>NZ_JBLHDK010000003.1:0-4800000 GCF_047337785.1 Streptomyces lacaronensis
GCCGCCTGGCGCGCCTACCGCGAAAAGCACGGTGCACCGCCCAACGGAGACCAGCTCGCCCAGTGGCTCTATGACGGTGGAGTGACCGGCAGGAACGGCAAAGCCATCAGCCCCAGCACCCTGCGCCGCTACATCGCTTCATACCCCTGCTACGAGACCTGGGCCGAACACGCCGACAGCCACGGCCACGAGCCGACCGCAGAAGAACTGAAGAAACTACTCGCCGACCGCGGCATCAAGCGCAACAACGGCGGCCTGCCATGGGAACTCACCGATCTGGAGCACCTCCTCCCCGACTTCCAAAAACGGCGCCGGCTGCGCTCCTCCGGCTGACCGGTGCCGTCATGCAGCTCCCTCACGCATCAGGCCAGGTGCGAGATACAGAAGATCAATCCAGCACGGAATCCTCCGCGCACACCCCATTCCACCCGGAGGTGCTGTGACCGACCAGACAGGGCGAGATGATGCCCAGCATCCAGGGAAGGCTCATCAGGCTCCCACTCCCGCCGGTCCTTGGCGTGGCGCTGACCAGCACAAGCGACACCAAACTGACACAGACCCGATGCAGCCTGACCGGTACCCGGCGAACGTGCGCGCACTACGCATCAACCCCGACGCCACCTCCTTACGCCTCGCCCTCCCAACAGATCAGGCCACGCAACACCACATGATCCGCAGCCTGATCGGAGGCACCACGGACCGGGCCGTCTACCACCGGCAAGCACTCCTGCACGTCCACGGCAACGGAGCCGGGAGGCGGCTACCGGTGAACCCAGCAGCCTGGGCACTCGCCTGTGCCTGGCGTGGGCTGAACCTGCCCTACCTCCTCTACGGCCCAGTCCTCGTCACCGGACCCGACACCGGCGGCGCTGTCGAGACACTCAACGACAGGCTGCTCGCCCAGGCCGAGGAAGTCACCCGCATCGTGCAGGAACTACGCGGCCAGTGGTCCACCCGACCCCCAATGTCCGAACCCGCCGCCCGCGAGGAACTGCTCGCGAACGCTCGACAAGCGACACACTGCACATGAACACCCCACCGGACGCCGAAGAAGCCGCAGCGGGCCAGCTACGCAATGGACTCCTCGTTCACCAACGCCTCCACAGCACGCTTCCAGAGGTCGGGGGAACGGACACCAGCGCGGCGGGGAGATTCCGTTCTCCCGTATGCGCATCTCGAAGAGAGCAACAAAAACCTGGACGAACTCGCGCTAGGGTCGCCGTACGCCATGTGATCAACCCGACAACGGCATGTGAGATGCGAGCGCCAACAAGCCGCTCAGCGGCATGCCATATCGGCGGCAAGGTTTCCGCAAGGCCTATGCAAGCAATCTGGCGGACAGGTGCGGGAACTCCCCTCGAGAGGTAGTCGACGCTCAGGGGGATGTCGTGTTTGCAATGCGCAGGCGTTCAAGGTCTGCATCGGACGGCCGAAGCCAGTGGATATCCACGCGGGGGCGCGGGGGCGCGTTGGTTCTCCTGTCCGCGGTGGCGCGTGTGCACCGCCTGGTTGACGCCCCGTCCCCTGTATTCGGGGACATTACGTCCACTCATGGTGTGGGCGGTGGTCTGTGATGTCAGGGGCTTTATGGCTGAATGGTCCTGTTGGCTTAGGCGCGCACAGCCGAGTGCTTCGTACGGGGTGCCGAACCGTTCTGGTGGTCGTGCCGTTTATGGTTGCCGGTATTCGGCTGATGGACGTTCTCGCGCTGTTGGGAGCGGATCACCGTGTTTGTGTGATGTTCACCGTCGCACCCGTGTCGAATGGCGCGGTGTGCCATGGCGCGGAAGAGTTCGTGCGGGCGCAGGGGGGCTTTCTTCTGCCGTGGCAGCAGGCCGTTCAGTGTGAGTTCGATCTGGTGCTGGCTGCCAGTGAGGTCGCAGTGGAGCAGTTGCACGGGAAGGTGATGCTGCTGCCGCATGGAGCTGGTGTGATGCCGTCCCGGCTGCGTGCACGAAGTGCCGGTTTGCAGGCGCTTCCGACGCACGGTCTGGATCGCGGAACACTGATGCATCGTGGACGGCTGCTGCCGACCGCGCTGTCACTCACTCATGACGATGAGCTCGCGGTGCTGCGTGAGTCGTGCCCTGAGGCGCTACCGGTGGCGGTGGTGACGGGTGATGTGTGTTTCGATCGGTTGGTAGCAAGTGTGCCGCTGCGTGAGCACTATCGGCAGGCCTTGGACGTGCGTGCGGGCCAGAGGCTGGTGGTGGTGACATCGACTTGGCAGCCGGAGTCTGCCTGGGGAAGTCATCCGGATCTGCTGGACCGGCTGCTGGTCGAGTTGCCGCCGGAGAAGTATCGGGTGGCGGCGGTCTTGCATCCCAACATCTGGGGGGTTCACGGAGCCTGGCAGGTGCGGGCGTGGTTGGTGGACTGTCTGCGTGCGGGTTTGTTGTTGTTACCGCCGCAGGAGGGGTGGCGGGCCGCGTTGGTTGCCGCTGATGTGGTCATCGGGGATCACGGGTCGGTGACCAGTTACGGTGCGGCGATCGGTGCTCCGGTAGTGCTGGCGCCTCCGGTGCAGGAGTGTTTTCTACGCCTGGGCAGTCTGGCGGAGATGGTGGGTCGCGAAGCTGTTCGGCTGCGGCTGGACAGGCCTCTTTCAGGACAGCTGCGTGCGGCCATGCACAGGCGCTCTCGGATCCAGCAGAGGTACGTAGCCGGGATGATCACCTCCCGACCGGGGCAGGCCGCACAGATCCTGAGGCGCACCATGTACCGCTTGCTGGATCTGCCCGAGCCGGACCGGACGCTCACCGTCGCTCCGGTGCCTCTGCCCACTCCCATCGGCAGCGATGAGCGCATCGACCTTGCGGAGGGGGCATGAATGACATGAAGTGCCAACACGCGCTCATCGCTCATCTGATGGTCCACTGTGACGCCAGGGGCTTGGGGGTCAGCTGCTGTCGGCAGCACAGCCGGGGTGACGCGGGTGTCGGAGTGTGGGTCTGGAGCGCGGGCATGAAGTCGCGGCATGAGTGCCTGTGTATGGTCGCTGACCGGTTTCTGGTGGTCGCTGAAGGAGCTGCGCCACGGTGGAGGCAGATTGCCGATGTGGTGACCGGCTTTCCCCGGGCGACGGCCAGTTGCGCTGTCGCGGTGGCCGAGGCCCGGTTAGCCGACGCTCCCGGATGCGCTCTTGTCACGGTGCCGGCGCACGGATCCGGGACGGTGTTCCGCACGCGCGCGGAACGGGTTCTCGTACACCACGAGCCCGAGCGCGTGCCAATGTGCGGGGTGTGCGTTCATCCTTGGCTGACTGCCGGGTACCGGCTAGCTCAGCTCGTCCGACCTCTCCGGTTGGCGGTCCGGACTCCGTCACGGGGGTGAGTGGCCAAAGCCGTCGTCGAGCTGTGCTTGGACCCTGTTGAGCGCGTCGTTGATGCGGTCCAGATTCGGCACACCGGCCTCCAGGTAGAAAGCCCGTGATTGTCGGAGACGGTCACGGGCGGTCACCAGGTCCTGCAGTTCTTCGGCGGCTTCACCCCACACCATCAGGGCTTGAGCCCGGTACTGGCTGGAGCCGGATTCGGCGAGAGTTGACCAGGCTTCCTGTGCCATCGAAACCGCTTCCCTAGGGCGGCCGGCGCGGGTGAGTGCGTCCGCGAGCCAGACTGTGGTCATTGCTTTGACAAGGTTGTCAGGCAGCGAGGCAGCCAGGTTGCGGCCCTGGGTGAGTTGGTCAATCGCTTCCTCGATCCTTCCTGCGGCACATAGGGCTTGGCCGAGCCTGCGCCGGCCGAGGGCTTCTGACCGCACCCGGCCAGCCCTGTAGTCGAGTGCGATCGCTTGTTGCTGCGCCTCGATGGCCTCATCGAAGCGCCCCTGGGAACGGTATGCCATCCCTACCAGCCCGAGGGCTTCTGCTTGAGCAAGTTCGTGTCCTGCTTCGCGCGCCGCCGTGAGCGAGGCGAAGCCCTGCTGGAGAGCCTCTTCGGCCCGGCTGAGGTTGTGGAAGGCGAAACCCAGGTGATGGTGCATGCGGGACCGGGCGGCGGGGTCGGCGCAGCGGGTCGTGGCCTCGATGCCGAGTTGATAGGCGGCCATCCAGTCCGGGAAGTGCTTGCGGTGGAGAAACATTGACCACATGGCCTCGGCCAGCTGCCATACCAGGGTGTCGCACCCGTGCTCGTAGCCGGCTCGCATCACCGCCATCAGGTTCGGCAGTTCTCTCTCCAGCGCCTCGAGCGCCTCGCGGCGCGTTGCAAAGGCGGACGGCCTGTCCTGGAGCGGATGGGCGGGACGCAAGTGCCAGTCCAGTGGCGTCACGAGCCGGTCGGCGGCTGTGGTGAAGGAGACGTAGAACTCCAGGAGCCGATGGATGACCTCGCTACGGTCGCTGCTGCTGTCCTCAACCTCGGCGCGCTGCCGGGCGTGGAGGCGGATCAGGTCGTGAAAGCGGTACCGGTCGTCTTCGCCAGTCTCCAAGATGCTCGCATCGACGAGGCTTTCCATCAATGCGGCGGTGTCGTCGACCGGCAGGTGCACTGCTGCGGCGGCCGCTTCGAGGGAGATGTCCGGACCCGGGTGAAGGCCCAGCAGTCTGTAGACGCGGGCCGCGTTGGGGGGCAGCCCGTCGTAGGAGAGGTCGAAGACGCTCATGACCGTTGCTTCCTCCACCGACAGCGCCTTCAGCCTGCGCTGTTCGTCCGACAGCTCCCGTACGACTCGGGCGATGGGCCATTCAGGGCGCATCACCAGGCGGGCGCCTGCGATGGATAACGCGATGGGCAGTCCTGCGCATAAGCACACCAGGCCCGCTGCCGCGTCCGCTTCTGCTGCGACCCGTTGTTCCCCGATGGTTCGCTTCAGCAGTTCTCTGCCTGCTTTCCCGCGCATGGGGGCCAGGGGGAGATAGGTGGCGCCGTCCATGGTCAGGCCGCCCAGGCGCCACCGGCTGGTCACCACCACCGTGCTCAGCGGTGCGGAAGGCAGCAACGCTCTCACCTGGGCGGCGGAGACAGCGTTGTCCATCAGGATGGCGATGCGCCGGCCAGCGGTGGTGGAGCGGAACAGACCGGCAGCCTCGTCGGCTTCGGCCGGTATCTGCTGCCCTGGGATGCCCATAGCTCGCAGGAATCCCCCCAAGATCGAGCCGGTCAGCACCGGTTCCCCAAAGGAGTCTGCTGCCAGGTCAGCGTACAGCTGGCCGTCGGGATACTGGTCCGCCACCTCGTGCAGCCAGCGCAACGCCAGCGCGGTCTTCCCCACCCCGCCCGGGCCGCAGATTACCGCCAGTGCCGGTGCTCCCGTCTTCTGCCGGGATCCGGCGATGCCGTGCAAGGCGCTCAGTTCCTTACGGCGGTTGGTGAAATGTGCGGGGACCGAGCGCAGTTGCCGGGGCACCACTTGCGCGGGCTGGGAGGCGGGATGGCCGGTGTGGTGGAAGTGCACGCCTCCGTGGATCGCGCCTGCCTGGAGGGTCGGACCGTGCAGGTGGGCGGATCCGCCGATGCTGTTGTGCGTCTCCTCCGTCGGTGATAAGTGATGTTGTCGCAGCCAGATCTCCAAATCGGCTTGCCACGTGGGGTCGGTGGCCGCGTACCGAGCCAGGGAGCTCGACAGTTGCAGGAGCATGGGGAGGGGGTCTTCGGCACGGGAGGCTTCCTCCCACTGCCGGACAAGCGTCCCGCGAGGATCGGACCTTGCACTCACGAGGGTACGCAGGGCTCGTCCCGCTGGTGAACTGTGCAGAGGCCTGCTAGAAATCATGGCCGATAACAGCTCCGTGGCGAACTCTGTTTCCCTCACGCGTCTCCCCCTCGACCTGGCCTACCCATCATGCCGGTCAGGCTGCACGCAGCGGAGTTCACATACAGCCACTCCCCGGTCACTGCTTTCCCTGCGAGTGAAGCCCCGCTCAGCCGTTCACCATCAGGGCAATTTCGGACCTCCCGTTATCCAGTCATGGCCATGACCATCACTCCGTGTCATTCTCACATGGGAGAAGTGCCCTATCAGCGGGAGGTCGCTGGTGGACCTTCGCATACAGCTGCTGGGCGCAGTCGGATTGCGAGCAGGAGAAGATCACAGCCCGGCCGGAACGCCCAAGGAGGGACTGACTCTTGCCGCACTGGCATGGGACGCCGATAGGGCAGTAAGCATGGACACGCTCGTCCACCGGGTCTGGGACGAGCATCCCCCGGCCAAACCGCGTGAAGCCCTGTATGCGCACATCTCCCGCATCCGCAAGGCGCTGTCCGCGCTCGCCGGTCCGCATGCTCCCGCCGTGATCAGTCGCACGCACACCTACAGGCTTCAGGTGGACCCGGACACCGTGGACCTGCGCCGCTATCTCACCCTGCTCGACCAGGGCCGCTGGCTGGCCGACAGCGGCAGCAATCGTGAAGCGCTGGACGCATTACAGGAAGCCGTTCGATTATGGGGCGGGGAGCCTCTGGCCGGCTTGCCCGGCGCCTGGGCCGCTCACCTGCGCAGCCTCGTCGAAGAAAGGAATCTGGCCACCGCGCTGCTACGCGCCGACATCGCGCTGAGGCTCGAACACTACGCTGAAGCTGTCGTCGGCCTGCAACCCCTTGCTGAGCGAAACCCGACAGACGAAGCCCTCATCGGGCGGCTTGCCCTCGCGCTCCACGGAAGCGGCCGAACCGATGCCGCGGCACGCTTACTGCAACGCACACGGCTTCACCTGCTGCGGGAGTCAGGCACCGACCCAAGCGAGGAGTTCGTGCACATCCACCGCGGCGTCCTGGCCCGCACACCAGTCACCGCATTGCTGCCCCGCACAACCACTTCCCACGGCAGCACCCTCGCGCCCGCCCCCGACACCCTTCCTCCCGACGTGCCCTGGGTAGGGCGGCAGGCTGAAATGGACCAGCTGATCGGCGCATTGACCAACACGACAGGGACGAGCACGGGGCCGGTGACCGCAGCCGCAGTCACCGGAATGCCCGGCTCCGGAAAGACCGCTCTGGCTATTCATGCCGCACATCAGATGCGCGATCATTTCCCCGACGGACAACTGTTCGTAGACTTGCGCGGCCACGCTCCCTTCCAGCCTCCCCTGACTTCCGCCGAAGCGCTCGAAAAACTCCTACGTCTCCTCAGCGCGCCTTCAGCCACGCTCCCCCAAGACCTCCCCGGACTGGTCGCGCTGTGGCGCACCACAGCCCGCAGCCGCCGCTTCATAGCCCTTCTGGACGATGCCGCCGACGCCGAGCAGATCACCCCCATACTGCCCGGTGACTCTGCCGCCGCAATCATCGTCACCAGCCGCCAGCAGCTGACAAGTCTCCCTGGTGCCCGCCATGTCGCACTGGGCGCGCTGACCCGCGCGGATTCCGTCGCACTGCTCCAACGCATACTGGGGGAAGAGCGAGTCCCCAGTACGGCGGAAGCAGCCACGCTGGCCCGACTGTGCGGAGACCTCCCCCTCGCTCTGGCCATTACCACCAGACGCCTACTCGCCCGTCCTTCCTGGAGCATTTCCGACTTCGTGGGGCGCTTCAGCCTCGCGAGTGGACGGCTGCCTGAACTCCGAGACAGTCATTACGCGATGGCACAAGCGTTCGACATCTCCTACCGTACGCTCCCCCCTGCACAGCAAATGGTTTTCCGCCGCATCGGTCTACACATTGGCACCGAGTTCAGCCCCGAAGCCACCGCGGCGCTTACCAACCTCTCACTCGGAGAGACGGAGCGCGCCTTAGAGGATTTCCTCTCCGCCAATTTGATCTCGGAGCCCGCTCCGCATCGTTACCGGCTCCATGACCTCCTGCGCGAATATGCCTCCACCCTGGCCGGGGGCGATGCGCAGGCCGACAACCAGCACGCTCTCCAGCGCCTCCTCGACCACTATCTGCACAGCGCCGACCAGGCAGACCGCCGCGCCTACCCTCACCGCCTGCGCATCCCCCTGCCCGATCCCCCTACCGCACCAGCACGGCATGCGGCCGACCCTCACCAGTGGTTCACCACCGAGGGGCCGAACCTCCTGGCCGCCTTGGAGTACACCCGCACCCACGGCTCATCGCACCAACTCGCCCTGCTGGCCCACACGCTGGCCGGCTTTCTGGGCAGCGAGGGCTATCTGCGTACAGCAGTTCCAATCCTGAGAGCAACGGTTGCCCACTGGCAGAACACCAGCGATCAACAGGCGCACGGCCGGGCCTTGATCGACCTCAGCGGTATCTGTGCCAACGCCGGCAGCTACCAAGAGGCGATCCACAGCGCCCAAAAAGCCCTGGAGCTGGCCCGGAAAGCGCACGACGAAGACCTCGAAGCCGAAGCCCTCCACCAGCTATCCATCTCCTTCTGGCACACCGCCCGGCACACGGAAGCGTTTCACCAACAGCAGCGCGCTCTGCACATCCGGTTACAAAAGACCGACCGGCTTCAGCAGGGCAGGAGCTTCAATCTTCTGGGCATGCTCAGTCTCCGCCTCGAGCGGCACAAGGACGCACTCAAATTCTTCCTCGAAGGCCTGGCCCGATTCCGTGATGTCGACGATCGGCGAGGTCAATTCATCGCGCTCAACAACCTCGCTGAGCTATACAAGGAAGCTGGCCGTCTGGACAACGCCATCAGCGCCTACCGTCAATCGATCAAGATCGCACAAAGCCTGGGCAGCACAAGCCAGCACGCCATGCTCCAGATGAACCTGGCGGACACCCTGCGCGCACACGGCAAGCCGCACGAAGCCCTTGAGTTATACAACAGTGCCCTGCCCGTGCTTTGCAGCATCGGCGACCGCCGCAGTGAGGCCATCGCCCGCAACGGCCTCGGGCGCGCCCTCCACGCCACCGGCCACAGCGAGCAAGCCCTCCCCCACCACACCGCCGCACTCACCATAGCCCGCACGATTCACGCAGCCCTCGAGGAATGCCAGGCCCTCCGGGCACTAGGCGAAGCCGAACACTCCACCG
Source organism: Streptomyces lacaronensis (assembly GCF_047337785.1). Classification (NCBI taxonomy): domain Bacteria; kingdom Bacillati; phylum Actinomycetota; class Actinomycetes; order Kitasatosporales; family Streptomycetaceae; genus Streptomyces; species Streptomyces lacaronensis. The sequence continues at coordinate 8,889 of NZ_JBLHDK010000003.1, forward strand.
GACGACTCACCCAGGCCCGCGCCCACCTGACAGCCAGCCTCGCTCTCAGCCAGCAACTCAACGCCCCGTCCGAAGAGACCGAAACCCTCGCGGCACTGGCCAGCACACGACAAAGGCACAGCCTCTCCGACGGAACGTAAGCGCCCCGCACGGGGTGTCAGCCGTCACCGCCGCCCGAACATGCTGGCCAGGATACCTGTGAGGCAAAAAAGGGCAGTTGATGCACAACCTATCGTGTGATTTGCGGGAGACCCTCATTCCATGATCAACTAGGTGGGCCAAGTGCAGCCACAGGCTGCCGCATCCAGCCTGTGGCATATCCATCCATGGATCCGAGGAGAGGTGCACGTGCCACCGACCGGCTTTCGTCGAGCGACCCTGATGATCATCCTTGCGGCCCTTGTATGCATCCCATACATCGTCGCCTTGGGCCCCTCGACTTCGGCCACCGCCTAACCCCGGCGTGCCGGACGCCCCATCTCCGGCACGCCCTCAAGCGCTGCATCTGAACCCAGTCAACGGACCCACCGAAGGACAGGTATACCGCTCGGCGCTCCCAGGAGGACATTTGAGGCGGCCTGCTCCGGTGCCTGCCCGCTGTGAGCAGGGCCGCACGGCACGAGCAGGTCATCGCGCAGCCTGGCGACGAGTAAGTGGCTGGTCTCGACGGGCACGAGCAAAGACGCTCTTACCAGCGGTGGCCGCCAGTTCTCGTGGGGAGCTACCTTCCGCATGTGCCACTGGCGGTCAGCCGGATTCGCGGTGGCCGGCGTGGGTGTTCGCGTCATAACTGCCCGCCCGTCACGACGGTGACGAGTTGGCGGAGGTGTTCCGGAGAGCTGGTGCCGGGGATGGGTGCGACGTGGTTCCCGAGGCGAAGCAGCCAGTTGAGACCTTCGTCGATATGCCTCTGCCGTGCGAGAGTGCCAGCGTCGAGGGGCCGGTACGGCACATAAGGGATGGAGAGGTCGCGGCAGAGTTCGAGTGCGGTGTCGTGCCGGTCCCCGCTCATGTTGAGGACGTTCTGCACGGCGGCGACGGTGATGTCATTGGTGACTGTGCGGATCTGCTCGGGTGTGACCTTCGACAGGCCGATGTGCCCGATCTTGCCCTCGTCTTTCAGGGCTTGGAGTGTGCCGATCTGGTCCGGGAGGGGCACGTCGGGGTCGATGCGGTGGAGGTAGCAGAGTTCGAGCCGGTCCATGCCCAGTCGCCGTAGGCTCGCCTCGACGCATGCGCGCAGGTAGACGGGGTGGCCATGCGGGACCCAGGTGTCCGGGGCGGGACGGGCCAGGCCCACTTTGGTCGCGATCAGTACGCGCTCGGGGTACGGGTGTAAGGCATCGCGGATGAGGTGTTCGACGGTGTGGGGACCGTAGGCGTCTGCGGTGTCGATGTGGGTGATGCCGTAGGTGTGGACGGCTTGGCGGAGCACGGTGAGCGCGGTGGCGCGATCGGCTGGGTCGCCCCAGATGCCGGGGCCGGTCAGGCGCATCGTGCCGAAGCCGAGCCGGGAGACGGTCTTCCCGGCGATGGTGATGGTGCCTGCGGGCAGCGTGATGGTCATATCGCGGCCTCCTGGAGGCAGAGCTGAAGGGCGCGTTCGATGGCGCGGGTCTGACTTTCGTGGTCGCTGGTGACGCGCTGGTGCGGGTTCCCGTCGTCTGCCAAAAGGCCGTGGACGTGGCGGTCGACCAGGAGGCGGTAGCGGTGGTCGTAGTCGTGGCTCTGGTCGACGGGTGCGTCCGGGTCCAGCACGGTCGCCAGGAGGAGGTCGTACTTCGGTGCCTGCGTCGAGGCAAGGAGCCGCAGGCGTTCCCTCTCCAGCCGGTGAGCGTGCTCGCTGCGGTGCTCAAGGGCCGCGTGGTAGTACGCGAGGGCGTCGAAGGAGGCGCGGTCGACAAGGACGACGGCGGCGCCTTGTGCTGCGGCGGCGATGTCGTCGGCGATGCCCTGCGTGATGATCCACTCGGTGGAGGCAGCGGTGTGGTGCTGCATTTTCGGCAGGCCGATGGCCGCGGCGCGTTTGGCGAGTCGGCCGGTGCGGGCCACCGTGAGCCCGTGGCCGCGCAATTCCATCTGGATCCGCTTGAGCAGGGTCGTCTTGCCGGTGGAGTGGGTGCCGAGCACGCCGATGCGGATGGGTGGTTGGTGGGTCACCACAGAGTGGGGTCCTTTTCTGGTTCCGGGGCGCCTGGCAGGCCGGGCGGCACGGCCGCGGCGACGAGCTGGTCCCAGCTGTCGTAGTGGCGGGCCATGCTGATGAGGAGCTGTGCCGTGGCGTAGGCGTCGTAGGTGGCACGGTGTCGCTGGGCGGGAGCGGCCGTGAGGTCCGGCGCGGTGTGTTTGATCAGGGCGTCAAGGCTGTAGCCGGGCAGCTCCTTGTACGTGGCCTTGGCCAGGCGGAGTGTGTCGAGCACTCCGGCCGGTTCCCAGTTCGGCAGGTGCGCCTTGAGCACTCGGTAGTCCGTGTGTGCGTTGTGGGCGCAGATCCATGCCTTGCCCAGGAGCCCGTGGACCTGCTCGGCGATCTCCCTCCACGTAGGGGATTGCGCCAGAAGTCCGTTGGTCAGCCGGTGGATGCTGGCGGCGCGGGGGGTGACGGGCCGGGGTGGGCGGATGAGCCACGCTCCGGCTGTGCTGGTGTCCGGCTCGCCGTCGCGCACGGGTAGGGCGGCCACCTCGACCAGGTCGGGCGGGTTGGCACCGTTGCCTTCGACGTCCACGACGAACAGGGCGGGCCAGGTGGCGAAGTTCATGGTGCGGGTGTTCCGTTCTCCGCCGGCCAGCCGATGGGGGCACGGCCGTGCTGGCGGTAGTGGTGAGGCTTCTCGCGGTCGTGGCACTGGTAGCCGTAGCCGTGCTGGAGGTAGTAGCGCGGCGGCTCGTCCAGACCCTCGACGATGATGGCCCGGTCAGTGATCTCAACGGGCCCCGTCGCGCCAAGGGCTCGGGCGCTTTCAGTGACATCCGTGAAGTCAGGCTTGCGCCAGGCCGAGTCGCACAACGCGACCTGCTTCTGCGGGCAGATATCGCATAGTTCCCAGATGCCGTAGTGGCCGTTGTAGTCGGCCTCTCCATGGGCGTAGGCCACGCCACAGCTCGTCTTACGGAACAGCGCACCCCAGGGGGCGGAGACGTCGGCGGGGGTGCGGAAGGCATCGAGCACCCGCCGCTCGGCCGCCTCGGGGAGGATCTTGCGCCGGGCGGTGTCCTCGTACGGCACGGGCAGCCCGTGCGCCTGGTAGTAGGCGGCGATCTCCTGGCGGTAAAACAGGCCGGTGAAGACAGTGGCGTGCGCGTGCCGGGACAGCTCGCGCGCCCGCTCCAGATGGGCGTCGGAGTCGTTGAGACCGGGGACGATCGGCCGCCAGTACAGGACGGCGCGGTACCGTTCGGCGTGCTCGTAGAGGGTGCGCAGGCTCTCGGCGGCGATCTGAGAGTCCATCGGCTCGATGGCCTCGTGGTCGATGCCCGAATGGGTGACCAGCACGGTCAGGCGCAGGTTCTCGAAGCTGTTGAGGACCGCGCAGTCCTCCGCGCCAACGCGCCAGCGGGTGATGACCAGGACATGGTTGGTCAGGCCCCGATCGTCCAGGTGCCGCAGCACGGTGAACAGGTGCGGCTTGACGGCCGGCAGCATGGGGTCGGTCGCTCGGTTCAGGAGCTGGAGAGGCGTGGTGTGCGGCCGGAAGTACGGATGCTCCACGAGCGCGGTGACCGCCGCCTCGTCGCTCATCAGTCGGCGGGGGACCTTCATCTCGAAGTTGTCGAAGGTGTGCCGGATGCAGTATCCGCAGTCCAGCGGGCAGCCGATGATCCAGTTCAGCGAGAGCCCGGACTTGCGGTACTCGATCACGTCCGCCAGGGCGGGCTTCAGCCCCCCGATCTTTTCCGCGGGGAGGATCGGTAAGGGGCGCTGCTGGTACGGCTCGCTCATGATGCCTCCAGTTCGAGGGAATGGCGTCAGGTGTCGACAGACCTGTGCTGGCGCGGGGGGCTCAGTGAGGAAAGCAGGGCGCGGCGATGGGCGCCGTACCAGGTGCCGAAGTCGCGGCGCGCGGCGTCCGGGTCGTCACTGGTGTGCACGAGGTTGCGGACCAGGCGCCGCTCGGCGAGCGCGACGCTCAGACTGTCCTCCCCGAGGTCACCGCGAATGGTGCCGGGCGCGGCCCGAGTGGGGTCGAAGTGCCCCAAGAGCTGACGAAGGCGGTGGTGCACGCCCGGCTCTCCGTGGGCCAGTGCCACCGTGACGAGGCGGTTGGCGTACTCCGCGTCCAGGCAGGCGGGGATGTCGCGGCCCGGGAACCAGTCGGCGTCCACCAGCAGGTCCCAGTAGTGGACGTGCGCCTGCCACGCCTGGACGGTCAGGTCAAGCCGACCCGACACCGCGACCTGGGCTGCGCCGATCCGGTCCAGGACGGCGTCCACCAGGCCGCGCTCGACCGCGTCGGGCTTGCACAGGATGACCGAGCACCGCTCGAAGTCGGGATCGGCGGGGCGGTGGCCGTCCCTGTACCAGGTGGCGAAGTCGCGGCGCGCGGCGCACGGATCGTCACTGGTATGCACTAGGTTGCGGACCAGGCGCCGCTCGGCGAGCGCCGCGGCCAGACTGTCGTTTCCGAGGTCGCCGCGGATCGTCCCGGCCACGGCCATCGCGGGGTCGGTGCGCCCGACGAGTTGCCGCAGCCGGGCGTGGATACCGGGCTCACCGTGGGCGAGTGCCACGGACACCAGGCGGTGGGCGAACGCCTCGTCGAGGTAGGTCGGCAGATCACGGGGGGCACGCTCGGCGTCTGCGAGCAGATCGCGGTACACGACGTGGGCCTGCCATGGCTGCGCCACAAGGTCCATGAGGTCCGTGGCGGTGACGCCAGAGGCGCGGATCATGTCGAGCACGCGCGGGACCAGGCCGCGTTCTACGCAGTCCGGCTTGCACAGGATGACCGCCCAGCAGTCGAAGTCGATGCCGTCGACCACGGCGCCGCTCCGTGGCTTCCGGCTCACACCTCACCCCCGTCCACGGCGGCAGCGCAGGCCGACCAGCGGTGGCCGACGAGCCACCGCAGGCCCGGATCCAGAGCATTGAGCACCTCGGGGTTCACCGTGTCCGCGTGGTCGTGCTGGATCTGCCGATAGACCTCGAACAGCGCCAGAGCCTGCTGCCAGTATGGATCGAGACCTGATGCCTCGATATGTGCCGCACTGTAGTGGGCCTTGTTCGTGCGCAGCGCCTCCTCGTGCTCAAGGACGCGCGCCACAGTCGCTTCGGTGGTGCTCGATGGCATCGCCGGGAACGGGAACTGGATCGGCGCGGACCGGGTGACGGCTTCCAGAAGGACTCGGTGGACACGGTCGGCGTTGCGGTCGCAGATGTGGGCCGAGCCGATGAAGTGGGTGTAGGAGCCCAGCTCAAGACCGAGCTGGACGGCCGCGAACTCCTGCAGCATGGTGAAACTGAAGACGTCCGAGAGCAGACCACAGTCGAGATCGTTGGCCCGCATGTAGCAGACCATGTGCAGTCGCTCGTCCCGCACCATCAAGTGCAGCCCGGCCAGGCACGCCATATCCGGGTTGTCACTGACCGCGAGCTCGTCAGCGGCGAAGACGGGAATGTAACCCCGCTTACTGTCCCGCTCGCCGCGGAGCAGCTCCAGGACACGGTCAAAGGGCGACAGCCTGTCGCCGTCGGCCGGGTTGAAGATCGTGTGACCGTACGCGGAACCACCCAGATGGATGCCGTCCCGGGAACTGGAGCGCATGGACGGCGCGTAGTAGCCGATCATCTCCAGGTCCCTGCGGCCAGCCAGGTACCAGAGCGCTTCGGCGAAGTGAAAGACCGGGTTCACCTTACGCGCTGCCAGGAACGGCAGTCGCCGGCGCGGCTCCGACAACCGGAAGCTCGCGCCGATCACCTCATGGGCGTCGTTTCCACGGGCAGAGATGTGGTGATCGTGGTCCTCGAATACCAGCCTCAATAAGGACAGGTACGCCTCCTCGAGACCGGAGAGACTGAGAGGTGTGAGCATGATTCTCCTGGGATGTGCAGTCGCGGCCGTGGCCGGCCGGCAGGGACGCTGAGCCCGGCCGCCTCTCGCCTCACCAAGAAGCGGCCGCCGAGGGCTGCCACGGACCGAGCGCCCAGCCCGGCCGTACCGGTTCGCGGCAGCACGGGGCATTCGGTCAGGTGGCTACCGCGTCAACGGCCACCATGGCCGCAATGCTCGTCGGTCAAGATCGCGTTGAAGGGGCGATCGGTCCGATCCATCACCTCTTCCTCCCAGAAGGCTCCGAACGTTGTCCAGTACGTCCGGCCGACCTCGTGTCTTCATCCCACACCTTTCGTAGTGACCTGCTATGGAAAACCGCCCCCCCTATCCCATCCGAGGTTGGTCCACGGGAGCGAGATGGGAATTTGGCGAGGTGAGTAACTGCTTTGCTGACACTCAGTGCATTTGCCGCGAGAGGGGGATTTTGATACCGCTCGGGGCTCCGGGACCGGTGTCGACCGGTGCCCCGAGCGGGGTCTATTGGACAGACAGTGGTCCGACTCCCCGGGCGCGGTCCTCCAGCCCCTTGACCAGACCGGTCGCCTCCTTGACACGGAGGCGCCTGGAGATGCGGGCCGCAGCCTCCATCGCGGCCGTGATCACCTCGCGGCCGTACGAGGCTTCGCGGCGTGTCCTCTGCATGGGGCTGGACAGCGACAGGACAGCGGACAAGTCCCCATCGCCGTCTCCCACTGCCACCGCCAGAACCAGGCTCCCGTCGGTAGCACCCTGCACCCAGCCGCGGCACCGTGTCCCGGAGCACGCAGCGGCGTCGGTCCACGCTGCGTGGCTTTGGCTGAGCCCCTGCCACGCGAGGAAGACACGTGAGACGGGGTCTTCCCCCATCGCCACCGCCCTGGACCGATTGCGCCCACTGGCCGACGACTTGTTTCGATGGTCCTCAGCGATGCAGACCCGCTGATCGCCGCAACGCCGTTCAAGACGGACGGACCGTACGCCGGTTGTGGCTCGCAGTGCACTGAGTTCCTGCCGCAGTTCAAGGTCAGCGACCGCCTGTTGCGCCGCCATTGCCAGGCCGATCAGCCTCGGACCGGCAATGAACCGCCCCTGTTGGTCGGCCTCAAGCAGGCCCAGCTTCTCCATAGCGAGAACGAGTCGATGCACCGTGGGACGCTTCAGGCCGGTTTCTGAAATCACCGTGCCAAGACACGCCGGCTCCTCTTCCAGCACAGCGAGAATCGCACAAGCCTTGTTGAGCACACCGACTCGGCTCTGCACCACAACCGGAGCAGTAATCGTCACCATCTCCCCTCGCCAGGCCAGCCATTCGAGCGCACGGAGTGCACGCGACCTTATGATCGCATTGCTCCCGGTTTGCGGTTCGATCCGCCGCGTGAGCGCAGCTCTACACCCGCTTCAATGAGTATCTTGCGAATAAATCCGAACGAGCGCCCTGTGACATCTTTTATATCCCGAATACTCACGTCGGGGTCACTCTCATAGACGTTACTAACACTCTCGCGGAAACTTTCGCGATCCTTCCCCATAAGCCGTTTCCCTCGCGGCACACGAGGAAGGTCTTCCAACTTGGCAGTCATGGCTGAATTCCTAAAAGACGCTGGCTCGTACTTAATGACGGTCGCCGAAGAGACTCCGGCTGCGATCGTGATGGATGAGCAGCTGAGGCGAGGCTCTGAGAGCCGATGGCGAACTGCCCATGAGTCACTGACCGGCAAGTCCCGTCCGGAGTTCACCCAGGACTCCGGACAGGCGAGGGACTGGACAATTCCTTCCGTGTCGGTCCGAGCAGGCCGAGCTCCCACCCACGGCGAATAAGATGCATCGTGGTTCTGGCGTCCATCAGCGCCATCAGTGCACGCATATCCCTACGCACGACGTCCACATGCGCCCCGCTGTTCGCAGCGATCCATCCCAGATCCTGGCCGCCCGCCAAGCCGCGGAGAACTTCGCGCTGCCCCGTACTGAGCACAAGGTCCACACCGTCGTTTGTGCGCTCAGGCGGGGGGATTTCCCCCAGCAGGTAGGCCCGGTGTACGGCACCCGGCCGCTCGGGCGAGTGGAGCTTGGCCGAGGCGTACCGCAGGCAGTCGTTCACCCTGGAGGTACACACGCCCATCTGCGCGGCCGCTTCGGCCGGCGTCATACCGCTCGCTGTGAGCTGGAGGGCTTCGCGCTCGCGAGCAGACAGCCTCAAACGGCCCGGCGATTGGCGCTGTTGCCTGGTCACCATGACCCTTCCGGTTTCGACACGTATTGGTGCGCTGACACGGGGATAGGCGGCTCAGGCGGCGGTGTGCTCCGCCAGATCGTCAAGGTCCACGGCCGCGCAGCCGTGGAGCGCGACAACCTCGCGACAGGCGAGTGTCCAAGGCAGCCGCGGGTCGTCGTACGGCAGGAGCGTGAACGGCTCACCGTCCCCGTTGGGCACCGGCCTGAGGGCTTCTGGCGCGTACACAATCCCGGCCACACCCCAGGCTGTGGCCTCCTCCACCCACACCGCTGCACACTCCCTCCGCACGGAAGGACGGCCCCACACCTCAACGGCACAGCCATCACACACAGGCGGCGTGGCGGTCCTCTCCCCATCTGCGATCGACTTGCCGCTGGCCGCGTGCAGCAAGAAGAGATACCGCCCATCTGGCCGGTCATCAGTGGGTCTGCCGCAGAACTGACACAGCATGTGATTCATCGCCTGCCGCTGGCGCAAGGCGTGCACACGCCCGAGCAGTGGCGCGCCAGCCCCGTGCTTAACCGGCACCCTGATCCACAGCACGCCCCGGCGACGGTCGGCGATGCCGTATTCGTCCGCGTAGCCGATCCGCGTGCCGTCGCGACCGTGTCGTGTCGTGATCGCAGCCGGGGGCGCATTTTCTCCCGTCCAGGCAGCGATATACGGCACGCGCACAGTGCCCGCGAAGTGCTGACGCGGTCGTGGACGCCGAAGGACAGCACTGGAGTTGTCCGGCAGCATCCCGCCGACGGAGGAAACGTGCTGGTCCCGACGCATGTTCAATCCCTTCGGAATGTGCTTTGCGAGTGGAGCCCCTCTTCGGCGGCCTTGTGACTCCGCAGGGGAACGGGATGAAAGCGCCGAAGAGGGAGTAGTGGGTTCGTGTCACGCCTGGTGTGGCCGCCGCCCCTCCCTTCCTGGCAGTTGGAGCAGGGGCGGCGGCCAGCCCTCCCCCACCAGACGCAGGGGTGGTCAGTTGACACGGCCATGAAGTGACGTCGATGGACCTGCTCCGGGGAGAGCCCTCCGTCAGTTGCCGACTTCCTGGACGCTGACCGCCGAAGCCACCGCCATCACGGTCTGATGCCTGTCTCGCGGGGCGGGTAGAGACGCAGCGCCTCTTCCAGACAGGAGAGAAGGACGACCGCACTGGGCAGCTTCAGCGGAGCTCGTTCGGTGAGGTGCCACGGCGGAGTGTCCCAGCGGACCCCGCTCGTTGGCGGCAGAGTGATCCGTGCGTCGGCGCCAGCCATGACCTGGACGCCAGCGAGTGCGGAGACGTGTACTCCGCTGCCGCGTGCGACCAGGAACGTGCCCGTCTCGCCGCACAAGAGGCATGGCAGGGCCGTACTCCTCCGATCGAGCTGGACCAGCGCAGATGTGGCGGCTTTGCGCGGGGTGGTAACCGCGTCGAACTTAGTGCAGGCGGCCAGCAAGACAGCGCTGGAGTCGTGGGCGAAGGCGTTGTCCACCTCGCCCGGCTGCGTCAGCTCGGTGCCGATGCGCAAGGACCAGCCGAGAACCTCCGCATACGCGTGCACGAGGGCAGACCTGTCGCCGGTTCTCGGCGGCCACGTAGAAGTCGTCGTCACCAGGTCTCCCAGAGGCTGTGCATTGCTCCAACGCGGAAGGCAGCGTCCGGAGCCAGTGGTTCGCCCGGCGCAGCGATCTGGGGGCTGGTCTCCATCAGGTCGCGCTCGCGACGCATTCCCGGGCAGGCATCGCACTCGATCGCTGAGGCGTTGTTGGCATGATTGACGACGCGGCGGCCCGACAAGGGATCAGCCACGTGACTGAGTCCGAGACCGCGCCTCGTGACCATGCATGCCGTCCGCTTCACCTGATGGGTATCCATCCGTGGCTCCTCGTCACTCTTCGTGGCCTCACTCGGACACGAAGACGAACGTAGGTCTGCGTACGGCCAAGCCCCAAGAAGTTTGCGCGAGTTTGCAGAACATGGATTGACGGGGTCGAACGCCTCATCGAGCATCGTCATGCCGCGCAAACCTGCGCAAGACAGCGGACGGGAGAGCAACCATGCGACTACGGTTCCTTGGTAAGAACTCCACCCCCGGAGACAGCCCCACCCTGTACGCCAGCGACCAGAACAGCTACGTCGTCCAAGGCTGGAAGGTGTACGCCAACGACCTGCTCGCACAGCTCGACGTGCCGGAAGGCCAGACAATCATCGAGGTGCCACCCGAGCTGTTCGAGCATCTGACGAAGGACGGACACCCAAGCGGCAAGATCAAGACCTTCGCCGCTCCAATCATGCTCGTCACCGGACAGGGCACATGCATCTTGCAAGGCCCGGAAATGCATGACCCCGAAGCCCTGAGTCAGATGCGCATGCCCGACTATGAGACGTGCATCGAGGTCCCCAAGTCCTCGATCATGGCCCTGTTGGAGGAACACCGTGGACCTGATCACGTCCGCCCAGCGTGACGAGCTGTTCAACAGCTTCAAACGCGACGCCTTCCACCTGGAGCTGCGGGACGACTACGGATCTCCCATCGAGGACACGCCGTACAGCCGGTGGAAGAGGGGCGAGCCGGACGATTACGCGTGGCTCGCCCCCTGGATGACCCTCATGAAGCGTGTTACAGGCGAGGGGAAGACCGTCCGACGAGTCCGCGTCGTCAGTGAGCCCCATTCCCAGTACGTGGGATGGGAGCACTCGCTGACCCACCTCAACATCGAGGCCGGCGAGGACATCCGATGGCTACCGCGGCACCAGCTGCCCGAAGGTATTACTTTCCCCGCGCAGGGGAACGACTGGTGGCTGTACGACGATCAGCTCCTTGCCGTGGGCCACTTCGACCGCGACGGGCGAGTGCTCGGGTCAGAGATCGTTGAGGATCCCGCCTCCGTGGTCGAGTGCGTCCGTCTGCGCGACCTCCTCTGGGCCGTCGCCATTCCCCACGCCGAGTACAAGCCCTGACCCCACCCGTGAGCACGCAAGTAGAAGAGGCACTGCAAGCGCTGGGTGCCCGGCTGCGCGGCTTCCGCAAGGATGCCGGATTCGCAAGCGGCCGGGCATTCGCGCGTGCCACCGCCTGGCAGGAGTCAAAAGTCTCCCGCATCGAGAATGGCAAACAGCGCCCCACCGAGGAAGACATCCGCGTCTGGTGCGATAAAACAGGCCAGAACGACCACGTAGGCGACCTCATCGCCATCGTCCGCCACGTCGATGAACTGTGGCTGGAGTGGCGCCGCCTGCTCCAGACCGGCGCAGAGCAGCGACAGAAACAGGGCCTTCATGTCTACGCTAAGACCAAGGTCTTCCGCATCTGGCACCCTACGGTCGTGTGGGGGACTCTTCAGACGGCGGAGTACGCGTCTGAGACCTTCAAGCAGGTCGTCAGCTACTACGAGATCCCCGACGATGCGGAAGCCGCCACGGCCAAGCGGCTTGAACGTCAGCAATACCTCTACCGGGGCGACCGGATCTTCAACGTGCTGCTCGGCGAGCAGGCGCTCTACACCAACTTCGGAGGCCCTGAGATCATGAAGGGGCAGCTGGACCGCCTCCTGGCCGTCATCAGGCTCCCCCGGCTGAGCCTGGGTATCCTCCCGAGGTCCGCGCCCACCTCCATATGGCCGGGCAACTCGTTCTCGATGTTCGATGACCGGCTGGTCCAGGTCGAGACCTATTCAGCAGAGTTCTCCGTCTCCCAACCCCGAGAGATCGAGCTCTACGCCAAGGCGTTCGCCCTCCTGAGACAGTCAGCCGTCTACGGAACCGCAGTCCGAGACCTCATCCTCGCCGCAATTCAGCACTATAACCGGATGCCCACCGACTAGGAGACTACGACCTTGACAACGAAACCGAAGTGGCGAACCAGCTCCTACACAAAGTCCGACACCTGCGTCGAAGTAGCCGACAATCAGCCTGGCTTGGTACTCGTCCGAGACTCAAAAGACCCGGACCGCGGATGCCTGGCCCTTCGGCCAGCCGCCTGGTCATCCTTCGTGGACTTCCTCAGGGCAACGGAGGTACGGCCCGGGCGCGTGCGCTGATGGCTGAGGCTCTCTCCGCTGTCTCCGGCACGGCGGCGGCGAGCAGCGGGGCGATGCGTCTCCACTCCGCGAGTCCTGGGGTGCATCGAACCGGGTGTCCTCGAGAACGCGTGCGACGGCGCCGGCGTCCATGCCCTTCACGCGGCGGCCGATGCGGGCGAGGTCGACCGGCTCGCGGTGCGCGGCGACGCCGCGGGGCGAGCGGGCGACGCGCGGGACGCCGGGGCGGCCAAGGCGTGTTCATCATCGGCCTCGCATTCGTGGTATGGAATCGGCGAACCCGCCTGCCGAGCAGCCAGGGAGGAACGGGCCGGGCTGGCGGGCATTCCCGCCAGGTCTCCCCGATCACCGTGCTCAGTCGTCCATGGCCTCCCCATGAGGCGCCTAACAAGATCGTCGGCCTACGCCCGCAGAGCGGCCGTCTCTGCTGCGGTGAGACCGCAGCAGAGGGGACCGCGGGCTGGGTACGGCCCCATACGTCGATGCTGCGGTCGCCGAACTCCGCCTGGAGGCCCCGGACGTCAGGACCTGTCCCCTGACCGATCACAGGTTTCGTTACGGTGTCCTCGGCGGGAGGGACTTGATGGGGGACATGAAGATGAGCCGGGCCGAGGCGGTTGTGCTCGTGCAGCGGATCATGGATGCGGACTACGACTCCGAAGACGAGGTGGACATCTGGCTGGACTTGCTCGACCAGGCCCTGGTATGCCCGACTGGGCACGTCAGCGGCTTGATCTTCTGGCCGCCGCCGGACCGAGAGCTCTCGGCTGATGAAGTAGTCGCTCAGGCCCTGGCGTATCGGCCGATCCCTTTGTGAGGTCCTGGTACAGCTCCTGACGCAGGTGACGAGGGCTGCGGTGATGCCGGCGATGGGAAGACGTAACCGTGTTCGGTGATGGCAACGGCCATGGCCCGGGCGGAACATGCAGATGGAGGGCCGATGAGCCAGTACTTCACCATGGGCGAGGAGTCGCTGTGGAATCCCTCCAACGGGGCGGCTCGACTGTTCCTGTGGCAGACCGCAGTGTTCGAGGCCGAACTCGGCCTCCCGTCAGGTCTGGGGCCCATGGACAACGATGAGTGCGAGATCGACCCCGTTGCGCTCGGTGCCTTCGCCCGCGCTGTTCTGACGTACCACCAACGCACGCCTCACGCCGTCATCCTGGCCCTGTCGGAGGGATTCATCGCCACACTGCTGGTCCTCGCTCAACGCGCAGGGGTAGAGGTGCGCTGGAGACCGCCCGACCATGACCAGGACGGCCACCTGCGGGATGTGCAGGTCTCCTCACACCCGCCGGCGTCCCTGGCAGCCGAGCCGAAGACACAGAGGTTGAGGGTGAAGGTGCGAGAGCTGGACCAGTTCATGCCCCGGTGACAGCACATCCCCCGGATCGAGTTATCGATTTCAATCCCGCCCTGCACAGATCACACTTACTGCTCTGGCCGACCTGCGTCCCACACTCGATCCAGTGTGGGCTGACAGCACACTGGATCACCGAGGCAGCTAGAGTGAGCGGCTGAATTCGTCGAAGGAATCCCAGGGAAGATTCTTCATATGCCAGGTATCCGGCTCCGGAAACATCAGGTGGAGACAAAATCCCGGATTCGACAGTGGGTTGGATTCCCTGCAAGATCATCTATTCCGGAGTGCGGAGCCCGTGCCACCGTGGTGTCGGCCACCGGGTCCGGGAAGACCTACACAGCCGCGATCACCGCGCTGGAGTGCTTCCCCGGCGGCCGGATCCTGGTGATGGCGGACACCATCGACCTGCTCGTGCAGTCCTCCCAGGCGTGGCGCCGGGTCGGCCACCGCGGCCCCATGGTCGCGGTGTGTTCCCTGGAGAAGGACGAGGTCCTGGAGCGTCTGGAGGTCCGGGCGACCACGAATCCGATCCGGCTGGCGATGTGGGCCGGAACGGGACCGGTGGTGGTGTTCGCCACGTATGCCTCTCTGGTGGACCGAGAGGATCCTGAGGACCTGACGGGTCAGGGACGCGTCCGCGGGCCACTGGAGGCCGCTCTGGCGGGTGGAGAGCGGCTATACGGACAGCGGATGGCGTCGTTCGACCTCGCGGTGGTTGACGAGGCCCATATGACCGCCGGGGACGCCGCCCGCCCCTGGGCGGCGATCCACGACAACGCCCGCATCCCCGCCAGCTTCCGCCTCTACATGACCGCCACCCCCCGCATCCTCGCCTCCCCCCGGCCGCAGAAAGGCCAGGACGGCCAGGAGCCGGAGATCGCGTCGATGACCTCTGATCCGAACGGTACGTACGGCGAACGGATTTTCGAGCTCGGGCTGGCGGAGGCGGTCGAGCGGAACATCCTCGCCGGTTTTGAGATCGACGTCCTGGAGATCCGCGACCCCGAGCCGATTCTGAGACTGTCGGAGGAGGCGCTGCGCGGGCGTCGGCTGGCGCTGCTGCAGGCCGCTCTCCTGGAGCACGCGGCGAGGTGGAACCTGAAGACGGTGATGACGTTCCACCAGCGGGTGGAGGAAGCGGCGGCGTTCGCGGAGAAGCTTCCCGAGACCGCAGCCGAGCTGTATGCCACCGAGGCATCCAACCAGGCCCTGCCCGAGGCCGAGGACCTGCCGGAGTCGTCGATCGACTCGGAGCTGTATGAACTGGAGGCAGGCCGTCACGTACCCCCGGAGAGGGTGTGGTCGGCGTGGCTGTGCGGCGACCACCTGGTGTCCGAACGGCGCGAGGCCATCCGCCAGTTCGCAAACGGCATCGACGCATCCGGCCGCCGGGTACACCGGGCCTTCCTTGCCAGCGTTCGCGTGCTCGGTCAGGGGATCGACATCGTCGGCACACGGGGTGTGGAGGCCGTCTGCTTCGCCGACACCCGCGGCTCCCAGGTCGAGATCGTCCAGAACATCGGCCGCGCGCTCAGGCCGAACCCGGATGGCTCCACCAAGGTCGCGCGGATCATCGTGCCGGTCTTCCTCGAGCCCGGTGAGGACCCGAGTGACGTGGTCGCCAGTGCCTCTTTCCGCCCCCTGGTCGCGGTGCTCCAGGGCCTGCGCTCACACTCCGAACAGCTGGTCGAGCAACTCGCCTCCCGTGCCCTCACCCGGAGCCGCCATGAGCGGCGCGTGCACATCCAGCGCGACACGGAGGGCCGGATCATCGTCGCCGGCGGCCAGGGCGAGGGCGGCGGCGAGGACCAGGAGAGCGAGGCAGCAGAAATATTGCTTTTCGTAAGCGCATGTGTACATTGCGTGAGTGACGGTGCAACAGGCAGCCCGCGATCGGCTGGCCGAGGTCGACAGCAACATCGCCGACGACTACATGACGTTGAAACTGCTGGCAGCCGGCCTGGCGCGGATCCTGTGGGAGCGCCAGCATGTCCGTGAAGGGAGGGAGCCCACAACCGGCTTGCTCCCGCAAGCGTGGCGCATCGGCGTGACACGGTTGTGGTGGCGTGCGCTGGAACAGGGCAGCAATCCGCCGGTCAGCGACATGGAGGTGTTCGCCTGGTGCCGACGGCCGCTGGGGTGCTGGCCTGTGCGACTGAGTGTCTCCGACAGCGACGCAGGAAGCCTGTTGATCGACGGCGAAGAGTTGTCGGCGTTCGCGGATGAGGCAGCCCGGCTCGCACCCAGATCGGATGCCGAGGCGGAGCTCGCGGAGAACCAGACGTTCGCCAAGCTGCAAGCCGCAGCGGAGATGCACGGCCGCACAGACAAGGAGGTCCAGCAGGCCTACGTGGCGCTGCGGCTGTTCCTGATCGAGACCCCGGTGGTGTCCGACCTCGACCTGAACAAGCTCACGGGGCGGTTCAAGGAGGCGGACCGTCACGGCCGCCTGTACGTGCGGGGCTTCTTCGACGCCGCCTACCAGTACCGCAAGACCGACGGACCTGCTTCCTGCTGGGTTTGCAGCGACTGCGGCAACCCCCTACACGAGGGCGTTGAGGTGTGCGGGACACCCGGCTGCACCGGGGTTCCAGTAATCAGGCAGCTCAAGGTGCTGGAGGGCTATTACGTGCAGCACCGCGGCGTGCGGATCTGCATGCACGACCCGGGCTTGGTGGAAAAGCGCCTGTTCGACGCGCTCAGGCATCTGCCAGCAGGTCGGGCCCGGCTTCACAGGTGGCCGGGCATGGATGCCTGCGACGTCGCCGTGGAGTTTCCCAACCCGGCCGCGCCAGATGATCCAGAGCAGTCCGAGTGGTGGGCCGGGGACGCCAAGGACTGCACGAGCGCCACGATGCTGGGGCGCTCGTTCAAATGGGACCAGCGCATGCGGGCACGGCACCGGTTCTTGATCCTTCCCCAGCACAGGCTCGGGCAGAAGCACTACGTCGACGATCTCAAGCGGGAGATGCAGGGCCGCAGCGACGGCATCCGGATCATCTCCGAGGGCGACTTCGTCTCGAAGGCCCGCGCCCGGGCTCTTGGAGGCACACCATGGTGAGGATGGGCTCGCAGTGGTATGAGGATCTGGTCACCGACCTCCAGCAGACCGGCCTGGACGCGCGGCTGGGTGACCTGTCGCCGGCGGAGTTCTGCCAACTCGAGCTCGGCTTGTTCTACCTGGAACAGTGCCTGGCCGGGCAGCCGGTCGGCGCACTGTGGACGGCGCTCAACCACTACGCGGACTTGGGGCCGGCTGGCTTGGAGGTCGTCCGGCGGGTGCGGCTTCGCATGGGCAACGCGGCGCGCGGCGGACAGTGGCGCGAGCGGCTGAATGAGTACCGGAAAGTCCCGGTCGAGCTGCGGATGTTCACCACCGCCGGCCCGCCCGGGCATCGGGTCCTCACAGACGCCCTCTTCGAGCGGTACTCCTCGCCGTACCTTCCGCAGCGGGAAGGCGTCTACCGGGCTGCACTCGCCGACGCGGTTCCCTACGACATCGAGTCGGCCCACGAACCGGTGCCGCCGGGCGCGGCTCCGGCCACACCGAGGTGATCGCAGCCTTCACCGGCGGAAGTCGACTCGTAGGCTCGCAGAGGAATAGCGCAGGGTCGGAATACTGCCTCTTCACCAGTCGCCCTGGAAGCCTATGAGCGGGCCGTGATCAGCGAGAAGCTCACCGAGTGCCGCCGGTTCATTACCGGCACCGTCGCCCCGCACGCCGCGGCCCACCCGGGCGACAAGTGGGTCAGACACATCATCGCCCAGCTCAACTCCGTCGAATCCACCCTCGACCTCATCGCCACAGCCTGACCGGCCAGGGCTCCTCCAGCTTCCCGCCGACCGGCGGGAAGCTGGAGGAGCCCTGGCCGCCGAGGATACCGTCATGCGCCGACGCCGCTACCCCTCGGACACCATGAACGCCGAATGCGCCCTGCTCGAAGGGCTGCTGCCCACCCCGGCCTGCGAGACCAGCAGGGGCGGCCGGCCGGAGAAGCATCCCCGCCGTGAAATCGTCGATGCCATTCGGTATGTCGTGGATACCGGCTGTAAATGGCGGGCCCTCCCTGCGGATTTTCCGCCCTGGCGCGGTCTGGGGGTTCATGGCCCGATGGGCAGCTGCCGGGATCATCGGCCAGATCCGAGACCACCTCGCTGGCCGGATCCGCCGAGACATGGGCAAAGGCCCCCGGGCGGTCGCCACCGTCATCGACTCCCAGAGCGTGAAAGCCGCCGAAACCGTCTCCAAGGCCACCCGCGGCTACGACGCGGGTAAGAAGATCAACGGCCGCAAGCGTCACCTGGTCGTCGACACCCGCGGCCTGCCTCTGATGGTGATGGTCTCTCCCGCCGACCTGCATGACGCCGCGGCGGCCAAGGAAGTCCTCTTCCGGCTGCGGCTGATGCACCCTGAGATCGCGATCGTGTGGGCCGACTCCGCTTACGCCGGGAAGCTCGTGGACTGGGCGAGACAGCACCTCAACCTCACGATCAAGCCGGTCAGCCGTCCCAAGGATGCCTCCGGCTTCGTCGTGCTGCCCCGCCGCTGGGTCGTCGAACGCAGCCTCGCGTGGATGATGCACGCACGCCGACACGCCCGGGACTACGAACGGCTCATCCAGCACTCCGAGACCCTGATCACCTGGGCCGCCATCACCCTCATGACCAGACGCCTCGCCCGGAAAGGCGCCACTCCCAGCTGGACGAGGAAACCAGCGCCAGCCGATGGCTGACCCGCGGCAGGGACCGAATGGCGACACCTCGTCCACGACTTCCAGGACCTCGACGTAATCGGCCGGAACGATGAACGCGCCGTCGATGTCCTGCTCCGTCCACCAAGCCTTGTCCTCGCCCACTGGCCGCCCGGCCCCGCCCCACCGGATGAGCGCCAGCTCCTCTCCGGCACGGAGGCGTCGGCGCACCGACGGACCGACCGGCCCCGCGTCGTAGGTCCATGCCCCGCGAACGGGTCAGCCGCAAGGACGTACGGCGGCACATTGCACGGTGGGTCAGAGATAGGAGTCCGCGGCCGATACGGACACCGAGCCAGGGCTCGGTGTCCGTATCGGCCGCCAGTCGGCGGCCCGCCGCCGCACGATCAGCTCACTTGCTGGTGCAATCAGCAAGGAATGGTAGAACCGCCGCCTTTCAGGTAGCCGTTGTAAACCCAGCCGTACTTCGTCGACGCCGTACGCAGGTACGTAAACCCGTCGGTCGTACAGAAGTAGTCGACCTTGTTGACAGGGCTGGCGGTGTTGGTGACCCTGCATTCCCAGGCCGGACCGTTGCGAAGGCTGACGTCCCGCAAGAAGTACTGCCCGTAAGGGCCGGTGTCACGGTTGGTTCCGGAAACGCCACAGGCGACGGCTTCCGCGGCTTGCGCGGCAACTGCCGCAGGCGCCAGCTGCACCGCCAATGCCAAGGCGGCCCCGGTCGTGAGTAGACGAATTGTTCGACCCATGCTGGTTGTACCCCCGGATTCTCTCTCAGAAGTGATGTGCACGCTTCGCGGCCGCGAAGGACCTGCGAAGCAGCGCCGCCCTCATGATCTTGCCTCCCTGGAGAGGTCGATCGAAGTCAGGCGATCGCAGCGATGAACTGCAGGATGGGACGTTGGCCAGGATGGCTGGGCGGCTGATCGAGCGTCGACGTGATTTGACCTAGCCCGAATAACGACATCCTGGACATGCTCCGTGCCATGCCGGTACGCATCCACTTCACCACCGAGGACATGGCCCGCACCCGTCTCGCGGAGGCACCCCGTCCATTTCTTGAGCTGAACATCGCGCTGCGGCAACTGCAGGAACGCAGCCATCCGACCCGGTTCGGGCCCTGGAGGCGGGAATCGTTGCGGTGCCTGTCCCCAAAGGTGCAGCAGTTGTTCGATCTGATCCCGTCAACGGGCTGGTCGGTGGGCTTCCTCGGACTCCCCGCGGCCGAGGACATCGGAGAGGTGCTGGATCAGATCCGGGCTATGCCTGCTGCCCGGGTCCGGAAGGACATGGAGGTCTGGGTCAGCCGCGACCATCAGCGTCCGGTGCCGGCCTGGACGCAGTCACTCGGCAGTGACAAAGAGGTCCTGCTGGAGTTGACCGATGTCGCAGCCCACGTGCACCAGCACGTCATCGCTCCCTACCAGCAGCGCATCGATGCCCTCAGCGCTGCAGACCAAGCGCTGCGTAGACGTCAGGCCGCCCATGGCGGACTCCATACCTTGCTGTCCGGACTCAACCCCCGCCATATCAAGTGGAAGCCGCCTGTTCTGGAACTCGCCATGGCCGACGGTGCGGACGACGACATTCATCTCTCCGGCCGTGGCCTACTGCTGATTCCATCGGTCTTCGGGGTCGCATCCCCTGTACTGGGCGTGAGCGCCGAACCCCAGCCGTATCTGACCTACCCCGTCTGCCGTGACGACACAGACCTCGCTCTGCCGCCTATGGAGACCGCACGGGTCCTCAGCACCGTCCCCAACTCCATGACCACGCTCCTCGGCCACACTCGGGCCATCGTGCTGTGGACCATCGCCCATCATCCCGGCTGCACCACCACCGAACTCGCCCGCCATGCCGGTATCTCCCCGGCCAGCGCCAGCCAGCACGCGACTGTTCTACGCACCGCCGGGCTGACCACCACCGTCCGCCACCACAACACCGCCCTTCACACCACAACCCCGCTGGGCACCAGCCTCCTCAACACCACCGCTTGAGACTGCGCTGCATATTTCGCGAACGGCGCACTCTCGGCTGGTTCCGTCCCTTTGCGGTGCGTGAGCTGGACGTTCAGAAACAGGCACGAAGTAGCCGTAGACCGTGTTCCAGTGCGGGAAGTCGTGCGGAAGGTAGCGCCACTGGACGCCGGTGCGGTCCACATACAAGATCGCGTTCGTGATCTCGCGCAGGTCGTGTTCGGGTGGCCGGCCGAAGTCCAGGGCCCTGCCGCGACGCTCGAAGCGCCAGGCGGACAGCACCGGCCCGATCAACTCCCAGCGGGCATCGGACAGATCACTCGGATAGGGGCGTCGCGCAGGCATGCTCCTGACGTACCGCTCCGGACCGAGTGCGCCCAGGCGCACGGCAACGACGACGGAAGCACACAGCGCAAAGCCCGGCTTCTTGGGATGAGACAGACACAGGCCACCTCCCGCCCCACTTGTCACCCCACCTGTCCATCAGGCACCACACTCATCAACAATCTCCGCACCACCACAACCCCGTGCCGCGAAAATCGGCAGACACCAGGGCATTCAAGGTGAAAACGACCTCTCAGTGGTCGGGTCGCCCGGGGGAATCTCACCCCCGGGCTCCCACAGAACGGAGCGTGACGATCTCTCGTCACTCCGCTCTTGTCATCCTGATCACCAGAAGCCCGGTGTCCATGCCCAGTGGGCGAAGAGCCTGGGGTACTGGCGGGTGACCCGTTTCCAGCACGCGTGGGCCTTCTTGAACTTCCGGAGCCGTCGGTACTTCTTGCGGATCCAGCGCATCAGGTAGGCATTGATGCGCCGCAGGAGGTCGTGCAGTGCGGAGCGGTAGTACGCGCCGTAGTACTGCATCCAGCCGCGCACGATCGGATTGATCCGTCGTGCGAGCTCAAAGAAGGTGAGGTGCATCCGCATGTGAAGCCGCCAGGAGCGGACTTCTCTGCCGATCTTCTTCAGGGCGTCCTTGCTGATTGCGGGCAGGAAGTTCGTGAAATTCACGCCGTGCCTGCTCCGCGCCTTGCGGGCCTGGAACGTGAAGCCGAGGAAGGTGAACGACGTGTGCTCGTACGAGCCACGCCGCTTGCCGTCCTTGCAGTACACGATCCGGGTTTTGTCGGGGTGCAGTCGCAGCCCGACTTCTTCCATCCTGTTCCCGAGCGCCGCCAGGACCTCGCGGGCCTGGTGCTCGCTGGCGCAGTGCACGACCGCGTCGTCGGCATAGCGCTCGAACTGGATGCCCGGGTAGGCCCGGGTCAGCCATGTGTCGAACGCGTAGTGCATGAACAGGTTCGCCAGCATGAGCGAGACCGCGGACCCCTGTGGGGTGCCCCGGTCCCGGATCTGCAAGGTGCCGTCGGGTAGTTGCAGCGGGGCTTGGAGCCATCGCTGGACACACAGCTTCACCCAAACGGCGTCGGTGTGAACCTCCACAGCCTTGACGATGAGGTCCCAGCGGACGCTGTCGAAGAACTTCTGGATGTCGAGATCGATCACCCAGTCGCGCTTCCAGCAGCGTTTCCGGCAAGTCTCCACGGCGTCAAGAGCCGACCGCCGAGGCCGATATCCATAGGAGTCCTCGTGGAAAATTGGGTCCACTCGGATTCCGAGATGTCTGGCCACCACGGTCTGTGCAACTCGGTCAGCAACAGTGGGGATGCCAAGCATCCTCGTGCCAGCACCGTGCTGTTTCGGGATCTCCACCGCACGCACCGGTGGTGGAAAGTACGTCCCCGACGACATTCGGTTCCAGATCTTGTAGAGGTTGCCCTTCAGATCCTTCTCGAAGTCCTCGATGGACTGCCCGTCCACTCCTGGTGCACCCTGATTCCTCCTTACCTCCCGATACGCCTCCAGCACTTCCCACTTCGAGATATCGAACGGCTTTTCCGGCGACTTCAGCCTGTCCATCGGTTCCTCCCGGAGGACGTCCGGTTGACCTGACACACACAGCCACGGACGACCCGGCCCCTTCGCTCCGCCCCCGTTACAGGGGCTTCAGCGCTACTACGAGCCGGTCCGCCAGCACGTCTCGCGACGGTACTCAGCACCTCGCGGGTCCTCCGCTTGGAGCGCTCCCTCTTGTCCCTCGCTCTGAGGGCACGGTGTCGAGACGTGCCTTCCCACGTTCCGTGCAAGAGCAGCAGATCAGGCTCACGCCACCTCCGTACCGGACACCACCTGGCCAATAAGCGGGCTCCCGCCAGACTCTTCCCGGGCTCAACACGAAACGCCCGGTTTTGATGCCACCTGAAATCAATAACGGCACTTCGTCGGTGATTCACTTGCGTTCGTCTTCCTGATCCCCACCTGACGCCTCGTGGGCGCCTTTTCCACATCGCTCACCACGATCGCGTCACCGCTCTCGCAGCATGTGGTGGTTTGAAGCCTCCCCCCACAGGGCGGCTTCGAAGGGCCATACCTTCATCTCTTGCACAGCATCACTTTCTAGAGCCTGCCTATAGGGCTCCTTTCTGTGTTCGTGGCGCACCATGTTTTTGATCCCCAGGGCCTACGGCGCCTTGGTTTTCACGGCCCGATCGAGCGAAAGACAGGTCTGCCGCGAGCCTGACCCCATATCAAAGGGGGGAAGATTCTCGCCTCACAGGAGGAGCCGTGAAACCCGCTGTCTCCTCCTTGGTCCGAGGATGGGCCGCTCCCTCCTGGCCGACCAGCCGCGTGAGCAGCTCGACGATCTGCGTCTGATTACGGTTCACCACGATTGAGGCAATTGGGTTATTTATACGAAGAAACGCCATATGCGACCCCTGGTGTGGCTAGGTTCTGTCCGGGATACCCGAAAACGGCTACTCGACGGAGACTCCATGAGAAAGATCCCGCGCCCATACACACGCGCGTTGAGACACAAGTTCTCCACCTACGCCCTGCCGCTGGCCCTTCTCGGCCTGCTGGCGGGACCGGCCACAGGCCCGGCATTCGCCCAGGGGCACGGCGAAGGCGGCAATGGCGGCAGTGGCGGCATCAGCGGCAATGGCAGCAAGATCGCCTACAGTTCGATCCCCCAGCAGGTGCCGGGAAACGTCTCCAGCCTGGGCTTCGAGGCGACCTCGACGAGTGAGTTCGGGGACGAGGTCGGACTTGCCGCACTCACCCAGCCCGCCTCAGCCACCCCCGGACAGCGCACCCTCAAGTCGCTGCACGTGGTGATGTCGAGCCAGAAGTGCCAGAACGGGAGCCCGTCCGGCGGCGACTGCCTGACAACGCCGGGAGCCACCTTCACCCACCCCATCACGGCAAACATCTACGCAGTGGACAACTCGGGTCCCGTCCCCGCCCCCGGCGCTCTCCTCGCCACCGTGACGAAGACATTCAACATCCCCTACCGGCCTTCAGCGGACCCGGTGAACTGCACAGGATCGAACGCGGGCAAATGGTTCAGCCCGGCCGACAACACGTGCTACAACGGGTTGGCACACACGGCCAAATTCGACTTTCCCGGCGTGACCACCCTTCCCGACCAGGTCATCTGGACCGTCGCGTACAACACCACACACGCCGGCTACAACCCGATCGGTGAAAGCGCCCCCTGCTTCACCTCAGGCAACGGCTGCCCCTACGACTCACTCAATGTCGGGGCGCAGACGTTCCCCGGAGCACCCTTCGCAGGTACTGACATCGACCCGAACGGCGTCTTCATCAATTCGAGTTCGGCCTCGACATACTGCGATGGCGGCGCAGGCGGTACGGGAACTCTCCGGCTCGACACCCCCTGCTGGACAGGGTTCACGCCCCTGGGCGAGATCAAGACCAAGGGCTGACCGGCCGCCAGGCCTTCTCCTGGCCCAGCCTGGCCCCCACTCCGGGCGGCCGGCCCGGGCCACCGGGCAGGGCGGCGCTCGCCAGTACCTGATCGGGGACTTCTCCGAGCAGGACTGCGACACCTACCTCGCCCACCGCTGGCGTACGCGGGCGCTGAACCGTCTGAGCGCCCGGCACCAGCGGCCGCCCGACTGAAGCGGCGGTCTTCTCGATCGATGTCCCGCCGGGCACCATCGGTTGCATGCCGGTTTGCGCGGAGATATCAGGACAGGGCGGTACGGGGCCGGTGGTGACGGTGGGCACCGATTCTCTCCCGGCGCCGGAGCGGTTTGGCTGGTGGTGCGAGATGGTCGGCCACGAAGTCATGCCTGTGGCGGCACGCAGCGCGCACACGGCTGTCTTCCAGGGCCGGGCGGAAGCCGTCGAACTGCCGCACAGCCAGGTGACGGCCTTCGATTTCTCCCCGATGACAGCCCGCCGCTCACCGGTCCACATCCGCCGCCACGACCCTGAGAACTACTACCTGCTCCTGGTCCGAGACAGCTCGGTCCGGCTGGAGCAGGCGCGCGGCGTCGCCTGTCTCCAAGCCGGCGACATGACCCTGTTCTCCAGCTCGCATCCGCTGGCCTGCGAGTTCCTTGACCAGGGCCGCCAGACCCGCCTGACGCTGATGCGGCTGCCGCGCCCCGTCCCGCCGCTGGCCAGCGGCCGGGCTGACCGGCTGCTGGCCGAGCCGCTGCCGTCCCGGGCCGGGTCGGCGGCCTTGCTCGGCCTGTACCTGGCACAGCTGCCGCAGGCCGCCCGCACCTGCGGCCCGGCGGAGCTGGTCCGGCTCGGCGCCATCGGGGTGGACCTGGCCGCAACCTTGCTGGCGGCCCGGCTCGGATCCCAGGACACCTTGCCCGCCGAGACACGCAATGCGGTGCTGCTGGCCCGGATCAACGCCTTCATCGACCAGCACCTGGGCGACCCCGAGTTATGCCCCGCGGCCATCGCCGCCCACCACCACATCTCCGTACGCACCCTCCACCTGCTGTTCCAAAGCGAACCGGAAACCGTCAGCGCCCGGATACGTCGGCGCCGCCTGGAACGCTCCCATGCCGACCTCACCGACCCCCGGCTGCGGCGGCGGTCGATCAGCGCCATCGCCGCCCGGTGGGGTTTCCTGCGCCCGGCGGACTTCAGCCGGGCGTTCCGCGCCGCGTACGGCGTGACGCCCAGAGAGCTCCGGCAGGCGGCGCTGCGCAGTCTGCCGGATGCGTAACGGACTGCGCAGAGCGACAAGCACGCATCGCCAACCCGCAGCCGACGGCGCGCGTCATGATGTGAGAGGGTAATAAGTTTGACTATAGGCCTTTCAGGCGTTGAGTGTTCTTTATGTGATTTATCGAGGATCTGTTCATGGCTCGATGCCGTGACGTTGCATGCCCCCGGCCGATAGCGTGGCGGAAGTTGTCGGCGTGGTCGGGCGCTCCGGGGACGTACGGCCCGAAGGCAGTCGGCACGGCATGCCTCGGTCTGAACGCCGCCCGGCCGATGGCACCTGCTCCCGCAGCTTCGATCGCCTGTCCCGGGGCCGGCGGCACCGCCCGTATGTTCAGCACGACCTAGTAGGACTCCGTTAGGTCTGTGTGTCGACCGTCTTCGGGGGCACATGGGGTGTATGGACACACATGAAGTCAATCGTGTTCGGGCGTCGTTGGCGTTATTCGTGGCGGATGTGTTCGCCTCGGTGCCGCGCAAGGACCAGCGGGCCAAGGGTGACTGCTATCTGCGGGGACTGATGCTGGACGGTCGACGCAAGTCCATCCAGGCCATGGCCTCGCGGCTGCCGGACGGAAACGAGCAGAACCTGCAGCAGTTCGTGAACCAGTCCACATGGGATCCGGTGCCGGTGCGTCGGCGGATCGCGGAGCGGATGGTGCCGCGGATCGGCCCGGACGCCTTCGTGGTCGACGATGTGTCCTTTCCCAAGGACGGCCGGATGTCGGTGGCCGTCGCCCGCCAGTACTGCGGCGCCCTTGGGGCCTGTGTCTGAATAACTGTCAGAGTTGATCTGTGCGGGTGTCGTCGTGTGACGGTAGGCGGGTTTGTAGTTGGGTGAGGGTGCGGGCCGGGGTTCCGGGTAGCGGAGTGACCGCGATGCGGTGCAGGTCCAGGAGGCGGTGGCCGTCCTGGAACTGGTTGGACAGGTTGGTGCGGGTGACGTTCAGGAGCTGGGCCAGAAGTGTGCTGGTGGCGGCTCTGCGGCGGCGTAACAGGGCGGTCAGCAGGCGGTGGTAGTGGTCGAGGCTGCTGGTCTGTGGGTGGAGGTAGCTGCGCGGGCGGTGGAAGCGTCGTTGGAATGCTGCCTCGGCCAGGGCGTCCCAGTACGGTTCCGAGATGGCGACCAGGTGGTCGAAGTCAGCGCGTGGCATGCCGGTCAGGGCCGGGTCGGTGAGCATTGCGGTCAGGGCGGGATCGATTCGCTGTCGGGTTGGTGCCGGGTCGGGGGGCCTGGGTGCGATCGGTGCCAGGGTGTAGTTCCAGTCGCCGTGGAAGGCGTGGGGTGTGATGGGAAGGGCATGGAACTCGGCGGGTGGCACTGCGGTGCCCAGGTCATATCGGCCGGTGTCGAGTTCAGCGCCGATGCTGAGCCCGGTGCGGGTGGTCGTGGCGGCGATGGTCTCGATGACGACCTGGTAGCTGGTCAGGGGTCTGCCGCGCCAGTTCGCGGTGATGTGGCAGAACATCCGGTGTTCGATCTTGTTCCATTTCGATGTTCCGGGTGGGAAGTGGCAGACCGTGATCTCGAGTCCGCTTTCCAGGGCGAAGGCGGCGAGGTGCTTGTTCCATGTCCAGCGGCGGGGGTCATTGGAACCACCGCAGTCGGCGGTGATCAGCAGCCGGCCGGCGTCCGGGTGGTCCTTCCGCCCGCGCTGCTGCCACCAGCGGCGGATGGATTCCACCGCGAACTCGGCCGTGTCGTGGTCGGTCCCGACGTTGACCCAGCCGGTGTTGCGGGCGATGTCGTAGATCCCGTAGGGGATGACCACGGGCTGGTCACTGGTGATGAACGTGTGGCAGTCCACACGGATGGGCGTCTTGCCCGGCCGCCAGATGCGGCCAGGCCGGTCGCGATTGCCGAGCCACTCCTTGGCCTTGGTGTCCACGCTGATCACCGGCTGGTTGTCTTCGAGGAAGGCCGCGGCAGTGGCGTTGATGTGCGTGAACTGAGCATCCCGGTCCGGATGACTGGCGCCTTCCGTGGTCTTGGCGGTGCCCTGCAGGCTGTATCCCAAGGCGTGCAGCAGCCGCCCCACGGTCGCCGCGCTGACCGGATGGCCCTGAGTGGTCAGCGTCGAGGCCAGGGACCGCAGCGAGAGCGTGGTCCAGCGCAACGGCGAGACCGGATCGCCCCGGGTGTGCGGCTCGATCAGCGCCTCAAGCGCGGGCAGCAGACCGGGGTCAGTGACCGTCACCGGCTTACGGCCGGCTCCTGGAGCCCGAATCCGCCCAGCAGGCAAAGGGAGCCCGGACAGCTCGGCGATCCCGCGTGCGATCGTGGCCGCACTGGCGCCAGAAGCGGCCGCCACCATTGTGATCCCCCCGTGGCCAAGCGCGATGGCCTCGCTGGCCAGGTAGAACCGCCGGAGCCGCTCATCGAGATGGGGAAGGAACTGATCGAACTTCGCCCTCAAAGCCACAACCGAAGCCCGAGCGGCCGTACATGCACTCACACCTCAGTGTCCCGTCAACACCCGTACACCGAGCGGTAATTGAAATACAGGCCCCCGGCCGCACCGAGAACAGCCAGGTCGGCGTCTTCCTCGCCTACACCACGCCCCAAGGACGCACGCTGATCGACCGTCGGCTCTACCTGCCCGAGCACTCCTGGTGCACCGATGCCCGGCGCCGCCGCGCTGCCGGGATACCCGAGACGGTGCAGTTCGCCACCAAGCCTCGCCTGGCCGGGGAGATGATCACAGCCGCCCTCGACGCCGGCACCTCCGCCGCCTGGGTGACAGGCGACGAAGCCTACGGCCAGGATCCCCAGCTCCGCGCCGTCCTGGAGGGCGAGGCACCGGCTACGTGATGGCCGTCGCCCGCTCCATCCGGGTTCGGATCAACCACGGCCGCACTCCCGTCCGCGCGGACACCCTCGCCGACCGCCTGCCCGCCACGGCCTGGCAGCGGCACAGCGCCGGGCCGGGGGCGAAGGGCCCGCGCTACTACGACTGGGCCTGGATCCACATCGGCACCGATCACCACCGCTATCTGCTGATCCGCCGGAACTGGACCACCGGTGAACTCGCCTTCTACTTGTGCTGGTCACCTATCGCGGTGACGCTGGCCGAACTGGTCCGCGTCGCCGGTGTCCGCTGGAGCGTCGAGGAGTGCTTGTGCGCCACGAGGCGCTCTGCCGTATCCCCGGTTCAGCCGGGAGGAATTGGAGGGAGGTTCCTGGGTTCGATGGCTTACCTGATGCCGAAAGGCTTATAGGGACAAGAGCATGCCAGAAAACCAGCGACCGGGCCCAGACGCCAGGGGCGGTGCGTTGGGGAACCCGCGCGACATGGTGAAAGCTGTATTGCCTGAATCCCAATCTCCAGGGATGGAACTTCGCATCCTCCGGAACGGCGTCTGGAACCGGTGCCCGTGCCCTGCGGCGGCGATGAAGCACAACTGCCGCACCCTCTGGGAACGGGACGATGCCCAGCGAGGGTATTGAAGGAGATGAGTGGGACACCTACATCGCGCTGCTACGTACGGCAGAGACGAACGTGGGATCGCCTAAGGGACGCGAGTCCTAAGGCGACGGAGGCCCCGTAGTAGTCGTGGGAGTCACGCCCCACCAAGGACGGCGGGAAAACCGTCGGCAGGGCGAAGGGGGCCAGGTGATCGGACATCGAGAGACCGAAAGGTATGCGAAATGCAGAGCGCCGAGACGGTGCTGGGTGTCCTGCGTGAACGCGGCAGGAAAGGGCTGCCGTGCACCGAACTGTATCGACAACTGTTCAACCCGCGTGCGCCGTGAGGCGCTTCACCGTATCCCCGACTCAATCGGGAGGAACTTGGAGGGAGGTTTCTGGGTCACCTGGCTTACCTGGACGCGAAAGCGCGAGGGGACAAGAGCATGCCAGGAAAGCGAGTGGTCACCTGGAGGCGTCCAAGGTGATGCGTCGCAAGGCCCGCGCGACATGGCTAAAGCTGGATTGCCTCAAGCCTAATCTCCAGCGGTGAAAGAACACGCCCGTCGGAAAGACGCCCGAAACCGACGCTATGCCATGCCTGATCATCTGCTGGTTGGTCAGGCAACCTCCATGGCATGGAGCGACGCCCAGCGAGGGCGTTCAAGGAGATGAGTGGGCAGCCTAAATCGCGCTCGATACGTACGGTGAAGACGTACCACGGGATCGCCTAAGGGGCGAGAGTCCTACGGTGACGGCGTTCTCATAGTAGTCACGGGAGTTACGCCCCGTCGAGGAACTCGGGAAAGCCGAAGTGCAGGGCGAAGGAGAACAGGCGATCAAGACGTCTGGTGATGAGAGGCATGCGTAATGCAGAGCGCTGAAACAGTGCTGGGCGTCATCCGAGAACGAGGCAGGCGTGGCCTGCCTCTCGAAAGGCTGTATAGGCAGCTGTTCAATAGGGGACTCTTCCTGATTGCTTACGGGCGTCTGTACCGGAACGACGGTGCCATGACACCCGGAGTCAACGGGGAGACCGTGGATGGCATGTCGTTGGAGAAGATCGACACGATCATCGGAGCATTACGCACCGAATCGTATCGATGGACACCAGTGAAGCGGGTTTACATCGAGAAGAAAGGAACGAAGAAGAAGCGCCCGCTTGGCCTTCCTCCGTGGTCGGATAAATTGGTAGCGGAAGTAGTTCGTCTTCTTCTTGAGGCGTACTACGATGTCCAGTTCTCTGACCGGTCTCATGGATTCCGGCCCGGACGGGGTTGCCACACCGCACTAACGGAAGTGGTCAACACCTGGAAAGGAACCCGATGGTTCGTCGAGGGTGACATCTCCGACTGCTTCGGGACGCTCGACCACGAGGTCATGCTCTCAATCATGTCCGAGAGGATCCACGACGGCCGGTTTCTGCAAATGATTGGCCGGATGCTCAAAGCCGGGTACTTGGAGGACTGGCGATGGCACCCCACATTCAGCGGTGCCCCGCAAGGTGGAGTGGCATCACCGATTTTGTCCAACATCTACCTGGACCGGCTCGATCAGTTCGTTGAACAGCGATTACTCCCTGAGTATAACCGGGGCGACAGACGCCGGGACAATCCCGCATATCGTAGCGTCATCAACCGGATCGCGAAGGCCAAACGGATCGGAGACAGGGAAACGGTGAAGGCCCTGCGGGCCCAAGCGCGTTCCCTCCCGAGCCAGGACCCAAACGACCCCGGATACCGACGTCTGAACTATTGCAGGTACGCCGACGACTGGTTACTCGGATTCGCGGGACCGAAGCACGAAGCCGAGGAGATCAAAGCACGGATCCGTGACTTCCTGCGGAATGAACTCCGCCTGGAACTCTCGGAATCCAAAACCCTGATCACCCACGCCGCCAGCCAGGCGGCGCGCTTCCTTGGCTATGAGATCCGGGTTCAACACGCCAATGACAAGATCGACCATCGCGGTCATCGGTCCATCAACGGCGCCGTCGGACTCTTCGTGCCCAGAACCGCTATTCAGGAGAGATGCGCGCGCTACATGCGCAACGGGAAGCCCCAACGGCGAGGCCATCTGCTGCACGACAGTGACTTCAGCATCGTCGCGCAGTTCGGAGCCGAGTTCCGCGGGGTCGTCCAGTACTACCTGCTGGCCCAGGACGTCTACCGCCTGAGCCACCTCCAGTGGGTCATGCTGGTCTCCATGCTGAAAACCCTGGCAGCAAAGCACCAAACCTCCGTAACGAAGATGGCCCGCAAGTACAAAGCGACCATCGACACACCAGGCGGACGGCTCAGGTGCTTTGAAGTCACGGTCCCACGCGACGGAGGAAGGAAACCACTGAAGGCCCGCTTCGGCGGGATCCCACTCAAGCGCCAGCGCGCTGCCAAGCTGACCGATCGCGACTTCGGCCAGGCACTTCCTCGGAACGAGCTGATTCACAAGCTGCTGACCGAGAGTTGCGCACTCTGCAATTCCCGGACGGACCTCCAGGTCCATCACATCCGGAAACTCGCGGACGTCAACAAGCCTGGCCGCCGCGAGAAACCTGAATGGATGCACCTGATGGCACGGCGGCGACGCAAAGCACTCGTCGTCTGCCGTCTCTGCCACGAACACATCCACGCAGGCAAGGCCACAGCAAAACTCGGAACTGACCACTGGAGAGCCGAGATGCGGTGAAAGCCGCCTGTCCGGTTCGGGAAGGGGCCGTCGGAAAAGGACCTCCGCCAGAGGCACCTCGCCGGCGGCCTACTTCACAGATATATCTGCTGGCCTATGGTCACATCTACTCCAACAAAGGGTCGATGACGCCAGGGGCCACGCGGGAGACCGTGGACGGCATGTCGCGGGCGAAGATCGACCGCATCATCGATGCGATGCGCCACGAGCGCTACCGGTTCAGCCCAGCCAAGCGGACCTACATCCCCAAGAAAAATGGGAAGTTGCGCCCGCTCAGCCTGCCAACGTGGTCGGACAAGCTCGTCGGTGAGGTGGTGCGCCTGTTGTTAGAGGCGTACTACGAGCCGAGGTTTTCCGACCGGTCTCACGGGTTCCGGCCCAACCGGGGATGCCACACCGCGCTGCGCGAGGTGGCCAACACCTGGGCCGGGACGACCTGGTTCATCGAGGGAGACATCGCCGACTGCTTCGGGTCTTTGGATCATCACCGGGTGATCGAGATCCTGTCGGGAAAGATCCGCGATAACCGGTTCCTGCGGCTGCTGCGCAACATGCTCCAAGCCGGATATCTGGAGGACTGGGTATTCAACGCCACCCTCAGCGGCGCGCCGCAGGGCGGCTGCGCATCCCCCGTCCTGTCCAACATCTATCTGCACCGCCTGGATGAATTCGTCGAGACGGTTCTGATCCCGGAATACACCCGAGGGGCACGCAGGGCCCGTAACCCTGCCTACCTAGAGGTGGCCAACGCACTCGCACGAGCCCGTCGCCGCGGGAACCGTGAGGAAGCCCGGCGGCTTCGCGCTCGGATGCGCACGCTGCCGAGCTCGGACACCCACGACCCCGAATATCGGCGGCTACGGTATGTGCGGTACTGCGATGACCACCTGCTTGGGTTCACCGGACCCAAGGCCGAGGCCGAGGAAATCAAACAGCGACTGGCGACGTTCCTGCGCGAAGACCTCAAGCTGGAACTGTCCCAGGACAAGACGCTGATCACCCACGCCCGCACCAATAGGGCGCGTTTCCTCGGCTACGAGATCAGCGTGCAGCACGACGACAAGCAGCGCACCAAACGCGGCCACCGCGCCGTGAACGGCGCGATCAGCTTGCACGTGCCGGCATCGGTGATCAAGGCCAAGATCGCTCTCTACTCCAAGCGCGGTAAACCCGCGCGCCGCTCCCAAGTGATCAACTTCAGCGACCACGACATCGTGCGGATCTACGGGGCCGAGTACCGAGGCGTCGTCCAGTACTATCTGCTCGCCGGTGATGTCCGACGACTACACCGGCTGCGGTGGGTCATGCTGACCTCCATGCTCAAAACGCTGGCCTCCAAGCACCACACGTCGGTCCGTAGGATCGCGGCCAACCACAAGGCCAAAATCCAGACCCCACACGGGCCGCGCACGTGCTTCGAAGCCATCGTTGAACGTGGGAAAGGCAGCACACCACTGGTCGCCAGGTTCGGCGGCATTCCGCTGCGACGGCAAAAGAATGCGGTCATCACCGACCGCCACCCGGGTCGGCTCACCTACCCCAGTCGGGAACTGATCGACCGGCTCCAACGGGGCAAATGCGAGCTCTGCCAGCACACGGGCGAGGTGGAAGTCCACCACGTCCGTAACCTGAAGGAACTCGACCGAGCCGAACCCGCCCAGTGGAGACGAGCCATGGCCAAGCGGCGCCGCAAGACCCTTGTGGTCTGCGCCGACTGCCACGACCACATCCACCACCGGGAATCCTCCCCGCTCACGCAGTAGTCACCGGAGAGCCGGATGCCCGGAAAGCGGGCCCGTCCGGTTCGGAGGGAGGCCGCGCGGAAAAGGACCAGCACACCTGGCACCTCGCTGCGCGGCCGACCCTACCCAGGCCGCCAAGAGCCAGGTCGGCCTGGACCATTACCAGGTCCGCAACTGGACCAGCTGGCAGCGGCACATCACGCTCGCCATGCTCGCCCTGGCCTTCCTGACCGCCGTCGCCACCAGCGCGGCCCCCAACCGTTGCGCTGATCCGCACCACCACACCGCCCGCAGGAACGATCCGGTCTCCTTGACCGTCCCGGAGATCCGCCACCTCCTCACCCTTGTCTTCAACCCGCCAGCCGTGACCGTCGCCAGACAACTGCACTGGTCCACCTGGCGCAGACGCCATCAGGCAACAGCCCGGCGCAGCCACTACCGACGACGAACCGCCGACGAACCCACTGGATAGATCGCAAAACTGCACTGGAGAACAACCGACCACTTCCTCACCGCTCAACTGGCTCTTGCACCTGACGCCGATGTCAGGGTTTACCTTGCACGGGCTGCGCCGTGGCTCTCAGACTGCGCACGGCGTCATCGAGGCGGGCCGGTCCGGCTCTGCACCGGAACACGAAGGATGAGAAATGAATGCGCTCCAGGACAAGGCGGCCGCCATCGCAGACACCGAGCAGACGGCCATCATCGTTGCCGGCCGGGTCTTCGTCCCTGTCAGCGACATCGAAACGTTTATCGCCGAGGCGCAGGCGACCTACCCGATCGCTGCGGCGAACCCGGGAAACGTGCTGATCTCGTTCTGTGTGGAGGACGCGGCGGCCGGAACCGTCACGGTGCTCGAGCAATGGGCGTCCCAAGAGGCGCTCGATCGGCACCTTGCCACACCGGAGGTCATGGCGCTCTTCACCAAGTGGGGCCCGCACATGCGCAATGAGGTACGCAAGTTCGACGTACTCAACGAGAGAGATCCCCGAGCCTGAGACACCGGCATCAAGGCTGGATCGCGCCGGCACCGCCACAGACGTCCCAGCCCGGACATCTTGTCCTCTGGGAGCGTCCTCGACGATGTCACCACGTTGTAGCCTCCGACCACCGCACCGATCTTCAGGAGTCCACACCCCCGATGATCACGCGGTGGCCGTACCCGTTCCCAGCCGGGGCCGCGACAAGATCGCGAAACCAGACTGGAGTACTAGGGCGTGTATCGAAAGTATTTCTGGAAGCGGCTGTTGGGTCGCTTCGCTATGGTGCGGCCATGGCGAACTACGTGCTGGTTGCAGGTGCGCGGCTCGGATCGTGGGCGTGGGATGAGGTGGTGCCGCATCTGAAAGCGGCCGGCCACGGCGTCTACCCGCTGACGCTGTCCGGTCTCGCCGAGAAGCAAGGTGTGCCGGCCGGGCAGCAGACGCACGTTCAGGACATCGTTGGCGAGGTCGAGCGTCAGGATCTGCGTGACGTCGTCCTGGTTGGTCACAGTTACTCGGGCATCCCAGTCGGTCAGGCCGCCGAGCGGGTCGGCGACCGGCTGGCAGGCGTGGTTTTCGTCGACTCCAGTGTTCCGGCCGATGGCGAACCGTTCGTCTCCTCCTGGCCGGACGGCGGGGTGATGGTGAGGGCATCGATCGCCGAGAACGGGGGATTTTGGCCGGTCGCGCCTGCGGCCCACTTCGAGGGCCACGGTCTCACCGATGAGCAGATCGCACGGATCGTTCGCGGCTCGACGCCGCACCCGGGCGCCACGCTGACCGAACCCGCCGTGCTGGAACGGCCGCTCAGTGACCTCCTGGCGACGTACATCAAGTGCACGCTCGGTGACCCCGAGCCGAGCGACGACGTGACAAAGCTACTGGTCAGCGAGCACTGGCGGCTGATCGAGATGGACACCGGCCACTGGCCGATGTTCTCCCAGCCGTGCGAACTGGCGCAGATCCTCCTCGACACAGTCGGGGAGTGACCGCAGTTCCACGCTTGCGGACTCTTTGTCGGCGTGTATCACGAGCGCTGGTCACAGCCATTCGTTGATGGCCGCGACGAGGAGGGTCGCCTCGTAGCGGACCGCCAACTTGTCGTATCGCGTGGCGACGGCTCGGTGCCTCTTAAGGCGGTTGATGCCGCACTCGACCGCGTGGCGCTCGCGGTAGTCAACCGGGTCGAAACGTGGCGGCCGACCGCCACGGGAGCCGAGCTTCCTGCGGTTACGGGCCTGGTCGACCTTGTCGGGGATGGTGCAGCGGATCCCCCGGCGGCGCAGGTAGGAGCGGTTCCTGCGCGAGGCGTACGCCTTGTCAGCGCGCACTCGATTGGGACGGACGCGCGGCCGACCCGCCCCGATGCGGGGCACGCGGACCTTCTTGAGCACCGGTTCGAACTGCGGCGAGTCCCCACACTGCCCAGCCGTCACCACGATCGACATGGGCTTCTGACCCTGCTCGACGGCCAGGTGCAGCTTGGTGGTGAACCCACCGCGCGAGCGTCCCAGGCCGTGATCACAGGGCTCGGTGAAGACACCGCCCGGCGGTTCCTTCTGCAGGTCACCCTGCTTCCGGGCTCCGGCAGCATGCTGGTGGGCTCGGCACACAGTGGAATCGACGCTCAGGTCCCACGTGATCGCACCCCTCGCGTCGGCCAGGGACTGGAGGCGGGTGAGGACCCTGTGCCAGGTGCCGTCCCGCTGCCATCGGCGGAATAGGTCGTAGATCCGGCCCCACGGCCCGTACTCGACAGGTACGTCCCTCCACGGAACCCCTGTCCGAACCCGGAACCGTATGCCGTCGATCAGCTGCCGTCGGGGCCAGACGGGCGGCCGCCCCGCCTTCGTCCCCTTCGGCAACAACGGCTCCAACACCGCCCACTGTTCGTCCGTGAGATCCCCCCGTGCCATGAACCGTGATCATTCACAGCTCAAGATCCACTTTCGATACACGGCCTAGGCGGATCTCCGCCCAGCCTCCATATCGGCAAGCCGGTTTGAGGTTCCTGCGCTGGGATGCATCAGGGGGGCGGTCGGTGAGTGCTCTTCGAGGATCCGCGTGATGCTCGCAGCGCGGGAGCAGGAGAACATCCGGGCCGTCAACGGCGCGGTGCGCAAGACCTTTCGTAGGGCGGACCCGGCGGACCTTCGGCGGCACCGGGGCCACCTCGCGGGAGCGGGTCACCGTCCGGGCGACGAACGCCCGCAGCCGCGACGGAGCCACCGTCAGGCCACACACGTCCATCATCTCCCGGTAGATGAAGGCAAACCGCGTCCGGACGATCGGCAGTCCCACCAGTGTGCGGGTGCCAATAAATCATCCACGCAGGTCGAGGGCCTGATCACCGATCTTCGGCGCTCCTCGACGTTCACCCCGGGGTCTTCACCCACGCAGGGCCCCGGCGGCATCATGATCTGTCGTGCTGCTGCGCCTGGTCTACCGGGTATCCGGCCGCCGGGCCGCCGCGCCCTGGACCCCCGAAACCGACACCGCCCCGTGCGGGTCGTTCGGGCTCTGGTGCGGGGTGGCTCCTGCCGTCGGCTGGAAGGGGGAGGCCGCCTCGGAGTTCTTCGGCGCGGGCGCGGTCGGGTGCGGCGTCGTAGGGGCCGTCGGGCCGGTTGTGCCGATGGGGGCCAGAGGCGGCGTGGTGCGCTCGGCGTCCGTCCCGGTCAGGGCGACGGCCACGACGACCGTGGAGGCGACCGCCAGCGCGCTCACCGCGGCGAGCGCGGTCCTGCGGCGCCGGATGCGTCGACCGCCCGCGATCCCGGCGTCGGTGACGCTGGGCAGCGGCAGCTCCGGGTGCGAACGGAGGACCGTCTCGAAGGCGGCGTGCAGGGCGTCGTTGTCGTGCTTGTCCATGTCCGGTCTCACCTGCCGGTCCGTTCGCTGGTCAGGCGCTCGACGATGTCCTTCAGCCGGGCGAGTCCGCGGGCACTTTGGCTCTTGACCGTCCCCGGGCTCACCCGTAGTGCGTGTGCGGTCTGCTCGACGGTCCAGTCCTCCCAGAACCGCAGGACCAGCACGGCTCGGTAGCGGGGCGGCAGTTGCATCAGGGCTTCTTGCATCATCAATCGCAACTCCGGGGTGGCCGAGTCGGTGGAGGGCAGATCGGGCGGCTCGCTCACCGGCTCCTCAAGCCAGCCCTGCTTGCGCTGCTGGTCGATGAACTCGCCCCCAGGCCGCGTACAGCTTCATCAAGGCAGTCTGGGTCAGGTCCTGTGCCTGGTGCCAGTCACCGCACAGCAGGTAGGCGCTGCGTCTCAGCTGTGCCTGCCGAGCCTCGGCGAATTCCCGGAACTCCCGATCCCGGACGGCTTTCCTCACTCTTGCCGACCCTCCACTCGCACACTCCCCACCTGTAGTACGTACGTGGAGCGGGCCTGCGGGGTTGCACGGTGCGGCAGGAAAACTCTCTCCCCCGCTGCGTGCAACCCGTCCGTGTCCGTCGCCGTACTCCTCTCACACAAGGGCTTTTGCGCCACGAGTGACAGCCCGAGACCGAGACAGAGGATGACCGTTGTCAAGGCACGGTAAGATCACACAGAGCCGCCGCAGGATGTACAGCGTCGTCGTCGGAACCGCTCTGGCCGCCGTAGGTACCATCGGTGTCGCCTCCGCGGCCCCGGCCCACAACGCCGCTGCCGCGTCCACCGCACACGACGCCGCGCCCGTCGCCGGTGCTCACAGGGTCACGACCACCGGGGCGAAGGCGGTGTCCACCGCCGGTGCTCACAGGGCCATCCCCGCCGTGGGGGCCCTGCGGGTGCTATCCGGCCTTGGGAGCTGACCGCGGCCCAGAGGGCGAGTGCGGTGGACTGACCGCCGGGCACCCACACGTCGCCGGGGCACGGGCTTTCGTCCGGCCCCGGCGAAGTGTGTGGTGAGCAATGCGGTACGCGAAGCCTGGGCCCTGCGATCTCCACAGTCGTCATCGCGTCGCCGCCGCCGGCGCACGGCATCCGGCCTCCTCCCGGCCGACTGGCTGTGAAGCAGGACGGACGCCCACCCGGCGGACCCATGATGACCACCCGTCAGGTGGGCGGCGGGGCCCCCTGGGTGCGGTCCGGGTAGAGCGCCTGGCTGCTGCCCCAGAGGCTGCTGCGATTGAGGTGGTCAGGGTGCCGCCGGATCATGGCACTGTAGAAGCGCTCCGGTGTCGGCTCTGTTTCCAGCAGCTGGTCGGTGTCGGCGAGGTAGCGGCGAGTCTCGCGGATCTGCCGGTCCGCGTCGTCGTCGTACCGGTGGTTCTTGTGGCCGGCGACGATTCGGCGTGCGCCGAGTGCTTCCACAGCGGCGATGGCACGGCGCCAGGCGTCGCGTCCCCCGTCACGGGATTCGACGAGGTACTGGTGGACGCCGTTGTAGACGACGTCGCCCGCGACGACCAGGTCGAGGTCCGGGATGTGCAGCACACTGGTGTCGTCGGTGTCGCTGTGCCCGACACCAAGGACGGACAGCGCGTGTCCTTCGAGGACGAGCCGGTTTCCGAGGTCCTCGGCGGCGACGGCCGTGACGGGTGATGCCGGGATCTGTCCGGGAAGGATCTTGTCCCAGAAGCCCGCGCGCGCCTCGGCGGCGCGGTGCATCTGCGCGATGGTCCCGCCTGTGGCCACCACCTGGGCGCCGGGAAACCGGTCGGCCAGACTCGGGGCGGTGAACCAGTGGTCGCCGTGCGCGTGGGTGGCGAAGATATGCGTGAGCCTCCGGCCGATGGCGCGGACGCGGTCCGCGACGGCTTCCGCCTGGGCGGTGGTCAGTGGCGGGTCGACGAGTACCGCCTCGTCACGGCCGAAGACGAGCGTCGTGGACACCGGCGCCCAGGTGCGGGCGCCCCCATCGGGCGTGCGTCCCGGCAGGGCGAGTGGGATCGCCTCGGACACGATGACCTCGTAGCCGAGCCGGGTGGCGCTCACCGCGCCGCTCCGAGCGAGACCAGAGCTTCCTCGGCCTGGGCCCGGTTCAGCAGTTGCACCAAGCTTCCGGGCTGCGTCGAGGCGGAGGCCGCGACGGCGACCGCACCGATCTGCGCGGAAGTGACCTGGGCGGGGTCGACGGCTTCGACGAAGCGGGTCGCCACGGGACCGAGTTCGAGGAGGAACACGCGCTTGGCGCCCTGAAGCTCGACGGCAAGCACCTGGTGCATCATCTGGAGCGCGGTCTGCTCCATGCTCACCAGGCCGCTTCCGGGGATGGGGACGTGGGCGGACTCGCCGACGACGATGGAGTACGCGCCCTGCCTCGTCATGCGCGGCAGGGCCGCGCGCAACACGGCCATGTGCGCGGTCGCCAGGCCCACGAAGGCCGCCTGCCAGTCCGCCTCGTCGATCTCCCACAACCGCCTGCCGTGCCACCAGCCGCCGATCGGGGCGACGACGTCGTCCACGCCGCCGAGCCGGTCGACCATGGTCGCGACGAGCGCCTCCGCGCCCGCGAAGTCGGTGTAGTCGTGCTCGAACAGGTGCAGGCGCGCGGTTGCGGCCTCGCCGAGCAGTAGGCGGAACTCCTCCGCCCGCTCCTTGCTGCGTGTGGGCACCACCACCTGCGCGCCCGCCGCGAGATAGGAGCGCACGGCGCCTTCCCCGACCCCTCCGGTGCCGCCGGGGATCAGGACTCGCCGACTGGAGAGGTCGGGATGAGGGATGCTGTCGGACATCAGGATGCTCCTTCGGCCAAGTCGGGGTCGGCAGCAGATCCCGCCGACTCCTTGTGTTGGGCTGTCCAACGTTGGCTTGCCCAACGTAACACTGATCGGTTGGGGCGGCCAACGTTTATAGTGAGTCCATGGGTGATGCGAACGACGACCTCCAGCCACCGGCACGACTGCGGGCACTCACGAGCTGGCAGGCGAGCAGGGTCTCCACGATCGGGGCCCGCATGACGGCGAGGTACATGCCCCTGACGGCGCGCTCCGACTTCGCCGTCCTCGCCGCACTGGAGGAGTACGGCGCGCTCAGTCAGGCCGATCTCGGCAGGCGGCTCGGCCTCGACCGCAACGACGTCAGCGGCATCGTGACCCGGCTCCAGACCGGCGGTCACCTCGACCGCCAGGCCGATCCAGGCGATCGACGCCGCAACCTCGTCACCATCAACCAGGCCGGCAGGCGCTATCTCGAACAGATCCAGCGGAACGCGGACAAGGCCCAGGCCGAACTGCTGTCGAGCCTGGACGAGGACGAGCGCGGGCAACTCCACGCGCTCCTGGTGAAGGCCTTGGAAGGACACAAGCCCGAACCCGCGTAGCAGGGTCCGGTACGGAGCCCGGTCGCGAACACCGGCACCGCGCCCGCCGAGGATCTCATCCGGGTAGATCAGCCGACACGGCGGTCTCCTCCAGCCGGTCCACAGAGCTTCCGATCTCGGTCACGCTGCCCTGCTTTCCTCCGAGTCGACCGCTGCGGCCACGGCGTCGATGATCGCCGAGCGGCCGGTGCACCGGCACAGGTTCGCGGACACGTACGCGCGTATCCGCTCGCGGTCCGGCCTGGGGTACACATGCCCTGCTCGCAGCCGAGATTGGTGCCCGGCGGCCCAGATCGGTTCGCAGGGCGCTTGTCAGCGCGGATCCGATGGGGACGGACACGTGGCCGCCCCGGCCCGATGCGGGGCACGCGGATCTTTTCCACGGCGGGTTCGAACCGCGGTGAGTCCCCTCGCTGCCCACTGGTCACCACGATCGACGTGGACTTTTGACCCTGCTCGACGGCCAGGTGCAATGTGGTGGTAAACCCGCCGCGCGAGCGTCCCAGCCCGTGATCACCTGGCTCGGTGAAGAAACTGCCTCACCTTCTCCCTGGCCGGCCCCTGCGCCCGGAAGCCGCCCGGCCGAGATCCGGCGTGCGGTGCCGGGCCTCGGCCGGTGGGCCGGGGCCGTGGGCTGCCGTGGGCTGGGGCGCCCTACGTCCCCGGCAGCAGTGGTGACCGGTCAGAGCCGGTCCAGGAGGGCCTTGACGACCCGGTTCGCGTCGTCGAGGTCGGCGAGTTCCTCCGCGACCGCCTTCGCCGTACGGGCGTACGAGGGGTCGGAGATCACCTGGCGCACGGCGTCGCCCGCCGATGCGAGGTCCTCGATCTCCACGGCGATGCCCCGGTCGGCCGCACGCCGTGCGTTCCAGGGCAGGTCGGCGATGAAGGGCCGGATCACCTGGGGCTTGCCCAGGGCCAGTGCGGCCAGCAGTGTGCCCGTCCCGCCCGCGCTCACCACCACGTCCACCGAGGGCAGCAGCCGCGCCAGCGCTACGAAGCCGACCGCGTGGACCTTGTGCCGCAGGCTCTCGTCGACGTCGAACTCGCCAGGTTCGACCGTGGCGAGCACGGACACACCGGCGCTCGCGATCGACCGCACCAGCGACCCCATCGCGGCGGGGTCCTGCACCGAGGTGCCGAAAGCCAACGCGGCGACCGGTCCGTCGGGTGCGGGCAGGGCTCGTCCACCGTCCGTTGTGCTGTGGGGTTCCGGACGGAGTGGAAGACGGCCGGGGAAGTCGTCGCGTTCCGTCTTCGGGAGCAGCGCGTCGGGATACGGGTCCACCACCGCGATCGGCGCGGGGCGTGCGACACCGCGTGCCGTGTACTCACCCTCCGCGCGATCGGCCATCGCCTGCAGCAACTGCTCGGGCATCGGTCCGGTGATGCGGTGCTCGGCCAGTGGAACGCCGAGCACGGCGGCGATCAGCGGGCCCATCGCGTCGACGGTGTCGTGCACGACGAGGTCAGGCGCGAACCGCCGCGCGACCTCGACCGCCTCGTCCACGACACCGTCGACGCGCACCGCGCCGAACAACTCCACAGCTCCGGGACCGGGCTTGGTCCCGTCCTGGCCGTCACCGAGGCGACGGCCGGTTTCCGTGATCGGCCCGTCCATGGACGGGCCGACCTCGAACACGTCCATGGACGGCACCAGCGCCGCCGCCCCCGGCCCGAGAGCAACCCGACCGTGTGCCCGGCCCGTTGCGCGGCAGCGGCCAGCGAAAGGCAGGGGGGAACAGATGGCCGGGTGCTGGAACGGCACTGAAGATGATGCGCACGATGAACTCCAACTGTCGTAGAAGAACGAATGGGGGACGACGCCGTGACCGCGGAGAGGCGGTGCGCACGCGGTGTCCCGCGGAAGGGGGCGTCGGGCACTCCGCGTTCTGCTCGCCCCATATTTGTCCGGCAGGCCCGCCCGGGCGCGGCTTGCGCGGGTGCCGGGTTGTCGTACGCGGAGGCTGCCGCGGCCGGGTCGGGGTGTGTCCTGTGTCCGCGGGCCGCGGAGCGGACCACCACCAGGGGCGGGATGGGGACGCGGCGAGGGGGACGCCCCGTCACTCGCCGTTGGTCCGGCCGAGGAGCCGTCGCATCCAGGCGGCCCGGGTAGCGGACGCGGTCCGCGACAGGGCGGTGTGCGGGGCCATCGCGTCGAATCCGTGGAAGCCGCCCGGCCACAGGTGCAGTTCGCACTGGACGCCGGCCTGCACCAGCCGGGCGGCGTAGTCGACGGCCTCGTCGCGGAAGGTCTCCACCGAGCCGACGTCGACGAACGCGGTGGGCAGGCCGGCCAGGTCCGTGGCCCTGGCCGGTGCCGCGTAGACGCTGACGTCGTTGCCGCCCCTGCGCGCGCCGAGCAGCGCGTTCCACCCGGTCTCGTTGCTGGTGGCGTCCCAGATGCCCTCGCCTTCCAGTTCCCGGCTGCTCGGTGTCAGGAGCCGGTCGTCGAGCATCGGGCACATCAGCATCTGAGCCAGCAGCCCAGGACCGCCGCGGTCGCGGGCGAGCAGGGCCACACCGGCGGCAAGTCCCCCGCCGGCGCTCGTACCGGCGACGACGACGCGGCCGGCGTCACCGCCGAACTCGGCGGTGTGCTGGTGAAGCCACAGCAGGCCCGCGTAGCAGTCCTCGATCGGAGCAGGGTCGGGATGTTCCGGCGCCAGCCGGTAGTCCACCGACACCACGACCGCGCCGTTGTCGACGGCCCAGTCCAGCACATTGCCGAGGCCGGTCCGGTTGTTGCCGATGATCATGCCGCCGCCGTGCAGGTAGTAGATGACGGGCGCCTCGGGCGCCAGCCCGGCGGGCCGGAGGACGAGCATCGGGACCTCGGGGGCGCCTGCGGGCCCCGGGGTGGAGAACTCCCGCAGTTCCACGGTGCCGTCGCGTGTCAACTCCTCGTCCAGGACGGCGAACGCGGGGTTGGCCCGCAGCGCCCCGATGTCCCCGGGGGTGACGGTCGGTGACACATGCTGCTGCACCACCGCCAGCACCGGGGCGAGTTCGGGATCGATCGGCGGATGTGTGGTCAACGTGGGCTCCTCGGTGCGGGGTTGCTTGTGCCGGTGAAGGTGTCGGCGACCCAGCGCGCCACCCCCGCCGGATAGGGCGCGCTCAGCCCGAGCACGATGTGGTCGAACCCGCCGTCAAGCGCCTCGCGGACGGCCTGGCGGGTGTCGTCGGGTCGGTCGTAGGAGACGGGCAGGACGATGGACCGGGTGATCTCGGCCGGGTCCCGGCCGATCTCGGCGCACAGCCGGTCCAGCCTGGCGCTGACCTCGATCGCGTGGTCGATGCTGCCGCCGGGCATGTTCCACCGGTCCGCGTGTTCGGCGACGACCCGCAGCGTCCGGGTGGCCTGGCCGCCGATCACCAGCGGCGGATGAGGCCGCTGCACGGGCCCCGGGGCGCAGAAAGCGCCCGCGAGTCGGTAGTGGTCGCCCGGGAAGTCGAACGGCTCGGTGGCGGTCCACAGCCGGCGGATGAGGGTGCATGCCTCGGCGAGAGCGCCGACCGCGTGGGCGGCGTCGTGGTAGGGCAGGCCGTGAGCGTCGTACTCACGCCGGGCCCAGGGCACGTCGGTGCGTGAGCCCGCGCCGATGCCGAACTCCAGCCGGCCGCCGGAGACGACGTCGACCGTGGCGGCGATCTTGGCCAGCATGGCCGGCGGACGGAACCGGTTGCTCGTGACCATCACGCCGAGACGCAGCCGCTCGGTCCGGGCCGCCAGCGCGGACAGCAGCGTCCATGCCTCGAAGGTGGGACCGTTCGGGTCGCCGCCGAGCGGCATGAGGTGGTCGAACAGCCAGGCGTGCTCGATCTGCGGGATGCCGTCCGCCTCGCGCCAGACCCGCAGCAGGTCCGCATAGCCGACCTGGGACGGCGGGGTCATGATGCCGAAGCTGGGCCGGCGGGTCGGCCGGGGGGAGCCGGTCACTTCGAGTCGATCCTGCCCAGCGGCTCGGCGGCCGCGGTGAGGGTCTCCCGGGCAGTGGGCCACGCCTGGGCGTCCAGGCCGAGTGAGGTGCGCAGATAGGCCAGGGTGGCCTGCTGGACGAGTGCGACGCGCTCGGGGTTCTCGTCGGTGGTGCGCGCGTCGTTGGAGCCCTGGATGCCGCCGAGGCCGTGCTCGGCGCCGAAGAGAGTGAGCAGGTCGGTGGCGCCCGGGGCGAGGTGGTAGCCGTCGGTGAACCAGTCCGGGCCGCGCACCGTCAGCGGGGACTGGTCCCGGTCGCCGGCGACGATCAGGCTCGGAACCTTGAGCTCGGAGAAGTCCGGGCTCATGAAGGGGAAGTACTGGGCGGCCAGTGGGGACAGGTCGTCGCCGCCGGTGCCGGGCAGGCACAGCAGGACCGCGGCCCGCACCCGCGGGTCGGCCATGCTCTCGCC
Source organism: Streptomyces lacaronensis (assembly GCF_047337785.1). Taxonomy (NCBI): domain Bacteria; kingdom Bacillati; phylum Actinomycetota; class Actinomycetes; order Kitasatosporales; family Streptomycetaceae; genus Streptomyces; species Streptomyces lacaronensis. Next base: position 53,738 of record NZ_JBLHDK010000003.1, read on the forward strand.
CGGCGTGCCGTCGGCGTCCACGACCCGCGCGCCGACCAGGGTGCTCGCCGACTGGGCGCCCCAGGAGTGTCCCGCGACGGCGACGCGGTCGTGGTCGATACGGCCGGCGAGGCCGGGTACCTCGGCCTCGATGGTGTCCAGGTGGTCCAGGACGCCGGTCAGATCGTCGGTGCGGATGCGCCACACCCGTGGAGTGCGCGGGTCGTCCGGGCCGAGGCCGAGGGAGTCGAGGTGGGTGGGCTGGACGACGATGAAGCCATGCGCGGCCCAGTGGGCGGCCAGCGGTGTGTAGTCGTCCATGGTCAGCGTCGCGCCGTGGGAAAAGACGACGACCGGCAGGCCGCTCCCGGCCGTCGGCGCGGTGACACGCACCTGGAGGTCCTGGCCGCTGCCGGGAGCGGGGAGGGTGACGGGCCGCACCGAGAGAACTGGGGCGGTCGCGGGGGGTTGCGGGGCCGGTGAGAACGAGGCACTCATCGTGATGACCTTCCTGACGCGGGCATGGGCACCTGAGAATGGCGACCGTCTGACAGGATGAAACGGAGCAGTGCTCCGCGAAATACAATACGGAGCAACGCTCCGATTTGCAATCCGGGAGTCGTGGAGCAGGGTGGGCCCCCTCCGCTCGGCCGTCAGGGTGCCGCGGCCGACCTGCTGGGAGTTCGGCGGTGCGGGGACCGGGGGTTGGTGACTCTGTCGCGGGGAGCCGCTGTTGACCAGGTGCGGGCGGGTGCTGGATCTGTCTGCGCATGACGGTTCGGGCGGCACTCGGAAGGGGGTGGCTGCGGTCGGGTGGGCGGTCCCTTGCGAAACGGAACGATGATCCGTAAAGTGATCCGGAGCGGCGCTCCGATTTGCGCTTTCCGTGGAGCCCGCCCGCCTCACCGAACGCGCAAGGGGTCCGCGCTACCGCGGCCGAGCCCGGCTCGACCGGGCCCGAGCGACTCGGCTCGACATCGCGACGCTCGGCCGTCCTCGGCGGACAGGGCCCGTCGCGTCCCGGTGGGGGCATGACCGGAGCGCTCGGCCCCGCGCGTACGTCCGCCGCCGCCCGGCGCGCCCCTGCGGAGGTGGGGCGGCCAGCTCTCATCCGATCCCACCATCAAGACCGCACAGCGGAGAGGACATCGCCGACATGGCCGAGAACGAGGAACTGCCGAGCAACTGGGGCCGCTGGGGCGCGGACGACGAGCTGGGCACGCTCAATCTGATCACCGAGGAGGCCGGGGCCAGGGGTGCCGCGGAGGCTCGTACCGGACGGGCGGTGTCGCTGGCCCGTCCGATCCAGCCGACGCCCTTCGTCAGCGGGCCCTTCGCACCCCTCGCCCGTGACAGCTCGCCGGTCCAGCAGATCATGCAGTACGCCGGTGACGTGCCCGCGACCGTGGACATGATCCTGGTGACCAACCATCACGCGAGCTCGACCCACATCGACGCTCTGGGCCACCAGGTCCTGGACGGCAAGGTCTACCCGGGGCGTCCCCTCGCCGAGAGCGTGACACCGGCCGGGGTGCGGCACGGATCCACGGCGGCGTTCGCCGCCGGGATCTCCACCCGGGGCGTCCTGCTCGACCTCGCGCCCGACGGACCGCTGCCCGCCGCACACCCGATCACCCCGGAGGACTTCGAGGCGGCCGAGGCCCGCCAGGGCGTACGGCTGGAATCCGGGGACGCCCTGGTGCTGCGCGGCGGGTGGGCGGGTGTCGTCGACTTCGAGAAGCCGCTGCCGGGCGTCACCCTGGACGCGGTGCGGTGGATGCACCGGCGCGGGGTGTCCCTGTACGCCGGTGACCTCGGCGACGCCTACCCGCCCCTGGAGACGGCCGTTCCCGCCCCGCTGCACCGCGTCGCTCTGCCGCTGCTGGGCATGCCCCTGATCGATGTCGCGGAGGTGGAGGAACTTGCCGCCGTCTGCCGGGAGTTGAATCGTCACACCTTCCTGTTCGTGGTGGCGCCCCCGCGCATCCACGGCCTGACCGGCGTCCCCGTCAACCCGCTGGCCGTCTTCTGACGGACACCGCCCGGACATGCTCGCGGCAGGACTGCCCGGACTCCGGCGCCGGGGCACCCCTGGTGGACGAGGTGTTGACCGCGTGTGGTCGGCTGGATGCCAAGCCCCGTCCCCTGTCGAGCCGGTTCATGGTCTACTTCGTGCTTGCTCTGGCGCTGTTTCAGCAGGACTCCTACGACGATGTCGCGGAGAACTCGAGGCCGCGTTCTGGCGCGGGATGAGAGTTGCCGCGGTCGACGGGTTCTTGCTGGACGTGCCGGAGAACGATACGACACGTGCCGCTTTTGGTGGGCAGGTGGACAGTGCCGGTCGGCCCATCGGGTTCCCGCAGACCGGGGTGGTGTCGCGGCTTCAGGAACGCGAGTCAGAAATATAGATTAGTGCTAATATATTTTCATGACTCAGGCACAACGCCAAGCGGTCGTCGAGGCAGTCAGGGACGCTCCGATCGACCTGGGCGGCGAACTGGAGGCTCTCCGCCTGGAATTCGAGGCCCTGCTCGCCTCCCGCCCGATCCCTGCGGACGTAGTGGCCGTACCGATCGAATTGGGACCCGTGTCCGGGCTGCGGATCTCGACCGGCTCGACCGTGGCAGGTCGCACTGTTCTGTTCGTGCACGGGGGCGGGTTTGTCGTCGGCAGCGCCATCGGAGCCGTCGGTCTCGCATCGGCAGTGGGCGGGGCGGCGGGCACGGAGTCGATCGCGGTCGACTACCGGCTCGCACCCGAGTATCCGTTCCCCGCGGGGCTCGACGACGTCGTCGCCGCTTACGCCGCTTTGATCGACAGCGGAACACCAGCAAGCTCCATCGCGATCGCGGGCGAGTCGGCCGGGGGCAACCTCGTGCTCGCCACGCTCGTCGCGCTCCGCGACCGCGGCCTGCCGCTGCCGGCGTGCACTGTAGTGATGAGCCCCTTCGTCGATCTGACCCTGGAAACCTCCTCCCGGAGCGGCAGGGCACAGCTCGACCCCGCGCTGTCGACATCCGCTCTGCGACAGCGGATCTCCGAGTACCTCGGTGACACCGACCCCCATCACCCCCTGGCCAGCCCGCTGCTCGCGAATCTGCGCGGCCTGCCGCCGCTGCTCGTGCAGGTGGGCTCGTACGAGGTGCTTCTCGACGACGCACTCGAACTGGCGCGCAAGGCAGCCCACGCGGACGTCGACGTCGCCCTCGAGGTCACGGCCGGTGTTCCGCACGTCTTCCAGACCCGTGCGGCCGTACTGGACGAGGCCCGTGAGGCGATCGAGTCCGTCGGCCGGTTCATCGACCGCCACACCCAACGCCAGTGACCAGCCCCCATGCCGACAATCCCGGTCGCGACTGGCGCGCCTTCGATGATCTCGTGCGGTTCGAGACCGTGCTATGGGCCCGAGTGGACGCGGCACTGCGCTCCGAAGCGGGACTGACACTGGGGGATCTCTCGGTGATGACGGTCGTCGCCGGACTGGACGGCTGCAAGGTCACTGATCTCGTGCGGGCACTCGCGATCACGGTCGGCGGCGCGAGCCAGGCGGCGGACCGGGTCGTCCGCCGGGGGCTGTGCGAGCGCCGCACCGACCCCACCGACGCCCGCTCGTCCGTCCTGGTCCTCACCGCCGACGGGCGCGGCCAACTGGCGAGAGGACGACCGGTCGCCGACCTGGTCCTGCACGAGCACTTCTCCGTACTGGGTGAAGCGGCCGGCAACATGTTCCGTGAAACCCTCCGCCTACTCCGCACCGCTGCGCTCGACTGATCCCGGGCGCCGCCTGGCGGCTGGCGATTCGCGCGTCGGTCGGGACGTGGCCGCCGACCGCGACCACCGCCTGCTCGTCCTCGCCGACGTCTGCGACGACCCCGACCCGCAGCTCCACCGCACCCTGATCGACTTGGTCCTGCCCATGCAGGCCGACATCCTCGACCTCGCTGCCTTCGAATCCGCAGTCGGCGCGGTGTCCAGGTGCTGACCCGGGCCTCAGAGGGTGGGGTGCTGGTCGCGGACAGGACTGAGCGACTCCAGCAGCGAGGCGATGTGCAGGAGGGTCGACTCGGCATGCCAGTTGACTGCCAGTTGTACGCCGATGGGCAGGCCGTCGCTGCTGGTGCCGAACCGCATGGACAGGGCCGGGAGGCCGGTCAGGTTGAACGGAATGGTCGCTGTCTGGATGTGGGTGGCGTCCACCGTCTGGCCGTTGAAGGTGAACCGGGTGAGCCCGTGTTCGTGGGCGGGGATGGGCAGGACCGGGAGGAGGAGTGCGTCGTACCGCTGGAAGAACTCGGTGAAGGCGTCCCGGAGACGCTCGATGCCCTGTTCGGCCAGGACGTAGTTTTCCACGGAGGTGTCGGGCCCGGCGAGCATGGACGTGGAGACCTTGGCCATCTGGTCCTCGTGACCATTGGTGACGTCCCGGAAGGCCGGCTTCACCTCCATGACGTGCTGCCGGTTGAAGAGGTCGAGAGGGTTGTCCCGCTCGAGCGCCGGGATGCTCACCTCTTCGACCTGGACCCCGGTGCCCTTGAGGGCTTCGGCCGCCGACCGCACGGTGGCGGCGACCTGCGGGTCGATCGGGCCGAGTCCCGAGTCGACCAGCCAGCCCACGCGCACGGGCCGGTCCGGCGACGTGCCCAGTCCGGTGTCGAATGCACGCGGGACGGTGGCGAATCCGTCGGCGCCGTCAGGGCCGGAGAGCACCGAGTAGGCCAGTGCGAGGTCGCGGACGGTGCGGGCCATCGGGCCGACGTGCCAGTCACGGCGCGGCACCCGCGGCCAGACCCCGGTCATCGGGATGCGCCCGTGCGTTGCCTTGAGGGCGACGATGCCGGTGTGCGCGGCCGGCCCGCGCACCGAGATGGCCAGGTCGCTGCCGAGCCCGAGCGGCGACATGCCGGCCGCGATCGCCGCCGATTCCCCGCCCCTGGAACCGCCGGACGTGCGGTCGAGGTCCCAGGGGTTGTTCGTCCTGCCCGTGAGGAGGTTGTCGGACTCGGTCGAGTACGAGAACTCCGGGAGATTGGTCTTCGCCAGGAGGATGCTGCCCGCGTGCTTCATACGGGCCACGCTGGTGGCGTCCGTGTCCGGGACGCGGCCCGCGAAGATCGGGGAACCGCGCTGGGTCAGCACCCCGGCGGTGTCGAACGAGTCCTTGACCGTGAACGGCACGCCGTGCAGCGGTCCGACCTCCACGCCGGCCGCCACCGCGGCGTCCGCTGCCTTCGCGGACTCAAGAGCCCCGTCGGCGAGCGTGACGATGGCATTGACCTTCGGGTTGGTGGCCTCGATGCGATCGAGGTGCGCCCGCACCACCTCGACGGAAGAGACCTCTCTGGTGCGGATGAGCTCGGCGAGTTCGCTCGCGTCGCAGTGGATGAGGTTGGTGGTCACGGTGATGGCCTCCTGTTTTAGACCGGTCCACTAGGCGATGGGACCCGCCGCCTGGACCGGTGCGTCGCAGACGGTAGGGGGCTTGTCAGGTGTGGAGGACCTGGCGAGTGACAGTCATGGCCCGGTCGAGATGGTGCGCACTGCGATGAATCTTCGCCATCATGCTCGCCCCGAGCCACAGGTCGTAGAGAGCCTCGGCCGTCATGCGAGGGCTTTCGCCGACGGACACGGACCCGTCCGTGATGCCGTCGGTGATCATCTGCTCCAGGCGGTCGACGATCGCGGCGGTCCCGGCTTTCGTCGCCGCTCTCATCACCTCGGAGAGGTCGGAAACCTCCGCGCCGAGCTTGACGACCAGGCATCCGCCCTGGCAGTCGTCCGCGGCCTGCGTGTCGTAGAACCTCTGCCAGTAGGTCATCAAATGCTCGGCGGAGCTCTTGCCCTTGTCGGCGAGGATGCCGTCCATGGTCGCGAGGTAGTCGTCGAAGTAGCTCTTCATCATCGCCTCGCCGAAGGCGTCCTTGGAGGCGAAGTAGTGGTAGAACGACCCCTTTGGGACACCGGCCGCGGCGAGGACCTCGTTGATGCCGACCGCGGCGTAGCCCTTCGCGGCCACGATCCGTCGGGCGGCCTCCAGGAGGCTCTGGCGCGTCTCCACCTTGGTGACTGACATGTGTAGACCGTAGCAGCAGATTAGACCGGTCGTCTAGAGCGCTGAAGTCGCTCTATGAAGAGCTGCTGCTGTTCGGGAGCGGAGGGCTCGTCCCTCTGTCGAGATCGCCCGGATGCGGCATACGCCGTGCTCATGCCATAACCCGGGCGAACCCCGAACGCCTGACCGGCGGCGATGCCCCCATGACGCGACAAGGAGCGATCACAAGACCGGCGGAACGCCGGATCCCGCCCCTAGGCCCTGTCTCCTCGATCTAGCGAGCCTGAGTTGCCACAGGTCTGCCTTCTGGGTTACTTTCGATACGCAACCGTAGCGTATCGAAAGTAGGTGTAGGCGTGGCCAGTGCATCGAGTGGCTCGGGAAGTGTTGGCATGGTTCGGCCGCCCGTCACGGGACGGCCGCGTGACACCAGCCGTGACCTGGCCATTCTTGATGCGACGCTGACGCTGTTGACCGAGGTGGGCTACGAACAGCTGTCCATGGAAGCGGTTGCGGGCCGTTCGGGGGCAGCGAAGACGACGATCTACCGTCGCTATCGTGACAAGGCCGCGCTGGTCGCGGCCGCGGTCGAGCACCGCTCGCATGCCATGCCTCCTGAGCCTGACGCAGGTGACCTGAGAGGAGACCTCCTCGGGCTGGTCACCTGGCTAGGCCAGCAGATCGCGGGGCAGGAGATCGGCCTGCTGGGGGCGTTGTTCACCGGGATGCGCAGCGATGCGCGTCTCGCGGAGGAGATGCGCCGCATTCTGCGTCGCGACGAGGCCGCGATGACCGACGCATCCCTGCGGAAGGCGATCCGGCACGGAGACCAGCTGCCCCCCCGGGCAGCCGAACTCTTCGCCGAGGTCGCCCCGGCCGTGATCGTCCACCGCATCGTGATCGCGGGCGAGCCGTGCGACGAGGCGTTCATCGAGCACCTCGTCGACGACATCCTCCTGCCGCTCCTGCGCAGCCACTGACACCACCCCGCCTGCCCCAGCGCACCGCGGAAACGGAAGGAAGACCCTTATGATCGTCGTCACCGGAGCGACCGGCGCCCTCAACGGCGCCACCGTCGAACACCTCCTCCAGCGCCTGCCCGCCGAGCGGATCGGCGTCAGCGTTCGCGATGTCGCCAAGGCACAGCACTTCGCCGACCGCGGCGTGCGGGTACGGCAAGGCTCCTACGAAGACTCGGCCGCGCTGCAGCACTCCTTCGAGGGCGCCGAGCAGGTCCTGCTCGTCTCCTCCAACGACCCGCACGCCGATGCCGTCGCCCTGCACCGTGTCGGCATCGAGGCCGCTGTCGCGGCCAGAGCCGGGCGCATCCTCTACACCAGCCACCAGGGCGCCGGCGCCGACAGCCCCTTCCACCCGGCCCGTGACCACGCCGCCACCGAGCAGCTCCTGGCCGACTCGGGCGTCGCCTGGACGGCACTGCGCAACGGCTTCTACGCCCACAGCCTCGCCTGGCTGCTGGGCCCCTGGCAGCAGACCGGCACCATCGCCGCCCCGGCCGACGGACCGGTCTCGTGGACCGACCGCGCCGATGCCGCCGAAGCGGCAGCGGTCATCCTGGCCGGCAACCGCACCTTCGACGGCCCGGTCACGCTCACCGCCGGCCAGGCCGTGACATTCGACGACGTCGCCGCGATGGCATCGGCGGCCAGTGGCCGTGAGGTCACGCGCGTGACGCTGGACGACGAGGCATGGATCGCGGACAAGGTCGCCGCCGGTACTCCGGAGGCGATGGCGCGAATGACGCTCACCACCTTCCAGGCCGCCCGCGAAGGCCGCTTCGCGGGCGTCGATCCGTTGCTCGCCGAGCTGCTGGACCGCGAGCCCCGCAGCGTCACCGACCAGCTGGCGGACACGAACGCCGCCTGAAAGAGGAGGCAGTGGCGTGCTCAGCAGGGGGGATCTCACCGATGACGAGTGGGCAGTGCTGGAACCTCTGCTGCCCAAGAGCAACAACCGCTGCGGGCCGCTGGCGGAACCACCGACAGGTGATCAACGGAATCATTCACCGGTTGAGTACCGGCTGTCAGTGGCGTCAGCTGCCCGCTCGCTTCGGCCCGTGGCAGACCATTCACAAACGCCACAGCCGGTGGTCTGCCGACGGCACCTGGGAGCGGCTGCTCCAGCACGCCCAGGCGATCGCCGACGCAGCCGGTGACATCGACTGGAACATCAACATCGACTCCACCTCGATCCGGGCCCACCAGCACTCCACCGGCGCCCCGACCAATCCGCCACCAGTACCTCCGGCTGCCTCAAAAGGGGCCCTGCAAAGATCAGTTCACCTGCGCGCGCACATGCGCCTGTCCCTGGCGGAGGCGGCGCGGCAGGCGAAGCACTCGGCCGTTCCCGCGGCGGCCTGACCACGAAGATCCACCTCAGCGCGGACGGCAAATGCCGCCCGCTCTCCCTGGTCCTCACGCCCGGACAACGCGCGGACTGCACACATTTCGAGCCCGTCATGAACAAGATCCGCGTCCCCCGGCTCGGCGCGGGACGGCCACGGCGACTGCCGGACAGTGTCGGCGCCGACAAGGCATACAGCAACAGCCTGATCCGTTCCTACCTGCGACGACGCGGCATCCGACACGTGATCCCGGAGAAGAGCGACTCCAAAACCGCACGCAGACGCCGAGGCTCGGACGGCGGCCGGCCTCCCGCCTTCGACAAGACCCGATACAAAGCCAGGAACACGGTCGAGCGAGCGATCAGCAAGATCAAACAGTTCCGAGCCGTCGCCACCCACTATGACAAACGCCGATACATCTACCTCGGCACCGTCACAGCCGCCGCGCTCCTCATCTGGCTCCGCTCATGATCGAGGAGACAGGGCCTAGGCGTCGGAGCCGAGTACCCGCTTGAGCTCGTCGAGTGTCTCGTCGACGAGTTGGGGCAGCTCCCGGTCCGGGTGCTCGCCCCAGTACTCGAACGCGACCCTGAACGCGGCGAGCGCGGCCTCCGCGGTCACGCGCGCGACACGCTCCTCGGCCCCGCGTTCGCTCAGCGCGCCGGTGACGGTCCTGGCGACCGAGGCGAACGCCATCAGTTCGCGTTCGCGCAGTTCAGGGGTGGTGTTTATCAGTTTTCGCCGATCCCGCGCCTCGTCGCGGCGCAGTTGCAGAGCGGCAGCCGCGATGTTCATCCCCGAGGCGGCGGCCTTGACCGCGGGCCAGGCGGCCGGCGCCGCCGCGATGGCCTTTGCGACGCGTTCCGTGAGCTCGTCCATGCCGACGAACAGCACTTCGCGCTTGTCCGGGAAGTGGCGGAAGAAGGTGCGGGTGGTGAGGCCTGCGTGCCGGGTGATCTGCGCCACGGTGGTCTGGTCGAACCCCTGCTCCAGGTAGAGCTCGATAGCCGCCCGTTCCAGGCGGCCGCGGGTGTCCGGCTCCCATCGTCCCATCTGCGGCTCCTCGCCTCTGTCGCTGCCCGCCACCCCGTCCCTCCGGGTGCGCCGACGTCACGACGACACTCACTGTCATAGCGTAGCGGCGGGTGGGGCCTTTCCCCTAATGGGCAGCTCGGCGTGGTGGGTGAAACCGGCGACGGTACGGATCGCCTGGCACCCCGAGCGGCAGCCTTGCGTGCATGATGACATCAAGTGTCATCGTGGCTATGGTGATGACATCGGATGTCGTCGCCCTGGATCTCCGGTGCGTGCGGCTGCGTACGGACTCGGTACGGCCATGCCCTGCCAGTCAGTCGGGAAGGGAGTCCCCTCATGCGTGTTTTCGTGACCGGCGCGACCGGATTCATCGGTACGCCCCTCGTGAAGGACCTGCTGGACAACGGGCACGAGGTGCTCGGCATGGCCCGCACGGACGACGGTGCCGCGAGGCTGGCGGCGGCGGGCGCCGCGGTGCACCAGGGCAGCCTGGCGGACCTCGACAGCCTGCGGAAGGGCGCGGCCCAGGCGGACGGTGTGATCCACCTGGCTTACCTGCACGGCATGGGGCACATGCCGTTCGGCACCAGGCTCGGGATCCTGCTGGGCGGCAGCCCGCGCGCGATCACCGGCCGGTTCGCGGCGGCGGGGGCGGGCGCGGACCGCAAGGCGATCGACACGTTCGGGTCCGTCCTCGCGGCCACCGGCGGACCTCTCGTCGTGGCGTTCCCGACAATGACGCTCGCATCCGGCTCCCTCATCACCGAGCGCGAGGCACCGGACCCGACCTCGCCCGGCGCGGCCCGCATCGGCTCCGAGACGGCGACACTGGCCCTGGCCTCACAGGGGGTGCGGGCGTCGATCGTGCGGATTCCACCGACGGTGCACGGCGACGGGGACAAGGCCATGGTTCCGCGGCTGATCACCGCGGCCCGCAAGAAGAACATGGCCGGCTATGTGGACCAGGGCTGCAACCGCTGGCCCGCCGCGCACAAACAGGACGTCGCGCGGCTGTTCCGGCTGGCGCTGGAGGACGGGGCGGCCGGATCGAGGTACCACGCGGTGGCGGAGGACGGCGTGCCGATGCACTCGATCGCGGACGTCATCTCCAAGCGCCTGAACGTGCCGGCGCGGTCGCTGGCGAATGAGGAAGCGGCCGGCCACTTCGGCTGGCTCGCGGCATTCGTGGCCCGGGACAACCACGTCTCGAGCGAGCTGACACGCAAGGAACTCGGCTGGCGTCCGACCGGCCCCGACCTGCTCACCGACCTGGACCGGCCCGAGTACTTCACAGTGCGTTGAGACGCCGCCGGCGGCGTGCGGCCCAGGCCACGCGCCGCCAGGAGCTCCGGCCGGGAAAACCGGAGGGAAGCGCGCACGAAACGACAGAGTCGGTGACTGAACGTTCCCTCATGGAGACCGTGTCCGGAGGGATAGTCGACCTCGAGCGACCACCCGGCCCCGGCGTGCCGGACGGCGCGGCCACCAGCAGATCATGGACGTGTTCGAGCGTGAACGCCGACCGCTACGCGCCCGCGACCTGCGCCTCGCGCCGGATCCACCCGTGATGCCCAAGCACGTCGCAGGCACCCGCGCGAAACTCACAAGCCTGGTCAGCCTCGGATTCCTCGACGAGACCGAACCCGGACTGTTCGTACAGCCCGGCATTCAGGCTCCGGCCGTCCCCGCCGACCGGCAATCCTGATCCAGCCCAACGGGCAAAACGGAAGGCTCGCTTCTTGTCCGCTGGGCTCGCGCGTTGGCGTCAGGAACGAAGGGTGCGCAGGCCGGTGCGGATTTCGCTGACGAGGGTCTCTGGCTGTTCCAGGGCCGCGAAGTGCCCGCCCTTGTCGGCCTCGCCGTAGTGGATCAGATTGCTGTAGGTGTCTTCGATCCAGCTGCGCGGCACGCGTGGGATGTCCTTCGGGAAGACGGTCACCGCGACCGGGAGCGTCACCTTCGGGCCGGCGAAGGTGAGCGATCTGTTCTCCCAGTAGATGCGGCCGGAGGACGCCGCGCTGTTGGTGAACCAGTAGAGGGAGATCGTGTCGAGGATGTCGTCGATGCTGAGGGCGTCCTCGGCGAGCCCGTGGTTGTCGGTCTTGGACTGGAACTTCTCGTAGATCCAGGCCGCCTGGCCGGCCGGGGAGTCCGCCAGGGCGAATCCGACGGTCTCCGGCTTCGTGCCCTGAAGGTGGTTGGACCCTCCGAGTTCGCCGGTGTAGAGGGCGAGGGTCTCGACGGCGTCGCGCTGTTCGGGCGTGAGGGTGTCGGGCATCTGCGCGGGAAAGGCGTACTGGGTGTTCAGGTGGATTCCCGCAAGCCCCTCAGGTCGCGTGGCCCCGAGCTCGGTGGTGACGACGGCGCCCCAGTCGCCGCCTTGCGCGGCCCATCGCGTGTAGCCGAGTCGCTTCATCAGCTCCGCCCACGCGCTTGCGATGCGCGAGACGGTCCACCCGGTCTGCGTGGGTTTCTGGGAGAACCCGAACCCGGGGAGCGAGGGGACGACGACGTCGAATGAGTCGGCGGCGTTGCCTCCATACGAGACCGGATCGGTCAGCGGGCCGATCAGATTCAGGAAGTCGAGGATCGAGCCCGGCCATCCGTGCGTGAGGATCAGCGGCATCGCGTGGGGGTTCTTGGACCTGACGTGGATGAAGTGGATGTCCAGCCCGTCGATCTCGGTCAGGAACTGGGGGAAGCGATTGAGCTCGGACGTGAGGCGCCGCCAGTCGTAGCCGCGCTCCCAGTAGTCGACGAGAGCTCTGGCGTTCTCCACGCGAACCCCTTGCGACCAGTCGCCCACCGTTTCCGGATCCGGCCACCGGGTTCTGGCCAGTCGCTGCTTGACGTCGTCGATCTCCGATTCCGGGATCGAGACGGTGAACGGGCGGACGAGGGCCGAGGCAGGCGGCGTCGGTGCGGTCATGGCCTTCTTCTCCTCTCCTGAGCTTCGAGGCGTGGCGCAACTCTTCACTGCACACGGGTGTACAGTCAATCTCACTGTACACCCGTGTGCAATACTGGTGCCGTGTCCGCCCAGTCCGCCCGCGTGCGCTCGATGATCGAGACGCGCGATCGCATCCTCGACGTGGCCCTCGATGTGCTGGGCGAGAACCCCGACGCCGGAATGGGGGAGATCGCCTCCGCTGCCGGCGTCGTCCGTCGTACGGTCTACGACCATTTCCCCTCGCGCCTCGACCTGGTCCGGACCCTCACGGAACGGGCCGTCGCCGAGATGACGGCCGTACTCGACGAAGTCAACGCCTCCGGCGCGGAAGCGGACGCGACATGGGTCGAATTCGTCGCCCGCCTATGGCCGGTGGCGCACCGGTACCGAGTGCTGCTGGCGCTGCGCCGTGGCGAGTACGGCGAGGCGATCCACGCCCTGCTCGGGCCGGTCGACGAACTCCTCGCCGACCTCGTGAAACGGGGCCAGGACGGCGGCGTGTTCGCACAGCACCTGCCGGCGGGCCTTCTGAGCCAGGTCGCCTACGGCGTCGTGTTCGCCATCGCGGACAGCGACCGGTCGAACGGGACCCATGGCGCCCGAGCGGCGACGATCACGAGCCTGCTGATGCTGGGAGTTCCCGAGACACGCGCCATCGCTCTCGTGGGCGACCGGCCCTGACCCGCGGCACGTGAGCGGAGTCGCGGATTGTCCCGCTCCGGACACGACCCGGCACCGCACCCCACCAGGAATCCGGTGAGAACAGCGTGATCGCGACGATGCCGACGGGCCTGCACCGAGGGTGTCCGCCGCTCGGCCCGGATCGCGCTCGTTTCACCGGTGACGGCGGTGTCCTGCCGCTCGGCGGGGCCCGTTCGGGTCGCCGCCGAGCGGCATGAGGTGGTCGAAAAGCCAGGCGGGCTCGATCTGCGGGATGCCGTCCGCCTCGTGCCGGACCCGCAGGACGTCGACAAAGGTGACCTGCGCCGGGACGGAGAAGACGACGACGGGCAGATTGCGGCCGGTCGTCGGCGCCGTGACCCGTACCTGCAGGTCCTGGCCGCGGTCCGGGGCGGCCAGTGCGATCGGGCTGACAGAGACCACCGGGGTGGTGAAGCCGTTGCCGCCGGCGGCCGACGTGGTGTCACTCGTGAGTGAATGCCCATCTCGGACAAGCCCAGTGGGCCGTGCTGCGCGATGTCTGGCATCATGGCAATCGGAGCGCTGCTCCGGATCACGATACGGAGCAGCGCTCCGATTTGCAACTGGGGAGATTCTCACGATGTCCACGGCCGACACGCCGCCAGCGCCTTCAGGCCGCCAGCGATCCGACGTCCGCCGAAACGAGCAGAAGCTCCTGGACGCCGCCGCGGCCGTGTTCGTCCGTATGGGGATCGACGCTCCCGTGCGGGAGATCGCCGCCGAATCGGGCCTCGGCATGGGCACCATCTACCGCCACTTCCCCACCCGGGCGGACTTGGTGGTCGCGGTCTTCCGACACCAGCTCGACGCGCTCGCCGCTGCCGCCGACAATCCCGCTGCCGCCGACACGCCCTATGAGGTCTTGCGGCGGTGGGTTCACCGGTTCGCCGACTTCCTGGTCACCAAGCACGGCCTCGCCGAGGCGCTGCACTCGGACCAAGCCGGATTCGAGGCCCTGCACAACGAGTTCGTCGAACGCCTGCTGCCCGTGCTCGACCAGCTGTTGAAAGCCTCTGCCTGCGCCGGCTGCACACGCGCCGACGTACGGGCCTACGACTTCATGCTCGCCATCGGCAACCTGTGCATCGGAGTCGAAACTTTCCCCGACTACCAGGCCCGCCACATGATCGACCTGCTGCTCGCCGGCCTCACCCAGACCGCCCCGGCACCGAGCTGACTTAGCGTCAGCGCGGATCGGCGCGGTGGTGCACCTCGTGCTCGACCGGATCGCCGTCGATGGCTCCGTCACCAAGGCACCAGGGGCGGTGAGGTCGCCGGACGTTCACATGTCGACCGTGGCAAACAGGGGCTCAAACGCTCAGGCATGACGGATGGTTACGGAATTCGGCTGGGCCGCGTGCTGGCCGGAGCCAACCGTCACGACTCCCCGCTCCTCGCCTCGGCTCTGGACTGTCTGGACGACCTGGGACTTCTGCCGGACGACGTCACCGTGCACCTGGACGCCTGCTACGACTCTGGCAAGACCCGCGCCCTGCTCGACGAGCGTGGCCTGCACGGCCGCATCGCGCACAAGGGCGAGAAAGCACCGATCCAGGCAGGTCAGAGGTGGCATGTCGAAGGACCCACGCCTGGCAGAACGCCTTCTACCGCCTCGCCCGCTGCTACGAGCGCCGGGCGACTGCCATCGACGCCTTCTTCGACCTGGCCGACACCATCATCACCGTTCGTAGCCTGATTCGAGGCATAGACCACCCACCGCTGGGACGATCGCCCGATCCGCTGCCGATGAGACCGCGCCCATCTGGGGACCTCTCGTCGGCGTTGGCGGCGAGCTGTCGTCGGTGGTCGGTACGCCGGGCTGCGGGCCATGGGGGTCGAGTGCGTCCGCCGACTGCTATCCCGGGGGTGCCGTCTTCGGTCATGGTCTGGGTGCCGATGACGCTGAGGAGCCCGAGCCGGTCGGCGGCGTCGCTGCCAGGAGCGGCGGTATAGGCGACGATGCGCAGATCGCTGCCGGGAGCCGTCAGCACGTCACAGTCGAAGGTGATTGCGCCGACATCGGGGTGATGGACGGTCTTGGTGTCCGACTCATGGACGCCCACGATGCCCGTGTCCCACAGGCGTACGAAGTCGGTGCTGACCCCCCGCAGGTCTTTGATCAGGGAGCGCAGGCCGGCATCGGCGGGGTAGCGGGCGGTCGCCGCCCGGAGATCTCCGACCACGGCCGCCTCGAACAGGGCCTCCTGCTCGGGGGTGTGGCTGACCCGGCTGGGCAGACCGGCGAAGTGCCGCCAGACGATGTTGCGCTCGCGTCCGCGCAGCGCGGACAGGTCTCCGAACAGGGCCGCCCACAAGGGGTTCCACAGAATCAGGTTCCAGGCGGCGTCATGCACGCTCAGTGGTGAGCCGTCCAGCTGGTCGAGCAGCCTTCGGACCCCCGGTGGGACGTGGGCCGACAGTTGCCCGGGGCCCGGCGCCGGCTGGCCCCCGAGGAGGTACAGGTATCCGCGCTCGGCTGCCGACAGCCGCAGGGCACGGGCCAGCGCGGACAGGACCTGCGCCGGCGGGGAAGTGGCCCGGCCCTGTTCCAGGCGGGTGATGTAGTCCACCGGGAGGCCGGCGAGCTGGGCCAGTTCCTCGCGGCGCAGTCCGGCGGCACGACGTATCCCGCGCGCGGGCAGTCCGACCGTGGCGGGGGCGATCCGGTCCCGCCAGCCATGCAGGGCTCTGCCCAGTTCCCTGGATTTGCTCACCGTCCCAGTATCGCGCCGCCGCGCCTGGACAGCCTGGTACTGCTGGTCCACTGGCTGAGGCGGGCACTGCCTGTTCGTCTGCGGTGCGCCGACGATGGAGACATCACCGACCCACCGATCACCGGAGTGAGCACATGACCACCACATTGATCACTGGAGCGAACAAGGGCCTCGGTTTCGAGGCGGCTCGTCGTCTGATCGAGGCCGGGCACACCGTCTATGTCGGGGCACGCGATGCCCACCGCGGTCGAACGGCGGCCGAGATGCTCGGCGCCCGCTTCGTTCAACTCGACGTCACCGACGAGGATTCTGTGAAGTCTGCAGCCGAATTCCTCCGCGCGGACGCGGGCCGTCTCGACGTCCTGGTCAACAATGCCGGGATCGTGGGCGCGCGCAAGCCGGTCGGCGAGGTCACCGGGGCCGACATGCTGACCACGTACGACACGAACGTCTTCGGCGTCGTGCGGGTCACGCACGCCTTCCTGCCGCTGTTGGAAGCAAGCGACGCCCCGGTCGTCGTCAACGTCAGCAGCGGCCTGGGCTCGCTGGCGGCATGCGCCGACCCGAGCCGGGTGGAGTTCCAGGTGACACTGCTGGACTACAACTCGTCCAAGACCGCGCTGGTCATGGTCACCTCGCAGTACGCCAAGGCGTTCCCCACCGTCCGGTTCAACGCCGTCGACCCCGGCTACACCGCCACCGACCTCAACGGCCATCAGGGCACCCAAACCATCGAAGAGGGCGCGGAGATCGTCGTCCGCATGGCCTCGATCGGCGCCGACGGCCCGACCGGCGGCTTCTTCGACAAGTCCGGCCCGGTCGTCTGGTAGCGGTCCGGTCGCTGATGCGTGGGCGATGGCAGCCAGCGGGTCGTGTCGTCCGCTGGCTGCCCAGGAAACAGCGCGGCAGATTGGTCCCAGAGCGGCTCGGTCAGCCACGATGGCAGTACAGCACAGATATCCCCGGTGCTCACCGAGCGTTGCAACTCCAGGATCACCAAGATCTGTGCTGGCTTCGCTGACGGGGGCGCCCCGCGCCTGTCTGCGCGACCTCTTGGCGTCAGCGCTGCTCGCACGCCTGCGCGGGTTCCAGCGGGTCACGAGCCAGCGCATCCCGGTGTTCGTGGAGAAGGGCGAGCAGTGGTGGGCAAGCTCCCAGCCGTTCTTACGGCCGAGTGTCCTTGTACGTCGTGATGCGCACGCGCGCGGTGAACGCCACCTGGTCCTCCTTGAGGTCCGCGAGGTGCTCGACGGTCGCTTCCCGGTCGCGTAGGACGTAGAGGTGTGTCAGATCGAGGTCACGCGGTCTCGTTCATCCGGCCGAGGAAGTTCTTCATCACTTCTCCGTCCACGACATGAAACTGCTGCACACCAGCGAGATTCGGATCGTGAGGTCGAGATAACGGTGGCCATCGCCGACCGGATCACTTTCCGCTGCACGCTGATCCAGACCGGAACCTAGCCCTACCGCTTCCAGGCCACACAGGACTCCCTCTTCGCTGCTGCGGACTGACGCTTGTCGGCCTACGGGTGGAGGTCCCGCGACGTTCAGATGAACGTGCTCAGCGCCGAACGATATAGCGCGCTCGGGCTGTACGTGTCGGACAGCAACGGGTCACGTGTCAGGGATCCGGGCGTCGAAGTCCTCGACGCCGGTCAGGAAGTCGTCGAAGGCGACCCTTGTGCCGCGGCCGCCGTCCACCTCCGCGATGTCGTCCAGCATCGCCGCGACGTTCTCGTACGCCCCCACCAGGTCACGGCCCTCATCGTCATTCGCCCTTCGTGTGCAGTTCCCACGGCTGCATGCCGAGGACATGCGCGATATTCCCCTGCATCTCGACCGCGGACGGCAACGGACGCCACAGCACGGACAGTTCGATGATCCTGCCGTCCGTGTCGAACCGGGCGTAGTCCATCCCGTGGACCACAGTGTCCTCGATCTGCAGCCGGAAGAATGCGGACTGGTGGGCCTCGCCGCTGAGAACCTCCTCCGTGGTGAGGTCGCCCAGCGCGTAGACGGCCTGCAGAACTTCGGCGACGGCGTCGCGGCCGGTGACCGGCTCATCGAGGATTGGGCTGTTCAGCACCACCTTCTCGGCGAGGCACGAAGCGACGGCGTCCTTGCCTGCGCGGCCGTCCACGCACGCAAGGAGGGACTCGAAGGCGGTGCGTTGCTGAGCGGATGTGGTCATGGCTACTCCTTGATGTGCGAGACCAGCGGGAGCGGGCCGGTTTGCCGACCGGGTTCACCGCGGCTCGTGGTGGCGATGGGCCCGCGAGGCCGGCGGCATGCCTTGGTGCTCCCGTCGAAGGGGCGAGCGGTGGGGTCCGCCCGATACGGGCGGCTACCGTGCGGCACTGTCCGGGTAGGCGGCGACGGCCCGCACCTCCAGGAGGAACCCGGGCCGGGCCAGGCCGCTGACCCCGATCATCGACCAGGCGGGAAACGGCTCCTTGACGAAGCGCTTCTTCGTCTCCAGGAAGCCCGCCAGGTGCTCCTGCATGTCCGGGTGGTAGCTGACGACCTCGACGAGGTCGGACATGGCCAGCCCCTCGATCCGAAGGACCTCCTCGGTCCGGCGCAGCACCCACTCGGTCTGCTCCTCGATGGTCTCCGGCAGGCTCCCGTCGGGCCGGTACCCGACCTGGCCCGCGATGAAGAGCAGGCCGCGGGCGCGGACCGCGGCCGAGTACTCGAACCGGGCGAACCCTCCGGTCGTCGCTCCGAAGACCTCGGAGTCCTCCGGGATGGTGACGGTGTACGTGCTCACTGGGGGTGGTCCTTATGTTGTGGACGGGTTGCGGGGGTTCCGCCCGCGGCGGTCGGTGCGGGTTCGGGTCAGCTGCCCCATCGGGAGGAGAGCGCGGCCTCTTCCATGCGGGTCCGTCGAGGCGGGTTGCCGCGCTCGCGGAGCAGTTCTCCGCCGACGGAGTAGCGCGGCCCGTTCGCGGGGTGCCTGGCCGCCTGGGTCGCCATCGCCTCCACGATCGAGCTGACCATCGACAGACGGGGATAGGCCTCGTGGATGGCGCGGGCCTCCTCTTCGGTCACGGCGTCCGGGACGGTCCCGGGGCCGATCACGCCCCCGAAGTCGACGCAGATCCCCTCCCGCAGGAGCAGGCTCAGCGCGCCGCGGCGTTCTGCGATCTGGGGCGTGGTGTGCAGGGCGATGGCCTCCCACACGGCATCCACCTCGGCGGCGGGCAGCCCCTGTGCGGTGAGGAACTCCGCCGCCCGGTCGGCGCCCACCACCTCGAACCGCTGGAAGTGTTCCCCCTCCGGCGCCAGCCCGAGGTCATGGAGCACACAGGCGAGGAGGAGCAGCCGTTCATCGTGATCACGCCCGGCGGCCATCCCGAGGGTGCGGGCCACCAGCCGGGCGAACAGGTAGCTGCGGATGCTGTGGTTGGCGATGGACGCCGGTTCGGCACCCACCGCCAGGCTCAGCGCGGCGCGGGCCAGCGGGGTGTCGGGCAAGGACGTGATGTCCTCGCCGTTCGTGTCGCCCCTCTCGCCGGGGGCCGGCGCGGACGGTGGCTGCGGAGCGGTTCTGGTCATGCCCCAAGCGTCTTCGCACCGTCTGGCCGCCGCGAGTGGCAGAAGTGCCTATCTTCGTTAGAATACTGCCATGCCCGTTCACCGAGTCGTCGTGCTCGCGCTGGAGGGGATGGCCCCTCTCGACCTGGCCATCCCTCTGCAGATCTTCGCCCCGCGCGCGGAGACCCCGTACGAGATCTCCGTGTGCGGACCCGAGAGTCCCGTAGCCACGAACAGCGGCTTCGCGATGGCCATCACGAACGGACTGGAAGCCCTCGACGCCGCCGACACGCTGATCGTGCCGGGATTCGCCCCAGGCGTACTGCCGCGGCCGTTCCCGGAGGCGGTGCTCGACGCGCTGGTAACGGCCCACGGCCGGGGGCGGCGCGTGGTGTCCATCTGTACCGGTGCCTTCGTGCTGGCCGCGGCCGGTCTGCTCGACGGACTGCACGCCACGACGCACTGGCAGTACACCAACGAACTCGAGCGCGAACACCCCGCCGTGCACGTCGACCGTGACGTCCTCTACGTCGACGAGGGCGACATCCTGACCTCGGCCGGGGTGTGCTGCGGCATCGACCTGTGCCTGCACATCGTCCGGCGTGACCTGGGGGCCGCGGCGGCCAACCAGATCGCCCGGGGCATCGTCGCCGCTCCCCACCGGGAGGGAGGCCAGACCCAGTACGTACCCGCGCCCGTCGCGGACGCCGGCGACACGGCGCTGGCCGACACCCGGGCCTGGGCACTGGAACGCCTGGGGGAGCCGCTCACCGTGCCCCAGTTGTCCCGGCACGCCGGTATGTCCGAGCGTTCCTTCATGCGCCGGTTCGTCGAGGAGACGGGCACGACGCCCCTGCAGTGGCTGATGGCCGCCCGGATGGGGCTGGCACGCGAACTGCTGGAGGCCACGGACCACTCCGTCGACGTGGTCGCCCGCGACTCGGGCCTGGGCTCGGCCGCCAACCTGCGGCTGCATTTCCGGCGCACACTCAACACCACGCCCACCGCGTACCGGCGGGCCTTCAGCCGCCGTGTCCCACCCGCCCGCACGTGACGGCCGCTCAGGGCACAGGGGGGAGTGGAGCAGCGGCGGCTTACAGCGTACGGAGACGCCCGCCTCGGGGCGCACCAGCCCGACGAGCTTGAACTGAGCAGACGCTGAGCGGCGATGCCGTGCGTGTGCGGCAGTGCCACATTCCGGCCAACGCCACCGAAGGCGACGGTGACACCGGGTTGCGGCGAGATTCCTCGGTGTCGCTCGAACCGGCCGGCGAGATTTTCGACTCACGCGAAGCACGGATCGCCCACCTCGAAGCGGAGAACACCAACTCAGGGATCGGCTCGCCCGATCTGAGCAGAGGATCGACCTGCTCGCTTCCGCACCCAGGCCCTGGCTAGCATCGCCGCCCAGTATGAAGAGATCGTTCGACTCCGCGAAGCCCACCGACTCAACCCAGGGCAGCCGCCTGCCGCCACCCAGAACCACCGTCATCGGTACTCAGGTTGAACGCGCGGTGTCCGGTGGCTCGATGACCTACCGGTCTCGGCGAGGCTGTCTCGGTCATCGATCAGGTGAGGCCGGTACTGGATCCTCTTGTGGCCGAGCGAGGGCCGGAGTCCGCTCCGGAGGGCGGGATCACCGATCGCCGGGGCTGTGGGAAGCGCGAGCGGCCGGGCGGGGCAACCCGGCGTTCTTACGTGCTCAGCAGGCGATCAGAAGGCCTTCGAAACTCCGATGAGAACCCCCACCACCGCCTCACGCCGCCCCGGCGATCCGTCACAACCCCGCTACGTCGACCAGGCCGACCAGCGGGTGCCCGGCCGTGCGGGTCGCTTCTTCCAGCGCGGCACGGACGGCCTCGGTGACGTGTTCCAGCCGGGTCGGGTCGCGCTGTATTGATCACGGACGTTGTCGACGGTGGGCAACTGCCCCTCGGCTTGAGCTGTCGCCGGTCGTTGCCGTCCTGGACAAGTTCGCAGGCCAGGATCAATCCGTCGGCCCCGACGGCCAGCTGGGCGTTGTAACCCTGCAGAGCGCCGCCGTCGGGCCCTTGCATCTCCCTCAGGTGCGGGGAGGAGTTCCCTGCGGGTAACAGCTGCACGATGGTGGTGGGACCATCTCCGCGGGTGCGGGGAGCAGGTACCGGCTGGCGTCGAAGCGCGCGAAGGCCCGGGACCATCTCCGCGGGTGCGGGGAGCAGACTCCGTGACCTGCATGTCTATCTGGCATCAGGTCCCTCCCGAAGCACTTTCACGAAGTCCGGCATTCCAGGCATATTCATTTCGAGATCCACACCGCAAACTCTTCGGCTTCGACACCGTCCAAATCATTTCGCAAGAACATGAGGGCCCCGGCACCTCAGTCGCGTCGCTCCCCCGCCATGGCCTGAAACGACACGAAGTAGCAACGCCGCCCCAACACCTACGGAGGCCCCGCCGCAGGGCACCACAGAGGCCCTTCTACCTCGGCCCTTCCTCACTCACACTGGCAACTTGGTGAGGTAGCTGCGGAGTTGAAGACCCGCTTTGGGGAGACGACGTCTCCATCGTCACGTTACCGATCCTTGCCGAGCGCACCATGGACACCAACATCCGGGACCTGGCCGCCCCAACGTGTAGTCGCTTCCGTAGCGTCTCAGCTGAGATCGGCCGCTGATACGTCTGCCAATGCCACGCATCCTCTGCCACCGCACGCTCCAGAAGACCGTCCCCATCAGCCCCGAGTTGACCGAGCTGACCATCTTCCGCCAGGACCTGGCCATACCGCTGGTCGCCATCGGCGCTCTCCTGCTCGACCATCACCGCAACATGATCTTCGGGACACTCCGGGACATCTACCCTCTCGGACTCACGTGACGCCCGCCCGGGGGCACCATTGATGGCCTGCAAAAGCCCCGGACCCACCTCTGCCCAACCGATCAACAGCAACGGCCCAACCGCATCGAAAGCAGCCTTGCCATTCTGACCCGCCAGCAGTGGATCCGTCACATTCAATGCCAAAGTCATCAGACTGGAGAAGACCAACAGCCGACGCGCCGGCCGGAGCTGCTCCCGACCCGCACCCTGCAGCGCGAGATACCGCGTACCCAGCAGCAGCCCCAGAACAGAAAGATCCACTGCCGGGGCCACCAAGGGCGCCACCCACGGCGGCACGCCCAACCGCAGCGCCAGAGTCCATACGTTGCCAAAGCCAAACAAGAACGTCAGACCCACCACCGCCGCCATGATCCCCGTCACCGCCCGAAGCGTGACCGCCCGCTCGAAAGCAGCCCCCGACCGGCCACCGACGCGTGTCGGCCTCTCACCATTCATCGGCCCGCTCCGCCCCACGACACGGGTACGAAACTGCCCTTGATCACCAGCCTGCCGACCAAATTCCGCAGGTCAGTGGGGTCATCCTTCTGCGTAGTGCCCTGCCGGGGGCGCATCGTTACACCCTGCATTCCCGCAGGTCAGAGACGCCATACGACTACCTGTGGGGCTACCTATGGCACCAGGACACAAGTGACCGCGCACAGACCCGGTCCCGCCGCACAACCTGTCTTCGCCTCGCGTCTCCGCAGGTCAACAAGGGTGGATGAGAAACGTCAGCATCGGCTCTCAGCGTCGCAGGTTCGAACCAGAGGGGGTAACTTCAGCAAGCGGTTGGTCACCCACCGTAAGGTGCACAGGTCAGAATGAGCCAGCGCCTACCGCTCGCATGGCGATGGCCCGAGGCCTGGTTCCCGGCCCACCGCTCCGTCCTCGCCATGAGTGGTCGACTCGGAAGCGCTGCTCTGCTCTCGCTGCTGCGCGACCCCGCTCACCACATCGCGCAATACGGTCACCTGCTGCCGAGCCAGAGCTTCCGCTCCCGGACCCTGAACCATGTCGACACGGAACTCGAAACACACATCCCGACGGCGACCGGCGCCAGTCGCACCACCCGGGCCACCCCGGCCCAGTGCGTCACGATCGTCGTTCACAACTACCAGCCTGCCCGGCCGCCCGCATCCGGACCCGACAGCAACACGAAAGCCAGCCCAAAGAGTGAACCGCCCGGGTGAGGTGAAGCGCGTAAAGGTCAGAGCCATGGCAGGGCTTCCTACCCGCCCGAGCTGCGCAAGCGTGCGGTCGCCGAGATCCGCGGCGATTACCCGACCGAGTCGACAGCGATCAACGCCGTCGTCGCGAAATTGGGCATCGGCTCGCGCGAAACGCTGCAGATTCGGCTTCGTGAATCCCGACTACCCGCTTCGCGTGGGCGTGACGCCGAGCGGCTCCTGCAACGCCTGGTATGGATCATGCCGAACTGCTTGTTCGTCATCAGCCGCAACCGTGCGCGATGCCGGCACCGCACAGAGCGTCGCCAATCACAACGCTGAGGGCCTGGGGTCAGTTCGTCGACGGAGGCGGCCTCCAGTCAATCCGGCCGATGTGCGGCAATTGAGAAAACACCGTCACGCTCGCGCACCTCAAGCACCTTCAGCTGTTTCTCGACAGGGAGCGCGCGATCGTACTGGTCGTCCGTGCCATGAAGTCGAGTGGCTCGAGGCTCCTCAGCACGATCGGCAGCCTCAGCCTGTGCCGGTCCCTGCTACGAGCCGGACTCGTCGACCGCTTCCGGGTCGTGATGTTCCCGGTGATCACCGGGGCCACGGGCGAAGAACGCATCTACGACGGCTATCCGGACGTTGCCCTCGAGATGATCGAGCACCGCACCTTCGACGGCCGCATCCAGCTGGTCGAGTACAAGCCCCGCGTGCTCCAGCACCCCCCGCTCGACGTCCCTGCGTGACCTCGCCTCGTCCGCCGGTCTGGACGGCCGCCAGGCCGGCGCCGGCGGGCGCGAAGCAAGACCTTCGCCGCCAGGACGTCCTCGCCTCCCTCCGCACTCCCCGTACCACAACAACGATCCCCAAAGCCGGAAACAACAACTTATTCCCGACAGCCCCTTAGCATCAACGCGGTGGTCACTCCCGAACTCGCGCCGAGAGTCCAACCAGCTGTACTACGGTGCCCTCAAACAGAAGACCACACCCCAGGCGTAATCGTTGATCGCCAGTGGCACACGACAGACTTGCACAGCACCGCAGTCCAGCGCCATCAACGCCGCGCCCGGCCGCCATCAGGCTGCATGACCAGCGCGGACGTCGTTCTTGGCGCCTCCATATTTCGGCGCCCCCATCGGTCAGTCAAAGAACCTCTTGACGCGCTCCAGGCCGTCGATGAGCGTGTCCACTTCGGCAAGTGTGTTGTAGATGTAGAACGAAGCACGAGTAGTTACGGGAACACCTAGAGCTCGGTGCAGTGGCCATGCGCAGTGATGACCCACTCGAACCTCAACGCCCTGTTCGTCGAGCACTTGGCCAACGTCATGTGGATGGACGCCATCCATAGTGAACGACACTGTGGCCCCACGATCCTCGGCGGTTTGAGGGCCGATGACATGGACGTACGGCAAGGCTTTGATTCGGTCCAACGCGTAGGCAGTCAAAAGACGTTCGTGCTCATACACGGTGGGCATGCCGATGCCCGACAGGTAGTCAACAGCCACGCCGAGACCGACGGCCTGAGCTGTCATCGGCACACCGGCTTCAAAGCGCTGAGGTGGCGGAGCGAACGTGCTGTGGTCCATGAACACTGTTTCGACCATGGAGCCGCCGGTGAGAAACGGTGGCATCGTTTCAAGAAGTTCACGTCGCCCCCACAGAACACCGATCCCGGACGGCCCCAGCATCTTATGACCAGAAAAGGCTAGGAAGTCCACATCAAGAGCGCGCACGTCGACGGGCATGTGGGGCACAGATTGGGCAGCGTCCAACACTGTCAAAGCACCGACCGCGTGCGCCCGCGAAATAATCTCCGATACGGGGTTGATCGCGCCGGTGACGTTCGACTGATGGGTCAAAGCCACGATCCGAGTCCGCTCAGTCAGCAGGTCATCCAGACCGGACAGATCCAACCGACCATTTTCCGTCACCGGAACCCAATTCAGCCGAGCGCCGGTCCGCAGACACAACTGTTGCCATGGCAGGAGGTTGGCATGGTGTTCCATCTCGGTGACAAGCACCTCATCACCCGGTTTGATACGGAATCTCTCAGCCTCAATCCCGGCGATGCCCGAATTACTCATTGAGTAGGCGAGCAGATTGATCCCCTCAGTCGCATTCCTGGTGAACACGACCTCGTCGGCTTCGGCGTTCAGGAAGGAGCCGATGCGCTGCCTGGCGCGCTCATACGCGTCTGTTGCTTCATCCGCCAGCGTGTGGACACCACGGTGCACTGCGGCATTGTGCTGCTCGTAGAACTCACGCTCAGCATCCAAGACGCGCAGTGGCTTGTGTGCCGTAGCCGCACTGTCCAGGTAGACCATCCGCCTGCCGTCACCGATCCTGCGTTCCAGGATTGGAAAGTCCTTGCGTAGTAGCGCGAAGGTCTCAAAGATGTCTGCCATAACTCAAAGTTTTCTACGAGGCGTCACCGTCATCGTACTTCTCTCATGGATCCCGACATCGACTTATCGGGGCAGGCTCCGACCTTACGGACCACGAGTGAAGCTGCACCGGATTGCTGGCCGGGCCGATGATTCTCCCACCCATGGGACAAATGGCGCTTCAGCAGTTGACCCGGTGCCTCGCTTGCTTGTTTACCCATCAACACACGCCCTGTCCAGTTCTACCGTCCGTTTCCCGCCCGATCCGCCAATCAGGCGTCCGCCCCCAAGGAGAGGCCCTCCGCCGCCGGTGCGCTTCGACAAAGATGTGTTGTCCGACCAGGTGGGCGACCTGATCGTCTCTTCACACCGGGTCCTACATGGTCAGTTTGAGGAGGCGTATGCAGAAGCAGAGGGCAACGGCGAGGCCGAAGAAGGCCAGGTAGTTGCGGGGATCTCCCGCAGCCCCTCAGGAACAATCCAGCTCCACGCTTTCCGCCCCATGACCAACCCAACGAAACCATCGCACGGACCACCCTTGACCGTCGGCGTCTCGGTTCCCCAACGTCCACGCCGCAACTACCTGGTCTTTCCCGGCCTCGCCGCGGCCATGTCCTGCTCCAACGCCTTGCCCGAATGACCCACAAAGCACTCAGCTTGACATATAAGTCAGCATCAATGCCGTATGGGTCATTTTACATGACACTAAAATCGACACGACCCTCTCGTCGAGCGTCCTCAGCATCCGCTCCTACACGCGACTCGGACGGAGATCGGGCTGAAAAGCATCTAACCGTCATCGACAGACGGCGTCAAAATAAGATAGAACTATACCGAGCCATGCGTCTCCCTCTCCCCCCACATCCAAGGAGGACGCCATGTGCAAGGTCTGGTTCGTCACCGGATCATCCCGTGGATTCGGTCGCCAATTCGTGGAGACCGCATTAGCCCGCGGAGACAAGGTCGCCGCGACAGCCCGCAACACCGAATCCCTCGCGGACCTACGGACCGCCCACGACGTGGCCCTT
Source organism: Streptomyces lacaronensis (assembly GCF_047337785.1). Taxonomy (NCBI): domain Bacteria; kingdom Bacillati; phylum Actinomycetota; class Actinomycetes; order Kitasatosporales; family Streptomycetaceae; genus Streptomyces; species Streptomyces lacaronensis. The sequence continues at coordinate 80,512 of NZ_JBLHDK010000003.1, forward strand.
CTGCCGCTGACACTGGACGTGACAGATAGGGCTGCGGTGTTCGAGTCCGTGAAGCGAGCGAAAGAGCACTTCGGACGCCTTGACGTGATCGTTAATAACGCGGGGTACGGACTTTTCGGCGCCGTTGAAGAACTCAGCGAGCAGGACATCCGCGACCAGTTGGAGGCGAACCTTTTCGGCTCCCTATGGGTGACACAGGCAGCACTTCCATACCTGCGCCAACAACGCTTTGGTCACATTCTCCAGATCTCCAGTATCGGTGGGATCGTAGCGTTTCCCGGCCTAGGCGGCTATCACGCCTCGAAATGGGCCCTGGAAGGTATCACCGAGTCGCTGGCCCAGGAAGTGGCCGGTTTCGGCATTAAGGTAACCCTTGTTGAACCTGGCGCATTCAGCACCGACTGGGCCGGCTCGTCCGCAGCAAGGGCCAAGCCTATATCCGCTTACGAGGAGATCCGAAAGGTGTTGGCCGCAGCATCGAGGGTATCCGAGCAAGGTGACCCGGCCAGGGTCGGGCCCGCACTGCTGAAAATCGTCGATGCCGAGAACCCTCCGCTCAGGGTCTTCTTCGGACCAGCTCCCCATCAGACTGCCAAACGCGCCTACTCCGAGCGGCTGAAAACGTGGGCCGCCTGGGCAGACCCGACTGCGTCGAGCAACAACACAGAGGCTGACTGCACGAGCCAGCACGATACGATATGAGGCCCCAATACAGTCATAAGAGATCTGTCTCCAGCCTGTCGAACACGACACCGAAGAGGTCGACCTGAACGTCGGCAAAAATTGGCCCGCCAGGGCAGCGTACTCACCCCCATCGACAATAGGGGCTTCAACACGTAACTGCGCCACAGCCAGCTGAAGCTGCAAGCTGGCTTCGACGAGTCGGGCGCAAAATTCGGCACCACCCTGATGATCGCGGGCCAACCTGCCTCGCTAGGCGCCCTGCCCCTGACTGGCACCAGAGCGCAGACCCGCGCCCCGGCATCGGATCAAGGACCGCCATCCTGGTGGTCACCGTCGGCGGCGCCGACTTCCCCACCGTCGCCCACCTCGCCCCCTGCGCCGGACTCACTTCCGTCACCAAATCGGGCCTCGAACCATGCCGAACACGCCCGAAGCAGCAACCACATGATCAGCCCGGGGTGGATTTTTTGGCTGAGGCCATCTTTTACGTCCTCTATAGCTACACGCGAGCGTGCTCGATGTCTGGGACCCGCCGCTATGTTCACCCTAGTAGTACAGAAAGGGGACCTCTTACACCTTGCGTAATTGATTAGCACAAGCACAGGTAGTTGACTCGAGCACCTAAGCTCTGCGAATATGTCATGGACACGATCCACTGACCGGCGAACCCGGCAGAACCGTCTGCATGCGGGCGAGCCCCGTTGCATATAGCGCTCCCTCACGCCGAACGCCTAACGGCCCCTGTGGCACGCAGGTCATGCCCAGTCACAATCGTGATCGGCACCACCTCGCAGAAGCATTGAACGATGGGAGATGTCGTGGAAAAGAGTGCGCACGCCTTACCTTCAACCGTACCTGCGAGTCGCGTCTCAGCCTGGGGGAAGGCCCTACGTCTCGTGCGACTCTTTCGCGATCACCTACCCGACGGCCCACATCCACTGCGCGAGGTTTCACAATTATCCGGAATGACACCATCGACCACGTGTCGCGTCCTAGCTGCCGGCGTCAGCGAGGGGGTGTTCTACAAAGGAGGGGGCGGGACCTACGGCCTGATCGACGCACAGACAGATAGCACTTCCAGGACGCAACTCCAACCACTGCATCAGCTTTCCGCCGACGTTCATCGGGTACTGGCAACGCTCCATCACCGCACCAAACGAGTAGCTCTCCTGCACACTGCTGTCCTGCTTGGGGATGAACCACTGAGGAAGTGTGTAGGCATACGTGAAAGCAGCTCTGACACATTTTCCCGGATGCTGCGGAGCGACAGCGCGGCTACCTCAGACCTGGATGCCGCCCCCCTGCAGGCGGACGCCCCGGGTCAAGTAGTGCTCGCTCACCTCAAAGAAGGTCAGCCTCTTAACCGGCGGATGCCCAGAATTCGACTCGACGCGCCCTTGCTTCAACCATACTTACGGTTGAGCGACGGTTTATATGCCCGCACTCGGGCACCAGTCTCCGGTTGGGACCTGATCTCCGCGGTGGTGTGGCGTGGACAGATTCCATCGGGATCCGTCAGTTTGGCCATCCAATCAAATCAGCCAGCCACGGAAGAACGGGACTATGCCAGCATGCTCATGCATGTGGCGTCCCGACTGAGCACTCTTTCTTGACGCGCCCGCGCCTGCGAGATTTCCAGCCCCTCTCGGAATCAGAAAGAGGGCGGGGACGGTGAGCAAGGCGCGCCGTAGTTATCCGCCGGACCAACTTCGGTGGCCCAGGGCGCGAGTGCACGCAACACGCTGGTTATGCAGGTGGTGTAGTCGCGGTCAGCGGCTAGACGGGCCCCCGCTTCACGGAAGAGGTCTATGGTGCGTGAAGGAGCGCTCAAGGCACGCTGGACAGCTCCGGCGAGGTCAACTGGATCACCGGGGCGGCAGGTGTAACCGGTAACACCGTCCAGGACCGTCTCGGAGAGCCCACCTGCGGTGGTGGCGATGACCGGAGCCGCTCCGGCCACATATGCCTCGAGAGGTATCCGACCTAAGGGCTCGATGCGGGAAGGTATCACCACGGCGCGCAATCGCGGGTCGTGGAGCAGCCCGGGAAGGCCGTGCTGATAACGTGGCCATAACGTCGCGTCGAGGCCGAGCTTGCGAATTCGGTCGTCTAAGTGGCGCTGGTACGCGCTGAGTTGGCTATTGTTATTTGTAACAGCGGCCAGCAGCAGGTGAGGAAGCCGGACGGCACGCTGGCGCAAGAGTGTCAGCGCGTCCAAGAGATCATCCCACCCCTTGTAGGGCTGAGCTCGCCCCATAGCCAGAAGGAAGCCTCTCCGTGCGGCGAGGGGCAACTGTGGGGCGGCGGAAAGCGGGATGTCATCGTCCGGTGTGAGCCCTCCCGGTACGTCGAGTAGCCTCTCCTCAGGCACGCCGCAGGACGCCAGGATCGCGCGCATGTGGACACTAATGGCTCCCACTCGGGCGCCGTGTTTGATCCAGCCGTCCAAACCCTGCTGCTCCCATTCCCGTTCGCTGGGATCGGCGTGGTGAGCGGCAGTGGAACGAGGCAGGTACAGCAACTCCCAATCGAGCGAATTGGGCAGCAGCGGGCCGAGACCGGAGAAAAGGCGGTCGATGGCTATGAGCGCACCCTGCGGATGGCTGGAGGCGAGTTGGTCGACGATCGAAGCGGTGTCAGCGACCAGTGGCCGGAAGGTGGCCAAAGAGCCAAAGTGTTGTCCACCGAAGTTTCCGTCACCCAAGGGGTAGACGTGGTAGGGCACATCAGCGAGTTGTGCTTGAGCGACACGGTGCCAACGCGGCTGGTGCCACCCGTGTCCGTTGAGGAAACGGACTGGGAGCACGGCTAGTTCCACGCCGGCGGCCAGGCTCCGGGCGATGATGCTCAGCAAGGCCCGATTGGACCGCCCCGCTCCAGTGGCGGCTCCATACCAGCCGTCATGCAGAGCTATGGTGATCAGTGGCTTCGGCACACAGTGTCCTTCCAAAACCTGCGAAAACGACAGGGGCACATGAGATCCGGCAGTACGCCGCATCTCTGATCGTCGTCAAGTTTTTTTTCCATGGCTCGCACCGAGCACCGGGGAGTGCGTTCTCATCGCCGATGCCAATCCGGGATGGCGTCGACGCAGCCAATTGGCGAAGTCGCTTTCTCTCCACGAGTGCACGGGATGGTATCCCATGAGCTTTTTCGCTTTGTCATGGGACAGCAGAGTCATGTGCCCGCGGAGATTTTTTTTCAGCGTCATTCCCGGGAAATGCCGAGCGATCAGCGCGGGCGTGTCCAGCGTCGAGCATGTTTCGGCGCCGGTGACAAGGAACACCTCGTGGTCGAGCGTCTCGTTCTCCACCGCGAGAACGAAAGCTCGTGCGACGTCTCGAGCATCCACGAAGCCCCAAAGCGTACGGCGTGCTGAGGGAGGCCCGGGGATCTTCTGTGCCTCCGGTTCAAGCAGGGCTCGCAGATAGGTGCCCCAGAGGCCTTCTACGGTGACGTCCCGCCCCCAGCCGGCGGTGCCCATCGCGCGCGAGGTGCCCGGGCGATCCACGTACCACGTGTTGTGGACGCGCAGACATATGGTGCGAATCCCGTACGCGCGTGTGTACCGAGCGCAGACCAGTTCTCCAAGGAGCTTGCTGAGTCCGTACGGATCATGTGGCTCGTTGGGATGCTCCTCGTCGATCGGCAGGTACCGCGGCACCGGGTCGCCGAACGCGAAGCCCGTGGCGGCTCCGGTCGAGGCGAAGACCACCGTGTCCACTCCCGCTCTGACGGCTTCCTCCAGCACGTTGACCGTGCCGCTGACGTTGACCTCGGTAAGCTCGGCGGGAGTTGTCCAGTTGGGGCCGGGCACAGCAGCCAGGTGCACGACGGCGTTCTGCCCTGCGAACGCGCCCTGAAGGCCACCAGGAGCCCGAATATCACCATGGACGAACCTCACTCCGAGCGCTCTCGGGATGTTACGGCCGACGCAAGTAACGTGATGACCAGCTGAGACCAATTCTGGAATGATGTAAGTGCCGAGCGTGCCGCTTCCACCGGTTACCGCCACATGCATAAGACGTGCCTCCCATCTCGCTCGTCAGGGGCGTGTGGAGTCGAGGAACTCCTTGCTGCGCTTCAATGCGGCCAGGCATTCATTCCATGCTGGCCAATTCGCGTCAAAGGCGATCTCTACGCTCACTGGTTCCTCGAATCCCGCAGACTCGATCCGCGACAAGAAGGCATCCACATGGAGATCTCCGTCCCCCAGAGGCGGGAACCACATGTTGCCCGGCCCTCCTTGATGGTCTTTCAGATGTACGTGGCCGAGTATGGGCAAGGCAGCGGTGACGTCGTCCTCCGGACACGCCCCGGCGAGGAAGCTCGCGTTCCCGGTGTCGTAGTTCATCCGAATCCATGGGTGGCCGATTGCGGAGATGAGCCGTGCGGCCTTCTCTGCCGTAGCCATCCGGTGGCTATGGTTCTCCAGGCACAGGCCAACGCCGAGTTCTCGGGCCTCGTCGGCCAGACAGAGTATGTTCGTCTTGAACGCCGCCCAGGCTTCCGGCCCGTCCACTCCGTCGATGAAGCTGATCAGAACCCGGGCGCCAACGTCCTGGGTGGCCCGAAGGATGCGACGGTGCCGCGCCAGCCCCTCCGCCGTGTGCACGTCGCCGTGCCCGCTGACGCTCACCGCCCGCATCCCGTGCCGTTCCAGCAGCCCTTCGGCACGCCGCACCGCCGACGGCGACAGATCGTCCGGGTCCAGATGCTCCACATTGCCTTTAACCGCGCTCAGTTCCACATTGGTGAAGCCCGCTTCGGCTATGCCCTGGACCGCTTCTTCCAGGGAGTAAGGTTTGAAGCAGATGGTGGAAGCCGTTTTGATCCAGCACATCCGGAATCCTCCTCAAGCCGTGTGGGTAAGGCCATCCCCGTTCGAGATCATCGTCGGTTCTTCTCGCCCGCTCCAGGCACCATCCGCTGTAACACCCGGTCGGCCAGTGCCGTCGGGATTCCAGGCACTACCTCCATCCCCTGCTTTCCGTCCAGAACGAGCGTCAACGCCCCTCGTGCCTTCTTGTCGCGAAGCATGAGTTCAATCAGCGCCGGTACGCTCACTCCGCCTGGCAACGTGCTGTGCAGGCCGTATCCACCGATGATGTCGTAGTGTTCGATGACACGCCTGCGTGGAATCCGGCTCATTTCCTCGGCGATCAGGGCGGCGAAGATCATTCCTACGGCTACCGCCTCGCCGTGCGTCAGCTCATAGCCGGTCGCCAGCTCCAGTGCGTGTCCCAGCGTGTGGCCGTAGTTCAGCAGGGTCCTGGCTCCGTGATCACGCTCGTCCCGCACGACGACATCGGTCTTCATGGCGATCGCCGAAGCTATCTGCTCCTCTAGGGGGCGGTTGCCCAACTCCACACCCCCCACCAGTTGGCAACGGGCGATCTCGCCCAGTCCACTGCGCCACTGGCGGGCGGGCAGGGTCGAGAGGAAGTCGGTGTCGCACAGGACGGCCGCGGGGTGCCAGTAGGCTCCGACAAGGTTCTTGCCCTCCGGAAGGTTGACGCCGGTCTTTCCGCCCACGCTCGCGTCAATCTGGGCCAGCAGTGTGGTGGGCAGGTGGATGACGGCGGTGCCGCGGTGGTACAGAGCCGCGGCGAGGCCGACAGTGTCAGTCACGGTCCCGCCCCCGACCGCAACCACGACATCCAGTCGGGTGAGGCCTTTCTGCGCAAAGGCACGACACATCGCTTCGACACCCGCCAGCGACTTGGCCGCTTCCCCATCCTCCACGGAGAGATACTCGGCTGGCACACCGTCGGTTCGAAGCCGCGGGCCGCCCGGTCCGACGACGCCTTTACGGGCGGCTATGACCACCTTGCCGGGGCGCAGATCGCCGAGCACGAGCCGCAGGGCGTTACGTACGCCGCTGCCGATCGCGACGGTGTAACTCTGTCCGGGCAACGGCACGTCCACCAGACGGACATGTGGTGCTCGGTGTAGCCGGAGGTCCCACGAGCCCGAAGCGTGCTCATCCGACGCGGCACGCGCGGCATGTCCATTCGCCGTTCCGCTCATGGCTCCTCCGAGAGGTCTCCGTGACGCTCAGACATCCGCACGCGGGGCAGTAGCTCATCTGCGGCCAGCGACAGCGTCGAGTGGGCTTCCTCGAAGGGCACAGGAAACAGAGCGACGGAAGTGGCGCCTGCGTCGAGCAGGTGGTTGATCTGGTGGGCGCAGTCTTCGGCATCCCCGGCGATGGCGAACTCATCGATCCATGCGTCGGGCATCTCGTGTGCGATCCGGTCGACCGATCTCAGTGCCCTGATCTCCTCGCCGATCCCCAGGATTTCCGTGTAAGGCCAGCCAGCCTCACCAACAATCTTCAAATAGGGAGCGAGGACCGGTCGTAGAGCCGCCCGGGCGTGGGCTCGATCGGAGCGGAGGCACAGGAAGGAGAAGGCCGGGAAGCGGTGTCCTTCCACCGGGCGGCCCGCCCGGACTCGTCCATGCCGTACCTGTTCCACCGCCCAGGAGATGAAGGGTGCGCTGGACATGGAGCCGAGTACCGTGCCGTCCGCGATCTCTCCGGACAGTTGCAGGGCCTTCGCCCTGATCGCTCCCATGAACACTGGTGGCAGGCTGGGCGAAGGGTAGGCGAGTCGCACGTCTCCGAAGGTGAAGCGGCCCGATTCGGTGATCTCCTCGCCGGAGAGGAGTCGCGACACTCCGCGGACGTATTCCCTGAGGTACTCGACCGGGTGTTCTATCTTGAGCCCCATCCTGCGCAGGGCCGGTGGAGCGCCGAGTCCGATACCGGGCCATAGCCGGTTGCCGTACGCATTGGCCAGTGTCGAGCACTCCATGGCGAGTAGCGCTGGGTGCCGGGTGATCGCAGAGACCACACCGAGTCCCACGGGAATCCGATGGGTGGCGGCAAGCGCTGTGGCCGCACTGGAGATTCCCCCGGTGAAGAAGTAGTCCTCGGGAAGCCACAGCTCGTGGAAACCGAGTTCCTCAGCAAGGGCAGCGAGCCGAGCGGTCTGGTCCGGGGACAGGTGTGTCCCCAGGACGACGCCAACTGGGGCTGTCGGACCTGCCGCGGTCACGAGGCGTCCTCATCCCACCATCGCAACTGGCCCGGCAGGGCGTCGAGCTTGTCCAACCTCAGATGCGCTCGCTCCGCATCAGCGGTCCGGGCGTGGATGTGGCCCCATGGGCCCCTCCGGACGAACACGGTGACGAATCCAGCCCGCAGCGCTGGGAGGACGTCGTGATCCACCCGGTCACCGACGTAAGCGATCTCGCCGGGGGCGAGACGACAGGTTCGTGCGACCCGGTCGAAGAACCCGGCATCGGGCTTCTCGACGCCCCACCGTGCGGAAGTGGCGATGAAGTCCACCGGGAGGCTCAGCTTCTCCAGCAGGGTGTGGCGGTGTTCCAGCTGGTTGCCGGCCAGGCCGACCAGGTATCCGCAGGCGCGGAGCTCCTCAAAGCAGGAGAGCGCGTCGTGGTGAAGGTCTTCGAGACCGAACTCGTCCGGTTCCCCTGCGGACATGCGCTGGGTTCGCACGGCTTGCGGGTCGATGTGGCCATGGTCGAAGAGCGCGAAGACCTCGTTCATGTGCGTGCCTCGCTCGATGACCGAACCGAACGCCGCGAAGAAGGTCGCTTCAGGCACCCCGAGCCACCGAGCCCATCCGGCCCACTGACGCGTTTCGTCGAACACGGTGCCACCGATGTCGAATACGACGGCCCGCACCGCCGGTCGAGTCGAGTGCGTCGGCGTCGGCGTCGGCGTCGGAAAGCGCGACATCGACTTCACCCCGCTTCCTGGGCGTTCACGGAGAAGTAGAAGTCACCTTCGAGGTACAGGCCGTCGAGCCCCATTTCCAGAAAAGCCCGGATCGCGTCGTCCGGAGATTCCACGATCGGCTCGCCACGTCGGTTGAACGAGGTGTTGAGTAAGATCGGCAGACCGGTGAGGCTGTAGAACTCACGCAGCACCTCGGCCAGGAAAGGGTCTGAATCCTCGTCGACGATCTGCACCCGGGCGCTTCCGTCGACATGGACGACCGACGGCGCCTCCAAACGACACTTCTGGTTGGCTTGGGCCACGACAAGCATGTAGTAGTCCTTCGCCGCGGCCGGGAAGAAATACTCATCGAAGTGTTCGGTGAGCACTATCGGAGCCAGCGGACGGAACGGTTCGCGATGCTTGATCCGCCGGTTGATGCGCTCCCGGGTCGCGGGGTCCCTCGGGTCCGCGAGGACACTGCGCCCGCCGAGAGCCCGGGGGCCGATCTCGGAAGGGCCGTTGAACACGCCGATCACCTTCCCTTCAGCCAGGGCCTTGGCGAGGTCCGCCGCCGAGGTGACGCGCGTGTCGAGAGCGAGCTGCCGATAGTGCGCGGCCGCGGCGGTCCTCCGCTCCTGTGCGCTGTAGAGACGCCCGGGGCGAGCGATGTTCGGTATGAGTGGCTTATTGGCAAGGGTCAGCTTCACGGGGCTGTCCTCCGCCCTATGACGGTCCAGCCACAGCGCGCCGAGAGCGATACCGGCGTCACTGGTGTGGGGAGGGACGACGAGCCGGGCCCGGCCGTCCAGGCGGTCGGCAAGCACTCCGTTGGCCACGCTGTTGAGCCCACACCCGCCGGCGATGCACACCGCGTCGAAGCGAGGGTCGGCCACCAGTTCGTAGCAGTGCATCAGTGTGCGCGTGAACAGGGCCTGCACGCTCGCGGCCACGTCGGCCCGCACGGTGAAGCTGCACTCTTCACGCTCCAGCACCCGTGTCACGGTCTCCTGGAACCGCAGGTCGTACGGGTCGAAGGCGAAGACGTGGTTCAGGTCGTCGCCGAACGAGGTGAAGTCGAGAAGCAGGTCCAGGAACCGCGGCCTGCCCCATGGGGCGAGGCCCATCGTCTTGCCGGTTTCGAGTGGGTGGAATCCGAGCATGGCGGTGATCATCTCGTAGAGCAGGCCGATCGAGTTCTTGGCGCCGGTCGTGAGGTCCACGTACTCCAGAAACCCCTGACCGCGTGTGGCCCCGATGGGGGTGAGATCGCCGTTCTCATAGGTGAAGAACGAGAAGGTCTCCCGCTCGACCGAATCGAAATTCGGCAACACCTCCGGATTCACCTCGGCACGCTGGGCGGCGGAGCACGGGGAGCCCATACCGTCTATGACCATGATGACCGCGGACTCGGTCGGCTCGAGCAGCATGCCCACGGAGGCGGCGTGGGCCAGGTGGTGAGGGTAGATGTGCACGGGTATGCCGTCGAATCGCGCCCGTGCCCGGTGCGGCAGCAGGTCACAGGAGACCACGCGGCTCAGCTGGTCACGCGAGATATTCGCGGTCTCGAGGCAGTAATCGACGCAGGAACGAGACGGGTCCTCGTACCAGAGGGGACGGACGTACTTCTTCCTCGTGACCCGCTCCGCCTCGATGGCAACCTGTATGTCCGTTCCACGGGCGAGTGCGGCCGCGAAGTCGTGTGAGGACCCCCCCAGTCCCAGGACCCATTCCTCCGACGGAGCGGTAATGTCCATAACGAGCCTTCCCTAATGCACTGTCGCTGAGGTCAGTGGAGAACGTCCTTGCTACCGGGACGCGTCCGTGCGAAGGCCGGCCGGGGTTGCGTGGAGGCGTGTCATCGGACCACCTCATGCCGGATCTTGCGAAACGCGGTAAGAACGTCGTCCACGCCGGACTGACCGCCGAGGAGCACCCGGTGGTGCAGAAAGACGACGTCTTCGCCAGCCTGCTCGGCGTTCGGGCAGATCCCCCCGGTGTATTGATCCCGATAGGCAGTAGTCATATGGAATGCTGGATGAAGTGGTCGGGCCGGTATACCCTCGGCAGTGAGCGCGGCAGCGAATTCGTGTCTCGTCATACGCCGGGACATAGTGGGGGGCAACCTGAACAGGATGTTGTACCAGGCCGCCCGGGTGACTCCCGGCGCGGTGCGCACCGGCAACGCCAGGCCCTCTTCGGTGAGCGCCGTCACTAGCGCCTGCCCCGCGGCATGGCGACGTGCCCACAGCTCATCGTAGGATTCCAGCTGAGCGATCAGGATGCCCGCTTGGAATTCCGTCATGCGGTAGTTGGAGCCGATCAGTTCATGACTGGGCTCCATCACACCACGGGCTCGGCCGCAGTTGCTCAAGAGCAGCAGCCGTTGGAGCAACTCCGCGTTGGAGCCGACGGTCACCGCACCGCCTTCGCCGGACGCGAGAAGTTTGTTCGCGTGGAAACTGTGCGTGCCCAGTGTCCCGAGCCCCCCGACTCGCTGCCCTTCCCACTCGGCTCCGGTGGCTTGGGCACAGTCCTCAATCAAGGGGATACGAGCCCCGGCCGCCATCTTCCCGATGGCTGACATATCGACGGGATTCCCAGCCAGGTGCACCGGCACGATCGCTTTGGCAGCGTCCGTGAGCTTCCTCTCCAGATCAGCCGGGTCCATGCCGAGCGTCTCCGGATCGACGTCCACCGGCACAGGGATGGCACCGACCAGGCTGGCCGCGGCAGCGGTCGAGATGAATGTCAGCGCGGAGACCAGCACGTGGTCGCCCGGACCGACGCCGAGGCCGCGCAACGCCAATTCCAGGGCGTGCGTCCCGTTGGTGACGGCCACAGCACCCAGCGCACTGTGGAAGGAGGCCAGTCTGGCTTCCAGCTCCTCCGCGAGTCCATTTCCCGACTGCCACCAGTGCTCGCCGTCGAGGATTCGCTCCAGCACCTCCTTGGTCCCTTGCGGTGCCTGGGGCCACGGGGGAAAACCGCAGGTCCGTACCGGGCGCCCGCCCAGTACGGCGAGTCGGCCCACTCCTGTGTCTTCGGTGCGGCTCATCGAGCTCCCATCTCGGCGGTCTGCGGTTACTCGCTCTCTTCTGTTCCCGAAGGAGCCGTTCGGGGTGCTGGCGCAAGGCGGCGGGGCACTCCCCAGACCTCAGCCGTTTCCGGGGAGCCGCGAATCTCCAACACGACCGCTGGTTCATGCGGCGAGGCGTTGCGCACGACGAATCCGCAGGGCGGCCACTGGGTCAGCCATTGGCCGTGACTGACCATGTGCTCTTCGTCGAGCCACTCAACGCAGACGACGATGCTGCCCTCGAGGACGAGCCACTTGGCACTGCCCCGCAGCAGCGCTCGAGGAGTCAGCTCCGCGCCCGGAGCCAGCAGCCAGACGGTGCCGGAACTTCCCTCGCCCTCCAGGTGCCAGATCCCACGCTTGCGCACCGCGGCCCGCTCGCCCTCCTCGACTGGCAGACGCCAGTGCCCGGTGGACGGGTGCAGCCCCTCCGCGGGATGGACCGGACTCCCCCAGAGTTCGAAGTCATGGATCTGACAGACGTAGCGGCCATTGCCTCGCCTGCGCAGCCGCGTTGCCTGGAACTTGACGTACCGGCCCGCCGCCTCGAACTCCCAGTACTGGGGATGGCTGTGAGGCCAGATATGGCCGCGGACCCGGAGTGCCAGATCCCACCGCACCCCGTCACGGCTCACCGAGATGTCGAAGTCGGGTGGTAGGCACTGGTGCAGGTCGGGTTCGACGAGCCAGTCGCGCGGGGTGATCCCCACCGCGCCGAAGCGGTGTGCCCTGAACGTGTCGAGAACGAGCCAGGGCTGGTGGGGGGCGTCTTGGCTGGACGAGCTCCAGCCAAGTCCGGGCCCCCGGGGGCTGACGGCCGAAGGCTCGCTCCAGCGACCGTAGCGGTAGCTGCCGCTGGACTCGGTGACTTCGACCGGGGCGATCCTCTGGTCGCAACGTGAGCTGCTGTGGGTCAGCGCATCCGTGATGGGACCGATCGGGAGCTTCCCGTCGAACTGAGCCACCACCGCACCGTTTCGCAGGACCTGAGCAGCCGGCACCGTCCGCAGCGCACTGGCTCGCCACAGGGGTTCGTTCATCGCCACATCGATGAGCTCGCACTCCGCACTGATCCCGAGACCGGCGATTTGCCGGCACCGTGTGACGGAGTCGCCGTCCCACGACGCGTAGAACAGGCGGATAGCGACTTCGCTCACGGCTGCCCCCTCTGGCTGGTCCGGGCGTTGACTCCATGTGGTGGTCTGGGCAGAACGGCTTGGCTACAACCAGCGCTTCAGCGCCCGCTGGTCCCCGCCGGTGGCCTCGACGACCTCGCGCAGCTTGTCCAGCGCAAGTCCGCGATCCAAGGCCGAGCGACAGAGGGCGAAGCCCGTGGGGACGTCGGGAGCGACGCCGCCCGCTTCGGCGATCAATGCCGCGTTCAACGCGAGCGCGTCCCCGTAGGTCCGGCTTCCTTTTCCCGCGAGGGTCCGCACAGTTACGGCGATGTCTTCGGTGGTCGTACCGCGTGCGAGCAGCTCGTCGAGTCGTCCGCTGCCCGCCAGATCGAGGCCCGCGGAGGGCGCGAGGTCGAGCTCAACATCGAACCGGTGCTGTTTCGGCAGCGCCACCCGGCCCTCCGAGACAGAGCACAGATGAGTTGTCCCGAAAGGGAGCGCCTCGTCGAGTCGCGCGTCGCCACTGCGGGAGGAGACGACAGTCCCCCGCTCGCCGGCGAGCTCGAAATGATCTACAACCTCCGCGCTGGTACGGACGTTCCAGTGTGTGAGGCCATACATGAAGGCGTCTGTCCGGATGGGCGCGAGCAGTGGCCATCCGAACATCAACGCGTGGGGCGCCACGCACGTGCCCTTGTAGGTGTCGAAGAACATAGGGGCCATCGCGTCACCGCCACGGAAATAGCCGTAGCCAGTGCGATTCAGTACCTCCAACATGGCGTCTTCACCGAGCTCAAGATTTACTCCCAGCAACGCAACGAGCTCGATCGAACTCGTGATGCGTGAGGTGCAGTTAGCACCGATCTTCGCCACCGCGGCCCCTGCCGCAGCGGCGAGCAGCGAACTCGGGGTGGAGATGTTCAGGCAGCGGATGCCCTTCTTCCCGCTGCCCATGAGGGTCACCACACGGCCCCGATCCGGCAACGCCTCGACATACGTCCGATTCCGGTGATGCCCCTCCCGCTCCAGGAGCACGTCCCAGAGGGCAACCACCTCATGGGTCCTCGGTCCTCGCTGCATCAACGCCGTGGATAGGGTCGCGCACAGGGCCGCGCGGATGCGGACATCCTCGACGTCCAGAAGCGCGTCGAAGGCCAGACGCAACTCCGCGCGGTCGAGGTCTGCCTCGTCCATGACCGTCCGGTACACAGCGTCACGGACCACTTCGGGAACCTTCATCGACGTGCTCCTTCCAGCCGCGGCCCTGGAGCGGCTAGCGGGATGTCCCCGGCGATGGTCGTCCGGTACATGGTCCGCCGCTCACGATCGACGTCGTACGGGGTAGGGCCCGCGTGTAATGTGCTGCGGTTGTCCCAGAGCAAGAGGTCGCCCTTACGCCAGGTATGCGTGTACACGAACTCCTGAGCCGTGGCGTGCGCCACCAACTCATTGACGAGAGATTGACCGGCCTGTGGCTCCAAGCCGATCACTTCGCTGATGCACATGTTCCCGATGAACAGTGACCGTCTCCCGGTAACCGGGTGGACCCGCACCAGAGGATGAGTAACCGGGGGAGCCTGCCTTCGCTGCTCCTCGGTGAGCGGCAGCTTGGCCGGGTTCGAGGCACGCAGTTGCTCGTTGAGATGGTCTAGGCTATGTACCGCCCTGAGCCCGAGGATGCGCTCCTGGGTAGCCGTCGGCAACGCGTCCAAGGCTGCTTCGGAGGCGGCGAACATCGTCTGTCCACCGGTGACGGGTGCCTCCAGGCAGTACAAGGCCGATCCCAGGCTGGGCCGTCGGCTCCAGGAGTAGTCGGCGTGCCACTCGGGGCGGTCCACGTCGTAGAAGTCGAACAGCCCTCTGCGCACGCCGCTGGTGTCCACCGCGTTGCTGATGACCAGAATTTCGGGGTGTTCTGGCAGGAGGTACTGTTTGAGCACATGGACCTCCAACTCGCCGAAGCACCGGCTGAACCGGATCTGGTCCTGCGGACTGATGTCCTGCTCCCGGAAGATGATCACCGAGTAGCGGTGGAAGGCATCAGTGATCTCGCGCATGGTGCTTTCGTCCAGTGGGCTGGCTATGTCTACGCCCTTGATCTCGGCACAGAAGTGTCGCGAGAGCGGCGTGATCTGACTGCTCACGGATTCTCCAGCTCCTCTTCAGCCTGGTGGCCTTGGTCAACTCACACTTCGGAACGCACCGTCCGTGTGATCTGCCCGACGTTCTCATCGGCCGCGGCGAGGACCCTGATCGCGTCGACGGCGATGGCCAGTTCGTCGCGGTGGAATTGCTGCCGGTGCAATCCCTCGAAAAAATAGTCGAGTTGAGCGGCGTACTCCTCTTGATCCCGCTGCTGGTGGTGGATCAACGGCTGCCACAGCCGTGTTTTCCGGTCGGCGACAGCAAGCGGTGGATTCGGCACCGTCTTCCGGGCGGGGCTCCATCCAAACACTGTGTGCAGCCGGCAGACACCCTCTGACCCGACGAGCAGCAGTTCTATCCGGTCGTCAGGAACCCGCGCCGCCCAGGAAACCTCGATGTGCGCGGCCGCGTCGTTCCCGAACACCATGTCGATCAAGGCAGTGTCCGCCGCGTTGCCGCCGAGGATGTCGCCCTCTTCCCCGGAGTGCCATGAGGCGACGGCTGACCTCGCGTCACCGGACAGCCGCAACCGCGCCGCAGTTACCGACGTGGGGGTACGCCATCCAGTCAGCCACAACGCGAGATCTACAAGATGGCTTCCCAAATCCCACATGACGCCCTGCTCCACGGCTCCGGGGCTGGTCGGGATGCCCTGGGAACGCAACCACGATGCGCGCAGGTACATGGGAGTCCCGATGACCCCGCTCATCACCTCCTGCCGCAGCCGCTTGGTGTCGCGCCTGTGGCGATTGGTGAGGCAGCAGAACAACGCGAGGCCACGTTCTCGGGCGAGATGCTCCATGAACTCGGCGTCGGCGGCCGATACGGTTAGCGGCTTCTCACACACAACATGCTTACCGTGCCGCAACGCTTCGACCACCGAATGCGCATGGTCACTAGGCGGGGTGCAGACGAAGATGACGTCCGCCTCCGTCGCCAGCAGGTCGTGAAGGGACTCGAAGCCGACGACGCCGTAGTGATCGGCCGTCTCCTGCGTCCGAGACGCATCGCTGTCGTGGACTCCGATGAGCGTGGCGAACGGAGCAGCGTCCAGATAAGGCAAATGCACGGTCCGCGCGATCCAGCCGAGCCCCAAGACCGCGATCTTCCATAGCCTTCGCGCCCGGCACGCTCTACTCATGTCCGCCGCCCACGGCTCGTCCGCCACCGATCACAACACTTCGAGGAGCCCCGGCGCTCCCCGCACGCCACGTGTCCAGCGCGCGCTCGAGGTCGGCCACGCTGTCGACCGACTCGTCCGGACCTGCCTCCCGCAGACCCTCGGGTGTTCCGATCCCCCAACCACAGGCCACGGTCCGAACGCCAGCCCGTTTTCCGGCGAGTACGTCAAACGCGGCGTCGCCAACCATCACAGTGAGCTCTGGGGGAACGGCGAGACGATCGCAGATCGCAAGCACGGCCTCGGGGTCAGGCTTGGCGGGGAGACCGTCCGAACTGGTGACCACGGTATCGAAAAGGTGCAGCACGGCGAGGCGATCGAGCAGTTCGACCGTACGCTCCCGGTCCTTTCCGGTGAGGATCGCCAAGCGGCATCCCCCGCGGCGCAGGAGCTCACACAGTCTCAAAAGACCGGGGTAGAGCCGGATCTCCCCGGCCCGTGCCCGAGATGCCGCGCGGAAGGGCTCCCACATGGCCATGGGAAGGTCGAGAACCTCCAGGATGCGGGGAAACGACTCGCCGAGAAGACCGAAGAAGTCCTCCAGCGGAGGGTCACCCTGCCCGACCGTTTCGGCATACGCCTGAAGAAATGCGGCCTCCATCGTGGCCCGAGAGTCGACGAGGGTACCGTCAAGGTCGAAGATGACGAGTCGCTTCATGCGGTAACCTGCCTCGTTCGTGCCGCGGCAGCGAAGTGGTGGACGCCACGGACGGCGGACTGATCCGACCAGGGAGAGATCCTTGCAGTTCTGCCAGTGCCGACCGGCTCGCCTAGGAAGTGGCCTGGTCCATGAGGGAATCCAAAATCGGCAACTCTACGGTCGCTACCCCCCTGGAGCCACGGAAAATGGTGAGAACCCGACATCTGCAAAGCGGTACCCGCACTAGATTGGGGCAAATTTTCCAGCCTCGCTTCCGAGATTATCCTGCAGAGCTTCCATACGGGGCCGGTAAAACCCAACCAGCGCCTCGGCCATGGGTCAATGGCAGCGTTGCACGATATGAAACAGAGCGGACAGCGTTGCACGTTGTGAAATACCAGCGCACTGGTGGATGACACATGAGACCGGGCTGCTACCTTAGTGATGCGCTTTGCGGAAACGGTGCCGGATTTCTAGCTCTTGACAAAGGTCGGATACCCGGATATGGACGCACGCGTATTCGTTGAACCTCAGGAAGGCAGCACCTATGAGGCTCTGCATGCCTCGGCAACTGTTGCCGAGGCATGCGGGTTCTCAGGGTTCTTCTGCTCCGATCACTACGTGAGCCAGGGGGGTGGCAGGGGGCTTCCCGGGCCGTGCGATGCATGGACCGTACTGGCCGGATTGTCTCGGGAGACCATCAGCATCCGGCTGGGCACCCTGGTATCTCCGGCTACCTTTCGCTCCCCTGGGCAACTCGCGGTGATCTCCGCCCAGGTAGACGCCATGAGTGGAGGGCGCATCGAACTGGGGCTGGGTGCCGGTTGGTGCGCCGATGAGCACATGGCCTGTGGCATCCCCTTCCCTTCCGGCCGCGAGAGATTCGCCCGCCTGGAAGAGCAACTCGATATTCTGACCGCCTGGTGGAGCCTTCCGGCGGGACAGTCTCTTTCCTACTCAGGTCGCCACTACCAGTTGACCAACTCACCCGCCCTGCCCAAACCCGTACGACCTTCCGGACTTCCCCTGATCCTGGGGGGCAGAGGAAATCGGCGCACCGTGCAGCTTGCCGCACGTTTCGCCACGGAATATAACGTGCCCTTCACCGATGCGGCCCAGGCTCGAGACCTGTTCAGACGCTTCGACCACGCCTGTGCGCATTATGGCCGCGATCCGCGACGTCTCGAGCGATCCGTTGTAGTAAACATCTGCTGCGGTGAAACCAGCGCGGAATTGAATCGTCGGCAGTTGCTGGTGCAAGGATTACGCGGAGCATACCGCCCCGACGGGGTGTGTTGGGGAAAGCCGGGTGACGTCGTCGATCAGGTTTCCGCTTATGCGGAGGCCGGAGCCGGGCGGATTTATCTACAGTTTCTGGACCTCTTCGATACCGACCACCTGAAGCTGGTGGCGACAGAGGTTCTTCCCCGTCTTCCGTGAGCCGCAGGAGTGCCGCCTAGAGCACGCCGTCCAGCCGACGCGACACCTGTTCACGAAAGCTTCGACCCGAGATGCGAGGTGAACCATGAAGGCTGAGCCCACATCAACCGAATCGCACCAGGACCGGGCCGCCCCAGAAACAGTGGAGCTGACTGACGCCGGTCCCAGGGCCGTCTGGCGAGACTATCGGGAGTCCGGCCTGGACCAGATGATCAAGAATACATATCTCTTCATGACCCTGGACGCGTGTGCGCGCGCCGGGCTGCTGGACCGGTTGAGGGAGGGACAGACCGCTTCGGAGGAGCTCTTCGAGGGCATGGACCGCAAGCTGGCTGAGTCCGTGGTCCGCTACCTCGAGCTCCAGGGCGTGGTCGAGGACGGGAAAGAGGGGGCCTGGCGGCTCACCGAACGCGGCCAGTTGCTGACCAGCGAGGCGTCACGCGCCATGCTCGGTTTCTACGGGGAGGCATATGGCCCGGTGATCTCGCGGGCGGCGGATCTCCTGGTGAGCCAGGCGACCTACGGCCGGAACGTCGCGCGTGACACCGCCGCACTCGGCCGTCACAGCGCCACGCTCTTCCACCGCTTCCACACCCCGACGGTGCTGAACGCCCTGGGCGACATTGACGCACAGTGCATTCTGGACGTCGGGTGCGGGGCAGGCCGGCTCTTGGTCGACGCCTGCGCACAGAATCCGAACCTGCGTGGCGTGGGTCTCGACATCTCCCCCGACGCCATCGACGTGGCACGCCAGTTGGCGTTCACGGCTGGAGTCGACGACCGCCTGGAGTTCGTGGTCGGCGACGCGTTTCACCCCGAGTCGTGGCCGGCCGTCTGCCGAGAGGCTGACACCCTTGTGGCCGTGGGTGTAGTCCACGAGTTCTTCCGTGAAGGCGAAGAACGTGTAGTCGCACTCTTCGACACCTTCGCCGAGCTGCTCCGCTCGGGACTCAAGGGCTTCATCCTGGGTGAGCCCCAACTGCGCTACGACAATGCGGAGGACGACTCCGAGTTCTTCCTCGTGCATGCCCTCACTGCCCAGGGCTTTCCCCTGCGGCGCGAGCTGTGGCTCGACATCCTCGCGCGTACCCAGCTGCGCTGCCGACGGCTCCTCACCCGCCCTGAAGCCGGCCAGCGCCTTGTGTTCTACGACCTCGTGCCGACCTGAATCCATACCTCCGGGAGTGTGCATGCGCGAGCTGCGGGACAAAGTAGCCGTCGTTACCGGAGCGGCGAGCGGGATTGGGCGTGCCCTGGCCAACCGCCTAGTGGCGGAGGGCATGGCGGTTGTTCTGGCCGACATCGATGCCACCCCGCTTGTCGTGGCCGAGAAGGAACTGGCCTCGGGAGGGAACCGGGTGCTGGCTGTTCCCACTGATGTGACCCGGCCTTCGGCGGTGACCGAACTCGTCGATGCTGCGGTCGATCGCTACGGGGCCGTGCATCTGGTGTGCCTCAACGCGGGCGTTGCCGCCCCGGGTGGGGCGGGCGCTGGAGGAGGGCCGCTGTGGGCGAGTCGTCTCTGTGACTGGCATTGGCTCCTGGAGACGAATGTGATGGGAGTGGTACACGGCATCCAGGCTTTCGTCCCTCTCCTCCTGAGGCAGTCCGTTGAGGCCCACCTCGTGATCACCTCGTCGGCGGCGGGGCTGACGACCGGGCCAGGTTCGATCTACGCGGTATCGAAGCACGCCGTCACTCGCCTGGCCGAGGGGCTGTACCACGAGCTCCTCGACACGGGTGTGCCCGTGGGAGTCTCAGTGCTGTGCCCTGGCACCGTGGCTACGGAGCTCATGAAGGCCGAGCGCAACCGCCCGGAGGGCTTTCAAGAACCCCTGGACGCGGTGGCGCTCGAGCACCGGGAACAGCTACGGGACCACTATCACCGTCGGCTGATCCGCGAAGGGATGCGCCCCGAACAGGTCGCGGACAGCGTGGTGGAGGCCGTTCGGCGCAACCAGTTCTACGTACTGCCCCATCCGGAGGTGAAGGCACAGGTTCGCCGTCGCTGTGAGGACATCCTGGCGGGTCGCAACCCGGCACCGGTCGAGCAGGGGCAGGGGTGACGGCTCACGGCCCCGGCACGGAGACGGCCGTGACATCGACGGTTGCTCACGACCGGCCACACGCAGATCGAACGGAAGAGGAGCCTGGTGAATTCAGGTCTGTGGCATGTTCGCAATTCCTGGCGAACTCTGCCGATCTCACAGCAGCCCCCCTGGCCGTGCCGGCAGCAAGTGCGGGACGTCTGTCAGCACCTGGAGCGACTGCCCCCCGTCGTCCAGCCGGAGGAATGCCGAGAGCTGCAGCGGAAGATGGCCAGAGCCGCCCGCGGAGAGGAGTTCCTCCTGCAAGGCGGTGACTGCGCGGAGACATTCGATTCCGTGCAGCCAACTCGCATCCGCAGGAAGACGGACGTCCTGCATCGTGTGGCGCGCGTTCTCGCTGACTCCATGCAGCTCCCCGTGACCGTCATCGGGCGTATCGGGGGTCAGTACGCCAAACCACGTTCGCACCGGTTCGAGAGCCGCCGCCTGCCGGACGGGAGAAGCGTGAAAGCCTTCTCCTATCTCGGTGACGCGGTCAATTCAGCGCAGTTTGACAGCGTGGCCCGGATTCCGGACCCCCAGCGGCTGTTGCAGGCATACTACGCCTCGGCCCGTACCGTCCGTATCCTGAGCTCTGTTTCGGAGAGGCAGGTATACACCAGCCATGAGGCACTACTGCTGGACTACGAGAGCTCGCTGGCCCGCTGGGACGACGTCAGCGGTCTGCCATACGGTCTGTCCGGCCATTTGCTCTGGATCGGGGAGCGCACCCGTGCGCTCGACGAAGCGCATATCGAGTTCGTCCGTCGGCTGGGCAATCCTATCGCGGTGAAACTCGCCGCGTCCGTTACGCCCGAGGACATCGTAAGGCTCTCCGAGCGCTTGGACCCCGCCCATGTCCCGGGGCGTTTGACTCTGATAACTCGGCTCGGGGCACGACGGATACGCGAGGTGCTCCCTCCTCTGATCGAGAGGATGCGCAAGGAGGGGATCAACCCGGTCTGGATGTGTGATCCGATGCACGGGAACACCCGCACGGCGGCGAGCGGGCACAAGACCCGTGATTTCGACACGATGGTCGAAGAAGCGGTTGCGTTCCTCGAGGTGCACAAGTCTCTGGAAAGCGTTCCGGCGGGCCTGCACCTGGAAGTGACCGGGGATGATGTGACCGAATGCGTCGGCGGTAGCTGCGGCATCACAGAGGAAGGCCTCCCTCTGCGCTACGAGAGCGCCTGCGATCCACGCCTCAATTCCAGTCAGGCGATGGAGTTCGCGACGGCGATAAGCAAGGCGATAACGGAATCGACGCCCGATGAAAGAGGATTGGATGTCTGCGCGTGGTGAACTGACTGTCAAGGATCTCAACCCGTACATCGGCTCGGAGGTCTCAGGTATCGACCTCGGACAGTCGGTGAGTCCGGAAACACGTGACCATCTGCTCGATCTCTTACACGAGCGCAAGGTGCTGGTGTTCCGTGATCAGCGTCTCACCCCCGGGCGGCAAGCCGAGTTCTCGCGCATGTACGGAGAGCTGGAGATCCATCCACTCCAGGAATTCTGTGTGGCGGGGCACCCCGAAGTTCTCATCATCAGCAATATATTTAGGAACGGCAGAAAGGTCGGGCTGTACGAAGGCGGACAGGTCGACTGGCACGTGGACCACGGCACATCACCGCGTCCCAGCGCGATGTCATTCTTGTACTCCGTCACCTCTGCGCAGGTCGGTGGCGACACGTTGTTCTGCGCAGCTGATGCCGCGTACGACGCGCTACCCGATGAGTTCCGGGCACGCATCGCCGATGCGCAAGCGGTGCACAGCATGTCCTTTCTGTTAGAGCAGCGGCGACAGGCGGACGACGAAGTTCAGCCGGACAGCATAGAGGAACGCCGAAGCGCCATGCCGGACGTCGTCCACCCGCTGGTGCGGTCCCACCCCGTCACGGACCGCAAAGCTCTGTTCGTCAGCTCGATGACCATAAGGGAGTTGCGCGGCATGAGCCCGGAGGAAGGCCGGAGCATCTGCCGACAGCTGCTTGAGCACGCCACCCAGGGCACGTACGTGTACCGGCATCAGTGGCGCGACGGAGACCTGGTGTGGTGGGACAACCGGACGGCGATCCACACCGCCACCCCGTGCGACCGGGATCAGTACCACAGGCTGTTGCACCGGACCACCGTGATCTGAGCCGGCCGATGCCCAGGCGGAGTGGGAGAACTCGGCCGGCCACGACATATTCACCCGACCATCGGCACAGGACCGGAGTGTGATGTCATGGCGGAAATAGTCTTCGGAACCAATATCGCCTTTGCCGCTAAACGCTGGCCCGAGCCGGAACAGTGGGTCAGGGTCGTCAAGGATCTGGGCCTACGGCACGTGGAGTTCTCCTTCGACGTGCTGGACCCTCTTCTGGCTCATGACCTGGACTTGTACAAGCGTACCCGTGAGGTGTGCGAGGACAACGGCATCGTCATCTCCTCCGCCACCACTGGTACCAGTGTCTTCTTGCTCAACATGCTGGCCGATACCCGCCCCGGTATGCACCGGCGAGCCCAGCAGTGGTATGAGCAGGCGATCAAAGCAGCATCACATCTCGGCGCCAAAGGTGTCGGGGGCTATATGGGAACGCTGACACTCACGCAGATGAGGGACCGCGAGAGCCGTGGGCAGGTGGTGCGGCAGATTCGCAACTCGGTGTTCCAACTGGCCGGGCTAGCCGAACGAACCGGTTTGGAGTACATCGCCTGGGAGGTGCAGCCCACCCGCCGCGAGTATCCGGTGAACATCGACGAGACCCAGGATCTCATCGAAGCGGCCGGCGTAGCTTCTTTGCCGATCAAGCTGTGTCTGGACGTCGGGCACGCGTGTCTTCCCAGTGGATCGACAGAGGATCGCGACCCCTATGCCTGGCTAGGCAGGTTCGGTAGCCACACGCGAATCGTCCAGCTCCAGCAGACGGACGGGGCGCAGGACCGGCACTGGCCCTTCACCGCGGAATTCAATCAGAAGGGTATCATCGACCCGGCGCGGGTCCTGAAAGTGGTCCGTGAATGGGACACCGACCAGGTGGATCTGATGCTCGAGATCGGGTTTCGCCCAGATGTTCCCGAGGACAAGGTGATCGACGATCTGCGGGCCTCCGTCGACTTCTGGCGAACACATCTGGAGGCGGGGGTTGCCCGATGACCGACACACCCGTGCACTCACGCTCGTCCTCAGGTCCGGCCAGGCGGTTCCGAGACCGCATCCGGCAGTTGGAGCGGTTCAATGCCTTCGTCTCCCTCACGGACGAAGACGGCTCCGGTCCCATGGTCGCCGTCAAGGACGTCATCGACGTCAAAGGTGCGGTGACCACCGGCGGCAGTGACCTCCTTCCCGATGTACCGGCGCAACGCGACGCCCTGGTGGTCGCCGCGCTGCGCGATGCGGGGTGTGCGGTCATCGGAAAGACCAATCTTCATGAGTGGGCCTTCGGCCCGACCAGCATCAACCCCTTCTTCGGTGCCGTTCACAACCCCCGTGACTTCGCCCGCGTGGCCGGGGGATCGTCCGGCGGTTCCGCAACCGCAGTCGCACTCCGCATGTGCGACTGGGCCATCGGCACGGACACCGGCGGATCCGTTCGCATCTCGGCGGCGTTGTGCGGGGTGACGGGTTTCCGTCCCACGGCGAACACCCTTCCCACCGAGGGCATAGTCCCGCTGAGTCCATCCCTCGACACCGCCGGGCCGATGGCCGCCGACGTGCGGTCCGTGATCACGGCTCTGGAAGCGATGCGCGCCGCGCCTTTGGACGTCAAGGAGGTCCCCCTGCGCGACCTTCAGGTGGCAGTGCCCGACACATGGGTCCGGGAACTCGACACGGAGACGGAGCGCGCATGGCGCCGGGCAGCGTCCGGGTTTTCACGCATCCCGTTCCCGCCGAGGAACGTGCTAGCTGATACTGGCCGCACAGTGCTCTACGCGGAGGCCGCCGTCGTCCACCGAGAGCGGTTCCGGCTGCACGCTCACCGCTACAGTCCGGACGTCCGTCGCCATCTCGAGGAGGCGCAACGCATCACAGAAGGTGACTATGAGGCCGCGAAGCGACGCCTTGGCGACCTGCGGGGCCAAGTCACCGATGCGATGGCCGGATGGGATGCGATTGTCCTACCGACCACCGCCTGCGTCGCCCCACGCATCGACGCCGTAACATCCGGAGGCAAGCTACAGGACCTCAGGGAACCCATCTCTCGTTTCACCATGCCGTTCAGCGCCACCGGTCACCCTGCAATTACCTTGCCCGTCCCGGGTGACGGTATGCCGGTCGGCCTCCAAGTGGTCGGGCACTTCGGGCATGACGCGCACGTGGCATCGGTGGCTCTCGCTCTGGAACGTGTTATGGGGACCACTGTGATCTGACACTCCTATGTCCCCACCGCCGAGGAGGCCGAGGTGCGAGAGTTCATGGCGGCGCCATGTTCCGAAACAGGCGGCGATCTACCGGAAGGCCCTGGCTGGGATGCGTCCCGCGCCGAGTTGCAGTGGGTGGACATCTACGAGGGTGTCCTTCACCGTGCCAGCGCCAATGGCGTTCGCCTGCGCGAGGTCCGGCGCTACCACACCGGCGTTCGCCTCGGGGCCGCGGTACCCGCTTCGGAAGGCGGGTGGCTGCTGGCGGTCGCCCGTGGGTTCGCCCACCTCTCGGCCAACGGGACGCTGACCTCTTTACACGAACTGGACGCACACCGCGGCGACAACATGCGGATGAACGACGGTGCCTGCGATCCGCAGGGCAGATTCTGGGCTGGCAGCCTCTCCTACGACAAGTCCGCTGGCGCCGGCACGGTCTACCGTATGGATCTCGACGGCACCGTCACTCCTGTCCTCGGCGGCGTCACGGTCTCCAACGGCATTGGCTGGAGCCCCGGCGGGGACACCATGTACCACGTCGACACAGCGGTTGGGACGGTTACCGCTTTCGATTTCGACGGCGACGACGGACGGATCGGGCGTCGTCGCCAGCTGGTGAGGATCGACCCCCGTGAGGGCGCGCCCGACGGTCTGGCCGTTGACGATGACGGCTGCCTGTGGGTGGCGCTGTGGCGCGGCGGCCAGGTGCGGCGGTTCGACCCGACCGGGCGGCACTTGGCCACCGTCCATCTTCCCGTCACGAAGCCGACCGCTTGCACCTTCGGCGGTTCGAATGGCCGTACGCTCTACATCACTACAGCACGTTTCCGGCTTCGCGCCGAAGAACTGGCCGCGCAGCCCGACGCGGGCCGCCTGTTCATGGTCGAGGCGGGTGTTTCCGGCCCAGCCCGCTCCTCATATCGCGGCCTACTACGCACTGAACACCGAGGCTGAAATGACGGCCATGGCAGGCTGCGGTGCGGGGGAAAGTCATTCGGTTCCGGAGCATAGCCGTTCACCACATCCTCCCCGAAAGGGTGAATATGACATCTACGAAAAAACGCGGTCACCCCTCGACCGGAACCACGGACGAGCGTACGCTGACGCCACCCGACGGCGAGACCCTCGCATTTCTCAGCGAGACGGCCCGCGAAATACGGAGCACTATTCTCGAACTAGCCGCAAAATGCCCCGTTCACTTGGGTGCGGCTCTCTCAGTCACCGACGTCCTGACCGCATTATACTTTCGCCGCATGCACTTCGATCCGGCCAACCCAGAGTCTCCTGAGCGCGATCGGCTCATACTCAGCAAGGGACACTCGGCATTTGCACTCTACGCCGTTCTCGGGAAACTTGGCATGATTTCGACTGAAGAATTCGAGTCGGTCGGCTCACCGGACCAGCGTCTTTGTTGTCATCCTACCGAGAACGTCACGGGGATCGAGCTGGCGACTGGGGCACTCGGCCATGGCCTGTCGGTGGCCGCGGGTATAGCACTCGCCGCCGAGTTGGACGGGCGTGACCACCGCACGGTGACCATACTTGGTGACGGGGAACTCAACGAGGGGTCGGTCTGGGAGGCGGCAATGTTCGCCGCCTCCCAGCGCCTGGGCTCCCTCGTCGCCATCATCGATCGGAACGGTTACCAGCAAGAAGGTCCTACCGAATCGGTTCTCCGCCTCGAACCGATCGATGAGAAGTGGCGGGCGTTCGGATGGCAGGTCCTGTCAATCGACGGCCATGACTTCCAACAACTGTGCACGGCACTCGACACCGCCTACTCTGGCAGCGAGATACCCACCCTGCTGATTGCGCACACCACAAAAGGGCATGGCGTCTCCTTCATTGCGGAAGACCCGGTCGCCTGGCATATGGGCAGACTCACCGAACCGGAACTCCGCAAGGCTCTCCGAGAAATTCAGACAGACGGATCACAAACTAGTACCGAGAGGCCGATATGACTGAAACCAAGGCCACTCTGACCCGACCAAGCCGAGAAACCGAGTCGATGTGGCAGGCGTGTGCTCCTGCCGTCGCCGCCCTGGGTGCAGAATTTCCGAATCTGGTGGGCCTGGGGCCGGACAGCCGCTCCATCTTCTCGGAATTTTCCTGCCACTCACCCGAGCGTTTCATCGACGTAGGTATCGCCGAGTCTAACCTCGTGGGTGTGGCAGCCGGTCTCGCCCGAGCGGGCAAAAAAGCCGTGGTCGCTTCGCTGGCATCTTTTCTGGTACGCCGGGCTGCGGAGCAGATCCGCAACGACGTCTGCAACCAGGGAATGGACGTCACTTTTATCGGCATCGGAGGCGGGCTCGCCTGTGAGGAGTTCGGGACAAGTCACCATGTGATCGAGGACACCACCGTGTTCATGACCATGCCTCATATCCATGTGTTCACACCCGCCGACGCCCCCGAGGCGATATGGGCGGTGCAGACGGCCGTCCGAACAGCGGGCCCAGCGTATGTACGTCTCGGGGCGCGCACCGATCCGGTGATCCACACCACCGGCGACCGGTTCGCGCTGGGCGAGCCCGAAGTGCTGCGCACCGGAACGGAAGCCGTTATCTTCGCCAACGGGATATGCGTGTCGGAGGCCCTATCCGCTGCGGCGGAACTCAGCCGACATGGAGCCGACTGCGCCGTCGTCAACGTCGGTTCGCTCAAACCACTGGCGGCCGGGGCTATCATCCAAGCGGCGCGGGGCAAGCGCGTGGCCGTGGTCGTGGAGGAACACGCGCGCCCCGGGCCGCTCGCGGCGTTGGTCTCCGCATCACTCCTCCGGCAGTCATTCAGTGGAGCAATGACCAGCCTCGCCATAGAACCCCGCGGGGTGGCGGCAGGCTCTCGCGGCAAGCTCCTCTCGTCCTTTGGTATCGATTCGCCGTCGATTCGGGACGCCGTGCTGCGAATGCTTCGGCGTGGTGACACTCCACGACGACCCGCCTAGGAAAATACCGAACGGGCCCTTGGAAGACGTGGCCCACGGCCCAATGCTCGGCAGAATGGGGTGGGTTTGGACTATGCCCCCGAGGAGGGAACAATGCGCGCCTACGCGTCGCTAATGAAAAACTCCACAGCACGCAGACTGATCGCGGCTACAGCAACCGGCAAGTTCGGCTACGCAACCTTCCCTCTGGCAATGGTACTGCTGGGCCACGGCCCTTCCGGCTCGTTCGTCGACGCGGGCCTGGCCGCCGCGGCGTGGAACATCGGCGGAACCGTGACAGCGCCGTTCCGAGGCCAGGTCGTCGACCGCTACGGCCATCGTCTGCCGCTGACCGCCTTCTTCCTGGTGACCGCCATCGCCATGGCGGGCCTGACCACCGTCTCGGACATCTTCCCCCTGGTGGCTTTCGGGGCACTCGCAGGGGCGAGCGCACCTCCGATCATGGCAAGCGTCCGCCCATTGTGGACCCACGTCGTGGACCAACAACTCGTACGAACCGCCTACGCGCTGGACGCGGTGCTCAGCGAATTGGCCAAGGTGTGCGGGCCTCTGATCGCGGCAGCCACAGCGGCTTGGTCGCCGAAACTGGGAGTCGCCACAGCCGGCGCTCTCCTCTTGATCGGTACGTTCTTGTTGATCGGACGCCCCCTGCCCGAAACGGCCCCGAGACTCTCGACGACGAGCGCCATAGGAGCCATGGCAGCCACACCTGGCCTGCGTCTGCTGCTCGCGGTCAACACCGCCACCGGATTATGCCTCGGCGCACTGACCGTTGGCCTTCCCGCCCGAACCTCCGAGAACGGATCGGCGGCAGACTCGGGGTGGCTGTTCGCTTGCCTCGCAATCGGAAGTGGGCTCGC
This sequence comes from Streptomyces lacaronensis, assembly GCF_047337785.1. NCBI lineage: Bacteria > Bacillati > Actinomycetota > Actinomycetes > Kitasatosporales > Streptomycetaceae > Streptomyces > Streptomyces lacaronensis. Next base: position 108,789 of record NZ_JBLHDK010000003.1, read on the forward strand.
CGGCCTGTGGTTCGGTGCCCGTCGACATCAGATCGCACCAACGGTCGGCTACCCCATCGGCTGTCTGTGGCTCACTCTCGCACTGGCCTCGGCTGCCTTCGTTCCGGTGGGGGTACCGCTGGCGGTCGTCCTCGTCGTCGCAGGTGGCGCCCTCGCCCCCATGACCGTCTGCCAGTTCGAGCTGCTGGACAGGCATGCTCCGCGAGGCACAGCGGTCGCGTCCATGATGTGGATGGTCTCAGGCGAGGAACTGGGCAGATCGGTCGGATCGATAGTGGCGGGCCTCCAAACACAGGCCGTCGGGGCATCGCTGGCTGTCAGTACCGCGGCCGCGAGCGCGGGGATAGGAGCGATCGTCCTGTCCGTGCGGCGCGGCTCCCTGGAATCCGCCACCGGAAGTCCGACAGCTTGAGTCCAGAACGAGCCGGCCAAGACGATCGCCGACAGGCGTCAGCGATTAGGCCACGGTTCGCCCGGTGCGCTGTCGGTGCTGAATCTGCTGAGGAGACGACCCGTGACCACCGAATCCCAACGGGTGCCACCGGACCGCGACACACACGGCCAACGAGCCCTGGCCCTCCTCCGGCTCAGTCTCGACGCCGCGCAGGCCAATCCCCGCCGAGAAGAGCCGATGGTGGAATTGGTCATCGTCCTGACGGAGGCCGCTTCGCTGGCCGCCGAGGCGTTCGTACGGCTGGGGGACTGCCGTACCGAATACGCTCCGGCCCAAGACAGCTGTGTGACCTGCGCCCTGCGGGATGCCGTAAACCACATCCGAGCGGCCGCAACCACGGCCCGCTTTGCACTGGTCTCCAGCATGGGCAGAGAGCGTGAAGGAGGCCATTCGACGTGTTCTGGGGAGAAGTCATGCACCCGCGACAAGGAGTCGCACATCTAGGTGCTAGATATTACGTCCATGCAGGTCAGCCGCGCCGGTGGGCTAGAGAAAGGTCAACACGATCGCTGCTCTCCTCCCGTGGGCCAAGATCGGGTGTAGCGCGTCCGCACCATCCAGCAAGATGCTTGCCTGTGCTGCTGCGACTCCTCCACCTTTCCATGTCGACCGTGTGCAAGTTCGTACAATTCGTGCTGATGAGCGATCGCGACAAGGACCTGGAGATCCTGGCGCTGCGCCACCAACTCGCCATAGCGCTCTGAACGGTAGTCCGTCCGCAGCTGACCTGGCCCCACCGGCACTCTTCACGGCCCTGCTACGCCGCCTCCCCCGAGCACGGCTCCGTCAGCTCCGCCTGATGGTCTCTCCAGCCCCTTGCGCTGGCACCACGACCTGCTTCGCCGCCACGCCAAGGCCTCCTGTCCAAACCGATCGGCGATCACGCACCGTCCCCTCCATACAGGCCCTGATTCTGCGCCCCGATCGTCCAATCGCCGCCACGCCCACCTGAACGTCCGCCGACACAACTGCCGCAGCGGCATCCTCCACGATTACCAACATGTCGCATGACCTGCACGAACGTGATTATCCACACCTACAAGGTCAACACATCATCAGGAAGGATCACTCATCTATCCAAGCTCATTCGTCTGCATCATCAACCCGAGGGCGAAGGCGAGAAGTCAAATGCCCGGCTCCAACAGACGATGCCTCGATCGCAAGGCGGTCCGTCCTTGCCGAGCGCACCATGGCCACCAGCATCCGGGACCTAGCCGCCCCAACATGTAGTCGCTTCCGTAGCGTCTCAGCCGAGATCGGCCGCTGATACATCTCCCAATGCCGAGCATCTTCCACCATCGCCCGCTTCAGAAGGTCGTCCCCACCAGGCCCGAGCTGACTTTCCTGATCATCTTCGTCCGGAGGCAGGACACGCGATTCTTCAACGTTGAGGCTGTCGGGCTCAGCCATCTCTACAACGTGTCCCGCGGGGAACTCCCGGGCTTCTGACCTCTCAGGCTCAAGTGACACCTCACTCGCGGCACCACCAATGGCCTGCAAAAGACCTGGGCCAACCTCTGCCCATCCGATGAGCAACAGCGGCCCGACTGCGTCGAAAGCGACTTTGCCGTTCTGGCCGGCAAGCAGCGGGTCCGCCACGTTCAACGCCAACGTCATCAAGCTGGAGAAGACCAACAACCGACGCGCCGGCCGGAGCTGCTCCCGACTCGCACCCTGCAACGCGAGGTACCGCGTACCCAGCAGCAACCCCAGCACAGAAAGATCCACTGCCGGGGCCACCAGAGGCGCCACCCACGGCGGCACGCCCAACCGCAGCGCCAAGGACCATACGTTGCCGAAGCCGAACAAGAACGTCAGCCCCACCACCGCAGCCATGATCCCCGTTACCGCCCGAAGCGTGACCGCCCGCTCGAAAGCAGCCCTCCCCCGGCTGCTGGCGTATGTCGCCCCCTCGCCAGTCATCGGCCTGCTCCGCCCCAGGTGACGGGTTCGAAGCTGCCCTTGATAACCAGCCTGCCCATCAAATTCTGCAAGTCAGTGGGGTCATCCTTCTGTGTGGTGCCCTGCCGGGGGCACTACACCTCCGACCCCCTTCAACAGGGTCGTCGACAAAGCCGATGGCACGGGGTTCGATCGCGCTTGCTGCGGAGACGTGCCACTGCTGGCCTTGCCTCGGCCGCATGGAGTCGCTTGGCACACTATTTTTTTGCAGGCATGAGTCTGCCTCCCGGTATGAGGCGTCCAGCACCGCGTCAGCAAGGTCCGACATCTGTCCATCTCCCCCGTCAGCACAGCTCGGCTGGATCGGGAGTGTCAGCCGTATCGAGTTGTTCACATTCACTACACCGAATGGCGTTTCTCCCGATTGCCGTGCGCGATGTTCTGCCGCCCGGTAAGCGGTGGGTATGGCCGAAATGGATCAGCACCACAGAGGCGAACGCACTCGCGAGCACGGTTCGCACGCCAACTGGACTCCGGACGGCGCACCCCCCACCACGTGCATGGTCGAAGGCGGGGGGCGCAGCGGTCCTCTCAGGATGGAGTTCAGGGTCAGGCTGGCTTCTGGTCAGCTTGGCGAGGAGATCGCGAAGGTTCAGACAGCCGTATTCCGCGACGTCCTCCTCCACTTGTCAGCCAGGCGAGCCGAGAAGTGAAAGGCCGCCCACTGCCGTTCACGCTTCCCGCCGCCCAGGTACTCCCTTGAGGCCATGCGTCTGATCGGCACGCCTGGATGAGGTGTCGGAACGGATCATCGCCACCAGCATGCGTGACCGTGCCGCGCCGACGTGCAGTCGTTTGCGGAGTGTTTCCGCGGAGATGGGCCGCTGGTACGCCTCCCAGTGACGGGCGTCTTCCTGCCGGGCGCGTTCCAGCAGCTCATCACCATCCGGCTGCCGTTCCATCTCAGTCGTAGTTGGAGAGGAAGCACTCGTGGTCCGGTCGTCTTGCGGCAAGGCCGCTGTCAGACCGGAGTCCTGTTCATGCTGCGGCGTTATGGATTTGCGTGCCGCCGAACCTTGCCGACTGGTGGTGGCGAGTGCGTGGAGGAGTCCAGGGCCTACCTCTGCCCATCCGATGAGGAGAATAGGACCGACCGCGTCGAACGCAGCCTTGCCCAGGTCTCCTGCGATCCGCGGGTCGGCAATGTTCAGTGCCAGGGTCATGCCGCTGGAGAGCACCAGCAGCCGCCGGGCCGGACGCAACTGGTCCACCGGTGCACCGTGCAGGGCGAGGTATCGGATACCGAGCAGCAGGCCGAGGATGGACAGGTCGACCGCCGGGGCGACCAGCGGGGCCACCCACGGGGGCACGCCCAGCCTCAGTGCCAGGTTCCAGACGTTGCCGAAGCCGAAGAGGAAGGACAGGCTGACGACGGCCGCCATCATGCCGGTCACCGCCCGGACCGTGGCCGCGCCGTCCGACGTACCGTCAGGCTCCGGCACGGTGCGGGTAAGGGGGTCAGACATTCTCGCCGATTCCCATCCGCTGGTGGGTTTCCTGGGCGCGTTCGGCGGCCGCGCTGGCGCCGTAGTGGCGGGGCATGTCCTCCGACATCCAGCCCATCAGCAGCATCAGGTCGCCCGAGTCCCCGCCTGCCCGTTTCCACTCGTGGGCGAAGTTGTGCCGCCACCGATGCGCATGCACACCTTTCAGCCCGGCGGAGAGGCCGCGCCGCTTGATCATGATCTTGATGCCGTTGGGTGCCAGGCGCTTCCCGCCGCGGTCGGCCAGCCACAGATCCGGCAGCTCTGCGCCCTTGCGCTTGGCGCGGGCCCGCAGATACCGGCTCACCGCCCGCGCCGTCTTCGGGCCGAACCGCACGCGGCGGTCGCGGCTGCCCTTGCCGTGGTAGTGCACCGAGTCGGTGACCAGGTCGATGTCCTCCAGGGTGAGGTTGCCGACCTCGGACAGGCGGGCGCCGGTGTTGTAGTAGAGCCGGATGATGGCCTCGTCCCGCAGTTGGAGGAACGCCTTGCCCTTGCAGGTAGCCAGCACCTTCTTGGTGTCGTCGTCCCGGATGACCGGGATCAGCTTCTTGACCGTCTTGGGCTGGCGGACGCGTTCCATCGGGGAGCGGTCGATCTCCTCCTCGTCCAGCATCAGCCACTTGAAGAACTGCTGGAGTCCCTTGTGCTTGTTCAGCGCGGTCGACGCCGACCGCGTCTCGATCATCCAGCCCTGGAAGGCTTCGATGTGGGCGCGGGTGACCTCGGTCGGGTCCTCTGCCGCGTCCTCCGCCTCGAGGTCGGGAGTGGCGTTCTCGTTCAGGTAGCGGGCGAGCTGGGCGGCGGCGAGGAGGTAGTTGTAGCGGGTGGTCTCCGGGTAGTTGCCCGACCGCAGCGAGCGGTCCCAGTCGCGCAGGAAACCCTGCCAGGTCTTGGGGAGCCCTGCGGTGATCTTGTCCAGGTCCAGAAGCGGCATGGAGAGAAACCCTCCGAGTCAAGGTGTCGGTGAGCGGCGTGCTCGACCTCGACGCGGGAAACGGGAGCGCGAAAAGAGGGCCCTCACAGGTGTTGACCTGCGAAGACCCTCCGCACCGTCGGGACGACAGGATTTGAACCTGCGACCCCTTGACCCCCAGCCGGAATTACGGCGCTTTCCGCAGGCGAAATACGTGCGGTAACGCCTGAGTTGTGCGGGGTCGCGCACACCGTGTGGTCCCCAAATGGTCCCCACGACTACGCCTCCACAAGCGAGCTTCGCATTCACTTCCATCATGCACCGCTTAGCAACATTGGACAAAAGCCCACCCGGGAGAGGAATGTGCGGGCGCACCCCGGCCTGCCACATGGCCGTGGCGACGAGTAGCCGTACGCCGCCCGAGGTGCAGCGACGGATATTCCAGCCAGATTGCGCGGTCGGCCCAGTCCAGGGGTGGCCTCGGGGGGGGCGGTACTCCGGGTGCGCCGGCGTCCATGGAGCGCCGTCACCCGGCAACGGCCCCCACACGAGCGCGCCCCGGTGAATCCCGGGAGTGGCCTCGGCCATCAACAGGCCGGTGCCCTGGGTGAGGGCTTCAGCCACGGTGTCCAAGAACTCGCTGAGGGATCCGTGCCCGGGGGAGGTGAGCGGTTCCGACGGCGGCTCACCAGCGTCCTGACTGAAGGTAGCGAGTCGGCCATCGGCGTCGATTGCCAGGCCGCCCCACGGAGGCAGGGAGTAGTCGGTGACGGCGAAAGGCACCCAGGAACCCCAGAACTGATCGGTGGTCCCTCCGCTCCCCCGGACGTGCGCGATCTCCTCAAGCGGCAGCAGATGGTGCTGGGCGAGAAACAGCCCTGGATCGTACTCGTCGGGGTCGCGGTCAAGGGCTGAGGCATCGACCGTTCCGTCGCACACCATCAGCAGCGTCGCCAGGTCGGCGGGCAGGCCCATCCCCAACTGGTCCTCCGCGGATCGCACGCACGGCAGCACCCGGCCGTAAGGTGGCGTGCGAGGCGGGTGCGTGCACCGCCAGCCAGTCTGCGATGGCAGTCCAAGCGGGCAGAATGTCACTCATCGTGTCCTCCATTGGCGTAGACGAGAGAGAAGCGGGGCACGCCTGCCCGATGTCCACCGGGTAGGCGTGCCCCGCTTGCCGTACTACACAGGCCGGGCCATCAGCACCTTCACGGCGCAGCGGCCGGTCAGTTCATCTTGCACTTGATCTCGGCCTTGGACGGGTCGCAGTCCGCGAACCGGGCGTTGGCCGGGTCGACCCAGTACTCGTCGTAGTCCAGAAGCCGAAACTGCTTGGCGAAGCTTACGCCGAATGGCTGCATCGACTGGGTGTTGATGTAGTTCGACATCGACGAACGGCCGCACAGAGCGGGCCACTTGGGGTCGTCGTAGGTGGTGTCGTTATACAGGTGACCTCGCTCACCGGTCGCTGTCCTTGGCGAAGAAGGCCGCCGCTTTTTTCAGGATCTCGATCGTCTTCTGCTGCTCGGTGTTCTGCCTGCGCAGCCACCTCAGCTCCTCGCGCTCCGCGCTCGTCAGCTCGCCCGACGTGCCCCCCTGGTCGACCCGGTCACGCTTCACCCAGCCACGCAGACTCTCCGGGCTCACGCCCAGATCCCGCGCGACCTCCGTGATCGTCTTGTCGGAGGAGCGGGCCAACGCGATCGCGTCCCGCTTGAACTCCTCCGAATACCGCTTCGAGTACTGACTACCCACCTGGCACTACTTCCTCTGGAACCTCACGTCCCAGTCTCCAGGTGTCCAGTCACAAGGGGAAGCTTCAGCTGCAACTGCGGATGGAGATGCGCCTCGGGCTCTTCGATGACGACCGTTGCGTGGAAGGGCTTCGTGCCGAAGAAGGAGTCCTCCTCCGACTCAGCATCCGCCTGCGCCTGTTCGAGGTTCCTGGCCGCCTGCTGAATCTCCTCCTCCGCTGTGAGGGGCGGCAGATTAAGGGCATCCGAGTGAGGCCAAGCAGCATCCTGCGGAAGCTCGGTGGAGTCAGGTATCGCCGCCAGGGTTACGGCTATGTGCAACAGGTTCACGTATCCCAACCCGGACACTTCGAGAGGCCGGGCGAAGGTGCGCCCCTCCATCACGGCAAGCATGAGCTCCAGCACGCGGGCGAGGTAGGTGTCGTCGATGACTTGGCCGCGTATGTACGGCCACTGGGCACTCACCCCGACCGACAGATCTGTCAGGTAGCCGCGAATCCGCGCCTCGACCGCATCGATGATGCTTTCCTTGGCCAGCTCCTCCAACAGTTGGGAGGCCCGCGCCCGGAGACCCACCAGGTTCCGGGTGCCGCTCAGGCGCTGCTGTTCGGCACGGAGCAGCTCCACCAGGATCCGTGCCTCGCGGCGGGCCAGCTCGTCCAGCGGATGACGCCAGGCCGGCAGGTAAATGAGTTTGTACGGGTCCAAGTCCAAAGACCTGCCGTGCGTCGCATTGACCTTCGTAGCGACGCTGCCGAGCCTGCGACTCAGCGTGACGCCCCAGTTCTGAGCGACCTCTCCGAGCCGTTGGTGGCCGACCGCGTGCAGCTGGCGTCCGAGGCGCCCTTCCTCGGTGAGGCTGTCGCCCAGCTTGTACGCCACCTCAATGGTGCGGTTGGAGCCTTCGGGCGCGAGCGTGGCGGATCCGTACCTCGGCAGGAGTGGGAAGCGGGAACCGGGATGAGCGAGGTAGAGCGCATCCGTGAGGGTCGTCTTTCCGGCGCCGTTGGCACCGATCAGCACGCTGAAACGGCCGGGCAAGTGGCAGACCATCTCGCCCTCCGTACTCGCCCGGAACCCGCTCACCGCGATGCGACTTAGGTGCACCGTGCCCCCCATGGACAAGAAATACGTCAGTAGTCATCATCGCTCCCGATACTGACAACGCCCGGCCCTTTGAGCTCATTTGCGGTCTGAATGTTGCCCGGTTGTCCTTGCGGCGGTTGTTGGTCGACTTCCATCTGTAAGCCAGTTCCGCACCGTCTCCGGCGCGCCGACGCCCAGTTTCGCGATGTCCCCCTTCATCGCGGCCCACTCGGTCGGATGGTTCGGAATCTCCGCGACCATGCGCACTGCACGCTCACAGAGCTCAGCAGGGTCGGGGGACGGACGTGCCATGACTCGGTCCTCTCAGGGAATCGAGTGTCCATCAGACCCAGAGTGGTTCAGTTTGTGCGCGCTCTGCTGTTCCACCGTGCGAGGCCCTCGAAGGCATCCAGTGTCCGGACGTCGTAGGGGCCGAAGAAGCCCTGGCAGTCCCGGGCGAGCTGGTTGTAGAGGGCTGCTGCTCCGCGGGTGTCGCCTGACTGGCCGGTAAGGTCTGCGTGTTCGGCGCGTGCATCGATCACCGGTTGATCGCTGGGTTGGAAGCGGAGTTCCAGCTCGAAGATGCGCGAGTCCAGTGCTTCGATGCGTCTGGAAAGACCGGCATTGCTGCCGTGCGCGTCGGGTGCGTCGGCTTGTCCGGCGAGATCGTCCGTCACGTCCAGGACGTTGAGGATCTCGCCCACCGTATGTGCGACCCTCTGAGCACTCCCAGGACGCTCTGCTGGGTCCTTGGCCAAGAGAGCCCGAACGAGGTTGTCGAGCTGAGCGGGGACGCCGGGGCGGTGGGCGCTCGGAGGCGCCGGCACTTCGTCCTGATGCATACGGCCCACGGTCATGGCATCGTCCTGGGGAGTTCCGAAGGGCGGGCGTCCTGTCAGCATCTCGTACAGGACGCAGCCCACGGAGTACAGGTCGCTGCGTTCGTTGCCGGTCTCGCCGAGCCACCGCTCGGGTGCCTTGTACAAAGGGGTGCCCGCGACGGTGTGGGTCTGGGTGGCGTCGGTCAGGTACGCCAGCCCGAAGTCGATGAGTTTCACGTCCCCCTGTCGCGTGATCATGATGTTGTCGGGCTTGATGTCGCGGTGGATCACCTCAGCGGTGTGCGCGGCGCCGACTCCCTCGCAGATCTGGCGTGTCCAGCGCACGGTGCGCTCGAGCGGAAGCCTCGGCCCGGCCCTGAGGTGCTCGGCGAGGGACCTGCCCTCGACGTACTCCATGACGATATAGAAATCGCCGTCGTGTTCGCCGCTGCCATAGATCTGCGCGACACGCCTGTGGTTGAGCCGGGCCATGGCCTGGCCCTCCCGCTGAGACATTCTCGCGGTCGACTCGGCGAACTCCGTAGGGATTCCCTGCTGCATGAGACGGCGCCTGGCAAAGAACTTCACGGCCACGGTGCGGCCCAGCCTCGTATCCTCGGCTGTCCACACATCGCCCATGGCGCCACTGACGGGGCCGTCCTTGAGCCTGAAATGGTCACCGATCAGTGTGGAGCTGTCCACCCCTCACCCCTTGTGCCTTGTGCGCGTCGAATCGCGTCGCCCTTGTGGTCAGCGCTGCTTTGAGGTGCCCGCCCAGAGGGCGAGGGCTGCTAGCTTCTGCATGGACTCGTGCCATTCCGTGAAAAAGTCCTCTCGCTGCTGCAGTGCGTTGGCCAGCGTCGCGACGGCCTTATGGCGCAACTGGTCGCCCTGCTCGCGCACGTGTCTCTTCCGCAGGGAAACGCCGCAGACCTCCCACAGGACCCACCCGACCACGGCGAGGATGAGGAAGAGGAACACTCCCCGCGCGAGACCGTCGACGAACGGCACCACGAGCGCCCCGGCGACGGTCCCGAACAGCAGGACGCCGCAGACGCGTGGCCAGCGGCGCACCACGGCGTCCGACCGGGCTTGGGTCTGTTGCTCAAGGCGCGCGGCGAGGTCGTCAACGAGGGGACCCGACTTCACGCGCTGGTGCGGATCGGTCGGCAGGTTCCAGGAGTATCCCGCCACGCTCAGGGTGATGTGGTGGGGGAGACGACGCCGGGACTCAGCCACAATTCGGTTGGCGGCGTCCTCCAGGCTTGGCCAGATGGCGCGGAGGGCCATGCGGCGGGCCGGAGGGCCGAGCCGTGCCTCGTCCGGCGCGAAGACGGCCTGATCCAGGAGCACCATGAAGGTCACCGGCTCGGCTTCCGGGCCCAGGGACGACCGGTGTGCCTGCCTGGCCGCTTCCAGATCTCCCTCGTGTTCGATGATGCGCTCGAGCCGTCGCATCTGCTCACGCAGGTGTGCCTCGTCAGGTTCGAGCTGGTTGATCAGCCGCTCAAGGGCGCTCTCGACGTGGCGGCCGTCACCGACGGGCCGGTCGACTCCGTCCGGGCCGTCGGGGAACGTGCGCCGGAGGTAGTCCAGAGTGCTCTCGGGTATGGTCGCGAGTTCCCAGCCGTGCCGGAGGGCGTCCCACTGAGTTCCGCATGTCTCGCGCAGCGCCGTGTACTGGTCTTCGGATGTCCGGCTGCGCAGGTCGCGCAGCCGGGCTTCCCACTTCGCGGCCGCCGACGTGCGGTGCATGCTCTGGTTCCATCCCGCCATAGCCTGCAGGGTGTAGCTGAGTGCCTCCTCTCCCAGTTCGTTGCTTGCGATGGCGTCCAGGACGACGTAGAAGTCCTGGCCGAGTTCCCCAGGGTCGAGTGTCTGGAGGTAGGTGTCCATCCAGGCAGCCGCCGCGGCCTCGTCCCCGAGGCGCGAAGAGGTCAGGGCGAAGAAGAGGTTGGCCTTGGCGGCGTCCAGGGTGCAGGCGTGCGACTGGGCGCGCTCACCCTGATCGGTCTCGCTGCGGAAATTGGCGGCCACCGCCATCATCGCCGGGGCCAGCCAGTAGGCCGGCTCGAGGAGCATCCGTTCCTCGGCACAGGCCCGTACCGTAGCGGTGTTGACCACCTTCCTGCGCACGGCCTGTGCCGTGAGGGTGTGGACCAGCCCGCGGGCCAGGGCACGGGTCTGCTTGCGCTGGGCGAAGTCCGCTTGAAAGACGGTGGTCAGACGGGCCAGTTCGGCCTGGGCCCGGGCCACCTCCCGGTCGCGGCCGTACTGCTCGATGAAGGCGTCCAGAACCTTGCGGGTGCCGCTGACCGCGCTCTCCAGTTCCGCGACATCCTGGCGTACTTCGGTGACGTCACCGCGCAGCCGGACGACATCGGCGCGCACGCCGTGCAGACCGTCTTCGAAGGTGTCCAGCCTTCCCCCGTGGCGGGCTTGTTCTTCCCCTACGTCCTCCAGCCGTTCGGTCAGCCGGTGCAGGGCTGAGTCGGTCTCGTTCCGGTCCTCCATGACGTCCCCCGAGGTCATCGCGGCTTGTGGCGCGTGCTTTCTCATTATCGAGCGCCCACGCACCCTTTGCGGTCAACTGGCCGGAAATGAAGGACGGTTGGGCGACAGCGGCCGGTGTCGGTGCGGCGTGGCAGTATGACGTGCCATGGAGCCAGCACACCGGACGAGGATGCCCCTTGCGTGAGATCGCTTATCTGTCAGAAGGAAAGCTGAGGCAGTTCATACCTGAGCCCCGGCGTCTGCCGCGGGCGAGCGCTCTTCGTCTGACCACGCCACTCGGCGGCATCGACGTGGACGCGCCGGCCCCGGAGGGGGAGCTGGGGCAACTGCGGCACCTGCGGGAGGTGCACCAGCATCTGGAGCTCGTTGCGGAGTGGTACACCGAGCCCCAGCTGCGTCCCGGTCAGTGGGTACAGTTCGAAGCCCCATTGCGGTGCGTGACACTCAGCGGCGCCGACCAGGATCTCGTACTGTTCGTGGACTCGGTGCGGGCATGGGGCGCAAACCGCGCGACAGCCGGAGACTGCCGGTTGTTGATGCACGGGTCGGCCCGGCATCTGCGGGGCTGGACACCGATGCCGGTAGACGGCCCCGAGCTGGAGGTAGTGAACTCCGCATCCAGTCTTGGCGCCTCCTTCGTCACCCGGGCAGGACAGGCCGTCGAGGCACTCACCCGGCACCGCGAGCCGCCGCCCGGGAACCAGCCCTCACCTCGGACAGCCGCCGACCTGCACGGTCGGGGCGTCCAGGCGCTGCTGCACGCCCTGGACGAGGAGGACACCGGCATCGACACGTCCGCGATGATGACCGGATACGCGCGCGTCACAGGGCTCCTTCCAAGCACCAACACCACGTCCCCGTGCTTGGTGGCGAGCCCGCTCGTTGTGAAGTACGCGGCGGCCATCGCTGAGCAGCGTCTTGCGTAAGAAGCTGTTGTCTTTTCGATCTTGAGCGGTGGCGGTCGAACGCGGGTTCTCGGTCGGGTGATCCTGCCGTGGCCAGAGCATGAGGACGGGGCCTCCTGAACAGCTCGTGGGTGTCGAATCCATAGAGCATCAGGAGGCCCCGGTGCCGCAGTCTTCCGTGTCGAGGGCCGGGCAGTCCAACTCGGCCGCTCCAACGTGTGATTGCCTCGCGCACGTGTACGGCAACGCGGCTGACCGGCCCGAGCGGCAGCGCCGGTACCCGTCGGACATGACGGACGTGGAGTGGGCTGAGGTCCGGCCGCTGCTGCCGACGCCGGGCTGGATGCGCGGGCGGGGCGGCCGGCCGGAGGGATACTGCCACCGCGCGGTGCTGGACGCGGTCCGCTATCTCGTGGACAACGGCGTCAAGTGGCGGTCGGTGCCGGCCGACTTCCCGCCGTGGGACCGGGTGTATGCATTCTTCCGCCGCTGGCGCGACCACGCCCTGGTCAAGGAGTTCCATGACCGTGCGCTTGCCGAAAATGTCGTCCGCCCTGGTAGGAGGGGGGTGCACGGTGCGCCGGAGATCGACCGGCGAAGTCGCCAAAACAGGCGCTCTCGCGAGGCTGGCGCTCACCGCGGCAAGATGATCGGCCGTGCTGCTGCGACTGGCTTACCTCGGCGTAACGAACGCGTTCGCGATGCTTCGCCTGCTGCCGATGACCGACCGGGACAAGGACGCTGAGATCCTCGCCCTGCGCCACCAGATCACCGTGCTGGAACGCCAACTCGGCAAGGACAAGATCCGGTTCACGCCCAGCGATCGAGCGTTGTGCTTGCCGAGAATTCATCCTCCCTGGTCGGAGGCCTGCACCGGACCTCACAGTCGTCGGCCGCGGTCGCTCGAGTCGGCGCTCTCGCGTAGCCGGTGGTCCACGCGTCATGATGATCGATCGTGCTGCTACGACTGGCCTACCTCGGTGTGACGAATACCTTCGCGGTGCTGCGTTTGCTGCCGATGAGTGGCCGGGACAAGGATGTAGAGATCCTGGCCCTGCGCCATCAGATCGCGGTCCTGGAACGCCAACTCGGCAAGGGCAAAGTCCGGTTCAGCTCAAGCGACCGGGCGTTCCTGGCGGCGCTGCTGCACCGGCTGCCGTTACCCGCCCTGCGGCGGGTGCGGCTGCTCGTGCGTCCTGACACGGTGCTGCGCTGGCATCGCGACCTCGCCAGGCGCCGGCATGCCGCCTTATCCCGGCCCAACCGACCCGGCCGACCTCGTACGGTGCGCTCTATCCGGATTCTGGTACTGCGTCTGGCGAGGGAGAATCCAAACTGGGGCTACAGGCGTCTGCACGGTGAGCTGCTCGTGCTCGGCGTGAAGGTGTCCGCCTCGACCGTCTGGAAGATCCTCAAGGACGCGGGCGTCGATCCAGCGCCCGACCGGAGTTTCAGCACGTGGGCCGACTTCCTGCGCTCCCAAGCCGACGCCCTCCTGGCCTGCGACTTCTTTGAGACGGTCACCTTGTCCGGCACGCGGATGTACGTACTCGCGGTAATCGAACACAGCAGTCGCCGCCTCCGGATCCTGGGCGCCACCGCGCACCCGACCACCTCCTGGGTAACGCAAGCTGCGAAGAACCTGGTCATGGACCTCGAGGACGTCGGCTGCCGGGCGCGATTCATGATCCGCGATCGGGACGGGAAGTTCCCCCAGCTGTTCGATGCCGTCCTCAAGGACGCAGGGATCGAGGTCGTCCTCACTGGCATCCAGATGCCGAGAATGAACTCGGTCATGGAAAGGTGGGTGCAGACCTGCAGACACGAACTCCTGGACCGGACCTTGATCTGGAACCAGCGGCACCTCCTCCACGCCCTGCGAGAGTTCGAGCAGTTCTACAACTTCCACCGACCACACCAAGGCATCGCGAACGCCCGACCGCTACACCCGCTGCCCTCACCAATCGACGATCCGGACAAGTTAAGCAACCTCGACATACGACGCCACGACCGCCTTGGCGGCATCCTCCACGAATACAAGCATGCCGCGTGACCTGCACGGATGAAGTATTCGGCAAGCACACCGTTGCCGACCCGGTTGACGAAACTGGCGGCGATCAGCACGCGCTCCGGCCCGCTGTCCCCCGCCATGCGGCCTACTCGGCCTGCCAGGCTGCCCTTGAGCATGGGCGGCAGGCTAGCAGCGGTCACAGAACCCGCCGCAGTTGTACGGAGATCGCGTGCCATAAATGCGCCGCGGGCCCCGACGACGAGTGCTTCATCCCCGAAGGCGTGTCGGGAAACGAATGACGACAGCGCTACCGGCGGTGCCGCTCGATCGCTTCGGCGGCCGCCAGCGCGAAACCCGCCACGTTGCGCGGACAGCGCCAGCCGGATCCCGGGTCGGGATCCCCGCCCTTCGCGTCGAGGTCCTCCCACGTGTAGTCGGAGCCCCCGGCCAGCAGCGACAACAGCATCTCGAAGGACTCCAGGTGTGCGCTCAGGTCGTCGTCGCACGGATGAGCCGCGTGATGGCACGCGGCCTGCACGACGGCGGGGTCCGAGGCGGCGGCCGACAGCGCTGCCACCACCCGCCGCGCCACCTCGGGATCCGCGTCGTACATCGCATGGCCGTGCGTCCACGCCAGGCCCAGCGTGTAGAACGCCGTCACATCCGGATCACGCGGCCGGGCAGCCCGGGCCCCGTTGAGCCGCTCCACGCACTCCAGCAGGGTCTCGTCGTGCTCCCCGAGGAAGTACCCCTGCCATATCGACTCCCAGTCGTTGATCAACTCGTCCGCATTAGCGATCATGATCACTGAAGACGCCCGGCGGGAGGCCCCGGTTCCGGCAAGGCCGAAAAGGGCCGCAGAAGCTCAGCAGATCGGCCCCCTCGCATCGGCACGAAACATGGTGGAGAAAACCCCAGTGTCCGAAGCGGCGGCGTGGGTGCGTGTCAGCGACGCAGGACGTTGACGCGCTCGCCTCCGAGGATGGGGGCGCTCTCACAGTCTGCCGGGACGACGAGGTACGGCCCGCGTCTTCCGGCGCGGCCGCCAGGAGCTCGCGGTAGAACTCCCACCCACCGCTCGCCCTCGAGCGCGGCCGCAATGCCCTCAGTGTTTCGCGGCACCCGGTCCGGCTCCGCCTGCGGGTGCGCCCTGTTCTGTCGAGGAACGCGTTCATGCACACGGTGTCGTCGTACATGAAGCGGAAGCAGACTGCCCAGCAAGATCAGGGGTCATGACCATCGGGAGAGTCGCCAACCTCCGCCTTCGTACTCATACAGCGAGTCGTCCAACAAGGAGGCACGCCCGTTCCCGGCCAGCATGCGCGGGCGGCAGCCGCGAAGCCCCTGGGAGTTGCGGGTCTCAGCCGTCTCGGGCCTCGGTCGTCGGGTTCGCTGATTCGGCGGCGCGGCGGTATTCGGCATTGATGCGCTGGGCTTCTTCGAGCTGGTCTTCGAGGATGACGATGCGGCAGGCGGCCTCGATCGGGGTGCCCTGGTCGACGAGTTCCCGGGCGCGGGCGGCGATGCGCAGCTGGTAACGGGAGTAGCGGCGATGTCCGCCCTCGGAGCGGAGCGGGGTGATCAGGCGGGCTTCGCCGATGGCGCGGAGGAAGCCCTGGCTGGTGCCGAGCATCTCGGCGGCCCGGCCCATGGTGTAGGCGGGGTAGTCGTCGTCATCGAGACGGTCGAACGATTCGTCTGCTGTCATTGCACCTCTCTGTGGAACGCATGGAGGGGCTCTGGTGCCATCTGGCACCAGAGCCCCGAAGGAACTGCTACACCATCTGCCGGTCCTGGTACTGCGCCGGCCTTCTGTTTCCGCAGACCCGACCGAGATGCTGTCGGGGGTGCGGGGATCGCGGTTGCTTGACCGGAGACCACCTCACTATCGATGTCCTGCGGTACCCGGACTCAGCCATTCCGCCCGGGCGATCCTGATGGCGCGGGGCTCCTCCGTTCTTCCCTCTTGATCAACACTTGCCAACGGGTACTGCGTACTGCTCAGTGGCCTGCGACAGCGCCACTCTTCGGCAGCCAGCCCTGTCGCCTGTCCTGCGTCTGCTCTGGCTTAGAACCCCACTGCCGAACTTCCCGGTGCGCGCGTCCGCAGCCGACGCCTTCACCGAGGTGCTGCTCACTGACTTCACTGCTGGGTACTGCGAACTGCACTTACGGGTACTGCCACTGCGTTTACTGCGGTCCTGCTCACGGCGGCCCCTGATCACTGCGGGCCACCCGGTCCGGCCATCAGTCCCGTCGCCGTCCTGCAACAACCGTGGCTTCGGAACTCCACCACCGCACCGTCCTGCGCACTGCAACTGCGTGTACTGCTGCCGGCAGTTCGTCTCTGCCAGGCCCTGCTGATCTCGGCTACGAGAGAAACCATAACCACGCCATCGCCCAATGTCTACTCCGGCCAACATAGATTTCCGCGTGTTCGACAGCGAGGTAATCGACCTCCGCGCCCCTGGCCATGGCAACGACATCGCCCGTATCCGCCGCCCCTCAGCGGACCTCGTTGCGCTGGACCGGGATGAGGGCTCGCCATCGCGGCTCAGACCGCGGGCATCGGCGTGCTCGGGCCGGGCGTCTGCCACCAGCAGCCGCCGCGTCGCCTCCGGCCCAGGAGCTGTCGAGACAGATTGCCGGACACCCGTACTGGTGTGGACCATAGGGCACACCGGCCGCGCGCATGGAGCTCAAGGAGCTCGCCCGGCGTGAGGTCGGGTGATGAGAATCGCCGCCCGAGCGGAGGCATCGATCCGGGCTTTCCCATCACGCCGCGGCGAACCCCTCAGGTAGCCGATTCCTCAGTCTCGCCCTGGGCCGTCCAGGTCCTGCGAACGCGGCGGTGGCCGTCGGTCTCCTCGATGAGCTTGATCACGACAGCTGGGTCGCCTCCGTGAGCCCGACCCACTCCGCCTACCGGTGCTGGGCAGTGCTGGCGACGTGTAGGCCCGCATTCGGAATGTCCTGTTCCGGTGTGCGGACCTGGGCCTCGTCCGCTGTCTCATTCGAGGGACACCGCAGATCTGTCTCATGATCTTGTCCTTTGAGCTGCTCGACCCACCGTCCGGATGGTTCCGAACCGGCCCGGAGTCAGAGTGCTGCGCCGAGAGAGACCCGCGTCACGTCTTCCCACGTGATCGTCTTGGCCTGCGGGTCCGCGGTGACGTCGACAAGGTGCACCGCTTTGATGTGCAGCGGAGCGTGGCTCGGTCGCACTCGCCGGAGGAGGCGTTGCGCGGCGTCGGAGTCTGCCTCGGCGTACGCATAGGCCGTTGTCAGATGTTGAACTCCGAACTCGTACTGGCAGGCGGCATCGCCGAGCGTGGCACGGGTGGCGTCCCTGGCCGCGGCGTGCAGGGCAGCGAGTTGGTGATCGGGATGAGTGTCGGCGATCGTTCCGCTGGAATAGCTAAGAATGGACCCGATCATGATGGTGAACGGGGCGATGGTGACAACCCGGTGGCTGACCTCGGCGACGAGTTTGTCCCGCTCGGCTTGGCCGATCAGGTGAGCGGGCTTGCTGATCTGGTCGACGGTGATGTGCAGCCAGCGGTGTTCGACCGGGGTGATGGGGAAGCCATCGGCTAGAAGGGCCCGGTTCGAGTCCGTGACCAGTTGGGCGAGGACATCGTGGCGCGGGTCATCCCAGTCCACCTGGAGATACCAGTGGAGCAGGGTTCCGGACTCCCAAGGGGCCTTTCCCTGCTTGAAGTTGAAGGCTCGCATGAATCGGAAAGGTAGTCGCCGTCGCCTCCAGAAGGTGACGGTTGTGCCGGGTTGCCCGGAAAACGATCAGGCGCTGAGAGCCTCGGTGAGTAGTGCACGCGGCTGGCCGGTGAGGGCGTCGCACAGTCCTTCGGTTCGTGTCTGCACCAGCCCTGTACGGAATGCTGCCGGGAGCTTGTTCCACGCGTCGGCCATGTCGGCGGCGCCTTGAGGATCGCGATCGGAGGCACCGTGCAGTGTCCAGCACCAGCAGGGCCCGCGTTATGACGGACGGACCGCAGGGGTGTGCCTTCCTGCGGCCGTCGGCTGCGGTGATGCCGGTCAGTGCCCTGCGGTGAGTTCGCCGCTGAGCTTTTCGTGGAGGTGGGCGCTGGGCTGGTTCAGGCCGATGATCTCGACCTGCTTGCGGCGCTGGGCGTACTTGGTCTCGATCGCGTCCAGGGCGGCGACGGAGGAGGCGTCCCAGATGTGGGTGCCGGACAGGTCGATGACGACCTTGTCCGGGTCGGTGGCGTAGTTGAACTGGGTGACCAGGTCGTTGGAAGAGGCGAAGAAGAGTTCGCCGGTGACGGCGTACACGACCTGGCTGCCGTCGGGGTCGGTGACCGAAGTGACGTTGGCCAGGTGTGCGACACGCTTGGCGAAGATCACCATAGCGGTGATCGAGCCGACGACGACGCCGATGGCGAGGTTCGAGGTGGCGACCACGACCGCGACCGTGATGACCATGACGGTGATCTCACCTGCGGGCATCCGCTTGAGCGTCTTCGGCGCGATGGAGTGCCAGTCGAACGTCGCGAACGACACCATCACCATCACCGCGACGAGCGCGGCCATCGGGATGTCGGAGACGACTGGCCCGAAGACAATGCACAGCACCATCAGGAACGAGCCGGCCAGGAAGGTGGACAGGCGGGTGCGGGCGCCGGAGACCTTCACGTTGATCATTGTCTGGCCGATCATGGCGCAGCCGCCCATGCCGCCGAAGAAGCCGGTGACGATGTTGGCGATACCCTGGCCGATGGACTCGCGGGTCTTGTTGGAGCGGGTGTCGGTGATGTCGTCGACCAGCTTGGCCGTCATCAGCGACTCCATCAGGCCGACCAGCGCCATCGCAAGTGCGTAGGGGGCGATGGTGGTCAGGGTGTCGAGGGTGAAGGGCACGTCGGGCAGGCCGGGCACCGGCAGGGCGGAGGGCAGTTCGCCCTTGTCGCCGACGGTGGGCACGGCGATGCCGGCGGCGATGGTGACCACGGTCAGGATGATGATGGAGACCAGCGGGGCCGGGACCGCCTTGGTGACCTTCGGGAAGAGCACCATCAGGACCAGGCCGGCCGCGATGAGCGGGTAGACGGGCCACGGCACATCGGTCATCTCCGGCACCTGCGCCATGAAGATGAGGATGGCGAGCGCGTTGACGAAGCCGACCATCACGCTGCGCGGCACGAACCGCATGAGTTTGGCGATGCCGAGCGCGCCGAGGGTGACCTGGAAGACGCCGGCGAGGATGACGCAGGCGACGAGGTAGCCCAGGCCGTGCTCGCGGTTGAGGGGAGCGATGACCAGGGCGACGGCGCCGGTCGCGGCGGAGATCATGGCGCGGCGGCCACCGACGATCGAGATCGTCACTGCCATGGTGCAGGCGGCGAAGAGGCCGATCTGCGGGTCGACCCCGGCGATGATCGAGAAGGAGATCGCCTCGGGGATCAGGGCGAGCGCGACGACGAGGCCGGCGAGGACCTCGGTGCGCCATACCTTGGGGTCGTGGATCCAGCCGGGCTTGAGGCCGCGCAGTCGTGCGGCCGGGGAGAGCGCAGGAGCAGACAAGAGGGCGGTACCTGTCGTGGTCGGGCACGCCCGGTCAGCGGTGGGGCGTGCGGGAGGAGTGCGAGGACCGGGCCGGTCCATCGCGAAGCCCGCGCGCAGGCGGGCCGAGGTCGAAAGGGAGGCAGCGCGCTGCGGGGAGGCGGCTGCTCAGGGGCGAAGGGTCATGGCGGGCAGGCGGCGGCGCGGGGCAGCATGGGCATCCGCTCGCTCTCTCCTGCAGGCATCGGTCTTCGCCGGGGCGTCGTCGGCCCCGACAGGGCGGCACGGGAGAGGATCCCGCACCATGGAGTGCGACGGCACAGCCGTCCGCACTCCGGGAACTCTACCCTAACGTTACGGTAGAGATCGAAGCGGTTCCTGCGCCAGCAGGATGGGCGAGGTGAAAGGCAGGCGCGTGAGCGGCGAGCACATGCAGATCGGCGAGGTCGCCGCGCGGACCGAGCTGTCGCTGCGTACCATCCGGCACTACGAGGAGACCGGCCTGGTCATCTCCTCCGCTCGCTCCCAGGGCGGCTTCCGCCTCTACACCGAGGCGGATGTGGCGCGCCTGATGGTCATCCGCCGGATGAAGCCGCTCGGCTTCACCCTGGACGAGATGCGCGACCTGCTCGCCGCCACCGACCGTCTCGATTCCGGCGACGAGCTGCCCGCCGAGGAGCGGGCGCGGCTCCTGGACCGTGTACGGCACTTCGAGCAGGCCGCGCAGCAGCGGGTCGTCAACCTGCGCACGCAGCTGGCGCGGGCGGAGGAGTTCGCCGACACCCTGGCCGGCCGCCTCACGAGCGCGACCGCTTCGTAGCGGCCTTACGGCCGAGGCGGTCGCGTGATGGGTCGGTGAAGAGCCGGTCCAGGTGGTCGTGCAGGATGTCCAGGGCCGCCGGTGCGGTGCGCTGGCCGACCAGGACGCTGGTGCCCAGGCCATGACTGAGGGAGAGCAGGTGGGCGGCCTCGCGAGGGGCGTCCCGTTCTGTGTCCATGGCGCCGTCGCGTTGCGCCTGCTCCAGGACTTCGGCCAGCTGGGCCTCCAGGCGGTCGGGGCCTGCGACGAAGGGCTGGGCGGCGAGTTCGGGGTCGGTCATGGCCAGCACCGCGTACGAGGTCCACACCAGGTGGAAGCCGCGGCTGGCGGTGTCGGTGGGCAATGCCTCGGCGAGGAACGTGTCGATGAACGCGCGTGCCGTCACTGGACGCGGCAGCCGGTCGAGGCGGTGTGCCCATCGCTCGTGGCTCTGCTGTTCCAGCCGTTCCAGGGCGGCGTGCATCAGCTGGGCCTTGGTCTCGAAGTAGTACTGCACCAGGTTCAGTGACATCCCGGCTTCGCCGGCGACCGCCCGCATCGTCACCGCATGCAGCCCCTGGGCGGCGGCGACGCGGACCAGGGCGTCGGTGATGTGCGCCCGGCGCTGGGCGTGGTCGACCCGTTTCGGCACTGATCAGTCCTTCGTCTCGCGCGGCAACCCGTTTTTATAGTACCGCTGTACGATGAAAACGGATCGGTGGTCGACAGGTGGGAGGGACATGGGATTCCGCGAGGCACACGACTCCGGCAGCGGCGGCCCGGACACGGTCGCGACGGTGAGGGACAGCCGGGCTCGGTCGTCGGTGCTGTGGCTGGCGTGCGCGGCGCAGTTCATGGTGGTGCTCGACGTGTCGGTGGTGAACGTCGCCCTGCCCTCGATCCAGCGCGCGCTCGGCTTCACCGGTTCCGGACTGCAGTGGGTGGTGGGCGGCTACGCCCTGGTCTTCGCAGGGTTCCTGCTGCTGGGCGGGCGCCTGGCGGACCTGTACGGCAGGCGCCGGGTCTTTCTGTGGGGGCTGGTGCTGTTCTGCGCGGCCAGCCTGGTCGGCGGCCTCTCCACCACCCCTGGGATCCTGATCGGTATGCGCGCCGTGCAGGGGCTGGGCGCCGCGGTACTGGCCCCGGCAACCCTCACCCTGCTCACCACCACCTATGCCGAAGGCCCGGCCCGTATACGGGCGTTGGCGATCTGGACCGCGGTCAGCTCTGCGGGCGGGGCGGCCGGGAACCTGATCGGCGGAGTCCTCACCGAGTCGCTGTCGTGGCGGTCGATCCTCCTGGTCAACGTCCCCATCGGCGCGGTGGCCGTGGTCGCCGCAGTACGGGTGCTGCCCGCCGACCGGCCGCGCGGTGGAGGCGGCGGCCTCGATGTCCCGGGGGCGGTGCTGGCCACGCTCGGCGTGAGCACCCTCGTCTACGGCGTCTCCCGGGCCGATGAGCACGGCTGGACCGGGCCCGAAACGCTCGCCGGACTGGCGCTCGGCGTGCTCGCGCTGGCCGCGTTCGTCCTGGTGGAAGCCCGGTTCGCCAGTGCGCCGCTGGTGCCGCCGTGCTTGGTGCGGCTGCGGCCGGTCTGGGCGGGTAATACGGTGATGCTGCTGGCCGGAGCCTGCTTCATCCCCATGTGGTACTTCCTGAGCCTGTACATGCAGGACGCCCTGCACTACGGGGCGCTCGCCACCGGGCTCGGCTTTCTTCCCCACACGCTGGTCGGCATCGCCGCCGCCCGCCTCGCCCCGGCCGCGATGCGCCGCACGGGACCGCGCGGCCTGATCATCGCGAGCGCGCTGCTGTCCGCCGCCGGGTTTGTGTGGCAAAGCCGGTTCGCTGAGGGCAGCGGCTATGTGGACGGGCTGCTCGGGCCGGCGGTCGTCATGTCGGCCGGAATGGGCCTGCTGATCACCCCCATCACCACCACGGTCACCTCAGGCATCCAGCCCCGGGACGCTGGCGCCGCCTCCGGCCTCATGAACGCCACCCGGCAGATCGGCGGCACCATCGGCCTGGCCGCCCTGGTCACGCTCGTCGCCACCGCCACCGGCGCGCCGGCCTCTTACCGAGTGGTGTTCACCGCGCTCGCCGTCGTCTGCACCTCGGTCGCGGCGCTCGCCTTCACCCTTCCGCCCCTGCCACGTACTGCAGCCAACCAGTGAGCCCGACATCCGGCGCAGCGGTTACCCGCCGACGCCTCACGTCGGATCACCCAGCGGCGCATCCTGCGTTTTCTGCACACCCCACTCCGTTTCTTCCTCATCCGGTGATTCAGGTTCACGCAGCCGCAGCAGCGCGGCGAGGATGCCCGCGCATCCAGCCGCGGCGACCAGCGCGCCCGTGGCGATCGAGGTGGCATCGATCAGCGGGCCGAACAGCAGCGGTGAGGCGAACTGCCCACCGAACAGCGCGGTCGCCTGCAGCGAAGTGGCCGTGCCGCGCTGTCCGGCCGGTGCGGCCCGATCCACCAGAACGGTCAGGGTGGGCATGGTGACGCCGCTGCCCACGCCGGTCAGCACCGGGACCGCCAGCAGCGGCGACCAGTGCCCGGCCACGGCGAACAACAGCAGTGCCGCCGTCCACGCTGCGGCGGCGACCCGCAGCAGCATCACATGTCCGAACCGGGCGGTGAGCCGCGAGTAGCAAAGGCCGACCAGGCCGGCCGCCGCGGAGGCGAGCACCGTGCCGTACAGCGCCACGAGGAGCGTGTCGTCGATGCCGAGTTCGTCCAGACGGCGGGGCAGGGAGACGGCCAGGACCATCATCAGCCCGGTGGTCGCCACCCACAGCCCGCACAGGCCCAGCAGGAGCGGACGCCCGCGCAGCAGCCGCAACGCTCCGCCCCTGCCGCCAGCACCGGTGGGAGTGCGGTCGCTGGTGGGAGTGCGGTCGCTGGTGGGCGCCCCCTTGGGCAGGGCGATCCAGGTGGCCGCGCCGAGCGGCACACCGATCAGGTAGATGGCGAACGGGGCGTGCCAGGACAGGTTGCCCAGGGCGCCGGGCGCGAGTGGATAGATGAAGCCTCCGGCGGTGGTGGCCGTGGTGCGCCAGCCCATCACCTTGTCGCGCATCTCGCCCCGGTACAGGCCCAGCAGGGCCGCGGTGGAGCAGGTGAACACGGCCGCCGCGCCCGCGCCCAGTACCAAGCGGGACGCCAGCAGCAGCGGATAAGAGCTGATGACCAGGCCCGCACCACCACCCAGCGCGTACACCACCAGCCCGGCCGCGAGGGGAAGACGGGCGCCGTAGCGGTCGGTGGCCCGGCCTGCCAGCGGGCTGACGACGGCAATGGCCAGGCTGTGCGCGGTCAGCATCAGGCCGGCCGCGGTGCCGCCCACCGCGAGGGCCTGCCGGATCACCTCGATGACCGGGACGATCGTGGCACCACCCATCACGCCCAGCGTGGAGGCCAGCAGCAACACCGTCAGCGGCGCCCGCCCCGACCTGGGCATCGGGCCGTCCAGCACGCGGGCGACGTCAGAGGACATCGGCGCCCGCCGCCTCGGACAGGGCTGTGTGCAGGTGCCAGCGGCGGTATCCGCACGGGCGTACGCCCGGGATCTCGCCGGTGATCCGGCCGCGCACATTCGTCGGGTCCGCGGCCTCGACAGCGTCGATGTGAGCCCGCTCGGTGCTCCACTCCGCATAGTTGAACACCCGCGTGCCGTCCGCGCTGAGGTGGAAGTGCGCGGAGAGCGAGCCCGGCATCGGAGGCACCTCCTTGGTCATCGAGAACACCTCGTCGACGAAGTGCCGTTGCCCTTCAGGCCCGTCCACGTCGAACACCGGGGTGCCCACACACCCAACCGGCCCCCGCTCGACCCTGCTCACAAAGGAGCGGTGCACGCGGTAGCGGGCCGGCGCGGACGGCTCGGTGCCCGCGATTCCGGACACGTACGGCGGCGTGGCTGCCAGTGCCGCATCGAGGGCCGCGTCATCGGCCCACTGCTCATAGGCCATCAACACCTGCCCGTCGGTACTGGCGAACAGCGACCAGCTCAACAACCCTGCCGGCCACGACCCCGCCTCCCGCCCGGCCACGGCCTCATCGGCCACCGCCTGCTGACGGGCGCCATCTCCCGTATACCGGACGGTGATCACCACCGTGCGCGCGTCGGCTCGGGCGACGTCGGGCGGAGTCTCACTGCGGCGGATCACGGCATCTCTCCCCACATATCGAAAAGACGGGACAGGGCGACGCACCACCCTGGAAGAAAAGTGGGACTGAGTCCAACAATGGCACGAGTGTCGAATAGTCTCCAGTGCCATTCAGGTCCGCGTCCTGCTTCAGTAGGCTTACCCCGTGGCCATCAACCCCCGAGCCCCAGCAGGCGACAGCGACCTGCCGCTGCGCGAGCGCAAGAAGCAGCGCACCCGCCGCGCTCTCGCCGACGCCGCGCTGACCCTCTTCAGCGAGCGCGGCTTCGACCGCGTCACTCTGGAAGAGCTCACCGCACACGCAGAGATCGGCCGCAGCACCTTCTTCCGCTACTACGCCACCAAAGAAGAGGTGGCCATGGCCGCCGAAGGCGAACTCTGGGACGCCTACACCGCTCACTTCGAAGCACACACGGACTCCGGTCCCGCCCTCGACGCCCTGCGCACCTCACTGACCGCGGCGATCCTTTCCATGTCCGACGACTGGGACCACCGCTTCCTGCGCACCCGCCGCCTCGCCGCCGGCACCCCTGCCCTGCACGACCACAGCCTCGTGTCCTCGATGAAGGTCCAGCAGGAACTCATCGACATCCTCGAAGAGCGCCTCGGCACCGACAGCCGCCAGGACGTACGCCTGCGCCTGCTCGGCGAGCTGGCCCTCGGCGCCTGGCGCTGCGGCGCCCGCAACTGGGTCGCCGGCCGTAGCCCCGACGGATACAAAGCCCGCGGACACGGCGGCACCAAGACGCTAGCCCGCCGCGTCGAAGAAGCCTTCGCCGCCATCCCGGCCAGCCTCACCCTGGAGCTGCCGCCCAGCCAGGCATCCCTGTAACTGCCTTCGTCGGCGGCAGCGCCGATGGTGAACCATCCCCGGGGCACACAGTGCGCCGAGAATCTCGCGGCGGCGCGCCTGCGTCACGATCAGGATCACGCGGCGGGCGGTGCAATGGCGGACGGGGCGGCGGCGATTCCCGATCCTCGCGGGTACGTGCGCGAGCAGTACGCCGTCTGGGCCGCGGCACGCGCTGACCGGACCGAGGCGGGTTGCCAGAGACTGTCGAGGACCGAGCGGCGCATGATGCGCGACTGGCAGCCGCCTACCGCAACGCCTTCCGGCAACGCGCCTTCTCCTAGCCGACTTCGGCGGCGGCGAGTTGACCAGTGTACGGCTGGGCGGCGCGAAGCACCTTGTGGCCGAAGTAGGTGAGCCGCATCCGGTGTCCGCACTGACCGCGTATCAACAATTGCCCCTGGAGGTCTTGTTCCAGGTGCTGGAGCTGCGGGGTCAGGGCGGAGGGGCTGATGCCGGCATCGCGGCAGAACGCCGCCAAGGTGGGGTAGGCAGCGGCCTGGAGGAACCGGTGCAGCCGGCGCTGCCCGGCGTAGGTGCGCACCGCGGGCTGCAGGAGGGTGGGGAAACAGTCCACGTTCGGGGCATCGTCCGTGCGCCGTGCCCGCGCCTTTCGCTTTGTTCGCGCGGCGGGTGAAGGCCGGGGGCCGACTGCTGCCAGGTCTCCCGCGGCTGGTCCACGAGGGTGTGCGCCCAGTCCTCGACGGCCCGCACAACCTCCTGGCCGAGAGGGGTGAGCTCGAGCGGTCGGCCGCGGTCGGCGCGGATCAGCAGGGGGCCGCCGAGGTCGGTCTCCAAGCGCTGCAGCTGCTGGGTGCGGCACGCCTCAAGGAGAGTGGGGTAGCCGACAACCTGGAGGAAGATGCGCAGTCGGCGGATGGCGTAGGTGTTGTTCAGGCTGGGCTGGATCACTGCGGGTGCTGACGCGAAGTCGTACCGCGCGCCCCGGGGTTGCCTGTTGTTGCCCACTGGGAGCCCGTGGTCGCGGGCGCGGGCTGCCACGGCCGCTCCGCTCATGCTGGTCTCGCGCCCGATGTCGGTCTGTGTGCGGCCTTGGACGACGTACTGCTCGCGCAGCCACTTTTTGTCCAGCTTCTTGCGCTGTGTGGCGCAGCGTCGGGGGATGCCGTACTCGTCGGCGAGCACGGCCAGGGTCTTGCGTGAGACGCCCGTCTTGCGCTCGATCTCTGTGAACGGGCGGTCCTCGCCCACGTACAGCTGCTCGAAGCGGGCCTTGGGAAGAATCCCCCGGGCCAGCGGCAGACTCCTGTTCACGCTGCCGGGGGCCCGGGCCCGGATCGCCTCGGCGGACAGGCTGGGCGTGGGCAGCGGGTACTGGGCCGCGGCGTAGCGAAGGGTCCTCAGGTGAAGGCAATGCCAGGCACCGGAGCAGTGAGAGCGCACACCGCGCTGGGGATGCCGGGCACAAACCCCTCGGATGTGAAGGATCACCGCAGTGACGAAACACTTCAGGCGCCGGATCCCCCGGCAGCGGCGCACGCTGGGCCAGGGATCGCCCGATCTGCCGCCGAAGTCCCTGGAGCAGTGGAGTGAGGTGATGCTTACTGATCTCGGCTCGTTAGGGTGATGTTTGCGGAACATCCTGATGTGGGTGTGGTGTTGTCGGTAGTCCGTGGTGCGTGAGATATGCGGATGGGGGCGGGCTGACGCCTGCAGCACGGCGGCGCCGGGAAGCGGTGCGGATACAGGCGGCGGAGCTGTTCGCTCAGCAGATCAAACCGCCCGAGGTGGCCCGGCAGCTGCGTGTGAGTGTGAAGTCGGCCTACCAGTGGCAGCGGTTGTGGCGGCAAGGTGGTGCCGACGCGCTGCTTTCGCGAGGGCCGAGCGGGGGCCGGTGTCGCCTGTCGCCGCGCTGTCTGGAAAAGCTCGCCGGGTATCTCGAGCAGGGGCCGGCCGCGCACAGCTGGACGGAGGACCAGGTGTGGACGGCTGCACGGGTGGCCACGCTGATCGGCAGGAAGTTCCACGTCTCCTACAGCGTCTCGGGCGCGACGAGGCTGATGCGCCGGCTCGGTTTCACTCCGCGGATGCCCGCACGCAGGGTGGCCGAGCGCGACGAGCAGGCCGTGACCGGCTGGAAGGAGGCGACCTGGGGGGAGGTAAAAGGGCCCGGGCGGCCTGCGGGGGCTACATCTGCTTTGAGGACGAGGCGGGCTTCACCCGCAGGCCGCCCAAAGGACGCACCTGGGGCCGGCGAGGCCACACCCCGGTCGTCACCGTCAGCGGACGACGCTCGGGGCGCCTGTCGGTGGCCGGGCTGATCGCCTGGCGCCCGGGCTCCCGCACCCGGCTGTGCCACCGCCTGCTCACTCACCCCGCGGGCAAGGGCACGCGACGCAGCATGAGCGAGCGCGACTACATCGCCCTTCCGGACGGCGTCCACCAGCTGGTGAAGGCACCCGTCGCGCTGGTATGGGACCGGCTCAACACCCACGTCTCCAAGACGATGCAGGAGCTGGTTGCTGAACGTGAGTGGCTGACGGTGTTCCTGCTTCCTGCGTACTCGCCCGATCTGAACCCGGTCGAGGGCGTGTGGGCACACGTCAAACGCAGCCTGGCCAACCTCGCCGTCGTCGCTCTCGACCGCCTGGAGAAGCTCGTGCGCAACCGGCTCAAACGCCTGCAGTACCGACCCGACACCCTCGATGGGTTCATAACCGGGACCGGCCTGCCCCTGAACACCCCCACATCACCCTAACGAGCCGAGATCAGTAACGAGGAAGCGCTCCGCAACTACACCCGGGCGCGGGTGACTGCCGCACATGAGGACGAAGTCTTCGTGAAGGCCCTGTTCAACCTGAGCAACTACTTGGAGAAGGGGCCTGTCAGTGGGTCAGTTCTCGCGATGAAGAAGATCTGCCGGAACACGGGGGCCCAGCATATCAAGGACCTGAAGCGAACCCGCGAGCAGCTGGTCGGGGACGACACCTGGATCCTGGAAGACGTGGCGCCGGCCATCGACATCGACCCCACGAGGCGCGTCGAGCTGGCGGAGTCGCTGACGGTCTTGCGCAGCGAGTTCTCCGAACAGCAGATGACGGTCTTCGTGCTCGCGGAATACGAGCGCTTCAAGCCGTCCCCGGAGGCGATTGCTGAGCTCACGAGCCTGCTTGCACCGGGCGACAGCAGCAGGTGAACGTCAGCTCCCGATCGGGCCCGGGCGAGGCTGCGCGCCTATCTCATGCGCCATAGCGTCGTTGCCGGGCCGCGTAACTGCGCAGGGCACGCAGAAAGTCGATCTCTCGGAAGGCGAGCCAGTAGGCCTCGCAGAAGTACAGCTCCGAGTAGGCGCTCTGCCACAGGAGGAAGTTCGACAAGCGCTGTTCTCCGCTGGTGCGGATGACGAGATCTGGGTCAGGTTGTCCCGCTGTGTAGAGGTGACGGGTGATGTCGTCCATCGTCAGGCGTACTGCGAGGTCTTCGAGGGTGGTTCCGACTGCCGCCTGTTCGTGGAGCAGTTCGCACACGGCATCGATGACTTCCTGCCTTCCGCCGTAGCCGATGGCGAGGGTCACTTGTGATCCGGTGGTGCAGCCGCGGGTCGCCTCGACCGCTTCCTTGAGAGCGTGGGCTGTGGAGTCAGGCAGGGCATCGAGGGTTCCTGCGATGCGCACCTGCCAGCGGGCGTCAGGGCGAGCGAGGTGAACTGCCACCACCTGCTCGATCACCTGCATGAGAAAGGACACCTCGGTGTCGCCGCGGCGCTGCAGGTTCTCCGTGGAGCAGACGAAGACCGTCACATGCTTGATGCCGGCCGCCTCGCACCAGGACAGCACGTTCTCGACGTGCTCGGCACCATAGCGATGACCGATGCTCGGGTTGGCCATGCCCATCTGCCGGGCCCACCTGCGGTTTCCATCCATGATCAGGCCGATGTGCTCTGGCAGCGGCCCCGCTGCGGTCTGCCGACGCAGCCGACGGGCGTACAGGGCGTAGAAGAGATCGGTGGTGCGCATGGTGAGGCCTTTCGCATGGTCTCCAGGGCAGGAACGAGAGTTCTTGGCGCGCTGCAGGGCCGACTTGTCACACGAGATACTACGCGGCGCGTACTACGCGCTGTGTAGCATCAGGGGAACGCATCCCGGAGACCGTCCACAACTGGAGAAGCCATGCGCACCAACGACGCCCAGATGCTTGTCCTGTGCGCACTGACCGACGGGCCGCTGCACGGGTACGCCATCAACGCGGCCATCGAACAGGTCTGCGGTCATCGCCTCGGGCCCGGAAGCCTCTACGGAGCCCTGGCCCGTCTGGAGGCGAAGCAACTGGTGAAGCCCTTGGAAGGCAAGGGTCGTCAACGCCCGGTCTACCTCACGTCGGCGGGGCGGGAGTTGCTTGAGCGAGAGGCGCATTCCATGGCCCGCCTGTCCGGGCGCGTATTCGAGAGCGCCGTTCCTGACGAGATCAGCTTCCTCGACCGACTGGCCGCGACGGACACAGCGCGTTCCTACAAGAGCGTCATGCTCGACGCACTGGATGCGCAGCCAGGCGAGACCGCACTCGATCTGGGCTGCGGACCGGGCACAGATCTCAGCACCCTCGCCAAGGCGGTCAGCCCGTCCGGCAGGGTGATCGGCATCGACTCCAGCCAGGAGATGGTCACCCAAGCACGCAGGCGTACAGAAGATCTGCCCGCGGTCGAGGTACAGCTGGGCGACATTCACACGCTCCCGATCGAGGACGGCAGCATCGACCGTGCCCGGACCGATCGCGTGCTTCAGCACGCGGTGGACCCGGCCCGGGCACTTACAGAGGCCCGGCGTGTACTGCGCCCAGGCGGCAGACTCGTCATGGGCGAACCCGACTGGGATTCGCTGACCATCGACTACCCCGACATCGAAGTCGCGCGTGCTTACACCCGACACGTGACGGACAAGGTCGTGCGCAACGGAGTCATCGGCCGTCAACTGGCCCGGCTTGCACTGGACGCGGGACTCGCGGTGCCGACCGTCGTCCCGATCACCTCGGTATTCCGTGACGTTCAGGCCGCAGACCAGATCCTCGGCCTTCAGCGCAACACCGAGCGCGCCGTGGCCGCGGGCTACCTGCCCACCCTGGCGTCACAGAGGTGGCTCGACCATCTCGCCACGGGGCCTTTCTTCGCCGCAGTAACGCTGTACGTCGTCGTCGCGGAAGCCACCTCGTAGTCGTGAATGCTGGCCACCTCTGCTGCGGACTGGTCACGGGTGCCGTCTGTGCTGGTCAACGAGCCGATCCGGAGGAAGGCCCGGTGTGACCTTCCCCGGGCCAACCGCAGGCGCTCACTCGTCGTCGGCAGCGTGCTTGTCGCGCAGTGGCCGCATCCCACCAGGCAGGTCGGGGAGCTGGAAGCTGTACCGGCCGACGATGGCTGGGAGGTCGACCCGGCCACCGTCACCCCGTACATCACAGCAAGACCCGCCGCTTCAGTACCTGTCACCTCGACATGGAGCCGCCCAAGAACGAAGCGGCAGGGCGGCCGCGGATGGCCGTCTGACGTCTTCGAGCCGGAGGGCCGGTTTCCCCAGCCGGAGGCGCCATCCGACCGCCGGGCGTGCGAGCCCGCGATCCGGCCATCCGCGGCGCAGGCCACCGCCCCCCGTGTGGTCCCCACCCCGCCAGGGAAGTCAACATGTACGCGTCTGCACCAGGTGTGCTCGTGCACATTGCCAGCGACGCGAAGCATGTTGATCAAGGACTCACGGGGAGAAGAATGCTGATCGAAAGGGTATTCCGCAGCGAGGACTTGCCCACGGCGGACCGGTTCGACTGCTGGCGCGAACTGGTTGGCCAGACGCATGCTCCGCTGGAGCTGCGCAGTGACCACTGGGCGGATTTTCGAGCTTCCCAGCGCGTACTGGACCTCGGTGCCGTATCGGTGTGGCCGACAACCTTCCAGCCAGTGTGCTTTCGGCGGACGCCGAAACTGATCCGGCAATCCGATCCTGATGGGCTGCACATCTCTCTGCCTCTGAGCGGTGCGCTGCGCGCCGTCCGGGGCGAGGAAGAGGCCGTGCACGGTCCGGACAGCCTGTGCGTCGTCGACACCTCACGGCCCGTCGACATCCACGGGGGTGACGACGCCAGCCTGCACACGGGAGTTGGGCTGGAAGTACCCAAAGCACTGCTGCCCCTGCCCCGGAACCATGTAGACCAGGCGGCCCGGCTGCGGCTGTCAGCGCGCGACGGGTTTGGCTCCCTGCTGGCACAACTGCTCACCCAGTTAGCAAAAGGCACGGATTCATATCAGCCGACCGATGGGCCCCGGCTCGGGACCGTCGTGGTCGACTTGTTGTCCGCACTGATCGCCCATGCCCTGGACTCGGGCAACTCGCTCCCACCGGAAACCCGTAGGCAGGCGCTCGTCATCCGCATCCGTGCCTTCGTCCAACAGCACCTGCACGACCCGCACCTGACCCCGCGCACCATCGCCGCCGCACACCACATCTCCACCAGCTACCTGCACCGCCTCTTCCAACACGAAGAGGAGACGATCGCAGCCTGGATACGCCACCAGCGCCTGGACCACGCCCGCCGCGACCTCGCAGACCCAGTTCTGTGCGCCACCCCCATCCACGCCATCGCCGCCCGCTGGGGCTTCCCACGCACCGCCGACTTCACCCGCGCCTTCCGGCGTGCTTACGGCGCTTCTCCCAGCGACTACCGGCACCAGACGGGGCGCCTCCGGGGCCGTGAGTGGACTGGCTGCTAAAAACTGGCGACTGTTTGCTAACGACGCTGCTGTACTCCCTCGCCATTCTGGTGATGCGTTGCCTGATCCTGCTGCCCCTCCTGGTCAGGAGAGGAAGAAGGCATGCGCATCATCAGGCGACTCTCCGCCGTGATCGCGGCGGCAGAATAGGGGGATCATGAAGAAGCGAACGTACCTCACTCTCGGGTCCGTCGGCGCAGTGAGCTTGCTGTTAGTGTCCTCAACTTCGGCATACGCCAACTGGAGTAGCCACATCGAAGGCGGGCGGCCGGGGTTCGCATCGCGAGTGTGGGCGGACAAGTCCTACACGGAAGTCACGTTTAAGGGCTGCCGCCCTACAGAGCCGGCCAGCAACTTTGACAAGAGCGTGGACATTCAGCTTTACACCGCTGGTTTTGGTGACAAAGTGGGGCCCCTGAAGCACTTCACCAAATGCTTCGAGCTGTCAACAAGTACTGCAACCTGGACAGGACTGCCGAAGGGCCTCTACTACTTCAAGATCGTAAAGATCGGTGGCGAGAGCCACGAACTCAAGAAGATCGACGTCGATCAAGTTCGTGTAGACACAACCCTAGCGGACTGACGCTGCGGAGACTGTCTCTGCCGACCCTCGCGGACAATCGGGTAGGCGGGGCGGGTTGCCCGACCCGCCTACCACACCACCTGACATGCGGGCCTCGCATCCGGCGGTTCATCCAGGTGATCTCAACCCCGGAAGTGCGATTACCACCCTTGTTAGCCTCGGCCTTTCGTGACGGTCCGTCGGATTCTCTGGCGGGCCGTTTCGGTCGTGCGGGCTGGTCAAGGGCAGGTCTGCGGCCCGGCTGTCGCGTTGGGTGAGCGCTGGGTTCCACGGCTCCGGTCGGGGATGGTGCTGCTCGTAGGGACGGAAAGCTGCTGGTCAGCCAGGGTTCGGCCGGGTCGCGAGCCGTTGCAGGGCTTCGGTGATCACGTCCGTCCAGGACCCGGTCAATCCTCGTCGGCGGCGGCCGGGTCGCGCAGCGGACGCAGATCGCCGAACAGTTCGGGAAGCTGGAAGGAATACCGGCCGAGCATCTCCTTATCTGGACACCTTCGAGTGACGTCCAAACCGGCGCCGTGGCGATCGAGATGCAGGGTTCGTTGGGCCATCCGAGTGCAGGCTCGGGGAGGCCGGTGTGCGGGTGGTCAAGGAACGCGATGGCGGTGTCGTTCGGCGAGTGCGGTTGGTCGACGGCGACGGTGAGTTGGTCGCAGCGGCCTGCCGGTTCCTGGATCATCTGGTCGATCGGGGTTTCTCGCCGCACACGATCTGTGCGTACGCGTACGACCTGCGGCGCCTGTTCACCTTCCTCGCTGCTGAGGGCATGGACTGGCGTGAGTTCCGGGGCCCGGATGCCTTGCGGCTGCTGGCGTTCCTGCGGCGGGCACCGTCGCGGCGGCCAGCCCAGCGACTGGGCCTGACGGTGGTGGTCGGCGGCCCGGAAGCGCCGGGCAGTCTGCTCGCTCCGGCGACGGTGAACCGGATCTTGGCGGCCGTGGCCAGCTTCTACGACTGGGCGGTGGTCGCCGAGGAGTACGACGGCGACTCCCCGATGCAAAAGCGCCTTGACCCGGCACTTGCCCGGGTGCCGGACCGGCATCAGCCGTTCATGGGCCGCGCGAGCCGTCAGCAGCCGATGCGCCGCACGGTGACGGTCAAGCAGCCGCGGCGACTGCCGCGTCCGGTGGACGAGGCGGTGCTGGAGCAGTTCATCGGCAGTCTGAAGCGGCTGCGGGATCTGGCGGTGTTCCTGCTGATGCTGGACGGCGGGCTGCGGCCGGGCGAAGTGCTGTCGCTGCACCTGGACGACAAGGCAGCGGCCGAGTTCGAGTTCGTTCTTGAAGAAGTTGGTCTTGAGTCAGTCGACCGAGGCATCCGGCAGGGTGCCGCTGCGCAGTTCGTCGGCGGCTGGACCGGCGAGGGTGGCGCCGGGGCCGAGCACGGCCTGGTAGTCCCGCAGTACTTCCTGGTCGCTGATCTGCGCGTAGACGAGCGCCATGTTCACGGAGGTGTGCCCGAGGATCTTCATGATGGTGTGGAGCTTCGCGCCGCGTTCGGCGAGTTGGGTGCCGATGGTATGGCGGAACCGGTGGGCCGAGACGGTGCCGCGACCGGTGCCGCCGCGTCCGCCGGGCCGGACCAGGCCCACGGCCTTGCAGGCGTCCTGGATCGGGGTCTCGAACAGGTAGTAGGTCGACAGCAGCTTGCCGTGGCTCATGAACAGGTAGCGGATCTCCTCACCGGTCCGCTCGTCGGTGAACGGCCGCTCCGGCGCGTTCCTGCGCAGGTCGATGACCTT
The DNA here is from genome assembly GCF_047337785.1 of Streptomyces lacaronensis. Lineage (NCBI taxonomy): Bacteria > Bacillati > Actinomycetota > Actinomycetes > Kitasatosporales > Streptomycetaceae > Streptomyces > Streptomyces lacaronensis. Next base: position 143,089 of record NZ_JBLHDK010000003.1, read on the forward strand.
CTGCAGAGCCTCGGCGGCGTCCTCGTGGAGGGGGACGACGCGTTCCTTGTAGGTCTTGCGGCCGGACAGGCGAAGCCGCGCGGTGCCGTCGGGGTAGCGGTCCAGGCAGTCCAGCGGCAGGCGCTGGATCTCGGTGCGGCGGGCTCCGGACCAGCGGGCCACCAGCAGGGCCGCGCGCTGGAACGGGCAGGCGATCGCGTCGATGGCGGGCATCAGCCGGTCGAGTTCCTGGTCGGGGATGAACCGCGGCACCTTCTGGGGGTACTTGGGCGCGTCACCGGCGCCGATGAGGGTGCATCCGGGGACATCGGTGTACTGCCAGAGCGCGGTGTCCCGGAAGAACTGCGACAGCCCGGAGATCCGCTGGATCCGCGACATGACACCCAGCGGTGTGCCTGTCCTCTCGGTCGGTGCCTCGGCGATATGGCCAATCCAGCCGAGGCAGTGGTCGCGCGTGACGTCGGCGAAGGTGGTGATGTCGGGTGGTGCTCGGCGAGCCACTGGCCGAACACGCGGATCGCGAGCTCCAGCTTGTCCGCCGTTGAGGGGGCATCGGTCAGCCTGCGGGCCGCCAGCCACTTCTCCGCGACGGCCAGCATCCGCGGCGGCAGCGCCAGCGGCGGCCTCCATGACGGCATCAGCTTGCGGGGCTGTGCGGCGGCCTGGCCGCGGTGGAAGAGCACCACCTTCAGTTGGTGCAGGTGGGTGATCCAGCACTTCGCCGGGCCTTCGTAGAATTGCCGGGCCGAGGGGTAGAAGGACGCGAACTCGGGGTCCTCGGGGAACAACCGGATCGCTTCCAGTACCTCGGCCATCTGCTCGCCGGTGATGTCGGCGACGTCGGCCAGGCCATTGCGGAGCACGATCCGGGCCACCGACCAGTGCATCGCCTGGTTCGCCGCCGGGCGGCTGTAGCCGAGTGCGGCCGCCTCCTCGACCAGCGTCGTGGTGCCCAGATCGATCCCGGCGAGCGCGGCTTGGTCATGGACGCGCAACTGACCGACCGCGAATATCCACCGGTTGTCGAATGTCGCATATCCGCGCAGGCCCAGGTAGGTCAGGTAGGGCCGGGCCTTGTGCGAGGCGGCGAACGACGGGCGGTGGTAGGACTCCCCGGGCAGCCGGCCCACCCGCTCGACCAGCGGCTCACCGAACCATGCGGCCAGGTCCGGCCGTCGCTCGCGGAACGCTCGGTGATAGCGCAGTTTGGCGTTGAGGTAGTGGTGATTGAAGCCGTCCTGGCCGCGGAGGAACGTCACGTACTCACGGTCGGGACAGTGCCGGGGACGTCGGCGTCGCACCGGATCCGGGTCGGCTACCCACGCTGCGGTCGAGGCCGGGCCGCCCCTCATGAGGTGCCTTCCCGTGGCTTGATACGCAGGGAGAGAGAGCGAGGGAGCAGGCCAGTGGAAACGCGAACGCCCGGCTGGCCACAGACTGAAGCGCCGTTATGACGCGGGCGTCTCCAACCGGGAGCTTGCCGAACTGACCGGGCGCTCGTACGGCTACTTCCAGCCCTGGCCGACGAACTGGAACCTGCCTGGGACTGGTGGCTGACCGAGGGACAGCCGACCCTGTATGACTTCGGCATGACCGTGGAACTCGAGCGCCAGTACGTATGGTGCCGGGATCCGGCAACGGGGTCGCGCTGGCCGCTCAGTGCCTACGGCCGCGCTGCTGTGTAGCGGCCCATTGCCCGGTCTCCCGGCTGGCGTCATCCGAGGACCTCTTGGTCGGCTGGGCTCCACGTCGATTCCGCGGCGGGGCGGGCGGGAGCCAGCCGAGTCCGTTGCTCAGCGGCCGGCCCGCTCGTACGGGCCTGACTCCCTGCCTGCCCCGTCTTCGACACTCCACCAGGGATCACTGGCGCCCGCACCGATCACATCCGGGGCCGGGACCGGCGCCCGGTGAGCGCGATATCGTCGACGGCCTGATGTCTGCTCGTATCCCTGGCCTGGCAGGAGCGCCCCGCGTGCCCGGGGACCCCACCGTTCACAGCGAACTCGCCGCTCTGACGCGGCATTTCGAAGAGGTCGACCAGAAGACCGACCGCGAGTTCGGGATCATCAAGAGCGACCTGACCGCGGTGCGTCTCCAGGTCGGGAACCTCGATCAGAAGGTGGACCGGCTGGAGAGCCGCCTCGAGGAGCTCGGACAGAAGATAGACCGGAACCAGACCCAGATCGTGCAGCTGCGGCTGGCCGGCCAGGACCCGAACACCGGCTGAACGCGTTCCTCGACAGGACAGGGGACCATCGAAACCGGCCGACGCCCCTGGCGCGCTCACCGGGCTGGCACTGCCCCTGGCCGGGGAGGTGCAGGGCGGGGGATGCGGCAGGCACTGGCTTTCCGGTGCGGGGCTCGGGAGTGGTCGCCGGACGTCGCCGCGTGGACGGCGGAGGTCTTCGCCGACGCGCCGCGCGCCACGGGGACGGCCGAGCCGGTGCTGATCACCGTCTCGGCCCCGTGAGGGGACCCGCGTCTCCGGGCTTCCATATGCCAGTTATATAATTGGGCGATGCATCCATCGTCGTCCATGCCCGACGAGCGGCGCATCGAGCAGGCCGCCAGAGGTCTGCTCGGCGGTATCGGCAGGCTGTCCCGGACCCTTTTCCAGGTGGGTGACTTCGGGCTGCCGCGCAGCTCCGCCACCGCCCTGGACGTCCTGGAGGGCGGGCCGCACCGCGTCACCGAGCTCACCGCCCACACAGGGCTCACCCAGCCGCGGGTCAGTGTCGGCCTGCGGGAGCTGGAGGAGCGCGGGCTGGTCGAGCGGAAGCGCTGCGCCAAGGACCGGCGGGCCACCGAGGCGCACATCACGCCGCTGGGCCGGGAGCTGCTGGAGCGGGCGCGGCAGCGGATGGCCGCCGCGCTGCTCGCTGCGCTCCGGGAGAACGCCGATGACGCCGAACACACCGTGACGGTCGCCCGCGATGCCGTCCGCACCCTTGTGAACGCATGCGAACCGGAGGTCACTTGACCATCACCGCCGAGGACACCACCGCCGCCACCCCGAACACCTCCACCGGGTACGCACCCCATCGCGTCGGCGGGCCGAGACGCTGGTGGGACTGGGTGCTCGCGGCCGACCCCGGACTCGGCCAACTGCAGGCGGGCTGGCGTGCCCTGGTGTGCATGACCACCGCCCTCGCGGTGGGCTACTGGATGGCGCACGCCCTGGACATTCCGGCCATGCTGGGCATGATGGTCGGCGGCATGATGGGGATGATGAGCTCGTTCGTCATCGCCGAGAACACTCCGCTGCGGCTGGCACGGGCGAGCCTGTGGATGGCGTTCCCGTACTCCGCCGCCCTGCCGGCCGCGGCCTGGCTCTCCTCACACCGGGTGCTCGAACTGTGCGTACTGGTCGTGGTCCTGGCGTTCGCGTTCTTCCTGGTCCGCTTCGGGTCCCTCGGGCTGCTCACCGGCATGATGATGTTCAACGCCTTCGTGGTCGGCGCGATCGTGCACATCCCGCTGGGCGAGTGCGACAAGCTGTTCGCCGTCGCCGTCGTGACCTCGGTGGCCGTGCTCGCCGCCCGGCTGCTGCTGTGCTACCCCATGCCGCGCGAGGACCTGCTGCGGACCCAGCGGGCCTTCCTCGTCGAGGCGCGCCGGGTCGCGGACGCCGCCGCGACCGCCCTCGACCCGGACGCCGACCAGGCCACCGCGGTCAAGAAGATGGGCCGCGCGCTGCGCAGGCTGAACGTCACGACGGTCATCATCGACGGATGTCTCGCCCGGCCCGAGGTCGCCGCGGACCCGGAGGCAGCCGAACTTCTCCACCAGCACCTCTTCGACGCCGAACTCGCCCTCCAGGGCATCGGCCAGTCGGTCCAGCAGATGACCTCCCGTAACGTTCCCGTCCGGCTGCGCGAGGCAATGGTCATCGGACTGGTCATCGCCCGCGACACGCATCTGGGCGGCGCCGACGCGCTGCGGCCGGCCGCCGAGCTGATCCGGCAGCAGGCCGCCGCCGCGCCGCAGGGGGCGAGTGCCGAGGAGGCCGAGGTGCGCGCCCTGGCCCGGCGCACCGCCGACCTGCTGGACGCGCTCGCCGACGCCCTCGCCCGCTGGCTCGACCTGGGCCGCGACGCGTCCGCCGTACGGGCCAAGGTGCCGTTCCAGCCCACCGTGGCGCTGGAGCGCAACCGCCCGAGCGGGGCCGGTCCCGCCGCGCAGCGGGTGTCGGCCGCCCAGGCGGACCGGGGATGGCGGCGCGCCGTCCCCTATCTGCGCGCGCCGCTGCAGGCCGGGATCGCCGCCGCCATCGTCTGCCCGATCGCGGACGCCCTGGACGGCCGGCGCTTCTACTGGGGCCTCATCGGCGTGATGATCACCCTGTTCGGTACCAATACCACCCATGAGCGGCTGCGCAAGCTCGGGCACCGCGTGGTGGGCACGGTCGCCGGCGCGGTGATCGGGCTCGTCCTGCTCCACCTCATCGGCCCCGGCCACATCCACTGGACCCTGTTGGTCATCGTGGTCGGGCTCACCCTCGGCTCGTGGGGCATGCAGCGCCAGTACGCCTACTGGGTCACCGGCCTCGTCGCCGCACTCGTCCAGCTCTACGGTCTGACCGCCCCCTCCGGCGACATGGAATGGCTGCTCACGGAACGCCTGCTGGACAACGCGCTGGGCATCGTGGTGGCCACGGCCTGTGCGGCGGTCATCTTCCCGGTGTCGACCCGGAAGGTCGCGCGCGAGACCCAGCGGGGCTACCTCGCCGCGCTCGAGCACCTGATCGTCCAGGTCGCGGAGCGCTGGAAGGACCCCGAGGCCCCGGTCCGGCTCCGGGGCGCCACGCGCGGCGTGGACGCCGCACTGCTCCAGGTGCAGAACGTGGTCCGGCCCCTGGTACGCATGCCGCTGGGAGTCGGCGGCCGCTCCGGCGAGAACAAGCTCGCGCTGCTCGGCACGGCCACCCGGCACGCCCACGCGCTGGCCGTGGCCGCGGACATCGACATCGACCTCGCCCCGCCGCTGCGCGACCGCGTGGAACGCGTCACCGAAGTCTTCGCCACCTCCCTGCACGCCCTCGACCGGCAGGTGGAGACGGGCGAGCGGGGCGGCACCTGGGTCCGGGTCAGCCCGATGATCCGTGAACTGGAGTCCGTCCTGCGGGCTCTCGCGGGCCCCCGGGCGGACCGTCTGCACACCGCGCTGCGCGAACTGGCCGCTCTGGACGAGGTCCTCGCCACCCTCGCGGAACACCGCGGCCTCACCGCCACCACCCTTCCCGGCCCCTCGGCGGACGACCGCCCGGCCTCCCCGGCGCCCTCGGCCACGCGCGAGGACCGCCGTACGCACCAGGCCCTCAGGGCCTGGGCCGCCACCACCCGCCGCGACGCCGCGCCCCCGAAGGCCGTGACCCCGCAGGCCACAGCACCACGGACCGAGACCCCTCAGTCCACCGTGGCGGCGAGCCGGAAGAGCGCGGAGGCCACGTCCGCCGGAACGGCGACCGTGAGCGGCACCCTCCGCTGCCCGGTCCACCCCGACGGCTGCGAGGCGTGGATCACCGTGGTGACCGACCGTGGCAAGCGCCAGGCCCTGGTCAGGGCGGCCGGCGGCAGCTACCGGATCCCCGACCTCGCCCCCGGCGGCTACACGCTGATCGTGTCCAGTCCGGAGCACGCCCCTAGCGCGCGCTTCCTGGTGGTGGAGGACCGGCCCGGACGGGACCTGCGGCAGGACATCACGCTGGAGCCCGCCACCTGAACCCACCGCACCTCCCCCCGTTACCCAGCTCTCATGGCGGCCGTGCAGCAAAAGCGCGGGCTTCTCTCCGTCGAGGAGGGGTGACAGGAAGGGAGGAGCGTGTGGATCCGGCAATCGCTCAGCTACTGATGGCGCACGACTTCAACAGAGACTTGGTCAAGCGTTTCAAGGTCCGGCCCCACGGTGGCGGCCTGATCCCGTGGGGCCGGTTCTGCTACGGGCCGACCGCGGAGTCGTACGCCGAGCTGTACAAACGGTGCCGCCAGGGCGAGGTATTCACCTACCCCATCGCTGTCCTCGGCACTGTCCAGCGCGTCAACCACGATCGGGGGCGCCGCTGCCATGCGACTTCGACCCCGCCCGCTGCACGTCCGACGGCTTGGTCTTGGTGGGCGATGCGGCCCGGCTCGTCGATCCGCTGTCGGGCGAGGGGATCGACACCGCGTTGGAGTCCGGCGCGCTCGCCGCCGACTTGATCGAACGTTCGCTCGCCGTCGGCGCGTGCGACGTACCCGCCTACGGCGCGGAACTACAGCGACGGTTCGGTCGCCGGATCGACGCCGCGTGGTCACTGGTGGAGAACCACGAATTCGTGTGGGGTGTCGTGAACGGCATTGCGACCGTCGACCGCCCGCTCTACCGAGGGGCCCGCCGAGCGGTGCACACGTACGATTGTGACGAGCCCGAGCAATCGGAAGGACCGGCCACGCTGCGATCCTGGCTGGAGGAGCACAACCTGCTGAACGACGTGCGGGCGGCCCAGCGGGCCGTGCGGGAGGAGACGCAAGTCGAACTGCCCATGCTCGCAGGTGCGGAAGCAAGCTGATCGCGTCGTCGACCTGGCCGGGATGCCGGGCCAGGCCGATGATCAGGTCTGGTGTCGGGCGGTGGGTATGCAGGATCACGGGCAGGTCAGCGGCCGTGACCACGCCCTGGTCGGCGAGGTCGGCGACCTGCTTGTCGTCGGCCTGTTCCAGGACGCGCCGGCGCAGCGCCGGGTCGGCTGCGCGTTGCAGGAGGACGGGAAGCGCGGCCGCGAAAGCCTTCTTGCGCCACTCCTCGCCACGGTTGTCGACGCCGTAGAAGGCACGGGAGGTCGTGCACAGTGCCTCGATCACTACAGGTAGCGCTTCGTCTGGCAGTCCCTCCGTGGCGACGAGCTGCTGCCACAGCGGGTACGTCCGGGCGTTCACCATGTTCGACCCCTCCCCAAGGTGCGACACTGCGTGACCGTGCGGTCACCGGATAAGTCTGAAGGTGACGGTACGCTGCGGCGACCGCCCGCTGGCGCCGAACTCTGTAATAGGCGGTCAGGTGTGCAGCGCTACGCCATACGCAATCGCGCATGGGCCCCGATCCGTGGGGTGTGGGCGCGCGCCGCTGGAGAGGCTGGCACTGGGAGCTCCAGGGTTCTCGTCCGAGTGCTGTCGCCATGGCTGGCACCGGGCGCGAGGCCGCAGTGTTGGTTGTCGGGTGCCAGCCGGAGCCTTTCACGCGGCAGCGGGACCGGTCTCTTCGCCGGGGTCCGTGTCCTGCTCTGTGGAGGCCGGTGAGGTCCCGGTGGTCTCCGGCTCATCGCTGACCTCGACGCCGCTCTCGGCGGTGGCTTCGTTGATGTCTAGGGACAGCACTTGTGCATGGCTTCCGACGGCAGTTGGTGATCAACCCAGCCAGGAATGTTGACGCGAAATGACGGCGCTGCCGGTCGCTGCCCGCGCGCTGACGACTGTTCGCTGTGACGAGATGAGGGATCATCGACGGCGGGAAATCCGCTGTGCCAGCGCGGGTGTCGCTTGCCATAATCACCGCGCCGTGGCCCCTGGGCGGGAAGAGGAGCAGTCGTGCTGGACTCCAGTGCCGAGCAGCAGGAAATCTGGGATCGTATCGCCGCCCAGTACCACCCGAGCGACGTGGCGGACACCGAAGCGGTCGCAGGGACGCTCGACTTTCTGGCCGAGTTGGCAGGTGATGGTCCGGCCCTGGAGCTGGCGGTCGGCGCCGGACGCATTGCTGTGCCGCTGCTGCTCCGCGGCGTCGAAGTGGCCGGCGTGGACGTGTCTCCGGCGATGATCGAGGTCCTGCACGCCACGGTCCCCGCGACTGACCTGCCCGCTACCGTCGGGAGCATGGCCACGGCAGACGCCCCCGGACGGGACTACGCACTCGTCTACATCGTCTACAACGCGATCACGTGCCTGCTCCACCAGGACGAACAGATCGCCTGCTTCCACAATGCCGCCCGCCATCTGCGTCCCGGTGGCCACTTCGTTATCGAGGTCTGGGTCCCCCAGCTGCGGCAACTGCCCCCCGGCCAGGCCCTGGTGCCCGGCACCGTCACCGACAACTTGCTGATCTTCGACAGCTATGACCTGGTCACCCAGCGCGTGTTCTCCCACCACTACCAACTCAACAACGGCCAGGTGATCAGCGCGGGCGGCACGCCTCACCGTTACGTGTGGCCATCCGAGATGGACGTCATGGCCAAGATGGCTGGACTCGGCCTCGTCAACCGGTACGCCGACTGGGACCGATCGCCGTTTACCGGTGAGAGCCCCTCCAGCGTGTCCGTCTGGCGAAAGCCACACTGATCACCAGCGCACCTGTATGTTTCGAGCCGCTGCCCGGTGCGCCGGGCCCGGGGGAGCACGTCGAAGCACCTGCACTTGATCAGATTCCGTCAGCTCCCCCAGGCCCTTGATCTGGGCACACAGATCGGCGAGGGTCACAGTCTTCCCTAACCGGGCTGCGTGCTCCAGGACGTCCCGGGCGGCGTCAGCAAGGCCGGCCGCATCGATGCGCTGCTCAGAGCGGGGGGGGCCGCGGGAGGGATACGCGGCGATCGGCCAGGCATCGGCCGCTGAGGGGCACGCGGCACGGGCGCGGACTCCGTCGGAGCTGTCTGCCACGCCTCTACCTGGGCGCGCTGGTCGACGGTGAGCCAGGCGGAAGCCTGCTTCGCGGCCTGAGCAAGCTGGCGGCGCTGGCGGGGCGCGACAGTCCGAATCCCCCGGTCTTTCTGCTGCGCGAGATCGCCCAGCATCCGCTCGACCTTCTGCAGGGCCTTGCGCTCCTGAAAGGTCGGCTCACGCGGTGTCGGCAGCCCGACGGCTCGTTCCAGCTTCAACAGCGCGTCAGCAGCAGCCTTGATCAGGTCGTTCTCCTCGGCGGTGGCCCCACCGTGCGTCACCTCTTCCGCCCTGTTCAGCCAACGGCGGATCTCCATGCGGCTGCGCCCCTCGTTGACCGCCTGTTCGAGGGCCGCTATGACGGTCGCACGATCTGGCGACGGGATGCCGTGCGTCTCCTCGCTGGCGGCCTGTACGGTCGGCCGGGTCTGCGGCGGCGCGGGCAGTGCTCGAGCCGGCAGCGTGGCAAGACCTTGTCGCCCACAGCCAGAACCCCATCGAAGGCGCTCTCAGCCACCTGCTGGACGCCGGGAAAGCAGCCGGTTCTATCCGCACGGACGTGGACGCCCACGGGGTCCTTCTGCTCATCGCCTACCTCGGCCGACTGGACCGAGATGAATGGGAACCAACAGCACGGCCTCTTATGAACGTCATCCTCGAGGGCCTTCGCCGACAGGACGCGGACCGGCGAGGGCAGCAAACCCCGAAGACATCCTGAAGAGCAACCGCAGCATCACCAAATAGCAGAGGAGAGACGTCGACCCCGCCACCGAGCGGTGTCAGTTCTCATCGACATTTCACTGCTCGGTGATCGACAAGTGCTGCCCAAACTCATCGACAAGTGGTGGTCGCTCCCACCTACGAAGCCACGGGGCCGGTGACCGTTCTCACCGAAGCCAGCCGCCGTGTCATCTAGTCCAGTCGACCAAGCAGTATGGGCGAGCCGAAGCGCGGTAGCAGGCGCAGCGGCAGGTTCGTTGTCGACAATGACCGCTGAACATGGCCACCTGCCCGGTGCCGCGGCTCCAGTAGGGTCCGTTCATGACCACGGAACACCCCAACTCGTGGGCTGCCGACGCGATCCGGCGGGTACGGACAGGCGGCCTGCATCCGACACCGACGCCCCTGCGACTGCTTCCGCTACCCGCGGTCCGGGACGTCGAGATCTACGTCAAGGACGAGTCCGCGCATCCTACCGGCAGCATGAAGTATCGCCTGGTGCGGGCCATGTTCTGTGAGGCGATCGCCAGTGGCGCTATCAGGTCGGACACACCGGTGATCGCGGCTACGAGCGGAGCGGTTGCTGTCGCCGGGGCCCACTTCGCGAGGCTGCTGGGCCTGGTGTTCACCGCCGTCGTACCGGCGAAGACCTCTGCGGACGTCCTGGCCAGGATCGAAGGGGAGGGCGGACGGTGGCAGGTGGGTGAGCAGCCGCCCGCCGCGGTGCAGGAGGAGGCGAGGGCGTTGGCCGAGCAGCTCGGCGGCCACTTCCTGGACCACTTCAGCGACGCGGAGCGGGCGGTGGCCGGGTGTGGTGAGCCGACGATCGCCGACGAGATCTTCGATCAGATGAGCGGGGAACCGCACCCGATCCCGGAGTGGATCGTCACTGGTGCCGGAACCGGGGCGACCTCGGCAGCGATCGGACGCCACCTGCGGCGACACGGTCATCCGACGCGGCTGGCCGTGGTGGACCCGGAGAACTCCGCCTATTTCCCCGCGTGGGCGAGCGGGTGTGGCGACTACACCACGGGGATGCCCTCGCGGATACCGGGCATCGGCCGCCCACGCACCGAGCCCGGCTTCCTGCCGGCGGTGATCGACCTGATGATCCCGGTACCGGACGCGGCGTCCATCGCGGCCCTGCGGTGGCTTCGTACCGCTGCCGGGATCGAAGCCGGACCGGCGACCGGCACCAACTTCTGGGGAACGTGCCACCTCGTGGCACGGATGCGCCAAGCGGGGACGCGGGGCAGCGTCGTCACCATCATCGGCGACGCCGCTGATCCGTACCGGAACACCCACCTCAATTCGGAGTGGGTCCGTGCGCGGGGACTCGACCCCGCGCCGTACGAGGCCGACATCGAGCTGTTCGCCCGCACCGGGGACTGGCCGGTCGGGTAGCGACCCGCGTGGCAGCCGGGCGCGGATGCCCCTCAGGCCTCTGTCCCGGCTGGGTTGAATGAGACGGAGACTGACTTCGCTGAGAAGGGTCAGCCGGGCCGTCTATCGCGAACGCCTCAGCTCCACGTCCCGCAGCGGCCCTGAGTCGCATCAGTCGAGGGCGTGGCTGCGGCCGGTCTGCAGGATCTCGTCGGAGAGCTCGGGCTCGACGTGGCGTACGGCGCGGGCGAGCATCAGCGCGCCGACCATTTCGCTGAGCAGGCGGACGGCCCGGTGGCGGGCCTCGCCCGGGTCGAGCTCGTGCCCCTTCTCCTCGGCTTCACGCAGGAACTCGGCGGCGAAGCCGGTGAGGTAACCCTTGACGCCTTCGGCGTACGCGCTCTGCACAGCTTCGCTGTGCCGTCCGGCGTCGGTGACCAGGGAGGCGGAGGGGCAGCCGCCGTCCTGCGCGTCACGGTGCGCGGTGGACAGGTACCCGGCCAGGACCCGCTCCAGCGGAGAGCCGGCCTGGCCCGGACCGTCCTCGACCATCCGGGCCAGGACCCCGAGCGAGGCGGCGAAGGAGGCGCCGCACACCTCCACGGCCAGGTCGTTCTTGGAGGCGAAGTGGTTGTAGAAGCCGCCGTGGGTGAGCCCGGCCTCCTTCATCAACTCGGCGATGCCGACCGCATCGATGCCCTGCGAGCGAAACATGCGGCCCGCCGCTTCGAGGATGTTCTGCCGGTTGCGGGCCTTGTCCTCCTTGGTGATCCGCGGCATGGCCGTCCTCCCGCGTCGCTCTCGACTTGACCTTTTTGATGACGCCACTCATCATAGCAATCGTTTCAATGACGTACATCATCAATAATTCATGGAAGGGAAGCGTCATGCGTGCCATCGCCTACGACCAGCACGGAGAAGCCCGGCATGTATTACGCCTGTGCGAGCAGCCGGCCCCTGCTGCGCCCGCGGCCGGGCAGGTGCAGGTGCGGGTGCTGTCCCGGCCGATCCACCCCGGCGACCTGGCGGGAGTGCAGGGCTTTCCGGGTGCGCCGCAAGGGCGGTTCGCCACGCCACGCATTCCCGGCCTGGAGGGAATGGGCGTCGTCGAGACCGTCGGCGAGGGTGTGCAGGATCTGCGGCCCGGTCAGCGGGTCGCCTTCTTCCCGGTGCCAGGCGCGTGGAGCGAACTCCTCACGGCACCGACCGATCTGGTGGTGCCACTCCCCGAGGGCCTCAGCGACGAGACCGCGGCCCTGATGCTGGTCAACCCGCTCACCCTGCTCACTCTGCTGCGGGCGGTCGAGGACGCCCAGCGCGGCCAGGCCGGTCCGGTGGTGCAGACGGCCGCCGGTTCGTCGGTGGGAAAGCTGGTCAGCGCAGCAGCGCTCAAGCACGGCATCCCGCTGGTCAACCTGGTACGCAGTGCCACGGGGGCGCAGACCTTGCGGCAGCGCTTCCCTGGACTGCCGACCATCTCGACGGCCGACGCGGACTGGCGCACTCAGGTCCGGGACGCGACCGGCGGCCGGGGTGCCCAGGTCGTACTGGACGCGGTGGGCGGATCCCTGACCGGTGAGCTGGCCGGGCTGCTCGACGACGGCGGCACGCTGATCACCTACGGACAGCTCGGTTCAGGCAGCACGCCGCTGGAGTCGCTCGCGCTGACACCGCGGGCCCTGACCGTGCGGGGCGTGTCCATCGGCCAGTGGATGACCCGCAGGCCCGAGGAACGGGCCGGGGACGTCGCCTTCGCCGCCCGTCTGGCCGCGACCGCCCCGGAACTCTTCGAGGTCGCAGCCGGCTACGACCTCGCCGACTTCGCGAAGGCCATCGACCATGTCCGCCGCCCCGGCAAGAGCGGAACCGTCCTGCTCACCAGCTGCGCATCCTGAACCCCACGAAGGGCACTGCCATGAAGATCGGAACCCTCGGCTCCGGAACCGTCGCCCAGGCCATCGCCCGTCATGCCGTGGCCCACGGCCACCAGGTCGTACTGAGCAACAGCCGCGGCCCCGCCTCCCTGGCCGGGCTCGCCGACGAACTCGGACCGCTCGCCCACGCCGCAACCCCGGAGGAAGCCGCCGCGGCGGAACTCGTACTCCTCGCGGTCGGCTGGCCCCAGATCCCGGACGCGACAGCCGGCCTGCCGCACTTCGACGGACGCATCGTCATCGACGCCACCAACCAGTTCGCCTCCCCGCCCCCGCACACGAAGATCGCCGACCTGGGCGAGCTGACCGGCAGCGAATACGTCGCCTCACTGCTGCCCGGAGCCCGCGTCGTCAAGGCGTTCAACACCCTCTACGGCCAGTACATCGCCGCCGACCCGCGCCACCAGGCAGGACGCCAGGTGTTGTTCCTCGCCGGTGACGACGCCGACGCCAAGACGACCGTCAAGGACCTCACCGCTGCCTTCGGGTTCGCCCCCGTCGATCTCGGCTCCTTGCGCGAGGGCGGACGCCTCATGCAACTCGGCGGCCCACTCTCCGGCCTCCACGCCCTCAAACAGGACTGAGCCGGGCCCTCGCCCATTCCTCGCCCTCCTCCTCATCCGTCCCTCGAAACAAGGAAGTTACTCATGATCACTCAGCCCCTGCTGCAGCCCGTCCGCCTCGGCGCGCTGGAGCTCCCCAACCGCGTCATCATGGCCCCCATGACCCGCGCCCGCGCTCACAACGCCGAGCTGGTCCCCACCGACCTGCACGCCACCTACTACGCGCAGCGCGCCGGCGCCGGCCTGATCGTCACCGAGGGAACCTGGGTCAGCCCCGACGCGATCGGCTACATCAACGTCCCTGGCATCTACACCGACAAGCAGACCGCCGGCTGGGCGAAGGTCACCGAAGCGGTCCACGAGGCGGGCGGGCGGATCGTCTCGCAGCTCGGCCACGTCGGCGCGGCCTCCCACCCCGACCACCTCGGCGGCCGCCTGCCCGCCGGCCCCTCGGCCATCAACCCCGGCGAGCAGTCCTTCACCCCCTCCGGCCCCAAGGACACCGTCACTCCGCGCGCCTACACCGCCGCTGAGATCGCCGGCACCATCGCCGACTACCGCCATGCGGCCGAGAACGCCCGCCGCGCCGGTTTCGACGGCGTGGAAATCCACGCCCAGATCTCCCACTTGATACCGCAGTTCCTCAACCCCCGTCTCAACCAGCGCACCGACGCCTACGGAGGCAGCAGCGAGAAGCGGGCCCGTTTCCTCCTCGACATCCTCGACGCCATCGGTGACGTGTGGGGCGGCGACCGCGTTGGCGTGAAGATGTCCCCGGGCTGGACCAGCGGAACCGCGTTCACCGCGGACGAGGAGACACTCGCCGACTACGACCAGCTGCTCAAGAAGCTCAACGACAACGACCTGGCCTACCTGCACCTCCTGGGCACCCCCGGCACCATCGAGGAACGCATCGCCCTCTTCTCCCGCTACCGCTCCCACTACCAGGGCAACATCGTCGCCAACCTCGGCTTCACCCAGGCCCTCGGCAACGAGATCCTCGACCACGGCATCGTCGACGCGGTCTCCTTCGGCGCCCCCTTCATCGCCAACCCCGACCTGGTCGAGCGCTTCGCGCAGGGCCACCCACTGGCCGACGACGACCCGGACACCCACTACGCCGGTCACACCGAGGGCTACACCGACTACCCCGCCTTCACCGCCAACTGAGCACGAAGATCTCCGTGAGCAGCAACATCCGAGCAATGATCGCAAACGTCGAAGTAGAGAACCTCGAAGACGCGGTCCCTCTCTACCAGGACCTGGCCGGGGACGCGGAAGTCCGCCGATTCCCCTACCGCGAAATGGAGTTGGCACTGGTAGGACCCTTCCTGCTCTACTCCGGCCCGCTGGAGAAGTACGTCGCGCAGAACGCGACCGTCATGGCCGAATCCCTGACCCCCGTTCTCGACACCCTCGGCAAGGCCGGCGCCGAGATCCTCGAAGCACCCAACGAAGTACCCAACGGCACCAGGATCGCCGCCCGCCACCCGGACGGCTCTGTCTCCGAGTACATGCAGCCCTGCGCCTGAGCCCCGAGCGCCGCAGCACCACTCCACTGCTCGTGAGGCCAGCATCAGGCCGACCTCACGAGCACTTCGTGCCGCATGTCCTGCACCAGGGCCGCTGGCGCCACGCCGGTGTCGCCCCGGAGCGGGTGCGGGTCCGGGTCTCCGAACCGGGCGCGCCCAACGGCTCCTGGCGGCGGTTCCTGGCCGGGCGGCGCGCCGGTCCCGGCGCCCCGGACATACTCGCCAGGGGCGTCACGAGAGGCTTGCAAGGCATACAAGTTGTCCCGGAGTCCGGCGGGTGGCACCCGCGTGTGACCGACTACCACCGCTGGAACCTCCTCGACCAGCAGCCCGAGCGCGCCAAACAGCTCGTCGTGACGGCGAGGACCCGGACAGACCGCGCTCCGGAGACCCCACGTACTCAGGGCCGATCCGCAGCTGGTCCTGACCTCGCCCTGGGCGCCACCCCCGAGGGCAGCTCGGAGGCGCTGACCGTCTGGCGGGCCGGGATTCCGGTGGTCGCCTGGGACGGCCGGACGATCCGGGACCCCGACTTCGTCCAGCAACTGAGACAAAAGCAGGCCGACGCCAACGGGTACCCGGCACGGCTCCGCGAAGCCGCGTCGATGTTCCGGGTGGGAAGTGGCAGACCGTGATCTCGAGTCCGCTTTCCAGGGCGAAGGCGGCGAGGTGCTTCTTCCATGTCCAGCGGCGGGGGTCATTGGAACCACCGCAGTCCGCGGTGATCAGCAGCCGGCCGGCGTCCGGGTGGTCCTTCCGCCCGCGCTGCTGCCACCAGCGGCGGATGGATTCCACCGCGAACTCGGCCGTGTCGTGGTCGGTCCCGACGTTGACCCAGCCGGTGTTGCGGGCGATGTCGTAGATCCCGTAGGGGATGACCACGGGCTGGTCACTGGTGATGAACGTGTGGCAATCCACACGGATGGGCGTCTTGCCCGGCCGCCAGATGCGGCCAGGCCGGTCGCGATTGCCGAGCCACTCCTTGGCCTTGGTGTCCACGCTGATCACCGGCTGGTTGTCTTCGAGGAAGGCCGCGGCAGTGGCGTTGATGTGCGTGAACTGAGCATCCCGGTCCGGATGACTGGCGCCTTCCGCGGTCTTGGCGGTGCCCTGCAGGCTGTATCCCAAGGCGTGCAGCAGCCGCCCCACGGTCGCCGCGCTGACCGGATGGCCCTGAGTGGTCAGCGTCGAGGCCAGGGACCGCAGCGAGAGCGTGGTCCAGCGCAACGGCGAGACCGGTTTCACCGGTGGTGCCCGGGCCGGGGTGCAGGGTGATCCTGCCGGACGGCGGATGGTGAGCGGCCAGAGCGGTGTGCGTGTGGATCGCGTCGTCGTCGCGGTCGATGACCACGGCGACCGGCGGTGGCACGGCGGACGGCATGGCGGCGTGGTGGTCAGGCAAGGCGGCTGAAGGCCCAGCGAAGCAGCTCCTGGTCCACGCGGGGGCGGCCGGTGCGGGCCAGGGCGGTGCGGGTGTGGGCGGTCAGCTGGGCCCAGGCGCGGAAGTTGCCGTGCGCGGCGTGGCTGTCGGCGAAGGAGATGTCGTCGGGGTCGGCGTCGGCCCAGAGCGGGTGGAACAAAGGGATGGCCTCGAGGACCTCGCTGGGAGTGAGGCGAGTGAAGTGCTGCCAGATGAAGATCCGGGAGGACAGCATCGGTTCACGGCGCAGCACGGTGTGGCAGCCCTCGCCGCCGACGAAGATGATCGCGAGCTGGGTTGAGGGTTCGTCCCACAGGTAGCGGAAGTATTCGAACGCCTCGCCGTTGAGCCACTGGGCCTCGTCCACCAGGAAGGTGCGGGGGCGTGCAGCCAGAGCGGTTTTCAGCAGGCGGTCGAACTCGCTGGGGTGGCGCGGGGGTTCACCGGCCAGGTCGAGCGCGGTGAACAGTTCGTAGCGCACCGCGCGGGCGGTGGGCCGAGCCCGGAGTGATCTTGCGGACGTCCTCGCCGGGTTCGA
Organism: Streptomyces lacaronensis; assembly: GCF_047337785.1. NCBI lineage: Bacteria > Bacillati > Actinomycetota > Actinomycetes > Kitasatosporales > Streptomycetaceae > Streptomyces > Streptomyces lacaronensis. Next base: position 159,806 of record NZ_JBLHDK010000003.1, read on the forward strand.
GTGCGCGCAGGCAGGTGTTGACGGCGAGGGTCTTGCCGAAGCCGGCGCCACCGTGACTGCACATCATGGCGCGGGCAGCGACGGTGTCGGTGATGTTCTCCCGAGCGGTGAGCAGGGCGCGGGTGGTGACCACGGACGCATCGGGCAGGTCGACGTACTGGTAGGTGGCCGCGGTCACGAGGCGTCTCCGTCTTCGTCGGTGGTGGGAAGTACTGCCCGCCCGTCGAGGCCGTCCGGGGCGGAAGCGCGATCGAGGCCGGACGGGTACGGGACGGGCGGGCCTGGCGTGGTCAGCGCGGCCAGGGAAGCAGGGGTGCGCCAGTGGGCCGGGGGCGCGGCGGGCGGGATGAGGTCCGGCAGCCCGAGCTGCGCGAGGTCGGTGTCGGCAGTCCGGGCGAGTTCGGCCTCGGCCTGCGCGGTGGTCATCGCGCCGATCCGCTGAGGTGCCTCGGGCTGGTTCACGGCGGCGTAGCGCTCGCGCTGGGAAGCCTCCAGGTCCTTCTTCAGACGGCGGGAGCGAGCGGCCCGTGCCCGCCGAACGGCGCTGACCTGTTCCTTGGTGGCCTGATCGGCCAGGTCCGCAGGACCCAGGTAGCGGCCGGTGGCCGCGTGGTACACCTCGATCCGGTGATCGTGGTGAGGCATGAAGCGGATACGGACCTGGATCCCGGTCTGGCCGGTCATCCACGGCCCCCTATAATCGCGCTTTTTATAACGGATGCCGCGGGTGGTCAGCGTGCGGGTGCCGGCGTCCTCCAGGGTGAACGTCCACAGATCCGCGGCCGGCACGTCCCGCAGCGGAGTGGGATCGTCCTGCCATGCCTCAAGCGGAGTCTTGCCACGCAACGGCGCGGGCTGATGTTCGGTGTTCCACCAGCGCGTCCAGGCCAGCAGCCGGGCCGTGAAGTCCTCGAAGCCGAGGAGCACTTCGTCCTTCGGGCGGGAAGCACGCTTACCGGGGCGCGGCTGGCGGGCGTAGCCGGGCAGCGCGGCCAGGAACATGCTCTCCACCGCCCGGTTCAGTCCCTCCACGGTGCCCTTGAGGTGAGGGGTGTAGGCGGGCAGGTCCTCCACCGTCACGTCCAGGAGATCGAACGCGGCGGTCACCGTCCGGGACAGAAAGTCTTTGCCACGGTCCACCCGCACCTTCTCGGGCAGGCCACCGAACGGACCGTAGGGGTCCTCGTGCAGGACCGCGGAGCGCAGCGCGGAAAGCACCGATTCCCGCGACGGATCTCCCGGCGTGACCGCGACACCGGTGATCGCGTTCGTCGCGCAGTCGGTGAACCAGGTGATCCACGGCCTGCGGGCCTTGCCGTCGACATCGACCAGCACCGGGGCCTGGACGTGGTCGGTCTCCCACACCTGGTTGCGCCAGCCGCGCGGCCGGGCGAGGAACACATCATGCTTGCGTGCCGCCCGCTCCCCTCCCGCGAGCCCTGCCCGCTCCCCCGGCGTCAGATCACGGCGGATCGCCCGGTGCAGCGTCGTCAGCGACGGTGCGTCCACGGGCGGGGACTGACGGGCAGCACGCACGACCAGTTCGCGGTGGACCGCCCGCACGTTCCCCTTCCACAGTGCCAACAGGCTCCGGACTTCGGGCGTGATCGTGAACCTCGCATCAACTCGGGAGCGTGCGCCGGGGTAGGCGGTTGCGGTCTCATCGCTCTGAGCGGCGGCCAGCCATCGCCACACCGTGCGCTCCGACACCCCAGCGCGGCTGCAGCCACTCGTACGTGTCCTGCTGTCAGCTTCTTCCCTGCCCGTAGTGCGAGCAGCCGCCGCACCGCCAGACCGCGCAGCGCCGTCCTCGACGCCGCAGGCAATCCGCCACCTGCACGGACGGCGCCTCGGTCCTCCATGTCAGCTCCCCTCGCGCGGTTGGACGTCGTGTGCTTGCCGGTGGCCGGGAGCATGCGATCACCCTCCTGTCCGTGCATGAGCGCCCCGGTCACAGCGGCGGCGCGACCCGCTTAAACAGCCGCCTCAGCAAAGCCCGGTCGACGGATGCGTCAGCAGTGGTGAGCAACGCGTTCTGCAGGTGTGCAGTCAAAGCGGCCCACGTGCGAAACGTGCCGTGCGCGCACGACTGGTCGATCCACGTCAGATGCGGGGACGGGACGGTGCGCCACAGCGGATGGAAGCCAGTCACCGCGGGCATCACTTCCGCTGCGTCCAGGCGTGGAACCTCCTGCCACGCGCCGATGCGCGAGGCCAGCTGCGGCAGCCGGGACAGCGCCCGCTCGCTGCCCGCCCCGACCAGCACCAGCGTGATCCGCGTGCCGGGGTGGTCCCACAGGCTCTGCAGGTACTCCAGGCACGGCGCGGACAGGCGCTGCGCCTCATCGACCACCAGCACCCGCGCCTCACCCAAAGCTTCCACGACCGCGGCGTCGGCCAGCGCCGACGTGTGCGGGAAGCGGCCCGGCAGCGCCAGAGCGTCGAACACCGCCCGCCTCATGCCGGCCACCGACGGGCGCACCGGTACCGGCACCCACGTCACCTTCCAGCCCGGAGGCACTTCGCCAAGCGCCATCCGCACGGCCGCGGTCTTGCCCCGGCCCGCGTCGCCGAACACACACACCGCGCCCTCCGTCGCCACCGCCCGCACCGACGACGTCCGCACCAGCTGCGCGCCCGCCGGCAACGCCACACCCGCCGGCGCGCCGCTCTCCCCCACCGGCAAGCCGCTGGTCGCCTCTGGCCCGAGACGCGGTGGCGCAGACGTCTTCACCGCGCCGCCCCCCTGCGGCCCGGCCAGGGCGAGGTCAGCCAGGGCCTGCCGCGTTTGCTGCTCATCCCGCTCCCGCCGCACCACCGCGCGGTCCGGCAGGACCCTTCCGGCCTGAAGGTCCCGGCGCACCACCCGGTGCAACGACGCCAGCGAGGGCACCTCGCCGCCGGCCTCCTTCATATGCCGGTGCAGCGCCGCCACATTCCCGCCCGCCTGCGCCAGCACCTCCCACGCCTGGTCCGACAGCTCCAGCCGGGCCCGCGGCCTGCGCTCCATGCGGCCCTCCGCCCGCGCGGCCTCCAACCAGCGCCACACCGTGCGCGCATTTACCCCGCTGACCTGGGCGCCCGCACGCACGTGCGCCGTCGTCAACGCCCCGGCCGCATCCAGCTCCAGCAGCCGCGCAACCAGCACCGGCCTGGACACCCTCAGCCCCGCCGTGACCTCACACCACGCGCCCGGCTCCCCCACCCCACACCCTTCCGCCCGCGGAAACCGTCACCGACCACCGTGCCGCCGCGCAGCCCTCGGAAGGATCAGAAGTGCCGTTCTCAAAACAGTGGAGCGGAGTGGGGTGTACCGCCCCATGACAGCCGCGGCCGCCGCACGCACCGCCCCACGGCAGTGACCCCGCCCTTACTCAGCACCCCACCAGCGAAAACGCCCAGTTCTGACGTGCCGTCACTGACACCCACCCACTGACACCAACCCGGCACATCGCACTTCACCGCTGCGGCCGCGATGATCAGAGCGGCGATCGGGTCGGCCCAGGACCAGCCGAGGGTGGCGTTGAGGACCAGACCGACCAGCAGAACGCCGGAGAGGCAGGTGCACAGGAGGGTTTGTTTGGAGTCGGCAACCGCGCTTGCGGAGCCGAGTTCGCGTCCGGCCCTGCGCTGGACGGCGGACAGGAAGGGCATGATCGCCAGGGACAGGGCGGCGAGCCTAGTGCAGTTCGGTTACAGAACGGCCGTTCCCCGCACCACCGATCTGTACAAGAATTTCAGGCATCGACACACTGACCTGGATGAGTTGTCATACTCACCTGGTCCATCGGGAATGTACGGGGGGATTCCATGCGCCGTTCCATCGCGGCTGCCGCCGCAGTCGTCACGCTCACCGCCACCCTTGTGGCATGCGGGGGGTCGGACGGGGGCAGCGACAAGGCCGGGCCCACGGGGCCCACGAAGGGCGCCGGCTCCAGCAGCACCGCCCAGCCGGCCGGCGAGCAGTCGCCCGGCGCCACCGCCGGCAGCACGCAGGCGCCGGCCGGCAAGCTCGGCGACACCCTCAAGCTGGTGGGGATGGAAGGCAGCCTGAACGGCACGGGCACGATCGAGGCCGACTTCACGCTGGAGAAGTTCGAGAACCACGCCAAGTCGGCGATCGGCGCACTCGAACCGGCCGCCGGGAACCGCCTCGTGGCCGCCAAGTTCACCATCGTCGAGACCGGCACCGGCACCTACCAAGACTCCGGGTATGCGGAGGCGATGGTCTTCGACGCGAACGGGCAGGGATATCAGGGCAAGCCCGGAACCCCCACCGTCGGCAAGTCCCTTGGCGGCCTCCAACTGATCGTCAAGCCGGGTCAGCGGGTCTCCGGCTGGATCGTCTTCGAGGTGCCGAAGGACGCGAAGATCACGTCCGTGACGTACCTGATGGAAAAGGTCGGGCCGGACCCCGAGCGCACGGGCAAGTGGACCCTCGACTAGGCAGTTTCGTTTGGATCATCGGGCGGACCAGAGGAAGATGCCGGCGATGTGGAGTCCGGCCAGGTAGATGGTGGCTGTCTTCTCGTAGCGGGTGGCGATGCCTCGCCACTGCTTGAGGCGGTTGATGCACCGCTCGACGGTATTGCGCTGCTTGCAGGTCTCGCGATCGAAGGCCGGTGGTCTGCCGCCTCGGCTGCCGCGTCGCAGTCGGTGGCCGCGTTGGTCCGCCGGAACGGGGATCGCGGCCCGGATACCGCGTCGGCGCAGGTGCTCGCGGATCGCGCGGGACGAATACGCCCTGTCCGCCAGGACCACGTCCGGCCTGGTGCGCGGCCGGCCCCGTCGGCGGGGAACACGCAGGCGGGCCATGACCTCGGTGAAGGCGGGTACATCGCCTGCCTGTCCGGCAGTGAGGACGAAAGCCAGAGGCCGACAGCCGGCATCGGCAGCCAGGTGGATCTAAGAGGGCAATAAGTTCGACTATAGGCCTTTCAGGCGTTGAGTGCTCTTTGTGTGATTTATCGAGGATCTATCCATGGCTCGATGCCGTGACGTTGCATGCCCCCGGCCGATAGCGTGGCGGAAGTTGTCGGCGTGGTCGGGCGCTCCGGGGACGTACGGCCCGAAGGCAGTCGGCACGGCATGCCTCGGTCTGAACGCCGCCCGGCCGATGGCACCTGCTCCCGCAGCTTCGATCGCCTGTCCCGGGGCCGACGGCACCGCCCGTATGTTCAGCACGACCTAGCCGTTTGGCTTTGAAGCTCTGCTCAAGGTCTTTCGCGGCGTCGCCGTCAGGTACGAGAAGACCGCCGCCTCCCACGAAGCGACGGTCACACTCAAACCGTTCCCGCACTGAGCGGGGTCCGCTTGAAGAGGGCCCCTACACGAGCTTGTCGAGAATGGCCTCGAGATCGCGCTCCCCGTCGCGGGTATGCGCGCCGGCGGCCAGTGCGGCCTTGGTGAAGCGGCCCGCAGCGGGCTTGCCGAGAAGCTGGCCCAGAAGCTCGTTCTCCCTTACCAGGCCGTGAGCGGTCGACTCCAGCGCGGCGTCGACCGCTTCGACCGCGGCGCGAGCGACACCAGGCTGCAGAGCGGCGATACGGGCCGCGAGAGTGTCGACGACGTGGTCCAGCTCGGCGCCCGGCACGGCCCGGTTCACCCATCCGTACCGTTCCGCGGTCGCCGCATCGATCAACTGCCCACCCAAGATGATCTCCAGCGCGCGTGCGCGGCCCACGAGACCGGGCAGGTATGCGGTGCCTCCCGCGCCGGGGATGATCGCTGCCGCAGTCTCGATCTGCGCCAGACCGGCGTGCTCCAGGGAAGCGAACCGCATGTCCATTGCCGACAGCAGTTCCGCACCGCCACCGCGCGCCAGCCCGCGCACCTTGGCAATGGTGATCTGCGGCAGCGACCTGACGCGTTCGTGGAGCCGCATCATCGGGTTCAGGGACTGGTCGGCCTCGGGGGCGATCGGGAGTGCCGCGAACGCCGCGGGATCGTCGGCGAACGTCATGTCGCCATGCGCGATGAAGAAGTCCGGGTCCGCGCTGTTGAAGACGATCACCCGGACGTCGTCGTTACCGGACATCGAGGCCGCGAACCGGTCCAGGTCGAGCATGAGGGTGGCGTCCAGCAAGTTGAGCGGAGGGTGGTCGATGACGACTTGCGCCACACCGCCGTTGATGGAGACCTGGATAGCCGAGTATTCGCCGGTCATGGATCCTGCTTTCACTGGTCGAGCAAGGCAGTGTCTTCTGTATACCTAGTAGGCGCTATATACTTCAACGAAATCAGGTATCGCGAAGGAGATTCCCAATGGTGAAGTCAAGTCCTCAGGGTGACGGGCCGTGAGGGATTCATGCCGCTACGGCAACGGTGTGGGACGCGCCGACCTCGAAGGTCCGGTGGTCGCGTATGAGGGCCCAGAGCACGTTGAGACGGCGCCTGGCCAGCGCGAGGAGGGCCTGCTTGTGGGACTTCCCCTCGGATCGTTTGCGCTGGTAGAAGGCTTTGGACTCCGGGCAGCTGTAGGCAGCGACCTGGGCGGAGAGGTAGAACATCCGCAGGAGCCTGCGGCTGTAGCGCCGCGGCCGACGCAGGTTGCCGCTGATCTTCCCGGAGTCGCGGGGGACAGGGGCGAGCCCGGCGACGCCGGCGAGCCGGTCGGGGCTGCCGAAGGCGGTCATGTCGCCGCCGGTGGCGGCGATGAACTCCGCTCCCAGCATGTTGCCGATGCCGGGCAGGCTGGTGATCACTTTGGCGTCGGGATGCTCGCGAAACCGGCCCTCGATCAGGGCTTCGATCTCCGCGATCTCCTGGTCGAGGGCCATCACCTCCCTGGCCAGGGTGTGGACCATCTTCGCGGCGGTCTTCTCCCCGGGGACAGCGGTGAACTGGGCCTCGGCGGCGGTGACGGCGGCTTCTGCGGCCCCTCTGGCGTGGTTGCCCACGCGGACGCCGTGGTTCTTCAGCCAGGTGGCCAGCCGGGCCCGGCCGATCCGGCGCAGGGCGGCGGGGGTCTGGTAGCCGGTCAGCAAGATGAGCGCGGTCTTGGAGACGCTGTAGTCGAAGGCGCGCTCCAGGGCGGGGAAGTACTCAAGCATCTGCGCGCGGAGCCGGTTGACCGCTCTCGTGCGGTCGGCCGAAAGGTCCATGCGCCGGGCGGTGAGGATCTTCAGGTCGATGGCGATCTCGCTGGTCTCCAGCAACGGTTGCAGATCGCGCCGCATGCGCGCCTGGTCAGCGATGACGAAGGCGTCCTTCGCGTCCGTCTTACCGCTGCCGCGGTAGGCGGCGGAGGCATGGTGCACGGTCCGGCCGGGGATGTAGAGCAGCTTCTGCCCGTGGTTGACCAGCAGGGCGATCCACAATGCGGCCCCGCCAGCGTTCAGGTCGACCGCCCATGTGACCAGGCCGCCGTCAGCCAGCTCCAGGACGTCCCCGAGCAGTTCCAGCAGTTCGGTTTCGTTGTTCGGCACCCGGCGCGAGAGCACCTTCGTGCCGTCGGCGTTGATCACGGTGCAGTGGTGCTCGGCCTTGCCCGCGTCCGTCCCCGCCCACAGTTCCGGCACTGGGTCTCCCTTCGTCGTGCTTACGTGCTCTCCCAGCAGACGACCTCGCCGACGTGTCCATACAAGCGATTCAGTTCGCGCATCCCAATCAGCGGCCGAGTCGTCGCGGGGCACCGGGCGGCCAATCTCCTTCAGCCACGAGAGCGGCAACAGCATGACAGCCACACCCGGCGCCCCTGGGCGTCCGGATCTTACGAGTGACCCGAATCAACCCACGAAGAAAGGTATGGACCGGCGTGAGTGGACTGGACTTCGACAGCGGCGGTCGCCGTCTGCTCGACCAGCTTTTCGACAAGTGGTCCCTGCTGGTGTTGGAGGCACTGTGCGACCGCCCCCGGCGCTTCAATGAGCTTCGCCAGCATCTGCCTGCCATCACGCCGAAGTCACTGACCACATGCCTGCGGCGGCTCGAGCGCAACGGGGTGATCGAACGGCTGGTCGTCTCCACGGACCCGGTGGCGATCGAATACCGCATCACTGACCTGGGCCGGAGCCTTGAGTCACCCCTGCAAGCGATGTTGAGGTGGGTCGTCGATCACCTCGATGCGGTGGAAGCCGCCCGATCCGACTACGACGAGCGACGTACGCGCAGCGAAGAAACCCCCGGCGCGGCGTAACACAGGACGGCGCCGGGGCCGCCGGTCATCACCCCGGGCCGGTCACCGAACGCAGCTTCGGCCCGACAGGTTCCGGGAATGTCTGGTCGGGCTCGTCGAGAAGTAAGAGGCGGTACGCGAGTTGAAGCTAGTTTTGCTCTTTCGGCTGGGGCAAGCGGGCTGGTCGCGGGCTCGCTGGGCGGCTATGGCCGCGGCTGGGTGAACGCCGCCATGATCTGCTGGTATGCCGGATGGTCCGGCAGCTTCGCGGGCGGTTGCGGATCGGGCAGCTCCAGCAGTGTCTTGCGGGTGATCCGGAAACCCCTGGTCCACCAGGGCTTTCTTCACGGTGCCCGGCTCGGTGCCGGCGATCACCCTGTCCAGCAACGCGATGCCGGCGGCGTTGTCGTGGATGGAGGCTGCCAGGACCACCACCGCGATCACCAGGCCCAACACGTCAACGGCCAGTCCCCGCTTGCGACCTGGCACCTTCTTGTTCGCGTCCCGTCCGGTCGTGTCGGCCGGGACGCCAGCGGCGGCGTGCAGGCTCTGGGTGTCGAGCACCGCCAGGCTGGGGTCGGCTAATCGGCCCCTCTTCTCCCGCACCTGCCAGCGCGGCAAGTCGTGGGTGGTCTGGTCGGTGCCGTCGTCGCGCCACGTGTAGAAGTAGTACTTCACGGCGCCGGCGGGCGGCAGGTCGTGGGGGAGGTAGTCCCAGTGGCAGCCGGTGCGCGACTGGTACAGCAGCGCGTTGACGATCTCCCGCATGTCGTAGTTGCCCTGGTGGCCGCTGGTGGAGCGGTGTCGGGCCTTCCAGACGATGATCACAGGCTCGATCAGGGCCCAGCGCTCGTCGGATAAGTCGCTCTTGTAGGACTGGCGGTCGCTCACGGGGGACACTCCAGCACGGCCGGGCCCTCTGGCCAGCGCCGATACTGCGAACCCATACGTTCCAGTGACGACAGATACGACATAACGTCACATACCCGTCCTCTGAAGGCAATACGGTCCAGGTGGCGGATCCTGCCGCCCGGGAGGATCACGGTGATCGTCCTGGCCGTGCTGCGCCACGACCAGCGCCTGGCCGACATGGCCGGCGGCAACAACGTGTCCGAGTCCACCGTCCGCCGCTGGCGCGACGAGCTGATCACCCTCCTCGCCGCGCAGGCCCCGCGCCCTGAAGAAGATCGCCAAGCAGGGCGGGGAGGTAGTCCTGATCGACGGCACCCTCATCCCCACCCTGCGCCGCACAGGAAAAGCCGACCGACGAAACTACTCCGGCAAACACCGCCATCACGGCCTGCACTTCCTCGCCCTGACCGACGAGAAAGGCCGCCTGATCTGGATATCCGCCGCCCGACCCGGCCGCACCCACGACAACACCGCCGCCCGCCACGACCACATTCTGGCCCACCTGCGCGCCGCCGGTCTCGGCGCACTGGCGGACCTCGGCTTCCGCGGCCTGGACAAAGACGTACACGACCCCGTGATCGTCACCGGCTTCACAGCCACCCGCGCTCACAAGCTCACCCCCGGCCAGAAGACCGCCAACCGCGTCCTCGCCACCGGACGCGCACCGGTCGAACACGGATTCGCCCACCTCAAGAACTGGCGGACCCTCACCAAACTCCGCACCGACCCCGCCCGCGCCACCCACCTCCTGCGCGCCCTCCTCGTTCTGACGCACCTCGAAGTCAACCGCTGACGGATGATCTACTCCGCAGACTGTCGCCCACGACCAGCGTGAGTACCCCGTGAACTGGTCACACCAGCTCTTTGACCTGCGATCTCAAGTTGGCGGAGGCTCGCTGGAGTGCACCCCCAACGACCTCATCGAGGTCGACACCACCCCCATCGAGCGGCCCGTCACCCCGCCTCGGCCGAAACAACGGGACTGCATCACCTGCGGCGGGCCGCTCGGCTATCTCGACCGGCAGCACTGCTGCCGGTGCTGGCGCCGCATGGCAGAACAGGCAGCGAAGGCGACATGCCCGTCCTGCGGCAAAGACCGCGTGCTCCAGCCGGACACCGGCCAGTGCATCACCTGCTCCCGCGTCTGCGGACACTGCGGCCATCCCATCCGCTCGCCCCAGAACCGCCTGTGCCGGGAATGCCGCCGCCGCGGCGACCGGCTCGCAGTCCAGCAACCCTGTCCCCGCTGCGGCAAGCCGGGCTATCCCGTGAGACGACCGGGTGGTGCGGCCATTGCTCCCGGCCCCGGCCGGGCAAACAGCCGCCGCAAGTCTGCCGAGAATGCGGAGCCCTTCGCCGGCACGCCGGTCTGGGACTCCGCTCGGCCTGCTGCAGAAGCACCCCGACCGCCCCTTCGTCCACGGCGAACATCTCCGCGAGCGGCTCACCGACCCGCCCGCGTGGCCCGACGACCTCGTCGCGCATGTCACCGCCCGCAACTGTGTCGCCCGGGCCTGCGGGTTCATCACCCGCCTGGACCGGCTTCTGCATGACGGCCAGCCCCACTCGCCCCAGGCTCTTCCGGAACCGTCGCGCAGGCCCGCGCGGTCGATGGGCTCCTTCGCCCCGCGCGCTTGAGGACCTCGTTCACCCAGCGCGGCCTGGCCCTGCCCACCGACCGGGCCGAACGGCTCGCAGCCGGACGGCGCAAACGCCGCATCGACGCCGTCCCCGAACCCCTCAGACCAGCCGTCATCGCCTTCGATACCACGTGAACCATCGCGGCAAGGACGACTGGGCGCTGGTGGACGTGCACGACATCGAAGCATTCCCGGCCCCCTTGCCCAAGGGCCGCAAGCGGCGGCTGACCGTGCTGCGTCAGTTCTTCCGCTTCGCCCGCTCGCAGCACATCGTGCTGGTCGACCCGACTCGCACCCTGACCGCCAAGGAGCCCAGCGGCTTCCGCGGCCGGACTCTCACCCTGGATCAGCAGCGGCCCTTTTCCGCCGCTGGACCACCGACCAGCACTTCCACCCACACGAAGCCCTGGCGGCCGAGACTGACACCAGCGAGCCGGAGGGCGCGGGCGTACTGCCGGCCGAGGCAGGCGGATACGGATTCTGGGACGCCGAAGCAGAGGCCGGGCAATGGTGAACACGACGGCTGGCAGTTCCCCGTCAACAGCCGAGGTGGCCGCCCGGCACCGCGGCGAGCCCTGCCGGTGTCGGCGCCCCAGAGGCGCAGCAGCAGTCGGTGACCACCTGGAACGGTTTCCATGCCTTCGCCACCATGCCCGTGCCAGCTCCTCCCCCACGCGAAGCGCCACCTCGCAAGCCTCGGGGAATGCCTGGCCTACCACTCACGGTTCGTCACCGTGCGCACCCCGGCCATCGACACCCTCGCCAAGAACGTGCGCACCCTGATGATCCTCGGCCGCCACCAGGCAGTCACCGCACGGCCGTCCCCTATCGTCACCGGGCCCGCCGGCGCCGGGAAAACCACCGCCCTGCTCCAGGTCGGCCGCGCCTGCCACCTCGCCCACACCCGCCGCCACGGCGCCACAGCCACAGCTGGGCAGGTCCCCGTCGCCTACGTCCTGGTCCCGCCCGCCGCCAGCGCCAAGACGCTGGCCACCGAGTTCGCCCGCCACCTCGGCATCCCCGTCGCCGCAGGCATGTCCCAGGTCCAGATTCACCAACTCTGTCTGTCACACCTACACCGCCGCCAAAGTCCAGCTCGTGATGATCGACGAAGTCCACCGGCTCAACCCCCGCACCACCACCGGCGCCCAGAGTGCCGACCTGCTCAAAGACCTCACCGAACGCATCGGCGCCACCTTCGTCTACGCCGGCATCGACGTCACCGCCACCCCCCCCTGTTCACCGGAGTACGCGGCGCTCAGGTCGCCGGACGCGCCTCCCTCATCGACTGCGCCGCCTTCCCCGCCCGCCTCGGCGACCCAGAGCCCTTCCGCGACCTCATCACCGCGGTGGAAGCCGCACTCGACCTGCGCCACCACCGGCCCGGGCCCCTCCCCCAACTGCCCCCTACCTGCACCAGCGCACCGCCGGCCGCATCGGCAGCCTCGCCCCCCTCATCCGCCAGGCCGCCATCACCGCCCTCATCGACGGCACCGAACGCATCACCAAAACCACCCTCGAAACCATCCGCCTGGACCACCTCGCAGAACAGCACTACCGACCCCACAACCGCCCCCGGAGGAGCATCAGCACCCCGTGACACTACCGGACCCCAGGACAAGCGCCCGAACAACCAAACCGAACACACCACCAGGCCACGCCAATCACACCCGAAACGCAACCACTCCCCCAGCTCCAACTCTCAGCCAAAAGACGGGACACCAGAACAGAGCAGCCGAGCCCCCGAAGATCACTACTCAGTCACAGCCGCCCGTGAAGCCGCCGCAGATATCCCCTGGCCCCGGGGCAGACGAAACGCGGGCGGTGCTGGCTGGGCCACTCGGACGGCTCGCGTACCTCCGGCGGGGGCCGCACCTTCGGTGGCGAGGTTTAGCTGGTGGTGGCCGGCGCGTGGAACGCCGAGGTGAGCAGAGTGATCAGTCGTTCGGCCTCAGCGGCATTCGTCATAGCCTCTGCGTCGCCACGTGGATGGAGATCGGCGAGGGCACCTGACTGGTAGAGGCCCAACAGGCCGACCATGGAACGGTAACGGAACCCGACCTCATCTGGATGCAGTTGGGGAAGCGCGGTTTGCAGGGCTTCGAGGTATCGGCCCTCCACGGGACCGACCTCCGTCCCAAAGATCCGCCGGATGGCCGGGTCGTGCTCGGAGATCACACGACCGAGGAACCGGGCGACGTCCGTGCCGCGGTCACCGCTCTGCTCCACGAGGCGTGCGCCGGTCAGGATGAAAATGCGCACCAGCTCTTCCACGCTGGGCTGGTGACCGGAGGCGCGCAGTTCCTCCAACAGGCGCAGGCGCTCACCGTTGACGGCGGCCATCGCGCGCTCGACAACTGCACGCAGCAGCCCTTCCTTGGAGCCGAAGTGGTAGTTCACCGCCGCCACGTTGGCGTCGGCCGCGACCGTCACCGCCCGCAGTGAAGTGGCGGCGAAGCCATGCTCGCCGAAGAGCCGCTCTGCGGCATCCAGGAGGCGATCCCGAGTGGAGGCGGGGCGGGACTGGCCCGCGGGTGGGTGGGATCGGCTCGCGGCGGGACGGGTCTCGTTCATTCCGCCAAATTAAAGCGAACGCTTGATTCAAGCAAGGCGGGTATGGTGCAATTTAAACGGCCGTTTGAAACGTTCGTTTGAGTGGAGTGATCGTCGTGCAGCAGTCCCCGGCTCCCCCAGCCGTGCGGCCCGGGGCCGCCCATCGGACCGCCGTACTCGCGGTGATGTGCCTCGCGCTCGCCGTCGTGGTCGGCATGCTCGCCTCGCTCTTGGTAGCCGTGCCCGACATGGCGCGCGATCTGCGAGCCACCGAGTCGGAGCTGCAATGGATCATGAATGCGTACGGGGTGACCTTCGCCGGCCTACTACTCCTGGGTGGTGCGCTCGGTGACCGCTACGGCCGCAAGGGGGTCCTGCTCACGGGTCTCATCATCTTTGCTCTGGCTTCGGGCACCGTTGTCTGGACCGACGACGTGAACCTGGTCATCGTTCTGCGCGGTCTGGCGGGCGTTGGCGCGGCCCTGGTCATGCCGATGACCCTGTCGATCACCCTCCACGTCTACCCACCCGATGAGCGCGGCCGGGCAGTCGGCATCTGGTCCGGTGTGAGCTTCGGGTCTGCACTGCTGGCCGTACTGATGGCTGGCGGCCTTCTGGAGGCATACACCTGGCGTTCGGTGTTCGCGGCGAATGCCGGGCTCGCCACGCTCGCTTTGGTGGTCGCGGCTATCCTTGCGCCCACCTCGAAGAACGCCGAATCGGTACGGCTTGACGCGATGGGCGGGCTGCTGTCCGTCGTGGGCGTCGGGGCGCTGGTCTTCGGCATCGTGGAGGGGCCGGAAAGCGGCTGGTCCGACAGAGCGGTGCTCGCGGGTTTCACAGTGGGCGCCACTGGTCTCGCGGCGTTCATCGGCTGGGAGTTGAGGAGCGCGCAGCCACTGCTCGACGTACGGGTGTTTCGGATACGAGGCGTTGCCGCCGGTTCGCTTGTGATCATCACCGAGTCGATCGCGATGTTCGGCTTCTTTTTCCTCGGTCTCCAGTATCTGCAGCAGATCCTCGACTACTCGCCTATGCGCTCCGGGCTCGCCCTGATCGCGATGGCCGCCGGTGCGATGGTGTTTTCACCCGCTGCCCCCTCACTCGCCCAACGGTGCGGCTCACGTGCCGTGATGGTTCTGGGCATGGTTTTGATCGCCGCCGGCCTGGGGCTACTGGCAACCACCGTAGACGGGGGAGGCATCTGGCCCTTCCTCGGCAGTACCACCCTGCTCGGCGCGGGAATCGCCTTCGCCGCAACCCCGGCTACGGAGGCCATCGTCACCACGCTACCGGCCGAGAAGCAGGGAGTAGCTTCCGCGCTGAACGACCTCACCCGCGAACTGGGCGGAGTCCTCGGTATCGCCGTCCTCGGCAGCGTCTTCAACACCACCTACCGCTCCGAGACGGGCGACGCGGTGCGCGGCCTGTCCCCCGAGGCGGCGGAAGCAACCCGCGGATCGCTGACCGGCGCGCTGCGTACGGCGGCGGAACTCGGTGGACGGCCAGGCGCCCGCCTGGCCGACGCGGCCCGCGAGGCATTCGACTCCGGCATGGCCAACGCCCTGCTCGGGGGCATCGCCATCGTCGTACTCGGCGCCGTCGCGGCAGTGACACTGAGCCTCTTCCAACCTGCCAGCGGCGAACACGAGTTGGACACGTCCACAGAACAAAGAGGCTCCTGGTAGACGAGTTGTCGACCAAGATCAACTGTCGTTCCAGGAGCTCCGCGTGCTTGTTTACCCGTCGGCGACGGACCTGTCCACCGCGCACCTGCGCTACCTCAGCCGGGAACTGGCGGCACGACGCCGGGAGATCGGCAGCCGGCAGCCGCTGGCTCCGGGGCGCCAAGCTCTGCTCGCCCTGGCCCACCTGCAGTGTCGCGACACCTACGCGCAGCTCGCGACCGGATTCCGCATAGGGATCGCCACCGTGTACCACTATGTCCACGAAGCGGTCAAAGTCCTGGCCGCGCTCGCGCCGACGCCCGCCGAAGCGATGGTGACGGCCGGCACGAAGGCGTACATGATCGTGGACGGCACCGTGCTGCCGATCGACCGGATCGCCGCCGACCGGCCCTACTACTCCGGCAAGAAGCGGCACCACGGTATGAACGTCCAGGTCCTCACCGACCCGTTCGGACGGCTACTGTGGGCCTCGCCCGCACTGCCCGGCGCCACCCACGACCTGACGGCGGCACGGGAGCACGGCATCATCGACGCACTCGCCGATGTCGACCTCAAGGCATACGCGGACAAGACACCCCATGCAGTTATGGGGTCAAGCAGCTGTTGCGAGCGAGGACGGCTCAGGACGGGTGAAGGCGATTGCTTCATCGAATCTCTGGCGGTCGGTCAGGCAGTGGTGGAGCTGTCCGAGCATGCGGTTGAACAGATGGCGGAGGGCAGCGTGGTAGCGGTCGCCGGTGTCGCGTCGCCGGATGTAGTGGGCGTGAGCCCCGGGTGAGGCGGTCAGTGCGGAGAACGCCCAGTGCCGCCCACTCGCGGCCAGACGACTGTTCTTGATGCGGCGATGGGTGACGCGGCGGCTCTTGCCTGATTGGCGAGTGATGGGGGCGCTTCCGGCATAGGCTTTCAGATCCCGGGCCTGGGCGAAGCGGGTTCGGTCGTCACCGATCTCAGCGAGTATCCGGGCGCCGGTGAGCGTGGCCAAGCCGGGGAAGCTCGTGATGATCTCCGCGTCGGGATGCTGCAGAAACAGTTCCTCGGTGTCGTGGGCGAGGTCGTCGCATGCCCAGCAGGCCGCGTCGAGCTGGGCGAGGAGGGCGAGCGTCTGCTGTCCCATCGCTTTCTCAACAAGGGCCGGCCGGCGAAGCCAGGTCCGGCGAAACATCTCAAGGAGCCGGTCGGTCCCGGCCTCGATCCGGCGCTGACGGCCGGCCCTCGTCACGGCTGCCCTGAGCCGAGTGCGGGTCAGCCGGGCGCTCTCGGCCGGAGTGGGTGCGATCGCCAGGATCGCGCGGGCCTCCCGACACAGCAGCCGCTCACGTTTGTCGGCGAACGCTTGGAGGACCGCGGGGTAGTACTCGCGCAGGTGTGATCGGAGCCGGTTATGGGCGCGGGTGCGGTCCCAAACCGCGTCCTGCTGGGCCCGCGCCAGCACGGCGATCGCTCTGACCAGTTCGGAGTCGCTCGGCAGCGGCCGGTGGAGCTCGGCATCGGTCCGCAGGATGTTCGCCAGCACGACTGCGTCCTGGTGGTCGGACTTCTTGCGGGAGACGACGTGCCGGTCGCGGTAGCGGGCGACGGCCATCGGATTGATCGCGTAGACCTTCCGGCACGAGGCCCGTAGGCAGGCCACGAGGAGTCCGCGGAACGTCTCGATCGCCACCGGGATCGGATCGTCCAGGTTGTCGCCGTGCTCGGCCAGCAGCCGCAGCAGGCTCTGGAAGCCCGCCGCGTCGTCGCTGATCCTGAGCTTGCCGAGCAGTCGGGCGTCGGAGTCGACCACGCCCACGTCGTGGTGGGGTCGGCATGGAGCGCGGTTCCGGGATTCCTCCCGGCCCGTTTCTCCATGCCGCCCTCCCGAACCCGGCGTGCCAGATCGCCAAGGCGGCGGGAAAGCCCGTCATGGTGTACAACGTCCCGGCCCGTACCGGCATCGACATGCCCAACGACCTGCTCGGCGAACTGGCTCAGATCGAACACATCGACTACGTCAAGCAGGCCAACAACGCCAATCTCGCCCCTCTCGACGGCCTGGGGCTTTATGCGGGCGATGACGACGTCTTCGCCCGTACCCTCGAACTCGGGGGCTGCGGCGGCGTTCTCGTCGCCAGCCAGGTCGCCGGACCGCTGATGCGACGCATGGTCGACGAACCCGACCGTCGCGCGGAGATCGACGCCCGGCTGCGGCCGCTGTACCGGGCGCTCTCGGTGACGACCAACCCGATTCCCATCAAGGCGGCACTCAATCTGCTCGGCCATCGCGTCGGCGGGGTGCGGCTTCCCCTGGTCGAGGCAGATGAGGCGGAGATCGAGGTCATCCGGACCGCGCTGATCGAGTTCGGCCTGTTGCGCTGAGAACAGCTCGCGATAGTGGAAAGACTGCCGCATGGCCCGGCACGTCTCGCTCGCGGCGGTGAACTCCGCGGTGCGTCCCATCGAGGACTTCTCCGGGTTCGTCAGCCACGTGAAAGATCTGCTGACCGCCTGCGAAGGGGCCGATCTGGTGGTGTTCCCCGAGTTGTGCACCGTCGAGCTGCTCACCACGTTGCCCTACACCCGTTGATCACCATCGTGCGCGACCACGCCGGATGCCGCGCCGGAGCACGCCCTGGCCGTACCACGGAGATCGCCAACACGCTCGATTCTCTCGCCGCTCAGCTGCTGACGCGCGCGCACGCGGCGGGCACGCGGCGGGCACGGTGCGCTCCGTGGTCCCCTGGGAGGACCTGCGGCCCCTCATGTGCGGGACCGCCCACGCCGTCGACATTGACGCCGACGACCAGGAGACGCGCCTCGCGTCCGGCCCCCGCCACCTGGGCGTCATGCTGCAGGGGGCTGTGTTCCTGCAGCAGTCGGCGCTGCGGCCGGGGGCAGTGGCGATGCGCCACCCGGGCGGGCCCGCAGTGCCCGGCCACGAGGACGGCCTACCGTGCGCCACCTCCGGCGGACGCCCGGTCCTGGGCGTGGGCAGGTGGGATTTACCTGTTTGGCCAGGCGACTCCTAGCTTGCCGGCGGTCTGCTCCAAGCCCCGGACCAGTCCGCCCGGTCTGATGGGTGTCGGCCAGGCGGGCGACCCACTGGGCGGCGGTGGCGAAAGCGACCCGGTGGCCGGCCTGGCTGGCGGGGCCCGGATGCCGAGCCCGGCGGCGAGGCGGGTCTTGCCGGTGCCGGGGCCCCGGGAAGATCACGTTCTCTTTGCCGACGACGGAGTCCAGCGTTCCCAGGTGGACGATGACCTCGCGTCTGACGGACCGCTGGTGGTCGAGGGCCGAAGTCCTCCAATGCCTTGCGGGAGAGAAAACGGGCAGCCCGACAGGCCGGACGCGTCCCTCGGGGTTCTGGGCACGAGGGTGACTCCGCCCCGTGGGGACGTACCTGACGAGTTGACGCCTTGACGTCACCACGGCCCCGAAAAGGCTGTCCCAGCCGCGTCCTGTGATCGTCTACCGCGGATCAGTGCCGGAAGGCGTCCTTGATCTTCGAACCGGACTGCTTGGCGTTGCCCTTCACCTTGCCGCCACGCCCTTCCGCCTGCATGCGGCGGTTACCGGTGACCCGGCCGAGCGCCTTTTTGGCGCTGCCTCGCACCGCTTCGGCCGTGTGGGCCATCTTCTTCCCGACATTCATGAGTCACTGCCTTCCTATCGATGGGCGGTGCGGTGCCCGAATAGACGCGGTCGGCCATGGCGCCGAGTGCCGCGGGCGGACTCGTCGTCCGCGGGCTCGTGTCTGCCAGCCACCTCATCGCGATCCCGGTCGACCGGCGCGGCCTCCCGGCGGTGCCGGGTGAGCCCTTGGCGCGCGGCGTGCCTGCGGCGCACGGCGGCCATCATCAGGCTCAGCCCGAGCAGGGCAGCGGCGCCGATCACGATCCCGGAGAGAAACACCGTTCCGGTGTAGCCGCCGCCGTTGAAACCGAACAGAGAGAAGCCATCGGTGAGCACATGCCCACCGTCGAGGTTGCTCAGCACGCCTACCACGCCGATAACAGCCGCCGCGGCCAGGATGATGAGCCCTATGAACAGCATGTCGCTCTCCATGCTTTGAGAACATATGCGTCGAATGAAAGGGTGCGGTCCACGCCCGTCTCGCCGTCGTCCGCGGTTCGACCTCGCAAGGTCCGTCTGACCTCCGTCGCCCCGCCGCCGGCCCGCGCCGCCACATCGGCCACGAACCCGTCCAGGACCGCCGGAAGGTCACCGTGGTGCCGGCGCAGGTTCTGCAGCGCCAGTGCCTGCGAGACGTGCCCCGGCAGTACCGGGGCGGCGTCGGAGGCCGCGCCGAACGATGAGCCGAGCGCACCGCGTACGCGCCCGGCCGGTCGACGGCGGCACACAGCCGGTCGAAGATGCGCTCTCCTCCGTACGCGGAGTCGTCCGGCAGGGCAGCGGCATAGGACGGCACGCCCGTGTCGCGGATGCTGCCCGCCAGCTCGCGCGCCTGCCCGGCGCTCAGTGCGCCGGACGCGCGATCCACGTAGACGAGCCTGCTCCGCAGCACGTGGGCGATCTCGTTCACGCTGGTTTCAGCGTGAGCGGTACCCCTGGCCGTGAGGAGTGCCGCCGCCAGAGGGACGGGTACGGCCGACGCGAGTGTAACCGGGCGCCACGGTTTGGTGGTCACGAGGATCTTTTACCCACAATCGGGGCGTACCTTACATAACCGGCGATTATGGTGTGTAACCGCCTCACCGCTGACAGACAGTCCGCGGTGACGAGGGCGACGGCGATGGGGGCACCGGCGCCGGAGACCGTGTGGGGCCACCATCACAGCGCCCCGTGCGGCGGCGAGCTGGGCGCGGGCCAAGGCCTCGGCATCCGGTGTCCACTCCCCCTCAGCCAGCGGCAACATCGTCATGCCGGACGGCAAAACCCCAGGACCATGGCCCTCGTCGAAACCGTCATGGATCCGATACCAGCCCGCGAGCGCCGCCGGGAACTCATTCCAATGGCCACCTCCGCCGCCGCGATGGCGGCTTCACCGGCCGGAGGGCGCAGCAAACCGGCCGAAGCAGCAGCGTGCTCACCCAGCCACGTCTCGGATTCGCCCCCAGGCCGCGACCACCCGCCGCGTATCGTCGCTCGTGCTGAACACCCTATCGGCGGCAGTCGGCACGACCATGACCATCGCCGACGGCAGCTATCGAGGCACGGGCTCGCCAAGTCCCGTGCTTCCACCCGCGTCGCCCGATCCCGGCCCCCCAGCCGGAAAGGAACCGCCACGACCACAGAAGGTCCATCCTGTAGGACCGGACCGTCGTCGCCGGCCGCGAATACGCCTGAAGCTCCGCGAAGAACGCCTCCACGGGTACGACCACAGCACCGTCCGCGTCGAGCAGCGCATAGGGACGTGCCGGGTCGGCAGTCTCCGCCAACCCACCGGTTTCCGGCAGCACGAAGCCCACCAGGTCCCGGCCCGAATCGCCGGTCTCAAGCATGGCCGGGAAGCTAGCAGACACCACCTCCGACCTGCGAATATTCGGCTCTTGGTTCAGTCAACGGCACGATTCCGATCAAGGTCATGCCCGCGACCGAGGACCACTCGACCAGCTTCCGGCAGATCCACACCGCCGACGGCGGCCGCATCCACTTGGGGCGCGATCGTTTACCGGCGGAGTACTCTGCGGCGTCGCATAATGCCGAGCTCCGCTGACCCGTCCACGTGGAAGCGGCTACTGAGCTTGGAGTACGCCGGGGTCGAGAGACGTCGCGAAGGTCTGCACGTAGTCGATGGCTGACTGCAACGCAGGCTGATGCGACCGAGTTGCCGCATGCGCGCGATTCCATCGCGGAAGATGACCCTCCACTGGTCGAACACACTCGCGAGCTCGTCGTGAACGTCAAGGTCCGTCTTCGTCGAGATTGTCGAAGCAGGCGAATCGCTCACTGCGGTGGAAGGTGAGGACGCGCTCGGCCTGCCAGGCGATCACGGCCAGGACGAGACTCTCCTTGGTCGAGAAGTAGTGGTTGAGCTGCGATCCGCTGACGCCGGCGGCGCGGCGGAGCTGCTCGTTGTTCGTCGCGTGGACACCCTTTGTGTAAATCAGCTCAGCAGCCTGGTCCAGGATGCGGGCACGCGTCGCCTTCCCCTTGGACGTGAGCTTGTCAGGCGTCGGAGCTGCCGTGTTGATGGTCATGCTCCAGGATAACCCCAGATTGGGCTTGACAGCCCAGGGCTGAGTGGCGTTAACTCCAAGAAGTGGGCTGGGCAGCCCAAAATGGCCGAGTTGTGAGCGCCGTCGGAAGGCCGCGGCCGTGGGCGCGGAGGCAGCAACCGGCTTACGACTTGAGCCGGTAGTGATAGGTGCGCGAAGCGCGGAATCCGACGCGGCCGTACAGCCGGCGCGCGCTGTGGTTGTCGTCCATGACTCGCAGGTACAGCTTCTCGGCGCCACGTGCTGCGGCCCATCGGGCACCGGCGTGCAGAATCGCGGTGGTGATTCCCTGCCGCCGGTGTGCGGGGTAGGCCGTTTCGTTCGGATCAACAAACCCTTGGCATGCGAGCGCGCTCATCGAGTGCGACGCCTCCGACAGCCTCTGTAGCCTGACGTTCGCTGTGCGTCGGGGGAGCTGACCGTGGAAAACATCCTGTCTGTGACCATCGGGGCCGCTATCGGCCTCATAGGGGTGGTGTTCGGTTCGTGGTTCACCGCGCACCGACACGACCGCATGTGGCTCCGCGAGCAGAAACTCAAAGCAGGGATCGGCTTCAACACGGCGGTAGTTCAGCTGTTGGACTATCTGAAGGAAACACAGCTGAACGACGATGGTCCCGGAGCCAACGAACTGGCGAACCGGATGCAGGAGGCACGCTCAGCCCTCTACCTGCTCTGCGTCAGCGACACCATCGATCTCGCTGATGCTCTCGCGCGTCGGGTATGGAGCACCCGACCCACCGATGGCAGGGACGACCGCCGGGCCGAGTTCCGGGAGACGTTGGACCTCCTGCATCGCTTCACCCAACAGCTCCGGCAAGAGATCGCCAGATCGTAGTGTCCCCTTTGGATCAGCGAGCGGACTGAGCCGACTCAACACGGTTGCCGACGAGCTTGCCCTCTCCCACTGAGCCGGAACACTCATCTCCCAGGGCTGTCATCCCAAAATGGATACGCGACAGCCAGGGCTCCAACAGCCTTCGAGCTCGGGCCCTATCCGCAGATGCGGCCGCAGGTGCGGGGGCGCGTAGTAGATGAATCCGATGATGACCAGGGGCGCGGCGATGATCAGCACGAACGGGGCGATGATGAGTTGGGCGGCACCGCCGTACGCCGCGTCCTGCCAACGGTTCGGATCCACGTCGTAGGCGAGGATCAGAGCGATGGTGGCGGCGGCGCCGGGCGGCGGGCCTCGTGGGCTGGGGGCCGTAGGGGTACGGGAGGCTGGTTCGGGTACGGGTACGGGTACGGACCCGGATTCGGCGGTGGCGGACCGTACGGGCCGCCCTGCGGTGGTCCGTAGGGAGCGCCCCAGCCGCCCTGGCCTCCCGGTCCGTTGCCACCAGACTGACCCAGGCCGTTTCCCGGCCCCCCATCCCCCGGTAGCCATGCTGCTCCCCGTTCGCTTTCGGCCAGCTGGTGTGTGTCCTGTGGTGCCAGGCGCGGTGTAGTGGCAGATCAGGTGAGAGAGGCAGCGCCCGTTGCCGGTCGCGCCGCCTTGCGCAGATCGGGCCGTCGTCCGCGGGCTCAAGCGTCACCGGGGTCGCCGCTCGCAGCTGGGTGAGCTGGGTGGTCAGCAGGTGCTCCGCGGTCCGCTGCCGGCAACCTGGACGGCCGACGCGTATGAGACCCCTCGCACCGAGGCCGAGCGGCACGGCTTCGCCGGCGAACGCGCCACTTCCCAGGCCCAACGCGCCGTCGTCCTGGCCTTACCCCAGGCGCCGAGGACGAATGGGAACTCGCCAGCAGCTGTTGTCCGGGCTCACCTTGCGGGCGACCACCCTGACCACCCACACCGCCGCCCTCGTCCGCGCGGCGCGTCATAGAAATCGGCATAACTGTGACGCCGTGTCGGGGTGGTGGGCCGCTCTCCGGGCGGTGCCCCCGGAGATCACCGCTTCGCCGTGGCACCGCCTGGTTCCTGGTTCAGCTCGCGCGAGCCGGCCGCCTACGAGCGAGGCCAGGCGGCCGGGCCACTCGAGGGACCCCCGAGGTGCTCAGGACCTACCCTGAAGGGTTGTCAAGAGCTACGGCAAGTGTGGTTTCGGTTACTGACCGGCCTCAGGCGTGATCAGAGCGCGGTGGAGGCGATCCATGGCAGTGGCAGCATCCACGGTGGCGGCTATCCGCACCGTAGGCCGTTGATCGGGGATACCCCCGTGGATCGTGGTGAACTTCCGTTCATCGATGAGTGTGGCGCCACGCGCATGTCCCGCAAGTTCGACCATGACCTGGCGCTCCTTGTACGTCGCCAAGGACTCATCAACCATGATGGCCGCAGCCAGTGGGTCGTGCAGGACGCAGCCGATGGTGCCGTGAGCGTCGCTATAGAGGGCAACGTAGGTCTCAAGCACCGAGGACGCGAAGCGGGCAGCCGGGGCGGCGGCATCCGCGATCCGTTTCAGCCAGGATGCGTCAGCCCATGCGTGTTCGGTCATGTCCAGTGGCACCATGATCAGGTCGAACCCCGCGCGCAGCACCTCCTCTGCTGCCTCCGGATCATGTGCGGAGTTCGCCTCGGCCCAGGCAGTGACATTGCCCGTGACGTGGAACGCACCGCCCATGCACACCACACGGAGCAGGAGTCGGGGGAGGTTCGGCTCCATCCGAAGGGCGAGGGCGATGTTGGTCAGCGGCGCCAGGGCGAGCAACGTCAGTTCTCCCGGCCGTTGTCTGGCGAGGCGTACCAGCTGCTCCGCCGCTGATTCCGCGCTGACCTGTCGCGGTGACGGAGGCCCCGCCTTGCCACCCAGTCCATCCGCGCCGTGGACGAACTCTGCCGTCTGTAAAGGCTGCTGAAGAGGAACCGGATGGCCCAGGGCAACCGGTACCTGATCCAGGCCGACGACGTCGAGCACACGTAAGGCGTTGGCGGCCGCCACGGCAGTGGGCACGTTGCCGTGCGCGGCTCCAACAGCGACGATCTCGACGTCCGGCTGGGCGGCCAGGAACAAGATCGCCCAGGTGTCATCTACCCCGGGGTCCGTATCGATGACAACGGACAGACGAGTGGAAGCGGCAGGCGACATACAGGTCCCTCTTGTTTCGTCATGTGGATCTGGCGGTTGCTCAGTCTTCGCTTCCGCTACTGTTTCGGCATCCGGGCAATAGCGGAACGCTTTTCCCGGTCAGCGGCTGCTGAACTGTGGGGCAGGCTTGCGCGTCACGGGGACGGAGACAACCGTGCCGAGCTCCTCCCGCGTGGCGGGCGCCATCGGATCCGCCGGGTCTATCAGGAGGAGCCGAGTCCGGAGGCGAACGCCGACTGCGAAGGCGCCGACGAGGCGCCGGACGGACCCCGGAGCGTCACACCAGACCCGACCGCCGTTCCAGGTCAGCTGAGCGGCGGTCAGGACCGCCAGATCCAGCCGATCGGAGATCCGAGTCGGCCCCGAGAACTCGCGCTGGGGTCACCGCAGTGCGCGCGGCGCACTCCGCCGGCTCGGGCTCACGGCAGCCTCGCCAGCGTATAGGTCACCACCGCGGCCGTTCGCTCAGCGGGATGCCAAAAGTCCGTACAGCAGAGGGACCTGCGGCTCCGGCAGCCGCCACCAGCCGGATGAGCCACGAACCATACGGGGCCAGCGTGGCCAGGGCAGTTCAGGACTCTCGCGCAGCCGCCGGATGTCCAGACCGGCTCCGATCAGGGCATTGACGACCTCGCCCAGCCCGTGCGTCCACTCGTAGCTGTCGGTGGCGCCCTCGACGGCCGGGCCGTCGGTGTAGGTGTGTGTCGCGTCGCGGTGTACGGGGCCGCTGCCACCCAAGTAGTCATGCCGCAGCAGGAGTTCGGGCCCCTCCCCGGGGGCGGGCTTGGGGCCCAGCGAGTTGAGGAGCGGGTGGAACTCCACGACATACAAGCGGCCGCCGGGGCGCAGCAGTTGGGCGACGACACCGGCCCAGCGGTTCAGGTCGGGGAGGTAGCACAGGGCGCCCTTGCCGGTGTAGACGACGTCGAACCGCCGCCCGCCGAGGGCCTCCACTGCGTCGTACACATTGGCCTGTACATACCTCACGTCGAAGCCGGCACGCGCCGCGATGCCAGTCGCCGCCGTCACAGATGCCGCGGAGAAGTCGAGGCCGACGGTCCGCGCCCCGCGCTGCGCGAAGGCAATCGTCTCCGTGCCGAGGTGACACTGCAGGTGCAGCACGTCGCGGCCGACCACCTCACCGAGGTCCTCCCACTCCCACGAAGCGAACCAGCGAAACGGGTCGGGATCCCCGTCGATCCCGTAGAACCGGCTGGCGAGGTGGACCGGGGTCCGGGCGTCCCAGTTCGACTGGTTGGCCCGCATCATCCGCTCGTACGCGTCGGTCATGGGCTCACTATGGCAGGCGCCCGCAGGAGACGGGGAATCCCCGGGAAGGCCGAGGGCGAGATCTCACAAACCGTGGAGCTGCGGTGTTGCTTGCACCCGACCGGCGCGGCGAGCCACGGGTGAGCCCGGAGGGCGGACCCGACCGTACACCGACATCCGCCCCTCCACTACCTCGGAGCGCATGAAGCCGGGCCATCTTTCCCCACCAACGCATCAAGGCAGCTCATCGCATCGGTTCGGCCTCTGACCGCGGGCCCGCCGTCGACAGCGCGGCGGGCCTGGCGCGACGTCGCTCATCGAACGACGTGGCGAGCGGTCCCATCCGGCTGTCCGTCGCAGGCTCAACAACTTCCGACGTCGTCGACGTAAGAGCTGGGGCGGCCCTCGACGTGCTGGGCGGCGGCCGGTCGGCTGAGCCGGTGGCCGGATCCGCAGGCCGGGCCGGACCGCCGGGTGCGAGGTCATACGCGTTGCGGCTCGCAGCACTGCCCGTGGTGAGCTGATGACCAAGCGCCACGGTGACCAGTTGGAGGAATGGATGTCCAAGGTCCAAGCGGACGACCTACCGGACCTCAACTCCTTCGTCGCGGGGCTGCGACAGGACACCCAGGCTGTCACCAACGGCCTCACCTTGCCCTATAGCTCCGGCGCTGTCGAAGGCGCAGTGAACCGGATCAAGATGCTCAAACGGCAGATGTTCGGCCGTGCCAAGCTGCCCCTGCTCCGCAAACGCATCCTGAGGAACTCTCCCGCAGCGCCAACGGCAACCCGGTCTACGTGCGCCGCGTCCTCGGGCCGCTGCGCGGCGCGGGGCTGGTCGACTCGCGCTCCGGCGTGAACGGCGGCTCCGTGCTGGCGGTGGACGCCGCCCGCGTCACGCTCCAGCAGGTCTGGCTGCTGCTCCAGGGAGACGAACCCGTGCTCGGCCTGCACGGCCCCGACCCCGCCTGCGTCACCGGCCGCACCGTGCAGAGGACACTCATCGCGCTGGACCGCACGGTCGCCGACGCGGTGGCCACCGCCCTCGGCCGCTTCACCGTGCGGGACGTGCTGGAGGGGGCGGTGGAGGCGAAGACGCTGACGCCGGGCGCTGCCACGGAGACGGGCCTGCCGTAGGGTCCAGGTCGACCGGGAACGCCGGGGCGGTCGCGGATCAGGGGCCAGCCGCAGGCTCCGAGGCGGGAATCGGCCGCGGAACGGGCACGACGCCCGGTTCGAGCCCACCGAGTCCGGCCGGGGTGGCGAAGCCGACCCGGGTCACCGCCCAGTCCTCGATCGAGCTGGCCCAGATGTGGGGCGGCGGGCTGCTCGCCCCCGTCGACGGCCCGCGTTTCGTCGTCCCGTCCTGTCCGTCAGATGGCGGGTTCGGGATCGGCGGGTGTGGTTTTGCCAGTGGGCAGGACCAGGCCGCAGATGACAGCGCCGGCGGTGAAGATGGCGCTGGTGGCCCAGAAGGCGACAGTGTAGCTGTGCAGGGCGGCTGCGGTCTGGATGGCCGGGGTGGCTGCGTTCTTGCCGACGAGGTAGCCGGCCAAGGCGCAGGCGGCAAGGGAGTTGAGCAGGGCCGTGCCGATCGATCCGCCGATCTGCTGGGCGGTGTTGACGGTGGCTGAGGCGATGCCCGCATCCTGCGGCCGGACGCCGGTGGTTCCGGCGCTCATCGCCGGGGCGATGTTGGCGCCGATGCCGAACCCCAGGACCAGGAGCGGGCCGAGGGTGGTGGTGGCGTAGGTGCCGTGCGGGTCGATGCCGGTGAGCCATGCTATGGCGCCGGCGGCGATGAGCATGCCGACGGTCACCGGGAGCTTCGCGCCGAAGCGGGGGTAGAGCTGAGTGGCGCAGATCCCTCCGGCGATGACGAGGGTGGCGACCATGGCCAGGAACGCCAGACCCGTCATGACCGGCGAGTAGTGCAGGATCTGCTGCATGTAGTAGTTGAGGAACAGGAACGCGCCGAACAGGCCGATACCGCCGATGAAGATCGCGAGGTGGGCGCCGCCACGGTTGCGGTCGAGGAGGACGCGCAGCGGCAGCAACGGGTGGAGGGCGCGGTTCTGCCACCAGGCGAAGACGCCGAGCAGGAGGGCGCCTGCGGCCAGGGAGCCCCAGGTGCAGGGGGAGCTCCAGGAGCGGGACTCGACGCTGGCGAAGCCGTAGACGACGCTGAACAGACCGGCGGAGACGAGAAGAGTGCCGGGGATGTCCAGCTTGGGCCGCTCGTCGGTCTTGGTCTGGCGTGGAACGAGGGCGACGGCACCGATGATCGCGACGGCGGCGATGGCAACGTTGACATAGAGCATGAAACGCCAGTTGAGGTATTCGGTCAGGACACCGCCGAGCAGCATGCCGATCGCGGCGCCGGATCCGGAGATGGCGCCGAACACCGCGAACGCGGTGGCGCGTTCCTTGGTCTGGGTGAAGGTGGTCGAGAGCAGGGAGAGCGCGGCGGGGGCGAGCATCGCGCCGGCGGCGCCTTGCAGGGTGCGGGCGGTGACGAGGACTTCGAAGTTGGGTGCGGCCCCGCCCAGCGCGGAGGCGCCGGCGAAGGCGACCAGGCCGATCAGGCCGATCAGGCCGATCAGGCCGATCAGGCCGATCAGGCCGATCAGGAGCATTGTCCGCCGTCCGACCAGGTCGCAGACGCGGCCGGACAGCAGCAGGAGGCTGCCGAAGGCCAGCGCGTAGGCGGTGACGATCCACTGACGGTCGCCGACCGAGAAGCCGAGGTCTTTCTGCGCACCGGGCAGGGCGATGATGACGATGGTGACGTCGAGGACGTCCATGAGCTGGGCCAGGCAGATCACGGCCAGGATCCACCAGTGGCGCAGGGGAGGCGCGGCGGTTACGCCGGGCGCTGTCGTCTCGGTGTGAGACATCAGGTTCTCGTTTCGTGGCGCGTGGCTGCCGGTGGGCAGTTCGCGCTGCCGAGATCGACCTGCCTCAGCCGGACCCGCCACCTGGCGCGAACAGAGCACCAGCGTCTGCACCCAAATACGCGATCAGTACCTGCGCTACCCGGCATCTCCCGGGCCGCGCTCGCCGCCGCGCCCACGAACAACGACACGCTGCGCCTTGCCGAGTGCATGCTCGCGATCTTGCTCGCCGGAGGCGTCGCCCTGCAGAGCGCCGCCTGGGGCATCGACGCGCTGTCGCTCTATATCAACTCCTATCACCCTGGAGATCTCCCTGATCGGCCGCAGCGACGGCGAGTGGGCCGTCAGCCGCGACGACATGCTGCAACGTCTCGCCGACCTGCCCGACACCTTCCCGCAGACCAAGCGCTACGCCGCCGAACTCACCGCGGGGACCGACCACGAACGCTTCGACTTCACCATCGAGCTGATCCTCGACGGGCTCGCGCGCCGCCACTGAAGCCGACCCGGGGGCGATCGCGCCGGGCGGCACGGCCCGTTGCGGAAGCCCCGCGCCCTCGGTCAGCTCCAGATCATGCAGATCCGGCGTGCGAAGTTGACGTATCCGATGCGCTGGAAAGCATTCGCCATGGGGGTGTTGCCGAGATCCGTGGCTGCCCGGATGCGGGGAACGTCCTGCGCGCTGAGGATCCGGGTGCCTTCGGAAAGGATCTCGTCGATGTAGCCGTTGCCCCGATGTTCGGGGAGTACGGCGAGGTAGCCGATGACCGGGTTGTAGTCGTTGCGGGCCGGGGTGACGAACCCCACCGGCTCGCCGTCCGGCAGTGTCGCGATCCGCCACCAGTCCTGCGGGCTCCGGTAGTGCGCGAGCTCCTCCTCATAGTGTCTGACCGCCGCTTCGCGGGGGGACATCCGGGTCAGGTCGTCCCTACTGTGCGCGTCCAGCGTTCCGTCCAGAACCCGAGTCATCAGGGCGAGGATTTCCTCGGTGTCGCGGACCGGCCGGAACGCCAGGCGCCCCCTCTGTTCGGGGAGTGGCGTCCCGGGGCGCCATTCCAGAAGCAGCCGTTCGACGAACTGGCGGGCGCCGGTCCGTTCCAGGGCGAGCACGCGGTCCTCGACGATGCGTCCGGCCACTCCGCCCTCGCGCCAATCGGGCGGGACGGCTCGGTTGTACTCGGGTGGACGGGCGTCGGCTGGGACCACTGCGGCCGTGGCAGCCCGCAGCAGCCGCACACCGACGTCCACGCGATCGCGATCCGCGCTGCTGTCGTCGATGTCGAAAATGTCCAGAAGGAATGGTGTGTCGTCTCCGGTCCGACCCCACCATGCGACCCTGGCCAGTAGGCGCTCGCCGCGAAGGGCGACCCACATCCATTCCGGACGTCGGCGGCCGGCGGCAAGGTCGTCCGCCAGTTCCTCGTTGAGGGTGTAAGGCAGTTGGGTGAAGAGGTCGAGTTCATCGCGTCCGGTGATCGGGCGCATGGTCAGGTCGCTCTGTTGCACGGTCAAGGCACGCTCCGGTGAAGGCGCCCGTCCGCTCCGGGGTCAGATGTGGTCCACACCCCGGGAGGACACAAGCGCGGTGATCATGGGGATCATGGGCTTGGAAGCCCTAACAGAATGTGCCCTCTGTGGGGCGGCGGGTGCCTTCGCTGCCCGATGCCGCGGTGCCCTAGAGTCGCCGCATGCGACGAAGGACAGGGCTGGCGATAGCTGGGGCGGCGGCCCTGGCCTGGGGCGAGTGGTTGAACTGGCGCTGGTCTCGAGCGCTCGTGGGAAGCGGCGTGGACGCATCCGAAGCCGTGGTCGTGTTGGGCTACCGGAACCCCCGATCGACGGCGAACTTCATCAACCGCTGGCGAGTCCGCGCCGGTCTTCGCTCCGTTGCCGCCGGCAGTGCGCATGGCACTCGCGTGATCTTCAGCGGTGGTGCGACCAGCAACGGAGCTGCGGAAGCCCAGCTGATGGCCGACTACGCAAAGTCGGTGCTTAAGTTCGACGGCACGGTGCTTCTCGAAGACCAGAGCGCGACGACATGGGAGAACATCACGAACGTGATCCCGCTGCTTGAGGATGTCGACCGCATCAAGATGGCCTCCCAACCGGCTCACGCACTCAAGGCCCGTGCGTACTTGCGGCGGCAGCGCCCTGATCTCGCTGAGCGGCTCGTACGAGCGGATGACTACCGCCCTGGCGAGTGGATGGTTGGTAAACCGCTGATGGCTCTATACGGGCTGTGGACACTCCGCGGCCTCACGCCCGATGAACGGAAGGTCTCGCCGTAGACAGCCGCTCTCGCGTCGGCGTCAACCGACCGGCCACATGGAGGGCGACGTCGTTGGGCGGCGGCGGTCAACGGGGGGCGGTTGTTCGCCGACCCCACCGGGTGCGGTCATGCCCTGATCGCCGGATGAAGATCGAATCAGAGCTCATACGACGTCGGCTGGACGGCTGGACCGTCGCCCGCTCCCTGCCCGAGGCCGAACCGGTCGAGCCCGCCGGGGACGGCCTGCGGTCCAAGTGCAACCAACCCGGCCGCGACGTCGAGGTGTTCGCGCTGCGCGCGGACGAGGAGCCCGAGTCCCCGGCGCGGCTGGCGGCAGCCGTCGCCGCCTCGCCGCAGATCACCTGTACCTACGCTGCGCCCAGGCACAGTCGAAGCCGTCGTCGACGCCGCCTGGCTGGAGTCGCGCGGATGAGCTGCGGCATGCGGAGCGACCGTGCCGGTGAGGAACCGCCGGAACTCGGTGAGCTTCTCGGCGAGCACAGCCCGCTCGTATGCCTGGAGAGCGACTGATGAAGAGGCGGTGTTCCGACCTTGCGCTATTCGTCGTCCTGACAGGCTTCGAGGTAGTCCGCCCAGCTGTCCTGTGCGTACTGAGCCCAGGCATGTGCGGTGTTGGGGTGGATGCCGAACAGGTCGCTGACGACGATGGGTGGGAGGTCGGCGACGGCCTCGATCATGGCGGTGTTGCGGGCGCTGAGGATGGGGAGCCCGTACTGGTTCATGAGCGAGTGGATCGAGGCGGCGCTTCTGGGCCGACTCGGTGGCCGCCCTGGCAGGAGGAAGCGCGCTTCCTCGTCGGTCTGCTGGCGGAGAGTGGAGGCGTGTCCCGGGCGCGTGGCTGCTGCTCGATGAGCCGGGCCAGTTTGGGCGGCAGCAAGACGGGGTGGCGGTCGAGGGTGAGGTAAACGCCGTCGTCCTCGTGGTGGAGCCGGTCGGTGGTGAGTTCGACAATGCGGGTGGCCGGCAGGGCATAGAGCATGATCAGGGCTCCGGCTATGCGTACTTCAAGTGGCAGCGCGTCGTCGTTGAGGCAGCGCCGCAGCTGGTCGCTGTACTCGTCCTCGTCGAGGAAGTGGGACGGCAAGGTCTTCGGCTTCGGCGGGACGGTGAGTTTGCTGGTGAGGCGGCGGGCGACGGTCCAGCGGATGAAGGACGCAAGGCCACGGCGCCGGGTGGGGTATGTGGTCAGCCAGAGGTCGACGTCCTCCTGCCGGAGGGTGACGAGTTCGAGATCGCGGGTGTCAAGCCAGATCAGGAACTCGATGGCGGTGCGGATGTCGGTGCGGTCTCCAGCGGCTGCGTTGGATGTGTAGCGGCCTCGGGTGGCTCGGCGTCGTGCGTCGCGTACCACGTTCCATTCGGCGAACGGACCGATGATCCGGGCCTGGTGGGAGGGCAGGTTCGTCACCGCCTCCTTCACCCAGAGCTTCAGGCGGGCGAGGTTCTCCTGGCGTCGGAGCGGAGCGCTGGTGGTCACCAGGACCTCGCGGATGTAGCGGGTGTTGCGGACCTGGAGGTTGACGACCTCGGGCTTGATCAGATCGTTGGGGGTGCACTCCAGGATGTCGCACAGGGCGACGAGGGTGTCCATGCTCATTCGCTGCGGAGGCTGGGTGACGAGCAATTGTCACATGCTGCTGTGGATTGGTTCAGGTTGCTGTTCGGCTCGGCCTGACTTGACGTGTCGGTCTTCAGCGTAGGTTTCGGAGGAAGCTCTGGATGTCTGTGAGTAGGAGGTCAGGCACCTCCAGACCCGGGAAGTGACCACCGCGGGG
Organism: Streptomyces lacaronensis; assembly: GCF_047337785.1. Classification (NCBI taxonomy): domain Bacteria; kingdom Bacillati; phylum Actinomycetota; class Actinomycetes; order Kitasatosporales; family Streptomycetaceae; genus Streptomyces; species Streptomyces lacaronensis. Next base: position 192,127 of record NZ_JBLHDK010000003.1, read on the forward strand.
GAACTCTGTCCAGTGGACGATGTTGTCGGTCCGTTCGGCAAGGTGCCGTACGGGCACGGAGGTGTCGGCTGGGAAGGAGGCCAGGCCGGTGGGGGTGAAGGAGGGCACGGTGGCGCCGGCGAAGCCCGTGCCCGCGTGGGCGGTCTCGTAGTAGAGCCGGGCGGAGGACGTGGCAGTGCCAGTGAGCCAGTAGAGCATGACGTTGGTCAGCAGGGTGTCGCGGCCGATGGCTTCCTCTGGTGACTCGCGGCAGTCGGAGAAGGCTTTGAACTTCTCGATGATCCAGGCAAGCTGGCCGACCGGGGAGTCGGTGAGGGCAAACCCGAGGGTCTGCGGGCGCGTGGACTGGAGTATGCCGTAGCCCATTTCCTCACGCTGGTTGTGGGTGCGGCGGGCGGCCGAGGCACGCATGCGGTCGATCTCCGCTTCGGTGAGACCGGCCGCCTCCTGCTCTGTCGGCTCGGCGGTGGCCATGGCGGACAGGAGCATGGTCACATGGACCCCGGCCACCTGATCGGGGTGGAGGCGGCCCCACTCGCGGGCGATCATCGCGCCCCAGTCACTGCCGTGGAGGGCGTACTGGTCGTATCCGAGGCGTCGCATCAACTCGGCACCGGCATGGGCGATGCGCGCGATGTCCCATCCCGGGGCATGGGTCGGCCCGGAGAGTCCGAAGCCGGGCAGGGACAGGACGACGACGTCGATGCCGTCCGCGGTGAGCGGGCCGACGAAAGTGGTGTGCTCGAGGATCGAGCCGGGCCAACCGTGCATGAGGACCACGGGCAGCATGTCCGGCCTGGGGGAACGGGCGTGGATGAAGTGAAGGTTCGCGCCGTCGATCTCGGTGGTGAACTGCGGCAACTCGTTCAGTTCGGCCTCGTGAGCACGCCAGTCGTAGGAGTGGCGCCAGAAAGCGGCGAGGTCCCTGAGGTAGGTAGGGGGCACGCCCTGGCTCCAGCCGATACCGGGCAACTCGTCGTCGGGCCAGCGGGTCCGGTCGAGCCGGTCATGCAGGTCGTCCAGGGCTACCGACGGGATGTCGATGCGGAAAGGGGTGACCTGGTTGGAAGGTTTTTCTGCGCTCATGGGTACACCGTAAGCACCATTCCGGACAGCCCGTGTCGCATGGCGCTGCGTGCCATGAGGCTGCTGGACAGCGCAGCACACCGCTTGTCAGGCCGCTCTGCCTTCGTGAGCGGGTTGGTCCTCCCATTCGTAGGGTGAGGACGCCCAGGGGTGTCGGGTGTGGCTATCAGGCCGCTGCCGCTTCGTGGCTTCGCTCGCTTCGCCGCCCGACACCCGACGACGACTCGGCCGCCAATCAGAAAGTGCGAACCTGTCGCTGAGTAGAGCAATGCCGGCGAGGTCGTCCGTGGTACGAACAGCACGAACACGAACGTCAGGAGCACGATGAGCCGGATATGGGCGGGGATCGACAGCGGCAAGGACCACCATCACGGCCTCGCCCTGGACGCGGACGGCAAGACCCTGCTGTCGCGCCGGGTGGCCAACGACGAGTCGGAGCTGCTGAAGCTGATCGGTGACGTCCTGGACCCGGCCGACGGTGAGAAGGTCACCTGGGCCATCGACATGACCGGCGGAGAGCCGCGCTACTGCTCGCTCTGCTGATCAACCACAGCCAGGAGGTCCTCTACATCCCCGGCCGACTGGTGAACCGAGCATCGGATGCCTACCGCGGCGAGGGCAAGACCGACGCGCGCGACGCCTACGTGATCGCCGACCAGGCCAGGATGCGCCGGGACCTGCGCCCCATCCGCCCCGGCGACGAAGCCGCGATCGAGCTGCGGCTGCTCACCGGGCGCCGGGCCGACCTGGTCGAGGACCGCACCCGCGCCGTGAACCGCCTGCGCGGCACCCTGCTGAGCATGTTCCCGGCCCTTGACCGGGCCCTGGAGGTCACCAACACCGGCCCTCTCAAGCTCCTGACGGGCTACCAGACTCCGGCCGCGATCCGTCGCGCGGGGGTCACGAGGCTGACCAAGTGGCTCACCAACCGCAAAGTCCGCAGCGCAAGGGCCCTGGCCCAAGCGGCGGTCGAGGCCGCCGAGCGCCAGCACGCCGCCGTCCCGGGGAGAAGACCATCGCAAAGCTGGTCCACACCCTGGCCGAGGAGGTGATGTCCCTCAACGAGCAGGTCGCCGAGATCGACAAGCTCATCGAGGGCCGGTTTCGCGAGCACGAGCTCGCCGACATAGTCCAGAGCGTCCCCGGCATCGGCCCGATCCTCGGAGCCGAGTTCCTCGCCTCCGTCGGCGGCAGCCTGGACGACTTCGCTTCTCAGGACGCCCTTGCGGCCTTCGCCGGAGTCGCTCCCGCGCCCAAGGACTCGGGCAAGGTCAGCGGCAACCTCCACCGGCCTATGGGCAGATTTGTCACACCCGGATCGTCAACCTGCTGCTCCTGGCCAGCCGGATCACGACCCGCTGCCGGCCGCTCTTCGCCTGGCGGCAGCCTTCTGCGCCGGATCCTGGACGGCCTCGCCTGCCCTTGACGTCATACCCCCCGGGGGTACACACTGCGGAGTGTTCATGCACGCGTTTGCCGTGGAGGCGTCGTGTTGAGCTGAGCCGCGCAGTCCCTGTGGACGACGGCCAGGCAGGCGGACCCAAGCTGGCCAGGAGGCGAGGTGTGGTCCCAGGGTTGCTCATCGGGGCGCGCGAACGCACGCCCCGTCGTTCCGCTGAGCACCCACTGTGAGGTTGTCGAGAAGTACGAGGGCGGCCTGGTCCGGACGTCGTCTTCGCCGGCGTTCCGATGCGGGAATGGATCGCCTTCCACCCGGAACACCGGGCGCGGTTCGACCGCCTTCTCAAGGCCGGAGCCGGGTGTGATCTGCAACGACATCGAGTACGGCGAGGCGGCCGGTTGTACCTGTGTTTCAGGTTCCGGCTGGAGGCGGCGGTGGTTCTTCCGGGGGCTGGAGGAAGAAGCGCACTTCCGGCGGCTTGAGGAGAGCTGCCTGTACGCGGTGGCGGCGCCGTTGGTGCGGGAGCTGAAGTACAGCGGGCAACTGGCGATCAGTGTCTGAGATCATCGAGAGCGAGGAAGACTCCGTGCGCAACACGTCCGTGGATGTTGACTACCTTGACCACTCCGTGGTCGTGACGGTCACCGACCTCAATGGGTTGTACGACACCTATGAGGCACTCGGTTTCACGCTCACACCGCGGTCGACACACACAGGTACCGCACAACCCGACGGCGAACGGCAGTCTCTCGGCACGGCCAACCGCTGCGCCGTCTTCGGCGAGAACTACATCGAGTTGCTCGGTCACCTGCACAGCAGCCTGCCGGATCCGTGGGGCGTGCGTCGACTCGCAGCTGCGTACGAGGGGCTCCGGGGCTACGTCTTCGGCTGCGGTGACGCCGATCACGTCGATCGGAGGCTTGCCGAGCAGGGGGTGTCCACCACGGGTGTCCTCATGCTGCAACGGGACATTCCGACGCCCGACGGCGTCGGGACGCTGCGGGCGCGGGTGATCCAGGTGGATCCTCCCCTCGCTCCCGAGGGAGGCGTTCGCATCGCCGAGGTCCAGGGGCTGCACCTCATCCACCAACCCAGGTTCCTGGACCACCCCAACGGGGCGGTGGGGCTGTCTCGGATCACGCTCGTGGTCGCCGACGAGGAAACCGACCGCTACGTCGAGCGATACCGGAAAGTGCTCGGTATCCCCGCGCGCCGGATTGGGCCGCGCCATGTGTTCGCCCTGCGGGTCGGCGGCCTGGAGATCGTGCCGTTGTCGGCTCTCGACGAGATTCTTCCCGGCGAGAAGGCCCCGACCCTGCCCTACGTCGCGGCTCAGACCGTCGTGGTCAACGACCTCGGCAGGGCCAAGTCGGTCATCGAGGGCAACGGGTTCACCATCCGTCGGCTGCCCGGCGGCTTCTTCGTGTCAGCAGACGACACCCGCGGCGCCAACCTTGTCTTCGAAGGGCGGGGATGACCGAGAGCGCCGGACGCGCGCCTTTCGCGGCCGCCCATTGCGGTCTGATGCGTGGCCTCCGCCAGGGCCGATCGCGGCGTTTGGTGGGCTTCCCTACGGGTCGGCACTCACCAGACCGGCGCGGTTCTCACCCCTCCGCAGAAACCTCCCGCGTGGCTTGTGGCGAACGGAAACGCGAGATCAGGGCGGTCATCCCGGAGACGAAGGCAACCAACCCGATGATCACAACCACACACAGGCCCCGGCGTGTTCTTGATCGTGGTGACTGAGATGCTGGTGTCTGCGGCGATCTGAGAGAAGCTCCGGCGGAGCTCTTGTCGGCGGTGCGGGATCTCGGGCAGGGAGGAGCAGCTGTTGTCCCGTCTCATTAGATCTTGTAGAGGCGGGGCCGCTGACCTGCTGGGTGACGGGCTGACCTGCTGGGTGACAGGTTGAGTTACGACTTACGGCGGGGCGCGGCGAGGCGTTTTCGACAATGATGCGGCCACTGTCGCGCACGCGTCTCATCGATCATGGCGATGGCGGTGCTTGTTGAGCCGGACCTCGTCAGGACCGCGAGACGCCCGCTTCAAGAATTCGCGGTGAAGGTGGCAGTTTCCGGACCAGCCGGGATCGGATCGCTATACGTTCGCGGTATGAATCAGCTCGGACCGGCAGCCGATGCGCACGAGGTATTGGAGCGCTTCCGCCAGGCTGCTATCAGCCAGTCCACCGACGAGATGAACCGCATATACGCGGCCAATGCTGTCCATGAGTTCCCGTTCAATCAGCCGGGCGTGCCGTCCCGGCTTGAGGGCCGGGAGGAGATCGTGGGCTGGATAGCCGCGAGCTGGAGTACCGGCCCACTGAAGTACGAGCGTTACCGCACTCTTGCCATCCACAACACCAGCGACCCCGACACGATCATTGTCGAGCAGGAAGCCATCGGGATCAGCACGACCACCGGCGAGTTCGCCCTTCCAAACATCGTTGTACTGACCGTGCACAACGGACAGATCGCCCATCTGCGCGACTACGTCAATCTCGTGGCCGCCGCAGCCGCGATCGGGCGGAGCGTGTAAGTACCTGGGCGGACGGCCATGGAAGACCTTGAGACACGTCAGGCCGATGATGTGCCGTCCGCCGCCAGTGTCCACGGCCACCACGAGGTACATCTTGGGCGGTCCCGACACCGGGCTCCGACAGCAGGGCCGCGCCCCTGATCACTACTGCTTGTCGTCCGGTTACATCGTTCACATCCCTTCTGGAGTGCGGTGACGTCCGGACTGCTGGACGTACACTTGTCATTCAACCTTCGAGCCGGGGCTGCCGCTCCGATAGAAGACAACGTCGGCTGTTACCTCGACAGCTCGTTGTCGTTGCGGTTCAGCGTCTCAGCCATGGCGTTGGGGTGCTCGCAGTAGAAGCTGTGCTCATGGCGAGAAGACGACAAGTCCAGACTGGCACCATCGGTGGTTGCTTATTCAACGGATGCATGATTCTTTGTGGTCTGTTGCTTGTAACCGTCGTAGGCACCTGGATCTGGCTGGCGACTCAACCAGAGCGTGATGAGGAAAAAGCCCGTGCAGACCTGCATGAAAACGTCGAAACGCGCCGTGAGCGCCTCGCTCAGGCCGCGGCTGACGGGGTCTTGCAAGAAGTAGAGATCGCCCAGCTCTTCCCTCCCACGAAACCGGCCGAGGGTTTGGTCGACATTAAAAGGCAAGGCGACTCGATCACCGTCACCGCTGGCATGCTCGGTCTTGGACCGCAAAGAGCGTTCATCTTCGAGTACCAGACCAGCGTGGAAGGCTGTTACGCCTTCCACGTTCCTCCTCCTGCACGCCGAGCCCCGCGTGTATCCGTGCGGCAACTCCCCGATGAGACATGCACAGCCAGCACGGTCACGAACCCTCCGAGCGCGCTCACTCGGTGACGCGCCGCGGCTTGGTGCCTATCTGGTGATGGGAGGGCCGACTGTACGCCTCGCCGGTGGCCAGGACCCGGCCCACGTCGAGGCGGGCGGCCGGGCGGCGATTCTTGGAATCCGGCGGTCGGCCGGGCCCGGGACGCGACGGTTTCGGCGCACCGGCCGGGCTACCGGTCTTCGTGCACAGGTTTCTGAACCCCCTGCGGACTCGGGCGGGCGTCAGCTTGTTCGGCTCGGCCGCCTTCTCCCAGGGCCGCCGGAGGGCAGTGGCCAACGGCCGGGCGAGCCGGAGCTGGGCATAGACGGCGATCACCAGTCACGTCCACCGGTCAGCCGCCTCCGAGCTGCGAAGCCGGGGCTTGGTCCACCCGAGCGTCTGCTGGTCAGCCGCGGGTGCAACCGGTCCCACGCCTGCGCGGTCGCCTTCCCATAGGGGCGGTGTCCGTGACGGTCACGACCTGCTCGCTGCCCCAGGTGGCGGGGGCACCGAAGACGAACTCGCCACCGTGCTTGGGCGGTCGCCCGCCCCTGGGGTCGTAAACCCGCGGCGGTGTCGGCCGACGCATGACGCGGTCGGACCGCAGGCGGCCGGGGATCTCGACGGGCGGCCGTTCAGCAGGTGGGCGATGCGAGGTGCGTCGTATCCGGCGTCCAACACGACCAGGACCTCGGGGTCGCCCGGTTTCCACTGGCCGACGGCGACAAGCCGCTCGACGACCTCGCGGATCTGGACTGTGGTCACCGCGACGACATCGGCACCGGGTTCCAGGCGGACCGCGTCCAGCACCGCCGTCCAGGACGTTCGGCCGGTCTCCAGCGCGGCCACGACCGAGTACGGCCAGCCCGGGACCATCTGGTGCTTGCCCTCGCCCCGGCCGAAGGTGTGGCAGAAGGAACGGTCAGGGCAGGTGTTGGCGTCCGGCCGCGGCCAGCACGATCCGACCGTCCGCCGCCCTCGGCAGCGGCATCCCGACAAGCGCACGACGCAGCCGGACAACGTCGATCCGTCCATGGTTGAGAGGCCACCGTAGAGGGCCCCGTGCCCCCGGCGGTGTATCCGGCGCGAGTGCAAGATCGACCAGGGTCCTCACCGGCCCGTCCGTGCACAACAGCGCGTCGCATAACTCGAACAGGGCATCGCCCCGTGCGGTCAGAGACGCGTACAACTCCGTCCGGAGGCTTGACACTTCTGCGAACACATCCCGTAGGACGTCATGATGCCCCAGACTCACGATCACGGCCTTCGTGCTGTTCCTCTGCCTCTGTGACGGAGCACAGGATCAGACGAAGGCCGCCTTCACGTCCGCTGAACTGCGAAGACGCCGATCAAGTTCGAGTCGCGTTCGACGCTAGACCTTGAATGACAAGCCGAGAGGTCGTTTTCTCCCGATATTTTACCCAGGAATGAGCATTTGATCCCCAAGTGTCGGGTCGCGCCAGGAGAGGGTGGCATCGCCGGCCAGGCACACCGGTCCAGGCCGCATCCTCGTTTTCCGGTCCCGCGAACAATTCTGACTCCCGGCTCACGGCAGATTCCCTGCTCGCCACCCACCCCTGTAATCAACTCCGTCTGCTTCATTGACATTTCACTCAGAAGACCTAACTTTGGGAGCGCTCCCATAGCAGCCTTGCAACTGGAAGGAGTCCCCCCACATGCGCAAAAAGAGTCCCTTACCCGGGCGTTCGCGGGCGTCCCTCCGCCGGCCTCTCCCGGCGCTCGTCATGCTGTTCGCCGTGGCCGTCGGCGCCCTCGCCTGGTCGACCCCCGCCCAGGCTCACGGCACCGTCGTCGGCCCCGCCACCCGCGCGTACCAGTGCTGGAAGACGTGGGGCAACGACCACACGAACCCGGCCATGCAGACCCAAGACCCCATGTGTTGGCAGGCCTTCCAGGCCAACCCCGACACCATGTGGAACTGGATGAGCGCGCTCCGCGACGGCCTCGGAGGCCAATTCCAGGCACGGACCCCCGACGGGACACTCTGCAGCAACAACCTCTCGAGGAACGCCAGCCTGGACAAGCCCGGGCCGTGGAAGACCACCACCATCGGCAACAACTTCTCGGTGCACCTGTACGACCAGGCGTCCCACGGTGCCGACTACTTCAAGGTCTACGTGAGCAAGCAGGGCTTCAACCCCGAGACGCAGACCCTGGGCTGGAGCAACCTCGACTTCATCACGCAGACCGGCCGCTTCGCCCCGGCACAGGACATCACGTTCCCCGTCCAGACCTCCGGCTACACCGGACACCACATCCTGTTCGTGATCTGGCAGGCCTCGCACCTCGACCAGGCCTACATGTGGTGCAGCGACGTGAACTTCGGCTGAGCCGCAAAGCACCGCACACGGCACCGGCCTCTGCCGGGCGCCGGTAACCCGCCGGCCGGCCGGCCGAGCCCGTCGGGGCAGGGGCCCCAATTGGTCACCCTGCCCCGACGGGGCTTCCTGCGTTCCTCACTTGACTCTGAAGCTCCTATAGATCGTCAAGCGGCTGGAGATGTCGGGGACCTTGGATGGTCGGGCTCAACTGCCGAGGATCCGCCAGGACTTCGACCGTAGGATCTCGTTCTGGTCCAGGAAGGTCTGGAAGGCGGTCGGCGGTCTCGGCGAAGAGGGTCCCTCGTCGCTGAGAGATCGTTTTCTCTCGTTGCTTCATCCCGGTATATGTTTTTGATCCATTGATGTCGGGTCGCGTCAGGAGATGGTGGCCTCGCCGGTGAGGCTGCGGGCCATCAGGTCGGTCATGGCGAGGTGGATCATGGCTTCGGAGCGGTGCGGGTGGGCTTCGTAGTCGCGGACAAGGCGCCGGTGGAGCATCAGCCAGCCGTAGGTCCGCTCGACCGCCCACCGTTTCGGTATCGGGATGAAGCCCCTGGTCCCGGAGGTGCGAGTGGTGATTTCCATGTCGATGCCGAGGGTGGCGGCATGTTCGACGAAGTGCTTGCGGTAGCCGCCATCAACCCAGACCTTGCGCAGGTCGGGGTGGGCAGCAGCGATCTGACCGAGCAGCTGGGTGCCGGCCACGGAGTCCTGAACGCCGGCCGCGGTGACCAGCACCGCCAGCAGGAGGCTGAGCGTTGTCGATCACGATGCTGCGCTTGCGGCCCACGATCTTCTTGGCGTTGTCCGTGCCTTGACTCGTGGCGGGCACGCTGGTGGAGGTCTTGACGCTCTGCGCGTCGATCACGCACGCCGACGGCTTCGTGTTCCGGCCCTCCTGCTGGCGCACCAACTCCCGCAACAGGCCGTTGAGCTGGGCAAAGATGCCGTCGGACTGCCACTTGGCAAAGTAGCCGTAGATCGTGTTCCAGTGCGGGAAGTCGTGCGGCAGGTAGCGCCACTGCACCCCGTGCGGTCCACATACAAGATCGCGTTCATGATCTCGCGCAGGTCGTGCTCGGGTGGCCGCCCGAAGTCCAGGGCCCGGCCCCGGCGCTCGGAGCGCCAGGCGGACAGCACCGGCTCGATCAGCTCGCAGCGGGCATCAGACAGATCACTCGGATACGCACGACGGTCGGCCATGCCCTGGACGTACCGCCGGTCGGGGGCGTGCGCCCAGGCGTGCGGTCTGCCGGACTGAAGCACGGAACAGATTGGTCGTTATGCGGCACAAAACCTCATGCGGATGCGTACAGGTGAGCGATACGGTCTGCGGCATGTCGAAGGCCCTACTACTGTTCGTGTCCCTTGCAGGGCAGGGACACATCAATCCGACGTTGCCGCTGGTTGAAGAACTCGTCCGGCGGGGGCACCAGGTGGACTACGCCACAGGGCCCGACCACGCCGCCGCGGTCACCGGTGCCGGTGCTCGTTGGGTGGAGCTGCCACCGCTGCAGCCGTTCACGCCGCCGCCGCAGATCGGACCCGAGACGCTCGCCAGCTGGCTGCGCCATTACTTCGCCGCGCTGCGGGAGACCTACCCGGTGTTGCGGCACCGCTGCGTCACCGGGCCGGTGGACGCGATCTGCTACGACACGACGAACTGGCCTGCCCGGGTCGTGGCCAGAACCCTGGGAATCCCTGCAGTACAGTGCATCCCCCACCTCGCCTCTAACGAGACCTATTCATTGGACGAGCAGGTGACAGCCGGACTCAGTGGCGATCACCCCGCAATGGCTGCCCTCAGAGCGGACTGTGAAGCGTTCTCCGCCGAGTACAGCGTGCCCCTCGATGTCGCCGACACCATGAGTGTGGCCGAAGAGCTGAACCTGGTCTTCGTCCCACGGGAGTTCCAGCCAGCCGCCGACAGCTTCGACGGACGCTTCCACTTCCTCGGCCCCTCGATGGGGGACCGGGAGCAAGCTGAGTCCTTCGAGCCGCGCGACCCCGATGCCCCGCTGTTGTTCGTCTCGCTGGGTACGGTCTCCCTTGGTCGGCCCGAGTTCTATCGCACCTGTATCGACGCCGTCGCCGACGGGCCGTGGCAGGTGGCGATGGCCATCGGAGAGATGGACACCGCTGAACTGGGCCCTCTTCCGAGCACGGTCGAGGCACGGCCCCGCTTCCCGCAACTGGGCGTGCTTCGCCATGCCTCGGCCTTCGTTACGCACGCTGGGATGAACTCCGTCATGGAGGCACTGCATTACGGGGTCGGCCTGGTCACGTTTCCGCAGACTCCTGAACAGGCCGCCAACGCGGAGCGGTTGCGGGAACTCGGGCTCGGCGAGCCGATGGATGCCGACGCGCTGACCGCCGAAACGCTGCGGGCCGCGATTACCCGGGTCGCATCCGACCCGGCCGTCAGCGCCAACCTCTATGGGATGCGTGAAGTCATTCGTCGAAGCGGCGGGGCCCGACGCGGTGCGGAAGTGATCGAGGAGTATCTACGTCAGCACCACGACCACCCGGCAACAGCCTGATATTAGTCCCTCTAAGGTTGGCCGTATCGGGACGGTGACGGACCCGCCTCTTGGCTATGCGTGAGTCCTTGCCCATGCAATGGCCGACGTGCAAGACAACGTGCGCCAGGAGCTGGTCCGGGACCTACGAGCGCTTGACGCCGCCGATCTGGTCACCGACGAGCGGGTAGCACAAGCTGGGGTGACGCTTTCGGTGGCCGGCTTGTACTCGTCGTTGCACCTCAACGTAGGCGAGTGCGACCGCAAGCTGGGTGATCTCGGCCGCGCCCGTGAGCATCTCCAGCAGGCGCGGGACACGATCGGGCGCTTGGCGACGACGAGTATGGGCGGCTCAAGGGCCAGCTGCTGGAAGCGAAGGAGAACCCGCAGAAGATGCTCACGAGTATCCCGCTGACGGACGACGAACGAGCAGCGGTCGACGACGGCCAGGCCGCCCTCGACCAGCTCCCGGCACGGCTCACCGATGTCCCCACCCCCGCCGGCCCCACACCACGACAGATCGGGACCCCGGCCACCCCCACACTGCTACCGATCGTTGATCTCAATGCCCGCACCCCACCGTGTTCAAAGCGTGAGCCATGCTGAGGCTATGGATACCTGCCCGTCATGCGGAATCGAACAGATCGACCGCATCCTGCGACAAGCTCTCCCCGATGAACCCGTGCGTGGTCGCCGCGGTCCGGTGCGAGAGATTCGCCGCTGCTCGTCGTGCCGACGCCTGGCAGTGCGAGATGCCGGGGCACACGGGCCCTGGGCGGACGCAGGCGTCGATCCCAGCTACGACTTTCTCTTCGACGGCGAATCGAAGCCCCTGCCGGAACCATGGCTTCTGGCCCCCACGACCACGGCCAGGGCTCTGGAGGCGCAGTTGCACGTCGAGGTGAGCGAGGGTCATCCACTGTTCGGCACGCAGGCCACTGCCATCGCCCGTTGCGGTCGATGCGACGAAGTGTTGTTCAGCATCGAAGGAGACCCGCCTCGTTTCGCCCAAGTGCATCTGACCTGGCGCCAAGCACCCGAACCCCGACCATGGCCGTGGACGGAGTACCTGTCGCCCCCTCTCTCCGACAGCCTCACCGATCACTCACATTGACCTGCCCGGACTTGACGAATCCGATTGGGTGTAGCTCCGGCTCTGGGAAGTCCGTGGGCCAGGCCGAGAGTTGCTAGTTGTGCTGGTCGGGGGGTGGAGTAGAGACATTCGTGCTCCCGGGCGAGGTGGAAGGTCCAGTACTCGTTGAAGTCGCCGTTGTCGTTCAGGGCGCGGAGTTTGAGGACGGCTTCGGCGCCGGCCAGGCCCCAGCGGGCGCCGGTGATGTCGAGGCGGTTGCCGATCAGGTGGCGGCAGGCGCACTCGATCGCGCCGGTGGCGATCGGCCAGCCCGCTGTCAGGGCGGTGTCGTAGCCGAGCTGGTCGAGGTGGCCGGTGAGATAGCCGACGCAGGCATCAGCGGCCTCGCGTTTTGCTCCGCGCAAGCGGGCCCGGTCGGCCTGTGCGGTGGTCTCGGCGGCGGAGCGGGCGGCCTGGCCGTGCAGGATGGTGATCAGGTGGCCGGCGACCCAGGTTTCGGCGTCGGCGGTGCCGGATGGGTAGAAAGCGTGCGCCGCGGTCCACAAGTACTCACTGACATGCACGATGTCGAGCAGGACGTGCACTCGGATGCGGCGCCGGTCGGCTTCGGCGTGGACCAGGTCGAGCTGGTGGCGGGTGCCGTCGACGAGGACCACCCAGTTGCGGCAGTGACCGGGGTCGCGGGCCTCGGCCTGGTCGAAAGCTGCGGCGACGGTGTGCTCGGGCGGGTGGACGACCGACCCGGTCAGCCATTTCGCCGAGGCTTTCGGCCTCGGCCGGGGCGTCCGTTCGCGGCTGCGGCCGTCGGGTGGGGCGATGATGTCGTGGGGTCGGCGAGGTGCCGGATCGGCGTCGAAGACGCAGGCCAGGGTGGCCATTCGTTTGCGGTGCGGCTTCTCGCCCGGGGCGAGCCGGGTGCGCATCGCCCGCCGGGCGGCTGGGTGGGCTTTGAGGGTGGCGGGCCGCAGGGCCTCGGGCCTCATGACGATGCCCTTGCCGTCGAACTGCAGGACCAGGAGGGTGTCGGCGGTCGCCGGCAGCGGGATCCGGAGCCGGTAGAAGGTGTCGATGTCCTGGGAGGCCGCGATGATGAGGTGTTCGGCCTGGCGTTTGCCCAGCACCTTCCCGCACCGCTGGTCGATCGATGCTTTGGCCTGGTCGCAGGAGCCGCGGACGGCCTCGGCGACCGCGAGGCGGCGCAGGCCGTGCGAGTGCCGTCCGGCGGGCAGGGGCAGGGCCCGGTCGGCGGGGTGGACGCTGGGCAGCCCCTTCTGCCGCCAGGCGCACCGCTCGCCGGAGACCGTGCCGAACACGCAGGCCAGCTCGCGGTGATGGCCCGTCTCCCGATACGGCCGGACCAGCCCGTCGGCCCCGGTCACCACCACGGCCCGGGGTTGTTCGCGTTCCCGGCGGGCCCGCAGGTCGAGATGGCCCTGGAATAACAGCCGCAGCAGCTCACGGCCCCGCTCCTCGATCAGGTCCTCCACCTCGTGATGCGCCAGCCGTGCGGTCGCGGGATCGGCCAAGTCGCCTTGCAGGCAGCCGAAGGCGCTGACTGCGGCAGCGAACGCATCGATGGCATCGCAGGCGTCGTAGGGATCCATCGCGCTCTTCTTTCTGCGCTTTGTTCTGGTTGGCACCTACGAAGGCAGAAAGAAGAGCCTTTATCGTTCAGGGAGTTCACCCTCCCGCCTCGGCCGTCCGGTGAGCGAGCGCGAACAGGCCGGGCTGGTCCTCTCTCAGCCAGCCCCGCTCCACCAGCCGCTTCAGCTTCCCCCGCCGTCCCCTCGATCTTCGCCGCCACCGCCGGCAGCCCGATCCTCGGCACCATCTGCTTGGTCCGCATCGGAGTCGACGCGTCCGCCACGACCTCCACGATGTCGCGGTACACATCCGGCAGCGCATCCGCCGACAGCCCCTCCCGCCAGTGCGGCACCATGATCGCCCCGACCACCCGCACCGGTCGGTCACCGGCCGTCGGCTCCACCGGCTGCTCGACGACCGACGCTTCGTCCGAACTGGACATCTCCGCGACCACCTCGGCCACCGTCTCCCGCGTCACCCGCAGCCGCGACCACGTCTCCCGCTCGGCCTCCAGCCGCGCCGTCAACTCCGTGATATGCGACTCAAACTCCTCCACCCGCACCGGGGCAGCCGCCTCCCGGGCCTCCAACTCCTCGAACAATGAGCCCGTCCAAGTCGCCTCCTCCACCGCCACGGTAGAGACGGGAAGAACCGAACACAGCCCGATCAGAGTTGCCGCGACTCACGTTCCCTTCAGAGGGTCCGCACCCAACTCGAAGCCAACCCCCCAACGACGCCACGAAGGCGCCGTCGCCGAGAGCTGGCCCGGCGAGATTGAAGGCATCGACCTCACACTGCGCTTCCTGCGCGACAAGCGAACCCAGGCCCAGAGACTGCAGCGGATCACCCGCAACGTCGACCTCGGCCTACCCGCCGTCCGAGCCACGAAACAATCATGATCAAAATGCAGAGGACAGCACCGTCGACACCGCGAACCAGCGGGTCGCTCGCGCCGGGCTGACCTCGGTACGACGACCAGTGATCTTCCCGGAACGTGTATCGCGGACGTATCGAAAATCGCATACGCCACCGCAACAGTCTCCCGTCTTCAGTGGAGGCATGGACCACAGTGCATCAACGGTCAGTTCGTCCATCGGGAAAGGACTGTGATCATGGACTCGGATTCCGTATGGGGTGTCGACCGGCGGCGGCTGCTCGGGTGGGGCGGGTTGGCGGCCGCCGGCGTGGTGGCAGGCGCGTCGCTGGTGGGCGCCCAGCCCGGCCACGCGGACCAGGCCCCAACCGACCCGATCCCGCCAGACACCCGGCCTGGCGGAGCCTACGACCGGTATGTGGCGAAGTTGACCGCCGAGGGCAAGTTTTCCGGCGTGGTGCTGTTGTCGTACCGGGGCCGGACGGTGCTGTCCCGCAGCTACGGCATGGCCGACAAGGAGAAGGGGATCGCCAACCACGAGGGCGTCGCGTTCAGCCTCAGTTCGGCGGGCAAGCCGTTCGGCGCGGTGGCCATCTTGCAGTTGGCGCAGCAGGGCAAGGTGAAGCTGTCGGACACGGTGGGCACTCATCTGAAGGGCTTCGCCAAGGAGATCGCCGAGCAGGTGACCATCCACCACCTGTTGTCCGGCACCTCCGGGCTGGACACCCCCGATGAGGACGTGCAACGCGTCTTCCAGAGCCGGGATGAGGTGCACGAGTACTACGAACAGCGCGCCCGGCAGGCGAAACTGGTGGGCGTCCCGGGCGTTCCGGACACCGCCCATAAGGAGGCGGAGGTCACCATTTCCGCGCTGATCGTGGAGGCCGTGACCGGCAAGACGTACTGGGATTACGTGCAGGAGAACATCTTCGGGCGCTGCGGCATGACCGGCTCGGCGTTCTACACCAGGCCGCAGTGGCTCACCGACGAGCACATCGCCCACCCGTACATGGAGCTGGCCGACGGCAGCGTGGTGGACGCCGTCCGCAACCTGGACAAGAGCAGCCCGGACCCGAACGTACTCGGCAAAAATCCGGGCCGCGCCTTCATCGCTGCCCCCGGGGACGGTGGTTTCGCCACCGCGCCGGATCTGGCCCGGTTCGCGCACGCGCTGGGCGACGGCACGGTGCTGGACCGGCCCTGGGCCGACGTGCTCACTGCCGCCAAGATCCCCCATAGACCAGCGTCGTTCGGGGCGTACGGGATTTCGGTCTCCATCGTCAACGGTCAGTGGATCTACCAGCGCGCCGGTGGCAACCCGGGTGTCAGCGCCAACTGGGACATCTACCCGTACACCGGCTGGGTCGGTGTCATCCTCAGCAACCGCGACGGCGTGCCGCTGCAGGAGATGATCGGGCAGGAGATGCAGGCCATCACCGGGGCCCCGGTCGGCGGAGGATCGGGCGGCTGAGCTACCGGGGGATTCCGCGTATGCACGGCCAGTGTCGTGTGCGGGGGGACTGGTCGGCGCCGAGGCCGTCCTCAAACTCCGCGCCCTGAACGACAACGGCGAATTCGACGAGTACTGGACCTTCCACCTCGCCCGGGAGCACGAACCTCTCAACCCCATCCCCCGACCAGCACAACTAGCAACTCACGGCTTGGCCCACGGACTTCCCAGAGCCGGAGCTACACCCAATCTGATTCCACGGAAACGGTGGAAAACCGGACGGGAGTGCTCACCACTTCGCCCCGTTGTCGACGATGTAGCGGATCGCATCGACGATCTCGCGCCGTGGCCACTTCTCCGGGTGCCCGCCGGTCTTGGTATGGCAGGCCGGGACCGGCAGCAAGCACTCGACCAGAGCCCACTCGGCGGCGGTGGTGTCGGACGGATAGCGAGGACGGCGGCGTGAGGCGACAGGCATCTCAGGGCTCGGAGAGGGTGTCGGGCAGGGGCTATCGGGTGAGCTGGGCGAGAGGGGCACGGACGCCGGTGAGCTGGGCGGATGCCAGCTGAGCCCGCTCGTCGTCGGGGTAGCGGGCCAGATGCGGGTCGAGCTTCCCCGTGATCATCCGGGTGAGGCGGCCGAGGATCTGCTGGAACTGCTTCTTCTCGTACTCGACCCAGTCCGCGGGGCCCCCGGGAACATGTATCCGTGCCGGCGGTGCCAGATGATCGGTGTGAGGTGCTCGGCGGCCCCGACGTCCCGCAGGTGCCGGATGCCTCGGGTGACCTGCCACTTGGTCAGGCGGGTCGCGGCGACCAGCTGTCGGGTGTGCAGCCCGGCTGGGCGGGCTTCCATCAGGGCGACGCGGACGAGGTCGCTGTAGTGCTCCGTAAGCGGCCGGGCCGCGCGGAGCACGGATACTGGCCCTTGAGGAGTTGGGCCAGCTGCTCGTCCAGGGTGAACTCGCCGTGATCCATGGCCCTTCGAGCCAGTCCGCAGCCGCGCGGACCTTCGAGATGCCGCGGCGGGCGGTCTCGCGTTCGTCCTCGGGTGGGTAGACGCCGACGACGTTGACATCGACGGTGGTGCGGAAGTCTGCCGGGCTGGTCTCCCACACCCGGGGCCTGGGGGGCTGATGTACCCGGCGTTGGCGACGACCAGGGCGGGCGCGCCGAGCCGCCGTACGGTCTCCCCCGCCCACCGCTCCACGGCGTCGGCGTCGGTGACGTCGGTGACGGTGATCAGGTGGCCCTCGCCGAGGTCGGCGCGGAGCCTGTCCAGGGCCTCGCGGTCGCGGTCGCGGCCGCGGCCGGCGACGGGGTGGCCCAGTGCGGCGAAGCGCCGGGCCAGGGCGGCGCCGAGGCCCCGGCTCACGCCGGAGATGACGACGGACGTGCTGGTGCTGACGGAAACCATGGTGCTCTTTCAGGTGGTCTGTTCGAAGTGGAACGCCTTGATGAAGCAGTCCCGTGGCTGGTCGATCGCGAACATAACGCACTCCACGAGGGAGTGGGCGGTGAGCTTGCAGCCCGCCCCGCGGGGCGTCGTGTCCCAGTCCGGGCCCAGCGGATCCGGGTTGCTGAAGTCGGGCGGGTACAGCGAGATGACGCGCACGCCGTGCGGGCGCAGTTGGGGGGAGAGCAGGTCGGCGAGGCCGGCCTGCCCGTGCTTGGCCGCGTAGAACGCGGCGTGGGCCCGGGTACGGTGGTTGCCGGTGAGCCCGGCCGACGAGATCAGGTTGACCACCTCGGACCGGTCGGACTTCAGCAGCAGCGGCAGCAGGTGCTTGGTGACGAGGACGGTGCCGGTCACGGTCGAGGCGACGGTGGCGGCGATGTCCTCGTCGGCGGCGGAGGCGAGGTCCTCGCCGGACAGCCAGCGAGCCCCGTTGTTGACCAGCACGTCGACGTGGTCGGTAACCGTGGCGATCTCGTCGGCGAAGGCGCGTACCGACGCAGGGTCCGCCAGGTCGCAGCGCAGGGCGTGGACCCTGTCGGACCCGAGGCCGCGGATCTCGTCGGCCACGTGCTCGGCCGCCGTCAGGTCCCGGGCGGCGAGCAGGACTTCGTCGCCCCGGCGGGCGAAGAAGAGGGCGAGCGTCCGGCCGAAATCCCGGCTGGCTCCGGTGATGACCACGCGTCGGCCGCGGGGCTCACGGCGGGCAGGGTCGGCCTCGTTGCCGTTCTGAGGTGTCACTGTGGGGTTTCCCGTGTTCGCGGTCTCAGGGTGTGCGGGGCTCAGGTCAGTGCCCCGGAGGACCCTCGTACGCTCCGGTGCCGATCAGCAAGCCGCCGGGGTCCAATCCGGCCGCGACGAGGGAGCTTTGGCCGCCCGCCCCGTAGAGCACCTGGGCGGGCGGGAGGAATCCGTGCCCGGTGACGAGCACGAAGCCCATGCCGACCGCCTGGGCGGCGAGGAGGTCCTGCCGCGAGTCGCCGAGCAGGACCGCCTCGCCGGGGTCGGCGCCCACGGCGGCGAGCGCCGTGGACAGCCGCCGCGCCTTGGGTTCCTCGCCGCCGAGCACGGCCCGGAACTCACCGGCCAGCCCGTGTCCGTCCAGGACCCGTTCCGCCTCGGCGGTCAGGGTGCCGGTGGCCAGCCGGCCGCTGGAGGGGAGCGCGATCAGCGTGGTACCCGGCATCGGGTACGGGGACTCTTGCGATCGCTACATCCGGGTCTCCATGGGCAGCGAGTCCGAAGACCGCATCGCCCGCGGCGTGGCCGCGATCCGCGACCTCGTCGAGACCACCACTCCCGCACACCTTGTCTCTCGCCCGGGTTCGACGTCATTTGCCGGAGGGCCGAATCCAGGGGTGTGACCCGGGCGGACACGGGCCGGTCCAGCCAACGGCTCTGCCCCGTACTCGTTGCCGGTGATGGCGGAGTCGAACGCGCCGGTGAACTCGCCGGCCCGGTCGCGCCGCCGCACTCCCCCACGATGCCGTCGTCGCCGTTGAGCCTGGCGGCCCACATGCCGCCGATCCCGATGGGGACGTCGAGCACGGTTCTGCCGCCGCCGGTGCTGACGTAGGTCACCTTGGGCATCTGTGCATGCACCGGCAAGGAACTGACCTGGCAGAGCGTCACCCTGACCGTCATCAGCTTCGCCATCACGGTGTCCACGATGTTCACCGGCTACTACAAGTTCCGCGAGCGCAGCCACTTCCTCCAACAGACCGCCGATGCCATCGAGGAAGAGGCCAACGCCGTCACCCTGGGCGTCGGCCCATACAGGGAATACGGCCCCGGCCGGGAACAGGAGGCTCTGAAGGTGTTCACCCAACGGATGGAGGACCATCGCAACGAGCAGCGGCGCCGCCAGCAGCAGCTGCGCCAGCCCGCCGACCAGGCCCTGCCCACGGCCGCGTCACCGACACCCTGACCCGGCTCAGGCCCCGGGGCTGCCAGATGGTCCGGGCACGTTCGGGCAGCCGGTTCGGCCGATACCGCTGCACGCCATCCGCATCCAGAAGAGCCGACCCCAGGCCAGAAGCGACGCAGCGCCTTCATATGTGCGAATGGCGCGCGCGGCACTGGGCCTGGCTCAGCGGGCCACCATGTCATGCTTCGGCTTGAGGGCTGGTGCCACGGATTCCGGGGCCGGGTATTCGGGCTGCTCCTGGCAGGCCATGGCCGACGTGACCTTCTTCGCCATGGCGATGAGCAGCTTCGCGTGGAAGTGAGCACTTACCGTGACGGCGTCGCGCAGCTCGAACTCAAGCGCGTACCTATCCCCGGTCCGCCTCTCGTTCAGCCCGCAGCGCACCTCGAGTGACCCCGCGCTGCCGCCGATGGGCTTGCCCACACTGGCGCGGACTGAATCACCACCGGGAACCGGGTGTGCGACCCACGCAACGTCGAGGGACATCAATTCGTCACCCCTCCCGTTCTCCAGAAAGCACAGGTCGTGGCCGGTCCCCCAGGTGGTCTCCTTGGACAGCCCCGCGGCGGCCTCGGCGGGGCTCTCGGAGTCCACCGGAGTGATCCGGTCGGCGCCCGACCGTCCCGCCTCGGCGGCGATCTCCTTGTCGAATACGCCGCCGCACACTTCCTCCAGACGGACTTCAGGGGAACTGTTCCTTGCGGAGGCGTCGTTGTCCTCGCTCTTCTCCCCTTCGCCGCCGCAGCCTGCCAGCGTGAGTGCGGACGCGAGTGCGCAGGCGGCCGGGAGAAGACGACGGAAACTGCGTATCAGCATGGCGCCCTTTCGCATGCGGCGGTTCAGCTGCCGCTCCCTGTGAGTTGGCTGCCGAGCCCCGCGGGTCTGAGACTGAATGTTACAAAACAGACAGCAAGGCAGATGCGCCCCTCGTTGTCGGCGCCGTCCGGTAGACATAGGGCTGACCAGTCATACGTTCCGCGGAGTATGAATGACGACGACCTCAGTGGCGCCGTCCGGTGGTGAAGGCGGCGCGCCCGCTGATGGGGGTGCTGTAACCACAACGGACCTGGATGCCCAGCGTCAGCATGCCAAACAGATGGTCTGGCTCCGGTTGGCTTCGTTCACTTCAGGCAGCAGCGTTCATCCGCTGGTTTGGTCAGCAGTTTGTGATCTTGAGGCTCATAGATGTTCACGAGAAATAGCAGCAGTGCATCGAGGCGGGCCGCCGCCCTCGAGGGCGAGGGGGTGCTTCACGCCGTGTGATCCGGGGCCTGCTCGTGCAGGTGCTGTTGGAACAGCAGGCCGTAGCGGTCGATCCGCCATAGCTGGGCGAACACGACCATGACGGTGCCCAGTATGAGCGGCCAGGCGTTCAAGGCGGTCAGCCCCCAGGCGATCAGCACAAAGCCGGCCAGGCCGGATGTGATCAGCCAGTTGAGGGTCGTCTTGTGTTCGGCTGGAACCTTGCCGTCGACGTGGAGTTGCTCACCGTAGATGCCCCTGGCGGCCCAACTGGTGGGCTCCACTGGCTTGAACAGGTGAACGTTGAGCCAGAGCCAGACAGTGACGGCGAGGACGGCGGCCAGGCACCACCAGCCGAGCCATTGCCGACTCCACACGGCCAGCTCGAAAGCCGGGATGGCGGCGAAACGAGTCCACACGCTCCACGGGTTGGCGTGCCTCTTCCAGGTCTCGTCGGACATCCCGTGGACGGCGGCTGCGGCGTTCTTGCGAGTCATACCTGGCGCTGATCCTCGCGCAGGGCGGGATGCAGAAGACCACCGCACGGGTGATGACCTCCCTGCTGTTCAGCCAGCAGGAGACAATGACCGCCGCCGACCTGTGCGAAGAACTGCAGATCAGCTCTGGCGCTGTGTCCGGCGCCGTGAAGCAGCTCATCCAGAGCGGCCTACTGGAGCGGGTCCCGGCGCCGGGCAGCCGCCGGGACCACTACCGCTTCCCGGATGGCGCCTGGGCTCGGCTCATGTCGCAGCAGAACCAGTTGCTGTCGACCATGAGCGAAGTCGCCGAGCAGGGCCTCGCTGCGGCCGGCGGCCCATCCACTCTGGCTGGGCGGCGGCTGGCGGAGATGGAGGACTTCTATGCGTTCATACTGCGCGAACTGACCCCGCTGATCGACCGGTGGCGTACGAACTTCGCAGCGAAACGAGAAGCTGGACGCGACTGAGCGTGTGCTTTCAAAGGCGCTGGTCAAAGGGGGCGGACTGTCGAGGCGTGACGTGCGGAGGTCAGCTGGCCTCGGCCGGCTGTTCGGCTCGGGCCCGGGTGCCGGCGAGCCGGTGGGAGTCGGTGCCGTCTGCGTCGTCGCTATCTGCCGGAACGGTCCCGGTCATCTCCCACTCCAGCATCCGCCTTCGCTCAACCCGCTGACGCACGGCGCCAACGGTTTCCGCGTCGAACTCGTGCTCCGGGCCGATGTCGGCAGCGGTGAAGTACGCCATGAGCTGACTGTCATCGCCTGTCAAGGTGAGGTGTCGACGGGCGAGCGTGTGCTTGATCCGTGCGTAGTAGATGCCGGGGACGTGTGCAATCAGGGCAAGCGCGGCCTCCTCATCGTCCAAGTTGGCTGGGGCCAGCTTGAGGTAGTGATCGCCGATGGCGCGTTCGTACAGGTGAGAGAGCGCGTCGTCTCAACGGTCGCGATCCGCTCAGGTTTCGGCGAGAACGCTCAGCTTTCGGTGCGAGAGGTCAGCTCCGAACTTCCGTTGCGCGTTCCGCGGGCGTCCGGTTGGCCTGGTATTCAAACAAGCGATCTCATGCGGGGCATGAGCCAGCACGACTTCCCCCTCGACCTCGTGGAGGCGCAGACCGCCTGGTACCGCACGTACTGGCAGCTCGCCGAATCCGGTCCGACAGCCAGTACCACTACGGACCGTCGACGCCTGCAGTAGCTGTCGAAACAGATCGCCGGGCACCCGTACTGGTGTGGGCCGTCGGGCACACCGCCGCGCGCATGGAGCTCAAGGAGCTTGCCCGGCGTGAGGTCGGACGATGAGACTCCCCGCCCGAGCGGAGGCATTGGTCCGTATTTCAGGGGGTGTGAACCTCAGTGGTACTGATCTCGGTTCGTGGGCTGTTCGGCCCTTGCCGCCATCTCTGCGGTGATGGCCCAGCGCTCGTGGTCCCTCCATGCGCCGTTGATGAACTGGAAGGCGGTCGAGTATCCCTCGCGCTGGAAGCCTAGGCGGTTGATCAGGTTCAGTGACGGCGTGTTATCGGGCTGGACGTTTGCCTCCAGCCGGTGCAGTTCCAGTTCGCCAAAGGCATGCTGGACGACGAGCCTGAGTCCTTCCGTCATGTAGCCGTAGCCGGTCGTGGAGGCGTATGCGGTGTAGCCCAGGGTTCCGGTCTGAAGGCTGCCTCGGACTATGTTGTTGATATTGACGCCGCCGAGGATCGCACCGGTGCTGCGCAGGCAGATCACGAAGCCTTCACGAGCGCGTTGCTCGCACCGCTTGATGTAGCTGTCGAACGTTTCCTCCGTGTTCTCGCGGACCCCCAGCCAGCGGCGGAGCATCTCGGCGCTGGCTTGCGCCAGTGCTGTCAGCTCGTCGTAGTCCTGGCGACCGACGTGGCGAATGGCCACTCGCGGTCCTTGTAAGAGGTAGCTGGTGGTTGCCATCCGGGGATCTTATGCAGCCAGCTTCATCGACCAGCTGGTCTGGGGGCTTCGTCGGGAAAACCGCCTGGTCATGAGGGTAATGAGCGCCCAGGCCAGGTGGGCCTCGGAGTGCTGGGGTAAGCGTTCGTAGCCGCGGACGTTGCGGCGGGCGTTCATTTGATCGAGTTCGCCGCGGCCAAAATGGGCGGAACCCTGACCAGCGTCCAGACGGCACAGCGCCGCATCGCCCCGACCGGTGCACCCCGGCTGCTCCAACGGGACGAGCGCACCCGGCCCTACCAGATCGACCGGGCGTTGGTAGAAGGGCTCAGGCGGGCCTTCGCGATCGCCGATACCCGCCTCGAACTGCTGCGCGGTGAACCGACCGCTCGCGTCGCCTGACCCGGGGCGCACCCACCGGTAGGAGAACGTCTCGCCAGCGATCCCAAGTAGTCGGGGTTCAGCGGTACTGATGGCTTCCTCAGTGAGCGGACCGCAAAGGGTTCTGTCGTGTGAGGCAGACGAGAATGCCTGCGAGGACGATGACTGCCGTGATGAGCGGGGCGATCGGGGAGTTCGCGGGATACAGGATCCAGGCCCATGGCGCGGGGCGACCGCCGCTTCTCCAGCCGGCCGCCGCGCACAGAAGGGGCACGATGGCGACGGTGACAGCAGCGATGCGGTGGCCGAGGAAGGGGAAGAGCAGCAGCGCCAGGCCGACGTATCCGGCGATGTTGCGCCCCAGTACCAGAGCGATGCTGTCGGCCCCCAGGGCGTAGCAGAGGGCTGCCATCCCCGCCCCGGTGGCGGCGACCGTCAAGCCGAGGGTGGCGTCCCACTTCCGAACGGGCCGGCAGGCGACGCTTTCGGTGCGCAGGTCGCCGCGTCCCATGCCGTGGAGGAGCATCACCGCGGGCAGCAGGGTGATGAGGTGGCCGACGAGGAAGTGTCCGGACTGGCCGGTCAGCACGGGTACGGGGAGTTCGGCGTTGCCCATGAGGAGTCCCACCGCATTGGTCAGGGCGACGGAGACACTCAGTGCGGGAACGGCGCGGGCCTTCAGCCACCAGTTCATCCGTGGCTCCCGTCGATGGCCACATGGGGACGTTCGTCGCACGATTGCATGGCGCGGGTGTTGCGCTCGTACCAGGCGAGCTGGGCCTGTCGGGGCTGTTTGAGGACGTGCTGGGCCAGGGCCAGTTCTGGCGGTGCGACCCGGTTGGTGAGGGTGTGGGGCGAGGCGCCGGCGGTCAGGGAGAGCCACGCTCCGACGGGCCGTAGGCGTCAGCGGCCGGGTAGGGCTCTCCGTTGTCCGCGCAGGCGGGAGAGTGCGGAAGCAGTCCTGCCGCCACTCCTGTGGGCACGCCGAGGGCGCTGACGCCGGGCCCGATGGCGAGCTTGGTCTCATCAGGACCTGGCCGGTCGGCCATGGTCAGGGTGGCGGGCACCGCGACGCCGGCCTTGCGGAGCCTTGCGACGGCCTTGCGTGACTCGGCGCGGACCACGCCTTGGTGGTCCATCTCGGGCCACAGGCAGATGCGGGGCCGACCGTGGTCACACTCCAGGTCGCTGGTCGGGCGGGAGGTCACCGGGTCCGCCCCCATGCCGTGGGCGGAGACGGCACCGCCTCCGAACCCTGCGGCGAGCAGCGCGGCCGCGGCGACGACGGCGGGGACGGCCTTGCGGTACTGGATCAGTACGGCGGCGGACAGGCAGACCGCCGTACCGAATGCTCCCGCACTGACCAGCGCCCATGCGTCCAGGCTCTGGTCGAGCACACAGCAGTCCTGCAGTCCTCCGCCTACGAGGTGACGGATCCACACGATGCTCCACGAGACCGGGTAGGCGTTCGGCAACAGCTCAAGGCAGTCCCCTGAGCCTGCTGTCCGCGCTGGAACAAGATCACAGCTTTCGCTCGGCCCGTTCACGCACGGCGGGCAAGCGCTTCATGCGGGCTGCGATGTCCGCCTTCGCCGTCGCGTCCAATGTCTCCGGCAGCCCCCGGAAGGTAGCGGGCAGGACATCGAGCAGGCTCAACACCTCCTCGCCCGTCCGAACCGTGAGCAACAACTCGCACCGCCACTGCGGTGACACTTCCGGCCGATGACTGAGCCAATGCTCCATCGCCGGGAACAGATAGTGCACCGCCGCCGCCTCGGTATGCTCCCGCAGCCAATCGGCCGGGAGCCGCTGGCTGAAGCCCAACCGCGCGGCCTCCTCCTCCAGCATCAGGAGCCGATCGGTGTCGACGGCCCGGATCGTCCGCGGCGGCACTCCAGTCATGCCGCGATCATGCCACCAGGCGCCGATGGTGGGGCCACCTCGCGCCGACGGCCGGGGCCACTTCAAGCCGTCACACAGGCCCAAATGACCTCCGCGTGGGGCCATTTCAGACCGTCCGAATGGGGCCGAATCAAACCGTCACGGCCACCGGGGCCGAAACCGGTGCCGGACCGGTTGTGCCTGCAGGGCATCTTGCACGTCCTGCACCAGGACATTGCCTGGCAACTCCTGCCGCTGGAGCTGGGGTTCGGTTACGGACGGACCTGCTGGCGCGCCTGAACCGCGGGCAGCGGGCTGGAGCCTTCGAGCAGCCGCACCGCATCCTGCTCTCCGAGCTCAACGCGGGCGGCGAACTGGACTCGTCACGCGCGTGCGTGGACGGCTCCCACATCCGCGCGAAAAGAGGAGGCCGCGACCGGTCCGTTGGGCTACCGACGCACGGGGTCACCGCACGTCCGGAGGTCGGGGCCGGTCCGCGAGGTGCTCCTGGAGCTCGCGGTGCCGGAACTGGTACGCGTCGCCGGACATGCGGAGGAGGCCCAGTGCCGTGCACTCCTCAAGGAACGGCCCCAGCTGGCTCAGGCTGGGGGTGAGGGCCAGGAACACACCGTAGCGCAGCCGTACGGCGTTGAGAATGGACGCCAACGCCACGGCGACCAGGACCGCGGCGAGCCTCGAGAAGGGGGCGATGAAGGCGGCGAAGCTTTCGGGGGTCTCTGTCGCGAAGCCGTTCAACGCCCAGCAGCAGACTGCCAAGACCGGGATTCCGCTGGCGCACAGAGCAAGCATGGTGTTGGCCGCATCGTTGAGCAGCGGACGCGGAGCAGGGCGCACCGGCACCGGTCTGCCCAACTCCTCGAACCACTCCTTCTGCACTTCCCGCGCTTCGCGCTCTCCGATGTCCTCGGGCCTGTCACGGGCCAATTCACTCAGCGCCCGGACAGCCGCGCACACACCTCCGATCGACAGGCCCAGAAGGAGAGGCCGTTCCAAGCCGAGGATCGCGTGGGCCACGAGTGCTGCGGTGACGGCCGCGGGAGCTCCGCACACGGCTCCGGTGCAGAATGCATCGCGGAGTGGAGGGCGCGCGTGCATGGGCCGGAGTCGCGTCCAGCCCGCGGCGAATATGACCCCCACCATGCCCATGAACAACCCCGTGGCGCCGGTGAGGAGCCAACCGTCGCTGCCCAACTGGGTGATGTGCCAGATCCCGAAGACCGGCATCCACACGATCCCGTGTGCGATCGCTGTCGCCAGGAGCCAGAAGACGGGAGGCTTCTCCATGGCCTCGGTACTTGTGGCGAACCCCGCGCCGATGCCCACCCCGAGACCTGCCGCGGCGCAGAGGATGCAGAGGAACAGCGCCCACATCCCCAGTCCGCCCTCCAGCGGCGTGACCAACGCCACCAGAGGAACCAGCAGCCCGGCGAACCAGCGGAGCCCGGTCAGCAGACCGCGCACTCCAGGGCGGGGCAGGGAGGCTGTGTCCAGGACCGCCACTGCCCTGGCCTCCAGCCCGGCCACCACGCCCAGCCCGAGCGAGAACACCGCTGTGGTGCCGGCTGCCGCAGCCGGTCCATCCGCCGCCGAGATCCCGACACCTACGACGATCAGGGCCGTCAGGCCGACCGCTGCACCCTTCAGCAGCGCCGTCGGCCACGGTTGCCACAGCGGTGTGCGCACCGTGCGGATCCGCGTCAACGCGGTGCGCCCGGCCCAGCTGACGGCACCGGACACGACGGCACCGACCGCCGCGGCGGCGGCACCCTTCAGCGTCCCCGCGCCGAACGCGACCGCCACCGCCCCGGTCATCGTTCCGAACGCGAGGCCGTCGCGGGCGGCACCCGCCGGACGGGAGCGGTTCGCCAGGCGCCGGAGAGCCGGGGCGAAGTACCACACCGCCACGGTCACGGCGCCGGCCAGCGTGATGGCCAGGGCGACATGGTTGACCCGGCCCAGCACCGTTGACCACAGCGCCAGGCACAGAGCAGCCAGGACGGCCTCGACCCTCCGCACCCGGCGGACTCCGGCCAGCGGCCACAGCTCGTTCGGGACCATGTCGGTACCGCTCAGGCGTGTCCCCGAGACGATCCGCGGGGCCCGGCTGTTGTCCTGGAGGTAGCGCGCGAGGACGGCGAGCTTCTCCCAGGTGCTTCCCTCGTGCAGGCGGGAGCGCCGCACCAGATCGGGCTCGTCGCCCGAGGCGCCCCGATAGGGGAGCCGCACCGCCGCGGCGACGTAGCGGTCGAGGAGATACTCGTGCAGTTCGCCATCGGCCGCGAGGTGCAGCAGCTCGTCCGGGCTGCGGACGTACTCACCTGCCCTGTTGCGCTCGTCGAAGACGATGGCGGACAGCGTCAGATGCCAGGGGCTGTCCAGTTCGGCGGCCAGGGCGGCGGCCTCCCGTGGCCCGTCGGGCGTGTCCACGGCCTCCAGCGTGTCCAGGACGCGGCGCCAACGGTCCAGCCCGACGCGGCTCGTGGCAACCCGTTCGAGGAGGAACGCGCGCGCACGTTCCGCGTCGACGCGCGCGATACGGAGATGCGTGACGTTCGGGGGCTGGTGGTCCGTGTCGAGAAGGTCCTCGTACTCGGCCCACCTGCACGTGAGCACCACGGGGCACGCCCGCCCTCCGCGCTTGTACCGGCCGATGGCCGCCATGAGGGACCGAGGTGCGGAGATTTCGTCCAGACCGTCGATCACGGGGAGGACCAAGTCGTGGTCGACGACCGCCGATGCCTCACGCGGCTTGAGCCGGTAGACCAAGGCGAGGTGCCTGCGCAGCCACCCCCTGATCTCGTCGTGGTTCCACGACGCCGCGGACAACCGCACCGGAACCGGATCCTCCGGGCCGCGGCGTTCCAGGAGCCCGAGAACGAGGCGGAGTTGGAAGACCGTCTTCCCCGCCCCGGCATCGACGCGGCCCGCCGCGGCGGGGGTTCCGGTGATCACCAAGCAGTCGGGCCGCTGCTCCCGGTACCACGCGGCGACCTCGCCCATCGATCCGCTGACGGGCGGTTCCTGGAGGCGGGTGACCGCGGTGAACGGCAGATCGATGAATCCCGCCGGGGCCTGTCTTCCTGCGCCCAGCAGCAGGTCATGCTGCTGGCCCTCGCGCTCCTTGACCACTCGGGCGAGGCGTGCGGCGGTCCTGACGGGCCTGGGGGGCTCCATGCTCGCGTAGATGACGCCGGTGTTTGCCACACCGCCCTTTGAAGCCACCGCGTCCCCGGTCCGACTCACATACACGGGCCCGTCCGGGCCCGGGCCATGGGCCATATGGCCGGAGACCGCGGTGCCGCCGTCGACGGCCGAGGCGTCGCCGGTCCCGGTGACGCTCACCTCCGCCCCCTCAGACGCCGATGCAGCCCCCCGCCCCGCGCCCGGGAATGGTGTGCTGTCACCATCGTGGTCGCTGTTGCGCTTGCGCCAAGGGTGCATCGTGCTCGTCCTTTCCCCCATGTGGGTCCGCGTATGGGAGGGCGGTCTCGGAGCAGTCAGCGGCGCTCCACCCCGGTGTTCGCTTGGCTGCCCGGGCCGTCCGCGGTGGCGTCTCCGGTGCGCTCGGCCCGCAGCCGCCGACCTCCTGCCTCGCGCGGGCCCCGGACGCCCGTGGAGGCGTGCCCTCCCCCGGTGGCCCTGGCAGCTCCGGTGTCGGCCGCCACGTCGTCCGCATCCGCCGCGGGCCCCGTCCTGGTGGCCACCAGGGCCCATATCAGGGAGGCCACTCCGGTGGCGCCCTGAATCGAACCGCCGACCATCTGACCGGTGTCCGGGCCGTTCATCCACCAGACGAAGGGGGTGGAGGCGGCCAGGACGGCGCCGACCGCGATGAGCGTGACCTTCCAGTTGTGCGCCATGTCCTCCGTTGCCCTCCTCCTCGGAGCCGACCCCGTGGAAGGCCGGGAGTCTCACCGGTGAACGCGCTCTCTTCCCGAACTCAGACGCTCATCGCAGAACTCCGGTTCCGGGGGGGGTTTGGGCACCGCAGTACAGCTGGTCCGCCGCAGTCGGGAGCAACTTCACCTATGCCTGCGGACAACCTGAGTGTGTCACCTTGTGGAGTCCGGGACGGCGCTCCCAGCGCACGGCCAGGCGCTTGAACTGCTGGAGCAGGGCAAAGGTCGGCTCGACGAGGTAGCGGAGCTTGCCCAGTCCCTTGATGTTCGGGGCGCCCTTGCGGGAGATCACCGGTAGGATCCGGCGGCGTCGCAGCTCACGTCGCATGGCCTTCGCGTCGTACGCCTTGTCGCCGAGAACGCACTCGGGTCGCCGTCGGAGGCGCCCCGGCCGTCCGGCCACGGGCGAGATGCCGTCGACCAGGTTCAGGGTCTGGGCGATGTCGTTGACGTTGGCGGCGGTCGTGATGACGTGGAGCGGCATACCCTTGCCGTCGCAGATCAGGTGGCGCTTGCTGCCCGTCTTCCGGCGGTCGACCGGTGACGGACGGGTCGCGGCTCCCCCTCTTTTCGCGCGGACGTGGGAGCCGTCCACGCACGCGCGTGACCAGTCGAGTTCGTCCGCCGTCGTGAGTGACGCCCAGATCGTTCGCATCGCCGCCCCCAGGGGTGGCGCCGTCGGGCCGACCACTGCGCTGAGCACGAGAAACCAGATATCCGCGGCCTTCTCCGCGTCCGTGAGGAGCGCGAGAGCGAGGTACCCCGCGGTTTGGGCCGTCGCCATAACGTTGAGTGCAATGCGCTGCCCGAACCGATCGACGGCCCGAGCGCGCCAGGGGGCAAGGATCTCCGATGATGTGCGACCAGCGTCGTGACGCGGTCGCCGAAGTCTGACAGTTGCCGAAGTCCGGAGGCATGCAAAACCGCACCCTCAACGGATCAGAACCTGGGCGGAAGTGACCCAGGACCGTCAAATGAACATCACGATGAACACCGGAGGAGAGTATCAGGCCGCGGCTGCTGCATAGTGCTGGGCATACCGCCTAGCTAGGTGATCGATTTCGATGGATCGGCTCCGCGCACAAGGGAAGGGAGCCCAACATCGGTGCGAAACAGAGTTGGACCCCCTCGCCGCCGCACTCCATGTGAAGACCGACGAGCCACAGCCCCTTGGAATTGATCATCTCGCTGGCGGAGGTGTTCGGAGAGCCGGGTCTGCCACAGTCTCTCCCCGAGATCCTGGATTTTCCCCAGGTATGTGGGCTTCGACGATGCCTCCGATGGTGACGGGGTCCCCCATACGGTGTCCGAGGCGGAGACGTTGCCGGCCAGGGCGGTGACCGCACCGGGGCTGGCGTCGGTCATGGCGTAGTCGGGCTCGGTGTGCACGTGCTCGCAGGCCGCGCGGGGGAAGAAGGCGGTCGCGGACCTTGCGCTTGTTGATCTTGAATCCGAACAGTTGGCAGCCCAGGGGCCCGTACGGCAGGGCGCCGTTGTGTGTGAACGAGCCGAGCGCTCGTGCCAGTTCACGGCCGGCGGTCAGCGGGGAGCCGAGTCCGGCGATCACTGATTTCAGGTAGGCCAGGCTCTGATGGAGGCTGGCCAGCCAGGCGCGCACGAGCAGCGCGTTGGTGGCGCCCGGGTGCCGCGCCTTGAGGATCTTGAGGCGTTCGAGCGCTCGGGAGATTTCCGTTTTGAGGATGGGCAGTTCGTCCCCGCTGGTGTCGCGGCTGACGGCCCGGGCGAGGATGCCGGCCAGTTCCTGGAAGCGCGGGTGCGGGGCGGTGTCGTCGTCGGAATCGGGGAAGATGGCGCGGAACGCCTTGTGAATGTCGGGGTCGAGGCGGGCGTGTTCGTCGAGGCCGAGGAGAGCCCTGATCAGGATGCGGTCCCAGATGCCAGGCACGTGCCAGCCGGAACCGGGACGTTCCTGGATCAGCGGCAAGGGATCGGGCCGAGGGCAGCCGGGTGCCCGACACGAGCCGCCCGGTGCTCGCGGCCTCCCGCAACGCGTCCAGGAGCCCGGCGCGCGATCCGGATCCGCTCAGTCCCAGATGCAGGGTGACGCCGGCCGCGGACGGCTGCGTGACAGAAGTGGCCCGGGAATCTGCCATGGAGGGGGACCGTACTCCTGCCGTCGCCGCCGT
This sequence comes from Streptomyces lacaronensis, assembly GCF_047337785.1. Taxonomy (NCBI): domain Bacteria; kingdom Bacillati; phylum Actinomycetota; class Actinomycetes; order Kitasatosporales; family Streptomycetaceae; genus Streptomyces; species Streptomyces lacaronensis. The sequence goes on from NZ_JBLHDK010000003.1 coordinate 223,174, forward strand.
CCGTGGCCGCCCGCTATCCGTGGGTGCCCGCGGTCAGCTGCGCGGTCTGGCTATGCGCCGTATCCGCCGTCGATCCTCAGCACTGCGCCGGTGACGTAGGAGGCCTGCGGGCTGGCGAGGAAGACGACGCCTGCGGCGATCTCCTCCGGCCTGCCGTACCGCCCCATCGCCGTGGTCGGAAGGAACATGGATGCGGCCGGGCCGTCGGCGGGGTTTCCTTCGGTGTCGATGAACCCGGGCTGGATGACGTTGACCGTGATGCCCCGGTGCGCCAGATCGCGGGCGGCGCCCCGGCTGAAGCCCTCGAGGGCCGACTTCGAGCCCGTGTAGTACGCCATCCCCTGGAAACCCGCCCGAGTGGCCACACCCGAGCTGATGCTGACGATCCGCCCGCCATCGGGCAGCGACGGCACCGCCGCCTGGATCCCGGCCACCACGCTGGTGTAGTTGACGGCGAGCTGCCGCTCGATGGCGGCCTGGTCGACGAACTCGCTGTCGACGAGGCTGCCACCACCCGCGGCCGCGTTGTTGACCAGAATGTCCAGCTTCCCGAACTGCTCGACCACGCGCCGGATCAGGCCCGCCGCCTGCGTCGCGTCCGCCTGGTCGGCCCGGAAAGCCGCCGCACGCACTCCCTTCGCCTCCAGGCCGGCGACCACGGCCTTGGCTCGATCCGCCGAGGCCGAGTAGCTGATCGCGACGTCGGCTCCTTCGTCAGCCAGCGCCAGCGCCGACGCCGCCCCGATCCCCCGCGACCCGCCGGTGACGATCGCCACCTTGTTGTCCAGCTTTCCCATGTGCTTCCCACTTCCCCAGATGCAACGTGCCACGGAGTTCTTGACCGTGCGGTCCACCATAAGGATGGTGGACCGCACGGTCAAGAATCCGTATCCTGTTCGCATGGCACGTCCGCGATCGTTCGACGAGAAGCAGGTGCTGAACGCCGTCCGGGAGCAGTTCTGGGACGCCGGTTACGCCGCGACCTCGCTGGAAGACCTGATGCGGGTCAGCGGGCTGGGCAAAGGCAGCCTGTATGCGGCGTTCGGCGACAAGCGTCAGCTCTTCCTCCGGGCGCTGCGCAGCTACACCGACGACAGCCATGGCCATCTTCGGAAAGCCCTCTCCGAGGCTCCACGGGCCCTGGACGCACTGCGCATGCTCCTCGAGGCGCCGATCGACGATCCGACCGGCGCCGGCACGCGGCGTGGCTGCCTGATGGCCAACAGCACCTGCGAACTCGGTAACGCCGATCCGGAAGTCCTCGACCACGCCCACCGCACCTACGAGACGTCCACCGCGCTGATCGGTGACTGCGTCGCCCGCGCCCAACGCGAGGGCGACCTGCCGGCCGGAGCGGATCCGATCGCACTGGCGCGGGCCCTCCTGGCCGCGCAACAAGGGATCGTGTTCATGAGCCGGACCGGGCTGGACACGGCCACACTCACCGCCACGGCACGATCGCTCGCGGCTCAACTCCTGCCGGACCACTGCGGCGACTGAACCGACAGGCGCGAACCGACCGTTCGCACTAAGCCCTGCCAACCTGGGTGAACCTGCTGGTCAGGGCCGAGCGGCGGGTCGTGTCCTCGAATGAGTGAAGCTCCTCGCAGACGGACGATTGACCAGATCGACACGTCCCATCAGGAGCTTCACGATGCTGCCCTACCCGTCCGGGATGACCATGTCCAGCCGCGGGCTCGACCTGCTCGCAGACCTACAGCGCGGCCACCGCGCCGAACGTGGGACCCGGTGGCGCAAGCTGCCCGCCGACCGCCAGGCCCTGCTGGTCCTAGAACTAGCCCACCTGCGCAAAAACAACACCTACGCCGACCTGGCCTGCGGGTTCGGGGCCGGCACCTCGACGGCCTACCGCTGCAGCGCGAGGCGCTCGACCCGCTCGCGGCGAAGGCACCCACCCTGGAACAGGCGATCGAGGTCGCTCGCCGCAAGGCGTTCGTGATCCTCGACGGGACCCTGCTGCGCATCGACCGGGTCGGCATGACCTCCGGCTACGACCGGGCGTTCTCCTCCGGCAAACACAAGGCCCACGGGCTGAACGTACAGGTCATCGCCGACCCGATCCGGCGGCTGGCGTGGATCTCAGCGCCGCTGCCCGGCGCACGCCACGACATGGGCGCCACCCGCGAGCACGGCATCATCGACGCGTTCACCGCCCACAAGATCCCCGCGGCCGCCGACACCGCCTACCAGGGCGCGCCGGACCGACCGTGGCCGTCCCGCAGCGGCGCCGACGCAAGGACCCCGACACCGGCCGCTACCGGCCCCTGTCCCGGAACCAGAAAAACGTGAACGAAGCCCCCGCCCGCCGTCGCGGACCCGGCGAGCGGGTCAACGCCGAGCTGAAGAACTGGAAGATCCTGCGCAAGATCCGCTCCAGTCCCAACAACGCCGCCGAGCTCATCGCCGCAGTCCAGACCCTCGTGATCGCCAGCACATGATCAGGTTGGCAAAGGCCCACTGCATCCCGGCCTTGTCCAGAGCATCGATGATGCCGTGGGTTCGCGCGGCCTTGATGTCGTGAACCGCTCCGGGCAGGGCAGGTGAGGCCCGGAGTAGGTGCCCCACAGCTCGGGCCATCATCTGCTCGACGGTGCAGCGGACCAGCTGATTGCCCCTGCGTCGCAGGGCGTGGGTGATCCGCCGAGCCCCAAAGGTGGCCCCGGGTTCGGCGTGGATCTTCTCGATCACGGGCATCAGCTGCTCTTCACGGAACCGGCGGGCTGACTTCGGACGCTTCTTTCCGGCGCAATACGTCGCCGTGACAGCCCGAGAACCCGGCAGCGGGATCGCCGGAGGCCGCGCTCGCGCTGTGGTCGATCACTCGCTCGGCCTCGTCCGGGGATGGTCGATCTCCTGGGCAACAGCACGCTGGCCGCCGTAGGCCCGCCCCAGGGCCTCCAGGCCGGTTCACGTATCCTCCTGGCATGGTGACGAGTGTCGATCTGGCGCGGCATCTGGGTCTCTCACAGGCCACGGTGTCGCGGGCGCTGCGCGGTCATCCTGCGGTGACGGAGAAGACGCGCCAACGGGTTCTCGAGGCGGCGAAGGCGTTGGGGTATCGGCCCGATCCTGCCGCCCGCATGCTGGTCACTCGGCGGGCGAAGGCGCTCGGCGTCGTCGTGGCCGACTTGAGGAGTCCGCTGTACGCGCCGGTGATCGCGGCGATGCAAGAGCAATCAGCGGCGCGTGGGTACCGCATGGCTCTGATTCGTGATCCCGAGGAAGCCCATGACGGCGACGCTGTGGACATCCTGAACGAGGCGATCGTCGATGGATTGATCTTCATGTCCGCAACGGACGATTCGCCGGCGGTGGCTCGGGTGGCGGCGCATCAATTGCCGACGGTGCTGCTGAGCCGCGACGTCTCTGATCTGCAGGTGGACGCGGTCATGAGCGAGGACCGTGCAGGCGGCGAACTGGTCGCGGATCACCTGGTTGCGCTCGGGCACCGCAGGATCGCGGTGGTGTCGGTCCGGCGCGCCGTCAGCAACGGCCGCGATCGTGAGGACGGTGTGCGGGACGGGCTTCGGGCGCGTGGTCTGGACCTGCCTGAGGAGTATGTGCGGCGGGGGCCGATCGATCATGAGAGTGGTATGGAGATGGCCCGCTCGTTGCTGGCCATGGATCCACGGCCGACCGCGATCTTCTGCTCGACGGATTCGTTCGCGTTCGCGACGCTGGATGCGGCGGTCCGGCTCGGGATCCGGGTTCCTGAGGAGCTGTCCGTCGTCGGGTTTGACGATTCCGAGCCGTCTCGGTGGTCGATGATCAACCTCACGACGGTGCATCAGCCGTTCACGGAGATGGCCGCCAAGGCGGTGGACTTGCTGATCGACCGGCTCGATGGTCGGCGGGAGGGCCCAGTCTCACGGATGCTCTTCCCGGTGCGGCTGGTTGTGCGGGGCACGACCGCCGCACCGGTATGAAGGAGCAGAGGGTCAGGCGGTGTTGCGTCCGCCGCTGAGGTCGAGGGTCTGCCCGGTGGTATAGCTGGCCTCGCGTGAGAGCAACCAGGCTGCGAGTGCGGCGAATTCCTCGGGTGTGCCGACGCGTCCCATTGGTACCCTGGCGAGCAATGCGGCATTGCGTTCCGCGCTGAGGTCGTCGAGCATCCGGGTCCGCATCATCGATGGCGCGACGGCGTTGACGGTGATGCCGTCGCGGGCGTACTCCTTGGCCGCGGTCTTCACCAGGGAGATGACTGCCGCCTTCGACGCGGAGTATGCCGCCTGGTGCGGGTTGCCTTCTCGTCCGGCGATCGAGGACAGGATGGTGACGCGTCCGTAGCCGCGTTCACGCATCGGCGGCAGAGCCGCGGCGAGGCCGTGCAGGCAGCCGTCAAGGTTGATGGCAAGGGTGCGCTGCCAGCCATCGCGCGGGGTCTGGTCGATCGGGGTCTCGGGTCCTTGCACCCCGTGAGCGAACAGCGCGCCGTCGAGTCGTCCGTAGGTGCCCAGGATCTCGGCAATTGCTTGGGACCAGGCGTCGGGATTGGTGACGTCCAGGGGCAGGCAGGCCTCGGCTGAGGAGCCGTCCCCGCTGGCTGCCACGTCGGTGCGAATCACGGTGGCGCCCTCGCGGGTAAGGCGCTGACACGTCGGTGCAGCGAGTCCTCCGGCGGCTCCGGTGACCAGGATGACTTGGTCACGGTATCGGCCGGGCCAGTAGTCGGTGCTGGTGGGGAGGGTGTCGAGGAATTCGGTCATCGGCGGGCTCCTGCTGTGTCGATGGAGTTCAGAAGTGTGGTGGCCGCCAAGTGGAGTGCCGTGAGATGAGCGTTGGTCCCTTCGCGTTCGACCAGGGCGACGTTGGGGACCTCGACGCTGATCGGCACGTCCGGCAGGGCGCGCAGGATCTCGGCCAGCGGGAACGCACCAGCCCCAGGCGCGAGGCGATGTGACCGGGACTCGAGCTGGCGCGGCGAACCGTCGAGGCTCTGCCCGAGCGGCAGCTGCGCCGGCGTGGGCAGGTCTGGGACCGAAGACGGGCCGTCGCAGAGCTGAACGACCTCGACGATTTCCGTGGGCAGTGCTTCGAGGTCGGCAATGGTGCCGCCGGCGCGCACGAAGTGCAGTACATCGAGCATGATCCCTGCACCGGTCACCTGGGCCAGCCGCATGGCCGCGGCGACGGTGTTAACGCACTGATATGAGATCGGCTCCAGGCACGGGCGGATGCCGAACGCGGACGCGTCGGCCACCAGCGCGGCCAGAGAGTCCTGCAGCCGGGACGGATCAGGATCTGCCCCGATGACGTTCAGGAGGCGCGCGCCGAGCGCCGCCCCGGCGGCCAGGGCGGGTGTCCAGTCCGCTGGCCCGCGCGCACCGTCGAGGGTGAAGGCCTCGACATCCAGGACGGAGACTCCGGTCGCGCGGCAGCGCCGGACCGTCTCAGCGGTCATTGGCGTGCCGGGGGCGATCGGGTAGCGGGCCTCCGTCTTGGTGGCAGGGAACACCCGCACGCCGACAGAGGTGAACCCCGCCTCGCCTGCCGCGGTGACAAGAGAGGGCGGGGTCAGGTGCAGGGCCGACAGATGGGCGAGCCCGAACTTGACGTTCACGTTGAACCACCATCCGAGTTTGGGTATTGACGCAGCGCGTGTGAGGTTCCTACGCTGCTCCGACCAGAATGTATACGTAGTCATTCGGTGTCAATGACTCCCTGGCAGCAGGACCTTCCATATCCCGGCGGCCCGTAGAGTGATCGGTGGCCACGGCAAGTTTGGAGCAACGATGCCCCACAACGACTCTCACGCATGGCCCGTGGAGACGGCGGCCGTCCCCGCAGCGACTCCGCAAACCTCAGGTGGCGCTTCGCCGCGGCGCAGGGCGGCCGCCAGCATGGCCGGTGCTGTCATCGACTGGTATGACTTCTTCCTGTACGGCTTCGCCGCAGCGACGATCTTCGGCCCGCAGTACTTCCCGTCGCACGACCAGTTCATCGGGACTCTCGCGTCAATGGGCTCCTTCGCCGTCGGGTTCGTCTTCAGGCCGCTGGGCGGGGCGATCTTCGGGCACTTCGGCGACCGCATCGGGCGTCGGCAGATGCTGTTCCTCACTGTGCTGATCATGGGTCTGGCCAGTGCCGCGATCGGGGCACTGCCCACCTACTCGCTGATCGGCGTCGCCGCCCCCATCTGTCTGGTGCTGCTGCGCGCACTGCAGGGCATCGCGGTCGGTGGCGAGTGGGGTGGGGCGGCGCTGATGGCCGTGGAGAGCGCCCCGCAGGGAAAGAAGAACTTCCTGGCCAGCGGTGTCCAGGTCGGTTCCTTCATCGGTCTGCTGCTCGGCACGGCCGTGTTCTCACTGATGCAGGCCCTGACCACCCAGACCCAGTTCGAGGCCTGGGGCTGGCGCATCCCGTTCCTGGTCAGTATCGCTTTTACCGCCATCGGACTACTCATCCGCAAGGGCGTAGAGGAGTCCGCCGAATTCGCCAAGGTCAAGGTGGAGCGACAGCGCGCCTCGGCGCCACTGTGGGTGGCGCTGAAGACCTCGCCGCTGCAGATCCTCGCGGTGATCGGCATGCGGCTGGTCGACCAGGGATGCTTCTACATCGCCTTCACCTTCTCCCTCGTCTACGTCGAGAACTACACCGAGCACCCAACGAGCACCGTGCTGACCGCCTCGATGATCGCGCTGTGTCTCGGCTCGTTCCTCACCCCCGCCTATGGCAAGCTCGCCGACCGCGTCGGCGTCCGCTGGTTCTACATCGCCGGCCCGCTCTGCGCCGCCGCGGCCGCGATCCCGTTCTTCCTGGCCCTGCGTTCGGGGTCTCTGACGCTGATGACGCTGGCTTTCTTCGCCCTGATCAACCTGGGCCACAACGTCTCCACCGCGGTGCAGCAGACCTGGTTCACCGGCATGTTCGACATCTCCGTCCGCTACAGCGGCGCCGGGTTCGGCTACGCCCTCGCCGGAGCGGTCGGCGGTTTCATCCCCCTGGTCGCCACCGCTCTTGCCGGACACAGCGGCAACTGGCTCGGTGTGGCGCTGCTCCTGGGCTCTCTCGCCCTCGCCGCCTTGGTCACCAGTCTGTTCGCCTACCGATGGACCTCGGCAGGGTCGATGGCTCGGCGGCACCGGCCTGCATGAGCGCGGCGGCAAGGTGTCGGCCGCGCAACCGGCGGCGGCGCGCTGTGCGCCGCCATCGTCGCCGCCCACTACGAGACCGCCTGACCGTGCCGGACACGGTCGACGTCCCAAGCAAGACGAGCAAGCAATGCGCCAGGGAAGCACCCCGGCACGAGGAGAATGCGCCATGAGTGCGAAAACCATCATTCCCATAAACTCAGAAGGGGAAGCGGCACAGCTGGACTGCGACCTGCTGGTGATCGGCTCAGGCGCGGGCGGGCTGTCGGCCGCGGTGACCGCCGCCTGGCACGGCCTGAAGGTAGTGGTCGTCGAGAAGGATCCGGTGTGCGGCGGCGCCACCGCCTGGTCCGGCGGCTGGATGTGGACGCCGCGCCACCCCCTCGCCCACGCCGAGGGCTTCGTCGAGGACGTCGACCAGCCGCGTACCTACCTGAAGAACGTGCTGGGCAAGGACTTCGACGAGGCACGGGTAAACGCCTTCCTCGAAGCCGCCCCCTACATGGTCGGCTTCTTCCACGAGCACACCGCTCTGCGCTTCGTCAACGGCGCCAAGATCGCCGACATCCAGGGGTGGCAGCCCGGCGCGAGCACCGGCGGCCGCCAGGTGGGTCCCAAGCCGATCAACGCCCGCCGCCTGAGCAGGTCCCTGCGCCGCAAACTGCGCCCGCAGATGTACGAGACCTCCTTCCTCGGCATGGGAATCATGGCCGGACCCGACCTGCAGCACTTCCTTCACGCCACCACCTCGGTGAAGGGCTTCTTCCATGCCGCCTGGCGCGTCGCCTTCCACGTGCTGGACCTGATCACACACCGGCGAGGAATGCAGCTGGTCAACGGGCCGGCGCTCGTCGCCCGGCTGGCGAAGTCCGCCGAGGACCTGGGCGTAAAGCTCTACGTGAATGCCCCCGCCACGCGCCTGCTCACCGAGGACAGCCAGGTACGTGGCGCCGTGGTGTCCACCCAGGAGGGCGAGGTGGCAATCCGCGCCCGCCGCGGCACCGTCCTGGCGACCGGCGGCTTCCCGCATGACGACCAGCGGCGCCGCGCCCTCTTCCCCAAGGGCACCGGCGTGGACCACAAGACCCTCGCCCCCGCAGCCACTACCGGCGACGGCATCCGCCTTGCCGAGGAGGTGGGCGGCGTCCTCGACTCCACCGGCGCCTCCCCCGCCGCCTGGTGCCCCGTCTCCACCATCCGCCTGCCGAACGGCCGTACCGGCACCTTCCCCCACATCGTCGATCGAGGAAAGCCCGGCCTGATCGCGGTGATGCGCGACGGCCGACGATTCGTCAACGAGGCAAACGGCTACTACGACTACGCCACCGCGATGATCGACGCGACCCCACCCGGGGACGAGGCGGTCTCCTGGCTCGTCTGCGACCACCGTTTCCAGCGCCGCTACCCCTTCGGCATGGCCAAGCCGTTCCCGATCCCCCAGTGGCCCTACCTGCGCAACGGCTACATGACGCGCGGGCGCACTCTTGAGGAACTGGCGCAGGCCTGCGGCATCGATCCGGTACAACTGCGGCGCACTGTCGAGGAGTTCAACCAGCACGCACGCCGGGGCGAGGACCCCGCTTTCCACCGCGGCGCCACCGCGTTCAACCGCGGCTCCGGGGACCATGCCCACGGCCCCAACCCCTCACTCGCTCCCCTGGAAAAGGGCCCCTTCTACGCGATCAGGGTGCAGCCCGGCAGCTTCGGCACCTTCGCGGGCTTGAGGACCGACGGCCACGCACGCGTACTGAACGCGAACGGCGACCCCATCCCCCATCTGTACGCGGCCGGCTGCGACCAGGCCAACGTGATGGGCGGCCATTACCCCTCCGGCGGTATCAACATCGGACCAGCCATGACCTTCGGCTACGTCGCTGCCCGTCATGCAGCGGACGCCACCACCTACGAAACCCAGACCAGGGCTCGTTGAGTGGCCGTCCGCACACAGTGAAGAGACTGAGCGGGCCTGCAATCCCGCCTCGAACGCGAAACGTTGTCCGTCGAGAGCGCGCGGCCCAGCTCCTACTGACCTTCGGTAGTAGTTGCCCGTCGACGTCAGGAAGCAATGCTGAACGGCCGGTACGCGACGGTGGTTGGCCGCTTCACTCAGACCGCGTTTGAGGATTGCGCGGGCTGTGGTGGGTGCACGCCGGGCACCGGCCGGTGGAGGCGGAAGCGGGCCTTCAGCTCCTGGCCGGCCGCCCCGACGCTGCCGGTGTGGGCAGGCCGCAGCCGGAGCCGGTGGTGGCGCGGCCCCAGGGACGTGGCCTGGGCCTGCAGCAACGGGATGCGCAGCGGCATGAGCAGTTCTTCGCGGAACGGCTCGAGCATGCCCGCCGCATGCGCGGCACCTGGCCCTGCCGCATACCCGCGCCGGGAGGCGCGAGGGCTTCGAGCTGGGGCGGTGGCTGGCCAACCGGCGTGCCGACGCCGCCTCGCTGACCATGCAACAGGCCGCCCAGCTGGCGTGAGCGGGACCCGTGGTGGAACCCGCCCCGGCCTGTCGGCTGGCAGCGCACCTGGTACCAAGCCCGCGCCTTCATCGAGCAGCACGATCCGGTCGAGGGCCGGGACAACCTGGGCTGGGTGCTGGCCCGCCGCAGCCTGTCCGACCCCACCGAGATTGCCTACTACCTTGCCCAGGCACCCGTCGGCATCTATCAAGGCGGGCAGGCCAGCCGCCGGCTCTTCCAGCTGAGCAGGGAACTGCACCATGCGCTGCTCGTCCTCGCCGAACGCTCGCCGATGCCGTTCCCCACGTGCGGAGACGTCTTCCGCCAGGCGACCCAGGCCGGCCTGCTGCAGTGATCATGGAGATCAGACATTCTCACGGGACCCCGGTTGGCTGGTGCGCCATCGGATATCGACGGTGGGCTGGCTAGAAGGACGCAACGGGGGCGGTCTGCCGCACTGGCAGACCGCCCCGTGGTCATCGGACCGCGTCGACGACGGACAGCGCAGGGTCATCCTGTGGCGCCCGCGTGCCGGCGCCACAGCCGGTTTTGCTACCCGTTGGAGACGCGGACCGTTCCCTGCATCATCCAGTGATCGCTCAGGCGCTTTTGGTTGTACTGGTCCGACCCACCGCTGAGGATGGGGTTGCCGTTGAGGAGGTCCCACCCGTAGTCGGAGAAGAACATGTAGTCGATCTTGCCTTCGTCGTGGGTGTCACCGTGTTCCGGATCAGCCTCGAAGTTGTCGGCGTACATCGGCTTGATCGCGGCGTCGTCGGGCTTGAGGTTGAAGTCGCCGCCGGCCACGGTGCGGTAGCCCTGGTCCTGGTACTTCTTCAGCTGATCATGCAGAGACCTGACGGTGGCTTGGCGCTGATGCTTGTCCGGGTCTGCTTTGCCTGCGGGCAGATGGGTGGCGCAGGCGAGGAACTTGTTGGGGTCGTCCTTGAAGCAGGCGGCGGCCTGGGTTCCCTCCGGCCTGCCGTTGGTGCTGGGGAAGGTGATCTTCAGCGGCTTCGGGTCGCCGTCGGGGAATTGCTTGACGGCGATAGTCACCCCGGCGTCCTTGGGCTGATTGATGTCGGGGTCGCAGATGAACGGCTCACCGGTCTCCACATTGAGCCCGTTGACGTGGGAGACCTTCCAGTTGCCTGTCCCTGTGGCGTTGAGCTGCTTCTTGAGGTAGTCCCCGTAGTAGGACTTGCAGCTCTCGTTGAACATCACCACCGCGACGCGCGGGTCCCTCTTGACCCAGCCCACCATTTCGTTGACCTTGCCGTACCGGTCACCGAACGAATGATCCCAGCACGCGGTCTTGGAAGCCCCGCAGATGTTCCACGTGATCGCCCGTACATCCGTGGGAATGCTCATTAATCGATGTTCAGCGGCCCCTGCCGGGGCCGGTCCTGTCAGCGCGGCGAAGAGTCCTCCGACCGCAGCCGTCGCCAGCAGCGCTCTACGAGTGCTCATGGCGCCCCCTTTTCGGTTGACGTGTACCCACCATAACGACATAGGGGGCATGTCCCCGGCAGCCCGGCCCCTCGGCGTGTCGCTGCGTCAAGGGGAAGCTCTACGGCGCCTGGGCACAGATCGGCAGGATCGGTCTGCCGTATCTGGCAGACCGTCCCCGTCGATCTGTGGCGCGTGCAGCGGTCAGCCGTCGCGCCACGCAGCACGGCACAATGCAGCCGGTCTTGAAGTTCTGCATCGCGTAGTGGCTCGTCCATCGGCTCTCCGTCCAGGAGTAGCTCAAGCAGGACCCGCATCAGCATGAGCACCGAGCAGCACGACGCGTGCGAGGAAGAGCCGGCCCGCATCAGACAGCACCAGAGCGAGGCGATGACCGCGCGCATCTCCGTGTCCGAGGCACTCACCCGGGCCGGGGTCTCCCCCGCACAGGCGGACGGGCTCGTCTCGCAGCTGGAGGCCGGGGCCGTGGCCGGCGCCCACACCTGGATCTGTCGAGAGCAGCACCCCGCACGGTTCGGAGGAGGAATTCGAGGAGGCTGGTTCCAGGGCGCGCGAGCGGTACCGAGCAATTTGCTGCGCATCACCGACACCACCGCCGCCCAGCGCGGGCGAGCCGATGGCCTGCCGTGGCCGGGGCGTCGGTCAGGGAGTGTCGCCAGAGTAGAAGAAGCGGCAGCTCACACCCGGGCCCGGTATTCGAGGCCCGCCGGGGCGCGGCCCGAACAGCGACCGCCCGCCGGGAAACTGACCGAGCTCGGTCGACAGGGCCGCGCCACCATCGACTTCCCCGGGCCGCCAGCCGGTGATGTCCAGCAGCAACCCATCCAGCGGCCCGCCAATGAGCACGGCGTGGGTCTGGTGCGGGAGCGGCCCCGGGTCGGGGTCGTCGTGGTCACAGCCGTAGACCCGGCCGCCCAGCAGGGCCGGGATGTTGTCACCCAAGCAAGTCGAGCAGCTTCCCGCGATTGGCATGCGAGGGGCGTAACCGTCCGTGGCGTTCAGCCCTTGGGAGCGTCTTCTCAGGAGCTGAACGCTCTCTTCACGGACCCCGACAGCTGCTATAAACAGTTGCTGGGTATGCCCGGCGAGGGCGAATCGGTCAACGTTTTGGCCCAGTGGTGTACCCGGCTGGCCTGGCAGATGCGTTCGGCTGTCTGCTCTGTATCCAAGTTCCATAGTCGTCGATCGTTGGTGTCGCCACCGAGGGTGGCCAGAGTGCGGCCCTGAGGGTTCAGGGCTATCGCTTTGATGGTGGCATTGTCGCCATCGAGGACCGCTGTGGTCTGGCCGGTATCCACCTCCCACAGTCTGACCGTGCGGTCGTGGCTGCCCGTGATCAGTGTCCGCCCACTGGCGGTGAAGGCAACCGCTGTCACGACATCCGTGTGCCCGTGGAGCACGGCGATGCCCCGTGGTCTGGTGATGCTCCACAGGCGGGCCGTCCGATCACCACTGGCGGTAGCAAGAGTGTGACCGTCACGGCTGAATGCCAGAGCCGTGACAGCATCGGTGTGCCCTTCAAGTACGGCGCTGCTCCGTCGGCTAGCGATGTTCCACAAACGAGCGGTCCGATCGTTGCTTGCGCTGGCAAGAGTTTGGCCGTCCGGGCTGAATGCCAGGGCGTTGACGGCCTCCTTGTGCCCACGGAGGATCGCGATGCTCCGGCGCTCGGCAACGTTCCACAGCCGTACGGTTCCGTCGTAGGCGCCGGTGGCCAGGGTCCGGCCGTCGGGGCTGAAGGCCACCGCCAGGACGGTAGTGCGGTGTCCACGAAGGATTGCGGTCTGCTGGTGTGTCGCGGTGTTCCACAGCCGCACGGTGTGGTCGTAGGAGCCGGTGGCGAGGGTGCGGCCTTCAGGGCTGAAGGCCACTCCCCATACAGCGTTGTCACCAGCTTTCCAGGCGGCGGCCTCTTTGTTCTGGGAAACGTCCCATAGTTGGACCGTGCCGTCGGCGAAGGTCGTGGCAACGGTGGCGCCGTCGGGGCTGAACGCGGTTCGCTCCGCGGTGGCGGTATCGCCGAGTTCGGCGGTTGCCCGGCGACTTGCCACGCTCCACAGCGTGACTCTCGCATGCCTATCGGCCGTCGCAAGGGTACGACCGTCCGGGCTGAACGCCACACCGTTGGCGTCTCCGGTTAGTCTGCCGATCTTGCGGTATGTGCGGGAATCCCAGAATTTGATGCTGTCGGGGCCAGCGGTGACCACGGTGCGTCCGTCGCGCGAGAATGCGGCAGCAGTCAGCGAGTCCGCACCGCTCTTCAGCGTAGCCAGCACTCGCCGTGTTGAGACGTTCCACAGCCTGGCCGTGCCGTCATCGCTGGCTGCCACCACGGCTCGCCCGTTCGGGGAGAAGGCCAGCGCACGGATGGCGTCCAGGGGCCCGGTGAGGACGCCGGTCAGGCGTCGGGATGCCGTGGACCACACGCGTACCCTCCGATCGCTTCCAGCTGCGGCCAGGCTTCTGCTGTCCGGTGAGAAAGCCACCGCCAAGACGGTGCCGGCACTCTGATCGATGGTGGAGGTGATCTTCCGTGTCGTGGTGTCCCACAGTTTGACTTTGCCGTCGGAACTTCCCGTCGCCAGCATCCGCCCGTCCGGGCTGAACACCACAGCGTTGACGATGTTGGCATGGCCAGTGAGGGTGGCGATCTCCCGGTGCGTCGTGGTGTTCCAGAGCTTGACGGTGTGATCCGCGCTGCCAGTGGCCAAAGTGCGACCATCCGGAGCGAAGGCCACCGCGTTCACCGCGTCGGTGTGCCCGACCATTTGGTTGGCCGTGTACTTGGCGTAGGAACTGAGCAGACTGCTGCGGGCTTCCACCGTGGGGGCCAGCCGGAAGCCTTTAAGCGCCAGCATCATCGCCGTCTCCGGCTGCTGGGAAAGCGTGGCATCGGACCTGGCCGCCAGTTCCCGGGACCTGGCGACGTCTCGCTGCCGGTTTGCCGCGCGCTGGGCGTGCACCGCGTATGTGGCGGTCGCTGTGGCCACCAGGAACAGGATGCTGAGCAGGACCATCGCCTGTTGCCGCCACCGGTTGCGGCGTCGTACCGCTGCCGCTTCCGCCGCTTGCGCGGCCAGGCTTGCGTCGAGGAACTCCCTCTCGCTGGCCGACAGAGTCGACCCAGGCAGCGCAGCGGCCAGTTCCAGACGGGCGCCTCGGTACAGCGCGCCCGGGTCACGGTCCAAGTGCTCCCAGATGTGAACCGCTTCCGTGAGCTGCCGGTGAACGCGCAACCGTTCACGGGCCTGGTCGATCCACTGACGTAATCGGGGCCACGCCGTGATGAGGGCCTCATGCACAAGAGCCACTGAGAGGCCGTCGAGCGTAACGAGCCGAGCGGTGGCCAACCCCTCGAGTACTTCAGCGGTGGCCGGTGAACTCTGCGGGGCCAACTCCTCGCGAGGTGCCGGGCGGCTCGTGTCCTGCGTACCTTCCCCGGGGTTGATCAGGCGCAGCAGTATCTCTTGAGCGGTTCCGGCTTGGTGAGGGGACAGGCGGGCGTAGAAGTCTTCGGCGGTTCGGGCAATGGCGCCTGCCACGCCGTCGGCGGCGTTGTAGGCGGTGAGGGTGAGGGTGCGGCCGGTGCGGCGGCGCCAGGTCTCCAGGAGGGCGTGGGACATCAACGGCAGCCCGCCGGGCTTGTCGGTGACCTCTTCGATGATCTTTGCGGTCAGTGCGCGTTCGACGATCAGGCCTGCTGCGGCCGCTGGTTTAACGATGGCCTGGCGCAGCTCAGCCGGGCTCATGGGGCCGACGAGCAAGGTGGCCTCGCGCAGGGCGGCGGCCAACAGATGGTGCTCGGCACAGCGGCTGAGGAAGTCCGCGCGCACCGCGATGACGACGCGCAGCCGGCTGGCCGGATCGGTGGCAGCCAGGAGCTGGTCGATGAACTGGTTGCGCTCGTGTGGCGGGGTGCCCAGGGTGTAGAGCTCTTCGAACTGGTCGACGATCAGTACGGTGTCGCCGTCCTCCTCCGCCGGTGCCAGACGCAGGGCGTGGGTGCGCAGAGGGTACTCGCCAGGGGTGATCACGCGGATCGCCACCGGCTGCGGTCCGTGTTCGGAAGGGGCACGCAGGCGGGGGATGAGGCCAGCGCGCAGGAGGGAGGACTTGCCGCTCCCCGAGGCCCCTACCAGCGCCACCAGACGGTGAGTATCAACCCGGTCGGCCAGCTGCGCTACGAGGTCCTCCCGGCCGAAGAACACCTCCCGGTCATCAGGCTCGAACCGGGCCAAACCCCGGTAGGGCGCATGAGCGACGTCATCAGCTCCCGGCTCGGCGACCACTTCGTGCGCCGCCGCACGCCAGCGCCGTTCCCACTCTTGTGGATCCGCGCCGCAGGCCCGCGCATACGCCAGCACCGCCGCCAGGGACGGCAGTTGCTCGCCCGCCGCGGCCCTGGACAACGTGGCGACCGAATACTCAGTGCGCTGCGCCATGACCCGGTAGGTCAAGCCTCCCGTCTCCTGGCGCAGCTTGCGTAACTCGTAAGCGAAGCGCTGCACCGGCCCGGCTGCCGGGTCCAACGGCCCCTCACGACGCCCCATCCCCATCCCCCACGGGCAGTCCGATTTCAGTGAAGGGACTACCTTCGCACCGCGTTGCGCCAGCTACAACGTGTCTGAATAGCGCCTTTCAGCCGACGATCATCGGCTCGGAGCGATCCGGCTCTTTGTTTCATCCCGCGATCGAGGCGTGCGCAACAACCAGCCGCCCCAGAAAGCTCATCCCTGCGGCCAACCCCATCAGGCGCCGCACCACGACCCGAAATGAGAGAGAACGCATGCGACCGAACGTTGTGACGAGGACACTCGTCAGTGCCACCGCCATCGCCGGAATCACCGCCGGGAGCCTGGCAGGGGCAAGCGCCAGCCTCGCGACACCCACACCGGCTACCAAGCCGGCCGCGAGCTCCCAAGCCGTCGCCCCGTTCGCGGTGAACAACCTCGGCCTGAACACCTCGGAAGCCAAGAACGTCCAGCGCCTACTCAAGGCGGACCCGGTCTGTGGCTACACCGGCGCGATCGACGGCCAGCTGGGCACCGAAAGCTGGAAGGCGATCCAGCGCTGCCTCAAGGGCAAGGGCTGGGGCTACACCGGTCCGATCGACGGCATCGTCGGAAGCGGCACGGTCAAGGCGCTGCAGCGCATGCTGAAGGACTACGGCTACACCGGCGCGATCGACGGGATCGCGGGGGCAGGGACCAAGGCCGCGTTCAAGAGGTTCGCCAACAGCCTCTGACACTGATACCGGTCGTGTGAGCCAGGGACACCGTGAACCGAGCCTGGCCCACCTGGGTCTGGAGGAGGGCTTCCGATCGATGCCTGGCTCAGACCGCCGCTGTCGCGCCGCCCGGGGCCCCGTCGCTGTGCCGTACGTCCGGCCGGCCTCAAGCCCGGCGCCGAGCCCGATCGCACAGCACGGCGGTCTGTCAAAGGGAGGACTGCTGCTCCCCGCCTGTCGCGGTGGGGGGAACCGTGCACTCAAGCGTGGATGAGCCACGACAGGACCATCCGGCAACCGCGCGCCACGCGATCGGCCGCCCGAGGGGGCGAGTCGCGCCGTCCCGGCCAAGGCCGGGACGGCGCGACGGACCGGGTAGTTCAGGGCGAGAGCCCAGGCACGTTGGTGCTCTCTTGGTTCCGAACCGTCGTCCTGAGGAAACGCTGGAGTGCTCCGGCATGGTCAAGGCCACGGTCTGGAAGCCGTGACGTTGTCGCTCACCGGAGACTCGGCAGGACCTGCGCGACTGCTTGGGGAAATGCCCCAGGCTTGGCATGCACAACAGGAGAGAGACTATGACATTGCGTAGGCGCATCGCCATGAGCGCGTCGGTGGTGGCACTTATCGGCGGCACCGTGGCTATCGCACCCACAGCCTCGGCCTACTCCTCGGCCCCGGCAGGGGCCGCGGCCTGGAATCACACCACCTCACTCGGAGGCCCGATCAGGGAGTGCTACGCGGCCAGCTGCGATGTGGTCTGGCAGACCGACTCTGGCGTGCCCTTGGACTGGGACCACTATGCCATCAACGGGTCCGGCAACCGCTGGTATTACGTCCGATACATATTCGGCAACGGCACGCCCCACACCGTCTACGGCTGGATCTACTGCGGCAACGTCACCGCTCCCTGCTGAACCGCACTGACCGGGCAAGTGCTGACGAGACCCCAGGCCCCGGGTGAAGCCTGGGGTCTCGTGGGCTCGCGCGCCGCTTGGCTCTTCCTGCTGATCAGCCGACGCCCGTGCCGACAGCCGGTACGGCGCCCAGGGGCATGGCGGCGGCCTTGTCCGGGATCGCGCGCACGAAGCAAGCCGGACGAACTCCAACCCCGGCAGGCGATCCGGCTCCGGGCGGATCGCGGACTCTACATCAGGGGTGTGCACCACAACCCAACCAAGAGCCTCGGCCCACCACTGCCCCAGGGCCGCCGGATCTGCCGAGTATCCGCAACTACCTCACCAAAGGAGGACACATGCGAGTCAGCGCGCGGTGCACAGCAGCAGTTTTCGCGATAGCAGGTGCATCATTGCTGGGCTTATGCCCCAATACGGCGCACGCGGCCGCGAGGAACTACGAAGCCGTAATCTGCGACAATACGGACGACGGGAACTACTACACGAAGGGCAACGTCGGCGGATACAACCAGAACAATCAGTTCGTACACACCCCGAACTTCGTAATCGGACCGTGCGGGTACCAGCCAAATTGGTGGTTCAAGCCGAATCAGAAAATTGAGGTCAACCTCTACATCGCAGAACGTCACACCTGGGTGAGGAAATACCCAAAGTTCTCTTCGTGTGAACTGATTGGGAACTCCCAACGTGTCTGCGACATGCGCTGACACTCACCACGGCGCCGCTGTGAGCGCGACCAGCACGCGCAGCTGAGGCACGGTGTTCCACCGTCCCGTCCTCAACCAGAACACCGACAGCGGGCTGCACGACGTGCCAAATCGTGCGTGGGGCCAAGCTGACGCAGCACGGCGTGCAAAGCAGCGCTGTCCCCGCGGGCTCAGACGAGAGGTGCGGACCGCGCACGCTGTCTAAAGCGAGGCGTTGCCCGCCTGGCAGCCACGAGGTGTCGCGGTCCGACACTCGAACATCCCGAGAACCAACCGATCCCTCGGAACACCCATAGCAAGGGATTAGGGCCTCCTGGTAGCTCGGGGGTGCGACACTTTCATCAACAGCGGACACCGCAGCGGAAAGAGCGACGCCAACGACTCCCGCGATCGAGTCGACGGTGTCGACTACAGCCAGGTCGCCACCGAGCGACTGGAGCCGTCGCCGCAGACTCCTGACCTGCCATGGTCAAGCCCGTGGTCGACCCGGCCGACGCCGTGGTCGGGCTCACGGTCGGCCCGGCGGGGTTCATGGTCAGGGGCCGTCACGGGTCCCCACCGCTCCCACGCGGGCGCGAGAGCGGTGCGGCACCCGGAGAGCGCGACAACCGGGGCGATCAGTAGAAGTGGCGGACGAAGACGTCCGACTTGCCGTTGGTGTCGCCGGGCACGATGTCATCGGCCGTGGAATGGAAGACCACATCGCGCCCACCGGCGCCGACCGCGTCGGTCCCGGCCGAGGCGGGCTGGTCAGAGACGATCTCGTCGGCGCCCGTCTCGAGGTCACGCAGCGTGAGCGACGGTCCGTTCGTGTCGTGTGGGGCGTACAGCAGATAGCGGCCGGTGGGATCGATGGCCACGCCCCGCACGTTCGGCACCAGCTGGTCGGTGCCCGAGCTCTCGTCGTGGACATAGGTGTCGGAGCCCGAGAGGTAGACGACCTTGCTGCCGTCCCTGCTGAGCTGGACGAGTGTCGCCGCCTTGGCCGGGCCCTCGATCGGGCCGGAGGAGGTGTCGTCGGTCCGGTCCCACACGAAGACGTCCTCCGCCTGGCCGTCCTGGTAGGCGACAAAGCGGCCGTCGCCGCTGATGGACGGCCGGGCCGCGACGGTGTGGTCGAACTCGGCGACGGTCTCCGTGGTGTCGGCGCGCCAGTCCCGTACCTCGATGCGCTGCCGGGACGGCGGTCGATTGAAGGTGGCGACCTGGGCGATGTAGCGACCGTCCGCGCTCAGCGACGGCCGGCTGCAGCTGAGGCCCGGGCAGTTGATGCCGATCGTGCTTCCCGAGCTCACCTGAGACAGGAAGGACTTCGTGTCTCTTTGCAACAGCCCCCAAAAGGCAACGTATTGCCCCTCACCGCTGATCACCGGGCCCTGATTCGTTGGGGTGATGCTGCTCATCAGCGTGGTCTGGATCGTCCGCTGGTCGCGGACGAACACCCTTTCCCATGTCACCGGGTTGGCGGGTGTGAGGTTCTTCGCCAACGACGAAAAGGCGATACGCCGACCGTCGGTCGTGATCGTGGCGCCGGCGGAGTCGCCGTCGCCCTGGGTGCCGTCGGTCGCGACACTGATCCGCTCGACCCCGGCTCTGCTACCGCCCCCGACGCCCGCGGGCTCGGCCGAGGCGGCTCCGGGCAGCACCGCTGTGACCGCGCAGACCACGACCGCCGCGCTCAGGGCGGCCCGCACACGTCTGGTGGCGCTCCAGTTCGTGTGTCCCCTCATATTCCCCCCAGTCAGGATCTGTCCCCCAGCTCCCCACTGGAGGTCCGCAAGCATGGAACCGCGATGGCGCTACGGGGACAATGCGTCACATGACGTATTGAGAGGCCCGGTTTCCGCCACGTGAGAGCTTCCCGGCGAGGCACCAGGTGCCCGAGCGCCAGAACGCGGCGGCGTCGGTACGCTTCACGCCGTCCAAGTCCCGCCCGGTAAAAGCAGGAGATCGTCGCCTCGGGCGGATCCGCCCGAAGCAAGCGTTTCCAATTGCCGTCTCTTTACCAATCGCTCCAGGGGTCTAGCAGCGCCTGGGCCGATCAGGCGACATATGTGCCGCGTTGACTGCGGGATGCTTGAAATGGGAGAGGTTCAGCATGAACTTGCAACAGAGACCCCCGGAAGCCCCGCGGAGCGACCATGGACGGCCCCGAAGAACTGGGCAGGCTGACCGAACAGGCAAACAGAGCTTGGGCGGAACTCTCCGAAGGAAAGCGCGAGGACGATGCGCTCTTTCGTTCGTATCGCACGGTCAGGCGCCAGTAGCCGAAGAGCCACGAGATCGACCGTTCGATCTTCCAGTGGTGTCGGCCGAGGCGTTCGCCACCCGGCCCTCGCTCGTCGTTCACGAACGGGTCGCCGAGGCCGATGAAGACAGGCCACAGCCCTTCGTGGAACCGGCCTGTGCGGGTCGGCGTCCCTCCAGGGAACCCGCAAGATCGACTCTAATGGAGGCTGCCCATGACCGGCATGGCCGCCCGCTACCTCTATCTCACCCGACACGGCGAGGCATCATCGGATGAGAGCCAGCTGACGGACGCGGGCCACCGCCAGGCCGCCCTGCTCGGGGAGCGGCTCCGTGGGGTCCCATTGACGGCGATCCATCACGGGCCGCTGGCCCGCGCCGAACAGACCGCCCGGCTGGTCGGCGAACGGCTCGACGGCGTCCCTTTACGACGCTCGGATGCGGCTGGCGACAGCATTCCGTACCTGCCAGCGCGCGAGGAGCTGCCGCCGGAGACGGCCGACGCCATGCTTGGGTTCCTGGGCCAGTTTTCGGCCGAGGAACGCGAGCAGGGGCCCGGGCTCGCGGCGGCGGCGCTCGCGGAGTTCACCGGACCCGTCGTCGGCGACGAGCCGTGCCACGAACTCGTCATCACCCATAACTTCCTCGTCGGCTGGCTCGTCCGAGCCGCCCTCGACGCCCCGAAGTGGCGCTGGATAGGCATCAACCACGCCAACGCGGCGCTGACTGTCATCCGCTACGCGCCCGGCCGCCCCCCGTCGGTTCTCCTCTTCAACGACACCGGCCACCTCCCCGCCGAGCTCCGCTGGACCGGCTTCCCGCAGGAGCTCCACGTCTGAGACCCGGACCGATTCCTCTATGCATGCTGCGCTCGGAGAGCGCATCGCGGTGGCCACGGCCATCCACTGCGTGGGCGAACTCCTGCGGGGAACGGTGTTTCTGATCGGTGGCGCGCTGGAACAGATGGGCGCCGGCTGTCCTGGCGGCGAGCAGTCGACCGAGACGTTGATGAACAAGATCCTCCAGTGGACCGAGGTCGTGGAGCGGACTGACTTGCCGATGCCGCGCCAGGTCGTGACGGTCGTTTTCGAGGGCCGCGATCCGGTGGCGGGACCGGGCCGGGCCAGTCCCCGACAGCGAACCGCGAGCGATGACGTGCGCACTCGCGGTCATCGCCGACTTCGTAGACCGGGTCGACGGACCGGGAACGTGTGAGCGCGTACTGCTGACTGGGCTCGGCAGCCCCTCGACTGATCCGGCCGCGGCACCTCACGGCGGTCGGCGTGTCCGCCCCTCCCTCAGCGAACCTCGTGCGCTGCACCGGATGAGGGCTCCCCCTCGCGGCTCAGACGGCGGGCATCGACGTACTCGGGCCGGGCGCGGACCACCAGTTGGCGCGCTTCGACCCCCGACCGGGCTCGCTGGGCACGTCTCCGGCTCCGGCTGTCACGGTCAGCACAGACCAGAGGCGACCCGGGCACTCGAAGGGCAGATGCCTAGCGTCGCTTGCCCCTACCAGTGGTAGGCGCGCCATTCAATGAGCAACGAGGAACATCGGGGAGCAACAAAGAGCAACGTCAGAAGATATTGAATGCGACTCTCCCGATCGGGAGAGTGACCGGCACACCAGGGAGTTGCACCACTAGCCCGTACCTGTGTAGACGCGCGGTCCATTCAAGAGTTGCCAGCCGGAAAGTCGCAGGTCGGAGGCCCGAGTGGGGCGTTCTCCGGTGGACCAGGTCGGTGTGCCGGGCGAGGTTGCGCCGTTAATCGCCGCCCTGCGCAAAGTGGTCGCACAGCCACCGCTGCTATTCGACCGTGCCCGCCCCACAGAAGGGTTGAGTGCGACACCGCCTCTACGCATGCGACTTCCGCATGCTCAAAAACCGAAGGCCAAACCCATGTCAACTGATCCGAACACCCCGCGCCGCAACGACCGGGTGTGCCTGCTGCTGCTCGCTCTGGCGGTGATCCCCTTCATCGTGGGGGCCTGGTCTACGTGACGTACCAGCACCCTGCACTGGCCGATCCGCTGGCGGTCGGCGGGACAGCCGCCGCGGTCCTGGTGACCGGACTCGGGTTCGCCATCACCAAGCGGTGAAGCGCCGACGGCTCGCCGCTGTACGTCCCCGCGGTGACGTACAGCGGCGAGCCGGCACGCCGTCCCACGGAGCCGGAGCCGGGATCACGGCGGATGTCCTCATCAGTTCCTGTGAGTGCGTACGCCGTGGTCCAGGAGGTTGGCCGTTTCAGTCGCCCTCAGGATCGCGGGAGGTGGCGGGCTTCGCAGGCGGTACATGCCTCGCTGCCCGGCGGGCGAGTTCGCGCAGCGCCTGGTCGAGTGTGAGGTCCGCGCCGCCGGTCGGTATCCAGCACGACTCGCGGTGGATGCCCCGGCGCCCCGGGGCCGCCCGCTGGCGCGGGCAGGTGCCGCACGCTCCACCGGCCTGCCCGGGGCGGTGGTGATGGAGTGGGACGGTTGGCCTGGCGGACGTTTTCGTCGGGTCGGCACGCCGGAGTAGCCGATGTCTCAATGGGAGTGACCAGGTGAGCGGGGACTCGGTAGACGACTTCGTCGGGTACGACCGTGATGCGGTCCGGCAGTCACTGGTGGACTGTCGGTATTCGAGGGCTGCAGTATTCGCCGTAGAGCGAGCAGTTCCGTACCCGGCCCGGTCAGCTTGATCCTTAACGTCTGGCTTGGTCTCGTTCGTAGAGGGTGCTCGGGCGTTTGACGGTTTTGCCCACGTCACGACGGATGGCGGGGTGCCGGTTCTTGGAGCCGGGCGGGCGTCCGGGGCCGGGATGGCTGCGTTTGGGCACGCGGGCCGGGCATGGCAAGTTGGGTCGGAGGTGTCGGAACCCGCGTCGGACGCGGGTCGGGGTGAGAGCGACGCCGGGGCGGGTGGTCTTCTCCCAGGGCTTGCGCTGGTCGATGGCGAGCGGGGCGGCGAGGCGGAGCTGCGTGTGCGCAGTGATCACGAGCCAGGTCCAGTGGTCTGCCGCCTGCGGTTCACGTAGCCGCGGCCGGGTCCAGCCCAGGGACTGTTTGAATAGGCGAAACGTGTGTTCCAAGTCGAATCTTCGCAGGTAGCAGGACCAGACGAAGTCGACATCGGCCGGGTCGACGCCGGTGGCCGAGGACCACAGCCAGACCGGTGGCGCGTCGCGGTCGCCGGGCAAATGATCCACCTTGAGGCGGATCAACGTGCCCTCGATGATGGGGAGTTCGCCGTCGTGGTCGATCCAGGCGGAACGCTGCTGGAGTTCCGGGTGGAGCCGGTCCCATGCACGGGCCTCTGCCTTGCCGTAGCGAGGCGTGTCGTTGACCGTCACCACCGACGGCTCTGTCCAGGTCTGCGGCCTCGCGAGACTGAACTCCTTGCCGTGCTTGGGCGGCCGACCACCCTTGGGCCGGTAGACGCGGGGTGGGGCCGGAAGCCGCAGGGCACGGTCCGAACGCAGGCGCCCCACCAGTTCGAGGGGCAGGTCCCGCAGCAGCCAGGCCAGGCGCATCACGTCGTAGCCGGCGTCCATCACGATCAGCATGTCCCGGTCTCCGGGTCGCCACTGCCCGGCCGCGATCAGCCGCTCGGCCACCTGCCGGAGCTGGTCGGCCGTGACGGCCGCCGCGTCGTCGGCGGGCCCGAGGCGGACCGCGTCCAGCACCGCGGTCCACGAGGTGCGGTCCGGTGTCAGCGCGGCGACGAAGGAGTACGGCCAGCCCGGAATGATCTGCGCGTCCGCCTTGGAACGGCCATGGACGTGGCAGAACAGCCGCTCCGGCGAGCACGCGGCGTCCGAGCGCAGCCACGGGGAGACATCCACGGCGAGCACGATCCGCCCGCCGAAACGCGGCAGTGGCACTGACGCCAGGAGATCCCGCAGCCGGTCCACGTCCAGGCGGCCGTGGTTCAACGCACCGTACAGCGAGCCGTAGCCCCGGCGGTGCTCGGCGAGCAGGGAGAGCTCGACCGGTGTCCGCGTCGGGCCGTCCGCGCACAGCAGCGCGTCGGCCAGTTCGAAGAATGCGTCCGCCCGCCTGGACAGACACCCGTAGAAGACCGTCCGAAAGCGTGACAGTTCCGCGAACGCATCCCGCCCGCCGGCTGGCACCAGCACACTCATCATTACGGCCTTCCTTGTGAACTCCCGCATCTCATCGCAGAGTTCAGGATCATGAGGAAGGCCGCCCTCATACCCTGCAATCACTCCAAAGAGTGACCACACGAATCGGGCCCGAGGTTAAGGATCAAGGTCAGAAGCTGTGTCGGAACCGGTGATCTGTGACGTTCTGTAGCGGACGGCGAGGCAGGTGGCCAATCGGCGGGCGCGGCTGTGGTCAGGGCCGTAGACATGCGGTGAGTGCTTGAACTCTGGCCGTGAGGTGTGTACGGCTGGATGGTCTTGCTTGTGGCGAATCGCCGCCAACTGCTGGAGGGCCTTGCAGCCGACCTCCGTCACTGAAAGGCCACCACCTGCGGAGCAGGCGCCCGGTTCAGCCTGCCAGCTGCTGAAGCCAATCGCGCAGCAGCGCCGTCTCGGTGTCTCGCAGAGGTACCCCGGTGCCCGCAGCCGGTGGCTTGGTGGCGAGCACGGTTTCCAGTGCGGCGTCGAGGGCGAGTGCGCGCGAGGCCAGGTCCGACCCGGATGAGGCGGGCGGGTCCGTGGTGATCGAGGCGATGACGGTGTCCCGCAGCCGTGCCGAAGTGGTCAGGTCCCGCTCCGAGGGCTCTTCGCCGATCAGCGCCAGCGTGGCACCCGTGGTTGCCGCGTGGATGACGCGGGTCGCCTGCGCCACCGGAACCCGAAGGCGCCCGGCCTCGGCCGCCCGGCCCAGCAGTGTCACCAGCAGGGCGTGCGCCTCGTCCGCGGCCGGGGGCCGCCGCCCGGGCTGCACTGTGCCGTACATGAGCATGTAGAACGCGGGGTGCCGCACGCCGAAGTCGACGTGCAGGTCCCAGCCGCGGTAGAGGTCGGCCACCGGGTCGTCGGGGGTCAGCGCCAGTGCCTCCCGTTTCTCGGCCAGGTACATCTCGAACCCGTAGGCGGCCAGCTCGGCCAGGAGTCCGTCCTTGTCGTCGAACATCCGGTACAGCGCGGGGGCCGTGATGCCCGCGGCGGCGGCGACAGCGCGCGTGGAGACCGCCTCACTGCCGCCCTCCTCCAAGAGCTTGGCGGCCACCTGCAGCACCTGGCGCCGCGCGGCGCGTCGTCCCTCGTTCATGGAACAACGATATCTCATTTTGCGTATCGCCGCCTTATCGGTGCTACTGTTTCAACCGGAACGACGATCCATACTGCTGGTGGTCGGCGTCGGCCCGCGACACCTGGGCATGCGCCGCACCCCGGCCGGGGCCGTCGGCCCTCACTCGTGGAGCCGTGCGGCCGACCGCCGCAGCGGGCAGCTCATCGTCCGCCCGCGCCACCGAACACGCCGCCGTCGCGGCAGGAGAGGAATCTGATTCGAAAATCAACCACCCACCCAGGTCAGACCGCTTCCGTTGATTGGAGGGACACTTGATAACCGAGCATGTTGAGCTGGCTGACCAGGCGTCGCGTCTGCCGCGCCCGGCCGGTTCGCTGGATGAAGTAGTCGCCTCCGAGGTCGGCGTACTCGGCGTCGTGGGTGAGCATGTGCCAGACCGAGGTCAAGATCGTGTGGCCAACGGCGACCAGGGCGCGTTTCTTGCCGCGGCGTACCACGATGCGTTTGTAGCGGGCGGCCAGGTAAGTGTCCTTGCTGCGGGCGGCAGCGGTGGCCGCGAGCCCAAGCGCACCCTTCAGCCACGGGTCGCCGGGCCGGGACTTGCCAGAGGTGTGCTTGCCGGCAGACTCATGGTTGCCCGGACACATACCGGCCCACGAGGCCAGGTGGGCAGCGCTGGGGAAGCGGCTCATGTCGACGCCGATCTCGGCGAGGATCACCTCTGCGGACTTGGCGTTCACTCCGGGGATCGTCGTCAGCAGCTCGACTTGCCGTCGAAAGGGCGCGAGCTGCCGGGTGATCTCCTCGCTGAGCCGGGCCTCGGTCGCGGTGACCGCATCGATGCGGCCGAGCATGGTGCGAGCGAGGAAGGCATGGTGGTCGGTGAACCGGCCGGTCAGCGCCTGGACCAAGATCTCGCGTTTGGCCCGCATGCTGGCCTTGGCCATCTCCGCCAACACCCGCGGATCGCGTTCACCGGCGATCAGGGCCTCCAGCATCGCGCGGGCGGACTTGCCCAGCAGGTCGGAGACGACGGCGGACAGTTTGATCCCAGCGTCCTCCAGGAGCTTCTCCAGCCGCTGGGCCTCACGCGTGCGTTCGCGGATGACCTCGGTGCGGTAGCGGGTCAGGTCACGAAGCTGCCGGATCTCGGGTGGCGGGACGAACGAGGGACTCACCAGGCCGTGTTCGACCATCTTGCAGATCCACTCGGAATCGGCGACGTCGGTCTTGCGGCCGGGGACGTTCTTCATGTGCCGGGCGTTGAGCAGCCAGCACTCGATGTCGTTCTCCAGCAGGTAGAACACCGGTTTCCAGTACGAGCCGGTGGCCTCCATGCCGACCACGGTGATGCCCTCGGCCAGCAGCCAGTCGCGCATCGCCAGCAGGTCGCGGGTCATGGTGGAGAAGGTGCGTACTTCTTTCCGGCGCCGCTTGCCCGGCCCCGGAACGTGGACGCAGACCTTCACGTCCGCCTTGCCGATGTCGATCCCGGCGCATCGTTCGTGGACAACATCCATGCCCCGGTCCTCCCCTCACGCGGTGTGCTGTTGTGCAGCAGCCGTCCGGCGGGGACCAAGCAGGCAAAAGAATCTGATTCACATGCTCGAAGCAACACTTCCGGGTGCCTGACGACGGGTCCCCGGCGTCCTACTCAATGTCGGGTTCCGGTGGCACCAAGACTCCGCGACGTCAGCCGGACGGCCGTAGCCCGATTTTCTCCCCTTTGGGGGGTCGCCGTCAGGAGATCGGATTACTCAATGACCGAGTCAAGCCGTCTGCGTGACCGGTGGGGCGGAGGTGAAGAGCGTCTTGTCGCGCAGCATCGCCCAGAGCACGTCGACCCGTCGTCGGGCGAGTTCGAGCAGGGCCTGGGTGTGCAGCAGCCCCTCGGAGCGCTTCATGCGGGCCTGGTCGGCGATGACGCGGGCGTCCCTGGCGTCGGTCTTGCCCTCGCCCCGATAGGCGCCGGACATGCGGTTGACCGTCCGGCCGGGCACGTAGACCACCTGCTGGCCGTGCGCGATCAGCAGGGCCAGCAGCAGCGTGGAGGCACGGCCGGAGATGTCCACCGCCCACCGCACCTCGTCAGCCCGTTCAGAGGCGGTCTCGATGAGCCAGGATCTGGGCCCCGTCGTTGATCACCTTCGTCGAGAACAGCGTCTCGCCCTCGGCGTCAAGGGCCACTGCCCAGTGGTGCCCCTCGCCGGCGTCGATGCCGACCCATATCCGCGCGTGAGACGCACTCAAGCCCGTCGCTCCGTTCTGCCCAGACCAACAACGTCGTGGCCCGAGGAACACCCCGCCGACAGGTCCCTGACCAGCGATGACCGCAGTTCTCAATCAGTGGTCGGAGCGTCCCGGAGGACCGGGCGGCCATTCCTCTCGAGCCATCAACGGCAAACAACCATCAGCCACACCCGGTCCTCCCGGACCGCCTCACATTCTTAGGGAACACCCATGTCCGATATCTCGATCGTCATCGCGTCGCATTCCGGCTACGGCCACACCGCGCAGATCGCCGTGGCCGTGGCCGACGGCGCGCGCTCCCTCGCCGGGACGCACGTCCACCGCGTGGACGTCGCCTCCCTCAGCGACGCCGACTGGGAACTGATGGACGCCGCGGACGCCATCATCTTCGGCACCCCCACCTACATGGGCACCGCGTCCGGGGCGTTCCACGCCTTCGCCGAGGCCAGCAGCAAGCGGTGGATGACCCGCGCCTGGAGCGACAAGCTCGCGGCGGGATTCACCAACTCCGGCTCCATGAGCGGCGACAAGCTGCACACCCTGCAGTACCTGGCGCTCCTGGCGGCCCAGCACGGAATGCTCTGGGTGAGCCTGAACCTTCTGCCGGGCTGGAACACCACCACCTCCAGCCCCGAGGACGACAACCGTCTCGGCTTCTACCTCGGCGCCGGCGCGCAGAGCTTCAACGACACCGCCGCGGTCCATGGCGCAGACCTGAACACCGCCCGCCACCTCGGCCGGCGCGTTGCCGAGCACACCCGCATCCACCGCGCCGGCCTGACCGCCGCAGCCCACTGACACCACGGTCCGGCAAAAAACACCTTCCAGCTTCTTTCCAGCTTCTTCAGAGGAGTGCGTCATGCAGCACCGGACACTGGGAAACCGGGGCCTTGAGGTCTCGGCGATCGGCTACGGCGCGATGGGCCTGACCATGGCCTACGGACCCACCGACGAGGAGGCCGGCGTCGCCGCCCTCCGCCGCGCCCACGACCTGGGCGTCACCTTCTTCGACACCGCCGAGATGTACGGCTGGGGCACCGGATCCAACGAGATCCTGGTCGGCAAGGCGGTCAGGGACTTCCGCGACGACGTGATCCTGGCCACCAAGTTCGGGGTCGACATGTCCGTGCCTTGGGAGGAGACCGGCGGCGCTCTCAACAGCCGGCCCGACAACATCCGCACGGTCGCTGACAACAGCCTGCGCTACCTCGGCGTGGATCACATCGATGTCTTCTACCAGCACCGCGTCGACCCCCAGGTGCCCATCGAGGAGGTCGCGGGCACCGTCAAGGAGCTGATCGACGCGGGCAAGGTGAGGTACTTCGGCCTCAGCGAGGCCGGGCCCGAGACGCTCCGCAAGGCGCACGCCGTGCAGCCGGTCTCCGTCCTGCAGACCGAGTACTCCCTGTTCGAACGGGACGTCGAGCAGCTCTTCCCCACCCTGGACGAACTCGGCATCGGCTTCGTCGCCTACTCACCCCTCGGCCGCGGGTTCATCACCGGCACCGCCAAGCCCGCCGGCCAGTACGAAGCCACCGACATACGCACCGTCGACCCGCGCTGGCAGCCGGGCAACTTCGAGAAGAACGTCGAAGCCGTCGACCGGCTCACCGAGCTCGCGGCGGCCAAGGGTGCCACCGTCTCCCAACTCGCCCTGGCCTGGCTCCTGACCCGCGGCGAGCACATCGTGCCCATCCCCGGCACCCGCAGCCAAAAGCGCATCGAGGAAAACACCGGCGCCGCCGACCTCACCCTCACCGACACCGACCTCAAGGCCATCGACGAGATCCTGCCCCAGGGCGGCTTCGGCGCCCGCTACGCCGGGGGACAGGTGCCCACCTGGATCTGAGACCCGCCCCGGGGCAGATGCCACTCAGGTCGGCTCCGGTGACATCAGCGCAGGGCAGCGGGAGCGAAGCGGATGGTGTCGTGTGGGCGCTTTCGGATGCGTATGGGCACGGACCTGTAGGCCGTTTTGACCGGCTCGACGGGGTGTGGTGTGGTGCGCGGTGGCCGGCAAGGCCAAGCACATACGCATCCGGATGGAGCGGCCACAGACGATCCGACTGGCCCCACCACCTTGCGATCAGATTGCTGCATCAGGAGGGGTAGCCCTTCAAATAGTGGGCATGGCGGGCATTTGCCCCGCATGGGCAGGGGGCGTCGTGCAGTAGGGCAGCGGGGCAGTCCTCGGTGTGCTCAAAGGAGCCTTCTGGCGGCGCGAAGTACATGGCCATGGGACCCAGAGGCTCCAGGGGAGGAGGAGGCGTCACCGTGCCGTACGCGTCACTCCATCCTGCCGTGCGGCAGTCCTCGCGCAGAAGGCCTCGTCTGCGCGAAGACGCCGGATCAAGAAGAAGGCCGGCCTCTTGCGGTGAACCCACGCCGGCCGCCCGCACTCCGGTGCAGGCCTTCGCCCTCTGCCACCGCGCCGTACGGGCCCCTCCGGGCAGCGGCAAACCCGCGCGGCAGAAGGCTCACCCGGCGCTACGAGGTTCACGGCGCCGGTACGGCACCGATCTGCTGCATCACCCCGAGGAGATCGGGCTGGCCCCGTTCGCCGACGATCCGGCCGTCGGCCAGGTAGTAGAAGTTCATGGCCTGCACCGAGATCTTGTTGCCGCTCGCCGGGATCCCGAAGAATTCACCGTCGTGGGTTCCCCGCATGGTGAACCGCGCGGCGACGGTGTCGCCTTCGGTAATTGTCTCCTCCAGCGTCCACTGGACGTCGGAGAAGGCGCTGCGCATCATCCCGATGACTTCCATGTACCCATCGGGCCCCCGCAGTGGTTCCGGGTGGCTTGGAGCGTGGAACACCGCCTCCGGAGAAATGACCTCGCGGGCGAGATCCTCGTTGCCCGTGTTGATGAACTCGACGAAACGGTTCATCACTGACTCGGTGGACTGCGATGGCATCTTGCTGTGCCTCTCCAGAGACGTTTGGGCGGGTACCTACGAGCGTAACATCGAATCGATGTTCACATCGGTTCGATGTTCGCGTGCGAAGATGGACTCATGCTGGAACTCGCGATACTCGGCTTCCTCGCCGAGGGACCCCTGCCTGGACACGAGCTGCGCCGCCGCGTCTCACAGCTGACCGGCTATACACGGCCGGTCAGTGACGGCAGCCTGTATCCGGCAATCAACCGTCTGACCAGGACGGGCTTGATCGAGCGGCGCGCCGACCCGGCCGCGGGAGCGGCCCGGTACGTGCTCAGCCTGACCGCGGCCGGACGGGCCGAAATGCTTCAGCGCCTGCGCAAGCCCGCCGACCACGAGATCACCGACTTCACCCGGTTCTACGTCGTCCTGGCCTTCCTCTCCCACCTGCCCGACGTGGCCGAACAGCACGCGGTGCTGCGCAGACGGCTGGAGTTCCTGGAAGAGCCGGCGAGCTTCTTCTACGACAACGAGCGGCCCCTGCGTGCCGAGGAGGTCGCCGACCCCTACCGGCGGGGCATGCTGCTCACCGCCCGCGCCACCAGCCGCGCCGAACGGACCTGGCTGCGCGAGACCCTCGGGGAGAAGCCGCCCGCATTCGACACCGCCTGCACCGGCAGCGATCCACATGCGCCGGCCGCTCCCGCGAGCTGACTGCCCACGGAGGTACCCATGCTTGCTTCCTGGTACGACGACCAGGGCCCCGCCGCCGATGTCCTGCACGTCGGCGAACTCCCTGATCCCGTCCCCGGCCCCAGGCGCCTTGTCAGCGATCTTCTTGACCTCAAGCATGGTTGAGGTTCTAGCGTTTCCTCTGGTTGATCACCTGACAACAGGAGAGGACGCATGATTCTCGTAACAGGAGCCACCGGGAACATAGGATGTGCTCTGCTCAAGGGGAGCTGCATGCGTGCGGTGCCGGGCCGCTGCGAGGGCTCACCCGTGACGCTGCCCGGGCTTCGTTCCCCGAGGGGGTGGAGGTGGGTGAGGGCGACATTGCTGAGGTAGCTTCCCTGGAGCCCGCACTGGATGGAGTGCGTTCGCTGTTCCTCGTGTCGCGGATAGGCTCTGATGCCGACATCCTCGACGCCGCCCGGCGGATAGGTGTCGAGCATGTGGTGCTCGTGTCGTCCATCACCGTCCAGACGCATCCGCATCTGGGCCCTGCCCGGGAGAACATGGCTGTCGAGCGGCTGCTCAGGGACAGCGGCATGGCCTGGACGGTTCTGCGGCCGACGCAGTTTGCCTCGAACGCCCTGTGGTGGGCGGCGTCAATCCGTGAGCGCCAAACGGTCCGCGTGCCGTATGCAGACACCGGGCTGCCCACGATTCACCCTGCGGACATTGCGGCGGTGGCGCGAGTGGCTTTGACCGAATCCGGTCACCAGGGGCAGGCGTATGCGCTGACTGGCCCGGAGCGGGTGACGGCCCGGCAGCAGGTGGAGGCCATCGCGGCGGTTCTGGGGCGGGAGGTGCCATGTGCGGAGATCAGCCGGGAGGAGGCCCACCAGCAGATGTCCGCGTTCTTGGGAGCCGAGGCTGCGGATGCGGTGCTGGATGTGACGGGCGGGGACGTCAACGCCGAACTGCTGACGGTGCGCGACACGGTCTCAAAGGTCACCGGATCCCCCGCCAGGCCGTTCCACCAGTGGGTTTCGGAGAATGTCGCCGCCTTCCGCTGAGGCGTTCGTCCCTGAGCACCACATGCGCGCTCAGCTCGGATTTTCACGTGTATGCCGACAGTGAGACGGCCAGCGCCCTGACGGGTTGGTGGCAGCGGCATGGTCGGCGAGGTGGACCATAGGCCGGTCCCAGCGTTGGACATCGACGACATCGAAGACTCGGCTGAGTTGTTCAGGCGCGTTCTCCGCATCGAAGCTCAACGGTTTCCCCAGTCTGGGAGGAACAGCTCCAGCTCGCGGTCGTTGTGCCGACTGACCGTGCTCACGGCGAGAAGCCCTCCTGCCCGCAGCACCCTGTGCGCCTCTTGGAGTGCGAGCATGGGGTCGGCCAGGTGATAGAGCATCCACAAAGCAGCAGCGCCATCAAACGATTCGGCCCGGAAAGGCAGCCGCAGGGCGTCCCCAAGGACAGCGGGACAGGGAGCATGAACGGCGTAACCCGCTCGGTCGACGACCACGGCCCCCACACCTTCGCGAGCCAGATGACCGGCCAGGAGTCCGTTGCCGCCCCCGATGTCGACGACCGTCCGGGCACCCTCGGCAGCAAGCCGACGGGCGACTACGGGATGGACGTCACCTCGTGCCGAAAAACGCTGCGTGGCCGCCTTCTGATCTTGAATTCGTGATGTAGGTCAGCCGTCCATGACCAGGCCGGTGCCGGCGAGGCAGCCGTCGACCACATCTGGGCGGTACTGGATCCGTTTGAGCCTGCGCTTGACGGCCCTGGTGATCTGGATCAGGTCGGCTGCGGCGAGGTTGCCGGTGTCGCGCTTGACCAGCGACCAGACGCCCTCCTGCGGGTTGAGGTCCGGCGCGTAGGACGGCAGTTGGAAGACGGTGAGCCAGTCGGCGTTCGCCGCGATGAACTCCCGCAGTGGGATCGTCAGATGGATGCGGACATTGTCCCAGACCAGCACGATCGGGCCGCCGAGCTGGTTGCGGGCCCGGACGAGCAGGTCACGCACGTCGCGCCATCCGAAGCCCTTGGGCTGGTCCTTGCGCCCGTTGTACTCGCGGATCGCATAGAACATCCGGGATCGCTCGCCGGGCTTGTAGCAGGTCATGCCCGCCATCGGACACCCGTCCCGAGCCCCGACCTCGCACTCTCACCACCGGGGTCCGGCCCTTGCGGCCCCAGGTCCTGGCGCGCGGCGGCGTCATCGACTGCCCGGCTTCGTCCTCGAAGACGATCCAGCCGTCGCACGCCGACGCGGTGCTCCCACCCGCGGCCAGACCTCCTTCTTCCACAGTTCCACCGCCTCCTCGTCGCGTTCGATAGCCCTCCGGGCGGGCTGCTGCCACGACCAGCCGTGCCGCTTCAGCAGCCGCCAGTTCCCTCCACCGTGTACGCGACGTGGAACAGCCGCCCGATCAGTGTCTTCACCCGCGCCAGCGTCCACCGCTGGTCCGCCCAGCCGTGGACGAGCGTCCCTCGTTCCAACTCGCCCCTCCAGCCTGGCCATTTGCTCCGGATCGAGTCTCGGGCGGCCGGGCGAGCCCTTCGACAGGACCCCGACCTCCCCGTGCTCGCGCCAAGCCCGGCGCCACCGCTCCACCGACCGCTCACACACCCGCAACGCGGCCGCGATCTCCCGGTTCTTCTCACCGCGCCCGAATCGTTCCACGGCCTTCAGTGGGATCCGCTCCCGCGTAGCCCTTCCGGCGTCGTCAGCCCACCACCCTGCGCATATCTCACGCCCAACGGCTACCGGAGCCAGCTGGCCACCGTCAGGCGAACTGGCCCGACATCACTCAATCAAGTTCAGTAGCCAGGTCGGGCGCGACCGCGGTGAGGATATCGTCGAATCGAGTGAGAGGCAGCCGCCGACGGCCGGGGCGACCATGTCGCGCTCGGTCATCATCATCGTGATCGCGGCGCCGAGCCGGCCGCTACAGGCTTCACCGCCTCAAGCGGCCGCCGGCGCCCCGCGCCCGCTGCGCGCCCCGGACGCACCCGCGCTCGACGAGGACGACGGCGGCACCGAAGACTGACCGCCCCAGGCCCGGCGGACTGCTGGCGGGGTCAGGCAGTGAGCCTGCTCAGAACAACCACGGTCGCATCATCGCGGTACAGCTCTCCGGATTCCTCGTCTTCCTCGCCTTCGGCCGCAGCGACGAGCGTGCCTGCGAGGGCCTGCGGGTTCCCGGTGTGCTTCCGGCACAGGTCCTCGACCGTCTCCAGGTCCACCTTCCGAGACCAGCAGCGCCACGGGGCTCCCCTCGGGGATTTCGAGCTGGCGACCGAGCCGCCTGGGCGGCGCTGTGCTTGCGGTCGTTGCCCGCGCGTTTGGAGGGCTCGACGCTGCCACGCCGGCCGACGTGGCCGGTGAGGCGAAAGGACAGCTCGGCCTAGGCGCCGAGGGTGGTGAGGTGATGATGTCGCCGATGGTCTCGGGGTCCAGTGCGCAGCGTAGACGCGCACACGGCAGGACGCCCTGCTCATGGTGGTGTCGGCCTGGTGCACGCGGTGGAGGGCGGCCTTCGGCGGGCGCGTCGGGGGCAGGCCGGCTGATGTGCTGCTCCTGTCGCCTTCAGGACTGCGGGAGGTGGCGGGCTTCGCAGGCGGTGCATGCCTCGCTGCCCGGGTGGGCGAGCTCGCCCAGCGCCTGGTCGAGCGTGAGGTCCGGGTCGCCGGTCGGCTATTTGGGGCGGTGAGTCGCCGCTCGGAGTGTCGCCGCTCCAGCGCCTGGTCAGGCCGGCAGCGGCCTGACCAGGGCACTCGCCCGCAGACTGTCCACTCTTGTAGGGTCTCATCGCTCGTGACATGTCGATCTTGCGTGACCTGGGCGTTCTTGGCTGTCTCGCGGCCTTGTCACCCATGATCAGTCTCAAATCGGTGGCATTTCCTCGCAAGGGCGAGGGCGAGGGCGAGGTCGAGACCAGGCAGCTTGCCGAGTCGGCCGAGTACACCACGCTGGGCCCCGAGCACGAGGACTACTGGCGAGCCCAGATCGCGCACCGATGAGTTTCCCGCGCCGCGCTGGTCTATACGCCGGACACCCACGGACGGAAGGCTGCGCCATGCGGAAACTGATCTACGGCATGAACCTGACCCTGGACGGCTACATCGCCACGGCCGGCGACGACATCGGCTGGAGCGGACCGCCGAGCGACGAGCTGTTCCAGTGGTGGCTCGACCACGAGCAGGCGAGTGGCCTGTCGCTGTATGGGCGCAAGCTGTGGGAGACGATGAGCTCCTACTGGCCGACCGGCGACCAGCAGCCCAACGCCACCCCGGCGGAGATCGAGTTCGCGCGGAACTGGCGGGACACGCCGAAGGTGGTGTTCTCCTCGACGATCGACAAGGTCGACTGGAACACCCGCCTGGTCACCGGCGACGCGATCGCCGAAATCACCCGGCTCAAGGCCGAGGACGGCGGCCCCATGAACATCGGCGGCGCAACGCTCGCCGGGGCGGCCATGCGCGCCGGGCTGATCGACGAGTACGCGATCGCCGCCTATCCGGTCCTGGTGGGCAGCGGCACGCCGTTCTTCACCGCGCTGGACAGCTGGGTGAACCTGAACCTGGTGGAGATGCGGACGTTTCCCGGCGGCGTGGTCCTGACCAGGTACGAGACGAGGCGCTGAGCGGCAGCACTGTCCGTTCTCATCCATCGTGTCAGGGAGCCATGTCGGCGAGCTGCGCACTGACAACTGCCTTGAGACAAGACGGACGAGCGATCCGGCTGGGGATCAATGGGCTTGGACGTCACGGGGTCGATGTCCCAATGGTCTTGTCAGCTCCGGTGAGCGCCGACCAGGCTAGTGACAGAACCACAGAGACCCCGCGCGGTGGAATCTCGTCGATCTTGTCAGTTTTCCGAGCCAACACCGCCTCGGGAACGTGGCCTGGCCGCCGAACGAGCGCTCCAACGCGCACCATGCGGCATGAGCGGAGGTCGTCCGGCGGTGTCCTACCGAAGCGTGGTCCCTCTCGACACGTTATGTGACACCTACGGCTTGGCCGACGAGGTGATCGGCGATCCGGCCGGGGCTGCGGAGTCCGGCACCCCCGCGTAGTCGGGCAGCTCGACGCCGTTGATCGCGCGCCCGACCAGCTCGGTGAACCATTCGCCGGCGAAATCGGGGCGCGGCTCGGCGTCCGGCCCGGGGACGTCGCGGCTGCGGGCGTTCAACCGGCCGATCTCCTGGTTGGCCTCGATGAACGAGCGCATCCGCGCCTCGTAGCGGGCGAACCCGGCGTCGGGGTCCCATCCGGCAGCGGCCAGCTCTCCGGCCAGCAGGTAGGCACCGACCAGGGCCAGCCCGGTGCCCTGCCCGGACATCGGCGACGAGCTGAACGCCGCGTCCCCGAGCAACCCCACCCGTCCACTCGACCAGCGGTCCATCACCACCTGGGCGACCTGGTCGAGGTAGAAGTCCGGAGTGTCGTCCAGGTGCGCGAGGATGTCCGGGGTCAACCAGCCCAGGCCCGCCATCCGCTCCCGCAGCAGGACCTTCTGGGCCGCGACGTCACGGTGGTCGACGTCGAAGTCGGCCGAGGCGAAGTAGAACATGGCCATCGCCCGGGTAGTGTCCTGGATGGGCCGCAGGAGGGCGGAGCGCCCGGACTCCTGATCCTGGTACTCCAGGAGCCAGCGGTCCAGCCCGAACTCGTCGGGCACACTGTAGAAGGCCAGCGCGTGCCCGAGGTGGCGGAGGAACCGCTCATGCGGCCCGAAGACCATCGCTCGCAGCTCCGAGTGCAGCCCGTCTGCCCCGACCACCAAGTCGAAGCGCCGCCGGTTGCCGCCCGCGAAGACCACGTCGACCCCGTCCGCGTCCTGGGCGAGCTCGGCGATTCGGTCGCCGAAGACGTACTCGACGCCGTCGCGGGTGTCGTCGTAGAGCACCTGGGAGAGGTCCCCGCGCAGGATCTCGATGTCCGCGATGAACCCGTCGCCACCGTCGTCGTCGGCACGGAAGGTCTCCAGCACCTGCCCGTCCGCGTCCACGGTGTGCGCGCCGGCGGTGTCGGTGCACGCCGCGCGCACCGCCGCGTCCAGCCCCATGCGCCCGATGACCTCCCTGGCGACCCCGCGCGCGTCCACCGCCTGCCCGCCGGGACGCAGCTCGGGAGCCCGCTCCACCACGGTCACCTCGGCCCCCCGCCGGCGCAGCCAGTGGGCCAGCGCGGGTCCCGCGATGCTCGCTCCCGCCACCAACACCCTGGGACCGTTCACCCGCGTCCACGGCTCGCCCGTCCGGATCGCGTGCCCCTGGTCGGAGTCGTCGACGCTCATCACAGCCTCCATGTGCTTCCTCCCGCGCTGGAACGTCCCCAGCACAGGCCCACCGCTGTCGGTGTATCCAGCCGTATCGACCACGGATCCGCATAGAACTCATCGGTCACGGCAGACATTGATGAGAAACGCCAACTCCGACGAGACTTACATCAACCCAAAAAAACAGGCGTAAAACAGGCGAACCAGCCTGTCAGCTAGGAGGATTCCCTTAGGTCTGCCTTGATCTTGGTGTGGTTCTGCTGGGCAGGGGTTGGTGGCAGGTGGTGCAGGCGCCGGTCCAGCAGTTCAGGAGGTCGCGTGGTGGTGCCAGCCGAGCCAGGAGCGGCCTTCGAAGTGGTCCGGGCCCAGGCCGTGCTTGAGTTCGCGATAGTCGCGCTCGATGCGTCAGCGGATCTTTGCCAGGCGGACCAGGTCGGTGATCGGGGTGTCCTCAGGCAGGTCGGACAGCCGGAAGCGGGTCGGTTGGTCCTCGTCGTCGGGCCATCCGGCCAGCAGTCGCACCGGGGGGGGCAGGAGTCCGTCCCACTGGCCGTACTCGGTCACCGCGGCTTGCTGGGCCAGCCGACGCGGACGCACCCCGGCCGACCGGACCCGCATGGCGAGGAAGCGGGAGGTCATCGGGCCGCGGGAGCCTTCCCGCCAGGTCACCTCGCTGAAGGCCGATGTCGACGACGGTCCGAGCACCCTCGGCGGCCAGGCGACGGGCGACCATGGGATGGACCCCACCTCGCGCCGCGAAGCGCTGCGTGGCTGACTGGTTCGCGGCGGAGCGCCCGGGATCACTGTCGTAGTCACCCGGGATCGCATCGCCCTTGTCCATCCCGGCTCGTCCTCGAGAACCCATGGACCGAGTCTGGCCCCGGATCAACACGTAACGCACGTCGTCAAGGGCAGCCACCCGGATCACAAACAAGCACGTAATGCCAAGCTCCGCTGCCCCATCCACGTGGAAGCGGCTACCGAGCTTGGAGACCACCGGCGTCGGGAGACGTCGCGAAGGTCTGCACGTAGTCGATGGCTGACTGCAACGCGTCTTTCAGTGGGGCGATGTCCCGCGCGACCTGGGCGAGAAGCATGCCGCCCTGGAAGGCGGCAAGGAGCAGATTGGCCAGCTGCGTGGGATCCGCCTCAGGGCTGATGCGGCCGAGTTGCCGCATGCGCGCGATTCCATCGCGGAAGATGACCCTCCACTGGTCGAACACACTCGCGAGCTCGTCGTGAACGTCAAGGTCCGTCTTGATGATCTCGCTCGCGAGGGAGCCGAGGGTGCAGCCTTCCTGATAGGCGCGCTCGTAGCCGACGTAGAAATCGGCCCACGCCCGAAACGCGTCGAGATTGTCGAAGCAGGCGAATCGCTCACTGCGATGGAAGGTGAGGACGCGCTCGGCCTGCCAGGCGATCACGGCCAGGACGAGACTCTCCTTCGTCGGGAAGTAGTGGTTGAGCTGCGATCCGCTGACGCCGGCGGCGCGGCGGAGCTGCTCGTTGTTCGTCGCGTGGACACCCTTTGTGTAAATCAGCTCAGCAGCCTGCTCCAGGATGCGGGCACGCGTCGCCTTCCCCTTGGACGTGAGCTTGTCAGGCGTCGGAGCTGCCGTGTTGATGGTCATGCCCCAGGATAACCCCAGATTGGGCTTGACAGCCCAGGCTGAGTGGCGTTAACTCCAAGAAGTGGGCCGGGTAGCCCAAAAAATGTGGATGAGGCCGCAGTCACCACGGGGACTGGACCTCTCCAGCACCACGAGCCCGGCCCGGGTCCGACGATCACCACTCACCCACCCACCGGAGGCTGATCCGCCATGTCACGGCTGACCGTTCCCGCTCCCGACGATGTCCCCGCCCGCACGCAGAGCACCCTCGACACCATCGGCGCACAGTTCGGCTTCGTCCCGAACATGTTCGCGACTCTCGCGTCGAACCCGACCGTCCTCGACGTCGTCATGACACTGCAGGGCACCTTGAGCCGGGTTCTGGACGCGAAGACCCGGCACACCATCGCGCTCGCCGTGTCGCAAGCCAACGGCTGCGATTACTGCCTGGCGATGCACACGTACGTATCGTCCGAACTCGGTGGCATGTCGAGCGATGACATCGACCTGGCCCGGGCCGGGAGCTCGATCGATCCCAAGCGCGCCGCGGTCGCTCGTTTCGCCCAGCAGGTGGTCGGCAGCCGCGGGCAGGTCAGCGACGCCGACCTGGCGGCTGTGCGAGGCGCCGGGTACACCGACCCGCAGATCCTGGCGATCGTCACGGTGGCGGTGCAGGTCCTGCTGACCAACTTCCTCAACAACGTCAACCAGACCGACGTCGACATCCCTGCCGTCAACTCGGTCGGTACGCCCGGCTGACCGCCGGAACCCCCGTCGAGGCGCGCACATAGCCGGAAAACCCCTCGCCGCCCCAAACGATCACTTGAGAAAGGTTCGGTATGCCGGGCTCCGAACTCTATGAGACATTCATGACACTGCATACACGCGACGGTGGCCTCGTCATGCCGAACGCATGGGACGGCCTCTCGGCGCTGATGCTGGCCGAGGCCGGCTTCGAGGCGATCGCGACATCGTCCGCGGCGTTCGCTGCCACGCTCGGCCGGTCCGACGGGCGTCACGAAGTCACCCTTGGCGAGCACCTCGAGCATGCGCGGCTGTTCGGTCAGCTCACCGGGCTGCCGGTCAACGGAGACTTCGAGGACGGCTACGGCGACACGCCTGAAGACGTCGCTGCGAGCGTGGCAGCCGCCGTGGCGTCTGGCCTGGCCGGTATCGGGATCGAAGACACCTCGGGCAATCCCGATCAGCCGATCCGCGACTTCGACGATGCCGTCAACCGCATGCGTAGTGCCGTCAACGCGGCCAAGGGACGCATCGTCGTCACCGGCCGCACCGACAACTTCATCCAGCAGCGGCCGGATCTCGACGACACCATCCGGCGTCTGACGGCCTTCGCCGAGGTCGGCGCGGATGTGCTCTATGCCCCTCACCCACCCGACCTCGATGCCCTGACCGCGATCGTCACCGCCGTCGCGCCGACGCCGGTCAACGTCCTCATCTCGCCGGCGGACAAGGTGCTGACCGTCGCTGAACTGCGGAAGGCCGGAGTCAAGCGCATCAGCGTGGGTCCGGCGCTCTACACCCACGCAATGGGGGCACTCGAACAGGCCGCCAAGGCTCTCGTCACGGGTGACCTCACCGCCGCGACGACAGGAATCAGCTTCGAGCGCATCAGCGAACTACTTGCCCGCGGCAAGAACTAGCCATCCCTGGCGAACCGTCGTTCCTCACCCATTCATCACAGGAAGAAGGCAGGCCGACATGGACCTCGACAAGCTCATGAACAAGCACCTAACCAGGTATTTCGACCCCAGCAAGACCATTCCGGAGGAAACACTTCAGCAGCTGCTGAGGTTCCTGCGCTCGACGCCCTCGTCGGTGAACGTACAGCCCAACCACTTCTACGTCCTCGCCACGCCCGAAGGCAAAGAGCGGCTCGCCAACAACCTGGGCGAACGGTTCCAGGACAACGGCGTGAAGATCCTGAACGCGTCGCACACCATCGTCCTCACCACCCGGGCAGATGTGCCTGACAGCCACCTCGAGGCGGTGTTCACGAAGGAGAGAGCCGACCGCCGGTTCCCTGACCTGTCAAAGCAGGAGCTGTGGGAATCAATGACCCGGGACTTCCTCAATCTGCGCAACTATGGCTACAAGGACCTGAACCACTGGATGGAGAAGCAGACCTACCTGGCGGTGGGCCTGACCATGATGGCGGCCGCTGAGCTCGGCGTCGAGGCCACGCCGCTGGAGGGGTTCGATCCGACCAGCGTCGACAAGGCGTTCAAGATCCGCGAGACCGGACACAGCACGACGCTGCTGCTGGCCCTCGGCTACCCCGACCCCAAGAAGCAGTACACCACTCCGATCTCGCGATTCGACCCCGACCAGGTGTTCACCTTCGTCTAAACACCCACTTGGAAACCAAAACCCACCACACCCACGAGGAAGAGGACAATCTCAATGAAAGCCATCGTGGTAACCGACCAGGCCGCGGGAACGGCCGGGATGACGTTGACGGAGCGGCCTGAGCCGCCCGCGGCGATCAACGACGTCATCGTTCAGATCCATGCATCGGGCTTCGTCCCGACTGAGACCGAGTGGCCATCGACCTGGGCCGATCGAGCCGGCCGTGACAAGACACCGTCGATCCTCGGCCACGAGCTGGCCGGAGTGGTCACCGCCCTCGGCTACGGCACGACGGGGCTGTCGGTCGGGCAGCGGGTGTTCGGCCTCGCCGACTGGCACCGCGACGGCACCCTGGCGGAGTACGTGGCGATCGAAGCACGCAACCTCGCGCCGCTGCCCGGCGACGTCGACTTCACGGTGGGCGCGTCCCTGCCCATCTCAGGTCTGACCGCGTGGCAGGGGCTGTTCCAGCACGGCCGCCTTCAGGCCGGCCAGACCGTCCTCGCCCATGGCGCGGCCGGGGCAGTCGGGACGATGGTGACCCAGCTCGCACGTGAGGCCGGCGCCTACGTCATCGGCACCGGACGCGCCGCCGACCGTGAGAAGGCACTCGACTTCGGCGCGCATGAGTTCGTCGACCTCGAGAACGACGCGCTCAAAGACGTCGGCGACGTCGATCTGGTCTTCGATGTCATCGGTGGCGACATCCAGAGGCAGTCCGCCGCCCTGATCAAGGTCGGAGGAACGCTGGTGTCCGTCGTCGGCCCGGTCGAGGCGCGGCCCGCTGACGGCCTGGCGGTGGACTTCGTCGTCGAGGCCGATCGTGCCGAACTGAATGAGATCGTGCAGCGGGTGCGGGACGGACGGCTGCGGACAAACATCGATGACGTCGCGAGCTTCGATGATGCCGTCGGTGCCCTCAACCCGACCACGCGACGCAACGGGAAGACAGTCATCCGCATACGCCCGTAGGCAGTGACGGCCACAGTCCGACCGGCGAGCGGGTCATCCTCACGGTGTGCGAGATGAAGCGGCTCGGCCGCGACGCCGCCGAACTCACCGCGCTCGCCGGCCGTGTCGGGCCCGACCGCCGCCGTTCGTGGCCACCATGCGGCAGACGCCACCTTGGTCCTGGCCGGGCGGTCAGGGCACTCGGATCGATAGAGGAGTTGATCACCTTGGACGGACAGGAGCTGCAGAAGATCGCGGGCGACTGCGCTGTGGGACTGCCCGGCACCGACCTGGAGCATCGTATTGGCCCCGACTGGCGCCTCTGCAAGGTGCGCGGCAAGGTCTTCATGCTCATGACCGACATGCCGGGGCGCCCCGTCGTGATCCTGAAAGCCGATCCGGACGACGCCGCGGCCCTGCGTGAGCAGTACGCAGACGTCACCCCCGGCTATCACATGAACAAGAGGCACTGGATCACGGTGGAAGGCGAGGGCACCATCGACGAGAAGCTGGTGAAGGAGCTCGTGGTCGACTCCTACCGTCTCGTGGTCGGCGGGCTTCCCAAGTCCGAGCAGCCCGTGGATCCGCGCACCTACGGCCGCCGCGCCTGACCCTCGTCATGCCCATCAGCGGCGAAAAGCCCCCAGGACGGAGCGCGCGACACCGCACTGGCGCCGCCCGGGGCCAGCCACCGGGGCCTGTTCACCGAGCGGCTGAACGTCTACAAGGTGGCGGGCAAGGTCTCGGCGGTTCGCGGCAAGCGCGGCGCGCACTCTTTCCGCGAGCGGTTGGGAGGCCCACGGCGGGCGGTACGGACCCGCAGCTCGTCGGGCGGAGCCGCCGCCCACGCTCGGTGCCCGGGGCCGCAGCCCGCTCGGAGCGGCTGGCGCGGTGGAGCATCGTCAACCCGTCGAAGATCTCGCGGGTGCCGCGGATCCTGCCGAACCGGAACACGACACCGCGCTCGTACTGCCGCACGATCGCCATACCAGGACTGGCCACGCAAACCGCCTCCTCTGCTGCCGAGTCTCCAGCCGCGCGCCCCTGGATTCCCCAGATCCCGGCATGGTCACGTGCAGGGACCGCCCGGCCATGGCGAGGGCGGCCTCCAGGCCGCCGGTGCCCAGGGCGAGCATGCCGAGCGAGCCGGCGGCGCAGGTGTGCGAGTCGGACCCGGCGAGCGTCTTGCCGGGAACGCCGAAGCGCTGCATGGGGGGTGGGGTGGGAGACGCCGTTGCCGGGCTCTTCCTGCCTGCCTTCCTCCCTGCGTCCTTCGCCCGTGGGCGGTACGTCACCGCCGGGCCCGTTGGCCTCTTCGAGCGTGGACAGCGCGTGGACGGGAACCCACGGCAGGGCACGGGAACACTGGCGCGAGGCCGGCGACGGCAAGGCACGCTCCCCGAGGTACCTGGGCAGAGAGCTCGGGAGGGTGGATGAACCACTGGCTGCGGCTGACGCTCCTCGGTGTGGGAGCGATGAACTCGCCCCGGTTCGCCCCGGCGGGCCTGCTGCTGCGGTGCGCCGGGCACCGGGTGGCCTTCGACGGCGGGCCCGGGGCCGAACCGCCATCCGGGCGGCTGGACGCGTGGCTGGTCACCGACGAGGATTCCGAGCTGCGGTCGGTACTGCGGCGCCGGGCGGCCACGCGGGGTGTCAGCGTGGTCGCCGGTGATCTGCGGGTCGGCGAGGTCCTGGTGCGCTGCCTTCCGGTG
Source organism: Streptomyces lacaronensis (assembly GCF_047337785.1). Classification (NCBI taxonomy): domain Bacteria; kingdom Bacillati; phylum Actinomycetota; class Actinomycetes; order Kitasatosporales; family Streptomycetaceae; genus Streptomyces; species Streptomyces lacaronensis. Next base: position 267,253 of record NZ_JBLHDK010000003.1, read on the forward strand.
GCCCACACCTCGCATCCGGCGTATGGATACCGCATCGAAGGCGGAGAGGTGGTGGCGGTCTGGGCACCGGAGTTCTGGGAGTTTCCGGCCTGGGCCGCAGGGGCGGACCTGATGTTCGCCGAGGCGGCGGCCTGGGACCGGCCCATACGGTTCCGGGGCGGCGTGGGCGGCCACGCGAGCGTCCGCACCATAGGTGAGCGAGCGGCGCAGTATGGGGTGCGGCGGCTGGTCTACGCCCATATCGGGCGCCCCAGCCTGCGCGCGATCGATGCCGGAGCAAAGCCGCCCGGCGGAGAATGGGGCGTGGAAGGCCGTACGTACTCCCTGTCTTTCCGCCATGAGCGGGACGAGACGTCACCCGAGGACAGCACATCGGCGTCATGAGAACGGGTACTGGCCTGGTCATCGGCGTACGATGGGGGGCGAGTGACCATGGCGAGCGACGTCATCGAACGCGGCGACATCTACTTCGTGTACCGGCCCCGAGTGGAGCGGGAGCGGGTTCACGGCGTAGGAGAGGTCCAGCGCCTGTTCATGATCCTTCAGCCATCGCACGACAAGCGAAGTCGCCGTCTGGTCATCGGGCGCAAGCACCTGCCGCGGCCGGAGGAGCACGAACGGTTCTGGGGTTTCGTCGATGAGGTGGCGGAGCGGCCGGAGGCCGTCGCAGAGGACCTGGGGCGACGAAGGTACGACACGCAGACGCGCGGCGCGCGGACGCAGCCCGAGGCTCGGCCGGCCGGCGAAGGTCGTTATGCGCTCGTCCGGCACGGGGACCACACGCATCTCACCTACGAGCTCGAACTGCCCGAACAGCCGGGCGATGTCCAGGAGGAACTGACCATCGAGCCCGAGGCGAGCTACATCATCGCCGTCAAGAATCCTGAGGCCGGCACACCGGCCGGAGCCAGTCTGCCCCCGCAGCAGCGGGCCGATCTGCCGAAACGGAAGCGGGAACGCTTCGAAGGGCGGCGGTTCACCGACGCCGATCCGGGCCTGCTCGACCAGGAGGGCATCGAGTTCGTGTTGATCGGCGCCGCCCACGACGTCGAGGAGGAGTTGGACGTCCAACTCGACGCGGAGGCCGAGGACGCCGAGTCCGCGGAGATCTTCCGTCGCCTGCACATGACGCGCGAGAGCCACCCCACGGAACCGCTGACAAAGGGCGAGTGGCGTTGAGCGACCCGCGGCTCCGGCAGCGCATGCGTTCGGTCCTTGCGTGCCACGAAGCCATCGCCGCCCGGCCAGACCGCCCGTGCTCAACGCTTGCGTGCGCAGCTCATGGCGCTCCTCCTCCTGGTCGATCCGGTCGTGCCGAACCCCATGCGGGACAGCACGGAGCCGCCGGCCGGCAGGGCCCTCGCCTGCGGCGGGTTGCCCGTCGGCATGCCCGCGCTAACCGGGTGGCCGGCGTTTGTCACGCCTCCCGCGTCGAAATGGTGAATGACCAGCGCGACAGTAGGCGGCGTGCACCCATCCCTCCGGCGCGTCGGACGGCCGCACAACCGATCCGACGGGAGTGGCGTACGGCAGGATCATCGGCCGGGGAGGGCCGCAACCGGGCCACGGCCACCCGCTCGCCGGAGAGGTCGTGGGCACCCGCGGCGGGCGCGGCCCGGCGCGGCAGTCCATAACCGAACGAGGCGAGTTCCGTTTCGCCTTGCCGGTCGGCGAGTACCGGCTGGTGGTCAGGGGAGACGGCCCGGCGTGCGCGGACCGGAAGGCCACCGTGACGGCCTCCTCGGATCGACGGTCGAAAGATCAACCAAACCGGTGGGAGGCAGCCGTACACATCTTGATCGTTGCTCGTGAGCAGACCGTGATCGCCCGGGTCGCCTCGCTGCTGCGGCAGCAGGGCTTCGACGCCTCAGGCGTCTCCAGCGACGAGGAGGCGGTGGCGCGCCTGGAGTCGGGTGCGGTCGAGGGTCTGGTGATCGGGGGCGGAGTGCCCCGGGAATCCCGGCGTCGTCTGCGGACCGTGGCCGAGGGCAGGCGCGTTCCGGTCGTCCGGGGAGCTCTGGCCGGCAAGGATCCCGAGGTCTATGTCCGTGATGAGCTCGCCCCGCAGCTACGGGTGGCCACCGGCGCGGAGTGAGGCGTCGGGTCCCGTGGGGCTCGACCGGAGAAGGCGGTGGCACAGCGGCGCAGGGTATCGATCGCCGGCAGCCGTACACGTCGTACCGACAGCCGTACAGGTCGTACCGACAGCCGTACACAAGGCGGCTACCGTGCGCCGGGCACGGCGAGCGTCGCTCCGGTCACGTACGAGGCCGCCGGTGACATCAGCCAACCGACCGCCTCGGCCACCTCACGGATGGGCGGGCCGGCCCATGGGCACGGCCGTCTTCACCAGCCGGTCCATGTCGGGCGGAGCCATGTCGGTGTCGACCGGGCCGGGAGCCACGGCATCGACGCGAATGCCCTCCCGCTCCACCTCGTTGGCCAGTCCCCGGGTGAGGCTTTCGACGGCGGACTTCGTGGCCACGCAGGCGACCGCGCCGTGGATCCGGCCCGTGCAGGCGGCGGCCGAGCTGATGCTGACGATGCGCCGGTGGCCGGCCGGTCAGCGGATCCGTTCGCCGTCGACCTCGACGTGGACCTTGTCGCCGTAGAAGCAGATGTGCTCGGCGGCGGCGAGGGCCTCCGGCCGCGGGTGCGGCAGGCTCCAGGCGGCGTCGGGCACCCGGACGCCGCCGGCGACCAGGTGCCAGTGCTGCCCGTCGCCCTTGTACGGGCATTCGCTGACGGTCCCGCTCCGCTCCAGCAGGCCGAGGTCCACGTCGGCGAACGGCAGGTAGTAGCGCACCGGCAGGCCCGTCTCGAACAGCAGCTTCGGGCGGCGGGTCTCGGCCACCGGGACATCCCGGTGCCGTACCAGGACATGCCGGGAGGACGCCCGGACGTCCACGCGGTGATACGGGTCGCGGGGACCGGCGTACAGCGGCTCGTCCTCCTCGAACCAGCGGTCCATCGCGCCGAAGTCGATCGTCACGTGGTCGTCGAGCGGCGGCGCGTCCGGGTGCTTGACGGGCGGGCCGGTGACCGCCTCCGGCGCGGTGTGGTCGCCCACCACCACGCTCCAGCACTCCGGGCCCTCGTCGGTGCGGTCGCGGTCCGCGGGGACGAGCAGGTCGGTGTGCACATCGGCCAGCGGGAACCAGTGCCGTGGCGGTTCACCGCGCCGGTACAGCACCTTGCCGCGCCGGCTGTCGAGCACGGTCCGGCCGGCCAGCACCGCCCGCATGCGCCGGGGCCACTGCTCCACGTACCACCAGTCCTCGGGCGGCGGGCCGAAGCTGAACTCGCCGCTGCCGGGCCCGAACGGGCCACTGCCGAGTGTCAAAGTCATCGTCGCCTCCCCGACGTTGACAGGTCGATACGAGCGTCGGCGTCATCGGGCCAACGCGTTCCACATCCTGTGCGCGGTACCCGCGAGATCGGACCCCACACTTGCACTGCGGTGGTCGCTTCTGAAGGTTGCGTACCTTCCTCCAGTCGTTCCCCTGTACAGCCGGCAGTTCGCCGAGCGCGCGCTCCGTCGACTCCGCCGCGCCCCCCGTCGTACGGTCGAGCAGGACCCGCGTACGGAATCCCTCCCGTATCGCGTCCAGCGCGGTGGCGCGTACGCAGTGATCGGTGGCGATACCAACGATATCGACCTCAGTGATCCGGCGCTCCCGCAGCCACTGCGCCAGGGGGATCCCGTTCTCGTCCACACCCTCGAAACCACTGTAGGCGGCAGCGTATGCGCCCTTGTCGAACACCGCCTCGACGGCGCCGGAGGCGACCGCCGGAGCGGAAGTCGGCGTGGAAGTCGGCCCGGTCGGAAAAGGGCCCTGGCCGGGCCGGTGCCGCAAAGGGAGGCCGCCCGTGGAGGAGCAGTTCGCCGGGTCACGACGCGCCGCCTTCGGCCTGGTGCCTTGGAGGACTTCGGGAGGGCGTGGCGACCGGCCCCCTATCCGGAGGGTCTTCAGCGCGCTTTCGCCTACTGGTCCCAGGACGGACAGGAGATCACCGGGGTGTCGTTCCGGGAGTCCGAGGAGGCACGCGACTCCTGGCGGGCCTCCGAGCCGGAGACGCAGCGGCGGGCGGCCATGACCCCGTACGTCGTCGAGGAGCGGGAAGGTCTATCGCGGCCGTGAATTCGCCATCCCCCCAGAGGTAGCCGTGGGCCGGCACGGCTGGCCTTTCGCCGCCCGCCGTGGTGTTCGGGTCAGTGCCGGTACAGGCCCACGAGCGTGCTGTCGGCCAGTTGACGCCTGTCCACGGCTTCGTGGACCTGCTCGGCGCTCGGCGTGTCGGGCAGCACGCACGGCTGTGCCAGCGCGTAGAGGTGGAAGACGTAGCGGGGCGGCTGGTTCCCGGGCGGCGGGTCGGGTCCGCTCCAGCCGCGGCGGCCGAAGCCGTTGACCAGTTCCGTGCCGCCCGGCGGCATCCGGCCCGCCTCCACGCCCCGGCTGCGGGATCGACGCCGACCACCAGCCAGTGCACACCACTGCCTGACAGCGCATCGACGTCCTCGCACGGCAGCACCGGTTCCGCCGCCTCGTCCGGCGCACCGGACCAGGTCAACGGCGGCGAGACGTTGCCGGCGTCCTCGGTGTGGCGGGACGGCAGGCGGTGGCGGTCCTTGAAGACGGGCTTTCCAGCTTGAGCGGGGTCACGCGGGACCTCTGTGGCCTCTGCGTCCGATGCAGCGGTGGGGGGCGACCGGCGGGCCGACGGGGTGCCGCACGAGCGGCGCTGCCGGCGAAGAGGCTGGTGGCCGGCTCCTCATCCAGGCAGCCGCGGATCCTTGCGACCACGCTGCCCTGCACGGCCTCTCCACGCTGCCCTGCACGGCCTCTGCCGCCACTTCGATCACCGAACGGGCATGGTGGACAGCCTTCGGGAAACTCTTCCCCTCCCGCTGGGCCACCCGCTCGAAGAATTCGTGTCCACTCATGTGCGTCGGTGGCGGGAAGATCGTGCGCCTGGCGCGTCCTGGCAATCACAAGGCGTGCCGGAAGAGGCACCACAGCCCGTCAGGCATCGACCGAATCACCCGCGTGCACCGCGGGGCAGTCGGCGTGGCCCGGTTGCCATCCCGCCACAAGGGGACTCGGCAGCAAGGCGCCTTTGGCACGCGCCCAAGCGACACAGGGCTTTCGCCTTACGGCCGCCTGTTTGCGGAAGGAGCAGCGATGGCACTCCTGGAATTCCTGGCCGCCGTGCGCGAACAGGGTGACTACGGCGACACCCCCGAGGCACTGACCGTCACCGAGGCGGTGCTCACCACTCTCGGTGAACGCCTACAGCCCGTTGCGGCCAACCATCTGGCCGATCAGCTCCCGATCGAGCTCGCCGAGGTTCTCATGGACGCAGCCGACGACTTCCCCGGCAGAGCCTGGGGGGTGCAGGAGTTCCTACGGCGGGTGGCTGAGACCACCGGGGATGACCAGGAGACCGCCCGCTCTCACGCGGAAGCGGTCCTCACCGTCCTCGCGAAAACGATCTCCGGCGGGGAGGTGAACAAGCTCATCAGCGCTCTCCCGGCCGGTTACGCCGAGCTCTTCGGCCACACCGAACTGGCCTGACAGGCTCGGCGGGACCAAGCCCTCACGTAAGGTAACTCCCATGTCACTGAGTGATGGAACGTATGCCTTCGGTCCGCCGACCGGCCGTCTGACGCTCAGGACCAGCCGCTCAGGGCTGGGCCGGAGGGCAGGGCACGACCTTGCGATCGAGGCCATCCGTTGGGGCGGGAACGCGGTGGTCGTCACCGGCGATCCCGGGAAGTCGTCGGTGACCGTGACAGTCGAGACCGGATCGCTGACCGTCCGGGAGGGGACCGGAGGGCTCAAACCCCTCACCGACGCCGACCGGGCCGAGATCAGACGGACTCTGGAGAGTGAGCAACTGCTGTACACGGCGGAGTACCCCACCATCACCTTCCGCTCCACCAGCGTCACGGGAACACCCGAGGACTTCGAGATCACCGGCGACCTGACCATCAAGGGCCGGACCCATCCAGTCACCGTGCACGGCGGCAGCGACGGCGACGGCCAGGTATGCGGCTGGGCCACGGTCAGCCAGTCCACCTGGGGGATCAAGCCGTACACCGCCTTCCTGGGCGCGCTGAAGGTGGCCGACGAGGTCCGGGTCGAATACGCGGTGACCGGCTTTCAACCATCGGCTGGATCCGGGTGATGAGCCTGGCAGGAGGCCAGTTTCGACTCGTCGGGCGGGCCGCGCCGGCGGACCCGGTGTCGCGTGCTCTTCACCCGAACGGTCGCCCTCATCGGCACTGCGCAGTCCCGTCGGTCCCCCCTCGACGCGGCCCGCGGCCGCCCATCCCTGGCGGGCCGGCCGTCAGCCGCGTGCATGACTGACTGCCTGGGCTCTATCCGGATACGTCGAGCCGTGGTGTCCTTTCCCGCTCGCCGCGGCGATTGCGGGGAGCTGCCCTGGACACGCGGTGAAGAGTGAGCCCCCGTGGCGGGAGGCCCATGACGTCAACCGCGCCGTGCAGGTGGAGGCGTCCTGGTCAACCGCCTGCCCGCCCCGCTGCGCAACCGGGTAGCCGCCGTCCCGGGCAACGGACAGGACGTCGAGAGCGGCCGGGCCCTGCTCGAACCGGAGCTCGCCGCTCCCTTCCGCGGCCGCCGCTCCGCCCGCGACCGCGACCGGCTGGAGAGCTTCGCCGCCCAGCGCGCCCGCAACCCCCTCAGCGAGGGCCTGGTCGAACACCAGCCGGTCGGGGCAGTCGGGACGGTCGGCGCGGCGGAGCCAGGGGTGCGGGGTGATGGACGCCTTTTGGCCAGGTAGGCGAGGGTTGCGGTGTCGTCGCGGACCACCAAGGTCACCGTGCCGCCTTCCTTGGGGACTGGGGCGGCCCCTGAGGTGAGGGAGCATGACCCGGCCGACAGCGCGGTAGTAGTCGACGAACTCGGCCTTGGTGATGCCCTCATCGAGAAAGAGGTCCTTGTCCGGGTTGGAACGCGGAATGCCGCACCCGCCGACCGCGGATCTCTTCTTTCTCGGCGACGAGTTCCGGCCGGACCCAGTGGACGCCACGTTCGCGCACGTCCTCACCGGCGAACGGCTGGTCTCCGCGCTCCAGGGCATCCAGCCGCTTGCGCAAGCCCGTCAGAGTTTGCTCGTCGTAGCCGGTGCCGACCTTTCCCGCGTACATCAGGCGCCGGCCTTCGTAGTAGCCGACCAGCAGGGCACCGAATCCGGCACGCCGGCCCTCCGGTTCGGTGAAGCCGCCGACCACAAGCTCCCCGGTTCCCGCACTTGAACTTCAGCCAGTCGGCAGACCGCCGGGACACGTACCCGCTGTCGGCCTGTTTGGCGATCAGCCCCTCCCAGCCTCGCTCGCACGCCTGGTCCAGGTACGCCTCGCCGGTGCTGTTGCGGTGGGTGGCGAAGCGCAGCGGAGAGGTGTAGGTCAGAGCGCGGCGCAGCAGGGCCTTGCGGGTCCGCAGCGGCAGGCCGGTGAGGTCCCGCCCGTCCAGGCGCAGCAGGTCGAAGACGTAGTAGGCGATCGCGATCCGGCTGGTCCGGGCCTGGTCTTCATCCGTGACACCCATCCGCTGCTGCAGCCGGGCGAAGCTGGTCCGGGTGCCTTCGAAGGCAACGACCTCGCCGTCGACCAGGAAGTCCCGGCAGGGCTGGCGGGCGAGGACGTCCGCCGCTTCGGGGTAGGTCGCGGTGAGCGCCTGGCCGCTTCGGGAGAGCAGACGGACTTCTGCCCCATCTCGCAGGCCGAGGCACCGTTCGCCGTCGAATTTCCGCTCGTAGATCCAGTCCGGGTCGGAGAACGGGGTGTCGGTCAGCGTAGCCAACATGGGCTTTGCACTACGCCCTTTCGATGGGCGCAGCTGCTTGCGCTCCTCCCCGGACAAACCGTCCAGGAGGCTGCGAGCGGCCACCTCTGCGCTCCCTCCAGACCGGGCGCGTCTGGGATTCCTCACGACGGTGGCAGCCGGCCGGAAACCTGCGGGACAAGCGGGTCACCGTGGGCTCCGTCAGCGATGCACCGCTGGAATCCGCGACAGCCACACCTCGCTCCCGGACACGCCCCGGACAACGCTACGGCACTCTTTCCTGCCTCGCCCCCTGCCGTCTCCCCCTTCGGGGCGGCAGCAAACGCTGCCAGCCCGCTTCCGAGCCGGACTTGATCACAGCCGGTCAGCCTCGGACAGGCTCCGTAGACCAGGGTCGGCGTGACCCTGCGGGATCCGAGGGACGCTAACGGCGTGGCGCGGAGCCGGAGGCGACCTGCCGCAGGGTGCGCCCGCTGCGCGTGGACCGCGCCCGGGACGGTGCGGGGGCGCGGCGGTCAGAGACCCGCTGATCAGCCTGTTTGACCAGCAGCCACGCCTCATCCCCGTCGTTGTCGCCCTTCCGGAAGCGGGTGAGGGCATAGCCGCCGTGGAGCTTTGCTCCCTCCAGCCAGAAGGACGCGTGCCCGCGCCTCAACGCCTCGCCCATAGACATCTCGCGTCCCTTGCGGTCGGGCAGCTGGTGGTAGGTGCCCTCGTCCCAGATCAGTACCGTGCCCGCCCCGTACTCCCCTTCTGGGATCGTGCCCTCGAAATCCTGATACCCAAGTGGATGATCCTCGGTGGGCGTGGCCAGCCGCTTGTCGTGCGGGTCGCTGGAGGGTCCCTTGGGAATCGCCCAGGACTTCAGCACCCCATCCACCTCGAGCCGGAAGTCGAAGTGCGTACTGCTGGCGTCGTGGAGTTGGATCACGTACCGGGGCTCGCCCCCGGCTCGCCGGTCGTCGCCCTCAGGTTCCTTGGTCCTGGAGAAATCGCGCTTGCTGTGGTATTTCGCGAGTGGGTCCTTCGCACTCATGGCCTCTCCCTGACGTTGCCGCTGGCTGCAGCACTCGGCGGCCTTTCGGCCACCCGGCCGGTCAATGCATGCCGGGGTGCACTCGTCGGCGCTTCCTCCGGGTACCCCTTATCTGCCGACGGGCAGCCGGTCATCCACTACGACACCGAAAGCCGCCAAGCTCGGCCTGCTGCCGGCCCTGGCCGGAAAGGCCCTCTGGTCGGTCACGCGAAGGGTCATCCAGAAAATGATCTTTAACGCGTGAGAGGGCGATCGGCTGGCCGCTCGCTGCCCGGCGCGGCCGAGGTTGCTCAGGCGGGCAATGCCGGGCACGGCGTGGTGGACGCCGTCACCTTGCCGTCGGATGCGATGCCGGTACGTGTGAGGGACAGGCATGAGGTACGGCGCCTCCACCGAGGCGGGGGCGCAGCTGGTGGAGGTGCTCCCCCGGGAGGAGTACGAGGACCTGCGTCTGCCGGGTGCCGTGCACCTGTGGCTGCGGGATCCCGGCGCGTTGGAGGAGGTCGCCCGGCAGGTCTGGGAATGGTGCGAGGAGCAGCTACGCGCCTGGCGGACGACGGCGATGCAGCGGTGACACCGACCGCCGGCTTGCTCCTTCCGGAACCCGGCAGGAGCCCCCTGTGAGGTCTCACACGCAGAGCATGCGGGCCCCGATGTTTCGTCCGCCAGGTGTGGCGGTACACAGGCAGGTCCTGCGGGCGACGCGTCGGGCATGCCGCGCCCGCCGAAGGGACGGCGAACCGCGCAGCGGTGGTGTACTCCGGCTCGAGGCTTGACACCACCGAGTGCCGACGCGCCTCACGTATCTGTGGAGGCGATGATGGGGCTTTGTGTCGTGGCGGGTGCGGCCCATCCCGCGCTTGGGGACGCTGTGGCGGCGGCGCTGGGTTCGGTGCCGGTGGGCGTGACTGAATCGCCCGGCCTCCCCAGCCCTGACAACTGCGCGAGCTCTGATGGCGACGAAGCGTCCCTGCGGCCTGGTCCGCTATGGCGCCATGCCTTGTGGGCGGCGGGCGTCACCATTCTCGGGGTCGGCCTGGGCTGGGCCGGCGCGTCGTTCCGTTCCGGCCCCGATGAGTTCGGGATGCCGCTCGCCACTCCGGGGCAGGTGCGGCCGTATCTGCTGGCCTGGACCGCGACCGGTCTGGCGGCGGCAGCCGCGCTGCGGGCTGTCGCCGCCAGGGTTCCGCTCCACGGCCCGGATGCGCTCGTAGTCATACTCACCTTCATGGGCACCCGGCTCTCACTGGGCTTTCGGCCGGAGCCACCAGTGCTGGCTGCCTCCGCCGCAGCCGCACTGACGGCAGCGGTCATATGGTGCGCCCTTGCACTGCACCGGGGCTTTCGTGGCTACCGCGGGCGGCGAGCTACTTCTGGCGGGCGAGGGGCCGGGTAAGCATGGGATCGGCATACCCGACCGTCGGCGAAGGTGCCTGGGCTGCGTCCCGGTCGAAGCGCTGGGTGTGCTTGTCGATGTGCACGACGCGCCTGGCACGGCTGATCGCCTCCGGGAACGCCGCCTTGACCTCCGCACACCACGCCTCGTCGCTCCCAGAGGGTGGTAGGTGGCTGGATATCCGTTTCGCCCTTTCGGGTGGTAACTGAGGGTTACGCCCTGGAGGACGTTATGGTGGTGTACGGTCCGGCCGCGCGGCCCGGTGAACAGACGGCGAGGCGGTTGTACCAGTCCAGGACGCCTAGTACTCCAGTCTGACTTCGTGATCTTGCTGCGGACCCGGCTGGGGACGGGTACGGCCACCGCGTGATCATCGGTTGGTGTGTGGACAAGCGAAGATCGTGCGGTGGCCGCGGACCATAGCGTAGACCCTGCCCGCTGGCGGATGATGTTCGACCAGGTCATGGCCCGGATCGCGGGGCGGCTCGGCCGGGTTGAGCCGCGGGCGACCGCCCGCGGCTATCTGCTCGGCCTGCTGTCGGGCGTCGAACGCAAGAACTGCTGGCAGCTGGCCGAACAGGCCGGTCATGTCCGGCCCGGACCGATGCAGCGCCTGCTGCGTTACGCCCGCTGGGACGCTGATGCCGTCCGTGACGACCTGCGCGCCTATGCCGTCGACCACCTCGGCACCGACGGCGCGGTGCTGATCGTGGACGAGACCGGCTTTGTGAAGAAGGGCCACGCCTCGGCGGGCGTGCAACGGCAGTACACCGGCACCGCGGGACGCATCGAGAACTCACAGGTCGGTGTGTTCCTCGCCTACGCCACCGAGCGGGGACGGGCGTTGATCGACCGTCGGATCTACCTGCCCGAGCACTCCTGGTGCACCGATCCCGGACGCCGCCGCGAGGCTGGGATACCCGACGAGGTGCAGTTCGCGACCAAGCCCCGCCTGGCCTGGGAGATGATTGAGGCCGCGCTGGACGTCGGCATCACCGCCTCCTGGGCGACCGGCGACGAAGCCTACGGACAGGACCCTCATCTACGGCTTGCCCTGGAGGCACGCGGCATCGGCTACGTGCTGGCCGTCGCCTGCTCGACGAGAGTGCGGATCAACCAGGGCCGCACCCTCATCCGCGCGGACACCGTCGCCGGCCGTCTGCCCGCCACGGCCTGGCAACGGCACAGTGCCGGCAACGGCGCGAAGGGTCCGCGCCACTACGACTGGGCCTGGGTCCACATCGACACCGGCAGCCACCGCCACCTGCTGATCCGCCGCAACCGGACCACCGGCGAACTCGCCTTCTACCTGTGCTGGTCACGCACCGCGGTGACGCTGGCCGAACTGGTCCGCGTCGCCGGTGTCCGCTGGAGCATCGAGGAGTGCTTCCAGGCCGCCAAGAGCCAGGTCGGTCTCGACCACTACCAGGTCAGGCACTGGACCTCATGGCACCGGCACATCACCCTCGCCATGCTCGCCCTAGCCTTCCTCACCGCCGTCGCCGTCGCCAGCGCGGCACCCCAATGACCCTCCCGGAGATCCGTCGCCTGCTCACTGCAGTCCTCACTCCGCCGGCCATCACCACGGCCAAACTGCTGCACTGGCCCAGCTGGCGCCGACACCACCAGTCAGCGGCTCGACGCAGTCACTACCGGCGACGATCTCTCAAGGAACCCACCAGATGGACCAGGAAACCACACTGAGGTAAGGCCGTTTCCCGGACAGCCGGTTCTACGCTTATCTGCGAGGCCTGTTTGCGGCCGACTCAGCGGATCGTTGGAGCTGGCGGCTCGACCACTTCGCGCAGCTCGGCGGCGGCCTGGGCCATGAGCTGAGCGAGGGTGGTGTCCGGCTCGGCTAGCCAGCGGGGCATGGCGCGCCGGTGGATCGCCAGCACCACGTCGATGATGAAGCGTGCTTTTCCGGGCTCGACGCCGCGGCGCTCGAGCGCCGGTGCCAGCGCGTTGGCGATGTCGGCGAGCTTGATCAGATCGCGCTCGGCCAGTGCCGGGTTGGCGGCGATCACTCTTCCCCGGCGCAGCAGGAACTCGCGCGGGCGGAAGATCTCCTCGGCGGTTCCCAGCGCGGTCAGCAGCGCCTCGATCGGGGTGAGGCCCGGGTCGGCTGCCTCGACCTGGGCGACGAGGTGGGCCTCGAGTTCGTTGCCGGCGAAGAGGACTTCCCGCTTGTCGGGGAAGTAGCGGTAGAAGGAGCGCTCCTTCAGACCGGCGGCGCCTGCGATCTGCGCGACCGAGGTGCGCTCGAACCCCTGCGTCTCGAACAGCTCGAGCGCCGCGCGTTCGAGCCGGCCCTGTGCGTCGGATTCCCATCGCGGCATACCCACCAGGGTACGACAACAGGAGCTGTTATCAGCTGATACGGTCAATGACAACAGATGCTGTCATCAGCCAGGAGATCGTCATGAAGGCTCTGCAATTCGACCGGTTCGGTTCCCCGGACGTGATCGTGCTCCGCGACGTCCCACAGCCGGAGCCGGGACCCGGCCAGATCCGGATCGCCGTGCGGGCGTGCGGCCTGACACCGGCCGACTGGCACGTCGTCGACGGTCTCCTCGCCGACCATCTGCCGCCGCTGCCCCGCGGGCTCGGCCTCGAGGTCGCGGGCACCGTCGACGCGCTCGGCGAGGGCGTCACCGGCGTCCAGATCGGCGACCGCGTGTTCGGCCCGGCCACCTTCGACGGCCCGACGGCCGGCGCCGCCGAGTACGCGCTGATGCCGGCCTGGGCACGCATTCCCGAGGACGTAACCGCCGAGCAGGCCGCCGCGCTGCCGATGGCGGCCGAGACGGCGTGGCGCGCGCTCGACGACCTTGGCGTTGAGCCGGGTGAGCTGCTGCTCGTCCACGGCGCGGGTACCACCGTGGGTGAGGCGGCGGTGCGCTTCGCGCTGCACCGGGGTATTCGGGTGATCGCCACAGCCGGGCCGACTCGGGCCGCCGCCCTGGAAGAGATCGGCGCCCAGGTGACCGCCTACGGCGAGGGCATGGCCGAACGCGTCAGCGCACTGACCCCAGGCCCAGTGGACCGCGCCTTGGACACCACGCCGACCGGGGGCCGGATCGACCGCGCCAACCAGCCCAGTCCGGCCGGCGGCTCGCTGCCGACCTTGATTGAGCTGACCGGGGATCCCGACCGTGTCCTCACCGTCTCGGACTTCGCCGCCGCAGCCGAACTGGGCGTCCGGATCACTACCGAGATCCGCTACGACCAGATGAATGAGTTCGCCAGGCTCGTCGGCGAAGGCATCCTGGTCGTACCGGTCGCCCGCACCTACACCCTCAACCAGATCCAGGAAGCGGCCAAGCTCAGCCAATCCCGCCGCCCCGGCGGCAAACTCATGCTCGTCCTGTGATCACCTTGCTGGCCTGGTCAGGCGAAATGAGTCCACACACCCCGATGATCACACGGTGACCGCACTCGTTCCCGACCAGGGTCCCTACAAGATCGCGAAGTCACACTGGAGTACTAGAGCCCGAAGCGTGTTCCATCGACTCGGCTGACCGTCGCCGTCCTCCATGGCGAACTGGACCGCGCCTCGATGCGTGTTCTCCAGTAGCCACGCGCCGTCGGGCTGTCGTTTGGACTGCACCAGGTCGATCGCCTCAGCCAGCCGAGGACCGGAATTGTCCCCGGCGACGCGGAAATAGTCCAACGCCCGCAGCACGTCGCAGTGCCACCAGGTCGGGAACGAGAAGCGAAGCCAGGCCGGGTCGACAACCTCCCCGTGCTCAGCCGGCGGAACAGCCGCCGTCGCAGCAGATACTCCTCACCGCGCCGCCGCGCCAGGACGGACTCGGCTGAACCGCCGGTCGTCCGCTCGTGCTCGAGCAATCCGCCGATCAGCCGCGTGATGATGCCGTCGACGTCCAACCCGAAGTAGGCACCGATCGCGACGGTCCGCCCATTGATGCACGGCTCGTCCTCTCCAGCGAAGAACGGCTGCCCAGCATGCTCCCACCGGCGGTTATCCCGCGCTTGCACGACCGCTTCCCGGACTGGCTCGGCATCCGGGTCGACGCCCAAAACACGCAGAAGCGACAATGTCGGAAGGGTCGAAGTCCATGGCTGAGACCGTGCGAAGTGTCGCCGCGGAAGTCGGCCGAAAAGCACGCGCCTCCTGCCCACTGGCCGTCGCCGCCGCGCAGCGCGAGCAGCCGGGCGCCCCAACCCTCGACTGCAACGCGGGCGCGCCCGGCGGCAACATCGGCCGACGGCGCGTCCGTCAGATCGCGCAGCACTTGGCAGCGCACCCCGGGATCCGAGTCGAGCAACCAGTCCAGAACGGTCACCTGCGGATTGCAAGCCCGGTTCACCGGCATCGGTACATCACCCCGGGGCGAAAAGCCTCAGAAGCGGACTGGTCGCGGCGTCGCCGGGCGGCTACGGCCCCGGCTCGGTACTTTTTTGCCGCATCACGTCCCGTCGTCCACGGCCGACACTCCCACCCTGGCCGCCGACGCCCACACGTCCGTATCCCCGACTGAGCCGGCCCAGAACGACAGCACGCCCGCCGAAGCCGACACCCGGCAGCCGACGTCGGAAGCACAGGCGCAGGCCGGACCACCAGCGGCTTCCCCCAGGGGGAGCAAGACGATCAGGCAGCGCTGGAGGCCGGTACTCGGAAAGTCTCGTCGGCGATGCTGGTCCGCCACCGCGACACGTCGGATTTCGTGGCGGCTCAGATCGGAAGTCACCCGCGTTTCCGACACGAAGCGTGAAGGCCACCCGGCGGATTCCGGGTGGCCTTCACACGGCGGCTTTCGTTCAGCGTCGCCGAGCACGCCGGACTGCTGATCACTGCCGACTGGCTCACCGAAACCGACACCGCCAAGCGGAGGCCCAAGCGGAGGCCGGCGATGTCGCCGGTTCCGTCACCGTTGCGGAGTGAAGCCCGTGACCGAACCGGACCTCGGAGCAGTGCCTTGACGATGTCGCGTTACCGGAACGGGAATTCGATGATCGTGGGCGCCCAGGCCAGTGGTCGTCATGGCACGGTGTCGTGCGTGTCCTGTTACTGGTCAGGTTGTACGAGGCCGACTGACGGGCGTGCCGATCCGTGGTCAGACCGGCTGGAGCAGTCCCAGGTCGGTCAGCAGGCCCGCGGTGTCCGGGCCTGAGGTCCACAAGTGGGCGTTCCAGCCGGCGTCCAGGGCGGAATTCACGTTCGCCCGGCGGTCGTCGATGAACAGGATTGATTCGGCCGGGAGCGCTAGCTCGTTCGTGACGTGGTGGTAGATCGCGGCGTCGGGTTTGGCCAGCCGCAGTTCGCACGAGAAGAACCAGTCGGTGACGTAGTCGCCCCACGGGGTTGCGCGGGCGGCCGTGGCCATCTCAAGTGTCGCGTTGGACAGTATCCCGACGCGGATGCCGCTGTCCGACAGGGCGGCAAGGAGGGACATCGCGTCTGGACGGACGGTCGTCCACGCTTGGGTGTCGATATGGACCAGGTCGGCGATGACGCCGGGTGTCGCAGGAATGCCGAGGTCGGCAAGGACTGAGCTCCAGAAGGCGTGTGCGGTGCCGCCCCGGTCGTACGCGTCCCGGTGCGCCCAGTAGGCGGTTTCCAGAGCTTCAGGCCGATGGGGCAGGCATGCCGCGAGGGATGCGTACAGATCTGGTGGGGTGGCGAGCACTTCACCGAGATCGAAGATGACCACGCTCGGAGCGGTTGCGGCGGGGGGTGTCATACGGCCTCCCACGAGTGGAGGTGGCGCCACGACATGTTCTGCCACCAGTGGCTGCTCCAGTCGGCCTGGAACTCGAACAGCGAGTACCAGCGGGCGGCGAAGGATTCGGGCACGTGCAGCGGGAGGCCCGCCAGGAAATCCCCGACCTCCTTGCTCAGCCGGTTGTCGACGGCCAGTTCGTGGCTTGCCAGGCCGAGATGTGCGGCGAACCTGTAGTCGGCGACCGGGGTCACCAGGAAGTCGTCGACGGGGACCGAGAGCGGCGCTACCGCCTTGGCCACCGCGTCGGCGACACGGCCGAGCGGTTCGTTGGGCCGGTTCCCGGACGCGTCGAGATTGATGTTGTATTCGTATGCGCCTGTCCCCGTCCGGACGATGCCGTGGTTGTAGACGGGGAACGGAGTGACGTTCTCGAAGACGGGATCGAGGGCGGCGATGAGTTCGGCCTCGGTGGCGCGGGTGCACAGATTCCCGATGAGGGTGGCGTGCGGTGGGAACGCGCCTGCCGATACGAGTCCGAACTGCCTGTTCAGGGCGAACGTCACCTGGGTGACGGCCCAGCAGGTTGCGGGGTCGGGCCGGAGGAAAATGCCGTAGCGGATGTCCGTCAAGGTCATCCCCTTCTGTTCTGGTCGGTGTTGGTTGGGCCGGCTACTGGCCGAGCTGGCCCTGGTAGGTCTTCATCGCCTTCTTGGCGTCGGCGGCTGCCTGGTCGAGCGCCGCGTCGATCGACTTCTGGCCGGCGAAGGCGGCCTGGATCTGGTTGATGTTGCCGGTACGGATGGCGGTCATCGCGCCGGTCACGCAGCCGGCTGGTGCGGACACGATCGGGGTGTTCTTGATCTGGGTGGTGAACGTCTGGAAGTTCGGGTTCGCCTTGAGGTACGCCTGCTGGGTGGAGGATTCGTCGGTCTTGGTGTTGACCGGCACATAGCCGGTCGCGTGGCTGAACCGCTCCTGAGCGGCGGCCGAGGTGAGGAAGGTCTCCAGCTTCCAGCCGGCCACCTTCTGCGCGTCCGTGGCGGTGCTGCTGAGCCAGAGGGCGGAGCCTCCGATGACGGGGCCGGAGCTGCCCTTGGGACCGGTGGTGGGGAACGGCAGGGCCTCGTAGTCGAACTTGGTGCCGTCCTTCAGCGCGCCGAGCGCGCCCGAGCTGTTCAGCAGGAAGGCGACCTTGCCGGCCTGGAAGCCGGAAAGCGCAGCAGAGCCGTCGGGCGCCCCGTCCACTGCCACACCCGTGCGGTAGAGGTCCGCTACCTTCGTGATGGCCGACTTCGCCGCGCCGGTGTTGATAGTGATGCCGGAGGCGGCGGTGCCCTTGCGGCCGTTGTCCGGCGTGCAGAAGTCCTGGCCCGCGGTGGCTGCGAGCTGTTCGATGTACCAGTCGTCGTCGGGCATGGTGAAGCCCTTCTGACCGGTCTTCTTGGCCACGGTCTTGGCCGCGGCGACCACGGCGTCCAGTGTGCTGAGGTCGGCACTCTTGGGGATGCCGGCCTTCGCGAGCAGGTCGCGGTTGACCCACAGTGCCGGGGTGGACATATTCATCGGGACGGCCTGCAGTTTGCCGTTGACCGTGTAGTAGTTGCGGCCTGCCGCGGACAGGTCGGCGAGCTTCAGGTCACCGGGGTTGGCCTTGGCCATGTCCGCGGCCGGGATGCTCTTCTTGACGTCGGTCATGAACCCGGTGGCGATGTCACCGGCGACCATGATGGTCGGGGTGGAATTGCCGCGCAGGCCCGCCGTGTACTTGGCCAGCAGGTCGGCGTAGATGCCCTGGAAGGTGGCCCTGACGTGGATCTTGCCCTTGTTGGCGGCGTTGAACTGGCTGATCAGCTTGTTGAAGGCGACACCGTTGGCGGCGCCGAGACCGTGCCAGACCGTGATCTCGGTGACGCCCTTGGCGTTCTTCAGAGCGGACGCATCGGGCACGGACGACCCGCTGCCGCCCCCGCTCGAGGTCGAGCCGCAGGCCGCTGAGCCGGCCATGACGGTTACCGCTATGGCCGCAGCCGCGAATCTGTTCTTCATGACGGTTCCTTCGGAGCAATGAGGAGGGACGGGCCGGTTCAGCGCAGGACACCGCGGGTCAGGCCGTTGATGAGGAAGCGCTGGGCGAAGATGACGAGGAGGATCGTGGGGACGACCACGAGGACGGCACCCGCGAAGATCACTGCCGGGCTGGCCGCCTCGGAGGCGGCGAGTTGCGAGATCCCGACCTGGATGGTCCGGGCGGCGGCCGTGTCGGTGATCAGCAGAGGCCAGAAGAAGCCGTTCCACGCGGCCAGGGCGCTCCAGATCACCGCGTTGGTGACCTGGGGCCGGCAGGCCGGCATGACGATCGTGAACAGGGTCCGGATGTCGCCGGCGCCGTCCATCCGTGCCGCCTCCCAGATTTCGGTGGGCACGGCGGCGAACGCCTGCCGGAGCAGGAAGACCGGGTATCCCGCAGCCAGGTACGGGATCACGACCCCGAGAATCGTGTTGCGCAGCCCGATCGAGCTGACGAGTTCATAGTTGGGGATGACGATGCTCTCGGCGGGGATCGCCAGCGTGACAAGGACCAGAACGAAGGCGATCTTGCGGCCCCGCCAGCGCGGAAACACCAGGGCATACGCCGCCAGCGCCCCAGTCAGCAGTTGCCCGAGCGTCTGCAGTGTGACGACGCCGACACTCACGAAGTACTCGTGCACCAGCGGGATCGCCGTCAGTGCCTCGTGGAAGTTGCCGAGCGTCACATCGGCGGGGTCGGGAACGATCCCGCTGCGCGCAAACTCCCCGTTGGGTGTGAAAGCACCGACGAACGAGACGTACACGGGCAGGAAGACGATCGCCGCGAAGACCAGCACAGCCGCGAACCGGACGATGGACCACGCCTCCGGAACGCGCACCCTGCGCCGGGAGGAGGGTGCCGCATCTGCCTCGGGCTTGATCCGTGCCGGTCTGACATCTGTCGAAATCATGCTGCCTTCTCCCGTCCGAGCAGCCGGAACTGGAGCGCCGTGATCGCAGCGACAATGAGAACGAGAATGATCGCGATGACCGACGCCCGGCCGAAGTCCGGGGTTCCGTTGCCGAAGGCCAACTGGTACATGCGGTAGACCAGGTTGGTCGTGGCTCCCGCGGGGCCGCCCCGGGTCAGCACCTGGATCTGCGCGAACGACTGCAGCCCCGTGATCGTCTGGGTCACCACCAGGAACAGGATGCTCGGACGCATGATGGGCACGAGGATGCGAGCCGCGAGGCGGAGGCCGGCCGCGCCGTCGAGCTGCGCGGCCTCGATCACCTCCGGCGGCACGTCGCGCACGGCTGCTGTCAGCACCAGGAAGGCGAACCCGAACTCGTACCAGGCGGTCGCGATGGCGATCGACCACACCGCGGCGACAGGGCTGTCCAGCCAGTGCGGGCCGGACACTCCCAGATTGCCGAGAATGATGTTGAGAACCCCCACCGACGGTGCGAAGAGCCCCGCGAACACCGTGGAAGCCGAGGCCGCGGAGTAGGCGAACGGCAGCGAGAAAACCACGTTGAAGATCCCGCCGCCCAGAAGCCGGCCGCGCAGGAGAAGCACCGCGCACAGGGCGCCGAAGGTCGCCAGGAACATGCCCAGCAGGGCGATGACGACCGAGATGACGACCGTATGCAGGAAATCCGGGTCCGACAGCAGCGAGATGTAGTTGTCCAGGCCCACGAACCGGGTCGGATTCCCGATCAGGTCGCTGGCATAGGTACTGAGCTGCACGCTCCGGACAAGCGGCCTGAAGACGAAGACCGCCAGCAGCGCGGCAGCCGGCAGAACAAGCCACGGGCCGACGCCGCTTCTGCGCCACCTAGCCGCCAGGGGCGGCGACGTATGTGAAGGCATATGAACTCCTCTGCCCGGCGTACCGCATGTCCGCCACTTTACGGGAACGTTCCCGGGCTGGCTATGGCGTGAAAGTACCAGAGGCCCGGCGACGCGAACAAGCAACGTTCTGGCAAACGACAGGTTGCGACAATAGTCCGTATCGGCAGTCCGTTGCCCTTGCCGGACAGGCGCGATCCGCGTAGCCTCCCGCCGGGAACGTTCCCGGTCCGATGGTGTGCCGGATGCCTACGCCCAGCCAGGAAAGGGGCGTCCTGTGTCGGATCCCGGTGTCATCCTCGGGCTCGCGTTCAGAATCCTCATCGCGATGGTGCTGGGCGCGGTGATCGGCATGGAGCGCCAGTGGCGCCTGCGCACCGCCGGCATCCGCACCAACGCCCTGGTCTCCGTCGGCGCTTCCCTGTTCGTCGTCATGGGGGCCGTGGGACTCGGCGCGGATCCCGGGGCGGATCCCACGCGCGTGGCGGCCCAGGTCGTATCCGGGATCGGTTTCCTCGGGGCCGGCGTGATCCTGCGGGACGGGTTCAACATCAGAGGACTGACCACGGCCGCGACCCTGTGGTGTGCGGCGGCGGTCGGCTCTCTCGCCGGAGCCGGGATGGTAGTCATGGCGATCATCGGCTGCGTGGCGATCATCGCCACCAACACGCTCCTGCGGCCCCTGGGCCGATTCGTCAACAGGCGCCAACGGCACGCCGGGGAACTGCTGCAGCAAGCGGACGACGAAGACGTCCCGACCGACTTCATGCTCGAAGTCGTCACCACCGACAAGAGCGAGCCGCGCATCAGGGCGCTGCTACTGCAGGCAGTCGATCGACCGGAGTACACCCTGCGGTCGATCGACATACGGCCCGGGAAGAGTTCACAGACGAAGGTCATGGCGGGTGTCTCTGCACAGCACGCCGGTGATACGGCCGGCCTGGAGGTTGCCGTCCAGCGGATCGGCCTGGACCCGAAGGTGACATCCAGCCGGTGGTGGCCGGCCGAAACCGACGACTGATCGGGCCCGCAAGCCGCGCACCGATCACGGCCGCCGAGGAACCCCGCCCGCCGTCCGGCCTTCGACGAGACTCCCCCTGAGCTCGACCAGGCGGTCCTGGTCTGTCTTGCCTTCGATTCTGTCGATCAGGAGATCGATCGAGGTCCTGCCGATCTCTTCCACCGGCTGGCGGAACGTGGTGAGACCCAGATAGGGGGTGGCCAGCAGGCCGAATCCGTCGTAACCGGTCACCGTGTAATCCTCGGGTGCCGATTCCCCCCGCTGCCGCAGCACCTCCAGGGCGTCGACGGCAGCCGAGTCCGTGGGACACATGATGGCCGTAACCCCGGAGCCGTCGATCTGGTCTGTGATCACCCGGCCCGCCTCTCTGTCCGAGGCGGCCTCCCAGACAACGGCAGTTTTCCCTGCGGCCCGTATGCGTTCGATCATGGAAATGCCCCGGGCGTACTGACTCAGGGAATACGAGTGGTCGGTCAGGACCACCGCGATGTGTTCGTGTCCGAGCTGCAGCACATGCTCCGCCAGCATCGTGCCGCCGTCAGCGTCATCGCAGAACACACTCGTGATGCCGCGGCTTGTCTCGCGGCGGCCGGCCACCACGATCGGTACCCGTTCGATGAACGGGACGATCTCTTCCGAGGGCAACCGAGCCGACGACACCACCAGGCCGTCCACCTGCAAGGAGACGAGGCTGGTCAGCGCACGCAGCGCGTCGGCCACGCCCAGGTCGGCGGCGCTGGTGGCGGTGACGATCTGATAGCCGCGATCCTCGGCCGCGCGCTGCATCGCAGTCTGCAGCCATGCGTAGAACGGCCGAGTGACGTCCCGGAGCAGGACTCCGACCGTCTTCGTCTGCGAGGCGACAAGCCCCCGTGCCATTGCATTGGCCACGTACCCAAGCTTGCGGGCGGCGCGCTCGACCCGGTCCCGGGTCGCCGCGCTCACCTCACCTTGTCCCGAAAGGGCACGCGACACGGCAGATTTGGAGACCCCCGCTTCCGCGGCGATGTCCAAAATCGTGGGAGCCTTGCCGCGGTCCCTCGCCATCCGTTACAGCTCCCAACCACGCTTCAGCCGATGCCATCCGGGAACGTTCCCCGTCATGACTATAACCGTTTACGCGATGAGCTTTCCCTTTTCAGCCCAGTGGCGCATCGCCTCGTGCACTGGGTCTGGTGCCGCAGCGGATTCCAGCCGTAACTGCCGCCACCGCGCACGCCACTCAGCGGGATCACCGCCACAGGCCAGGACGTAGCCGTGGACCGTCTCCCAGGACGGCCGTTCTTTGCCTCCGTGCGCTTCGCACAGCGAGGAGGCGAGACGCCACAGGCCAACGCCATCTGGTGCAGCGGGGGCCCTCCTGCCTTGTCACGCCACGCCCGCGGGTCGTCGGCGAAGTCAGTGAGAGAGGAGGAGAACGCGTCCGCCAGCGGAACACCGCAGGCCAGCAGCACGATCAGCGCGGTGAGGATGACCACCAGCAGCAGGAGCCGGGCCAGCACGACGCCGGCCCACGCACCGACGCCCCCGGGAGCGCGCACCGTGGCCGGGCAGGCCGCGTCACCCGGCAAGGGGAGGCCGTGAACCGCTGGGTCGGTATCGTGTCGCTGCGCGAGACACCACCGCCGACACCCGTGCACCGCATCGCGCTCGCCATCGAGGCCGCGCGGAACCGGACGTCATAACAGCTGGCGGACCAGACGGTGCCCTACGCGTGGATGCGGCCGGCGCTGCGCACGCTCGGTCAGAAGCACGCGCGCCACCACGAGTGGGAGCGGTACGCGTACTGCGTCGGCCTGGCCGGTGACTTCTTCGACGGTGGCCTCGCGGCCGGTAGCGATCTCGAGCGCGGCGATGGCGTCAGGGTGAGTGTGCGGGGCGATCCCGTGCCAGTCGGCCTGGAGGGCCTGGCGGTCCCCGTCGCCCGGCAGCGGATGGTGGCTGGTGTCGGGCACGGCACCGGCGGCGACCTGGTTCGGTGTCTTGCTCTGCCCGTTTTTGCAGAAGATCTCGATCTCATGCGTCGTGTGGTCGATCCGGTTGTCGCGGATGCCGTTGGCCATGTCTGTCGCGGCCACCCGCGAGGTGACGTGGAAATCGACGTTGGCGGCGGCCCTGCGCAGGGCCCTTTTCGTCGCCGCCTGCCGGGATTTCGACCACGGCCGCCTGGGCTCCGTCACGACCGGGGTGGTCGGCCGGGGTGGCGTCCGCGTCGGTCCGCCGCCGCTATGCGGTCGAGCGCACTGCGGCTTCGGTGAGGGTCGACGCGGTTCGTACGGCGCTGGAGACGGCCTCGTCGGGGCCGAGTCCGCACAGGTCGGTGAGGGTGAAGAGCGCCTCGGCGCTCACGACCACCGCGAGGTCCCGTTTGAGCTGGGTGAAGGCGTCCGGGTCCGTCGCGCCGAGTGTGTCCTCCAGTGGGAGGAGCGCGTGGTCGATGAGTCCGAAGCGGATGCCGGGGCGTGTGGTCACCGTCTGGGGCCGGGTGATGGTGGCGGCGATCATCGCCCGTACCGAGCCCTGGCGGGCGAGGATGCCGCGCAGCAGGAACTCGCAGGCGTAGGCGGTGCGTTCGACGGGATCGGCGGAGTCCGCGACCGGTGCGAGCGCTTCGGCGGGGGGTGGCCAGACACCGGCCAGGGCCTCGCTGATCAGGGAGGGCAGGTCCGGGAAGTACCGGTAGGCGGTGGCCTCGGAGACCAGGGCCGCGCGGGCGATCGCGGGCATGGTCACTTCGGTGCCCGTGCCGATGAGTTCACGGGCGGCCGTCACGATCGCCGTCCGCGTGCGCTGCTTCTGGTTGGTGCGGCCGGCACCCGTCTGCTCTGTCATCACGCGACTCCTCCCGTCTATCCCTCCACATAATAGCAGCCCCCTCTCTTCATGAGAGTCGACTTGCATAACGAAACTGGAGCCCCTTACTCTCATGAGAGCCAGCTCTCACGAAGGAGGAGCAATGAGCACCGTTCTCGGGGAGACCACCCACGCGGCGCCCGCCGGCACGCTCGCGATGATCCCGCCCGGCGCCCCGCACACCTTCGCCAACCTCGGCGACGAGCCGGCGGTGATGCTCAACACCTTCACACCGGACCTGTATGTGCAGTACTTCCGCGACCTGCGGAACATGATCGCGAGCGGCCGGGAACCGACCCCCGAGTCGACGGCCGCGATCATGAGCCGCTACGCCACCGTCCCCGCAACCGACTACGCGTGACCACGCCCCGACCTCCCCTGAAACTCATCAACCCGAGGAGCACACGGACATGACCCGCAGCACCCACACCCTCACCCTCGACCAGGGCACCCTCGATATCACCGCCGACCTCCACGGCGAGCGGGGACGCCCCTTTCTGCTCCTGCACGGAGGCGGCGGCCCGCAAACCGTCACTCCGTTCGCCCGCCTCCTCGCCGAACAGCGACCCGCCAGGGTAATCACCCCCATCCACCCCGGCTTCGACGACACCATCCGCCCCGACTGGCTGACCGACACCACAACCCTGGCCCGGGCATACGCCCACCTGCTCGACACACTCGACCTGCGGGACGTCGCCGTCGTCGGGAACTCGATCGGCGGCTGGATCGCCGCCGAACTGGCAACCCTGGGCAACGACCGGATCAGCAGCGTCACCCTCGTCAACGCCGTCGGCATCCCCGTCCCCGGCCACCCCATAGCCGACACCTTCTCCCTGACCCCCGCCGAACTCGCCCGACTCTCCTTCCACGACCCCACGAAATTCCGCTTCGACCCCAGCGCACTGACCCAGGCACAGCGCGCGGTCATGGCCGCCAACCGCGCCACCCTGCAGGTCTATGCGGGCCCGCACCACATGGCCGACCCCACCCTGCCCGAGCGCCTGGCCAAGATCACCCATCCCACCCTGGTCGCATGGGGCGCGAGCGACCAGGTCGTGGACGTCGACTACGGACGCGCATACACACAAGCCATCCCGGACGCGAAATTCCGCCTGCTGGAAGGCACCGGCCATATGCCACAGAGCGAGACCCCCGAACAACTCCTGCCGATCCTCTGGGACTTCGCCGACACCCGTGTCGTCCACCGGCCACGCCTCTGACCCCAGAAAGGGCGGACCCGATGCCTCAGCCCGGTCGCAAAAGACCCACCTTGATCCTGGCCGTCTGCTGCATGAGCGTGCTGCTGGTCAGCCTCGACACCACCATCCTCAATGTCGCCCTGCCCTCGATACAGCAGGACCTGCGCTGCTCCGTGTCGGACCTGCAGTGGACGCTCGACGCATACACCATCGTGCTGGCCTCGCTGCTGATGCCGGCCGGCTCCACGGCCGACCGCGTCGGACGACGCCGCGTCTTCCTCCTCGGGCTCGTCCTGTTCACCGGCGGATCGGCACTGTGCAGTCTGGCGCCGTCGCTGAACTGGCTGATCGTCTTCCGCATGGCTCAGGCGGTGGGCGGCTGCATGCTCACCCCGGTCGCCATGGCCATCCTCACAAACGCCTTCCCCGGGCCGCGGGAGCGGGCCAGGGCAATCGGCGTGTGGGGCGGGGTGGTCGGTATCAGCATGGCCGCAGGGCCGATCCTTGGTGGCGTGCTGGCGCAGACGGCCGGGTGGAGGTCGGTGTTCTGGCTGAACGTGCCGATCGGGCTGGCCGCGCTGCTGCTCGCCGTCCTGTTCGTCCCCGAGTCCCGAGCCCCGCGGCCCCGCGGAGTGGACCCGGTCGGCCAGCTGCTGGTGATCACCGTGCTCGGCACGCTGACGTACGCCATCATCGAGGTGCCCGGCCACGGCTGGACCTCGCCCGTCATCGTGGCCTGTCTGATCGCCGCGACAGGTGCGGCCGCCGTCCTCGTGCCCTATGAGATGAGACACGACGAACCGCTGATCGAGCCGCGCCTTTTCCGCAGCGCGCCCTTCAGCGGGGCGACGGTGATGGCAGTATGCGCGTTCGCCGCCCTCGGTGGCTTCCTGTTCGCCAACAGCCTGTACCTGCAACAGGTGTTGGGGCTCGGCGCGCTGGACACCGGGATGCGTCTGCTGCCGATGGCGGTGCCGTCGCTGTTGTGCCCACCGCTGGCCGGGCGGATCGTGGGCAGTCGCGGCCCGCGCATCCCGCTCCTGCTCGCCGGCGCCGGCATCGCCGCCGGCGGCTTGCTGGCCATCCCCGCCACCCGCCCCGACGACCGCTCGGACGTCCTCCTCTACGCGGCGTACGCACTCTTCGGCCTGGGATTCGGCTTCGTCAACGCACCCATCACGAACACAGCGGTCTCGGGCCTGCCGCGCGCCAGGGCCGGGGTAGCCGCCGCGATCGCCGCGACCAGCCGCCAGGTCGGCTCCGCACTCGGCATCGCGGTAACCGGCGCGGTGATCGCCGACGGGGTCCGCCCAGCCGCCTGGTGGATCATCACCGGCTGCGGTCTGGCCGTGCTCGCCCTGGGCATCCTGACCACCGGCCCCCGGGCCGCCCGCACCGCCGATCGGAACGTCCCGTCCGAACACGTCCTTCTGCCTCTCGATGCAGAAAGCATCCGGATCGATGGAGGGACCCCGGGGCCTACGGTTGATAAGGCCACGCAGAAGCATGGTACGGCGCTGTGACTTCCGCTCCCCGGCCTCTGAAGCCCCTGGTGGGCACGTCCAGGGCAAGCCGGCGCGGACGGCTTGAGCTCGGGCCCAGGAGGACGGGTTCGAAGCTCCGCGCGGACGGCCCCTCGTGTGACCGCAGCCCCCGGGGTCCGGTGGCCGGGTTACTTCGTCTCGGTGATGTCGTAGATCAGGACCCGCTCTCCGCACGACCTCAGTGCTGGCTCCCTTGTCGATGCCCTCGGTGTTTAGGGAAGCCGGGCGAGACGAGGGCCACGCGCAGGTCGGGTCCCGATTCCTGGCGCAGCCCCTCGGGGAACACCTTGACTGCCGACTTGGTGGCCGCGTAGACGGCCTGGGGGTTCTGACGACGTAGGCCGCCGTGGAGCCGACGTTGACGAACTGGCCGGAGCGCTGTCGGCGGAAGCCGGGAAGGGCCCCGAGTCAGGCATGGTGCCGGATTCAGGGGCGGCCAGGTTCGTCGCAGGCAGTCCAGATGAGGCGACGGGCGAGTTCACCGGTGCGCTGGGCGGGACCCTGGGGGCCGAGGACGGCGGCGGTGACGTAGACACCATTGAGGACGAGGACCAGATCGTCGGCGAGCTGCTCGGGGTCGGAAGCACAGGCGTCGGCTGCCAAGTCACGCAGCCAGTGGCGGACCCGCTGCTCGTGGGTGACCGCCACACGGTTTGCGGGGTGCTGCGGGTCGGGGAACTCGGTATGGGTGTTGAGCATGGGGCAGCCGCGGAAGGTGGGCAGTCTGGTCTCCTCGATGACGGCCGTGAAGATCGCGAGGAGCTTCTCGCGCGGGTCGTCGGCCTGGTCGGCGACCTGGCGCATACGCGCGAACCAGGCGTCGGCGCGGTCCTGTGTGAAGGCGCTGGCAAGAGCGTCTTTGGTGGGGAACTGCCGATAGACGGTCGCGTTGCCGACCCCGCTCTCTTTGACCACCAGGTCCATACCGACAGCGCGGATGCCGCGCTGGTAGTACAGGCGGCTCGCCACGGCCAGGACGTGGCGCCGGTTCTCCTCCGCTGTCTTGCGAGCCATGGTGCGCTCCTTCTGCTTGTTATGCGTCGCATCGAGTCGACGCGGCGCGCGGGGGCCCTTTGGCCGCGCGCCGGGCACGGCCTCAGCTTGACAGACGGATCGATCCGTCACAAACTCCGTGGCGGAACGATCCGTCACAAGAAATCGAGGCATGGGACACCCGCTCCCCCAAGTGAGTAACACCTATGTCACCGGCAGACGTGATTGACGTCCACGGTGGCGTGCGGAGCGCCTGCTCCGCCTCTCCCGTAGGCCGACCGCAGTCAAGGATCAATACCGATGAACCATCCCAGCCTCCTCTCCGCGACGTCAGCCGGCCCGCCCTCCTCGCGCACCCTGGTTGTCGTCGCCCACCCCGACCTGGCCTCCTCCCGTATCACCGCCCGCCTGGCCGAGGCCGTGAGCGACCTCGCACACGTCACCGTCCATGAGCTCGGCCCTGCCTACCGCGATGGCCGCTTCGACATCGCCCGTGAGCAGCAACTGCTGCGCGACCACGACCGGATCGTGTGGCAGTTCCCCTGGTACTGGTACTCCGTCCCCGCAGTGCTCAAGGCATGGATCGACCAGGTCCTCACCTACGGCTTCGCCTACGGCAGCAGCGGCTCCGCACTGCGTGGCAAGATCCTCCAGTTGGTCACCTCCACAGGCGGCCCGGAAGAGTCGTACGCTTGTGTCGATCCCACTTCCCGTTTCACGATGACCCAGCTGCTGGCGCCCCTCGACGCCACCGCCCGACTGATCGGCATGCGTCTCGCCGAGCCGCTGGTTCTGCACGGCGCCCGCACCGTCTCCGACGAGACCCTCGCCGTGCACGCCAAGCGCTACCGCGAGCTTCTCAGCTCCACCCGACGGGCCGACTGAGCCTCGCGCACAAGGCGGTCCGGGCCGGAGCCATAGGTGGTGACTCCGGCCCGGACCGCTTTCGACTGTACGGGCGCGTGGCTACTCGTCCTCGCCGTCGTCCGTCCCGAGCTGCTCAGCGACGAACCGCACCACGGAGGCCGGGACCGCGGTGGGGTCCTCGGTGAGGAAGGTCCCGGGCATCCGCACCGTGCCCCACCGCACCGCCCACCCCAGCCTCGTGGCCGGACGGCGCTTCGCCCGCGCCAGACCAAGCGCCTTCATATCCAGACGGAAGAACTGCTCCAGCTGCTCGGGGGACGGCTCGGTGGCGAACCGGCCGTAGCGGGCCTTCGCGACGAGGACGGCCGCTTCGCAGCGGACCGCGAGCCGGTCGTATCGCGTAGCGACGGCCCGGTGTCTTTTGAGGCAGTTGATGCCGCACTCGACCGCGTGGCGCAGGTAGGCGCGGTTTCGGCGGGAGGCGCGGCGCCGGTCCAGCTTCTCGCTCCTGCCCCGGCCTCAGTCGCCCTCAGCGATAAAGCCGGCCAACGCGGCGCTCACGGCATCGGGTTGTTCGTCCGGGATGAAGTGTCCCGCGTCCGGCACGACGACCCCGGTGGCGCGGTCGGCCCACGGCCTGATGGGGGCCGCCATATCGGGGATGGAGCCGTGGCTGCTGGAAATCCCGAGAACCGGCACCCTCAGGTGCTGCCGTTCCAGCGCCTCGTGGTTCTGCCGTGCCGATTCGGTGGCCTTCCGGTAGTAGGCCAGGGATGCGCGGAGGCCGCCGTCGGCGGCGACGGACGCGGCGTAGTGCTCGATCTCGGCGTCGGCGAAGGTGCCGGGGAAGAGGGTCTTGGCCTTCAGGAACCAGCCGATGTACTCGCGTTCGCGGCCCGCGAGCAGTGTCTCGGGCAGGTCGGGCACGACGTGGAACGCGAAGTGCCAGGTCTTCCATGCCCTCTCGGGGTCGGTCGGGATGGCGTCGGGGAGCGTGATGCCCGGGATTCCGGCGTCGAGTAGTGCCAGGCCACGCAGTTGGTCCTGGTGTTTCAGAGCGAGGGAGAAGGCAACCCACGCACCGACGTCGTGGCCGACCAGCCAGTACGCCGAGACCTCGAGTGCCTTCACCGCGGCGTGGACGTGGCCGGCGGCCGTGTGCGTGTCGTAGCCGATGTGGGGGCGTTCGGAGTGGCCTTGACCGGGCAGGTCGACCGCGATGACGCGGAATCGCCCGCCCAGGGCCGGCATCACCTTCCGCCATGCCCACCAGGTCTGCGGGAATCCGGCGAGCAACACGACGGTTGGCCCGTCCGGCCGGCCCCCCTCGACCGCGTGAAGCCGGACGCCGGCTGCGTCGACCCAATGGTGGGTGAAACCCGCCAGGTCGGGCAGTGGCAGGTCGCGGACCGGATTGCCCGGGACGCTGCTGATGCTTGCGGGACCACTCATGATTGCCCTCCACTGGTGTGAGGTGCGCTGATTGCGCCGGGTGCGGTGACGGTGTGATGAACGGGTCAGGTGTGCTGGTTGGTGCGGTGCGCGCGGCCGAGGGCGAGGCCCACGAGCGCGGTGAACACGATGAACGCGGCGAGTACGGTGCTGGAGAGACGGCATAGGCGAGCGCTGTGTGCGCGTTGCTTCTTCGCCAGGTGTGCGGGGTGCCGGGCCATGACCATGGCTGCACCGTACCCCATCTTGAACTGAATGGTTCAAGATGGGATGATGGTCGACGAGACAGGGGCGGAGCAGCAGGGAGGTGCGGCATGGCAGGCAAGAAGCAGTTCGACATCGCCACCGTGCTCGAGGCCGCGATGATCCAGTTCTGGCAAGCCGGGTACGCGGACACCTCGATGGACGACCTGTGCCGGACGACCGGACTCAACCGCAGCTCCATATACGCCTCCTTCGGCGACAAGGACGCGCTCTTCATCCGCTGCCTGCAGCGCTACGCCACGCGCTACGGAGACAAGTACGACGCCGCGCTGTCCTGCGCCGCCGACCGACCCCTGGCAGCCGTGCAAGCATTCTTCGACGTGACCCTGGCACGCATCGCGGATCCCGGTCTGCCCGATGGATGTCTGGTGGCCCAGACCGTCATGGCGGCACCGGTACTGAGCGCGAGTGTCACGGCGCGCGCACGGGAGGCGATCGGCTTCCAGCACACCCGGCTGCGCGACGCGCTGCACGCCGGCCGGCTGCACGAGGAGTCGGCCGACGCCTTCGCGACCCACCTCGCGGCCGTGAACCAGTCCCTTGCCGTCATGAGCAGAACCGGGGCGAGCGCGCAGCAGTTGCGCGTCATCGTCGAGGTGGCCCTCGGCTCACTGTCCCAGACTCTGGGCACCAACAGCTGAGACACGCATGGGCGGGTGACGCCCGGGCCCGAACATTTCACACAAGGCTTCCCCGGCCGTTGCCACTCGACGCAACAAGGGGATTCGGTCGTTTTCCGCGTCCCCGCTTACCTGGTCACGGCCATCGAAGACATCGACTACCCCTCCGTGCCGGCCTCATGGCAACGCCTGCCAGCCCGACCGCCGCGCCCCTCCCCCGCCGCCCCCGAAGCCCGGCGGCAGCGTGCAGCACCTGCCCGCTCCCACTATCGAAAGCTCACGCCGGTAGCTCTTCCCGCCTCGGACGTCGCCAACGTGATCTGGTCCGATTCGCTCGTCGGCTCGCGTTCACAGCGAGCGATGGAAAAGCGGTGGACACAGATCGCGCGAGCGGCAGACTGACCCGTGTGAAACGGCTGCTGGTGGTGGATGTGGAGAGCGTCACTACGCGGTTGGTACGCCGATTCGGTCCCCAAGTTGCCGAATGGTGCGCTGACACGCCGAATCCACTGGCTTACCTGGGTGTGACGAACGCGTTCGCGATGCTTCGCCTGCTGCCGATGACCGACCGGGACAAGGACACGGAGATCCTCGCTCTGCGCCATCAGATCACGGTGCTGAAACGTCAACTCGGCAACACGTGCGGCGTAACCCTGCACGGATGAGGTTTCCGGCAAGGGCAGTACGTGGTGAGGACGGTGCACAGGTGTCGTTCGCCGGTGATCAGGAGTCGGTATATCCAGGCGATCGAGCATGTGTGCGGTCACCCGTCGCCCGCCCGGTGCTATGAGGTCCATCTGATCGTGGGGTTCAGTCGCCCGGTCCAGTTGAAGACGGCCATGTTGTCCCAGCCGTCCCCGCTGTTGTTGATGTCGGCCGGATCCCAGCCGTTGCCCGGGACCGCGTACCAGGTGGGCTCCCAGTAGAAGACACCGATCGCACCGGCGTTGCGGGCGGTGTTCTGTACGTCGGTGAAGTTGGCGGCCTGGCCCGTCCAGGTGAGCGGATAGCCCGAGCAGCCGGAGGTGACCGAGTTGCCGGTGCTGTCGGCGTTCGCCGTGGTGAAGGGGTACGCGGTCTCGGCGATGACCACGTCCTTGCCGTACCGGGACTTCATGTCGGCGACCACGTCGTACAGGGTGGACAGCGTGCCGTGCCACATGCAGTAGTACGACAGCCCGGTGATGTCCCAGCTGACGCCCTTCGCCTTGATCCCGTCGTAGAACCAGCGCGCATGGGCGTCGCTGTCCGCGTTCGCGGTGTGGATGATCACCTTGGTGCCGCCGTTGCACGCCTTGGTGGCGTCTGTGCCCGCCTTGAGCAGGAGGCTGAGGTTGGTGAAGTCGTCGTTGACCACCTTGCCGTCGTTCCACAGCATGCCGACGTTGATCTCGTTGCCGATCTGCACGCTGTCCGGGGCCGTGCCCTGGGCCTTGAGGCTGTTGCAGACGTCGTACGTGTAGTTGTAGACGTCGGTCTGCAACGGGCCGATGCCATGGCTCGCCCAGGCCGCGGGCTTGCGCTGGTTGCCCGGGTCGGCCCAGGTGTCCGAGTAGTGGAAGTCCACCAGCAGCTTCAGGCCCTTGGCCTTGACCGTCTTCGCGTAGGCCAGCACCTTGGCCTTGTTGTTGTAACCGCTGGCGGGGTTGTTCCAGACCCGCAGGCGGACGTAGTTCACCCCGGCGCCCTTGAGGATGTCGAGCGGGTCCGCGGCGTTGCCGTTGGCGTCGTAGTACGTGGCGCCGAGGTCGAGGGCCCGCTGCGCGGTCGACACATCGGCGCCGCGCATGCTGAGCGCGTTCGCGGCGGACGCTTCGGCCGGCACGGTGAGCAGGGCAGCGGCCAGGGCGAATACGGCGGCGAGCAGGGCAACCTCGAGCGTGCGCAGGCGCCCGGGGCCGGGTCGGCACACGGTCACCGCGTCCTCCTCTGATGCGGCACCGCGGCCGCGCCGGGCGCGTGGCCGACCGGGGCCGCGATATGGGCGGCGGCCACGGTGCCGGGGGCGGTGCAGGGCTTGCCGTTCAGGGTGAAGTCACGTGGCGCGGGGTTGCCGCCGGTGTAGGCGCCGTTGAAGCCGACGGTGGTGGAGCCGCCGGTGGCCAGGGTGGCGTTCCAGCCCGCGTCGTCGACGGTGACCGCGGTGGCGTCCTGGCGCCAGGTGCCGTTCCAGCCGTCTGCCACCTTCTGGTTACCGGTGAAGGAGAAGCCGAGACGCCAGCCGTTGAGGGTGTGGCCCTTGTTGGTGAGCGTGACGGTGGCCGTGAAGCCGGTGCCCCAGTCGTTGCCCACCGTGTAGCCGACCGTGCAGGTGGCCGCCGGGGCCGCGGCGGTGGTCACCCTGACCGGCGCCGATGGCGGGGAGCTGCGGCCTGCGGTGTCCTTGGCCACGACGCGGAAGGTGTAGGCGGTGGCCGGGGACAGTCCCGTGACGGTGGCGCTCGTGGTGGGGGCGTCGACCGTGGCGACCGGGGCTCCCGCGGTGTCGCCGGAGTACACCTGGTAGCTCGCCACCGGGGACGATCCGGCGGTGGACGCGCCCCAGGTGAGGGTGGCCCGGTCGGAACCGACGGCGGTGGCGGCCGGGGCGCCGGGCGCGGTGGGCGGCTTCGCCTCGGAGGATCCGGCGGGCAGGACGTACTCGGTGATGGAGTAGGCCGGGAAAGTGGTGGTGAAACCGCCGTCGGTCAGCGGCTGATCGGCCAGGTGCTTGATCGCGGTGACATCGTCCTGGCCATACCGGTAGACCTGCGCCGAGCCGTCCGGCGCGGTACCGCCGGTGACGGACACCGGGGCGGTCAGATCACCGGTGGTCTTGTTCACGACGATCACGGTCAGCGCCTTGTCGCCGCTGCGCTGGGCCGCGTAGACCGCGAGCTTGTCCTGGTCGGCGCTGGCGGCGTGGACCGCGGTGTCGCCGAAGGAACCGCCGTTTCCGTCGTAGTTGCGGAACATGCGGAAGGCGAAGGCGCCGGGCTCGGTGGACGTGGGCGGATCCCACAGGGTGGCGAGGTCCAGCCCCTCCCGGCCGAAGATGCCGAGCACATCGGCCTGGGCGAGGGCCCCGTTGATGTGGTCCAGCGCGCCCCAGTTGTACTCGGTGATGGCGAGCTTGGTGCCCGGATAGTTCTCGTCGACCAGGGAGCGCATGCGCGGGATGAACTGGACGGGCTGGTTGATCCAGCTCTCGTCCACGTACGTGGGGTCCCACAGCTGCCGTGTGGAGCGCAGCCGCAGGGCCTGGGTGGCCGCGTCCACGCTGCCGCCGAACACCCCGGTCTGCTGGGGGTAGATGTGCTCGTCGAAGTAGTCCAGGATGCGGCGGCCGTGCGACTGCTCGTACGCCTTCATCTGCTGGAGGTACCAGGGGGCGAACAGCTGTCCGCCGTGGGCCGCCCGGTCGGGCGGGTTGGACCAGCAGTCGCCGCCCTTCTCGCCGCAGGTCTTCTGGTCGAGGCCGGAGTAGACCAGGGAGTTGAAGCCCCAGCCGACCGGGCCGAGGGTCTTCGCGCCCGGGTCGGCGTCCTTGATGGCGGCGGCGGTGGCGTAGGTGCTGTCGCGCATCTCGTCGTAGCCCGTGCCCTCCGGGTGGACGTCCCGGTGGGTGCTCCACCACAGGTCGGGCTCGTTGTCGAGGTTGTAGAAGCGCACGCCGCCGTCGTCCGCGGCTCCGTAGGTGCGGTTCAGATACTGCACCCAGCCCTTGGTGAACTCCGGACCGGCGGGGACGCTGGTTTCGGTTGGGTCGTTGCCGGTGACGTTCGTACCGTCGGCCTTCACACCGTTGCCGCAGTCC
The DNA here is from genome assembly GCF_047337785.1 of Streptomyces lacaronensis. Taxonomy (NCBI): domain Bacteria; kingdom Bacillati; phylum Actinomycetota; class Actinomycetes; order Kitasatosporales; family Streptomycetaceae; genus Streptomyces; species Streptomyces lacaronensis. The sequence continues at coordinate 301,654 of NZ_JBLHDK010000003.1, forward strand.
GGGCGCCACTGGGCGTCGTTCGCCTTCTGCGGGCCGTATGTGGCGATACTGAAGCCGCAGGCGGCGTTGCGCGCCGCTGTCGTCCAGCCGCTCATCGGCACGGTCAGCACGGTGTCGGTGGCGGTGCGGCGGTTCTGCTCGACGAACTTGTCGGCCTCCGAGCCGTTCGGCAGGTCCGCGGTGCCGTTCTCGTAGTACAGGTTCTCGAAGTACCAGTCGGCGCCCGCGTTGTACGCGTCGAGCTTGTAGTTGTAGCGGGTGGTGGCGTTGCCGCCCCACCGGCGGACCGGCAGGCGCAGTTCCTTGGCCAGCGCCTCGTCGGCGAAGTTGATCCCGTAGATGTGCGGGTCGATCGCCTTGCGGCCGGTGGTGGTGTCGACGCTGAGGGCGGGGCCTTCCGGTGCGGCGGAGGAGGGGGCGGGCCGCGCTCCCCCACCCGGTAAGGCGCTCACCTGGTGGGGGCCGGCCAGACCGGCGGCGGCCACCAGCAGCACCACGGCCGCCGGCGCGGCTCTCGGAGTCATGCGCCTCGGTCTCGAAGTCATGCGCGTGGGTCTCCTTCTCAACGGCCGTGCCGACGACGGGAACAGGGCGACGGGAGCAGGGGTGGGAGCGCTCCCATCCTGCGCATGGTCAGTGAGCCCCGTGGGAGTGTCAACCGTCTCGACCGAACCTGTCGGGTTCCAGAATTCGGCCCGGCCCCGTGACCAGCGAGAATCGATGAGACACCACAGGCCAGGCAGAATCGTCTTTCGCGTCCTTGCGCCTGCTCTTCCTGGTCATCGCTCGGCTGCTCAGCTGATTTGTGTCATTCGGGCGTTCCTCCGCCGCCAAGGACGTCGAGTTGCCCGTCCTCCGTCATGAGGTTGCCGTGCCGCTCCGCGGCAACCCGAAGCCACGTCTCGACTGGGCCGACCGTGCCCTCCTTGCGGCACTGTCCCGACTCCTGCCGGGGAAACTTCGAGCACACCGGCTGGTCACAACACGGCGTCATCGGGCTGTTCAGCGGCGAGGCTCTTCATCAGCGGCCGTTCCTTCACGCGACGTTGCTCGACACTTCGCGCGCGGCCCGTCACCCGTTCGGCTTAGCTCGTTGGTGGTGATGTTGACCATCGTCTCGGGGCCTGGGGTGGGTTGTGACCTCGTCGGAGGGGACGGCGCGGCCTAGTGCATTCCGGGTGCTTCGACTCCGGGCGGTCTTGTGAGTGGCACGTACTCACCATATTGTCCGAGGCTGCACTACTCCGGGAGCGTGTGGCACGTACACACCATAATGTCCAAGGTTGCACTACTCCTGGGCTGTCAAGCAGCCCGCCCTGTCGAGACGACCATGAAGGAGTTCCAGGTGTCCCAGAACCCGTTAACCAGTGTCTGGCGCAGACTGCGCAACATGATGATGGCCGCCCTCCTGAGCGCCACCGCCGTCATCACCGCGTCGCCGGCCGCGCACGCCGCCGCACCGGTGCCGCCCGCGCTGTCGGGCAAGTTCGTCATCGCCAACGCCGGCCACCCGGGCATGCTGCTCTGTGCCTCGCCGGTCGGCACCAACGTGACGATCAAGCCGCTGACGATGACCATCGACCCCAACTGCGTGTGGCAGCAGAGCGGGCCCGACAACGACTTCTACCTGTACAGCCCGGCAAAGAACCTGGTCCTCGACCTCAACACGACCGGCCCCCTCGGCAGCCCCACCCCTGTCAACCTGCAGCCGTATTACACCAACCCGTTGCAGAGCTACGAGCAGTGGAGCTGGAGCGGTCAGACCGGCTACGGCGGCCGGGCGATTCGCCCCTTCGACGACAACGACCTGAACCTGAATGGCCAGGTGGCCGTCACCGTCACCGACTGGAACCAGAACAGGGCCAGCATGAGCTGGAGCCTCCTGTACCTCGGGTGACCCTCCGACCAGTCCGACGGCGTGAGCCGGTGAGCCTCCTCCCAGGCCCGAGGCGGCTCACCTAGGCCAGGCACGACAGTACGAACTCCTGCGGGAGTGTGCCGGTTGACGGCGGCGCGCCAGTACCGTCCGGTCGCGCCGCCGACTTCGACGACGGGGCCGACGTCGGGTCTGCCTTGTCGGGCCTGAGGGCGTCTCGCGTGATCATGTGGCGATGATGCCCTCCATACCGCCTGTGTCGGCGGAGAACCGCGGCAGCCCCTCGGTGGCCTTGGTGACCAGGGTCAGCTTGCCATTGGCCTCGATCCGGAATCCGTCGATGTTGCCTGTCGTGGCGTTCTGTACGTAGAGGAAGGCACCATCGGCGGAGGCCGCCATGTCGATCGCGCCACGCGAGTCGGCCGACAGCGGCACCGCTTGCTTGGCCACCACGCCGACTTCCCCGGCCGAGTCCACGGAATATGCGGTCACCGCCGAGTTGCCCGTGCTGGCACCGTAGAAGAAACCACCCGCTGCCTGGATCCAGCACAGCGTGTTCTGCCCGTTCGGCACCGCAGCCGTCACCGTGGTCAGCTTTCCCTCAGTGCCGACCTTGTACGTGCTGACCGTCGACTTCTCGGCCTCGGTGACGACCATCCGACCGCCCTGGTCGAAGGTGAAGCCGAAGGGGACGTTTCCGGCCGACTTGTTCGAGACGGCCTTCTTGGCGAGGGCCCCGTCGGCCGCCACGGGGAACATCTCAATGGTATTGGTCGACTTGAGGGTCACGGCCAGGTTCTCGCCGTCGGGCGTGAACGAGACCTGGGCGGGGTTGTCGGTGAAGACGGAACGGCAGGGCCCTTGACTCCCAGGAGACGCTTCGAGCCGGGTATGGCCTTCAGACCCTGCGCGGTGATGGTGAAACCCTGTACCGACGCCTCCCCGCCGCCGTTCAGTACGTACGCGGTGTCGCCGTACACCGCGACCGACAGCGGGAAGTCACCTCCTGAGGAGACGGAGTGGCGGTCGGAGAGCTTCTGGCCGGACACGCTGAAGGAGGTGACCGACCCGCTGCCCGCGTTCACACCGATCAGCATGTGATGGCGCGGGTCGTACACCAGGGAACCCTGCGAAGCGAGCGCGTCGGTGGGCGCCCCTGTGGCAACAGCACCCTTTCCACCGGTCCGGTAGCTGCCGGCGGCGCTCAGCTCGCCGGTGTCGGAACGCTTGAACGCATGGATGGTGTTGCCGGACACCTCGTTGCCCTGGACGAACACCGCGTGGTCCGCACCGGTGGCCGCGGCGGCCGAGGCGTGCTCCTCACTGGCGTTGGCCAGGCTGAACGTCGTCACCGCTGCCGCCACCGTGGTCACGGCGGCCGAGAGGCCGATCACGCGGCTTTTCGTCTGGGACCTGCGACGCCTGCTCATTACTCGAATCCTCCTGCGTGGACGGTGTACCCGGGAACATCCTGGGAAGCCGGGCGGGAAGGCGACGGCGTTTCGGTGAGCGCGTCATGACTTCGTAAGACCCCAGGAGGCTTTGTGGGCCCATCTGGGGTTCTGCCGCTCGGCCCCGGTTCTGGCCGGAGCCGGGGCCGGTTCCCTGGGCATTGACTCGTGCGCGAAGGTGAACCGCTCCGGGTCAGGTGGAGGCTCAATTCCCTGAGAGGATCGAGTCATGGCACGTCCGCCCCCTATCCTGCTGAGCTTCGTGAGCGTGCGGTGCGCATGGCCGCGGAGATGGGTCCGAACTATCCGACCGAGTGGGCCGCGATGAAGGCAGTCGCGGCGAAGCTAGGCATCGGCACGGCGGAGACGGTGCGGACGTGGGTTCGCAAGGCCGAGGTGGACGCGGGCGGGGGCGCAGGGCAGTCGTTTCGAACAAGGGCAAGCCGTCCGAGCAGTCCTACCGGCCGTCGGAGCGCGACCAGATCCTGCTGGCCGCCGAACGGCAGTTCCGGGCCGCGCTGCTGCGGATCCGGGAGAACACCACGCTGCTGGCCCGCTACCGGGCGGGGGCACTGGACGTGGACAGCCGGGACTGGCGGATCGGGTCGGTCCTCGAGCACATCGCCGCCACGGGTGACCTTCCTGGGGCCACCGACCCCGACGGGAAGATCTACGCCCAGGCCGAGAGGCTGCTGCGCGGTCGGGACGGTGGGAAGACGACGGGTCGGTTGTTCCTGACGCGGCCGGAACTGACGGCGCCGGCCGTGGTGATGACTGACCGCTACGGCTGGAACCTTGCGCTTGCCGAAAAACCCATCCGACCTGGTGGGAGCGGTGTGGGTGGTGCAGAGAACCGCATCGGAAATCGCTCAGCCCCCTGCCTTCGCGCGGCCGTCGATCGTCACGGAATGATGGTCGACCGTGCGTTCCTGGCGGCCCTGCTGTACCGGCTGCCACGGGACGTGCTGCGCAGACTGCGCTTGGTGGTGCGTCCCGACACGGTATTGCGCTGGCACCGCGCCCTGGTCGCTCTGGCAGTTCTTGAGAGAGGCGACCGGAATCGACCCGGCGCCCGAACGGGCCTGCAGCACCTGAGCCGACTTCCGGAGCTCCCAGGCCGATGCCCTGCCGGCTTGAGACGTCCTGGAAACGGTCACCTTGTCCGGGGCCCGCCCGTACGTGTTGGCGGTCATCGAGCACGCCAGCCGACGTATCCGGATCCTGGGCGCCACCGCGCACCCGACCGCCTCTTGGGTAGGGCAGGTGGCCAAATACGAAGACACGAGCGCCTCGGCGGCACCCTCCACGAGTACACGAGTACCGACACGCGGCATGACCTGGCCGGACGGGATTTCCGGCAAGGGCACCGTCAGCCTGCCGCGTACGAGGAACGAGTTGAGCACAAGCTGGGCCGACTCGGCAACGGACTGCCTGGCCGCGGCCCGTCACGAAATGCTGAGGGAAGCGGGCTGGGACGTCCAGGCCCGCGGCCTGACCGTCGTGGTCAAGTCCGGCGCCCACGCCACCGTGCCGCGAGCCCTGCGCTTCCTCGGCCTGGGCGAGCAGGCTCCACGGATCGACGATCATGGTCGTGGAATCCGGGAACGTCAACACCGGGGCGTTCGACGACTTCGCCGCGGTGGCGGACCTGGCGGATGCGTACCGGGCCGCCGGAAATCCGGGCCGCAGCTTCACCGTCGACACCGGCTACGGCGCCAAGCGCGCCATCGACACCGGTCAGCCGGGCAGCTCCGCCTCCACCAGGTCCGCCGCCCGCCGGGAGCCGTCCCCCGCCGCGGTCCGCTCCCGCTCCGCGGCGCAGCGCGCGGCGACGGCCGGGTCGTCGGCGAGCCGCAGGACAGCGGCGCGCAGCGCCTCCGGGGTGGCGTCGGCGGTGTCGAGGTGTTCGGCGACACCGAGCAGGACCAGCCTGTTGGTGTTGCCGAACTGGTCGGCGGCCTGCGGCACGCAGAGCATCGGGGTGCCGGTGGCCAGGCCCTCCTGGGCGCCGCCGGCCCCGGCGTGGGTGACAAAGAGGTCGGCCTGCCGCAGCACGTCCAGCTGCGGCACCCAGGGGTGCACCTCGACGTTGTCCGGCAGCGTGCCCAGCTCCTGCTCGGTGACCTGCCTGCCCACCTGGAGCACCAGATGCCAGTCGGGCAGCGCACCGAAGGCGGCCGCGCAGGCGCGGTAGAAGCCGGGCTGCTTGGTGAAGTTGGAGCCGAGCGAGACCAGCGCGACCCGCTTGCCCGCGGCCGCGGCCGGGCGCCGCCAGACGCCCTGGCCCGCCCGGTCGCCCTGGCAGGCGCCGACGAAGCTGTACCGGCGGGTATCCACCCGGTCGGCGTACGGCTGGAGGGCCGGGGGAATGAGGACGAGCGAACGCGGGGGGCGGCCCATGAAGGTGTCCGGGTCAGTGCCCGCGAGGCCGTTCGCGGCGAGCCAGGAGTGCCAGCGCGCGTAGTAGGCGCGGCCACGCGCGGAGGACTTCAGCTCCTGCGCCAACTTCGCGCCGATCTCCTCCTCGTACCCCTCCCAGGGCACCAGGTTGGGGGAGAACTGCACGTAGGGCACACCCCAACGGTGCGCAAGAACCTGTGCTGCCCAGCCGGAGATGTCACTGAGCACCAGGTCGGGGATGTCCTCCCGATATAACGCGGCGAGCTGCGGGAGCGCCTGCACCGCGTCTCGCAGGAACAGCTCGGAGAGGTCGAGCCGGGTCTCGCCCCACGCCTCCGGGTCGTCCCCGGCGGCGGGCAGCGTGGACTCCCACACCCTCGGCTCGGCGCCGGTGGCGCGCACCCTCTCGACGAAGTCGCCCTCGTCGGGAATGGCGTAGCTGACCCGGTGGCCACGGGCGACCAGCTCCCGCACGATCCCCAGGCTCGGATTCACGTGACCGTGGTGGGCGATGCTGACCATGGCGAGATGGCTCATGGCGCGAACATTAATTGAGACGGCACGCATCGACAATCGTGCCTTGCCGGGGAGCACGGGCACCGGTCCACGGGGACAGGTCTTGGACACTGGCCCGAAGTCCGGCTCCCTCAACTTCCAGCCGAGCGTGTCGGCGACGACGAGGGCGGGCAACTCCAGGACTTGCCGGCGGATCGCCGCGGTGCGGCTGGCGGTCGTGGGGACGCCGAGGTCGTTGAATCAGCTCGGACAGACCGTAGGGGTGCAATGGCTGACCAGGCCGTCGGCCAGGGAGCAGCCGGCGGGAGTCACGATCGGTCGTGGTGTTCATGTTGTGCCGGTCGCGATCCGGACCAGGAGGAGTTCCACGAACGGCGCGGGACCGGGGAGGCGGCAACGTCGGGTGAGCCCGGCGAGCCACTCAAGGAAGGATGGTTCCCGTTTGACCTGGTCCGGCGGCGTACTTGCGGCTGCCGGGGGCGACGGTCGGCGCGGGCCCGCGGCTTGGGCAGAACCTCCACTGGGTACGGGGTACGGGGTACGGCGATCCACGACTCAGGGAGCATGCATGACCGATCTCGAATCTGTTCAGGTTGCTGACGGATTCTCCGTCTCCGTACCGCAGCCGAAGGACGCGCTTTTCTCCGAGATCCACTTCATCTACAACGAGGTATTCGTCGAACGCGATTATCTCAAACACGGTATACGGCTCCCCGACTCCGCGCGGATCGTGGACGTCGGCGCGAACGTGGGGATGTTCTCCCTGTTTGTCATGCAGGAGTGCCCGGGCGCGCGGATCCTGGCGTTTGAGCCGATTCCCGCGATCCACCAGGCGCTCCTGGAGAACCTGGACAGCCACGGCGCGAAGGACGTGGAAGTGGTGCGGGCAGCGCTGGGCGGACGGCCCGAGGAGCGGGTGAGGTTCACCTATTACCCCGGGCTGCCCGGGAACTCCACGCGGTATCCGGAGCAGAAGAAGCTCAATAAAGCGCTGATCGCGGAGCAGATGGGCCACGAGGCGGTGGACCGCATCATGGGCGGTGTCGAGGTGGAGGCCGAGGTGCGTCGGCTGTCCGACGAGCTGCGCGACTGGGCGCCCGAGGGCCCGATCGACCTGCTCAAGATCGATGTGGAGGGCGCGGAGCTGGAGGTCATGCAGGGCCTTGACACCTCGGACTGGCAGCGAGTGCGGCAGTGCGTGATCGAGGTGCAGGACCTGGACGGCCGCCTGGACGCGGTCCTCGGGGTTCTCGACGCCCAGGGATTCACGGTGACGACGGAGAGCGCGGTCAACATTCCGGAGGTCTTGCGCGCTTCGATGGTGTACGCCACGCGCGAGCGCGATTAAGACCGTCCTACCTTCTTGGTCGGGCAGACCGAGCCATTCGCAGGGTTGGCTCACCCAGGGGTGTCGAAGGTGGCTTTAAGACCGTTGCCCTTGGTGGCTGGGGACACTTGGCCGCTCGATCACCCACCTGCGACGGCCCAGCCGTTCGCTGGACTCAATGCCTTTGCGTGCGATCCGCGAACGTCCAGACCCTTCAAGCCGACATCCGCACCTGGGTCAAGAACTGGAATGCAGACCCCAAGCCGTTCACCAGCGGGACCACCGCAGCGCTCATGGGGCACACCGGGGCGCCCCTGCGGCCCACCATCCAAGAGCCCGGATGGTGTGACGGAGACGCGTTCCCCGGTGCGCGAACGTCTCGGACCTGACCGCCATCACCGCGGTCACGAGCGGTGTGGCCGAACGGCCCGAGCGGCTGCACATACGGGTTCAGCGGCGCGGGCAGGCCGTTCCTGGCGCCATCGACCAGATGGGCTTGGGCGACCACCGGACCATGGCCGCGACGATGAGTTGCACCGGCGTCCATGACGCGACGCCGAGGCGTGCAAGCCTCGGCTGCTTCCGGCCGCAGCGTCCCGGCCGACGCCACCTCTGCCACCGGGCGGGTTGGGACGTTGGCTCCCGTTCCCTCTGTGCGAGGCCGGTCCCCGCCGTGGTGAAACGGCGCCAGCCATCTGCCTCGCCCGAACGACGGTGGCGCCTCTTCGAAGAAGCCGACCAAAGCCTCTGGCCCAGGCGTTACCGCATTGAGGAGGGCATGGTGTTACAGGAACGCAGGACTCAACTGGCGGAGGCAGCAGCCGCCCTGCGACAGGCCGTAAGCGGAAGCGGATCGCTCCTTGTGGTCCGAGGCCCGCTGGGCACGGGCAAATCGTCGTTCCTGGAAGCAATTGCCCAGCTGGCGCAGGAGGAGCGGACCGGGCTCCTCAGAGCCCAGGCGTCTGCCGCGGAAGAAGGCTTGGCGCTCGGTGTGGTGCGCCAATTGGCGGACTCCGGCCGCTGTGGCGTCCCGGCGGGGTCCACGAGGTCGCGGGCCACCACGGCCGTGGTGGCCAAGCCTGGTGGGAGAGCAAAGGCCCCCGGGCAGGTGCTCCGGACCACACCCGAGCACACGCCGAAGGGCCTGATGTCTCTCCTGGACACGGTGTCGGCGGACGAAGCCCTGCTCGTGCTGGTGGACGATCTGCACATGGCCGACACCGAGTCGTTGCGGGCGCTGGCTCAGGAAGTGGCTCGGCGGCACAGCCGACGGCTGCTGTTCGTGTTCTCGGTCCTGTCGGGCGATGTGCGCGCCGAACGGCCCGTTATGAAGAGCCTGCTCGAAACCGCGGACCGGACGACCGTCCTGTCCGCCCTCGGTCCCATCGGCACACGGTCCCTGATCGGGGACGCGTTCGAGACGACGGCAGAAGAGGAGTTCGTCGGCGCCCTGTATGAGCGATCCGGTGGCAACCCTCTGTTGACGCGGTCTCTGATGGACGAGGTGCGGTTCCGTGGGCTGAGCCCGACCGCCGCGAACGCCGACGCCGTCCGGGCGCTGCGCCCCGAACCCCTGTGCCAGCGCCTGGCCGGCTTCCTCCGGTCCCAGCCCGATCACGTACGACGCACGGCCAACGCGTTGGCCGTGCTCGGCCGGACCGTGGGCCTACCGGTCACGGCCCAGCTCGCCGGGCTGGACGCGCACCGGTACGCGGAGGCGGTCCGTGTGCTGGGGCTCCTGGGCTTCCTCGACGAGCGGTCTGGTGCCCGAGCGGGTGGAACGCTGCTCTGGGACGCCCTGCTGGACAGCATTCCCACCGAAGAGCTCACCGCCATGCGGAGCATGGCCGCGGAGCTCCTGCACCGAGCGGGGCATCCGGCTGAAGTCGCCGCGGAGCAGCTACTGTCCGTCCCTGCCCTGCACACCCCCGAAGCCGTCCGCATTCTCCGCGAGGCCGCGGACAGCGCACTGCGCTGGGGCGCGCCCCGCGACGCGGCACGCTATCTGCGGCAGGCCCTGCTGGACAGCTCGGCCGTCGGCTCCGTCCGCACGAGTCTGCTGACCGACCTGGCGTCGGCGGAGCGCAGCTTCGCCACCATGTCCGCGCTGCGCCATGTCGCCGAGGCCCTACCGCTGCTCGACACCGTCCGGGATCGCGCGGTCGCCGTGACGCGGCTGGGCCCACTGCTGATGGAACCGGCGGAATTCACCATCGACTCGTTGATGCGCGACATGGCCGGTGGCCTGGACGGACCGGGCGCGGACGACACCGTGACCAGCGAGCTGGCCCTGCGTCTGGAGGCCCGCAGATACGCTCTGGCCGCTCATGACCCCTCCTATATCCCCGAGGCCATGCGCAGGTTCAAGGAACTCGGCCCGCGCCCGCCACTGCGCACAGCCGGTCAACGGGAGCTGGTCGCCTCGCTGGCGAATATCGCGTTCGTCACCAACAGCACATCGGCCGATCAATTGGCGGCTTTGTGTGCCCAGTTGCTGGAACGGGAGCGGCCGGGCCCGGAGCACGTCCACACCACGCTGCCGCTGGCCGTGAACGTCCTCGCCGCCGCTGGGCGCACGGAAGGGATCGCCGACTGGCTGCGCGTGGCCGGCCGACTGGCGCACCGCCAGGGCGGGGAGGTGGAAAGGGCGGTCATACGGGCCGAACAGGCCATGATCGCGCTGTCCGTCGGCAACGTGGCCGACGCCAAGCAGGAGATGCTGCGGGCCGAAGTCCTCGCCGGTCCGGAGGCGAGCGGTCTGCCCGCGCTCTGCACCGCCATTCTCGCCATCGTCGCGCTGCACAGCGAAGAGCCGGAGTTGGCGGAGGAGTTCCTCACTTGTCATCGGCTCAGCCACACGAACCAGTGTCTGGCCGCTCTCCTGCACATGGCGCGCGGACTTCTCGCGGCCCGGCGCCACGAGCCACGGAGTGCTCTCACCCACTTCCGCACGGCCGGCCAGCTGATGGAGCGGACCGGATGGCTCAACCCCATCCTGCTGCCGTGGTCCTCGTGCGCGGCCCTGATGCATCACCGCCTCGGCGAGCATGACCAGGCGCTGAGTGCCGCTTGGCTGGAGGTGGAACGGGCACGTGAGTGGGGCGCCCCGGCGGCGGAGGGCCACGCACTCGTCGCACTGGGCCGGATCATCCCCGGACGCCGGGGGGCCCAAGTGCTGGAGGAGGCCGTCGCCGTACTGGAGAGGGGCACCAACAGCCATGAGCTGTGCCGGGCGCTGTACGCCTTGGGAAGCCACGAGAAAACGAGCCGGATACGGTCAACGGACACTTTAAAACGGGCATACGACCTGGGTATGGAATGTGGCGCCGACTGGATGGTGCAGAAAATCAGCGCCAAGCTGCAAAGAGAATACACAAGCACCGAAATGGAAGAATCTCGGCTGACCCGGGCAGAACTCAGAGTGGCGCGGCTGGCGGCCGAGGGCAGCAGCAATACGGAGATCTCGGAGCAACTGGGCATATCATCCCGGATGACCGAGAAGCACCTTACGAATTGCTACCGCAAGCTGGGCATTCCGGGACGTCGCAGCTTGCGGGAGGCCCTCGACAACTCGGCGAGCGGGCACACCTGAAGCTCTTACAGGCGGTCAGCGCAGTGAGCCGTGGCGGCACGCGTGGGGGCACACCCGACGGACGGGTGCGCCCCCGCGCACTCTCCACCGATGCTCAGCCGACAGTGGTCTCCACCCGCACCAGCGCCATCGCCGTGTCCAGTGTGGCCTCCACCTCCTGCGGAGTGTCACCGACCGCGATGACGTGGCCGAGGCGGTCGTAGGCGTCCCTGGGCGGCCGGACCGCGCGGCCGGGCGTGCCAGTGGTGACGACGGCCATCACGCCGGGCACCCGTTCGGCGGCCGCGGTTCCCGTGATGGCCACCAGCCGGCCGACGTCCCCCGCGGTGAGGAAGCGCAGCCCCGCCTGGCGGGAACGAGCCGGCTCCAGGTACGCCGGCAGTCCGGCGGCAGCGCGGACCTGCTGTTCGAGGAGGTCGAGCCCGGTCGCGGCGCGGACGATCTCGGGGATCATGCCACCGGCGAGCCGCCCGTTGATCTCGATGACGACGGGTCCCACCGTGGTCAGCCGCATCTCGATGTGAGCGGGGCCGTGCTCGAACCCGACGGCCTTGAGCGCCTGCCGGGCGGCCTCCGCCAGTTCGGCCTGTCGCGCCGCCGGCAGGCCCGCCGGAAAAAGGTGCCCGGTCTCGACGAAGTGGGGCAGCGGGGTCATGGTCCGCCGGGTGACCCCCACGCACACGGCCTCGCCGCCGGTGCAGAACATCTCCACGCCGTACTCCGCACCGTCGGCGAACTCCTCGACGAGCACCTCCCCCGCGCTCTTCTGCCCGCGCACGTTCTCGGTGACGGCGAGGACGCGGGCGGCGTGCTCCACGGCGGTGGCCTCGTCCGGGCACCACCGCACGTCCTGGGAGCCGGATCCGTCGACCGGTTTGACGACACAGGGCACGCCGACGCGCGCGACCGCCTCCGGGACCCCGGCGATGTCCGCGACGACGGCGTGTGCGGGCTGGGGCACACCCGCGTTCCGCAGGGCTGCCCTGGTCAGGGCCTTGTTCCGGCAGGCGGCCGCCGTCGCGGGAGCGTGGCCGGGCAGACCCAGCGAGCCGGCTAGGCGCGCCGTGTGCTCCAGGTAGAAGTCGCTGGTCGTGGTGGCACCGGCGACGGTACGTCCGCCGGCGGCCCCCCGGACCGCGTCCAGCACGGCCGTGTGGTCTTCGGTGTCGCAGGTGACGGTGGCGCAGCCGGCGGTGCCGAACGCGGCGTAGCGGCCGGGGTCCGCCGTCAGGAGGACGGGGGCGAAGCCGAGCCGGGTCGCGGTGCGCAGAGCGAGCGTTCCCGTGCCGGTGGTGTTGGATTCCAGGAAGACCAGCACCGGGCGGTCGCGGCGTGGGATGGACGCGTACGACCAACTGGTCACGGCCGTACCGAATGCCACCCGTGCGGGTGCCTGGGCGATCGGGCCGGACGGCTGGTGCCGGTAGACCGTATCGGCGTAGCGGTCGCCACGATCAGGCATGATGCCGACCAGGCGGGTGCCCGGTGTGGCACGGGCGGCCAGGTGGGACAGGACTCGGTAGACGGAGCCGGAGGTGTTGCCGGCGAAGATCTTCTGTTCCCGGGCGAGGCTATGGGTGGCGTCGAACGCCTCGTCGTCGGAGAGCCAGTGCACTTCGTCGATGAGCCGGTAGTCGATGTTGTCGGGGAACAGGCTGTTGCCGAGGCCGCTCTGCTTGCGGGTCGTCATGTCGGGCTGGCCGAACAGGACGCTGCCGACACAGTCCACTCCGACGACCTTGAGGTCCGGGAGCCGCTCGAGGAGCGCGGCGGACGTTCCGCACAGCGAACCACCGCTGCCGACGGAACCGACCAGGACATCCACGGTCCCCAGGTCGTCCATGAGTTCTTCGGCGAGGGCGCGGTAGGCGGCGGGGTTGTCCGGGTTGCTGTACTGCCGCGGCCAGTACGCGCCGGGCAGGTCCTGGACGAGCTCCGCGAGGCGTTCCAGCCGGGCGCTCTGCCACCCCTGGGACGTCATCGCCTCGACGATGTGGACCGTACAGCCCATCGCCGTCAGTTTGGCGAGGGTGACGGGGTCGATGCGGGGATCGCTGACGATGTGGACGGGATGGCCCAGGTAGGTGCCGACGAGGGCGATGCCGAGCGCCATGGTGCCCGAGGAACTCTCCACGATGGGCGCCCCGTCCGTCAGGGCGCCCGTGCGGCGGGCCTGGAGGATCATGCGGCGGGCGACCCGGTCCTTCATCGCGTACGGGTTGTGCATTTCGAGCTTGGCGTAGACCTCCACGCCCTCCGGGACATCCATACGCAACCGGACGACCGGAGTGTTGCCGATGGCGTCGATGAGGGTGTCATGACGCATGCGTGCTCCCTGGGAAGGCGCCTGATGGGGTGGCGGATCGGTAGACGGACACGGTGCCGGGCAGCCGGGCACAGGCGGCCTTGACGGCGGCGAGCGTGTCGCGGTGGCCCGGGGCGGTGGCGTCCAGCAGGACCCCGGCCATGGTGCCGCTGTGGGCGCACATCACTCCCAGGGCACCGAGGTCGTCGGCCATGCGGAGAAGAGCGTCGAGGTTGTGCTTGGGCAGCCATCGCTGGTTGAGCCGGGCGCTGCGGGTGGCGACGGCGCCGACGCCCTGGAGGTCGCTGTCGCGTACCGCAGCGGCGAGGTCGTCGACAAGGTGTGCGTACCCGGCTCTCAGCACGGGCGGGACCCGTCTGTCGCGCCGGTTGTAGGCGACCGTGTCGAGTCGGCCGCCCTCGTCGACGGCGACGACGGTGGTGGGCGGCAGGGTTCCCAGGCGGGCGCGGAACCGGACGGCGCGGTGCTCGAACACGACGATCCCGGGGTGCATGACGCCGTCCGTGGGTTCGATGGGACGCAGCCAGTCCTCGACGGTGGCGGGCGAGGTGTCCAGACCGAGGACGGTACCGACGGCCCGGGCCGTCGCGACGAGGTCGGCGGACGAACTGGCGAGGCCCTTGCCGATGAGCAGATCGCTGTCGAGTACGAGGGAGCCGCCGCCGGTCGCGCACCGGGCGTCGAGCATGCTCCGCGCCAGCCGCAGAGACTTGGTCTTGTGGGCGGGGTAGACCCGCAGCGGGCCGGCCCGGTCATACCGGAACCACGCACGGGTGCCGCGGGTGATGGGGAACGTGACCAGGAAGTCGGTGCCGTCGGGCAGGACGCCCTGGAGCAGTTCTCCGAAGGTGCCGCAGGCGGCGGCGGTGCCCTCGTTCAGGTCCACGCCCGCACGCCGGGCGACGAGTGCCGGTTCCGTCATGACGACCGCTGACCGAGGGCGGTGAGCAGGGTGCCGTGGCGGCCGGTGGCCTCTGCGCGACGCGCGGCACGCTCGGCCCAGGCGGCGCCGAGGACGTCGAGTTCGGTGTCCTGCCCGGCGAGCAGGTCTCGTACCCGGTCGGGGTGGGCGGAGCCCGCCGACTGCTTGGCGTGCAGTCCGCGGTCGACGTCGAAGGCCGCCGTGAGCAGGTCGCCGATATCACCGATGTCGTCGAGGTCGCAGCCGGACTCGGCGGCACAGTCGCGCAGCAGCGCGGCGTCGGGTTCACCGGAGGTCAGGCCCTTGCGCACGGCGTGTCTGACGTACCGTCCGGCGATGATCTGGGCCGTGCGCCAGGGAATGCCCTGCCCGAGAGTGAGCCGGTTGGCGAGGGTGAATCCTCCCAGGTGGTCCTCGGCACATGCGGCGCGCATGCGGTCGGCGCGGAAGGTGGCGCCGACGACGACGGCGTGGGCCAGGCGCAGCACGGAGCGCATCGTGTCGACCTGGACCCGGAGCTGGCCACCGGATTCCTTCGAGACCTCGACGGTGTTGGTGTACGGGGTGTTGCGCTGTCCGGCGGCGATGTCGGTGGCGCGGCCCACGACATGGGCACAGCGGCCACGGATGCGTTCCAGGACGGGGAAGTTGCGCTTCTGCGGCATGGCGGCGGAGATGCCCGCCAGTTCGTCGGGCAGGTCCAGAAAGCCGAACCCGCTGCCGGCCCAGGTCATGAGGTCGGTGGTGAAGCGGCTGAGGACGACGGCGTAGTGGGCGAGGTCCCCCGCGATCAGGGTGGTCCAGGTGCGGGAGGCGACGGCCACCAGGGCGTGCGGCTGAGGACGCGCGAATCCGAGGAGATCGGCCATCCGGGCGCGGTCCCACGGCAGTTCCTGCCCGGCCATGGTGCCGGCGCCCAGCGGACAGGCATCGCATTCGTCGTAGGTGTGCAGCATGCGGCGCAGCGCGCCGATCGTCTCGGCGGCGAGCGCGGCGAGGTGGAAGCCGGGGCTGATGATCTGGGCGGCCTGGCCGTGGGTGTACCCCGGCATGGGCGTGTCGGTGTACCGACCGGCGAGGTCGAGGACCGCCCGTGCGAACGCGGTCAGGTCTTCCGCGACGGCCGCGAGGTCCTCGCGGGCGGCCATCAGCTGGGCGCATGCCTGGAGGTCGTTGCGGCTGCGGTCGACGTGCCAGGCGGGGAAGGGAGGGGTGTCACCGGTCTGGACGTGCCGTTCCACCGCGAAGGAGATATCGGACATGTTCTGTTCGGGGTCGGCGCGTACGGCGTCGGGGCCCAGTGTGTCGAGCCGGGTGCCGAGGGCGGCCGCGTCCGCGGCGCCGACCAGGTCCATGCGGACGTATTCCAGAAGGAGGACCTTCTCGATGGCGAGGTAGTGGTCGAGGAGATGTCGCACCTCGTAGGTGAACTGCGGTGCGAGCACTTCCGCGTGCCAGACGTCGTGGGGGATGCCGTCGATCCGGCCGGTCACTGCCATACCGTCCTCCCGGGGCACATGCGCTGCAATACGGTGGCGAGTCCGGCCACTGTCGGGTCGGCGAAAAAGGTCCGCAGCGTCACCTCGGGGTCGTACGGGGCGATGCGGGACAACAGGCGCAGGGCCTGGAGCGAGTGGCCTCCGAGGCTGAAGAAGTCCTGGTGGACGTCGACGACGTCCACGTCCAGGAGATCCCCCCACACCGCGGCCACGTACTTCTCGGCCGGTGTCCGGGGGGCGGTCGGGGCGGGCCGCCCGGCCGGGGGGCGCGCCTTCGTCGCGGAGCGGCGACGGCCGAGGACGGCTCCCAGCCCGGACAAACATATGCCCGGGGTGTCCAGGGCGGCGGGGAGCAGGCGCAGGTAGTCGGACAGCAGTGCCTCGACGGTGGGACGGTCGAACAGGGCCACGTCGTAGACGATCCGGAGGGTGTCGTCGGTGACGTCCAGCAGCAGATCCTCCTCGCAGGAGGACACGGGCGCCCCCAGATCGCCCGCGGGAGCGTGGTTGAAGGCGAGCTGATACAGGGGCGGGACTCCGGGCAGGCGCGGAGCGGGCAGCAGTTCGACGAGGGTCTGGAACGGGATGTCGTAACGCTCGTCGGCGCTGAGGGCGGCGTCCAGACGGCGGACGAGCACCGTGATGTCGGGGTCGCCGGTGGCGTCGACGCGCAGGACACGCATGTTGACCAGGGTGCCGACCATGGGCAGCGTCTCAGCCTCGGCGCGCCCGGCCACGGGCAGGCCGAGGACGATGTCCGCGGCGCCGGAGTGGTGGTGCAGCAGGGCGGTGTACGCGGCGAGGAGCAGCACGACGGGACGGGTGCCGTGGTGGCGTGCACCAGCGTTGAGGGATGCGGGGACACCGGTGGGCAGCGGGGCGCGCACCTCGGCACCACGGAAGGTGCGAGTCGGGGGCCGGGGCCGGTCCAGCGGCAATGTGTGGACCGGTGGCAGCCCGGCGAGGCGGGAGCGCCAATGAGTGGCGAGCTCCGCACGTCGAGCGGACGTGAGACGAGCGCGCTCGCGCCGGGCGTGATCGCTGTAGGTGCGAGGCAAATGCGGGAGTTTGGGCTCACGCCCCTCCTCCACGGCAGCGCAGATCTCGATGAGCTCGGCGTGCGCGTTGAAGCGGGAGGCGCTGTCGTAGACGGTGTGGTGGGCGGCGAGGATCACCGACCACGCCCCCTCCCCCAGCCCGAGGATCGCGGCCCGCCACAGCGGTGGACGCTCCAGGTCGAACGGCCGGCGTGCCAGCCCGGCGCGCAGGGAGTCTCTCGCCTCCTCCTGTTCGGCGCGGTCGAGTCCGGTCAAGTCGACCCATTCGACGGGCAGTTCCACTCGAGAGCGCACATCCTGTGTCACCTGCCCGTCGAGGACGCGGAGTCCTGTGCGCAGCGGCTCGTGGCGTGCCGTCAGGAGGGCGAGGGCCGCGCGGACGTCGGACGCGGCGATGTCCGCGTGGAGGGGAAACTCCTCGACCACGCAGTACGTCGGCGGGTCGTGGGTGAGCCGGGACGCGAACCAGGCACGCTCCTGGGCGTAGGAGGCCGGCGGCGGCCGGTCCTCGCCGGGGGCGGATCGGCCGCCGCCGGTGACCACCGGCTCGCGTACCGTCATCGGCGGCGCTCCCCGGTGCGGCGCTCCGGCACGGGCGCGAGGTCGTGCGGGCCGGGCCTGGCGAGGTTCTCCGCGCGCGGCCGCTCGGCCCCGGTCCTGAACGAGGGCTCGTGGACGAGCCGTTGGACGCCCTCGCGCAGCACGTCGGTGGTGAGGTCGCCGAGGGCGGCGACCGTGTCGGCGGCGAGGACGCCGCCGCCGTCGGGCGCGGCGTGGGCCGATATGCCGGGGCCGAGGAGGGCGGGGCTGCCGGCGGCCTGGACCTCGTGGCCGGCCGCGGACAGCGCCCGGGCGAGCGGGACCATCGGCAGCGGGCGGGAGAGGTCAGCCCGCGTCACGAATCGAACGCGCACGGTCGTCCTCCTTTCCTCGGGCCCCGGGTCCCCGGGTGCCGGGGCGGGGGCGTGCCGCCGCGCGCAGGGCGGTATCGATGATCTCCGCGATCCGCGGCTCATGGTCGACGAGAAAGAAGTGGCCGCCGCTGAAGACCCGGAGGTCGAAGGCGCCCGTGGTGTGGTCGCGCCAGTCCTCGGCGTCGGCGATCCCGACATGGTCGTCGCCGTCCCCGGTGAGCGCGACGATGTCGCAGTGCACGACGGCGCCGGGTCCGGCGTCGTAGGTCTCGGCGGCCGTGTAGTCCGCGCGCAGCGACGGCAGAGCCAGCCCGACCAGGTCGGGGTCGTCGAGGACGTCCGCGTCCGTGCCCGCCAGCCGCCGCACCTCGGCGATCAGGCCGTCGTCGTCGAGGAAGCGGATCCCGCGGTCGGTGCCGCACGCGGGGGCGCCACGGCCGGAGAGGAACAGGGTGTGGGGCGCGCGGGCCCCCTCGCGCCGGCGGAGAAGTGCCAGTTCGAAGGCGACGGCGGCACCCATGCTGTGACCGAACAGGGCGAAGGGCCGCCCCGCGACCAGGCGTTCCAGGTCCCTCGCGGCCCCACGGGCGAGGTCCCTCACGCTGTCCAGGCACGGTTCGTGCAGCCGGTCCTGGCGCCCCGGGTACTGCACGGCGAGGACGTCGGCACTCGCGGAGAGACGCCACGACAGGGAGAAGTAGCTGCTCGCGGATCCTCCCGCGTGCGGCAGGCAGACCAGAGCGACCTCGGCGTCCGGACGCGGGTGGAATCTGCGGAACCACGGACTGGCGGGGGTGACGGGCGGTGCCATGGCGGGGTCGGTGTCCCTTCGGCTCGTCGGTGCTGGCCGTGATGCGGCGGGTGCGCGTGGTTGTCCGGCTGGTATCCCCTCGTCACAGGCGCTCAGGACGAATGCGTCCAGGGCGGTCCACGCCAGGACGAGGACGCCGAGGTGCGATCACGCCGGATGACGTCCTCGGACGTCTCCGCCACGCCCCGCTCCGCGCACATCGCCTGCCGCAAGACGCCGAGGACGGTGGGCACCAGGGACAGTTGCCGCCAGGGCAGTGCGCCCCCGTCCATACGTGGCACGGTCACCGGACCGGACACCCTGTTCGTGGGGGGCCGCGCCCACGCGCCCGCCGGCTCGCGACAGC
The DNA here is from genome assembly GCF_047337785.1 of Streptomyces lacaronensis. Taxonomy (NCBI): domain Bacteria; kingdom Bacillati; phylum Actinomycetota; class Actinomycetes; order Kitasatosporales; family Streptomycetaceae; genus Streptomyces; species Streptomyces lacaronensis. The sequence goes on from NZ_JBLHDK010000003.1 coordinate 320,692, forward strand.
CCGCGGCAGGTCCGCTCGCGGCGGCCGTCGCCACGGCCGGCCCGGACGGCGACGGGGTCGGGGGGTGCGGCGGTCTGCCAGTCGAAGAGTGTCTCGACGTCGTCCGTGCGGTCCCCGCCGCCGACCGCGCGGGGCGGCTCCGCGGGCAGGAAGTCGGAGTCCGTCAGCCTCTGGTACATCGCGATGACGAACCGCGCGCCGCCCGGTGTCCGGGCCTCGGCGGCCCAGATCTCCTCCTGGTACCGCGTCAGCGGATGCTCGTCCATACGTAGCGCGCCCCTTTCCGTGCGACGGCCTGGTACGCGGGACACCGGCCGTTCTTGGGTCAGGTGAGGTAGTCCTCGGGTCCGCCGTCGCGGACGGTGTCGAGGGTGAAGCAGTGGAAGCCGCCACCGAACAGCCGCCGGTGCCGATGGCGTACCGGGACGACGGTGAACTTCGCGTCCTCCAGGGTCTGGACCAGTTCCGGGCTGGCCTCGTTGACCAGGACGGTCTCCGAGTCGACGGACAGCACGTTGAGGTCGATGAAGGGGCTGGTCAGGATGAGTGCGTCAGCCTCGTACCGGGGGAAGTTGTTCTGCCGGGGTGTGGGGGCGACGATCCGGTCCCAGCGGCGCAGCGCGGGCGGCAGCGCGTCGGCCACCGAGTCGGAGCGGACCAGCAGCAGGCCGGGGCGCAGGGCCAGCACCATGCTGTCGATATGGCTGTCGCTCAGCTTGTGCACCCGGTGGATGCGGAAGCGTCCTTCGAGGTGGCGCTCCAGCCAGGTGACGGCGAGTGCGTGGTGCTCGGTGGAGACGTTGGCGACGATGTCCCGCCCGAGCCGGAGGCACTGGGCCGCGTCGAACATCATCTCCACCCCCACGTCCCAGGGTGAGGGCCGCGGGTCCTCGACGGGCTCGGTGGGCCCGCCGACAGTCGCGGTGCCCGCGTACGACAGGTCGAAGGAGGCATCGGTCATGAGCGGGCGCGGCATAACGGTCCAGCGGGCGCCGCGGCGGAAGTAGTCCTGGAAGAGCGGCTTGAGGAGTTGCGTCTCGAAGTAGCGGGAGCGGATCATCGGTGAGGTCTCGATGATCTCGTCGCCGGCGATGAGCGTGTTGTCGCGGACGTTCAGCGGCGGGACGACGGACGCGGACCAGGCGGGGGTCGTGACCTCCGCGGTGTCCGCGGGCAGGGTGAGCGGCCGGTGGACGGTGACACCGAGGGAGCGCAGGGTGTCGGCGAGCCCTTCCAGGTCCTCGTTCAGCTCGTCCACGTACCGACGGGCCACTGGCGTGTGCCACCGGCCGGATCCGCCACGGCGGGCGGTCAGCCGAGGGTAGTACCACTCGGACCGGCTGGACCCCCGCTGTTCGGCATTGTCGTGCACGAGATTGTCGTGGAAGAAAAGGTCGAAGGAGAGTTCCCGCTCATGGGAGACATAGTTCTCCGCGGATCCGACGACAACTTCCCGCAAGGGTGACCATTCGTCAAAGCTGTTCAAACGCACGCAGGGCACCGCCTACTCATCGGGGTAACCCGATACTCCGGGAGAGCGCCGACCCACCGCACCAGTACTCACCGCAGTTACGGACCTGGATGAGTCACCGCCCCGGCTTTTCCTGGTATGAAGCCGAAGGGCTTTGCGAAAACCACCACCATGCGGAGGGTCATGAAGAACGCCCATGAAGACGACCCGGTTCTCGACCGGTTCCATTTCCTCGTCAACGCACCCGCACTGTTCAACGCCGTCACCACCGCCGCCGAACTGCGCATCTTCTCCTTCCTGTCCGGGAAGCCGGGCGCCCAGGCGGAGGAGATCCGCGCATTCAGCGGGCTGCCCGCACATCAGCTGCGCGTCCTGCTACAGGCGGTGTGCACGACCGGGCTGCTGGAACGCAGGGACGGCGGCTATCACAATTCCGCCGTCGCCGAGGAGTTGCTGGCTCCGGACGGGCCGGACAGCTGGCGGCACATCCTGACCGGCTGGAAGGAGGTGTACTACCCGGCGTTCGCCCACATGACGCAGGCGTTGCGGGCCGGCACCAACACCGCGCTGGACATCCACCCCGGTGACGAGCCGACCCTCTACGAGCGGCTGGCACACAATCCACCGCTGGAGGAGGTCTTCCACCGGGCGATGACCGCGTTCACGCTCCGCTCGGTGGACGCGCTGATCGAGCAACCCGTGTTCGGGGACGTCCGGCACGTTCTGGACGTGGGTGGTGGCGACGGCAGCACGTCGGCGCGGCTGGTCGCGCGCCATCCAGGGATGCGGTCGACGGTGTTCGACATGCCGAGCGTGTCGCGGCTCGCGGACGGCGCACAGGCCGCCGGGCGACCGGACCGGGTGGACCTCCTCGCGGGCGACATCTTCACCGACCCGTTCCCGGACGGTCCGGACGCGGTGCTGTTCAGCCATGTCCTGGAGATCTTCGACGAGGACGGCATCCTGCACCTGCTGGGCAAGGCGTACGCGTCGCTGCCGCCGGGCGGGAAGGTGCTGCTCTACGGCTACAACGTCTCGGACGACGAGACGGAAGGGATCTTCGGCGCCCGGCTCGGGCTCTACTTCAACGTCCTCGCCAGCGGCCGGGGCATGGCCTACCCTGCCCGGGACTACGAACGGTGGCTCGGCCGGGCCGGGTTCGAGGAGGTCAGGACGGTCGGCGGGCTGCCGTACGAGCACGGGCTGAGCCTGGGCGTCAAGCGTTGACAAACGCAGACCACAAGATGGTCATGGCACCCGCCTTGTCGGAGGCCGCCGCCCACGTCTGACGAAGCGACGGCCGGTCGTCAGCGCCAGTCTCAGCGCCGTACGGCCGTCCTCCCGCTCGCCGCGCGGCGGAGGGACCGCCGTACGGCCGTAACTGTGGTGATTGTGGATGTTTCTCCGCGGCAGCGACGACAGGTTGGGGCGGTATCCGCCGCCTCTCCGTTCTCATGTGAGGAGTGCCGTCAGGTGAGTGGTCAAGACCCGGTCCTGAAGAAGCGTCGCCCCGTGCCGTCTCCGGCCACCTGTGATGGTGGCGCATGGGTGCTGAGCGACGTCCTCCTGCCGGTCGGGAGGCGACGATGACGGAAGCACCCCGTCGGTACCGTTCGCCGCAACAAGACAGCGCCCGTTGGGACGACTTCCCGGTGCGTGTCGGTGACATCGTCATCAGCAGCCCGGCGAAGTCGGGTACGACGTGGGTGCAGATGATCTGTGCGCTGCTCATCTTCCAGACGCCTGATCTCCCGAAGCCGCTGTCAGCCCTGTCACCGTGGTTGGACCAAGTGTTCACACCGCAGGAGAAGGTCTACGCGGAACTCGCCGAGCAGGAACACCGCCGCTTCATCAAGACGCACGTCCCGCTCGACGGTCTACCGCTCGACCCGCGCGTCAGCTACCTTGTAGTCGCCCGGCATCCTCTCGACCGGGCACTGTCCCTGTACCACCAGGCCGCCGGCACCCGCGCCGAGTGGCTGCGCGCCTTCCAGGACGACCCGGACGCACCGTCTTCCAGCCCCTCCTCGCTCACGCTTCCGCCGGAGCGCGAGTGGCTGCTGAAGTGGTGTCAGCCCGATCCGGCCGACGGCTGGGAACAGGACGTGGCCGCTGCCGAGCTCCATCATCCCCTCGACGCCTGGAAAAGGCGGGCGCAGCCGAACATCAGGCTCCTGCACTACGACGACCTGTGCGCCGACCTCGCGGGTCACATGGCGGCGCTGGCCGAGTGGCTGGGCATCACGGTGGACGAGGCTGTCTGGCCCGAGTTGGTGAAGGCCGCGACGTTCGACGAGATGAAGGCCCGCGCGGAGTGGCTGGCGCCGGACTCGGAAATCCTCACGGATCCGGTGGAATTCTTCCGCTCCGGACGCTCGGGCGCCGGCCGCGAACTCCTGACCGAGGACGACCTGGACGCGTACCGGAAGCGGGTCGCCCCCCTCGCTCCGCAGCCCTTCCTGGACTGGCTGCACCGTGACCCGCCCGTCGACGGCGGTGGAGCGGGGGCACTCCGGTGAGCTCTGGCGGTGGCACTCAGCCCCTGCTGATGCCCCCGCTGGACCGGTTCCAGCAGGTCGGCCTGGCACCCGGTACGCCCTCCCACCGGGTGCCGGGAGGGCTGAGCCACCGGTCCGCCACCGCCCTCCCTCATACCTCGGCTCCCCTGCAGATGAAGGAGATACCGCTGTGCCGCAGTCCGCATCCCGGCAGCCCACCACCAGGCCCACTGCTCCGGCCGCCGCTTCCGGCGGCGGCCTCGACATCCGCCTCGTCTCCGGCGCCCTCGGCGCCGAGGTGCGCGGAATCGATCTGAACGAGGTCACGGACGCGCAGTTCGACCGGATCCACGCGCTCATGCTCGAACACCTCGTGCTGTTCTTCCCGGACCAGCAGCACCTGACCCCGAAGGCGCACGTGGCGCTGGGTAGGCGGTTCGGCGACGTCAAGGTCCACCCGAACCTGCCCAGGCTGGAGGATTACCCCGAGGTCACGCTGATCGAGCCCGACAAGGGTGGGAAGGCCGACGAGTGGCACATCGACGTCAGCTTCAGTCCCAATCCGCCCATCGCCGCGATCCTGCACCTGATCACCTGCCCGCCATCGGGCGGCGACACCATGTGGAGCAACCAGTACCTCGCGTACGAGACTCTGTCCCCGACATTCCGGGAGATGCTCGAGGGCCTCACCGCCGTCCACGTGCTGAAGGTACCGCCGGTCGTCGAGATGTCCGCCGAGCACCCCGTCGTGCGGGTCCACCCGGTAACCGGGCGCCGGTCGCTCTATGTCACCCGGATGTGGACCTCGCACATCCCGCAGCTGTCCCGGCACGAGAGCGACGCCGTGCTCCAGCACCTGTTCGAACACTCCGAGCAGCCACGCTTCACCTGCCGGCATCGCTGGGACCCGCACACCGTGGCACTCTGGGACAACCGGGCCACCCAGCACGTTGCCATCAACGACTACCAGGAATACCGCCGCGGCCAGCGCGTCGTCGTCTCCGGGGACCTGCCCACGAGCGACACCCCGCGCAAGCCCGACTACGAGCAGATCGGCGACGAACGTTACTACCCGCGCCGCATCAACGCCCGCGTCGGCTACTAAGCGCTCCGCTGGAAGTGCCCTGACCTGCGGTCGATCGTCCGCGGCACCGTCGTGGCCGGTCGGCCCGCGCGGCGGAGCCGCACATCGGCACAGCCCCGCGCCCCGGGGGGCCTGTCCTTCGAGGCCCCGTGATCCTCATTGGTCACGCATCCCAGGTGACCGGGAGACTCTTCACCCCGTGGACGTCCGCGATCTCCGCCTCCGGGCGCAGGGGGACCTGTTCGGCCGGTATGGCTAGGCGCAGTGTGGGGAAGCGGTTGAGGAGGGCGGGGAAGGCGACGCGCATCTCGACGCGGGCCAGTTGCTGGCCCAGGCACTGGTGGACGCCGTGGCCGAAGGCCAGGTGCCCGCCGTCCTGCCGGTGAAGGTCGAGCACGTGGGGGTCGGCGAAGCGCTCGGGGTCGCGGTTGGCGGTGTTGTACGACAGGATCAGCGGCGAGCCGGCCTTGATGGTCTGGCCGCCGAGGTCGACGTCCTCCAGCGCGGTCCGCATGAACGTCTTGCCGACGCTCAGATACCGCAGCAGCTCCTCCACGGCCCGGTCGGTGAGTGAGGGGTCGGCGCGCAGCGCGGCCAGCTGATCCGGGTTGCGCAGCAGCGCGAAGGTGCCGAGCGCCAGCATGTGCATGGTGGTGTCGAGTCCGGCCGCCAGCAGGAACAGGGCGATGCCCTTCAGCTCCTCATCGGTCAGATCGCTGTCGGTGAGGTCGCTGAGCACGTCGTCGGTGGGGGACGCGCGTTTGGCGGCCACCAACTCCGCGAGGTGGTTCTGAGTCGCCGTATAGGCCGCCATCACGTCCTCGCCGTCTGCCTCCACGTCCCTGAACGCGTCGATCTGTTCCCGGAAGGAGTCCCGGTCCTGGCGCGGCACCCCCAGCAGCTCACACATCATGATGGCGGGGATGGGTTTGGCGAACGCGGTCACCAGGTCCGCCGGAGGCCCGGCTTTCTCCATGGCGTCCAGGTGGTCGGCGGTGATCTCCTCGACCCGCTCGGTGAGCAGTCGCATCCGCCGTACGGTGAACTTGCCCATCAACGGTTTCCGATAACGGCTGTGCCGGGGGTCGTCCATGAAGAGGAACTCACCGGGCGGCGCCGGGGAGAATTCGGCGTCTCCGTAGTCGATGGTCGGGTGGAGCATGAGCTCCTGGCGTGAGCTGAACCTCGGGTCGGCCAGGACCGACTTGATCAGGTCGTACCCGGTGAGCAGCCAGCCGGGTTTTCCACCGGGGAAGGTGTAGCGGCTGATGGGGCCGTGCCGACGGGCGTCGAGCAGCTCTGCCGGCGGGTCGAAGGGACGGCCGGGCTGACGCGCCGTCGGCATCGTCGTGACGGTGTGCAGGGATTCATCCATGACCAAATCTCATCTCGCGACCGCATGTATTTGACAATCGACCGCACCCGGTCCGGGTCGGACCGGGTGTCCGCGTCCGTCGGCGAACGCGTCACACCGTCGAGGACGTCACGCTCTTCTCCCAGTGCATGCCGTCCTGGCTGACGACCAGGCCGTCCGCGCTGAGCGGGGTGTCGTCGACCGCTTCGCCGAAAGCCGCCTGTAGCTGGATGCGGTGCCCCTCCTGGTGCACGCCCCGGGACTGTTCGAGAAGGTCCTTCTTGCGCTTGTCGCGGTAGGACTCGGAGGTCAGCACCGCCTCGTCCGAGGCGCCGCCGCCGACCAGCCCCACGAACGCCCCGGCGCCGGGCGCGGTGTCCCGGGTGACGTGCCTGGCCACCTCGAAGTACTGCTGCTCGTCGCGATTGACGTCGTAGAAGTTCACGAGGAAGTCGTGGAACGCCTGGTACTCCTTGCGGTACCGGGCCTCGTACTCCGCGAAGCACTCGCGCTCCCCCAGGTCGCCGCGGAGCGCGGTGTTGAGGGAGCGGGCGGCCAGCAGGGCACTGTAGGTCGCCATGTGGACGCCGGAGGAGAACAGCGGGTCGATGAAGCCCACGGAGTCGCCGACGAGGGCCATGCCCGGCTGCCAGAAGGTGTCGTGGAGGTAGGACCAGTCCTTGCGGACGCGGACCTCGCCGTACCGGCCGCTGGTCACCCGCCGGGCGTCGGAGAGGTAGTCGGCGATCAGCGGGCAGTCCGCGATCAGTGCGGCCAGCGCCTCGGCCCGGTCGCCGCGCACCTGGTCCGCGCAGTCCGTGCGGACCACGGCGCCGACCGAGGTGAGGGTGTCGCTCAGCGGGATGTACCAGAACCAGCCCGCGGGGAAGGCCACACAGGTGATGTTCCCGCTGTGGGGCGGGGGCAGCCGCCGGCCGCCCTCGAAATAGCCGAACAGCGCGATGTTCTGGAAGAAATCCGAGTAGTGGCGCTGTCCGCCGACGTACCGCTGAAGCCGACTCTGGTTGCCGGTGGCATCCACCACGAACTGGGCGTGCACCGCGCGCTCGGCACCGTCCGGGTCGGTGTACCGGACACCGCGGACCCGGCCGTCGTCCTCCAGGACGTCGCGCACCGCGCACCGTTCGCGCACCTCGACGCCCTTGCGGCGGGCGTTGTCGAGGAGCAGCTGGTCGAACTTCGCGCGTTCGACCTGGTAGGCGTAAGAGGTCGGACCGGCGAACTTCTCGGAGAGCGCGAAGTCGAAGGACCAGGGTTCGGTGTTGGAGCCCCAGCGGAAGGTGCCGCCGCGCTTGCGCACGAACCCGGCGCTCTCCAGTTCCTCCGTGACGCCGAGCAGGCCGCAGATCCCGTGCACCGTGGACGGCAGCAGGGACTCGCCAATCTGGTACCGGGGAAACTCCTCCTTTTCCAGCAGCAGGACACGGTGGCCCTGCATGGCCGCGAACGTCGCCACGGACGAACCGGCGGGGCCACCCCCGGCGACCATGACGTCGTAGACCTTGCCGTCGGTGGGATGTGTCATGAGGGATGGACCTTCCGCGCGCAGGGAACCCGGCCGGCGGCGCCGGCCGGTGTGGTAGTGGCCGTCGGGCCACGGCGGGTCACGGGTGCTCGCCGTCACTCACCGGCAGCACATGGCCGGGCAGTTCGGCGGGGTCGCCCAGGACGACGGCGATGTCGCGCCGCCCTTCGTACGGTTCGCGGGCGTGGGCGGTGCGGATGTTGTCGACGAGGAGGACGTCGCCCTCCTGCCACGGCTCGCCGACGGTGAACCGGTCGTAGACGGCGTTGATGCCGTCCACCGTGGCGGCGGTGACGGGGGTGCCGTCGCCGGCAGAGGTGTCGAAGGGGAGCCCGTCGGGGCCGTAAACGTCGGTGAGGTAGGCACGGACGGCCGGGTCCATGGTGAGCCCGTTGAGGAAGGCGATCTGGTTGAACCAGCCGGGCACCCCGGTGCGCGGGTGGCGTACGACGGCGGTGCGGCGCTGGCACGTGACGAGCCGGTCGTCGGACAGCCAGGCGTGCTCGATCCCGGCGGCGGCGCAGTAGGCGTCGACGGCCGAGCGGTCGGTGGTGCCGAACGCGTCGGCCCAGGCAACCCCCACGTCGTGGTACATGCGGCGCAGCAGCCAGCCGTGGCGCTCGAAGGGGGCGACGAGGCCCGGTGGCAGGGCGGCGAGGACTCGCTGGGAGTCGGCGACGGTGGTGCGGCCGCCGCTGCCGGGTGCGGTGAGGCAGCCGAAGAGGAGGGTGCCGGGGAGGGTGGCGGCGTAGCTCAACTCGTGGTGCATGCACATCGGTTCGTCGGCGGGCCAGTGACTGCCGGAGTAGACGCCCGGCGCATGGGCGGTGCGGGGAGCGAAGCCCTCGCGCTCCGTCATCGCCGCGATGCCCAGCGCCGCGGCCACGTCGGCGACGTCGCCGGGGGTGCGGACGCCCAAGCCGCGCAGCATGACGGCGCCGGACTCGGCGAGCGCGGCGCGGGCAGCGCCGCGGTGCGCGGCGGCCCGCCCGGCGGGGTCCGGGCCGCCACGGGCGTCGAGCACGCGCAGCGGGTCGGGCCCGGCCGCGACCGGGGCGGGGGCGGCCGGCGGCGGGGCGGGGTCCGCCGGGGCTCCCTCCCCGGCCGCCGCCGCGGACGCGCGGTCGAGAAGGGCCGCGACGTCGGCGACCGTGGGGGTGTCCTTGAGGTCGGCGACGGTCACCAGGCGGTCGAGGGCGATGGACAGCCGGATCGCGGACAGCGAGGTGCCGCCGAGTTCGGCGAAGCGGGAGTCGCGGCCGATGCGCTCCTCGGGCACCTTCAGCAGCCGGGCCCACAGGGCGACGACGCGGCGTTCGGTGTCCGTGGCGAGCCGCGGGGTGCCCGTACCGGCGCCGTCGGCGCCGCCGGTGTCGCGGTCGTGGCCGGCCCGGGCGGTGAGGGCGATCTTGTCGATCTTTCCGTTGCCGGACAGGGGAAGTTCGCGCGTGTGGTACAGCCGGGGCGGCACCATGTAGTCGGGCAGAGCGGCGCCCAGGGCCCGGGCGACACCGTCACTGTCGGGGGCATCCTCGCCGGTGTAGTAGGCGACGAGTTGGGGATCGTCCTGGGTTCCGGCGACGACGACGGCGCCGTCGCGCACGCCGGGCACCTGTAGCAGCCGGTCCTCGATCTCGCCGATCTCGATGCGGAATCCGCTGATCTTCACCTGGGAGTCGCGTCGCCCCAGGTATTCGAAGTCCCCGGAGGGCAGCCGGCGGCCGAAGTCGCCCGAGCGGTAGAGGCGGTCGGTGGGGCGATAGGGGTCGTGCCCGTAGACGGCGGCCGTACGGTCGGGGTCGTTGACGTAGCCGCGGCCGACGCAGACGCCGGCCATGACGATCTCGCCGGGCGCGCCGATGGGCACGAGGTGGAGCTGTTCGTCCATCACATACACACGGCAGTTGCGGATGGTGTCGCCGAGCGGTATGGAACGGTGGCCGGGCAGCGCGTGCATGACACCGTGGTTGGAGTCGTCGCTGACCTCGGTGAGCCCATAGCAGTTGACCAGGGGGACGCCGGGGAAGGCAGCGAACCACCGGCGCACCAGCTCCTTCTTCAGCGCCTCCCCGGTGACGGCCATGACGCGCAGGCCGGGCAGTGCGGCGCGGCCGTCGGGTGTCTCCGCGAGGAGGAGTTCGAGGTAGGTCGGCACCACCTGGGCGACCTGGACGCGGTGGCGGGCCAGCAGGTCGACGAACCGGCGCACGTCGAGCACGGCCTCCTGCTCGACCAGCAGGGTACGGCCGCCCAGCAGCAGCGGGGAGACCAGCTGCCACAGGGAGATGTCGAAGCACTGCGGCGCGGTCTGAGCGACCGTGTCACCCTCCTGGACGCCGAGGTCCTCGATCTTGGCGTAGAGATGGTTGAGAAAGCCGTCGTGCTCACACAGGGCGCCCTTGGGTTCGCCGGTGGAGCCCGAGGTGAAGTACACGTACGCCAGTTGGTCACCGGCTACGGGCAGGCCCGGGTCGTGGCGGGGGCCGTCGGCGTCGATCACCTCGCGTACGTCCATGCGGTGCACCGCGTCGCGGCCGTCGAGTGCCTCGTCCAGGGGCGGTACGTCGCGGTCGGCGAGGACCCAGCGGCACTCCGCCCGGGTAAGGGTCCTGGCCATGCGCCCGGCGGGGAAACGGGGCTCCAGCGGCAGGTAGCAGCCGCCCGCCTTGAACACGGCGAGCACAGCGGCGAGCCAGTGCGGGGTGCGCTCGGTGACGACGGCGACCACGTCCTCCGGGTGCAGCCCCCGCCGGTGCAGCGCCCAGGCGATCTTGTTGGCGTCCTCGTTGACCTCGCGGTACGTCCGGGTGGCCGGGCCGTGCACAACGGCGACCGCGTCGGGGTGGCGTCGGACGCGCTCCTCGAAGAGTTCATGGAAGCGGCGGCCGGGCAGCGGCCGTACCGGGCCGGAGCCGACGGAGATGACCTCCTCGGCCTCTGCCGCCGAGAGCAGCCCGTGCCGGGTGTGCGGCGCGTCGGGGGCGCCGGTCAACAGTCGCAGGGCGCGCCGGACGTAGTGGTCCAGGCGCTCGGCGGGTATGTGGGGCTGTGCCCCGGCGCCTTCCCAGGCTTCCTCGGCTTCCTCACGCCCCTCCGCGGTGGCCGCGCGCAGGATCAGGTCGCGCCAGGTGGCGTCGGGCGGCAACGCGGGCGCCCCCAGGACCACCGAGGCGACCTTCAGCCGTGCGGCACGCCACACCGCCTCGGCCTCGGCGCCGCACGAGCGGGCCAGGGCGGCGACGGCCTCCGCACGCTCACCGGGCGCCGCCCGTTCGGCGCCGGGGGCACCGGTGGCTGTGTCCTGCATGGGGTCTCCTCCTGCTGATCGGTGAAACGGCGCGGGGCGGCTTGCCCGCGGATGGTCCCGGCGGGAACTACTCGGCCCGCCTCCCGTCCAGCTCGGCGGCCACGATGTCCCAGATCTGCCGGGCGACGTCGGGGTTCAGCAACATCTCGCGGTGGGAGCAGTCGAGCGTGTGCTCCCGGACCTCGCCGGCGACGAAGGGATGCCACAGGTCGGCCTTCGGTTCCGCGTCGGCGGAGAGCAGCAGCAAGTCACCGGCCGTCTTCCGCGTCCGGTGTGCCAGCAGGATCTTCGTGTTGTTGCGCACGATGCGGATGTACGCCTCGTGTTCCTCTCCGGTGAGTGCCCCGGCCACCGTGTCCTCCTGCTCGACGAAGCCCGCCCGCTGCTCCGCGGTGGGGTCCCCGTCCATCGGGCTCGAGTCCAGTACGACCAGGAGCGACACCTCCTCGCCGGCGTCCCGGAGCTGGGCGGCCATCTCCTGGACGACGTTCCCGCCGAAGGACCAACCGAGCAGCTGGTAGGGACCTGTGGGCTGCACCGTACGGATCTGTGCGACATAGTCGGCGGCCATCTGCGACAGCGAGTCGGGCAGTTCGGCCGTGCCCGTGTCCGTGCCCCGGGGCCGCAGGGCGTAGAGCGGATACCGGTCCGACACACAGTTGGCGAGCCAGCCGTATTCCCAGCCGAGCCCCAGCACGGTGTGTGCGCAGAAGATCGGCGCCCGGTCGCCGCTCGACCGCATGGGCACCAGCACATCCGTGGTCTTCCGCTGCCCGCCCCGGGCGATCCGGTCGAGGAGGCCGACGACGGTCGGCGCCTCGAACACCGCCCGTACCGGTATCTCCGCGTCGAGGACCGCCCGGATGCGGTTGACCAGCCGCACCGCCAGCAGCGAGTGCCCTCCCAGCTCGAAGAAGCTCTGCTCGACCCCGACGGACGGCACCTCCAGCACCTGTTCGAAGATCGAGCAGAGCAGTTGCTCCCGCAGTGTGACCGGGCCGCGGCCGCCCGATCCGGGGCCGGTGGAGTGGTCGGGTGCGGGGAGCGCGGCGCGGTCCAGCTTGCCGTTCGCCGTCAGCGGCAGTTTCTCCAGCACGACCACCGCCGCCGGCACCATGTACTCCGGCAGCCGGCTCGCCGCGAACTCCCGCACCGCCGCCGCCAGTCGCTCGCTGTCGACATCGGCTCCGGCATGGGCGACGACATAGGCCACCAGGCGCGGAGAACCGGGAACCGCTTCCCGGACGACGACCGCCGCCTGCGCCACCTGTTCATGCCCGGCGAGTGCCGCCTCGATCTCACCCGGCTCGACCCGGAAACCGCGGATCTTGACCTGCTCGTCGACTCGGCCGACGAACTCCAGCCGACCCGCGGCATCCCACCGGGCCACATCGCCCGTCCGGTACATCCGCTCCCCAGCCGGTCCGAACGGGCAGGCCACGAACCGCTCGGACGTGAGTGCCGGACGCCCCAGATAGCCCCGGGCGAGCCCGTCGCCGGCCACGTACAACTCCCCCGCCACGCCCGGTGGCACGGGCCGGAGACCACCGTCGAGCACATAGGCCCCGATGTTCCAGATGGGCTGTCCGATCGGCACCGTCTCGCCGTCCCGCTCCGGATCGCACTCCCAGGAGGTGACGGCGACCGAGGCTTCGGTGGGCCCGTAGAGGTTGTGCAACGGCACGCCCAGCGCGGCTTGGCAGCGGTCGCGCACCGGTGCCGGCAGCGCCTCCCCGATGCAGAGGACCGTCCGCAGGCTGGTGCACTTCTCCATGGCCGCGTCTTCCAGGAACGCCCGCAGCACAGAGGGAACGAGCTGAACGACCGTCACCTGCGCCCGGTCGATCAAGTCGGTCAGGTATCGGGGATCCCGGTGCTCGCCCGGTCGGGCCAGCACCATCCCGGCGCCGGTCAGCAACGGCCAGAACAGCTCCCATACCGAGGCGTCGAACCCGAACGAAGCCTTTTGCAGGATCCGGTCCGCAGTTCCCAGCTGGAACCTCTCCTGCATCCAGGCCAGTTGGTTGACCACCCCGTGGTGCGGGACGGTGACGCCCTTCGGGGTGCCGGTGGACCCGGAGGTGTACATCACATAGGCCGGATGGCCGGGCCGCAGTGGCGTTGTCCGGTCGGCGTCGGTGACCTCCCGGGCATCCGCCGCGGCCACCTCCGCCCGTACCTCCGGATCGTCCAGCCTGATCCACTCCGCCACGGCCTCCGCCGGCTGGGACGGGCCGGTGGGGCGCCGGAGCCGGGAGGCGACGCCCTCCGTGCTCACCACGGCCACCGGTGAGGCGTCGGCGAGCGAGCGGTTCACGCGCTGGAACGGCTGGTCGGAGTCGATGGCCAGGTAGGCGCCGCCGGCCTTGATGACGGCCAGGAGTGCGACGACCTGTTCCACAGAACGGTCCATGACCACGCCGACCGGGGCTTCCGGCCCCGCCCCGCGGGCGATCAGGTACCGGGCGAGCCTGTTCGTCCGCGCGTCCAGCTCGGCGTAGGAGACCCGCTCCTCCTCCGCGAACAGGGCGATGGCGTCGGGGGTGCGTTGGGCCTGCTGGTGGAGCAGTTCGGCGAGGGTCGCCTCCGGCACCGGATGGGCGGTGTCGTTCCATTCCTCGAGCACCCGCCGCCGTTCAGCGCCGTCGAGCAGATCGATGCCGTGCACCGGTGTGGTGGGGTCCGCGGTGACTGCCTCCAGGACCCGTACGAGCCGGGCCGTCAGGCTCTCCACGGTGGACTGGTCGAACAGCTCGGCCGCGAACACCACCCCGCCGTCCAGGCCCGCCGGCGCACCCGTCTCGTCGAACTGCTCGTGGACCTCGATGTCCAGGTCGAACCTGGCCGAGGGCAGACCTGTGGAATCCTCGGTCACCCGCACGTCGGGCAGTTGCGGCACCGACCGAGGGTTGTTCTGCACGGCGAGCAGGACCTGGAACAGCGGGTGCCTGGCCATCGAACGGGCCGGTGCCAGCTCTTCCACGAGCCGCTCGAAGGGCACGTCCTGGTGCTCGAACGCCTCCAGACTGGCGGCACGCACCCGGTGGAGCAGTTCCACGAAGTCCGGGTCGCCCGACAGGTCGGTCCGCATCACCACAGTGTTGGAGAAGAATCCGACCAGCTTGTCCAGGCCCTGGTCCATCCGCCCGGCCACCGGGCTGCCGATCACGATGTCCCGCCCGGCGCCGCTCTTCGACAGCAGCACCGAGACCGCCGCGTGGAGCAGCATGAACATCGTCACGCCCTGGCCCAGCGTCAGTTCGGTCAGTCGCGCGTGCAGTCGCGCCGGTATCCGCAGCGGAACCCATCCGGCCCGGCGGCCGGCCACGGCCGGCCGCGCCCGGTCCACCGGAAGGGTCAGCTCCTCGGGTGCCCCTGCAAGCTGGGCCTTCCAGTAGGCCACCTGTTCGGCGAGCACACTGTCCGGGCGATCCATATCTCCCAGCAGGTCCCGCTGCCACAGTGTGTAGTCGGCATACTGCATCGGCAGCGGCTCCCAGCCCGGCTCGTACCCCGCGCACCGCGCCGCGTACGCCTCCGACAGATCCCGCCACAGGGGACCCATGGACCATCCGTCACCCGCGATGTGATGGACGACCAACGAGAGCGCCCATTCCTCGCCGCAGGATGACTCACCTTCCATGAGGCGGAACAGGTCGCCCTTCACGGGCAGTTCGGCGGCGAGGTCGAAGGCGTGGGCGGCCAGCTCACTGCGGCGCTCCGCCAGCTCCGCTGCCATGATGGTGGTCGTCGGCAGGTCGACGGTCACCTCTTCGGCGGGGTGGACCAGCTGGGACGGCTGATCGCCCACCAAGGGGAAGGTGGTCCGCAGGCTCTCGTGCCGGGCCACCACATCGGTCAGGGCCGCCCGCAGGGCCGCGGTGTCCAACTGCCCGGACAGCCGCAGCAGCAGGCAGATGTTGTAGAGGTGGTTGGGGCCCTCCAGACGGTCCAGGAACCACAGGCGGCTCTGCCCGTAGGACACCGGCAGCACGGCGGGCCGGGGCATCGGCACCACCGGCGGCCGTACCGGGCCGACGGACTGCGCCAGCTTCCGGGCGAGTCCGGCCACGGTCGGCGCCTCGAACACCGCCCGTACGGAGGTCTCCACACCGAGGACGGCCCGGATGCGGCTGACCAGCCGCACCGCGAGCAGAGAGTGCCCGCCCAGGGCGAAGAAGTCATCGTCGGGACCGACGCGCGGCACGCCGAGCACATAGGCGAAGACGGTGCACAGGAGTTCCTCCCGCGGGGAGGCCGGGGCACGTCCGGGGCCAGTCGCGGACATGGGTTCGGGTTCCGGCAGACCGGCGCGGTCCACCTTGCCGTTCGCGGTCAGGGGCAGCCGGTCGAGCACCGTCACATAGGACGGCACCAGATGTTTCGGCAGCCGCTCGGCCACGAACTCCCGCAAGCTGGAAGCGAGTTGGGCACCGTCGGTGCGGCCGGCGGGCACCACGTACGCCGCCAGGCGCTTGTCCCCCGGACCGTACTCGCGGACGGCGACCACGGCCTGGGTCACGTCGGCGTGCGCGGACACGACGGCCTCCACCTCGCCGGGCTCGACGCGGAATCCGCCGATCTTGGCCTGGTCGTCGACGCGGCCGACGAACTCCAGCACCCCGTCGGCCCGCCACCGCACCAGGTCGCCGGTGCGGTACATACGGGCGCCCGCGCCCTCGAACGGGCAGGCGACGAAGCGTTCGGCGGTCAGTCCGGGGCGTCCGGCGTAGCCGCGGGCGAGTCCGTCACCGGCTATGTACAGCTCACCGGGCACACCGACGGGAGCCGGGCGCAGGGCGCTGTCGAGGACGTAGCCGCGGGTTCGGGCCAGGGCGCGGCCGATGGGGATGTCCCGGCCGCTGTCGACGTCCGCGCGGCTGACGGGGTGGCTGTGGGTGTAGGTGGTGCTTTCGGTGGGGCCGTAGCCGTTGATCAGGACGGTGTCGGGCAGCGCGTCGAGCAGGGCGCGGCAGTGCTCGACGGAGAGTACGTCGCCGCCGGTCAGCAGGGAGCGCACGCCGCGCAGCGCGTCGACGCCGAGGTCGACGACCTGGTGCAGCAGTCCGGTGGGCAGCACGGCGACGGTGACGCGGTGCGCGGCCAGGAAGGTGCGCAGGGAGGCGGCGGACGGCGTCCCGGCGGGTGCGACGGCGAGGGTGGCGCCGTTGAGCAGGGTGATCCAGATCTCGAAGGTGGTGCAGTCGAACGACACGGACGCCATGTGCGCCACGACGTCCCCGGCCCGGACGTCCGCGTAGTCGGCGGGGCGGACCAGCCGGTCTATGGCGCGGTGGGTGACGGCGACACCCTTTGGGGTGCCGGTAGAGCCGGAGGTGTAGACGGTGTAGGCGGCCGCGTCGAGATGCGGGAGCGGAGCCGGGGGCGTGGCGTCCTCGGCGTGCACGGCGGCACGCGTCGCCGGGTCGTCCAGGACGAGACGGACCGGCACGGCGGTCGTCGCGGGCAGCCGGGCCGCGACGTCAGTGGTGGTGAGGAGGGCGACCGGGCCGGTGTCCCGCAGCATCAACTCAATGCGGGCGGCCGGGTATCCGGTGTCCACGGGAAGATAGGCGCCGCCCGTCTTCAGGACGGCGAGGAGGGCGGTGACCATCTGCGGTGAGCGGTCCATGACGACGGCGACGTACTTCTCCGGCCCGGCGCCATGGCGCACGAGATGCCGGGCGAGCCGGTCGGATGCGGCGTCGAGTTCGGCGTACGTCATTCGGGTGCCGTCGGAGACCAGGGCGGGAGCGTCCGGGGTGCGGGCGGCCTGCGCGCGGAACCGGGCGGGCACGGTCGCGGCCGGTTCGGACCGGCCGGTGGCGTTCCACTCGGTGAGGACGTGGTGCCGTTCGTTGGCGTCCAGAGGGTCGATGTCGCGGACCCGCAGCCGTGGGTCCGCGGCGACGACGCGCAGTACGTGCAGCAGCCGGGCGACCAGGGTCTCGGCGGTGGCGCGGTCGAAGAGGTCGGCGGCGTAGGTGAGCCCACCGTCGACGCCGGCGGGCCGGCCCTCGTCGTCGAACCGTTCGACGGCCTGGAAGTCGAGGTCGAACTTGGCCCCGGGCACATCGGTGGCAACGCCCTCGACGTGCAGGCCCGGCAGGTCAATGGTGGCAGTGGGCACGTTCTGCACGGCCAGCATGACCTGGAAGAGGGGGTGGCGGCCCATGGACCGGGCCGGTGCCAGTTCCTCCACGAGCCGCTCGAACGGCACTTCCTGATGCCCCAGCGCGCCCAGCGCCGACCTCCGTACCCGGCCGAGGACCTCGGCGAAGGTGGGGTCGCCGGACAGGTCGGTGCGCAGCACCAGGGTGTTGACGAAGAAGCCGACCAGGTCGTCGGCGGCCTCGTCGGTGCGGCCGGCGACCGGGCTGCCGAGTGGGATGTCCTCGCCCGCCCCGAGCCGGGACAGCAGGACGGCGACCGCCGCCTGCCACACCATGTGCATGGTGACGCCCTGCGCGGCGGCCAATTGGGCCAGCGCGCCGTGCAACTCGTCCGTAGCCCGCAGCGGCACCCAGCCGCCCTCGCGGCTCGCGACCGCGGGCCGGGGCCGGTCGGTGGGCAGCTCCAGCTCCTCCGGGATGCCGTGCAGCGCGTCCTTCCAGAAGGCGACCTGGCCGTTGAGGGGGCTGTCCGGGTCGTCGGAGTCGCCGAGCAGTTCGCGCTGCCACAGGGTGTGGTCGGCGTACTGCACCGGCAGCGGTTCCCAGCGCGGTGCGCTCCCGGCGCGGCGGGCGGTGTAGGCGGTGGACAGGTCGCGCAGCAGCGGGGCCATGGACCAGCCGTCGGCGGCGATGTGGTGGGTGACGAGGACCAGCACGGCCTCGCCCCCTTCAGCCGGTACGGCTCCCTGCGCCGCTTCTGCCGCGTCACCGGCGGCCGGCCCGCCGACGTCGAACAGGGTCGCCCGCACGGGAAGTTCCCCGGCGAGGTCGAAGACGTGGCCGGCCGCCTGGGCGATCCGCGCGTCGAGCGCGGCGCGGGAGACGGGCACGACGTCCAGGTGCGGACGGACCTCGCCGGCGGGTACGACGTCCTGGTAGGGCCGGCCGTCCTGCTGCGGGAAGCGGGTGCGCAGGCTCTCGTGCCGGGCCACCACGTCGGCCAGGGCGGCGCGCAGCGCACCGATGTCGAGGAGGCCGGTCAGCCGCAGCACGAGAGGGATGTTGTAGAGCGCGCTGGCGCCTTCGAGGC
The DNA here is from genome assembly GCF_047337785.1 of Streptomyces lacaronensis. Taxonomy (NCBI): domain Bacteria; kingdom Bacillati; phylum Actinomycetota; class Actinomycetes; order Kitasatosporales; family Streptomycetaceae; genus Streptomyces; species Streptomyces lacaronensis. Next base: position 339,155 of record NZ_JBLHDK010000003.1, read on the forward strand.
GATCCACGAACCACAGGCGACGCTGGGCGTACGACAGCGGCAGCCGCTCCGGCCGCGGCCGGGGCGTGAGGGCGGGCCGGGCCGGGAGGACGCCGGTCGCGTCGATCGCCGCGGCCAGTCCGGCGACGCTGGGCGTCTCGAAGACGGCCTGCACGGGGATCTCCGCGCCCAGAACGACGCGGACGCGGCTGACGAGGCGTACGGCGAGCAGCGAGTGCCCGCCGAGCGCGAAGAAGTCGTCGTCCACACCCACCCGGGGCACGCCCAGCACATGGGCGAAGACGGAGCAGAGCAGCTCCTCGCGCAGCGACGGCGGGCGGAGCAACGCGCCGGCGGCGACCGTCTCGGGGGCGGGCAGGGCGGCCCGGTCCACCTTGCCGTTGCCGGTCAGCGGCAGCCGGTCCAGGGTGACCACGGCGCTCGGCACCAGGTAGTCCGGCAGCCGGGCGGCGACATGGTCGCGGAGCGCGTCGCCCGATTCAGCGGCGTCGGCCGCCGATACCACGTACGCGACCAGGCGTTTGTCGCCCGGAGTGTCCTCCCGGACGGCGACCACCGCCTGGCCCACGGCCGGGTGCGCGGCGAGCAGTGACTCGGCCTCCGCGGGCTCCACCCGGAACCCGCGTATCTTCACCTGGTCGTCGACGCGACCGACGAACTCCAGCACCCCGTCAGTCCGCCACCGCACCAGGTCACCGGTGCGGTACATGCGTTCGCCGACCCCGTCGAACGGGCAGGCCACGAAGCGTTCCGCGGTGAGCCCGGCGCGGCCGACGTAGCCGCGGGCGAGGCCGGCCCCGGCGATGTACAGCTCTCCGGCGACTCCCGCCGGGACCGGGTCCAGGGCGTTGTCCAGGACGTACATCCGGGTGTTGTCCATGGGCCGGCCGATGGGGACGCTCTGGCCGATCCCCTCGGGGTCGGTCAGCGGGATCTGGGTGCCGATGACGGTGACCTCGGTGGGGCCGTAGCTGCTGCGGACGACGATCCCGGGGACCGCCTCGAGGATCTGCCGCACGGCGGCCTTGGGGACGACGTCGGCGCCGGTGAGCACGTCGGACACGCCGGCGAAGGCGGACGGGTCCTCCTCCGCGATGACGCGGAACAGGCCCGCCGTCATATGCACGTGCGTCAGCGCGTGCTGGGCGACGAGGGACCGCAGCCGGGCGGCGTCGAGGCGGCCGGGCGGGGCGATGACGAGTTCGCCGCTGGTGAGCAGCCGCACCCACAGCTCCACGGTGGAGCCGTCGAAGGTGTGCGGTGCGGCGAACAGGCCGCGGGCGGTGCCGGGGAACTGCCAGCAGCGGTCGCCGGCGAGGTCGACGATGTCCCGGTGGGTGGTCGCGATGCCCTTCGGTTCGCCGGTGGAGCCGGAGGTGAACATGATGTAGGCGAGCTGATCGGGCAGACTGCGCCCGGTGACCGCGGTGGCCGGGCGGTCCGCCCAGGCGGTGCCGCCGTCGTCGGCGACGACCACGGTGGCGACGTCATCGCGCACGTCGTCGGCGTACCTGCCGTCGGCCAGGCACACGCCGACTCCGGCGCGGGAGAGCACCTCGGCGATCCGGGGGGCGGGCTGGTCCGGGGCGACGGTGACGTAGGCGCCGCCGGCCTTGAGGATCGCGAGCAGAGCGGTGACGAGGTCGGTCGAGCGGTCCATGACCACGCCGACCGGGGTCTCGGGGGCGACACCGAGGTCGACGAGGTGGTGGGCGAGCCGGTTGGAGCGGGTGTCCAGTTCGCCGTAGGTGACCTGTTCAGTGCCGGAGGTGAGGGCGACGGCCTTCGGGGCCCGGGAGGCGCGGATGGTGAACAGTTCCGGGACGGTGAGCGCCAGGGTGTCGCTACGGGTGGCGTTCCACTCGGTGAGGAGGCGCCGCCGTTCGGTGTGGTCGAGGAGGTCGACGCGGGCGACAGGCTGGTGAGGGGCCGTGGTGACGGCGTCCAGGACGCGCAGCAGGCGCGCGACAAGGGTCTCGGCGGTGCCGGGGTCGAAGAGGTCGGTGGCGTAGGTGAGGCCGCCGAGCATCCCGTCCGGTTCGCCCGCGTCGTCGAAGAGTTCGATGACCTGGAAGTCGAGATCGAACTTGGCCAGGGTGGGCGGGCCCGGACGGGCGTCCACCTCGAGACCGGGCAGCACCACGTCGCTCTGCGGGATGTTCTGCACGGCCAGTATGACCTGGAAGAGAGGGTGGCGGTCGGTGTAGCGGGTGGGGGCGAGTTCCTCCACGAGGCGGTCGAAGGGGATGTCCTGGTGTTCCAGGGCGCCGAGTGCGGCCTGCCGCACCCGGGCCAGCACCTCGGTGAAGTCCGGGTCGCCGGACAGGTCGGTGCGCAGCACGACGGTGTTGACGAAGAACCCCACCAGGTCCTCCACCGCCTCATCCGTGCGGCCCGCCACCGGACTGCCCAGCGGAATGTCCTCCCCCGCACCGAGCCGTGACAGCAGCACGGCCATGGCCGCCTGCCACACCATGAACATCGTCACGCCCTCGGCCCGCGCCAACTCCACCAGCCGCACGTGCAGTTCGGTGGGTACGGCGATGTCCACCCAGCCGGCGCCGCGTCCGGTGCCGGCGGTACGGGGGCGGTCGAGCGGGAGCGTGAGTTCCTGGGGGGCGCCGTCGAGTACGGCCCGCCAGTACTCGACCTGCCCGCGCAGCAGGCTGTCGGGGTCGTCGGAGTCGCCCAGGAGGTTTCGCTGCCACAGCGCGTAGTCGGCGTACTGCACCTTCAGCGGCTCCCACACCGGCGCCCGACCCTCACACCGCGCCGCATACGCCGCCGACAGATCCCGCCACAACGGACCCATCGACCAGCCGTCACCCGCGATGTGATGCACCACCAGCACAAGAACGGAACTCTCCGGCCCATGGGTGAACAGGACCGCCCGAAAAGGCAGGTCGACAGCCAGATCGAAGACGTACCCCGACACCTCCGCGATCCGCGCCTCCAACTCCGCCGGATCCACTTCCGCCTCCGGCAGATCCACCACGGCCTCACCAGCGGGCACGATCTCCTGGTACGGCTCGCCGTCCACCTCCGGGAACCGGGTACGCAGCGTCTCGTGCCGGGCCAGCACATCCCCGAGGGCCGTACGCAACGCACCGACGTCGACACGCCCGGCCAACCGCAGCACCAGCGGAATGTTGTACAGCGCGCTGGCACCCTCCATGCGGTCCACGAACCACAGGCGGCGCTGCGCGAACGACAACGGCAGCCGCTCCGGCCGCGCCCCCGCTGTCAGCCCCGGACGTACGGGGGTACCGCCCGACCCGGCCAGCCGAGCCGCCAGCCCCGCCACGGTCGGCGCCTCGAACAGGGTGCGGACGCGAAGTTCCACACCGAGGACGGCGCGGATCCGGCTGGCCAGGCGCACCGCTTGGAGCGAGTGCCCGCCGAGCGCGAAGAAGTCGTCGTCGACACCCACCCGGGGCACACCGAGGACCTGGGCGAACACCGAGCACAGCAGCTCCTCGCGCAGGCTCACCGGGCGCCGCGCGGCCACCCCGGCGGCGGTGTCGTCGGCGGTGTCGCCGGGCTCCGGGTCGAGCGGGTGCAGCCTGCCTTCGCGGTCCCAGCGGGCGCGGCTGCCGGTGGGTCGCATGAGGCTCCCGTCGTCCGTGAACGGGCAGGGTACGGAGGCGTCATCGTCCTGGGCCGCGCCGTCGGTGACGTACACGTCGCCGGGTACGCCCGGAGCCACGGGGACGAGGTGGGCATCCAGGACGTAGACGCGGGCGCCGTGGCCCGCGAAGTGCGGCTGCCGGCCGGGCCACTCCGCCACGACGTGCTGCCGTTCGGCCGGTTCGAGGACGTCGACCGTGTGCACGGTGCGGCCGGGGTCCCGTGCCATGTCGTCGAGGACGCGCAGCAGGCGCGCGACAAGGGTCTCGGCGGTGCCGGGGTCGAAGAGGTCGGTGGCGTAGATGAGCACGCCCGCCATGCCCGCGGGCCGGCCCCCGGCGTCGAAGCTCTCCGCGATCTGGAGGTCCAGGTCGAACTTGGCGTCGCTGGTGCCGTACGGGAGTGGTTCGACGTCGGCACCGGTCAGTTCGGGGGCGGTGAGCGGGGTGGACCGCACCTCCAGGACGACCTGGAAGAGGGGATGGCGGCCCATGGAACGGGTCGGTGCCAGCTCCTCGACCAGCCGCTCGAAGGGGATGTCCTGGTGTTCCAGGGCGCCGAGCGTGACCTGCCGCACCCGGGCCAGCACCTCGGTGAAGTCCGGGTCGCCGGACAGGTCGGTGCGCAGCACCAGGGTGTTGACGAAGAATCCGACGAGGTTCTCAGCGGCCCCGTCGGTACGGCCCGCCACCGGGCTGCCCAGTGGAATGTCCTCTCCCGCACCGAGCCGTGACAGCAGCACGGCGACGGCCGCCTGCCACACCATGAACATCGTCACGCCCTCGGCCCGCGCCAACTCCACCAGCCGCTGGTGCAGTTCGGCGGGCACGTGCAGCGGCACCAGGTCACCGGCGTGGCTCTCCACGTCCGGTCGGGGCCGGTCGGTGGGCAAGGCGAGTTCCTGGGGGGCGCCGGCCAGTGCCGCGCGCCAGTAGGCGAGCTGGCCGGAGAGGAGGCTGTCGGGGTCGTCGGGATCGCCGAGGAGGTTTCGCTGCCACAGCGCGTAGTCGGCGTACTGCACCGGCAGCGGCTCCCACACCGGCGCCCGACCCTCACACCGCGCCGCATACGCCGCCGACAGATCCCGCCACAACGGACCCATCGACCAGCCATCACCCGCGATGTGATGCACCACCAGCACAAGAACGGAACTCTCCGGCCCATGGGTGAACAGGACCGCCCGAAGAGGAAGTTCTACAGCCAGATCGAAGACGTACCCCGACACCTCCGCGATCCGCGCCTTGAGCTCGCCGTCGTCCACCGGGATCACCGGCAGTTCGACCGGGGTCTCCGCCACAGGCACGATCTCCTGGTACGGCTCGCCGTCCACCTCCGGGAACCGGGTACGCAGCGTCTCGTGCCGGGCCAGCACATCCCCGAGGGCCGTACGCAACGCACCGACGTCGACACGCCCGGCCAACCGCAGCACCAGCGGAATGTTGTACAGCGCGCTGGCACCCTCCATATGGTCCACGAACCACAGGCGGCGCTGCGCGAACGACAACGGCAGCCGCTCCGGCCGCGCCCCCGCTGTCAGCCCCGGACGTACGGGGGTACCGCCCGGCTCGGCCAGCCGGGCGGCGAGCAGGGCGACCGTGGGCAACTCGAAGACGGCCTGCACGGGGATCTCCACGCCGAGCACGGTGCGGATCCGGCTGACGAGGCGGACGGCGAGCAGGGAGTGCCCGCCGAGCGCGAAGAAGTCGTCGTCGACACCCACCCGGTCCACGCCGAGGACCTGGGCGAACACCGAGCACAGCAGCTCCTCCCGCGGACCCGCCGGACGGGTGGCGGGGCCGGTGCCGTGCTCGGGCGAGGGCAGAGCGGCGCGGTCGAGCTTGCCGTTGACCGACAGCGGCAGCCGGTCGAGGACGACGAAGGCGGACGGTACCAGGTGGGCGGGCAGCCTGGACGCGAGGTGGCCGCGCAGGGCGGCGGGCAGGTCCGGGCCGGCCGGCCCGGCGGGGACGACGTATGCGGTGAGCCGTTTGTCGCCGGGGGTGTCCTCGCGGACGACGACCGCCGCCTGGGCGACTCGTGCGTGGTCGGCGAGCCGGGCCTCGATCTCGCCCGGCTCGATGCGGAAGCCACGGATCTTGACCTGGTCATCGGATCGGCCGACGTACAGCAGACGGCCTTGGGACGTGCGGCGGACGGTGTCACCGGTGCGGTACATGCGCGTGCCCGGAAGCCCGAACGGGTCGGCGACGAATCGCTCCGCGGTGAGGCTGTGGCGGCCGAGGTAGCCGCGGGCGACACCGCTTCCGGCCACATACAGGTCGCCGTCCACGCCATCCGGTACGGGATGCAGATGGGCGTCGAGGACGTAGAGGCGCACGCCGGGCAGCGGGCGGCCGATGGTGGGGGCGTCGCCGGGGCGCAGCGGGCCGTCCGCGGCGGCGATGACGGTGATCTCCGTCGGCCCGTACGCGTTGCCGAACCAGTGGTCGGCGCCCCACCGGTCGACGAGTGCGGAGCCCAGGGCCTCACCGGCCACCAGCAGGGTCCGTACGCAGGCCAGCCGGTGCGGCTCCGCGACCATGCCGAGGACGGTGGGTGGGAGTTGCAGATGGGTGACGCCGTGCCGGGCGACCGTCTCCTCCAGACCGGCGCCGGGCAGGAGTTCGGCGGCGGGGGCGACGACGAGGCAGGCGCCCGCGGCGAAGGCCGTCATGATCTCCCAGGTCGCGACATCGAAGCCGATCGAGGCGAACTGGAGGAGCCGGCCGCCGGGCTCCAGGTGCGGCCACCGGAAGGCGAGCAGGTTCACGGCGCCGGCGTGCGGGACGACGACGCCCTTGGGGGTGCCGGTGGAGCCGGAGGTGTAGATGACGTACGCCGGGTGGTCGGGGCGCAGCGGGGTGGTCCGGTCGGCCTGGGTGAGGGGGTGGCCGGGGAGGGCGGCGACGGCGGCCTGGACGGCGGGCGCGTCGACGACGATCGGGGCCGGTCCGGGCAGCTGGGTGTCCGCCGCGGCCGCGGTGGTGGTGAGGATGGCCACCGGGGCGGCGTCGGCGCACAGGTGGGCGATGCGTTCGGCGGGCTGGTCGTGGTCGATCGGCACGTAGGCGGCGCCGGACTTCAGCACCGCCAGGAGCGCGGTGATCAGGTCGGGTGAGCGGTCCATCAGAAGCACGACCCGGCCTTCGGGTCCGACACCGTGGCCGACCAGGTGGCGGGCCAGCCGGTTCGCGCGCTCGTCGAGTTCGGCGTAGCCGAGGCGTTCGGCACCGAAGGCGAGGGCGTCGGCTCCGGGGGTGGCGGCGGCCCGGTCGGCGAACAGGTCGGCGAGGGTGGTGGCGGGGTCGGAGTGACCTGTGCCGGGATGGCCTGTGTCGTTCAACTCGACGAGGATGCGGTGCCGTTCGCCGGGCGGCAGCACGTCGATGTGGGCGAGCGGGCTGTGCGGGGCCTGTTCGAGGGCGGTCACGACGTGGTCGGTGGTGGCGAGCAGCAGTCCGGCGACGGCGTCGGGGTCGATCCCCGCGGCGGCCTGCACGACGTACGCGATCTCGTGGCCGTGGCCGTGGTCGTCGACGGAGACGAGCAGCGGGTAGTTGGTGCGTTCCCGGAAGGCGAGGACGTCGGTGCCGGCGGGGAGGACGGCCTCGGGGTCGCCGGAGAAGTTGTGCCGGTAGTTGAGAACGGCGGTGAACAGCGGGGCGGGCACGCGGACGCCGCTGGCGCCCTGGGCGGCGGCGAGCGAGGCGTGTTCATGCACCATCAGCTCGGCCAGCTGGGTGTGCATGGCGCGCACCGCGTCGGCCACGCCGGTGCCGCCGGTTCGGGCCCGCACCGGCAGGGTGTTGATGAACATGCCCGGAACCCGGTCGGCGCCGCCGCCGGCCTGCATGCGGCCGAAAAGGAGGGTGCCGAACACGACGTCGTCGCGGCCGGAGAGCGCGGCCAGGACCCGGGCCCAGACGACGTGCAGGACGGTGGCGGCACCGACTCCGGCGCGGCGGGCCTGTTCGCGCAACCGGGTGGTGACGAGCGGGTCCAGGACGGTGCGGCGCTCGGTGACGTCGCGGCCGTCGCCGCGGACCTGGAGCACGCCGAAGGGGGCGGTCGGCTCGGTGACGTCGCCGAGGACGCGCGCGAAGTACGCGTCGTGGTCCTCGGCGGGCGTGCCGAGCAGGGCCTGGCCGACGAAGGTGCGGTAGGGCAGCGGGGCGGGCAGGTCGTCGCCGCGGCCGGCGAGGAGAGCGGCGACCTCACGGAGGACCAGTTCGAGGGTGGTGTGGTCCTGGGTGATGTGGTGCATGCGGACGACGAGCAGCCAGCGGTCGGTGCCGGGTTCGGCGGCTGTACGGATGTCCATCAGAGGGGCGCGGCGCAGGTCCATCGGGTCGTCGGCGCGGGCCAGGAGCCGTTCGACGAGTTCGGCGTCGTCGGCCGGGGCGCCGGGGGTGTCGGGGCCGAGATCGACCTCGGTGACGGGCAGCTCGACGTTCCGGTGCACGACCTGCACGGGATGCGGGAGCCCTGCCCAGGCGAGGCCGGTGCGCAGCACCTGGTGCCGCTCGATAACGCGTGGCCAGGCGTCGAGGAAGGCGTCCAGCAGCGTCCGGGTGTCGAACCGCATGACGTACCGCACGATGTACGGGTCACCCGCGTCGGTGCCGCTCTCGGTGTGCAGCCGGTGGTGGAAGAACAATCCTTCCTGGAGCGGGCCGAGCCGGTAGACGTCGGCGACATTGGCGGCGCCGCCGGGGACGGCGGCCGTGACGGTGTCCAGCTCGGCGGCGGTGAGCCCGGCCAGCGGCACCATGTCCGGGGTGATCCGGGTGGCGCCGGGCGGCACGGTGCCCTCCGGGAGCTCGACGGGCTCGCGGCCGGCGACGGCGGCGAGCCGGGCCGGCGTGGCCGCCGTGAACAGGGTCCGGATGTCGACCAGCACACCGCGGGCGCGCAGCTGCTCGACGAGTTGCACGGCCAGCAGGGAGTGCCCGCCGAGCGCGAAGAAGTCGTCATCGACACCCACCCGGTCCACGCCCAGAACGGTTTCGAAGACGGCGCAGAGGATTTCCTCGCGGACGGTGGCGGGGCCGCGGCCCTCGGCGGGGCCGGTGGTATGGGCGGGCGCGGGCAGGGCGGCACGATCGAGTTTGCCGTTGACGGTGAGCGGCAGCCGCTCCAACGGGACGACTGCCGCGGGCACCATGTGGGCGGGCAGTAGCCCGGTGACGGCGTCACGGACCAGCTGGGCCAGCGCGGCGCCGGTCTCCCCGGTGGCGTCGTCGGGACGGCGGGGTACGACGTAGGCGGTCAGCCGCCGGTCGCCGGGGGTGTCCTCGCGAACCACGACCGCGGCGTGCGCGACGCGCTCGTGGGTGAGCAGGGCGGCCTCGACCTCGCCGGGTTCGATGCGGAAGCCCCGCAGTTTGACCTGGTCGTCGGCGCGTCCCAGGTACTCCAGGGTGCCGTCGGGAGTCCACCGGGCGAGGTCCCCGGTGCGGTACATGCGGGCGCCGGCGGGCTCGAAGGGGCAGGCGACGAAGCGGCCCGCGGTCAGGGCGGGCCGGTTCAGGTAGCCGCGGGCGACGCCGGAGCCGGTGACGTACATCTCGCCGGGTACGCCGGGCGGTACGGGGCGCAGGTGGGCGTCGAGGACATGGACGCGGGTGTTGTCCAGGGGCCGGCCGATCGGGCTCGCGCCGTGCGGGCCGGGGCTCGTACCGGTGTCGAGGGTGAGGTGGGTGACGTGCACGGTGGTCTCGGTGATGCCGTACATGTTCACCAGCAGCGGAGCGCCGGAGTCATGGCGGGCGTACCAGTCGGCGAGCCGGGCGGTGTCCAGTGCCTCGCCGCCGAAGACGACGAGCCGCAGCCGAGCGCCGAGGCCGGTGCCGGGTTCCCGGGCGTCGGCGTACGCCAGTTGGTGGAAGGCGGAAGGGGTCTGGCTGAGCACGGTGACGTCCTCACGGACGAGGAGGCGCAGGAACTCCCGCGGGGAGCGGGAGGTTTCGTGGTCGACGACGACGAGCCGGCCGCCGGTCAGCAGGGCGCCCCACAGTTCCCACACCGAGAAGTCGAAGGCGTGGGAGTGGAACCAGGTCCACACGTCCTGGCCGTCGAACCCGTACCGTTCGGCGGCGGTCCGCAGCAGGACGGTGACCTGGGCGTGGGCGACGACGACGCCCTTCGGGGCGCCGGTGGAACCGGAGGTGTGGATGACGTACGCCGGATGGTCGGGCAGCAGCGGCGCGGAGCGCTCGTCCTGGGTGAGCGGGTCCGGGGCGCGGGCGTCGACGGCGGCGCGGACGACCGGGTCGTCGAGCAGGACGCGGGGGATGTCCGCGGCCTCGGGGAGGCGGTCGGCGAGGCCGGTGGTGGTGAGCAGGAGGGTGGGGGTGGCGTCGGTGAGGAGGGTGGCGATCCGGGCGGCCGGGTACGCGGGGTCGACGGGCAGATAGGCGCCGCCAGCCTTCATGACCGCCAGCAGCGCTGTGACGAGGTCGGGGGTGCGGTCCATGGCAACGGCGACCCGCGTCTGGGGGCCGACGCCCTGTCCGATCAGGTGGCGGGCGAGGCGGTTGGCGGCGGCGTCGAGTTCGGCGTAGGTGAGGCTCGCCCCGGCCGCGGTCACGGCGGCCGCGGCCGGGCGGGCGGCGGCCTGCTCGGCGAAGAGGTCGGGGAGGGTGGTCTCGGGCAGGGTGCGGGTGGGGCCGACGGCCGCTTCGCGGAGCGCGCGGTGCTCGGCCGGGTCGAGGACGTCGATGGCGTGCAGCCGGATGCCGGGGTCGGTGGCGACGGCGTGCAGCACGCGCAGCAGGCGGGCGGCGAACGACTCCACGGTCGCGTGGTCGAACAGGTCGGCCGAGTAGGTGATCTCGACGTCCTGCCCGGCGGGCCCACCCCGCGCGTCGCGGCGTTCCAGGACCTGGAAGTCGAGGTCGAACTTGGCGAGCGGCAGCGCGGCGGCGTGCGCGGTGGCCGTCAGACCGGGCAGCTCGACGGCCGCCTCGGGGGCGTTGTGGAGGGTCAGGTTGACCTGGAAGAGGGGGTGCCGGGTCAGGGAGCGGTGCGGGGCCAGCTCCGCCACGAGCCGTTCGAAGGGCACGTCCTGGTGTTGCAGGGCCTGTACGGTGTCCTGCCGGACCTGGGCCACGATCTCGGTGAAGTCGGGGTCGCCGGTCAAGTCGGTGCGCAGCACGAGGGTGTTGGCGAAGAACCCGACGAGATCCTCCAGGTCGGCCTCGTCGCGTCCGGCGACGGGGCTGCCGACGGGGATGTCCTCGCCGGCGCCGAGCTTGGACAGCAGGACGGCGATCGCGGCCCGCCACACCATGAAGAGGGTCGCGTCCTCAGCGCGCGCCAACTCCGCGAGCCGTCCGTGGAGTCCGGCCGGCACGTCGAGGCGCACGGTGCCGCCGGCGCGCGCCGAGGTGGTGGGGCGGGGCCGGTCGGTGGGCAGGGACAGCTCCTCGGGGGCACCGGCCAGGGCCGCGCGCCAATGGGCGAGCTGGGTGGCCAGCACGCTGTCGGGGTCGTCGGCGTCGCCGAGGAGTTTGCGTTGCCAGAGGGTGTAGTCGGCGTACTGCACCGGCAGCGGTTCCCAGCGCGGCGCGCTCCCGGCGACGCGCGCGGCGTAAGCGGCGGACAGGTCCCGCCACAGCGGGTCCACCGACCAGCCGTCGGCGACGATGTGGTGCAGCACCAGCACGAGGACGGACGTCTCGTCGCCGACGGTCAGCAGCCGGGCGTGGCACGGGAGGTCGTGCGCCAGGTCGAAGACGTGCCGGGCGGTGCGGCCGATCTCCGCCTCCAGCCGGTCCGGGGGCACGGCGGTGACGGTCAACGGGTCGCCGATGCCGTCGGGGGGCACGATGTCCTGGACGGGCTCCCCCTCGTGCTGCGGAAAGCGCGTGCGCAGGCTCTCGTGCCGGGTGAGCACGTCGGTGAGCGCCGCCCGCAGCGCGGCCGCGTCGAGCCGACCCGACAGCCGGAGGACGAGCGGAACGTTGTAGAGGGCGCCGGCCCCCTCCAGCCGGTCCAGGAACCACAGCCGACGCTGCGCGTACGACGCAGGAATCACGTGCACTCCTTAGTGCAGTGCGGGCACATCCGTCTGTGCGAGCGCATCCGGTGAGGGACGGACAACGGGTATCCGGGCGGAACGCGGGGCGGTCGCCGGTCCGGTCCGCGGCGGTAGGGGGCGTATGGCCCGGCCGACGTGTCCGGTTCCACTCCGACGGTTGTGATCGTGCTGGGCTACGGGGGTGGCGGCATCGGTGGGAGCCACAGTTACGGGCCACCCGCGCGACGCGCCCGGCGCCGACGGCGCTCCGGGTACCGGCGTGGAACGTGCCGCCGGGGCCGCGGCGACCGTAACGGCGGGGGTCGCGGATGCCCGTCCGCGCGGGGCGCCGAATCATGGCGCTGGACAGATCGGGTGCCGGGCGCGGGCCGCCCGGCGGGCGGACCGCGTCGGCCGACGGTTGGCGACGCGGAGCGGCCCGGCGCGCAGCGCCCTCTTTCGAGACATACGCCCTCGCACCTTCGGGAGTGACGCATGAACAGGACCGACGCCGCCGAGACCGCCGCGGATCTCGCCGCCGAGGCGGCGCTCTTGGAGATCGCCGAGGAGCTTGGGCTGTCCGACCTACTGGACCGTGCCGAACCGTTCACCCTGCGGCAGGCCACCGACCTCGCGGCGGTGCCCGCGCCGGGCGCGGCGGCGTATCTGGGTGCCCTGGTCTCGGCGGGCCTGGTCGAACAGGCGGCGCAGGACGAGCCGTACACGCCCGTCGCCGATCTGGCCGACCGCCGCTACCGGGCCGGCTATCTGTCCTGGGCGCTCAACGCCAACCGCCCCTACATCGACCACGCGGCGCTGTTCCTGCGGGATCCGGAGACGGCGGGCAAGAAGTACGCGCGGGACGGGCGGAAGGTCGCGGTGTCCTCACGGTGGATCGGTTCGCGGGGCTTCTACCCGGGCGTGATCCAGGAGATCACCTCGGGTGCGCCGCGCCGCATCGTCGACCTCGGGGCGGGCGCGGGCGGGCTGCTCGTCCGGCTGCTGCGCGACCTGCCCGACAGCACCGGTCTCGCCCTCGACCTCAGCGCCGCCGCCTGCGACGAGGCCCTGCGGGCCGCACGGCGGGCCGGTGTGGCCGACCGGCTGGACGTGGTCCACCGCTCCATCGAGTCGATCGCCGACGACCCGGCGCCGGTGCGGGGCGCGGACGTGGTGCACGCCGGATTCGTCCTGCACGACGTGGTGGCCAGGCCCGATGTCCTCGACGAGGTGCTGCGCGCCTGCCGCGAGTCGCTGGCGGAGGGCGGCCGCATGATCGTGACGGACGCGGTGCCGTACGTGCCGGACCCGCGGGAGCGGGCGTTCAGCGCGCTGTTCAGCTATCTGCACGCTTCGTCGATGGAAGTGAACCTGCCACCCACGGAGGTGTGGCACGAGGCGTTCCGCCGCGCCGGGTTCACCGACGTATCGAGCACCCCGCTACAGATGCCCGGCAGCCGCGTCTTCCAGGCCGCCGGATGACGCCGGCCGGGCCGCCGTCGGACAGGAGCCGCTTCGCGATGCCGGACCAGGACACCGCGCGCCGGGCACGCGCCCTCTACGAGGCGCGGGCCCGGCGCGTCCCCGTGCCGCCGTTCACCGACAGCGACCCTTCCCTGGGCATGGACGAAGGCTACGCCGTACAGCAGGAGCTGGTCCGGCTGCTGCTCGCCGACGGCGACCGCGTCGTCGGCTACAAGGCGGGGCTGACGTCCGCGCCGATGCAGGAGATGTTCGGCGTCGGCACCCCGGACTACGGGCCCGTGCTGGCGTCCACCGTGTACGCGGACGGGGCGCACGTGCCGTACGGGGCGTTCATCGCGTCGAAGGTGGAGGCGGAGATCGTCTTCCGGCTCGGCGCGCCGCTGAAGGGCCCGGGCGTCACGGTGGAGCAGGCGCGCGAGGCGGTCGCGGAGGTGTCGGCGGGCCTGGAGATCGTCGACTCGCGGATCGAGGACTGGCGTATCCGGCTCGCCGACACCATCGCCGACCTCGCGTCGAACGGCGCGGTCGTCCTGGGCCGCCCGCTCGCGCCACCCGCAGGCGCCGACCTGCGGCTGACCGGCATGGTCTTCCGGCGCGGCGGCGAGCTGATCGCCACCGGGGCGGGAGCCGCGGCGCTCGGCGACCCGTACGCCGTCGTGGCCTGGCTGGCCAACACCCTCGGCGAGCGCGGAGTGGCCCTGGAACGGGACCAGTTGATCATGACGGGCGCGTTGCACGCGGCGGTCCCGATGCGGCCCGGCGACACCTTCACCGCGGAGTTCGACCGGCTGGGCACCGTCACCCTGCACGTGGACGGCGCGTAGAAGCGACGCGCGCTCTCGCCGAGGCGGGAACGGGCGACGGGAAAGGCGATACAGCCATGAAACGAAACGGACGACTGTCCGTGGCCGTGCTGGGTGCCGGGCTCATCGGGATCGACCTGGCGGCGAAGGTGGCGCGCTCGCGCGCACTGGACTGCCGGCTCGTCGTGGCGCGTGCCGCGGACACCCCGGGCCTGCGGCAGGCGAGGGCGATGGGCCTGCCCACGGCGACCGACGGCATCGGCTCGCTGCTGGCGGCCGACGAACCCTTCGACGTGGTGTTCGACGCGACCAACGCCATGGCGCACGCCGAACACGCCGCGCTGCTCGGCCCGTTCGGCACGACGCTCATCGACCTGACGCCCAGCCAGGTCGGGCACATGGTGGTGCCGACGGTGAACGGCGCCGAGGCGGTCGGGCACCGGGACATCAACATGGTCAGCTGCGGCGGCCAGGCGTCGATCCCGCTGCTGCACGGCATCACCCGCCGGCACCGGGTGGACCACGTGGAGGTCGTGACCACCGCGGCGAGCCGGAGCGTGGGCCGGGGCACCCGGCTCAACCTCGACGAGTACGTGGAGACCACGCAGGACGCCGTCCGTGACTTCACCGGTGTGAAGGACGTCAAGGCGATCCTCAACATCAGTCCCGCCCGGCCCCCCGCGACGTTCCGGGTCGCCATGTCGATGGTGGGCCAGGACCTCAACCCCGAGTCGGTGCGCGCCGTCGCCGAGGAGGCGGCCGGCCGAGTACGGGCGTACGCCGCCGGGTTCGAGGTCACGGCGTGCGTCGCGGAGGGCGAACGGGCCTTCGTCGCCGTCGAGGTCGCCGCCTGCGGCGACCGCATTCCGCGCTACGGGGGCAACCTCGACCTCATCAACTCCGCCGCGCTCCAGGTCGCGGAGGTGATCGCGGACGCCCCCGGGCCCAGCCCGGCCGCCGCGCCGCCCCCGGAGCCGGGCCATACCACCCTCGCCGTTCCCACCGGCGGTACGGAGACGTCATGAGCCAGCAGACCACCGGCACGGGCGACGCCACCCGCGGGCACGTCCTCGTGCACGACCCGACCCTGCGCGACGGCCACCACGCCGTACGCCACCAGCTCACCACGGCACAGTTGCGCGGATACGCCGAAGCGGCCGACGCGGCGGGCGTACCGGTGGTCGAGGTCGGGCACGGCAACGGCCTGGGCGCCTCGTCCCTGCAAGCGGGCCGGGCACGGCTGAGCGACGATGAGATGCTGTCGGTGGTCCGCGAGGCCCTCTCCAGCAGCCGGATGGGCGTGTTCATGCTGCCCGGCTGGGGCACCATGCGCGACCTGCGGCGCGCGATAGCGCACGGCGCGGATGTGGTGCGCATCGGCACCCACTGCACCGAGGCCGACCTCGCCGAGCGCCACCTCGGCCTGCTGCGCGAGGCGGGCGTCGAGGCGCACGGCGTGCTGCTGATGAGCCATATGGCCTCGCCCGCGCAACTGGCCGACCAGTGCGCCCGGCTGGTGGGATACGGCGCGCAGGGCGTCGGCATCCTGGACTCCGCGGGCCACTACCTCCCGGCGGACGTGAGCGCCCGGATCGCGGCGATGCGGGCCGCGGTGGACGTACCGGTGATGTTCCACGGCCACAACAACCTGGGTATGGCGGTCGCCAACTCGGTGGCCGCGGCCGAGGCGGGCGCGGGCATCCTGGACGCCTGCGCCCGCGGCTTCGGCGCCGGGGCCGGCAACACCCAGCTGGAGGTGCTGGTCCCGGTCCTGGAACGGATGGGCTGGCGTACCGGCGTCGACGTCTACCGGCTGCTCGACGCGGCGGACATCGCGGAGCGCGAGCTGATGCCGAAGCCGCCGACCATCGACTCGGTGGGCGTCGTCAGCGGCCTGGCCGGGGTGTTCTCCGGCTTCAAGAACCGGGTCCTCGACGTCTCCGGGGGGCAGGGCGTCGATCCGCGCGACGTGTTCTTCGAACTCGGCCGGCGGCAAGCCGTGGCCGGCCAGGAGGACCTGATCGTGGACGTCGCCTTCGCCCTGAAGGAGAGGTCCGCCGGAGCGGGACGGGAAAGAGGATCACAGGTGTACGAGGAACTCAAGGGCATCCTGGTCGACGACCTTCAGATGCGGGCCGAGGACGTCGCTCCGACGGCCGGCCGGGAACAGGTCGGCCTGGACTCGCTCGCGGCGGTGGAGCTGGCGACGCTGCTCAGCGACCGGTACGGCGTGGAGATCCACGACTACGAGCTGCTGGAGGCCGACACCGTCGCGGACATCGCCGACCTGGTGGCCGAGCGGCGCGCGGTCGCCCCGGGCGCCACGCCCGCCGCCCCGGCTCCGGGAGCCTCATGAGGCTGCCCCGGCCCCGCCGCACCGCCGAGGCGGTGACCGGGGCATGAGCGAGCTGACACATCAGGCCGTGCCGGGGCAGCGGATCCATCGGCCCGACGCGAGTTCGCTGCGCCGCGAGGTCCTCGTCTCGCCCGGCATGTGCGGCGCCGGTTCGCTGGTGTTCGGACAGATCGGCGACTGGACCTGGGAGGCGGTCGCCGCGGCCTGCGGCACGAACGTGCACGCCGCGCGCACCGCCGACGGCCGTCCCGCCTATCTGTCGTTCTACTACTACCGGGTGCGCGGCGGCCAGACCCTGCACCCGCACGGCCTCACCTTCGGCGACGAACTGCGGGTCGACTCCCGCGTGTTCCAGTACGGCGGTCAGTCCGCCGTCACGCTGCACCGGCTGGCCCCGGCCGGACTCGACCTGCCCGACGGGCCGCTGGACCCCGCGGAGGTGTACGAGCGGCCTCATCCGGACTGCCTCTACGCGGAGAACTTCAACCGCTGGATCGCCCGCTCCCGCCCCGGCAGCAACGAGAGCCTCGCGCGGACGGCCCCGCCAGGCTTCGCCCACCGGCATCTGCCCCGGCTGCCGAACGCCCACTCACCGCGCTCCCCCGTCGGCCGGGCCCGGGAGGCCGGCACCTTCCATCCCGTTCCCCCGCCCGGCTTCGCTCCGGCGGGCCCCGGCTTCGGCTGCGGGTACGAACTCGACACCGTCCGGGACCTGAACGGCGCGGGCCTGGTGTACTTCGCCGCCTACTTCGCCATCTTCGACACCGCCCTGTTGCGGTCGTGGCGCTCGCTGGGCCGGTCCGACGAGCAGTTCCTCCGGCGTCGCGTGGTGGACGAGCGGATCGGCTTCTTCGGCAACGCGGACCCCGGTTCCGTCCTCCGGATCGAGGTGCGGCGCTGGCGCGGCGCCGGGTCCGAGCGGCCCGGCGCGGAGATCGCCGACATGGCACTGCGGGACGCGGCCTCCAGGCGGCTGCTGGCGGTGGCGTCCATCGAGACCGGCCCGGACGGCGACGCCGCGGCGGAGGGCGGACGATGACCGACGCCCCTTCGAACCGGCCGGTTTCCAGGCCGGCCGGCGGGGTGGGCCCGGCGAGGCATCGCGTACGGGCCCGTTCTTCGGCGATCCCCGGTGCGCGCCCGGCGTGTGCCCACGCCGGCCCGGCGGGAACGGGGACGGTCAGGCGAGGTAGTCCTCGGCCCCGCCGGTGCGCACGGTGTCCAGGGTGAAGCAGTGGAAACCGCCGCCGAAGATCCGACGGTGCCGGTGCCGGACCGGGACGGCGTCGAAGCCGTGCTGCTCCAGGGTGGCGATGAGGGTCTTGCAGGCGTCGTTGACCAGGACGGTGTGCTCGTCCACGGAGAGCACGTTCAGGTCGATGTACGGGCTGGCCGGGATCGGGTCGCCGTTCTCGTACTGCGGATAGTCGTCGATGCCGGGCGGCGGGGGCACGATGGTGTCCCAGCCGCGCAGGCCCTTCGGCAGGTAGTCGACGACGCCCGGGTCACGCAGCAGCAGGGTGCCGGGACGCAGCGGGACGACGACGCTGTCGATGTGGCTCTGGGTGAGCCGGTCCATGCGGTGCACACGGAACCGCCCGTCGAGGTGGCGTTCCAGCCAGTCGTGG
This sequence comes from Streptomyces lacaronensis, assembly GCF_047337785.1. Lineage (NCBI taxonomy): Bacteria > Bacillati > Actinomycetota > Actinomycetes > Kitasatosporales > Streptomycetaceae > Streptomyces > Streptomyces lacaronensis. The sequence continues at coordinate 357,074 of NZ_JBLHDK010000003.1, forward strand.
GCCAGCGCGTGGTTGGCGTTGGATACGTTGACGATCAGGTCGCGGCCCAGGCGCAGGCAGTTGGCACCGTCGATCATGAGTTCCAGGCCGACGTCGTAGGGCGAGTCCCGGGGATCGAGGGGGACTTCGATGTTCGGGGCGGCATGAGCCACGTTGGCCGGGTCGAAGGAGCGGTCGGTCATCATGGGGCGCGGCATGGTCGTCCAGCGGGCGCCCTGACGGAAGTAGTCCTGGAAGACCGGCTTGAGGAACTGCGTCTCGAAGTAGCGGTCGCGCAGCATGGGCGGGGTCTCGATGATCTCGTCGCCGAGGACGAGGGTGTTGTCGCGGACGTTGAGCGGCGGCGTTACGGTGGCTTCGAAGGCAGGGGTGGCGACCCGGGTGAGGCCGGGGCCGGGCTGCCGGGGGCGGTGCACGGTGACCCCGAGCGCGGTCAGCTGGGCGGCGAGGCCCTCGACGTCCTCGACGAGTTCGCCGAGGAACCGCTCCTTCATCGCCAGCCGGTGCGGGGAGTTGCGCTCACGGCGCTCCTCGCTGTCCCGCCAGGTGGAGAGGGAGGGGTAGTAACCGCGGGCGCCGGAGAGGTTGTCGCTGATGAACATGTCGAAGGACATGTCACGGACGCGGTCGCGGTAGCCGTCTGCGGAGCCGAGAACGACCTCCTTCAGCGGAGTGAAGTCATCGTAGCTGTTCAGGCGCATCGGCGGGGGCCTTTCGGGTCGGTGGCCGTCACCAGGTGACGGGCAGGCGGTGGACTCCGTGAACGGTCGTGTCGCGGCGGTCGGGGGCGTCGGGGAACCGTTCGGGGTCACGGTCGGCGGCGGGCGGCGACACGGTGACGGAGTCCCCGGCGCGTGGCAGCCGGCCGCCGGACCCGACGTTCTCGGGCGGCGGCTCGAAGGGCGCGGGCCGCTCGGTGAGGTGGGGTGCCGAGGTGCGGGGTGTTTCGCCCTTCATGCCACCGCCTCCTTCCGGAGAAAGGTCGCGAGCCGCCGGACTCCCGTCTCGATCCGGTCGGGATCCAGATAGCTGCACGACAGCCGGAGTTGCCGGTCGCCGCCACCGGTGAGGGAGAACTGGCTCATCGGCGTCCACAGCACGCCGTACTCGGCGGCGGACACCTCCAGCAGGTTGATGTCGGCGGGGACCGGCAGGTCGACACGGACGAAGAATCCGCCGGCGGGCCGGTGCCAGGCGATGCCGGGCGGCAGGCCGTCGGCGAAGTGCCGGTCCAGGGCGTCGAGCAGGCAGTCGAGGTTGCGCCGGTAGCGCTCCGCCTTGCGGCGGGCGAGCGCGGTCAGGGAGCGCCCGTGGTCCAGCAGCAGGCCGCCGACGACCGCCTGGGCCAGCGGTGCGGTGTTGACGGTGACCATCGTCTTGAGATCGGCCAGCTCCTCGGCCAGCAGCCGCTCCCCGTCCGGGTGCCCGACGCGCTGGTCGGCGACCGCGTAGCCGACGCGGGCACCGGGGAAGCCCACCTTGGCGAAGGTGCCGACGTGGATGACGCGGCGCCGGGTGTCGAGGGCCTTGAGGCCGGGCAGGGTGTCGTCCTCGGGCGCGGTGAAGCCGTACGCGTTGTCCTCGATGAGCAGCAGATCCTCGCGGGCCGCCAGGTCGAGCAGCCGGTGTCGCGGGCCGAGGGGCATGCGAGCGCCGCCGGGGTTGGAGAAGTCGGGGGCGACGTAGCAGGCGCGGACCCGGCGGCCCTCCCGTCGGGCCTCGCCGCACCGGGCGGCGAGGTCGTCGATGTCGAGTCCGGCAGCCCCCTCCCGGATGGGCACCACAGGGATGTCGAGCAGCCGGGCGGCGCCGGTGATGCCGACGTAGCAGGGGTCGACGACTGCGAGGACGTCACCGTCGCCGGGGTGGCGGAACAGGGCGCGGAGCGTCAGCAGCAGCGCCTCCTGGGCACCGACGGTGATGATGATCTCGCGGGGGTCGGCGTGGATGCCCTGGTCACCGCTGAGTGCCTGGGCGACCAGGCCATTGATCAGCCCCTGCGCGGGCCCGTACTCGTAGAGGACGCGCTCCGCGCGGGCCGGGTCCAGGCCACGCTCGGCGACGAGGTGCGCGACAAACCGGTCGGCCAGCACACGGGTGTCCAGGTCCCGCACGAACTCCGGGTGCGGGGCGCCGGGCGCGAAGGAGATGGCGTCGGGGTACCGGCCCATCACCTCGTTGAGGAAACCGATGGAGCCGAGGACCGGGTCCTGGAGCGAACCGTGCAGGTCCCGCACGTACAGGTCAGGCGTGGCGGTCACGACCCGCTCCTCTCCACCGCGCGCCGCCGCTCCCGCTCCCGCCACCTGCGCTCGACCTTGGCCAGGACGTCCGGGGCGTAGGCGCGTTCCGCCTGGGCGACGGCGAACTCGGCGAGGTAGGCGCGGAACAGGTCGAGGGGTTCCTCGGCGACGGTGAGCATGTGCCGGTTGGCGGCGACGGCGGGCGCGGACAGGGTCCGTACGGCCCGGTCGACCGCCTCGTCCACGCCGTGGGCGGGGACGATCTCGTCGCAGACGAGCCGGGCCTCGGGGTCGGTCGCCGCGATGCGCCGCCCGCCGAGCACCACCTGGCGGGCGAGGCGGGCCCCGGTGTGCCGGGTGAGCCGGAGGTTGCCGAGGCCGGGCACGATGCCCTCCTCGGCGGCGGGCAGGCTGACGTAGGCGTTCTGCCCGGCGATGACATGGTCGAGGACGAGGAGGAGCTGCATGCCCCCGCCGATGGCGAAGGTGTCGACGGCGCCGATCCACGGTTTGCTCGTGGCCCGCTCGGTCCACCCGCCGGGCTCCGGATCGGTCAGCAGGCCCCGCAGGATCTTGTGGAGGTAGCCGAGTTCGCGGCCGAGGAGGAACTCGACGAACGGGATCCGCCCGTCGCGCAGGTCGGTGAGGTCGATGCCCGCGCTGAAGACGCGCCGCCCCTGGTACTTGGGATGGTCGACGGTGCCGCCGCGCAGGACGCCGACCGTGACCCCGTCGTCGAGGAGGGCCAGGTCCACGGCCGTGTCGAGATCGCCGATCAGCCGCTCGTCCTCGGCGTTGAGCCGCCCGGTGTTGCGGAACTCCACGTGCGCCGCCGTGCCGCGGCGTGTCACGAGCACCGTGTCCAGCTCGGCCCGGCCGTCGGCGCGGAAGGCGTCGAGGAGAGCGAGGGCACGCGGGGTGGGCCGCAGCATCGTCTCGACGAGGTGCCGGCCGGCGGTGGGCGAGCGCAGCACGGCGCCGCAGAACAGGCCCTGGTCGATCTCGCGGCCTTCCTTGTGTGCCTGGACGAGCGTCCGTTCGGCTGCCATCTGGTCGCGCGTCGGAACCAGTCCGGGGAAGCGGTCGGCCGCCTCGTACACGAGGTCCGGCAGCCGGACGGAGCGGGTCAGCCCGTCGGTGAGCAGCCCGTAGACCGTCTCGGTGTGGCGGGCGAGGAAGGCCCGGCGGGCCCGGCGGGCGGCCGCGTGGACGGCGGCGGCCCGGTTCCGGTCGGCCGGGGTGCGGTCGGGTGCGGGCGGCAGCGCGGCCAGCCGCTCCTCTCCTTCCTGGATGTACGTGGTGAGGAGGACGGTGTCCAGCCCGTGGTCGCCTCCGAGGACGAGGGGGACGGCGGTCATCCGGCGGTCTCCGCTTCCGGCGTGGCCGGCCCGTCGGCGGCCGGCCCCTCCGCGGTGCGCAGCCGCCGCAACTCGCGGTCGCAGGCGGCGAGATGGGCGCCCAGCGCGTCGTCGTACTCGGCGGACGCGGCTTCCTCCAGGAGGCGCCGTCGGATCCGCGTCTCGTGGTCGGACAGCCGGCCGCGCAGCACGGCCGCGGCGTGCACGGCCTCCGTCAGGTCGTCGCTGACCTGGTCGATGATGCCGAGGTCGGTGGCCTCGGCCACCGGGATGTCGGTGCCCCACAGCACGAGGCGGCGGGCCCGGGCGAGGCCGATGTGGTGCACGAGGCGGTAGAGCGACATGCCTGGCCAGAAGTGACCGTCGTTGATCGGCAGCATGAGGGTCAGATCGGGGGTGCCGATACGGAAGTCCGCCGCGAGCAGCAGATCGAGGACCGGCCCACCGCAGGTGCCCTCGGCGACGGCGATGTTGACGGCGTCGAGGCGTTCCAGCCGGCGGACCGCGCGTTCCCATCGGTTGACCTCCTGGATGGAGACCTCGCCGGGCCACTCACGCGGCTGGGCCGGGGCGGGCGGGAACCATAGGACGACAACCGTCCGCGCGCGCAGGTCCTCCACCTCCTCGCACACCGCGTTCACCATCGCGGTCAGCTCGGGTAGCGGACTGCCGCCGTCCAGCCGGGCGGAGACGCCCAGTCCGTCGGGCAGCCCGGTCCGGTCAGGCTTCGTCTTCATGTCGGCAGCGATCCCTTCCGTCACCAGCCCACCAGGGCCGTCGATGGTCGACCCCGGCCCCATGTCCAGCCGCCGGCGGGACGGCTCGATGCCGAGGTCCTTGATGAGCAGTGCCGAGAAGCCCGGTTGGGTGTACATGTGATGCTCCATGAGGGCGTCGTGCACGGCACCAGTGCTCGCCGCAGTTACGGGAGAGGCCCGAGCCGGCACGCGGTGCCCACGACGAGGGCCCGGGCCGGGCGGTCCTCGGCCACCGCCAACCGGTACTGACGACATGTCCGCCCTCGTTCGGCGCACTGTCGCCGTAACTGCGGCCAAGGCCGCGGGCGATGACGGCGCGGCCGTTCGACAGGACCCGTCCGACGGTGCGCGCCAAGCCGTCGGCGGTGGCGGACCGGTCACGCGGACGCGGTCGCGGTCGCGGTCCGCGCGGGAAAGCCACCTTTACGGCGTGGTCAGTCCCGGCTGCGGGGGCGCAGCCGTGGGCGCCGCCGGGGTCGCGGGGCGTCGTACAGACCGAGCAGATGCGCGGCCAGAGTGTCCGGGGTGGGGTGGGCGAAGACGGTTGCGGCGCTGACCTGGAGGCCGGTGGTGGCGGCAAGCCGGTTGCGCAGCCGGGTGGCGGTGAGGGAGTCGAAGCCCATCTCGACAAAGCCACGGCCGGGGGCGATGACGTCCGGGGTGCCGTGCCCGAGGACGACGGCGGCGTGGGTGCACACGACGCGCAACAGTTCCGCCTCGCGTTCTGCCGGGGGCAGGGCCTGGAGCTGTTTCCCGAACTCCTCCGGACTGTGCGGGCCCGGGGACGCCGCGGCCGTGGCCGCTTGGCGGACAGCGGGGATGCCGTCGAGGAGCCGGGCAAGGGGGCGGGCCCCGGGGTCGTCGGCGAGGTGTCCGGCGAAGCGCGGCCAGTCGGCGTCGAGGACGGCGACACGGCTGTCCTCGGCGGCCACGGCACGCTCCAGCGCCCGCAGGGCGAGACCGGGCTCCATCGGGGTGAGACCGCTGTGTCCGACGGTACGGCCGCCCGCACCGCCCGCGTCCGCCATGCCGGCGTCGGCCCACGGTCCCCAGGCCACACAGGTCACCGGCAGCCCCGCGGCGCTCCGTTCCTCGGCGAGGGCGTCCAGCAGGGCGTTGGCGACCGCGTAGTTGGCCTGCCCGGCAGCGCCGACGGTGCCGGTGAGGGACGAGAACAGCACGAAGGCGGTGAGGTCCCGGTCCCGGGTGAGGTCGTGCAGATGGCGGGCGGCCTGGGACCTGGCCCGTGCCACCGCCTGGAACCGTGCCGGGGTCATCGCCGTGAGGTCGCCGTGGTCGATGACTCCCGCGGCGTGCACCACAGCGGTCAGCGGCCGGTCGGCCGGGATACCGTCCAGCAGGGCGGCGACGGCGGCGCGGTCGCCGACGTCGCAGGCGACGAGGGAGGCTTGGGCGCCGAGGGCCATGAGTTCGTCGCGCAGCGCGGCGGCCCCGTCGGCGGCGGGGCCGCGCCGGGAGGCGAGCAGGAGGTGTCCGGCACCGGCGCGGGCCAGCCGCAGGGCGACCTGCCGACCGAGGGCGCCTGTGCCGCCGGTGATCAGGACGGTGCCGGTGGACGGCCACGGCCCGGCGGGGGCGGCGGTGCGGGCGGGCGCGGAACCCGGGACGAGGGCGGTGTCCGGGACGACGCGGCGGGCGAAGACTCCCCAGCCGCGGATGGCGATCTCGCTCTCCCCGATGCCTTGCGCCAGGACGGCGCCGAGCCGATCGCCCACCCAGCCGTCGAGGTGCTCGGGCAGATCGACGGTGCCGGCCCACCGTTCGGGCGTCTCCAGGACGGCGACACGTCCGAGGGCCCGTACGCCGAACTGCTCGGGCCGGCACACCCGTTCGGCACCGCCGACGGCGGCGGCGGACCTGGTCGCGTGCCATACGGGGACGCGCACTCCGGTCTCGTCCAGGGCCCGCGACAGCGCCAGGGTGAGGGCCACGCCCTGGGGCACCGCGTCGTGCTCCGGGTCGGGTCCGGCGGCGAGGGCGAGCAGGGACAGCACCCCGGAGACGGGGCCGGCACCGGCCACCGCGTCGCCGAGTTCCCCGGCGAGGCCGCCGGGGTGGGTGACGGGCACGGTCACCGGAGTCGCACCTCCGGCGGACAGCGCCTCGGTGAGACGGGTGACCCAGGGGTCGGCGGCGAGCCGCCCGGGGACGGCGACGAGCCAGGTACCGGCCGGCTCGGCGGCCGGGACGGCGACCGGTGTCCAGGTGGTGCGGTAGCGCCAGCCGTCGACGAGCGTGTCGTCGTGGCGGCGGCGCCGGTAGGCGGCGAGCAGCGGCAGCAGCGTGGCCGTGCTCTCCGCGTCGCCGAGAGCCAGCTCGGCGGCGAGTGCCGCGTCGTCACCGTGCGCCGCGGCGTCCCGTAGGCGGCCGTCGGGGGTGTCGTCGCGGTGCGCGGCGACACCCGTGGAGGGCAGCCAGTAGTCCGCGCGCTGGAAGGCGTACGTCGGAAGGCGTACGGGGCGCGGCGTACGGCCGAGTACGCGGGCGACGGCGGACCAGTCGACGTCCGTGCCGCGCACGAACAGGTGGGCGAGCGCCTCGGTCAGGGACGCCGTCTCGTCGGCGTCCGCGTGCAGCGAGGGCAGGAACTCCGCCTCGGGCGCGCAGTCCTGGCCGAGGGCCGACAACACTCCGTCCGGGCCGAGTTCCAGGAAGGTGGTGACCCCCTGGGCGGCGAGCGCGGTCACACCGTCGGCGAACCGGACCGGTTCCCGTATGTGCCGCACCCAGTGGTCGGCACCGCACGGCCGGTCCGCGGGCAGCGGCTCGCCGGTCAGGTGGGACATCACAAGCAGTTCGGGTGCGGCGAAGGCCAGTCGGCTCACCTCGTCCCGGAACGCGGTGAGAACGGGTTCCATGAGCGGCGAGTGGAAGGCGTGCGACACATCGAGCCGCTTCGTCTCGGCACCGCGTTCGCGCAGCACGGCGACGACCTTCTCGACGGCGTCGCGCGTGCCCGAGAGGACGACGGCCTCGGGCCCGTTGACGGCGGCCACGCCCACCGCGCCCTGATGGCCGGCCAGCAGCGGCAAAACGTCGGCCTCGGCGGCCCTGACGGCCACCATGACTCCGCCGTCCGGCAGTTCCTGGATGAGCCGGCCGCGGGCCGCGACGAGCGCGCAGGCGTCGGGGAGCGTGAGCACACCGGCGACATGCGCGGCGACGACCTCACCGATGGAGTGCCCGGCCACGGCGTCGGGCCGTACGCCCCAGGACTCGACGAGCCGGTAGAGCGCGGTCTCCACGGCGAACAGCCCGCACTGGGCGTACAGGGTGCGGGCCAGCTCGCGTTCCGCACCCTCGTGCTCGCCCAGCACGACGTCACGCACGGCCGGTCGTCCGGGCAGAAGCGCGTCGAAGTGGGCGCAGGCCGCGTCGAAGGCGTCGGCGAAGGCGGGGTACGTCGCGTGCAGCGTGCGCCCCATGCCGACGCGCTGGCTGCCCTGGCCGGTGAACAGCACGGCCGTCCTGCCGGTGGTGGCAGTGCCGGTCACCAGGCGCGGCGCGGGCCGGCCGGCGGCCAGCGCGGCGAGCCCCGTGGTGAGGTCCTCCTGCCGCTCCCCGAGCACGGCGGCCCGGTGCTCGAACACCGACCGCTGGGTCGCCAGGGCCGCCGCGACGTCCGCCGGGTCGACGGGCACGCCGGTGCGCACCACGTGCCGCCCGTGCCTCAGGTGGGTGAGCAGGTGGCGGGCCTGGTCCCGCAGGGCGTCCGCGGACCGCGCGGAGACGATCCACGGCACGGTCGTCCCGGCTTCGGAGGGGGAAGGCGCCGGGGCCGCCCCGTCCTCGGGCGGGGCCTCTTCGACCACCCCGTCCTCGGGCGGAGCCTCTTCGACGATGACGTGCGCGTTGGTGCCGCTGATGCCGAACGAGGAGACACCGGCGCGCCGCGGCCGGTCCGCCGCGGGCCAGGCCACGGGCTCCCGCAGCAGTGCGACGTCACCGCTGGACCAGTCGACGTGCTCCGAGGGTCGGCCGAGGTGCAGTGAGGCGGGCAGTACACCGTGTTCCAGCGCCTGCACCATCTTGATGACGCCGGCCACTCCGGCCGCGGCCTGGGTGTGCCCGATGTTCGCCTTGATCGAGCCGAGCCACAGCGGCTGTCGTCCACTGCCGCGGTCCTGTCCGTACGTCGCCAGTACGGCCTGCGCCTCGATCGGGTCGCCGAGCCTGGTCCCGGTGCCGTGCGCCTCCACGGCGTCCACGTCCGCGGGGGCGAGCCGGGCGTCCGCGAGGGCGGCACGGATGACGCGCTGCTGAGCGGGTCCGTTCGGGGCCGACAGCCCGTTGGAGGCGCCGTCCTGGTTCGTCGCCGTACCACGTATGACTCCCAGGACGCGGTGCCCGTTGCGGCGGGCGTCCGACAGCCGCTCGACCAGCAGGACGCCCGCGCCTTCGGCCAGGGAGGTGCCGTCGGCGTCCTCGGAGAACGCCTTGCAGCGTCCGTCGGGGGCCAGGCCGCGCTGCCGGCTGAAGCCCATCAGCGCGCCGGGTCCGGGCATCACGGCGACGCCCCCGGCCAGGGCGAGGTCGCACTCGCCGGTGCGCAGCGACCGTACGGCCATGTGCAGGGCCACGAGGGAGGACGAGCACGCGGTGTCCACGGTGACCGCGGGCCCTTCGAGCCCGAGGACGTAGGCCACCCGCCCGGACACGACGCTGCCGGCGGTGCCGGTGAGCAGATGCCCCTCGGCGCCCTGGCCGGCCTCGTGCAGGCGGGGGCCGTACTCCTGGTAGTGGGAGCCGACGAACACACCGGTCCGGCTGCCGCGTAGCGCGGCCGGAACGATCCCGGCCCGCTCGACCGCTTCCCAGCTGGTCTCCAGGAGTAGGCGCTGCTGCGGGTCCATGGCCAGCGCCTCGACGGGCGAGACACCGAAGAACTCCGCGTCGAAGCGGCCCGCGTCATAGAGGAATCCGCCCTCGCGGACATAGGTCCGGCCAGGTGCGTCCGGGTCGGGGTCGTGCAGAGCGTCGAGGTCCCAGCCACGGTCGGTGGGCAGTCCGCCGATCGCGTCCCCGCCGGAGGTGACGAGCCGCCACAGGTCCTCGGGGGTGGTGACGCCGCCGGGGTAGCGGCAGGCCATGCCGACGATGGCGATCAGGTCGTGGTCGTCGGGGCTGCCGGTGGCGTCGGCGGGCCGCGGGTCGGCGGTGGCCGGGAGGATCTCGCCTTCCGCCCCGACGGCGTGCGCCGCAAGGGCGTCCGGGCCGAGGATCTCCGTGAGGAGGTGCCCGGCGAGGGCGCTGCTGCTCGGATGGTCGAACGCGAGTGTGGCGGGCAGTCGCAGTCCGGTCGCCGTGCTGAGCCGGTTACGGAGGTCGACGGCCGTCAGGGAGTCCAGTCCAAGGTCCTTGAACGCCAGATCCGGCGCGACGGCGCCCAGGTCGTCGTGTCCGAGCACGGCCGAGACCCGGGTGCGTACGAGATCGAGCACCGTGTTCCGGCGGTCGTCCGGCCGCTGGGCGAGCAGTCGCTGCCGCAGCGCGGTCGGCCCGTCGGTGTCGGGACCGGCCTCCGGTGCGGCGAGGGCTCGGCGGCGGGGGGCCGCGGGCCGGCGAACAAGGGTGCGCAGCATGGGGTGCACAGGAGCGTTCGGGTCGGCCGTGCCGAGGGCGCGGGGGTCGAGGCGGGCGGCCAGGAGGAGGCTCTCGGGAGACTCGGTCGCGCGGTCGAACAGTTCCAGACCGTCCTCGGTGGAAAGTTCCTGGATTCCGGTGCGGGCGATGCGGGTGAGGTCGATGTCGTCCAGACCTTCGGTCATCACCGAACGCTGCTCCCACAACCCCCAGGCAATCGACACACCCGGCAACCCACGCGACCGCCGAAACGCCACCAGGGCATCCAGGAACGTATTCCCCGCCGCGTAGTTCGCCTGCCCCGCCGCCCCCAACACACCAGCCGCAGACGAGAACACCACGAATGACTGAACGTCGTGGCCGAGGGTGAGCTGATGCAGGTTCCAGGCACCCGTCACCTTCGCCGCCAGCACCCCCGCCAACCGCTCCGCACTCAACGACTCCACCATCACGTCATCCAACACACCCGCCGCATGCACCACCCCCGACACCCCACCCTCCAGGGACGACAGCACCCCCGCCAACGCATCCCGATCCGCCACATCACACGCCACAACCCGCACCTCAGCACCCCCAGCCACCAACTCCGCCACCAAACCCTCCGCCCCCGGCGCCTCCTCACCCCGACGACTGAGCAACAACAACCGCCGCACACCCCGCTCAGCCACCAGATGACGGGCCACCACACCCCCCAGCACACCCGACGCCCCCGACACCACCACCCAACCATCACCCGCATCAGACACCACCGGCACGCTCAACACCAACTTCCCCACATGTCGCGCCCGCCTCATCACACCAAACACCTCACCAGCCCGCCGCACATCCCCCACCCCCACCGGCAGCAACTCCAATACCCCCGCCTCAAAAAGCCCCACCACCTCACGCAACACCTCACCCAACCGCTCAACACCCGCCTCCGCAAGGTCAAACGCCCGATACCACACCCCACCAAAAGCCGCCGCCACCTCCCCCGCATCCCGCACATCCGACTTCCCCATCTCCACAAACCGCCCGCCCGGCCGCACCAACCGCAGCGACGCATCCACCAACTCCCCCGCCAACGAATCCAAAACCACATCCACACCCGGACCCACACCCGGCCGGAAAACCCTCTCGAACTCCGCCGAACGCGACGACGCAATCCGCTCCCCCGACACCCCCAACCCCCGCACCACCGACCACTTCGCCTCACTCGCCGTCGCAAACACCTCCGCACCCAGATAACGCGCCAACTGCACCGCCGCCATCCCCACCCCACCAGCAGCCGAGTGGATCAGCACCGACTCCCCCGCACGCACACCCGCCAGATCCACCAACGCGTAATACGCCGTCACAAACGCCACCGGCACCGAAGCAGCCTGCTCAAAACTCCACCCCGCCGGCACCCCCACCACCACACACTCATCCACCACCACCGACGACCGAAACCCGTCCTCCCACACACCCATCACACGATCACCAACAGACACACCCCTCACACCAGACCCCACCTCCACCACCACTCCGGCGCCTTCGCTGCCCATCAGAGCGTTCTCAGCGTCGGGATACATACCGAGCGAGACCAGAACATCACGGAAGTTCAGCCCCACCGCGCGCACCTCGACACGCACCTCATGCGGGCCCAGCGCGCGGGTCGCCGCGTCGCAGGGGACGAGTGACATACCGTCAAGCTCGGCTTCCGGGTCGACCTGGAGGCGCCAGGGACCGTCGGGGAGCTTCGGAGTGGCGGGGACGGCGGCCACCCCGGGGATGCTCGGTGCGCCGCGTCGCAGCGCCAACTGCGGTTCTCCGGTCTCCAGAGCGGCCGGCAGCGCGGTGAGTGAGGCTTCGTCCGCGTCGAGATCGACGAGAACGAAGCGGCCGGGGTGTTCGGTCTGCGCGGACCGCACCAGCCCCCAGACCGGGGAGGCGGTCAGGTCGGACACACCCTCGCCCGCCGCGACGGCGACGGCTCCCCGCGTGACGAGCACCAGCCGGGCCCCGGTCGCGGCGGACGTCTCGTCCGCGAGCCAGTCCTGAACGAGCGACAGGGCCCGGCCCGTGGTGGACATGGCCTCAGACGCGACGTCCGTTCCGGCGGAAGGGGCGATACCGGCCAGCACATAATCCGGCGGCGGGCACTCTCCGGCGGCCACCTGCCCGGCGAGGTCTGCCAGATCCTCGTAGCCGTCGCCGAGCCGGTCGAGGCCGAGTGCTTCGCCGCTGACGACGGCGAGACGCCGAGCCCGGCCCTCGATGTCCGTGGCCGATAGGGGCGTCCACTCGACGCGGTGCGGGGCAGCGGTGGTGTGCGTGTCCGCGGGGTCGCCGCCGCCTTCTCCGAGGGGCCGGGTGACCAGGGCCTCGACCGAGGCCACCGGACGGCCCGTGTCGTCCGCCACCAGGACCGACATGCCGCCGCCGGTAACCGGTGTGAGGCGTACCCGCAGCTTCGTCGCACCGGTGGCGTGCAAAGTGACACCGGTCCACAGGAACGGCAGCCGCACGCCGCCCGGACCCGCGTCGTCCGCACCCGCCGACCACGCGTGCAACGCCGCGTCCAGCAACGCCGGATGCAGGCCGAAACCGTCGCCGGCCCGGCGCGCCACCTCGGGCAGCGCGGCCTCGGCGTAAATCTCCTCCCCTCGGCGCCAGACGCGCTCCAGGCCGCGGAAGACCGGCCCGTAGGCCAGGCCGTCGTCACTCAGCCGCTCGTACAGCCCTGCCGTCTCCACCGGCCGCGCCCCCGCCGGTGGCCAACTGCCGAGGCCGGCCGGTTCACCGGATACACCAGCGGTCACGACGGTGCCGCGCGCATGGCGGGTCCAGACGCCGTCGGTACCACAGGTGTGCAGGCTGACGTACCGGCGGCCGTCGCTCCCCTCCGATCCGGTGCTGGTCACCTGGACACGCAGCGCTCCGCCGTCCTCGGGGAGCACCACCGGTGTCTCCAGGCTGAGTTCGTCGAGCCGGTCGCACCCGACGCTGTCCGCCGCGCGCAGGACGGTCTCCACCAGGGCGGTTCCCGGCACCACGGTCCGGCCGCGCACGGTGTGGTCGGCAAGCCAGGGGTGGGTACGCAGTGACCAACGGCCGGTGAGGAAGTGGCCGTCGGAGTCGGGCAGCGGTATACCGGCGTCGAGCAGTGGGTGTCCCATGGATTCCATGCCGATGGGGGCGGCGTCGGCAGGGGCGCTTGGGGCGAGCCAGTAACGCTGTCGTTGGAAGGCGTATGTCGGGAGGTCGACCCGGCGTGCACCGGTACCGCCGTAAACCCGCGCCCACTTCACAGGCGCACCCGCGACGTACGCCTCGGCAAGAGACCTCAACACACGCGCCTGACCACCCTCATCACGCCGCAACGTGCCCACCACCGACACATCGCTCCCGTAGTCCCCCGCGGTCTGCTCAACACCCGGCGTGAGCACAGGATGCGCACTCACCTCGACAAACTGCCGGAACCCCGCATCGAGAAGCACCCGCACCGTCTCCTCGAACCGAACCGGAGAACGCAAATTCCGATACCAGTACCCCGCATCCAACCCCGTCGTATCCACAACGCCACCAGTCACCGTCGAGTAGAACGGCACCTCCGCAACACGCGGCACCACACCAGAGACCGCCTCCTCCACCTCACCCCGAATCGCCTCCACCTGCACACAGTGAGAGGCGTAATCCACCGGAATACGACGAGCCCGAACACCACCAGCCTCACACCCCGCCAAAAACCCCTCAAGCTCACCAACACCACCCGACACAACAACCGCCGAAGGACCATTCACCGCCGCCACACAAAGACCACCCCCATACGACGCAACCAACCGCCGCACCACCTCCACCCCAGCAGCAACCGAAACCATCCCACCCCGACCCGACAACACCACCAACGCCCGACTCCGCAACACCACCAACCGCGCCCCCTCCTCCAACGACAAAGCACCCGCCACCACCGCCGCAGCAATCTCCCCCTGCGAATGACCCACCACAGCCGACGGCTCCACACCATACGAACGCCACACCTCAGCCAACGACACCATCACCGCCCACAACACCGGCTGCACCACATCGACACGGGCCAGCGCCCGCTCATCCGACAGCACATCCGGCAACGACCACTCCACCAGCCGAGCCAGCGCATCAGCGCACTCACCCATCCGCCGTGCGAACACGGGCGAGGACTCCAACAACCCCACCGCCATCCCCACCCACTGCGACCCCTGACCCGGAAACACAAAGACGGGTCCGGAGCCGTGGTGGGCGCTGCCGGTGATGAGTTCGGTGGTTTCCCGGCCGGTCGCGAGCTGCGTCAACTGCTCAATGGCGTGCGGGAGGCCAGGGGTGAGAAGTACCGCCCGGTGATCGAAGGCAGTGCGGGTCGTGGCGAGTGTGTGGCCGATGTCCGCGAGGGTGTGGTCGGGATGCTGTACAAGATGGGCGGCGAGCCGGCCGGCCTGGTCGCGCAGTGCGGCCTCGGACTTGGCCGACAGCGTCCAGGGCGCCGGCGCCAGTTCGCTTTCGCGCGTGGGGGCGGGGGGCTCCTGGGGTACGCCGTCGGGCACCGGTGCCTCTTCGACGATGATGTGCGCGTTGGTGCCGCTGATACCGAACGAGGAGACGCCGAAGCGGCGCGGCTGGTCACCCTGCGGCCAGTCGAGCGGGTCGGTCAGCAGACGTACCGTACCGGCGGACCAGTCCACGTGCGGCGACGGCTCATCCACGTGCAACGTCCGCGGCACCACACCCTGCCGCAACGCCGACACCATCTTGATCACACCCGCGACACCCGCCGCCGCCTGCGTGTGCCCGATGTTGGACTTCACCGACCCCAGCCACAACGGCCGCTCCGGGTCCCGCCCCCGCCCATACGTGGCGAGCAGTGCGTCAGCTTCGATCGGGTCGCCGAGCTTCGTCCCCGTCCCATGCGCCTCCACCACGTCCACATCGTCCGCGGACAGCCCCGCGTCCGCCAACGCCGCCCGGATCACCCGCTCTTGAGCGGGACCGCTGGGCGCGGAGAGGCCGCTGCTGGCGCCGTCCTGATTGATCGCGGTACCGCGGACGACCGCGAGGACAGGGTGCCCGGCGCGGTGGGCGTCGGAGAGCCGTTCGAGGCAGAGCATGCCCGCGCCTTCCGCCGGGCCGAAACCGTCGCCCGCGGCCGAGAAGGGCTTGCAGCGGCCGTCCGGGGCGAGGCCCCGCTGCCGGCTGAAGCCGATGAAGGTGCCGGGGGTGGACATGACGGTGACACCGCCGGCGAGCGCGAGGGAGCATTCGCCCCGGCGCAGGGACTGCACCGCGAGGTGGAGGGCGACGAGGGAGGAGGAGCAGGCGGTGTCGATCGTGACCGCGGGGCCCTCCAGGCCGAGGCTGTAGGCGATGCGTCCGGAGACGACGCTGGGGGAGCTGCCGGTGACGAGATGTCCTTCCATACCGTCGGCGACGGCGTGCAACCGCGGCCCGTAGTCGGGCAGGCCGGCTCCGACGAACACCCCTACGTCGCACCCCTTCAGGGAGGAGGGGTCGATGGCGGACCGTTCGACGGCCTCCCAGGAGGTCTCCAGCGACAGCCGCTGTTGTGGGTCCATGGCCTGAGCCTCACGGGGGGAGATACCGAAGAAGCCGGCATCGAAGTGCCCGACGTCGGCGACGAAGCCACCCGCCCGCGTGTATGTGCGCCCGGGGGCATCGGGGTCGGGATCGTAGACGGCTTCGGTGTCCCAGCCCCGGTCGTCGGGGAACGGTGTGATGGCGTCGGTGCCTTCCCGCACCAGGTGCCACAGGTCCTCGGGGGTGGTGACGCCACCGGGGTAGCGGCAGGCCATGCCGACGACGGCGATCGGCTCGCCTGCCACGGCTTCCAGCTCCCGTAGCCGGCCGCGCGTCTCATGGAGGTCGGCCGTCACTCGTCGGAGGTAACCGAGAAGCTTTTCCTGTTCCGACATCACTACCTCGGGGGGTCGGGCGGGCATGCAGAACCTGCGGGTGAAGGGGGTGAAGGGGGTGAAGAAGGCTGGGGCAGGGAGGGCCGAGGGGCGGGGAGGGGCGGGCGCCGTCAGTGCGAGCCGAATTCCCGGTCGATGAAGCTGAAGAGTTCGTCCGCCCCGGCCGACTCCAGGTTTTCGGCCACGTCGGCCGCCCCGCCGGCCCCCGCGTCATTCGAGGCGGCGCTCCCGTTCCTGGCAGTACTCCCGTTCGGGGCGGCGCTCCCATTCGGGGCGGCGCTCCCATTCGGGGCGGCGCTCCAGTGGGACAGGAGGTCCTGGAGCCGGGTGACCACCATGGCCCGGGTGGCGTCGTCTGTGATGGCGGTCGAGTCGTGCAACCTCGTCTCCAGCCGGTCGAGTTCGGCGCGCAGCGCGGTGTCGGCGTCGTCGACCGTGTCCGGTGGCGTCAGCCGCGCGCCGAGGTAGTCGGCGAGGCGGGTGGCGTCGGGGTGGTTGAAGACAAGGGTCGCGGGCAGCCGTAGTCCGGTCGCGGTGCTGAGGCGGTTACGCAGTTCCACAGCGGTCAGCGAGTCGAAACCCATGTCGAGGAAGCCCTGCTCGGCGGGGATCGACGCGGCCGACCCGTGTCCGAGTACGGTCGCGGCGTGCTCGCGCACGGAGAGCAGCAGCACCCGCCGGCGCTCACCCTCACCGAGTCCGACGAGCTGACGTGCCAACGGCGCGCCGTCCAGTCGCGGTTCGTCCCCGGTGGATGCGGTCCAACGGCGGCGGGATGGCACCTGCCGCTCGGCCAGGCCACGGAGCATGGGCTGGACCGGGGTGTCCATATCGGCCGCGCCGAGGGCGCGGCTGTCCAGTTCGGCCGCCAGCACCAGGCTCCGCGGGGACTCCGCGGCCGCGTCGAAGAGACGGAGCGCGTCGTCGTTCCGCATCGGTACGACGCCCATGCGGGCGAGGCGGGTGAGGTCGGTGCCGTCGAGGCCTTCCGTCATCGTCGAACGCTCGGCCCACAAACCCCACGCCACCGACACACCCGGCAGGCCACGCGACCGCCGGAACGCCGCCAGAGCATCCAGGAACGTGTTTCCCGCCGCGTAATTCGCCTGCCCCGGCCCACCCAGCACACCAGCAGCAGAAGAGAACACCACAAACGAACGGACACCGTGACGCAGGGTCAACTCATGCAGGTTCCACGCCCCCGCGACCTTCGCCGCCAAGACCCCCGCCAACCGCTCCGGACTCAGGGACTCCACCGTCACGTCATCCAGCACACCCGCCGCATGCACCACGCCTGATACGCCGCCGTCCAGAGAGGACAGCACCTCCCCGAGCGCGTCCCGGTCCGCCACATCACACGCGGTAACCCGCACCTCAGCCCCCGCGGAAGTGAGTTCCCCCACCAGCTCCCTCGTCCCCGGCGCGTCCTCACCCCGGCGGCTGAGCAACGCCAGACGCCGCACACCCCGCTCAGCCACCAGATGACGGGCCACCACACCACCCAGCACACCGGACGCCCCCGACACGACCACCCAGCCATTTTCGGCATCCACACCAGAGCGCACCGGCACACTCAGCACCAGCTTCCCCACATGCCGCGCCCGGCTCATCACCCAAAACGCCTCACCCGCCCGCCGCACATCCCACACCCCGACCGGCAACAACTCCAAAACACCCGACTCAAACAACCCCATCACCTCACGCAGCACCGCACCGATTCGCTCAGGACCCGCCTCCGCAAGGTCAAACGCCCGGTACCTCACCCCATCAAAAGCCTCAGCCACCTCCGCCGCATCCCGCACATCCACCTTCCCCATCTCCACAAACCGCCCGCCCGGCCGCACCAACCGCAGCGACGCATCCACCAACTCCCCCGCCAACGAATCCAAAACCACATCCACACCCGGACCCACACCCGGCCGGAAAACCCTCTCGAACTCCGCCGAACGCGACGACGCAATCCGCTCCCCCGACACCCCCAACCCCCGCACCACCGGCCACTTCGCCTCACTCGCCGTCGCGAACACCTCCGCACCCAAATGACGCGCCAACTGCACCGCCGCCATCCCCACCCCACCAGCAGCCGAGTGGATCAGCACCGACTCCCCCGCACGCACACCCGCCAGATCCACCAACGCGTAATACGCCGTCACAAACGCCACCGGCACCGAAGCAGCCTGCTCAAAACTCCACCCCGCCGGCACCCCCACCACCACACACTCATCCACCACCACCGACGACCGGAACCCGTCCTCCCACACGCCCATCACACGATCACCAACCCCGACACTCGTCACACCGGAGCCGACCTCCACCACAACCCCCGCACCCTCACTGCCCATCGCAGCACCCTCGGCGCCGGGATACATACCAAGTGAAAGAAGAACATCGCGGAAATTAACCCCAGCCGCGCACACCTCAACACACACCTCATGCGCACCCAGAACACGGTCGGCGGCCGCCGGGTCAGGAACCCATATCAGGCCGTCCAGCGTGCCGTTCCCGGTGGAGGCGAGCTGCCAGGGGCCGGTGTGCCGCGCGTGCGCCGACTGGCCGGGCTCGTCGCGGACATGTTCCGGCTCATCGCGGACGAGCTGCGGCGCCAGGATCTCGTCGCCGCGGATGGTGAGTTGGGGTTCGCCGACGGCCAGCGCCCGCCGTACCGTGTCAGGGTTCGTGCCGTGCGGATCCAGGTCGAGCAGTGCGAGACGGCCGGGGTGTTCGTTCTGCGCGGACCGCACCAGCCCCCAGACCGGGGAGGCCGCGAGGCCCGCCATGGGCTCGCCGCCTTCGACCGCGACCGCGCCCCGGGTCACCAGCACCAGCCGTGATCCGGTGAACCGTGCTGAGCCGAGCCAGCGCTGGACAAGGTCCAGGGCGTGCCGGGCGGCGTGTTCGGCGGCGGCCGGGAGCAGGTCGCCGCCTCGTGTGGAGACCTCGGCCAGGACGTGGTCGGGCACCGGCTGATCGCCGGAGCCCAGACGGTCCTCCAGCGCCGACAGGTCGCGGCAATCGGCGAGCGCGGGGTCGGGCTCCGGCAGGCCACCGGTGGCCTCGCCGAGCACCGCGACGTGGGGCGCCACCCCCGCCTCCGCCCCGGATCCGGCCACCGTGCTCCAAGCCACACGGTACAGGGACGCACCTGCCCCCGGGGGCGCGGGGAACGTCGCTTCGGTGACCGGGCGGGTCACCAGCGACCGGGCGGAGAGGACTGGCAGCCCGGCGGCGTCCGTGACCAGCACCGACAGCGCGCCCTCGCCCGATGCCTCCGGAGTGAGCACGACCCGTAGCCGCGTGGCTCCCGTGGCGTGCAGCGTGACGTCGGTCCACAGGAACGGCAGCCGTACGGTCTCCGAGTCCGGGCCGTCCGCACCGGCCAGCCACGCGTGCAACGCCGCGTCCAGCAGCGCCGGATGTACTCCGAAGCCAGCGATGTCCGGCTCCCCCGCATCCGGCTCCCCCGCGTCTGCCTCTGCCGCGCCGGGCAGCGTCACCTCGGCGAACACCACGCCGCCGCCGTCCCGCCAGACGGTCTCCACACCGCGGAAGACCGGCCCGTACGCCAGGCCCTCGCCGCTCAGCCGCTCGTAGAGCCCCGCCGTCTCCACCCGCCGCGCCCCGTCCGGGGGCCAACTGCCAAGACCGGCGGGCTCGTCGGGCGCGCCAGTGGTCAGCATTCCCCGTGCGTGCCGCGTCCAGGCGTGGGGCGGCGCGTCCTGGGCTCGGGCGTGGACGCTGATCTCGCGATCGCCGTCGTTGTCGGGCGCGGCCACTAGGACCTGCACATGGGTCGTCCCGGTCGCGGTGAGGACCAGCGGGGTTTCGAGGGTCAGTTCGGCCACGTGGTCGCATCCGACCACGTCGGCGGCGCGCAGCGCCATGTCCAGGAACGCCGTGCCGGGTACGACGACGCGGCCGAGCACGGAGTGGTCGGCCAGCCAGGGCTGGTCGCGGAGCGCCAGGCGCCCGGTGAACAGGAACCCGTCCGAGCCGGGCAGCGGTACGCCGCTGCCGAGCAGGGCGTGCCCGGTGCCGGCCATGCCGTGCGCGGCGGCGGAGGCGCCGTATTGCTGGACCCAGAAGCGGCGCCGCTGGAAGGCGTACGTCGGCAAGTCGACCCGGTGGGCGGGGGGCTGGCCGAGCGTGCGCGCCCATTCCACGGGGGCTCCGGCGACGTACGCCTCGGCGAGCGACCTCAGCAGACGTGCCTCGCCGCCGTCATCACGGCGGAGTGTGCCCACGACGGAGACCTCGGTGCCGCAATCCTCGGCGGTGTCCTGCACACCGGTCGTCAGCACCGGGTGCGGGCTGACCTCAACGAACTGCCGGAATCCCTCGTCGAGAAGCAGCCGTACGGTCTCCTCGAACCGGACCGGAGAACGCAGATTGCGATACCAGTAGTCGGCGTCCAGCCCCGTCGTGTCGAGGCAACCGGCGGTCACGGTGGAGTAGAACGGCACCTCGGCCGCGCACGGCACCACACCGGAGACCGCCTTCTCCACCTCACCCCGGATGTCCTCCACCTGCGCGCAGTGGGAGGCGTAGTCGACGGGAACGCGGCGCGCCCGTACGCCTTCGGCCTCGCACGCGGTGAGCAGTGCGTCGAGGGCGTCAGCGTCGCCCGACACGACCGTCGCGCCGGGGCCGTTGACCGCCGCGACGGTCATCCGCTCACCGTGGGCGGCGAGTCGCTGTTCGACCTCGGTGACCGGCTCGCTGACGGAGACCATACCGCCGCGGCCGGAGAGCCCGGCGGCAACAGCACGGCTGCGCAGGGCCACCACCCCCGCCCCGTCCTCCAACGACAACGCACCCGCCACCACCGCGGCGGCGATCTCCCCCTGCGAATGGCCGACCACAGCCGCCGGACGCACCCCGAACGACCGCCACACCTCCGCCAACGACACCATCACCGCCCACAACGCGGGCTGAACCAGCTCAACGCGCTCCAACGCCCCCGCATCACCCAGCACATCCAACAGCGGCCGGTCCAGATACGGCTCCAACGCCCCCGCACACTCCCCCATCCGCGCGGCGAACACCGGCGAATCAGCCAGCAACTCCGCCGCCATCCCCACCCACTGCGACCCCTGGCCCGGAAACACAAAGGCGACGCGGTCGCCGGAGGCGACGGTGGTGCCGCGGACGACGGCGGGCGTGTCCTGGTCCGTGGCCAGGCCCTCGAGCGCGTCGTGCCGTTCGGCGGTGCTCGCGCCGAGGACGACCGCCCGGTGGTCGAAGCGGGCGCGGGTGGTCGCCAGCGCGTGGCAGACGCCGGTGGCGGATGTGCCGTCGGCAAGCAGCGGCAGCAGCCGGCGGGCCTGCTCCCGTAGCGCGGCCTCGGACTTGGCCGACACCGCCCAGGGCACGACCGTGCTGTCGGGGACGGCCGGGTTCTCCGGGGCCGCGCAGTCGGGGCCCTGCTCCAGGATGACGTGGGCGTTCGTGCCGCTGACGCCGAACGAGGAGACCCCCGCGCGCCGCGGGCGCCCGGTGTCCGGCCAGTCGCGCGGCTCCACCAGCAGTCGTACGGCGTCGGAGGACCAGTCGACGTGCGGCGTGGGTTCGTCGACGTGCAGGGTCCGGGGGAGCTGTGCGTGGTGCAGGGCCAGTACGGTCTTGATGACGCCTGCCACTCCAGCGGCGGCCTGGGTATGCCCGAGGTTGGACTTCACCGACCCCAGCCAGAGCGGCCGTTGCGGGTCCCGCCCCCGCCCGTACGTGGCGAGCAGCGCCCGTGCCTCGATCGGGTCGCCCAGCTTCGTCCCCGTGCCGTGCGCCTCCACCACGTCCACATCGCCCGCGGACAGCCCCGCGTCCGCCAACGCCGCCCGGATCACCCGTTGCTGTGCCACGCCGTTGGGTGCTGTCAGACCGTTCGATGCCCCGTCCTGGTTGATGGCGCTTCCCCGTACGACCGCCCACACCCGATGCCCGTTCCGCCGGGCGTCCGACAGTCGTTCGACGACCAGCACCCCCACCCCCTCGGCGAAGCCCGCCCCGTCCGCGTTCGCGGCGAACGCCTTGCTGCGGCCGTCGGGGGCGAGCCCGCCCTGGCGGGTGAACTCGGTGAAGATGCCCGGTGTGGACATGACGGTGACGCCGCCGGCGAGGGCGAGGTCGCACTCGCCCTGCTGGAGCGACCGGGCGGCGAGATGCAGGGCGACGAGGGAGGCGGAGCAGGCGGTGTCGACGGTGATGGCCGGTCCCTCGAAGCCGAGCGCGTACGAGACCCGGCCGGACAGGACGCTGCCGATGTTGCCCGTGGCGACGTATCCGGCGGCCGCCTCGGGAGCGTCCGGGCCGATGGCGAGGTAGTCGCCGCCGTTGCTGCCGGTGAAGACGGCCGCGCGGGTGCCGCGCAGCGTCGTCGGGTCGATGCCCGCGCCCTCCAGCGCCTCCCACGAGGTCTCCAGCAGCAGCCGCTGCTGGGGATCCATCGCCAACGCCTCGCGCGGAGAAATACCGAAGAAGCCGGCGTCGAAGTCGCCCGCGTCGTAGAGGAAGCCGCCCTCGCGGGTGTGCGAGGTGCCGGCCCGGCCGGAGTCGGGGGCGTGGAGGGCGGCGAGATCCCAGCCACGGTCGTCGGGGAACGGCGCGATGGCGTCGCCGCCCGCCTGGAGCAGCCGCCACAGGTCCCCGGGCGAGCGGACGTCGCCGGGGAACCGGCAGCTCATACCGACGATGACGACGGGATCCTCCGCCTCTTCGGCGGCCGCAACGGGCGCCGCCGGGGGCGTGGGCAGGGTGTCCCGATCCGGGGTGTCGCCGAGGAGTTCGCTGTGCAGGTGCGCGGCCAGGGCGTGGGGGTTGGGGTGGTCGAAGACGATGGTGGACGGCAGTCGCAGGCCGGTGGCGCTGTTGAGCCGGTTGCGCAGTTCGACGGCGGTGACGGAGTCGAAGCCCAGATCCCGGTAGGCGGTGCTGGGATCCACCGCGTCGGGGCCCGCGTGGCCGAGCACCACGGCGGCCTGCTCGCGGACAGTGGTCAGGAGGGCGGCCCGTTGTTCGGTGTGGCCGCCGAGCGCGGTGAGCCGGGAGGCGAGATCCCCGGACCCGGTGGCGGCGCGTGGCGCGGGCGTGTCCGCAGGTTCGACCAGGGTGAGCCGCCGTACGTCGGGCAGGTCAGCGAGGAACGGGCTGGGCCGGGTGGCGGTGTAGGCGACGTGGAACCTGTCCCACTCCACGTCCGCGACCATGACGGTCGGCTCGGGGTCACCGGCCGCCACTGTCACGGCGGTGGCTGCGAGGCCGGGTGCCATGACGGGCAGGCCGTGGCGGCGGGCCGCCGCCCCGATGCCGTCCCCCGCGGCCATGCCCCGCTCGTCCCAGATGCCCCAGGCGATGGAGGTGGCGGGCAGTCCGAGGGCGTGCCTCTCTTCGGCGAGGGCGTCCAGATAGGCGTTGCCGGGGGCGTAGTTGCCCTGCCCGGAGGCGCCGAGAGTACCGGCCACGGAGGAGAACAGTACGAAGGCGTCCAGGTCGCTGTCCCGGGTCAGCTCGTGCAGGTGCCAGGCGCCGTCGGCCTTGGCGCGCAGGACCCGGTCGATCTGGCTGGAGGTGAGGTGCTCGACGACGGCGTCGTCGAGGGTGGCGGCGGTGTGCACCACGGCCGTCAGCGGGCAGTCGCCGGGCACGGCGTCGAGCAGCCGGGCGAGGTCCGCGCGGTCGCCGACGTCGCAGGCGGCCACGGTGACGCGTACGCCTTCGGCTTCCAGCTCGGCGCTCAGCTCGGCGGCACCGGGCGCGCCGGGGCCGCGGCGGCCGGCCAGTACGAGATGTTCGGCGCCGGACCGGGCCAGATGACGGGCCACGCGGGCGCCGAGTCCTCCGGTGCCGCCGGTGACCAGGACGGTGCCGCGCGGCCGCCATGCGGGGTGCGAACCAGTGGCGGCGGCCGCGCGGGCCAGGCGGCGTACGAGGGCACCGGACGAGCGGAGGGCGGCCTGGTCCTCGCCGGTGGTGCCGGAGAGAAGCCCCGCGAGGAGGCGGCCTGTTCGGGAGTCGGGCCGGGCGGGCAGGTCGACGAGACCGCCGAACCGCTCGGGGTGTTCCAAGGCAACGATCCTGCCCAAGCCCCACGCCATGTGCTGTGCCGCCGCGCTGCCGCGGTGGGTACGGACATCCTGGTCGGTGGCGGTGACCGCGTCGTGGGTCAGGAACCACAGGGGGACGCCGATCCCCGCGTCGCCGAGGGCCTGGATCAGGGCGACGGTCGCGGTGAGCCCGGCCCGCGGTAAGCCGTCCTCAGTGGCGGGGCCGTCGGCGGCGGACAGCAGGGACACCACGCCCGCGTACGTTCCCCCGGGCAGCAGCCGGGCGATGTCCTCCCGAGTGGCCGTGGTCGGCAGGTCGAGGGTGGTGACGTCACCGCCGTGGTCGCGTACGGCGGCGGTGACCGCGGCGGCACAGTCGGCCGCGACGGCGGAGCCGGCGGGTACGGCCAGCAGCCAGGCGCCGGTCAGGGTGGGCGCGTCCGGCAGGGACGCGGGGACCCAACGGGTGTGGTAGCGCCAGGAGTCGACGGTGGCCGCCGCCGTACGGTCCCGGCGCCAGGCGCGCAGGGCGGGCAGGACCGGGGCGAGGGACGCGCCGTCGAGGGCGAGGGCGCCCGCCAGGGTCTCGGTGTCGCCGTTCTCCACGGCCCCCCAGAAGCCGGTGTCGTCGGCGGAGCCGGTGGTGTCCTGGGGGATCGCGGGCCCCCGCAGCGTGGCGGGGTCCCACCAGTAGCGTGCGCGCTGGAAGGCGTACGTGGGCAGGCCGACGCGGCGGGCCCCGGAACCGGCGAACACCCGCGCCCAGTCCACAGGCACGCCCCGTACGAAGGCCTCGCCGAACGAGGTGAACAGGCGCCGGGCTCCGCCGTCGTCGCGGCGCAACGTCCCGGCCACCGCCGCCTCATGACCGACCGATTCCAGGGTCTCCCGCACGGCGGCGGTCAGCACCGGGTGGGGACTGCACTCGATGAACGCGCCGAAGCCGTTGGCTGCGAGGGCCCGTACGGCCTCCTCGAAACGGACGGGACGGCGGAGGTTGCGCACCCAGTAGGCGGCGTCCGGCACCTCCTCCCCCAGCCAGGAGCCGGTGACCGTGGAGAAGAACGGAACCTCCGCACGACGCGCCCGGATCGGGGCCAGATCGCCGAGGATCCGGTCCTGAAGCGCATCCACCTGAGCGGAATGCGAGGCATAGTCCACCGCCACCCGCCGGAACCGCACACCCTCCCGCCCACACCGGTCCTCCAGCTCCTTCAGCCCTTCCGGCGAACCCGAAACCACCGTGGTCACAGGCCCGTTGACCGCCGCGACGGACACCGCGTCCGTGACGTCCTCCATGAGGCGGCGCACCTCGTTCTCGGACGTGGCCACGACCGCCATGCCCCCGTGTCCGGCCAACTCGGCGGCGACGGCACGGCTGCGCAACGCCACCACCCGCGCCCCGTCCTCCAACGACAACGCATCCGCCACCACCGCGGCGGCGATCTCCCCCTGCGAATGGCCGACCACAGCCGCCGGACGCACCCCGAACGACCGCCACACCTCCGCCAACGACACCATCACCGCCCACAACGCGGGCTGAACCAGCTCAACGCGCTCCAACGCCCCCGCATCACCCAGCACATCCAGCAACGGCCGGTCCAGATACGGCTCCAACGCCCCCGCACACTCCCCCATCCGCGCGGCGAACACCGGCGAATCAGCCAGCAACTCCGCCGCCATCCCCACCCACTGCGACCCCTGCCCAGGGAACACGAACACCGCCCGAGGCTCGGCGTCGTCGCCCCGTACCTCGCCGCTGTCACCAGACCCACGGGCCAACGCCCGTACCGCGTCCAGCAGTTCATCCCGGCTCGCACCCGCTACCACCGCACGGTGCTCATGCACCGCACGACCGGTGACAAGCGAGGCCCCGACATCAACGAGGGACACCTCGGGCGCCGCCTCGACAAACGCCGCCAGCCGCTCCGCCTGCCCCCGCAACGCGGCACCACCACGCCCCGACAGCACCCACGGCACCACCGGAAGCTCACCGCGTTCACCACGCGGCTCAGCCACAGCCGGAGCTTCCTCCACGATCACATGCGCGTTCGTGCCGCTGATCCCGAACGACGACACACCCGCACGCCGCGGACGACCGCTCCGCACCGGCCAGTCGCGCCTCTCCGTCAGAAGCCGCATGGTCCCGGGGGACCAGTCGACATGCGGGGAGGGTTCCCCGGCGTACAGGGACGCGGGCAGCGTCCCGTGCCGCAGCGCCTGCACCATCTTGATCACGCCGGCGACACCGGCGGCGGCCTGGGTGTGCCCGATGTTGGACTTCACCGACCCCAGCCACAGCGGCCGTTCGGGATCCCGTCCCTCCCCGTACGTGGCGAGCAGGGCATCGGCCTCGATCGGGTCTCCGAGGGTCGTCCCCGTGCCATGCGCCTCGACCGCGTCCACCTCGTACGCCGACAGGCCCGCGTTCGCCAGCGCCGCCCGGATCACCCGCTGCTGCGAGGGACCGTTCGGCGCCGTCAGACCGTTCGACGCACCGTCCTGGTTGACGGCCGAGCCACGGACCACCGCCAGCACCTGGTGCCCGTTCCGCTGGGCGTCCGACAGCCGCTCCAGCACCAGGACACCCACGCCCTCGGAGAAGCCCGTACCGTCCGCGGCCGCCGAAAACGGCTTGCACCGGCCGTCCGCCGCCAGCCCTCGCTGCCGACCGAACTGAACAAAGGGGGCGGGAGTGGCCATGACCGTCACGCCGCCCGCCAGCGCCAGATCGCACTCCCCCGACCGCAGCGCCTGACCAGCCAGATGCAGCGCCACCAACGACGACGAACACGCCGTGTCCACCGTCACCGCGGGCCCCTCGAAACCGAACGTGTACGCCACACGTCCGGACAGAACGCTGCCGGTGTTACCGGCCAGGATGAGGCTCTCGATGTGCTCGGGGGTCCGGTCCAGAGGCGGAGCGTAGTCGTGGTACACGAGGCCCGCGAAGACGCCGGTGCGGTCGGCGCGTACGCCGCTCGCGTCGAGTCCTGCCTGCTCCAGCGCCTCCCACGACGTCTCCAGCAGCAGCCGCTGCTGCGGATCCATCGCCAACGCCTCCCGTGGCGAGATGCCGAAGAAGCCCGCGTCGAAGTCCCCCGCGTCATACAGGAATCCGCCCTCACGGGTGTACGAGGTGCCCGGGTGGTCGGGGTCGGGGTGGTAGAGCGCGTCGAGATCCCAGCCTCGGTCGGCCGGAAAGGGGCCGATGCCATCGGCGCCGGTGGACACCAACTCCCACAGGTCCTCGGGGCTGGCCACACCCCCGGGGTAGCGGCAGGCCATCCCGACGATCGCCAGGGGTTCGTCGGCCCGGGCGGCCCGTTCCTCTCCGGGCGCGGCGTCGGCCACCGTGGTGTCGGCGGGCGCGGCGTCGGGAGGTTCGTCGGCACGGGCGGTCAGCACGGGCCGCCCCTCGCCGGACGCGGCATCCACGGCACCGGCCAGTTCGCCCACCAGGAACGTGGCGAGCGCGGTGGGCGTGGGGTAGTCGAAGAGCAGCCCGGCGGGCAGCCGCAGGCCGGTCTCGGTGTTGAGCCGATTGCGCAGCTCGACCGAGCCGAGCGAGTCGAAGCCGATGTCCCGGAAGGGCCGTGTGGCGGGGACTCGCTCCGCCGACGCGAAGCGGAGGACGGCGGCGGCCTGGGCCCGTACGAGATCGAGGGCCAGGCCGGGCCGCTCGTCCGGTGCGAGGGCCGCCAGACGGGCGGCGAACGGAGAGTCCCCGTTTCCGCCGGTCGCACGCGGCGGGCGGACGATGCGGCGCAGCAGCGCCGGCACGCCGTCCTGCGGGGCCCGCTCACGGACCGGACGCACGTCCAGCTTCGCGGGGACCATGAGCGGCCTCGGGTCGGCGACCGCGCGGTCGAACAGGGCGAGAGCCTCGTCCTCGGGCAGCGGCACCACCCCGAGCTGCGCCAGCCGCGACCGGTCGGTGTCGTCGAGGCCCGATGCCATGCCGCCGCCGCTGCCGTGCTGGTCCCACAGGCCCCAGGCGTGGGACTGGCCGGGCAGGCCCAGATGGGAGCGGTGGGCGGCCAGTGCGTCGAGGAAGGCGTTGGCGGCGGCGTAGTTGGCCTGCCCGGCGGTGCCGAGCACACCGGAGACCGATGACAGGACGATGAACGCGGTCAGCGGCTCCTCACGGGTGAGTTCGTGCAGGTGCCAGGCGGCATCCACCTTGGGCCGCAGAACCTTGGCGAGTTGTCCGGCCGTCAAGGAGGTGACCGCACCGTCGTCGGTGGCGCCTGCGGCGTGCACCACCGCGGTGAGGGGGTGCTCGGTACGGACGCTCGCGAGGGCGGCGGCGAGCGCGCCGCGGTCGGCCGGGTCGCAGGCGACCGTCGTCACCGCGCAGCCCGCCTCGGTGAGTTCCGCGGCGAGGTCGCGGGTCGCGGCGGCTCCGCGGCGGCTGACGAACAACAACCTGCGTACGCCGTGTTCGTGGACCAGGCGCCGGGCGAGCAGGCCGCCGATCCGCCCGGAGGCGCCGGTGAGCAGGACCGTACCGTCCGGGCCGAAGGGGCCGGCGGCGTCGGCGGTCACGGCCGTGGCACGGGCGAGCCGGGGGGTGTGGACGCGGCCGGCGCGCAGTGCGACCTGCGGTTCCGCGCCCGCCGCGACGGCGGGCAGGAGCCGGAGTGATTCCCGGTGCCGGTCGGTGTCCACGAGGAGGAACCGCCCGGGGGTCTCGGTCTGCGCGGTGCGCAGCAGACCCCAGACGGTGGCCGCGGCGACGTCGGTCACGGCGTCCGGGCCGGCAGCACCCTCGGTGACGGCGAGGAGGCGGGTGGCGGTCATCCGGTCGTCGAGGAGCAGGGCGCGGGCGGTTTCCAGGGCCGCCGCCGCGTGCGCGTGGGCGGCGGTCACGGGGTCGTCGTCCGCGTGCGGCACGAGCCATACGAGGACGTCGGGTACGGCGGCGCCGGCGTCGAGGGCGGTGCGCAGATGGCCGGCGTCCCGGTAGGCGGCCGCTGTGGCCGGGAGGGCGCCGCTGTCCCGGAGGGCGGCCGGGACCGGGCCGTCGTCACCGGCCAGCAAGGCCCAGAGGCCGGTGGGTCGCGGGTCGCCCGGCGACAGGGCGTCCCACTCCACGGCGAACAGCGACCGGGCGGCTGCCCCGGTCGGCGCGCCGAGCCGAGCGGTGTCGGCCGGCCGCATGGTGAGCGATCCGATGCTTCCCACCGGGCGCCCGGCCTCGTCGGCGAGGTCGATGGCGACCTCGCCCTCGCCGGTACGCGCGATACGGGCGCGCAGGGCACGGGCACCGGCGGCGTACAGGGCGACATCGCCCCAGGCGTACGGCAGGCGCAGCTCGCCGCCCAGCACGCGGCCGGCCGACACGGCGTGCAGGACGGCATCGAGGAGGACCGGGTGGAGGGCGTATCCGTCGCCGTCACCGGTGACCGTGCCCGTGGCTGTTCCGGTGCTGGTGCCGTCCTGGTCCCGCTCCGGGAGGCGTGCGTCGGCGTAGACGGTTCCGTCGGGAGCCGCCCACAGGTGGCCGAGACCCTGGAACGCAGGTCCGTAGGTGTAGCCGGTGTCGGCCAGGTCGGCGTAGACATCGCCAGGGCCAGTCGGGGTGGCTCCGGCCGGCGGCCAGGTGGTGGCCCAGTCCGAGACGGGCCGGGCCCGGGTGGCGGGGGTCGCGGTAAGCGTCGCGGTGGCGTGGTGCGTCCACGGAGCGTCGGCGTCGTCCGTGGCAGCGCGTGCCTGGACGGTGGCCGTGGCACAGCCCGGCTCGCCGGACGAGGTAACCGTGATCTGGAGGTCCGCGGCGCCGCCCGGACCGGGCAGCACCATGGGGGCGTGGAGGACGAGTTCGCCGACGTGCGGGGCGCCGTACCGGTCCCCCGCCTGCACGGCCAGTTCGAGCAGAGCCGTCCCGGGCAGCAGGGCGAGGGTACCGACGGTGTGGTCGTAGAGCCATCGGTGGGTGTGCGCGGCGATCCGTCCGGTCAGGACGAGGGTGCTGCCGTCGGCGGTGCGGACGGCGGCGCCGAGCAGTGGATGCCGGGCGGGGGTGAGGCCGGCGGCCGACACGTCGAGGGTGCCCGTGTCGGCGTCGAACCAGTAGCGTTCATGTTGGAAGGCGTAGGTGGGCAGGTCGACGTGGCGGGCCCCGGAACCGGCGAACACCTGCGCCCAGTCCACCGGGACGCCCCGTACGAAAGCCTCCGCCAGCGAGGTCAGCAGGCGTCGTGGGCCACCGTCATCACGGACGAGCGAACCGACGACGGCCGCGTCCTGACCGGCCTCCTCCAGGGTGTGCTGAATGTCCCCTGTCAGCACCGGATGGGGGCTGCATTCGACGAACGCGCCGAAGCCGTCGGCAGCCAGCGCACGAACGGCCTCCTCGAAACGGACGGGACGGCGGAGGTTGCGCACCCAGTAGGAGGCGTCCGGCACCCCCTCCCCCAACCAGCCGCCGATGACCGTGGAGAAGAACGGAACCTCCGCACGACGCGCCCGGATCGGGGCCAGATCGGCGAGGATCCGGTCCTGAAGCGCATCCACCTGAGCGGAGTGCGAGGCGTAGTCCACCGCCACCCGCCGGAACCGCACCCCCTCCCGCCCACACCGGGCCTCAAGCGCCTCCAGCCCCTCCGGCGTACCCGAAACCACCGTGGTCGCAGGCCCGTTGACCGCCGCAACCGACACCACGTCCCGAAGATCTCCGATGACCCGGCGTGCCTCGTCGGCAGGGACCCGCACGACCGCCATGCCGCCACGCCCCGACAGTTCCGCGGCGACGGCGCGGCTGCGCAGGGCCACCACCCGCGCCCCGTCCTCCAGCGACAGAGCACCCGCGACGACAGCGGCGGCGATCTCACCCTGCGAATGACCCACCACAGCCGACGGCTCCACACCATACGAACGCCACACCTCGGCCAACGACACCATCACCGCCCACAGCGCGGGCTGCACCACATCCACCCGCTCCAACGCCACCGCATCACCCAGGACCTCAAGAAGCGGTAGGTCGAGATGAGGCTTCAACGCCACCGCGCACTCTCGCATCCGCGCGGCGAACACCGGCGAATCCGCCAACAACTCCACCGCCATACCCACCCACTGCGCCCCCTGCCCGGGGAACACCAGCACCACCCGCGACGCGGTGTCGTCGCGCTCGCCCACCACGGCGGCGCCTTCCGTGGTGCCGCGGGCCAGCGCCCGTACCGCGCCGAGGAGTTCATCCCGCCCGGTGCCCGCGACCACCGCCCGATGCTCCAGCACCGCACGGCCATTCACCAGGGAGGCCCCGACATCGGCGAAAGACACCTCGGGCCGCGCCTCGACGAACGCCGCCAGCCGCTCCGCCTGCCCCCGCAACGCCCCACCACTACGCCCCGACAGCACCCACGGCACCACCGGAAGCTCACCACGCTCGCTCCCCGGCTCGGCCACAGCCGGAGCTTCCTCCACGATCACATGCGCGTTCGTGCCACTGATCCCGAACGACGACACACCCGCACGCCGCGGACGACCGGCCCGCTCCGGCCACTCCCGTGGCTCCGCCAGCAGTTCCAGGCCGCTCGACTCCCACGCCACGCGCGGCGTCGGCTCTTCCGCGTGCAGCGAAGCGGGCAATGTCCCGTGCCGCATCGCCTGCACCATCTTGATCACGCCACCGACGCCGGCGGCGGCCTGGGTGTGCCCGATGTTGGACTTCAGCGACCCCAGCCACAACGGCCGCTCCGGATCCCGCCCCCGCCCGTATGCCTCCGCCAGCGCCTGCGCCTCGATCGGATCGCCCAGCCGCGTTCCCGTGCCGTGTGCCTCGACCACGTCCACCTCGTCCGCGGACAGCCCCGCGTCCGCCAACGCCGCCCGGATCACCCTCTGCTGCGACCGACCACTCGGCGCCGTCAGACCATTCGACGCACCATCCTGATTGACCGCACTCCCCCGCACCACCGCCAGCACCCCATGCCCAAGACGCCGGGCGTCCGACAACCGCTCCAGCACCAGGACACCAACACCCTCACTCCACCCCGTACCATCCGCAGCCGCAGAAAACGGCTTGCACCGCCCATCCACCGCCAACCCCCGCTGCTGACCGAACTCAATGAACATCCCCGGAGTGGCCATCACCGTCACACCACCCGCAAGCGCCAGATCACACTCCCCCGACCGCAACGCCCGACCAGCCAGATGCAACGCCACCAACGACGACGAACACGCCGTATCCACCGTCACCGCGGGCCCCTCAAAACCAAACGAGTACGCCACACGACCCGACAACACACTCGGCGTACTCCCCGTGAGAACGTGACCCGTGAGATGCTCCGGAGCACCGTACGCACGAGGACCGTAATCCTGCGTAGTGGCACCCACGTAAACACCCGTAGCCGAACCACGCAGACCCACCGGATCCATACCAGCCCGCTCCAACGCCTCCCAAGCACTCTCCAGCAACAACCGCTGCTGCGGATCCATCGCCAACGCCTCCCGCGGAGAAATACCGAAGAACTCCGCGTCGAAGTCGCCCGCGTTGTACAGGAAGCCGCCGGCCGGAACGTGGTCGCCGGAGTCCGCTCCGTGCAGGATGTCCAGGGCCCAGCCGCGGTCGGTGGGCGGCCCGCCGATCGCGTCCCCGCCGGACGCCAAGAGGCGCCACAGGTCGTCCGCCGAGGCAACGCCGCCCGGGTAGCGGCAGGCCATGCCGACGATCGCCAACGGCTCGTCCGCCGCCCGCCGTTCACGAGTATCTGGGATGTGTTCGGTGCTGGTGAGCGCATCGCGCAGATGCTCGGCCAGGGCCGCGGGGGTCGGGTACCCGAAGACCGCCTCCGCTTTGAGAGGCAGGCCGGTGCGGGCTGCGAGCGCCTCCGCGAGTTCCTCGGTCATGAGCGAGTTGAAGCCGAGGTCCCTGAACGTCAGCGCCGTATCGACGGGGCCGGAGTCCCGCATGATGGCGCCTGTCTGCTCCCGCACCAGTTGGAGCAGGTCGGGCAGTTCACGCAGGGTGCGGGGGAACGCACCGGAAGGTTCTCCGGCCGGAGCGGTGACGGAGGCCGGGATCGGGGTCGGAGTGGGAATTGGGGCGGAGGCGGCGGCCGGAGCATCGACGTCGAGCCAGAACCGTTGCCGCTGGAACGGGTACGTCGGCAGATCCACCTGCCGTGCGGCCCCGAGCAGCGGCTCCCAGTCGACATCGGTCCCGCGCGCCCACAGCTGCGCGAGCGCCTGGACCAGCGACTGTCCCTCGTCCAGGTCACGGCGGCACAGAGGGACCGCGGAGACGTCGGGACGCTGCTCGGCGCCGGGCGCCGACGCGCGTACGGACTCCTTGATCATAGTAGTGAGGGCGGCCCCGGGGCCGATCTCCAGGAACGTCGAGACCCCTTGGGCCCGCATGGCGGAGACCTCGTCGGCGAACCGCACCGTCTCCTCGACATGCCGCGCCCAGTAGGCGGGATTCCGCAGCAGCTCCGGCTCGGCGACCCGCCCCGTGACATTCGATGTCACAGCCAGCCGGGGAGCCGCGAACTCCACCGACCCCAGCACCCGGCCGAACTGCTCCAACATCGGCTCCATCAACCAGCCGCGCGCCAACACCACCCGCGCCGCATCCCGCAACGACCACACGCCCGCCACATGAGCGGCGATCGCTTCCCCCACCGAATGCCCGGCCACCACCGACGGCACCACGCCCAACGACGACACCAGCCGCCACGCCGCCACACCGAACGCGAACAACCCCGCCTGAGCCCAACCGGTCCCGCCCAGACCGGGTTCCCCGTCGTCGGCCCCCTCCGCCATCACACGCCGCAGAAGCGCGCCGAACTCCCCCCGCTCCACACCGAACCGCTCACGCGCCTCCTCCGACAGACCAACCTCGTCCGCGACCTCCCCGGCCACCTCGTCGAAGACCTGGCACACCTCGGCCAGCGCCTCGGCGAAGGCCGGGAAACGAGCCAGGCCCGTCCCCATACCACCGTGCTCGGACCCCTGACCCGAGAACACCACCCCCACTCCACCCGGTACGGCCGTCCCGGTCAGGACACCGGGCGCGGTGGATCCCTCGGCCAGCGCCCGCACCCCGGCGAGGAGGTCGTCCCGTGAGGACGCCACGATCGCGGCGCGGCGCTCGAAGGCGCTCCGGGAGGAGGCGAGGGACCAGGCGACATCTGCCGCCGAGACCTCCGGGTCACGCGCGGCATCGCTGTTCTCGAGCCGGGACGCGGCGTCGCGCAGAGCCGCCTCGCCACGCCCGGACAGCAGCCAGGGCACGGCGAGCGGGTCCGGTTCGGGCCGGGCCGGTTCGGGCTCGGGGTGCCAGTCGCTCAGTACGACATGGCAGTTGCTGCCGCCCATACCGAAGGAGCTGACGCCTGCCACGAGTGACCGGTCGGCGGCGGGGGCGCCGGGCCATGGGCCCAGCTGCCGCTGGACGCGCAGGTTGAGTGCGTCGAGGGGGATACGCGGATGGGGATTGTCGAAGTTGAGGCTGGGGGGCAGTTGCCGGTGGACGAGGGCGAGCACGGTCTTGATGAAGCCGGCGATGCCGGCCGCGCCGCTCAGGTGGCCGATGTTGGTCTTCACGGAACCCACGGCCAAGGGGCGGTCGGCGGGGCGGTGTCGGCCGATGACCTCGCTGAGGGCGGCGGCCTCGACGGGGTCCCCGGTAGGGGTGCCGGTGCCGTGCAGTTCGACGTAGTCGACGGCGTCCGGGGCGATACCGGCGTGCCGGTAGGCGCGGGCGAGGGCATCAGCCTGGGCGGCGACGGTCGGCGCGGTGAGGGTTACGCCGTCCGGGTCGTTGGTGGTGGCGCTGCCACGGACCAGGCACAGGATGCGGTCGCCATCGGCGAGGGCGGTGCGAAGGCGCTTCAGGACGACGGCGCCGCCGCCCTCGCCGGGCACGTAGCCGTCCGCCCGCTCGTCGAAGGCGAAGCAGCGCCCCCGCGGGGACAGGGCGCCCAGGCGGGAGGCGAGCAGCACACTCTGCGGCAGCAGATGGAGGTTGACCCCGCATACGAGCGCCATGTCGGACTCCTCGCCGCGCAGGCTCCCGCAGGCCAGGTGGAGCGCGACCAAGGAGGAGGACTGGGCGGAGTCGACAGTGATGCTGGGGCCGCGGGCACCGAGGAAGGCAGCGAGGCGGTTGGCGATGACGCCGCGCTGCACACCGGGCAGGGAGTGCTGGGTGGCGAGGGTGTGGACGTGCGGGGACAACAGCTGGGCGTAGTCGTCGCCGGTGGCTCCGACGAACGTGCCCAGGCGGGTGCCGCGCACCTGGTCCGGCACGATGCGGGCGTTCTCCAGGGCCTCCCAGCCGAGCTCCAGGGCGAGCCGCTGCTGCGGGTCGACGTACGGCGCCTCGCGCGGGGAGATGCCGAAGAACGCGGCGTCGAACTCCTCGGGGCGTTCCAGGAACGCTCCCCAGCGGGGTGTCTCCTCGGCGGCGGGGCCGGACCAGCGGCCGGGCGGCACCTCGCCGACGCTGCTCTCGCCCGCGGTCAGCAGCCGCCACATCCGGTCCGGGTTCTCGGCACCGGGGAATCGGCACGAGACGCCGATGACGGCCATCGTCGTATCCGGGTCGACGAGGTGCCCGGCGACGCCCCTGGAGTATTCCGCTGCCTTCGTGAGTGCGCTTTTCGCAGCCATTTTCCTCGCGACCTTTTCTCACGTCCGGTACCCGCCATACCCGATCGTTCTTCGCGCGGCCCCGCCTGGGCATCCGCGAATGCCGCCGTTACGGCCGTACGCGGGCGCGTTTACCGAGGTGCGGACCCTGACCCTTTCGTTCGACTATTGCTTTCCCGAACCCCCGATGCTAGACCGGTGGCAGCTGTGGTTTCAGCGCCTGCCACTTTTTTTCGCAATTTCGCGGCACCGTCCTGGAGGAAAAGGGAATGCCGAACGACAGCCTGGATTCCGATCTCGCCCAGATACGCTCGTCCTATATCCGTGACCGTTTCACCTTCGTGCCCGGCGAGAAAATGGTCCGTATCGTGCAGGCTCTGGGTGCCACGGACGAGGATCTCGACCGGCTCGTCACCGTCAGCGACGCGCTGGAGAGCGATCCGACGCTGCCGTTCCGCAAGACCCGCACCGGTCGTTTCGGTTTCGACCCGGTGGCGATGGAGGTGCGGCGGCTGGAGTTCCAGCCGTTCATGCTGTCCACGGAGGACGACTTCGTGCGGCACGACGCCGGAAAGGTGCGGATCTTCGACGAGATCCGCGACGATCTCCAGCTCAACACCGCGCTGAAGGCGCTGTTCGTGTTCAAGTTCCTGGTGTTCGACGGGATGACGATCGAGCACCGGCCGAAGCTCGACTACGGCAGCGACCGCTGGGTGTGCACACTGCTGAACGTGCGGACCACCACCGACGGGGACCTGATCGGCGAGCCGGCGCTGGAGGGTGTGCACAGCGACGGCGTCGACCACACCATGACGACGTACCTCGGTAGCCAGAACATGACCGAGGACAGCGCGGTCACGTTTCTGCACGAGATGGACGAGGCCAATGGCACCCGCTGGCATGACACGGATCCGGAGCTCGTGCGCGCCCGCGCCCAGCACCGCGACTTCCTCGACACGTGCCTGATCGTCGACCACGAGCTGAAGCACAGCGTGTCGACGCTGTACGCGGCTGACCCGGAGCGTCCCGCTACCCGTGACCTACTGGCGTTTCTGACCCGCAGGCCGGTGGCGGAGGGGCACCATTCCCAGGAGTTCGACTCCGCCGCACCGCACCCGACCATGCCGATGACGGTGCCACTGCGGGCTCTGGACGGTACGACTCGGGTGGGCTGACCGCCCGGCCGGACTCGTGACAGCAGGTCAATTCTTCGTCACCGCATCACATTGATGCGACGGCAATTTCTCGAGAGTGATTTTCGAGCATTGTTAAAAAGCGTGCTGTACAAGATGAGGTTTGGTCATGGATGAATCCCTGCACACCGTCACGACGATGCCGACGGCGCGTCAGCCCGGCCGTCCCTTCGACCCGCCGGCAGAGCTGCTCGACGCCCGTCGGCACGGCCCCATCAGCCGCTACACCTTCCCCAGCGGAAAACCCGGCTGGCTGCTCACCGGGTACGACCTGATCAAGTCGGTCCTGGCCGACCCGAGATTCAGCTCACGCAAGGAGCTCATGCTCCACCCGACCATCGACTACGGAGGCATCCAGATCCCCCCGGCGCCGCCCGGTGAGTTCCTCCTCATGGACGAGCCCCGGCACAGCCGTTATCGGAAACCGTTGATGGGCAAGTTCACCGTACGGCGGATGCGACTGCTCACCGAGCGCCTTGAGCAGATCACCGCCGACCACCTGGACGCCATGGAGAAGGCCGGGCCTCCGGCCGATCTGGTGACCGCGTTCGCCAAACCCATCCCCGCCATCATGATCTGTGAGCTGCTGGGGGTGCCGCACCAGGACCGGGACTCCTTCCAGGACCAGTTCGCCTCATTCATGGACGCGGAGGCAGACGACGAGGACCTGATGGCGGCCTACACCACGACCCAATACCACCTCGCGGAGTTGGTGGCCGCCAAACGCGCGCACCCCACCGACGACGTGCTCAGCGACCTCACCGACAGCGATCTGACCGACGAGGAGCTGAAGGGCATCGCCCTGATCCTGCTGGCGGCCGGGCTCGACACCACCGCGAACATGCTGGCGCTCGGCACCTTCGCGCTGCTGCGCAACCCGGATCAGCTGGCCGCGCTGCGCGCCGACCCCTCACTCACCGACCGGGCCGTGGAGGAACTGCTGCGATATCTGAGCGTCGGCAAGACGTTCATGCGGACCGCGCTGGAGGACGTCGACCTCGGCGGCCAGACCATCAAGGCCGGCTCGCCGCTGATCCTGTCGTACAACACCGCCAACCGCGACCCCGAGCGCTTCGCCGACCCCCACGTGCTCGACCTTCACCGGCAGGACGGCGGGCACCTGGCCTTCGGCCACGGCGTCCACCAGTGCCTGGGCCAGCAACTGGCCCGCGTCGAGATGCGCGTCGCCTTCCCCGCCCTCCTCAACCGCTTCCCCACACTGCGCCTTGCCATACCGGCCGAACAGGTCCCCCTGCGCCCGGAGATCGCGGACATCCACGGGGTGAAGAGTCTCCCAGTCACCTGGGATGCGTGACCCGGCACGCGGAGGTCGGGGTGTTCACGACGCGCGGCCCGACGGTCGTCCAGCCCTACGGCCGCCTCATCGGTCACTGCGGGTGAGGCGGCTCGGCGCTGCCCGCGCCCGTGTCCGGCTCCAGCCCGCGGCGCAGCTCCCGACGACCGGACGACAGACCGAGCTTGCGGTACACCGAGGTCAGGTGCGCCTCCACAGTCCGGCGCGTGACGAAGAGGGCGTCCGCGATCCGCGTGTTCGACCAGCCGTCGGCCGCCAGGCGCGCGACCTGGGCCTCGCTCCGGGTGAGCGCGCCGGACCTGCCCGAGACGGCGCGCCGGGGCCGGGCCCCGGTCGCCAGCAGGGCCTGGTGGGCGGCGGCGTGGAGCGCGCGGGCGCCGAGCGCGTGGGTCTCCCGCCAGCCCTTGTGCAGTACCGTCCGGGCCGCCTGGGTGTGCCCGGCGCGTTGCAGCGCCCGGCCCCGGAGCACCCGCACCCGGGCCAGCAGCAGCGCCGCACGGGTTGGCGCCAGCACCGATTCCGCCTCGTCGAGCAGAGCCAGCCGGTCCCGCTCGTCGGCGGCCTCGGCCAGCAGTTCGAGCCCGGTCCCCAGCGCGCAGGGCAGCCCCGCCGGGCGTGCCAGGCCCACGGCCCATTCGCCCAGCTCGACCGCTGCCGTGCGGTCGCCCACCGCCAGGTGGGCCTGTCCCGCCCAGTACCACCAGAAGGAGACGGCCGGATTCGTACGGTGCCACGCCCGCTGCCGGTGTCCGCACTCCGTCAAGTCCCGCAGGGCGGCCCGTGGTTCGCCCTGGGCCAGGCGCAGGCGCCCGCGGGCGCACAGCAGTTCGTTCCACTGCCAGTCGTCGTCGGCCCGGGGGTCGGGCATCTCGGCGGCCAGGCCTGTGGCGGCCGCGAGATCGCCCTGGTCGAGGAAGGTGTGCAGCCGTACCGCCAGGGGCAGCGCCTCATGCCGGGTGGCCCGCGCGATCCGGGTCTTCCGCAGCGCCTTGGCCGTGGTCCGCAGCGCCTCGTCGAGAGCCCCGAGCCGCTCGTCGGCCGCCGCGCCGAGCGCCAGCAGCGTGGGGTACGCCTGGCTCCGCACGTCGGTGCCGTCCATCAGCTGCCGGTACGCACGGTCCGCCTCGTGCGGGCGGTCACCGTACAGCAGCACGGAGGCGGCCGTGGCCAGGGTGACGGTCGAGTCGGTGGTCGGCCCACCCATCCTGATCACCGTGCCCGCCGCGCTGAGTGCCTGCGGCACGTGATCCATGCGGCACACCGAGATGAACGCGCGCCACGCGAGGAGGGCGCGTGCCTCCGGCGTGTCGCCCGGCAGGTCCATGTGGAACGACTCCGTCTTGAGGATTTTGGTGTACGCGTCGAGGTTGTCGATGGCGGCCATCAGCATGTCCGCCTCCAGGAGCCTCGCGCTCGCGGCCCCGGCCGCGGTACCGGCCATGGCGGAGCGGTGCCGGGCGAGGAGCGTGACGGCGCGGTCCACCTGGCCCGTACGCGCCAGTCCACCGACGAGTGCGCTGAGGGAGGCGAACCGCAGACCGGGGCGGGAGACGCGGTCCAGGACCGCCGTCAGATGCCGGATACCGGCCGCCGTGTCCACCCTGCTTTCGGCGATGCCCAGTTCCGCCACCAGGTCCGGGTCACAGGCGTCCGCCGCGCCGTCCGGCACGCACCGACGCAGCAGTTCCACCGCACGTGCCACCGCGCCGTCGAGCATCGCCTTGCGCGCCGTGTCCAGCAGTACGGCCTTCGCCCACGGCTGATCCGCCGTCACCTCGGACCGCAGCAGATGCTCGGCGACGTCCGAGGTGGGTGCCCCACCGTCGTGCAGCAACCGGGCCGCCCGGCCGTGCAGCGCGGCACGTTGCCCGGCCGGCGTGTCGGCCAGGACCGCGTTCCGTACGGCGGGATGCGTGAGGGACCAGCCGTCCGTACGGGAGGACGCGTGTGCCAGTCCGAGGGAGCCCAGGGCGGACAGGGCACGGGCGAAAGTGGTGGCGTCGGCCCTGGCCAGCTGGGCACAGGTCTCGCGGTCCGCCGCGTCACCGAGTACCGCCACGGCCTGGGCGGCCCGCACGGTCGGCGGTGGCTGACGGCGCAGCAGCCGCACGACGCACTCGCGGAAGGCGGGTAGGTCGTGATCGCCCGCCGCCTCGAGTCCCGCGCCGGTCAGCGACACACCGCGCTCCCGCAGCGCGGTGACCAGCCCGGTCACCAGAAGGGGGCTTCCACCGGTGGCCGCCAGGCAGTCCGCCTGGAACCGCGCCTCGGTGTCCGCGCCGGTGAGCCGCCGGGCTAGCCGGCCGATGCCCGGCGCGGTGAGCGGCCGTGGCCGCACGACGCGGCACAGCGGCTGGGCCATCGCCGCCTCGTCCAGCGGGGTCCACGCGTTGCCGTCGCGCCGGCCCAGCGCCAGCAGGACCGGCAGCCCGGTCAGCCTGCGCGCGGTGTACGCGAGGCAACGCAGCGACACCGGGTCGGCCTCATGGACGTCGTCGATCGCGATCAGGAGCGGGCCTCGCGCCGCGGTGGTGCGCACAGCCTCGTGCCATCCGGTCAGGGCCCTGTGGAGGACACCGGCCGGGGCGCGGGCGGCTTCGCCGGGGGCCGGCTGCCGCGGCGGCGTGGCCGGGCCCGGGAGTGTGTCGGCGGGCATGGCCCCCCAAAGGGCCCTCACGGTGCCCAGCGGCAGGGTGCGCCGGTCCGGGTCGGCCCGCGTGTGCAGAACGCGCAGCCCGAGCCGGCGCGCGTCCGCGGTGAGGGTGTGGAGCAACGCCGTCCTGCCGATGCCGTCCGGCCCCTGTACGACGACAAGGCCGGGGTGGCCCGCCGCGGTCCGCCTGGCAAGGTCGCCGAGCACGGCGAGTTCGCGGTCCCGCTCCACCCATCGCACGGGCTGTTCGCCGTCTCGCGTCCCGTACGCGCCGTGCCCGACCGGGGTGACGATCACTGCCGCGTCCCTCTCCCTCTCCCCCCTCGGCCGCGACGATCATGTCCCTTCTGCCACTGAGGGATTTCCTAGAACGTGGCGTTTTCCCCTGTCGTTCGCCACGTTCCGGCAGTCGCGTGAAGAGTTGAAGGTCACCTGGCCTCACGAAGGTCCGTTGGGCCGGGTCACACCCGGACGCCGGGGCGGAACTGCTGACGGAGGCCGTCCGCGTACTCTCGGCCCGTACGTCGCACACCCTTGGGCGGCAGGTCGTGCGGTGTCATAGGCGCTCTGTTGACCGCTGACCGAGCTATGGCCTTCCACGCGGCGATCGCCGGCTCGATCAGGACCCACTGCTCGTCCGATAAGTCACTCGGATACGGCTTCCGTTCACTCACCCGGCCAGCCCTCCAGACCACAGACCCCCGGCGGGAAGGTGGATCACCGAGCGGACCATGTCCTGGCCTGTCTCGGGCTGGCAGTCACCCTCTGCTGCCACAAACGACTGCTCAAGCTGACCATGTAGGACACGGTCTTGCTTGCCTGCACCACCGAACCCTGGAACCACAATGTTTCGGGACCGTGCAAAGGATTGCTTGACCGGCCAAGAGAAAATTCCTATCGTCAACTGCATTACTTGCGACCGACGGCCGTTAACCCCCACATATGAGCGTAGAAAGACGGTGCGCCGTGGCGACCACTCGTCCAGCAGGCATCGCAGGCGATCGAGATCGGACAGCCCCTCCTCCTGCCTCTCACGGTCTCGCAGAAGGGTCCCCGCCGCATCAGTG
This sequence comes from Streptomyces lacaronensis, assembly GCF_047337785.1. NCBI lineage: Bacteria > Bacillati > Actinomycetota > Actinomycetes > Kitasatosporales > Streptomycetaceae > Streptomyces > Streptomyces lacaronensis. Next base: position 398,823 of record NZ_JBLHDK010000003.1, read on the forward strand.
GGCCACCCCGGGCACGTACACGGCACACATCGACCCCCAGATGCGCATCCTCGCTGTGGAAGCGGGGATCTCCCACCAGCTCGGCCGGACCTCGGCCTCCTCCGGCGAGTTGACAGCCGTCACGGCGCAGGACAGCGGCTGACGGCTGGTCGACATCGTTGTCCAGGTGCGCCCGGACGACGAGGCCACCAAGGACCGGGCCGACGGGACCCGGCTGTCCCACAGAGCCTGCCAACGGGGAAAGATCGACGCACTCGTCCTCGCCGATGGCCGCGGCGTGTGCTGCCGGAGTTCATCAAGTAATTCTCAGGACCGGGACCACATTCTCAGTGACTCTCCTGGTTCAGGGGCGCACCTCACCACCGCGCTCCCGGCGAAAACGGAGTAAGAATTCGGCATGCCCCCACCACCTCGATCGCTTGCCGATCAGGCGCGCCGGCCACGTGACGTCCCGTCGGCTTGACTGAAACCGCGCCACGCCAAATCCCCCGCACGCTCCCACTCTTTTCCGCCATCGAGCCGTCCGCCGTCCGCCGTCAGGCGGACACGCGTCCTTGTATCCCGGGACGGCCCTTACCCATGCCCGTCCTCACCCACAAAGGTAGGTGCTATGTCCGCTTCCCCGACGGCTAGCTGCGACATGTGCGGCCGGCCGGTGCGCCCGCACGGGCAGTCAAGTACCTCGCCGCCGCGGGCCCGCTACTGCTCCAACGCCTGCCGGCAACGCTCCTACCGCATGCGGCAGAAGTCCGGCGGCATGGACACCGCGCTGGTCGAGACACCGTTGACACAGATGAGCAGCTTCATCGGACGCACGGACGAACTCATCGACCTGGCCCGTATTCTGCGTGAGTCGCGGCTGCTGACACTGACCGGCCCAGCGGGCGTCGGCAAGACGCGGCTGGCCCTGGAACTGGCCGGCCAGGAGGCCCGCGGCCGACGCCACGAGGTGGCGGTGGTGAAGCTGGGTCAACTCACCGAACCGGAGGAGATACGGCAGCGCATCCTCACCACGGTCGACGCGATGCCCGACAATGCGGATGGGGCGGAGAAGGACCGGCTGCTCCTCCTCGACGACTGCGAACACGTCCTCGACACCTGCGGCACACTGCTGACCGATCTGCTGCCGCGCCACCCCCGACTGCGGATCCTGGTCACCAGCCGCGAACCCCTGCGACTCCCAGGCGAATCGGTCTTCCCGGTGATCGAACTGGCGCTGCCGGACCTGGACTCCGGCACCGTGCTCGCCGCCTGCCTCCGCTCCGACGCGGTCACCCTGTTCATGGACCGGGCTCGCGCCGTCGCTCCCGACTTCCAGCTCACCGAGGCCAACGCGGCGGACGTGGGCGAGATCTGTGTACGGCTGGACGGGGTGCCGCTGCCCATCGAGATGGCGGCCCGGCTGATGCGCGTGTTCCCGCCTGCCGAGGTCCGGGACCGGATGGACGACAGGCTCGCGCTGCTGACGAACGGATGGCGGCTCGCCGACGGCCGGCACCGGAGCCTGCGCGCCTCCCTGGAATGGGGCTACGACCTGCTGAGCTCGGCGGAACGCGCGCTGGTGCGCAGGCTGTCGGTGCTCCCGGGCGGTTTCGGGCCGGATGCGGCCGCCGCGCTCGCGGCCGACATCCCCGAGGCGGTGTCGGCGATGCCCGAGATCCTCATCGGTCTGGAGGCGAAGTCCGTCATCACACCAGTCCCCGGCGCGGACGGCCCGGCCCGCTTCCGGCTCCTGGAGTCCATGCGACACTTCGGGCACGAGATGTTAGTCGCCCAGGGCGAGGACACAGCGGCATACGAGCGGCTGACCGCCTGGCTGACCACGGCGTCCCTGCCACTGCGCGAGGAGGCCGTCGCACCGGCCGGGACACTGAGCATGCTGGAAAAGGAACACGCCAACCTCACACACGCCCTGCGCAGACTCGGCTCGGGTGACGACGAACGCCAATTGCTGCTGGCCGTGGCGCTGGCAGCGGCGGAGGTCGCCGGCGGGCGGCACACCGGTGCCGCAGAACACGTGGCGCACGCCCTGGACCGCACCGCGCCGACCTCCGTCTACCGTGGCGTCGCACTGGAGGCGGCGGCCGCGCTGGCGCGCCGGGACGGCGAAGACGCCGCCGCGGCCCGGCGGGCCGACGAGGCGGTGGCACTGGAGCGCGAACGCGGCGGAGGCACAGCCCGGCTGGGCCGCCTGCTCCTGCTGCGCGGCACGATCCGGCAGCTGGCGGACGAGCGGGAGGCGTCCCGAGCCGACTTGGCGGGGGCCCTGAAGATCGGCCTACGGCTGGGCCACAACATGCTGACCGCGCTCTGTCTGGGCGAAATCGCCCGGCAGCAGATGGAGAACGGCGAACTCGGCGGCGCTGAGCAGACGATCCGCCGTGTCCTGCCCACGCTGCGCCGCCACGCGGCACCCTTCCGACTGCGCTCGGTGCTGGTCACGGCCGGTGCGCTGGCTCTGGAGAAGGACGACCTGACATTGGCGGAGGCACACTTCACCGAGGTGCTTTGTGTACGCCCGGCCCATCGGAGCGACACTGCCGCGGCGATCGAGGGGCTGGCTCTGGTCGCCACCCGGGCCCGCCGGTTCGACCGGGGGCTGCGGCTGCTGGGCGCGGCGGAGCGAATCCGCGACAACGCCGGGCGGGACACCGAGTGGTGGCGTCGGCGCGTTCACGAGGCGCGGGAGACCGCGCTCCGGGCCATGCCGCCCGCCCGCGCCGAAGCCTGGCTCGATTCGGGCCATGGTCTGCCGGAACATCAGGCGGTCGCGCTCGCGCTCGGCGACGACGGGCCCGGAACACACCACAAGCGCCCCGCCCACCCGTTGAGCAGACGGGAACGGGACGTGGCCGAGCTGGTCGTGGAAGGCCTCACCAACCGTCAGATCGCGGCACGGATGCATGTGTCGGTACGGACCGTCGAAACCCATATCCGGCACATCCGCACCACCCTGGGGCTGCGGTCCCGGGCGCACATCGCGGCGTGGGTGGCGCAGCGGCAGCCGAAGCCCCTGGCCCGCCTCACCACCCCACCCGCGGAGCAGCGGATGCCTCAGGTACGCAGCGTGGTCCATGGTGCCCGCGTCATGGGCGGGCCCAGCCCCCGACAGCTCAACGACACCTGATGCCGGGGCCGACGCCCAGGGCCGCCGCCCTCACTCGGCCGTGGTCTCCACCGGAAGCAGCACCACCGCGGCCGCCGACGCCGGCTCCACCTCCCGCTCCGTGTCGACCGACCGCGATGACGTGGCCGAGCCTGACACGGGTGATCCGGCGTCCGCTCATGAGCCGCTCCACCCGCTTGAGGTTGACGGCGGCCCAGTCGCCACGGTTCAGCGTGCGTCCGCGGAACACCGCAAGCGCCCCTCGGAGCCGGGTGAACCAGAGTGATCTCGGTGTGACGAGGCACAGGTCGACGGACTCGGTCAGCGGTGTGTCGGTGCCCCACAAGACGACAGCGAACGGCCGCTCTCCAGCGGGGCCGGCACGTCCAGGCGGCCGGGCAGCCGGGTCCGGTCGGGCTCGGTCCACATGTCCGCAACGGTTCCTTCCGTCACCAGCCCACGAGAGCCGTTTCGATGGTCGATCCCGGTCCCATGGTCATCAGCACCCCGATGTCGCCGGGGAGAGCCGCCTTCTCGTCGCGCAGCCGCTCGTAGGAGAACAGGAACGAGCCGCTGGAGAGGTTGCCGTGGTCCCGCAGGACTCCGATGGTGTGCCGCACGTCGTGCCGGGACAGGCCGAGGTTCACCCGGACCGAGTCGATGACCTTCTTGCCGCCGGAGTGCACCACCCAGTGGGTGACGTCGCTCGTGTGTATCCCGGTGCCGGCCAGAAGGCGCTCTACGGCGGTTTCGGCGTTGGCCCCGACGACGTAGGGAACGTCGGGGTCGAGGTAGAAGCTGAACTTGCCGTGCGCGTCATCCCAGTCGTAGCGCATGGCGTCGACGGCTTCAGGGATGATGTGGCTGGTGAACCGCAGCAGCGCGGGCGTCGGCGGCTGCTCCCCGGAAGTCCGTCCCGGGGCGCGGACGGCAACGGCCGCCGCCCCGTCACCGAACAGACTGTTGACCACGGACGAGCGCAGGGTCCCGTCGAAGACATACGCGGCGGAGCACACCTCGACGCACACCATCACCGCCAGTTCGCCGGGGTGGCCGGCGGCCCAGGCGGACACGGAGTTCAGGGCGTTGAGTCCGGCGTTGCAGCCCATGCCGACCACGTCCAGGCGCTGGCAGGACCGCTCGACGCCCAAGTCCTTGATGAGCAGCGCGGAGAAGCCCGGTGTGAGAAGTCCGGTGGAGGTGACACAGCACAGGTAGCGCACGTCGGCAAGGGAGGCGCCCCCGTCCTTCAGACAGCGCTCGACGGCCTCGCGCCCCATGCGCAGCCCGCTCGCCGTGTGTTTGCGCAGCAGGTCGCCCTGTGTCTCGGTGGTGGGCTTCCCGTCGGGGCCGAGCGGCGGCAGGCTGAGGTTGCGCCGCTCGATCGCTCCGTTGAGGAAGATCGAGCGGATACGGGGGTCGGTGATGCCGAAGGTATCGAGGAGTTCCTGCTGCGTGTAGGAGTCCGGCGGCACCGCGGCACCTACGCCGACGATGCCGGGCGCCTCTCGGATCGCTCGCATGATTCCCTCTCGTATCGCCGTATCACGGGCAGTCGCCGTCGGCCGGATTACGCCGACAAATCAGAACACTTCCGCGTCCGCCCCGGCCCGGTATCAATACTGGAGCAGGGCGAGGCCAAACGGCACCAGTGGTAGCCACAGTTACGCGTCCGCGCGCCGATCGGTATTCCCGCCGGGTTTCCGGGAGCCGCTGTCGCCTTTCCCATGGGGATGGAAGGTACGGGCCGCCCGCAATTCGAATTGGGATCCGCCCGTTCATGATCGAACGCTACGGGGCAAGGTCGCGAAGCTCACCACGCGCGTCGACATGGAGCCGGGAGACTCATTGCGGCAGATCGAGTGGATGGCCGAGCCCGTGGGGTTGGAGGTCGTGCGGGTGGGCATCGCCGATGTCCACGGGAGCGGCCTTGTGCGTGGCGATCGCGCGTCGCGGCCCATCTCACCGGCCCGAGAAATCGAGGCTCGCCCGGCCGCGCGCCCTCTGTTGGTGCCGTCCGTGTGGCGTTCACCCATCGCCCGGGAGACCATGACGGCCGAGAACATCAGCGGTCGCCTTTGTCAGGACTGGCCGACGGCCGGACCCTTATACCGATGTGATGCAGCGGTCGAAAAGGTCCACCAACTGTCGCGCGCACCGTTCCAGATCGACGTCACCATCGCGGAGATGGTGATGACGGACGACGTTGTCGATGGCGCCGCGGATAGCGAGGGCCATCAGACGGGAGTCGGACGTGTGGAACTCGCCCGCTTTGCATCCCTGCTCCAGCAGGTTGACCAGACACTCGATGGACAGAGCGCTGCGGGCGATGTCGTCCAGGCCGTCGACCTGGCGCGTCTGAGCCATGGCGACGATCTCCGCCAGTGCCTGGGCGTACAGCGGCCGACGAATGACAATGGTCACCTGAGAGGCGATATAGGCGCCGAGCTTCCCCCGGTATGTCATCTCAGCGGCGATACTGGCCTCTATGGCCGTTCCGGCCTCCGTCAGGATGGTTTGGCCGACCTCCCGAAAGAGTTCGGGCTTCCCCGAGAAATAGTAGGAGATCATTCCGGTACTACTGAGCCTGGCCCGTCGGCATATCGCACTGAATGAGGCTTTTGAATAACCAATTTCGGCCAGTGTCTCGATAGTTGCCTGGACTATCTGCGCTCTGCGTGCGTCCTGGGTGAATGTTCGAGCGCTCAGCTGGGCGGCCCTGGTCATCATGATGCGAAAGTAGCAGCTCCGGCTTCAGGATATACGACTCCTGCCCCTGACAGGTGATGTCCGCCTGGCCACGGCCCGCGGCGCGGATCGGAGCTCCTGCTGGAAGCAGCCGGGCGACGCGCCCCTCGCCCGCGCCCCGTCACGCCGCCTTCGGCGGCAGACATCAGTCGACGCTCAGCCGCCCATCGCCTCGATCAGGCTCTTGGGCCGCATATCCGTCCAGTTCTCCTCGATATGGGCCAGGCACGCTTCGCGGGTGTCCTTGTCATGGTCGACCGTCCACCCCTCGGGTACATCCGCGAAGGCCGGCCACAACGAGTACTGTCCCTCGTGGTTGACCAGCACCAGAAATTCCGCGTCGGAATCGTCGAAGGGATTCACGCCAGTCTCCGCCTCTCATACCGCTACCGTCCTGACAGTGGACGACCCACCGGGACGCCTCCATGTTTATGCGTCACGGCGGGATCGGCATCAGCGAGAGCCACCGTTACGGACGTTGGCGGTCGCCCGGCGCGGGCCGAGGTCACGGGTGTAGTCGTCGATGGCGGCCTTGGACGCTTTCCTCCCCTGAACCAAGACCGGGTGTAGCCCGTCCGTACCGACCAGCGAGACGCTTGACCGTGCTGCTGCGACTCCTCTACGTCACCCTGTCGACCGTGTTCACGTTCGTACGGCTCGTGCCGATGAGCGATCGCAAGAAGGACCTGGAGATTCTGGCGCTGCGCCACCAAGTCGCCGTACTGCAGCTTACGGTAGACCGTCCGCAGTTGACCTGGCCCGCCTGCGCCGCCGCCGCCACGCGAAGGCCTCCCGTCCCAAACGCCGCGGCCGACCACGTACCGTCCGGCCGCCCGCACCCGAACGGGAACACACAACCTGGGGGCCGTCTTACGGACGCCGTCCCGACGCATCCGCCGTGCCCACCGGCTCTCCATCCACGATCGACGAACTCCAGCCCGACGGGCGCAGCCTGTCACCGCGCTGTCACGCCGAAGAGACCTCGATTTGTTCCCTCCTGGCAGCACCCGAGGTGGTGTCCCCGGTGGGCGAGTTGTTCACACGTCAATCCCTCAGCCGAGTGAACCCGCCCCGCTCGAACGACCCAGAAGACCGGCGAGCCCCACCACAGCAGGCGAACCGCCGCTGCATGGAACTTTTGTTCGCCAGATACCCGTAACGGTGCCCCGTCCGGCGCCGTTATTAGAGCACCAGTACCTCAGACGCGCCCTTCCGGAGGACACCGTGGCCCCCAGTCCTGTTCCAGCGCCTGCCCTTGTCTTAATCGAACAACATCGTTCCGGCAGGCTGACTGCCGCACTGATGCGGCGCCGTGTTGACGCTGTCACAATGGCTACCGCCCCACGGGCCCGCACTGAGTGGTCTGTGCTTCCGCTCTCCCCGCTGCGGCGGCGCGGCCACCGGCTTCCTTCGACGGAGCGGTGGTGGAGCGTGTCTGCCGGTGCCCAGGTTCTGGTCATCGGCCCGCCCGCCGAAGTGCTCGGGCAGGAGCAGTGGGCATGAAGCCGTGGAGGAAGCCGGGAGAGACGGCGAGCGGGATTTCGGACGCGGAGCAGGAGCTGTACGGAGGCCGGCTGCGCTGGGATCAGTCCTTCGCGCATCATCAGGACGCGCTGACTCGCAAGGGGTTCGGGAAGATGGCCAGGTCGAGCGGGCCATCTCCGCCCGGTATGACCAGGCCGTCACCCAGGTGGAGGTCGAGGCGACCGAGCGGCCGGAGGTCCAACGGGTCTTGGAGGCGGGGAAGTTCGGCACCGACTCGGCACGCAACATGCTCAGACTGTCGGTGGGCGTGGAAAACGTGTTGATCAGTCTGGTGGCGGCCATCGTGCTTGCCTCGCCGCACTGGACTTTGCTTCCGATGCTGCTGGCGATCGCCCTGCCCAAAGGGTGGGGCGCGGTGCGCTCGGCGCGCCGCGATGACACCTCGCGGCTGAACTGGGTCGATCACCGGCGCGCTGTGGCCTCGTTACTGGCGTACCTGACCAGGCCGCACGCCGCTGGTGAGATCCGCGTACACGCGGCGGGCAAGCGGACAGCGTTCGCAGCAGCTGACGTCGCCAGCGCGCTCGCCTACGTCCCCGGCACGGCGACCCGCTCGTGACCGCGCGCAGCCGGCACACCGTCGAACGCCTCCTGCAGGAGGGCTGTCTGTGAGCAACGCGCCTCACCTGCTGATCGCTGACGTGGTCCAGGTCCTGCTCCGTGCGAACGGCGCCGCCCTGTGCGTGCGCCGCAAGCCGGACGCGGCCCTCGCCCCGGGACAACTCACCGTCGTGGGCGGCCATCTGGAAGCCGGGGAACCGCTCGATCGCGCCGCACGGCGCGAAGCGAAAGAAGAGACAGGGGTCCACATCAACACTGATCAGCAGGAATTCTGCGGCCTCAGCCACCACCACGAACCCGGCGACGGCATGGACCGGATCACCGCCGTGTTCATCGCCCAGTCCTGGGCGGGCGAGCCGCACAACGCCGAGCCGGACAAGCACGAGGAGCTGTTCTGAGTGCCGATGGAGAAACCCCCGCCGGACTGCCACCCTTACACCGCCGCCATCTTCCACATGCTCACCCACGGCCCGTCATACCGGGGGCTGAACTGGCCTACCCCGGGAGGCGCCCGGTGAAGAGGTTCTTCGGACGGGTGAGAATGGCCGAGCCCCGGGTCTCCGACGCCGAACAAGAGCTGTTCGGCGGACCGCTGCGCTACGACATGGGCTGGTCCCACCACGAGCACGCCGGCCTCGACCTGACCATGATGTCGGCACTGCGATCCATGCCCGCGCTCGTCGGCGCCACCCTGCGCATGGCGTGGCAGGCCGACCGGCGCGCGCTGCTGGCCGTGGCGGTCAGTGAGATCGGCCAGGGCATCGCAGCGGCCATCGGTCTGCTCGCCATCAACGCCGTCATGCACGCGCTGCTCGCCGGAACCGGCAGCGCCGACCAGCGGCTGCACGCGCTGTTACCCGGTCTGCTGGCCGCCGCCGCCATCGGTGTCATCAACTCCGCCCTCTCCGCCTGGTCCACCTCCCGCGCGGGGCGCCTGGAGCCGAAGGTCGAGCGGATCGCCACCACCCAGTACCTGGCCGCCGCCGCCGACGCCGAGCTGGAAGCCATCGACGACCCTGACTTCCGTCGGCTCGTCGACATCGCCCAGCACGGCCCCGGCTCCGCCCGCCGCATGATCGGCGCCTGCGTCGCCGCCCTCAACGGCCTGATCTCCCTGATCACCACCGCCGGCGTTCTCGCCGTTCTGCACCCCCTCCTGCTGCCCATGCTGATCCTCATCGCCGCCCCGCGCGGCTGGGGTGCCATGCGCGTGGCCCAGGAGCGGTACGTGTCGGTGATGACCTGGATCGAGCACGTGCGAGCCAGCCGCCTCATCGGCAATCTGCTCACCGAGCGCACCGCCGCCCAGGAGGTCCGCCTCCATGCCGTCGGCGCCTTCCTTCTCAGCCGCTACGAGCGCATGGCCGAGAGCGCCGAAGCCGAACAGGAACGCCTCGCCTCCAGCAAAGCCCTGACCGAATGGGTCGCCTCCGCGCTGTCCGGGCTGGCGATGGCCGCAACCTACGGGGCCATGTTCTGGCTGATCATCGCCGGGCACATGAGCCTCGCCGTCGCCGGGACCGCCGTGATCGCGGTGCGGACCGGCTCGGCGAGCCTGGGCGCGCTGGTGATGAACATCAACCAGCTGCACGAGGAATCCCTCTACGTCCGCGACCACGGCCGGTTCCTCACCCAAGCCGCGCAGCGCACCATTCCCGCGGGCGGCGACCCGGTGCCTGATCGGGTCAAGGAGATCGTCCTGGACCAGGTCACCTACCGCTACCCCGACCGTGACACGGCGGCCCTGGAGCAGGTGTCGCTGACCCTGCCGATGGGGTCGGTCACCGCAGTGGTGGGTGAGAACGGCTCCGGCAAGAGCACCCTCATGAAGGTCTTGTCGGGCATGCTGCTGCCCCAGGCCGGCGCCCTGCGCTGGGGCGAGGCGGACGTCACCGGTCTCGACCGTTCGCAGGTCTTCGAGCGCGTCTCCCTGCTCACCCAGGATTTCCAGCGCTGGCCGGTGACCGCCGCGATGAACATCCGCCTTGGCCGCCCTGCCCACGCCGCGACCTCGCAGGACCTGCAGCCATCGGTCGACTACGCGGGTGCCGCCCCGGTCATCGCCAAACTCCCCGACGGTCTTCGGAGCTTGCTGGCCCGCATGTTCCGCGGCGCCATCGAACTCTCCGGCGGCGAGTGGCAGAAAGTGGGGCTGGCCCGCACCCATTGGCGTAGCGCGACCTCGCAGGCGGACAGCGTCCTCATCGTGGACGAGCCCACCTCCGCGCTCGATCCCGAGGCCGAGATCGAAGCCTTCGACCGCATCCGCCGCCTCGCCGCCCCGAACCGGGCCGTCGTCCTGGTCACCCACCGCATGTCCGGCGTACGCCACGCCGACCACATCTACGTCCTCAACGCGGGACACCTCGTCGAACACGGCACGCACGACGAACTCATCGCCAAACGCGGCCGGTACGCCGCCATGTCCCACGCGCAGGCCGCCCAGTACGCCCCCACCACAGCCAGCATCCCGAACCCCGCCGCACCCACCGTCGCGGATCCCGCATGACCCGCTCGAGCGAAAGGCCCGCCGTGGCGACACCCCCGTCACCGACCCCGACGAAGCCAGCGCCCTGCGCCACCAGCTGGCCGACCAGCGACCACGTCCGCGCCTGGAACGCGAACCGGCGCACCGTCCCCGACACCGGCGTCCACCCCGACGGCGAGAACGGGGTCCTGAACCCGCCGCCCAAGCACTGGCCCGGCGCCGCGATCGTCCGCGGTGCCTCCCTCGCGCGGCTGGCCACCGAGCGTATCTCCGACAGAGACGACGGCAACACCCTGTACGAGTTCGTCGTCCACGGCTACGGTCCGCACGGCCACCTGGCCGCGAAAGAGATGGCCGAACAGGTCCAGCACTGGCAGCAGTGCCTTCGCCCCGTTGACCTGGCACCTTCCCGCCGGCCATCGCGAAGACATGGAATCCGCCGTCACTTGCATGGTCCGGGATCTTCTACGTCCCCATGGGCTGGTCCCGACGGGGTCCGCATCCTGACGACCGGCTTGGCGGCACTCTCAGCGGCTCCGCTGCCTGCCGTCGCCAGAACCGCTACCGAGAAGGGCGGACCTTCGCAGATGAGCACCACGCAGGACGAAGAGAACCGCGGCTCCGCCGAAGGGCGCCGCACACCGTCGAGCACGCACGACAAGGAGGACGCCGTCATCCGGTTTCGAGCGCGTCCAGTAGCCAGTCGCGCCGTACGCACTGCTCCAGCGCGAAGGAGTCGGCCAGGGCCAGGAGGTCGTCGTCGCCCAGGCCCCGGAACAGTTCTGCGTATTCCAGGACCAGAGGCTGGCCCAACAGGACATGCCGCAGGAGGACGTCCAGCCACTGACGGGCCCCGAACGGCTGGGGAGAGAAGCGGGGGAACTCGTCGGCAATGAGTTGTTCGAGCGGCTTGGCAAGCTCGCGGATCTCGCCTTCCGGGGAGCCCCAGGCCTCCGCTCCCAGTCGGTGCTTCTTCGCCATGAACGCGGCGAAGTGCCGGTGGTAGGCGCTGTTCGGCGCGATGTGGACGAGTCCTTGCAGACCGACGTCCTTGTAGGTCCAGATGGACCAGCTCGCCTCGTGTCGGCGGTAGATCTCCAGCTGGTCGGCGAGCAGTTGTGCGCACTGCTCGTCCCGCGCCGGGTCACCGGTGTAGACGGGGCCGAACTCGCCGATCCAGATCGGGGTGCCGGTTTCGCGCATGTAGGCGGTGCGGCGCAGGAAGGCTTCCTCGACCTGTTCCTTGCCGGTCCAGACGCCGTCCGTGTGACCGGGGTAGCCGCCGCTGCGGGCGAAGCCGGCGCGTGCGTAGTCATGGCAGGTGTAGACGGCGTTCTCGATGGGGTCGCCGAAGATGCCGAAGTCCGTGGAGTAGTGGTTTCCGTCGAGGAAGAGGATATGGCGGGGGTCTATCGACCGGATCGCTGCCGCGAGACGGTCGTAGAAGGCGGGCAGTACCCGCCCGGAGTCGTCGGCGGGCTCGTTGATCGGGTTGTAGCCGGCCACCCACGGGTTGTCCTTGTAGCGGTCCGCGATGACCTCCCACACGCGCACCACCCGGTCCTGGAAGTGCGGGTGGGTCCAGAAGAACGCCAGGTGCGTGGGGTTGTCGGAGTGCCACTGGTGGTTCTGGCCACCGGGCAGGGAGTGCAGGTCGATGACGGTGTAGATGCCGTGCCGTCCGCACAGTTCCACCACGCGGTCGAGCTGGGCGAAGCCCTCCTCGCGGATCTCGAACGGGCGGGCGTCGTCCTCGAGGTGGCGGTAGTTCACCGGCAGCCGCAGGCAGTTGACGCCCTTGGAGGCGAGCAGCGCCGCGTCTGCCTCGTCGAAGAAGGCCGTCAGGAGCCGGTCGAAGAAGAGGCGGTAGCGGCGCTCGCCGAGCACTTCCCGCACAGCGGAGCGCATCGCGGCCTCGTTGCCCGGAAAGCCGGTGATGAAGTTCTCCATGTTCATCCAGCCCCCGAGACCGGCGCCCCGCAGCCGGACGGGGGTGCCGTCCTGGGTCTCCAGCCGGGTACCGGAGACCCTCAGCAGCGGGTTCGGGGAAGGGCGAGGGGAACGGACGGAGGACGAGGAAGGTGAGGTGACCAAGACGGGCGGATCCTTCGTGATGCGGTGACGGACGGGGTTCGGTGGTGCCGTGCCATCTGGTTGAGGCGGGCTCACGACGGGGCGGGCTCAGGAGGGGGCGGACTTGTCGTCGGCGCCGACGAAGACCCGTACGTCCCAGGGACCCAGGCGCAGGGTCGTACCGGCCGGTGCGGCGGTGTCGTCCAGTACGTCGGACAGCGCCAACGGCGCCGTGACATGCGCCGGGTCCCAGCTCCAGTTGTGGACGACGTGGACACGGCGTCCGTCCGGCGAGGTCGCGGTGGCGGCCGTGACCGACGGCGGCAGGTCCCGCCAACCGCTGCGCGGGGCGGGCGCCAGCCAGTCCGCCAGCGCCCGCGCGAGGCCGCGGCCGGGAACCGTGCCGACGCAGGTGACGCGGCCCGCACCGTGGCGGCGGGTGGTGACGGCCGGCCAGCGGCCGAAATGCGGGTGGTCGTACGTGGCGAGTACCTCGGCGTCCAGGGCGGTGAGTCCGTCCACCCAGCGGGTGGCCGTGGCCTGTTCCGGCAGCCGCAGCGGGCCGCCGGGCGCAGCGCGCAGCGGGATGTCGGCCGCCAGGTTGCTGAATTCCTCGTAGCCGGCCCCGGCCGCGTCGACGAGCCGCCCCGGCGCCGGTTCCCGGCGCACCCGGGCCTCGTGGTCGGCGTAGCCGGTCCGGGGTCCGAGCACCAGGTGGCCGCCCGCGTGTGCGTAGGCCGCGCACCAGTCCAGTGTGGTGTCGGCGGCCAGGTACAGCGCCGGGACGACGAGGACGGGATGGCGGCGTGCCGCCTCCCCGGGACTCGGGCCGGGGCGTTCGCCGCTCGGGTCGTGCAGCTGGCGGGCGTGCACGATCCGGACCTGGCGCCCCGCCTCGAAGGCGCCGCGGTAGAAGGGGTCGAAGATCCCGTGGTAGGCGTTCGCGTCGGGCCCTCCGTCGGGGCCGGCCAGCGGCGGGTACTTCTGCATCAGCCACTTGCTCGGCGTCGAGTAGACCATGGTGAGGTCCGCGTCCGGTTCCAGACCGGCGACCAGGGGCCCGACGGCCTCGAACTCGGCTCCCAGGCGGGCCAGTTCGTCGTAAGTGCGGCCGGGCCTGCCGCTGTGCGGGAGGATGCCACCCACATAGGTCTCGGTACCGAAGTGCAGGGTGTGCCAGTGCCAGTACTCGACCATCCGCGCCCCGCGCGCGACCAGCGCCCAGGCCGCCTGGCGCCACTGGCCGTCGTAGGCGGGGCGGTTGTCCCAGGGCGGGCCGATGGTGCCGGCGTTGGTCTCGGTGACCAGGAACGGGGCCTGGCGGGAGGAGTACATCCAGTCCCCGAGCTGGGTGACGGACCAGGCGCGCTCGGTGGCGAGCAGGGCGTCCTGCATGCCGTAGTAGGGGTTGCCCGCTGCGACGTCCAGGACTGCGTTGAGCTCGTGGTCCTCCACCCCCGGGCGGGGATACGACAGGCAGGTGGTGACGAACTGTGCGGCGTCGGCGAACTCGCGGACGATGTCGGCCTGCCAGGCGACGAAGTCGATGGTCAGAGTGGCCTGGAACGCCCGCCAGGCCACGTCGTACTGCGGCTGCCTGTTGCCGTCCGGCCTCCACAGGTCGGCCCACGTGGTCAGTCGGTGCGACCAGTAGACCAGGCCCCACTCGCGGTTGAGGGTTTCCACGTCGCCGTACTTCTGGCGGAGGTGGTCGGTGAAGCGCTGGAAGACACCGTGGTTGTGGAGGAGTTCCAGGCCGGGCTCGTTGTCCACCTGGAAGCCGATGACCGCCGGATGCCGGGCGTAGCGGGCGAGAATGCGGCGGATGACGCGTTCGGCGTGGAAGAGGAAGGCGGGGTGGGTGTAGTCGACCTCCTGGCGCGCGCCCCAGGGGATGCGCTCTCCGGTGCGCCGCTCACCCGCGATCTCCGGGTACTGGCGTGCCAGCCACGGCGGAACCGCGTAGGTCGGGGTGCCCAGGATGACGGAGATACCGCGTTCGTGGGCGCCGTCGAGGACCGGCTGGAGCCAGTCCAGGTCGAAGACATCGTTCTCCGGCTCCCAGGTCGACCAGACCGACTCGCCGACCCGGATGACGCTGAAGTGCGCCTCGGTCATCAGGTCGAGGTCGTTCTTGAGCTGCTCCTCGGCCGGTTCGGTGCCGTAGGGCGGCCGGTACTCGTGGTAGTACGCGGCGCCGAAGAGAACGCGGGCGGGCAGGTCCGCCATGAAGTGGGCCTCCTGAAGGCAGAGTTGGTGCACGGGAGCGGCGGGGAAGATCCGCCGCTCCCCGGATCAGCTGCCGTTGGCCGGCTGGCTGTAGGTGGTCCCGTCGATGGTCGTGGTGAGCGTGCCAACCGCCTGGAAGTCGTTCCTGAGCATCGCGGACGGGCCGAGCGTGAAGCCTTCTGGGCCGGTGCGCTTGGTGCCCGTGTGCCGGCCGGACAGCTTCAGGTCCTCGGTCCACGTGACGCAGGCGAGGGCCGTGGCGGTGCCGGGCGTGCAGCCGAGCGCGGTATTGGAGACGCGCTCAACCTTTTCGGTGCCGTCGATGATGTTCGTTCCGTCGTCGCTGTAATCGCGGTAGTCGACGGCGATGCTGAGCGTCTGGGTGCCGGCGCTGTCGTTGGTGATCTGGACGGTCGCGGAGCCCTGGACCTTTCCGCGCAGGGTGTACGTACCGGTCGGCACCGGCTTCGGCTGCTGCGGAGGTGTGTTCGGGTCGTAGGGCCGGCCCCAGGTCTTGTCGGAGACCGGCGCGGGAGTCACGGGCGCGCTGGGCTCGAAGTCCGGGAAGCGGGCGATCATCACCCGGCTGTTGCGGCCTCCGGGTTCCGTCGAGTCGGCGCAGCGGTGCGGTGTCGGGTTGGCGCCGCAGGCCAGGTTCTCGGTGTAGACGACGGCCGTGCTGTCGGCGAGCCACACCGGGTCGGCGGCGGCGTTCCAGTTCGGGTCGGACCCGGCGTTGATCTGGAAGCCGCGACCGGTCGCGGGGTCGACGAGCCAGGGCGAGAAGTAGCGGCGGTTGCCTGCGTTGCGGATTCCGGAGACGTACGGGGCGGTGCCCGCCTGCGCGGTGAGCGGTGGGATGCCCGGCATGCCGGAGATGAAGTTGAGGCGTCCCGAGCCGTTGACCTCTTCGGCGAGCAGCCACTTGCCGTTGGGCGACATGGCCATCGGGTCGGTGTAGTGCGCCTGCCGGGTCAGCGGCTCGGAGCTGCCGGTCGCCAGGTCGGTGGCCCAGGCGTCCATGTTGTCGGAGTTCAGGCTCTGGATGCCGAGGGTCGCCCGTCCGTCGGCGGTCCAGCCGCGCGGCTCGCCGATCATTCCGGCCTGGTTGAAGCGCAGTTGGTTACCGTTCTCGACGACCATGGGCTGGTAGGCCGAGGACGGGTTCTGCAGCACCGAGACATTGGTGAGGTGGTAGCGCCCCTTCTCCTGGTCGTAGGCGATTCGGCCGACGTATGGCGCGATGGTGAGGACCCTGAAGTCGACGACATTGAACACCAGGTGCTCGCCGTCCGGGCTCAGCCGCCACTCGCGGCCGTTGTTGACCCCGTGCTCGTCACGCTCGAAGAGCGGCTTGTCGTTCCAGTAGATGGGGGTGATGCGGGTGTTGGCCGGAGTGCAGCGCGGGTCGGTGACGGTGTACTCGGCTCCGTCAGCGCCGCACTCCAGGATGCCGTTGCTGACCAGGACGTGCTTGCGGTCGGGCAGCTCGTTCGCCGGTGGGTAGACGAGCTGGCTGGTGTCGATCGCGGAGCCGAAGGAGACCCCGCAGGTGATGCACTTCCACGCCTCGCCGTTCGGGAAGGTGGTGCCGTCGGTGCGGACCACCAGGACCTGATTGCCGCTGTAGACGCTCGCCGGGCCGGAGGCCGGTGCCCCGGCGTAGGTGATTCCCAGGAACGTGTACTTCGGGTCCCTGGCGGGGCCGGGTGTTCCGATGCCGCTCCAGTCGGCCGAGACACAGCCGGTGGGATGGGTGCACACGCCGTCCTGCGGGACGGTCGGCGGCACCGGCAGTTCCTTGATGTCGACCCGCGGTCGGGTCGTGCTCGACGCGTCCGCGGCGGCGTCCGCGTCCACGGCCATGGACGTCTGGGGGCCGGACAGGGCCGCGGCGAGCACCAGTACGGCGGCCGCGGTGCCTCTCGCGAGGGTGGAACGCACACTCCGAACTCTCATGATCGCTGCAGCTCCCTCTCTGGTCGTCGCGTGGTCACTTGAGCGCTCCCGCCGAGAGCCCGCTGATGATGTGGCGCTGTGCGATCGCGTAGAAGATGACGATCGGCAGGACCGCGATGATCGAGGCGGCGAGCAGGATCTGCTGTTGAGGGGACTCCGCCGAGACGAAGTTGGTGAGTCCGCGCTGTACGGGCATGAGTGAGCTGTCGTTGAACAGCACCAGGCCCATGAGGTACTCGTTCCAGACCCCCATGGCCTGGATGACGGCCACCGCGACCAGGCCCGGCTTGGCCAGCGGGAGGATGATGCGCCAGAAGGTGCCGAGCAGGGAGGCGCCGTCGATGGCGGCGGCCTCCTCCAGTTCCTTGGGCTGGCTGGCGAAGAACCCGCGCATGATCAGGATGGAGATCGGCAGTCCACCGGCGATGAGGACGAGGATGTAGCCGATGCGGGTGTTGGCGAGCCCGAGCGTGATCAGCAGCTTGTACTGGGCGATGAACGACGCCGGCAGCGGGATGATCATGATGACGAGGATGGCGCCCACGATGGCGCCTCGTCCGGGGAACTCGATGCGCGCCAGGGCGTACCCGGCCAGGCTCGCGATGATCAGGATCCCGAGGACCGCGGCCGCGGTGTACAGGAGGCTGTTGGGCAGGTACTGGCTGAAGCCTCCCTCGTTCCAGGCGGTGGTGAAGTTGCCCCATTCGAAGGGGTGGGGAATGGGGTCGGTTCCCTTGTACAGCTGCTCGGCGCTCTGCAGGGATCCGCTCAGCACCCACAGGATCGGCACCAGCGCTTCCAGCGCTCCGGCGATCAGCAGGGCGTACAGGGCTACGCGTGGTCCGCGCAGACGGTTTCGACGGCCTCGTGGACTGCCCTGTGCCGGTGTCGGCGCCGTCTTTGGCTTCGGTGCCGGGTCGAGAAGCGTGTTCACCGTCACCTTCCGTTCTCCGTCCGGGGGTTGGCGCTTCCGCCGAGCCTTCGGGAGACCCACAGCTGGACACAGGCGAGGGCCACCAGGCACGCCCCGAAGATGACCGACATCGCGGCCGCGCGACCGTACTCGTTGAACTGGAAGGCCTGTTGGTAGATGTGCAGGGTGGGGACCGAGGTGTGGCCGGCGGGGCCGCCGTTGGTCAGCACCTGGACGGTGCCGAAGATCTGCAGGCCGCTCAGCAGGGTCAGCACGCTGACGATGCCGGTGACATGGGACATCCCGGGCCAGGTGATATAGCGGAACTGTGCCCAGCCGCGCGCCCCGTCCAGCGACGCGGCCTCGTACAGCTCGTTGGGGACGTCCTGGCGGCCGGCGAGGAAGAGGATGAAACCGAATCCCCAGTGGTACCAGACGAACACGGCGGCAACGGCGATCACGGCTGTCTTGGGGTCACCCAGCCAGTTGTGCGTCAGGCCGTCCAGACCGAGCGTCTTCAGCGCCTGATTGACGATCCCGATCTTCGGGTCGAGGAACCACGAGAACATGACGCCCACCACCACCGTGGAGAACACCCCGGGCAGGTAGTAGACGGTGCGGAAGAACGCTGATCCGCGGCGGGCGCGGTGCACGGCCAGCGCCATGACCATCGACACCGCGTTGGCGACGACCAGACCGACGGCGCCGAAGACGACGGCGTTCTTCATCGAGCCCCAGAACTCGGTGTCGTCCATCACCCAGCGGTAGTTGTCGAGCCCCACGAACGGCGTGTCCGGGCTGACCCCGTCCCAGGACTGGAAGCTCAGCAGAATGCCCTGAACGAAGGGAATCACCGTGAACACGGCGATCATCGCCAGGGCCGGCGCCAGGAAGACGCCGGCGGCCAGCATCCGATTGCGGCGCCTCACTACGCCCTCCGCTGCGCCGCGTCGAGGTCACCGAGGACCTCGTCGACCGAGCGTTCCTTGAGCACGATGGCCTCAGCGCCCTTCTGCAGGGCGGTGACGACCTGCAATTTCATCTGATTGGCAACGAGCTGGACGTCGGAGATCTTCGCGGCGATACCGGTGAGCTGCTGCGGAATGTTCTCCGCGGGCACGGACCGCGCGGAGGGGATGAGCGGAACCTCCTTGACGAAGACCGTCTGCTGGTCCGGATCGGTCAGCCACCGCACGAACTTCAGCGCCTTGCCCGCGTTCCTGCTCCTGGGGTTGACCGCGGCCCCCTTCGCGGCACCGCCCACCATGCGCGGTGTCCGGGTGCCGTCATCGGCCTTGGGGACCGGAAAGGAGCGGAAGTCCGTGAAGTCCGGGGCAGTCGCGCGAGCCACACCGACGGCCGAGGTGCCGTCGAAGACGGCCGCGACGCCCTGGTTGTTGAAGAAGGCCTTCTCGACGGTCGGGTTGTCGCTGTTGCCGGACGGAAGTGAGCCTGTGGAGATCACACCGGCATCCCGCAGGTCGACCAGGAGCTGGAAGCTCTTGCGCCAGCCCTCGCTCTTCCAGCTGGACTTGCCGGTGAAGGTGGCGTTCAGCTCCTCGTCGGTGAAGTAGTTGGAGGCGTACGACTGGACCAGCTGGTTCGACAGGCTGGCCGCGAACCAGAAGGGGTCCTTCCCAGCCTTCTTGATCTTCCGCAGCTGATCGATGAACTCGCTCATGGTGGCGGGCGGCTGGTCCGGGTCCAGCCCGGCGGCCTTGAACATCGAGGCGTTGACGAAGATCCCCATGGCTGGGCTCTCCCAGTGGGCGCTGTAGATGCCCGGCTTCACGCCCTGCGAGTTGTCCGCCTCGAACGTCGACGCCTTGATCGTGGCGAGCCGGAAGGTGTCGCCCCAGCTGCCCTTCATCCGGTCGGTCAGGTCCATGGCCCAACCCGCCTTGTTGTAGGGCGCCATGGAGAAGGAGTCCATCGCCGAGTAGATGTCGGGCATGTCGCGGGCCTGGGAGCTCGACTGGAGCTTGGTCAGAAAGTCGGCCGGTCCGACGTTGTCGATCTTGATCTTCACGCCGGTCTGCTGCGTGTACTTCCGCGCCAGCTGTCCGAGCGCCGCCGCCTGTCCGCGGGACTGGTTCATGAACACGATCTCGGAGCTGCTTCCCGTACTGCCCCCGCCCGACCCGCAGGCGGCCAGCGTGGTGGCGGCCAGTCCGCCGCCGACGGCGCCGAGGAAACCGCGCCGGGACGGGAATGTGGCGGCGGTCGGCGAAGCCGCCTCCGCGGTGTGGTCTCGCCTCATCGCGAGTCCTCCTCCATGGGTCGGTGACGATGACGTCGGGGCACCGGGCGTCCGTCGGAAAGCAGGCCGAGGCAGCGCGCGAAGGGTGGCCGCAACTCGGCGACAGTGCTGTGCGGGCTATCGAAAATTAATGACCTATTTGATCGAAACTCATTTCCCCTGAGTTCCGTTGACGCTGAACGCTAGGTATGACGGTGACCTTCGTCAACCCTCCCGACTGCCCCTGTTTTCGCATTTTCTCTCCGCGACGCGAGCCGATAGGACTCCGAAAAATATTTCGGTGCTACTGTGCTGACTGCACGGAACGCTACGTCCGACACGGTCGTCAAAGGGGCAGCCATGGCATCCACTTCGAGCCGCGTGACACTGGCGCAGATCGCCGAGTCCGCCGGCGTCTCGGTGGCCACCGTCTCCAAGGTCATCAATGGGCGCCCCGACGTGGCGCAGCAGACGCGCGACCTGGTGCTGGATCTGATGCGCCAGTACAACTACGGCGGGAACCGGGACGATCTGCGCGCGTACCCCACGGTGGAACTGTTCTTCGGGTTCGCCCGGTTGAGCATCTACCACACGGAGATCATCCAGAGTGTGGTGGACGCGGGGGCCCGCGAGGGCATCGGCGTGGTGGTCGGCAGACGCGGCGACCACGACCCTGCGGCCGACCCCGCCGCATGGGCCCGCGGCCTGGCCGCCGCCGGCCGGCGCGCGGTCATCGCGGTCACGGCGAACACTCTGTCGGCCCCGATCCTCGAAGCCCTGAACCGGGTCCGGCTGCCGGTGGTGCTGCTCGACCCGGAGTCGTTGCCCGATGGCTCTATCGTCAGCGTCGGTGCGACCAACTTCGCCGGCGGCCACGCCGCCGCCACGCATCTGCTCTCCCTCGGCCACCGCCGTATCGCCTACCTCGGCGGCACGGAGCACGCCTGGTCCAACCAGGCCCGGCTACACGGGTTCCGCAGCGCGATGGAAGCGGCCGGCGCGCCGGTGCTGGGCGAATTGATCCGCCATGCCGGCACGTTCCACGCCGCCGAGGGCATCGAGCACGGCGGGCGACTGCTGGCCGTGGACCCCGCGCCCACCGCGGTGTTCGCCGCCTCCGACGAACTGGCCGCCGGGGTCATCGAAGCCGCTCGGCGGCGCGGCCTGCGCGTACCGGACGACCTCAGCGTCGTCGGCTTCGACAACACCCCGCTGGCTCAGGTGATCTCACCCCCGCTGACCACCATCCACGGTCCCGTGCCTGAGATGGGGACCGTGGCTCTGCGCACCGCCCTTCGCCTTGCCGCCTCAGAGGAGATCGACTCCCACCATGTCGAGCTGGCCACCAGGCTGATTGTCCGCGACTCGACCAGACCCCTCCCCTCCGTGACCGACCGCGACGCCCCCGGGCCGGCCCCGGGTGGCGCCACCTCCTGAATCAATCGGCCACCCACCCCGAAAGGGAGACGATGGCACCGATGTCCGCGCCCGCTCCGTACGACCTCACGATCGACTTCGGCGGCGACCTGTTCCCGGTCTCCGGGAGCAGCCCGCGCCTGTCGTGGAAACCCGCCGAGGGCATGCCGGCCCGCGGCGCCCACGAGCTGGAGATACGCGTCGAGGACCGCCCCCCGCTGACGGCGCCCGTCGACGATCACCTCTACGCCGACTGGCCGGCCCCGCCGCTGCGCAGCGGCGAACGCGTCCGCTGGCGGGTGCGGTCCCGTACCGAGGCACAGCTCTCCCCATGGAGCGCCTGGCACGACTTCGAGGCCGGGCTGCTCGACGCGGACTGGACGGCACGCTGGATCACCCCCGCGGGCGATCCGCAGACTGCGCGCCTGGCCCCCGGCACCCGCCCCGCGCACGTCCTGCGCGCCACCTTCACCACCACCGGCGCGGTTCGCGCTCGCCTGTACTCGACCGCCCTCGGCGTGTACGAGGCGTTCGTCAACGGCGAGCGCGCGGGCACCATCGAACTCGCGCCCGGCTCGACCTCGTACGACCGCACCCTGTACGCCCAGGCCGCCGACGTCACCGCCTCCGTCCACCCCGGCACCAACACTGTCGAGATCGTGCTGTCCGACGGCTGGTACCGCGGCCAGGTCGGCGCCTTCCGTAAACCGGCCGGCTGGGGGGAACTCCTCGCCGCCCGGCTGGAGTTGCATGTGGAGCATGCCGACGGGACGCGTCAGGTCGCACGCACCGACGAGCACTGGACCTGCGCCCCGAGCCCCTTCATCCGGGCCGATCTGATGGACGGCCAGATCACCGACTTCCTCGCCCCCCGCGGGCCCGAGCGGCCCGTCCTCGTCGACGCCGTTACCGCGCCCCCGATCGACTGGTCACCGGCCCCGCCCGTGCGCCGCGTCGAGGACCGTCCCGCCGCCTCGCTCATCCGGCTGCCCGGCGGCGCCTGGATCGCCGACTTCGGCCAGAACGCCTCCGGCTGGGTCGCCCTCACCGACCTCGGCCCGACCGGAACCCGCACGGTGATCGACTACGGTGAGCACCTCGACCCTTCCACCGGCGATCTGACCACCTCTCACCTGGACATCCAGCGCCCGGGCGACCCGGTGACCGTCTTCGTCCAGCACGACGAGGCCGTCTCCTCCGGAGCCGCCGGCGAGGTCTTCGAACCCCGCCACACCGTGCACGGATTCCGGTACGCCCGCCTGGAGCGCGGCGACGCCCCGCTCGACGCGTCGAGCCTCACCATGCGCGTGGTCCACACCGACCTGCGCTCCACCGGCACCTTCGCCTGCTCCCACCCAGACCTGAACCACCTGTACGAGGTCGCCCGCTGGAGCTTCCGCGGCAACGCCGTCGACGTCCCCACCGACTGCCCCACCCGCGAACGCATCGGCTGGACCGGCGACTACCAGGTCTTCGCGCCCAGCGCCGTGCGCCTCTACGACGTGTACGGCTTCAGCCGCAAATGGCTCCGCTCGGTCCGCGACGACCAACTCGACGACGGACGCATCGCCAACTTCTCGCCTGACGGACGGCGCATCAAGCTCCGCGGCGACCGGCGCCTGGACAGGATGACGGGCTCGGCAGGCTGGGGCGACGCCATCGTGCTGGTGCCCTGGCTGCTGTACGAGACCTACGGCGACCACCGGTTGCTCGCCGAGAACTGGGACGCGATGACCCGCTGGGTCGAGTGGGCACTGACCACCGCCCGTACCGCCCGCCACCCCTCCCGCGTGGCCCGCTCTACCCAGCCCCTGCCGCACGAGGAGTTCATCTGGGACGGTTCCTTCCACTGGGGGGAGTGGGGCGAGCCGAAAGCCCGCGCCGAGGACGGTTCGCTGATCGAACCGGTGGAGGACGGCCCGGACGGCTGGATGAGCACCGACAAGGGCGAGGTGGGCACCGCCTTCCTGTACCGCTCCACCGCCACCCTCGCCCAGGTCGCCACCGTCCTGGGCCGCGAGGCCGATGCCGCCCGCTACACCCGGCTGGCCCAGCGGACCAAGGACGCCTGGTGCACTGAGTTCCTCGACGACACCGGCCGCACCACCGTCGACACCCAGGCGAGCTACGTCCGCGCCCTCGCCCTCGGACTGGCACCCGAGAGGCTGCGCGACGCCGTCGCCGGGCGCCTGGCCGAGCTGATCCGCAAGGCCGGAACACACCTGGGCACCGGCTTCCTCTCCACCCCCGACCTGCTGCCCGTCCTCGCCGACACCGGCCACCAGGACCTCGCTTACGAGGTACTTCTCCAGCGCACGTCGCCGTCCTGGCTCGGCATGCTCGACCGCGGCGCCACCACGATCTGGGAGGACTGGGACGGCATCGACGAGAACGGCGACGCGCACGACTCGCTCAACCACTACAGCAAGGGCGCCGTCATCCACTTCCTGCACACCCACACCCTCGGACTACGACAGGCCGAAGGCTCGGTGGCCTGGGAGCGGTTCGTCGTCGCGCCCTTGCCCCACGCGTCGGTCGAGTGGGCGCGCGGCACCTTCGACAGCCCGCGCGGCGTGATCGCGGTCGAATGGCGCACGGAGGACGACGAACTGCACATCACCGTTGATGTCCCGCCCACAACCAGCGCCACGGTTCTCTTTCCCGACGGCGAGAAACTGCCACTTGGGCCGGGCCGGTTCGTGTCGCGCCATCCTTTGGCTCGCGGTAGGTAGCGGGTGATTACAGCTCCAGCTCCAGCGGGAGGAGTTGCCGGCGATGTCCTGGTGCAGGACGCCGCATCCGGATACTGGGCGCCACCGCACCCCCGACCACCTCCTGGGTAACGCAAGAGCACTTCTACAACGCCCACCAACCGCACCAGGGCATCGACAACGCCCGACCGCTGCACCCACTGCCCACACCGGTCGACGACCGCGACGCGTTAACCCGCCTCGACATACGGCCGGGCCCAGGCCACCTGGGCGATCAAGGCCAGCGGCAAGGCGTCAGTGATCAAGGCGTACCCGCGGCAGGTCCCTGCCAGCGGCTGTTATTCGCGAACCTGCAGCGGCCCAAGAACGGCGGCCCGCCGGTCGGCAAGCCCGGACGACGCGTCCCGAAGCGCCCACTGGTTCCCGAACGGCCCCGCGTGATCACGGGCTGGGTGCAGCTGACGCTGTTCACCGTGTCCCGCGATTTCCGGCGGTTCGACCGGGAGCAGCACGCTGACCTGGCCATCCCCTGGCTGGTCCGGGCCCGGCAGACGGCCCGGGTGCTGGGCGAGGTCCGCGGCTGGAGCCGCTGGATCACCAGCGACGTCGGCCACATCTTCCGCAACCCCACGATCCGGATCCGTGTCCCCCGACAGACCGGCGGCATCCTCCAGTCCCTTGAACAGGCGGACATCGACAAGGCAATCGCCACCGCCACCACCCCGCTCGACGAGCTCACCCACCGTGCTGTCCTGGACTGGCTCGACCACCGCCGCGGCCGCTGGCCGAACACGGCCAACCCCCACCTGCTGATCATGCAGAAGACCGCCGTCGAGCCCGGCCCGGCCGGCAGGCTCTATCGCAGCAGTCATCGCGGTGAAACTCGCTCGCCTGGTTACCTCCTTGACGAGACCCTATGGGCATGGAGTTCCTCTGCTACCACCGCGACCGGCCCGGTTCCCTGCCGCTGCGCGACAAGCTGCTGGAAGATCATTGGTCCTACATGGACCGGTACGCGAAGGAAATGATCGCCCGGGGCCCGACCCTCGCCGACGACGGCGACACACCCACCGGCAGCGTGCACATCGTCGACCTGCCCGATCCCGCCGCTGCCCGCGTTTTCGCCTTCGACGAGCCGAACTACCAGGCCGGCGCCTACCGGGACGTGCTGCTGCGACGGTGGCGCAACACGCTGGGGCGCACCATGTGGGACTTCCCCGGCGGCCGGACCGGCGGCAACCGCTATCTGGTGCTCGGTCTCGGCACGGGGCGGCCCGCCGACCTCGCGGTGCCGCCCGACCGGGACGAGCTGATCGCCTACGGGCCGTTGCGGTCCGACGACGGCACCACCTGGCTGGGCACGGCGGTGTTGCTCCGGGCGCCGGACCCGGAAACGGCACGCGCCATCCTGACTCCGGACCGGTACGCCGACATCGAGGTGCACAACTGGCAGTTCGGCGGGCGGCCCTCATGACGGAGGACGTCCAGGCCGACGTCACCGCGGAAGTCCGTCGGATCGCTCGGCATCCCCGTGTTTCACCCGGACCCGCGGATGGATCGGCCTGACGCGTACTGGCGAACCCGTGGGTTCACGCTGAACACCTTTCAGTTTCCCCGAACCCACGGGGATCTCGGCCCTGCGGCGTGTCAGCGGGACTGCTGTGCGCTGAGCAGAGTGAGGGCGTTGCGGATGCCCTCTTCGAGGAGTTCGTCGGAGAGTCGCCGGTCGGCCAGGGCGCGGGAGAGCTGCAGCGTCCCGACCATCATGGCGTAGACGCTGAGGGTCTTCATGTGCACCGAGCGCGGATCGGCAGGCGCCAGGCGAGCGGCGATACCGTCGATGACGGCGACCACGCCGTCGGTGTACGCCTGCTTGGTCTCGTCCGCGCAGCGCCCGATCTCATCGAGGAGTGCGGCGGAGGGGCAGCCGTCGTCGGGACTGTCGCGGTGCTGGGGCGACAGATACCACCGTACGATCTGCTCGAGTCCGGCGACCCCGGGGGCCGCCTGCTCGATGACGTTCGCGTACTGCGTGCGCAACTGGTCCGCGACCGCGGTGGCCACGAGATCGTCCTTGGACGCGAAGTGGGCGTAGAAGGCGCCGTTGGTCAGTCCGGCGTCGGCCATCAGCGTCGAGATGCCCGAGCCGTCGATACCGTCCTGCTTGAACCGGCGGCCGGCGGTCTCGATGATCCGCTGCCTCGTCGCCTGCTTGTGCTCTTTCCCGTAACGCGCCACGCGCTCGCTCCTTTGTGCGCCGGAAGGGTCACCTGCCCTCCGCCGGCTTCGCCATCATATTGGATTGCGAACGTACTCCAATGGTATGCGAACGGCGTCTTGGAGCACCGCCACGCCTTCTCTGCGGCCAGCTCGATTCAGTCATTGTCGGGCGCCATCGAGATCACGACCTTTCCGGCCGTGGTACGCCCCTGCTCGACATACGCCATCGCCTCGAGCGTCCGGTCGAAGGGGAAAGTTCGGTCGATGACCGGGCGGAGCCGTCCGTTGTCGTACAGGGCGCCGAGTTCACGGAGCTGGGCGCCGCCGGCCTGCATGAAGAAGAACTGATAGCGCACACCCAGGACCTTGGCCCGCTTGCGCACCCTGCGGCTGAGCGCGGACATGACCACGCCCATGAACGACGGGGCGTCGAGTTGCCTGGCGAACCCGGCGTCCGGCGGGCCGACGACACCGATGGCCAGGCCGCCCGGCTTCAGCACGGTCAGCGACTTCTCGAGGTTCGCCCCGCCAAGGGAGTCCAGCACCAGGTCGTAGCCGGACAGCAGCTGCGAGAAGTCCTCCTTGGTGTAGTCGACGACGATGTCGGCGCCGAGGCTCCTGACCAACTTCTCGGTGCGGGAGTTCGTGGTCGTCGCCACCGTGGCACCGAGGTGCTTGGCGAGCTGGATGACCGTCGATCCGAGGCCACCGGCACCGGCGTGGATGAGCACCTTCTGACCCGGCATCACGTGGGCGCGGTCGACGAGGATCTGCCAGGCGGCCAAGCCCACCAGCGGCACCGCGGCCGCCTCGCGGAGGGTGAGTGACTCCGGCTTGGGCGAGACGTCGTCCTGGTCGATCGCGATGAACTCGGCGAAGCCTCCGATCCGCAGGTCGCGGGGACGTGCGTAGACCTCGTCGCCGACTGTCAAGTCGCGCACGGCCGACCCGACCTGCGTCACGATGCCGGCGACATCGTGGCCGAGCACGAACGGAAGCTTGTACTTCAGGAGTCGTTTGAACTCCCCGTTGCGGACCATTTTGTCCAGTGGGTTGATGCTGGTGGCGCTCACTCGGACCAGGACGTCGCCATCCCCGACGGTGGGCTCGGGAACCTCTGCGGCGCGCAGGCCGTCCTTGCCGTACTTCTCGACGACGAATGCCTTCATGTCGGCCATCCCTTTGCGTGATCTTCTCGGTTGCCTTATCGGCGGACGATGCGCATGTCCGGGCAGCTTCCACGTCAGCTGCCGAGGTGCCGACGAAGCCACTGACCCATCTGCTCGATCGCCCGGTCCACCTCGGGCACGCGCCCCGCGCCGAGGATGAACGAGTGCTGGCCCTCGGGCAGCGGGCGGACCTCGGAGAGGGTCTTGAAGTCGGCGAGTCGGCGGCCGAAGTCGGCGCCCTCGCCGGCAAGCACCTCGTACTCGCCGTAGTGGAGGGCCGTGGGCGGCAGGCCGGTCAGGTCGGCGTTCACGAGGCTGATGTCGGGGTCGGTGAAGTCCACGCCGGGGTCCTGCAGCCAGGCTGCTCGGAACTGCTCGAGGATGTCCCGGCTGAGCATCTTGTCGAGTTCCTCGTTCTCGTCCACCTTCGGGTTGCTGATGGTGAGGTCGGTCCACGGCGAGATGCTGATGATCGCCCCGGGGGCTGGCTCGCCCTTGGCGAGCAGGCGCAGCGGCAGCGCGACCGCGAGGGTGCCTCCGATGGAGTGACCGGTGCTGCCTATGTTCCGCGGCTCGTAGCCCTGCGCGAGCAGCCAGCGGTAGGCGGTCTCGGCGTCGTCGATCTGCGCCGGGTGGGGGTGCTCGGGCGCCAGGCGGAAGCCCACGACGAGTGAGCGGGCTCCGGCCGCCTTGGCGATGTGGCCGGCGGCCTTGCGGTCCGAAGAGATCGAGGCGGCGACCGATCCGCCGAAATGGAAGTGGAGCAGCGCCTTGTCAGGGTCGGCGCCCTCAGGGATGGCCCACAGGGCGGGGACGCCGCCCGCGTCCACGTCGGCGTAGGTGACGCCTTCCGGCTCGGTCGATGCCGAAGCATGTGTGTCGACGATGTCGCGGACGACGGCCAGATCGAGGCCCGGTGTCGACGCCTTCGCGCGCACGCTTTCGAGGAACTGCGCGAACCGCTGTGCTTCCGTGCTGATTCCCACGGTGATGCTCCTTGCCAGGTCAGAGCCGAACGCGCCTCTCGCGCGCACTGCAGGTCGATGGGCCGGGTGCGACGTCAGCCGGGCATCCGGTTGAATCTGCGGATCTGCTTGTCGAAGATCCCGGCGGGGACGAGACGTCGCGCGGTGGCGATGCGCGAGGCCAGCGGTCCGGCGGTGTAGCGCAGCTTCGGCTTCGGGGCGGTGGCTGCCGTGACGATCACCTTGGCGACGACGGCGGGGTCGTCGCCGGTCTTCATCGCCGCGGCGACCACTTCGTCGAAGACACGCCGCCGCTCCGTATACAGCGGCAGCGGGGTGTCGGGCTGCGCGGCATTGGCATCGAAGGCGGTCCGGGTGTAGCCGGGCTCGACGAGCAGGACGCGGACGCCGTGCTCGCGGACCTCGTGGTCCAGGGACTCGGAGTAGCCCTCGATGGCGTGCTTCGCGGCGACGTAGAGGGCCATGTAGGGCTGCGGGATGACGCCGAGGACGGACGAGAGGTTGACGATGCGTCCACGGCCCTGGGCGCGCATGTGGGGCAGGACGGCCTTCGTCATGCGGACGAGACCGAAGAAGTTGAGGTTGAAGAGGCTCTGGGCCTGGGCGACGGAGTTCTCCTCGGCGGCGCCGGCCGAACCCAGACCGGCGTTGTTGACGAGGACGTCGATCCGGCCGAACCGTTCGATCACTTCCTGGACGGCGGCGGTGACGGATTCGTCACTGGTCACGTCGAGGTCCAGGAAGGTCACACCGGCGGGCGGGGTGAGTCCCGAGGTGCTCCGTCCGGTTCCGATCACCTCGAACCCGGCTGTGACGAAGGCGCGAGCGGTTGTGTTACCGATCCCCGATGACGCCCCCGTCACGAGTGCTACCGGTCGATGTATCGCCATCACAGACTCCCTGCATAATTGAATTACGATCGTTTAGCTTACGATCGTAATCGTACTGCGGGACGGGGGCCGATGGCAAGGAGCGGCTCCGGCGACCGCCGGGAACCTGCCGTTTGGTGCGGGAGGGGAAAGGGGGTGACGAGGGCGGCAAGCCACCGATACAAGCAGCAGCGGCGCCCGCCGACAGCCGTGCCCCGCGAGGTGTTCCTCGGCAGCCACCTCTACCGGCAGAACCGCGACCCGCTGTGGGAGCCGGTCTCCCGCGGCGACCCCGGCGAGGAGGACTGGCTGCACCTGGCGTACGCCGACAAGACCCTGGCGACCCAGATCGACGGACTGGGCGCCGCCGCTGCCACCACGCCGCGGACGGGCCGGCCCACATCCTCGGGGGAGAAGTCGGCGTTCGACTCGTGCGTGAGCCGAGCGAGGTAGGTGTCCAGGGGTTGCACGCGTCCTGGGAGGGCTTCGTGGAGGTCGCGCGCACCCGCCTGACGAGGGGGTTCACCTGCTTCAATACGCCCGCCAGGCAGTTCCCAGGACTGGCGGAACCGATCGAAGACCATGAGGACCCGGTCGGCGTGCCAGACGGCAACCAACGCCGCCGACAACGGCGCATCATCCGGTGGGGCTCCTTCCGCCCCGAGCCCGAAGGAGATCAAGGCGTTACCGCACTCGTCGGCTGGAGCCGCGACGGGGGTGAGGGAGTTTCGGAACACGGCTCCCGCTGATAGCCCGGCGCGGCACCGAGCACGGTTCCGGACTCGGCACCCAACGCTGGGTCGTGGAGCGCGCGTTCGCCCACCCGCACTGGTTCCGCCGCCTGCGGATCCGCTGGGAGATCCGCGACGACATCCATGAAGCCTTCCTCACCCTCGCATGCGCGCTCATCTGCTGGAGGCGCTCGAAGTCATCGCAATAGGAGTTCTTGGAACTTCAACAAAGTGACAGACCGGTCACCCGGCTGACCCGAGCGAGGCCAAGAATCAGGCTCCGGCGATGGTCCGGCCCGGCATTGGCTCCGCGAGCGCGGCCCGCCAGGCCGGCGCGCCGAACGGGTCGGCGAAGTACTGCGTCTCGTGCACCACGTGCTGGTCAGCGAGTTCCATGATGCTCACCGAGTACGAAGGCACACCGTCGTAGGTGATGACGCATTCGCTCACCCACAGATTCGCATGGCCGGTGATCCGCTGGACGGTGAAGTGTCGGTCGGCCGGGTGCCCGCCGCGTTGCGCCGAGATCGCCGCTCGGCCCCGGAACCGCTCACCTGACTGCGGATAGTCCAGGATCGCGTCCGTGGCGTAGATGGCGTGCTCGGCTTCGGTGTTCCCGCGTTCCGAGGCCTGCCAATGCTCCTCGATCGCGGCCCTGGTACGGGAGTCAGCATCCATGGCACCGCCTTTCCGTAGCGGTGACAGCCTAGGCACTCCGGGCCACAGCCGGCCCGGGCCAGGCGGACCTGGGCTGCCACGTCCCCCCTTTGGCCGGATCGGAGGGCGGCAACCGTCCACCCTGGCATGGCGTCGAGTGACCGCCACCCGGCTCACCCCATCTTCGGACCGCACGAGCCGACCGCGGTCGGAAGAACCGGCGCCCAGGTCAGCCGGGTCCGAGTCCGGTGCGCGCCGCGCCAGCAGCCACGACCGCTGGAACTCATCCATCAGCTGCCCTTCCTCTTGTAGGGGAGCGGCCCGCCACCGAGGCATTCCCAGTGGCGAGCCGAGGGTAACGGCGCGACGCCGAAGCGGATCGCGAGCGGCGCGGCGGCGACCTCTTCCGCTGTCTCCGCCTGCCTCCCCCGGCTCTGGGTCGACGGTCTTCTCTGCTCGGGGCCGGCTCGCCGACCGCGATCGGCAGCGACCCGCGCCCCTCGCGCGGAATATCCCACGCGTCGGGGCCCGTCACCGGGGCGGCGAGGCGCGATTCGGGCTCCTCGCCAGGCAGGAGGATCGGTTCCTCCCGCGTGGCTGGGTCACGGCGTCACTGAACTCCGGCGCGGCGGGCTGACATCACCCGTCCGGACGCCAGTCGATGTGTCCCCGGCCGGTGAGCGCCGCGGTGGCGTCGGCGATGCCGAGTGGCAGTGGCATCGGGTAGCGGGCGCGGATCCTGGCCAGTTCCCGGTGCGAGCGGACCAAGCCGGCGAAGTCGCGGGGGTACGCGGCGGCGTCCACACCGGTCAGCACGCCGATCTTGCGGGCACGGGCCGCCGTACGCCGCCAGTCCTCCGCGCCGGCCAGGCCGATGGAGTCGGTGCCGTGGTTGAAGAGCAGCACGCGGATCTCGTCGTACGGCTCGGTGGTGTCCAGATACGCGTCGAGGCCGGCGCGGGACGCCTGGGTGCCGAAGACCGTCCAGTACGGCACGGAGCCGGTTCGCAGTGCTTGCCAGGGGTCGAGCAGGAGGAAGGACTCCACCAGGAGCCGGCCGGTGGGCAGGCCGCGCTCGGCGTACCAGGAGCGGTGGAGGTCGGCGACGGCGGGGCTGAGCCGCTGCGGCGTGTCGAAGCGCAGCAGGCCCAGGCGGAGCCGGTGCCGTCCGGCGAAGGCGGAGACGTCGTCGAGGAGCGCCGGCTGGAGGCCCCACTCCGCCTCGGGGCTCTCGCCGTCGGCGGTGGGCGGGTCCCAGCAGCGCGTGGCGGAGCCGTAGCGGGCCAGCAGGTCGGCGACGCGCGGGCCGCCGGACCTGTACTCGTCGGGTGCGGCGTCCCCCAGGGCGCCGAACTGGAACACATAGCGATCGTCCACGTGGGTGGTGGGCCAGCGTAGTGTGCAGTCGACGGCGATGACCGTTCCGCTGGGGGCCAGGTGGTCGCGGATGAAGCGGCGGTAGGCCACCGGCAGCCGGTGCCATTTGACGCGGAAGTACGTCATCCCGGCGATCATGAGCCGGTCCTGATTGGGATCGTGCATGTGGTGCAGGAGCACATCCGGGTTGGCGGCGAGCAGGGCCCGGCCCGCGTCGTGGACGGCGGCCAGATCGCCGCGCGGATCGTCGGGCCCGACGCCGCGGCGGCGCACCGGGAGCAGCAGGGTTTGCGGCAGCCATGCCGCGTCCAGGGCGGCGGCCAGATGGACCAGTGCCCCGTTGGCGGAACCGATGAAGATCACGGGGTAGCGGCGCCGGGGGTAGTGGGACGTCGCCCATGCGGCCAGGGCCTCGGACCGGACGGCGCCGACCCTGCGCAGGGGCAGGGCCTCGGCCCAGCCGCTCGCGGCGTAGGCCCGCTCCCGCGCCGGCGTCGGCAGCCGGTTGAGGGCGCCCAGCAAACCGGACAGCGGCACCTCGAAGGCGGTGGGGAACTGGCCGATGGCCGGGACGTCACGCCCGGCGAGGAAACGCGACAGGGCGCGCAGCATCCCGGTGGCCGAGTCGAACACGGCGACCGCCCGGGACGCCTTCACCTCCGCCCCGGACACCCTCACCTCGCCGTCCTTCCACGGACCTCGGCGAGGAACTCGCCGACGACCCCGGACAGCTCATCCGGCCTCCGGTAGGGCACCATGTGGCCGGCGTCCGGCACCACGGCCAGCCGGCCCGCCGGCAGCAGCCGGGTCACTTCCTCGGCCCACTCCTGGGGAACCAGCCGGTCATCGGCTCCCCGGACCACCAGGGCCGGCATGACGACATGGGGCAGCTTGTCCTCGATGCGGTCGCGCAGCGCCTCGCCGAAGGTACTGAACACGCGGCGCAGGCCCGCGTCGCGGTAGTCGGCCAGGTTGAGCGCCGCCATCGAGGCCCGTTCGTGGGGCGAGTTGCGCAGCCAGCGCAGCAGCTGCCGGGTGAAGCCCCGTGCGGCGGGGTCCACCGTCGGCCCGACCAGGACCAGCCCGGCCACCCGGCCCGGATGGCGGACCGCGGTGTCCACGGCCACCTGGCAGCCGAAGGAGCCGCCCAGCAGCACCACGTGCTCCAGGCCCACAGCGCTCAGCCACCCCGCGAGCGCGTCGGCCAGCGCCCGCAGCCCCAGCGGATGCGCGGGCCCGGTGCTCGCGCCGAACCCGGGAAGGTCGAGGGCCCACACGTCATGGCGGCGGCCGAACACGTCGAGGAACGGCCGGAACTCCCGGCTGGAGACACCGGCACCATGGACGCACACCACCGACGGTCCCCGCCCGGTGCGCCACCAAGCCACCACCGGCCAGTCGCCCGCCGTCGCCACGATCCGTCGCATGGTCCATCTCTACCGGGATTCCGCACCCGCCGCGTCGGTGAAGCGGCGCCCGCGGCACCGGCGCACGGCACATGCCAGGACGACGGCCCAGCCGGCTCAAGGCTCGGGCCGGCCGTGAGCCGGGGCCGGACGCGTCCTGGGGCGGGTTAGCCCGGACGGAGGCCGACGGCGGCCGGCGGACCTCGTTCATCGGCGGACCTCGTTCATCGGTCGGTGACAGTGAACAGGCTCCCCTCGGGGTCCCGGACGATCGCGCGTCTCCCCGTGGAGGTGGTGGCCGGCGGGTCGGCGACACCGCCTCCCGCGGAGCGCGCCGCCGCCGCGGCGGTGTCCACATCGGGTACGCGGAAGTGGAGGCGCCAGCGCGGTTGGAGGGGCGGATCGGGACGGGCCTTCGCCTGTTCCCCCCGAAGCCTGACGACGGTCTTCCCGCCCGCCCGTACGACCACCTCGGGGTCCTCGTAGGCGACGGTGGGGCCATCGTGGGCATCGTCGCCGGAGGCCCAGTCGAAGACCTCGCCGTAGAACATCGCGGCCGCGAACGCGTCACGGGTACGGAGCAGCGGCCATACGGCCGGCCTGCGCTCTCGCGTCCCCGGGGCCGAGCGCTCGCCGTGCGGGACGGCGGGGCGCGGCCTGGCCCAGACCCCGAACGCGGCGCCGTCGCGGTCCGCGGCCAGCGCGGCCCGGCCGGTCCCGCAGGAGAGGGGGCCGACACCGACCGTGCCACCGCGCTCATGCACCCGTGCAACAGTCTCGTCCACGTCGGGGACCGTGAAGAACGGGATCCAGCAGGCCACCGCCTGGAGGGCGGCTCCACATGCTCCGAGGCTCGCCACGGCCGAGCCCCCGGCGAAGGCGATCCGGAAGTCCTCTCCGAGGGGATCAGCGCGCCACTCCCAGCCCAGGACCGAGCCGTAGAACGCCTGAGCGGCCGGAAGGTCACGGGCAGCCAGACTCGCCCAGCACGAGAAATGACCGCCTCGCGCACGCCCGGAAGCCGTCATGGAACTCACCCTCGCTCTCTCACTCGCGCGCGAAGGCCCCGGCGTCCGGGGCCCTCGGGTGTTCGGGGCCCTCGGGTGTTCGGCGGATCAGCTGCCGAGCCGTGCCTTCAGCAGCTGTTTGCCCAGCTCAGCACCCTTGCGGCTGTCGGCCTGGGCCCTGCGGAACAAGTCCGCGACCTCGGTGTCCTTCTCGCGTTCCGCGTCCTGGATGTAGGTCTCCAAGCGCAGGGCATTGCTCAGGCATGCCTCGACATACCAGACCAGGTTGTAGTTCTTGTCCTTGGTGCCGGTGATCTCGCCTGTTTCGGTGCTCTGGGCCATGGTGGCTCTCCACTGTCGAGTGCTGTGGTGATGCGGGCAACATTGAGCGAGTTGCCCTCCTGACCGGACCGGCGGAACGGCCTCCCGTCGATCGCACAGCGCCGGGTGCCCCCTGAGTTCAGTGATGATTCGTAAAGGAGCGCGCCGATCGCAGGTGACGCAGCGCGGCCGCGGCCCTGATCTGGTTCGTGACCTGCTGGTTCGTCCCCCGGGCCCGGCTCTTCCACCGTTCGCGCAAGGATCGCTGACGGCGAGTCTCACGCCTGACCGGTGCGGCCCTGCCCCGGGAGCGAACTCGTCAACGAGTCCGGCGACGTTGAGGAAGCCAAGGCAGTCGTGGCGGGCCTGATCCGGACATCGGCTTCGACCCGGCTGACGCCGGTCGCCGCGGACCGGACGGCCCCGCGGTCGGCGCGAGCGACGACCGGGACGAGAAGGCTCTACCGCTCGCCCTCGCCGCGGCAGACCGACGGGAGACCACCGCGCGCCTGGTCCACGCCCGGACGCTCCGGCACCGATTACGGCCGGCGCCGACGGGTACCCGCGCGCCTCACACGAGGCCGCTGGGACCGTCCCCCCGACCGCACGTCCGGTCCCCGTGCCGGACATATCCCGCACCCGACCACCCCTCATCGGAGCCGATGGATGAGCAACCACCAGAACACCGGACCTGATGGCATCGCCCGCGTTGCCGTCCTCACCGGCGCGGACTCCGGCATCGGGCGCGCCACGGCCGTACGGCTGGCCACCGAAGGCATGGACATCGGCATCACCTGGAACAGTGACCGCGAGGGCGCCGAGCGGACCGCGGCCGAGGTCCGGGAGCTCGGACAGCGGGCTGTTGTCGAGCAGATGGATCTGACCGGGCTGCCGGAAGCCGCGGACGCGGTCGACCGGCTCGCCGAACGCCTCGGTCGCCTCGATGTGCTGGTCAACAACGCGGGCACCGGCACCGCCACCCCTTTCCTCGATATCGACCTGATGACCGTCCGGCGGGTGCTGGACGTCGACCTGGTGGGCCCCTTCCTGTGTGGTCAGCGCGCCGCCCGGCACATGATCCGTCGGGGCGGAGGCGGCCGTATCGTCAACGTCACCAGCGTGCACGAGCATCAGCCGCGCGTTGGCGCCGCACCCTACTGCGCGGCGAAGGGCGGACTTGGCCTGCTCACCCAGGTGATGGCCCTCGAGCTGGCCGAGCACGGCATCCAGGTCAACGCGGTGGCGCCGGGCGAGATCGCCACACCGATGACCGGCCAGGAGGACACCGACGTCCGGACCGAGGAGCGTCCCGGGGTGCCGGTGGGCCGGCCCGGCGACGCCCGGGAGGTCGCGGCCGTGATCGCCTTCCTCGCCGGTCCGGACGCCACCTATGTCACCGGCGCCTCCTGGGCCGTGGACGGGGGCATGCTCCGCATGGGCCCGATGGCGGGCTCCCACCTGCGAAACGATGACTGGCGCCGGGGCTGAACCACCGTTGCGCGACCGTCTTTTCGGACGCTCGGGCGCGCCGTGTCCCGCCGCTTTCGCAATGTGCCGCGCAGACGGCGAAGGGAGGCGCGCGGTGCGAGTGATTCCCGGCGTGTGGGTACCCGCCTTGCGGTCCGGAAGCGACAGATGGCGAGGAGCGAGCCGTGACGAGGCGCAGGAGCAGGCGACCCGACCGCCAGAGGCGTGCGCGGCCCGTCGACCACGCTGTGGACGACCGCGAGCCGGGCGGGAGCCCGAGGGCGGACGCGCCGCCGTCGGCTGAACACCGGCGCCGCGGCGAGCGGTTCGCCGACGCGGTCGACGCGCGGCTGCCGGTCGTCGACGGTGGCGGGCGGATGCTGCGCAAGGCGTTCCCCGACCACTGGTCCTTCCTCCTCGGCGAGATCGCGCTTTACAGCCTGATCGTCCTGCTGCTCACGGGGGTGTGGCTGACGCTGTTCTTCAAGCCGGAGATGCACGAGGTGGTCTACGCCGGACGTCATGTGCCCCTGCGCGGAGTGCGGATGTCGGCGGCCTTCGAGTCGACCCTGCGCATCAGCTTCGACGTACGCGGTGGTCTCCTCATCCGGCAGACGCACCATTGGGCGGCACTCGTCTTCGTCGGCGCCATCGGTCTGCATATGTTGCGGATCTTCTTCACCGGTGCCTTCCGCAGGCCCCGGGAGGCGAACTGGATCATCGGCGTCACGTTGTTCCTGCTGTCTCTCGCGGAGGGCTTCGCGGGCTACTCGCTTCCCGATGACCTGCTGTCCGGTACGGGGCTGCGCATCGCGCAGGGCATCATGCTGTCGATCCCGGTCGTCGGCACGTACGTGAGCACCCTGGTGTTCGGCGGCGAGTTCCCCGGCCATGACATCGTCACGCGGCTGTACGGCATGCACATCCTGCTGCTTCCGGGTGCGCTGATCGCCCTGCTCACGGCGCATCTGATCCTGGTCGTCCACCTGAAGCACACCCAATGGAGGGGTCCGGGCAGGTCGAACGCGAACGCGGTCGGCAAGCCGTTCCTCCCGCAATTCGCAGCCTCCTCCGGCGGCCTGTTCCTCGGCGTCTTCGGCGTGCTGGCGATGCTCGGCGGTATCGCCCAGATCAATCCGGTGTGGGTGTACGGGCCGTACCGGCCGGACCAGGTATCGAGTGGTTCACAGCCCGACTGGTACGTGGGCTTCCTGGAGGGCGCGTTGCGGTTGGTGCCGCCCTGGGAGACGACAGTCGCCGGGCACACCCTCATGTGGAACGTACTGCTCCCGGCGGTCGTCCTGCCCGCGCTGCTCTTCCTCGTCCTGTACTCGTACCCCTTCGTCGAGCAGCGGCTGACCGGCGAATGGCGCCATGAGCAGCACCTGTGCGACCGGCCGCGGGAACGGCCCGTGCGCACCGGTCTCGGGGTCGCCGGCGTCACCTTCTACGGCGTCCTGATGCTGGCCGGCGGCAACGACGTCGTGGCACACACGTTCCGCATCTCGGTCAACACGCTGACCTGGGTGCTGCGTATCGCCCTGGTGGTGGCGCCGGTCGTCGCCTTCGTGATCACGCGACAGCTCTGCCACGCCCTGCGGGACGCCGAACGCGAACTCCTCGAGGAGGGGGAGGAGACCGGCGAGGTGCGGCAGACCGTGGAAGGCGGGTACGTGAGCGGGCACCGGCCCGTCGACACGTTCCGTCCAGGGGCGCCCAGGCGCCCGCTCAGTCCTGGCGGCGAGCGTACTGGAACACCATCCCCAGAACGCCCCGCGCCAGCACCCCGACGCCGATGAGGAACAGCCACAGCCCGTAGACCACACCGGCGGAGACGATGGCGAAACCGAGAGCCGTGATCAGCGGCCAGGGGCTCTTCGCCGGGAAGAACCCCAGCGGTCCACCGGCGTCGGCCACTTCCGCGTCGCGGCGGTCCTGTGGGCGCCGCCCCCGGCGCCGGTATTGCACCGCGCAGAAGAAGCTCACCAGGGCGCCCATCAGGAACGCGACCACCAGGGCGGCCGTCCCGGCCGGATCGCCGGACCACCAGCCGTACAGCACGGCGGCGCCCGCGAAGAACGCGGCGACGCCGCCGAAGAGGAACGCCTCGACCCTCATCGCTCTCCCTCGGCCTTCGCCCGCTTGAGAACCTCGGGGTGGTGCAGATCGAACGCGGGCGACTCCGACCGTACGCGGGGAAGCGCCACGAAGTTGTGGCGGGGCGGCGGGCAGGAGGTCACCCACTCCAGCCCGCGCCCCCACCCCCAAGGATCGTCCTCCGTCACCTTCTCCCCGTACCGGGCCGTGCGCCAGACGTTGTACAGGAAGGGCAGCGTGGAGACGCCCAGCAGGAAAGCGCCCACCGACGACAGCGTGTTGAGCAGCGTGAATCCGTCGGCGGGCAGGTAGTCGGCGTATCTGCGGGGCATGCCCTCCTCGCCGAGCCAGTGCTGTACCAGGAAGGTCAGGTGGAAGGCCGGGAAGAGCAGCCAGAAGTGCAGCTTGCCGAGCCGCTCGTCGAGCATCTTCCCCGTGAACTTCGGCCACCAGAAGTAGAACCCGGCGAACATCGCGAAGACCACCGTGCCGAACAGGACGTAGTGCAGGTGGGCCACGATGAAGTACGAGTCGGTGAGGTGGAAGTCGAGCGGCGGGGACGCGATCAGCACCCCGCTCAACCCCCCGAGCAGGAACGACACCAGGAAGCCCAGCGCCCACAGCATGGGCGTCTCGAACGACACCGATCCCTTGACCATGGTGCCGATCCACGCGAAGAACTTGATCCCCGTGGGCACCGCGATCAGGAACGACATCAGGGAGAAGAACGGCAGCAGCACCGCACCGGTGGCGAACATGTGGTGCGCCCACACCACCGCCGACAGCATGGTGATCGCGATGGTCGCGCCGATCAGCGGCACGTACCCGAACAGCGGCTTGCGCGAGAACACCGGCAGGATCTCCGAAATGACCCCGAAGAACGGCAGCGCGACGATATAGACCTCCGGATGGCCGAAGAACCAGAACAGATGCTGCCACAGGAGGGCGCCCCCGTTCGCCGCGTCGAAGATGTGCCCCCCGAACTTGCGGTCCGCCTCCAGGGCGAGCAGCGCGGCGGTCAGCACCGGAAACGCCAACAGCACCAGGATCGACGTGAACAGGATGTTCCACGTGAAGATCGGCATCCGGAACATCGTCATCCCCGGAGCCCGTAGGCACAGGACCGTGGTGATGAAGTTGACCGCGCCGAGCGTCGTCGACACGCCCGTCACGACCAAGCCCATCACCCACAGATCACCACCCGCTCCGGGCGAGTGATAAGCGCTGTTCAGCGGAGCGTAGGCGAACCAGCCGAACGCCGCGGCACCGCCCGGCACCAGGAAACCCGAGACGACCATGAGGCCACCGAAGAGATACATCCAGTACGACAGGGCGTTCAGCCGGGGGAACGCCACGTCCGGGGCCCCGATCTGCAGGGGCATCACCGCGTTCGCGAACCCGGCGAACATCGGTGTCGCGAACAGCAACATCATGATCGTGCCATGGACCGTGAACAACTGGTTGTACGTGTGTTCGTTCACCAACTGCATGCCCGGCCGGGCCAGTTCGGCCCGCATCGCCAAGGCCAGCAGACCGGCGAGGAGAAAGAAGCAGAAGGCCGTGACCATGTACAGACCACCGATCACCTTGTGATCGGTGGTGGAGGACCAGCCCATCAGCCTACGCCCCAGAGAGGGTGTCGAGACGGCCTCCTGCCGTGCGGTGCCGACGCGCTTCGACGGTGCGGTCATCGTCCTCCTCCACGGGTCCGCCCCAGGCCCGCGACGCCGACAGGAACCGTGCCGGGAGGCAGGAGGAGCGCCTCGCGAGTGCCCCTTTCCCCTCGCGGGAAAACCAGCCGCGGCTCTGTCAACCAGCCGGCGGTGTCGCACTCTCGGTGCTGACCACGTGTTGCCTCCCACGCCGCCTCGGTGGGACGGCGCGGGCGGCGGATCTGTTCGGACCGGCTTCCGGTCTCCCGCGGCGCGGGCGCTTCTGGACGCGCACGCCACGGGCGGCTGCGCCGGTACGCCGCGGAAGCGACGTGGACGTCAGTCGGAGCCTCCCGGGCGCTCACCCTTCGGCCCCCGGCCGCGCTCGGTCCTGGGGCCGCGGCTGCGCCATTCGTCGCTGTCCTGCAGCTCCTCGTTGGCCGCCCGGTTGGCGTCCTGGTCGGTCACCCCGGACCTCTCGGCGTCCTTGCGGAGCCGGGCCCGCCGGGTGTCGTACTTCTTGCTTCCTGGCTCGGGCATGACGATTCACCTCCTGCCGCCCCAGGTCCCCGGGCCCTCCGGAGGGCAAACGCCTCGTCTGCGAAGGCTCCCAGAGGCAGACGGAGCAAGGTATCTCGTAGGTGAGAGGGGTGGCTCGGTCATTCCGGGTACCTGCTCGGCGGCGGAGCCGGATATGACGCGTCCGGCTCGGACAGACCGACAACGAACACACCGAGGGACCGGCCGACGCGGCTGTCGGATATCGCGGCTTACGGGGTGATCTCCTCAAGGAGCTCCGCGCTGTTGCTGCGGACATCGTTGACGGCGGTGGAGACGGGGCGGGCGTTCAGGTGACCGCCCGCGGGCGGGGTGAGCAGTGCGCGCAGTTGGCCGGGCTCCTCGTGGCGTGGGTCCAGCCAGGCGTCGTAGTGGTCGGGGGTGAGTGCGAGGGGCATGCGGGGGTGGATGCGGCCGGCGGCGTCGGTGGCCTCGGTGGTAATGATCGTGCAGGTCATCAGCCAGGCGGCCGGGTCCTCGTCGTGCTTGATCTCCGGATTGCGCCAGTATTCGTACAGCCCGGCGAGCGCCAGCACCTGACCGTCCTCTGGGTGGATGTAGTAGGGCTGCTTGCGGGCCTTTCCCGACTCCTCGTCCTTCATCTGCTCCCACTCGTAGAAGCCATCGGCCGGCAGCAGGCAGCGGCGTGTGACGAATGCGCGGCGGAAGGCGGGCTTCTTGTGCACGCTCTCCGCCCGTGCGTTGATCATCCGCGCGCCGATCTTCATATCCTCCGCCCAGGACGGCACCAGCCCCCACCGCAGCGGCCGCAGTTGCCGACGTACCGACGCCATGTCGTCACTCCCGCGTGGGGTGCGCTCCAGGACGGCCCACACGTCGTCGGTCGGGGCCACGTTCCAGCTCGGCGCCAGGGCCTCTTCCGGATTCCAGTCCGTGACGCGGAAAAGCCGGGCCAAGTCCTCGGGGCTGCGGGTGGAGACATAGCGACCGCACATGACATCACTGTGACACGGCACGTTGTCACCGTGCTGGGCGGACCGCGCCGCCGGGCCGAGCGTGCGGTGCCGCCATGCCCGCCGTCCGGCCGGTGCCGCCTGTGCGCGCTGCCGCGGACACGCGGCCCGGTGGATGGCTTCTCTCGACGTTGGTCAGGTGATGGTGCCGGTGCTGCCGGCGAAGAGGATGCGGGCGAGTTCGTCGTCCAGCGCCCGGCGGACCTTCTCGGTCAGGCCGCCCTGGGTTGCCTCGCCGACAACCTCCATGACAGTGCGGGCCTCGTGGGTGGCCTTGGCCTTGTCGGCTCCCGCGCGCTGGGCGACACGGTCCAGGAATTCGTCGTAGGCCATCCGGATACCGGTGTCGGGCTGGTCCGGGGCGGTGGCGACGCGGTGCAGGTGTTCGCCGATCTCGCGAGGCAGCTGGGCAGCGAGGTTGTCCGCCAGGGAGGCGGGTATGCGCTCCGCAAGGGTCTCCAGGGTGGCTCGGGTGGCGGCCTCAGCGGCACCGCGGCTGTCGAGCCGGGCCCGTGCCTGTACCTGACCGATAAGGGTGTCGTGGTCCATGCCCGTTCTCCGTTTCGCATGTGGTCGGTGGGTGGCGAGGGCGGCCCTCCTCCGTAGGCAGGGCCGCGCCGATGTCCTTGCCCCGTATGCGGCGGGGTACGTCGACCTCGATGCACCGGAGGCCCTCGACCGGCGGGGCGGTCATGACGTCCCGCACCCACTTTTGGACCGTGGGTCCCGGCACCCTGTTTGGATCGTGGCGAGCTCCCGGGGATCGTCGTAGCGCCATGCTGGCAGGGGCGCGTACCGCCGTCAGGGTGCGGTTCCAGTGTGATCGTGGTGGCTGCGGGCTGCATCTGGAAGCGCGGATCATGGTGAGTCTGTGCGCGGCACCGGTCGTGCCGGAGACGCGCGCGGTCGGTTCATCCGGGAGACGCTCATTCGGCTGCGCAGCGGCGCCTGGGACACGGGCTTTCGGGCGAGGTTTCGGCCCCGGTTCCGGGGCTACCCAACGGTTGACAGACAAAGTCGGGCACGTCACGGGGCATGAGCACTGCCGGATCTGTGCCGAGCCTGTCGCCCCTGTGAACTGTCCTGCCGCGTTCGGTCTCTCGGGTGGCACCTTGCGTCATGGGACGAACTGACAGGCCCGCCCCCGGCCGACAGGAAGAGGCGAGATGAGTAATCAGCATCGTGATGATCTTCCGCTCCCGGACTATGATCATCTGCCGGTAGGTTCTCTGGAGCACCGCATACGATCGCTGGGCTCCGAAGAACTTCAGGAATTGCTCCACTACGAGCGCCAACACGCCAATCGACGGGCCGTGGTCGACCTGATCGGCTCCCGTATCGACCAATTGGCAGCCGGTGGCACTCCGTCAGCCGGGGACAGAAGCGGTGTCCGCCCAGAGCAACCCGAACCACCGCAGGGAGGTTCGCCCGTCGCGCCCGACACCTCTCCCGAGCCGATACATCCACCGCCGCACGGAACGCCTGGCCAGTACGGCAAGCCCAAGGGGGATCGCTCGTAAGGGGCCTTGGGCTTGCGGTCCGGCGGGTAGACACAGGCAGGTCATGTGTCCGACTCGTTCACCGCTCCTGCGCTCGCGCTCCGCCTCCCGCCCCGAGAGCCGAGGTGGCCAGCCCCAGGAGGAAGGTCACCGCGCCGGTGACCACATTGCTTGTGATGGTGCCTGCGGCGGCCGAGGGACCCGAGACGATCCATGGCGTGATGATCGTCCAGATGCCGATCGCCGACACGACCCAGCCCAGGCCGTGCGTGCGCTCGTAGACCGAGCCGAAGCCGAGCGCCAGGATCGCGACCGCCAGTCCGGTGATCAGGTTGTTGACGGTCAGCCCTGTAGCGGTCCCGGAGAAGCCCACGACCCACGGAGAGATGGCCAGGTACAGTCCGGCCA
The DNA here is from genome assembly GCF_047337785.1 of Streptomyces lacaronensis. Taxonomy (NCBI): domain Bacteria; kingdom Bacillati; phylum Actinomycetota; class Actinomycetes; order Kitasatosporales; family Streptomycetaceae; genus Streptomyces; species Streptomyces lacaronensis. The sequence goes on from NZ_JBLHDK010000003.1 coordinate 442,209, forward strand.
GCAGAGTCAGACCCTCTACGGCCCGGGCCTGCGGAGTCGTCGCCGCCCGCTCGTAGCGGGCCCTGAGCTCCATCAGGTCGGGGTGTTGTTCGATGCGGCCATGTGTGGTCATGCTGACTCACTCCCTTTGCTTGTGGCGGTCTCCCCCGAATAGCCACGAAGAGCGTGTCCAATCAGGGTGGCCGTGCCGGATGTGCGCGGCAGATGCTGCGGGAGCGCTGTCGGGGTTATCCGATCCGTTGCTCTTCCCACCCGCTCGGGGTGAGTGACAGGCCATGCCCAGGGCGGGTCCGGTCGGCCCGGAACGGGGCCGCCGTACGGCTCGACCGGCTCGCGTGGAGCGGGGCGGCGCGCGGCTGCACGGGGCGGAGCGCGGCTGGAACGGGCTCGCCGACACGGTCCCGCGCGCGAACCGCCGTCGCTGCCTGAGCCCTCGGGGCCACTGGTCCCGCACCGAGGGCGACGAAAGGCCGGAAGCCGCTCTGCCGCTGCCCCCGCCCGCGGCTGGCTCCTCGCGGACGACCTCAGCGGACGGGACGTCGCTTCCCGACGATCGGGGCGGCTCACGGCGGCTCACCGCAAGTGTCCTGACCGGTCAGGTCCGGTGATCCTCCACGCCGAGCCCGAGGGCCCGTGCGATGTCCTGGGCGTTGCGGTAGGTCTCGCCTTCCGGGAGCCGCGCGGCGAGGCTCATGAGACGGTCGGGGGCGTTGTTGTCCCGCAGAGTCTCCAGCACCGTGCCGCGGTCGGCCGGATACAGGCCGCGCCCGAGGTACCGGGCCAGCTCGGAGCGTGATTGGACGTCCTCGGCCGTCATACCGGGCGGTGTGCCACCGGTGAGACCGGTGTCCGGGGCGCGTTCCGCCACCGGCTGGTCCTCGCCGGAGGGCTCCGGTTCCCGCTCCTCCTCCACGCGCGTGGACCGGTCCGCCCTGATCTCGCCCTGCGTCCGCTTCTTGAGCTCATCGTCCCGCAGAGGACCGGTCTTGTCCCTCCCGTGTGCCGCCATCTCTGTCGCCTCCCTCGTCCGCCCCTCATGTGCGGCCGCGGGTACCCCCCGATCGCGGTGGTAATCGGGGTTCGGGAGGGCGGTGGGATCAGGTCTCTTCGACAATGGACACCGAGACGTGCACCCGGAATGTGCCGCCGGGACCCGGTCGGGGTTCCGGGTGGCAGCGGCATCGCCCCTGAAGAAAGCCGGGGACCAACGTCCGAGCGGTCCGGCGCAACGGACCGGCATGCCGTCGCCACATCATGTGACCGGGTACAGGTGATCAGGAGAGGAGGACAGCCACATGGTGCGCACGAGAGTCAGGATCGCAGCGCACCGATGAGCGGCCCCCGGAGGCGCGGGGCGCGTGGCGCCGCAAGAGCCGCTCCTTTCACGGGGTGGGCCGCCCCCGGAGTCCAGAAGCTCGGCCCTGCGGGAGAACAGGAGCAGCCCATGACAGCGAAAGCGGGCGAGAAGGCCCAGAAGACCGGCGACTTCTACTGCGCCAAGTGCGACAGCAAGGTCCATGTGGCCCAGGGCGACAAGATCCCGAAGTGCCCGAACGGCCACGCCGAATTCGAAACCCGCCGGCATGAGCCCGACACGAAGTCATAGGCCGGCGACTCAGGCCGCTGCCGCAGACGTCCTCGCTGCCCTCAGTCGCACGAGTACAGCACGGACGTGAAGGGGCACCGCTTCAGGGGCACCGCTTCCCCTGCCGGGTGAGAAGGTGGCCTCGACCCTCATGGCCCGCCTGGCGAAGGGGGTGATTGCCCTTAACGAGGAGATCGCCGAAGTCGACGCACTCATCGAGGCCCGGTTTCGCCAGCGCCAGTACGCGAAGATGATCAACAGCCTGCCCGGCATGGGGCCCCGGCTCGGGGCTGAGTTCATCGCCGCCACCGGTGGTGACCTGGCGCCCTTCGGTACCGCCGACCGCCTGGCCGCCTTCGCCGGCCTGGCACCCGTTCCACGCGACTCCGGTCGCGTCAACGGCAATCCGGTCGCGTCAACGGCAACATGGGTCGGCCTAGCCGTTTCCACCGTGGCCTCCTGCGAGCCTTCTGCCTCTCCTCACTGGCCAGCCTCAGGGTCTGTCCGGCCTCGCGGACGTACTACGAACGCAAGCGCGAGGAAGGCAAGAACCACCAATCATCCCTGTACGTGCAGTTCGGTGCCACGGGCAGCCGCCGCTCGTAGCCCCTCGGTTAGCTCGGCGAAGCGCTCGCGTGAGCGGACGGTGATCCGATCCGGCTTCAGATCGTGAGCGACGGCTGTACCAGGAAGGCGGGCTCACGCCTCCCGTTCTCGTAGGTCTGCGGGCGGCGCTCGCGCCGGGCTTGTAGGGGATTTGCCATGCGCCGGTGCACTTCTGCCGCATGGATACACGACGTGTCCATGCGGTTGTTTCCGGGAAATTGCCAATACATAAACGGAGGTTGCCCCTCCGGCTTCTGATTTCCTATTCGCTTCTCGCGCGTAGCGTTCATGGGCACCTTCATAAGGCCGTCCATCTGTGTCAACAACACGAGAAAGGACTCCTCATGACCACTCCTCACCTCAGCGGCGACGCGGACCCACAGTCTGTCCGTCCGCCATCTGTGATCATCCCGACAGGCCGGGATGTATGGATCGACCATCTGCAGTCTTCCCTGCACCTCAACAGCGAAGGCTTCCACGGAGGCCCGAATGGTCACGCGTTCCTGTTCCACGACCGGGACACGACCAACACGCTCGGCGAAAAGTGGAGGTTCGAGAGCGCCGGGGACGGCACCTATTACATCACGAACGCGGAATCGCGTCGCCAACTCATCACAGCGGCCAGCGGCCTGGACTACAAGAAGGTTGTCCTGACCGGAGACCAGAACGCTGCCCAGACCCAAAAGTGGCGCGTGCGGGCCTCAGGTCTGTTCGACAGTTTCAGCATGCACCCGGACGACGACCCTTCCCAGGCGATCGCCCCGCTCAACAACGCGGATCTGCACCTGTATCTGTTGCCTTTCCAGCAGTACCTGACGCAGTTCTTCAAGGTAGTCGAGAGGAACGTCTGACAAGGCGGTACGCCGACAACAGCGCGGCTCACTCGGGGAAGGGCCGGTCGCCGCACCGGTATCTACGTGCGTGCGGCGACCGCAAATCCAGTAAGGCCGAAGGTTGCAACACCGCACGGGGCTGCGCTCGTATCGCTTGGTTGGGCCAGCGGCAGGCGTCGGCCCAGTCGTGATCCTGCGCGTGCTGGACGAGCCGTTCATCGTCCCTCGCGTGCCGGCGGGCATACATCATCCACGCCAGATTCCGCTCCCCCCCGACCCACCAGCGGCGGACACAACCTGGCTCACGGTCGCACGCTCACGAGGCTACGCATGGCACCTCAGCGCCCTGGCCGAATACAGCAGCGGCCACCCCCTGCTGCTCGCCGCCGAGGCCGAGGCCAAGTGGTTCGCCAGGCAGGTGCAGGAATTCATGAACGACGGGTCCGATTTTGAGTTCTCCGCCTACCTGACGGCCTGTCAGGGGTTCCGGCCCTCATCGGGGATGCCCAGACATTCGCAGATATGGATGATCCGGTGGGTACGGGCGGCGGTCAGGTCGGGGGCACGGCCCGGCAGTGCACAGGCCCGGCGCGCGCTCGGCGAGCAGGTCGGTGACCGCTGTGGTGCAGGCGTGAGCAGTGGACTCACTGATGCCGAATCCTGCGGCGATCTGCGTACCCGAGGCCTCGCCTGTCACGCAACCCTGGGCCATCCCCCGATCGGTGGCCAGACCGAAGAAGCTCAGTGAGCGGGGCGGGGCAGTACGGCAAGGGCTGTCCGGGCTATATCGATCAGCGTCTCCTCGGTCGCTCCGGCCTTGCCCAGCGCTTCAATGCCGCGCAGTACGGCGAGCACCAGCGCGGCCAGCTTTCCCGGATCCGCGTCCGCGGCGATATCGCCATTGCGCTGACAGGCTGCGATGTCGCCCTCCAGCAGCGCCTGCAGCGCCTCGATGGCCGCGCGCGCCCGCTTGGCCACCGTCTCGTCGTGTTCGGCCAGCTCGGCGGCGCCCTTGGCCAACAGACATCCGCGGTGGGCGGTGTCTGCGGCAGTGGCCGCCGCCACCGCGTACACGTGGGCGGACAGCCGCGCGTAGGCGTCCGCGTCGTCGCCGCGCAGCTGACGGCTCACAGCATCGACGACGGAGCCGCAGTAATCGTCGAACACGCGGTGGAACAGCTCCTGCTTCCCGCCGAACGCGCCGTACAGGCTGCCTTTGCCGAGCCCCGTTGCCTCGGCGATGTCTTCCATGCGCGTGGCGGCGTACCCACCCGACCAGAACCGCTCCCGGGCAGTGTCCAGTACCTGCCGCTCGTCGAACTTCCTAGGTCGTGCCATGGGGGCAGCTTACCCATTCTTGACTGGGTCGTCCATTACGGTTAGCGTTATGGACGAACCAGTCAAGAATTGAGGAGTGGGCGCGTCATGACGAAAGTACTCGCGGGCAAGGTGGCGGTGGTCACCGGAGCCAACAGCGGCATCGGGCTTGCCATCGCCAGGCGGTTCGCCGCGGAGGGGGCACGGGTGTTCCTGGCCGGTCGGCGTCAGGAGCCGCTCGACGCGGCCGTCGCCGAGATCGGGCCGGCGGCCACCGGTGTGAGGACCGACGTTTCGGTACAGACGGACCTCGATGACCTTTACTCGGTCGTGCGCGAGGAGGCGGGCCGCATCGACGTGCTGGTTGCCAACGCCGGCAGCGCTGTCCCTCAGCGTCTCGGTGAGATCACAGAGGAAGCCATCGACGCCACCTTCGGTACGAACGTGAAGGGCACGATCTTCACCGTACAGAAGGCGCTGCCCCTGCTGTCGGACGGCGCCTCGATCGTAGTGACAGGATCGACCACCAACCTCCGCCCCGGACCGAGCCTGGAAATCTACGGCGCGTCGAAGGCAGCGGTGCGCAACCTGGTGCGCAGCTGGGCGCTCAGCGCACAGGAACGGAAGTTCCGGGTGAACGTACTGAGCCCCGGCCCGACCGAGACCCCGGGCCTGGTCGGCGCCGTAGGCCCGGACCTCCACCAGTTCGCCTCGGAGGTGCCGCTCGGCAGGATCGGCCGCCCGGATGAGATCGCCGCCGTGGCGACGTTCCTGGCCTCGGACGCTTCCAGCTTCGTCAACGGCGTCGAATGGTTCGTCGACGGAGGCCAGGCGCAGGTCTGACGGTGAGCCTTTGCCAACCTGGCTGACTCTTCGACAGTATGGAGATGGGCGACATGCCACTTAAAGGCGAGTATGAGCCGAGCACGATGCAGTTGGTACGTGACCAGGTGGAGCTGTACGAAAGCTCCGGTGGCACGGTAGGAACGACGCTGAACGAACTGTTCGGTCCGGATGGGCGGGATTTGCCTGTCGTCATCCTGACCACCCTGGGCGCGAAGAGCGGCAAGATCCGCAAGTCCCCGGTCATGCGGGTGGAGCACGACGGCTCCTACGCCGCCGTCGCCTCCTTGGGAGGAGCTCCCAAGCACCCGGTCTGGTACCACAACATGGTGGCCGACCCCCGGGTGGAGCTTCAGGACGGCCCGGTGCGCCAGGACATGGTGGCACGCGAGGTGACCGGGGACGAGAAGGCCGTCTGGTGGGCTCGCGCCGTCGAGGCGTTCCCGGACTATGCCGACTACCAGAAGAAGACGGACCGGGAGATCCCGGTCTTCGTTCTGGAGCCGGCGGCCGAGCAGCACTGACGCGGCACAGCTGGTTCATATCCGAAGAGGGGCCATGGCGCCCGCAGCGCCAGGTCCGCCTACGCACACGTGAGCTCAAGATCGATCGTGATAAGCGGGGTCACCACATGCCGCCGCATGACAGTCTGTGCAGGTCAGAGGATTGCGGCGGCATGTTGAGGGTCACCCCCTGCCAACGGCCCCGAAGTCGTCCGGGCACGCAATGGGCACGCAGTGGGCACGCTGCGTGGGTCCTGCAACCTGGGCTTTTACAGGTGGCACGGAGGTTTTGAACCCGCGCCGTGCGTGCCCGTCGTCGGCACGCATGCGCAGGAGACGCCAGGTCTTGAGGGTGGCCATCGCCTGTTCGCCGAGCGCGCGGATCTTGGCGTGGGAGCGGTTGACGGCCTGCTGACCTGCGGACAGCTTCTCCCAGCGGCCTCGGTAGGGAACCAGCACCGTACCCCCGGCGCCCTGATACGCCTTGTCGGCCCAGCATCCAGGGCGACGTGGACGGGCCGGTTCGCCACCTGCCCGTCGCACACCTTCACGTGCACGCAGTCGATGAAGATCACCGGATAGACCGGGTCCAGCGGCCGGTTCTGCCCCTCGGCCATCCCGTCCATGACCTTGTCGGTGATGGTCGAGATCGTCTGCTTGGACACGCTCGCGCCCACCTGGCCCGGGTCTATGCGGAGATGTCGCCGTGTGTCAGACCACGCGCGGACAGCGACAGGACCATCTCGTCGACACCGGTCAGTGGCCGCTGCCGCTTCTTGACGATCCGCGGCTCGAAGCTGCCGTCGCGGTCACGCGGCAGCCCCCGACCGGTGCGGGGCAGGGCTTTGAGAACGGCTGGTTCGAGGGCGTGCGAGCGGTGGCGAGCGATCTGCCGCGCATCGCCGACACCACCGCCGCAGCCGCCGCGCTCGATGCGGATGAGGTCCTGGCGGCGGCGCGGCGGTGTACATGGGCATGCACCGATCCGAACCGCTTCTTCGATCCCGGGGCGTCGGCGGAGATCCTCACCGCGGACCTCAGCGCCGTACGCGACGAAGAACGGGCCGAGTACGCGCAGTGTCTGGTGACGTTCGCCGACCGGCGTCAGCCCGGACCGGCCCCGTGGCCCCGTGGCCGACGGGGCTCATTCGGGCCGGGCCGCACCGCCGACCGTGTGCATGTGCCGCAGTCCTTGCCGGTAGGAGTCGAGCAGCCCGGTCTCGGCGTACAAGATCCCGAGGTCGCGGCAGTGTTGACGGACCAGAGGCTGTACGAGCCTGAGATGGGGCCTGGGCATGTTCGGGAAGAGGTGATGTTCGATCTGGTAGTTCAGCCCGCCGAGGAGCCAGTCCGTGACCGGCCCGCCCCGGACGTTCCGCGAGGTCAGAACCTGGCGGCGCAGATGCCCCCAGCGCTCGCCCGCCGGGTCGGGCATGTCCATGCCCTTGTGGTTGGGCGCGAAGGCCATCCCCAAGTGAAGCCCGAAGAGCGCCTGATGGAGCAGTGCGAACGCGATGGCCTTGCCCACCGGCAGGCAGATCAGCAGCAGGGCACCGTAACCGGCCGTGTGCAGCGCCAGCAGGGCGCCCTCGACGACCCGCTCGCGCACCGGCTGCCGCCGCAGATCCTGGACGCTGCTCACCTTCAGGGCGATGCCTTCGAGCAGCAGCATCGGGAAGAACAGCCAGGCCTGGTGGCGGGTGACCCAGCGGGCGAATCCGCGGCGCACAGCGGCCTGCTCCGCGGTCCACACCAGTGCGCCGGCGCCGACGTCGGGGTCCTTCTCGATGTGGTTGGGGTTGGCGTGGTGCCGGTTGTGCTTGTCGTTCCACCATGCGTAGCTCATGCCCAGAAGCAGATTGCCGTGGAGGAGTCCGATGGCGCGGTTCGCCCGGCGGCCGACGGCGATCTGGGCGTGCCCGGCGTCGTGGCCGACGTAGGCGGTGCGGGCGGACAGAATGGCGAGCGGCACGGCGAGCAGCAGCGTCCACCAGGTGTCCCCGGCGAGGACGAACCCTGTCACCACGGCGGCCAGGGCGAGGAGGTTCACGGTAATCATCCGCGCGTACCAGCCCTTGCGGCGCTCCAGCAGCCCCCGTCCCCTGACCTTCTGCAGCAGGGGGGTGAACTCACTCCCCTGCCGCGCGGGGGCGCCGACGGGTGCGGTGGACACAGACGGCGCGGTGGTCTGAGACATGGAGGACTCCGGTCCTGAATCGGCCAGCAAGGCTCTGACCTGCTTAAACGTACGGACCTGGGACCATGCGGCGCCATGGCGTCAACACCCCGGCCGCACGGGGGCCAGCCCCAGGACCCCGAAGGGGGCTAGCGACACCCCCGCCCCGGCCTCCAGACGACCACCACGCCGGGGCACCTGGGTCATGCCGCGAAGGAACCGCTCCTGCGGCGCCGCACGGTGATCACCACTCCGCGCCGACCGCCGTGCCGGTGGTGTGGGGCACGGTCATGGTGAAGGTGCGCCGGCCGCCACCGGCCACGATCGTGCCGGGCACCCTGTTGAGCGTGAATCGCGCCATGGAGTGGGGCCCGTTGCGGCAGGCATCGGCGACGCGGAGGGCGGCCAACGACCCGCCGTCGGCGGGGGCGGCGGTCGCCGCCCGCAACCGTGCCGCTGCTCCAGCAGCACCTGCCCGAGCAGCCCCCGGATGACACGGCATGAAGCCCCCTCGCCCTCACGGGCGGCGGCCCACGGCAGTTGTCCAGCGCTTCGGGAGCCACCCGACCACCCGAACTGCGCGGTGTTGGATGTTCGTGAGAAGCGGTTCTGGCTCAGCTTCTGTGGCCAGTGACGGAGAGCTACTAGTGTCCCGGTCCGGAGATCCTGTCGCAGTAGCGGCAGATGCGGTCGATGATCTGATCTGCGGTCTTGGTCCACTTGAAGGGCCGAGCCTGTTCGTTCCAGGTCTTGATCCACTCTTCGAGCCCGGTCTTCAGTTCGTCAAGTGAGCAGAACACGCCGCGTTCAAGGCAGCGTCGTTCCAGCTCCGCGAACCACCGCTCGGACCTGGTTGATCCAGGACGAGTAGGTCGGGGTGAAGTGCAGGCGGAGCCGGGGATGCGCAAGCAGCCACTTGTGCACCACCGGCGCCTTGTGGGCGGAGAGGTTGTCGCAGATCACGTGGACCGCCAGGCCGGGATCGGTCTGGCGGTCGATCTCGTCGAGGAAGTCACGGAAGTCGACCGCGCGGTGCTGTGCGGACAGCTTCCCGATCACCTTGCCGGTGGCGGTGTTCAGGGCGGCGAAGAGGTCCACGGTGCCGTGCCGGACGTAGTCGAAGCTGCGGCGCTCAGGGGTGCCCGGCACCATCGGCAGCACCGGCACTGTCCGTTCCAGGGCCTGGGTGAGTCGGCGGCGGGAATTTCACCCGCCGCCGCTCTCAGAACCGTGCGTAAGCCTCGCGGCTTACACGGCTCCCATCGTCCAGTCGTTCACGGTCACGGCGTGACGAACTTCCAGTGGGCAAAGAGCCCTGGGAACAGCCGGGCATGACGGCGCAAAGCCTCCCGTGCTCGTGCTCGTTTCCGTTTGAACCGCTTGTACTTGCGGACGAGCCAGCGCACCAGATAATCGTTGATGCGGTTGAGGCTGAACCTCAACGCGGACGGCTGGAACCGCCCGAAATAGTTGATCCAGCCCCGGACGACCGGGTTGATTTCCCGGGCCAGTCCCTCCAGGCTCGTCTCACTGCGCAAATGCAGCCGCCACCGGCGGATCTGCACCCGTATCCGCTTGGCGGTCTCGTCGCTGATCGCCGGGCTGAAGCCGAAGAAGAAATCCCCGTACTTCGTCCGCAGCTTTCGCGCTCGAAACCCGTATCCCAGGAACGTGAACGATGTGTGCTCAGCTGAGCCACGCCTGTTCCGGTCCCGGCAGTACACAATGCGGGTCTTCTCTGGATGCAACTCCAACCCCCCGCAATCGGCCAGCCGACCAGCGATATCCTGACGCACCTGGTGCGCCTGGGTCTCGTTGCGGCAGTGGACCACGATGTCATCACAATAGCGCTCGAACCGGACGGCAGGGTACTCACGTGCCATCCACGCATCGAAGGCATAGTGCATGAACAGGTTGGCCAGCACACGTGAGACCGCCGAGCCCTGGGGACTCCCACGATCACGGGCTTGCAGGCTGCCGTCCGGCCCCTGGAGCGGGGCTTTGAGCCACCGCTCCACATACAGCAGGACCCACCGCAAGTCGGTGTGGTACGCGACCGCATTGAGGACAAAGCCGTGGTCAAGGTTGTCGAAAAAGCCCTGGATGTCGAGATCGATCACCCAGTCCGTCTTCCAGCACCTCTCCCGGCACACCGCGACCGCGTCCATCGGCCAGCAGCGCCGAATGGTCCGTCCAGGCGAGATGCGCGATCTGGTGGGCGACGCTCCAGCCGGGCGCCGGGGTGGCGAGGGCCCACTGCTCGGCGCTCAACTCGGCCACCAGCCCGTCGAGTTCCTCGCTCTCCTCGCGCAGGTCGTCGAACACGGGCGTCGGATCGGACACGGGACGCTCCCCTCGGGCATGGCAGCGCCGAAGAAAACAAGCAAGCATGCTTGCATAATTGTGGCCGTTCGGTGCACGCCCCGGGGCGAGGGCTGCGCGGACCCTGTGTGCTCAATACACTCGGCGATCGCGCCCATCGCGGCGCACACTCGCATATCGGGGGACGAACGATGAGCAACTGGAACCCGGGCGGACAGCCGCCCCAGGGGCCGCAGCCCTACCAGCCGCAGCCACCTCAGCCCTATCCGTCCCAGCCCTACGTGCCGCCACAGCCCCAGCCGCCCTACCCGGGGCCGCCGGTGCCGCCGCCGGGCGGGCCGATCACCCGGCTGCGGCGGCGGATCGGCCCCATCCACACCGCGCGCAGGGTCTTCACCCCGTCACGGCCGGGCATCGTCTCGGATCCTGAGGTGGCGCGGATGCGGAAGATCAGGACCCTGGTCGGCGTGGGCGCGTTCCTGTGGATGTCCTACTCCTACAAGCTCGCCCCCAAGCTCAGCGATGCGGCGGACGAGCAGGTCGACAAGTCGTGGACCAGCGCCCTCGTGCTGGCGGCGACCCTCCCGGTCGTCGTCGGCGTCCTGTACGGCCTGGCCGCTCCGGCGGCGCGACGGGACCTGCTGCGCCGGGCGGGGCGGTGCTTCGGCGCGATCGTGGCCATGATGGCGGCGGCCTCCGTCTTCCCGATCATCGTGCTCTCAGGGTTCTTCGAGGGCCAGGAACCCCTCGTGGAGGGCCACTTCACCGTGACGAAGGGACTCATCCTCGCGTTCACCCTCTTCGTCCTCTTCTGGGTGACGCCGTTCGTCGTCTGGGGCGTGGGACTCGCCGTCCAGCACGTGTTCCGCACCGCGGACATCCACGAGACGGTGCCGCCGCTGCTGATCATGGCGTTGGCGTGGGGGATGGCACTGATCGACATGTTCACCGGCGCCCACGAGGGCGTGCCGACGGTGATCCGGTACCTGTTCATCCTGGGCGCCCCGCTCTCCGTCACGGCGGTGGGCCTGTGGGAGCTGCACCGGCTGCGCGTGCACTACGGGCTGGGGATGCGGGGACTGCTGATGCGCTAGGAACGGCGCCTCGCAGGACGTACTAGTGATCTGGTTTTGAGGTCGTGGGTCGCCACGTGAGGCGTCCCCTCTTTCAGATTGCGGCGTTCTGCTGCGGCGGGTAGCGCGCTCGCGCTGTGCTGCGTGGATGGGCGATACCCGGCTGGAACCTGTCGTGTTGTCGGAGGCCGAGCGGCTGACGCTGGAGAGTTGGGCCAAGCGCCGCTCGACCGCCCAGGGACTGGCCGTTCGCGCACGCATCGTGCTGGCGTGCGCGAACGCCTGGAACAACACCGTGGTCGCCGCGCGACTCGGTGTCGGCAGAGATACCGTGCGCCGCTGGCGCACACGGTTCCTTGCCCGGCGACTGGACGGACTCGCCGACGAGCCGCGGCCCGGGGTGCCGCGGACCATCACCGATGCCCAGGTGGAAGAGGTCGTGGTCCGCACCCTGGAGCAGACGCCACAGGGCGGGACGCACTGGTCGAAGCGGGAGCTGGCCAAGGTCGTGGGGATCTCGCCGGCGAGCGTACTGCGGATCTGGCACGCCTTCGGCCTGCAGCCGTGGCGGACTGAGACCTTCAAGATCTCACCCGACCCGTTCCTGATCGACAAGATCCGATGTCGTCGGCCTTTACCTCGCCCCGCCGGCCAATGCCGTCGTCTTCGCGATGGACGAGAAACCACAGATCGTGTGCCACGAACGCGGAAGGGAGCGTTGATGTAGGAGCTCCTGGAAGCGGTGCTGTGCAGGAGATGGAGGTAGGTCCTCCGGGGTCGCCCTGCAGGGGGAGGCCCCAAACTACCGCAGGCTGCGTCGGTTAAAGGCCGGTCGTGGTGAGCGCTGCGGAAAAGGCGCGACAGTGATCGCGTCAGGTATGGGTCAGGAAGGCGAGCGTGAGCGAACCGCTGATGACGTGTCGTAAATTCTTCAGTGGCGTCGAAACCTGAGAAGCGACAGCACCCGGCGGCCGGCCATGGCTGCGTCGCTCGATCATTCGCGAAGTGGCCCCTGTTATCCGCGGCAACGCAGCGGTCAGTTCCTACCGCACGATCCGGTGCGCTGTGTTCCCCGGTCCTCCGTTCCGCTCGATCGTGACGGGCCCGGTCGGGCTCGATCCCGCGGGAGCCCGTCGGTTGCTCGTCATTCGTCCGGAGGGAGCTGGTCCAGGTCGAGCCGCAGGCCGGTCTCCAGGTCGGGGTTCGCGCCAGGCGGCAGGACCTCCAGGGCGCGCAGCCACTGCTCGCGGCATTCCGCGATACATGAGGCGCCCTTGAACAGCGCTCCGAGCCAGGTTCGTATCGACGCCTCCATGACCCGGTCGCCGAGGTCCTGGTAGAGCGTCACCACCTCAGTGCCTGTGGCGACGGCCGCCTGCGTGGCTCCTGACTGCTGCTCTACGAAGAACTGCCGGGTCAGCGCACCGGCCAGCGTCCTGTGGTCTTCGATGCCGCGGAGGGCCGCGACGCACTCCTGGTGGCGGGCCTGTGCCTCGTCGTACCGCTGCAGGTGCCACAGTGCCTCGCTGAGCGTGCCCAGCGCGCCGCCGGTCCGCCGGTCGCCGGCCGCGGTGAACAGTTCCACGGCCCGCTCCAGCAGCGGTACGGCCTCGGCATGACGTTCCAGCTGCATGAGGGTCTGGCCGCCGCCGAGCAGCGCATGTGCCGCTCGCGGGCCGTCGCCGTGCGGTTCGAGGACTGCCCGGGCCCGGTCGAACAGTTTCAGCGCCTCTTCCCGGTCGCCTTGTCCGCCGGTGGCAAGGGCGAGGTTGACCAGGGTGTCGCCGAGGAGCCCTGGGTCGTCGAGCGTCTCGCACATCTCCAGCACAGCGCGGTGCGTGCGCACCGCGTCGTCGTAGCGCAGCAGTTGTGCCTGCGCGACGCCGAGGTTGTTTCCGGCCGCGACTTGCCCGGCGGGGTCGTCGAGTTGCTCGAAGAGATGAGCTGACTCGGTGCAGACGGCGATCGCCTCCTCGAACCGGTGAGACGCCCAAAGGGCGCTGCCCAGGCTGGTCAGCGCGATGGCCGCGGCATGTCGGTCGCCCAAGGCCCGGTCGACCTCTGCCTCCTCCCGGTGGACCTCGATGGCCGCCTCGAAGTCGGCCGACTCTCGCAGTACCTGACCCAGGCCGTTCAGGGCCATGCTCAGCGAGCGCAGGTCAGTGGTCCCGCGCAGGAGGGCGACACTCTCCACCAGCCACTGCCGCGCCTCCGGGAGCCGGTGCGCCTCGAACAGGGCCGCTCCCAGGTGGGTCAGCGCCTGGGCCTCGCCGTGCCGCTCGCCGCGGCCGCGGAAGATCTTCAGACTCCGCTCGTGGACCTCCACGGCGGCTGCGGGCCGGTGTCCCCGTAACAGGGCGATGCCCAGGCCGCTCAGCGCGTAACCCAGCGCCGTACCGTCATAGCCGACCTTGTTCAGGATGCTCACGGCCTCCTGGTGCGCGGTGATCGCCTCGGCCGTACTCCCTTGCGCGGTCAGGGCCAGCCCCCGGCTGTGCAGAGCCCGTGCCTCGTCGAACGCGTCGTCCGCGGCGCGGGCCGCCGCGAGCGCTGTGTCGGCCATGTCCAGTGCGTCCGTGAGGTGGCGGTACTGGACGAGGAAGTCGCCCTGCGCCTGGGCCAGGTCGAACGCCCGGCGACCGAGACCATGTTCCTCCGCGGCCCGCGCCGACGCCACGAGATTCGGGCGTTCGGTCTCCAACCAGCTCACCGCCGCCGCGCGGTTCGGGAAACGGGCCGTGCCGGCCACTCCGCTCAGCCGCTCGTCCGCCTCCCGCGCAGTGGCCACGTACCAGTCCAGCAGCCGCTCCCGGGCGGCCCCGCGGCCGTCCGGGAGGGCCTGAGTCTCTCCCAGTTCGTCGGCGAACAGCCGCACCAAGTCGTGCATGCGCCAGCGGCCCCAGGTGGGTCCGGGTGCGATCAGGTGAGCGCGCGTGAGGTCCTGCAACAGTTCCTCGGTCCGGTACTGGTCGATGCCGGCCAGGTAGGCGGCGGATTCGGTGGACAGGTCCGGGCCGGCGTTGAGCGGCAGCAGCCGGAACAGGCGGGCGTGGTCGTCACTGACGCGTTGGTAGGACAGGTCGAAGGCGGCGCGCACCGCGCGGTCCTCGCGGCGTAGCCGGTCCAGCCGGGTGTGCGCCGCCTCCAGGGTCCCTGCGAGGGAGGCCAGCGGGCGGGTGGAGATGTCGGCGAGCTGGGCGGCGGCGATGCGCAGGGCCAGGGGCAGGCCCCCGCACAGCCGGGCGATCGTGGCGGCCTGCTCGGGCGCGTCGTCCACGCGGGTGTCGGCGGCGCCGCGGGCCCGCAGCAGGGCCTGGCGGAGCAGTTCGACCGAGGCGTGCTCGTCGAGGATGTCCAGGTCGTGCAGGCGGGCGTCGAGGTCCAGGGTGTGGCGGGAGGTGAGCAGGGCCGCGGTGGTGCCGTCGGCGGGCAGCAGGGGGCGGGCCTGGTCGGCGGTGGAGACGTTGTCGATGACGACCAGGATCCGGCGGCCTTGTTCGGCGAAGTTCGCCAGAATACTGCGGTACAACCGGGAGCGGTCCTGCACGTTGACGGGAAGGTGTTCGCCAGGCATGCCCAGCGCCCGCAGCAGGCCGTCCAGCGCGTGTCCGTGGGACAGCCGGCGTTCCGGGTCGTAGCCGAACATGTCGAGGAACAAGACACCGCCGGGAAACCAGCCGGGCCGTCTGAGTGCCTGGGCGGCGGTCTGCAGTACGAGTTCGGTCTTGCCGACCCCGGCCAGCCCCGCCACCAGTACTGCCTGCGGACGGTCTGCGCCGGGCGCCAGCACCCCGAGGAGTTCCTCCACCTGTTCGTCGCGGCCGGTAAAGGTGACCGAGGCGGCTGGAAGGCCGGACAGTGCCGGGGTGATCTGCGGGGGCAACTGCACGGTGATGTCCCGGCCCTGAATCACCGCGTGGAAGAAGACACCGCCGCTGATCCGATTCTCCACCGCCCGGCCTATGCCAGCCGGGCTGTGGGGGTCCGAGTCTGCCACGCCGGTCAGCTCTGCGCGGAGGGCGTTCCGGGGCCTTGAACGGCTTGCGGCGGCGGGGGCGGGGGGCGCGGGGGTGGGCCCGGGCGGCGCGGGGGCGAAGGACACCCCGGAGATATCCCGGCCGAGCAGCACCGGCCCGTTGAAGGTGTCGCCACTGATCGTGCTGTCCACCTGCCCGTCGCCGGTGCGCACCAGCTGCGCCTGCTCGTGCCACCTTTCCAGGCCGGTACGGAAGTCCGCGTCCACTGCCGCCCGAACCACCAGCGCGGTACTGAGGGCCCGCGCGCACGCCGGATCAGCCGGCGCCCGCTCCAACTCCGCCAGCTCCACCTCCCCCGACCTCACCGCGGGCCCATCCTCGGTGCCCTGGCCGTCCCGAAGCGGACGTCGCACCAATGCGGTCAGCCCCGTCCACGCCTGCCAACCGATCTCACCCCCGGCGCCGCCAGCCAACGCCGCCAGCAACTCCACCGATACCGGATCCACCCCGCACCCCCCGCCACATGCACCTGGAAGTAGACACGCTACGAGGAGCCATGCCCGCGCCGCACGGCAAACGTGAGATGCCGTTCACCGCCCCAGGGCACAAGCCCAGCGGGGCCGGCTCACGCAACGCACAGCGCGCAGATCCGGGTAGCGCACGATCTGACACGCGTTGTTCCTCCACCCCGGGCCTCCCAGCTGGTACAGCTGCTCGAGGCCGATGAGCGGCAGCGGGCCGGTTTCGGCCGCAACCACCGGCGCTGTCGAGACGTGTGAGCATATCGACTCGCGGACGAGCACCAGCTGCCCCCCAACTGGTGTACAAGCGCTGTGGGTTCTCCCGGACAGAGCCTGCACGCCGGATTCCCGGTAGGCGCGGACGTCGTGGCGTTGCCGGGCGTGGGCCGTCCGGTCGCTACGACCAGGCGGGTGTTGGCGTCGACAGCGCACACGCTACTGGCGGGACGGGCCAGGCCGCGCTCCGGGCGGCGGCCCACACGGCGGCGCCAGTCCTGGCCGCCGACCACGTGGCGGGGCCGGCAACACTTCGCCACCACCCCCGCACCGGCCCCGCCACGGCCCGGCGACCCACCGCGGAGCCGGGAAGAACGCCTGGCGTACCGCGGGGATCGACCTCGGCCGCGTCCACTGTGCGCCGGCACACGGTGGAGGCCAGAGGAATCACGCCATCCGCCCCCGCCTCGGTGAAGGCATCGACGCGGATCCGGCGTCCGCTGTGCAGCCGGATCTCGCACGTAGAACCCATACCCCGGGTGCCGGCGAGCGACCGGCCGTCACCACCAGTGCTACTCATCTGCGCGACGTCCTCCCAGGGGGTCACGGTGGCGGTGCCCGCCACCCGGTGGGTGAACCGCCGCCCAGGAATGGCGAAGCACTGCTCCCGGGTACGGAACGCCCGCACCAGGTGCCAGCTCCCCAGGCCCCACCCCACCAGGCCGACCCCGAGCGGTAACCCCGCCGGCCCGGGGGCCTCCGGCAGGGCCTGGAAGCGTGGTTGAGCGAGCTGGGCGTCACCACCGAGGCCCCGGCGTGCGGCTGTTCCTGAGCGCCGCCGTCGTGCTTGGGCCGTGTGGAAGGCCCGCGGAGCCTGCCGCGCGTGCGCCTATGCGTCCGGGGGCTCGGACTCGTTTGCCGCGCCGGGCAGTTGGGTCAGGTGCCGGTGCAGGACGGCCCGTATGGTGTCCGGACTCAGGCGGTCGGGGTGGAGCGTCGCGCCAAGGGCGAGTCCGTCGAGTACTGCGGCGAGATGCTCCGCCGCCACCGGATCGTCCACGCCCAGACGGTGCAGCAGACGCCCGGCGACGTCCCGCAGTCCGTCGTGGAGCTCGGCGGCGATCTCGCCCAGGGCGGGGTCGGTGCGGGCAGCCGCGACGAAGTCCAGCCAGACCGCGATCTCGTCGGCACGCGCCGCGTCGAGCGGCAGGAACTGACCCACCACCTCCTGCGCCATCAGGTACGGGTCGTCCCCCGGCTGCCGCCGCTCCCGCTGGGCCGCCACTCGGACGTCCACCCGGCGCACCATCTCGCGGGCCGCGGCCATGAGGAGCTCGTGGTGGCTGGCGAAGTAGTGCCGTACGGACCCGACGGCGAGACCGGCCTCGGCGGCGACGTTCCGGAGAGTGGCCTGCTGGATGCCGCCGCGGGCCACGACCCGGAAGACGGCGTCCACGACGTCGCGGCGGCGCTGCTCGGGATCCACCATCTTCGGCACCCGGCTTTTATAGCACGACCGTGCTACGGTTTATTTAGCATGGCGGTGCTAAATAAATGGCTGACGCCGCAGCCCGCCATCCCGGTGACAAGGATCAAGGAGAAGCCATGGACCCGTCGGAGCCGACATCTTCGCCTTCAGTACCGCAGCCGGCCCGGCCGTCGGCGCCCGCGCGCCCGCGCCACCTCGGCCGCCTGGCCCGCTTGGCTCGCTTGGCCCTCGACCTGGGCATCTCGCCCCTTGCGTACTACGGCTGCCTCCTTGCGGGTCTGGCCACACTCCCCGCGCTCCTGGCCGCGACCGGAGTAGCGGCCCTCTGGCTCGCCGCCACCGTCCTGCACGACCGGCGTGCCGACGGCCTGGCCCTTGCCATGCTCCTCATGTACGGATTTTCGGCCGCCTTCGCCGCCGTGACCTCCGAACCCCAGCCGCTGCTCCTGCGTGACCCACTGATCAGCGCCCTCGCCGGATTCGTGTTCCTCACAAGCTGCCTCACCGCTACGCCCGCCACCGCCTATCTGGCCGACAAGCTGCACGGTCAACCGTTGCGTGACCCGATCCTGCTCCGCGCGCACCGCACGGAGACGCTGGTGTGCGGTGCCGGACTCATGGCAGAGGCCGTGGCGCGTGTTCTGCTCGTGCTGACCTTGCCGGTGGCCACGGCCGCGTCGCTCACACCACCGCTGGAATTCGCCGTCCTCATCCCGATCGTCGTGTGGACGATCCGCCACCGCAGGAACGCGCGCACCCGTATCACCGCCCAAGTGCCTTCGCGGACGCAGGATCCCGAGCCCGCGCCGCCGTCGGTCGCCCTCGTCCTCGAACGCCATCGCGGGGGTGCGCGATGAGGACCATCGACAGCACGCCCGCCGCGGACGGCTTCCGCATGCCGGCGGAATGGGAGCCGCACGACGGATGCTGGATGACGTGGCCGCAGAACGGCTACGTCTGGCGCGAAGGAGCCCGCCCCGCGCAGCGCGCCCTCGCGGCCCTCGCCAACGCCGTCGCGGACACCGGGGAGGCAGTCACCGTCACGGTCACCGGCGACCAGTACGCACATGCCCGCTCCCGCCTCGACTCCCGCGTCCGCGTGGTGGAGACGACCAGTTGGCTGGGCTGGGCCCGGGACATCGCCCCCGCCTTCGTGGTCGACGGCACCGGGCGGCGCCGCGGCGTGGACTTCGCCTTCAACGGCTACGGCAACCGCTACCCGTACTGGGCCACCGACGACCAGTACGCCCGAAGGGTGCTCGACCTCACCTCCACCGACCGCTACCGCGCCCCGCTCGTGCTGGAGGGCGGCTCCTTCCACGTCGACGGGCAGGGAACCGCCCTCGTCACGGCCGAGACCCTGCTCGACCCCGCCCGCAACGACGCCCCCTCACGCACCGCCATGCATCACCTCATGGCGGCCTACCTCGGAGTCACCCGCACCGTGTGGATCGAGTGGGGCCTCGCCCACGACGGAACGCGCGGCCACGTGGACAACATGGCGTGCTTCGCCGCCCCCGGAGTGGTCTGTCTGACCTGGACCGACGACACGAGCGACCCCCAGTACGAGCGCAGCGCACGCGCCCTGGAAGACCTGAGAAACGTCCAGGACGCCAGAGGCCGTACCCTCCGGGTGGAGAAACTGCCGCTGCCCGGCCCGCTGTACGCCACCGAGGTCGAGCTTCGAGGCATCGACCGTCACGGCGTCCCGGTCACCGGCACCGTGCCACGCCCCCGGCTCGCCGCCTCCTACGCCAACTTCTACGCCACGGAGGACCACCTCTTCGTCCCCCTGCTCGACCCCGAACACGACGACGAAGCCCTCGCCCGCCTCGCCAGGATCCACCCGCACCACACGGTTGTCGGCCTCCCTACCCGCGAACTCCTCCTCGGCGGCGGCAACATCCACTGCGCCACCCAGCAGATACCGAGCAGCGGTGCGGTGGCGACGGGTCCTGGCAGTGGAGCCGGGCGGCGCCTCCGATCGAACCATTCGAATGCCAGCAATCCCGTCGAACACTCTGTCCGGTGACCGAGTCGGCGTGGGGCGCGCGTCGCCTCGCACGCCGGACCGGACGGCTTCGGACGCGATCACGGGTCGGCACACCAGGACGCCGACACCCCGCGTGAGGCGTCCCGCCACCACTGCCCGATCCTGAACCGGGTGCAGCGCCCGGACGGCTCCTGGTGCGCGCTGGATGCCGTCTGCCTCTACCAGCACGTCGTCGCCGTTACTGACTTCGGCTCGTCAAGGTGACGCTGATCCGTCGAGGGTCGGGCCGGTGCCCCTCAGCCGAGATCACCGGCAAGCTGAAGAACCCCGCGTGGCTCCAGGAGGGGCGCCCCCTGGCCCTGATCGGCGACAGCGGCGCGGGCTGGCCATGTGTGGGCGTGGGGTGTCTTTCCTGTCACCAAACGGCATCAGAGGGCTGCCGCAGGTGACGGCACGGCACGGGCTCGGGGGACCGCCGCATGCTGGTGGGCGCGGCAAGAGGTGGAGTCGACGCCGACCAGCCTCCGTCGATCCAGCCACTGTGGTTGTCAGCGACACCGTCGTGCTCCGCGGGCCGATCGGGTCGGGGGCCGGCATCGGCGCCTGCGCGATTCCATGGGGCGGGAGAGTTCACCGGAACTCCACGGCCGATCCGGCCAGGCGGGTGCCGGCGGCGACGTCGCGCCCGCCCGGCGGGCACCGCTTTCGCTCGCACGACCCTATGGGTAAGGCCGTGCACATGCTGCGTGACCGTCAGCCACTCACACCTCACACACCGCATGCCCCGCGCGGAAGTGTCACGCTTCCCGCTCTACCTCACATCCGCATCATCCACTCATCGAGGGCAATGCGGGGCAGCCTCCGGCCGACATCCAGGTGAACGTGCAACCCGGACAAACCCCTCTCCTGCCACAGCCGCGTAACAGCGGCCGCACAGGGGACAACTCCCGCCCCACCCCGCCGGTCGAACCTGGTGCGTCGCACACCTGCGCTGCGGCGGAACCGGTGCCGCCCGGCGCGACTTCCCCAGTCCCGACAAAAGTTGGAGTTGCCCCGTGCCCAGGAAGTCCTTGCCGACGCGGCTTGCCGCCACCGCCGCGCTCCTGCTCGCCACAGGCGCCCTGTCCGCGCCCGCCGCCTCAGCGGAGCCCTCGGACGCCTCCCCCGGCGACGCCTACGTGCTGACCGTGAGCACCAACCCGACCAGCACCGACTACGACAACCGCAACGTCGACGTCACCGGCACCGTCACCAAGGCCGACGGCACCCCGGCGCCCAACATCCCCGTCACCGTCCAGGAAGTCGTCCTCTTCACCACCTGGAATCCGTGGGGCGACCCGATCGACCCCAACTACTACGAGCCGCGCGACCTGGGCACGCCGGTCACCGACACCAACGGGAAATTCACCATCCCCGACGTCGACATCGACCACGTGAGCGGCAGCAGCCTGCTCAATGTCCAGCACCGGGTGCAGATCACGGCCCTCTACGACGAGGACGGCGACCCCAACACCCCGCAAGACGGCTACTACGCGGACACCGCCGTGGCTGCCAACACCAAGCCCAGCTCCGTCAGTTACCAGGTCAACAAGAAGAAGGTGAAGGCGGGCGACATCCTCACCGTCCGGGGCAGGGTCAGCCTCCCCCGAGGGGTCGAGCCCCAGGGCACCGAGGTCTTCCTGCAGACCTACTGGGAGAACGAGTACCACGTGAAGACCACCGTCGAGGACGACGGCTTCTTCGTGCTGTCCGTGCGCGTCTCGCGCGAGGACGATACGTTCGAGCTGCGCACGGCTCCGACGGACCTCTACGTAGCGGGCGCGGACCAGCCGCTCCCGGTCACCAACACCTCGCTCCCCCGCAGGTAGACGCAGCCCTCCGGACGACGGGACTTCGGACCCATGGGGGCCGTAGCGCCGAGGGAAGGAACCCCTGGGTCCCAGCGACGGTCACCCTCGCGCGAGCGGGGGTGACCCTTGTGCTTCCGCGCGGCCCGCGGGGCTACGCGGTCAGGGCGGAGACGAGGTCGGCAGCCTCCCGGACACATCGGGCGAATCCGGCCTGCGGCCGGTCGGTCCAGCGCTCGCGGGCGGTCTGGATGATGCCGAGGCCGACGTGGACGAGCAGTCCCGCCCTCGGATTCGGTGGCGCCCCACTACCGCAACGCGCCGGCGCTCTGGCGGCCGTATGACTGAACCACGGGCTTCCCGCGGTCGGTGGGTGGGCGACGAGCAGCGTGCCCACCACCGTGGTGACCTTCCTGCTCGCAGGCGGGCCGCGCCGACTCCTTGCGTTCCGTCAGGTGCTGTGACGTGACGTACATCGGCCCGTGTGCCCGCATGTCTCGTCTCGTGCGGACCACTCCCCACGGCGCGGACAGGCGCTGGAGCGTCGTGTGCGGATGGAGCAGATCCACAAGGAGAAGGGCCTGCTTCGTGCGTACCGTTGAGCCAGATCGGACCTTCGTGAGTAAGGGCACTGAGCTGCGGAAGGCCACTTCGGCCGGACCTGGTGGCCGTCGCTCACCGCCCGCAGAGACCACATCAACGCGGTCGCCGTCATCGACCCCGACGCGCAGGCCCTCGCACTCCGGGGCTGAAATCGCGCGTCCCCTGAGCATCCCCTGACCGCGGTTCCGCTACGGCCTGCTGCCCCTCCAGCCACTGCATCACCGCAGATCACAGCGTTAAGGACAACTGCAGACCCAGGCGGCTGACGAAGCGACACCCAAGGGGGTCACCCGCATGCCCCGCCTCAACCCCATGTCCTGCGGGTGTGGGCAGGTCGCGCCTTGAGGCCACTTCTCGCGGCATCGGAGACCCTGACACTCCCGGAGCGTTGATTGCTAGACTTTGAAAGTCTAGTCTCGACGGAATATATCGTGACCGGCCCCCGATGGAGGAAGCGTGAGAGCCACCGGCAGCACGGCACGCGTTGGCCGCCTGGTCTGGATGGACACGGACCTGTGGAAGCGGCGGGTGAAGCAGCGCGCCGAGGGCAACGGCCTGGCCCGAGCCCGCTCGCGGGTCCTCGAGGCACTCCTGGCCGCGTACGCCGAAGGGTCGCTCGGCGCGCCCGTGCCGGCCGGCAGCACGTTCGGCACGGTGGAGCGGGGCGGGTGCCGCGTCTACCTCGATGACAGCGTGTGCGAGAGGGCAGAGGCCAGGTGGAAGATTCAGGAGCAGGCCCGTCGAGGAGGCGACCCCGGGTTCGGACTCCTGTGTGAGGTGCTGCTGAGGGAGTATGCCGAGGGGCGCGTCGAGTTGCGGATCACCGCGGCTCCCGCCGGGAGCGCTGGAAGCGTGGCGGCATGAGCGAAGCAGCAGCGGACGGGCACGAAGCCCTGATTCCGCAGCCCAATACCACGGCGGAGGAGTTGCGCGCGGCTGTGGTGCAGATCGCGCCCAACCAGGTGGCTGTGTTCGACGCCGAGCGGACGGCGGCGGTGGAGGCGGCCCGCAGCCAGGTCGACGCGGCCCCCATGCGCCGGTTCCTGAGGCGGTGGGCACTCGCGGTGGCGATCGAGCGCGTTCCTGCGCGGGCGGCACGACTGAGCGAGCTGGAGGCCCGCGCGGGGCAGGTGGAGAGTCTGGCCGAGGGACGTGCCATCGCCGCCGAGGTGGCGGCCATCCACGCGGAGGCAGCGGCCGAGGCCGGGATCGACGGGCGGACCGCCGGGTGACCGAAGACGCCGGACAGGGATGGCGCTGGGAGTACGAGCCCGACTACGAGCACGTGGCGAAGGGGCTGTCCGAACGCGTGGTCGGGGAGGTGGAGCGGCTTGCCGGGCAGCTGGTGGACCTGGCCGAGATGGGCATCGACATCACGGCCATCGGAGACGGTCCGAGGCCGGGAGCCGCAGGCGGTGTGCGGCGCCTGCCGGTCCTGGACGACGGGTTCATGCTGGTCCTGCCGCTCCCCCGGCTGCTCCTTGTCGCCGTCACATACGTCTGCCCCCCGTTCGCCGACTTGTAGGTTCTTTCGCGTACGCGAGGACGGCAGGCCCTGGCGGGCGGAGCCGTACGGACGATCTACCCACTCGCTACACGGATCTTCGCGTGGTTCGCTCTGCTGCTGTACCGGTCCCCTGCGGCTCAGAACGCCGAAATACTCGTTCCCCGCCATGAGGCCGCCGTGCCGACAAGTGCCCACTCCGAAACGCAACTACGTACGATCTGCCCTTGGCAGGCTGCCCCGGGTGAAACGACTCGAGCCGCCGCCTGCTGGAAGGCGGACTCCGCAAGGGTGAGGAGCGGCTGGTGGTGGTCGCGGGCAGCGGACTGACGGCATCCAGTGCGCCGCGGAGATCGCCGAACGGCGCCCGGAGCTGAACGTTGTGCTGGTGGACCGGAACGAGCCTCGCTCAGCGCGCGGCTGGCCGGACGGCTACCCGAGGCGGAGGTCGTCGCGGTGGACATGGACCCGCTGCGGCTGGAACTCGACCGCACCCGCCACGCCGACGCGGCCCGGTACGTCGAGACGGTCATCCGCGCGGCTGGATGGATCGACGCACTGGGCCTGGACCGGCCGCCGCACGCCGTCGTCTCCACGACGGCGCCGCACTGCCTCGCCGAGGACTCCCTGCGGGGTACCTACCACCAGCTCGCGGACCCCCTCCACGAAGGCCACGACCACCAGCACCGGGAGGGCTGCGGCCATGTCGCGGTCCCGCACGGCGACCATGTGGACTACGTCCACGACGGACACCGCCACGCCCAGCACCAGGACCACTGGGACGACCACTGACAGCTTCCGCCCGCGTGCCGGTCACAGCCGTGACGGCCCCGGCACATTGCCCCGCGACCCCTGCGATGTCACCGTGCGGCCCCGGCGGGGCCGCACGGTGAGGAACGTCGCGAGGTAGACGGCGGTGGCGGTGGCCAGGATGGCGAAGCTGGGCGGCAGTCGCGGCGCGGCGTAGCTCAGCCCCAGCCCGGCCCACATCTCGGCCACCGCCAGCCCGGCCGACAAGGCCAGGGCGTGGTATGGGCGGGCGGTCAGCCGGTGGGCGGCTCCGGCGGGGGCAGCGAGCAGGCCGAGCAACAGCAGGGAGCCGACCGCCTGGGTGGCTTGGGCGGCGCAGGCCCCCACCAGAACCAGGAACGCCAGGCCCAGCGCCCGCACGGGCACACCGCGCGCCGCGGCCACCGCCTCGTCGACCGAGGCGAACAGCAGCGGCCGGGCGAGCAGCGCCACCAACGCGCAGATCCCGGCGGCCACCAGCGCCGCCACTCCCGCCTGGCCCGCCGACAGGCCGAAGATCGAGCCGAACAACACGCTCACCCCCGCGGTGCCATGAGCGGCGCCGCGGGTGCTGTAAAGGGTGAGGAAGAAGGCGCCCAGGCCCAGGATCCAGGCGAAGACGCTGCCGATGGCCACGTCGTCGGAGCGGCCCCGTTTCCCGAGCGCGCCGATCAGCACGGCGAACACCACGGTCGCGGCGAACAGTCCCAGCCGCAGGTCGTAGCCGAGCGCGAGCGCCGCCAGCCCTCCGGTGAACGCCACGTGGCCGAGCGCGTCCCCGGTGAACACCTGCGCGCGAAGCACCAGGAAGTACCCCACCAGACCCGCCGCCGCGGCGATCCCCGTTCCGGCCAGCAGCGCATGCGTGAAGTACGGGTGGTCGAACGCGGTGAACACGCTCATACCGCACCCCCGGAGAGGCGGGCGGACGCCGGGGCACGCCGGGCGAGGACCTGTGTGAGGACGCGCGTGAGCCGGGCCAAAGCGTAGGCGCCCAAGGCGAAGGTGGTCACGAAGAACCCGATCGGGTACGGCGAGTAATACGCGGCGATCAGCCCGGTCCACGTCACAATGAGCCCCACCAGCACCGAGACGGCCAGTCCCGTGGCGGGCCGGGCGGTGAGTTGCTGGGCGGTGGCGGCGGGCATCACCAACAGGGCGAAGACCAGCAGGGTGCCGGTGATCTGACTGGTCGCCGCGGTTGCTGTACCGAGCAGGACGAGGAACACCACGGACAGGACGCGTACCGGAACCCCGCGTACGGCGGCGACAGCGGGATCGACCGAGGCGAACAGCAGCGGCCGTGCGATCACCGCCAGGGTGGCCAGTGTCGCGGCCGCCACTGCCGCCAGGACGGTCACCTGAGTGGTGGTGATGCCGAGGAAGCTGCCGAACAGCAGGGAGTTGATCCCGCCGAGGAAGCCCTTGTACAGCGCGACGAAGAGGAATCCGCAGGCCAGCCCGAACGCCTGGACCGTCCCGGTCAGGGCCGCTTCCTGGCCGCTGCCGCCCTGCCCGGCTCGCGGGATGGCTGCGATGACCAGGGCGGCGCCGACGCAGAAGGCGAAGTATCCGACGACCGGGGCGATGCCCAGCAGGGTGGCGCAGGCCGCGCCCGGGAAGCTGACCTGGGCGAGCGTATGGCCGGCGAAGCTCTGCCGGCGCAGCACCATGTACCAGCCGATGACACCCGCGAGGACGGCGACGACAGTGCCGGCCCGGAAGGCGTTGACCATGAACGGGAAGGCCCACATCGCCCGCAGCTCGGTCACCGGGTTCCAGGACCAGACCGGGTTGGCGTCAGTCAAGCTCAGGGTGGTGACCATGGCCTCCCCCTTCCCCTGTGCCGTGCCCGCCTCCGACGACCACCAGCCGCCCGTCGCCCGCGCGCAGCACCTCCACCGGCGCGCCGTAGAGCCGCGAGAGCGTCTGTGTGGTGATGACCTGCTGTGGCGGGCCTGCGGCAGCGCCGCCCTCGGCGAGGTACAGCACCCGGTCCAGCCAGGGAAGGATCGGGTTGACGTCGTGCGCGACCATCACCACGCTGACCCCCTCCGCACGGCAGATTAGCCCGAGGCGCGCGGCCACCGCACCCTGGTGGGACAGGTCCAGGCTGTCCAACGGCTCGTCCAGCAGCAGTTCGGGCCCGCGGACGAGCGCCTGGGCGATCAGCAGCCGCTGCTGCTGACCCCCGGAACAATCCCCGAGCGGCCGATGGGCGTACGCACTCGCCCCGACCAGGTCGATGACCTCGGCGATACGGTCCCGAGCCGCCCGGCGCCGCGCGCTGAACCGCGAGGGCAGGGGCAGCGGAACGCCCCAGCGGTCACCGTCCAGGCCCATGCGCACCACATCGATGCCGCGGATCCGCAGGGACGGATCGACGTTGCGGCGCTGCGGCAGATAGCCGATCCGGTGCCCGGTCCGGCCGGGGGCCTCACCCAGCACCCGCGCCTCACCCGCGGCGGTCGGCAGGATCCCGAGTATCACCTTGAGCAGAGTGGACTTGCCGACACCGTTCGGGCCGAGAACGGCCGTGAACTCTCCCGCTCCGACCCCCAGATCCACGCCGGACCACAGGGTACGCCCGCCGACCCGTACGGCCGCGCCGCGCAGGGACACGACGCACTCACCGCCTTCGCGGCGTCCGACAGTGGTGGCTTGCGGCGGTACGCGGTACCGCACCGCCTCCCGTATCCGGGCCATCGTTCCCACCGTCCTTACTTCTTGCCCGTCGCCTCGGCCAGGGCCTTCTGGATGCCCTTCAGCTGGCGGACCTGCCAGTCCTGGAACGAGGCACCCGCCGGGGTGGGGGTCTCGGTGACCGCGGCCACCGGGATACCGGCCGCCTTGGCCTCCTTGACCTGGGCTCGCACATCCGGGGTGGAGTTCTGGCTGTTGTAGACGTAGATCTTGATCTTCTTGTTCTTGATCTGCTGATCGATGGCGGTCTTGTCCTTCGCGGTGGGGTCGGTGCCCTCGCTGATGGCGTCGAGGAACGACTCGGGGGTGGCCATCTTCAGGCCCAGGCCCTGGGCGAGTGGCGCGACGATGGACTCGGAAGCGCCGACGGACGTGCCCGCGTAAGTGGACTTGATGCCGGACACCAACCGGCTGTAGGGGGCCAGACTGGTGTCCAGATAGGTCTTCTTCCGCGCGTCGTAGAAGGCGGCGTGGTCCGGGTCGATCTTCTTGTAGTCGGCGGTGATCTTCTCGATCACCTTGTGGACGTCAGCCGGGGCATACCAGCGGTGGGGGTTGCCACCCGGCTTGACGCCGACCAGGTCACCGATCTTCAGCTCGGTGCGGTCGCCGCCCGGGTTGGCGGAGAGCAGCTTGTCGGCCCACGCGTCGTAGCCGATACCGTTGACGATCGTGTACCGGGCGGTGGCGGCGGCGCGACCGTCGGCGGCGGTCGGCTCGTAGTCGTGCGGGTCGGCGGCAGGGTTGTCGATGATGCTCGTGACGTGTACGTGGCTGCCGCCCAGCTGCTGCGCGATGCTGCCCCAGAAATTTTCCGCGGCCACGATCTGGATCACCTTGCCGGACGCCGCCTTGCCTGAGGCGGAGCCATCGGACGTGTCCGAGGAAGCGGTGGAACAGGCGCTGGTGCCGGCGAGCACGGCTACGGCGGCGGCACACCCGGCGAGGGCGCGGGGACGTATGCGGTGGGCTATGGCCGATCTCATGGCAGGGGACTCCTCAAGGGCGGAACGAACGCCACGAGGCTAGATGAAAATGATTTCCAGAACCACTTTGCCGCCACCCGAGGTGGGAATCATTGCCAGAACTTGACCCCGCCCCGCCACACAGGCAACGGCACTCCGAACCCATCCCCCCTTCTTCAGCGGCGACTTGACAGCGAAGCCACGATCCGGGAAGTCTTCAGAGCTCGCACATGACATTCATATTCACCTGGAGGTGATGCGCAGCCATGCGTACCGCGTTCGTCGGCAAGGGCGGAAGTGGCAAGACCACGCTGTCCGCCCTCTTCGCCCGGCATCTGGCACGCTCCAACGCGCCCGTCGTCGCCATCGATGCCGACATCAACCAGCATCTGGGGGCGGCGCTGGGGCTGGAGGAGGACGAACTGCGCGAGGTCGTCCCGCTCAGCACTCGCCTCGGCGGGATCAAGGAGTATCTGCGCGGCGACAATCCCCGTATCGCCTCCGCCGACGCCATGGTCAAGACCACTCCCCCGGGACGTGGCTCCCGCCTGCTGCGGCCGCTGGGACCCGACCCGGTGCACGCCCGCCACGTCCGGGACGTCGCGGGAGTCCGGCTGATGACCACCGGCGTGTTCACCGAGGAGGACCTCGGTGTCGCGTGCTACCACTCCAAGCTCGGCGCCGTCGAGCTGTATCTGAACCACCTCGTGGACGGCCCCGGCGAGTACGTCGTGGTCGACATGACCGCCGGCGCGGACTCCTTCGCCTCCGGGCTGTTCACCCGGTTCGACATGACCTTTCTGGTGGCCGAGCCCACGCGCAAGGGGGTGTCCGTCTACCGCCAGTACAAGGACCACGCCGCCGAGTTCGGCGTGCCGCTCGCCGTGGTCGGCAACAAGGTGACCGGCGAGGACGACCGGCTCTTCCTCAAAGAGCACATCGGCGACGACCTGCTGGCCTGCTTCGGCCACTCCGACTGGGTCCGCGCCCGCGAGCAGGGCCGCCACACGGGGGAACTGGAACCCGAGCACCGCCTGGCGCTGGAGGAGTTGCGCCGCGCGGTGGACGGCCGCACCAAGGACTGGGAGACCTTCCAGAGGCAAGCGGTCGAGTTCCATCTGCGCAACGCCCGCGCCTGGGCCGACCGCGCCACCGGCCAGGACCTGAGCACCCAGGTCGACCCCGACTTCCAGCACGGACCGGCTGCCCTGTCCGAGACACTCATCGCCGCCCCCACGGCATCGAGCTGAACACCCCCGCCCATCCACATCCGCAACCCAGCCGTTAGGACACCGCATCCCATGTCACTGAACGTCGCACCGGAGCTCCTCGCCCAGGCCGAACAGGGCGAGATCCAGGAGCGGGACTTCGTCGCCACCGTCCGCGAGTCGCTTCCGTACGCCTACAACCTCATCGCCGGTCTGGCGGACAAGCTCCGCGACGGTGACGCCGAGTTCGCCGACAACCAGACCCCGCCACCGTCGGAGGCCGAACGCGGACAGCTGCTACGGGCCCTGGCCAGCAACGCCATCCGCGGCAGCCTCGAACGTCACTTCGGCATCACCCTGGCCTTCATGAACTGCCACCGGGTGGCCGCGTTTCGGCCCGGGACCGAAAGTGGCACCATCTATGCGAAGTTCACCTCCACGCGCTCCCAGATCCTCAACCAGTCACCCGAGTTCCGCGACTGCTAAGCCGCGCGGCGTGCTTGAGCCCCAGGCCGCCGGCCTGGGGCTCAAGTACGCCGCCGCCGCTTCAGCGACCGTCCGGGGTGACCACCACATCGTGGTACGGGTCCTTGGGCGCGGGAACGCGTTCGACGGTGGAGACGTCGGGGGCCGGGCTGGCGTCGTCGGTGCCCAGCTTTCCGGTGGGGTGCCAGGTGCCGGTGACCGTCACCCAGGTGTCGGCGGGTGGAGCGGCGGGCCCGTGCACCCGCGCCTTGCGCACTTGCGCAGCCGCCGCCGGGGCCACCCCGCGCCGCATCAGACTGCCGGCCACCGGAACCGAAGCGCACTCACACCCCGGCGGCACCACCCCGGCGGCACCGGCCACCGGTACGGCGAGCGCCGGGTTGCGCGGAAGCACCCGGGTGAACACCCACGCCGGTACGAACGCGCTGATGGCGGCCGACACCACCGTGCCCAGCAGCAGAAACGGCACGCCCTGGACGACGATCGCGGTGAACACCGCGCGCCACGCCGCCACTGCACGGTCGTCCAGCGCGGCGGTGATGGTCGGCCCCAGCATGATCGCGACGACGCCGAGCACTACCACCGGAAGCCCAGCGATCAGCGCGTGAATGGCGACGCGCGCCGCCGTGCGCACTCCACCGGCCTCATCGGCCCCGTCCACTCCGTCGGGGCGCCGCGACAGCGTCCGGCCGCTGCCGCCGCTCACATGCTGCGGCGCTATATCGACATCACTGTCCATTCGTGTCTCCATACGGCTTTCGTCACGGCGGCGTCCGGGCGCACCTTAGCGGCGGCGGATGGAAGGCAGACACACCATCACGCATGAAGGGGCGTTCACATGGACATGGATTTCATTTTCACCTATCTTATATATACCGCTTCCCGCCGAGCGCCAGTGAGGTGATCCGCCGTGAGCAACCGCAGGACCCGGCAGCGAACCGCCGTCCTGCGCGTCCTCACCGGCTGCCAGGACTTCGTCTCCGCGCAGGAATTGCACGCACTGCTGACCGCGGCCCACGTTCCGATCGGGCTGACCACGGTCTACCGGGCCCTGAGGGATCTGGAGGCTGCGGGTGGCGTCGACGTCGTACGCGACGGGGCGGGAGAGCGGCTCTACCGCCCGCGGCCCGCCGACGGACACCGTCACTACCTGATCTGCCGCTGCTGCGGCCGCAGTCGTCCGGTGGACTCCGAGATCGTGGAGCAGTGGGCCGACCGGGTCGGAGCGGACACCGGATTCGCCGCGGTGGAGCACACCGTCGAACTCACCGGCATCTGCGGCGACTGTCAACCCGCCACCGACGAAGGAGAACCGCCGCCATGCCACTGGGAGCCCGTCCGGGGCCGAGCCCACAGCTGCGCCGGCTGAGGCAGTCCGTACGGCGCCTGCTCGGACTCGACGAGGACACAGCCGTCGTCATCCGGCAACTCGCCTGCGCCGTACCTGGCTGCCCACCCCTGGAGACGGTCATCGCCGTCCTTCCCATGACCGGCCGGGCCCGCCGCTGGACCCTGCACACCACCGCCGAAGAGATCACCGAGGACGACCTGCGGGCCGCCTTGCTCGCCCATGACCCGAAGGAGTCCGAATGACCAACCAAACGTCCGACGAGCCCCGCGACCAGCGCGTCCGCGTCACCGTACTGACCGGCTTCTTCGGCTCCGGCAAGACGACCCTGCTCAACCGCATCCGCCTGGTCCTCCACAGCGGCGTGGGCGGACAACGAGCGGGTGGCGATCGCCACCGGACGCCACGCCCTCGTCCTCACCCCGGACGGCGAGGAACGGTGGGCCACCGAGCCCGCTGCCAGCACCGTCACCGACCTCGCCTGGCTGCGCCAGGGGCGGCGGCTGGCCGTCGCCGCCTACGGGGCCGTGCGCTGCCACGAACGGCACACCCCCAAGCCGGTGATGACCTACCCCTACATCGGCTCGCACCTCGCGCTCGCCGTCGCCCCCACCGGACGGTGGATCTGCAGCGGCAACCAGGACGCCTCCATCCACATCTGGCGCACCCGCGACGGCGGCGAACTCACCATGTCCGGCTACCCGGAGAAGGTCTCCCGCCTCGCCTTCGACGACACCGGCTTCTGGCTCGCCGCCGACGGCGCCCCCGACGTGACTGTCTGGGACTTCTCCGGCAAGGGCCCCGCCGGCACCGCGCCCCGCTCCCTGCGCTGCCATGAGACCATCACCGCGCTGGCGTGGCGGACCGGCGGGGGCGGTCACCTCGCCAGCGGTGGCGCCGACGGCACGGTCGCGCTGTGGCGGGCCTCGGCGGGGCGGCCCGAATCCCGGCCCTCCCCCGCCCGCACCCTGGACGGCGATACGGCCGTCACCGCTCTGACCTGGGCCGGCCCCGAGCTGCTGATCTGTGCGTACTGGGACGGCCGGATACGGGTCCGCCGGCTGCCTTCCCGGACCGCACTGTGAGCCCGCGCGTGGCCACCGTGGGGGCCGCCCGCGACCGGCCGTGCACTCTGGTCGTCTGCCGTGGCTGCTGCTGTGGCAACCCACGCAAGCAACCCCATGTCGACCATCAGTGGCAACTCGACCGGCTACGCGCCGCTGTCGCCGACTCCGGTGGTCGGCTCGCCGTCCACACGACGGACTACCTCGGCCCGTGCGACCAGGCCAACGTCATCGTGGTTCAGCCCGCCGCAGCCGGGCGTGCGAAGGGCGGCCGGACGACCTGGATCGGTTGGGCCAACGACGACGACTGCATGGACGACCTCCTCCGTTGGGCGGCCGCCGGCGGTCCGGGCCTGGCCCAGCCGTCGGCCACGCTCGAGCTGCAGTTCATCCGCCCACCGGGAGAAGCCCGGACACGGGCCCGCGGCCGCGGACGCGGACGTGCACGCCGATGAGGCCAGGGGCGGTCGCGACATCCTCGCGACCGCCCGCCTCGACGACGTCACGGCAGCGTCCGTGGCCACTACGCTCCAGGCCCTGGCCACCCCGTCGCGGCTGTTGATCCTCACGGTCCTGCGGCAATCGCCCCACTCTGTCACCGAACTGGCCACCGAGGTCGGCATGGGGCAGTCCGCCGTATCCCATCAACTCCGTCTCCTGCGCACCCTCGGTCTGGTCACCGAGCGCCGCGACGGCCGCCGCATCGTCTATCGCCTCTATGACGACCACGTGGCCCAATTCCTCGACCAGGCCGTCCGCCACATCGAACACCTACGCCTCGGCATCCGCGACACACCCTGACATCCGACCCGCGCCGTACACGGCCACCACGCTGCCGTAGAGGCCGACGCCCGGAACGGGGCCCGACGGCACAACCGTCGGGCCCCGCTTCGGCGTGGAGAATGCGCCCTTGCCAGGCATATGAGGCCGTCAGTTGAGGTGGGCGGCTCCCGCTGGAGAAGGGACCGCACGCAGCCGGTCAGGAAGGGTGCCATCGTCCGGCATCCCCCTCCGTAGCCACGTGCTCAGCGCCTCGGCGTCGGCTACGGTGACGACTGGCCCCAGCCGCGCCACGGGTCCGCTGGGCCTGCGATCCACCGCACACGGCTGGACGGCAGCGTACAGCCCGTGGCGACGACGGCAGTCCAGGAGCTTGCCGAGACATCCGGTGGAAGCGAGGACCCCGTGCGAAGAGCCTTGGACAGCCTTGCGCATGCTCTCCATCACCTCATCGCCGTCGGATCCCCCACGACAGCTCCCGCAGATGACAAGAGTGAAGGGGCGGTTCGGGTGGTCGTCCGGGCCATGCGGCATAAGGCTCCTCCGTGGGCAACTGAGGCGAAGTCCGGTCGACGCAATCGGACAGCTAACGGGAGCCGTAGGGAAGCAGGGCCATCTCGCGCGCGTTCTTGATGGCGCGGGCGATCTGGCGCTGCTGCTGTCGTGTCACATGGGTCACCCGGCGGCTGCGTATCTTGCCGCGGTCGGAGATGAACTTTCGCAGGAGGTCGGTGTTCTTGTAGTCGACGTAGGTGACGCCGGCGGCGTCGAGCGGGTTGACGCGGGGGCGCTTGGCTCCCCGACGGTCGGTGATGGTGGTGCGGCGGGCCATGAGCGAGTCCTGTCCGTATGAGCGTGAGGCGCCGTCAGGCGACCGGGTCGAGCAGTTCGTCGAAGGCGTGCGGCAGCCGGCTCCAGGCCTCCGGCCCGGCCGCGTACTCGGCGTCGGTCAGCAGACACGAGTCGAGCAGCGCCAGCAGCCCGTCGCGGTCGAGACCGGGCGAGGTGAAGGTCAGGTGCTGACAGCGGTCGCCATGGTCGGGGTGCCAGTCCAGCGCGGCGGCCACCCGCCGCTCGGCCGGCACCATCTCCCAGGCCGCGTCCGGCAGCGCGGCCAGCCACGGCCCGGCCGACTCCACGCACAGCGCCCCGCCCGCCGCGTCCCACGACAGCAGGGTGTCCCCCCGGTCCGCCAGCCAGAAACGGCCTCGGCTGCGGGCCGCGGCACAGGTCAGATCCTCCAGCGCTTCGTAGAGCCGCCCCGGGTGGAAGGGCCGCTCGCGCCGCCAGACGAGCGTGGCCACGCCGTGCTCATCGCCCTCCTGCGGCAGCAGCGCGCACGCCGGATGCTGCCGGGCGGCCGCCGCCGCGATGTCGAAACCCTGAAGGAGCGCGGGCCCCAAGGCCCCCTCGCCCAGCCGCATCTTCCGTGCGCCCGGGGTCAGTTGGGTGAGCAACGCGTGGTCGCCATCGTCCGCGGGCTCCTCACATGTGGTGTCCTCGGCCACGGCGAGCACGGTGGGGTACTCCAACTGCCGGGCAAAGGTGTCCGCGATGGTGCGCCGGTCGGTCGGGGCCGCGGCGAGACCGACGTCGGCCAGGTCGTCGCCGTTGGCCAGGTACGGCACCACCAAGGCCGGATCGACCGCGGTGGCCACCCCGGTCAGCTCCAGCGGCGCGCCCTCGCCCGCGATGACGGCGGCCATGGCCTGGGGCTCGACCGAGTCCCACAGCTCCACGACGGCGAGCCGGTGCCCACCGCCCGTGGCCAGACGCAGCAGTTCGGGGACGATGTCCTCACGCAGCGCACAGCAGGCGCAGTCGTTCACCAGCGGCGCCTCGCCCTCGCCGAGCGGCCCGGAGGCGTCGCGCACGGTGCGGCGCACCGCGCGGTCGGTGGCGGCGGACAGATCGTGGTGCAGCGCCACCGAGCCGGGCACCGTGCGCAGGATCTCCTCGACGGCGGCGCGGCGGGCGTCGGCGTGCAGTCCGCCCACGACCGCCACGGCCAGCCGGTTCCCGTCCGCGGTCACCGGTCCCTCCGCATCCGTCCGTAGCGCCGCTCGAACCGCTCGACGCGGCCCGCGGTGTCCACCACGCGCTGGTTGCCGGTGTAGAAGGGGTGGCTGGCCGAGGAGATCTCGACGTCGATGACCGGATAGGTGTTGCCGTCCCGCCACTCGACCGTCTGGTCACTGGTGGCGGTGGAACGGGTGAGGAAGGCGAAGTCGGCGGCCCGGTCACGGAAGACGACGGGCCGGTACGCGGGGTGGATACCGGGCTTCATAGCGGTCAGCGCTCCTCACGGAAGTCGACATGGCGGCCGACGACCGGGTCGTACTTGCGCAGGGTCAGCCGGTCGGGGTCGTTCCGCCGGCTCTTGCGGGTCACATACGTGTAGCCGGTGCCCGCGGTGGACCTCAGCTTGATGATCGGGCGTAGTTCATTGCGTGCCATGAACCGCAGCATACACCGAAGTGGTTTTCATTTTCATCTAGCTGCTACGCTGCCGCGACATCCACACCACACGACCGAACGGAGAACCCATGTCCGCCCACTGCCAACTCACCGGCCGCCAGCCCGGCTTCGGGCACCACATCTCGCACTCCCACCGCCGCACCAAGCGCCGGTTCGACCCCAACGTCCAGCGCAAGCGCTACTGGCTGCCCAGCGAGGGCCGCCACATCCGGCTCACCCTCAGCACCAAGGCCGTCAAGACCGTCGACACCATCGGCATCGAGGCCGCCGTGGCCCGCATCCGCGCCCGGGGAGGAAAGGTCTGATGGCCAAGAAGAGCAAGATCGCCAAGAACGAGAAGCGGCGCCTTGTCGTGGCCCGCTACGCCAAGCGCCGCGCCGAGCTGAAGGCGGTCATCGCCGACCCTCGGACCTCGGCGGAGGAACGGCTCGACGCCCAGCGGGAGCTGCGCCGCCAGCCCCGCGACGCCAGCGCCACCCGCGTACGCAACCGCGACTCCATCGACGGCCGCCCCCGCGGCCATCTGCGCGCCTTCGGACTGTCCCGCATCCGGCTGCGCGAAATGGCCCACGCGGGCGAACTCCCCGGGGTGACCAAGAGCAGCTGGTAACCCTCGCCGGGCCACCGGACGCGGGCGGACGCCACATGCCACATTCCGGCCCGGAGCGTCCGCACCGCGGCCCCCGCCGCGCCCGCGTTCGCACTCGCGTCGACAGCCTGCCCGGCAAGCCAATTTGGTTTATCGTGTGCTACGGCCAAGGGCAGGTAAATTCCCGGCTCGCCGCCATCAGGAAGACTCCTGTGAACCTGCCCAAGGCGCTGCCCAACGCCGCGATATCCGTGGCTTCCTCGCTTCTGCTCACCGGCTGCTTCGCCTCCAGCGCGCCCTCGGCCGCCGAGGGCAAGCGCATCCGCGTCGCGATGACGCAGCCGCCGCGCTCCGGTCTGTCCCCGCTCAGCGACGATGCGTTCAAGCCGTCGCGCTGGAGCACCGCCGAGACCCTGGCCACCCTCGACAAGGACGGCGACGCGCAACCGGCCCTCGCCACAAAGTGGCGGCAGAGCGGAGAGAAGACCTGGACCTTCACCCTCCGTCAGGGCGTGGAATTCCACGACGGGACGGCACTCACCGCCCAGGCCGTCGCGTGGTCCTTGAACACCGCCGCCAAGGCCGCGCCCAAGCCGCGCATCCTGGACGGGGTCGCTATGACGGTGAAGGCGAGCGGTGGCAGCGCCGGCACCGTCACCACCGCTGACGCGGACCCGCTCGTCCCGCAGCGGCTGTCCTCTCCGCAGCTGTCGATCCTCGCCGCCAAGGCGTACCGGGGGAAGACGGTCAACCCGGTCAGCGCCGGCACCGGCGCCTTCGTCCTGAAGAGGGTAAACGGCACTACTTCGGCCACTCTCGATCAGAACCCGGACTACTGGGGCGGCAAGGCCAAGGCCGCTGGTATCGACGTCACCTTCGTGCCCGACGGCGCCGCCCGGGCCGCCGCCCTGCGCAGCGGCGAGGCCGACATCGTCGAAGCCGTACCCGTCTCCCAGGCGGCACTGCTGGACCAGGACCAGATCAGCGAAGTCCCCATGCCGCGTACCAACACCCTGTACCTCAACACCGAGCGAGGCCCGTTCCGCGACCCGGCGCTGCGCGCCGCCGCCCGCCGGGCCATGGACGCCAAGGCGCTGGTGAAGGGCGTCTACGAGGGCCGCGCCGATGTCGCGCGGGGGCTGCTGGGGCCGGCGTTGCCCTGGGCTGCCGAGGGGCGGGAGGGCCGTACGAAGACCGTCAAGGCCGATAACCCGGACGGCCGGTCCCTCACCATCGGGACCTTCACCGATCGCGCTGAACTGCCCGAGGTCGCCGCCGTGCTGCAGCAGCAGCTCAAGGACGCGGGCTTCAGGGTGAAGCTGGAGGTGCGCGAGTACGCCAACATCGAATCCGATGCCCTGGCGGGGAGGTTCGACGCCTTCGTCCTCTCCCGTGCGACGGTGCTGGACTCCGGTGACCCGGCCGCGTATCTGCACAGCGACTTCGCCGAGGACGGCTCCTTCAATATCGCCCAGCTCCGCGACGAAACGGTCGACAAGGCGGTGCGGAAGGCCGAGGCCACCGCGTCCGGCGATGCCCGGCGGGCGGCGATCCTCAACACCGACGCCGCGATCCCCATGCTGCACGAGCGGGTCATCCAGGGGGATGCGGTGGACGTCGTGG
This sequence comes from Streptomyces lacaronensis, assembly GCF_047337785.1. Lineage (NCBI taxonomy): Bacteria > Bacillati > Actinomycetota > Actinomycetes > Kitasatosporales > Streptomycetaceae > Streptomyces > Streptomyces lacaronensis. The sequence goes on from NZ_JBLHDK010000003.1 coordinate 479,650, forward strand.
GCTCCGCCAAGGACCCGCGCGAGCGTGAGCTGGTCACCGTCGATACCTACGTCAAGTGAGCGCCGCTCTACGGGTCGGGCTGACCCGGGTGGCGGTGCTGGCCGCCGTCACCGCCGGCGTCGGGCTGCTGCCGTGGCTCTCCGGCCGGGACCCGGCGCTCACCGTGCTGCGCGCCCGGTCCGCCGAACAGGAGCCGACACACGAGGCGTTGGCGGATGTGCGGCGGGATCTCGGGCTGGACGCCGGGGCGCCGGCTCTGCTCGGCGACTGGGCGGGCGGGGTGGTGCGCGGCGACCTCGGACGGTCCTGGGTCTCCGGCACCGATGTACTGCCGTCGGTGCTTTCCGGGCTCGGCGTCTCCCTTGCGCTGATGGGCGCGTCACTGCTGGTGGCGCTGCTGATCGCCACCAGCCTGTGTGCTCCGGCGCTGGTACGGGGTGCGCGGGGCACCGCACGCGGCGGTGGTGGCGCGGTGGCCGCGATGCTGGCGGCCGTGCCCGAATTCCTGCTGGCGACCGTGCTGCTGATCGCGCTCGGGGTGTGGTGCGACTGGCTTCCGACCTCCGGGTGGCAGGGACCCGCGCACATGGTGCTGCCCGCTCTCGCCATGGGTGTCCCGGCGGGTGGCATCGTCGGACGGCTCCTCGACGACGCGCTGCCCGCCGCCTTCAGTGAGCGGTGGGCGGGGTTGTGGCGGGCCTCGGGTGTCACGGGGGGACGCATCGCCTGCGCGGCGCTGCGGAGGGCCATGCCCGCACTGGTGCCGCAGCTCGGTCTGGTGGCGGTCGGCCTCACGGGTGGCGCCGTCGCGGTCGAGACCGTCTTCGCCGTGCCGGGGCTGGGGCGCACCGCCCTCGGCGCCGCCAAGTCCCAGGACCTGCCGCTGCTTCAGGGCACCGTACTCTTCCTGCTCGCGCTCGGGCTGGCGGCGGGCGCGCTGGCCCATCTCGTCCGCGGTCGGCTGCTCGGGCCGGGGATGAAGGACGCGGCACTGTCCCTTCCCGCCCCCGCCGCGCCCCAGCCGACACGGCTGCGCCGGGCGGTGCCAGTGCTGTTCGCGGCCGTCCTGACGGCCGCCATCGGCTGGGGGCTGCTCGGCGATCCGTTCCGTCTGGACACAGCCGGGCGCCTGGCCGTGCCCTCGTTCGCCCATCCGCTCGGCACGGACGCACTGGGCCGCGACGTCCTGGCCCGGCTGGGACACGGCGCCGCCGCGACGGTCGGCGTGGCCATCGCCGTGTGCGTGGTCTCGTATCTCTTCGCCCTGGCCTTCGGCTTCCTGCCGAACGTCTCGACCGGCGCCGCCGATATCGCCAATGCCCTACCCCCGGTCGTCGTCGGCATCCTCGTCGCCGCCGTCCTCGGTCCCGGCACGGCGGGGGCATCGATCGCCGTCGCCCTCGTCTCCTGGCCGCCACTCGCCGCGCATGCGGCGGCGCTGGTGGTGGAGACGCGCGCGACGGCCTATCTGACCGCCCAACGGGCCATCGGCGCACGGCCTTTGTGGATCCTCACCCGGCACATCCTCCCCACGGTCGCCGGGCCGGTCGCCCGCCACGCGGTGCTGCGGCTGCCCGGCATCGCGCTCGCGCTGGCCTCGCTCGGCTTCCTGGGGCTCGGCGCCCAGCCGCCCGCACCCGAATGGGGCCTCATGCTCGACGAGTCACGGCTGTACGTGGAGCGGGCCCCCTGGGCCGCCCTCGCCCCCGCGCTGGCCCTCGCCCTGCTGGCCGGGCTGGCGGTCTCCCTCTCGACCGCCGGCCTGCGCACGCGCCGGAACACCGGCCCGTGAGGTCGCTGCCCGCCCCGCGTACGTATCCGATCCGCACCCTCCGCCTCAAAGGAGACATCCCATGCCCGAACCAGTCCTCTCCGTACGCGACCTTCGTGTGACCCTGAGGGACAGGGGCCACGTCATACCCGCCGTGTGGGGGTTGTCGTTCGAGGTGGACGAAGGCGAAGTCCTCGCGCTCATCGGGGAGTCGGGAGCCGGAAAATCCCTGACCGCGCGGGCGGTCCTCGGGATGCCGCCATCCGGGGCCCACGTCACCGGCAGCGTGCGGCTGCGCGGGCGCGAACTCATCGCGAAACCCCGCGCGGACGTGTGGGGCCGCCGGATGGCGTTCGTGCCGCAGGACGCGCTGACCGTGCTCAGCCCGGTGCACACGATCGGCGACCAGATCGCCGCAGCCGTGCGGTCCGTCGCGAAGACCTCCCGCAAGGAGGCCCGGTCCCGAGCCGTGGCGGCCCTGGACCGCGTGGGCATCGCGGACGCCGCGCGGCGGGCACGGGCGTATCCGCACGAGTTCTCGGGCGGGATGCGACAGCGTGCGGTGATCGCGATGGCGATGGTGAACGAGCCGGAGGTGATCATCGCCGACGAGCCGACGACCGCGCTGGACCCGGCGATCGAGGCCCAGATTCTGAACGTCCTGGCGACAGCACGCGAGGCCACCGGCGCGGCGCTGGTGCTGATCACCCATGACCTGCGGATCGTCGCACGGCACGCGGACCGGGTCCTGGTGATGTACGCGGGTCGGGCCGTGGAATCGGGCCCGGTGGAACCGGTGTTCCGCGCACCCCGAGCCCCGTACACCGCCGGCCTGATCGCCTCCCTTCCACCCATCGAGGCGGACATGGCGGACCGGTGGCTGCCATCGATCGACGGGGCACCGCCTTCGCCGACCGACCTTCCGCGCGGCTGCGCCTTCGCACCGCGCTGCCCGCTGGCCGGGCAAAAGTGCGACGGCCGTGAGCCCGCGCTGACCGAGGCCGGGGAGCCAGGGCAACTGGCCGCGTGCCACAGCTCGATGGATCTCCCCATACCGGCGACCGAACTCTTCTCACGGAAGGCGCCAGCATGACCGACCCACTGCTGAAGGTGACCGACCTCGTCGTCCGCTACGGCCGCCACACCGCCGTCGACAAGGTCTCCTTCGAGATCCACGCGGGCGAGACACTCGGCCTGGTCGGTGCGTCGGGCTGCGGCAAATCCTCCACCGCTCTGGCCACGCTGGCGCTACGCCGCCCGGAAGGTGGGAGCGTACGTTTCGAGGGACGGGAGCTCACCGGCCTGCCGGAGCGGGAGCTACGTCCGCTGCGGCCACGGTTCCAGCCGGTATTCCAGGACCCCTACGGCTCGCTCAGTCCACGCCTGAAGGTCCGCGACGCGATCGCCGAACCTCTACGTGTCCAAGGGAGGTCATCGGCACCCGGCCGGATCGAGGAGCTGATGGAGACGGTGGGCCTCGACGTCTCGCTGGGCGGCCGGCTGCCGCACGAACTATCCGGGGGGCAATGCCAGCGCGTCGGAATCGCGCGGGCGCTCGCGGGCGAGCCACGCCTGCTGGTCCTGGACGAGCCGGTCTCGGCACTCGACCCGTCGGTGCGCGCCGGGGTGCTGAACCTGCTCACTGCCCTCCAGGAGGACCGCGGGCTGGCGTATCTGTTCATCTGCCACGACCTCGCACTTGTACGCCACATCGCACATCGTGTCGCGGTCATGCGCCGGGGCCGGATCGTCGAGACCCGCCCCGCACGCGAGCTGAGCCTCACCGCGCTCGGCGGCCCTCCTGCCTAGCTTTGTCCCGCAGCGGGGGCGGCGGCGGCCCTCGCGCTCAGCCGCCCTCCTCATCTCCAGCCGGCGCCGAAGGTGGGTGGCCAGTTTGCCGCCGCACGCACTGCCGCACGGCCCCGGCCACTTACCGTTCAACCCTCCGGCTTCTGTGCCGCGGTGCCGAGCAGCGGATCGGGCAGGCAAGTCCAGTGGGCGGCGCCGAGTGCCAGTTCACGGTCGTCAAGTACGGCGGTGTCCAGCGCGGCCCGCAGCCGGTCCTCGTCCAGTTCCGCTCCGATGAACACGATCTCGTTGCGACGCTCGCCGTAGTGGTCATCCCAGTGCCACGAGGCCAGGGTTCGCCGCTCGGGCGACGCGGCGCGCCACGCGCCCGTATCGCCGTCCTCCAACCACTTCCCCGCCTGCCGCAGTTCGAGATGGCGACCGGTCGACCGCCAGGAGACAACCGTGTCCGGGTGGGTGGCCACCCACAGGTGCCCTCGGCTGCGTACCACCGCGGGCATGATCCGGGGCAGGGTTTCCGCCAGCCGCTGGGGGTACAGCGGGCGCCCGGACCGGCACAGCACCGAGGCCACGCCGTGGCTGATGCCACGACGGCGTATGGCGGGGGCGATGACATCGAGCCGGTCGGCCGGTCCAGCCGCGGCCCACCCGGAATCGGGCCGTGTCAAAGGCGTCAGCGAGGTGCTGTCGCGAGCTTCCGTATCGAGAAGGACCAGCGCGGACGGGTTGAGATGGTCGAGCAGGGCGCGGGAGCCTTCAAGGCGGCCGTCGTCCTCCGCTCCTCCCTCCCGCAGGACCATCACCTGCGCGGCCTCGACTTGTCGGGCGGCGGCCTCGGCGAGCGTAAGGGCTACGGCGTGCGGGTGGTCACCGAAGATGTGCGCGGCGCGGTGCACACAGCGCAGGTCACTCGGCAGCCGGCCGGGGTCAACGCCGACGGCGAGGGCGCGAAATCGTAGTGGTCCGACAGCGGAGTCCTGCCCAGCGGGGTCCGCCACAGCTCGGCCAGAAACGGCAGGGGTCAACGTTGCCAGGGAGCGCAAGCACGACATGCGGGCAGGTGGCGGCCTGGGCAATGGCACTCAGATCCTGGCGGATGATGACCGCCGGGTCGCCCGTGGCCGCTTGGGACAACGAAGCCAGCTGCCGTTCGTCACCGCCCATGGCGAACCGCTGCACGACGGGGTACCGCCCCGCCTCGTCTCCGTGGACCGAGACAGCGAGCACCAGCGCGCCGGGCGAGGCGCGGCGCAGCAGGTCCAGGACGCGACCTCGCGCTTCGGGGGTGTTGCCGGACACCACACCCAGCAAGCCGCGGACCCGTCCCCCATCCCTCACTCCGGCCTCCGTCCGATGGCGGTGACGAGCGCATAAGCGGTCCTGCGTACCCGCGACATCACCAACGGCACTTCTCCTCCTGAACGACGGCCTCACAACAACCAACACACCTACATGGAAACGGTACCCATTTTCATATACGGTTGCGGGGACAACACCGAGCAGGAAAGGACCCGTACGTCATGGCCGTGCCCAAGCGGAAGATGTCCCGGAGCAACACCCGCCACCGCCGCGCGCAGTGGAAGGCGACAGCACCGGAGCTGGCGACGATCACCATCGACGGGCGCGAACACCGGGTGCCGCGACAGCTGGTCCCCGCCTACCGGCGCGGTCTGCTGCGCCCCGAGGACTGACCGCGCCATGGCCGACCAGCTTCCGGTGACGGTCCTGTCGGGTTTCCTGGGATCCGGCAAGACCACCCTTCTCAACCACCTCCTCAACAACCGCGACGGACTGCGGGTCGCGGTCATCGTCAACGACATGAGCGAGGTGAACATCGACGCCGCACTCGTCCGCGACGGCGACGCGGCCCTCTCCCGTACCGAAGAGCGCCTGGTCGAGATGACGAATGGCTGCATCTGCTGCACCCTGCGCGACGACCTGCTCGAGGAGGTGGACCGGCTCGGGAGGGAGGGGCGATTCGACTATCTCCTCATCGAGTCCAGCGGCATCTCCGAACCCATGCCCGTCGCCGCGACGTTCGCCTTCCCCCGCGACGACGGGGCCACGCTCGGCGAGGTCGCGCGCCTCGACACCATGGTCACCGTCGTCGACGCCGCGAACTTCCTGCCGGAGCTGACCGGGGGTGACGAGTTGGTCGAGCGGGGCCTGGACCAGTACGAGGACGACGAGCGCACCGTCAGCGATCTCCTCATGGACCAGGTCGAGTTCGCCGACGTCATCGTCCTCAACAAGCTCGACCTGGTCACCCCCGAGACGGCCGAACGGCTGGCGGCGGCGCTGTCCCGGCTCAACCCCGCCGCCCGTCTCCTACCCGCCACACACGGCCGCGTCGCCCCCGCAGACGTGCTCGGCACCGGCCGCTTCGACCTCGAACGCGCCCAGCAGGCCCCCGGCTGGGTGAGGGAACTCAACGGCGACCACGTACCGGAGACCGAGGAGTACGGCATCTCCAGCACCGTCTTCCGCGCCACCCGGCCCTTCCACCCCGCCCGGCTGTGGGACTTCGTCACCGCCGACCTGGACACCGGGGCCTACGGCAGCGTCCTGCGCTCCAAGGGCTTCTTCTGGCTGGCCACCCGCCCCCGAGTGACCGGACTGTGGTCGCAGGCCGGCGCCGTCGCCCGATTCGAGCCCTCCGGAGCGCGCGACGGCCACAGCGAGGGCGAGGAAGCCGCCGCGCGCGGCCAGGAACTCGTCTTCATCGGCACCGGCCTGCGCCCCGCCGCCCTGCACAAGGCACTGTCCGCATGCCTGCTCACCGACCATGAACACGCGCTGGGCACCCAGGGCTGGTCGGCCTGGCACGACCCGTTCCCCGCCTGGGAGACCCACGGCCTCGACGAGACGTGTGACCACGAGCACGGTCCACACGAGGCCGAACCCCTACCGGTGCCCCGGACGCCGGCCTCGCCGCCGCCTTGTCAGCCCCGCTCGGACCAGACGTAGTCGAACTTGAAGGTGACGGGGTTGTATGCACACGGCTTGTCGATGTCGTGGTCCTCGGCATAGCCGCGCTGGCCGTCCAGACAGCTTTCCATCGAGTAGTTGCTTTGCGTGTGGAGGTGATTGCCCCGTCCGGCCGGCTCCTGCCAGGCGAAGATGTACTGCCGGAACGTGTCGAGATGGCAGGTCTGCTTGATGATGTGGCCCTGCGCCACATGCTTTTCCAGAGCGGCCTTGCAATCGGCCTCATAGTCGTAGGCCAACTGCCAGTGGGTGTCATAGGCGGCCGCGGCGCGCGGCGCCTGCGATGCACCGGCCGGGGCCGCGCCGACGGTGAGTCCTCCGAGCAGGAGGGCGCCGACGATCGCCGCGCCCCGCTTGGTCCCCTTCATGGATTCTCCCGAGAGTTCACAAGTATTGATTATCGGGTCAGGAATTGCGTCGCCGACATTAACAGGGAAAGGGGAATGAGTCGGGGCCGGTATTCGGCCAACCTGCTGCAAACAATGTGAATTGGAAGTTTTTTGTGCGGGGTTTACCGCGGCGGACTTCTTCGGTGAGGGAGAAGGCGGCCGGGGCAGGCCGACGCCTTGTTCCAGCGGCACCGGTTAAGTGCTGCACGCATCACTGGTTGGGTGCACGTGGGAAGGGCAGACGACGCCTCTCTCCGTGAAGTCTCACGGGCGAACTGCCGGTTCGGTGATCCTTTACCAGGCCCCGGCTGGATCCGGCCGGGCGCGCGACTTCCAGCAGTACTTCGAGCTGCGCAAGGTCTCCCTGGACACCTGCGGCCGCCCCTACGGAACCCCCTGCAAGCGCGAACACGCCTGCTTAACCGGAACTGATCTTGGCGGTCCCGTATCTGCGCACTGAGATGGCCACTTCACGCAGGGTGGCCGGAAGAAATCTTGAGGCGCTGCGACTTCCGGGCGTGTCGGCCCGAGGCTACGAGTTGCCGAACCATCCGGGCACGTCGAGCAGGAATGGCTCTGCGGGTGTCACGCTGCGTAAGTGGGCTTCCAGAGGCTGCGGTACTCCTGGCCGTGGCATTCGGCTCTGCGGCGTGCGATGAAGGCCGGTGGTGGGCGATGACGTCGTCGGAGTAGATCGCCGCATATCCCATCGTGGTGTCGAGAACCTGGTGGCCGCAGATCGCGGCGGCGATGTGTGGAGGCAGCCCGGCGCGGATCGCATCGGTGATGAACAGCCTGCGGAAGTCGTGCGGCGCGAACGTCAGCGGCTGGTTGCCGACGTCGGTGAGCGCGGCCGTGGTGACGGCCGTAATGGGGATGCCCGGAATTCCCCAGGGTCTGCCCGGCCCACTTGGTTGAGCGATGAACGATGAGGTCGGGGCCGCGCCCCGGACCGCTTTGACTCAGCCCAACGCGTCCATCACGGCGGTGACATAGGCATCCAGCCGCTCCCCCACCGCTCGCGTCGTCAGCTCTGTCCGCCCTGCCTCCCGCCATGGCCGCGCCACCAACCGCACTTCTTCTGAGCACGCCAGCCCGTCCCGCACCCGCCAGTACAGCCGCTCGCTCGCCGCCGCGGCCAGCACGCCGCCGGCCTCCTCATACGCCTCAGCGAACCGCAGACCCCACGCCGGGCCGTGCAGCAGCGCGAGATGGGTGGAGCAGTGCGCCACATCGAGATCCGCCGGGCCCCAGGAGGTCGCCGCCCAGTCGACGACGCCGGTGATCCGGGCACCTGCCGGGCTTGGGGACGGCACGTCGAACAGCACGTTGCCGGGTTGGAAGTCCCGGTGCAGGAACCGCCCCTCATAGGGCGGTGCGGGCTTGCGGATCACGTCGATCGCGGCGGCCCATACCGCCGCGTCGGCACCCTTCGGAACGACGACGGTGTCGGCGGTCGTCAACGCCACGTACCCCCGGGGCCGCACGGCGGGTCGCACCGCGTGGATCGCCACGAGTTGACGGGCCAGCAGAGGAACGCGCGTCTCCAATCCCTCATCGTCGAGGACCGTCCGGCCCGCCAGATGGGTCATCAGGAGCGACGGATACTCGCAATACGCGGCGGTCGGATCAACCGCGACCATTCCAGGAGCCGGTACACCGGTCCCCATGAGCAGGGTCAGGGCGCCGGCCTCCCTGTTCAGCCAGTCCTCGGCGTGCCCCACGTAGAACGGGTCGACGAAGCTCCGCAGCACCAGGTCGCGGGTGCCTCCGTCCGGCGTGCCGACGGTCAGCCGCCGCATTTCGGCGGTGATGCCGCCGTGCAATGCCTCGGTCCTGACGATCCACTCGCCGACCTCGAGGTGCCGGCTCACCCAAGCCAGGGTCAACGGTCGGACAGCCGCCGCGTCATCGTGGTTGGTCACCGTGCCACCTCATCATCCGGACGACGGCACGCGCGAAAGTTTTATTGGATGCGATGGCCGTGCTGCTCCGTCAGACGCGAGCCGAGCGGGTCCGAGACCACCACGGCCTTCACCGCCCCGAGCACGACCAGCACCAGCGCATCCACCCTGGCCTGCCGGCTGAGGCGCCCACTCGGGTCGGTCGCGGACGATGAGATCGGCGAGGCCCTGGAACTGCTGTGGGGCACCGCGGCGGTCAACACCTGGAGCGCCCGCCGGGTGGCGGTGCTGTCCTGGCTGGGCTGGTGCGAGGAGTACGGCTACGACGGCCCGGCGGTCCCGGCCTGGACGAAGCGGCTGGCGGTGCCGGACTCCGAGACCCCGGCCCGCCCGAAGATGGCCGTGGACCGGCTCATCGCCCGGCGCGAGGTCCACCTGCGGGAGAAGACGCTGTGGCGGATGCTCTACGAGACCGCCGGGCGGTCGGAGGAGATCCTCGGCGTGAACATCGAGGAACTGGACCTGGCCGCGCACCGCTGCCCGGTCAAGGCCAAGGGTGCCCGGAACAAGGCCCGCCGCCGCGGGCAGGCGCGCGAGGACTTCGTGCTGGAGACCGTCTACTGGGATGCCGGCACCGCCCGGCTCCTGCCCCGCCTGCTGCGCGGCCGCACCCGCGGCCCGGTGTTCGTCACTCACCGCCGCCCCGGCCTGGGGAAGGTCGTCAGCCCCCGCGACATGTGCCCGGACACCGGCCCTGGCCCTCCGCTGCTTCAAGCCGTCGCCCGAGGCGATCTCGGAGCTGACCGATCTCCTTGCGCCCGGCGACGCGCGCCGCTGACACCACAGGCGGCGGGGCGGCGCCCTCCGGGTGGCAGGGCGTATCCGGCACCGTGGCGGCTCGTTGGCCAGCCGGGGGCCGACGAGCGAGGAGGCCCCCGATGGGGCGGGTCAAGAAGAAGCGCGCGGTGCGCGACGCCCGCCGCAGCCCGGGACCCGGCCGCGGACGGCTCCGCCGTTCCCGCAGGCCGAGATCGAGCGGGTCATGCGGCTGTGGGACCGGGCGATCGACACCGGGCTCATGGCCACCGGCACCGATGTGAAGTACCACCTGGGTCCGGACGGCACCGTCCTCCCCGTCGCGCTCGGCCGCAGCGGGCAGATCCCTGGCCAACGGCCAACGGCGAACGGCTCGCCCCCTCGGCAGCCGAGCGCCTGCGGGAGCAGATGCCGCTGCTCGCGGGGATGGTCACCTTCTACGAGAACAACCAGCTCGCCGGCCGCGGCCTGGAGGGAGCACCCGAGGACGGTGTCACGTCGTTGGCGCCGCCTCCGGGGCCCGATCCGATGCCGCCGCTGAACGAACAGGCCCTGGCCGAGGCGCAGGCCGCCACCGCGATGCTGGTCCGCCAGGGCAAGGTCGCCGAGCCGGTGGGCGCGATGGTGATCCCCGCCCGGGGGTGACCGAGATACGCGTCAAGGAGGCAACGGGATGATCTTGAGTGCTTAGGTCCGGCCTCGGGGAACATCGGTACAGCACCCACTCCTACCGCGTCGCTCACACCCGAAACCGGAAAAACACGGCGGCCAGCTGAACGGTTCCGTGGCCGCATCTTGTGGGTTCGACCTCGATCCCGGAGGCCGGTGCAGAATTCGAGCGGGTTAGCGGCCGAACAGTGACTTCAACTGCTCGGGAACGCGCCCGCCCTGGATATGAATTTGGGCCGCGGTCTCCTCGATACGCTGCAGGTCACCGGGCGTCAGCTCGACGTCGAGTGCACCTAGGTTCTCTTCTAGGCGGTGCAGCTTGGTGGTGCCGGGGATCGGCACGAACCACGGCTTCTGCGCCAGCACCCAGGCGAGGGCGATCTGAGCCGGCGTAGCTCCCTTGTCGTCGGCAATCTGCTGGAGCAACTCGACCAGTGCCTGATTAGCCTGTCGTGCTTCGGGTGTAAAGCGCGGCAAGGAGCGGCGCAGATCGTCGTCGGCCAGCGACGTGCTGGAATCGATTTTGCCGGTCAGATAGCCCTTCCCGAGCGGACTGTAGGGCACCAGACCAATGCCCAGCTTCTCCAAGGTCGGAATAATATCGGCCTCGTGCTCTCGCATCCAGAGCGAGTATTCACTTTGCAGCGCCGCCACAGGCTGCACAGCATGGGCGCGGCTAATCGTCGTCGCGCCGGCCTCCGACAAACCGAAGTACTTGACCTTACCCTCGGAAATCAGCTCTTTTACCGTGCCGGCCACGTCTTCAATGGGCACGTCGGGATCGACGCGGTGTTGATAGAGCAGGTCAATGTACTCGGTTTGAAGGCGCTTGAGCGAGGCCTCAGTTACTCGGCGGATCTGCTCGGGTCGGCTATCGACCCCCGACATCGGGGTCGGCCCGTGTTCGCCGTGCTTGATACCGAACTTGGTGGCTATCACCACCTGGTCGCGCACCGGCGCCAGCGCCTGACCGACTAGCTCCTCATTGGTAAAAGGGCCATAGACTTCGGCGGTGTCAAAGAAAGTCACGCCGCGGTCAACTGCCGCCCGCAGCAGCTTCGTCATCTCGGCTGGGGCCGGGGGCGCACCGTAGAAGAAGCTCATGCCCATGCAGCCGAGCCCCAGGGCTGAAACTTCGAGTTGCTGTCCAAGTTTGCGCTTTTGCACTAGAGATGCTCCTTCAGAAAAGATCATCTGGCCCATTGCTTTCCCTGCGTTCAGCCGGGAACCGACCACAGGTTAAGCAGGCCTTGCGGCCGGCAGGGAGCCCCTCGTGATACAGGTACTGAGAGAACCCCCCTTGCCTAACCTCGATCTTTCGTGAGGGGCCGTCAGCTTGCTGACAGTCCCTCTTCGGTTTGTTGTGCGGGTTTTTCGGTGTCTGGGCAGGGCGAGGGCCCGGCTGTCGCGTGCAGCCGGTTGAGGGCGCCCGTGATCACGTCAACCCAGGGCCAGTGCCGGGCCAGGCGGAGGACGCGACGCCGTCCGGTAGTGACCAGTTGGGCGGCGGCGGAGAACAGTCGCGACCGCAGGCGGCGGGGCTCCCGCAGCCGGGCCGGGCCGGTCAGGGCCAGCATCGGCATCCACGCCAAGAGGTCCAGAGCCATCTGGACGATTAGCACAGTGATCTGCTTCGTTGCTGGGGTTCAGCAAAAGATTATCTGAGCGGTGCGACGCGGGACTACCGTCCGCCGCGTGCCGGTGGAATTTCTGACTGATGAGCAGGCCGAGGCGTACGGGCGTTTCGTGGAGGAGCCGACGCGGCCAGAGCCGGAGCGGTTCTTCTACCTCGACGACGCCCGGACGCCGCCGTCGACCATCTGCGCGCCGCGCCCGCCGGTGAGCGGGAGTATGAGGTTGTGGACGAGGACATCGTTCGCCTCCCCGCTGCGCCATGCGAATCTCAACTGCCTGGGCCGCTACAGCTTCCGTGCCGCCGTCCCTGTCGGCGGTGGTCTGCGCCCGCTGCGGGACCCGGCCACCGGCGATGCGGACGAGGACGGCGAACAGATGTGAGCTCGCGGTCCCTGCCGAGCCGTGACGTGCTCCGCAGGGTGATTACCGGGCGGGCAGTCCGATGCGTCGCAGCCATGCCTCAACTTCGGTGTCGGCGTCCTTGAGCTCTTCGCCGCGTACTGCGAGACCCTCGGCGATGGTCGCTCCGGGGCAGGAGGCGGCGTAGTCGCGTTCGGTGGTGCCCAGGCCGCTCATGGCGTAGGTGGTGACCGGGTGGACGGTCTTGCCGCGGAGGTCGAGGGCTTCGGTGAACGTCGTCATGATCATGGGTGCCCGGACGTTCCAGATGGGGCCGGCCAGGAGGATGGTGTCGTAGCCGTCGAGGGAGGGCGGGCGGCCTTCGATGGCCGGTCGGGCGTCGGTGTCCTGCTCGCGGACGTTGCGCTTCACGGTCGCGTCGTAGTCGCGCGGGTAGGGGTTGGCGGCCTGGATCCGGTAGGCGTCGCAGGCGATGCGGCTGGCGATCTTCTCGGCGAGCACCTCGGTGTTGCCGACCTTCAGGTCAATGCGTCCGCCGTAGTAGTAGTTCTCGCCCGGGCGGGAGAAGTAGGCCAGCAGCACTCGTTTCACAGGGCTTCCGGGCGTCGCGGCGGACTGGGAGGGGGCGGGGGAGGCGCTGGACGGCGGTGAGGACGGTGAGCAGCCCGCAAGGTGGGTCGCGCTCGAAGCGGCGGCTGCGGTCAGCAGCGCGCCGTGCAAAACGGTGCGTCTGCTCGGCAGGGCGGCATGGTGCTGTGGCGTGATCATGGTGGACGGCTCCCGGTGCGCCGTGAAGAGTGCGGGGCCGGGCGGGTGCCCCTGGCGTTCGGGGCACCCGTGGCCGACAAGGGGTGTCGTGCCTTCAGCTGTCCAGGCGGCGCCCGGCGAGCCAGGTGACCATCTCGGGGTCGTGGTGGTCGAAGAACAGGGAGCTGCCGGTGTCGAGGGTGGCGATCCGGGCCATCTGCTCGTCGGTGAGCTCGAAGTCGAAGACGTCGAAGTTCTCGGCCATGCGCTCCGCCCGCACCGACTTGGGGATGGCGATGACGCCGCGCTGGGTGAGCCACCGCAGCACGACCTGGGCGACGGACTTGCCGTATGCCTTGCCGATCTCGGCGAGGAGCGGGTTGGTGAACAGGTCGTTCTTGCCTTCGGCGAAGCCGCCCCAGGACTGGATCTGCACGCCGTGCTCGCGCATGAGGTTCTGGTAGTCGGCGCGCTGGAAGAAGGGGTGGGTCTCGATCTGGTTGACCTGCGGGGTGATCTCGTTGTTGAGGACCAGGTCGATCAGCCGGTCGGGGTAGAAGTTGGCGACGCCGATCGCCTTCGCCGCGCCCTCGCGGTTGAGGGCCTCCATGGCGCGCCACTGACCGTAGACGTCGCCGAAGGGCTGGTGCATCAGGTACAGGTCGAGGTGGTCCAGGCCCAGCTTGGTCAGGGACGTCTCGAACGCGCGGCGGGTGTTGTCCTGGGCGGGGGTGTCCTGGACCCACAGCTTGGTGGTGGCGAACAGCTCCTCGCGCGGGATGCCGCTGGAGGCGATGGCGCGGCCGACGGCTTCTTCGTTGCCGTAGGCGGCGGCGGTGTCCAGCAGGCGGTAGCCGGCGGCCAGGGCTTCGGAGACGGCGCGCTCGGTGTCCTCGGCGGGGATCTGGTAGACGCCGAAGCCGAGGAGCGGCATCTCGACGCCGTTGTTGAGCGTGACGGTCTGCATGAGCGGGATGTCCTTCGCTGTGCGGGTGGGGGGCGGGTGGTCAGGGGCGGAGGAGGGCCTTGAGGACCTGGCGGTCGGCCATGGCCCGGTAGGCGTCCGGTGCCCGGTCGAGCGGGAAGGTCTGGTCGAAGACGCGGCCGGGGCTGATGGTGCCGTCCAGGACGTCGGCGAGCAGTTCGGGGATGTAGGCGCGGGCGGGGCTGGCGCCGCCGGTCAGGGTGATGTTGCGCATGAACTCGGCCGGGCCGATCGGTCCCTGCTCGTACTGGGGGACGCCCAGGCGGCTGATGGTGCCGCCGTCCAGGACCGCGCCCAGCGCGGTGTCGAGGGCCTGACCGGTGCCGACGGCCTCGATGACCTTGTCCACGCCGCCGGTCAGCTCGCGGATCCGGGCGATGCCCTCCTCGCCGCGCTCGGCGACCACGTCGGTGGTCCCGAACTCGCGGCCCAGGCCGGTGCGGGCTTCGTGGCGGCCGGCGAGCACGATCCGCTCGGCACCGAGCCGCTTGGCGGCGATCACCGCACACAGGCCGACCGCGCCGTCCCCGACCACCAGCACCGCATCACCGCGGCCGACGCCGGCGGTGACGGCGCCGTGGTGGCCGGTGGTCATCACGTCGGACAGCGCCAGCAGCGACGGCAGCAGCGCGGAGTCGGCAGCCACCGGCAGCTTCACCAGGGTGCCGTCCGCGTGCGGGACGCGAACGGCTTCGCCCTGCCCTCCATCGACACCGTCGAAGCCGTACCGGCCGCCGTTGCGGCAGGAGATGTGCAGGCCCTTGACGCAGTAGTCGCAGGTGTTGTCGCTGTAGGTGAACGGGGCGACGACCAGGTCACCGGTCTTCAGGCCGGTCACGTCCGAACCGGTCTCCTCCACGACGCCGAGGAACTCGTGCCCCATGGGGCGGCCGGTGCCGGTGGCGGGCATCGACTGGTAGGGCCACAGGTCGCTGCCGCACACGCAGGAGGCGGCGACGCGCACCACGGCGTCGGTGGGCTGGACGATCTTCGGGTCGGGCCGGTCCTCGACGCGGACGTCACCGGCTCCGTACATCACTGCTGCACGCATCAGGGGTTACTGCTCCAAACGGGGGTCGTGCCGGGGGCCGGGTGTCAGCGTTCGAGCATCCGGGCCTGGGCCTCGGTGTGGGTGTCGCCGGCGGCGGGCGGCAGGCTGGAGAGCCGGTCGAGCTGCTCGGCGGTGAGCGTGACCGTGTCGGCGGCGGTGTTCTCCTCGACCCGGCTGACGCGCTTGGTGCCGGGGATCGGGGCGATGTCGTCGCCCTGGGCGAGCAGCCAGGCCAGCGCCACCTGACCGGGTGTGGCACCGGCCTCGTCGGCCAGGGCCTTGACCTCGTCGGCGAGCGCCAGGTTGCGCTGGAAGTTCTCGCCCGTGAAGCGCGGGTTGTCGCGGCGGAAGTCGTTCTCGTCGAACTGGTCGGTGGAGCGCACGGTGCCGGTCAGGAAGCCGCGGCCCAGCGGGGAGAACGGCACCAGGCCGATGTTCAGCTCCCGCAGGACGGGCAGCACGCGCTCCTCGATACCCCGGGTGAACAGGGAGTACTCGGATTGGACCGCGGTGATGGGCTGGACGCCGTGGGCCCTGCGGATGGTTTCCGGACCGGCCTCGGAGAGCCCGAAGGCGCGGACCTTGCCCTCGGCGATCAGTTCGCCCACGGCGCCGGCGGTCTCCTCGATCGGCGTGTTCGGATCGACGCGGTGCTGGTAGTACAGGTCGATGTGGTCGGTGCCCAGCCGCTTCAGGGAGCCCTCGACCGCGGTGCGGATGTTGGCCGGGCTGGAGTCCAGGTTCCACGCGCCTTCGCCGGCGTGCGAGACCAGGCCGAACTTGGTGGCCAGCACCACCTTGTCCCGGCGGCCCTTCAGCGCCCGCCCGAGCAGCTCCTCGTTGGTGTAGGGGCCGTAGATCTCGGCGGTGTCGATCAGCGTGACGCCCAGCTCAAGGGCTCGGTGCACGGTCCTGATCGACTCCGCGTCATCGGTGCCCGAGCCGGTGTAGCCGTGGGACATGCCCATCGCACCCAGCCCGATCCGGGAAACCTCCAGGTCACGCAGCTTGATGTACCGCATCTCGCCCTCTTCCGATCATGGTGTCGCCTGGTCTCTCACTCTTGCCAGGCCCGGCAGGCCGTGCCCGTCGAAGTCCGGGCGGTGCAAGAGGCCGGCGTCTTCCTCATTCACCTTCGCCCGGATTGCTCGGGTGTGGCAGGGCGGGCTCTTCAGGGGTAATGACAGGGCCCCCCTCCCGTCTGCGGCGCGGCTGCCTACCGGGTGAGACTGGAGTCATGGCACCCCAGAGCGCGAACAGCGAGGGCGCCGAGCTGGGCCGCTTCCTGCGCGCCCGCCGCACCCAGACCAGCCCCGAGCACGTCGGCCTCACCGTCGGCGCCGGCATCCGCCGCACCCCCGGCCTGCGCCGCGAGGAGCTGGCCACCCTCGCCGGCATCAGCATCGACTACTACGTACGCCTCGAACGCGGCAAGGAGACCCGCCCCAGCCCCGCCGTCCTCGACTCCCTCGCCCGCGCCCTGCACATGGACGACCAGGAACACCAGCACCTGCGCGAGCTCGCCGCCCGCGCCGCCCGCTACGCCCCCGAACCGCCCCCGGCCCCCAGCCGCGCCGTGCGCCCCCACCTGAAACTGCTACTGGAGTCACTGCGCCCGAACCCCGCATACGTCATCAGCCGCAGCATGGACATGCTGGCCTGGAACCCCGGCGGCCTCGCCCTGTACGCGGGACTGGAGGACTGGCCGGCCAAACACCGCAACCTGGCCCGCTACCTCTTCCTCCACCCGGCCTCGCGGAACCTGTTCACCGACTGGGACCGGCAGATCACCGCCTGCGTCGCCCGCCTGCGCGCCGTCGCCGGCACCGCTCCCGACGCCCCGGACCTGACCAACCTCGTCGGCGAGCTCCTCCTCAAGAGCCCCGACTTCGCTCGGCTGTGGGAACGCTACGAGGTCACCGGCCGCAAGCCCGCACAGAAGACCTTCCACCACCCCCGCGTCGGCCCCCTCACGCTCACCTCCCAGTCCATGCACCTGGAAGGCACCCCCGACCAGCGCATCGGCGTCTACACCGCCGACCCCGGCACCCCCGACCACGACGCCCTGCTCCTGCTCGACATGACCGCGCCCGCAGCCGCGCCCCACCAGGAAGTCCCGCACACATAAGCAGGACGGACCCCCTTCCGAGACGTGCATTGTGCGAAAATCCGCGCCCATGACGGACCCCTCAGCAGCCATCCCGGACTGACCGGTCAGACGCGGACGACGTCGAACAGCACGCCTGCCCGAAGTGTGGCGCGCGGGTGCCGACCCCGGCGGACCGAGGCCCGGGCCAACCGTGGCGGCCGGGCACCCCTCCGCCGGCGCCGATACCCGAGTGCGGGTTCGTCCCCGTTTCGAGGAGGCGCTGAGGACGGCACGGGAGGTCAAGGCGCATGCCCCGCACCGCACTGCCGGGTCATCTTGACGGTGTACGAGATGAAGCGCCTCAGCCGCGACATCGCCGAACTCACCGCCCTGGCGGACCACCTCACCGCCCACGGCCTGGTCCTGGAGATGCTCGCCGGTCCCCTGCCCGGTATCTACGACCCCACCGGACCGGGCAAGCTGCTGTTCGCGTTCTTCGCCGCGATGGCGGAGACCGAGCGGGCGAACATCCACGAATCCACGCTCGAAGGGCTCGACACCGCAGCCCGCAAGGGCAAACACGGCGGCCGGCCCCCGGTCATCACGATGCGCTCCACACCGTGCTGCGGCGCCGAGCGGGCGGCGAGTCCGTCGAGCAGAACCAGCCCGACCTGATCATCCCCACCGGCAAGCGCAAGGGGCAGAACCCTTCGGTGGCCAGCATCTACCGGGCGCTCGCCGAGCACGCCAAGCGCGAGGCGTACCCCGAAGCCGTCGAACAGGCCCACGCCGACTTCGCCGCCCTCCACGCTGAAGAAGTTCACGAGCCCCGAGCTGGGTCACAGCCGTACGGTGACACGCCATAGGGGTCCCAGGAGCGCTTAGCGCTAACGGATGTTCCGTTGTCCCGAGGCCGGTGTTGGTGGCGAACGCTGTCAGGCGCAGGCCGTCGGCATCGGTGAATCGCAGCTGGGCGCCGGGGTGCGGGTACTGGTGATCTCGGTTATCAGAGGGTGCGGAATGCTGCGGGGGATGTCGTCTCTGGCCTCGTCGGCGCTGAGTGGATCGGCCAAGGGCGCAACCGCCAGAAGCGCGGTTCCCGTGGCGGCCGAGCATCGCGCTTCGACCCGGTCGACCACCGGGCGCTGGTCTCCTACGGCGAGATCGCCCCGGGCTCCGGCAACCAGGGCGCGATCCTGGCCGTCGGGCAGTACGGGCCACCGCCGGCCCGACCCCGGCTGGTCGTGACCGGCGAGGTCACCGGTGGGCGCGACGTCAACGACGTCGTCGAGCTGGACGTCGTGCGCGTCGAGCCCACCGGCTAACCCCGAGCGACCTCAGCGGTGTGCGCGGGGGTGTAGCGCTCGCCCATCACCTGGTCGCTCAGCGGGTCCAGCGCGGCCAGCGCCTCGGCGTCCAGGGTGAGCTCCAGCGCGGCCGCGTTCTGCTCCAGCCGGGCAGGGCTGCGGGTGCCCGGAATGGTCGCCACCGCCACCCCGAGCCGCTCGGCCTGGGCGTACACCCAGGCCAGCGCCACCTGGGCCGGGGTGGCACCCAGCCGGTCGGCCACCTCGCGCACGGTCTGCGCGATCTTCTCGTTGGCCTCGCCCGCCTCGCCGGCGAAGCGGGGGTTGGTGCGCCGGAAGTCCTTCTCGCCCAGTGTGGAGCGGTCCAGGGTGCCGGTCAGAAACCCCCGCCCCAGCGGCGAGTACGGCACCAGCCCGACCCCCAGCTCGGCCATCACCGGGGTGACCGCCTCGACGTCGCGGGTCCACAGCGAGTACTCGCTCTGCACCGCGGTGATCGGGTGCACCGCGTGCGCCCGGCGCAGCAGCTCGCCGTCGACCTCGGACAGGCCCAGATGGCGGACCTTGCCCGCCTCGACCAGCTCGGCCATCGCCCCGACGGTCTCCTCGATCTCCACGTCCTGGGGCGGGCGGTGGGCGTAGTACAGGTCGATCACCTCGACGCCCAGCCGCAGCAGCGAGGCGTCGCAGGAGCGCAGCACGTAGTCCCGGGCACCGCGGATGCGGCGTGCCCGGTCGCCGGCGCTGCGGTCGATGCCGAACTTGGTGGCCAACTGCACCTGGTCCCGGCGGCCGTGGATGGCCCGGCCCACCAGCACCTCGTTGTGCCCGGTGCCGTAGGCGTCGGCGGTGTCCAGGAACGTGATGCCCAGCTCCAGGGCCCGGTCGATGGTGGCCAGGCCGCCGTCCCAGTCGGCGGCGCCGTAGCTCTCGCTCATCCCCATGCACCCCAGGCCCATCGCGCTGACGGTGAGACCGGGCGAGCCGAGCGTGGTTCGAGTGATCATGCGCGGATACTCCTCCGGCCCGGCGGACCGGGCGGTACCTCGAGGGCTGACGAACGCCTCCGACGCTAGGACTTGGAGCGCGCTCGAAGTCAAGCCGGAGGACCAGCCCCCGCCGGCGGGTCAGGCGCGGCGGGGGCGGGTGAGGGTGAAACGGTCCACCGGCTGCCGGGCGGGGTCCCGTCATTCGTCGTCGGTTGCGTGCTTGTCGCGCAGGGGCCGCAGCCCGCCGGGCGGCTCGGGGAGGGCGAAGGAGTACCGGCCGAGCACGTTGATGTGGTTGGTGGCGGACGAACGGCGAGAGCCGGGCGACGTCCTCGTTGCGGACCTCGAAGCCGTCCTCCCGGAGCTGGGTCAGGGCGGCGTCCATGTACCGGGAGTTGAACAGCACGAGGGCGTTGAGGACCAGGCCCAGCGCCCCGATCTGGTCCTCCATGCCGTCCTGGTAGCGCTGGTAGAGCTGCCCCGAGCGGCCGTGGAAGATCTTCCGCGCGAGCGCGTGGTGGCCCTCCTGGAGGTTGGCCCGCACCTTGATCTGGCGGCGGTAGCCGGGCTCGTCGGCCAGGCGCAGGATGTGCAGGGTCTTCGCGGTCCGCCCGTAGTGCGCGATCGCGTCCCCCAGAGGGGTGGGCCGACCGTCGCGGGAGGGCATCCGGATGACGTCGTAGGCGCGGACGGCCCCGGTGTGGATGGAGCCGATGATCCGCAGGATGTCCTCCCAGTGCCGCTCGATCCGGGCGAGGTCGATCCGGCCGCGGGCAACGTCGGTGAAGGCTCCGTAGTCGGCCGAGCGGTCGATGCGCCACGTCTTCTGGTCAGGCAGGTCGGCGAGGTGCGGGGCGTAGCCGAACCCGGCCAGGGTGAGCAGGCCGAACACGATGTCGCTGTAGGAGGCGGTGTTGGTGACGATCATCTCCGGGCGGCGGCCGCCGTCGCGATCGTAGAGCTTCGTCCTGTGCCGACTGCCACTGCGCTGTGCGCAGTTGGTTACGGCGGGCCGTAATCAGGCAGTGTCACTCTCCGCGCTCGGGTACGACACCGGCCGCTTCCTCGGAGCTTTCTTCCCGCCCGCGTCCCTTCACCAAGGGGAGTTCGGGCCCTCACCCGCGCTTCCTCCCCCATGGCCCTGTTCAGCGGGCCTAGGGCATGCCACATGAGTCGTCGTTGGTGGCGTGGCCAAGATCCCGGGCGGCTCCATGTCCGAGCTGCGCACCTGGGCCGAGCAGCACCTGAGTGGCCTGTGCGGGTTGCTGATGGGCGAACAGCGCGGCCACGCCGCGATGTCCGGGGCAATCCCGCAACCACCGACGCTCCCGGACGCCGATTTCGGCGTGCTGTTACATCGGCGGTCCGGCCTTCTGCCCATGTGTGGTCACGCGACGATGGGCGTGGCGACGATCCTGGTGGAAACCGGCATGGTCAACGTGACCGAGCCGGTGACGAAGGTGCGCCTCGGCACTCCCGCGGGCCTGGTGGTCGCCGAGGTGGAGGTCGAGCGGGACCTCACCAGGATGGGGCTCGCCCTCATCGCCACCGCGTGAGCATAGCCCCCCCGGTGCACCCCCTCGGCCCGTCACCGCGCAGCGTGCATCACATCCAACTCGTGCCCCGCCACCGGTAACCGGCCCGCGCGGAACATGGTCGTCGGGGAGCCGGGCCGTGGGCCGGTCCCCCTGTGGCACCGGCGCCTCGTCGCGCATGGCGCTCCTGCTCCCCGCCGCCATCACTACCATCACTGGTCGTGCGTGGTTGACCGGAACCACGCAGTTCTTCCTCGATCCGGAGGATCCATTCCCGGAGGGCTTCTACCTGTGATCCCTGTTCTGGAAGGCGCCCCGCCCATGGCGGCCGCCATCGATGTCCTGCGCAAGAGCTTGCTCGACGGACTGGACCCGGAGGCGGGGCCACCGCGCTCCGTCGTCCCGGTGCCACACGGCCAGCTCCTGCTCATGCCTGCGTACTGGGGGAGCTACGCCGGGGTGAAGATGGTGACCGCGACACCGGGCAACGCGGCCCGTGGCCTTCCCCGCATTCAGGGCAACTACCTGCTCCTGGACGGCGAGACCCTCACACCGCTGGCCCTGCTGGACGGGATCGCCCTCACATCCGTACGCACCGCCGCCGTGTCGGCGGTCGCCGCCGACGCGCTGGCCGGGCCGGACGCGAGCCGACTTGTCCTGTTCGGAACAGGACCACAGGCCCGGTCCCATCTCGAGGCCCTCAGCTGCATCCGCCCGATCCGGGACATCGTGGTCGTCGGCCGGAACGCCGACCGCGCCCGCGCTTTCGCGGCCGAGGTCGGGGCGCGGGCCGGCACCGTGGACGACATCGTGCACGCGGATATCGTCGCGTGCTGCACGACGGCACGCACCCCGTTGTTCGACGGCGCCCTGCTGCCGACGTCGGCGACCATCGTGGCCGTCGGCTCGCACGAGCCCGACGCCCGGGAGGTGGACGAAACAGCGGCCGCCCGGTCCACAGTGGTTGTCGAAGCGGTCTCGGCCGCGCTACGCGAAGCCGGCGACGTGGTCCAGGCGGTCCAGGCGGGCGCCATCGACCCCGGCGACCTGGTGGGCCTGGCCGATGTCGTGTCGGGCAGGCGCGAGATCCCCCCGGACCGACCACGCTTCTTCAAAAGCGTGGGGATGGCCTGGGAAGACCTGGTACTCGCCGCAGCCCACTTCGAGGCAACCAGACCATGAACTAGCCCCCTGGCTGGGCAATCTCATACCGGTGGATTTGCCGGGTCATTCCGGTCGTGCCGAGATGGTCGATGACCTCGGCCAAGGTGCGCAGCCGTATGTCGGAGTCGATGATGCGCCCTTCGCTCGGGGAGCAGGGGCGCACCTCACCGATGGCTCGGGTGATGGCGGAGTGGAGTGGTCCACGCCAAACCTCGTGGCACCGGTGCGGCATGAATGCCCCGAACGGCCCGCTGGACGTGTGGCTGATCGATAGCGAAGAGGCCGCCACCCACGTGACGGCCGGGTCGGACTGGTGCCTGATCGTGGAGTCGTCGGCGCCTCCCGAGGGATACGACATGGCGGAACTGGGCCGCGTCCAGGTGTCGGCGGTCGGCGGCGAGACTCCGTTCGCCGACCACCTCGGTGACACGGTCCTCGCCGTGCGTGAAGAGGTGGACCCGGACAGCGGGCGGCTCGCGATGGAGCTCACCTTCGACTCCGGCCGTGTCCGGTGCGGTACGTGGTCCGGGGAGCTCCGCCTGTCCAGCACGCGATCAGCACACCAGTCGTCGGCGGGATACGCGTGAGGAGCAGGCACCCTCACCGGCCGATCATGCTTCTCGCCAGAGCGTGTATTGAAAGTGCTGCCAGGTGCCCGAGCTGTATGCGCGAAGAACGAGCGCAACCTGGTGGCGTCCGGAGTGGAAATCAGGAAGGCTCGCGCGCATGGTCTCGGTATTGCAGAACGTTGCCATTGACTGTGCGGATGTCCCGCGGGTCGAACTTCGCCGGCCGACCGCCACGCCGGCCACCGCGCAGCCCGCCCAACCGGCCGGCGCCTACCGTTCCGGTGCACTGGCCGGGCTCGGCAACAGCCTGCCGCAACGGCGCGGTGCAGCGTGTGGAAGGACCATGCGGGACCCGTCGGCGCAGGCCGCGCGCACGCCAAATGCCCGGGTTGATACGTCCGGGTCAAGGCCTACTGCGACAACGGGAGCATCAGCACCAGCGTATGGCTCAAGGGCTACGCCAAGGCCGAGTGCCCCGCGTGGTTGACGTTGACATGATCAGGCACTGGACACGGAGGCGATAGACCGCCATCGGGGCGCCGGATCAGAAATCCATACGCCATCTCAACGTCCTCCAGCGCGTGGCTGGCGAGCATCCTGATCCACTCCACCGCCGGCGCCGACAGGCCCGCTCCGCCATCTCGCACTCGCCTGGCTGCGATCGTCGTCTCTGTGTGGCAGTGCCTGCTCCGTCCACATGCACTTGCCCGCCGCCGTGAAACGCATGCCCCATCGATCGGACAGCGCCGCGACCAGTTGCAGGCCGCGCCCGCCCTCGTCGGTCTCGGCGGCGCGGCGGATCCGCGGGGTGGTGAGGCTGCCGTCCGACACTTCGCAGATCAGTGTCCGGCCGTACAGCAGGCGCAGCCGCGGAGGGCCCTTGGCGTGCCGGACGACATTGCCGACCAGCTCGCTGACCAGGAGCTCGGTGGTCATCGACAGCTCGTCGAGATCCCACGCGGACAGTTGTTCGGTGGCCCGATGGCGGGCTTCGGTAGCGGCGATGGGGCCGTCCGGGAGCGTCCAGGACACCATCCGGTCCGGAGCCATCGACCGCGTCCGGGCGATCAGCAGCGCGGCGTCGTCGTGAGTCTCGGCCTGCTCCGGCACCAACGTGCTGATGACGGCGTCGCACAGCCGTCCGGGGCCATGGAGCGTGGTGCGAGCGCATACCGTGGACGGATCGGCCGGGGCGGGCGACGACTCGGCCGGGGCGGACGGATCCGCCGGAGGCGCGGCGGCCTTGGTGAGGGCGTGGGCGAGACGGGCCATGCCCTCGTCGATGTCGACCGTCGAGGACTCGACCAGGCCATCGGTGTACAGCACCAGATGGCTGCCCTCGGGCACCTCGATCTCATGGGTCTCGAAGGGCGGGCTGGCGGCGCCGAGCGGTGGATCGGCGTCGACAAGGGGGAAGTAGGTCGTCCCGTCGGGCCGGACGATGGCGAGCGGTGGGTGCCCGGCGCTCGCGAAACAGCAGAGGTTGGTGGCGGGGTCGTAGACCGTGTACAGACAGGTGGCGTAGAAGTCATCGCCGAGGTCGCCGACCAGGTCGTTGAGGTGGGCGAGGAGTTCATCGGGCGGAAGCTCGAGATCGGCGAGAGTGTGGACGGCCGTGCGCAGCCGGCCCATCGTCGCGGCCTCGGACAGCCCATGGCCCATGACATCGCCGATGACGAGGGCGACCCGCTCCCCGGACAGCGGGATGAGGTCGTACCAGTCGCCGCCGACCTGCACGCCCTCGGCGGCGGGCAGATAGCGCGCGTCGGCCGTGACGGCCGGCAGGACGGGCAGCCTGTGGGGCAGCAGTCCACGCTGGAGCTCCTGGGCGCGGGTGTGCTCGGCGTCGTAGAGCCGCGCCCGCTCCAGCGCCTGGGCGACCAGTCCGCTCAGGGCGATGAGCAGGGAGCGGTCCTCCTCGGAGAAGTGGCGGGGCCGGCCGAAACCCACCACGCAGTAGCCGATCTGCTGGTCGGAGGCGATCAGGGGGAGGAAGGCCCATGCCTTCATCCCGCTTCGGTGGAGGTAGCCGACCGCGTCCGGGTGGTGTTCGGCGTATTCCTGCGGCGTGGACAGGAAGGTCGGGGTGCGGGAGGTGAGGGCCTCCACGATGGCGGACATCTCCATGACCGAGATGCTCTGAACGGTCTCGAGGAACTCCTCCGGGTACCCGGCCGAACCGACCATGCGCCACTGCCCGTTCTCGATCAGCTGGCAGATCAGGCCGGTGGCGCCGAACGGCGGAAGGACCCGGTCGGCGACCGCCTTCACGACATCCTGGACGGTCAGCGCCTCGGCGAGCGCCGAGGTCAGCTCGCCCATGCGCAGGACGCGCTCGGCCGCGGTGCGCTGGGCCGTGGAGTGCTCGGCCTGCTCCCTCCGGCGTTCGGTGATGTCCGCGATGTGGATCACCAGTCCGTCGGGGACGGGGTCGAGGCGCGCGTGGTACCAGCCCGCTCTGCCGGGCCACCGGGTGTCGAATCCGACCGGCGCGCGGGTGGCCACGACCCGACCGTGGCAGGTGGCCATCCCGGTGTCCCGGACCACCGGGTGGTCCCACAGTACGGTCCCCAGCGCCTCCTGGGCGGAGGAGCCCAGCAACTTCAGGGCCGCGGGGTTGGCGAAGGTCAGCCGTGCCTGGCCGTCGAGGGCGAGGAGGCCGTCGTTCATCCGCCATACGGCACTGCCGACGGCCTCACCGCCGAGCGGTTGCCTCTCGTACTCGCTGTCCGTGGCGGCGGGCCGGGCGGGCCGCAGATACTCGGCGACCCAGTCGGCGACCATCCGCAGGAACACACCTTGCGCGTCGTCGAGCTCGTCCGGCGCCTCCACCAGGACGGACAGCGCGCCCACCGACTGCCCGTCGGCCGTGACCACGGGCACCGACACCACCCCGCTCCCGGGCGGCAGCGTGCCGGCGCCGGGAGAGATGTCCCCGCGCGGAGGGCGGCCGGACAACGGGGGATCCGTCCGGTGCGGCACATCGGGCGGTGGCGGCGTCCAGACCTGGGTGCGGTAGCGGACACAGGACACGGGGGCCGCGCTGTCCTCGTCCGTGAGGTTCTCCCATCCCGCGATCAGGTAATCCGGGAGCCCCACGCCGGCGACCACGCGCATGCCTCCCTGGCGTGGATCACATATATGGACCATACCGCCCAGGGCGCCGAGTTCGGCGACCGCCTGCCCGAGGGCGAGCCTCACCGGCCCGGTGCCACTCAGCTGGCCACCCGCGGAACCCATCAGCCGAAGCCGCGTCCGCGCCGACCGAGTGATCCGGGTGCCCGCGTCGTGTGGGCGCCGGTCGTCCACACTCATGGTGTCACCTGTCATCTCCTCGGTGGCCCGATGTCGTACGGATCGCAGACCGCGAGCGTCCCATATAGCCCGAATATAACCCTCCCCTCGAGGAGAGTCCCCGGCCGATGGACATGGTCATCGGTATACGAGCCGGACGCCGCCGAGGCGCGGAGGTCAGCCGATGCCCTGCCCGGCCTTGATCAGGTCCGCGGCCCGTTCGCCGATGATGACGCAGGGTGCCATGGTGTTTCCGCTGGTGATGGTGGGCATGACCGAGCCGTCCGCGACGCGCAGGCCTTCGACACCGTGGACGCGCAGGGAGGCATCGACCACGGACATCTCGTCGCGCCCCATCTTCGCGGTGCAGGTCTGGTGGAAATACGAACCGACCGCGTCCCGGATGAAGTCCCTGAGCTCGGCACCGCCCAGTGGACCGGGCATGACCTCGCGTTTGACGAACGGCTCGACCTCCGCCGAGTTGCCGATCTCCCGGCAGAGCTCCACGCAGTGTTCAAGGGCTCGCATGTCCTCCTCGGCCCCGAGGTAACCGGCGTCGATCAGCGGGGGTGCCAAGGGATCCGTACCGGCCAGCCGTACGGAGCCGCGGCTGGCCGGGCGGGCGAGGCCGGGCGCCAGCGTCCAGGCGGAATCGGCCCCCACGGGAACGTCGTACCGCAGGACCGTCGCCTCGCTGGCGAGCGGGAGCTCGTCCAGCACCGGCATCAGATCGGGGCCGGGCAGCGACGGGTCGCTCCTGGCGAAGATGGCGAACTCGGCGGCGTTGTTCCGGGGTGGCTCGGGGATCCGATACTCCCAGATACAGCCGGCGAGCAGGATGTGATCCTGGAAGTTCTTCCCCACACCCGGCAGATGTACGACGCCGGGGATGCCGAGCGCCGCGAGTTCCGCCTGGTCGCCCAGGCCGGAGAGCATCAGCAGCTTCGGGGTGTTGATGGCACCGAGGGAGACGATCACCTCCTTGTCCGCCGAGACGGTGTGTGCGCGGCCCCGGCTGACGAACTCCACCCCGGTCACCCGGTTCCCCGACATCGTCAGCCGGGTCACCTGGGCGCGCAGCACGACGTCGAGATTGGGGCGGCCCATGACCGGATGGAGATAGGTGGCGGCGATCGAGACCCGGGTGTGTCCCGGGCCGACCAGGAGATTGGGAAGCCCGCAGCCACAGCCGGACTCCATGGGGTCCGCGTTGAGATCGTCGACCGCAGGAATGCCGGTCGCGGACGTCGCCCGGGCCAGGGCCGCCGCGACCGGGACCGGGTCTTCGGGGAGGGTGATCCGCAGCGGGCCACCGGTGCCGCGGCGGGGGTCGGCGGGGCCGGTCCAGCCCTCCACCCGGCGGTAGACATCGAGGACGGAGGCGTACGACCAGCCCGGATCGCCGGTTTCCTCGGCCCAGGAGTCGAAGTCGACGCGGTGGCCCCGTGCCCAGACGGAGGCGTTGACGCTGGAGCCGCCGCCCAGCACCTTGCCCATCGGCAGCGCGGGCGCACGGCCGCGCAGCGAGCGGGACGGCTGGGCTGAAAAGCCCCAGTCGCGTTCGCTGCCGATGTTGGACATCCACCGGGTGGCGTCGGTGACCGACTCCACCCGGTCGCTGCCACCGGCCTCCAGCAGCAGAACCCTCACCTCGGGCACGTCCGCCAGCCGTCGGGCGACGACGGAGCCCGAGGTCCCTCCGCCGCAGACGATGAAATCGTAGACGGGACGAGGGACATCCGTGACGAGCTCACGGTCCTCGGCGATGTGACTGGTGTGTGCCATGGGTAACGGCCGTCCTCCCGCCGGACGCGGCGTTCGGTGACACCGCCTGGCGGGCTCGCTGACGTCCAGCGTAGCCGGGGCGTGGAACCACTCGCCAAACGTGTGACGGCCGCGGATGAGCGCCGAGGGCCAGGAGGATCGCGTAGCCGCCGATGATCTGCCGGCTGAGGGCCTTGGCCGACACCGAGGCGGCGCCGATGCCCAGCACCGTGGCGGACGCCCCCGTGCTCGTGCCCGGCTCCGTCGTGGCGGCCACGGCCGCGCCGTCGTTCTGGACCCGGATCCGACGCCCGCTCCCATGGCCATCGCCCGTGGATCGAAGATGCGCCAGTTCGCCACGACGGATGTCAGGAGCGTGATGAACACGGCGCCGAAGAGCGTGCCGAACACGTACATCGCCAGCACGCCGCGGTACTGGTTCGGGTCCGGACCGTACTTCTCCGAGACCATCGCGAAGGAGGGCGCGCGGACCCAGGCTCGGACCGATGTTGAAGCCCAGCCGGGCCACGAGGAGCATCACGGCCACGCCGACGAGAGCCGCGGCCGCCTTCTGGAGGTCCACGCCCAGGGGCCTGACCTTGCATGGCGGCCGTCCAGTGGGCGGCGAGTGTCTCATCCTGGACCAGCGGCTCATAGAGCGGCTCCGTGGCCTCGATGGTCAGAACCGCACGGACCTCTTCCTGCTCAGGTGACGGACAAGCCCTGGAAAGCAGCGATTCCGCGGGTGCCGGTCCAGCCGTTGGCGGCCGTCATGAACACCCCGATGTCCTGGGCGTCGGCGATGCCGCGCGGAGTGGCCGTGCCGACCGTGGTCCATGAGACGCCGTCACCGCTGCACTCGCCGGTATAGGCGTCGCCGGAGCGCGTCAGCCGCAGATGCACCGGGGCGGTGAAAGACCCGGCCAGTTCGACGGAGTCGAATGTTCCGTTGCCGTCGGAGTCCCAGGACAGCGCACATCCGTTGGACGGAGTCACCGCCAGATTGACGTACCCGGCCGAGCCGTCACCGTTCGCCGAGAGGTCGTTGCGGACGATCAGTCCGGCACGGGCCCAGCCGCCGGTGCTGTCCTGCGAGGTGACCTGGACCGTGGCGGTCGAGGAGGATCGGAAGGCGGCGACCCGGTGGATCGTGGCGAACTCATTGGTGCCACCCCACAGATCGGCGCCCCCGCCCTCGATGGCGAGCGCGTCCCCGGACTGGCCGAAGACCGCGTCGTTGAAGGAAGCGGTTCGGTAAGGCGCTTGGACACCGGTGCCCGCCATCAGACGGACCGCCGCCACGGCCGAGCCCCGTGAGCCGCCGGTCCGGTAGGACGCGCCCACCGGCACCCGGGAGACCAGCGCACCGGTGTCCGTGGTCAGGGTGACCCGGAAGCTCGCCGAGAAGGTCTCGCCCGGGGCGACGGACGCCGCGGTGGCCGTACCGATCGGCTCGGCGGCCATCCCCTCCGGTGCGTCGACGGACAGGCTCACCTGTGTCGCCGGGCCGAATCCATTGCGGTTGGTGAACGACACGGTGACCGTGGCCGGGCGGTCCTCGGCCACCGCTCCCCGGTCGGCGGACGCGGTCAGTGTCACCTGGTGGGTGTCCGCGGCCAGGGTGTCCCGCACCTGCCGGGCCAGCTTGTGGATGTCGCCCGATGTCCGCACGGGGTAGCTGTCGTGCTGGTGCGCCCAGCGGTCCTCCAGCGCGAACCAGTCGATCTCGGTCGGCTGCCGGCCGGCCGCGAGCGCCGCGGACAGCTCGTCGAAGTATGTCTTCCAGCGGAGGTGGTAGAGGCCGCCGACCAGCCCGGACCACTCCCGGTTGGCGTAGTCGTGCAGCCCCTCGTCGCTGCTGGCGCGGCCGCCCCAGGTGGTGATGATCGACCGTGCGTCGTACTCCAGTTGGTCCTTCTCCGCTTTGGTTGCGCCCCAGGAGCGGGCGTCGGCCAGCCACCGTCCGAGCAGGTGCTGACCGCTGGTGGCCAGCACCTTGTCCATCAGCTTCATCCAGCTGAGCCAGGTGGTGGTGAGCCGGTCGAAGCGGCCGCGCTCACCGGCCTCGTACGCCGCCTCGATCTGGGGCAGCAGCACCCGGCTGCGGTTGGACAGCACCTGACGGGCCACGTCGGCCAGGTCGTACGCGTAGGCCGAACTGTCGCGCAGCCGGGGCGCGACCTGGAGCAGTTCGGTGAGGGCCGGGTCGAAGGCGGTCGTGTCGTAGCGGTCGGTCTCCGGGCCCCATGCGGCGGCCTTGTTCGCGCCCAGGCTCGGCCGGGCGCCGAACAGTCCGTCGGGCGCCTCGCTCCAGGAGTCCGCACGGGTCATGTTGTACGCCGTGTCACGGACCGCCTTCCAGGCGGCGACGGCGTGCGGGTCCGCACCGCCGTAGCGCGAGATGGCGTACGAGGCGAACCAGTCGTCGAGGTCGATGGTGCCGGGGGTCCAGGCCAGCTCGGTGAACAGGGCCATCGCGGCAGGGTTGTTGTCGGCGCCCTCGGGCATCATCGCGATCCCGGCGAGCGCGCTGTCCGCCTTGTCCCGCCACTTCGGGTACTGGTCCACCCAGTCGGGGGCGTTGGCGCCGATCGGGGTGTGGCCGCCGAAGTTCCAGATGGAGCCGAAGGCGTACGGGGTGCCGTCCCAGTCGCTCTCCCGGTCGGTGACGGTGGTGTAGCGGTCGGACAGGCCGTCGACGACGAGCATCCCGCTCTTGTCGACCGCGCCGAGGATCTCCCGGCTCGGATTGGTCTGCCAGCCCAGGATCGCCCAGACCGCCCCGGGATGTGCCGTCCGGAGAGCCGCCTCGACGGCCTTGGCCGCATCGGCGACCGGCACATCACCGGCGTTGCCGCCCTCGTGCAGCAGGTCCATCTTGTACATCCCGCTGTCGCCGAACCGCCTGCGCTGGTGCCGGTAGAAGGCGGCGGCGACCTCGGCGAAGAGGTCCGTACGGGGATCGAGCCAGTCGGGGCGTTTGAAGGCGCCCCAGGTGCCCTGGGCGACCAGTGACGCGCCGGGGTGCTTGGCCAGGAAGTCGTCCGGCACAGTGCCGAAGTAGCCGGGCAGCACGGGGGTCATGCCGAGTTCCCGCACCCGGTTGATGATCTTCTTGGCGAGGGCGGCCCGCTGGTCGATGAGGTGTGTGGACACCGGACCGCCGAACCCCGACATGTTCTGGAGCAGCCACCAGGGCTGGTGGGCCGGGGCGGGGATCCAGGCCCGCAGCTCGGCGTCGGAGTAGCCGAAGTCACGGAAGGTGTCGTAGTAGACGGCGTCGGCACCGATGTAGACGAGCACCTCGTTGATGCCGTGCAGCGCGAGCACGTCGATCTCGCGCTCCCAGGCCGTCCAGCCCCGGTAGGCGCCGGTGTAGCCCTCGTTGGTGTCGTTGTACGCGAACCGGTGTGCGACGTTCGCCGCTCCGGTGATCTCCGTGCCGGGCGCGGGCAGCAGCCGGGGCAGGTTCAGCTGCTCGCCGTTCCAGGAGATGTCGGCCTTCGCGGCCTCGGCGAGGTACCGGTTGAACCCGGTGAGCAGTACGGCGGGGCTGGTGCCCTCCACCGTGATGCGCCCGGCGCGGCCGGTGACCCGGAAGCGGTCCCCGTCGCCGCCGGCCACGGCGCGCAGGGTGACCTGCTCGTGGTGGGCGGGCACCAGCCGCCGCAGCGCGGCGGTGGCCGGTGCCGTGTCGAACGGCCGGGCGCTGCCCTTCGCGGCGGCGGCCTGCGGCGGGGCCAGCAGCAGCGCGCCGCCCACGGCGGCCGCTCCGGTCAGCACGCTTCTGCGGCTGACGCCTTCATTGCCTCGCATGAGCTTCCTTTCCCTCTGACACGCGCTGTCAGGCGACCGTCATCGCGAATATGTGCAGAGCCGGGACACCGGACTGCGAGCCGTCGCTGACCTTCGGCAGCACGACCGCACGCAACTCCTTCTCCTCGAGCGCCACGTCGAACACGTAGAGGCTGACCGGGGTGTCGTCCCGGCCCGTGGAGATGTGGCGGTACGGCGCCACCACCGCGGCGGAGGCGTTCGTCCCGTACCAGTCGGGTACGGCGACGGAGAACGCCTGCTCGGTGCCGTCGGCGTACACGACCGTGCCTCTCCCCTTGCCCTCGCCCCAGGTGCTGGTGCCGAGGAAGGCCAGCCGGGAGCCCGCGCCGGACAGCAGCACGGTCTGCCCGGAGGCGACGACGTTGTCCTTGTTCCCCGGCTCGGTGTCCGGCCAGGTGAAGGCCACGCCGTCGTACGTCACCACCGCCCCCGGCGTCAGCCCGACAGAGGCCAGCGCCTGCGCGGACAGGCTGGACCGCGACCCGTCGATGTCGGCGACCGTGAGGGCGTCGTCGGAGGCGATGCCCGCGTTGTCGAAGGCACCGGCCAGCGACCGGTTCGGCAGCCGCACCGAGGAGGTGGCGCGGGCGCAGTCGGAGCCTTCGCGGTGGACGTCGAAGAGCGCGTGGGCGGTGAACGAGACGAGGCCCTCGGCGTCGTCGGCGAGCCGGGTCCGCCAGCTGCGGGTGGCCGTGGCACCGGGCGCCAGGCTGCCCAGATGCGACGGCCGCCCGGTGCCGTCCACGGCGAGGTGGAGCACCGTGTCACGCAGTGTGATCGAGGCGGTGTTGGTGATGGTGGCGGTCAGCGTCACCGCCGAACCCGCGTCCGGGCTCTTCGGCGACACGGTCAGCGAGACGGGCGGGCTGAGGAAGTCCTCCTCGGGCCGGTAGGGACGGTAGGGCCGATACGGCTGACTGGTCGGGCTGCCGCTCACGTTGCCTCCACCGTGAAGTGGTCGAATACCGCCTGGACGGTCGTACCGGGGTAGTTGAGGTTGACCGCGCTGGCGACGACACCGGCGTCCCCCATGCCGCTCGCCGAGGACACGGTCGCGGTGCCGACCTCGTCCCACTTCAGTGGGTTGCTGGTGGCGTACGCGGTGTACGTGGTGCCGGAGCGCACCAGTCGCAGCCAGGCGGGATGGTACGAGGCGCCGCCACCGGCCCAGGTGTCCAGGCGCCCGTCACCGTCGCTGTCCGTCACGAACTCCAGCCCGTACTGCTTCGACATGGTCAGCACGGCGTAGCCGCCCGCCTCCGGCGCGGTCAGGTCGCCCGCCATGGCCAGTCCGTACTTGGCGGAGGGGTTGTCGCCGCCGGTCAGGCTGACCGCCTTGACCTGCGCCACGCAGGATTCGGCGGCGGCGCCGGGGACATAGATGCTCCCCTTCTCGTCGGTGCCGCCGGACAGGTCCCGGCCGCCCGACCAGATCACCAATTGGGTGCCGTACTGGCCGTACTTGGCGTCGTCGGTGGTGGCATGCGTCAGATACGGCTCCCGCACGCCGTTGGCCTCATAGGGGATGGTGAACGTCTTCGCGGACCGGGCGGAGTCGGTGCTGTGCCCGGCGACGTCGAACACCACGTGCGCGGTGAACGACACCTCCCCCGCCACATCGGCGGGCATCTGTGTCCGCCAACTGCGGCTCACCTTCGCGCCGGGCCGCAGGTCGCCGAGGGCGATGGTCCGCGTGGCCGTCGTCGCCCCGGGATCGAGCAGGTGGAGGACGGCGCCGCGGAGCGGGAACGGGCAGTCATTGGTGAGGACGGTCTTGACCGTCACCGCGTCGCCACCGGCCGGGTCCGCCGGTTCGGTGGTGACGGAGAGCGTGGGCCCGCGGGTGTCCAGTTCCGTATCCGCAGGTCGTCCGGTCATCGGGCTCACCCCCGGTCCCAGTCGACGGTGAAGGTGTTGGCGATGTCGCTGGGGAGACTGGACGGGACGGTGATGTGGATCTTTCCGTCCCGGCGGGTCCACCGCACCGGTCCGCTGTGGCCGAGCAGCCGGATCCGCGAGCCGGCGCTGATCGGGATGTCTGCCGGTACCGACAAGGTTCCGCTGGGGGCGCCCAGCGCGATGATGTTGAACTTGCCGGGAGTGACCGTGTACCGGATGCCGAGTGGGCTGCCCTCCTCCTCCGCCCGCACCCACGGCGCCGACCCGTAGACCGCCGGACCGTTGACGTCCAGCCAGGCTCCGATGTCGCGCAGCCGCTGCCGCATGATGTCCGGGATGGTGCCGTCCGGCTTGGGGCCGATGTTGAGCAGCAGGTTGCCGTTCTTGCTGACCACGTCGGCGAGCAGGTGGATCAGGAACTCGGAGGTCTTGTAGTCCTCGTCCAGTTCGTGCTTGTTGTAGCCCCAGGAGTACCCCATGGTGATGCAGCACTCCCACTTCTGCGGGTCCATCGTGGGGTTGGTGCGCTGCTCGTACGTCGCGAAGTCGAAATGGGTGTCGAACCGGTCGTTGACCACGACACCCTTGGGCTTCCGGCGGTTCTTGGCCTGGTTGTAGTAGTGCGCCAGGGCCTCTTCGCTGCGCCACGGCGGTTCGCCGGTCGGCCGGAACCACTGGCCGTCCGCCCACAGCAGATCGGGATCGTAGGCGTCGACGATCTCGTAGAGCTGCTTCAGCTCGTAGTCGCCGACGTAGTCCTCGACGGGTTTGTAGCCGACCATCGGAATTTCCTCGTCGGTGTAGAAATTCCTCATCGGCCGGCCGATCGCCGGGTTGAAGAACTCGCCGAGCGAGTAGTAGAGGCCCGGCCGTACGGTGCCGCGCCTGCGGGCGGCGGCCATCAGCTCGCCGACCAGGTCGCGCTTGGGTCCGTACGCCACCGAGTGCCGGTCGGTGACCCGGCTCGGGAAGAGCGCGAATCCGTCGTGGTGCTTGCTGGTCAACGCGAAGTACTGGGCGCCCGACTGCTCGAAGAGCCTCACCCAGGAGTCCGGTTCGAAGTTCTCGGCCTTGAACCGCGGGATGAAGTCGTCGTAGACGAAGTCCTCGCCGTAGGTGTCGCGGTGGTACTTCC
Source organism: Streptomyces lacaronensis (assembly GCF_047337785.1). Lineage (NCBI taxonomy): Bacteria > Bacillati > Actinomycetota > Actinomycetes > Kitasatosporales > Streptomycetaceae > Streptomyces > Streptomyces lacaronensis. The sequence goes on from NZ_JBLHDK010000003.1 coordinate 514,356, forward strand.
ACTCGGCGGTGTCCTTGAAACTCTGGTACCACAGGTACCACTCGCCGGCATTCTGCCGTCCGGTGCCGCCGGGCACCGAGTAGACGCCCCAGTGGATGAAGATGCCGAACTTGGCGTCCTTGTACCAGCGCGGCACCGGATGGGTGTCGAGGGATGCCTTGGTGGCCGTGTAGTCGGGGATGCCGGTGCGCGCGGATCCGCCGAGCGCTTGGGCGACCCCGGGCGGGGAGAGCAGCACGGCCCCGCCGAGGGCGGTCGCGGTGGCCAGGAGGTTTCTGCGACTGACTGCCATGGAGGTGCCTCTCACTCGGTGACGGAGAAGGAGTCGAAGACGGCGGAGAAGGAGTCGAAGACGGCTGTCGGTGGCGCTGTCGCCCGGCGCGAGGGAGCGTATCCGCGCACCGCCGGCCGGTTCGGCGGCCCAGCCGCCGGGGAGGTCGAGGCGGCGGCCGGCCGGTACGGGGTGAGCCGGACGCGGGCCGGGGGACAGTCGCGGGCCGCCCCGAGAGTGGTGAGGTCGACCGCGTCGGCGAACGCTTTCATCCCGGTGTCGTTGGGGTGCAGATGGTCGCCCGAGTCGAACGCGGCGGCGTAGCGGGTGGGGTCGTTCGGGTCCCGTACCGCCTTGTCGAAGTCGGCGTAGTCGTCGAAGACCCCACCGGAGTCGCGTACGAACGTGTTGACGTTCCGCCGGTCGGCCTCCTTGGCCTCGGTCCAATAGTCGCCCCAGCCGCGGTACGGCACGACCGTCGCGCCGATCACACGCAGCCCGCGGGCGTGGGCGCGGCGCGCGATCTCCTTCATGCCGTCGATCACCTGATCGGCGGTGGCCCGGCCCCAGCTGAGGTCGTTGACGCCTTCGAACAGGATCAGCGTCCGGGCGCCCGGCTGGGACAGCACATCGCGTTCCAGCCGGTCCAGCGCCGACGGATTGCCGTCGGTCCCTGCCGTGATCCGGTTGCCGCTGATGCCCTCGTTCAGCACTCCCGCGGTGGCCGAGCAGGCCGACAGCCGCGCTGCCAGATAGTCCGGCCAGCGCCGGTTGGCGTTCGCCGTGGAGGACGCCCCGTCGGTGATGGAGTCACCGAGCGCCACCACGGCGCCCGCCGTGTCACCGCCCCGCACATCGACCCCGGTCAGAAACGGGAAGGTGGAGTCGGTCCTGGTAAAGGCGTCCCCGTCGGCGTCCCCGGCGTGGTCCCCACCGCCATCAGACGTCCAGTAGACGGTCTGGAGCCCCATCCAGTGCTGGCTGACATGGGTGAGCCGACCGGGGAAGTACAGGCTGACGACCAGGTCGCCGCGGGCCGGCACGGGGATCCGGACGGCATCGCTCACCGCCTGCTCCCCGGCGGCGATCGTCACCTCGTCCTTGCCGCCGAACCGGAGCCTGTACGGCTTCGCGACGGCGGAGCCGCCGTCACCACGCCCCACGGTCGCGTGGCCGATCGTCACCGGCTCGGTGGTGAAGCCGTTGGTCAGGCGGATGCGTACGCTCGACCCCCCGGCGCTCACCCGAACCGGTATCCGTACGGTCACCTCCGAGGTGCCGGGGTCGTACGCGGCGTGCTGCGCGGTGGCCCACGTACCCGTCCACCCCCGCTGCTTCGTCCCGGCCACGGCCGGCGCCGCCGGAAGCAAGGCCGCCGAGGTGGCCGCCAAGGCCCCGGCAACGGCCGCGAATCTTCGGCGTCCACGCAGGTGTCCAAGCGGTCCGGACACAGATCCTCCTTGGGAACAGCCGCGGCCGAGGCCGAGCGCGGTCACGTCGACGGAGCCGGCGAATGCCTTCATGCCGGCGTCGCTGGGACGGAGATGGTCACCGGAGCCGTACGGCGCGCCCAGCCGCCGCGGGTCCGCCGGGTCCCGGACCGCCCGGTCGAAGTCGGCGTAGTCGTCGAAGACCCCGCGTGAGTCCCTGACGAACGCGTTGACCCGCTGTCGCCGGGCCTCCGTCTCCTCGGTCCGGCCGCCCCGGGCGAAGTCCGTTCCGTGCCCGCACGCTGGAGCGCCTTCAGTGCCTTGGCGGCGCCCTTCGCCTTGAGGTTCACGAACGCGGGGGTCACCCCGAGCGGCGCCGCGTACCCCTTGAGCGTCACCGGGCCGCGGACGACCGTGCCGCCTGTGACGTCACGCCACGTTCCGGACGGCAGGAAGACGTCCCGGGCAGCGCCTTCGCCGAGTTGGGGCGCGGCCAGCACGGCCGGACCGAGCATCCACTCGTCGGAGACCGTGATGGCCGCGCGGTAGAGCTCGACCGTCCCCCGGTCGTAGCCGACCCACTCGCCGGTCGTCGCGTCCCGTACGCCGGTGGGCGAGGTCGACGCGTACATCAGCGGCATCAGGGAGGCCGCCTGCGCCCAGCGGGTCAGGACCCGCTTGGTGGGCGGCGGATAGCTCAGCGAGCCGCCGATCATGTCGGTCTCGACGAACGGGTAACCGACCGTGGAGACCGCCAGGTTGGCCGAGACCGAGGCGCGCAGCCCGGCGAAGGTGGTCGGCTTGTCGGCCGTGCGGGTGGCGAAGCCCTTGGCCTGCGCGGCGTTCCACGCCACCCGTAACCCGGCCCCCTGCTGGTCGAACGCGTCGGCCAGCTCGGTGCCGTACGTCACGTAGTCGACGCGGGTGGCCCCCGGGTAGGGGGCGCACCGGTCGTCGAAGAAAGCGGTGTCGAACTTGAACCCGGCCACGCCCAATTCGCGGATCTGGGCTTTGAGATCCTCGGTGTACCACTGTCGCGCGGCCGGATTCACCAGGTCGATCAGCCCGGTCCGACGGCCGTTCCACCAGGTGAACAGGCACGGCTTGGACGGGTCGGACGGATCCTTCAGCAGATAGCCGTGGTCGACCGCCTCGGAGAAGTCGGTGGCGGTCTCGGGCATGTACAGGCCGGTCCACATGCCGAGGTCGAAGCCGAGGCGGCCCAGTTCCCGGGACAGGGCGGGCAGGTCGGGGAAGCGTTCGCCGAAGTCGGCGGCGATCACGCTCTCCTCGATCTGCACCGCGTGCCCGCCGAGTCCCGCGCCGGCCAGCGCACGGGCCCAGTCGAGGACGTGTCCCTGATTCTGCCGGCCGTAGAGCCGCGCCCAGGAGTTCCACAGCGGGGTGGCGTATTGCTCATAGGAGGTGTCGGAGCGCTCCGGTTTGCCGACCAGCGCGATGTGGTCGCGGTACACCTCGGCCGGGGTGTCCTCGACGAACACCGTGGAAGCGGCGGCCCGGTCTCCGGTGACGGTGAACTCGCCCAGCCCGTTGCCGCCGGAGTTGATGCGCACGTCCATCGGCTCATCGGTGTCCACCCGCAGCCCGGTGGCGCTCGCGGTGTACCAGAAGGGGGTCACCACCTGGTACGACGCCGGGCTGAACCCGGTGTCCACCAGTTGCCCGGAGTCCAGTGGCCACGGCTGGACCGTCTGGTCGCCGTTCTCACCGTGCCCGTACCAGTGCCCGGCGCTTTTCAGGTCGTACGCCGTGCTGAGGGCGTCGGCCCGGGCACCCGACAGGGACCAGTTCATGTCGTACCGGTCGGAGCGGAGGGTGATCCGCAGCTCGGCGGCGACGTCCGGCAGGTCGGTGGCGGCGGTGACGCGCAACGTGTCGCCATTACGGGTGCTAAACGCCCCGGGCGCGGTGGCCAGGACCGTCCGGCCCGCTCGTACGGTGGTGAGGGCCAACCGGCCGGTGGCCACGCGCAGTTGGTAGTCCGAGGTCGTGACGGCGATCGGCCCGGACGTGGCGGCCGTCGCGGGGGCCGCGCCGAGCAGTGGGGCGGCCGTGATCAGCGCCACGGAGCCGCGGCGCACCGCCTGTCCGCGGCTGCGCATCAGACACCGTCCTTGCAGGTGACCTTGGCATCGGCCCAGTCCGCGTGGTCGAGGGCGTTGCCGTCCCCCGCGTCCGAGACGGCGAGTTCGAGCCGCCGGGCCCCGGTGACGTCCACCTCGATCGCCTTGGTCGCGGTGTCGCGGTCCACCGTCCCGCTCTCGTAGACCGTCACTCCGTCGGCGATGACGCTGTAGGCGACGGTGGCCGGACCGTCCGACCGGCCGTATGTCTCCTGGTCCAGGCCCAGCGCGGCCGTGAATGCCGTACAGGTGCCGCCGAGCCACACGCGTGCCGAGCCGGCCGCGTGCATGCCGAGTCCCTTGGTGTAGGTGACGTCGTGCAGCCGCAGGGGCTGTCCGTCGCCCTCGGCGTTCTCGCCGTTGGACTGGTCGCGTTCGACCGGGCCCCAGCCGTTGCTCGACGACTGGAAGGGCAGATCGCTGATGTGGTGCTCGCCCGCGGCGAGCGGTGGCGGCTGGGCCGCGAGCATCTCCTCGCCGGTCACCGAGCCGGCGGCGAAGCGTGCCGTGGCGCGCAGGGCCGCGACGGTGCCGGTCTTCTGGTCGTCCGGCACGGTGACCGTCCAGGTCGCGTCGGCCGACCGGCCGGGCTTCAGGGTGCCGAGTGCGACCGGGGTGTTCGGAGTCGCGCGCCAGCCGTCGGGGAGGTCGAGGGTGAGGGACGAGTCGCGCAGTGGGCGGCCGTCGCGCGGTACCGAGACCGCGGCCGTGATCCGGTAGTCGCCGCCCGGCTCGACGGTGTCCGGGGCGTCGACGGTCACCCGGGCCGGGACCACCGGCTCCGTGTAGTCGGCGGCGTCGTAGGCCGGGGAGGTCACGTCGCCGACCCGCAGCGAGGAGGTGACATTGCCCAGGGTCGTCAGGCTCACCCTGCCGAGGCCGCCGCTCTTCGCGTCCTCGCTCCACGAGGCGATGGCGATGGTGTTCTCGCCGTCGGCGCGGAGAATGCCGGCCGGGATGGGGAAGGTGTGCTGAGGGCCGGTGTCGTTGACGTACTGGCCCATCAGCCAGCCGTTGACGTAGATCAGAGCACGGTAGTCGCGGTCGGGGTCGTCCGCGATCGTCACGCCGACGGACACGTCCTGACCCTTGGGAAGCCGGGGGTTGAAGGTGGTGCGGTACCAGGCGACGCCGGGCGTGGTGCCACTGACCGGCAGCCTGGCGTCGTTCCAGGAGCGGTCCGGGTAGCCGGGCAGTGTCCAGCCCGACCTCTCGCCGTACAGACCGCCGTTGTTCATGTGCCCGCGTACGCCGTCGACGGGCCGCTCACCGCCCCGGGCACCCTGGATGCGCCAGGTGATCTGCGCGTCGGAGCCGGAGAGATACGCCTCGGTCAGTCCGCGCGGCTGCTTGTGGTCGTCGCTGTTCCAGGTGAAGTCCTCGTTGTGGCCCATGGTGCCGACGAGGACGGAGACGACGTTGTCGGCGCCCTTCTTGAGCAGGCCATCGGAGAGGGCGAAGGTGTGGCGGCCGGTCTCACTGGTGCCGGCGAACCGGCCGTTGATCCACACCGAATAGGCGCCGACCGCCTTCGAGGAGGTGTCCGGATTGGTGGCGAGAGCGGACAGGGAGAGGGATTTCTCGGTGCCGGTGGCCTTGAAATGGCCTCGGTACCAGACGAAGCCGTAGTGGTAGCCGTATTCGTCCTGGTACAGGACGGGCAGGGTGCCCGGCTTGGTGGGGTTGGCCGTGGCCGGCTTGTCGGCGTAGGTCCACGAGGAGTCGTCGAAGGCCGGGGCGGCCTCAGGGGTTTCGGCGGACGTCTTCCAGCCGGAAAGCTCGGGCAACGTCGCCTTGCGGGGGCCGGGGATCCTGCCGAGCAGACTGCCTGAGGAGGTGCGCTCGGTGGCCACCTCGCTGCCGTTCCAGGTGACGGTGCGTACGCCGGGGGCGGCGAATACCTCCAGCGGGCCGGCCTCGGCCGCGTCACCGGTGAGGGCGAGGGTGGAGCCGTGGACGGCGGCCGTGCGGACCAGTTCGGCGCCGCGGACGAGAGTCGTGGCGTCCGGCCGCCAGAAATTGGCCGCCTGCCCGTCGGTGCCGATGAGCAGCAGCAGGTCGGGGCGGTCACCGCCGTGGACGAGGACCCGGGTCAGGCCCTTGTGGTCGTAGTCCAGCCGCAGGTCGCCGCGTTCGGCATCCCAGGTGCTCCTGGCTTCGCCGTCGAGAACCGTGACGTCCGGCTTCGAGGCGTACCGCAGCACCGTCTGCCCGGGGTCGCCCGCGCCGCCGTACAGCACGGCCACATCCCGCGCACCGGCCTTCGTACTGGTCATCAGCTCGCTGGTGGAGTACACGAGCCGCTGGCCGCCCAGGTCGTAGCCTGCGACGAGGATCTTGCCGGTCTGCCCGTTCAGCCGCACGCTCACCGGATAGGTGCCGTCCGGGGTCCTCCACTCGAAGGTGGTGGTGGCATCGGCGTCGGCCATCGGGTCCCGGTGGCGTGCGTACAGGAACTGCGTCTTCGTGTCCGGGTTGGCGCGCACCTCGCCGTGGACGGCGTCGTTGGACGAGGCGGGCGCGTCGGCGGGGTCGGTCGCGGTGAGCGGGGCGGTGGTGGTGTAGAAGAGGCCCTGCCGTTTCATCTCGTCGTAGTCGGCGCCGGTCTGACGCGGCTCGCTGATGGGCGCGCCGTAGTCGTAGGAGGTGTAGACCTGTCGCGGGTCGGCGAGCCAGCCCCAGTTGGTGCCGCCGTAGGTCATATAGAGGTTCTCGATCGTCGTGCCCTGCATGACCTCGTGCTTGTTGACGATCTTCTGGTAGGCCGGGCCCATCTTCTCCCGGCACTTCTCATAGCCCGTGTCACCCCAGGTCTGGAACCAGCCGGTGCCGGCCTCGAAGATCGCCAGCGGTGCGTCGTCCTGCTGCCGCTCGAGGGCGGGCAGCCACCACTCGCCCTTGCAGAAGGAGTTGTACTGGTCCAGCTCGCCGACGAAGTCCAGACCCTCACCGCCCGCGTACTGCGGCATCGGCTCATTGCCGACGAGGGGCACGGTGATGCCGTCGGCGCGCACCTGCTTGCTCAACTCGACGATGTGGTCCCGGCCGTCGGGGTCGTACAGCTCGTTCTCGACCTGGTAGAGCAGCACCGGTCCGGTGCCGTCGGTGACCTGGCGGCGAGCGAGGATCCGGTCGATTTCCTTCAGCCACTCGCGGGCGGCGGAAAGGTATTCGGGGTCGGTGGACCGGGCCTGCCCCTTCTGGGTCATCAGCCAGCCGGGGAAGCCTCCGCCGTCCGTCTCGGCGTTGATGTACGGGCCGGGGCGGGCGATGACATAGAGGCCGGCCTCCTCGGCCATGTCGAGGAGCTTGTCGACGTCACGGACACCGGTGAAGTCGTAACGGCCCTTCGCCGGCGAGTGGAAGCCCCAGTCGAAGTAGATCGAGACCGCGTTCATACCGCTTGCCTTGATCTTCTGGAGCACATCACGCCACAGGTCCGGGCTGGGCAGCCGCCAGTAGTGGAACTCTCCGGACCATACGAAGAGTCGTTTGCCGTCGATGGTGACGGAGTGCTTGTCGTAACCGACCGTGTGAGGCGTGGCCTTGGCGGCGGCGGCCTGGACCGTGGCGTGGGCGGGCACCGCCGCGGTCAGGATGGCGAGCAGTACGGCGGCCAGTGTTCCGGCCAGGGCGGTACGCAGGTGGCCGACGCGCGCGAAGTTCACGAGGTGCCGCCCGTACAGGTCAGCTTGGCGCCGGCCCAGTCGGCGTGGTCCGTGGAGACATCGCCGTCCCCGTCGACCAGCAGCTCCAGCCAGCGGGCGCCGGTCACGTCCACGTCGATGTCGGTGCCGCCGTCAGAGCCGCGCACCACCGGGCTGGTGGTGCGGGAGCGGCCGTCGGCGATCACCTGGAAGGAGACGCTGCCGTTGTCGCCGACCTCGTCGTCCACCCCGGCGGTGGCGGTGAAGCGGGTGCAGCCGCCACCGAGATGGACCCGGATCTGGCTGTTCGCGTGCACGCCGAGTCCCTTGTCGTAGGTGGCGCCGCCGACGGAGAGCCTCCGCCCGTCGCCCGCGGCGGACTCCCCGTTGGAGGCGTCCTTCTCCACCGGACCCCAGCCGTTGACCGCCTTGACCAGGGTCAGGTCGCTCACATAGGCGTCGTCGGACAGCCCTCGCGGCGGCACTTGCACGGCCCGTACCCCGGTGGCGGTGCCCGGACGGCCGGTCTGCGTGAGCGTGGCGGTCGCGGACAGGACGGCGTAGGGGACCGGGTCATCCGGCGGGGTGACGGTGTAGTCCGCGGTCACGGTGTCGCCGGGCCGCACCCGGTGGAAAAGGGTGGTGTCGTCGGTGGTCGCCGTCCAGCCGTCCGGGACCTTCAGCGCCAGCTCGACGTTCCGGGCGGTCGGCGCGTCCTTCGGCACGCCGAGGGTGACGGGGACCTTGGCGGCGGTGCCGGTGCTCAGGAACGGCTCGGCATCGACGGTGACCTGAGCGCCCGAGTCCGGCATGGCGTACGTCTTGGCGTCGTACGAGGGCGCGGCCACCGTACCGACCTTGATCCCGCCCGCCGAGGCACCGAGGTCGACGAGCTTGGCCGAGCCGGGGCCCGCGTCCTCGTCGGTGGACCAGACGGCCAGGGCGATGGTGTTGGTGCCCCGCTCGCGCAGGATGCCCGGGGGGATGACGAAGCGTGTCTGCGGTCCGGTGTCCGGCAGGTAGCGCCCGACCAGCCAGCCGTTGACGAAGATCTGGGCGCGGTAGCCGGTGCCGCCGCCCTCTGCTTGGTCGAGGTCCAGCGCGATCGCGGTGTCCTGGCCCCGCGGCAGGTCGAGCCGGGCGGAGGTGCGGTACCAGCGCACGCCAGGCCCGGTTTTCCCGGTCTGCCGGGAGAGGGTGGTGCTCTTCCAGCTGCCGTCGGGGTATCCCGGCAGCGACCAGCCGGCCCGCTCCCCGTACAGCCCGCCGTTGTTGTAAGGGCCCCGGGCGGTGTCGACCGGGTCTTCGCCGCCGCGGCTGCCCTGGATCTTCCAGGTGAGGGTGGAGGCCCCGCCGATCACCTCGGCGCCGAACAGGCCGCGCGGTTCCTTGGAGTAGTCGTGGCCCCATTCCTCGTTGTGGCCCGCGTTCTCCACCAGGACGGAGAGCACGTTGTCGCCGCTGTCCTTCAGTGTGTCCGTCGGGATGTCGAAGGTGTGCGCGCCGCTGCCGGAGCTGCCGAGGTAGCGGCCGTTGAGCCAGACCGCGTACTGGCCGGTGGGACCGGTGTTGGCGTTCAGCGCGAGCGCGGTCGGCTTGCCCGTGGTGGTGAACCGGCCGCGGTACCAGGCGTTGCCGTGGTGGAAGCCGTACTCGTCCATCGCGAGGACGGGCAGCGATCCCACCAGCTCCGGGTTCTCGGCGGTGAGGTGGTCGGCGGTGGTCCAGGCGGAGTCATCGAAGCCCGGGGCGGACTCCGGCGCCTCCTCCTTGTACTTCCACGTCGTCAGCGCGGGCAGTGCGACGGGGCGAGGCGGCTGGGTGACGGCGGTCTTGCGGCCGTTCCAGGTCACCTTGGTGGTGTCCGCGATGACCTCGATCTTCGCGGCCCTGGTGGAGTCGCCGGTCAGTTTCAGGGTGCCACCCGCCAGTTCGGCGGTGCGGACGAGGGACGGGCCACGCACGAGGACCGGGCCCGCCGCGGTGTCCTGCCGCCACCAGTGGGCGGTCTCGGCGGTGTCGGCGATCAGCAGTTCGAGGCCGTTCACCAACACCCGGGCCAGCCCCTTGTGCGTGTAGTTCAGCCGCAGGTCGCCGCGTTCGGCGTCCCAGGTGGAGGTGACATCGCCGTCGAGGACGGTGACCTTCGGGCGTTTCGCGTACCGCAGTACGGTCTCGCCGGCCTCGCCCTCACGTCCGTAGAGCAGCGCCACGTCCCGGTCGCCGATGGTGGCGTGTGTCATGATCTCCGAGGTGGAGTAGACGAGCCGCTGGTCGCCCAGGTCGTAGCCGGCGACGAGGAGTTTGGCGTCCCGGCCGTCGACGGTGATCGCGCCCTGCTGCGGTACGCGCGGGTAGGCGCCGTCCCTACCCGAGAGGGACAGGGTGGTCTCGTCCTTGTCCTTCACCCGGGTGTCGGCGTGCCGGACGGTGAAGAACTGGGTGCCGTCGTCGGGGTTGACCCGCCGGTCCACGCGCAACGCCTCATCGGAAGGGGTAGGTGCCTCGGCCTTGTCGGTCCGCGCCAGCGGGCGGACCGCATTGACGAAGTACCCGAGGCGCTTGAACTCCTGGTACTTATCGGTCAGTTGGCGGGACTCATTGATCGGGGCCCCGTAGTCGTACGACGTGTAGACCGCGGCCGGGTCGGCGAGCCAGCCCCAGTTGGTGCCGCCGTACGTCATATAGAAGGACTGGCCGCTCACCCCGGCGGCGATGTTCATCTTGCTGAACACCCGGGTGAAGTCGGTCCCGGTGAGTTTCGCGCAATCCTGGTATCCGGTGCCGCCCCAGGGGTCGAAGGCGCCGCCCTGCGCTTCCGGGATGATCAGGGGGGACTCGGGCTTCCACTCATTGACGTAGGAGTAGTCGGGCAGGTTCTTCCAGGTGTCGGGGTCCTTGCAGTCGAAGCCCTGTGGGTAGGCGTCGAAGCCGTAGATGTCCGGGGCGCCCTTGCCACTCACCCAGTTCTTGTTGGCGCCGCCGTCGTTGACAAAGGTCGGGACGTCGATACCGTCCTGGCGTGCCCAGTCGATGAGCGTCTGCATGTAGTCGGCGTCCTGGCGGCCGCCCTGGTACTCGTTCTCGACCTGGTAGAGGATCACCGTGCCGGTGCCCCGGGTGAGCTGGTGCCGGGCGATGACCGGGTTGATCCTGCTCATCCACTCCCGGGCCGCCTCCAGGTACTCCGGCTCGGAGGTGCGGTTCACGCCCGCTTGGGTCTTGCGCCAGGCGGGCATGCCGCCGCCGGAGACCTCGGCGTTGATGTATGGGCCGGGGCGGGCGATCACATACAGACCCGCGCGCTCGGCCTCGTCCAGCAGCCGTTCCACATCACGAATGCCGGTGAAGTCGTAAGCGCCCGGCTTGGACGAGTGGTATCCCCAGTCGAAGTACAGCGAGACCGCGTTGAATCCGCCCGCCTTGATCTTCTGGAGTACATCACGCCACGCGTCGGGGCTGGGCAGCCGGAAGTAGTGGAACTCGGCGCCCCAGAGGTACAGGGGTTCGCCGTCGACCTTCACGGAGTACTGGTCGTAGGTGACCGTGTGCTCCCGCGCCCGCGGTTTCGCCTGGGCGGGTGTCGCGACGTTCGCGCCGATCAGGGGCATGACAGCGAGGAGCGTCGCGAGCAGCAGGGAGCCCCATCGTCCTCTCATGACGTCAGCTCCTTCACCACTGCGGCCCGCGCGGTCTCGATGTCGGTGACGTCCTTCGTACGGCCGTCGAGGTCGCGGGTCGCCGTGGTGAGGGCCTCGGTCAGGGCGTCGCTGTCGGCGGCGCCGGGCTCCTTCTCCCTCAGCCGGGCGATGAGCTCGTAGTCCTCGATGCCCTCCTTCAACTGCTCCCAGCGGATGCTGGACATCGGCCCGTCCTCGCCCGGGTAGACCAGGTATTCATCGCCCTGGGTGAAGATGTGCACCGGCTGCTTGAAGGGGTCGCTGGTCCAGCTGTTGTACGACCAGCGCAGAAAGCCGTCCAGATTCCGCTGGGCGGAGATCCACGGCAGCATCCGCGACTCCACGGCGGGCGAGTACGACAGCGTGTTGGGATGGGCCGGCGAGCCGTACACGTAGAAGGTCGTGGTTTTGCCGGCCTTGCGCCGCTCCTCCACCTTCTCCTTCGTCATCGCGTCGATGCCGCCCCAGTCCACGGACAGGTTCGACGCGACGCCTTCTGTGCTGATCGACCCGGCGACGGAGATCCGGTCGTCGAAGACCGGCGCGACCTCGTGGACGAAGTCCTTGACGACCCTCATCGTGTCGATGGGCCGCTCGTCGAAGGACAGCCAGGTGTCCCCCAGCCAGCCCTTCGCCTTCAGATGCTTCTCGAAGGCGGGCAGAAACGCCCCCCACGCCTCCCGCCACCGGTCCCCGCCCAGATCGACGTTCTCGTAGACGGTCTTGCCGGTGCGGGTGTCCGTGTAGGTGAGGTGCTCCCGGTCCTGGAACGCCAGCATGGAGAAGGCACCGATATCGGGCCCGAGCCCGGCGCGTCTGGCGGTCCGGACATACGTGTCCCAGCGGCTGAAGTCGAAGGAGAACGCCTTTCCGTTCCAGGTCCAGCCCACCATGCTGGTGTACGGCGTGGCGGTCTGCGACTCCCGGGTGCCGAGCGACCACTGATGGTGCCAGGGGTTGTCGACGATGGTGGTGTTGATGACCTTCTGGCCACGGGAAGCCAGATCGCGGTCGTACTTCTCGATCAGCTTCCAGTGCCGGTCGGACCAGAGCTTGACGCCGTGGTTCTTGGCGATCGTCTCCGGCTGCGCCCATACGTCGAGGAAGAAGTCGTAGTCCTCCGGGTCGGGCACGCTCGCGTCCGCGACCTCGATGGTCAGCGGGTAACTGGCCTGGGTACGGCCGTCGGCGTCGACCCGCACGGTGCCCCGGTAGGTGCCGGGCCTGGCCTTCTCGGGGACACGGAAGGTGAACCACAGCGGCTGCGCCGCGTACGCGGGCACGTCCACGCCGGACCGCTCTTCCAGAGCGTCGCCGACCACATCGGGGTTGCGGTCGCCGGAGACCTCCTTGCCGGAGCTGACCTGGTCGATCGTGGCGGACCAGTCGACCTCGCTCTTCGACCGCTGCACGGGTACGTACTTCACGAACCGGACCCGGGTGTCGTCGCCGGACAGCGTGGCCCCGCCGGGCCCGGTGAGATCGCCGACCACGGCCTTGACGTTGTCGAGATCCTGGCCGGACGCGATCGCCAGCTGCGCCGAGACCTGCTCGTTGCGCACGGCGGAGAGCGTCAGCTCCTTGGTGTCCTTGCCCTGGATGGCGGTCATCGGGTAACGCGGGACCCGCTCCTCAGCGGAGCTGGCGAAGGATCCGGTGGGCACCCAGGTGATGGTGTCCCTGGTGCCCATGGCGTCGGCGACCTTGACGCTCAGCCAGGGGGTGGTGGCCTTGGAATCGAGGTCGGTGCCGGTGGACGTACCAGTGATGGCGATCGCGGTGGTGCTCGCGGCCACCACGACACCCGCGAGGAAGGCGGCGACAGCTGCGGACCTGCGTGGCATGGGTCTGTGTTCCCTCTCTCAGGTGACCGAGAAGCCACTGAAAATGGCCTCGATGTCTTCGCCGGGATAGTTGGCATTGGCCGCGCTGGCCACCATTCCGGCGTCACCGGTGCCGGTGGCCGACGGCACCTCGGCGGTGCCGACCTTCGACCACGTCTCGCTGTCCTTGCTGGCGTACGCGGTGTAGGTGGCGCCGTCCCGGGTCAGCTTCAGATAGGCCGGGTGGTAGGTCGAGCCACCGCCCGCCCAGGTGTCGAGCTTCCCGTCGCCGTCGCTGTCCGTCATGAACTCCAGTCCGTAACTCTCGGTCATGGCCAGCACCGCGTAACCGCCCTTTTCCGGCGCGGTCAGGTCGTTGGCGAGGGCGACGCCGGCCTTGCCGACCGGGGAGGCGCTGCGCTGGGAGACCAACTGGGCCTGCACGGTGGCCTTCTCCCCGGCCCCGTCATCGCGGTAGATGACGCCCTTCTCGTCCTTCCACCCGGACAGGTCCTGACCCCCGGCCCAGATGGCGAGCTGGTCCCCGGCCTGGGCGTACCGGGCGTCATCAGTGGTGGCGGTCGTCCGATACGGGGCCGCCACACTGCCCGGGGTCGCCTTGACCTCCGCCCGCACGGTGTCGGTGACCTTCCGCGCGCGGTCGTATGTCACCGTCCCGGTGAGATCGTGACCGCCCCATTTCGCGTCGTCGGCCGGGGTCACCGTCCAGGTGGTGGTGAGCGTTCTCCCGGCCGGGAGGGTCTTCGCGGTGGTGGGGCCGGTCGCCTTGGCGGTCCAGCCGTCGGGGAGGTCCAGTGCCGCCCTGACGTCCCTGATGGCCCGGGTGGACCAGTTGGTCGACTCGGTGGTCACCTCGAAGGGCGTGCCGGAGCCGGTGACCGGAGCGTCGGGGCTGATCAGGACGGAGGCGGCCGGGACGCCGTCGCGCTTCAGCGCCTTGATCGCCTTGGCGGCGCCCTTGGCCTTGAGGTTGACGAACGCCGGGGTGACGCCGAGCGGCGCCGCGTACCCCTTGAGGGTTTTGGGGCCGCGGATGACCGTGCCCTGGTTGACGTCGTACCAGGTGCCGGGAGGCAGATGGACGGTCCGGGTGGCGCCGGTGCTCAGCTTGGGCGCGGCGAGCACGGCCGGGCCGAGCATCCACTCGTCGGTGACGGTGTAACTCTCCTCGTCCTTCGGGAAGTCGAAGAACAGGGGGCGCATGATCGGGTCGCCGGTCTTCAGGGTGGACTGGACCTGGTCCCAGATGTACGGGGCGAGCTTCTTGTGCGTCTCGATCGCCTGCCGGTAGAGGTCGACCGTCTCCTGGTCGTAATCCACCTTCTGCCCGGTGGTGGTGTCGTTGGTGTCCACCGGTGAGGTCGAGGAGTACATCAGGGGCATCAGCGAGGCGGACTGCGCCCATCGCACCAGTACGTTCTTCGACGGAGCGGGCTGGCCGCCGGAGCCGCCGATCATGTCGGATTCGACGAACGGGTAGCCGATGGTGGAGATCGCCAGGTTCTGGGTGGCGGAGGCGCGCAGGGAGTCCCAGCCGGTGCCCTTGTCGACCTGACGGGTGACGAAGCCGGCCTTGTGGGCCGTTTCGTTCCAGTGCACCCGGATACCCGCGCCCTGGAGGTCGTACTCGTCGGCGAGCTGGGTGCCGAGCTTCTGGTAGTCGGTGGCCCGGTGGCCTTCGCGCGGCGCGCACTTCTCATCGAAGAAGCGGGTGTCGAACTTCAGCCCGTCGATGTCGTAGGTGTCCATGAGCTTCTTGAGGTTGCCCTCGTACCAGGCCTTGGCGTCGGGGTTCGCCAGGTCGATGATTCCGGCCTGGCCGTTCCACCAGGTCACTTGGCAGGGCTTGCTGGTGTCCTTCGCATCCATGAGCAGATAGCCGTTGTCGACCGCGTGCTGGTAGTTGTCGGAGTCGAGGTTGATCCAAAGTGTGACCCAGAGGCCGAAGTCGAACCCCATGTCGTGGATCTTGTCGGACATGCCCTTGGGGTCGGGGAAGGTCTTCGGGTCCCAGGTGAGATTGCCGTAGTTCGACTCCCACTTGTCGTCGAGCTGGATGGTGTGCCCGTCGAGACCGTTGTCGTGGAGGTCGGTGGCGTAGTCGAGCAGTTTCTCCTGGTCGACCTTGGTGTAGAACTGCGCCCACGAATTCCACAGCGGCTTGGCGTACTGCTCGTACGTGGCGTCGCTCTTGCCCGGCTTGCCGACGATGCCGATGTAGTCGCGGTAGACCTCCAGCGGGGTCGACTCGACGAACACGGTGGCCTTGTAGGTGTCGGGCGACTCGACGGTGAAGGTGCCGAGGCCGTCTTTGCGCTTGTTGAGTGTCACGTCCATGACATCCCCGGTATCGACGCGGAGACCGGTCGACTTGGAGGTGTACCAGAACGGGTCGATCATGTTGTACGAGGCCGGGCCGAAGGTTTCGTGGTCGACCTCGCCGGTGTCGAGCGGCCAGGGCTGGTTGACTCCCGGGCCGCCCTGTGGGGTCTCCGCCTCGCCATGGCCGTACCAGTGGCCGGCCGATGACAGGTCGTAGGCGAGGCCGAGTTGGTCGGGGCCGCCGCCCTCGACATCCCAGTCGAGCTGGTAGCGGTCGGAGGTGGGTGTCAGCCGCGCCGCGACGGTGGCACCGTCGAGTGTGGTGTCCGCGGTGAGGGTGAGGACTCCGTCCTTCCATGTCCAGTCGGTGACCTCGGTCGCGTGCTGCCACTGGCCGCCGGACCGGAAGCGCAGGCCCCCCGTGTCGCCGCCCGCGGTGCTGAGCACGGTGTTACCGGCGCGCTCGGTGGTGAGGGCGAGTTCGTCGGTGGCGATGTCGACGGTGTAGCCGGGGGTCTTGCTCGTGGCCGGCACGGACACGGTGAGGGCGTCCGCGTGGTGGGTCACCCTCGGCTGGGCGGCGGTGTCCGCCCGGGCCGGTGTGGCGAGGGGGTCGGTGACGGACGGTGTGACTGTCAGGGCCAGCGCGGCGGCCAGGAGCGTGCCGAATCTGCCGGGTTTACGCGGTCTGCGCGGGTGGGTGTGCACTCACGTCCTCCTGCGGGGCGGGCCGGCGTCATGGAGTGGCCACTGCAAAGTCATGCTTGGTCATGCTTATTTGTGTTGATGTTCTGGCCAGATCCATCAGATGTCAACGCTCCCCTTCCATGATTTCTTGGCCCCTCCACCCCTCCGGTCGCCCCTGACGACGGTGGACTTCGCCGGTCCGCGCCCTGTTTCCCGAGGCCGCGGACCCCGGGAAAGCCGACGGTAAAATCTGCGTGAACTGGACGGATTCGGTGGGCCCTTCTCCCACACGACAGATCAGCCCCTGGATCGCACCCCGGGGGCGGGGGCGACCAACTGGCCGTCGGTGCGGGCTGTCTCTTCAAGGCCCCGCTGGGCCCATACGTCCAGCCCCGGCCAAGGAAGGTGAACCGCTCAGCGCTGAGAAGCTCTTCCGTCAGCGGCTCGGCGAGCGCCGACACCGGCCGTCCGCCCCGGTGTATGTAGTTGCTTGACTCCTGCAAGTTACAAGCAGAAGTAATCAATTCATCTCTACAGAGCGCCGTCTGATCAGCGGTCTGACGGCAGGCTCCGTCAAGTGCGTTACCCAGCCGATGCTCAGGCCCGGACGATCTCCACGCCCGCGGCGGCGAACGGTTCGGTCAGCTCGGGGCCCGCCGCCTTGTCGGTCACCAGTACATGGACGTCCTCCACCGGGCAGATGCGGGCGAAGGCCCGCCGCCCCAGCTTGGAGGAATCAGCGACAACGACCACCTGCTCGGCGCACAGGGCCAGCGCCCGGTTGATGCCGGCCTCGCCCTCGTCCCGGGCCGTCGCACCGTGCCGGACGTCGATCGCGTCCACACCGATGAAGACATGGTCGAGGGTGATCTGCTCGAGCACCTCGGTGGCGAGCGGTCCGGTGAGCTCGTAGGAGGCGGTACGGGCCACGCCCCCGGTGACGACGAGCTTCATATGGCGGCGTACAGCCAGTTCGTTGGCGATGTTCAGCGCGTTGGTGACCACCGTCAGCGAGGGCCCGGCTCCCTCGCGGCTCAGCTCCGGCCGGGTCGCCAGCGCCCGGGCGACCGAAGTGGTCGTGGTACCGCCGTTCAGACCCACCACCGCACCCGCCTTCACCAGGCCCGCCGCCGCGTCAGCGATCCGCTCCTTCTCCGGAGCGTTGCGCGCGGCTTTGTAGCGGAGCGGCAGATCGTAGGCGATAGCGTTGATCACGGCACCACCATGGGTACGGGTGACCATCTGCTGGCGCGCCAACTCGTCCAGATCACGCCGGATCGTGGCGGCGGAGACCCGCAGTGCGTCGGCGGCGGCCTCGACCTCGATCCGCCCTTCGCGCGTCAGCATCTCCAGCAAGGCGCTCCATCTGGCCTGCGGTGCCACCATGCGCCATCCCCCGTTCCGTGGTGTGCGGGCCCGCGAGATTTTATCTCGTCAGAACGAGCGACGCGCAGTTCGCCGATGGCGGCCTGATCTACCCAGGTTTTCCGCAGTAGCCCTGCTGGAAGGCAGCCCAGAAGTCCTCGTCGATCCCGGTGTCGGCGAACGAGTTCCAGTTGGTGTGGGCGACGAGTTGGTCGCGCCCGTCGCGGCTGTTGAGGGCGAAGGTCAGGTACCCGAGTGTGCTGCCGCCGTGGCCGTACGCACGGCCGCAACTGGTGGCGTAGACGTAGACACCCAGGCCGTAGGCGACAGTGGGCGGGGCGCTGCCGGTTGTGGGGACCGTGTCGGTGAGCATCCGGCGAAGCAGGCCTGGGGGCAGGAGGCGTCCCTGCAGCAGGGCCCGGTAGAAGCGTGCGATGTCGGCCGCGGTCGTGACGAGGGCGCCCGATGCACCAGCCTCGGATGGGCTGAACGCGGTGACGTCGAACCGGGTTGGGTCCGGTGCGTTCGGCAGCAGGAGCGAGACGTCCGCGTAGCCGTGTACGTGGGCTCCGTCGATGGTGGTCCGTGCCAGCGGGTACGAGGTGTCGCGCAGCCCGAGGGGGGCGAAGACGCGGCGTTCGAGGTTGGTGCGCAGGTCGCGGTCGGTGATCCGTTCGACGATCAGGTCGAGCAGCAGGTAGTTGGTGTTGGAGTACCGGAACCGGGTGCCAGGAGCCGGGAAGTACCGGGGTTGGGCAAGGCCGATGCTGATCAGCTGGTCCCGGGGCCAGTACTGGTCAAGCCCGCGGAAGTGGGGAAGCAGCCGGTCGATGTAGTCGTACAGCCCGCTCGTGTGGTTGAGCAGCTGGCGGATAGTGATGGGCGCACCGGCCAGAGCGTTGTCGGTGCGGACTTGGTCGGGCAACAGGCTCTGCACGGTGTCGTCCAGTCGCAGCCGGTGCTCGGCGACGAGTTGCAGGACGACCGTTGCGGTGAAGCTCTTGGTGACGCTCCCGGTGCGGAACTTCAGGTCCGGGGCCATGGGTGTGCCGGCGGATCGGTCGGCGACGCCGGCCGATCCGAAGCGGTCGTCCGAGCTATGGCGGGCGAGTAGGAAAGCGCCCGGGTTGGGGTTCGGGTGGGCCACCACCTGGTCGACCAGGGCCTGCAGGGCCGGGTCACGGCGGCTGCCGACCGTCTGTCCGCCACTGGCCTGGCCCCCGGTGGCCATACCGGGTGGCAGCAGGAGAGCAAGAGCAAGTCCCAGGCCTAACAGACGGGTTGAGCGTCGTCGGATCATCGCAAGGCCCCCTCCGGTAGCAATATAGACGTACGGTTATAGCATGCGATAGCGTCCTCACGTGCCGAGAGTTGCCGACCATCACGTCCGACACGGGCAGATCACCGACGCCGTCCAACGCTTGGTCGTGCGACACGGCCTCACCGCCGTGACCGTCGCGCGGACCGCCGCAGAAGCGGGCATGTCCGTCGGCCTGGTGCAGCACTACTTCACGGCAAAGGACGAAATGTTGCTGGCCACGTTCACCCGCGTCAACGGGCGTTTCACCGCACGAGTGGACGAGCTGGTGAACCGAGGCGAGGCCGAGGGCCGCACCATCGCCGAGATGCTGCGGCAGGCGCTGGCCGAGCTCATGCCGCTGGACGACGCCCGCCGCGCCGAGTTCCTCGTCCGTCTCGCCTTCGCAGACCAAGCCGCGCACAACGCCCGCCTTGCCGCCGTCCAGAGAGAGACCCTCGTGGGCATCCGCTCACGCGTCGCCCAGGCCATCAGAAATGGCACGGTATGCGGCGAGGTCGCTCAGGGGATCGACGCGGCTGACCAGGCCCTGCAAATCGTCGCGTTCACCGAAGGACTCGCCCTGCACACGCACATCGACCCCAACGGCACGCCGAAACCGACGATCCTCGCCGCGCTGGACGACCGACTCGGCAGCGTATTCACCGGAACCTGCCGACGCGCCCAGCTCGGTTAGAGATCAACGGGTCGTTCTTTCCGTCGCTGCTGGAACGCCGGTGGCGCATCGACCAAGGCCCTCTACGCCGTCATCATGGAGGCGCGTGCAGGGCGTGTCCACCCGCAGCGTCGACGACCTGGTCAAGGCCCCTGGGCGGTGACACCGGGAACTCCAAGAGCGAGGTCTCCAGGATCTGCGGCGATCTCTCCCGGGCCGGCCGTGGTGATCGCCACGGCATCACCAAGGACGGCGGACGCGAGGCCCTCGGGCTGATGGTCGGCGACAGCGAGACCGAAGCTGACACCCTGGTAGCCCGTGCAGTACCGGCTCGACACTCTTACCCGTTCCCGTCGGGAGGGGTCCCGGGCCACCCGGCGCAGGATGTGCCGGGCGCGCCGGTGCCGCGCGGAGCGACGGGAGAGCTCCGCTCGGACATGTGCGCTGCACGGTGACCTCCCGCTGTCCGTGCCGCAACCGTGTCGCAGCGGGATCGAAGGCGAGTGGCTTGGAGTGATCGTTGAACGGAACGACGGACGTCTTCGCGATCCCGTTGGAGGACGGGGCACAGCTGGTGTACGCGCCGCTGCACGGTGTGGCCTTCGCCGCCACGAAGGGCATGGTGTCGGCGCTCTCCGGCGTCCTGGCCGGTGAGGGTGGGGACGACAGCGTGGTGGCGCTCGCCCGTGAGACGGGGCTTCTGCGAGAACCCCCCTCACCTGTCACCCGCCGTCGAGGCGCCCCCTCTCCGACCGAGGTCACGCTCTTCCTGACGACGGCGTGCAATCTGCGCTGCACCTACTGCTATGCATCGGCGGGCGACACTCCGGCCACGTACATGACGATGGACGTCGCCAAGCGGGGCATCGACTTCGTCATCGACAACGCCCGGCGTGACGGCGCGCCGTTCGCCGGGGTGAACTATCACGGAGGCGGAGAGCCGAGCGTCCACTGGCGTCTGATGACCGAGTCGCTGGCATACGCCCGTGAGCGGGCCGGCGACCTCGAGGTCATCGCGGCGTCGGCGGGGAACGGCGTGTTCACCGATCGTCAGATCGACTGGATGATCGCCCATCTCAACGGCGGTATGAGCTTGTCCTTCGACGGGTTGCCCGAGGCGCACGACAAGCACCGCCCGACGGTCCGGGGTACGGGGTCGAGCGCTCGCGTCATGCACACGATGCGCCGCTTCACCGAGGCGGGTTACCCCTACGCCGTGCGGCTGACCGTCACCGCCGAGCAGATACCACTGCTGCCCGACTCGATCGAGTTCGTCCTGTCGAACTTCACGCCGCAACGCGTGCAGGTGGAGCCCGCCTATCAGCTGGGGCGTCATGCGGGGAAGCCGGACGCCGAGACGGAGGAGTTCATCGCCGCCTACCGGGAGGCCCAGGGCAGGGCCGCCCGCTTCGGTCATGAGCTGATCTACAGCGCGGCCCGGGTCGGGACGCTCACCAACCATTTCTGCGGGGTCACCCAGGACAACTTCTGCCTGAGCCCCGCGGGGAACGTATCGGCCTGTTTCGAGGCGTTCTCCGAGGACAACGAGTTCGCCGATGTGTTCTTCTACGGTTCGTCCGGGCCGGACGGCTACACCTTCGACATGGACCGGCTCAACCGGCTGCGCGGCCTGGGCGTCGAACACCGGTCCTTCTGCGACGGGTGCTTCGCCAAGTGGAACTGCGCGGGCGACTGCTACCACAAGTCGCTGTCGGCGAACGGACGGGGCGAGTTCACCGGGTCCCAGCGCTGCCACATCACCCGGGAGCTGGTGAAGGACCAGCTGCTCACCCGGATCGCCGGATCGGGCGGTCTCCTGTGGCGCGACACCCGTGACGGCGAGCCCTGTGGCGTTCATGGAGGCGAGCATGAATGACGTCATGCTGCCGTGGCCGCGGCCCAGGCGCTCAGGGAAGGACCAGCCCGACCCCGGACAGCCCTCCGGTGCTCCGCGGTACGAGATCCAGCACATGGCACAGGAGGACCCCACGAGCCCGGTGGAGGTCCTACCCGTCACCAGGCCGCCGTGGACAGCGACGTCCGGGCGGCGTGGCCTCCTGGGTGCGGGCATCGCGTCGTCGGTCGCGGCGGCCCTGTTGCTCGGCGGATGCGACGACGGGGGCTCGGAGCCCGCCTCGTCCCCGTCTCCCGCCGGTTCCCGTCCCTCGTCGAGACCGCCGACCCACGCCCCGCGGACTCAGACCCCCAGCCCCTCGACGTCGTCCCCCGACTTGTCGACTCCGACCTACGAACCACCGACGTACGATCCCCCGACGTACGAACCGCCGACCCCGACGTACGAAGCGCCCACCCCCACCTACGGCGGTGGCGGAGGTGTGATCTGTACCTGCAACAAGGTCTGCACCTGCATCCCGGTCTGTCAGGCGCACCACTTGCTGCACCCCGATCCGGCCATCCGGCAGTTGGCGGAGATTGTCGTGCTCGCGATGGGCACACGCGAACTGCCGTATCTGCGGTGGGCGGCGGACGAGGCACCGGCTCCCTTGAGTACACGCATCGAAGAGCTTATGGAGGAGGTGCGCGGCGGCCGCCGCGTCGGTCCCGGCGATCTGGGAGACGCCGACTGCGAGCCCTACCTCACCTCCGACGATCCGGTCATCGCGATGATGGCCGCGCAGGTTCTCTCCCTGCGCGCGCTGTCGCTGGGGACGGGACTGAGCGGTGTGACGGCAGAGCACACTGCTCGGGCGCTGACCACCGGGCACGCCCTTCACCTCGAACGGGCTCCCGCGTGGAGTCGGTGAGTTCCCAGACCTCGGGGCAGTCGCGCGGCCGGCGCGAATGGAACGGCGCGGCGCGTGGTGGACTTCGGAGGCGCTCTTCAAGGGCACGCGCCCAGGCGGTGGCCGTGGGTCGGGCCACGGTGGTCAGCGCGTAGCCGCGTGAGCGCCTCGCCGTAGCGGTCGGCGTACCGGATGTGCCCTCGACCAGGCCATTGGGGCCCGGCGTCAAGGGGGCGGCGGGGGCCGTGTCGATCAGGCCGATGTTCGCGCCGCCCGGCCGGGCTCTCTCACGCGGCACGATCCGGCGGAGGTTGTCCTGGCCGACGATGGCCAGGCCGCGGCCGAAGCGGCTGCGGCCGTTTCTGCCGGTCGGGGCTACGGGCGGTGCGGTCGGTGGCCGGGTCACCGCCAGGTGATCGACGGCATCCTGCGCCGGGTCCCGCCGGGTCTTCCAGCATCTCGTCGCCGCGGCACTGCTGAGCGCCGGCCGTTGTGCCCTTGCTCGTGACCTCGTCCGTCCCGCCCGAGGCGGTCCTCGAGCGCGCGCCCGCCTTGGTGTCATAGCCGCTGCTGGCCTGCTCCGCCTCACCCTTGCCGTCCCCGTTGGACGCGGACCGGCTCTGCGCGGTACCGGCGACGCTGTCGCCGCCCTCCGGGGCACTTCACGTCATCAGTCCTGAGAACTCAACCGGCTTCAGCGCGGTGCCCGCTCATCACTGCCAGGCTTTCGTCGCGGATGGGGTGTGAGGTGTCGCGGTCGGGCCGGTAAGGAGCCAGGGTGGGTTCGGGCATGGAAGTGGTGAGTTCCGCGGCGGCGAGGGCGGCGAGGAGCGGGGCGAGGGTGACGCCGCTGTGGGTGGTGATGGTGTAGAGGCCGGGAGCCTGGAGATGCGGGCCGACCAGCGGAAGGCCGTCTTCGGGAACGGGGCGTACACCGATCCGGGTGCCCCCCAGGGAGCGGAAGGCGGGCAGGATCGCGGCGCACCGGCTGAGGAGGTCCGCTTCGGGCGGCACATCAGTTGACGCGGCCGGGGCGAGGAGGGCGTCGACCGGCCAGGAGATGGCGCAGACCCGGTTGCCCGGGGCGGGGCGCAGATCGACGCCGGGGGTCGTGACGATGGCGCGCAGCGGCTCGGCGAGCGGGACGGACTCGCCCACCAGACCGGGGATCTGGCGCAACGGCAGCCGTACCCCGGCCAGTTCGGCGATGCGCCCGGCGTAGGGGCCCGCGCAGTTGACGATGTGGTCGGCCTCGAAGCGCCGGCCCCGTGCCTCGGCGCCGCGTACCCGCTCACCGTCCAGCAGCAAGGCGGTGACGGGACTGTCGTAGCGGATGTCGGCGCCCAGGGCCGCGGCCCGGTCGAGGAGGGTGCGCGCGAGGAGAGGGGCGTCGTACCAGGCGGCGTCGTCGTGCACGACGAGTTCGGTGGCGCGGCAGGAGGCGGGGTCGACGGCAGGTGCGAGAGTGCGCAACTCGCCGGGGTCGGCGGTGCGGCAGGGGTGCCCCCAGCCCGCGAGGCGCTCGGCACGCGCGCGGAGGACGCGCTGTTCCTCCTCGGTGTGGCCCCACTGGACGAGCGGCGCGGGATGGCGCCAGCCGACGGCTCCCGTGGCCGCGTGGATCTCGTGCTCCAGCTCCCGGTGGAGCGCGGCGCTGCGCCGGTTGAGCAGGAAGTACGAGTGGGGGGTCTTCAGATGGGTGACGTCGATGGAGAAGGTGGCGCTGGAGGTGCCCGGCGTGCGGCCTCCGGCGTCGAGCACGGTGACGCTGACACCTGCCTCGGCCAGGCGGTGTGCGGTGGCGGCGCCTATCACTCCGGCGCCGATGACGAGGGCACGGGTCATGGAGACTCCTTCGGTGGCGGTCAGGTGTGGGGCGGTCGGAGAGCGCGCCCGGCGACCGGAAAACCTTGCCGGGGAGGGTCGGAGAATCCCGGCGAGGTGGTCAGAGAACCTTGCTGAGGAAGGCGCGGGTGCGTTCGTGGCGCGGGTCGCTCAGCACGTCCGCCGGCGGGCCGGTCTCGACGACGGCTCCGTCGTCCATGAACACCAGCGAGTCGCCGACCTCGCGGGCGAAGCCCATCTCGTGGGTGACGACGACCATGGTCATGCCGTCGTCGGCGAGCGCTCGCATCACCTCCAGCACCTCTCCGACGAGTTCGGGGTCGAGCGCGGAGGTGGGCTCGTCGAAGAGCATCAGTTCGGGCTCCATCGCCAGCGCGCGGGCGATGGCCACCCGCTGCTGCTGGCCGCCGGAGAGCTGGGCGGGGTAGCTGGCCGCCTTGTCGGCGAGGCCGACGCGGTCGAGCAGTTCCGCGCCGCGCTCGCGTGCCTGTTTCCTCGGCACCTTCCTGACCTGGACGGGGGCCTCGATGACGTTTTCCAGCGCGGTCATGTGCGGAAAGAGGTTGAAGCGCTGGAAGACCATGCCGATGCCCTGGCGGCGTCGTGAGACGGCCCTTTCGCTCAGCTCGTGAAGCTTGCCGTCCCGCTCTTCGTAGCCGACGAGCTCGTCACGGACGTACAGGCGTCCCCGGTCGATGGTCTCCAGATGGTTGACGCAGCGCAGGAAGGTGGATTTGCCGGACCCGGAGGGGCCCACCAGACACATCACCTCCCCGGGGGCGACGGTCAGGTCGATGCCCTTGAGCACATCG
Organism: Streptomyces lacaronensis; assembly: GCF_047337785.1. Classification (NCBI taxonomy): domain Bacteria; kingdom Bacillati; phylum Actinomycetota; class Actinomycetes; order Kitasatosporales; family Streptomycetaceae; genus Streptomyces; species Streptomyces lacaronensis. The sequence goes on from NZ_JBLHDK010000003.1 coordinate 539,120, forward strand.
GTGCGGCCGAAGCTCTTGTGCACGCTCTCGGCTCTGATCACGGCTGGTGTCAACGTGCGCTCTCCTTACGGTGGTTCCGGGCCGCGGCGCGCAACCGCTGGAGCGGGGTGGGCGGCAGGTCGCGGACGTTTCCGCGGCCGAAGCGCCGTTCCAGGTAGTACTGGCCGACGCCCAGTACGGAGGTCGCCACGAGGTACCAGAAGCAGGCGACGACCAGCAGCGGAACCTGCTGGAAGTTGCGTGAGTAGATGCCCTGGATGGAGGTCAGCAGCTCGGGCACGGCGATGGCGAAGACCAGCGAGGTGGTCTTCAGCATGGAGATCACCTGATTGCCGGTGGGCGGGATGATGATGCGCAGTGCCTGCGGCAGCACGATGCGGCGCAGGGTCTGCCCGCGGGACATGCCCAGCGCCTGGGCGGCCTCGTTCTGGCCGTCGTCGACGGAGGTGATGCCCGCGCGGACGATCTCGGCCATGTACGCCGCCTCGTGCAGCCCGAGGCCGAGGACAGCGGCGGTGAGCTGGGTGATGAGGTCGTTCGTGTCGGCCCGCACGAATGTCGGCCCCCAGGGGATGCCGAGGCCGATGGTGGGGACGACCGCGGAGAGGAAATACCAGAAGAGGAGCTGGACCAGCAGCGGGGTGCCGCGGAAGAGCCAGATGTAGCACCAGCTGAGCCGGGAGAGTATCGGGTTGGCGGACATCCGCAGGATGGCGAGGACGACACCGCCGACGATGCCGAGTGCCATGGCGAGGAACGTCAGCAGCAGCGTGGTCCGCAGCCCCTCCATGATCACCGGCGAGAAGAGGAACTCACCGACGGTCCCCCACTGCATACGGGGATTGGTGATCCAGCCCTCCAGGAGGAAGACCAGCAGGAAGGCCACGACGACCGCGGCGACGCGCTGCCCCGGACGGCGCGGCGGGACGGGGCGCAGGGACTCGGCGGCGTCGCCGGAGTCCGCCCGGATGAGGGTCCCGGTCATGCCGCACCCCCGTTCACCGTGGCGCTCTTCAGGGCTCCGGACCTGATGTTCCACTGCTTGAGGATCTTCGCGTAGGTGCCGTTGTCGATGAGTTTCTGCAGGGCACCGCGGACGGCCCGTACCAAGGTCGGCTCCTCCTTGTTGATCAGGATTCCGTAGGGCAGGAAGCGGTACGGCTCACCGGCCGTGCGGAACCTGCCGTGCGACATCTCCGCCTGGTAGACGACGGTGGGGGTGCCGCCGACGAACGCGTCGGCGCGGCCCGTGGACAGCGCCTGGAAGCAGCCGACGGAGTCGGGGAAGACCAGTTTCTCCAGCTCCGGCCCGCCGTTTGCCGCACACTTCTCGGCCTGCGCCGCCACATCGTCCACCTGCGAGGTGCCCTGCTCGACGGCCACCTGGCTGCCGCACAGACTGGTGAGGGAGCGGATGTTCCCGGCGGCCTTCCTGGAGGCGAGGATCGAGCTGCTGGTCTTCATGTAATCGACGAACGTGACCTGCGACTGGCGCTCCTTCTTGTCGAGCATGGCCTGGATCGCCACGTCGTAGCGCCTGGACCGGACACCGCCGATGATGCTGTCGAAGTTCGCCTGCACCAGGTGCACGCGGACGCCGAGGATTTGGCCGACCGCGTGAATGAGGTCGGGTTCGGCGCCGATGACGGTCTTGTTGTCGATGTCCAGGAGGGACAGCGGCGGGTAGTCGTTGCCGACGGCCGACGTGATGGACCCTTCATCGCGAATGTCCCGAGGGAGCAGGGCGCGGAGTGCGGGGTCGACGCGCTGCTCGGGCACCTTGGACTGATTGACGGTCGCGGTGCCGCCACAGGCCGTCACGGTCAACGTGAGCAGCGTCGCGAGCGCGAGGGGAAGTGCGGTGGCGTGGGCTCGCGCATGCCTTCCGAGCACGGTGCCTCCCTTCTGGGCCGCTGGTCAGAGGACCGGCGCGGGGCTGGTGAACGCCCAATCTGCGGGATGGCGGCAGCCTGGGCAAGAACAGGGAGAATGAACGTTTCCATGCGGAGTGTTAAGTTCATTTGATGCTGACTCCGCCGCAGCTTCAGGCGATATGCGAGGTGGTCGCCGCGGGCTCGTTCCGTACGGCCGCCCAGCGCCTCGGCTACACCCCCTCCGCCGTCTCCCAGCAGATCTCCACCGTCGAGCGCGCCCTGGGCGTCCCGCTCTTCGAGCGCTCACCGCGCAGCGTGCGCCCCACTGCGGCCGGGCTCCGGCTCGCCCTGCGCGCGGGACGGCTGCTGGCCGACCTGTCGGCGACGGAGAACGAGATGCGCGCCTACGCCGCGGCCGAGCGAGGGCGACTGCGGCTGGGCAGCTTCTGGTCCGCGGGGTTCCGGCTGGTGCCCACGGTGCTGACGGGGTTCCTCCGCGATCGGCCCGAGGTCGACGTCCGCTACGAGGAGGGCGACCCGCACGTCACCGTGCCCGCGGTACTGGAGGGGCGGCTGGATCTCGCCGTGATCTTCGAGTACGGCGTGGTACCGCACAGCTGGCCCGAGGGCCTGGAACACACGCTGGTACGGGAAGAGCCGCTCTACCTCCTCCTCCCCGCGGGACACCCCCTCGCCGGACGGCAGCGCATCCGCCTCGCCGACCTGCGGGACGAGCGCTGGATCAGTTACCACGAGGACACCGACGCCGCTCACTGCCTGCGCCACATCTGCGCGGCCGGCGGCTTTCTGCCCGAGGTGCTCTTCCGTACGAACGACTACAACCTGCCCTACGAACTGGTCCGCCAGGGCCTGGGGGTGGCGATCGCACCGGAACTCGCCGTCGTGGACACCCCCACCTCACCCGACGCATCCGGCACCCGCCTCGTCCGGCTCACCGACTCCACCCACACCCGTCGGGTCTATGCCACCCGGCGTACCACCGACCCCAACCCCTTCCTCCCCCAGGCCATCGCCCTCCTGCACACCGCCGCGGCCGCCCTGCCCGAGCGGGGCGAAGGCGAGTGCCCCGTGGTCACCGGCTGAACAGCGGTGCGTCGGCAGCGATACGTTCCGCAGCCATCCCGACCCACGGAGTCGGCGGAGTAGTCCGCCGTTCGCGGCTGTTCCGCCGTTCGCGGCTGATCCCCTCCGCCGCGACCGTGTCCTGCCACGGCGAGGTCGGCCGGAGAATCTCGGGTCAGCCCTTCCGACTGCCGAGACGGCCCCGAGGATGGCTGAGGGATGCGGGCCCGGTTCAGGGGCGCTCACCGGCCTTGTCGACGACGGCGCGCTCCAGGACCGCACTCGTACCCCGCAGCTTGTCGTTCTCATCGACCACACGCTCGCCGAGATACATGTCCTGCCGGCACGAGCAGCCACGAACCGGTCGTCAGGAAGCGGGTGCCCTGAGCGGTGCCCCGTACGGCCTTCGCCACCCGTTCCGGGGGACTCTCCGGAATTCCCGCCGGTCGAAAAACGCACATTCCGAGAACGCGGAGAAAATTCCCGGTGTCGTAGAGCTGAACGCGAAATGGGAATTCGAAGAGAACGGTGAACAGGGCATGGGAGCGGCACAACCCCGCGCGGATTTTCCACGTCGAAACGAGTGATCGGAAATCAGATCCACTCCCCACGGAGGTCTTTCGTGTCCACCCTTGGCCCGCGCTCCCGCCGCGTCCGCCCGGTCGGCGTCGCCGCCTTACTGGCCGTCGCGGCCAGCACCGGACTCTTCGCCTGGAACGCCCAGGCCGCCACCTGGCCCGGGGCGTCGTCGCCGATGTCGTCGGCCGTCTCGCCGGCCACCGTGACCGTCACCGACGGAGTGATGGCCTACACGGCGGCCGACGGCCAGACCAACAAGCTCACCATCAAGCGGGTCAGCGAGACCGACACCACGCTGACCTTCGGCGTCGACGACGTTGTCGAGATCGCCGCCGGCACCGACTGCACCCATCCCACCGCCACCGACCAGACCTATGTGACCTGCACCGTGCCCGTCCCCGACCCGGACCACGGCGGCGACCAGGGCAACGTCGAACTCGGCGACGGCAATGACAGCGCCAAGATCTCCGGCGGCGATGTGAACGTCCACGGCGGGGACGGGGACGACACCATCATCGGCGCCTCCGTCGTGGTGGGCGGCGACGGCGACGACACCATCAGCCACGCCACGAACGCGAACGGCAACGCCGGCAACGACACCATCACCGACTCGTTCGCAGCGTGGGCCGGGGACGGCAACGACACCGTCATCGGCGATGACGTGGCCAACGAGATCTACGGCGGCCCCGGCGACGACCACCTCGACGGCGCCGGCAACGATGACTCGATCTACGGCGAAGAGGGCGACGACACCATCAAGGGCGGACCCGGCAACGACTACCTCTTCGGCGGCCCCGGGCAGGACGACATCGACGGCGGCCCCGGCGACAACGTCATCGACCAGGACGGATCCGTCCCCGAGGGGTTCTGAGGGGACCTGAGGAACCGCAAGGGACCTCAGGGACCTGAACAACAAGACGGCCCGATGTAGCGATCCGGCGCCGTTCACTCCCAGTCGTCCTCCCGCGTGTCATGGAGACGCGGGAGGACGCGGCACACTCCGGAACTCCTCATCTTCACCACTTGGGCCGCGGCCAGGGCCACGGACTGCGGTCTCCGAGCCGCCGACGGACCGCTCATGACCGCACCGCCGACGGACCGCTCATGACCGCACCGGGACGCACCCTTGCATCGGCTGGGACGCGGCAGCCAGGTCTGGTCAGCGTCCCCGGCCCTGAGGGAACTGACCGAGGTGAACCGCACGATGGACGACCACCGCCAGGCCCCGGATGTCCTCGGTGAAGCCATCGACGCGGATCCGGCGTCCGCTGTGCAGCCGGATCTCGCACGTAGAGCCCATGCCCCGGGCGTCGGCGAGCGGCCGGCCGTCACCACCGGAGGTACTCACCTGCGCCACATCCCCCCAGGGGATCACGGTCGCGGTGCCCGCCAACCGGTGGGTGAACCCCCGCTCATGAATGTCGAAGCACTGCTCCCGGGTACGGAACGCCTGCACCAGACGCCAGATCCCCAGACCCCACCCCACCAGGCCGACCCCGAGCAGCAAACCCGCCAGCCCCGGGGCCCCCTCGGTGGTGCCCACCGACGCGATCGCCACCGGCACCCCGAAGGCCGTGCCCACAGCCCCGGCCAACAGCCAGATACCAGCCTGCCGCAGGCGCCGCGCGCCGTCGGTACGGTGCTCCCGTACAAACCTCCCCAACTGCTTGGCCGCTTCCGTACGCCTCATCGGGCCCCCTCCCAGGTGGTGGACATCTCAACCTATGCCCCCGCCGCCGAGCGATGCACGCTTACTGCGGGCGTTGTTGGAACACCTGGTGGATTCCGGATGGCGCGAGTCCCCGAACCGGTTAAGGGTCAGCGTCGCTCTCGAAATGGCCTGCTCGTGCGGAGGATCGCACACCTCGACCGCTCCTTGCGGCCGGGCAGCCCGGTCGGCCTTTCGGGGCGGTGGCCTCGTGCTGCTTCTGGCAGCCGTTCTCGCGGGTTGTGGGGCGGCGATGGGCAGTCCGAGGGTCTGACCGGATCAGCGTCCGGTGCGCCGAAAGGGTCGGCGTCCGGTTCGTCGGCGGAGTCCAGGACCGGGCTGCTCTACCGGGACAAGGAAGTCTCGCTGAGCAACGTCCAGGCGATCAAGAACGGATGCCCGTCCGGACTTCAGCCAGGATTCCGGTGACCAGTCGTACCCGCCGGGTCACAGGACGCGATCGACGGCGCCACGCGCCGGGTGCCACGCCCTCGTGGCGGCGGAACGCCCTGCTGAAGGTGGCGTCGGTGTCGTAGCCCACGCTGGCCCCGCGGTGCCGAGTCCCCGGAGTCGCCGGCGGCGGTGTCTGGGAAAACTGGTTGACCGACTGCTGGCGGGTCCGGCGAGAATGGCCTGGTGACAGCCACGTCGCCGCAAGGACCGGTCGAGCTTCCACGGATCGTCACCGAGTTCGCGGCAGGGCGCCCGGTGCGGGCAGTGTGGAAGAACGAGCTCGGCGGACTGACGTTTCGGATCGGTCTGGGAGACGCGCAACAGTTTGTGAAGTGGACGCCACCAGGCAGTGGTATCGACCTTTCGGCTGAGGTGGTGCGCTTGCGCTGGGCAGCGGCGTTCACTGTTGTGCCGCGCGTACTCGACGAGGGCGCGGACGAAACAGGGTCCTGGATCGTCACGGCCGGCTTGCCCGGGCGCATGGCCGTGGACGACCACTGGAAGCGCGACCCCCAGACCGCAGTACGCGCTATCGGCACTGGGCTGCGCGCCCTGCATGAGGAACTGCCCGTTGCGGACTGCCCGTTCGGCTGGTCGGCCGAACAGCGGCTGGAGACGGTTCGGCAACGAGCGGCGGCGGGCCGGATCAATCCGGCGGACTGGCATCAAGACCTCCGGCACATCGGGACCGTTGAGCGTGCGCTCGGCGTGCTCGCCGACATCCCGTCCGTCGATGAGGTAGTCGTCTGCCATGGCGATGCCTGCGCTCCGAACACCCTCATCGGCGACGACGGCACGTGCAGCGGCCATGTCGACCTCGGTGCGCTCGGTGTCGCCGACCGCTGGGCCGACCTCGCCATCGCCACATGGAGTACGCAGTGGAACTACGGTCCCGGTTGGGAAGAGTCGCTACTCGAAGCCTACGGGGTGGCACCGGACCCGGAGCGGATCATGTATTACCGCCTGCTGTGGGAGCTGTCGGACTGAGCCGATGGACCTGTTTGGTGCGGTGAAGCGGTTCGAGCCGCGGTGACATCCTCGCGCTCGCCCAGGTGTCCGCGTTCGACGTGGTGGCACCGGGCCTGCTTTCGCAGACCCGGGATCAACCGGCCCAAACGCCACCGGGCCGTGGCGACGAGGTGCGACAAACATGCCGTCCGCTATGAGGCGACGGTACTGGTCGCAGCCCTCGACGTGTGGCTGTGAGTGGGTTCGCAGTCGGCCTCAGCCTGTTGGCGCGGACCCGGCGCAGGCGTCGGCGATGGCCTGAGTATCCCAGTAGAACGGACGGACCTCGGTGATCTGCCCGTCCTTGACCGTGACCGTTTGCAGGATTGGGAAGCTGAGTTCACGGCCGGTCGCACGAGCGCGAGCACGGACCTGAGTGAGCACGACCGCAGTCTCACCGGTGGCAAGAAACTCCTGCTCCACCATGTCGAAGGTTTCCCAGACCTGTCCCATCGCGAGGAAGAACTGCGTCATTCCGTTGTGCCCACGCCAAATGCCTCCGTATGGCAGAGCGTCCGCTTGATGCAGCTCGACATTCGGCGCGAAGAAGGGGGCGAGCAAGTCGAATGAAGCCTCGCCGGGGCCTCCGGCCGCCAGGTACTCCGCCTCCGCCGCATACATGCCGGTGAGGACGGTTACTGAGTCTGTGGTGGATGGCATCGTCATGTCGCCAGCATGACCGGCGAAGGCCCACCGTGCTGGCGGTGATCAGACATCACGGTCGGCACTCGGCGTAGGCCGCTTCCAACAGTTCCACCCGTACTCGCCCGTCGTCTCGTACTGCCTGCCGGCCTGCTTCAACGGCGGCGTCGCGCGCTGCGTCCCTGTTCACATCCCCATCGTGCACGAAGGGTGCGGCCGGCCGAGGTCAGTTGATCGCGTCCTGCGGGACGCGTTCGCGGAAGTGTCCCACTTCCGAGTGGAGTTGTACGCGTGGCTGGCCACCCCCCACGACGTGGGCAAAAACGGTTCAGGCCGGGCGGGGCAGGTCGAGGGCGTCGAGGGCGGGGAGTGCCCAGACCGCCTCGGCGTCCGGTTCGCCGAGGCGTCGGTCGAGCCGGCCGCGCAACCAGCCGAGGCAGGTGTCCGGTTCGTCCAGCCGTGATCCCGGCATGTCGTGTGCGGCGCCCCCACCAGTTGGCGGAGGCCGTTCACGACCGTGCGCAACAGGGTCGTGGGCAGGTCTTCGCGTGCCGCGTGGTGGAAGACGTCGGCCGCACGGCTCCGGCCCAACGCGTCGGCGTGCTCCAACGGTGTGCTGATCGGCACCCGCGACCAGGTGCGCAACCTCGCGGAGTTCCTTCGCCGGGCCTCCGGCGATGTAAAGGTCACTTGACACTCCCCTGATGTAAAGCCTACTTTCCATGCATGCGGAACGAGGTACGTCAGCTGCGTATCGTCATAGGGCTCTCCCAGCAGGAGTTGGGGCGGGCGCTGGGTGTTTCCCGGCAGACGATCAATGCCATCGAACAGTCTCGCTATGACCCATCGCTGCCCCTGGCGATCCGTATGGCCCGGTACTTCGGTAAGACGGTGGAGGAGATCTTTCATGTCGACTGACCACAAGCCACAGACCACCCGCGGCCAGCGCTGGGCCGTTCCAGCCGTGGGGCTGGCCATGGGCGTCGTCTTCATCGCGGTCTTCCTGGCCCGGAACGACCCCGGAATGGCTGCCGGCGGCTTCGTCACCATGGGCGCTTATGTGCTGATCCTCGTCATGGCGTCGCGCCGGTCGGAGTCCGCCGCGTTGCTGCGCGGCCAGACCACGGACGAGCGCCGTCGAGCCATCAACCAGCGCGCGTCCGCGTTTACGATGCACGTTCTCGTGCTGGTGCTCCTGGCCGGTTTCGTGACCGAATTGATCCGCGGGCGCAGCGGTCACCCCTGGGATGTGCTGTGCGGGGCAGGCGGCGTGACTTACATCCTCGCCACCATCTACTTCTCGCGTCGCGGCTGACCGGCCTGCGGACGCCCTGGGACGGCAGCGGCCAGGTTCGCCGGCCGGCCGCGGCCACCACCATGCGGCTAACGAATGCCGGGCAGCTCTCGCAGTTGCCTGCGCGAGGTGAGCCCGAGCTTGCGGAAGATGTTGCGCAGGTGCGCGTCGACCGTCCGCGGGCTGAGGAACAGCTTCGCCGCCACCTCCTTGGAGGTGGCGGCGTCGGCGACCAGGCGTGCGATGTGCACCTTCGGACAGCGACTCGTGCGCCGGCCGCAGCGCGGACGGGCGTCACGCCGCCGGCCCTGGCGGCGCAGCCACTCCCCCTACAGCAGATGTGCCGGGCGCGGTAGCCGACCAGTGCGCTGTCGTCGAGCAGGCCGATCGCCTCCTGGTAGGCGGACTCGTCCTCGGTCACCAGGGCCCGCGCATAGGCCTCGACGCCAAGACCCCACGCCTGCCGGCCCGCCTGCGTGCGCTCTTGGAGGAACGCGAGGGCCGCGGCGGCGACCTCGGTCTCGCCGCACCGCATGGCCGCCTCGACCAGCTCGGGCAGGGCAAGGCCCGCCGTGCCGACGGCGCCGTACTCGACCGCCTGCTTCGCCGCTTTCAGCGCGGCCGGGGACCCGCCCCAGCCGCCGGGTCCGCCACTGACTCCCCCACGGCGGCCCGGCCTGTCAACGGGTACGGCTCATGAGGTGGGCGAGGCCGTCCAGGATCCGTTGCAGTCCAAAGGCGAAGGCGTGTTCAGGGTTGTACATGCTCTGGTGCGCTGACCCCGCGGCGCTTCCGACCCGCGCCGCGAGGGGGAATCGGGCGGGGTCGAAAACCTTGGTCAGGAGCGGTTCGTTGGCGGCCCACCACTGCTGGTCGGACATCACGCTGTCGCGGGCGGCGGCCTGGGTGTCAAGGGTCGCGCGGGCGACGGAGCGGACGAAGTCCAGAAGGAGGGTGAGGGCTGCGTCCATCTCCACGTCGTCGAGGCCCAGGCCGTCGAACGCGGCCAGTTCGTGTTCGTACTTGGTCATGAGGCCGGGGCCCAGCGGCGGGCGTGCTGTGGACATCGTCGCGACCCAGGGGTGGCGGTTGTACAGATCACGGTTCTCGTGCGCGACGGCCTCCACCCTTCCGCGCCATGTGGCCGTCGATCGGTCGCCGCGCGGCATCTCCAGGTACACGCGGTCCAGCATGAGGTCGAGCAGCTCCGCCTTGCCCGGGACGTAGGTGTAGAGCGTCATCGGGGTCACGCCCAACTTCCGGGCGATGCCGCGCATGGTCAGGGCCTCCAGGCCGTCGGAGTCTGCGAGCTCGACGGCGACCCGGACAACGGCGTCGACCGTCAGACCCTGCTTGGGGCCACGGCGGGCATCTCCGTGTCCGGGCTCTCGCCACAGCAGTTCCAGAATGCGGGCCGGGTCGCTCGTGCCCCCGTGTTCCTTGGCCATGGGCTCCATTCTTCCTTCTCAGATCCTCGGCCCCGCACCTCTTATCTCTATACGCAGTACAGTGTACTGTGTATAGAGATATCAGAGATACCCCCCTCACCCCGGGACAGGTCATGAACATCACCTCCACCGCCGTCTCCTTGACCGTTGACGACGTCCCCGCATCCGCCGCGTTCCTGGTCAAGCACTTCGGCTTTCAGGAAGCCGTGGCCGCCGACGGCTTCGCCTCGCTGGTCCGCGAGGACGCGGCCAACGTGATCTTCTTGCAGCGCGGTATCGAGGCCCTGCCCGAAGGCTTCCGGGACCAGCACGCCGCAGGCGTGATCATCGCGTTCACCGTGAACGATCTGGACGCCGAGTACGAGCGGCTGCGGAGCGAGGGCGCCCCCATCACCATGCCACTGCGCGAAGAGCCCTGGGGCGAGCGCCTCTTCCAGGTCACCGACCCCAACGGCGCCATCCTGCAGCTCGTCGCCTGGGCCGCCCCCGCGCATCAGTGACGGCCGCGGGGCCGGCCGCGACGCCGACCCTCGGCGAACGTCCCGTACGGATTGCGAACCGGTACGTCTCGGTTCGATTCATGTACCCTCGGAACCATGCCGTCCACCCCCGAGCCGGTCCGCCCCGGCCGCAAGCGCAGTGAGAGCAGCCGCACCGCGATCCTCACCGCTGCCTGGGAGCTCACGGTCGAGCTCGGCTACCCCGGCCTGACGGTGGAGGGAATCGCCGCGCGGGCGGGCACCGGCAAGCAGACCGTCTATCGCTGGTGGCCGTCCAAGGCCGATGTGCTGCTCGACGCGTTGGCGCTCAAGGCCGACGTCCAGATCGGGCTCGACGACCACGGCAGCTACGCGGCAGACCTGCGCCAGTTCCTCGATCGGTCGTTCGCGCTGGGCCTGGACCCCTCGGTGATGCGCGTGATGCGCACGCTGATGGCCCAGGCGCAGATCGACCCCGAGTTCGGCGCCTGCTTCCGTGAACAGTTCCTCGCCCGCCGCCGCGCCGCCTTCGAGATCCTGGCGGGCCGCGCCGTCGAGCGGGGGGATTTCCCGGCAGGCCGTTCACCGGCGCTCGACGCGCGGATCGTCTTCGGCCTGCTCTGGTACGAGGTGCTTGCCGCACCTCCACCGCTCGATTCCGGCTCGGCCGACGCGGCCCCCCATGCCCTCGTCGACGCCCTCTTCGGCCTCCTCACCCGCAGTCTCGCTCCGGAGGAACTGGCATGACCACCACGACCATCGCGATCACCGGCGCCACCGACGGCCTCGGACGCGCCCTCGCCATGCGCCTCGCGGCCGACCGCGACGTCCGACTCGTCCTGCACGGCCGCGACCCCGCCAAACTCGAGCGGGTCGTCGCCGAGATCGAAGGCGCCGGCGCCGCCGCACCCGTCACCGCGACCGCCGACCTGTCCGACCTCGCCCAGGTGGCCCGACTGGCCGACACGATCGCGGACAGCGTCGGCAGTCTCGACGTACTCGTGAACAACGCGGGCATCGGCTCCGGCGAGCCCGACGGACGCCAGCGCCGCACCAGCCGCGACGGCCATGAGCTGCGCTTCGCGGTGAACTACCTCGCGACGTTCCTCCTCACCGAGAACCTGCTCCCGCTCCTGCACGCCTCCGCGACCACGGAGCACGCCGCCCGCGTCGTCCACGTCTCGTCCCTGGGCCAGCATCCACTCGACTTCGACGACCTCATGCTCGAACGCGGATACTCGGGCACACGCGCCTACGGCCAGAGCAAACTCGCGCAGATCATGCACTGCTTCGACCTCGCCGGACGGTTCGCGCCCACCGAACTGACCGCCACCTGCCTGCACCCCGGCACCTATATGCCGACCAAGATCGTCCTGTCCGAGATCGGCGTCACCGCCGACACCCTGGAGTCCGGGGTCAAGGCCACCCGCCGACTCGCCGTCGACCCCGCCCTGGAAGGCACCACCGGCCGATTCTTCGACCGCCTCCGGCCCGCGCGCCCGATGGACCAGGCTTACGACGAACAGGCCCGAGCGGCCCTGCGTGCCCACAGCCTCGCGCTCGTGAACGGCTACCTCACGACCGCGCACTGACCCGGACCCCGCTCAGCAGACTCACGGCAGGGACACCGAGCCCCGACCGCCCCCTTCGCCCCGCGGCCGACGGCGCTCATTCGGGCCGGGCCGCACCGCCGACCGTGTGCATGTGCCGCAGCCCTTGCCAGTAGGAGTCGAGGAGTCCGGTCTCGGCGTACAAGAGCCCGAGGTCACGGCAGTGTTGACGGACCAGAGGCTGTACGGGCCTGAGATGGGGCCTGGGCATGTTCGGGTCTCGGTGACATTGAACAGGGCCGGGTCGAGGCGGCCCGCCCGCACTAGCGGAAGCACATCCTCCGGTACAACGCTGACCTCGCCGTTCTGCTCGGTCGACACGAACGTGGCGGCCTCGCGCCCCTTGCCCCGGCCACCGCCTCGCAGTCAACGGTTCCGGCGCCCGCCGTATGGTCGTCGGACCGTCCAGTTGCTCCGCGGCGTCCAGTCGGTCCGTACGGCCAGCCGGACGCCGGCACGGCGTCTGTGCTGCTGACGTCGGAGGCTGCGGATCGCGGCATCACTTTGACAGCGGACTCATTCAGTCAGTCGGTCGCCACGGATTTCGCTTCCTGTTCGGCGGCGTGCTTGTCGCTCGCCGCCCGGAGTGCGGCCGTCTGACGGGCGTGCAGGTCGTCGTGGTGGCCGCGGCCCCATCGCTCGCTCGCGCGCAGCCGCGCGTTCTGGTTCTGGAAGACTGGCATGACGTGTTCGGCGAAGAGCTCGCACGAGCGCTTCGTCGCATCGAACCGCGCCCATTCGTTGCCCATGATCAGGTATGTGCCGAAGCCGCCGTCGCTCATCTCCTGAAGCCGCCGGATCTGCTCGATCGCGTCGTCCGGTGTGCCGATCACGCCGACTCCGCTGTCGACGACCCACCGGATGCGCTCCTCAGTCGTGGTACCGGCCGGGGAGAACTGCGGGGATGCCGAGACGTTCTGCATGTAGTCGAACCACAGGTCGATACCGTGACGGACGTCCTCGACCGCTTGCTCGCGCGTCTCGGCGAGGTGCATGGGCCCCAGCAGCCGCCACGTCGAGCGCGGTGCCGCGGGCGCGCCGAATTCCCGGGCCCGTTCCTCGACGATGCGGCGGTGGCCGGCCAACGCGTCGGTTCCGCCCTGCATCGTCGCGGCGATCGACATGAGGGAGAGCCCGTGCTTGCCCGCGATGCGAGGTCCACTCGGTGACACCACAGCGGCGACGGCGACCTCGAAGTCCGAGTACGGCTTGAGCTGGACCATGGCGTCATTCAGGGTGTACCGGCTGGTCTTGACCGAGATCGGCTCGTCGGAGTGGATCAGGTGCATGAGGACGTCGACGTCGAGTTCGAACGCGTCCCGTTGCTCTGACGGCTCGATACCGATCATCTGCGCATCGGTGGGGAGAGCTCCGGGACCGAGGCCGTACATGGCCCGGCCACGGGTGAGATGGTCGACGAAGATCATGCGCTCGGCGGCCCAGAGCGGATTGTGGTACGGAAGGGAGAAGACGCCCGTACCGAGCTTGATGTGCCGTGTCTGCGGCGCGCAATGGGCGATCATCGTGATCGGATCGCCGATGAGCTCGCACCCGCACGAGTGATGCTCGCCGAACCACACCTCGTCGAAACCCAGCATGTCGTAGTGCTTGACCAGTTCCACGTCCCGCCTCAACGCCCATGTGGGGTTCTGGGTGTTGGGGAGGTGAAAGGGGGTGAGGAAGATGCCGAAGTTCATCCGTTCAGCCATGTCTCCCGCTCTCTCCATCGCGGCGGACCGCGACAACAGCGATGAGTGAATCGACTTCAATTTGAACGCTAGATGCGGTTGTGTCGAAGCGTCAATAGACGCAACATGCTCGGTGCTTATGATTGACGGCGCTCGAGGTCACATTTAACTTTGAGCTCGATTAGGTTCAACCATGCGTCCTGGACGACCCCTGACACCGGCCGGTACCCGGGAACCGTCCGACGTCCGGCCGTCGGACGCCGTCGGACGCCGTCGAGCGAGGGGAACCTTCATGTACGTCCAAGTCGACCTCCGGACACCACCCGCCACTTCCGTCGAACTACAGGAAGCCGACGACTTCCGCGCCTTCAAACTCGTGGTCCTGAGTCCGGACGGACGCCCGGACGGCCTCGAAGACGCACTCCGGGACGTGGGCTCGATCGGCCCTGACGGGGACGCGTACCTGCGGATCGACGCCGTCCGCCGGCTGGCCGGCGACACTGCCGAGGACCCGGCGTGGACGACCGCCTTCGACCAGATGATCGACTACGCGCGCTCCCGTGGGTGGGTCGCCGGTGACGTCACGCTGCGCGCGCACCAAGAGCTGCGCCAGGAATCGGCGTGATGGCTCCCGCCCCCACCCCTCGCTCCGCGACGACGTCCCGGACCATGCCGCCATCCGACGACTTCCGCCGCGTCATCGGGCACTTCGCCAGCGGCGTCACCGTCGTCTCGACATGGCGGGACGGTCGGCCCTGCGGCACCACCGTCAGCGCGGTCAGCTCTCTGTCACTCGATCCACCGATGCTCCTGGTATGCATGAACGAGCGGTCAGCCACGGCACGGGCGATCAGCGCTTCGGGCCGCTTCGCCGTGAACATCCTGCGCGAGGACCAGGCCGCGACCGCCGAGAGGTTCGCGCGCAAGGGCGACGACAAATTCGCGGGAGTGCCCATCTGCCGGGAGCCCGGTGGGCTGCCCCTGCTCGTAGGGGCTCTGGCCACCCTGGAGTGCCGGGTGGTGCGGGAAGTCGTCGGCGGCACGCATTCGGTGTTCCTGGCGGAGGTGGACCGGGCCCGCGCCCGCGCAGGGTCTCCACTCGCCTACTTTCGAGGCCGCCTCGGCGGCCTGGATGACGAACTCTGGAGCCCCGCACCGCAACGAGCGACCGTTCGGGAGGAGGACCGATGAGCATTGACCGAGTGACCGGCGGCACCGGCGCCCGGGCGGGCGAAGCCGAAGTGCTGCGCCGGTTCATCGACGCCATCAACACCTGGGACTTCGATGCGATCCGCGACATCCTGGACCCCGACTGTGTCTTCGAGATGCCGTTCGCGCCCGGTGACTTCCCCCGCCGTATCGAAGGGCGGGCCGCCACCATGGAATTCCTCAGCCGTATGCCTGACTTCATCGAGCCGGAGAACCTTCACGACGTAACCATTCACGCCTTCACCGACGATCCGGCAGAGCTCCTGGCACAGTACCGGAGCGCGACGCGGCTGCGGAGCACGGGCGCGGAATACCGCAACTCCTATGTGGTCCGGGCCCGGGTGCGGGACCGTCGACTCCAGCGTTTCGCCGAGTACTTCGACCCGGTCCCGCTCGTCATAGCCATGGGAGGAACCGTACAAGTGCCCCCGGCGTAACGGCCCGTGCCCCGCTGCCACTGTACGGCGCTTCCCCGTGGGCCGTTTCCACGCGCTGCTCGATATGGCGGGCGCGGCGCTGCTGGTCTGCGGCGGTACGACGGTGGCGCCGGAGGCCGTGCCGGTGGGATCGCCGCGGTCGGCGCCGATGGCTCACCAGGCGGGTGCTGGACGCCTACCGCACCGCACTCGTCGTCCCGGTGGTCATGGCGCCGCTGGGGGCGGCGGTCTCCGCCTTCGGCCTGCGCAACGCCAGGCGCCAGGCCCCCGGCCAGCAAAAGGGCGCGGCGCCAGCGGCCCGCGACGAGGTCAGCGACGGCGCTCCGGGATGAGTGCCCCTGCTCCTGATCCGCTTGCCTGATCGGCGGGTTGATGGCCCAACCAGCGGTGGGGCGCCAGCCTCACACCCTGGCACGCCCGCCGTGGCGGGATATTCATCCCAGGTCCGGCCGTCAAGCGGACGGCTGCCGGCTTTCGGGGTCAGCCACCGGCCTGCGGGCCGGAGGCTGGGGTCCATGCCGGGTATCACCCGACCGCACCGCGGAGGACGGTATCGACGGTGCGGTGGGCGAAGACCGTCAGTTCTTCCGGATCCTGCTCTCCGAAAGTGGAGGCCCACAGAGCGAAGCGGCCGAAGAGGGCCGACCAGAGCGTGGTGGCCGCGTGTTCGACGCCATCGGGCCAGTGCCGGCCTTCGGTCTCGCAGGCGTGGAGGGCGGCGAGCCACTGCTGCCACAGAGCGCGAGCGGGATGGGCATCGCGCGGTATCCCGAAGGCGGTGGCGTCATAGCCGAACATGAGGCGGTGAACGCCACGTTGGGTGCGGGCGAAGGTGTAGTAGGCGTCGGCTTGGGCTTGCAGCCGCTCGCGGGCATCGGCTCCGCAGTCGACCGCTTCGGCGTCGGCGTCGCGCATGGCAGCGACGAGACGCTCGTAGCCGTCTTCGGTGACCGCACGGGCCAGCTCATCCTTGTCGGCGAAGTGCAGATACATGCTCTGGGCGGCGATGCCGACTTCGCGCGCGACCTCCCGGAGGGAGACGGGAAGGGCGTCGTTCGCCACCTTCTCGTCGAGCAGGCGGCCGACGGCCGCGAGGATGTCCTGGCGCAGCCGCTCGCCCTGGCCTCGGGCGTTGCGCCTGCGTACGGTGGTGGATGGCTGGTCGTTCACCTTTCTCATTGTGGTCCATCAGCTGCTTCGGGGAGGTCGCCCGGCCGGTCGACCTCCCCGAAGCAGCTACGCCTGCCCGAGGGCACGCGTGGCCGTGGCCATCGCCCGGCCGGCCGCTGGGTACCCGATGTACGGGACGGTGTGGAGTACGGCTTCCAGGATCTCCTCCGGGCTGAGTCCGTTGGCCCGGCCTGCCACGACATGGTTGCTGATCTCTGTCTGATGTCCTTGAGCCATCAGCACGCCGAGGGTGATCAGGCTGCGGTCGCGCCGGGCGAGCCCCGGACGGGTCCAGATGTCCCCGAAGACGTGCTCCAGGGCCAGTCGGCCCATGCTGGGTACGGGGCCTTCCCCCTCGGGCGCGGCCTTCAGGTTCGCGGCCATGAAGTCCGCGCCCAGCATCTCCTCCACGACCTGCTCCCCCGCCGCTCGGCGCGCACTTGCCGTGCGCTGTGCGTCGGCGGCCCCGAGGTCTTCGGTCCTGCTCATGGCTGTTCTCCGTTTTCGGGTACGGTCAGGCGGGACAACATGCCCAGGCCGGTCGCGGTGGTGGTCCCGGCGTCCACGGGGAGCACCGTGCCGGTGATCCAGCGTGACTCCGGGCCGGCCATGAAGAGCGCGGCCCAGGCCAGGTCCCAGGCGGTGCCCTCCAGTCCCAGCAGATTGGCCTTGCGGCGCATCTCCCGGCCCTCGGCCCCGCCCTGGTCCCCCATGGGGGTGTACAGGTGCCCGGGGACCAGGCAGTTGACGCGGATGTTGTCCGGCCCCCAGGCGTGGGCGAGGTCGACGGTCAGGGACTGCAAGGCGCCCTTGCTGGAGCCGTAGGCGCCGGTGCCGAAGCCGCGCAGGCCGGCGATGGACGAGACATTGACGATCGAGCCCCCACCGCTGCGGACGAGATGCGGGTGGGCGGCGCGGGCCACCAGCATGGGGGCGGTCGCGTTGACGGCGAAGACCCGGTCCCAGTCGGCGCGGGTCGCCGTCTTGATGTCCCCCTCGGCGGTGACGGCCGCGTTGTTGACGACCGCGTCGAGCCGGTCCGCCGTGAACGCGAAGGAGTCCACGGCGTCACCGACGGCGTCCTCGTCGGTGATGTCGGCCACCAGCGTGACGGTCTTGCCGCCGGCCTCCTCGATACGCGTGCACGTGTGCGCGGCGCGCTCCTCACTGACGTCGAGAATCCCGACGGTGGCGCCCTGCGCGGCGAGCAGCAGTGCGGTCGCGGCTCCCGTGCCGAGGAAGTCTCCGCTGCTGCCGGCACCGGTGATCAGCACCGCCTTTCCCTCCATACGCCTGCCGCGGCCGTCGAGGTAGCCCCCGACGGTGAACGCGCCGGTGCTCACCAGGTCACCGGCAAGGACTTCAGGCCGTACACGGCGGTCTCGCTCTTGAAGTCCAGTTCGTCCTCGGCGACGGCCAGCCGCAGCCCGGGGATCCGTTCGAAGAGGCGGGGCCAGGCCACCTCCATCTCGACACGGGCGAGGTTCTGGCCCAGGCACTGGTGGGTGCCGAAGCCGAAGGCGACGTGGTTGCGGGGGTTGCGGCCGATGTCGAGCCGGTCGGCGGGGCACTCGTCCGTGTCGAAGACGCGCGGGTCGTGGTTTCCGGCGACCAACGAGAC
Organism: Streptomyces lacaronensis; assembly: GCF_047337785.1. Classification (NCBI taxonomy): domain Bacteria; kingdom Bacillati; phylum Actinomycetota; class Actinomycetes; order Kitasatosporales; family Streptomycetaceae; genus Streptomyces; species Streptomyces lacaronensis. Next base: position 557,423 of record NZ_JBLHDK010000003.1, read on the forward strand.
GATGACGCCCTCACCCTCGCGGACCAGCTGCCCGCCGATCTCCACGTCTTCGAGAGCGACACGGCGCGGGTTGACGGCGACGATGCTCCAGTAGCGCAGCATCTCCTCCACGGTGCTGGCCGCCAGCTCGGGGTGGGCGACCAGCCGTTCGCGCTGGTCGGGGTTGACGAGAAGCGCGGTCAGGCCCAGACCCAGCATGTTCGCGGTGGTCTCGTGTCCTGCTCCGGTCAGGAGCGCGACCAGACCGGGCATGGTCTCGGGCGGGAATCCGTCCGGACCGGAGTGGTCCGCGAGGAGACGGCTGATCATGTCCTCGCCGGGCTCGCGACGCTTGCGCTCGATGAGATCCGTGTAGTACGCGATCGCCTCCAACTGTCCCTGGACACGCTCCTCGTGCGTGGCGGTCAGGTCGGCGCCGAGGTCCGCGTGCTTCTGGAAGACGTCCCGGTCCTCGTAGGGGACGCCCAGGACGAGGCAGATGGCCCGGGACGGCAGGGCGAGCGCGAACTCCTGGACGAAGTCGACGGGACCGTCCTTGGCGAGCATGGCGTCGATCAGCTCGTCCGTGATCCGCAGGAGCTCGTCGTACATGGCCCGGGTGCGCTTGACGCTGAACTCCCGGGTGAGCATCTGCCGCAGCCGGGTGTGCTCGGGATCGTCGAGGCGCAGGAAGAGGCCGCCCTGCTCCTCGCGCTGGGTGGACCAGTCGAGCGGGTACTTGGGGTGGCGCACGTCGGCGCTGAAGCACTGGCTGCCCAGGACGGCGCGGATGTCCTCGTGCCGGGTGGCGAGCCAGTGCTGCGAGCCGTCCCAGATGGTGACCTTGTGCAGGCCGCCGGCCTCACGGAACTCGGTGTGCTGCGGCGGCGTGCTGAAGGGACAGGTACGTGGGGTCGGGAAGAAGGGCGCCTCGCTGTCGGGTGCCGGGGTGGGGGGTGCGGAGGTGGTCATGTCGCCTTGCCTTCTTTCGAACGTCTTTGTTCTGGGTGAGTTGCGAGTACGCGGTCCGCCGACGCCTATGCGGCGGACGGAGCAGCTGCGGGCCATGCGGCCCGGTCGAGGACGACCCGCCGCCAGGTGCGTAGGGAGCGGGCCATGCCGTTGCCCAGGCTCGGCCCTCCTCCGTCGCGGCGAGCCGGTGCTCGCTGCGCCGATGGCGCCCACTCGCCGGGTCTAACCAGGCCGCCATGTCACCCGCGGCCCAGATGCCCTCGCCCGCTCGCCCGGCCTTGTCGCACAGCACGCCTTCGAAGCCGTCGCGCTTCCGATCGCCGAGCGGCACACCAGAGTCGGCGAACCAGCCCACGGCCGGGCGAGCACCGACGGCGACCAGCACGTTCGTCGCGTCGTCGACGCTGCCGTCGTCCAGGGCCGCCCCCGTGGTACGGCCGGTCTCGGAAGGCACCTCGGTGACGTCGACACCGCACCGCAGGTCCACTCCGGCAGCGCGATGGCGTTCGGCGAGCATCTGCGCCACCTCCTCGCCCAGCACGCCGACCATGGGGAGCGCCAGCGGGTCGACCACCGTCACCGGTACGCCCATGCCTCGAGCGACGGTCGCCGCCTCGGCCCCGACGAATCCGGCGCCGACCACGACCGGCCGACTACCTTGGGCGAGCGCGTCACGAAGCCGGAGCGCGTCCGGGAGGCCGCGCACGACCTGGCTGCCGGCCAGACCGACGCCCAGTGAGACGGGACGCACCGCAGCCGCTCCGGTGGCGACCACCAGCGCGTCGTACTCGCACGTCGTGCCGTCGACCAGACACACCTGGCGGGCAACAGCCAGGCCCGCGGCCGACGCACCGAACACGATGAGCCGCCGCGGTTCCGGAGCGGCAGTCACATCAGCCCTTCTCGATCAGAATTGCGGCAGCCGGACACACCTGCGCGGCCTCTCGTGCGGCGGCTTCCTGCGCCGTCCCGGGCTCCGGGTCGAGCAGCACCACGATGCCGTCCTCGTCCCGCTGATCGAACACCTCCGGGGCCACAAGCACGCACTGCCCGGCAGCGCAGCATTTCTCTTCATCGACCGTTATCTGCACCCAACTGCCTTTCCCGTGAGCACAGTTCGGGCTCTTCCGTCCCCAGCCGTGCATGACCTGACACGCATCACCTTACGGATGTCTGGTTAGAGTGGGCAAGAGATCGCGAAAGCGGCATGCGGAACGCCCACTTCGGCATCGCGCCACCGACCGGCGAACGCAAGAAGACAGGGGATGCGGACGACGCCCGAAAGCCGCTATGGGCTGATGGACGGTGGTGAGCGGCGGATCGGCGATCTGGGCGACGGCCAGGTCTCCGAAGCCGAGCGGCCTTGTCTTCGCCATGTGAAGGGCGAGTTGTACGCCGGCCCTTGACAGCTTCACCAGCCCGCAACACGATACCGACCACACCCCACGTGTCCTCAGCGCTATGGGGAACGCTTCCGGTGGGAGCGCTCCCAATCTCGCTGCCGACCTTCGGCCGCGTCATCCCTGCCGGAGAGTCGCCGGCACAACGGGACGTCGTACCACCGCACTTCCTCAGCGCGTCGCACGCTCGTGACCGAGAGCGTGCGACACACCCCTGTCAGGAAACCGAGGTACCGTCATGCGCCGCAGACTCCGCGCCCTGGTGACAGCGCTCCTCGCGCTGCCGCTGGCGCTCGCCGTCGCACCGTCCGCCCACGCGGCCGACCCGACCACCATGACCAACGGGTTCTATGTGGACCCCGACTCCAGCGCGAAGAGGTGGGTTGCCGCCAACCCCGGCGACGGCCGGGCGCCCGCGATCAACGTCTCCATCGCCAATACCCCGATGGCCCGCTGGTTCGGCTCCTGGAGCGGCACCATCGGCACCGCCACCGGCGCGTACGTGGGCGCCGCGGACCACGGGGACAAACTGCCCATCCTCGTCGCCTACAACATATACAACCGCGACTACTGCGGAGGGCACTCCGCGGGCGGGGCCGCCTCGCCGTCCGCCTACGCGACCTGGATCGCCCAGTTCGCCGGGGGGATCGCCGACCGCCCGGCGGTCGTCATCCTCGAACCGGACTCTCTCGGGGACTACGGTTGCATGACCCAGGCTCAGATCGACGAACGCGAGGGCATGCTCACCGGCGCCCTCGCCCAGTTCAGCCGCCAGGCCCCCAACACCTGGGTCTACCTCGACGCCGGCAACCCGGGCTGGGCGGACCCGGCGACCATGGCCCGGCGCCTCCACGAAGCCGGCCTCCGACAGGCCCACGGCTTCTCCCTCAACGTCTCCAACTACTTCACCACGGCCCAGAACACCGCCTACGGCAATGCCGTCAACAGCGAACTCAACGCCCGCTACGGCTACACCAAGCCGTTCGTCGTGGACACCAGCCGCAACGGCAACGGGGCCAACGACCAGTGGTGCAACCCCTCGGGCCGCCGTATCGGCACACCCACCCAGCTGGGCGGAGGCGCCGAGATGCTTTTGTGGATCAAGGCCCCGGGCGAATCCGACGGCAACTGCGGCGTCGGGGCCGGATCCTCGGCCGGACAGTTCCTCCCCGAGGTCGCCTACAAGATGATCTACGGCTACTGATCCGGGACTCCCGTGGTCTGGATCATCCCTGCCCCGCCGGGCAGCTGCGTGCGGCAGCCGGTGACGAGGCCTCTTCGGGTCCGCGGCGGCCAGTTCGCCTTCCAGGAGCAGCGGGCGCATCCAGGCGAGCAGGTCGATGGCGGTCAGGGACAGCTCCAGCCACGCTTGGCTGATGGCGAAGTGACGGGAGGGAAGCGGCCGAGGCCCGTGGTCTTCGCCTCAGCGGATGCGGTCCTCGACCCGTGCGTGCGCGCGGTGGCGGACCTCCAGATGCTGCAACGGGCCATCACCTCAGGGGTTCCGGTGAGGAAGACCTGGTGGCGCATGCCCCCGTCCAGGTCGGACAAGGACAGCTGGGCGCCGGGATGCGGGCGTTCCCGACGGACGGTGATCCGTGTGCCGTCCGGATAGTCGGCGAGGGCGATCACACCGGTCAGCTCGGCGGCCTCCGCACCGGTGCGGAGGCCGCCGAGCTGCTCAAGCGCGGGGTGCCGGACGTGCTCGGGCCGGCGCGGATCACCCGGCGGACCGGCTCGGTGACGGGATACCCGACCGAGTAGAAGGTGTGGATGCCATGCCCGCGAGGGCCGCGTAGGTAGGTCAGGAACGCCTTGGCGCCTGCGGCGCGGTCGGCGCGGATGAGGAGATCGGCGCTGTGGCGGTGGGCGTCGGGGAGCTGCGCCAGGGCCGCGTTCGTAGGTGGCCGCCGCCTGCTTTTTCCGAGTGACAGGTGATCAGCGTGGCATCGATGTCCAGGACCGGGCCGGGTAGGCCACGTCCACCGGCCCGCGAAGCCGATATTCCCGTCCGGTTCTGGGCGGCTTGCGGCGAGGCGATCTCCCGCGCGACGGCCCGGGCGGTACGCAGTAGCGACCGCTCCAGGGAGCTGCGGGATCGCGCCACCCGCCCGCACGGCCGTCTCGGCGTCAGCTACCGGTTCTGGCTCATTGGCGCGTGACGCTGCGCATCAGTTCCTCGAGGTCGCGTTCACCTGTCGGGGTCTGCGCCCCGTTGCGCAGTCCTCGGCCCATCAATTGCTGAACAGCAGGCAAAGCAATCTGAGTGGCCCACGCCTCGTTCTCACGGAGGAGTCCGTCCGTGATGTGTTCGGCAGGCAATGCGCGCTTGGCCGCTTCGATGACACCATCGGGCAGGGCAGCGATATTGCGGGCGATACGGTCGACGTACTCATCGAGTTGGTCGGCCGGCAGAGCCCGGTTGATCCAGCCGTAAGACGCTGCGGTCTCGGCATCGAACAGGTCCGCGGTGAGCACCACCTCCAGCGCACGGTTGCGGCCCACGCGGTCACGGAGGTACTGCGTTCCGCCCCCGCCGGGGACGATGCCCATGAGGGCTTCGATCTGGCCGATTCCGGCGGTCTCGGCGGCGGCGAATGCCATGTCCGCCGCGGCTACGAATTCCGCCCCGCCTCCCCGGGTCTTCCCGGCGAGCTTCACGATGGTCACCTGGGGCTGATGGCGGAGGAGTTCGCCCACGGCCTGGAACACATTGACGTCCGCCGGCGCCGACGCGGCGAGCTGCTCCAGAACGTCCGTCGTCTCCCCGATCCGCATGTCCACATGAGCGAGGAAGAACTCCGGGTCGGCGCTGGAGAAGACGATCACCCGGACCGATGAATCGCCCCTCAAGCCGTCCAGCGCAGTGCGGAGCTCGCGCATCATCGTCGCGTCGAGCACGTTCACCGGCGGATTATCGAGGACGATCCGGGCGACGCCGTCTTCGATGCTCACCCGCAGAGTCGAGTAGACATTGGTGGTCAAGAGGTTCTCCATTTAGTAACCGATAGGTGTGTAGGTTTGCGATGCATACCTACCGTCGGCGACGCTGCTGGGACCGTCAAGAACGCACTCTGGGAGAACCAAGGATCATGAGGGATACCGACCCGCACGGCGTTGACGAGGGAACACACATCGTTTTCCGGGCGGACTGCCCCAGCCGACCGATACTCGACCAGATAGCAGACAAGTGGTCGATGATGGTCATGGCGCTTCTGGAGCGGCCCATGCGGTTCAATGAGCTGAAGCGCCGCTTGGAAGGTGTGACGCAGCGTGTCCTCACTCAGACACTGCGCCGTCTTGAGCGGAACGGCATGATTCAGCGGAAAGTACTGCCGACCTCACCGGTCGGCGTCGAGTACTCGCTCACGGCGCTGGGCGAATCCCTGCGCGAGCCATTCGGGCATCTTTACAGCTGGACTGTCGAGCACGGCGAGGAAATCCAGAACTGCCGGCGGGCGTACGACAGCAGGGCTGACACATAGCCGCCTGCTCACTCACCTATACGACCCCTGCAACCTGCAGTTCCTCTACCAGGGCAAGTCCCGGTGAGCAAACGTATCGGGTCATACCCGCGCGTCCGCGTCGAGGGCGACCGCTGTGGGGTGGTGTCCCAGGCCGGCGGTGTACTGCTGGTGGAGACGGCCGGCAAGACCCGTCTGGACCAGGCGATATCGGCAGCGTTACGCCATGGCGGAAGCGACGTGCGGTGCACGATCCGGGGAAGAACCTGCTGGATGTGGCACGCGCAGTCGCACTGGGCGGGGCTGCCTCGCGGACGTGGGCGTGTTGGGGGCCAACGGGCCGTGTTCGGGCCGGTGGCCTCCGACCCGACCATCGCCCGCCTGATCGACACGCTCCCGCGTGGCGGGAAGCGGGCGCTGACATCGATCCGGCAGGCCCGCGCTGAAGTACTTCTGGATGCCGCCGAGGAGCACGGGAAGCGCGGGCTATTCCTCCAGCACGGCCAGCGCCTCTTCGTCGAGCACGATGTCGCCGACGGCGAGGTTCTCCTCGAGGTGGTCGAGGCTGCGGGTGCCCGGGATGAGAAGCGTCTGCGGCCCCCGGGTGAGCACCCATGCCAGCCCGACCTGGGCCGGGGTTGCGCCCAGCCGCGTCGCTACCTCCCGCACGGCGGGCTGGTCGGCGACCTTCGGCAGCTCCGGGAACCCCGACCCGAGCGGGAAGTACGGCACCCAGGCGATGCCGTGCTCACGGCAGAGGTCGAGCACGGGCTCGGACGAACGGTCGACGAGGCTGTAGGCGTTCTGCACGCAGACGACGCCGGCCGGCAGGGCGTGCCGTAGCAGGTCGGCGTCGACGTGGCTGAGGCCGATTCCACCGAGCAGCCCGGCGTCGCGCAGGGCGATCAGCTCGGCGAGCTGGTCATCGAAGTCGACCCGCTGGTCGGCTGGGATTCCTTGCGTCCGGTACATCGGGTAGATGTTGACCACGTCGAGGCGCTCGGCGCCCAGCGTGCGCAGGTTCGCCTCCAGTTCGGAGCGCAGTTCGGCGGGTTTTTGCGCCGGACGCAGCCCGTACTGGCCGTTCGGGTCGCTGGTGGCACCGACCTTGCCGGCCAGCACCAGGTGCTCGGAATAGGGGTGCAGTGCGGCTCGGATGCGCGCGTTGACGCGGCCCGCTCCGTAGAACTCGGCGGTGTCGATGTGGTCGACGCCCAGCTCGACGGCCCGCCGCAGCACGGCGAGGGCCTGCTCGTCGTCGCCGTGCTCGAGCTGCATCGCGCCGTAGCCGATGCGGGCGACGGGACGTCCGGCGAGAGACGTGAGCCCGCCGGGGTGTGGGCGTGCGCCCGAAGTGGTGCCGGTGGTGGTCATGGTGGGACTCCCGTGGAACGGTAGGCTCACGGCTAAGCGGAGGGACCTCCGCAACGTATCACAATCGGAGGTGCCTCCGCTTCATGGCTACTGTCAACCGTGAACCACGCCTGCGGGCCGACGCCCAGCGCAACCGGGACCGCCTCCTCAAGGTGGCCCGCGCCGCCTTCACCGCCGGACAGACACCGACCCTGGAGGCCGTCGCCCGCGAGGCCGGCGTCGGGATCGGCACGCTCTACCGGCACTACCCGACCCGCGAGGCGCTGATCGAGGCGGTCTACCGCGCCGAACGCGCGCAACTGTGCTCCCGCGTGGAACCGCTGCTCGCCGAGCACGAGCCCGTCACCGCACTGCGCACATGGATGGACGACTACGCCGACTTCATCGCCACCAAACGCGGCATGGCCGAGACACTCAAGGCGATCACCGCCGAGGGCACGGTCGCCTCCGCCCGCGCGCGAGCGAACATCAACGGCGCCGTCGGCGCGCTGATCGCCGCCGGGGCGCGAGAGGGCACGCTCCGGGCAGACGTGCGCCCCGACGACGTCGTCAGCACCCTGGTAGGGATCTTCCTCGCGACAGACGACCGCGAGCAGGCCGGGCGGATGCTCGACCTGCTCGTCGACGGCTTGCGGGCCGGAACGTCAGCGAAGCGCGGCTGACGGGGCCGGGCGCTTCTCCCAAGTGCCGAGTTGCAGGAGGGCCGTCGCCGCGATGATCGCCGCGAAGACCTCACCGGGCAGGGATGAGTCGGCCAGCAGCGCGTCGACATTCTCCGGACAGCTCGCAGGGCCGGACCTCCGGCTCCTGGCCGTGCGCCTCACCCAACGGGCAGCCCGGCTGCCCGGCGACGCGACACTCTTGTGCAGGGTGCCATTCAGCGCGGCCTCGGTGAACCGGCCACCGGACGGCCTGTGTCCAGCATCGCCTCGCACCACCAGCGGCGCAGGGCCCCCTCGGCGTCCTCCGGCGCGGCCGCCAGGAGCTCGCGGTAGAACTCCATCCGCCGCTCGCCCTCGAGCGCCGCCGCGATGCCCTCGGCATTCCGCGGCACCCCCAGCCCCGCGAAGATCCAGGTCGTCGCGACCGTCAACATCGACGAGTACGTGTACGAGGCCCTCCGCGTCGACGCCGACGGCTTCCTGCTGAAGGACGCCCCACCGCCCGAACTGAGCGGCGCGTCGCGCACCATCGCCCGCGGCGAGTCTCTCCTGGCCTCCGCCGTCACCCGCGCCCTGATCGGCCACTCCGCCGAACGCGTACGTCTCTCCGCCGCCCCGGCGTGCCTCCGAGCGCGAACACCTCATGTCCTCACTCTCCGCGAGCACGAGGCCCTCCTCATCAGCGAGGACCTGTCCAACACTGGAATAGCCACCGACCAGTCGGGCCGCACTCGCCGTTCGTGCACGAGCTTATCCAGCATCTGGAAACCGTCGGCTCCGACGCCGCGCCGAGGCTGCTCGGAACCGATGCCAAGGGCCGCGAAATCCTCAGCTTTCAGCATGGTGAAGTCACGACCGCCTTCCGGGCCCGTAACTGGTCGACCTCCCAGATCACCGCCGCGGCGCAGCTGCTGCGCCGACTGCACGACGCAACCACCGGCACGCCGATCGCCGGCGGCAAGGAGACGGTGTGTCACAACGATTTCTCCCCGCTCGACGTCGCCTTCGTCGGCGGCATCGCCGTCTCCGCCTTCGACTTCGACCAAGCGGCGCCCGGCCCCCGCACGCGTGACCTCGCCTACGCCGCCTGGCTGTGGCTGCCCGGCGCCGACATCGCCCGCCCTCTCGACAGCGACAGCCATCTGGCCCTCTTGCGCACCTTCCTCGACGCGTACGGGCTTAAGGACGAGGACCGTCAGGGCTTCGGCAGGTGCCTTGTCGCCCGGGTCGAGGAGCGCGACATGCATGACCGTGCCGGACGCGTCACCAGCCCGGGGACTGGCTGCATCTTGAGATCGCCTGGTTGAGCGAACATGTCGACGCCATCGACTGGTTCTTGAGAAACAGAAACTGACGGATGACCAAAGTGGCCCCCAAATGATCGACGAGTGGCGTTATCGACGCCGTGGCCTCGCACTCAGCCCGTCAGCGTGGGGTGAGACCGACCGCTTGCCTGTCCCGCTCAGGCGGGACACGTTGTTGTGTCGGCGCGGAGGAGTCAGGCCCAGGGTCCGGGTCTTCCCGTCTCCGGTTGGGGCAGCGATGCGGGGTCTGTGAATACCGGCATGCCGAGATCGACCGGCTGCGGTCGGCCGTCGGTGGAGGTCCGGTTGAGGCTGGTGAGCTTGGCCATGGCGGCGTTGAGACTGACCTGGAGTCCTTCGACCTCGCCGAGCCAGCCGCTGGCACGGGCCTCGGTGATGCGGTCCCGGAGGTTGGGGATGATCTCGATGAGGCGAGGTCGCTGCTGCGGATCAAGCTGGAGCACAGGACAACGGATGCAGGCTTCTCTGAACTTTGGGGGCCGTTTCGTCTGAAAGCCTCTGATCTGCAGCTCTCTGAAACCGAATTAGTGATGGCAGAGGAATCACAGCGAGACGTTCCGGAGAGCAAGAGCCGCTCCGCCTGCCACCTCAGTACTGTGACTTCGCATGACCGACACCGAGATCGAGATCACCGCAGACCTGGTCCGTGACCTGCTGCAGGAACAACATCCAGACCTCGCAGGGCTGGCCATCCGCGAGGTGGCGGGCGGCTGGGGCAACCAGATGTGGCGCCTCGGGGATGAGTTGGTCGTGCGCATGCAGCGCATGGACGTCACCCCGGAGCTCCAGCTCAAGGAGCGGCGGTGGCTGCCCGTGCTGGCCCCGCGCCTGCCGCTCCCGGTGCCGGCCCCGGTGCGGTTCGGTGAACCGTCCGAGCGCTTCCCCAAGCACTGGACCGTGATGACGTGGGTTCCCGGCGAGCCGCTGGACCACGGCTCGATCAGTCGCAGCGCCCACGCGGCCGACACGCTGGCGGGCTTCCTCCGGGCGCTCCATGTGGAGGCGCCCGCCGAGGCGCCGATCGCTACGGACCGCGGTGCCCATCCCAGGAACTGCACGGACGGCTTCGAGAACTTCTTCCAGGCCGTCGCCCCCCACGGTATTGCCGACGACGTCCGGGCCGTCTGGGACGAGGCTGTAGCGGCCCCCGCGTGGGAGGGCCCGCCGGTGTGGGTGCACGGCGACCTCCATCCCGCGAACGTCGTCGTCTCGGACGGCACGCTCACGGGCGTCGTCGACTTCGGTGCCCTGTTCGCCGGCGATCCGGCGTGGGATCTCGCCGCCGCATGGGTCCTGCTACCTGCGGGCATGACCGCGCGGTTCTTCGACATGTACGCGCATGCAGACGAGGCGGCGATCCGGCGCGCCCGCGGGCTGGCCGCTATGAAGAGCCTCTTCCTAATGCTCATGGGGCAGAACGGAGATCGGGGCCTTCCCGGCGGCAAGCCGAACTGGGGACCTGTAGGCCAGGCGGCACTTGATCGTGTTCTGAAGGGCGTTTGATGCACGCTTCTTTGAACTTGTTCTCGATCTTAGCGCGGGAGCGACGGCTCCCTTCGGCCGCAGTCGCACCAGCGCTGTTCGGTCGGGTAGAAGCGGTACCGATACGCCGGCTACTTCACGTGAGTGATCATAAATCACAAACTAGCAGATCAACTTGTGACCACCTGACTGGTTGTCGGCAGTCGACGCCGAATCGCCCCGGCGGCGGCTCGGCTCTCCCTGCCCCGCTGCGCAGGAGTCCGATACCTCCCCCGCCTGAAGGCGGGGGTTTCCACGGAGGATCCCGATGACCGAGGCACGTGGCTACTGCACCCTCTGCAAGTCACGCTGCGGCGCGATCTACACCATCGAATCGGGGGCGATGGTCAGTGTGCGTCCGGACCCGGACCACCCCACGGGTACGGCGCTGTGCCCGAAGGGCCGGGCGGCGCCCGAGCTCGTGCACAGCCCGGCTCGGCTGACCCGGCCACTCCGCCGCACCACACCGCGAGCCGACCCCGATCCGGGGTGGAAGGAGATCAGCTGGGAGGAGGCGATGGCGGAAATCACCGACCGGCTGGCGGAGTTGCGGGACACCACCGGGCCGGAGTCCGTCGCCTTTTCGGTGACCTCACCCAGCGGTACCCCGATGAGCGACGCCATCGACTGGGTGGAGCGGTTCATCCACCTCTACGGCAGTCCGAACGTCTGCTACGCGACTGAGATTTGCAACTGGCACAAGGACTTCGCGCACGCCTTCACCTTCGGCAGCGCGCAGCCGGCCCCGGACTTCGCCGACACCGACCTGACGGTGCTGTGGGGGCACAACCCGGCCAAGACCTGGCTGGCCCGGTCGGCTGCCCTGGCCGAGGCACGAGCGCGGGGAGCCCGCCTGGCCGTCATCGACCCGCGCCGCTCGGCCGACGCGACGCAGGCGGACCACTGGCTGCGGGTACGGCCGGGCACCGACGGCGCCCTGGCGCTCGGACTGGCCGACCTCGTTCTCCGCCGCCACGGCGGCGACCAGGAGTTCCTGCGGGCATGGACCAACGGGCCGCTGTTGGTGCGTGAGGGCGACGGCCGCTTCCTGCGGGCGGACGAGCTGGGCCCCGGCGGCGTCGGCTACGTGGTGTGGGACGAGCACGGCCGTGGGCCCGAGCCGTACGACACCGCCTGGGCCGCCGTCGCTCCGCGGCGATTCGCTCTGCGCGGCACCTACCGGGTCCGCACTCGCTCCGGCACGATCACCTGCCGACCGGCGTTCCAGCACTACCTCGACGCCGTGGCGGCCTGGCCGCTCCAGCGCACGTCATCGGTGACAGGGGTGGACCCCGACACGCTCATCGCGTTCGCCGACGACCTGGCCACCGCACGCTCGGTCAGCTACGGAACCTGGACCGGAGTCGGCCAGCACGCCGACGCGACACAGACCGAACGCGCAATCGCCACCCTGTACGCGCTCACCGGCTGCTACGACGCACCCGGTGGGAACGTCGTTCTGCCGCAGCAATCACTCGCCAGGATGGCCCTGCCGCCGACACCCGAGCAGGCGGTGAAGGCACTGGGCCTCGACGAGCACCCCCTCGGCCCCCCTGCGTCCGGCTGGGTCACCGCGCGGGCCCTGTGCAGGTCGATCATCGACGGGAATCCGTACCGGGTGCGGGCCCTGGTCTCCTTCGGCGGGAACCTGCTGCTGTCCCAGCCCGATCCGGTGCGCATGGCCGAGGCCCTGCGGCGGCTCGAATTCGGCGTGCACATCGACCTGTTCGAGAACCCCACGGCGCAGTTCGCCGACATCCTCCTGCCCGCCAACACTCCCTGGGAGCGAGAAGGGCTGCGGGCCGGCTTCGAGGTCTCGCACCGTGCCCAGCAGCGCGTACAGCTACGCCCCCGCATGCTCGACCCGTTCGGCGAGTCCCGTTCCGACCTCGACATCGTCTTCGACCTCGCCAACCGCCTGGGTCTCGGAGACGAATTCTTCGGCGGTGACATCCAGGCGGCGTGGAACCATCAGCTCGAACCCCTCGGCCTCACCGTGGGCAAGCTCCGCGCGGCCCCCGGCGGCATGGACGTGCCGCTGCCGATGCGGTACCGGAAGTACGCCGAGACCGCACCCGACGGGCAGGTCACCGGATTCGCCACACCAACCGGGCGGGTGGAGCTGTACTCACAGCGGCTGCTCGACCATGGCTACTCCCCGCTGCCCGAATCCGCCGGACCACCCACTGACCCCGACTTGCCACTCACCTTGAGCTGCGCCAAGAACGGCTACTTCTGCCACAGCCAGCATCGCGGGCTGTCGTCACTGCGCAAGCGCTCGCCCGAACCCCTCGTCGACATCGGCGAGCGGGCCGCCGCGGACCGGGACATCACCGACGGTGACCTGGTGGAGATCACGACGCGCAAAGCCGCCGTGCGGATGCGTGCCCGGGTCGACCCCGGCCTGCACCCCGACACGGTGGTCGCCGAATACGGATGGTGGCAGAGCGCTCCCGACCTCGCACTCCCCGGGTCGGACCCGCTGGCCAACGGCGGACAGAACTACAACCTGCTCATCGACGACACCTCACACGACCCGATCAGCGGCTCGGTGCCGCTGCGCTCGACCCCCTGTGACATCCGCCGGATACCGACCGAAACATGGTCCGGGCCGCGCGAGTTCATCGTGGAGTCGGCCGACGACATGACCGAAGACATCCGGGAGCTGCTGCTCCGCCCGGCCGACGGCCGTCCGCTGCCGGAGTTCCGGCCCGGCCAGCACATCACCCTCGCCGAGGCCGGTGCCCCTGGCACCACCCGGGCTTACTCGCTGACCGGCGCGGCATGGAGCGACGAACTCGGAACGTATCGGCTTGCGGTCCGACGGATCGACGGCGGCGCGTTCTCCCCGATCTTGCACCGCGACTTCACGGCCGGAGCCCGGGTGTTGGTGACCGCGCCGTCCGGCCTGTTCGCGATCCCGGTCGACCACGACCAACCGGTGGTGCTGCTCGCGGCCGGTGTCGGCATCACCCCCTTCCTCGGCTACCTCGAGACACTGGCGTCCACCGGCGGCTCGGTCCCCGAGGTGGTCCTGCACTACGGCAACCGCAATCGCAGGACCCACCCATTCGCGGACCGGTTGCGGAAGCTCGACAAGGCCATCCCGCGGCTGACCGTGATCGACTACTACAGCCGCCCGGATGCCGAGGACGTGATCGGCGTGCACTACTCGGCCTCCGGCCGAGTCACCGCCGAGCACATCGACGAGGAGCTGATCCGCCGACGCGCCCGCTTCTACATCTGCGGTCCCCAGGCGATGATCGACGCCGTGACCGCCGGGCTGACGGCTCGCGGAGTCCCGAAGTTCGACATCTTCGCTGAGCGATTCCAGCCCGCTACGCGCAACGTCGATTTCCCGGCGGGCGCCGCCGCGACCGTACGTTTCGTCCGCTCGGACCGCGAACTGACCTGGACCCGGGCAGACGGCACGCTGCTCGAATTCGGCGAGAAGGCAGGCCTGACGATGCCAAGTGGATGCCGCCTCGGCCAGTGCGAGAGCTGCGCCGTCACCGTCCTGAACGGCAAGGTCGCCCACCTGGTGGCGCCGGCCGACGACCTGCCCGGCGATCAAGTCCTGACCTGCCAAGCGATGCCGGTCACGGACATCGTGCTCGACATCTAGGGTTACTCGGCCAAGACGGCAAACTTCGTGGGGCTGCTGGTTGGGGTGTCGGCGAACTCCGGCAGCACTGCCGCGGCGCTCCCCACGCGCGACCGTGCCCGCCTCCGGTGCCGGGGGGAGGCGGGCAGTCCGTGGGGGGTCTCGCGTGGTCAGACGTGCGTTGAGTTCTTCCCGTACGGCGACTCGGTCACGAGCTCCGGCGCAGCCGCGGGCTCGGGCGCGGGGCCACCTTCACTGAGGCCGAACCGCCCGTGGAGCTTTCGCAGGAAGCCGGGCGCGTACCATGCCGAGTGGCCGAGCAAGCGCATCGCGGCGGGAACGAGGATGGCGCGTACGGCGACGGCGTCGATGAGAATGGCCAGTCCGCTGCCCAGGCCGAACAGCTGCATGAAGCTGAGCTTGGCCGTCCCGAACGCGAAGAAGCTCACCGCGAGCAGGCAGGCCGCCGCGGTGACGATGCGTCCGGTGTGGCCGAGGCCGTTGGTCACCGCGGACTCGTTGTCCTCGCCGAGATCGTGGAGTTCTTTGATCCGGCTGGTGACGAACACCTCGTAGTCCATCGAGAGGCCGAAGGCGATGCAGAACATCAGCACGGTCATGGACACATCCATCGGCTGGGCCGTGAAGCCCAGCAGGGAGGAGAGGTGGCCGTACTGGAAGATCCAGGTCATGACGCAGAGGGTCGCTCCCAGGCTGATCAGGTTGAGGAGCAGCGCACGCAGCGGCTGCACGACGCTCCCGGTGAACAGGAAGAGCAGGAGGAAGGTGGTGACGGTGACCAGGGCCACGGCGATCGGCAGCCGACTGCCGACGGAGTCCTTGGAGTCGACCAGTACGGCGTCGACTCCGCCCACCTGGGGGTGTGATCCGGCGGGCGGGGCGACCGCCCGCACCGTCTGGACCAGGCTCTGGGCCTCGTCGGACTTCGGTGACAGGGTGCTCACCACGTTGATCTGCTGCGCATCGGGGCGGCCGAGGGCGGTGTTGCCGGGGGCGGTCGCCGTGGACCGTCCGGCGACGTAGGTTCCCGTGCTGGTCTCGACGCGGACGACGCCGTCGAGCCCGGACAGTTCGACCGCGTACGACTCCAGTGGGGCCTTTCTCACGGATTTGTCGATGACGACATGGAGGGCCGCGTCGTCGTTGCCGTTGAACTTCTCCCGCAGTACGGACGAGACCTGGCGGCTCTCGGCGTCATCGGGCAGCACGCGTTCGTCCGGTGTGCCGAAGGTGATGCCAAGGAGCGGGCTTGCCGCGAGCAGCAGGATCGCGAGTACGGGCAGCGCGGTGAGCGCGGGCCGCCGCATGACGGTGCCGGCCAGCCGTCCCCACATGGGTGCCCGGGTGTTGGAGCGTTCACGGTTCACCCTCGCCCACGGCAGCCGTCCGCTGTTGACCCGGTGCCCCAGGACGACGAACAGGGCCAGCATGACGAACAGGGTGCTGACGGCTGCGATGACGACGACACCGACCCCGGCATAGCCGAACGAGCGCAGGAAATACTGCGGGAACACCAGGAGTGCCGCGAAGACGGAGACATCGGTGACGCTGCCGAGGACGAAAAGCTCCGCGAACGTGCCCGCGATGGCGATGATTCCGATCGCCAGTGGCAGCAGGGCTGCGACCATGCTGCCGAAGACGAGCAGGAGCAGGAGCAGGGTGAGCGGCACGGCGATGGACTCGGCCAGGACGAGATCCTCGCCTGACTGCATGCCCATCTCGCTGGTCACTGCGGAGCCGCCGCCCACCTGGACCGTGAGTGCGTCCTCGTACGGTCCGGTGTAGGCGTCGATGACGCTCTTGGCGTTCTCATCCCGCTTGGTGTCGTCACCCTGCACATGGGCGAGCACCATGGCTTCGCGGCCGTCCTCGGAGCGAAGGTCGGGGCTGGCCGTGTCCCAGAACGAGATCACGTTCACAAGGTTCTGTTCCTTCTTGAGGTCGGCCACCAGGGCCCGGCCACTGCGCTGGGCGGCCGGGGCGTCGATGCGGCCTTCGGAGGCACGGGCCAGCAGGACCAGGTTCGTCTCCCCGCCGAACTTCTCGTCGATGACCTTCCCGGCCCGGGAGGACTGGGAGGCCGGGTCATCGTAGCCACCTCTCAGCAACTTGCCGAACGCGCCGGCGCCCAGGCACCCATGAGGGCCACAGCCACGACGGCGACGACGAGTACCAGCCGGGACCGGCGAATCGCCAGTTCGGCTATGCGTTCAAACACGCACGATCTCCTTTGGTGTCCATACGTGAAAGCGACGCGAATCGGCCGGAGTTGCCCCGCCCTCCCTGCGCCAGCGACGCCTGACCGCGGCCACACAAGAGATCCTGGACGCCGCCGAGCGCCACATCACCGAGCACGGACCCGCGGCCCTGTCCCTGCGAGCGGTCGCCCGCAGCCTCGGAATGACCGTGCAGGCGCTCTACCACTACTTTCCGAGCCGGGACGCCCTCGTCACGGCGCTCGTCACCAAGGCGTACGACGACTTGGCCGATGCCGTGCAGGCCGCTGTCGACACCGCGGCGGACCACCCGGTCCCGCCGCGTCTGGTGGTCGCGGCCGAGGGGTACCGCCGATGGGCCATCGCCCATCCCGAGCGCTTCCAGCTCCTGTACGGAACACCGCTGCGGGACTACGCGGCACCCGCCGAGGGCCCGACCACCCAGGCGACGCGCCGGATGAGCTCGATCTTCGAGCGCGAGATGTTCGATGGGTTCACCACGGAGCAACTTGCCGCAGCCGACACTCCCGCGCTCTCGTCCTCGCTCCGGACACATCTGGAACAGCTGCCACATTACGGTCTGGGGTACCTGCCGCCCCCCGCGACCGCTCTCCTGCTGAGCGCTTGGGGACACCTGCACGGCCTCGTCGTTCTGGAGGTGTTCGGGCACACCTCTTTCGTCGGTGACCACCAGGCCGAGATCTTCCGCATGGCGATGCGGAACCTGCTCGCGGGCATCCACCGCCGGATCCCCGCACCCGTGGCCCCGCCGCATGCCGCTGACCAAACCGGCCATGCCGGAGCCACGTCGTCGAACCGGGCCGTGACACGGTCCACCAGCGGACGCCGCCGCCCGCGCCGCCTTCGCCCGCAGCTCGCCGAGGCGACTGCGCTCTGTCCTAGCGACCGCGCGGTGACCTTCAGCGGCGAGCTGACCACCACCGTGCCGGCGGGCGCACCGATCCTCAGCGACCCCGGCGATCTGCCAACCCCCGCTGTCTCGGCTGACGATCAGCCTCCACCTGCCTGAGCGAGTCGACACCTGCACCTGCCACGGGACCTTCCATGCGCTCGGCTGGACCCTCCCCGGCGACGCGACCGCCTCGCGTCCGTACCCACGGACGCGGCCCCCTCGCCGGCGCAAGCCCTGATCACGGCGGTGGAAGTGCTGCCGACACACCGACGAAGGCCATCGCCGTCATCGGTGACTCCCGCGTCGACGGATTCGGCTCCACTCCCGGTGCGGACCGGCGCTGGACCGACCTGCTCGCCGAGCGCCTGGCCGCCCGCGGGCCCTCGCCGAATCCATCTTGTGCTCCGCTTATGGCTCATGTCTGCCCTCGCCCTCCCCGATTTCCGCGGCTACAGGTTGGGGAAGGGCTCACTGCGGGGTCCTGGCCCGGGCGAGCGCGATGGCGGTGGGGCTGCCGGGTTCCGCCGTGTACATCACCAACTGCACGTTGCTGCCGGGCAGCAGCAGGGTGTGGCGCTCCACCTCCAGTTCGCCCAGGTCCGGGTGGTGCAGATGCTTGCGCAGCGTCGGTACGGGGCGTACGTCGTGGTCGCGCCAGCCGGCGGCGAAGTCCGGGCTGTGCGCGGCGAACTCGTTGACCAATTCGCCGAGGACCCGGTCGGCCGGATAGCGGGCGCTGGCCGTGCGCAGTTGGGCGGCGGACTGCCGAGTGAACTCGCCCTCCGCGCCGGCCGGTGCCGAACAGAGGGAGTCGCCCAGCCGGAGGGACAGCCGCACGGTGTTGCGCTCTTCGGGGGGCAGCAGCCCGAAGTCGATGATCAACTCGGCTGCCGCTCTGTTCCAGGCCACGATGTCCTGCCGCTCGTCCACGAGGTAGGCGGGTATCGGACCGAGCCGGTTCAGTAGCCGGTGGGCGTCGGCGGGCACCGGCCTGCGATCGGCGTTGGTGCCGGGCGGGATCTGGCCGGCCAGCCGCGCCAGGTGTTCGCGTTCGGCGTCGGTGAGCCGCAGTGCCGTCCCCAGCGCGGCCAGCACCTGCGGGGACGGGCGCGGTGCGCGGGCCTGCTCCAGCCGCTCGTAGTAGTTGACCGACACCCCGGCCAGTGCGGCCACCTCTTCGCGGCGCAGTCCGGGAGTGCGCCGGGCACGGCGGCCCGGCGGGTGGATGGCCGTGGCCGGCACCTGGTCAGGGGGCAGTGCCTCCCGCCGGCGGCGCAGGAAGTCGGCCAGTTCGCTTCTGCTCACCCCATTCATGGTGGCAGGAGGTGCCCGGCTTAGCCACGGACTGGCGGTCCCGGGCTCAGCCGTCAGTTCCCCGGCGGCAGGTCCGCGTCCAGCCTGGACTTCACACGCCGTTGGATATTGGAGGACACCATGCCGCGCGCCCCTGAGGAAACGATGCGCCGACTGCTGGATCTGATGCTGGCCAAGGACATGGACGCCGTCGCCGACTTGTGGGCGGAAGACGGCACCGCCGAGTTCCCGTTCGCCGCCGGGGCCTCGCCGCGGCGGCTGGTCGGGCGGGAAGCGGTCCGTGGCTACCTGGCCGGCTTCCCCGAGGTGTATGACGTGCGAGAGATCCCCGCGATCACCGTGCACCATACGGAACGGCCGGACACCGTTGTGGTGGAGTACCACGCGACTGGGCGCTCGGTGCGCACCGGAGAGCCCTATCGGATGAACTACATCGTGGTGATCACCGTCCAGGACGGTCTGATCACCCGCTTCCGGGACTACTGGAACCCGCTGGCCAATGCCACAGCGGCCGGGACGCTGCCCGAACTGCTCGATTCGCTGCGTTCGGAGACGGTCCGATGACCGGCGTGCTGGTGACCGGCGGCACCGGGAAGACCGGGAGCGCACTGGTGGAACTGCTGCGCGGCAGCGGTGTGCCGGTCAGGGTGGCCAGCCGCCACCCGTCTGCCGGTGATCCCGACGCGGTCCGGTTCGACTGGGCGGACCCGGCCACCCACCCGGCCGCGTTGCGCGGGGTGGACCGGGTCTTCCTGGTGCCTCCGGTGAACACTGTGGACCCGATGCCGCTGGTCGGCCCGTTCCTGGCCGAGGCGCAACGCCTCGGCGTGCGCCGGGTAGTACTCCTCGGCTCCGCCATCGTATTGCCGAACGCTCCCAGTGCGCTGGAGCTGGCCGCGCGGGTGCGGGCCCGGCCAGGGTGGGTGGTGCTGCGCGCGTCCGGGTTCATGCAGAACTTCCTGAGCCCGCACCCGGTGGGCGAGCGGATCCGGCGGTACGGCGAGATCCGCACCGCGGCCGGTGACGGCCGAGTGGGCTGGATCGACGCACGGGACATCGCCGCGGCCGCCTCCGCCCTGCTGGCCGACCCCGGCGTCGAGCCGAGCGACCAGCGTGACCACCTGCTCACCGGGCCGAAGGCCATGAGCCTCCAGGAGGTGGCGGCGATCATCACCAGCCACACCGGACGGCCGGTCCGAGTGGTGGCGATCGGGACCGGCGAGCAGGCGGCCAACTACCGCGCCGCGGGCGCGTCTGCCGAGTTCGCCGCCGCCATCGCCGCCGTGGAAGACGGCATCAGGGCTGGTCGGGAGGACCAGGTCAGTACCGCGGTGCTGGACCTGACCGGCCGTCCGCCCCGCACCTTCGCCGAATTCGTCCAGGAGCACGCAACCCAGTGGGCGGGCACGGGGATGCCCGAGCGCTGACCGCTGGTGGTCGGCGGCACGACGAAGGCCGCCCGGCCGCGATGCCGGCCCCGCGTCTCGGCATCACGCTCGGCTCGCTGTCTCCTTGCGTTTGTGAGGATGCTGTGGGTGACAGGAAATAGGGCTTCCGGCTTCCGGAACCCCTCCTTACTCTCCGGTGTTCATGACAACGGACAACGCGCAGCAGTCCCCACGGCACAACGGACACAGCCGCAGACGCTTCCTGACGGCGACCGGGAGAGCCGTCGCCGGAGTCGTCGGCGGGGGAACGGTCGGCGCCTTGGGGACTGCCGGCAGCGCCGCCGCGGCCTCCTCCGGCAAGCGCGTCGCCGTCCTCGGCGGCGGAGTCTCCGGCCTCAGCGCCGCCCATGAACTCACCGAACGCGGCTACGAGGTCACGGTCTACGAGTACTACGACGCCCTCGGTGGCAAGGCCCGCTCAATGGACGTCCCCGGGACCGGAACGGGCGGCCGCAAGCCGCTTCCCGCCGAGCACGGCTTCCGCTTCTTCCCCGGCTTCTACCGGAATCTGCCCGACACCATGCGCCGTATCCCCTTCCCCGGCAACGCGAGCGGCGTTCACGGCAACCTCCGCAGCGGTACGGAGGCGTTGTTCGCGCACAGCTCCGGCCGACCGGACCTGCACTTCCCACTCCGCCGGGCCACCACCCCGCCCGCCCCCGGTGACCTCACCCCGTCCTGGATCCGCGACCAGCTCCTGTCGGTGCTGGACCTCGCCACTCACCTGCCCGCCGACGAGGCCGCCTACTTCGCCGACCGCCTCCTGGTCCACCTCACCAGTTGCGACGCCCGCCGCGAGGACCAGTGGGAGAAGGTCGCATGGTGGGACTTCATCCGGGCCGGCGAGATGAGCCGCGAGTACCAGGTGCTCCTCGGCATCGGCCAGACCCGCAACCTCGTCGCCACCCGCGCCGAGATCGCCTCCACCCGCACCGTCGGCCGTGTCATCATCGAGGCCCTCCTCCTGTGGGGCCTGCTCGGCCGCGGCATGGACGGTGACGCGGACATCGACCGGGTACTGAACGCCCCGACCAGCGAGGCGTGGATCGATCCCTGGGAGAGGTATCTGCGCTCCCTGGGCGTCGAGTTCGTGCTCGGCACCGAGGTCCGGGAGGTGGTGTACGACGGCGGCCGGGTGACCGGCGTACGGGTGGCGGCGCGCGACGGCAGCCGGCAGCGCACCATCACCGCCGACCACTACATCTCCGCCCTCCCGGTCGAGCACGCGCGCGTGACCTGGGGCCCGGCCCTGCGCGCCGCCGACCCGCAGCTCGGGCGGTGCGACGCGCTGAAGACGGACTGGATGACCGGCGTGATGTTCTACCTGCGCACGCCCACCCCCGTCGTGCACGGCCACATCAACTGCCTCGACTCCCCGTGGGCGGTCACCGGGATCGGCCAGGCGCAGTTCTGGGATGTGCGGGACTTTTCGCGCGACTACGGAGACGGGCAGGCCCACGAGTGCCTGTCCGCGATCATCTCCGAGTGGGACAAGCCCGGCATCCTGTACGGCAAGACGGCCCGTGAGTGCACCAAGGACGAGATCGTCGCCGAACTGTGGGCCCAGCTGAAGGACGGGCTGAACGACTCCGGCAAGACGACGCTCCGGGACGAGGACCGTCTCGGGTGGTTCATGGACCCGGCGGTGACGGGCCTCGGCGGCCCCGATCCGCAGAACCGCGAACAGCTCCTCATCCACCCCACCGGCACCCTCTACCACCGCCCGTCGGCGAGGACGGCGGTGCCGAACTTCTTCCTCGCGGGCGACTACGTCCGTACGGATGTGGACCTGGCGACCATGGAGGGCGCCAACGAGTCCGCGCGACGCGCCGTCAACGCACTCCTGGACGCGGAGAATTCGGGCGCCGAACGGTGTCACATCTGGGAGTTGTTCCGGCCGCCGGAGATGGAGCCCCTGAAGCGGGTCGACGAGGTGCGCTATCGCCTGGGGCTGCCCAACACCTTCGACCTCGGATAGCACCCGGCACCCGGCACCGAGTTGAGCCAGAAGGGCGGCCGCCCCGAGCGGCGGCCCACCTCGGCCTGCGGATCGCGACCAGGCAGCCCCCTCGGCCCGCTCCTGTTGCCCGACGCCAGGCTCGGTGCCGGCGACGCGGCGACGCGGCCCAGTTCCTCACCCCAGACGGCCTCTGGCAGCAGTCCACACACATCAAGGGCGTCGACTCGTTCACCACCAGTACCTATGTGACCGGAGTCGAGCCGTTGCGCCGGGCGCTGGAGAGCCGCGGGCACGAGGTCACCCACCTGCCCGCGCATCTGGTACCCGGGCAGTTCCCGGGCGATGCCCGAGGCGCCCGCCGGCTACGACGTCGTCATCCTCTCCGACATCGGGGCGAACTCCTTCCAGCTCTCCCCCGAGGTATTCGAGCGGGGCACACCGGGGGCCGACCGGATCGACGCACTGCGCGGATGGGTCGGCGACGGCGGCGGGCTGCTGATGGTCGGCGGCTATCTCTCCTTCACCGGTTTCGAGGGCAAGGCCGCCTACCGCAACGCCGCGCTGCACGAGGTGCTGCCGGTCGAGCTGCTGCCCGAGGACGACCGCGTCGAACTCCCCGCCGGTGGCCGCCCGTCGGCCGTCGGTACCGGCCATCCCGCCCTCGGCGGGGTGATCGGCGAATGGCCGCCGCTGCTCGGCTACAACCGCGTCCGGACACGTCCGGGCGCCGACGTCCTGGCCACCCTGGGCGGCGACCCCCTGGTGGCGGTGGCCGAATACGGCGCGGGACGCTCGGCGGTCTTCACCTCCGACTGCTCCCCGCACTGGGCGCCCGCGGCGTTCTGCGAGGAGTGGGACGGCTGCGCCCGGGTCTTCGGCGGCCTCGTCGAATGGCTCTCCCGTTGAGCCGGTCCGAGCGGCTTCTGAAGGCCGCCTCACCGGTCATGGAACAGGCGCTGCGCATGCGCTTCGTCACCGAGGTCACGGGCGGCACGATCAGCGACGCCGACTACGCCGACTACCTGGAGATCGAGGCCGCGTCCGTGGAGACGGGCCACCCGGCTGCACGGACTGGCCGTATGGGGCGCCCCCGACCGGACGGCGCTGGAGCGCAACGCACATGCGGTCCACGCGCTGACCACCACCCAGGCGGACTACTTCCGCGACGCCCGCGCCGCCTGGCCCGTGCCCGCCCGGCCGGACGCCGCCCGGCGCGCCGAGGTGCTGTCGCGGTACGCACTCGACGTGGCGCGGGAAGGCGGCTACCCGGCGGTGATGACCATGTTATTCGCCGCGGAGACCCTCTACCTCACCTGGTGCTCCCGGGCACACGAGCGCGGCGCCGTCCCCGACGGCGCGATCAGCGCCTGGGTGGCGCTCCACGCCGACCAGGCGTTCCGGGACGGGGTACGGGCTCTCGCGGCGGAGGTCGACGCCCTGCCGGACGACATCCCCCAGGAGCGGCTGACCCGCTGGTTCACCGGCATGCTGGAGGCGGAAATCGCCTTCCATGACGCGGTGTTCGGGTGACCGGGCCCTGGCGGGCCCGAGTCCCCGGTCAAGGCCGATCAGTCGTCCGTGGTCTCCTCGTGCAGCCGCCGGGTGAGGTCGTCGGCCCAGTCCCGAGCCCAGTCCCGCAAGGTGGCCGTGTCCGTCTCGGTGAGGCCGTAAGCGATGACTCCTCGTCCTCGTACCACTCCGCACCCGCCAGACGAGCCTGGAGATCCTCGAGACAGAACTCGTCGCGGGCGTGGCGGCGGCCGAGCCGCTCCAGGTCCGCGGTGGTGTGGAGGCGGGAAGCGGCGTGGACGTCGATGAGGTCACGCACGGCGCCACGGTCGGCCAGCGCGCGCACCTTCGTGCCGATGACGTCGTCCAGGGCGAGGACGGGGCCGCACTCGTTTCTCTGTGGGTGGGCGCCAGAACGCCTCCTTGAGGATGTCGACCTCGCACTGCTCACCGCTGGCGGGATCCGTGACCACGAGGAGGCCGGAGAGCGGGTCCACGCCCACCTCTCTGACCTGCCAGCCGCGCTCGGTCAGCCCGGCGACGAGGGAGCGGGTGATCTCCGCCATGGGTGCGGGGTTCTCCGTGGCCACGTCGAGATCCCGGCTGAGCCGGTCGGCCAGGCCGTGCGCCTGGACGGCGTACCCGCCGGTGATGACCAAGGGGGTAGGGGGTGCCGATGGCCAGGACGTCGGAGAGGAGCCTGCGGTGGAGATCGCTGAGATTCACGCCGCGGCTCCCGGGCGGGCCGAAGCCAGTTCGGGGAAGGCCTCCTCCCACACATCACGGATGGCCCGGCTGATCAGCGTGCGCAGGACGGGCCACTGGTCGATGAGAAGATCCCGGTTCAGCAGGGCGATCAGGTCATCGTGCTGCCCTTCGGCTAGCACCGTGCGGTACATGCTCATCCTCGACCGTGGTCGGTCCAGATCGAACCGCGTCAGTCCCGACCACGCCACATGCAGCGGCAGCTGGACGGATCCGTGGGCCGGCCCGGCCAGCCGGCCGAGCGCGTCGGGAAGCCTTCGCGCGTAGCGTTGCCGCAGCACCTGGGCGGCGGGAGGTGACGGCTCGGCGGCAGGCATGGCGGACATGCAACCAGTATGGATGACGCGGGCCGTCCCGGGCCTCACACCCGGCGCGGACGCCGATCGGTTCTGCTTCCGCCCGGGAGGGGCTTGTCCCCCTCCGAGACTTTCGAGCTCGCCGCAGGTCAGCTTGAACGGTGGGGTGCGGCCGTTCCACTCCTTCGCGGGCGGCGTGCGCGGTGCGCAACACCGTCGAGAGGGCGATCGACTCTAGGGAATCGCCAATCCCCCCTCATCGAGCAGCACCGGCTTGAGGGCGGGACCGTCCTCGTAGAAGCGGGTGTGGCAGCTGAAGCAGACCGGTCCTCCTGCGTGCCCAACCGCTCGCCTTCGCAACCATTGCAGCAACTGTTCCAGCAGGGTGAAATCGTCGCTGTGGAGGATCTGCCGCGAGGACAGGGCCCAGCCGCTGTCAGTTGGTCCATCGCGACGCGCCAGCTCCGAGAAGACAACTCCGCCAATCCTCGGATCGGCAGGTCCACGCTCTGCCAGCAGCGGGTACCGGTCGATTTCCCACTCGCCTTCAGGCAGGGGCTCGCCCTCCTCGTCGATAGTCACCATCGGCCAGCAATCCACCACGATGGTGAACCGCTCCGGGCGCGAGCCATGCCCAAGGTGCCAGCGAAGCTCGGCCATCTCGACTTCTGTCAGGTCAGCTGGAAGTTCGGCCGTAAGGAGAACCTCGTGGATATCTGCCACGCTGCGGCATGCTACTCAGATCGCACAGACACCTCCGTGCCGGGCCCGGATAAGCCTCGAGGTGGCCGCGTCGGCTTCACACGGGCAGGAAGTCCCTCGCTATGCGCGCCGCCACCCGCTCCAGCAGGGGCCCCGCCTGTGCGAGGCAGCGGGGGACGTCGGGCTCCAGTTCGGTCAGGGCGTAGGCCCGTGCATGCCGATGGCCTTCAAGGGGGCCGGGTCCAGGGACAACCGGCCGCAGACGGCGATCACGGGCAGGCCGCGGGCGCGGGCCCGGGAGGCGACACCCGCCGGTGCCTTGCCGTGGAGGGTCTGGTGGTCCAGGGAGCCCTCACCGGTGATCACCAAATCCGCTCCGGCCAGGGCCTCGCCGAATCCGAGCAGGTCCAGCATCACCTCCACTCCGGGGCGAAACCGCGCCCGCAGTGCGGTGAGGGCGCCGAAGCCCAGGCCCCCAGCGGCCCCGGGTTCCTCGGCCGTGCCGAGCGCTCCGCACGTTCGCGCGTAGTGGCGCAGGGCGCTCTCGAGGATGTCCACCTCCTTCGGGGAGGCGCCCTTTGGGGGCCCGTAGACCGCGGCCGCGCCCTTCGGTCCGAGCAGCGGGTTGTCGACGTCGCTCGCCAGCACGAGGTCCACCTCCGCGAGCCGGGGGTCAAGACCGGACAGGTCGGCCTTCGCGAGCCGGGCCAGCGCCGCCCCGCCGGGGCCGATCGGGGCGCCGGAGGCGTCCAGGAACCGCGCGCCGAGCGCCGCCAGCATCCCCGTGCCGCCGTCCGTCGTCGCGCTGCCGCCGACGCCCAGGGCGATCGAACGGGCCCTGGTGTCCAGCGCGGCGCGCAGCACTTCGCCGGTGCCGTACGACGTGGCGGTGAGCGGCACGAAGCCGCCCGCCGGGAGGTGTCGCAGCCCGGACGCCTCGGCCATTTCGACGACCGCGGCGCCGTTCCGCAGGGGGCGGCGGTCACCGGCTCGCCCACGGGTCCGGTCACACATACCTCGCGCCGGCCGAACCCGGCCATGACCGCGGCGTCCACCGTCCCGTCACCGCCATCGGCGACCGGTACGGTGGCGCTGACCCTCTATGGGACGATCTCGGGCATCCACGGCTCGGCCTGGACCTCGGTGCTCAAGGACGTCGCCATCCTCGCGGTCGTCCTCATCCTCGGCATCTACCTGCCGATGCACTACTACGGCGGCGTCGGGGAGATGTTCCACGCGGTGGACAAGGCCCACCCTCAGCTCCTCACCCTCCCCTCCAGCGGCATGAGCACCTCGTGGTTCGCCTCCACCGTGCCGCTCTCGGCGGTGGGCTTCTACATGTGGCCGCACACCTTCAGCGCCTCCTACAGCGCCCAGAACGAACGCGTCTTCCGCCGCAACGCCATCTTCATGCCGCTCTACCAGCTCATCCTGCTCTTCGTCTTCTTCGCCGGCTTCACCGCCATCCTGGTCGTGCCCGGCCTCAAGGGCGCCGACGCGGATCTGTCCCTGCTGCGCATCACCACCGCCACCTTCCCCTCCTGGTTCCTCGGCATCGTCGGTGGCGCCGGGCTGCTCACCACGCTGGTCCCCGGCTCCCTGCTGCTCATGACCTCCGCGACCTGCCTGGCGAAGAACGTCTACCGCCTGGCCCGTCCCCACACCAGCGAGAAGCACATCGGCCGCCTCGCACAGCTGCTCGTCCCCGCCCTCGCCCTGGTCTCCCTCTACTTCACCTTCAACGGCGGCAGTTCGATCGTCTCGCTGCTGCTCATGGGCTACGCACTGGTCACCCAGCTCTTCCCCGCACTGCTGGCGAGCCTCGCGCCACGGCAGTTCATCACCAAGGAGGGAGCGGCGGCGGGCATCGTCGTCGGAGTCACCACGGTCGCCGTCGCCACGCTCTCCGGAGTCACGGTGGGCAGTCTTCTGCCGGGACTCCCCCAGGCGGTGAAGGACCTCAACGTCGGCGTCGTCGCCCTCGTCCTCAACACCGTGGTCATGGTGGCCACTTCCGCCATCACCCGCACCGTGAGCCCCGACCCCGTAACCACCGCCGCCCTGCGCCCCGAACCCGAAGCCACGGCCGGCACCGGCTGACCCGCTCCCCCCGATCACGCGCCAGGCTGCTCTTGGTCACCGACTTCGCCGGTTACCAGGAGCAGCCTGTGTGGAGTGGGCGAGCTTGCCGGTCCCCTCCGCTCCCTGGGCTCAGGATCAGTCCCGCAACTGACGGCTACGCCATTCCACTCGGTCGTGTCCTGGCCGGCGCCAACCATCACGGCTCCCCTCTGCTCGCCTCGGCCTCCTATCCCCGCGGCCTCCAAGACTCAGGACGCTAGGAGCGTGTCTCAGTAACAGGCAGTGTCCTGATAAGTAGTCGAGACCGCGAGCTCGCGCCACGCGTTCAGCTCTTCGGTGATTTGCTGGAGCTTGGCCTCGACGGCTGCGACGCTGTCTGCGCCCAATTGCAGCCGAGCGGGCGGGCTGTCGGCCGTAGCGATCACCACGATCGCTGCCGCGCCCTTAACCGGGTCGTTCACCTGGGTGTGGTTGCGATGGACTGCCTGGCTCCTGACGTGTCCGGCGGTGGCGGCGTAGTCTTCGATGACCCGGCGGGTGGTGTGCAGGGAGTTGCCGTCGAGGAAGTCTGTGCGGAAGCTGCCCGGCTCGATGATGACGACCTGAATGCCGAGCGGTGCTGCCTCGGCGCGCAGCGCCTCGGACAGTCCCTCGACGGCGAACTTGGTGGCTCCGTAGATTCCCCAGCCGGGCGCCTGGGCGAATCCGCCGACTGAGCTGATGTTGAGGATGCGGCCGGCCTTCTGGGCCCGCATGACCGGCAGCACGGAGCGGGTGACTGCGAGCAGCCCGAAGACGTTGGCCTGGAACACGGCCTGGACTTCCTCGGAGCTGGCTTCCTCGACGCCGCCGAGGAGCCCGCGTCCGGCGTTGTTGACCAGGATGTCGATGCGGCCGAACTGTTCAACCGCTGCTTGCACGGCGGCGGCCGGTTGGTCCGGGTCGGTGACGTCGAGCGGGACGGCGAGGAGGCGATCGTCGTAACCTCGCAGGGCCTGGGCCACCTGCTGCGGCTGCCGGGCGGTTGCCACGACCGCGTCGCCGCGGTCGAGGGCCTGCCTGGCGATCTCCCGGCCGAGGCCGCGGGACGCACCGGTAATGAGCCACACGTTCATGACCGTTCCCTTTCTCCTCATTCGACCGGCCGCTGCCGACTGGCCACTGCGAACTCCGCCGTCTTCTGACTGCCTTCCAGCATGCCGCGACGCCTCCGTACTTTGGATGCTTGATAGTCCGAATAAAATGCGCGAGAGTATGAAGGTGATCTCTGATCCGCTGTCTGACGCGCTCACCCTCGTCCGCGCCCGCTGCCGGATCGCGGGCGGCTTCCGCGCCGGCGGGCAGTGGTCGGTACGATTCCGGCCGGGAGCCGCGCTCAAGATCGATGCCGTGGTGGAAGGGCGCTGCTGGCTCCTCGCCGACGACCGGCAGCCGGAACTGCTCGAGGCAGGAGACGCGGTCGTACTTGGCCGGGCCGGTGCCTTCGTATTGTGCAGCGACCCCGCCATCCCGCCTGCCGAAGCGCACGGAGCCCTCGTGTCGTCCGGCGGAGCGCTGAAGCAGGTCGGCTCCGGCGGTGAGGTCGTCGTCATCGGCGGCCACGTCGAGGCGGACAGCGGCGGCGAGGAACTGCTGCTGTCCGTACTGCCCCGCGTCACCCGCATCATGGGCCGCGCCCCGGAGGCAGCCGAACTGCGGGGCCTGCTGCACCGGCTACTCGAGGAGAGCACCGCGGGCCGGCCAGGGGCCGCGTTCGCCGCCGCGCAGTACGCGCAACTGCTGCTTGTCCAGGTGTTGCGGCTGGCCCTGGAACAGCAGGCCGCGCCCCAACCCGGCTGGCTGAATCTGCTCGGCGACCCGGCGCTGCGCCCGGCTCTTACCCTCATGCACAGCAAACCCGGGCAGCCTTGGAGCCTGGAAGAACTCGCCCGCGCCGCCGCGATGTCCCGCTCCACCTTCGCGGCAAGGTTCCGCGCCGCCGCCGGCCAGCCCCCACTCACCTACCTGACCCGCTGGCGGATGCGCCTGGCCGAACGGGCGCTACATGACGGGGACGCGACGATCGCAACACTCGCCGCCCAGCTCGGCTACGCCTCGGAAAGCTCGTTCAGCCACGCGTTCCAGCGCATCACAGGCACCACGCCCGGCCGCTACCGCCGCACCGTCGGCGCCGACCGTGACGGCCCACACGTGGCGCCGCCCTGAAACCGGGAGCGCAGGGAAATGAAAATGTGGCGGACGGGCGTTCACGCAACCAGCCCGAAGCGCCGCGCGTTCGACCCGCAGCAGGTCCTGCTGCTGCCGTCGCTGGACGACTGGCTGTCCGAGGAGCACCTGGCCCAACGAAAGATTCGGCCCCGATGGCAAGGCGGCCGATCTGCCCGCCGAACTGGACCGCCACGAGAAGCGCCTGGCCAAGCTGAAGGCCGCCCGCGCCCAGATCGAGGCCGAGGCCGCCGACAAGGCCCGCCGCCACGCCGAGGACAAGGAACGCCGCCGCCAGGAACGCGCCGTCAGCAGCGACGAGCAAGGCGTCGTCGACGAGCAGGTCCCGCCCGCACCCCGCGGACGCATCCCCAAGGACGCCACACTCAAGGAGCGCATGGCCCGCAAGCCGCGGACCAAGGCCGGCAAAGACCTACACCCGCCGAAAAGCCATCGTCGAGCCCGTATTCGGTCAGATCATGACCTGGCCCCGGCCCGGTCCCCAAGCCCCGCCAGGCCGACCTCCTGACCCGACAGGACCCCCGACTGCCGCCCCGCACGCGCCAGCACAGCGACCGCGACCGACCCCATCGATGACGGACCACCATGCCTGCCCATTACCGGGACACGCTCCTAGCCCAGCAGCGTGAGCAGCCGCCCTACCGCCTCCGCGGCGGGCTGGCCCACCGCGCCGACAGCGGCCGCAATCTGCGCGACAGATGCCAGGACGATGCCGCGCTCACGCAGGGCGCCCCGGTCAGGAGTGAGCTCAGGCAGTGCATCCTCGACGGCCCGGGCCTGATCCGCGGTGAGGTGTGGGCGCAGCTCCTGGAGGAAGCGGGTGAGATCCTCGACAGCGACGCGGAGCTCTACGTCCTGGGCGGCACCGCCGACGGTACCGTAGTTGATGCCAATGTTGTCGCGGCCGCCGTTCATGTTGACCACGGGTCCGTAGTAATTCGACGCATCACTCACAGCTTGAACCCCGTGTTTCCTCGACCGCCGTTCATGTTGACGACAGGACCGTAGTTATTCGTGCTGTTGTTGAACTGCCGCACGATGGCGGTGAACTCGGCTTCCGGGTTGTCGATCGCGTATACGATCCGTCCGGCGATCTGCCGCAGCTCGTCCATGCTCGGCAGGGTCACGATCACCCTGGAGCCGCTGGTCATCTCGACGACCAGCACCGGCTTCGCCGACGCGAACAAGCCCATGAGGACGGCGACCAGGCCGATCACGACGATGACGGACATGAGGTTGCCGTTCTCCTCGATGCGCGCCTCGTCCCCGCTCGCGTAGTTGATCGCGGCATAGACCAGGAAGCCGCCGATCAGCCACTTCAGGAAGCGGGTGGCGGCCTCGCCCCAGTCGGGCTTGAGTCTGAAGGCATCGACCCAGGTGATGTTGCGCAGCGGGATGGCCGCCGACCCCACCCACAGCATTCGGCGACTGACCCGGAGGACCAAGGGGTCTCCCCTGCGGGGAGTTGGTGGTAGCGGGGGAGGTTGAGGCGGCGACCCGGGCGGTGACGCGCCGACGTTTCCTGTGTGATCCATGGGCTCCCCCGTGCAGTCATCACTCCCACCCGCACATCGCGGGAGCACCATTAAGCGCCTGCTGGTGGCTGTTCGGCAGATAAAAAGCAGCCAATTCACCATATGATGGCCGGTAGTTGACCTCATGACGGATGGTCCGGGTGGTATACAGGCCGCTCGGGCAGCAGGGCCGCGAATTGGTCCCAGAGCGGTTCGAGCCAGCGCAGGCCAAAGATTCGCTTCACCACCGGGCTGCCGACGCCGGTCGTGCGCTCGGCGAACCCCCGGTCGTTCCAGCGCCCGGCCACTCCGGCGGCGACGGCCCCGGCCGCCCCGGCGAGCCCGAACGCTCCGGGCCGCGAACACCAGCAGGGCGAGCGCGCCCCGGATCCGTAGCAGCGGACGGCGGACGAACAGGGTGACGGTCGAGGCCACCAGTCGTCCGTACGACGCCTCGCGCACCTCCGCGGACTGCCAGCCCGGCGGCCAGCAGCGCCAGTGCCAGCAGCCCGAGCTGACCGGTGACCAGCCGCCGGCGGTCGACCAGGTAGCCGAGCGGTACCAACGTCAACAGGACAGCCGCATAGCCGAGTTGAGTCACGGCGACGATCACACCGAGCAGCCCCGAGCCGAGCGCGAACCGCTCACCGAGGGTCACCAGCAGGGGCTGGGCGAAGGCGAGGAGCAGTGCTTCACCCCCGGCGAGGACCACTCCCGCCTGCTGGACCGCCGGACCGGCCGCCCGTTGCGCCCCTTGCGGATTCAGGCGGCGGACGGACGGCCGGTGGAGCCGGAGGACACGGTCGTGGAGAGGGTGCGGGAGATGGAAACGGTTGAGAAGGAGACCTCGGCGGAGACGGGCAGGGACCACTGAACGATGCCGGTTCGCGACCTGGCCGGCACGGTTCACGAACGAAGGCGTGATCGATGACATGGTCAAGCTGCTGGACTGAGGTCCCGGGCGGCCGCTCAGGCGGTCTCGGCCCGGGTGCGACGTGCCGCGTGGAGGAGTTCGCCCCACCACAGCAGCTCGTCGAGCATCGCCTTCGCGGCGCCGTTCGGGCCCTCCGGGTCCCGCAGCTCGCCCTCCGGGCCGAAGAGCTCGTAGTAGCGGGGGAACGTCACGACGTTGCGCACCGTGTGGGCCTGGAGTTCGGCGAAGACCTGGCGGAGTTGCTCGATGGCGAGCAGGCCGCCGCTGGCTCCGCTGTAGCCGACGAAGCCGATCGGCTTGGCCTCCCACTCCGTGTAGTGCCAGTCGATCGCGGCCTTCAGGGAGGCGGGGAAGCTGCGGTTGTAGTCGGGCGTCACCACGACCACCGCGTCGGCCCGCTCAAGCCGCCGGGTGAGGTCCGCCATCCCGGCGGGGCGGGCCATACGGGGTTCGAGGGCGGGCGGCACCGCCGGGAGGGCGAGTGGCAGGGCGGTGTCGGCGAGATCGACGAGGTTCACCGTGAAGCGGCCGTACTCCTCGGCCCGTTCCGCGAACCACTTCGCGACCACCGGGCCGAAGCGGCCCTCCCGGACGCTGCCGATGATCACCGCGAGGTTGAGCAGTCCGGCGGGGCGGGGCTCCATGGGCATGGTTTTTCAGCACCTTTCCTTGTGCTGGGATCCGTTGGATCGCCTTCGAATCTGCCGGGTCCACCGGGTGCCAGGAAGGCCGGGCCGAGACTGGTAGTGGCACGGCCACGATCCGCACCTGCGCGGCTGTTACGTTCACCATGTGAGCGACAACGAGCTGGGGCTCTTCCTCCGCAGCCGCCGCGAGGCCGTGGCCCCCGCCGACGTGGGCCTGCCCACCGGGCCGCGCCGCCGGACGCCGGGGCTGCGCCGGGCCGAGCTGGCCACGCTCGCCGGGGTCAGCGTGGAGTATGTGACCCGGCTGGAGCAGGGGCGCGACCGCAGGCCGTCCGCGCCCGTGCTCTCCGCGCTCGCCGACGCGCTGCGGCTGACCACGAGCGAGCGGGTCCGTCTGCACCGGCTCTCCAAGGGCGCCGAGGGCGGGTTCACCTGCCGGGGCGGGGCGGTGCCCGGCCGTACGGTGCGGCCCACTGTGCGGGCGCTGCTGGACCGTCTCGAGCCAGCCCCGGCCGTTCTGCGCAACGGGCTGGGCGAGCTCCTGGCCTGGACGGAGGCGTACGAACGGCTCACCCGGCCGCTGGGGCTCCTCGATGCCCACGGCGCGGACGGCGGCCCGCCCAGCCTCGTCCGCTACGTCTTCACCGACGCGCGGGCACGCACCGCCTACCCCGACTGGGACCGGGTCGCCGATGACCAGGTGGCCGCGCTCAAGCAGGGGCCGTTCCGCGCGGACCCCCATATCGCGGCGGTCGCCGACGAGCTGACCGTGACCGCCGGTCCGGACTTCGCCGAGCGGGTGACGACCCTGCCCGGACTGCCGCGGGCGAACGGCGTCCTGCGTCTCGTCCATCCCGAGGAGGGAGAACTCCGCCTGGCGTACGAGACGCTGGGGCTGCCCGCCGACGACGATCAGCGACTGGTGGTGCACATCCCCGCCGACGACGCCTCCGCCGCCGCGCTGAACCGGCTGACGGGCCGCCGGTCCGGGGCGCTGCGCGCGGTGTCCGGCTGAGACCGCTGGGGACTGCCGTCGGCCCGGAGGCCACGGCGGTCGAAGCCGTGGCGGCGTTCAGCGCGGAATCACCCAGCCCGGCGCCCAGGTCCCGGCGGCGTCGTGGCCGGCCGCCGCGGTGGCGAGGTGTGCGCGGAGGGTGGCCAGCGCCGGGTGGGGGTTGTCGCGGTGCCAGAGGAGTGAGTGCGGGTAGACGGGTGTCGGGTCGGTCACCGGGATGCGGCGCAGGCCGTGGCCGACGGGCCAGATGAGGCGGGTTTGCTCACTCATGAAGGTGGCCAGGGCCGGGGTGTCGGCGACGGTGTCCAGGAGCGCGTCGGAGCCGAAGTTGGGGCCGGTCGCCTCGATGGTGAGGCCGAACTCGGCGACGAGGTCGTCGTAGTAGGCGGCCCATTCGGTACCGGGGACGATGCCGGGCATCCAGATCCGGTGCCCGGTGAGCTGTGCGACGGTCACCGACCGTGCGCCCGCCAGCGCGTGAGCGGGGCCGGTGAGGAGCTGGAGCGGCTCGTCGAGCACCCGAACGGACTCGATGTCCTCGGGAAGGGGCCGACCGGGCATGGCGACGGCTCGGAAGGAGGCGTCGATCGTACCGGACCGGATGGCGGCGACGGCCGTCTCGATGTCGAACAGCATCACCACGTCGAGGTCGATCTCGGGATACGCACGGTGGAAGCCGCGCATCAGGCTCGACTGCGCGCTGCGCGAGGCGATCACGTCGACGCGCAGCGGACGGCGGCCGGTGCGCACGGACGAGACCGCGCGCTCGGCGACGCGCAGCAGCTCGCGCGCATGGGGCAGGAACGCCTGCCCGTCGATGGTGAGCTCGGCGCCGCGCGGAGTGCGGGTGAAGAGCCGCACGCCGAGGTCGCGCTCCAGCGCGGCGATGCGCTTGGAGACGGCCTGCTGGGTGACCGCGAGCTCGGCGGCGGCCTCCTGGAACTGCCCCGCGTCGGCGGCGACGACGAAGGTCCGGACGGTGTCGAGGTCCATGCCGGAACCCTAGAGCCACAACCGTTGGTTGTGGCAGACGGCCCCGCGGTTGTTTGATCCCTGGGTCTGGCGCTCGCTTTGATGCTTCCGATCGCGGATCGGTTGTGCGGATGAGTAGCGAGGGGGCGTCGGGTATGTCGGGGTTGAGGAGCGGGCAACGACTGGGACATCTGCTCGGGCATCGGCTGGGGCGCCGGTTCGGGTGGCTCTGGGGGGCGTACGGGACCAGCGCGCTCGGCACCTGGCTCGCCTTCGGCGCGTTCCCGCTGATCGCCATCCAGGTGCTGCACGCGGGACCTGCCGAGGTCGCCGCGCTCTCCTCCGTCGGGGCCGCGGTGGGCGCGGCCGTGGCGGTGCCGCTCGGCCCGTGGGTGGAGTTCCGCCGCAAGCGGCCGGTGCTGATCACGATGGACCTGGTGCGGTGCGCGGCACTGCTGACGATCCCCGTCGCGTTCGCGCTCGGCGCGCTCACCTTCCTCCAGCTCCTGCTGGTCTCGGTCGTCGTCGCGGCGGCCGACATCACCTTCCGCGCCGCCTCCGGCGCGTATCTGAAGACGCTGCTGCCGGCCGATGACCTGCTCGTCGCCAACGCCCGGTTCGAGTCCACGGCCTGGACGACCACCATCATCGGACCGCCGCTGGGCGGGGCGGCGATCGGGCTCCTCGGTCCGGTGGCGACGGTGGTGGCCGACGCGGTCAGCTACCTGCTCTCGGCCCTGGGCATCCGGGCGATGGGCGGGCACGAGCCGCGCCCGGAGCGCCGGGAGGCCGCGCGCATGCGGACCAGGGATCTGCTCGACGGTTGGCGGTACATCCTCGCCGACGTGTCGCTGCGTCCGCTGTTCTTCAACACCGCCTTGTTCAACGGCCTGGTGATGGCCGCCCAGCCGCTGCTCGCCGTCCTGATGCTGGGCCGACTCGGATTCGCGCCGTGGCAGTACGGCCTCGCCTTCGCCGCGCCCTCGATCGGCGGGCTGCTCGGTTCATGGCTCGCCCGGCCGCTCGTCACCCGGTTCGGGCAGCACCAGGTCCTGGTCGCGGTCGGGGCGCTGCGCGCGATCTGGCCCGTCGGCCTGGCCTTCCTGGGACCGGGGACCGGCGGGCTGCTGCTGGTGATGGGCGTCGAGCTCGGGCTCATCTTCTGCTGCGGGGTCTTCAACCCCGTCTACGCCACCTACCGCCTTGAGCGCACCGCACCCGATCGGGTCGCCCGAACGCTGTCCGCCTGGGCGGTGACGACCAAGGCCTCGACCGCGCTCCTGACGG
Organism: Streptomyces lacaronensis; assembly: GCF_047337785.1. Taxonomy (NCBI): domain Bacteria; kingdom Bacillati; phylum Actinomycetota; class Actinomycetes; order Kitasatosporales; family Streptomycetaceae; genus Streptomyces; species Streptomyces lacaronensis. The sequence continues at coordinate 593,545 of NZ_JBLHDK010000003.1, forward strand.
CCGTCTGGGGCGTGCTGGGCGGCCTGCTCGGCCCGCGTACGGCCATCGCCCTGGCCGGTGTGCTCCTGCTGGCGACCCCACTGCTGCTCCCCCGCCGCGCGGCAGCGCCTCTCTCGGAGCCGGAGCCGACCACACGTCCGAGGCCGGAACCGTACTCGAGCCAGTCGAGCGGCAGCGCATGAGGGGTCGGCGGAAGGCCCAGATCGCCGACACCTATCAGGGCCAGGAGCTACGGCCGATGCGCGACCAGCCGGCCTTGTCCGTGGTCCGGAGACCGGATCCGGCATGGTGGACAGCGTCGAGGTGGCGTTCGAGGTGCACCGGGTCAGAAGTCCACGTCAGCCCACGTCGGCGGGGCGGTATGTCGGCGCTCTGCGGACCCGGCCGGTCTGCTCGTAGGCGTAGGCCAGACGGAGCAGGGTCGGCTCGCTCCACGCCGTACCCATGAACGTCAGTCCGACCGGCAGGCCGGAAGCGAAACCTGCCGGGACGCTGATCGCGGGGTATCCGGCGAGTGCGGCGGGCGTGGACGCGCCGCCGCCGTAGCTGTCCCCGCGGATCAGGTCGATCTTGGCCGGCGGTCCGGTGGTCGGCATCACCAACGCGTCGAGGCGGTGGCGCCGCAGCACCGCGTCGATGCCTTCGGCACGCGACAGCCGGTGGTTGGTGGCCAGCGCCTCGCGGTACTCGCTCTCGGTGAAGTCCAGCCGGTGCACGGCCTCCAGACCGTCCTGCCGCACATAGCGGAGCTCGCGGTCGGCGTGTGCGCGATTGAACGCGATCAGCTCCGCCAGGCCGCGCGGGTGGTCGCCGGGGGCTCCGGCCAGATAGGCGTTCAGCGCCCGCTTGATCTCGTACACCTGAACGATCTTCGAGCTGGGGAGGTCCTCGAGCCGCTCGGCCGTCGGGATGTCGGCCGGGTCGACCACGGTCGCGCCGGCGGCGCGCAGCGTGGCGATCGCCCGCTCCGCGATCTCGTCGGCGTGGTCGCTGTAGCCGAAGTACACGGTTCGCGGTACGCCGATCCGCGCACCCCGCAGTCCGTCGGCATCCAGGAAACGGGTGTAGTCACGGTGGAAGTGGCCACGGCTGGCCTCGGTCGCCGGATCGCGGTCGTCGATGCCGACGAGGACGCCCAGCAGGATCGCGGCGTCGCGGACCGTGCGCGCGATCGGGCCGACACTGTCCTGGCTGGGTACCCCGGGGATCACTCCGCCGCGCCCGACCAGTCCGACGGTCGGCTTCACCCCGACGACGCAGTTCGCCGAGGCCGGGTCGATGATCGAACCGTTGGTCTCGGTACCGATCCCGGCGACACACAGGTTGGCCGCGGTGGCGACCGCGGTACCGGAGCTGGACTCGTTCGGAGACCGATCCAGCTTGTAGGGGTTCCGGGTCTGCCCACCGCGGGCGCTCCAGCCGGCGTGGTGGGTGAGCGACATCCCACCGGCCCACTCGCTCAGGTTGGTCTTGCCGAGGATGACGGCACCGGCCGCGCGCAACCTGGCCGCGACCGTGGCGTCCCTTGCCGGTCGCAGGCCCTCCAGGGCGAGTGATCCGGCCGTTGTGTGCATGCGGTCCGCGGTTTCCACCAGATCCTTCAGCAGTACGGGCATGCCGTGGAGGGGTCCACGGGGATGTTGCCCGGCGTCCAGACGCCGGGCCTCTCGCAGCGCGTCGGGATTGACCTCGATCACCGCGTACAGGAGCGGGTCGATGCGTTCGATCCGGTCCAGGTAGTAGCGGGTCAGCCGTTCCGCGTCGAGCCGCCCTTCGTCCATCCGCCCGCGAAGCTCGGTCATGCCGAGTTCGTCCAGGCCTCCGGTGGCGGGGCGGGCTTGGGCGGGGGCCGCGCCAAGCCAGGGCGTGGCTGCCGCGGCGGTGCCGAGCGTGAGCATGCTCCGGCGCGTGGTGTTGGTCCGGTCGATTCGGTACGGGGTGCTCATAGGTCGGCACGCTAGAGGTGCCATCGATGTACCGCGCTCCGACTGTCCCCCGGCTCTTCACTGGTGATATCCCCCCGCCGCACCGGGGGAACGCCGGAGGCCGGGATCGGTCTGGGCGGGCTCAGGCGCTTTCACCGGCCGACGGGCGCGGCCTCCACGTCGCCGCGCGGGGTCCGCTCCTCCGCGTCGGCCGGCCAGAAGAAGACCGGCGGCAGGCCGAGCTCGATCACCGCCAGTGCGATCTGGAACCACTGCGGCCAGCCGTGCGCGGCGAGTGAGAGCAGCCGGCCCATGCCGCCCAGCAGGAAGACGCCGGCCGACCACCGCACCGCCCGAGCCGGGATCGGACTCTGCCGCGCGGCCCACAGCCAGGCCGGCCCGTAGCCGACGAAGCCGGCCCCCATGAACCGGGCCCAGCTGTCGACCGTCGTGCCGACGGAATCGGCGCCGGGGATCGCGGCGTTGCCAAGTGCCACGTGGTACAGCCCGATCGTCGCGCAGGCCCAGCCCATCAGCTGCGTGAGTACGCGCAGAGTTGAACCGGGTCCTGGCGGGCGACCCGGTGATCCAGACGATCATGACGAACGAGCTGGACGCGCTCCGCGCGCGGCTGCTGGCCGTACTCCCGCTCGCGGACGAGAGCGCCCGTGCTCATCCGGCGGCTCCGGAGGGAGTGGCCGGGTACGGGCGCGGGGCAGCCGGGCGGGGGAGCCTGCCGACCGCCGCCAGGACATCGGCCACGCTGATGTCGAGCAGTCGCTCGTCGGGGACGGTGCCGTGCGCGTCCCCCGGCCGGGGGTCGGCGTCGCTGCCGTACCAGAGCGCTTGGTGCAGCTCGCAGCGCGGTGGTCCCCACAGCCGGGGGGCCACCGGCCCGAAGAGGACGACGGACGGGGTACCCAGGGCGGTCGCCAGATGTGCCAGGCCGGTGTCGCCCACGAGCACGGCCCGGGCCCGGGCGACGAGTGCGACGAGTTCGGCGAACGGTACGTCGGCGTGGCCGCCGAGCACGGCCGACGGGGGCAGCCCGGCGGCCCGGGCGACCCGATGGGCCAAGGGGGCCTCATCGGCGCCCGCGGTGACGACAACCCGGTGGCCGGTCGCGGTGAGCGCCCGTCCCACCGCGGCGAAGCGCTCGGCGGGCCACCGGCGCGCGACGGCATCGGCGCCGGGATGCAGGACCACCGCATCGGGCGCGGGCGAGTCGCGGCCCCGGGGAGCGGTGATGCGCTGGTCGCCCGGGTCGGCGGGGATGCCGTACCAGAGGAGCAGCCGGCACCAGCGGCTCCACTCGTGTTCGTCGTCGCGCCACAGCGGCCCGGGGATCTGAGGGGTGCCGGGGTGGGCGTAGGCCAGGGTGTGGCCCGGACGCAGGGCGGTCAGCAGACGGTGGCTGGGCGGCCCGTTGCCGTGGAGATCCACGGCCACCTCCGGTGGCGGTCCGGTCCAGTCGATCCGGGTGGGGACGGCCCGGGCGGGAGCCGATGCGGGCAGCACCCGGTCGACGGCTCCGGTCGCCGCCGCGGCCTCGGCCAGGCGGCCGGGTGCGGCCAGCACCAGTTCGTAACCGGGGTGGGAACGCCGGAGTGCGCGGAGGGCCGGGACGGCCGTGAGCAGGTCGCCGAGGCCGAGGGCGCGCAGGACCAGCAGGCGGGGGCGGTGGCCCGCGGGGCGCGTCATCGGTGGATCCGCGAGGGTGCCGGGGCCGGAGCCGGGTGGACGGTGGACCCGGGGGCCGGCCGGCGGGCGAGTTCGGTGGTGGACCGGCCGTCGAGGTACGGCAGGACGGGGGCCTGCCCGCCCCGTTCGTGCGACACGGTGGCCTCGGGCAGGGTATCGGCACTGTAGTCGCCGCCCTTGACCCGGACGTCCGGGCGCGGCCTGCGCAGCAGCGGCTCCGGGGGGTCCTCGTCGAAGACGGCGACGGCGTCGGCACAGCCCGGTCCGGACAGCACCCGGACCCGGTCCGCGACCGGATTGACCGGGCTGCCGGGGCCCTTCGAACCCCCCACGGAAGCATCGGAGTTGACGCACACGATCGGGCAGTCGCCGGTACGCCGGGCGTTCTGGAGCAGTCCGACGTGGCCGGCGCGCAGCAGGTCGAAGCAGCCGCCGGCGGCGACGGTACCGCCCCGGACACGGACCGCTTCGGCCAGGCTGTGGGCGTCGCACGGGCGCCCGGGGGCCTCGTCGCCGCTGAGGGCGTCCACCGGCCGGAGGGCACCGGTGCCGCCCGGCGCCACGAAGGCGGCGGCTTCTGTGACGGCCAGTTGGACCGCCTGCTCCGGCAGCCCTTCACCCGCCGGCACGCTCGTCACGGTGGCGGCGAAGCAGTCTCCGGCGCCGCAGGGGTCGCCCTGGGCCCGGTGAGCGGCTGGGACGTACATGTGGTCGCCGCTGTTCGGGCGGGTGAGGAGCGCACCGCGCTCCCCCAGTGTGACGGCGACGGCCGCGGCGCCCCAGAGTTCACCGAGGCGGCTGCCCCGGGCTCCGTGGACGCGCAGGGATCCCTGATCGCTTTCGGGGCCGCCGTCGGAGCCGAGGTGCAGCCGGGCCTCGGCGGCGTCGGGGGCGGCGGGCCGTACGCCGGGCATGGGCCGCTCTCCACGCGGGTGCGGGTCCCAGGCCAGGGGCGCGGTGTGCGCCGCGTCGACGAGGTGGGGGCGCGCCGCACCCGCGGTGCCGCGGCCGTAGTCGGCGACGAGGACGGCTCCGGAGTCGGCGACCAGGACGGCTCCGGCGTTCCGAAGAGCGGCGATCGCGGCTCTTCCAGGAGGCCCCGGCGTTCCGCCCCCTCGGTCGACGCGGACCAGGGGGCGGCCTCCGGCGCGGATCCTGGTTTTGGCCGGGAGGGTGCCATCCAGGGGCAATTCGGCCAGGGCGACCCGGGAGCACGGGGCCTCGCGGACCGCACGGCTCGCGGCGTCGTCCCCCGGCGCGGTGACGAGGACGACCTGGCGCCCGCCGCGGGCGGCGAGCAGGGCGGCGGGTCCGGCGCCGCCGGGGCGGCCGCGTTCCACGGCGACGTCGGCGACGGGGGCCGGGGCGTCGGGTGCCAGGCGAGTGGCTTCGCCGTCGACGTCCCCGTTCAGCAGGGTGTCACCGACCACGACCAGGGGTCGTTGCGCGGGACTCATGGCTCACCTCCGGTCGATCGCGCGGCCGAGGCGGGGGGTGGGGGTTTCGGTGCGCGGGAGGTCGTAACGCCGTGTGGTCACGGGGTCGGTGGTCTCCGTGGCGAGGGTCTCGTGGTCGAAGGTCTCGCACAGCAGATGGAGAGTCACCAGGTGGGCCTCCTGGACGGTCGCCGTGGTGCCAGAGGCGATGCACAGAGTGTCGTGGGCGCGGAGGGCCAGCGGGTTGGGCCGAGGGCCGGTCATGGCCCAGACCCGCAGCCCGGCGGCGCGCCCGGTGTCGGCGGCGGCCAGCAGGTTCGGGCTGCGTCCGGAGGTGGACATCAGGACCAGCACATCGCCGGGTCTGCCGTGTGCGGCGACTTGTCGGGCGTACAGCTCCTCGAAGCCGTAGTCGTTGCCGATGGCGGTGAGGCTGGAGGTGTCGGCGTGCAGGGCGATGGCCGAGTAGGCGGGGCGTTCGCGGCGGTAGCGGCCGACGAGTTCGGCGGTCAGGTGCTGGGCCTGGGCGGCACTGCCCCCGTTGCCCGCGGCGATGAGTCGGCCGCCGACGGGGAGGATGGCGGCCAGGTGCCGGCCCCATGCGGTGATCTGTTCCAGGCCGTTGTCGCGCAGGTGCGCCACGGCGTCCTGGAGCGACTGGCAGTGTGCCTGGGCGGCGCGCAGCGTGTCGGTCATGGCTGTCCGGGCCTGTCCTTCGCCTGTGGGCGGGGTATCGGCCCGCACCTCCTTCCCGTGAGCGGGGCGGCCACCCGCCGGTGGCCGCCATGGGGGGCGGTGTCAAGCCGCCCTGGGTGGTCCGGCCGCGGCCAGCAGATCGCGGTAGGCGGTTTCTGTGGCCGCGGCGACCCTGTCCCAGCTGTAGCGGGTCAGGACGCGCCGCCGACCCGCCCGTCCGCAGGTGGCGGCCGTCTCGGGGGAGGCGAGGAGCCCGGCGACCGCCTCGGCCAGAGCGGCGGGGGCCTGGGGCGGTACCAGCCGGCCGGTGGCGGGGTCGACGACCGTGTCGCGCTGACCGCCCACGGCCGTGGCCACCACGGGTGTTCCGCAGCTCATGGCTTCCAGGGGCACGATGCCGAAGGGCTCGTAGTCGGCGGGGCACAGGACGAGGTCGGCGGCGCGCAGCAGGGCGGGCACCTGTTCGGTCGGCAGGCCACCGGTGAATCCGACGCGGTCGGCGACGCCCGCCCGGCGGCTCAGGGCCCTCAGACGGCGTACCTCCGGGTCGTGGTCCAGCTGGGCGGGCGGCGGACCGCCGACGATGAGAAGGGCGGCGTCCGGCAGCAGCGGGAGGGCGGCGACGGAGACGGCGGCCCCCTTCCGGGGCACCAGCCGGCCGATCTGCACCAGCAGCGCCCGGTTCCCGGGCCGGGGCGTGGTGGGCCCGTCGGGGGTGAAGAGCCGGGTGTCGACGCCGCAGGGCACGACCGTGATCCGGTCTGTGCTCAGGCTCATGGCGGCCAGTTCGGCGACTTCGTCCCGGCAGGTGGCGATGACGCGGTCACAGCCCTCGCCGACCTTCGTCTCCCACGCGATACGGTCCGGTGAGCTGGTGTCCGCGTCCTTCTGATGGCGCCGCTTGACGGTCCCGAGCGCGTGGTACGTGTGCGCCAGCCGCAGTCCGAGGGCCCGGGCGGCCTGGAGGGAAGCCACTCCGGACATCCAGTAGTGGGAGTGGACGATATCGGGCGGGGCGGTCCGCCACTCCTGTTCCAGGTAGTTTCCGAAGTCGGGCATGTACGGCAGCAGATCGTCCTTGGGCAGCGGCCGCGCCGGGCCCGCGGGCACGTGCCGCACCTCGACGCCCGCGCGCATCGGCACGCCTGCGGGCAGGTCGGGCGCGTCGCGGCGGGTGTAGACCCGGACGCGGTGGCCGCGGCCGGCGAGGGCCCCGGCGAGGCGGGCGACGTGCACGTTCTGGCCGCCCGCGTCCACCCCGCCGAGTGCCGCGAGCGGGCTCGCGTGCTCCGAGACGAGCGCGATGTCCAGCGGCGCGCGGGCGCGGTCGAACCACGGTGTCATCGGGTCACCTCCTCCCAGCGCGTTACGGGTGCCGAGGCTGCCGGTCTCCAGGTCAGGGGCAGTCGCAGGTAGTCGGCGGGCGAGGCCGGGGACGCGAAGTGAAGGACGAGGTGGACCGGCCGGTCCCGTCGAAGGGCTCGGTGACGTCCCCGCGGCGCAGGGAGAAGCCTGGCCGCCCCATCAAGTGGGCGACGTTCTCCGGGGTGCCGGTGCAGAAGTCGTCCACGCAGGTGACGGCGGTGCCCTGAGCGAGCAACGCTGAGCACAGGTGCGAGCCGACGAACCCCGCCCCGCCGGTGACGACGGCGTGCGCCCAGGCGCGGTCAGGTGCTGCGGAGTTACTGAGCGCCATGACCATTCCCCTCCCTTCGCGCATGGGAACCCACGGATACCCGTACGAAGAGGACGCAATCAACAATTAGGCGGCCTACAGACCATTCGGTCTATCGATGTCCCGCCGGCACCGCTCACGGGACGGCGGCGGGCTCCTCGACGTTCGGGGCCGACCGCGGGGAGGGGGTACGGACGGACTCCGGCACGCAGGCGGTTACGGGCTTCACTCCCGTACGGGGCGCCGTGCGACGAGCGTGACACAGCGTGCCCGCACCGATCACCGCCCCTCGGGCGGCGGATCGGTTTGCAGCACCGTGGTCCCGGCCGTGTCAGAGACCGACTCGACGACGGCCATCGGTGCCGTGACCGCCAGCAGCATCACCAGGGTGGGTGTGAGCCCGGCGACGACCCGCAGAAGCGCTCCGGCCGCGGCGAACGCGCCGACCGATCAGCCGTACGGAGGGCTGCCGCATGCGCCCGGCCAGGACGGCGCCCACGATGCCGTCGGCGGCCGGCGCAGCTCCGCCACGATGGGGTCCTCGGTGCCCACGGGCTCCACGAGGATGCGGCCGTGACGGTGGCGAGGAGCGGATGGCGGTCGACTGGTCCACGGCGGTCTCCAGGGCGCCGGGCGCGCACCACGAGTCGTCGTCGCAGAAGGCGATGTACGGAGTGCGTACCTCCCTGACGGCCACGTTGCGGCCGAGGGCACCGAGATTGCGGCGAAGGCGCAGAAGCCGCACGCCCGACGTGCCATCGCGTCGGCGGTCCCGTCGGTGGAACCGTTGTCGGACACGATCACGGGCGGCCGTTCGGGCTGCTCCGCCAGCCGGTCGAGCGTATGCAACAGCTCGGCGCGCCGATTGCGGGTAATGATGACCACGGTGATGCGGGCGCCGGTCATGGCCCGCTGCTCGCGTCGCTCGTATGCCCTCGCCCGCCCCCAGGCCCCGCAGCTGTCGTCAGCGCCCGCACCAGCTCCGCCGTCCCGTCGTCCCGGGTGTCGTGGAAACGCGCGCCCAGGAACTCCTCCCGGCGCCGCTCGGCGAGGTCACGGCCGGCGCCCAGGCACCAGGACCACCACCGGTCGAGATCGGCGCGGGCGCATTGGGCGGCGCCCAGAGTCGCAGGCCAGGAGAGGGCCCTGGCCTGCGCCGATACCTTCGCCCCACCGGCCACGGGATCGACGGCCAGCGCCGGAACACCCGCCCGCAGAGCCACCACGAGCCCGTGCAGACGGTCGGTGACCATCAGGTCCAGCCGTCTCACCACCGACTCGAACTGCCCCGCCGTCGTACACAGCCGCCAGTCGTGCGCGTCGAGCCGAGTGGTCAGCTCCACGCATGCGCAGTCCTTCGCCGCCAGCCACCGGGTCAACGTGGTCGCCACCTCGGCGTGGCGGCGCGCGTCCGCGTACTCCCCCTGCCCGTGTGTGAGGACCACTCCGACGACCGGGACGCCGGGGCCCGTGGTAGCACCGGCGGCCAGGTCCCGTGCCGGACGGACACTGCCGGGGGCGTCACGGGGCAGGACGTGGTGGAAGCCGGTGACAGCCGGGGCGGAGGCATCGATCACGGACGTGCCGACGGCGATACGGACACAGGAGGGAAAGCTGCGGTGCAATTCCTCGACCTGGCGGCCGTGTGCGGGGCCGCAGAGGAATACCAGGTGGGTATAGGGGTTTCCGACCGCCTCGGACAGGTGCAGGGCGTCGGGCCGGTAGCCGGCGCTCCAGACCACGTCGTACGGAATCCCGCGGCGGTCCAGACAGGCTCGGACCCGGCGCAGCGCGAGCGCGTCACCCGCGGTGACCTCACCGTCCACGAAGCTGAACCAGCCGGTGAGCAGCACTCTCCCGGGCTCCGCCGCCGCGTGCTCGGTGGCCATTCGGTCTCCCGCCTCTTCGTACCCGGCCGGGCTGGTGGTGGGCGGCGTTCAGCGCGTGCGCACTCCCCCGCCGCCCACCGTTGCCCGTCCTCGCCGACCGGGCTACTTGCCCTTGAAGACTGCCTTCTGCACCTCGTCCGGGCCCTCGAACCGGCCCTTCTTGAGATGCGCCAGCTGATCGACCAGTTGCCGGTCCGCACCGTTGTCCTTGGCCCGCTCGACCAAGGAGTCACGGTCGGCCGGATAGCTCGCGTCCTTCAGAGCCTTCTGGAGGTCTGTGGGGTTGGGCTTGGCCATGGCGCATCCCTCCCTTCGCACTTTTTGGGTTTCACTGCCTTCACCGGCGCGGCACTCGATCCGCCGTGCCTACGCCGCCGGGTTACCCGCCGCCATGGGAGTCAATCAGCCATACCCACCGAAATGCGGTAGATACTGCTGCCCCGGTCCGCCGCTCTGCGCCACTCGCCGCCCGCGTACCCGAAGCGGCGCTCATGGGCACGATGATTCGGGCATGGATTCCTGAGAAATCCAACGTGCTCACCGCAGGCCCGCTCGCCCCAACCACTCCACGGTCACCTCGATGCCGCACAGCGCCGAGTGGACCAGGAGAAGCACACCTCGGGGGCGCAGCAGCGGGGGCGCGTCCTGCCAGATCTGGTCGACCAGCGCCCGGCCCCCACTCCTGCGCCACCCCGACGGCCACACCGAGATCCTCCACTCATCCGCCACGCCCCGCACACCGGCCCCCGCAGCGATGACATCGCCCTCCTGCTCCACCTACAACCGGATGGCGGATGACATACCCTCCGTTTGCGGCGTGCCGGGGAGTCGAATCGTGACAAGGAGCCCGCCGACGGGGCGGGGTGTGAGGTCGAGGGTGCCGTCGTGTGCTCGGACGATGCTGTGCACGATCGCCAGCCCGAGGCCGACGCCGGCATGCTCGTCGGTGCGTATGCGTTCTGTTACGCGTTGGAAGGGTTCGGTGAGGGTCGGTACCAGTTCCGATGGGAGCGGACGGCCCGTGTTCTCGACCCGCAGCACGCTCGCGTCGTGCCGCCGTTCGGTGTGGACCGTTACGGTGCCGCCTGCGGGGAGGTTGTGAACGATGGCGTTCTGGACGAGGTTCGTGACCATCCGCAGTATGAGCTCCCCGGAGCCGACGGTCTGTGTTGTCTCGCCGGTGACGTCGAGCGTGATCTGCCGCTTTTCGGCGAGGGGAAGCAGCGTTTCGGCGGCTTCTTCGGCCATGAGGGAGAGGTCGACGGGCTCGCGGGTGAAGCTCCCGCGGTCGGCGCGGCTGAGCAGCAGGAGGGCCTCGGTGAGGTTGATCGCCCGGGTGTTGACCGTGTGAAGGCGTTCTATGAGTTCGCCCTGGTCCCGCGTGGGGTCGTTGCGGGCGGCGTCGAGGAGTGTCTGGGAGATTGCCAGCGGGGTGCGCAGTTCGTGGGAGGCGTTCGCGGCGAACCTCTGCTGCTCGGCGACGTGGGACTCGAGTCGTTCGAGCATGGTGTCGAACACGTCGGCGAGTTCGCGGAGTTCGTCCTGGTGGCCCTTCATGCGGATCCGGTGGGACAGCGACCCGTTCGCGGCCGTCCGGGCCGCGTATGCGATCCGTGTGAGTGGTGCGAGCATCCGGCCGGCGAGGATCCATCCGCCCAGGAGGCCGAACACGAGGAGGAAGGCCAGTGCCGTGGCCGCGGCGGGGGCGAAGCCGCGCAGGAGGTCGGAGCGGTTGGGCCCGAAGATGACGATCGCGCCGCCGAACGTCTTCTTGATGGCTCTGGGGTCGTTGGTCGGTAGCCAGCGCAGCACGAATACCCAGACCACGGACAGCAGGAGAGCGCCGGCGAGGAGGAGGAATCCGGCGTAGCTGACGGTGAGTTTCAGTCGGGCGCTGAGCCCTGGGCGTCTATTCATGAGTGCCGCCGGGGTGGGAGGTGTCCATGCCGGTGTCGATGCGGTAGCCGACGCCGGGCACCGTGGCGATGAGCCATGGTTCGCCGAGTCGTTTGCGCAGAGCGGAGACGGTGATGCGGACGGCGTTGGTGAAGGGATCGGCGTTGTTGTCCCAGGCCCGCTCCAGTAGTTCTTCGGAGCTGACGACACCGCCTTCGGCGGCCACGAGGACTTCGAGCACGGCGAACTGTTTGCGGGTGAGCGCGACGTAGCGTCCGTCGCGGAAGACCTCTCGGCGGAAGGGATCGAGGCGCAGGCCGGCGATCTCGCGGACCGGGGGCCGGGCATACGCGCGTCTGCGGTCGAGCGCCCTCAGCCGCAGGACGAGCTCCCGCAGCTCGAAGGGTTTGGTGAGGTAGTCGTCGGCGCCGACCTCGAAGCCGGAAGCCTTGTCGTCGATCCGGTCGGCGGCGGTGAGCATGAGGATCGGGATGCCGCTGCCGGAGGCGACGATGCGCCGGGCGATCTCGTCGCCGGAGGGGCCGGGGATGTCGCGGTCGAGGACCGCGAGGTCGTAGGAGTGGATGCTGAGCAGTTCCAGGGCGGAGTCGCCGTCGCCGGCGATGTCGGCGGCGATCGCCTCCAGCCGCAGACCGTCACGGACGGCTGCGGCCAGGTAGGGCTCGTCCTCCACGATCAGCACGCGCATGTCTGAAGCCTAAGCAGCACGACATATCGCCGCCGTATGCAAAGACGTGTGCACACCGGAACACGCGACTCAGCCTGCCGGTGCCGACGCGGGGCGAGGCTGGTCGGACGGCGCTTCCGCCGTAGTGCGCCACCAGCGGCGCGACGCCAGCGAGGCCAGTACGGCGCCGGCGGCGTTGACCAGTACGTCGTCCACCGAGGACACCCGGTCCAGCCGCAGGACGTACTGCGCGGTTTCGACCAGGACCGAGCAGCCCGCCCCGAGTGCCAGGATCCGCGGCACGGACGCCGGCGCCGCGAAGCGCATCGGAGCGAAGAAGCCCAGCGCCGCGAAGACCAGCAGGTTGCCGACGATCCCGAACGGCCCCATCGTGACCAGGTCCCGCAGCGGCACCAGGCTCACCCGCGGCGGGACGGTACCGGCCCCGGCACCCGGCATCAGGGTCAGCCACAGGAACGGCACCGTCCCGTGGACCATGCCCACCTCGGCCAGCGACATCCGCCACGCCGACGCGACGCCGGCGGCACGCCGCCGACGGGCCAGAGCCCACACCACCAGCGCGGCCAACGGCAGCGCGACCAACGCCATGAGCACCACACCGTTGAACGTGTCCAAGCAGCCGTGCCACCGTCCGGCCGTACACCTCGGAGCGGACATCATGAGCGGCCGCCGCACGACGAACACGGCGCCCGCCATACCCAGGACCGCCATACCGAGGAACACGATTCCGCGCGTGCGGCGGGGCGGTGCGGACAGGGATGCGTTCTGGTTCATGCCCCCATTGGAGACGGACGTGCCGTTGCGGTGGCGTATGCGATTTTCGATACGCCCGCGATACCTGGAATCCCCGGCGTCGAGGAACCGGCGCAAGCAGGCAGTGAGTCGGTCCCGCCGCTGGTGATCGCGCCAGCCCGGCTACCGCAGGTGCTGGACGACTCGCACGCCGGGTGAGGCGGCAGCGATGGCCACGCACGGCTGAAACCCCATGCCGTCAGTGGCGGTTGCTGGCTTCCGCAGGGCGACGGAAGACGTGAAGAACCTTGAGGACCTCATCTGAGTCAGCCAGCTGCTGCTCATCGGCAACCTCAACCAACTGCTGCTCGCCTGGCCCACACACGGGGCCCTGTCGCCGAGGCCGCCTTCCGCCGCTGGCGCGACCGGCCACCGGCCGGGCCGGCGCCGGGCACCGAACCGCCCCAGGGTCGGTGTGCGGGCTGCGGCAGCGACCTGTGGGCGGCCCTGGGCCTGGACACCGGCGGCCCCCGGGTCGGCGAGGCCCTGGCACACGAGGGCTGGGCGGGGCGGCTACGGCTGGTCGTCTGCTTCGCCTGCGACGTCGACGGCTACCCGACGTTCCTGAAGGTCACCCCAGATGGCGACTGCCGCCCCACCGATCCCCCGGCGCGGGGCGGCCGGCGCCGACGTTGCATTCGATCCGGGCACACAGGTTCCAAGGCGATTCCGTCCTTCGGGTGGATAAAGAGGAACACCCACCGTATGAGAAAGCCGTCGGCCAAATAGTGGGCAAGGCAGCCGGACACGAACTTCCGGCCGCGCCCGAACATGGCGGTTTTTCCTGTCTTCCGCCCAACGCCCTGAACAGCCCACGGATCGAAGAAGGGTGACAACATTCATGCGCACGGAGGCCACCAAGCGGGTCGCACACGTCTTCTCCCTCTTCGACACCAACGGCAACGGCGTCCTCGAAGCCGAGGATTTCGACCTCATGGCGAACAACGTCATCGAGGCCGCGCCCGACGCGGACGAGACGGCGAAGGACGCGATGCGCGCCGCGTTCCGCCGGTACTGGACGACCCTGGCCGCGGAACTGGACGCCAACGGCGACGGCAAGATCAGTTACGAAGAGTACGTAGCCTGCGTGCTCTCGCCCGAGCGCTTCGACTCGACGATCGGTGTGTTCGCCGAGGCGCTCGCCGCGCTCGGCGACCCGGACGGCGATGGACTCATCGAACGTCCCGCGTTCGTCGCGTTGATGCGGGCGATCGGCTTCAAGCGCGCCAACATCGACGCACTCTTCGACGCCTTCGGACCCTCAGGCCTGGACCGGATCCAGGTGGCCGTCTGGGTCGCCGGGATCAAGGACTACTACGCCCCGGACAAGGCGGGCATCCCGGGTGACCTCCTGGTCTCGGGCACGGTGGTCTGACCGCGGGAACCGACAATGAACGGCCGAAACGGGCGGTTGGGGCGCCGGGTGGGCTCGTCGCACCGCGGCTGACGCCTCCCCCAGCCTCCCGTTCGGCCGCTCGGGCGAAATCAGCTGGCGGGCTTCCCGAACCAGCGGGAGAGGTGGTCGTCCAGGCCCCGCTGATCGTCACCGATCCAGGCGACGTGGCCGTCGGGACGTAGCAGGACGCAGGGAACATCCAGTGCCGCGGTGGGGTCCGCGAGGTAATCGACCCGGTCCGACCAGCCGCCGACGGTCAGGCGTTCGGTGCGGTCCAGCAGCAGGCCGCGGCCGCGATGCAGCAGACCGTAGAGGTGGCCGCGTTTCACCTCGATGTCGGGCAGGCGGCGGCCGAGCAGGTCGGGGCCTTCGCCGAAGTCGTAGCGGATACCGATCGCGGTGATCTTCTCGATCAGATAGCGGTTCACCTCGTCGAAGTCCATCAGTTCGGTGAGCAGCCTGCGCACGGCCTGCGGGCCCGGTTCGGTGGAGTGCAGTTCCATCTGGGCGCGGGTGTTGTCCAGCACGTCCTCGGCGACCGGATGGCGTTCGGCCTGGTAGGTGTCCAGCAGTGTCTCCGGTGCCCAGCCGCGGATTTGTGCGGCCAGTTTCCAGCCGAGGTTGAAGGCGTCCTGAACGCCCAGGTTGAGGCCCTGTCCGCCGGTGGGCGGATGGATGTGTGCCGCATCGCCGGCCAGCAGCACCCGCCCGACCCGATAGCGTTCGGCCAGCCGGGTGGCATCCCCGAAGCGGGACAACCAGCGCGGGGAGTGCACGCCGAAATCGGTTCCGGCGATGGTACGCAGCTCTTGTTTGAAATCCTCGAGGGTGGGTGGTTCCGCGCGATCGCTGACATGCGCGGCGGGGACGACGACGCTATATGCCCCTTCGCCAAAGGGCCTGAGCCAGAATCGCCTATTGGTCTCGCCGATCTCGGTCACCTTGGCGGCGATCTCCTCCTGCGGCACGCCCACTTCCATCTCGCCCATCAGCGTCTCGGTCCGCGAGGGCTCACCGGGGAAGCCGACGCCGAGCAGTTTGCGCACCGTACTGCGCCCGCCGTCACAGCCGACGAGATACCGCGCACGCAGCTGTTCGCCATCGGCGAGCTCGACGGTCACACCCTCGTCGTCCTGCTCGAAATCGACCACCGCACCACCGCGCCGGACCTGCGCGCCCCGTTGGGTCGCATGCTGTTCGAGCAGGTCGACGATGACCGGCTGCGGGATGCCCAGCAGATAGGCGTGCGCGGAATCCAGACCTTTGGGCGCGGGTTTGTTGATGGCTGCGAAGAATCCGCCGGCCGGACGCCGTCTTCCCTGTTCGAGAATGCGATCCAGCAGTCCACGCATTGCCATCAGCTCGATACTGCGAATGTGCAGACCGACGATGCGGACGAACGACACGGGCTCGGTTTCCTTCTCCAGAACGAGTACCCGCACATCGTGCAGGCGCAGTTCGGCGGCCAGCATCGCGCCGGTCGGCCCGCACCCGGCAATGATCACGTCAAACACAGGCATAGGTGTTGCCTTTCGGGAGTGCCTTGTTGTCGAGGCGCTCCCGGCGACACCTACGTCAATCGCCCGACCGTGACGGAAGGGGGAGCACCCACATCGATACAGCGTTCATGGGTCTCACCTCCCCGGGCGGTGTCACGGTCCACTGCAAGCTACAAGCCCGAGCATCGTCCGGTCCAATCCTTTTCCCAGCAGAGAAGTGAGAGTCGGACACCAGCGCTGAGGCCATTCGCCGACTCCGTGCTGCGCGAGGCCCAGGGACACGGGATGTCCGTGCGCATCACGCAGACCCACGGCGATGTGCGGCGCGAGCGCGGCGTCTGTGACGACCCGTACCTGCGGCACGTGGACGGAATCCTGCTCGTTCCTGTCGCGCTCGGCCAGGAGGACATGCGGGCGCTGCCGGTGACGAAGCCGCTGGTCGTGGCCACGGCGTCGTTCACCGCGGGCCGCGTCGACTCCTTCGACACCGAGCGGTTCGAGGCGGCGCGCACGGTGGTGGCCCATCTCGTCGCAGGTCTGCGCGACGCCGGGCTGCCGGTGAGCCGCCGACGGGTGGTGAGCACGGAGACCGTCACGTTCGCGGCGGGCGCCGACGCCGTGCGGACGCCCATCGAGCGGGCGCCGAGACGGGCGCCGTTTTCGCGCCCGGCGACGCGCTCGCCCTGGGCGCGCTCCTCGGTCCGCGGGACGCGGGGCGCACCGTGCCGGGGGACGTCGTCGTGGTCGGGTTCGGCAACGTCGCGCAGGCCGCGTACTGCACGCCCACCCTCACCACCGTCGACCCGGGGCGGGAGGAGATGGCATACCGCGCCGTCTCGCTCCTGGCGGAACGCGCACAGGCGCGGCCGACCGGCGCGGTGCTCCCCGAACCGGGACACCACACGGTCGGGTTCCGCCTTGTCGAACGGGAGTCGAGCGCCGTTGCCAGTGAATGAGCCGGAGTCGTCCGGGGACCGGCCGACGGTGGTGCGCATGCGCGACGTGGCCGCCACCGTCGGTGTGTCCGTCAAGACCGTGTCCAACGTCGTCAATGCCACCGGGCAGGTGAACGAGGCGACCGTCCGAGCCGTGCGCGCCACCGTCGAGGAGCTCGGCTACCGTCCCAACCCCCTGGCCCGCGGCCTCAATTCGAGGGCGACGGACACGGTGACGCTCGCCCTGCCGGGCCTCGGGTACCGCGCGGGACCTGAGGGATCCTCCAGACCGGCGGCGGCAGCATCGGCGCGCCGCACGGCGGACCCGGAGTCTGGGAGCCGTTCCTGACCGTCGACGGCGCCGGCCGCCTGGCCACGTACTTCTCCGACGAGCGGCGCGAGCCCGAGTACGCCCAGATCATCGCCCATGCGCCATACCGTCGATCCGAAGACGGGCGAGCACAGGTTCCAGCCGGCCACGAGTCGGGACGGTAAGCACTACATCTGGGGCGGGGTCTGGTATCTGCCGGCCGGCTCCGACCCGTCCATCGGCCTCGTCTCCCTGGCCGGCAAGGGAGTGACCGCACGCTTCGACTACGTGTGCTTCTACTCCTGACGCCGTTCCCGCCGCCCTTCCGGACGTGCTTGTCTGGACTGATGTCACAGCGGGAAGTGCCTCTGAAGCCTGTTCGGCCCACGCCTCCGATTGGAGGTCTGGGATCGTTGCTGATACGGCGACGCAGCACACGCGGCTTCGGGTCCCGGCCCCTGAGCATCGCCCAGGTCGCACTCATGGTGTGGGCGGCGCAGGGGCGGACAACTGGTGAGCACCGCTCATGCCCGTCGGCGCACGCGTTGTATCCACTGACACTTACCGTGGTCGCGGGCGACGTCGACGGCCTCGCCGCCGGGACTTACCAGTACGACGCCGAGCGCGATGCGCTCACTCTGATCGCTGCCGGCGACCACCGCGACCGGGTCGCCGGCACTACCCTCGCCGACCACGCCTGGCTGCGTCGAGCGAGTGCGCTGCTGCTGCTCAGTGGTGATCTGGAGGCGGCTGCGCGACATTTCGCCGATCAGCCGCCGCTGGGGCAGCGGGGTGCGCGGTATGTGTGGCTGGAGGCCGGGCATGCCAGCCAGAACATCTACCTCCAGGCCACTGAGGCGGGTCTGGGCGCTGTGCTCGTTGCCGGGTTCGACGACGACCGGCTCCTTGGGCTCACCCCCGCGGTCGTCCCGTCCGGTCAGCACCCACTGGGGCTGCTCGGCGTCGGCCATCCAGCCGATGGGCGGAGTTGAATCTCCACCTGCCGATGTCATCCCCGCCACCTCCCCACCCATCCGAGTCCAAGATCGATTGTCAGTGGTGGGTGAGAAGGTAGGAGCATCGAGAAGGAAAAAAGGGGAGCGTCCATGTCCGGAAACCAGAACTACATCAATCACGTTGCTCTTGTGCTGGATGCAAGTTCGTCCATGTCACACCTGAGCCACAAGGTCGTCGAAGTCGCCGACCAGCAGATTGCGTATCTGGCCCGCCGATCGAAGGAATTGGACCAGGAAACCCGCGTCACGGTGTACGTCTTCGCCGACAAGGTGGAGTGCGTCATCTACGACAAGGACGTGCTGCGGATGCCGTCCCTGAAGCAGCTTTACCGGGTCGGTGGAATGACGGCTCTGCTGGCGGCCACACTGAAGTCGCAGCGGGAGCTGGCGCAGACGGCTCAACTGTACGGGGACCACAGCTTCCTGACGTTCGTGCTGACGGACGGCCAGGAGAACGCAAGTCATCGCTGCCTGGATGCCCCTACCAAGAATCCGCGTGAACTCGTGCAGGCCGTGGCCAAGTTGATGGCGACGCAGGAGGACAACTGGACACTGGCCGTCCTTGTGCCGGACCAGATGGGCAAGCGCGAGGCCATGCAGTGCGGTTTCCCGAAGGACAACATCGCCATCTGGGACGCCACGAGCACACAGGGCCTGGAGGAGGCAGGGCAGGTCATCCAGCAGGCCACCGAGAACTTCATGGTGGGCCGAGCACAAGGCATCCGGGGATCGCGGGCGGTGTTCTCCACGGGTGTTGAGGCGGTCAACAAGGACACCATCAAGGCAGCCGGCCTCACCCCGGTGGACCCGTCGGAATACCAGCTGATTCCAGTGGCTCGCGAAGCGCCGATCCGGGAATGGGTCATCGAATGCGGGCACACCTTCCGTACCGGCTGTGCGTTCTATCAGCTGAGCAAGTCGGAGAAAATCCAGGCGCGGAAGCAGATTGCGGTGCTGGAGAAGAAGACGGACCGGGTCTACACGGGGCCGGAGGCCCGATCCCTGCTCGGCCTGCCGGACACGGAAGTCCGCGTCAATCCGGACCGCAACGACGACTTCACGATATTCGTGCAGAGCACCAGCGTGAACCGGAAGCTGGTCCCGCACACGCGGCTGCTGCTCATGATCTGAGGCAGCGCGAGCCGGGACCCGAGCCCAGCCCGTCGAGGTGAGCGAGGTGCCGCGACCCCGTTGTCCGGGGCGCGGCACCTCCAGCGTGTGTCCATCAGCTATCTCGTGCTCCGACCGCACAGGTTCCCCGGGTGGGTGTGACGGCCGGGTGCCCGCAGCGGTGGATGTCAGGCAGGTCAACACGGTCGCGCCACCGAGATGGACCCGTTGTCCCGCGCGATGCCGGCGGGGTTCGCTGAACTCGTGCGGGCGGCCGGTCTGGGGCAGTGGAGAAGTACATCAACACCCAGTGGGAACGCCCCTGGACGAAGAACAGGAGTCAGCCGGGTCCATCGCTGGCGGCCGCGAGGAGTGGCACCACCAGATCGCTGATCGGCGTCGGGATGCCGTGGACCCGTCCGCGGCGCGGCACAACACCGTTGCGGATATTCCATTCGAGCGGCCGGTCGGCTTCGCGGTCGGCGAGGATGGAGGTGCCCATATCGGCCGGGTAAGCCTGGAGGCTGTCAACGATCTCTCGCGGCACCTCGTCGCTCAGTACCGCGCCCTCGGCTCGGGCAACCTCGAGGCACTCCCGTAGATAGGCCAGGGACAGCTCGGCGATATCGGCCCTGGCAAATACACCGGCGCGGCGGCCCGTGAGGACCATCAATCCGGCGACCGCGTTCTGCAGCAGCTTGCGCCACGCCACAGACGTGAAGTCCGTGGCCAGGTCGGCCGAACACCGAGTGCCGCGCAGAGCCTCGAGCACCACATGAGACGCCGGCATGTCCGGCAGGGTGAGACGCGCTTCGCCGCGCAACCACACCGAACCGTCGGGCTGCGCTTGGGCGGGGAACCACACGACCGAGGGGATGGCCCGGGCGCCGGAGAGGTGAGGCGCGACAATCGATCCCTGCTCGACGCCGTTCTGCAGAACACAGACAACGGTGTCCGTACCGCACAATGCCGTCAACCATGGTGCCGCCGCCTCGACCTGCGTCGACTTGACTGCGAGGAAGACAAGGTCGACCGCTCCGTCAGCGTGTGCCGGGTCGATCTGCACGGGCCCCGGCACGACGACGCGGCCTTCGCCTACGTGCAGCTCGAGGCGATCACGCGCTGTGCGGCCACATATCCTCGGCGTACGGCCGACCTCATGCAGTGCCGCCGCCACGGTCGTGCCGATCGCCCCCGGCCCCACAACTGCGACGGTTGGATCCATCGACATCATCATCTCCTTGAGTACGCGCGCCGAAACCGACCGCCGAACACGCCGCGCGCTTCCCCATCTGATCGACGGCGTACGCCTTCGCGTCCCGTCCCGGGGCGACTACCGCTGTGCGGCGGCCTGGCGCGCGTGGCGGCTCACATCGCCGATCAGGTTGATGCGGACGCGTCGCTCTGCGAAGCGCCACCGCCCATCGCGGCGCTCGAAGCGGTCATGGTACCGACCGGCGGCGATGGGTTGCAGCGGCAGGTCGGGCAGTGCCTGGAACACGGTGACGTACGAACGCGAGACCGCAGTGCTCGCCTGTTCATCGACCTCGATGGCAACGTTGGTGGTGACGTGATGGGTTCGCGGCGTGCCGTCGGCGTAGACGATCAACGTGTCCTTGAACATCTTCTCGATCGCGTCGCGCCCGCTGACTGGCTCGCCAGTGCCCGTGAAGGTGGCTTCGGCGAGCAGCGTGCCGAGTCCCGCGAAATCGCCGTCGTCCACGAGTTCGGCGTAACGTGCGATCAAGTTCTCGATGGCTCGGTAGCTCGACGTCGGATCGGCGGGCATGCCGATGGATGTGGACATGGTCTCCTCCAAGCGAAGCGGGAGATCTTCGGCGTGCCGCCCCTGGCGACAGCAAGGCTGCGAATCGGCCGGTTGCGACACGTCAGCTTGGCACGTTCTGACACCTGCATGAACGCTGCCACCGATCGGCCGGATCGCCGCCGACCGGCCGTACTACTCGGGCAAGCACACAGCAGCCCGGTCCTGATCATGTCGTACGGGCTCCGGGCCAGGCTCATACCGGCGAACTGGTGCCTGTTTGGAGGATGCCGCGGGACGGACACCGGCGCGGGTGGCGCCGACGCTGGCCACGACCACGAGAACCAGGCCAACTGTCGCAACCGTCCCGGGGCGCTGGCCGAGGACGAGCAGACCGACCATGAGGGCGATGGCGGGCTCGAGGCTCATCAGGGTGCCGAACGCGGACGTGGTCAGATGACGCAGGGCGAGAAACTCGAGAGCGAAGGGGATGACGGGGCTGAGCACCGCCAGAGCCAGCATGGTCCACAGCGGTGACCACGTGACGCGTTCGGCGAGGCCCGGGGCGGCGATACCCAGCCCCACCACCGCGGCGACCGGCATGGAGACAGCCAGCCCCTTCAGGCCGGTGACGCGATCGCCGACCCGCTGGGTCAGCAGAATGTACGCGGCCCAGCATCCCGCGGCGAGCAGCGCGCTCCCCACCCCCACAGGGTCGGCGCCGCCGTGCCAGGGCTCGGTCAGCAGCACGACGCCCGTCGCCGCCGCGGCCGCCCAGATCAGGCGCCCCTGCCTCGGCCCGAAGAGGGAGACGGTGAGCGGTCCCAAGAATTCCAGCGCGCTTGCGGTCCCCAGCGGGAGACGGGCGATCGCCTGCATGAAGAAGACCATCATTCCGGCGGTCACGAGACCGAGCACCACACAGGCAAGAAGATCCCGGGAGCTGAAATCACGAGGCCGGGGGCGAATGGCGACCAGCAGAATCAGCCCCGCCCAGCCCAGGCGCAGCCCCGCGGTTCCCAGCGCGCCGAGCTGTCCGAACAGTGGAACCGTCAGAGCCGATCCGAGCTGCACGGTACACATCGCGGTGGCGGCCATGAGGAAACCGGCCCCGGCGCCGGCATGGCGCGAGCGACGGGAAGGAAGAGCCTCATTCGGTTCGGGAGCGTTCATGGGCTCCAGTAGAGATCCTCGACACCGTTCACGTCCACGTGTCGATCCCGAATGATCCGTTCGGGATTCATGGACAATGGCGGGATGGAAACACGCCGCCTGCAGATGCTGGCCGAGTTGGCCCGGAGAGGCTCGATGCGCGCGGTGGCCGAGGCCACCGGCACGACCACCTCTACGGTTTCTCAGCAGGTCGCCGCTTTGGCCCAGGACATGGGCACGGCGCTGATCGAGCCGCACGGGCGCAGGGTCAGGCTCACGCCGGCGGGTCGTCGGCTGGCGGAACACGCCGTGACGATCCTTGCGGCAGTCGAGGCCGCACGGCGGGACCTGAGTCCCGACGCCCCGCCGACCGGCACGGTGCGCGTGGCAGGCTTCGCCACAGCCATCCGAGCCCAACTTCTGCCCATCATCAGCAACTTGTCGGCAAGCCACCCTGAGCTCAGCATCCTGGTCCGTGAGCACGAACCCGCCGAAGCCCTCCATCTGCTGGCGAACGACGAGGCCGACCTCGCGCTCACCTACGACTACAACCTGGCACCGGCCGAGCCGGACCCCTCGGTCGTGATCACCCCACTGTGGACCGCTCCCTGGGGTCTGGGCATTCCCGACCACGCCGCCCGTCCCTCAGCGCCGGGCGCCCCGGAGGTCTTCCGCCGGTTCCGCACGGCGGATTGGATCGGCAACTCGCGCAACACCGGCGACGAGACCGTCATCCGGACACTCGCCTCCATGGCCGGTTTCACCCCCCACCTCACTCACCAGGCGGACAACCTCGACCTTGTCCAGGGCATGATCGCGGCAGGGATGGGCGTAGGGCTGCTGCCGATGGGCACCTCCACGCTGCCCGGTGTCCATCTGGTGCCGCTCACCGCGCCGGACGTCGTCCTGCGCGCCTTCGCCGTCGCCCGCCGGGGTCGCGACGGCTGGCCTCCGCTGGCCCTGCTGACCGACCTGATCATTCGGCAATCAGCGCAGAGCGCATAGTCTCGAACGCCGCACCGGCTACCGGCGTGCACGGTGCGCCGGGGGCGCGGAACGTCATGGCAGTGACCCTCCCGGACCCCGCGCGCCCTGCCGATGAGCCACAGGACGCGGCAATGATGAGCGGACCGCGCGTGATCCACACGACTCCGCATACCTGCCCCCTGGGCAGGTGGCATGCGGTGGAAGGAAGCCACGTTGTTGCTTCTCATCTCCCCGGACAGCGTCGAGGAGGCCCTCGACTGCGCGAAGGCGGCGGAACACCTCGACATCGTCGATGTCAAGAAGCCCGACGAGGGCTCGCTCGGCGCGAACTTCCCCTGGGTCATCCGGCAGATCCGCGACGCGGTCCCGGCGGACAAGCCGGTCTCCGCCACCGTGGGAGACGTCCCCTACAAGCCCGGCACAGTGGCCCAGGCGGCACTGGGCGCAACGGTCTCCGGAGCCACCTACATCAAGGTCGGCCTCTACGGATGTACGACGCCCGAACAGGCCATGGATGTCATGCGCGGGGTCGTCCGGGCGGTGAAGGACTATCAGCCGGACGCGTTCGTCGTCGCCTCCGGCTACGCCGACGCCCACCGGATCGGCTGCGTCAATCCGCTCGCGCTGCCCGACATCGCCCGCCGCTCCGGCTGTGACGCGGCCATGCTCGACACCGCGATCAAGGACGGGACACGGCTGTTCGACCACGTTCCGCCCGACCTCTGCGCGGAGTTCGTCCGGCAGGCCCACGAGGCCGGTCTGCGCGCCGCCCTCGCGGGCAGCGTCAAAGCCGACGACCTCGGCGCGCTCACCCGTATCGGTACCGACATCGTGGGGGTGCGCGGCGCGGTCTGCGAGGGAGGCGACCGCGACGCCGGAAGGATCCAGCCGCGGCTGGTGGCCGCCTTCCGGGCGGAGATGGACCGGCACGCCCGGGAACACGCGCCGTCCGTCGCCACCGCGGGCTGACCGCCGGTATGCCGACCAGCCCGTCCCCTCGCACGACGGGGGCCCGCGGCGGGTGGATCGCCATCCTCGATCCGGCCACCGGCGAGGGCTTCGACGAGGCCCCCGATCAGCGGCCGGATGCGCTGGACGCCATCGTCGGCCGAGCCCACACCGCCTGGCGCGGCGGGCGCGCCGACCCTGCCGCCTACGGCCGGCCGGTGCGCGGCGAGATCCACTGGCGACCGCTCGGGCCCGTCGCCGCGATCGTCCCGTGGAACCTTCCCCTCCAGCTCGCCTCGGCGACGTCCGCACCCGCGCTCGCCGCGGGCAACACGATGGTGGCAACCTCAGCCCGTTCGTCGTGCACCGTCCGGTTGAGGTGTGAGGGATGAGGTTCACCGCGGCGGTACTGCGCTCCTACGAGAGCCGGTTCAGCCTCGAGGAGGTGATGCTGCACGCGGGGCCGGGCGACGGCGAGATCCTGGTGAGGATCGCGGGCTGTGGGATGTGCCGGACCGATCTCGCGGTCCGGCACTCGGCAGGCCGCTCACCACTGCCCGCGGTGCTCGGCCACGAAGGAGCCGGGATCGTGGTGGAGACGGGCGGCCCGGGCACCGGCCTGAGCTCCGGCGACCACGTCGTGCTGAGTTTCGACTCCTGTGGACACTGCCGGAACTGCATGGGCGCGGCCCCCGCCTACTGCGACTCCTTCCCCACGCTCAACCTCTTCGGAGGGCGCGAGGAGCACACGGCGCGGTTCACCGACGCGGACGGGGGCGCGTTGGCGCCCCGGTGGTTCGGTCAGTCCTCCTTCGCCGAATACGCCCTGGTCCCGGCCCGCAACGCCGTCCGGGTCGATCCCACACTGCCCATCGAACTTCTCGGACCGCTCGGCTGCGGCTTCCTCACCGGCGCCGGAGCGGTCTTCCACTCCTTCGGTGTCGGGCCCGGCGACACCATCGCGGTCTACGGCGCCGGGGCGGTCGGCCTGGCCGCGGTGATGGCGGCCACCGCCGCCGGAGCGATGACCGTGGCCGTCGACCGGCACCCCGAGCGGCTGGCCCTCGCCGAGCGGCTCCACGCGATCCCGCTGCACGCCGCATCGGCCGACCTGTCCGACCTGCCTGCCCTGGCCGATCGCATCCAGCAACTGACGGACGGCGGCGCACACTACGCACTGGACACCACAGGCTCCCCCCAGCTGATCAACAACGCGCTTCGGGCCCTGCGCCCGACCGGCCACCTCGGCCTGGTCGCACGCCTCAACATCCCATTGCCACTCGAACCGGGCACCTTGGACCGGGGCCGGAGGATCTCCCACATCTGCGAAGGGGACGCGGTGCCGGGACTGCTGATCCCTCGGCTGACCAGGCTCTGGCAGGCCGGGCGGTTCCCCTTCGACCAGCTGATCCGCACCTACCCCCTCACCGACATCAACCAAGCCGAACGCGACTGCGACGCGGGCCGCGTGGTCAAACCCGTCCTGATTCCCGCGGGGCCAAGGAAGGACACATGACCGACACAGCGCATCACAACACCGGTGTGGAAGGCGTGGAAGGGGGTGTCGGCCTGACCGCTCTCATGGTCGCCGCGGCCCGGGCGATCGAGACCCACCGCCACGACAGCCTGGCACAGGACATCTACGCAGAGCACTTCGTCCACGCCGCACCGGCCGCCGCGGACTGGCCGGTGCGCATACACCAGGTCGCGGACGGAGACGCGAACCCGCTGTGGGGACGCTTCGCCCGCTACTTCGGTCTGCGAACGAGGGTCCTCGACGACTTCCTCCTCCAGTCGGTGCGCGCGGCGGGGGCCCGCCAAGTGGTCCTGCTCGGGGCGGGGTTGGATTCGCGAGCGTTCCGACTCGATTGGCCTCCCGGCTGTGTGATCTTCGAGATCGACAGGGAAGGCGTGCTGGAGTTCAAGCACAAGGTCCTCGGCGGACTGCCGACCACCCCGAAAGCAGCCCGCGTACCGATCCCGGTAGACCTGCGCGCCGACTGGGCCGCAGCGCTGACCGACGCGGGCTTCGACACAGCCGCACCAAGCGCCTGGCTGGCCGAAGGGCTGCTGTTCTACCTGCCCAACACCTCCGAGACGAACCTCATCCACACGGTGGACCGGCTGAGCGCAGAAGGAAGCACGCTGGCGTTCGAGGTCAAACTCGACAAAGACCTGCTCGAATACCGCGACAGCCCCCTTTACACCGCGACGAAACACCAGATCGGCATCGACCTGCTCAACCTCTTCAGCCGGGAACCACGCCCCGACTCCGCAGCCGACCTCGCGGGCAAGGGTTGGACCACAACCGTCCAGACTCCCTTCGACTACACCCGCCAACACGGACGCGGCCCTCGTCCCGAACAGAACGACGCACTGGCAGGCAACCGATGGGTATTCGCCCATAAACCACGCCCCTGACGCCACCGTCCAGGAGCAGCGATAGCACCGACGGTGTCACCGAGGGCATCCACGCCGGCTCGCCACCGACATCCCCACCGTGGCCGCACGCGGCTGGGACACCCTCGGTGCCTTCGGTGCGCTCCCAGGCGCTGATCGGTCTGCTCGACGCCATCCTCGTCGGACTCGGACTGTGGGCCTTGGGAGTACCACTGGTACTGCCGCTGGCGGTACTGGCCTCATATCCGCGTTCGTCCCCATCGTGGGAGCCTGGTTCGCGGGTGCGGCCGCGGTGTTCATCGCGCTGGTGTCCTCGCCGGGGGTCACGCCGTGACCCCTCAACCGCTGCGGCATGCTGCCGCCCCCGCGGGGTGCCCGGCGGAAGCACCTCACACCGGGAGTGCTTCGCCATTACCGGCAATCCGCACGTAGCAGCCGCATCAGCGCCGCTTGGGATGGATCAATCGATCCGATCAGAGTTCGCCGGGGACGGCAAACCGGTAGAAGACGCCGCCGACCGGCTGGATGCCCATGAGCAGCCAGACCGCGTTCTCGAAGTCGCGGGCTCGTGAGAGATCCCCGACGCGCACCGGGTCGTAGCCGGCGTCATGGATGAGCCGCTCGGTGATCTCGCGGGCGCCCTCGTCCGCGACATACCAGTTGCTCGGCCGCACCCGCTGCTCGCGCACCGCGCCGAACAGGCCCGCGAAGTTCATGTTGAAACTCTTGGCCACCGGACCGCGGGTGAAGGACTTCACCTCATCCGCGTACGACGGAAAGTCGCCATGCCGCGCGGGCATGATGTTGGTCGCGTCGATCGCAGCTTTCCCCTCGATCCCGGACACCTTGCGCAGGGCTTCGGAGATCTTGTCGCCGGGAACCGCCACCAGGACGACGTCCGCTTCCGAGGCATCCCCGCCGTCACGGCCGAGTTCGTCAACATCGTGGCCCGCGGCCCGCCACAGACCGGCCAGCCCTCCGCCGATCATTCCTCTTCCGATCGTGACAATCTTCATTTTCCACTCTCCTTTGGGTTGAACCTTTATGTGTGCCGGTTGCCGGTGTGGTGTTTCACGCGCCGCCGGCGGCCACCGAGTTCCTGACGGCCTCCAGACCGGCGCCATGGGAGACGACGGGCTTGTAACCGAGTTCGGCCCCGGCTTTGTCCGTCCGCAGGAGGCACGGCTGTCCGAGGAACCACCGAGCGGGTACGGGGACCTCGCGGGCGGCGGTCTCGGCGTCCAGCTCGGGGATCGGCGTATCGACGCCGTGGATCCCGAACAACGTCTCCATGAACTCGCGCAGGATGACCGGGTGCTGGTCGGTGACGAAGTACGCCTGCCCCGGCCGGCCGTGTCGCCATCCGAGCACCAGACCCTCGACGGCGTTGTCGACAAAGGTGACGTCGGTCGTGTGCCGGGCCCCCTCGATCCAGGCGAACTGTCCGGCCTTCGCCGCCGCCACCAGGCCCTCGATGAGGATGCTGCCGGGGCCCCAGACGAACCGCGGGCGGATCGAGACCGTGGCGAAGCCGGGGGCATTCGCATCGAGGACGATCTGCTCGGCAACCGCCTTCACCGCGCAGTAGGCGGCCTCGGAGTCCGGCCGCAGCGACGCGCTCTCGTCGACGTCCACCAGGGGGTCGCCGGCCAGGAGGGCCGCTTCGCTCCCGCAGTGGACGAACCGGGGAACCAGCGCGTGACGAGCCGCGTCGACCGCTGCCCGGGTGCCGCGCACCGACACCAGCTCATGACGCTCACGGTCAGCGGTGATGTCCGTCTCGGCAGCCAGGTGGAACACCACGTCGCTGCCCGTCACCTGGTTGCGCCACGTGGCCGGTTCGGTCAACTCGCCCCGCACGTGCTCCGCGCCCAACGCCGACACCTTCGCGGCCGACCCCTCGCTTCTGACCAGAACACGGACCGCGTGCCCCTCGCCGAGGAGCCGGCGTACCAGCACCTGACCGATGAACCCCGAACCGCCCGTGACGAACGCCCGTGCCATGAAAACCTCCTTCACCGTGTGCTCGCCTTCTCGCCCGCCGTGGGGACGAGAAGCTGTCACGGGGGTTCAGCGACCAGCGGCCTCCAGGTCTTCCCTCGACAACAATCATGTTCTGAAGGTCTGCGATAAAATTTACGAATGGCTTCTCTTCGCGCGTTGGAATGCCTCGTCGCGGTCGCGGACACCGGATCGATCACCCAGGCCGCACTGCTGCTGCATTCCTCGCAGCCCGCCGTCTCCCATCAGATCGCCTCGCTGGAACGCGAGACCCGAACGGCCCTGCTGCGCCGCGAACCCCGGGGGGTCAAGCTCACCCCCGCGGGACGTGCCGCCGTCGCCGACGCCAGGCGGGCGATCGAGGCAGCCGCCTCCGCGGTCAGGTCAGCACGTGCGGCCGGTCAGGCCGCCGGAGGAATGCTGAGGCTGGCCTGCGCACAGAGCCTCAGCGTCGCCCTGCTCGCCCCGGTGATCCACGAATGGCACCGCCGCCATCCGGAAGTGGCGATCACCCTGCGCGAGTCCACCGCGATGGACGAACTGCTCCGGTTCGTCGACTCCGACGAGGTCGACGTGGCGCTGCTGCCCGGCTCCCCACCGGGCAACTTCACGATCACCGCCGTCGCCGAGGAGGAGATCGTATTGACCGCGCCCGCCGGCCACCCGCTGGCCGAGCGGCCGGCCGTGCGTCTGGAGGACCTCGAGGGCGCGCCGCTGGTCCACTTCGCACCGGACAACGGCCTCAGCGGTTGGCTGGACGGGGCCCTGGCCCGTGCCGGAGTCCACCCCGAGACCGTGATGCGGACCTCGGTGACCACCGCGGCACCACAACTCGCCGCCGCCGGCCTGGGAATCGCCGTGAGCCCGGTCAGCGCGGTCAGCGACGGCTTCCCCGGCGCGGTGCGCTCGTTCACCCCACGGTGGGTCAGGCAGTTGGTCGCGGTGACATCCGGCGAACCCGACCCCCTCCTCACCCGCTTCCTCGCCCACCTGCGCGGCCACGGCGTACATGTACCTCGCGACGTACGGAATCAGCTGGACTCCGACTCGACATCCGGCCGCTAGGGTCCTTCTGACGGATCTCCGTCAGAAGGACCCTAGGGACTGTCTCCAGTTGTGATCATTGGGCTTTCAGGATGCTGCTGATCCAGATGGTCGCTGCGCGGAGATGGAGTCCGGCGAGGTAGCTCTCGGGCGTCTTGTCGTAGCGGGTCGCGATGCCTCGCCAGTCCTTCATCCTGTTGATGGCCCGCTCGACCGTGTTGCGGTCGCGGTAGAGATCGGCATTGTGGGTGACGGGCCTGCCGCCCCGGCTGCCTTTCTTCCTGCGGTTGGCGGCCTGGTCCCTCTTCTCCGGGATGACTGCCTTGATGCGGCGTTTGCGCAGATGGGCTCGGTTGGCGCGGGAGGAGTAGGCCTTATCACCGGCCACGGCAGCCGGCCGGGTGCGGGGACGGCCGACCGGCAGACGGACCCGTACCTTGCTCAGAACCGGGATGAACTGCGGGCTGTCGGCGGCCTGTCCGGCGGTCAGAAGGAGCGCCATCGGCCGGCACCGCCGGTCGGCAGCCAGGTGGATCTTGCTGGTCAGCCCGCCGCGCGACCGTCCGAGCAGGGCGGCCTTCAGCCGGGCCCGCCGTCGTAAGCGGATGCGCCGGCGTTCGGCCCGGACCGGATCGCTTTCGCCGTCCTGCCCGCCTTGTCCCTGCGATGCTCCCCCTTTTGCGAGGCTGCCTCCTCGAGTGCGGCCAGAGTCTGTTCGCTGACCCGCATGCCGGCGGCGTCGTGATGGGCCCGCGTGGTGGTGGAGTCCACGCTGACCAGGGACATGTCGATCTCGTCCCTGCGGGCGGCCTCGGCGATCGCTTCGTCCAGCAGGGTCTGGAAGACGCCCGCGTCCCGCCATCGCATGAAGCGGTTGTAGACGGTCTGCCAGGCGCCGAACCGCTCGGGCATCTCTCTCCACTGGCTGCCGGTGCGGAACCGCCAGATCACCCCCTCGAACTGCTCACGCAGCCGCTCGGGGTATGGGCCGAACCTGCCGACCGGCAGGAACGGCTCGATGAACTCCCACTCAAGGTCCGTGAGTTGCGCACGCGTCACAGCACAGTCTTATCGGACCGGCCCCCACCCCGGGGCTTGATCACAACCGGAGACAGTCCCTAGCCCTCGGCACGCTTCAGGCCGCGCACGGCCGGGATTGCCAGCAGCAGGGCACAGGCGACGAGCGCCATCGACGCGGACACGCGCAGCAGCGGCACCGTCCCCACGACGGCCGCGAGCGGCCCCGCCAGGGCCTGCCCGACTGGCTTCATCACCAGCGAGCCTGCCGCGTCGTACGCGTGCACCCTGCCGAGGACGTCCTGCGGGATGTGCGTCTGTACGCTCGTGTGGAACATGACGATCCAGAACGCCATGCCCACACCGCTCACCCCGTAGCACCCGGCGATGAGCGGCGCGGGAAGGCCGAGAGCGACGCCCAACGGCATGAGCGCCCAAAGGATCATGGAGAGGGCGCCGGCCCGGAGCGGATACCGCGGGCGGAACCTGATCGCGACGATCCCGCCCAGCACACTTCCCACCCCGAGGGACGACATGACCAAGCCGAACGTCGATGTTCCGTAGTCGGTGACGAGTGTGCTGTTGCCGAGGGTCATGGTGGGGCCGGCGCCGGCCAGTTGCCAGAGCATGAAGACGACGATGACGCTCCACAGCCAGGTCCTGGCCCGGAACTCCCGCCATCCCTCGACGAGATCGGCCCGGAACGACGATTCGCCGTCCCGCGCGGGCGGGCCCATCGGGACCGAGCGGAGCAGGAGCAGGCAGGCGCCGCTGACCCCGTAGGTCAGGGCGTCGAGGGCGACCACCGTCGCCGGTGAGGAGATCGCCAGCAGCAGGCCGGCCAGCGACGGGCCGATCACGGCGGTGACGGACTCCGAGATGCGGAGGGTGGCGTTGGCCTTCTGTACGTCCTGGGCTATGCGCGGGGTGATGCTGGCGACTCCCGGCTGGAAGATCGCGCTGCCCGCCCCGATCAGGGCCAGCAGCGCCAGGATCTGCCACAGCGGCGGCGTACCCAGCAGGAACAGCAGCGCGAGTACCGCCTGAGAGCACAGCCGAGCCGTGTCCGAGACGACCATCAGCCGTCGGGCGCCGAAGCGGTCGGACAGCACCCCGCCAAAGATGATCAGTGCTGCGAACGGCGCTACGAGCGCGGCGAGCGCATAGCCCACCCCACTCGCCCCGTAGCCCGCCCGGAGCACGGCGGCCGTGATCGCGACGGGGAGCATCGCGTCGCCCAGCAGAGAGGTGGTACGGGCGGTGAAGAACAGCCGGAAGTCCGCGCTCCACAGCGACGGATCAGACGAGGTCTCCTTGACTTGCAGGTCACGGGCCATGTCCGAGCCAGCCACCGCACACCGCCCCATGTATGCCGTTGATCCCGACCGGTGCGACAGTGTTGTGCCTCGGCCGTCCCCCAGTCAACGGCATATGTTCGACAAGCTCGTTCAGCACGTAAGCGCGTTGGGAGAGGCCGCCTAGGAGCGGGTCCGGCACAGTTGCTGGTCCACGAGTGTGCTCATGGCCCGCTGGGTGTCCTGGCCGCCGTCACTGGTGACGTACACCACGGCGGTCCGGGTCCCGTCCCGGGTGACGCCACCCCAGGTGTGATAGCCGAGCAGTTCGCCCGGGTGACCGAAGTAGCTGCCGCCACAGGAAAGCGGGATCTCGCCCAGACCGAGTCCATACCTCACGCCCAGCTCGGGCGCGGGCGTGGTGGTCGTCATCTCGTCGAGCTGCGCCGGAGCCAGCAGACGGCCGCCGAGCAGTGCGGTGTAGAACCGGTTCAGGTCGTGCGCGGTGCTGATGATCGACCCGGAACCGACGGCCATACTCGGATTGAGTGTCGTGACGTCGATGCTTTTGTCGGTGCCGAACGCGGCGTAGCCGTGGGCGTGCGGGCCCAGGATGGACGGGAAGGTGCCGGGCGTACTGGTGTCCCTCAGGTCCAGCGGGCGGATGATTCGGTCGTTCACCTCCCGTGCCCAGGTGCGGCCGGTGACCTCGTGAATGATCATTGCGGCGAGAATGTAGTTGGTGTTGGAGTACGACCAGTCAGTGCCCGGGGGGAAGTTGGGAGGGTGCCGCATCGCCGTCCCCACCAACTCTTCGGGCGTGTAGTTGCGGAACCGCTCGGCTCGATAGCCGTCCGCGCCGTTCAACGCGGGTATCTCCGGCTCGACGTCGGGGATGCCGCTGGTGTGTCGCAGCAGCTGTCGCACGGTGATCCGGCCGCCGTCGTTGCCGTTGCCCCGGACCACTCCCGGCAGCCACTGCTCGACGGTGTCCTCCAGGGACATTCGCCCCTCACCGACGAGTTGCAGCACGACCGTGGCGGTGAAGGTCTTGGTGGCGCTGCCGATCCGGAGCCTGCCATTGTGCGGCATCTGCCTCCCGGTGCCCCTCTCGGCCGTCCCGGCGCGTGCGCTGTCATGTGTGTGCGGTGACGTGACCTCGGCGGAGACACCGACGGCCCCGGTGTCGTGGGTCGCGTCCACCTGCTGTTGAAGCGGATCGGCCTGCTGGGCCTGCCGGGGTTTCGCCGACGCCGTCAGCCCGGTCGATGCGGCGAGGAGGACCGCCGCCAGGCCGGTCAGGACAAGTGGGCCTCGCCGACGCGCTCCTGACATCTGCATGAGTTCCCCTTTTCTGTTCAGGTCGCCCGCGCGTTGAGGAAACGCTCAGGCTGTGGCGCGCGGCGGCTTCGCCCCCGGAGCCGGTGGTCGACGACCATCCCACCAGCGGAGAGCGGATCGGCCCATCCGGCTATCCCCCTGACATGCCGATGCGCTGTCCTCAGGGCGGTGCCTGGGGCTACCCCTAGGCAGCTGCCAGACCCCGCACCGGCCCGGCAGCGCGATATGGGCACCGGGTCAGTGCGGATGCCGATCGCTCAGGGCTCCGTCCTGCTCGGCCCCTGCCGACACGGTGTACCCGATCCGGGTGGCGGTGGCGTCAGGGAGTGCGGAAGCCGCGAAAGGTCACATGCTTCCGGCTCGCGAATCCGAGCCGTTCGTAGAGCGCGATCGCGCCGGTGTTCGTCTCGGCCACGTGCAGGAAGGGGCGTTCGTTCCGGGCCAGGACGCGGGCGACGAGGGCACTGATCAGGCGGGCGGCGTGGCCTCGTCCGCGTGCCTCGGGGGCCGTGCAGACGGCACTGATCTCGGTCCACCCCGGAGGCCGGAGCCGTTCGCCCGCCATGGCCACCAGTCTGCCGCCGTCGCGGATGCCGAGGTAGGTGCCGAGTTCGCGGGTGCGCGGCCAGAACGGTCCCGGTTGGGTCCGTGCGACCAGGTCGAGCATCTGGGGCACATCGGCAGCGCCGAGTTCGGCCACGTCGGTGCCGGTCGGGGCAGGAGCCTGGCCGGGGCGGCCGTTGCCGGGCCAGATCATCTGCCGGCCTTCGAGGACGAAAACCTGCTCCCAGTCCGGAGGAGGGGACGCCTGGCAGCTGAACATGTCGGCGAACGCGTCCCGTCTCCCGCCGAGCGCCGCCGGGTGATCTCCGCGGTATGCCCCGCGGGATTCGCCGACCTGCTGGGATGCGATCCGGCCGGAGCGGACGTGCTCGCCGTGGACGGCAAGCACCTCCGTGGCTCCCGCCGCGACAGCGCACCCGCTGGCCGCCATGACCGGTGCCGGAGAAGCGTCAATCAGCCGCGTGTCCCGGCCAAGACCAACGAAATCCCCCGCTTCGCCTGCCTGTTGCCAGGGTCGCGGCGTAGGTGGTTTTGTCGCGGTTGGCGAATGACCGGCCGGCGAAAGTGGCTTTGCGGAAGGAAAGTGGCTTTGCGGAAGATGCGCCACCAGCTGTCCTGGAGGTTGAGCCGGCAGGCGCCGACGGGGATGAAGGCGTGGTGGACGCGGTGGTCGTCCTCCAGCCAGGTCCGGGTGGACAGGCTGTTGTGGGAGTACAGGTTGTCGGTGACGACCAGATCTCCCGGTGCGGGTTGACGTCCTCGACAGCCGGTGCAGCATATGTGCAGCGGCTGTCGAAGGTGCACCGTCAGGCAGAGACCACCGGGGCTCCGGTTGCGCTCCAGACCGTGCCCCGGCGCTCGTGCCGCATCAGTTCACCGACCGCGTGCGCAATGCGGGGCCCGATCTCACGCTCGACCAGGTGCAGCGCCACGTCTACGCCGGAGGTGACGTTGCCGCAGCTGACCAGGTCGCCGTCGTCGACAACGCGGGCCTCCACCGGAACCGCCTTCGTGCCGGCCAGGTCCTCTCCCCGTTCATGGGTCACCAAGGGACGTCCGTCGGCCAGGCCCGCGTGGGCGATCAGGATCGAGCCTCCGCACACGGTCACGACGGTCGTGCCCTGGTGGGCAAGCGCCTCACGCAGCAGGTCCGGCAGGCCCGTGCGTCCGGCCTCCGCGAGAATCCGGCCGATGCTGCCGTCGACGTCCGGGTCCATCGACAAGCTTCCCGCGGCGCCAGGAACGACGATCAGACCTTCCTTGTTCGCGTCCACAGCGGACGTGGCGCTGAGCGTGATCGACGGGAAGCCGCTGGGCACCTCTCGCGCCCCTTCGGCACTGACGAACTCGGTGGACACCAACCCTCCGGAGAACTCGCCCGCGGAGTGAAAGACCTCGAAGGGGCCGAGGACATCGAGAGGGTCGAATCCGTCGTAGAGCGCGATCTGCACATGCATGGCACAACTCCTTGTCATCAGAAAAAACGCTGTCGTCCAGGAGGCGATGTCATCGGGGAATAACGGTGTCTTGTGATGTCTTCCGGCAAAACGGCGCCTCGGCCGGACAGCGCCGGGAACCGGGTCAGTCCAGCATCCGGCGCAGGGCGTCGGCGCTCGCGTCGGCGGCGTGACCGAACCGGAAGCCGAGATGGACGAACGGCAGGAAACCGTGGGGAAGGTCCGGCTCGCGCACAGCCGTGACCGCAACGCCCGCGGCGCGCAGCTTCTCCGCGTACAGCTCCCCTTCATCGCGCAAGGGGTCGAATCCGGCGGTGACGAGATGAGCCGGTGGAGTCCCGGCCGCGACCGTGCCGTAGAGCACCGACACGAGCGGGTCCGTGCGGTCCACCCCGGGCGGTAGGTAGTGGTCCTGGAACCAGACGATGTCCTCATCGGTCAGCAGGAACCCTTGGCCGAACAGATCGCGGGACCGGTGGCGGGCCGCCAGATCGGTGGCCGGATACAGCAGCCATTGCCCCGCCGGGACCGGGCCACGACCGCGGTCGGCCGCGCGGCGGGCCGTCACCGCGGCGAGCGTCGCCCCCGCGCTGTCCCCACCCACCACGATCCGCTCCGGGTCGATGCCGAGTTCCTCCGCCCGTGCGGCCGTGTCGTCGAACGCGGCCAGCGCGTCGTCCACCGCCGCGGGGAACGGGTCTTCCGGCGCGAGCCGGTAGTCCACCGACAGCACCCGGTGGCCGCTGCGTTCAGCGAGGAACCTTGCCACGTGGTCGTAGCCGGCGCGACTGCCGATCACCCAGCCCCCGCCGTGGAAGAACACCAGCGCACCCGACGCCCCACGACAGGACGCAGGCTCGTACAGGGTCGCCTCCAGCAACCCCTGCGCGCCGTGAAGACACACTTCCGACACCGACACCGCCCGCGACGGGCGCCGGCCGGCACGCAACATCGGCGCGCCGCGCTCGAGCGCCGCGCGGGACAACTCTGGCGAGTCATCGACCACCAGCGCCGATCTCTTGCCGCCCAGGGCCCGGATCAGCAGGCGCGCGTCAACCGCCAACCGCGCACCATCGACGACGACCTCAGGACCCGCCATCACCGCCCGCACCCGGGCCGGTAGCCGACCCAGCAGCCCGACAGCGAACTCCTGCGCCCGCACCGCAACCGGCACCCGGGGTGTGTTCCACATCCCAAACCTCTCGATGACTTACAGTTTGACTGTAACTTAGTTTCAGGCAGACTGTAACCCAGCGGGAAGGGAACATGCCAGCGGATGTGGAGGTGAGCGGGAGCACGTGCAGAGACACGAAGTCGCGTCCCCGGCCACCGGTGAATAAGGCGTTTCTGGCGATGGCGCTCGCTCGCGGGCCAGGGAACACATCGAGGCTCGCCTCAGCGACCGGCTCGCCGATGCCCTGCACCCCGCACTGGCGCAATTCCCCGCACCGCAGGAAACGCATCACGGAAAGAAGATTGATGACGCCTCCCATGGACGCCGAGATCGCGGCCGTGCTGGCCCCGACGCTCAAGGCGATGAAGTCCGCCCCACCCCTGGAACCCGGCGACTGGCGAACCAGGCGAGAGCTGTTCGGCGCCGCACTGGCCGCGCAGGCCCACGCGCTCCCGGTACCTGCCGATGTCACCGTGACGCCCTGTTCGGCCACGGCCAAGGACGGCACCACGATCCCGATGCGCCTGTACCGGCGTGACGACACCCGCCCGTCGTCGCTGGCCGTCTACATCCACGGCGGCGGGATGTTCCTCGGCAGCCTCGACACCCACGACACACGGTGCCGCATCTACACCCACCTGTCCGGGGTCGCGCTGCTTTCGGTCGGCTACCGGCTCGCACCCGAGCACCCCCACCCCATCCCCGTGGAGGACTGCTATGCCGCCCTGCGCTGTTCCGTGGACAACGCTCCCGGCCTCGGCATCGGCCCCGCCCGCATCGCGATCATGGGCGACAGCGCCAGCGGCGGACTCGCCGCCGCAGCCGCTCTCCTCGCCCGAGATCGCCGGGGGTCTCGGCCGCGCCGGCGTCCCAGTCGAGCTCGTCCAGTATCCGGCAGTGCCCCACGGGTTCGACACCTTCGATCCCGCAGCGGCGGTCAGCCGCCGCGCCACAGACAACCGCGTACAGGCACTGAAAGCTCTCTGATCTCCAACCACCCGGCTTTCCTGTAGACGCTCTGATGGAAGAAACGATGAACGAGCGGTTCGTCCGCGAGGTCGGTGCCGTTGGTCGAGGCTCCGTGGCCGGTCAGGGCTGTTGCGACGGGCCAGTTCGGGATTCGTCCGGAGAGCGGCCGACCCCGTTTCACAAGAGCTTCCACAGGTGGTCCGTCGTTCCGCTGTCGTCGTACTGCACCACCTGTGCGCTGTTGGTGGTCGACATTCCGTCGACACCGAGTACTTTGCCGCTGTGTTTGTTGCGGATGCGGTACCAGCCGTCGCCGCTGTCGAGCAGTTGCCACAGGTGGTCGGCGGTGCCGTTGTCCTCGTACTGCACGACCCGGGCACTGTTGTCGGTGGACATCCCGTCGACACCGAGGACCTTGCCGCTGTTGCCATTGCGGATCAGGCACCAGCCGTCGCCCTGGTCCACCAGTTGCCAGGCGTGGTCGGCGGTGCCGTTGTCGTCGAACTGGACGACGCGGGCGCTGTTGGCGACCGACATCTGGTCCACGCCGAGGACCTTGTTGCTGTTCTGGTTCAGGACGCGGTGGAACGGCGGCTCTGGCGTCCAGGGCTTGCCGTCGGGTGAGGCGGTCGGGAAGGCGGTGATGCGCAGGCGTGCGGCGCCCATCGGGATCAGGGTGATGTCCTCGACGGCGGCGGTGCTGCGGGCGGGGCTCGGCTGGAGCGGGTTGACGACGCGCTGGCTGTCTGCGGTCCATGCGTCGATCCGGCGGGCTCGGGCGGTGATGCGGACCGGGGTGCCGGTCTGGGTGAAGGGGTCGCCGTCGAGCGGCCCGGGGTCGGCGGTGAAGCGTAGGCTGTCGGCGGCGTCGGGGGTCAGGCCGTAGTTCCACGGGGTGGTGGGGTGCACGGCGTACTCGGGGAAGTCGTCGGTGCCCGCGTAGCGCTCGTAGCGTTCGCCGATCCGCAGGGAGTAGGTGAGCGGGCCGCGGACGACGCTGACGGAGTCCTGGTTGGTATCCCAGGTGCGCACGGTGGTGTGCTGCGGCAGACGCAGGGTGACCCGGTCGCCGCGGGTCCACGTGCGGTGGATCCGGACGAAAGCGGGGCCCTTCCGTGCCGCCACCGGCTTGCCGTTGACGCGGATGTCCGGGCCGGTGCACCAGCCAGGGACACGCAGCAGGAGCGGGAAGGCGAGCGGCCTGGGCGTGGTGATGGTGAGGGTGACGCTCTCCTTGAACGGATAGTCGGTGTCCTCGGTGATGGTGATCTCGGTACCGTCGGCGACCTTGGCACGCACCACGCTCGGTGCGTACATCGCGGCGGCGAGCCCACGATCGGGCGTGGCGAGCCACAGCTCCTCGGTGAAGTAGGGCCAGCCCATGCCGTAGTTGTGCGGGCAACAGCGGTACTGGGTGACGCCTGGCTGGAAGGACTGCATCGCGAAGCCGTTCTGGAACTGGCCGAGGTTCTTGACGGCGTTGTCGAGGTCGATGCTGTTGGCACTGGTGATGTAGTGGACGCCGCGTCCGTGCGGATCGGTGGCGGCGGGCAGCAGGTTGAACGCCAGTTCCTCGCAGCGGTCGGCCCACACCGGGTCACCGGTGATGCGGGTGAGCAGTTCGTGGCTGGCCATGAACTCGACGATGCCGCAGGTCTCGAAGCCCTGCCGGGGGTCGCCGAAGCCGGGCCGGGCGTTCTCGTCACCGGCGAAGCCGCCACCGGGGAACTGGCCGTAGGCGCCCATCACGGTGGCGTAGTCACGGTACGTGGCCCGGGTGAGATCGGCGTCGCCCGAGCGCAGAGCGTACTGGGCGGGCTCGCGGAAGCCCTGGGCGATGTTGACGTTGTGCAGGTCGGGGAAGTTGTCGACCCAGTTGGCGCCGTAGCGGTGCATCTTGTCGGCCAAGTCGAGCAGGAAGGGCTCCCCGGTACGGTTGTACAGCCAGAAGGCGATGTCGAGGCCGTCGCCCCAGCGCTTGGATATCCAGCTGGTGTTGAAGGCGCCTGGGCCTTGGGCGTTCATGTAGCGCAGGAAGGCAAGCACCAACGGCACGATGTGTTCGTCCCCGGTGTGCTCCTCGTGGCTGCGCAGTGCCTGCAGCAGCGGCAGGTAAGGCCAGAAGTCCGGGCCGCCGCCCAGGGCGGTGCGCAGCCGGTTGGGGCCGAGGAAGCCGTCCGGCTGCCGGGTGGCGAGGATCGCGTCGATCCAGCGGCGGTTGGTGGCGATGGCGTCGTCGTCATCGGTCAGGACGGCGAGCCCGACGTGGCCGCGCAGCCAGTAGGTGACCTCCTCCCAACCCTCATTCTCGGGGTGGACCCAGCCGGAGTTGGCCATGTCGAGGTAGCGCGAGATCGCCGGATAGCGGCCGAACAGACCGTCACGCAATAGACGCAGCTGCCCGACGAGCCAGCCGCGCGGGGTGACGCTGCCGAGCGGCAGTTTCAGGAAGGCGGTAGGCGCGAGCGGGGCGGCGTTGGGGCCGTACAGACCGCCGCGCACCGGACTCTCGGCGACGGCCGAGACAGTGGTGTTGGCGAACAAGGCGGCGCTGCCGGCGGAGAGCGCGCCGGCACGGAGGAAATGTCGTCGGTCGAGGGTCACCGGTGCTCCTTGGACGATGGTCCGGATGCGCACGCGGACGCGGGCATCGAATCGACAGGGCACGCACTGTTCAACGTCGGATTTTGGGGCGACGTGTTCGCATATGTGGGATTGGGCTAGTCGGCATGACAACATGCCGCACGCCCCGCCGTACAGGTCCATGCCAAGACTTCTTCGATCGTGGCGCGGTGCTGGACCTCCGTCTCCCCGTGCAGCAGCGCAAAGAAGCCCGTGCCGTTCGCCAGCCACCCATTCGCCATCAGGTGCGTGAGAATTGCGCGATCTGGCCTGTTCAAGGCAGCACATGCTAATGGCAGGGTCCACTGGCGGCATCTTTGGCATCGCCTGCGCGGCCATGACGGCTACCGTGCCCGTGGAGACTTTGCCCAGGTATTTGGAGCCACTATGAATGACGAGCCGGTGCTGAGCCTTGACGAGGACAGCAGGGAGGTGGCGGGCAGGCTGCTCGTCTCGTTCCTGGACGAGTACGAGCGTTCCGCTGCGCAGCGTCCCCTCGTTCCGGACGTGGACCGTGACGTTCTCTCCAGCCTGCTGGAGACACCGTTCCCGGACGAGGGGATCGGGGTCGAGGGACTCTTCCGCGAGATCGATCAGAAGGTCCTTCCGAACTCGACCACGGTGGCTCACCCGCGGTTCCTTGCCTACGTACTCGGCCCGCCCAACGGCATCGCGCCATACGCCGAGGCGATCGCTTCCGCCATCAACCAGAACTGCAACTTCTGGCAGCTGTCGCCGGCCGCGAGCGTGATCGAGCGGGCCGTCATCGGATGGCTGGCCGGGCTGTTCGGCTACGGCGATCAGGCGGGCGGCATCCTGACCGGGGGCGGTTCGATCGCCACGCTCAACGCCTTGACGACTGCCCTGCACGCCCGGCGCCCAGCCTTTCGCGACGAGGGACTTCAGACAGCCGCTCCCCGGCTTGTGGTGTACACCTCCGCCGAAGCACATCGGTGTGTCGACAAGGCCGCGGCCATTTTGGGCATCGGGTTGGACAATGTCCGCCGCATTCCCGCGGACGACCGCTACCGGATGCGCGTCGATGCCCTGGAGGAGGCGATTCACGCTGACCGCGAGGCCGGGCTGGAGCCATTCTGCGTCGTGGCCACCTCGGGAACGGTCACCAGCGGTTCCATCGATCCGATCGCCTCGATAGCCGATGTGTGCACGCGGCAGGACCTGTGGCTGCACATCGACGGGGCCTACGGAGCACTGTTCGTACTCTCCGACAGCAAGCGCGAGACATTCGAGGCATGCGGCCGAGCGGACTCCATCGCACTCGACCCCCACAAGCTGCTGTTCGCCTCCCTGGAAGCGGGCTGTCTACTGGTACGCGACCGCACCAAACTGGCGCAAGCCTATGCGTTCTCCTCCTCGTACCTCACCGTGGAGGAGGACTCACTGATGATCGACTACATGGACTACGGCCCCCAGTTGTCCCGCGACTTCAAGGCCCTCAAGGTCTGGAGCGCCCTGCAGGCCTTCGGTATCCAGACCTTCCGGTCCGTGATCGACCGCATGCTCGGCCTCGCCCGATACATGGCCGACCGCATCGATGCGGAGCCGGATCTGGAACTGATGGCGCCCGTTCCACTCACCGCCGTCTGCTTTCGGGTCAAGGGCGCCACCGAAGCCGACCACACCGCCATACTCGGCGCCCTCATCGAGGAGGGCACCGCGCTCCTCGGCCCGGCACGGCTCGACGGCCGGTACGGCATGCGCGCCTGCGTCACCAACTACCGCACCACCCATGCCGACATCGACCTCATCGTCGCCCGCCTCTCCGAAATCGCCCGCCGCCACCGTGAGGCAGCGACCGACACGGCGGTGGCAGCCCGATGAGCGGCGGTACCGGCCGGGCACCCGGTGCTATGACTCGTTCCGAGCGCAGACGGCCGACCAGCTCAACGGACAGGCCGGCCAGGACGTGGGCGAGGCGGGTGACGTCGTAAGCGCTGCGCCGGTGGGTCCGCCAGACCGAGACCGGCCTGGGCGAACGGGATGACCGGCGCCAAGATCGAGACGGACCCGACGGAGCGCTTCAGGTGCTCACGTCGCCTGGTGGTCCGCAGCAGG
Source organism: Streptomyces lacaronensis (assembly GCF_047337785.1). Classification (NCBI taxonomy): domain Bacteria; kingdom Bacillati; phylum Actinomycetota; class Actinomycetes; order Kitasatosporales; family Streptomycetaceae; genus Streptomyces; species Streptomyces lacaronensis. Next base: position 635,342 of record NZ_JBLHDK010000003.1, read on the forward strand.
GATAACTGGCAGCAGAAGGTGGGAGTCCAGTTCGCCGCCGGAGTGCACGGTGTTGATTCCGCGGAAGGCGGTTTCGGACCGATCCTGCTCGTCATTGTGACGGAAACGGCTGGGATCGCTTCGGTCAGCGGCCTGGACGACCAGACCAAGCCGATGCCCCTTGGCGAACACCATGCTGGTGGGCAGGATCTCCACGGAGGCCGGCACAGGAGTGCCCGGCTCCAGGGGGAGGCGCTCCGTGTGCGGGTGGTAGGGGCGGTAGGGCAGAGATTTTTCCTCGTCGAGTGCACGGTGCGAGACGCGAAGCCAGCCCTTGACGACCGGTCCGCGGTTGCCGACGCCGGAGGCGTCCTCGAAGGTGACCTCCTTGCCTTCGGGGTCGACGTTGATGAGCGTGACAAACAGGTCCATGTCCCGCGTGTCGGCCTCGACCCACACATGAAGGGCGGACGGGCCTGTGACCTCGATGTCCTCGGGGAAGGGCGCGGTGAGGAAGACAGTGCCGCCCTCGGGTGCCCGATAGCTCACCTCGCTGCGACGGTCGGGCTGTTCAGTGCCCAGGCTTCCGGTGGCGCCGTCCAGATAGAACTTCGTCCACCGGGTGCGGGCGATGGGCCACTCGTTCTCGGCGCGGAAGCGACCGCCGCCATAAGAGTCCCGGATGAATAGCTTCACCGGCGGCTCGTCCCGCCAGGCGCTGGCATCGTCCTTGAGCCAGCGGTCCAGGAAGCTCTTCTGATACTTCCGGGATTCCTCGGTATAGAAGGGGGTGAAATGGTTCCCACTGTGGATTTCCAGCCACTTGTGCGCCGAGCCGACAGCGGTGAAGCCCTCGGTATTGCCGCGAAGATGCAGCTGGAAGCTGGTCCAATTGCCGGCCGACAGCACCGGTACCTGAATCTTCGACAGATCGGCGTCTGCTGCGGTGTAAGTCTCGTCCAGCAGCGGGTGATCGCGGAATCGCTGCGGCAAGTCCACGTTCTTGGCCACTACGTGGCCGGGGTTGTCGGCACCCGCCGGCAGCGCGTTCTGGTTGCCAGTGATCTGCCGGACCCACCAGGCGTCAGTGAACTCGTTGGACAGAATGCCGCCGTGGTGGGACCAGTCGCGGTAGATGTCGACGGCGCCCTCCCACGGCACGATGGCGGCCAGATGCGGGGGCTGGAGGGAGGCGACGTGCCACTGGCCGATGGCGTAGTAGGAGATGCCCAGCAGCCCCACCTTGCCGTTGCTCCATTCCTGCACGCCGGCCCATTCGATGGCGTCGTAGTAATCTTCTCGCTCCTGGCGGCTGAAGAGATCCATCTGGCCTGGTGAATGCCCGGTGCCTCGCTCGTCGACCCGGATGACCACGTAGCCCCGGGGTACCCACCACTCGGGATTGGCGGTCTCCCAGTTCATATAGGGGCCGCGTTCGTCGACGATGGAGTACGCGCCTGCGTTGAAGTCCTCGAAGTGGATGTCCTTGCCGTACGGGCCGTGAGTCATGATCACGGGATAGCGGCCGGGCTCGGAGGGGCGAAAGACATCTGCGCGGAGCGGCGTGCCGTCTCGTGTCTCGATGACAACGTCCTTGTCCAAGGTGAACGGAACTGGGGCGGGCATGGCATTCCTCCTGGATGCGCCTCGGTCTCTGGTCTGGCAGGAGGCCGAGAATCAAATGCGTGGGTGCCAAACGCGGATGACCGCTGAGGCGGTGCAGCTCGCGTGCCGATCACCCGGCCTCTCGTCACATTCGCGCCTGCGCGAACACGTTCGCCGTACTACGGCCGGGTTCATGGCAGCGATGCTGTCGATTCGGGCTGATCCGACAGGCAGCACCGTCTTGATGTCAGCCAACGTATCAGCTAACTGATACATTGCCCAGACGTAGACTTGACGCGAGAGCGGGAGGAGAGTCAGTGGTAGAGGACTTCGGCCAGCGGCTGCCGTACATGATGCGCATGGTCAGCACCGCACTCTCACAGCAGCTCGACCGCACGCTGCGCAAGTTCTCGCTCACTCACGCGCAGCTAGCGGCCCTCGCTCAGCTCGGGCTCGAAAAGCCCAACGGGCTGTCCGGCGCGGAACTCTGCCGTCGCGCAGGAGTCACCGCGCAGTCGATGTCGAGCGCCATCGCCTCACTACTCGACCGAGGCCTGGTGGTGCGCGCCCCCCACCCCACACACGGCCGCATCCTCGACGTGCGGATCACCGAGTCAGGTCTGGACCTCCTCGAGCGTGCCCAAGCGGCAACCAAGGCTGTCGAGGACAGGGCTCTGGCGACCCTGACGGCCGCGCAGCAGCGTGAGCTCCGCGCTCTGATGCGGCAGATCATGGCCGACATGGATCTCTATCTTCCCGAGGTGTCCGGCTCTTGAGTCCTTGTCGAGGCGAGTCGACCAGTCTCCATGGTGGGCAACCTGGTACCGGGCACGCCGGCCACAACACCGCCACATGTGACACCAAAGGCGCCCATGCCGACGGCTCTCCCTAGCATGGTGCGCCATGGACAAGATAGATCGAGCAATTCTCGCGCATTTGATGAAGAATGGTCGGCTCGCGAACACCGAGCTGGCCGACCTCGTGGGCCTGTCCCCCTCTCCGTGCCTGCGCAGGGTGCGACAGCTCGAACGCAGCGGCGTGATCACCGGCTACCACGCGGCGGCCGATCCGGCCGCCATCGGCCGCGGCTTCCACGTACTGCTGCATGTTCAAATGGCGGTCCAGGACCGAGCCACCATCGAAGCGTTCGAAATGGCAGTCGCCCAACTCGACGAGGTAACCCAGTGCCTGCGGATGTTCGGCCAGCCCGACTACCTCCTATGGATCGCGGTACCTGACATCCAGTCCTACGAGGCCCTGTACATGGCAGAACTCACCGGCCTGCCCGGGGTGGCACGAACCAACTCGCAATTCGTTATGAAAACCGTCAAAATCACTCCCGGCTTGTCCATACCCTCATAGAGTCGGCTTCGGGGAATACGTGCCGCACTACGGATTTCGCGGCCCCCTCCGAGGCCACGGTGCCCGGCCATTGGGGTCGCGGACGAAGAACCGCCGCACACCCCACTCCTCGTCCGCTGGACGGTGTGGTGGAGGCCGTCGCCGCACCGCTCGCAGTGACGCATCCGATGGACAACGTCTCCTGATCAGACGTGGCGCCGGATTCCACTGCTCCGGGTGTTGAGGTGCTGTCGAAGGGACGAGGAATCGGCTGGTCAGCCAGGGTCGGGCAGTTGGGTGAGCCGGTCGAGGGCTGCAATGATGTGACCGGTCCAGGGCCAGTGCCGGGCCAGGCGGAGGATTCGCCGACGGCCGGTGGTCACGAGCTGTCCGGCCGCGGTGAACAGGCGGAGCCGCAGTCGGCGGGGCTCCCAGAGTCTGGCCTTGCCGGTCCGGCCGAGCATCGGCATCCAGGCCAGCAGGTCGAGAGCGATCTGCACGATCTCCAGCCAGATGCGGTTCTGGGCGGTGCGGTGCAGGGGCAGGTTGCGCAGGCCGGTGGCCCGGGCGGCGCGGATGCGGTCCTCGGCCCGGCCCGCAGCCGGTGACGGAGCTCGAGCTCGGCGATCGGCCGGCCCGAGGTGTTCGTGGCGAAACAGGTCAGTCGCATGCCGTCTGCATCCGTGAGCCGCAACTGGGCCCCGGGGTGCGGTCGTTCCTTCCTGACGATCAGCCGCATGCCCATGGGCCAGCCGTCCAGGACGTCGCCGGTGAGTTCAGCGACCCAAGCGCCGTCGCGGATCTCGCCGTCCGCCTCGACGGCCGCCGTCCAGGCCGATGCCGGAACCTTCAGCACATGCTGGTGTATCGCCTCGGTGATCACCATGCTGACCGAGTAGGACAGGCACCGAGTGCGCGATCACCAGCACCCCGTCGAGGTCCACGGTCACCGTCCCGCCCGCATCAGGCGCTTCCCGGTCGGCCAACCGCCAGATATTGTTGGCGGACTTCAGCGGCAGTCCCCGCCCAGCGCGACCGCCAGGGCCACGTCCAGCAGGATATTGCCCGGATCATGCACCGCCCGCGGACGTCGCCACGGTGCCAGCGCCGTCGATATCCCCCCGGTCCAGTCCAGCCTTGCGGACCGTCTTGGCCAGCAGCACGACCCCTGCCTGGGACACCACAGTCTGGCTACCGCCCTCGACGCGAACGCGGGGATAGGACCCGATACGCTTATTCACCTGGGAAGTGCCTCCGACGGTGATGAGGATCTCTGAAATCAGCCAATGCCGCTCTTCCCTCCATTCCGTTGCGTCGTGAAGCGTGTGGGGAGGGTGGGGAGCGAAGAGCATGTGTGAGGGCCCCGACGACCGAAGGTCGTCGGGGCCTGTTGATCAGTGAGGGTTAGATGGCGTCGGTGCCTGGCCTGGTCACGGGGTCCGCCGCAGTGGGGTGATGTCGGGGACGCGGTTGGTGATCGATGGCCGGGCCGCTTCCGGGGTGGCCAGCAGGGCCACGATGGTGATGGGCTGGTCGCAGTGCGGGCAGTTCCGGACGGCGGTCGGGGTCAGGGCCTCTTCCGAGCGAGGAGGACTGCTGGTGGCTGCTGGAGTCGGTCGTGCTTGTTGCTCGCCAAGACGGATGGCTCTCTGCTCGTCGCGTTCTTGGTTGCGCTGTCTCTCCGCGTCGCGTCGGCAGTTGGGCGAGCAGTAGATCTGCCGCAGGCGGGGGTTGGCGGTGAAGATGCCCTGGCAGACCGGGCAGGTGTGGGCTGCCGGGGGTGCGGGTGGGAGTCGATGGGCTGCGGATTTGCAGCGGGGAGAGCAGTAGATCTGGCGGGGGTGCGGGATGAACTCCCCCTGGCAGCTGGGGCAGTTGGCTGGCTGGGGGGCGATTGGGGCGGTCTCAGCGTCAGGAGACACGGGCGTTCACTCCCTGGCGGATGGCGTCGGCCTGGCTCTGGTGGCTGCGGAGCCGGTAGGAGGGTCCGTCGATGCCTGCCACCGCTGCTCGGTGCAGGAGCCGGTCGAGCATCGCGGCTGCGACTGTGGCATCGCCGAAGGCGCCGGCCCAGTCGGCGATGCCGACGTTGGTGGTCAGGATCGTGCTCGACTTCAAATACCTCTGGTTGATCACCTGGAACAGGGCAGAGGCACCGTCCTCGGGCAGCGGAAGATACCCGAGCTCGTCGATGATCAAAAGTTTGGGGCCTGCGAAGAAGCGCATGCAGGTCTTCCAACGTCCTTCGAGGGCGGCTTTGTGGCACTTGGCTGCGAGTTCGGCGGCGGTGGTGAAGTAGACGCGATGCCCGGCGTCGACCGCGGCCCGGCCGAGTGCCACGGACAGCATGGTTTTGCCCACCCCCGGTGGGCCGACGAACAGGACGTTGGAGGCGTCGTCCAGGAACCGCAGGGTGGCCAGATCGCGGATGAGTTTCTCGTCGACTCCCGGCTGGGCGGCGAAGTCGAAGTCGTTCAGGGTCCAGGGTTCCGGCAAGCAGGCGAACCGCAGCCGGGCGGCGAGTCGACGGGCCTCGGTGGCCTCGACCTCGATCTCCAGCAGCCGTTCCAGCGCGGCAGTCAGCGACATCCGTTCGGCGCGGGCCTGGTCCAACACTCGGTTGAGTGCCTCGGCGGCGTCATTGAGTTTGAGGTAGGACAGGTGACCTCGCAGCTGCTGGAAGCGGCGTGCTTCGCTCATCTGCATCGGCGACGTACTCACTCCGTGTTCTCCTCCTCCGGTGAGGGAACGCTCCGCAGCCGGTCGGCCACGGCGGCATAGTGGGACAGGTCGATCACGACCCGTTCGGCCGGATCGCCAGCGACGTCTCGCTGTCCGCGCAGTCGCTCGGCCTCGGCCAGCGCGGCCTCGGACAGCGGTCTGCGGACCTTGTTCTTGCACGGGGCCCGGTCCGAGAAGGAGGCCAGCACTTCGCGTTCCAGCGCGATGACGTGGCCGGCATCCCGCACGGTCTGGCCTGCTCCGCGCGGTGCCCGGCGGTGGCGGGCGAGCACAGCACGTCCGGCGGTGGCGATGTCGAGGTAGTCCTCGCCGAGCCGGTGCAGGACTCTGACCTGGGACCCGGCCAGTCCTGGTGGGACGGAGTACAGATTTCCCTCGAAGGACACCAGACACTGCGGGCTGACCGTCCGCTCCGCCTCCAGCTCAGCGGGAAACGGACGGACTGGAACATCCAACAACGGTTCCGCTGCCGCGAGTTCACCGACAGTAACCTTGATGCCGTCTACCGTCCGGCGGCGGTCATCCATCCGGACGGCGAGTTTGTCGATGCCGGACTGTGCCTGGAGAACGCTCAGCGCGTCAGGGACCGTGCGCCACCAGCGTTGAGCGGCTGAGTGGTTGGCTTTCTCGACGACGCCTTTGCGGTTACCACGACGGGGCGGGCAGATGTCTACTCCGACGCCGTAATACTTCGCGACTGCGGCGAAGGAGGCGGTGACCTGCCCGCTGGACGGGTAGCAGACCGTCGCTATCCGGTCGAAACGCCACCGTCTCGCGGTCCCGCCCAGTTTTCGCACTACCTGGTCGAGGGCCTGGACCAGGTGCGGGAAGTCCTCGGATTCCGCCAGCACTGCCCGCCAGCGGCCGGAGTGCGCGAGCGCCCCGACCATCAGATGAGCATGCTCACCCACTCCCGACATCTCCGGCGGGCCCGGTAGCTCAAGCCAGTCGAACTGGATCTCCCCACCGGGTGGATGTGCGATCACCGCGACGTTCCGACCGGTCGCGGCATGACACGGCTCGCAGTGAGGGCGGACCTGATAGCGGCGAAGCGCGCGGGTGAATGTCGAGTACCCGCCTTCATAGCCCAGGCTCTTGACCTCGTCGAACAAGGTTGAAGCCCACAGATGCGGATCGTCCGCCAGCCGCTGCCGGCAGTACTCCAGGAACGGCACGAAGGCATCCGGGCTCTGACGGCGCTGACCGGGAACCTGCTCGCCATTGAGATAGGCACGGATCGTTTTGCGATCACGGCCCAGATGCCGCGCGATCGCCGAGATCGTCCAACCCTGACGACGCAGTGCGTGGGCGTCCATGTCTTCCTCCCGCGTGAGCATTCAGGCCCCCGAACAGGCCGAACTCGTAGCTCACACAGGCTCTCCTCGAACAGAACGTCCCATCCCGACACGCCGAGCGAGATCACACGATGGGTGGGGAGATCAAAAGAGCAGGTTTGGAACCACCTCAGAGCACCGGGTGGCCGTTTTCAAAGAGCGTCATCAACCCGGCAGGAACAAGGATCTCGACAATCCTCATTCTTGCTGGGCAGAGGCACTTTTCGCATACCTGACCACCCGTCGGACAGCCCGCTTCACGACAGCGCGTGGCTAGTTGTCACGGTTCGCCATAGCTTCCAAGGCGAGGCAGGTCGGTGTCTGGCCGGTCCACAATGTGCCTGCGGTGCCTGCCTCGACGTGCTCGGCGTACAGGCGGCTTTTGGCCGCGATCACCGCGAGGTTCTCCGTCATCTGGGCCAGTTCGGCCCGCACGCGAGTCTCATGGGTGCGCAGGAGATCAAGGCGTTGCTGTTCGTTGCCCGGACCTGCGGCGACCAGTTCGGCGTAGCGCCGGATGTCGTTCAGCGGCATGCCGCAGGCGCGGAAGCGGTTGCAGAGCTGGAGCCATTCGACGTCGAAGGCGGAGTAGCGGCGCCGCCCACCGCTGCTGCGTGCCACCGAGCCCAGCAGCAGTCCCTGTTTCTCGTAGTAGCGCAGGGTGTGGATTCCCAGCCCGGTGCGCTCGCTGACCTCGCCGATCGTGAGGCTGTCATCGCTCACGCTCGTTCCTTTCCTTGACCTAGACCAAGGTCTAGATCATAGCGTCATCGACGTACCTCGAAGAACGACCCTGGAGCATGCACGATGTCTCTTTCTCTCGACCCCGAGCTGGCCGCCGCTTTCGCCGCCAGTGCCGGTGACACTCCGGCCGAGCCGCTCAAGCCCGGTGACTGGAAGACCTGGCGGGACAGCGTTGCCACTGTTTACCCGGTCCTGACCGCCGGCCTGGACCGGCCCGAGGTCGGGCACCAGGCGTTCACCGCGGCAACCCGGGACGGCGCGCACATCGACCTGCACTGGTTCACCCCACCCGGCGTCACCGGCCCGACCGCGGCCGTCGTCCACGCCCACGGCGGCGCCTTGGTCGCCGGCGAGGTGGCGCACTTCGCACCGTTCATCGCGCAGTACGTCGCTGCCGCGGGTGTGCCGTTCCTGTCGGTGGAGTACCGGCTGGCCCCGGAGGTGACCGGCTCGACCCTCACCGACGATGTGTACACGGGGCTGACCTGGCTGATCGAGCGCGCTGATGAGCTGGGCGTGGACGCGGCCCGGATCGCGGTGATGGGCGAGAGTGCCGGCGCCACCCTGGCGGCGACCACGGCGATCCGCGCCCGCCAGGACGGCATCGGTTTGGCCCGGCAGATCCTCATCTACCCCATGCTCGACAACAGCGACACCCCGCTCGCCCCGCACCTGCACGCCTTCTCCGCCGACCTGCACACCCTCAAGAACACCGCCTGGCAGCTCGTACTCGGCGACGCCCACGCCGCCGACGCGCCCGCGACGGTCGTCCCCGCCCGTCTGGAGGACCACTCCGGCCTGCCCCCGGCCTACCTCGAGGTCGGCGAACTCGACGCCTTCCGGGATGAGACCGTCGCCTACGCCCAGCGCCTGTGGTCCGCCGGGGTCAGTGCCGAACTGCATGTCCTGCCCGGCCTGAGCCACGGCTGGGACCACTTCGCGCCCGGCATCTCCGTGCACGCCGCGGTCCACGCCCGCCGCGTCACCCTCCTGAAGTCCCTCTGAACAACTACCGGTAAGGAAAGACCATGAGCACCCAGGACCTGCGCAGGCTCTACCTCGACTACATCGAGGCCATCAACGCCCGTGAGTTCCACCGGATGGCCGAGTTCGCCCACGACAACCTCGTGTTCAACGGTGAGTCGGTGTCTCGGGACGACTACGTCGCCACGATGCAGCAGCACATGGACGCCGTGGACAATTTCGTCTGGCGCCTTGACGACCTTGTCATTGAGGGTGACCGGGTGGCCGCCCGGCTCACCGACACCGGCACTCCGGTCAAGCCGTGGCTGGGTCTGGAGCCCACCGGCCGGAGTGTCACCTTCACCGAGTACGCCTTCTACCACTTCCGCGATGGGCGCTTCGAGGACATGTGGTACCTGCTCGATGCCCAGACCATCCAGCAGCAGCTGACCGCCCCGCAGGAAGAAGTCTGACCCACTGGCTCTCCGTGGCCTCCGGACCGGTCCGGACGGTTTCGACCAGCAGCACCGCCCCGGTCTGCCAGACCATTTTGCCACCGCCCTCTGCGCAGACCGGGTACAACCCGATACGGCTGTTCCTCTGGAAAGTGCTTCTTCCCGTGCAGCCAACAGGACCCTAGGGACTGTCTCCGGTTGTGATCAAGCCCCGGGGTGGGGGCCGGTCCGATAAGACTGTGCTGTGACGCGTGCGCAACTCACCGACCTTGAGTGGGAGTTCATCGAGCCGTTCCTGCCGGTCGGCAGGTTCGGCCCGTACCCCGAGCGGCTGCGTGAGCAGTTCGAGGGGGTGATCTGGCGGTTCCGCACCGGCAGCCAGTGGAGAGAGATGCCCGAGCGGTTCGGCGCCTGGCAGACCGTCTACAACCGCTTCATGCGATGGCGGGACGCGGGCGTCTTCCAGACCCTGCTGGACGAAGCGATCGCCGAGGCCGCCCGCAGGGACGAGATCGACATGTCCCTGGTCAGCGTGGACTCCACCACCACGCGGGCCCATCACGACGCCGCCGGCATGCGGGTCAGCGAACAGACTCTGGCCGCACTCGAGGAGGCAGCCTCACAAAAGGGGGAGCATCGCAGGGACAAGGCGGGCAGGACGGCGAAAGCGATCCGGTCCGGGCCGAACGCCGGCGCATCCGCTTACGACGGCGGGCCCGGCTGAAGGCCGCCCTGCTCGGACGGTCGCGCGGCGGGCTGACCAGCAAGATCCACCTGGCTGCCGACCGGCGGTGCCGGCCGATGGCGCTCCTTCTGACCGCCGGACAGGCCGCCGACAGCCCGCAGTTCATCCCGGTTCTGAGCAAGGTACGGGTCCGTCTGCCGGTCGGCCGTCCCCGCACCCGGCCGGCTGCCGTGGCCGGTGATAAGGCCTACTCCTCCCGCGCCAACCGAGCCCATCTGCGCAAACGCCGCATCAAGGCAGTCATCCCGGAGAAGAGGGACCAGGCCGCCAACCGCAGGAAGAAAGGCAGCCGGGGCGGCAGGCCCGTCACCCACAATGCCGATCTCTACCGCGACCGCAACACGGTCGAGCGGGCCATCAACAGGATGAAGGACTGGCGAGGCATCGCGACCCGCTACGACAAGACGCCCGAGAGCTACCTCGCCGGACTCCATCTCCGCGCAGCGACCATCTGGATCAGCAGCATCCTGAAAGCCCAATGATCACAACTGGAGACAGTCCCTAGTAGAGTCCTATCGTTGCAGTTCAGGAGCACTCTCTGCTTTTTTAACCGGAAGACGCTCGCGGAGATACGGCAACGGCGGGAAACGGCCGGTGCCACGGACGTGGACGGGTTCACTCCCGCCAAGCCGTGACAGGACGGAGAACAACGGCAGACCGCAGACGGCCCCGCCGAGCGGCCGACGTGGCGACGTCAACCGGCGCTCCAGGCCGGCTTGGGTCCGTGTCCGGTCCGAGCTGCGCCAGCACGACTTCTCGGTGCCGAGGCCAGTGCATACCGGGGTGCCCGGCGGAGTGTGGGTAACGGCGTTGCCGACAAGGTTGGAGGTGATCTGGCGGCGTCCGGTCTCGGCATCGAGGACGCGAGCGCCGCCCCGGCGGTCCGCCGCCGAGGCGGCCCGGTGAGGGTGACGGGGCGGTGCGGGTCGAGGGCGGGCGGCTGAACCTCACCATGCGGGTCACCGGCCTCATCGATCAGGAGACGCATCACTCTGGAAACGTGCCAGGTGAGAGGCTCCAGCAGGGGGTCGGCGAAGCAGCGGGCGACCGCCTCCGGTGAAGCCTACGAACGCGTCGCGGAAGTCATCCTCACCCTTCCGCAGGGAACGGCGTAGCATGATCCGCCGCTACATCGGCGAAACCGCCATGCCGACGACCAGCACCTACGCAGCGTCGTCGACAGGCACCTGGCAGTTGTCCGGTGCTTGGGCAGGTGGCGTGCGTCAAAGGCGGACGTTGCTGCTGCGAGATCGTTGAGTGCCGTGATTTCGGCGTGGTATGGCGGAAGGGTTCATCGATGGCCGAGGACGAGATCTTTTACCGGGACGCGACCGCGTTGGCGGAGCTGATCGGTGAACGACAGGTGTCCGCGGTGGAGGTGGTGCGGGCACATCTGGATCGTATAGAGGCGGTCAACCCGAAAGTCAACGCCGTGATGGCCGTGCTCGCCGAGCAGGGAATCGCCGCCGCGCGTGCCGCGGATGAGGCTGTGGCGGCCGGTGAAGCGGTGGGGCCGTTGCACGGTGTGCCCTTTACCGTCAAGGACGCGCTGAATGTGGCGGGAGCGGTGACCACACGCGGTTCGGCACTGTTCCGGGACCATGTTCCCGCGGCGGACGCGACCGCCGTGGCCCGCCTGCGGGCGGCCGGAGGGATTCCGCTGGCCAAGACGAACCTGCCGGAGTTCTCCTACTGGACCGAGACCGACAACCTGCTCGTCGGCCAATCCCGCAATCCCTGGGACGGCGAGCGCACTCCGGGCGGTTCCAGCGGCGGTGAGTCGGCCGCGATCGCCGCCGGGATGTCGCCGCTGGGGCTGGGCAGCGATGTCGCCATTTCGGTGCGCGGACCAGCCCATGACACGGGCATCGTTGCCCTGAAAGCGACTCGGGGGCGGATACCGATCACCGGGCACTGGCCCGCGGTTCCCCGTCGCTACTGGCATGTCGGCCCGATGGCCCGCAGTGTGCGGGACATCGCGACCGCGTTCGCGCTGCTCTCCGGGCCCGATGGCATCGACGGGCACGTACGGCACTCACCGACATCCATGGACGGACCGGGCGACGTGGCCGGGTTGCGCGTGGGCTGGGCGAGCGACCCCGCGTTCGGCCCGGTGGACCGCGAGGTGACGGCCACCGTTATCGCCGCCGCCGACGCGTTGCGGGAACTGGGCTGCGTGGTCGAGCCCGCCCCACCGGCCGGGCTGGAGGCGGTCGACGCAACCGCGTTGAGCGCGGTGCTTTACGCCGCCGAGGTGGTGCCGTACTTCCGCGAGGCGGCTGCCGGCCGGGAGTCCGCTGTGCATCCCGTCGTCCAGCGGACGCTCGCCGCACCGGAGGTCACGCTGGCCGACTATGTCGCCGCACAGCAGCAGGTCGACAGGCTCAGCTCACTGTTCGCCGCGTACTTCGAGCGCTACGACGCACTGCTGTGCCCGGTGTGCCCGATCCCCGCCCCACCGCATGCCCAGCCGACGTTCTCCATCGGAGACGCCACCGTCCCGGCGCGCGGCATCATGCGGGCGACCGTTCCGTTCAACCTCACCGGTCTGCCGGCCCTGGCATTGCCCTTCGGGACCTCCACCGACAACCTGCCGATCGGTGTTCAACTCGTCTCCCGCTGGTTCGACGAGACAACCATCCTGCGCCTGGCCGCCGCTCTGGAGACGGTCAGCCCTGTCCGGCACCATCGCCCTGGGCTGGTCTGACACCGCGACAGGGCATCGCTGGTCAGAAGTGGTCCGCGAGACGTCAGCAGGTGATGGCACAGGTCGGGCGAAGAAACGCTCCGTGGCCGGAACCCGACCGCGCGATCCTGCTGACGGTGCTGGCCGCCAACGTGCTCACCACCGCCCGCTACGCCGTCGGCCGCGGCCCGAGCCTGCACCCAGCACCGGGCGGCATTCCCTCGCCGCGTACGCCCAGTGGCGTGGCGGCGATGTGCGAGACCACCCATCAGGCAAGCTTTAAGCCTGTCTGATACTGTGGTGACTGAGTTCGCGGTAGGCCGACAGCAACGATGCTGGGCGGATCACCCAGGTAACGGCCTGCCACCACGACGAACAGCGTCTCGCCATAAGCGCGAGGGGTGGAGAGACGGTGCGACCGGACCGGCCATCGCCCCCGCGGGCGCCAGGTCATCCGAGTCCGACCAACATGTGCCCCACCCCGCAATAAGACCAACTGAGGAAGTCAATGAATAGTTTGAGTTCACGTGACCTGGGACTGTCTCAGCCGAGCACCCTGGCTGATGACGCCATGTCGTACGCCGCCGAGCATTTGCCTGGTCATCTGATGGGCCACAGCGCCCGTAGCTTCATGTTCACGCGTCCTACCGCTATGGCTCAGGGTCTCGAGCCGGGGCGGGATTATGACGAGGAACTGGTGTTCCTGATCTGCTTGTTACACGATCTGGGACTCAGTGAGGCAGGTAACGGCGAGCAGCGGTTCGAGGTTGACGGCGCGGACATGGCAAGCGCGTTCCTGCTCGATGCCGGAGTCGACAAGGAACGCGCCGAACGGGTGTGGGCCGGGATCGCGTTGCACACCTCTGATGGCATCGCCACCAGGTCCTCTCCCGAGGCTGGGGTCGCCCAGGTGGGCATCGCGACCGACGTCGCCGGCCTCGCCCGCGAGGCCCTTCCTGAGGACCTCATCGCCGATGCGCTCGCTGCGTGGCCACGCCATGACCTTGGATACGCGATCGCCGAGGACATCGCGGCCCAGATCGCGGAGACACCAGGGAAGGCGTCGCCGATTAACTTCCCCGGCCATGTGGCCACGATCTGCAGGCCGCCCGGCCAGGGCCCCACTTGGTACGACATGGTGGCCGGCTCGGAATGGGGCGACCGTCCACCGTACCGGCGGCCGGGGGCACCGGCGGCCGCCGAGACACCTGATCAACTCGCCCGGCTGTTCCTCGAGCGTTTCCAGGCAGGGGACGTCGACGGGCTGATCGCCCTCTATGAACCCAGCGGAATCCTCGGCCGCCTGGGCGACGATCCGGCCACTGGTCACGAGGCGATCCGGGCCGAACTGCGGAGACTGATCGACGACAAGGTCGCCATCGACCTCTCCATCCGTTCGGTAAGGGAAACGGGAGGGCTGGCATTGGTGTCCCACACCGCCACGATCACTCGGCGCGATGGTGCAGCCACCGTGGTGGACACCACCGAAGTCACCCGCCGTCAGGCCGATGGCCGCTGGCTCTACGCCATCGACGATCCCTTCTTCGCACGCCTGCCTGCCTGACACCACGCGGATGCGGTCGGTTCGGGAAACGTCACCTTCGGACGTCCTGACCCGTGGGCTCCCCTGGTTCTTCCAGTCCGAGCGCCTGCAAACGCCACCCCGGCTGCCGGCCTTTCCGGGGCCGGCCGACAGGTCCTGGTGGCACGTTCCCGTAAGCGGCTCGAGGCGGTGGCCCCGCCGACGGGGCCGTTGCCGACGCACCTTGTGGCGCTGGCCAGTGGCGCCCTGAACGCCGAAGAACTGATTACACATCGCTTCCCGCTGACGCGGTCAACAGGGCCATCACGGCGGTCCAGGACCGTCAGGAACCCAACTGGATGGCCGTGGTGCCCCGTCCTCTTCAATTCGGCTGCTCAACGCCGATGGGTCAAAGCGAAATCTGGGTCAAGCAGAGCGATGTGGCTGGAGCCCACAGCGGAGGCCAGGCCGTAGGCTCCAGCTCTTTCGCCTCGAAGATTCGGGCTATCGGCATGACACGTCCAACGCCGCCCGAACTACCAGGCGAAGCGTGCCCTCATGTCGACTCGTCTTATCCCCACCTCCTCAAGATGATTTCGTGGTGCCCGAGCCCACCGCCGTCCGCTGCTCCAGTACACGGGACACGGCGTGTTGAAGATCCTCGTCGATCTTTATGGCGAACTCATTGAACAGCGCCACCGCTTCGGGTCCCGCGCCCTGGGGGGAGCCTGCGTCGAAAGGTGGCTCGGGGGCGTATTCCATGGCCAGCTGTGCACATTTCGCGAACTTTTCTCCGAGGGCGTGCGCAGTGACCGTGAGGCCGAAGTCGATGCCCGCAGTCACGCCGCCGCCGGAGAACCTGTTCCGGTCAATGCACACGCGCTCCGTCGACACTTCGACGCCCAGCCGTGCCAGATGGTCACGGGTGGACCAGTGCGTTGCCGCGCGATAGCCGTCGAGCAGCCCGGCCGCCGCGAGGACGAGCGATCCGGTGCAGACCGAGGTGACATACGAGGCCGTCGCACCGCGGTCGGCCAGAAACGCGATGGCCGCACTGTCGAGCATCACCTCGTCCACGGACCCTCCGGGCACGAACAGGATGTCCAGTCGGGCAGGGCAGTCGTCGAATGTGACGGTCGGCGTGATGGTCACTCCGGTGTCGGAGACAACCGGTTCACGTGTGCCGGATATCAGGTGGACCTTCATGCCCGCGCCCGAGAAGGCCGTGTGCGGACCGATGAAATCCAGTGTGGTGTGGCCGTTGAAAAGAAGCATACCGACTTCCAACGTCCGTTCGGTTTCAGCGTTATTCTCTTCGCTCATACCGACTACGCTAGTTGTCGAAATAGTTGTGATCGAGTGGCAGGTCCGACAGGAAGCGCTATTTTTCTGCCATGCAGTCCTCTACGCTTACCGCCGGCGTGCCCCACACCATTGCTCTTCTGGTTTTGGAGGGTGTAGTGGCCTTCGACCTGGGAGTCCCACTGCTGGTGTTCGGCGCCTTGCCCGATAACTACCGCATCGTCCTCTGCGCACCCGAGCCGGGGACCGTGTCCAGTTCCGATGGATTCTCACTGGGCGTCAGCCGTGGACTCGACACTCTGGCGCAGGCCGACACTCTCGTCGTCCCAGGCTATGACATGGACAGGCCCGTCCCGGCCGCGGCGCTGGAGGCGTTGCGCGAGGCCCATGTTGACGGGGCGCGCATCGTGTCCATTTGCACTGGTGTCTTCGCTCTTGCTGAGGCCGGCCTGCTCGACGGGCTGACCGCCACTACACACTGGCGGGCGGTGGACCGCCTCGCCCGGCACCACCCCGCCGTACTCATCGATCCGGATGTTCTCTACATCGACCACGGCCAGGTTCTCACCTCCGCCGGCGCCTCCGCGGGGCTCGACCTGTGCCTGCACATCATCCGCCGTGACCACGGCGCGGCCGCCGCCAACGCCGCGGCTCGACTCGCGGTCGCGGCGCCACACCGTACTGGTGGTCAGAGCCAGTACATCAAGCGGTCCATACCTCACACGTCCGGGCAGTCACTCGCCCGGACCCGGGAGTGGGCACTGGCTCACCTCGGCGAACCACTGCCGGTCCGCCGACTGGCGAAACACGCGGCCTTGTCGGAGCGCACCTTCGCCCGACGCTTCGTGGAAGAAGTCGGGGTATCTCCAGCGCAATGGCTGCTGACCGCTCGCATCGACCTCGCCAAACAGCTTCTCGAATCCGGTGACCACAGCATCGACGAGGTCGCCCGGCGCGTCGGCCTTGGCACCGCCGCCAACCTCCGCGCCCGCTTCCACAAAGCCACCGGCACCAGCCCAACCGCCTACCGCCAGACCTTCACCCGCCACTGAGACACGACCGCCAACGGCCCGGCATGACTATGGGGTCGCCAGCTGTGACGTCGCCCCAGGCACGGGCTCATGCTTCCCTCATCACAAGCCCTCTCCACAAGGGCGCCGTATCTGTCCGTAGTCGACTTCGGCTTCATGACCAGACTGGAACGGCAGGTGATCGCCTGCCGTTCCAGTCTGGTCATGAGAGGGTGTCCTCCCTGGATATCAGGGTCGACATAGCAAGGGTGCGCCATGCCTACCGCAAACGAAGAGGGTACCTCCGCATACAAGCCGGCTATGACCGGTTCGCTGGCCTTGTTGCTGGTCGGTGCCGGACGTGCCGCTCAGCGCCGCATCGAGGATGCCTTGGCGGCCGATGGGCTGACGTTGCGTCACCTTGGTGCGCTGGGTCACCTGTCCCGGCGTCCGGACCTGTCGTACAGCGATCTCGCCCGCAGGGCAGGCGTCACCGCGCAGAGTATGCATGCCACCGTCCGTCAGCTTCAGGAGCTCGGTGTGGTCGCCGGAGTGCGGACCGGGCAGGGACAGCGAGCGCGCCTGGAGGTCACCTCCCAGGGTCGTGAACTGCTGACCGGTGTTGCCGAGAGGCTACGCGGAATCGACGAGGAACTGCTGGAGGGCCTGCCGGAGGAGCACAGAGAGCACGTCAAGGCATTCCTCGCCGGGCTGGCTCCGGGCGCGACCGAGATCGGTGACGGGATGTAGCACCACCCGACATTCAGGCAGCCTTTGCTGACCAGCCCGGCAGGCCTACTCACCCTCTATCATGCGCTCCGCATTCGCCGCGGTGGTGCCGTGGTGGACCGCTGAGTCACGGATCGGTGCCCGCCGCGGGCACGGGCCCGCACAGGCCGACGGGCACCGTGAGCTCAGGCACGACCACGGCACGCACACCGGGCCCACGGGGCACGCCCTCGGGTATCAGGACCACTCCGATGGCTTGCAGGACGAAGGGTCTATACCGATTCCCGGCGTTGCGGACCGGGCTGTCGTGCCACCTTGCTGCGCCTGCTGTCGGTGTTCGAGGGCGCCGTATTCACGATGGGCCCTCCAAGCAGTGCCGGGCGCATCCGCGATGTCGCAGATGTCGGTGGTGTGAAACACGTCGTCGCGACGCCAGGCGGGCAGGGGCCCGATCACCGGGCCGCGTCGTCCGGGTAGGCCGCCCGGAACGGCCGTGGTCGGCGGCGCCTCAACTCCGGCGGGCTGCTCGTCGCGCGCGCCACCGCGGTCGGTGCCGACACGCGACGCACAAGACACCGGCGATCAAGCTATGGCAGCCACGGCCGATACCCGCCGGCCCCGATCTCCTGGTCTGATCAGAACGCAGCAGATCTTTACGCAGCACAGCGGGGGCTGGACGTTCATCGCGGCGTCGGTGCGGGGCTCGCGCCGCTGGGTCCTTCGCCGAAACAGGTCGGCGGGACGGGTGAGGCAGGAAGCGGCAGAGCCTTGCTGGCCAGGCGCAACAACTGCATGCGCTCGCGCAGTGAGAGGTTCGCCAGCGGGGTCTGGTGAGTGATGATTTCAACAAGCCGGGCCCGGGCCCGGCTGCCGTCTGCGGTGAGATGCACGGTGCGGCTGCGCTTATCCCGGTGCCCAGGTTTGCGCTCGACTAGACCAGCACGCTCCAGCTTCCCGATGAGGAACGTGACCGTCGACGGGTCACAATACAGCTTGCCCGCCAGCTTCCCCATAGTCAGGGGCTCACCCGCCGGATCGATATGCCACAGGAGGTTGGCAAGCGCCTCGGTCAGCTCCAACTCCTGGAGGGCCTGGTTGACCGCGCCAAAGGTCGCCGCCGAGATGGCCAACACTCGGTCGACGAGGGCATATGTCAGCTCCTCCGGCGTCCGACGGGCCTCCTCACGAGGGTGCTGAGACATTGCGGTCACCTCTCCGGTTGCTTGGACTCTCCAAATTTGACATACCACTGGAGGCAGGACAACTTGGTTGGAGAATCCAAGCAAAATGGAGGTGCGGAAATTGCGACTGCTCGTCGTCGGAGCCAACGGGGGCCTGGGACGCCAAGTCGTCAGTCACGCTCTGAAACGCGGACATCGAGTGACAGCACTGGTCCGCCGGGCTGAAGCCATGGACACTGCAGAAGGCCTGAGCATCGTGGAAGGTGCGGCTGGTGACCACCTGCCATCCGTTTCCCACGCCGTACAGGGGCAGGAGGCGGTGATTTGCGCTCTGGGCAACCCGCTTTGGCTTGCGGGCCACAGAGGCCCGGCCGTCATGGCGCGCTCTGCGTCCAACTTGGTGACCGCCATGCACCTCCACGATGTACAGCGCATCGTAGTGCCCCTGGCCTGGGGTAGCGGCGAGTCGCGGTATGCAACCTCTCGGCCACTGCGTGTGCTCACCCGACTGCTGATCCGCCGGGACTACCAGGATTTCGATACGGCGGAGCAGATACTGGCCGCCTCGGGGTTGGACTACACCGTCGTCTATTTCGGTGCTCTCACCGACCAAGCAGCCACCACCGCATGGCAGGCCACGGGAGAACTGAGATCCCCAAGCCCGATGGCCGTCAGCCGCGCCGATCTCGCCCAGTGCCTCGTCGATGTGGCCGAAGGGCCTGGCTGTGCCACACATCTTGCTGTCAGCGGGGGGCGGACGGGGGGCGCGGCATGAACTTGAACGGCAAGACCGTGGTCCTGACAGGCGCCAGCTCCGGAGTGGGCGCGCAGGCAGCTCGCCGCTTGCGGGCACAAGGAGCCCTCGTGTACCTCGTGGGACGGGACGAACAGCGCACCCAACAGATGGGCGAAGCCTTGGACGCCCCCTGGTACACGGCGGACTTTGAGAGCCTGGCGGATGTGCGCCGCCTGGCCGAGCAGATCACACGCGCCACACACCACATCGACGTGCTGGCCGCCAACGCCGGCGCGGTCATGCCGAACCGGCGCACTGCGGCCGGCATCGACGCCACCTTCCAGGTGAACGTGGTCAGCCCGTGGCTGCTGATGACTCTGCTCGCCGACCATCTGCGGGGTGGCCGCGTCCTGGCGACCAACTCACGCTCCCACAAGAACGCCGCCATCGGACTGCACTCACTCAACGATATGGCCCGCAGCCGACAAGGGCTGTCCGGACACCGCGCGTATGCCCGCTCCAAGCTGGCAGCCGGAATCCTGCTGCGCGAATACGGTCACCGCTACCTCGCCGTGGACGTCGGCGACTTCCATCCCGGCATCATTGCCTCCGACTTCGGTCGCTACATGGGCAAAAGTGGCGCCGTCATGAAGGTGCTGGCCCGTCCCTTCATCGACTCTCCCGACCAAGGCGCCGCCCGCCTGGTACACCTCGCCTCCAGCGATCGCCCCCTGGCAGGCGCCTACCACACCCACACGCGGCCCTCGAAGGGGTCACCCCAGCTGTACTCACGCGACCTCGGCGCCGCGCTGTGGGAGCTCGCCACCGACCTCACCGGCTCTCGTCACCCTTCCCCCAGCACTGAAGGTACGCGCCATGACGAACAATCAGCGAATGAATAGCAGCTCCTCCGAGCCAGATGACGGCTGTGGCCACGTCACGAGCATTCTCTGGTCCAGGTAGGCCATCGCGCCGAGCACGAACGTCTGGAGCTGCACCTGCGCGTTCGGTCGGGAGGAAAGCGCCTTTTCGTAGGTGATGGGAAGGCATGGCCCAAGGCGGGGACGTTCGCCGAAACCTTCCACTCCCACCAGGCTCCCTGGAAGGTCTGATGACGGTCGGGACGCAGCCGCCAGGTCGTCGCCAGCGAGGTCTACGGACCGGTGCTGCCGACCGTGCGCCTGACTCGCCCCGCAAGGCGCGTGCTCACGCCGCCGCAGCACGGGTAGGTGTACGGCTTCCTGATCCCGACGCGCTGTGAGGGTCGGCCGGCACCTCGCGGCCCCCCGTTATCTCCTTCGCGGTCCTGCAAAAGGACCGCTGGCCTCTGTGTGTCAAGCGGCCGTAGTGAGAGCCGTGTGGTGGTCGCGTTTGAGGGTGCGGTAGACCACGTTTGACAGGCGTCGTTTGAGGGCCCGTCGTGCCTCCGCCGGCGTTTTGCCCTCGGCGATCTTCCGCAGGTAGTACTCCTGTCCGCGGCCGCCGTCGCGGATCTGGCAGACGGCGATGATGTGCAGTACCGAGTTCAGGGCTCGGTTGCCTCCGGTGTTGAGGCGGTGGCGGGTGTTCTTCCCGCTGGAGGCATCCACGGGCGCCGTGCCTGTGTAGCTGGCGAAGTGGTGCTCGCGCAGCTGGGCCTCGTTGTCACGGACCTGCCGGTCGATGCGTCGTAGGTCGGCGAGGAGGTCGCGGGCAAGGTCGCGGCGGCAGCCACCGCCCGAGAGCGGCTGGCGCGCCGGGAACTCGGCTCGGAGCTCGAGCAGGAACTGGAAGCCAGTGCCCGCAAGGCACGGCTGCTGGGCCAGCAGGCCACCGCCGAGACCGTACGGGTGGCGACGGACGGGCGTGCCGTCGTTGATATCGCGCGCGAGGTGGTGACCGCCACTGGCTGGGCCGAGCACCACTCAGCGAGCAGCCCCTGACAGTTCCTCGCCGCGAGCGGACATGTCGATACGGTCGGCGTTCCGGTCCCGAGAGCTGCACGCTCTGCCTGCCGTACGCGAGCTCCGACGATGCGGAAGTCGCGACAGCCGGTACCCGATTGGTGGACGTCAACCTGGATCCGCCGTTCCCGAGTGCGCCTGGCATCGCCCTGTGCCGGGCCGCCGGCCGCGTTGTCACCGGGCTCGATGGTGCCCGGATAGGCGAGGCGGGTCGTGGGCTTGTGGTCGCCGCCGACGACGAGACCCACGGGCCGCTGATGTCGATGACGCGCAGCCGAAGCCGGCGCTGTGACCGCATGGGTTTCGCCGGTGCTGGTCAGCAGCCGCTGGTCGCCGTGATGAGCCCTGATTCGTAGGCGCTGATGACCAGTTGCGCACGATCGCGCGCTTCCAGCTTGCTCAGCAGCCGGCCGATGTGCGTCTTGACGGTGCCGTGGCTGAGGTGGAGGTATTCGGCGATGTCGGTGTTGGAGAGGCCGCGGGCCACCAGCAGCAGGACTTCTCGCTCGCGGTCCGTGAGGTTCTCCAGCGAAGAGACGGGCGCCGGGCACGCGTGGGGAAGACGGGCGAACGCGGCGATCAGGCGCCGGGTCACCGAGGGGGCCAGGAGGGACTCCCCCGCGGCGACGGTGCGGATACCGGCCAGCAGGATCTCGGGCGAGGTGTCCTTCAGCAGGAACCCCGCTGCCCCGGCCCGCAGCGCGCCGTACACGTACTCATCGAGGTCGAAGGTGGTGAGGATGAGGATGCGTGTCTGTGCTGTCCCGGGCGACCGGGCTATGTGCCGCGTTGCCTCGATCCCGTCCATGCCGGGCATCCGGATGTCCATGAGCACCACATCCGGGCGCAGCCGCCTGGTGCTCTCGACGGCTTCCGTGCCGGTTCCGGCTTCGCCCACCGTGGTCAGTCCGGGCGCGGTGTCGATGAGCACGCGGAAGCTGCCCCGGAGCAGGGACTGGTCGTCGGCGACGAGTACCCGGATCGGTTCTGTCACGCGGTCGGCTCCCTTCGGTCGGATGCGGTCCCGGGCGCGGGTTCGGCCGGGAGGCGGGCCGATACCGCGAACCCGCCGCCGGGCCGCGGCCCGGCCTGAAGTGTCCCCTCGTACATCATCACCCGTTCCCGCATCCCCACCAGTCCGTGACCGCCCCTGAGGTCTGCCCGGCCGGACACGGGCGCCCTCCCCGCCCCGTCGTCGACCACCTCGATGTGCACCTGGCCGCGCGCGTCCGCGGTGACGGTGACCTCGCAGTGCGTTCCGTCGCCGGTGTGCTTGACGACGTTGGTCAGCGCCTCCTGGACGATGCGGTAGACGGTCAGTGCCGTCCCCGCGGGCAGGTCGGCCGCCAGCCGGGTACGGAGCCTGGCGCGGATGCCCGCCCGCTCGGCGCGCCGGACCAGGGCGGGCAGGTCGTCCAGTCCGGGTGGAGGTGCCATCTGCGCCGCGTCGGCACCTGGTGTGTGGGATCCGGTATCGGCACCTGAGGTGTGCGGTTCGGCGTCGGCACCCGGAGTGTGCGGTGTGGCGGTGTCACCGCGCAGCATGCCCAGGGCGCGCCGCATCTCGGTCAGCGCCTCCCGGCCGGTCCGCTCGATCGCGCCGATGGCGTCCCGTGTCTCCTCGGGGCGTTCCTCGGCCACGTGGTTGGCGACGGACGCCTTGACGACGATCACGCTGAGGCTGTGCGAGACGATGTCGTGCAACTCCCGGGCGATACGCAGGCGTTCCTCGGCCAGCGCCTCCTCGGCCAGGCGCCGCCCGCGCCGCGCCGCCCGGGCCCGCCGCCGGCGTACGGCACGGCCCGCACCCCAGGCGGCACCGGCCACCAGCCACACCAGCGCCGCGGTTCCGAGCGCTTCCGGCCATGGGCCGGACGGGGTCAGCACCGCCTCTCCCGTGATGACCCGGCCGCCGAGACGGCCAGGGTCAGTGCCAGCGCCACCACGGCCCGGCGGGGCGGTACCAGGAGCGCCACCGCGTAGAGGGCCAGGGCGGTGGCGAGGTAGGGGTCGCGGGTGATGTCGAGGAGCGTCGCCGCTGCCGTGGCACCCAGTACCACCGCGAGGGCGGGCAGGGGCCACAGGCGCCGGACGGCCAGCGGCGCTCCCACACCCGCCGCCACCAGCCAGCCCATCCACACCGGGCCGGAGAACCGGGGCAGTCCCTCGGACCCGCCCTGCCCGGCCAGTGCCACATACGCGGCCGTCACCACGCCCGCCACACAGGCGTCGACTGCCAGCAGATGTGGCCCGGTCCGCGGGCGCCACCGCACGATGCGCACCGCACGACAATACCGAGCGCTCATCCCGCCTGCCCGAAGCAGAACATCGCGGTGCCCACCGCACCCACCAGCACAAGCCTCCCGATGACCGTGGCCGCCCGCGGCGTTGGCCCTGTGCGCCATGCGGCCACGCCCAGCGGTACGAGCGCCACGCACAGCCCCGTGGCGGCCACGACCGACCACGCGGTCGTCCCCTTCAGCACCCCCAGTGGCATCACCGACACCAGGCCCAGGGCCACCGCGCGCCGGGGTCCGAGCACCCGTGCGCGGCAGGCGCCGACGGCCAGCAGGATCCAGCCGCCCATGATGGCGGCGTTCAGCGCGCTGAAGACGTGGAAAGCGCCATAGGTCTCGCTCACGGTCCGGGCCGCCGACGCCGCGCCCTGAGCAGTCACCAGCTGGAAGTCCGCGTGATCCACACCTGCGTGAAACGCCCGGGCGAACAGGCCCAGGACGGTGAGAACACCACCCCACACAGCCAGTTCCCGGCACCGCGCACCGATCCGGGCGGCCAGGAGCGCCACTCCCGGCCAGAGCAGCACCCACCCCGCCGCGACAAGGCTGTACGAGGCGGTCATGAGATGCGAATGGCGCTCGTAGGCGCTCAGCTGCGCGGGAAAGAAGAAGCTGAAGCGCACACGGAGCAGCACACCGGCAAGCACCAGCAAGGGCCCGACGACGAGGGATGCCGCGCCCACCCAGCGTCCCGGAAAGAGAGTCTGCGGCGCGGCGACTGACGGAGAGGTGACGGTCATGAGGCAACGATGTCGCCACCGCATACGCCACGTCGTCGGAGCACGGACCACACTTCCGGATCGGACCGTGGTCGTACCTCCCGCCGCGGAGTGCCGAACTGCCGGACCCGGTGGCCGATCCGGGCTGGGTCGTGGTGGACGTCGGGACCGCCGGGCTGTGCCACTCCGACGTCCATGTGCTGGACGGCCTGATCGAGCTCGTCTGCCGCCCGCCCTTCACTCTCGGCCACGACGTCGCGGGCACCGTCTCTTCATCCGCCAACCGATCGTGGAGGAGGTCCCCTTCGGGCCTCATCGAGTACCCCCCGGTCACGCGGAACGGGAGAGCTGTTCGCGTACCCATGCGGGGTCGGGGTTGGTGTGTGGCCGGCCTGCCACGACGACGGTCGGTACGGTCTCGTTGCCGTCGTTGGCCGCCCTCACCGCTGCCGCTCCAGCCGGGTCACGCCAGATGTTGACCCAGTGCGCCTGGCGGGCGCTGCGGCCCAGGCGGATGCGCAGACGGAGGCAGAACGCGCAGCCCGGGCGCCAGAAGACGACTGGGCGGCCGTCTGCCGCGCCGCGTCGTTGTGCCTCCGGTGCGCTGATCGACCTCGGGAAGATCAGGGGCGAGTTCACGACTGCGAGAGTTACGAACACCAGCAGGGGCGCTACGGCTGTGCCGGGGTTTCCGCTGGAGGTCAGGCCAGTGGCGAGGGCTGCGCCGCAGAACACGAGGACTATCGGCAGGATCCAAGCGCGCGTCATAGCGGCCAAGGTTATCGGCGTGCGGGCTCGGGCTCGGGCTCAGCGGGCTACAAGGTCATGGGAGCCGTATCGGGTCAGCCGCGTGGCCGGGCCCTGTGCTCAGCTCTTCCGGGGATGGTGCCGGCTCGTCCGGGGCGGTCTTCGGGCAGGTGACGAGCGGTCCGCCGGGAAGGGCGATGCCCGCCGCCACGAGGAGGGCAACCTGGTAGCCGGCGACCGCCGCGCCGGGGCGTGCGGCATCGGTGGGGCCGGTGCGCACGGCGGCGACGGCGCCGATGACGGTGCCGAGCCCCATGCGGTGACCGGCGACGGCGGTCGGGATGCCGTGGTGTGCGTGATCGCGAAGACGAGCAGGGAGAGACCGGTGACGGACAGCAGCGCACCGGGCAGGTCCAGTTCGCGGTGAGCCGTCACGGTACGGGCGGGCACGAGCCGGGGCGTGGCCACGACGGCCGTCAGGGCGACGGGAACGGACAGCAGGAAGACGTACCGCCATCCAAGGCCCTGGGTGACCGCACCGCCGATGACCGCTCCCCCGGCGGCGCCGAGACCGCCCGCCACGGCGACGGCGGCGAACATCCGGCCGCGCGCCGGGCCGTCGTCATCGATGACGCCGAGGTCGTGGTGCAGCTCAACGACTCGGGCGAACGCGATCCGCACCACCTGCTGAGCGTGATCGCCGAACAGCGCGTCACCTTCACGTACCTGGTGGCCTCCATGGTGGACGGGCCGGCTGGCCGGCCGGCCCGGCCGCCTCACAGCAGGCGTTGCGACCGGTGCTCGTCGACGATGGCGACGGCGTCCGGCCTGGTCCGCGCCCGCTCACGGAACATCTCCACGATGGTCGGGCGGATCCGGTCGGCCTCGGTGCCGTTGTCGACCCATCCGAGGATGTCGGCGAACAGTGTGCCGGGGGTGAGGTCGATGCCGTCGGGGCTCCGGACGTTCGGCCCCGTCTCAGATCGCGGCGCGAATCGCCCGTTCGAAGCCCTCGACATGGCTGTGGGCGAGCTGTGCCGCCTTGTCGGGGTCACCGGCGACGACCGCCTCGATCAACGGCCCGTGCTCTCCGACGTGACCGGCCATGTCGGACAGACGGTCGATGAACAGGCACCAGATGCGGGTCGCCAGATTGTCGTGGCGGACGAGCGTGTCCTCCAGGTACGGATTGTGCGTGGCGGCGTAGATCGCGCGGTGGACCTGGAGATCCAGGCGCATCAGCTCGGCGGCGTCGCGCTGAGGTGAATCCGCGCCCTCCAGCTCGCGCAGGGCGGCCGTCAGGGTCGCACGGTCCGCGGCCGTGGCGCGCCGCGCGGCCAGGGCGGCGGCCAGGGGCTCCAACTCCTGGCGCACCTCCGAGATATGGGCCAGGTCGGTGATGTTGACGTCGGTGGCGAAGGTGCCGCGCCGGGGGTAGGTCGTGATCAGGCGCTCGTACTGGAGCCGCTTGAGCGCCTCGCGCACCGGAGTGCGTCCGACGCCGAGGGACTGCGCCAGCTGGTCCTCGTTGATCGGCGCGCCCGGGCGGATCTCCAGCATGACGAGCCGGTCGCGGATGGCGCGATAGGCGCGCTCGGCGAGGGAGAGCTCCTCGCCCGCGGGTTCGGTCGCCACCTGCTGCATGAAATGCCCCCTTGACCTGTCTCGCGAGCTCTCATACCTTACCGCAGAGGCTGATATATCAGTTGCCCATTAGTTGGCTCTCAGGATGGTGCACAGATGGCAATCACTCCGTCGACCAGCACATTCGCCTCCCCACTCACCCTCCCGCTCAGCGAACTCGACCCGGACGTCGCCGCCGCGGTGGAGGCCGAGCTGCGCCGCCAGCAGTCCACCCTGGAGATGATCGCCTCCGAGAACTTCGCTCCGTCGGCGGTCATGGAGGCCCAGGGCTCGGTCCTGACCAACAAGTACGCCGAGGGCTACCCCGGCCGCCGCTACTACGGCGGCTGTGAGCACGTCGACGTGGTCGAGCAGATCGCCATCGACCGGGTCAAGGAGCTCTTCGGCGCCGAGGCCGCCAACGTCCAGCCGCACTCGGGCGCCCAGGCCAACGCGGCCGCGATGTTCGCCCTGCTCTCCCCCGGCGACACCATCCTCGGCCTGGACCTCGCGCACGGCGGCCATCTGACCCACGGCATGAAGATCAACTTCTCCGGCAAGCTCTACAACGTCGTGCCGTACCACGTGGACGAGTCCGATCTGCGCATCGACATGAACGAGGTCGAGCGGCTCGCGCTCGCACACCGGCCCAAGATGATCGTCGCGGGCTGGTCGGCCTACCCCCGCCGGCTGGACTTCGCCGCGTTCCGCCGGATCGCCGACGAGGTCGGCGCGTACCTGATGGTGGACATGGCGCACTTCGCCGGGCTGGTGGCCGCGGGCCTCCACCCCAGCCCGGTGCCGTACGCCGACGTCGTGACGACCACCACGCACAAGACCCTCGGCGGCCCGCGCGGCGGGGTGATCCTCAGCCGTGCCCACCTGGCCAAGAAGATCAACTCGGCGGTCTTCCCGGGTCAGCAGGGCGGCCCGCTGGAGCATGTCATCGCGGCGAAGGCGGTGGCCTTCAAGGTGGCGGCGGGCGAGGAGTTCAAGGAGCGCCAGCGGCGCACCCTGGACGGCGCCCGCATCCTCGCCGGGCGGCTGCTGGCCGACGATGTGGCCGAGGCCGGGATCACGGTGCTGACCGGCGGCACCGAGGTCCATCTGGTCCTCGTCGACCTGCGCAATTCCACGCTCGACGGGCAGCAGGCCGAGGACCGGCTGCACCGCATCGGCATCACGGTCAACCGCAACGCGGTGCCGTTCGACCCCCGCCCGCCGATGGTCTCCTCGGGGCTGCGGATCGGCACTCCGGCCCTGGCCACCCGCGGCTTCGGCGACGCCGAGTTCCGGGAGGTCGCCGACATCATCGCCCAGGCCCTGATGAACGAGCGGCTCGACGACGAGCGCGCGGGCCTGCTGCGCGACCGGGTCGAGAAGCTCGCCTCCGCCTTCCCCCTCTACCCCCGCCTGAACGGAGACGCGGCATGACCGCCCAGCCGCTGCCGGAGCACCCGGACTTCCTCTGGCGCAACCCCGAGCCGCGCTCCTCGTACGACGTCGTCATCGTCGGCGCGGGCGGCCACGGCCTGGCCACCGCCTACTACCTGGCCCAGAACCACGGCATCACCAACGTCGCCGTCCTGGAGAAGGGCTGGCTGGCGGGCGGCAACATGGCGCGCAACACCACGATCATCCGCTCCAACTACCTGTGGGACGAGAGCGCGGCGATCTACGAGCACGCGCTCAAGCTGTGGGAGGGGCTGCCCGAGGAGCTGGACTACGACTTCCTGTTCAGCCAGCGCGGCGTCCTCAACCTCGCACACACCCCGCAAGACGTCCGCGAGGGCGTGCGCCGGGTGGGCGCCAACCGCCTCAACGGCGTGGACGCCCAGTGGCTGGCGCCGGACGAGGTCGCCGAGGTCTGCCCCATCCTCAACGTCTCGCCCCGCACCCGCTATCCGGTCCTCGGCGCCACGTTCCAGCCGCGGGCCGGTATCGCCAAGCACGACCACGTCGCCTGGGCGCTGGCACGCCGGGCCGACGCCATGGGTGTGGACCTGATCCAGGGGTGCGAGGTCACCGGCTTCCTCAAGGACGGCGACCGGGTGGTGGGCGTCGAGACCAGCCGTGGCCGCATCCGCGCCGGCCGGGTCGGGCTCGCGGCCGCCGGGCACAGCAGTGTGCTGGCCGAGCTGGCCGGTTTCCGGCTGCCGGTGCAGTCCCATCCGCTCCAGGCGCTGGTCTCCGAACTGCACGAGCCGGTCCACCCGACCGTGGTCATGTCGAACCATGTGCACGTCTACGTCTCCCAGGCGCACAAGGGCGAACTCGTGCTGGGCGCGGGCGTCGACTCGTACAACGGCTACGGGCAGCGCGGCTCCTTCCACGTCATCGAGCAGCAGATGGCCGCCGCCGTCGAGCTGTTCCCCGTCTTCGCCCGCGCGCATGTGCTGCGGACCTGGGGCGGCATCGTCGACGTCACCCCGGACGCCTCCCCCGTCATCGGCACCACCCCCGTCGAGAACCTCTACGTCAACTGCGGCTGGGGCACCGGCGGGTTCAAGGCCACCCCGGCCGCCGGCTGGACCTTCGCGCACACCATCGCCACGGGCCGGCCGCATCCGCTGAACGCCCCCTTCGCCCTCGAACGCTTCGCGACGGGCGCGTTGATCGACGAACACGGCGCCGCGGCCGTGGCCCACTGACAACCGGCCGAGCCCCCACTGAGAGCCCGCCGAGAGCCCGCTGAGAGAAGGACACCGTGCTGCTGATCACCTGCCCATGGTGCGGTCCTCGCGACGAGGCCGAGTACCACTACGGGGGACAGGCCCATGTCCCCTACCCCGAGCGCCCCGCCGACCTCGACGACGAGCAGTGGGCCGCGTACGTCTTCTACCGGGACAACCCCAAGGGCCTCTTCGCCGAGCGGTGGACGCACAGCACCGGCTGCCGCCGCTGGTTCAACGTCCTGCGCGACACCGTCAGCTACGAGGTGCTGGCCTCCTACCGGCTCGACGCGCCCCGCCCCGAACTGCCACAGGCCGGAGGAAACCGATGACCGACCAGCCCCGCCGGCCCGACCAGCACTGTCGGCTCCGGCAGGGGGGCCGTATCGAGCGCGGCACCGTACTGCGGTTCACCGTCGACGGACGGGAGCTGACCGGGCACCCGGGCGACACCGTGGCCTCGGCGATGCTGGCGAACGGGGTCGTCGAGGTCGCCCCGTCGATCTACCGCGGCCGCCCGCGGGGCATCGTCGCCGCGGGCGTCGAGGAGCCCAACGCCCTGGTGCAGCTCGGCGGTTCATGCTCGGAGGGCATGCTTCCGGCGACGACCGTGGAGCTGTACGACGGGCTGTCCGCCACGACGCTTTCGGGGATGGGGCGGCTCGACCGCACTCCCGATCCCGCCGTGTACGACAAGAAGTACGTCCACACCGACGTCCTGGTCATCGGCGCCGGACCGGCCGGGCTCGCGGCCGCCGCCGCTGCCGCCGGCTCCGGCGCCCGGGTGATCCTCCTCGATGACCAGCCCGAGCCCGGTGGTTCGCTGCTGTCCGGGCGCGCCGAGAGGGTCGGCGCGCAGACCGCCCTCGAATGGGTCGCCGAGGTCCGCGCGGCGCTCGACGCCGCCCCGGAGGCCGTCGTCCTGTGCCGCACCACGGCGTTCGGAGCCTACGACGACAACTACGTGCTGGCCGTGCAGCGGCGCACCGATCACCTCGGAGCCGACGCGCCCGACCCCTCCGAGGGCGTCTCGCGCCAGCGGCTGTGGCACATCCGGGCCCGCCAGGTGGTCCTGGCGACCGGCGCCCACGAACGTCCGCTGGTCTTCGCCGGGAACGACCGGCCCGGGGTGATGCTCGCCGCGGCCGTGCGCTCGTACGTCAACCGGTACGCCGTGGCTCCCGGCTCGCGGGCCGTGGTGAGCACGACCAACGACAGCGCCTATGACACGGTCGCCGATCTCCACGCCGCCGGGATCGACATCGCCGCCGTCGTGGACGCCCGTCCCGAGCTGTCCCGCCGGGCCGCCGAGGTCGCCACGGCGACCGGGGCACGGGTGCTGACGGGCAGTGCGGTGGTCGGCACCGCGGGCGGCGGCCGGCTCACCGGCGTCACCGTCCAGGCCCTCGACGAGGAGGGACGACTCACCGGCCGACCGGTGTCGTTCGACTGCGACCTGCTCGCCGTGTCGGGCGGGTGGAGCCCGGTGGTGCACCTGCACAGCCAGCGCCAGGGCAAGCTGCGCTGGGAAGAGGACCTGGTCGCGTTCGTGCCCGACGGCACCGTACGGGACCAGCGGGTCGTCGGCGCGGCCCGGGGGACGTACGACCTCGACGGCTGTCTGGCCGAGGGGGCGCGGGCCGGTGCGCGGGCCGCGACGGACGCCGGGTTCCCGGTCCCCCTGCCGTCGCCGGACGAGGCCCGGCCCGGAGGCGGCCCGATCCGCGCGCTGTGGCTGGTGCCCGCCCCCGAGGGCGAGCCCGGCGGCTGGGACACCCACTTCGTCGACCTGCAACGCGATGCCACCGTCGCCGACGTCCGGCGGTCCACCGGCTCGGGCATGCGCGGTGTCGAACACGTCAAGCGCTACACCTCGCTCGGCACGGCGAACGACCAGGGCAAGACCTCCGGCGTCAACGCGATCGGTGTCATTGCCGAAGTCCTCGGCGCGGGCGCGTCACCCGGAGAGATCGGCACCACGGCCTACCGGGCGCCGTACACGCCGGTGGCCTTCGCCGCCCTCGCCGGGCGGGAGCGCGGTGAGCTGTTCGACCCGGAGCGCATGACGTCCATTCACAGCTGGCATGTCGCCCAGGGGGCCGTGTTCGAGGACGTCGGTCAGTGGAAGCGCCCCTGGTACTACCCCCGGCCCGGCGAGGACATGGACTCGGCCGTGGCCCGCGAGTGCCGCGCCGCCCGTGAGGGGGTGGCCTTCATGGATGCCTCCACCCTCGGCAAGATCGAGATCTGGGGCCGGGACGCCGGGGAGTTCCTGGGCCGCGTCTACACGAACGGCTTCAAGAAGCTGAGGCCCGGAATGGCCCGCTACGGCGTGATGTGCAAGCCGGACGGCATGATCTTCGACGACGGCGTCACGCTGCGCCTCGAGGAGAACCGCTACTTCATGACCACCACGACCGGCGGCGCCGCCGGGGTCCTGGACTGGCTGGAGGAGTGGCTGCAGACCGAGTGGCCCGAGCTCGACGTCCACTGCACCTCGGTGACCGAGCAGTGGGCGACGATCGCCGTCGTCGGCCCGCAGTCGCGCGAGGTGGTCGCCCATCTCGCCCCCGACGTCGACTTGTCGAACGAGGCCTTCCCCTTCATGGCCTTCCGCGAGACCACCCTGGCCTCCGGTATCCCGGCCCGCATCTGCCGGATCTCCTTCTCCGGCGAACTGGCCTACGAGATCAACGTCTCGGCGTGGTACGGCCTGGCGGTCTGGGAGGAGGTGTACGCGGTGGGCCGACCGTACGACATCACCCCGTACGGCACCGAGACCATGCACGTCCTGCGGGCCGAGAAGGGCTACATCATCGTCGGCCAGGACACCGACGGCACCGTCACTCCGCAGGACGCGGGCATGTCCTGGGCGATCTCCAAACAGAAGGACTTCATCGGCAAGCGCTCGTACTCCCGCCCCGACACCTCCCGCCCCGACCGCAAACACCTGGTCGGCCTGCTGCCGATCGATCGCAGCACCCGGCTGCCCGAGGGCACCCAGCTCATCGCGCCGAACGTGCCCGTCACCCCCGACGCCGGGCCGGTGCCGATGCTCGGCCATGTCACCTCCAGCTACCACAGCCAGGCGCTGGGCCGTCCGTTCGCCCTCGCCCTGGTCGCCGCCGGCCGGGACCGCGTCGGGGACACGCTCCTCGCCCCCGTCGGCGACGACCTCGTCCCCGTCCAGGTCACCGAACCCGTGCTCTACGACCCCGAAGGGACCAAACGAGATGGCTGAGCCGACCGACACGAGCCCGGTGGCGCTGCGCACCAGCCCACTGGCACATCTGGCGGACCGGATGCACGCGGCCGCCGTCACCGGCGCCCGCGGCGTCACGCTGGCCGAGCGGCCGTTCATCTCCATGGTGAACCTGCGCCTCGACCCCGCTTCCGAAGCGGCCGACCGGGTGGAGAAGACACTGGGGGCACCACTCCCGCGAGAGTGCGGCCACACAGCCGCGTCCGGCCCTCACACGGTTGTCTGGCTCGGCCCCGACGAGTGGCTCGTGCTGTCCGAAGAACCCGTCGACACCGCCGAGTTGCGGCAGGCACTCGCGGGAGACCCGGGCTCGGTCGTGGATGTCTCGGCGAACCGCACCACGCTGGAGCTGAGCGGCCCGGCCGCCCGCCAGGTGCTGGAGAAGGGCTGCCGACTGGACCTGCACCCCCGGGCCTTCGGCCCCGGCCGGGCCGTGTCGACCGCGGTGGGACCCGTCCCGGTGCTGCTCTGGCAGCTCGACGACGCGCGGACGTATCGGCTCCTCCCGCGATCCTCGTTCGCCGACCATCTGGCGCGCTGGCTCATCGACGCGATGAGCGAGTACCGCGGGCCGGAGGTGCCCTGACGAGGGCTCGGCGCGGCCGTGTCCACCGGACGTCAAGGCCTGCCAAAGGGGGAAAGCACCGCACCCTGGGGGACGCGGGCGTCTTCCATGAACTGATGGGCGGGCCCGAGTCCCGGCTCGTCCGCATGGGTGTGGTGAACCCGGAGGGGCCGGCCGAGGCGCTGACCGACCCGCGCCGCAGGCGCCGGAGGGCCAAGACACCTGCGGACGGACAGCCGAAGAGGTGGTCTGGCGCATCATCGGCCCGGTCCGGTCGAACAACACCCCGCAGTGCACCCGATCCGCCCAGTACGGGCGTCAGTTGACCGTTCGCGCCCAGGATCAGGACGCCCAGCCCGGCCATTCGATCGGCCTGACCTGCGGCGGTTCATCCATGTAGCCCTGCGCGACATTCCGGCGTTGCCCACGAATCCTGTGAGAGGTATTGACGCCGCTCACCGGTCCCCTACCATCCAGATTGCTCGATACTTCGACCCTTGTTCGGTATCACGAACAGAGCGCATCCGCTCCACTCGCACAGCAGGACACTTCCGGGCCACGCCCACCGGAACGGCCGAGTCGCAAGGAGCACGCCGCTTTGTATATGTCATGGCTCCTTCAGCCCTTCCCCCGTCGTCGCGCGACGGCGACAGCCACCGGCCGCATCCAGGGCACCACCTCCGCCGGTGTACGTGAGGTTCACCGTGCGGCGAGCTTGCACCACGACGAACCCGTCCGGACAGCCCCTGACGGGGCCGGCCGGAACCGCCTACTCAAGAATCAAGAGGTCCTCATGCGCCAAGGAAGTCTCAATCGCAAACGTCTGTCTGTGATGCTCGGCGCCTCGGCCGCGGCCCTGGCCTCGTTGGCGGCGACGCTCGTCGCCAACCCGGCTCAGGCGGCCACCAGCGCGTGTTCTCTTCCGTCGACGTACCGGTGGAGTTCGACGGGTGTGTTGGCGCAGCCGGCGAACGGCTGGGTCTCGCTGAAGGACTTCACCAATGTGGTGTACAACGGCAAGCACCTGGTCTACGCGTCGAACGTATCGGGATCGTCTTACGGCTCGATGAGGTTCAGTCCCTTCACGAACTGGACGGACATGGCGTCGGCCGGCCAGACCGGGATGGGCCAGGCCGCGGTGGCGCCCACGCTGTTCTACTTCGCACCGAAGAACATCTGGGTGCTGGCGTACCAGTGGGGTGCGTGGCCCTTCATCTACCGCACGTCGAGCGACCCCACCAACCCCAACGGCTGGTCCTCGCCGCAGCCGCTGTTCACCGGTAGCATCTCGGGCTCCAACACCGGCCCGATCGACCAGACCCTGATCGGTGACGGCCAGAACATGTACCTGTTCTTCGCCGGTGACAACGGCAAGATCTACCGAGCGAGCATGCCGCTCGGGAACTTCCCGGGCAACTTCGGCTCCTCGTACACGACGGTCATGAGCGACTCGACGAACAACCTGTTCGAGGGGGTACAGGTCTACAAGCTTCAGGACCAGAACCAGTACCTCATGATCGTTGAGGCGATGGGCGCGAAGGGACGCTACTTCCGCTCGTTCACCGCCTCCAGCCTGAGCGGTTCGTGGACCCCGCAGGCCAGCAGCGAAAGCAACCCCTTCGCGGGCAAGGCCAACAGCGGTGCCACCTGGACCAACGACATCAGCCACGGCGACCTGGTCCGCAACAACCCCGACCAGACCATGACCATCGACCCCTGCAACCTGCAGTTCCTCTACCAGGGCAAGTCCCCCTCCGCGGGCGGCCCCTACGACCAACTGCCCTGGCGGCCGGGTGTCCTTACCCTGCAGCGCTGACCTCACGCTTTCACCGGGCGGGCCGTCCGAAGCCTGACCACGAACGCGAGAAGTGCTTCCGACCTCCAACGACGGGACTTGTCGAGAGTCCTGCTGGTTGCGAGGAAAGAAGCACTTCTCCGGTGACCAAACGTATCGGGTCATACCCGCCGGATAGCCATCAAAGTCGGCGTCCGACCGCCCGCTCCAGCCGACGCAGAGCACCAACACGCTGCGCTGATCTCCGTGGCTCGTTCCAGGGACCGGAACGAGCCACGGCGGGCTGACCAGCGCAAAGGAAACATGGGATGGATCCGGTTCCGATTGAGGCAGACATGCCTATTGACACTGCGAAGGACCGGTGGAATCACTATGGGACATGGGATGTCTGAGAGTTCTCTGTGGATGCTTTCGGGTGCCCTTACCCCAAGGGAGGGTCACCCCATGACCTCATCCGGATCGTCCCCTCGCCCGAACGCACTGGCGGCGGCTCGTCGACCACGCTTACCGGCGGCCGCCGCCGTATGCGTGATGGCACTGCTGACCATGTTGCTGGCGACCGCGCCGACATGGTCGGCATCGGCGCCGGCGGTGACGGCCCCCCTGGTGAGCTCGGCGTCGGGGCGGTGTCTGGATGTCAAAGGCAACTCCGGCACGCCGGGAACGGCGTTGGACATCTGGGACTGCGACGACCAGGCGAATCAGGCGTTCGAGTTCACGTCGGCGGGTGAGCTGAGGACGATGAGCGGCACCCGGTGCGTGGACGCCCGCGACGGCCAGACGGCTCCGGGAACCCCGGTGGTCATTTGGTCGTGCGACGGGCGGCCGACCCAGGTGTGGCGGCAGAACTCCGACGGGTCCATCACCGGTGCCCAGTCCGGCTTATGCCTGGACGTCAACGGGGCGGGCACCAGCAACGGCACCGCGGTCATCCTGTGGACCTGCAATGGCCAAAGCAACCAGAAGTGGAGCACACCGACACTTCCGCCCGGGTCCGGCGGGTCCGGCCCGTGCGACATCTACTCCGCGGGCGGTACGCCGTGCGTGGCCGCGCACAGCACGGTGCGGGCGCTCTACGGTTCGTACAGCGGCGCCCTCTACCAGGTCAGGCGCTCCTCGGACAACGCGACCAGGGACATCGGCATGCTGGCGCCCGGCGGCTTCGCCGACGCGGCGGCGCAGGACTCGTTCTGCGCGGGTACCTCGTGCGTGATCACGGCGGTCTACGACCAGTCCGGCCACGGCAACGACCTGTGGTACCAGGGATCGGCCCAGGTCCCGGGCTCGAGTCAGAGCAGCCCCGCGAAGGCGGCCTCCGAGTCGCTGACCGCCGGGGGCACCAAGGCGTACTCGCTGTACATCAACCCCGGGAACAGCTACTGGCGGGACGGCCACCTGACGGGCGTGCCGACCGGTGCCGCACCCGAAGGGGCGTACATGGTGACCAGCGGCACCCACGTCAACAGCGGCTGCTGCTTCGACTACGGCAACAGTGAGACGGACAGGAAGGCCGACGCCGCCGGGGCGATGGACGCGATCAACTTCGGCACCGAGTGCTGGTTCGGCGGCTGCTCGGGAGGCGGTCCCTGGGTGCAGGCCGATCTCGAATGGGGCCTGTACTCCGGAGGCAGCCAGTCCTGGAACCCCAACCAGCGGGCTTTCCCCAGCAAGTTCGTCACCGCGATGCTCAAGAACAACGGGACGTCGAGGTTCGCCCTCAAGGGCGGCAACGCGCAATCCGGTGGCCTGACCACCTTGTGGAACGGCGGGCTTCCCAGCGGTTACAGCCCCATGAAGAAACAAGGAGCCATCGTCCTGGGAAGTGGCGGCGACTGCTGCAAGCCCGGCGGCGGGGCCAACCTGAGCGCCGGCACCTTCTACGAAGGAGCGATCGTCGCCGGCTACCCCTCCGATGCGACCGACAACGCGGTACAGGCCAACGTGACGGCGGCCGGCTACCGCTGAGCTCCTTTCATCACATCCGCGCGAGAGGTGGCGGTCCCCCGGCACGTCCGGAGAACGGCCACGAAACTGCCCCGCCGCCATGCGTGCCCCTCTCCCCGCAGCGGCCGCGCAGCCCGTGACCGTCGCTGGATCCCTCGGCGGCGGATGCTCTCCAGGAGCGCCGCACCCCGCACGCGCGGGAGGCGGCCCCCCGTCCAGCACGCGCGCCCGCAACGCAGCGGCGCCCCACCGCAGGAGGATCGGATGAGGACGAGAGCGAGACCCGGCCGTCTGGCACTGGTGGCCGGCATCGTCCTGGCACTCGTGCTGCCGCTGTCGGCGACGGACACGAGCCAGGCCGCCTCGGCCACGTCGCTGAACGTGAACCTGGCGTCGGCCCGCGGACCGTCGACCGGCGTGGGGGAAGGATTCCTCTACGGCTTCAGCGAAGACGGCAGCCGGCCGGCGGACCAGTTCATCCAGCCGCTGGGGATCAACGCCTTCCGCGGCGGCGGATGGTTCTCCGGCGGCTGGATCAGGGACGGCTACCAGTACGGCTCGGCCACCCGGGCCGACATCGACTCGATCATCGCGCAGGCGAAACGGCTCACCCGGCCGCCCTACCACGCGCAGTACCAGGTGCTCGTCAGCGACATCTATGGCGCGAACGGCGGCCAGCCGTCGAACACGAGGTATCCGTGCGACAACGGCGACTGCTCCAACTGGGTCGGCTTCATCGATTCCACCGTGGGAGCGCTACAGGCTTCGGGGCTCACGTTCTCCTACGACATCTGGAACGAGCCCGACATCTCCGCCTTCTGGACCCGGGGTGTCAACAGCGCGCAGTACTTCCAGATGTGGGACACCGCTTACCGGGAGATCCGGCGCATCGCCCCCGGAGCGCGGATCGTCGGCCCGTCACTCGCGTTCACCCCGGAGCGCAACCCGGGTGAATGGCGAACCTGGCTCGCGCACGTGAAGGCGGCCGGGACGGTGCCGGACATGATCGCCAACCACAACGAGGGCGATGTCGACGACCCGGTCACCGTCGCGCGGGCCCTGAATGGCGCCCTGACCGCGGCGGGCATCGGCCCGCTGCCGCTGTCCTCCAACGAGTATCAGCCGGCCGACCGGCAGACCGCCGGGGTGACGGCCTGGTACCTCGCCCGGTTGGCGCAGTCCGGGTACACCAACGCGATGCGCGGCAACTGGGTGTGCTGCGTCACCCCCAACCTGACCGGAGTCCTGACCCAGAGCGGGGGCAGCTGGCAGCCGACCGGCAACTGGTGGGCGCTTCGGGACTACGCCGATATGACCGGCACCCTCGTGGACACGTCCGGCCAGGTCGGTTCGATGGCGATCTCGGCCTCCGTGGACTCCTCCGCCAAGCGAGCGGTGGCGGTCATCGGCGACTCGAACGGATACACCGGCGCCGCGTCCGTGACCTTCAACGGGCTGGCGTCCCTGCCCTGGCTCGCGGACGACGGCGGCGTGCACGTCACCGTGCACCGCATCCCCGACCAGGCACCGCTCGGTGCCCCGCAGATCGTGTACGACCAGAACGTGAGCGCTTCGGGCGGCTCGATCACCGTGCCGTTCACGTTCCAGGGCTCGCACGACGCGTTCGCCGTCTATCTGACACCCGCCTCGTCGGGCGGCGGCTTCCCGGACGGCTACCACCACCTCCGCTGACCGCGGCTGAAGGGACGCCGACCCGCGAGCGACCTCCGGCAACCGTGGAGCCACGGCCCACCACGAGCAGCACGAGCACAGCACAGTCACCGCGCCCCATGGCGGACCCGGCGGCCAGGGGACGCCTCCGACCTGCGAAAGGAACTTCCCAATCGTGTTGTCAAGCTGCTCCCGTGACGGGAGGTGAAGCATGAAAGCACTCTCCGTCACGGATCATCGCCCACAGAACGTTGAGGCGTCGGCGTGCGAGGGCCAGCAGCGCCTGCTTGTGCCCCTTGCCCTCGTTCCGCTTCCGGTCGTAGTACGCCTTGGAGGCGGGGCAGCATCGAAGGCTGACCATCGCGGACAGGTACATAGTTCTCAGCAGCCCGCGGTGATAGCGCCGGGGTCTGCGCATGTTGCCGCTGACGCGGCCGGAGTCGCGGGGCCTGGGGGCCAGGCCGGCGAAGCCGGCCAGGCGGTCGGAGCTGGCGAAGGCGTCCATGTCTCCGCCGGTCGCGGCGATGAACTCTGCGGCGAGCTTGGTCCCCATGCCGGGCAGGCTACGGATCACCTCGGCGTGCGGATGCTCGCGAAACCGAGCCTCGATCAGGGCGTCGAGCTCGGCGATCTCCTCATCGAGGTCCATCACCCCGTTCGCGAGGCGGACCACCATGGCGGCGGCCAGCTTCTCGCCAGGGAGCGCGGTGTGCTGAGCCCGGGCGGCCTCCACCGCCGTCTTCGCCAGTGCGGCGGCACCTCGGACCTTGTGGTTCTTCAGCCACGTCTCGATCCGGTTCACGCCCGCACGACGGATCGCCGCCGGGGTCTGGAAGCCGGTCAGCAGCACCACCGGACCGTGGTTCGTCAGCTCCAAGGACCGCTCCAAGGCAGGGAAGATTTCCAGGAGTTGGGCACGCAGGCGGTTGATCTGGCGAGTGCGGTCGAAGACTGCGTCCAGCCGACGGGTAGTCAGGGTGCGCAGGTCGACGGCGATCTCGTCGCCGGGCCTCAGCAGGCCGAGGTCACGGCGAACGCGAGCCTGGTCGGCGATGACGAAGGCGTCCTTCGCGTCCGTCTTGCCCTCGCCGCGGTAGGTGGCAGAAGCACGGTGGACCGCCAGGCCGGTGAGGTAGGCGACCGGCTGGCCATGGCTGATCAGCAGGCCGATCAGCAGCGCGGCACCACCATGGTTGAGGTCCACCGCCCACAGCACATCCCGCGATATCTCCAGGACGTCGCCGATCAGAGCGAGGAGCTCGGCCTCGTCGTTCTGGACTCGGCGGGACAGCAGACGCTTGCCCTCCGCGTTGATCACCACCGCATGGTGATGCGTCTTGCCGATGTCCACTCCGGCCCAGATCTCGGGCACGTTCCCCTCCGCCAGCTCGTCGTATATCGATCCCACAGACGACCTCGCCGACGTTGTCCTACAGCAGCGATCAAAGTCGCATCTCCCAATTGGCGGTCGAGTCGTCGCGGGGCTCCGGGCGGCCAAGTTCCTTGAGCCATCGAACGGTCTCCACCATGCCAGCCATACCCAGAACCCCTGGGCCCTCCGATCTTACGAATGACCAGATCAGACCCACATCTGAAAGGTAGGACCCACCGTGCCAGCATTCAGACGGCTGTTCCGGCGTCTGCGCGCCTCGACGGCCGTGCTCACCGGCATCGTCCTGGCCGCCGGCGGCCTCGTCGGCACGGCTGCCGTGCCGGCCCAGGCAGCCACCTCCATCACGATCAACGGCGCGTCCGGCGGCCGCACCTTCGACGGTGTCGGCGCGATCAGCGGCGGGGGCGGCAACAGCAGACTTCTGATCGACTATCCCGAGCCCGAGCGCGGCCAGGTCCTCGACTACCTGTTCCGGCCCGGCTACGGTGCCTCCCTTCAGATCCTCAAAGCGGAGATCGGCGGCGACACCAACTCCACCTCGGGGGCCGAGCCGAGTCACCAGCACACCCGGTCCGACCTGAACTGCGACCGGGGCTATGAATGGTGGCTGATGGAGCAGGCCAAAGAGCGCAACCCGGACATCAAGCTGTACGGGCTCGCCTGGGGCGCGCCCGGCTGGATCGGCGGCGGGAACTTCTGGTCCACCGACATGATCAACTACCTGCTCTCGTGGCTGGGCTGCGCCAAGCAGCACGGGCTGACCGTCGACTACCTCGGCGGGTGGAACGAGCGAGGCTACAACGTCTCCTGGTACGAGCAGTTGCGCAGCGCGCTCAACAGCAACGGCTACGGCAGCACCAAGATCGTTGCGGCGGACTCCGACTGGGCCGTGGCGAACGACGTCAACTCCAACCCCGCGTTCGCCGCCGCGGTGGACATCATCGGCACGCACTACCCCTGCGGCTACCGGTCGTCCCAATCCAACTGCTCGGTGCCGTCGGCCGCCACATCGTCCGGCAAGCCGCTGTGGGCCAGCGAGAACGGCTCGGACGACTACAATGCGGGAGCCCCGGCCGTGGCCCGCGGCATCAACCGCGGATACATCGACGGCCGGATGACCGCGTATCTCAACTGGCCGGTGGTCGCCGCGATCACACCCAACCTGCCGTACCCCACCATGGGGCTCGCCCTGGCCGCGCAGCCGTGGTCCGGGCACTACAGGATCGGCAAGAACGCCTGGGTGATGGCGCAGACCAGCCAGTTCACCAGCCCGGGGTGGAAATACCTCGACGCCTCCAGCGGCTACATCGGCGGCAACCGGAACAACGGCAGCTACGTCTCACTGAAGTCCAAGAACAACTCCGACTACTCCACGGTCATCGAGACGATGGATGCCGGCGGCGCCCAGACGCTGAACTTCCAAGTCGCCGGAGGGCTGTCCACCGGAACCGTCCATGTCTGGTCGACCGACGTCAACTCCAACAACCCGGCCGACTACCTCGTGCACGCCACAGACATCACGCCGTCCGGCAGCGGTTTCAGCCTGACCGTGCAGCCCGGTCGGGTCTACACCGTGACCACCACGACCGGTCAGGGCAAGGGCACCGCCACCGGCCCTGCCCAGGGCACGATGAGTCTGCCGTACGGCGACTCCTTCGACAGCTACGCCACCGGCGCCGAGGCCAAGTACCTCATGGACTGGCAGGGCGCCTTCGAGGAGGTGGGCTGCGGCGGCGGTCGCGGCGGCAAGTGCGTGCGCCAGATGAGCCCGCAGAAACCGATCACCTGGGACGCGCTGTCCGATCCGCACGCCTTGCTCGGTGACGTGGGCTGGAGCAACTACACCGTCTCGTCCGACGTGATGCTCGAACAGCCCGGATACGCCGAGCTGATCGGCCGTGCAGGCGCACAGGACTACAGCAGCACCGGCGGGCTCAACGCCTACCACCTGCGGGTGAGCGACACCGGGGCCTGGTCGATCCTGAACTCCAACACAGGCGGCAACGTCTCCACCCTGGCCCGCGGCACGGCCGCGGCGCTGGGCACCAACCGCTGGCACACGCTGGCCCTCACCTTCTCGGGCACCACCATCACAGCCGTCATCGACGGTTCCACGGTCGGTTCGGTGAACGACCGCACCTGGGCCGGCGGGCAGATCGGCTATGCGACCAGCCAGAGCGAGACGGCACAGTTCGACAACCTGTCCATCACCCCCGGCAGCGGCGGAAACGGCGGCACGACCGGCGCGATCGTCGGGGTCGGCTCCGGGCGCTGCGTGGACGTGCCGAACCAGTCGCAGACGGACGGCACCCAGGTGGAGCTGTGGGACTGCAACGGCGGCAGCAACCAGCAGTGGACGAACACCCCGGACGGTGAGCTGCGGGTGTACGGCAGCGACTGCCTGGACGCCGCGGGCCAGGGCACCACCCCCGGTACCAAGGTGGACATCTGGGACTGCGACGGCGGCGGCAACCAGAAGTGGACGCTCCACGCCGACGGCACGATCACCGGTGTCCAGTCCGGCCTGTGCCTGGATGCCACCGGCGCGGGAACGGCCAACGGCACCTTGCTGCAGCTGTGGACCTGCAACGGCAGCGGCAACCAGAAGTGGACACGCGACTGATCCGGTGACCGGCCGACGATCAACGGCTACCGCACCTGCTCCGTCAATTCCCCGAGAGGCCCCCATGTCTTCCTCCTCCCTGCCGCTCAGCCGGCGCCGACTGCTGGCGTCGGCCGGCGCGGCCACGGCCTTCGGCCTGCTGCGGTTCGCCCCCGAGGCCGCCGCGACCGACGGCCCGGGAAGCTACACCGCGAGCTGGTCCTCCGTGGACCAGCACCCCCCGGCCCCGGCCTGGTTCCAGGACGCCAAGTTCGGCATCTACTACCACTGGGGCGTCTTCAGCGTTCCCGCGTTCGGGAACGAGTGGTATCCGCGCAACATGTACATCGGCGGCTCGGCCGAGAACAGACACCACATCGCCACCTACGGCGACCCCTCGGTCTGGCCGTTCAACAACTTCATCGACGGTGCCCGCGACAAGGCCGGCAACTACGTGCAGTTCGCCCCCAAACCGGTCTCCCAGGGCGGCAAGTGGGATCCGGACGCCTGGGCGCAGCTGTTCAAGGCCGCGGGCGCCAGGTTCGCCGGGCCGGTCGCGGAGCACCACGACGGCTTCTCCATGTGGAACAGCCGCTCCAACCCATGGAACTCGGTCCAGCACGGTCCCAGACTCGACCTGGTGGGTCTGCAGGCGCAGGCCATCCGCGGGCAGGGGCTGAAGTTCATGGCTTCGCTGCACCACGCCTACCACTTCAACGGCTACTACGACCACGTGCCGTCCCAGTCGGACCCGACACTCCGCGTCCTCTATGCCCAGCAGGGCTCGGCCGCGGAGAACAAGCTCTGGTACGACAAGCTGATCGAGATCATCGACGGCTACCAGCCGGATCTGGTCTGGCAGGACTTCGACCTGAACCTGGTGCAGGAGTCCTACCGGCTCGAGTTCCTCGCGCACTACTACAACCAGGCGGTCTCGTGGAACAAGGACGTGGTCGCGACCTACAAGGACGGCCTCAACAACAAGGGTGAGGTCTTCGACTTCGAGCGCGGCGGCCCGGCAGGGCTGCTCACCCCCTACTGGCTGACCGACGACAGCATCTCCTCCTCCAGCTGGTGCTACACGGAGGGCATCGGCTACTACTCGACGCAGGCACTGCTGCACTCGCTGATCGACCGGGTCAGCAAGGGCGGCAGCATGCTGCTGAACATCGCCCCGATGTCCGACGGCACCATCCCCTCCGGGCAGCGGTCCATCCTGCTCGCCATGGGCGACTGGCTCGGCCGCTTCGGAGAGGCGGTCTACTCCACCCGCTCCTGGACCAGTTACGGCGAGGGTCCCACCAAGATGGGCGGCGGCTCGTTCAGCGGACCGGTGGCCGGCAAACCGCAGGACGTCCGGTTCACCCGCAGCCGGGACAACAAGGTCCTCTACGCCACCGCGCTGGGCTGGCAGGGCGGCACCATGACCATCACGACACTGAACTCGAACCAGATCAACCTCAGCAGCCTGACCGGCGCCAAACTGCTGAACAACACCGCCGGCGCCTACATCGACCTGCCCGCACCGGTGCAGGACGCCTCCGGCCTGCACCTCACCATGCCCTCGTCCAACCCACCGTTCAGCGCCCTGGCGTACACGGTCAAGCTCACCTTCTCCGGTGAGATCCCCGTCCTGGGCGCGCCGGGCGGCTCGACGACCTGGGTGAAGATCGCCAACGTGACCAGCGGACTGGCGCTCGACAGCGGGGGCGACGTCGCCTCCGGATCCAACCTCAAGCAGTGGAACTACGACGGGAGCACCAACCTGCAGTGGCAGCTGATCGACCTCGGCAACGGCTACTACCGCATCATGAACCGCACCAACGGCATGGCCGCCGACAGCTGGGGCAACTCCGCCAACGGCGCTCCCGCCCGCCAGGAGGTCTGGAACGGCGGCAA
This sequence comes from Streptomyces lacaronensis, assembly GCF_047337785.1. Lineage (NCBI taxonomy): Bacteria > Bacillati > Actinomycetota > Actinomycetes > Kitasatosporales > Streptomycetaceae > Streptomyces > Streptomyces lacaronensis. The sequence goes on from NZ_JBLHDK010000003.1 coordinate 679,548, forward strand.
CAACCAGCAGTGGTCGCTCAGCAGCGTCGGCGGTGACCGCTACCAGATCGTCAATCGGGGCACCGGTACCGCCCTTGACGGCAGTGGCAGCACCACGGCCGGTTCGACCACGGTGATGTGGACTCCGAACTCCAGCACCAACAACGAATGGACCATCACCGGCGTCTGAACCGTCCCACAGGCAGTGCGGCCCGCGCCGCGGCGGACGCCGAGGTACCCGGCGTACCGGGGATCGTGTCTCTTGAGTCCGGCACCGTGCCGGCGGTTGAGAGGATCTTCCGCCACCAGAGCCGAGCCGCACTGCCGCCACAAAGGCAGCCACCTCGCGTACCGCGCGGGCCGATTACACCTGTGCTGATCACCTCAACGCGCCTCCCGCGCGTACGGCGCGACGGTGATCCGGTCGATCAGCGGGGCATAGCGGGAGCGGAGCAGCACCCCGGGGAAGGTGTCCGAGGCGTAGGTGGTGCCGTCGAAGTTCGGCAGTTCCCCGGAGCGGAAGGTGATCGGGTTCGGCCCCTTCCTGAGGTGGACGGGGACGGTCAGCTCCCAGAAGTTGTCCTGGTGGAAGGTGTGGGGGAAGCTGACGCGCCGCATCTCGTCGCCGCCCACGGTGATGTCGGCGTGGCGTGCGAGCGGGTCCGGGTTGTAGTGGGTGGCTTCGGACTGCTCGGGGTTGGAGTAACGGATGCGCAGCGCGTACAGACCGGCCTTGTCCGCGGCGACCGTGAACGTCGCCGTGTTGCCGTTGCCCGGATCGCCCCCTATGCCGGTGATCGCTGTGCCGTCGGTGGCCAGGGGCAGCGAGGTCAGCGTGGCCGAGCCCGCGAGCTTGGCGTCCCGCGCCTCGTACGTACGCGCCTTCAGCCTGCCGGCGCCGGGTGTGACGGTAAGGCGGTCGACGAGAGTGGTGGACGAACCGCCGGTCACCGTCACCTTGTTGACGCCACCCGAGAGGGAGACGGCCACGCTGCCGTTGCCCTTGCCCAGGCGCAGGACCTCGTGCCCGTTGACGGAGAGCCGCGCGTCCGCGCCGCCGAGGGTGTCGACTCCGAGGGTGGCCTCACGGTCGGCGGGCGAGTAGACCCAGAAGGTGGCGGTCTGATCCTTGGCGAGCCGGACCGCCCCCGAGCCGGTGGCAGGGGTTTCGGCCTGCCTGGGCACGTTGTACACGGGCTGTGCCCCGCCGGCTGTCCAGGCCAGCTCGCCCTCGTACACCTGGGTGGCGGCCGAAGTTCCGGGGAGGGAGAGGGTGAGGCGGTCGACGATGGCGTCGCCCTTGGTGGCGCGCGTACCGTCGGCGCTCTTCGCGGCAAGTGTGAGGGTGTGCTTGCCCTTGGTGAGACGTACCTTGGTGTCGGCGTGGTCCCATACCACCCATTTGTAGCCGAGCGGGAGGTACAGTTCCCGCTCGCCGTCCGCCTCGCCGTCCACGCGCAGGAAGACGTTGGTGGGGCCCTGTTCCCTCACCTTGTCGAAGGTGTTGAGGGAGTTGGCGAAGACGCTCAGGTCGTAAGTGCCGTCCTCGGGGACGTCCACGGTGAAATCGAGCGTGACGTCCGAGCCGGTGCGCAGGCCACCGACGTCGTAGCCGCCGGAGGTGTAGAACTTCGACACGTCGCGCGGCGAGCCCTCCGGGCCGTTCCTGGAGTAGCCGGACCCGGTGTGAGCGGCGTCCTCCGCCTCGTACGACGCCTGCCAGCGCACGGGCGGGGACTGCCTGCCCTTCGCCTTCCCGGCCGGGCTGAGGACGATCTCGTACGCCGAGGACTCCTTCAGCTTCGGCAGCTCGCCGTCACCGAAATCGACGACGACCGTGCCGTCGTCACCGACCTTCAGGTCCCGCTCGCCGAGGAGCTTCGGGCCGGAGGAATCGCCCACCTGACCGCTCCACTCGATCTCCCGCACCCAGGCGTGCACACGGTCCCCGAAGACCCCCTTCGGGACGCCCGCGAAGGCGATGTGGCCCTCGCCGGTGGACCCGCCGAAGAGCAGCCGGGCCTGCCGCTTGTCCTCATCCAGCGTGGCGACGCCCTGCATGGTGTAGTTCTCGCCGGGGAAGGGCGGGCTCACCCTCACGGTGTGTCCGCTCATCGAGGCGTACGAGTGCAGCAGCCACCACTGACCGTTTCCCCGATTGGACTGTACCGCGGAGTCGGAGAGGTTGCCGTCGATGTTCCAGTACGCGATGTCGGCGTCCACCTTGGACTCCTCGATCGCGGACACCCACTGGATCATCTGGCCGGGGACGGAGGTGTGGTAGTTGAAGGCGTACTCGTTGATGTTGACCGGGAGCCGGGTGCCCTCCTTGTCGGTGTCCTGGAACAGCTCCTTCTCCCACGTCCGGTACCTGGTGACGCTCTCGCGGACCGCCTCGGGGTGGCTGAGTTCGTGCCAGGTGACCACGTCGGGGAGGGTGCCGGCGGTCAGGGTATGGGTGAGGAAGCCCTTCACCTGGTCGTACAGGACGCTGGTGTTGGGGCCGGCGACGCGGGCACCGGGCATCTTGCCCTTGATGAGCTTGTAGACGTCGTCCCAGGCGGCGAAGAAGTCGTCCGGGTCGCTCAGCCAGCTGACCTTGTTGTAGCTCCACTCGCCGGTGCCGAACATGTTTCCCTCCGGCTCGTTGAACGGCACGAAGACGAGGTGGTCCCGGTACTCCTTCGGCAGTTTCAGCGCCTGGTCGACCTGGTCGGCGAGCTTCTCCTTGTAGAGCCCGAGCTTCCGCTCGGGGGTGTCGCCCGGCCACTCGTAGGGGAAGCCGCGGTGGATGTCGGTCATGTAGACGTACACGTCGCCGCCGGTGGAGTCGGCCAGCGGTCTGACCACCTCCAGCGCGTCGGCACCGGGGTGCTGCGGGCCGTCCTGCGCCTTTGTGGAGACGGTGCGCAGGCCCATACCCTCGATGAGGTTGTTGGTGGGGACGTCCGGTCCGTACACGCCGTAGAGGGTGCCGGATGCTCCGCCGTGGAACGTGCCGGTGTCCGAGCCGAGGTCGACATCGAGCTGTCCCTCACGGACCACCGTGACGGCCGCCTTCACGGCGCGCCCGGCAGCCGTTCCCGCGACCGTGAACGTGCCCGGCCGGGCGTACTTCTCGGGCCGTACGGCGTCCCAGGCGATCGGCGTGCCGCGGTCGTAGCCGTCGGAGAAGGAGGAGCGGACGACCGCGGGGAGGGTCGGGGCCGCCCCGGTCGCCGTACGGACGTCGAAGCCAGTCCGCGAGAGCCGCTGGAGCGTGGGCACCTTCCCGACCGTACCGGTCACCTGATGGGCGCTGAGCGCCGCGTGCCACACGGTGAAGTCGTCGATCGCGCCCTTGAACAGCGAGTACGGGGCGAAGGACTTGCCGATGTAACCGGCGGCCGTGGCGGAATCGTCCAGCAGATCGCCGGCCCTCACCGTCGTCTCGGCCGAGGAGACCGCCACGCCGTCGAGGTAGGTGGTGACCCGGCCCGCTGAGGCGTCGAGGGTGACGGTAACGGTCCGCCACTCGTCCGCGGGAAGCATCGCGTAGCCGCGGACCTGTGTCTCCGCGTCCGTGCCCCCTGTGGTCAGGGAAGTCTGCAGCCGCCCGCTGGTGCCGTGGGGGGTGGTGAAGAGGTGCTTGGCGGTGTTGGTGCCCAGGTCGAAGATGGGCGGCCAGGACGACGTGTCACCGCTCCACTTCACCCGGGCGGAGATCGTCAAACCGGTCGCACCGTCCAGCACTTCGCGGGGCAGGCGCACGTACGCACCGCTCGAGGTGGGTGCCCCGCCGGGCAGGGCCAGTGCCTTGCCGCCGTCCGTGCCCGCGACCGACTGCGCGGTGGAACCGTCCACCAGGGTCGCCGTCAGGCCGTTGCCGGAACTGTCGGCGATCCTTCCGGAGGCGAGGTCGCTCTCGTCGAAGGTGTAGTGAGCGGCGGGACGGGGCGCGCCGGCCGCCTGTGCGGGGGCGGCTGGTGCGGCCAGCAGGCCCGCGCCGAGGGCCAGCGCCATGGCAGCCGGGGCCCGGCGCCGCGCTGATCTGTCAGCGGATGGCATGGACTGCGTCCTCATTCCTTGAGTAACAGGTTCCGTCGGTCCACCTCGGCCAGCCGCTCGTCCACGTGCCGTCTCCGGTGAGAGATCCGAGACGGCGGGTGTCGAACCGGTTCGTTCATACGAGCCACACGAGGTTCGGGACCTGGCGAGTGGCGGGGATCGCGGCCCCGCGCTTCAGGTCGGGTTCACTGTTGCCGGAAGGATCGCTTCATCGAACTGGTTCGGCGAAGCTAGCACCGGGGCACCCCACCAGCAATCCCTCCAGCACAAGCATTTCCCGGTCCGCTGCCGGGTCGCGGCGGCATGGCCGAGGGTGTTGACAGGCGTTGAGATGGTTCCTACGTTCACTTTGACGCGAACCGGTTCGACGACCGGCCGTCGCGCCTGATTCCCTGACCCAACCTCACGACCGGCGGGTGTTCCTTGCTTCGGGATGCCGAACCGGTTCGAGCTAGGAGCCGCCGTGAACATCGGTGAGATCGCCCGGCGGGCCGGTGTCTCGCGGAGCACTGTGTCCTACGCGCTGAGCGGCAACCGCCCGGTCTCGGACGACACACGCAAGAAGATCCAGCAGGTTGTCGATGAGCTGGGCTACCGGCCCAGCGCCAGCGCCCGCGCCCTGGCCAACGGGCGGACCAGGACCCTCGGCCTGGTCTTCCCGCCGGCCGGGAACCATTACACGGGGATGCAGCTGGACTTCATCGGCAGCGTGGTGGAGGCCGCCGCGGCTCACGACTACGACGTCCTGCTGTCGCCCAGTGGCGTGGACAGCGACCGTTCTTTCCAGCGATTGCTGGGGGAACGGCGGGTCGACGGCGCGATCCTGATGGAGATCAGGCTGGCGGACGACCGGGTGGACCATCTGGCCGCCCTTGGCTTCCCCTCCGTCACCATCGGCCGTACCGCTCGTCCCGAAGGCGGGTGGTGGGTGGGCCTGGATCACACCGCGCTGGTGAAGGCGTGCGTCCGGCATCTGGCGGATCTAGGTCACCACCGAGTCGCCTTCGTCAACCGCCCCGAGCAGCTGTTGCGGGCCGGCTACGAATCCGCGCACCGTGGCCTTGAGGGTTTCACGAAGGCCGCTGCCGAACGCGGGCTGACGGTGCGGACGTACGCTTGCGGGGACGACGCCACCTCGGGTCAGACCTGTGTGCAACGGATCCTGCACGACGACCCGGCCACCACGGCCCTGGTCACGCTGAACGAGGCCGCGCTGGGCGGCCTCTACCGGGGACTGGCCCAGGCCGACCGTCATGTGCCGCGCGATTTCTCCGTCACCGGGGTCGTGGCCGGCCGCTGGGCGGAGACGGTGACCCCACAGCTCACCGCGGCGGACGTGCCGGCGGCCGAGATGGGCCGTCTCGCCGTCGACCTGCTGGTGGAGCGGCTCGACCATCCCGACGCGGCACCCCGGCAGCATCTCCTCGCGCCGCCGATTTCGCTGCGGGCCAGCACCGGGCCCGCGGGAGCCCCGCCAGGGGCCACGCCCACCGCGGACGCCGTGCCCCGTACGGCGTTCTGATCACACGCACGGGACCCCCTGTCCTCCTTCCTCACCCGGCCGGATTCCCGAACCGCGCGTCAGCGCCGTCCGGTGTGCGCGCCCCGGCCACCCGTTGCCCTCGGCACCCGCATGCCAGAAACAAAGGAACCCGCGATGAACAGCTTCTCCGGACAGCGCCGTCTGACCGTCGCAGTCCTGACCGCTCTGGCTCTCGCCACCAGTGCCACCGCCTGCGGCTCCGGCCTGGGCGGCACCGGGACAAAGGCGGCGGTCAGCGGCACCTACACCATCTGGGACCCGTACCCCCAATTCGCCGGGGACTCGGCCTGGAAGAAGCTGCTGGACGGCTGCGGCGGCAAGGCCGGTGTGAAGATCAAGCGGACCGCTTTCGACACCAGCGACCTGTCGAACAAAGTGCTCCTGGCGGCCCAGCAGGACAACTCTCCGGACGTGCTCATCGTGGACAACCCCGTGGTGCCGACCTTGGCGGAGGCCGGCGTTCTCACTACCACCGACGACAACAAGCTGGACACTTCCAAGGTCGACCCCAACCTGCTCGGGGCCGGCCGGTCGGGCGGAAAGACCTACGGAACACCGGTCGGGGTCAACACCCTCGCCCTCTATTACAACAAGGACATCCTCAAGACCGCAGGCGTGGACATCGCCTCGGTCAGGGACTGGACGTCGCTGACGGCGGCACTCGCGAAGGTGAAGCAGGCCGGGAAGAAGGGCATCACCTTCTCCGCGATCGGCACCGAGGAGGGAAGCTTCCAGTTCCTGCCCTGGTTCTGGGGTTCGGGCGCGAAGTTGACCCGACTCGACTCTCCCCAGGGCGTGGCGGCGCTGTCCCTGTGGACCGACTGGCTGAAGCAGGGCCACGCCCCCAACTCGGTGATCAACAACACCCAGACCACCAGCTGGCAGGAGTTCGCGAGCGGCGACTACGCGTTCGCCGAGAACGGCACCTGGCAGCTGGCCAACGCGGAGAAGGCCGGCTTCGACTACGGCGTCCTGCCCGTCCCCGGCGCCGATGGTGGCACCGCCGCGGCGCCGACCGGCGGCGAATTCGTCACCGTTCCCGTCCAGAGCGACACCGACCGCTACACCACGACGCGGAAGCTGGTCTCCTGCCTGACCGGCGCCGCGAACCTCTACACCACCGACACCACCCTGTCCTACCTGGCACCCACCAGCGAGGTGCGGGACAAGCAGGTGGCGGCCGACGCCAAGTTCAAGCCCTGGGCGGAGGCGGTCAAGGCGGCCAAGGGCCGCACCAGTGGCGATCTCGGCACCAAGTACCCCAAGATCTCCGAGCAGATGTGGAAGGCGATCCAGTCCGCCCTCAGCGGAGCCAAGTCCCCGAAGGACGCGCTCACCGCCGCGCAGCGCGCGTCCAACTAACCGTGATCCAGGGGCTGCTGATGAGCCATATGACACACCTGCCGGACCGTCGGGCCGTGCCCGACCGGGACGAGGCGGCCGGCGCCGCCCCGGACCGTACGACACCACGCCGGCGCGCCCACTCACAGCACTGGACCGCCTGGGCCTTTCTCGCCCCGGCGACCCTCTACCTCCTCCTCTTCTACGCTTATCCGCTCTACCGCAATCTCGACCTGAGCCTGCGCGACTACACCGTCCGTTCCTTCGTCGAGGGCGACGCGCCCTTCACCGGTCTCGCCAACTACCAGACCGTGTTCGACGACCCGACGTTCGCACCGGCGCTCGCCCAGACCACGGTGTTCGCCGCTGCCTGCCTGCTCTTCCAGTACGCCATCGGCCTGGCCCTCGCGGTCTTCTTCAACCAGCACTTCCGGCTCTCCGCGACCCTGCGCGCCCTGTTCCTCGTGCCGTGGCTGCTGCCGCTGATCGTGTCGGCCTCCACCTGGTCGTGGATGCTCAACAGTGACTCGGGCATCGTCAACGCCGCCCTGAACGCGGTCGGCATCGACTCCGTGAACTGGCTGACCTCCCCGTCCTGGTCGCTCACCTCAGTGATCATCGCGAACATCTGGATCGGCGTCCCGTTCAACCTCGTCGTGCTCTACAGCGGGCTGCAGTCGATCCCCTCCAGCCTGTACGAGGCCGCCGCCCTCGACGGCGCCGGCGCCTGGCGACGCTTCCGGAGCATCACCCTCCCGCTCCTGCGCCCGGTGTCCGCCATCACCCTCCTGCTGGGCCTGATCTACACGCTCAAGGTCTTCGACATCATCTGGATCATGACCAAGGGTGGCCCGGCGGACTCGTCCACCACCTTCGCCACCTGGTCCTACCGGCTCGGCTTCGGCAACCTGCTGCCCGCCTTCGGTCCCGGCGCGGCCGTCGGCAACCTGCTCGTGCTCGCCGCTCTCGTGTTCGGCCTGATGCACCTGAGGGTCCAGCGAAAGCAGTACGCCTCATGAAAACCATCACGACCCCATCCCGCCCGCGCCGGACACGCACCACTTGGTGGAAGACGGCCACGGGCCTCCTGCTCACCGGAGTCATGCTCTTTCCGGTCTACTGGATGCTGAACGTGTCCTTCACCCGTGACCAGGACATGCGCAAAGGGCCTCCGGACCTGTTCCCCGCGCACGGCACGCTGAGGGGCTACCGGGCCGTCCTGGATCAGCAGCTGCCCTATCTCGGCACCAGCCTGGTCATCGGCCTGGGCACCGTCGTCCTCACCGTGGCCCTGGCCGCTCCCGCAGGCTACGCGCTCGCCAAACTACGCCCGCGCGGCGGCAGTGTGCTCAGCTTCCTCTTCCTGGTCGCCCAGATGATCCCCGGCATCGTCATGGCGATGGGCTTCTACGCCATCTACCTCAGCCTCGGCTTGCTCCAGTCGGTGCCCGGCCTGATCCTGGCGGACTCCACCCTGGCCGTCCCGTTCGCGGTCCTGATCCTCACCGCGTTCATGTCCGGCATTCCCGAGGAACTGCTCCAGGCCGCAAAGACCGATGGAGCCGGCCCGCTGCGCACCTTCCGGTCGATCGTCCTGCCCATGAGCCGCAACGCCGTCGTCACCGTATCGCTGTTCGCCTTCCTGTGGTCCTGGTCCGACTTCATCTTCGCCAGCACCCTCGCGGGCGGCGGCACCCACGAGCCGATCACCCTCGGCATCTACCACTACATCGGGAACAACAACCAGGAGTGGAACGCCATCATGGCCACCGCCGTCGTGGCTTCGCTGCCGGCGACGGTCATCCTCGTCCTCGCCCAGCGTTACATCGCCGCCGGCGTGACCGCCGGCGCGATGAAGGACTGACCCCGCGCCGATCGCCGGTGACCCCTGCTGAAGAATCGAGTAACCCCCTCATGACCGCCGCCCGATCCGGCCCGGCCTTCTCCATCCACGACATTCCGTTCAGCACCCGCGGCTCCTGGTTCGGCATCTCCTACGTACTCGCGCAGAACGAGCGTGCCGAAGACCTCCACCTCGTGTCGCACCGGAACGGCATGCAGGCCGTCCTGCGGCTCCTTCCCTTCGACCCGGCAACGGGCCACCGGGCCGTCACCCGTGTCGAGACGACGCCCGGCCTGCTCCGCTGGACCCAACGCCAGGGCACGATCGACTGCTCCTACGAAACACCGGACACCATCCGCCTGCGCGGCCAAGGACTCGGCCTGCGCATCACCGCGGCCGCAGCGACCCTGACCCCCTTCACGGGCGCCTATTTCTACCGCGACCCGGTGGACGGAGCGTACGTGTTCACGTCGTACGAGACCGGGCGCCGGTACCGGATCACCGAGCTGTCCGGCGTCGGCGCCGAAGTCTCCGGCAGCCAGACTCTGGGCAGCGGCGACCGCGGCCTCGCGATCAGCGCGCAGGCCGGCGGAGTCTGGGAGGCCGCCGTCGAGGAAATCGACAGCGCACGCCGCCCTTACGTCTCCTCGACTAGGTTTCCGCAGGTCGTGGCCGCCGCGGAGCACGCCTTCGCCACCTTCACCGACACGATTGCCCCCTGGCGCTCGTCCCGCACCCCGGCCGCCGAGCTCGCCGCATACGTCCTGTGGTCGGCGACCGTCGCCCCGGCGGGCCTCGTCACCCGGCCCGCCGTGCTGATGTCCAAGCACTGGATGGACAAGGTCTGGAGCTGGGACCACTGCTTCAACGCCCTCGCCCTGGCGCCCGGGGCGCCCGAACTGGCCTGGGACCAGTTCTTGCTGCCGTTCGACCACCAGGACGAGAGCGGGGCGCTGCCCGACTCGGTGACCCACTCGGAGGTCCTCTACAACTTCGTCAAACCACCCGTACACGGCTGGGCCCTGGCCAAGCTGCGCCGACGGCTGCCCGAACCGCCGGGCCGCGCGGAACTCACCGAGGTCTACCGCAGGCTGGAACGCTGGACGAAGTTCTGGCTCACCGCGCGCCGCGCACCACACGCCGCTCTGCCCCACTACCAGCACGGCAATGACAGCGGCTGGGACAACGCCACGACCTTCGATCCGGAGCGCGTGGTCGTCACCGCGGACCTGGCCGCGTTCCTCACGCTCCAGCTCCGCGAACTCGCCGCTACAGCTGGCGAGTTGGGTCTTCCCGACGAGGCCCGCCGCTGGAGCCGAACCGCCGGCGCGACCCAGGCCGCGATGCTCGACGAGCTGTGGACAAGGGAACGGTTCGTGGCCCGCGGTGTCGACAGCTCGAAGACCTGGCATACCTCCAGTCTGCTCGACCTGATGCCCATCGCCCTGGGCGAGCACCTCCCCGGGCACGTCGGCAAAACCCTGACCACCCGGATCGAGGCCCACCTGACTCCGTACGGACTCGCCACCGAACTGCCCAGCTCGCCGCACTACCGCCCGGACGGCTACTGGCGCGGTCCGATCTGGGCGCCCACCACCGTCCTCATCGAGGACGGACTGCGCCGCGCCGGACACAGCCGCTTCGCCGACGAGATCAGCGCCCGATTCCGGCGACTGTGCGAAACCCACGGCTTCGCCGAGAACTTCGACGCACTCACCGGGATGGGCCTGCGTGACCGCGCCTACACCTGGACCGCCAGCAGCTACCTCCTTCTCGCCGAGGCCCACGAACTCCGCCACCTCGCAACCACGTCACGGACCGGAGCGTAAGACCCTGCGCACCGCGCGCTTCGCCTCCTCGCGGCGGATGCGACAGGCGCGGGGAGCCGGGCGCCCCCGGCGGTGCGGCCAATCCGCGCGCTGAGGCACACCCACGTCAGTTCACGGAAGCAGAGAACGAGTTCACTGCGAGACCTGCCCCCTCGATGCGCACCCCGCACCGGCCGGTGCACACCCGATGCGCTCACGATCGTGTAGTGCGCACCGTGGATGGCGGTGGTGCGCATTGAGTGCGCGCCACCGCATCGTGCACCACGCCGGGTGCACGCCGCAGGCGGGCGGGCTCGCCTTGTAGGTGCGTCGGTCGACGCGCGGGCTCTTGTACGCGCAGCCGCTTCGTCCGTGGCCTGGCAGGCGGCGTCCAGCTGTTGGAGCTGGGCCAGGAGCTGGTGGCCGAATGCGTCCTCGACGGCCGGGAGCCGGCGGGCGTACCCGGAGCGGGAAACGCTCAGTTACCACTCATGACAACACCAACGCCGGAGCGTGATGCCCCCTTTCGTCCGCACCGGTGTCCGACTTTCGTCGCACCCGTTTCCGACCGCGGGCTGATGCAACACCCCTGCGGCTCGGCCAGGATCTTCCGCATGACCTCAGACTTCCGCGCCGACCGGGCCCTGCTCACTGCCTTCCGCCCGGTCTACGCAATGCGCCACGTCAGCACACACATCCTGCTGACCTGCATCAGCAAGGACGAACGGGTCCAGGAGTTCCTCGCCTCCTACGACCTCACGACGCACGTGATCCGCAGGGGCATCGGGGAGATGGACGAGGAACCCGGAAAGGTCGAGGTTCCGTTGGCCGAGCAGGAGGACCGCTCGCTCACGCTCAGCACGGCCGGGGCGGCGGCGCTCGCCCGGTGTCAGGAGCAACCGTCCGTGACCGGTCAGGGCGCCGAGCGCTCGCCGGCCGATCTGCTGGCGGCCATCCTGGACGACCCGACCTGCGGAGCGGTGAGCTACCTGAACGGATGCGGGGTCGATGTCGTTGCGCTGCAGCAGGCCGTGCGATCGGGACAGGTCCCTGCCGTGGAGGACGCCGTCCCGCCGGAGCTGCGCTCCACCCGCGACGCCCTGGTGGGCCGCCGCCGCTACAAGCCCCGTGAGCTGGGGCAGTTCTGGACGACACTGCTGGTCAGGGTAATGCCGATCAACGCCGCGGCGCATCCGGTGCTGTGGGCGCGCCTGGAGGCCGGGGAACTCGCCAGACAGCACGGTGGGAAGGTTCGCACCGACGATGTCCTCCTGGGCATGCTGCGGACGTACGCGGTCGCGCAGGCCTACCCGCACCTGGCGAAACAGGCGAAGGCCGACTACGACGGGGGCCGGGTCCTGGTCGAGACCGGGGTGGACCACGAACGGGTGAGTGCGGTGATGTCGAGTGCGGACCTCAGTCAGGACACGGTGCCGCCGCGCGAGCTGCTCAAGGACACGATGGCCGGCGGCACCTCCGCCCTGCTGGACCGGCTGCTCAGCGAGCCGGGCAATCGCAGTGTCCGGCTGTTGGCGGCGCTCGGCGTGGAGCCGGCCGGTCTTCGGCGCCCCGCCGGTTCCTGACCGCTGCTGATTCCCGACAGCGGACACCTGGGCGACCTGAGCTTCGTCCCCGACCTGCGCACCTGGTGCTTTCGCCCCGGCCTGCGCATCAGGCGCGTCCGCTGCGCACCCGGCGTCCACGAGCTCACTTCGGCGCCGGACGGGCGCGCCACCTGGTCGTACGGCCGGGAGCGGCCCGGACATCGGGCGCCGACCGGACAGCGGCGGGTTCATGCCGACCGCGGTCAATTACACGTCGGGCCGCGCGAGCATCTCCACGGCAGGCGGGCGGAAGCGTGCCATCGCAGCAGGGGTCCAGGGAGATTTCGACGCGGCCGCGGAGGAAGGGGTCCCAGTAGTACTCACCGAAAAAACAACGGAGCAGCCCCTGACCTGGCCCGTTGCCGTGGAGTCGGTGGCTCGTTGGGCTGAACGAGTGAATCCGGCGGCGAGAGGGGCGGGCAGATGGCAACGCCCCGGTCAGAGGGTGCTGTCGGGGATCCAGGAGCCGTGGATCATGGCCGGGACGCGGCGGGGGAGATGGACGGTGGCGACCGGTGGCAGGGACAGGTCGGAGGCGTCGAGGACGAGGAGGCGGGAGCTGTCGGAGTTGAGGTCGCTGACGACGGTCAGGAGATACCCGGCGTCCTCGCCCGCCTGTGGGCCGCCTGTTGCCGGGGCGAAGACGGCCTCGCTGGGAAGGCGACCGGTGCCGAGCGGCTTGATCTGGCGGGCGCCGGTGGTGCGGTCGTACTTGACCAGGGCGTGCGTGCCGTCGCCGAGGTCGTCGGGGAAGGAGAGTGCGTACTGGTAGCGGTGCTCGCGGCCGGTGAACGCGTCGTTGATGGTAGGGAATTCGACGGTGAGGTCGTCGGTGTGCTCCTGCGTGACCCGGCCGGTGGCGAGGTCCACGGTCCAGCGCGTGGCGCGCGAGCCGGAGGTGGGCTCGGCACCACGGCCGGGGGCACCGACCCACCAGTTCCAGGAGCGCTGCCACCCCTCGTACCCGACGGCCGGGCCCTCGACGACGATGCGGCCGCCGGCGTCCTCGTAGGCGTTGGCGAAGTGCATGGCGTAGCCGGGCGCGATGTCGAACCAGCGCACGCGCCCGGCGCCGCCCTCGCCGCGCGGCAGGACGCCAATGCGGCCGGGCTGGTCATCGCTCCAGGCATACGGGATGCCGGAGTGCTCGGACGGGTCGAAGGTGACCGACCCTTCCACGAAGACGGCGTGGTGCTCGGTGAGGGCGAAGTCGTGCTTGAGCGCGGCACTGGCGCCCGGGACCTCCTGGCTGTGCAGCACGGTCCCGTCGGGTGAGGAGACGTGGTGGATGAGGAACGGGGGGAAAGGGGAGGAGGCGAAGAAGTGGAGTTCGCCGGTGACCGGGTCCTCCTTCGGGTGGGCGGTCATCGCGGAGGTCAGCTTGCCGCCGAAGTCGAAGGCACCGACCGTCTCCAGCTCCGCGGTCAGCTCGAAGGGCAGGGCGGCCTCGCACAGGGCGAGGAGACGGCCCGCGTGCTCGATGACGTGGGTGCCGGCGGTGCTGGCGGTCAGGTCGGGGCCGTGCTCGGTCAGGTAGGGGGCACCGTCCAGGGCGGGCGTGTGGACCCAGCGGTTGCGGTACCACTCGGCGCGGCCGTCGCGCAGCCGGATGCCGTGAACCATCCCGCTGCCCTTGAACCAGTGTGTGGGGGTGATGCCCGGCTTGGGGTTGTGGCTGTTGCGTATCAGGCGGCCGGTCAGCTCCGGCGGCAGGGTGCCCTCCACGGTGAGACTGGTGGCGGTGATCTCGTCGGCGACGGGGGTGTAATGGCCGGTGAGGTAGGGCTTGGCGGTCATGGCAGGTGATTCCCTTCGGCGAGTGGGGTCGAGGAAACAAGGAGTTCGAGGTGGGGCGGGGCAGCCAGGATGGGCGTTCCGCCGTGGTCTTCAGAGCGGCCAGCCAGCGTTCCAGGGACTGCCGCAGGGCCTGGCCGAGTGCCGCGGGTTCGGCCTCGACGGGGGTTCCGCTCCAGGACTCCTCGGTGCGGACGGTGACCTTGCCGTCGGACCTCTCCTCGAAGGTCCATGCGTGAAGCCGTCGATGCCGTGCTCGGGGCCGCCCCGGACGATGCGGCGCCCGGGGAGGAGCTCCAGCACGGTGGAGGTGATGTCGAGCCCGTGGGTGTGCCGGCGGAAGACGGCCCCGGCCGCGAGCGGGCCGGTGGACTCGGCCCGGGTGATGTCCGGGTTCCACTCGGGCCAGGCCGCGACATCGGTGTGCAGGGCCCAGACGTGGGCGAGGGAGGCGTGGACGGTCGTGGCGAGCCGTACGACGGCCGGAGCGGACTCGTCGATGGGATGGGCGACCGGGGTCTCGGGGGTCATCGGTGGACTCCTTCCGTGGCGTTGCCGTTGGAGGCGCGGGTGGGGGCACCACTGGTGGTCGGGGTTGCGCGGCGGGACAGCAGCGGGGTGAGGGCGGCGGCCGTGGCGGCGATGGCGGCGGCCAGGAGAAAGGCCGCCCGGTAGCCGTGTGCCAGCACTGCCGGGCCGTCGGCGGCGGCACCGGTGAAAGCGGTGGCGAGGGTGCCGAGCAGGGCCAGGCCCACCGCGCCGCCGAGCTGGCGGGTGGTGTTCACCAGCCCGCCGGCCGCTCCGGCATCCGCCGGCCGCACACCGTTCACCGCGGCACCGGTGAGCTGGACGAAAGCTATGCCCAGGCCGAGACCGATCAGTACGGTCGGACCACTCAGGCCCGCCAGAGTGGTGCCCGGTGCGCTGAGGAGAGCAAGCCACAGCAGTCCGGCGGCCTGGGCGATCAGGCCGACGGCCAGGGTGCGGTGCGGGGCAAGGAGGCGGGCCAGGCGCGGGGCGAGTCCCGCACCGAGCATGTTCGCCCCCGCGAGCGGGAGTTGCGCCAGTCCGGCGGCCAACGGGCCCGCGCCGAGCACTTGCTGCTGGAGCAGCGGAAGGAAGAAGAACAGCCCGACCCAGACGGCACCGAGCAGGGCCATCAGGAGATTGGCCGGGGCGACCGGCCCCTGGGTGAGCAGCCCCGGCGGCAGCAGCGGTGCCGGGTGGCGCCGTTCGATCCGCAGGAACATCAACAGCAGCAGTCCGGCCGCGAGAAGCGACCCGAGGACGGGCGGGTCGGCCCAGCCGTAGGTGCGTGCGGCGGTGAGCCCGTAGACGAGGGCGACGATCGCGGCCGTGACGGACAGCGCGCCGAAGACATCGACGTGCGAGCCGCCCACGTCGCCGCGCGGACCACCAGCATCGGCAGGGACCAGACGGAATGTCGCGACGAGGGCCAGGGCCGCCCCGAGCGCGCAGACGTGGAAGATCCAGGGCCAGCCGAACGCCTCGGTCAGCAGCCCGCCGAGCAGCACCCCGGCCGCACCTCCGGCTCCGGAGACCGCCCCCCATACCCCCAGGGCACGGGCGCGGGCGCCGCCGGGCGGGAAGACCCGGACCACCAGGGCGAGCGCGGCAGGTGCCGCCGCGGCGGCACCGACCCCCTGGGCAGTACGGGCACCGATCAGCACCCAGGGAGCGCCGGCCAGCCCGGCGGCCACCGAAGCAGCGGCGAACAGGCCAAGGCCGGCGATGAGGACCCGGCGGGCTCCGACCAGGTCGGCGACCCGGCCACCGAGGAGCAGCAGCGCCCCGAAGGCGAGCCCGTAGGCGTTGACAACCCAGGCCATCCCGCTGTCCGACAGGGCCACACTGTCCCGGAGCTGCGGCAGCGCGACATTGACGACGGACGTACTCAGGACGACCACGAACTGCGCTCCGGCCAGGGCCGCCAGGGCGGCGCCCGGAGCGACCGATCCCAGACCGCTGCCCCTGACGGGTGACCAACCCCGGCCTTGGGCACCCACGATGTGTCGCATGGCTCCCAACCTCTCGCGTATGTGTGGTTAACCACTCACTTCTCAGCTCCGAAAAGGGGCGACCCGCAGTCGATCAATGAGCGCGGGCCGCCCGGCCCGGAATCCCGCCCCGGCGTGACGGGCCGTGTTCGCCGACCTCAGTAGTGCGTGATGCCGACGGCGAGCGTGCGCGCCCAGGGCCCGTCCGCCGTTTCCACGTCGAGCGAGACGAGGAGATGGCAGAGCATCCCGACCGCGAAGAACTCCTGGACCTGCCGCTCGTCGCCGCCGGAGGCGCCGCGCACGTACTCCACGACACGGGCGTACCCCGCGCGGATCGCCTCGCGGATCGCCGGCTCGGAGACCGCGGCCGCTTGAGCGTGCAGCTGGACCAGAAGCAGGTCGTTGTCGCTGATCAGCCGGGCGTACGCATCCCCCATGGAGTCCAGGACCAGCTCGGGCGAGCCGCCCTTCGCCTCGGCCGCACCGCGCTCCAGCGCGGCACGGACCTGGACAAAGCAGTGCTCGACGACCGCCGCGAACAGGGCTTCCTTGTTCGGGAACAGCCGATACACATACGCCTGGGAGATGCCGGCGGCCTTGGCGACCTCCGTGGTCGTGGTCCCGAAGTACCCCCGGGCCGCGAAGGCGCCGATCGCGGTGCGCAGCACCGTCTCGCGACGCTCATCGGCGGTGGAGAGCCGGCGTTGCCGTTCCGTCTGCATGTGAGTAATAAACCACTCATACTTTGGGGGCGTCAACCCTCACCGAACACGCAACTCGCTACATCACGCTCCGATACCCGCCCCGCGGCCACCGTCCGGAGGCCTGGCCGCCGCCGCCAACCAAGATCAACCCTACTTGCCCCGAGTGTCGCCAAACGTTCCTTTGACGACGGGGAGTCCGCCCGTCCAATGAACCTGTGCAATCCGGGGGTTCGAGGCTCGACCGACCAGCAGTCGACCGCCCGGCAGAACCTCGTCCTGGACGAGGCCGGGATCGAGGACCCCGTCGCCTTCGAGGAAGACCCGGGAACCTCCAGCCGCCTCCACTCTCTACAGCGGCCGAAGTTCCGCGAACTGCTCACGTACGCGCGGCCGGGCGACACCGTCCACATCTCCGAGATGTTCCGCCTCGTGCGCGGCACCGGGCACATCCTCGACGTGCTCGACGTCCTGCACGCCGGCTGAGGGACATCGCCACACAGCTGCGCGAGGCAGCGGAGGTCTACCGCTGCTGGGCTCGCACACCGACCGAGCACAGCAACCGCGATATCGCGGCAGAGCACAAGACCATCTGCGATCGCGCCATCGAACGAGACGTACCAGGCGTCGTCGAGGCGCTCGGCCAGCACATCAACATCGCCGTCCAGCCGGCAAGAGCGACGCTCGACAGGGGGCGGCGGCGCGGGGCTCATGGGCGTCGCGCCGTCGCCGCCCTTTCAGTTGACGCGGTCGGCGAAGCCCTCGGGCAGGCCCTCGGGGCCGACCGCGATGACGCTCTCGTCGTTCTCGCCAACGTGCTCGAACAGGGTGATGCGGGCGAACTCCGGCACGACGTAGATCGGGTAGGTGGGGCCGGCGTCCCGGTAGGCGCGCATCTCGCCCAGGTGCTCGTTCTGGAAGAGCACCGTCCTGGAACCGTCCCGCTCGATCCACTGCGGGAAGAAGATGGTGCCGTGCAGGACGCGCCGGCCGGGCAGCACGTTGACGACGACCGAGGTGCCGGTCGGCTCGTTCCAGGAGATCTTGTAGACGTCGTCGGCGAGTCGCACCAAGTCGACCTCCTGGTCCTTCACCCAGCGTCCACCGACCATGCCCGAGTGGATGCGGTAGTCGATGGTCGTGGCGTTCTTCACGTACATCTCGTACTGCCAGCCGTTGGCGTAGGTGTAGATGAACCGGTGCCCGGTGATCCCGGACAGGTCCTGCGGCGGAACGGGGCTGTCGACGGTGGTCGGGGTGTCGTACCCAGTGGTCATGGCGTTGCTCCTTGCTGTGCTTCGAGCAGCGGCCCCCCGACGTGCGGTTCAGGCCGGCCCGGTTCCGCCGCTCTGAAACTCATTTTGTCACAAAATTAGTTTGTGACAAAATTATACAGCGGCACTCCATAATGGGAGGCATGGGTAACGCGGACGGAGCGCACGGAACAGAGAAAGCGACGGGCGGAAGGGGCAACTGCGGTCCGCCCGAAACTCCGGAAGCAGCCCGGGTCGCTGCCGGACTGGGCGGGCTGCTGGGGCCGTTGCGTCGCGCCGTACTGCGTGCCACCCGCAACGCCGAAGGTCTGCCTGACCTGCCGGAGGCGCAGATCGAGCTGCTGAGGGCGCTGTCCTCGTCGTCCGAGGGCCTCAGCCCCGGCGCGGCGGCCACGCGAGTCAGGGTGGCGTCGTCCACCGTGAGCAACCTGGTCCGGACGATGTCCGCCGCACGGCTGGTGGAACGGGTCCGACCCGAGCACGACCAGCGGACCGTGGTGCTCACCGCGTCGGGCGAAGCCCTGAACCTGCTGGAGCGCTACGACCGGGCCAGCACTGCGGCCCTTACCCGTGTGGTCGAGGAGTTGTCCGAGGCCGACCGGGTGGCGCTGGATAAGGCACTGCCCGCCCTGGACCGGCTGGTCACCGCCCTGGAGACCGCGGAGGGCGCCGGTGGCGATGCGCCCTGATGCCGGGTCGTCCGGACCGGGACTGAACACCGGGCCTCGGTGTCCACCGCTGATGGTCGTCAGACGTCGCCCGGCTGATGAGCACTCTGGATCACTCCCTGCGCCAGGCGGCTGACCGGTCGGCAGGGCACACCGCAGGGAGTCGCGCCAATGCGCTCAGGAGGGAACGCACGTCATGATCTTCCCAAAGGTCCGTGACCCTCGTCTTGTGACGATCCGTCGTGGTGGGACTCTCACTGATGCGAATCACCGGCTCCTCGCTCTATGGGCTGCCTCGTGTGCGGAGCACGTACTTCACCTCTTCGAGTCGGCCCAGCCCGGGGACCCACGACCGCGCCAGGCGATCGAGCATGCGAGGGCCTGGGTACGTGGTGAGGTCAAGATGATGCAGGCTCGTGCGGCGGGTGGCCATGCGATGGGGGCAGCCAGAGATTTGCGTGGGGCAGCACGGCATGCCGCGTACGCCGCCGGCCAAGCCGGGGCGGTCGCCCACGTTGCCGCGCACGAGCTCGGCGCGGCCGCCTACGCGATCAAGGCTGCACGTGCCGCGGCGCCGGAAGGCCGCAGCGAGGCCGCAGGGCGGCTCGAGTGCCAGTGGCAGCGTGATCAGCTCCCGGAGGCAATCCGCAAGCTCGTACTTGATGACCAGAGGTTGCGCAACGACATCTGTTGGTCGGTCTTCGACTGACTCCACCGCCGCTTCGCCTGCGGCCCGCCAGACCGCCGCGCTCCTCCCCCGCCGCCCCGACAGGCCGGTGGAGCGTGCAGCACCTGCCCGCGCCCGTCAGCGATCCCGGGCGGCGGAGGGCGCGGTGGTCCTCTGGGTGGACGAGAACCCCCCAGATCCAGGCACTGGACGACCGACCAGCCCAACTCCCGCGCCACGCCCTGGATCTGGGGAAGCTCTGGCGCAGAACCCTAGGTGAGGGCCGCTTGCCAGGAGGTACCGTTGCTGGTGGCGTCGCTTCGCAGGCGGTCGCGGGCGGCGGTGTCGCCGTACAGGCTCCAGCGGAACCAGTCCAGGAAGGTGTTCTGGGTCTGGGCGTAGTACCGGTAGTCCGGGGTCAGGTACTGGCCGTGGTCCGCCCCGACGTGAGTGAGGAACGCCTTGGGCGACGGAAGCTCCGCGTACGCGGCGCGCGCCGAATTGTAGTCGCAGGTCGGGTCGTGGTCACCGTGGATGAACAGCACATTGGCGTGGAGGCCGGCGGGGTTGCCCATGTCCACGCAGGCGACCGGGACGGCGGCGACGATGCGGTTGTCCGGCCAGGCGGTGAGCAGGCCGTGGGTGGTCATCCCGCCCATCGAGTGACCGGACACCCCGACACCGGCGCGGGTGTCGATGTGCCCGGCGAACGGGTCGCCCGAGGTGTTGTTGAGCGCCAGTGTCCGGGTGAGGACCTCGGAGACGTCCTTCGACCAGTTGCCGTTGTAGACGCTGCCGATGTTGGTGTTGTCGGAGAACGAGGGGGCGGGGCAGATGAAGCCCGCGGCGGCCAGATCGTGGGTCTGTGAGGAGTAGCAGTCGGAGTTGCACCCCATGCCGTGGCTCCATTCGGCGATGGGGAAGACGCCGTTGGCGATGGGCGCGTTCGGGATGGGGTTGCCGCCCGCGGTTCCGGAGGCCGGGTAGAAGATCTTCGTGTTCAGTTGGCGGTTGCCACGCGACCAGTAGAACTGGCGCACGCCGATGGCGAACTGCGCGGTGGGTGCCTGCCGCGGTGAGGCCATCCGCGGTGACAGGGTGCCGGCGGCCGCGCTGCTGCCGAGCAGGGACATGCCCGCGCCCGTGGCCGCGGCCGCGCCGAGGCCCAGTAAGGTACGCCGTCGCATCGACATGGGTGACTCCTTGTTGTTGTAGGGGTGAGCAGGGCACATGGGCGCGGTGCACCAGCGTGAGAGGGAATCCCGCAGAGGTTGCTCAGGGGGTCGGACCAGGTGGCACATGCTGCTGTCGCAGATGCCCCAGTAGTCCGGCGCACCGCGGAAGTTGCTGGTAAGGAAGTCCTCGAGTGCGGACCAGCTCTGCGGAAGCCCGCGACCAGTCGGAGAAGCTGGTGCAGGCCATGCTCCGGCCACGCGCCGTGTTCGCGGTCGGGTCGGCCGGAGACCCGCCACCGAATGTCGCCTGTGTCCTCGGTAACCAGCACGGCGGCAACACATGGGGGCCTTACCTGTACGCGCCGAACAGGAAGCAACGGCAGATGCCCCCAACGGGCGTCAGTCCGGCGGTGGAACGGCCGCCACCGCCGGAGGCGCGAGTCCAGCGGCAGGGCGAAGTGGCCGCCGTCCGGGGTGGTGATGGCCGTCGCGGTGCGACCGGCCCGGCATTGTCGCGCCCGAGACGGTGAGGAAGACGCGCCTGTTGATCGTCATGACATGACCTTCCGGCGGCATGTACGGAGGCGGGAGCGCGGGCACGGGACGGGCAGCAGTGCGCGCCGATACATCCCATGTCCCTCTAGGGGTCCCATGGGATCTTTGGGGCTGTCAAGAGACTTGACGTCGAATGATTCGGGGGCCTGCTGCGGAACTCGGGACGACAGCCCTGTCGCATGGGTGGCGGGAGAGGTCAAACATCACATGTCACCGACGATTCCGCCCGCAGGCCCACCGCCGGACTGCGGTTTTCGTCGCGATCTCCACAC
The DNA here is from genome assembly GCF_047337785.1 of Streptomyces lacaronensis. Classification (NCBI taxonomy): domain Bacteria; kingdom Bacillati; phylum Actinomycetota; class Actinomycetes; order Kitasatosporales; family Streptomycetaceae; genus Streptomyces; species Streptomyces lacaronensis. Next base: position 700,840 of record NZ_JBLHDK010000003.1, read on the forward strand.
CCGTCCGTTGTGCGGTCTTGACAGCCTTCGGGGCTCCCCTATCATCCATCTCTGTCCGGTGTTTCGACAGCAGTTCGAGATATCAAACGACCGCTTCTCGTACCCCACGCCATCCAGCTGACCCGCGGCGCGACATGTCATGCCCCTGATCAGATTCCACCCTCCAGGAGGAGACGGTGCAGTCTTCATTGGTTTCCGTGCCGGGCGGTGTGCCCCGCGGACGCCGTTCACCCACCGCCTTGGCCACGGGCTCGGCGCTGATGTTGATTGCGGTACTGGTGGCGGTGTTCGGCCGGCCGGGGCCGGCGTCCGCCGCCGCCACCGGCCCCTGTGACATCTACGCGTCGGGCGGCACGCCGTGTGTGGCCGCGCACAGCACGGTGCGGGCGCTCTATGGCTCGTACGCCGGCAAGCTGTACCAAGTCAGGCGCTCGTCCGACAACGCGACCAGGGACATCGGCGCCCTGGCGGCAGGCGGCGTCGCCGACGCCGCCGCCCAGGACTCGTTCTGCGCGGGTACCTCATGCGTCATCACCTGGGTCTACGACCAGTCCGGGCACGGCAACAACCTGGGCTACCAGGGGCCGGGCGGAGTCGGTGGCTCCGACACCGCCGCGAACGCGACGAGCGAATCGCTGACGGTCGGGGGCAACAAGGCCTACTCGCTGTACATCAATCCCAGGAACAGCTACTGGCGTGACGGCCACACGACGGGCGTCCCCACCGGCAGCGCGCCTGAGGGCATGTACATGGTGACGAGTGGTACGCACGTCAACGGCGGCTGCTGCTTCGACTACGGCAACAGCGAGACCACCCGCAAGGCCGACGGCCCCGGAGCCATGGACGCGATCAACTTCAGCACGCAGTGCTGGTTCGGCGGATGTTCCGGGAACGGCCCATGGGTCCAGGCAGACCTCGAATGGGGTCTGTACTCCGGGGGCAGCCAGTCCTGGAACCCGAACCAGAGGGCCTTCACCAGCAAGTTCGTCACCGCCACACTGAAGAACAACGGGACGACCCGGTTCGCGATCAAGGGCAGCAACGCGCAGTCCGGGAGCCTGACCACCCTGTACGACGGCTCCCTCCCCGGTGGCTACAACCCCATGAAGAAACAGGGGGCCATCATCCTGGGCAGCGGCGGTGACTGCTGCAACGGCAACACCAACCTCAGCGCCGGCACGTTCTACGAGGGAGCCATGGTCTCCGGCTACCCCTCCGACCAGACGGAGAACGCCGTGCAGGCCAATGTCACCGCGGCGGGCTACCGCTGAACCGGGGCGCTTCCCCGTTCCCGATGACCACTGCCCCCCCCATCCGAGAAGGAACCATCTCGTGTCAAAACCACGCGGACGATTACTCCGCTTCCTCACGGCTGCCGCGCTGATCGGCACCGTCTTCACCACGGCCTCGGGCCACTCGGCCGCCCAGGCCGCCCCGGGCAGTCCGGCGCTCACCCCGCCGCTGGGCTGGAACAGCTGGAACAGCTTCGGGTGCGGGGTCACCGAGGCACAGGTCCGGCAGGCCGCCGACGCGATGGTCTCCTCGGGCATGCGGGACGCCGGTTACCGATACGTGGTGGTCGACGACTGCTGGTTCGACCCGCAACGCGACACCGCGGGCAACTTGCGGGCCAACCCGACAAAATTCCCGAGCGGGATGAAGGCGCTCGGGGACTACATCCACGGGAAGGGCTTGAAGTTCGGCATCTACCAGGTGCCCAACGAGCGCACGTGTGCGCAGGGCGGGGGCAGTTACCCGGGGTCCACCGGCAGCAAGGGCCATGAGACCCAGGACGCTCGCACGTTCGCCTCGTGGGGTGTGGACTACCTCAAGTACGACTGGTGCTCCTCCGCCGGCACCCAGGACGAGCAGGTCGCGCGGTTCACACTCATGCGCGACGCGCTGCGCGCCACCGGGCGCCCGATCGTCTACAGCATCAACCCGAACAGCTACCACGCCATCACCGGCGACACATACAACTGGGGCGAGGTCGCCGACCTGTGGCGGACGACCGAGGACCTGCTCGACATCTGGCAGAACGGCAACAGCAACAGCTACCCGATGGGCGTGGGCAACGTCGTGGACGTCACCGCGCCACTGGCCGCGCAGTCGGGTCCGGGCCACTGGAACGACCCCGATATGCTCGTCGTCGGCCGCCCCGGGCTGTCGCTGACCGAGTCCCGCTCCCACTTCGCCCTGTGGGCGCTGATGGCCGCGCCGCTCATGGCGGGCAACGACATCCGCACCATGTCGGCCGATGTGAGCGCGGTCCTGCGCAACCCGCGCCTGCTGGCGGTGAACCAGGACCCGCTGGGCGCGGGCGGACGCAGGGTGCGCGACGACGGAGACACCGAGGTGTTCGCCAAGCCCCTGTCCGACGGCTCGGTCGCCGTGGGCCTGTTCAACCGGGGGAACAGCACGGCGACCGTCACCGCCACGGCGGCGCAGGTGGGCCTGTCCGGCGGGTCGTTCACCCTCACCGACCTGTGGACCGGCGGCACATCGAGCACGACCGGACAGGTCTCGGCGAGTGTGCCCGCACACGGCGTCGCCGCGTTCCGGGTGACCGGCGGCACTCCGCTGGCCGCCACCACGTCCCGGCTGCGCGGTGACGGGTCCGGCCGTTGCCTGGACGTGGAGAACGCCTCGACCGCGGCCGGGGCGAGGGTGCTGATCCGGGACTGCCACACGGCCGCCGGCCAGCTGTGGACCACCTGGGCCGGCGGCGAGATACGCGTCTTCGGTGACAAGTGCCTGGACGCCTACGACCAGGGCACCGTAAACGGCACACGCATCATCACCTGGCCCTGCAACGGACAGGACAACCAGAAATGGACACTCGACGCGAACGGTTCGATCCGCAACGTCCACGCCGGCCTGTGCCTGGACGTCGATCAAGCCGGCACCGCCAACGGATCGCCGCTGATCCTGTGGACCTGCAACGGTCAGGGCAACCAGAGGTGGACCCGCGTATGAGGCGACGACCACAGCCCACTCGTACGAGACTCACGCGAGCGGTCGCCTGGGCGGCTAGTCTCCTGCTGGCCTTCGTCCTCGCGCCCGCAGCGGTGCATCCCACGGAGGCCAGGGCGGACAACCCGATCGTGCAGCACGTCTACACCGCCGACCCCGCGCCTTTGGTCCATGACGGCCGCGTCTACCTCTACACCGGGCACGACGAGGACAACTCGACCGACTACACCATGAAAGAGTGGCGGGTGTGGTCCTCCGCCGACATGGTCAACTGGACCGACCACGGCTCTCCGCTCAGTGTGGCCTCCTTCAGCTGGGCGTCCGCCAACGCCTGGGCGGGCCAGGTCGTCAACCGCAACGGAAAGTTCTACTGGTACGTGCCGACAACGGAGCGCGCGACCGGCCGCATGGCCATCGGCGTGGCGGTGTCGGACAGCCCCACCGGACCGTTCCGCGACGCCCTCGGCCACCCGCTGGTCGGAAACGGCGAGATCGACCCGACCGTCTTCATCGACGACGACGGACAGGCGTATCTGTACTGGGGCAACCCGAACCTGTGGTACGTCAGGCTGAACGCCGACATGATTTCCTACTCCGGCAGCCCGGCCAAGATCCCGCTCACCACGGCGGGCTTCGGCAGCCGCACCGGTGATCCCAACCGGCCCACGCTGTTCGAGGAAGGGCCCTGGGTCTACAAACGAGGCGGCCTGTACTACATCGTGTACGCCGCCAAGTGCTGCTCGGAGTTCATCGCCTACTCCACCGCCCCCGGCCCGACCGGGCCGTGGACCTACCGCGGAACGATCATGCCCACGCAGGGCGCCAGCTTCACCAACCACCCGGGCATCGTCGACTTCAAAGGCACTTCATATTTCTTCTACCACAACGGCGCGCTTCCGGGCGGGAGCGGCTACACCCGCTCGGTCGGCGTGGAGAAGTTCTCCTACCACCCCGACGGCACCATCCCGACGATCAACATGACCAGTACGGGGGCACCCCAGGTCGGCACACTCGACCCATACACCCGTCAGGAGGCCGAAACGATCGCCTGGGAATCCGGGATCGAGACCGAGCCGTCCAGTGAGGGAGGCATGAACGTCGGGTACACCGAGAACGGCGACTACATCAAGGTCAAAGGTGTTGCCTTCGGCGCGGGTCCGTCCTCCTTCACCGCACGCGTGGCCTCGGCGACCGGCGGCGGCGCCGTCGAACTGCGTCTGGGCGGCGCCAACGGAACGGTCGTGGGCCGGTGCGCCGTGCCGAACACCGGCGGCTGGCAGACCTGGACGACGGTGTCCTGCCCGGTCAGCGGCGCCACGGGCACGCAGGACCTGTATCTGCGGTTTGCGGGCGGCAGCGGCTACCTGGTCAACGCGGACTGGTGGCGGTTCACCGCCGGCGCCACCACTGCCCCGCCGGGACGGACAGGCGGGTGATGGCTGACGCGCGGCCGGGCCCCGCCACCGCGACGGCCTCGTCGTGGTGGCGGTGGGCGCGCCGGCCCCGCCTGGCCGCGTGCCGCGGGAACGGGACCGGTTCCGCGGATCAGCCGGAAACTCTGCGCCGTGGCCCGGGCATCGGGCCGGGCAACTGAACCGGAACACCGTCTGAGCGGAGTCGTTCATGACAGCGAAGGTCCGCGCGGTCGGCGCGAAGAGACCGGGAAAGCGACGCGGACGCCTCGGGGCCATGGCCGCGGGCGGCGTGCTCGCCCTGGTGGCCGTTGCCGCCTGCGGCAGCGGATCTGCCGACACGCGGGACGGCTTCCACCCGGTGAAGCAGACAGACGGCACGCTGACGGTGTGGGTCGACTCCTCGCGCCTGGCGGCCGCCGAACTGTACAAGGCCCGACATCCCTCGTTGAAGATGGACATCGTCACGTACGACGGGGATGCCAATGGCTCCAACTACTTGCGCACCAAGGTGGGCCTGTTCAATCGCACCCGCCACGGCTGGCCGGACGTGGTCTTCAGCTCCCAGAACAACGAGACGTCCTGGGCCGTGGAGGCAGGCTTCGCCGCCCCGCTGAACAAGGGGCTGATTCCCAAGTCCACGCTTGCGGGCTGGGCCAAGGGGGCGAACGACCCGTGCACCGTCGACGGGACGCTCTATTGCCTGCGCAACGACCTGGCGCAGACCGTTCTCTGGTACAACGCCGACCTCATGACGAAGTGGGGATACCAGGTCCCCCGCACGTGGGAGGAGTACGAGGCCCTGGGCGAGAAGGTCGCCGCCGAGCATCCCGGCTACCTGATCGGCTCGGCGGGTGACGCGTTCACACCCGAGATCTACCTGTGGGCGGGCAAGTGCGGAGCCAATCACATCACCGGGCCGAAGGCGGTAACGGTCGATACCGGCGGCGCGGACTGCAAGCGCATGGCCGGCCTCCTTGACTCTCTGATCGAGAACAAGACGCTCTCCTTGAGCAGCGTGTTCAGTTCGGACTTCGACAAGAACGCCGCTGACAAGATCCTCATGATGCCAGGCCCGTCGTGGTACGGCGGCTCGCTGTTCCAGGGATCGTTCAAGACTCCGGCTCATCGGATCGCGGTCGCCCCGATGCCCCAGTGGTCCGGGGAGTCCCGTCCGTCCGTCGGCAACGTCGGGGGAGGCACCTGGCTGCTGTCCGCGCACGGTGCGCACCTCAAGGCCGCGACCGCCTTCCTCACCTGGGTGACCACATCGGACGACTACCAGGGCGAGAAGGCTCCCGGCTATCCCGCGTACGCGCCCGCGGCCGGCACCTGGCTGGCCCAGCAGGCGTCCTCCCGGTACTACGCGAACGACATCACCCGTCCTCTGCGGACCGCGGCGGACCAGGTGTGGCCCGGCTGGGGATACGGCCAGTTCAGCCAGGAGGCCATCTGGGCGGCGACCGTCACACCGGAACTGACCGCGGGGAAGAGCGTCGTCTCGACCCTGCCGGCCTGGGAGCGGGCGATCGTGAACTACGCGCGCACCGACGGGTACGAGGTGAGCCGGTGAGCGCGCCGTCCGCGGAAGCCGACCGGGTTCGCCGGCCGATCGCCCGCCACGGCAGGTCGCCGGTCCGTTCCGGCCACGGTTTCGTCGCGGCGTATGTGGTGCTCCTGGTCGCGTTCGGCGTGGTCCCGACCGTCTACGCGGTCTGCTTCGCCTTCACCGACGCGGGTGGCACCTTCGTGGGCCTGTCGAACTTCGCCACGGCCGCGCGGGACTTCCGGTTCGTCGCCGCCGTCGAGCACGTGGGGCTCTACCTGGTGTGCTGGCTCGCCAGCCTGGTGGTGTTCTCCGTCGGCCTGGCCCTGCTGCTGCACCGGCTGGCCGCACAGGGCATGAGCAAGCTGCTGCGCTTCCTCTACTACCTCCCCGGCGCACTGGCGGGCGCGGCGAGCGTGATGGTCTGGCTGTTCGTGCTCGACCCCGCGGTCAGCCCGGTCGGTTTCCTGCTGCGCGGGCTCGGTTTCCCCACGTTCGCCCAGGTCATCGCCCCGTCACAGTTGCCCGTCCTGTTCACCCTGATCGCCTTCTGGACCGGCGCCGGTGGCTGGATCATCGTGATGTACGGGGCGCTGAACAACATCTCGCCGGACGTCATGGAAGCGGCACGGATCGATGGCGCGGGGCCCTGGCGGACCGCATGGCGGATCCAGATCCCGCTGCTGCGCAAGTGGATCGTCTATATGGTGATCCTCGCCTTCGCGGGCGGCACCCAGCTCTTCGTCGAGCCCCAACTCCTGTCGCAGGCCAGCGTCGGGGTCGCCGGACGCGACTACTCGCTCAATCAGCTGTCGTACGACTTCGCCTTCCAGAACAACGACGTGAACACCGCGGCGGCCGTCTCGGTGGAGCTGCTGGTGGTCTCCCTCGTCGTCGCCGGAGTCTTCGTCGCCCGATCGGGGTTCTTCGATGCGGACTGACACCCGGACGACCGCGTCCCCGCCGGCGCCCTACGCGGCGGCACCACGGTTCCGGGGGCCGCGCCGCGCTACCCGCCGCCTTGGCGTCCAGCCGCTGCCCGCCCTGGTGCTCGCGCTGTTCCTGGTCTTCTTCGCGCTCCCCGCGCTGTGGCTGGTACTGGCCGCCACCAAGACCGACAGCCAGCTGGTGCACGGCAACCCGCTGTCCTTCGGATCCTGGCACGCCCTGCGGGCGAATTGGAACGCGCTGATGGGCTACCAGGGCAACGCCGTCTTCCTGTGGCTGCGCAACTCGGCGCTGTACGCGTTCCTTGCCCTGATCATCACCCTGTGCGTGGCGATCCCCGCGGGCTACGGACTTGCGATGACCGAGTTCCGGGGGCGGCGCACGCTGTTGATCGCCACCCTGGTGGTGATGCTCATGCCGAACGCCACACTGGTTGTTCCGCTGTTCCTGGAAGTCAACGCGGTGCATTTGATCGGCTCGATGTGGTCGATCATCCTGCCGTACGCCTACTACCCCTTCGGCGTGTACCTGACCTACATCTACTTCGGTACGGCACTGCCGCGGGATCTGCTGGACGCCGCGAGGCTCGACGGCTGTTCCGAGTTCGACGTGTTCCGCCGCGTCGCCCTGCCCCTGGCCGCTCCGGTCGTCGCCCTCGTCGGCTTCTTCAGCTTCGTGGCGAACTGGACGAACTACTTCCTTCCCTACGTCATGCTGCCCGACAGTCGACAGTTCCCGGTCCAGGTGGGCCTGGGAACTTTGCTGAACGACGTCCCCCAGTTCAACCCCACGGTCGGCTCACTCGCCGTCCAGCGCCCTGAACTGGCACTGGCCACACTGCTGGCGATCACTCCGGTGCTGGTCGTCTTCCTCTTCTCCCAACGCTTCCTGGTGGCCGGCATGCTCGCCGGCGCCACGAAGAGCTGAGCCCCCGCGAACGCCGTGTTTGGGTGCCGTCCTGCCTGAATGGAGACCCGATGCTCCCCGTCATCACAGCCTCGGTGCCGTTGCTGGAGCCACCGGGCTGGGCCATCGCGCAGCGGGCGCTCTTCGACCTGCTCGACGAGGCCTGGCGCCGGTTCGCAACGGACTTCACGGAGGGTGACGGGCGGCTGAAGTACCGCGGCGGCCTGAGTTCCCGCGACGGCGCGGACGACTTCTACGAGGTCTTCTTCAACTGGCCGCAGCTCTACCTGCTCGGCGGGCACAGCGATCTGCTCGCGGCGTCCGAACGGCACTGGGAAGGAGTCACCCGGCAGCTGACCGAGCTGGGCATGCTGAGGGACGAGTTCGAACGGGGCTACGACTGGTTCCATCAGGGCGAGAGCATGCTGCTGTTCTACTTCCTGTGCATGGCCGCTCCCGAACGCTTCTCCCGGCGGGCGCGCCGCTTCGCGGAACTGTACGTGGACCCGAAGTACGGCAACTACGACCGCGCACACCGCATCATCCGCCGGCCGCACAACGGCAGCGACCCGCGGCGCGAGGGGCTGTTCGACGGCGACGCGTATCCCTGGCTTCCCCAGGAAGCCCGGATGTACGGCTTCCCCCTCGAGTGGACGCCGGGGGCGGGGTCCGGCACACCGCCGCCGGCCCGTGACCCGCGGCTGGGCGAGGAGATGCGCCGCAGGATGGGCCACGGAGACACCGCGGTCAATCTGGCCGTGACCGGACTGGTCCTCAACGCCCTGGTCCTCACCGGGGAGGACCGCTACCGCGACTGGATCGCCGAGTACGTGGGCGCCTGGCGGGAGCGTGCGGCTGCCCGCGGCGGCGTCCTGCCGGACAACGTCGCCCCGGACGGCACGGTGGGCGGACTGCTGGAGGGGCGCTGGTACGGGGGTCACTACGGCTGGTCCTGGCCACACGGGTGGTACAGCGTCGGGCATGCCGCCATCACCGCCGCCCTGGCCGGGGCAGCGGCCACGGGCGACGACTCCTGCCTGGACCTCGTGCGTCCCGCCCTGGACGAGATCATCGCCCAGGGCAAGGTCATGGCCTTCACGGACTCGGACTCGAGCCTACGGTCCAAATGGGCCGTCCAACTGGGCGAGGACGTGGTCACACCCACGCTGCATGTGCCGTTCCGGCACGCGGACCGGGGCTGGTTCGACTACAACCCGATGCTGATGGCTGTCCCGATGGCTCTATGGCACCACTCCGCCTCGGCAGCGGACAGGGAACGCCTCGAACGGCTCCGTTCCGCCAGTGGCTACGACTGGCGCACGGTACGCCCCTTCCGCAGCAAGGAGGAGGCCGGGCACGAGGAGCCCTGGTTCGCCTTCCTCAGCGGCGACGCCCCCTCCTACCCGGAGCGGATCCTGGCCGCCGCGCAGGCCCAGGTCCGCCACCGGCTGACCCGTATGGAACGCTTCCGCGGCACCGACGTGCCCGAAGCCGACATCCACCTCTGGCAGCAGTCGAACCCGGTCGTCACCGAGGCCCTGGTACAGCTGACCTGGGGCGCGCCACAAGTCGTCTACAACGGCGGCCTCCAGCAGGCACGAGTGCGGTACTACGACGCCACCGCCGCACGCCCGGGGCTGCCCCCTTCGGTGGCGGCCCTGGTCTCACGCATCGATCCGGAGGCCACCGTCGTCGACTTGGTCAACCTCGATGCCCAAGCTCCGCGATCGGTGATCGTGCAGGCCGGAGCCTTCGCCGAACACACCATCCGAGCCGTCCACCACACCGTCTGTGAGGATCCCACCTGGATCGGCGACCTGTACGACTACGGCCACGGCCACCCCGCCGTCACGTGCGCCACCACCCGGGCCGACGCCCCCTGGCTGCGGGTGGACCTGCCCCGTTCCACCCGGATCCGCCTGACACTCCAGCTCGACCTGCGCACCCGGCCGCCGACCTACCGGACGCCGTTCGGCGGACACGGCCCCGGGGCGACGTCATGAACGCGCCTGAGCCACTCGTCCCAGCACACGGTACGGACCAGCCACCGCTGACCGACTCCGCCCCTTCAACCCCGGGACCAGCCATGCACCGGTATCCAAGAATGGCCCTCGCGGCCCTCGCCGCGGCCGCCACCGCCCTCGCCGTCCTCGCCGCGGCTCCCGCCAACGCCTCGGCCGCCCGCGTCGCCACGATCGTCGTAGCCCCCGAGGGAAGCGACCGTAGCCAGGGCACGGCAGACCACCCCGTGGCCACCCTCGCCCGGGCCCAGCGCCTCGCGCGTGACCTGTCGGACACGTCCGACGTGGTGGTGGAACTGTCCGGTGGCACCTACCGCCTGACGCAACCCTGGAAGCTCAGCGGCGCCGACTCGGGCCGCAACGGCCACACCGTCACCTGGAGGGCGCGGCCCGGTGAGGCACCCGTCGTGTCCGGCGGCCTACGGGTGACCGGCTGGCGTCTCCAGGACGCGGCGTCGAACGTCTACGTCGCGCAGGTGCCGAAGGGCAAGGATTCACGGCAGCTCTATGTGGACGGCGCCCTCGCACCCCGCGCCTCGATCACCATCTCGCGCAGCGACGTCAGGGTGACGCAGACCGGGCTGACCATCGTCAACCCGGCCCTGAACTACCTCGCCTCGCTGCCCCGGCAGAACCGCGTCGAAGTGGAGAGCCAGAACTCCTTCACCGACCGGTACGCGCCCGTGCAGAGCATCAGCGGCACCACCATCACCATGCAGCAGCCGGCCTGGAACAACAACAACTGGGGCTACGACACCATCGCCAAACCCTTCGCCGGTGGCACCCTCCTGCTGGAGAACTCCTACTCCTTCCTCAAGACCGCGGGCCAGTGGTACCTCGACCCGGACGCGGGCCTCCTCTACTACAAGGCACCCGCCGGCCAGGACCCGGGCGACAGCGACATCGAACTGCCGCAGCTCACCTCGCTGCTGCAGATCGGAGGCACCTACGACAACCCGGTCCGGAACATCACCATCGAGGGTGTCCGCTTCGAACACTCCACCTGGCTCCGGCCGGGCACCCCGACCGGCTACGCCAACCAGCAGAACGGCACCTTCATCCCGTCCGCGTACCCCCAGCCCGCCGACTTCCTCACGTCCTGCCAGTCCGGCTGCCCGCTGTTCGAAGGCGCCCGCAACGGCTGGCAGCAGATACCGGCGGCCGTGCAGGTCTCGGCGGCAAGCGACATCACCTTCACCGGGGACACCTTCACCCACCTGGGCCAGGTGGCCCTGGGCATCGGCAACGACGCGAACGCCCACGCCTCCGGTGTCGGCCTCGGCACATCCGGCATCACCGTCCACGGCAACACCTTCATCGAAGACTCCGGCGCGGGCATCGTGGCCGGCGGTGTGCGGCCCGACGCCCACCACCCCTCAAACCCAGCGATGGTCAACAAGGACATCACCATCACGGACAACCTGGTCACACATGTCGCCCAGGACTACAAGGACATGTCCGGCATCCTGTCCACCTACGTCACCCACGCGGTGATCGAGCACAACGAGGTCTCCGACCTCGCCTACGACGGCATCGACGTCGGCTGGGGCTGGGGCGCCAACGACCCCGGCGGCAGCACGGGCTACAGGAACCGCGGCCTGTACAACTACCAACCGGTCTACACCACGCCGACGACGCTCTCGGACAATGTCGTCCGCCACAATCTGATCCACGGCACCAAGAAGGTCTTCCACGACGGCGGGAGCCTGTACAACCTGTCGGCAAGCCCCGGAACCGTCATGGAGGGCAACTACATCTACGACAACCACGACACCGTCGGCCTCTACCTGGACGAGGGCTCCCGCTATGTCGCACTCCGGAACAACGTGATCCAGGACGCCGGCGTGTGGGCCTTCACCAACGCCAGCGGAACCAACAACACCAACGACAGCACGTTCTCGGAGAACTGGTACAACACCGGTGCCACCCAGGTGGCGACCGGCGCACCGCACAACAACGTCCTGAGCGGTAACGTCAAGGTGAGCGGCGGAAACTGGCCGACGAGAGCACGCCAGGTCATGGAACAGGCCGGAATCGAACCCGGACCGCGCGCCGACGCCCGGCAACTCCGCTACGACGCCTCGTCGCCCGCCGGACCCGGCCGACCGGCGGGCTCGTCGTGGTCCAGGTGCTGACGCAGCCACTGCTCCGTCGTGCTCACATGCATCAGCGCCGCGGCCTCGGCCAGTGCGGAGTCCCGGCGCAGCAGGGCGGCGTAGATCGCCTCGTGCTCGGCGATGGTCCGGTCACCGGCGTGGTCGTCGACCATGCCGCGCCAGACCCGGCCGCGCACGGTGCGGCTGGAGATGCCCTCCAGCAGCGTAGCCAGCGTGCTGTTCCCCGCGGCTGCGATCACCGCCCGGTGGAAGGCGGCGTCGTGCTCGTTGAGCAGCTCGACATCGTCGCGGGCGGCCCTCATCGCGTCCAGGTGGTGCCTGACCCCGACGAGGTCGTCGTCGGAGATCCGGGTGGCGGCCAGGCCCGTGGCAACGGGCTCGAAGAGCCTGCGCACTTCGGTCAGTTCCAGCAGGGTGTCACCGTGGAGCAATTCCACCGCCGCGCCCAGCCCCTCGAGCAGCAGCGCGGGCTCCAGGCTCGTCACATAGGTCCCGTCACCCCGCCTGACATCCAGGACCCGCGCGACGACAAGCGCTCTGACCGCCTCACGCATCAGGTTCCTGGACAGACCAAGCTCCGTGGCCAGTTGCTGCTCGGGCGGCAGCTTGGCGCCCGGCGGTAATTCGCCGGACTGGATCAGCTCCCTGATGCGGGCGATTGCCTTGTCGGTCAATGACATAGGCGGACTCCACACTCCCTGCTCGCGCCATGCCACGCTAACAGGACCTCCCATGTTCCAAAAGGGACGGGAAGTCCTTCACGGGCGCCCCGCTCGCCGATGGCCACGCTCCCCTGCCTTCACCTGCAAAGGTGCGTTCCTGCCGACGATCCCTGGTCAGGTGGTTCAACCGCGCTCGAACGAACACATCCCATGTCACGGTCTTATGCGCTGACCGAAGTCCGTCCATCGGACATCTATCTCTGCCGCCTGCGCCACGCTGTTCGATCGGCCCGGAGAATTCACTCGGGCCGGACCAAATGCCCTGACGTGCCCCGGGTCCGGTAGCCCGGGCCGGCTACCGCCTCGGTCCCGCGACGGCGTAGGCCGTGGTGCCGGCGATCGTGAGCACCAGAGCTGTCCAGGTGCCCGCCGCCGTGCCGGGTGGCAGCATCATCCAGGACGCCACCTGCGTCGGCACACTCGTCGGAGGCGGGGCGAAGAACGAGAACGAGAGCCAGGCGAACGGCGGGGTCCACGCGTACTGCCCCCCGCACACCGTCGCCCCGACGGCGGCGAGCCCGATCAGGCCCGCGCTGTCCCGCACGACGAACGCGGCGGTGGTCAGGTCCTTCCCCGTCGCCTGCACCGCCAGCAGCACCACAGCGACGACCGCGCCGGCGAGCAGCACGTGCACCGCCCTGCGGGGCGCCCAGCGGATCGCGGCCGTCCGGTCCAGCGCGAGGTCCTGCCCGCTGAGCCCGGTCGAGAACGCCATCGCTCCCACGGCGAGGCCGAGCGCGGGCATTCGCGGATCACCCGGCCCCCCACCGCCGTCCCGGGCGAGTGCCCACACCGTCACCATGCTGATCATCACTGCGGCCAGTGACGCGGGTACCTGACGCGAGCGCGCGTACAGCGCCAGCCATCTCACCGGTACGCACCGCCGGTCAGCGCGTCGAGTGCGTCTCCCTTGCAGGAGAGCGCGTTGGCGCGCATGGCGTTGATCCGCTGGAGCTGCTTGGCCCGTGGCAGCGCTTTGAGGTCCTTCCACACCGCGCGGGCCTGGGTGTCGACCTCGCGTCGCACGTTCGGTGACCCCTGGCCGGGCGTCGAATTGAGGTCGCCGAGGACCCAGCCCACCGCGACGGTCCGCGCGATGTCCTCTCCCCCCGTGCCGCTCCAGCCGACGGGAGAGCACCCTGGCACCATGCCTTCGGCGATCAAAGCCCGGGTCAGCTCCTCACCCTTCGCGGCGGCGATGATGTCGTCGTCGAAGTCGATCAGCACGGTCTTGCTTGACCACCTCGGCGTGGAACCCTCCGGCTGTACGGCGGTGTTCTCCCGGACCGAGACCGGCGCCCGGCTTCCCAGGGCACCGTGCAGCAGGCGCAGCGCCTTTTTGCCGCGACTCGCGAGGTCGGCGAGTCGTGTCTGGTGGGTCTTGGTCACGCATACCGGGCCATCGCACACCAACTCCGCGGCGGCCTTGTCGAGGACATACATCCGGCGCGGGTCGGAGGGCAGGACGAGCAGGGCGACGGCCGCGCCCGCCAGGACGGGCGTCAGGGCGAGCAGCCGGGTGCGCGGGGTCGCGGCGACCAGCAGCGCGAAGCCCGTCGCGGCCAGGCCGAGCAGCCAGATCGTCTGCCCGACGTGCACGGAGGCGGAGAGCGTGACGAGAGCGTCGCGCACTTCTTCCACCGCCGGTGACAGCAGCGAGACCCGGTTCGGCTCCGAGCTCGGGATCCCTGTCGCCGTGTCCGTCTCGGTCCGTCCCAGCGACATGTGCATGACGGCAGTGAACACGAAGGCGCCCATGGCCAGCAGCGGCGGGGTGAGCGCGGACGGCAGGGCGCGGGCGGCCCCCATGCCCAGCACGGCTCCCGCGACCAGTGAGAGCGCCCCCACCAGCGAGATCGGCAGCCATCCGAGGTGGGTGTACTCGGTGTTGGCGAGCACCTGGACCGCGCCCGCGAGGACGAGCAGCGCGAACGCCGAGGCCAGGGTGAACGCCATCGTGCCCGCCAGCGTGGCGGCGCGGTGCCAGGCGGGACGCGATGTGGTCGTGAGCAGCTCGGATATCTTCGAGCGGTGGTCACGCAGGCCCTGCAACGCGCCGAGCCCCACGGTCAGCGGCCACAGGTAGAACAGCAGGGCGCGGGTCCACAGGGCCAGGGACGTCCACTGGGCGGTCCACGCCGTGGTGCCCCTCCACCATTCGCCGTCCACCAGGTACAGGAACGCCAGCGCGCTCGTCAGGACCACGGTGCCTGCCCAGGGGGCGACGGAGCGCTTCAGCTCGGTTCGCAGGACACGCGTATTCACCAGGCGCCCCTTCCCTGGCCGGGGCCCAGCAGCAGTGCCGAGTAGCCGCGCTCCAGCGGGCTGTCGCCCACGTGCTCGGGGCCGCCCGCCGCGGCCAGGTCGTCCGGGGTGCCCTGGAAGACCAGTCGGCCCTCGGCGAAGAGCACCACGTCGGTGCAGGCGGCGGCCACGTCCTCCACGAGGTGGGTCGAGACGACCACACAGGTGTCCTTGCCCAGTTCCTGCAGCAGCTCGCGAAAGCGCAGCCGTTGCGCCGGATCCAGGCCGGCCGTGGGCTCGTCCAGCAGCAGGATCGACGGGTCATTGACGATGGCCTGGGCGATGCCCACCCGCCGCACCATGCCGCCGGACAGGGTCTTCATCCGCTTGTCGGCACGGTCGGCCAGGCCCACCCGCTCCACGGCGTGCTGCACCGCCGCGGGGATGTCCGCCTTGGGCACCTCCTTCAGCCACGCCATGTACTCGACGAACTCGCGGACCGTGAAGCGCTTGTAGTAGCCGAACTCCTGCGGCAGGTAGCCGATCCGGCGGCGCAGCGCACGGTGCTCACCCCTGCCGCCCGCGGACTCGCCGAGCAGTTCCAGGGTGCCCTCGGCGGGGCGCAGTACGGTGGCCAGAGCCCGGATGAGGGTGCTCTTGCCCGCCCCGTTGGGGCCGAGGAGGCCGTGTACGCCGGTGCCCAGCGACAGGTCGACCCCGTCGACGGCCATCTGCTTTCTGCCGACCCTGACCTTCAGCCCGGTGGCCCGGATCTCCCAGGCGTAGGGCGTCGGCGCGATGTCGGCCGCGCTCACCGCGGGCATCATGTGGTGTTCCTTTCTCATGGTCAACGATGGGCTCCCAGCACGGAGTACGCGCCCCTGCGGGCGATCACGACACCGATGCCGAGCGCGAGGATCAGCCCCCACACGGGCAGACCGTCCGTCGCCAGGGCGAAGGTCGTACGGCCGGCGGCCAGGGTCGGTGCCACGACCACAGCGGCCCACCCGGCCACCAGCCAGGCGGCGGCGCGGGTCACACCGACGACACCGCCGAGCGCCAGGGTCGTCGAGGTGAAGGCCAGACAGGGCAGCAGCCATTGCGCGGCCGTCACCCCCGTCACCCATCCGCCCAGCAGCAACGCGGGGACGACCACGGCGAGCACGGACGCGGTACGCCGCAGCACCAGGTACAGTCCCGCCCTCGGCGCGGAGGCCGTCAGCTCGTACGCCGGGTCCAGACCGCGCGACCACGACGCCGCGACGCCGAGCACGGGCAGGACCGGGGAGAGCAGCAGCACCAGCGACACCTCGCGGGAGCCGGTGTCGGCCAGGTCGAGCAGCAACGCGAGCAGCGTCACCATCACGACCATGGCCAGCCACGGCACCATCACGGGCGTCATCCACCTCGACAGCCGCGCCGACCAGCGCCGTCGACGCGGTACCGGGGCGGTGTCGGCGAGCTGGGGTTCGAGGTCGGACCACACCGTGCCGACCAGCGCCGCGACGGCGGGCGCCTGCGCCGTGACGGAGGCCGACAGCCGGTCACGGCACGCCCGGCACGCCTCCAGATGGGCCTCCAGGGCCCACACCTCGTCGGCGGCGAGGTCCGTGTCGCCGCGCGCGTATCCGTCGATGATCCGAATCGACGCGTGTTCCACACTCATGCCAGTGCCTTCCGCATCTCGATCCGGGCCCGGCGGGCACGGGTCTTGACCGTGCCCTCGGGCAATCCCAGCAAGACAGAGGTCTCCCGGACGGACAGCCCGTCGAGCACCATGGCCTGCAGTACCTCTCTGAGCTCCGGCGCGAGGCGCCGCAGCGCGTCTCCGACCTCACCACCGACGGTCGCCGCGAGCGCCTCCTCCTCGGCGGCGGGCGCCATGGACCGCGGGGCAGCCGTGGGCGGCGGCTCCGCGTGGTGGGCCCTGCGCCGGAACGCGTCGACGAGCCGACGAGCCGCGATCGTCCACAGCCAGCCGACGGCGGTTCCCCCAGCCGCGGCCCCGATGAACGCACCCGCCGCGCGCCACACCGCCAGATACGTCTCCTGCATGACCTCGGCGACGATCTGCTCGTCCGCACAGCGGCGGCGCAGCCGCACCGCCATCCACGGCGACGTACGCCGGTACAGCTCCTCGAACGCGGCACGGTCGCCTCTGGCCACCAGCCGGACGAGATGCTCCTCGTCCAGTTCGCCCACTGTCTTCCTGACTGATCTCACACCCGCAAGACGTCGGGCACGAACGTCAGGTTTTCCCCCGGGCGTGACCCCCGTCACATATGGGGGCTCGGAAGCCCCGCCCCGACGGCAGAGGTCGGTCCCTCACCGCGCACGGCACGCCGGCCGGGCGCCCGGCGCCGTCACATGAGCAGAGGAACACCGCCCACCACGCCCGCGCGGATGTGACCTATCCCGTGGTTCGCGCTGGTCTCCGCCAAGGTCGGTACGGGCCACGGGTCGGTCGTGACTTCTCTGAAGGTGACGGGCGGATGGGCCGAGGTAGTCGCGACGATGAGTTGTTCCTGTCGCTGTCGACGGTGAAAACCTACCTGGCACGCATCCAGGCCAAGCTCAACGCCCGCAACCGGGTCGAGGTAGCGGCCTGGGCCTGGGAACACGGAGCAGTCCGCGGGAGCAGATGAGACGGCCGCCGGCACCTCACGTTCCAGCTTGGTGAGGAACTTCTTCAACTCCTCGGGGAGGATTGGGGTCGCTCGGGCCCAGCCGCACACAGCATTTCCCGGGCTCGGGAGCCAGCACGGCCCGGACCCCGTTGACCTCGAGGCCGTTGACGTAACCGGCGAGGAAGGCGTGGTTCATGCCGCACACCAAGTCGGGGGCCTTCGCGGTCAGCGGGTGGAACGGGCAGTTGCGCAGCCGGAGCTCGGTGGGGGCTTCCCGGACGGGTTCATAGCCGTACTCGTCCAGCAAGCGCTCACAGACGGTCAGCCCGCGCTCGGGGCCCAGGCGGCCGGGGCGGGTCTCGTCCCGCGCGGCCTCGCCCATCCGCCGGCCGCGCCGCTCGGCGGCCCGCACCGCCGCCTGCGCGGCGTTTTCGTCGGCCTCCTCGGTGAGGACGGCATCCAGGAGGAGGTCCGCCAGGAGTTCATGGCGCCGCTCGGGGATGCTGACCGTGATCTGAGCGTCGGTGGGTTCGTACACCTTCGGCCGTCTGCCGACCTTCCGGATCCCGCCGGGCGTTTCATAGCGGGCGCGCAGCAGGCCGGCGTCGACGAGCTTGTCGAGGTGGAAGGCGGCCAGCTTGCGGGAGATGCCGACGCTCGCGGCGGCCTCGTCACGGGTGACCGGACGTCCGGCACGCCGGATGAAGACGAACATGCGCCGCCGCGAGTCCTCGCTCAGGACGCTGACGGAGTCGATGGCGGTGTTGACCGTGTCGGCCGGCGGAGTCGAGTCAGAAGCCACCCGAGCACGATAACGCCCACTCACATGGGCACAAGTGCCCTTTTGGCTCTCTGCACTGCGTGGCTTGACGCGCCACCGCGATAAGACCAAGATTTATTGGCGAAACTCGTTTGGGAGCCAGGAGTGTCCGGCTGCCTTCGCCATGCTCATCTCGGGAGTTCTCCATGGACAACGTCCTCGTCCTGCCCACGGCTCCGGGCATCGGCGGCAGCTGACATGACCGAGCTCGCGCCCCGCGCCACCACCCGGATACGGCCGCACGACCCGGAGGAGCCGGCGCCCGCGGGCCCCGCTCTGCGGGTGGTCCATGAGTCCGGCGACATCGACCTGGCCGCCGCGGAAGCCGCGGCCGGTCAGTTCCTCAACGCCCTGGGGATCTCCACCTCGTCGGAGAGCCTGCGCGGCACACCGGGCCGGATGGCCCGCGCATACGCCGAGTTGTTCAGCCCGCGCCCCTTCGACCTGACCACCTTCCCCAACGACGAGGGCTACGACGAGCTCGTCCTGGCCCGGCGCATCCCCGTCCGGTCGGTGTGCGAACACCATCTGCTGCCGTTCGTCGGCACCGCCCACGTCGGCTACCTGCCCGGCGGCCGCATCCTGGGCCTGTCGAAGCTGGCCCGTGTCGTCGAGCACTTCGCCTGCCGCCCGCAGGTCCAGGAGCGCCTGACCAAGCAGGTCGCCGACTGGCTCCAGACCCATCTGGAGCCCAAGGGCGTCGGTGTGGTGATCGAGGCCGAGCACTCCTGTATGACCCTGCGCGGGGTCCAGGCCACCGGATCGAGCACCATGACCTCCACCCTGCTCGGACTGCTGCGTTCCGACGCCCGCTCGCGCGCCGAATTCCTCGCCCTGACCGGCGCGACCTCGTGATCGCTACGGTCCGGACGACACCGCGGCGACGGTGACGGTTCGACGTCCGGGGCGAGGCATGACGCCGTGCCGGCCGGTGCGGCGATCACGCCCGATGACGACGTGGCGCGCCGTCAAGAGTTGGCGAGCCCGAGTGATGGCACCCAGGCCATGCCTCCAACTCTGAAGTGGGGCGATCGATACTTCCGCGGCGATGTGGTCAAGCCAAGGGCTTTGGTTCAACTAGTGAATTCAGCATGACCCTTGACCGGCAAGGGCAGGGTCCAAGACAGTCGTTCCGTGTGAGCGCTCTCTCGGCCCCATCGGCGCTCGCTCTGCCCACTGTGCCCGAGTTCCCGTAGCCCGATCTCCCATCACCCCACGCCAGGAGCGGGCTACGAGGGCTCGCACACCCCATCAACGCTGTTCCTACGAACGAAAGCAGCCCCCCACATGTTCAGGATCACTTCCTCAGGCACGACGGCGGAGGCCAAACCCCGCCGCCGACGACGACGCGTTCTGGCCTTCGTGGCCGCCTTGTCGCTTCCGGTGACCGGACTGCTGGCTCTCACGGTGTCCTCCAACACCGCCGCCGCGGGTGAGCCCGCGGCCGAGGCCGAGTGGACCACCGTCTTCCAGGACGACTTCGACGGCGCGGCGGGCACCGGCCTGAACAAGAACGACTGGCTGTACGACATCGGCACCGGCTACCCGGGCGGCGCCGCGAACTGGGGCACCGGCGAGATCGAGTCGGTCACGGACTCGACCGACAACGTCTACCACGACGGTGACGGTCACATGGTGATCAAGCCGATCCGCGACGGTTCCGGGAAGTGGACCTCCGGCCGCGTGGAGACCCAGCGCACCGACTTCGAGGCGCCCGCCGGTGGGCAGTTGGAGATCAGCGCTTCCCTCAAGCAGCCCAACCCCGAGAAGGGCCTCGGCATTTGGCCCGCCTTCTGGGCCATGGGCGCCGACGCCCGCCCGGTCGGGGCCACCAACTGGCCGAGCATCGGCGAGCTGGACATCATGGAGGACGTCAACGGGCTCAGCAAGCACTCGAACACCTTCCACTGCGGTGAGTGGGCCGGCGAGTGCCACGACCCGGACGGGATCACCAGCGATCTGCTGCCGTGCGACGGCTGTCAGACCGACTACCACACGTACTCCGTGATCGTGGATCGCACCGACACCTCCGCCGAACAGCTGCGCTTCTACCGCGACGGCAAGGAAACCTTCACGGTGAAGCAGAACCAGGTGTCCGCCGAGACCTGGAAGAAGGCCGTGGACCACGGGTTCTTCGCCATCTTCAACGTCGCGGTCGGCGGCTCTTATCCCAACAAGGTCTGCGGCTGCACCTCACCGGCGGCGGACACCACCTCCGGTGCGGGGATGAGCGTGGACTGGTTCTCGGTCAAGGTGAGCAAGTGAGCAAGTAGTACCGCGCAGCACATTCGTCCTGGTAACAGAGCGCCCGGTCCCACCAGCGCGGCGGGACCGGGCGCATCCGGGTGGCTAACGGGACTGATCGAAGAGCCAGTCGACGACGACGTCGTTCTCGTATGTCTGGGCCCACGCGAAGTGCGGGCTCACCGGCGTCGTACCGGGCGTGTAGCTCGTGAACAGCACATGGCTGCCGGCCCGGCGGGCCCGGTTCAGCAGGGCCCTGGAGCGGGCTTCGAACTCCGCTTTCGGCAGGTCGTTGGCCCACTCCCCGCGGGTGACCGGTGCACCGGCGCTCTCCAGCGCGTTCATCAGCGTCCAGGTGCCGGGCTTTCCGAACCGTCCCTCGCGGTAGGGGACCACCGGGTCGTCGATGGAGTGGTCGGTCCACATCGGGATGTGCGTGATCCCGTCCATGGTGGACGGGTCGCCCCAGCCGGCGGTGGCCAGGGCCGCGGCGAAGGTGTGGGGACGCCTCGGGAGCAGGTTGAAGATGCCTCGCGCACCCGATGACAGGCCGACGAGATACAGCCGATCCGCGTCGACGGGGCGCCGCGTTGTGAAGGCGTCGATGAGTTCGACCAGCGCCGCGCGGACCTTGGGGTCGGTCCAGTCCGTACCGTCGGGTCCGTCCATGGGGCGGGGCAGTGGGATCTGAGGGGCGAGCACGAACGCCGGGTGCCGACGCTGACGTTCCGGCTTGGCGAAGGTGACGGCGACGCGATTGGCGGTGAGCTGGGTCATGTTGTTGTCTGCGACCTCGCCACCGCCGTGCAGGGTGACGACGAGCGGATACCGCGCGGCCGCCCCCGGACTCCGCACGAACCCTTCCGGCTGGTACAGCCGGAAGGCCAGCTCGAATCCCGTGGAGTCGGTGAACGATCCCGCGGTGAAGTCGTCGACCACCGGGGTGATGACGTCGTCGTTCTGGATCGCCAAGGGACCAGCCGCGAGCACCAGGTCACCGCCGGGGGTCCGCACATCGGCCACCTGCCTGACGGTGTAGGCGCGATGAAGCGGAAGAGGGTCGGTGCCGGAGGCCTGTGCGTTGGCGTCGTCCGGGTCGAGCTCGATGACGAGGTATCTGCCCGGCCGTCCGGCGTTGGGGAGGTCGTCCGTCCCGGCCACGGTGTTCGGGTAGGCCCGGGTGACCGTTCGGGCCGCGCTCTGTCCACCGAGGTCGGCGGTGACCTGGAACGCGGAGGGTGGGATGACACCGCCACGTAAATCGATGGGATCCGCGTAGCGGATGGCGACGGCGGTCACCCGCCAGTTGTTCCTGGGCGTCACCTGTGTGATGAGGGCGGTCCGCAGAACGGGATTGGCTCCGGAGGCCGCCGGCCGTCCCGGCGCCGGAGCATCGGCCACCGCAGTGGCCGTGTTGCTCAGCAACGAGCCGGTGACGGTACCCCCCGCCATGGCGAACGCCGTACGTCTGGTCATCTTTCTCATGGGTCCTCCGTCGTGTCGGGCGGCCCGAGAGGGCCGGACGTGGAGCCGGTCGCCTGGTGCGGGGAACCGAGGATGAGCGGTACGGCGGGGTGAGCGCCGATGCGTGGCTGGGCTGCGCCGTTCAGAGGGCGAGGCAGGTGGCGGGCATCGCCGTGTCCCCCGTGAGTCTCCAAGCTGTGTTCGAACGGTGTCCAGCATCGAAACCGGGATCTGTCGATGCGTCATCCGCATCAATCCGGCCGCGTGCTCGTGCAGCCCACTTCCGGAGCCTCCAAGGCCTGATCAACGGTCTTATGCGCAAACGACAGCTTCATATCCAAGGGCGGGGGGTGGCCCCGCCGTCACGCGCATCTGAAGCTTTGTTGGAACCATGTCAACACATTCCCTTTGTGCGGCACCCGATGCAATCCGCCGAAAGGAACCCCAGATGCGTTCAGCGCCGCCTCCACCCCCGCCCAGCGGCGCGTCCGCTGAGAAGGAACCGGCCCCCCGCTCGGTGACCGGCCGGGTTCTCAGCGTGCTGGACGCGTTCGCGGGAGAACCCCGTCGGCTGACTCTCTCGGACATCAGCCGGCGGACCGGGATGCCGTTGGCCACTACGCACCGGCTTGTCGGCGAGCTGTTGTCCTGGGGTGCACTCGAACGGCACCGGAACGGCCGCTACGAGATCGGCCTGCACTTGTGGGCGGTCGCGGCCATGGCCCCACGTTGCCTTGAGCTCAGAGACGTGGCGATGCCCTTCCTCCTGGCCCTGTACCGGAAAACCGGGCGGCAGCAGGTCCGGCTGGCGGTGCTGGACGGCATGGAGACGGTGCTCGTCGAGCGGATCGGTGTCCCGGGCACCGGCGGAGCAGGCGAACCGGTCGGTGGACGGCGCCCGGCGCACGCCACCGGTGACGGCCTGGTGCTCCTCGCGTACGCGGGGGCCACTGTCCAAGAACGCTATCTGGTCCACCATGCCCCGGCGACCGGCCTGCGTCGCGTGCTGGCCGAGGTGGAGAAGACAGGCTTCGCGGTGAACGGCCGGTGGCCCGGCCCCGGGGGCACGGTGTGGGCCGCGGCCCCCGTGCGGGACGCGACAGGCGAGGTCGTCGCCGCCGTGTCCGTCGTCCCGGGGACCTCTGATGCCGGACAGAGCGCACTCGCGCCCGTGGTCATGGCCACCGGCCGGACCATCTCCCGCGCGTTGTTCGGTCGGCAGAACGGCGCGTGAGCCGACGCCTCCAGAGGGCGCCGCGTGCGGAGTGGGCAAGAGCGGGCTCGCGAGAAGGGCTCCCACGGCGGGCCGTGGGAGCCCCTAGGCGGATCCGCTCAGAACGGACAGGTGTCCTGCCAGCGCGTGACCAGCGAGGGGTTGTTCTTGTCCGCCTCCCGCGCGGCACCGCACAGGAACGGGCCGAAGCGGGTGTCGCCGTTCAGCCAGCGGCTGAAGAACGACACGATCCACTTGCCCTGTTTGGCCTTGTCGCCGTAGCCGGTCATCGGGCACAGATGGTCGCCGGGAACCTCGACGAAGAGCTTCTCGGCCCGGGACATCGAGTTGTACCAGGGCAGAGCGTAGGTGTCGCCGTGGGCGACGGGGTCGCTCTGACAGGTCATGAAGAAGGTGGGGTCGGTGACTCCGGAGAAGTTCTGGTTGGGGTTGTACGGGGCCAGGGGCACGCCCGCCTTGAAGCGGGAGTCGTCCCGGAGAGCCACCATCACACCGCCGCCGCCCATCGAGTGACCGGCCGCACCGAGCGTGCCATTGACCTTCCCGTAGATCGGGTTGCCGACGGCGGAGCCGAACGAGAGCAGTTGGGTGCCGGCGGCGCTGATCTGGCGACCGCGCGACGCGGGATCGTCGCCCGGCGTAAAGGTGCCGACGTTGATGACGACGAAGCCCCAGGATGCGAGGCGGGGCGCGAGCCACCGCAGGTTCTGCTGGGTGCCTTGATAACCCGGCATCAGCACGACGCTCGGGTACGAGCCACCGGCCGTCGGGTAGGTGATCGTGCCGGACCCGTACCCGCTCGGGTTGGGAACGGCGTAAGTGGCGGTGGCCAGCGGCCCGTTCGTGGCCTCGAGTGAGGCGGTCGTCGGATCCGGGATCGCCGCGAGGACGGAAGCGTTCTCGGTGGGCGAGCCGACCGCGGGCTCGCTCCGGGACTGCCGCTCGGCGGCCGCGGTCGGTGTGACGGAGACGGTCAACAGCGCCGAGGTGAGGGTGGTCGCCAGCACGATCAGCACGGCCACGACGCGGGACCGGGACCGTAACGGGGGAGTCGCTCTGGTCGGACGACGGGTTGGACGCATCGATATACCTCCAGGATGCGGCGCGGGTACGCGCTGCGGAAGCGCAGCGCGACCGCACCCTAAAGCGCGCCAGAGACACCCGGAAGTCGGCTTTCTGCCCAGCGGAAGGAAAAACGGCGTGCGGGGTTCTTCGACGGCCCTTGTGTGGTCAGGGCGTGGCCCTGTCCCGCAGGAATCGGGCGACCTCGGTGGAGTCGGCCACGGGCAGATCTCCGGCGGCGAGCGGACCGACCTGGCTCAACACCGCGGCCATCACACCGGACTTCCTCAACGACGACCGGATCGGCCGGGCCCTGGACGCGATCGCCTCCGAACTGCTGTCCTACGACAGCGTCGCCGCCATGAACGCCGCCGGCGTGCGCTTCGCCGTCCCGGCCGCGGCCGCCTGTGGTGATCCGGCCGTGCACACGGCCCAGGATCTTCCCACCGCAACCGCGGTGGAGTACGTCGCCGAGCGTGACGCGTGCAAAAGCCCCCACCAGCGCGGCAGCCGTATCCTGGTCCACTCCAGCGCGAACGCCGCCGGGCAGAGGGCCGCCCGGGAGCGGAAGCCGGCCAAGGCCCGCGAGGACCTCGGGTGTCTCCGGCGCGGCCTGGGCAGCCACCACTACCCCGATCAGGCCGAGGTCGACGCCCGCCTGGCGGCCATCGCCCACACCCGCCGCGTCAGCGCCTACCTGCGTGCTGTCACCAGCACGGCACCGGACGGCAAGCCGTAAGCTCCGCTGTTCGACAACCCCCGATCCCATTCGTGCCCGCGTCGTGCTGTGCTCAGCGAGGAGCGGTACTGCCCGGGGACTCTGCTCCCAGGAGCGCGAGCAGCCCGGGAAATCTCTTCTCGATGTCCGCGCGTCGTAGTCGGATGCCCTTGCGGTTGCCGTAGTCGATCTCGTCAATGAGACCTGCCTCGCGCAGGACCCGGAAGTGGTGGGTCTGGGTCTGCTTCGAGATCGGAAGATCGAACGAGTTGCAGCCCCGCTCGCTGTCGCTGTGGTCGGCGGCCAACTCCGTCATCACCGAACGACGGTGCTCGTCGGCGAGGGCGCGGAACACCGCACCCAGATCGAGCGCATCGGCCTCCGGGCCGACCAGGTTCCTCCCGGCCACGCGACACCCCCTTCAGGTACGACTTGCATCGTACCTCAAGGGCATGCTCCACTGAGGTACGAAATTAATCGTACCTTGATCCGGGTGCGCTGCCCCGTGCCGCCGCTCCCTGAGACCCGGCCCGGCCCTCGCCGGGGACGTGGTTCATCGACACCCCCGAGAGGTCATCGTCATGAAGAAGCCCGAGGCGCTGATAGTCGGTGCCGGAATCGCGGGGCCCGCACTCGCGTACTGGCTCTCCCGGAATGGATACCGGCCGACGGTCGTCGAACACGCCCGGCAGCTGCGCTCCGGTGGTAGCGCGATCGTCGTGAAGGGGCCCGCGATCCCGGTCGCCGAGCGCATGGGCATCCTCCCGCAGCTCCGCGGGCTCGCCACCCGCAATCGGTCGCTGACCCTGCTCGACCCCGGCGGCAGGCGAATCCTGCAACTCCCGCTCACCTCGGACGAGGCGCCGACGGTCGAGGTGACCCGAGCCGACCTGTCCGAGGTGCTCCACCGGTCGGCGCAGACCGAGGCCGAGTTCTTGTTCGACGACACGGTCACCGCTCTCGACCAGGACGGAGGTGGGGTCGACGTCACCTTCCGGCGGTCCGCGCCACGGCGCTTCGACTTGGTAGTCGGCGCCGACGGAATACACTCCACCGTACGGCGCCTGGTATTCGGACCCGAGCGGCAGTTCGCGAGCGACCTGGGCCTGTACGGCGCGACCGTCCCGTTGGAACCCGACGCCATCGAGGACCCGAACGAGATGACGATGCTGACCGCGCCGAACCGGATGCTGGTCCTCCACCCCTCGCGGACCACTCCGCTCGCGATCTTCACCTTCCGGGCCGCGCAGCTGGGGCCCCACGACCGCAAGAACATCGCCCTTCACAAGCAGACCGTGGCCGACGCCTACGCCGACGTGCGGTGGCGGGCACCGGAACTCGTGGCGGCGTTCCTCGACCACCCGGCTCCGTTCTTCGACCCCCTGACCACTGTCCGGATGCCCTCGTGGTCCAGCGGACGGGTCGTACTGCTCGGGGACGCGGCGGCGGCGACAGCCCTGCTGGGCGACGGGTCCAGCATGGCGATGGCGGGCGCGTACGCCCTCGCAGAAGAGCTCGCCGCCCATCCCGGTGATCACGCCCGCGCCTTCGCCGCCTACGAGTCGCGGCTCCGCCGTGAAGTAGGCCCGCGGCAGCGACGCGTCGGTCTGCTCTCCAGGCTCATGGTGCCCCGCACCCGGCAGGGCCTCGCGGTGCGCAACGCGGTGGGCCGCGTGGTCGGCCGCACGAGCCGGATCGCTTCTCGCGAAGCCGCGAACCGGTAGACCGGATCCGCACCGACCGGTCACCGGTCGGTGCGCAGCTCCGCGGCAACTCTCAGCCGGGTCGGCGCCGGCACCATCCGGGTGCACTTCCGTGGCCGACGTCTCAAGCTGTGGCAACGTCGGCACAACAGCACCCACGCCAGGATCCGTTGCCTCGGCGAGCAAGCCATGGCCGCCCTGAAGGGCTGGCGCCTCCCGCGGCAACTCCGCTGTAGCACCAACCGGGTTCGCCGGGTACCTTCGCCGCGCTGCACGTCGCCGGACATCCGCGTCTGGAGGGGCGTACCGCCGCCGAGGCGGTCGCACCGGGCGCCTGGCGGGTGATCGCACCGGCCACGGCCGAACCCGAGGACCGGCAACGCGACCTCGCGGCGGCACCCGCTACGGCGAAGCCACCCGGCAACCCGCCCTGGTGTGGGAACCGCGCCCCGCCTACGTCCTGCGGTCACAGGACCGTGTGGTGCCGGCCGTCACCCGCCAGGGCCTGGTGAACTTCTCGCCGGTCACCCGCCCGCCGGTATTCACGGATCGCAGGGAGCGGACCGATGAGAGGGCCCCGGATACCCGCGGGCACGGCGCCCGGCGGTACGCCACGAGGAGGCGGCCATCCGCCCCGCCTTGGGTACGGGTGTCAGAAGGTGGACGCGATGTCGTCGTAGGTGGCCTCGTCGATCAGGCCGGAGTCGTCGAGTACGTTCTGGTGGTCCAGGACGGTGAGATTGACCTCGGAGGCGAACCGGCGCATCACAGAGTTCTTGGTGCTGGCGCGGACCTGGGCGATGGTGACGAAGATCTTGCCGTGAGTGCCGCGGAGGATGTTGGCGAACTTCTTGTCGAAGTCGGCCCCCTGGGCGTCCTCCAGGGTGCGGACGAAGCCCTGTTGCTCGGTGCTGGCCTCGTCCGGGATGGAGACATTCAGCGCCTCGGCGGTGTTGCGGACGAACTCATCCAGCTTGGAGTGTCCGTCCATGACATGCATCCCGGCACGTTTGACGGCCTCACTGGTGGCATGGGTCTGGGCGAGCCGACCGGCCGGGGCCTCCCACAGGTTGGCCTGCCGCACCTTCACCAGGAACTCCATGTCCAGCTTGCTCACCGGGCCGGCTGTGGTGACGACGTCACCGGGGGCGGCCGGCTTGGCGCTGGGGAAGCTCGCCGAGGAGTTCTCCGTGGCGTTCGCATCGCCTCGGGTGGCCCAGACGATGGCTCCGGCGATGACGGCCAGAGCGACGAGCAGGACGCCCGCGATGGTGAGGTTGCGTGAGCGGCCGGGTACTGACCGGGCGTGAGCGGTCATGGTGCCTCCTGGATCGGGAGTGCGTCCGCCAGGGGAAGACGGACGCCTGCGTCGTAGGCACGCAGCACGCTAGGCCTTTAGACACTGCAAATTTTGCTCCTTGATCAAGGGTGCGGAACCGATGGCAGGGGCTCCTCCGATCCGCTACAGTCCCGCTCCCACAGCGCCGTGGCCGCGCACCGCACAGGACATGGGCGGCCCGGTGAGTGCGGCGGGTGTGAATGCGCTTCGGCGATGTGCTTCACCGAGCTGGTGCATGTTGAGTATCTTGAGACAGTGCAACATTTGCATGACCGAAGTAGTTGACGACGGCGGAGCCGCCGTCTGACATCACCAGTTGGCGTGTGCCTGGGAGCCGTTCGGCACCGCGGGTTCGCCGCCCGCTTCCGTGAACGCCTGCAACGCGTCGATCAGATAGCGACGCCGACCCGGCGGCATGGCCTCGACGATGCGTGCGATCTCCTGCCGACGCCGGTCGGTGGCCTCACCCACGATCCGCCGCCCGCCCTTGGTGAGCGAAATCACGCTGGTGCGCCGGTCCTCCGCCGAGACGCCGCGCGCGACCATCCCCGCCGCGACCAGACGGTCGATCATGCGCATCGCGGTCGACGGCTGCACCCCCAACTCCCCCGCCAGCCCGGACAGACTCAGCGGCCCCCGGCCGTCGAGCACCACCAGCATCCGGAACTGCGGCAGCGTCAGGGACTCCTCCACCGCGGCCAGCGACCGGGCTGAGACGGCGACCAGCAGACGGGACGCGGTCAGCAAGGCGGAGACCATCGCCTCGGCTTCGGACTCGGGGGCTGGAGAACGGCGCGGCATACGCCCTTTCTACCGTCTCGATCCGCCCTACGGGGCACCGGCCGCTTCCCGAGCCCGCGCTCGAACGGGCTCACTCAGCCCTCGCCGGGCCGCTCCGACACGTCCCCGCGCCGCGCCGCACCGGAAGAGTCGTCCGTCATGCGCCCGCCCTCTGGCGAGCCACCGCGTTTTCCCGATGGTCGAGGGCGATCAGCGGGTCCCCGGTCAGCGGGTGCTCGATCACGGCCGCGCGCACGCCGAACACCTCGGCCAGCAGGGCCGGTCGCAGCACGTCGCGGGGTGCGCCGGAGGCGACCACGCGGCCGTCGTGCAGGACATGGAGCCGGTCGCACACGGAAGCGGCGGCATTGAGGTCATGCAGCGACACCAGGGTGGTACGACGGTGGCCGCGCAGCAGGGCGAGCAGTTCGACCTGGTGGCGGAGGTCGAGGTGGTTCGTCGGCTCGTCCAGGACCAGGACATCCGTCGATTGAGCGAACGCGCGGGCCAGCAGCACGCGTTGGCGTTCGCCGCCGGACAGCTCGTTGAAGCGGCGGGCGGAGTGGTCCGCCATGCCGACATCGGCGAGGGCACGGGCGACCATGTCCCGGTCGGCGGCGTCTTCCCCGGCGAACGCCCGCTTGTAGGGAATGCGCCCCATGGCGACGACCTCACGCACGGTCAGCTCGAAGTCCTCACCGCGCTCCTGCGGAAGGGCCGCGATGTGCCGGGCCGACCGGGCGGGGCTCAGCTCGCGGATGTCGGTGCCCTGGAGCAGAACGCGCCCGGCGGCGGGCTTCAGGTGCCGGTACACGGTCCGCAGGAGCGTGGACTTGCCGCTGCCGTTGGGTCCGACCAGGCCGGTGATCTCGCCCGCGGCCGCGATGAGGTGGGCACCGGCCACGACCGTGCGTCCGGCATACGCGACATTCAGGCCCTCGATATCGATCCTCAACCGACGCTCCCCCGGTCCGTCCTCGGCTCCCGCTTCCTCGGGCAGGACCGCGTCTCCTGCCCTCCGTCCGGTACTCAACTCCCGCTCCCCAACCGCCGGTCCAGCAGATACAGCAGCGCCGGGGCGCCGATCAGCGAGGTGACGACCCCGACCGGGAGTTCCTGCGTGTCCATGGCCGTGCGGCACACGAGGTCGACCACCACCAGCAGCAGCGCGCCGAAGAGCGCCGACACGGGCAGCAGGCGGCGGTGGTCACCGCCGACGACCAGACGGCAGACGTGGGGGACCATGAGCGCGACGAAGGCGATGGCCCCGGAGACCGCGACGAGGACGCCGGTGAGCAGGCTGGTGACCGCGAACAGCTCACGGCGCAGCCGTACGACGTCGATGCCGAGCCCGGCGGCCGTCTCATCGCCCATCAGCAGCGCGTTGAGCCCTCGGGCCCGAGCCTGGAGCAGCAGCAGGACCGCCGGAACCGCCACCGCGGGGCCGGCCAGCAGGGGCCAGCTCGCGCCGCTCAGGCTGCCCATGAGCCAGAACAGCACACTGTGCGTCTGCTGCTCGTCCCCGGCCTGGAGGACGAGGTAGCTGGTGAAGCCGGACAGGAACTGCCCGATGGCCACCCCGGCGAGCACCAGTCTGAGCGGCGCGAATCCCCCGCCGCGCCGGGCCACCGCCCAGACGAGGGCGAAGGTGGCCAGGGCTCCCGCGAACGCGGCGCCGGACAGGCCGAGACCCAGAGCGCCCCCGGTGCCGAGGCCGAGGACGATGGCGGCGACGGCGCCGAGGGAGGCGCCGTTGGAGACGCCCAGGAAGTACGGGTCGGCCAGTGGGTTGCGGACGAGGGCCTGCATCGCCGTACCGACCAGACCGAGCCCGGCACCCACCAGCGCGGCCAGCAGGGCACGGGGCAGGCGCAGTTGCCAGACGATCAGGTCGTTCGTGCCGGGCCTGGGGGCATGGCCGGTCAGTCTGCGCCAGACCACGCTCCACACCTCACCCGGCGGGATCGACGTGGAGCCCCAGGCGACCGCCGCTGTGAGGGCCGCCAGCAGCGCGACCGCGAGGAGCAGCGCCAGCGGCCCGGCGGGCACGGACCGCCGCGTGCGCGCGGGGGCTTGGGTGGCGCCATCGGTAGCGCCTTTCCGGCTCACCGTGACATCGAGCACGGTCAGCCGACCTTGCCCGGGTAGAGGGTCTTGGCGATCTTCTGGACGGTGTCGGCGTTCTCGACGCCGGCGATGGTGGTCGGCTCGGAGCCGACGCGCAGGAAGTGGCCTTCCTTGACGGCCTTCAGGCCCTTGGTGGCGGAGTTCGACTCAAGCCACTTCCGCGCCTCGTCGAACGCCTTCTCGTTCGCCGTCCGGCTGCCCCGGTTACGGACGCCCAGCTGGATCCAGTCCGGGTTCCTGGAAATGACATCCTCCCAGCCGACCTGCTTGTAGTCGCCGTCGCAGTCGGCGAAGACATTGCGGGCACCGGCCAGAGTGATCACCGCGTTG
The DNA here is from genome assembly GCF_047337785.1 of Streptomyces lacaronensis. Lineage (NCBI taxonomy): Bacteria > Bacillati > Actinomycetota > Actinomycetes > Kitasatosporales > Streptomycetaceae > Streptomyces > Streptomyces lacaronensis. The sequence goes on from NZ_JBLHDK010000003.1 coordinate 732,177, forward strand.
GCGACCTGCCTCTTGCAGACGGCGGTGGGCTGCTTGGTACCGGCGTCGAAATCGAAGAAGAAGTACGTCGGCCGCTCATCCTCCGCCGTCCTGCCGACCGCTTTCTGGACGGCGCCCACCTTCTCCTTCATGCCGTCGACGAGTTCCTTCGCCTTCGCGCTCGTGCCGGTGACCGCGCCCAGGGAGGTGATGTCGGCCTCCACCGCGGACAGCTCGGTCAGCGCGCGCCTGTTCCGCGCCGCACAGGCGGTGGACTTGAGGTAGATGTGCTTGATCCCGGCCGCCTTGAACTCCTCCTCCGTCGGAGCGTCGCCCATGCCGCCGCCCATGTTCATCGAGGCGAAGGTGTCGATGTACACATCCGCGCCGGAGCCGAGGAGCTTCTCCTTCGGGATCACGGATTGGGCGAGCACCTTCACCTTCCGCGCCCGCGCGTCGAGTTCACCGGGCAGTGTGCCTTCGCCGGGCGGGAAGCCGGTGCCGAGCACCTTGTCACCGGCGCCGAGGCGGAGCAGCAGCTCCAGGCTGGAGGCGTTACTGGTGACGATCCTCTCGGGGGCCTTCGAGAACGTGGTCCTGGCGCCCGCGCAGTCGGTGAGGGTGACCGGGTAGTCGCCGGTGGCGGACTTCTCGGCGCCGGCACTCGCCTTGTCGCCGTCCCCGCCGCCGTCCCCGCTGCCGCCTCCGTCGCCGCAGCCCGCCGCGAGGAGGCCGCCCAGCGCGACAGCCGTCGTACCCCACCACACACGAGAACGCATCGAAACACTCCTGGATCCACTTGGTACACGGGGCGGGAACGTCGCCCGGTGCAGTAGTCGTGGCGGATCCGGAGTCGGTTCCCGCCCGTTGGGAGGCATGCGAACGCCGTCCCGCGGTGGCGTCGCGCGTTCAGCCCTCCGAGGGAGTGCCCCAGCCCGGTACCGGGTCACCGACATCGTGCGCGGCGAAGAAATCCGCGACCTCGGCAGCTTCTTCCGCGTCCGGCTGATCGTTGGTGCACTCGGGGCCGGCCCAGGCGCCGGACATCACCTTGGAGCAGACGCTGCCCGGTCCAAGGTCACTGAGCGACAAAATGTGCCCCAGTTCATGCACGGCGATGCGGGACGGCTTGTACTTCTGAGCATCCCCTGTTTCGAGGTAGACCCAGCCCCTGCCCAAGCCGTTGACGAAGGAGTGGGAACCGGTGCCGTTCGCGGTCGTGTATTCCTTGACCCGTAAAGCCGCCGGGGTGTCCTGCTCGACGAACGTGATTCCGGGGACGGCTTTGTTCCAGATGGCCATCGCATCCCGGACCGGATCCGCATAGGATCCGGCCAGAAGGAGATCGATCGGAATGACTTCCGGCTCGGGCTCCACGGCATTGGCCGGAGCACCGGCACCCACCACGACGGCACCGGCGCATACTACGGCCGCCATCAGATTCATCACTCGTCTCCGCACTGCCACCATCTCCGTCACGCCTATGGGTTTCCGTTGACGTCTCGCACGGAAAACAGGGAACAACTCGCTGGATTGTCACGCCACTTCCCGTGCCCGCACCAGCAGGAATCTACTGGAGAGAATCCGCGGCAGCTACCAGTCCAGCGGACACTCGCCGAAGCGGAGCTGGACTGACCGCTGGGGAGGGCGCGCCATCCGCCGGGGCCCGCCACGGAGCGGCTGGCCGTGATCAGGAGGGGCCTCGTCCAGCTTCTCCACCACGCGCTCGGACACCTGCGCCAGCGTCCGCGGCTCCGCCGGGGTGATGTGGTCGAGGAACAGCTCGCGGACCGCCCGTCTTCGTGGCCTGGGGCCGATTCGGGCCCCACTCGTTCTGAAGGATCGGCATGACCTGCGTGCGGGGCCCTGGCGCCGCTCCGCGCCTCCGCCTGAAGCCTGAACCAACTCGGGTGCGGCCGGACCCGTTTCCGGGTCCGGCACCCGAACATCCGGCGACCCCCGTACGGCTCCGTGGCCTGGCAGCTCGCCCTGCCCGGCAGCCGGCCGGTGGTCAGCTGCCGGTGGACCGGACGGTACTCATGATCTTCTTGAGCTGGGTGTCCGTCAGCGCCTTCGGAACTCCTTGGTCCGCGTAGATCACCCAACCGTGCATCGTCCCGTCGGGGAGCTTCTGCGCGACGCTGTGCACGACGGCCTTCGGCGGAACGCAGGAGCTCGGGCGGTTGGTGACGGTGACCTGGGCGGTCGCGGTGTAGCCCTCAATACCCCCTTGCTTCCACGGCTTGGCCTCACTGACCTTGATCTTGGGCTTGTGGTCCGCACCGCCGTACGCGGCGAAGCCCCAGTTGCCCGCCCAGTTGCGGGCGTTCTCCTGGAGCGTGCCGTCCTTGCCGCCGCCCGTGGTGCCGACGGTGGCGAGCTGCCCCTTCCCCGCCTCACCAAATGCCTTGGGATTGGGACTCGACGCGCAGCCGCCCTCACGGTAGTTGCCGGCCGCGGTCATGACGACGATCGGCTGGCCGTTCTTGTCCGTGTAGGAGAGGGCCGTCTCCTCATCCAGGATCTTCCACTTCTCGGCCTTGGCGGGCACGTCGTAACGGAAGTGGTGCTTCTGCGAGGTCTGCGTCTGCCACCCCGTGAACAACGGCTGATCGCCCGAGGGGCTCTCCGGGGCGGAGGACTTGGACGACCCCGCGGAAGGCGCCTTCGACTCCGCGGCGCCGGTGTCCTTGTCCGTGCCGCTGCCGGTGTCCTCGTTGCATCCGCTCAACGCGACGGCCATGCCGATGCCGACGGCCGCGATCAGGGTCTTCTTCATTCGCCGAGACGACGTCGAGGCGGACTGCGGGTGGTGAGCAAGGTTCTTGAAGATCTTTGTTTGGGACATGACCGGCACTCTAGGCGAGCCGCGTCACCACACATCCCCAGGTGGGCGCCCCACCGCGAGACGGATACCCACTCGTGACACATCAGATCAAGCTGATACGCGCGGCTGGGGCCTCGTAGGGGACGCCGACCTTGGCGGCCAGGCCGGAGATCATCAGCTCCAGCCCGTACTGGAACTCCGCGTCGTGATCGCTGTCGGCCAGATAGGGCGCCGTCGCGGTCAGAATCGGGTCGCCGGAGGCCGCGATGGCTTCGGTGCGCTGCTGGACCTGGTCGCTGTCCATGGCGCCCAGATAGATGGCGTAACCCAGTTCACGCATGATCGAGCCGACCATGAAGGCGGTGTAGCCGCGCAGGACGTGGACCATCTCCTCGGGGGCGAGGCGGAGTTCGTCGAGGCAGGACAGCGTGGAGCGCATGGCCTCCAGGGCGGCGGGCGACTGCGTGGGCCGGGTCAGCACCAGCGGGAACGCCTTCGGGTGCTCCTTCGCGGCCGCGCGGAAGGCGGCGGCGTGCGCCCGGATCCGCTTCTGCCATGATCCGCCCTCCCCCTCGGGAAAGGCGATACCGGCCAAGAGCGCTTCGGCGACGCCGTCGAGAAGGGCCTCCTTGTTCGGTACGTGGTTGTAGAGCGACATGTTCTCGATGTCGAGCTCCGTGGCCAGTTTGCGCAGGGAGAAGGCGTCGGGGCCATCGCGGTCGATCATCGTCACCGCTGCCGCGATCACCTTTTCACGGGTCAGGCCGACCCGCCTGCCACGGCCGGTTCCTCGCGCCGTCATGCGTCACCTTCCCTTGACATCACTTACGCCGCAAGTCTAGCGTTCCGGCCCACGAGACTTGCAGTGCAAGTGTCACCGTGGGCGATCGCACAGGGTTCACGAGCTGACCAGGGAAGAAGGGACTCGATCGATGAAACTCGCCTGGCAGGACACCGATGTCCTCGACTTGTCCACGCCCGGCACCCCGATCACCACCCTCGACGGCCTCGCGGACGTACCCGGCGGCTACGGCGCACAGCTCGTGTGGGCCCGTGCGCGGGCGGAGGCGCTGCGTACCGAGTTCGCGGCGACCGGTACCCCGGACACCGTCACCACCTGCGACCTGGTGACCCTGCCCTATCCGACGAGATTCGGCCTCTTCCGCGCCTCCCGGGCCATCGCCCCGTTCCTCGCCATCACCAACCGCATGCTCGTCATCCGCTGGACCGAGGGCGACGGGCGGCGGCGGGTGCTCCTGTTCGAGCCGAGCGATGTCCAACTCGGCCGCAACACCCCGTACTTCGCCGCGCTGGCCCGCCGCACACCCGGCCCGGCGCGATCCCTGATGGTCACCGAACACGGCACCGTCCTCGGGCATCTGGCCCGGCTCGGCATCGCGCCCGAGGACGTCGACTATCTCCTCTTCGACCATCTGCACACCCAGGACCTGCGCCGGTGGATCGGCACCAGCACACCCCAGCCGGATTTCGGCGACGGTCCGGTCGAGCCCGCGTTCCCCCGCGCCAAGGTGATCGTGCAACGGCATGAGCTGCTGGCCATGTCCGAGCTCCACCCGCTCCAGCGGCCCTGGTACCAGCCCGAGGCCTATCGGGATGTACGGCCCGAGGCCTTGTCCGCCGCCGACGGCTCGCTGCTCCTCGGCCCCGGTGTCGCGGTCATCTCCACCCCCGGCCATGTGCTGGGCAACCAGACGCTCCTGCTGAACACCTCCAGCGGCATCTGGGCGTCCAGCGAGAACGCCATCGCCGCCGAGTGCCTGACCCCCGAGCACTCCCGCATGCCCGGCATCGCCCGCTGGGCTCGCGCCTGGCAGCAGGAGGTCGTTCTGAACGCCAACACCATCGAGACGACGGCCGAGCAGTACAACTCGCTCATCATCGAGAAAACACTCGTCGACCGCGCCCAGGCCGACCCCCGCTTCCCGCAGTTCTTCCCCTCCAGCGAACTGACCGCCGCCTGGACCAACCCCGGCACCAGGCCCACCTTCACCCACAAGGCAGTGACCCACCGATGACCACCGTGATCAGCGACGAGATCCTCGCGGCCCGCCAGAAGCTGGTCCTGGACCACTTCCACGACGAGGTCCGCCAGGAGTGGGACGACGTCCTGGCCACCTTCCCGCATCCGCGCTACGAACTCATCCCCACGATGACGGTCCACGACGGCGACGCGGCCGTGCGCGGCTACTACCGCGACAGCCGCCGCGCCTTCCCCGACCAGGACCACGAGATCATCGCCCTGCGCCACAGCGGCGACGCCGTGATCGTCGAATTCTGGCTGCTGGGCACGCACCTCGGCCCGCTCGGCGCGATCCCGGCCACCGGAAACCGCTTCCGTGTCCGCATGACCGCGTACTTCATCTTCGGCGACGGCGGGGACGGGGCTGAGAACCTCGTCTGCGAGCGGATCTACTTCGACAGCCTCACACTGCTGAAACAGCTGATCGGCGGCCTGAACCCGCGCAACCCGCGCAACTGGCTCCTGGCCGTCCGCTGTCTGCGCGGACTCCTCAAGGAAACCGGCGGCGCCCCACACCCCGCCCTCGTCAACACGCCGAAGGCCGACCTGTCGTGAAGGTCCACCACCTCAACTGCGGCACCATGCGTCTGCGCGGCGGACCGCGGCTGGTCTGCCACGTCCTCCTTCTCGAGACGGACGCACAGGGACTCGTGCTCGTCGACTCCGGCTTCGGTCTCATGGACATCGCCAGCCATGGCCGCCGCGTGGGCCCGGCCCGCCACTACGTCAAACCGGCCCTGGACCCCGAAGAAACCGCCGCCCACCAGGTCGAACGGCTCGGCTTCCGCCGCGACGACGTCCGCCACATCGTCCTCACCCACTTCGACGCCGACCATATCGGTGGCCTCGCCGACTTTCCGCACGCCGGCGTCCACGTCACCGCGGCCGAGGCACACGGCGCCATCCACGCCCCCTCCTGGCGCGAACGCCTCCGCTTCCGCCCCGCCCAGTGGGCCCACGGCCCGAGCATCGTCGAACACAGCCCGGACGGCGAGGCGTGGCGCGGGTTCGCCGCCGCCAAGGAGCTCGACTCCGTGGCGCCCGGCGTCGTCCTGGTCTCCCTCCCCGGCCACACCCGCGGCCACGCCTGCGTCGCGGTCGACACCGGCACCCACTGGATCCTGCACGCCGGCGACGCCTTCTACCACCCCGGCACCCTCGACGGCCGCGCCCCCGTGCCCGCTGCCCTCCGCGCCATGGAAGCGGCCGTCGCGTACGACCTGAAACAGGTCCGCGCCAACCACGCCCGCCTCGGCGAACTGCACCGGCGCGCGGAACCCGACCTGACGATCATCTGCGCCCACGACCCGGCCCTGTACGAGAGGATGCGGGCCGGTTGAGGGAAGAGCCCGGGTGCCGCCGCACCCCGGGTGCGGCGGCTACTACCCGGAGGCTACTACCCGGGCTACCAGGGCACGAGCTGGTCCTGGTGGTTGAGGAATTTCAGGCCCGGTTCGCCGCTGTGGCGGTCGATCGTGTCCACCACGCCCGGGATGGACTGGTCGATGGTCAGCGGTGCGTCCGGCCCGCCGAGTTCGGTGCGGACGTGGCCGGGGCACATCAGCAGCAGCGTGTGCGCGGCTTCGGCGTACCGGGCGGCGTAGCTGCGCATCAGCTGGTTCAGGGCGGACTTGCTGGCGCGGTAGACGTCCTGGCCGCCCTTGGTGTTCAGGCCGAGGCTGCCCTGGCGCGAGGACATGACGCCGATGGTCCCGGTCGGGGCGACCAGCGAGCGGAGGGATTCGACCACGCGCATCGGGCTGAGTGCGTTGGTGACCATGACCTCGGTGAACATCTCCGTCGGTACGTCGCCGATCGGTACGTTGCCCCGGGTGATGGCGGCGTTGACGAACAGCAGGTCCAGCGTGCGCTCCGCCAGGCGCTCGCGCAGCGCGGCGACCTCGTCCGGCTTCGTCATGTCCACCGACTCGACCGTGACCCGGCCCCCGGATGCCTCGGCCAGGTCGTGGAGTCCGGTGCGCCGCTCGCCCCGGACCGTACCGATGACGTTCCAGCCGCGGTGCGCGTACTCGGTGGCGAGGCCGAGTCCGAGGGTGCGGGACGCGCCGACGATGAGAGCGGTCTTGGGGGCGCTCACGCCTGGACCGCCGGCTTGAGGACCTCTTCGCACCACTGGCGGAAGGTCGTCGGACTGGCGGTCCGAGGGGTGCGCCGCACGCCCGCGTCGATGCCCTCGTCCTTGGAGCGCATCATGTCGACGTAGCCCTGCACGAGCGCCTCCCCCATGCCGCGTCCGGTGAGTGCGGCGCGCAGGTCCTCCAGCGACTGCCGCCGGTAGCGGATCGAGCGGCCGAGCACCTCGGACATGATGCGCGCCATGTCGTTCGCCGAAAGGTCCTCGGGGCCCAGCACCGGGACCTCGCCCGTGCCCGACCACGAGCGGTCGAGCAGCAGCCCGGCGGCGGCCGCGGCGATGTCTCCGGTGGCGGCCGTCGGTGCCCCGCGGTCGGCGGCGGCGGTGTCGGTGAACACGCCGTCGTCGCGGATCGAGGCCACCTGCCGCAGCAGGTTGTCCATGAAGCTGGGGCAGGCGAGCGCCCGGTAGGCCACGCCCGTCCCCGCGATGAGGTCGTCCATGGCCAGCGAGGCCGTCACATGCCCGGCGCGGCCGGCGGCGGGTGTGCCGCGGCCGAGCGCCGAGACGCCGACGACGTGTCCGACCCCGTGGACCGTGAACGCCTTCGCGGCGGCGCGTGTGAACCCGGAGTAGACGGCGTCCAGACTCGGCGCCCGCGGGTGTGGCGGGGCCAGCCAGAAGACGGCGTCCGCACCGGCGAAGGCCCGGTCGACGACCTCGGCGTCACCGTGCGAGCCGGTGACGACGTCGACGCGGTCGCGGACGGCGTCGGGGAGCTTCCCCGGGTCGCGCACGATGACCCGCAGCTCTTCGCCGCGCTTGGGGGCCTCGTTGAGCAGGATTCCCATGACCCGGCTGCCGATCTGGCCGGTGGGAGCGGTAATAACGATCATGTTATGAGTCTCGGGGCGGGCGCCCCGTAGCGTCCAATACCTTCTCCGGCAATTGATACCTTAAGGGCATGGATCTCGATCTGCGCAAGCTCCGCTATTTCGCCGCGGTGGCCGAGCACCGGCACTTCGGCCGGGCCGCGGAGCAGCTCTTCATCGCCCAACCGGTCCTCAGCCGCCAAATCAAGGCTTTCGAGCAGGAGTTGGAGTGCGCCCTGCTCGTACGGACCACTCGCAGCGTGGAGCTGACCCCCGCCGGGAAACAGCTCCACGAGGAGGCGCAGCGGATCCTCGGGACGGTCGCCGCGGCGGTGCGGCGCGTACACGACGCCGAACGGGGTGCCCAGCGCCTCGTTGTCGCCTTCTCCCCCGGGCTGCGTGTGTCGGCCGCGATCCGGGCCTTCACATCGCGCCACCCGGACGTCGAGACCGACGTCGTCCCCGCCCACTGGTGGCAACCGGACGCGCCGCTCCGGGACGGCCGGGCCCAGGTCGCATACCTGCGACAGCCCTTCGACGACTCGGGGTTGCGTACCATCCCCATCGGGCACGAGCCCAGGGTCGCCTGCATGCCCGCGACGCATCCGCTGGCGCGCCGCGAGAAGCTCATCTGCGCCGACCTCGACGGCGAGAAGATGATCACCGCGACGACACGGCCGATGTCCTCGATCGAGGAGAAGTTCGAGCTCATCGCCGCCGGGCACGGTATCGCGCTCGTCTCCATGAGCGCCGCGCGCTCCTACTCCCGCCCCGACCTCGTCCACCTCCCCGTCACGGACGCCCCAGGGGCCGAGACCTGCCTGGCCGTCGCCGCGGACGGGCGCGAGAAGCAACCGCTGCGCGACTTCCTGGAGATCGCCACCGCGACGCTGCGGCGCGCCTGAGCGGACTTCGTCTCACCCGCCCCGGCGCCGGAACTCGGTCATCAGCTGATCCGCCACCACACGCGGCGGCAGGTCCAGGGCCTGGGCGGCCGATTCCCATCGGAGGCCGCCGTGGTCGGGCCCACGCCGCTCATCACCACGACCATGGCCATCTTGCGGCCTCTGCGGTCGGCCACTTCGCCGAAGAGCGCGCCACCGGCGGGACGCATGACCACGGTGACGGCGAACGAGCCGAACACCGCGGCCATCCCGAGTGTCGGATTGGACGTGCTCAGGGCTCTGGGGGTCTTCACCGGCCCGGACGGCGCCTGCCCGGATGTCGGCTTCGGTGACGGCGTCCGCGGCAGCTCCGGGGGGACACCCGCGCCGAGCGGGTCCCGCTCCACACGGCGCTGCGTCACGGTCGCGCCGATGTGCAGGGCCGGCCCGGACCGGTTCAGCGCGCCGAGCTCTTCGACGGAGTTGATGTCGATCAGCGTGTCGGGGCGGGCGAGCCGCAGGGCGAGCACCGGTGTCAGCGACTGCCCGCCCGCGATGACCTTGCCGCCCCCGCGGGTCTCCGCCAGTTCGGCGATCGCGTCGGAGAGGCGCGAGGGACGAACGTAGCCGCACCATCGCGTACGCCTTGCGGCCAGCTCGATCCCCGGGCAGAGCGGTGCGTCCCGGACTCTGCCGTCGGCGAGTTCCACCTCGTCCGGGCGGACGTCCAGCAAGGTGGCATCGGCGGCCTTGACGGTCTCGGCGGGCTTCTCACCGGCTTCGACCAGCGCGCTGGTCCAGGACCCTGTTTGCCTCGGCGTGGGAAAGCGGCAGTTCACCACCGACGCCCCGCCATGTCCGCCCGGTGTCGCCGCCTCCGTGGACAGGCGGGCACCGGCATGGCGGGGCGCAGGGGACGGCGATGTGCGGTGCCGGGCGGCACGAGCACATCCCGCCGCCGGTTCAGCTCCCGGGCGTGAGCTCGAGCGTGTCGAGCACCCCGTACACCCCGAGGAAGGCGATCGCCACACTGCTCATGACGAGGGCGGCGGTCAGCCAGGGGTTGGCGCGGAAGCGGGGCGGGACACCGGTGTAGCGCAGGCGCCAGACCGCGACGACGACCGCGAGCAGGAAGATGCCACCACCGATGCCGCCGATCTGCACCATCAGGACCGGGGACTGGACCCACAGGAAGATGCACATCCACACCGGGGGCAGACAGCAGGTGAGGATGCGGATGGTGCGCGTGCGCGAGCGCATGTCGTGCCAGTCGACCACCCCGAGCAGCCCGAGGGTGTTGGTCCACAGGCGGGGAACGCTGGCCGACGAGGCGACGGTGACCGAGAAGAGGACGGCGATCGCGCCGCCCAGGAACAGGTACTCCGCCCAGGGGCCCAGCGTGTCGGTGTAGATGTGCGACAGCGTGGTGATCATGTCGTTGCCCTCGGGCACCAGGCCCTGCGGATGGAGCACCGAGGCGCCGATCACGTAGAAGGACAGGGTGCAGATGGTGCACACGACCCAGGAGACGCCCACGTCGAGCCGCATGACCTTGAGCCAGCCCTCGGCCCGCCGGGCGCGCTGCTCGCTGCCGTCGTCGGGCCCGGTCCAGCGGGCGTAGCCCTTCTCCAGACACCAGTAGGTGTACGTCGTCATCTCGTCGGCGCCGACGCCGGTGATACCGAACATGGCGAGCGCGATGCCGACCGTGCCCGCGGGGATCTGGAAGCTCAGCCCGTCGGCGAACTGCTCGGGGCCGTACCCGAAGGCCGTGAACGGCAGGGCGAGGGCCAGGCCGAAGGTGATGATCGTCTTGAGGGTGATGCCGACGATCTCGACCCGCTCGACGACGGGATACTTGCCCGTCTGCAGGATGAGGATGGCGGCACCGGTCACGATGAGGGCCCAGATCGTCAGCGACGATGTGCTCAGCGAGGCCCCGTGGATCGGCAGCAGGATCGAGCAGGCGGCCGCGGTGCCGCCGATGATGCCGCCGCGCTGGAACATCTTGGCGAAGTCCATGCCGATCCAGAGCCAGTTGATCCAGCTCAGCGGGCCGATCCGGGGGCCCACGTCGCGGAACCCGTCGAGCGCGGGCCGGCCGTTGAGGATGGTCCAGCGGGCCAGCTCCATCTGCACCCACACCTTGACCGCGGTCGAGACGATCACCAGCCACAGCAGGGCGAACCCGGCCTTCGCACCGAGCGAGGTGGTGGTGATCAGCTCACCGGAGCCGACGACGGCGGCGGACAGCACGAGCCCGGGGCCGAGGTGGCGCAGTCGGCCGCGGAAGGTCTCGGGGGCCGGGCGGGCGTCTTCGGCGCGCAGCGCGTACGGGTCGGTCTGCGCGGGTGGCGGCGCCGCCGTGGCGCCGTCGGTCGTGGTGGACATAGCGGGTCCTTAGAGGATCTTCCGGCGCCGTCGCCGGTATCCGGAATAGGGACAGGGGTCGTGTGGGGGCGTGTTGTGGTGCGGTGTGCCGCCGCGTGTCGTGGTGCCGTGTGCCGCCGCGTCTCAGCGCGCCGGGTGGTGCGGCTCCGCACCCGCCAGTACGCGGACGACGTCCTCGGCCACCATCGCGCCCATGGCCTGGTTGGCCTCGGGCGTGCAGGCGGCCATGTGCGAGGTGAGGACGGTGCGCGGGGCCTCGCGCAGCGGATGGCCGGCGGGCAGCGGCTCGGTGCTGAACGCGTCGAGGGCCGCGGCTCCCAGGTGCCCGGAGCCGAGCAGATCGGCGAGCGCGCGTTCGTCGATGAGGCCGCCGCGCGCGGCGTTGACCAGGATCGCGCCCGGCTTCATCGCCGCCAGGCGGGAGCGGTCGAGCAGCGGGGTGCCCGACGGGTCGGGCGGAGTGTGCAGGCTGATGGCGTCGGCGCGCGCCAGCAGGGCGTCGAGCGCGGCCGGTTCGGCGCCGTGCGCGCGGATGTCGGCCTCGGAGACGTACGGGTCGTGGGCGAGCAGGTCCATCCCGAAGGCACGGGCGTAGCCCGCCAGCAGGCGGCCGATGCGGCCGAAGCCGACGATGCCCAGCGTCTTGCCGTGCAGTTCGGGGCCGAACAGCTTCGGCCACCCGCCCGCCGCCACCGCGGTGTGCGAGGCGGTCAGGGAGCGGGTCGCGGACAGCAGCAGACCGAAGGTGTACTCCGCCACCGCACGCGAGTTGCTGCCCGGCGCGCACACCACCGGGATCGCGCGCGCGTGGGCGGCGGCCACGTCGATGGTGTCGACGCCGACACCGTGCTTGGCGATCACCTTGAGGCGGGGTGCGGCGTCCATCACCTCGGCGGTGATGGGGTCCATGCCGACGATCAGCGCATCGGCTTCGGCCGCGTGCGACAGGAGTTCGGCGGTGGGCAGCGCCGCGTCCTCGCGGGGGCGCAGGGGACCCGCTCCGGCCTCCTCCAGGATCTGCCAGGGGCGCGCCGCATGCCGGGCGAAGGTGGGAGTGGTGATGAGCGTGGTCGGCATCAGCGGGCCTCGCCGCGTGCCGCCCGGAGGTGGGACGTCGCGATCTGCTGGAGGTGCACGACGTCGGCCGCGACCGTCGCGAACGTGAAGCCCTCGGCGAGCCGACGGGCGGCGCTCTCGCCGTCGGCGTTGTGGATGCCGGCCGCGATGCCCACCGCCTCGGCCGCCTTGCGGACGCGGGCGAGGGCCTGCTCGAACTCGTCCTGTACGGCGGGGTCGGTGGACGTCGCTCCGCCGATGGCCAGGCGCAGATCGGACGGGCCGACGTAGACACCGTCCAGGCCGGGGGTCGCGCAGATCTCCTCGAGGTTGGCCAGGCCGTCGGCCGTCTCGATCATCGCGAGGACGGCGGTCTGGTCGTGGGTGTCGGCCGGGTTCGGGCCGATGCGCAGCTGGGCGCGCATCGGACCGTACGAGCGGCGGCCCAGCGGCGGGTAGCGGACGGCGGCCACGGCGTCGGCGGCGTCCTGGGCGTTGTCGATCATCGGGACGATCACGGCGCTCGCGCCCGCGTCGAGCGCCTTGCCGATGTAGGTGAGGTCATTGGCCTCGACGCGCACCATGCCGACGGCGGTGCTGCCCTTGGTGTCGGTGGCGAGGAGGTTGTTCAGCATGCCCTGGTAGCCGAAGAGGCCGTGCTGGGCGTCGAAGGCCAGGTAGTCGTAGCCGACGCGGGCGAGGCGCTCGGCGGCGACCGGCGAATCGAGCAGGGACCAGTAGCCGATGAGCTGCTCACGAGCGCGCAGTGCGGCGATGAACTGGGCGGAGGTGCGGCCGGTGGCCATGTGTGTCTCCCTTGCGACGTTGCGAGGTGGGCGGGCAGGGTCAGCGGTTGTAGGCGGGCATCGGGCCGCGCAGCCGGGCGCCGACCTCGTCGCAGGCGGTCAGGACGTCCGCGGGCAGCGGGCCCGCGGACGCGGCGGCGATGTTGGCCTTCAGGTGCTCGACCTTGGAGCCGCCCAGCAGCAGCGCGTCGGTGGAGGGCCGGGACAGCAGCCAGCGCAGGGCCAGGTCGGTCAGCGGCAGGCCCGCCTCGGAGGCGATGCGGGTGAGGTCGGTGACGGCGTGGAACACCTCTTCGTTCCAGTACCGCTCGCGGTACATCGCGGCCACCTTGGAGTCGCCGAAGCGTCCGCCCTCCGGGAGCTGATCGAAGCGGTGGCGACCGGTGAGCAGCCCGCCGCCGAGCGGGTTGTAGACCACCGTGCGCAGTCCGGTACTGGCGGCGAATTCGACGTACTCCTCCTCGATGCGGCGCGCGAGGAGGTTGTGGAGCTGCTGGGCGACGACGGGGCAGGGGGCGCCGACCTCGTCGGCCACGCGGTTCAGCTCGGCGATCTGCCAGGCGGCGAAGTTGGAGACGCCGAGGGCGAGGACCTTGCCCTCCCGTACGAACTCGGCGACGGTCGCCAGGGTCGCGCCGAGCGGTGTCGCGCGGTCCGGCTGGTGCAGATAGAAGAGGTCGACGTGGTCGGTGCCCAGGCGCCTGAGGCTCCCGTCGAGCGCGGCACGCAGGCCCTCGGGGGAGAGCGGCGCGTGCTCGCCCTGGTCGGGGTGCGGGATACCGGCCTTGGTGGCGAGGACCACCCGGTCACGGCGGCCCGGCAGCAGCTCGGCCAGGATGCGCTCGCTCTCACCGCCCGCGTAGCCGTTGGCGGTGTCCACGCCGGTGATGCCCGCGTCGAGTGCGGCGTCCACCATCGCCGCGGCCGTCGCGCGGTCGGCGGTGTCGCCGAAGGTCATCGTCCCGAGGACGAGAGGGGACAACGTAACGGGCACATGCGGGAGTGCGAGACCGACGGTCACGGGCGGGTTCCTTCCGAGGCGGTGGTGCGTGGTGCGGGTGAGACGGGTGGTGCGGTCGTACTGGTAGGCGATCACATGCGTGATGTGCGCATCGCCCATGGCGCCGTGCGGCTCCGTGGCCCCGACCGGTCGCCGCGGTGGCTGCCGGCGACGCACCGCGCGGCGGCCGAGTGCGGTACGAGGCGATCTGCTGGGTAAGCCGGTCCGCGCCGCGTCCATGACGGCGACACGGCCCATGGGTGGCGGCCGTCGGCGCCATGGGAACGCTCGCATGGTTGCGTAAATCACGCAAGATGTATCGCGCAGTTCACGCAGCTTATGCCATGATCCTCACTGGGCCCGACCGTGTTGTCCATCGACGGTGCCGGGTACTCGCCGCCGCGCCGCGGCCCCGTCCGGCTGCCACCACGGCAGCCGCCCGAACCTCACCGTCCGCCTCCTGCCGCCCGCCCCCGCCTCGCCTCCCGCCTCCCGCCTCCCGCCTAGGAGTTGCCCTCATGCCCACCCCCCTCCCCCTCATCGCCGTCACCATGGGCGACGGTGCCGGTATCGGTCCCGAGGTCGTCGTCGCGGCCCTGCTCGACGACGCCGTCCTGACCCGCTGCCGCCCCGTCGTCATCGGTGACGCGCGGCGGCTGCGCGAGGCCGCCCGCGTCCTCGGCCTGGACTGCGAGATCGCCGCCGTCGACCATCCGCGCGACGCGGAGTTCACACCCGGCCGCGTCAACGTGGTCGACCTCGGGCTGCTCCCCGCCGATCTGCCCTGGGGCAGGCTGTCGCCGGTCGCGGGGGACGCCGCGTACGCGTTCATCAGGCGCGCCGCCGAACTCGCCGTGGCGGGCGAGGTGCACGCCATCTGCACCGCACCGCTCAACAAGGAGGCCCTGCACGCCGCGGGCCACCTCTACCCCGGCCACACCGAACTCCTCGCCCATCTGACCGGGACCGAGGAGGTCTCGATGATGCTCTCCACCGAGAAGGTGAAGGTCATCCACGTCACCACGCACATCGGCCTGATCGACGCCGTCCACCGCATCGAGCCCGGCCTCGTCGAGCGCACCGTGCGCCGCGGCCACGAGGCGATGGTCCGTGCCGGCACCCCGAACCCCGTCATCGGCGTCTGCGGCATCAACCCGCACGCGGGTGAGAACGGCCTGTTCGGCTACGGCGAGGAGGACGAGAAGATCGTTCCGGCCCTGGACAAGCTGCGCGCCGACGGCGTCGACGCCCGGGGTCCGCTCCCCGCCGACACCGCCTTCTTCCTCGCGTCACGCGGCGACTACGACCTGATCGTGGCGATGTACCACGATCAGGGCCACGGCCCGGTCAAGGTCCTGGGCATCGAGGCGGGTGTCAACCTCACCGTGGGTCTGCCCGTCATCCGTACCTCCGTCGACCACGGCACCGCCTTCGACATCGCCGGAACGGGCACGGCGGAAGCGGGCAGCATGGTCGAGGCGCTGCGCCAGGCGGCCGGGATGGCCACGGTGCCGGTCGCCCCGGCGGCCTGAACCGCCACCTCCGGCGGGGGGACGGGTCAGACGTGGTTGTCTCCCCCGGTTGTCAGGCTTGCGCGGTGGGCCGGACGACGACCTCGCTGACGTCGATGCCGGCGGGCTGCTCGATCGCGTAACCGATCGCGGACGCGATGGCGGAGGGCGGGATGGCGATCTCGTCGCGCTGCCGGGCTGCCGCCGCCGCTGCCTCGGGACTCGCCCCCTTGCCCACGCCCTCGGTGTTGGTGAATCCGGGTGAGACCAGAGTGACGCGCAGATGGGGTCCCGACTCCTGCCGCAGCCCCTCGGTCAGCACCTTCACCGCCGTCTTGGTGGCCGCGTAGACGGCCTGCGGGGATTTCACGACGTAGGCCGCGGTGGAGGCGATGTTGACGAACTGGCCGGAGCGCTGCCGCCGGAAGATGGGAAGTGCCGCCCCGATACCGTTCAGCAGGCCGGTGATATGCGTCGCGACCATCGCGTCCCAGTCGTCCTGGCGCAGTTCGTCGAACGGTGACACCGCCATCGTGCCGGCGTTGGAGACCAGGACATCGAGCCGACCGAACCGGTCGACCGCCACGTCCGTCAGCCGCTTGAGGTCCTCGCGGCGCGTCACGTCGATGACGGCCCCGACGGCCGAGCCGCCCCGCGCCGTGATCCGGTCCACCACCGCGTGCAACCGGTCTTCCCGCCGGGCCCCGAGCACAAGCCGGGCGCCCCTCTCGGCGAGGTGGGTCGCCGTCGCCGCTCCGATGCCGCTGCTGGCACCTGTGATCGCCACGACCTTGCCTTCGACACCTGACATGGCCAATGTCCTTCCAAGGGGATATACGCAGGTCAGAAATGACCTACAGTGGAACTGGGGGCGCCACCACTTACGGCAGACTAAATGGGCGCGTCTCCGGTCAGCAAGGTGAAGGGGATCCGGAGAGAGAATGGCGACCGCTGATGGCCGACAGTGCACAGCGCCCGTTGCGAGCTGACGCGCGGCGCAACAGAGACAAGATCCTCGCGGCCGCGGTGCGTGTGTTCGCCGAGGAGGGGCTGGACGCGCACCTGGAACGCATCGCCAAGGAGGCGGGCGTGGGCAGCGCGACGCTGTACCGAAACTTCGCCACCCGCGAGGCCCTGATCGAGGCGGTCTACCGCAACGAGGTGGCTCAGCTGTGCGACGCCGTCCCCGGTCTGCTCGACGAGCAGCCGCCCTACGAGGCCCTGCGCGCCTGGACACGTCTCTTCCTGGACTACGTCACCGCGAAATTCGGCATGGCCGACGCCCTGCGTGCCATCGCCGCCGCGGGAAACAACCCCTACGGCCACAGCCGGGACATGATCCAGGCTGCCATCACCGTCCTGATGGACGCGTGTGCGGCCGCCGGGACGATTCGCACCGACATCAGCCCCACCGACATGGGTGCCGCCCTCGAAGGCATCGCCCTCACTTCACCCAAGCCCGAACACCGGGCACGGGCCAAACGCCTGCTCGACCTCACCCTGGACGGTCTGAAGGCTCCTGCGTGACGCCGTGAGCGGGCCGGGCGGCCGGGGCTGACAGAAGGAAAGGCGGGCGCTTCCGGTCCGGAAGCGCCCCTGGTGCGGTCATGTCAGCACGTGTTGTCGGCGCGCCAGGTGACCTTGTGCACGGTCGTCGGGTTGTAGAAGAACTGCCTGCTCGCCTTGTCTCTCGTGACGCACACCGTGCCGTCCACCGGGACGGTCCCGTCGTTCATGTAAGTGGTGTACTCCACGTCGACGGCGCGGGACCCCGTGTTCTGGAACACCAACCCGTCGGCGTCTCCGGACCAGTCACCACTCGTCACCAGGACCGGGGTTTTTTGCGCATGACGCTGTCCTTTCGTCGGTGTGTCACGGGGACGGGCCCGCCGTTCTCGATGAGCGACCGGGCGAGTGGCAAGTGGCAGGCGCGGCGGGCGCCGTGGGGAAGGACGTGAGCTCGGAAACGAAGGTGACCCTATCGAGGGGCTCCGTCGGAAGTCGACACCGCGTTCTGCCCCGAGGAGGAGTGTCGCCGGCCGAACCGCGGCGGCCGTGGCGCCTTCCGGTGCGGGTGCAGTTCGATGGTGAGTGAGGCGGCGGTGAAGACGGAGGAGTAGGTGCCGACGGCCAGGCCGATGAGCAGGGCGAGGGCGAAGTCGGCGAGGGTGTCGTCGGCGAGGACGGCGAGGGCGGTGAGGATGAATGCCGCACCCGTGCCGGTGTTGACGGTACGGGGCAGGGTCTGCAGGATCGCCCGGTTGGTCAGGCGGGGAAGCGGTGTGGTGCGGTCGCGGCCGAGCAGTTCGCGGACGCGGTCGAAGAGGACGACGGAGTCGTTGACCGAGTAGCCGATGACGGTCAGCAGGGCGGCCAGGAAGACCCCGTCGATGGGCTTGCCCAGCCAGGCGAAGGCGCCGATGAGGATCACCACGTCGTGGACGAGCGCGACGACGGCCGCCGTCCCGAAGAACCAGCGGAAGCGGACCGCGAGATACAGCAGTTGGGCGCCCAGTGCGAGGGAGAGGGCGATGAGGGCGTCGCGGCGCAGTTCGTCGCCCATGCTGGGGCCGATCAGCTCGTCACGGATCTTCTTTGTCTCACCGCCGAGGGCGCTGACGGTTTCGGTGACGGTGGCCTCGTCGGTGTTGGTCAGGTTCTCCGCGCGCACCGTGAGCCCGGTGTCGCCGGAGGACTGCACGACCGCGCGGGGGAATCCGGCGTCGGTGAGGGCGGTGCGGGCCCGGTCGGGGTCGACGGGCGTGCTGGTGGCGTACTCGATCAGCCGGCCGCCGGTGAACTCGATGCCGAAGTCCAGGCCGCGCACGAGGATGCCGGACGCGGCCACGACGGCGAGTGCGGCGGAGGCGGCCAGCCAGCGGCGGGGACGCCGCATCAGGAACGGGTCGCGGCGCAGCAGCAGGCCGCGGACCCAGCCGGTGCTCGCGATGCCGGTGACGCGGGGCCGGCGGCAGACCGCGGGGCGGTTGGCCGCGTACTCGGCGAGCATCCGGCTGATCACCAGGGCGCTGACCATCGAGGCGAGGACGCCGATGGCGAGGGTGATGCCGAAGCCGCGTACCGGGCCGGAGGCGAAGGCGAACATGAGGCCCGCGGCGATCAGTGTCGTGATGTTGGAGTCGGCGATCGCGCTGAGGGCACCGCGGAACCCGGCCGTCAGTGCCGAGCGGGCGCTGGGGCGGCTGCGGGCCGCGTACTCTTCGCGGGCCCGCTCGAAGACCAGGACGTTGGCGTCCACGGCCATGCCGATCGCCAGGACGAACCCGGCGAGGCCCGGCAGGGTCAATGTGGCTCCGAGCGCGGCCAGGGCGGCGTAGGAGATGAGGCCGTAGCAGGCCAGCGCCGCGGTCGCGAGCAGGCCCAGGAGCCGGTAGACGGCGATGATGAACAGTGTGGTCAGGGCGGTGCCGATGACGGCGGCCCAGGCCGCGGCCTCGATCGCCGCATCGCCGAGCGTGGCGCCGACGGTGCGCTGTTCGACGGTCTCGACCGGTACGGGCAGGGCGCCGCCGGAGATGAGCAGGGCCAGTTCGCGGGCTTCGGTGTCGTCGAAGGAGCCGGTGATCTGGGTGGTGCCGCCCGGGATGCCGGTCCCGCACGGTACGGAGGGATCGACCTGCGGCGCGGAGATGATCTTGTTGTCGAGGACGATGGCGACCCGGCGCCGCGGGTCGCCGGCCGGGTGACAGGCGGCCCGTGCGGTGACCTGCCGCCATCGGTCCTGACCGGTCTTGGAGAAGTCGACCGTGACATGCCATCCGGCACCGCCCTGCTGGTCGAAGCGGGCGTCGGCGCCTTCGACGTCCCGTCCGGTCAGATCGGCGGCACGCAGTCGCAGGGGCTGTCCGGACTCGTCCGGCAGAACGCGCTCCTTGGCCGGATCGGCCGGCGGGGAGGCGGCGCCGTCAGCGGTCCCGGCCGGGCCGAGGACCGCGTGGACGGTGAGCTGCGCGGTGCGGCCCAGCACATCGGCGGCCTTCTTCGGGTCGGACACGCCGGGCAGCTCGACGAGGATGCGGTGGTCGCCGGAGCGGACGAGGGTCGGTTCGGCGACGCCGAGCGCGTCGACGCGGCCCCGCAGCACTTCCACGGTGCGGTCGGTGGCCGCGGCGTCGGCGTCGGTGGTGGGGGTGGAGCCGGTTTCCAGCGTCATCTGGGTGCCGCCGCGCAGGTCGAGGCCGAGGCGGACCGGCGTGGTGAGGGCGATGGCCAGCGATCCGGCGATCACGGCGAGGGCGAGCAGCGCACGCATGCGCAGGGACTTCTGACGTTTGTTCCGCTTGTTCCGCTTGTTGCGGCGCTTCAACACGAGCCTCCGGCAGGCACGTCGCGGCAGCGGCACGCGCGGCCGCGACGGAGGAAAGGGTGATGGATGGCGTCAGGTACCCGCGGCCGCCGGAGGGGCCCGGCCGCGGTCGTGGGCCGATCGGCCGGGAGAGACGGGTACGCATGCGGAAGGCGCGGAAGTACGTGGACCGACAGCCGGATCGGCATCCGTATCGCGGGGGTCGGTGGCGTGGTGATCCGGTGGGCACGGACGCTCACCGAGGTGGTCGTGGCGGACCCTGGCCTGGGCCGCCCAGCCGGCGGCGCACGGGTCATCCGCGCGGGGACCGGTGTCCGGGCGCTCGGCGCCCGTGGCCGCCGGGGCCGGATGGGCCGCCACGGCCGGATGGGGTACCGGGCCGGAAACGGCGCGCGGGGTATCGGCGGGAACCAACGCCAGCAGGACGGCGAGGAGCGCGATGAGCGTTCCCGCGAGCCGGTGACCGGCGGCCGGGATGGTGCGGGGTGCTGGGCGCATGCACCGTCCCTTTCCTGCTGGGTGCTCGATTTCCCACTGGCTGTTCGACGCGGGGCGGGCGTCAGGGTTCGACGAGACCGGCGCGGATGGCGTAGCGGGTCAGCTCCAGCCGGTCGTGCAGACCGAGTTTGTGCAGGAGGTTGGCCCGGTGACGGTGCACGGTCTTGACGCTGATGAACAGGATCTCGGCGATCTCCTTGGAGGAGTGCCCTTCGGCGACGAGTTTGAGGACTTCCTCCTCGCGGGGGGTGAGGAGCTGGTCGGGGTCCTCCTCCCCGTGGCGGACGCGGTCCAGATAGTTGCGGATGAGGGCGGTGACCGCGCCGGGGTAGAGGAACGGCTCGTTGCGCATCGCGGCCCGGCAGGCGGCGACCAGATCGCGGTCGGCGACCGACTTCAGCACATAGCCGCAGGCCCCGGCCTTGAGTGCCTGGAACAGGTATTGCTCGTTGTCGTGCATCGTCAGCATCAGGATGCGCAGGCCCGGCTTGAGCGCCACCAGCTCGCGGGTGGCCTGGAGGCCGGTCAGGCGCGGCATGGCGATGTCGAGCACGGCCAGGTCGATCTCCTGGCTCCGGGCCGCCTCGATGGCCTCGGCACCGTCCCCGGCCTCGGCGACGACCTCCAGGTCGGGTTCCCTGTCGAGGATCAGTCGTACGCCGCGGCGTACGAGAGCGTGGTCGTCGGCGAGCAGGATGCGGATCGGCGTCGCGGTCGTGGGAGAGGTCGTGGGAGACGGTGCCGAGGCCGTGCTGGGTCCGGGCGGGGTCGGATCGGGCATGGTCAGAGCTGCTTCCTGGGGGCGGGTGTGATGAGGCGGATCCGGGTGCCGGCGCCGGGCGTCGAGGTGATGTCCAGGGTGGCCCCGGCGAGCAGCGCCCGTTCGCGCATGCCACGGATCCCGGCGCCTTCGCAGGCGGCCTCGATACCGCGGCCGTCGTCGGCGATCTCCAGCGCCACCGCCTCGCCGACGCGGTGCAGGCTCACCTCGACCTGCCGCGCGTCCGCATGGCGGGCCGCGTTGGTCAGGCTCTCCTGAGCCACCCGGTACAGCACGAGCTCGCTCTCCTGGTCGAGGGTGGGCAAGTCGGCGTCGAGGCGGCGCACGACACGCAGCCCGGTGTGGGTGGCGAAGTCCTGCGTGAGCGAGGTCAGCGCGCTGACCAGGCCCAGGTCGTCCAGGACTCCGGGCCGCAGGCGGCGCACCAGACGGCGGACCTCGTCCAGGCTCTCCCGGGTGATCTCCTGGGCCTGCTGAAGATCCTCGCGCAGCGGCTCGGTGGCATCGTCCGCGGCGCGCTTGAGCACCAGCAGGATCGCGGTCATGCTCTGCCCGACCTCGTCGTGCAGTTCCTGGGCGATGCGGCGGCGCTCCGCCTCCTGGGCCAGCAGCGCGCGGGCGCTGGACGTGGCGCGTTCGTGCTCCAGCCGGTCGAGCATGGCGTTGAAGGTGCGGATCAGTTCGGACACCTCGCTGCCGCCGCCGGCGCCGGGTACGGGCAGCCGCTGGCCCGGACGCAGCAGGTCGACGGTGGTCATCAGCCTGGTCAGCCGGTCCAGCGGGGCCAGGCCCCAGCGCAGCAGGGTGCCGTTGGCGACCAGCATGACGGCGAGACCGCCGACCAGGATGATCGCCTCGGTCAGCAGCACCGGCACGGATACGGTCACCGGCGCCCACAGCAGCAGCGCCGTGGCGGTGCCCAGCACCAGGGCGTTGAGCCCGAAGATCCGCCAGAACAGCGACACCGGGGAAACTCCTCCTTCCGTGCTCCGCGTGTGATCATCTCTGCTGTCGCTCATCGCCCTCGGGCGGAGCCGCAGCCACTGATCACGACCGAGCCTGACACAGCCTGCCTCCCGCACCGCGCGCGGTCGATGGGGTCCGTTCCCCATATCCGAGGTCATCGGATACCCATGCGCCGTCCCCCGCCATCGCGCCGTGGTCACCGCTGTCCCGGGCAAATGGGGTCCGCGCCCGATGGGCTTCCGACGCCGAGTCGAGCAGAGTCGAAGAGGATCGAGCCGTCCGGTACGGCCAGTGCTCGCGGTCGTGGAGACCGCGGCCGGTGCGACCGGGCGGCCGCTGCTGCGCGTAGCGCGCTTTTCGAGAAAGGACCTCACCGTGCCGCTCGACACCGCCCAGACCGGTCCCCGCCCCGGGCGACTGACCTCTCATGAGGCCCGCCAGCGCCTGGAACACGCCCGCAACAGCCGCCTGGCTCAGCTGCGCGCCCTCGACGAGGGCGTGCAGAGCACGGACGCGCATCTGGTGTCCGCGCAGACGGAGGCGATCCAGCGGGTCCTCACCGAGATCGACGAGGCGTTCGCCCGCGTCGACGACGGCGCCTACGGCACCTGCCAGGGCTGCGCCAAGCCCGTCCCCGCCGAACGCCTGGAGATCCTCCCCTACACCCGGTACTGCGTCGCCTGCCAGGGCCGTGCCACCGCCTGACCCGCCCCATCCGACCCGTCTTCGTCTCCGCCCTGCTCAAAGGGGTGAAGTGGTGAACCACCAGACCATCGGCGACCGTGCCACGCACCTGTCGCCAGAGGATCTCGCCGCGCTGCGGGAGAACCTGCACGAACAGCGCCTGTTCCGCCGGGAACAGCTGCGGCAGATCGCCGCGCCGCCGCGCGCCGAGGATCTGCTCCGGCGCCGCTCCGCGGCACAGGCCGAAGTGCACGTCAAGGTCGCCGCCTCCGCGCGCATGGTCCTC
Organism: Streptomyces lacaronensis; assembly: GCF_047337785.1. Taxonomy (NCBI): domain Bacteria; kingdom Bacillati; phylum Actinomycetota; class Actinomycetes; order Kitasatosporales; family Streptomycetaceae; genus Streptomyces; species Streptomyces lacaronensis. Next base: position 755,181 of record NZ_JBLHDK010000003.1, read on the forward strand.
GCCGACGTGGAGGAGGCGCTGCGGCGCATCGCCGAGGGCCGCTACGGCACCTGCCACCTGTGCCGCCGCCCCGTCGAACGCGAACGACTGATGGTCGTTCCGCAGGCCCGTTACCGCGCACGCTGCCAGCAGGTGCGAGAGGCCGGACGATGACCGTCCTCCGCCACTTCCGGTCCGGCTCCCCCACCGGGCACCGGCACCGGCACCGGCCCTGGCTGTCGTGCCGGCACTGCTGCGGCCTCGCCCTCGACCTGGGCAGCGCCCGCACCCGCGCCTGGATCGCCGGCCGCGGCCTGATCCTCGACGTACCCACCATCACCTTCCCCGGGGCCGGGGCGGTGTACCCGATCCAGCGCGGCGCCATCGTCGACGTCCCGGGAACGGCCCGGCTGCTCGACCGGCTGCTCAGCCATCGGCTGCCCCGCCTCACCCGCCCGCTGGTGGTGGTCACCGCGCCCGTGCTGGGCGGCCCCGCCCACCGGGAACGGGCTCGCACCGCCGTGGAGGTGCTGCGCCCGCGCGCGGTCCTGACCGTCCCCACCGCACGCGCCATCGCCCTGGCCGCGGACGCCGACCTCTCCCTGCCGCTGCTCGTGGTGGACATCGGCGCCCACCTCACCGAAGTGGTGCTCCTCCTCGACGGCCTGGTCTTCGACGCCCGCCGCACCGCCCTGCGCCCCGACCTCACTCACCGGCTCATCGGCGGTACGCACGCGCCTCTGCGGGCGGTTCCCGCACCGCACACCGCGGCGATCCGCGGCGCCGCCACGTTCCTTCGGGCCGCGCACGGACATCCGTCGGCCAGTGGTACGTCCCCGCCCTGACCTGTCCCGCTCTTCCGCCGACCCCTCCGCCCCACCGGCCGGGGTCTCCGGTACGCCATCCCCCGACCCCGGAAGGAGAACCACCGTGTCCGGCGTGATACCCCCCGCACAGCCGCCACCCGACCCCCCGCACCACGGGCTCGTGCATCCCCTGTCGCTGTGGCGCCGGCGGCACAATCCGCTGTACCGGTGCACCGACCGGCTTCAGGGCCGGATCGCCCTGGCGTTGTTGCTGCTCGTGCCGATCCTGGGGCTCGGTGCCACGTTCGCCGTCGGTGACGCCGCCCACCGCCACTACCGCGCGGCCGCCGAGCACCAGCGACAGGCCCTGCACCGCACCACCGCCGTCCTCACCCACGACGCCCCGGATCACCCGGAGCCCGGATCGGCGGAGGCGAGGGAGAACCGCTACCCGGCCACGGTCCGCTTCACCGACCCGAATGGACGGACCCGCACTGCCGAGGCCGACGTCCTGCCCGGGCTGAACGCGGGCAGCTCCGTCCACGTGTGGGTCGACGCGGACGGAGCGATCGCCGAGCCGCCCATGACGGCCGAACAGATCCGCAGCCGCACCATGGGCTGGGCGCTTGTCGCCTTCCTGACCGTGATCCTCGCCGGTGCCGCCGCCTACCGCTGCGCCGCCGTGGTCCTGCGCCGGCGCAATCTCGCCGAGTGGGACACCGAGTGGGCCGAGACCGCGCCACGCTGGACCACGTCCCCCTGAGCCATGGCCGACAGCAGCCGCGCCCCGGCCCGAGAAGCCTTGACCATGAGCCAGGGGCGCGGCTTCGATGCTGGTGACACGTCAGCCGCGGAGGGGGCCCTCGCAGGTGTAGTCCGACGTGCCCGCGCGCTGGTTGGACCAGATGTCCACCTCGCCGAACCAGCAGTTCATATCGGTCAAGTTGTTGTCGCCGCCCGCGGCGCGGTCGAGGATGAAGTAGTCGACCGTCTCGGACATGTCGTCGAAGACCGCGTCCGTGTCCCCGGCATCGGTCAGGTTCGCGGTGATCCGGCCGGTGCAGACGAACCGGGGACGCTCCGGCGCGCCGGTGGCACGGCAGTTCGGGTCGGACGCGGTCATCGCGGTGAAGGAAGAACGAATCTGGTCGGCCGTGGTGTCACGGAGCTCGCCCGGGGACGTGTAGGTGGTGTGGGGCACGTACAGGTCACCGATGTGGGCGATCTGTTGGTCGAGGAAGCGGTCGTACGCGCTCTGCAGCCCCGCGTCCCCGCCGAGCCGGCCGCGCCAGGCGTCGAAGGCCGCCGGGTCGTCGGAGCGCAGGTCGCGGTACATCTCCCGCAAGAGGGAGGGGTGTTCGATCCACAGGAACTCGAAGAACGTGCCCGCGTAGTCGTAGAAGCGGAAGCCGTCGCCGTCGTACGTCGCGTGCAGGAGCTGGTTCACGGTCATGCGCGCCCCGCCGCCGGACGTGTCGTCGACGATCCCCTGAACCAGGGACTTGCGGACCCGGATGCCGTCGTCGCGGGTGGCGCCGTCGAAGAACTCGGCAGTGCCCTCGTCCATCGCGGTGGTCCGGTCGCCCTCGTACCAGGGTCCCTCGCCGAACAGTCCGGGCACCGCCCAGCGACCGTTGAGGTAGTGGGTGTACTCGTGGCGGAACAACTCCTCCAGGGTCAGTGAGGAGTCCTGCGGGACGCGACGCTGGTACGTGTAGAAGGTCGCCCCCCTCTCGATGTAGACGCCGCCGTTGTTGGTGTCCATACCGGTGAGGAGCGGGTGGAAGTTCTCGTAGTCGGCGCGGGAGCCGTACAGGACGACGCGCAGCGTGGTGTTGGTGTCGTCCGCGAGGGGCGCATCCGTGCCGAGCACGCGGTGGAACTGCGCCTTCACCTGCTTGCTCGCGTAGTACAGCTGGTCGACGGTGTCCCGGTCGAGGGCGGTGCGGACCTGGATGCCGTCGGTGCCGCCTGTGCCGTAGGTGTACGTGTACGGGAAGAGACGCCTCTCGATGTCGTCCTTGCACACGTGGTACGGGGCGCAGGCTTCGAACACCCCCAGCCAGGTGGCGACCTTCGCCCAGGGCGCGCTGCTGTCCCCGAAGTTGCGGGCGGTGGTGTCCAGAAGGGTGCCGAGGCCGGAGACGATCTCGTCGCGGAGCCCTTCGATCTGGCCGAAGCGGCCGTACTCGCTGAGTGCGTCGCGTATCACCCAGGCGTTGGGCCCGTCCTTGAGGTGGGTGTGGCCGGCGAAGGAGCCGAAGGTCGCCCGGTATGAGGGGTCGGCCGTCACCGCGGCGTGGAAGGCGGTGTCCTCGTTGCCGGGATACACGCCGAGGTAGTTCACGGTGAGCGCCGCGAGGGCGGCACCGGCCCAGGAGGTGTCCTGGGCGGTTTCGGGGTGCTGGGCGTCCATGGTGGCCAGCACCCGCTTGATCAGGGGCAGTTGGTGCTGACGCAGGCCCGGGGCGGAGGCCGCGTCCAGAGCTTCGCGCAGGGTCTCGGCGTTGGGTCGGGTGATGTCGAAGGTGTGGACGGCCGAGCCGAAGGCGTCGATCGCCCCGCGCATGGCGTTGACGGTCGGCGCGTCGGTGATGTCGATCTCGTCGTGCGAGAAGTCCTGGTACGCCACCGCGTGCAGATAGGTGAACATCTCCAGCAGATGGCTGCCGTCCTTGCCGTCGTGGGAGGCGGCGAGTTGGGTGATGCGGCGGGAGACGGCCTGGACATGCCCGTCCGACATGACGGGGACGAGTCGCTGGTCCCAGGTCCACAGGATGGAGCGCAGACAGCCGTCGGCGGTGACGGCGGGGTCGGCCAGGAAGTCGGCGAACAGCTCCGGGGGCAGGCCGGTGACGCCGTCGAGCGTGCAGGGCACGGATGCCTTGCCGAGTGTGGCGTGCGGGGTGACGGCACTGCCCCGGCTCTTCGGCTCGGGCGTTCGGGTCCCGGGGACACCGCCACCGGTGAGGCCGCCGGGGGCGGGGACCTTACGTACCCGGCCGGGGGCCTTGGCCAGGCGGTCGACCCTGTCGAAGGGGTCGGGCGAGGCGGCCGGCCCTAACGCCGAAGGGCGCGCGGGCGCGGGGACGGCCGCGTGAACGGACGGGGTCGCCGTCACGCAGAGCGTCACCGCCACCAAGGCCGTGAGCAGACTTCCGCGCGTGGATCCGCGCAGGTTTCTCGACTGGAACACCGTTGGCTCCTGTGAGGGAGGTGGCGAGGGCTATGGGGCAGCGGTGCCGCAGGGCCTGAATTGCCCTGTGCGGGGCTGCACATGAGAGCGCGTGGTGCCATGTGATGCGTAACGTAATAATGTGAAATTGCACAGGGTGCAAGGGCCTCGACGCGACGGATCGCGGAAAGCCTGTCAAGGCTCGCCGCGCCCGGCTGTCCGCCCGCTTCCCTGGCGAGCGCCTGATCATCCCCGCGGGAGAGCTGAAGGTCCGCTCGTCGGCCGGCGCCCCGACCTCGACGAGACCGCGCGCATGACCGGCATCCACTGTGCCGTCATCGGCGACCGGGCGGGGCTGCCGCCGGGCCGTGACGCCACAGTCGACGCCGAACTGTCCGCGGCCTTGGGCGAGTTGAGGCTGATCAGGGATGCCTGGGAAGTGGGGCAGCTGCAGCTCGCCGTGGACCATACGGCCGCCGGCTTCGAGGACGTGGTACGCGCCCTGCCGAGCGCCCTCGCCCACCCACGCGGGGAGCGCTGGATCGAGGGTGTCTTCGGTCTGGCATCGAGGGCGTCTTCGGTCTCGCGTGGATGGGAGAGCTGATCGAGAGTCGCTGAACGGTGGCGCCAGCCGCATCCGCACACGGGCACCCGCGAGAACAACACCCGCGAGAACAACATGACATTATACTCTGGTGATCCTCTCGGCCGTGAAGGCACGGGACACGAAGGGAACACCAACCGTCATGGGCCACCTCAAGCAGCGCAACCTCATCACCGCCAGGGAGCGGCTGCGCGACCAGGTGGCCCATGCCCTGCGCGCCGCGCTGATCTCCGGCGAACTGCGCCCCGGCGAGGTCTACTCGGCACCCGGCCTGGCCGAGGACTTCGGCATCTCCGCGACGCCGGTGCGCGAGGCGATGCTCGACCTGGCCCGCGAGGGCCTTGTAGAGCCGGTACGCAACAAGGGCTTCCGCGTCACCGAGGTCAACGAACGCGACCTCGACCAGTACACCGAGATCCGCGCCCTGATCGAGGTCCCCATGATCGGCCGGATCACCCGCGGCGCCGCCCGGGAGGATCTGGAAGCGCTGCGCCCGGTGGCGGAGGACATCGTGCGCGCCGCCCGCGAGCACGACCTCATCGGCTATCTGGAGGCCGACCGTCAATTCCATCTCTCCCTGCTCGCGCTGGCCGGAAACGACCGGCTCGTCGAAACCGTCGGCGACCTGCGGAAGCGCTCACGCCTGTACGGACTGACCACGCTGGACGAGCGCGACCAGCTGATCCCGTCCGCGGAAGAGCACATCGAGCTCCTCGATCTGATGGTCTCGGGTGACGTGACGGGCGCCGAGGCGTGCATGGCCCGCCACCTCGGCCATGTGCGCTCGCTGTGGGCCAGACCAAGTCGTCCCCAGCCGCAGGGCGGATGACCGAAGGCACCCCCGCCGAGCCGCTGAGGCGACAACGGTCGCGGCCACCGGGCCGCGACCGTTGTCATCGCCGGGTCAGTCGTGCCGTGTGCTTTCGGCTCGCTGCCCGGGAGCGGGCGTGGCCGTCGGCTTCTTGTGCGGGCTGAACAGGAAACAGCACAGGGCGGCGGCCACCAGGACCACGGCGCATGCCATGAGGGCGGTCTGCATGGCGTTGACGAAGCCGGTGGCGAACGTGTCGGCGGTGACGCGTTCGTACAGGCCGGCCGTGACGGGGTTCAGGCCGTCGGGCGGCGTGGGCGGACGGTAGTCATGTGCGGCGGCGGTGGTGTGGTCGATGAACTGGGCTCGCAGATCCTCCGGTAGCCGACCGGCCCGTTTCCCGGCCTCGTCGCGCAGGGTCGAGGAGAGGCGGGCCGACAGCAGGGCGCCCAGTACGGCCGTGCCGAGGACACCGCCGATCTGCCGGGTGGTGCTGGAGACTCCGGAGGCCGCCCCGGCCAGCCGGGGATCGACACCGTCCATGGTGGCCTGCTGCAGTGGTGCGAACGTGGCGCCGCTGGCGATCCCGATGATGGTCAGACCGGGCAGCAGGCTCCATGCGCCGCTGCCGGGGCCGACCATGGCGACCAGCACCAGCAGGCCGACGGCCAGCAGCGTCATCCCCGTCAGCAGGATGTACTTACCGCCGAACGTGTCCGACAGCCGCCCGGCGTACATCGAACCGATCGCGGTGAGCACGGCGTTCGGCAGCACCACCAGGCCGGTCTCCAGCGCCGAGTACCCGCATGCCATCTGCAGGTACAGCACCAGCACGAACATGATGCCGATCATGCCCAGTTGGAAGACGAACCCGACCCAGTTGCCGACCGCGAAGTTGCGCGCGCGGAACAGGGCCAGTGGCATCAGGGGCTCGTCCCGCCGCCGGTGCTGCCGGAGGACGAACACCGCCAGCAGCGCGACGCCGGCGACGATGACCGAGGTGATGCTGATCGGCCCGGTGATGGTGCCCCAGCCGTAGCGTTCTCCCTCGATCAGGCCGAACACGATGCCGCTCAGCCCGGCGGTGGCCAGCGCGACGCCGGCCAGGTCGAGTCGGTGTCGGCGTTCCGAGCGCATGGGCGGGGCGAACGTCCAAGCCAGTACGGCGGTGGCGATCCCGATCGGTACGTTGATGAAGAAGATCCAGCGCCAGCTGAGGTGGGCGAGCAGGAAACCACCGAGGACCGGGCCGACGATCGGGGCGAAGCCGACGATCGCCCCGAACAGGCCGAACGCCCTGCCACGCAGTTGCGGCGGGAAGATCGTCAGGATCGACGAGATGACCTGCGGGAACAGCAGCGCGCCGCCCACTCCCTGCACCAGCCGGGCGGCCAGCAGCTGGGGCGGTGAACCGGCCAGCCCGCACAGCGCCGAGGCGATGGTGAAGACGGTGATGCCGATCACGTACAGCCGCCGGTATCCGAAGATGTCGCCCAGCCGCCCGGTGGTGACCAGCAGCACCGAGAAGAGGAGCAGATAGCCGTCGATGACCCACAGCACCTGGTCGTAGGAGGCGTCCATGCTGTGGATCAGCGTGGGGATGGCCACGTTGACGATGGATCCGTCGAGCAACGACATGAAGAAGCCGATGCACATGATCGCGAGAACCAGCCACGGACGCCGCGTGGTGGGTTGCTCGGGGGATTTGACTTCCGGCACTCCGGAGACCTCCCTGAGGGGAACCGTCTGCGGGGCGGTGACACGGACCAGGCCGCTGATGCCGGAATGGCGATATGGCTGGAACACGGTCCCGGCGAAGAGATCCCCCGGGGCTCGGAAGGAACCAGAAGGGCCGACACGCGTCGCCACCATCACAGAACACCCTTTTCCAGGATGTGATGAGTGACTTCCACCTTCCCCGTGTCATCGGAACCCGGGTGAAGCTGGTTGGCGAGGCGGAATGCCCAACGGTGAGAAGCCGGTTCGGAGCCTAACACACCGTATTCGGCCCGCACGCACGGGAGATGACCCGGACGGCGACGCGCTCGAACCCTTCGTGGCGGCTATGGATCAGGAGGGGGTGGCGGGGACTCGGAAGTAATGGCCCTTGTCGAGGTCTTCGAGGAGGCCGGGGTGGGTAGGCCGCCAATCCAGCAGTTCTCGGGTCAGGGCGTTCGACGCCGCGATGTCCTGGCCGAGGAAGCCGCCGAGCCAGGTGAAGTGCTCGGCCGCGGCCTCGGGGGCCACGGGTGTCACCGGTACCTCGAGGTGACGGCCGATCACCTCGGCGATGTCCCGAATCGGGACACCTTCCTCCGCGACGCCGTGCAGCACCGATCCCGCCGGGGCCTTCTCGACCGCCAGGCGGAACAGCTGGGCGGCATCGCGGCGGTGGACGGCCGGCCAGCGGTTGGCGCCGTCGCCGATGTGGCCGGAGACACCCCTGGCTCGGGCGATGGCGACCAGGGCCGCCATGAAGCCGTTGTCCCCCTCACCGTGGCAGGTCGGGGACAGTCGCACTACGGACGAGCGCACGCCGCGCGAGGCGAGTGCGAGCACCGCCTGGGCGGTGGCCGACCGGACCGAGACCGGCGAACCGTCGATCGTGGGCGTGTCCCGCTCGGTCGCCACCCGCCCGGGTGCGAGGCCGACCAGGCCGGAGGCGAGGACGAAGGGGCGGCCGGTGCCGGAGAGCGCGTCGCCGAAGGTGTCAACGGCGCGGCGGTCGGCCTCGGCAGCACCCTGGAAGTCGCCGGTGAAGGCGATGTCGTGCTTGAAGGCGAGATGGATCACGCCGTCCGACGCGGCGGCGGTGCTCCCCAGGACGTCCAGGTCGTCAATGGTGCCGCGGACCACTTCCGCCCCGGCGGCGGTGAGGGCGGCGGCGGAGGCGTCGGAGCGGGCGAGCCCGACAACCTGGTGCCCCGAGCCGATGAGCTCGGGAACGACGGCGGAGCCGATCCAACCGGACGCACCGGTCATGAAGACGCGCATGAGGGATACCCCGAATCATCGATGTCAGTGACTGTCATCAGAGCCTAGCACCTGATGTCAGTCACTGCCATCGCGTAGGATCTGAGCATGGGTAGATGGGAGCCGAACGCGCGCGGACGCCTGGCGAAGGCGGCGTTGGAGCTCTATGGCGAGCTCGGCTACGAACAGACCACGGTGGCGGAGATCGCCAAACGGGCCGGCCTCACCGAGCGGACCTTCTTCCGGCACTACGCCGACAAGCGCGAGGTGTTGTTCGACGGATCGAGTGCGCTGCAGGAGCTGTTTGTGACCGCGGTCGCCGAGGCGCCGAAGTCCGTGGCGCCGATCGACGCGATAACGGCGGGGCTCGACGCGGTCTCCACGGTGTTCGAGGGTCGGCGCGAGCACGCCCGGCAGCGCCAGGCCGTCATCGTGGCGAACACGGAACTCCAGGAGCGCGAGCTGATCAAGCTCGCCTCGATGTCAACCGCGCTCGCCGACGCCCTGCGCCGACGCGGTGTCGCGGAACCGGCCGCGAGCCTGACCGCTGAGGCGGCGGTCGCCGTCTTCAAGGTCGGCTTCGAGCTCTGGCTCACGGCACCGGAGGAACGTGAGATGTCACGGTTGATGCGGGAATCGCTGGACGAACTCAAGGCCGTGACCGCGCGCGGCTAGGCCGCGGCAGGATTCTCATCGACCACACGGGCTTCTGGCTCGAAGGGGGAGGGCTCCAGAGGGTCCTCCCCTGGAATACCGTCGCCGGAGTCGCCCGCTACACATCGGCCCCCCGACATCAGGGGACACCGGCAACGTACGCGGGGCCGTACCCCCTGAACCCACCACAATGACGCCGACGCGCCGCGTCACGCTCTGTCAATAGTGCTTCCACTAGTTGTGTCCACCGAACATCATCTTTTCCCCTCCGCGTTGCTAGCCTGCTTGCCCATGGGGGGCTTCCGCACGCTCACACCATGGTTCGCAGTAGGCCCCGCGGCCTGATCCGGATTCCCGAACTGCGACCACTGGCGGACCCCGAAACCGTGGCCGGCCGGGACCCGTACGCCCCGCCGGACCGGACCTCGTCATGCCCGTTCCTGAAACCACGTCACCCCGAACGACTCCCGTACGCACGACGACAAGACGCACACTCTCTCGACCCAGCCGAGGAAGGGCCATATGAGTGATCGCTCGCTGTACCCGCTCACTGCCTACCAACGGGACATCTGGTTCTCGGACGCCCTTTCACCGGGGTCACCACAATTCTCTATCACACTGCGCGAAAAGTTCTCCGGGGACATCGACCTCAAGGCTTTGAAGGCCGCGGTCGAGCACGTACTGGCGCGCCACGACGCGTTCCGGATCCGCTTCGGAAGCGCCGACGGCGAGCCCTACCAGTGGCTGGAGCCGGAGGAGCCACGGCTGACGGTGGTGGACTTCCGGGCCGGGACCGACGCGGAGGCGGCCCGTGCGGCCGGGGCGGACGAGCGCGGGACGGTACGGCTGCCGGTCCTGGGCGAGCGGCTGTACGACGCGGTGCTGCTGCGCACGAGCGACACCGAGGCGCACTTCCACCTCACGGCGCACCACCTGATCTCGGACGGCTGGTCACTGCACGAGGTCAGGAAGCAGATCCGAGTCCGCTACGCGGAGATGCGACGGGGCGAGGAGACCACGGAATTCACCGCGCCGTCCTTCGTGGACTTCATAGCCGAGGACACCCGCTATCGCGCTTCCGAGTCCCACTCGCGGGACCGCCGGTTCCTCAACTCCACCCTGTCCGGAGCCGAACCCCGGCTCTTCGCCCGGAAGAACGCCGCCCCGTCGCTCGGCCGCCGCACCTCCTTCGTCGTCGAAGCAGAAGTCGTCGACCGGATCCTGGCGGGCGGGAACTCGCCGTTCTCCGTCATCGCGGTTGCCTTCGGCACCTGCCTGGCGAGGATGCACCGGACGGACGAGGCGATCCTCGGCATCCCCATGCTCAACCGGCACTCGGCCGAGGAGCGGCAGGTGCTGGGCCTGTTCACCAATGTGCTGCCGCTACGCGTCGCGGCCGACAGCGACCGGTCGATGACCGAACTGGCCCAGCGGGTGCGGGCCCGCGTTCGCGAGCTCCAGGAACATCAGCGCGTTCCGCTCGCGGATGTGCTGCGCGACCGGGCCCCGGCGGACGTCGGTCCGCTCTTCGACGTGACGATCAGCTATCTGAACTTCCCGGCCCCGCCGAGTGTGCCCGGTCTGTCGGTGCACACCAGCATGGAGCTGGAACTCCTGGAAGGCAATGCGCTCGCGATCGTCGTCCAGGCCCACGGAAACAGCAGCGAGCTGGGCGTCGATCTGGTGTACGCCGCCGATGTCTTTGACGACGACCTTCCCATCACGGAGGTCGTCCAGGCGGTACGTACGCTGATCCGGCAGGGGCTCGACCAGCCGGACCGCCCCGTCGGCGCACTCCCCGCGCTGGCCACCGTACGGAGCCTGCCGAGCGTGAGCGCGCGGCAGGCCGACGACCGGTCACGCTCCGAGGAGGCCCTGCCGGAGTCCGGTGACGGCACCCCCCGCACCGCAATGGAGTCCGAGCTCGCCGCCATCTGGGCCGAGGTGCTGAACGTGCCCTCGGTCGGCGTCCACGACAACTACTTCGTGCTCGGCGGCGACTCGATCACGATGCTGAAGGTACGTGCCGCGGGCGAGCGGAAGGGTATCCGCTTCTCCGTCACCGACGTCATCAAGAACCCCACGGTCGCGAAGCTGGCCACCCGGGCGGTCCGGACTTTCGGAAGCGAGCCGAAGTCCTCCACTCTGGCGCCCCTGGAGCTGGTTCCCGCCGTGGACCGGGGACGGCTCACGGCGTTCGAGGACGCCTTCCCGCTGGCCCGGGTGCAGCTCGGGCTGCTGTACCACAGCCGCCGACACGAGAACTCCGCGGTGTACAACGACGTGTTCCAGTACTCGGTCGCCGCGGCCTGGCACGAGAGGGAGTTCCGGGCGGCCTTCGCCGGACTCGTCCGGCGTCACCCGGTGCTGCGTTCCTCCTTCGACCTGGCCTCCTACTCGCAGCCGCTGCAGCTCGTGCACCACGAGGTGCGGGGCGGGCTGAACATCGTGGATCTGCGGGCCCTGCCGAAGGCCGAGGCCGACGCCGCGCTCCTGGCGCATATCGAGGAGCGGCGCTTCTTCCGGTACGAGTTCGAACAGGCACCCCTCTACCTGTTCCAGGTCCACCTCCGCGAGGGCGCCCTGGAACTGGTGTTCAGCTTCCACCACGCGATCCTCGACGGGGGCAGCGTGGCAAACCTGATCGCCGAGCTGTTCCAGGACTACGCGCATGGTATCGGCGCGGACATCGCCGCGGTCCCTGATGGCGAACTGCCCTCACCGGCCCACCACGTCCGCGAGGAACTGCTCGCCCTGGACTCCGCGGACAGCCGCGAGTACTGGCGGAAGGCACTGAGCGGCGCGGCACCGCCGCAGCTGGACGGATTCCGCCTCTCCCGGTCCCCCGGCGGCACGGGGCAGGTCGTGCACCACGCCGAGCTGCCCGCGCCCCTCCAGGAATCGGTGCGCCACTTCGCCGCCGAGCACGAACTCCCCGTCAAGTCCGTCCTGTTCGCCGCCCACTGCCTCACGCTGGGCACGCACTTCTCCGCGGAGGACTTCATCACCGGTCTGGTCACGCACGGCCGGCCCGAGGTTCCCGAGGCGGAGCGGATCCTCGGCCTGTTCCTCAACAGCATGCCGGTCCGGGTGAACACCTCGGGACTGACCTGGCTGGAGACGGTGCGCACGCTGTTCGCACGGGAACAGGAGAGCCACCCCCACCGGCGCTATCCGCTGAGCGCCATCCAGGATGACGACGACGGGGGCTTCGTCCTGGAGTCCGCCTTCAACTACGTTCACTTCAACCAGCTGGCCTCCGCGCTGCGGCTGCCCCAGGTACGGCTGCTGGACTTCCGCACCTGGGAGGAGACCAACTTCAAGATCCTGGTAAACGCCTATGTCGACCCGGTCGACGACGGCATCCGATTACGTGCCGACTTCGACGGGACCGTCTTCACCCCCGACCACGCCGAGCTGTTCGTCAACACCTATATCCACGTACTGCGGCGGCTGACCGAACATCCCCGGGAGCGCGTGGACTTCGGATTCCTCTCGCCGGAACCGGCCCGAGCACCTCGGGCCGCGGCACTCCCCGATGTGGTCACCCTCTTCGCCGAGCAGGCCGCGCGCACACCGGACGCGATCGCGGTGGCCTTCGACGGCGGCCGGTGGACCTATCGGGAACTGCGGCAGACCGCCGACCGGATCGCCGGACATCTGCGTGCCGCCGGAGTCGGTGCCGGGGACCTGGTGGCCATCGCACTGGACAGATCGCCGGAGCTGATAGCGGTGGTCCTGGGCATCGCCCGGGCCGGTGCGGCCGGCGTCCCGCTGGACACGAGCTACCCGGCACGGCGGCTGCGCCTGATGCTGGAGCAGGCGCGGCCCGTCCGCGTCATCAGCGACCACACGCACGCCCACCTCGCCGCCGACCCGGGTAACGTGCTGCTGCTCGAGACCGTCACCGGCCGGAGCCACCTCGGCGCCCAGCACCTGCCCGGGACGGCCGTCTCCCCCGAGGACACCGCCTACGTGCTGTTCACCTCCGGTTCCACCGGAGAGCCCAAGGGTGTGCGGATGCCGCACCGCTCACTGGCGAACCTGATCGCCTGGCAGAACAGCGCGCCCAGCGGGGCACCCGGCGGCACCACCCTGCAGTTCGCGCCGCTGAGCTTCGACGTCGCCTTCCAGGAGATCTTCTCCACCCTGACCTCCGGCGGTACCCTGCGGCTGATCTCCGAGACGCAGCGCCGGGACGCCCGGGTCCTGCTCGAACTCATCGACACCGCCCAGGTGGAGCGGGTCTTCCTGCCCTACGTCGCGCTCCAGCAGCTCGCCGAGGTCTCGCACGCGCTCGGCCTGGTGCCCGGCCGTCTGCGAGTCATCGTCTCCTCTGGTGAGCAACTGCGGGTGACGAAGGAGATCCGGCAGCTGTGTGCGGCGCTGCCCGGCGTAGTGCTTGGAGAACCAGTACGGCCCCACCGAGTCACACGTGGTCACGAGCTTCACCATGACCGGACCGACGAGCGCGTTCCCCGCCCTTCCTCCCATCGGCTCGCCGATCTCGGGCTGCGCGGTGCATGTGCTGGACGAGCGGCTGCGGCCGACGCCGACGGGGAGCCGGGGCGAGATCTACCTGGACGGGGCCTGCCTGGCCGACGGCTACATCGGCAGGCCGCGGCTGACCGCCGAGCGCTTCCCGCCGCACCCGTTCACCGGCAAGGGCCGGCTGTACCGCACCGGTGACCTCGGCCGGGTGCTGCCCGGCGGCGACATCCTCTGTCTCGGCCGGGCGGACTCGCAGGTGAAGGTGCGTGGCTTCCGCGTCGAGCCGGCCGAGGTCGAGCTCACGATCACCGGCCACCCGGACCGCTTCCCCGGCATCAGCGAGGTCGCGGTGGTGACCCGTCAGCGGGAGGGCACGGATGCCTTTCTCGCCGCCTTCCTGGTCGGTGACGCCGACGGGAACGCCCAGGCCGGTCTGGAGCGGATCCGCGCCGAACTGCGCCGGACCCTGCCCGAGCACATGGTCCCCTCGCACATCCAGTGGCTGCCGAGCCTCCCGCTCACACCGAGCGGCAAGCGGGACGACGCGGCGCTGCGCCGCATCCCCTTGCGGACCGACACGCCCGACGAGAGCACCGCGCCGCGCGACGCGTACGAGCGGACACTTGCGGAGATCCTGGCCGAGCTGCTCCAGGTGCCCCAGGTCGGGGTGCACAGTGACTTCTTCGACCTGGGCGGCACCTCCCTGACCGCGATGCGCCTGATCGTCCTGATCAAGCAGCGGTACGGGACGGACATCCCCATGTCGCGGTTCGTCACCACTCCCACCGTCGCGGGTCTTGCCGGACTCCTGCGCTCCGGCGGGGCGTTTTCCACGTTCGATCCGCTCGTTCCCTTCCGCACCAACGGCGCACGCCCCCCACTGTTCTTCGTGCACCCGGCGGGCGGCAACGTGCTGTGCTTCACCCAGCTGAACCGGCATCTCCCGGCCGACCAGCCGTTCTACGGCCTCCAGGCGCCCGGTACCGAACTGGGCAGCGAGCCGCTGCGATCGGCGCAGGAACTGGCGAGCGGCTATCTCACGGCCATCCGGAAGGTGCAGCCGGAGGGCCCCTACACCCTCGGCGGCTGGTCCTTCGGCGGCTTCGTGGCCCTGGAGATGGCACGGCAACTCCAGCAGGAGGGTGAGCGGACCTCGAACGTGTTCCTGCTGGACACGGTCGCGCTGGAGCCCGGCAAGCTCACCAGCATCGACGACGACGCCCTGCTGACCTGGTTCTTCTGGGAGCTGCTGTTCCTGGAGCTGGGCGGCGAGTCGCCCGCGGCGCACATCCCGCGGGACATGGACACCCTGGCGGAGAAGTTCGAGTTCATCGCGCAGCGCGGTGTGGACCTGGGCGTGCTGCCGCCGGGCAGTTCCGCGGCGATCGTGCGCCGACTGTTCGGTGTGTACGCGGCGAACTGGCGTGCCGCCCTGGACTACCGCAAGGAGACGTTCGACCTGGACTTCACCCTGATGCGGGCCACGCAGCCGCTGCCGCGGGTCCTGCTGGACATGCACACCACCGCGGGCACCCTGCACCGGGAACCCGACAACGGCTGGGGCCGACGCACCACCGGTGAACTGACCGTGGTCGAGGTGCCCGGCGACCACCTGCTGATCATGGAAGAGCCGTACGTACCCGTGATGGCCGCGAAGATCATGCGGATGGTCGACGAGACCGCCGGAGGTGCCCGGTGAGCCGAGGACCGCTCAAGGCGATCGTCGTGGGCGCGGGCATCGGCGGTCTGACCGCCGCCATCGCCCTGCGCCGGGTCGGCATCGAGGTCGAGGTCTACGAGCGGGCCACCGAGCTGCGGGCCATGGGATCCGCGCTCTCGGTGATGACCAACGCGGTCAACGCGCTGGCGACCCTCGGCATCGACCTGCACCTCGGGAAGTACGGCCGGCAGATCGAACTGTTCCAGATCAGGACCGGCCGCGGCCGGCTCATCAAGACCAGGCCCTTCCCCGACGTCTGCCGCGAGCTGGGCGCGCCGAGCTTCTGCATCAGCCGCCCCGACCTCCAGCAGGCACTGCTCGCCCAGGCGGACGACTGCCGGATCGAACTGGGCGCCACCGCCACCGGATTCCGGCACTCCGGCTCCGGCGCCGAGGTCGTCTTCGACGACGGGCGCGTGGCGCGCGGCGATGTGCTGATCGGCGCGGACGGTTTCCACTCCGCCGTCCGGGGCCAGCTGGCCGAGCTCGACGACGCCCGCGACGGCGGTTACGTCTGCTGGCTGGGCATCGTCCCCTTCGCGCACAGCCGGTTCACCGGTGGCTACGTCGGTCACTACTGGGGTAGCGGCCAACGATTCGGACTGATCGACATCGGCCACGGCCGCGCCTACTGGTGGGGCACCAAGAACATGCCCGCCCAGGACTCGCACCGCTGGCGCGGCGGCAAGGAGGAGATCCTGCGTACCTACACCGGCTGGGCCGACGAGGTGCGGGAAGTCATCCGGGTCACGCCGGAGGAGGACATCCTCGCGGTCCCCGCACAGGACCGGCCGTTCCTGGAGCGCTGGGGTCGGGGGCCGGTCACCCTGCTCGGCGACGCCGCGCACCCGATGCTGACCAGCCTCGGCCAGGGCGCCGCCGTGGCGATGGAGGACGCCGTCGTACTCGCCACGTGTCTGAAAGCGGCCGGTGACCCGGTCCAGGGCCTGCGCCGGTACGAGGACCTGCGCCGCGAGCGGACCCGCCTTCTGGTGACGGCCTCGCGGGCGGCCAGCGACGCCCAGCACCTGGAGAACCCCTG
Source organism: Streptomyces lacaronensis (assembly GCF_047337785.1). Lineage (NCBI taxonomy): Bacteria > Bacillati > Actinomycetota > Actinomycetes > Kitasatosporales > Streptomycetaceae > Streptomyces > Streptomyces lacaronensis. Next base: position 771,436 of record NZ_JBLHDK010000003.1, read on the forward strand.
GCGCCGCACCCTCCGGGACCTCCGGCTCCGCTGCGCGCCGCGCCGCAGGCTGGTGGCCGAGGACACCGCTGTACTCGCCTTCCCGCCGGTCCCGGCGGTGGACCTTGTCTGAGAAGCCGGACACAACGGCCCGGAGCACACCCGCCGGGGGCGCAGCCGCCGCGGCCGACGCCACGATCCCCGGACTGTTCGCGCGACAGGCGCGCCGCATCCCTGACCGGCCCGCGGTGACCTGCGGCGAAGAGACGATCAGCTACGCCGGGCTGGACACCCGCTCCACCGGTCTCGCCGCCGCGCTCCGCGACCACGGTGTGCGGCCGGGCGACCGGGTCGGCGTGTGTCTGGCCCGCGGTATCGACCTGGTCGTCGCCCTGCTCGCCGTACTCAAGGCAGGCGCCGCCTATGTGCCGCTCGACCCCGACTACCCGCCGCAGCGGCTGGCGTTCATAGCTGAGGACACCGGGCTGGAGGTGGCGGTCACCGATACACACATTCCGGGCCTGAAGCCGATTCCCGTGACGGCCGTCGCCACGCACCCGGCCGGACCGCTGCCACTGCCGGGGCCCGACACCGTGGCGTACGTCATCCACACGTCGGGCTCCACCGGGCGGCCCAAGGGCGTCCTGGTGCCGCACCGCAACGTGGCGGCACTGCTGGCCGCCACGGCCGGGGAGTTCGCCTTCGGCCAGGACGACGTGTGGACCCTGTTCCACTCCTTCGCGTTCGACTTCTCGGTATGGGAGATCTGGGGCTGCCTGCTCACCGGCGGACGGCTGGTGGTCGTGGAGCACTGGACCGCTCGCGACCCGCGGGAGTTCCACGCCCTGCTGGCCGCCGAGCGGGTGACCGTACTGAACCAGACACCGTCGGCTTTCACGCCGCTGCTGCGCACGGCGGGGTTCGGCGACGGCGGACTCCGGGTGCGGCTGCTGGTCTTCGGCGGAGAACCGCTCGACACCCGGGTGCTGATTCCCTGGTTCGAGCGCTACCCGGACACGCGAGTGGAGAACATGTACGGCATCACCGAGACCACCGTGCACTGCACCCGGCGCACGCTCACCCCGCGGGACGCCCGGCAGGGCACCCGCTCGGTCGGGCACGCGCTGCCCGGCTGGACCCTGCACGTCCTGGACGAACGGGGGCGGCAGGCCGGTCCTGGGGCGGTCGGCGAGATTTACGTCGGCGGCGCCGGGGTGGCCGCCGGCTACCTGAACAGGCCCGAACTCACCGCGCAACGGTTCGTCCCCGACCGGATCACCGGCGGTGGCGGACCGCTGTACCGCAGCGGTGACCGCGGGCGCCTGCTGGACAACGGCGAACTGGAGTACCTCGGCAGGCTCGACGACCAGGTCAAGATCCGCGGCCACCGGATCGAGCTCGGCGAGATCCGCGGCGTATTGCTGGAGCATCCGCACGTCCAGGACGCCACCGCGGTGGTGCGGGCCACCGCCGACCCGGCGAACGCCTGTGTGGACGCCTATGTGGTGGCCACCCGGCCCGACCGGGTGAGCACGCTCCGCGAGCTGCTGACCCAGCGGCTTCCCGCGTACCTGGTGCCCGCCACCATCACCACGCTCGACGCGTTCCCGCTCACCCCCAACGGCAAGATCGACACCAGTCGGCTTCCGGCCCCCCGGGCCCGCGAATCCACCGACGCGGCACACGCACAAGCGGCCGATCCGGTGACCGAGCGGCTGACCGGCCTATGGCAACGCCTGCTGGAGACACCTGTCGGCCCGGACGACAACTTCTTCGAGCTGGGAGGCAACTCGCTGCTCTTCGCGCTCCTCGCCACCGAAATCCGGGAATCGGGCCTGGGCAGCGTGGAGCTGCGGGACCTGTACCTCACCACCACCTTGCGGGACATGGCAAGGCTCGTCCATTCACTCGCCGACGAGACCTGAACAGGCCGATGGCGGGCCGCCACGCTGTCGGCGGCCCGCTCACTCTCACCTCGGAAAGGTAAGCCCCCATGCCTGTCGCACTCTTGTGCATCCCCTATGCCGGAGCCGGCGCCAGCCTCTTCCGCCAGTGGAAACGTCACTCCCTCCAGCAGGTGGAAGTGGACCCGGTGCAACTTCCCGGCCGGGAAGAACTCTTCGCCGCGGAACCCCGTACCAGCATGGCCGAAGTCGTCGACCTGTGCGTGGACCGGATCCGGAAGATGCCCCAGGACGCACCGTTCGCCCTCTTCGGACACAGCTTCGGCGCGCTCGTCGCCTATGAGACGGCACAGCGCCTGGCCGCCGAAGGACCACGCCTGCCGGAACGCCTGATCGTGAGCGGCGCGGCCGCACCCTGGCTGCCCAGGCCGGTCACGGGAAGCGGCTCGCTGACCGACGACGAGTTCGTCGCGCGAGTCCGCGAAGTCGTGGGATACGACCACCCCGCGTTCCACGACGCCGAGTTGCGCGGACTGCTGCTGCCGTCACTACGGGCGGACCTGGGCATCAACGACCGGTACACACCCAGCTCCACCGATCTGCTGCCGATCCCCCTCACCGTGCTGCGCGGGGCCGACGACCAATTGGTGTCCCGGCAGGACGCGGAACTCTGGTCGAAGGCCACCTCGCAGCCCACCGAACTGATCGAGCTGTCCGGCGACCACATGTACTTCTCGCTGGACCCGAAGCCGCTGCTCGCCGAACTCGACGCGCTCTTCGCCCCTCCCGCCGACTGAGCGACGCCGGCGGGGCGCCGCTTCCAGCGTCGCCCCGTCGATCCCGGGTTGCTCGGGGACCGACCAGCACAGGCCCACGTCCACCTCGCCGTCCGCCACGGCGGCGAGCTGCTCGGGGGTGTGCATGGGGACCGGACGCCAGCGGCCCCGGGCCTCGTCGTCAGCGGTGGCACCGGGCCACGCGTCGACCAGTCCTGGCAGGATCAGCTGCCCCAGCTCCGGGGTGTGGGCGACGACGAGGTCACGATGGCGCGCCGAGCGCGGGCGGGCGGCCCGGTGGACCTGGTGAAGCGCCTCGATGGGCTGCCGGATCGCGGCGGCGAACTCGGCGCCGTAGGGCGTCAGTCGGACCCGCCGGCTCGTACGCTCGACGAGTCGGCTGCCGAGGCTGCGTTCCAGACCGGCGACGGCCTCGCTGACACTGGGCGGAGCCAGCCGCAGACGGTCGGCGGCCCGCCGGAAGTGCAGTTCGTCCGCGACGGCGAGGAAGCACTCCATCGGGCGCGGGTTCACTGCCGTTCTCCCGTCACTCCATAGCGTAAGAACCACGACGAGCAGCCGGACTCTTCTGCCACATCGTTCGGTTTTGCCGAACGGTGGCTTCGGGGATCCCCAGTTGATCAGCCCCTCGGGTCGGACCGAGTATGGCGGTGTGAGCGAGAGCGGTGGGTGGCTGCGGCGGGCCTGGATCGCGCGGCTGAGCCCGCGGGGTGAGGTCGGCCTCGACCGGGCGGCAAGCCCGCGCGCGATCGTCGAGGACGCCGTCGCGCGTGTCGGCGCGGACCCCGTGCGCTGGGCCATCGAGCTGAATTCCGTGGTCTTGCGGCGGATCCTCGGCGAGGTGCCGGTCCTCGGCGGCAGTCCGGCCGCGGTCGAGCTGCTCCGCCGGGGCAATGAAGCGACCACCCTGCGGGCGCTGTTCACTCTGGCGGAAGGCCCGGCGGCCGCCCCGCCCACCGCGGAAGCGATCCTGGCGGGCATCCGCGAGTTCGTGCACCGGGCCATACCGCTCGAGCGGGTGCTGCACGGCGTACGGGTCGGGCACGCGGCGACGACCGAGGCGTTCCTGCGGGCCTGTGCCGAGCTGGTCGACCCGGAGGAGGCGGTCGACGAGGTCACGGCGATCTCCCGCGAGCTGTTCTCCTGCGTCGATGAGCTTTCCGACACCATGATCCGCACCTACCTCGTGGAGCACGAGGTGTGGAGCACCAGCGCCGCCGCGGCACGGGCCGACCTCGTGCGTTCCCTGCTGAGTGATGCCGCGGCGGCGGACGTCGGCGAGGCGTCGGGGGTCCTCGGCTACAACCTGCGGCGGACCCACGAGGCGGTGGTGGTGTGGTCGGACTCGCCGAAGGGCGGCGCCACGCTGCAGGCGGCGGCGGTCGAGGTGCTACGGGCCCGTGGCGCCACCACGACGCTGGTCATACCCGTGGCCTCGGGGCGGTTGTGGGCGTGGGGCACCGTACCTGCGGCCGGGGCGGAAGGGACGCACCGACCCGGTTCATGGGAGACCATCACGGAGGCACTGTCCCGGCAGCGGATGCGGGCGGCCTTCGGCACCCCGGGTTCCGGCGTCGCGGGCTTCCGCCGCTCCCACCGCGAGGCCGAGCGCGGGGAGAGGGTCGAGCGACTGCGGCACGAGGCCGGACGGGCTCCGAGGTACGCGACCGCCTACGCCGACGTCGCCGCCATCGCGCTGCTGGCCACCGATCTCGACGCGGCCGGTGACTTCGTACGACGTGAACTCGGCGGGCTCGCCGCCCGCGGCGCGCCCATGGAGGCGCTGCGGACCACGCTCTACCACTACATCGGTGCCGAGCGCAGCCTCGTGGATGTCGCCCGGCGTCTGCACGTGGCCAGGGGGACCGTGACCTACCGCGTGAAGCGGGCCCAGGAGGTGCTGGGACACGACCTCGACGACCGCCGGTTCGCCCTCCACACCGCCCTGGCCCTCGCCGAGGAGTTGGGGGACGCGGTGCTCCTGCCCCGCGACGACGAGCGGTGAGCCCGATGAACCGGTCGCGGCCCTCGGCCCGGCAGACCAACGGGAGACCGGAATCCTGAGCCGGCGGACCAAGCGGCCACCCAGGGAGCCGGAGTCTACTTCCTGATGTCGGACGCGGTGCTGCACGAGGCAGCGCATCCCGACAGACGGATTCCAGCCCAACGGGAGGCCCACGATGATCGACCGAGAGACCTTTACCGAGCTGATGAGCGGGGTGTGCGCCCCGGTCACCGTGGTCACGGCGACGACCGCCGACGGGCGACCGCGCGGCAGCACCGTGTCGAGCTTCGCCTCGCTCTCGCTCGACCCTCCGCTGGTGAGCCTCGCCCTCGACCGCGCCTCGGGACTGCTGGCCCACCTCCAGCCGGGTGACCGGGTGGGGGTGAACATCCTCGGCGCCCACCAGCAGGAACTGGCGTCCGCGTTCGCCCGTCGACGCCAGGGGCCGGGCTCGAAGTTCGACGGCGTCACCTGGACCGTCCGCGCCGGACTCCCCTACCTGCCCGAGTCCGCCGGCTGGACGGCGGGACGCGTCGAACGCCACGTGGACGGCGGTGACCATGTCCTGCTCGTCGTGTGCCTCGAGGAGGCCGAGCCGACCGCCGCGGCCCCGCTGATCTACGCGCGCCGGATCTTCGGCACCCACGCCCCGCTCGCTGTCGCGAGCTGACCCGTACCCCCGATGATCCCTGACACGAAGTGACGACGATGAACATGACCATGGACGTTCCCCGCACCACCGACGCCGCGCACAAGCTGCGGGCCGACCTCGTCGAGCGCGCCGCCACACTGCGGCCGCTGCTCTCCGGCAACGCCGATCCGGCCGACCGCGGGCGCGGAGTGCCCGCCGAGAACATCGGCGCCCTGGCCGAGGCCGGTCTGCTCTCGCTGATGCGGCCCGTCCGCTACGGCGGTCTGCAGACCGACCACCGCACCCTGCTGGAGGTCAGCCGCGAGGTCGGGCGCGCCTGTGGCTCCACCGCCTGGGTGACCTCACTGCTCAACGCCAACGCGTGGTTCGTCGGGCTCTTCCCCGCCCGGGCCCAGGACGACGTCTGGGCCCACACCCCGCACGCCCGGGTCGCCGGTGTCGTGACGCCCTCGGGAACCGCGCGCGCGGCCGAGGGCGGGTACCGGGTCAGCGGGCGCTGGGCCCCCGCGTCCGGGTGCGCCCACGCCGACTGGGCGGTCCTCGGAGTCACCCGGCCGGACGCCGAGGGCACGTCGGACGCCGTCGGCATCGTGCTCGCGCCGATGTCGGAGCTGACGATCGAGGACACCTGGTTCGTGGCGGGCATGCGCGGGACCGCGTCGAACACCCTCGTCGGCGAGGATCTCTTCGTGCCCGCACACCGCTTCCACTCCGTCCCCGATGCCATCGAGGGCCGCTACGCCACACCCTTCACCGACGAGGCGCTCTACCGGGCGCCGTTCGTGCCGACCGCCGCGCTCGTGCTGACCGGGCCCCAGCTAGGGCTGGCCTCGGCCGCCGTCGAGCTCCTGGTGGAGACGGCTCCGCGGCGGGCGTTGACCCTGACGAGCTACACCTCCCAGGCCGAGGCACCCACCGTCCAGCTCGCCGCCGCGCACGCGGCGTCGCTCGCCGACTCCGCCCGACTGCACGCCTACCGTGCGGCGGCTGACATCGACGAAGCCGCACGGGCGGGGGTGTTCCCCGATTACGACGCCCGGGCGCGGATGCGGATGGACGCGGGAATGGCGGCGGTCCACGCGCGTGAGGCGGTCCGCATCGTGTGCTCGGCCCTGGGGGCTTCGAGCTTCGGCGAGTCCAACCCGCTGCAGCGCATCTGGCGCGACATCGAGGCCGGGAGCCGACACGCCGTCCTCAACCCCGAAGTGGCCGCCGAGATCTACGGGAAGTCGCTGTTCGGCATCCGGGGCACGGTGTCCGTGATGGTGTAGGACGAAGTTCGCCGACGGCACGCCGACGTCGAGGCGGTGCCCCGGGAGCGTCCCCGCTTCCGGGGCACCGCCTCGTCGTGCGACAGGTCAGCCGGCTCCATGACCTCCGTGGTGGAGCCGGTAGTGCTGGGCGAGGAGATCACGTCCGTAGTCGTTGCCGTTGGGCGCCCGCACGATGGTGTGGACGTGGAAGCGGGCGGGCTCGGGATTGGCGAGGAAGACACCCGGATGGTTGTCGTACTCGACCAGGAGCACGGGTGAGTGGATCCGGTAGTAGAAGGCGCACGCGTCGTCGTGGCCGCCGCGCCAGGCGAACCGCGTCTCGTCGAAGTGCTCACGGACGAGCGCCAGGGTGCGCTCGGCCTGTGCCGGCGGGAGCCGGTCGAGGTAGACCCGGATCAGCTCCACCAGACCGTCACGCTGGTCGGCCGGCAGACTCGCCGCGACGATCCCCTCGGGGGGCAGCACGAGGTTGTCACTGCCCGCACCGGCGAGATGCCGTCCGTTCCACGGTCCGGCGAGCTCGGGCGGAAGGTCCTCCGCGCGCAGCGACGGCCCCATCAGGAACTCGCCCTCCCGGTTGGGGTCCAGCGTGCGGCGGAACGCCAGGGCGACCTCGGTCTCGTCGCCGAGGGCGTGGACGCCCTCGAATCGCCCCGTCCCGGTCGTCGGCTCGGCACCGAGGAACACGGGGGCGAGAACCACCTGCCCTCCGACGAAGACACAGTGCAGGTCCACGTGATGGCCCATCAGCTGCCATCCCCACGGGGAGTCGCCCGAGGGAGTACCGAAGACGGTGAACCAGTAGGCGAACTCCGTGAGGGTGTCCCGGTAGTCGTCGATGAGCTCGCCCAGGTTCTCGTTGAGCGCCATCACCGCTCGCACCTGGGCGTAGCCGGCGGGGCTGAGGCTCGCCTCGATGACGGCGAGTGCGCGGTCGCGGTCGCGGTCGGCGAGCCGTTCCAGGCGCATGCCCTTCGGGTGCCAGGTCGGGATCGCGTTCGTCCACAACCGCCACTCCGGGGCGTCCATGGGCAGGGCCGCGACCACCCTCTGGTGGGGCGCCAGCCCGTCGAGGTAGGCCCGGGCCGCCACGACGGCGGCGTTCGGCGAGGTTCCCGCACCGTCAAGGCGGTAGAGGCCCTGGCGCGGCGTCCCGTTGTCGGTGATGCCGACGTAGGGCTCGCGATGACGGCGCAGGCCGGCGGTCAGCTCGTGGGCCGCCTCCGGGGGGAGCAGGTCGTCGAACAGATGGGAGTCGACGATCGGCAGATCGCCCCGCGTGGTCGGCAGAGGGAAGTCTCCCGGGTACCGCTGGTGGGACATCGGTCTCCTTACTCGGTGGGAACGGCGAGGACGTCACCCGGCATGAGGAAGCGGTTCTCGATCCGCCGGGAGGCGATGAGCCACCGGCGGGCCTCCCCGTCCGGCTCGCCGACCCGGACGAAGCGGTCGAACACGTCGGCGACCAGCACCGGAACGGTCGTCGGGATGGGTGGCTCTCCGTCCTGCGCGTAGAGCACCAGCGCGGAAATGGCCTCGACGAGGTCGGTCTCATGCCGCAGGACGTGGAAGTTGGACATCAGGTGACGCGAGACCCGTGGTCCCCGTGCGGCGCGGTCGCCGTACACGCCGTTGATCGCGTCGGTGCCGCGGAAGGTCCGGCGCGAGAACGTCAGCTCGGCGTCGGCGGTGAAGAAGCCGGAGGCCGCCGAGCCATCGCCGTGGTCGATCTCGAACCACAGCGCCGTCACCAGCATCGACAGATCGGTGTGCACGACGGCGAGGGCCGGACCGCCGACGGCCGGAGTGTCGCCGGCGGTCATCGGCCGACCGCCGTCGCGGCGTTGCGTGCACCGCTCACCAACGTGTGCGCGCCCTGGCGCAGCATCGTGGTGTCGGCTCCCAGGACGAGGAAGTCGTACCCACGGCGGTCCAGCAATTCCGGCGCGTTGCCCGCGGCCGTGGTCCCCAGGGTGATGCGGTGGTCGGCACAGCGCCGTTCGGCCGCCGCGAGGAGGTCTGCCAGCCTGCCGTCACCCTCGCGGAACCGGCCGGAGACCGCGAGATCGGTCGGGCCGATGAAGACCGCGTCGACGCCGGCGACCTCACCGATCTCGACGATCGCCGAGAGAGCTCCGACGCTCTCGGCCTGGACAACGAGGCGGACCTCGTCATTGCCGGAGCGCAGATAGTCGCCGAGGGCCTCCAGCCCCCACCGGCCGGCTCGTCCGGAGGTGCTGGCCCCGCGTCGTCCGAGCGGCGGGAACCGAGTCGCTCGCACGGCGTCCCGCGCCCGGGCGGCGTCATCGACCTGCGGGACGAACAGCCCGGCCGCACCCGCGTCGAGCGGGACCTGGACGTCGCGTGGTGCGGTGCCGGCGACCCGGACGAAGGGTGCGAGCCCGCAGCCACGGGCCAGCGCGATCATGGTCGATGTCGTGCGGCTGTCGATCGCGCCGTGCTCGGCGTCGATCACGGCGAAGTCGAACCCGGCGAGTGCGAGCAGTTCGACGCTCTCCGGGGCCGGGAGCTTGACCCAGGCTCCGAGCCGGGGAAACGCATCGCCCGTCATCGCTGGGCTCCCTGGTATTCGTCGGCGTTGAGCACCCAGCCCTTCGCGAGGAAGTCCTCGCGCGGCGGGGCGAAGACGTCGATGAGCGTATGCGGGCCCGCGCCCACGGCCCGGGTGGTGTGCACGACGGTCGGCGGGATCAGTGTCATCGAGGGGCTGCCGACCCGGATGTGCTCATCGTCGCGCCACTCACTCATCCGGCCGGTCCACGGAACCCGGAGGTGATGGGCGTAGCTTCCGACGAGGGTCACCGACATCTGCTCGAAGTCCTCGTGCGAATGCGGCGAGAGCCGTTCGGTGTCGCGGGGCCCCTCGTGCACCGGAAACCAGTTCACCATCAGCGACCCCGTCCGGAAGATCCGGCCGAGGCGTCCCTCCTCCTCGGGTATGTCACGCAGTCGATGTATCCGGATCCCGTCACCGCCGGCGTCGGTGGACCGCGGTAGCGGTGCGGCCCGCGGGTCGGCCCCGGCGGCATGGTTGACGGCCCGCCTCATCTGCTCGTCGCAGCGGGCGGTGAACACCCGCGCCACCGTCGTCGGCGACGCCGCGTGGACAGTGCTCGTACCGGCCGGTACGACGACGAGGGCGGGCTCGGACACGGACACACATGCCCGGCCGTCGTGCTCCACGCCCACCACCGCGTCGTCCTGGACGAGCAGCATGTACTCGTCGGGCAGGTCGTGTTCGGTGAGGCGGTCATCCGCTTCGAGCTCGGTGATCGCCACCACGAAGTTCCGGCCGCACACCGACCAGGTTCGGCTGCCGCCGGCGGAGACCAGGTCCGGATCTCGCTCCGAGATCTCGTCGACGACGGAGGTTCCCGCGGTTGCGGCGATGGTCATCGGCCTTCTCCTTCGAGTTCCCGGCGCACGGTGGCGGCGATGCGGGTGAGCGCTGCGCCGAGGTGGCGGCGCTGAGCGGCGCTGAGCGGGTCGAACACGAGTCGCCTCACCTGGGCGACGTGTTCCGGTGCGCTCGCGACGACCTTCTGCCGCCCGGCGTCGGTCAGGGTGGCGAGGGTGTATCGGCCGTCGGTGGGATCGGGCCGGCGGACGACCCAGTCGCGGGCCTCGAAGCGGTCCATCACCTTCGACAGGCGAGGCTGGGTGCTGTCGCATTCCCGGGCCAGGTCGCTGAGTCGCATCGTGGCCTCGTCGGTCATGGACAGCCGGGCCAGAACGCCGTACTCGAAGTTGGAGATGCCCGCATCTCGTTGCAGCTGACGGTCGAGGGCCGCCGGAAGTGCGATGACGACGGTGAGCAGCGCCTGCCACACGTCTTGCTGATCGTCGTCGAGCCAGGGTGATGGAGTGTCCATGAGACCCATCGTACTTGCCTGGGCAACTCGAATGACTTGCCCAGGCAACTCTCGCCGGGTACTTTCTGAGTTGCCGAGGCAAGTGAAAATGGTTGGGGCCCCTTGCGTTGACATACGCATACACACTGGAGGAAAGTGCCATGAAGGCAGTGCGTTACCACGGCTTCGGCGGCAGCGAGGTCCTGCGCTACGAGGACATCGAGCGTCCGGTCCCCGGCACCGGACAGGTGCTGGTGCGGGTGGCGGCCACGTCGTTCAACCCAGTCGACGATCACATCCGCGCCGGTGTGCTGACCGAGATGATCCCGGTCGCCCTCCCCCATGTGCCCGGGATCGATCTGGCGGGCACCGTCGCCGAACTCGGCGCGGAGGTGACGGGGCTGGAGGTCGGTGACCGGGTCGTGGCGATGCTGCCCCTCAACGCCGCCGGTGCGGCCGCCGAGTACGCGCTCGCCCCGGCCGAGGCCCTGGTCGCGGCGCCCCGGACGATCGAGCTGGTCGACGCCGCGGCGCTGCCCCTGACCGGCCTGGCGGCCTGGCAGGCGCTGTTCGAGCTCGCCGAGCTGAAGCCCGGGCAGACCGTCCTGGTCAACGGGGCGGGGGGTGCGGTGGGTGGCCTCGCGGTGCAGCTCGCCGCCGACGCGGGAGCGCATGTGACCGCGGCGGCCGGTCCGCTCCACGCCCAGCGCCTGCGGAGCTACGGCGCGGCCCGGGTCGTCGGCCACCTCGATCCCGCCGAGGGCCCGGCCGTCGTGGGTGGTCCGTTCCATGTCCTGCTGAACCTGGTGCGCGTCACGCCGGACGATGCCGCGCGGCTGTCGCGCTACGTCGCCGACGGCGGGGTCGCCGCGAGCGCGGCCGGCCCGATTCCCGAGGAACCCGCCCGGTCGGTGCGTGCCGCGAACCTGTTCGTCCGCGGCGACGCCGCCCAGCTGACCGAGCTGGTCGCCAGGGTCGATGACGGTCGGCTCCGGATCCACATCGCCGCCCGCCGCCCGGTGGCCGAGTCACGCGCGGTGCATGAGGACGCCGCCACCGGGCGACTGCCCGGTAAGACGGTCCTGACCGCTCCCTGAGCACCCGGCCGGGCCGCGCTCATGGATGAACGCCATTCGCCGCGACGCTCGGCCCGTGCGCTTCCGCGCCCGGCTGCTGGAGGAGCCGCCGCTGGAGGGCGATGCGGGGCGATCCGAGCAGTCGGTGGGTGCAGGGCGTCGATCAGACCGAACTCCTCGACCGTGGACAGCGCGGTGCGGTGGCCGAGCTGTACGGCCCCGGAGCCCAGGCGGATCGTGGAAGTGGCGGAGACGGTCAGGGCCAGGACGACGGCGGGCGAGGTCCCGGCCACGCCCGGGTTGAGGTGGTGTTCGGCGAACCAGTAGCGCGCATAGCCGAACCGCTCCGTCTGCTGGGCGAGGTCGACGCTGTTGCGCAGTGCCTCGGTGGCGGTGGAACCGGAGGAGACTCGACGAAGTCCTCCAGGGTCGAGAACACCGGTTCCATGCCGAGCTGCTTCTGGAAGGCGAGGCGGCCTTCGAACACCGGGCGGTGGGCGGCGATGGCCTCCTGTGAGGTGCGGGCCGCGTAGTAGCCCGCTGTCCCGGCGCCGACCACGGCGCGCGCGGGGTCGTGACCGTATGCCTCCCAGCACTGGTCCTCGGGGGTGACCTGGAACAGCTCGCGCTGGGCGGTGCCGTTGCCCTTGCCGATGATCAGTTCGAGGCGACCGGCGGAGAGGTGGTCCAGGGTGGCGTAGTCCTCGTGGGCGCGCACCGGATCGAGCAGGCCGAGGGTGGTCACCGCGGTGAACAGCCGGATCCGGGAGGGAGTGCGGCGAGATGGCTGAGCACGACCGGTGGTGAGGAGGAGATGAACGGCCGTTCGTTCACCGGGTCCGGGGCGTGCGCGATGAGGGTGATGGCCAGGACCTTCATGACGCGGCCCGGTCCTGGTGCGACTCGGTGCCGGGGTGGGCCAGGCCCAGGTGGTCGCGCAGGGTCGTGCCCTGGTATTCGGTGCGGAACACGCCGCGCTCCTGGAGCAGCGGGACGACGGTGTCCGCGAAGACGTCCAGCCCGCCGGGGGTGATGTGCGGTACGAGGATGAAGCCATCGCCGGCATCGGCCTGCACGAAGGAGTTGATGGTCTCGGCGACCGTGGCCGGGGAGCCGATGAACGACTGGCGGTTGCCGGTCTCGATGACCAGGTCACGGATGGACCACTTGTTCGCCGCCGCCAGCTCCCGCCACTCCCGGGCGACGGCCAGCGGATCGCGGTACATCCGTACCTGGGCGCGGCCGCGGGCGATGGTGTGCTCACCGGGGTCGGGGTCGATGTCGGGCAGCGGGCCGTCCGGGTCGTACGCGGACAGGTCGCGGTTCCAGACGAACTCCAGGTGTTTGATCGCGGTGGCGCCGCTGACCTGCTGGCGGCGTACCTCGTGGGCCAGCTCCCGCGCCTCGGCGTCGGTGTCGCCGAGGACGAAGGTGGCGGCGGGCAGGATCAGCAGCTGGTCGTGGGTGCGGCCGTGGCGGGCGAGGCGGCCTTTGACGTCCGTGTAGAACGCCTGCCCCTCCTTCAAGGTGCTGTACCGGCTGAAGATGGCGTCGGCGCCGGCCGCGGCGAACTCCCGGCCTTCCTCGGAGTCACCGGCCTGGAAGATCACCGGGCGGCCCTGCGGGCTGCGCGGGACGTTGAACTGCCCGGTGATGTCGAAGTGGTGTCCCTGATGGGCGAAGGCACCGGCCCGCGCGTCGCCCAGGAAGGTGCCGGACGCCTGGTCGGCGACGATCTCGTCGCCCCGCCAGGAGTCGAACAGCTCGGTGGCGGTGGCCAGGAACTCCTTGGCCCGGGAATACCGTTCGTCCTGCGGGAGGAAGCCGCCGCGGCGGAAGTTCTCCCCGGTGAAGGCGTCCCACGAGGTGACGACGTTCCACGCGGCGCGCCCGCCCGACAGGTGGTCGAGGCTGGCGAACTGGCGGGCCACCTCGTAGGGCTCGTTGAAGGTGGAGTTGATGGTACCGGTCAGGCCGAGGCGGTCGGTGACGGCGGCGAGCGCGGACAGGACGGTGAAGGTGTCCGGCCGCCCCACCACGTCCAAGTCGTAGATTTCGCCGCCCTGTTCGCGCAGCCGCAGCCCTTCGGCGAGGAACAGGAAGTCGAACTTGGCGCGCTCGGCGGTGCGCGCGAAGTGGGCGAACGAGCTGAACTCGATATGGCTGCCCGCCTCCGGATCACTCCACACCGTGGTGTTGTTGACGCCGGGGAAGTGGGCCGCCAGGTGGATCTGCTTGAGCGGTGTGCTCATGGTCGGTGGTCCCTCCGGCTCAGACGGTGGCGTAGCGGTTGGCGGGGCGGGCGAGGCCCAGCAGCCCGCGCAGGGTGTCGGCCTCGTAGGACCGGCGGAAGGCGCCGCGGCGCTGCAGTTCGGGCACCAGGCCACGGGTGATCGCCTCGAGGTCGTGGCCGATCACACCGGGGCGCAGCCGGAAGCCCGACAGTCCGGTCCGCTGCCAGGTCAGCAGCAGATCCGCGAGCTGTGCGGGGGTACCGGTGAACACCTTGGCGTCGCTGGTGTACGGGTAGCCCGCGAGGGCGTCCAGGCGCTCCAACCGGGCGGCCGCGGCGCCCGGTTCGTCGTCGAGGAACACCACCAGGTCGCCGAAGAGGTGCACGGGCTCCGCCGCGCGGCCCGCCGCCGCCTGGGCGGCGCGGACCTCGGCGACGGTGGCGCGGGCCTGGTCCGTGTCGTGCGGGGTGATGTAGCCGATGTCGGTGGAGGTTGCCACCAGTCGGTAGGGCACGCTCTGATGGGCCAAGGCGCTGACGACCGGCTGTCCCTGGGGCGGCCTGGGGGTGATCGAGGGGCCCTTGACGCTGAAGTGTCTGCCCTCGAAGTCGATGTAGTGCAGCTTGTCGCGGTCGATGAAGCGTCCGGTGGCGACGTCCCGGATCTCGGCGTCGTCCTCCCAGCTGTCCCAGAGGCGGCGTACCACCTCGATGTGGTCGGTGGCCTCCTCGAAGAGCTCCGCGGTCAGCTCCCGGACCACCGGGGTGTCCAGATCCTCCGGGCCGAAGCGGGGAATGGCGCGGCGGCCGAAGTGTTCCGCCTCGTGGCTCCGCCTGGACACCCGGATCCGCAGCCCGGCGCGGCCGGTGCTGACGTAGTCCAGGGTGGCGATCGCCTTGGAGGTGTGGAACGGCTCGGTGTGGGTGGCGACGACGGTCGGCACCAGCCCGATATGCCGGGTCAGCGGTGCCACCCGGGAGGCGATGAGCACCGCGTCCAGCCGCCCGCGCACCTGGTCGGTGCGGCCGTCGGGCTCGGTGCGGTGCGTGGACTGGAGCGAGAGCCCGTCCTCGAAGGTCACGAAGTCGAGCAGACCGCGTTCGGCCTCGGTGACGACATCGGTCCAGTACGCGGCGTCGAACAGCTCCCTGGGCCGGGCGTGCGGCTCGCGCCACGCGGCCGGATGCCAGCCCGCCCCGTCGAGGGCGACGGCGAGGTGCAAGGGGGTGGATGAGGACTCGGACACGAAGGGTGCCTCCCTGGTCGGCCATGGGTGATCACCGCGCCTCATCGGAAGGGCGCGGTGTCCTTGAGGTGATCAGGTCAGCGGCGACAGAGCGCGCCGGCCACGCGCAGCAGGTCGATGTGGTGCCGGGAGTACAGGCGGACACCCCTGCCCAGGGCCGGAGTCGGCGCGGGCGGGCTGGTCATCGGCCGCGACACCATCGCCTCCCGTTCCCGACGGGCCTTCGGGCCCTGGCTGATATCTCGGAACGCTACGTGAGGCCGGTGACCTCACGCAATCGTCAACTCGAACGGGGCCGCGGCATATTCCCCGGCGCCCATGGGTGACCCGACGAAAGTGTGGGCGACCTCGCTGACGCGCGGCACCCCGATAACGGGATCGGTGGAAATGTTCCGGACTGACGACACGTGGGCGTGGGTCCGAGCGCGTCGAGTGCGCCGAACGGCTCGTCCGCGAGCAGCAGTTCGGGCTCGCGCACCAGGGAGCGGGCCAGCGAGACCCGCTGCTGTTCGCCGCCTGACAGCTCCACCGGCCAGGCGTCCTCCCGCCCGGCCGGACCCACCTCGGCGAGCGCGGTGCGTGCCCGCTCCTCGGCGTCCCCGCCCGTGAGCCCCAGTGCCACATTGGCCAGCACCCGTTTCCACGGCAGGAGCCTGGCGTCCTGGAAGACGACCGGCACATGGGCGGGTGCGCTCAGTACGCCTTCGCCACCGGCGTCGTGGTCGACTCCGGCGAGCGCCCGCAGCACGGTGCTCTTGCCGGAGCCGCTGCGGCCGAGCATGGCCACGAACTCCCCGGCGCGCAGGCTCAGTTCGGGCCCGTCCAGCACGGGCTACGCCCGCCGAAGGCCCGCACGAGCCCCTCGATGCGGACGGCCGCCCCGGTCTCCGGGGCGGCTGCTTCACCAGGTACTCACCGTCCGCGTGGGTGAGGCCCTGGTCCTTGACGTAGTAGCCGTCGATCCACTGCTCGGGGTGCCGGTCGACCCAGACCTCCGACCGCGCCCAGAACCTGATGAACTCCCTGATCGCGGCGGCCTTCTGCGGATCGCTCACGGCGTCGGTCACTGCCCACAGATGTGCGGGCTGGGCAGCTCGACCAGCTGCACATCGTGCTTCGAGAGCCCCGCCTTGGCCAGGAGCCGCAGCACAAGCGCCCCCCTGGGCCTGCCCCGGGCCGTAGGCGATCTTCTTGCCGCGCAGGTCCGCCAGGGTGTCGACGTCCGCCCCGGGAGCGATTCCGAGTTCGTGGACGGGGTGCCGCAATGGGTCCTTGCGGAATTCCGACGCCACGAGCTTCGTATCGAGACCGGTCCAGTGGGCGTGTATCGACGGGATTTCCGCCGCCGAGCACAGATCCAGGGAATGCGCGCGGAAGGCCTCGGTGCACTGCGGACCGCCACTGATATTGGCCCACTTGACTTGAAGGGCAGCTTGTCGATCTGCCCCGAGAGCTTCAGCGCCACCTGAGTGTCCGGCGCACCGACCGTGATCGACGTATTCGGCGGAAATGACTACTTCGTATAGCTGCCATGTTCGCGTTACACAGCCCTCGGGGACATTTCGTGGAAGCCCAGCAAGGCACGTACCGCCTCGACGGTGGCTTCGGTCAGGGAGTGGTCGCAGCCGCTGCGGGCTCGGGCGCTGAGGCGGACCGGGGGGACTGCGGGGAGGTCGTGGCGTGGCGTGAGGCCGTCAGGGTACGGACCACCGGGGACGGCGAGCAGGGCGGCGCCGAGTCCGGCGCGGGCCGCGTCCAGGACTCCCGCGAGGTATCCGGCCTCGGCGACCACGGTGGCGGCCGTGTGACGGGAAGCGAGTGCGGTCAGGGCGCGGCGGCGGATCACGCAGGGATCGCTGATGGCCACCAGGGGCAAGGGGGCGGGTGCGGCGGGTGGTTCCCAGCCGGGAGCGGCGTACCAGCGCAGGGGGAGTTCACCCACCGGGGTACCCGGGGCGGACGCCGCCTCGGTGACGTAGACGGCGAGGTCGAGCTCACCACGCGCGACGGCGTCCGTCAGCCGCGCCGAGCGGTCGATGCGCACCCGGACCTCGGCGCCGGGCCGGGTGTCGCGTACGGCCGCGGTCAGGACGGGCAGGATCTGGTCGGCGCCGTGCTCGGTGGCGCCGATGATGACGGGTGCCGCACCGGCCGGGTCCTCCCCCATGAGCCGACGGAGGGCCGCGTCATGTGCGCCGACGATCTGCTGGGCCTCTTCCAGCAGTCGGGTGCCGTGGAGGGTGAACCGGGTCTTCCGGCCGTCACGTTCGACGATGGGGCGTCCGAGGGACTTCTCCAGCCGCCGGATGTGCTGACTGACGGTGGACTGGCTGAGGGCGAGTGCGCCCGCGGCGCGGTGGAAGCCTCCGTAGTCGGCGACGGCAATGAGACTGCGCAACGCCACGATGTCCAATACCGGTCGCATGTGCGCAGGCTAGCAACCGATCGATCGGAAATCACGATCGGTTTTGATGGCAAATCATCGTTGGACGGCCGACTCCGGCCTCGTGCATCCTGAGGTCATGCCGCGTACAGCGTCCGTGGCGGCCCGCGGGCCGCGCACCCACCGCACCGGATCCGGGCCATCGGCCACCGGACCGGCGGTGTGCCGTGCCACGGGCGCCCGGCTGACCCGGCGGCGCGTGGTCGACTTCGGCCGCACCGGCGCCATGCGCTGTCGCTGACTTCACGCATTCCCGGCGCGCTCGCGGTCGCCGCCCGTTCACCCCTCCGCGCTTCCGCGTCGGCAGGTGCTTCCCGCCTGCGTCTCTTCCTTTCCCCTCCGCACCTCCGCACCCGCACGGCCCCTCCATCTCGCTCGTGCGTGTGGGCGGGCGCGCCGCTGTCTGTCGATGAATCGAGTTCTCATGTCCTCTGCTCAGTCTGTCCACTCCTGGGACGAACCGGCGGGGATCGCCCCGCGCGGCACGCTCGTGCTCCTCCCCGGACGGGGTGAACACGGCGGTGTGTACGAGCGGTTCGGCCGCCGGATCTCCGCCGACGGCTATCGCGTCCGCGCCCTGGGAGATGCCTCCTCCGACCCGGAGGCCATCGC
The DNA here is from genome assembly GCF_047337785.1 of Streptomyces lacaronensis. NCBI lineage: Bacteria > Bacillati > Actinomycetota > Actinomycetes > Kitasatosporales > Streptomycetaceae > Streptomyces > Streptomyces lacaronensis. The sequence continues at coordinate 789,530 of NZ_JBLHDK010000003.1, forward strand.
CGAAGCGGCCACCAAGCTGTTGCGCGACGAAGCGCTCCCGGGCCCCCGCGTACTGGTCGGATCCGACACCGGGGCCTCCCACGCGGCGCGGCTCGCCGCCCTCGACGGCTCCGCGCTGGACGGGCTCATCCTCGCCGGGCTGCCGACCGGGTCGCGCCCCGCCGAAACGGCCGCTCAGGACTGGGAGGAGGAGTTGGAGCTGCGCACCGCCTGCCCGACGCATCGGGGCAGGCTGACCGCCGACTCCGCGTTCCGGCGCGGCGCTCTGGCGGGCCCGTCGGCGCCGGAGTCGCCCACGCCGGACACGCTGGAGGGGATCTCCGTTCCGGTGCTCGGGCTGCACGGTGCCGAGGACACGGTCAGCCCCCTCGACGAGGTCCGCCGCGTGTTCCGCGGACTGCCCGGCGCGGAGCTGGTGAGTCTGGCCGGCACGCGGCACGACGTCCTCAACGACGTGACGCACCGCACCGCCGCCGCCACGGTGGTCCTCTTCCTGGAGCGGCTGCGGCTGGATCCCGGTCTCGCGCCCATCGCCGTACCGGAGGCCCTCGCATGACCGCCCCCGTCCTCACCACTCCGGCCGAGCTGTACTCCCGGCTGTTCCATGGCGGTCCGGCGCCCGTCGTCCTGGACGTACGGTGGCGGCTCGGCGATCCACACGGCCATGAGCACTACCGCGCCGGGCACATCCCGGGCGCGCGCTACGTCGACCTCGACACCGAACTGGCCGCCGCGCCCACTCCGGCCGACGGCCGCCATCCGCTGCCGGACCCCGCCACGTTGCAGCGGTCCGCGCGTCGCTGGGGACTCACCGCCGACCGGCCGGTGGTGGTGTACGACGACAACGGCAACACCGCCGCCGCTCGCGCCTGGTGGCTGCTGCGCTGGGCCGGGGTCGAACGGGTCTCGCTGCTGGACGGGGCGCTGCCCGCGTGGCGCGCGGCCGGACTGCCGGTTGAAACGGGCGAGCCCACCCCATCGGCGGAGGGGAATGTCGTCCTCGCCCCGGGGCAGCTGCCGGTGCTGGACGCCGATGCGGCGGCCGGGGTGGCGCGTACCGGCGTCCTGCTGGACGCGCGGGCGGCCGAGCGGTACCGGGGCGAGACCGAACCGATCGATCCGCGTGCCGGGCACATTCCCGGCGCCGTGTCCGCCCCGACGGGCGACAACCTGACGCCGGACGGCACGTTCCACAGCGTGGAGGAGCTCGCGCGGCGTTTCACCGCGCTGGGCGCCGACGGCACGACGGAGGTCGGTGTCTACTGCGGCTCCGGGGTCACGGCCGCCCACACGGTCGTGGCCCTGGCCCGCGTCGGCATCACGGCCGCGCTCTACCCCGGCTCCTGGTCCGCTTGGTCCGCAGACACCGCCCGCCCGGCGGCGGTGGGAGCGCGGCCGGACTGATCCGCCCCCCATCCACCCTCCCGAGCACGTCCCGACCGAGAGGCCGCACCATGCCCTCCTCGCACTCCCCCGTGTCCGGGGCCTCACCGCCCCCGGACGCCCCCGCACCATCCTCCCCCGGTGCGCCGAAGGATCCCACGCCGCCCGCCGGGTCCACCGTGGTACGGAAACCCCGCCCCACCGCCCCGCGCACCCGGCCCCGCACCCGGCCCCGCCTCCGGGTCCCGCGCGGGGTCCGGCGCGCCTCCGGGCCCGTCGGACTGCTGCTGATCTGGTACCTGGCCGGCGCCACGGGCGTGCTCCCCGAGACCGTGCTGGCCTCCCCCGTCGACGTCGTGCGGCGCGGGGCGGACCTCATCGGCACCGGAGAGCTGCCGCGGGCCATCGCCGCTTCCGGCCGCCGCGCGGCGATCGGCTTCCTCATCGGCGCGGCCGTGGCGCTCACCCTGTCGCTCACCGCTGGTCTGTTCCGGCTGGGCGAGGACGTCATCGACGCGTCCATGGGCATGTTCCGGGCGATTCCCTGGGTGGGCCTGATCCCGTTGTTCATCGTCTGGTTCGGCATCGACGAGACACCGAAGATCGCGCTGGTGGCGCTCGGTGTCACCTACCCGCTGTACTTCAACATCTACGGCGGCATCCGGTCCGCCGACGCACAGCTGATCGAGGCCGGGCGGATGGTGGGCCTGGGCCGCATCGGGCTGATCCGGTACGTGATCCTGCCGTCCGCGCTGCCCGGTGCGCTGGTGGGGCTGCGGTACGCGCTGTCCACCGCGTGGCTGGCCCTGGTCTTCGCCGAGCAGGTCAACGCGGACGCCGGTATCGGCTATCTGATGAGCAACGCCCAGCAGTACTTCCAGACGGACGTCATCGTCCTGTGCCTGGCCGTGTACGCGGTGCTGGGGCTGCTGTGCGACTTCGCCGTGCGGCTGCTGTCCCGGCGGCTGCTGGACTGGCGGGCGTCGTTCGACGGGGAGGGAGCATGACACCGGTGAACGGCACGAGCGGTGTGGAGGTCCGCGGGCTGAGCCGCGCCTTCGGCGACAAGACGGTGCTCGACGGGCTCGACATCACCATCCGCGAGGGTGAGTTCGTGGCCCTGCTCGGCCAGAGCGGCTGCGGAAAGTCGACGTTGCTGAGGATCCTCGCCGGGCTGGACAGCGAAACCGAGGGCGAGGTGGACGTACCGGAGCGGTGCTCGGTGGCATTCCAGTCGCCGCGGCTGATGCCGTGGCTGCGGGTGTGGCACAACGTCGTGCTCGGTCTGCCGGACGGGGACCGCGCGCTCGCCGGGCGCTATCTGGCCGAGGTCGGCATCGAGGAGTACGCGGGCGCCTGGCCCCGGACGCTCTCCGGCGGCCAGGCCCAACGCGTCTCCCTGGCCCGTGCCCTGGTGCGCGAGCCCGAACTGCTGCTGCTTGACGAGCCGTTCGGCGCGCTCGACGCGCTCACCCGCGGCAGGGCGCAGCGGCTGGTGGCCGATCTGTGGCAGCGGCACGGCTGCTCGATCCTCCTGGTCACGCACGACGTCGAGGAAGCGCTGCTGCTGGCCGACCGAGTGCTGGTGATGGACGGCGGGCGGATCGCCTACGAGGCGGAGGTGGGCCTCGCACGCCCGCGTGACCTCGGCTCGCCCGACTTCGTGGCGCTGCGCGGCGAACTCCTGCGACGACTGGGCGTCGACGACGCCTCGGCGCATTCGCGCCATCGAGAAGAGGTGACCGCATGAACCGCATGATCCATATGAACCGCCCGCACACCGGAAACCGCAGGGCCACGGCCGCGGCGCGCGCGCTCGGCGCCGCGCTGTCGCTGACCGCCCTCCTCGCCACCAGTGCCTGCGCGGGCGACAGCCAGGCGGCGTCCGAGACCGACCCGTCGAAGGTGACGCTGGCCCTCGGTGACCAGGCCAAGAACCTGAAGACGCTGTTCGACGCCTCCGGTGCCCTCGAGGGAACGCCGTACAAGGTGAAGTGGGCCGAGTTCGAGGGTGCCGCACCGCTGTTCCAGGCCGTGCAGGCCGGGGCCGCCGACACCTCGTACGCCGCCGATCTGCCCACGCTCCAGGCGCTGTCCGGCGGAGTGCGGGTAAAGGCCGTCGGGGCGCTGCACAACGACGGCACCCACACCGGGATCGTGGTCCGGAAGAACTCACCGGTGCGCAGCGTCAAGGACCTCAAGGGAAAGCAGGTTGTCGTCTCCTCGGCCAAGGGGTCCATCGCCGAGTATCTGCTGGCGCACGCTCTGGAGCAGGCGGGGCTGAGCTACTCGGACGTCCATGTGCGGTATCTGCTGCCCACCGACGCCCAGGCCGCCTTCACCTCCGGCAAGGTCGAGGTCTGGGCCACGTTCGGCGTGTACAAGACCGTGGCCGAGCAGCACGGGGGCCGTCTCCTGATCAACGGGGCCAACGGGCGGGTGAGCGGCTACGGCTTCATCGGAGCCTCCGAGAAGGCCCTTGAGGTCCCGGCGAAGAAGAAGGCCATCACCGACTATCTGCGCCGCCTCGACAAGGCACTGGCCTGGTCCCGCCGGCACCCCGCGGAATACGCCAAGGCCATCCAGCACGACAACGGAGCCTCGGCCACGGTTGCCAAGGCCCTGGTCGACCAGTCCAACAGCGAACTGCTGCCGGTGCGTGAGCCGGTGATCCGGTCCGTACAGAAGGTCGGCGACACCATGCACGACATCGGTGTTCTCACCCCCAACCCGACCCTCGCCGACCACGTCGACACCAGCCTCGTCAAGGAGTGACCGCAGCCATGCCCGTGGAATTCATCAGCGCCGTCCACCCCAACCCCGCCGCCGAGGGCGACCCCACCGCGGGTTCCGGAATCGATGTGGACTACGCCCGCCGCTACGCCCGAGCCCTGGACGACGGCGGCTTCGACTACACCCTGGTCACCTACCACTCGGCCGCGCCGGACGCGCTGCAACTGGCCCAGTTCGTCGCGCATCACACCGAGCGCATCAAGCCGGTCCTCGCCCATCGCCCCGGGGTGGTCTTCCCCACCCACGCGGCCCGCGCACTGGCCACGTTGGACCGGATCAGCGCCGGACGGCTGGTGGTGCACATCATCTCCGGCGGCAACGACGAGGAGCAGCGCCGCGAGGGCGACTATCTGAGCAAGAGCGAGCGGTACGCCCGCTCGGACGAGTACATCCGGATCCTGCGCGGAGTGTGGGAGGCCGACGGCCCGCTCTCCCACGAGGGCCCGTACTACCGCTTCGAGGGCTTCCGCTCCGATGTCACCCCGTACCACGGCACCATCCCCATCTCGGTGGGCGGTTCCTCAGAGGACGCCTACCGGGTGGGCGGGCAGCAGGGCGACATCTTCGGGCTGTGGGGCGAACCGCTGAAGGAGACCGCCGAGCAGATCGCCTCGGTGAACGCGTACGCGGACGCCGCGGGGCGGCCCCGGCCGCGCATCTGGGTGTCCTTCCGGCCGATCATCGCCCCCACCGACGAGCTGGCCTGGGAGAAAGCCCACCGCACCCTGGGTGCGGTCAAGGCCAACCACGCCGAGCGGGCCAAGCGCCGCCACTACCCGGCGGTCGGCCGGGGCACCCCGGCCAACGTCGGATCACAGCGGCTGCTGGCCGTCGCCGAGCGCGGCGAGGTGCACGACCGCTGCCTGTGGACCGCGCCCGCCGCGGCCACCAACGCCGCCGGTGCCTCCACGGCGCTGGTCGGCTCCCCGGAGACGGTCGCCAAGGCGCTGCTCGACTACGTGGACATCGGCTGCGAGCTGCTGTCCATGCGCGGCTACGACCCGCTCAACGATGCCATCGACTACGGGCGTCACGTACTGCCGCTGGTCCGTCAGGAACTGGCGCACCGCGCCGCCACCTCGGCCGCCTGACGCACCCGCCGCCGTCTCCTTCTCGTTCCCTCATGAAAGGCATTCCCCGCATGTCCAGGCCACCGGCCCGCTCCCGTTTCCGGCGCGCCCGCGCCCGTACCGCTCTCGCCACCGTCGTGGCGCTGGCCGCCGGTGCGCTGAGCGCCTGTGGGGGCTCCGCGGGAGCGGACGGCGGCGGGAAAGGCTCCTCGGTCACTCTGCGGGTCGGTGCGACCGGCTGGAAGAAGGAGGAGGCGCTGCTGAAGTTCGCACATCTGGACGACACTCCGTATCAGGTGAAGTGGAGCCTGTTCCAGGGCGGCGACAGGCAACTGGAGGCGGTGCGCGCCGGTGCGCTGGACGTGGCGAGCTCCAGCGAGATCCCGCCGGTCTTCGCGGCGGCCGACGGAAAGCCGAACTTCAAGGTCGTCGCCGTGGAGCGCGGCAACACCCTCAACCAGGAGGTCGTGACCCCCAAGGGGTCCGCCGTCAACTCGATGTCGCAGCTGCGGGGCAAGAAGGTCGGCTACGTCAAGAACACCACCGCCCACTACTTCCTGTACGAGCTGCTGAAGCGAGCCGGGCTCGGCTGGGACGACATCGAGGCCGCCGCGCTGGATCCCGACAAGGGGATCGCCGCGCTGAACGGCGGTTCCATCGACGCGTTCGCCGGATACGGCAACGCGGTCATCACCGCCCACCAGCGGGGCGCCCGCACCATCGGTTCCGGCAAGGACATTCTCTCCGGCAACTTCCTGTGGACCGCCTCCGCGGACACCCTCGGCAGCGCGGCCGAGCGCAGGGCACTGGCGGATCTGCTGGCCCGTATCGACAAGGCGTACGCCTATGTGCGCGACGAACGCCAGAAGGAGTATGCGAAAGTCATCGCCGCCGCCACCCACCAGCCGGTGGATCAGGCACTGGAGGAGTTCACGGCAGGAGAGGCCCAGCGCAGGACCGGGATCCGGCCGGTGAGCGCCCGGGCCGCCGCCTCCGAGCAGAAGGTCGCCGACGCCTTCGGCGCGCTCGGGGCGGTGAAGCGGAAGCTGACGGTGACCGATTTCTGGAGCGACCGGCTGAGCCCGCGACTGCGCACGGAACTCGCCTCATGACCACCGCCTTTCCGCTTCCCGCCCCGGACCTGACCTCGCTGGCCTCCGTGACGCGACGGCTCGCCGCCACCGCGGCCGCGTACGACCGCGACGGCACGTTTCCGGCCGAGGGGATCCGCACCGCACACGAGGCCGGACTGCTCACCGCCACCGTCGGCGAGCGGTACGGGGGTCCCGCCCTCGGAGTGGCGGCCACCGCGCGCATCCTGCACGCGCTCGGCGAAGGCGATCCGTCGGTGGCGCTGATCGCCGCCATGAGCCTCTCCGTCCACCGCCGCCAGGCCGTGCGGCCGCACTGGCCGGAAGAGCTCTACGGGCAGGTGCTGGCCGACGCCGCTTCGCGGCCGGTGCTGCTCAACCACATCCGTGTCGAGCCCGAACTCGGCTCGCCCGCGCGGGGAGGGCTGCCCTCGACGGTGGCCCGGCACACCCCGGACGGCTGGTCGCTCAGCGGCCACAAGCGCTTCGCGACCGGAGTGGAAGGGCTGGACTGGCTGCTGGTGTGGGCCACCACGGACGAGCCCACGCCGCGGGTCGGCACCTTCCTGGTACCCGGCACCGCACCCGGAATCGAGATCACCCACCGCTGGAACCATCTGGGGCTGCGCGCCAGCGGAAGCCATGACATCGCGCTGCACGACGTCGGGATTCCCAAGGGCAACGTCATCGACCTGGCCGAGCACGGCGCCGCGGCGGAGCAGGACAACCGCGCGGGCGCGGCCCTCCACCTGCCGCTCGCCGCCCTCTACCTGGGCGTGGCGCGGGCCGCCCAGGGTTACGTCCACCGCTTCGCCCTTGAGCGGATCCCCGCCAACCTCGGCCATCCGGTGGCCCGTACCGAGCGCTTCCGGCGCGTGGCCGGTGAGATCGCGCTGCGGCTGGACTCCGCCGAACATCTGGTGTTCACGGGTGCGGAGCGGGTCGATGCGGCCGACGGCTCGTACTCCCCTGAACACGCGCTGGGCGCCCGTGTCCTGGCGGACCGGCATGCCACCGAGGCGGTCGCCCTGGGGTTGCGGCTGCTGGGGAATCCGGGGCTGTCCCGCGACAACCCCCTGGAGCGCCACTTCCGGGACGTCCAGTGCGCCCCGGTACACGCCCCGCAGGAAGACACGGCGCTGCTCGCCATCGGCACGGCCGCGCTCGGCACACAGAGTGAGAGGCCGACATGACCGTCCCGCTCTCCGATCCGGTTACGGCCGACCGCACCGACTCCGCACCCGTGCACGCCACCGATACGGATACCGCCGCCACGCTGCTGGCGGCGCTGCGCCGCGACCTGCCCAACGGGACAGTGGGCACCGGCCCCGAAGCCACCGGCCCGTACGCCACCGACCGCTCCGGCAGCCAGCCGGACGGCGTCCCGCTCGCGGTCGTCCACGCCACGCACACCGCGCACGTCCAGACGGCACTGCGGCACGCCCACGACCTGCGGGTGCCGGTCGTGCCGCGCGGGGCGGGGACGGGGCTGTCCGGAGGGGCGAGCGCGGGGGCGGGCAGTGTCGTACTCGACCTCTCACGGATGAACCGGGTCCTGGAGCTGAGCCCCGAGGAGCAGATCGCCGTCGTCGAACCGGGGGTCATCACGGCCGACCTGGACCGCGCGGCGGGCGAGTTCGGGCTGCGCTACGCGCCCGACCCGGCGAGCGCGGCGATCTCGACCGTCGGCGGGAACATCGCGACCAACGCCGGCGGGCTCCGCTGCGCCAAGTACGGGGTGACCAGGGACGCCGTCCTGGGCCTTGACGCGGTGCTCGCGGACGGGACGCTCGTACGGACCGGGCGGCGCACGGTCAAGGGCGTCACCGGCTATGACCTGACCGGCCTGCTCACCGGCTCCGAAGGCACCCTCGGGGTGATCACCGCAGCGACCGTGCGGCTGCGCCCGGTACCGGAGGAGACCGTCACGGTCGCCGCGTACTTCGCCACCTTCGCCGAAGGGGCCGAGGCCGTCTCCGCGCTCACCACCGCCCGGGTCGAGCCCGCCATGGCCGAACTGCTCGACGGCCCCGTGCTGGGCGCGGTGGACGACGCCCAGGGCACGGATCTGCGGTCGCGCGGCGGCGCCCTGCTGCTCTTGCAGTGCGACGGGCGGGGCGCGGCCGCCGAGGCCGACGCGGCCGTACGGCGCTTGCGCGGACGGGCCGACTCGGTCGAGGTCACCGAGGATCCGGCCGAGGCGGAACGGCTGCTCGCGGCCCGTCGGCTCGCCCTGCCCTCGCTGGAGCGGCTGGGCCGTCCGCTGATCGAGGACATCGCCGTCCCCAGGAGTCAACTGGCGGCCGCCGTACGGGAGATCGACACCGCTGCGGACCGGCACGGCGTGCGGATCTTCACCTTCGCCCATGCCGCCGACGGCAACCTCCACCCCATTCTCGTCCTCGACCCGGCCCTCCCCGCCGTCCCGGAGGCGGCCTGGCGGGCGGCGGGCGACATTTTCACGGCCGCGCTCCGCCTCGGTGGCACGCTCACCGGCGAACACGGCGTGGGCACCCTCAAGCGGCGCTGGCTCGGCGACGAACTCGGTCCGGACCAGCACGCGCTCCAGCGTCGCCTCAAGGCGGCCTTCGATCCGCACGGCATCCTCAACCCGGGCAAGGCGCTGTGAGTTCAGCCGCGGCCGAGGCCATCGTGTCAATCTCTCGCCCTTTGTCTCAACTCTTTCCGTACCGACGATTTCGAGGTGAACCCACCATGCCCACCATCCTCTCCATCTCCGGCAGCCCCTCCCCCACCTCCCGCACCGCCCGGCTCCTGCGCGGTCTGGACTCCCGGCTCACCGCTCAGGGACACCAGGTGATCCCGCTGGACGTCCGCACGCTTCCGGCCGAGGCCCTGCTGCACGCGGACTTCGGGCATCCGGAGATCGTGCGCGCCACGGAGCTCGTCGCCCGGGCCGACGGTGTGGTCATCGGCACCCCGGTCTACAAGGCCGCGTATTCCGGACTGCTGAAGTCGTTGCTCGACCTCCTGCCCCAGTTCGCGCTGGAGGGCAAGACCGTGCTGCCGCTGGCGACCGGCGGCAGCACCGCGCATGTGCTGGCCATCGACTACGGGCTGCGCCCCGTGCTCGCCTCCATGGGCCCCGCGCACATCACACCGGGCTGGTTCGTGCTGGACAAGCACATCGAGGTGGGGAAGGACGGGGGCGTGGTGGTGGACCCCACCACACGGGAAGCGCTCGAACGGCTCGTCGACCAGTTCTCAGCGGCGCTGAGCGGCCCGTACTCCGCGGGCGTGGTCGCCGCATGACCGCGGGCCGGGGTTCCTCCACCGCCGCGCGGCCGGGCCCGTGGTGGGCCCGGCCGCGTCCGGTCAGTCGGCGGCCAGGCGGGTCCGCCAGCTGGGTATCGAGGGCTTCCAGTCGAGCGCCTGCCGTACGCGGTCGTTGGACGCACCGCGCATGGCGGTCAGCTGGTGGGCGGTGAGCCAGCCCAGCATCCGCTCGGCCAGTGACGCCGGCACCGTACGGGGCGGGGGCGCTCCGAGCAGCCGGGCGTACTCGGGCAGCCAGACCGCGGCCTCCGCCGGGTCGTCATCGGCCACGTTGAACACACCGTCGGTATCCGCCTCGACGGCACGGACCGCGGCCCGTGCGGCGTCCTCGACATGGAGGAACGAGGTGACGCCGGTGGCGGGCTCGGGCAGTGGCAGCCTGCCGCGCGCCACCGCACCGCGGATCGCACCGCCGTGGTGGTAGAGGGTGCCCGGCCCGTACAGGGTCCCGTAGCGCAGCACGATGCCGGAGAGGTTCGCGGCGCCCAGTACCCGGCGCTCCAGTTCGGTGATCGCGCGGACGGTGAGCGCCCAGCCCGGATCCGGTGCGTCGACATGGAGCGGTGCGTCCTCGGTGAGCACCGGCCCGCCGCGGGGGGCCGTGGCGAACGCGATGCTCTGGGCCACCATCCGTCGCGCTCCGGCCGCCTCGGCCGCCGCGATCAGATGTGCGGTGCCTTCGGTGCGCAGCCGGGCGGTGTGCTCCAGGCCCTCCGCCGTGGGCCCGCGCAACGCGGTGAGCTGATGCACCACCACCTCGGGCCGGGCCGAGCGCACCGCCGCGTCCACCGCCTCGGCGTCCAGCGCGTCGGCCACCACGACGCCGTCCACGCCCGGCCCGGCCGCCCCGGACGGCTCCCGCACCAGCGCGGTCACATGGTGGCCGCGGGCGCTCAGCAGCGGGACCAGGGTTCGGCCGATCACCCCTGTGGCCCCGGCGACAAGGACCCGCGCCGTCATACCGGGCCTCCCTGAGCCCGCATCAGCAGGCGGCACGCGGGATCGCCGTCCCGCAGACACGCCGTGGCGCAGTTACGGGTGAGTTCGACCCCGAGCCCCTCCGACCAGCCGGCGTGGATGTCGGTGCACGGGCACTCGTAGCCGTCGAGCGAACCGGCCATCCGGACCATGGTCACGGCGAAGTTCTGCCGCATGGTCAGCTCGATGTCGCCGTCCGGGAGCACCGCGGTGCCGCCGTCGCGCAGTTCGTTCGGGAACATCCACTCGGAGCAGGCGTCGTACCGGCGGCGGAGTTCCTCGAGGTCGGCGGCCGGTTTCCCGCCGAACTGGCGGCGGATCCGCTTGCCCACCTGGACGGCCACATACCGCAGCGCCTCGGCGTTGATCTCATTCGCCACGTCGTGTCCGAACCTCTTCGCCACGCCCTGGTACCAGCGCGCGTCGTGCAGCCACCACTGCCGGTACACGTCCATGGTCCTCAAACGGGGGCCCGTGTCGGGGCCCGTACCGGGACTCGTGCCGGGGCTCGTGCCGGGGCTCGTATGGTCGAGCGCGGTCATCGCACCTTCCCGTCCAGCTCGCCGTCGGCCACCCGGGCCCGGAACCGCTCGCGCATCTCCCGCTTGAGCACCTTGCCGGTGGCGCCCTTCACCACTTCGCTCGCGTCCATCCGGAGCGCTCCGGTCAGTTGCGGGAAGCCTTCGGCGGCCAGCACCCGGTTGACGTCGGCCGTCCATCGGGCGTCGTCCCTGTCCGGGTCCCCCACGTTCCCCGCCCCCGCGCGCACCTGAAGCAGGGCGTAGGCGTCGGCGGTCCCGTCGCCGTCCCAGTCCGCGCGTACGCCCTCGGGCGCGACCGCCACCACCGTGCAGTCCTCGAGCTCGGGCAGCTCGCGCAGCAGCAACTCCTCGGTGCGGGTGCTGAACACGATGCCCGCGGGGGTGCGGATCGCGTCCGGCGCGCGGTCCAGGTGGTAGAAGTTTCCTTCCTCGTCCCGATAGGACAGATCGCCGGTGAGCCAGTAGCCACCGAGCCGCAGCCGGTGGAAGGTCAGCGAGTCGTTCCAGTATCCGGGGGTGAGCGTGGGTGAGCGCACACCGAGGCGGCCGATTTCGCCGGGCGGCAGTGGTGTGCCGTCCTCGGAGAGCACCGCCGCCTCGGCGAAGCTCATCGGCTTGCCGACGCAGCGGGAGAACGACGACTTGCCGGGCCGGTGGCCGTTGTGGAAGAGCGAGTAGCCGGTCTCGGAGGAGCCGAGTCCGTCGGTGAAGACGGATCCGGAGACCCGGCGGCGCTTCAGGTCCTGGCCGACCGTCTCATGGCTGCCCTGCTCGATCAGCGCCCTGATGTGGGTCTCGTGCGCCGCGTCCCCGGTGTTGTACCACGCCTCCACGCTGGACAGATCGCGCACGGAGAGATCCTGGGCCGCCATCTCCGCGTAGGTTCCGGCGAACGCGAACACCGTGGTGGGGCGGAACGACTCCATGGCGTCCAGGACGTCGACCCCGCGCTGGCTGGACAGCATGCGGACGGGCGAGCGCAGCAGGAAGCCGAACAGCATGACCGAGACGGCGGCGTTGTGCGAGCCGGGCAGCGCGACCAGCAGTCTGCCCATGGCGGAGCCGACCGACAGCTTCAGCCGGTGCAACTGCGCGTACAGCAGGGTTTCGTGGGTGTGCGGTACGGCCTTGGGCATACCGGTGGTGCCCGAGGAGTGGGAGATGATGATCGGGTCGGTGGCGTGGTGGGCGTACGGGTAGGCCGCGGGGAGGGGCTCGCGGTGCTCCGCGCGGATGTCGGCCGCCGTGACGCAGAAACCGAGGCCCAGTCCGCCCCGGTCGCGGGCCAGGACCGCGTGGTGGGCCTGGTCGGTGATGGCGCCGACCGCGCCCTGGCGCCGTACGTACTCGCGGGCGATCTCCGGGCGGAGGTTGCCGTTGACGAAGGAGGGGATCGCGCCGAGGGAGGTGAGGGCGAGGAAGTTGACGGCGAACTCGGTGCTGGACCAGGTCTGGATCGCCACCGGGTCGCGGGGCCCGACGCCCTGGGCGTGGTACCAGCTCGCGTAGATCTCCACGGCCTCGTGCAGCTCGCCCAGGGTCAGTACCTCGGGGTGGCCGCCGTCCGGGGCCTGCCAGGTGGCGTCGGTCCACAGGACCTGCTCGTCGAGCGATCTGCCGTACGCCTTCAGCCGGTGGATCACATTCCCGGCCCCCAGGGCGGCGTCCTCGCTGATCCGCGCGCGTTCCTGCTTGGTGATCATGGCGTGGCTCCTTGGATGAGGGCGGCCAGCTCGACCAGGCCGCGAAGGGTGCCGTACTCCCCCGAGGGGGCGGGCGGGATGTCGGACGGCGGGCGCGGGAGCGGATCGTCCCGGTCCAGCACGATGGCCACCGCCAGGTCCGCGGCGGGTGGGCCGGTATGAAGCTCGCGGTACGCCGCCGTGGTGCGCTCGGAGCCGGTCAGCTCGACCCCGATCAGCACGACGCGGTCCAGCTCCTCGTCCTCCAGCAGCAGTTCCGCGGCGGCCAGCAGCTCATCGGCCGGGTCCGCCACGGTGGACAGGCAGAGCAGCGGCCCGGTGATGGCGAACTCGCGGCTGAGCTGCCCCAGGACCGCGTTGGCGGTGGACTGCATGAACAGCAGCGGATTGTGCACCTGCCCGGCCACGAGCAGACGGCTGCCGAGGTCGAGGGTGGCGGCGTCCCCCATCGTGCTGGCCAGGGCCATGGCGGTCCTGGAGCCGTCGCCCGGCCGGGCGGTCAGGCATCGCTCGACGGCCTGGTACACCATCGGGTTGAAGGCGGACTCCACGAAACCGGCGACCGGCGGCGCGGAGGGGCCGGACATCGCGGCGATCATGCTCGCTCCAGTACCAGCGCGGTGTTGGCGCCGCCGAACGCGGCGTTGATGGTGAGGGCACGCCGGAGCTCGGCCTTGTGGGGCCGGTTGGGCACATAGTCGAGATCGCAGTGCGGATCCGGTTCGGTGAACCCGGCCGTGGGCGGCAGCACCCCGTCCCGCAGCGCGAGCAGGGTGATCACGAGTTCCACGACTCCGGACGCCTCCAGCAGATGTCCCGTGGTGCTCTTCGTCGAGCTCACCGGCGTCCGGGCGGCCGCCGCGCCGAAGAGCGTGCGCAAGCCCCGAGTCTCGGCGGGGTCGTTGTACCGGGTGGCGGTACCATGCGCGTTCACATAGTCGATCCGCGGGCCGCCCGCACGCCGCAGGGCCCGGCCGGCGGCCATGACCAGCCCGGCACCGTCCGGATGGGGCCGGGCGACGTGGTGGGCGTCGCCGGCGGCGCCCCAGCCGGTCAGCGCGCCGAGCGCGCGCGCTCCCCGGCGCCGGGCGCTCTCTGCGGACTCGAGCACGACGGCGGCGGCTCCGTCCCCGAGCAGCAGACCGCTGCGGTCGGCGCAGAACGGACGCACCATCCCGTCCCGGGAAAGGGCGAATCCCGAGTCGAACTTGGCCAGGTTCTCCTCCTCCACCAGATACGCCCCGGCGCAGATCGCGGTGTCGGCCCGGCCGGAGGCGATGAGCCGGCAGGCGTGTGTGATCGCGGTGGCCGAGGCGACGCACGCGCTGGTGAACGCCAGCCGGGGGCCGCGCAGGCCGAGGGTGTCCGCGAGGGCCTCGGCCTGCCACGCGGGCACGGTCTCCGCGGCGCCGCCGGAGTCCACCGCGCCGGGAGAACCGGGAGAATCGGGTGACCCGGAAGAGCCGGAAGCCCCGGGAGCGCCAGGTGCCCCGGGAGCGTCCGCGGCGCGCCAGAAGCGGGTCAGGCCGGTGAAGTCGCCCGCGGTCCCCACCAGGACGGCGGCCTCGGCACCCGTCGGCAGCCCGGCCATGGCGACCGCCGCCCCGGCGACTTCGGCCAGCACCTCCCGCATCGGGGCTGCCTGGCCGCCGGTGGCGGCCACGCTCGTCCGGTACGGGCCGGTGTCGAAGCGGGTGATCGGCGCGAAGGCGGGCCGCCCGTCGAACACGCCCTCCCGCACGGCGTCCGCCCCGGTGCCGAAGGCCGTGCGCACCCCGAATCCGGTCAGCAGCACCTCACGGCCCATGGACGCCCACCAGGTAGTCGGTGATCCGGCGTATCGAGGTGAATTCGGCGAGGAAGGCGTCGGCCGGCTCGATCTCCAGGCCGTAGCGCAGCTCCAGTTGGTGCAGGAACCACACCAGCCCCAGCGAGTCCAGGGCGAGTTCGGCGTCGTCGTCCAGGCCGGGTGGCAGATCGGCGAAGATCTTGGGGTCGGACAGCAGTTCCCGGACGGCGTCGGTGGTGATCCTCGGCCGGGCTTCGGATTCCGCGGTCATGCCGTGGCGCCCCGCTCCACGACATCGCTGATCAGGTCGCCCAGGTTCATCGCACCGGCCTGCTCGATGTCGCTGTCGGGGAACTTCACATCGAACCGGCGCTCCAGGCGCAGGAGCAGCTCGATCAGGCCCAGTGAGTCGATGTCGATGCCACCGGTGCCCATGGGGCTGTCATCGCTGATCTCGTCCGCGACGAGCGGATGGTTCATCTCCTCACTGATCGTGCTGAGCACGAAATCGCGGATCTCCTTCTGCAAGGCCGTCTGCGTCTCCATGGTGCGCAACCTTTCTGTGCCACAGGGGGTCGATGCGGGGTGGTCGGCAAGGGGTGGTCGGCCAGGGGTGGCCGGCAAGGGGCGATCAGCCGGGTCAGTGGTCGGGAGCGCGGGCGAGCAGGGCATCGCGGCGCCTGACCAGCTTGCCGTTGGAGGTGCGGGGCAGATCCGCCAGGACGTGGACGACGCGGGGCACCTTGTAGTCGGCCAGCCGGTCCCGGCACCAGCGCAGCAACTCCCCCGCCGAGGGGCCGTCCGCCGCGACCGAGACATAGGCTTCGGTGGCACCGGCGTGCACGACCACGGCCCCGCTGACCCCGGGGTGCCGGCGCAGTACGGCCTCCACCTCGGTCAGGTCGACCTTGAGGCCGCCGATGACCACCAGGGAGTCGCCACGGCCCAGCAGCCGCACGGCGCCTGAGGGATCGAGCTCGGCCCGGTCGTGGGTGCGCAGCCAGCCGTCGGCGAACCGGTCGCCGCCGGAGGCGTGCAGATACGGTGAGCCGTCCGGCAGCCAGACGTCCAGCTCGCCCTCGCGGATCCGCAAGCGCACACCCGGCGCCGCCCGGCCGACCGAGGGCCGCGAGGCGCCGCTCACCTCCATCGCGATGACGCCCGTCTCGGTGGTTCCGTACGACTCGCCGACCCCGGTGCCGAACCGTTCGGCGAACCGCGCGGCGGTCTGTGGCGGCATGATCTCGCCACCGGAGACCGCGGCGCGCAGGGCGGGCAGGGCGGGCAGGTCCCGGGCGGTGCTCAGCAGTTCGTAGTGGAACGGGGTACCGAAGATCACGTGGACGTCGTGGCCCCCGGCGGCGGCGAGGATGTCCTTGGCCGACACCCGTCGCGCGAAGACCGCGGAGACGCCCGCGGCGAGGGAGTGCAGCACCCCGGCGATCAGACCGAAACTGTGCGCGGTCGAGCTCAGCAGCAGCATCCGCTCGCCCAGGACCGGCATCCCCTCGATCCGGGTGAACCGCTCGATCTCGGCCGACAGGGAGGCCGCGGTCCGTCCGATCACCTTGGGGAGCCCGGTGGAACCCGAGCTGAACTGCACCAGCCGGTGCTCGGTCGTCGCCGGGCGGCCGTCCGGGTACCGGGAGGTGACCACCTCGTACCTGGGCTCGAACTTGAGCGGTGAGCGGCCCGCCGTACCCGCGCCGACCAGGAACTGCGGGTGGCACAGCGAGCGCAGGGCGTCCACTTCGGACGGTTTGAGCCGGTGGTCGACCAGCATCACCTGGGCGCCCAGCCGCCACAGCGCGAGCAGCACCTCTATCTGGGTGCAGCTCGGCGGGCTCTGGAGCATCACCGTATGCCCCTCGCCGATGCCGTGCCCGGCGAAGACCGCCGCCTCCATGTCCACGGCGGCCCGGACCTCGCCACGGCTCACCGGGTGGTCGCCGTGGACGAGGTAGGGCAGCTCGTCGGGATGGGCGTCGAACAGCGTGTCGAGGAGCTCCCGCATCGGTGCGCTCATCAGTGTTCCTTGCAGAACTCGCCGATGGGGAAGCCCACATGGCGCTGGTCCGTGGCCAGATAGCCGAGCAGCTCGTCGCCGCGCCGCAGCTCGGTGACGTTGTGGACCTTGCCGCCGGGCCCGAGCACCCGCACATGCCAGTCGTCCTGGACGGTCAGGCTCACCACGGTGTCGTCGGCGGCCCGCGCGGTGATGGTCAGCAGCGGACGGGACTCCAGCTTGGCCCGGCCGACCGTGACCGGCCGGGTCCGGCCCTCGGAGTTGACGGCCAGGGTCGTGCTGCCCGAGCCCAGCTCGCTCAGGTAGTTGGTCCGGTTCTCCGGGCCGAGCACATAGGAGTGCAGGGCGCCGGCGTTGACCCGGAACGGACGGGTCGGCATGTACGGCAGCGGATGGGTCTCGCTGCAGCACAGGATGAAGCCGGTCGAGTACGAGCCGACCAGGATGCCCTCGTCCTCGGCGAAGTGGGTGCAGGTGTCCACGCACACCCGGTCGCCGAGCCCGTGGTGCTCGATGCGGTCGACGGTCAGCGTGGTCAGCTCCAGCGGAGAGGTTCCGGCCTCCAGCAGCCGGGCCAGCGCAAACACCTCGCCGGCGTCGGAGGGCGCCAACAGGACTCCGTCCGAGCCGCGTTCGAGGACATCCAGCACGGTGGCGGCCTCGTCCAGGTCCGCGCAGACGGTGATCAGCTTTCCGGCGGAGCGGTCCGCCGCGGCCAGCACGATTTCCAGGGGGATCTTGGTCGGGTCGGCGAAGCGGACCACGGTGTGGGGCAGCGCGACCGCGGCGGCGCACGCCAGCCGCAGCGACGGTTCGTCGTGCACCTCGACCCAGGCCGCGTCGGCGTCGAGGCCGTACAGCTGCTTCTCCTCGGTCACCGCCGCGGTGGTGACGGCGGTGACGGTGGGGGGCAGCGCCTTGAGGACGGATTCGTCATCGCAGAGCACACCCTGCATCCGGGTGTGGATGGCGGCGTCCACGACGGACTCGAGCCGGGCCTGCGGAACGGTGCGGAGGTCGATCCATGCGAACTTCATGCGGCTCCTGTCGCGATCGTCGAGGGGTGGGGGGTCGTTCCGGCTTCGGCGGCGTGCACAACGGCGGCGAGCCGTGCCACCAGCGAGGAGGGTGAGGGCGAGGAGAAGATCCGGCGGCCCACCGCGAGGCCGCGGCAGCCCGCGAGCATCAACGAGGTCCCGTGGCTGACCAGGTCCGAGCCGTCGGGCGGGCCGCCCGCGGCGAGGATCGGCAGCGGACAGCTGTTCACCACCTCGGCCATCCGCTCCATCGGCAGGGCGATCGAGGTCTTCACGAGGTCGGCACCGAGATCCGCGGCGATGTTGACGGCATGGGCGAGCAGCGCCGGGTCGTGCGGATCGGCGATCCGCGGCCCCCTCGGGTAGATCATCACGAGCAGCGGCATGTTCCAGAGGTCGCACGAGGCCGCGACGGTCCCGAGATCCTTGAGTTGCCGGTGCTCGGTGTCCGAGCCGAGGTTCACATGCACGCTCACCGCGTCCGCGCCCAGCCGTACGGCCTCTTCCACGTCGCCGACGAGCACCTTGGCGTCGGTGTCGGCGGCGTGCACTGTTCCCGCGCTCAAGTGGACCACCAGGGCGCAGTGGCGCAGGATGTCCGGTGCGATCGCCCGCGCCCGGCCCTTGTGGACGACGACCGCGTCCGCGCCGCCGTCCACCAGTGCCCTGAGCAGCCCGTTCCAGCGGGCCTGGGACACCACCGGGCCATCGGACACACTGTGGTCGAGCGGGACGAAAAGATATCTTCCGTCCCCCGCGACCGAGAGCCTCCGCATCCGGAATGATTTACCAATATCGGTCATGTGCCAGGCACACCTCTCCCAAGGGGGCGAACCACGCAGAGGATTGCGGAGACAGAATGGCACGGCTATGCGATAGCGAGCGGATATCGAATCTCCATAACTCTGCGGTTATGCGGCTCTGAGGAATTTCTGAGAATGCTCTGACAGGCTGTCCGACGCCTATTCCGCCGGAGCCGAAACCGCGTTTTCCAGGAGGCTGGTTTGACCGCCTTGACCGACCCGGTTCGCATCTCGATCGCCTGTCACGGCGGACGTGGTCACACCGCCAGGCTGGGTGAGGCCGTACGAGCCGGCGCCAGCCGGGTTCCGCACACCGAGGTCACCTCTGTCCAGGTCGACCGGATCACCGATCAGGAATGGCATCGGCTCGACGACGCCGACGCGATCATCTTCGGGGCCCCGACCTATATGGGCACGGCCTCATCGGCCTTCCACACCTTCGCGGAGGCGAGCGCCAGGCGCTGGCTCACCCGCCGCTGGCAGGACAAACTGGCTGCCGGATTCACCAACTCCGGCTCGATGGCCGGGGACAAGGCCGGCACCCTGGGTTATTTCGCCACCCTCGCCGCGCAGCATGGCATGCTCTGGGTCAGCCTCGGGCTGGCCCCCGGCTGGAACTCCTCCTCCGGCAGCGAGTTCGACCTGAACCGGCTCGGTTTCTACCAGGGCGCCGCCGCACAGTCCCCCGTGGACGACAGAACGGGGACGGTGCACAAGTCCGATCTCGCCACCGCGGAACATCTCGGGCACCGGGTCGCGGAGCTCACCCGGACCGTGGTCGCGGGTCGACGAGCGCTGGAGTCGTGAGCCACCGGCCCGCCGCGTCGGCCGCGGCCGGGGACGAGGACCGTGCCGTGGCGGCCCCCGCCCGGCAGTGGTGGACCGTGGCCGTGGCGGTCCTGGCACAGACGCTGGTCCTGCTGGACAACACGGTCCTCAACGTGGCGATGGAAACCCTCGCCGATCCGGTCCACGGGCTCGGCGCGAGCGCGGCGGACCTGGCGTGGGCCAACGCCTCGTACTCGCTGGTCTTCGCCGCGGGCAGCTTCGCCGGTGGCGCTCTCGCCGACCGCTACGGGCCGCGCCGCACCCTGGTCGCCGGGCTGATGCTGCTGGCCTGTGCCTCCTCGCTGGCCGCGTTCTCGGACGGGGCCACGGAGCTGATCGTCACCCGCGGTTTCATGGGCGCGGGCGGGGCGCTGATCACACCGGCGACGCTGGCGATCGTCACCCGAGGTACCGCGCCGGCCGACCGGACCCGGGCGATCGCGGTCTGGGCTTCCGCGGGCGGCGCCGCCGTCGCGCTCGGACCGGTGGTGGGCGGTGCGCTGCTCACCCGGTTCTGGTGGGGCTCGGTGTTCCTGGTCAACCTTCCGGTGGTGGCGGTGTGCCTGGCCGGCGCGGCTCTCCTGGTGCCCGAGCTGCGCTACGCCGAGCGCAGGGTGCTCGACCCCCTGGGCCTGGCGCTCTCCGTACTGGGGCTGGGCCTCGTGGTGTACGGCGTCATCCAGGGTGGCCGCCCGTCCGGCTGGACGAGCCCGGCCGCACTGCTGCCCATGGCGCTCGGCCTCGTCCTGCTGGCGGCGTTCGTGGTGTCGCAGAGCCGCCGGGCGGTACCGGGCTTCGATGTGCGCCTGTTCACCGAGGCGCGCTTCGCGGGCGGCAGCGTGACCCTGTTGCTGCTCTTCTTCGGCCTGGCGGGGCAGCTCTTCTACTGCGCCTTCTATCTGCAGGGGGTGCACGGACTGTCGACGCTGGCCGCGGGGGCCGTGATGTCGGCCGCCGCGGGCGGCATCGTCCTCGGCAACCAGGTCTCCCCCGCGCTGTCCCGGCTGTTGACCGTCCGTTGGTGCGCGGTCGCCGGGATACTCCTGTCGAGCGCCACCTTCGGCGGCTATCTGCTCTTCGACGCGGAGACCCCGGTGGCCTGGATCGCCGGGACGCTGTTCGCGCAGGGCGTCGGGATCGGGCTGGTGGTCGCGCCGATGACGGCGGAGATGATGGCCGCTCTGCCACCGCGGTACACCGGCGCCGGCGCGGCGATCAACGCCGCGGCCCGGCCGGTGGGCAGCACGCTCGGGGTCGCGGTGCTCGGCTCGGTCCTCGCCACCGCCTATCGCGGGGCCGTCCGGCCCGCGCTCACCGATCTGCCTCCCGGGCCACGGGGCCGGGCCCTGGACTCCGCGGAGGCCGCCCGTGCGGTGGCGAGGTCGCTGAACCGGCCCGAGCTCCTCGCCGCGGCGGACCGGGCCTATCTGCACGCCATGTACGTCACCGCCGCGTGGACGGCGCTGCTGTCCCTGGCCGGTGCCGTCCTCGTCATCGGATATTTCCGGCCGCGACCATCAACGACGGAGGCAGGAAGTGGATATGGGGCTGCGCCATCTTCGAATCGTGCTCACCGTGGCTGAATCGGGCAGCATCAGCCATGCGGCCGCCACCTTGAAGATCGCCCAATCCGGCCTGTCCACACAGCTCAGACGCATCGAGCAGGAATTCGGCGGGCCGCTGTTCCGCCGCCGCCCGAACGGCGTGGTGCCGACCGAGCTCGGCGTCCATGTTCTGGGGAGGGCCAGGCAGTTGCTCGACGAGTTCGGCGATCTGCTCTCCACGGCGCGGGCACTGGCCCAGCCGGCCGAACCGCCGCGGGCCGTCGGGCTGGGCGGAGTGGACAACCCCTGGGTGCCTCTGATCGCCGCGCTCGTCCGGGAGCGGCTGCCGCACCATGAGCAGCTGACCTATCTGGAGCCGTCGTCCCAGGCCGTGCTGGAGCTGCTGCGCACCGAGAAGATCGCGCTCGCGGTCATCAGCGAGTTCCCGGACGTCGTGCCGCCCGCGGTCCGCGAGTTCGCCGTCCGCGACCTCGACACCGAGCCGGTGCTGATCGGGCTGTCCCCCGGCCACCGGCTGGCCCACCGGCAGCTGATCACCCTCGAGGAACTGGCCGAGGACACCTGGGTCGCGCCCGGCGACCGCTCCGACGGTCTCGGCCTGAGTCTGAGGATCGCCTGCGAGCGTGCGGGGTTCACCCCCCGGTTCCGCTACTTCGGCGCCGACCAGACGACCGCGGCGGCCATCGTGAGCGCGGGGAACGCGATCGGGGCCTTCTTCGCACCGGGCGACCACTGCCCGGGGGTCTCGTTGAAGCGGCTGGCGAACGGCCGGCTGTGGCGCCGGACACGGCTGGTGTGGGACGCCGAGTCGCCGCTTGCCGGGCTCGCCGAGGATCTCGACGGCGGAGCGCTCGACTGGCGCCGGCCGTACGCCTCGTGAGCCCGGCCGCGGACCCGGCCGGCTCAGCCCCTGGGTACGTCGGGCCGTCTGCCTCCGACGGAGAGACACGACGCGATCGTCCGCTCGCGCGGAACCGTCTCCCCCACCCGCGCCGCCGGCAGCTCCACGGTGAACAGCGCACCGTGCCCCGGCCGCCCCTCGGCGGTGATCCGCCCCCCATGGCTTTCGACCACCTCGCGGGCCAGCGCCAGTCCGAGCCCGAACCGTCTGCCGCGGCCGGCGGAACCCCTGGCGAACCGCTCGAAGAGGCGCGCGGCCTCCTTCGGCGCGAACCCCACTCCGGTGTCGCGTACGGACAGCGACACGATGCCGGGAAGCGGGGTGTCCACGGACACCGTCACCTCCCCGCCGGGCGGGGTGTGCCCCATCGCGTTGTCGACCAGCGCGGCGATCACCCGCCGCAGGGCGGGAGCGGTGCCCACCACCACATGCCGCCCCGGCCCTGGCCGCAGCCGCACGGCCAGCCCCATCTCCTGGGCCCGGGCGTCCTCGGCGGAGACCGCCTCCTCGGCGAGCGCGGTCAGGTCGACCGGATCGCGGGACCCCGGCGACTGGGACAGCCGCGCGGACAGCAGCAGGTCGTCGATGACGTCACCGAGCTGCCGGGTGCCGGTTACCAGGCGCTGAAGGTCGGTGGCCAGCTGCTGGGGGGTCTCCGAGCCGGAGCGCCGGGCCAGCAGTTGGGCGCGGGTGTGCAGCTGGGTCAGCGGGGTGCGCAGCTCATGGCTGGCGTCCGCGACGAACCGCCGCTGCCGGTCCAGTGCCTCGGAGAGCGGCTCCATCGACCGTCGCGCGAGCATGCCGCTGGCGGCCGCGACGAGCAGCAGACCCAACGCCTCGGCCGCCGCGAAGGCGAGCAGCAGATGGTTGCGGTCGGCGCGCTGGAACCGTTCCCCGTACGCCGCCTGGACGAGCTCCGAGCCACGCCGGGCGGTGCGCACGGTGTACTGTTCACCGCCCCGCTCCACCCGCTCCAGCACCGGAGGAGCACCCGCGCGGACCGCGGCCAGGCTGGATCTCACGGGCAGTCCGGCGGGGGTGCCGGGGGTGCTGCTGACCGCTCCGTCCCGCTCCACGGTCATCCACACACAGACCGGCGGGCTCTCGACGGTGTTGTGGTCGATGCCCCACTGGGTTTCCCGCTCCGCGTCGGCGCGCTGGGCGAACAGCACGACGGTGTAGACGATGCCCCCGACGATCAGCATGATCACCGACATCACCAGCGAGATCCGCCAGGTGATCGTCCACTGGGCGGCGGCGAGCCTGCGCTGCTCGGGGCTCCGTGCCGTGCGGCGCGGGAAACGGATCGGCATCGCGTTCACAGGGCCCCCAGCTGGTAGCCGCGTCCCCGCACGGTGCGGACGACATCACGGCCCAGTTTCCGCCGCAGGTAGTAGACATAGGTGTCGACGATGGACTCCGCCGAGGTGTCGGGGAAGACACGCTCACGGAGGTGCGCGCGTTCGTGCACCATCCGGGGGCCTTCGGCGAGCGCGTGGAGCAGTCCGAATTCCCGCAAGGACAGTTCGACGCCCGTGCCGTCGGCCAGGCGCACCTCGCGGCGCCGGAGGTCCAGCTCTCCGTCGCCGAGCGGAAGGACTTCGGCGTCGACGAGGTCGCGCCGGTGCAGCGCCCGCACCCTCGCCAGCAGCTCGTCCACTTCGAAGGGCTTGACCAGATAGTCGTCCGCGCCGGAGTCGAGGCCGGTGACACGCTCGTCGAGTGCGCCCAGCGCGGTCAGCACCAGCACCCGGGTAGTGACACCGACCCTTCGTAATCGTTTTACCAGGTCCAGGCCCTCGATGCCCGGAAGCATCCGGTCGATGACCATCACCTGATGTCGTCGCCCCAGAGCGAGATGAAGCCCCCGTTGGCCATCGAATGCCACATCGACGTCGTAACCCTCTGAGCTGAACAACTCGACCAGCATGTCTGCGGTTTCCCGGTCGTCCTCGACCAGTAACAGCCGTGTCTGATCCGCAGTCGACCGGTCTCTATCGGCTGGGTAGATCATTCGCTCATCTTGGCCCAATCCGCGTCGATACGACGTCCGGGGTGCGGAACAGGGTCGTGAAGGCGCCAGAAGTGGCTCTCGGGGAGTACCCGCTTCGCGGGTACGGGCCGGGCGCCGACGCGGCTCAGGATGCTGTCGAGAACAGCTTCCAGACCAGGGAGACGACCCTCGACGGACCGCAGATCGACGGGGGCCTCCGCGGCGAACTCCGCCATCCGTTCCGCGGTGAGCGGCTGGGCGTCCGGCGCCTCCGTGTCATGCCGCGTGCGTGCGACGCCGATCCTGGAGGTGAGCTGGGTCCGGAGAACCCGTTGGGTAAACATACGCAACGTCTCTCTGGCGCGGGACCGTCGCGCGATGGCGCCATTCCTTTGACCATCCGGTGCGGGTCCACCGAGTGTTCAAAGGACCTCTGTCGTCTCGATGGCGCGGACCGTGTCAGCTCCTCACGACGCCGCGCAGGAGCAGGTCGATGAGCCGGGTGGCCAGGTCGCGCCGGTCCTCTCCGGCGGCCATGAGGCTGATCCCGCCGAGGGCCATCAGCACGTCCTGGGCGTCGGCCTCCGGCCGCGCCGCCGGCCCGCCCTCCCCGGACGACAGCAGGTGGTCGATCGCCCCGGCCAGCAGAGCCCGGGTCTGCAGCCGTTCGCTGTCGTCGGTCAGCACCACTCTCAGCGCCTCGGCCATCCCGCTCTTGGCGGCCATGAAGTCGATGAAGCGCTCCATCCAGGTTCGCAGCGCCTCCACCGGTGGCAGAGTGTCGGCGAGGTGCGGCGCCGCCTCGCACAGGCGCCGCACTTCCTGCCGGTAGACCGCCTCGACCAGGAGTTCCTTGGACGGGAACCGGCGGTAGAGCGTGCCGACGCCGACACCGGCCTCGCGGGCGATGTCCTTGACCGAGGCCCCCGATCCCTCACGGGCGAACACGGCCGCCGCCGTCTCCAGCAGCCGGTCCTCGTTGCGTTGCGCGTCGGCGCGCAGCGGCCTGCGCTGCCGCGCCGCGTTCCCCTCGGTGCCGGTCAATCCGGGTCCCCTCTCGCCACCACTTGCAACCGGAACCGGTTCCGCTTACGGTCGAGAAGCGATCCGGAACCGGTTCCGGATATGAGCGTACGACGGCCTGCCGCCACCGCGCCACCGGCCGCGCGCTCGCCCCCCATGCCACCATCTCCCTGGAGCGCGTCATGACCGACCACCTCATCACCACCCCCTTCGGGGCCAGGACGACCGCCGCCGAGGTTCTCGACGGCGTCGACCTCACCGGCAAGCGCGCCCTCGTCACCGGAGCGGCCTCCGGCATCGGACGCGAAACCGCACGCGTGCTGGCCGCCGCCGGTGCCGAGGTCACCATCGGCGTCCGCGACCCGGCGGCGGGTGGGCGGGCCGCCGGGGAGATCTCCCCGGCGAGCGGCCCGGGAACGGTGCACGCCGCGCTGCTCGACCTCGCCGACCAGAGTTCGGTGCGCGCCTTCGTCGGTGCTTGGCGCGGGCCGCTGCACATCCTGGTCCTCAACGCCGGTGTGATGGCCTCGCCACTTCAGCGGACGAGGGAGGGCTGGGAGATCCAGTTCGCCACCAATCACCTCGGCCACTTCGCCCTCGCCACCGGTCTGCACGGCGCCCTGGCGGCGGCCCGTGGCGCACGTGTGGCCGCGGTCAGCTCGGTCGGCCACGTCAACGGCGATGTGCTCTTCGACGACATCAACTTCGAGCGGCACCCCTACGACCCGTGGGCGGCCTACAGCCAGTCCAAGACCGCCAATGTGCTGTTCGCGGTCGAGGCGAGCCGCCGCTGGGCATCAGATCTGATCGCCGTCAACGCCCTCAACCCCGGCCGTATCACGAGCACCCGGCTCGGCCGCCACATCGGGGACGTCTCCCACAGCCCCGCCTCCTTCGACCCCACCAGCACCGATGTGTCCTGGAAGAACATCGAGCAGGGGGCCGCGACCTCCGTACTGCTCGCCGCCTCCCCGCTGACCGAGGGCGTGACCGGCCGGTACTTCGAGGACTGCGAGGAGGCCGGACCCCATCGACCCGGTGTCCGGCGCGGAGTGGCCGCCCACGCGCTGGACGCCCGCCACGCGGCCCGCCTGTGGCGGATCTCCTGCGACATGCTCGCGACCACCGCCTGACCACGGCACGCCCCACGGGGTCCGACGGGACGAGGACTACCGCTTGTACGGATCCCCGTCAGGGAGCCATGCGTCCGGCGCGTGGATGCCGAAGTCGCCGACACCTTCCGTCAGAACGTCCACGGTGCTCAGAACGGCCGGGCGGAGCTCTTCCCGGCGCCAGACGAGTGACCAGGTCCAATAGACCTTCGGCTCGACCACGGGACGCATCACCAGATCAGGCGGCAGTGACGTGGTCTGGCCCTTGGGCGAGTTCAGGATGGGCCGCCCGCGGCGGCGTACGTGGTCGAAGAACACGGGGCCGGTGACACCGCCGTCCGTGATGCGTACGGCGGGCGCGCCGGTGTCGGCGGCCAGCCGCTCCGCGTAGTCGTTCCAGGACACCCATGTGGTGGCGTCGTCGTCCAGCAGAACGACGGTGTCCTGGGCGCGGACCTCGCCGGTGTCCTGCCCGGTCGAGACGGCGTAGAGCCGGTCCGCGCCGATCAGCCGGGCACTGAGTCCGCGCTTCTCCAGGTCGTCCGTGCGGATCCAGCACACCGCGAGGTCGAGGCCGCCGTCCGCGACGCGGGCGGCCTGGGCGTGGGAGGGCGCCACCCATGCGTCGATGTGCAGGCGCGCCACGGACGAGGCGCGGGCGGTCAGGTCCGAGGGCAGCCAATTCACGTATCCGAGCCGGACCGGTTCCGAGCCCGCGATCCTCGCGGCGCGGTTGCGGAGATCGTCGGCGCGGTCGAGCAGGTCCCGGGTGTGCGGGAGCAGGGCCGCTCCCGCCGGAGTGAGGGCCACCGAACGGCGGTCGCGGTCGAAGAGCCGGACTCCGAGGTCCCGTTCCAGCGCCTTGATCTGCTGGGACAGGGAGGGACCGGCGACAAGGAGCCGCTCCGCGGCCCGGCCGAAGTTCAGCTCCTCGGCCACAGCGACGAAATACCGCAACTGACGCAGCTCCACGATCGCCATGCTACCCGCGGTGGGAGGCGCCACCCATGAGCCCATCACCGGCCGCCGCCGCGCCTCAGGCGCCGACCGGCGCCTGCGGTGTGCGAGCTCCCAGCAACGCCAGACAGTTCGGCCACACCGCGCCGAGCCGGGAAGCGTTGTTGTAGAGCTTGGCGAACAACACCTGGCCCTCGAGCTGCGCGACCACGGACCGAGCGGCTTCGCGGGTGTCGGCGACGGTGACCTCGTCACGCTCGACGGCATCGGCGATGACCGAGTCGACCATCTCGACCTGGATCTCGAAGATCTCCTGGAGCCGCTTGCGGACGGCTTCGGTCTGATTGCTCATCTCCAGGGTGAGGTTGCCGAACATGCAACCCGAAACGGTCCCGCAACTCCGCTGCCCGGCGCGCTGGGCGGCCTCCGTCTCCTCGAACAGCTTCCGCAGCCGTTGCAGCGGCCGCGCGCCGCTGTTCAGGATGCGGGTCCAGTCGTGCCGCTGGGCGGTCCAGTGCTCGTCGATCACGGCCAGCGCGAGGGCCTCCTTGGACTCGAAGAAGTAGTAGAAACTGCCCTTGGGCACTCCGGCCGTCTTACAGATCTCGGCCACCCCCAGAGCCGAGTAGCCGCGCAGCTCGATGAGCGACCGCGCAGCGCTGAGGATCTTTTCCCGGGCATCACTCGTCCGTCCCATCCTGTCAGTATACGACCGATCGACTACCTTTTACTGGACCGGTCATCTACTCATGGGTCGCTGATCCCTGAGGCCCGTGACGATCCACGCAGTGCGGGGCCGGGCACGCCGCACGGCCCCGCCCGCGTCACCGTCCGACTCAGTGTCCGGCGTTCTGGCCGCCGTCCACGTGCACGATCTCGCCGGTGACGAACGGGGCGTTCTCCAGGTAGACGATCGCGTTGACCACATCGTCGACCTCCCCCATCCTGCCGAGCGGATGCATCGCGGCGAGGGCCTCCTGCGCCTCGGCCGCATGCATGGGGGTGCGGATGGCGCCCAGTGCGACGGTGTTGACCCGGATGCCACGGGCCGCGTACTCGATCGCCAGCGCCCTGGTGACCGCGTTCAGTCCGCCTTTGGTCAGCGAGGCGAGCGCTGAGGGCGTCTGTGAGTTGGCGTGGTCGACCAGGCTCGTGGAAAGGTTCACCACGTGGCCGCCGCCGTCCCGGGAGAGCATCGCGGCGACGGCGCTGCGGGACGTTTCGAAGAAACCGCGCAGGTTGACCCCGGTCACGAGGTCGTAGTCCTCATCGGTGAAGTCGGTGAACGGCTTGGAGACGAAGACCCCGGCGTTGTTGACGAGCGTGTCGATCCGCCCGAACCGGGCCAGGGTCGCGTCGACGATACGGGCGCCCACGCCCGGCTCGGACACATCACCACTGACGGCCAGCACGCCGGGATCACTCGACTCGTCCAGGGAGCGGGCGGTCGCGGTAACCGCGTAGCCGAGCTCGCGGTAGGCGGAGACCAGGGCGGCGCCGATTCCCCGGGAAGCCCCGGTGACGATGGCGACCTTCTGCACGGTGTTCATTCGACCACCGCTCTCTCCGGTTCAGACGGTAGTTGCGATCCGGGCCGCGGCGCCGGGCAGGTGCGCTGTGGGAGTGCGCCCACTTTGCCGAGGGCCGCTCGGTGGATTCAGGTCCCAGGCGCGGTCGCTCCCGTTGTCTCCATCATGCGCCCGACAGCGGCGCACCCGCACGCCGGGCCGCCGGTACCGGATCCCCCCGGTGCCGGCGCCTCGGCGTGTCACGCCAGGTGGCGGGGCTCAGCCGAAGAGCGGGCCGACGGCCCAGGGTGATGCCCTCGCATCGCGTGCCGAGAGCGGTGTGGAGGGGCTCCAGCGCGTCGGCGCCGAAAGCGATCTTCGCCGCGATCACGGTGCGGACCGGCGCCCAGGCCCGGTCCATGAGGTCGCGGATGTGTTCCGGCAACCCGGCCAGGCGCGTCTCGTTGAGGACCGCCGGGCTTATGACGTGCCAGGTGATGTCGAGTCGTTTGTGACGTCCGGCTCCATCCCGGTCGCGCGGCCGGGCCCGAGCGCCTCGAATTCACGGATCTGGTCCGGCTTGCGGACGGTGCCGACGACCCGGTGCCCGGCGGCCGGCGCCTCCTGGGCGAAGGCGCGTCAGAGACCGCCACTGACACCGGCGATGAGGAAAATCTTGCTCATGGAAGCTTCCGTGTGAGGGCAAGGGCGTGCCCGGGCGCCCGTACCGGCGCCCGGGCAGGCGGTCCGGGGTCAGTGGCCGGCGCTCTGACCGCCGTCGACGTGGAGGATCTCGCCGGTGACGAACGGGGCGTTCTCCAGGTAGAGGACGGCGTCGACGATGTCGCCGATCTCGCCCATCCGGCCGACCGGGTGGAGGGCGGCGAGTGTGTCGTGGTACTCCGCAGGGTGCATCGGCGTCCTGATGATGCCGAGGGACACGGCGTTGCTGCGTATGCCGCGGGTGGCGTATTCGATGGCCAGGGCCTTGGTGGCCGACTGGAGTCCGCCCTTGGTGAGGGAGGCCAGTACGGAGGTGACCGCGGAGTGGGCGTGGTCGACCAGGCTGGTGGTGATCTGGACGATGTGTCCGCCGCTTTGGCGGAGCATCTGCTCGGTGGCGAGCTGGGTGATGCGGAAGAAACCGCCGAGGTTGACGCCGGTGACCGCGTCGTAGTCCGCCCGCGTGTACTCGGTGAAGGGCTTGGCGACGAAGATGCCGGCGTTGTTGACCAGGGTGTCGATGCGGCCGAAGCGCTCGATGGCGGCACCGGCCACGCGCTCGGCGGTGGCGGGGTCGGCGATGTCGCCCTGGACGGTCAGGATCTCGGGATCGGAAGAGGGGGCGATCCCGCGCGAGGTGGCGACGACGGCATGGCCGAGCTTGCGGTACGCCTCGACCAGGCCCGCGCCGATGCCCTGGGACGCGCCGGTGATGACGGCGACCTTCTGACCGGAAGTGCTCATGGTGACTGTCTCCAGTGGGGTGGGGTGTCCGGACCGGCGCTGATCACCGGCCCTCCATGAACATAGACGACCGGTCGACAAACAGCCAGGAACGCCCAGCGCGCCCCACCTCCCCCGCACGGCTGTGACCTGCGGTGGGAGGCGGCGCCTACCAGACGGGAGGAAGCCGGTCACAGGGATGCCCTGGTCAGGCCGATCCGTCCGAGGCACCGAGGCCGAGGAGAGAAGGGTCCGCACCCGCGCGTGCGTGGTGTCCGTAAGAGGCCGGGCCTACCAGGAGGGAGGAAGCCGGTCGTGGCATTCGCCCTGGTGGCGGGCGCAGCCTGAGGCCATGGGAGCGCGACGCCCCAGGCTTCCGTACCGCGAAACCGTCGAGGACCACATCGTGACCGCAGCAGCTCCGCGCCCCCACACCACTGGCTCCCGGAGCGTCCGCCACTCGCCCTGGACCCATGTGGCGCGGGCAGCCGCCGCGCTGGGGGCGGGCATGGGTGTCGGCCGTTTCGTCTACACGCCGATTCTTCCCCTGATGCACACTCAGGCCGGGCTGTCCGCGGCGACGGGTGCGAATCTCGCCACCGCCAACTATGTCGGCTATCTGATCGGCGCACTCGCCGGAACCTTCCTGTCACGTCTGACGCGCTCCCCCACCGTGCTGCGGAGTTGTCTGGTGGTGCTGGCGGTGTCACTGGCAGGGATGCCACTGACCCACGCCACCGGTGTATGGCTGCTGCTCCGGCTGTGCGCGGGAGTGGCCAGTGCGGTGATCTTCGTCATCGCCGTCAGCTCGTTGCTCAGCCATCTGCGCGACCATCCCGCCCACTTGCCCGGGTGGGCCTTCGGCGGAGTCGGGGCCGGTATCGCCCTGTCCGGATCGCTCGTCCTCGCCCTGCGCACCATCGCGGACTGGCAGGCCGCGTGGTGGGCCTCCGCCGGGCTGACCGCGCTGCTCGCCCTTCCCGCATGGTTCCTGCGGCCGGAACCCGCGCCCGCGTCGGTGCCCGTCACTTCCCGGTCCGGAGCGGAACGGCAGGCGAGCGGCCCGCGCACCCATCGCTGGTTCACCGCGCTCTTCGCCTCGTACACGCTGGAGGGCGTCGGCTACATCATCGCCGGTACCTTCCTGGTGGCCGCGATCGAGCAGAGTTCCCCCGGCTGGATCGGCAGCGGTGCCTGGGTGCTGGTGGGCCTCGCGGCCGTTCCGTCCTCCGCGCTGTGGGCGGGGCTGGGCCGGCGCTGGTCCCGCCCCAGCCTCCTGCTGGCCGCGCTGGGCGTCCAGGCCGTCGGCATCGCCCTGCCCGCGCTGATCGGTGGCGTCGCCGCGGCGCTGATCTCCGCGGTGCTCTTCGGCGCCACCTTCATCGGCGTCAGCACCCTCGCGCTCGCGACCGGCGCGCATCTGCGCTTCCCCCGCGCGGTCGCGCTGCTGACGGCCGGATACTCGGTGGGCCAGATTCTCGGCCCGCTGGTCGCCACCCCGCTACTGCGCCACGGGTACCACCAGGCCCTGCTCCTCGCGGCCGTGGTCGTGCTGGCGTCCGCCGTCGCGGCCGCCCTCCTCCGGATCGGGTTCCCCCACCACATGCCCGCGCCCGGCCACCCGGCGGTCCGCGCGGAGCCCGCGCCCGGCCGGCGGTCCACGGGCCTCGGCACCGCCGAGGCCCGGGCGGACTGACCTCGTCTTCAGTCGACGAGGTCCAGCGCGGCGGTGACGATGCTGTCCGTGTCGATGCCGTGGTAGCGGTAGACGTCCTCGATCGAACCGCTCTGGCCGAACCGCGACACACCGAGGGTGGTGACGGGCGTGTTCTGGATCGTGCTCAGGAAGGCCAGCGTGTGCGGATGGCCGTCCAGCACGGTGACCAGTGGTGTGGTCCGGTCGGCGGGGAAGACCTGGTCGAGGATCCAGCTCGGGTCCCGCGACAGGCCGCGGCGGGCCTGGAGCGCGCGGAAGAGCAGGTCCGGGCTGGTCACGCAGACCACGTCGGCGCCGTGGCCGAGGGCGGCGAGCCGGTCGGCGGCGGCCAGGGCCTCCGGGACCACGGCGCCCATCGCGGCGAGGGTCACCACGGGCCTCTCGTGCCGGCGCAGCCGGTAGGCGCCCGCGGTCACCTGCCGTCGGCGGCGCTCACGGGCTGCCGGGTCGCCGGGCACGTCGGCCGCGGACTGGTCGACGGGCCGGGTGGACAGCCGAAGATAGGCCGAACTCCCGTCCGGCCGGCCGAGGTTGCCGAGTGCGGCCAGCAGACACCATTCGGTGTCGATCGCGAACGCGGGCTCAAAGGTGACACAGCCGGGCTGTTCGATGCCCAGCGAGGGTGTGGTGATCGACTGATGGGCGCCGCCCTCCGGGGCGAGCGTGACCCCGGACGGCGTGCCGACCAGGATCGACTGGCCGCCCGCGTAGACGCCGAACGACCACGGCTCCAGGGCCCGGTTGACGAAGGGGTCGTAGACGACGCCGATCGGCAGCAGCGGCTGGCCCCAGCGGCTCCAGGTGGCACCCAGCTCGCCGAGCAGGCCGACCAGGTTGGTCTCCGCGATGCCCAGCTCCACATGCTGGCCCGTGGGCCGCTCCCGCCAGTGCAGGATCGTCTCGGCGTCATCGGCGAACCAGTTGGGGCGCTCGGTCGGGGACCACACACCGACCTTGTTGAGCCAGCCGCCGAGGTTGGTGGTGGAGCTGACGTCCGGGCTGACGGTCACGATACGGGCGGCCGCCTCCGGCGCCCGCCGGGTGAGGTCCAGCAGGACGCGTCCGAGGGCCTGCTGGGTGCTGCCGGAGCCGGTCGGTGCCGGGCGGGCGAGGTCGGCGGGAACCGCGGGGGCCTGCCGCGACGGGTGCCCGGGGCGGCGCAGCCGCCTGGCGGCCGCCGCGCACCGGGCCGCCTCCGGCGATCCACCGGCGAAGGCCGCCCACGGCCGGTCGGGGTCCGTTCCCAGGCGGTCGGCCAGGGTCCTCATCTGGTCGGCGGTCAGCAGGGAGGAGTGGTTCTGCGGATGACCCTCGGTGGGCAGCCCGTAGCCCTTCACCGTGTACGCGAAGATGACGGTCGGGCGGGTGTCGTCGACGCTGTCGAACGCGTCCATCAGCGCGCCGATGTCGTGCCCTCCCAGGTTGCGCAGCGCCGTCAGCAGCGAGGCGTCGTCCAAGGGGGCGATCAGGTCCGCGATCGGCCCGGCGGTGGAGCCGGTGCCGGGCAGGCGCTCGCGCAACTCGTCGGCGGAGCAGCGCAGCAGACGCTGGTACTCGGGGTTGTCCATGGCGTCGATACGGGCGTGCAGGGCCTCGCCGCCCGGCCGCGCGAACAACTCCCGCAGCGCGTGCCCGTACTTGAGGGTGATGACCTGCCAGCCGGCCGCGGCGAACATGCCCTGCAGCCGGTCCGCGGCGATGCCGGGGACGACCCGGTCCAGGGACTGCCGGTTCAGGTCGACGACCCACACCGCCTCGCCCAGACCCGGCACCATCGGGTCCTGGATCGCCTCCCAGATGGCGCCCTCGTCCAGCTCCGCGTCGCCCAGCAGGGAGTACTGCCGTCCCCTCCCGGCCCCGCCGAAGTGGCCCTCCACATAGCGCCGGGCGAGGGCGCCCCACAGGGGGGCGGTGGCGCCGATGCCGACCGAGCCCGTGGAGTAGTCGACCGGGTCGGGGTCCTTGGCCCGGCTGGGGTAGCTCTGGAGGCCGCCGAAGGCGCGCAGGGTGGTCAGGTAGGACTCGTCCAGCTCGCCCAGCAGGTAGTTGATGGCGTGCAGCACGGGTGAGGCGTGCGGTTTGACCGCCACCCGGTCCTCAGGGTCAAGCGCGTGGAACCACAGCGCCGTCATGATCGAGGACATCGAGGCGCTGGACGCCTGGTGACCGCCGACCTTCAGCCCCGAGGGGTTCGGCCGCACCCGGTTGGCGTGGTCGATGATCGCGGTGGACAGCCACAGCACCCGCTGTCCGACCGCCTCCAGCACGGCGAGCTCCTCCTCCCGGGCACGGCCCGAGCCATTGCCGCCGATCGCTCTCAGCTCCGGGTCCAGGACCATCACCGACCGCCTCCGCTGTCCGCACCACGCCGTGGAAACTGATTTTGTGCTCCGTCAGTAGACAGATAGCTCTTCAACTGCACAAGATGCTTCTCTTTCATTGAGCATTCTGCTCATGCTCCGGGTCGAATGAGGGACGTCGATTGAGCACTATGAACAGCGAGCGAGGGGTGGACGCCACCGACGCGCGGATCCTGCTCGCCCTCGCCGCCCGGCCACGGGCCACCGTCGTCGCCCTGGCCGAGCAGTTGGGGTTGTCCCGCAACACCGTCCAGGCGCGGGTGACCAGAATGGAGCAGGGCGGCGCGCTGGGCTCCTTCGAACGCCGGATCACCCCGAACGCACTGGGCCATCCGCTCACCGCGTTCGTCACCGCGCGGGTCGATCAGCGCCGGCTGGCCGAGGTGTCCGAGGCACTGGCGGGCATCGACGAAGTCGTGGAGGTCTTCGGCCTCAGCGGCGAGACGGATCTGCTCGTACGGGTGGTCGCCGCGGACGCGGAGGATCTGTACCGGATCGCGGGGCAGATCCTCGCCGTTCCCGGCATCGAGCGCACGGCGACGGCCCTGGCCATGCGCGAGCTGGTGCCGCACCGCCTCACCCCGCTGCTGCGCCGTGCCGCGGCGGAGTGAGCGTTCAGTTCGCCCCGTCGGCGATGCCACCCCGTTCGAGCGCCAGCCGGGTCAGTTCGACGCGCGTGTTGATGCCGAGCTTGGTGAAGATATGCCTCATGTGGGTGTTGACGGTGTGAATGGACACGTAGAGCCGGTCGGCGATGGCCCGGTTGGTGAGACCGTCCACGACGAGCGGGATCAGTTTGCGCTCGGATTCGGTCAGGTTCCCCCACCCCGGAGGGCCGGTGGTGTGGTTCCGTGGGGCGCCGGTGCGCACACCGAGCCGCCGAAGGCGCCGTCTGATCCGTTCGTGGTCGCGCAGGGCTCCTGAGGCCGCAGCCAGCTCACCCGCTTCTTCCAGGTACGGGATCGCCGGGGCCGTATCGGCGGAAGTGGCCAGGAGTTCGCCGAGGTCCTCGCAGGCCGCGGCCAGGCCCAGCGGTCTGCCACCGCTCCGGTAGGCGCTGATCGCGGACTCCAGTCCACGCGGATCGCTGTGGAGCAGGCCGTCCACATGGGCGCGGACCGCCCGGATGATCCGCTGGCTGTCGTCCCGCGCGGTCAGGGCGCGCAGGGCGCCGGACACGGCCTCCGCGACCGACCGGTCCCCGCCGCGGAGCGCGATGCGTACGATCCCGGGCCAGTGGGACGGCGTCACCGCCAGCAGCCGCGTCGGCTCACGGTCCCCGAAGCCGGCCGCGAGTGCCGCTGCCACCGGGGCGTCCAAGCCGCCCTCCGCGTCCGCCAGACAGGCGCGCGCGAGCGTCACCCACCGGCCGTACCGCTGCGCGGCCGGGTCGGGACCGGCTGCGGCGGCGCGGAGATGGTCCCTCGCCCTGGCGAGGTCACCGCGTCTGATCTCCACCAATGCCAGCACGGACCGGGCCCGCGCGTTCGGTCGAGTGATCTCGAGTTCGTCCGCCACCGTCAGACTGGCCTCGGCCTCCACGGCCGCGTCGTCCAGCGCTCCCTGTTCGAGGAGGGCGCAAGCGCGAGTGGCGTGCCAGTGGGGAAGTGACCAGCCGAGGCCCAGCGCCTCCGCCTCACGCTGTCCGTCCCGCAGGATCCGCTCGGTGTCCGCGATCCGGTCGGTGGCGAGCAGCGCCATGGCCAGCCACAGCGCCGGGATCCGCGGGGGCCGCAGATAGAGCGCGCCGGACTCCGTGCCGGCGCGCCCGGCGGCCTCCTCGGCCAGCTCGACGGCGCGGGCGAGGCGCCCGCGGTAGAAGGACGTCTGCGACTGGAACACCATGGCGCTGACGACGACGGCCGGATCGTCGCCGCGGTAGGCGGCCGCGACCAGCCCGGTGTCGGTCTGCTCGGCGGCGGTGATGTCCCCGAGGTACACATGGCCCGTCCCCTTGGTCTTCAACAGCCGTACGCGCACATCGGGCGGCAGCGCGGGAAGATCCAGAGCCCGCTGGAGGTGTGTCATCGCGGCGGCGTCGTCGCCCGCGGCCTGGTGGATCTCGGCCGCCACCAGGCGCAGACGCGCCTCCGGCAGCGGTTCGAGGCGGTCCGACAGGGTGGCGTCGACCAGGTCGAGCGCTTCGTGCACCCGGCGGGTCCGGCCGAGGTACTCGGCGGCGTCAGTCAGCAGCGTGATGCGACGCCGGTCCCGCGGGGGCAGCAGTCCGGCGATCCGCTGAGCCAGGTCCGCGGCCGCGTCGGGGGCCGACGCCGACAGTTCGCGTACGGCGGTGGTCAGCGTGGTCACGGCCTCCTCGTCAACCGGGCCGCCCGACATGACGACATGCCAGGCCACCTCGGCGGACCGGGCCCCGATGCCCCGCAGACTGTCGGCCGCCTCCCGGTGCAGAGCGATCCGTACGGCCTGCGGCAGGTTCTCGTGGACGGCCTGCCGAATGAGGTCGTGGCGGAAGGCGAGTCGGGGGCCGTCGGCCGAGAGCAGACCGGCGTTCAGGGCGGCCTCGACGCCCGACAGCAGGCTGCCGACCCGTCTGCCGAGCATCCGGGCGGCCGTGCCGAGGTCGAATTCGCGGCCGAGGACGGAGCCCATCTGGAGCAGGCGCACGGCATCCTCCGGGAGCCGGTCCAGCCGTGCGGCTACACTCCGCCGGAAACCGGCGGGAATGCCGTCGTGCACAAGGCTCGCCACGCCCGCCTCCACCTTGACGGCGTCCGTGTCGGCGAAGGCGCGCACCAATTCGATCGCCAGGAACGGATTGCCCGCGACGCCTCGCAGCTGCCGGGCCAGACCGGGTGACGGCGTCGCCCCGATGACATCGGCCGCGATCTGCCCCAGCTCCTCCCGCGGCAGGGGGCCGAGGGGCAGCCACCGGGCTCCGAGGCGTTCGAGGTCCTCCCGCACCATGGTCACGGTCGGCCGCTCGGCTTCCGTCCGTACCGCCAGCGCCCACAGGATCCGTGAGCCGGCCAGCCGTCCGGGCAGGGTGCGGAGCACGAAGAGGGTGGCCGGATCGGCCCACTGCGCGTCGTCCACCAGCACCGCCACCGGGCCGCGCTGGGCCCGCGTCTCCAGGGCGTCCGCGATGCCGTCCAGCAGCCAGAGCCGCTGGTCGTCGGTGGCCACGGCGGCCCGGTGGGGACCGGCGGAGGACCCCAGGGCGGACTGTAGGGCCGCTCCCGCCGCGTACTGGTCGAGCTCGTCGGCCCGTACGGACACCACATCGAAGCCGGATCGCCGCGCCATCCCGTCCAGCTCCGCGAGCAGCCGGCTCTTCCCGACGCCGGGCGCGCCTTCCACGACGACGCGGGCGCCCCGCCCAGCGAGCACCGCTTCCAGATCCTCACGGACAGCGGCGATCTCGCGGTCCCGTCCTCTGAGGGGCAGCCCGGCCACGGCCCGGTCCCCGCGCCCCCGGGTCCGGTCGCCCGCGGGGTCTGTGCTGCGCATGGGGCCAGCATGCCGCACGGCCACATCACCCTCAACGCCGGTTCCCCCGCGCTGGACGCTTTCACCCGGGTGATTTCCGGTGCCGCGCCGTCCGCTCACCCCGCCGCGACGCATGCTCCGAGCCGTCCAGATCTCTTGCCCCCGGAAAGGAGCACGACGTGCGTACAGGCAAGGAATACCTGGCGGCGCTGAACGACGGCCGCACGGTGTGGGTGGGCGACGAGCTCGTCGACAACGTGGCCACACACCCCACGACCCGGGCGTACGCCCGCAGGCTCGCCGACTTCTACGACCTGCACCACCGCCCGGACCTCCAGGACGTCATGACGTTCGTGGACGAGGAGGGCGTCCGGCGGTCCATGACGTGGTTCCAGCACCGCTCCAAGGACGACCTGCGGCGCAAGCGGCGCTACATGGAGACGGTGCTGCGGGAGCTCGGCGCCGGGGCCGTCCCGCGCACCCCGGACGTCAACAACTACGTCCTGCTGACCTACGTCGACGACCCCGAGCCCTGGAGCAGCCAGTCCGTCGGCACCGACGGGAGGGACCTCACCGAGGGCATCATCGGCTTCTGGAACGTGGCACGGGAGGGCGACCTCAACACGACACCGGCCTTCGTCGACCCGCAGACGGACCGCTCGCGCGATTCCGCACAGGCCGAGTCCCCCGCCCTTCAGGTGGTCGGCACCTCGGACGAGGGCATCACCGTGCGGGGGGTGAAGGCGATCAGCACCGGCGCGGCCTTCGGGGACTGGATCCACATCGGCGTCTTCTACCGCCCCGGCATCCTGCCGGAGCAGATCATCTTCGGGGCGGTGAAGCCCAACACCCCGGGGG
Organism: Streptomyces lacaronensis; assembly: GCF_047337785.1. Taxonomy (NCBI): domain Bacteria; kingdom Bacillati; phylum Actinomycetota; class Actinomycetes; order Kitasatosporales; family Streptomycetaceae; genus Streptomyces; species Streptomyces lacaronensis. Next base: position 827,760 of record NZ_JBLHDK010000003.1, read on the forward strand.
TCACCATCATCTGCCGGCAGAGCAACGTCCGGGACGGCGAGGACGTCGAGCACCCGCTGGCCTCCCAGGGTGACGAACTGGACAGCGTCATCGTGTTCGAGGATGTACTCATCCCCTGGGACCGGGTGTTCCACATCGGCAACCCGAAGCACACGTCGCTGTACCCGCAGCGCGTCTTCGACTGGCTGCACTACCAGGCCCTGGTCCGGCAGATGGTGCGCGCCGAGCTGATGCTCGGCCTGACCCTGCTGATCACCGAGCACATCGGCACCTACCAGCTGCCGCCGGTGCAGACCCGGATCGCCCGGTTCGCGGGCTTCCACCAGACGCTCAAGGCGCATGTGATCGCTTCGGAGGACGAGGGGTTCACCACCCCAGGCGGCCTCTACAAGCCGAACGTCCTGATGTTCGACTTCGGGCGGGCGTACTACCTCGAGAACATCGCCGGGATGGTCCACGAGGTGATCGACCTCGCCGGTCGTGCCTCGCTCATCTTCCCCACCGAGGGGCAGTGGCAACGGCCCGAACTGCGGCCCTGGCTGGAGGCGTTGCAGACGGGACCGGTCGGGAGGCCGCACGACCGGCTGAAGATCAGCCGGGTGATCCGCGATCTGTTCCTGTCCGACTGGGGTGACCGCATCAGCACCTTCGAGAACTTCAACGGCACGCCCCTGCTGGCCATCCGCACCCTCACCATGAAGCGCGCCGAGCTGTCCCCGAGCGGGGGCATGGCAGACCTCGCGCGTAAGGTCTGCGGCATCGAGGGCGTCGACGAGCGGGAGGCGACCGCGTACACGGCCCAGGCGGACTACGCACGGCGCCAGGACGCCTCGTAGCGCGATGCGGGGCCCGGGTCAGAGCACACCGCACTCCCGGGCCCTGGCCACCGCACCGCTTCTGTCGTGCGCGTCGAGTTTGCGGTAGACGGCCCGTACCTGTGTCTTGACGGTGTTGTGGGACACATAGAGCTCGGCGGCGATCTCACGTAGGGTCAGCGGACCGCACAGGGCGCGGAGCACTCGGCGCTCCCCCGGCGACAGGTCCTGGGGCCCGGGCGCGGAAGGCGCCACGGCCGTGTCCTCACCGGCCGGGCCGAGCAGGTCCGTCAGTACCCCGCGCGATTCGCACCCGAACGCCGCCCGCTCGGCCGCCTCGCGGGCCTCCCGCGCCGCGTCCGCGTTGCGCCGCGCGCTCTCCAGCCGCGCGCGTGTGGCGTGGCACAGGGCGCGGATGTGGGGTTCGTGCGACGTCCGGGGCGGGCCCGCCAGAGCCGCTTCCGCGTCGGCCAGAGCCCGCTCGGCCTCCTCGGCCGGGCCCTCTTCGAGGAGCAGACCGGCCCGGGCGATGTAGCCGGACACAGAGACGAAGTGCCCGCTCAGTCCGGTCGTCGCGGCCGCTTCGAGGGCCTCGTCGCTCAGCATGCGCGCCGGCTCGTGCCGTCCGGCCAGCAGCGCGCACAGCGCCCGCAAACCCAGGGCGCGGACGAGCACCAGGCTGTGCCCGGCGGCGTGTGCGTCACGGGTCGCCTCGCCGAGCAGCGCCTCCGCCTCCTCGTACCGGGAGGTCCACAGGGCGGCGGCGCCGCGGGCCATACAGACCAGGGCGCGCCAGGACGTCAACGGCCGGGTGCCGCCGACGGCGGACGCGCCGAGCCGGTCGGCGGTCAGGACCTCCCCCTTCAGACAGCAGGCCACGGCCTGCGCCACGGCTGCCGCATCGGACACCGTGCTGCCCTCGCCGACCGTCTCGGGTCCCGTCTGTCTGAGCCGGGCCACGTCCAGCCAGCGCCGGGCCGTCTGAGGGGCGCCCCCGGAGAGAGCCGCCATCGCCGCCACGACGCACAAGCGCGCGTCGGCGGCGACCGTGCGGCGCGGCAGGAGGTCCAGCCACCGCGCGATCAGCGCACCACCGCCCGCCGAGATCGCCTTCTCCCAGGCGCCGAGGATCGAGGCGACGGCCGCCGGCTCATCGACGCCGAGCACCCAGTGCCGTACGGCGGCGGTCGTCTCGCCCTGCCGCGAGTACCACTGCGCCGCTGCCCGGTGCAGGGACGCGACGGTGTCCGGCCCTTCGGAGGTGAGGACGTCGGAGAGCAGCGTGGCCAGTGCCCGGTGATGCCGGTACGCCGGCGGATCGGCCGCGACGGGTACGAGCAGTCGTACGGTCCGTGCGAGCTCCCGCAGCAGTACGCCCGCCCGGTCCCCGGCGAGGGCCTGGCACGGCCCGGTACTCAGCTCGTCGAGCACACTGGTGCGCAGCAGGAACCGGCGCTGTTCCGTGGTGAGCCGGAACAGCACCTCGGTGGCCAGATACTCGGAGACCGCTTGCCTGCCACGGGCCACGTTCCGTTCGGTGTCGGCCTGGTCGGCCGAGCGGGCGAGGACGCGCCCCATGACGCACAGCCCCGCCGCCCATCCCTCGGTGGCCTCGTACAGCGCGCCCGAAGTGTCCGCGGCCGGAGGGGCGCCGAGCAGATCGGTGAGCACGGCCTGTGCCTCCTCTGGGGTGAAGGCCAGGTCGTGCTGGTCGAGTTCGGCGACGAGACCCCGGGCGCGGAGGGTCGGTATGGGCCTTCCGGGGACGTGCCGGGTCGACGCCACGGCGCGGAAGCCCCGGGGAAGCCGGGTCAGGAAGTCCGCCAGGCTGCGGACCGCGTCGGCGTCGGTGATCGAGTCCAGTCCGTCGAGGATCAGGGTGAGCGGCTCCTGTTCACCCAGTCCGGTCACCAGGCTCGGCAGGATCTCCTCGAGCCATGCGTCGAGCGTCCACTCATCGCTGTCGAGGCGGACGGGCAGTTCCGGCCGTACGTGGCGCAACGCCCGCAGGATGCCGGCCCAGAGCCGGCCCGGGGCGTTGTCGCCCCCGTCCAAACTGAGCCAGGCGTACTCTCCACGGGCCGCCGTGGCTTGCGCCCACTCGGCCAGGAGCACGGTCTTCCCGGCACCGGCCGGTGCGGAGACCACCACCACGGGCTCGGTCGCCGCGTCGAGCCGGCGCAACAGCCGCGGGCGGGTCAGAAGGTGTGGGGGCTGGGCCGGAGGACGCAGCTTGAAGGCCGGCACGGAGCGGGACATGGCACCTTCAGTGGAGTCGTCGGGACGGGCGGAGCCCCCGACGGCCGTGGCTCGCCTCGCGAGATCCGGCATCGGGGGCGGTGGTGGTGAGCCGGTCGCCGCGGCGGCCTCCTTCGGGCCGCCGCGCCCGGCCTAGTGCCTGAGCCCGCCGAACCCTCCCGCGAAGTAGAGCAGCGGCCGGCCGTCCACCCGGTGTGCGCATCGGCGGACGTCACCTACGAAGATGGTGTGATCGCCGCCGGGGAGAGCCTCGGCGACATCGCACACGACGGCCGCGATGGCGTCCTTCAGGACCGGCACACCGTGGTCGTCGACGGTCTCGACGTCCGCGAACTTGTCCGGTTTGGAGGCGCCGAAGTTCCGCGCCAGGTGCTCGCCGTCCTCGCCGAGAACATTGACGGCGAAGCGGCCGTGCTCCGCGATCGCGGTCCGCGTGTACAGGTGGTTGCCGACGCACACGATCAGCTGGAGCGGGTCCATGGACAGGGCGCACACGGCGCTCGCCGCCATGCCGATGGGCGTGGATCCGGAGCGGGTGGTGATCACGCTGACGCCCGTGGCGAGCCGGCTCATCGCGCCTCGGAAATCGAGTGTCGTGTCAACGGTTTCCATCATCGGAGGACCTCCGTGAAAGGGGAGCTGAACCCTGGTTGGCTGGTGTGAAGCGTGCGACTCCGGCTGTTAACGCGGGAGAAATCACGGCCCGGGCGCGACACCGCCCGAGTTCACCCGGCCCGTCCGCTCATCGGCGCAGTCGGTCGACCAGACGTCTCAGGTCCGGGGACGGCGGCACTCCCAGCTCCTTCATGACGCCCAGATAGCCCCGGTACAGGTCGAGCAGTTCATCGTCCGAGCCGGCAGCCTCCGCGGCGCACAGGGCGAGCCGCCACGCCTGCTCCCGGTAGGGATCGCTGTCCAGCACGGCACGCGCGAGCCGGCGGGCCTCCCGGACGCGGCCGAGGTGCAGCGCCACGGCCGCCGCGTCCACTCGGGCCCGCAAGAGGGCGGAGTCGAGTTCGGCGCGCCTGGTGTCGAGCCAGTGGGTCGAGAGGGCGTCGAAGTACGAGCCGCGTTCGGCGATGGCCAGGGCGCGCCGCAGGGTGTCCCACCGGTGCTCGCCGTCCTGCCGAGCGGCTTCCGCCAGCAGTCGCCGCAGGGTCCCGGAGGCGCTCACGACGGCGGACGCCGGTGTCAGGCGGTACACATCACCGTCCTGGAGCAGCGACAGCCCGTCGGGCAGTACCTCGCGCAGCCGGTAGACGGCCTGCCGAAGGTAGCTGCGCCCCGTGGTGTCGCTCCGGTCGGGGAACAGCGCCTCCAAGAGGGCCTGGCGCCTGGCGCTCGCCGAGGGTTGGTCCAGCAGATAGGCGAGCAACTCCACGCTCTTGGCCAGACGCGGGTGGACCTCCCGCCCGTCGGCGGCCAGCCGCACCGGGCCGAAGTCGTCCAGCGTCAATCGGGGTTCGGCGCACCCGGTCACCGGCCTCGCGGTGGCGAGCGCGGACACGAGTTCGTGCCAGCGTGAGAAGTGGGTGGGTTCCGCGTCGGCCCGGCGCACGGCGACGGAGGGCACGTCCTCCAGGGCCTGCAACAGCAGATTGCGGGGGCCCTGGGCCGTCGCGACCTCCAGGGCCAGATCGGCGGCGGCGTCCGCGCCGTCCTCGTCGCCGGTGCGCCACAGCGCCTCGCTCAAGTAGACGGCGGCCGTGGGGAGTTCCAGATGTCTGTCGCCCGAGCGCATGGCGGAGACCGCGGTGGTGAGGTGGGGCACGGCGTCGTGGTCGCGGCCGGCCAGCAGCAGTTCCAGGCCCCGCCAGGTGTCCGCCAGTTCCGCGGTGAACGCGTAGCGCGCGCACCCTCTGCGCTCCGCCTCGGCGAGCGCCCGAGCCGCTCGTGGCGGGTCGCGATCCAGGCGCAGGGCCAGTTTCGCCTCCAGGAGCAGGCTGAGGATCTCGTACACGCGGGAGCCGGTCGACGCGATCCGCTGCCGCCCGGCCAGCAGAGCGGACCACGCGTCGTCCCGGCGTCCGAGGTCCGCCATCAGCTCCGCGGCCTCGAAGGCCGCCAGCCAGACGGGCCCCGGACCGTCTCCGACCGCCGCGTACGCCTCCTCCGCCCGGGAGATACGCCCCTCGGCGCGCAGCGCCGCGACCCTCCAGGGCGTCCCCGCCACCCTCCGCCAGGTACCGGCGGTGCTGTCCCGCAGCTCGCGCAGGTGGCCGGACCGGTAGGCGATGCGCATCACCATGGCTTCGAGGGGGCCCGCGACCCGGTCGAGTACGTCCGGGGCGAGCTGTGGTGTGCTGTCGTCCGCCAGAGCCAGCACGGCCGCCGCGATGTCGCGGGGGTGCCCGGGCGGCATGACGCCCAGGATCTCGCGCGCCCCGTCGATCCTCCCCGCGTGCCAGAGACACCACACCAGCAGGGCCAAGTCCTCCTCGCCGCCCGGCTGTTCGGCGAGGCGGCTCCACCACGCACGGCCATGGTGGTCGGCCAACCGCACGCCCCGCCAGCACTGTTCGCGACCGAAGGCGACGCGGAGCGCCGCAGAGGCCAGGCTCGGGGTGGGCGCCGGGCGCATCCGGTCGAGCCAGCTCTCGGCGGTCGTCAGGTCGAATCGCCCGAGTACATCGGGCAGCGCATGTTCGGCGACGTGTCGGGCGGCGGCGGTGTCCCCGCTCATGAGCAGCTCGGCCACGGCGTCCTCGTGGCGCCCCCGGCCCTGGAGCAACGTCGCGTAGCCCCGGCGCAGCACCCGCAGGGTGTCTGCGTCCAGGCATTCGATCTCCCGTTGGAGATGGTGGCGGAACCGCGGCAGGGCGACCATCCGGCTGCCGTCGGCGGACCAGTCGAGCGGCAGCCGTCGGCCGCGGAGGGCGGCCATCGTCCGGTCCGGCGACACCAGTCCGAGGGCGTTGGCCCGCTCGGCCGTCACCCCGTCGTCGAGCAGGCTCGTACGGACGAGCAGTGCCGCCTCCGCGGGTGTGAGCTGGGTCAGCAGCTCGGCCGCGAGGCACTCGTGCTGTGCGGCGGAGGCGGTGGCGTCGACACCCCACCAGTCGTACAGGACTCCGGTGACCCAGCCGCCCGTCGCCGCCACCAGGCGGGACGGGTCGTCGCCCCGGTCGTCGCCCCGCAGGGCCTCGGCGACCTCGGCCACGTCGAAGGCCAGCTCCCCGTCCTCGATGAAGGCGACGCGATGGATATCGCCGAGACCACCGAGCCCTGGGGGCAGCTCCACGCGGGAGATCAGTACCAGCCGCGGCTCTTCCGGCAGACTTCCGACAAGTGCGTCGAGCAGCCCCTCGGCACCGGCGCACCCGCCGATCGTCTCCACGCGGTCGAGCACCAGCACCAGGTCCGTCCCGGCGAGCGCCCTGGCGAGCAGAACGCCGATCTCCGACGCCGAGAGCCCACGCGCCAGTGCATTCGTCAGCGCCGTCGCCACGGCCGGCGCATGCGGCTCGACGGCCGCCGTGAGAAGGCGCGTCAGCGCCGGCCCGTCGGCACCGGGACCGGCGTTGCCGGGCATCCCGGCGAGCGATACCCAGGCGACGGGTCCGGACCGCGCCTGGGCGGCCTGGACCGCGGCGGTCGTCTTGCCCGACCCCGCCGAAGCGGCCACGACGAGCACCGGGTACTGGTCCAGCAGCCGATGGATCCTGCGGACCAGCCTCGGCCGGGGTATGACATGGCCGGGCAACCGAGGCAGGGCGCCACCCCTCCCGCCCGGATCGCCGCCGCTCATGGAGGACCGCCTCTCGATGGTGTGCGGCCGTCGGGATCAGTCCGCGGGGCGGGGTTCGAGGACGAAGGTGTGCCGCAGCACGGTGTACGGCTCGTCGGTCAGCTCACGGCAGGGCCCGGTGTCGGCCTCGTAGGTGTCATAGGACGTGATCAACGACTCCTTCACCCCGAACACCGGATCCGTGTCCAGGTACGAGTCGTCCGACGGGAACAGCATGGTGGTCACGCGCTGGAATCCCTCAGCCTCGATCAGCAGGTGCACATGGGCGGGACGCATGAGCGACCTGCTGGTGGCGCCCAGGAGTTCGCCGACCGGGCCGTCGCCGGGGATCGGGTAGCTGGACGGGCGGATGGAACGGAAGCCGAAGTGTCCCGTCTCGTCGGTGCGGAACAGCGCGCGCATGGCCGGGTCGACCTGGCCGGGCACATCCACGTCGTAGTGGCCGTCCCCGTCACTGTGCCAGACGTCCACCGCCGCGCCGGCCACCGGCGCTCCCGCACGGTTCACGACGCGCCCCTCGAAGAACAGCGGGGTGCCGGGCAGACCTCCGGAGATGTCGGCGGCGTCGGCGTGCCGCGGCCTGTCCTCCCTGAAGAAGGGGCCCAGGACGCTGTTCTGGGTGGTTTCCGTGGGTCGTCGGTTGCTGAGGGAGTCGACCAGCATGGTGATGCCCAGCACATCGGACAGCAGGATGAACTCCTGGCGCGTCGATGTGCACATCTGCCCGGTGCGCGTCAGGAAGTCCACTCCCCGGGCCCACTCCTCCTCCGTCAGTTCGACATCGCGGACGAAGGCGTGGAGGTGCCGCACCAGCGATTCCAGGATCTCCGCGACGCGGGCGTCCTTGGTGTCCCGCATGGTGGAGATCACGGCGTCGGTGATGGTGTCGCTGGTCAGATCACGCATGGCGCGCTCCCGTGGTGATTGGTGTCGAAGGCGGAGTCGGTCCGGGGATGTTCGTCGCCGGATGACGTTCACGGTGCCTCGCCGGCCCAGGCGCGGGTCAAGAGGGCGCGCACCGCGGTCCGTTCCACTGGCCGCGGATTCCAGTAGCCGTCCCGCACGACGAGTTCGGCCGCCTGCTCGATGCCCGATTCCGGCATGCCGAGGTCCCGCAGTGCCCTGGGGGCGCCGAGCCTCCCGGCGAAGTCGAAGAGACCGCTCGCGGCGTCGTCCCGGGCCAGCGCGCACGCGATGCGTGCCATGGCCTCGGGGGCCGCCGACCCGTTGTAGGCGACGACATGCGGCAGGACGACCGTGTGGGTTTCGGCGTGCGAAAGCCCGAAGGTGCCGCCGAGCACATGGCACACCTTGTGGTGCAGGGCCATGCCGACCGTGCCGAGGCAGGTGGCCGCCAGCCACGCCCCGTACAGCGCGTCAGCCCGCGCCTCGCCGTCGCCCGGGTGCCGCGCGATGACTGGAAGGGACCGGGTGAGGGCGTCGATCGCCTCACCGGCCATCAGGTAGGCCACCGGGTCCCGGTCCTGTGCGTAGAGGGCCTCCACCGCGTGCGCCATCGCGTTGACGCCACTGACCGCCGATATCCCCACGGGTAGCGTGAGCGTCAGGTCGACGTCGTACACCACCGTCTTGAGCAGCGCTTCCGGCAGTCGGCGGGTCGTCTTCCTGCCGCCTTCGGTCTCTCCGAGGATCGGCGTCATCTCCGAACCGGCGTAGGTGGTGGGCAGCGCCAGCTGCGGAAGACCGGTGCGCACGGCGATCGCCTTGCCGAGGCCGATGGTCGATCCACCGCCGATGGCGAGCACGGAGTCCGCTTCCACGCTTCCGGCGTACGCGACCGCCTTCTCCGTGACCTCGACAGGGGTGTGCGGCACCGCTTCGGCGAACGTGCCCGCTGCCGTGGCACCGAGCAGGTCGCGTATCTCCGCTGCCTGGTCCCATTGGCCGGGGGTGCACAGGATGAGCACCCGACGGCATCCGAGAGCATCGGCCTCCTCAGGGATACGGCTGCGCGTCCCGCTGCCGAAAACCACCTTGGTGATCTGCCCCCGGTGCACGAAAGTCCTCATCAGAATGTCCTCGGTCCCGCCGGTGCTCTGTTTATGGAAGAAAGCTTTGGCATTGAGGTGATCTCCGTCAACGGAATCGGCGCGCGATGACGGGTATAGGCGCGGAAATACCGCGTTCATGCGACCGGCACCGCCATGGCCGGGGCCATGGCGGTGGGTGTGTGCATGTGCGTGTGCGGGAGACGATCGGCTCCGCTGCGGCAGCTTCGGCAGGTCAGTCCGTGGGCCGCGGGTGGCGCAGATGAGCCCGCTTCTCCAGCTCCTCGTCGTCGACCAGCGTGAGCATCGGCTGGCCCGGCGCACACAGCATGAACACCACGAACTTGCTCGGGGCATCCGACAGGGCGTTGCCGTTCTGGTAGTGGATCACGTCACCGCCCGGCTCGAACAGCGTCTCACCGGCCTTGATCACACGCTCCGGCTCACCTTCGAGCTCGAACCGGATCGCGCCCTCGGTCACATAGCCGTAACACGGCCCCGAGTGGCGGTGCGGAGGAGTCCCCGGGTCGCCGGGAGGCCACTCGACGAGGACGGTCATCCCCGAAGCACCCTCGGGAATGAAAGGCGGCTTGACGTCCGCCAGCATCTTGGGTCCGGTCCCATCCGCTGAGTCCATCTCGTGCACTGTGCTACACCTCCGTGGGCCGGCCCGGAACGGGCGGTCGATCCGCGTCGGGGATTCCGGGCTCGAACAACTCGAATCACAGGGAAGAAAGGCACGGCCCGCATCTGTGACACGCCGTGCGCCATCAGGGAAAACGCGGTTGGCTCAGCCGAACTGGCCGACCTGGTAGTCGCCGGCCGGCTGCTGGTTGATGATGTTGATGCGGTTATAGCTGTTGATGACGGCGATGAGGGAGATCAGGGCGACGAGCTGGTCGTCATCGAAGTGCTTGGCGGCGTTCGCCCAGACCTCGTCCGTGACCCCACCGGCCGCGTCCGCCACCCGGGTGCCCTGCTCGGTCAGCTCCAGCGCGGCGCGCTCGGCCTCGGTGAATACGGTCGCCTCCCGCCAGGCGGCGACCAGGTTGAGCCGTACCGAGGTCTCCCCGGCGTGGGCCGCGTCCTTGGTGTGCATGTCGGTGCAGAAGCCGCAGCCGTTGATCTGGCTGGCGCGGATCTCCACCAGACACTGAACGGATTCCGGCAGCGTCGAGTCCGACACCGCCTTGCTGGCCGAGTAGAGGTGCTTCAGCACCTTGGTCGCGAGGGCATTGCCGAAGTAGTTGAGACGTGGATCCATGGGTCCTCCCAGCGGATGTGCCGTTATGCATTCCTCCCTGGCCACACTGGATCAGCGCGGCACTGAGGCGCATCGCATAAACGAGTGATTCGGGACCGGCCGCCTAACGCGTGAGGATGGGGACCGGTCCCGACGTGGCGTCCTTACCGTGACGGGCATGGTTCGAATGACGCGCCGCGGCGCGCTGGTCGGGGTGGTGGCCGCGGTGCTCGCGGTGGCCGGGCTCGGCGCGTATCTGCTGTGGCCCGCCCCCACGCTGGACGCCGCGGACATGGACGCGGCACTGCCGACCAAGCGGGACCTGCCCGGGTTCGTCCCGCACGACGGGCTCACCGGTGCCCTGTCGGTACCGGCCGGCAACAAGGAGGGGAGATCCGTGCTGGCCGGCACCGACCTGGACAAGCAGTGCCGGAAATGGCGCAAGGAGGGCGACGGCTGGGCGTGCCGACACCTGCATGGGGCGGGCATGGTCGTGCTCGAGCGGTCGGAGAACGTGTTCTTCCGGGTCAAGTCCGATGTCCTCGCCTACGACGACGAGGACGCCGCGGAGGCGGCCTGGGACGGACTGGTGGCCGACAACCGCGAGAAGATCCACAAGATCCGGGGCGCCAAGGAGCACTCGTCCGACCTGGGGGACGCGGCCCTGTCCTTCGAAGCGCCGGGCGTCACGGTCCTGGCGATCCGGACCGGGACGGTCGTCGTGGAGGCCATCGTCTGGGACGGGAGCGACCAGGTGAGCGAGGCGGACGAGGACGCGATGGTGGACAAGTGGCCCGCACTCCAGCTCTCGAAGATCGAGAAGCAGCTCGGCTGATCAGGGGTGGGGTATGCGGTGGCAGCGGCATACCCCACCGGCCGCCGACACGATGAGGCCTGACGGGGAGAGTGGCGATATGGACGACGAGGGCGAGCGGCTACGGGCCGAGTGTGAACGCCTCCGGGAGGAGGTCGGGGGGCTCAGGTCCCAAGTGGAGCAGCGACGGGCCGCCGCCGTCTCGGCCGATGTGCCCGGCCCCACGTCCGAGGGGGCGGCCGGGGACGCGAGGAAGGGAACGGATGGCGCACCAGCACCCGTAGCCCGCGCATCCCAGGAGCCGCCGCCCGCGCCCGATCCGTACGCCCCTACGGGCGCGGACACCTCCGCTGCTCATCCACGCGTCGCGGGGGTCTCCCGCCGGGGTCTGCTCGTCGCCGGTGGCGCCGTCGTGGTCGCCGGGGGCGGGGCCGCCGCCGCTGTCCTCGCCCAGGACGACGGCTCGTCCTCCTCCCCTCACTCCCGGCCGTCGCGCCCGCGCCCCGTGACGAGCATTCCCGCACACCCCACGATCCGCCGCCTCGCCACTCTCAAAGGCCACTCCGGCACTCTCGGCGGAGTGTGGTTCAGCCCGGACGGGCGGACGCTGGTCTCCACCGAGGCCGAGGTGGGCAACCTGCGGCTGTGGGACGTCCCTGAGCACCAGCGGATCGGCGCGCCGCTGACCTCCGCTCTCGTCGTCTTCCAGTCCGTGGCGATCAGCCCGGACGGCAGGACGCTCGCCACCGGTGGCGCGGACAGGGCGCAGTTCTGGCAGATCCCCTCGCTCCACCGCAGTGGCAGGTCGCTGAGTCTGCCGGACCGCACACAGCGGCCGTTCGAGGTGGTCGCCTTCAGCCCGGACGGCAGGACGCTGGCCGCGGGCGGCACTGACGACCCGGACGGTGACGCCGTGCGGCTGTGGGACGTCGCGTCCCGCGGACAGCGGGGCGAGCCACTGACCGGCCACAAGGGCGGTGTCGAGGGGCTGCTGTTCAGCCCGGACGGCAAGACCCTGGCCGTGAGCAGCCATGTCGGCGACGGAGTCGTGCGGCTGTGGGACGTGGCGTCCCGCAGGCGACGGGGCGAGCCACTGACCGGCCACGAGGGCGGGGTCGGCGCCATGGCGTTCAGCCCGGACAGCAGGACCCTGGCGGTGAGCGCGAGTGTGGGTGGCGACGGCCTCGTACGGCTGTGGGACACGGCCACCGCCACCCAGCGCGGCAAGCCGTTGCGCGCCCGCACCGTCGGCGTCAGCGCGCTGGCCTACAGCGGGGACGGGAAGACCATCGTCACGCTCGGCTTCTACAGCGGGCTCGTGCTGCGCTTCTGGGACGCGGCCACGCACAAGGAACGTGCGAAGCCCTTGGAGCTCGCCTCCCTGTCCCAGCCGACGGCCTTCACGGCGGACGGGCTGACGCTGGCTACCGGCAGCTACGACGACAACGCCATACGGCTCTGGCGGATCGAGTAGCCACCAGGCCGGCCGGTCTCCCGGTCGGTGCATCACACGAAGCGGAACAGGGGAAGGGTGGGAGCGGGGCATGGACGAGCGAGGAACCTCGCCGGAGGACGTGCGCGACACCTCATCCGGTGCGGGGAACACCGGGCCGGACGGCGGGAAGACGACACCGGAAGCGGACGCGGCGGCCGAGGAGCTCGGCCAACTCCGCGCCGAGCGCGCCCGGTTGCTGGCCGAACGCGAACGCCTCCGCCACGAGCTGAGCGGACCGCCCCCGCACCCACCGCGGATGCCACCGGAGCCCCTGGCCCAGGTATCCGCGAAGCCCCTGCCCCGGACACCCGCGAAGCCCCTCCCGCCCTCGCGGCGCCGTCTCCTCATCGGCGCGGGCGCGGCCGTCGCGGTCGCCGCCGTGGCCGTGCCCACCGGCATCGCCCTCTTCGGCGGCGACTCGGACGGCGGGAAGGACACCGCCCACGGCAAGCCCGGCAAGGACACCTCCGGCAGCCCCTCCCCCACTCCCCTGCGTACGCCGCCGCCCATCGCCATCCCCGCCCGTCCCAGGCTGCGCCCGCTGGCGACCCTCAAGGGACACAAGGGCGAGATCGGCACGCTGCGCTTCAGCCCGGACGGGAAGACCCTGGCCTCCAGCGAAGCCCAGGACGGAGTGCTGCGGCTGTGGGACGTGGCCACCCACAAACAGCGCGCCAAAGCCCTGCTCTCCTCGCTCGTCATCTTCAAGGGAGTGGCCTTCAGCCCGGACGGCCGGACGGTGGCGACCGGCCACGAGAGCAGAGCCCAGTTCTGGGACGCGGCCACCCTGCGCGCGCACGGCAAGGAGATCGCCCAGCACGACGATCCCTTGCAGTCCTTCGAGACGATCGCCTTCAGCCCGGACGGCAGGCTCTTCGCCACCAGCGGATTCATCGACCAGGAGATCCGGCTCTATGACGTGGCGACTCATCGGCAAAAGGGCGCGTCACTCGAGTCGGCGGGCGCCCACCAGCTGGTGTTCAGCCCGAACGGGAAGACCCTGGCCGGCGCGGACGAGTCCGGCATGGACGGCGTACGGCTGTGGGACGTGGCCACCCGGAAACAACGGCCTCAACCATCGAACGACTCCTTCGGGGGTGCTGCTAGCCACATGGTGTTCAGCCCGGACAGCGGAACCCTGGCCGTCGCCAACGACTCCACGGAAGTCCACTTCTTCGACGCGATCACCGGCAAGGAGCGCGGCAAGCCGCTCGCCGGCCACTCCGGCTCCGTCACCGGCCTGGCCTACGGCACGGACGGCAAGACCGTCCTCACCACCGACTACTCGGGCCTGCACCTGTGGGATGCCGCCGACCATGAACACCGAGCCGCCATCGGCAACCCCGGCTCCTCCATCGCCCAGCTCGCCTTCAGCCCCGACGGCCGCACCCTGGCCACCCTTGGCTTCCAGGACAAGACGATCCACCTGTGGCGCCTGGAGTAGTGGTCCCGTGTGCTGCCGAACGCACGTCCTCGGCGATCCGGGCCGTGGTGGCCTGCCTTCCGCACTGGTTGTGAACGCGGCCGGGCCTACGCGTCGGGGCCGCTGCCAGTGAGCTGTTCGCGGATCGCCTCCATGTCGATCAGCGACCAGATCTCCGCGATCCTGCCGTCCCGGTAACGGTAGAAGACATGCTCGACGAACGAGATCGACCGGCCGGTGGGCGGTATGCCACGGAAGCTCGCCGTGGGGGTGCAGTCGAACCGGATGCGGCACGCCACCTCCTCGCCCTGGACCACGAGCCGCTCGACCGCGTAGTGCAGGTCGGGGATCTCCGTCGCGTCGCGGCGCAGCAGATCCTGGAACTCGGCGATGGTGAGGGTCCGGCCGTTGTGCACCACGGGGTCGTGGACGAACTCGGGAAGGTCGTGGAAGCGCCGCTCGTTCAGGCAGGTGAGGTACCCGCGATAGCGGTCCTCAAGAGCGAGTTCAGCCATGGGATGTGTGCTCTCGGTTTCGTGGGCGCGGTGCGGTGCGGCACCGCCGGTCGAGCCGTCAGGCCGGGTGGCCGAGTGCGTCGGCGATCAGTGTCTCCAGTTGTTGCGCGATCTGGTCGAGGGGCTCCATGCCGCGCTTGGCGCGGCACATGGCGATGGCGCCCTCGACGGACGCCACGATGAGCGCCGCCAATCCGGGCGCCCGGTCGGGGACGGCTCCATGCGCCGTCAGCGCCTCGGCCAGCAGCCGCTCCCAGTCCTCGAACGCCTCGGCGGCGGCCACCAGGGCCGGCGGGATCTCGTCGGCCGGTGGTTCCTCGACGGAGACGGCGAGGACGGGGCAGCCGGCCCGGAAGTCGCTGTTGACGACTATGCCGCGCCACAGGGTCAGGAAGGCACGCACACCGGCGACCGGGCCCTCGTCCAGCTCCTTGCGCAGGATGCGGGTGACCGCACCTCCCGCGTACCGCACCGCCTCGGTGGCCAACTGCTGCTTGCCCTCGGGGAAGAAGTGGTAGGTCGAGCCGAGTGGCGCCTTGGCGTGTTTGGCCAGCTCCCGGATGCTGGTCGCCTTCAGGCCACGTCTGCTGATCATGTCGGCGGCGCCGACCAGGATGCGCTCGCGCGACGGCGCGCTGGGCTTGGCCACGACCGTGCTCCCCTCTGGCTATAACGGCCGTCATAGTCTAGCGTGAGCGGCGCTATAACGATCGTTATAGACCCATCACCGCAGACGTGCGCGGAGCACGAGGGGAGACTTCGTCATGCCGATGACCCGACCTGGTCACGTTCGCGAAGGGCGGCGAGACGATGCGTGAACTGACCTACGTCGCCCGCGACACCGTCGAATGGCGCGAGGCGCCCGACCCAGAGCCGTGGTCGGACCAGGAGGCGATCGTCGCCCCGGTGGCCGCCACCTCCTGCGACGTCGACACCGCGATCCTTGCCGGGCACGGCTTCATCGACCCGCCCTTCGCCCTCGGCCACGAGTGCGTGGCCCGGGTCATGGAGACCGGCGACGCCGTGACCAGCGTGGCCCCCGGCGACCTGGTCGTCGTCCCCTGGTCGCTCAACTGCGGCAGCTGCGGCAACTGCCGTGCCGGACTGACCGCGCACTGCACGGCCGTACCGCACATGGCCATGTACGGCGCGCCCATCGGCGGCGACTGGGGCGGCCTCTTCTCCGACCTGGTGCGCGTCCCATGGGCGGACGCCATGCTCGTCTCCCTGCCCGCCGACCTCGACCCGGTCGCCATGGCCTCGGCCGGTGACAACTGGTCCCTGTCCTGGCGCCTGGTGGCCCCCCATCTGACGGCCAGGCCCGGGGCCCGCGTCCTGGTCGTCGCGCGCGGCAGCATCGGCCTGTACGTGTGCGACATCGCCCGCGCGCTCGGCGCCTCCGAGGTGCTCTACGTCGACCCCGATCCGATCCACCGTGAGATCGCCCGCGGCTACGGCGCCACCACCGCCGAGGCGCTCGAGCCCGTCCGCCACCGCTTCGACATCGCCGTGGAGGCCACCGGCCGCGTCGACCAGCTCGCCCTGGCCGTCAAGTCCCTCGCGCCGGAAGGCATGTGCGAGTCGGCGGGCAACCACTTCCGCCCCGGTGAGCTGCCCCTGCTCGACATGTACCTCACCGGCGTCACACTGCGCATCGCGCGCGACAACGTCCGGGGCCACATCCCCGAGGCGCTCGACCTCGCCCGCTCCGGAAAGGTCGACCCGGCACGGGTCGTCTCCCACGTCCTGGACTGGGAGCAACTACCGGAGGCACTGCCGGAGAAACACCTCAAGCCGGTCTTCGTCCGCGCCGACGCCCTCACACGTCATGGCGTCCCTCCGGGCTAGACTCGCCCGGTGATCAGTGTTCGACGTGTCCCGGAGATGTGGCACCGGCTCGATGTCACGGTCCGGGACCTCCCGCTCGGGCTGCTGATCCTCGCCGGGTCGCTCATCCCGGAGTTCCACAACCACGGGACGCAGCTGGGCGGCCTGCCCGCCCGCCCCTTCGACGCGCTGGCCATCGTGGCAGTCGCCCTCCAGTGCCTCCCGCTCGCCGTGCGGCGGCGGTGGCCGGTGGTCTGTCTCGCCCTGGTGACGCTCGGCTTCGCCGTCGACCAACTCCGCGGCTACCACTCGTTCGCGGGCACTTCGATGCCCGTCGCGCTGCTGAGCGTAGGGTCCCATCTGGACCGGCACCGGCGCGCCACCGCGCTCGGGTTCTCCGTGGCGTATGTGCCACTGGCGGTCGCGCTGCACCGGCTCGGTTCGGGCGCCGAGGCGCCGAGCGAGTTCGTGATGTACTACCTGGCACTGGCCCTGCCCTGGGGCATGGGGTCGTGGCTGCGCTCCACCCGGGCCGCGGAGGCCGAGCGCCGCCACCGCGTCGCCGAGGACACCCGCGCCGCGGAACGCGCCCGCATCGCCCGTGAGCTGCACGACGTGGTGACCCACCATGTGACGGCGATGGTCGTACAGGCCGAGGCGGCGCGCTACCTCACCGCCGCGCCCGAGCGCCTCGACCAGGCCCTGACCGCGGTCACCGAGACCGGCAGACGTGCCACCACCGATCTGCGGCACTTGCTCGACCTGATCAACCCCGACCACGGCGCCGAGGCCACGACACCGACTGTCGGCAGACTCCTCACGCTCGTGGAACAGACCCGACGGTCCGGGCAGCCGGTGGAGTTCAGCGAGGAGGGCACACCGGCGGAGTCGACCGGCAGCGCCGACCTGGTGGCCTACCGGGTCGTACAGGAGGCCCTGACCAACGCCCTCAAGTACGCCCACGGCAGCCGCACTTCGGTCCAAGTCCACCACGGGGAAAGGGAGATCACGGTGGAGGTCAGCACGGACGGCTCCGGCTCGCCGGCCCCCGCGTCGTCCGGTGGCAGCGGGCGGGGGCTGGCCGGTCTGCGCGAACGGGTCGACGTCCTCGGCGGCGACTTCAGCGCGGACGCCCGGACGAACGGTGGCTTCGTCGTCCGGGCGCGGATACCCGCGGGGAGCCCGTCGTGAGCGAGTCGATCCGGGTCCTGGTCTGCGACGACCAGGTGCTGGTCCGCACCGGGCTGGTGACGATCATCGACGCCCAGCCCGACCTCGAGGTGGTGGGCGAGTGCGAAGACGGCCGGACCGCGGTCGACCTCGCCGGCCGGCTGCACCCGGACGTCGTGGTGATGGATGTCCGCATGCCGGTGCTCGACGGTATCGAGGCCACCCGGCTGCTGGCCGGTGCGGGGGTGCGGCACCCGGTCAAGGTGCTCGTGGTGACCACGTTCAACCTGGACACATACGTCTACGAGGCGCTGCGCGCGGGGGCGAGCGGCTTCCTGCTCAAGGACGCACCGCCGTCCCAACTGCTGCACGGAATCCGGACCGTGGCCACGGGAGCGGCCCTGCTGGACCCCGACGTGACACGCCAGCTCGTGGGCAGGTACGCCGCCCGGATCCGGCCTCCCGAGGGCGCCCCGCACGACATCCCGCTGACCCCTCGCGAACTGGAGGTGCTCCGCCTCATCGCCAACGGCCTGTCCAACAGCGAGATCGCCGCGACTCTGGTGATCAGCCAGGAGACCGTCAAGACCTTCGTGTCACGCATCCTCACCAAACTCGGACTCCGCGACCGTGTGCAAGCGGTCGTCTACGCCTACCGCCAGGGCCTGGTGACCTGACCCGCCACGCGGCGGACCGCTGCGACTCACGCCTTGATCAGTTCCTCGCTCAGCTCCCAGAGCCGCCGGGCGGACCGCGGGTCGACGGCGTGCGGCACGACATCGGCGGGCGGGTCCTGGTCGGCGCCGAAGGCGATGGGGGCCGGGTCCTGGTCCAGCGGTGAGATGTCGTTGTCCCTGAGGTAGACACCGCCGATCCCGGCGAGCAGTGGGCTGGCCGCCGCGAACACGATGGCATCGGCTCGGCGTTCGCCATCCGGCAGCACGGCCAGCTCCTGCTGCCCGACGTGTTGCGCGCCTACGTCCACCAGGCCGAACTCCCCTCGGGGTGGCTACGGGCGCTGACCGACGACCGTCTGCATCCGGCGCTCAGCCTCATGCACGCCGAACCGGCGAGGCCCTGGCGGCTGGAGACGCTGGCGAGCGCGTCGGCGATGTCACTGACGTCCTTCGCAACCCACTTCAGGACCGTGGCGGGCATGCCGCCGCTCACCTATCTCAACCGCTGGCGGATGCTGTTGGCCCAGCGCGCACTGCGCGACGGCGACGATCCCATCGGGTCGCTGGCATCCGCCCTCGGCTACACGTCCGTGAGCGCCTTCAGCTCCGCGTTCAAACGGGAAGTGGGAGAGTCGCCGCTGCGCTACCGGCACCGGCTGCGTGACGAGGAACTCACGCGTTGACCCCCGGTCGCGTCGAGGTGGCGGTCGACTTCGGCGCCACCTCGGCGGGCCTGCCGGTCCTGGCGGCGCCGGAGTCGCTGCCGGGCCTGATGCGCGACCGGGTCATAGCCGTGTTGCTGTGCGGATCAGCCCGGCGAGGGCGAGGGAGCGGCTGTGCGCGGGCCAGGCGATGTGGGTGACCACGGGGGGTGCGTCGGTCAGGGGGACGGCGATGTGCTCGGCCCATAGCCAGGCGCGGGCGGACTCGGGGAAGACGGCCACGGTGCGTCCGAGGGCGATCAGCTGGGCCAGCTGCGTCTGGTCGTGGATCTCGGGGCCCGGGCCGGGTGGGTACGTGCCGTCCCGGGACCAACGAGCGAGCGGAAGATCGGGGACGTCGCTGACGTCGGCCAGGGACAGAGTCTTGTGCGCGGCGAGGGGGTGCCCGGCGGGCAGGATGGCGATCTGCCCCTCGGTCATCAGTTCCTCGCTGTCGAATCCGGCCAGGGAGTTGAACGGCGCGTGCATGAGCGCCACATCAGCGCGTCCGTCGCGCAGCATCTCGCCCTGCTCGCAGGTACCGCTCGGCAGCACCTCGATCTCGGCGGCGTCGGGCTCGGCCGCGTAGGCGTCGAGGAGCTTGTGCAGCAGCTCCTGGGACGCGGCGGCCTTCACTGCCAGCACCAGGCGGTTGCGGGGGCCGCCCACACTGTCGGCGCCACCGGCGCGGCGGGTACGGCGCGCGGCGGCGGTGGTCGCGTCGAGGGCCGCGCGGCCCTCGCTCAGCAGCATCTCCCCGGCACCGGTCAGGGCGACGCCGCGGCGGTCGCGTTCCAGCAGGCGGACGCCGAGGCGCCGCTCGAGCTGCTGGATCGCCCGGGACAGCGGTGGCTGGGCCATGCCGAGGCGCTCGGCGGCACGGCCGAAATGCAGCTCCTCGGCGACGGCTACGAAGTACCTCAGCTCGCGTGTCTCCAAGGTGTCCACGGCCACAGCATAGCCCGGTGATACCTGCCGGGTATGACAGGGCGCCGGGTCGGTATTGGATGCGCCGCTCGTCGGCGAGCGAACATCGACGGCATGGGCGAAGCGACGTCCGCGCCGGTGGTCGGCGCGGACAAGGGGTGCCGTTGACGAACGGCGCGCCACATGGCGGTCAGCCCTCTACAGCATCCGGCTCATCAGGAAAGACACCGACATGAACACACCCTCCGCGTCACTGCCCGGTGGCACCTGGACCCTGGGCGATCTGACCGTCACCCGCTTCGGTTACGGCGCCATGCAGCTCACCGGCCCCGGGGTCATGGGCTCGCCCGCCGACCACGACGGTGCGCTCGCCGTCCTGCGCGAGGCCGCCGCCCTCGGGATCACCCACATCGACACCGCCGGCGCATACGGACCACGCGTCACCAACCAGCTGATCCGTGAAGCACTGCACCCCTATCCCGCATCGCTGCGCATCGCGACCAAGGTCGGAGCGGTCCGCGATCAGCAAGGCGGCTGGCCCCCCGCACGGCGGCCCGAGGACCTGCGCCGGGCCGTCCAGGAGAATCTCGAGGATCTCGGCCTCGATTCGCTCGACGTGGTCAACCTCCGGCTCGGCGACGCCCAGGGCCCCCGGCCCGGCTCACTCGCCGAGCCCTTCGAAACCCTCGTCGAACTCCAGCAGCAGGGCCTGATCCGACACCTCGGAGTGAGCAACGCGACGGCGGAACAGGTCGCCGAGGCCCAGGCGATCGCGCCGATCGTATGCGTGCAGAACATGTACAACCTCGCCTACCGCCAGGACGACGAGCTGATCGACGATCTCGCCGGCAAGGGCATCGCCTACGTGCCCTTCTTCCCGCTCGGCGGCTTCACCCCGCTGCAGTCCACGGCGCTTTCCGCCGTGGCCACCCGGCTGGACGCGACACCGATGTCGGTCGCCCTGGCCTGGCTGCTGCGGCGGTCGCCGAACATCCTGCTCATTCCCGGCACCTCCTCGGTGGCGCACCTGCGCGAGAACGTCGCCGGCGCGGGACTCTCGCTCTCCGACGAGGAACTCGCCGAGTTGGACGAGATCGGCCAATAGCGGGGCCGGGCCCTCGGCAAGCTCGGTGGCGGTGGCCGGCCAAGGTGGGCCGACACGGGGCACGCGAAGTCGCTTCAGCCGTCGTCGGTGGAACTCAGGTTTTTTTCGATCTTCGAGAGGATTCTGGCGAACGCCTCGCGTTCCTCGTCGTCCAGCCCGTCCAGGGTGTGCTCCTCCAGGCGCGCCCAAGCCTGCGCCACCTTGGGCCGCAGGGCGTGGCTCTCCGCCGAGGCCCGGACGAGCATGACGCGCCGGTCCTGTGGATCGCGCATCCGGACGACATGTCCGCCCTGCTCCAACCGTCGCAGCATCAGAGTCACGGTCGACGGGTCCAGGTCGAGCGCCTTCGCCAACTCCGACTGGCGGACCGATCCCTCCTTCCACAAGGTCATCATCAGGAACTCCTGGCCGGAACAGAGGCCGGTGGGGCGCAGCAGCCTGCCGCCGGAGAGGCGGTGCAAGCGGGAAACGCGGGCCAGGGTCTGGCTGACGGGGCCATTGTCTTCGGCCTCCGTCGCTTCGGTCCGCGTGGGCTCTGAGGTCATACGGACAACATTATCGTGGGCGCCCAACCATTGGCCGACCAATGAATGGACTATGGTTGCTCCAGGTGAGTTCGTTGGCCGACCAATGAACTCACTCGTCAGTCAGTGTGCTCGTCAAGCCCTGGGAGCCGTTGTGGCCACAGCATTCGATCCGATCGACCTTTCCGGGCTGCGCCTGCGCAACCGCGTGGTCATGCCCGGGATGGGGCGCGCCCGCGCCTTCGGACCCGGCAATACGCCCACCGACTCGATGGTGACGTACTACGCACAGCGGGCCACGGCCGGTCTGATCATCACGGAGGGGTCCCAGCCGTCGGTCGTCGGCCAGGGCTTCCCCAGCACCCCGGGGCTGCACAGCGCCGAGCAGATCGCCGCCTGGCGCCGCGTCACCGACGCGGTACACGCCGAGGGCGGCACGATCTTCGCCCAGATCTCGCATGTCGGCAGGGTCGGCGACCCCGGCCTGTTGCCCGACGGACTGGTACAGGTCGCTCCCTCGGCGATCGCCGCGCCCGGCCAGCTGTTCACCGTCGACGGGATGAAGGACTTCACCACCCCACGCGAGCTGACCTCCCAGGAAGTGCGGGAGACGATCGCGGACTTCGCCCAGGCGGCGCGCAACGCCATCGACGCGGGGTTCGACGGGGTCGAACTGCACGCCGCCTACGGCTACTTGCTCCACCAGTTCCTGGCCCCCAACTCCAATCTGCGCACCGATGAGTGGGGCGGCTCCGTGGAAGGCCGGGTCCGCTTCGCGGCGGAGGTGGCCGCGGCCGTGTCCGAGGCCATCGGAGCACGGCGCACAGGGATACGGGTGTCACCCGGAACGGGCTACAACGGAGTAGAGGAGCCCGACCCCGAGCCCACGTACGTCCATCTCGTCCGCCGGCTGAGCGAGATCGGCCTGGCCTATCTGCACGTCGTCGAGAACTCGCGCGATCTGACCGGCATCCTCCGCAAGGAGTTCTCGGGAACCTTCATCCTCAACCCCGCGACGGACGGTTTCACCAGCGCGGAGGAGCTGGCGCTCATCGAGGACGGCACGGCCGACATGATTTCCTTCGGCGCGCTGTTCCTCGCCAACCCGGACCTGCCGGCGCGCCTGCGGGCGGGCGGGCCGTACAACACACCCGACCAGGCCACCTATTACGGTGGCACCGACAAGGGATACATCGACTACCCCTACCTGACCAGCTGAGCGCCCACCCGTTGAGCGGAGCGCAAATACCACGTCAGTCAAGTTCCCTATGAACTTGGCGATGTTTCGGGCTCAAACTCTACAATGACGCAGTCGGATTAGTTGCGATACGACGTATATCGACGTGCCCGCGTGCGGCACCGGGGCACTTCTGACAGGGCGACCGCTCGAAAATGGGGCATCTGGGCCACTTGGCAGCAGGTACAGGTGAAGTCCCTGGTTCTGGTCATCAGGCGTTTCATTCACACCAAGGTCTCGTTCGTTTATCATCCAAGCATGGCCCAGAAAGTAGTCACCACGTACGTAGATGATCTCACTGGTGAGGAATCGGAAGAGATCAGCACCCACACCGTCCTGATCGACGGGGCCGGGGTTGAACTCGACCTGTCGTCCCAGAGCTACGACCAGCTCTTGGAGGCCTTGAGCCCCTACCTCAACGCCAAGGGCGCTCGTCGCGTACGTGGGAGCGTCACAAACGGCGCTGCCGCCAGGGGGAAACGCCGGTCCACAACGCTGGCGGGAAGCCAGGACACTGCCGAAATCCGGGCCTGGGCCAAGGAGAACGGCTACGAGGTCAGCGACCGCGGCCGTGTTCCGGCGACCGTCCGCGAGGCATACGCGAAAGCCAACTGAGAGGCCAACTCCTTCCGGGGGACTCAGATCCCAGACACCTGACGAGGACCCTTTCCCGCTATCCCGCGGAAGGGTCCTCGTTCTCTGTGAACGAGCCACGCGGAGGACCGCGTGCTCCGGCACGGCAACGACACCATCGTCTTCTCATGACCACCCTCATCGACGGAAAGAAGGCCGCCCGGGAAGGCGTCGCGCTACTGCGGCGCCCACGCGGTCGTGGTCGGCCACTCGGAGCTGGTGGGCCGTCCCCGGGCCCGACGATCCGAAGTCACGGGCAGTCTTCAGCTGTCCACACCGGTGACGTGCGCCGGCAGCGTGTCGCCGGTGCGCAGCACGGCCCGGATGGTGCGGCTGCGCCCGTTGCCGGGCTGGTCGCCACGCACACCGGCCGGACCATAAGCTCATGGTGCCGAGATGTTCGCCGAGCAAGCGCCGGCCCGGCACGACGTCTACACGTCGTGACCGCCGGTGGCGTCTCGGCCTGGCTGATGGAGACGCCACCGCATGACCGACCACCAGACGCTCTCGCTCATCCTGGGATTGATCAGAAGCGGAGCGGCCGTCACCCGGCCCGACCTCGCCCGCCGCACCGGGCTGGGCCGCACGATCATCACCCAGCGGGTGGATCACGCGATCAGGGCCGGTCTCGTGACCGAGGGCGAACCGGCGCCGTCCACCGGAGGCCGGCCCTCGCGCACCCTGCGCCTCGCATCGCACCGCGGTGTGATTCTCGGTGTGCTCTTCGGAGCCAGCCAACTGCACGCGGCCGTGACCGACCTCGACGGGACCGTCCTGGCCGACCGGCGTATGCCCTGGGACATCGAGGCAGGCCCCGAGGCGTCCTTGGACATCTTGCACCAGGTCTCCGCCCAGCTGCTGACGCCACAACTCACCCCTCGCCTGTGGAGTGTGTGCGTCGGTGTCCCCGGGCCGGTCGACTTCGCCCGTGGCACCGCGATCCAACCGCCGATCATGGCCGGCTGGCACGCCTTCCCCCTCCGGAACCGGCTGGAGGCTCACTACGACGTGCCGGTGTGGATCGACAACGACGCCAACCTCATGGCGCTGGGCGTCTGGGACAGGACCCGGCAGTCCGCAGGGGACAACGTCCTGCTCGTGAAAGCGAGCACCGGCATCGGCCTGGGCCTGATCTCCCGGGGCAAACTGCACCGCGGAGCGCGAGGCTCCGCAGGCGACCTCGGCCACACCATCGTCGCCGAGGAATCCCGCGTCCGCTGCCGGTGCGGCAAGTACGGCTGCCTGGAGGCCCTGGCAGGGGGATGGGCTCTGGGCCGAGACGCACGTGCCGCGGCCCTCGGCGGGCGCAGCTCCTTCCTGGCCGAGCGGCTGGACACCTCGGGCGGGCCGCTGGCCGTAACCGACGTGCTCGAGGGATGCCGGTCGGGAGACCGGGTGTGTACCGAGCTGATCACCAGAGCGGGTGAGCTGGTCGGCGCCCAACTGGCGACGCTGGTCAGCGTCTTCAACCCCTCGACGGTCTACCTCACCGGCCTGCTGGCCCAGGTCGGCGAGGTGTTCAGGGCTCCCGTCGCCGACACCGTGGCCCGGCGCTCCCTGCCCCTGGCCGTCGACGAACTCGTCATCACCGGTTCTGGTCTGGACGGGTGCGAAGGTGTCATCGGCGCGGCCGCACTGGCGGTCGATGAACTGACGCAGCCGGACATGCTGGGGCAGTGGCTGCCTGGAGGAAACCCGCGTGGGGGCCGTGCCTGCTGGACCGAAGCCGCCGAGCCCGCATCCGCCGACCGCCCACAGCGCTGAAGCGTACCGGGCACCAGAGGTTCGCGAACCTTGCCGGAGTCCCTGTCGGCACGCTGCGGCGCGTCCGCGGGCGGCTCGGCACAGGGCACTCCTCCGCCCCTCGCCGCCCCCGGAGGGGCGGCCGTGAGGCCGGCGGCCGAGGAAGGCGGCCGGCCAGGGGGCACGCTATACGGCCTGTGCCGCCGGGGCGACCTCGACCCAGCCCCCGCTTCGCGCCGAATCGACGACGGCCTGGGTAATCGTCGCCGCGCGCACCCCGTCGGCGAAGGTCGGAAGGCTTGGCACCTTCTCCTGGCGGACCGCCGCGTAGGCGTCGGCGGCGAAGTCGGCGAAGCACTCGTAGTAGCCCTGGGGGTGTCCGGCCGGCAGGACGGCCGACCGGCCGACGGGTGCCCCCGGACGGCCGGGATCCCGCATCAGGACCTGGCTGTGGTCCCGGCCGCCGATCCACAGCGACTCGGGAGTCTCCTGGCGGAACGCGTAGCTGGCGTCCGGACCGTCGAAGGAGAACGACAGCGCGTTCTTGTAACCGGCGGAAGCCTGGCTGACCACCACGGAGCCGACGGCGCCGGCGTCGGTCTCCAGCAGCACCACGGCGCCGTCCTCGGTCGCGACGGGACGCAGTTCGCCGCCGGCCGCCGGCCGGGCGGGGACCGCGCGCGCGAAGGCGGCGTTCACCCGCGTGATGCGCTGGCCGGTGACGAACTCGGCCAGGTCGCACCAGTGGACGCCGATGTCGCCGAAAGCGCGCGTGGCGCCGCCGTCCGTCGGGTCGACACGCCAGTTAGTGGCCGTCGCGTCGGCGAGCCAGTCCTGGAGGTAGCTGCCGTGGATGAGCCACGGCGGCCGGTGCTCCGGCCGTGCGAGACGGGCCCGGGCCTCCCGCACGGAGGCGTAGTAGCGGTAGACGAACGGCACGGCGGTCACCAGCCCCCGCTCGGCCGCCAGTTCGGCCAGTTCCCGTGCGGTCGGGACATCGGTCGCCAGAGGCTTCTCGCACACCACCGCGACCCCTGCGGTGAGCGCGGCACGGGCGAACCGCGCGTGCGTGGCGTTGGGCGTGCACACGTGCACCACGTCCACTCCGTGGCGCAGAACGTCTTCGACCGAGTCGAAGCCGCGCCCGGCGCCGAACGCCTCGGCGGCAGCGCGGCCCTTGGCCGGAGTCGACCCGACGATTCCGACAACGTCTGCTCCCGCCGCGACAGCGGAACGCGTATGGACCGCCCCCATGAAGCCGGTTCCTATGACGGCGACACGAAGCTGGCTCATGGCACACCTCATCCCTCTGCCCCCTCTTGGAGCTAACGTCTCAGATGAGCGAAAGAATGCCTTAGACCTGTTGATCAGACGGTATCTTTTGCTCAGAATAAGCGAAAGCATAGCGCGAGAATCAAGGAGGCCGGGCATGACTCAGAGCCCGCAACCGGCACGGCAGCCGATCACTCTCTTCACCGGCCAGTGGGCGGACCTGCCTTTTGAGGAGGTGGCCAGGCGGGCGAGCGAGTGGGGGTACGACGGCCTGGAGATCGCCGCATCCGGCGACCACCTCGACCTCGCGCGCGCCGAGGAGGACCCCGCCTACCTTCCGGCCAAACTGGACCTCCTGGACCGGTACGGATTGAAGGTCTGGGCGATCTCCCACCACCTGGGCGGCCAGGCCGTCTGCGACGACCCGATCGACTTCCGCCACCAGGGGATCCTGCGGCCGTCCGTCTGGGGCGACGGCGAGGAGGAGGGTGTCCGCCGACGCGCCGCCGAGGACATGAAGCGCGCCGCGCGAGTCGCCCGCCGCCTCGGCGCGGACACCGTGGTCGGCTTCACCGGCTCCAAGATCTGGAAGTATGTGGCGATGTTCCCGCCCGTGCCCCAGTCGGTGATCGACGACGGATACGAGGACTTCGCGCGGCGCTGGAACCCCATCCTGGACGTGTTCGACGCCGAGGGCGTGCGCTTCGCGCACGAGGTACACCCCTCCGAGATCGCCTACGACTACTGGACCAGCGTGCGCGCCCTGGAGGCGATCGGCCGCCGCCCCGAGTTCGGCTTCAACTGGGACCCCTCCCACATGATGTGGCAGAACATCGACCCCGTCGGCTTCATCACCGACTTCGCCGACCGCATCTACCACGTCGACTGCAAGGACACCCGGCTGCGCAGCCCCAACGGGCGCGCCGGTGTCCTCGGCTCCCATCTGGCCTGGGGCGACCCGCGGCGCGGCTGGGACTTCGTCTCCACCGGACACGGCGACGTCCCCTGGGAGGACGCCTTCCGCGCGCTGGCCGCCATCGGCTACGACGGCCCCATCTCCGTGGAGTGGGAGGACGCCGGGATGGACCGGCTGCATGGCGCCGCCGAGGCCGTGGCAAGGATCCGTTCCGCGCTGTGGCCCCTGCCGCAGGCGGCCTTCGACTCCGCCTTCAGCAATCAGTGACCGCCGCCGACCGGGGCCGCGGGGCATACCCGCGCCCGGCCGTACCGGCGCGCGATCGAGGCCTGCTCGCGGCCATCAGTGCTCGCTCCGGCCCGGTGATCCCGGTGGGGAATGCGCCCAGTCGGAGAGCAGGGTACGGATCGCGGCGACAAGCGCGAGGGGCTGGTCGAGCATGATGTGATGTCTCGCGCCGGGGACCTCGATGACTGAGGCGGCCCGGCCGAGCTGGTCATACATGGCGTCGCGGCGTTCCGCCGAGACGATGCCGTGCTCGGCGTGCACCAGCGCCACCCGGCAGTCCAATCGGATCAACGGGTTTTCGACCCGCTCCCGCGCGAAGATGGCGGGATCCCATTTCCATGTCCAACCACCGGGCACCTCGCGGATGGACGTGGCGGCGACATGATCGGCCACGTAGTCGAGCACCGGCTGGTTGGGCATGGGAGTGAACTGACTGACGATCGCCTCACGCGAGGGATAGAGGCGTGTCGCCGCCCCGAAGGTGCGCCGTTCCCGCGTCGCGCGTTTCTCCGCCACTGGGCCCATCATGGGAGAATCGATCAGGACAGCCCCCTCGATGCGGTGCCCGGACAGCGCGGCCAGCCGGAGCGTCACCGCGCCTCCCAGGCTGTGCCCGATCACCACCGGCGGCACGTCGAGCCCCGCGTCCGCGATGACGGCGAGCACTTCACGCATCCAGATCTCGAGGCCGTACGCGTCGCGCCTTCCGCTGTCGCCGTGCCCGGACAGGTCCAGCGCGACGACCCGTCGGCCGCTCGCCAGCAGCGGGCCGACATGATCCCACCAGCGAGAATGTGCGGCGGCCCCGTGCACGAGTACGATGCCCCGCCCGGTCGGCTCGCCCCAGGCCCGATAGACGATCGGGGTACCCGCCACCGTGATCTCATGTTCGGTGACCGGCGTGGCCAGCGCGGCGGTGTACCACGCGGGCGGCGCGGCGGAATCCAGATCAGCCGATGAGGTCATACGGGAAAGTCAACCAGAGGTTGGCGACCACTTGAGCAAGATCCTCGCCTCAACTTCGTATCGTCGCCTATGATTTCGACGATCCCTGCCCCATCCTCCACCCTCGAGCCACTGAGCCGGCGGGCACCACCACCAAGGCCAGGGATGCCAGGAGAGAGGCGGAGCACCACATGACCGATGAGTTCGGGATCGCCGGGAAGACGCTGCTCGTCACCGGCTCCGGCCGTAATCTCGGCAAGGCGATCGTCCTCGAGTTCGCCGCTCGCGGCGCGAACGTCGTCATCAACTCGAGGTCGAACGCGGACGAGGCCAACCAGGTCAAGGACGAGGCGGAAGCCCTCGGCGCGAAGGCCGTCGTCGTGCTCGGCGACGCGGCCGAGAAGTCGACGGTGCTGGAGTTGAAGTCCCGGGCGGAAAAGGCGTTCGGGCGCGTCGACATCTATGTGAGCAACGCCGCCCGGCGGCTGCACAAGGACTTCTGGGAGACGACGGACGAGGACTGGCACCACCACCTCAACCAGCAACTGACCGCGTCGTGGTACCTCGCCAAAGCGTTCGCGCCGGGGATGCGCGAGCGCGGCTGGGGCCGGATCGTGCACATGAACGGGCCGGACGGCTGGATCGGCGGCCCGACCCGGATCCCCCACTCCACCGCCAAGGGCGGATTGCGGACACTTACCCGCTCCCTGTCCCGCAGCCTCGGGCCGTTCGGGATCACGGTGAACGACATCAACCCGGGATTCGCCGAGACCGTCCGCGACCTGGAGACCCATCCGGGGATGACTCCCGGGCGGTCGGAGCGGTTCGCCCGGGAGACCGTCGCGATCAAGCGGCAGCCGCAGCCCGCGGAGATCGCCTGGGCGTGCGCGTTCCTCGCGGCCGAGCGGTCCGCGGCCATCACTGGCGCCGCCATTCACGTCGACGGCGGCCAGTTCATGATCGGCTGAGTGCCCGCGAAGGGCTCATCGGAAGCGTTTGCGGAAACCGGACAGCGCTACGTCCGGGTCCTGTGCCGCTGCCGAAACCATTGACGCGTATGTGTCCGCCAAAGCGGCCACGAGTTCCGGCTCGTAGACGCCCTCGGCCCAGCGCAGCACGCCGCTCAGCCCGTCCGGCCGGGGGGTGATGAACAGTTCCAGGTCGAAGTGGCTGCTCACACCGGCGGGGAAGGGCAGCGCCACCGCCTCCAGGCCGTTGAAGTCCGCCACGGCGGCGCCGTCCGCGTTCGGCGGCGTGGCCAGCATGTTGAACGCCACCTCGCCGGCCCGGGACACGGTCCGCGGCGTCGTGCCGGGGTGGGTCACCACATTGAAGACCGGGTACTCCTGGTGGGCCATCGCCTCCAGGGACGCGGTCCGGGTCAGCCGCAGCACGTCCCGGAACGTGGGCTCGGAGGGCAGGTCCACCCGCAGATAGGTCAGATTGGCGAACTGCCCGACGGTGTTCCAGGCCTCGGGGCGGATCCGGTTGGCGTGGATCGAGCAGACCACCAGCCCGAGTTCCTCGGTCGCCGCGTGCAGCACGCCGAACCACAGGGCCAGCAGCGCTGCGAACGACGTGGTGCGCTCGGCGGTGGCGAGCTCCCGCAGCGCGGCCACATCGTCGGCTGCGAACGCGATATCGACCACTCTGGACGGCGGCCGCCGCTCGCCGAACTTCTCCGCCCGCTGACGCAGCCCGGCCCACTTCAGCCGCGGCGCCTGCCGATCCCAGTACTCGGCGTGGCGACGGCCCGGCTCACCGGCCAGCCGTGCGTCCCGCCAGGCGTAGTAGTCGCCGGGCAACCACTCGACGGCGGGGAGCGGCTCGGTCGCCACACCGGTTTCGGCGTTGTAGAACCGGGCCAGGTCGCGGCGTATCAGGGCGTTCGACCACGCGTCGGTGACCCGGTGGTTCACGTTGATCAGCAGCAGATGCTCGGTGTCGGCCAGCCGGTACAGGTCGGCCGTGAGCGGCAGGCCGTCCGGGTCGAACATCTCTGCCATGCGCGCGGCGATCAGCCGCTCGGCCTCGGCCGGCTCGGACACGACGGTCTCGCTCAGCGGCAGGTGAACGCCGGGTGGCAGGACGTGTTCGCGCAGCCTCCGCAGACCGGCCCGCTCGTACGTGATCCGCAGCGACACGTGCCGGTCGACCACCCGGTCGAGCGCACGGCTGAGCGCGGCCCGGTCCAGTGGTCCACGGAACCGGTAGAGAATGGGCACGCTCATCAGGCCACCGGCGAGGACTTTGTCGTCCGGCACCATCAGCCGGTGCTTGTCCGACTCGGTCATCGGTCGGCTCCCCTCGTGGTGCCGGATGTCCGCTCGCCGATCGCCGCGGCCATCGCCTCGATGGTCGTGATGTCGGTGAAGAGCTCAGCCGGGGTGATGGCCACGCCGAGGCTGTCCTCGACCAGGCTCAGCAGCGCCATCCCCGCCATCGAGTCCCCTCCCAGGGCCATGAAGTCGTCGTCCACGCCGATGTCCTCCCGCTTGAGCACGAGCGACCACAGCCCCTTGACCATGGCCTCGACCGGCGTCCGGGGTGCGGTCCGCCCGTCCGATTCCGCCATCGGCTCGGCCGCGGTCAGCTCCTCGGCCAGCACATCGGCCAGCGAGCCACGCTGGATCTTGCCGGATTCGGCGACCGGGATGTCCGCGCGGCGCAGGAAGCACCGGGGAACTTTGACCGGGGCGAGCCGCTGCCCGAGGTACGCCCGGAACTCTTCGTCACCCAGCGTCGCTCCCGGCCTGAGGACGAGCACGGCACCGAGCTGTTCGTCGCGGACCGGGTCGGGGATGCCGAACGCGACCGCCTCGGCCACCGCGGGATGGTTCAACATCGCGGCCTCCACCTCGAACGGCGACACCTTCTCGCCGCCCACGTTGATCATCTCCTTGACCCGCCCGGTGATCAGGAACGAGCCGTCCGGCAGCAACCGGCCCAGGTCACCGGTGCGCAGCCAGCCGGCCCCTTCCGTGTCGCCGGCGGAGCCGCCGCGAACGAACGGGGACTCCAGGCCGGGCGGCCACACGTACCCGTGCATGACGTTGGCGCCGCGGATGACGATCTCGCCGGACGCGTCCGGCGCGGTGCTGACCTGGCCGTGCTGGTCGAGGACCGCGACCTCGGAGCCGGTGGGGACGAGCCCGGCGGCGCCCGGATCGCCCGGCAGCGGGGTCGAGGCGATCTGGTGCGCCTCGGACATCCCGTACGACTCGACCACCGGCAGGCCGTAGCCGGCCTCGAGCTCGGCCCGCAGACCCGCGGTCAGGGCTCCGGAGCCGCAGCGGACGAAGCGCAGCGGGCCGGGCCACTCGCGGTCCCGGGGGACGTGCCGCACCATCAGCCGGTGCATGGTCGGGGTGGCCGAGAGCCAGGTCGCCTCGCTGTCCAGCGCGTGCCGCAGTGCGGTGGCCGGGTCCGGGGCCGGCGCGCAGACGATGCTGCCGCCCGGGAGCAGCGAGGCGATCAGCGAACCGACCAGGCCCTGAACGTGGAAGAACGGCATGATGTTGAACCGGCGGTCGGAGTCGGTCAGGTGGTAGGCGTCCACCGTGGCCTGGGCGGCCGCGACCACACCGGCGGCGCTGAGGGACACGACCTTGCCGATGGAGGTCGTCCCCGAGGTCCGCAGCAGCACCGCCTCGTCCGGATACGGCCCGGTCGCCGCCGTTTCGGCCGGGCGGCCGCCGCCCTGCGGCTCCACCACCACGTCCTCGCCGGTGAACCGGAGCGTCACCGCCGGCGCTTTGGCCGCCGCCACCTGCTGCGGGGCGGCGGTTCCGGCTCCGTCGGCCAGTACGATCAGCGCGACGTCGAGCGTGTCCAGGTAGTCCTGGGTCTCGGCGGCCGACCAGAGCGGGTTGACCGGGCAGCACGCCGCGGCGGCGACCACGCCGAGCAGCAGCGCGGCGCTGTCGGCGTCCTCTCCGGGGACCACCGCGACCCGGTGCCCGGGGCGCACCCCCAGCCCGGTCAGCGCCGCGCGGACGGCGTGCATGCGGCCGGACAGGCCCCGGTAGCTCAGCCCGGCCGGTTCGCCCGGCACAATGATCGCGGGCGCGTCACCCCGGGTCTGCGCATGACGCTCAATGACCGCGAGCACCGGGCTGACGGCATCGAGGTTCGACATGGAACAACCTTTCCTTGGGCTTGGATCGTGGGTGAGTGCCTCGGTCATGCCGTCGCCGTCCGGTGGAACCGCAGGCCGGTGATCCGCGCGACCGGGGCGCCGTCGGCCGACACCAGGTCCAGGTCGCTCAGGTCCCCGCGAGCGCGCACCCGGCACCAGACCTCCGCCGGCACGTCGTCGAAGAGCTCGAGCCGCTCGGCCGCGGCCACGCTCCCCCCGGCGGCGGCCAGCCGGAGGCAGCCGTCGAGCACCTCGGCGGCGGAGTCGCCCATGACCTGGATCAGACCGCCGTCGGCGCGGTCCGGGAGGTCGTCGGCCGGTTGCGGTTCGGCGATCTCCGCATCCAGGTACGCCGTCCAGCCGGCACCGGACGCGCCGGACGCACGGACGTACCCGGCGATCCGCATCGGCACCGCACCGGTACGCACCGCGGTCTGCACCGCGGCCGGCCCCACCGACTCGGTGGCCGGCTCCGGGAAGACCAGGTCACGCAGCGCGGGCGGCGCACCGACGGCGCGAGCGGCGGCCACCGCCCAGTCGGCGCGCGCACCGGCGGACAGCACCGGTGTGACGTCCGTCCGGCCGAACCATTGCTGGGCGGGGTCGGCCAGTTCGACCGCCGTCCCGAGCAGCGGATGCGCCCCGGCCGCAGCCGGCGCGGACGGCCAGAAGCGACGGCGCTGGAACGGGTAGGTGGGCAGTCCGGCCCGGTGCCGACCGGAGCCGGCCGCCACCGCTGTCCAGTCCACCGACGCGCCGCCCACATAGGCCTCGGCCAGGAAGCTCAGCACGCGCGAGGCGTCGCCCTGGTCGCGCAGCAGCACGCTGGTCACCCAGCCCCGGTCGTCGACATCGGCCAGGACGCCGCTGACCGCCGGGCTGAGCACGCCGTCCGGGCCGGTCTCGAGGAAGCCGGTGACGCCCCGGTCGCGCAACAGCCGTACGCCGTCCTCCAGTCCGTCCGGTGCCTCGGCCGGGCGGCTCCAGTAGCCGGGGCTCGCGATCTCCGAGGGGTCGAGAAGCTTGCCGGTCACCGCGGAAACCACCGGAATGGACGGTGCGGAGAAGGTGATCTGCTCCACCGTCTCCCGCAGCCCGGTCTCGCCGGCCCGCGCGACCACCAGCCGGCCGGCGTCGGCCAGGGAGAACACACCGGCCAGGTACGCCGCTGCCACCTCGCCCACCGAGTCGCCCAGCAGGAAGTCGGGACGCAGTCCGTAGGACCGCAGCAGCGCCGCGAGTGCCACCTCGACCGCGAAGACCCCGGCGTGCTCCTCCCGTCGCCGCGTGTCCGCCCCGGAGCCGATCAGCGGCTCCAGGGAGGCCTGTGCCTCCTTCAGCGCGTCCGCGAAGACCGCTGACTGCTCGGCGAGCCGGAGAGCCATACCGGGCCAGGAGGAGTCGGCGCCGGGGAAGAGGAACGCGACGCGCCCGGGCCGGGTCACCGCCGTACGCGCGTACGCGACCGGCTGCCGCTCGGCAACGCCGCGCAACCCGGCGACGAGGTCTTCCCGGTCGGCCGCCCACACCACCGCGCGACAGCGGAAGCCGACCCGGTTCGCGGCCAGCGATGCGGCCACGTCCTCCGCGGGCACGTCCTGGTTCCGCGCGGCCCAGTCGGCGACGTCGGCCGCCAAGGCCCGCAGCGCGCCGTCGGTACGCGCGGACACCGCCCATGGCACCAGGTCGCCCAGGGCCGGGTGGGCCGGGGTGTCGCTGCGGGGCGGCACCGGTGCGTCGGGGGCCTGTTCCAGGATCACGTGGGCGTTGGTGCCGCTGATCCCGAACGTCGACACACCGGCGCGCCGCGGACGCCCGTCGGACTCCCACGGCCGGGCCTCGGTCAGCAGCCGTACGTCGCCGGCCGACCAGTCGACCTGCCGTGACGGCTCGTCCACGTGCAGCGTCGCCGGCAGCACCCCGTGCCGCATCGCCTCGACCATCTTGATCACCCCGGCCACGCCCGACGCCGCCTGGGTGTGGCCGATGTTCGACTTCACCGACCCCAGCCACAGCGGCCGGTCCTCGGGGCGGTCCTGGCCATAGGTGGCGAGCATCGCCTGGGCCTCGATCGTGTCGCCCAGGTGGGTCCCCGTACCGTGCCCCTCCGCCGCGTCGACATCGGAGCCCGACAGGCGGGCGTCGGCCAGGGCCCGGCGGATCACCCGCTCCTGCGCGGGGCCGTTCGGCGCCGACAGCCCGTTGCTCGCCCCGTCCTGGTTGACCGCGCTGCCGCGCAGCACCGCCAGCACCGGATGCCCGAGCCGCTGCGCCTCCGACAGCCGCTCCAGCAGCACCACGCCCACACCCTCGGACATTCCCATGCCGTCAGCGGCCTCGGAGAACGACTTGGACCGTCCCACCGCCGAGATCGCGCCTTGCATCGCGAGTTCCGCGAGCGGCCCCGGCGTGGACATCACCGTCACTCCCCCGGCCACGGCCAGCGAGCACTCCCCGCTGCGCAGCGCCTGGGCCGCCAGATGCATCGCCACCAACGACGACGAACAGGCGGTATCGATCGTCACCGCGGGACCTTCGAAGCCGAACGTGTACGCCACCCGGCCGGACGCGACGCTCGACGCGTTCCCCGTCATCAGATAGCCCTCGGCCCCCTGCTGCGCGGCGAGCGCGGCCGCGTAGTCCTGGCCGGCGAGGCCGGCGTAGACGGCGGTGTCCGTGCCCTTCATCGCGGTCGGGTCCAGGCCGGCCCGTTCCAGCGCCTCCCAGACGACCTCGAGCAGCAGCCGCTGCTGCGGATCCATTGCCAGCGCCTCGCGCGGGGACACCCCGAACAGCACCGGGTCGAAGTCCGCCACCCCGTCCAGGAAACCGCCCTCCCGCGTGTATACGCGGCCCGGCGTGCCCCGCGTCGGATCGTAGATGGCCGACAGGTCCCAGCCGCGGTCTTCGGGGAAGGCTCCGACCGCGTCCTCGCCGTCCATGACGAGTTGCCACAGATCCTCAGGCGAGGCCACCCCGCCCGGATAGCGGCAGGCCATCGACACGATCGCGATCGGTTCGCCCACCGCCGCCGGGGCTGGGGCGGACTGCTCGGCGGCGGTGGCCGCGCCGGTCACCTGGGCCACCAGATAATCGGCCAGGTCCTGCGGCGTCGGGTAGTCGAAGACCAGCGTGGCCGGCAGCGTCAGCCCGGACACGGCGGCCAGCCGGTTGCGCAGCTCCACCGCCGTCAGCGAGTCGAAGCCGAGGTTGCGGAACGCCTGGTCGGCTTCGATGCCGCTGTCGTCGCTGTGGCCGAGGACCACCGCGGCGTGCTCGCGCACCAGGTCCAGCACCACCCGCGGATGCTCGCCGGGCGGCAACTGAGCCAGACGGCGGGCCAGCGCACCGCCGCCGGCACCGGCCACAGCCGCCCGCCGGGGCGCACGCCCCAGACCCTGCAATGCCGTCGGCACCGGCGTCCCCGCCGCGATCGCCTGACGGATCGCACCGACGTCGAGGCCCGCCGCCAGCACCGGCCGGCCCAGGTCCAGCGCCCGGTCCAGCAGGGCCAGCGCCTGCTCCGTGCTCAGCACCACACCACCGCTGCGGGCCTGGCGAGCCCGATCCACCTCGGTCAGCGCGGCGGTCATGCCGCTCGTCTGCTCCCACATGCCCCAGGCGATCGAGACGGCGGGCAGCCCTTCGGCCATCCGGTGCGCGGCGAGGGCGTCCAGGTAGGTGTTGGCCGCCGCATAGTTGCCCTGCCCGGGGTTGCCCAGCAGCCCCGACAGCGACGAGAACAGCACGAACATCCGCAGATCCCGATCCCGCGTCGCCTCGTGCAGGTACCGAGCGGCGTCTGCCTTGGCGGCCAGCACCCGGCCCAGCGACTCACCGGTCAACGAGGTCACCGGGGTGTCCTCCAGCACGCCGGTCGCGTGCACCACTCCGATCAGCTCCGGGACGCCCGCCACCAGCGCGTCCACCGCGACACGGTCGGACAGGTCCGCCGCGACGATCCGCACCCGCGCCCCGAGCGCCTCCAATCCGGTCGTCAACTCGGCGGCGCCGGGCGCGTCCGGTCCGGAACGGCTGGCCAGGACCAGATCCCGGACGCCGTGCCGGACCACCAGGTGACGGGCGACCAGGCCGCCCAGCGTTCCGGTCCCACCCGTGATCAGCACCGTGCCGTCGCCCACCCCGGGCATCCGCAACACGATCTTGCCCACGTGCCGGGCCTGGCTCATGTACCGCAGCGCCGCACCGGCCTGAGCGGCCGGGAACACCGTGACCGGCAGCGGAACGGCCTGCTCCAGGACCCGCCGCCAGATCACCGCGAGCCGGTCCGGGTCGAGATCCGCCAGATCGAACGGCACCTGACGCGGATCACGGATATCGATCTTGCCCAGCTCCACGAACCGGCCGCCCTCGGCGAGCATCCCCAGCGACGCGTCCAGCAACTCGCCGGTCAGCGAGTTCAGCACCACGTCGACCTGGCCGAACTCGGCCGCGAAGTCCGCCGTACGCGAAGAAGCGATGCGTGTCACGCCCAGCTCGGCCACCGCCGCCTGCTTGGCCGGACTCGCCGTCGCGAACACCTCCGCCCCGGCCGCCAACGCCAGCCGGACCGCCGCCGTGCCCACGCCGCCGGAGGCCGCATGGATCAGCACCCGATCGCCCGAACGTACCCGGCCCAGATCGAACAACGCGTGATAGGCGGTCAGGTACGCGGTCGCCACCCCCGCCGCCTCGACATCGCTCCACCCGTCCGGGACCGGGGCGACCAACCGCGCGTCGATCACCGCCAGCGGGCCGAACGCCGCGAACATCCCCATCACTCGCGTGCCGACCGGCAGGCCCCGCACCTGGGTCCCCGTCTCGACCACCACACCGGTGCCCTCGCCGCCCGGAGGACGGGGGTCGCCGGGAAGCATGCCGAGCGATGAAACCACGTCGCGGAAGTTCACTCCGGCCACGCGGACCGCGATGCGGATCTCATGCGGTTCCAGCGGCCGTTCGGCGTCCGGAGCCGGCACCGCACGCACCTCGTCCAGGTCGCCGTCCGGACCCCATTGGAGCCGCCACGCGCCCTCGCCCATCGGCAGCTCCGGCCCGTTCGGGACCGGACGCAGCCGGGGTACCAGCACTGCCCCGTCGCGCAGGGCGATTTCGCGTTCGCCGGTGGCCAGGGACGCGGCGACGGCCGTGTCGGACCCGGGGCGGCCATCGTCGTCGAGCAGCACCAGGCCCGCGTCGGGGTGCTCGGACTGCGCCGACCGGACCAGGCCCCAGATGCCGGCCCCGGCCAGACCCGCCACGGTGTCGCCCGGCGCCGCCGCCACCGCGTCGCGGGTGCGAACCGCCAACCGCGACCCCGTCGGATACTCCGCCCCCAGCCACGCCTGTACCAAAGCCAGCGCGGCGGGCACGTCGGCCGGGTCGGCCCACGCGAGCAACGGCTCGTCCACCGTGTCGGGCAGCTCCGGTCCCACCCGGACCCAGGCCTGCTCCGGTGCCGACCCGAGACTGATCGGCGCCCATTCCAGCGACAGAAGCCCGGCGCCCGCGGCGGGGGCGGCGCCCAGACGGCTGGTGTCGGCGGGGCGGGAGATGATCGCGCCGGCCGATATCACCGGCTGCCCCTCACCGTCGGCGGCCAGCAGGGAGAACGCGTCCGGCCCCGCCGGGCTCAGCCGCACCCGCAACGCCGACGCACCGGTCGCGTGCAACCGCACGTCCCGCCACCCGAACGGCAGCAGAACCTGGTCGCTGTCCCCGCCCGCGTCGCGGATCGCGGCGACGAGGAGGGCATGCAGCGCGGCGTCCAGCAGCGCCGGGTGTATTCCGAACCCGTCGAGCCCCTCCGCCACGGCGGCCGGGAGCTCCACCTCGGCATACACGTCCTCGCCGAGCCGCCAGGCCGCTTGCAGCCCACGGAACGCGGGGCCGTATTCATACCCGCGAGCCGCTATGTCCGCGTAAGCGTCGTTGACGGGCAACGGCTCCGCGCCGGCCGGCGGCCACTGCCCGTCCAGGCCGGTGACCGTCCCGGCCGGGTCGGCCAGGGTCGCGGTCGCGTGCCGGATCCACTGCTCCCCCGTACGGGAGAACACGCCCGCCTGGCCGCCCTCCACCGACACCTGCACATCGACCGGACCGCCGCCCAGGACCAGCGGCTGCTCGAACGTGATCTCGGCGATCGCGGGCAGCCCGGCCCGGTCCCCGGCGTGCAGGACCAGCTCCGCCAGCGCCGCACCGGGTACCAGCACCGTCCCCGACACCGCGTGATCGGCCAGCCACGGGCTCGTCGCGGTCGACACCCGCCCCGACAGCACCCAGCCGGCGTCCTCGGCCAGCCGCACCGCGCTGTTGAGCAACTGGTGCCCGGTGTCACCGCGGGCAATTCCGCCCCCGGAGGCCCAGTAGCGGCGGTGCTGGAACGGATACGTCGGCAACGTGACCGGCCTGCCCCCGGCTATCAGAC
This sequence comes from Streptomyces lacaronensis, assembly GCF_047337785.1. Taxonomy (NCBI): domain Bacteria; kingdom Bacillati; phylum Actinomycetota; class Actinomycetes; order Kitasatosporales; family Streptomycetaceae; genus Streptomyces; species Streptomyces lacaronensis. The sequence goes on from NZ_JBLHDK010000003.1 coordinate 866,611, forward strand.
GCGCCCAGTCCACCGTCGCGCCGTGGGTCCACGCATCGGCCAGAGAGGCAAGCAGGCGTCGCTGCCCGCCGTCGTCACGACGCAGCGAACCGGCCGCCCACCGCCCTTCGATTCCCTGTATCAGGACCGGATGCGGGCTCACCTCGACGAACCCCGCGACGGGCATACCCGCGACCGTCTGGGCGAACTTCACCTGCTCCCGCAGATTCCGCCACCAATAGCCGGGGTCCAGGGTCGCCGTATCGATCGCCGTGCCCGTCACCGCCGAATAGAACGGCACCCGGCCTGTCCGCGGTGTCACCTCCACCGCCAGCAGGTCTTCGCGGACCGATTCCACCAGCGGGTGGTGGCTCGCGTAGTCGACATCGACCCGCCGGGCCCGGATGCCCGCCGCCTCACACCGCGAGACCAGCGACTCCAGCGGCGCCGGGGCACCGGAAACCACCACCTGCGAGGCAGCGTTGACCGCCGCGATCCGCAGACCGTCCCGCAGCAGACCTTCGACCACGTCCGGGGCCGCGGAGACCGACACCATCCCGCCCGTACCGGCCAGCGCCCGCAACGCCCGGCCGCGCGCGGTGACCAGGCCGAGGGCGTCTTCCAGCGACAGCGCGCCCGCGAAACAGGCCGCGGCGAGCTCTCCCTGCGAATGCCCCACCACCGCCGACGGAACCACGCCCGCCGCTTCCCACACCCGGGCCAGACCGACCATCATCACGAACAAGGCGGGCTGGACCACTTCGACCCGGTCCATTCCCACCCCGGAGACCAGGGCGTCCCGCAACGGCCAATCCACCAACTGCTCGCACTCGGCCACGAACTCCGCGAACACCGGCGAGCAGGCCAGCAACTCCCGGCCCATCCCCAGCCACTGCGAACCCTGACCCGGGAACACGAACGCCACACCACCGCTGTCCGCCGCCCGACCCGGCTCCACCCGCGTCAAAGCCTCAACCAGCTCCGCACGGTCAGCACCCAGGACAACCGCCCGGTGCTCCAGGCCCGCCCTCGACCCGGCCAGCGACACCGCCACGTCCGCGACCGGCGTGTCGGCCGGGACATCGGATGCCAGCCGCGCGGCCAGCGCCCGCAGAGCGGCCTCCGAACGCGCCGACAACACCCACGGCACCAGACCACCCGTCACCACCGGGTCGCCCCCGCGGGACGGCGCCGGCGCAACGGGCGCCTCCTCCACGATCACGTGCGCGTTCGTACCGCTGATCCCGAACGACGACACACCCGCCCGCCGGGGTCGCCCCGTGGATTCCCACGGGCGTGCCCCGGTCAGCAGCCGCACATCGCCGGCCGTCCAGTCCACGTGCGGCGACGGCTCATCGGCGTGCAGCGTCGCCGGGAGCGTCCGATGCCGGAGCGCCTCGACCATCTTGATCACACCGCCCACACCGGCACCCGCCACGGTATGGCCGATGTTCGACTTCAGCGAACCCAGCCACAACGGCCGGTCCTCGGGCCGGTCCTGCCCGTACGTCGCCAGCAACGCCTGGGCCTCGATCGGATCGCCCAGCGCCGTCCCGGTCCCGTGCGCCTCGACCGCGTCCACGTCGCCCGGGGTCAACCGGGCGTCGGCGAGGGCCCGGCGAATCACCCGTTCCTGCGACGGGCCGTTCGGCGCGGTCAGTCCGTTGCTCGCCCCGTCCTGGTTCACCGCGCTGCCGCGCAGCACCGCCAGCACGGGGTGCCCCAGCCGTCGGGCCTCCGACAGCCGCTCCAGCACCAGCACCCCGATGCCCTCGGACATCCCCATGCCGTCGGCCGCCGCCGAGAAGGCCTTGCTCCGGCCGTCCGACGCGAGCGCGCCCTGCTGTTCGAACTCGGCGAACGCCGCCGGCGTGGCCAGCACCGTCGCACCCCCGGCGAGGGCCAGTGAGCACTCCCCGTTGCGGAGCGCCTGCACGGCCAGGTGCGTCGCCACCAGCGAGGACGAACACGCCGTATCGACCGTGACCGCCGGGCCTTCCAGACCGAAGGTGTACGCCAACCGGCCGGACGCGACACTGGACGCGTTGCCCGTCATCCCGAAGCCTGCGCCGCCATCGGACAGCCGCAAGCTGTAGTCCTGCATGGCCATCCCGGCGAAGACCCCGGTGTCCGTGCCCTTCATCGCGGACGGGTCCAGACCGGCCCGTTCCAGCGCCTCCCAGCAGACCTCGAGCAGCAGCCGCTGCTGCGGGTCCATGGCGAGGGCCTCACGCGGCGAGATCCCGAAGAACTCCGCGTCGAAGTCGCCCGCGCCGCTCATGAAGCCGCCGACTCGCGCGTACCCCGCGGAATCCGTCTCCCAGCCGCGGTCCGCGGGGAAGGCACCCATCGCGTCCACACCGTCCGCGACCACCCGCCACAGATCCTCCGGCGACGCCACCCCGCCCGGATAGCGGCACGCCATCCCCACGATCGCCACCGGCTCACCCGCCGACCGCGTCAGCACCACCTCCGCCGCGCTCTCCTCGACACCCGACACCCGCCTCATCACGTATTCGGCCAGGGCCTGCGCGGTCGGGTAATCGAAGACCAGCGTGGCCGGGAGTGTCAGCCCGGTCGCCGTGGCCAGCCGGTTGCGCAGTTCCACCGCGGTGACCGAGTCGAAACCGATGTCCCGGAACGCCCGGTCGGCGCGTACGTCCGCGGCCTGGTCGTGGCCGAGCACCGCGGCGGCGTTGTCGCGGACCAGGTCCAGCAGGACGCGTGCCCGCTCGGCCTCGCCCAGGGCCGCCATCTGACGGGCGAATTGACTCGCGCCCGGCCCGCTCGCGGCGGCCCGACGAGGCACCCGGACCAGACCGCCCAGCACCGCGGGCAGCGGGGACCCGGCAGCTATCGCGCCGCGGACCGCACTCAGGTCAAGACCGGCCGCCACCACCGGCCCGTCCGCGTTCAGCGCCCGATCGAACAGGCTCAGCGCATGCTCGGACGGCATTGGCGTGCCGTTGGCACCAGTCGTGTCGCTCTGTTCCTCCAGGCGGCCCCAGGCGATGGAGACGGCGGGCAGCCCTTCAGCCATCCGGTGGGCGGCGAGGGCGTCCAGATACGTGGTGGCCGCCGCGTAGTTGCCCTGCCCGGCGTTGCCGAGCAACCCCGACAGCGAGGAGAACAACACGAACATCCGCAGATCCAGATGGACGGTGGCCTCGTGCAGATGCTGGGCCGCGTCTGCCTTGGCCGCCAGCACCCGGCCCAGCGACGCCTCGTCCAGCGAGGTGATCGGGGCGTCCGCGAGCACCCCGGCGGCGTGCACCACCCCGGACAGCTGCGGGATGTCCGCCACCAGCGCGTCCACCGCGGCACGGTCGGACAGATCCGCCGCGACGATCCGCACCCGCACCCCGAGCGTCTCCAGCACGGTGGTCAACTCGGCGGCGCCGGGTGCGTCCGGACCCGACCGGCTGACCAGCACCAGGCTCCGGACGCCGTGCCGGGTGGCCAGATGCCGGGCGACCAGCCCGCCCACCGTCGACGTCCCGCCGGTGATCAACACCGTGCCCTCGGGGTCGAGCACCGGCACCACGTCGTCACCGGAGTCGACCCGGCGCAACCGCGGCACCAGCACGACCCCGTCGCGAAGCGCCAGCTCCTTTTCGCCCGTCGCCAAAGCCGCGACGACGAACGCATCGGATTCCGGGCGGCCATCGTCGTCGAGCAGCACCAGACCCGCGTCGGGATGCTCGGCCATCGCCGACCGCACCAGACCCCAGACACCGGCCTGTGCCCGGCCGGCCACGGTGTCGCCCGTCGCCGCCGCCACCGCGTCACGGGTACGGACCGCCAGCCGCGACCCCGCCGGGTACCCGGCCCCCAGCCACGCTTGCACCAGGGCCAACGCGCCCGTCACATGAGCGGGCTCGGCCCAGGCATACACCGGCTCGTCCCCGGCCTCGGGCAATTCCAGCTCCGGGCCGACCGGCATCCAGGCCTCCTCCGGGCCCGGCTCCGGCGGGCTGACCGGCGCCCATTCCAGCGCCAACAGGCCTTCGCCCGCGCCCGGGGCGGCCAGCCGGCCGATGTCCGCCGGCCGGGAGAGCATCTCACCGGCCGACACCACCGGCTGACCCTCGCCGTCGGCGGCCAGCAGGGAGAACGCGTCCGGTCCGGCCGGGCTCAGCCGCACCCGCAACGCCGACGCCCCGGTCGCGTGGAGCCGCACATCCCGCCATGCGAACGGCATCCGCACCACACCGTCGCCGTCGTCGCCACTGCCGTCGGCCCCGGCGATCAGGACGTGCAGCGCGGCGTCCAGCAGCGCCGGATGGATCCCGAACTTCTCCTGTGCGTCCCCGACCGGCAATTCCACTTCGGCGTACAGGTCCTCGCCGAGCCGCCAGGCGGCTTGCAGACCACGGAACGCCGGCCCGTACTCGTACCCACGAGCCGCCATGACGTCGTAGACATCGCCGACGGACAACGGCTGCGCGCCGGCCGGCGGCCACTGACCGTCCAGCCCCGTGACGGTTCCGGCCGGATCGGCCAGGGCCGCCGACGCGTGCCGGATCCACTGCTCCCCGGCACGGGAGTACACGCCCGCCTGCTGCCCATCGACCCGGACCTGCACATCGATCGGGCGGCCGCCCAGCACCAGCGGCTGCTCGAACGTGATCTCCCCGATAGCGGGCAGCCCGGCCTGGTCCCCGGCGTGCAAGACCAGTTCCGTCAGCGCCGCCCCGGGTACCAACGCCGTCCCCGACACCGCGTGATCGGCCAGCCACGGGCTGGTCGCGGTCGACACCCGCCCCGACAGCACCCAGCCGGCGTCCTCGGCCAGCCGCACCGCGTTGTCCAGCAGCGGATGATCCGCGTTGCCGCGGCTGGTTCCGCCGCCCGAGGCCCAGTAGCGGCGGTGCTGGAACGGATACGTCGGCAACGTCACTCGGCTGCCTTCGGGAACCACCCGGGTCCAGTCCACACTCGCGCCATGAATCCACGCGTCGGACAGGGAGGCCAGCAGGCGTCGCTGCCCGCCGTCGTCCCGACGCAGCGAACCGACCGCCCAGCGCCCCTCGATCAGGTGCGCCAGCACCGGATGTGGGCTCACCTCGACGAACCCCGCGACGGACACCGCCGCGACGGTCTGGGCGAACTTCACCTGCTCCCGCAGATTCCGCCACCAATAGCCGGCGTCCAGGCTCGCCCCATCGATCGCCGTGCCCGTCACCGCGGAATAGATCGGCACCCGGGCCGTCCGCGGTGTCACCTCCACCGCCAGCATGGCTTCGCGGATCGGCTCCACCACCGGGTGGTGACTCGCGTAATTCGTCTCGACGCGCCGGGCCCGGATCCCCGCGGCCTCACACCGCGCCGTGAACGCCTCCAACGGCCCCGGCGCTCCCACCACCACCACCGAACCGGCAGAGTTGATCGCCGCGATTTCCAAACCGTCCCGCAGCAGAGGCTCGACCACGTCCACGCCCGCGGCGACGGACACCAGCCCGGCCGTACCCACCAACGACTGCAGCGCCGCACCCCGCGCGGTAACCAGACGGAGAGCGTCTTCCAGGGACAGGGCTCCCGCGAAACAGGCCGCGGCCAGCTCTCCCTGCGAATGCCCCACCACCGCCGACGGGACCACGCCCGCCGCTTCCCACACCCGGGCCAGGCCGACCATCATCACGAACAAGGCGGGCTGGATCACCTCACCGCGATCCAACCCCGCCCCGGAGACCAGGGCGTCCCGCAACGGCCAATCCACCAACTGCTCGCACTCGGCCACGAACTCCGCGAACACCGGCGAGCAGGCCAGCAACTCCCGGCCCATCCCCAGCCACTGCGAACCCTGACCCGGGAACACGAACGCCACACCACCGCTGTCCGCCGCCCGACCCGGCTCCACCCGCGTCAAAGCCTCAACCAGCTCCGCACGGTCAGCACCCAGGACAACCGCCCGATAGTCCAGGCCCGCCCTCGACCCGGCCAGCGACACCGCCACATCGGCCGCCCCGACGTCCGCGTTCCGCCCAGCCCAGCCGGCGACCTCCGACGCCAGGGCGTGCAGCCCGGCCTCCGACCGCGCCGACAACACCCACGGCACCACCACATCCGCGACCAGCGGCCGGGCGGGCACGGGAGCCTTTACCGGCGCGGGGACCGGGTCCGGGGCCTGCTCCAGGATCACGTGGGCGTTCGTGCCGCTGACGCCGAACGACGACACCCCGGCCCGCCTCGGACGCCCGTCGGACTCCCACGGACGCGCCTCGGTCAGCAGCCGCACATCGCCGGTCGACCAGTCAATGTGCGGCGACGGCTCATCGGCGTACAGGGTCGCCGGGAGCACCCCGCGTTGGAGTGCCTCGACCATCTTGATCACCCCGGCCGCCCCGGCCGCGGCCTGGGTGTGGCCGATGTTCGACTTCACCGAACCCAGCCACAACGGCCGGTCCTCCGGCCGGTCCTGACCGTAGGCGGCCAGCAGCGCCCGCGCCTCGATCGGATCGCCGAGCGTGGTCCCGGTCCCGTGCCCCTCGACCACGTCCACGTCGGAGGCCGACAGCTTCGCGCCGGCCAGCGCCGCCCGGATCACCCGTTCCTGCGAGGGACCGTTCGGCGCGGTCAGGCCGTTGCTCGCCCCGTCCTGGTTCACCGCGCTGCCCCGCAGCACGGCCAGCACCGGATGCCCGAGCCGCTGAGCCTCCGACAGACGCTCAAGCAGCACCACCCCGACGCCCTCGGCCCAGTTGGTGCCGTCGGCAGCGGCCGAGTACGCCTTGACCCGGCCGTCGGCCGCCAGGCCGCCCTGCACCGCGAACTCCGTGAACGTTCCCGTGGTGGGCATCACCGTCACACCACCGGCCAGGGCCAGCGAGCACTCGCCGTTGCGCAGCGCCGTCGCCGCCAGGTGCATCGCCACCAGCGACGACGAACACGCCGTATCCACCGTCACCGCCGGACCCTCGAGGCCCAGCACGTACGACACCCGGCCCGATGCCACGCTCGACGTGTTTCCGGTCATCCGGAAACCACTGCCGTCACCGTCGGCCAGCAGCGAGTCGTAGCCCTGGGAGGCCAGCCCGGCGAAGACTCCGGTGTCCGTACCCTTCATCGCGGCCGGGTCCAGGCCCGCGCGTTCCAGCGCTTCCCAGGACACTTCGAGCAGCAGCCGCTGCTGCGGGTCCATCGCCACCGCCTCACGCGGCGAGATCCCGAAGAAGTCGGCATCGAAGTCGGCAGCACCGGACAGGAAACCACCCACCCGCGCATACCCGGCAGACTCCGTCTCCCAGCCGCGGTCCGCCGGGAAATCACCCATCGCGTCCACGTTGTCCGCGACCAGCCGCCACAGATCCTCCGGCGAGGCCACCCCGCCCGGGAACCGGCACGCCATCGACACGATCGCGACCGGCTCGCCCACCGCCACCGGGGCCGGAGCCGCCGCCTCGGCCGGGGCCGCGCCGGTCACCTGGGCCAGCAGATACTCGGCCAGCACCCGCGGCGTCGGGTAGTCGAAGACCAGCGTGGCCGGCAACGTCAGCCCGGACGCCGCCGCCAGCCGGTTCCGCAACTCCACCGCCGTCAGCGAGTCGAAGCCCAGATCCCGGAACGCCCGATCAGCGGGAACCCCCGCGCCCTCGCCATCACCGTGGCCGAGAACCACAGCGGCGTGCTCACGCACGAGCTCCAACAGCACAAGGGACCGCTCGGCCTCACCCAGACCACCCAGCCGGCGAGCCAACGCGCTGGTCGACCCGGTACGGGCCGCGACGGCACGCCGCGGCGCACGGCCCAGGCCGAGCAACGCCGCCGGCACCACTGCCCCGGACGCGATCGCACCGCGGATCGCGCCCACGTCCAGGCCCGCCGCCACCACCGGCTCACGACCGGCCACCGCGGCGTCCAGCAGCCGCAGCGCCTGCTCGGTCGGCAACGCCGCACCGCCGCCCCGCGCCAGCCGCGCCCGGTCCACTTCGCTCAGTGTGCCGGTCATGCCACTCGCCTGCTCCCACAAGCCCCAGGCGATCGACACCGCGGGCAGCCCGAGGGCCGTCCGGTGCGCGGCGAGGGCGTCCAGATAGGCGTTGGCCGCCGCGTAGTTGCCCTGCCCGGGGTTCCCGAGCAGTCCGGACAGGGACGAGAACAGCACGAACATCCGCAGGTCCATGTCCCGCGTCGCCTCGTGCAGATGCCAGGCGGCGACCGCCTTGGCCGACACCACCCGGTCCACCGACTCGCCGGTCAGCGACGTCACCGGAGCGTCCTGAAGTACCCCAGCCGCGTGCACCACCCCGGCCAGATCCGGGATACCCGCCACCAGCGCGTCCACCACGGAACGATCAGACAGATCCGCCGCCACGACCCGCACCCGCGCCCCAGCCGCCTCCAACTCAGCAGTGAGTTCGACGGCGCCGGGGGCGTCCGGCCCGGAACGGCTCGCCAGCACCAGATCCCGTACCCCATGCCGGTCCACCAGATGCCGGGCCACCAGACCACCCAGCGTTCCGGTCCCGCCCGTGATCAGCACCGCACCATCGTCCACACCGGGCAGGCGCAGCACGATCTTGCCCACGTGGCGGGCCTGGCTCATGAACCGCAGCGCCGCACCCGCCTGAGCGGCCGGGAATACCGTGACCGGCAACGGGACAGCCGTCTCCAGAACCCGCTGCCACATCGCGGCAATCCGGTCCGGATCCAAGTCCCCCAGGTCGAACGGCACTTGTCGCGGATCACGGATATCGATCTTGCCCAGCTCCACGAACCGGCCGCCCTCGGCCAGCATCCCCAGCGACGCGTCCAGGAACTCCCCGGTCAGCGAGTTGAGCACGACGTCGACCTGGCCGAACTCACTCGCGAAGTCAGTCGTACGCGAAGAAGCGATACGGGCCACACCCAGCTCAGCCACCGCCGCCTGCTTGGCCGGACTCGCCGTCGCGAACACCTCCGCCCCCGCCGCCAACGCCAGATGCACCGCCGCCATACCCACACCACCGGCCGCAGCATGAACCAACACCCGATCCCCCCGCTGTACCCGACCCAGATCGAACAGCGCGTGATAAGCGGTCAGATACGCGACCGGCACCCCGGCCGCCTCGGTATCGCTCCACTCGTCCGGGATCGGCACAACCATCCGCGCATCGACCACCGCCAGCGGGCCGAATCCCTGGAACATCCCCATCACCCGCGTGCCGGGCGCCAGGCCCTCCACCCCCGGGCCCGTCTCGGTCACGAACCCGGCGCCCTCGCCACCCGACAGACGGTGGTCGTTGGGCAGCATGCCGAGGGCCTGTAGGACGTCGCGGAAGTTCACTCCGGCCGTGCGGAGGGCGATACGGACCTCGCCGGGCGCCAAGGGCCGCTCGGCGTCGGGCGCCGACACCGCCCGAACATCGTCCAGGTCTCCGTCCGGACCCCATTCCAGCCGCCATGCCTCCGGCCCGGTCGGCAACTCGGGAACGGCCGAGACCGGGCGCAGGCGGGGCACCAACACGGCACCCGCCCGCAAGGCCAGTTCCTTTTCGCCCGTGGCCAGGGCGGCGCTGACGATCTCGGCGGATTCGGGACGGCCGTCGTCGTCGAGCAACGCCAGGCCCGCGTCGGGGTGCTCGGCCATAGCCGACCGGACCAGACCCCAGATCCCAGATTCCGTCAAACCGGCCACGGTGTCGCCCGCCGCAGCCGCGACCGCGTCGCGGGTGCGGACCGCCAGCCGCGACCCCGCCGGATACGCGGCCTCCAGCCATGCCTGCACCAGCGCCAGCGCCTCGGGCAGACCCGCCGGCTCAGCCCAGGCAAACACCGGCTCGTCCGCCACGTCGGGCAGATCCAGCTCCGGGCCCACCCGCACCCAGGCCTGCTCCGAAGCCGACCCCAGGCTCAACGGCGCCCATTCCAGCGACAGCAGCCCCGCGCCCGCGCCGGGGCCGGAGAGTTGGCTGATGTCGGCCGGGCGGGAAACCATCGCCGCCGCCGACACCACCGGCTGACCCTCACCATCGACGGCCAGCAGAGAAAACGCATCCGACCCGGCCGGGCTCAACCGCACCCGCAACGCCGACGCACCGGTCGCATGCAACCGCACATCCCGCCACGCGAACGGCAACCGCACCTCCTGGCCGTCCTCCGCAGCCACGATCATCGCGTGCAGGGCGGCGTCCAGCAACGCCGGATGGATCCCGAACCCGTCCCCCTCTTCCCCAGCAGCGGCAGGCAACTCGACCTCGGCGTACAGGTCCTCGCCGAGCCGCCAAGCCGCCTGAAGCCCCCGGAACGCCGGCCCATACGCATAACCATGGGCGGACAAGTTCTCGTAGGCATCACCGACCGGCAACGACTGCGCGCCCACCGGAGGCCACGCCCCCTCGAATCCGGTGACGATCCCGGCCGGCGGGTCGGTCAGGGTCGCGGTCGCGTGTCGGGTCCACTGCTCCCCGGTACGGGAGAACACGGCCGCCTGACCGCCCTCGACCGACACCTGCAGATCAACCGGGCCGCCGTTCAGTACCAGAGGCTGCTCAAAGGTGATCTCCCCGATGACGGGCAATCCGGCCCGATCCCCGGCATGCAACACCAACTCCGCCAACGCCGCACCCGGCACCAACACCGCCCCCGACACCGCATGGTCCGCCAACCACGGACTCGTCGCGGCCGACACCCGCCCCGACAACACCCAGCCAGCATCCTCAGCCAACCGCACCGCACTGTCCAACAACGGATGCCCAGCACCACCCCGACCCGCCGCGCCGCCCGACGCCCAAAAACGGCGGTGCTGGAACGGATACGTCGGCAACACCACCCGACGGCCGACCGGAACCAAACGCCTCCAGTCCACCACCGCGCCATGAGTCCACGCCTCAGCCAGACCCACCAACAGACGACGAACCCCCGCATCATCACGCTCAGCCAGACTCACCGCCCACACCTGCGCCCCACCGTCATGGACCACAGACGACAACACCCGGTCCGGGCCAACCTCCAAGAACCCGGCCACACCACGCCCGTGCAGGAACCGGACGACATCGTGGAACCGGACCGTGCCAATCGCCTGCTCCACCCAATGCCCCGGATCACCCAGCACATCCACGCCAACGACCCCACCGGTCACCGCCGAGACCAACGGGATCCGCGGCTCTGAGAACCGAACCCCCGCCACCACCCGCGCAAGCTCATCGGCGACCGGGCGCATCAACGGAGAATGGAACGCATGGCTGACCTCCAGCCACTGCACCTTCCGACCCTCCAGACGGCCCACCGCCTCCTCGACCGCATCGCGCTCGCCGGAGAGCACCACCGCCGACGAACTGTTCACCGCCGCCACCGCGACCCGGCCCTCCAGACCGGACAAATCCACTTCCTGTAGACCAGCCTGGATCGCGGCCATCACCCCACCCGACGGCAACGCCTGCATCAACGCACCCCGCGCCACCAACAACCGCACCGCGTCTTCCAGCGACACCGCACCCGCCACATACGCCGCCGTCACCTCACCCACCGAATGACCCGCCACAAAATCGGGCTGCAGACCCGCCGCCCGCACCACCGCCGCCAAACCAGCCTCAAACGCAAACACCGCCACCTGCGTAAACGCAGTCTGATGCACCTCAACACCCGAGAACATCACCTCACGCAGCGAACGGCCCAGCAACGGATCCGCCACCGCACACACCTCATCCAGCACCCCCGCAAACACCGGCGAACACTCCGCCAACTCACGACCCATACCCACCCACTGCGCCCCCTGCCCCGGAAACACCCACGCCACCCGGCCCCGCATCCGCGCCTCGGACGGCTCCACCGCCGCCAGACCCCGATCCAGCTCCTCACGGTCAGCGCCCAGGACCACCGCACGGAACTCCAGCCCCGCCCTCGACGCCGCCAGCGACCCCGCAACATCCGCGATGTCGGCCCCAGCCGGGACCACCGACGCCAGCCGGTCAGCCAACGCCCGCAGCCCCGCCTCCGACCGCGCCGACAACGCCCACGGCACCACACCACCGGCCACCACCACCGGCTCCGCCGACGGAGCCGCAACCGGCTCAGCAGGGGCTTCTTCGAGGATCACATGCGCGTTCGTGCCGCTGATCCCGAACGACGACACCCCCGCCCGCCGGGGCCGATCCGTGACCTCCCACGGCCGTGCTTCGGTCAGCAGGCGCACCTCTCCGGCCGTCCAGTCCACATGCGGCGACGGCTCGTCGGCGTGCAGCGTCGCCGGGAGCGTCTCGTGCCGGAGCGCCTCGACCATCTTGATCACACCGGCCACGCCAGCCGCCGCCGAAGTGTGCCCAATGTTGGACTTCACCGAGCCCAGCCACAACGGGCGATCGTCGGGCCGGTTCTGCCCGTAGGCGGCCAGCAGCGCCTGCGCCTCGATCGGGTCCCCGAGCGTCGTCCCGGTCCCGTGCCCCTCGACCACATCCACATCAGCCGGGGTCAACCGGGCATCGGCCAGCGCCCGGCGAATCGCCCGTTCCTGCGACGGACCGTTCGGAGCCGACAGACCGTTCGACGCGCCGTCCTGGTTCACCGCGCTGCCCCGCAGCACCGCCAAGACCGGATGCCCGAGCCGCCGCGCCTCCGACAGCCGCTCCAGCACCACCACACCAACGCCCTCGGACAAGGCCGTGCCGTCCGCCGTACCCGAGAACGCCTTGACCCGCCCGTCGGCCGCAAGGCCGCCCTGCAGCGCGAACTCCGCGAACGCCGCCGGGGTGGCCATCACCGTCACGCCCCCGGCCAACGCCAGCGAGCACTCACCGTTGCGCAACGCCTGCGCGGCCAGGTGCATCGCCACCAGCGACGACGAACACGCCGTATCCACCGTCACCGCCGGGCCCTCCAGGCCGAACGTGTAGGCCACGCGGCCGGAGACGACACTCGACGCGTTGCCGGTCATCCGGAATCCGCCCGCATCACCCGCCGGCAGACGCCAGGAGTAGTCCTGCATGGCCAGGCCGGCGAAGACGCCGGTGTCGGAGCCGCGCAGACCGGAGGGGTCCAGGCCCGCGCGTTCCAGCGCCTCCCAGGACACTTCGAGCAGCAGCCGCTGCTGCGGGTCCATCGCCACCGCCTCACGCGGCGAGATCCCGAAGAACTCCGCATCGAAGTCCGCCGCACCCGACAGGAAACCACCCACCCGCGCATACCCGGCGGACTCGGGCTCCCAGCCACGGTCGGCCGGGAAGTCGGTCATCGCGTCGGCCCGGTCCTCGATGAGTTGCCAGAGGTCTTCGGGCGAGGCGACCCCACCGGGGAAGCGGCAGGCCATCGAGACGATCGCGATGGGCTCGCCGACCAACCGCGGGGCCGCCGGGGTGATCTCGACGGCCGCCGGAGACGCGCCGGTCACCTGGGCCACCAGGTGGTCCACCAGGGCCTGCGGTGTGGGGTAGTCGAAGACCAGCGTGGCGGGCAGCGTCAGCCCGGCCGCCGCGGCCAGCCGGTTACGCAGCTCCACCGCGGTGACCGAGTCGAAGCCGAGGTCGCGGAAGGCACGGTCGGCCGGCATGTTCGCGGCCTGGTCGTAGCCGAGTACCGCGGCGGCTTGCTCGCGCACGAGGTCCAGCAGGACGAGCTCGCGCTCGGTCTCGCTCAGAGCGGCCAGGCGACGGGCCATCGCCCCGCCGGCGGCCCTCGACGCGGCTACCCGTCGCGGCGTGCGGACGAGATCATTCAGCACCGCCGGAATCGACGTCCCGGCCGCGATGACGCCGCGGACCGCGCTCGTGTCCAGGCCGGCCGCGACCACCGGCGGACCAACGGTCAGCGCGCGGTCCAGCAGGCTCAGCGCCTGCTCGGTCGGCAGAGCGACGCCGCCGACGCGGGAAAGCCGGGCCTGATCGGCGGCGGTCAGCGCACCGGTCAGGGCGCTGCGCTGCTCCCAGAGACCCCAGGCGATGGACACGGCCGCCAGGCCGAGGGCCCGCCGCCGGGTGGCGAGGGCGTCCAGGTAGGTGTTGGCCGCCGCGTAGTTGCCCTGCCCGGCGTTGCCGAGCAGCCCCGACAGCGACGAGAAGAGCACGAACATCCGCAGGTCAAGGTGGACAGTGGCCTCGTGCAGGTGCCGGGCGGCGTCCGCCTTGGCGGCCAGCACCCGTTCCAGCGACTCGCTGGTCAACGAGGTGATTGGGGTGTCCTCGAGCACCCCCGCGGTGTGCACGACCCCGGCCAGATCAGGGATGTCCGCCACCAGCGCGTCCACCGCGGTACGGCCGGACAGGTCCGCGGCGACGATCCGCACGCGGGCCCCGGCCGCTTCCAGCTCGGCAGCGAGTTCACCGGCGCCGGGCGCGTCCGGACCTGACCGGCTCGCCAACACCAGATCCCGGATCCCGTACGCGTCCACCAGATGCCGGGCGACCAGACCGCCCAACGTCCCGGTCCCGCCGGTGATCAGCACCACGCCTTCGGGGCCGAACACCGGGACCGCGTCGTCGCCGGAAACGGCACGGCGCAGCCGGGGCACCAGCACCGCCCCATCACGCAGCGCCAGCTCCTTCTCACCAGTGGCCAGCGCCGTGGCGACAACCGCGTCGGATTCAGGGCGGCCGTCGTCGTCGAGCAGGATCAGACCGGCGTCGGGATGCTCGGCCATCGCCGAGCGGACCAGGCCCCAGATCCCCGCACTCGCCAGCCCGGCGACCGTGTCGCCATCGGCCGCGGCAACTGCCTCGCGGGTACGGACGGCCAGCCGGGAACCCGCCGGGTACCCGGCCTCCAGCCACGCCTGCACCAGAGCCAGCGCGACGGTCGGGTCAGCCGGCTCGGCCGAGGCGTATACCGGCCGGTCCGCAGCCTCGGGCAATTCCGGCTCCGGGCCGACCGGCACCCAGGCCTGGTCGGGACCTGGCTCCGGGCTGGGGCTGAGCGGTGCCCATTCCAGGGCGAGCAGGCCGACGCCGGCAGCGGGGGCGGGGGTGAGGCGGCTGATGTCCGCGAGGCGGGAGACGATTGCCCCCGCCGATACCACCGGCCGGCCCTCGCCGTCGGCGGCCAGTAGGGAGAACGCGTCCGACCCGGCCGGGCTCAGCCGCACCCGCAGCGCCGACGCACCGGTCGCGTGCAACCGCACGTCCCGCCACGCGAACGGCAGCAGGACGCTCTGCCCGGTGTCGCCGGTTGCGGCGGCGAGAAGGGCGTGCAGGGCGGCGTCCAGCAGCGCCGGGTGGATCCCGAACCCGTCCTCGGCGTCCCCGGCAGGCAGTTCCACCTCGGCGTACAGGTCTTCGCCGAGCCGCCAGGCCGCCTGGAGGCCACGGAACATCGGCCCGTACTCATACCCCCGTGCCGCTATGTCCTCGTAAACATCACCGACGGGAAGAGCCCGCGCCCCGGCCGGGGGCCACTGCCCGTCCAGGCCGGCGACCGTCCCGGCCGGGTCGGCCAGGGTCGCGGTCGCGTGCCGGGTCCACTGCTCCCCGGTACGGGAGAACACGGCCGCCTGACCGCCCTCGACCGACACCTGCACATCAACCGGGCCACCGTTCAGCACCAGAGGCTGCTCGAAGGTGATCTCCCCGATGGCGGGCAATCCGGCCCGATCCCCGGCGTGCAGCACCAACTCCGCCAGCGCCGCACCCGGCACGAGCACCGTGCCCGACACCGCGTGGTCCGCCAACCACGGACTCGTCGCGGCCGACACCCGCCCCGACAACACCCAGCCGGCGTCCTCAGCCAGCCGCACCGCGCTCTCCAGCAGCGGATGCCCGGCGTTGCCCCGCCCGGTCGCGCCGCCCGACGCCCAGTAGCGGCGGTGCTGGAACGGATACGTCGGCAGCGTCACCGGCGTCCCGCCGGTGATCAGGCGGGTCCAGTCAACGGCCGTGCCGTGGGTCCACGCCTCAGCGAGAGAGGTCAGCAGGCGCCGCTGACCGCCGTCGTCGCGGCGCAGCGATCCGACCGACCAACGACCCTCAATCCCCGGCACCAGCACCGGGTGCGGGGACACCTCCACAAAACCGGCCACCGGCATCGCCGCCACGGTCTGCGCGAACTTCACCCGCTCCCGCAGGTTCCGCCACCAGTATCCGGCGTCCAACTCCGTGGTATCCACCGTCGTGCCGGTCACCGCCGAGTAGAACGGCACCCGGCTTGCCCGCGGTGCCACCCGCACCGCCAGCAATTGCTCCCGTACCTGCTCCACCAGCGGGTGATGGCTCGCGTAATCCACATCGACGCGACGGGTGCGGATCCCGGCCGCCTCACACCGTGCCGCCAACGCGTCCAGCGCTTCCGGCGCCCCGGAAACCACTACCTGCTCGGGCGCGTTGACCGCCGCGATCCCCAACCCGTCGGCCAGCATGCCCTCGACGACCTCCGGGGCCGTCGAGACCGACAGCATGCCGCCCGTGCCCGCCAGCGCCACCAGCGCCCGGCCCCGCTCGACGACCAGACCGAGGGCGTCCTGCAACGATAAGGCCCCCGCGAAGCAGGCCGCGGCGAGCTCACCTTGCGAATGGCCCACCACGGCCGAAGGGGTGACTCCCGCGGCCTCCCACACCCGGGCCAGGCCGACCATCATCACGAACAACGCGGGCTGAACAACCTCCACCCGCTCCAACCCGACCCCGGACACCAGCGCGTCGCGCAGCGGGAAGTCCACCAGCTGCTCGCACTCGGCCACGAACTCGGCGAACACCGGAGAACAGGCGAGCAGCTCGCGCCCCATCCCCAGCCACTGCGATCCCTGACCCGGGAAGACAAAAGCCACCCCGTCGCCGTCCGCCGCCCGGCCGGACAGCAGCGGCCCGCCCGGCTCCAGCAGTACGCCGCGGTAGTCCAGGCCCGCCCGGCCCCGTACCAGTGAGACGGCCACATCCGCCGCCGCCACGTCCGACTGCCGTCCGGCCCATTCGGACACGTCCGACGCCAGCGCCGCCAGCCCCGCCTCCGACCGGGCCGAGAACACCCACGGCACCACATCACCCGTCACCGCCGGCTGGGCGGGCGCGGGTAGCGCGGGAACCGTGTCCGGCGCCTGTTCCAGGATCACGTGGGCGTTGGTGCCACTGATCCCGAACGACGACACACCTGCCCGCCGCGGACGCCCGTCGGACTCCCACGAGCGCGCCTCGGTCAGCAGCCGCACGTCGCCGGCCGACCACTCCACATGCGGCGACGCCTCACCCGCGTGCAATGTCGGCGGCAGCATGCCGTGCCGCAGTGCCTCGACCATCTTGATCACACCGGCGACACCGGCCGCCGCCTGAGTGTGGCCGATGTTGGACTTCACCGACCCGAGCCACAACGGCTGGTCCTCTGGCCGGTCCTGCCCGTAGGCGGCCAGCAGTGCCTGCGCCTCGATCGGGTCCCCGAGCGTCGTCCCGGTCCCGTGCCCCTCGACCGCATCCACATCAGCTGGAGTCAACCGGGCATCGGCCAGGGCCCGGCGAATGACGCGCTCCTGGGACGGACCGTTCGGAGCCGACAGACCGTTGCTGGCCCCGTCCTGGTTGACCGCACTGCCGCGCAGCACGGCCAGCACCGGGTGCCCGAGTCGCTGTGCCTCCGACAGGCGTTCCAGCACCACCACGCCGACACCCTCGCCCCAACCGGTGCCGTCCGCCTCGGCCGAGAACGCCTTGCACCGGCCGTCGGCCGCCATGCCGCCCTGCCGCGTGAACTCGGCGAACACTCCTTGCGTCGCCAGTACGGTCACGCCCCCGGCGAGGGCAAGTGAGCATTCGCCGTTGCGCAGCGCCTGCGCGGCCAGGTGCATCGCCACCAGCGACGACGAACACGCCGTGTCGATCGTGACCGCCGGGCCTTCCAGGCCCAGCGCGTAGGACACCCGGCCCGACGCCACGCTCAGCGCGTTCCCGGTCAGCTCGAACCCGTTCCCGTCACCCACGGACAGTCGCGAGCTGTAGTCCTGGCCGACCAGGCCGGCGAAGACCCCGGTGTCGGAGCCGCGCAGTCCGGAGGGATCCAGGCCCACACGTTCCAGTGCCTCCCAGGACACTTCGAGCAGCAGCCGCTGCTGCGGGTCCATCGCCACCGCCTCACGCGGCGAGATCCCGAAGAACTCCGCATCGAAGTCGGCAGCACCGGACAGGAATCCGCCCACCCGCGCGTATCCGGCCGGCTCGGGTTCCCAGCCCCGGTCGGCCGGGAAGTCACCCATCGCGTCCACACCATCGGCGACCAGCCGCCACAAGTCCTCCGGAGAGGCCACCCCACCCGGGAAACGGCACGCCATCGACACGATCGCGACCGGCTCACCAACCGCCGCCGAGGCCGGAACAACCTCCGCAGCCGCCGGAACCGCACCAGTCACCCGCGCCACCAGATACTCCGCCAGAACCCGAGGCGTCGGATAATCGAAGACCAGCGTGGCCGACAACGTCAACCCGGACGCCGCAGCCAACCGGTTCCGCAACTCCACCGCAGTCAGCGAATCAAAACCCAGATCCCGGAACGCCCGGTCAGCCGGAACACCCTCACCGCGACCGAGCACCACCGCCGCATGCTCACGCACCACATCCAGCACCACCCGCAGATGCTCCACCGACGGCAACGCAGCCAGACGACGAGCCAACGCCCCACCACCAGCCCCGGCAACAGCCGCCCGCCGCGGCGCACGACCCAGCCCAAGAAGCACCGCCGGCACCGGCGACCCCGCCGCGATCGCACTCCGGACCGCACCCACATCCAGGCCCGCCGCCACCACGGGCTCACGGCCGGCCACCGCCGCGTCCAGCAGCCGCAGTGCCTGCTCTGTGGGCAGCGCCACACCACCACCGCGGGCCAGCCGGGCCCGGTCGGTGGCGGTCAGCGCGCCGGTCAAGGCGCTGGCCTGCTCCCACAGACCCCAGGCGATCGACACCGCGGGCAGCCCAAGGGCCGTCCGGTACGCGGCAAGAGCGTCCAGGTAGGTGTTGGCCGCCGCGTAGTTGCCCTGCCCCGGGTTACCGAGCAGCCCGGACAGCGACGAGAACAGCACGAACATCCGCAGATCCCGGCCGGCGGTCGCTTCGTGCAGGTGCCAGGCCGTGTCCGCCTTCGCGGCCAGCACCCGGTCCAGCGACTCGCCGGTCAGCGACGTCACCGGAGTGTCCTGAAGTACCCCAGCCGCGTGCACCACCCCGGCCAGATCCGGGATACCCGCCACCAGCGCGTCCACCACGGAACGATCAGACAGATCCGCCGCCACGACCCGCACCCGCGCCCCAGCCGCCTCCAACTCGGCGGCGAGCTCGGCCGCGCCCGGCGCCTCCGGCCCCGACCGGCTGGCCAGCACCAGATCCCGTACCCCATACCGGTCCACCAGATGCCGGGCGACCAGACCGCCCAGCGTCCCCGTCCCACCGGTGATCAGCACCGCGCCGTCACCCACACCGGGCAGGCGCAGCACGATCTTGCCCACATGCCGGGACTGGCTCATGAATCGGTGTGCCGCACCCGCCTGCGCCGCCGGCCACGCCGTCGTCGGCAGCGCTACGGCCGTCTCCAGGACCCGTGGCCACATCGCGGCGACCCGGTCGGGATCCGCGTACGCGACTTCCGCCAGGTCGAAGGCGTCCTGGCGGGAATCGCGGATGTCGGTCTTGCCCAGTTCCACGAACCGGCCACCCTCGGCCAGCATCCCCAATGACGCGTCCAGCAGTTCACCAGTCAACGAGTTCAGCACCACGTCGACCTGGCCGAACTCAGCGGCGAAGTCCGCCGTACGCGATGAGGCGATGCGCGTCACGCCCAGCTCCGCCACCGCGGCCTGCTTGGCCGGGCTCGCCGTCGCGAACACCTCCGCCCCCGCCGCCAGCGCCAGATGCACGGCCGCCATACCCACACCGCCGGAGGCCGCATGGATCAGCACGCGCTCGCCCGAGCGCAGCTGGGCCCGTTCGAACAGGGCGTGGTAAGCGGTCAGATACGCGATCGTCGTCCCGGCCGCCTCGGTGTCGCTCCACCCGTCCGGGATCGGCGTCACCAGCCGCGCGTCGGTCACGGCCAGCGGGCCGAAGCCGGTCATCAGCCCCATCACCCGCGTGCCGACCGGCAGACCGGTCACCTCCGGGCCGGCCTCGATCACCACACCGGCGCCCTCGCCACCCGGCGGCCGGTGGTCGCCGGGCAGCATACCCAGCACCGACAGGACGTCGTGGAAGTTCACTCCGGCCGCGCGGACCGCGATGCGGACCTCACCGGGTTCCAACGGCCGTTCGGCGTCCGGCGCGGGGACGGCCCGCACCTTGTCCAGGTCACCGCCCTCAGCCCACTCCAGCCGCCACGCCTCCGGACCGCTCGGCAGTTCCAGGCCGGCGGGCACAGGGCGCAGTCGTGGCCCCAGTACGGCGCCGGCCCGCAGGGCCAGTTCCTTTTCGCCCGTGGCCAGGGCGGCGCTGACGATCTCGGCGGATTCGGGACGGCCGTCGTCGTCGAGCAACGCCAGGCCCGCGTCGGGGTGCTCGGCCATCGCCGAGCGGACCAGGCCCCAGACCCCGGACCCCGTCAAACCGGCAACGGTGTCGCCCGCCGCAGCCGCGACCGCGTCACGGGTACGGACCACCAGCCGCGACCCGGCCGGGTAACCGGCCCCCAACCACGCCTGCACCAGCGCCAAAGCCGCGGACACATCAGCCGGCTCGGCCGACGCGAGCACCGGCTCGTCCGCCGCGTCGGGCAGATCCAGCTCCGGGCCCACCCGCACCCAGGCCTGCTCCGAAGCCGACCCCGGGCTCAACGGCGCCCATTCCAGCGACAGCAGCCCCGCGCCCGTGCCGGACCCGCTGAGCCGGCCGGGATCGGCCGGACGGGAAACCATCGCCGCCGCCGACACCACCGGCTGACCCTCACCGTCGGCGGCCAGCAGGGAGAACGCGTCCGAGCCGGCCGGGCTCAGCCGCACCCGCAACGCCGACGCACCGGTCGCGTGCAACCGCACATCGCGCCACGCGAACGGCAACCGCACCTCGTGACTGTCCTCCGCGGCCACGATCATCGCGTGCAGGGCGGAGTCCAGCAGTGCCGGATGGATCCCGAAGCCGTCCTGAACATCGCCCGCGGCGGCGGGCAGTTCCACTTCGGCGTACAGGTCCTCGCCGAGCCGCCAGGCCGCCTGAAGGCCCCGGAACGCGGGCCCGTACTCATACCCGCGACCCGCCATGGCCTCGTAGACATCGCCGACCGGGAGAGCCTGTGCCCCGGCCGGGGGCCACTGGCCGTCCAGGCCTTCCACCGTTCCGGCGGGATCGGCCAGGGTCGCGGTCGCGTGCCGGGTCCACTGCTCCCCGGTACGGGAGAACACGGCAACCTGACCGCCCTCGACCGACACCTGCACATCGACCGGGCCGCTGCCTTCGAGCACCAACGGCTGCTCGAAGGTGATTTCCCCGATGGCGGGCAATCCGGCCCGATCCCCGGCGTACAGCACCAGCTCCGCCAGCGCCGCGCCGGGTACCAGCACCGTCCCCGAGACCGCGTGGTCGGCCAGCCACGGACTGGTACCGGCCGATACCCGTCCCGCCAGCACCCAGCCGGCGTCCTCGGCCAGCTCAACCGCCAACTGCAACAGCGGGTGACCCGCGCCGCCCCGGCCCGTCCCGCCACCGGACGCCCAGTAACGACGGTGCTGGAACGGATACGTCGGCAGCGCCACCTGACGGCCGGCCGGGATCAGCCGGGTCCAGTCCACGGCGGCCCCGTGGGTCCACGCCTCGGCCAGAGACGTCAGCAGGCGCCGCTGGCCGCCGTCGTCGCGGCGCAGCGACCCGACCACCCAGCCATCTTCGATCCCCGGCACCAGCACCGGATGCGGGGACACCTCCACAAAACCGGCCACCGGCATCGACGCCACGGTCTGCGCGAACCGCACCTGCTCCCGCAGGTTCCGCCACCAATACGCGGCATCCAAGCCCGCGGTATCCACCACCGTGCCGGTCACCGCCGAATAGAACGGCACCCGCCCCGGCCGCGGCGACACCCGCACGGCCAGCAACCGCTCCCGCACCTGCTCCACCAGCGGGTGATGGCTCGCGTAATCCACATCAACCCGACGGGTCCGGATCCCCGCCGCCTCACACCGCGCCGCCAACGCGTCCAGCGCTTCCGGCACCCCGGAAACCACCACCTGCTCGGCCGCGTTGACCGCCGCGATCCCCAACCCGTCGGCCAGCATGCCCTCGACGACCTCCGGGGCCGCCGAGACCGACAGCATGCCGCCCGTGCCCGCCAGCGCCACCAGCGCCCGGCCGCGGGCGATCACCAGGCCGAGGGCGTCCTCCAGCGAGAGGGCCCCGGCGAAGCACGCGGCGGCGAGCTCACCCTGGGAATGGCCCACCACTGCTGACGGGACGACCCCCGCCGCTTCCCATACGCGGGCGAGGCCGACCATCATCACGAACAACGCGGGCTGAACCACCTCCACCCGCTCCAGGCCGACCCCGGACACCAGCGCGTCGCGCAGCGGGAAGTCCACCAGCTGCTCGCACTCGGCCACGAACTCGGCGAACACCGGAGAACAGGCCAGCAGCTCGCGGCCCATCCCCAGCCACTGCGAACCCTGACCCGGGAACACGAAAGCCACGTCACCGCTGTCGGGCTCGACTCCGGCCAGGTCCTTGCCCGGCTCGACCCGGGTCAGAGCCTCGTCCAGCTCCGCACGGTCAGCGCCCAGGACCACCGTCCGGTACTCCAGACCCGCTCGCGACCGGACCAGCGACACCGCCACATCCGCGATGTCGGCCCCGGCCGGGACGTCCGACGCCAGCCGGCCCGCCAGCGCCCGGAGCGCCGGGGCCGACTTGGCCGACAGCACCCACGGCACCGCCTCGCCCGCCACCACCGGCCGGGCCGGCCCGGGAACCGGTTCCTGGGCCGGCTCGGCGGGGGCTTCTTCCAGGATCACATGGGCATTGGTGCCGCTGATACCGAACGACGACACGCCTGCCCGCCGCGGACGCCCGTCGGACTCCCACGGACGTGTTTCGGTGAGCAGCCGCACCAGACCCGCCGACCAGTCCACATGCGGCGACGGCTCATCGGCGTGCAGCGTCGCCGGGAGCGTCCCGTGCCGCATCGCCTCGACCATCTTGATCACACCGGCCATGCCCGATGCCGCCGCGGTGTGCCCGATGTTGGACTTCACCGCTCCCAGCCACAGGGGCCGGTCCTCCGGCCGGTTCTGCCCGTAGGTGGCCAGCAGCGCCTGGGCCTCGATCGGGTCGCCGAGCGCGGTCCCGGTCCCGTGTCCCTCGACCGCGTCCACGTCCGCCGTCGACAACCCCGCGCTGGCCAGCGCCGCCCGGATCACGCCCTCCTGCGACGGTCCGTTCGGTGCCGACAGGCCGTTGGACGCGCCGTCCTGGTTCACCGCGCTGCCGCGCAGCACCGCCAGCACCGGATGCCCGAGCCGCTGCGCCTCCGACAGCCGCTCCAGCAGCACCACGCCGACGCCTTCGCCCCAGCCCGTACCGTCGGCGGCGGCCGAGAACGGCTTGCACCGGCCGTCGAAGGCCAGCCCGCCCTGCGCCGCGAATTCCCCGAACACTCCCGGCGTCGCCAGTACCGTTACCCCGCCGACCAGCGCGAGGGAGCATTCGCCGTTGCGCAGTGCCTGCGCGGCCAGGTGCATCGCCACCAGCGACGACGAACACGCCGTATCGACCGACACCGCCGGGCCCTCCAGGCCCAGCACGTACGACACCCGGCCCGACGCCACACTCGGTGCGTTGCCCGTCAGTCCGAATCCGCCGGCGCCTTCGTCGGGCAGCCGGGAGGCGTAGTTCTGGAAGGACAGGCCGGCGAACATCCCAGTGTCGGAGCCGCGCAACTCCGAGGGGTCCAGGCCCGCGCGTTCCAGCGCCTCCCAGGACACTTCGAGCAGCAGCCGCTGCTGCGGGTCCATCGCCACCGCCTCACGCGGCGAGATCCCGAAGAACTCCGCATCGAAGTCCGCCGCACCGGACAGGAAACCGCCCACCCGCGCATACCCGGCAGGCTCGGTCTCCCAGCCGCGGTCCGTCGGGAAGTCGGTCATCGCGTCCACGCCGTCCGCGGCCACCCGCCACAGGTCTTCCGGCGAGGCGACTCCGCCGGGATAGCGGCACGCCATCGACACGACCGCGACCGGCTCCCCGGCCGCGCTGCTCAGCTGCTCGTTCTCCCACTTGAGGCGCTGGTTCTGCTTGAGGGCAGCCCGGAGTGCTTCGAGGAGTTTCTCATTGCCGGCGCTGTCAGTCATTCGTTCTCCTCCAGTGCCATGCGAATCAGGTCGTCGGAGCTCAGCTCGTCGATCTGGGACGCCGATGGCGCACCACCGTGGCCGTTTCCGCTGCCATTGCCATTGGTTTTGCCGTTGCCGTTGGTATTGCCGTCGCCGTTGGTCGGCGTGTCGGCCAGTTCGAGAAGGACGTCCAGCAGTCCGACGTCGCGTAGACGGGACATGGGGATCGCGCGGATGACTTCTTCGATGCGCGCTTCCTCGGGGTCCTTCGGCGCGCCGATCGCCATATGCAGCAGGTGCTCGGCGAGCACCCGGGACGTCGGGTAGTCGAAGACCAGCGTGGCCGGGAGTGTCAGCCCGGTCACGCCGGCCAGCCGGTTGCGCAACTCGACCGCGGTCACCGAGTCGAAGCCGAAGTCCCGGAACGCCTGATCGGCGCGGACACTCGCAGCCTGGTCATAGCCGAGAACCACCGCGGCGTGTTCGCGCACCAGATTGAGCAGGAAACGCGACCGCTCGGTCTCGCCCAGGCCTGCGAGGCGACGGGCGAAGGTGTCGGCTCCCCGCGTCCCCGCAGCGGCCCGTCGGGGCGCCCGTACGAGGTCACCGAGCACCGAGGGCAGCGCAAATCCCGCGGTGGCGGTAGCCCGGGCCGCATCCACGTCCAGGCCGGCCGCCACCACCGGCGAGGCGCCGGCCAGCGCGGAGTCGAACAGCCGCAGCGCCTGCTCGGTACTCAGCGCCACACCGCCGCCGCGGGCCAGCCGGGCCTGGTCGGCCTGAGTCAGCGTTCCGGTCAGCGCGCTGCGCTGTTCCCACAGCCCCCAGGCGATGGAGACGCCGGGCAGTCCCTGGGACTGCCGAAGGGCGGCCAGGGCGTCCAGGTAGGTGTTGGCCGCGGCGTAGCCGGCCTGTCCCGGACCGCCGAGTAGCCCGGCGAGCGACGAGAAGAGCACGAACATCCGCAGGTCAAGGTGGACAGTGGCCTCGTGCAGGTGCCGGGCGGCGTCCGCCTTGGCCGCCAGCACCCGTTCCAGCGGCGGCCCGGTCAGTGAGGTCACGGACATGTCCTCGGTGATGCCGGCGGCGTGCACCACCCCGGTCAGGCCGGGGATGTCCGCCACCAGCGCGTCCACCGCGGTACGACCGGACAGGTCCGCGGCGACGATCCGCACGCGGGCCCCGGCCGCTTCCAGCTCGGCAGCGAGTTCACCGGCGCCGGGCGCGTCCGGACCTGACCGGCTCGCCAACACCAGATCCCGGATCCCGTACGCGTCCACCAGATGCCGGGCGACCAGACCGCCCAACGTCCCGGTCCCGCCGGTGATCAGCACCACGCCTTCGGGGCCGACCACCGGGACCGCGTCGTCGCCGGAAACGGCCCGGCGCAGCCGGGGCACCAGCACCGACCCATCACGCAGCGCCAGCTCCCTCTCACCGGTCGCCAGGGCGGCGGAAACCATCGCCTCGGACTCGGGACGGCCGTCGTCGTCCAGCAGCACCAGGCCCGCGTCGGGGTGCTCGGCCATCGCCGAACGGACCAAGCCCCAAACGCCCGCCACGGCCAGCCCCGCGACCGCGTCACCCGCAACCGCGGCAACCGCGTCACGCGTACGGATCGCCAGCCGCGACCCCGCCGGATGCTCATCGGCCAGCCACGCCTGCACCAAGGCCAACGCCGTCGGCACATCGGCGAGTTCGGCCGAGGCGAAGAGTGGCCCGTCCGTTCCCGTGGGCGGGTCCAGGTCCGGGCCGACCGGGACCCAGACTTGTTCTTGTTCCGGCGCCGATCCGAGGCTGAACGGGGCCCATTCCAACGTCAGCAGGCCTGGACCCGTACCGGTCGTGAGCCGAGTGGTGTCAGTCGGGCGGGCCATCATCGACGCGGCCGACACAACCGGTTGGCCCTCGCCGTCGGCGGCGAGCAGGGAGACCGCGCCCGGGCCGGCCGGGCTCAACCGCACCCGCAGCGCCGACGCCCCGGTCGCGTGCAGCCGTACGTCCCGCCAGGCGAACGGCAACCCGATTCCGTCACCGTCCTCCGTGGCGGCGATCAGGATGTGCAGGGCGGCGTCCAGCAGGGCCGGATGGATCGCGAACCCGTCCTGAGTGTCACCGGCGGGCAGTTCCACTTCGGCGTACAGATCCTCGCCGAGCCGCCAGGCGGCCCGCAGGCCACGGAACGTCGGGCCGTACTCGTAGCCGCGCGCCGCCATGACCTCGTAAGCGTCGCTGACGGGCAGCGGCTGCGCGCCGGCCGGGGGCCACTGCCCTTCGAGGCCTTCCACCGTCCCGGCTGGATCGGCCAGGGTCGCGGTGGCGTGCCGGATCCACTGGTCACCCGTCCGGGAGAACACGCTCGCCTGTTCCCCGTCGACCCGTACCTGGACATCGGCCGCATCGTCCAGCACCAACGGCTGCTCGAACGTGATCTCCCCGATCGCCGGCAATCCCGCCCGGTCACCGGCATGCAGGACCAGCTCCGCCAGCGCCGCACCGGGTACCAGCACCGTCCCCGACACCGCGTGATCGGCCAACCACGGGCTCGTCCCCGTCGACACCCGCCCCGACAACACCCAACCCGCGTCCTCGGCCAGCCGCACCGCACTGCCCAGCAACGGATGCCCCGCACCACCCCCACCCGTCGCGCCACCGGACGCCCAATAACGGCGGTGCTGGAAGGGATACGTCGGCAAGGTGACCGGCTTGCCCCCGGTGATGAGGCGGGTCCAGTCCACCGCCGCGCCGTGAGTCCACGCCTCGGCCAGAGACATCAGCAGACGCCGCTGCCCACCATCGTCACGACGCAGCGAACCAACCGCCCAACGACCCTCAATACCCGGCACCAGCACCGGATGCGGGGACACCTCCACAAACCCCGCCACCGGCATCGACGCCACGGTCTGCGCGAACCGCACCTGCTCCCGCAGATTCCGCCACCAATACACGGCATCCAGACCCGCGGTATCCACCACCGTGCCGGTCACCGCCGAATAGAACGGCACCCGACCCGGACGCGGCGACACCCGCACCCCCAACAACCGCTCCCGCACCGACTCCACCAACGGGTTATGACTCGCATAATCCACATCAACCCGACGAGCCCGGATCCCCGCCACCTCACACCGCACCGCCAACGCGTCCAACGGCTCCGGCGCACCCGAGACCACCACCTGCCCAGGCGCATTGACCGCCGCGATCCCCAACCCATCGGCCAACATGCCCTCGACCACCTCGGGAGCCGCCGCAACCGACAACATCCCCCCCGTGCCCGCCAACGCCACCAGCGCCCGACCCCGAGCGATCACCAGGCCGAGAGCGTCCTCCAACGACAGAGCCCCCGCAAAACACGCCGCAGCCACCTCACCCTGCGAATGGCCCACCACCGCCGACGGGACCACCCCCGCCGCCTCCCACACCTTGGCCAAGCCGACCATCATCACGAACAACGCCGGCTGAACAA
This sequence comes from Streptomyces lacaronensis, assembly GCF_047337785.1. Classification (NCBI taxonomy): domain Bacteria; kingdom Bacillati; phylum Actinomycetota; class Actinomycetes; order Kitasatosporales; family Streptomycetaceae; genus Streptomyces; species Streptomyces lacaronensis. The sequence continues at coordinate 894,168 of NZ_JBLHDK010000003.1, forward strand.
CCTCCACCCGCTCCAACCCCGCCCCCGAGACCAGCGCCTCCCGCAGCGGAAAGTCCACCAGCCGCTCGCACTCAGCCACGAACTCCGCGAACACCGACGAGCCCGCCAGCAACTCGCGGCCCATCCCCAGCCACTGCGAACCCTGACCCGGGAACACAAAAGCCACATCGCCACCCGACACCGACGGCACACCCGGCTCGACCCGCACCAAAGCCGCGTCCAACTCCGCACGGTCAACACCCACAACCACCGCCCGGTACTCCAGCCCAGCCCGGCCACCAGCCAAAGACACCGCCACATCCGCGATGTCAGCCCCGGCCGGGACATCCGAGGACAGCCGCCCCGCCAACGCCGCCAACCCCGCACCCGACCGGGCCGACAAGACCCACGGCACCACTCCGCCCGTCACCACCGGCCGGCCGGACGTGGGTCGCGCGGGAACCGGCTCCGGGGCCGCTTCGAGGATCACGTGAGCGTTGGTGCCGCTGATACCGAACGACGAGACGCCTGCCCGCCTCGGACGCCCGTCGGACTCCCAGGCTCGTGGTTCGGTCAGCAGGCGCACATCCCCGGCCGTCCAGTCCACGTGCGGCGACGGCTCGTCGGCGTACAGCGTCGGTGGCAGCATTCCATGCCGGAGTGCCTCGACCATCTTGATCACACCGGCCACTCCAGCCGCGGCCTGAGCGTGCCCGATGTTCGACTTGACCGACCCGAGCCACAACGGCTGGTCCTCGGGCCGATTCTGCCCGTAGGTCGCCAGCAGGGCCTGCGCCTCGATCGGATCCCCGAGCGTCGTCCCGGTCCCGTGCCCCTCGACCGCGTCCACATCACCCGGGGCCAGCCGGGCATCGGCCAGCGCCCGGCGGATGACACGTTCCTGGGACGGACCGTTCGGCGCCGACAGGCCGTTGGACGCGCCGTCCTGGTTCACCGCGCTGCCTCGCAGCACCGCCAGCACCGGATGCCCGAGCCGTCGCGCTTCGGACAGCCGCTCCAGTACCACCATGCCAACGCCCTCGGACAACGCCGTGCCGTCCGCCGTACCCGAGAAAGCCTTGACCCGCCCGTCGGCCGCCAGACCGCCCTGCAACGCGAACTCCGAGATCGTCGTCGGGGTGGCCATGACGGTGACCCCGCCGGCCAGCGCCAACGAACATTCGCCGTTGCGCAGCGCCTGCGCGGCCAGGTGCATCGCCACCAGCGACGACGAACACGCCGTGTCCACCGTCACCGCCGGACCTTCCAGGCCGAAGGCGAACGCCACCCGGCCGGACACGACGCTCGACGCGTTACCGGTGAGCCGGAAACTGCCCCCGTCGGCCTCGGAGAGCCGCCACGCGTAGTCCTGCAAGGACAGCCCGGCGAAGACGCCGGTGTCGGAGCCGCGCATGCGCGAAGGGTCGAAGCCCGCACGTTCCAGGGCTTCCCAGGACACCTCGAGCAGCAGCCGCTGCTGTGGGTCCATCGCCACCGCCTCACGCGGCGAGATCCCGAAGAACTCCGCATCGAAGTCCGCCGCACCGGACAGGAAACCGCCCACCCGCGCATACCCGGCGGGCTCCGTTTCCCAGCCGCGGTCGGCCGGGAAGTCGCCCATCGCGTCCGTGCCGCCGACCACGAGCTGCCACAGTTCCTCCGGCGAGGCGACCCCGCCCGGGAACCGGCAGGCCATCGACACCACCGCGACCGGCTCCCCCGCCGAACGCGCCGGCACCACTTCTCCGGCGGTCCCTTCCACGCCGAGTGCCTGCCGCAGCAGGTACTCGGCCAGAGCCTGCGGCGTCGGATAGTCGAAGACCAGCGTGGCCGGCAGCGTCAGCCCGGCCGCCGCGGCCAGCCGGTTCCGCAGTTCCACCGCGGTCAGCGAGTCGAAACCGAGATTACGGAACGCCTGACCGGGCTCGATGCCGCCCGCGTCGCCGTGGCCGAGGACCACCGCGGCGTGCTCGCGCACCAGGTCCAGCAGGACGCGGGACCGCTCGCCCTCGCCCAGCCCGGCCAGGCGACGGGCCAGCTCGCCGCCGCCGGTGCCGGCCGCGGCCGTCCGCCGCGGCGCGCGGCCGAAGCCCAGGAGCACCGCCGGCATCGTCTGTCCGGCGGCGATCGCGCCGCGGACCGCGGCCACGTCCAAGCCGGTGGCGACCACGGGCGGGCCGCCCCCCAGCGCCTGGTCGAACAAGCTCAGCGCCTGCTCGATCGGCAGCAGCGTGCCTCCGACGCGGGCCAGCCTGGCCAGGTCGGCGTCGGTGACGCCGGCGCCGATCGTGCTGCGTTGCTCCCAGAAGCCCCAGGCGATCGAGACGGTGGGCAGGCCCTGAGCCTGCCGGTGCGCGGCCAGGGCGTCCAGGTAGGTGTTGGCCGCCGTGTAGTTGCCCTGCCCGGCACCGCCGAGCAGGCCCGACAGCGACGAGAAGAGCACGAACATCCGCAGGTTCCGGTCGGCCGTCGCCTCGTGCAGGTGCCGGGCCGAGACCGCCTTGGACGCCAGTACCCGGTCCAGCGACGGCTCGGTCAGCGCGGTCACCGGGGCGTCCTCGACCACTCCTGCCGCATGGACCACGGCGGTCAGGTCGGGGAGGTCCGCGACGAGCGCGTCAACCACGGCGCGGTCGGCCAGGTCGGCCGCGACGATCCGTACGCGGGCCCCGGCCCCCTCGAGGTCGGCGACCAGTTCGTCGGCGCCGGGCGCCTCCCGCCCCGACCGGCTGACGAGCACCAAGTCCCGGACCTCGTGCCGGACGGCCAGGTGCCGGGCGACCAGACCGCCCAGCGTCCCGGTCCCGCCGGTCACCAGCACGGTGCCGTCCGGGCCGAGTACGGGGGCCGGCTCATCGCTGGAGGCCGCCCGGCGCAGCCGGGGCACCAGCAGCTTCCCGTCGCGCAGCGCCAGCTCCCTCTCCCCGGTCGCCAGGGCGGCGGAAACCATCGCCTCGGACTCGGGACGGCCGTCGTCGTCCAGCAGCACCAGGCCCGCGTCGGGGTGCTCGGCCATCGCCGAACGGACCAGACCCCAAACGCCCGCCACGGCCAGGCCCGCGACCGCGTCACCCTCAACCGCGGCAACCGCGTCACGCGTACGGATCGCCAGCCGCGACCCCGCCGGATGCTCATCGGCCAGCCACGCCTGCACCAAGGCCAACGCCGCCGGCACATCGACGGGCTCCGCCAAGGCACACAGCGGCCCGTCCGTTCCCGCGGGCAGGTCCGGGCCCACGCGTACCCACTCCCGCACCGCCGATCCGGTCGGCATGCGCATCGGCGCCCATGCGAGGGCGAGCAGGCCCGCGCCCGCGCTCAGAGCTGGTGCCAGGCGGCTCGCCTCGGCCGGCCGTGAGATCATCGCGCCGACCGATACCACCGGCTGGCCTTCGCCGTCGGCGGCGAGCAGGCTGACCGCGCCCGGCCCGGCCGGGCTCAACCGCACCCGCAGCGCCGACGCCCCGGTCGCGTGCAGCCGCACATCGCGCCACGCGAACGGCAAGCCGATCTCGTCGCCTTCCCCGGCCGCCGTGAGCAGAACGTGCAGGGCGGCGTCCAGCAGCGCGGGGTGGATCCCGAACCCGTCCTGGCCTTCGCCGGCGGCGGGCAGTTCCACCTCGGCGTACAAGTCCTCGCCGAGCCGCCACGCCGCTCGCAGACCGCGGAACGCCGGGCCGTACTCGTAGCCGCGCGCCGCCATGACCTCGTAAGCGTCAATGACGGGAAGGGCCTGCGCGCCGATCGGGGGCCACGGCCCTTCGAGGCCTTCCACCATTCCGGCGGGGTCGGCCAGGGTCGCGGTGGCGTGCCGGATCCACTGCTCCCCGGTGCGGGAGAACACGCTCGCCCGGCTGTCTTCGACTCGCACCTGGACATCCACCACGCCGTCCAGCACCAACGGCTGCTCGAACGTGATCTCTCCGATCGCCGGCAGGTCGGCCCGATCCCCGGCGTGCAACACCAGCTCGGCCAACGCCGCGCCGGGTGCCAGCACCGTGCCCGCCACCACGTGATCGGCCAACCACGGGCTTGTCCCGGCCGACAGCCGTCCCGACCACACCCAGCCGGTGTCCTCGGCCAGCCGCACCGCGGACTCCAGCAGCGGGTGGCCTGCCCCGCTCCGGCCGGTCCCGCCACCGGACGCCCAATAACGGCGGTGCTGGAAGGGATACGTCGGCAAGGTGATCGGACTGCCCTGGGGAACCAGGCGGGTCCAGTCCACCGCCGCGCCATGAGTCCACGCCTCAGCCAGAGACATCAGCAGACGCCGCTGCCCACCATCGTCACGACGCAGCGAACCAACCGCCCAACGCCCCTCAATACCCGGCACCAGCACCGGATGCGGGGACACCTCCACAAACCCCGCCACCGGCATCGACGCCACGGTCTGCGCGAACCGCACCTGCTCCCGCAGATTCCGCCACCAATACACGGCATCCAGACCCGCGGTATCCACCACCGTGCCGGTCACCGCCGAATAGAACGGCACCCGACCCGGACGCGGCGACACCCGCACCCCCAACAACCGCTCCCGCACCGACTCCACCAACGGGTTATGACTCGCATAATCCACATCAACCCGACGGGTCCGGATCCCCGCCACCTCACACCGCACCGCCAACGCGTCCAACGGCTCCGGCGCACCCGAGACCACCACCTGCCCAGGCGCATTGACCGCCGCGATCCCCAACCCATCGGCCAACATGCCCTCGACCACATCGGGAGCCGCCGCAACCGACAACATCCCCCCCGTGCCCGCCAACGCCACCAGCGCCCGACCCCGAGCGATCACCAGGCCGAGAGCGTCCTCCAACGACAGAGCCCCCGCAAAACACGCCGCAGCCACCTCACCCTGCGAATGGCCCACCACCGCCGACGGGACCACCCCCGCCGCCTCCCATACGCGAGCGAGACCGACCATCATCACGAACAACGCCGGCTGGACCACTTCCACCCGCTCCAGCCCCGTTCCCGAGACCAGCGCCTCCCGCAGCGGAAAGTCCACCAGCCGCTCGCACTCGGCCACGAACTCCGCGAACACCGACGAGCCCGCCAGCAACTCGCGGCCCATCCCCAGCCACTGCGAACCCTGACCCGGGAACACAAAAGCCACATCGCCACCCGACACCGACGGCACACCCGGCTCGACCCGCACCAAAGCCGCGTCCAACTCCGCACGGTCAACACCCACAACCACCGCCCGGTACTCCAGCCCAGCCCGGCCACCAGCCAAAGACACCGCCACATCCGCGATGTCGGCCCCGGCCGGGACATCCGAGGACAGCCGCCCCGCCAACGCCGCCAACCCCGCACCCGACCGGGCCGACAGCACCCACGGCACCACACCGCCCGTCACCACCGGTGCCACGTCCGAGACTTGCTCCGGGAGTGGATCCGGGGCCTGCTCGAGGATCACGTGCGCGTTGGTCCCGCTGAGCCCGAACGCGGACACCCCCGCCCGCCGCGGACGCCCGTCGGGCTCCCACGGACGCGCCTCGGTCAGCAGCCGTACGTCGCCGGCTGTCCAGTCCACATGGTGCGACGGCTCACCGGCGTGCAGCGTCGCCGGGAGCATCCCGTGCCGCATCGCCTCGACCATCTTGATCACACCGGCGACACCGGCCGCCGCCTGAGTGTGGCCGATGTTGGACTTCACCGACCCCAGCCACAACGGCCGGTCCTCTGGCCGGTCCTGCCCATAGGTCGCCAGCAACGCCTGCGCCTCGATCGGATCCCCGAGGGTGGTCCCGGTCCCGTGCGCTTCCGCCGCGTCCACTTCCGCGGCGGACAACCCCGCGCCGGCCAGCGCGGCCCGGATCACCCTCTGCTGCGAGGGACCGTTGGGGGCCGACAGGCCGTTGGACGCCCCGTCCTGGTTCACCGCACTGCCCCGCAACACCGCCAGCACCGGATGCCCGAGCCGCCGCGCCTCCGACAAACGCTCCAGCACCACCACCCCGACGCCCTCGCCCCAGCCGGTGCCGTCCGCCTGGTCCGAGAACGGCTTGCACCGGCCATCGGAAGCCAGCCCGCCCTGCAAGGCGAACTCCGCGAACGCCGCCGGGGTGGCCATCACCGCCACGCCGCCCGCCAGGGCAAGTGAGCATTCGCCGTTGCGCAGCGCCTGCGCGGCCAGGTGCATCGCCACCAGCGACGACGAACACGCCGTGTCGATCGTGACCGCCGGGCCTTCCAGGCCCAGCGCGTAGGACACCCGGCCCGACGCCACGCTCGTCGAGTAGCCCGTCAGCCGGAAACCGCTGCCGTCGCCATCGGGCAGTTGCGAGCCGTAGCCCTGGTAGTACAGGCCGGCGAAGACGCCGGTGTCGGAGCCGCGCAGCCCGGAGGGATCCAGGCCCGCGCGTTCCAGTGCCTCCCAGGACACTTCGAGCAGCAGCCGCTGCTGCGGGTCCATCGCCACCGCCTCACGCGGCGACACCCCGAAGAACTCGGCGTCGAAATCAGCCGCACCGGACAGGAAACCGCCCACCCGCGCATACCCGGCCGACTCCGTATCCCAGCCGCGATCGGCCGGGAAGTCACCCATCGCGTCCACACCATCGGCGACCAGCCGCCACAAGTCCTCCGGCGAGGCCACCCCACCCGGGAAACGGCACGCCATCGACACGATCGCGACCGGCTCACCAACCGCCGCCGAGGCCGGAACAACCTCCGCAGCCGCCGGAACCGCACCAGTCACCCGCGCCACCAGATACTCCGCCAGAACCCGAGGCGTCGGATAATCGAAGACCAGCGTGGCCGACAACGTCAACCCGGACGCCGCAGCCAACCGGTTCCGCAACTCCACCGCGGTCAGCGAATCAAAACCCAGATCCCGGAACGCCCGGTCAGCCGGAACACCCTCACCGCGACCGAGCACCACCGCCGCATGCTCACGCACCACATCCAGCACCACCCGCAGATGCTCCACCGACGGCAACGCAGCCAGACGGCGAGCCAACACCCCACCACCAGCCCCGGCAACAGCCGCCCGCCGCGGCGCACGACCCAGGCCAAGAAGCACCGCCGGCACCGGCGACCCCGCCGCGATCGCACTCCGGACCGCACCCACATCCAGGCCCGCCGCCACCACCGGCTGGCCGGTGCCCAGCGCCCGGTCCAGCAGACCCAGCGCCTGCTCGGTACCCAGCACCACACCACCGCCGCGCGCCAGCCGAGCCCGGCCGGTGCCCGTGACCCCGGCGGTCATGACACTCGCCGGCTCCCACAGACCCCAGGCAATCGAGACCGCAGGCAGCCCGAGGGCCTTCCTGTGCTCGGCGAGTGCGTCCAGGTAAGTGTTGGCGGCCGCGTAGTTGCCCTGCCCCGGGTTGCCGAGCAGCCCCGCCAGGGACGAGAACAGCACGAACATCCGCAGGTCCACATGCTCGGTCGCCTGATGCAGATGCCAGGCGGCGTCCGCCTTGGCCGCCAGCACCCGGTCCAGTGACTCGCCGGTCAGCGACGTCACCGACATGTCCTCGAGCACCCCGGCCGCGTGCACCACCCCGGCCAGCTCCGGGATGTCCGCCACCAGGGCGTCCACCGCGGCACGCCGCGACAGGTCAGCCGCGACAATCCGCACCCGCGCCCCGGCCGCCTCCAGCTCGGCAGCGAGCTCGGCCGCGCCCGGCGCATCCGGCCCCGACCGGCTGGCCAGCACCAGATCCCGTACCCCATGCCGGTCCACCAGATGCCGGGCGACCAGACCGCCCAGCGTCCCCGTCCCACCGGTGATCAGCACCGCGCCGTCACCCACACCGGGCAGGCGCAGCACGATCTTGCCCACATGCCGGGACTGGCTCATGAACCGCAGCGCCGCGCCCGCCCGCGTCACCGGCCACACCGTGACCGGCAGCGGCACTATCCGCTCCAGGACCTGCTGCCACTTCTCCGCGAGCCACTCGGGAGCGAAGTCCCCCAAGTCGAACGGGACCTGCCGCCGGTCGCGGATGTCGGTCTTGCCCAGTTCCACGAACCGGCCGCCCTCGGCCAGCATCCCCAGGGAGGCGTCCAGCAGTTCACCAGTCAACGAGTTCAGCACCACGTCGACCTGGCCGAACTCAGCGGCGAAGTCCGCCGTACGCGATGAGGCAATGTGCGTCACGCCCAGCGCCGCCACCGCGGCCTGCTTGGCCGGGCTCGCCGTCGCAAACACCTCCGCCCCCGCCGCCAGCGCCAGATGCACGGCCGCCATACCCACACCGCCGGAGGCCGCGTGGATCAGCACCCGGTCCCCCGGCCGCACCCGGCCCAGATCGAACAGTGCGTGATGAGCGGTCAGATACGCGGTCGGCGCCGCCGCCGCCTCGACGTCGCTCCACCCGTCCGGGATCGGCACCAGCGGCCGCGCGTCAACCACCGCCAGCGGGCCGAACGCCTGGAACATCCCCATCACCCGGGTGCCGACCGGAAGGCCGGTCACCTCCGGGCCGGTCTCGATCACGACGCCGGCGCCGTCGGTGCCGGGCGGCCGGGTGTCGTTCGGCAGCGTGCCCAGCGCCGACAGCAGGTCGCGGAAGTTCACCCCCGCCGCACGGACCGCGATCCGGACCTCATGCGCTCCCAGCGGCCGCTCCGCGTCCGGCGCAGGAACGGCCCGTACCCCGTCCAGGTCACCGCCCGCGGCCCACTCCAGCCGCCACGCCTCCGTGCCGAACGGCAGTTCCAGACCGCCGGGAACAGGGCGCAGCCGGGGTACCAGCACCGCGCCGGCCCGCAAGGCCAGCTCTTTCTCACCGGTGGCCAGGGCCGGGGCGACGACCGCGTCGGACTCGGAGCGGCCGTCGTCGTCGAGCAGCACCAGACCCACGTCCGGGTGCTCGGACTGTGCCGAGCGGACCAGCCCCCAGATCCCCGACGACTCCAGCCCGGCGACCGTGTCGCCCTCAGCCGCCGCAACCGCCTCACGGGTGCGGACCACCAGCCGCGATCCCGCCGGGTAGCCAGCCTCCAGCCACGCCTGCACGAGGGCCAGCGCCCCTGGCAGGTCCGCCGGCTCGGCCATGGCGAATACCGGCTCGTCCGTCGCGTCGGGCAGGTCGGGCTCCGGGCCGACCTGAGCCCAGGCCTGCTCCGGCGCCGACCCGAGGCTGAGCTGTGCCCATTCCAGCGCCAGCAGGCCGGTGCCCGCGCCGGGACTGGCGAGCCGGCCGGTGTCCGCGGGGCGGGACATCATCGCGCCGGCCGAGACCACCGGCTTGCCGTCACCGTCGGCGGCGAGCAGGGAAAACGCATCCGGACCGGCCGGGCTCAGCCGCACCCGCAGCGCCGACGCCCCGGTCGCGTGCAGCCGCACGTCCCGCCACGCGAACGGCAGCAGGACTTCCTGGCCGCCTTCCTCGATCGCGGCGACAAGGAGGGCGTGCAGGGCGGCGTCCAGCAGCGCCGGATGGATCCCGAACCCGTCCTGGCCTTCGCCGGCAGCGGGAAGCTCCACCTCGGCGTACAGGTCCTCGCCGAGCCGCCACGCCGCCCGCAGACCACGGAACGTCGGACCGTACTCATATCCACGACCGGCCATGACTTCGTAGGCGTCGCTGACGGCAAGGGCCTGCGAACCGGCGGGGGGCCACTGCCCTTCGAGGCCTTCCACCATGCCGGCGGGGTCGGCCAGGGTCGCGATCGCGTGCCGGGTCCACTGCTCCCCCGTCCGGGAAAACACGGCCGCCTGACCGCTCTCCACCGACACCTGCAGATCCACCGGACTGCCGTCCAGGACCAGCGGCTGCTCAAAGGTGATCTCCCCGATCGCCGGCAACCCGGCCCGGTCACCGGCGTGCAACACCAGCTCCGCCAGCGCCGCCCCGGGCACCAGCACCGCCCCCGACACGGCGTGATCGGCCAGCCACGGGCTCGTCGCGGTCGACACCCGCCCCGACAACACCCAGCCGGCGTCCTCGGCCAGCCGCACCGCGCTGTCCAACAGCGGGTGCCCCGCGTCGCCCCGGCCCGTGCCGCCACCGGACGCCCAGTAGCGGCGGTGCTGGAACGGATACGTCGGCAATGCCACCGGCTTCCCACCGGCTATCAGACGGGTCCAGTCCACCGCCGCGCCACGGGCCCACGCCTCACCCAACGAGGCCAGCAAACGCCGCTGCCCACCGTCATCACGACGCAGCGAACCGACCGCCCAACGCCCCTCGATCCCGGGAACCAGCACCGGATGCGGGCTCACTTCCACGAACCCGGCCACCGGCATCGCCGCCACGGTCTGCGCGAACCGCACCTGCTCCCGCAGATTCCGCCACCAGTACGCGACATCCAGGCCCTCGGTGGCCACCATGGTGCCGGTCACCGCCGAGTAGAACGGCACCCGGCCCGGCCGCGGTGTCACCCGCACCGCGAGCAACCGCTCGCGCACCTGCTCCATGAGTGGGTGATGGCTCGCGTAGTCGACATCCACCCGTCGGGCCCGGATCCCGGCCGTCTCACACCGCGCCGCCAGCGCGTCCAGCGGTTCCGGCGCACCGGAAACCACTACCTGCTCGGCCGCGTTGACCGCCGCGATCCCCAGTCCGTCGGCCAGCAGGCCCTCGACCACCTCGGGAGCCGCCGAAACCGACAACATCCCGCCGGTGCCCGCCAACGCCACCAACGCCCGGCCCCGCGCGGTCACCAGGCTCAGGGCGTCCTCCAATGACAACGCCCCCGCGAAACAGGCCGCGGCGATCTCGCCCTGCGAGTGGCCCACCACGGCCGACGGGACCACTCCCGCCGCCTCCCATGCCCGGGCCAGGCCGACCATCATCACGAACAAAGCGGGCTGGACCACCTCCACCCGGTCCAGCCCCGCCCCGGACACCAGCGCGTCCCGCAACGGGAAGTCCACCAGCCGCTCGCACTCGGCCACGAACTCCGCGAACACCGACGAGCCCGCCAGCAACTCGCGGCCCATACCGATCCACTGCGACCCCTGCCCCGGGAAGACGAAGGCCACATCAGCGCCCGATACCGCCGGCCCGGCCGGCTCGACCCGCATCAGAGCCTCGTCCAGCTCCGCACGGTCAGCGCCCAGAGCCACCGCCCGGTACTCCAGCCCCGCGCGGCTCCGCGCCAGCGCCCCCGCCACATCCGCGACCGGCGTTCCGGCCGGGACATCCGAGGCCAGCCGGCCGGCCAGCGCCTCCAGCGCCGGGGCCGACCGGGCCGACAACACCCACGGCACCACAGCACCGGTCACCACCGGCCCCGCGTCGGAGGGCGCCACCGGAACCGGGTCCGGGGCCTGCTCCAGGATCAGGTGCGCGTTGGTGCCGCTGATACCGAACGACGACACACCTGCCCGACGCGGGCGTCCCTCCGACTCCCAAGGACGCGCGTCGGTCAGCAGCCTTACATCGCCGGCCGTCCAGTCCACGTGCGGCGACGGTTCATCGGCGTGCAGCGTCGGCGGCAGCGTCTCGTGCCGCATCGCCTCGACCATCTTGATCACCCCGGCCACGCCGGCCGCGGCCTGGGTGTGGCCGATGTTGGACTTCACCGACCCCAGCCACAACGGCCGGTCCTCGGGCCGGTCCTGCCCGTACGTCGCCAGCAAGGCCTGGGCCTCGATCGGATCACCCAGCGCCGTCCCGGTCCCGTGCGCCTCGGTCACGTCCACGTCGGAAGGAGAGAGCCGCGCGTCGGCCAGCGCCCGTCGGATCACCCGCTCCTGGGACGGGCCGTTCGGCGCCGACAGGCCGTTGGACGCCCCGTCCTGGTTCACGGCACTGCCGCGCAGCACCGCCAGCACCGGATGCCCGAGCCGCCGCGCCTCCGACAGCCGCTCCAGCAGCACCACGCCGATGCCCTCGCCCCAGCCCGTACCGTCGGCGGCGGCCGAGAACGGCTTGCACCGGCCATCGGACGCCATGCCGCCCTGCCGCGTGAACTCGGCGAAAATCCCTTGCGTCGCCAGCACCGTCACACCACCGGCCAGCGCCAGCGAGCACTCCCCGTTCCGCAGCGCCTGAGCCGCCAGGTGCATCGCCACCAGCGACGACGAACACGCCGTATCGACCGTCACCGCCGGACCCTCAAGACCGAACGTGTACGCCACCCGGCCGGACGCCACGCTCGACGCGTTCCCCGTCATCCCGAACCCGCCCGCGCTCCCATCCGGCAGCCGCGAGCCGTAGTCCTGCATGGCCAGTCCGGCGAAGACCCCGGTATCCGTGCCCTTCATCGCTGCCGGATCCAGGCCGGCCCGTTCCAGGGCCTCCCAGGACACTTCGAGCAGCAGCCGCTGCTGCGGATCCATCGCCACCGCCTCACGCGGCGAGATCCCGAAGAACTCGGCGTCGAAGTCGGCCATGCCGGACAGGAAGCCACCTATCCGCGCGTACTCCGCCGAATCCGTCTCCCAGCCACGGTCCGCGGGAAACGCGCCCATCGCGTCCACGCCGTCCGCGACCAGTCGCCACAGATCCTCCGGCGACGCCACCCCGCCGGGGTAGCGGCACGCCATCGACACGATCGCGATCGGCTCACCGGCCGACCGTGCCGGCACCACCTCCGCCGAGGAGTCCGCCACCCCTGATACCCGCCGCAGCAGGTACTCGGCCAGAGCCTGCGCTGTCGGGTAGTCGAAGACCAGCGTGGCCGGCAACACCAGCCCGGCCGCCGCGGCCAGCCGGTTACGCAACTCCACCGCCGTGAGCGAGCCGAAGCCGAGATCCCGGAACGCGCGGTCGGCCGGAATGCCGCCGGCGTCGCGATGGCCGAGCACCAGGGCGGCCTGCTCGCGGACCAGATCCAGCAGGAAGCGGCGCTGCTCGGGAGCGGACCGGCTGCCGAGCCGACGGCCCAGTGCGCCGTTGTCCGCCGCGCGGCGCGGAACGCGAACCAGGCCGCGCAGCAGCACCAACTCGGACAGGCCCGCGTGCACGTCGGCGCGAACAGCGGCAAGGTCCAGGCCCGCCGCCGACAGCGGGTCCCCCGCGGTCAGCGCGGCATCGAACAGCCGCAGGGCGGTCTCGGTGGGCAGAGGCGCACCGCCGCGGGCGAGGCGGACCCGGTCGGTCTCGCTGAGCCCGGTGGTGATGGCGCTGCGCTGCTCCCACAGGTACCACGCGATGGAAACCGCCGGGCGGCCGACGGCCTGGCGGTGCGCGGCGAGCGCGTCCAGGTAGGCGTTGGCGGCGGCGTAGTTGGCCTGTCCGGGGCTGCCGAGCAGGCCCGCGAGGGAGGAGAAGAGTACGAACGTGGTCAGGTCGCGATCCAACGTCGCCTCGTGCAGGTGCTGCGCGGAGACGGCCTTGGCCGCGATGACCCGGGCCAGGGACTCGGGCGTCAGCGTCGCGAACAGGGTGTCCGCGATGAGTCCGGCCGTGTGCACGATGCCGGTCAGGTCGGGGATGTCGGCGACGAGCGCGTCGACGGCGGGGCGGTCGGCCAGGTCGGCGGCGACGACCCGAACGCGTGCCCCGGCGGCCTCCAGGTCGGCGGCCAGCGCATCGGCGCCGGGTGCGTCCGGGCCCGAACGGCTGGCCAGAACAAGGCTGCGCACCCCGTGCCGGGCGACGAGGTGCCGGGCGACCAGGCCGCCGAGCGTGCCGGTGCCGCCGGTGATCAGCATGGTGCCTTCGGTACCGACGCCGCCGGACTGCGCAGCCTGCTCCTCGGGGGGCGTCGGGCGCAGGCGCGGCACTCGGATCTCACCGCGTCGTACCGCGAGTTCCGGTTCGCCGGAGGCGATGGCGGCGTGCCGGACGGCGCTGGAAGCATCGTGGCCGTCTTCGTCGAGCAGGACGAGCCCGGCATCGGGGTACTCCGCCCGAGCCGAACGCACCAGGCCCCAGACCGGTGCCTGGGCCAGGCCGGGCACCGCGTCGTCCGTCCCGGCCGCCACGGCCTCGCGGGTCGTCACCACCAGCCGCGAGCCGGCCGGCCGGTCCGCCGCCACCCAGTCCTGCACGACGCCGAGCGCCCAGGCCACCGGGTCCTCGCCCTCGCACAGCGCGACCACCGTGCTCGGTTCCCCGTCCGGCGCGGCGACGGTCTCGCCCGGCCGGATCGTGCTCCACGCCGGAGACTCGCCCCCCGACACCGGTACGGGCTCCCAGCGCAGGCCGAGCAGCCTGCCGTGGCCGCGGACGAACTCATCGGCCGTTGTCCGGCGGGTGCTCATCGCCCGGATCCGCAGGACCGGCTCGCCGTGACTGTCCACGGCCAGCAGCCCGGATCCGATCGAGCGGACCCGGATCTGCCGGGCACCGACGGCGAACAGCCGTACGCCCTCCCAGCGCTGGGGCACCTCGTCCGGGCCCAGGTTCAGCGCGGCCTGGAGCAATCCGGGGTGAATGCCGAACCCGTCCTGCTCCTCGTCGGTTTCCACCTCCACGAGGACGTCCCGACCGTCGGGTCCGGACTGCGGATCTTCGGCGAGATCGTCGGTCAGGATCGCGGTGGCGTGCTGGATCCACAACTCCTCACCGACCGGCCGTGAGCTGACCGTGGCGCGATCGCCGCGTACGCTGATCTGCAGATCGACCGGTTCGCGCTCCGGCAGCACCAGGGGGCGCTCGAACGTGATCTGCTCGATCGCCGGCCGGCCGGCGCGCTCGCCGGCGAACAGCACCAGTTCGGCCAGCGCGGCCGCCGGCAACACCGTGACGCCCAGCAGCTCGTGGTCGGCCAGCCACGACGCGCTCGCGCCCGACAGCCGACCGGTGAACAACCACTCGTCCGAGTCGGCCAGGGTGACCACCGCGGCCAGCAGCGGATGCGCCGCCGCCGCCAGGCCGGCGGCCCCCAGACCGGTCACCGCGCCGGACCCGGCCGGCCAGTAGCGGCGGTGCTGGAACGGGTACGTCGGCAACGCCACCTGACGGCCGACCGGGACCAGGCGGGTCCAGTCCACGGCAGCGCCATGAGTCCACGCGTCGGCCAGACCCTTCAGCAGACGACGAGCCCCCGCGTCATCGCGCTCGGCCAGACTCGCCGCCCACACCCCACTCTCGTCGCCGTCGTAGACCGCGGCCGACAACACCGTGTCCGGACCGAGCTCAACGAACCCGGCGATGCCCCGCTCGTGCAGGAATCGGACCGCGTCGTGGAACCGGACCGTGCCGATCGCCTGCTCCACCCAGTGCCCCGGTTCGCCGAGCACATCCGCGCCGACGACGGCACCGGTGACCGCCGAGACCAACGGGATCCGCGGCTCGGTGAACCGGATTCCCGTCACCACCGGTGCGAGCTCGTCGGCGATCGGACGCATCAGCGGGGAATGGAACGCGTGGCTGACCTCCAGCCAACGCACCTTCCGGCCGGGCAGGCGGCCCACCGCCTCCTCAACCGCCTCCCGGTCACCGGAGAGCACCACCGCCGACGAACTGTTCACCGCCGCCACCGCGACCCGGTCCTCCAGACCCGACAGATCCACTTCCTGTACGCCCGCTTGCACCGCCGCCATCGCCCCACCCGACGGCAACGCCTGCATCAACGCACCCCGCGCCACCAACAACCGCACCGCGTCTTCCAGCGACACCGCACCCGCCACATACGCCGCCGTCACCTCACCGACCGAATGACCGGCCACAAAATCAGGCTTCAACCCCGCGGCCTGCGCCACCGCGGCAAGCGCCACTTCAAAGGCGAACACCGCCACCTGCGTGAAGCCGGTCTGGTGCACCTCGGCGCCGGAGAACATCACTTCCCGCAGCGAACGGCCCAGCAACGGGTCCGCCACCGCACACACGTCGTCCAGCACGCCCGCGAACACTGGTGAACACTCCGCCAGCTCACGGCCCATACCGGTCCACTGCGACCCCTGGCCCGGGAACACCCACGCCACCGGACCCCGCGTCACTGCCCCGGCCGACTCCACCGCCGCCAGATCCTGCTCAAGCTCCTCACGGTCAGCGCCCAAGGCCACCGCCCGGAACTCCAGCCCCGCGCGGCCCCGCGCCAGCGACCCCGCCACATCGGCGACGTCGGCCCCGGCCGGGACATCCGACGCCAGCCGACCTGCCAGCGCCCGCAATCCCGCATCCGACCGCGCCGACAGCACCCACGGCACCACACCACCGGTCACCACCGGCTTCGCCGACGGAGCCGGGACCGGCTCAGCGGGAGCTTCTTCGAGGATGACGTGCGCGTTGGTGCCGCTGATCCCGAACGACGACACTCCCGCCCGTCGGGGACGGTCCGCCGACTCCCACCGCTGCGCCTCGGTGAGCAGCCGTACATCGCCGGTCGCCCAGTCCACGTGTGGGGACGCCTCGCCCGCGTGCAGCGTCGCGGGCAGCGTCCCGTGCCGCATCGCCTCGACCATCTTGATCACGCCGGCGACACCGGCCGCGGCCTGGGTGTGTCCGAAGTTGGACTTCACCGAGCCCAGCCACAACGGCCGGTCCTCGGGCCGGTCCTGCCCATAGGTCGCCAGCAGGGCCTGGGCCTCGATCGGGTCGCCGAGCGTGGTCCCGGTCCCGTGCCCCTCGACGACGTCCACATCGGAGGTCGACAGCTTCGCGCCGGCCAACGCCGCCCGGATCACCCGCTCTTGGGACGGCCCGTTGGGGGCCGACAGACCGTTCGACGCACCGTCCTGGTTCACCGCACTGCCCCGCAGCACCGCCACGACCGGATGCCCGAGCCGCTGCGCCTCCGAGAGCCGCTCCAGCACCAGCACCCCGACGCCCTCGCCCCAGCCGGTGCCGTCGGCTCCGGCCGAGAACGCCTTGCACCGGCCATCGGACGCCAGCCCGCCCTGCCGCGCGAACTCCGTGAACGCCGCCGGGGTGGACATCACCGTCACGCCCCCGGCCAGCGCCAGCGAGCATTCCCCGTTACGCAGCGCCTGAGCCGCCAGGTGCATCGCCACCAGAGACGACGAACACGCCGTGTCGATCGTGACCGCCGGGCCCTCCAGGCCGAACGTGTACGCCACCCGGCCGGACGCCACACTCGACGCGTTGCCGGTCAGGCCGTACCCGCCCGCGTGGCTGTCGGACAGCCGCGATGCGTAGTCCTGGTAGTACATGCCGACGAAAACCCCGGTGTCGGAACCGCGCAGGCTCGAGGGGTCCAGGCCCACGCGTTCCAGCGCTTCCCAGGACACCTCGAGCAGCTGCCGCTGCTGCGGGTCCATCGCCAGCGCCTCACGCGGCGAGATCCCGAAGAACTCCGCATCGAAATCCGCCGCACCGGACAGGAAGCCACCTTCGCGCGCGTACTCGGACGGCTCGGTCTCCCAATCACGGTCGGCCGGAAACGGTGACACGGCGTCGGTGCCGTCGGCCACCAGCCGCCACAGGTCCTCCGGCGACGCGACGCCGCCCGGATAGCGGCAGGCCATGGCCACAAGCGCGATCGGCTCGTGGGCCCGGTCCTCGACCGAACGCAGCCGTTGCCGGGTGCGATGCAGGTCGGCGGCGACCAGCCGCAGATATTCCGCGAGTTCCTGTTCGGTCGCCATCTATTCCACCTCGCTGGAGCCGACCTCGTCGCCGAATTCCTCGGCGACGAGCTGGATCACCTGGTCGATGCTCGCGGACATGATGTGGTCCGCCATGCTTGTCTCGTCTGGCTTGTCGTGATCGTCAAGCCGCCACAGCAGCGCCTCCAGCCGGTTGCGCACCTCGGTGCGCAGCGCCGCGTCGTCCGCCGCCAGCCCGGCGAGCGCCGCCTCGACCTCGTCAAGACCGTCGAGTACGGGCACCGGGGCCGGAGCGGCCGCCGCCTCGGCCGGGGCCGCGCCGGTCACCTGGGCCAGCAGATACTCGGCCAGCACCCGCGGCGTCGGGTAGTCGAAGACCAGCGTGGCCGACAGCGTCAGCCCGGACGCCGCCGCCAGCCGGTTCCGCAACTCCACCGCCGTCAGCGAGTCGAAGCCCAGATCCCGGAACGCCCGATCAGCGGGAACACCCGCGCCCTCGCCATCACCGTGGCCGAGAACCACAGCGGCGTGCTCACGTACGAGCTCCAACAGGACAAGGGACCGCTCGGTCTCACCCAGACCACCCAGCCGGCGGGCCAACACGCTGGTAGAGCCCGCGGCGGCCGCGATGGCGCGACGTGGCGGACGGCCCAGGCCGAGCAGCACCGTCGGTACCGTCGTCCCGGCCGCGATCACGCCCCGGACCGCACTCACATCCAAGCCCGCGGCCACCACCGGCCGACCGATACTCAACGCCCGGTCCAGCAGGCCCAGCGCCTGCTCGGTACCCAGCAGCACACCGCCGCCCCGCGCCAGTCGCGCCCGGTCCTTCTCGGTCAGCGTGCCGGTCATGCCACTCGACTGGTCCCACAGACCCCATGCAATCGAGACCGCGGGCAGCCCGAGGGCCTTCCTGTGCTCGGCGAGAGCGTCCAGATAGGCGTTGGCCGCCGCGTAGTTGCCCTGCCCCGCGCCGCCCAGCAGTCCGGACAGCGACGAGAACAGCACGAACATCCGCAGATCCCGGCCGGCGGTCGCCTCGTGCAGGTGCCAGGCGGCGTCCGCCTTGGCCGACACCACCCGCCCCACCGACTCACCAGTCAACGACGTCACCGGAGCGTCCTGCAACACCCCAGCCGCGTGCACCACCCCGGCCAGATCCGGAATACCCGCCACCAGCGCGTCCACCACCGAACGCTGCGACAGGTCCGCCGCCACGATCCGCACCCGCGCCCCGAGCGCCTCCAACCCGGCGGCGAGTTCATCGGCGCCGGGGGCGTCCGGACCGGAACGACTCGCCAGGACCAAGTCCCGTACCCCGTGCCGCATCACCAGATGCCGGGCGACCAGACCACCCAACGTCCCGGTCCCACCAGTGATCAGCACCGCACCGTCACCCACACCGGGCAGCCGCAGCACGATCTTGCCCACATGCCGGGCCTGACTCATGAACCGCAGCGCCGCACCGGCCTGAGCCGCCGGGAACACCGTGACCGGCAACGGGACAGCCGTCTCCAGAACCCGCTGCCACATCACGGCAACCCGGTCCGGATCCAAATCCCCCAAGTCGAACGGCACCTGCCGCGGATCACGAATATCAATCTTGCCCAGCTCCACGAACCGGCCACCCTCGGCCAGCATCCCCAGCGAGGCATCCAACAACTCCCCGGTCAACGAGTTCAGCACGACGTCGACCTGGCCGAACTCACTCGCGAAATCCGCCGTACGCGAAGAAGCGATACGGGTCACACCCAACTCGGCCACCGCCGCCTGCTTGGCCGGACTCGCCGTCGCGAACACCTCCGCCCCCGCCGCCAACGCCAGATGCACCGCCGCCATACCCACACCACCGGCCGCAGCATGAACCAACACCCGATCCCCCCGCTGTACCCGACCCAGATCGAACAGCGCGTGATAAGCGGTCAGGTACGCGATCGGCGCCGCCGCGGCCTCGACATCGCTCCATCCGTCCGGGACCGGCACCATCAGCCGCGCATCAACCACCGCCAGCGGGCCGAACCACGGGAACAACCCCATCACCCGCATGCCGGGCACCAGACCGGTCACCTCGGGGCCGACCTCGACCACCACCCCGGCACCCTCGCCACCCGGTTGCCGGGAATCGGCGGGGAGCATATCCAGGCCCTTCAGCACGTCACGGAAGTTCACCCCGGTCGCGCGGACCCCGACCCGCACCTCGTACGCCCCCAACGGCCGCTCGGCGTCCGGCGCCGCAACCGCCCGCACCCCGTCCAGATCACCGCCCGCAGCCCACTCCAACCGCCACGCACCCGGACCCTGCGGGAGTTCCAACCCACCCGAGATCGCACGCAGGCGGGGCACCAGCACCGTCCCCGCCCGCAACGCGATCTCTTTCTCCCCGGTGGCCAGGGCGGCGCTAAGGGATTCAGCGGATTCGGGGCCGCCGTCATCGTCGAGCAGCACCAGACCCGCATCCGGATGCTCGGACCGCGCCGAACGCACCAGCCCCCACACACCCGACGACTCCAGCCCAGCGACCGTGTCACCCTCGACCGCAGCGACCGCGTCGCGGGTACGGACCGCCAGCCGCGACCCGGCCGGGTAACCAGCCCCCAACCACGCCTGCACCAGCGCCAGCGCCTCGGGCAGACCCGCCGGCTCAGCCCAGGCAAACACCGGCTCGTCCGCCACGTCGGGCAGATCCAGCTCCGGGCCCACCCGCACCCAGGCCTGCTCCGAAGCCGATCCGAGGCTCAACGGCGCCCATTCCAGCGACAGCAGCCCCGCGCCCGCGCCAGAGCGGGCGAGCTGGCCGGTGTCGGCCGGGCGGGAAACCATCGCCGCCGCCGACACCACCGGCCGACCCTCACCATCGACGGCCAGCAGAGAAAACGCATCCGACCCGGCCGGGCTCAACCGCACCCGCAACGCCGACGCACCGGTCGCATGCAACCGCACATCCCGCCACGCGAACGGCAACCGCACCCCGTGACCGTCTTCCGCGGCCACGATCACCACGTGCAGAGCGGCGTCCAGCAGAGCCGGGTGGATCGCGAACCCGTCCTCAGTATCACCGGCGGGCAGCTCGACCTCGGCGTACAGGTCCTCGCCGAGCCGCCAAGCCGCCTGCAGACCCCGGAATACCGGCCCGTACTCATATCCGCGACCCGCCATGATGTCGTAGACATCGCTGGCAGGAAGGGCCTGGGCGCCGGCCGGGGGCCACTGCCCGTCCAGACCTTCCACCGTTCCGGCGGGATCGGCCAGGGTCGCGGTCGCGTGTCGGGTCCACTGCTCCCCGGTACGGGAGAACACGGCCGCCTGACCGCCCTCGACCGACACCTGCACATCAACCGGGCCGCCGTTCAGCACCAAAGGCTGCTCGAAAGTGATCTCCCCGATGACGGGCAATCCGGCCCGATCCCCGGCATGCAACACCAACTCCGCCAACGCCGCACCCGGCACCAACACCGCCCCCGACACCGCATGGTCCGCCAACCACGGACTCGTCGCGGCCGACACCCGCCCCGACAACACCCAGCCAGCATCCTCAGCCAACCGCACCGCACTGTCCAACAACGGATGCCCAGCACCACCCCGACCCGCCGCGCCGCCCGACGCCCAAAAACGGCGGTGCTGGAACGGATACGTCGGCAACACCACCCGACGGCCGACCGGCACCAAACGCCTCCAGTCCACCACCGCGCCATGAGTCCACGCCTCAGCCAACCCCGCCAACAGACGACGAACCCCCGCATCATCACGCTCAGCCAGACTCACCGCCCACACCTGCGCCCCACCGTCATGGACCACAGACGACAAAACCCTATCCGGGCCAACCTCCACAAACCCGGCCACACCACGCTCATGCAGAAACCCGACCACGTCGTGGAACCGAACCGTGCCAACCGCCTGCTCCACCCAATGACCCGGATCCCCGAGCACATCCGCACCGGCGACGGCACCGGTCACCGCCGACACCAACGGCACCCGCGGCTCGGAGAACCGGATCCCCGCCACCACCCGCGCCAGCTCGTCGGCGATCGGGCGCATCAACGGGGAATGGAACGCGTGGCTGACCTCCAGCCAACGCACCTTCCGGCCGGGCAGGCGGCCCACCGCCTCCTCAACCGCCTCCCGGTCACCGGAGAGCACCACCGCCGACGAACTGTTCACCGCCGCCACCGCGACCCGGTCCTCCAGACCGGACAAATCCACTTCCTGTACGCCTGCCTGCACCGCCGCCATCACCCCGCCCGACGGCAACGCCTGCATCAACGCACCCCGCCCCACCAACAACCGCACCGCATCCTCAAGCGACACCGCACCCGCCACATACGCCGCCGTCACCTCGCCGACCGAATGACCCGCCACAAAATCGGGCTGCAAACCCACCGCCCGCGCCACCGCCGCCAAACCAGCCTCAAACGCGAACACCGCCACCTGCGTAAACGCAGTCTGATGCACCTCGGCACCGGAGAACATCACCTCCCGCAGCGAACGGCCCAGCAACGGGTCCGCCACCGCACACACCTCATCCAGCACCCCCGCGAACACCGGCGAACACTCCGCCAACTCACGACCCATACCCGCCCACTGCGCCCCCTGCCCCGGAAACACCCACGCCACCGGACCACCGATCGCCGGTCCAGCCACCTCTACGACCGCCAGACCCCGATCCAGCTCTTCGCGATCCGTCCCGAGGACCACCGTCCGGAACTCCAGCCCCGCCCTCGACGCCGCCAGTGCCCCTGCCACATCGGCGATGTCGGCCCCCGCCGGGACATCCGACGCCAGCCGGGCCGCCAGCGCCCGCAACCCCGCATCCGACCGCGCCGACAAGGTCCATGGCACCACACCACCGGTCACCACCGGCTCCGCCGACGGAGCCGGAACCGGCGGCTCAGCGGGAGCTTCTTCGAGGATCACGTGCGCGTTCGTGCCGCTGATCCCGAACGCGGATACTCCTGCGCGCCGGGGGTGGTCCGCCGCCTCCCATTCCTGCGCCCCGGTCAGCAGCCGCAAATCGCCGGCCGACCAGTCCACGTTCGGGGACGCCTCCCCCGCGTGCAGCGTCGCCGGGAGCATTCCGTGCCGCAGTGCCTCGACCATCTTGATCACACCGGCGACACCGGCCGCCGCCTGAGTGTGGCCGATGTTGGACTTCACCGACCCCAGCCACAACGGCCGCTCCTGCGGCCGCTCCTGCCCGTAGGTCGCCAGCAACGCCTGCGCCTCGATCGGGTCCCCGAGCGTGGTGCCGGTCCCGTGCCCCTCGACCACATCCACATCAGCCGGGGTCAACCGGGCATCAGCCAGCGCCCGGCGAATGACGCGCTCCTGCGACGGACCGTTCGGAGCCGACAGGCCGTTGGACGCCCCGTCCTGGTTCACCGCACTGCCCCGCAACACCGCCAGCACCGGATGCCCGAGCCGCCGAGCCTCCGACAAACGCTCCAGCACCACCACGCCGACACCCTCGCCCCAGCCGGTGCCGTCCGCCTCGGCCGAAAACGCCTTACACCGGCCATCGGCCGCCAGCCCGCCCTGCAAAGCGAACTCCGCGAACATCACCGGCGTCGCCATCACCGTCACGCCCCCGGCCAACGCCAGCGAACACTCCCCGTTCCGCAACGCCTGCGCGGCCAGGTGCATCGCCACCAGCGACGACGAACACGCCGTATCCACCGTCACCGCCGGACCTTCCAGGCCCAGCGCATACGACACCCGGCCCGACGCCACGCTCGGCGTGTTCCCCGTCAGCCAGTAACCCTCAGCCGCTCGTTGGGTAGCGAGCGCGGAACCGTAGTCCTGGGCGGATAGTCCGGCGAAGACGCCGGTGTCGGAGCCGCGCAACTCCGAGGGGTCCAGGCCCGCGCGTTCCAGCGCCTCCCAGGACACTTCGAGCAGCAGCCGCTGCTGCGGGTCCATCGCCACCGCCTCACGCGGCGAGATCCCGAAGAACTCGGCATCGAAGTCGGCAGCACCGGACAGGAAACCACCCACTCGCGCATACCCGGCAGACTCCGTATCCCAGCCGCGGTCGGCCGGGAAGTCACCGACCGCGTCAACCCCGTCGGAGACCAGCCGCCACAGATCCTCCGGCGAGGCCACCCCACCGGGGTAGCGGCACGCCATCGAAACCACTGCGATCGGTTCTCCCGTCGGCACTCTCTCTGTGACGACTGTCGTCGGCGTGGCCGCGGCCGTGCCGGTCACCTGAGCCAGCAGATACTCGGCCAGCACCCGCGGCGTCGGGTAGTCGAAGACCAGCGTGGCCGGCAACGCGAACCCGGCCGCCACAGCCAGCCGGTTCCGCAACTCCACCGCCGTCAGCGAGTCGAAGCCCAGATCCCGGAACGCCCGCCCCGACTCCACACCGCCCACATCACCGTGGCCGAGAACGGCGGCGGCGTGTTCGCGTACCAGATCCAACAGGACATGCGACCGCTCGGCCTCGCCCAGACCGGCCAGCCGACGGGCGAGGGTGCCCCCGCGCTGTGTGGCCGCGGCCGCCGGGCGGGGCACACGGACCAGATCGCCCAGCACCGACGGCAGTGCGTAGCCAACAGTGACGGCATCGCGGACCGCGCCCACGTCAAGACCGGCCGCCACCACCGGCTCGCCACCGGCCACCGCCGCGTCCAGCAGCCGCAGCGCCTGCCCGGTAGGCAGCGCCACACCGCCGCCCCGCGCCAGCCGGGCCCGGTCCACTTCGCTCAGTGTGCCGGTCATGCCACTCGCCTGCTCCCACAAGCCCCAGGCGATCGACACCGCAGGCAGTCCGAGGGCCGTCCGGTGCGCGGCGAGGGCGTCCAGATAGGCGTTGGCCGCCGCGTAGTTGCCCTGTCCCGCGCCGCCCAGCAGTCCGGACAGGGACGAGAACAGCACGAACATCCGCAGGTCCAGATCCCGCGTCGCCTCGTGCAGGTGCCAGGCGGCGTCCGCCTTGGCGGCCACCACCCGTCCCAGCGACGCGCCGGTCAGCGACGTCACCGGAGCGTCCTGAAGTACCCCAGCCGCGTGCACCACCCCGGCCAGATCCGGGATATCCGCCACCAGCGCGTCCACCGCGGAACGCTGCGACAGGTCCGCCGCCACGATCCGCACCCGCGCCCCGAGCGCCTCCAACCCGGCGGCGAGTTCGTCAGCGCCGGGGGCGTCCGGCCCCGACCGGCTGGCCAGCACCAGATCCCGTACGCCGTACGCGTCCACCAGATGCCGGGCGACCAGACCGCCCAACGTCCCGGTCCCACCAGTGATCAGCACCGCACCGTCACCCACACCGGGCAGCCGCAGCACGATCTTGCCCACATGCCGGGCCTGACTCATGAACCGCAGCGCCGCACCGGCCTGAGCCGCCGGGAACACCGTGACCGGCAACGGGACGGCCGTCTCCAGAACCCGCTGCCACATCGCGGCAACCGGGTCCGGATCCAAATCCCCCAAGTCGAACGGCACCTGCCGCGGATCACGAATATCAATCTTGCCCAGCTCCACGAACCGGCCGCCCTCGGCCAGCATCCCCAGCGAGGCATCCAACAACTCGCCGGTCAACGAGTTCAGCACGACGTCGACCTGGCCGAACTCACTCGCGAAATCCGTCGTACGCGAAGAAGCGATACGGGTCACACCCAACTCGGCCACCGCCGCCTGCTTCGGCGGACTCGCCGTCGCGAACACCTCCGCCCCCGCCGCCAACGCCAGCCGGACCGCCGCCATGCCGACCCCGCCCGACGCCGCGTGGATCAGCACCCGATCCCCTGAGCGCACCCGGCCCAGATCGAACAGCGCGTGATAGGCGGTCAGGTACGCGATCGGCGCTGCCGCCGCCTCGATATCGCTCCATCCGTCCGGAACCGGCACCATCAGCCGCGCGTCAGCCACCGCGAGCGATCCGAACCACGGGAACAACCCCATCACCCGCATGCCGGGCACCAGACCGGTCACCTCGGGGCCGACCTCGACCACCACCCCGGCACCCTCGCCACCCGGTTGCCGGGAATCGGCGGGGAGCATATCCAGGCCCTTCAGCACGTCACGGAAGTTCACCCCGGTCGCGCGGACCCCGACCCGCACCTCGTACGCCCCCAACGGCCGCTCGGCGTCCGGCGCCGCAACCGCCCGCACCCCGTCCAGATCACCGCCCGCAGCCCACTCCAACCGCCACGCACCCGGACCCTGCGGGAGTTCCAACCTGCCCGGAACCGGGCGCAGGCGGGGCACCAGCACGGCACCCGCCCGCAGGGCCAGTTCCTTTTCCCCTGTAGCCAGGGCGGCGGCGACGGTCTCAGCGGATTCGGGGCGGCCATCGTCGTCCAGCAGCACCAGACCCGCGTCCGGATGTTCAGCCATAGCCGACCGGACCAGACCCCAGATCCCAGACTCCGTCAAACCGGCCACGGTCTCGCCCGTCCCTGCCGCGACCGCGTCGCGGGTACGGACCGCCAGCCGCGACCCCGCCGGATACGCGGCCTCCAGCCACGCCTGCACCAGCGCCAACGCCCCAGGCAGATCCGCCGGCTCAGCCCAGGCAAACACCGGCTCGTCCGCCGCCTCGGGCAGATCCAGCTCCGGGCCCACCCGCACCCAGGCCTGCTCCGGTGCTGATCCGAGAGTCAGCGGCGCCCATTCCAGCGACAGCAGCCCCGCACCCGTGCCGGAGCGGGTGAGCTGG
The DNA here is from genome assembly GCF_047337785.1 of Streptomyces lacaronensis. Lineage (NCBI taxonomy): Bacteria > Bacillati > Actinomycetota > Actinomycetes > Kitasatosporales > Streptomycetaceae > Streptomyces > Streptomyces lacaronensis. The sequence continues at coordinate 920,168 of NZ_JBLHDK010000003.1, forward strand.
CCGGTGTCGGCCGGACGGGAAACCATCGCGGCGGCCGACACCACCGGCTGGCCCTCACCATCGACGGCCAGCAGAGAAAACGCATCCGACCCGGCCGGGCTCAACCGCACCCGCAACGCAGACGCACCCGTCGCGTGCAACCGCACATCCCGCCACGCGAACGGCAGCCCGATGTGGTCACCGTCTTCGGCAGCGGCGATCAGGACATGCAGCGCGGCGTCCAGGAGAGCCGGGTGGATCGCGAACCCGTCCTGAGTATCACCGACGGGCAGCTCGACCTCGGCGTACAGATCCTCGCCGAGCCGCCAAGCCGCCTGCAGACCACGGAACATCGGCCCGTACTCGTATCCGCGAGCCGCCATGACCTCGTACGCGTCATCAAGGGGCAGCGGCTGCACGCCTTCCGGGGGCCACAGCCCGTCCAGGGGCGCGACCGTCCCGCTCGGGTCGGCCAGAGTCGCGCTGGCGTGCCGGGTCCACTGCTCCCCGGCACGGGAGAACACGGCCGCCTGACCACCCTCGACCGACACCTGCACATCGACCGGGCCGCCGTTCAGCACCAAAGGCTGCTCGAAAGTGATCTCCCCGATGACGGGCAATCCGGCCCGATCCCCGGCATGCAACACCAACTCCGCCAACGCCGCACCCGGCACCAACACCGCCCCCGACACCGCATGATCCGCCAACCACGGACTCGTCGCCGCCGACACCCGACCCGACAACACCCAACCAGCGTCCTCGGCCAGCCGCACCGCACTGTCCAGCAGCGGATGCCCGGCACTGCCCCGCCCGGCCACACCACCCGACGCCCAATACCGGCGGTGCTGGAACGGATACGTCGGCAAGGTGACCAGGCTGCCCTGGGGAACCAGACGCGTCCAGTCCACCGCCGCGCCATGAGTCCACGCCTCAGCCAGACCCACCAACAGACGACGCGCCCCCGCATCATCACGCTCAGCCAGACTCGCCGCCCACACCTGCGCCCCACCGTCATGGACCACAGACGACAACACCCGGTCCGGGCCAACCTCCAAGAACCCGGCCACACCACGCCCGTGCAGGAACCGGACGACATCGTGGAACCGGACCGTGCCAATCGCCTGCTCCACCCAATGCCCCGGATCACCCAGCACATCCACGCCAACGACCCCACCGGTCACCGCCGAGACCAACGGGATCCGCGGCTCTGAGAACCGAACCCCCGCCACCACCCGCGCAAGCTCATCGGCGACCGGGCGCATCAACGGAGAATGGAACGCATGGCTGACCTCCAGCCACTGCACCTTCCGACCCTCCAGACGGCCCACCGCCTCCTCGACCGCATCGCGCTCGCCGGAGAGCACCACCGCCGACGAACTGTTCACCGCCGCCACCGCGACCCGGTCCTCCAGACCGGACAAATCCACTTCCTGTAGACCAGCCTGGATCGCGGCCATCGCCCCACCCGACGGCAACGCCTGCATCAACGCACCCCGCCCCACCAACAACCGCACCGCATCCTCAAGCGACACCGCACCCGCCACATACGCCGCCGTCACCTCACCCACCGAATGACCGGCGACAAAATCCGGCTCCAGACCCGCCGCCCGCGCCACCGCCGCCAAACCAGCCTCAAACGCGAACACCGCCACCTGCGTAAACGCAGTCTGACGCACCTCAACACCCGAGAACATCACCTCACGCAGCGAACGACCCAGCAACGGATCCGCCACCGCACACACCTCATCCAGCACCCCCGCAAACACCGGCGAACACTCCGCCAACTCACGACCCATACCCACCCACTGCGACCCCTGCCCCGGAAACACCCACGCCACCGGACCACCGATCGCCGGTCCAGCCACCTCTACGACCGCCAGACCCCGATCCAGCTCCTCACGGTCAGCGCCCAAGACCACCGCACGGAACTCCAGCCCCGCCCGGCTCCGCGCCAGCGACCCCGCCACATCCGCGATCCCCGCCCCCGCCGGGACAACCGACGCCAGCCGGCCGGCCAGCGCCCGCAGCGCCGCATCCGACCGCGCCGACAGCACCCACGGCACCACGCCACCGGTCACCACCGGCTCCGCCGACGGGGCCGGAACCGGCTCAGCGGGAGCCTGCTCCAGAATCACGTGAGCGTTGGTGCCGCTGATCCCGAACGACGACACCCCCGCCCGGCGCGGCCGCCCGGCGGACTCCCACGGATGGGCCTCGGTCAGCAGCCGTACATCCCCCGCCGACCAGTCCACATGCGGCGATGCCTCACTCGCGTGCAGTGTCGGCGGCAGCATCTCGTGCTGCATCGCCTCGACCATCTTGATCACACCGGCCACGCCGGCCGCCGCCGAAGTGTGGCCGATGTTCGACTTCACCGACCCGAGCCACAACGGCCGCTCCCGCGACCGCTCCTGACCGTAGGTCGCCAGCAACGCCTGCGCCTCGATCGGGTCCCCGAGTGCCGTCCCGGTCCCGTGCCCCTCGACCACATCCACATCAACCGGGGTCAACCGGGCATCAGCCAGCGCCCGGCGAATGACGTGCTCTTGCGACGGACCATTGGGAGCCGACAGCCCATTGCTGGCACCGTCCTGGTTCACCGCACTGCCCCGCAGCACCGCCAGCACCGGATGCCCGAGCCGCCGCGCCTCCGACAGACGCTCCAGCACCAGCACCCCGACGCCCTCACCCCAGCCGGTGCCGTCCGCTCCGGCCGAGAACGCCTTACACCGGCCGTCCGATGCCAGCCCGCCCTGCAAGGCGAATTCCGCGAACACTTCCGGCGTCGCCATCACCGTCACGCCCCCGGCCAGCGCCAGCGAGCATTCCCCGTTCCGCAACGCCTGCGCGGCCAGGTGCATCGCCACCAGCGACGACGAACACGCCGTATCGACCGTCACCGCCGGACCCTCCAGGCCGAACGCGTACGCCACGCGCCCCGACGCCACGGACGACATCTTGCCCGTCAGCCGGTAGCCCTCACCGCCCGGCGCGGAACCGTAGTCCTGGCCGATCAGGCCCGCGAAGACGCTGGTGTCCGTGCCCCTCATCGCCGCCGGGTCCAGGCCCGCGCGCTCCAGTGCCTCCCAGGTCACCTCGAGCAGGAGTCGTTGCTGCGGGTCCATCGCCGTCGCCTCACGCGGCGAGATCCCGAAGAACTCGGCGTCGAAGTCGGCCGCCCCGCTCAGGAAACCGCCCACCCGCGCGTATCGGGCCGATTCCGTATCCCAGCCGCGGTCGGCCGGGAAGTCACCGACCGCGTCAACCCCGTCGGAGACCAGCCGCCACAGGTCCTCCGGCGAGGCCACCCCACCGGGGTAGCGGCACGCCATCGACACGATCGCGACCGGCTCATCGACCGACCGCGACACCGGAACGACCTCGGCGACGGCCGGGGCCGCACCGGTCACCTGGGCCAGCAGATACTCGGCCAGCACCCGCGGCGTCGGGTAGTCGAAGACCAGCGTGGCCGGCAACGCGAACCCGGCCGCAACGGCCAACCGGTTACGCAGCTCCACCCCTGTCAGCGAGTCGAAGCCCAGATCCCGGAACGCCCGCCCCGACTCCACACCGCCCACATCACCGTGGCCGAGAACGGCAGCGGCGTGTTCGCGCACCAGATCCAGCACGACAAGCAAGCGCTCAGCTTCACCCAGGCCCAGCAGGCGGCGGGCGAAGGTGCTCGTACCTTGTCCACCCGCGGCCGGCCGGCGGGGCGCACGGACCAGGTCACGCAGCACCGACGGCGGCGGTGTCCCGGCCGCGGTCGCGTCGCGGGCCGCGCCCACATCCAGTCCCGCCGCGACCACCGGCCGGCCCGCGCTCAGCGCCCGGTCCAGCAAGCCCAGTGCCTGCTCGGTCGGCAGAGCCACACCGCCGACGCGGGAAAGCCGGGCCCGGTCGGTGGCGGTCAGCGAGCCGGTCAAGGCGCTGGCCTGCTCCCACAGACCCCAGGCGATCGAGACGGCGGGCAGCCCCTGGGCCGTCCGGTGGGCGGCGAGAGCGTCCAGGTAGGTGTTGGCCGCCGCGTAGTTGCCCTGTCCCGCGCCGCCCAGCAGTCCGGACAGGGACGAGAACAGCACGAACATCCGCAGGTCCAGATCCCGCGTCGCCTCGTGCAGGTGCCAGGCGGCGTCCGCCTTAGCGGCCAGCACCCGGCCCAGCGACGCGGGACCCAGCGAGGTCACCGCCATGTCCTCGACGACTCCCGCCGCGTGCACCACCCCGGCCAGATCAGGGGTATCGGCCATCAGCGCGTCCACCGCGGCACGGTCGGACAGGTCCGCGGCCGCGATCCGCACTCGTGCGCCGGTCGCCTCCAGTTCGGCGGCGAGTTCGGTGGCGCCGGGCGCGGCCGGGCCGGAACGGCTCACCAATACCAGGTCCCGCACGCCGTGCCGGTCCACCAGGTGCCGGGCGACCAAGCCGCCGAGTGTCCCGGTCCCACCAGTGATCAGCACCGTGCCGTCGAGGGCGGGCCCGGCGTCCGGCCGGCTGACCGGTATTGGTCGCAGCCGCGGCACCAGCGCCGCCCCGCCGCGCAGGGCGATTTCCCTTTCGCCGGTGGCCGTGGCCGCGTCGGCGATCGCCTCGGACTCGGGACGGCCGTCGAGGTCGAGCAGCACCAGGCCCGCGTCCGGGTGCTCGGCCATCGCCGACCGGACCAGGCCCCAGATCCCCGCCGACTCCAGCCCGGCCACGGTGTCCCCGTCCGCCGCCGACACCGCGTCACGGGTGCGGACCGCCAGGCGTGAGCCGACCGGGTAGCCGATCGCCAGCCAGCCCTGCACCAGGGCCAGAGCCGCGGGTACGTCCGCCGGTTCAGCCCAGGCGATCAGCGGCTCATCCGCCACCTCGGGCAGGTCCAGTTCGGACCCCACCCGCACCGGCATCCGCTCCGGCTCGGGTCCGGGATCGACCGGTGTCCATTCCAGAGCCAGCAAGCCGGGGCCCGCGGCCTGGCTGGGGGCGGCCAGCCGGCTGATATCGGCGGACCGGGAAATCATCGCGGCGGCCGATACCACCGGCTGGCCTTCGCCGTCGACGGCCAGCAGAGAGACAGCGTCCGGCCCGGCCGGGCTCAGCCGCACCCGCAGCGCCGACGCCCCGGTCGCATGCAACCGCACATCCCGCCACGCGAACGGCAACAGCACCCCGTCGCCGTTCCCGGCGGCGAGGAGGGCGTGCAGGACCGCGTCCAGTAGCGCCGGGTGGATCGCGAACCCGTCCTGCCCCTCCCCCAGGGCGGCGGGGAGTTCCACCTCGGCGTACAGGTCCTCGCCGAGCCGCCAGGCGGCCCGCAGGCCACGGAACGCGGGTCCATAGTCAAACCCCCGTGCCGAGATGACCTCGTAGGTGTCCACGTCCGGCAGCGGCTCCGCCCCGGCCGGAGGCCACTGCCCGTCCAGGCCGGCCACCGTCCCGACCGGGTCGGCCAGGGTGGCAGTGGCGTGCCGGGTCCACTGCTCTCCCGTACGGGAGAAGACGCTCGCCCTGTCCCCGTCGACCCGCACCTGGAAATCGACCGGGCCATGGCCGTCGAGCACTATCGGCTGCTCGAACGTGATCTCCCCGATCGCCGGCAGACCAGCCCGGTCTCCAGCGTGCAGCACCAGCTCCGCCAGCGCCGCTCCGGGCACCAGCACCGTCCCCGACACCGCGTGATCGGCCAGCCACGGGCTCGTCCCCGCCGACACCCGCCCCGACAACACCCAGCCGGCGTCCTCAGCCAGCCGCACCGCGCTGTCCAACAGCGGATGACCCGCGGTGCCCCGGCCCGTGCCGCCACCCGACGCCCAATAGCGGCGGTGCTGGAACGGATACGTCGGCAGCACCACCTGACGGCCGACGGGGATCAGGCGGGTCCAATCCACCGCCGCGCCATGAGTCCACGCCTCAGCGAGACCGACCAGCAAACGACGAACTCCAGCGTTCTCACGTTCAGCCAGGCCGGCCGCCCACACCTCGCTGCCGCCGCCGTCGTGGACCACGGCCGACAACACCCTGTCCGGGCCGACCTCAAGGAACCCGGCCGTGCCACGCCCATGCAAGTAGCGGATGGCGTCGTGGAACCGAACCGTACCCACCGCCTGCTCCACCCAATGCCCCGGATCACCCAGCACATCCGCGCCGACCACACCGCCGGTGACCGCCGACACCAGCGGCACCCGCGGCTCCACGAACCGGATCCCCGCCACCACCCGCGCCAGCTCGTCGGCGATCGGGCGCATCAACGGGGAATGGAACGCGTGGCTGACCTCCAGCCAACGCACCTTCCCGCCGGGCAGGCGGCCCACCGCCTCCTCGACGGCGTCCCGGTCACCGGAGAGCACCACCGCCGACGAACTGTTCACCGCCGCCACCGCGACCCGGTCCTCCAGACCGGACACATCCACTTCCTGTACGCCTGCCTGCACCGCCGCCATCACCCCACCCGACGGCAACGCCTGCATCAACGCACCCCGCGCCACCAACAACCGCACCGCGTCTTCCAGCGACACCGCACCCGCCACATACGCCGCCGTCACCTCACCCACCGAATGACCGGCGACAAAATCCGGCTCCAGACCCGCCGCCCGCGCCACGGCGGCCAAAGCGGCCTCGAACGCGAAGACCGCCACCTGCGTGAATCCGGTCTGGTGCACCTCGGCGTCGGAGAACATCACATCCCGCAGCGAACGGCCCAGCAACGGGTCCGCCACCGCACACACGTCGTCCAGCACGCCCGCGAACACCGGTGAACACTCCGCCAACTCGCGGCCCATACCCACCCACTGCGACCCCTGGCCCGGGAACACCCACGCCACCGGACCCCGCGTCACTGCCCCGGCCGACTCCACCGCCGCCAGACCCTGCTCGAGCTCCTCACGGTCAGCGCCCATGACCACCGCACGGAACTCCAGCCCCGCCCTCGACGCCGCCAGCGCCCCCGCCACATCCGCGATCCCCGCCCCCGCCGGGACAACCGAAGCCAGCCGGCCGGCCAGCGCCCGCAGCGCCGCGTCCGACCGCGCCGACAGCACCCACGGCACCACGCCACCGGTCACCACCGGCTCCGACGACGGGGCCGCGACCGGCTCAACGGGGGCTTCTTCGAGGATCACGTGGGCGTTGGTGCCGCTGATCCCGAACGACGACACCCCGGCCCGGCGCGGCCGTTCATGGGGCGTCCAGGACCGCGATTCGTTCAGCAGCAGCACATCCCCGGCCGACCAGTCCACATGCGACGTCGCCTCATCGGCGTGCAGAGTCGGGGGCAGCATCTCGTGCCGCATCGCCTCGACCATCTTGATCACACCGGCCACCCCGGCGGCGGCCTGAGTGTGGCCGATGTTCGACTTCACCGACCCGAGCCACAACGGCCGCTCCCACGACCGCTCCTGACCGTAGGTCGCCAGCAACGCCTGCGCCTCGATCGGGTCCCCGAGTGCCGTCCCGGTCCCGTGCCCCTCGACCACATCGACATCCGAAGCGGAAAGCCGGGCATCAGCCAGCGCCCGGCGAATGACGCGCTCCTGGGACGGACCGTTGGGAGCCGACAGCCCATTGCTGGCCCCATCCTGGTTCACCGCACTGCCCCGCAGCACCGCCAGCACCGGATGCCCGAGCCGCCGCGCCTCCGACAACCGCTCCAGCACCAGCACCCCGACGCCCTCGCCCCAGCCGGTGCCGTCGGCTCCGGCCGAGAACGCCTTACACCGGCCGTCCGATGCCAGCCCGCCCTGCACCGCGAACTCCGCGAACGTTCCCGGGGTGGCCATCACCGTCACGCCCCCGGCCAGCGCCAGCGAGCATTCCCCGTTCCGCAACGCCTGCGCGGCCAGGTGCATCGCCACCAGCGACGACGAACACGCCGTATCGATCGTGACCGCCGGACCCTCCAGGCCGAACGCGTACGCCACCCGGCCGGACGCCACACTCGTCGTGTTTCCGGTCAGCCGGAAGCCGCTGCCGTCACTGTGGGACAGCTGCGATTCGTAGCCCTGGAAGGCCAGACCGGCGAAGACCCCGGTGTCGGAGCCGCGCAGCCCGGTCGGGTCGAAGCCGGCCCGTTCCAGCGCCTCCCAGGACACCTCCAGTAGCAGCCGCTGCTGCGGGTCCATGGCCACCGCCTCACGCGGCGAGATCCCGAAGAACTCCGCGTCGAAGTCGGCCGCGCCGGACAGGAAACCGCCCACCCGCGCGTAACCAGCGGACTCAGAATCCCAGCCGCGGTCCGCCGGGAAGTGACCGACCGCGTCAACGCCCTCGGACACCAGCCGCCACAAGTCCTCCGGCGAGGACACCCCACCGGGATAGCGACACGCCATCGACACGATCGCGACCGGCTCATCGACCGACCGCGACACCGGAACGACCTCGGCGACGGCCGGGGCCGCACCGGTCATCCGCCCCAGCAGGTAATCGGCCAGCGCTTGCGGTGTGGGGTAGTCGAAGACCAGCGTGGTCGGCAGCGCCAGCCCCGCCGCCGCGGCCAGCCGGTTCCGCAACTCCACGGCTGTCAGCGAGTCGAAGCCGATATCCCGGAACGCCCGCCCGGACTCCACGCCGCTCGCATCACCGTGGCCCAGCACCACCGCCGCGTGCTCACGCACCAGATCCAGCAGGACGAGCAACCGCTCGGCTTCGGCCAGGCCCAGCAGGCGACGGCCCAGCACGCTGGTCGACCCCGCGGCGGCCGCGATGGCGCGACGTGGCGGACGGCCCAGGCCGAGCAGCACCGTCGGTACCGGCGTCCCGGCCGCGATGGCGCCCCGGACCGCACCCACATCCAAGCCCGCCGCCACCACCGGCCGGCCGATGCTCAGCGCCCGGTCCAGCAGGCCCAAGGCCTCTTCCGTACCCAGCACCACACCACCGCCACGCGCCAGCCGGGCCCGGTCAACCTCGGCCAGCGCACCGGTCATGGCACTGCGCTGCTCCCACAGACCCCAGGCGATGGACACCGTCGGCAGCCCAAGGGCCGTCCGGTGCGCGGCGAGGGCGTCCAGATAGGAATTGGCCGCGGCGTAGTTGCCCTGTCCGGGATTGCCGAGCAGCCCCGCCAGCGACGAGAACAGCACGAACATCCGCAGGTCCCGTCCGGCGGTGGCCTCGTGCACATGCCAGGCCGCCTCGGCCTTGGCGGCCAGCACCCGGGCCAGCGACTCGCTGGTCACCGAGGTCACCGGCATGTCCTCGAGCACCCCAGCCGCGTGCACCACCCCGGACAGATCCGCGATGCCCGCCACCAGTGCGTCGACCGCGGCGCGGTTGGACAAGTCCGCCGCGACGACCCGCACCCGCGCCCCGGCCAGCTCCAGCTCAGCAGCCAGTTCGGCCGCACCGGGCGCAGCCGGCCCCGACCGGCTGGCCAGCACCAGATCCCGTACCCCGTGCCGGTCCAGCAGATGCCGGGCGACCAACCCACCCAGCGTTCCGGTCCCGCCGGTGATCAGCACCGCGCCGTCACCCACCCCGGGCAGACGCAACACGATCTTGCCCACGTGCCGGGCCTGGCTCATGTACCGCAGCGCCGCACCGGCCTGAGCCGCCGGGAACACCGTGACCGGCAGCGGCTCGACCTGCTCCAGGACCCGCCGCCACATCTCCGCGAGCCGGTCCGGGTCCAGATCCGCCACGTCGAAGGGGACCTGCCGCGGATCACGGATGTCAGTCTTGCCCAGCTCGACGAACCTTCCGCTGTCGGCCAGCATCCCCAGCGACGCGTCCAACAACTCGCCGGTCAACGAGTTCAGCACGACATCGACCTGGCCGAACTCGCCCGCGAAATCCGCCGTACGCGAGGAAGCGATGCGTGTCACGCCCAGCTCGGCCACCGCGGCCTGCTTGGCCGGGCTCGCCGTCGCGAACACCTCGGCACCGGCCGCCATCGCCAGCCGGACCGCCGCCATGCCGACACCGCCGGACGCCGCGTGGATCAGCACCCGGTCCCCCGCCCGCACCCGGCCCAGGTCGAACAGCGCGTGATAGGCCGTCAGGTAGACGATCGGTATGGCTGCCGCCTCGACGTCGCTCCACCCGTCCGGCACCGGCACCGTCAGCCGCGCGTCGGCCACCGCCAGCGGGCCGAATCCCTGGAACATCCCCATCACGCGCATGCCGGGCACCAGGCCGTGCACGTCGGGACCGACCTCGACCACTACCCCAGCGCCCTCGCTGCCCGGCGGCCGGGGGTCGTTGGGCAGCATGCCCAGCGCCGACAACAGGTCGCGGAAGTTCACTCCGGCCGCGCGGACCGCGATACGGACCTCATGGGGGCCCAGCGGCCGCTCGGCGTCCGGGGCCGGAACCACCCGCATCTCGTCCAGGTCACCGTCGGCAGCCCATTGCAGCCGCCACGCCTCCGAACCGGTCGGCAGCTCGGGTGCGGCCGATGCCGGGCGCAGACGGGGAACCAGGGCCGCCCCCGCCCGCAACGCGAGCTCTTTCTCCCCAGTGGCCAGCGCAGCGGCGGTGATCTCTGCCGATTCGGGGCGTCCGTCGTCGTCGAGCAGCACCAGACCCGCGTCCGGGTGCTCGGACCGCGCCGACCGCACCAGCCCCCACACCCCCGACGACTCCAGCCCGGCGACCATGTCACCGTCAGCCGCGGCTACCGCGTCACGGGTACGGACCACCAGCCGCGACCCCGCCGGATACCCAGCCCCCAGCCACGCCTGCACCAGGCCCAGCCCGCCGGGCAAGTCCGCCGGGTCGGCCAAGGCGAACAACGGCTCGTCCGTCGCCTCGGGCAGGTCGAGCTCCGGGCCGACCTGGATCCAAGCCCGCTCCGGTGCCGGGCCGAGGCTGAGCGGCGCCCATTCGAGTGACAGCAAGCCCACACCCGCGCCGGGGCCGGCGAGCCGGCTGGTGTCGGCGGGCCGGGAGATCATCGCGGCGGCCGATACCACCGGCCGGCCCTCACCATCGGCAGCCAGCAGAGCGAACGCATCCGGGCCGACCGGGCTCAACCTCACCCGCAGCGCGGACGCCCCCGTCGCGTGCAACCGCACATCCCGCCACGCGAACGGCAGCAGCACCCCGTGGCCGCCGTTCGCTGCCACGACCATCACGTGCAAGGCGGAGTCCAGCAACGCCGGGTGGATCGCGAACCCGTCCTGAGCATCCCCGGCGGGGAGCTCCACCTCGGCGTAAAGGTCCTCGCCGAGCCGCCAGGCCGCCCGCAGGCCACGGAACACCGGCCCGTACTCGTATCCGCGACCCGCCATGGCCTCGTAGGCGTCGCCGACCGGCAGCGGCTGCGCGCCGACCGGGGGCCACTGCCCGTCGAGGCCTTCCACCGTCCCCGCCGGATCGGCCAGAGTCGCGGTCGCGTGCCGGGTCCACTGCTCCCCGGTACGGGAGAACACGGCCGCCCGATCGCCCTCCACCGACACCTGAAGGTCTATCGGGCCGCCATTCAGGACCAGGGGCTGCTCGAACGTGATCTCCCCGATCGCGGGCAACCCGACACGGTCCCCGGCGTTCAGCACCAGTTCGGCCAGCGCCGCCCCGGGCACGAGCACCGTTCCCGAGACCGCGTGATCAGCCAGCCACGGACTCGTCCCCGTCGACACCCGCCCCGACAGAACCCAGCCGGCGTCCTCGGCCAACCGCACCGCCGACCGCAACAGCGGGTGGCCCGCGTCGCCCCGGCCCGTAACGCCACCCGACGCCCAATACCGGCGATGCTGGAACGGATACGTCGGCAACGCCACCGGACGGCCGACCGGAATCAGGCGGGCCCAGTCCACCCCCGCACCATGAGTCCACGCCTCACCCAACGAAGCCAACAGGCGCCGCTGCCCACCATCATCGCGACGCAGCGACCCAACCGCCCAACGACCCTCAATACCCGGCACCAGCACCGGATGCGGGGACACCTCCACAAAACCGGCCACCGGCACCGCCGCCACGGTCTGCGCGAACCGCACCTGCTCCCGCAGATTCCGCCACCAATACGCGGCATCCAGCTCCACGGTGTCCATCACCGTGCCGGTCACCGCCGAATAGAACGGCACCCGACCCGCCCGCGGCGATACCCGCACCGCCAACAAGTCGTCCCGCACCGACTCCACCAACGGGTGATGGCTCGCGTAATCCACATCGACACGACGGGCCCGGATCCCGGCCGCCTCACACCGTGCTGCCAACGCGTCCAACGGCTCCGGCGCGCCGGAGACCACTACTTGCTCGGCCGCGTTGACCGCCGCGATCCCCAGTCCGTCCGCCAGCAGGCCCTCGACCACCTCGGGGGCCGCCGCAACCGACAACATCCCGCCCGTACCCGCCAGCGCCGCCAACGCCCGACCCCGCGCGGTCACCAGACCGAGGGCGTCCTCCAACGACAGAGCCCCCGCGAAACACGCCGCGGCGGCCTCACCCTGCGAATGGCCCACCACCGCCGACGGGACCACCCCCGCCGCCTCCCACACCTTGGCCAGGCCGACCATCATCACGAACAACACCGGCTGGACCACCTCCACCCGGTCCAGCCCCGCCCCCGACACCAGCGCGTCCCGCAGCGGAAAGTCCACCAGCCGCTCGCACTCGGCCACGAACTCGGCGAACACCGGAGAACAGGCCAGCAGCTCACGGCCCATCCCGGGCCACTGCGAACCCTGGCCCGGGAACACGAAAGCCACACCGCCACCGGCCACCGACGGTCCACCCGGCTCGACCCGCGTCAGCGCCTCGTCCAGTTCCGCACGGTCGACACCCAGGACCACGGCCCGGTGTTCCAGCCCGGCGCGGCTCCCCGCCAGCGACACCGCCACATCCCCGATGCCGACCTCGGCCGGGACATCCGACACCAGCCGACCCGCGAGCGCCGCCAACCCCGCACCCGAGCGCGCCGACAACACCCACGGCACCACGGCGCCGGTCACCACCGGCTCGGCCGACGGGACCACGGTCGAAGCAGCGGGGGCTTCTTCGAGAATCACATGGGCGTTGGTGCCGCTGATCCCGAACGACGACACCCCTGCCCGCTTCGGACGGTCCGCCGCCTCCCACGGCCGCGCCTCGGCCAGCAGCCGCACCTCGCCCGCCGACCAGTCCACATGCGGCGACGGCTCATCGGCATGCAGCATCGCCGGGAGCGTCCCGTGCCGCATCGCCTCGACCATCTTGATCACGCCCGCCACCCCGGCCGCCCCCTGGGTGTGGCCGATGTTCGACTTCACCGACCCCAGCCACAACGGCCGATCTTCCGGCCGGTCCTGCCCGTATGTCGCCAGCAGCGCCTGGGCCTCGATCGGGTCCCCGAGCGTGGTCCCCGTCCCGTGCCCCTCCACCACATCCACATCGCCCGGAGTCAACCGGGCATCGGCCAGGGCCCGGCGAATGACGCGTTCCTGCGACGGGCCGTTGGGGGCCGACAGGCCGTTGGACGCCCCGTCCTGGTTCACCGCGCTGCCCCGCAACACCGCCAGCACCGGATGCCCGAGCCGCCGCGCCTCCGACAGCCGCTCCAGCAGCACCACGCCGACGCCCTCGCCCCAGCCCGTACCGTCGGCGGCGGCCGAGAACGGCTTGCACCGGCCATCGGACGCCAAGCCGCCCTGCGTCGCGAACTCCGCGAACACCCCTTCCGTCGCCAGCACCGTCACACCACCGGCCAGCGCCAGCGAGCACTCCCCGTTCCGCAGCGCCTGAGCCGCCAGGTGCATCGCCACCAGCGACGACGAACACGCCGTATCGACCGTCACCGCCGGACCCTCGAGACCGAACGTGTACGCCACCCGGCCGGAAACGACGCTCGACGCGTTCCCCGTAAGCCGGAAGCCGCCCGCGTCGCTGTCGGACAGCCGCGAGCTGTAGTCCTGGCCGGACAGTCCGGCGAAGACCCCGGTGTCGGAACCGCGCAGCCCGGTCGGGTCAAGGCCCGCCCGTTCCAGGGCCTCCCAGGACACTTCGAGCAGCAGCCGCTGCTGCGGGTCCATCGCCACCGCCTCACGCGGCGAAATGCCGAAGAACTCCGCGTCGAAGTCGGCCGCACCGGACAGGAAACCGCCCACCCGCGCATACCCGGCCGACTCCGTCTCCCAGCCGCGATCGGCCGGGAAATCACCGACCGCGTCCACGCCCTCGGACACCAGCCGCCACAAGTCCTCCGGCGAGGACACCCCACCGGGATAGCGACACGCCATCGACACGATCGCGACCGGCTCACCCACCGACCGCGCCAGCTCCACCTTTTTCCGCGCGGCCGCGCCGGTCGCCTGGGCGACCAGGTGCTCGGCCAGCACCTGCGGCGTCGGGTAGTCGAAGACCGCGGTCGGCGACAGCGCCACTCCGGTCGCCCCGGTGAGACGGTTGCCGAATTCGACACCGGTGAACGAGGTGAAGCCCTGATCGTGGAAGGGCAGCGCAGGCGTGATCGAACCGGGATCGTCGTGGCCGAGCACCGCGGCGGCGTGCCGGCGGACCAGATCGAGCACGAGCTGGGAGTGTTCGGCCTCGGGCGCCCCGGCCAGGCGGACGGCCAGCTGACCCATCGGGCCGGCGCCGGCCGTGACCGCGCGCCGCCGGGGTCGGCCGAGGGCGTGCAGGACGGGAGACAGCGGCAGCCCGGCGGCGAGCCCGGCCCGCACCACGGCGATGTCCAGCCCGGCCGCCACCATCGGCTCCGGGCTCACCACCGCGGCATCCAGCAAGCTCAGCGCATGCCCGGTCTCCAGTGGCACGCCGCCGCCACGGGTCAGCCGGTCCGCGTACACCACGGGCAGGTCTTCGGTCAGCGCGCTGGTCTGCTCCCACATGCTCCAGGCGATCGACACCGCCGGCAGCCCTTCCGCCCGCCGACGCGCGGCCAGCGCGTCCAGATAGACGTTGGCCCCGGCATACGCCCCGAAGCCGGCCGTGCTCAGCAGCCCGGACAGTGAGGAGAACAGCACGAACAGCCGCAGGTCCAGGCCGCGGGTCGCCTCGTGCAACCGCCACGCCGAAACGGCCTTCGCCCGCAGCGTGCGTCCGAGCCCTTCCGGTGTCAGCGCCTGCACCGTCTCCGGGGCCAGCACCCCGGCCGCGTGCACCACCCCGACCAGGTCCGGGATGCCCGCGACCAGCGCGTCGGCCGCGTCGGGATCGGCCAGATCCGAGGCCACGACCCGCACCCGGGCCCCGGCGGCTTCCAAGTCGGCCACCAGCCCGTCAACACCGGGCGCGCCCGCACCGGACCGGCTGGCCAGGACCAGGTCCCGAACGCCGTGCCGCTCCACCAGATGCCGGGCCACCAGACCGCCCAGCGTGCCGGTGCCGCCGGTGACCAGAACCGTGCCGCCCAGAGTGGGCCATTCGGGCAGCGCTGTGGCGGGCAGCGGGCGCAGCCGGGGCACGCGTACCTCGCCGCGGCGAACGGCCACCTCCATGTCACCGCCGACCACCGAGGCGGCCAGCGGGGCCAGGTCGTCGGTATCGGTGTCAGCCAGCGCCAGGACGTGGCCGGGGTGCTCACCACGGGCCGCCCGTACCAGACCCCACACCGGTGCCTGGACCAGGCCGGAAACCATGTCACCCGGACCGGCCGCCACCGCCTGCCGAGTCACCACCACCAGGCGAGATCCGACCGGCCGATCCACACCCGTCCACTGCTGCACAACACCGAGCGCCCAGCTCAGCGGATCCTCGCCCTCGCACACCGCGGCCACGGTCACCGGCTCGTCACCCGACGCCGGAACGTTCTCGCCGGGCCGGATCACCGTCCACTCCGCCGCCCCGAGGCCGTGCGCCGACACCGGCTCCCAGCGCAGGCCGAGCAGTTCACCACGCCCCGGCCCATCACCCGGTGCCGAACGCGCGGTCATCCGCGCGATCTCCAGAACCGGCTGCCCGCCACCGTCCACGGCCAGCAAACCCGACCCGTCCGAGCGGACCCGGAGCTCCCGCGCCCCGGCCGCATGCAGCCGTACGCCCTCCCACCGCGACGGCACCTCATCCGGGCCCAGGTTCAGCGCGGCCTCCAGCAGCGCCGGGTGGATCGCATAGCCGGCGGCATCGGGCACCTCCACGGCCACCTCGTCGCCGGTATGGTCCGGCACCGGCCGGACCTGCTCCGAGACCACCGCGCTGGCGTACCGCACCCACTCGCCCACCGCGGACGGACGCGCGAACACCTCCAACCGCTGTCCCGCGATACTCACCTGCACCTGCACCGGACCCTCCGGCGCCAGCACCTGTTCGAACTCAAGCTCCTCGAGCACCGGCCAACCGGCCTGCCCCGCCGCGTACACCGCCAGCTCGGCCACCGCCATCGACCCGTCGATCAGCGGATCGGCCGCCAGCCGCCCCGCGAACACCGTCCCGGCACCACTGGCCAGCGGCACGCCTTCACCCAGCACCGGATGGCCCGACCCCGACGCCGCCCGGCCCGCCGCCCAATACCGGCGGTGCTGGAACGGATACGTCGGCAACACCACCGGACGGCCGGCCGGGACCAGGCGGGTCCAATCCACCGCCGCGCCATGAGCCCATGCCTCGGCCAGACCGGCCAACAGACGACGAGCCCCGGCGTTTCCCCGTTCGGCCAGACTGGCCGCCCACACCCCGCTCTCGCCGCCGTGGACCACAGCCGACAACACCCGGTCCGGGCCAACCTCCAAGAACCCAGCCGCGCCACGCCCGTGCAGATAACGGACGGCGTCGTGGAAACGGACGGTACCCACCGCCTGCTCCACCCAGTACTCCGGATCACGGAGCACGTCCGCGTCCGCCACCGCCCCGGTGACCGCGGACACCAGTGGGACCCGCGGCTCCGCGAACTGGATTCCGGCCACCACCTGCGCCACATCAGCAGCGATCGGACGCATCAACGGGGAATGGAACGCATGGCTGACCTCGAGCCGGCGCACCTTACGGCCTTCCAGCCGCCCGACGGCAACCTCGACCGCATCCTCGTCCCCGGACAGCACCACTGCCGTCGAGCCGTTCACCGCCGCCACCGCGACCCGGTCTTCCAGGCCGGACAGGTCCACCTCATGCTCGCCGGCCTGCACCGCCGCCATCACCCCGCCAGGCGGCAGTGCCTGCATCAACGCGCCCCGCGCGACCAGCAGCCGCACCGCGTCTTCGAGAGTGACCGCGCCGGCCACATAGGCGGCCGTCACCTCACCTACCGAGTGACCGGCCACGAAGTCCGGCTCCAGGCCCGCCGCCCGCACCACCGCCGCCAACCCGGCCTCGAACGCGAAGATCGCCACCTGGGTAAAGCCGGTCTGATGCACCTCGGTGCCGGAGAACATCACCTCCCGCAACGAGCGACCCAACAACGGATCCGCCACCGCACACACTTCGTCCAGCACGCCCGCGAACACCGGGGAAGAATCCGCCAGCTCCTGGCCCATGCCGGTCCACTGCGCCCCTTGCCCCGGGAACACCCACGCCACCGGACCCCGGGCCGCCGCCCCGACCGGCTCCACCCGCGTCAGGCCCTCGTCCAGTTCCGCACGGTCGGCACCGAGCACCACCGCCCGGAACTCCAGCCCAGCCCTCGAAGCCGCCAGCGTCCCCGCCACATCCGCGGTGTCGGCCCCGGCCGGGACACCCGACGCCAGCTGGCCCGCCAGCGCCCGCAACCCCGCCTCCGACCGCGCCGACAACACCCACGGCACCACGCCACCGGTCACCACCGGGGGCGCCGACGAAGCCGCAACCGGCTCAGCGGAAGCTTCTTCGAGGATCACATGCGCATTGGTCCCGCTGATCCCGAACGACGACACACCGGCCCGCCGCGGACGGCCCTCCGACTCCCATCGCTGCGCCTCCGTCAGGAGGCGTACCTCGCCGGCCGTCCAGTCCACATGCGGCGACGGCTCACCGGCGTGCAGGGTCGCCGGAAGCGTCGCGTGGCGCATCGCCTCGACCATCTTGATGACACCGGCCACGCCGGCCGCGGCCTGGGTGTGCCCGATGTTCGACTTCAGCGATCCCAACCACAGCGGCCGGTCCTCCGGCCGCCCCTGCCCGTACGTCGCCAGCAGCGCCCGCGCCTCGATCGGATCCCCGAGCGTGGTCCCCGTCCCGTGCCCCTCAATCACATCCACGTCCGAAGCGGAAAGCCGGGCATCGGCCAGCGTCCGCCGGATCACCCGCTCCTGCGAAGGACCGTTCGGGGCGGTCAGGCCATTGCTCGCCCCGTCCTGGTTCACCGCACTGCCCCGCAGGACCGCCAGCACCGGATGCCCGAGCCGCCGCGCCTCCGACAACCGCTCCAGCACCAGCACCCCGACGCCCTCGGCCCAGTTGGTGCCGTCGGCCTCGGCCGAGAACGCCTTGATCCGCCCGTCGGCCGCCAGCCCGCCCTGCACCGCGAACTCCGTGAACATCCCCGGGGTGGCCATCACCGTCACACCACCGGCCAGCGCCATCGAGCACTCGCCGTTGCGCAGCGCCTGCGCCGCCAGGTGCAGCGCCACCAGCGACGACGAACACGCCGTGTCCACGGTGACCGCCGGGCCCTCGAGACCGAATGTGTACGCCACCCGGCCGGACGCCACGCTCGACGTGTTTCCCGTCAGCCGGAAGCCGCCCGCATCGCCCTCCGGCAGCCGCGAGGCGTAGTCCTGCGAGTACAGCCCCGTGAAGACCCCGGCGTCCGTACCCTTCATCGCGACCGGGTCCAGGCCGGCCCGCTCCAGGGCCTCCCAGGACACTTCGAGCAGCAGCCGCTGCTGGGGGTCCATCGCCACCGCCTCACGCGGCGACACCCCGAAGAACTCCGCGTCGAAGTCGGCCGCACCGGACAGGAAACCGCCCACCCGCGCATACCCGGCCGACTCCGTATCCCAGCCGCGATCGGCCGGGAAACCACCGACCGCGTCCACGCCCTCGGACAACAGCCGCCACAAGTCCTCCGGCGAGGACACCCCACCGGGGTAGCGACACGCCATCGACACGATCGCGATCGGCTCACCCACCGACCGCGGCCGAACCACCTCACCGGCAGTCTTTTTCGTACCCGACCCCAGCCGCACCAGATGCTCGGCCAGCGCCTGCGGCGTCGGGAAATCGAAGACCGCGGTCGGCGACAGCGCGACTCCGGCCGCTCGGGCCAGGCGGGTACCCAGATCGACACCGCTGAACGAGGTGAAACCCAGGTCGTGGAAGGCGAGCGTCGGGGCGACCGCCCCCGGATCGTCGTGGCCGAGCACGGCGGCGGCGTGCTCGCGCACCAAGTCGAGCATGACCAGCGTACGTTCGGTCGGTGCCAGCCCGGCCATCCGCCGGTCGAGGGCGGAGCCAGTGGCGTCCGGTTCCGGCGCGGCCGCTGAGCCGAGCCAGTAGCGGGAGCGCTGGAACGCGTACGTCGGCAGGGGCACATGGGCAGCCGGGGTCGCGCCGAACACGGCGTTCCAGTCAATCCGTACGCCGCGGACATGCATTTCGGCCAGAGCGGCGATCACGGACCGCGTCTCCGGCTGCCGGGCCTGAAGCACGCTGACGAACACGGCGTCACGGCCGGGCAGACAGGACCGGCCCATCGCGGACAGCGCCGTGTCCGGGCCGAGCTCGACGAACGTGGTGACGCCGGCCTCGTCGAGGGCCCGGATGCCGTCGAGGAACCGTACGGTCTGCCGGACGTGCCGGACCCAGTAGTCGGCCGAGCTCATCTCGTCACCGGTGACGACGCGCCCGGTGACGTTGGACACGACCGGAATGCGCGGCCGGGCGTAGGTGAGACGCTCCGCGACCTCACGGAACTCGTCGAGAATCCGGTCGGTGTGCGAAGAGTGGAAGGCCCGGTTCACCTCCAGCCACTGGCATCTGCCACCGTCGGCGCGCCAGCGCTCGGCCAGGTCGGTGAGCTCGTCGCGGTTTCCGGCAAGGGTGGTGCTGACCGGGCCGTTGAGAGCGGCGATCGAGACGTCGGCCGCCGCCGACTCGAGGAACGTGCGTACTTCATGTTCGTCGCCGCGCAGCGACAGCATGGCGCCGTCCGGGAGGTGCTGCATGAGCCTGCCGCGCTCGGCAACCAGCGTGCAAGCGTCGTCCAGGCTCAGAATGCCGGCCACGTGCGCGGCCGCGAGCTCACCGATGGAGTGCCCGCCCAGCAGGTCCGGGGCGATGCCCCAGCTCTCGTAGAGGCGGAAGAGCGCGACCTCGACGGCGAACAGGGCGGGCTGACTGTAGGCGGTCTCATGGATCAGGTCGGGGTCGCGCAGGATCTCGGCCAGGGAGTGGTCGAGGTGCGGATCCATGACCCTCTCGACCTCGGCGAAGGCACGGGCGTACGCCTCGTGCGCGGCGGCGAGTTCGAGGCCCATCCGGACGTGCTGGCTACCCTGCCCGGAGAAGAGGAATGCGGTGCCGGCGGCGCCGGCCGTGCCACGGACGACGCCGCGGCGAGCGCGGTTGTCCGCGAGGGCGGCCAACCCGGTGGCTAATCCCTCGCGGTCGGGGGCGATCACGACGGCGCGGTGCGCGAACGCGGTGCGCGTGGTGGCCAGCGCGTGTGCCAGCTCCGGCAGGTCCGCCGCGGCCAGCTCCGGCCGATCGAGGTGAGTGGCGAGGCGCGCGGCCTGGGCGGACAGGGCCGCGTCGGTTGCTCCGGAGAGGACCAGCGGAAGGACACCGAGCTCGGGACGGTCCGGCGCGGCCGGCGCCGGCGCGGTCCACTCGCTCAGGACGACATGGCAGTTCGTGCCACCGATGCCGAACGAACTGACCCCCGCGATCAGTTCATCCTGCGGACGGGGCCAAGGCGAGGTTTCCCGCTGGACCCCGAGACCGAGCTCGTCGAAGGCGATCGCCGGGTTCGGCCGCTCGAAGTTGAGGCTGGGCACCAGTTCCCGGTGGGCGATGCAGAGCACTGTCTTGATCAGTCCGGCGATGCCGGCCGCGCCCTCGAGGTGGCCGATGTTCGTCTTCACCGAGCCTATCCGCAGCGCGGCGTCCGCCGGCCGGTGCCGGCCCAGTGCGGCACCGAGCGCGACCGCCTCGACCGGATCGCCGGCCCGGGTGCCGGTGCCGTGCGCCTCCACGTACTGGACGTCGCCGACCGTCACCCCGGCCCGCTGGTAAGCGCTGGTCAGCAGCGCCTCTTGGGCCGCCGCGCTCGGGTCGGTCAGCCGCTCGCCGTCACCGTCGTTGTTGATGGCGCTGCCCCGGATGACGCAGAGCACCCGGTCCCCGTCGGCGATCGCCGCGCTCAGCCGTTTGAGGACGACCAGGCCGGCACCCTCGCCCCGGACGAATCCGCCTGCCCGCTCGTCGAAGGCGTAACAGCGGCCGTCGGGTGACATCGCGCCCAACCGGGCGGTGAGTCGCCCGCTGTCCGGGTCGGCGATCAGGCTGACGCCGCCGACCAGCGCCGTGTCGCACTCGCCGCGCCGTAGGCTCTCGACGGCCAAGTGGACGGCGACCAGCGACGAGGACTGTCCGGCGTCGATGGTCAGGCTGGGGCCGTGCACTCCGAGGAAGTGCGAGACGCGGTTGGCGATGATGCTGCGGTAGACGCCGGTGGCGCTGTACGCGCTCGGGCCGTCCGGGTCGCCCAAGGTCAGCCGGGCGTAGTCGTCGCCCATCACACCGAGGTAGACGCCGGTCGTAGTGCCGTGCAGAGAGGCCGGGACGATGCCCGCCTCTTCGAGCGCCTCCCAGGCCAACTCCAGGACGAGGCGCTGCTGAGGATCCATGGCGTGGGCCTCGGCCGGCGGGATCCCGAAGAAACCGGCGTCGAACTCGTCGATCCGGGCGAGGAAGCCGCCCTGCGCCGGCGCCGTCGGATCGGCGGGAAGACGATCGCCGGAGGCTGTTCCGACCGCCTCGACGCCGTGCCGCAGAAGGTCCCAGAACGCCGTCGGGCCGTCCGCGCCGGGCAGCCGGCAGGCGACGCCCACCACCGCTACAACGTTGTCATGACGACCATGGTGCTCGGAAGACATAGCGCGACCTTGTCCTGTGTGTCAGAGCGTTGGCGGACTGCCAAGACGATCGCCGTACCTACGGTCGGCAGCGAACAGTTCACCCAGGACGTCGCTACGAGCCGGGCATCTGAGCATGCCGCAGTGGAATCGGCGCTCGAAATCAGGATCCGAGAACGTGTTTGCCGATCTGCTGCGGGCGTTGGCGCGGACGAATCCATCCGGGGTCGAGCAGCCTTGGCCGCGCTCCGTCGAGTGCCCGGTTCACCGAAGTGGACAGCGCGACTCGGCAACCATCCAAATCCTCACTTAACTGGACCATGAACGCACCGTATCGACCGGTTGATCGACAATCAATGTGGTCCATCTAACACTGGTGATCTACGGGTTCAGGACGACCCGCAATCGCGCGATTTTAGGACATACCGGCCGAGGCTCAGACGGCGTCGCCGCCCGCCTCCTGAGCGGGGGAATGCACCCGGTCGTGCAACGCCTTGGCCACCTCGTCGATAGTGGAAAAACGACTGAAGAAGTCCGGCTCGATCTCGAACTCGAAGGTCTCCTCGATGCTCAGACCGAGCGCGACCATTGTCAGCGAGTCCACTCCGGAATGCATGAGGTTCTCGGTAGTGTCCATCTCCTCGGGCGAGCGCTCCAGCTTCGCCGCGAGGTAATCCGTCAGCCAGTCGCGGATTTCGGTGAGGGTAGCGGTACGCGCTTCCATTCCGTCCCCTTCGGTGTTACGCAGACGCTTGTCGATCGGTACGTCGTGGATGCGCGGCACTCCCGGGCTCCGTAACGCGGTTTCGCGTCGAGCCACGCGGAATACACCGCCAGCCGGGCGCCATGATCGTATCACATGCTTAAATGACGGGCTGTATACGGATGTTGGTGTCTCCACCACGGCGAGTGGCCGACGTGGGACGAGCCCACCGGGCAGAGCGGAGCGACAGAGGGTGGAAGCGATGACCGGCCGGACAGTGACCACAGCCTCCACCCCCTTGGAGGCCGAAACCGGTTACACCGAGCACCTGGTGTCCGAGGTCAGCAAGATCTCATCGCGGGAGCTGACCGAGCGGGTGATCGAGCGAGCGCGGCACGCCGTGCTCGACTGGCTCGGGGTCAGCATCGCCGGGGCGCAGGAGCCGTCAGCCCGCGCGATCCAACAGCTCCTGACGGCCGAGGGCGGCAGCCCCACGGCCCAAGTGATCGGCACCCCATACCGGCTGACGGCGCGTCAGGCGGCGCTGGCGGGCGGCATCGCCGCTCACGCGCTGGACTACGACGACATGAGCATCGGCGGCCACCCGTCGGCCGTGATCCTTCCCGCGGTGTTCGCCCTGGCCGAGGAACTGGACAAGGACGGACCGACGACCATCCAGGGGATGCTCTTCGGCCATGAGGCCAGAAAGATGGTCGCCGCCGCGTGCGGCAGCGCCTCGTACGACCGCGGCTACCACGGCAGCAGCACCTTCGGCGCATTCGGCGCGGCGATGGGCGCGGGCCGCCTTCTCGAGCTGGATCCGCTGCGGCTGCGGCACGCGCTGGGGATCGCCGGAACCCAGGCGTCGGGCTTGCGGGCGAGCTTCGGGACGATGTCGAAGCACCTGAACGTCGGGAACGCGGCAGCGGTCGGAATCCTGTCGGCCCGGCTGGCGGAAGCGGGTTACACCGGGGACACCACCATTCTCGAGGCGCCGCAGGGATTCGCCGCCACGCACAACAACGGGCCCGCCGACTTCAAACCGACGGGCCCGGGAACCTCGCTGCGCCAACGGCTGGCCGTCGAGTGGCTCGTGTTCAAGCCGCACGCACTGTGCGGTGCCACGCATTCCGCGATCGACGGCTTCCAGCTCCTGAGGGAGCGGCACGCGTTCTCCGCCGACGATGTCGACGAAGCCGAGGTGTTCGTCTCCGCCCAGCACCTGGAGGTGTGCGACATCGTGGAACCCCGGACCGGCGTCGAAGGGATGTTCAGTATCCGCTACGCCGCGGCGCTGGCCCTCGCGGGAAGCGCGACGGGACCCTCCGCGTTGACCGACGAGAGGATCCAGGACCCCACCATGGTCGCGCTCCGCCGTCGCGTCCGGGTCACGCCGGTCACGCGTGTCCGCAACATAACCATGCCGACCGAGGTCCGGGTACGGCTCAGAGACGGCGAGGAGCTGAAGGCGCGCGTCAACGCGCTGGCCGTCAAGTCCGACAACGAGCTGCCCCGCCAGTGGGAGACTCTGAAAGCCAAGTTCGCCGGCCTCGTCAGCCCCATCCTGGGCGCCGACCGCGCCGACGAAATCATCGGGCTGGTGCAGCGCATCGAGACGCTCGAATCAATCCGCGAACTCACCGACCGAACCTCGACCAAGCGTTGACGTACCGTCAGTTCCAGGCGACGGGCAGCGAGTGAACACCGTAGACCACCATTTGCTCGCGCAGTGGGATCTCGCTCGCCGGGGTGGTGAGCCGGAGCCCAGGCAGGCGGGTGATCAGCTCCGCGAGGCCGGTGCGCAGCTCGACCCGGGCGAGTTGCTGGCCCAGGCACAGGTGGGCGCCGTGGCCGAAGGCGAGGTGGGACGTTCGGGGGCGGGTGAGGTCGAGACGGTCGGGCTCGGGCCAGCGCTGCTCGTCGCGGTTGGCGACCGGTACGGCCATGACGACGGTGTCGCCGGCCGGGATGGTGACGTCGCCGACGGTCAGATCCTCGGTGGCGAACCGTGTCGGGCCATTGTGGAAGACCGACAGATAGCGCAGTAGTTCTTCGACGCCGTTGTCCAGCACGGTCGGGTCGTCGCGTACGCGGCTGAGTTGGTCGGGGTTTTCCAGCAGGGCGAAGGTGCTCAGGGCGAGCATGTTGGCGGTGGTCTCGTGGCCGGCGCTGAGCAGGGTGGTGGCGATGTCGACCAACTGCCGGTCGGTCAGCGGCGGGTCGTAGTCGTCGTGGATCAGCCCGGAGATGATGTCGTCGCCCGGGTGCCTGCGTTTGGCGCCCACCAGCTTGGCCATGAACTGGCGCAGCTCGCCGCTGGCCTGCCGGCGTTCTTCGCTGGGGCGTGACAGGTCCAGGGCGATCGCGGTGCGGTGGTGGAACTCGGTGCGGTCGGCGTAGTCGACGCCGAGCAGTTCACAGATCACCAGCGACGGGAGCGGCAGCGCGTAGGCCTTGACCAGGTCGGCCTGGGTGCCGTCGGCCCGCATCACGTCGATGAGCCGCACCGCTAAGTCACGCACGTGGTCTTCCAGGTGTTTCATGCGTTTGACGGTGAACTGGCCGGACAGCAGCCGCCGCAGCCTCGGGTGCTGGGGCGCGTCCATGAAGATGAACATGCCGTCCTTGCGCTCCTGCGGGGCGACAGGACACTGCCCGCCCGGCTGGGCCTGGCGGTTGGCCACTTCCTCGGGTGACATGCTCAATGTGCTCGGGTAGCGGAGGCGGTCGGAGCTGAAGCGGGCGTCGCCGAGTACGGCGCGCACTTCTTCGTAACCGGAGACGAGCCAGGCGTGGGCACCGTTGAGCAGGTCGATCCGGGTCACCGGGCCACGGTCGTGCAAGGCCTTCATGGCGGCGGGCGGATCGAAGGGGCAGCCGTTGCGCTCGAATATCTCCGGCGGGATCGGCCGCTGCGGGGTGGTGTTCCGCGGGGTGGCTTTCACAGGGGGTGAGCCTCCTTGCTACCTGGCCGATGATGATCACATCTGTCGCAACTGCACTGTATACGCTGCTTGCATGACGCAAGTCCGGCGTCGGGAGTGTCCTGCCACGCGGCTGCGGACGCCCGGTCGTTCTCCGACATCGCCGCCTTTCTCACCGCAGCTCTAAGATCGTCCTCGACGGGGGTGGCCGACACTCGAAAGGCAGAACAGTGACGGTAAGTCTGCGGGGAATCCGCTTCGCCTATTCCGACGAGGGCTCAGGACCGGTCGTCCTCAACGCCCATGGGCTGTGCGGCAGCCGGGCCTCCGAACGGCGGGCGAACCTGACCGACTATTCCGTGGTGACCTCGGCCGGCCGACGCCTCATCTCCTATGACGCCCGTGGCCACGGCGAGTCCGAAGGGACCGGCGACCCGGCCGACTACTCGTGGAAGTCGCAGGGCGAGGACATGATCGAGCTCGTCCGGCACTTCTCCCCGGCGGCGCCCGTCTCGGCGATCGGCTGCTCGATGGGCACCGGAGCGCTGCTGCACGCCGTGACGACCGATCCGGAGCGCTTCGACCGGCTCGTCCTCACCGCGTCTCCGACGGCTTGGGAGGCACGAGCCGCGCAGGGCGACGTGTACCGGCAGTTGGCGGACTACGCGCAGCAGAAGGGGGTGGAGGCCCTGGCCAAGGTCCTGGCGAAGGCCCCGGTGCCGGCCATTTTCGCGGAGGTCGAGGGCTTTCCGCCCACCCCGGACGTCACGGCCGAATTGCTTCCGGCCGTCCTGCTCGGGGCGGGCATCAGCGACCTGCCGCCGCTGGACGCCATCGCGCGGATCACCCAGCCGACGCTGATCCTCGCCTGGGCCGGCGACCCGGGCCACCCGGTGTCCCTGTCGGAGACGCTCGCCGCCGCGATCCCCGGCTCGACCCTGCACGTGTCCGAGACCCGCGCCGACCTCCGCACATGGGGCGAGCGGGCGGCCGATTTCCTCAAGTGAACCCCGCCGGCGGCCTCGTCCCGGTGCCGCTGCTCGGGATCGTGCTCTCGGTCGCGCTCACCCACGAGGCCCACGAGCGCGCATCGGACAGACACGGGACGAGGCTTCGCCCTCGACCACGCCCTGGTTGAACGGTATCGGCGGGCAGAACGAGATCGTCGCCGTTGACCGGTGCGCATGCGGCCCTTAGCGTGTGCGCATGTCCACTTCGAGCGGCATGTTCCACCAGCACCGCGAGATGGCCGAGTCCTACGGCGCCGACGCCGAGCGCTATGACCGCGCCCGCACGAGCTTCCCCCCGGCCCTGATCGAGGCCATCACCAGCTCCGCTCCGGCCACCGCGGTCGACGTCGGCTGCGGTACCGGCGTCGTCGCCCGCCTTTTGCAGGAGACCGGCTGCCAGGTCCTCGGCGTCGAACCCGACGAGCGCTCGGCCTCATACGCCCGCTCGCGCGGGCTCGACGTCGAGGTGTCCACCTTTGAGGCCTGGGACCCCGCCGGCCGCTTGTTCGACGCCGTCGTGGCGGGCCGGACCTGGCACTGGATCGACCCGCTGGCCGGTGCGGTCAAGGCAGCGACCGCCCTGCGCCCCGGTGGCCGACTCACCATTTTCTGGAACGCCAGCGAAACCCCAAGGGAACTCGCCCAGGCGTTCCTCGAGATCAACCGGCGCATGTTCCCCGAAAACACGACGCTCCTCAAGAATTCCACCTCGACATTCGAGTCCTGTGCCAGGAGCGTGGCCAAAGCCGGTGACAACATCCGGGCAGCGGGTGGCTTCGCCGAACCGGACTTCCTGCGCTTCGACTGGGAGCGCACCTACACCCGCGACGAATGGCTCGACGTCCTTCCCACGCTGAGCGCCTACACCCGGCTCCCATCCGGCAGACGCGACGAACTTCTGGCCGCCATGGGCGACGCGGTCGACGCCCACGGCGGCAGTTTCCCCATGCGGTACGCGACCCTGGCCGTCACTGCCACCCGCACCTGAGGATGATCCCCGCCAATGGTCGACGGCGGACGCTCGCACGGTCTCGATCCGGACGTCGATCGGCAGTGGGGTCTTGAGGCCGCCGCGGTGGCCGCCGCAGTCGATCTCGATCTGCGCGGGAACGCCGACACCGGCCCGGCGGGAGGCCTCCGCGACGAAGGCGTCCTGCTCGACGCTGTCCAGCAGGACGCGGAGGGTGACGCCGCGACGCAACACGCCGTGTCCTTGTGCACGTCGACCACCGCGAACGTGCACGTCGACCACCGCGAACGGGGTGTCGGGGTCGGCCAGGGTCCCGGCCGTGGTGGCGAGCGTGGTGGTCATGGAGTGACGTCCGTCTCCGGGTGGGTGAAATTCCCTGGCGTGGCGGCCGGAAGGGCCGGAGACTCGTCTCATGGCTGACATGGGGGCGTTCCGGGAAGCCGTCACCGCGTGGGCGGCCGGTGGCCCCGACAACCCCGCGCGCGAGCTGGCCGCGCGGCTGCCCGTCCGGGCGGTCGTCCTGCTCGAAGGGCCGAGCGACGCCGCGGCGGTCAGCGCGCTGGCCGCCCGCCACGGCCGGGACCTGGCGGCCGAAGGAGTCTGCGTCCTGCCGATGGGCGGTGCCATGAGCGTCGGACGCTTCGCCCATCTCCTCGGGCCGCCCGGTCTGGGCCTCCGCCTCACCGGACTGTGCGACGAGGCGGAGCGTCGCTTCTACACCCGCGGTCTGGAGCGGGCCGGCGCGGCTCGGCAGGAGTTCTTCGTCTGTGCGGCGGATCTGGAGGACGAGCTCATCCGCGCCCTGGGCGTGACCCAGGTGGCGGAGCTCGTCCGGGCGGAGGGCGACCTGCGCGCCCTGCGGACCTTCCTGCGCCAGCCCGCACAGCAGAGCCGCACCTCACAGCAGCAGTTGCGGCGCTTCCTCGGCACGAAGAAGGGGCGGAAGATCCACTACGGCCGCGTCCTCGTCGAGGCCCTCGACGACGACCGCGTACCCGCGCCACTCGACGCCCTGCTCACCAGCCTCTGACCCCAGGATGCCGTGGCCGACCGGACGTCACGACGCGACGTCCACCAGGACCTTGCCGACCGCGCCGCTCTCCACCGCTCGATGTGCGTCGGCGGTGCGGTCGAGCGGAAAGCGGACCAGCGGCAGGCCGTGCTCCTCGCCGACCGGCAGCGCGCCACCGCGCACCGCGGCGGCGACGTCCTCAACGGCCGCGGCGAGCGGCTCCGAACCGACCGTGTAGAGCACCACGAACTGGAAGCGTGTGTTCAGCACCATGTTCCGCATCACGTCCAGCTCGACCGGCCGGCCACCGTCGTTGCCGTAGGTCGAGATCGTGCCGCGGGTCCGCAACACGGCCATGTCCAGTGCGAGGTTGGCGCCCAGCGCCACCTCGGCGACGATGTCGACGCCGTCCGGGGCGATCTCGCGGATCTCGGCGGCCGGGTCGCCCTCGCGATAGTTGATCACGTGGTGGGCCCCGGCGGCGGTGGCCAGCCTGGCCTTCTCCGGGCCGCTGATCGTGCTGATCACGGTGGCGCCGGCCCACCGGGCGAGCTGGATCACCGCGTGTCCGACCGCCCCGGCCCCGCCCGCGGCGAGCACCACCTTCCCGTCGAGCGCCCCGGGCCGCAGACGGCGCGGCCCGTCCTCGGCGACGGTGAGCGCGCGGTGCGCGGTGAGCGCGGGGACGCCGAGTGCGGCGCCGACGTCGAAACCGGCCTCGTCGGGCAGGGGCACGGCCCGCTCGGCGGGCACGACGCTGAACTCGGCGGCGGTACCGGTGGGCCGCCCGGCGGCGGCCAGGAACAGCCAGACCCGCTGGCCGACCCGGCTCCGGTCGACCCCCTCACCCACGGCGTCGATCGTGCCGGCGCCATCGAGGTGCGGGGTGACCTCGGGGAAGTGCTTGGGGCCGGAGGCGCCGGAACGGGCCTTCCAGTCGGTCGGGTTGATCCCGGACACGGCGATCCGTACGCGAACCTCGCCGGGGCGGGGCGCGGGCAGGTCGCGGTCGACGAGCCGAAGAACGTCGGGGTCGCCGTTGTCGCGGTAGATGATGGCCTTCATGATCCGTCCTCAGAGCCTGGTGGAGCGGGATTCACCGGCGCGGCCCGGCGTTCCGTCAGGGCGTCCGGCACATGGTCGCGAACCTGGTCGCGTTGTGGTTCCGGTCAGCCGATGGGGGCCTCGTTGGAGCGGGATTCGATGGCATCGAGGGTGGCGAGGGTCGCGGCGTCGAAGGTGATCTCGCCGACCGCCATGTTGGCCTCGAGGTGGGCGGCGTCGGCGGTGCCGGGGATGAGCAGCACGTTCGGGGCGTGGTGCAGCAGCCAGGCGAGGCCGACCTGGGAGGGCGTGACGCCCAGGGACTCGGCCGCGGCCTGAACGGCCGGTTCCTCGGTGGCCTTCGGCAGGCCGGGGAAGGCCCCGCCCAGCGGGAAGAACGGCACCCAGGCGATGCCTTCGGCCGTGCACAGTTCGAGCATGTCCTCGTCGTCGCGGGAGGCGAGACTGTACGCGTTCTGCACACAGGCGATGCCGGCCGGCAGGGCGCGGCGCAGGCCGTCGAGGGTGACGCTGCTCAGGCCGATCGCGCCGATCTTGCCCTCGTCGCGCAGGGCGGTCATCGTCGCGAGCTGGTCGTCGAGGCCGACGACTTGGTCGCCCTCGGGGCGCAGCCCGGGCCCGGTGTCCAGGCGGCGGAGGTTGACCACCGCGAGCCGGTCGACGCCGAGGCCGCGCAGGTTGTCCTCGACACTGGCGCGCAGTTGCTCGGGCCGTTGTGCCAGACGCAGCGGCAACTGCCCGCCGGGGTCGGGGTCGGCGCCGACCTTCGTGACGACCAGGACGTCGTCCTCGGGGCGCAGCGCCTCGCGGATCACCTGGTTGGCGAAACCGAAACCGTAGAACTCTGCGGTGTCCACATGGTCGACGCCCAGCTCGACCGCGCGGCGCAGCAGCGCGACGGCCTCGCCGCGGCGGTCGCGCAGGCGCTCGAGCTGCAACGCGCCGTAGCCGATCCGGGCAACGGTGCGGCCGGCGAACGAAGCGGTCGGGGTGGTCATGACGCTGTCTCCTCGGTCGTTGATCGCAAGGCGGTGTAGAGCAGTTCGGCCTGGTAGAGCGCCATCACCCGGTGAGCGATCGGGGCGGCGCGCTCCCGGGCCCCGACCGGCTCGTGATGCTCGACCTTGACCAGCCACGCCGTGACGCAGTCGTGCAGCATCGCCCGCATCCGGTCCGTCATGTCGACGACGATGTCGCGGACGGCCGGGTCGGTGGTCGCCTCCCCCCAGGTCTGCACGCCGACCCGGGCCTCGGCGGGGTCGATCGCGGCGGTCAGGCGGGCGAGCAGTTCGTCGGGTCCGGGCGGAGCGTCGCTCGCGGCGTACTCGCCGAGAACCTCGGCGCGCTTGGCGAGCACCTCGCGGGCGGCGGCCTGGACCAGGTCGGCCTTGTTGCGGTAGTGCGCATAGATCGAGCCGGCCGAGAGGCCGGACTCGGCCGTGATGTCGGCGATCGAGGTCCGCTCCAGACCATTGCGGCCGAAGCAGCGCACGGCGGCCTCGGCGATCTGGGCACGCCGGAGTTCCTTGCGCGCGTCGGTGAGCCGCGGCACCACACACCCCCACAAAAGGAATATTGGTTCTGCTTGCGCCGAGTACGCTAACAGAATCTCCGTTCTTTTTGTGATCCAACACGTGCTCTGAGTTCTCCACCGCCGGGCCCCGGAGTGCGACACATCCACGAGGAGACGGGTACGGTCGGGGTTCGCGCACTCCCAGGTCTTGGCGCGCTGGGCCGAGCTCCGTGAGCCCACGGCGTCGCGGGCCACCGCACCCAGGCCGTCACCTGCCTGGCAGGTAACACGACGATCAGGGGTCGATGCGGCCCTTGCTGCGCATGGCGGCGCGGACGCGTTCCTCGGCGAGCCCGCGCCCGGCGATATGCGGGGTGGTGGCGCGGCGCTGGGCCTCTTCGAGAACCGTGACGGCGTTGGTGCGCAGCCGCTTGGAGATCGTCTCGAAGATGGTGGAGCTCTCGGGCCGGAATCCGGAGTAGCGGGCGTCCATGGCGAACGCGGCGGCGACGACGCCACCGGCGTTGGCCACGAAGTCGGGCAGGAGGGAGATGCCACGTTCCGCGAGGATGGACTGCGCCTGGGGTGAGGTGGGGAGGTTGGCGCCTTCCACGACCAGCTTGGCCTTGATCTGGTGGGCGGTTGTCTCGTCGATGACGTCCTGCAAGGCCGCCGGGACGAGGATGTCGCAGTCGACGGTGAGTTCCTGGCCGGCTGGTACGGCGATGCCCTGGTGGTGGCGGGTGACGAAGTCGTCGCCGTGCTCTTCCCGCGCGGTCCGCAGGGCGGGCACGTCCAGTCCGGCGGGATCGTGAAGGGCTCCCTCGGCGGTGGAGACGGCGACGACGGTGGCGCCGAGTTCGGCGAACCGCACGGCGGCGGCGTGGCCGACGGCACCGAATCCCTGAATGGCGACCCGGGCGCCGCCGAGGGGCAGCCGGAGGTGCTGAGCGGCCGCGTCGGCGGCCTCGGCCACTCCGTAGCCGGTGACGCCGAGCTCGTCGTAGGCCACTCCCCCGAGGTGGCCCGGGGTGCCGACGGCCGCGCCGCGGTCGCCGAGCTCGTCCTGGATGATGGCCGCGTCGTTCTCGGTCAGGCCCATGTCGAGGCCCATGACGTATTCGCGGGGCACCTCGTTGGACAGGGCGCGGGCGAAGGCCCGCAGGATCGCTTCCTTGCCGGGGGAGGCCGGGTCGGCGACGATTCCCGCTTTCGCACCGCCGTAGAAGAGGTCGACACTGGCCCACTTCCACGTCATGACGCGGGCCAGGCGGGCGACTT
Source organism: Streptomyces lacaronensis (assembly GCF_047337785.1). Taxonomy (NCBI): domain Bacteria; kingdom Bacillati; phylum Actinomycetota; class Actinomycetes; order Kitasatosporales; family Streptomycetaceae; genus Streptomyces; species Streptomyces lacaronensis. The sequence goes on from NZ_JBLHDK010000003.1 coordinate 952,467, forward strand.
CACGGACGGATACGGTCGGGCTCATCCGGGTGCCGCCCTTGCCGATGCCACGGGCGGTGTTGTCGATGACCAGGACGCCCTTCATGCCGGTGCGTCGGTGGGAGACGACGACGATCTTCTCGGGTCCCCAGTCGTCGATGAGCGACAGTGCGTCAGTCACGGTGCGGATTCCTTGTCTGCTGAGGAGAAGGGCTGATGGCGCGAAGCACGGGCGAGCAGTTCGGCGAGGTGGGTGCCCGCGCGGTCGGTCCGCTGAGCGATCTGGGTGCGGCAGCTGAAGCCGTCCGCGAGGACGACGGTGTCCGGTGCGGCGGCTCGGACGGCGGGCAGCAGAACCTGTTCGCCGGCCGCCACGGACACGTCGTAGTGGTTACGTTCGAAGCCGAAGTTTCCGGCCAAGCCGCAGCAGCCTGAGTTCAGCACGCGGTTGTCGACGCCCATGGCGTCCAGGAGGGCGCTGTCGGCGGTGAAGCCGCTGGTGGCGTGCTGGTGGCAGTGGGTCTGGCTGATGGAGCGGGCGTCGATGTGCGGCGGCCGCCAGCCCGCGGTGTGATGGACGAGGAGTTCGGCGAGGGTGAGGGTGGACCGGGCGAGCGCGCGTGCGTCGGTGTCACCGTCCAGGAGCTCGGGCAGATCGGTTTTCAGCGCCGCGGTACAGCTCGGCTCCAGGCCCACGACCGGCATTCCCGCACGGACGGCCGGTGCGAGCGCGGTGGCGGTGCGGCGCGCGACACGGCGGGCGATGCCCAGCTGTCCGGTGGTGATCCAGGTCAGGCCGCAGCACTGGGTGCCGGGCGGGACCTGGACCCGATATCCGGCGTGTTCCAGAACCGCCACGCCCGCCTTGAGGACGTCGGGGGTGAAGTGGTTGTTGAAGGAGTCCACCCACAGCACGACCGGGCCACGGTGTCCGTCGCCCTCGGGCGTGCGCGCGCGGAACCAGGCCAGGAAGGTCCGGTCGGCGAAGCGGGGCACCTCGCGCTCGGCGGCGATGCCTCCCAACCGCTTGATCGCCGGTGCGAGGCGGGATGCCGTGAGGGCGTTGACCAGCCGGGGCATCCGGGCGGCGACCCGGGACAGCAGGGGCAGCCAGCCCATGGAGTAATGGGAGGCGGGCCTGATCCGTCGCCGGTAGTGGTGGTGCAGGAACTCCGACTTGTACGTGGCCACGTCCACGCCGACCGGGCAGTCGGCGCTGCACCCCTTGCACGACAGACACAGATCGAGCGCGTCCCGCACTTCGGTGGACCGCCAGCCGTCGGTGATGACCTCGCCCTGCGTCATTTCGTACAGCAGACGGGCACGGCCGCGGGTGGAGTCCTTCTCGTCGAGGGTGACGCGGTAGCTGGGGCACATGACATCGCCGTGTGGGGCGGCGGTACGGCATTTGCCGACGCCGACGCACCGGCGGGTGGCCTTGGCGAAGTCGCCGTCGTCGGCGTGGAGGGGAAAGACGGTGGTCAGTGACGGCGGGGCGCGGTGCGGGCCGACCCGCAGATTGCCGTCGAGGGGCAGCGGATCGACGATCATTCCGGGGTTCAGACCGTTGTCGGGGTCCCAGACGTCTTTGAACTGCTGAAACAGGGCCATGACGTCGGGGCCGTACATCAGCGGCAGCAGCTCGGAGCGCGCCTGGCCGTCGCCGTGCTCTCCGGAGAGGGAGCCGCCGTGTGCGGCGATGAGTGCGGCGGCCTCGGTGACGAAGGTACGGAAGACGGCGGTCCCGTGGTCGGTGGTGAAGTCGAAGTTGATCCGTACGTGCAGGCAGCCCTCCCCGAAGTGCCCGTAGACGGCTCCCCGCAGGTGGTGCCGCGCGAGCAGTTCGGTGAACTGCCGGAGATACGAGCCCAGTTGCTCGGGAGGGACGGCGGCGTCCTCCCAGCCGGGCCACGCCTCCGATCCGTCGGGCAGCCGGGTGGCCAGACCGGCTCCGTCCTCCCGGATCCGCCACAGCTGTCGGGCGCGCAGGGGATCGGTGACGATCTCGCCCCCGGTGAAGCCCGCGCTCTCCCTCGCTGCCGCGACAAGTTCCTCGGCACGACAGGGCAGTTCCTCCTCCTCGCCGCCGAGTTCCGCGAAGAGCCACGCCCGCGCCCCGGGCAAGGTGTCGATCGTGCGGCGGGTCCCGGGGCGGGTGACGATGTCGGTCAGGGCCTGGTCGAGCCCTTCCAGCGCCAGGAGGCGATGTCCCAGGAGGCCGGGTACGGCGTCGGCTGCCGCGCATGCGTCGCGGTAGCCGAGCACCACCAGGGCTCGTGCGGGAGGAGGCGGTACCAGGCGGACGGTGGCGGAGAGGATGACGGCGAGTGTGCCCTCGCTGCCGACCAGGGCCCGGGCGAGGTTGAAGCGCCGCTCCGGCAGCAGGTGTTCGAGGGCGTAGCCGGAGACCTGACGGGGGAACCGGCCCAGCCGTGTGCGCAGGGTTGCCAGATTCCGCTCGGCGAGGCGGTGCAGGGAGGCGATGAGGTGGGCGCGGTCGTCGCCGACGGCGATGGCCGCGTCGATCTCTCCCTGCGTCATCTCACCGAGCCGCAGCACGGTGCCGCGATAGGTGGCCACTTCGAGCTCCAGGACATTCTCCGCGGTTCGCCCCCAGGCGACGGAGTGTGAGCCGCACGCGTTGTTGCCGATCATTCCGCCGAGGGTGCAGCGGCTGTGGGTGGAGGGGTCCGGGCCGAAGAGCAGGCCGTGTTCGGCGGCGGCCCGTTGCAGCTCGTCCAGGACGATGCCGGGCTGCACCGTGGCCGTCCGTGTGTCGGGGTCCAGGGCGAGGAGGCGGTTGAAGTAGCGGGAGAAGTCCATGACCACGCCGGAGCCGATGGCCTGTCCCGAGGTGCTGGTGCCCGCGCCGCGCGAGGTGATCGGCACGCCCAGGCGGCGGCAGACGGCGATGGTGTTGAGCACGTGCCGCCGCTCGCGGGGGAAGACCACGGCCAGGGGGACCTGGCGGTAGTTGGAGGCGTCGGCCGCGTACTGGGCCCGGCGTCCGGCGTCGCCGTGCACCTCGCCGCAGTCGCCTTGAGTGAGCGCCTCGGTCACGGCCGCGGCGTCGGGACGTTGCGGGCCGCGCGTCGCGGTGTCGGGACGTTCCATGCCCCGCGCTGTCGCGGCGTCGGGACGTTGCGGGCCCTGCGCGGTCGCCGTCACTGCGGTAGCTCCTTTGTCCATCGGCCATGTTCGTCCTCGTCACAGCCACGATCCGGGGCCCCGGCCCACCTCACAAGACCCAGCAGCACGAAAGTATTGACCTTTGAGCCACAGCGATGCTTACGCTGTGGCCCGTTCCGGAGTCCGACGGGAGGTACGCGTTGCTCAAGCCGCAGCATCTGCTCACCCTGAGGGCCGTTGTACGCACCGGCTCGTTCGTCATCGCGGCCCGCGAGCTCGGGTACACCGCCTCGGCGATCTCCCAGCAGGTCTCGGCCCTGGAGAAGGAGACGGGACTGGTGCTGTTCGAGCGGGAGGCGCACGGTGTCCGGGCGACCGCGGCGGCTCACCGCCTGGTCGACCTCAGTGTCCCGGTGCTGGCGGCCATGGACGACCTCGGCCATCAGGTGCACCAGCTCGCCACCGGTGCCACGGCTCGGCTGCGGCTGGGAAGTTTCCCCACCGCCAGTGTCCGGCTCGTGCCACCGGCGCTGTCGGCCCTGACGTCGGCCCACCCGCGGGCGCAGGTGCAGCTCGAGGAGGGCGAGCCGGAGGAGCTCGTCGCCGCGCTGAACGCCGGGGATCTGGATGTGGCGCTGGTGTACGAGTACGGGCTGAGCCCCCGGCAGTGGTCGGACGGCCTGGCCTGCCACCAGCTCGTACGCGAGGATCTCGTGCTGCTCAGGGCCCGTGGCAGCGGTCTGAGCCCGCGCCTGGCCGGGCTCTCGCAGGCCCGCTGGATCACCAGCAGGGAAGGCACGGCCGGTGCGCTCTCGCTCGCCCGGCTGTGCGCGGCGGCCGGTTACGAGGCCGCGGTCACCTTTCGCAGCAATAACTACGACGTCGTACGGGAGCTGGTGTCCGCGGGTCTTGGAGTGGCCATCGTGCCGGGGCTCGGTCACTCACCCGGCGACTCGGTGGAGGCGACTCGGCTGGCGCAGCGCTTGGCGTTCCGCCGCGTGATGGCCCTGCATCGCCACGAGAACAGCAACCCGCTGCTGGGCACGATGATCCGCTCGCTGCGCGGCGCGGTACCGGCAGACGAACCGTATGTGCACGCCACGCGGGACGAACAGCCGGACTAGGGCCCTTCTGACGGATCTCCGCGGCGTCGCTGTCGTCAAAGGGGGCGCCCCGCACCGGTTTCCCGGTGGCCACCCACTATCTGCGCACCCAACTGGCGGAGGTGGTCGGGGTGTGCGGCTCGGGATCCTCGGTGTCGGCCAGGTCGTCCAGGGTGTCGAGGTCCACGGACCCTCCGGGCATCACCTGGCGGGTGCGGCGGTAGCCGTAGGCGCCGTAGACGACCAGCCCGGCAACGAGCCATGCCGCCAGCCGAACCCAGGTCTCCCATTGCAGGAACGACATCAGCCAGCCGGAGAAGACCATGCCGAGGACGGGCACCACCGGCATCCCGGGGCATCGGAACGCGCGCTTGAGGTGCGGCTTCCGGTAGCGCAGGATCAGCACGGACGCGCAGACCACCATGAAGGCCAGCAGGACTCCTATGTTGGTCAGTTCCGCCACCGCGTTGATGGGAAGCGCGCCCGCGAGTACGGCGGAGACGATGCCGATGATCCAGGTGGCGCGGTGCGGCACCTTGCGCTTGGGGTGGATGGCGCCGAACCACGCCGGCATGAGTCCGTCCCGGCTGAGCGCGTACCACAGGCGCGAGGCGCCCATCATGAAGGAGAACGTCACGGTGACGATGCCGATGACCGCTCCGACGGCGATGACGTTGGCCAGTCCGTTCAGGCCCACGCTGGCGAAGGCGCTGGAGATGCCGCTGTTCGGGTTGAGCTCGCTGTAGTGCTGGATGCCGGTGAGCACGACGCACACCAGCACGTACAGGGCCATGGAGATGCCCAGCGACAGCATCATGGCCCTGGGCAGCTTGTTGCGGGCCTCCACCGACTCCTCGGCGGCGGTGCTCAGCGCGTCATAGCCGAAGACGGCGAAGAAGACGGTGGCGGCGCCGGTGAAGGCCCCGCCGAGTCCGAAGGGCGCGAACGGCGTGAGATTCCCGCTGTCGACCTTGGTGAAGCCCACCGCGATCACCACGAGAACGATGGCGATCTTGACGATGGTCAGCACGGTCTCGACGCGGGCGGAGGTGCGGGTGCCACGGGTCAGCAGCCAGGCAACGGCCAGGCAGATCACCACGGCCAGCAGGTCGATCCGGTGGCCGGCGCCGGTGCCGGGCGCGCCCAGTGCCCAGGTGGGCAGGTGGATCCCGACGGCGTCCAGGAGGAAGCCGAGGTAGCCGGACATGCCGATCGCGACGACCGCGACGATGGCGGTGTACTCCAGGAGGAGGTCCCACCCCACGATCCACCCCACGACCTCCCCGAGGACCGCGGCGCAGTAGGTGTAGGAGGAGCCCGCTTTCGGCACCATGCCGGCGAACTCCGCGTACGCGAAGGCCGCGCACAGCGACGCGGCTCCGGCGACCAGGAACGAGATCAGTACGGCGGGACCGGCGACGTCCCTGGCGACGGCCGCCGCCAGGCTGAAGATACCGGCCCCGATGATCGCGCCGACGCCGATCATCGTCAGCTGGGTGAGCCCGAGGGTGCGCACCATGCGCTCGCCCGCGGGCTGTTCGGAGGGGAGTGTGCGCCGGAAGATCCCCTGGGGGCCTCTTCCCAGGAGGGCGGGAAGCCCGGGCTTGGGGGTGTGGTTGGGGGACATGGCTGGCTCCATGGCAGACAAGCGGCGGCACGACGGGCCACCGGCGTGGTGCGGGTCACCACTGGCCTGAAACCATCGCCCAGGGTCTGCCGCGCCCGAAAGACTCAGCAGCGCGACAACTTGCGCCCCTGAGACCAAGAAAAACTGGGCCATTTCATGGTCTCGTCAGCGGGTGAGGAGCGTGTTCCCGCTTTGCTGCCGACCCCCGGGTGGCCGCCGACCCGCCGAGGTGCGCAACACATCCACCAGCGCGGCCACCGTCGGCCGGTGCTCGGCGAAGGAGCGGTACACCACCACGATGTGGCGTTCCATCGTCTCGCGCAGGTCCAGGACGTCGAGGCAGGACGGGCGCAGCCGGAGCATCAGATCCGTCACCACGCTGACCCCGACTCCGGCCTCGACCAGGGCCAGGGTGGCGGCCGTGTCCGTCACTTCGTGCAGCACCTGCGGTTCGAATCCGGCACGGCGGCAGGCGGTGAGCACGGCGCGGCCGTAGTAGCTGCCGACGGACGGCAGGATCCATCCCAGGTCCCTGGTGTCGGCGAGCGAGACCTTCTGCCGACCCGACCCGCCGGGCTGACCGGATCTGCCGGACTGACCGGACCCGCCGGACTGATCCGATCGACCGGACCTGCCGGACCTCCCGGACATGGCCCCGGTGGGCACCGCGAGCGAGAAGCGCTCCCTGGACAGCTCCCGCACCCGCAGCGACGGATCCCGTGGGATGGGCACGTCCGGGTAGTCCAGTCCCAGCGCCAGGTCCACGCTTCCGCCGGCCACCGCGTCGTACACCTCGTCCACGTCCATGTCCCGGCTGCGCACGGTCACTCCGGGATGGGTCTCGCGCACCTGCCGCAGGGCGGGCGGCAGGATCTCGGCGGCGGCCGTGGCGAAGAGCCCTACCCGCAGCGTCCCGGAGACCTCGTTCCGGGTGCGCTCCAGCGCTTCGACGGCCTCGGCCTCCGTGGTGAGGATGCGCTCGGCGTGCAGGGCCAGTGTCATCCCGGCGTCGGTGAGCTCCACCCGGCGTCCCACCCGCCGCAGCAGTTGCATGCCGGTGGCCTTCTCCAGCGCGGTGATCTGCTGCGACACCCCGCCGGGCGTGTATCCCAGGGCCTCCGCGACGGCGGTGATGGTCCCGCGTCTGGTCAGTTCCACCAGCGAACGCAGCTGCGCACTCGTCCAGTCCATATAGGGATCCTAAAAGATCGGAAGCATGGACCGTTGATAGACGTCAACGTTGGTGTGCTGCACGATGACGCGGAGATAGCTGATCGGCATCGCTCTGTCCTGACAGCCCTGCCGCCCCCGGGCGTGGACCCGTCCCCGTCCGGCGAGGTGGCCTCTGGAAGGGAGTGGCCTGTTGTCCTCCTCCGCCTTCCGCACCGTTCCCGCCTCCGCCGATGTTGTGATCATCGGTGGCGGCGTGATGGGTGCGAGCACCGCGTTTCACCTCGCCGAGGCCGGGGTGACGAACATCGTCGTCGTCGAGCGCGACGACCTCGGCCGCGGCAGTTCGGGCAAGCCGATCGGCGGCGTACGCGCCCAGTTCTCCGATCCGCTCAATATCGAGCTGGGCAGCCGCAGCCTGCGTGCCTACCAGGAGTTCCGCCACCGGCCCGGCGCCGACATCCGGCTCGACACCGTCGGCTACCTCTTCCTGCTCGACAGCGCACAGCAGGCGAACGACTTCGAGGCCGGGGTCCTGCTCCAGAACAGCCTGGGCGTGCCGAGCCGCATGATCGCCCCCGAAGAGGCCCAGCGCCTGTGTCCCTATCTCAGCACCGACGGCCTCGTGGCCGCCGCGTACTCCCCCGCCGACGGACACGCCCGCCCCGGGCTGGTCGTCCAGGGGTACGCACGGGCGGCGGCCCGGGCCGGCGTCACCATCGCCACCCACACCGCGGTATCCGGCCTCGACACGGCCGGGGACCGGGTCGTCGGTGTGCACACCAGCCACGGCCGCATCGCGTGCTCCACCGTGATCTGCACGGCGGGGGCCTGGTCCGGGCGGATCGGGGAGATGGCCGGCGTCAACCTCCCGGTCCGGCCGGTGAAGCGGCAGCTGGCGTTCACCGCGCCGATCACCCCGCCCGCCCCGCGCATCCCGTTCACCATCGACTTCTCCTCGACCGCCTACTTCCACAACAGCGACGACGGTCTGCTGCTCGGGCTGGCCGACCCCGACCAGGAGGACGGCTTCGACACCACCTGGACCCCGGAGTGGCTGGAGCTGTTCCGCACCGTCGCCCGCCACCGCGCCCCGGCCCTGGCCGGCATGGAGACCGTGGGCGGATGGGCCGGTCTGTACGAGGTCACACCGGACCACAACGCGCTGATCGGCCGCTCCGCGGAGCTGCCCAACTTCCTCTACGCGGCCGGGTTTTCCGGCCATGGCTTCCTTCAGGCACCCGCGGTCGGCGAGGTCCTGCGCGATCTGTACCTGGAGCGTGTGCCGTTCACCGACATCTCCCCGCTCAGCGCCGACCGGTTCCACCACGGCGCCGAGTCCCGCCCCGAAGCACACGTGGTGTGAACCATGCACCCCGATCGAAAGGCCGAACCATGTCAACGCTCAGCCAGTGGCAGCTGAGGGCCGCGTTCGCGGCCCGGCTGTCGGAGATGTACGGGCAGGAGGTGCCCGCCTACGCCACGCTCGTGGACGTCTCGCGCGAGGTCAACGAGGACGTCCTGCGTGCGCGGGGAGCCGACGCGACACGTCTCGGGTCCATCAGCCGGGTGACGGCCGAGCGCCACGGGGCCATCCGTGTCGGCACGCCACGGGAGTTGGGGCAAGTGGCCCGGATCTTCGGCGCCCTCGGTATGCACCCGGTGGGCTTCTACGACCTGCGGGAGGCCGCGGCCAGCGCCGTCCCCGTGGTATCCACCGCCTTCCGGCCCGTGGACGGCGAGGAACTGGCGCGCAATCCCTTCCGGGTCTTCACCTCCATGCTCACCCCGGCCGACCCCCGTTTCTTCGACACCGAGCTGCGCTCGCGCCTGGAAGCCTTCCTCGCGGACCGCGAGCTCTTTCCCCCCGAGCTGCTGGCGCTGGCCGACCGTGCCGCCGCCGAGGGGGAGCTGCCCCAGGAGGAGGCCGAGCGCTTCCTGCACCTCGCCGTGCGGGCATTCGAGCTGTCCGCCGAGCCGGTCGACAAGAGCTGGTACGAGACCCTGGAGCGGATCTCCGCCGTGGCCGCGGACATCGGCGGTGTGCGCAGCACCCACATCAACCACCTCACCCCGCGCGTCCTCGACATCGACGAGCTCTACCGGCGCATGACCGACCGCGGCATCGAGATGATCGACACCATCCAGGGCCCGCCGGCCTGGAAGGGCCCCGATGTGCTGCTGCGGCAGACCTCCTTCCGGGCCCTGGCCGAACCCCGCGCGATGCGGACCCCCGACGGCAGTGTCATCAGCGGCGCCCTCAGAGTCCGCTTCGGTGAGGTCGAGGCCCGCGGCATCGCCCTCACCCGCGAGGGCCGGGCCCGCTACGACGAACTCCTCGGCCACGTGGACGAGCAGGCCTCCCAGAACCCCTCGGCATCCCGCGGTGAGATCGCCCGCGCCGTATGGGAGCGGCATCTGCCCGGCAGCGAACGGGAACTCGCCGCCGAGGGGCTGGCCTACTTCACCTACCACGTCCACCCCGACCGGCCCCGCGACGGCAGCGGGCCGCCCACCGGCGTCGGCGAGCTGCTGCGGCAGGGCTGGGTGCGCGCCGAGCCCATCGTCTACGAGGACTTCCTGCCCCGCTCCGCCGCCGGGATCTTCCAGTCCAACCTCAGCGGCCAGGGCACCCGCCACCGCGACCAGCAGGGCACGGCGTACGACGCCGACTGGCTCTCCGGCGCCATCGGCCGTGACGTCCTGGACCCCTTCGCCCTCTACGCGCGGCAGCAGGACGCCTCCCTCGCACACGTCGCCCATGAGCTGGGCCTCACCGGCACCCTCAGCTGACCCCTCACTCCCCGGAGGACCGCCATGACCAGCACCGCACTGCCCACCACGGACCACCTGCGCGCCCGCGCCCGTACCGCCCTCGACAACATCGGCGTCGACGTGGCCGAGGGCGGCGACTTCTCCGCCCGCACACCGCTCACCGGCGAGAACCTCTTCGGACTCACCGCCGCCACCGGCGCCGACGCCGAAGACACCATCGCGGCGTCCCGTACGGCCTTCCTCACCTGGCGCACCACGCCCGCGCCGCGCCGTGGTGAACTCGTGCGCCGCCTCGGTGAGTTGCTGCGCGAGCACAAGAGTGACCTGGCCGACCTCGTCACCATCGAGGCGGGCAAGATCCGCTCCGAGGCGCTCGGCGAGATCCAAGAGATGATCGACATCTGTGACTTCGCGGTCGGCCTGTCCCGGCAGCTGTACGGCCGTACGATCGCCTCCGAGCGTCCCGGCCACCGGCTGGCCGAGACCTGGCACCCGCTCGGCGTGGTCGGCGTCATCTCGGCCTTCAACTTCCCCGCCGCGGTGTGGTCGTGGAACACCGCCGTCGCCCTCGTCTGCGGCGACACCGTGATCTGGAAGCCCTCCGAGCTCACCCCGCTGATCTCCCTGGCCTGCGACCACCTGCTCGGCCGGGCCGCCGAGGAGGTCGGCGCGCCCCGCGACGTACACCGTCTCCTGCTCGGTGACCGCGCGGTCGGTGAGAAGCTCGTCGACGATCCGCGCGTCGCCCTCGTCAGCGCCACCGGCTCCACCCGTATGGGCCGCGAGGTCGGCCCCCGCGTCGCCGCCCGCTTCGGCCGCAGCCTGCTGGAACTCGGCGGCAACAACGCGGCGATCGTCGCCCCGTCCGCCGATCTCGACCTCGCCGTCCAGGGCATCGTCTTCGCCGCGGTCGGCACCGCGGGCCAGCGCTGTACGACGCTGCGCCGCCTCATCGTCCACCGCGACATCGCGGACACCCTCGTCGAGCGGCTGACGGCGGCCTACGGCAAGCTCCCCATCGGCGATCCGTTCGAGGACACCACGCTGGTCGGTCCGCTCGTCTCCGCCGCGGCCCTGGACACCATGAACGGCGCCCTCGCCCGGGTCCGGGCCCAGGGCGGCAAGATCCTTGCGGGCGGGAACCGGCGCCTGGCCGAGGCCGCCCCCGCGGCCGCCTATGTGGAGCCGGTCCTCGTCCGCGTCGACGCACAGACGGACGTCGTACGGGAGGAGACCTTCGCCCCGATCCTGTACGTCCTCACGTACGACACCCTCGAGGAGGCGATCGCGCTGCACAACGACGTCCCCCAGGGCCTGTCGTCCAGCATCTTCACCCGCGACCAGCGGGAAGCCGAGATCTTCCTGTCCGCCGCGGGTTCCGACTGCGGCATCGCCAACGTCAACATCGGCACCTCGGGAGCCGAGATCGGCGGTGCCTTCGGCGGCGAGAAGGACACCGGCGGCGGCCGGGAGTCCGGCTCCGACGCCTGGAAGGCGTATATGCGCTCGGCCACCAACACCATCAACTACTCCAGCGAGCTCTCCCTCGCCCAGGGCGTCAGCTTCCTCTGATCAGGCGCCTCTCCCCCGCATGCGCGGACGGTGGTCCGTCCTTCCCCCGTGAAGGACGGACCACCGCCGTGGTGTGGTGCGGGCGGGTGGTGAGGGCGGCGCGGGGTGGACCGCGCCGCCCGACGTGCGGTACCGAGACTGCCGCCCCACCCCAGCCACTTGCCAGGGCTCGCGGCGCATTGCGGAGTTCGGGGGACGTCCCACGCGCTGACCTGCGCGGATACCGCCCGCAAGGACGCACCGCTGGGACGTGATGGGCCGGGGTCCGGGGTGCGTGCTGAGCGAAAGGCGCGCGGTGGCGCTGCCGCCACGGCAGGCGGTGGAGGAACTGGCCCGGGTGGGCGGCGTCGAGCCGACCCGCCTGCTGGTGCTCCACGAGGTGGCCGAGGCCGCGTGGCGGGAGAGAACGGCGGTGTGGGACGAGCGACCCATGCGGGCGGAGCACCGGAACCAGGGAGCGTACGCCCTCGGGTGCTGATCGGCGTCTGCGCGGCCGTGGCGCTCGGAGCGCTGCTCGTGGGACTGCTGATCGCGGCGCCCTGGGAGGACGGAGGGGACAGCGGGACGAACGCGGCCGAGACGAAGCGCGGCGCGGCGGCCGGGCCCGGCCCCTCCCATGGCACCTTCGCCTACCGGCCGGGCAAGACCTACCCCTGCGCCGTCAAACGACTGCAGAAGAAGTCCGGGCTGCCACCCGACGGCATCGTCGGCCCGCACACCTGGCAGGTGCTGCGACGATGAAGGACACCACTCCGCCCGCCACCGCATCCGCGTGCACACGCCTGGCCACCGGGCTGCGAACGGCGCCACCGGAGCCCGATGCCATGGGCGACCATGGCCGGTCGCCGCGTCCAGCCGAGCCGGAGCAACGACACGGCAGGCGCGCCGGGTTGCGCGGATGGGCCGCTGTCGGCGTGGCCGCGTGGGTGGTCGGGGCCACCGTGGCGGCGGCGTGGGTGGCAGTCCTGGCGATCACGGGATCGAGGGACTCCGCGGCGCACGAGCCCTCGTCCACCGCGCCACCGTCCCCCGCCTGCCGCGCCCACGGCTGTGTCGGCAAGGACCCGGGGCTGATGGGCTGCGGCACACCCTCACGGGTCCGAGCGCTCGGCTCGCCGGTCCGCACCTCCACCGGCGCACGGCTGGAGTTCAGATACAGCGCGGCGTGCTCCGCCGCATGGGCGCGGATCTGGCACTCGCACATCGGGAACGTCATCGAGGTGTCCGCCGACGGCGGCAGACCGCAGCGGGCCGAGGTCACCGACACGTACGACGCGGAGGACTACGTCTTCACACCCATGGTCGACGGCACGGATCCCAGCAGGCTACGGGTCTGTTTCGAACCGAGACTTCACAGCACCCGGGAGTGCTTCACCCGCTGACCATGCGGGCCCATGCGCGCAGGGCCCGGCCGGGGGAGAAGTCCATGGATGCCGTTTGAGCCCAAAAGAATACCGGGGTACAGTACGACGGCTCCGCTCCCCCACCGCATTCGACGTCCACACCCCCATAGGTGGTTTGACATGCGCGCGTCGCACTTAGGTGAATGTTGTACGGTCCTGGTAGAGGATCAGGCGCTCGATGAATTCCTCGAGGTGGCCGTCGGTGAGTACCGGCGCATCACCTCCGAGACACCACTGCCGTGCTTCGCTCTCCTCGTGGGTTCGGCGGACCAGGCGACCTTGACCGTCGAGCGCGTCGCGTTCGGCCGCAATGCCCGTGCCACCGACCCGGCCGCGCGCCGTGAGTTCACCGAGTCGATCGTGCCGCTCTTCGGCCCGGCGTACGAGAACGAGACACGTGGCTGGTGGATCGACTCCCACGACCTGCTGAGGGCCTCGCGCGAGGCCGAAGCCGACGGTCTGGAGATCCTGGGGTCCGTGCATATGCACCCGGACTGGCATCGCATCGGCCCACCGGAGGAGCGGCAGCTCATCCTCAGCGAGCGCCCGACCCCGATGGACCAGCACGTCTTCGGCAACACCGGCTGGCCCGTCAATCTCATCTGCTATCTGGAGCGTCGCGGCGACGTCATGTACCACGCCCTCGCCGCCTGGGCGCCGCCCCCACCCGAGAGCCCTCACCTTCCGTGCCCCGAACTCCCGCTGCGGATACGGACCCGGGCCGTGGCCGGGGTGTGAGGTCGGTGATCACCGCGTTCCCCACCATGATTCCCACTCCCGACCGGCCACCCCGCCGGTTTCCGACCGCTGGAGGAATTGCCCATGTCTGACGCGTCCACCCCGGACCGGCCCAAACTGCGGCATCTGGCCATTGTCGCCCGTGACCCCGAGAAGCTGGCCGAGTTCTACAGCGGAATCTTCGACATGGAGCTCTTCCACCGGGATCCCGATGGCAGTTGCTTCCTCTCCGACGGGTATCTCACCCTCGCACTGATCAAGCATCAGCTCGACGGCGAAACCCCGTTGGGCATGAACCACTTCGGTTTCCATGTCGCCGACACATCCGAGATATCCGCCGCTCTGGTCGCCTCGGGCGCCGATGAGCCCGCCGAGCGCTTCACCAACCGCCCGTTCGCCGAGTACCGGGCCATCGACCCGGAGGGCAACTGGTTCGACCTCTCCGCCCACGGCTTCGGCGGCCCCCGCCCGGCCGCCGAAACCGACGACGCGTAACGGAGCACGGGGCGCCGACCGCAGGGAGCGGCGCCCCGCACACACGTCAGTCGACCCGCCGCGCCAACACCTGCCCCGGCCACTCCCCGGACAGGAAGCGCTCGGTGGGAGTGAAACCGTTCCGCTCGTAGAACGCGACCAGTTCGCCCCCGCCCCCCGCCCAGCAGTCCACCCGCAGCAGCTCCACCCCGGCCCGCCGGGTCTCCTCCGCCGCATGGGCCAGCAGCGCCGCCCCGATACCCAGGCCGATGTGCCGTCGGTCGGAGACCAGCAGCCGGACGTATCGCTCGGGTTCGTCGGCCGGGGCGATCGGCATCTGCGAGCTGGGCCCGGAGTCCAGCACCAGGGCCCCGACAGGTGTCCCGCCGAACTCCGCCAACTCCGCGATGAACGGGGTGTTCTCGGTCAGATACCGCTCGACCCGCGCCACCCCTCCGGGCCGCCGCGAGTACGGCATCGTGCCCCACTGCTCGGTGTTGCCGCGATCGTTCATCCAGACCACCGCGGCGTCGAGCATGTCCAGCACCGCTGGCGCGTCGGCCGGATCGCCCGGTCTGATCCGTATGGTGTGCGTGGTGTCGTTCACGGCGGAAGTCTAGACAGAAAAATGCACGGAACGACCGGTCGATCGAATAGGCGTTCAAGCGGATTACGAAATTCCCCGGCTGAGCGGGAGTTTCGCATCAGACTTTCGGCTGGTTGTGTGCTGCGAGTGATTCGGCCTGGGACTACGGTGTTTCCGAGGGTCTGGCAGAACGAAATCGGCGGCACCGGGGCATGGCGGCATTGGGGAAAACCGTATTCGGGCGACAGTGCGAAGAGCGTCAGTGGAGTCACCCCGCGGTGTTTCTGGCGGTCTACGCCAATGTCGCCGCCCGTCTGGGAGAGCCGGAGCAGGTATCGGCCCGGCAATTCCACCGATGGCGTGAGCCTGATCCACCGTACCCGGGACCATCGAGCCAACGCGTGCTGGAGGACATGTTCGGCGCATCGCTGGAACACCTCGGTTTCCCCCTCCCCCAGCGGCACCGCGGCACATCGCCATCCGGTGACGCGGGCTCGGCGCTGCGGTTCGCCGTGCTGGGGCCCGTTCGCATCTGGCGTGGTGAGCAGGGGCTCCCGGTCCTCAGGCCGCTGGAGCGCGCCGTGTTGTGTGTGCTCCTGCTGCGCGGACGGACCGCCACCGCGAGCGAGCTGGTCGACGGGGTGTGGGGAGACACCCCGCCACCTCAGGCGATCGCCAGCTTACGCACCCACGCCTTCCGCCTTCGCCGAGCGCTGGGGCCCGGTGTACTGGTGTCGGAGGCGGGAGGGTACGCGCTGCGAATACGGCCCGGGGCGCTGGACCTCGCGGTGTGCGAGGACTACGAGGCACGAGCGAAACGTGCCCGGACGGAAGGGGAGTTGACCGGCGCGCGAAAGCTGCTGCACATGGCGGTGGAGCTGTGGGAGGGGCGGCCGTTGGCCGGAGTTCCCGGTCCGTACGCCGAGGCCCAGTGCGCCCGTCTGGAGCAGTGGCGGCTGTCCCTGCTGGAGGCGCGCCTCGAGCTCGACCTGGAACTGGGCCCGCACACCGACGCGGTCTCGGAGCTGACCGCGCTGACCGCGGAGCACCCGCTGCGGGAGCGGTTGCGCACGCTGCTGATGACGGCGCTCTACCGGAGCGGCCGGCAGGCGGAGGCGCTGGGTGTGTACACCGACACCCGCCGCGTCCTGTCCGAGGAACTCGGCGTGGCGCCCAGCGCGGAACTCGCCCGGCTCCATCAGCGCATCCTGCGCGCCGACCCCACACTCGCCGGGCCACGAAGGCTCCCGGCCGGGACCAAAGCCGCCCTCACCGCCACACCCGCGCCACGTCCGGCACAACTCCCGGCGAAAATCGCCGATTTCACCGGACGCACCGCCGTCATGGACACCTTGCGGAAGCGGCTGCGGCCCGCCCAGGGGACGGTGATGACGATCTCCGTGGTGCAGGGGCTCGGCGGGGTGGGCAAGACGGCCCTGGCCGTATGCGTCGCGCAGGCGGTCCGGGAGCGGTTCCCCGACGGGCAGCTGTTCGTCGATCTCATCGGCCACAACGCCCAGCCCGCCGACCCCGCGGCCGTACTGGGCACCTTCCTCCGTGCGCTGGGCACCCCGCCCGCGGAGATCCCTGAGGGGCTGCCCGAGCGGGCGGCGCTGTACCGCTCGGTCCTGGCCGACCGCCGGGTGCTGGTCCTGCTGGACAACGCCCACGACACGGCACAGGTGCGCCCGCTGCTGCCCGGCTCTCCGAACTGCGCCGCGCTGATCACCAGCCGCACCCCGATGGCCGGGCTCGACGGCGCCCGTGTGGTCGACCTCAGCATCATGGACCGGCCCGAGGCGCTGGCCCTGTTCACCCGCATCATCGGCGACGAGCGGGCCGCGGCCGAGCCCCACGCCTGCCGCAAGGCCGTGGCTGCCTGCGGCTATCTGCCCCTGGCCATCAGGATCGCCGCCGCCCGGCTGACGACCCGCCCCGCCTGGACCGTGCGCAACCTGACCGACCGCCTGGCCGACGCCCACCGCCGCCTGCACGAACTGCGGGCCGGGGACCTGGCCGTCAAGACGAGCTTCGAGTTCGGATACACGCAGTTGGGACCCCCGCAGGCACGGGCCTTCCGGCTGCTCGCGCTCACCTACGGACCGGACATCTCCCTGGCCGCGGCCGCGGCCATCCTCGGCGTCACCACGCAAGAGGCCGAGCGATTACTCGAGTCACTCGTCGACACCAGCCTGCTGCATTCGCCCGAGCCCGGCCGCTACCGCCACCACGACCTCGTGCGCATCTACGCGCGCGACCGCGCCGAACGGGATGAACCACCGGCAGGCCGCGCGGTCGCGATAGCGCGCATGCAGGACTTCTACGTGGCCTCGGCGGCACGCGTGTACGCCATGGGACGACCGGGAGACCGCCTCGTCGACCAGCTGATATCCACGGACCACCCCGGGCAGGACTTCCCCGACGCCCGCACCGCGCTGGACTGGCTCCTCAGCGAAGCGGACTGCCTCCTCACCTGCGCCCAGCAGGGCGCCAAGTCCCTGGAGAGAGGCGCCGTCCGCCGCGCGGCGGACCTCCTCCTGGTCACCCGGGACCTGGTCGAGTCCGGTACGCACTATCTCCAGTACGAGGCGGCGGCCCGTTCGGTGGGCAATGCCGCCCACATCGCCGGGGACACGGCCGCGGAGGGCCGGGCCCGCCTGGCGCTGGCGGGGATGTTCCCCGTCACCAGGGGCCAGCAGCAGGCCGACGACGAGGCCCGCCGCGCGGGCCTGCTCGCGACTGCCGCGGGAGATCCGACCGCCGCCTGCCACGCGTTGAACGTACGTGGCGTCGTGGCGATCTACCAGCAGCGCTACGAGGACGCGGAAGCACATCTCCGCGAGGCACTGCGTGGCTTCCGGGCCGACGACAACCTCGCCTGTGTGGCCAGTGTGTTGTCCAATCTCTCCCGGGTACACGCCGCCACGGGCCGGGCCGACAGCGCCGTCGACCTCGCCGCGCGGGGAGTCGACCTCCGGCGGAGCCTGGGCAGCACCTGGCGCATCGCCAATGGCCAACTCTCCCTGGGAGTCGCTCTGCACCGGGCAGGACGGCATGCCGCGGCAGTGGGCGAACTGCTGGAGGCGCTCAGCACCTTCCGCGACCACCGGCAACGGCTCTGGGAGGGATCCACCCACGCCCGGCTGGCCGAGGTGTACCTCGCGTCGAACCACCCGGCCGAGGCGGCCACACATGCCGAGCAGGCACTGGCTCTCGGCTCCATCGGCAACAAGTGGCGCCGCGGGTCGATCCTGAGCGTGCTGGGCCAGGCGTTGGAGCAACTGGGGCAGCCGGACAGGGCCCGCGCATGCCGCCGCAAGGCCGAGATGTCCTGGGTCTGGTGGAGCCCCTGATCGTGCGGCAGGCGGCCCCCGAGCGGCTGAGCTCTGTTTTGCGGGCAGGCACGGTCGGTGTCCTGGGCACGGAGATGGTGGCTTCGCAGTCACCGCCCGCCGCCGCCACGCCACCACCCGATGTGACGGAGTGCGAGGTCAACCAAGTGCCGCCCGACGCGACGGCGTTCGGTGCGAACTACGACCGGCTGGTCCGGGTGAACCGTGAGTACGACCCGACCAACTTCTTCAGCTACCCACAGGCGGTCGGCACCTGACGTCTCGCGGGGCTTGACAGCCGATCGGGGCCTTCATACGTTGCTCATCTTCCCCTTTTCGGGGCGGGGTCGCATGAACCGTGGTGCGGCTGGGACGTCCCGAAGGGTTTCGCGGTGCGCGCATGGCTCCCCGACGCTCGTGGCCACCGCCGACTGTTTTCCGCGCTGTCCATCGATGCCCTGGGCACCGGCCTCTTCCTGCCGTTCTCCATCCTCTACTTCACCGCGACGACCGACCTGACCCTCGGCAGGGTCGGACTGGCCTTGTCCATCGCGGCGTTGGTGCGCATTCCGGCGACACCTGGTGCCGGGATGTTCTGCGACCGGTTCGGCGCGCGGAACACGGTGGTGGTCTCCAACCTCACCCAGGCGGTCGGGTTCTTCAACTACCTCTTGGTGGACTCCTTCGGTCATCTGGACACCTCAGGCGACACTCACGCCGTGTCTGTCAACGCCACACCAGAACGCCACGCCCCCTCAGCACACGCATCCACGAGCGGCTGGGCGAGCGCCCTCCGCGACCGGCCCTTCCTCGGCTTCGTCGTGCTCAACTTCGGCCTCGCCCTGCTCTCACTCGCCTTCGGCCTCGGCGTTCCCGTCTTCCTGGTCGACACGGTGCACCTGCCGCCGTGGATGCCCGGCACCGTCCTCGCGGTCAACGCCGTACTCGGCGCGGCGGGCGCCACGCCCGTCGGCGCCGCCATCACGGGACGCAGCCGAAGCGGCAGCCTCATGGCCTCGCAGGCCATCGTCGGCTGTGCGTTCCTGGCGGTGCTCTGCTGCGCGTACGTGCCGTCGGCATTCGGCGTCGGCCTCGCTCTCGCCGCGGTCGTCCTGGTGACCCTCGGCGAACTCATCCAGAGCCTGATCATGTCCCCCATCGTCAACGACTGTGCCACGGCGGCGAGTCGCGGCCGATGCAACTCGCTCTCCCAAATGGCCTTCAGCATCGGCGACGTCGTCACACCCGCCCTCACGACCACACTTCTCGCCCATGGACCGGCCGCCGCCTGGATCCCGTTGGCAGCCCTCGCCACGGTCAACATGCTCGGCATCGCCCTGCTCACCAACCACCTCCCCGCGATGCGGCGACGCGTCAACCACCCGGCCCCCACCGAAGCCGACAGCCGCGGATAGACACCGACAGGCGAGGAGCCGGGACGTCGGCCGCCTGTCGGTGCCGCCGGTGAGAATGCCGGACATGATGACACCGATCCATGCCGATGGCTTCGATCAGGTCGCGGTCTGCCGCGATGAGGAAACCGGGCTCCAGTCGGTCGTCGTGATCCACGACACGACGCTCGGCCCGGCCCTGGGCGGAGTGCGGATGCATCCGTATCCCGGCGAAGGCGCCGCCGTGGCGGACGGCCTGCGCCTGGCAGAGGCCATGACGCTCAAGGCCGCGGCCGCCGGGCTGAGACTGGGCGGGGGCTGGAGCATCATGATCGGCGACCCGGCGCGCCACAAGAACGAGGGGCTGCTGCGGGCACACGGCCGTGCCCTCGCGGCCTTCGAGGGGCGGTTCATCCCGGTCAACGACATCGGCACCACGCAGGCCGACATCCGTGTGATCGGGCAGGAGACCTCGCCGGTGTGCGCGGCCGGGGATCCCTCTCCCCTGACGGCGCTGGGGGTGCTGGAGGGAATCCGTGCCTGTCTGCGCGCCTCCGGTGGTGACGGCGACCTGGCCGGGGTGCGGGTCTGCGTCCAGGGAGTGGGCAATGTGGGATCGGCCCTGGCCGATCTGCTGGCCGTGGAGGCCGCGGAGTTGATCGTGGCGGACACCGACCCCCGCCGGGCGGACGCCGTCGCGGCGCGGCACGGCGCTCGGGTCGTCGCACCGGAGGCGGCGCCGACCGTCGCATGCGATGTGCTGGCGCCCTGCGCGCTGGGCAGCGTCGTGACCGACGAGACGCTGCCGCGGCTGGACTGCCGCATCATCGCCGGTGGCGCCAACAACGTGCTGGCCACGCCCGCTCACGCCGCCATGCCTCAGGCGCGCGGAATCCTCTACGCACCCGATTTCTGCGTGAACGCCGGCGGCCTGATCCTCCTGGAGGAGCAGCTCCTCGGCCACGACAGCGCACACGCCGAGGCACGCGTCCGTCACATCGGTGTCCGCGTGGCCGAGGTGATCGACCGCTCCCGGCGCACGGGCGTAACCACCGCGGACGCCGCCACCGAACTCGCCCGGGCACGACTGCGCCCGTGACGCGCCGCGCGGACGGACCCGGCGGCCGGCGATGGCTAGAACCGCGGCATTCCGGAGGGCGGTTCCGGGATCGCCCGCCTTGCCGTCACCGCCTCGATGAACTCCTGTGGCGGGAGGTAGCCGTGGGCGGCCACATAGTGGAGGACGAGATTGGGGGCGATGAGCCATCGGCCGTCGCGGGCCAGGAGTCTGATCTCGGCGCTGCCGAGGGTGACCTCGGTGCCGTCGACGTTCACCACGACGGGGTAGGGCGGCTTTCCCTCCGGGTGCGGGAGGGTGCAGCTCTGCCAACCCCGCGTACGGTTGGTGGAGTTGTCCCGGCAGAGGACCGCGAGCGCGTGGACGAATTCCGTCGGCACCTCACCGCGGGGAAACTCCTCCTGCCGCTCCAGCCATCCGACATTGACCGCCTGGACCCCCTGGGGCACCCCGATACCGGGGGTGGAGGCATAAGGGGAGCCGTCCTCGTACCGCACCGCGTGTTCCTCTCGTACTCGTGGGGCACCGCTGATGGCCGCTGCCCCGGCGACTGTACGACGCGGCGCGCTCCACACACCGAGCGGGTCAGCGCGCCAGCCGTCCCAGCAGCGAGGAGGCCGCCGTGATACCGGCCGCCGCGGCCAGCACCAGGACCGCGTAGTCGAGTGCGAGGTGGTGCGGGGTGGTTGCCTGATTTAACTGTGAGTGATGCCGGGGAAGCACCGCGTGGGCCCGCTCGACGTGGGCACCGGTCAGCGAGCATATGGGACCCGGCATGCCGGTCCGCACGGACCATTCGGACGACGAAGCATGGCGGGCCGTCGTCGACCTGCTCAATCGGCCCGACCGCAACGGGTTCGCGGTGCGCACCTATCTGGTCGACAACCGTGCGTTCACCGGGGCGAGCCCGGATGACGTGCTCTCCGCTGCCGCCGCCGAACCAGCGCTCGAGGTCGTGTTCCTGGCCGATGCCGCCACCATGACGGGCGAGCACACCCTGCTCGCGGTGTCGACCAGAAGCCAGGAGTTGGAGGACGGAGACATGGAACTCGCGCGCGAGTTCCGGCTGTTGCCCCCGGAAGTCAATCTGATGCACGTGAACCTGGCCATCGGGCATATGAACTTCTGGGAATTCGCATATCACGCGTCACTCACCGCGGACGGCATTCTCCGCATGTGATCGCATATCGACAGTCGACTCCAGACTCGACAGAGGGCGGTAGCGGAACTCAAGAGGCTGCTGTCTGCCGATCGGGTCATCACCTGGGGTCCCGAGTACGCGGCGGGCACCGCGCTGTGGAACGGTGCGGTGGCCGCCATGACCGGGCCGGCACTGGCCCCCTACGTGTACGGCGGCAACACCGCCCGGCCACTCGCGATCAAGGAAACCGTCGACGCGGACGGCGTGTTCCGGGGCACTCCCCTGTTCGAAGGCGGCGCCCCACGCGCTGAGCCACAGATGACTCAGGACCGCGGCCGTGGGCCATATCCATCCAACGTATTGACATATCAATTGGGTGAGATCACTCTCTTCGCATGGCCGAACGTGACCTCCCGCTGTACGAGCAGATCCGCCGGGAGCTGGAGGGCAAGATCCGGGACGGCCGGTGGCAGCCCGGGACCCGGGTACCCACCGAGGCCGAGCTCGGAGAACAGTTCGGTGTCTCGCGGATCACCGTGCAGCGCGCCCTGCGCGAACTCGTGGACGCCGGGCTGGTCGTCCGGTACCGCAGGCACGGCACGTTCGTGGCGCAGACCACCGACGAGGAGAATCTGCTCCGCTCCGCGGGCGTGCTGACCAGCGGGCCCGAGGCCCACGGCGACCACCGGGTGATCAGCGCCAAGGTCCTGCCCGCGGGCGGCGCGGCCCTGCGGCTGCCCGGCCTGGACGACAACGACGCCGTCGTACAGCTCGATCGCCACAAGCTGAGCCCCGACGGCAGCCGCGTGACCGGCACGGAGCTCGCCGTCCTGCCCTTCCGATTCGCCCCCGACCTGCTCGACCAGGATCTGGTCACCATCACGAGCCATATGTATCTCCGCGACCGCGGCGTGCCACTGCAACGCTCGCGGCTCTATGTGGAGCCGTACAACCTGGACGAGGAGCACGCCGAGCTCTTCGGCCTGAAGCCGGGTACCGCGGTCTTCCGCTGGCTGCGCACTACCTGGGCGGAGAACGACGAGGTGGTCGAACACCTCGAAATGATCCTGCCGACCGACACATCCCGCTTCTACGTGGAGACCTCTCTCCAAGGCCGCTGACCCCTGTTCGCCTCCCCGCCGAACCGTTTCCCCGCGTCCTCTCTCCCTCCGGCCACCCCTCGTTTCGCCCTTCCCTCCCGCCTCCTCCGGTCGCGGGAACGGCACTTCCATCCCTCATCGCAGGAGGTAGCCATGCCATCCCCCCGATCAGCCCTGCCCGCCTTGTGTGCCGTGACCAGTGCCCTCACGCTCACCGTCGCCGTCACCGGCTGCGGCGCCCCCAAACCCTCCGCCGGTGGCGGCGAGGGGGGCGCCCTGGTGGTGGCCGGCTACGGCGGCTCGTTCGAGACGGCGTTCCGCGACTCGGTCCTGCCCGCGTTCGAGAAGAGCTGCGGCTGCGAGGTCACCTACATCCCCGGCTCCTCCACCGACACCGTCGCCAAGCTCAAGGCGCAGCGCGCCAATCCGCAGATCGACGTGGCGCTGGTGGACGACGGTCCCCAGGCGCAGGCGCTGGAGGCCGGGTTGCTCGCGTCGATCGACACCAAGGTGGTGCCGGTGGACGACGTGGTGAAGATCGCCCGGATGGAGAACGACTCGGGGGTGGGGTTCGGGCTGACGGCCACGGGCATCGCCTACAACCCCGAGTGGTTCGAGGATCATGGCATCCCCAAGCCCACCACCTGGGAGGATCTGGCCAATCCCAAGCTGAAGGACAAGGTGGTCCTCCCCTCGATCACCAACACCTACGGGGTGGGGCTGCTGGTCGGCGCGTCCAAGGCGAACGGCGGCTCGGAGAAGGATGTCGACCCTGGTCTCACGGCGGTCAAGAAGATCGCCAAGAACGCGGCGACGTTCGACACCACCGCCGATGTGTCCAACTACTTCCTCCAGGGCCAGGCCGCCGCCTCGGTGTGGGGGGTGTCGCGCACCTCGACGCTGGCGGAGAAGGACTTCCCCATCGAGTTCGTCTACCCCAAGGACGGTGCGATCGGCCTGGTGACGACGGCGAACGTGGTCAAGAAGGCACCGCATGAGGTGCTGGCCCAGAAGTTCGTGGCGCATCTGCTGGAGCCGTCCGTCCAGCGGGCGCTGGCCAAGGCGACCTACGACGGCTCGGTGGTCCAGGGCGTCAAGGAGGACCCCGCCCTGAAGAACAAGGTCGTCAGCACCGACAAGGTGGACTCCCTGCTGAAGCTCGACTGGAAGACCATCAACAAGAACCGCTCCGCCTGGACCGACAAGTGGAACAAGCAGGTGGAGAGCAAGTGACCGCGGGGACGGACACCGTGGGCAAGGAGAGCGCGCCGGCCGGGACGGACACCGCCACGCGGGCAGGGAGCACCCGCGGGCGGCTGGTCCTCAAGGGGATCCACAAGGCCCTCGGCGGCAAGGAGGTCGTCCGTGGCATCGACCTGACGATGGAGCCCGGGGAGTTCCTCACCCTGCTCGGTCCGTCGGGATGCGGCAAGAGCACCACGCTGAACATGGTGGCGGGCCATCTGCTGCCCGACTCCGGCGTGGTGGAGGTGGACGGCCGCGACATCACCCGGCTCCCGGCGAACCGGCGGGCCATGGGCATGGTGTTCCAGTCCTACGCCCTCTTCCCTCATATGACGGTGGCGGAGAACATCGCGTTCGGCCTGCGGATGCGCAAGGTCGGCGCCGCCCGGCGCAGGCGCAGGGCGGCCGAGGCCCTGGAGCTGGTGGGGCTCGACGGCATGGGCGAGCGCTATCCGCGCCAGCTCTCCGGCGGGCAGCGCCAGCGCACGGCCCTGGCCAGGGCGCTGATCGTGGAGCCCGATCTGCTGCTGCTCGACGAGCCGTTCTCCAACCTCGACGCCCAGCTCAGGGTGCGTCTGCGCGAGGAGGTCGCCGCCCTCCAGCGCCGGGTGGGCACCACCACGATCCTGGTCACCCACGATCAGGACGAGGCGCTCGCGGTGTCGGACCGGATCGCGGTGATGGCCGAGGGGGCGATCCATCAGCTGGACGTCCCCGAGACCGTGTATCTGCGTCCGGCCACGGACTTCGTGGCGCAGTTCGTCGGCGAGGTCAATGTGCTCGACGGGATCGCGGCGGGGGCGGCCGCCGAAGGGCACCGCTGCCGGATCGGTGACACCCACCTCGTCACGGCGACACCGGTGGGCACCGCGCCGGACGACGGCGAGGCGGTACGGCTCTATGTGCGGCCGGAGGCCGTACGGGTGCTGGCCGTACCCGAAGCCGTGTCCGGGAAGGGCCGCTCGGCGAGCACACCTGACAATACGGCGGCGGAGCCGGGGCTTCCCGGCACCGTCGAGGCCACCCGTTTCCTCGGCACCCGCGTCCGCTGCGTCGTGGCCACGGCCGCGGGACGCATCGAGGCCACGCTGCCGTTCGGTTCCGAGGTGCCCGGACTGGGCGAGGAGGTGATCTGCGCATGGCAGCCGCAGCACGCGTCGCTGACGGCACGGCCCTGAGGCCCGACGGCTCGGCGCCGACGCCGGGGGTTCCCAGGCCGGTCAAGAAGCGCGGCCCGTGGCGCACCGGTCTGCTGCTGGCCTCCCCCGCCATCGCGGTACTCGCCCTGCTCTTCGTCGCACCGCTGTTCATGCTGGTGTACAACAGCTTCCGCACCCAGACGGGCGATCCCACGCTGCACAACTACACGCGGTTTCTCGGGGACTCCTTCTACCGGGATGTGCTGTGGCACACCTTGTGGATCGGCGCGCTGACCACCCTCGGCTGCCTCGTGGTGGGCTACCCGTTCGCCGTCTATCTGCGCGGCCGCTCCCCCAGGGCACGCAACTACCTCTCCCTCGTACTGCTGTCGCCACTGCTCATCTCGATGGTGACCAGGGCGTACGGATGGCTGGTGCTGCTCGGTCCGAAGGGGCCGATCGCGGACGGGTTCCACGCCCTGGGCCTGGACGCGCCGAAGATGCTGTACAACGACACCGCGGTCGTGATCGGCATGGTGCATGTGATGCTCGCGTACATGGTGCTGCCACTGATGGGCAGCCTGGACCGGATCGACCCGGCCCTCACGCCGGCGGCCAAGGGCCTGGGGGCGAGCGGCTGGACGTGCTTCTGGCGGATCACCGTCCCGATGTCCTTGCCGGGGATGCTGGCCGGTTCGCTGATCGTGTTCAGCCTGACCGTCTCCAGCTTCGTCACCCCGGCGATCCTGGGCGGGCCCACGGTGAAGCTGATGCCGTACTTCGTCTACACCGAGGCGACGTCCAATCTGAACTGGCCGTATGCGGCGGCGATCGGCTTCGTCCTGATCGTGGTGACGACGATTCTGACGGCCGTGTACGCCCGGCTGCTGCGCGGGCGTGGCGGCAAGGAGGTGTTCGCGTGACCACGGCAGCGGAAACTGGAACGTCAACGGAAGCGGCGACGGCAACGAGCAAGGCCGCGGGCGAGCAGATCGCGGCGGGCGCGGGCGGGCGGGCGAGGCGCCTGCTCGGAGCCGTGTTCGCCGCGCTCGTCGGCCTGTTCCTGCTGGCGCCCGTGCTGGTGACCATCGCCTCCTCGCTCACCACGACCAGCTACGTCACCTTCCCGCCCGAGGGGCTGACCCTGCACTGGTACGCGGAGCTGCTGAACCGCCCCGAGTTCCTGGACTCGTTCCTGCTCAGCATCGGCGTGGCGGCGGGAGCGGCCGTGGTGTCCACGGCGCTCGGGCTCGCCGCCGGGCTGGCCATCCACCGCTATCCGTTCCCGGGGAAGTCGGTGCTGGACAGGCTGTTCTCGAGTGCGTTCGCCGTGCCGACGATCGTGCTCGGCATCGGGCTGCTCCAGTGGTACGCCCAGCTCGGCATGGCGTCCAGCCCGCTCACCCTGCTGCTGGCGCATCTGGTGCTGACCGTCCCGTACACCGTGCGCCTGGTGCTGGCCGGGCTCGCCGGGCTCGACCGGTCGGCGGAGCTGGCCGCCGCCGGGCTGGGTGCGAGGGCGCCGCAGGTGTTCTGGCATGTGACGCTGCCCGCCGTGCGCGGGCCGCTGATCGCGGGGGCGTTCTTCGCCCTGATCACGTCCTTCGACGACCTGACGATCGCGTTGTTCGTGGTGACCACGGACATGCAGACCCTGCCGGTGCGGATCTTCAACTACCTCCAGTACAACTACGACCCGACCGTGACCGCCGTCGGCACCGTGATGGTGCTCTTCGCCGCGGTGGCCGTCGTCATCATCGAGCGCGTCGTCGGTGTCGCGCATCTGTTCGGGGCCGACCCCGAGCACTGACCTTCGTGCCAAGGAGGATTCCCGTGCGAGTTGTGGTCATCGGAGCCGGAGTGGTGGGCGCGGCCGTGGCGGCGGAGCTGGCCGCGCGTGGCGCCCGGGTCACCGTGCTGGAGGCCGATCACCCCGGAGCGGGCACCACCGCGAACTCGTTCGCCTGGATCAACAGCGCGAACAAGGAGCCGGAGCCGTACTTCGCGCTCAACCACGCCGGTATCCGCGCACACTACGAGTTGGCCGGGGACGGGGCGCCGTGGTTCTTTCCCGCCGGAAACCTGGAGTGGGCGGTGACGGACCGGCACAAGGAGGTGCTGGCCGGGCGGGTGGAGCGGCTGAGGGCCAGGGACTATCCGGTGGAGTGGATCACCGCGGAACAGGCCCGGGAGCTGGAGCCGGACCTCGCGCCGGCACCGTCCCACGCTGTGTTCGCCTTCTTCCCCGAGGAGGCGTACACCCTGCCCGTGCTGCTGCTGTCCCGGCTGCTGGGCGCAGCCAGGGACCGTGGCGCGACGGTGGTCGGCGGCGCCAGGGTGACCGCGATCGAACACGGCCCGACCGGAGCCACGGTGATCTGCGCCGACGGAGACCGCCACCCGGCGGACACGGTGGTGAGCTGCGCGGGCCGGTGGACACAAGAGGTGGCCCAACTGGCCGGTGCGCACGTCCCCATGGCGGACCCGGATCTCGCGGGCTCGGCCACGGTGGGCTTCCTCGCCACCACCGCACCTGCGGTCGCGCGGCTGTCCCGCGTGTTGACCGGCCCACGGCTGAACGTCCGCCCGGACGGTGGCGGTCGGCTGCTGCTCCAGGCCCTGGACCTGGACGCGACGGCGGACCCCGCCAAGCCGTACGCGCCCGACGGCGAGATCGCCACCGCCATGCTGGCCCGCCTGCCCGAGGTGCTGAACGGCGCCGAGGGCACCGTGGTGGAGAAGGTCCGGGTCGGCCGGCGCGCCATGCCGGGCGACGGCTTCACGGTGGCGGGCTTCCCCGCCACCGGCGTTCCGTTCTATGTGGTGGTGACCCACAGCGGCATCACCCTGGCCCCGCTGCTCGGCCGCCTGGTCGCGGACGAGCTCCACGGCAATGAGTCCCCCCTGCTGAAGGACTTCCGGCCCGGCCGCTTCACCTCGGGCGCGGTCCTGCCCCCGCCACCTCCGGCCCGCCGCCCCGGCGAACAGTGAGACGGGCGCCCGGAGCAATGCTCCGGGTCATGAGGCGCCATCCGACCGCCGGGCCCGGCACACCGGACCCGGCGGGTCGAACGGGGCTCAGGGGCCGTCTGCGCAGTCGAGTGCCGTGAGGTCGATGGCGTCGGCCAGCGCCTGCATCCCCTTGTCGTTGGGGTGCAGATGGTCTCCGTTGTCGAAGAACGGCAGGATGCGCTCGGGGTCGTAGGGGCTGCGCAGGGCGCGGTCGAAGTCGGTCACCGCGTCGAACTCACCGCTGCTTCGGACGAAGGCGTTGACCTCCTGGCGCACCCCCTCCGCCGCCACGTCCCATTCGCTCCAGCCCTTGAAGGGCCCCACGGTGGCACCGACCACGCACATGCCGGCCGCGTGCGCCCGCTCGATGATCCGGCGGTATCCGGAGATCATGTCCGCTGCGGTGACGCCGGTGTGCGCCTTGATGTCGTTGACCCCCTCGAAGAGGAACACGGTCCGCACGCCCGGGAGGGACAGGACATCACGGTCGAGCCGGTTCAGGGCGCTCTGCCCGGCACCGTCGGCGAGGACCTTGTTGCCCGAGATCCCCTCGTTCGCCACTCCCTTGACGTCGGTGGCAGCCTGCCGCAGTCGGCGCGCGAGGTAGTCGGGCCAGCGGCGGTTGAGGTCGGTGGTGGACTGCCAGCCGTCGGTGATGGAGTCGCCGAGCGCGGCCACGGCACCGGTCGCGGCGGATGTCCGGACGGTGGCGGCGTCGAGGTAGAACCAGGAGCCGGTGGTATCCGTCCAGTGGGCGGCGCTCTCCTCCCCCGTGTGATCGCCCTGGGTCGTGTACGACGTCTGCATCGCCATCCCGTGGCCCGTCGCCGGACCGGCCGCGTCGGGGGTGTGGAGGCTGACGACCAGGTTGCTGGCGGCGGGCAGGCTGCCGGGCAGGGCATCGCTGAGCACCACCTCGCCCGCCGGGATGGTGACGGTGGGCCCGCCGCCGAAGGTCAACCGCCGGTTGCTGCCCCGCTTCAGCTCGGCGCCCGACTTCTGCACGCCGACGTAAGAGCTGTCGAGGGTCAGCGGCCGGTCGCCGAAGGCGTTGGAGAGGCGGATGCGCAGATCGCTTCCGCCGACACTGGTGTGCACGACCATCCGGTAGCCGCGGTCCGGTGTCCCGTCTCCTACGCGATCCGCGCTCGCCGCCCAGGTGACGACGTCATGTCGTCCGCCCGCCGCCGCGGCGGGTGTGGCGTGCAGCGCGACGGCCGCGAGCAGTACGACACCGAGGCCACCGATGGCGGCGCGGCGAGCCATCATCGGGCGAACCCCTTCAGCGTGACGGACCCGCCGGGCTCCAGGCGAACCGTGCGGGAGGTGGAGCCATGGGCCACCGTCGTCGTCCGGCCGCCGACGCTGCGGATCGTGACCGACGTCGGCACCCCTTGCCGCCAGCGCAGATCGACGACGAAGCCGCCTCGCGCGGCCAGTCCCGTGACCGAGCCGGACGCGGCCCAGGCGTCGGGCAGGGCGGGGAGCAGTTCCAGGTGGCCGGGTCGCGAGTACAACAGCATCTCGCTCATCGCCGCCGGGGTGCCGAAGTTGGCGTCGATCTGGAAGATGCCACGGCCCTTCTCCACCTCGTAGATGTCGAAGAGGTTGAACGCGGTGCCATTGCTGCCGTCGGTGGAGGGGCGGAGGTTGTTGGCCACGAGCTGGTATGCCGTGTCGGCGTCCTTCAGCCGCGCCCAGCACGCGGCCCGCCAGGCGTTGGCCCAGCCGAAGCTGTTCATGCCGCGCGCGGTGAGCAGGGCGGTGGCCCCGTCCACGAGCTCCTGGGGAGTGGAGCCGTCGGGGCGGATGCGGTCGCCGGGGAACAGGCCGATCAGCGGGGACAGATGGCGGTGGGTGGTCTCCCCGAGGTTCTCGGGGGACATCCACTCCTGGAGCCAGCCGGTCTTCGGGCTCACCTCCGGCAGGTACAGCTTCTTCCGCAGCGAGGCGATCGTGTCCGCGTAGGCGGTGTCCTTCCCCAGCTCGGCGGCCGCGGCGGCGAAGTTGCCGAACAGCGCCCACACCAGCTCCTGGGCGTAGGTGATGCCCTTGGCGTCCTGCGGGCCGTGTTCTGGCGACCAGTCCTTGTCGTCGATCAGCACCTCCCCGGAGGTGCCCGGGAGGGTCGTGGTGAGCAGCCGCGCCTCCCAGAACTCGCAGGCGCCCTTGAGCAGCGGGTAGATCTTCGCCAGATACGCCCGCGACTGGGTGTACTCGTAGTGCTCGTACAGGCTGTTGCTCAGCCAGGCGTTGCTCGCGGGATGCCACCACCAGCCGCTTCCGCCATGGATGTTGGTGGAGAAGGCGACGGTCCAGCCGGCGACCTTCTCTGTGGAGTTGCGGTAGCGGTTGCGCGGGTCGTTGAAGAGGTCGTGGGTGAGCTTGGCCCAGGACGGGAGCTGGGCCAGGCAGTAGTCGGCGAAGGCGTCGAAGCACGAGGACAGGCCCGCGCGGTCGGCCATCCAGTAGTTCATCTGGATGTTGATGTCGGTGTGGTAGTCGCCCATCCAGTCCGGGTCGTTGCCGTCCAGCCACAGGCCCTGGAGGTTCAGGGGGAGGCTGTCGCGCGAGCCGGAGATCATCAGATAGCGGCTGAACTGGAGGTAGGCCGACTCCAGTTCGGGGTCGGGCACACCGTCCCGGGCGCGTGCGACAAGGCGCTCCCAGGTGTCCAGGGAGCGCTGGGCGTCCGTGGAGGTGCCGAGCGAGAGGGTGAACCGCTCGTACAGGCGGCGGTAGTCGGCGATATGGGTGCGCCGCAGAGTGTCCGCCGACTGCCGGGCGGCGGCGAGCACCTTCGTACGGGCCAGCTTCTCGGGGTCGAGGGTGGGGTCGCGGTAGCCTCGGTCGGCGTCGGGCGCGTAGTTGGTGCCGCCGCTGACCACGACCGTGAGGTCCTTGCAGCCGGAGAAGTCGACGCGAGTGCCGTTGACACGGACCCGGCCGCCGCTGCCGTACGCCGTGACCGCCGCGCCGTATCGCAGGCCGTTGGGGAAGGACGCGCCGAACGACTCGGCACTCGCGGGCTTTTCGCCGTGGGTGCCCTCCAGTGTGACGCTGCCGGTGTAGCGGCCGCCACCGCTCTGTGTGAAGTGCAGGACGATCGCGTCATCGGGGTGGCTGGCGAAGATCTGGCGCCGGTAGGTGACGCCCGAGTGGACGTAGGAGCTGGTGACCAGCCCTTGCGTGAGGTCGAGGGTGCGGCGGTAGCCGTTGACGCCGGACAGGTCGTGGTCGGGGATGTCCACGGTGAGTCGGGCCAGCAGGGTGAACGAGCCGAAGTCGCCGCGTCCATAAGGGAATTGGCCATCGGCGTCGAGGGTGTCGTTGAGACCGCCGGTCCACATCGTGGCGTCGGTGATCAGCAGCAGTTCGCGGCCGGGGTCGTTGCTCGCGAGGGCGCCGAGGCGGCCGTTGCCGACCGGCAGGCCCTGCTCGATCAGCGACCCCTCGTCGCCGGGGGCCCGCCACCACAGCTCGTCATGTGAGGTGCCTGTGAGCGGCGGGGTGTCGGCCGGGCGCCGGGGCGCGGCGGAGGCGGTGAAGGCGGGCAGGGCGCCGAGGGTCAGGGTGAGTCCGGCCGTCGCCGCGAGGGACAGCGCCGTTCGTCTGTTGGGGTCCGTGCCGGAGTCTCCGCTGAGTTCTCCGTCGGGGTCTCTGCCGGTGTCGGTCGGGCGGGGGTTCATGGCGGCTCCAGGCGTCTGAGATCGGCAGATCGGCAAGGGGCCCGGCCGAGGGGCCGGGCCCCTTGGTGTTCAGGAGGACTTCGGCACGTCGATCCGGTCGATGTCCGGTGCGTAGCCGGAACCGCTGTCGAACGTGATGGTGTTGGAGCCGGCCTTGAGCGTCACCGGAACGTGGACACTATTGACGGTGGACCAGTCGCCTGTCGAGGGGAACTTGTGGCGAGTGGCGCCGCCGCCGTTGGCCGAGACATCGGCGGAGCGGGCGTCACCGCTGACGTAGGCCACCTTGATCTGGTAGGTGCCGGCCTTGTCCACGACGACGTCGTTGATGGTCAGCTTGGACCCGGTGTAGAGGTTGCCGACCTTGTGGCCGTCGGAACAGGCCGCGCAGTCGGCCACGGCGGCGTTGCCGCCGAGGGTGTTCGCGGAGGACTCGGCCTCGATACCGGTCCATGTGAGCGCGTCGCCGCGCGGGCTGACCGTGAGGAGGCGGGAGCCGTGGGCGGGCAGGGTTTGGGTGATCCCGTTCTTGTGAGTGCCGAGGTTCTCGTGGTTCCACAGATCACGGACCGCGGCCTTGCCGGTGAAGCCGAGCGTCGACCAGTCGGCGGTCACCGAGGCCGGCCTGTCGGCCAGGTTGAACAGGGCGACCGTGTAGCTGCCGTCGTGGTTCTTCGCGGCCCACACCTGCTGGGGGTCGGACGGTGTGACCGGCCGCGCGGGCGGGGTGTCGCCCTGGTTGACGGCGATGACCTCGCGGTTGGTCAGCAGCGACAGCCCGTAGGAGTCCAGCTTGGTCACATCGTCGCCGGTGTAGAGCGGGGACTTGGCGATCGCCCACAACGTGGCATAGCTCTGCCGCTCGGCCTTGGTCAGGCCGTCCATCTCGCCATTGCCCACATCGAGGGAGTCGAGGTCGTTCCAGCCGCCGGGGCCGGCGTGCCGGGTCCAGGCCGGGGTGTCGTCCCAGCGGTCGTCGACGGAGTTCTCCCAGCTGACGAGCGTGTTGCAGTAGCACTCCACGTCGGTGTCGACGCGCCAGCCGTTGGAGTGCTTCTTCCAGTCGTCGGCGTGCCCGATGTCCAGGGACCAGGACAGCTCCAGATGGATCGGGCGGCCGGTGGCGGAGATCGCCTTCTGCCAGGCGGCCACGTCGGCGACGTTGTCGTAGTTGTCGCCGCTCTTGAAGGAGCCGGGGCCCACACCGTCGAGCTTGAGGAAGTCATAGCCCCAGTCGGCGAACATCCGCGCCTGGGAGTCGATGTACTTCTGTGCGCAGGGATCGGAAAAGTCGATCTTGTACGCGCTGTCCCAGCCGTTGGTGGTGCGCAGGTCGTCGTAGACGATGTCGGCGGTGGTGCAGCCCTCGGCGTTCCAGATCGGCACCTTGCCCCCGCCGTACGCCTCCTTCTCCAGGCCGACGGGCAGATAGATACCGGCCTTGAGGCCCTTGGAGTGGATGCGGTCGGCGACCGACTTCATGCCGCTGGGGAAGCGCACCGGGTCGGCCTTCTGCCGCCCGTACTCGTCGAACTGGGGCGTCCACGCGTAGTCGCGCCACCAGCCGGCGTCGATGTTGACGTACTCGTAGCCGTACTTCTTGAGCTTGGTGGCGAGGGCGTCGGTCTGCTTGAGGACGTTCGCCTCGGTGAGGTAGCTGTAGTCGCCGTTCGGGTTGAGGCCCGGATACTTGGACGACTGCATGCTCCAACTGGACCAGCCCATATAGGGCTTGGTGGCGGTGGCGGTGGCGGCGGTGGCGGCGCCCGAGGACGCCGGGGTGGCCGTGGTGGCGTTGCCGTTGCCGGGCTGTGCCCGCGCCGCCGGGGCGGCCGTGGCGAGGCCCGCGGCGAGGGCCAGGACGACGAGGGATCTCAGACCGCGTACGGGCATGACGGGGTACGAGGGTGACCGCATGGGTCTGCCTCCTGGAGGTGTGGTTCGGGGAACGGGGTGGCGGGGAGATGCGGCGGGATCGGGGGTACGGCGGCGGAGGTCGCCCTTGTCTCAACCGACGGTGAGGGGCTGCGGCTCTCCTCCTCGTACGCGCTAGTTCGCGTCTGATCTGATGAAGGACTGGATGGCGGTGGCCGCGGCTCCACGGGCCCATTCGTCGAAGGGCAGTGGCCGGGTCTGTACGTCGCACCGCGCCGCGGAGCCGAAGGCCGCCGTGGCGAAGGCGTCGCGGATGTGGTCGGCGAACAGGTCGTAGGCGGCCAGCCCCTCGCCGGAGATGATCACGCGTTCGGGGCCGAGCAGATTGGCGACGGTGGCGATACCGCGGCCGATGGCGTCCCCTGCCCGTGCGTAGATCTCCCGTGCGCCGGCGACCCCGTCATGGGCCAGTCCGGCGGCCTCGACCGCGTCGGCCACCTGGACCCCGGTGGCCACGCGGACCTGGCGGACGATGGCGTCGTCGCTCGCGATGGCCTCCACACAGCCGCGGTTGCCGCAGTGGCAGCGGGGGCCCGCCGGGTCGACGGTGACATGTCCGATCTCGCCGGCCACGCCGTGGGCTCCGGCCACCACCCTGCCGTGGACCACGAGACCGCAGCCGATGCCCGCGCCGACCGTCACGACGGCGAAGCCGGACAGTCCCACGCCCGCCCCGAACCACTGCTCGGCCACGGTCAGCGCGCGCACGTCGTTGTCGACGGTCACCGGCAGCCCCGTGGTCATGGCGGCGAGTTCGGCGAGTGGCACATCGCGCCACTCCAGGAAGGGCGAGTAGCGCACCACGCCCTCGGCACGGTCCACATCGCCGGAGACGGCCACGCCCAGGCCCGCCACGCGCACGCCGAGGCCGTCCGCCTCGATGAGCAGCTCCCGGACGAGTTCCGCGGCCGTCCCCAGCACCGCCTTGGGGTCGCGGGCGGGGAGGGGGATGTGCCGGGCGACGAGGATCCGGCAGCACAGGTCGGTGAGCACACCGATGATCGTGTCCCCGGTCACCTTGACCCCGATGAACAGCGCGCGGCCGCCATCCACCCGCACCAGGTTCGCGGGGCGCCCGAGTGCCGGGCGCGCGTCCTCGTCCACGTCCTCCACCAGGTAGCCGGCCTCGATCAGGGGACGGACCGCCTTGGTGACGGCCGCGGCCGACAGCCCCGCCCGCCGCGCCACTTCCAGGCGGGTGAGGGGGCCCTGCGACAGGACCGTGGTGAAGATCTGCGAGGCGGCCGACGTGTGCGCCGGGAACGACTCGACAGCGGAGGGCGAGGACATGGCCGGGAACCTAGGCCCCTTATTTTTCGCTGTCAATGAAAGAAGCAAGAATCTCCTGAGGATTGCCTGTGAGCCCCGATGTCTCTTCCAAAGACCGATTCATGCGGGAGTGTTGACATGTGATCGAAGGTCTCGTTGGCTTATTGGGCCTGGCCGGACGTGCCACTTTCCTCTCTCGCTCGCCGAGCGCCCCGCATCCGTACGCCGCACCCGCCGCACCCCGCCGTCCTTCGAACGTGAGGCCCGATGCCGACGATCTCCCGTGCCCCGGACACCGGGGTCTGGCTGCTGACCACGCCCCGTACCTCGTACGCCGTGCACATCGACGAGACGGGCGCGCCC
Source organism: Streptomyces lacaronensis (assembly GCF_047337785.1). Taxonomy (NCBI): domain Bacteria; kingdom Bacillati; phylum Actinomycetota; class Actinomycetes; order Kitasatosporales; family Streptomycetaceae; genus Streptomyces; species Streptomyces lacaronensis. The sequence goes on from NZ_JBLHDK010000003.1 coordinate 987,717, forward strand.
TGCCACCTCGCCTGGGGACCGCGGCTGACACCGCGGGAGGCGGAGCAGCTGGTCGTGCCCGCCGGGGAGGCGGCGAGCAGCTTCGAGGGACGGCCCGCGGTGGGCGAGGAACTGCCGGTCGACGGCGGGACGCGCTACGGCGCGCCGTCCCTCCAGGTCCGCTACGCGGACGGCTCACGCGGCTTCGAGTGGCAGCCGACCGGACACCGCGTCCTCACACCATCCGATGGCCTCAGCGAACTCCGTCTGGAATTCCGCGACCGCCACTACCCGCTGCACGTCGCCCTCCACTACCGGGTGCGGGACGACACGGATGTCATCGAGCGCTGGACGGTGCTGCGCAACGACGGTGAGCAGCGGCTCAGCCTGCTGCGCGCCGACTCGGCGGCCTGGTCCCTGCCCCCGCTGGCCGACTACCGGCTCAGTCATGTCACCGGCCAGTGGTCCGCGGAGAGTCAGCTGCGCCGCGAGCGCCTACCGCACGGGGAGACCGTGCTGACCAGCAGGCGTGGCATCCCCAGCCACCACGCCAGTCCCTGGGTGATGGTGGACGAGGGCGACGCCGGCGAGGAGCACGGCCGGGTGTTCGGCGCGGCCCTTGCCTGGAGCGGGAGTTGGCGCATCACCACGCAGCGCACACCGGACGGACGCGCGGGTTTCACCGGTGGCGTCGGCCACGAGGGCACATGCGTACCGCTCGCGCCGGGCGAGGAATTCACCACCCCGGTGTTCGCCGGGCTGTTCACGGACGGCGGGTTCGGCGCGGCGAGCCGGGCCTGGCACGCGTACGTACTGCGCCACGTCCTGCCACACGGGCGGGAGGTGGCGCCCGTGCTCTACAACTCCTGGGAGGCCACCGGCTTCGACGTGGACGAGGCGAACCAGACGGCGCTGGCCGAGCGGGCCGCCGCCCTGGGCGTGGAGCTGTATGTGGTCGACGACGGCTGGTTCGGGGCCCGGCGAAGCGACCACGCGGGGTTGGGCGACTGGACCCCGGCCCGGGAGCGCTTCCCGCGGGGCCTCGGCCCGCTGGCCGACACGGTGCACCGCCTGGGCATGCGCTTCGGCATCTGGGTGGAGCCGGAGATGGTCAACCCCGACAGCGACCTCTACCGCGAGCACCCCGACTGGGTCCTGCACACCCCCGGGCGGGCCCGCAGTGAGCTGCGCAACCAACTCGTTCTGAACTTCGCGCGCGACGACGTGGCCGACTGGGCCTACGGCTGGCTGACCCGGCTGGTCGCCGACCACGGCATCGACTTCCTCAAATGGGACATGAACCGCGCCTTCAGCGAGGCCGGGTGGCCCGGCACTCCGGACGGCCACGACCGGCTGTGGACGCGCTACGTGGCCAATCTGTACGGCGTCCTCGACCGGCTCCGGGCCGACCACACCGGGCTGCGCATCGAGACGTGCAGTGGCGGTGGCGGACGCGTGGATCTGGGCATCCTCACCCGTACGGACCAGGCGTGGGTGTCGGACAACACCGACGCCGTCGACCGTCTGGTCATCCAGCACGGCTTCGGTCAGCTCCACCCGGCGCGCACGATGTCCGCGTGGGTGACCGATGTGCCCAATCAACTCACCGCCCGCACCGTGCCGTTGAGGTTCCGCTTCCATGTGGCGATGTGCGGGCTGCTGGGCATCGGCGGGGATCTCGCCCGCTGGTCCGAGCAGGAACTCGCCGAGGGCGCCGACCTGGTGGCCGAGTACAAACGGGTGCGCCACGTCGTCCAGCACGGCGCCCTGTACCGGCTGTCCGGGCCGCACGGCGAGGTGCCGACCGTGGTGCAGTACGCCGCCGAGGAGGGCACCGAGACCCTGGTGCTGGCCTGGCAGCGCGGCCCGCGCCACGGAGTCCCGCGGCTGCCGGTACGGCTGCGCGGGCTCACCCCCGGCGCCCGCTACCGCGACACCCGCACCGGTGAGGTGCACCACGCCACCGTGCTGGCCGAGTACGGATTCCGCCCGGACCTCCCGTCCGGTGACTGGGCGAGCACGGCCGTACACCTGGTCAGGATGGGGCAGGACGAGACGTGACACCGCCACTGCCGCGGTAGGCGGCGGTGGCGATTCCGACGAACGAGCGGATCAGGGGGTTCGTGTCGGCCTCGTTCCACGCCACCACCACGCGGCTCGGCTCCATGTCGGTCAGCGGCACCACGGTGAGCCCGTCCGGCGGCTCGTGGTCCACGAGCGTCATGCCGACCGTGCCGTTCCACAGCACGGCTTGGCGGCATTCCTGGACGCCACGCACCACCGGGCCCTCGCGAGGTTCCCCGCCGTTCCAGTACGACTGCCAGGCGGGGTCGGTGCCCTCCGGGAACAGGAACCAGCGGCGGTCCGCCAGGTCGGCCAGTTTCACGCTGTCGCGGCCGGCCAGCGGATCGTCGGCCCGCAGCAGTGCGCCCACCGGGTCGGCGCGCAGTTCGTGCACGGTCAGGCCGGTCTCGTCGAACGGCCCGCGGGTCAGGGCGATGTCCACCAGCCCGGCGCGCAGCCCGCAGGTGGGATCGGTCAGGTCGGTCTCGCGGATATGGACCTCGACGCCCGGGTGCCGCCGGTAGTAGGCGCCGGCCAGCCGGGTGGCGTCCGGATCGGTGCTGTCCCCCAGGATGCCCACGGTGAGGCTCGCGGTGCCGGCCGCCGCGGCCACGCGTACGCGTACCCGGTCGGCGTGGTCGAGCAGGGCGCGCGCCTCATCGAGCAGTACGGCCCCCACCGGAGTGAGCGTGACACCGGCGGACGATCGGCGGAACAGCGCGGCGCCCAGCTCGGTCTCCAGCTGCTTGATCGCCCGGCTCAGTGGCGGCTGGCTCATATGCAGCCGGACGGCGGCCCGGCCGAAGTGGAGTTCCTCGGCGACCGCCACGAAATAGCGCAGCGTGCGTAGCTCCATGGTGCAACGATACCCATCCGGTATCGGCACCACAGAAGAAGTCCTGGACGGTCACGGCGGCCCGGCAGTGGAATCGCGGTGTGACGGAAGAACCGGAAACAAGTGTCCAGGTGAAGAGCCGCTACGCCACCGAGCCCGCCACCGGCGCCGCCAGGAAGACGGGATGGGAATCGTGAACGTGGCGTATTGGATCGTCGCCGGTCTACTCGCCCTCTTCTACCTCTACGGGGGCGGGGTGAAGGTGGTCCGGAGCCGTGAGCGCCTCCGGCCGATGATGGCCTGGGTGGACACCACGCCGATGGCGGCTGTCAGGGCCATCGGCGTGATCGAGGTGCTCGGCGCGACCGGGCTGATCCTCCCGCCGCTGACCGGCATCGCGCCCTGGCTGGCCGTGGCCGCGGCCGTTGGGTTCGTGGTCCTGCAGATCGGCGCCACGAGGGTGCACCTGCGCCGGGGAGACCGCCAGGTGGCGCTCAACATCACGCTCCTTCTCGCCGCGGCCGTGACCATCTGGCCGGCCACGGCATGGCTGTGACATCGGGCGGGGCCACTCATGGGCCCGCCCAGCCAAAAGGTGACAAAATAATCCCAGGAGGTTGATCCACGCCGGGCAGGAGGGCTGGTGGACCTGGACGCCGTCGCCGATGAGCTGTACGCCCTGCCACCTGCGGACTTCACCGCCGCCCGCGATGAGCGCGCCAAGGACGCCCGCACCGCGGGAGACCGGAAGCTGGCCGAGCGGATCCGCCGCTTGCGCCGCCCCACCAAGGCGGCGTGGGCGAGCAACCTGCTGGTACGGCGGCAGCCGGACGAGGCCGAGCAGGTCCTTCGGCTCGGAGAGGCCCTGCGGCAAGCACACCAGGATCTGGACGGCGGGCAACTGCGGAAGCTGTCCGCACAGCAGCGTCAGGTCATCGCGGCGCTCGCCCGCCAGGCGAGGGATCTGACCACGCGGGCCGGGCAACCGATCGGCGAGGGCGCCCAGCGCGAGGTGGAGGAGACACTACGAGCTGTGCTGGCCGACCCGGACGCGGGTCAGGAGTGGGTGCGGGGGCGACTGACCAAGCCGCTCACGGCACCGACCGGATTCGCGCCCGTCGCCGGCGCCGCCCGGTCCGCGCCACCCGCCTCGCGCCGCGGCGAGCGGGCCTCCGGCGGCCGGGTGGCCGATTTGGACGCCGCCCGTTCGCGGCGCCGCGAACGGCAAGAGCGGGAGCGGCGCCGGGAAGAAGAGCAAGAGCGGCGCCGCGCGGAACAGGAGAAGCGCCGCGCGGAACAGGAGAAGCTTCGCGAACAGCGAGAGCGGCAGGCCCGCGCGCAGCGGGAGGCCGAGGACGCCGAGCGCCAGCTGCGCGCCCGCGAGGCGGAGTTCACCGCGGCCGAGGAGGAGCAAGGCAGGACTGACCAGCGAAAACACCAGGCACAGCAGCGTCTGGCGGACCTGAGCAAGCAGCTGAAAGAGGCCGAGGGCGAGCAGCGGGAGGCCGATGGCGCCGTCCGGGAGGCCCGCACGCGGGTGCGAAAGGCGGAGCGGGCGGTCCATGAGGCGAGGCGGCGGGCCACGGACGCGGCAGCACAAGCGGAACAACTCGCCGATCAAGGAAATCCGCCGACGGTGTGAGGAACAGGCAAGACAGGAAACCCGGCCACATGAGTTCGCGCTGGACGGCCCAGTCCGGTCGAAGGCCGAACAAAGCACCATGCGAGGGAGGCAGCGATGATGAGCGACGACAGGGCAGACGACGTCTATCAGCCGACCGGCACCAACGAGGAGCAGGAGGACGCGGCCGCCCTGGACGCCCAGGACTCCCTGGACGAGCGCGACTACGACGAGATGCTCGACGAGGGCTACTCGCCACCGGAGAAGCCACTGGGTGTCACCAAGAACGGCACGACGGCGGCCGAACAGCGCGAGCGCGAGACGCTCGACGAACGGCTGGCCGAAGAGACCCCCGACGTCGAAGCCCCGGCGGGCGACGAGGTGGGAGATGTGCAGGAGGGTGAGGGCGAACCGATCGACCCCGAGGCGGGAACGGACCGCACGGGCCGACTCGTCGCCCCCGACGAGGGAGCGCACACCGACACCACCAAGGAAGCCATCGCCAGGGACGAAGGCATCGACGCGGGCGCCGCCGGTGCCGAGGAAGCCGCCGTGCACACCGTCCCGGATGAACAACTCGAAGAGGAAGGCGACGCGGAACCGGATCGTTGATCCTGCCACAGCACGGCGGATCGGCCGGAAGGCCCGGTCGATCGGCCCGAGTTCGGAGACCTGCCCGTGCTCGGTGAGGTCCGGTGCCGGACTGCGGTCCGCAATCGCCACGCCGGTGGGTGGGCGCAACCGCCACGTTGTCCGCACCTCCGCGTCCACGGACGCGGTTCAGTGGTGCAGATCCTCGGCGGTGAGGGTGTCCCGGGTCTCCGGCGCCCAGGCCAGGCTGACGGCCGTACCGAGCAGCAGCACCAGCGCCATCCATCCCATCGACCAGCCCGCGCCGAAGTGGCTCAGGCTGACCGGCAGGACGAAGGTGCCGATGGCGGACGCCACCCTGCTGGTGCCGTTGAGCAAGCCGACCCCGGAGCCGCGCAGCGCGGTGGGGAAGAGTTCCGCCGGATAGACCTGGGTGATGGTGGAGGCACCGGCCATGACGAAGGTGTAGATCAGGAAGGGGACCATCAGCGCCCCGCTGGAGCCTTCGCTGAGCACGGCCATGGCCCCCAGACACAGTGTGAGGATCGCGAAGGTGCCGATGGTGAACGGCCTGCGGCCCAGGCGCTGCACCGGCCACAGCCCGATCACCCCGCCCAGCAGCAGGGCCAGGTTGAGCACCAGGTTCTGGGTGTCGGCCCCGGAGATGTTCAGGGTGGCCAGGATCTGCGGCATGAAGGTGTAGATGGCGAAGTAGGGCAGCACCTGGGCGCTGTAGAAGATGACACCGAACCAGGTCTTGGTCGCCTGGCCGCGGGCGAAGAGCTCGCGGTAGCGCGCCGCGGGCGGCTGCGCGGCGGCCGCGGCCTCAGCGTCGGCGGCGGTGGCCTCGGACTGCCCCAGGTAGGTGCGGCGGATCCGGGCGGCCTCGGTGGCGCGGCCACGGGCGGCCAGCCAACTCGGGGATTCGGGGATGCCGATCCGCAGCAGCAGCACCAGCAGGGCGGGCAGGGCTCCGCTGGCGAGCAGCCAGTACGCGGTGGTGCCGTTGATCGGGATGTACGTGCCCAGGATGTTGGCCAGTACGTAGCCGACGGTCCACAGCACGGTGAGCGAGCCCAGGAGGACACCGCGCAGCCGGGCGGGGACGAACTCGGAGAGCAGGGTCGGGCCGACGGCGTAGTCCGCGCCCAGACCGAAGCCGATCGCCAGCCGGAGCAGGAAGAGGACCAGCGGACTGTGCGCCCAGAACTGGGCGGCGGAGGCGACCGCGATCAGCACGAAGTTGTAGAGGTACAGCTTCTGGCGTCCGATCACGTCCGCCACCCGCCCCAGCAGGATGCTGCCGAAGAACAGGCCGATCAGGGCGGACGCGCCGAGCAGACCCTGCCAGACGCCGGACAGGTGCATGGTCTCGCCGAGCGCGGGCAGCACCGCGCCGATGACACCGAGGGCATAGCCGTCGGAGAAGTTCGCCCCGAAGGTGGTGGCCGTCACCCGGATGTGGAAACCGGTGAGTGGCTCGGCCGGGGCGGAGCCCGGCGCCGCCTCCCGCTCCCCCGCCGTCCGTGCGTCCGCCGCCTCCGTGTCCACTGCCACGCCTTGCCTCCCGACCGACCGTTCACCGTCTGGACGGCCCAGCATGCATGAATTCATACAGTCAAACAATAGGTTGACTGTAGATTCTCATTCACTAACGATGCTCCACGACTTCAACCGGCGGGTGGCGCGCCGCGGGGGCGTCAGGCTGCCGGACCCCGTCAACGAGGGGGTGTTCGCACGCGGCTGCGCCGTCACGTACTACGCCGAAACCGACGTCCTGGTGCCGCTCGACAGCGTGGCCGAGATCAACGACCAACCGACGTCGAGGGGGTGGCCGAGTGGGAGGGCTTCGGCACCCGGTTCTACGATCGGACACGACCAAGGTACGTGCACGGGCCAGCGGTTGCCCGGCCGGCTGCGTCGTGCCACGCGGAAGGGCGGCCGCCTGTGGCGGCGGGGGACCACAAGGATGTGAGACGTGAGTGAACGCCGGACGGCATCAAGTGCCTCACCGGCCGTGGGGCGGGCGCTGGATGTCCTGCTGCACCTCGCCGGCCGCTCGGGGCCGGTTCGGGCATCGGCACTGGCCAGAGACCTGGAGATGCCCCGCTCGTCGCTCTACCACATCCTCGCGGTCCTGGTTGATCGCGGGTTTGTCACCTACGTCCCGGAGGAGCAGGCTTACGGTCTGGGCGTCACGTCCTTCGAAATCGGCTCCGCCTACTTGCGGCACGAGCCCCTGAAGCGACTCGCCCGCCCCATTCTGCGCAACCTGTCGAACCGGCTCGGCCAGTCGGTGCACCTGGGCATCCTCTACGGCGCCGAGACGGTCTACCTACTCAAGGAGCGGCCGCCAAGGGGCCATTCGAGGTACACCGACGCCACTCCCGTCACCGACGTCGGCGTCCGGCTGCCGGCCCACCTCACGGCCAACGGCCGTGCGATCCTGGCCCACTCCAGCGAGGCGCACCTCCGGGCGGTCTTCCCCCGGCCGGGGGATCTCTGCACCCGTACCGGCAGAGGTCCCCGGTCGCTGGCGGAGCTACGGAACCTGCTGGCGCGGGACCGTGAGCGCGGGTGGTCGGAGGAGGTCGAGCTGGTCTCCGATGGGCTCCGGTCGATAGGGGTGCCGGCGTTCGATCACAACGAGCGGCCCATAGCGGCCGTCAGCAGCACATGGCGGCGCCACCACCACCGGCATGAAGCGGATCATGTGCGGGACATCCTGCAACAGGGCGCGGCGCGGCTGACGGCGGCGGTCGCCGGCCACGCTCCCCACGCCCGATGAAGGGCCACTGACCAAGGCGTTCACGGAACGGGTTTCTCGGATCCGAGAAACCCCGACCGCATGGCTGGCTCCCGGCGTATGCGCCGCGTGTCATGGGCACGGAACTCCCCTGATCGTCCAGGCACCACGGCCTCCCACAGGCCGACAGTCCCCCCACGGATGCACTCCCCCCACAGATGAAGGATCCAGCGCCGACCATGACCGCGAACTGTCCCGACGCGACCAGGCCCGTCCCGCCTCAGGAGACCGACGCCACCCTGCACTTCACGGGCCCAGCCACCTTCGGCCGCGTCCCCCGCCTGGACCAGGTCGGCATCGCGGACATCGCCGTGGTCGGGGTGCCGTTCGACGCCGGTGTCTCCTACCGGCCCGGGGCCCGCTTCGGGGCGAACGCCGTCCGCGAGGCGTCGCGCCAGCTGCGCCCCTACAACCCAGCCCTGGACGTGTATCCGTTTCACTACGCCCAGGTCGCCGACGCCGGTGACATCACCGCCAATCCCCACAACATCGACCAGGCCGTCGAGAGCGTCGAGGCGGGCGCGGACGCTCTGCTGTCCACGGGCGCGCAGCTGATGACGCTGGGCGGCGACCACACCATCGCGCTTCCGCTCCTGCGCTCGGTGGCCCGCCGCCACGGCCCGGTGGCACTGCTGCACTTCGACGCGCACCTGGACACCTGGGACTCCCACTTCGGCGCCCAGTACACCCATGGGACTCCGTTCCGCCGCGCGGTCGAGGAGGGCCTCCTCGACACCTCCGCGCTCTCCCACGTCGGCACCCGCGGCTCGCTGTACAGCAAGGAAGACCTGGACGAGGACACCAAGCTGGGCTTCGGGATCGTCACCGCTGCCGATGTGATGCGACGCGGGGTGGACGAGGTGGTCCAGCAGCTCAAGGAGCGCATCGGCAAACGGCCGCTGTACATCTCCGTGGACATCGATGTACTGGATCCCGCACACGCCCCGGGCACCGGCACCCCCGAGGCGGGTGGCCTCACCTCGCGGGAACTGCTGGAGATCGTGCGCGGGCTCGCCGATTGCTATGTGGTCTCCGCCGACCTGGTCGAGGTCGCCCCGGCGTACGACCACGCCGAGATCACCGCCGTGGCCGCCTCGCACATCGCGTATGAGCTGATCACCCTCATGTCCCGGCAGATCGCCTTCTTCCGCTGGGTGGAGGAGAACAAGCCGTCGTAGCCGGGCGACCGCGGGAACGGGTCTTGGGGAGCGCACGCCCGACGGAGACGAGGACGGTTCCCTCACCCTGAACGTGTGGTCCCCGCGGACGGCGCTGGAGCAGAACACCTCCGGTGACCGGCACGGCGTTTCCTGTCGCAATCTGTGGGATACAGGGCGCTATCGTCATGGCAGCGGTCCGGCCGCCGCGCGAGGCTGTGAACAACGTCCCAGCGCCGGGGCGTACCGCTACGGACACGGAGACCGAATACATGACGACTGACCTTGATATCGCGGCGGGGGTGAAGGTGCCGGCGACGACGCTGGCGCGCGAGGCGACGGAGCTGATCCGTGACACGACGAGCGAGCTCATCTACCACCACTCACGTCGGGTGTACTTCTTCGGCAGTCTGCGGGGTCGCGGACGCGATCTGAGCTTCGACCCGGAGCTGCTGTATCTGGGGGCGATGTTCCACGACGTGGGCCTGAACGAGGCGTTCCATGCCAGCGGCCACCGTTTCGAGGTGGACAGCGCGAACGAGGCGAGGCGGTTCCTGCAGGCTCATGGTGTCCCCGAGGACGGCGTCCGCCGGGTCTGGACGGCGATCGCCCTGCACACCACTCCCGGCATCCCCGAGTTCATGGAACCGGAAGTGGCCCTGGTGACGGCCGGTGTCGAGTACGACGTGCTCGGCATCGGATATGGGGACCTCTCCGCCGAGGACCGGGAGGCGGTCGTGGCGCTGCATCCACGCCCCGACTTCAAGAACAGGATTCTGCGGGCGTTCACCGACGGCGTCCGTCCCAAGCCGGAGACGACGTTCGGCAACGTCAAGGCGGATGTCCTGGAGCACTTCGTACCCGGCTTCGAGCGGGGGGACTTCGTCCGGACGATCCTGGATTCCCGGTGGGCGGAATAGCCCGGCGGGCGGCGGGACCATCGCGGGCATCACGGGCATCCGGTGGCGGAGGCACCGTCGCGATCGTCGCGTTCGACGGGGTGCAGCTGCTGGATGTCACCGGGCCGGTGGAGGTCTTCACCACGGCCAACCACTACGGTGCCGACTACGACGTACGGGTCGTCTCCCTCTCCGGTGACGCCGTCAGCACCTCTTCGGGGCTGGTGATCAGCGCTGAGGGCGCGCCTGGCACACTGCCGCAACGCCTGGGCACCCTGCTGGTCCCCGGCAGAAGGGACTGGCGCTCGGCAGTGGCCGACACCGACCTGATCGGGCTGGTGACCGAGCTGTCGACGCGGGCGAAGCGCGTGGCGTCCGTGTGCGCGGGGGCCTTCGTACTGGCCGAGGCCGGCATCCTGGACGGCCGCCGTGCCGCCACGCACTGGGAACTGGCCTCCCAGCTGGCCGCCGCCTATCCGCGGGTGCGGGTGGACGGCCATCCCATCTTCGTCCGGGACGGCCATGTGGCCACATCGGCCGGTATCACCGCGGGGATCGATCTTTCGCTGGCCCTGGTCGAGGAGGACTGGGGAGCGGAGGTGGCACGCGATGTGGCCAGGCAGCTGGTGGTCTTCATGGCCCGCCCGGGCGGGCAGGCGCAGTTCAGCGCGCGGCTGGTCCCGCGGGAACCCCGGCGCCCGGCGGTGCGCCGGGTGATGGACCGCGTCACCGCGGACCCCGCGGGGAGCCATACGCTCGCCACGCTGGCCGACTCGGGCGGTGTGAGCGTCCGTCACCTCGAGCGGCTGTTCCGCACCGAGGTCGGCATGACCCCGGGCCAGTACGTCGAATCCGTCCGCGTGGAGGCCGCCCGGACTCTGCTCGCCGATGGCACCGGCACGGTCGAGGAGGTGGCGCGACAGGCGGGGTTCGGTTCCTCGGAGTCGCTGCGCCGGGTCTTTCAGCACACCCTCGGGGTGTCACCGACGGTCTACCGCGCCCGCTTCCGCAGCACCCTCGGCGACCGGACACGCTGAGGGACGTCGGCCGACGGTGGGCCGACAGCAAACGGCCCTCACCGACGGGGGAACGGCGAGGGCCTACATTCAGTGTGGCACGAATCAGCGCGGAAGAATCCGTTCCGAGCGACAAACATTGCATATATCTGCCGCCCGGCTCCCCGCCGGTGCGGCCGGTGCCCCTCCGGCACGCCTCGGTCGCGGCGGTGAGCTGTGGTACGGCCACGGGCAACTCCTCACGCTCATCGCCGCGCCGCCGGGGAACGAGAAGGCGCCCGAACACCGCAAGCGGTTCGTCTCCCGGAAGTACCGCACCGGCCCACCCGGTCGTGCGCGTCCACCCCGAGAGCGGCGAACGCGGTCTGTTCATCGGTGGTTTCGCCCGGAGTTTCATCGGCCTCGCCCCGTCCGAGTCGCGCGATCTGCCGCGGATCTTCCGCCATGACAGTGCCCGCCCGGTGTGCGCGATCCGCACACCGGGCGGGCCCGGCGTGTGCCGCTACGCCCCTTCGCGGGCCGTGCGCGCCGCGCGGGCCAGGTCCAGGTCGGTGGTCTCCGGCGCCAGGAACTGTGACACGACGGCGCCGACCACCAGCACTCCGGCGCCGACCAGCAGCACGAACTCCGCTCCGAAGTGGTCGAGCCCCATCGGCAGCAGGAACGTACCGATCGCGGCGCCCACCCGGCTCATGGCCGTGGCGAAGCCGACGCCCGTGGTGCGCAGGGACGTGGGGAACACCTCCAGCGGATAGACCGCGGTCAGCGCGGAGGAGGCGGCGTTGAGGAAGATGAAGAACAGGAAGCCGACGACGATGACGGGGGTGGAGGACGGCCACACCGCCACCAGGGCCAGACACGCGGCCGTGATCCAGAACGGCGGGATCAGCAGCTTGCGGCGGCCGATCCGCTCCACGACCAGGCACCCCGCGGTGACACCGGCCACGGCGGTGAAGGAGTAGACGAGCAGCGCCGCCACCGCGTTGTCCCCCATGTGCAGAGCCTCGAAGACGTCCGTCCAGAAGGTGCCGATGGCGAAGTACGGCAGCACGAGGGCGGCCCAGAAGACGCTGGCGAACACCGTGGAACGCAGATGCTGCCGGCTGAAGAGCGCACGGAACCCGTCCTGCCGCACCTCGTCGCGCTCGTCGAGTTCCGCGGCGACATCCACCTCGATGCCGTACTTCTCGATCAGCGCCTCCGCCTCGTCCCGGCGCCCCTGGCTCAGCAGCCAGCGCGCGGACTCCGGGATGCCACCGCGCAGGGCCACACACACCAGCGCGATCACCGCACTGCTCGCCAGGGACCAGCGCCAGCCGCCGTCAACGGAGGTGAACAGCGCCCCCACGACCGTGGCCAGCGCGTACCCCAGGTACCAGCTGATCTCCAGGCTCGCCAGCAGCCGTCCGCGGCCACGTCGGCCCGCGTACTCCGACAGCAGCGGCGCGCCAATCGCGTACTCACCGCCGATCGCCACCCCCATCACCAGCCGGATGAGGAAGAGCTGTGGTCCGTCCACGACGAAGAACTGGAGCACCGAGCCGACCAGGAAGATCAACATGTCGATGAGGAACACCGGCCGGCGTCCGAACCGGTCGGCCAGCCGACCGAAGAGCGGCCCTCCGACGAAGATGCCGATCAGCGGTGCGGCGCCGACCATCCCCTGTTCCACGGAGGTCAGCTGGAGGTCGTCGGTGATCGCCCCCATCGCCAGGCCGATGCCACCGATGATGTAGCCGTCGATCCCCTGGCCGATCTGGGTGGCCAGCTTCAGCTTGGTGTGCAGCCGCTTCCGTTCGCGTTCGGTGGCGGGTGCGCCCGGCGGTGTGCTGGGCTCGTTGTGCTCGGTCACAGGCGTCGTTGCCATGCGCGGGTCCTTACCTAGAGGGGGAGAACGCCGCCCCGGGCAGAGCGGCCCCGGGAGGAGCGGGGGCCCGGGGGGAAGTGGCGGAGAGAGGGGGAATGAGCCGGTGGCGGGGAGCGGGTGCGTCAGCCGGTCGGCCAGTCGAGGGCGATGTACTGCGTTTCCAGGAACGCCTCGATGCCCTCGCGGCCGCCCTCCCGGCCCAGACCCGACTGCTTGACGCCGCCGAAGGGCGCCGCCGGGTCGGAGAGCAGGCCGCGGTTGAGGCCGACCATGCCGCTCTCCAGGCGTTCGGCGATGCGCAGGGCCCGGGCCACGTCGCGCGAGTAGACGTACGAGGCGAGACCGTGCACCGTCGCGTTGGCGCGGGCCACCAGTTCGTCCTCGTCGGCGAAGGTGGCGAGGGGCGCGACCGGCCCGAAGACCTCCTCGTTCATGATCCGGGCGTCCTCGGGGACGTCCACCAGGACGGTCGCCGGGTGGTAGCAGCCGGGACCCTCGGGCACGCTGCCCCGCGCGGCGACCTTCGCGCCACGCCCGACCGCGTCGTCGACCAGGAAGCGGATGGACTCCACGGCGGTCCGGTTGATCATCGGGCCGAGGGTGACGCCCTCCTCCAGACCCGCTCCGGCACGTACCGCGGTCATGGCCGCCGCGAACTTCCCGGTGAACTCGGCGGCCACCGACTGGTGGACGTAGAACCGGTTGGCGGCGACGCAGACCTCGCCACCGCCCCGCATCTTGGCGTCCATCGCACCGCGCACCGCGGCGTCGACGTCGGCGTCCCCGCAGACGACGAAGGGGGCGTTGCCGCCCAGTTCCATGGTCACGTTGACGACGTTCGCCGCCGCCTGCTCCAGGAGTTTCCGGCCGGTGGCGGTGGAGCCGGTGAAGGAGAACTTGCGGACCCGCTCGTCATGGAGCCAGACCGGGACCACCTCGGGCGCGCGGTCGGTGGGCAGCACGTTCAGCAGCCCGTCGGGCAGACCCGCCTCGCTCATCAGGGCGGCGATCGCGAGGGCGGTGAGCGGGGTGTCCGGGGCCGGTTTGAGGAGCACCGGGCAGCCGGCGGCGAGCGCCGGGGCGATCTTCCGGGTGGCCATCGCGGCCGGGAAGTTCCAGGGGGTGACGAAGGCGGTGACGCCCACCGGATGCCTGCGTACGACGTGGCGGAAGCCGCCACCGGGCGCGTCGCCGAACGAGGAGCCGATCCGCACCGCCTCCTCGGCGAACCAGCGGAAGAACTCCGCCGCGTAACCGACCTCGGCCACCGCGTCGCGGTACGCCTTGCCGTTTTCCAGGACGATCAGGCGGGCGAGCGTGTCGGTGTGCTCGCGCATCAGCGCGAAGGCGGTGTGCAGCACCTCCGAGCGACGGCGCGGTGGCGTCGCCCGCCACCCGGTGGCGGCCTCTTGGGCCGCGTCGACCGCCGCCATGGCGTCGTCCGGGCCCGCCGCGGACACCTCGCGGATCAGCTCCGCGGTGGCCGGGTCGTGCACGGGAAACGTCCGTCCGTCCCCGGCCGCGCACCAGCGGCCGGCGATGAACACATCGCCTTCGGCGAACGGCGCCTTGGCGAGGGCTTCTATGCCGGGGAGGTTCATGAGCTGCTCATTTCTCCGTTCCGAACGAGGGCTGGTCCGGTTCGCGGTGAATTTACGAGCGCGTCATACGGCCGACAAGTCCGCTTCTCGGATCGCAATGGTGGTTGCTGTCAGGGCAACTCACCGCATACGACAGGGAGGGGACGGGGCGGAGCCACCCGGCGCGGGCGCCCTCAGGTGAGCCGTGCCCGGGGGAACGGGGTGTGCCGCGGCTCCCAGCCCAGCAGGGCGGAGACGCGTGCCGCCGCCTTGGCGGTGGTGCGGCCCGCCTGGTCCAGGCGGTCGCCGAGCCGGGACTTGGGCGCCGAGATGTTGATCGCCGCCACGACCCGTCCCCGGAAGTCGCGCACGGGCGCCGAGACTCCGACCAGACCGGCCTCGAACTCCTCGCTGACCCTCGCGTAGCCCTGGCGCGACGCCTTCTGGATCAGCGCCCACAGCTCGGGGATCGGCGGGGTGGAGGTGGCGCCGAAGCGGACGTACAGCTCATCGGGCGTGGCATCGGCCAGCAGCACCCGCCCGGCCGAGGTCTGCCACGCGGGCACTCCGCGCCCCTCCCAGCCGTGGACGCGGAAGGAGTGTCCGGAGACCGAGAGCAGGGTGAGCACCTCGCGGTCGCTCAGGACACACAGATGGCTGGTCTCCTCCACGTCCGCCGACAGCGCGTGCATCACCGGCTCGGCCATGCGCACCAGCCGGTTCTGCGAGGTCCGCGCGACGAGCGAGAAGAGCCGCCAGCCCAGCCGGTACTCCAGGGTGTCGGGGTCCCGCTCCACGATCCCGGCGGCGGCCAGGGCCTTGAGGGCCCGCGAGACCTGGGTCTTCTCCCGGCCCACCAGCTGCGCCAGGCGTACGACTCCGAGTCCGCCGGCGTTCTGGGCCTCGTCGGAGGCGAGCGCCTCCAGCAGGTCGATGTCACGGCGCAGCCCGTGGCCGCGCGGGGCGGTGGTGTCCCCGGGGCCGGAGGAGTCGGCTCGGGAGCCCGCGCCGTGCGGATCGGCGGGGTCCTCGGGGCCGTCGGTGCCGCGAGCGGGGAGGTTCGTCACGCGCGCCATCCTAAGGGCGCGCCCCTGGGAAGCCCCAGGTCAGCCGCCGGGTTGTCGGGAGAGCAACCGGCATTTCGATTCCGGCGGGTGCCTTGCGAGGGGGTGGCGGCGGTTCTAGATTCGCCGCATCGGACCGGATGAACTGCGATGAATGCGAGGTTCATCCCGTCGGTCCGCCGATTCCCCGCTCCCGGAGATCCAGGAGATCCCATGCCATCGCCTTTTGCCCCGACCGCCCTGATCGGCGAGTCCTTCGTCGGGGAGGGTGCCAACGCCGCGCACACGAACGTCGTGATCGGACGCAAGGGCGGACCCGTCGAGACGGCCTGGGCCACGGCGCTGGCCACGCCCAGCGCCGGACACGTCCCCTTCCTGACCATCGTGCGGCCCTCGGTCCCGGTGAAGCCGCTGACGCTGTTCGTGTCGAAGGCCGCCGCGGAAGGTGAGCTGCACCAGCGCGCCACGTGGGGCTCCGCCCAGGCCGGTCTGGCCCAGGGCGTCACGGACGCGGTCCGGGACGGTCTGCTGCCCGCCGAGGAGGCCGACGACCTGCTGATCATCGCCGCGATCTGGGTGAACCCGGCGGTCGACGACCTGGACGTGTCCTTCCGCAACCAGCGCTCCGCCGCTTACGACGCGGTGCGGGCCGCGGTGAACGCCACCCCGACCGTGGCCGATGTCCTCGCGACCGCCGGGGAAGGCCCGGCCAACCCGTTCTACGCCCCCACCCCCGAGGCGCTCGTCCGATGAAGATCACGGACATCACCCTGGACCGGCTGCGGCTGGAGCTGGACCCGCCGTTCCGGGCCGCCTGGGACCCCGAGCCGCGGCGCCACTTCGACGCGACGATCGTCCGCGTCCACACCGACGAGGGGATCACCGGCATCGGCTCCGGTGACCTCATGGACGGCTTCGACACCTACAAACACCTGTTCGTCGGTGAGGACCCGCTCGACATCACCCGGCATGTCAAAGCCATCGAGACCGCGAACTTCCACGGTGCCCACTACTGGCCGCTGGAGGCGGCACTGTGGGACATCATCGGCAAGGTCCACGGCCGCCCGGTGGCGGAGCTGTTCGGCAACGCGGCCAAGAGGCTGCCCGCCTACGCCTCCTGCGGTGAGCTCAAATCGCCCGAGGAGCGCGTGGCCACCGCGCTGAGGGTCCGCGAAGCGGGCTTCCGCGCGATGAAGATCCGCATCGACCGCAACCGGGTGGACGAGGGGATCGCCGCGGTCCGCGCGGTGCGCGAGGAGCTGGGCGCGGATTTCGAGATCATGGTGGATCTGAACCAGTCGTGGCGCATGGCGGGCGACACCGCGGGCGCCACCGACCTCGCCCGGACCCGCAGGATCATCGCGCGGCTTGCCGAACTCGACGTGTTCTGGGTCGAGGAGCCGCTGCCCTACTGCGACGTGGCGGGCTTCAAGCGTCTGCGGGCCGAGAACCCCGGGGTGCGGATCGCCGCGGGCGAGATGCACCACTCCCCCACCGAGCTGCTGCGCTACCTCGAAGAGGACGCCCTCGACATCTACCAGATGGACGTGGTGCTCGCGATCGGCATGCACCGCGCCCGCACCCTGGCGGAACTGGCACAGCTCAAGCACCGCCACTTCACCCCGCACAGCTGGACCAACGGCATCGGTGTGCTCGCCAATCTGCACGTGGCGGCGGGAGTCGGCGGCGGCCCGTACTTCGAGTTCCCCTACGACCCGCCCGGGTGGACCCCGGAGCGCCGGGACTTCATGCTCGCCGACCCGGTGCGGGTGGGCGGCGACGGCGGTCTCGAGGTGCCCGCGAGGCCGGGCCTCGGCATCGAGCTGGACGAAGACGCGATCGACCGGTGGAGGATCACATGACGCACGGCATCGACGCCCTGCTCTCCCGTACGCACGACCAGTGGCTGGCCGCGGCCGACCAGCTGACCTTCGAGACAAGGCCGTTCATCGACGGCCACTTCACCGACGCCCTCTCCGGCGACACCTTCACCAGCCACTCGCCGCGCGACGGCGCGGTGCTCGCCAAGGTGCAGGCGGCCGGCGCCGAGGACGTGGACCGTGCCGTACGCGGCGCGCGCGGCGCCTTCGAGGACGGACGCTGGCGTGACCTGCCGCCCAAGGAGCGCAAGGCCGTCCTGCTGCGCTGGGCCGACCTGATCCGGGGACACGCGGCGGAGCTGGCCCTCCTCGACACCCTGGAGATGGGCAAGCCCATCACCGAGTCCGTGCGGATCGACGTGGACAAGGCCGCCGAGACCATCGCCTGGTACGCCGAGGCCATCGACAAGACCTACGACGAGGTGGCACCGACCCCCGGGGACGCGCTCGCCCTGATCACCCGGGAGCCCCTGGGCGTCGTCGGCGCCGTCATCCCGTGGAACTACGCGCTGCTCATCGCCAGTTGGAAGCTGGGCCCGGCCCTCGCCACCGGGAACAGCGTCGTGCTCAAGCCCGCCGAGCAGACGTCCCTGGCCGCCCTGCGCCTGGCCGCGCTCGCCACCGAGGCGGGCCTGCCGGACGGGGTGTTCAACGTCGTCCCCGGGCGCGGCGAGGTCGCCGGACAGGCGCTGGGCCGCCACCCCGAGGTCGACAAGATCGCCTTCACGGGCTCGGTGGAGGTGGCCCGGCTCTTCCAGGTGTACGCGGGCGAGTCCAACGGCAAGCAGGTGGCCGTCGAGGCGGGTGGCAAGTCGCCCCAGCTCGTGCTGGCGGACGCCGATATCGAGGCCGCCGCGTCGGCCGTGGCATGGGGCATCTTCTACAACGCCGGGCAGACCTGCAACGCCGGTTCCCGCGTCGTGGTCCACGCCTCCGTCAAGGACCGGCTCCTGGACGCCGTGCGCCGGATCACCGACGACACCTTCCGGATGGGTGACCCGCTCGACCCGGCCACCGTCATGGGTCCCCTGGTGGACGAGAACCAGCTGGCCTCGGTCCTCGGCCATATCGAGCGTGGCGTGGCGGACGGGGCGACCGTGGTGTTCGGCGGTGGCCGCACCCTCACCGAGTCGGGCGGCAGCTATGTCGAACCGACCGTTCTGGACGGGGTGGTGAACACCTCCGCCGTCGCCCAGCGGGAGATCTTCGGCCCGGTCCTGGCCATCGTCTCCTACGACGGCGACGCCGACGAGGGGATCCGGCTGGCCAACGAGAGCGACTACGGGCTCGTCGCCTCCGTATGGACCCGTGATGTGGCCGTCGCCCACCGCGCCGCCAAACGGCTGCGGGCCGGAACGGTCTGGATCAACACCTTCGACGCCAGCGATGTCATCACCCCGTTCGGCGGCTTCAAGGCCACCGGCGCGGGCCGTGACAAGTCCCTGCACGCTCTGGACGCGTACACCGCTCTGAAGACCACCTGGATCAGCCTGGCCTGACCGGGGCACGGTTCCCGGCCACCTCCATAACGCCCCTCTCCCCTTACTTTCTCTTCTCACCACAGCGAGGACAACGATGAGGATCGGTTTCATCGGCCTGGGCAACATGGGTCGCCACATGGCCCGCCACCTGATCCGGGCAGGTCACCAGATCACCGTGCACGACGTCCGCCCCGAGGCCGCCGCGGAGCATCTCGCGCTCGGCGCCGCATGGGCCGACACGCCCGCCGCCTGCGCGGACGGCGTGGAACTCCTGATCACCAGCCTGCCGACGCCGCGTGTCGTCGAGGACGTCCTGCTGCGCGGTGGCGCCGCCGCGGCCCTGGCGCCGGGAGCCCTGTGGATCGACATGTCGACCTCGACCCCGGCGGCCGCCGAGCGGATCGCCGCCGAGGTGCTGGACGCCCGGCAGGTGCGCCGGCTCGACGCGCCCGTCTGCGGGATGTCGCACGGTGCCGATTCCGGCACCCTGCAGGTCTTCGTCGGCGGCGCCGAGGACGACTTCCGGGCCGCGCTGCCCGCGCTGGAGGCGATGGGCGACCCGAAGCGGATCCTGCACGTCGGCCCGCTCGGCGCCGGTTACACGGTCAAGCTGCTGCTCAACCTGTTGTGGTTCAGCAAGCTCGTGGCCACGTCGGAGGTGTTCGCGATGGGCGCCAAGGCGGGCGTCGACCTCGGGCTGCTGCGTGATTCCCTGCTCAAGAGCTCCGCCGCGTCCTACTTCCTGGAATACGACTTCCTCCGCGTCCTCACCGAGGGCGACTACGACGACTCCTTCGCCATGGTCCTCGCCTGCAAGGATCTCGGCCTGGCCATCGACCTCGGCCGCGACCTGGGCGTGCCCACCGAGTTGTCGGCGGTGGTCGAGCAGATCTTCCGCCGCTCCAGGACCGAGCACGGCGATCTCGCGGGCGAGATGAGCCCCGTCCGCCTCTACGAGGCCCTCGCCGGGCAGGAGTTCCGGCTGGCCGTCCAGGCCACCGCGCCGGTGGGCGCGACCGTCGCGGGCTGACGACGAGCGAACGCCACCCCGCACCACGACGTCAGGAGCCGCACCCATGACCTCTTCCGGGCCCGGCGGACCCACACCGCTGAGCATCGACCCCACCTGCCGCATCGAGTTCGGCCCCGGCCGCATCGGCAGGCTCCCCGCCCTGATCGCGGCAACCGGCCACGATCGCGCCTTCGTCGTCACCGACCACGGTCTGCGCGCCGCGGGTGTCCTCGAGCCGGTCCTCAAGGCCCTCGAAGCCGCCGGGCTGGAGTACGCCGTCTACGACGAAGTGGCGCCCAACCCGTCCACCGCCAACGTCGACGCGGGTGCCGCACGGGCCCGTACGTTCGGCACCGCCGCGGTCGTCGCCCTCGGCGGTGGCTCCGTACTCGACGCGGCGAAGGGCATCGCCCTGCTGGTCGGCAACCCGAGCGCCACGGCCGCCGACGCCGACGACCTCTGGGAGGCGGGCGACGGGCTACCGCTCGTCGCGATCCCCACCACCTCCGGCACCGGCGCCGAGACCAACGGCTTCGGGGTCATCGAGGACACCGCCGCCTGCCGCAAGGTGTACATCGGCCACCCTTCGGTGAAGCCGCGCGTCGCGCTGCTCGACCCGGAGCTCACCCTGGGCCTGCCCGCGCCCGCCACCGCCGCCACCGGCATCGACGCCCTCGTGCACGGCATCGAGTCGCTCGCCTCGCGCGGCGCGAACCCGATCTCCACCGCCTATGCCACGCAGGCCGTCGCCATGGTCAGCCGCGCCCTGCCCGCCGCGTACCGGAACGGCTCGGACCTCGACGCCCGCGCCGAGCTGATGCTGGGTGCCCATCTCGCGGGCCAGGCACTCACCCTCTCCGGGCTCGGGCTCGTCCACGGCATCGGCCATGTGCTGACCGCGCACACCGGCACGCCCCACGGCGTCGCCCTCGCGGCCGTCCTCGAGGAGGTGATGGAATTCAACGCTCCCGCCGCGCAGGGCGCCTATGAACAGGTGGCGCGGGCCATGCGCCTCGCACCGCCCGCCGACGGGGACTGGGCGCGGGCGGCCGTCGAAGGAGTACGCGAGATCGCGGGCGCCGTCGAGGTGAAACGCCCCCTGAGGGCGCTCGGCGCCGACCGCGCCATGCTGCCCTCCATCGCCGCCGGGGCGGTGGCGGACGCGGTGACGAAGAACAATCCGCTGTCGCCCGATCCGGCGCAGGTCCTGAACATCCTCACGACCACGTACTGATCGCCACCACGCACTGATCGGTAGTGGCCGAGGCCATGATCAACACGCCGCCGACCGTCACCGACGAGCTCGCCTTCGCCAATTTCGCGGGCCGGTCCAACACGCGGCCCGCTGTTCACGGTCGCCTACGAGTTGCCCGGGTCGGCCGCCGACGCGGATGACGTACCGGCCGAGCTCTCCCGGTGAACCACGCTGCCGCGGCTCTGGGGTCATGGGTGTTCCGGACGGTGAGAACCGTCCGGAACACCCATGACCACGCGGGACGCGCTAGGGTCCTTCCTCCACGGAGATCCGTCAGAAGGACCCTAGTGGTGCCAGCCATGCCCGCCCGTGTTGTGGATGAAGCGCTGCAGCACCTTCAAGGTCGTCAGGTACTCCTCGTCGGAGATGCCCGCGTGCCGTTCCGCCCACAGCTCGTCCTGGAGGGCCGCGGCCCTGTCGTACAAGGCCCGGCCCTCCTCCGTGATGCCCAGGCGTCCCTCGGCGTCCTCGGTGATCCAGCCCAGGGCGACGACCCGGTCGATCTCCGCCTCCATGACCTCCGGACCGACGTCGAGATAGTTGCGGAGCAGGCCGGACACCTCTCCGCGGGTCTTGACGGTGTCGGCGCGTGCGACCTGGGCGATGACCCACCACTGTGGCTGGGTGACGCCGACCCCGGCGAGAGCGGCCTGGATGCGGCTGACCACGGCCTTGTAGGCCGCCCAACTCCAGTACCCGATCGGCTGCTTGAGCAGTTCGGCGTCGCTGTGGGAGTACTCCATGGCCGGTCCCTCCGTCGTTGCGTGAACTCGATTGGCGAGGGGATCGACGGTAGAAGTTCAACCTAAGTTGAAGTCAAGTGACCACCTGGCGGTGGCGGCCGGTCAGCGGTCGGCCGTCAGCAGACGGACGCGGCCCGTGCCGGGAACGGCCGGGTCGAACGCCGGAGGGACGGGCCGGGCGTGGCGCTCCGCCAGGTCGGTGAGGGCCTCTTCCGCGGCGCTCCAGCCGTGGTCCGCGAGCCAATTGGCGGGAGGCCGCGTCATCTCGTTCTTCCACAGGGAGGACAGCATGCCCATGATCCCCTCCGGTGAGGCGGACGCCGCCTCCTGGGCCTGGTCGGTGTTCACCATCGACCGGGTGACATGTTCCACCCCGAGGTGGCTGCCCGGCGCGGACAGCGCGGTGATCCGGTCGAGCAGATGGTCCGCGTCGCGCTCGGGCAGGTAGACCAGTATCCCCTCGACCAGCCAGGCCGTCGGCACGTCCTCACGGAAGCCCTGCTTCGCCAGGAGCGAGGGCCAGTCCTCGCGCAGATCGGCGGCGATCACCTCGCGCTCACAGCGCGGCTCCTCGCCCTGGAGGACGTGTTCCTTGAAGTCGAGCACATCGGGCTGGTCCAGTTCGAAGAGTCGTGTCCCGTCCGGCCAGTGCAGACGGAAGGCACGGGTGTCCAGGCCCGCCGCGAGCAGGACCGCCTGACGGCAGCCCGCGGCGCAGGCCTGGATGACGTAGTCGTCGAAGTACCGGGTGCGCAGGGCGAAGTAGTCGCCCATGGCCTCGGTGAACAGCTTTCCCTGCCCCTCGGTCCAGACCGCCTGCTGCTCGGGACCCGCGGCGTCGACGAAACGCGTGGCCAGGGTGTCCTCGAACAGCCGGTCCGGGCGCCGGCTCTCGTCCGCGCGGGTGATGCCCACGAACAGCGCGGTGCTGCTGACCCCCGCCAGGCGCTCGTGTCCGTCGGTCATGTGGTCCTCCGCTTCATGTGGTTGTCTCTCATGTCCTCTCCCCCGTTCATGAGCGTGTCGTTCCCGCTCACGCGCGTGTCGCGCGTGCTCATGAGGCGGTGCGCTCGCGGTACGCCTCGCGGTCGAAGCGGATGCCGCCACGCCAGATCGCCTCGATCGACCGGGTGCGAGTGATGTCCCGCGTGGGATCGCCCTCGACGAGGACGAGGTCCGCGCGCCGACCCGGCGCGATCACCCCGCGGTCGGAGAGGCCGAAGTGCGTGGCGGGCGCCGAGGTCGCCGCCGTGAGCGCCTCCGCCGGAGTCAGACCGGCCTCCACGAGGAGGGCCAGTTCGGTGTGGAGACTGGCGCCGTGGACGACCGGGCAGGCGCGGTCCGGCCGGTAGTTGGTGTCGGTCCCCGCCAGCACGGGCACACCTGCCCGGTGCAGACGGGCCACGCTCGCCAGGGCGTGGGGGAAGTGGTGCTCGGAGGACTCCTTCTCCACGCAGAGGCCCTCGCGGCCTTCCGCGATCGCGGTACGGGCGTGGTCCGGGAGGTAGGCGACGATGCGCGGGTCGTGCGCCAGTAATCGTCCCGTACGGGGCCGGGAGGAGGTCTCCGGGGCGGACGCCTCCAGCATGGCCAGAGTGGGAATGGCGACCCGCTTCTCGTCCGCGGTCCGACTGACGAACGCGTCGTCCAGCGCCGCTTCCAGCGGAAGGTGCGTCAGCATGTCCACACCGCCGGCCAGGGCGAGTCGCGCGGACCACCCGGCGGACACATGGGCCACGGTGAGCAGGCCACGGCGGCGCGCGGCGTCGGCGAGCGACGTCACGGTCGCCCGGTCCAGGGCGGGCAGCGACATCCCGTGGTTCGCGCCGTCATCCACGATGATCTTGATGAAGTGTGCTCCCTCCGCCTGTCGCGCGGCCACGAAGGCGTCGGCCTCATCGGGCCCGGCCACCGTCGGCAGCAGCGGCATGGCGTGTCCGGGGTGCCCTCCGGGCGCGCTTGCCACCAGCCCCGAGCTGCGCATATCGGCGAGGTCGGCACGCTCGCCCGCCGCCGCGCACAGGGCCTGGGTGAGCTCCGGCGGGCCCATGAACATGTCCAGCTCGGTGGTCACACCGAAGGCCAGCGCCAGTTCGAGATTGCTCTCGGCGCCGAACACATGCGTATGCGCGTCGATCAGCCCCGGCAGCAGCGTCAGGCCCGTTCCGTCGATCACATCGGCCGACGCCGACGCCGACACCGACACATCCGAAGCCGCGGCGGGCTCCGTCAGGACGCGTGTGATGAGCCCGTCCGCGAACTCCACCGCCCCGCGGCCCAGCATCGCTGTCCCGTCGAAGATCCGCACCTTGTCGATGATCACCGGCCACATCTCTCTCACCGTCCGATCGCGATCGCTGTGGAGCCGTAGAAACACAGCAGGTTGAAGAAGAGCACAAAGCCCATCGCCGGGAGCATCAGCCCGGATGGCTGTCTGCGTACGAGGAAGCGCCAGGCGCCGAACGCGGGGAAGACGATGCTCAGCGCCGGCAGCAGGCCCCGCGTTCCGAAGAGCAGGAGCCCGAGTGCCACCGCGCCCGCGGCGAGGGCGAGAGACACCGCCGCGCTGCCGCGCGGGCCGAGCACCTCCGAGTACAGCCGTGCCTCCGGGTCCCGCCGCCACTCGGTCTTGCGGGCGAATTCGAACTGGAGGAAGGCGCAGGCGAACATGGCCATCAGCGGGACGGCCCGCCCGTCACCGTCGATCGCGTCGCCGCTCAGCAGCGAGACATAGAGGTAGACGGAGAGCAGCAGCTGCACCGGGTAACTGACGAGGAGATTGGCGATGAGGGCCGCGCCGATCCGCGGCGACCAGCGCTCCAGCGCGACCAGGAACAGCGTGTATCCGAGGGCGAGCAGGATCAGCAGCACGGAGAGGGCCGATACGAGTGCGTTCAGCACGACGACGACCACCGTGATCAGCGCCATCGCGCCGCGCAGCTCCGCCACCGTGATGGCGCCCGTCACCAGGGGCCGGTCCGGGTTGTGCCGGCGGTCGTACTCCAGGTCCTTCTGCTCATCGACCATGCGGGCGAACAGCAGGGCCAGCACCACACTCACCGCGCGCACGACGGTCGCCCCGGAGGGCGTCCAGTGCGAGGAGGGCCCGGAGAGTGCCTCGGCCGAGCCTTCCAGGGTCAGGGTCCACAGCACGCCGTAGGTGACGTAGATCTGAGGGCGGAACATCCGCAGCACGAAACGGCCCAGCCGGGCCGGCACGCGGGAAGCGGTCAGGACATCGCTCAACGCCGCCACCGTCTCCCGGGCAGGGGACGGTTGGGCGTGCCGGGGGCGGCGGTCATAGCGGCCGCGCTTCCGTGGGTGCCGCGGTGAGGCGCAGCTCGCCGTCGGCGATGGTGTGCCCGGCCTGCTTCATGACGCAGCGCAGAACGGCGCTCGTCCCGTCGCCCTCCACCCGGACGCTCTCGCAGGTGATCGGCAGATCCAGCTCGCCGAAGCCGGTGAAGCGCGCCTTCAGCCCCGTGAGGACGGCCGACGCCGACGGCAGCGCCCCGGTTTCCACGGCGGTGGCGAGGCTCAGCTGCCGGAACGCCTCAAGGGTCAGCATGCCGGGGACATGGTCCAGGGGGTGGTCGAACAGCACGGGGTGGCCGGTGTCCACGAGCAGCCGCGCGGTCCCCATCTCGGCGCCGTCGGAGGTGAGTTGGAGCTCCAGCGGGGAGATGACCACGTTCGCCGCGTCCCTGCGGTCGACCAGCGCCTCCCCGATCCGCTCCCCCGGCTCACAGGCCGTGAACGTGGCCTGGACGGGCAGCCCCAGCGTGGCACGCACGTCCTCACGCGTCGCTTGCCACTGGGCGGGCGTCAGCCAGGACATGGAGCCCTCCAGCGTGGCCACGACGCGGTCACCGATCAGCGCGGTGTAGGACAGCCGCGCCCCCTTCAGGCCCTCGCGGCCACGGAAGCGGCGCACGATACGGCAGCGCAGCACCACCTCGGTGGGGACGTCGCCCACCACGAGCGCGGTGATGTCCGCGTCGCGCAGGGTGATGTCCCGCAGGATGAACTTGGTGCCGAACGGGTTCTCGAACAGATCGTGGCCCAGCATGAGAAGCGACTGCCGGACGGCCTCCACCAGGACCATCGGGTCGTAGACATGGCGGCAGCCCGCCGTGTCCCGGTAGAAGGCGTGTGAGCGGGGTATCTGCACCCCGATGTCGAGGGTGTCCTCGTCCCGGGCGAGCACGCCGGTCAGGAACACCTCGGCCAGGCTCAGCCGGTGGACGAGCTCACGCGGCACCGTCTGGCTGAATTCCACCGTGTCCATGATTCCCCCTCTGTGTTACCGAGCCGCCGACCGCGCCAGGTGGTGCTGCCAGTCGGACACGCTGACTCCACCGAGCACGGGGGCCAGCCCCTTGCGCTTCATCGGCAGGACATGGGAGCCGACGATCACCATGTCCCAGGCGTCGAGCGGCAGCCCGGCCCGCCAGACGGCTTCGATCAGCCGCCGGTGGCCCTCCTGGTCCCGGGCGGCGAGCCGGGCCGCGCGCAG
Organism: Streptomyces lacaronensis; assembly: GCF_047337785.1. NCBI lineage: Bacteria > Bacillati > Actinomycetota > Actinomycetes > Kitasatosporales > Streptomycetaceae > Streptomyces > Streptomyces lacaronensis. The sequence continues at coordinate 1,014,083 of NZ_JBLHDK010000003.1, forward strand.
CTCGTCCCGGACGGCGCCGGGGGCCAGGGACTCCTCCGCCTCCTCCACTGCCCGCTTGAGCCGTTCCGCGGCCGGTTCGAAGGAGAGATCCCGCTCGGGCACCTCGGCGTGCAACCGCTCGCCGAGCTCACGCGCGCGGGCCGACTGGTCCTCGCCCGCCAGCGCGGAGGCGTAGACCAGCTGCCGGAGCGCCGCGCCGAAGTAGATGCCCAACTCCCGTGCCACGTCGGCGGGTTCGTCGGGGGTGTGGACGAGGTTCAGCAGATAGCTGTAGCGGCCGGTCGCGTAGCGGAGCTGGCCGGGAACCCGGGCCAGCGGGTCGGTCGGGCCCTTCCGCTCGGTCAGGACGACCGACGCGGGTACGCTCGGCGGCGCCTCGGCCCCGTCGGCGTCCTGGCGCACCACGAGCACCACCGCGTCGCAGGTGTCGGTGAACAGATCGGCGAGACGGCGGCGCTCCGGTGTGGCCAGGTTCCACTGGAAGTACCACAGCGCCCGCACGGTGTTGGGGGTGAGCCGGGTGCGTTCCGCGGCCACGATCCGGAAGCCCTCCCGGGCCAGCCAGTCGACGGTCGTCGGCAACTGCCTGCTGACCACGGCGTCGGGCTTGAGCAGCAGCGCGGCGTGCCGGTTGAGGAAGCCGTCGACGTCGGCGGTGAGGGTGGCGAGCTGTTCGACGCTCTCCAGGAAGTAGGTGTCCGAGCCGAACAGGACGCGCTTGCGCGGATCGCAGCTGAGGGCCGGGGATATGTCGTCGCCGAAGGGCCGGCCGTTCGTCGTGTCGTCGGTCATCGGCCGGCCCCGTTCACATCGCTCGCGGTCGGGCTGACCCCGTTGGCCGCGGGGGCCGCGTCCGGACCCGTTATGTTCAGCCGGGCGAGCACCTCGGTGGCATCGGCGGGCGGTGCGCCCAGGTAGCCCGTCTCCAGGCAGTGGTCGATCAGCGCGCGCAGGAAGTCCTGTCCGTCCGCCGGTGGCCTGCGAGTGGCCAGGCCCGCCGTGTGGGAGTCGTCGAAGCGCATCCGGCGCCGGAAGTAGCTCTCGTAGAGCGTCATGACGCGCTCGTAGTACGCCCGCTCCCGCCGGGGCAGCCGCTGGGCGTCGAAGCTCGTCGGCGGGACGAACCTCGGCACGTGGAACGGCGGGTACTCGGCCATCACATCGGAGAAGTCCCGCAGCGTCAGCGGTGCGCCCACCGCGTGGAAGGTCCGGCCCGCCGCCTCCTCGAACCGGTGGGTGACCTCGGTGATGATGTCCGCCACATAGTCCACGGGCACCAGGTCGAGGCGCGCCTCGTACTGGCCGGGGATGGAGCGGACCTTGCCCTCGGTGGCCAGCTTGAGGACGACGTAGATGTTCTTGTAGTCGCGCACCACGCCGGTGTGCTCGTCACCGACGACGATGCTGGGGCGGACGATCGCGGCCCGCAACCCGTCGGCCTGGGCCTTGTGCACCAGGGTCTCGGCCCGGAACTTGCTGTCCTCGTAGGCGTTGGCGAGGCGCTGGCCCTCGTCCAGCTCCGTCTCGCGGATCAGCCCGTCGCGCTCACCGCACACATAGGCGGTTCCCACGTGGACGAGAGGCACGCCCCCGGCGCGGGCCAGCTCCAGGACGTGGGCGGTGCCGTCGACGTTGACCGCCTGGTAGACCTCGTCGGGGAGGCCGAAGTCGGTGATCGCGGCGCAGTGCACGATCCGGTCGAGACCGTCCGTGACCAGCGCCTGGTACGCGGCCTCGGGCAGGCCGAGCCGGGGCCTGGTCACATCGCCCGGCAGGCGGGTGACGGCGTCCGGCTCCAGCGGGGTGCCGTCGTTGCGTATGACCGCCGGCTGGTTGTGGACCAGGGCGATGACCTGGTGCCCGGCCGCCGCCAGCCGGGCGGTGACCTCCGCGCCGACCAGCCCGGCCGCGCCGGTCACCAGAATCCTCAAGCGCCCCGTCATCGGCCCGCCTCCGCCTGCCGTGCTTCGGTCTCCCGCCGTGCCCCGGTCTCTTGCCGTGCCTCTGTCACCAGGCGGACGACGTCGCCGAGCGTGGTGACCGTGGCGGTCCTCTCCTGAGCGAGCTCCCCGAGCCCGAAGCCCTCCTCCAGCGCCAGCGTCAGTTCGATGAGCCGGAGCGAGTCATAGGCCAGATCCGCGACGAGCGCGGTGTCGTCGGCCAGGGTGGCGCCCCCCGCGGGCGCCATCGTGCCGACGATCGCGTACACCTTGCTCCGCGTCTCGTCCTCGTTCAGCGATGGTGTGCTGGTGCTTGACGTCAACGTTCCTCCCTCAGCGTCAGGTGGTGGCGAGATGCGGCTGCGCGCCACCGCTGGACAGCAGATCGCCGGCCTCGTCGATGGGCAGGTCCGCGTCGAGGTGGGCGCCGAGGCGCAGCCAGTCGTAGCCGATCTCCAGGGTCTGCCGCCATCCGTCCGAGGAGTCGAAGGAGGACGGGAAGCTGTGCGCCCCGATCGTGTGCCGGGCCAGGGCGACGAAGTCGTCCAGCGCGGTGAGCGCCGCGCTGCCCTGGGCCGTGGACGCGATCGTGAGCGTCGCCAGGTGCCGGGCTTTCGCCCGGATCTCATCGGTGTCCGCCCCCGCCGGAAGGAGGGACAGCCTGCGGACGACCTCGGAGTCCGGGGGCAGCGGGTTGACTCCGTAGGCGCTGAGCACGCCGCGCAGCGCGGCCCGCAGTATCCTCCGGGCGCTGAGTTCGGCGACGCTCCACTGCTCGCGGTCCAGGGCGCCGGTGAGGTCCTCGCGGGCGTTCTCCACCAGCACGTTGGACCATACGAGGGTCATCGCGGCGGCGCTGAACCGGCGGGCGGGCATGGGTACGAGATCGATGCCCTCCTCGCCGCCGACCGCCGCCCCGCCCACGGTGACGATGGGCCGCGCGACACTCGGTGGCGGTGTGACGGGGCCGGACGGGGCGGCCAGCGGCATGGCGGGGACGATCGGGCCCTCGCCCTTCCACGCCACCTTCACCAGGCCGAAGCGGAGGAACTGGGCGATCTGCGGGCCCGCCTGTGGTGCTCCTGACGCGTCCGCCACCGCCACTACGCTCCCCAGGGGCCGGCCGAAGACGACCGAACGCCAGGCCCGCGCCGCGCGGTCGCCGAGGACGAACACATCCTGCTTGTCGCGTACGACATGCACACGGTCGCCGGTCTGCCAGGTGGTCACCCCGGTGGCCCTGGCCACGGTGATCCGCTCGGCGTCGGGTTCGGCGCCCGCCACCCCCAGATCGGCCGTGAGCCGGACGCCCGCGGTGATGTACGCGGCGGGGTCGAGGCCCGACGCGTCCAGCGAGGCGAGCGTCCGGTACCGGTCACACAGCGGCTGGTCTCCGAGGCGGTCCAGCTGCATGGGCAGCCACTTCGGCTCCAGATAGGTCTCTCCCCGTCCCGCCGCCCAGGACTTCACCGCCTGCAGCAGTCCGGCCTCGGTCCATGCCGCGGCCTCCTCTTCCTGGCCGAGCTCCCGCAGGGCGAGCGCGTAGCGGATCGACTGGCGCGCGTGGTGTGCCCACCACTCCCGCATCGTGTCCTGGAAGTCGTCGAAGGACATCAGCCCCTTGGCCTTCGCCACCAGGTCCGGATTGCGCAGCGGGAAGCTGCGCAGCAGGCGCTGACAGCGGTTCAGCAGATCCTCCGGGACGGCGCCCATGTGGTCGCGCGTGTCGGTCGTGATCGCGGAGAACTGCTCGGCGAGCTGCCGCACGGAGCGGGTCCTGACCTCGACCCGCCGCCCGTCCAGGAACAGGAGCGAGGGCATGGTGGGCAGATCGGCGTCACTGTCCGCGATGAGCAGGAAGTCGATGTCCGACGAGGAATTGCCGAAGCCCTCGGCGATCGAACCCTCCAGGACCACGGCGCAGTTGGCGACGGAGTGGATCTGCGGAATGGTCTTGTCGAGCAGGTTCTGCAGATAGTCCTCGCTGAGGATCACACGGGCCTCCCGGTCGTGACATGAGCCGTCTCCAGGACGCGCGCGTCCTGGAGACGGCCCGCTCGCAGCTCTTCCCACATGTGGCGACGTCTCGGCTTGCCGCTGGACGTCTTTCTGATCAGGCCGCTGCGGCCGGTGACGACGGTGATGGCGACGTCGTCACCGAGTGCGCTGCGCAGAACGAGCGTGGCATCCTCCACCCACGTGCCCTCGGCCTTCTCCGCGAACAGCGTCACCGAGGTGCCGCCGGTGCCCTCGACGCCGACGACCGCGCACTTCTCCCGGGCGATCCCGGTCGCGGAGACCACCTTCGCCTCCAGGTCCTCCATGTAGACACTGCGTCCGCGCGCCTTGAGGCTGTCGCCCATGCGGCCGAGCACGAACAGCTCGCCGCGGTGGAAGAACCCGGCGTCCCCGGTCCTGATGCCGCCGTCGACGAACCGTGTGGAGCCGGTGCGCCCGGCGTGGTATCCGCTCGTCACCGAGGGGCCCGTCACCTCGATCTCGCCGAGGTGGCCGTCGGGGAGGGGCCGTCCCCCGTCGTCGACCACCGTGGCGCCCACCCCGTCGCCGGGGCCGCCGCAGCCGATCAGCCAGCCGTCCCCGACGTCGGAGGGCGTCTTCGCGGAGCTTGCGAACTCGCCCTCCTCGTCGATGGTGACGGGGCCTCCGAAGTGCAGCGTGCCGGTGTCCACGCGCACGGTCGGCGCGGGAGCACCGGAGGTGCGGACGGTCACCGCGAGCGTCGCCTCGGCGAGCCCGTACGACGGCAGGTAGACGGAGGGGGAGAATCCGGCGGGTGCGGCGAGCCTGGCGAAGTGCTCCAGCGTACGGGGGTTGATGGGTTCGGCACCGACGATGGCGTTGCGCCAGGCGGACAGGTCCAGGTCCGCGAGCCGGTCACCGAGCCGCCGGGCCGCGTACTCGAACGCGAAGGGCGGGGCGGCGGTGTGCGCGGCGACGGCGAAGCACCGCAGCCAGCGGGCCGGATCGCGGATGAACTGTTCGGGGCGCATGAGCCACAGATCGTCCCTCACGCTCACGGGGGTGAGCAGACAGCCGATGAGTCCCATGTCGTGGTGGAGCGGCAGCCAGGAGGCCCCGGCGTCGCCCGCGCGCCAGCCGAGTGTGCTCCGGATCAGCGCGAGGTTGGCCTCCAGGTTCGCCCAGGTGACCCGGACCCCTCGGGGCCGGCTGCTGGAGCCCGAGGTGAACTGGAGGAGGGCGAGTTCGCCGGGTTCGCGGGGCTGGATCTCATCGCCGTCATCGCGCCAGATCCACGGCTCGCGGTCGGAGCCCGCGGCGGTCAGTACCCGGCCGGCCAGGGGGGCGAGGCCCTCGGCGGTGATGGTGACGGCGGCCTCGGTCTGCCGCAGGATCCCGGCCGCGTGCTCCACGTACTCGGCCTCGGCGGCGAACGACGGCGGGGGGATGAGGCAGACCGTGGCGCCCGCGGCCCAGACGCCGAAGAGCGAGGACAGACACGGGAAACCGGTGGGCAGGAGGACACACACCACGTCGCCGGGGCGTACCCCTTGGGCCGCCAGCGTTCCGGCCACCCGCCGTGCGGAGGCGGCGAGTTCGGGGTATCCGTGGAACTCCCAGCCGTCTCGGTCGTCGGCGAGGTGGATGCCTCGGCCGTGGAGGTCTCCGGCCGTCCGAGGAGGATCCGTCAGCCAGGAGAGCAGCGCGTCACTCACTCTTCGCGTCCTTCGCCTTCTCGGACTCGGCCCCGCTGTCCGTCCCGGCCCCGGTGCCGGTTTCGGCCGGGGTGTCGTCGTCCAGGAACGTGATCGCCCCCGTACCTCCGTCCACCCTCAGCCGCATACCGGTCTCCATCTCCCTGACCGCGCCCTTGACCTGGACGACCGTCGGAATGCCGAGCTCACGGGCGACGATCGCCACATGCGTCAGCGGGCTGCCCCGCTCGATGATGAGCGCCGAGGCGGACGGCAGCGCCGCGACCCAGCCCGGATCCGTGCGGTAGGTCACCAGGACTCCGCCGTTCACATCCACCGGAGTGTCCGTGACGACGGCGCGGGCCTCGACCACACCGGGGCAGGACGGGGTGCCGCGCAACTCGCGGACGCCGGTTCGCGCCACGCCGCCCTTCACAAAGCCGGCCCGCTCCAGATTGCCCCGCCAGTAGGCGGCCCCACGGGTGGTGAACCGGGACGGCGCGGACAACTGCTCGTCCTCGGCCTGCCGGCGCTTGCGCAGTTCCACGAGGCCGCGCAGATCGGTGTGCGCCGTCGTGCCCTCGTAGGCGCCCCGCAGCTCCTCGAGACGCAGGAAGAAGACATCGTTCCAGTGGTCGATCGCCCGCATCCTGGCGAGATCGCGGCCCATGGCGCGCAGCATCCGCTTCGCGGAGCCGAAGGCGCGGGTGCGGCAGAATCTCAGCCGCTCCCGGTTGTAGAGGGAGGTTTGCGCCTTGCGGCGGACGACGTTGTAGAGCATCCGGCGCGGTCCGCGCAGGTGCTCGTCCAGATAGGCGTCGGCCTGCTCGCCGGAATTGGTGTCCACCTCGGGCAGGGCGGCACGCACCATGGCGAACAGGGTCGACGGGTCCTCCCGCAGATCGGGCACTTCGAGCTTGAGTTCGTCGAGGCTGCGGTAGCCGTACGCGGCGACGTACTCGTCCACCGAGGCCAGGAACCCGGTGTGGCCGCCGTCACGCAGCGCCTGATAGGTGTCCGCGGCCGGGGTCTCCTGGATGACACGGCTCAGTTCGGCGTCGTCACGGACGGTGGCGGCGAGGGCCGACAGCGCACGGGCGGGTTCGATGGACTCCACCCGGGAGCCGGGGCTGGCGGCACTCCAGGTGAGCCACTCGGGGGCGTCGGGCAGCCAGCCTCTGTTCAGCAGGGCGAGTGCGCCGATGGACCAGAGAATCGTCGCGTCCAGGGTCTGCATCGGACCCCACTTCTCCAGCAGATCCTTCTCCAGGGCGCGGAATCGCCGGTAGACCTCCTGGCCCTCCATCGCGTCGTAGTCGACGTTGTCGAACTCCTCGTACGCCTTGTAGAAGTAGGCCATGAATCGTTCGACAGAACGGTTCATGGTGAGGAAGCGGCGTACGAAAGCGGCCACTGTCCTCGCGCGGGACAGCCGGCCGCGCAAGGAAGAAGAGAAGGTGTACGGGTAGATGGTCTCGGCCATTTCGTCGTCGAGTGGCTCCTCGACGCCGATCGCGACCTCAAGTACTTTCCTGTTGAGTTTGTACAGTGGCGCGATGCGTACCATCCGGTACCAGTGGAGCAGGTTGTAGTACACCCGGCCATGGAAATAGCCGAGCATATGGGGAGCCCATTCCTCGATCTCACGCAGTGCGGCGGGCGGGACCCGGAGACCTCGGGCGTAGTATTCGTAGACCCTGCCGTAGACATTGGCCGCGAAGCTGTAGGTCAGCGGTGAAACGATTCCGGAGAAGCTCTCGATGATGTTGGCGTTGTCCCAGATCCGGAGTTCGCCTTCGCTCGGCCCTAACTCATCCTCCGATGGCTGGATCGCATCCGGCAGCGCGGTGATCGGGCGGGCCTGCAAAATCCACAGGGCGTCGTCCGTGAGCGCCCACTCGATGTCCTGCGGAGCGTCGAAGACCGTCGCGATGTGTGCCCCGGCCTCGTGCAGCCGCGTTATGTCCTTCGGCTCCAGCGACAGCTTCTCCCGGTCGGCCCGCTCCACTTCGGCGACCAGATATCCGGAACCCGCCGGATCCAGGTGAAAACGCTCCTGCTTGTCGCCGACCACGGTGTCGGCCACCGCTCCCGTGGCGCCGTCGAGGACGACGGTGTCGGCGTCCACCGCGCCCGAGACCAGGCCCTCGCCCAGTCCGTACACGGAACTGATCACATACTGCCGCCGGTTGCCGGTCACCGGGTTGGCGGTGAACATGACGCCGCTGCGCTCGGCGTCCACCATGTCCTGCACCACGACGGCGATGCCCGCGTCGCGCAGCGGCAGCCCGTGGCGCAGCCGATAGTGCAGCGACCGCTCGGAGAACGCCGAGGCCCAGCACTTCTTGACATGCGCTATCACTTCCGGGAGCCCGGACACATTGAGGAAGGTGGCGAACTGTCCGGCGAAGGACAGCTCCGAGCCGTCCTCCTCGACGCCGGAAGAGCGCACCGCGACCCGGGGGCGCCCCACATGCGCATATGCTTCTTCGACGACCGACGCGGCCTCGCCGCTCAACTCCCCCGACTCGATGATTTCGGCCAACTGCCGGGAGATTCGGTTCACATTGTCCTGAGTGACCTCGGCCAGCAGACCCTCGACGCGTCCCGCCTCGTCAAGTGCGGCGATGAATTCCTGGAACACATCGAGCCCGACGACTGCCCACCGGGGGACGGCGAGCCCGTTCCTGGAGAGCTCATGGAGATTCTTCCCCTTCCCGCCCGCCAGCTTCGCAGCCTCACCTGGGAGGCTGTCGTCGACTATGGCTCGCATCGGTTTCCTTGACCTCCGGGCACGCATGTCGCGAAACACACCCCGCTTGATCACGAGGAAGTTTCACCGTACCCCACGGGTCTGGCGATTGCGATCCTTCCCTCTTTACAAGGCCACTTCATGACGTCTTGATTGAAGACGCCCCGACACTTTGGCCGGTTGTTACGCATTTCCCCGGCGATTGCCGGCCAACCACCCCTGGTGCTCGGCGTTCGCTGGGGGTAGTAGTGAGCTGGTAACACTAGGATCCTTGCCATTGCTCCGCCCCGTTTCCTGCCCCCACGCCCTTTGTTCTCCCCGGCCGGTGACGAATCCCTGGTGGGCCGCACAAGCGGCCACTAGTGGCCACTGCCTCGTGGACGCCGGAGAACCGAGCGGACGCTGGACAACTGGAGAAAACCGATGTCCCTCCCTCCCGGCTCCCGGCAGCCCGCCCTTCTGCAGACCATGCGCATGCGCGACCCGGTCCACTACTTCGCGTCACTTCGGCGGCGCTACGGTCCGGTGTTCCGCATGCAGCTGATCGGCTTCCCGCCCCAGGTGGTGGTGTCCACCGCGGAACTCGCCGCGGAGATCTACGGCACGGACGGCGACGGCAACCGGGCCGGGGCGCTGCGCGCGGGATACGTGCCCTGGCTCGGCGACTATTCGCTGTTCACGAACGACGGCGAGCCGTGGTGGCGGCACCGCAAGCTGCTCAGCCCGGCCCTGCACGGCCGGTCCATCGCGAGCTACCCGGACCTCATCGCCGAGATCGCCGCGGAGGACATCCGGACCTGGCCGCTCGGCAGGCCGTTCGCGCTCCAGGAGCATATGCAGGCCATTACGCTGGAGGTCACCCTGCGGCTGGTCTTCGGGATCCGCGACGTCACCCAGCTGGCCCGGCTGCGGGCGTTACTCCTCACCCTGTCCAAGGCCAGTGGCTCCCCGCTCCTGTTCCTGATGCCCGCGCGACTGCGGGCCTGGGCGGAGAAGTCGCCGCTGGCGATGCGCATACCGGTCCTGCCCACGACCCGCACCATGAAGGCCAGCGCGGCGGTGGACGAGATCCTCTTCGCCGAGATCGCCCGGCGCAGGGACGAGGAGGACGGCGGCGCCACCGATGTACTGGGGCGGTTGCTCCAGGCGCGGGACGACCAGGGCCGCTCGATGAGCGACCAGGAGATCCGCGATGAGCTGCTCACCCTGCTGGAGGCCGGACTCGAGACCACGGCGACCGGCCTCTCCTGGGCCTTCGAACGGTTGATGCGCTCCCCGGACGTACTGCGGCGGCTGCGGGAGGAGTTGGAGCGGGGCGAGGACGACAGCTACCTCGAAGCGGTCGTCAAGGAGGTGCTGCGGCTGCGCCCGGTGATCACCGGTTCGGGGCGTCTGCTGGACAAGCCGCTGCGGCTCGGCGCATACGAGATCCCGGCCGGGTGGGTGGCCATCCCCATGTTCTCGCTCATCCACCAGGACAGCGAGGCGTATCCGGACCCCGGGGAGTTCCGGCCGGAGCGGTTCCTCGGCGAGGGCGCCCAAGCGGCCCAGAAGTCCTTCCTGCCGTTCGGCGGCGGCCGACGCTACTGCGTCGGCGCGCAACTCGCCATGATGGAGATGAAGGTGATCATTCGGGAGGTGCTGCGGAGGGTGGAGCTGACCGCCGCCGACCCCGCGCCGGAGGCCCAGCGCATGTGGCACGTCACCCTGGTCCCGGGAAAGCGCGCCGTCGCGGTGGCCCGCGAACAGCCCCTGAACCCGGCGCCGTTGAGCGAGTCGAGGTGCCCCGTGCACCCATCCCCGTCCGCATAGGCCATCACTCGCGCGGGGCAGCGGCGAGTCGGTCGCCGAGGGGACTTCGCCGGTACAGCACCTGCCGCCCGTGGCGCGCCCGGGTGACCAGCCCCGTGGCGTGCAGGACGCGCAGGTGCTGGGACACGGCGCTCGGAGTCACCCTCAGGCGGCGGGCGAGCTCAGCCGTGGGCAGGGGCTCCTCGAGGAGGCCGAGGAGCCTCGCCCGGGGCGCGCCGATGAGCGACACGAGCGCGGACGCGTCGTGACTGGGCGCCGAGGCCCACAGCGTCGCCACGCCACGGCTCGGGTAGACCAGCGACGGAGGTTCTTCCGGACTCACCGGGGGCGCGGGCTTGTGTGCGAAGACGGAGGGCAGGAGGAGCAGGCCTCGGCCGGATGCCACGACCCGGTGCCGGCTGATCATCTTGGCGATGTGCAGCACCCCATTGTGCCAGCGCAGATGGGGATGCATGTCGGCGAAGAGCAAGCGGGCGCCTCCCATGGCCAGTTGGCGCGCACGGTAGGTCATGTCCGCCTCCACGACGAGTCGCATCCGCGGCCACATCGGCTTGACGGCGATCTCCCAGTACTGGTGCAGGAGAGCGCAGATGGTGTCGCGGAGTGCGGCGACGGACGCGTCGTCGGCGGCGGTGGCATCGCGCAGTGCCGGGGGCAGCGGGTCCGGCGCGTGTGTGGCCGGCAGATCGCGGCGGACCAGGCCGGGAGGGGTCTGACGGACGACGGCGAGCTCGTCCTCGAAGGCCGGGGCGAAGCTCGCGGGCCGCGGAGTCAGAAAGTCCGGAAGGGTGCGCCGCCGCGCCACCAAGGACATCAGCAGGCCGGTGTCCAGGTCGCCGAGTCTGCCCAGCACGGATCTGCGCCACGGCAGATGCACCGCGGACAGGCTCGGATCGTGCAGCACCCGCAGGCTGAACACCGTCTCGTTCAAGGGCGATACGGCGAACCGCGTGTCCGCCAGGTCCTCGACATCGAGCACAAAGCTGATCATTAAGTCATACGCTACATCGATTGGCAGCGGAGCTCCGGTGCCATGGACTTCGCCCCATGACACATTCCGTGAGAGACCCCCTGCGCGTGCGGATCACGGCCGGATGAGCCGCCGTATGGTCCTGCTCCTCGCCATCACCTGCGCGGTGGCGGTGGGCAACATCTACTTCCCGCAGGCCACCGGCCCGCTGGTGGCCGACGGGCTGCGGGTGTCCGCCGACTCGGCCGCCGCGGTGGTCACCGCCACCCAGGTCGGCTACACGGCCGGAATCGTCCTGCTGGTGCCGCTCGGCGACCGGATTCCACACCGTACGTTCCTCGTCGTCCTGCTCGGCCTCACCGGCCTGGCGCTGCTCGCCGCGGGTTGCGCACCGGCCCTGCGCCCCCTCGTCGCCGCCAGCGCTCTCGTCGGCCTGACCACCGTGGCGGCGCAGATCGTCGGCCCGCTGGCGGCCGGTCTCGTGGCCGCCGACCGCCGGGGAGCGGTGATCGGCACCCTGCTGAGCGGATCGACCGGCGGCATGCTGCTGGCCCGCACCTTCAGCGGCACCCTCGGCGAGTGGCTGGGCTGGCGGGCGCCGTATCTCGTGGCCGCGGTCCTGGCCCTGCTGCTCGCCACCGTCCTGGCGTTCGCCGTCCCCGCCACGGCTCCGGCCTCTCGGCAGTCCTACCCCGCGCTCCTGGCCGAACCGCTGCGTCTGCTGCGCACCGAGCCGGAGCTGCGCCGCTCCTGCTGGTACCAGGCGACCGTCTTCGCCGGATTCTCGGCCGTCTGGACCTGCCTGGCGCTGCTCCTCACCAGTCCCGCCTACGGGCTCGGTGCCCAGGCCGTCGGCGTGCTCGCACTGGTCGGCGGGGCGACCATGCTGTGCACTCCGCTCGCCGGGCGCCTGGTGGACCGCCGAGGGCCCGATCCGGTGAACCTCGTCTGCCTGCTCGGGGTGCTCCTCTCCACCGCGATCCTCGCCATCGGCGCTCTGGGCGGGACGCCGGGCCTGGCCGCCCTGGCGTTCGGCACACTGCTGCTGGACGTGGCGATGCAGTCCGGCATGGTGGCCAACCAGGCCCGCGTCTACGCCCTGCGCCCGGACGCCCGCTCCAGGCTCAACACCGCCTATATGATCTGCGCCTATCTGGGCGGCAGCGCGGGTTCCTGGCTCGGGGTACGCGCCTGGGGCCGGGCCGGCTGGTGGGGCGTGTGCGCACTCGTCGCGCTTCTCGCCGTTCTCGCCCTGGTCCGCCATCTGACGGCCCCGCGTCGGCCTCGGGGGGAGCCCGCCGGTTCCGGCTCGGGCTCCATGCCGTAGCACGGCCCCTACGCCTCCGGACCCTCCCCTTACAGCACGGTGAGGAGTTCGTTCGTGCCCACCCACTTCCGGGACGCCCTCGGCGTCCTCTATGGTAGGTAGACCTACCTACCTAATCTGCCGGGGTGCATGCGATGAGTGAGACCGGTGTGAGGACGACCGAGCCCGGGAGGCGGCGGCCGGCACGGGAGCGTCTGCTGGCGGCCGCCGCGCGCCGCTTCTACGCCGACGGCCTGACGGCGACCGGGATCGACACGATCACCGCCGAAGCGGGCGTGGCGAAGATGAGCCTGTACAACAACTTCTCCTCCAAGGCCGATCTCGTCAGGGCCTATCTCGACGCCCGCCACGAGGAGTGGCTGGCGATGTACCGGTCACGGCTGGAGCCGGCCGAAAGCCCCCGCGACGGCGTCCTCGCGGTCTTCGACGCCTACGCCGACCACGCGGCGTTCGCCTACGAGCGCGGCTTCCGCGGCTGCGGCCTGCTCAACGCGGCCGCCGAGCTGCCCGCCGGAGACGAGGGGCGGACCGTCGTACGCCGCCACAAGGAGGAGGTCGAGCGGCTGATCTCCGGTCACCTCGAGGAGCTGCTGCCCGAGCGCCCCGACGACGCTCGGACGATGGCGGAGCACCTGGCGTTCCTGCTGGAGGGCGCGATGGCGCGCGCCGGTCTGGAAGGGGACGACAGCCGTCTGCGGCACGCCCGAGCGATGGCGGCCGCCCTGCTGGAACGGCTGTGACGGCCCCCGGACCCGGCGCCCGCTCGGCGGGCGCCGGGTCGCTGTGCGTGCTCGCCGCGTCCGTACTGTGGGGCACCACCGGCACGGCGGCGACCTTCGCCCCGGACGTCGGCCCGCTCGCCATCGGTGCCGTCGCCATGGGCCTGGGTGGACTGCTCCAGGCCCTGGTCGCCGCTCGCCGCATCGCCCGCCAGGCCCCTCGACTGCGAGCCCGGCGCGGCACCGTACTGCTCGGCGCGGTCGCGGTGGCGGCCTACCCCTTGGCGTTCTACAGCGCGATGCACCTGGCCGGAGTGGCCGTGGGCACAGTGGTGTCCATCGGCATGGCCCCGTCGGCCTCGGCCGTGATCGAACGCGTCATGGACCGGCGACGGCTGACGCGCCGCTGGAAACTCGGCGCCGCCCTGGGCCTGTTGGGCACCCTCATGCTGTGCGCGGGCCAAGCCGCCGGGGCCCCCGGCGGCGCGGAGCGGACATCCTCGGCCGCCACGATGCTCGGTGTCGGGCTGGGCCTCGTCGCGGCCACGGCCTACGCCCTCTACTCCTGGGCGGCTCACCGCCTGATCACCCAGGGGGTCATCGCACGCGCGGCGATGGGCGCGGTCTTCGACGCGGGCGGACTGCTCCTGGTGCCGGTGCTCCTGGTCACCGGCGCCCCGCTCCTCGACTCCGGGTCCAGCATGGCCGTCGGGGCGTACATGGCGCTGGTGCCCATGTACGCGGGTTACGTCCTGTTCGGCTGGGGGCTGGCGCATGTGCCCGCCAGCACGGCCACCACGCTCTCCCTGCTGGAACCGGCCGTCGCGGCCGTACTCGCCGTGCTGGTCATCGGCGAACGCCTCCCCGCCGTGGGCTGGGGCGGTATCGCACTCGTCCTCGCCTGTCTGGCCGTCCTCACGGCCCCGGCGGGCGTCTCCGGGCGGCGCCGACAGCGGCGAGACGGCGTGACGCTGCCGCGGCGCACAACGGTGGAGCACACCCTTGCCCAGTCGGACCCGGCGCCGTAGCAAGAGTCCGGCCCGACGGCAGGGCGTCCGCCGTGCCGTGATGTCATTCAGCCCGCCGCGGGCCGGAAAACCTCTCCGCGAGCCCGCGATGGTTTTCGGCGGCCAGCTTGGCCTGAGCCGTGCTGATAGCCGATCCGGCCATCCCTCCCAGACGTTCGACCTCGTCCGCGAAGCGCAGATGCTCCTGCCGCGCATGCTCACGGCAGGCGAGGCAGGTGACGTTCTCCGGGCGCGGCGAGGTCATCGCGTACGGCGCCCGCAGTCCGCATCCAGTATCGACGAGGCTCGGCAGGTCACCGGCCAGGCCGAACGTCGATGCCATCATCTCGCGGACGGCGGCCACGCCACGGACGACCTTCGACTCGACATGGATGTGCGGATCGTCCCCACCCAATGCGTCCTCCTCGTCACGGCACCGTGGCCGACCGGGAGCGCTCCCGGTCGGCCGCGGAGTGCGGGACGAGTCTCCCACGTCCGCGCTCACCGGCCCGCCCATCCGGCCGCCGCCCGCCGGGTCAGGTCGCGGTCCTTGGTGTACGGGTTCTCGACTACGCCGGGACGCCGGTGACCATGAACTTCGGCGGTGAGCCGAGCCGGTCGGGCCAGTTCCGGCGGACGAGGTCGTGATTGGCGCCGATACCGCCGGAGGTGACGATCACGACCGGGGCGTTGAGCTCGAAGTCGCGGTGACGGAACTTGAAGGTCACCCGGCCGTCCTTCGCGGCGGCCCGCACCTTCTTCTCGAACGGCTCGACCACGGCCGGACCAGTGCCCCAGGTGACATGGAAACGCGGCACCGAGTTGCCGTGGCCGTCCGCGAGACCGCCGCCGCGCTCGGCCCAGCCGACGATCGGGAACCACCGCACACCGAGCCCGTGCAGCCAGGACCGCTTCTCCCCGGAGGCGAAGTCCACATACGCTTCGGCCCACTTGTAGGCCCAGTAGTCCTGGCCACCGGGTCGGTGACACCGCGGTCGAAGCCGGAACCGCCGCCTGGGCGAGCGCGGCACCGGCGAGCACACCACCCGCCGCCGTCAGGGCGCGGCGGCGGCTGATCCCGCCGATCCCGGCGGGCGACGCGGAATTCTCTGTGGAGTTCTCCATGAGCTGCCCTACGTGGCAGGGGACTTCGCGCTCAGCGACCGCCCGGTGATGGCTCGGCCGAGGCACTCCCCCGCGGCGAGAAGGCGTACAGATCGAGGATGTCGGGCAGCGGTGCCACCCCGGGGCCGCCGGCCCGGACCCAGGCCACGATGTCCTCCGTCGCGTCCGGGTCGTTGACCAGGCCGAGCCACACCGGCCGGCCCCCGGCGGCCCGCCCGGCGGCCGACGGCTGCACCACGATCACATTGGCCTGGTCGCAGACGTCCAGACACTCGGAGACGCGTACGGGCGCCTCCGCACCGAGCCGCGCGAATTGCGCGGCATGGTCGACGCCGGTCACCTTGGGGCTGCCGCAACAGCAGTCCCGGCACACGGTCACCCGACACGGCAGCGGGTCGGTCGGCCTTACGGGCACGCCGCATCCCTCGTTCCGCCGTGGCCTTTGTCGCCCGGCATCATCGCATCCCGGGGCCCCGCTCACTCCCTCGGGGCTCCGCAGCGCGCACAGCGAGCGAAGTGGGCGGTGTCCTGGATCGCGCCGCAGTCGGCGCAGACCCGCTCCAGCCAGCAGGCGGGGTCCCCGCCCTCGGGCTCGGCGGGCGCCGGGTCCGCGGTCTCCGGGTCCGCCCTCCCCCGGTCCGCCCTCTCCGGGTCCGCCGCCTCCCGGTCCTCCGTCTCCGGGCCCGGGTCGCCGGGCCGAGCCGTGCCGCTCATCGTGTGCGCCTCCTCGTCCGGACCGTGCGCGGGCCCGCCAGCCGACCCTCTACCCCTGGCGTCGCCTCCGGAAGCAGCCAAGCCATAGATCCGATCTCTCACCCTCCCACGACCCTTGATGGGGCCTAATACCGTTCAACCCCTCCCCAGTTATCGGATGACTCGGTAACGTATCCGCCTCGGGAGGCAACGATGCCGAGATCTTACCGACGCTCCGCAGTGGCATTTCTGCTCTGCGGCGTCCTGGCCATGACGCTCTTCATCACCGGGCCCGCACAGGCGAAGGACTCCGCCTGGACCGTGCGCGGCCCCTCGCCCCACTCCGGTCCCCTCGCCCAGCTGCGGCTGGACGGCGCATCGGGAGCGCTGACGCTCCAGGTGTCCCGGGGCGGACGTACGGTGGTCGAGCCCTCGCCCGTGGGCATCGTCACCGAGCGGGCGGATCTGTCGCACGGGCTGCGCTATCTGGGACGCCACGACCGCACCGTCGTGGAGCGCTACCGGTCGACGGCCGGCAAGCAGCGCTCGCGCACGGCGCGGATGACCGAGACCCGCTTCCGGTTCCGGGGCGGCGGGAACGCCCGGCTGGACCTCGTGGTGCGGGTCTCGGACGACGGGGTCGCCTATCGCTACGACCTGCCCTCCGGCAGCGGCGATGTCCTCGGCGAGACCTCGGCCTTCACCCTGCCCCCGGACGCGGCCGCGTGGCTGGGCGACTACCGCAAGGACAACGAGAACCTGTTCAAGGAGTACACCGCGGCGACCGCGCCCACCGGTGAGTACATGGCACAGGCGCTCTTCGAGACGGGCGGCGGCTACGCCCTGATCGCGGAGTCGGACCTCACCGGCCGCTACTCCGCCGCCCGGCTGACCCACCAGCAGGGGCTGCCCACCTACCGCATCGGCCTGTGGGACGAGCGGGTCGAGTCCGACGGGCCGCTCAGCACACCCTGGCGCGCCCTGATCGTGGGCGACCTGCCGACCGTCACCCAGTCCACCTTCACCGACGATCTGGCACCGGCGTCGCGCGTCGCCGACACCTCGTGGATCCGGCCCGGCCCCGCCCTGTGGACCTGGCTCGCGGGCGGCAAGCCGGCCGGGCAGAGCCTGTCGATGCAGAAGGGGTACGTGGACTACGCGGCCCAGCGCGGATGGCCGTATGTGGTGGTGGACGCGGGCTGGTACTTCGACCCCGACCAGTGGGACGTCACCGATCCCGACTGGCAGCGCAACAGCTGGATCCCACAGCTCGTGGACTACGCCCGCGAGCGGCAGGTGGGCATCCAGGTCTGGATCCACCACCGTGACCTCGACACCGCCGAGGAGCGCGAGCAGTGGCTGCCCACGCTCGAGCGGTGGGGGGTGAAGGGCGTCAAGATCGACTTCATGGACTCCGAGTCCCAGGAGACGCTGCGCTGGTACGACGAGATCCTCAAGGACACCGCGGCCCACCATCTGCTCGTCAACTTCCATGGCTCGACGATCCCCAAGGGCATTCAGCGCACCTGGCCGCAGGTGATGTCGATGGAGGGCGTGAACGGCGAGGAGAAGCGGACCAACACCCCGCAGCACCTGGCGACGCTGCCCTTCACCCGCAATGTCATCGGCTCCATGGACTTCACCCCCGGGGCCTTCCACCGGCCCCAGCGGCCCAACGCGGCGTCGGACGCGGGCGAAGTCGGACTGTCGGTGCTCTACGAATCCGGGATCCAGAACCTGGCGGGCACCCCGGAGTCCTACGACGCCCGTCCGCTCGCCCGCCGGTTCCTGGAGCAGATCCCGGCCACCTGGGACCGCACCCGGCTGCTGGCGGGGCGGCCGGGTGAGAGCGCCGTACTCGCCCGCGCCAGCGGCTCACGGTGGTTCATCGGCGGTACGTTCACCGGCCCCGCGCACACCGCCGAGGTGCCGCTGCGGCTGGAGCCGGGCCGCTGGCTCGTCGATCTGATCCTGGACGGCCCGGACGGTCTGGTCCGTACGCCCACCGTGGTGCGCGGCGGGCAGACCCTGTCCGTGCCGGTCGCGGCGGACGGCGGATTCGCCGCCATCGCCTGCCGCTGGCGGCCCGGCCTGTCGACCTGCGACCGCTCCTGACCCTCCCCTACGACCCGCACTGACCACCCGTCACGCGGACACCCGTCGCGCGGACACCCCGTCCAGGACGCCCGTCCGGATGCCGATCGCCGGAAGGCAGACGCCGGCCGCGAAGACCCATGCGGCGGCGACGGCACGGGCGTAGGGGGCGGGGTGGCCGCCGGTCCACCCTTGGGAGAGGGCCGGCAGCCGGTCGGCCTTCTGCCGTGTCGGGTTCTTCTTCTGCTGAGCGGTGCGGAAGGCGGACAGCCGGTTCGCCGACTCCGCGTCCGTGACCGCCACGGCGTATGGGAGTGATGGCGAGGGCCGTCACCGCGTCGAAGCACACGGCGGCCTTCCCCGCCGCCGGCACGTCCCGGACGGTGGGTCTCTCGCCACCCTCCGTGCCCGTCCCGCCGGAGGCGGCGTCGCCGCGCAGACAGCGCTTGAGGTGGCCGACGGCGTCCCGCACTCCGCGGTGGACTGCCATGGCCACCGTCACCTCCCGTGTCCCGTACGGCGCGGAGGCCTGCGGGTGCGGGTCCAGTCCACCAACTGCCGGGCGGTCCAGGTGGTGATGACGCGCTCCGCCGGCACCCCGCATTCCACGGCCCGGGCGCATCCGCCCGGCTGCCAGTCGAGCTGGCCGGGCGCGTGGGCGTCGGTGTCGATGGAGAAGAACGTCCCCGCCCGCACGGCCTCCCGCAGCAGTCTGCGCGGTGGATCCAGCCGCTCCGGGCGGCAGTTGATCTCCACGGCGGTGCCCGCCTCCGCGCAGGCGCCGAAGACCTCCTCATGGTCGAAGGCCGACTCGGGGCGCTTGCCGCCGAGCAGCCGTCCGGTGCAGTGGCCCAGCACATCGACCAGCGGATCGCTGACGGCGGTGACCATCCGGCGGGTCATGGGGCGGGCGTCCATCCGCAGCTTGGAGTGGACCGAGGCCACCACCACGTCCAACTGGTCCAGCAGCTCAGGCTCCTGGTCCAGGGAGCCGTCGGGGAGGATGTCGACCTCGATCCCGGTGAGCAACTGGAACGGGGCGAGCTTCGCGCGCAGCTCCGCCACCACGTCCAGCTGGGCGCGCAGCCGGTCCGCCGAGAGGCCCCGGGCCACCGTCAGCCGCGGGGAATGGTCGGTGAGCACCGCCCACTTGTGCCCCAGCCGCGCCGCCGTGCGGGCCATCAGCTCGATCGGGGAACCGCCGTCGGACCAGTCCGAGTGCATATGGCAGTCCCCGCGCAGCGCGGCGCACAGCTTCGCCGCATCCTCCTCGGGCTCGCGCGCGGCCTCGGCGGCCTCGGTCTCCAGCTTCGCCAGATACCCGGGCACCTGGTCCTTCAGCGCCTCCTGTACCACCTGCGAGGTCTTGGGGCCGAGCCCTTTGAGCGACCGGAGGGTGCCGTTCGTGGCACGCCGCTCCACCTCCTGGGGGTCCAGATCGGCGAGCACCGACTGGGCCGCGCGGAAGGCACGTACCCGGTAGGTCGGCGCCTGGGCGCGCTCCAGGAGAAACGCGATCCGGTCCAGGGCCTCCAGGGGGTCCATCGAGCGCTCCTCGCTGTGGGTGGCGTGGCGTGCCGGGGGTTGTGACGTGCGGGGTGTCGTGACGTGGGGCGTCGGTGCCTCAGGCGCGGCGGTTCGGGCGGCGGCCGGGGGGCTGATGGGGTTCGGGACGTGCCGTCAGCTCGTCGATTTCGCAGGTCCGGGGGGTCTTCTCGGAGACGGTGATGGGCCGGCCGTAGTGCCGGATCTCCAGGGGGGCGCCCTCGGCCAGGGAGTAGGTGACGGAGCGGTTGGTGATCTCCACACGCAGCTTCCGGCCCAGCACCTGCATGGTGAAGGCGAGCCGGGCCAGCTTCTCGGGCAGCTTGGGCGAGAACTCCAGCCTGCCGTCGCGGTGCCGCATCCCGCCGAACCCGGCGACCAGGGCGATCCAGGTGCCGGCGAGCGAGGCGATGTGCAGACCGTCGCGGGTGTTGTGCTCCAGGTCCTTCAGGTCCATCAGGGCCGCCTCGCCCAGATAGTCGTAGGCGAGCCGCAGATGGCCGACCTCGGCGGCCATGACGGCCTGGGCACACGCGGAGAGCGAGGAGTCCCGGACCGTCAGCCGCTCGTAGTAGTCGAAGTTGCGTGCCTTCTCCTCCTCGGTGAAGCACTCGCCGCGCAGATACATCGCCAGCACCAGGTCGGCCTGTTTGACCACCTGTTTGCGGTACATGTCGAAGTACGGGAAGTGGAGCATCAGCGGGTACTGGTCGGAGCGGGTGCCCTGGAAGTCCCACTCCTGGTGGCCGGTGAAGTCCGCGGACTGCTCATGGACGCCCAGGACCTTGTTGTGCGGGACGGACATGGACTCGGCGGCGTCCCGCCAGGCGGCGGCCTCCTCGTCGTCGACGCCCAGTTCGGTGCCCTTGTCCGGGTGGCGTTCGACGATGTCCGCGGCGGCCCGCAGATTCGACTGGGCCATGAGGTTGGTGTACACGTTGTCGTCCGCGACGGCGCTGTATTCGTCCGGGCCGGTCACCCCGTCGATGTGGAAGCGGCCGTGGTGGTCGTGGTGGCCGAGGGAGCGCCACAGCCGGGCGGTCTCCACCAGCAGTTCCACGGCGGTCTCGCGCTCGAACTCGTCGTCGCCGGTGGCCGCCACATAGCGCACCACCGCGTCCGCCACATCGGCGTTGACGTGGAAGGCCGCGGTGCCGGCCGGCCAGTAGGCGGAGCATTCGGAGCCGTCGATGGTGCGCCAGGGGAAGGCGGCGCCCTCGTGGCCCAGCTGCCGGGCCCGGTCCCGGGCGGCGGGCAGGATGGACTGCCGCCAGCGCAGTGCCTCGGCCACGGACTCCGGGAAGGTGTAGGTGAGCAGGGGCAGGACGAAGGTGTCGGTGTCCCAGAAGGAGTGGCCGTCGTAGCCGGAGCCGGTGAGGCCCTTGGCGGGGATGGCCCGTTCCTCGGCGCGGGCGCCGGCCTGGAGGACGTGGAAGAGGGCGAATCGCACGGCCTGCTGGATCTCGGCGTCCCCCTCGACCTCGACGTCGGCGCGGGACCAGAAACCCTCCAGCCAGGCGCGCTGCTGGTCCACCAGGCCACGCCAGCCGGTGCTGGCGGCCCCGGCCAGCGCGGCCTCGACCTGGTCCCGTACGGCGGGCAGCGAGCGGGCGCCGGACCAGCCGTAGGCCACCAGCTTCTCCAGCCGCAGCACCTGGCCCGGCTCCAGCACCGAGGTGACGGTCAGCCGGGCGACGTCGTCGGTGCTCTCGCTGGCGTGGCGAGTGGGTGGCGGCCCGGTGATCAGGTGGTCGGCGGCGGTCGCGACCCGCAGACAGCTGGCGTCGGTGCAGTGGATCAGCCGCAGCCTCTTGTCGTCGGCGGCGTTCTCCTCGGGCTTGAGCGGGGACTCCAGGGCCTCGGCCACCCGGGGGTCGCCGCCGCGCTCGGGGAGCTGCTCGTTGGCGACCAGTTCGGACTGGACGACGACGCGGATCTGGGCGTCGACGGCCTCCACCTCGTAGGCCACGGCGGCGATGGCCCGCTGGGTGAGGGAGACCAGCCGGGTGGAGCGGACCCGCACGCTGATGCCGGAGGGGGAGGTCCATTCGCAGGTGCGGTGGAGCAGTCCGCCGCGCAGATCGAGCACCCGCTCATGGGAGCGCAGCCGTCCGTAGCGCAGATCGAAGGGCTCGTCGTCCACCAGCAGCCGGATGATCTTTCCGTTGGTGACGTTGATCATGGTCTGGCCGGCCTCGGGGTAGCCGTATCCGGCCTCGGCGTAGGGCAGGGGACGCCGTTCGTACACCCCGTTGAGGTAGGAGCCGGGGAGGCCGTGGGGCTCCCCCTCGTCGAGGTTGGCGCGCCAGCCCACATGGCCGTTGGAGAGCGCGAAGACCGATTCGCTCTGGGGCAGCAGATCGAGCCGGAGATCGGTCTCCCGCAGCACCCAGGGGTCGACGGCGTACGAGGAATCGGTGATCACGAGTCGTCCTCCAGCAGCTCGGCGAGATCCTTGACCACGATGTCGGCGCCGTGTGCGCGCAGCGCGTCGGCCTGGCCCACTCGGTCCACGCCGACGACACAGCCGAAGTGTCCGGAGTGCCCGGCCTCCATGCCCGCCAGGGCGTCCTCGAAGACGGCGGCCGCCTCGGGCCGGATGGCCAGCTCCTGCCCGGCCTCCAGGAAGGTGTCCGGGTGCGGTTTGCCGGGCAGCTTGCGCTCGGCGGCCACCACACCGTCGATCCGCACCTCGAAGAGGTGCTCGATACCGGCGGCGACCAGCACATCGCGGCAGTTGGCGCTGGAGGAGACGACCGCGGTCCGCAGACCCTCGGCGCGCACGGCCTCCACGAAGCGCACCGAGCCCGGGTACGCCTCCACTCCCTCCTTGCGGATCTTCTCGAGGACGAGGATGTTCTTGCGGTTGCCGAGGCCGTGCACGGTGTCCTGGTCGGGCCGGTCGTCCGGCTCGCCGTCGGGGAGCTCGATGCCCCGGGAGGCCAGGAAGGTGCGCACCCCGTCGGCGCGTGGACGACCGTCCACGTACTCGTCGTAGTCACGGCCCGAGTCGAAGGGGCGGAACGAGGGGCCGTCGCGCCGCCGCAGATATTCGTCGAACATCTGTTTCCACGCCGCCGCGTGCACCACCGCGGTCCGGGTCAGCACGCCGTCGAGGTCGAACAGGCAGGCTCGAATGCCATCGGGCAGGCGGAGCTTGGTCATGGCCCCCGGTTCCCCCGGGAACGCCGGAATATGCGGGGGAAGGGCAAGCCTTCCCCCGTTCGGCGGAGCACGGCGGGCCCTCGGCGCGGTACGGGCGCGCTCAGCGCGGGGCGGCGCTCGTCCACCACGGGACAGCGCTCGCTCACCACCCGACAGCGCCGGCTCAGCGCGGCACGACGGTGCGCCCCTCGCGGCCTGAGCGGTCGGCGGCCTCCAGGACGGCGACGACCTCGCGGCCGAACCGTACGTCGCAGGGGTCGGCCGCGCCGCCGTCGCGGGCACTGCTCAGCAGCCGGTCGACGGCCGTGGCGAAGGCGTCCAAGGCGGTGGTCCCCGCCTCGGGCACCACGGCGATCCCCCGCTCGCCGTAGAAGTCGCACGAGAAGCCCTGGGCCGCGGGCCGGGCGTCCAGGGTGAGCGCGAGGGTGCCGATGGCGCCGGAGTGGTGGCGCAGCAGCACATGCGCCGCGCCGCGCGGCCCCTCCAGGGCGGTGACCTCGGCCACCGGGCCGAGGACCGGCAGCAGGACGGACAGCGAGTGCGGGCCGACGTCCCACAGCCCGCCGCGCTCCCGCCGCCAGCGGGAGTCGCCGTAGTGGCCGCCGGGCTGGAAGATCGAGGCGAAGGCGGTGGCACGGCCGCCGTCCCAGCCGCCGTCCGCCGCGGCCTGCCGGAGGAAGGTCTCGACGGGCGCCGCGAAGCGGTTGGTGAAGAACACCACGGAGGCCAGCCCGCGCTCGTCCACGGCCCGCACGATCCGGTCGGCCTCCTCGGTGCTGAAGGCCAGCGGCTTGTCCAGGAGCAGATGGCATCCGGCCAGCGCGGCCCGCTCGGCGAGGCCGCTCTGGATGTCCGGTGGGAGGGCGATGGCCACGGCGTCCACGTCGGCGATCAGGGCGTCGGCGTCCGGGTGGGCGCGGGTGTCCCAGCGGTCCGCCAGCGCCTTCGCCTTCGCCGGGTCGCGTCCCCAGATCCCGGCCAGTTCGGCCGCGGGGTGCGCGGCGAGCGCCGCGGCGTGGGTCTCGGCCGCCCAGTGTCCGGTGCCCAGCACTCCGAACCGCACTGTCCGTCCCCCTCCGCGCGAGGCCCCGGAGTCCTCCCCGGGCGTCGGCCGCGATCCTACGCCCGTGCGGCCCGGCCGCTTCGGCCGAGGGCGGTACGCCGCTCCCCCGCTTGGCCGCGGGCGGATGCCGGTGGCCGGGGGCGGTGCCAGGGTGAGGCCATGGCCGGCCACGGTGCGGGTGACGGCCGAAGCCCACCCTCACCGCTGGAGGAACCCGTGGCCCGTGGCTCGTCGCGCTCCCTCTCCCGCGCACACCTGCGGCGTGCCACGGTCCGGGCCGCGGCGGCCCTGATGCTGTGCGGGGCGGCGGTTCCGGCCTGCGCCTCCTCCAGCGAGCACCGGCCGGACCGTGCGGCGTCGGCGTCGGCTCGGCAGAGCGCGCTCCAGGCGTCGGCCGCGGCGAGGAAGAAGGCGGAGAAGAAGGCCGAGTTGGCCCGGCTGCTGCCGGGGATGCCGCCCCCGCTGGACCCGCATGACCTCTACGCGGCCGACCGGCCGGGGAAGCTGTCCCGGACGGTGAAGGACTATCCGTCGCGGGTGTACGTACCCAATACGCTCTCGGACACGGTGAGCGTCATCGACCCGAAGAAGTTCAAGGTCGTCCGCACGATCCAGGTGGGCCACCAGCCGCAGCACGTGGTGCCCTCGTGGGATCTGAAGACGCTGTGGGTCAACAACGACCTGGGCAACACCCTCACCCCCATCAACCCCGCCAACGGCCGGATGGGGCGCCCGGTGGACGTCCACGACCCGTACAACCTCTACTTCACCCCGGACGGGAAGTACGCCGTGGTGATGGCCTCCATGGACCGGGCGCTGGTCTTCCGGGACGCGCACACCATGAAGGTGGTCAAGTCGGTGCCGGTGGACTGCTACGGCGTGAACCACGCGGACTTCTCACCCGACGGGCGTTACTTCATCGTCTCGTGCGAGTTCTCCGGTGAGCTGCTGAAGGTGGACACGGCGAAGAAGAAGGTGGTCGCCAAGCGGCGGCTGCCGATCGCCGGGGCCATGCCGCAGGACGTCAAGATCTCGCCCAACGGCAAGACCTGGTACATCGCCGACATGGTGGCGAACGGCCTGTGGGTGCTCAACGGGGACAGCTTCGGCAAGCCGCGGCTGCTGCCCACCGGAAAGGGCACGCACGGCCTCTACGTCAGCCGCGACTCCCGCTCCATGTACATCTCCAACCGCGGCGAGGGCACCATCTCGGTGCTGTCCTTCAAGAGCGGCAAGCTGGTGCGACGGTGGCGGCTCCCCGGCGGCGGCAGCCCCGACATGGGCGGGGTGTCCGCCGACGGCAAGGTGCTGTGGCTCTCGGGCCGCTACAACGCCGAGGTCTACGCGATCGACACCCGCACCGGCCGGCTGCGCGCCCGGATCCCGGTCGGCGGCGGCCCGCACGGGCTCGCGGTCTACCCCCAGCCCGGCCGCTACTCCCTCGGCCACACCGGAATCTTCCGCTGAGGTGGTATTCCCGCGGGGCCGGACCGGGCCTGTGACCATCTGCATAGCCTGCCTATATAGAGGCATGATATAAAACTAGATGTGGAATACACACAGCAGTCCGGCACCCGGGAATCCGACGTCCCCGCCACCCGTGAGGAGGTCGCGGAAGCGCTGGAGCAACTGGCGTTCCTCGCGGTGCGCCATCTGACCAACCGGGACATCAGCTTCACCGCGGCCTCGACCCTCGGCCGGCTCAGCCGTGAGGGCCCGTCCCGTCTCACGGCCCTGGCCGCCGACGAGGGCGTCACCCAGCCTTCGATGACCCAGCTGATCCAGCGGCTGGAGCGGCAGGGTCTGGTGACCCGGGTCGACGATCCGCACGACGGTCGGGTGGTCCTGGTGGCGATCACCGACGCCGGGCGGGAGCTGCTCGCCGAGCGGCGCCGCGGCCGTACGAACCGGCTCGCCGAACTGCTGGCCACCCTCTCCCCCGAGGACGAACAGGCACTCGCCACCGCCGTCCGCGCCGCCACCCCCGCATTCCAGCGGCTCGTCGAGAACGCGGCACGGGCGCGAAAGTCCCCGGGAAACACCGCTTCCTGATCAACCGGCACCCTGCCGCGCCACGGCTCGCCATGTCGTCACGGCTCGGGCCCTGAACGACGGAGCATCTTTTGTCCGCTCATCACAGCGCCCCCAACCCCTTCAAGCAGCCGAAGGCCGTATGGGCGGTCGCCTTCGCCTGTGTGATCTCCTTCATGGGCATCGGCCTCGTGGATCCGATCCTGCCCTCCCTCTCCGCCAAGCTGCATGCCACGCCGAGTCAGGTATCGCTGCTGTTCACCAGCTATCTGGTGGTCACCGCCGTCGCCATGCTGGTCACCGGGTTCGTCTCTAGCCGTATCGGAGCCAAGCGCACCCTCGTGACCGGTCTGGTACTCATCGTGCTCTTCAGCGCGGCGGCCGGGGCCTCCGGCAGCATCGACGGGATCGTCGGCTTCCGCGCCGGATGGGGGCTGGGCAACGCCCTCTTCATCGCCACCTCGCTGGCCGTCATCGTGGGCTCGGCCAGCGGTGGCTTCGCCGGCGCGATCATCCTCTACGAGACCGCGCTGGGCATCGGCATCGCGATCGGGCCGCTGCTGGGCGGCGAGCTCGGCGCGATCAGCTGGCGCGGGCCGTTCTTCGGCGTGGCGGTCCTGATGGCCATCGCGCTGATCGCGACCATCGTGCTGGTCCAGCCGACCCCGACCCCGGCGCGCCGGGCCTCGATCGCCGACCCGCTCAAGGCGCTGCGCCACCGCGGGCTGCTCATCATGGGCCTGACCGCGCTCTGCTACAACTGGGGCTTCTTCACGGTGCTGGGCTACGCCCCGTTCCCGATGGACCTGGGCACCCATGAGCTCGGCTATGTCTTCACCGGCTGGGGTGTGCTCGTCGCCCTCTTCTCGGTCTTCGGCGCCCCCTGGCTCCAGGCGCGGCTCGGCATAGCCCGCTCCCTGTATCTGAATCTGGCGCTGTTCGCCCTCGACATCCTCGTCATCGGCCTGTTCACCGACTCCAGGACGACGCTGATCGTGGCGGTGATCGTGGCCGGCGCCTTCATCGGGATCAACAACACCATCACCACCCAGGCGGTGATGACCGTCGCCCCCGTCGAACGGCCCGTCGCCTCCGCCTCCTACGGTTTCGTCCGCTTCATCGGCGGCGGTCTGGCCCCGTACGCGGCGGGGAAGATCGCCGAGCACAGCGGTGTACATCTGCCCTTCTACATCGGGGCGGCGGCGGTCGCGCTGGGCATCGGCGTCCTGGCCACCGGGCACTCGCTGCTCGCCGAGGCCGAGCGCGTCCAGGCGGCGGAGGCGGCCGGACACACCCCGGCCGAGGAGCGGCGCGAGACGCTGGAGAAGCAGGCGCTCGCCGAGGAGCTCGGCTCGGCGGGCTGATGCGGGAGACGAGCCCGGCACGGTTCATTGGGTAGGTATGGACCAATCCGGCGGGCCCCAGTATGGTGCGCACACCATCGAACGGGGCCCATCCAAGGAGTGGCATGGTTGCCTTACGGTCCACCCGGCGCATCGCCGGACTCCGGTTCGCCGTACCCGCGGCCGTCGCGGCCGCGGGTCTCGCGTTCGCATGGCCCGCGGACGCCGCGTTCATCTGGAACGGCGACGCCTCCGGCGGCACCAAGGTCTACGGCCTGTTGAACTGCGACTCTCCCGGCAGCGTCACCGCCGTCTCGGACGCGCAGCGCGGCAAGGTCTGGAAGTACGACAAGCCGAGCGGCAGCAATCGCTGCGAAAGCCACGGCATCGCCGTGGGCGGCTCGAAATACGCCTTCCAGAACGGCGGGACCTACTGGTTCGGCTGGTCCAGCAAGCTCTCCAGCACCGTCGACAACAACGCCACCTTCCAGTGGAAGTCCTATGGGGACCACATCCAGAACTGGCCGGTGGTGCTGAAGACGCTCGGCGGCCGGACCACGATGATCCAGCGGCAGCCCGGCAACCAGGTCTTCACCATCTGGTCGACCCCGGCCTCGGCGAACGAGTGGAACCACTACACCATCGGGCTGCATCTGTCCGACGAGACCAAGGGTGGCTGGGTCGAGCTGTGGGTCAACGGCCGGCAGCAGAAGTTCAGCGACGGCACCACCCGGTGGGCCTGCCGCACCTGGGACAGCAGCAACGACCCCAAGTGGGGGGTATACGGGGCCGAGGACAGCCGGGTGGTCAACTACATCGACGACCTCAAGGTCGGCACCACACGCGGTGACGTCGACTGACCCCCGAACCCGGCGTCGCGGTGGCGGCGGCCTGTCGCGGCAGGCGCTCAGATCCGCCAGGAGCGGATGTGGCTGGCCGCTTCGAAGACATCGGACTTGCCCGAGAGGATGTCGCGGACCAGGTCGATCAGTGCCCCGTACGGCGGGTCGATGCCCTCGCCGGAAGCGTGCATATAGGCGACCGCGGTCGCGGCGGCGAACCGCGCGTTGCTCGCCGGGAGCGGTCTGAGCAGCGCGATGGTGTGCAGCAGGGCCGCGGCCCGCCACGCCGAGTCGGGATCGACGCCCAGGCGGGGCGGGTCGACGCGGTGGCGGGCGACGGCCGCGACCAGACCCGAGAAGTCCGAGATGGCCGGCTGTTCCGGCATGACCTCCTCATGGCGCTGGAGCAGCCAGGGGACGTCGATATGCAGCAGCGGGGCCATGGTCAGGCGGCCTGCCCGGACTGGCGGTGCTCATCGTCGGGGAACGCGTCCGCGAAGGCGTCGGCGTTGTCCGCGAAGAACCGCCGGAAGACCTCGGCGCCCTCCTGCAGAGCGCGGTGACGCGCGATGTCGGCCACGGTCGCCTCGCGGACGAGGGCTTTCATGGTGGTACCGCGCTCCTTGGCGATCTGGCGGAGGTCCTCAAGTTCCCGATCGCTGAATTCCACGTTGAGAGCTGACATGCGGGACACCCTACTCACCGGGTACCCCGTCAGCAATCGCCGCAGCTCAGGTCGTATTTTTGTAGGTACTTGACAAACCTTTCCAGCCGTCAGGGCCGGCTGCGGCCGGGGACGGGAGCGCCATCGGGCCCGACCCTGACGAATGGCTCGCGCACCTCATGGTCCAGCAGGCTGCGGTACGCGGCGGGGCGGCGGAAGGCGTCTCCCCAGGCCTCCCGGCGCCGGTTGGCGCGCAGCGCGTCGAGGTCGAAGACCGCCGGATAGACCCCCTCGGCCTCGCCCGCCTCGACCACCAGGGTGTCCCGCGACCGCCCGGCCACGAAGGCGATGCCGTCGTGGGCGACGGAGTGGCCCCAGCCGGGACCGGCGTAGTTGGCCATGGCCATGCCGGTCATGTTCTCCACGGCGCGGGAGCGGAACTGGGAGAGCCGGTTGATCTCCAGCTCGCAGGCGTTCGGGGTGAGGACGATCTCCGCCCCGGCGAGCATCAGTGCGCGGGCACTCTCCGGGAACTCCCGGTCGTAACAGATCATCGCCCCGGTCATCACCTCGCCCACCGCAGTGTCCAGGGCGCATACCTCGAACCCCTTCCCCGGGGTCAGACCGGCCTCCGGCAGGTCGAAGGCGCAGGTGTGCACCTTGGCGTAGGTCAGCACCAGGCGGCCGTGCCGGTCGATGAGGGAGAGGGTGTTGCGCGGCGGTCCGTCCCAGCGCTCCAGATAGGTGAGCGCGATGGCCATCTCGAGCTCGGCGGCCAGCTCGCGGAAGTGGGTCACGAAGGGCGAGTCACGGGTGATGGGCTCGCCGAGCCAGACGGACTCCGGCCACGGCCCGGCCGGAGTGCGGACGCCGTCCCACAGCGAGGGGTGGCGGTAGACGTCGCCGTCGGCGGAACCTTCGGGGACGGCGCAGCTGTAGCCGTTGCTCCACATCTCGGGGAAGAGCGCGATGTCGGCGCCGAGCGCCCGGGCCCGGCGGCAGGCCGCCTCGCCGAGGGTGAGGTTCACCGGCAGATCGGGCCCCGGCGGGGCGAGTTGGAGCAGGGCGACGGTGAGGGTGGTCATGGCGGATGCCTCCTTCGGTATCTGACGCCTCCGGATCCCGGCGGCGGGAAGCGGGTAGAGCTGCCCGTACGGCGTGATCGCCGAAGGGACCGGCCACAAGGAATGGGGTATGCGGTGAGGATCGAGTCGGCCGAGGTCGTCGTCACCAGTCCGGGACGCAATTTCACCACCCTGCGCATCGTCACCGAGGACGGGGTCACGGGTCTGGGGGACGCCACGCTCAACGGCCGTGAGCTGGCCGTCGCCTCGTATCTGCGGGACCACGTGGTGCCACTGCTGCTCGACCGGGACGCCTCGCGCATCGAGGACACCTGGCAGTATCTGTACCGCGGGGCGTACTGGCGGCGCGGCCCGGTGACCATGGCCGCCATCGCGGCCGTCGACACCGCGCTGTGGGACATCAAGGCCAAGGCCGCCGGGATGCCGCTGTACCAGCTGCTGGGCGGGGCGTCGCGCAGCGGCGCGCTGGCCTACGGGCACGCCTCCGGCCGGGACGTCCCCGAACTGCTCGACTCCATCCGCGCCCATCTGGAGCAGGGCTATCGCGCGATCCGCGTCCAGACCGGCATCCCGGGGCTGGCCTCGGTCTACGGCGTGGCCTCCTCGAGCGCGGGCGGCGGGGAGCGCTACGACTACGAACCGGCGCGCCGGGGCTCGGGGCCCCGGGTGCTGCCCGCCGAGGAGAGCTGGGACACCCGGGCCTATCTGCGTCATCTGCCGACCGTGTTCGAGGCCGTCCGGGCGGAGTTCGGCCCGGAGCTGCCGCTGCTGCACGACGGCCACCACCGGATGACCCCGATCCAGGCGGCCCGGCTCGGCAAGGTGCTGGAGCCGTACGACCTGTTCTGGCTGGAGGACGCCACGCCCGGTGAGGACCAGGCCGCGCTGCGGCTCATCCGGCAGCACACCACCACCCCCCTGGCCATCGGCGAGGTCTTCAACCACGTCCACGACTACACCACCCTGCTGAGCGAGCGGCTGATCGACTATGTGCGCTCGGCGGTGACCCACACCGGCGGGGTCACCGCCATGCGCAAACTGCTGGACCTGGCCGCGGTCTACGGGGTCAAGTCCGGTATGCACGGCCCGACCGACATCTCCCCCGTGGGCATGGCCGCGGCCCTCCACCTGGATCTGGCCGTCCACAACTTCGGCATACAGGAGTACATGCCGCATACCGCCGACACACTGGAGGTCTTCCGCACCTCCTTCCGCTTCGAGGACGGGCTGCTGCACCCCTCCGACACCCCGGGCCTGGGCGTCGAGCTGGACACGGAGGCCGCCGGGCGGTTCCCGTACCAGCCCGCGTATCTGCCGGTGAACCGGCTGGCGGACGGCACGGTGCACGACTGGTGAACGCCAGCTACGGTGAGCCGCGTCGCCGTAAGTGAGAAGAGGGAGCATGGAGCAGCGTGAGTTCGGCCGGCTCGGCCGGAAGGTCTCGGTCGTGGGCCTGGGCACCTGGCAGCTGGGCGCGGACTGGGGCGAGGTCGGCGAGAACGACGCCCTGGCCGTGCTGGACACGGCCGTCGAAGCGGGGGTGACGTTCTTCGACACCGCCGATGTGTACGGGGACGGGCGCAGCGAGCAGCTCATCGGGCGGTATCTGAGGTCGCGCCCGGACGCCGGGATCTTCGTGGCCACCAAGATGGGGCGGCGGCTGCCACAGCTCGCCGAGAACTACACACTGGACAACTTCCGTGCGTGGACCGACCGTTCGCGGGCCAATCTGGGCGTGGACACCCTGGATCTGGTCCAGCTGCACTGCCCGCCGTCCTCGGTGCACTCCTCGGCCGCGGTCTTCGACGCGCTGGACACGCTGGTGGCCGAGGAGCGGGTGGCGGCGTACGGGGTGAGCGTCGAGACGTGTGCGGAGGCGCTGGCCGCGATCGCGCGTCCGGGCACGGCGAGTGTGCAGATCATCCTCAACCCGTTCCGGCTCAAGCCGCTGGAGGAGGTGGTCCCGGCGGCGCGGGAGGCCGGTGTCGGGATCATCGCGCGGGTACCGCTGGCGTCCGGTCTGCTGTCGGGGAAGTACACCAAGGACACCGTCTTCGCCGAGAACGACCACCGCACCTTCAACCGGCACGGCGAGATGTTCGACCAGGGCGAGACGTTCTCCGGCGTGGGCTTCGAGGAGGGCGTCGAGGCGGCGGTGGAGTTCGCCGGGCTGGCCCCGCAGGGAGCCACCCCCGCGCAGACGGCGCTGCGGTGGATCATCCAGCAGCCGGGCGTGACCTCCGTCATCCCGGGGGCGCGTTCGCCCGAGCAGGCTCGGGCGAACGCGGCCGCGGCGGGGCTGCCCCCGCTGCCGGGCGCCACGCTGGAGGCCGTCGGCGACCTGTACGACCGACGGATCCGGGCCCAGGTTCACCATCGCTGGTAACGGTGGGCCACGGGGCTCAGAAGCCGGCGTCCGCCGCCCATTGCGCGAGTTCGCGCTGGGCGGCGGCGCGCTGTTCCGCCGAGGGAGCCGCGGTGCCGTCGGCGATCAGCGCGTAGTGCAGGGTGCCGGTGGACTCGTCGGCCGGGGCGGAGAGCACCAGCCGGTTCCCCTCGCTGTCGCCGGGCTCCGCCGCGGTGGCGACGGGGTGGTCGGCGGTGTGGCCGTGTGCGGTGTACGCGGGCGGGCCGGTGAGGGTGCCCAGATCGGAGACGACGGTGGTCCGGGCGGGGTCGAAGTCGCGGGGCAGCCGGAGTTCGGTGGGCGCGTCGGTGGCGCCGTCGGAGCGCCACACCAGCATGCCGTAGCGGCCGGAGCCGGTGACCTTGGCGACGTCTCGCAGGCTGCCGGGGATGCGGTCCCAGCTGAGCGTGGTGGAGCCGTCGCGTGAGCGGTCCTCGAAGGTGAAGGCGAGGGTGCGGCCCGCGACGGCGCGCGGATAGATCCGGTCGAGCAGCCGGGCGTCCTGGCGCGGCGCGGCGTTGCCGGAGTCGTCGAGGCGGACGGCCGAGAGATCCTCGTCGTTCCAGGCGTCGCCCTCGGTGAGGACCTTCCCGGTGTTGCCGTTCATGGCCTCGTGGTGGCGGCCGTTGTAGATGTCCCACTGCCACTGGGTGGAGGAGAGCACGGCGCCGGAGGCGGCCGGCCTGGTCCACCAGGAGGCACCGGGGAGACGCGAGTCCAGCGCCTGGTACATGCCCTTGACGACGGTGGGGGCCTTGTCGGAGGTGAAGCCGGCCAGCGGATGGCCGAACTCGCTCATGACGGCGGGCAGGTCCAGGGCGGTGGAGCGATCGCGCAGGGCGCCGAAGTCGCCCGCGTACTGGCCGTCGGCCGCCTTGCCGGGCATGAAGACCCCGGAGATGGCCTTCTGATCGTAGTAGTGGGTGTTGAAGACGTAGTCGGGGCCGGGTTTTCCGGCGTCGAGGAGTCCGCCCTCCTGGCGCTGGAAGTCCAGGTTGGAGTTCCAGAACATATTGGGCTCCACGAAGGCGGGCTTGTCCTGCCAGCCCGCGGCGTCCATGCGGGCGCGGAACTTCTCGTAGAAGGGCCACAGCACGCTCTTCTCCCAGGTGCGGCTGTTCTGGCCGTCGTCGTACGCGCCCGCGTACGGCTCGTTGAGCGGGTCGAAGCCGACGACGCGGGTGAACTGGTCGTCGGTGAGCTGCCGGGCGAGGTAGGTCATGGTCTTCTCGGCGGTGGCCAGGAAGGCGTCCTGGACGCGGACGGTGCCCGCGCCGGTGGTCAGGGCGCGGTTGTGCCAGAAGTCGCGGGTGGCGTCTCTGACGGCCTGGTTCTGGGTGATGTTCTGGCCCCAGTGGAAGCAGATGCCGCAGGACTCCTTGGGGTAGCCGCCCGCGTCGATGACCCACTTCGGGGCGCCGTCACCGCTGTACCAGCTGTCCTTGTCGAAGAGATGGCGGGAGTAGAGGTCCTGGTGGAAGTCGGGGAAGACCCGGATTCCGGCGTCGAGGAACGCCTTCATCTGCGCGGTGGCCTTCTCCAGATAGCCGGTGTCCACCTGGCCCGGCTCGGGCTCGGCATGGGCCCAGGACAGCAGGAACCGCACCGCGTTGGCGCCGGTCAGATGGCGCATGGCGGCGGCGGATTTCCTCGCGTCGGCGGTGGTGGCGAACGGGAGCCCGCCGTTCTCCTCCAGTTTGGTCTCGCCGGACACGTTGAAGCCGCGCAGCACGACCTCGCGGCCGTGGCCGTCGGCGAACCGGGTGCCGTCCACGGTCACCTGGTCCGCCGCCCGGCCGTCGAACCAGGGCGCCTCGGCCGCGGCCGCCGGAGTGCCCGGGGCCGCGGCCGCCGCCAGCAGCAGGACGGCCACCCCGAGCAGCCGGGTGCGACCCGGTCCGGGGCGGCCGGTCCGTATCCCTCGTGTCTCATGAGTCGGCATGGACCTACCGTCCAGTAAACATGAGGGATCGTCAACTACTCGCGTTCGAAGAGCGGTTCGGCGTCCAGGCGATGTGGTTACCGCTGGAAACCGTGGCCCAGGGCCGCACCGGCCTCCGGTGCCCCGAGGGAGTCCGGCCCGAAGGAGACGACACCGTCCGTGGTCAGGCCGCTCGCCTGGCCGCGCAGCACCCAGGCCGCGCCGCTGGTGGACTGGGCGCCGTCCTCGTCGGGCGCGCCCACGGCCAGGTCGTCCTTGCCGTCGCCGTCGGTGTCGGCGAGCCCGGTCGCCATGGCGAAGTGGTCCCCCGCCTCCGCGACACCGGGGACACCGGCGGTGTCCTGGGTGAACGCCTGGGCTCCGGTTCCGGACAGCCCGCCCCGGCCGCCGTAGAGCTGGACGACGCTGCCCGCCTCCTTGACCGAGTCCAGGCCCTCGTACGGGATGCCGACGGCGATGTCCGCGTAGCCGTCGCCGTTGACGTCGCCGGAGCTCAGCGCGTAGCCGAACTGGTCGCCGTCCTCGTTGACACCGGGGACGCCCGCGGTGTTCTGGTCGATGGTCGTGGTGCGGGTGGTGCTCGGCCCCGACGCGGTGCCGTAGAGGACCTTGAGCGTGCCGTGGTCGTACGGCAGGTTCTCGATGACGTCACCGGGGACGGTGCGCAGGACCAGATCGCCGTGGCCGTCCTTGTCGACGTCGGCGATGGTCGCGGAGGCGGCGTCGGTGAGGTCGGCGGCCTTCTGCGACAGGCCCTTGTCGTCGCCCTTGAAGAACAGGCTGGACTGGGACATCTCCTCGAAGGCGTGGGTGGAGACGAGGTCGTCCTTGCCGTCGCCGGTGATGTCGCCCGCGGTCAGACTGGTCGGCGCGTCGAACCGGCCGGTGTCGGAGAAGGAGCTGCCCGCGTCCTTGCCGTCGCGGGTGAACGGGCCGAGGCGGACGCGCACTCCGGTCTTCTCGTCGTCCGTGCCCTCGCCGGTGGTGACCACGTCGACCAGGTCGGCCCGGCCGTCGCCGTTGAAGTCACCGCCAGCGATGACGCTGTCGCCCCAGTGGTCGCCGTTGCCGGCGGGCAGCTGGGTGCCGCCGGTCAGCCCGTTCGGCGAGCCCCACAGGACCGTGACGGCCGGGGACTTGCCGGTCTGGATCGCCAGATCGGTGTAGCCGTCGCCGTCCAGGTCGCGGGCGACGGTGTGGGCCCCGAAGAACGCCGACGCGGCGGGGTCGCCGGGAACGCCCTCGGTCGCCTGGCTGACGACCTGGCGGTGGGCGGTGTCCGCGCCGGAGGCGGAGCCGTAGACGACGGCGACATAGCCCGCCTCGGACTTGCCGCCCACCGTAGCGGCGGGGGCGGAGACGGCGAGGTCGGCGCGTCCGTCCTTGTTGAAGTCGACCTTCGGGGCGGCGGCCGCGGCGGGGCGGGCCTCGGCGGCGCCCGCGGAGGGTACGGCGAGTAAGGCGGGGGTGGTCACAAGTGCGGCCACCGTCGCGCAGCGCACGACGGTGGTGAGGGAACGGGGGCGCACACTTCCTCCTGCTCGTTGATGAGCGTTTACCTCATGTACACCCAGCAGGACCCGTGACGCCGCCTCAGGGTTGCACGGCCGATTCCAGGGATTTCCCTAGTCCGTCCCGTTCACATAGCGGAACACGCCCATCATGTGCGTCTCGTCGATCTCTTCCTCGGGTGCCGCCACGCACTCGGCCAGCCGTTTGGTGAGAGTGTCGGCGTCGATCCCGGTGCCGATCATCACCAGCTGGGTCGTGCGAGGCTCTCCGCGCTCCCAGGGCGAGAGCTGGAAGCGGAGGTACGAGCCGACCGCGTGCAGCCCGAACTTCCGCTCCCGGCCCGCGCCCGCGAAGTGGAGGAACCCCTTGGCGCGGTACAGGCCCACCGGGCGGCTGTCGAGGAAGTCCATCAGCCGGCGCGGATGGAGCGGGTCGGCGGCGGAGAACTCCACGCTCTCGTAGGCGGCGTGGAGGTGGGCGCCGTGGTCATGGCCGTGGCCGCGGCTGTCGTCCCCGCACCCGTCGCCAGATGCCTCGTCGGCCCATACGTCGGCGAACGAGAGCTGCCGGAAGCCTTCCTCGGCGGTCTCGCGGGGCCGGTGGTCGAAGAGGAGAGCGGGGTCCACACGCCCGTGCGCGGCGGTCACGACCGGCACACCGGGGGCGATCTCCTGGAGGTTTTCCAGCAGACCCCGCCGCTCGTCCTCGGTGACGCGGTCCGTCTTGTTGAGCACGACGAGGTCCGCGGCGCGGACGTGGCGGTCGAGCTCGGGGTGACGGACGCGGGTGTCGGGGAACTCCGCGGCGTCCACGACCTCCACCAGGCCGCCGTAGACGATCCGCTCATTGCTGCTGGACAGCAGCGCGCGGATCATGCTCTGCGGCTCGGCGAGGCCGCTGGCCTCGATCACCACGACATCGATGCGCAGCTCGGGATCGGTGAGCCGCTCGAGCATCGCGTCCATCTCGGAGGCGTCCGCCGCACAGCACAGACAGCCGTTCTCGATCGGGATCATCGAATCGACCTGCCCGGCGACGGCCAGGGCGTCGATGTTGATCGATCCGAAGTCATTGACGATGACGCCGATCCGGGTGTCCGCGCTGTCCCGCATCAGATGGTTGAGCATCGTCGTCTTGCCGGAGCCCAGAAAACCCGTGATGAGAATGACCGGAATCCGTTGTGTGGCCAAGGCTGTGTCTCCGTGCGGCGGTCCGTGGTGATCTCGGGCGGACCGCTCATGTTATCCGGCCGCCGATGACCATGTCGCGCACATGGCCGTGGCCCGCCACGCCGGGCGCGGCGGGCCACGAGTCCCTCGTGCTCCCGGGACGGGGCCCGTCAGGGGATCTCGATCCCCGCCTCGGCCGAGAGCCGGTCGATCTCGGCCAGCTCGGCGTCGCTGAAGCCGGGCGAGTCCAGCACCGCGGCATTCTGCTCCAGCTGGGCGACGCTGCTCGCGCCGATCAGCACCGAGACCACCCGGGGGTCCCGCAGCACCCATGCGAGCGCCAGCTGGGCGAGGGTCTGGCCGCGCCCCTCCGCGAGCTTGTTGAGGGCGTGCAGCAGGGCCAGCCGCTCCTCGGTGAGCGTCTCGCGCTTGAGGAAGTGGCCGAGCGCCATGCGCGAATCGGCGGGCACCCCGTGCAGATAGCGGTCGGTGAGCTGCCCCTGCGCCAGCGGCGAGAAGGCGATCACCCCGGCGCCCGCCTCGGCGGACGCCTGGAGCACTCCGCCCTCGACCCCGCGCTGGAGGATCGAGTACGGGTACTGGTTGATCAGGTACGGGGTGCGCAGTTCCTTCAGGATCGCGGCGGCCTCCGCGATCGCCTCCGGCGGATAGTTGGACACGCCCGCGTACAGCGCCTTGCCCTGGCGCACCGCGCTGTCGAGGGCGACCATCGTCTCCTCGATCGGGGTGTCCGGGTCGAAGCGGTGGGAGTAGAAGACATCGACGTAGTCCAGCCCCATCCGGGACAGCGACTGGTCGAGGCTGGCGAGGACGTACTTGCGCGAGCCCCATTCGCCGTACGGCCCCGGCCACATGAGATATCCCGCCTTGGTGGCGATGAAGAGCTCGTCGCGGTAGGGGCGGAAGTCCTGGGCGAAGATCGAGCCGAAGTTGCTCTCGGCGCTGCCGGGCGGCGGACCGTAGTTGTTGGCCAGGTCGATATGGGTGACGCCCAGGTCGAAGGCGCGGCGCAGCACCGCGCGCTGGGTCTCCAGGGGGTGGGTGTCGCCGAAGTTGTGCCACAGGCCGAGCGAGACCTTCGGAAGCAGCACACCGCTGCGGCCGCAGCGCTGGTACTGCATGGAGTCGTAGCGGTTCTCGGCGGCGAGGTGGACCATGCGCGTCGTCCTTGTCCGTATGGTGCGGTTGGGAGCGGACGGGCCGTGGGGACGGCCCGTCCGCCTGAGCTTGTCAGCTTTGGGCCAAAGTGGCGACCTCATTAGCGCTGAGTGTCCTGCCGTACACACGGACGTCGTCGAACGCGGCCTTGAGGTACGGGTCCGGGTACTGCGACTTGCCGAGATAGCTGGCGCGGATGTGGTTGCCGAAGTGGACCGGCTCGACGGTGATGGCGGTGTTGCGTCCCACCTCGCGCCCGCCGACGTAGAGGACGGCGGTACCGCTGCCGTAGGCGACGGCCACATGGACCCACTGGCCGGTGGGCAGCGGGGCGGCTTCGATGCGCTGTTCGGCTCCGCCGCCGCCCGCGGTGATGGCGAAGCGCAGCTTTCCGGAGTCGGCCACGGGGGTGAGGAACATATTGGCGGTGACACCGGTGCCGATGTCGAAGATCCGGGTCCAGGTGGCGGGGGTGCCGTCCAGTCTGATCCAGGTGGCCAGGGTGTACGCACGGGCGCCGGCCAGGAGGTCGTCGGCGAGGACGACATGGCCGTCCGTGCCGTTCAGGGCGACCGCGCCACCGGTCCTGCCCGCCGTCCAGGAGGCGCCGCCGACGAGCCGGGCGGTCTTCTCCCGGCCGGTGGCGTCGGCCGCGGTGGTGCCGGAGGTCTCGTCGAAGCGGTGCCAGGCGGCGAAGGCGGGCGGCGGGGTGGGCGGCTGCCCGGTCAGCCAGTACACGTTGTAGTGCTGGTGGTGGACGCGGGCGACCGGCAGCAGGGTCACGCTCTCCCCACTGGCCGTGGCGCTGAACCGCAGGGGGTTGGTGGCCGTCCGGGACACGGATCCGGTGTCCAGGCGCGGCATGGTCATTCCGGTGCGGCCGCCGTACGCCCCGGCGAGCACCACCGGCCCGTAGAGCACCGCCTGGACGTCCGGGTCGTCGGGGGTGGGGTCGAACGTCAGCTTCATCGGCAGCGTCACCTCCACCCGGTCGCCGGTCTTCCACTGGCGGTCGATGATCAGCCAGCTGCCGGGGGCCGGCCGGTCGGCGAGGGCGGTGCCGTTGAGCGTGGCGCGGGCCCCGGCCGCCCAGGAGGGGATGCGGACGCGCAGTTCGAGGGAGGCCGCGCCGGAGGTGACGGTGAGGGTGGTGGTCTGCTGGTCGGGGAAGCCGGTGGTCTGGCGCCAGGTGATGCCCTTGTCCTGCCAGCGCAGCTCGGAGGGGATGAAGAGGTTCACCAGCAGGCTGCGGTCGGCGTGGGTGTAGATGGTGTCCGCGAACTTGGCCTGGGTCTCCATGCCACTGCCGTGGTCGCAGGAGAAGTTGTCGTAGTCGGTGGAGTACTGGTTGGGGTCGGTGCCCATGAAGGACGGCTGCTGTTTGAAGGAGCCGGGGGCGAGGCCCGTGTAGTAGATGTTGAAGCCGTGGGCCGAGTCCGGGTCCTGCTCGCCCAGCATCTGGTTGAGCAGGGTGCGCTCGTAGTAGTCGAGCAGGTCCACGCGCTCCGGCGCGTGGAAGTGGATCAGCCGGGTGAGCTTGAGCATGTTGTACGAGTT
The DNA here is from genome assembly GCF_047337785.1 of Streptomyces lacaronensis. Lineage (NCBI taxonomy): Bacteria > Bacillati > Actinomycetota > Actinomycetes > Kitasatosporales > Streptomycetaceae > Streptomyces > Streptomyces lacaronensis. Next base: position 1,053,700 of record NZ_JBLHDK010000003.1, read on the forward strand.
GCAGTTCTCGCAGCAGTTGTCGGAGAGCTGGGCGGCGATGGCGTCGGGCTCGTGGAACGCCTCACCGTTGCTGTTTCCGCCGATGACGTAGGTGTGGTGATCGGTGACGATCTTCCAGAAGTTCTCACCGATGGTGCGGTAGCGGCTGTCCAGCCCCTCCTCCCACAGCCGCATGGCGCCGACCATCTTGGGAATCTGGGTGTTGGCGTGCAGCCCGGCGAGCCGGTCCTCGTTGCGGGCCAGCGGGTCGAAGACGCGGGCGTGGGTGAAGCGCTCGGCCACCTTCAGCCAGCGGCTGTCGCCGGTGATGGCGTGCAGATCGGCGAGGACGTCGTTCATGCCGCCGAACTCGGTCTGCAGCACCCGCTGCATCTGGTCGTAACCGAGCTTCCCGGTGCGGGTGTCGACCCAGGCGGCCTGGCGCTCCACGGTCTCCAACGCCTCGGCATTGCCCGCGAGCCGGTACTGGTCGACGAGCCCCGCCATGATCTTGTGGATGGTGTAGGCGCCCACACCCCGGTACCGGCCTCCAGCCGGTCGAAGAAGCTCTCGGGGAACGCCGAGAGATAGCCCTGGCCGTAGCCCGCGGCCGGGGACTTGGCCTGGCAGGCGGCGAGCGCCGAGACCAGCTTGCGGCCCTTGTCGAGCAGGGCGGTGTCCCCGGTGGCCGCGTAGCTGAGGGCCAGTCCGGACAGGAGGTGGCCGGTGCTGTGGCCGCGCAGCTCCGTGCTGGGGCTCTCCCAGCCGCCGCAGGGCTGGGCGCTGCTGGGGAGCCCGACGTTGAGGCGGAAGGTGTGCAGCAGCCGGTCGATGTCCACGAAGCGCAGATAGGCGGTGTTGCGGGACTGGTTGTCCTTGAAGGCGCCGGGGAGCAGGGTCACGGCGGTGAGCGGAAAGGGCTGGGCACTGGTCAGCGCCTTGGGTTTGCGCTGGTTCGTGACCGGGGCGGCGCCGGGGGCGGCCGCCTCGGCGGTGCCTCCGGCGGCGACGGTGAGCGCCACGGCCGCGGCCCCGGAGGCCGTGGTGGCGATGAAGTGCCGTCTGTCGACTGGTTCGCTCATGACTTCCCTCACTGAGGTTCGAAATTACGAACAATGTCCGACATTGTGTGCACCGTGAAGGTACCGGCCCTCCTGGGGACGTCAACAGCCCCCGGGCACCGGAGCTCGGGCACCGGCGGTGCGTGGTCGGTCAGCCGCGCCGCCACTGCTGGTTGGCACCGCCGGTGCAGCTCCACTGGAGGAGCGCGGCCTTGTCCGCCGTGGACTCGTCCGCGACATCCAGGCACTTGCCGCTGGAGCGGGCGGTGTACCGGACGTATCCGTCACCGGCGTCGGTGGCCCGCCACTGCTGGTTCGTCCCCGTGCCACAGGCCGACTGGACCACGGCGGCGCCATCGGCCGTGGAGCCGCCCGCCACCGTCAGACACTGGGAGCTGTGCCGGGCGACCAGCTGGACCTGGCCATCGCCCATGTCCTTGGACCAGAACAGCTGATTGCCACCGCCGTTGCAGGTGTACTGGACGGCCGCGGTGCCGTCGGTCTGCGAGCCGGAGACGATGTCGGCACACTTGCCGCTGTGCCGCGCCGTGAGCGTGGTGTACGGACCGCCGGAGCCGGTCACCGTGCCCGCCGCCGTGTCGATGGTGAGCTGCGGGTACCAGTCCATGGTCAGGGTGGTGGCGGTGGGGAAGGCCAGCGGCAGCCAGATGTAGCGCGAGTCGTTGACAGTGCCGCCGAAGGAGTTCCCCCAGCGGTCGCCCAGATAGAGGTACGAGGTGGTCCCGCTGCCCTGCACCGGCAGGACGTACGCGGTCTGCGAGCCGTAGGCGGTGGCGTCGCCCACGTTGCGCATCGCGCTCCAGGGGCCCGCCAGGCTGGTGGCGGTGGCGTACTGCTGCTGGTTGGGGTTCCAGCCGGTGGCGCCGGAGGTCAGCATGAAGTACACGTTTCCGCGTTTGAAGAGCGCCGGTGCCTCGCGGTGGCCGCCGGGCCAGGGGTTGGCCACCAGGCTCGCCACCCCGGTGTAGTCGTCGGTCAGCCGGTAGATGTGCAGGTCGTAGTTGTCCCGGGCGGCCGAGACCATGTATCCGGTGCCGTCGCCGTCCCGGAAGAGGGTGATGTCCCGGGACATGTGCTGGCCCAGCGGGCGGAAGCTGCCCCGCCAGGTGTAGTCGCCGTCGATGGTGGCGGAGGTGGCGACGGCCGCGCGCGCCTCGCTGTAGTCGCTGCCGTTCTCCTTGTGCATCCACATCACGTACTGCCCGGTCCGCTCGTTGTAGAGCACCTTGGGCCGCTCGATGTTGGCGGAGGCCAGCTCGGGGTCGGTGGCCTGGGTGAGGACATGGCGGCGGAACTCCCAGGTCTTCAGGTCCGTGGAGCGATAGGCGGAGACATAGCGGAACGTGTTGTCGGCGTTGCGGTTCTCACCGAACCAGTAGTAGTAGCCACCGGACTTGATGACTCCCCCGCCGTGGGCGTGCACCGCCTCGCCCGCTGTGGTGGTGAACTGTGTGCCGTTGGCGACGGTGACGGGGGCGGCCTGCGCCGAGCCGGCTCCCGCCAACGGGGCGAGCAGCCCGAGGACGGCGGCCACGACGAGGGTCAACAGCCGTGCTCTGAGGCGTCCGCCCATCACACGGTCTCCTTCCACACGGTGAAGTGGCGGGCGAATCCGGTGAGTCCGGGCAGTTCCCGGATCGGGGTCCAGGTCCGGAAGCCGTCGAGGCTGTCGCTGTAGTAGTACTTCTGCTCGGTGTAGCCGTCGAAGTAGATCCGCCAGCCGCCGTTGTCCAGGCGCACCAGCGCGGGCCCCTCGCGCCAGCTGCCCCAGCCCGCCCAGTCGCCGGTGCCGCGGAAGGTGTACGGCCCGCCGAGGCTGTCGGCCGTGGCGTGCTCGATGTACTTGGTCGTCTCCTGCTTGGTGAAGGCGTGGTACTGCCCGGCGTGGCGGACCACGAAGGTGTCGATGTAGTTGGCGGTGTCCAGGCCCTTCAGCGGTGTGGGCGTGGTCCAGGACGACAGTGCGGCGTTGGTGGCGGTGAGCAGATGCGGCCGGAAGATGTAGTCGGGTGTGGAGGTGGTGTCCAGCGAGACGACGATGTGGACGCCACCGCCGTCGTCCACGAAGAACTCCGGCGCCCAGGTGCGCTCGAGACCGGCCACCGGGAGGGTGTGCTCGCGGACGAAGGTCCAGTTGACGCGGTCGCGGCTGCGCGCGAAGCCGATGGTGTTACCGGTCCAGTTGGTCGTGTAGACGATGTAGTAGTAGCCGTCGGCGTGCTTGATGACGCTGGGGTCGCGGATCAGCCCGGACGGAGGGGTGTAGGCGGGTCCCTTCAGCAGGGTGTACGTGGTCGCGTCGGACGACTGGTAGACGTACAGGTTCGACTCGCTGCTGTTGGTGAACGCCGTCATGGTGAAGCGGGTGGCGGCCGTGGTGTCCCGCGCGGGCGCGTCGGCCACGGGCACACCGAAGTCCGGGGTGCCATCGGCCCTCCAGCCGAGCGCCTGGACGCGGGTGTGCCGGTTGGGGTCGTTCAGCGGGTCGCCGGTGATGTCCTTGTACTGACGGGCGTGGTAGACGAGGAGGTCGGTGCGGCCGTCCTCGGCGACGGTGAAGGAGTTGTGGCCCGGCCCGTACTGCTTGGTGGTGTCGTTGCTGGTGAAGACCGGCTGCGGGCTCTTCTTCCAGGACGCGGCGGCGAGCAGGTCGCTGCCGGCGGAGGCGGTCAGCAGCCCCATGCAGTAGTTGGCGTCGGTGGCGCTGGCGGAGTAGGTGAGGAAGACCCGGCCGTTCCGCTGGAGGACCGAAGGGCCCTCATTGACCTTGAAGCCACGCGTCTCCCAGTCGTACGTCGGCCGGGAGATCTCCACCTGGGGCCCGGTGACGGTCCATGGATTGGCCATCCGGGCGAGGTAGATGCTCGAGTTGTTGCCGACGTCCGGGTTGCTCTGGGCCCAGACGAGATAGCGGGTGCCCTGGTGGGTGAAGGTGGAGGCGTCGAGGGAGAAGGAGTCGACGGGCGTGACGATGCGGCCCTTCTCGGTCCAGGTCCCGGCGAAGGGGTCGGCGCTCGCGTTCTCCAGCACCCACATCCGGATCTTCCAGACGTCGTTGGCGGGCGCCGAGGCGAAGTAGACGTACCACTTGCCGTCGATGAAGTGGATCTCCGGGGCCCATATGTGGGCGCCCATGTCGCCGCTGGTGTGCTTCTTCCAGATCACCGACTCGGCGGCGGTGGCCAGGCCGCCGATGGTCCTGGAGCGCCGCAGGACGATGCGGTCGTATTCGGGGACGGTGGCCGTGAAGTAGTAGTAACCGTCGGTGTGCTTGAGGATGTGCGGATCGGCGCGCCGGCGCACCAGCGGATTGGCGTACGCGGGGGCCTTGGCGGCCGCTTGCGGCGCCGCGGGGGTGGCGGCCCGCGCGATGCCGGGTGTTCCGGCGGCCGCCCCCAGGACGAGGGCGCCCATCACCACGCGTCTGCGGCTGGGCTGGTGCTCTTCGCTGCGGCTCATACGGTTCTCTCCTGCTCTGGCGGGTGATGCGCCTGACATCGGACGGGCGTGACGCCGGTCTATGGGACGGGCTCGATACCGGCCTGCGTCGGGCGGATCTTCTGGATGGTGCCGTCGGGGCCGAACCGCATCCGGTCGATGGCGACCTCGCGGTGGGTGCCGTCGCCGCCGGGGCGGGCGAAGCGGTGGTAGACGATGTACCACTCGTCGCGGCCCGGCACCTGGATGACGGAGTTGTGGCCGGTGCCGAGGATCTGATCGCCGGGGTCCTTGGCCAGGACCGGGTTGCCCGCCGCCTTGGTGAAGGGGCCGAGCGGTGAGTCGGAGACTCCGTAGGCCACGCGGTAGTCCGGGCTCCGGGTGTCGTCCTCCGACCACATCGCGTAGTAGCGGCCCGCGCGCTTGAAGACGGTCGGGGCCTCGTTGTAGCCGGGCGGGGTGATCTTCACCGGCTGGGTGGCGAAGGAGACCATGTCGTCGTTGAGGCGGGCCGCCTCGAAGGCGCCCTGCCCGAAGTAGAGGTACGGGGTGCCGTCGTCGTCGATGAAGGCGTCCGGGTCGATGGACTGATGGCCGAACTGCCCCTTGGCGACGAGTGGTTTGCCGAGGGCGTCGGTGAACGGCCCCTGCGGCTTGGAGGACTTGGCGACGCCGATGGACTGGCAGGCGCTGAAGTACATCCAGTAGGTGTCCCCCTTCTTCACCACCGAGGGGGCCCAGGCGTTCTGGTGGCACCAGGAGACATCGGCGAGGTCGAGGGCGGGACCGTGGTCGGTCCAGTGGACGAGGTCGGGTGAGGAGAAGCCGTTGAAGCGGGTGCCGCTCCAGCCGGGGTGGCCGTCCTCGGTGGGGTAGATCCAGTACCGCCCCTCGGCGTGCATCACATCGGGGTCGGCGTGGTAGCCGGGCAGGGCGGGGTTGGCATCGCCGGGCCGTACGGTGGCGGTCTCCCGGATGACGGTGCCGTGGCGTACCACCCCCGACAGGCCGGGCAGCTCCCGTTTGGGCGTCCAGTGCTCCAGGTCGGGGCTGTCGCTGTAGTAGTACTTCTTGACGGTGTAGCCGTCCATGAACATGCGATAGCCGCCGCCGGGGAGGGCGACGACGGTCTGGCCCTCCAGCAGGCTGCCCCATCCCGCCCAGTCGCCCTTGCCGGTGAAGCGGTAAGGGCCGGTGACGCGGTCGGCGACGGCGTGCTCGATGAGTTCGCCCGTGGCGTTCTTGGTGAACGCGTGATAGGTGGCGCCTTTACGGACCACGAAGGTGTCGATGTAGCCGTTGTAGTCGCTCTCGCTCGGCGAGATGCCCTCGAGCGGCCGGGGCTCGCTCCACTTGGTGAGGGTGTCGTCGAGGGCGGTGAGGACATAGGGCTGGAAGTGCCGGTAGGCGGTGGGCCCGGTGGACAGCGAGACGACGATGCGGACCTTGCCGTCGGGCGCGTCGGTGAAGAACTCCGGTGCCCAGGTGTTGTTGGCGGCCACGCCGTGGTCGACGTCGGCGAGATGGGTCCAGGTGCGGCGGTCGTCGCTCACGGCGAGGCCGAAGGTGGTGCCGGTCCATCCGGTGGTGTACGCGACGTAAGTGCGACCGCCGCGGTGGATGACGCTGGGGTCGCGGACGAGACCGGAGGGCGGGGTGTACGCCTTGTCCTGGATCGACCAGAAGTTCTGTGCGTCGTCGGACCCGTAGACGTACATGTTGCTCTCGCTGCTGTTCGTGAAGGCGGTGAACAGATAGCGGGAGGCCGTGGTGGACTGCTGCACGGCGCGTCCGCTCCCGTCGCTCCGGTGGTGCTCCGCGGCGTGCACTCGGTTCGCGGTGAGCGGGACCACGAGGGCGAGGGCGGCCAGCAGCGCGAGCAGCACTGCCGGCGCTCTCCGGGGTGGGGTGGCATGCGGGGGCATCAGAGGGCTCCTGCGATCCGAAGTGATCGATTTTGTTCGGAGATTAAGGGTTCTGATGACTTCCGACAGCCCCTGGAGAGGGTGCGAAAGTTTCGAAAACCCTGGAGCCCTGGAGGACGCGCGATGAAGTGGTGGGGTGAGAGGGTGACTTCGCGACGCGGTGACGGGAGCGATTCGGCGACGCGACGAGGGGGCGGATCAGACGAAGGTCTGGCGCTGCAGCCAGAGGTCCCTGGCGGTTCCGCTGCCCTGGATGAAGACGTAGAGCAGGTTCTCCTCGTTGAGGATGGGGACGCCGACGCCCGCGGAGCCGATGACCCCGCCCAGGGACTGGAAGCCGCTGTACGCCGTGCCGTTCTCCGTGCTCTGCACGGCGACCCACAGGGCGTTGTCGGTGGCCTTGATGAACACGTTGATCCGGCCGTCCTGGGCCAGGGCACAGGTGGGCCGCCAGACGATCTGCGCGCCGAGGCTCACGGCGGCGCCGAACGAGTCGTAGTCGTCGCTCTGTCCGACCCGACGGACGGACCCGTCGGAACCCCGGTAGAAGATCTGCACCCGTCCCGCCGCGTCCAGGCACACCGACGGACGGCTCGTCACATTGGCGGCATTGAGGGAGAACGCCTCCCAGAGGGCGGAGTTCTCGGTCTGCTGCTGGATGGTGTACAGGGTCTCGCCCGAGCCCTTGACCGCCACCACCAGCCGCCCTCCCCCGTCGAGGATGGGCGAAGGCGTGGCGAAGATGGCGCCCCCGAGTGAAGTCGCGGAGGTGTAGGTCTCGTACTGGAGGTCCTGGTTGCGGATGTACCACAGGGCGCTGTCGGTGCCGGGGAAGAACACATAGATGCGGCCGTCGGCGCCGAGCGCCGCGGCCGGGTCGTCCCCGATGCCGGTGACCAGGGTCTGGGGCGGTCCGTACCCGGAGTTGATGGCGGTCTGGGTGATGACCTCCAGATTGTTGCCCGGGGTGCGGTAGAAGACCCGGATCTTGCCGTCCTTGCCCCGGATCGGTGCCGGGATGCCGTCGACGGACACGCCCGGGTATTGCTGCCACGGCCCCCAAGTGCCGTCGCGGGCCTCCACCCTGCTCCACAGGACGTTCGACCCGCCCCGGATGAAGACCTGCACCCGGTCGTCGGCGAAGGCGACCGGGGCGGGCTCGGAGTGGATGCCACCCTGGAGATTGATCCAGGTGCCCCAGACGGTGCCGGGCGTGGTGGAAACGACCATGAGAGGACCTCCTTCTTCTCGTGAGGCCCGGTGAGGACTCATGAGGCCCCGAGAGTGTGCGGATACACCATCAATTCCCGGGGCAAGCATGACGGATACCCGAAGAAGCCAAGATGTATGGATATGACCGACTCATCGACATAAGAGGCTGCTATCGGATTGGATGTGCTCGCTTGCTTCGGAATTCGTCATGCGAGAAGAGCGATACTGATCGCCAGCCCGGCGGCACCCATCGCTCTTCGCCCCTTCGCCGATTGACCTTCCCCCTTGGGGAAGCCCGAGCATCGTGGTGGCCGGGCGAGGTGCCCGGCGACGAGGAGGGCGAGCATGGGGCTGCTGACCATCGGTGCGTTCGCGAGGGCGTCGCGGCTGTCCCCCAAGGCACTGCGCCTGTACGACGAGCTCGGGCTGCTGCCGCCCGCCCGCGTCGATCCGTACTCCGGCTACCGCCGCTACGATCCGGCCCAGCTGGAGCGGGCCCGTCTGGTGGCCTGGCTGAGACGGCTCGGCATGCCGCTGGCCGACATCCGGGCGGTGTGCGAGCTGGAGCCGGAGGCGGCGGCGCGGGAAGTGCGCGCGTACTGGGCGCGGGTCGAGGCCGACACCGCTGCCCGGAGGGACCTGGCCGCCTTCCTCGTCGACCATCTGTCCGGGAAGGACACCACGATGTCTTCTGACCACACCACCCTGGGGATCCGCTACGCCGTGCTCTCCGACACCGGCTCGGTCCGGGAGAGCAATGACGACGCCGGTTACGCCGGTCCGCGCCTGCTCGCCGTGGCCGACGGAGTCGGAGGCGGACGGCGCGCGGGCGAGGCGGCGATCGAGGCGCTCAAACCGCTGGACACGGGTGTCCCGGGCGGAGAATTGCTCAGCGCCCTGGAGGAGGCGGCGCACCGGGCCCATGAGTCGGTCTCCGCGCTGGCCGCGTCCGACCCCGCGCTGCGGGATGTCGGCACGACGCTCACCGCGATGGTGTGGTCGGGCTCCCGGCTGGGGCTGGTCCACATCGGCGACTCGCGCGCCTATCTGCTGCGCGACGGTGAGCTCTTCCAGATCACCCATGACCACACGGTGGTCCAGTCGCTGATCGACGAGGGGCGGATCACCCTCGAGGAGGCCGCCTCGCACCCCCAGCGGGCGCTGCTGCTGCGCGCCGTGGGCGCCGGTTCGGCGTTCGAGCCGGACTTCGCCCTGCGGGACGCCCGCGCCGAGGACCGCTATCTGCTGTGCTCCGACGGGCTGACGGGGGTCGTGCCCGCCGAGGAGATCCAGCGCGTGCTCGCCTCGGAGGACGACCCGGGCAGGGCCGTACGGGAGCTGGTCGCCCTCGCCAACCGGGCGGGCGGGCCCGACAACGTCACCTGTGTGGTGGCCCATGTGGCCGAGCAGGGGGCGCTGACCTCGGCGTGAGCCGCCGCTCCGGCCGTCTCGCCCGCCCGCCGATTCCGGTTGTCGGACGTTGATGAATGGTGTGTGCAAGGTCTTGTCGGCCGGAAGAACACGTCCATATGCTTCGCGGCGGAAACCGGTTTCCACTCCTGCGTGACCGGGAGACGGGCATGGCCGGGGGCGCGGCGTAAGGGGTGGGCGGATGTCCGCAGGTCCGATCCGGCTCTCTCGGGAAGCGCACACCGTGCTCCGCCCGGCCACCTCGGCGCGGATCACCGGGGGCTTCTGGGCCGCCAGACGCCGCGTCAACGCCGAGGTGAGCGTTCCCCAGGGACCGGACCGGCTGGAGCGGGCGGGCAATCTCGCCAACCTCCGGGCGGCCGCGGGAGCGGCGCCGGAGCAGTCCGGCTTCCGCGGCGCCTTCCCGTTCCAGGACTCCGATGTGCACAAGTGGCTGGAGGCGGCGTCCTGGCAGCTGGCGGACGGCGCCGAGGGACCGGCCGAGGAGGAGCTGTCCCGGCAGGTGGAGCGGCTGGCCGGGCTGGTCGCGGCCGCCCAGGCCGAGGACGGCTATCTCCAGACGTACTACCAGCTGGGCCCGGACGCCCGGCGGTGGGCGGATCCGCACTGGGGGCACGAGCTGTACTGCGCGGGCCACCTCCTCCAGGCCGCGGTCGCCCACCACCGGGCCACCGGCCGGGACGGGCTGCTCGATGTGGCGGTGCGGTACGCCGATCTGATCGACGCCACGTTCGGGCCCGGCAAGGACGAGAGGGTGTGCGGACATCCGGAGATCGAGACCGCGCTGGTCGAGCTGTACCGGGAGACCGGTGAGCGGCGCTATCTCGACCTGGCCGGGTACTTCGTGGACCGGCGCGGGCGGGGCAGCCTCGGCGACGGCCCGCCGGACGGCTCGCCCGGCCCCCGCCCCGGAGCGCCCTACTGGCAGGACCACATCCCGGTGCGGGAGGCGACGGCGGTCGCCGGTCACGCGGTGCGCCAGCTGTATCTCCTGGCCGGGGCCGCCGATGTGGCGGCGGAGACCGGCGACGAGGGGCTGCGGGACTCCCTGGTGCGGCTCTGGGAGGACATGGCCGCGACAAAGACCTATCTGACCGGCGGGGTGGGCTCCCGGCATGAGCTGGAGTCATTCGGCGACGCCTACGAGCTGCCGCCGGACCGGGCGTACGCCGAGACCTGCGCGGCCGTCGCCGCCATCCACTTCGGCTGGCGGATGGCGCTGCTGACCGGGGAGGCCCGCTACAGCGATCTGGTGGAGCGGACCCTGTTCAACGGCTTCGCGTCGGGAGTGTCGATCGACGGTGAGCGCTGGCTCTATGTGAACCCACTGCGCGTCCGCCACGACGGTGAAAACCGTATGGACGGTGAGAGCCGTAAGGACGATGAGAACCGTAAGGCCGCCGCCGGGGACCAGAGCGCCCACCGGACACCGTGGTTCCGGTGTGCCTGCTGCCCGCCCAATGTGATGCGGCTGCTGGCCTCGCTGCCGCACTACATGGCGAGCGGTGACGCCGAGGGGCTCCAGCTGCACCAGTACGCGTCCGGCTCGTACGAGGCGGGCGGCGGCGCGGTGCGGGTGGGGACCGGCTACCCCTGGGAGGGCCGGATCGCGGTGGTCGTGGACGCGGCCCCGCCGGAGGCGGACTGGACGCTGTCGCTGCGCGTCCCGCACTGGGCGCGGACGTACGAGGCGACGATCGGCGGGGAGCCGGTGGCCGAGCGGGCCGAGAACGGCTGGCTGCGGCTGCGGCGGCGCTGGCGGCCCGGTGAGACGGTCGTGCTGAGCCTGCCCCTCGATCCCCGGCTCACCCGGCCCGATCCGCGGATCGACGGGGTGCGCGGCTGTGTCGCGATCGAGCGCGGTCCGCTGGTGTACTGCCTGGAGCAGTCCGATCAGCCCGCCGGGCTGCGGCTGGACGACATCGACCTCGACCCGGATGCCGCGCTGACCCCGGAGCACCGGCCGGAGCTGCTGGGCAGGGTGACCGTGATCACCGCCCTGGCCCTGCCCCACGCCGTCGCGCGCGACGGCTGGTGGCCGTACCGGAGCGACGGCGCGGGACCCGGCGGGCCCGCGGGCGGCGCGAAGGCGCCCCAGCCGGTCCCGGTGACCGCGATCCCGTACTACGCGTGGGCGAACCGCGAGCCCGGCGCCATGCGGGTGTGGATCCCGGTCCGGACTCCACCCGGCTGACGTCCCGACCTCGCCCGGCCGGCCTCGGCGACCAGGCAGGGGGCACCCCGCACCCGCCGGAACTCGGCGGACACCCCACGCGTTCATCGCGCGAGGAACACGCTCCTGTGCCCGAGCGGCACCGGCCGACGGGAGGTGCCCCGTGAGCACCGGATCCACACCCCGAGGGGACGACGCCGACGACTGGGACGACGTCGTCCTCGACGCGGACTTCATACGGGACGCCGAGGTCACCGAGCCCGCCGCGCGCACCCGGATGCTGACCGCGCGCTGGCGGCGCGGCGCGCCCGAGCCTCAGCCCTGGCGGGCGGACGAGCCGCCCGCCGGCTGGTTCTGGAGCAAGCGCCGCAGGCGGCGCAGGCGGCGCTGACCTCCCCTCTCCGTTACCCGGTCGCAATTGCACGCGTAAAGACACCGCGCCACTTCCGGTGGGAGGATGCGGCCCGACTCACTGATCATGAGATCCGTGGTCGTACGCCGACCCTGCCCCCGGAGGTGCCGTGTTCGCTCGCTCCGCGTTGCCGCCCGTCATAGCCGTCGCCGCCGTATCCGCCCTGCTGGCCGGGTGCACCAGCACCAAGTCGTCGGGGTCCGGCGGCAAGGACATCAGCCTGGTGAACTCCGGGAAGCTCACGACCTGTACCCATCTCCCCTACCCGCCCTTCCAGTCCAAACAGGGCAAGAAGGTCGTCGGCTTCGATGTGGACATCGTCGATCTCGTGGCCTCCGCGCTCCATGTGAAGCAGGAGATCGTGGACACGCCCTTCGAGGGCATCCAGTCCGGGGAGGACCTCAACACCAACCAGTGCGACGTGGCCGCCGCCGGGATGACCATCACCGAGGTGCGCGAGAAGAACCTGGACTTCTCCGCCCCCTATTTCGAGGCCACACAGGCGCTGCTCACCGCCAAGGGCAAGCCGTTCAAGTCCCTCGCCGATCTCAAGGGCAAGAAGCTCGCGGTCCAGCAGGGGACCACCGGTGAGGCCTATGCCCAGAAGCACGCCAAGGGCGCGAAGCTGGTCCAGTTCGAGGACCTCGCGCTGCTGCTGACCGCCGTCAAGACCGGGCAGACCGACGCGGGCATCAACGACAACGGTGTGCTCTACGACTACGTCAAGGACAACCCCGACACCGCGGTGGCGGCCGAGTTCGACACCGGCGAGCAGTACGGCATCGCCGTACGGACCGGCAATGACGCACTGCGTAAGAAGATCAACGCGGTGCTGAAGGACGCCCGGGCGGACGGCTCCTACGACCGTGTCTACAAGAAGTGGTTCGGCACCGCGCCCAAGAAGTGACGCCCGCCGACGGCCATCGGAGCTGAGGAGTCCGCACACTTATGGCAATGACCCGCCGGCAGCGGGTGCGGGCGATACGAGCGGTGCAGTACGCCGTGCTCATCGCCCTGCTGCTCGCCATCGTCCTGGCCGCCGACTGGGGTGAACTGCGGCGCGCGTTCTTCGACGCCGAGGTCGCCCGGTCCCTGTTCCCCGACATCATCACCACCGCCCTGGTCAACACCGTCGTCTACACCCTGCTCGGGTTCGGCTTCGGCCTGGTCCTCGGGGTGGTGCTGGCGCTGATGCGGCTCTCGCAGGTGCCGCCGTACCGCTGGCTGGCGGTGGCCTACATCGAGTTCTTCCGCGGGGTACCCGCGCTGCTGGTGTTCATCGCACTCGGCTTCGGGGTGCCGCTCGCCTTCCAGGTGGCGCTGGACCGGTATGTCACGGTCATGCTGGCGCTGGGGCTCGTCGGCGCCGCCTACATCGCGGAGACGATGCGGGCGGGCATCCAGGCGGTGCCCAAGGGGCAGATGGAGGCGGCGCGTTCGCTGGGCATGTCCCACAGCCGGGCGATGGCCTCGATCATCATCCCGCAGGCGTTCCGGATCGTCCTGCCGCCGCTCACCAATGAACTGGTACTGCTGACCAAGGACTCCTCCCTGGTCTATCTGCTGGGGCTCTCCCTGGACCAGTACGAACTGTCCAAGTTCGGCCGGGACGCGCTCAATCAGCACCGCAGTCTCACCCCGATCCTGGTCGCCGGGGTGTGCTACCTGATCATCACCGTTCCGCTCGGCCACCTGGTGCGCCGACTCGAGGCCCGTTCGGCGAAGGCGAGGTGATCGGGGTGAAGGAGACGACGGAGGCGAAGGGGACCGGCGAGGCGGACGGCATCGCCATCCAGGTGGCCGGTCTGCACAAGTCCTTCGGTGAGCTGGAGGTGCTCAAGGGCATCGATCTCACCGTCCGGCGGGGCGAGGTGGTCTGTGTCATCGGGCCCTCGGGATCCGGCAAGTCGACGCTGCTGCGCTGTGTGAACCTCCTGGAGGAGCCGACCTCGGGCTCGGTCACCGTGGCGGGGACCGAGGTCACCGACCCGGATGTGGACATCGACCGGGTGCGGCGGCGGATCGGCATGGTGTTCCAGGCGTTCAACCTCTTTCCGCATCTGACGGCCCTGGAGAACCTCACCATCGCCCAGCGGCGGGTGCTGCGCCGCGACAAGGCGGAGGCGGTGCGGATCGGCCGGGAGACCCTGCGGCGGGTCGGCCTGAGCGACAAGGAGTCGGCCTATCCGGCGCAGTTGTCGGGCGGACAGCAGCAGCGGGTGGCCATCGCCCGGGCGCTGTCGATGGACCCGGAGCTGATGCTGTTCGACGAGCCGACCTCGGCGCTCGATCCGGAGCTGGTCGGCGATGTGCTCGCGGTGATGCGCGCCCTGGCCGACGAGGGCATGACGATGCTGGTCGTCACCCATGAGATGAGCTTCGCGCGGGAGGTCGCCGACCGGGTCGTGTTCATGGACGACGGGGTGATCGTGGAGGAGGGCGGACCGGAGCAGGTCGTGTCCGATCCGGTCCACCCCCGCACCCGGGCCTTTCTCACCCGGGTGCTCAACCCGGCCGCGGCGCGGGTCGGGGAGGTGCCGGACACGGGCCCGCACGGAGCGCGGATCGACCGCTGAGCTCCGTGCGGGCGCGGGTCCGCACGCGGGCGACGCCGCGGTGCGGAACGGGCAACCTTTCGACGGGCGGCGGCGACAAGGAGTACTCGGGCCTCCCACCTCGACGACCGGGGTCTTCCCGGCGCCTTGAGGCGGCCTTAGGGTTGGTAACCGATTGCTGCCCGGTCAGGGGTTCCACGTGGGCGGTTAGGGAAGGGAGTCTCAATGGCTCGTTCCTCGGGATCGACGGGCCCCACGCTGGCGGTCGTCGCCCGTGAGGCGGGTGTGTCGGTACCGACCGCGTCGAAGGTGGTCAACGGCCGGGAGGACGTGGCCCCCGAGACCCGCCGCCGGGTCACCGAGGTCCTGGACCGCCTTGGGTACATCCGCAGGCCGCGCGGCGAGGCGCCCAAGCCGACCGCGATCGTCGACCTGGTGGTGCACTCGCTCGACAGCGCCTGGTCGGGGGCGGTGCTGCACGGCGCGGCCGAGGCCGCGCACGAGGCGGGCCTCGAGGTGGTGGTCTCGGCCGCGGCCACCCGAAGTCGGGGCGGCCGGCTCGAGTGCGGCTGGCCGGAGAAGCTGTACGCCCGAGGCAGCTCGGGTGTGCTGTTCCATCTCATCGAGCTCGCCCCCGCCCAGTACTCCTGGCTCGACGAGCGGCGGATCCCGTTCGTGCTGATCGACCCCGCGAGCGACCCGCCGCCCGGGGTGCCGTCCGTGGCGGCCGCCAACTGGCAGGGCGGAATGGCCGCGACCGAGCACCTCATCGGGCTGGGACACCGCCGGATCGCGGTGCTCGGCGGCCTGGGGCGGGCGGTGCGCGACGGCGGCCGGGTCGCCGGATACCGTTCGGCGATGGCGACGGCCGGGTTGCCCGTGCCGTCCGCGTATGTGCGCTACGGCGAGATCAGCGAGGCCGGGGCGCGCCGCCGGATGGGTGAGCTGCTGGATCTGCCCGAGCCGCCCACGGCCGTCTTCGTGTGCTCCGATCAGATGGTGCCGGGTGTGTACCAGGCGGTCAGGGGGCGGGGGCTGAGGGTGCCGCGGGACATCAGCGTCGTGGGCTTCGACGATCTGCCACAGGCCCGCTGGATCACGCCCGCGCTGACGACGGTCCGTCAGCCGCTGTCGGAGATGGCGGCCGCGGCACTGCGCACGCTGCTGCGGCTGATGACCGGCGAGGTGCCGGAGGCCATCCGGACCGAGCTGTCCACCCGGCTCATGGTCCGGTCAAGTACCGCTCCGCCACTCCGCGCTCCCTTATGACCGAGGAGTCGAACGCTGCACGGACGACCGGACGAGCCCGTATCCCCCGCACCCGCCATCGCCCCCGCACCCTCCATAACCCCTGGCCCAATGCCCAAGCCCACTCCTCACCCGTAACCCCTTCACCGTCGCTACGGAGGTCCGCCCACCGTGTTCATCGACCTGCCCCTGGAGCAGCTGCGCACCTACCGGCCCCCGCTGCCCGAGCCGGACGGCTTCGACACCTTCTGGAAGCGGACGCTCGCCGAGGCCCGCACCCGCGAGCTGAACGCGGTGTTCACCGAGGAGGACACCGGGCTGACCCGTGTGCACACCTACGACGTGGAGTTCTCCGGCTTCGGCGGGCACCGGATACGCGGCTGGCTGCTCGCCCCGCGGGACGTGGCGGGCCCGCTGCCGTGCGTGGTGCAGTACCTCGGCTACAGCGGCGGCCGGGGGCTCCCGCACAACTGGCTGCTGTGGCCGTCGGTGGGCTATGCGGTCTTCGTGATGGACAGCCGGGGTCAGGGCTGGGTCCAGCACTCGCCCGGCGTCACCCCCGATCCGGTCGGCGGCACCGGGCCCGAGACACCGGGCAAGATGACCCATGGCGTCCTCTCCCCGGACGACTACTACTACCGCCGGCTGTACACGGACGCGGTGCGGGCGGTGGAGGCCGCCCGTGAGCATCCGCTGGTGGATCCCACGCGGATCGTGGTCAGCGGGGGCAGTCAGGGCGGTGCGCTGGCCCTGGCGGCGGCCGGGCTGGTGCCGGATCTGACGGCGGCGCTGGTGGATGTGCCGTTCATGACCCACATCCGGCGAGCGGTCGAGATCACCGACGCGGAACCCTATGGTGAACTGGCGCGGTTCTGCGCCACACAGCGCGAACTGGCCGAGCGGGTGTTCGCCACGCTCGACCACTTCGACGGGCTCAACTTCGCGGTCCGCGCCAACGCACCGGCGCTGTTCTCGACCGCGCTGCGCGATGAGACCACGCCTACCTCCTGCGGCTTCGCCGCCTATCACCACTACGCCGGTGAGAAGGACCTCAAGGTGTGGTCCTTCAACGGCCACGAGGGCGGCGGCACCCATCAGCAGGCCGAGCAGATCGCCTATCTACGGAGGCTGCTGGGCTGAGCCGGACGTGCCGGGCGGCGTTCGATCGCCGCCCGGCACCGGGTAGACAGGGGCTACCCGCATCGAAGCGAAGGAGCCGCCCGTGCCCGCACAGCCCCTGGAAGGCATCACCGTCGTCGCCCTGGAGCAGGCCGTCGCCGCCCCGTTCGCCACCCGTCAGCTCGCCGATCTCGGGGCCAGGGTCATCAAGGTGGAGCGGCCGGGGCGCGGGGACTTCGCGCGCGAATACGACCGCGAGGTCAAGGGCGCGTCGGCCTACTTCGTCTGGGTCAACCGCGGCAAGGAGAGCGTCGTCCTCGACGTCAAGGACGCCACCGACCGGGCGCTGCTCGAGGCGATGCTCGCCCGTGCCGATGTCTTCGTGCACAATCTGGCGCCCGGCGCCGTGGACCGGCTTGGCCTGGGGGCGGAGACGCTGCGGGCCGCCCACCCCCGCCTGATCACCTGCGCGATCTCCGGATACGGGGACAGCGGCCCGTACCGCGAGAAGAAGGCGTACGACCTGCTGATCCAGTGCGAGGCGGGGCTGCTGTCGATCACCGGCAGCCCGGAGGCACCGGCCCGCCCCGGGATCTCGATCGCCGATATCGCGGGCGGGATGTACGCCTACACCGGCATCCTCACCGCGCTGTACGAGCGGGAGCGCACCGGCGCGGGGACCGATCTGAGCGTGAGCCTGCTCGACGCGCTGGGCGAGTGGATGGGCCACCCCTTCTTCGCCCAGGCGTACGGCGGCACCGGAGTCGTCCGCAGTGGCGCCCGCCATCCGTCCATCTCGCCGTACGGCGCCTACCGCTGCGGGGACGGCGGTCAGGTGTTCCTGAGTGTGCAGAGCGACCGTGAATGGGTGGCCCTGTGCGAGCGGGTGCTGCGGCGCCCGGAGCTGATCCGCGATCCGCGCTTCGCGGACAATCCGCTGCGCCGCACCCATGACGAGGAGCTGACGGCCGAGCTGGAGGCGTGCTTCGCGGACCACACCGCCGAGGGGCTGATCGCGCTGCTGGACGGGGCCGGTATCGCCAACGCCCGGCTGCGCGACCTCGCGGAGTTCGCCGCCCACCCCCAGTTCGACGCCCGCGACCGCTGGGGCGAGTTCGGCTCGCCGGTGGGGCCGCTGCGCGGGCTGCTGCCACCGGTGGAAGTGGCGGGCCGCAGGGCGCCGATGCGGCCGGTGCCAGGGCTCGGCGAGCACACTCAGGCGGTGCGCGCCGAGTTCTCCGACCCGGTCCCCCGCCCCGGGAATCCGGGACCCGCCTGACGGGTGGCTCGACCTCCTGTGCTAGGACGCTGGTCATGGAGATCGAGCCGATCACCCTGTCCACGCCACGGCCCGTGCGACGGCCGACGCTGGTCCAGCGCTGGGATGAACTCACGTTCCTGCACTGGCCGGTGGGGCCGGAGCAGGTGGCCCCGCTGCTGCCCGCCGGTACGCGTCCCGACACCCTCGACGGCGTCACCTATGTCGGGCTGGTCCCGTTCCTGATGCGCGGTGTGGGCTTCGGGCCGGGACCCGGCCTGCCGTATCTGGGCACGTTCTGCGAGACGAACGTGCGGCTGTACTCGGTGGACGGGCAGGGCCGGCGCGGTGTGGTGTTCCGGTCCCTCGACGCGGCCCGGCTACTCCCCGTACTGGTGGGCCGGCTCACCGTCCGGCTGCCCTATCGGTGGTCCACGATGCGGCTGCGCCGCGAGAGCGACGTGATCACCTACAGCTGCGGCCTGCGACGGCGCTCGGCGAACCGGGATCGCACGAGCCGGGCCGTGGTGAGGATAGGCGGGTCCATCGCCGAGCCGACACCACTGGAGCGGTTTCTGACCGCCCGGTGGGGTCTGCACGTCTCCTGGCACGGCCGCACGGTGCACCTGCCCAACGACCACGCACCGTGGCCGCTGCACCGGGCCGAGCTGCTCGATCTCGACGACGGCCTGATCGCCACCGCGGGCCTGCCGCCCACGACGGGCCCGCCGGTGAGTGTGCTCTACTCCCCCGGGGTCGCCGTACGCTTCGGGACCCCGCAACGCGCGTGATCCTGTCACGGTGTAACGATCCCGGTGTCGTGCTCCGGCGTCGGCGCGGCCGGACGTCCCCGCCTGCGAACGGGTTCGGTCCGGTCAGCGAGACGTTCGCGGGCCTGTGGCAGGCGCATGTGGAAGGCAGCGGGCACCATACGCGACCACCTAGCTGTCGACGGCCGCCCGGGAGTGCCGCGAGGCGATGGAACTACCGCTCGATCCGCACGGTGCGAGCGGGCTCGTCCCGCTGCCTCTGTGATGCGGCGATGACCCCGGTTGGAGGCCGACCACGTGGGCATCCATCTGCTCGGCGAGGACGGCCAGGAGCCGGCCCGCGAGACGCGGTGCCGGTCCTCATCCGTGAGCTACGGCCACGCGCAGAGGCGCCCGGAATGACAGCAGCCCGAGCATCGGAGTGCCCTCCGTGCCTTCCACGAGGCGTGCCTTCGGCAGGCTGCGAGCCGCTGCCCGCAGGGCCACTGCCGCTTCCGTTCGGGCCAATGACGCACCTGGGCAGCGGTGGCGGCCGGTGCCGAAGGCCAGGTGGTGGCGGATGTTCGCCCGGTGTGGACACATCTGTTCCGGATCGGTGAAGACCTCCGGGTCCGAGCCGCTGCCCATGAGCATCAACAGCAGCTGTGCTCCCGGGGTCAGTTCCACTCCGCCCAGTTCCACCGGTCGCGCTACGATCCTGCGCCAGGTGGTCACCGGTGGCTCGCGCCGCAGCACCTCCTCCACCCAGCCGCCGGCCACTTCCTTCTCCTGTGCCGCGCGCGTCCACAGTCCGGGCTCGGTAAGCGCTCGGCGCAGTACGGTGGCGATGAGCTGGCCGGTGGTCGACTGGCCGGCGATGAAGACGAAGAAGCAGGCGCCGACCGCCGTCTGGGGGTCCAAGGGCGCTCCGTCGGGCAGACGGTGCCGGGCGAGTGCTCCGATGAAGGTGTCGGCGGTGGCCTTGGTGGTGCGCACGGTCGTGGTCAGCCATTGGTGGAACTGACCCGCCTGTTCGGCCAGTTCCAGCTGTCGGTCCGGTGTGGGGCTGCCCCAGAACAGTTCCAGTGAGGCGTCGCTCCAGCGGATCAGCGTGGCCGGGTCGACGTCGTGGACACCCAGCAGCTCCATCAGTACCCGGCAGGGAAGGACCTGGGCGAAACAGGTGAACAGGTCGTACTCACCGTCGGCCGCGATGCGCGCCCGCGCCGTGTCGAGCAGTTCCGCGGCCAGGCGCTCGATCGCCGGTACGGCGGCCGCGACGCGCCGGGCGTTGAAGAACCGGGTGACCACCCGGCGCAGGCCGGGGTGGCTGTCGGTGCCGTTGTTGGCGAGCGCGGGCGGGAGCTGGAAGCCTGCCCGGGCGAGCACCCGCAGCACGGCCACGGGCAGCGGTGTGACCGCGTGCTGGGCGTTGTCCGGTCGGAAGGTGGCGGGGTCGAGCAGCACCCGGCGGATGTCCCGGTGGCGGCTGACCAGCCACAGACCGGTGCCCGCGTCCTGATGCACAGGCGCCCGCGAGCGGAGCAGGTCCAACCAGGGGTGGGGGTCGCGGACGAAGCCGTCCCCGAACACGTCCAGACCGTCCAGCGGACCGTCCGCGCCGGGCGGTAGGGGCCCCGCCATCCCGCTGCCGGGTCCGCCGTCGCGGGCCTCCGTACCAGGTGCGGAGGTGTCCAGGGCCGGGATGTGCACGCATGGACGCTAACACGTGGGCCACCCCGGCACCGCCGCCCTGTGCGCGGTATCACCCGGACACACGGCGGCCGCCCCGGTTGACCGCACCGGAAGCCTCCCCCACCCGCCGACCGGCCACCAGGCGCGTGCCAGAGTACCGGTCATGGCCCAGCACCCCGTCCAGCCGACCACACCCGCCCCGGCCCCGGGCGATCGGTCCATCCCCGCACCGGAGGCCACCGCACCTTCCGAGAGCCGGACCGATCCGCACCGCGACCACCCCGGACGTGTCGCCCCCGCCCCGACGGCGGTCTTCGACTGGATCGACCGGCGCACCGAGTTGCGCCGCCGCGCCGGGTTGACCCGTCACGTGCGCCCACGACCGGCCGAGGAGCCCGTACTGGATCTGGCGGGCAACGACTACCTGGGCCTGGTCCGCCATCCGCGAGTGGTGCGGGCGGCCACGGAGGCGGTGGCGCGCTGGGGCGGCGGTGCCACCGGTTCACGCCTGGTCACGGGCACCACACAGCTGCACCAGGAACTCGAGGAGGAACTCGCGGACTTCTGCGGCTTCGAGGCCGCGCTGGTCTTCTCCTCCGGATATACGGCCAACCTGGCCGCCCTCACGGCTCTGACAGGGCCGGGAACACTCATCGTCTTCGACGCCTACAACCATGCCTCCCTGGTCGACGGCTGCCGACTTTCCCGGGCGAAGGTCACGCAGGTGCCACACCGCGAGCCGGACGCGGCGCGTACCGCGCTCACCGAGCACGGCGGGGGCCGCGCCCTGGTGGTGACCGACTCGGTCTTCTCGGTGGACGGCGACGCCGCGCCGCTGACGGAGCTGGCCGAGGCATGCCGTGCGCATGGCGCCGCGCTGCTGGTGGATGACGCGCACGGCCTCGGGGTCGTCGGCGACGGGGGCCGCGGCGCCCTGTCGGCCGCCGGTCTGGCCGGTTCCCCCGATGTGGTGGCCACCATGACGCTGTCGAAGTCGCTGGGCTCCCAGGGCGGGGCGGTGCTGGGCCCTCGCAGGGTCATCCGGCACCTCACGGAGACGGCCCGCACCTTCGTCTTCGACACCGGGCTCGCCCCGGCCGGCGTGGGCGCGGCCCTGGGCGCGCTGCGGCTGTTGCGCGAGGAGCCGAAGCGCGCCGCACGAGCCCGCGAGGTGGCCCGGCGGCTGTCGACGGGCCTGGCGTCCGCCGGGCTGGAAGCGAGCGTGCCGGACGCCGCCGTGGTATCCGTCCGCGCGCCCTCGCCGGAAGCCGCCGTGGCATGGGCGCAAGCCTGCCGGGAGGCAGGCGTGGCGGTGGGCTGCTTCCGGCCGCCGTCCACGCCCGACCGCCACTCCCGGCTACGACTCACCGCACGCGGCGACCTCACCGACAACCAGATCGAGCAAGCAGTGTCGGTGGTCGCCAAGTGGGCCCCGCGCAGCGGCACGGACGCCTGACTCACCAACGCCATATGCGTCGCCGGAGCCGCTGTTGTCGCTCCGACACGGCCACGGCCGCCGCGCTGTCTCCGGCCCACTTCAGCCGTCGTTTCCAAGCCGTGTATGGACTTCGATCCGGAACGGCACCGACCCGCAGCGGGGACATGTCGCGCGTCACTCCGGATGGGCCACCGCGTCATCCCGTAGCCGCACCGCCGCCAGCAGACTCAGCCCCGGCTCTGCCCCGCGCAGCGCCTTTATCGCCGCGACCGACGTGAGGTCCCCGGAGAAGCCGACGTCGGCCAACCGGGACCGGACCCAATGGCCCCGCACCTGGGTTTCGGTGGCGGCAGCGGTGGATTCGACGAGCGCGACCGCGTGTTCCAGACCCGGGCGCGTCTCGGCCGAGGCCTGGTCCAGTGCCTGGCGCAGGGCCGCCGCGACCACATGCGCGTCCCGGATCAGCACGACGCTGTGACTCTTACCCATTCTTCGGTTCCTCCCATATGGATCATTGGACTTGTCATGTCCGAGGTCCAGGCATACGGGAGCGCTGGAACCGAGTCACCTTGCGCCCCGGGCCGCCCTCCCCCGCCTGCCGGCGGGCCTCGACCAGTCCGTCGTTGGCCGCGGAGCCGCGACGTCAGCCGATGGAGAGACCCAGGTCCGTCACATACCAGCGGCCCTCCACGACGCCGGCCTCGATCCTGATACCGACCTGGTCCTCCTCCACTCCGGTGGAGTGCGACAGGACGATGGCCTTCAATGTCTGACCGTCCACGGTGATCTGCTCACCGTCGACCGTCGCCTTCTTGTCCTTGACCGGGACCTCGGCCACCTTCACCGTCGGGGGATTCTTCGGCTGGTCGGGCGTGAACGAGGTGTGCATGCGGTGAATTTGATCCGCCATCCGTTGTGCCTCCGGCCCCTTGCCTCCGCACATCGCCTCGGCGCTGGGCTTCGCGGGAGACCCGTCGGTGGCCGGTGTCGCCATGACCGAGCAGGCTTCCTTGGGACGGTCCTCGACGACCGCGGTCACCCACTTGGCCACCACCCCCCGCACTGTGGACTGATCAGCGGACTGCCCCTCCGGGGATGGAGTGGCCCTGGGGGTGGTCGAGGTCGAGCCCTTCGTGTCCTTCGCGTCCTCCGTGTCCTTCGTCTTCGTCGAGTCCGCCGAACACCCCGCGAGGACTGGCACCGCGGCCATCACACATATGCCGACGATCCAGCCGGCAGCGTTCTTCTTCGACCTGGTCATTCCCATGTGCTCACACTTCCTCAATGGTTCCTCACGGTCCGGCGTCCCCGGAACGCATTGCGCGCCTTGCCGAGGCGGCGGGGAGGCTCAGCCTCCCGGTATCCCGTCAAGGGGATGATCGTTCCGCGTTATGTCTAGGCGATTTCCATGTCCATGAGAGGGGCGTACTGCTGGCCGGCGTAGCAGTCGGTGTCATGGAGGTCGCCCTGGACGGTGGGCCGTGGGAGGGAGACCTTGACGGCGAGGGCAAGGGGGTGGTTGACCACGAGGATCTGGTCGGGCTCGGTGCCGTAAAGGGCGGCGAAGAGGTGCTTGTCGAGGAAGCCGGTGGCGACGAGGGCGTCGTAGGCGGCCTCGTCGTGGCACATGAAGTCGAAGGTGAGGGTGAAGGGGCCGGCGTTCTTCGAGCGGACCAGGGAGCAGTAGTCGAGCAAGGTGGTCATGGGGTCAGAGCTCCTCTGTGACGGTGCGGAACAGTTCGGTGGGGGTGACGCCGGTGGCGACGTGGTGGAGGGTGAAGCGGTACAGGGCTCCGCGGTCCATCTCGGGCGGGGAATAGGGATAGGCGAGGGTGGAGACCAGGCCGTCGTACTCGGCGATGGGCAGGTGACTGCTGGCGTGGGCGACGAATGTGGCGATGGTATGGGCCGTCTCCTGGTCGGGTGCGGTGATGGTGATCAGGACGCCCAGTTCGTGTGGGTCGAGCGGAGCGGGTTCGCTGCCGGTGAGGACGGCTCCCGCGCCGTAGAGGCGGTAGTCGATGTCGATGTCGGCCGGGTCGACCCGGCCGTTGAAGACGTCGAGGATCTTGGCTTCGAAGTACTGCTTGGCCGTCGGCAGGAGCTTGGGGAGGGCGTCGATGACGACGCGGTCGCGCACACCGCCGATGATGACCGTCTGGTAGCCGACGAGTTCGGCGCCTTCGAGCTTGTTGGTATAGCCGTCGGCCGGGATGTAGCGGGCGCCGCGGACGCGGACGGTGCGCTCGTCGACCGGCTCGTAGGTCGCCTCGGTGGTGTCCAGCGCGCCTGAGGGCTCGGCGATGTAATACGGGTCGGCGTTCTCGTACAGGGTGTGCGCGGCGACCGACCTGGGGGTCAGCCGGGTGCCGGAGGCCAGTGTGGTGACGTCGAAGTGGTCCTCCCGCAGCGTGACGAGCAGGCCGTTGGCGGACGGCGGGATGGCACAGGCGGCGCCGCACTCGATCGTCTTGGCCATGTGCCAGGTCAGGCCCGGGTCGGCACCTCGCATATGGGGCAGTGCCGCGAACAGGGCGGTGTCGCTGGCCCGGCCGGCGAGGACGACGTCGCAGCCGTTCCGGAGGGCTTCCTGGAGGGGCTCGACGCCCATCACCGCGACGGTGTGGCTGCGCTCGAACAGCTCCCGGTCGATCTCAGGCGCGTTCGCCAGGCGCCGGATCCGACCAGTGTCGTAGAGATCCTTCAGGCGCTGGACGGGCTGGTCCGCGTAGATCAGGCCGAGCTTGAAGTGCAGATTCTCCTCAGTGGCGAGGGAGCGGGTGAAGGAGGCGACCTGGTCGACTCCCCGGTCGCGGCCTGCGGTGCCGCAAGAGCCGATGATCAGCGGCACACCGAGCTCGTCACGAGCCTTCAGAAGCAGCCGCAGATCGCGGATGACCGCCTCGTCGGACAGCTTCGGAGTGCCCGAGCCGAGGGCGGCGGGGCCGGAATCGGTGGAGCCGGCGTCGCAGGCGATCACGTCCGGGCGGGCGGCGAGGCCGCGCGCGAGCGCGTCGGCGTCGAACCCGGCACCGAGCGCGCCGGTGGGGGCCAGGATGCGGAGTTCCATGAGTGTGGAGCCTTTCCTCATGCCCGAGGGGGCGGAAGTCGTGGGGCGTCAGGCGGTTCAGGCGGTGACGCGGTCAGGGGCGCGTCGGGCCAGGCGGGTGAAGACGAGGAAGGTGACGGCGGCGAAGACGGCACCGTTCAAGAACATGTAGCGCCAGCTGGTCAGGTCGACCGTGGTGCCGAGGATGGCCGGGCCCAGCGCCATGCCGGACGCGGAGGCGATGGTGTAGAGGGCGGTGTAGGTGCCCAGCACCTTCCGCGTCGGCGCGAGGTTCCACAGCGCGACGAGCGAGTTGACCGCGAACGACGCGTACCCGAGGGAGGAGAGCACCATCGCCGTGACCGTGCCCGGGGCGGTGGGGACGGTGAAGCCGAGCAGGACTCCGGCGATGAAGAGGACGACGCCGTAACGCACCGCGCGCAGCTGCCCGAGCCGGTTCGAGGCGTAGGCGATCGGCAGCACGGAGACCAGGAACGCGACCGCGCCCGGCAGAACGAGGCCACCGGCCTCACCGCGGGTCAGGCCGAGAACCTGCGTACCGTACGGGGTCATCAGCGAGCGCAGCGCGGACCACATCCCGGCGAAGCAGAAGATGCCGATCATCAGCAGCAGCGTCGGGCTGGACGGGGAACGCAGCGCGTCCTTCAGCACCGCCCATGGAGAGCCGAACTCCCGCACGTCCTCCGCCGTCTCCTCGTCGGGCAGGAGGACCTCGGTGTGGCGGCGGCCGAGGAAGGCCCAGGACAGCCCGAGCACGATCAGCATCAGCAACGGGGGGATCGCGAAGGCGAGATGAAGGGACCGGTCGACGACCAGGAGGCTGATCAGGGAAGAGACGACGATGGTCAGGCTGACACCGGCCTTGATGAAGCCCTGGGCCTTGCCGCGGGCGGACGGCGCGACATAGTCCGACACCAAGGTCTCGGTGACGCCCTTGAAGGCGTTGGCGACCGCGGCGAAGCCGACCACGCACACCATCAGCGCCGGCAGGTTCGTCGCCCAGGGGATGAGGACGAACGGCACGGTGGCGAGCGCGGCGCCGACCAGGACGATCGGCCACCGGCCGGTACGACGACGGGCGAGCTTGTCGGAGAGGAACCCGACGGACGGCTGGGTGAAGATGCCCCAGGAGTGGTCCAGGCCCATGATCAGCCCGATCGCGCCCGCGGAGGAGAAGTAGTGCCGCAACTGCTCGGGGACCTGGGCGTCGTAGAAGTTCCAGACCGCTTCCTGAGCGAACACGGCGAGGGTCACCCAGAGCACCGCACCGCGGTTCATGCGCTCGCCCACCGCCGGGCGGGGTGATGTCGTGGCCGGGTGGGAGGCGGGCGGGGAATCAAGCGTCATGAGCTAGCTACTCCTACGCTATATGCTATAGCAAGAGAGGTGGGGGGAGAGATGCCGCTCGACGCATCCCGTACGTCGAGGGAGGCGGGCGGATCGAAGGTCAGCTGCCGGACAACTGGACGAGGGCGGCGCGGTGATGCCGCGCGGCAAGCTCCTCGGCGCGGTCCTCATCCCGCTCGAGGAGAGCGTCCAGCAACTCGCGATGCTCGTGATAGCGGGCGCGGAACGCCTCGGCATGCTCGGGAGCGAGCCTGATCGTCAGGTCGAGCCGCTCCTCGTCACTGAAGGCCCGGGCCTGATCCAGCAGGCCCTCCAGGACAGGGTTGCCCGCGCACGCCTCCACCTGGCGGTGAAACAGGCGCAGCTTCTGGAAGACGGCCGCGAGCCCGTCGGCCACATCGGCTTCCACGCCCTGCCCGGCGACGGTCTTCTCGATCCCGGCGACGATCTGGTCGGTCCGGGCGAGCAGTGAGACCAGGCCGGTGAGCTGCTCCGCGGTGGCGTTGCGGGCGGCGAGGCGCGCCATGAGGGCGGACAGACGGACCTCGGCCTCCACGATCTCGGAGCGTGCCGCCGAGGAGTGGTCGGCGATCCGCAGGGCGCGCGGCCCCGCCCTTTCGACGACCTTCTCGTGCACCAGCTGCCGCAGCGCCTCCCGGACCGGGGTCGGGCTGACTCCGAGACGGGCGGCCAGATCGCGCTCGGTGATCTTCTCACCCGGCCGCAGGACACCCCCACGGATCGCGTCCCGAAGCCGGCGGTATGCCTGGTCGGCCAGCGACGTGGTCTCCACGGAACCCAGGGCGTCAGCGCTCATGCCGGCGAGAATAGTTCTGCTATAGCAAACAGTCAATGTGGCCTTGCCTGCCGTGACGGTGGGTGGCGGCCCGACTCCCGGAGGTCGCCGTACGCTTCGAGATCCCGCGACGCGCATGAGCACGGGAAGCGGGCTTACAGTGGAAGGGTCATCGCGCGGATCTCCGTCATCGACGAGCGGATTGAACGGATCGAAGCAATGGCCGAAGCGACCAGGACAGCCCCCCGTACGAGCCCGTCCTCCCGGGGACAGGCATCGGCTCCGGCCGCGAGGAGACGATCCCGTGGCCCCCGCGCGGCGGCCGAGGACGTGTGCGCGCGCCATTCGGTGACCGTCCAGTGCGATGGGCGGCGGGTGGAGCTGCCGTCGCAGGAGCAGCTCTGCTTCCTCGCCGGGCTCGGCGTCATCGCCGCCATCGGGATCATCGAATGGCCGGTGGCGGCGGCCATAGCGGTCGGGCACGGGCTGGCCCACAGCCAGCACGGCAAGGCGCTGCGCGAGTTCGGAGAGGCCCTGGAAGAGGCATGACACAGCAGACACCGGACACGGCGGACACACCGGACTACCCCGCGATGATCGTTCCGGTCGGGCATGTGGAGCCCGTACCGCGCCGCATCCGTGGATTCGTGGCCGGACGCCCCGTCTTCGACACCGTGCGGGCGCGCTATGTATGGCTCTGGCCGGGCTATCCGCAGTACTGCGTGCCCCGCGGCGACATCGCCGAGGGCGCGCTCGTCGATGAGGGCCGGGACTTGGCGCTGAAGGTCGGCGGAGCGCGCCGCCAGACCCTCCGGATGGGCTCGCTCACCCGCCCGGGAGCGGGCTGGGAGTGGGGTGAGGACGCGCCCTCCGGCATCGTCGGCCATGTCAGCTTCCGGTGGGAGGCCATCGACGCCTGGTTCGAGGAGGACGAGCAGGTGTTCGTCCACCCCAGGAGCCCGTACACCCGCGTCGACGCGCTCCGGTCGGGCCGTGCCGTGCGCGTCGAGCTGGACGGCGCCGTGATCGCCGACGCCCCGGGCTCGGTGATGGTGCTGGAGACCGGGCTCCCGACGCGCTACTACCTGGACCGGGTGTATCTGGACTGGACACGCTTGGAGCCCACCGAGACCGTCACCAGTTGTCCGTACAAGGGCATGACGACCGGCTATTGGTCCGTCCGGACCGACACCGCCACCCACCCGGACCTCGCCTGGACCTATGACTTCCCGACCCGCCAGGTGTCCCCCATCGCGGGGCTTGTCGCCTTCTACAACGAGAAGGTCGACCTCTACCTGGACGGCCGGCCACTCCCCCGGCCCGCCCCGGTATCCAGGGCGAACTGGGAGAACGAACACCGACAGGCGTAAAGCACCTCCTCGCCCGGAAGGGCCCTGGGCCTCGGCCCAGGGCCCACATGTGTGTCCCACGGCTAGGATTGACACTCCGTCAGCTCCCTTCGCAGAACGCGCACGTCCCAGGCGAACGAGAGGAGAACCGCCCATGAAAGCGCACCGCGGCACCAGATGGCTCCCGCTGCCCACCGCACTCCTGCTCGCCCTGCTCCCCACCAGCGCCTCCGCGTACCCCAACCCCGGCGGGGTGACGGGCGACACCGTCGTCCACGACCCGTCGATGGTCCGCGCCACCGACGGCACCTATCTGCTCTACTCCACCCACGGCGGTCTGGAGGCCCGCACCTCCACCGACCGGATCGCCTTCAGCCGCTCGGGCAGCGCCTTCACCACCCCGCCCTCCTGGTGGCGGACGTACTCCGCCGACAACGACCCCTGGGCGCCGGACATCTCGTACCAGGGTGGCGGCTACCTGATGTACTACGCCGTCTCGTCCTTCGGCTCCAGCAACTCCGCCATCGGCCTCGCCACCTCCCCCAGCGGCAGGGCCGGGACCTGGACCGACCGCGGCATCGTGCACTCCACCACCGGCTCCAGCGACTACAACGCCATCGACCCCAACCTCTTCGTCGACAGCGACGGAAAGTGGTGGCTGTCGTTCGGCTCGTGGTGGTCGGGGCTGAAGGTGATCCGTCTGGACCCCGCCACCGGCAAGCAGTACGCGGGCGACAGGACGGTCTACGCCATCGCCTCCCGGCCCACCGGCACCAAGGCGATCGAGGGCCCGTCGGTCGTCAAGCGCAACGGCTACTACTACCTGTTCGCGTCGTACGACACCTGCTGCGCGGGCACCAGCTCCACGTACAAGATCAAGGTCGGCCGCGCCACCAGCCCCACCGGTCCGTACTACGACAGGAGCGGGGTGAACATGATGAACAACGGCGGCACCCCGGTCCTCGAATCCCACGGCCGCTACATCGGCCCCGGCGGGCAGTCGGTGATGAGCGACGTCGACGGTGATCTGCTCGTCTACCACTACTACGACGGCCAGGACAACGGCACCCCGAAGCTGGGCGTCAACCTGCTCAGCTGGTCCGGCGGCTGGCCGACCGCGTACTGACCGCCGCGGGCCCCACCGGTCGCCTAGGGTCGGAGCATGTTGCTCGAACATCGTGGCAAGCGGCCCGTGGTTCCCGAATCGGCGTATGTCGCCCCCACCGCCGTCCTGTGCGGTGCCGTCGTCCTCGGCGAGCGGGCCCGGGTGCTGCACGGTGCCGTGCTCACCGCCGAGGACGGTGAGGTGCGTACCGGGGCGGATGTGGTGGTGATGGAGAACGCGCTGGTCCGCGGGCGGGCCGGGCATCCGGTGACGCTGGGGGACGCGGTGCTGATCGGGCCGCACGCGCATGTGAACGGGGCGACGGTCGAGGACGAGGTCTTCGTGGCCACCGGCGCGTCGCTGTTTCCCGGGGCGGTCGCGGGGACGGGCGCCGAGCTGCGGATCAACAGTGTGCTGCAGGTGAACTCGCGGCTGACGCCCGGCACCGTGCTGCCCATCGGCTGGATCGCCGTCGGGGATCCGGCCCGGCTGTTCTCACCCGATCAGCACGACGAGCTGTGGGAGGTGCAGCGCGCTCTCGACTTTCCCGACACCGTCTACGGTGTCGCGCGCGGCACCTCGATGCGCACGATCATGTCCCGGCAGGCCGACTTCTACGGGGCCCACCGGGACGACCGCCTCCTTGACTGAGCCCCTGGCACATGGTGACCACCGTGTGCCAGGGAAGCGTCATTTGACGCCGATGTGTGCTCCGGGGCCGAGCGGCAGGTCCAGGCCGTAGAAGATGCCGAGGATCGCCAGCCACACCAGCAGGAACGGCACCACGAAGATGGCGAGCCGGGAGATGAGAGTCCCGAGGCGGGCCTCCGGTTCGTATTCGCGGACCATCGCCAGGATCAGGAGGAGATACGGGTTCATCGGGGTGATGGCGCCGGTCGCGGAGTCGCCGATACGGAAGGCCGCCTGGCTGAGCGCCGGGCTCATGTCCATGAGCATGAAGGCCGGGATGAAGACGGGGCCGACCAGGGACCACAGGGCGGATCCGGAGAGGATCACCAGATTGAGGCAGGAGGCCAGCAGGACGAACGCGATGATCGCCCAGAAGCCGGTCACGCCGATGGAGTTGAACAGCCCGGCCGCCTTCACCGCCAGCAGCACCCCGAGGTTGGACCAGGTGAAGACCGCGATGACCTGGGCGGCGAAGAACATCATCACGATGTAGCCGGACATGTTCTTCACCGAGTCGGTCATGGCGGTGACCACGTCCTCGGTGCCGGTGAGCTGCTTGACCGTGAAGCCGTAGGTGAGCCCGGCGAGCAGGAAGGCGCCGAAGAGCACCGGGACGACACCGTTCAGCACCGGCGAGGGCACAAAGGCACCGCCCTCCCCGCGCAGCGGGGCGCCCGGCGGCAGCCACAGCGCGAGGACCGCCGCCAGATACACACCGACGACCGCGCAGGTGACCGCGAGCCCCTTGCGCTGCACCGGGGTGAGCGTCAGGTCCTCCCGCGTGGCCTCTCCGTCGCCCGCCTGGTAGGTGCCCAGGCGTGGTTCGAGGACGCGGCTGATGAGGAATCCGCCGAGCAACCCCAGGACGACGCTGCTGGCGGCGGTGAAGAAGTAGTTGATGAGCACATGGATATGGAGGCCCTCGGCGGCCGGGAGCACCGAGGCCGCCTGCTGGGTGATGCCCACGTACAGGGCGTCCAGCGAGCCGATGGTGAACCCGGCGGCGTAGCCCGCGGTGACACAGGCGAAGCCACCGATGAGGCCCGCCACGGGGTGGCGTCCGGCGCTCTTGAACACCAGGGCCCAGGGGTGGCAGCACGATGGCACCGACATCGCTCATCATGTGCGCCTGACTGGCGATGATCGCCACCGCGTACGGCAGCACCGCGCGCGGCACCCGGGCCAGTGTGGCCCGCATCGCGGTCTCCAGCAGCCCGGTCTTCTCCGCGAGCCCGACCACCATCATCAGCACCAGCACGGCACCGATCGGCGGGAAGGTGGCGAAGTTGGGGATCAGGTTCTCCAGCAGCCAGCGCAGTCCCTCACCGGTGAGCAGCCCGCCGATGGACTTGGTGTCATCGGTGCCGGGGACGGTGACGGAGACACCGGCGAGGGCGAGGACGGTGGAGACGACGGCCAGCAGTACGAAGAGCCCGGCGAACAGGACGATGGGATTGGGCAGGGCGTTGCCGGCGCGTTCGATGAAGGAGAGGACACGGTCGAGCCTGCCACGCCGCTCCTTGTCCGGCGAGGTGCCCCGGGGGGCGGGGAGCCCGGTCACCGCGGGCATCAGGGCCGCCCTCCGGCTGGCGTGGCCGAGGGCAGGAGGCCCTTGGTGTCCTTGCGGACATGTCCGTCCTGCACGACGCACACCACGTTGGCGGGGTCGCCGAGCACACCGATGTCCGCGAGCGGATCGCCCTCGCAGACGATGAGGTCGGCGACGCGGCCGGGGGCCAGCGTGCCGAGCCGGTCGGCGACGCCGAGGAGTTCGGCGGCGGTCCGGGTGCCGGCCACGATGGCGTCCATGGGGTCCATGCCCAGGTCCACGAGGTAGGAGAGCTCCATCAGGTTCTGTCCGTGCGGACAGACGGCGGCGTCGGTGCCGAGCGCGATCCTGGCGCCCTGCTCGATGGCGCGGGAGATGTTCTCCTTGGTGATGCCGGACCAGCGCACCTTCTTCTCGTAGTGATAGTGCTCCATCGTGGCCTTGTTGATGCCCGCGTAGACGGTGGAGAGGGTCGGGACGACGAAGACGCCGCGCTCCCCCGCCATCTCCAGGGCCCGGTCGTCCAGCCCGTAGCCGTGCTCGATGCTGGTCACCCCGCCGCGGATGGCGTTGAGGATGCCCGCGTTGCCCTGGGCGTGGGCGGCCACCGGCTTGCCGCCGTGACGCCGGCACTCGTCGACCACGGCGCGGATCTCCTCCTCCAGGAGCCCCTCGTCGTCCGGCTGGTCATAGGGGCTGCCCATGCCACCGGTGGCGCAGATCTTGACCAGGTCGGCCCCCGCGCGCAGCACCTTGCGCACGGCCAGCCGCGCCTCGTCCTCGGTGTCGGCGAGCTCGGACATCTCACCGCCGCTGAGGTCGGTGCCGTCGGGCAGGCGCACATCGGCGTGGCCACCGGTGTGGCTGATGATCCGTACGGCGGTGTGCAGCCGGGGCCCCTCGATCCGCCCGGTCTCGACGGCGGTGCGGTACCCGGTGGACAGTCCGCCCAGGTCCCGGGCGGTGGTGATGCCCGCGTCGAGGGTCTGCCGCATGCGGGTGGCGGTGTCGAAGGTGACCAGGACCGGGTCGAGTTCACCGCGGCGGCCGGGCGGTGTGGCATGGCCGTAGGCGAGGTGGGTGTGGCAGTCGAAGAAACCCGGCAGCACGGTGCGGCCGCCCGCGTCGACGACACGGCCGGTGAAGGGCTCGCCGGAGGCCGGGGGCGCGGTGGCCGCCGGGCCCGCGTAGGTGATGGTTCCTTCGGCGTCGGCGATGACCACGGCGTCCGCGATCGGGGCCGCCCCGGTACCGTCGACCAACGTGGCGTTCTCCACGCGCAGAGCGGTCCTGGTGGTCTCGGACGTGGTGGGTTCCGTCATGAGCTCGATCTCACTCCTCGTTGAGAGAACTGGTGGGGAGGAGTGTCGATCCATCGAGTGTTTCGGGTGTTATCATGCAGCATTCCATCGAGATTCACATGCGATACGCAGAAAAGCGCCGCCCATGCACACGCAGGATTTCGCCGCGCATGACCTGGACGAGCTGGATCGCGGCCTCATACACGCATTGCAGATCCACCCCAGGGCCCCATGGACTCTCGTCGGTGACGTTCTCGGGGTGAACCCGGTGACGGCCGCGCGACGCTGGCACCGGCTCCAGGAGGCGGGGCTGGCCTGGGTGACCGCCTACCCCCGGCTGTCCGACTCCCGGATCGTGGTGACCGGCATCGTCGAGGTGGACGCCGAACCCGGGGTCGGGGAGGACGTGGCCGAGGCCCTGGCGGCCGACCCCTCGGTGGCGAACGTCAAGGTCACGGCCGGAAGCCGGGACCTGGTGATCGCACTGCAGGCTTCCGATCTGGGTGAGCTCTCCCAGCTCAGCACCCTCCTCTTCCGGGGCGCGCCGGGGGTGCGGGCGACACGTACCCATGTGACGACGGCCCTGCCCTTCGAGGGCAGCCGGTGGCGGCTGCGCGCGCTGGACGCCACGCAGTGCGCCCGGCTCCAGGAGGCGCTTCCGCCGACCGAGCCGCTCCCGTCGGGGACGACGGGCTGGGACCCCCTGGATGTCCGGCTTCTGGAACTGTTGAGCGTCGACGGCCGCATGGCGATCAGCGACCTGGCGGAGCACGCCGACGCGCCCCTGACCACGATCCGCCGAAGGCTGCGGACGCTGCTCTGTTCACGGGTGTCACTGCGCTGCGACCTGGCCCGGCCGCTGTCCGGGTGGCCGCTGTCCGCGGTGTACTTCGCGTCCGTACCGGCCGAGCGTCTGGAGGAGACCAGCCGGGCGCTGGCCGGGGTGCGGGAGGTGCGGTCCTGTGCGATCACGGCGGGCCCGCACAACCTCGTCATCGACGTCTGGCTGCGCGCGTCCGGCGATGTGCACGCCTTCGAGGCGCATCTGTCGAGGCGGCTGCCGCGGCTGACCATCGAGGACCGCTCGGTGGTGCTGCGCACCGTCAAGCACATGGGCCGGTTGCTGGACCGCGACGGCCACAGCGTGGGCATCGTCCCGCTGCGCCCCTTCGCCGCCCCCGCCGCGGGGAGTGCCACCGCCACCTGAGGCGCGGGCACACGGTCCGGTACCGGGGCCGCCTCGCCGGAAACGGCCGACGGGGCGCACCGGACGTGAAGGCGCTGTCCGGTGTTCGTGTGGGTGCCATCTGCCGGTACCCGCCGCCGGACACGCTGGGGCGCCATGGCACCTGTGCGCGCGACAGTCCAAGCCGTTCCGCTGGTGGCTACGGCCATCGTCATGCTCGACGCGGCAACCGACTTCTTCCCGGACGCCCCGCTGGTCGGCGTCATCACCCCGGTGCGCCTCGCCGTGCTGGCGGGGCTGGTCGCGACGGTGGTGACGGCCCCGCGACTCGCCACGTTCCGCACCCGGCTCGACCTCGCCATCGCGCTGCTCCTGCTCAGTGCCATCGCCACCACCTACGTCGGCGGACACCCCGACGCGCCGCTGCGCGCCCTGATGACCGCCCTCGCCACCTTCTATCTGCTGGTCGGGGTGCGGCGGTCGCAGCCCGAGTCCTGGCGGGCGGTGGCGCTGCTCGCGCTGGTCGGCGTGGCGGCCGCGGCCACTTCGGCGTTCGCCCAGCTGACCAATGAGGTGCCGACCGGCTTCTGCCGCACCGGTCTCTTCACCGATGTCGA
This sequence comes from Streptomyces lacaronensis, assembly GCF_047337785.1. Classification (NCBI taxonomy): domain Bacteria; kingdom Bacillati; phylum Actinomycetota; class Actinomycetes; order Kitasatosporales; family Streptomycetaceae; genus Streptomyces; species Streptomyces lacaronensis. The sequence continues at coordinate 1,088,424 of NZ_JBLHDK010000003.1, forward strand.
CTGCGACCGCGGCGGGGCCGGTGCGATGATCCGCGCCACGGGCACCTTCGCCAACCCCAACCTGCTCGCCGCGTTCCTGGTGCTGCTCACCCCGATCGCCCTGCTGACGGCGGTGACGGTGGCCGAGCGCACGGCCCGGGTCGCCGTCGTGGCCGTGGGCCTCCTCGCCTACGGCGCGGTGCTGACCACCTTCTCCCGGGCGGGCTGCGTCGCGGCCGCGGCGGGTCTGCTGGTACTCGGTGGCGCGTACTGGCTCGCCCCCCGCCTCGGCCGGTGGGGGGTGCGGACCCTGACGACCGCGGGGCTGGCCGGGCTGGCGGCGGTGACGGTGGCGCTGTGGGTGGTGTCGCGGGCCGGTGACGCGCTCGGGGTCCGGGGCCAGGCGTGGAAGGCGGCCGTGGACCTGGCCGCGGACCATCCGCTCGGGGTCGGGCTGGGGCGGGCCGGCGACGCCGTCTCCGCCGCCGTACCCGGCGGCAGGACGTTCGTCCACGCGCACAACATGTGGCTGAACTGGCTGGCCGAAGCGGGCGTGACCGGTCTGCTCGGCATCCTGCTGGTGACCGTGATCGCCGTCGCCTCGGCGGTCCGCGCCGCCCGGGAGAAGTCCGTGGCCGGTGTCGTCGGGCTGGCCGCCCTGACGGGCTTCCTCCTCGCGGCCACGGTGGACCACCCGGCCAATCTGGACCGGATCGCCATGCTGTTCTGGCTGGTCCTCGGCCTCGTCATGGCCGAGGTCCCGGGCGGGTGGCGGGAGTCCGGGACGCCCGCGCGGGCCACCGGCCGGTCGGGCCGCCGCGCGCGGCACTGAGCGCTCCCCGCTGGCAGGGGCCTGGCCTGCCGTCGATCATCTGCGGCGCCGTCCTGGCCCGTCGCGCCCACGCGGCGGAGCCGCACATCGACACAGCCCCGCGCCCCTTCCGGGGCGCCGCCACCGTCCCACGTCCCGAAATTCGCTCGCCACCTCCGCCTCCGCCCCGAACCATGGCCCGCGCGATGTTCGTGCGCGCGGTGGCCGCGGCGATGGGGCTGTCGGCCCTGTTCGCCGCGCTGCCACGTACTGCGCTCGGTGGGGGTGTCGTATCTGCTGTACCTGGCCGTCAAGGCGTTCCGTGACCGCTCGCTGCCGGGCGAGGAGAGCGGACACCTCGGCCCGGGGCACCGGCGTGCGTTCTGGCGCCGGGCTGCTGAGCCGCAGCCGCCGGGTGGCGCGGGGGCTCAACGTCTTCAGCGGCACGGTGTTCACGGGGCCGGCCGTACGGCTCGCCGCCTCACCGAGGTAGGCGGCCCGCCGGACGCCGTGGCCGCCTGGGGTCCGGACAGCGGACCGTCCTCCTGGCCCCGCCCGCTCGGTGGCGACGAGAGTGGACGGGCGGTTCACGTCAACCGGAAGGCGGGGCACAGCGATGGCGGACACGGTGCGGCGGGGCTATGCGCCCAGCCCCTTCGGGCAGTTGCATTACGCGGAATGCGGGTCCGGCGAGCCGGTGCTGCTGCTGCATCAGACGCCACGTTCCTGGACCGAGTACGCCGATGTGCTGCCCCTGGTGGGCCGGGCGCACCGGGCGATCGCCATGGACACCGTGGGGTTCGGCGCCTCGGCCAAGCCCGAGGGGCCGCATTCGATCGAGCGGTTCGCCGACGGGGTGGAGGCGCTGGCCGACGCGCTCGGGCTGGACGCGTTCCACTTGGTGGGCCATCACACGGGCGGTGTGGTGGCCGTGGAGGTGGCCGCCCGGCTGGGCGACCGCGTCAGCAGTCTGCTGCTCTCGGCCACGGCGTTCGTGGACGAGGCCAAGCGCGCGGCGGCTCCCGCGCGCCCGCCTGTCGACCACGTCGACCCCGAGCCGGACGGCTCACATCTGGTGGAGGTGTGGAACCGGCGCCGCGCCTTCTACCGGGCGGGCGAGGAGGCCGCGCTGCACCGCTATGTGATCGACGCCCTGACCGTACTGGATCGGGTGGAGGAGGGGCACGAGGCGGTGTACCGGTACCGGATGGAGGAGCGGCTGGCGCACATCACCGCCCCGGTACTGGCCGTGTGCGCGCCGGAGGACCACTATTCGCTGCCCGCGCTGGACAAGTTCGCGGCGGCGCTCGGCTGCGAGACCGCGGTCCTGTCCGGCGGCCATGTACCGGCGCCCGAGCAGCTGCCCGGGGAGTTCGCCGATGTCGTCACCGCGTGGGTGGACCGGCATCGGCGGTGACCCGGTCCCACGTGGTCTCGGTGACGCCCCGCTTCCGCAGCGCCGCCTTGCGCACCTTGCCGGTCTCGGTGAGCGGCAGTTCGCCCAGGATGTCCACATAGCGGGGGATGGCGAACGGTGGCAGCTCGCGTTCGCAGTGGCGGATCACATCGGCCAGGTCGAGCGTGCCGCCCGCGCGGGGCACCACGGCGACCATCACCTCGTCCTCCGCCAACTCGGACGGCACGGGGAAGACGGCAGCGTCGGCCACCTCGGGATGGCCACGGACGACCGTCTCGACCTCGCACGAGGAGATGTTCTCCCCCCGGCGGCGGATCACGTCCTTGATGCGGTCCACGAACCGGAACCAGCCGTCGGGTTCGCGGACCACCCGGTCCCCCGTGTGCCGCCACGCGTCCACCGGCTCCGCCAACTCGCCCAGGTAGCCGGTGGCGAAGGCGTACGGCCGGTGGCTGCGCACGACCAGCTCACCCGGGGTGCCGTCGGGGACGGGCGAGAGCAGTTCGTCCACGACGCGGGCGTCGAAACCCTCGCGCAGGGTGCCCATGTAGCCGGGCCGCTGCTCCTCGGGGGTCGTGCCGATGACCAGGTTGGTCTCGGTGGAGCCGAATCCGTCGAGCAGCGTGACGCCGAACCGCTCGCGGAACGGCCCCCAGGCGTGGGCCGGTGTCGCCGGGGAGAGGCCGCGGACGGCCCGGTGCGCCCGGTCGTGCGGGCCCGGCGGCTGGGCCAGCAGCATCGGCACCATGGCGCCCAGCAGATAGACCACGGTCGCCCCGGCTTCGGCCGCCTCGGTCCAGTAGCGGGAGGCCGAGAAGCGGGAGGCGAGGGTGATCGACGCCCCCACGGTCATCGCCTGCGCCAGCGCGTTCAGGGCGTTGGTGTGGAACAGCGGGAGGCAGGTGTGAAGCACGTCGTCCGCGGTGAGGCGCAAGGCGTCGGAGACGTTGCGCCCCCACCAGACGAACTGGGCGTGGGGGCAGCGCACCCCGCGAGAGGTGCCGGTGGTCCCGGAGGTGAACAGGACACACGCGGTGTCCTCCGGGCGGACGGGGGCCGCCGGGAAGGCCGGGCCGCCGCCCGGCCGGGGTGTGCCCTCCGCACCCGCGCGCCACAGCGTCCCCCGGTAACCGGCCGTCCGCACGCGCTCGGCCGTCTCGTCCTCCGCGAGCAGATGGGTGGCGCGGGCCTGGTCCAGGGCGTGTCGCAGCCCGCCGCCGCGCAGCCCCGTGTTCAGGGGGACCAGCTCGGCGCCGAGCCAGGCGGCGCCGAGGAACAGGTCCACGAGTTCGATCCGGTTGCCCGTCATCGCCGCGATGCGCTCACCCGGGCGGCAGCCCTGGACCGCGAGGGCCCCCGCCATGGTGGCGGCGGCCTCCCGCGTCTCGCGGTAGGTGCGGACCGTGGTCCCGATCCGCAGGAAGGGGCGGTCCCCGTGGGTCCGGGCCGCGGTCTGGAGCAGCCCGGGAATCGTCAGGGTGGTCACCGCAGCACCTCGCGCTCGCGCAGTGCGTGGATCCGCTCCGGTGACAGGCCCGCGACCTCGCGCAGCACATCGTCGGTGTCGGCGCCGAGCACGGGCGCCGCCTTGACGATGCCACCGGGTGTGCGGGTGAGCCGGATGGGCGGCCCCTCGTGCAGGAAGGCCCCCGCCACCGGGTGTTCCGCGCGGATGTAGAAGCCCCTGGCCCGCAGCTGCGGATCGTGTTCCACGAGGTCGCGGCCGTCCCGCACCGGGCCCGCGGGTATGCCGTGCTCCTGGAGGAGTTCGGCGGCGGCGTCGGCCGGCAGGGTCCTGGCCCAGGTGGCGACGGCGCCGTCGACCAGTTCGGTGTGGTGTGCGCGCCTCTCCGCCGTACGGGTGCGGTCGTCGGCGGCGAGGTCGGGGCGGCCGATCTCCGTGCACAGCGCGGCCCATTCGGTGTCGTCGCGGACGCTGACGGCCAGCCAGCTGTCGGCGCCGAGGCAGCGGTACACGCCCTGCGGGCTCCACCGCGGATCGGTGTTCCCGGCGGGCTCGATGGGGTGGAGCAGGCTGGTGCCCATATGGGAGGCGATCGCCTCGAGCTGGGACAGGTCGATGTGCTGTCCGCGCCCGGTCTCCTCCCGGTGCTCCAGGGCGGCGACGGTGGCGAGCGCGGCCTGGAGCCCCGCGACGATGTCGCCGTGGCCGTAGATCACCCCTACCACGTCGTCCGGGCCCCACCCGGTCAGGCCGGTGAGCCCCGAGCTGGCGGACACGGTGTCCGCGTACGACACCCAGCCGCTGCGCGGGCCGGTGTGCCCCATGCCGGACATGCTGATGTACACCAGCCCGGGGTTGATCTCGCGGAGGGTGTCGTAGCCCAGGCCGAGTTTGGTCATCACGGTGGCGCTGAAGTTCTCCACCAGGACGTCGCAGGAGGCGATGAGGTCGCGCAGTACGGCGATGCCGTCCTCGGTGCGGGTGTCGAGGGCCAGGCTGCGCTTGTTGCGGTTGACCTCGTTGAAGTAGCCGTTGGTGTTCGGGTCGGTGTGCGGGCCGCGCGAGAGGTGCATGAAGGGCGCGAACCGGGTGGGGTCGGGACGGCCCAGGGACTCGACCTTGATGACATCGGCGCCGTGGTCGGCGAGCACCTTGGTGCAGTACGGCCCGGCCAGTACCCAGGTCAGATCCAGGACGCGGACGCCGTGCAGGGCGGGCCGCGGGGGTTCCGCGGACGCCGCGGCCACCTTCGGGGCCGGGCGGTGCTCGTGCAGCAGCCGCTGGTCCGCACCCCGTTCCGGGACGTCGAGCTCCTTGACCCGGTGGCCTTCGGGGAACGCGAAGGGGAACCCCAGGTCGGTGCGGTCCCCGGCGCGGAGGAAGAAGTCACGGGCGGCGAGCTGCGGGTTTCCGGGCAGCTCATGCGGCAGGTCGACCGCCGCCCAGGGCAGCTTCCTGGCCTGGGCGAGCTCGGCGAACTCGGCCTTCGGCCACCGGGCCGCGAACTCCTGCACCACCGCGAAGACATGCTCCTGGTGCTTCTTGCGCTCCACCGGGTCCTGCCAGCGCGGCTCGGCGAGGTCGGCCTCGGCGCCCTCCTCGCGCAGCCAGGCGAGCAGCGCGTCCCACATGCGGGGGCTGCCGCCGAGGCCACCGCCGAGGTGGCCGTCGGCGGCCCGGAACAGCCCGTGCGGCACCAGCGGATGCACCCGGCCGGGGCGCGCGGGCACCCGGTCCTCGTGCAGATAGGCGAGGGCGCCCGCCTCCAGTGCGGCGGCCACGCACGCCTGGGCGGACACGTCGGCGAGCTGGCCCGGCCCCGTGCGCCTGGCCCGCAGTCCGAGCAGCGCGGCGATCGCGGCGTGCACCCCGGCGAGCTGCTCCGCCTGGTTCTCCGGAAGGCGCAGGGGCGGGCCGTCCGGGTCGCCGACCTGCGCGAGCATGCCGCCGAGCGCGGCGACCACCAGATCGGTCCCCTGCCAGTGGCTTCGGGGGCCAACGGTCCCGAAGGGGGTGACGCGGACGTGGACGAGGTGGCCGAGTCCCGTGACGGCCTCCGGCGCGCCGTCCGGTGTCCCGTCGAGGAGGACATCGGCCCCCGCCACCAGGCGCCGCAGCTCCTCCGGGGACGCGGGGGTGACGGACCGCTTGCCGGCGTGCCAGTGGACGAAGGCGTCGCCGTCTCGTTCGCGCCGTGTCGGATCACCCTCCTCGGGCTCGACCAGGACGACCTCGTGTCCGAGGCCGACCAGGAGCCGGCCCGCGAACCGGGTGAAGGGGCTGGATAGTTCGACGACGCGTACGGCCGGGTTGCTCACTTGTCCTCCGCGGGATGCTCAGTCGTGCTGCTGGTTCAGGAAGCCGGTGACCGCGGCGTAGTAGGCGTGCGGCCGCTCCTCCTGGGGGTGGTGGGAGGCGTGGTGCATGACGTGCAGATTGCCCCTGGGAACCATGCGGGCGAGCATCAGCGGATAGTCGGGGGTGAGGAAGGCGTCGTACATGCCCCAGACGAAGAGAGTGGGGGCCTGGATGGCACCGAGCTCGGCGGTGAGGTCCTGCCAGTCGCCGCGCGGGTTGTCGGAGGCTCCGGCGAGGGCGGTCTCCTCCGGGTCCAGGCTCTGCTCATAGCGCAGGGTGACGGTGTCGTCGGGGATCGCGGCGGGGTCGTACCACTCCAGGCGGGCGATCAGCTCCCGCATCTTCTCCCAGGAGGGGCCGGTGCCGCCGTAGTACACATCGCGGGCGTTGCGGCCACGCCGCCCGCCCTCCGGCAGCGGGGCCAGCGGGCCGTGGAAGACGGGCATGCTGCCGGTGATGGTCAGCGACCGGGTCCGCTCGGGGTACTTCGCGGCCAGGTTCAGCGCGATGGTTCCGCCCCATGAGTTGCACACGAAGTCGGCGCGCTCGATGCCCAGGGTGTCGAGCAGGGCGACCGTCTTGGCGGCGTGGTAGTCCCACATCGGGCCTTCGATGACGGGCTTGGCGGACTTCCCGTACTGGAGGATGTCCACGAGGTAGCAGTGGCGGTCCTCGGCGAACAGCGGTGCCACCTGCCCGAAGTCGGACCAGCCCGTGCACCCGGGGCCGCCGCCGTGGAGGAAGACCGTCGGCCTGCCCGTCGTGCCCAGTTCGAGGTAGTGGTACGTGACGCCGTCCGCTTCCGCGTGGGCGCCCTCCGGCGGCTTCTGGATGGTCATGAGGTCCATGTCCCGATGGTGTGCGTCCGGTGATCTCCGCCCAAGCGGACCGGTCCGCTGAGCGGGCCGGTCCCGTGGTGAGGGCCTCCGGGCGGTGGCTAGCCTCCCGGCTCATCGAGTCCCCGATGATTCGTGTCCCCGATGATTCGCGTCCGCAGGAAGCAGAAAGGCGGCACATGTCCGCGTGGGAAGTGGCCGAGGAACGGGCCAGGGCGGTGGTCGGCCGCCCGGAGCACCGGGATCTGGGGGTCGTACGGGCCGAGGACGCGGCGGAGTTCGCGCGCGCGGCCGGGGAGACGAGCCCGCGACTGACCGACCCCGGCCACCCCGGATTCACCGTCCACCCCCTGTACGTGGTGAGTCTGCTGCGGGGGGCGGGCGGCGCCGGCCAGGGCGAGTTCCGGCCGGACGGTATGTACCGCGACGAGGTCCCGGGCACCGACGGCCTGGACGTACGGCTCATGGCGGGCGGCCAGGAGGTCCGGTTCACCAGCGAGGTGCGGGCGGGCGACCGGATCGCGGTCCGCCGTGTCCTCACGGATGTCGCACGCAAGGGCAGCGGTGCCCCGTTCCTGCTGCTGACCGTCGAGAAGACGTACACGGCCGAGCGGGGCACGCTCGCCCGGGTGCGGGAGAGGTTCATCGTCCGATGAGGGTACGCACAGGACAGCCCGTACCGCCGGTGGAGTTCACCCCGGACGCCGTCACGCTGCTGCGGTTCGGGGCGGTCACCCGCAACGCCCATCGCATTCACTACGACACCGGGTTCGCGCGGTCCGAGGGGCTGGACGGCCCGGTCGTCATGGCGCAGTTGCACGGCTGTCTGATGCACCGCGCCGCCCTGTCGTTCGCGGGTCCTGGCGGACAGGTCCTGGAGGTCGAATGGCAGAACCGGGCGCCGGCCCTGGCCGGTGAGCGGCTCGTGGTGAGCGGCACGGTCGGCGCCGTCGATCCGGTGTCGGGGCGGGTCACCCTGGATCTGGTCGAGCACGGTGGGCGGGGCGATGTGGTGTGCTGCCGGGGCCGGGCCGTGGTCCTGATGGGGTGAGCTTGATCCTTAACGTCTGGCTTGGTCTCGTTCGTAGAGGGTGCTCGGGCGTTTGACGGTTTTGCCCACGTCACGACGGATGGCGGGGTGCCGGTTCTTGGAGCCGGGCGGGCGTCCGGGGCCGGGATGGCTGCGTTTGGGCACGCGGGCCGGGCATGGCAAGTTGGGTCGGAGGTGTCGGAACCCGCGTCGGACGCGGGTCGGGGTGAGAGCGACGCCGGGGCGGGTGGTCTTCTCCCAGGGCTTGCGCTGGTCGATGGCGAGCGGGGCGGCGAGGCGGAGCTGCGTGTGCGCAGTGATCACCAGCCAGGTCCAGTGGTCTGCCGCCTGCGGTTCACGTAGCCGCGGCCGGGTCCAGCCCAGGGACTGTTTGAATAGGCGAAACGTGTGTTCCAAGTCGAATCTTCGCAGGTAGCAGGACCAGACGAAGTCGACATCGGCCGGGTCGACGCCGGTGGCCGAGGACCACAGCCAGACCGGTGGCGCGTCGCGGTCGCCGGGCAAATGATCCACCTTGAGGCGGATCAACGTGCCCTCGATGATGGGGAGTTCGCCGTCGTGGTCGATCCAGGCGGAACGCTGCTGGAGTTCCGGGTGGAGCCGGTCCCATGCACGGGCCTCTGCCTTGCCGTAGCGAGGCGTGTCGTTGACCGTCACCACCGACGGCTCTGTCCAGGTCTGCGGCCTCGCGAGACTGAACTCCTTGCCGTGCTTGGGCGGCCGACCACCCTTGGGCCGGTAGACGCGGGGTGGGGCCGGAAGCCGCAGGGCACGGTCCGAACGCAGGCGCCCCACCAGTTCGAGGGGCAGGTCCCGCAGCAGCCAGGCCAGGCGCATCACGTCGTAGCCGGCGTCCATCACGATCAGCATGTCCCGGTCTCCGGGTCGCCACTGCCCGGCCGCGATCAGCCGCTCGGCCACCTGCCGGAGCTGGTCGGCCGTGACGGCCGCCGCGTCGTCGGCGGGCCCGAGGCGGACCGCGTCCAGCACCGCGGTCCACGAGGTGCGGTCCGGTGTCAGCGCGGCGACGAAGGAGTACGGCCAGCCCGGAATGATCTGCGCGTCCGCCTTGGAACGGCCATGGACGTGGCAGAACAGCCGCTCCGGCGAGCACGCGGCGTCCGAGCGCAGCCACGGGGAGACATCCACGGCGAGCACGATCCGCCCGCCGAAACGCGGCAGTGGCACTGACGCCAGGAGATCCCGCAGCCGGTCCACGTCCAGGCGGCCGTGGTTCAACGCACCGTACAGCGAGCCGTAGCCCCGGCGGTGCTCGGCGAGCAGGGAGAGCTCGACCGGTGTCCGCGTCGGGCCGTCCGCGCACAGCAGCGCGTCGGCCAGTTCGAAGAATGCGTCCGCCCGCCTGGACAGACACCCGTAGAAGACCGTCCGAAAGCGTGACAGTTCCGCGAACGCATCCCGCCCGCCGGCTGGCACCAGCACACTCATCATTACGGCCTTCCTTGTGAACTCCCGCATCTCATCGCAGAGTTCAGGATCATGAGGAAGGCCGCCCTCATACCCTGCAATCACTCCAAAGAGTGACCACACGAATCGGGCCCGAGGTTAAGGATCAAGCTCAACGGCCCCGCCCGGGCGCGGGACCGTTCAGCCGAGGTCGAGGACGACCTTGCCCACCGCCTCCCCGGACCGCAGACGTGCCACGGCCTCCGCCAGGCCGTCGATGCGATGGCGCTCGACGGGCAGGGTCAGCTCGCCGGAGGTGAGGTCGCCGAGCAGCCGCTGGGTGTCGGCGGCCACCTCCTGCCCGCGGGTCATCAGGTTCACCGGCAGCAGCGACACATCGGCGAGGAGGAAGTCGGCCAGGTCCACGGTGAACTCACGGCCCGCGGTGTAGCCGACGAGGGCAACCCGGCCACGGGGGCGCACCAGCGGCAGGGAGTCGCGCAGGACCGGCCCGCCCACGGTGTCGACGACGACGTCCACCGGGCCGCCGATCGCGTCGGCGGACAGGTCGGCGGCGAGCAGCGCCTTGGCGGGGGCCGGGACGTGCGGCAGTTTGGCGGGGCGGCCCACCACCCCGATCACCTCGGCCCCGGCCCGGGCCGCGACCTGCACGGTGAGCGCTCCGACCGCACCGGCCGCCCCGGTCACCAGGACCCGCTCCCCTGGCCGGACGCCCGCCACGGTGTGCACCGAGGCCCACGCCGTGCCCGCAGGGGAGAAGAAACTACAGGCCACGGCGGGGTCCGTACCGTCGGGCACGGCCTCCACGGCGGCGTCCGGGACCAGCGCGTGGCAGCCCCAGGTGCCGTCGCGGCGCAGTCCGAGTGCCTTGCCGCGCAGGCGGACGAGGCTCCCCTCGGGGTGGGTGCCGGAGGCGACGACGATGCCGCTGCCTTCGGTCCCGGGCACCGACGGCAGGTCGGGGAGGATGCCGAACCTGCCGTCGACGACATTCAGATCGAGGTGGCCGACGGCGGCCGCCTTCATCCGCACCAGGGTATGGCCGGGGCGTGGCTCGGGCACCGGCCGTTCGACGAGCCGCGGCAGGGTGCCGAACTCCTCCAGCACCAGGGACTGTGACGTCGGGTGGCTCACGTTTTCGCTCCGTATCCACGGGCTCACGGCCCGGTTCGGTGAGGGGGCGGACGCGGCGCACGCTAGACCGCGCCCCACGGTCCGCGCACCGGGCGGGGTCCGCTCAGCGGGACGCACCCACGCCGACGCCGTCCGGAGGCCCGCCGTCCGGACGTCCGCCGATGTCCGGTCGCCCGCCGGGAAGAGGCGGTCTGCTCAGCGGACCGGATCCCTTGGGCGGATCCGCGCCGGGCCGGATGCTCGGGTCCACCGAACACCGGCAGCAGGAGGACACGCACGATGACGGTCGAGGACTCTCCCGACACGGCCACCCCCGTCCGGAGCCGCCGCGGAAAACCGGCCGAGCCCGGCCGCCAGGACTGGTCGTCCTGGCCCCACTACGACGGTGCGGCAGCGGGTTTCCGCGGCTACTGGTACCCGGTCACCTGGTCCAGCCAGATCACCGGCAAGCCGCTGCCGTTCACCATCTGCGGCGAGCGGATCGCTCTGATCCGCGACGGCGGCACCGCGTACGCCCTGCACAACCGGTGCCCGCATCGCGGTGTGCCGCTGTCGGAGGGCAATCAGCAGTTTCCGGGCACGGTCAGCTGCCCGTACCACGGCTGGACCTTCGACCTGCCCACCGGGCGGCTGTCCGCGGTCATCACCGACGGCCCCGGATGCCGGCTGACCGGGAAGCTGGGCGTGCGCACCTATCCGGTCGAGGAGCGCCTCGGCATGGTGTGGGTGTACATCCCGATCGCCGACGAGGAGCCGCATCCGATCGACTCCCAGCTTCCGGAGGAGCTGGTCGGCAACGCGTTCGTGATGGGCGGACGGATCGAGCCGCGCGGTGGCAACTGGCGGTTCGCCTGCGAGAACGGCTTCGACGAGGGCCACGCCAAGTATCTGCACCGCACGGCCCTGTGGCGGCTGTTCAAGCCCATGCCGACGTGGAACATCACCCGGATCGTGCCGCGCGGCCGGTGGATCTTCCGGGTCCAGGACGAGGTCCACTGGGAGGCCGAGTACCCGGGCGTGGGCCGCTGGACCAACAAGCGCTGGTGGAAGATGCAGCCGCCGAAGGAGACCTTCAACATCGGCAACACCGGCAAGGCCGACAGTGTCGACCCGACGATCGAGGCCCAGGAGTTCCCCGGCTTCGCGTCCCTGTCGATGCCGGGCGTGCTGCGCATCGCCTACCCCAAGTTCATCCACTACGAGTTCTACGTCCCGGTGGACGAGGACAACCACCGCTACGTCGGGGTGATGGTCAACTTCACCGAGGGCTGGGACACCCTGCGCTTCTACGCCAAGTACCTGGGGGCCATCCGCTGGCTGTTCCACGGTCAGTTCTCCGGCCAGGACGCGTGGATGGTCGATGTCACCGACGCGCCGCCGGAGAAGCTCTACCGGCCCGATGTCTCGCTCACCGCCTGGCGGAACCTCAGCGAGGAGGAGTACGGCAAGAAGCTGGCCGCGGTCGGCGGCGCATCCGCATCCGAAGAGAAGGCATGACATGTTCCGTACCCTGTTCACCCTGTTGCTGGGCGCGGCGATCGCCGTCGGGATCCCGCTGGCCACGAAGCGCGTCGCGCGGACCACGATGACCCAGGTCCACAGGATCAACCAGTGAGCGCCGACGGCCTGGCGGGCCTGGACGAGCGGCGGCGCTCCTGGGCGCTCGACGCCGCCCGCCACATCAGCGCCGACCGGCTCCGCGAACTGATCACGGGCCTGGTGGACATCCCCAGCCCCACCGGCGACGAGGGCCCGCTGGCCACCCATATCGCGGGCACTCTGCGCGCCGCCGGCTGCCATGCGGCCGCCCAGCCCCTCGACGATCGGCAGGCCAACGCCTGGGGGCGGCTGACCGGTGACGGCACCGGCCCCGACCTCATGCTCTACGCCCCCATCGACACCCTGACCGTGGGCGAGGAGAGCGAGGACGTGCCGTGGATCGGCCCGGAGCTGCGCGAGGACATGCGGCCCGCGGCCACCGTCCACGACGACCTGGTCACCGGGCTCGGCGCCTCCAACCCCAAGGGGCACGCGGCGTGCGTGATGATGGCCGTCGAGGCGATCTCCCGGGCCGGTGTCCCGCTCACCGGTGACCTGGTGGCGGCCTTCGGCGCGGGCGGGATGCCCACCAACGCCCGGCCCGTGGGGACGCGCCACAACACCGGCCAGGGCGCCGGGTGTTCGTTCCTGCTGGAGCAGGGCGTGTGGACCGACTACGCGGTCATCGCCAAGCCCGGCTGGACCGTCTCGTGGGACGAGGTCGGACTGGTCTGGTTCGAGGTGACGGTCGGCGGCACCCACACCTACGCGGGCTCCCGCCACCGGCTCCCGTACGACAACGCCATCGCCCGCGCCGGGGAGGTGGCCGCGTATCTGGAGAAGTGGTTCGAGGAGTACGCCGAGCGGCACACCTCGGGCACGGTGGCGCCGCAGGGCATCGTCTCCTCGATCCGTGGCGGCTGGCCGCGCATGGCGGCGGTCACCCCCGCCGTGTGCACCTTGATGGTGGACCTGCGGATCAGCCCGGACATCACACCGATGCGGGCCAAGCGGGAGTTCATGGACGCGCTGGCCGCCCTGCGGGCCGCCTCGCCCGGTCTCGACGTCCGGGCGGAGATGGTGCTGGCCATCCCCGGCACCCGCACCCCGCGCGGGTCGTGGATCCACCGCAGCGCCACGGCGGCCTGGGAGGCCCTGGAGGGGCGCGGGCACGAGGTGATCGCCGGGAACAGCGGCGCCACCGACGCCAACATCCTGCGCGGCCGCGGCATCCCCACGGTGCGCATCGGCATGCCCAAGGTGGCGGAGGCGCCCTTCGAGATCGACTTCGCCCGCGGCATGAACACGGTGTCGCTCCGGGCCATGGAGAAGCTCACGCGCCATCTGATCCGCACGGCCGTGGACACCGTCACCCGGACCCGCGCCGAGGTGGCCGAGGCGGAGGAAGGAGCTGTGGCATGACGGAGATCGTGCTGGGGGTCGGAGCGTCGCACAGCACGCTGATGAACACCCACTGGGAGGAGACGTACCACAAGGACCGCGCCGAGCGGTTCCGGGACGCGCTCGGCGAGGCGCGCGACGCGCTGGCCGCGGCCCGCCCCGACACGGTGGTCCTCATCGGCTCCAACCACTTCCGGGGATTCTGGCTCGATCTGATCCCCAGCTTCACCCTCGGGGTGGACGAGTGTCTCGCCAGCGGCGAGTCCGGCACCCCGAAGGGCCCACAGCCGGTGGACCGGGAGCTGGCCCTGTACCTGGCCGGCGCGCTGGTGGAGCGGTCCGGTTTCGATGTGGCGTTCTCCGCCCGGCTGCAGATCGACCACGGCCAGTCGCACGCCGTGCAGTATCTCCTCGACGGCCTCGACGTCGACCTCGTACCGCTCGTGGTGAACGTCTTCGCGCCCCCGCTGCCCACCCTCGACCGCTGCGAGCGGCTGGGCCGGGCGATCCGGGAGGCGGTCCTGGCGTTCCCCGGCGACCGCCGGGTGGCGGTCATCGGCTCCGGCGGGCTGTCCCACCGGCTGCCCTGGCCGGACTGGCGCGACCCGCACGGCGAGGACGAGGAGTTCATGGTCGGCGCCTGGCTCAACGGCCGGGAGAACTGGCAGGACTACGACGCCCGGCGGCGCGAGATCATCCGGGCCGCCGAGGCGGCGCTCAACCCGGAGTTCGACGAGGAGTTCCTGTCCTGGCTGGAACGCGGACAGGCCCACCGCCTCACCGAGTACACCACCGCGGAACTGGAGAAGGTGGCCGGCAACGGCGCACAGGAGCTGCGCACCTGGCTGCTGATGGCCGCGCTGCTCGACCACGCCCCGGGACGGCGTCTGGCCTACGAGCCGATGCCCGAGTGGCTCACCGGCATGGGGGTCGCCGTGCTCGACCCCGCGCAGACACAGAACAGCGAAAGGCAGTCATGAGCATCTGGACCGAGCTGTCGGGCATCGACTACCGGCACGCCTATGTGAAGACCGGCGACATCACCACCCGCGCGCTGCAGGCCGGGCCGGAGGACGGCGAGCACGTGGTGTTCCTGCACGGCACCACCGGCCACTTGGAGGCGTTCGTACGGAACATCCCGGCGCACGCCGAGCGCTACCGCTGCCACTCCATCGACATGCTGGGTCACGGCTACACGGGCAAGCCCGACCGCCCGGGCGAGATCCCGGCGTATGTCGAGCACCTGATGGCCTATCTGGACGCGGTCGGCGCCGAGCGCGCCCATCTGGTCGGCGAGTCGCTGGGCGGCTGGGTGGCGTCGTGGGCCGCGAGCGAACACCCGGACCGGGTCGCCTCCCTCCAGCTGCTGTGCATGGGCGGCACCAAGGTCAATCCGGCGGTGATGGAGCGGCTGAAGAAGTCCACCCGCAGCGCCTCCCTGGAGGACGACATCTCCTTCACCCGGGACCGGCTGCGGCTGCTGTGGGCCGACTGGGACGAGGAGCTGGGCGAGGAGCTGACCCGGATCCGCTACGAGATCTACCACCACCCCGACTTCCAGCGGAACCTGCACAATCTGCTGGCGCTCCAGGAGACGGACACCCGCGAGCGCAATCTGCTGCGGCCCGACCGCATGGCCCGGATCAAGGCGCCGACGCTGGTGGTCTGGGGAAACAAGAACCCGTTCGGGGACGTACCGGAGGCCGAGGCCATCGCCACCGCGATCCCCGGCGCCCGTCTGGAGATCTTCAACGAGTGCGGCCACTGGCCGCAGCACGAGAAGGCGGATCTGTACAACCCGCTCAGCCTGGAGTTCCTCGCCGCGTCCTCCACCACCTGATCGTGAGGTGCCTGCCATGACCGTCGTCCCCGTCGACCACGCCACCAGAGCCTGTCCCGACTCGATGAACTCCGTCCTCGGCAAGGTCCGGTCCATCCTGGAGGCGTTCACGCCCGACGACGACTCGCTGTCGCTCGCCGATGTGGTGCGCCGTTCGGGCGTGGCGAAGGCGACCGTCCACCGGCTGTCCCAGGAACTGGTCGCATGGGGGCTGCTGGAGCGGGCGGGCTGCAACTACCGGCTGGGGCTACGGCTGTTCGAGATCGGGCAGCGGGTGCACCGGCAGCGGATCCTGCGGGAGGTGGCGCAGCCGTACATGGAGGATCTGCTGCTGGCCACGCGGGAGACCATCCACTTCGCCATCCACGACGGACTGGACGTGGTGTACCTGGAGAAGATCCTGCCCCACCGGGGGCTGAGCGAGGAGTCCCGGGTGGCGGGGCGGCTTCCGCTGTACTGCACGGCCACCGGCAAGGCGATCCTCGCCCACTCCCCCGGCACCCTGTTCGGCGAGGTGGTCAGGAACGGTCTCAAGCCGTTCACCCGGCACACCATCACCTCGCCGGGCCGGCTGCGCGGCCAGCTGGACCGCGTCCGCGAGCAGGGCATCGCCACGGAGGCGGAGGAGGTGCGGCTCGGCTACATGAGCATGGCGGTGCCGGTCTTCGGGCGGGAGAACACCCTCGCCGGGGCCCTGTCGATCACGGCGCCGACCTACCGTGTGGACGCGATCGCCCACTCCAGCGCGTTGCGTACGGCGGGTCTCGGCATCAGCCGCTCGCTGAGGTCGGCGCTGTGACGGCCCCCGTCGTGTCCTCCCCCGCCCTGGAAGAGGTGCTGGCACGGGCGCGGGAGCTGATCGACCGGTGGCGGGACGAGGACTGCGGCACCCCGACGGTCAAGGACTTCTGCCGTTACGCGGCCGCCCTCAACGACGGCGGGTACATCCGCCGGGCCCGCGCCCTGGAGGCGGACGGCCGGCCCGTCGAGGCACCCGACCTGTTCCTCGCGGCCACCATGAGCTGGGAGGACGGCCCCCCGGAGGACGAACTGCGGCCGGATGGCCTGGCACTGCGGGAGTCGCCGTGCACCGAGGGCCTCCCGGTGCGCCAGGTGCACGGCGGCCAGTCGGTGCGCCTGGTCCGGCCCCCGGTGGCCGGGACGCGGATCACGGCGGCCCGTGCGGTCGTCTCCGCGCGGCACAAGCGCGGGCGGTCGGGCGAGTTCGTCCTGCTGGGCGTCCGCACCCGGTTCCTGTCCCCGGACGGGAGCGAGCTGACGGCCGTGGACGAGACGATCGTGGTGCTCGACGCCACCGGAGGTGACCGATGACGGCGCCCGCTGTCGGGGCGGAGTGTCCACCGCGCCGGTACGCCCACACCAGTGTGCAGCTGTTCCGCTTCAGCGCCGTGTCGTGGAACGCCCACCGGATCCATTACGACGCCGCGTACGCGGCCACGGAGGGGTTCCCGGACGCGGTCGTGCAGTCCACGCTGCACGGCGAAATGCTCACCCGGCACGCCCTGGAGTGGGCCGGGCCGGGCGCCCGGCTGGAGTCGGTGGCGTGGCGCAACGTCGCCACGGCGGTGGCCGGTGAGCGGCTGACCTGGGCCGCGACGGTGTCGTCAGTCGAGGGCGCGCGGATCCGGCTCGACGCGCGCATCCTCAAGGCCGACGGCTCGGAGTGTGTCACGGGGACGGTGGAGGTGACGCGCGCCGGGTGACGGCCCGGCGCGTCCGGGCGCGGGAGCGGTGGCACTCAGGGCTGCGGGAGGCCTTGGGTCCCACCGCTTCGGTGTGTCCGGGGCCGCTTCCGCGTATCCGGTGGCGCTTCCGCGTATCCGGTGGCGCTTGCGCGTATCCGGAGTGCGGTGCCCGAGCGGGTTCTGCGGCACTGTCCCGGCAGGCGGACCGATTCCATTGGACCGCGATCGCGGCCTGCCTACGCTCCTCGACCATGAGTGTTCTCAACGATGAGCCGGTCGCCGCGGAGGACGCGGCGGTGGTCGAGACGGACATCCTGATCATCGGCGCCGGACCGTCGGGCCTGTACGGCGCGTACTGCGCGGGCTTCCGGGGCTTGCGCGTGGCCGTGATGGACGTGCTGCCCCAGCGGGGCGGCCAGATCAGCGCGATGTATCCGGAGAAGCCCATCTTCGACATCGCCGGATTCGCCTCGGTGCGCGGCCGCGACCTGGTGGACAGCCTGGTGGCGCAGGCCGAGGCACACGGCGCCCGCTACCTCCTCGGCCACCGCGCGGTGGCGCTGGACTACGACGGTGACGGCCTGCCCGTGGTCCGCAGCGACCGGGGGACGGAGGTACGGGCCGGGGCCGTCGTGATCACCGGAGGCGTGGGGACCTTCACCCCCCGCCCGCTCCCCGCCGGGGAGGACTTCCTGGGCCGCGGTCAGGTGTACTTCGTGCCCGACCCGGCCGCCCACGCCGGTCATGACGTGGTGGTCGTCGGCGGTGGCGACAGCGCCTTCGACTGGGCGGCCCTGCTGGCCCCCGTGGCGCGCTCGGTCCGCCTGGTGCACCGCACCGCCCGGTTCCGCGCCCACCGCGCGTCGGTGGAGAAGGTCCAGGCGCTCGGCATCGACATGCTGACCGACTCCGAGGTCAGCGGCCTGTACGGCGCCGCACACCTGGAGGAGGTCGAGATCCGCCACCGGACCACCAAGGAGACCACGCGCCTCCCGGCACAGACCGTGGTGGCGGCGCTCGGCTTCATCGCGGACCTCGGCCCGCTGCGGGAGTGGGGCCTGACCCTACAGGCGCGCCGGATCGCCGTGGACACCCGCATGGCCACCAACCTCCCCCGTGTCTTCGCGGCCGGCGACATCACCGACTACCCGGGCAAGGTGCGCCTGATCTCCGTCGGCTTCGGAGAGGCCGCCACCGCCGTCAACAACGCCGCCACGGTCATCGACCCGGAGGCGGCGCTGTTCCCCGGGCATTCCAGCGAGAAGGAGAACTGATATGGCCTACGTCATCGGCGCGTCCTGCGTGGACATCATGGACCGGTCCTGCATGGAGGAGTGCCCGGTCGACTGCATCTACGAGGGCGAGCGCAAGCTGTACATCAACCCGGTGGAGTGCATCGACTGCGGCGCCTGCGAGATCGCCTGCCCGGAGCAGGCGATCACCGTGGACCGGAAGGCCGACCCCGAGCACCGCGCCGACAACCGGCGGTTCTTCGAGGAGGCCCTGCCCGGCCGGGACGCCCCGCTGGGCACCCCCGGTGGCGCCGGGTCGGTCGGCCCGCTGGGGGTCGACACGGCCCTGGTGGCGGGCCGGTGAGCGGATCGCCGGCCGCGAGATCGGGTTGACCCCCGCCGAATTCCAACCCCTCCCACCATTCCTACCAGGCAAAAAGATATCTATATTGGCCATCCTCAGCACATATGGCGGCCTTGATCGAGGCACACCGGCAGGCGAGGAGGGCATGTCGTGACGACTGCGGCGGTGCCTCGTGGCAACGACGAGGAAGCCGAGCCGGACGGGCGGTCCCCCAAATCCGTCCTCGGCAAGGTCGGGCTGATCCTGTCGGCCTTCGGCGACGGCGACCTCTCCCTCAGCCTCACGGAGCTGACGGCGCGCACCGGGGTCGCCAAGGCCACGGTGCACCGGCTGTGCCAGGACCTCGTCGCCAGCGAGCTGCTGGAGCGGGACGGCTCCCACTACCGGCTCGGCCTGCTGCTGTACGCGATCGGCCTGCGCGCGCCCCGGCAGCGCACCCTGCGCCACGCCGCGCGGCCGGTGATGGAGAACCTCGCGCAGGCCCTCGACAGCCCCGTGAGCCTGTCCGTGCCGAACGGCACCGACCTGCTGTGCATCGACAACGCCGGCCGCCACCGCAACCGGGCCGGTGCCTCGATCGGCGGACGGCTGCTCCAGCTGCACAGCACGGCCCCGGGAAAGCTCACCCTGGCCCTGCTGCCCGACCAGTACCCGCTGGCGCGGCTGGCCCCCCATATGCGCCGGATGACCGCCCGCACCCTCACCGCCGACCGGCTCCCGGGCGAACTCGCCCGCATCAAGGAACAGGACTACGCCACCGACTCCGAGGAGCACCGGCTCGGCTACTCCGCCGTGGCCGTGCCCGTGCGCGGGCCACGGGACGGCGCCTATCTGGGCGCGCTGTCGGTCGTCGCCGCCACGGCACGCCACAACGCCCCCCGTACGCTGGCGGCGCTGCGGAACGCCTCGGAGGCCGTCACCACCCGTCTCGCGGTCATCGAGGCGTACCGCACCGAGCCGTAGCCCTCAGTCGACGAGCAGCCGGGCTATCCCCCGCTCGCTGAAGACGTCCCCGGTGGCGAGGGCCACCGCCCCGTGCACGGCCGAGGCGGCGCCGAGCCGTGTCGTGGTGATGGTCAGATTTCGGGTGGCCAGCGGCAGGGCGCGCTGGTACACCACGGCGCGCACCCCGGAGAGCAGGTCGTCGCGCAGGTCGCTGAGCGGGCCGCCGAGGACCAGGGTGCGGGGGTTGTACATGTAGACGAGCATGGCGGCGAGTTCGCCGATCTCGGTGGCCGCCTGCCGCAGGGCCCGGACGGCGGGCGGGTCGTTGTTCGCGACGCGCTCCGCGAGCTCGTGAACCCCGTGCAGCGGGTCCTCCTCGGTGGACTCGGGGATGTCCAGGGTCCGCAGGACGGCGCGGTGAGAGGCGACGGCGCGCACACAGCCGACATTGCCGCAGGTGCACAGGGCGGTGCCGTCGCCGAGGGACCGGATGTGGCCGACATCGCCGGCCGCGCCGTCCGCGCCGCGGTAGATCAGGCCCTCCGTGGTGATGAGCCCCGCTCCGATCCCGTTGGCGATCTTGAGGCAGAGCACCGGGGTTTCGGCCCGGGCCTGAACGGCCTCGCCGAGGGCCATGAGGTTGGCGTCATTGTCCACCTGGGCCGGGGCCCGGAACCGTGCGCGCAGCCGTTCGGCGACCGGGTAGCCGTCCCAGCCCGGCATGCCGTTGGGCCTGAGCGGGCGGCCGCGCTCCCGGTCCACGGGAGCCGGCAGCCCCATCACCACCTGACGCACCCGGTCCGGATCGCGTCCCGACCGCTCCAACAGGGCGTGCAGCCGGTCGCACACCACCTCCAGGACCGTTTCCGGCCCCGTGTCGATGCGCACGATCACCGTGTCCTGGGCGATCAGACGTCCGCCGAGGTCGGCGATCGCGATCCTGGTGTCCAGGGTGTCCACGTCGGCGACGGCGATGGTCCCCGCGTGCGGGCTGAGGGTCAGCAGCCGCGGCGGCCGCCCGCGCACCGATTCGCCGGACTCCATCTCCTCCAGGATGTCGCGGCCGAGGAGTTGGTCCACCTGCTGGCCGACGGTGGAGCGGGCCAGACCACTGCGGCGCGCGATCTCGGCCCGGTTGGTCGCCTCACCGGCCAACACGAGGTCCAGCACCCTGCGCAGTCCGGCGGGCACCGCGGGCAGCAGCGTCTGATCGGCGGAATAACCGTCACCTTCACGCATTTCCTCAACCTAGCCGTCGTGGATCACCCCGGAACAGCCCTCCTTTAAGACGTTATTAGTTTGCAAGAAAAATTAACAGCCGCCTCTTGTTTGGGGTAACCGAACTAAACGAAGGTGTTAGACGACGCGAACACGCCTTACTCAACGGCCGGACGCGGGCGGTCCGCTGGCGCCCCCGTTCCCGAAGTCAAGGGCGGTGGACCGCCCGACGCGACACCGCGGGGCCCGGCAAGGCATCACCGCACCGCACACGTTCGCGGATCACTGGCAAACCCGACCATCTACGCACCACTCCCGGGAGAGGAACCCACCTCCATGGCCAAACAGACCCATCGCATCGGCATCCTGGGCAGCGGCAACATATTCGACCGGTATGTCACCGGTCTCGCCCGCTACCCGGAGCTGGAGATCGTGCGGGTGGCCGACATCGACGTGGCACGGGCGAAGCAGGCGGCCGCCGACCACTCCATCCCGGCCTGGGGTGACGACCGCCAGCTGTACGCCGACGACTCGGTGGACATCGTGATCAACCTGACGCCGCCGGTCCACCACGCCCGTACGATCATCACGGCCCTGGAAGCGGGCAAACACGTCTACGTCGAGAAGCCGCTGGCCACCACGGTCACGGACGGCGAAGCGGTCCTCGCGGCGGCCTCCCGCACCGGGCGTGTCCTCGGATCCGCGCCGGACACCTTCCTCGGCAGCGCCGCCCAGACGGCACGCAAGGCGATCGACTCGGGTCTGATCGGAACGCCCATCGGCGCCTCCGCCTTCATCGGGCACAGCAAGGCCGAGACCTGGCACCCGAACCCGGCTTTCCTGTTCCAGCCGGGAGGCGGCCCGGTGATGGACATGGGTCCGTACTACCTGGCCGTCCTCGTCAACTGCCTCGGCCCCGTCTCCACTGTCTCGGCGGCCGCCCGCATAGGCGTGCCCGAGCGCACCGTCACCGCACCGGAACGGACCGTGGACACCGTCGAGGTCACCATCCCCACCCACACCGGTGCGGTGCTCACCTTCGCCTCCGGTGTCATCGCCACCACCCAGATGAGTTTCGATGTCTGGGACAGCGACCTGCCGTACCTGGAGATCTACGGCAGCGAGGGCACCCTCTCGCTGGCCAACCCGAACCACTTCGACGGCGATGTGCGGCTCCGGCGGCACGGGGACGGCGACTGGACGGTCCTGGAACCGGCCCTCGAACTCTTCGGCGCCGTCGGCACCCGCGAGCAGGCCCGCCGCGGGCTCGGTGTCCGCGACCTCGCGAACGCCGTCGAGGGCGGCCCGCACCGGGCCAACGCCGCCTTCGCCTTCCACGTGCTCGAAGGGCTCTGCGCATTGGAGGGCTCCGCCCAGCAGGGCCGGTCCGTGACATTGAACAGTTCCTGCGAGCGCCCCCAGCCCCTCTTCACCGTCTGACACCCGCCCATCCCACCCCGCCCTCAGGGAAAGGACCCTCATGACCATTCGCCACGACCGGATCGCGATCAACCCCCTCCAGTGGATCGCCACCGACGACGGCTGGATCGACCCCGCTCTGGCGCCGCCGCTGCCCGAGCGCCTCAAGGTCATCCACGAGGCCGGCATCGCCGCCGTACACGCGGACGTGCCCGCCGGGATGACGGCCGCTGAGTACGGCCGACTGCTCGACGAACACGGTCTGGCGCCCGCCCCGGGCTATATCTCGGGCCCCCTCCCGGAGGACGAGAGCAGCCTGCGCGAACTGCTCGACAAGACCGACCGCGTCAGCACCCAGATGGCCGAACTGGGGCTGCCCACGGTCTTCGTGGCCACCGGCATGAACAAGCAGGCCCCCCGTGTGCACCGCCCGGCTGTGGGCGCGGAGGCGACTCCCGAACGGCTGGAGCGGGTGCGCGAGGTGTTCGCCCGCATGGGCGAGACCACCAAGGCGAACGGTGTCGCCGCCGCGTTCCACCCCCACATCGGCACCTGGGCGGAGACCGAGGAGGAGACCCGCTTCATCCTCGACGGCGTGGACGCCGACGTCCTCTCCTTCGGCCCGGACATCGGCCACCTCGGCTGGGCCGGCGCCGATGTCATCGGCCTCGTCCGCGACTACGCCGACCGGGTCGCCGCCCTCCACATCAAGGACTTCCACGCCGACATCGCCGAGCGGGGCCGCGCCGGGGCATGGACCTACCAGCAGACCGTGCTGGCCGGTCTGTGGGCCGAGCCCGGCCACGCCTCGGTCGACATCCCCGCCACCCTCGCCGCGCTGCCCGCCACGTTCGACGGCTGGCTGGTGATCGAGGTCGACCGCGGCGCCCAGGCCACCCCCGAGGAGAGTGTCCGGCTCTGCGGCGAGTGGGCCCGGCAGCAGCGCTGAGCACGGCACCCGAGAGCAGAAGGACGACATGCGAAAAATGGTCATGGCAGGGGTGGCCCTCACCCTCGTGGCCGTGTCGGCGTGCGGCCGCTCCGGCGCCACGGCGTCCGCCACCGGAGACGACACGCTGACGCTGTCCATCGGCAACGCCCATACCGGCTGGGACCTGGCCTCCGCCGCCCTGGGCGACAACATCCAGTACTACGAGCCCGTCTTCGACTCCCTGGTCCGGCTGGACCCCGAGGCCCGTCCCCACCCGAACCTGGCCACCTCGTGGTCCTATGACCGCGACCGTACCGCGCTGACCATGAAGCTCAGAAAGGACGTGCGGTTCACCGACGGCACCGCGCTCGACGCGACCGCCGTGAAGAAGAGCCTGCTCCACACCAAGCAGGGCACCAACGAGGCCGCCGGAAAACTGCGCGCCATCGACTCGGTCGAGGTCGTGAACCCCCGGACCGTGGCCCTCCATCTGTCGGCACCCGACCCCCAGCTCGTGGCGAACCTCGGCGACCCCTCGGGCATGATCGCCAGTCCCAGGGACCTGACGGCGAAGGGCGGTCCGGTCGGCTCGGGCCCCTACGTCCTGGACAAGGCCGCCACGACGAACGGCAGCACCTACGCCTTCACCCGCAACCCGGACTACTGGAACCCGAAGGCGTACCCCTTCGACAAGATCGTCATCAAGAACATCAGCGATCCCACCGCCCGTCTGAACGCCCTGCTCAGCGGGCAGGTCGACTGGGCCCGTATCACCCCGCAGACCGCCCAGTACGCCAAGGGCCGCGGCCTCGAGGTGCGGGCGCACGCCGACAGCGTCGAAGGCCTCTACATCTGGGATCGCACCGGCAGGACCGTGCCCGCCCTGGGCAAGGTGAAGGTGCGCCAGGCCCTGAACCACGCCTTCGACCGGAAGACCATCGTCGAGAAGCTCAACCTCGGCTATGCCACGGCCACCTCGCAGCTGGCGACCGCGGGCAGCGCCTGGTACGAGAAGTCCCTCGAGAGCAACTATGCCTACGACCCGGCCAAGGCCAGGAAGCTGCTCGCCGAGGCGGGGTATCCGCACGGCTTCACCGTCACCATGCCCGACGTCTCCTCCGTCGCGCCGAGCCAGCAGGTCGTCATGGTCCAGGCGCTGGAGGACATCGGCATCAAGGTCAAGGTGGACAAGATTCCGTTCACCCGCCTGTTCACGGCTCTCCAGTCCGGCGAGTACCCGATGTCATGGTTCAAGCTCCAGTCCGGCCAGCCCTGGGACTTCATCCAGTCCGAGCTGACCAAGGGCGCCGCCTGGAATCCCGCCAAGGACTTCGACCCGAAGCTCAACCGCATGATCGACAAGGCGCAGAAGGCCCGGGGCGCGGCGCAGACCGCGGCGTTCCGCGAGATCAACTCCTACCTCCAGAAAAACGCCTTCAACGCGCCCTGGGATGTGCTGGACGCCGTCCAGGGCAACTCCAAGAAGATCAAGGTGACGCCCCGGGCCTTCGTCTCCGCGGTACCGATCTCGAACATGGCCCCCGCCGGCTGACGCGGAAGGAACGAACGCGATGCTGACCTTTCTCGTACGCCGTGTGACGGCCGGTCTGGTGCTCCTCTATGTGCTCGCGACTGCGGCGTACGCGATGATGAGCCTCACCGGGGCCGACGCCGCGCGCACCATCGCCGGCACGATGGCGACACCGGAGCAAATCGCCGCCAAGAGACATGAGTTGGGCCTGGACCGGCCATGGATCAGCCAGTACGGACAGTGGCTGGCCCACGCGGTCCGGGGCGACTTCGGGACCTCCTGGTTCGGCGGTGACTCCGTCTCCGAAAGCCTGGTGCTCAAGGCACCGGTGTCCCTGTCCATCGTGGTCAGCGGGCTTCTGCTGGCCACCGTCCTCAGCGCGGTGCTCGGCATCGCCGCCGCCGTACGGCGCGGATGGCTCGACCGGGTGGTCCAGGCGATCGCCATCGCCGGGTACGCGGTGCCGAGCTTCCTGATGGCGCTGATGCTCTCCGCCACCCTCGCCGTCCAGCTGGGCTGGCTCCCCGCCACCGGATATGTGCCGCTCGCCTCCTCCCCCTCCGACTGGCTCCGGTCCATCACCCTCCCCGCCGTCTCACTCGCCATCGGCGCCATCGCCGCCACCGCCCAGCAGGTGCGCGGGTCGGTCATCGACGTACTGCGCGAGGACTTCGTGCGCACGCTGCGCAGCCGGGGGCTGAGCGAGCGGAGGGTGCTCTTCCGGCATGTGCTGCGCAACGCGGCGCCCCCGGCGCTGACCGTGCTCTCCCTCCAGTTCATCTCCCTGGTCGGCGGCGCCGTCGTCATCGAGAAGGTCTTCGGACTCCCCGGAGTGGGCTCCGCCGCGGTGACAGCGACCGTCAACGGCGACACGCCCCTCGTCATGGGCGTCGTGGTCTACCTCGTCCTCATCGTCGTGGCGGTCAATCTGCTGGTGGACCTCGCCTACGGCTGGCTCAACCCGAAGGTGCGTGTCCGATGACGCATTCCGCGACCCGCGATACCCCCGGCACCCCGGATTCCACGCCGGGCACCACCCGCAGACGCCGCCATCCGCTGGGCCGTCTGCTCCGCCATCCGATGGCGGTGGTGTGCCTGGTCCTGCTGGCCCTCATCGTGGCGGCCAGTGTCTGCGCGCCCCTGCTCACCTCGGCCAGTCCCACCCGCGCCACCCTGGCCGACGCCTTCGCCCCACCCGGCGGCGGCCATCCCCTCGGCGCCGACAGCGTCGGACGGGACGTGCTCGCGCGGCTGCTGTACGGCGGCCGGGTCAGCCTGCTCGGCGGGTTCATCGCCGTGGCGGTCGCCCTGCTGATCGGTGTGCCGACCGGGTTGCTCGCCGGCTACTACCGGGGCCGGCTCGACGCCGTCATCAGCTGGCTGGCGAGCCTCGTCATGGCGGCGCCCGCCATCATGGTCCTGCTGGTGTCCATCGCAGCGATCGGCCCCGACACCAACGCGACGATGGCGGTCCTCGGCATCATCCTCGCTCCCGGCGTCTTCCGCCTCGTGCGGGCCTCGGTCACCTCGGTCCGCGAGGAACTGTACGTCGACGCCGCCCGGGTCTCCGGACTGGGCGACACCCGTATCGTGCGCCGGCACATCCTGCCGGTGGTGCAGGCGCCCACCATCGTCCAGTCGGCGCAGATGTTCGGCGTGGCCGTGGTCATCCAGGCGGGCATCGAGTTCCTCGGCCTCGGGTCGGCCGGGCAGGCCAGCTGGGGCGCGATGCTCAACGACGCGTTCGCCAACCTGTACACCAAGCCCTCCCTGCTGGTGGCCCCGGGCCTGGCGATCGTGATCACCGTGGCGGCGCTCGGTCTGCTGGCCAACGCCCTGCGGGACGCGCTCCTGGAGACGGGCGCCCCGGCGGCGCGGCGGCCCGGACGCCCCAGGGCGGCACGGCCCGGCGCGCTCCCGGAGGGCGGGGACGACAGCCTCCTCGCGGTCGAGAACCTGCGGGTGACCTACCCCGCCCGGGACGGCGAGCGCACCGTGGTGGACGGGGTGTCGCTCACCGTACGCCGTGGTGAAGTGGTCGGTCTGGTCGGCGAGTCGGGCTCGGGCAAGAGCCAGACGGCGTTCGCGATCCTCGGACTGCTGCCCCCGGAAGGCCGGAGCGAGGCCGACCGGCTCTGCTTCGACGGCCGCGATCTGCGGGGGCTCGGGCGCAAGGAGCGGAACGCGCTGCGCGGCTGCCGCATCGCCTACGTCCCCCAGGAGCCGATGTCCAACCTCGACCCGGCCTTCCGCATCGGCACCCAGCTCGTCGACCCGATGCGGCGGCATCTGAAACTGACGGCACGGGAGGCGCGGGAGAAGGCCCTGGCCCTGCTGGAGCGGGTCGGCATCGCCGAGCCGGAGCGCGTCTACCACGCCTATCCGCACCAGATCTCCGGTGGCATGGCCCAGCGGGTCCTCATCGCGGGCGCCGTGTCCTGCGACCCCGACCTGCTGATCGCGGACGAGCCCACCACGGCGCTGGACGTCACCGTCCAGGCGGACGTACTCGATCTGCTGCGGGAGTTGCAGCAGGAGCGGCGGATGGGTCTCATCCTGGTGACACACAACTTCGGCGTGGTCGCGGACATCTGCGACCGGGTGGCCGTCATGCGGACCGGCCAGGTCGTCGAAACGGCTCCGGCCGAGCGGCTGTTCGCCGAACCGCGCCACGAGTACACCCGCATGCTGCTGGACTCGACGCTGGAGGACACCCCGCCCCGCACCCCACTCCGGCAGGTCCCGGCGACCGGCACGTCCCTCCAGGAGAAGGTATGAACACCACCCCGGCCCATGTGCTGGAAGTCGACAGGCTGGTCGTGGAGTACGCCGCCAGGGGGCGGCGCGCCCAGCCGTTCCGGGCCCTGCACGAAGTCTCCCTGGACATCCGGCCCGGCGAGACCGTGGGGCTGGTCGGCGAATCCGGCTCGGGCAAGACGACGCTCGGGCGCGCGGTGCTGGGGCTCGCCCCGGTGGCCGAGGGCGAGATCCGCTATGCGGACCGGGTGATCTCACGGCTGAGCGCACGGGAGCGGCGCGCGCTCAGCGCCGAGATCCAGGTCGTCTTCCAGGACCCCTACACCTCGCTGAACCCGGCGATGACGGTGGGCGACATCCTCACCGAGCCCCTGCTGGTCTCTGGCACCGCCCGCGCCTCCGCCGAGGAGCGGGTCCGCGGACTGCTCGACCAGGTGCGCCTGCCGGCCGACGCCGCACACCGGCTGCCACGGGAGTTCTCCGGGGGTCAGCGCCAGCGCGTGGCGATCGCGCGGGCCCTGTGCCGCGAGCCACGGCTGATCGTGTGCGATGAACCGGTCAGCGCGCTGGACCTGTCCACCCAGGCGCGGGTGCTGGAGCTGTTCGTGGAGATCCAGGAGCGCACGGGTGTCGCCTATCTGTTCATCACCCACGATCTGTCGGTGGTGCGGTGTGTCAGTCATCGCGTGGCCGTGATGCACCGTGGCCGGATCGTGGAGTCGGGCGAGGCGACGGCCGTGACCGGCGACCCGCGGGACCCCTATACGCGACGGCTCATGCTCGCCGCCCCCGTACCGGATCCGGAGCGCCAGCGGGAACGCCGTGAGCGGCGTCGGAGCCTCATGGCCGGGGCGGCAGAATGACGAGCATGGACAACGCATACGGATTCACGGCGTACGGCGGCCCGGAGGTGGAGCGCTTCCTGGACCTTCCACTCCCCTCCCCCGGACCGGGGGAACTGCTGATCGAGGTGCGTGCGGCGGGTGTCAACCCGGTCGACTGGAAGGTGCGCGAGGGGATGCACCGGTCGTTCCTGCCGCTCGGCCTCCCGGCGGTGTTCGGGCGCGAGGCGGCCGGGGTGGTGGTGGCCCTCGGCCCCGGGGCCGAGGGGTTCGCCGTGGGTGACGCGGTGTTCGGCAGCAGTGCGCGTGGCTGTGGCGGCTACGCCCACCACGCCGTCCTGACCGCCGGCTCCACGATCGTCAAGCCGGAGGGGCTGTCGTACACCGACGCGGCGGCCCTCCCGGTGGCGGCGGGAACCGCGTACGACTCCGTGCGCGGACTCGAGGTGACCGCCGGGGAGACCCTGCTGATCCTGGGCGCCGGAGGCGGGGTCGGGGTGGCGGCGGTTCAACTCGCCGCGTCCGAGGGGGTGTCGGTGGTCGGCACCGCGTCCGGTGCGAAGCGGGAGTTCGTGTCGTCCCTGGGCGCCACCGCCGTTCCGTACGACAGTGACGACACCGCGGACCGGCTGGCCGCCGCGCTCCCGAAGGCTGCCGACGCCGTACTGGACCTGGTGGGCGGCGACGCCCTGGACACGGTCTCCGGTCTGATGTCGCCGGGCTGCCGGGTCCTCACGGTCGCCGCCCCCGAGACCGCGGCCCGCTTCGGTGCCCGGCAGCTGTCCCGTGGCAACAGGGCGGAGACCCTCGCCGAACTCGCCCGCCGGGTCCGGGACGGCCGGCTCGACCCCCACGTCCGGGAGGTGTTCCCCTTTGCCGAGGCCCCGACCGCCCTCCGCGCGGTCGAGTCCGGCCACCCGTGGGGAAAGGTGGTGCTGGAGATGCGTACCAGGACTCGATGACGTTCTCATCCGGGTACCAGGGGTGTGGCGTCCAGGCGGTGGAACGCTCGGTTGAAGTAGACGAGGCTCTGCCCGCCCGAGCGGGTGCGGATCTGCTCGATGTCGACGAACAGCACGCTGTGGGAGCCCATGGGGACGGCGTCCGTGATCGTGCCGATGACGCTCACCAGGGCGTCCTTGAGGACCGGCATATCGTGGGCGCGGTCCCAGACGTCCCAGGTGAAGCGCTCGGCCATCGGCACCTTCGTGGCCCCGGCGAAGTGCAGGGCCAGTTCCTGCTGGGCGCCGCCGAGCACATTGACGCAGACCCTTCCGTTGGCCCGGAACACATCGTGCATGGCGCTGCCACGGTTGACGCAGACCAGAACGGTCGGCGGATCGTCGGTCACGGAGCAGACCGCGCTGACGGTGATGCCACAGCGGCCGTTCGGGCCGTTGGTGGTCAGGATATTGACGGCTGCCGGGAGATGTGCCATCGCCTCCCGGAACTGGGACGGGTCGGGGGTCACGGCGGGCCCCTCCTCTGCTGCCTCGGTTCGGATTCGCTCACGTGGGCGCGGTGCTCTGGGGGAACGTCAGCGCATGTACAGGCCGCCGTTGGCGTCCCAGCACGCGCCGGTGACCGCGTCCGCGTGGTCGGCGGAGAACAGCACGGCCATGTCGGCGATGAACTCCGGACGCCCCAACCGCCTTACCGGGATGGACCGTTCGATGGCGGCGAGCTCGTCCGGCGGAACGATGTCACGGACCGCCGGCAGATCCTGGGGGCCCGGGGAGATGGCGTTCACCGTCACCCCGTGCGGCGCGAGTTCGCGGGCGAAGACCTTGGTCAGGGTGGCCACTCCCCCCTTCGCCGCCGCATAGTGCGCACCGGTCGCCGTACCGCCGTTCTGGCCGGCGAGAGAGGCGATGTTGACGATGCGCCCGTAACCCTGTTCGGCGAAGTAGGCGCCGAAGACCTGGCAGCCGAAGAAGGTGCCGTCGAGGTTGGCCGACACGATCTCGCCGAAGCTGTCGGGGCTGATGTCCATCAGCGACTCGGCCTTGGCCAGTCCGGCGTTGTTGACGAGCACATGGACGGTGCCCCAGCGGTCGACGAGCTGATCGCGGACGGCCGCGAAGGCGCTCTTGTCGCGCACGTCCAGGGCCAGCCCGACGGTGGCGCGACCCTCCGGGTCGAGGTCCGCCGCGGCCTTCACCGCGCCCTCCTCGTCCAGGTCGGTGAGGGCGACGCGGTAGCCCTGGTCGTGCAGCCGCCGGGCGATGCACGCGCCCAGGCCGCGGGCGGCCCCGGTGACGAGGGCGACGCGGCGGGTCTCCACGGTCATCGGGTGGCCTCCGGCTCGGGCAGCGGACGGCCGACGCGCGCCTCGATCTTCATATAGCGCCACAGGCCGTGCTCGCCGACCTGGACGGTGCGGAAGAGGTCGCAGGCGGCGGCGACAGCCGGCTGGTCGGCGACGTCGGCGAGGACGTAGCAGGTCCAGGGCCAGGAGTGGGAGGGGCCGACCATGTGCTGGTCGTCGTCGATGGTGCCCAGGACGGTCACTCCGGGCAGTTCGTACAGCTGCCCGAGCATGGATGTGAAGCCATCCCAGACGATCTTGTTCCGGCCCGTGGGCAGGTCGAAGAAGTTCTGGTTGACGCCGATACAGAACAGCACGCGCAGCGGTGCGTCAGTGGTGGCGGACATGGCGGATTCCTGCCTTTCGGAAGTGGCCGGGTCAGAGGTAGCCGGGGAAGGGCTGAACGCCCATGAGGACCGCGCCCGCGCCGTCGTACATGCCCTCCTGGAGGAAGGCGTGCTGCGGGACGACCGAGGCATCGCGCAGATAGCGCTCCATGGGATTGCCGTCCGCGATGGCGGCGATGCCACCGAGCTGGTAGGCGGCTCGGACGACCTCGAAGGAGACCTTCGCGAGGTGGGCGGAGGCCAGCCGCAGCGAGCTGGTCTGTCGGGCGCTCGCCGCGTCCCCCGCCGTCACGGTGGCCCACACCTCCTCGGTGGTTTCGTAGAAGTAGGCCCGCGCGGAACGGAGTTGGGCCTCGGCCTGGCCGACCGCGATGCGATAGGTGGCGCGCTCGGCGGGGACCGGGGCGCCCGTGTAGCTCGCGCGTCCGCCCTGGGCGATGACGTGGTCGAGAGCGGCCCGCGCCACCCCGAGGCCGACGACGGCCAGCACCTGGGCGGCGTAGGGGACGGGCGGGTAGCGGTAGAGCGGTTCGTCCACGGTGGGCTCGCCGCCGCGGACGAACGTCCACTCGTCGGGGACGACGGCCCCGTCCACCACCAGATCGTGGCTTCCGGTGCCGCGCATCCCGATGACGTTCCAGTTCTCGACGATCTCCACCTGCTCGGGCCGCAGGACGGCGGTGAGCGGACGGCCGCCCTTGGTCTCCCCGCCCTTGATGCCCACGCCGAGCACATCCGCGCCCAGGCAGCCGCTGGCGAACTTCCAGCGGCCGGAGACCCGGTGGCCACCCGGAACCCGCTCGGCGGGCCGCACCGGGAACAGTCCGCCGGCGAAGACCAGATCGGGCCCGTCGGCGTACAGCTCGGCCTGGGTCCGCGGCGGAAGCGCGGCCAGGTAGATCAGGGACGAGCCGAAGCTGGCGACCCAGCCTGCCGAACCGTCGACGACCGCGATCCGTTCGATGAGCCGGAGGAATTCGGCGGGCGGCAGCGCGTCTCCGCCGTATTTCTTCGGTGTGCTCGCCCGGTAGATTCCCGCGTTCTTGAATTCCTCGATCACATCCCGCGGCACATGCCTCTTCTCGTCGAATTCGGCACGCCGCCGTTCGACCATCTCCAGCACCCGGTCGAAGGCCGCTCCGGAGGCCGACCGCCCTGCGGCCGCCGCCTTGGCGGCATCCAGCGTCTGCGTCATGAGCGAATCCCCTCGCATTGCCGGGCGGTTCTCCCGCCCGCCTTGTCATCACGCTAGGCGCGGCCGCTCATGGGCCTCAATTGGGCGTCGGATTCATCGCGTAGGGGATTTCCCCTACGCAGGAGCATCGGCTACCGGCCGGGAGAGGCCATGGGCAGCGTGAAACGGAAGACCGCGCCGCGCGGCTGGTTCGCTGCGGTCTCGATCCGGCCGCCGTGACGGGTGATGATGCGTTGGCTGAGGGCGAGACCGATGCCGCTGCCGTTCTCCTTGGAGGTGAAGACACCCTCGAAGATCCGGTCCCCGGGCGGCGGCCCGTTCCCCTGGTCCCGGACCTCCAGCACGGCGGATCCGTCCCCGCCTCGCCGGGTGGTGACCCGCACCTCTCGTTCCGCCTCCGGCCAGCCGGCCATCTCGTCCACCGCGTTGAAGGCGAGATTCATCACGACCTGCCCGATGAGTACGTTCTCGCAGAGCACCGGCAGCGGCTCGCCGGTGAGGTCGTACTCGACGGCCACCGCGTGCTCCCGGGCCCTCAGCTCGATGAAGTACGCGCAGTCACGCACGATCGCGTTGAGGTCGGTCAGCTGCTCGGACTGCTCCAGGCGGCCGACATACCCGCGCAGGCTGCCGAGGATCCGCCGGGCCCGCTCGATCTGCCGGACGGCGTTGTCCAGCCCCCAGGCCACGGCGTCGTGGCCGCGTCCGAGCCGGCCGCGCGCCCCTTCCACGAAGTTGTACGCGGCCGCGAGCGGCTGGCTCACCTCGTGCGCGATCGCCATCGCCATGTCGCCCATGGCGTTGTTGCGGGCCAGATGGTTCAGGCGCTGGGTGTCGCGGCGGTGCTCCTCCTCGGCGCGGGACAGATCGCGCCGGACCGCCTTCTCCTCGGCGATGTCCCGGAACTGGACCATCACCACCGTCCGTGTCGGCAGGGCGACACGGACGGCGGTCGCCTCGGTGAGGATCTCCTCGCCGCTCCGGGAGCGATAGCACCACTCGGTGGCGCTGATGCCGTGCCGCGCCGCGTGCCCGAGCCAGCGATGCCCGAGTTCACGGCTGTACTGCCGGGCGTTCTTGCTCATGTCCGGCGCCTTGAGGGGCTTCAGCTCGTCGACGGTCCAGCCGAGCAGTTCGCAGGCCGCCCGGTTGGCCCAGAGGATCTCGTACGTCCGGGCGTCATGCAGCAGAACGCAGTACTTCAGGGCCTCCATCAACGTCCGGAAGTCGGCGGAGGGAAGACGGCCCACGGCGGTGTCCCTCATCGCTCCGCCGGGGGCCGCAGCCCCAGCCGGAGAATGTCGTGCACGAGGGTCGCGATGGACTCGGCGCCGGTCTTCTCCCGGATCCGGGCGCGGTGCACATCGACGGTCTTGGCGCTGATGCCGAGCCGGGTGGCGATGCGCTTGTTGGGCACGCCGTCGACGGACAGTGCGAGCACCTCCCGTTCACGGGCGGTCAGCCGGTCCAGGCCGGCCCGCAGTTCCCGCTGGACGGCGACCCGCTCGAAGCGTTCCCGCGCGGTGCGCCGCGCGGCCTGTACGACGTCCAGCATGTGCTGGGGGTCGTAGGGCTTCTCGAGGAAGTCGACCGCGCCGTTCTGCAGGGCGCGCACGGACATCCGGATGTCGCCGTGCGCGGAGACGAAGACGACGGGCATCGGCTCGCCCGTCTCGTTCAGCAGCTGCTGTACGTCAAACCCGCTCAGCTCGGGCATGCGGACGTCGAGGACCAGGCAGCCGGGCCGGTCACGGTCGTAGGAGCGCAGGAAGGTCCGGGCGTCGTGGAAGCGCTCCGAGCGGATGCCGACCGACTCGAGGAGCCAGGCGAGCGATTCGCTCAGCTCCTCGTCGTCGTCCAGGATGTAGACGAGGGACATCTCAGTCGTCCCGCCGGTGAACCCGGTCGAGCCCCCGGATGCGGAAGGTCATGAGGCGGCCTCCTTCAGCCGTTCGGCCCGGCGCCGCGCCTGGCGGTCGGGGTCCGGCACCGGCGCCGCGAGCAACAGCCGCCGCGTGTAGGCGTGTTCCGGCGCCTCGGTGACCTGGGCGGCGGCGCCCGTCTCCACGATGTCGCCACGGTACAGCACGGCCACCCGGTGGCTGATGTGCCGGACCACGGACAGGTCATGGGTGACGAACAGATACGCCACCCCCGTGGCCTCCTGGATCTCGGTGAACAGGTCGAGCACCCGGGCCTGCGTCGTCAGGTCGAGGGCGCTGACCGGTTCATCGCAGACGATCAGCCTGGGGTCCCGGCACAGGGCGCGCGCGATGGCGATCCGCTGGCGCTGGCCACCGGAGAACTCCCGGGGCAGCCGGTGCACCGAGTCGTGCGGGAGGTACACACGGTCGAGCAGGGTCCGCACCCGATGTTCCGCGTCCCGCCGGGCGACGCCGGTCACCAGCAGCGGTTCGGTGAGGATGTCCAGGACCGTCATGGCCGGGTTCAGCGAGGTGAACGGGTCCTGGAAGACCACCTGGATGTCCTTGCTGAGCGCGCGTCGCTCCCGCTTGCCGAGCCGGGAGATGGCCCTTCCGCCGTACCGGATCTCACCGCCGGTGACGGGCGCGAGGCCGAGGACGGCCCGGCCCAGTGTGGTCTTGCCGGAGCCGGACTCGCCGACCAGGCCCAGGGTCTCGCCGGGGGCGATGGTCAGGGAGATGCCGTGCAGGACGCGGAAGGGTTTCCCGCCACGGCCCTTCGCGGGGTACTCCACCACGACGTCGTCGAGTTCGAGGAGCGGAGCGGTCATGACGTCACCCCCTTGAGAGATTGATCGGCACACGGGTGGCCGGACGGTTCGCCCCGGACCGGACCGCCGTCGAGCGTCGAGGCCAGCAGCGTCCGGGTGTACGGGTGCTCGGGTGCCGCGAAGATCTGCCGCATCGGCGCCGTCTCCACGATCCGTCCGCCCCGCATCACCGCGACCCGGTCGCAGATGTCGGCCACCACGCCGAAGTCGTGGGTGACCAGGATCATCCCCATGGCGTGCTCCTGCTGGAGGGAGCGCATCAGGTCCAGCACCTCGGCCTGGACGGTGACGTCCAGGGCCGTGGTCGGCTCGTCGGCGATCAGCAGCCGGGGGGCGCAGGAGACGGCACCGGCGATCAGCACACGCTGCGCCATACCGCCGGAGATCTGATGTGGATACGACCTGAACACCCGCTCCGGATCGGGGATGCCGACCCGCTCCAGCAGCCCCAGCGCCCTGGTGCGGGCCTCGGCGCGGGACAGTCCGAGGTGGGTGCGCATGGGCTCCACGAGCTGGAAGCCGATCCGGAAGCAGGGGTCGAGGTTGGACATGGGCTCCTGGGGGACGTATCCGATCCCGTGGCCACGCATCCGGTTCAGGGCGGCGGTGTCCATGCCCAGCAGGTCCTGTCCGTCGAAGGCCAGCCGCCCGGCCATCACCTCGGCGTCGTCCGGCAGCAGTCCGAGGACGGCGAACGCCGTCTGGCTCTTGCCCGAGCCGGACTCGCCCACCAGGCCCAGGACTTCTCCGCGTGACACGGTGAGGCTCACCTCCTCGACAACACACTTCTCGCCGTCGGGCTTGGGGTAGCTCACGCGCAGTCCCTCCACGGTGAGCAGGCGCTCCGACGGGAAGTCGGCGGCCGGTGCGCTCTCGCGGACGACGCGCTTGCGGCGCTTGCGCACCGGCCGCGGTCCGGTCGAGCCGAGCGCGTCGCGCACCGCGTTGCCCAGCAGGCTCGCCGCCAGGATGGTCAGGCCCATCGCGACGCCGGGCCACACCAGCAGTACGGGCGCGTCGTAGACGTTGGTGAAGGCGTCGCCCAGCATCGCGCCCCAGCTGGCCTGGGACGCCTTGCCCAGGCCGAGGAAGGCCAGCCCGGCCTGGATGCCGATCGCCACGGCGAACACCTGGGTCGCCTGGATGACCGACGGCGCGACCACCACGGGCAGCACATGGCGGCGCATGACGCGCCCGTCGCCGAGCCCCGAGACGCGGGCGGCGTCCACGTACAGCTCCTCACGGACCGCGATCACGGACGCCCGGATGAGCCGGAAGACCATCGGGGCCATGATGACGCCCAGGACGACCATGGCCACGTTGAGGTCCTGCGAGACGGCGGCCATCACCACGAGCATCACGATGATGGCGGGCACGGCCATGATGACGTTGACGATCCAGCCGGCCACGGCGTCGAACCAGCCGCGGAAGAAGCCGCTGATCACACCGAGCGGCCCGCCGACGGCGAAGGCGACGAGAACGGCGAGGCCACCGCCCAGGAGGCTGGTGCGGCCTCCGTACAGCAGCCGCGAGAGCACATCCCGGCCGACGCCGTCGGCGCCGAGCGGATGGGCGCCCGAGGCGGGCGCGAGAGTGTCCGCCATGACGCTGCGGTCGGGGGCGTAGTCGGTGAACAGGGGCGCCGCCAGACTCGCGACGACCACCAGGGCCAGGACGATCAGGCAGGCAGCGGCCAGCGGATCGCGCAGCGTCCGGCGCAGGAGATGGTCCCGCTTGGGAACCGGTACGGACTCCACAGTGGTCATGAGACACGCACCTTCGGGTTGAGCCAGCCGTATGCGATGTCCAGCAGCAGATTGACGGCGACGACGATGGCGACGGTCACCACGACCGTGCCGAGCAGTACGGGCGCGTCACCGCGTACGGCGGCCGAGTTGGCGAGGGTGCCGATGCCCGGCAGGCCGAACACCTTCTCCACCACGACGGCGCCGCTGATCAGCCCGATGAACTGGAGGGCGAGCACGGTCAGGGCGGGCGGGGCGGCGTTGCGCAGCGCATGCCGGAACACGATGCTGCGGGACTTGAGGCCACGGCTGCGCAGGGTGCGCACATAGTCCGCGCGCAACACGTCCATCAGCGTGCCCCGCACCTGCATCGCGGTGGCGGCGGTCGCGGCGACAGCCAGCGACACCGCGGGCAGGGTGATCGAGCGGAGCCAGTCGACGACGGAGGCGTCGATGGCGACATAGCCGGTGGCGGGCAGCCATCCGAGCCGGACCGCCAGGGTGACGGCGAGGACCAGGGCGATCAGGAAGCTGGGCACCGCGGTGCCCAGCACCGCGGCGAACTGCACCACACGATCCACCCAGCCACCGCGCAGCGCCGCCGCCGTACCCAGGGCGACGCTGAGGACCGCGGCGATCAGCAGGCCGGCGAGCACGATGGAGAGGGTGACCGGCAAGGTGTCCATCAGGGACTGGTTCACCGGGTCGCCGGTGAACCACGAGGTGCCCAGGTTGCCCCGCAGGGCCTGCTCGGCCCAGAGCCAGTAGCGCTCCACCAGGGGCTGGTCCAGGCCGAGTTCATGGCTCTTGGCGGTCACGGCGGACCGTGTGGCGGTCTCGCCCAGGATATTGCGGGCGACGTCGGTCCCCGTGAGGTTCAGCAGCAGGAACGTGGCGGTGGCCACGACGGCCACCAGGGCCGCGCCGGCGGCGATGCGCCGGATCAGAAAGGTGAGCACGGTGAGTCTTCCTCCTTCCGCGGTCGGATCGGGCCGGTGGCTACTTCGCCGTCGGCGCGTAAGCGTGCAGCGGCGGGTACTGGAGGCCGGCCTGCGGGGTCGTCGTCACGTCCTTCGCGGTGGCGTAGGCGTTGGCCACGACGCTCCAGGGCGCGTTCCACGCCTGGTCGACGACGTAGCCGTTGAGCTGCTTGAACAGCGCGTCGCGCCGCGGACCGGTCGCCTTGCCGATGCGGGTGATGAGGTCGTCGGCCTTCGGGTCGTGGTACTTGAACGGGTTCCAGGTCGACTTCTCGGTCAGTTGCAGCTGGACCTTGTCCCATCCCGTGGGTGCGCCGAGCTTGAAGTACGACATCGCGTACTTGCCGGACAGCATGCTGCTGAAGATCTGGTCGCCGGGCACGTTGTCCAGCTTCACCTTGATGCCGATGTCCTTGAGGGCCTGGGTGAGCGCGGCCTGCTCCCGGGGGAAGGCCGCGGAGAGGTCCGGGAGGGTGACGGAGAAGCCCTTCGGATAGCCGGCCTCGGCCAGCAGCCTCCTGGCCTTGGCCGGGTCGTAGGAGTAGGTGTCCTCGAGCCCGGCGTCATAACCGTCCTCACCGGGCGCGAACAACTGCGCGGTGGGCGTGCCCAGCCCGGTCTTGGCCGACTTGAGCATGGCCTTCTTGTCGAAGGCGTAGTTGAGTGCCTGCCGGACCTCTCGCTTTCCCAGGGCGGGCACCTTCTTTCCCGCGCGGTCCCATATGTAGAGCCCCTCGACGTCGCCGGGCTGGTAGGTGGCGACCTTCAGGCCACGGGCCTTCACGGTCTTCACCCGGTTGAGGTTGACCGTGCCGCCGTCGATCTGGCCGGACAGCAGCGCGTTGGTGCGCGCGGTCGGGTCGGACAGGTACTTGATGACGACCTTGTCGTAGGGGTAGGCCTTCTTGTTCCAGTAGCCGGGGTTGCGGGTGTAGGTGTACGTCTGGCCGGCGGTGGTGGCCGACGTGTCCAGCTGGTACGGGCCCGAGCCCACCGGGGTCTTCGGGTCCTTGAGTGACTTCGGGCCTGCGATCATGCCGGAGACCTGGCCCAGCGCCGGAAGCAGGGACGCGCTGGGGTGGCTCAGCCTGATGGCCACGGTGTGGGCGTCGATGACGTCGACGCCGCTGATGTCGCGGATCTCACCGGCTGCCGAGGCGGCGCCGCTCCTGGTGTGCAGCAGGTTCCGCTTGACGGCTTCCGCGTCGAGGGCCGTGCCGTCGGTGAACTTCACCCCGGTGCGCAGCTTGAGCGTCAGCGTCGTCTGGGGCTTGTCGTACGACCAGGATGTGGCCAGGTTGGGGGTGGGCTCACCGTTCCTGTCGAGCCGGACCAGCGTGTCGAAGACCGGCTGGTAGTACTGGGACTCGGGGCCGAGGCTGGCCTTGGCCAGGTCCCACGGCGTGGCCGTGACGGACTCGGCGAGGGTGAGGGTCGTGTCGCCGCCGCCGGACGCTCCGCCGCCGCAGGCCGTCGCCGTCGCTGTCAGAAGTGCGGCGCCGATGAACGCCACTGTCTTGCGCATGGTCTTCTCTCCACCTGGTTCATGTGTCGGATCACCTCGATGTCCCCCCGGGTCGTCCTGCCTTCCGGCCGTGTGCCGGCCGGTTCCGTTCGCGCGTCGCCCGGTCATGGCCGCGCGTGCCGGGTGGCCCACTCCCCGCACAGCCGCACGCTCTCCTCCGGGGTCGGCCGGGCCCCCCGGTCGACCTCGATGATCAGCCAGCCGTCGAAGTCGTCCGGCAGCGCGCCGACGAAGCCCTCGATGTCGGCGTTTCCGTGGCCCGGCTCCGACCACAGCCCCGCGAGCACCGTCTTGCGGTAGTCCCAGCCCGCTTCCCTGCCCTTGGCCGCGAGGCCGAGGTCCAGGTCCTTGATGTGGACGCTGGCCACCCGGTCCGCGTAGTCGCGCACCAGCTGTGCCGCATCGGCGCCCGCCCAGGTCAGATGGCCCATGTCCGGTCCGAATCCGAGGACGGACGCGTCGACGGTGTCCAGGACGAAGCGGGTCTCCTCCTCGGTCTCGGCCCAGGTGCCCACGTGCGGGTGGAACGCGGGGGTGATGCCGTGTGCCCGGATGACTCCGCCGATCTCGGCCAGCAGGTCCCGTACCCGCTCCAGCCGGTCCCGGTCGGCGAGGTGGCCGACCGCGGGGCGGGCCACCCGCTCGGCGTCCTTCGCCATTCCCATGGCGAGGAAGACGGTGGGCACGCCCAGCGCCGCGTGCTGTTCGGCGACGCGCCCCGCGTTCTCTCGGAACGTCCGCTTCTCCGCCTCGTCCTCGGTGAGCCGGACCGCGACGTAGCCGGGCGCCGGGCTGATGCCGTGGTCGGCGAGCCGGGCCGCGTATGCCTCGGGGGTCATGTCGCCGGGCACCGCGCTGTGCAGGGCCGTGATGCCCGCGTCACGGATGACCTCCAGCTGGCGGTCGAGCGACGGGGCGAGGCCGGGATCGATCCAGCCGTCGGCGCTCGCGACCCACTGCAGGGGGTTGATGGCGAGGCGGTTCTGCCTGATCTTCATGGTCGGTGGTCCTTTCGGCGGCTGCGGCTGCGGCTGTGGCGCGGTCGTGGGGCGGGGTCAGTGGGCGGTGCGCGGCTGGGGGCGTTCGCAGCCGCTCCCGATCGCGACGACCCGGTTCTCCCGCTGCGCGGTCTCGAAGGCGGCCAGCACCTCGAGGGTGTGGAAGGCGAATTGCGGATTGGCGCGGTGCGGGCCGCCGTGGATGGCGCCCGCGAGGTCGTGTACGCCGAGGCCCCGGCGGTGCTGCTCGGGGGTGTTCACGGCACCGAAGAGTGCGGTGACCGGGGTGAGCACCTCCCAGTCGTCGTCGTGGTGGCGCCTGAGCCGGACATCGCCGTCGAAGCAGTTGGGGTTGGGCAGCGAGAGGGTGCCCTCGGTGCCGTAGATCTCCATGCGGGGCAGTTCGGTGTCCCAGACGTCAAAGCTCATCAGGGTGGTGCCGATGGCTCCGGAGGCGAAGGTCAGCACGGCCGAGGCGTGTGTGGGGACCTCGACGGTGATCTCGTCGACCACCCGCTCGGGGCTGGTGACCTCGCGGGTCTTCGCGCCGATGCGGGTGGCGGCGGACACCTGCCGGACGGGGCCGAGGCAGTTGACGAGCGCGGCCAGGTAGTAGGGGCCCATGTCGAGTACGGGCCCGCCGCCCGGCCCGTAGAAGGCCCGGGGGTCCGGGTGCCAGGTCTCGGACCTGCTGGACCGCACGAAGGCGGTGGCGCCGACGGGTTCGCCGATCAGGCCGGTGTCGATCGCGTGCCGGGCGGTCTGCACGGCGCTGCCGAGGAAGGTGTCCGGGGCCGAGCCCAGGAGCCTCCCACTGCGCTCGGCGGCGTCGAGGACCTCGCGGGCCTCCTCGACGGTGGCGGCGAGCGGCTTCTCGACGTAGACGTGCTTGCCCGCCTCCAGCGCGGCGATGATGGTCTTCGCGTGGAAAGCCGGCGGGGTGATGTTGATGACGATCTCTACGGCGTCGTCGTCGAGCAGTTCGCCGGGGTCGCCCCAGGCCGGTATGGCGTACTCGGACGCGGCCCGCCGCGCGCGGGCCGCGTCGACGTCGGCCACCCGGATCACGTCGAGTTCCGGAAAGGTGCGCAGTCCTTCGACATAGCGGCCGAAGATGTTGCCCGCGCCCAGGATCCCGATGCGGTGGCGTGTTTGTTGCTGAACCATGAGTCTCCTGCTGTCGTGATGGGGAATGTCGAGCGGCGATCAGGCGACGATCAAAGGCCGAAGTGTCCGGTGGGCGATCTCGAGGCCGGTCTTGACCTTCTCGCCGGTGTC
Source organism: Streptomyces lacaronensis (assembly GCF_047337785.1). Lineage (NCBI taxonomy): Bacteria > Bacillati > Actinomycetota > Actinomycetes > Kitasatosporales > Streptomycetaceae > Streptomyces > Streptomyces lacaronensis. Next base: position 1,129,759 of record NZ_JBLHDK010000003.1, read on the forward strand.
CCACGGGTCCTCCCGCCGGACCGCCTTGCCGAAGACCCCGTAGCGGTCGATCGCTCCGGGCAGGATCTGGAGGTCCTTGGCCTGGGCGTGCACGATCGGGACGTCGGACGCCGTCCGCTCCGGTGGGCAGCCCCTCGCGCGCTTCGCCGCGGATCGCCGCGCAGGCGTCGTCGACAAAGGAGTGGAAGCAGCCGGCGTAGCCCTGGCCGTGGCCGGCGGGCACACGGGAGAGCCGACGCTGATCGGCCGATCCGTGGCCGGGATCGCGGAACAGCACCCTCGCCCCGTCCGGTGCGCCGAGCCATACGGTCCCGGGGTTCTCCCGGTCGAAGACCGCGCTGCCCCGCGCACCGTCGAGCTCGAACCACAGCCGGTTCTTGCGGCCCGCCGGACGAGCGGGTGGCAGCGGTAGACGAAGGGGGCCGCGAGCACCAGTCCCGCGTCCTCCGCCAGGCGCGTCAGCCGTTCCGCGTCGGCGGTCGCGGTGGCGAGCGGCCTCTCGAAGAGTCGGGGATCGCGACCCCGTGCACGGCACCGATCATCCCTGCGCCGGAAACCACCGCTCGAAGCGAACCACTCATCTGACGCACCCTCCGACGTCCAACCGCCGATCGCGGTCCGACGCCGCGCTGCGCATCACCCTGGTTTAGTTCAGAGAGCAAGCACAAGACCGCATATTTAATTTTTTTCAAGGCCTAAAAATAGCCAATCTCCCATGGCCGGTCTCGTCAAAGACCCTTGATCACCTGCCCTGATGGGTTCATGGGCAGTGTCTGAAGAAAGAAGCATTGACGGCCCGAAGGGGACAACATTACGATCAAAGGAATGCATAAAGACGACGGCTACGCGGAGGAATCAAACGCCTCCGCATCGGTTCCCCTCGCGCTGCGCCGGGTGCTGGGACTCGTGGTCTCCGGGGAGGCGACCAACCGCGCGGAACTCGCGCGGCGCAGCGGCCTGGCCCGGTCGACCGTGGGCCAGCAGGTGGAGAACCTCGTCGGCAACGGCATCCTCCAGGAAGTCGAGTCCAGACGGTCCGTCCGCGGCCGGCCTCCCCGGGTGCTGACGATCAGCCCGCGGGCCGGAACCGTCGTCGCCGTGGACATCGACACCGCCGCCTCCCAGGTGGCCATCGCCGACCTCAGCAGACGGCCGATCGCACAGGACACGGTCGACGTCCGGATCGACGCGGGCCCGCAGACCGTGCTGGACGCGGTGTCCGAACGGTTGCGACAGCTGCTGGAAAAGCACGACCGCGATCCTGGCCGGGTGCGTGAGGTGGTCGTCGGCCTCCCCGGCCCGGTGGACTTCCAGCAGGGTTGCGCGGTGCAGCCCACCGGCATGCCCGGCTGGGACGGCTACCCCGTCGCCGACCACCTCCGGGAGCGCTTCCGCGCCCCGGTCGTGGTGGACAACGACGTCAATCTGATGGCACTGGGGGAGGCCGAACAGGGCGGGGCGGAGACCCCTCTGCTCTGCATCAAGATCGCAAGCGGTATCGGGGCCGGTCTCATCACCGCGGGCGGGGATGTGTACCGCGGCGCCGACGGCGCCGCCGGCGACATCGGCCACACCCGCGCCGTCGGCGGAAGCAACGTCCTGTGCGTCTGCGGCAACGTCGGCTGCGTCGGAGCGATCGCCTCCCACCGCGCCGTCCTGCGCGGCCTCGGCATCCCCGAGTCGACCGACGACGACCTTCTGCACGGCGCCCGTGTGCTCGCCCAGCGTGTCGCCGACAGCGACCCGGCCGCGCTGCACGCCGTGCGTCGGGCGGCCACGGAGATCGGCGAGGTGGTGGCCGTGCTGGTCCATATGTTCAATCCGCGCAGCATCATCCTGGCCGGTCCGTTGAGCGAACTCCGCGACGACCTGGTCTCCGCCGTACGAGCCGTCGTGTACCAGCGCGCCCTCCCCCTGGCCACCCGCAAACTGACCATCACCGCGACACAGCTCAAGGGCGGTTCCGGGCTCCACGGCGGCATCGCCCTCGCCACCCAGGACGTCTTCGGGCCGGCGGGCATCGTACGGCTGCTGGCCGACATGTCCGGAACGGGCGAGTAGGCGGACCGCTTCCGGACGGGTCCGGAAGCGGGACCGTTGTCATGGCGAGTGTCAGACCACCGGGGCCGGGTAGGTCGGGTACTCCACCCCGGAGACGTACTGGACGACGCGGATGACCTGGCAGGAGTAGCCGAACTCGTTGTCGTACCAGAGGTAGAGGATCGCGTTGTCGCCCTCGACCTTGGTGGCGCCCGCGTCGACGATCGAGGCATGGCGCGAACCGATGAAGTCGTTGGAGACCGCGTCGGGGGCGCTGATGAAGTCGATCTGGCGCTTGAGCGGCGAGGTCAGGGACACCTCGCGAAGATGGTCCAGGACCTCCTCACGGGTGGTCTCGCGCGCGAGCCGCAGATTGAGGATCGCGATCGAGACGTCCGGCACCGGAACGCGGATCGAGCTGCCGGTGATCTTCGCCTTGAGGTCGGGCAGGGCCTTCGCCACGGCGGAGGCGGCACCGGTCTCGGTGATGACCATGTTGAGCGGCGCGGAGCGGCCGCGGCGGTCGGACTTGTGGTAGTTGTCCAGCAGGTTCTGGTCGTTGGTGAACGAGTGGACGGTCTCCACGTGGCCGCGCAGCACGCCGTACTCGTCCGCCATCGCCTTCAGCGGCGGGACGATCGCGTTGGTGGTGCACGAGGCGCAGGACAGGATCCGCTCGTCCGGCTTGATCGTGTCGTGGTTGACGCCATGGACGACGTTGGGGACATCGCCCTTGCCCGGCGCGGTCAGCACCACCTTGTCGATACCGGGGCGCAGATGCCCGGACAGCCCCTCGCGGTCGCGCCACTTGCCGGTGTTGTCGATGAGGATGGCGTCCTTGATGCCGTACGCCGTGTAGTCCACCGACGCCGGGTCGTCGGCGTAGATCACCTTGATCTCGTTGCCATTGGCGATGATCTTGCCGTTCGCCTCGTCCACGGTGATCGTGCCCTGGAACTGGCCGTGGATGGAGTCGCGGCGCAGCAGCGAGGCCCGCTTGACGAGATCCTCACCGGCCCGTCCGCCGCTTCCGCGGACGACGATGGCCCGCAGCCGCAGCCCGTTGCCGGATCCGGCCTTCTCGATGAGCAGACGGGCGACCAGCCGCCCGATCCGTCCGAATCCGTAGAGGACGACATCGCGTCCCTCACGGCATTCGATCTTGTTGGCCCCGGTGGCCCCGGCGACGGCCTCGGCGGTGAACTCCTCCACGGAGAGACCGCGGTCATCGGCCCGGTGCGTCTCGGCGAGCAAGCCGATGTCGATCTGGGAGGGGCCGAGATCCAGTCCGGTGAGCGCCTGCAAGAACGGCAGGGTGTCGGTGACCGACAGCTCCGCACCGGCGATCTGACGGGCGAATCGGTGGGTCTTCAGGATGCTGACGACCGACTTGTTCACCAAGGAGCGGCTGTGCAGCAGGACCGTGACGTCCCGCTCCCGATGCAGCTTCCCGATGAGGGGGATCATCGACTCCGCGATCTCCTCGCGGTGCTTCCAGTTGGTGAACGAGTCCTCGTTGAGAGTCACAAGTTTATCTTTCGAGCTAGGTGGCGCTCATATGCTAGCTCCCCAGGTCATGGGGGGCGTCGGCGCCCCCGACCGGCCGCACCACGCGGGCCCTCGGCGCGGCTCCCACATGCTCAACCGGACGACACACAAGCTCATGGACCCCGCCACCGGCCAAGCGCCGCGACCCCTCACGAGGGCCGAGGCCGCCACGGCGCGGTTCCTTCTCTTTCGTATACCGCCGGTCATTCCTTGATGAATTACGAGGCGGATATCAGCCGTAAAATAGCGACTTAGTGGGCGTCGTTTTTCGGACAGCACTCATGACGAAACTTACCATTAACAGGAATTTACCAGTGAGAAATACCACTCTCCCGGAGATCAGCTCCCGGTGGCGATCCGCCTCCGGAGAGGTAGATGGTTTTCACAGGCAACCATCTCCCGCTGAGCGAAAGGGATGATCACTGTGTGCGGCATCACCGGCTGGGTCTCCTACCGTCGCGATCTGACCTCCCACCGCCAGGTCCTCGACACCATGACGGAGACGATGGCCTGCCGGGGCCCGGACGCGGCCGGAGCGTGGGTGACCGGCAGGGCGGCGCTCGGGCACCGGAGGCTGGCCGTCATCGACCTGCCCGGCGGGGCGCAGCCCATGGCCGTCGACACGTCCGACGGCCCCGTGAGCATGGTCTACTCCGGTGAGGCGTACAACTTCACCGAGCTGCGCGATGAACTGCGCCGCAGGGGCCACAGCTTCACCACCGACTCCGACACCGAGGTCGTCCTGCGCGGCTATGTCGAATGGGGCGAATCCCTCACCGAGAAGTTGAACGGCATGTACGCCTTCGCCATCTGGGACTCCCGTACCGAGAAGCTGGTGATGATCCGGGACCGGATGGGCATCAAGCCGTTCTACTACTACGAGACCGACGACGGCGTCCTCTTCGGATCCGAGCCCAAGGCCATCCTCGCCAATCCGCTCGCCGCCCCCGAGGTCGGCCTGGACGGGCTGCGGGAGATCTTCTCCTTCGCCAAGACCCCGGGCCATGCGATCTGGAAGGGCATGAAGGAGCTGCGCCCCGGCCACATCGCCGTCGTCGACCGCAATGGACTTCGCGAGCAGGCGTACTGGCGTCTGGAGGTCTCCGAGCACACCGATGACCAGGAGGCGACCGTCGCCCATGTGCGGGAGCTCCTGGAGGACATCATCGCCCGTCAGCTCGTCGCCGACGTGCCCCGCTGCACCTTGCTCTCCGGGGGGCTGGACTCCTCGGCGATGACCTCGCTCGCCGCCCGCAAGCTCGGCGAACACGGCGAGACCGTCCGCAGCTTCGCCGTGGACTTCCCCGGGCAGGCGGAGAACTTCCGCGCGATCGACGTGGCGCCCAGCGTCGACACGCCGTATGTGCACGCCGTGGCCGAGCATGTGAAATGCGACCACCGGGACATCGTGCTCGACGGCTCCGCCCTGTCCGACCCGGCCGTCAGGCAGGCGGCCATCGCGGCGAGGGATCTGCCCACCGGTCTCGGCGACCGGGACAACTCCCTCTACCTGCTGTTCAAGGCCGTTCGCGAACAGTCGACCGTGGCTCTGTCGGGCGAGTCGGCCGATGAGGTCTTCGGCGGCTACCCGTGGTTCCACGACGAGCGGCGCGAGGCCGACACCTTTCCGTGGCTCGCCGGAGGACTGACGCTCGGCGACACCAAGGACCTGCTGTCCCAGGACCTCACCGAGAAGCTCGACCTGGACACCTATCTGCACGACCACTACCTCAGCGCCCTGGACGAAGTCCCGCTCAAGGACGGCGAGACCGGCTTGGAGAAGCGCATGCGGCAGGTCTGCTATCTGCACCTCACCCGCATGGTCAACACCCTGCTCGACCGCAAGGACCGGATGAGCATGGCCGTCGGCCTGGAGGTCAGGGTGCCGTTCTGCGACCACCGCCTCGTCTCCTATGTCTTCAACACCCCCTGGTCGCTGAAGACATTCGACGGGCGGGAGAAGAGCATCCTGCGCGAGGCCACCCGCGATGTGCTCCCCGAGTCCGTGGCCAACCGTAAGAAGAGTGGTTACCCCGGCAGCTTCGACCCCGCCTATCTCGCCGCCATCAGGCGGCAGGCGGGCGACCTCATCACTTCCGGACACCCGGCCCTCGAACTGTGCCGCGCCGAGACGCTGAAGGAGGCGCTCGACGCACCGGCGGAGGTCATCACCACTCAGCAGCGCGCCACCATCGAACGCGCCCTCGACCTGGCGACATGGTTCGACCTGCGCAAGCCCATCATCACGATCGACTGACCCCCGGGTCCCGAGCAATTCACACGTCACAACACATCACGAGGGACGGGCACCCGGGCCACCGGGTGCCCGTCCCTCGTCCCGTGGCCGGTCAATCGCGCCGCCCCCGCCCGGTGCTGCCGTGAGGTAGCTGGTGATCATCGCGACGAGTTCGTTCTCCAGCCGCGTGGTGTCGATGGAGTCGGGCGCCGCGATGAGCTGGTGGACGACGAGCTCGACCGTGGACACCACGAGCCGGGCGGCGACGTAGGTGTCCTCGACCCGGACCTCGGGATGGCGCTCGAGCAACTCCTGGGTGTAGGCGACCCGCTCCCGCTCATGCCGGGCGATCTTCTCAAGCAACTCGGGCGACCGTGGCCCGTGTTCCATCATGACGCGGAGCAGCTGCGGGTCGTCCAGATGGTTCGCTATCACGGGGCGCGCGAACCCGCGGATGATCTCTTCCAGGGAGTCCGGTTCGTCCTCGTCCTGGCGGCTCCTGATGGCGACGCCCCCGGCGTCGAGGTGACGGATCAGCAACTCGGCCAGGATCGCGTCCTTGTTCGGATAGTACTGATACAGCGAGCCGATCGAGATCCGGGCGCGCTCGGCGATGCGATTGGTGGTCCCGGCGGCATAGCCGTACTCGGCGAAAATGTGAGCAGCGGCGGTGAGGATGCGCTGCCGGGTGAGCTCGGCCCGGACCTGGCGTGGCTGTTTACGTGGCTGAAGTCCGTGACGGCCGGTCGTCATGACACCTCCTGCACAGCGCCTGTGAAAGCGAGTGGCGCGAGACCTGAGTAATTGCTCACAATAGTGCCATGAACTGCGGCGGAGCGGTGAGCCACCGTCGTCGGCAGGGAGGCGGGAGGCGACCGGCACGGGCCCCGCGCCCTCCGCTCCGCCCCTCCCGGAAGGAGTCCTCATGACACAGACCAGCACACGCCCCCGGCGGTTGTCGCCGGCCGAGGTCCACGCTCTGCTCGGGGAGCCCGAAGCCATGACCAAGGCCAAGATCCAGGACCATATCGACGATTACTTCCGCCTCTTCATCGCGCACTCCCCCTTCCTGTCCATGGCCACGGCGGACGCGGAGGGCCGCGCCGACTGCTCCCCCCGTGGCGACTACCCGGGGTTCGTGAAGGTGCTCGACGACCGCACGCTGGCGATTCCCGACCGCCCCGGCAACAAGATCGCCGACTCCTTCCGCAACCTCGCCGAGAACGACGGGATCGGGCTGCTCTTCTTCATCCCCGGGCTGCGGGAGACCTTGCGGGTCAACGGCCGCGCCTACCCCACCGACGACCCCGATGTGCTCGCCCGGATGCAGACCGAGGCCAGGGATCCGGTGCTGGCGATCGTCGTCGAGGTGGCGGAGGCGTACTTCCACTGTGGCCGCGCGCTCATCCGCTCCCGGCTGTGGGATCCCGCGAGCCAGGCCCTCGCCGACGAGATCCCATCGGTCGGCGAGATCGCCGCCGCCCAATTCGGGATGGACATCGACCCGATGGCGCTCACCCACGCTCTCGAAGAGGGCTACCGGAAACTCTACTGACCACGGCACAAGGTGAATCAACGATGCAACAGACCGTCGTCGACCACATCGAGCAGGTCGCCGAAGACGTCGTCTCCCTCGTCCTGCGGGGCGCCACCGGCCCGCTGGCGCCCTGGGAACCGGGCGCCCATATCGACCTGGCGCTGCCGAACTGGCTGACCCGGCAGTACTCGCTGTGCGGAGACCCGGCGGACCGGGAGTCCTACCGCGTCGCCGTACGCCACGACCGCCTCAGCCGGGGTGGTTCGGAGTACATCCACCGGTTTCTGCGCCGGGGCCGCGCCCTCGATGTGTCGCTGCCCCGGAACCACTTCCCGCTGCTCGCCGCGCCCGAGTACCTCTTCCTCGCCGGCGGGATCGGCATCACCCCGATCCTGCCGATGCTGCGGGCGGCGGCCGCGTCGGACGTCCCGGCGTCGCTCGTATATCTGGGGCAGTCGGTGGCGTCCATGCCCTTCGTCGACGAACTGCGCTCCTCCTACGGCGATCGGGTGCGGATCGTCGCCACGCGACAGCAGGGCAGGCCGGACTTCGCCGCTCTGGCCTCCGCGCTGAGCCCCGGTGCCGTGGTGTACGCCTGCGGCCCCGGACCGATGCTCGCCGCGGCGGAGGACGCGTTCCCCTCGGGGCGGCTGTACGCGGAGCGGTTCCGCCCGGCGCCCAGGACGTTCGCCCCCAATACGGCGTTCGAGGCGGTGTGTGCCCGGTCGGGGCGGACGGTCCAGGTACCCGCCGACGAGTCGCTGCTGGACGCCCTGACCCACGCCGGATTCCGCGTGGCGTCCGGATGCCGCGAAGGCGTCTGCGGCAGCTGCGAAGTGGCCGTGCTCGACGGCGAGCCCGAGCACCGGGACGACATCGGCGCCCCCTCGGGCCGGATGTACGCCTGTGTGTCCCGCTCCCTGTCCCCGCGGCTCGTCGTGGACCTGTGACCAGGCGGCGAGCGGCCTCCAACTCAACGCGAGGAACGACATGTTGCCCAAGACGCGCACGCCCGAATCACGGCAAATGATCACGCTGGAGGTGCGCCGTAACACTCAACTGACACCCGCCTTCTCGACCATCACGCTCGGCGGACCCGAACTGGAGCATCTGAAGCCGATGGGCTTCGACCAGATGGTGCGGCTGTTCTTCCCCCGCGAAGGGCAGGACGGGCTGAGGATGCCGAAGCTCTCCAGTGATGCGTGGATGGCGGAATTGCTCCTCCTGCCGAAGTCACGCCGACCATGGGTGCGCAACTTCACCATCCGGCGCGCCCGGCCCGAACTCGGCGAGGTGGACATCGAGTTCGCCCTGCACGGCGACACCCCGGCCTCCATCTGGGCCCGGCGCGCCCGGCCCGGGGACCCGGCGGGCATCTTCGATATGGGCATGAGCTATCTGCCACCGGCCCATGCCGAATGGCAGCTGCTCGCCGGGGACGAGAGCGCCTTACCGGCGATCCTGGCCATCCTCGAGGACGCTCCGGCGTCACTGGTGGCGGAGGTCTTCCTGGAGGTGCCCGGGACCGCCGACATCCGTGACGACATCACCGCTCCCGAGGGGGTACGGGTGCGGTGGCTGGCCCGGGACGGCGGGGACACCCTGCCCGGCGCACTGGTCCTCGACGCGGTCCGGACGTCGTCCCTGCGACCGGGTCGGTTCTACACCTGGGTCGCCGGGGAGGCCGGACTGGCCACCGGGCTGCGCCGCCACTTGGTGCGCGACCGCGGCGTGCCGAAGCCGGACATCGCGTTCTTCGGCTACTGGCGGCACGGCCGCTCCAGTCCCGGCTGAGCTCACACCGGTGGCCGTGGGTCGTACTGGATGCCACGCCGCACCTGACGTGCGCGCTCCGGTGAGGCCAGCCTGGCGACCAGGTGAAGGGCCATGTCGATACCGGCCGAGACCCCCGCGGAGGTGATCAGGTCACCGTCGTCGACGAACCGCTCGTCGGGCCGTACGTCGATCGTCGGGTCGAGCTCGGCGAGCCGGTCCAGCGACGCCCAGTGTGTGGTGGCGGGCCGCCCGGCCAGCAGTCCGGCCGCCGCGTAGACCAGCGAGCCCGTGCACACGCTCGTCATCAGGGGCACGGATCGCCGCTGGGCCCGGACCCACTCCAGATGCCGGGCGTCCCCGAGCTGGGGCCGGGTCCCCTGGCCGCCGGGGTGCAGCAGCACATCCAGGGCGGGCAGGTCAGCCATCGCGTGACGGGCTGCGACGGTGAGCCCCTTCGCGCAGGTCACAGGGTTTCCATCGGCGGAGAAGCAGAACACCCGCCATCCATCCTCGGCGAAGTTGCGCGTCCAGTAGGACAGCACCTCCCATGGACCGATGGCGTCGAGCTCCTCCACGTCCGGGAACAGCAGGATTCCGATCTTCCGCGTGTCTTCCTGGGCCATACCGCGATCCAATCAGACCCTTCCCCGCCCGGCCACGAATTTCACGGGGAGGAGGCGAGGCCGCCGATCGATGTCGGCGGCCTCGCGCTGCCGCGGCGCGGTCGCGGTCGCGGTCAGTACGCCACCGGACGGTTCTCCCGCGCCCAGAGCTGTTCGGCTTCGCTGCGCGAGGGAGGGGGCCACATCCCGTCGATCATCCAGAGATCCCGGGGCGTCTCGTCGACGTGGAACTCGCAGTGCAGCCCGCGATCCCGGGTGTGAGGGGCCAGCAGGCGGTTGAGTCCCTCGGTGCCCTTCTTCCTCACCTCGGGGTCCGTCAAGTGGCGGGCGATGTGCTCGACCACGACCCGGACGGAGTTGTTCGACGGCTCCCCGCCCACCAGGAACGAGGACTCGGGAACCTCGTGGAAAAGAGTGACGACGTAGAACTTCGGCAGACCGACCCGGGTGTAGTACTCCGTGACGTCCGCGGCGAACTGCCGCTTCTGCTCCGCGGAGTAGGCGTCGACCGGATGGTAGACGTGCCACAGGGGCATTGCTCTCTCCTTGAGGACGAGTGAAGTCGAACGGTGGCGACGAGCGACGTCCGCGGCGGGCGGTCAGCCTCCGAGACGAACGGTGAGGCCCTCCACCGGCCCGGCGAGCGCCGCCTTCATCTGCCGGGTCACGGCGTCGACGAGCACCTCGTTGCCGCCGCTCTCGACGCCGTCCAGGACCGCCTCCACGACCTCGGCCGGGGAGATCTTCTGACTCGGTATCCCGGCGACCATGTCGGTGTCGGCGAGCCCGAGGTGCACCCCGACCACCTGGGTCCCCTGCTCCGCCAGCTCGATGCGGAGGGAGTTCGTGATCGACCACAGGGCGGCCTTCGAGGCGCCGTAGGCAGCCGCGCCGGCGCCCCAGGACAGCACGGAGTGCATGTCGACCAGCGCGCCGCCACCCCGCGCGGCGAGGACCGGGGCGAACGCACGGGCCACCCGGAGGGGCCCGAAGACATTCGTTTCGAACGTGGCCACCACGTCGGCCATGTCCGCCGTCAGCAGCGGCGAGGGCAGGAGCACTCCCGCGTTGTTGATGACGATGTCCACGTCCGTGGCCCGGTCGGCGAGCGCGGCGACCGCGTCCGCGTCGTTGACATCGAGGGAAACGGCCTCGACCCGCGGGTCCTCGCTGGGGCTGGGCTTTCGCGCCGTCGCGTAGACCTTCGCCGCTCCGCGCCGGAGCAGTGCCTCCACATACGCCTTGCCGATGCCACGTTGGCCTCCGGTCACCAGCACCACGGAACCATCGATCGCAACCATGTCGGACCTCCCTGTCGAACGTGTCGAATCGCGCGTACGAACCGGCGGGGACGGCGGCCCATGAGGCCGCGGCCCAGCGGCGCGCTAAAATAGATTATTAGCATCATCTAAAATGGACCGCAAATATCATCGACGCGGTACCGGCGTCCGGTACCCCAGTCCGGCACCACACGCAGAAGGAAGTACCGACCATGCCCCGAGCATCCCGAGCCGAGGCCGAACGCCACCGCGAGCAGGTGATCGCGGCCACCGCGAAGCTGGTGCGCACCCATGGCGCCGAGAAGGTGAGCGTGCCGCAGGCGATGGCGGCGGCAGGTCTGACCCACGGCGGCTTCTACCGCCACTTCGCCTCGAAGGACGACTTGGTCGCCCAGGCGTGCTCGGCCGCGTTCGCCGAACGCCTCGCCGACATGGAGGAACCCGCCGAGGGTGAGGACACGGGCGGCGCCCGGGCCGCGTTCCTGGCCAGCTATCTGTCCGCCCGGCACCGTGACAACCCCGGGCTGGGGTGCGCCGCCGCGGCGCTGGCGGTGGACGCCGCGCGGGCGGAGCCCGGTGACCCGCTCAAGGGGGCGTACACCGAGGGTGTGCGCAACCTGATCGGCGGGATGGAGCGCACCGCGAGGACGTCCGGCGACACGGCCGCCGACGAGGAGTCCGTTCTCGTCGAACTGTCCACCATGGTCGGGGCGTTGGTGCTGTCGCGGGCCTGCGCGGGCGACGATCTGTCGGACCGCATCCTGACCGCGGTGCGCGACCACGTCCTCGGCGCGTATGCGCACACCCCCGACGGGAAGGACGCGTCCGGCACCGCGGGGTGAAACGCGCTCGTGTCAGGGGTTCGGACTCACCCGGTGCCCGCCCTCCGAAGGCGGGCCCAGGCGCGGACTACCGTACGAGCACCGAGGACAGCCGCGCCGCGAGCGGCTCGCCGTCGAGGAAGTCCAGCAGTTCGCCGACGGTCGGTCCGGTGGCGGGGCCGTGGCGGGTGACCGCGAAGGCGGCCGCCGCGTTGGCACCCCGTACGGCGCCGCTCAGGTCCAGCCCGTGGCCGAGGAGGGCCAGGAGCGCTCCCGTATGGGCGTCGCCCGCGCCGTTGCTGTCGACGGCGGTCACCCGGTGGCCGGGGATGTGCGCGGGCTCGCCGCCGGGCGGGACCAGCCAGCAGCCGTCCGCGTCGGCCCGCAGCAGCACACCGGTGCGCGGGCCCAGCCGGGCGGCGAGCGCCGCCGCGGCCTCCCGGGCGTCGTCCCGGCCGGTCAGCAGCCGCCCCTCGCGCTGGTTGCAGCTGAGCCAGTCGCAGCGCGCCAGAACGGGCTCCAGCACCTCCTCCGGGATCTGGTCGGCCAGCGGGCCCGGGTCGAGGAAGACCCGGGTGTGCTCCGGCAGCCGTGCCACGAGCGAGGCCAGGACCGGGCCGTTCACCGGGTAGGCGAGCCCGTATCCGGAGATCTGCACCAGGTCGCCGGGGCGCAGCGCGGCGAGCACGGCCGCCGCGTGGGCCTCGGTCAGCCGGGCCTCGGCGCCGAGGCTGGTGGCGAAGGTGCGCTCGCCACCGCCGTCGACGAAGGCCACGCAGAATCCGGTGTCCTCCTCCGTGACCGGAGGCAACGGCACCTCGATGCCTTCGCGGGCGAGGTCCGCCCGGACCCGGTCGCCGAACGGCCCGGTGCCGTGGGCGCCCGCGTACACGGCGGGCAGGCCCAGGCGGCGGGCGGCGGTGAGGACGTTGAATCCGCCGCCCGTGGTGAGGGTGGTGTCCTGGGAGATGATGTCGCCGCCCCGCTCGGGCAGTGCGGGCACCCGCATCACCAGGTCGACGATGGCGTTGCCGAGCAGCACCAGCCGACCGCCCGTGGCCTCGCCACAGGCCCCGGGGACGCCGTCGTGGCCGGTCATGAGAGCTCCCGCGCGGCCGGGGCGGGCAGCACCTGCTGCTGGGGCGGCTGCGCGGACGCCTCCTCGCGGACGGTGCCGTCGAGCCGGCGCAGCAGGGCGTAGACGACGGCCGCGAGCACCAGGGTCACCACCCATCCCAGCCCGTTGGACCCGATCCAGCTGTGGGCTAGCGGCCCGGAGAACCACACGTCGGTGGCGCTGGTGCTGGCCTCGGTGAACAGCAGGCCCACCACGATGGCCACCGCCCAGGCGATCATCGCGGCCCAGGCGACCCCGCCCCGGAACCAGTAGCGGCTGGAGCGGCCGACGTCCATCAGGGCCGCGCCGTCGTAGGACCGGCGGAGTACCAGGTCGACCGCGAAGACGCCCACCCAGGCGTTGATGGGGACGGCGAGGAGGGTGAGGAAGGTGATGAACGGACCGTAGAAGTCCTTGGCGATCAGGATGAAGTAGATCCCGCCCGCGAAGGTGACGACCACGTCCAGGCCGACGGCGAGGGTGCGCCGGACCCGTATCCCCAGGGTGATCATGGTGAGCCCGGCCGAGTAGACGGACAGGTGGTTGGAGAGCAGCAGTCCGCCGAACGCGGCGATCAGATACGGGATGGACATCCACGACGGCAGCATCGTGTTGATCGCCGAGACGGGGTCGGAGGCGGAGGCCAGATCGGGTTCACCCGCCGCGAGGAGCGAGCCCAGCGAGATCAGCACCACCAGCGGGATACCGGCGCCGAAGGCGGAAGCGGCCACCAGCCTGCCGCCGGGAATCCGGCGGGGCAGGTAACGGGCGTAGTCGGCCCCGGTGTTGGCCCAGCCGATCCCGGTACCGGCGGCGATCATGCCGACGCCCACGACCATCGAACTCACCGGCCCGACCTGGGCGTGGAAGACCTTGCCCCAGTCCAGGGTGGTGGCGAGAAAGCCGATCACGACCAGGTTGAGCAGCCCGAAGACATAGCTGGCCCATCTGTTGATCCACATGATGGTGGCGTGGCCCAGGCCGCTGATCAGCAGGGTGCAGCCGATGAAGACCAGCAGGCACACCACGGTGAGGACGGTGTTCCGCCGGATGCCGAAGGCGGCGTCGAGCAGCGCCAGCAGGGCGAAGGCGGCCGTGGTGGTGTTGATGGTCTCCCAGCCGAGCCGGCTCATCCAGGTGACCAGCGTGGGCCCCGCGTTGCCACGGACCCCGAACACCGCGCGGGAGAGGGTGAGGGCGGGTGCTCCGCCCCGCTTCCCGGCGATGCTGAGGGCGCCCACCAGGGCGAAGGAGCCGAAGGACCCGAGGATGGCCACGACGGCCGCCTGCCAGATGTTCAGGCCGCGGAAGCTGACCAGCGCCGCGCCGAGCGGCAGGCCGAGGATGCTGATGTTCGCGGCGAACCAGGTCCAGAACATCTGGCTCGCGTGGCCGTGGCGCTCGGCGTCGGGAACCGGTTCGATGCCTCTGGTCTCCACGGAGCCGACGCGGTCGTTCTCTGAAGCCGCCATGGTCGTACCTGTCTTTCTGTCCGGGGGCGCTCCGGTGCGGATGTGGGGGCGGAGGTGTGTGTCATTCGGCCGTGTCGGCGCGCAGCGCGAGCAGGGCCTTGGCCAGCGGTTCCAGGGCGAGGTCGTTGACCGAGCGCAGGGTGGCGAGGGCGTCGGCGGGCAGGGCGGAGGCCCCGCTGACGGCGCCGGCCATGGCGCCGGCCATGGCGCCGATGGTGTCGCAGTCGCCGCCGAGGTTGGCCGCCAGCAGGCAGGCCCGCCATGGCTCGCCCTCGGCGAGGGCCAGTACGGCGAAGGCGGCGGGGACCGACTCCTGGCTGGCGACGCTGGTGCCGACCAGGTCGCAGACGCGGTCCAGGGCCTGCCGCTCGGGAGTTGCGCGGACCAGGTCCACGGCCCAGCCGATGCGGGCGGCGATATCGGCCCCGGCGACCCAGTGGCCGCGTTCGGCACCGGCCGCGGCCGCCGTGATCGCCGCACCGACGGCATCCTCCAGATTCCCGCCGCCGATGCCCCGGCTCACCGCGGCGGCCACGGCGGCCGCGGAGGCGATGCCTATGGAGGTGTCATGGGTGACCTGGCACGCCTCCGCGACCCGGTCGAGGAAGGGCTCCAGGGGCGTGTCGGGGAAGGCGACGCCGACGGGGGTGATCCGCATGGCCGCGCCGTTGGTGGCACCGGACTTGCCCGCCTCCTCCGGCGGTACGCCACGGGACACGGCCTCCAGTGCGGCCTTGGTGGAGGGGCCGAGCAGATCGAAGGAACCCTTGGCCTTCATGGCGCGCTCCCACTCCAGGAGCTCGTGCGCGAGCCGCAGCGGGTCGATCCGGCCGCCGGACCCGGTCAGCAGCCGGCCCACGATGACGGCCTGATCGGTGTCGTCCGTGACCGAACCGGCGGGCATTCCGGCGCTCACCGGGTTGTCCTCCGGGCCGGGTTCGAAATCGGTGACGGTGCCGAACCGGGCGACGATGGACCGCCGGGACATGATCTGGGTGGGCATACCGAGGGCATCGCCCATCGCCAGGCCGTAGAGGGCGCCGAGCGCGCGGTCGTGCTGGTGGTTCATTCGGACTTCCTGTCGGTCTTCCTGTCAGTGCGCGGAGGCGGTACGCCGGGTGCGGGCGGGCGCGGTGTGCGGTCTCATCGGGGCTGCTTCGTCGCGGATGCCCCGTCGCCATTGCCCAGGGCCGTCTCGTCGGGGCTCTCCCCGAAGCCGAGGTGCAGCTGGAAGCGGGCGGGGTCCAGGAGGCTGGTCACCCGCTCGACGATCCGGCCATCGGCACCGCGGCTGACCCGGCGGGTGTTGAGCCAGACCTCTCCCACCTGGCGGCGGAGCAGGGTCGCCTCGTCGGCGGCCAGTTGGCGCACGGACGCCCACTCGTCCCCGTGCGTGGCCCGGAGGCCGACCGCGGCGAGGGTCTTGGTCAGCGAGCCGTCGAGGAGCCCGCCGAGCGGGACATCGGCCAGGGCCGGGACCATCGGAACCCGGCTGCGCTCCAGCGCGACCGGAGTGCCCTCCGGCAGCACCCGCAACCGGTCGAGCGCCATGAACTCAACGCCCTCGATGCCGAGTTCACCGGCCAGCCGGGCGTCGCGCACCACTTCGAGACGGAGCACCTCGGTGGTGACCTGAGCGCCCTGGTCGGCCAGCGCCCTGGTCCACCCCAGCCGGTTGTCCAGCAGGCCGCCGTCGAAGGTGACGAACGAGCCGACACCCGCGTGGGTGGAGATCAGTCCCTGCTTGCTGAGCTCGTCCAGCGCCTGGCGGACGGTGGCCCTGCTGACCGCGAAGCGCCGGGTGAGCGCGTGTTCGCCTGGCAGCCTGCTGCCCGGCTCCAGGGCGCCGCTGTGGATCTCACGGGCCAGGACGCGGGCGATGCGCTGATGCTTGAGGACCTGTTTAGGCATGTCCGGGAGTTAGCCATACATGTTCAGTCCTGTCTAGAGTCGCAGGCACTCCAATCGGGAACTGATCACTCTTGGTCCGGAAACGCTGATGACAACGGGAACTGAGGGCGACGGGAACCGATGACAGCGGGAACGCCGATGACAGCGGGAAAGCTGATGGCGCGGTCCACTGCGCAGTGGACCGCGCCATCAGCGAGCGACAGCCGAGGGGCCCGTCAGGCCACGTCGTGCAGGATCGCCGCCAGCTCACCGGGCCGGTCGAACATCGGCCAGTGCCAGCCGGGCAGTTCCCAGTACGCCCAGCCCTCGGTCGCCATATGCCGGAAGGCCGGAACGACGCCGATCCGCGCCCGGACCTCTGCCACCGGGAAGCTGCACAGCACATGCAGCCGCGGCGGCTTCTCCCATGCCCCGGTCAGCCGGACCGGGGTGGTGGCGGTGGCCCACGGCTGCGGGGCGGACAGCCGCACCATCCGTTCGAGCGTGTCGTCCGGCAGCCCGGGTACCTCGGAGGCCAGCCGCCGCCACGGCGGGGGCGGCAGCCGCCAGCCCTCCCCCTCCGTACGAACCAGCTCGGCGTTGCGCGACCGCTCCTCCGGCGGGGTGAACTCCAGATGGGACATGCCATCCGGCAGCGGTCCGCTGTCGATGAACACCAGGCGGCTGATCCGGTCCGGCATCCGGTCCGCCACGCTCGGTACCACCACGGCACCGGCATAGCTGTGCCCGACCAGCACCACATCGTGCAGGTCCTCGTAGTGGATCAGGTTGAGCACATCGGTGACATGGGTCTCCAGGTCGGTGTCGGGCCGGGCGAGGTGTACCCGTTCGCCCATCCCGGTCAGGCTGAGGGAGTGGACATCGTGCCCACGGCCGCGCAGGTCATCCGCCACCGGGCGCCAGGCCCAGGCCCCGAGCCAGAACCCGGGAAGAAGTACGTAGGTCGCCATGGCTCGGACGCTAGAAGGGGTACCGGACAGGATCCGCCCGGTATTCGCGGAATACTTGATCGGTATGAACCGACCGACCGCCCGTGTGCTCGCCCTGCTGGAGATCCTCCAGGCCGGTGGCACCCGTACCGTCGCCGATCTGGCCGGCCGGCTCGGCGTGGACGAGCGCACCGTCCGCCGCTATGTCGGCCATCTGATCGACCTGGACGTCCCGGTCCGGTCGGTGCGCGGCCGCTACGGCGGCTACCGGCTCGCGCCCGGCTATCGGATGCCGCCGCTGATGCTCACCGACGAGGAGGCGCTGGCCGTGCTGCTCGGGCTGGTCGCCGGCCGCCGGGCCGGGCTGGTGACCACGTCCGTCGCGGCGGCGGAGAGCGCCGCCGCCAAGGTGCGCCGGGTGCTGCCCGAGGCGCTCGGCCGCCGCCTGGACGCGCTGCTGGCGACCGCCGACTTCACCGCCCCGGCCCGCCCCATGGCCATCCCGGAGACCAGTGTGCTGCTGATGCTCGCGGAGGCGGCGCGGGACCGCCGCCCCGTCGCCATCGGCTACACCGCCTGGAAGGGGCGGCGCAGCGAACGCACCGTGCATCCGTACGGGGTCGTCGCGCACTCCGGGCGCTGGTATGTGACGGGGGCGGACTCGGCCAGCGGCGAGGTGCGCACGTTCCGGCTGGACCGGATCGAGACGGCCTCGGTGCTATCGGGGTCGTTCGATGTGCCCGAGGGGTTCGACCCGGCCGCGCGGGTGCTGTCCGGGCTGGCCGGGGTGCCGTATCTGCACGAGGTGTCGCTCCGGGTCCGGGGCACCGTCGAGCAGGTCCGCCACCGGCTCCCGCCCGGGCTCGCCACCGTGCGGGAACTCCCGGCCGCCCCGGCGCGGGACGCCGCCGCTGCCCCCGGGCAGGGAGAGGGCAGCGCATGGGTGCGGGTCGAGCTGCGGGCCGAGCGGCTGGAGTGGGTGCCCTCCGTACTCGCCTGGCTGGACCTCCCGTTCGTGATCGAGCATCCGGAGGCCCTGCGCGACCATGTGCGCGCCCTGGCCCGCCGACTCGCCACGTGCGCCGACGCGGTCGCCGATGCCACCGAGGGAGCGGAGCCCCGCGCGGAGTGACCCCGGATCGTTCAGGCGCACCGCGGTCATGCCGGTGTGACACTCAGCGGCGGGGCCACCGTACGGCGGTGTCGGCCACGGCGGAACGCGCCCGCTCCAGCGTCTCGGCGTGCCCGAACAGGCCCGGCAGCCCTCCCGTGTGCACGAAGACCGTGCGCTGCCCGGGGCGCACTTGGCCGTCGTGGACGGCCGCGATGAGACCGGCCAGGGCACGACCGGTGTAGATGGGGTCGAGGACGATGCCTTCGGTGCGTGCCGCCGTGGTGATGGCGTCCATGACCGGTTCGGTGAGCGCGGAGTAGCCGGGCCCGACCTGATCGAGGCGCAGCCGCAGGGATGTGGCCGCGGGCTGTCCGGCCAGTCCCTCGACCAGGTGGCCGACGGTGTGCCCGGGATCGGCGACGGCCCCGCAGTGCACCCCCAGCACCCGCTCGGCCCCGAGGGTGTGGACGAGACCGGCCATGGTGCCGCCCGATCCGACCGCCACGACCGCCGTGGTCAGCTCCGGGTCCTGCACCAGGAGTTCCGTCCCCGCCGCGGCATAGCCCTGGGCGCCCAGCACACTGGAGCCGCCGAAGGGGATCACCGCGGGCCGGGCGCCCCGCTCACGCAGGTCGCGGGCCACGTCCTGCACGGCCGCCGCGAGTTCCGCCTCGCTCACCTCGCCCGCCCATACGACGCGGGCGCCGAAGAGACCGTCGAGCGCGATGTTGCCGGTCATACCCTCGGTCGGCGCACCGGCGAGGACCAGGACCACGTCCATGCCCAGCCGGGCCCCGGCCGCGGCCGTCAGACGGGCGTGGTTGCTCTGCGCGGCCCCACTCGTCACCAGCGTGGTGGCGCCCTCGGCATGGGCGGCCCCGGCCGTCCACTCCAGCTTGCGGACCTTGTTGCCCCCGCCGCCGAGCCCGATCAGATCGTCACGCTTGATCCACAGATCATCGGGCTCCAGCCCGATGGCACGGGCCAGGCGCGGCGCGGCCTCCAGCGGTGTGGGCCGGCTCATCAACTCGGCCCGTGTGGTGCCCTGACGTTCTTCTGACACGATCGCCGCCTTCGCCTCACATATCGGGGCCGGGCTCGGCGTGGAGGGGTTGCGACAAGGCGGCCTCGGCCTGCCTGGTCTCCTCATCGGCGAGTACTTCCAGCCAGTCGTTCGCCAAGGCTTACATGGTCTGCTCGGCCACGTCGACCGCGGTGATCTTCGGTGCGTCTCCACTCGGACGCGCGCGAGTGGGGCGCGGGTCGCCGCCGCCCGAGTTCGGTGCAGCGGGCGCGCATCGCCTCGCTCGCGGCCGGACCCGCGGTGAACACGTACATCTCGCTGTCGTCGAGGCTTCGGCACCCAGCGGCTCGTGGGCGACTTCCCCGGCGGCACCGTCGACCTCCGCTATCGCTCCACGCCCCGTCAGGACCTGATCAGCCACCTCACCATCGCTCCCTGAGGCGCTTCAGACGCTCTCCGCCGCGGGGCCATCGGGCACGGCCCGCACCTGACCGGCGCGCACCACATTGCTGAGCGGGCTCCCCGTCTCCAGACGGTTGATGTTGGCCGCGATATCCGTGGCGCGAGCGGCGAACGTCTCCTCCGTGTGGCCCGAGTTGTGCGGTGTCATCACCACGTTGGACAGCGTGTGGAACGGCAGCCGACTCGGCGCGTGTGGTGGGCCGGCCCACCACACATCGAGGGCGGCCCCGGCGATGGTGCCGACCGACAGCGCCTCGTACAGCGCCTCCTCCTGCACGACCGGGCCACGGGCGACGTTGACCAGGAGGGACCGCGGGCCCATCGCGGCGAGTTCGGCCGGGCCGATCAGTCCGCGGGTCGCGGGGCTCAGCGGCACGGTCACCACGACGATGTCGGAGTCCGCCAGCAGTTCCGGGAGCCGGTCCGTGCCGCCCACCCAGTCGGGGCGCAGATCGTCGGGCAGCGGGGCCGATGGGTCGCGGCGCACGGCCCGTACGCCCAGGCCGACCGCCTGGCACAGCCGGCCGATCTCCCGCCCGGTCTCGCCGAAGCCGATGACGCCGACACGGCGGCCCCGCAGGGTGTCCCCGAAGGGGAGCGTGGCATCGACGGCCACGTTCCGCCAACGGCCGGCCCGCAGTTCCCGGTCGGCCGTGAGCACCCGCCGGGACAGCATCAGCACGCACATCAGGACGTGTTCGGCGATCGACGCGCCGTGGTGAAAGGTGTTCGCCACGGTCACATCGGGCCCCAGCGCCTCCAGGGGGATGCCGTCGTAGCCCGCGCCGACGACATGGACGAGGCGGAGGCGCTGGGCCCGGCGCGCGTGGTCCTCGCTGAGCTGTGAGCCCACGTACACATCGACGGAGGCGATGGCGTCGGCGATCCGCGCCGCGTCCCAGTCGCAGACGTCCAGCCACTCGTGCCGGTCCTCGGTCCGCGCTCGCAGCCGCTCGCCGAACCTGCTCAGAATCCGGTGGTTGAGCATGATGCGCATGCCCCGGTCACCACCGGGGGTAGCCGTCCTGGCCATGACCACCGTCCTCATATATAGGCGCCGTCTTCATTTGTGCACGCGACCCATAAGGCTGTCAATGATCAGGGAGCCCTGACCAAAGACCGTTTCACCTGCGTCTGTTGTCAGATCCCTTGACGCACCGGCACCTCCGGTTTAGCTTCGGCGTCCACAAATGCAGACCGGGTACGTAAGTGTAGACAGCCCATGTCGACTGTCGTTCTCGGGCGGCAACCCGCCAGCACCCTCGGAGATACGCCGACGATGAAGTCCTCCGTACCCTCCAGCCCGCGCCGGGAACGGGGCCGGGCCCATACAGTTCTCGCCCTTCTCACGACCGGCACGTTGCTGCTGACCAGCGCGTGCGCCGTGGCGAACAGTGACGCGGCGGGTGACGCCGGCAGCGCGGACGGCCGCACCCTGCGGCTCGTCCTCACCCAGGAGCCCCCGACGCTGGAGCCCTGTGAGTCATCGCTGACCGCGACCGGTGTCGTCGTCCGCTCCAACATCACCGAGCCGCTGGTGGAACGCGACCCCACCTCGGGGAAGCTGGATCCGCTGCTGGCGACCGGCTGGCGGCAGACGAAGCCCACGACATGGACCTTCGACATCCGCCCCGGTGTGACCTTCCAGAACGGGCAGCCGTTCACGGCGAAGGACGCCGCCTTCTCCATCGACCGCGCCGTCAACTCCGATCTCGCCTGCAACGTGGACGGCTACGTCTTCGGCGACGAGAAGCTCGAAGTACACGCCGTCAGCCCCACCCGGCTGACGGTCACCACCGAGAAGACCGACCCCATCCTCCCCCTGCGGCTCAGCTTCGTCGAGATCGTGCCGCGCACCACCAGCACCAAGGCCAAGGTGCGGATACCGATCGGGACCGGCCCCTACGCCGTCACGTCATGGCAGACCGGTGTCTCGATCTCCCTCGCCCGCAATGAGAACTACTGGGGGAAGGCGCCCGCCTACCCCCGGGCCCGGTATGTCTGGCGCAGCGACGCCAGCGTCCGCGCCGCGATGATCGACAAGGGCGAGGCCGACATCGCGACGGCGCTGGACCACACCAGCGCCGACAAGGGCAACACCGTGGCCTACCCCAACAACGAGACCACCGCCCTGCGTCTGGACGGCCGCGAGGCGCCGCTCAACGACATTCGGGTGCGCAAGGCGATCGGCATGGCCGTCGACCGCAAGGGCATCATCGACGCCCTCCTCGGCGGGCTGGCCAAGCCCGCCGCACAACTCGTCCCGCCCGGCGTGGTGGGCCACAACGACGACCTCGCCCCAGTCCCGTACAAGGTGGCCGCCGCCCGCGCGCTGGTGAAACAGGCCGCCGACGACGGCGTGCCCGTGCACCGGCAGATCACCCTCGTGGCGCGCAACGGCATGTTCGCCGGGATCTCGGAAGTGGCCGAGGCCCTGCAGTACGAGATGGCACGGGTGGGGCTGAACGTGAGGATTCGCATGGCGGACACCGCCACCCACCTTCAGTACCAGCTGCGTCCGCTGCCCCGTGATGTCGGGCCGGTAGCGCTGCTGATCATGCACGGCAACCAGGCCGGGGACGCGGCCTTCACCACGAGTCAGTACCTGGTGAGCGACGGCCCGCAGTCCACCTTCGGCACCAAGGAGCTCGACCGGCGCATCGCCGCGGCGGACGCGCTGTCCGGCAAGGCCCGCGAGAAGGCGTTCGCCGAGGTGCTCGGCTACCAGAACGAGACGGTCGCGCAGTACGCCTATCTGGCCCATATGCGCGGACTCCTGGGACTGTCGCCGAAGGTGCGGTACCGGCCGGACTCCGCCACCGGGGACGAGATGCGGCTGGCCGAGGTCAGCCCCGCGCAGGCGGGGAGGCACTGAAGTGACGTCCTTCCTGCGCAAGCGCATCATCTCCAGCGCGATCCCCCTGGTGTTCGTGGTGCTCGGCGTGTTCTGCCTGGCCCGTCTGACCGGCAGCCCCGTCGATCTCTACCTCCCGCTGAGCGCCACCCCGCAGCAACGCGCGGAGTTCTCCGCCGCTCACGGCTTCGACGACTCCATTCCGGTGCAGCTGTGGGACTACCTCACCAACGCCGCGCGACTCGACTTCGGGACCTCGCTGCGCACCGGGGAGTCGGCCGGTTCGATGGTGCTCAAGGCGTTTCCCGTCACCCTCCAACTGGCCGGGATGACGATGCTCCTGGCGATCCTCGGGGCGCTGCTGATCGGAAGCCTCGCCGCGTACCGGCCCAACTCGCTCATCGACCGGATCGCCGGTCTGCTGTCGATGACGGCGGCCAGCATCCCCGACTTCTGGTTCGCGATCGTGGGGGTGCTGGTCTTCGGAGTGGGGCTGGACTGGCTGCCGACCTCCGGCACCCTGGGCGGTCCCGAGATCTGGGTACTGCCCATCGCCACCCTGCTGATCCGCCCGTTCGGGGTGCTGGTGCAGGTGGTCCGCGGCAGCATGGTCGGTGCGCTGTCCGCGCCGTATGTGAAGGTCGCGCGCAGCAAGGGAGCCGACCCCAAGCGCGTGGTGTTCGGGCATGCGCTGCGCAACTCCATCACTCCGGTGCTGACCGTGGCCGGGGATCTCACCGTCGGTCTCGTCAACGGCGCGGTGGTGGTGGAGACGATCTTCGGCTGGCCCGGGATCGGCAAGCTCATGATCGACTCGATTCTGCAGCGCGACTTCGCGGTGCTGCAGGCCGCCGTCCTGCTCACGGCGGTGACGATCTTCGCGTTGAACATCCTCGTGGACGTCTGCCACGCCCTGATCGACCCCCGAGTGCGCCAGGCGGTGCCGGCGTGAGCGAAGGAGCCACCATGACCGACCCCGCCGACCCCACCGGCTCCGCCGACCGGCCCTCCGGCGCGGCAGCCGTCCCGTCGCGCCAACGCCCGCCCCGCTGGTGGCTGCTGCTCGGCCGGGACCGGGCCGCCGCCGTCGCGGCCGTCATCCTCGCCGGGGTGTTCCTCGTCGCGCTGTTCGGCCGGCTGTTCATCGGGGACCGAGCCGTACGACAGGATCTGCGCGCCTCGCTGCGCCCGCCCTCCCTCGACCACGGCTTCTACGGGCTGCTCGGCACGGATGTGCTGGGGCGCAGCGTGCTGGCCCGGCTGATGGACGCCGCCGGGACGACGCTGTCCGTCGCGGTGCCCGCGGTGCTGTGCTCGCTGCTGATCGGCTCGGCGCTGGGGCTGTGGGCCGGATACCACGGTGGCATGCGCGAGAACGTCGCGATGCGGGTCGCCGATGTCATCCTCAGCTTCCCGTCCCTGCTGATCGCGGTGGTCGTGCTGTATGTCTTCGCGCCCAGCGCGATGAACATCGTGCTGATCCTCGCCATCGCGCGCGTCCCGGTCTATCTGCGCACCGCCCGCGCGGAGTCGGCCGAGCTGAGGAGCCGTCTGTTCGTGGACGCCGCCCGGACCTTCGGCACACCCAGCCGGAACATCATCTACCGGCACATTCTGCCGATCGCGCTGCCCACGCTGCTGACCGTGGCCACGCTCGACTTCTGTTTCGTGATGCTGACCGAGTCGTCCTTGAGCTTCCTCGGCATCGGCATCCAGCCCCCCGATGTGAGCTGGGGGCTGATGGTGGCGCAAGGGCGCCAGTACCTCCAGACGGCCTGGTGGATCGCCGTGCTGCCGGGTGTCGCGATCGTGCTCACCACGGTGTCGGCCACGGTGCTCGCCGCCTGGGTCCGCCTGGCCACCGACCCGGCCCAGCGCTGGCGTCTGACCTTGCCCCGGAAGCGGCGCGGCAACCGGGCCGCTGTTCCCTCGGAGATGATCGCGTGAAGTCCTCCACCCTGCCCGCGCCCGCCGGGACCGGCGGCCCCGCGCTCGAAGTCGAGGGGCTCAGTGTCGACTTGCGCACTCCCTCCGGGACCGTACGCGCCGTGAACGGCGTCGGCTTCCAGGTGCGCAAGGGACGCACACTGGCGCTGCTGGGCGAGTCCGGCTGCGGGAAGTCGATGACCGCGCTGTCCATCGTCGGGCTGCTCGACCCGACCGCCGAGGTGACGGGCGGATCCGTGAAGGTGTCCGGCACCGATGTGCTGCGGCTGGGCCAGGCGGGGCGCAGGAAGCTCGCCGGTCCCGTGCTGTCGATCGTCTTCCAGGACGCGCTGACCGCGCTCAACCCCGTACAGCCGGTCGGCAGGCAGCTCGCCGAGCCGTTCCGCATCCATCGCGGGATGTCGCGCCGCGATGCCCGGGAGAAGGCGGTCGAGCTGATGACCCGCGTCGGCATCCCCGAGCCCCGGCTGCGGGCCCGCGCGTATCCGCATCAGTTCTCCGGCGGTATGCGCCAGCGGCTGCTGATCGCGATGGCCGTCGCGCTGGACCCCGATGTGCTCATCGCCGACGAGCCCACGACCGCGCTGGATGTCACGGTGCAGGCCCAGATCATGCGGCTGCTGCGGGATCTGCAGACCGAGCGGGACATGGCACTGGTACTGATCACCCACGATCTGGCGGTGGTGGCCCAGCGCGCGGACGATGTCGTGGTGATGTACGCGGGCAATGTGGTGGAGACCGGCCCGGTGGCGGAGGTGTTCTCCCGCCCCCGCCACCCCTACACCAGGGGCTTGCTCGACTCGGTTCCCGAACACGCCGTCAGAGGCCGCCCGTTGCCCGCCGTACCCGGGAGCCCGCCCGAGCTCAGCGCGGTCCCGTCCGGCTGTGTCTTCCAGGCCAGATGTCCGCTGGCCCAGGAGCGCTGCGCCCAGGAGCGCCCCCGTCTGATGTCCGTCGGGGCCTCGCGTTCGGCCGCCTGCCACTTCTCCGAGGAGCTCGACCGTGTCTGAGACGCCCCTCACCGACGCCACCGACGCCGGTCCCCGGGCCGATGGCTCCGCCACTCCCCCGCCCCTGCTCGAGGTCCGCGGCGTGACCAAGTCGTTCGGCCATGGCCGCCGGCGCCTGACCGCGCTCGACGGCGTCGATGTGCGGGTCGGGCGCGGGCAGACGCTCGGGCTGGTGGGCGAGTCCGGATGTGGTAAGTCGACCCTGGCCAGGGTGGTGCTCGGTCTTGAGCGGCCGGACTCGGGCACCGTGCGCTTCGACGGCACCGATCCGTTCACCCTCAAGGGCAGGGAACTGCTGGCCTGGCGGCGCCGGGTGCAGATGGTGTTCCAGGACCCCTTCGCCTCGCTCAACGCCCGGATGTCCGCGGCCGACCTCATCGGCGAGCCGTGGCGCACCCACCGCGACGTCGTGCCCACGGCACAGGCGCGGGAGCGGCGGGTCCGTGAGCTGCTGTCCCTCGTCGGGCTGCGGGACAGCGACGCCCACCGCTACCCGAACGAGTTCTCCGGCGGACAGCGGCAGCGCATCGGCATCGCCCGCGCGCTGGCGCTGGATCCCGACCTCATCGTGTGCGACGAGCCGGTGTCCGCGCTCGACCTGTCGGTGCAGGCCCAAGTGCTCAATGTGCTCTCCGAGTTGCGGGAGCGGCTCGGTGTCTCCTACGTCTTCATCTCCCATGACCTCTCCGTGGTCCGGCATGTCTCGGACCGGGTGACGGTGATGTACCTGGGCAAGGTCATCGAGCACGGCCCCACCGAGGACGTCTTCGACCGGCCCGTGCATCCCTACACCGCCGCCCTGATGTCCGCCGCGCCCACCCTCGACGTGTCCGGGCAGGCCCAGGACGAGGAGATCCAGCTGCGCGGGGAGATCCCGTCCCCGTACGACATCCCGTCGGGCTGCCGGTTCCGCACCCGCTGCTGGAAGAGCGAGGCCCGGTGTGCCGAGCTCGCTCCTCCCGTCGTGATCCGCGACGGCACGGCGGACACCGGGCGGGAGCCGCACGAGGGCCTGTGCCACTTCCCGCTGGCTGCCGGGCCGATGGAAGCATGAGCCCGCCGGAGTTCGCCCTGCTCTTCATCACGGTGGCGGTCGGGGCGCTGCTCCAGGTCTCCATCGGCTTCGGGCTCGGTCTGCTGGCCGCCCCGGTGATCGCGATATTCGACCCGTCCCTCACCCCGGTGGTGGTCCTGCTGCTCGCCACCGGGGTCACGGCCGCGGTGCTGGCGCTGGAGGGCGGCCACCTGGACCTGCGGGGTGCGGGGTGGGCGCTGGTCGGCCGGGTGCCGGGGGTGCTGGGCGGCGCGGCGCTGGTGGCCGTGCTGCCCGCCCGGTACCTCGCCCTCCTCGTGGCCGCGGTCGTCCTCACGGGCGTGGCGGTGAGCCTGCGCGGCTTCGTGCCCACAGCGCGGCGGCGGTCGGTGCTGCTGGCCGGTCTGATGTCGGGGCTGATGGGCACGGCGACCGCCATCGGGGGGCCGCCGATGGCCATGGTCTGGCAGCGCCTGAGCGGACCGCGGCTGCGCGCCACGATGAGCGGGTTCTTCCTGGCCGGTTCGGTGATGAGTCTGGCCACCCTGGCGGCGACGGGAGCGGTCCACACGTACAGCCTGTGGCGCACCGCCCTGCTGGCCCCCGCCGCGGCGATCGGGGTGCTGCTGGCCCGCCCGCTCTCGAGCCGGCTGGACACGCGGCGCACCAGGGCCGTCGCCATGGGGCTCGCCGTGGCGAGCGCGACCGTGCTGGTGGTCCAGCAGTTCGTCTGAGCCGGGCGGCGCTTTTCCGTCGGAAGAGGCTGGGGGCGACGGGCGACGGGCCGTGGTGGCGCCGGGGGGTGCCACGGCGCTCGTAGGCGAACAGCTCCTCGACAGCGTGGTCGGTCCGCGGCCCCAGTTCGCGCTCCAGCAGGTACAGGCCGAGGGCGGCCGTGGTGCGCAGCGGTACGCCGCCGACCCCGCTCACTGGCACGGGTGACATGGTTCAGCGGGGATCTCGCCAAGCAGGCCGGAGGGTGCGGAAGGGTGCCGCGGTCAGGCGTCTCAGGCCACGTCGGGCGGCATGTTGTACGGCGTGACGACCTGGATCGGCGAGGGCAGGGAGGGGCCGTCGTCGGGGAGGGCTCCGTGGGCCCGCATGATGATCTGGCAGGCGCGGCGCAGGTCCTGGCGCAGGTCGTGGTGGAGCACCGCGGACAGCCGCCGCTCGCGCAGCAGCCGGGTGTTGTCGTGGTCGAGGTCGTGGGCGATGAACACCTCGTAGTCGCGCCCGAGTTCCTCGAAGGCCTGGATGGTCGCGGTGTTGCCGCCGCCGATCGAGTAGACCGCCCGGATGTCCGGGTCGCGTCGCAGCGCCCGCAGGACCAGGTCGCGCTGGGTGGCGTCCAGCCCGTCGCTGTCGGTGACCTCCACGAGCGTGCGCCCGGGGTGTGCGTTGCGCAGGGCGCTGCGGAAGCCCATCTCGCGTTCCTCCTCACCGCGGAAGAAGCCCCGGCTGATGGTGGTGAGCACATTGCCGGGGCGGTCGCCGAGCCACTGGCCCATGAGGTACGCGGCGGTGGCTCCGGCGGCGCGGTTGTCGATGCCGACGTAGGCCCGGCGTGCGCTGCTGGGCAGGTCGGTCACCAGGGTCACCACCGGTAGCCCGAAGGCCGCCAGGCGGCCGACGGCCGCCGTGACCTCCGGGATGTCGGGCGCCTTCAGGACGACCCCCTGGCAGCCGCCGCGTTGGGCGACGCGGTCCAGCGTGGCGATCAGCTCCTCCACCGGACCGGTCTCGCGGAAGTGGAAGCGCGACCGCATCACCGCCGGGCGCAGCGAGGGCAGCTCCGCCTCCAGGGCGGCGCGGACCGCCGAGGAGAAGCGCTCAGGGGCCTGCATCACGATGTCGATCATGAAGGTGCGGCCACCGATGCGGACCTGGGTGCGCTGCCGGTCCAGATCCTTGATCGCCTGACGGACCTCCCGGGTGGTGCTCTCGCGCACCCCGCCCCGGTTGTTCAGCACCCGGTCGACGGTGGCCTCGCTCAGGCCCGCCTGCCGGGCGATCTCCCGGATGGGATACGGATGGGCCATCGGCGCGCCTCCCTGAGGGGTTTTTGATGGGCTGCTGAGGATTGCTCGATGCTCGGCCGATCACAACACTGACAGAAAGCCGCAGCCCACGGGAAGGATCGGAAAGCAATGCCTCTCATCGCTCCGAGGTCTCATGCCTGGCTCAGTGAGGCCGACTGCTCCCTCGAGGCCTTCCGCGCCCTGGTCGAGCGGACCACCGACCCCGGCGACCACCCAGGTGCCGACGCCGTGGAGCACAACGTCCCCGTCTACGACGGCGACCGCCTGCGGGCCCGGGCCGCCACGGTCCCCGGCCGCCGGGAGGCACGGGCGGAACTGGTCCACGCCCTGCTGGACGGCCCCGGCATCGTGGTGTTCAAGGGCGCCTTCCCCGACGCGTCGGTCCTGGACCGGGCCACCGAGGCGTTCACGGCGCTGATCGAGCGGGAACGGGCGGCGGGCGCCGCCCGCGGTGACCACTTCGCCAAGCCCGGCGCCAACGACCGGGTGTGGAACGCGCTGGAGAAGCTGGCCCTGAGCGCACCGGAGGTCTTCGCCGACTACTACGCCAACGACCTCATCGCCCTCGTGGCCACCGCCTGGCTCGGCCCCGGCTACCAGGTCACCTCACAGATCAACCAGGTCAACCCGGGCGGCGCGGCCCAGAGCGTGCACCGCGACTACCACCTCGGCTTCCTCTCCGAGGCGCGGGCCGCGGCCTACCCCGCCCATGTCCACCGGCTCTCCCCCGTGCTGACCCTGCAAGGCGCCGTCGCCCACTGCGCCATGCCGGTCGAGTCCGGCCCGACGCTCTACCTGCCGTACTCGCAAGCGTACGAGCCCGGCTATCTGGCCTGGCGCCGCCCGGAGTTCATGGCCTACTTCGCCGAGCACCACGTCCAGCTGCCCCTGGAGGCGGGTGACGCGGTCTTCTTCAACCCCGCGCTCTTCCACGCCGCCGGACACAATCGCTCGGCGGACATCCGGCGGATGGCGAACCTGCTGCAGATCTCCTCCGCATTCGGCCGTGCCATGGAGACCGTCGACCGCGAGGCGGTGGCCAACGCCGTCTTCCCCGTACTACGGCGGCGCAAGACCGAAGGCGCCACCGAGGACTGGCTGCACAACGTGGTCGCGGCCTGCGCCGAGGGCTACCCCTTCCCCACCAACCTCGACCTCGACCCGCCGGTCGGCGGCCTCGCCCCGGACTCCCAGGCCGACACCCTCCGGCGCGCCCTGGAGGGGGACTGGACCCCGGACACCCTGCGTACGGAACTGCGGGCCGGCGCCGAGCGCCGCCAGAGCTGAAACCGCCAGAGCTGAAGGAGACGGACCGCTGATGGGACTGTTGCAGGACAAGATCGTCCTGGTCAACGGGGGCAGCCAGGGGATCGGGGCGGGCATCGTCCGCGCCGCCGCCCGCGAGGGGGCCACGGTGGCGTTCACCGGACGCCACCCCGACACCGGTGAGCGGCTGGCCGGGGAGCTCGCCGACCGGGGAGCCACGGCCTCCTTCCTCCGCGCCGACCTGGCCGATCCCGCGCAGGCACGCGGCAGCGTGGAACGGGTGGTGGCGGCCCACGGCAGGATCGACTGCCTGGTCAACTCCGCCGGGCTCACCTCGCGCGGGACGCTGCTGGACACCACGCCCGAGCTCTTCGACGCGCATGTCGCGATCAATCTGCGCGCCCCGTTCTTCGCCATGCAGGCCGCCGTCGCCGACATGGTGGCCAGGAAGGCCCCGGGCACCATCGTCAACATCATCTCCAACTGCGCACACGGCGGATATCCGTTCCTGGCGCCGTACGCCGCCGCGAAGGCCGGGCTCGCCGGCCTGACCCGCAACGCCGCACACGCCCACCGCTGGGACCGCGTCCGCGTCAACGGCCTCAACCTGGGCTGGACCGACACCGAGGGCGAGGACGCCATCCAGCGCGCCTTCCACGGCGCGGGCGACGACTGGCGCGAGGAGGCGGCCCGCGCCCAGCCGATGGGCAAGCTCGCCCAGGTCGACGAGATCGCCGATTTCGTCGTCCTCCTCCTCTCCGACCGCAGCGGGGTCGTCACCGGCTCGGTCATCGACTGGGACCAGAACGTCCTCGGCGGACTCGGCTGACCCGCCGCGTCACAGAAGCAACACCACCGTCCAGAAGCCACACCACTCCTGAGCCACACCCTCCCCTGAACCACACCTCCCCTGAACCACACCATCAGCACTCGCACCACCAGAAAGGGACACGACTCCCCATGCGTATCGGCATCATGGGCCTGGGCCGGATCGGCGCCTTCCACGCCGAGACCCTGTCCACGCTCGACGCGGTGGACTCCCTCGTGGTCACCGACCCGGTCGCCGCGGCCACCGCCACCGCCGCCGAGCGCTTCGGCGCCCACGCGGTCGACTCGCCGGAGGCCGTACTCGCCGCCGATGTGGACGGCGTCGTGATCGCCGCGGCCACCGACGCCCACCCCGAGCTCATCGTCGCCGCCGTACGGGCGGGCGTACCGGTCTTCTGCGAGAAGCCCGTGGCGCGCACGATCGAGGAGAGCCTCGATGTCCTCCGCGCGGTGGAGGGCAGTGGGGTGGAGGTCCAGATCGGCTACAACCGGCGGTTCGACCCCGGGTACGTGGCCGCGCGGGCGGCCGTGGTCAGCGGTGAACTCGGGCCGCTGCACACCGTACGGTCGACCACCTTGGACCCCGAGCCGCCCCCGGCCGCCTATGTGGCAGTCTCCGGTGGCATCTTCCGCGACTGTGCCGTGCACGACTTCGACACCGTCCGCTGGATCACCGGCCACGAGGTCACCGAGGTCTACGCGACCGGCGCCAACCGCGGCGCCGAGTACATCGCGGCCGCCGGAGACGTGGACACCGCCTCCGCCCTCCTCACCCTGGACGACGGCACCCTCGCCGTGGTCTCCAACACCCGCCACAACCCCCGCGGTTACGACGCCCGCCTGGAGCTCCACGGCATGACGGACAGCGTGGCCGCGGGCTTGGAGGACAGGCTGCCGTTGCGCTCCGTCGAACCGGGCGCCATCTTCCCCGGCGGCACCCCGCACCACTTCTTCATGGACCGCTTCGCCGCCGCCTACCGGGCCGAGCTCACCGTCTTCACCGAGGTCGTGGCGGGTCTGCGGCCCTCCCCCTGCACCGTCGCCGACGCCGTCGAGGCCGGCTGGATCGCCGAGGCCTGCACGCTTTCACTGCGCGAACACCGCCCCGTGACCATGGAAGAGGTACGCGAGGCATGACGACAGCCGAGCCGCTGCGCATCGGGATCCTGGGCGCCGCCCGGATCTCCGAGCTCTCCCTCGTCGCCGTGGCCGCCCGCTCCCGTGGCCGGGCCGCTGCCTTCGCCGCCGAGCACGGGTCGAGCGCGTTCTGGGCTCCTACGCCGATGTGATCGCCGACCCCGATGTGGAGGTCGTCTACAACCCGCTGGCCAACAGCCTGCACGCGCAAGCCACGCTCGCCCCCTGGGCCGGTGGTCCCCCGCGCCTGGTCACCGCCCGGGGCGGCGCCCGGCACGGCGCACCGGAGGTGGACGAGTGGCTGGACGCGGACCTGGCCTTCCCCGGCGGCGCCACCGGATCCGCCCGCTGCCATATGGCACATGAGGAGTACGGATGAGCCTCAGGGGCATCGGCTCACGCGGGGAAGCGACGGCCATGAACTTCGTCCAGCCTCATCTTGACGACCGGGTCGTGGTGCGTACGCCCGCGGGTGAGCGGACCGAGCAGCTGGGCAAGCTGTCCTCGTACGCCTACCAACTGGACGCGTACGCCGCGCACCTGCGGCACGGCGCACCGCTTCCGCTGGACGCGGAGGACGCGCTGGCCGCCATGTCCCTGATCGACGCGTGCTACCGCGCCGCCGGGTTCCCGCCCCGGCCTTGCACCGCGCTCCCGGTCCCGGGCTGATCCACGAGACAACCCGCGCCACGGAGGTCCCCCCGACGGCGGGCGGGGGCCTCCGGCCGGGCTCAGCCCGCCGGGCCGGCCGCCACCCCCGGCCGGGTTCAGCTCACCCCGTCGGCCGCCGCCCCCGGCCCGGCCGCCCCGGGCGCACCCGTGCGCAGCCCGTCCATGACCAGGTCCAGAAGCCGTCGGGCGCGTGCCTGTCCGTTCTCGCCGGGCCCGATCTGCCACAGGCCGGCGATGGCGAGCAGGAAGTCGTCGGTGGTGACGCCCGGGCGGATGGTGCCGACCTCCTCGTTGGCCCGCAGCAGGAGCGCCACGGCCTCGGTCATCTGGCCGTGCCCCGGTTTCTTCTGGCCGCAGGATGCGCTGATGGCCTTGTGCAGCGCGTCGGCGAGACCGGCCTTGGCCATGGCGAACCGGGCCAGGTGCCCCATCCACTCCCGCAGGGCCTGATCGGGCGCGCGGGTACGCAGCAGCTCGGCCGCGGTGTCGGCCACCTGCCGCATCTCATGGCGGTAGATCTCCAGGACGAGGGCCTCGCGGCTGGGGAAGTTACGGTACAGCGTGCCCTGCCCGACGCCCGCCTTCTTCGCGATGGCGCTCAGCGGGACGTCCGCCGAGCGCGTCAGCTCCGCCAGCGCCACTTCCAGGATGCGCTCGCGGTTCGCGGCCGCGTCCGAGCGCAGACGCGCGTCCCTCTCTGCCCGCACTCGCCCTCCTCCGGACCCCGCCGTAGCGCCGACCTTGCTCACCGGACAGCTGTCCGCTAAGTTTCTTGCACAGCGGACAGCTGTCCGCTTAGGTCCACCTTACCGGCTGAAACGGCCAGTGTGGATGGCCGAAACCGAGCGCCGACCGGCATTGTCCCGCATCCCCCATCCCCGGGACCCCCTTCCCTGGACCCCGGGCCCCCTCCATCGGACGACTTCAACGCGCACCACACCCGCGAAAGAAGGCTGATCATGGCCCCATCGACGTCCAGCGTCATCACGCTGACCATCAACGGCGAGAAACACACGCTGCCCGTCGACCACCGCACCACCCTGCTCGACGCCCTGCGGGAGCAGCTCGACCTGACCGGCACCAAGAAGGGCTGCGATCAGGGCCAGTGCGGTGCCTGCACGGTGCTGATCGACGGCCGCCGGGCCGTCTCCTGCCTCCAGCTCGCGGTGGCGGCCGAGGGCCGCGAGGTCACCACGATCGAGGGCGTGGCCGAGGGTGACGAGCTGCACCCGGTGCAGCAGGCCTTCCTCGACCTCGACGGCTACCAGTGCGGCTACTGCACCCCGGGGCAGATCTGTTCCGCCCTCGCCGTGCTCGAGGAGCACGCGGCGGGCTGGCCGAGCGCCGCCACCGCCGATGTCCGCCCCGAAGCGGGGCCCCCGCCCCTCAGCCCGGATGAGATCCGGGAGCGGATGAGCGGCAACCTGTGTCGCTGCGGCGCCTATGTGTCGATCGTGCAGGCGGTCGCGCGGGCGGCCGAGGCGCGTACGGCCGGGACCGAGGAGGCCCTCGCATGAAGGAGTTCGGCTACCAGCGGGTCCTCGAGGTCTCCGAGGCGGTCTCCGTGCTCGGCGCCGACCCCGACGCGCGTTTCCTCGGCGGCGGCACCAACCTGGTCGATCTGATGAAGACCGGCGTCGAGCGGCCGGGACGCCTGGTCGACGTACGCGAACTGCCCCTGGACCACGTCGAGGTGACGCCGGACGGGGCCTTGCGCATCGGGGCCACGGTGACGAACAGCGATCTCGCCGCCCACCCCGAGGTGCGGCGCCGCTACCCGGCCCTCGCCGAGGCCGTCCTGGCCGGTGCGTCCGGGCAGCTGCGCAACATGGCCACCGTCGGTGGCAATCTCCTCCAGCGCACCCGCTGCGGCTACTTCACCGATGTGGCCGGGCCCTGCAACAAGCGCCTCCCCGGCAGTGGTTGCCCGGCCATCGAGGGTGAGCACCACAACCACGCGATCCTCGGCGCCTCCGAGCACTGCGTGGCCACCCACCCCTCGGACATGGGGGTCGCGCTCGCCGCCTTCGATGCCGTCGTACGGTACGAAACCGCCGACGGGCCGGGCGAGTTGCCGCTCGCGGACTTCTATCTGCCCGTGGGCGGCACCCCGCACCTGGAGACCGCGCTGCCGTCCGGCGCGCTGATCACCGGTATCACCCTGCCCCCGGCCCCGGTGGCCGCCCACTCCCGCTACCGCAAGGTCCGCGAGCGCGCGTCCTACGCCTTCGCGATCGGCTCGATCGCCGCCGCCCTCGACGTCCGCGACGGGGTCGTCCACGAGGTCCGCCTCGCCCTCGGGGCGGTCGCCTCCCGGCCATGGCGGGCGCTGGCGGCCGAGCGGGCGCTGACCGGGGGCCCGGCGACCGCCGAGGCGTTCGCCGCCGCCGCGGACGCGGAGCTGGCCGCCGCCGAGACGCTGCCCCACAACGGATACAAGGTGCCGCTGATGCGCAACCTCGTCGTGGCCCTGCTGACCGAACTCACCGAGGAGGCCGCCCGATGACCACGACGACCGGAACCACCACGACGACGGGCGCCTTCGGCACCGCGCGCACCCGCGTGGAGGGCCGGGAGAAGGTCACCGGAGCGGCCCGCTACGCGGGCGACATCCCCCTGCCCGACCTCGCCCACGGCTGGATGGTGCTGTCCACCGTGGCCCGCGGCCGCGTCAGCGCGGTCGAGTCCGAGCCGGTGCTCGCCATGCCCGGTGTCCTCGCGGTCATCCACCACGAGAACGCCCCGCGGGTCAACCTGGACTACATGGGCATGATCGGGAAGCCCGACCCGATCCTCGGGGTCTTCCAGAACGACCGAGTCCCCTTCATGGGCTGGCCGGTGGCGCTGGTCCTCGCCGAGCGGCCCGAGCAGGCCAGGGAGGCCGCGGAAGCTCTGGTCGTCCGGTACGACCAGGAGCCGCACGACATCGGCTTCACCTCCGGACACCCGGATATGTACACCCCTCCGGATTCGCCCTTCGGGCCGGCGGTGGCGTCGAAGGGGGACGTCGAGGCCGAACTCGCCGCGTCCGCCTTCGTCGTGGACTCCGAGTACACCACTCCGGAAGAGCACCACAACCCCATGGAGCCGCACGCGGCGACGGCCCACTGGGACGGAGGCCGCCTCGAGGTCTTCGACTCCAACCAGGGCAGCACGATGGTGGCCGCCGAGCTCGCGCAGATCTTCTCCCTCGACGCGGAGTCGGTACGGGTGCGGTCCGAGCACGTCGGCGGCGGCTTCGGCTCCAAGACCACCCGTCCGCACCAGGTGGCCGCCGCCATGGCCGCCACCGTCCTCCATCGCCCGGTGCGCGTCGTCATGACCCGCCGCCAGATGTTCTCGACGATCGGCTACCGCAGCCCCACCGCGCAGCGGGTCAGGCTCGGCGCCGACGAGTCGGGGCGGCTGCGGGCGCTCGACCACCGGTCCGAGTGCGTCACGTCGACGATCCACGAGTTCATCGAGCGGAGCGCCACGGTGGGCCGCGTGATGTACGACGCCGACGCGCACTACACCAGTGACCGGGTCGTACGGCTCGATGTGCCGAGCCCGACGTTCATGCGCGCGCCCGGCGAAGCACCCGGCTCGTTCGCGCTGGAGTGCGCCATGGACGAGCTCGCCGAGAAGACCGGCATCGACCCGATCGAGCTGCGCGTCCGCAACGAGCCCGACCGCGGCCCGGTCTCCGGCTTGCCGTTCAGCAGTCGCAATCTGGTCGCCTGCTACGAGGAGGGCGCCCGCCGGTTCGGCTGGGCGGACCGGGATCCCCGTCCGGGGGTGCGCCGCGAGGGGCGGTGGCTGCTCGGGACCGGTGTGGCGGCGGCCAGCTTCCACTCCGGCGCCGGGCCGTCCACGGCGGCCGTGACGGCGGAGGCGGACGGCACCTTCACCGTGCGCATCAACGCGGCTGACATCGGCACCGGTGCCCGGACCGCCATCAACCTGATCGCCGCGGACGCGCTGGCGGTGGATCCGGAGCGGGTCCGGGTGGTCATGGCGGACAGCGACCTCGGCCCGGCGATGCTCGCCGGTGGCTCGATGGGCACGCGCTCCTGGGCGTGGGCGGTGGCGATCGCGGTGAGCGAACTGCGCGAGCGGCTGGCCCTGGGCGGCGACATCCCGCCCGAGGGGATCACCGCGCGGTCCGACACCACCGAGGCCATCGGCGCCCTGGCCAATAAGGAACGCCACTCCTTCGGCGCGCAGTTCGCCGAGGTGGCCGTGGACGTCACCAGCGGAGAGGTCCGGGTGCGGCGGATGCTGGGCATCTTCGCGGCGGGCCGGATCGTCAACCCGCTGACCGCGCGCAACCAGCTCGTCGGCGGAATGATCTGGGGCATTTCCATGGCCCTGCACGAGGAGGCGGTCAGGGACCGGGCCTCGGGCGGCCTCGTCTCTCCCGACCTCGCGGGCTATCACTTCGCCGCGAACGCCGATGTGCCGATCGTCGAGGCGGACTGGGTGGACGACCCGGACCCGGACGACCCGGTCGGCATCAAGGGCGTCGGTGAGGTCGGCATCGTGGGGGCCGCGGCGGCGATCTCCAACGCGGTGTGGCACGCCACCGGCGTACGCCACCGCAACCTGCCGATCCGCCCGGACCGGGTCCTGTCGGCGGGGACGAACGTGCCGGAGCCCGGCCACGCGGGCTGACCCTTTCACCGTCGAGTGCTCGGCGCCGGCCAGGTTTCCCACCTGGCCGGCGCCGAGCTCGTACGAATCGGGGCGTTCCGATACCGCCGATCGGCTGGTGCTGTGCGGCGATCCAGTCATCTTCCCGCTCCGCCCGCTCCCCTCCGGGCCCCGGCGGGGAACACTCGCCCAAGCCGAGAAGAGCAGAGAGGGCACCGATGAGCGACGACTTCGTGCTGGACGTGACCAGGATCCGTGACAACGCCCGCCGGACGATGGCGGCGGGCCCGGTGACGGACGCCTACGGTCTGGACAAGGACCGGGTCATCGGCATCCTCAATGACGTCGTCGCGACCGAGGTGGTGTGCTGGCTGCGCTACACCCGTCACGCCATCTCGGCCAGGGGGATCGACCGCGCCCAGGTGTCCTCGGAGTTCACCGAGCACGCGAAGGAGGAGATGCAGCACGCGCTGCGCGCCGCCGAACGCGTCTCGCAGCTCGGCGGCGATCCCGACTTCGACCCCGCCTCACTGGCCCAGCGCTCCCACACCGACTACACCACCCCGGCCGACAACGACCTGAAGGCGATGCTGGAGCACAATCTGCTCGCCGAGCGCATCGTGATCGCCAGCTATCAGGAGATCATCCGCTGGCTGGGCGAACACGACCCGACCACCCGCCGGCTGATGGAGTCGATCCTGGAGCAAGAGGAGGAGCACGCCGACGATCTGGTGGATCTGATCGGCGTCTGACGCCTGTGATGGCTCGGCCCATGACCACGCGGTGGCCCCGCTCGCTCTCCTGCCTCATCGTGACCGCCCTGTCCTCGGCCCTGCTCGCCGGGTGTGGGGAGGGCGACGACCACGGCCGGAGCTGTTCCGGCCGTACGGGCAAGGATCTCTCCGGCCGCGCCGTGGCCGGTGGCGACCTGTGGCAGAAGAAGCTGCGGTGCGTCAATCTCGAACGGTCCACCCTGACCGGGCTGGTGTCCGAGGCCAATCTGCGCCGGGGCAATCTCTACGCGGCGCGGCTGGCCACCGTGTCGCTGGAGAACGTCGATCTGCGGGGCGCCGACCTCCGGCGGGCGGACCTCACCTCCGCCACCCTCTCGCAGGTCGATCTGCGCGGCGCCGATCTGAGCGGCGCCAGGCTCGGCAGGGGTCTGCTCACCGATGTCAGCTTCGAGGGCGCACGGCTGGACGACGTGTATCTGCGGGCGGCGTCCCTCACCCATGTCGGCCTCAACGGAGCGGATCTGAGCGGCGCCGACCTGGCCGGAGCCACGGTGTCCGACTCCGATCTCCGCGGCGCGCGGCTGCGGGACGCGGATATCTCGACGACGAGTTGGGAGAACGTCCTCTGCCCGGACGGCTCCCGGTCGAGCGCACGGGTCTCCTGCGCCGACCATCTGGACCGGGCGGCGAAAGGGGCCCCGGGTCAGCTTCCCCCGCCGTCGGCCGCCTTATCCGTCTCCCCCTGAGAGGTCTTCTTCGCGGCGCGATGCGCCTGCTCGAGACCTTTCATATAGGCGTCCAGATAGTCGGTGTCCGACAGCCGGGCGCAGGGCGCGGGAACGGGGTGGGAACGGACCGCTCCGCCCTTGTGGGCGGCGGCCCGGTCGGCGATGGCATCGACACAGGCCCGGGTGAACTCGGCCTTCTCGGCGGCGGCCGGGGTGCCGCTCGGGGTGCTCTTGTCGCGCGCGTCACCGCCGGTGGAACAGCCGGTCAGGAGGAGGGTGATGGCGAAGACTGCCACGGCTTGGACGGTGCGGGTGCCCATGTGTCTCCCAGATGCGTGGATGGTGGGGTGCATCATGCGGCGCGGCGGCGGCGAAGTGGGAGGGCCATGTATGCGTTGTGATGAAACGGTGACCGAACGGACGTACAGATGAACCCCGCCGGAACTCGGGCAAAGCGACGGCCGGGGCGGGCCCGTGACGGACCGGCACACCCGACCGGACCGGGCACAGGATGTCGGGTCCGGCAGGGTGCCGGCTTCCTAACGTGATCAGCGTCAAGGAAGGAGACCGAGGTGCTGGAGCGGCTGAACGAGGCCCTGGACCACGTCGATTCGCGTCTGGATCAGCGGATCGAGGTGGCCGAGCTGGCGCGGATCGCGATGACGTCGGAGTACCACTTCCGGCGGCTGTTCTCCGCGCTGGCGGGGATCTCGCTGTCGGAGTACATCCGGCGCAGACGGCTCACCCTCGCGGGGGCCGAGGTGCTCGCCGGGGAGCGGACGCTCCTGGAGATCGCGGTGCGCTACGGCTACGGCTCGGGGGAGGCGTTCGCGCGGGCGTTCCGGGCCATGCACGGCGTGGGCCCGGGTGAGGCCCGGCGGGCGGGTGCCTCGCTGAGCTCCCAGCCGCGGATGTCCTTCCGCCTCATCGTCGAAGGGAGCAGCAGTATGCGATACCGGGTCGTGGAGAAGGAGCGGTTCCAGGTGGTCGGCAAGAAGGTCCGTGTGCCGCTCGTCCATGAGGGGGTGAATCCGGGGATCGCGGAGTTCATCCGGGGGATCGGCCAGGAGACGATACGGCGGATCGCCGCTCTGTCCGATCAGGAGCCGGAGGGGATCCTCGGGGTGAGCGACGACCTCGATCCGAGCCGGGCCGAGGGAACCGAACTCGACTACTACCACGGGGTGGTGACCGGGGCCGCCGCTCCGGAGGACCTGGACACGCTGGCCGTCCCGGCGGGGACATGGGCCGTCTTCGAGAACTCCGGGCCGTTCCCGCAGGCGCTCCAGTACCTGTGGCGGGACGTCTTCACGCAGTGGTTCCCGTCCAACCCGTACCAGAGCAGGCCGGGGCCGGAGATCCTGCGCACCCGGCTGTCGCAGGACGGGGCGCGGGCGGACGCTGAGCTGTGGATCCCCGTGGAGCGGACCGCGGTCTGACGGTACGTACCGTGGTCCGGTCCGGCCGCCCGCGCCTTGCCCGGGCGGGCGGACCGGGCCCTTCTCACATACGCTCCCGCGCGCCGCGGTCCCCTCGGACCAGTCCGGCGACCGCACAGCAGACGACCAGGACCAGCGCGGTGACGGTCTGGACGGCCACGGCCGGGGCGTCATCGGTGCCCGCCGCCAGGACCAGCGCCCAGCAGGACAGCGTGTGGAACCCACCGATGATCAGGACGGCGAGACAGGTGGCCCGGGGGATGGTCCGCTCCGGAGAGCTGTACGCGTACTTCCTGCCGTATCCGCCGGACTGCCTCCGCGGCAGCAACGAGCAGCACAAGGCCATCCGGGCCGCGCTCGCCGAGCGGGACGCCGCCTCGGCGGCCGCCCTGCTCCGGGACCATGTGGCGGAGCTGCACCACTCGATGTACGTCGGCCTCGCGGACTCCGCCGAGCGGGGCGAGGACGGCTGCCC
This sequence comes from Streptomyces lacaronensis, assembly GCF_047337785.1. Lineage (NCBI taxonomy): Bacteria > Bacillati > Actinomycetota > Actinomycetes > Kitasatosporales > Streptomycetaceae > Streptomyces > Streptomyces lacaronensis. The sequence continues at coordinate 1,170,443 of NZ_JBLHDK010000003.1, forward strand.
CGAGGCCGTCCGCGTCTGTGGCCGACTCCATCTGTGGCCGACTCCACAGATCGCATGGTGAGACCGGGGTCCAATTCTTGAAACCCGGACCATATCCTGGAGTGCATGTCCGCACCCGCCCGTCTGCTCTGTCTCGCGCTGTTCGCGAGCTCGGCGTGGTGCGTCGACGACGGCCTCTGTCGCCGCTGAGCCGGAACCAGCCGGTTTCCCCCACCGCGGCCGCCGTCTTGGCGCCACTCCGTCCGGCCGGGCCCTCCCGCCCAGCGTCATCCCCTCTCCTCCATCCCCGGAGTCCGCACGTGACCACCGCCCCGCCCGCCGATGCGGCGAAGACCGCCGCACTGCTGTCCCCCTCCCCCACCTCCGTGCCGCGGCCGGAGGCGCCCGCCGCGCCGCCGGTGCGGCCGGTGCCACTCGCCGTGTCCGGGCTGCTCGCCGTGGCGCTGACCGCGTACGTATGGTCCGCCCACGGGGCCAAGCCCGGCGTCCTGCTGCTCCTCGGCCTCGCCCTGGGTGTCGCCCTCTTCCACTCCCGCTTCGGCTTCACCTCCGCCTGGCGGCAGCTGGTGGCCGTCGGCAACGGCACCGGGCTGCGCGCCCACGCCCTGCTGCTCGGCACCACGGCCACGCTGTTCGCCCTGCTCATCGGCACGAAGACCGGGCTGTTCGGGTCCGTGCCGGCGCCCTCGGGCGGACCGCTGGGGCTCGGGCTGCTGATCGGCTCGTTCCTCTTCGCCGTCGGCATGCAGCTCGGTGGCGCCTGCGCCTCCGGAACCCTCTTCGCGGTCGGCTCGGGGCAGACGTCGATCGTGCTCACGCTCGGCGGCTTCATCGGCGGCGCCACCCTGGCCGCCTGGCAGTTCGACCTGTGGAAGGACCTGCCCTCGCTGGAACCGGTCGTCATGGCGGACCACATCGGCTGGTTCGGCTCCTGGGCGGTGACGATCCTCGTGCTCGCCGCCATCGTCCTGGTCAGCCGGCGCGTCCAGGCCCGCCGCAACCCGCCGCCGATCGGCCCGGTGCCCTCCGCCCGCGGTGCCGCCGCCCGTGTGCTGCGCGGCTCCTGGCCGCTGGCGGTCGGCGCGCTGGCGCTGGCCGTGCTGGGCGCCGGTGTGCTGCTCGTCTCCGGTGGCGCGTGGGGCGTCACCAGCGCCTTCAGCCTGTGGGGCTCGGAGCTGATACGCGCGCTCGGCGGCCATCCGGAGAGCTGGAGCTGGTGGCAGCAGCCCGGGAACAAGGAGATGCTCGCGGGGCCCGTGCTCGCCGACAAGACGAGCCTCACCGACATCGGCATCATGATCGGCGCGGCGGTCGCCGCGGCGCTCGGCGGCACCTGGACCCTGCACCGCGGTGTGCCGTGGCGTACGGCGACCGCGGCGGTGCTCGGCGGGGTGCTGATGGGCATCGGCGCCCGGCTGGCGGGCGGCTGCAACATCGGCGCCTATCTCGCGGGCATCGCCTCCGGCAGCCTGCACGGCTGGGTCTGGGGCGCCTTCGCCCTCCTCGGCACCTGGGCCGGGCTGAAGCTGCGGCCGTTCTTCGGGCTCGGGAACCCGAAGCCGGGCGACGGCGTCTGCTGACGGCGGCGGGCCCGTGGGCGGGGGTCGCGGGAGTCCACGGAGCCGGGAGTCCACGGGCCGGGAACGGTTCATGGGTCATGAGGGGTGCATGTTCGATGATCGTTCATGCGCACGCCATGTAGGTGATCCATCGTCAGGGCGGTGTGCCGGTCCGCCGACCGGACCCGCAGCCGACGAAGGGTGCTCACGATGGTCCCGGTCCCGTCCCATGCCGCTCCCCCGCGCCGTACCCGCCGGGTCCTCCCCGCCGCCGCGCTGGCGCTCGTGGCCGGTGCCGTGACGCTGTCCGCGCTCCCGGGCTCCGCGATGGCCGGGAGCACGGGCTACGGCACGCCGACCATCAAGCTCGCCACCTCGTACCTGTCCGGCGCCGTCGGCGCCACCGGCGACCCGACGGTGACCGTGAAGATCGCCCAGAGCGGCGCCGACACGGGCGCGCTCACCGTGTCCGCCACCGCCACCACCCACGGTTCGGTCGCCCGGGCCGGGGACGTCACGGTGACCGGCACCGGCGCCACCCGCGAGGTGGCCGTACGGGCACGCGGCAAGGGCTACACCGACCTCACCCTCGAGGTGACCGGCCTCGGTGGCAAGAGCGCCACCACCACCCTGCGCTACGCGGCCTCCGGCGCCGTGCGGAACGCCGCCGACACCCGCTACCTGACCGGCTCCAGCGACTCCTCCGCCGCCGTGGACGTCGGCGGCGGCTATATGGTCGTCGCCGACGACGAGTCCAACGTCCTGCGCCTGTACCGGCGCGACGCGTCCGGCGCGCCGGTGCGCACCTGGGACGTCAGCTCCGACCTGGACGTCGACAAGGAGATCGACATCGAGGGCGCGGCCCGCGTCGGCGACACCGTCTACTGGACCGGCTCACTGGGCAACAACAAGGACGGTGAGCCGAAGGAGGACCGCTTCACCCTCTTCACCACCACCGTCTCCGGTTCGGGCGCCGACACCGACCTCCAAGTCGGCGGCTCGTACCAGGGCCTGCGCGACGACCTGGTGGACTGGGACAAGGCCAACGGCGACCGGCTCGGCTTCGCCAAGGGCACCGCGGACGGCCAGGTGCCCAAGCGGATCGACGGATTCAACGTCGAGGGCCTGGAGTTCGCACCCGGCTCGGGATCCACCGCGTACATCGGCTTCCGGGCGCCGCTGGTGCCGCCCGCCGACGGCGGCAAGGCGCTGCTGGTCCCGGTCACCAACGCCGACGAGCTGGCCCGGTCCGTGGGCGACAAGGACACCCACGCCACCTTCGGCGATCCGATCACCCTCGACCTCGGGGGCCTGAGCGTCCGCGACATCCGCCGCAACGACAAGGGCCAGTACCTGATCGTGGCCGGTTCCTGGGCGGCCGAGGACAACAGCGCCCCGTACGCGCTCTACTCCTGGGACGGCGTCGCCGGACACCAGCCGGTCAAGCGGCTCGACCTGCCGACGGCCGACCCGGGCGGCTGGGAGATCGTGGTGGACGTGCCCGACCTCGCGGCGCCCGGCGCCCGCGCCCAGGTCATCACCGACGGGGGCTCGGCCGACCTGTACGGGGACGGCACCGAGGCCAAGGACCTGGAGCACGAGGAGTGGAAGAAGTCCCGGTCGGTCACGTTCCCCCTGAACCCCTGAACACGGTTTTCCTGACGGCTCTTCAGCAGCCGATACGGGAGGTGCCGACGGCCACGTCGTCGTACCAGAGGGTGTCGTCGCCCTCGCCGTAGCTCTCCCAGCCCAGCCGCAGATCGGCCGGGGCGGGCCGCCACCCGCCCCGGTTCAGCCACTGCTGGTCGACGTCCTGGGTCGGGGTGCCGTCGACCACCAGGCCGGTGACGAGCCCGCCGTTCACCCAGGTGTCCAGGCGGCCCGCGGCGCGGTCGAGCCGGAACTCCAGACAGGTCCAGGTGTTGACGGGCAGCGGGGTGCTGAGCGCGACGCCCGCCGGGCTCTGGGCGGGGAGGGTGGCGTCGTCCGACTCGCGGTTCCACTGGAGCGCCTTGTTCTGCCCGCCCATGCGCAGGTCCTTGCCGTTGTCGTTGGTGTCGCGCAGGGCGGCGAACGTGACGTGCTGGGCGGGCAGCGCGGTGGTGTGGCGGACCCAGAAGCGGGCGTAGAGGTCGCCGCCGGACGGCAGCCCGGACAGCGAGGTGCCGGCGAAGGCGTGGTTGCAGTACCCCGCCTTGCCGTTGATCCGGACCGACTTGGTGCCGCCGTGCGCCATCGTGGTGTCCACGGTGGCGGTGCCGGTGCCCGAGCAGTTGGCCACGGCCGTGGTCCAGCGGCCCGCGGGGGTGGTCCCGGTCTGGGACTCGAAGTCCTCGCAGAAGCCGTTGGCGGCGCAGGCCGCCGGTCGCGCCGAGGCCCGTGGCGCGGCCGGGGCGGTCAGCGCCACCGCCACGGCCACCGCGGCGACGGCCAGGGCGCGGTGTGGTGTGGGGGTCATGGGAGATCCTTCGGCTGGTCGGGAGGATGGGGAGCGCCTGAGCTTGGGAGCGCTCCCATGCTTGCCTCGCACTGTAGCCCGTACATGACAACCCCGGAAGGCCGAACGCCCGCGCAACTGGCGCGCAAGCCGCTTCACCCCGCCGGTCACCAAAAGGTTCCCCAGTCACCGAAAAGTGCGTTCTTCCATGTCAGAGGCCGCTCTCTTACGGTTTCCGGGTAACCACGAGAGAGCACGGGCTCTTGGATTCCGTGGCAGCGAGCGAGCCCGTGGGCTCCCATGACGAGAGGGCAGGCAGTATGGCCATCACCCTGGTAAACCCCAGCGGATTGCCGGAGATCGACGCGTACCGACAGGTGTCGATCGCGACCGGGTCAAGGCTGATCCACATCGCCGGGCAGGTGGCCTGGGACGCCGATGGGGTCACGGTCGGCGAAGGCGATCTCGCCGCTCAGGTCGAGCGGTGCTACCTCAACATCGCCACCGCCCTGGCCGAGGTCGGTGGCTCCTTCGACGATGTGGCGAAGCTGACCGTCTACGTCGTCGACTGGACCCCCGACAAGATGCCCCAGTTCCTGGAGGGGGCCGCGCGGGCGGCCGCGAAGCTGGGGGTCACCCCGGTCCCGCCGGGCACGCTGCTGGGCGTCGCGGCGCTGGACGTGCCCGAGCATCTGGTCGAGATCGAGGCCACCGCGGTCCTGGACTGAGCGTGGCCGCGCGGTGGCCCCACCTCTTGTGAGGCCACCGCGCGGCTCGGGTGAGCGTTCCGCTCGTTCAGGCGTCGAAGCGGCGGCGGGATTCCTCGATATGACCGAGGTACGTATGCGTCCAGCCGCACATTCCATCGACCGTCGCCCGCAGGGCCCGGCCCGCCTCGGTGAGGGTGTACTCGACCCGTGGCGGCACGATGGGATGCACCTTCCGCTCGACCAGGCCGTTGCGCTCCAGCATGCGCAGGTTCTGGGTGAGCATCTTGTGGCTGATGCCCTCGACCTCGTTCCGCAACTCGCTGAAGCGCAGGGTGCGTTCACCGAGGAACTCGATGATCAGGAACGCCCACTTGTTGGCGACATCCGCGAAGATCTCCCGCGCCAGCGAGTCCGCGCGCATCAGATCGGCGTCCTCGGGCGAGCCCGTGTACTGCTTGGTCCCCATGAAATCACTCTCCTACAGTTCTCCAGTCACCACAAGAGAGCACGGATACGGGGAGCCGACTCGGATCAGGTGAGCCGGTCGTTCAGGAACGTCAGCAGTACATCGGCCACCTCGCCCGGCACCTCCTCGGCGAGGTCGTGTCCGGCCTCGAAGACATGGCCGGTGACATCGTGGGCGAGCAGCCGCATCTGGGCCTCGTTCCGGTCGCCGATGAACGCGTCGCCGCCGAGCGCCAGCACCGGGATGTCCAGCTTCGTCCGCGCCGCCTCCCGGTTCTGCCCGGCGTCGACGAGCATCGCCCGATAGATCGCCAGCATCGAGCGGATACCGCCGGGCATGGAGTAGCAGCGCACATATTCCTCGATCGCGTCCGCGGTGGCGGTGTCGGGGTGGCTGCGCTCCTCCTTCAGCATGTACGTGATGAGCTCGCACTCATGCCCGGCGATCAGCATCTCGGGTACGTCCGGCTGGAAGTAGAAGCCCAGATGCCACAGGAACATCCCGCCCGAGACGTTCTCATGGGTCAGGGCGGTGTGGTCCTCGAAGCCGAACCCGGGCAGCAGCGCCTCGGCGAACACCAGCGCCTCGACGTGATCTCGGTGCCGGGCGGCGAGCTGATAGCCGACCACCGCTCCCCAGTCCTCGCCCATCACGGTGTAGGTGTCGTGCCCGAGATGGGCCATCAGCGCGGCGATGTCCTCGCTCATCGTGGCGCAGTCGAAGCCGTCCGCGGGATGGGCGGAGTCGCCCAGACCACGGAGGTCCGGTACGACGACGGTGTGCCGTGCCGTCAGCTTCGGGACCAGGTGCCGCCAGTGATAGCCGGTCTTGGGCACGCCGTGCAGCAGTACCACCACCGGGCCGGAGCCGGCCGTTCGGTAATGCAGCTTCGTCCCGTTGACGGCGGCGCGGCCGGTGCGGAGAGGTGCTCCACGATGGTCGGAAATCATTGCTTCTCCATGATCGATCTCGGGGTTTCGGGTGTTTCTTCGATTTCGGGACTGAGTGGTCTCGAATGAACGCAGGCATGAGCCACCGGCGACCACAGGTGTCTTCCGCGCTCGCGCGGCCGTGGACTGCCGCCGTCAGTCGGTGACGGCGGCCGCCGGTGGGGTCAGCATCGCCATGACGGCGTCGACGGAGGTGGTGATGCGGTCACGCTGGTCCACGCCCGCGCACGACAGCACCTTCAGACCGCTGTTGAGCGAGGCCAGCATGGTGGCCGCGGACCTCGGGTCCACGCCGGGGGCCAGCTCGCCCTCCGCGTGGGCCCTCAGCAGCGCGCCGTAGAGCGCGGTCTCGAGGCGGCTTCGGTTGCCCTCCAGGCGCCGCGCGATCTCGGGGTCCGAATCGCCGTGTTCCACCGTGGCGTTGACCGCGAAGCAGCCCTGGGGTGTGTCCGGTTTCGGGGCCGCCGCGCTGGTCTCCAGGAGATCCCGGACGGCGTCCAGGGCCGATGTTCGCGACGCCAGGATGTCGGCCGGGCTCGGCCCCGCGCCGCCGGAGAGGAAGCGGTCGAGCGCGGCCAGGTACAGTCCGCGTTTGGAACCGAAGGTCCCGTACAGACTTGCCCGTGCGATGCCCAGCTCGTCCACCAGGTCGCTGGTGGACGTCCCCTCGTAGCCCTTGCGCCAGAACAGCCGCATCGCGGCGTCCAGCGCGACCTCCGGATCGAATTCCTTCCTCCGTGCCATACCGGCACGCTAACCCTTTTGAGATCGATCAGTCAATTACACGGGGGCGCTGCCCGGGGGCAGCGCCCTCATCACCGCCTCGCCCGGCGGGCACTCCGCTGCCGGACCCGCGGGCGCATCGCCTTGCGGGCGTCGATGGCCACGACCTCGAAGTTGTCCACGGTGCGGTTCACCCGGCCGAAGAGGTTGTCCGGACCCGCGATGCAGACCTTGGTGATGCCGTGCTCCCGCATCGTGTCCACCATGTCCGGCCAGCGGATCGGGCGGTCGAAGGTGTCGAGCAGCATGGTGCGCACACCGTCCGCCTCGGTCAGCAGCGCGCCGTTCTGGTCGGCGACGACCGGCAGCTTGGGGTCGGCCACCTCGAAGGTGCCGAGGACCTCCTCCTCCGCCTTGCGGCGCAGGGCGCCGAACGCCGGGGCGTGCACGGGCGGCCACATGGTGTACATGTTGTAGCCGCCGAGCTCGCCGATCCGCTTCTTGAACCGGTCGAGCACGGGCTCGCGCAGGGACACGAGGTAGAAGCCCTGGTCGATGTAGCCGGAGACGTCGTGCCACTCCCCCTCGGCGTCCAGTTCGGCCAGCGCCTCCTTGAGCCGCTCCTCGGGGGTGTGGATCACGCAGTGCGTGACCGCCTCACGGTGCTCCTGCCGGAAGTACTCCTCCTCGCAGCGCGCCAGCTCGGCGGTGAGCCGCACGGTCTCCTCGAACGGCAGCGACCCCGCGTAGGTCACCGCGGCCCGCTGGCCGAAGCTCGGTCCGGCGCACAGCTCGGGCCGCTCCCCCAGCGTCTCCTCCGCCCAGTCGGCGAGGGAGAGACACACGGTCAGGAAGGCGATCTGGGTGTGCGCGGCGTACTGCGCCTCCTCGTCGGCGTCCGACTGGCGGTACCGGTCGAACACGGAGTACCCCACGACCTCGTCGGCGATCGCGAGCCGGCGCCGGGCATGGGGGTTGGTCAGCAGGAACTCGCCCACGTCGGTGAAGCGGAAGGGTCCCATCCCGGGGAAGACCATCGCCGTACGGCCGGTCTGCGACTCTGTCGCCTGCGGCTCGGTGGCCTGTGGCTCGGTGGCCTGTGGCTCGGTGCTCTGCTGCTCTGTCATGCCTTCGCTCCCGGCGCCAGGTCGAGGGCCAGTTGCTCGAGCTGTCGTTTGTCGGGCTTGCCGTTGCGGTTCAGGGGGAATCGCTCCAGGACGTGAATGCGGTTGGGGTGCTCGAAGTCGGGCAGCAGGGAGGTGATCGGCTCCCGCCAGTACCGCGGCTCGCGCTGCTGCTCGTCCTCGACGAAGAAGAGGAGCTGGCAGCCGCGCTGTTCGTCGGGGACGGGGACGACCTTGACGAGGCAGCCGCCCGCGGCCAGCTTGTGCTCGATGATCTCGGGGTAGAGCGTGTGGCCGTTGCGGTGCACCGCGGCCTTCCTGCCGAGGACGAAGAGGTTGTCCCCGCCGTCCAGATAGCCGAAGTCGCCGGTGGGGTACCAGTCGGTCTTGGTGGGGTCGACGGGGGCGACCGTGCCGTCCTCCGCCAGATAGCCCTCCATCAGGTCGGGCGAGTGGACCTGGATCTCCCCGACTTCGCCGGAGGTGAGCACGGCGCCCTCGTCGTCGACGATCCGCAGCTTCAGGCCCTCGACGGCCCGTCCGCAGGCGACCACGTTGTCCTCGGTCGCGAAGGCCACGTTCCCGGCCTCGGTGCTGCCGTAGCTGTCCAGCAGGGGCAGTCCGAACCGCTTGACGTAGTCGCCGACCAGGCCGGGGTCCAGCGGGGCCGCCCCGCTGCAGAACATCCGGACGTCGGACAGCTCGTCCGCCAGGGCGGGCTTGCGGCCGATCATGTTGAGCATGCTGCGGTAGCTGGCCGGGGTGGCGTCGACCACCGTGGCCCCGCAGGTGCCCGCCATGGTCATCGCCCGGTCCAGCCGCCGGTAGGGCGCGATGACCAGCGAGCACTTGACCAGCCAGGCGATGAGCACCATGGACAGCCCGTACTGGTGGGAGAAGGGCAGCAGCGGCAGCAGGACGTCATCGGGGCGGTGGCCCACCTGCTGGGCGTTGCGCTCCAGGTTCTTCAGGAACTTCGCCCCGGTCTTGACGACGCCCTTGGGCTCCCCGGTGGACCCGGAGGACCACATGATCAGGCCGTCGGGCAGCTCGCGCCAGGTGTCGAGGGACAGCCGCTGCTCGGCGGGGGTCTGCTCCGTGGAGGCCACGAGCAGCTCGTAGATGGTGACGCGGGCCGGGCCGCTCTCGGGCATCGGGGTGTCGTCGTCGACCACACAGATCTTGACGCCGGCCCGGTCACAGATGCGCTGTGTCGCCTCCGCCCGCTCCTGGTGGTCGACCATGACGATCGACGCACCGGTGTGCATCAGGGCGAGGAGGGCCCCGACGTAGCCGGCGGAATTGCCCGCCTTCAGCATGACCCGGGTGCCGTCGCCGACGCCGCGCTCGCGGAGCGCTTCGGCTATGGCCAGGGCCCTCTGCTCGAACTCGGGAAGCGCATACACCGCTTCCGTCGCAAAGACCTTTGCGGTCATCGGGTTTCACTGTGCCTTTCTTCTTCTTGAAGCCTCTTGGGGTGAGAAACACCCGCGCCGCCGGGGCCCTTCGAGACATGGCCCGGGAGTGCGAGTCCCCCCGGAGATCTCCGGAGGGACTCGGCCTTCGTCAGTTGCCGAGATCCTCGAGCATCATGTCGATCAGGGCGTCGTCGTCCATCGCGTCGATGGAGTCCGTCTCCTTCTCCTCGGTGTCTGTCTCGGCCTGGTCCTTGCCGCCGGCCAGTTCGGTGAGCGTGTCCAGCAGACCGGCACGGCGCAGGCGCGCCAGCGGAATCGACGCCAGGAGGGCGCGGATCCTGGCCTCTTCGGGATCGACGTCCGGTTCGGCCGGGCTGTCCGTGGCCACCCGGCCGCGCAGATACTCGGCGAGCGCGGCGGGCGTGGGGTTGTCGAAGATCAGCGTGGAGGGAAGGCGGAGCCCGGTGGCCGAGTTCAGCCGGTTACGGAACTCCACACCCGCCAGTGAGTCGAAGCCGAGGCTCTGGAAGGAGCGGTCGGGCTTGATGGACTGGGCGCTGCTGTGGCCCAGCACCATCGCCGCGCTGCCACACACCAGGGCGAGCAGCGCATGGTCGAGTTCGGCTCCGGAGAGACCGGCCAGCTGCTCCTTGGCCGACTCGGCAGCGGTCGCCTTCCCGTCGGCCGCCGCCCTGCTCCGCACCCGGACCGCGCCCCGCAGCAGGGTGGGGATATCGGTCTGGCCGCTGAGCGCCGAGGTCTCCAGCCGCATCGGCACGAGCAGGGCGTCCTCACTGGTCCGGCCGGCGTCCAGCAGACGCAGACCGTCCGCCATGGACAGGGCCGCCATGCCCTCGCGCGCCATGCGCACCATGTCCGCCTGGCTGAGCGTGCCGGTCATGCCGCCGGCCTGCTCCCACGGTCCCCAGGCCAGCGATACGGCGGGGAAACCGAGCGCGCGCCGATGTGCGGCGAGCGCGTCCAGGAACGAGTTGGCCGCGGCGTAGTTGCCCTGTCCCGGGCTGCCGAACACACCGGCGACGGACGAGAACATCACGAACTCCGCCAGGTCCAGATGGCGGGTCAGCTCGTGCAGGTTCCACGCCGCGTCGACCTTCGGCTCGAAGACCGCGTCGATCCGCTTCGGCGACAGAGTGTCGATGACACCGTCGTCGAGTACGCCCGCCGCGTGCACGACCGCGGTCAGCGGGTGGTCGGCGGGCACGTCGGACAGCACCCGCTCCAGCGAGGCGCGGTCGGCCACATCGCAGGCCGCCACCGTCACCGACGCGCCCGCCTCGGTCAGTTCGGCCTTGAGGTCGGCGGCGCCCTCCGCGTCCGGCCCGCGCCGGGAGACCAGGACCAGGTTGCGCACTCCGCGCTCGGCCACCAGGTGGCGCGCCACCTCGCTGCCCAGGCCGCCGGTGCCACCGGTCACCAGCACCGAACCCTCGGGGTTCAGGGCGCTGGGCATGGTGAACACGTTCTTGCCGATGTGCCGGGCCTGGCTGATGTACCGCACCGCGTCCGGTGCCCGGCGCACGTCCCACGCCGTCACCGGGAGGGGGTGCAGTGCGCCACGGTCGAAGAGGTCGACCAAGTCGGCCAGCATCCGCTGGACCCAGTCGTAGTCGGCCACGTCCAGGTCGAACGCCGTGTACTTCACCCCGGGGTGGTCCTGCGCGACGACCTCGGGGTCCCGCAGGTCGATCTTGCCCATCTCCAGGAACCGCCCGCCCCTGGGCAGCAGCCGCAGGGAGGCGTCGACGAACTCGCGGGCGAGCGAGTCCAGCACCACGTCCATGCCCCGGCCGTCGGTGGCCTCCGTGAAGCGCCGCTCGAACTCCAGGTCACGCGTCGAGGCGATGTGCTTCTCGTCGAATCCCATCGCCCGCAGGGTGTCCCACTTGCCGGGGCTGGCCGTGGCGTACACCTCGGCACCGAGGTGGCGTGCGAGTTGCACGGCCGCCATGCCCACACCACCGGTGGCGGCATGCACCAGGATGGTCTCGCCCTCCTGGAGCTCGCCGAGTTCCACCAGGCCGATGTAGGCCGTCAGGAAGACCAGCGGCACCGACGCCGCCTGCGCGAACGTCCAGCCGCTCGGCATGGGGACGATCCGCCGCCGGTCGGTGACCGCGACCGGCCCGAACGATGCGTCGATCATGCCCATGATCCGGTCACCGGGTGCCAGGTCGGTGACTCCCGGGCCGACCTCCAGGACCACACCGGCGCCCTCGCCACCCATCGTGGCGTGGTCGTCGGGGTACATGCCGATGGCGATCAGCGCGTCACGGAAGTTCAGACCGGCGGCGCGCACCGCGATCCGCACGTATCCGGGTGCCAGCGGCTCCTCCGCGGCCGGATCGGGCAGCAGCGAGAGGCTGTCCAGGGTGCCACCGCCCGTGGTGCCGAGCTTCCACGCCGATGTGCCGGCGGGAGCCTCGAGCACCCGCCCGGCGGCGTTCCTGGCGAGCCGGGGAATCAGCCCCCGGCCCACGCGGAGCGCCACCTCGCGCTCGCCCGCCGCGATCGCGGCCGTCACCACGCCGGCGGCCGCGGTGGCCGACTCGGCGTGGCGGTCGATGTCCACCAGCTGGATCCGGCCCGGGTTCTCCGTGGCCGCCGAACGCAGCAGTCCCCAGACCGCGGCGTTGGACAGTCCGGCGACGCCCTCACCCGGGCCCGTCGCGACCGCGTCGCTGGTCACCACGACCAGCCGGGACCCGTCGAACCGGTCCTCCGCCAGCCAGGACTGCACCAGGGCCAGCGCCCGGTGGGTCGCCTTCCGAGCGGCGTCGGCGAGGTTCCCGGCGTCCGGCCCGGCGGGCTCGCCGCCGCACCAGGCCCAGACCACATCCGGCACCGCGGCACCCTCGTCGACGGCGGCGACGAGCGCGTCCACCCCGGTGTACTCGGCGTACTCGACGGCGGAGGCGGTGAGCAGCTCGGCCACCCGCGCCCGGTCGGCGCCGATCACCGCCGTGGACGCGCCGTCCACGGTCCGCTCGCCGTCCCGCGCGGCGGCGAACTCGTCCCAGTTGGCCCGGAACAGCGTTCCGTCGCTGCCGGTGGCGCGCGGCCCGGACGCGAACCGCTCGGCCGCCACCTCGCGCACCACCAGCGACTCCACCGAGGCGACGGGCGCACCCGTGGCGTCGGTCACCAGCAGCGCGACCGTGTCCTTGCCCTGCGGGCGCAGCCGCACCCGCACCCGTGCGGCGCCCACCGCGTGCCGGGTCACCCCGGTGAAGGAGAACGGCAGCGTCACCCGTCCGCTCTCGCCGCCGAAGTCGCCCATCTCCATGGCGTGCAGAGCGGCGTCGAGCAGGGCGGGGTGCAGGCCGAACCGTCCGGCTTCCTGGGCGGCCGAGTCCGGCAGCGCCACCTCGGCGTAGACGTCGCCATCCAGCCGCCAGACCGACTCCAGCCCCTGGAAGACCGGACCATATCCGTAGCCGACCTGGGCGAGGCCCTCGTAGAAGCCCTCCATGGGCACTTGCTCGGCGCCCGGGACGGGCCATTGCAGCAGGCTGTCGGTGACCGCGGCGCCGCTGTCGGCCTCGAGGACGCCCTGGGCGTGGCGCACCCACTCCTCGCCCGGCTCGTCGCTGTCGGAGCGCGAGTACACGCCGAGGGGCCGTACCCCGGACTCGTCGACGGGACCGACCACGAGCTGGACGCGGACGCCACCCTGCTCCGGCAGCAGGAGCGGGGTTTCGAGGGTGAGTTCACCGAGCCGTCCGGCACCGGTCTCGGCGCCGGCGAGCAGGCCCAGTTCGACGAAACCGGTGCCGGGGAAGAGCACTCCGCCGGCCACGGCGTGGTCGGCGAGCCACGGGTGGGTCTGCAACGACAGGCGCCCGGTCAGCACGGTGCGGTCGCCCTCGGCCAGTTCGGTGACCCCGCCGAGCAGCGGGTGGTCCACCCTGCCGAGCCCCACGCTCCGGGCGTCGCCGGTCACGGCGCCGCCCGACTCCAGCCAGTACCGCTTGTGCTGGAAGGCGTAGGTCGGCAGGGCGACCCGGCGGGCGCCGCGCCCGGAGTACACCGCGTCCCAGTCCACACCGACGCCGTTCGCGTACAGGGTGGCGACCGCCTCCGCCAGTGTCTTGGCCTCGGCACGGCCGGAGCGGGCCAGGGGCACGAAGGCCGCGTCGGCGCCGACGGCGTCCAGGCAGTCCTGGCCCATCGCGGTCAGCACGGCGTCGGGGCCGAGCTCCACGCAGGTCGTCACGCCCTGGTCGGCGAGGCGGCGCATGCCGTCGTCGAAGCGGACCGCCTCGCGCACATGGCGGACCCAGTACTCGGGGGTGGCCAGTTCGGCGCCCGCGACATCGCCGGTGACGTTGGAGATGACCGGGATCGCCGGGGCCGAGTACGCCAGGCAGGCGGCGAGCTGGCCGAACTCCTCCAGCATGGCGTCCATCCGGGGGGAGTGGAACGCATGGCTCACCCGCAGCCGCTTGGTCTTGCGGCCCTGGGCCTCCCAGTGGCCGGCGAGTTCGAGGACCGCGTCCTCGTCGCCGGAGAGCACCACCGAGGTGGGGCCGTTGAGCGCCGCGAGCGAGACCTGGTCCTCGCGGCCCGTCAGGCTTCCGGCCACCTCCTCCTCCGACGCCTGGACGGCCACCATCGCGCCGCCCTCGGGCAGCTCCTGCATCAGCCGCCCGCGGGCCGCCACCAGGGCGGACGCGTCCTCCAGGGACAGCACCCCGGCAACGTGCGCGGCGGCGATCTCGCCCACCGAGTGCCCCATCAGGAAGTCGGGGCGCACGCCCCAGGACTCCAGCAGGCGGAACAGGGCCACCTCGAAGGCGAACAGCCCGGCCTGGGTGAACATCGTCTGGTCGAGTTCGTCACCGGCCGCGGCCGCGTCGCCGTCCTCGGGGCCGAAGACCACGTCGAGCACGGAGGTGCCGAGACGCACGTCCAGATAGTCACACGCCTCGTCGAAGACGTCGGCGAACAGCGGGTAGGTCTCGTAGAGCTCGCGGCCCATGCCCGGCCGCTGGGCGCCCTGTCCCGTGAACAGGAACGCCATCCGCTGCGCGGTGGACCTGCCCGTCACCACGCCCGGTGCGTCGGTGTCCTCGGCGATGCCCGCGAGTCCCCGGAGCAGCCCGTCGCGGTCGGCGGCCACCACCACGGCCCGATGTTCGAGCGCGGCACGTGTCATGGCGGACGACCAGCCGACGTCGACCGGCCGCAGCGAGGAGTCGCGCACCACGTGTTCGCGCAGCCTTGCGGCCTGTGCCCGCAGCGCCTCCTCGCTCCTGGCGGACACCAGCCACGAGATGGGCTGGGAGGCGGTCTCCGGGTCCTCGGCGTCGTCCGCCGTCAGGGTGGGCTCCTGCGGCGGTGCCTGCTCGATGATGGCGTGTGCGTTGGTGCCGCTCATGCCGAACGAGGAGATACCGGCACGGCGTGGCCGTCCGGTCTCCGGCCAGGCGCGCTGCTCGGCGAGCAGCGCCACGCCGCCCGACGACCAGTCCACGTGCGGGGTCGGCACCTCCACGTGCAGCGTCTTGGGCAGGATGCCGTGGCGCATGGCCATCACCATCTTGATGACGCCACCCACACCTGCCGCCGCCTGGGTGTGGCCGATGTTCGACTTGAGGGACCCCAGCCACACCGGCTGTCCCTCCGGCCGGCTCCCGCCGTAGGTGGCGATCAGCGCCTGGGCCTCGATGGGGTCGCCGAGCGAGGTTCCGGTGCCGTGCGCCTCGATCACGTCGACCTGGTCCGCGGTCAGCTCGGCGTTGGCCAGCGCCTGCCGGATGACACGCCGCTGGGAGCTCCCGTTGGGGGCCGTCAGACCGTGGCTGGCGCCGTCCTGGTTGACGGCGGAGCCGCGCACGATCGCCAGCACCTCGTGGCCGTTGCGGCGGGCGTCGGAGAGCCGCTCCACCAGGAGGACGCCGACGCCCTCGGCCCACGAGGTGCCGTCGGCCTCTGCGCCGAACGCCTTGCAGCGCCCATTGGAGGAGAGCCCGCGCTGGCGGCTGAAGAGGATGAAGTCACCCGGGGTCGGCATGGTGGCGACACCGGTGGCGAGCGCCAGATCGCATTCGCCCTGGCGCAGCGAGTGCGCCGCCTGGTGCAGGGAGACCAGCGACGAGGAGCACGAGGTGTCCACGGTCCACGCCGGGCCCTCGAAGCCGAAGGTGTAGGAGATACGTCCGGCGGCGAGGCTGCCCGCGATCCCGGTCAGCGCGTAGCCTTCGAGGCCGCTCTTGGTGCTTTGCAGGTGGGGCCCGTAGTCGTGGTGCTCCGCGCCGGTGAAGACGCCGGTCCTGCTCCCCCGCAGCTTGGTCACGTCGATACCGGCCCGCTCGAAGACCTCCCAACTGGTCTCCAGCAGCAGCCGCTGCTGCGGGTCCATGGCGAGCGCCTCACGCGGCGATATGCCGAAGAACTCCGCGTCGAACTCGGGCGCGTCGTGGATGAACCCGCCCTCGGTCGCGTAGCTGGTGCCGGGCTGGTCCGGGTCCGGGCTGTAGAGCGCCTCCAGGTCCCAGCCCCGGTCGGTGGGGAACGGGGTGATGGCGTCGACACCCTCGACGACGACCTTCCACAGGTCCTCGGGGCTGCCCACGCCTCCGGGGAAGCGGCAGCTCATCCCGACGATCGCGATGGGGTCGTCCGAGCCCACGACGGCACGCGCGGGGGCGGTGTCGTCCGTGGCCACGGGGAAGATCTGCCGGTGGAGGTGGTCCACCAGTTCGCTGGGCGTCGGGTAGTCGTAGACGAGCGACACCTCGAGCGTGAGCCCGGTGGCCGCCACCAGTCCGCGGTGCAGATTGACCGCCGCGAGCGAGTCCAGCCCCAGGTCGAGGAAGGAGCTCTCGGCGTCGAGGGTGCGCGGTGACTCGGACCGCAGTGCCCCGGCGACATGCGCGCGTACCAGGTCGAACAGGACCCTGCGCTGCTCGTGGTCCGGCAGTTCTCGAAAGTCCGGTGCGAGTGGAGGAAGTTCGCCTGGGCTCTCCCCGCGATCCGGCCCAGCCTGGATTCCGGACTCTCCTGAGTCGCTGGACCCGCGCAACATGCTGCTCACCTAACTCCTGCTTCGTGGAAGACCTTGCGTCAAAGCTGTGTGCCGCGCTGAATGCGGCCTCGGCGTGGGCGCCCGCCCGCCATCCGTCGATGCCGGGCGGGCGCCCGGCTGTCAGAGGCCGGCCACCCAGTCCTCGACGGCCTGGGCGGTGGTGTCCGCGTGCTTCTCCATCATGGTGAAGTGATCTCCGGGCACATCGATGGCGGAGTCGGCGGGCCAGTCCGCCTGCCAGCTCTGCGCCTCCGCGTCCGGGGCCGCCCGCAGCACCGGCTCCGTCGCACGAATCTGGAGGCTGGGAACCGAGATCTGCGGCGGCTTCCACCCCTCGAGCAGGTGCACGTACCAACCCATGGCGGACATCCGGACACCCTCCATGGAGACGAGCTCGTCCCGCTCGTACATTTCGTCCGTCCAGGCGTCCTCGAACTGGCCGAGCTTCGTGGTGTACGGAAGGTAGGTGTCCATCAGGACGACTCCTGCGGCCGGTGTGCCCTGGCTCTCCATGGCGGCGGCCACCGCGTGGGCGAACATTCCTCCGGCCGAGGAGCCGCACAGGACGACCGAGTCGCCTTCGGCGTACTCGGCGACGACCCGCGCCTGCAAGCGGAACAGCGCGTCCAGGGTGGCCGGAAGGCTCTCACCGTGGACGGACCCCACGGTGCCGAGAGCCGCCACATCCCGGTTGCCACGGAACGGCGCGGCGAACCGCGCGTACTGGTGGACGCCGCCCAGGGCGACATGGGAGGAGAAGCACACCAGCCGGGGGCGCCCAGGACCCCGGGAGAGCCGCGCGGGCCTGATGTTCCCCTCGAAGTCGGCGGGGTCCTCGAAGGTCGGACGGAGCTGCGCCGCGTTCATCAGCAGATCCATGCCGATCTTGTGCTTGCCCTGCTGCGCCGCCTGCCGGTAGAGAGAGCCGAGGGTGTCGGGCGCGTTCGCCTGCGGCGCCGCGGCAACGGGCTCGGTCACGGGCACGGGCACGGCGACCGGAACGGCCGGGACGGTCTGCTCCTGGGCCTGGCGGCCGATGGGGCTGGACGCGACCTCGGCCGCGAGCCTGGGCCGCAGATGGGCCACCATCTCGCCCGGGCTCGGGTGGTCGAAGACGACCGTGGTGTTCAGCCGGAGGCCGGTGAGGGCGGCGAGCTGGTTACGGAATTCCACCGCGGTAAGGGAGTTGAAGCCCATCTCCAAGAACTCGTGGCCGGTGTCGATGTCATTCGGCGATGCGAACCCGAGCACCGCGGCGGCGACGGTACGCACCAGTTCGAGAAGCACCTCGTCCGTCTCGGCCTCCGACAGCCCAGCCAGCCGCTGCCGCAGCTGTCCCGGCTGGTCCACCTCGGACTCCGCCGCCCGAGCCGCACGGCGGACCGGGGAATCCGGGACGACGGAACGGAACACGGCGGACATCGCGGCGCCCTGGGCGCGCAGCGCACCGATGTCCAGCCGGGCGGGAATCACCACGGCCGTGTCGGAGACGACGCCCGCGTCGAAGAGCTCCAGGCCCTCCTCGGAGGAGAGCGGCACCAGACCGGTGCGCGCCACATCGTTCCACGCCGCGTCCAGCCGCTGGACCTCGTAGAGATCGCTCAGCAACGGGCTGGGCCGGACCGCGGTGAACGCGGGAGCGAACCGTTCCCAGTCCACGTCCACGACGGCCACCACACCGTCGTCACCCGCTATCGCGCGTTCCAGACCGGCGATCGCCGGCTCGGGCGCCATCCTGGGCAGGCCACGTCGCGCCAGCTGCTCCCCGGAGTCGTCCCCCGCCGCCATGCCGCTCTCGGCCCAGGGGCCCCAGACCACGGAGGTGCCGGCGAGACCCCGCGCACGACGGTCTTCCACCAGCGCGTCCAAGTAGGCGTTGGCCGCACCGTAGGCGGCCTGGCCACCGCTGCCCCACATACCGGAGACCGACGAGAAGACCACGAACGCGTCGAGCTCACGGTCGCCCAGCAGCTCGTCCAGGTTGACGGCGCCCGCCACCTTGCCCGATACCAGGGCGGCGACATCGGCCAACCCGCTCTCCATCAGTGGCACCACCCCGGTGGCCCCCGCCACGTGCACGACCGCCGTCAGCGGATGCTCCTCCGGCACCGCGGCCAGCACCGCGGCCAGCCGATCCCGGTCGGCCACATCACAGGCCGCCACGGTCACCCGGGCACCCAGCGCCTCCAGCTCATCGCGCAGTCCGGCAGCCCCCGGCGCGTCAAGACCCCGACGGCTGGTCAACACCAGATGCTCGGCACCACTACGCGCCAGCCAGCGGGCCGTATGAGCACCCAGCCCGCCCGTGCCACCGGTCACCAGCACGGTGCCCCGCGCCCGCCATGTCGCCTTACCGGTGGTCGCGGCCGACCGCACCAGACGGCGTACGAAGACACCGGAACCACGCACCGCGACCTGGTCCTCGCCGCCCTCGACGGACAGCACACCGGCGAGCCGCGCCGCGCCGCGCTCGTCCAGCGACTCCGGCAGATCGACCACACCGCCCCCCAGCAGCGGCAGCTCCAGCGCGACCACCCGGCCCAACGCCGCCACCATCGCCTGTACGGGGCTGGTGAGCCGGTCCGAACCGCCCACCGAGACGGCCCCCCGCGTACCGCTCCACAGCCGAGCCGAGATCTTCGCCTCGACCATGGCCCGCACCAGGGCCAGGCTCAGCGCGTAGCCACCCGGCAGGGCCGGGTATTCCGGGCAGGGCTTCTCGTCCAGGGCCAGCAGCGACAGGACACCTCCCAGCTCGGGCGCCCGCTCGGCGACCTCGCGCAGCCGTTCCGCCAGCGCGTTCGCGTCGAGGTCCCGCTCCTCCACCACGACCGAGACCACATCCGCACCGTGCCGCTCGAGCGCGGCGACAACGCCCGAGACCAGCTCGTCCTCGACGTGGGACGCCGGAACCACCACCGGCCAGGTCCCCGACAGCGACCCCTCGGCCACGTCCGGAACGGGCTTCCACGACACCTGGTAGCGCCAGTTGTCGGGTCCCTCCTGGGGTGTCACGCCGCTGCCCTGGGCCCACAGGCCCCACGCCAGCGAGACGCCCGGCAGTCCTTGAGCGCGACGCCATGACGCGAGGCCGTCCAGGAACACGTTCGCCGCGGCGTAGTTGCTCTGCCCGGCCGCGCCGAGCAGACCCGCCGTCGAGGAGAACAGCACAAACGCCGACAGGTCCATGCCCGCGGTCAGCTCATGCAGGTTCCAGGCCGCGTCCGCCTTCGCCCGCAGCACCGCGCTCGCCCGCTCGGGCGTCAGCGATGCGAACAGCCCGTCGTCGAGCACCTCGTCCGCATGCACCACGGCGCTCAACGCGAACTCCTCCGGCAGCCCCGCCAGCACCGAGGCGAGCGCCTCACGGTCCGCGGCGTCACACGCCGTGACCAGCACCTCGGCACCCGCGGCCTCCAGCTCGGCCCGCGATGCGGCCGCGCCGTCCGTCTCCGCACCCAGGCGGGACAGCAGCACCAGCTTCTTCACACCGTGCCGGGCCACCAGATGCCGGGCCGCCAGACCACCCAGACCGCCCGTGCCCTCCGTGACCAGCACGGCACCGGAGCCGAACACCTCCGTCCCGGGAGCGTCAGCCGCGGGCAGTGAACGTGCCAGCCGTGGCACGTGGACCTCGCCCGAACGCACCACCACCTGCTCCTCACGAGTAGCTATCACCCCCGCGAGAAGTCCCACCGCACGCCCGACGTCATCCGTGTCGACCAGCACCACCCGTCCCGGGTGCTCCGACTGCGCCGACCGCACCAGACCCCATGCGGCCGCGGCCGCCAGATCCCGCACACCGTCGCCGGTGTCAACGGCACCCCGGGTCAGCACCACCAGCGGGGTTCCCGCGAACCGGTCGTCCGCTACCCACGACTGAACGGTCTCCAGCACCTCACCGACCCGTGCGTGGACCTCGTCCACCACAGCGGAGCTGTCCGAAGCCACCGGCAGTACCACCATTCCGGGCATGCTCGTGCCCGCCGCCACGGTGTCACTCAGCGCCGCGGGGTCCGCGTACACATCGGCGGGGAAGAAGCCCGCCGCCTCCAGAGCGGCGCCCACGCCGAGGCGGTCGTCGACCAGCACCGCCCACCAGCCAGGTGCCACGCCCTCGGCGGGCTTCGTGGTGCTCGCCGTCCACTCCATGCGCAACAACGCGTCACCGGCCGCCCGGCCCAGGTTCTGCAACGCGGCGGCCTGCATGGGCCGGAAGACGAGGGAGTCGACGGAAGCCACCGGGCGGCCCGAGGCGTCGGCCATGGCCACCGATACGGCCTGCCGCCCGTCCGGGACGATACGGACTCGCAGCGCTTGGGCACCGACGGCTTCCAGGGAGAATCCCCGCCACGAGAACGGCATCAGATTCCCCGCGCTCGGCGCGTCGTCGCCTCCGCGCAGCGCGTTGTTGGCGCCGATCGCCTGGAGGGCCGCGTCGAACAGGGCCGGGTGCAGACCGAAGTACTTCGCGATGCCGTGCTGGTCCTCAGGCAGCTCGACGTCGGCGAACACCGCGTCGCCGCGCTTCCATGCGCGCCGCAGCCCGCGGTACGCGGGACCGTAGTACAGCCCATGCTCCTCGGCGTGCTCATAACCACCGGAGACGTCGACGGGCTTGGCCCCGGAGGGCGGCCACTTCGCGAAGTCGAAGGAGGCCGCCGGGGCGGGCGGGGTGAGCACACCGTGAGCGTGCCGCACCCACGGCTCCTCGAGGTCGGCCTTGTCGTCGGCCGGCTCCATCCGCGAGTACACGCTCACCTCGCGATGGCCCGAGGCGTCGGCCTCCGCCACCTCGACCTGGATCTGCACCCCTCCGCGCTCCGGCACCGCCAAGGGCGCCACCAGCACCAGCTCATCGACCCGGCCGCACCCGACCTGGTCCCCCGCTTGCGCGGCCATCTCCGCGAAGGCCGTCCCGGGCACGAGCGGCACCCCTTGCACCGCGTGGTCGGCGAGCCAGGCGTGCGTGGCCATCGACAGCCGCCCGCTGAGCAACACTCCGCCGCCGCCCGCGAGCGAGACCGCGGCGCCCAGCAGGGGATGCCACACCGCCCCGAGGCCCACCGATCCCACGTCGCCGACGGTCGCCACCGAGTTCAGCCAGTAGCGCTGACGCTGGAAGGCGTAGGTCGGCAAATCGACCCGTCGGGCACCACGGCCCTCGTACACCTTCCGCCAGTCGACGCCGACGCCAGTGACGTGCAGTTCGGCGGCGGAGGTCAGGAACCGCTCCAGGCCGCCCTCATCCCGCCGCAGCGTGCCCACGACCACCGCCCGCTTCTCAGCGGCCTCCACCGTCTGCTGAACGGGAAGCGTGAGGACGGGGTGCGGGCTCACCTCGGCGAAGACCGTGTGACCGTCATTCAGCAACGTGCGCGTCGTGGACTCCAGCTCAACGGTCTGCCGCAGGTTCCGGTACCAGTACTCCGCGTCCAGACCCGCCGTATCGACCTGCTCACCGGTCACCGTCGAGTAGAACGGCACCTCCGACGAACGCGGCTCGATGTCCGCCAGGACCTTCAGCAGCTCCTCGCGGATCCCCTCCACGTGCGCGGAGTGCGAGGCGTAGTCCACCGGCACCCGGCGGACCCGGATCTCCTCGCCCTCCAGCCGCGCGACCATCTCGTCCAGCGCACCCGGATCACCCGACACCACAACCGACCCCGGGCCGTTGACGGCCGCCACCGAGATCGCACCATCCCAGGCGGCGATACGCTCCTTGACCTGGTCGACCGGCAGCCCGACCGACACCATGCCACCACGGCCCGCCAGACTCGCCGCGATCGCCTGCGACCGCAACGCCACCACCTTCGCGGCATCCTCCAGCGACAACGCACCCGCGACACAGGCCGCCGCGATCTCACCCTGGCTGTGACCCATCACCGCATCCGGCACCACGCCCACCGAACGCCACAGCTTCGCCAGCGACACCATCACCGCGAACAGCACCGGCTGGACCACGTCCACCCGGTCGAAACCAGGAGCGCCCCCGGCGCCACGCAGCACATCCGTCAACGACCAGTCCACATGAGCCGACAGAGCCGACTCACACTCACCGATCGCCTCCGCGAACACCGGCGAGGACTCCAGCAGCCCCACCGCCATGCCCATCCACTGAGCACCCTGACCCGGGAACACGAAGACGGTCCTGGGTCGCTTCACCGTCTGTCCCTTGACCAGGCCCGGAGCGATCTCGCCCTTGGCCACGGCCTGGAGGCCGCGCAGGAGGCTGTCGCGGTCCTCGCCGATCACCACGGCACGGTGCTCGAGCGCCGACCGGGACACTGCCAGGGAGTAGCCGATGTCCGCCACCGACGCGAGTGCGAGATCGTTGTCCTGGGAAGCACCCTGGGCCGTCAGACTCGCGTGCAGCCGCTCGGCCTGTGCCCGCAGCGCGGCCTCGCCCTTGCCGGAGACCAGCCATGGCACAACGGAGGAGGCGGCAGGCGCAGGCTCACCTCCGGCACCGGCCTGCGGATCGGCCGGCCCCGGCTCCTCGGCTTCGGGGGCCTGCTCGATGATGGTGTGCGCGTTGGTTCCGCCGATCCCGAAGGCCGAGATCCCCGCCCGGCGGGGCCGGCCTGTCTCCGGCCAGGGCCGAGTCTCGGTGAGCAGCTTCACGGCCCCCGCCGACCAATCCACATGGGGTGTCGGCTCGTCCACGTGGAGTGTCTTCGGCAGGATGCCGTGCCGCATGGCCATCACCATCTTGATGACCCCGGCCACACCCGCCGCCCACTGCGTATGGCCGATGTTGGACTTGAGGGCACCCAGCCACAGCGGCTGGTCCTCCGGCCGCTCCTGGCCGTAGGACGCGATCAGCGCCTGCGCCTCGATCGGGTCACCCAGTGACGTGCCCGTGCCATGCGCCTCGACCACGTCTACCTGGTCCGGGGTGAGTCCCGCGACATCGAGCGCCTGGCGGATCACCCTGCGCTGCGAGGGGCCATTGGGAGCCGTCAGACCATTGCTGGTGCCGTCCTGGTTGATTGCCGAACCTCGGAGAACGGCCAGCACCGGGTGGCCGTTGCGACGGGCGTCCGACAGCCGCTCCACGAACAGCACGCCGACGCCCTCGGACCAGTTGGTGCCGTCGGCGGCCGCCGCGAAGGGTTTGCAGCGGCCGTCGGTCGCGAGTCCTCGTTGGCGGCTGAACTCGGTGAACCCTCCCGGGAGGGCCATCACGGCGACGCCCCCGGCCAGGGCGAAGTCACACTCGCCCTGGCGCAGCGCCTGCACGGCCATGTGCAGGGCGACCAGAGACGATGAACACGCTGTGTCCACCGTCACCGCGGGGCCTTCGAGGCCGAGCACGTAGGAGATCCGGCCGGAGGTGACGGCAGGGTGTTGCCCTGTGAGCAGATGGCCTTCGACCTCTTCGGCCTCCATCGCCCCGGCCGCGCCGTACCCCGTGTTGGCACCGCCTATGAACACGCCGCCCGCGGCGCCCTTGACAGACAGCGGGTCGATGCCCGCCCGCTCCACGACCTCCCAGGACGTCTCCAGCAGCAGCCGCTGCTGGGGGTCCATCGCCAGCGCCTCACGCGGGGAGATCCCGAAGAACACGGGGTCGAAGAGCGCGGCGTCGTACAGGAACCCGCCCTCGTTCACATAGCTGGTCCCCTGGCTGTCCGGGTCGGGATTGAACAGCTCCTCGGGCCAGCCCCGGTCCTTCGGGAACGGTGAGAGCACGTCGACCCCGTCGGCGACGATGCGCCACAGCTCCTCCGGCGAGGTGACCCCACCAGGAAAACGGCAGCTCATCGCCACGATCGCGATCGGCTCCCGCTGCTTCGCCTCCACATCCCGAAGGCGCTGACGGGTGCGGTGCAGATCAGTCGTCACCCTGTTGAGGTAGTCGCGGAGCTTTGTCTCACTCATTGTTTGGCGCCACTTTCTTCGCAGTCAAAGTTCACGAGGTCTTGGGCAGGGTTCAGGAAAGGCCGAGTTCCTGGTCGATGAAGTCGAACAGCTCGTCGTTGGAGGACGATCCGATCCGTTCGGCCATATCTCCGGTGGCGTCGCCGCTCTCGGGGGCGTCATCCAGCCTGTTCAGGAACTCCCTCAGCCGTTCGGCCACCTTCGCCCGTACCTCACCCTCGGAGTCGAGCGCCGACAGGGTGGACTCCAGTCGGTCGAGTTCTCCGAAGACCGGCTCGGTCACGGGCCCGTCGGCGGGGGTGACCTCCTCGCGCAGGATCCGTGCGAGCGCCTCCGGGGTCGGGTAGTCGAACACCAGGGTCGCCGGCAGCCGCAGCCCGGTCTCCGCGTTGAGACGGTTCCGCAGTTCCACCGTGGTCAGGGAGTCGAATCCCATGTCCTTGAACGCGTGTTCCGGCTCGATCGCCTCTCCCGACGGGTAGCCGAGGACAACGGCCGCCTGGTCACACACCAGGTCCATGAGGACGCGCTCGCGCTCCGCTTCGGACTTCCCGGCCAGCTGCTGCTTGAGCGCGGCAGCCGGATCGGCGGCCGGCTCCACGGCCCTCCGCGCGCGTGCGCGCACCAGTCCGCGCAGCAGCGCGGGTACCGGCTCGCCCATCGAGGACAGGTCCATGGTGATGGGCACCAGGACGGCGTCGTCGAGATCGCAGGTCGCGTCGAACAGCGCGAGTCCGGCCTCGGGGGTGAGGGCGACCATGCCGTTCCTGGTCATCCGGGTGATATCGCTGTCGGCCAGTTCGGTGGTCATGCCGCCGTCCTGCGTCCACGGCCCCCATGCGAGCGAGGCCGCGGGGAGCCCTTCGGCCCTGCGGTGCTGGGCCAGGGCGTCCATGAACGCGTTGCCCGCCGCGTAGTTGGCCTGGCCGGCGCTGCCGAACGTAGCGGAGGCGGAGGAGAACAGGATGAAGGCGGACAGGTCGAGATCGCGCGTCAGCTCGTGGAGGTGCAGCGCGGCGTCCACCTTCGGACGCAACACCTTGTCCACCCGCTCCGGCGTCAGCGACTCCACCACACCGTCATCCAGCACACCCGCCGCATGCACCACGGCCGACAGCGGATACTCCGACCCGATCCCCGCCAGCAGCCTCTCCACCGACCCCCGGTCGGCGACATCACACGCCACGACCTCCGCCCGCGCACCGAGCCCCGCCAGCTCCGCCACCAACTCCGCCGCACCCGGCGCCTCCACGCCACGACGACTCGTCAGCACCAGACGCTCAACACCGTGCTCCACCACCAGATGACGGGCCAACAACGCACCCAGACCACCCGTACCACCAGTGATCAACACCGTCCCCCGACCATCCAGCGGCTTCGGGGTACCGCCCGAGGGGACCCGCGCCATACGCAGACCATGCACCGTTCCCTCACGGACCGCGACCTGCGGCTCCTCGGCGGCGAGCGCCGACCGTAGCGCCGAGGACACATCGCCGTGCTCCTCCGGGTCGAGGTCGACCAGGAGGAACTTCCCAGGGTGCTCGCTCTGCGCGGAGCGCAGCAGACCCCACACGGCCGCCTCGGCCGGGGTGCGCACGGGGTCGGAGTGTCGGACACCCATCGCGCCGCGGGTCACGAACACCAGATAGGAGTCGGCGAACCGCTCATCGGTGACCCACCACCGCACCAGGTCCAACGCCCGATAGGTGACGTCACGCACCCGCCCCACCAGGTCGTCGTCGTCATCGATGCCCACCGCCTCCGCGGTGCCCGTGACCATGACGACGTCGGGTACCGGGGCGCCGGACTCGATCGCCTCGCGCATCGCGGTCAGACTCGCGTATGCCTCCACCCCGGCACCCGCCGTCTCCAAGCCGGAGCGCACCCCGAGACCGTCCGTGCCCAGCACGGCCCACGTCCCCTCGGAAGCGGGAGCCGGCGCGGCGACGGGAACAGGGATCCACTCCAGGCGGAAGAGCGAGTCATGCCCGGCCGCCGGAGAACCAGGCGCCTGGATTTGCCCGTCCGCGACCAGTCGCAGCGCCAGGGAGTCGACGGAGGCCACGGGGAGGCCGGTTCCGTCGGCGACCTGGAGGCCGATCGAGTCAGGCCCGAGCGAACTGAGGCGCACCCTCAACTCCGAGGCGCCTACGGCCCGCAGCGAGACCCCAGTCCAGGAGAACGGAAGCCTGGCGGGCATCGGACCCTCATGCGGTACGAACATGACGGCGTGAAGCGCCGCATCCAGCAGAGCCGGGTGCAGCCCGAACTCCTCGGCGTCCGCGGCGCTCTCCTTGGGCAGACGGACCTCGGCGAAGACCTCGTCACCACGGCCCCACACGGATCGCAGCCCTTGGAAGATCGGACCGTAACCGAAGCCGCCCTCGGTCATCCGCTCGTAGACGTCCCCGATGTCGATCGGCTCCGCGCCCTTCGGGGGCCATACGGTGAGATCGACCTGCCCCGTCTCTCGCGGTGCGCCGCCCGGCGCCGGCGACAGCAGACCGGAGGCGTTCTGTGTCCACGGCTGTGTCACGGTGCCGTCTTCCAGCCGCGAGTAGACGTTCAGCGCACGCGCGCCGCTCTCGTCCGGCCCGCTCACCGCGAGTTGGAGGTGCACCGCACCCTGTTCGGGCAGCGCGAGAGGCGCCGTGAGGGTCAGCTCCTCGACCCGATCACAGCCCACCTTCTCGGCAGCGTGCATCGCCAGTTCGAGGAAGGCGGTGCCGGGCAGGAGAATCGTGCCCTGAACCATGTGGTCGACGAGCCACGGGTGGGTCTGCGGCGAGAGACGGCCGGTGAACAGGAAGCCGTCCGTGCCGGGCAGTTCGACGGCAGCGCCCAGCAACGGGTGCACCGGCGGGGTGAGCCCCACGGCGGTGACATCGCCGACGAACGTCGTCGGGGCCTCCAGCCAGTAGCGCTGCCGCTGGAAGGCGTACGTCGGCAGGTCAATCCGGCGGGCGCCGTATCCGGCGAACACCTTCGACCAGTCGACGTCGGCCCCGTTGACGTGAACCTCGGCGATCGAGGTCAGGAACCGCTCCAGACCGCCCTCATCACGGCGCAGCGTGCCCACGATCACCGCCCGCTTCTCAGCGGCCTCCACCGTCTGCTCAACGGGAAGGGTGAGCACCGGATGCGGGCTCACCTCGATGAAGGTGGCGTGGCCGCTGTCGAGCAGAGTACGGGTGGTGGCCTCCAGCTCGACGGTCTGCCGCAGGTTGCGGTACCAGTACTCCGCGTCCAGCCCGGCGGTGTCCACCAGCTCACCGGACACCGTGGAGTAGAACGGCACCCCCGAGGAACGCGGCTGAAGGTCCGCCAGGACCTTCAGCAACTCCTCGCGGATCCCCTCCACGTGTGCGGAGTGCGAGGCGTAGTCCACCGGGACCCGGCGAACACGGACCTCCTCGCCCTCCAACCGCTCAACCATCTCATCCAGCGCCCCCGGGTCACCGGAGACGACCACCGAACCGGGGCCATTGACCGCGGCGACCGAGATCGCGCCGTCCCAGGCGGCGATACGGTCCTTGACCTGGTCGACCGGCAACCCGACCGACACCATGCCACCGCGACCCGCAAGACCCACCGCAATGGCCTGCGACCGCAAGGTCACCACCTTCGCGGCGTCTTCGAGTGAGAGCGCGCCCGCGACACACGCCGCGGCGATCTCGCCCTGACTGTGACCCATCACGGCGTCCGGCTCGATGCCGAGCGAACGCCACAGCTTCGCCAACGACACCATCACCGCGAACAGCACCGGCTGCACCACATCCACCCGGTCGAAACCGGGAGCGCCCTCGGCACCACGCAGCACATCGGCCAGCGACCAGTCCACGTAGGCCGACAGGGCCGTCTCACACTCGGCCATCGCCTCGGCGAACACCGGCGAGGACTCCTGCAAGTCCACCGCCATACCCATCCACTGCGCCCCCTGACCGGGGAAGACGAACACCGTCTTACCGGCCCTCCCCGCCACACCGCGCACCACTCTCGGCGCGGTCCCGCCCCGCATGACGGCCTCGAGGCCGCGCAGCAGCTCCTCACGGTCCTCACCGACCAACACGGCCCGGTGGTCGAAGAGCGATCGGTTCGCCGCCAGGGAGTAGCCGACGTCCACAACGACCGCGGAATCGTCGGCAGCCGAGGCCAGCTGACCGAGCAGCCGTTCGGCCTGACCCCGAAGAGCCGCCTCGGTCTTACCGGACAGGACCCAAGGAACCGGGCCCGCGGTGGAGCCCGCGACATCCCCCGCCTGCTCCGTACCGGGCCCGTCAGCGGTCGGCGCCTGCTCGATGATCACATGCGCGTTGGTGCCGCTCACCCCGAACGCGGACACTGCCGCCCTGCGCACACGACCCGTCTCCGGCCAGGGCGTCGCCTCGGTCAGCAGCTCGACATCACCCGCCGACCAATCCACATGCGGCGACGCCTCATCCACATGCAACGTCTTGGGAAGCTTGCCCTCCCGCATCGCCATGACCATCTTGATCACACCAGCCACACCGGAGGCGGCCTGGGTGTGCCCGATGTTCGACTTCAACGCGCCCAGCAGCAGCGGCTGCCCCTCGGCGCGCTCCTGACCATAGGTGGCCAGCAGCGCCTGGGCCTCGATCGGGTCACCCAGCGAGGTGCCCGTACCGTGCGCCTCCACCGCGTCCACCTCGGCGGCCGAGAGGCGAGCGTTGGCCAGCGCCTGGCGGATCACCCGCTGCTGCGACGGACCGTTCGGCGCGGTCAGACCATTCGACGCACCGTCCTGGTTCACCGCCGAGCCCCGCACAACCGCAAGCACCTGGTGGCCGTTGCGCTCCGCGTCCGAGAGCCGCTCCACGAGCAGCACATCGACACCCTCGCTCCAGCCCGTACCGTCCGCCGCGGCCGAGAACGGCTTGCACCGGCCGTCCGGGGCGAGTCCGCCCTGCCGGCTGAACTCGACGAACGCCATCGGAGTCGCCATCACGGCCACCCCACCGACCAGCGCCATGGAGCACTCGCCCTGACGCAGCGACTGACAGGCCAGATGCAGGGCCACCAGCGAGGAGGAGCAGGCCGTGTCCACCGTGACGGCGGGGCCCTCCAGACCGTAGGTGTAGGAGAGACGGCCGGAGACGACACTGCCGGAGTTACCGGTCAGCAGATGGCCCTCGACGTCCTCGGGCACCGTCTCCAGGTTGGCGCCGTAACCGGAGCCCGAGGAGCCGACGAACACACCGACCTGGCTGCCCTTCAGCGACGCGGGGTTGATGCCCGCCCGCTCGAACACCTCCCAGGAGGTCTCCAGCAGCAGCCGCTGCTGCGGGTCGGTCGCCAGCGCCTCACGGGGCGAGATCCCGAAGAACCCGGGGTCGAACTCGGCCGCGTCGTACAGGAATCCGCCTTCACGGACGTAGAACCCGCCCGACTGCTCCGGGTCCGGGTCGTACATGCCCGCCAGGTCCCAGCCGCGGTCCGACGGGAAGGAGGAGATGGCGTCACCGCCGCTCTCGACCAGCTGCCACAGATCCTCCGGGCTGCGCACCTCACCGGGGAAACGGCAGCTCATGGAGACGATCGCGATCGGTTCATCGTCCACACCCGAACCGGCGGACGCCCCGGACCCGGCGGCGACCGCCACCGACGACACACCCAGCACCTCCGTCCGGAGATACGCCGCGAGCACCGAGGCACTGGGATAGTCGAAGACCAACGTGGCCGGGAGACCGAGACCGGTCTCGGCGACCAGCCGGTCGCGGAACTCCACCGCCGTGAGCGAGTCGAAACCCAAATCCTTGAACGCCCGCCCGGACTCGACCGCCTCCGTATCCGTGAATCCCAACACCGTGGCGGCGTGACCCCGGACCAGATCGAGCAGGACCCGGTCGGTCTCGGCCTCGCTCAGCCCCGCCAGCCGCTCCCGGAACTCCGCACCCGCGCCGAGCCCGGCGCCCTCGGTCTCCCCGGCCTCCGCCAGCACCCGCTCGACCTCGGGCAGATCACCGATCAGCGGACTCGGCCGCCCCATGGTGAACGAGGGGGCGAACCGCTCCCAGTCCACATCGGCGACCGCCACCACACCGTCATCACCCGCGACCGCCCCTTGCAACGCGGCGATCGCCAGATCAGGCGCCATCGCGGGCAGACCACGCCGCGCCAACTGCTCGCCACCATCGCCCTCCGCCATACCGCCCTCGGCCCAGGGACCCCAGGCCACGGCGGTACCGGCGAGACCGCGTCCGCGACGCTCCTCCACCAGCGCGTCCAGATATGCGTTGGCCACGCTGTACCCGGCCTGACCGCCGCTGCCCCACACACCCGCGATCGACGAGAAGACCACGAACGCGTCCAGCTCACGGTCGCCCAGCAGCTCGTCCAGGTTGACGGCGCCCGCCACCTTGCCGGAAACCACGTCGGCGACGTCGGCCAACCCGGTCTCCATCAGCGGCGCCACCCCATTGGTACCCGCCGCGTGCACGACCGCGGTCAGCGGATACTCCGCGGGAACGGCGTCCAGCACCGCGGCCAACTGCTCACGGTCGGCCACATCACAGGCCGCCACGGTCACCCGGGCACCCAGCGCCTCCAGCTCATCGCGCAGTCCGGCAGCCCCCGGCGCGTCAAGACCCCGACGGCTGGTCAACACCAGATGCTCGGCACCACTACGCGCCAGCCAACGCGCCACGTGACCACCCAGCGCACCCGTGCCACCGGTCACCAGCACCGTGCCACGCGGCCGCCACGACGTTCCGTCGCCCACGGCCGCGGCCGACCGCACCAGACGACGCACGAACACACCCGAGCCGCGCACCGCCACCTGGTCCTCGCCGCCCTCGGCGGACAGCACACCGGCCAGCCGCGCCACCGCACGCTCATCCAGCGTCTCCGGCAGATCGACGACGCCACCCCACAGCGGCGGCAGCTCCAGCGCGGCCACCCGGCCCAACGCCCACACCATCGCCTGCGTCGGATGGCGGAGCTTCTCGGAACGGCCCACCGACACGGCGCCACGCGTTGCGGACCACACCAAAGCCTCGACACGCGCCTCGACCACGGCCCGCACCAGAGACAGCGTCAGGGCGAGGCCGTTCGACAGGGCCAGGTGCTCCGGGCAGGGGTCCTCGTCCAGGGCGAGCAGCGACAGCACACCACTCAGCCCGGACACCTCCGCGACCGCCTCGCGCAGCCGCTCCGCCAACGCGTGCGTGTCAAGGTGCCGTTCGTCCACCACGACCGACACCACACCCGCGCCATGCCGCTCGAGCCCGGCGACGACACCCGAGACCAGCTCGTCCTCCGCGCGAGACGCCGGAACCACCACCAGCCACGTCCCCGACAGCGAGCCGTCGGCGGCCTCCGCAACCGGCTTCCACGACACCCGATAGCGCCAGCCATCGACAATGGACCGGTCACGGCTGTTGCGGTGGTACGCCGACAGAGCCGGCAGCACCGCGCTCAGCGGAGTCTCGGCATCGACGTCGAGCGTCTCCGTGAGCGTTTCGAGATCCTCACGCTCGACGACCTCCCAGAACCGCGTATCCACCGACGGGGCGAACCCCTCGGCGGTGAAGTCGCCGGGAAACGTCAGGCTCTCCAGCCAGTAGCGCTCCCGCTGGAAGGCGTAAGTGGGCAGCTCGACTCGCCGTGCGCCACGTCCCGCGAAGGCCCGTTCCCAGTCCACTCCGACGCCATTCACATGGAGCTCGGCCAGCGCCGTCGTCAGCGCCCGCGTCTCGGGACGGTTCTTGCGCAGCGCCGGGACCACGACGAGCGCCGAAGCCTTCTCGGCCGTCAGGCACTCGCGCGCCATCGCGGTGAGCACGCCATCGGGGCCGACCTCGACGAACCGGGACACGCCCTGCGCCTCGAGTGCCCGCACGCCGTCCGCGAACCGCACCGCCTCCCGCACATGGCGAACCCAGTATTCCGCAGAGCACACCTCATCGGCGGTGGCCGACTGACCGGTCACGTTGGATACCAGAGCGATCCTGGGCGAGGCGAACGACAGCTCTTCGACGACCTTGCGGAAGTCGCCGAGCATCGCGTCCATGCGGGGCGAGTGGAAGGCGTGGCTGACCCGCAGCCGGCGGATCTTACGCCCCTGCTCCGCCCACTGTCCGGCGATCTCCAGCACCGGTGCCTCGTCGCCCGCGATGACCACGGAGGTCGGGCCGTTGACGGCGGCGATGCTCACCTCGGCCTCGTGACCGGCGAGTGCCGGAGCGATCTCGTCCTCGGACGCCTGCACCGCCACCATGGCGCCGCCCTCGGGGAGCGCCTGCATCAGCCGGCCACGGGCGGCCACCAGCGTGCACGCGTCCTCCAGGGAGAACACCCCGGCCACATGCGCGGCCGCGATCTCGCCGATGGAGTGGCCGATCAGCACATCCGGAGTGACACCCCAGTGCTCCAGCAGCCGGAACAGCGCCACCTCGATCGCGAACAACGCGGGCTGGGTGAACGCCGTCCGGTCCAGCAGCCCGGCGTCCGCACTGCCCTCCGCCGCGAACACCACATCCCGCAGCGGACGGTCCAGCAGACCGTCCAGATGGGCGCACACCTCGTCCCACGCGTCGGCGAACACCGGGAAGGCGTCGTACAGCTCGCGGCCCATGCCGAGGCGTTGCGCGCCCTGGCCCGAGAACAGGAACGCCGTCTTACCGGCCGCGCCCGCCACGCCGCGTACGACGCCGGGCGCCGCCTCGCCGTTCGCGAGGGCCTCGAGGCCACGCAGCATGTCCGCGCGGTCCTCGCCGACCAGGGCGGCCCGGTGGTCGAAGAGAGACCGGCTCGTCGCCAGGGAATAGCCGACGTCCACAGTGGGCATGAACTCTTCGGTGGCCGCGGCCAGTTGGTCACGCAGCCGCTCGGCCTGGCCCCGGAGGGCGGCGTCGGTCCGGCCGGACAGGATCCACGGCACCGGGGCCGCGGCGGTGTCCGGGGCGTCCCCGGCGTGCGGGGCCTCCGGCTCGTCGGAGACCGGCGCCTGCTCGATGATCGTGTGCGCGTTGGTGCCACTCACACCGAACGCGGACACCGCCGCCCGGCGCGGATGGTCCGTCTCCGGCCATGGCACCGTCTCGGTCAGCAGCTCGATGTCGCCCGCCGACCAGTCCACATGCGGCGTCGCCTCGTCCACGTGCAAGGTCTTGGGAAGAACGCCCTCGCGCATGGCCATCACCATCTTGATGACACCCGCGACACCGGCGGCGGCCTGTGTATGACCGATGTTCGACTTGATGGCGCCGAGCAGCAACGGCCGGCCCTCGGGGCGGCCCTGACCGTAGGTGGCCAGCAGCGCCTGCGCCTCGATCGGGTCGCCGAGGGGCGTGCCGGTGCCATGGGCCTCGACCACGTCCACATCGGCGGAGGCCAGCCGGGCGCCGGCCAGCGTCTGCTCGATCAGCCGCTGCTGCGACGGGCCGTTGGGCGCCGTCAGACCGTTGGACGCACCGTCCTGGTTGATCGACGAACCCCGGATGACAGCCAGCACCTTGTGGCCGTTTCGCTGGGCGTCCGACAGCCGCTCCACGAGGAGCATGCCCACGCCCTCGGACCAGCCGGTGCCGTCGGCGTCCGCCGAGAACGCCTTGCACCGCCCGTCGAACGACAGCACGCGCTGGGCGCTGAACTCGATGAACGTACCCGGCGTGGCCATGATGGTCACACCGCCCGCCAGCGCCACCGAGGACTCGCCCTGCCGCAGCGACTGGCAGGCCAGGTGCAAGGCGACCAGCGACGACGAGCACGCGGTGTCCACCGTGACGGCCGGGCCCTCGAAACCGAAGGTGTAGGAGATGCGGCCGGAGGAGACGCTGGGGGCGCTGCCGAGCCCGAGGTATCCCTCCACTCCCTGGCCGTCGGCCAGGATGCGCGAGCCGTAGTCGTGGTAGTTGGAGCCGACAAAGACACCGGTCCGGCTGCCGCGCAGCGCCACGGGGTCGACCCCGGCGCGCTCGAACGCCTCCCAGGAGGTCTCCAGCAGCAGCCGCTGCTGGGGGTCGATCGCCAGCGCCTCACGGGGCGAAATCCCGAAGAAGCCCGGGTCGAAGTGGCCCACCTCGTCGAGGAAGCCGCCCGCCTGGACATAGCTGGTGCCGGACTTCCCGGGGTCCGGGTCGTAGAGGCCGTCGATGTCCCAGCCGCGGTCGTCGGGGAACGCGGAGATCACGTCCCGCTCGGCCATCAGCAGCTTCCACAGCTCCTCGGGGCTGCGCACCCCGCCGGGGAACCGGCAGCTCATGCCGATGATGGCGATCGGCTCATCGGTGGCGATGGGCTTGTCGAGCGCCTCCGGCCCGGTGGGCGCGGCGGCGGTGGCGCCACCGGTGACCGGCTGCTCGCCGAACATCTCGGTGTGCAGATACCGGGCCAGCACCGTGGCGGTCGGGTAGTCGAAGACACAGGTGACCGGGAGTCGGAGGCCGGTGACCACGCCGAGGCGGTTGCGCAGCTCGACGGCGGTCAGCGAGTCGAAGCCGAGGTCGCGGAAGGCCCGGTCGGCCTCCACCGCGTCCGCGCTGTCGTAGCCGAGGACATCGGCGGCCTGGTTGCGCACCAGCTCCAGGAGCAGCTTGGGCTGTTCGGCGGCGGGCAGCTCCGCCATCTCCCGGCGCAGCGCGGAGATCGCGTCGTCGCCGTCGCCCGCGTCCGCGCCACTGGCGGCGGCCGGGCGGTTCAGCTCGGGCACCTCGCGGAACAGCGCGTTCGGGCGTGAGCCGACGAAGTCCGGCTGGAAGCGGTCCCAGTCGATCTCGGCGATGACCAGGAAGGTCTCATCCAGTTCCAGGGCCTGCTGCAGTCCGGAGATGGCCAGCTCGGGCACCATCCCGACCATGCCGGAACGGTCCATCCGCTCGCCGACCTCGCCGGAGCCGAGGCCGCCTCCGGCCCAGGCGCCCCAGGCGATGGAGGTGGCCGGAAGGCCGTCCGCGCGCCGCTGCAGCGCCAGCGCGTCGAGATAGGCGTTGCCCGCCGCGTAGCTGCCCTGGCCGGGGCCGCCCAGCGTGCCCGCCCCGGAGGAGAACAGCACGAAGGCCGACAGGTCCATCCCGGCGGTCAGTTCGTGCAGATTCCGCGTGGCGTCCACCTTCGGGCGCAGCACCCCGGCCGCACGGCGCACCGTCAGGGCGTCCAGGACGCCGTCGTCCAGCACACCGGCGGTGTGCACCACGGCGGTCAGCGGGAACTCCTGCGGAATGCAGTTCAGTACTGCGGCCAGCGCATCCCGGTCGGCCGCGTCACACGCCGCCACGGTCACCCGGGCGCCGAGGCCCTCCAGCTCCGCCTTCAGCTCGGCGGCGCCCTCGGCCTCCATGCCACGACGGCTCGTCAGCACCAGATGCTCGGCACCCGTACGCGCCAGCCAGCGGGCCACATGGCCACCCAGCGCACCCGTACCACCGGTCACCAGCACCGAGCCCCGGCTCTGCCAGGAGCTGCGGCCCTCGGCGTCCTCGGCCGCCGTGGCACGCACCATGCGCTTGGCGAACACACCGGAGCCGCGCACCGCGACCTGGTCCTCGCCCTCCGTGCCCGCCAGCACTCCGATGAGACGGGCCACCGCGCGGTCGTCCATGGTCTCGGGCAGATCGACCGCGCCGCCCCAGCGCTGGGGGTACTCCACGCCGACAATGCGGCCCAGGCCCCACACCATCGCCTGCAGCGGGTTCCTCAGCCGGTCGGAGCGGCCCACGGACACCGCGCCCCGGGTGCCGCACCACAGCGGCGCCACCACACCGGCGTCGCCCAGCCCCTGGACCAGCGCCACCATGGCCGCAAGTCCCGCGGGCACCACCTCGAACGTCCCGTGGCCGGACTCGTCAAGACCCAGCAGCGAGAACACGCCCGCCACGCCCGAGGTCTCCGCCCCGGCCTCGTCGAGCGCCCCGCGCAGCCGCTCCGCCACGGTCCAGCGGTCGTTGCCCGATTCGTCGAGCACCACCCGGACGATGTCGGCGCCGCTCGTCTCCAGCCCGTTCACCGTGGCGGACACGAGGGCGTCGTCGGCGTGCGACGCGGGGAGGACGACGAGCCAGGTGCCCGAGAGGGCCGCATCGATGGCGGACGCCAGGGGCTTCCAGACCACCTTGTAGCGCCAGCTGTCCACCGTGTTCTGCTCACGGCGCTGACGGCGCCAGGACGACAGGGCGGGAAGCAACGCCGTCAGCGACGACTGCTGCTCCTCGTCCTCCACCTCCAGCGTGCGGACCAGCGCCGCCAGGTCCTCGCGCTCGACCGCATCCCAGAAGCGGGCGTCCACCGCGTCCGCGCCCAGAGCGTCGACGGTGGCCGACATCTCCGCGACCGACACATCCAGCCAGTACCGCTGACGCCGGAAGGCGTAGGTCGGCAGCTCCACCCGGCGGGCGCCGCGGCCCTCGAGCAGCGCGGTCCAGTCCACCGTGACGCCACGCACGAACACCTCGGCGGCGGAGGCCAGGAACCGTTCCGGACCGCCCTCGTCGCGCCGCAGCGTGCCGACGACAACAGCCTCGGCCTCGGCGGATTCAACCGTCTGCTGCACGGGAAGGGTGAGCACTGGGTGCGGGCTGGCCTCGATGAACACGGCGTGGCCGTCGTCCAACAGCCTCCGGGTGGTGGCCTCCAGCTCAACGGTCTGCCGCAGGTTGCGGTACCAGTACTCGGCGTCCAGACCGGTCGTGTCCACCAGCTCGGCGGACACCGTGGAGTAGAATGGCACCTCCGAGGCGCGTGGCTCGATATCGGCGAGGACCTTCAGCAACTCATCGTGAATCTCTTCCACGTGCGCGGAGTGCGAGGCGTAGTCCACCGGCACCCGGCGGACCCGGATCTCCTCGCCCTCCAGCTGGGCCACCATCTCATCCAGCGCACCCGGGTCACCGGACACCACCACGGAGCCGGGGCCGTTGACGGCGGCGACGGAAATGGCGCCGTCCCAGGCGGCGATGCGCTCCTTGACCTGCTCGACCGGCAGGCCGACCGACACCATGCCACCGCGGCCCGCAAGGCCCACCGCGATGGCCTGCGAGCGCAACGCCACCACCTTGGCCGCGTCCTGCAGCGAGAGCGCACCGGCCACACACGCCGCGGCGATCTCGCCCTGGCTGTGGCCCATCACGGCGTCCGGTTCGACACCCACCGAACGCCACAGCTTCGCCAGCGACACCATCACCGCGAACAACACCGGCTGGACCACATCCACCCGGTCAAAACCGGGCGCGCCCTCGGCGCCACGCAGCACATCCGTCAACGACCAGTCCACATACGCCGACAGGGCCGTCTCACACTCGCCGATCGTCTCCGCGAACACCGGCGAGGACTCCAGCAAGTCCACCGCCATGCCCACCCACTGCGCCCCCTGACCGGGGAACACGAAGACCGAGCGGCCGGTGTCGCCGGTCCTCCCGCGCACCACGCCGTTCGCCGTGGAGGTGTCCTCGGCGACCGCCTCCAGCCGCTGGAGGAGTTCATCGCGGCCGGTGCCGGTCACCACGGCCCGGTGCTCGAACGCGGACCTGGTCGTGGCCAGCGAGAGCGCCACGTCCGCGGCGCTCAACTCCGAGCGCTCCATGAGGAATTCCCGCAGCCGCCCGGCCTGCGCCCGCAGCGCGTCCGCGCCACGGCCCGACACCGGCCACGCCACCGGACCGTCGGCGGCCTCCGCCTCGCCGGCCTCCGTCGGCTCGGTCTCGGGAGCCTGCTCCAGGATGGTGTGGGCGTTGGTGCCGCTCATGCCGAACGAGGACACGGCGGCGCGGCGCGGGTGGTCCCGGTCCGGCCACGGGGCCGTCTCGTGCAGCAGGGACACGGCGCCGCCGGTCCAGTCGATGTGCGGTGAGGGCTCCTCCGCGTGAAGCGTCTTGGGCAGCACACCCTCGCGCATGGCCATCACCATCTTGATGACCCCGGCGACACCGGCGGCGGCCTGGGTGTGCCCGATGTTGGACTTGATGCCGCCCAGCCACAGCGGCTGGTCGGTGGGCCGGTCCTGCCCGTACGTGGCCATCAGCGCCTGGGCCTCGATCGGGTCGCCGAGGGTGGTGCCCGTCCCATGGGCCTCGACCGCGTCCACCTCGGCGGCCGACAGCCGGGCGCTGGTCAGCGCCTGCCGGATGACCCGCTGCTGCGAGATGCCGTTGGGAGCCGTCAGACCGTTGGACGCGCCGTCCTGGTTGATCGCCGAGCCCCGGACGATGGCCAGCACCTCGTGGCCGTTGCGCTGGGCGTCGGACAGCCGCTCCACAAGCAGCATGCCGACGCCCTCGCCCCAGCCGGTGCCGTCGGCCGCGGCCCCGAACGGCTTGCACCGGCCGTCGGCCGCCAAGCCGCGCTGCCTGCTGAACTGGACGAACGCCGACGGGGTGGACATCACCGTGACGCCACCGGCCAGCGCGAGTGTGCATTCGCGCTGACGCAGTGCCTGAACGGCCAGATGCAGGGCCACCAGGGAGGACGAGCACGCGGTGTCCACCGAAAGCGCGGGTCCCTCAAGACCCATGGTGTAGGAGATACGGCCGGAGACGATGCTCGCCGCGTTGCCGGTGCCCGAGTGGCCCTCGACGTCGTCGAGACTCTCGGAGGCACCGAGCATGAGCATGGAGTAGTCCTGGCCATTGGTCCCGACGAAGACGCCGGTCCTGCTGCCACGCAGGGACATCGGGTCGATACCCGCCCGCTCGACCGCCTCCCACGACGCCTCCAACAGCAATCGCTGCTGCGGGTCCATCGACAGCGCCTCACGCGGCGAGATTCCGAAGAACGCCGGATCGAACTGGTCGACCTTCTCCAGGAATCCGCCTGCGGTCGTGTAGCTGGTGCCGGGGCGGTCCGGGTCCTCGTGGTAGAGGGCATCGATATCCCAGCCCCGGTCCGTGGGGAACTCCGAGATCGCGTCGGTACCGTCCGCCACCATGCGCCACAGGTCTTCGGGGGAGCTCACGCCTCCAGGGAACCGGCAGCTCATGGCGACGATCGCGATCGGTTCCTGGTCGGCTGACTCGGCCTCAAGAAGGCGCTGGCGAGTCTGCTGGAGGTCCGCGGTCACCCGCTTGAGATAGTCGAGAAGCTTTTCTTCGTTCATTGCGATATCACCCAGTAAGTAGTAAGGAGCGATCCTCGGGAATTGACCGAGGCTCCGTCAGGAAACTCAGCTCAGGAAATCCCAAGCTCCTTGTCAATGAAGTCGAAGATCTCATCGGATGTCGCCGACTGAATCTTGTTCGCGACCGTCTTCTTGCCAGTGTTGCCCGAATCCTGTTCCGCTTCTCCCCACTTCAGAAGCAGCGTCTGCAAGCGCGTCGTGATCCTCGGCCGGTCCACGTCGTCGGCGGAGATCGTGGCCATCGCCGCTTCGATCCGGTCCAGCTCGCTGAGGATCGGTGCGGCCGCCGAGACTCCGTCCCGGACGACGTCGGTACGCAGTCGGCGGGCCAGCGCCGCGGGCGTCGGGTGGTCGAAGACGATCGTCGCGGGCAGGCGCAGGTCCGTCGCCGCGTCCAGCCGGTTGCGCAGTTCGACGGCGGTCAGCGAGTCGAAGCCGAGTTCGCGGAAGGCCCGCTGGGACTCGACCGACTCCACCGACGGGAAGCCCAGCACCATCGCCACCTGCGTGGTGACCAGGTCGAGCAGCGCTCGTTCCTGCTCCGCCTCGGACATTCCGGCGAGCCGCTCGCGCAGCTCCGAGCCACCGGTCTCGAACACCGCGGCGGTCCCGCCGCCGAGCGCGGCCTCCAGGATCCGCCGCGCCTCGGGCACCTCGTCCAGCAGCCGGCTGGCCCGTACGGCGGTGTAGGCGGGTACGAATCGCTCCCAGTCGAGGTCGGCGATGGCCAGGTGGGTCTCCTGCAGGTCAAGGGCCTGCTGGAGGGCCTTGACCGCCAGCTCCGGGGTCATCGCGGCCATGCCGCCGCGCCGCAGCCGGTCCTCCAGCGCCCCGTCGACCGCCATGCCGCCCTCGGCCCACGGGCCCCAGGCCACCGAGGTGGCCGCCAGGCCCTGGGCCCGGCGCTGCTGCGCCAGGGCGTCGAGGTAGGCGTTGGCCGCCGCGTAACTGCCCTGCCCGGCGCCGCCGATGGCTCCGGCGAGCGAGGAGAACAGCACGAACGCGGACAGGTCGAGGCCCTCGGTCAGCTCGTGCAGGTTGCGGGCCCCGTCCACCTTGGGACGCAGCACACCCGCTACCCGCTCCACCGACATCGAGTCCAGGACACCGTCGTCCAGAACACCCGCCGCGTGCACGACGGCGTTCAGCGGATACCGCTCCGGGATGGCGGCCAGCACGCCGGCCAGGGCATCACGGTCGGCGGCGTCACATGCCGCGATGGTCACCTCGGCGCCCAACGTGACGAGCTCGTCACGCAGTTCGGCGGCACCATCGGCCTCCAGGCCACGGCGGCTGGTCAGCACCAGGTGCTCGGCGCCGGCGCGTGCCAGCCACCGGGCCACCTGGCCGCCCACTCCCCCGGTGCCGCCGGTCACCAGCACCGAGCCCCGCGCACTCCACGGCTGAGCCGTGGTCTGCGGGGCGGCAGCCCGCACCAGACGTCGGGTGAACACCCCGGAGGTGCGCACCGCCACCTGGTCCTCGAACTCGCCCGCGCCGCCGCCCAGCACATCGGCCAGCCGGTTCGCGGCCCGCTCGTCCAGCGTCTCCGGGAGGTCGACCAGACCGCCCCAGAGCCGGGGGTGCTCCAGACCGGCGACCCGGCCGAGGCCCCACATCTGCGCCTGGGCGGCGCTGCGCAGGGTGTCGGATCCGGTCACCGAGACGGCGCCTCGCGTGGCCACCCACAGCGGGGCCTCGACACCGGCGTCCACGAGTGCCTGCAGGGCGAGAAGGTTCAGCGCGAGTCCTCGCGGCACGACCGCGTGTTCGGGGCTGGGGTTCTCGTCCAGGGCCAGCAGGGAGAGGACCCCGCCGACGGTTCCGTCCGACGCGCCCTCGGCCGCCGTGCGCAACCGCTCGGCGACCGCCGCGCGGTCGATGTCCACGGCGCCGTCGAGCACGATCCGCGCCACCTCCGCGCCCTGCCGCTCGAGCGTGTTCACCGCGGAGGTGACCAGCTCGTCGTCGGCGTGCGAGTCGGGAACCATGACCATCCAGGTCCCGCTCAGCGCCCCCTCCGACAGCTCGGACACCGGGGCCCACGCGATCTCATAGCGCCAGCCGTCCACCGTGGAACGCTCACGATGGCCCTTCCGGTAGGACGACAGAGCGGGCAGCACCTCGGTCAGCGAGGCGTTTTTGTCCACGTGCAGCGCGGTGGTCAGCGCCTGGAGGTCCTCACGCTCGACCGCGTCCCAGAACTGGGCGTCGACCGAGTCCCCGGAGGCGGGGCCGGCGGAGGCATCGCCCTCGGCGTCCTCGAGCCAGTAGCGCTGCCGCTGGAACGCGTACGTCGGCAGCTCGACCCGCCGGACATCCTCACCGGCGAACAGCGCCTCCCAGTCGACGGTGGTGCCGTGCACATGGAGTTCGGCGAGCGCCGTGGTCAGCGACTGGGCCTCGGGGCGGTCCTTGCGCAGCGCGGGCACCACGACGGGGGCCGAAGCCTCCTCCGCCGTCAGGCACTCGCGCGCCATCGCCGAGAGCACGCCGTCGGGGCCCACCTCGAAGAACCTGGTCACGCCCGCGGTTTCGAGAGAGCGCATCCCGTCCAGGAAGCGCACCGACTCCCGGACGTGCCGCACCCAGTATTCCGGCGAGCACACCTCGTCGGGACCCGCCGACTTGCCCGACACGTTGGAGATCAGGGCCAGGGAGGGCGGGGCGAACGACAGCCCTTCGACGACCTTGCGGAAGTCGTCCAGCATCGCGTCCATGCGAGGCGAGTGGAATGCGTGGCTGACACGGAGGCGGCGGGTCTTACGGCCCTGCTCCGCCCACTGTCCCGCGATCTCCAGCGCCGCTTCTTCGTCACCGGCGATGACGACAGAGGCCGGGCTGTTGATGGCGGCGATGCTCACCTCGGCCGCGCGACCGGCCAGCGACGGGGCGACCTCCTCCTCCGACGCCTCGATGGCGACCATGGCACCGCCCTCGGGAAGGGCCTGCATCAGGCGGCCGCGGGCGGCCACCAGAGTGCACGCGTCCTCCAGCGAGAGCACCCCCG
This sequence comes from Streptomyces lacaronensis, assembly GCF_047337785.1. Taxonomy (NCBI): domain Bacteria; kingdom Bacillati; phylum Actinomycetota; class Actinomycetes; order Kitasatosporales; family Streptomycetaceae; genus Streptomyces; species Streptomyces lacaronensis. The sequence continues at coordinate 1,212,839 of NZ_JBLHDK010000003.1, forward strand.
CCACATGGGCGGCCGCGATCTCACCGATGGAGTGACCGATCACCACATCCGGGGCGACACCCCACGCCGACAACAGCCGGAACAACGCCACCTCGATGGCGAACAACGCGGGCTGGGTGAAGGCCGTCTGGTCGAGCAGCGCGGCATCCGCACTGTCCTCCGGCGCGAACATCACATCCTTCAGCGGACGGTCCAGCAGCATGTCCAGGTGCGCGCACACCTCGTCCAGGGCGCGGGCGAACACCGGGAAGGTGTCGTACAGCTCGCGGCCCATGCCCAGGCGCTGCGCGCCCTGACCCGAGAACAGGAACGCCGTGATTCCCGTGGGAGTCGCGACCGAGCGCACGACCCCGGGGGTCTCCTCGCCGGTGGCGAGGGCTTCGAGTCCGCGCAGCAGCTCCGCGCGGTCCGTACCCGTCAGCACGGCACGGTGTTCGAACACCGACCGAGTGGCGACCAGGGAGTAGCCCACGTCCTTCAGGCTCAGCTCCGGCCGTGCGGTCAGATGCGCCCGCAGCCGCCGCGCCTGAGCGCGCAACCCGTCCGCGCTCCGGGCCGACAGCGTCCAAGGAGCCCCACCACGCTCGTCGGGAGCCGTCACCTCGCCCGGCCGCTCGTCATCGGCGTCCGTCGGGGCCTGCTCGATGATGGTGTGCACATTCGTGCCGCTGACACCGAACGCGGAGACACCGGCCCGGCGCGGCTGCCCCGTCTCCGGCCACGCCGTGGCTTCGGTCAGCAGTCGCACCTCGCCCGCCGACCAGTCCACCTGCGGCGACGGCGCATCCACGTGCAGCGTCTTCGGCAGCACACCGTGCCGCATCGCCATCACCATCTTGATGACACCGGCGAGTCCGGACGCGGCCTGGGTGTGTCCGATGTTGGACTTCAGCGCACCCAGCCACAACGGGCGCCCCTCCGGCCGCTCCTTGCCGTAGGTGGCCAGCAGCGCCTGCGCCTCGATCGGGTCGCCCAGCGAGGTACCCGTGCCGTGCGCCTCCACCGCGTCCACCTCGGCGGCCGACACCCCGGCGCTGGCCAGCGCCTGGCGGATCACCCGCTGCTGCGACGGCCCGTTCGGCGCCGTAAGACCGTTGGACGCACCGTCCTGGTTCACGGCGGAGCCCCGCACGATGCCCAGCACCTGGTGACCGTTGCGCCGGGCGTCCGACAGCCGCTCCACGAGCAGCACGTTGGCGCCCTCGGACCAGCCGGTACCGTCCGCCGCGGCCGAGAAGGGCTTGCAGCGGCCATCGGGCGCGAGACCGCCCTGCCGGCTGAACTCGACGAACGCCATCGGGGTCGCCATCACCGTCACGCCGCCGACCAGCGCCATGGAGCATTCGCCCTGGCGCAGCGACTGGCAGGCCAGATGCAGGGCCACCAGCGACGACGAGCAGGCCGTGTCCACCGTGACGGCGGGGCCTTCCAGGCCGTAGGTGTAGGCCAGGCGGCCCGAGACGACGCTGCCGGCGTTGCCCGTCAGCAGATGGCCCTCGACGTCCTCGGGCACCGTCGTCAGGTTGGTGCCGTATCCGGATCCCGAGAAGCCGACGAACACACCGACCTGGCTGCCCCGCACGGACGTGGGGTTGATGCCCGCCCGCTCGAACGCCTCCCAGGAGGTCTCCAGCAGCAGCCGCTGCTGCGGGTCGGTCGCCAGCGCCTCACGGGGCGAGATCCCGAAGAAGCCGGGGTCGAACTCGCTCACGTCGTAGAGGAATCCGCCTTCACGGGCGTAGAACGTGCCCGGCCGGTCCGGGTCAGGGTCGTACATGCCCGACAGGTCCCAGCCTCGGTCGGACGGGAACGACGAGATGGCGTCACCGCCGCCCTCGACCAACTGCCACAGGTCCTCCGGGCTCCGCACCCCACCGGGGAAGCGGCAGCTCATGGAGACGATCGCGATGGGGTCGTCGTCCGCGCCGGCGACGGCGGAGGCACCGGACCCGGCGGTGAGTGCCGGGGACGATGCGCCGAGCACCTCGGTGCGCAGATGCGCCGCGAGCGTCGAGGCGCTGGGGTAGTCGAAGACCAGCGTGGCGGGAAGGCTGAGACCGGTCTCGGCCGTCAGCCGGTTGCGCAGGTCGACCGCGGTCAGCGAGTCGAAGCCCAGATCGCGGAAGGCCCGGTTCGGCTCGACCATCTCCGCGGAGGCGTAGCCGAGCACGGCGGCGGCGTGCTTGCGCACCAGATCGAGCAGCGCCCGGTCCCGCTCGCCCTCGGTGAGCGGCCTCAGCCGCTCGCGCAGCTGCGCTCCGGCGGCGTCGGAGCTCTCGCCGTCACCCCCCTTGGCCTCCAGCCGCTGGACCTCGTCGAGGTCGCTCAGGAACGGGCTGGGCCGGACCGCGGTGAACGAGGGGGCGAATCGCTCCCAGTCCACGTCCACGACCGTCACCACACCGTCGTCACCGGCCACCGCGCGTTCCAGAGCGGCGATCGCCAACTCGGGTGCCATCGCGGGCAGTCCGCGCCGCGCCAGCTGCTCCCCCGCATCGTCCCGGGTCGCCATGCCGCCCTCGGCCCACGGGCCCCAGGAGACGGCGGTGCCCGCGAGACCCCGCGCACGGCGCTGCTCCACCAGCGCGTCCAGGAAGGCGTTTCCGGAGCCGTAGACGCCCTGGCTGCCGCCACCCCAGATCCCGGAGATGGACGAGAAGACCACGAACGCGTCGAGTTCACGGTCGCCGAGCAGCTCATCGAGGTTGACGGCGCCCGCGACCTTGCCCGACACCACCCGGGCCGCGTCGGCGAGCTCGGTCTCCAGCAGGGAGGCCGCGATCGTGACACCCGCCGCGTGCACCACTGCGGTGAGCGGCTGGTGCTCCGGTACGGCGGCCAGGACGGCGGCGAGGGCGTCGCGGTCCGCCGCGTCACACGCGGCCACCGTCACCTCGGCGCCCATGCCCTCCAGCTCCGCCTTCAACCCGGCGGCGCCCTCGGCCTCCAGACCGCGGCGGCTGGTCAGCACCAGGTGCTCGGCACCGCTGCGGACCAGCCAGCGGGCCACCTGGCCACCGAGCCCGCCCGTGCCACCGGTCACCAGCACCGTGCCACGCGCCCGCCACGAGATCCCCTCACCGACAGCCGCGGCCGAGCGCACCAGACGACGTACGAAGACACCGGAGCCACGCACCGCGACCTGGTCCTCGCCACCCTCGACGGACAGCACACCGGCCAGCCGCTCCGCACCGCGCTCATCCAGCGACTCGGGCAGATCCACCAGACCGCCCCACAGCGGGGGCAGCTCCAGCCCGGCCACCCGGCCCAACGCCCAGACCATCGCCTGCGCCGGGCTGGTGAGCCGGTCCGAACGCCCCACCGACACCGCGCCCCGCGTACCGCACCACAGCCGGGCCGGAATCTCGGCCCCGACCATGGCCCGCACCAGCACCAGGGTCAGCGCGTAGCCGCCCGACAGCGCCGGGTACCCCGGGCAGGGCTCCTCGTCCAGGGCCAGCAGCGACAGCACCCCACCCAGCTCGGGTGCGTCGGCGGCCACCTCACGCAGCCGCTCCGCGAGCACGTCCGCGTCGAGGTCCCGCTCGTCCACGACGATCGAGACCACATCCGCGCCGTGCCGCTCGAGCCCGGCGACGACCTCCGAGACCAGCTCGTCCCCGGCGCGGGACGCCGGAACGACCACGGGCCACGTCCCCGACAGCGAGCCGTCGGCGATCTCGGAGAGCGGCTTCCACGACACCCGATAGCGCCAGCCGTCGATCGTGGACTGGTCACGGTTGTTGCGGTGGTACGCGGACAGGGCGGGCAGCACGGCGCTCAGCGGCGCCTCGCTGTCGACCGCCAACGTCCCCGCCAGCGACTCCAGGTCCTGGCGCTCCACCACCTCCCAGAACCGCGCGTCGACGGAGCCGGTGATCTCGGCCGCGCTTCCGCCGGGCGGCAGGCCGAATCCATCGAGCCAGTAGCGCTCACGCTGGAAGACGTAGGTCGGCAGCTCGACCCGGCGGCCTCCACGGCCCTCCAACGTGGTGGCCCAGTCGACCTTGGTGCCGCGCACGAACACCTCGGCGGCGGAGGTCAGGAACCGCCCCGGACCGCCCTCGTCACGCCGCAGCGTGCCGACGACCACCGCCTGCGCCTCAGCGGCCTCCACGGTCTGCTGAATGGGCAGGGTCAGCACGGGATGCGGGCTCACCTCGATGAAGAAGGCGTGTCCCTTGCCGAGCAGGGTGCGGGTGGTGGCTTCCAGCTCGACGGTCTGCCGCAGGTTGCGGTACCAGTACTCGGCGTCCAGACCAGCGGTGTCCACCAGCTCACCGGTCACCGTGGAGTAGAACGGCACCTCGGAAGAGCGCGGCGCGATGTCCGCCAGGACCTTCAGCAGCTCCTCGCGGATCCCCTCCACATGGGCCGAGTGCGAGGCGTAGTCCACCGGAACCCGGCGAACACGAATCTCCTCACCCTCCAGCTGGGCGACCATCTCATCGAGCGCACCCGGGTCACCCGAGACCACGACGGAACCCGGGCCGTTGACCGCGGCCACCGAGATCGCACCATCCCAGGCGGCGATCCGCTCCTTGGCCTCGTCCGCGGACAGTCCGACCGACACCATGCCACCACGGCCCGCGAGACCGGCCGCGATCGCCTGCGACCGCAACGCCACCACCTTCGCGGCATCCTCCAGCGACAACGCACCCGCGACACAGGCCGCCGCGATCTCACCCTGGCTGTGACCCATCACCGCATCCGGCACCACACCCACCGAACGCCACAGCTTCGCCAGCGACACCATCACCGCGAACAGCACCGGCTGGACCACATCCACCCGGTCGAAACCAGGAGCGCCCCCGGCGCCACGCAGCACATCCGTCAGCGACCAGTCCACATGAGCCGACAGAGCCGACTCACACTCACCGATCGCCTCCCCGAACACCGGCGAGGACTCCAGCAGCCCCACCGCCATGCCCATCCACTGAGCACCCTGACCCGGGAACACGAACACCGAACGGCCGCGGACATCCGCCACACCACGCGTCACACCCGAGGCGACCTCATCCCCGGCCAACACGCCCAGCCGCGCCAGGAGTTCCTCACGGTCAGCGCCCGTCACCACGCCACGGTGCTCGAACACCGACCGCGACGACACCAGCGAGTACGCCACATCAGCCGCGGCCAGCTCCGGACGCTCCGCCACGAACTCCCGCAGCCGGCCCGCCTGGGCCCGCAGGCCGGCCGGGCTACGGCCGGACACCACCCAGGCCACCGGACCGTCGGCGACCTCGGCCTGGGTCTCCTCGGCCACCTCGGCCTCCGGAGCCTGCTCCAGGATCGCGTGCGCGTTCGTCCCGCTGATGCCGAACGAGGACACACCGGCCCGCCGAGGCCGCTCGGTCTCGGGCCAGGGGGTCGACTCGTTCAGCAGCCGGATGTCGCCCTCGGTCCAGTCCACCTGGCTGGAGGGCTCGTCCGCGTGGAGCGTCTTGGGCAGCATACCCTCGCGCATGGCCATCACCATCTTGATGACCCCGCCGACACCGGCGGCCGCCTGGGAGTGGCCGATGTTGGACTTCAGCGAGCCCAGCCACAGCGGCTTGTTCTCCGGCCGCTCCTTGCCGTAGGTGGCCATCAGGGCCTGCGCCTCGATCGGGTCACCCAGCGACGTACCCGTGCCGTGCGCCTCCACCGCATCCACATCAGCGGGCGTCAGGCCGGCGTTCTTCAGCGCCTGGCGGATCACCCGGCGCTGCGAGGGGCCGTTGGGCGCCGTCAGACCGTTGGACGCGCCGTCCTGGTTGATCGCCGAGCCTCGGATGACGGCCAGCACCGGGTGGCCGTTGCGCCGGGCGTCCGAGAGCCGCTCCAGGAGGAGCAGGCCCACGCCCTCCGCCCAGCCCGTGCCGTCGGCACCCGCGCCGAACGCCTTGCACCGGCCGTCGGGGGCGAGCCCGCCCTGCCGGCTGAACTCGACGAACATGCTGGGGGTGAACATGACGGCGACGCCACCCGCCAGGGCCAGCGAGCACTCCTCCTGACGGAGCGCCTGGCAGGCCCAGTGCAGGGCGACCAGCGACGACGAGCACGCGGTGTCCACCGTCACGGCGGGCCCCTCGAGGCCCAGGGTGTAGGCAACCCGCCCGGAGACCACGGAGGTGGCGTTGCCCGCGAGCAGCAGCCCCTCCACGCCTTCGGGCATCTCGCTCACCCCGGCGCCGTAGCCGGAGGGCGAGGCACCCACGAACACACCGGCCTGGCTGCCCCGCACCGACGCCGGGTCGATTCCGGCGCGCTCGAACGCCTCCCAGGCGGTTTCCAGCAGCAGCCGCTGCTGGGGGTCGGTGGCGAGCGCCTCCCGCGGGCTCATGGAGAAGAAGCCGGGGTCGAAGTCGCCGGGGGCCTCCAGGAACCCGCCCTCGCGGACGGAGAAGGTACCGGATCGCTCCGAGTCCGGGTCGAAGAAGCCATCGACGTCCCAGCCTCGGTCAGGAGGGAACTCGCTGATGGCGTCGCCGCCCTCGGCGACGAGCCGCCACAGCTCCTCCGGCGTCTTCACGCCCCCGGGGTACCGGCAGCTCATCGCCACAATGGCGATGGGCTCCCGGTCCCGCTCCTCCACCTGTCGAAGTTGCCGACGAGCCTGACGCAGGTCAGCCGTCACCTTCTTGAGGTAGTCAAGGAGTTTTTCGTCTTCCGCCACTATCCCCAGCCCCTTGAAACACTCTGTGAGTTCCAGCTCGCCACGTCAGGAGGTTCCGAATTCGTCGTCGATGAGTTTGAAGATCTCGTCAGCGGTGGCCGATTCGATCTCGCTGTCGTCGTCCATGTCGTCGTCCAGCGCCGTCGCGGTGCCGGACAGCTGCCCGGTTCCACCGGCGGACCACTTGGCCATCAGACCCTGGAGCCGCGCCATGACCTGGGCGTGCGTCTCGCTGTCGGAGTCGAGCGCCGACAGTGTGGATTCCAGCCGGTCGAGTTCTCCGAAGACGGGCTCGGTCGCGGGCCCGTCGGCGGGGGTGACCTCATCGCGCAGGAATCGTCCGAGCGACGCCGGGGTCGGGTAGTCGAACACCAGGGTGGCCGGCAGCCGCGTTCCGGTGATCGCGTTGAGACGGTTGCGCAGTTCGACGGCCGACAGGGAGTCGAAGCCCAGGTCCTTGAAGGCGTGTCCGGGTTCGATCGCCTGTCCCGAGGCATAGCCCAGGACGACGGCCACCTGGTCGCACACCAGGTCCACGAGGATGCGCTCGCGCTCCGTCTCGGACTTCCCGGCCAGGTGCTGCTTGAGCTCGGCGGTCGGGTCGGCCGTGGTGTTCGTGGCGCCCGACTCGGCGGTCCTGCGGGCGGGCGCCCGCACCAGTCCGCGCAGCAGCGCGGGTACCGGCTCGCCCACCGACGCCATGTCCATCGTCATGGGCACCAGGACGGCACCGTCGAGATCGCGGGTCGCGTCGAACAGCGCGAGTCCGGCCTCGGGGGTGAGGGCGACCATGCCGGTCCGGGTCATGCGGCTGACGTCGGCGTCGGCCAGCTCGGTGGTCATGCCGCCGTCCTGCGTCCACGGCCCCCATACGAGCGAGGCCGCGGGGAGCCCTTCGGCCCTGCGGTGCTGGGCCAGGGCGTCCATGAACGCGTTGCCCGCCGCGTAGTTGGCCTGGCCCGCGCCGCCGAACGTACCCGAGACGGAAGAGAACAGGATGAAGGCGGACAGGTCCAGGTCGCGCGTCAGCTCGTGCAGGTGCAGCGCGGCGTCCACCTTCGGACGCAACACCTTGTCCACCCGCTCCGGCGTCAGCGACTCCACCACACCGTCATCCAGCACACCCGCCGCATGCACCACGGCCGAGAGCGGATGCTCCGACCCGATCCCCGCCAGCAGGCTCTCCACCGACGCCCGGTCGGCGACATCGCACGCCATGACCTGTGCCTCGGCGCCCAGCCCGGCCAGCTCCGCCACCAACTCCGCCGCACCCGGCGCCTCCACGCCACGACGACTCGTCAGCACCAGACGCTGAACCTTGTGCTCCACCACCAGATGACGGGCCAGCAGCGCACCCAGACCACCCGTACCACCCGTGATCAACACCGTCCCCGGACCATCCAGCGTCCTCGGAATCGTCAGCGCCACCTTGCCCGTGTGCCGGGCCTGGCCGATGAAACGGAAGGCATCCGGCGCCCTGCGCACATCCCACGTACGCACCGGCAGCGGTCGCAGCACTCCACTCTCGAACAGAGAGATCAGCTCGCCCCACATCTCATGGATGCGATGGGGCCCCGCCTCCATGAGGTCGAACGCCTGGTAGGAGACACCGGCGTATTCGGCGGCCACCTCCTCCGGCACCCTGATGTCGGTCTTGCCCATCTCCAGGAACCGGCCGCCACGCGGCAGCAGGCGCAGGCCCGCGTCCACGAACTCGCGTGCCAGCGAGTCGAGCACCACGTCCATACCGCGCCCGCCGGTCACATCCAAGAAGCGCTTCTCGAAGTCCAGCGTCCGCGACGACGCGATGTGCTCGTCGTCCAGGCCCAGCGACCGCAGGGTGTCCCACTTGCCCTCGCTCGCGGTACCGAAGACCTCGGCGCCGAGGTGCCGTGCCAGCTGGAGGGTGGCCATGCCCACACCACCGGCCGCCGAGTGCACCAGCACCGACTGACCGGCCTGGAGACCACCCAGGTCCACCATGGCGTAATAGGCCGTCAGGAACACGATCGGCGTGGAAGCCGCCTGCTCGAACGTCCAGTCGTCCGGGATCCGGGCGACGACCCGCCGGTCGGTGATGGCGACCGGGCCGAACGACCCGCTGAAGATGCCCATCACCCGGTCACCGGGCACCACGTCGGTCACTCCGGGACCGACTTCGGTCACGGTACCGGCGCCCTCGCCACCGAGCGGCCCGGCCTCTCCGGGGTACATCCCCAGGGCGTTGAGCACATCGCGGAAGTTCATACCCGCGGCGCGCATCTCGACCCTGATCTCGTTCTCGCGCAGGGCATCGGTGACGTCGGGGCAGGGCAGCAGCGCCAGGTTCTCCAGGGTTCCCTTGGCGTGCATGTCCAGGCGCCATTCCCGTATTCCGGCGGGCGGCAGCAGCGCGGTGCCCGAGGAGACCCGGGCCATCCGCTGGCCGAGCACCGCTCCCTCGCGGACCACGGCCTGCGGCTCGTCGGTGGCGAGCACTGCGGGCAGTGCCGCCTTGGACGCCTCGGCGGGCTCCTGCGGGTCCAGGTCCACCAGGACGAAGCAGTTCGGGTTCTCCGACTGCGCGGACCGCACCATGCCCCACAGGGGTGCGTGGATCAGGTCCGGGGTCTCGTCGCGGTCCTCGGGCGCCATGGCGCCCGACGTCACGAAGACCAGTCGGGAGGAGTCGAACCGGCGGTCGCCGAGCCAGCCCTGGATCATGCCGAGCGTGTGGTGCGTCACCGCGTGGATGGCGCCCGCCGGCTCCAGGCCCCGCTTGGCCTTGCGCTTGCTCCTGCCCTTGGCCTTGCTCTTGGGCTTGCCCTGAGCCGCCTCGTCGTCGAGGCCCGGTGCGTAGGAGACCAGCACGGCCTCCGGGGCAGCGGCGCCACCGTCGATCGCGGCGCCCAGCGCGTCGAGATCGGCGTAGGCGGTCACCTCGGCTCCCGCGATCGCGCCGGCGGCCAGTCCGTAGTGGTCGGTGCCCACCACGGCCCACTTGGCCGTTGCCGCCTCCGCCGGAGCGATGGCCGGAACGGTGGTCCAGTCCAGCGTGAACAGCGAGTCGCGGAAAGCCGACGTCCTGGCCGAGTCGATGTGTTCCACCGACACCGGGCGCAGCACGAGGGATTCGATCGACGCCACCGGGCGGCCGGTTCCGTCGGCCACCGCGAGGGAGATGGAATCCGGTCCGAGCTGGGTGAGCCGCACCCGAAGGGTGGAGGCTCCACCGGCGTGGAGCGACACTCCGCTCCAGGAGAACGGGAGCCGGGAGAGCCCGACGTCCTCCAGGGCCACGAAGGTCACCGCCTGTACGGCGGCGTCCAGCAGGGCGGGGTGGAGGCCGAAGTCGACCGCGTCCGACGCGTGCTTCTCACCGAGGCTGACCTCGACGTAGACGTCGTCGCCGGAGCGCCAGGCGGCCCGCAGGCCCTGGAACACCGGGCCGTAGGCGAAGCCGGTGGCGGCGAAGCGCTCGTAGAAGTCGCTGATGTCCAGGGCTTCCGCGTCCGCCGGGGGCCATGCGCTCAGGTCGAACGACGGCTCGGGGCCGGCCGGGGCCAGCGCACCGGCCGCGTGCTGCGTCCACGGCTCCTCCGAGGACGCGTCGGCCGGACGGGAGTACAGGCTGAGCGAGCGGTAGCCCGTCTCGTCCGTCTCACCCACCCAGAGCTGCACCTGAACCGGTTCGTTTTCGGGCAGAACCATCGGGGTGGCCAGGGTGACCTCCTCGACCCGGCCGCTGCCGACCTGGTCGGCGGCGCGAATGGCCAGTTCGAGGAATCCGGTCCCGGGGAACAGGGCCGCGCCCCCGATCGCGTGGTCGGCGAGCCACGGCTGGCTCTGCACCGACAGCCTGCTGGTGAACAGGAATCCGTCACTGCCCGCGAGCTCGACTCCGGCACCCAGCAGCGGGTGGTTGGGGGAGCTGAGCCCGATGGAGGCGACGTCGCCGGTCATGGCGCCGGGGGCCTTCGGCCAGTAGCGCTGCCGCTGGAAGGCGTAGGTGGGCAGCTCCACCCGCCGGACGTCGCGCCCGGCGAACGCCGTCGACCAGTCCACGGTGGTGCCGTGGACGTGGAGTTCGGCCAGCGCCGTGGTCAGCGACTGGGTCTCGGGACGGTTCTTGCGCAGAGCGGGAACGAGGGTGAAGGCGGCGACGCCTCCGTCCTCGTCGGACGCCAGGCAGTCCTGGGCCATCGCGGTGAGCACACCGTCGGGACCGACCTCCAGGAACGAGGTGACCCCGAGCTTCTCCAAAGCCCCTACCCCATCCGCGAAGCGCACCGCCTCCCGCACATGCCGCACCCAGTACTCCGGGGAGCACACGTCGGCCGCACCCGCCGACTTACCGGTGAGGTTGGAGACCAAGGACATCGACGGTGCCTGGAAGGACAGGCCCGTGACGACGTCTCGGAAGTCGTCCAGCATCGCGTCCATGCGGGGCGAGTGGAAGGCGTGGCTGACCTTCAGCCGACGGGTCTTACGGCCCTGCCGCTCCCACTCGGCGGCGATCTCCAGCGCCGGCGCCTCATCGCCCGCGATCACCACGGCCGTCGGGCCGTTGACCGCGGCGATACTCAGCTCGGCCTCACGACCGGCCAGCGAACCGGCGATCTCCTCCTCCGACGCCTGTACCGCCACCATCGCGCCACCCTCGGGCAGCGCCTGCATCAGCCGGCCACGCGCCGCGATGAGCGCGCACGCGTCCTCCAGTGAGAACACCCCCGCCACATGCGCGGCGGCGACCTCTCCCACCGAGTGGCCGATCAGCACATCCGCGGTGACGCCCCAGTGCTCCAGCAGCCGGAACAGCGCCACCTCGATGGCGAACAGCGCGGGCTGGGTGAAGGCCGTCTGATCGAGCAGCGCGGCGTCCGCGCTGTCCTCGGCGGCAAACATCACCTCCTGCAGCGGCCGGTCGAGCAGCACGTCGAGATGCGCACACACCTCGTCCAGAGCGCGGGCGAACACCGGGAAGCGGTCGTACAGCTCCCGGCCCATGCCCAGACGCTGTGCGCCCTGGCCCGAGAACAGGAACGCCGTCTTGCCGGCGGTGCCCACGGATCCCTGGACGACTCCGGGGGCCGTGGCACCCGAGGCGATGGCGTCGAGACCGCTCAGCAGCCCGTCCCGGTCGCCGCTCAGAAGCACGGCGCGGTGGTCGAAGGCGGACCGGGTGGTCGCCAGCGAATAGCCCACGTCGTCGAGGTCGAGCTCGGGGTGGGCCGCCACATAGTCGTGCAGGTTCCTCGCCTGGGCGCGCAGCGCCTCGGCGCCCTTGCCGTTGACCGTCCAGGGAAGCGTGTCCGAACCGGCCGGCGGAGCGTCCGTGCGGACCCGCTCCACCGTCTCCGGCTCCTCCGGCTCCGGGGCCTGCTCGATGATGGTGTGGGCGTTGGTGCCGCTGATGCCGAACGAGGAGATGCCCGCCCGGCGCGGCTCGCCGTTCTCGGGCCACGGGGTCGGCGCGGTCAGCAGCCGGACCTCGCCCGCCGTCCAGTCCACATGCGGTGTCGGCTCGTCGACATGGAGCGTCTGCGGCAGCACGCCCTCACGCATGGCCATCACCATCTTGATGATCCCCGCGACACCGGCGGCCGCCTGCGTGTGTCCGATGTTCGACTTGATGGAGCCCAGCCACAGCGGCTCGTTCTCCGGCCGCCCCTGGCCGTAGGTGGCCAGCAGCGCCTGCGCCTCGATCGGGTCACCGAGCCTGGTGCCGGTGCCGTGCGCCTCGACCGCCTGCACCTGGTGGGCGGCGAGGTCGGCGCTGGCCAGCGCCTGACGGATCACCCGCTGCTGCGACGGCCCGTTGGGCGCCGTCAGGCCGTTGGACGCGCCGTCCTGGTTGACGGCGGAGCCGCGCACGATCGCCATCACCGGGTGACCGTTGCGCCGCGCGTCCGACAGCCGCTCGAGCAGCAGCATGCCGACGCCCTCGGCCCAGCCCGTGCCGTCGGCCGATGCCGCGAATGCCTTGCACCGCCCGTCCGTCGACAGCCCCTTCTGGCGGCTGAAGTCCACGAACGAGCCGGGGCTGGACATGATCGTGACACCGCCGGCCAGCGCGAGGGAGGACTCGCCCTGGCGCAGCGACTGCACGGCCATGTGCAGCGCCACCAGCGACGAGGAGCACGCCGTGTCCACCGTGACGGCCGGGCCTTCCAGGCCGAAGGTGTAGGAGATTCGACCCGATACGACGCTGCCCGCGTTGCCGGTTCCGAGGTAGCCGTCGGGTCCGCCCGGGGCGGCCAGCAGCAGGCCGATGTAGTCCTGGCCGTTGCTTCCCGCGAAGACGCCCGTCCGGCTTCCCTTGAGCGACAGGGGGTCGATGCCCGCCCGCTCGATCGCCTCCCAGGAGGTCTCCAGCAGCAGCCGCTGCTGCGGGTCGATGGTCAGCGCCTCGCGGGGGGCGATCCCGAAGAACGCGGGGTCGAATTCGTCGGCGTCGTAGACGAAGCCGCCGCCGCTCGCGTAGCTGGTGCCCGTGTTCTCCGGGTCCGGGTCGTAGAGGTCGTCGAGGTCCCAGCCGCGGTTGGTCGGGTAGGCGCTGATCACGTCGCTGCCCTCGGAGACCAGCCGCCACAGGTCCTCGGGGGTACGTACCCCACCCGGGAAGCGGCAGCTCATCGACACGATCGCGATCGGGTCGTCGTCCACGACGGTGCCCGTCACCACCGGCAGGTCATCCACCGGCGCGGGGGCGGTGCCCCGCACCTCATCCAGGATGAACCGGGCGAGCACCGTGGGTGTCGGGTAGTCGAAGGCCACGGTGACCGGGAGGTTCACACCGGCCGCCAGGCTGAGTCCGTTACGCAGCTCCACGGCGGTCAGCGAGTCGAACCCGATGTCCCTGAAGGCCCGGTCCGGCTCCACCGCGTCGGCGCTCGGGTATCCGATCACCTCGGCGGCCTGGGACCTGACGAGGTCGAGCACCTCCGCCTCGCGTTCGACGGCCGACAGCCCTTCGAGGCGCTCGGCCAGTCCGGTGAGCGACGCGCCGAGCTCGGCCTCCGCCGCCTCCAGGGCCTGCCGCACCTCCGGCAGCTCGTTGAGCAGCGGACGCGGCCGGGCCGAGGCGAACCCGGGAGCGTAGCGCTCCCAGTCCACGTCGGCGACGGTGACGTCGACCTCGTCGTGATCGAGCACCTGCTGAAGGGCGTCGACGGCGAGGACGGGCTCCAGCGCCGGCATACCGCGCCGCTTGAGCTGGGCCGCGAGGGCGTCGTCGACCAGACCACCGCCGCCCCAGGCGCCCCATGCCACCGAGGTCGCCGCCAGGCCCTGTGTGCGGCGCTGCTGCGCCAGGGCGTCCAGGAAGGCGTTGGCCGCGGCGTAGCTGCCCTGACCGGCACCACCGACGGTTCCGGCGTAGGAGGAGAAGAGGATGAACGCGGACAGGTCCAGGTCCTGGGTCAGCTCGTGGAGGTTCACCACGGCGTCCACCTTGGGCCGGAAGACGCCCTGCGCCCTGGGGACGGTGAGGGTGTCGATGAGGCCGTCGTCCAGCACACCGGCCGCGTGCACCACCGCGGTCAGCGGATACTCCGCGGGCAGCCCGTCGAGGAGCTCCCGCAGCGCGTCACGGTCGGCGGCGTCACAGGCCGCGACGGTGACCCGTGCGCCGAGGGCGGTCAGCTCGTCCCGCAGCTCGGCCGCGCCGGGGGCGTCCAGGCCGCGGCGACTGGTCAGCACCAGGTGCTCGGCACCGGCCTGGACGAGCCAGCGGGCGAGGCGGCCACCGAGTGCTCCGGTACCACCGGTGATCAGGACGCTTCCGCGAGGCTCCCAGGTACGGGCCGGCCGGGCATCGCCCAAGGGCGCCCGGACGAGCCGCCGGCCGAAGGTCCCGGAGGCGCGCACCGCGACCTGATCCTCGTCACCGGAGCGCCCGATCAGGCCGACCAGACGGTTCAGCACCCGGTCGTCGATCGCGTCCGGCGACTCGGGGAGGTCGACGAGACCGCCCCACCGCTGTGCGTACTCCAGGCCGACCACTCGGCCCAGACCCCACACCAGGGACTGCTTGACGCTGCCGACCCGGTCGGAGCGGCCCACGGACACGGCTCCGGTGGTGGCGAGCCAGAGCGGCACATCGATGTCGATGTCGCTCAGCGCCTGGACCAGGGTCATGGTGCCGGCGAAGCCGCGCGGAACGCCCGGGTGTTCGGGGAGCGCCACCTCGTCGAGCGCGAGCAGGGAGAGCACTCCGTCGATCGCGAGCGTCCCCTCCTGCTCGGAGCCGTCCGCGGAGGGTGTGCGGGGAGCCGCGTCCCGGAGGAGTTCGGTCAGCGACGACCGCTCCGGCTCCGAGTCGTCCAGATCGACCCGCACCATGCGGGCACCGTGGCGCTCCACGTCCCGCGCGATGCGCTCCGCCAGTTCGCGGGCGGTGTCGACCGGCGGTACGACGACCATCCAGGTACCGGTGATCGGGGCGCCCTGCTCCTGCTCGGAGCCGGACGACGGCTGGTCGATCAGGGGCTTCCAGTTGATCCGGTAGCGCCAGTTGTCGATGGTCGTGCGGTCACGCCTGCCGCGCCGGTACGACGACAGGGCGGGCAGCACCGCACTCAGCGGCGCCTCCCCGTCGAGCTCCAGCGTCTGCGCCAGTCCTTCGAGGTCCTCGCGCTCGACGGCCTCCCAGAACCGGGCGTCCACCGAGTCGGCCTCGGAGACGGGGGCGTTGCCGAACCCGGCGTCGTCGGCCGGCTGCGGCCAGTACCGCTGCCGCTGGAAGGCGTAGGTGGGCAGGTCGATCTGGCGGGCGCCCTGTCCGGCGAACACCTTCCGCCAGTCGACACCGACCCCATTGACATGAAGTTCGGCGATCGAGGTCAGGAATCGCTCCAGGCCGCCCTCGTCACGCCGCAGCGTGCCAATGACCACGGCCTGGGCCCCGGCGGCCTCCACGGTCTGCTGCACCGGAAGGGTCAGCACCGGGTGCGGGCTGACCTCGATGAACACGTCATGCCCGCTGTCGAGCAGGGTGCGGGTGGTGGACTCCAGCTCGACGGTCTGCCGCAGGTTGCGGTACCAGTACTCGGCGTCCAGACCGGCGGTGTCCACCAGCTCACCGGACACGGTGGAGTAGAACGGCACCTCGGAGGAACGCGGTTCAAGGTCCGCCAGGACCTTCAGCAGCTCCTCGTGAATCGCCTCCACATGCGCGGAGTGCGAGGCGTAGTCCACCGGCACCCGGCGGACCCGGACCTCCTCACCCTCCAGCTGGGCCACCATCTCGTCCAGCGCACCCGGGTCACCGGAGACGACGACCGAGCCGGGGCCGTTGACCGCGGCGACGGATATTCCGCCGTCCCACGCGGCGATCCGCTCCTTGACCTGGTCCACCGGCAGCCCGACCGACACCATGCCACCACGACCGGCCAGACCGGCCGCGATCGCCTGCGACCGCAACGCCACCACCTTCGCGGCATCCTCCAGCGACAGCGCACCCGCGACACAGGCCGCCGCGATCTCACCCTGGCTGTGACCCATCACCGCATCCGGCTCCACACCGACCGAACGCCACAGCTTCGCCAGCGACACCATCACCGCGAACAGCACCGGCTGGACCACATCCACCCGGTCGAAACCAGGAGCGCCCTCAGCCTCGCGCAGCACATCCGTCAACGACCAGTCCACATGAGCCGACAGAGCCGACTCACACTCACCGATCGCCTCCGCGAACACCGGCGAGGACTCCAGCAGCCCCACCGCCATACCCACCCACTGCGCCCCCTGACCCGGGAACACGAACACCGAACGGCCAGTTGCCTCGGCCGCGCTCGCGCGGACCACGCCCGGTGCCTTCGCACCCTGGGCCACCGCCTCCAGGCGCTCGAGGAGTTCCTCGCGGCTGGTCCCGGTCACCGCGGCCCGGTACTGGAACGCGGACCTGGTCGTCGCCAGGGAGAGCGCCACATCGGCGGTCCGCAGCTCCGGGCGCTCGGCCACGAACTCCCGCAGCGCGTCGGCCTGGGCCTGCAGCGCGTCGCCGCTCTTGCCCGCCACGACCCACGCCACCGGGCCGTCGACAACCGCGGCCTCGGCGGCCTCGGCGGCCTCGGCCGCCTCGATCTCCGGAGCCTGCTCCAGGATGGTGTGCACGTTGGTGCCGCTCATGCCGAACGCCGACACACCCGCACGCCGCGGATGTCCCCTCTCCGGCCACGGCCTGGCCTCGGCCAGCAGCTCGACGTCGCCCTCCGTCCAGTCCACGTGCGGCGAGGGCTCGTCGAGGTGCAGCGTCTTCGGCAGCACACCGTGACGCATCGCCATCACCATCTTGATGACGCCGCCCACGCCCGCGGCCGCCTGCGAGTGGCCGATGTTCGACTTGATGGCGCCCAGCAGTAGCGGCTCGCCCTCGGGCCGCTCCTGGCCGTAGGTGGCCAGCAGCGCCTGCGCCTCGATCGGGTCGCCCAGCGAGGTGCCGGTACCGTGCGCCTCCACCGCGTCGACCTCGGCGGCCGTCAGACGGGCGTTCGCCAGCGCCTGCCGGATGACCCGCTGCTGCGACGGACCGTTCGGCGCCGTCAGGCCGTTGCTCGCACCGTCCTGGTTCACCGCGCTGCCGCGCACCACGGCGAGCACCGGGTGCCCGTTGCGGCGGGCGTCCGACAGCCGCTCGAGGACGAGCATGCCGACGCCTTCGGCCCAGCTCGCGCCGTCCGCGGCGGCCGAGAAGGGCTTGCTGCGTCCGTCGGAGGCGAGCGCACGCTGCCGGCTGAACTCGACCAGCGACATCGGGGTGGACATCACCGTCACACCGCCCGCCAGCGCCAGCGAGCACTCGCCCTGGCGCAGCGCCTGCCATGCGAGATGCAGAGCGACCAGCGAAGACGAGCACGCGGTGTCCACCGTCATGGCGGGGCCCTCAAGGCCCATGGTGTAGGAGATACGGCCCGAGAGCACGCTCGGCGAGACACCGGTGCCGACGAGGCCCTCGACCGCTTCCTGGGATCCGGCGAGGACACCGCCGTAGTCCTGGTAGGTCACGCCCGCGAAGACGCCGGTCTGGCTGCCCTTCGCCGAGAGCGGGTCGATACCGGCCCGCTCCAGCGCCTCCCACGAGGTTTCCAGCAGCAGACGGTGCTGCGGGTCCATCGCGATCGCCTCACGCGGCGAAATCCCGAAGAACGCCGGGTCGAACTGGCTGGCGCCGTGCAGGAAGCCACCTTCCTGCGTGTAGCACTTGCCGGGCTCGTCCGGATCCGGGTCGTAGAGGTTCTCCACGTCCCAGCCGCGGTCCGTCGGGAAGGGCGAGATGCCGTCCCGGCCCTGGGCGACGAGGTCCCACAGATCCTCCGGGGTGGCCACCCCTCCGGGATAGCGGCAGCTCATCCCCACGATCACGATCGGCTCGTCGCTGTCCGCCACCGCGACCGGCGCCGGCTGCCGCGCCCCGGTCAGCGCGCCGAGGACCTCGGCACGGGCGAACTTCGCCAGTTCGACGGGGGTCGGGTAGTCGAACACGGCCGTCGCCGGGAGACGCAGGCCAATGGCCTTGCTCACCCGGTTACGGAACTCGACGGCGGTCAGCGAGCTGAAGCCGAGGTCCTTGAACGCCTGCGAGCCCTGGACCACGTCGGCGGAGGTGTGTCCGAGCACCGCCGCGACATGCGTGCGGATCACCTCGAGCAGCACACGGTCCTGCTCGGGCTCGGAGAGTCCGGCCAGGCGCTCCCGCAGCGTGGCGAGCGGCCCGGACTCCGGGCCGCCCCGCTTGGCGGTGCGTCGTGCGGTCCTGCGTCGACGGGCAGGCATGGCGGTGGTCTCCTCAGCAGGGGTTTCGGTGGCCACGGGGGATTCGGTGGCCACCGGAGCGTCGGCGCTCGCCTCGGGCGAGACAGCGGGCTCCGGCAGGGTCTCGGTCGTCTCCGGCGCCGGGAGCTCCGGCTGGTCCGTGGCGACCTGGCGCAGCGTCAACGTGTCGGCGGAGACCACGGCCTCGCCGGCTCCGTCGACCGCGGCCAGGGAGAGGGTCTCCGGGCCCGTGCGGGCGAGCCGGACACGCAGTTCGGAGGCGCCGGACGCGTACAGCGACACCCCGGCCAGACTGAACAGGAGGCGGCCGCGCCCCACGCCGTCCAGCACTCCGAGGCCGAGCGGCTGCAACGCCGCGTCCAGAAGGGCCGGGTGCAGCCCGAACCGCTCGGCGTCCGCAACGAACTCCTCGGCCAGGCTGATCTCGGCGAACACCTCGTCATCGCGCTGCCACACCGCTCGCAGGCCACGGAAGGAAGGTCCGTAGACGAGGCCGCTTTCGGCGAGCAGGTCGTACAGGCCGTCCACCTCGACGCGCTCGGCGCCGGGCGGGGGCCATGCGGCGGAGGCGAAGCGCACCGCTCCTTCGGCGGTCGCGATGTCGTCCGGCTCCGGGGCGAGCACACCGCTGGCGTGGCAGATCCACTCGTCCTCGTCCTCGTCCACCGGCTCGGCCACGCGCGAGTACATCTCCAGCGAACGGGTGCCGGACTCGTCCTCCTCGCCGAGGACGAGCTGAATCTGGACTCCGCTCCCTCGGGGAAGGGCCAACGGCGCCTGGCTGACGAGCTCTTCCACATGGCCGAGGCCGACCTCGTCACCGGCGCGAATCGCCAGTTCCACGAGGGCCGTGGTGGCCAGGACCGCCTCGCCGCGCAGGACATGGTCCGCCAGCCAGGGCTGGGTGTGCGGCGAGAGCGTTCCGGTGAAGACCAGGCTGTCGGTGCCCGCGACGGGGACGGCTCCGCCCAGCAGCGGGTGATCGGCGGGGTCGAGGCCGAAGGCGGCGGCGTCTCCCGCCGCGGTGCCGGCCTCCAGCCAGTAACGCTGGTACTGGAACGCATAGGTGGGCAGGTCCACGCGGCGGGCGCCGCGTCCGGCGAAGAAGGCCCGCCAGTCGACGGTTTCGCCGTGGACGTGTGCTTCGGCGAGGGCCGCGACGAGCGCCTGCGTCTCGGGACGGTCCTTGCGCAGCACCGGGACCAGCAGGGGGGCCGGTGCCTCCTCGGCGGCGATGTCGTCGACCGGTTCGGTCAGGCAGTCCTGGGCCATCGCGGACAGCACGCCGTCGGGGCCCACCTCGATGTACGTGGTGACGCCCTGGACTTCGAGGGTCCGCACCCCGTTGAGGAAGCGGACGGTCTCGCGCACGTGCCGCACCCAGTACTCCGGCGAGCACACCTCTTCGGCACCGGCCTGCTCACCCGTGACGTTCGAGATGAACGCGGTGGACGGGCCGTGGTAGGTGAGCGTCTCCGCGACGGCGCGGAAGCCGTCCAGCATGGCGTCCATGTGCGGGGAGTGGAAGGCGTGGCTGACCCGCAGGCGGCGGGTCTTGCGGTCCCGCTCCGCCCACTGTCCGGCGATCTCCAGCGCCGCTTCCTCGTCACCGGCGATGACCACGGCGGTCGGGCCGTTGACGGCGGCGACGCTCAGCTCGGCCTCACGACCGGCGAGCGAACCGGCGATCTCCTCCTCCGACGCCTCGACGGCGACCATGGCCCCGCCCTCGGGCAGCGCCTGCATCAGCCGGCCTCGGGCGGCCACCAGGGTGCAGGCGTCCTCCAGCGAGAACACCCCGGCCACGTGGGCGGCGGCGATCTCACCGATGGAGTGGCCGATCAGCACATCCGGGGTGATGCCCCAGTGCTCCAGCAGCCGGAAGAGTGCCACCTCGATGGCGAAGAGCGCGGGCTGAGTGAAGGCCGTCTGGTCGAGCAGTGCGGCTTCCGCACTGCCGTCTTCCGCGAACATCACCTCGCGCAGCGGACGATCCAGCACCACGTCCAGGTGCGCACACACCTCGTCCAGGGCACGGGCGAACACCGGGAAGGCGTCGTACAACTCCCGGCCCATGCCCAGGCGCTGCGCGCCCTGGCCGGTGAACAGGAACGCGGTCTTTCCGGCCTTGGCCGCCTGCCCCTGGACGATGCCGGGGGCGTCGTCGCCGGCGGCGACGGTCTCCAGGCCACGCAGCAGCGTCTCGCGGTCGGTGCCCAGCAGCACCGCACGGTGCTCGAACACCGATCGCGTGGCGACCAGCGATTCGGCGATGTCCAGCACACCGGACTCGGCCCCCTCGGAAAGGTGGGCTCGCAGCCGCTGGGCCTGGGCGCGCAGGGCTTCCGGGCTCCGGGCGGAGAGCACCCACGGGGCCATGCCGTGGTCGTCGGCGGGGGCCGCCGGGGCGGGCTCCGTCTCGTCCTGGACCGGGGCCTGTTCGATGATGGTGTGTGCGTTGGTGCCGCTCACGCCGAAGGCGGAGATACCCGCCCGGCGCGGCTGCTCGGTCCTGGGCCACGCGGTGGCCTCGGTCAGCAGCCGTACCTCACCCGCCGACCAGTCCACCTCGCGCGACGGCTCATCCACATGCAGCGTCCGCGGCAACACCCCGTGCCGCATGGCCATCACCATCTTGATGACACCGGCGACACCGGCCGCGGCCTGGGTGTGACCGATGTTCGACTTGATCGATCCCAGCCAGAGCGGGAGGTCCTCCGGGCGCTCCTGGCCGTAGGTGGCCAGCAGCGCCTGCGCCTCGATCGGGTCACCCAGCGTCGTTCCGGTGCCGTGTGCCTCGATCACCTGGACGTCGGCCGACGACAGCCGGGCGTTGGCGAGGGCCTGGCGAATCACTCGCTGCTGCGAGGGGCCGTTCGGCGCCGTCAGACCGTTGCTCGCACCGTCCTGGTTCACGGCGGAGCCCCGCACGATGGCCAGCACCTGGTGGCCGTTGCGGCGGGCGTCCGACAGCCGCTCCACGAGCAGCATGCCCACACCCTCGGACCAGCCCGTGCCGTCCGCCGCGTCCGCGAACGGCTTGCACCGGCCATCGGGGGCGAGCCCTCGCTGCCGGCTGAACTCCACGAAGGCGGCCGGGCTGGTCATCACGGTGACGCCACCGGCGAGCGCCATGGAGCACTCGCCCTGGCGCAGCGCCTGCGCGGCCTGGTGCAGGGCCACCAGCGACGACGAGCACGCCGTGTCCACCGTCAGCGCGGGTCCCTCGAGGCCGAGGGTGTAGGAGATGCGGCCCGAGACGACGGAGGTGGCGCTGCCGGTCAGCAGTTGCCCTTCCAGCCCCTCGGGAATCTCCTGCAGCCCCGCTCCGTAGCCGGAGGTCGCGGCTCCCACGTAGACACCGATCTGGCTGCCACGCACGGACGCCGGGTCGATACCGGCCCGCTCGAACGCCTCCCACGAGGTCTCCAGCAACAGCCGCTGCTGCGGATCCATGGCGAGGGCCTCACGCGGCGAGATCCCGAAGAACGCCGCGTCGAACTCGCTCGCCCCGTCCAGGAACCCGCCCTCGCGGGCGTAGAACGTGCCCGACCGCTCCGGGTCGGGGTCGTACATCCCCTCGACATCCCATCCACGGTCGGAGGGGAAGTCCGTGATGGCGTCCGTACCGGCCGCCACGAGGTTCCACAGCTCCTCCGGACTGCGCACACCGCCCGGGAAGCGGCAGCTCATCCCGACGATCGCGATCGGGTCGTCGTCGGCCGGGACGGCCATCGCCGACGGCACGGCCACCGCGTCCTGCGTCCCCAGCACCTCGGCACGCAGATGACCGGCCAGCACCTCGGCGCTCGGGTAGTCGAAGACCAGCGTGGCCGGCAGCACCAGCCCGGTCTCCGCGTTCAGCCGGTTACGGAACTCGACGGCCGTGAGCGAGTCGAAGCCCAGCTCCTTGAACGCACGCCCGGGCTCGACCGCCTCCGCACCCGCGAAGCCGAGGACGGCCGCGGCGTGGGCGCGCACCAGGTCGAGCAGAGTCCGGTCGATCTCGGCCTCGGTGAGGCCCGTCAGGCGCTCCCGCAGGGCCGAACCGGTACCGGTGCCTTCGGCGTTGCCCGCGTTCGCCAGCGCCCGCTGGACCTCGGGCAGATCGCCGAGGAGCGAGCTCGGCCGCCCGATCGTGAACGCGGGGGCGAACCGCTCCCAGTCCACATCGGCGACCGTCACCACACCCTCGTCACCCGCGACCGCCCCCTGCAGCGCGGCGATCGCCAGGCCGGGCGCCATCGCGGGCAGACCGCGGCGCGCCAGATGGTCGGCCTCGTCTCCGGCCGCCATGCCGCCCTCGGCCCAGGGGCCCCAGGCCACGGCCGTACCGGCGAGACCCCGCGCACGGCGGCCCTCCACCAGCGCGTCCAGATAGGCATTGGCCGCACCGTAGGCGGCCTGGCCGCCGCTGCCCCACACACCCGCGATCGACGAGAAGACCACGAACGCGTCCAGCTCACGGTCGCCCAGCAGCTCGTCCAGGTTGACGGCGCCCGCCACCTTGCCGGAAACCACGTCGGCGACGTCGGCCAACCCGGTCTCCATCAGCGGCGCCACCCCATTGGTACCCGCCGCGTGCACGACCGCGGTCAGCGGATACTCCGCGGGAACGGCGTCCAGCACCGCGGCCAACTGCTCACGGTCGGCCACATCACAGGCCGCCACGGTCACCCGGGCACCCAGCGCCTCCAGCTCATCGCGCAGTCCGGCAGCCCCCGGCGCGTCAAGACCCCGACGGCTGGTCAACACCAAGTGTTCTGCACCGTTGCGCACCAGCCAGCGGGCCACCTGCCCGCCCAGCGCACCCGTGCCACCGGTCACCAGCACCGTGCCACGCGCCCGCCATGTCGTGCCGTCGGCAACGGGTGCGGCCGACCGGGTCAGGCGACGTGCGAACACGCCGGAGCCGCGTACCGCCACCTGGTCCTCGGTGGCCTCGGCGGACAGCACACCGGCCAGTCGCGCGACCGCACGCTCGTCCAGTGACTCGGGCAGGTCGACCAGACCGCCCCACAGCCGCGGCAGCTCCAGCGCGGCCACCCGGCCGAGCGCCCACACCATCGCCTGCTTCGGGTGACTGAGCCGTTCGGAGCGGCCCACCGACACGGCACCCCGCGTACCGGACCACAGCGAAGCCTCGATTCCGGCGTCCGCCATGGCCCGCACCAGCGTCAGCGTCAGGGCGAGACCGTTCGACAGCGCCGGGTGCTCCGGGCAAAGCTCCTCGTCCAGGGCGAGCAGCGACAACACGCCGCTCAGTGCGGGCGCGTCGGCGGTCGCCGCACGCAGCCGCTCCCCCAGTGTCTCGGCGTCCAGGTCCCGCCCGTCGGCCACCAGCGACACCACGCCCGCGCCATGCCGCTCGAGCCCGGAGACGATCTCCGTCACCAGACCGTCCTCGGCGCGGGAGGCCGGGACCACTACCAGCCACGTCCCCGACAGCGACCCATCGGCCACGTCCGGGACCGGCTTCCAGGCCACCCGGTAGCGCCAGTTGTCGATAGTGGACTGGTCACGCCGGTTGCGGTGGTACGTGGACAGGGCGGGCAGCACCGCGCTCAGCGGCGTCTCGCCGTCGACGTCGAGCGTCTCGGCGAGCGCTTCGAGATCCTCGCGCTCGACCGCTTCCCAGAATCGCGCGTCCACCGAGTCCACGGCGCTCGACGCGTTCAAGCCGTTCAGGGAGATGGACACCTCGGGCCAGAACCGCTCGCGCTGGAAGGCGTACGTCGGCAGTTCCACCATCCGCGCACCGCGCCCGGCGATCACGGACTCCCACTCCACCGAGGCTCCGTGGACGTGGAGTTCGGCCAGCGCCATCGTCAGCGCCTGGGTCTCGGGACGGTCCTTGCGCAGGACCGGCACCACGGCCGTGGCCGCGGTCTGGTCCTCCGTCAGGCAGTCCCGCGCCATCGCGGACAGCACACCGTCGGGGCCGACCTCCAGGAACCTGGTGACGCCCTGGGCGGTGAGTGCCCGCATGCCGTCCGCGAACCGCACCGCTTCCCGGACGTGGCGAACCCAGTACTCCGGTGTGCACACCTCGTCGCGGCTCGCCGCCTCGCCCGTCACGTTGGAGACCAGGGCGATGGACGGTGTCTGGAAGGACAGGCCCGTGACGACGTCACGGAAGTCGTCCAGCATCGCGTCCATGCGCGGCGAGTGGAAGGCGTGGCTGACCCGCAGGCGCCGGGTCTTTCGGCCCTGCTCCGCCCACCGTCCGGCGATCTCCAGCGCCGCTTCCTCGTCACCGGCGATGACCACGGCCGTCGGGCCGTTGACGGCGGCGATGCTCACCTCGGCCTCACGGCCGACGAGCGACGCCGCGAGCTCTTCCTCGGACGCCTCGATGGCGACCATCGCGCCGCCCTCGGGCAGCGCCTGCATGAGGCGGCCACGAGCAGCCACCAGCGTGCACGCGTCCTCCAGCGAGAACACCCCGGCCACATGCGCGGCGGCGATCTCACCGATGGAGTGACCTATCAGCACATCCGGGGTGACACCCCAGTGCTCCAGCAGCCGGAACAGCGCCACCTCGACGGCGAACAGCGCGGGCTGGGTGAAGGCCGTCCGGTCCAGCAGTTCGGCGTCCGCGCTCCCCTCCGCCGCGAACACCACATCCCGCAGCGGACGATCCAGCACCACGTCCAGGTGCGCACACACCTCGTCCAGAGCACGGGCGAACACCGGGAACGCCTCGTACAACTCCCGCCCCATGCCAAGGCGCTGCGCACCCTGACCCGAGAACATGAACGCCGACTTCCCGCCGGTTACGGCCTGCCCCTGGACGACTCCCGAACCGATTCCACCCTGCGCGACAGCCTGCAGGCCACGCAGCAGGGTCTCCCGGTCCTCACCCACCAGCACGGCCCGGTGCTCGAACACCGACCTGGACGCCAAGGTGTGCCCGACGTCGACCACACCGACGTCTTCGCGGGCCGCCACATGCCCGTACAGCCGCTCGGCCTGCGCCCGCAGCGCCTCCCGGCTCTTCCCGGAAACCAGCCACGGCACCACGGCCGCCGCCACCGGCGCCTCGGGCTCGACCGCCTCCGAGGCCTCAGCCTCTTCCAGGTCAGGAGCCTGCTCGATGATGGTGTGGGCGTTGGTCCCGCTCAGTCCGAACGAGGAGATACCGGCCCGGCGCGGCCGGCCCGTCTCCGGCCACACGGTGGCCTCCGTCAGCAGCCGCACCTCACCCGCCGACCAGTCCACCTCCCGCGACGGCTCATCCACATGCAGCGTCATCGGCAGCACGCCCGCACGCATGGCCATCACCATCTTGATGACCCCGGCCACGCCCGCCGCGGCCTGCGTATGACCGAGGTTGGACTTGATGGCGCCCAGCCACAACGGGTGGCCCTCCGGCCGCTCCTGTCCGTAAGTGGCGAGCAGCGCCTGCGCCTCGATCGGGTCGCCCAGCGTCGTACCGGTGCCGTGCGCCTCGACCGCGTCCACCTCGGCGGCCGACAGTCCGGCGCTGGCCAGCGCCTGTCGGATGACCCGCTGCTGCGAGGGGCCGTTCGGCGCCGTCAGGCCGTTGGACGCACCGTCCTGGTTGATGGCGCTGCCTCGCACCACCGCCAGCACCGGGTGGCCGTTCTTCCGCGCGTCCGACAGCCGCTCCACGAGCAGCATGCCGACGCCCTCGGACCAGCCGGTGCCGTCCGCGCCCTCCGCGAACGGCTTGCACCGGCCATCGGGCGCCAGCCCGCGCTGGCGGCTGAACTCGACGAAGGCACCCGGGGTCGACATCACCGACACACCACCGGCGAGCGCCAGATCGCACTCGCCCTGGCGCAGCGCCTGCACCGCGAGATGCAGCGCCACGAGCGACGACGAGCACGCCGTATCCACCGTCATCGCCGGCCCCTCGAGGCCGAAGGTGTACGAGATGCGCCCGGACACCACACTGGCCGCGCTGCCCGTGCCCACATGGCCACCGAAGTCCTCGGGGGCGTCGAGCATGATCGTGGAGTAGTCCTGGCCGTTGGTGCCGACGAACACACCGGTGCGGGTGCCTCGCAGCGCGGCCGGCTTGACGCCCGCGTACTCGAACGCCTCCCACGACGTCTCCAGCAGCAGCCGCTGCTGCGGGTCCATGGCCAGGGCCTCGCGCGGCGAGATGCCGAAGAACACCGGGTCGAACTGGGGCGCCCCGTAGAGGAAGCCGCCCTCGCGGGCGTAGAAGGTGCCCGGGTGCTCGGGGTCCGGGTGGTACATCCCCTCGACGTCCCAGCCACGGTCGCCGGGGAACCCGGCGATGGCGTCGCCGCCCTCTGCCAGGAGCCGCCACAGGTCCTGCGGGGTCTCGACACCTCCGGGGAAGCGGCAGCTCATCGCCACGATCGCGATGGGGTCGTCGTCATCCGGCCGCGCCCGGCGCGCCACCGTCGAGGTGGCCGCCCCGGTGTGGGCTCCGCCCAGCTCCTGAAGCAGATGGCCGGCGAGCACCTCGGCGGTCGGGTAGTCGAAGACGAGGGTCGACGGCAGGCGCAGACCGGTGGCCAGGTCGAGCCGGTTGCGCAGCTCGATGGCGGTGAGGGAGTCGAACCCGAGGTCCCGGAAGGCACGGCCGGGCTCGACGGAGTCCGCCGAGAAGTGGCCGAGCGCCGAGGCCGCGTGGGTGCGGATGAGGTCCAGCAGGACGGCCCGCTGTTCGGCGTCCGAGAGTCCGGCCAGTTGCTCCGGCAGGCCGGATCCCGGCTCTGTCCGGGCGGCGGCACCGCCCGAGGCGGCCAGGAGCTCACGCACTTCGGGGAGGTCGCTCATGAGGGCGCTGGGGGCGGCGCTCATCGTCGGGGCCATGCCGGCCCAGTCGATGTCGGCCACGACCAGCGCGGCCTCGTCATGGCCGATGGCCCAGCGCAGCGCGTCCACGGCCAGCGAGGCGGTCATGGGAGGCAGTGGCCCGCCACGCATCCGCTCCCCGGCGCGGCCGCTCGCGGCCATGCCGCTCTCGGCCCACGGGCCCCAGGCGATCGCGGTGGCGGCCAGGCCCTGGGCGCGGCGCTGCTGCGCCAGCGCGTCCAAGTAGGCGTTGGCCGCCGCGTAGGCGGCCTGGCCCGCGCCGCCGGCGACGCCGGCGAAGGAGGAGAACAGCACGAACGCGTCGAGCGACAGTCCTTCGGTCAGCTCGTGCAGCTGCCGCGCGCCCTCCACCTTCGCGGTCAGGGTCCCGGCGAGCTGGTCGACGGTCAGGCCGTCCAGCACGCCGTCGTCCAGGATGCCCGCCGCGTGCACGACGGCTCTCAGCGGATATCGCTCGGGGATGGCGGCCAGCATCGCGGCGAGGGCGTCCCGGTCGGCGGCGTCGCAGGCCGCGACGGTCACCTCGGCGCCCAGCTCTTCGAGCTCCGTCTTGAGCTCGAGAGCGCCTTCGGCCGCCGGGCCGCGACGGCTGGTCAGTACCACGTGTTCGGCGCCCTCGCGCACGGCCCAGCGCGCCACGTGCGCGCCCAGGGCGCCGGTGCCACCGGTGATCAGCACCGAGCCCCGGGGCCGCCACGCGCGCTCGGCCGACTCGTTGCCGGCCGTGATGCGGGAGAGGCGCCGGGCGTACGCTCCGGATCCGCGCAGCGCCACCTGGTCCTCGCCGCCTTCGGCGGACAGTGCCCAGGCCAGTCGCGCGGCGGCGCGCTCGTCCAGCGTCTCCGGCAGATCGACGAGGCCGCCCCAGATCCGCGGGTGCTCCATGGCCGCGACCCGGCCGAGGCCCCAAATCTCCGCCTGTGCGGGGCTGGTGAGCTGGTCGGAGCGGCCCACCGACACGGCACCCCGGGTGCCGCACCACAGTCGGGCCTCGATGTCCGCCTCGGCCAGGGCCCGCACCAGCATCAGGGTCAGCGCAAGGCCGCGGGAGACCACCGGGTGCTCGGTGCAGGGCCGCTCGTCCAGCCCCACCAGGGACAGCACCCCGCCGATCCCGGGCAGACCGGTGGCGATCTCGCGCAGCCGTTCGGCCAGCACACCGGGGGCAAGGTCGCCCTCGTCCGCCACCACGCGGACGACATCGGCACCGTGCCGCTGGAGAGCGGCGGACGCCGACTCCCCGAAGGTGTCATCGGCACCGGAGGTGGGGACGACCACGAGCCATGTCCCCGAGAGGGTGGCCGCGGGGGTCTCCGAGACCGGCTTCCATGAAATCCGGTACCGCCAGCCGTCGACGGTGGCCCGGTCACGCTGCTGGCGCCGGTACGAGGACAGCGCGGGCAGCAGCTCGCCGAGTGAGCCGGCGCCGTCGACATCCAGCGCCTGGGCCAGCGCCTCCAGGTCTTCGCGCTCCACCGCGTCCCAGAACCGCGCGTCGACACTGTCCGCGGCAGAACGGCCGGACACCGCGCCCGTGCCCTCCAGCCAGTAGCGCTGACGCTGGAAGGGGTACGTCGGCAGCTCGACCTTGCGGGCGCCCCGCCCGTCGAAGACCTGCGCCCAGTTCACCGTCACACCGTGGACGTGGGCCTCGGTCAGCGCGGCCATCACAGCCTGTGCGTCAGGGCGCCCCTTGCGCAGAACCGGCACCACGACCGGGGCCGGCGCCGACTCGGTCGCAAGGCACTCCCGGGCCATCGCCGAGAGCACACCATCGGGCCCGACCTCCAGGTAGGCGGTCACGCCCTGGGCATGGAGGGAGCGAATGCCGTCGGCGAAGCGCACGGCCTCGCGCACATGCCGCACCCAGTAGTCGGGCGAGGTGATTTCTTCGGCGCCAACGGGCTCGCCGGTGACATTGGAAACCAATGCCTGGGTAGGAGTCTGGAAGGACAGCCCCCGCACGACACGGCGGAAGTCGTCCAGCATCGCGTCCATACGCGGGGAGTGGAAAGCGTGACTGACCTTCAACCGACTCGTCTTACGGCCCCGCTCGGCCCACTGGGCCGCGATCTCCAGCACCGCGGCCTCGTCACCGGCGATGACGACGGCGGTGGGGCCGTTGACGGCGGCGATGCTCACCTCGGCCGCACGCCCGGCGAGCGATCCGGCGATCTCCTCCTCCGACGCCTGCACCGCCACCATGGCGCCGCCCTCGGGCAGCGCCTGCATCAGACGGCCGCGAGCCGCCACCAGCGTGCAGGCGTCCTCCAGGGAGAAGACCCCGGCCACGTGGGCGGCGGCGATCTCACCGATGGAGTGGCCGATCAGCACATCCGGGGTGATGCCCCAGTGCTCCAGCAGGCGGAACAGCGCCACCTCGATGGCGAACAGCGCCGGCTGGGTGAAGGCCGTCTGGTCCAGCAGGTCGGCGTCCGCGCTCCCCTCCGCCGCGAACACCACATCCCGCAGCGGGCGGTCCAACACGACATCCAGGTGCGCACACACCTCGTCCAGCGCCTGGGCGAACACCGGGAAGCCGTCATACAGCTCCCGGCCCATCCCAAGGCGCTGCGCACCCTGACCGGAGAAGAGGAACGCCGTCTTGACGGCCGTCCCCGCCACGCCCTGGAGCACAGCGGGAGCGACATTGCCCGTGGCCACGGCTTCGAGCCCGGCGAGGAGTTCCGCATGGTTCGCACCGGACACCACCGCGCGGTGCTCGAACATCGACCGGGTCGTCACCAGGGAATGGCCGACGTCCTGCGCACTCAGCTCGGTCCGCTCCAGCAGGAACGCCTTGAGCCGGGCGGCCTGGGCCCGCAGCGCGTCCGCGTCACGACCCGACAGCAGCCACGTGGCCACACCAGTGTCAGCCTCGGACACCGGGCTTGCCTCGGCCTCGTCCTCGACCGGCGGGGCCTGCTCGATGATGGTGTGCGCGTTGGTGCCGCTCACACCGAACGCGGAGACACCGGCCCGGCGCGGCTGACCCGTCTCCGGCCACTCGGTGGCCTCGGTCAGCAGCCGCACCTCACCCGCCGACCAGTCCACCTGGCGCGAGGGCTCGTCCACATGCAGCGTCCGGGGCAGCACCCCGTGCCGCATCGCCATCACCATCTTGATGACACCGGCGACACCGGCCGCGGCCTGGGTGTGACCGATGTTCGACTTGAGCGCACCCAGCCACAGCGGGCGGCCCTCCGGCCGCTCCTGGCCGTAGGTGGCCAGCAGCGCCTGCGCCTCGATCGGGTCGCCCAGGGACGTACCGGTCCCGTGCCCTTCCACCACGTCCACATCGGACGGGGCCAGCCGGGCGCTCGACAGGGCGTCCCGGATGACCCGCTGCTGGGACGGGCCGTTCGGCGCCGTCAGACCGTTGGACGCACCGTCCTGGTTGACCGCCGAGCCCCGCACAATGGCCAGCACCGGGTGGCCGTGTCGGCGCGCGTCCGACAGCCGCTCCACGAGCAGCATGCCGACACCCTCGGACCACCCCGTGCCATCCGCCGCGTCCGCGTACGGCTTGCACCGGCCATCGGGGGCCAGCCCCCGCTGCCGGCTGAACTCGACAAAGGCGCCCGGGGTCGACATCACCGTCGCACCACCGGCAAGTGCCAGGTCGCATTCGCCCTGACGCAGCGCCTGGGCCGCCAGATGCAGCGCGACCAGCGACGATGAACACGCGGTGTCCACCGTCACCGCGGGTCCTTCAAGACCGAAGGTGTACGAGATACGGCCCGATACAACCGATGTCGCCGTACCCGTCAGCAGATGGCCTTCGATTTCCTCCGGGAAGCCATCGACATCCGCCCCGTAGCCCGAGGTGGCGGCGCCCACGAACACACCTCCGCGGCGGCCCTTCACCGACCCCGGAGCGATGCCCGCCCGCTCGAAGACCTCCCACGAGGTCTCCAGCAGCAGCCGCTGCTGCGGATCCATGGCAAGGGCCTCACGCGGCGAGATCCCGAAGAAGCCCGCGTCGAACTCGGCCGCGTCGTGAAGAAAACCACCCTCACGGGAGTAGAACGTGCCCATGCTCTCGGGATCGGGGTCGTACATCCCGTCCACGTCCCAGCCACGGTTGGACGGGAAGTCGGAGATGGCGTCACCACCGTCGGCCACCAACCGCCACAAGTCCTCGGGACTCCCCACACCGCCCGGGAAACGGCAGCTCATCGCCACGATCGCGATGGGTTCCTGCTCTCCTGCCTCCAGCTCGCGCAGGCGTTGGCGCGCTTGGTGCAGATCTGCCGTTACCCGCTTGAGGTAGTCCCGAAGCCTATCTTCGTTCACCATGAAAACCTTGCCTGTTACGAGTCAAAGAAGACTGAAGAATGAAAGGAGGCCAGAGAACTGCACCTCGGCGGTCACATTTAGCTGAGCTCGTTTTCGATGAAATCGAAGAGATCGTCGTCCGACGCCCCGTCAAGCCGCTGCGTAATGCTCTCAGTGTCCGACGCCCCGCCCTCGCCACCGTTCAGCTTGGCGAGAAGCACCTGGAGTCGGGATGCGATGGCCATTCGCTCGGCGTTGTCCGGCTCAGCCGTGAAGAGTGATGCCTCGAGTTTTTCCAGATCCGCGATCAGCGGAGTAGCGGATGTCCCTTCGTCAGGCATTACGCCCGCTCGTACGTATTCTGCGAGAGTCCTTGCGTTGGGGTAGTCGAAGACCAGCGTGGTCGGCAGCCGGAGTCCGGTGTCCGCGTTCAACCGGTTTCGGAATTCTACCGCCGTGAGCGAGTCGAATCCCAATTCCTTGAAGGCGCGGTCGGATTCCACGCCTTCCATACCGGAGAATCCGAGAACCGCGGCCGCGTGACCGCGTACCAGGTCGAGGACGGCGCGCTCCCGCTCACCAGGAGCCAGTGCGGAGAGCCGTTCCCGCAACCGCGATCCGGCCTCGGCGTTGCCTTCTTCGGCGGCACGGGCCTGTTCCAGAACCGATACGACCTCGGGCAGCTCGCCAATGAGCGGGCTCGGCCGCTCCATCGTGAACGCGGGGGCGAATCGTTTCCAGTCCATATCCGCGACCGTCACCACACCGTCGTCACCCGCGATCGCGCCCTGCAAGGCGGCGATCGCCAGGTCGGGCGCCATGCTGTTCAGTCCGCGACGCGCCAGCTGCTCGCCTTCGCTCCCGGCCGCCATACCGCTTTCGGCCCAGGGACCCCAGGCCACAGCGGTACCGGCGAGACCCCGGGCACGGCGGTCCTCCACCAGCGCGTCCAGATAGGCATTGGCCGCACCGTACGCGGCCTGGCCACCACTGCCCCACACACCCGAGATCGACGAGAAGACCACGAACGCGTCCAGCTCACGGTCGCCCAGCAGGGCATCCAGATGACCGGCTCCCGCCGCCTTCCCCGACACCACCGGCGCCGCGTCCGCCAGACCCATACCCACCAGCTCGGCAGCCTGCTCCACACCCGCCGCGTGGAAGACGGCCCGCAGCGGGAACTCCTCCGGGACGGCGTCGAGCACCGCGGCCAGTTGCTCACGGTCGGCCACATCGCAGGCCGCCACGGTCACCCGGGCGCCCAGTGCCTCGAGCTCCTCACGCAACTCGGGCGCGCCCGGCGCCTCCAGACCGCGACGGCTGGTCAGCACCAGATGCTCGGCACCCTGGCCCACCGCCCATCGTGCGATCCGCGCGCCCAGCGCACCCGTACCACCGGTCACCAGCACCGAGCCGCCAACCCGCCACGACCGCTCCGCGCCCTCGGCGGCCCCGGCTTCAGCCCTCATCAGGCGCCGAACGAACACGCCCGAACCGCGCACGGCGACCTGGTCCTCATCGCCCCCGGCGGACAGCACGCCCACCAACCGGCCCACCGCACGCTCGTCCAGCACCTCGGGCAGATCCACCAGACCACCCCACAGACCGGAGTGCTCCAGCCCCACGGCCCGGCCCAGTCCCCACACCTGCGACTGCGTCACACCAGCGAGCCGGTCCGAACGTCCCACCGACACCGCGCCCCGCGAAGCACACCACAGCGGGGCCTCGGCACCCACCTCCACCAGCGCCTGCACCAGCGTCAGCGTGGAAGCGAAGCCGCCGGACAGCGCGGGGTGCCCCGGGCAGGGCTCCTCATCCAGAGCGAGCAGCGACAGCACACCGCCGAACGCGGGCGCGTCGGCGACCACCTCACGCAGCCGCTCCTCCAACACCCCGGCGTCAAGGTGCCGCTCATCCACCACCAGCGACACCACATCCGCGCCGTGCCGTTCGAGCCCGGAGACGACCTCCGCCGCCAGCTCGTCCTCGGCGCGGGAGGCCGGAACCACCACCAGCCACGTCCCCGACAATGATCCGCCGGCCATATCCGCGACCGGCTTCCACACCACCCGATAACGCCAACCGTCAATCCTGGAGTGCTCGCGGTTGCTCCGGTGATACGCGGACAGCGCGGGCAGCACCGCGCTCAGCGGCGTATCGCCATCGACGTCGAGTGCCCCGGCAAGCGCTGCGAGATCCTCACGCTCGACCGCTTCCCAGAACCGCGCGTCCACCGAA
Organism: Streptomyces lacaronensis; assembly: GCF_047337785.1. Classification (NCBI taxonomy): domain Bacteria; kingdom Bacillati; phylum Actinomycetota; class Actinomycetes; order Kitasatosporales; family Streptomycetaceae; genus Streptomyces; species Streptomyces lacaronensis. The sequence continues at coordinate 1,246,584 of NZ_JBLHDK010000003.1, forward strand.
TCCGCGACGGCCGAACCGGCATTCCGGCCGCCACCGGGCGCGGACGTCTCCGGCCAGAACCGCTCACGCTGGAACGCGTATGTGGGCAGCTGCACATGGCTCGCACCGCGGTCCGCGAATACCGATTCCCAGTTCACCGCTCCACCGTGCGCGTACAACTCGGCCAGCGCCGTCGTCAACGCCTCTGCTTCGGGGCGCTGCTTGCGCAGCACAGGAACCAGCATTGCCGCTGAAGTGTCTTCGGCACTTTCCGCGAGGCACTCCTGAGCCATCGCGGTGAGCACACCGTCGGGACCCACTTCCAAGAACCTGGTCACGCCCAACGCCTCAAGCGAACGTACCCCATCCGCGAACCGGACCGCCTCACGCACATGCCGAACCCAATACTCCGGAGAACACGTCTCCGCCTCCGATACCAGCCCACCAGTGACATTGGACACCAGCGCCATGGTCGGCGGTTCAAAAGAGACCTCACGGACCACGTGGCCGAACGCGTCCAACATACTGTCCATGAGGCAAGAGTGAAACGCATGAGAGACCCGCAAACGCCTAGTCTTTGTCCCCTTCGCCGTCCATGTGTCCGCCACCTCCTGGACCCCGGCCGCATGCCCGGCGATCACCACTGCCGACGGACCGTTGACCGCCGCGATGCTCATCTCGTGCTCGCGGCCGGCGATTGAGGCGGCGACCTCCTCCTCGGATGCCTGGATGGCGACCATCGCGCCGCCCTCGGGCAGCGCCTGCATCAGACGGCCGCGAGCCGCGATCAGCGTGCACGCGTCCTCCAGCGAGAACACCCCGGCCACATGCGCGGCCGCGATCTCACCGATGGAGTGACCGATCACCACATCCGGGGTGACACCCCAGTGCTCCAGCAACCGGAACAACGCCACCTCGACGGCGAACAGCGCCGGCTGGGTGAACGCCGTCTGATCGAGCAGTTCGGCATCCGCGCTGCCCTCGGCCGCGAACATCACCTCGCGCAGCGGACGGTCCAGCACCACGTCCAGGTGCGCACACACCTCGTCCAGCGCACGGGCGAACACCGGGAACGCCTCGTACAACTCCCGCCCCATGCCAAGGCGCTGCGCACCCTGACCCGAGAACAGGAACGCCGTCTTACCACCCGGTACGGCCTGCCCCTGGACGACTCCCGAAGCGATCCCGTGTCCGGCCACGGCCTCAAGACCACGCAGCAGGGTCTCCCGATCCTCGCCGACCACCACGGCACGGTGCTCGAACACCGACCTGGACGCGAGCGAATACCCCACGTCCAGCAAGCCGAGGTCGCCCCGGGCCGCCACATGCGCGGCGAGCCGATCGGCCTGTGCCCGCAACGCCTCCTGGCTCTTGGCCGAGATCAGCCACGGCACCACGGCCGTCGACTCGACCGTCTCGGGAGCGGGAGCCACGGTGTCCGCAGCCGCGGGCTCCTCGGCTGCCGGTGCCTGCTCGATGATGGTGTGCGCGTTGGTCCCGCTCAGACCGAACGAGGAGATGCCCGCCCGGCGCGGCCGGCCCGTCTCCGGCCACGCGGTGGCCTCCGTCAGCGGACGCACCTCACCCGCCGACCAGTTGATCTCCCGCGACGGCTCATCCAGGTGGAGGATCTTCGGCAACACGCCCTCACGCATCGCCATCACCATCTTGATGACACCGGCAACACCGGCGGCCGCCTGCGTATGACCGATGTTGGACTTGATGGCACCCAGCCACAGCGGCTGCCCCTCGGGCCGCCCCTGACCGTAGGTGGCCAGCAGCGCCTGCGCCTCGATCGGGTCACCCAGCGACGTACCCGTACCGTGCGCCTCCACCGCGTCCACGTCGGACGCCGACAGACGAGCACTCGCCAGCGCCTGCCGGATCACCCGCTGCTGCGACGGGCCGTTGGGCGCCGTCAGACCGTTGGACGCACCGTCCTGGTTGATCGCCGAGCCCCGGACGATCGCCAGCACCGGGTGGCCGTTGCGGCGGGCGTCCGACAGCCGCTCCACGAGGAGCATGCCGACGCCCTCGGACCAGCCGGTGCCGTCCGCGGCGTCCGCGAACGGCTTGCACCGGCCATCAGGGGCCAGCCCCCGCTGCCGGCTGAACTCCACGAACGCACCCGGCGTCGACATCACCGACACACCACCGGCGAGGGCGAGGTCACACTCGCCCTGGCGCAACGCCTGCATGGCCATGTGGAGCGCCACCAGCGACGACGAGCACGCGGTGTCCACTGTCACCGCGGGGCCCTCGAGACCGAAGGTGTAGGAGATGCGCCCCGATACCACGCTGGCCGCGCTCCCCGTGCCCAAGTGGCCCTCCAGGTCGCCCTGGGCATCCATCCACAGCCCGGCGTAGTCCTGGCCGTTCGTTCCGACGAACACACCCGCCCGTGTGCCCTTCAGCGACTCGGGGGCGATACCGGCCCGTTCGAACGCCTCCCACGACGTCTCGAGCAGCAGCCGCTGCTGCGGGTCCATGGCGAGCGCCTCACGCGGCGAGATCCCGAAGAACCTGGCGTCGAACTCCGGGGCGCCGTAGAGGAAGCCGCCTTCCCGCGCATAGGAGGTGCCGAGCCGCTCGGGGTCGGGGTCGTACAGCCCGTCGAGGTCCCAGCCGCGGTTGGCGGGGAACTCGGCGATGGCGTCGCCGCCCTCGACAACCAGCCGCCACAGGTCCTCCGGCGTGTACACGTCCCCGGGGAAGTGGCAGCTCATCGCCACGATCGCGATGGGGTCGTGGTCCACGGCCACCGCGCTCGGCACGGTGGCGTCGAGGGCCGGCTGGGCCGTGCCGAACGCCTCGGCGTCCAGGTAGTCGGCCAGTTCGGCGGCGCTCGGATAGTCGAAGACCAGCGTGGCCGGGAGACGCAGCCCGGTCACGATGTCCAGCCGGTTGCGCAGCTCGACCGCTGTGAGGGAGTCGAACCCGAGGTCGCGGAAGGCCCGGCCGGGCTCGACCGCCTCCACCGAGGTGTGGCCGAGTACGGCGGCCGCGTGGCCTCGCACCAGGTCCAGCACGGCCTGGTTCCGCTCGGCCGCCGAGAGTCCTACGAGCGTCTCGGCGAATGTGGCCGCCTCCGTTGTGGCACCGCCGTTGACCGTGGTCAGGTGCTTGCGCACCTCGGGGATGTCGCCGAGGAGAGCGCCACCGCCGGCCCCGGCCAGTCCGGGAGCCAGACGCTCCCAGTCGACGTCCGCGACGACGAGTGATGCCTCGTCATGGCCGGCGGCCCAACGCAGGGCCGCCACAGCCAGGGAGGGGGCCATCGGGGACACCATGCCGCCCCGCAGCCGTTCCTCGGCACGGCCCTCCGCGGCCATACCGGCCTCAGCCCATGGTCCCCAGGCGACCGCCGTACCAGCCAGCCCGACCCCACGACGCAGGGCCGCGAGCGCGTCCAGGTAGGCGTTCGCCGCCGCGTAAGCCCCTTGGCCGGCGCCGCCCACGACGCCGGCGAACGATGAGAACAGCACAAACGCGTCGAGATCCAGATCTGCCGTCAGCTCGTGCAGATGCCAGGCGCCCTCCACCTTCACACCGAGCACCCCGGCGACCCGGTCGACGGACAGACCGTCCAGTACACCGTCGTCCAGCACACCGGCCGCGTGCACCACCCCGCGCAGGGGGAACCGCTCGGGGATGCCTGCCAGCACCTCGGCGAGCGCTTCGCGGTCCGCGACATCACACGCGACCACCGAGACCAGCGCACCCATGGCCTCGAGTTCCGCCTTCAACTGGGGCGCACCGTCGGCCGCCAGGCCGCGACGGCTGGTGAGGACGACGTGCTCCGCGCCCTCGGTCACCACCCAACGGGCCACATGCGCGCCCAACGCCCCCGTACCGCCGGTCACCAGAACCGAGCCGCTCGGCCGCCAGGCTCCACCACCCGACGACACGACACGCACCAACCGCGGAACGAACACTCCGGAGCCCCGGACCGCCGCTTGGTCCTCGGCGCCCTCGGCGGACAGCACACCGGCCAGCCGCCCGACGGCGCGCTCGTCGAGTACCTCGGGCAGATCGACCAGTCCACCCCACATTCGCGGATACTCCAGGGCCGCGACCCGGCCGAGGCCCCACACCTCCGCCTGCACCGGGCTGGTGAGCCGGTCCGAACGCCCCACCGAGACCGCGCCCCGCGAAGCGCACCACAGCCGAACGTCCATGTCCAGCCCCGCCAGGGCCTGCACCAGCCGCAGCGTCAGCGCGAGTCCCGCCGCGACCACCGGCTGCCCGGCGTGCGGCTCCTCGTCCAGAGCGAGCAGCGACATCACGCCGACCTCGGACTCGCCGTCGAGCGCGCCGAGCAGTGCCTGGGCGAGCCCGTCGGTGTCCACGTCCGCGGCCACCGCCACCGGTACCACCCGGGCGCCGTGCTTCTCGAACCCCTGGCTGATCGACGTGGTGACGTCGCCATCCGCCAGACCAGCGGGCACGACCAGCAACCAGGTCCCCGGAAGGGAGACGGTGGCCAGGTCCGGGGCCGGCTTCCAGGAGACGCGGTAACGCCAGCCCTCGACCGTGGCCCGGTCATACTGCTGCCGACGGTACGACGACAGCGCGGGCAGCAGTTCGCCGAGCGGGCCTGTCCCGTCGATGTCCAGCGCCTCGGCCAGCGCCTCCAGGTCCTCGCGCTCAACGGCTTCCCAGAACCGGGCGTCCACGCTGTCGGCGGCGGAACCGCCCGTCGCCCTGCCCGAGTTCTCCAGCCAGTAGCGCTGTCGCTGGAAGGCATAGGTGGGCAGCTCGACCTTCCGCGCGCCGCGTCCGGAGAAGAGGTGTTTCCAGTCGGCGGTGACGCCGTGGACGTGGAGTTCGGCGAGCGCCGTCGTCAACGCCTGGGGCTCAGGGCGGTCCTTGCGCAGCGCCGGCACGACGACCGAGGCCGATGTCTCCTCCGCCGTCAGGCACTCTCGTGCCATCGCCGAGAGCACACCATCGGGGCCCACCTCCAGGAAGGTGGTCACGCCCTGAGCCTCCAGTGCCCGTACTCCGTCCGCGAACCGCACGGCCCCCCGTACGTGCCGCACCCAGTACTCCGGCGAGCACACCTCGGCACCCGTTGACTTGCCCGACACGTTCGAAATCAGCGCGATCGAGGGCGGGGTGAACGACAGCCCGTCGACGACCTTGCGGAAGTCGTCCAGCATCGCGTCCATACGCGGCGAGTGGAACGCGTGACTCACCCGCAGCCGACGCGTCTTACGCCCCTGCTCCGCCCACTGCGCGGCAAGCTCCAGCACCGCGCCCTCATCACCGGCGATCACGACAGCGGTCGGGCCGTTGACAGCGGCGATGCTCACCTCGGCCTCACGACCGGCAAGCAACGGAGCGATCTCCTCCTCCGACGCCTGCACCGCCACCATGGCGCCGCCCTCGGGCAGCGCCTGCATCAACCGGCCACGGGCGGCGATCAGCGTGCAGGCGTCCTCCAGCGAGAACACCCCCGCCACATGCGCGGCCGCGATCTCACCGATCGAGTGACCGATCACCACGTCCGGGGTCACACCGAAGTGCTCCAGCAACCGGAACAACGCCACCTCGACCGCGAACAGCGCCGGCTGGGTGAACGCCGTCTGATCCAGCAACTCCGCATCCGCACTCCCCTCCGCCGCGAACACCACCTCCCGCAACGGACGATCCAGCACCACATCCAGATACGCGCACACCTCGTCCAGCGCACGGGCGAACACCGGGAACGCCTCGTACAACTCCCGCCCCATGCCAAGACGCTGCGCACCCTGACCAGAGAACAAGAACGCCGTCGAACCCGAAGTGCGCGCGACGGACTGAACCACTCCCGGGGCGTTGTCACCGGCCGCGACAGCCTCGAGTCCGCGAAGCAGTTCCGCGCGATCCGCGGCCGTGACCACCGCACGGTGTTCGAGGGCCGAGCGCGTCGCCACCAAGGAGTAACCCACATCCAGCGCGCCCAGTTCGGTGCGCTCCATCAGATACGACCTCAGCCGTTCGGCCTGGGCGCGCAGGGCTTCCGGGCTCCGGGCGGAGAGCGCCCAGGGAAGGACGCCGTGGTCCTCGGCGGGAGCCTCGTCCTGCACCGCCTCGTCGTACACCGGGGCCTGTTCGATGATGGTGTGCGCGTTGGTGCCGCTCACGCCGAACGCCGACACACCGGCCCGGCGCGGCTGCCCCGTCTCCGGCCACGCGGTGGCCTCGGTCAGCAGCCGTACCTCACCCGCCGACCAGTCCACCTGCCGCGACGGCTCGTCCACGTGCAGCACCTTCGGCAGCACACCGTGCCGCATCGCCATCACCATCTTGATCACACCAGCCACACCCGCCGCGGCCTGCGTATGACCGATGTTCGACTTCAGCGCGCCGAGCCAGAGCGGGCGGCCTTCCGGCCGCTCCTGGCCGTAGGTGGCCAGCAGCGCCTGCGCTTCGATCGGGTCACCGAGCATGGTGCCGGTGCCGTGGGCCTCCACCGCGTCCACCTCGGCGGCCGACAGACGGGCGTTCGCCAGCGCCTGCCGGATCACCCGCTGCTGCGAGGGGCCGTTCGGCGCCGTCAGACCGTTCGAAGCGCCGTCCTGGTTCACGGCGGAGCCCCGCACGACCGCCAGCACCTGGTGACCGTTGCGCCGCGCGTCCGACAGCCGCTCCACGAGCAGCATGCCCACACCCTCGGACCAGCCCGTGCCGTCCGCCGCGTCCGCGAACGGCTTGCACCGGCCGTCAGGGGCAAGACCACGCTGACGGCTGAACTCCACGAAGGCGTCCGGTGAAACCATCACCGTCACACCACCGGCGAGCGCCATCTCACACTCACCCTGGCGCAGCGCATGCGCGGCCTGGTGCAGGGCCACCAGCGACGACGAGCACGCGGAGTCCACCGTCAGCGCGGGTCCCTCGAGGCCGAGGGTGTAGGAGATGCGGCCCGACACGACGGAGGTGGCGCTGCCGGTCAGCAGTTGCCCTTCCAGCTCGTCGGGAATCTCCTGCAGCCCCATTCCGTAGCCGGAGGTCGCGGCTCCCACGTAGACACCGATCTGGCTGCCACGCACGGATGCCGGGTCGATACCGGCCCGCTCGAACGCCTCCCACGAGGTCTCCAGCAACAGCCGCTGCTGCGGATCCATGGCCAGGGCCTCACGCGGCGAGATCCCGAAGAACGCCGCGTCGAACTCGCTCGCCCCGTCCAGGAACCCGCCCTCGCGGGCGTAGAACGTGCCCGACCGCTCCGGGTCGGGGTCGTACATCCCCTCGACATCCCACCCACGGTCGGAGGGGAAGTCCATGATGGCGTCCGTACCGGCCGCCACGAGGTTCCACAGCTCCTCCGGACTGCGCACACCGCCCGGGAAGCGGCAGCTCATCCCGACGATCGCGATCGGGTCGTCGTCGGCCGGGACGGCCATCGCCGACGGCGTGGCCACCGCGTCCTGCGTCCCCAGCACCTCGGCACGCAGATGACCGGCCAGCACCTCGGCGCTCGGGTAGTCGAAGACCAGCGTGGCCGGAAGGACCAGCCCGGTCTCCGCGTTCAGCCGGTTACGGAACTCCACCGCCGTCAGCGAGTCGAAACCCAACTCCTTGAACGCACGCCCGGGCTCAACGACCTCCCCACCGGCAAACCCGAGGACCGCGGCCACATGGCCACGCACCAGATCGAGCAGGACCCTGTCGGTCTCCGCCCCGGTCAGCCCCGTCAACCGCTCCCGCAGGCCCGCCGAAGTATTTGCCCCGCCGGACGCACTCACGGCCTCAAGGACCTTCGCGACCTCGGGGAGGTCACCGATCAACGGGCTCGGTCGCCCCAGGGTGAACGAGGGGGCAAACCGCTCCCAGTCCATATCCGCGACCGTCACCGCGCCATCGTCACCCGCGATCGCGCCCCGCAAGGCGGCAAGGGCCAAGGCCGGATCCATGGCGAGCAGGCCACGACGGGCGAGTTCCCTTTCCACCCCCTCCGCTGCCGCCATACCGCCCTCGGCCCAGGGGCCCCAGGCCACGGCGGTACCGGCGAGACCCCGGGCACGGCGGTCCTCCACCAGCGCGTCCAGATAGGCATTGGCCGCACCGTAAGCGGCCTGCCCACCACTGCCCCACACACCCGCGATCGACGAGAAGACCACGAACGCGTCCAGCTCACGCTCACCCAGCAACTCATCCAGGCACGCCGCCCCCGCGGCCTTCCCGGACACCACCGCCGCCGCGTCCGACAGACTCATCCCTCGAAGCTCAGCCGCCTGCTCAACACCCGCCGCATGGAACACCGCACTGAGCGGAAACTCCTCCGGAACGGACGCGAGAACACCAGCCAACGCCTCACGATCGGTCACATCACACGCGACCACGGTCACCCGCGCGCCCAGCGCCTCGAGCCCATCCCGCAGCTCGCCGGCGCCCGGCGCCTCAGCACCACGGCGGCTGGTCAGCACCACATGCTCGGCACCCTGACGCACCACCCAGCGCGCCACCCGACTACCCAGTGCACCCGTGCCGCCGGTCACCAGCACGGTGCCGCGCGCCCGCCACGGCCGCTCCGCTCCCTCACCCGCGTCAGCCCGCACCAGACGCCTGGCGAACACACCCGAGCCCCGCACCGCGACCTGGTCCTCACCGTCCCCGGCCGACAGCACACCAGCCAGCCGCGCCACACCACGCTCATCCAGCGACTCCGGCACATCAACCAGACCACCCCACACCGCCGAGTGCTCCAACCCCACAACCCGCCCCAGACCCCACACCTGCGACTGCACCACCCCGGCAAGCCGATCCCAGCGCCCCACCGACACCGCGCCGCGCGTACCGCACCACAGCCGAGCCGGAACATCCACCTCAACCATCGCCTGCGCCAGCACCAAACTCAGCGCATAACCACCCGACAGCCCCGGATACCCCGGGCAGGGCTCCTCCTCCAGAGCCAGCAGCGACAGCACACCATCCAGCTCGGGCACCTCCGCGACCGCCTCACGCAGCCGCGCCGCCAGCGCACCCGCGTCCAGGTCCCGCTCATCCGCCACCAGCGACACCACACCCGCGCCATGCCGCTCGAGCCCGGCCACAACCTGCGACACCAGCTCATCCCCGGCACGGGACGCCGGAACCACCACCAACCACGTCCCCGACAACGACCCCTCGGCCACGTCCGGAACCGGCTTCCACGACACCCGATAACGCCAGCCGTCAATCGTCGACTGATCACGACTGCTGCGGCGATACGCCGACAGAGCCGGCAACACCGCGCCCAACGACGCCTCGTCGTCGAAGTCCAGCGTCCTCGCGAGCGACTCGAGATCCTCGCGCTCCACCGCCTCCCAGAACCGCGCGTCGACCTCGTCCCGGACTCCGGCATCCGCGCCGACCGCGGCGGTGGACTTCTCGATCCAGTAGCGCCGACGCTGGAACGCGTAGGTCGGCAGGTCGACCCTGCGGGCCCCGAGGCCGTCGAAGGCCGACGCCCAGGCGACATCGGCCCCGTGCGCATGCAGTTGTGCCAGCGCCGTGATCAGGGCCGCTGCCTCCGAGCGGTCCTTGCGCAGCACCGGCACGGTCACCGGCGCCGAGGCAGGCTCGGCCCGTTCCGTCAGGCAGTCCTGCGCCATCGCCGAGAGTACGCCATCGGGGCCCACCTCCAGGAAGGTGGTCACACCCTGCCTCATCAGTGCCCGCACCCCATCCAGGAAGCGCACCGCCTCCCGCACGTGCCGCACCCAATACTCCGGGGAACACACCTCGGTGTCCGAGGCCACCCCACCGGTGACATTGGAGATCAGATCGATGGAGGGCGGGGCGAACGACAGCCCCTCGACGACCTTGCGGAAGTCGTCCAGCATGGCGTCCATACGCGGCGAGTGGAACGCGTGGCTGACCCGCAGACGGCGCGTCTTGCGGCCCCGCTCCGCCCACTGCCCGGCTATCTCCAGCGCCACCGCCTCATCACCCGCGATGACCACGGCGGTCGGACCGTTGACCGCGGCGATGCTCACCTCGGCCTCACGACCGGCCAGCGACGGAGCGATCTCCTCCTCCGACGCCTCGACGGCCACCATCGCCCCACCCTCGGGCAGCGCCTGCATCAACCGGCCACGAGCCGCCACCAGCGCGCAGGCGTCCTCCAGCGAGAACACACCCGCCACATGCGCGGCCGCGATCTCACCGATCGAGTGACCGATCACCACGTCCGGGGTCACACCGAAGTGCTCCAGCAACCGGAACAACGCCACCTCGACCGCGAACAGCGCGGGCTGCGTGAACGCCGTCTGGTCCAGCAAGTCGGCGTCCGCGCTGCCCTCGGCGGCGAACACCACCTCCCGCAACGGACGATCCAGCAGACCGTCCAGACGCGCGCACACCTCGTCCCACGCGTCAGCGAAGACCGGGAACGTCTCGTACAGCTCCCGCCCCATGCCAAGACGCTGCGCACCCTGACCCGAGAACAGGAACGCGAGCGTGCCCTCGCTCCGTACTACGCCCTGAACGACCTGAGCGGAACTCTCGCCGTTGGTCAGGGCCTCCAGGGCGCGGAGGAATTCGTCTCGGTCCCCGGCGACCAGGGCTGCGCGGTGCTGGAAAGCCGAACGGGTCGTGGCCAGGGAGAAGCCGACATCCGCCACATCCAGCTCTGAGTGGGCGCTCAGATGGGCGTGGAGCTGACCCGCCTGGGCGGCGAGCGCCTCCGTGCTCTTGCCGGACACCAGCCATGGCAGGACAGCGGGCCGCTTGCCCTCGCCCGCCTTGGGCCCCATCGCCTCAGGCTGTCCATCACGGTCGGCTTCCGGGGCGTGCTCGATGATGGTGTGCGCGTTGGTGCCGCTCACGCCGAAGGAAGAGATACCGGCCCGGCGCGGCCGGTCCGTCTCCGGCCACGGGGTGGTCTCGGTCAGCAGCCGCACCTCACCCGCCGACCAGTCCACCTGCCGCGACGGCTCATCCGCATGCAGCACCTTCGGCAATACACCGTGCCGCATCGCCATCACCATCTTGATCACACCAGCCACACCCGCCGCGGCCTGCGTATGACCGATATTCGACTTGATGGCCCCCAGCAACAGCGGCCGGCCCTCCGGCCGACCCTGCCCATATGTCGCGAGCAGCGCCTGCGCCTCGATCGGGTCACCCAACTTCGTACCCGTACCGTGCGCCTCCACCGCGTCCACCTCGGCGGCCGACAGCCCCGCACTGGCCAGCGCCTGCCGGATCACCCGCTGCTGCGCGGGGCCATTGGGCGCGGTCATGCCGTTCGACGCACCATCCTGGTTCACCGCCGAGCCCCGGACGACGGCCAGCACCTGGTGGCCGTTGCGGCGCGCGTCCGACAGCCGCTCCACCAGCAGCAGGCCCACACCCTCGCCCCAGCCCGTGCCGTCCGCCCCGTCCGCGAACGGCTTGCACCGGCCATCCGGCGCCAGCCCACGCTGACGGCTGAACTCCACGAAGGTACCCGGCGACGACATCACCGTCACGCCGCCGGCCAGCGCCAGCTCGCACTCCCCCTGACGCAGCGCCTGCACCGCCAGATGCAATGCCACCAGCGACGACGAACACGCCGTGTCCACCGTCACCGCAGGCCCCTCGAGACCGAGGGTGTACGAGATGCGGCCCGACACCACACTGGCCGAACTATTCGTCAGGTAGCCGTCGAGTTCACCCCCTACCTCATAGACATGACTCGCGTAGTCCTGGCCGTTCGTGCCCACGAAAACCCCGACCGGCCTGCCACGCAGAGACAGCGGGTCGATCCCGGTTCGCTCGATCACCTCCCACGACGCTTCCAGGACCAATCGCTGCTGCGGGTCGGTCGCCGCAGCCTCACGGGGAGACATGCCGAAGAACTGCGGGTCGAACTGGTCGGCCTCGTAGATGAAGCCGCCTTCTCGGGTGTAGCTCGTCCCCGGGTTGTCCGGGTCCGGGTGGTACAGCGCCTCGGTGTCCCAGCCCCTGTCCGCCGGGAACCCGGAGATGGCGTCGACGGCATCCGCGACCAGCCGCCACAGTTGCTCCGGGGTGCGCACGCCTCCGGGGAAGCGGCAACTCATGCCGACAATGGCGATGGGCTCTTTCGACGCCGCGACCAGGCGCTGGTTCTGCAGCTTAAGGCGGTCGTTCTCCCGCAAAGAAGCACGCAGCGCTTCGACAACTCTTTCGGAGGACGTAGCCATCAGTATCTCCACACTTCCAAAAACATCAAAGGTCCGCGCCGCCCAGTGCCCTCTGGACGAGATCATCGACATCCATCGCGTCGAGCGCGCTATTCGTTCCTTCTTGCGGCGCCGGCTCAGAAACGTTCTCTGAGGTGTGGGCGAGTTCCAGCAGGACATCCACTAGTCCGGCCTCACGGAGACGCGCGAGCGGAACAGAGGCCAACGCCTCGCGTATCCGGTCCTCTTCTGAGTCGCTCTGCTCGACCGCACCGCCCTGCGGAAACATGCTCGTCTCCAGATGCGCGGCCAGCGCGGTGAGGTTCGGGTAGTCGAATACCAACGTAGTCGGCAGGTCCAGGCCAGTGATCGCGCCCAACGCGTTACGGAGCTGAACAGCCGTCAGCGAGTCGAACCCGAGCTCCCTGAACGACCGGTCGCTCTCGATACTGTCAGGCGTCGTGTGCTCCAGGACCGCGGCGACGTGCTGCCGGACCAGCTTGCGGAGGGAACGCTGACGCTTCGCCGAGGAGAGCCCCTCCAGACTCGTACGCAGCTCCGCCGCGGCCGACTCGGCCGATGCCGGGTCCGAGGGCACCAGTGATGCGTTGGAAGGCGCCGTCTTGAGCAGTTCACTCAGCAACGGTGCCGGCCGAGCCCCCTTCAGCTCTTCCGCCAGGCGCTCCCATGCGGCATCGAAGACAAGGGCGAAGGTGTCGTCCACGTCAAGAGCGCGCTGCAGTGCGCAGATGGCCAACTCCGGGTTCATCGGGACCATGCCGCCCCGCCTCATGTGCTCTTCGAGGTCCCCGTCGATCGCCATGCCGCTTCCGGCCCAGGCGCCCCAAGCGATGGAGGTGGCCGGAAGACCATCCGCACGCCGCTGCAGCGCGAGCGCGTCCAAGAAGGCGTTACCCGCCGCGTAACTTCCCTGGCCGGGACCGCCCAACGTGCTTGCCACCGAGGAGAACAGCACGAACGCCGACAGGTCCATCCCGGCGGTCAGCTCATGCAGATTCCGCGCCGCGTCCACCTTCGGACGCAACACCCCGGCCGCGCGTCCCACCGTCAGCGCGTCGATCACACCGTCGTCCAGCACACCCGCCGTATGCACCACCGCATCCAACGGGAACTCCGCCGGAATCCCGTCCAGCACCGCGGCCAGCGCCTCACGGTCCGCCGCGTCACACGCGGCCACCGTCACCTGGGCGCCCAGAGCCTCCAGTTCCGCCTTCAACCCGGCGGCACCCTCGGCCTCCATACCACGACGACTCGTCAGCACCAGATGCTCAGCACCACGCCCCGCCAGCCACCGCGCCACATGACCACCCAGCGCACCCGTGCCACCGGTCACCAGCACCGAACCACGCGGACGCCAGGACGCCCGCCCATCCGCTTCCTCGGGCACGGACGCACGCACCAGCCGCTTCACAAACACCCCGGAGCCACGCAGCGCGATCTGATCCTCACCGTCCGCACCGGCCAACACCCCGGCCAGACGCGCCACCGCCCGAGAATCCACGGTCTCGGGAAGGTCGACGACGCCACCCCAGCGCTGCGGATATTCCGCCGCGACAATCTGCCCCAGCCCCCACACCGTGGCCTGAGCAGGACTCACCAGCCGGTCTGAACGCCCCACCGACACCGCACCCCGCGTACCACACCACAGCGGTGCCACCACACCGGCGTCGCCCAGCCCTTGAACCAACCCCACCATCGCCGCCAGCCCGGCCGGCACCACCCCGAACGCGCCATGCCCCGACTCGTCCAGCCCCAGCAGCGAGAGCACACCCACCGCCTCGGACGGCTCCAGCCCCGCCCCGTCAAGCCCCGCGCGCAGCCGCTCCGCCACCGTGCCACGATCGTCATCAGACCTGCCCCACACCACCGGCACGACATCGGCGCCGCTCGCCTCCAGCCCCTTCACCGTGGCGGACACGAGAGCGTCATCGGCATTCGACGCGGGAAGGACGACGAGCCAGGCACCCGAGAGCGAGGCCTCGGCGGCGGACGCCATGGACTGCCAGACCACCTTGTAACGCCAGCCGTCCACCGTGGCCTGCTCACGCTGCTGACGCCGCCACGACGACAGCGTCGGAAGCAACGCCATCAACGACGACTGCTGCGCCTCGTCCTCCACCGCCAGCGTCCGCGCCAGCCCCTCCAGGTCCTCGCGCTCAACGGCTTCCCAGAACCGGGAGTCCAAGCTGTCGGCAGCGGTGGGGCCGTCTGCCACCTCTGCCTTGTCCTCCAGCCAGTAGCGCTGTCGCTGGAAGGCGTAGGTGGGCAGCTCCACCCGCTGGGCGTCACGTCCGGCGAACAGCCACTCCCAGTCGATGGTGACCCCGTTGACGTGCAGCTCGGCCAGCGCTGTCGTCAACGCCTGTGTCTCGGGACGGTCCTTGCGCAGCACCGGCACCACAACGGGAGCCGACGCCTCCACCGCCGTCAGACAGTCCTGCGTCATCGCCGAGAGCACGCCGTCGGGCCCCACCTCCAGGAAGGTGGTCACACCCCGCGCCTCAAGCGCTCGCACCCCGTCCGCGAACCGCACCGCTTCCCGTACGTGCCGCACCCAATACTCCGGGGAGCACATCTCGTCGCCCTTGGCCGCCTCACCCGTGAGGTTGGAGACCAGGGCGATCGACGGTGCCTGGAAGGACAGCCCCTCGACGACCTTGCGGAAGTCGTCCAGCATCGCGTCCATACGCGGCGAGTGGAACGCGTGGCTGACCCGCAGACGGCGCGTCTTGCGGCCCCGCTCCGCCCACTGCCCGGCTATCTCCAGCGCTGCGGCCTCATCACCGGCGATGACGACCGCGGTCGGGCCGTTGACGGCGGCGATGCTCACCTCGGCCTCACGACCGGCCAGTGACGGAGCGACCTCCTCCTCCGACGCCTCGACGGCCACCATCGCCCCGCCCTCGGGCAGCGCCTGCATCAGACGGCCACGAGCCGCCACCAGCGCGCACGCGTCCTCCAGCGAGAACACCCCCGCCACATGCGCGGCCGCGATCTCACCGATCGAGTGACCGATCACCACATCCGGGGTCACACCCCAGTGCTCCAGCAACCGGAACAACGCCACCTCGACCGCGAACAGCGCCGGCTGGGTGAACGCCGTCTGATCCAGCAACTCCGCATCCGCGCTCCCCTCCGCCGCGAACACCACCTCCCGCAACGGACGATCCAGCAAGCCGTCCAGACGCGCGCACACCTCGTCCCACGCGTCAGCGAACACCGGGTAGGCGTCGTAGAGCTCCCGCCCCATGCCAAGACGCTGCGCACCCTGACCCGAGAACAAGAACGCCCTCAGTCCCGAAGCGTTCGCAACACCACGGACCACTGCCGGGGCGACCTCACCAGCGGCGACAGCCTCCAGGCCGTGCAGCAGCTCCGCGCGGCCCGCGCCCGTCAACACGGCGCGGTGCTCGAACACCGACCGCGTCGCCACCAGCGAATAACCTAGATCCAGCGTGCTCAGTTCCGGCCGGGCATTCAGATGTGCCAGCAGTCGCCGCGCCTGAGCGCGCAAGCCGTCCGAGCTCCGGGCGGAAAGCGCCCACGGAGCCGTACCACGGTCGTCGGGCGCCGCCGCGTCGGCCGGTCGCTCCTGTTCGATGTCGGAAGGGGCCTGCTCGATGATGGTGTGGGCGTTGGTACCGCTCACACCGAACGCCGACACACCGGCCCGGCGCGGCCGCCCGGTCTCCGGCCACGCGGTGGCCTCGGTCAGCAGCCGCACCTCACCCGCCGACCAGTCCACCTGCCGCGACGGCTCGTCCACGTGCAGCGTGTTCGGCAGCACACCGTGCCGCATCGCCATCACCATCTTGATGACCCCGGCGACGCCGGCGGCGGACTGGGTGTGGCCGATGTTCGACTTCACCGCGCCCAGCAGCAGCGGCCGGCCCTCGGGGCGCTCCTGACCGTAGGTGGCCAGCAGCGCCTGCGCCTCGATCGGGTCGCCCAGCGACGTACCCGTACCGTGCGCCTCCACCGCGTCCACCTCGGACGCCGACAGACCCGCGTTCGCCAGCGCCTGCCGGATCACCCGCTGCTGCGACGGACCGTTCGGCGCGGTCAGACCATTCGACGCACCGTCCTGGTTCACCGCCGAGCCCCGGACCACGGCCAGCACCCGGTGCCCCTTGCGCCGGGCGTCCGACAGCCGCTCCACCAACAGCAGACCGACACCCTCGGACCAGCCCGTGCCATCCGCGGCGTCCGCGAACGGCTTGCACCGGCCATCCGGCGCCAACCCGCGCTGACGGCTGAACTCCACAAAAGCGCCCGGCGTGATCATCACGGTCACGCCACCGGCCAGCGCCATCTCACACTCACCCTGACGCAACGCCTGCGCGGCCTGGTGCAGAGCGACCAACGACGACGAACACGCCGTGTCCACCGTCACCGCGGGCCCCTCAAGACCCAACGTGTAGGAGATACGGCCCGACACGACCGATGTCGCGCTGCCGGTCAGCAACTGTCCCTCAAGGCTCTCGGGGATCTCCTGCAGCCCGGTTCCATAGCCGGAGGTCGTGGTTCCGACGTAGACACCGATCTGGCTGCCACGCACGGATGCCGGATCGATACCGGCCCGCTCGAACGCCTCCCACGAGGTCTCCAGCAACAGCCGCTGCTGCGGATCCATGGTGAGCGCCTCACGGGGCGAGATCCCGAAGAACCCGGGGTCGAACTCCCCCGCGTCATAGAGGAACCCACCCTCACGGGCGTAGAACGTGCCGGGCCGGTCAGGGTCCGGGTCATACATCCCCTCGACATCCCAGCCGCGATCGGACGGGAACGAGGAGATGGCGTCACCGCCGCTCTCCACCAGCTGCCACAGGTCCTCCGGGCTCCGCACCCCGCCGGGAAAGCGACAGCTCATGGAGACGATCGCGATGGGGTCGTCGTCCGCGCCGGCGACGGCGGAGGCACCGGACCCGGTACCGATCGCCGGGGACGACGCCCCCAGCACCTCGGTCCGCAGATACGCGGCGAGCGTGCCGGCGCTGGGGTAGTCGAAGACCAGCGTGGCGGGAAGGCCGAGACCGGTCTCCGCGGCCAGCCGGTTGCGCAGGTCGACCGCGGTCAGCGAGTCGAAGCCCAGATCGCGGAAGGCCCGGTTCGGCTCGACCATCTCCGCGGACGCGAAACCGAGCACGGCGGCGGCGTGCTTGCGCACCAGATCGAGCAGCGCCCGGTCCCGCTCCCCCTCGGTCAGCGGCTTCAGCCGCTCGCGCAGCTGCGCCCCGGCGGCCTCGGCCCTCTCGCCGTCGTTCCCCTTCGTCTCCAGCCGCTGGACCTCTTCCAGCTCGCTCAGGAACCGGCTGTGCCGGACCGCGGTGAACGCCGGAGCGAACCGCTCCCAGTCCACGTCCACCACCGTCACCACACCGTCGTCACCGGCCACCGCGCGCTCCAGAGCGGCGATCGCCAACTCGGGTGCCATCGCGGGCAGGCCACGCCGCGCCAGCTGCTCCCCCGCGTCGCCCTGGGTCACCATGCCTTCCTCGGCCCACGGACCCCAGGCGACAGAGGTGCCCGCCAGACCCCGCGCACGCCGCCGCTCCACCAGCGCGTCCAGGAAGGCGTTTCCGGAGCCGTAGACGCCCTGCTCAGCACCGCTCCACACGGCGGAGATGGAGGAGAAGACCACGAACGCGTCGAGCTCACGGTCGCCGAGCAGCTCGTCCAGGTTGACTGCACCCGCCACCTTGCCCGACACCGCCCTGGCCGCGTCCGCGAGCTCCGTCTCCAGCAGGGAAGCCGTCATCGTGACACCTGCCGCGTGCACCACCCCGGTGAGCGGCCGGTGCTCCGGCACCGCGTCCAGAACGGCGGCGAGCGCGTCACGGTCCGCCGCGTCACACGCGGCCACCGTCACCTCGGCACCCATGCCCTCCAGCTCCGCCTTCAACCCGGCGGCGCCCTCGGCCTCCAGACCGCGGCGGCTGGTCAGCACCAGATGCTCGGCACCGCTACGGACCAGCCAGCGGGCCACCTGGCCACCGAGCCCGCCCGTGCCACCGGTCACCAGCACCGTGCCACGCGCCCGCCACGAGATCCCCTCACCGACAGCCGCGGCCGAGCGCACCAGACGACGCGCGAACACACCCGAGCCACGCACCGCGACCTGGTCCTCGCCGCCCCCGGCAGACAGCACACCCGCCAGCCGCGCCACCGCACGCTCATCCAGCGACTCAGGCAGATCGACCACACCGCCCCACAGCGTGGGCAGCTCCAGCGCGGCCGCCCGGCCCAGCGCCCAGACCATCGCCTGCGCCGGGCTGGTGAGCCGGTCCGAACGCCCCACCGACACCGCGCCCCGCGTACCACACCACAGCGAGGCTTCGATGCCCGCCCGGACCACGGCCCGCACCAGCACCAACGTCAGGGCGTAGCCGCCCGACAGCGCCGGATATCCGGGGCAGGGTTCCTCGTCCAGGGCGAGCAGCGACAGGACGCCACCCAGCTCAGGAACCTCCGCGACCGTTTCCCGCAGCCGCTCCCCCAGCACGTCGGCGTCGAGGTCCCGCTCGTCCACCACGAGCGACACCACACCCGCGCCGTGCCGCTCGAACCCGGCGACAACCCCCGCCACCAGCTCGTCCCCGGCACGGGACGCCGGAACCACCACCAGCCAGGTCCCCGACAACGACCCTTCGGCCAGGTCGGAGGCCGGCTTCCACGACACCTTGTAGCGCCAGCCGTCGATCGTGGACTGGTCGCGGTTGTTGCGGTGGTACGCGGACAGGGCGGGCAGCACCGCGCTCAGCGGCGCCTCGCTGTCCACTGCCAGCGCATCCGCCAGCGACTCCAGATCCTGGCGCTCCACCACCTCCCAGAACCGCGCGTCGACAGAACCGGCGCCATCGGCCGCGCTTCCGCCGGGCGGCAGGCCGAATCCATCGAGCCAGTAGCGTTCATGCTGGAAGGCGTAGGTCGGCAGCTCCACCCGCCGTGCACCACGGCCCTCGTACACCTTCCGCCAGTCGACGCCGACGCCAGTGACGTGCAGTTCGGCGGCGGAGGTCAGGAACCGCTCCAGGCCGCCCTCATCCCGCCGCAGCGTGCCCACGACCACCGCCCGCGCCTCAGCCGCCTCCACCGTCTGCTGCACCGGCAGGGTCAACACCGGATGCGGGCTCACCTCGACGAACACGCCATGCCCACTGCCGAGCAGAGCGCGCGTCGTGGACTCCAGCTCAACGGTCTGCCGCAGGTTCCGGTACCAGTACTCCGCGCCCAGGCCGACGGTGTCCACCAGCTCGCCGGACACCGTCGAGTAGAACGGCACCTCCGACGAACGCGGCTCGATGTCCGCCAGAACCTTCAGCAGCTCCTCGCGGATCCCCTCCACGTGCGCGGAGTGCGAGGCGTAGTCCACCGGCACCCGGCGAACCCGGATCTCCTCGCCCTCCAGCCGCGCGACCATCTCGTCCAGCGCACCCGGATCACCCGACACCACCACGGAACCGGGGCCGTTGACCGCCGCCACCGAGATCGCGCCATCCCAGGCGGCGATACGCTCCTTGGCCTCGTCCGCGGACAGTCCGACCGACACCATGCCACCACGACCGGCGAGACTCGCCGCGATCGCCTGCGACCGCAACGCCACCACCTTCGCGGCGTCCTCCAGCGAGAGCGCACCCGCCACACAGGCCGCGGCGATCTCACCCTGGCTGTGACCCATCACCGCATCCGGCTCCACACCCACCGAACGCCACAGCTTCGCCAGCGACACCATCACCGCGAACAGCACCGGCTGGACCACGTCCACCCGGTCGAAACCAGGAGCGCCCCCGGCGCCACGCAGCACATCCGTCAACGACCAGTCCGCATGAGCCGACAGAGCCGACTCACACTCACCGATCGCCTCCGCGAACACCGGCGAGGACTCCAGCAGCCCCACCGCCATACCCACCCACTGCGCCCCCTGACCCGGGAACACGAACACCGAACGGCCACGAACATCCGCCACACCACGCGTCACACCGGAGACCACCTCGTCCCCGGCCAGCGCGCCCAACCGCTGCAGGAGTTCCTCACGGTTCCCACCCGTCACCACACCGCGATGCTCGAACACCGACCGCGACGCCACCAGCGAGTGACCCACGTCCAGCGTGCTCAGTTCGGTGCGGTCGAGCAGGTACGACCGCAGCCGCTCCGCCTGGGCGCGCAGGGCTTCCGGGCTCCGGCCGGAGAGGACCCAGGGGGCGATGCCGTGGTCGTCGGTGGGAGCCTCGTCCCGCTGCGCCTCGGCAGGTACCGGGGCCTGCTCGATGATGGTGTGCGCGTTCGTCCCGCTCACGCCGAACGACGACACGGCGGCCCGACGCGGACGCCCCGTCTCCGGCCACTCCGTGGCCTCCGTAAGCAGCCGAACCTCGCCCGCCGACCAGTCCACCTGCCGCGACGGCTCATCCACATGCAGCGTCTTCGGCAGCACGCCGTGCCGCATCGCCATCACCATCTTGATGACGCCACCGACGCCCGCCGCGGCCTGGGTGTGGCCGAGGTTCGACTTCAACGCGCCCAGCCACAGCGGCCGGCCCTCGGGACGTTCCTGGCCGTAGGTGGCCAGCAGCGCCTGCGCTTCGATCGGGTCACCCAGCGGGGTACCGGTCCCGTGTGCCTCCACGGCGTCCACGTCAGCCGGCGACAGACGGGCGTTCGCCAGCGTCTGCCGGATCACGCGTTGCTGCGACGGGCCGTTCGGAGCCGTCAGGCCGTTGCTCGCGCCGTCCTGGTTGATCGCCGTACCCCGGACCACGGCCAGCACCGGGTGGCCGTTCCGCCGGGCGTCCGAGAGCCGCTCCAGGAGAAGCATGCCCACGCCCTCCGACCAGCCGGTGCCGTCCGCCGCGTTCGAGAACGCCTTGCACCGGCCGTCGGCGGAAAGTCCTCGCTGACGGCTGAACTCCACGAACACGTTCGGCGACGACATCACCGTGACGCCACCGGCGAGTGCCAGCTCGCACTCACCCTGACGCAGTGCCTGAGCCGCCAGATGCAGCGCCACCAGCGACGATGAACACGCCGTATCCACCGTCACCGCAGGTCCCTCAAGACCGAACGTGTACGAGATACGACCGGATGCCACGCTGCCCGCGCTGCCGGTGCCGATGGAGCCCTCGAAGCCTTCCGGAGCGTTCCCCTGGAGACGAGTGGCGTAGTCGTTGTACATGACACCGACGAATACGCCGGATCGGCTGCCCTGGTTGGCGACCGGATCGATCCCGGCCCGCTCGAACGCCTCCCAAGAGGTCTCCAGCAGCAACCGCTGCTGCGGGTCCATCGCCATGGCCTCACGCGGCGAGATCCCGAAGAACACAGGGTCGAACTGGTCCGCGTCGTGCAGGAATCCGCTGTTCCGGACGTAGTATGTGCCCTCCCGGTCGGGGTCCGGGTCGTACATCCCCTCAAGGTCCCAGCCGCGGTTGGACGGAAACTCGGACACCGCGTCCGTACCCGCCATCACCAGCTGCCACAGTTCCTCGGGCGTCCGCACCCCGCCCGGGTAACGGCAGCTCATACTCACGATCACGATGGGGTCGTCGTCCACCGGTGCGCCAGGCCCGGCCACCTCCCGCAGGCCTGCCGACGAGATGACACCGTCCCCGCCCAGAAGTTCGTCGCGCAGGTGGCCGACGAGTGCCATCGGGGTCGGATAGTCGAAAATCAGCGTGGCGGACAGTCGCAGGCCGGTCTCCGCGGTGAGCCGATTCCGCAGATCGACGGCCATCAGTGAGTCGAAGCCGAGTTCCTTGAAGGGCTGCCGCGTGTTCACCGTCTCGGGGGTGGCGTGTCCAAGGGCCGCCGCGATCTGAACGCGGACCAGCTCCAGCAGCATCTCGTCCTGCGCCGTCTGCGGCAGACCCACGAGCCGCCGGCGCAATTCGTCGGGAAGACTTGCGCTCTGCTCCGATCGCGCGGTACGGCGCGTCATCACGTGGGGCACGACGCTGCGGAAGAGAGTGGGGAGTTCGGCGCCCTGCGCACGCAGCGTAGGGATGTCCAGCCGCAGCGGGACCGGCACGCTTTCGTCCGACACCAACGCGGCGTCGAACAATTCGAGCCCTTCCTCGGAGGAGAGCGGCACCAGACCTGACCGCGACACTCTGCGCAGGTCCTCCTCGCCGAGGTGGCCGGTCATACCGCTGGCCTCGGCCCACAGACTCCACGCCATCGACACACCCGGCAGCCCCCGCGTCCGGCGCCAGGACGCGAGGCCGTCCAGGAACACGTTCGCCGCCGCGTAGTTGCTCTGCCCGGCGCCGCCCAGCACACCAGTGGCCGAGGAGAACAGCACGAACGCCGACAGGTCCATCGTCTCGGTCAGCTCATGCAGATTCCACGCCGCGTCCACCTTCGCCCGCAACACCGGCTCAATCCGCTCACGCGTCAACGACGTCAGCAGCCCATCGTCGAGCACACCCGCCGCATGCACCACACCACTCAGACCAAAACCCTCCGGCAACCCCGACAACACCCCGGCCAGAGCCACACGGTCCGCGGCATCGCACGCCACGATGACCACCTCCGCGCCGGCGGCCTCCAGCTCCGCCCGCAATTCCGGCGCGCCCTCGGCCTCCGCACCGCGACGGGACAGCAGCACCAGCTTCTTGACCTCATACCGGGCCACCAGGTGCCGAGCCACCAGGCCGCCCAGCACGCCCGTGCCACCCGTCACCAACACCGCACCCGAACCAAACCCGGCCGACTCCGGAACGGCCACAGCCGGCACCCGCCCCAGACGCGGCACCCGCACCACACCGGACCGCACCACCAGCTGGTCCTCGCCCAAGGCCAGCATCCCGGGAAGGAGATCGGCCACCCCCTCCACATCATCGGTATCCACCAGCACCAGGCGGCCGGGGTTCTCCGCCTGCGCGGACCGCACCAGGCCCCACGCCGCGGCCCCCGCCAAATCCCTCACGCCAACGCCATCGCCCACGTCCACCGCGCCCCGCGTCACCAACACCAACCGCGCGTCCGAGGCCTTCTGATCGGTCACCCACGACCTCACCCGCTCAAAAGCCTCAAACACCTCCCTATGGACCTCACCCACCACATCCGCACCGCTGGAGACCACCCGCACAACCTCCACGTCCGGCACGGGCACCGCCCGATCCGCCGCGGGCGCGTTCACCCATTCCAGCCGGAACAGCGCGTCCCGGGCCGCCCCACCCGCAACCCGCAGCTGACCAGCCTCGACCGGCCGCAACGCCAAAGACTCCACCGACGCCACCGCACGCCCGGACTCGTCCCCCACCACCACCGACACCGCACCCGAATTGCCCTCCGTCGCCGGAGCCAGCCTTACTCGCAGCGAGGAGGCACCGACCGCGCCGAGCGAGAATCCACGCCACGAGAACGGCAGCAGACTGCCCGAACCACCCGACAGAGCCTCACTCACGCCCATCGCGTGCAACGCCGCGTCGAACAACGCCGGGTGCAAACCGAACTCACCCGCACGCTCCCGCTCCCCCTCCGGAAGCGACACCTCCGCGAACACCTCGTCGCCACGCCGCCACGCACGCTTCAGCCCCTGGAAAACCGGCCCGTACTGCAACCCGTTCTCCGCGGCCCGCACATACTGCCCCGACACATCCGCGACCTCAGCCCCCGCCGGAGGCCACGCCCCGAAATCAAAGAGGGCCCCATCAGCGCCTTCGGCCGGCGCGAGCGTCCCACGGGCATGGCACACCCAAGCCGCGCCCTCTCCCTCCGCCTCGTCCCGCGAGAACACACTCGCCTCGCGGTAACCGGAAGCATCCGCCTGGCCCACCTCGACCTGAAGGTGCACCCCGCCCTTCTCGGGCACGATCAGCGGCGTTTCCAGGGTCAGTTCCTCAACCCGGCCACAACCGACCTGGTCGCCCGCCTGCAGCGCCAACTCCACGAACGCCGTTCCCGGCAGCAACACGACGCCGTGCACGGCGTGATCCACCAGCCACCCATGCGTGGCCAAAGACAACCGCCCACTCAGCACCACGCCGCCACCACTCGCCAGCGACACCACCGCGCCCAGCAACGGATGCCCCAGCGAGCCCAACCCCACCGAACCCACATCGCCCACACCCGCGGGCGCATCGAGCCAGTAACGCTCCCGCTGGAAGGCATACGTCGGCAACCCGACCCGTCGACCGCCACGCTCCTCCAACGCGGCGGCCCAATCCACCTGGACGCCATGGGTGAACAGCTCAGCGGCGCTGATCAAGAATCGCTCAAGTCCACCGTCGTCACGCCGCAGCGTGCCGAGGACCACGGCCTCTGTCTGGGCGGCCTCGATGGTCTGCTGCACCGGCAGCCTCAGCACCGGATGGGGACTCACCTCGACGAACACCGAGTGCCCGTCGGCGAACAGCCTGCGGGTGGTGGCCTCCAGCTCGACGGTCTGCCGCAGATTCCGGTACCAGTACTCCGCGTCCAGCCCAGCCGTGTCCATCGGTTCACCGGTAACCGTCGA
Organism: Streptomyces lacaronensis; assembly: GCF_047337785.1. Lineage (NCBI taxonomy): Bacteria > Bacillati > Actinomycetota > Actinomycetes > Kitasatosporales > Streptomycetaceae > Streptomyces > Streptomyces lacaronensis. The sequence goes on from NZ_JBLHDK010000003.1 coordinate 1,271,157, forward strand.
GTAGAAAGGCACCTCCGACGAGCGCGGCTCGATGTCCGCCAGGACCTTCAGCAGTTCCTCACGGACCTCCTCCACCAAGACGGAGTGCGACGCATAGTCGATGGCAACCCGACGGACCCGGATCCCCTCGCCTTCCAACGCCGTGAACAGCTCATCCAGCGCCTTCCCGGCACCCGCCACCACTACCGAACCGGGACCGTTGACCGCGGCCACGGACACGGCGCCGTTCCAAGCGGCGATACGTTCCCGCGCCTGGTCGATCGGCAGTCCGACCGACACCAGCCCACCATGGCCGGCCAGCCTCTCCGCGATCACCCGCGACCGCAACGCCACCACCTTGGCCGCGTCCTCCAGCGAGAGGGCACCCGCGACGCACGCCGCGGCGATCTCGCCCTGGCTGTGGCCCATCACCGCGTCCGGCTCCACACCCACCGAACGCCACAGCCTCGCCAGCGACACCATCACCGCGAACAGCACCGGCTGAACGACGTCCTCCCGGTCATACCCGGGAGCACCGTCGACACCACGCAGCACCCCGGTCAGCGACCAGTCCACGTAAGGCGCCAACGCGGCCTCACACTCGGCCATCGCCTCCGCGAACACCGGCGAGGACTCCAGCAGTCCGACCGCCATGCCCACCCACTGTGCCCCCTGGCCCGGGAACACGAAAACGGAACGGCCGGGAGGCGCGCTCTCGCCCACCACCACGCCCGGATGAGCCGACTTCTCCGCTACCGCGGCCAAGCCCGCCAGCAATTCGTCCCGGTCGCGGCCCACCACCACCGCTCGGTGCTCCAGCACCGACCGGGTCGTCACCAACGACAGCGCCACATCGGCCACACCGTACTCCGGGCGCTCCGCCACGAAATCCCGCAGCCGCCCGGCCTGGGCCCGCAATCCCCCCGCACCACGTCCGGACACCACCCAGGCCACCGGACCGTCGACGCCCTCGGCCTCGGCGGCATCGACCACCTCGGCCTCCGGAGCCTGCTCCAAGAGCACATGTGCGTTGGTCCCGCTCACCCCGAACGAGGACACACCGGCCCTGCGCGGTGCCCCCGTCTCCGGCCACGGGGTCGGCTCGGTCAGCAGCGACACCGCCCCCGCCGACCAGTCCACGTGCTCCGACGGCTCCTCCACGTGCAGGGTCTTCGGCAGCACACCGTGCCGCATCGCCATCACCATCTTGATGACGCCACCCACGCCGGCGGCCGCCTGGGTGTGCCCCATGTTCGACTTCAACGACCCCAGCCACAGCGGCCGGTCCGCCCCGGGGCGCTCCTTGCCGTAGGTGGCCAGCAGGGCCTGCGCCTCGATCGGGTCACCCAGTGTCGTACCCGTGCCGTGTGCCTCCACCGCGTCCACATCGGCCGCCGACAGGCCCGCGTTCCGCAGCGCGTCGCGGATCACCCGCTGCTGCGAGGGACCGTTCGGCGCGGTCAGCCGGCTGCTCGCCCCGTCCTGGTTGACGGCGGCGCCCCGTACCACGGCCAGTACCTGGTGCCCGTTGCGCCGCGCGTCGGACAGCCGTTCCAGCAGCAGCACACCGGCGCCTTCGGACCATGAGGTGCCGTCGGCCGCGTTCGAGAACGACTTGCAGCGACCGTCGACGGCGAGTCCGCGCTGCCGGCTGAACTCGATGAACACCCCTGGTGTCGCCATCATGGCCACGCCTCCGGCGAGCGCCAGCGAGCAGTCGCCCTTGCGAAGGGCCTGCGCGGCCAGGTGCAGCGCCACGAGCGACGAGGAGCACGCCGTGTCCACGGTCACCGCGGGACCTTCGAAGCCGAAGGTGTAGGAGATGCGGCCGGACGCGACACTTGCGGCGCTGCCGTTTCCCAGGTGGCCTTCGAGACCCTCCGGTATCGACTGGATGCGCGAACCGTAGTCGTTGTACATCACACCGACGAACACGCCGGTGCGGCTGCCGCGCACGGACGCCGGGTCGATGCCCGCCCGCTCCAGCGCCTCCCACGAGGTCTCCAGCAGCAGCCGCTGCTGCGGATCTGTCGCCAGCGCCTCGCGCGGGCTCATGCCGAAGAACGAGGCGTCGAAGCCGTTCGCGTCGTGCAGGAACCCGCCCTCACGCGTGTAGCTCTTGCCCGGCTTCTCCGGGTCCGGGTCGTACAGGTCCTCGTCCCATCCCCGGTCCACGGGGAAGGTGGAGATGGCGTCGGTGCCCGAGGCGACCAGCTCCCACAGGTCTTCCGGCGATTCCACACCACCCGGATACCTGCATCCCATGCCGACGATCGCGATGGGTTCCGTGTCCCTGTCCTTGAGTTCCCGCAGCTCTTGACGAGTCTCATGCAGACTGGCCGTCGCGCGCTTGAGGTAATCGCGCAGTTTGGTGTCGCTCACTGCCTCTTGTCACTCCTCTGAGAACCCCGGGACAGGGGGTTGAAAGCCTTCGGCCGGTAACTTCCAGGGACGGGGTGCGTTCCGCTCACGACGTTCCGAGCTCCTCGTCGAGGAAGTCGAAGATCTCGTCGTCGGTTGCCGACTCGAACTTGTCGGCGGCAGCGACCCCACCGTTCGTCGTCTGGGTCTGCTGGCCTGCGGTCAGCTTCGCCAGCACCTGCTGCAAGCGTGATGTGAGGCGTGTCCTGGCGGCTTCGTCCGCCACCACCTCGGCGAAGGAGTTCTCCAGCTTCTCCAGCTCCGACAGGACCGGCAGCACCACCGACGCGTCCGGCTCTTCCGCGACGAGTTCCTCCGCCAGATACCCGGCCAGCGCCCTGGACGTCGTGTAGTCGAACAGCAGGGTGGCGGGCAGCCGGAGGCCGGTCACCGTGCCCAGCTGGTTGCGCAGTCCGACCGCGGTCAGCGAGTCGAAGCCGAGCTCGAGGAATCCACGGTCCGGGACGATGGCGCGAGTGTTGTCGTGGCCCAGCGCCATGGCCGCGTGCTCGGTCACCAGTTCCAGGAGCGCCTGCTGCCGGGCGGCAGGCTTCATCGAGCCGATACGGCGACGCAGGTCGGCGGGGTCGGCGCCGGAACCGGCCGTGGATGTCCTCGCGGGGCCGCGCCGAGCCGTGGTCCGGATGATGCCCCGCAGCAGGGCCGGGATCGGTCCGTCCTGGGCTCGCCACGCCGAGGCGTTGAGCCGTGCCGGGACCAGGGTCGCCGTGTCGATGCCGCAAGCGGCGTCGAAGAGGGCCAGGGCCTCCTCGGAGCCCATCGGGGTCACGCCTTCCCGGGCGATGCGCCGCGTATCGGCCTCGTCCAGCTTGCCCGTCATGCCGCTGCGCTCCGCCCACAGCCCCCAGGCCTGTGACTGGGCGGGAAGGCCCTCGGCCCGGCGGCGGTGCGCGAACGCGTCCAGGAAGGCGTTGGCGGCGGCGTAGTTGGCCTGGCCCGGGCCGCCGAGCGTCCCGGAGAGCGAGGAGAAGAGCACGAACGCGGACAGGTCGAGGCCGGCGGTCAGCTCGTGCAGGTTGAGCACCGCGTCGACCTTGGGCCGCAGCACGCGGTCGAAGCGCTCGGGAGTGAGTGCCTCGACGACGCCGTCGTCCAGCACACCGGCGGTGTGAACCACGGCGGTGAGCGGGTGCTCGTCCGGCAGGGAGGCCAGGAGTCCGGCGAGGGCGTCGCGGTCGGCGGTGTCGCAGGCGGCGACCGTGGCCTGGGCGCCGAGGTCCACCAGCTCCGTGCGCAGTTCGGCCGCGCCGTCCGCGGCGAGACCGCGGCGGCTGGCCAGCACGAGGTTGCGCACACCGTGCTCGCTGACGAGGTGCCGGGCGACCAGGCCCCCGAGGCCGGAGGCCGCTCCGGTGACCAGGACGGTGCCCTGCGGGTCCCAGGTCATGCCGGGCGTGGCCGTGTCCTGCCCGGGCTCGTCGCCGCGCGCCGGGACCCGGGCCAGCCTGCCGGCCAGGACCGTGCCGTCGCGGACCACGATCTGTGGTTCATCGGCGGTGAGCGCCACTGGGAGGATCCGGCGCGAGCCTTCCTGGCTGTCCAGGTCGGCCAGGACGAACCGGTCGGGGTTCTCGGACTGGGCCGAGCGCACCAGTCCCCAGACGGCCGCGGCGGCGGGGTCGGCCACATCGGTGTCGTCGCCCGCTGCGATGGCTCCCCGAGTGAGGAACGCCAGTCGGGAGGCGCCGAAGCGGTCGTCGGCCAGCCAGCTCTTGAGCAGGTCGAGGGCGCGGTGGCCGGCTTCCCGTACCGCCCCCGCCAGATCCCGTGTCCGGCGGGTGCCGGACACGCTCGAGGCCAGGACGACGTCGGGAGCGGTGGCGCCCGCGTCGATGGCCTGGGCCAGGGCCGCGAGGTCCGGGTAGGTGTCCACGGTGCCATCGGCCGATCCGAGGACACCGCCCACCTCGGCCTGGTCGGGTCCGACGAGCGCCCAGCGCCCGGCCGCCACGCCGTTCGGCTCCGGGGCGCGGGAGGTGTCCACGGGCACCCACTCGACCTGGTACAGCGACTCGTGCGGCTGAGCGGAGTTCACCTGCTCCGGGGCCACGGGTCGCAGCACGAGGGAGTCGACCGTGACGACGAGTGCGCCGGAGGTGTCGGTGGCGTGCAGGGAGACGGTGTCCCCGCCGGCGCTCGCAAGCCGTACGCGCAGCGCGGACGCGCCACCGGTGTGGAGGGTCACCCCGTTCCACGAGAAGGGAAGGGTGCTGCCGTCGGTACCGGTGGGGTTGAACGCGACGGTGTGCAGCGAGGCGTCGAGCAGCGCCGGGTGCAGGCCGTACCGCGCGGCCTCGGCCTCCTGCGTCTCGGGCAGGTCGATCTCGGCGAAGATCTCGTCACCACGGCGCCAGGCGGCTCGCAGCCCCTGGAAGGCCGGACCGTAGGCGAAGCCCACGTCGATGAAGCGGTCGTAGAGACCGTCCACGTCGATCGGCTTCGCGTCCGCGGGCGGCCACACGGCGAAGTCGGCGGCCACGGACTCCGGTGCCGTGGTGGACGGGTCCCTGGTGAGCAGGCCGGTCGTGTGACGTGTCCAGGGGTCGTCCGGCTGGGCGTCCTCGGACCTGGAGTACAGGCTGAGCGCACGGGCCCCGGACTCGTCCGGCTCGCCCACGGTGAGCTGGATCTGGGCCGCGCCCCGTGCGGGCAGGACCAGCGGCGTCTCGATGGTCAGTTCGTCCAGCCGCTCGTAGCCCACCTGCTCCGCCGCGCGCAGGGCCACTTCCACGAAGGCCGTGCCCGGGAAGAGAACGGTCTCCGCGAAGACGTGGTCGGCCAGCCACGGCTGAGTGGCGACGGACAGACGGCCGGTGAACAGATAGGTGTCGGTGTCGGCCAGGGCGACGGCGGCACCGAGGAGCGGATGGTCGGGCGCGTCCAGCCCCGCCGAGGTCACATCCCCCTCGGCGGCCGGCGCCGTCTCGAGCCAGTAGCGCTGCCGTTGGAAGGCGTAGGTGGGCAGCTCCACCCGCTGGGCGCCACGCCCGGCGAACACCGCGTCCCACTTCACCGTGGTGCCGTGGACGTGGAGTTCGGCCAGCGCCATGGTCAGCGACTGGATCTCGGGCCGGTCCTTGCGCAGCACGGGCACGAGGGAGGGGGCGAGCCCACCGTCGGACTCCTCGGCCGTCAGGCAGTCCTGGGCCATCGCGGTGAGCACACCGTCCGGGCCCACCTCCACGAACGACGTCACGCCCAGCTTCTCCAGGGTCCGTACCCCGTCCGCGAACCGCACCGCCTCCCGCACATGGCGCACCCAGTACTCCGGCGAGCACACCTCGTCCGGGTCCGCCGATGTGCCGGTGACGTTGGAGACCAGGGAGAGGGTCGGCGGAGCGAACGACAGACCCTCGACGACCTTACGGAAGTCGCCGAGCACCCCGTCCATGCGCGGGGAGTGGAAGGCATGGCTGACGCGCAGACGACGCGTCTTACGGCCCGCTCGCTCCCACTGTCCGGCGATCTCCAGCACCGCGGCCTCATCGCCCGCGATGACCACGGCGGTCGGGCCGTTGATGGCGGCGATGCTCACCTCGGCCTCACGACCGGCCAACGACGCCGCGATCTCCTCCTCGGGCGCCTGGACGGCCACCATCGCGCCGCCCTCGGGCATGGACTGCATCAGCCGGCCACGGGCGGCCACCAGCGCGCACGCGTCCTCCAGCGAGAACACCCCCGCCGCGTGTGCGGCGGCGATCTCGCCGATGGAGTGGCCGATCAGCACATCCGGGGTGATGCCCCAGTGCTCCAGCAGGCGGAACAGCGCCACCTCGATGGCGAAGAGCGCGGGCTGGGTGAACGCCGTCTGGTTCAGCAGGTCGGCATCCGCGCTGCCTTCGGCCGCGAACATCACCTCGGTGAGCGGACGGTCGAGCAGCACATCGAGATGCGCGCACACCTCGTCCAGCGCCTGGGCGAACACCGCGAAGGCACCGTACAGCTCCCGGCCCATGCCCAGACGCTGCGCACCCTGGCCCGAGAACAGGAACGCCGTCTTGTGCTCGGCCCGCGCCACGCCCCGGATCAGCGTGGCCGCGTTCCCGCCCGCCGCCAGCGCGTCGAGTCCGGACCGGAACTGGGCCGGGTCCTCGGCGACCACAACCGCGCGGTAGGGCAGGGCGGAACGGGTCGTCGCCAGCGAATAGCCGATGTCGGCGAGGTCATTGGCGTGTGCGGTACGCACACCGTCGAACTCGAGCAGTCGCCCGGCCTGAGCGCTCAGCGCGTCAGGGCTGCCGGCGGAGAGCAGCCACGGAACCACCGCGAGGCCGGCCGGGGAACCGGTGGCCTCGCCGCCCGTCTCCGGCGACGGCGACTCGACGGCGTCGGCCGCCTCGATGATCGTGTGCGCGTTGGTGCCGCTGATCCCGAAGGAGGACACGGCCGCCCGGCGCGGGCGGTCCGTCTCCGGCCACGGGGTCGGCTCGTTCAGGAGGGACACCGCGCCGCTGGTCCAGTCGATGTGCGGCGAGGGCTCGTCCGCGTGGAGCGTCTTGGGCAGCACGCCCTCCCGCATGGCCATCACCATCTTGATGACCCCGGCCACACCGGCGGCCGCCTGCGTGTGCCCGATATTCGACTTGATGGACCCGAGCCACAGCGGCTCGTCCTCCGGCCGCCCCTGGCCGTAGGTGGCCATCAGCGCCTGCGCCTCGATCGGGTCACCGAGCGAGGTGCCCGTGCCGTGGGCTTCCACCGCGTCCACATCGGCGGTCGACAGGCCCGCGTTCTCGAGGGCCTTGCCAATCACGCGCTGCTGCGCCGGGCCGTTGGGCGCCGTCAAACCGTTGGACGCACCGTCCTGGTTGATCGCCGAACCCCGGACGACGGCCAGCACCTGGTGGCCCTTGCGCCGTGCGTCCGACAGCCGCTCCACCACCAGCAGGCCCACACCCTCGGACCAGCCCGTGCCATCCGCCTCGGCGGAGAACGCCTTGCACCGCCCATCCGGCGACAGCACGCGCTGGGCGCTGAACTCGACGAACGTGCCAGGCGTGGCCATGATCGTCACACCGCCGGCCAGCGCCATGTCGCACTCGCCCTGGCGCAGCGACTGGCACGCCAGGTGCAGGGCGACCAGCGACGACGAGCACGCGGTGTCCACCGTCATGGCCGGGCCTTCGAAACCGAAGGTGTAGGAGAGGCGGCCGGAGGCAACGCTCGACGCGCTGCCGAGTCCGAGATAGCCCTGCACGCCGTCCGGCACGCTGATGGGCCGGCCGCTGTAGTCCTGGTAGTTCGAGCCGATGAAGACGCCCGCCTGGCTGCCACGCAACGCCGCCGGGTCGATGCCGGCGCGCTCGAACGCCTCCCAGGCCGTCTCCAGCAGCAGCCGCTGCTGGGGGTCCATGGCCAGGGCCTCACGCCGCGAGATGCCGAAGAAGTCCGGGTCGAAGTCGGAGACGTTGTCGAGGAATCCGCCGGTGCGGGCGTAGGTCGTGCCCGGCTTGTCGGGGTCAGGGTCGTACAGCCCGTCAAGGTCCCAGCCACGGTCGTCGGGGAAGCCGGAGATCGTGTCGACTCCGGCGTTCACCACGTCCCACAGCTGCTCGGGGGTCCGCACACCGCCCGGGAACCGGCAGCTCATCGCCACGATCGCGATGGGCTCGTCGAGCGAGTCCGAGCGGGTCGGCGCCGTCTCGGTGGCGCCGCCTTCCTCGGTGCCGAACATCTCGCCGTTCAGGAACCGTGCCAGCACCGTGGGTGTGGGGTAGTCGAAGACCAGGCTGACCGGCAGCCGCAGCCCGGTCGCCGCGCCGATCCGGTTGCGCAGTTCGACGGCGGTCAGCGAGTCGAAGCCGAGGTCGCGGAAGGCCCGGTCCGACGCGACCGCGTCCGCGCTGTCGTGGGCGAGAACGTCGGCGGCCTGGGCACGCACCAGATCCCGCAGCGCCCCTTCGCGCTTCTCCGGGGGCATGGCTTCCAGCCGGTGGTGAAGTTCCGCCCGCCCGGGGGCGGCACTGCCCGCCGTGGGCTGCTTCTCCGTGGTCGCGCTCCGCGCGCTCCGCAACTGGCGGAAGAGGGGAGCGTCGGCGGACTCCGCCTCGAGGCGCGTCCAGTCGATGTCCGCGACCGCGAGGAACGTCTCATCGTGGTCCAGGGCCTGCTGTAGCGCCGAAATCGCCAGCTCGGGGGACATGGCCAGGATCCCCGACCGGCTCATCTGGTCGCCGACCTCATCCGTGACGAGGCCGCCTCCGGCCCAGGCGCCCCAGGCGATGGACGTGGCCGGAAGGCCGTCCGCGCGCCGCTGCAACGCCAGCGCGTCGAGGTAGGCGTTACCCGCCGCGTAACTCCCCTGGCCCGGACCGCCCAATGTGGCCGCCGCCGAGGAGAACAGCACGAACGCCGAGAGATCCATCCCCGCGGTCAGCTCATGCAGATTCCGGGTCGCGTCCACCTTCGGACGCAGCACCCCGGCCGCCCGACGCACCGTCAGGGCGTCCACCACACCGTCGTCCAGCACACCGGCCGTATGCACCACGGCCGTCAGCGGGAACTCCCGCGGGATTCCGTCCAGCACCGCGGCCAGCGCGTCACGGTCGGCCGCATCGCACGCCGCCACGGTCACCCGGGCACCCAGCGCCTCCAGCTCCGCCGTCAACTCGGCGGCGCCCTCGGCCTCCATGCCACTGCGGCTCGTCAGCACCAGATGCTCAGCACCCGCACGCGCCAGCCAGCGGGCCACATGGCCACCCAGCGCACCCGTACCACCGGTCACCAGCACCGAACCACTCGGACGCCAGCCATCCGCGCTCGTGGCCTCAGGCGCGGAGGCCCGCACCAGCCGCTTGGCGAAGACGCCGGACCCGCGCACCGCGACCTGGTCCTCGGTCTGCGCGGCGGTCAGCACTCCGGCCAGACGGGTCATCGCGCGGTCGTCCATGGTCTCGGGCAGGTCCACGACGCCGCCCCAGCGCTGGGGGTACTCCGCCTCCAGGATCCGGCCCAGACCCCACACCATCGCCTGCACCGGGCTCACCAGCCGGTCGGAACGCCCCACCGACACCGCGCCCCGGGTGCCGCACCACAGCGGAGCCACCACATCCGCGTCGCCCAGCGCCTGAACCAGGCCCACCGTCGCCGCCAGCCCGGCCGGGACCACCTCGAAGGACTCATGTGCCGACTCGTCCAGCCCGAGCAGCGAGAACACACCCGCCACGCCCGACGGCTCCATCGCCGCGCCATCGAGGGCCACGCGCAGCCGCTCCGTGATCACCTCACGGCCATCCGCCGCCCCGACGGCTACGCGAACCGCATGCGCACCGCGCCCGGCCAGCCCGTCCAGCACGGCGGCGACCAATACATCGTCACCACGGCCTTCCGGAATGGCCACGAGCCAGGTGCCCGAGAGCGTGGTCTCGGACGCGGATGCCAGGGGCTTCCAGACCGCCTGGTAACACCAGCTGTCCACCGTGTTCTGCTCGCGCCGTTGACGACGCCAGGACGACAGCGCCGGAAGCAACGCCGTCAACGACGACTGCTGCTCCTCGTCCGCCACCTCCAACGTCCGTGTCAGCGCCTCCAGGTCCTCGCGCTCCACCGCCTCCCAGAAGCGCGCGTCCACCGCGTCCACGCTCAAGCCGTTACCGGCCGCCGCCTCGACAACCGGGTTGGCGTCCAGCCAGTAGCGCTGATACTGGAAGGCGTAGGTCGGCAGGTCGACGGAGTGCGCACCGGTCCCGGCGAACACCGTCCGCCAGTCGACGGCTATACCGCCGACGTGCGCCTCGGCCAGAGAGGTCAGGAACCGGCCCAGGCCGCCTTCGCCGCGGCGCAGCGAGCCGATGGCCGCCACGGGAGTGCCGTGGTCCTCGGCCGTCTGCTCGATGCCCATGGTGAGCACCGGATGCGCGCTGGCCTCCACGAACGTCTGGAAGCCCTCGTCGAGAAGCACCCGTACGGTCTCGTCGAAACGCACGGTCCCGCGCAGATTGCGGTACCAGTAGCCCGCGTCCAACCCGGCCGTGTCCAGCACCCCGCCGGTCACCGTCGAGTAGAACGGCACCGACGAGGAGCGCGGGGCGATTCCCGCGAGGGTCTGCTGAAGCTCGCCCTCGATGGCCTCGACATGGGCGCAGTGCGAGGCGTAGTCCACGGGGATCCGGCGGGCCCGGATCTCCTCCGCCTCGCAGGCCGCCAGGAGCTCCTCCAGCGCGTCGACATCACCGGAGACCACGACAGCCGAGGGCCCGTTGACCGCCGCCACCGACAACCGCTCACCCCACGTCGCGAGCCGCTCCCGCAACGCCTCCACGGGCAGCGAGACCGACACCATGCCACCGCGCCCGGACAGCGCCCGGATCGCCTGACTGCGCAGCGCCACCACCTTCGCGGCATCCTCCAGCGACAGCGCACCCGCCACACACGCCGCCGCGATCTCACCCTGCGAGTGGCCGATGACGGCCGACGGCTCCACGCCGTATGAACGCCACAGCTCCGCCAGCGACACCATCACCGCGAACAGGGCGGGCTGTACGACATCCACCCGCTCCAGCGCCACGGGGTCACCGAGCACATCCACCAGTGACCAGTCCACATGCGGCGCCAGGGCCGCCGCGCACTCCTCGATCCGCCGGGCGAACACCGGCGAAGACTCCAGCAGCCCGGCCGCCATGCCCACCCACTGCGACCCCTGACCGGGGAAGACGAAGGCGACCCCGGCACTACGCCTGGCAACACCCTCGACCAGCCCGGAGCCGCCCCGGCCCGCGAGATGATCAGCCAGCGCCCGTACCGCCTCCGCACGGCCCGGAGCCAGCACGACCGCACGGTGTTCGAAGGCGGTCCGCGTGGTGGCGAGGGAGAATCCGATGTCCTCGGCCGCGACCTCCGGGTGCCGCTCCACGTGGTCCAGCAGCCGCGTGGCCTGGGCGCGCAGCGCCGCCTCGGACTTGCTCGACAGCAGCCAGGGGACGAGCGGGAGCGCCACCCGGGGCGCCTCCGTCTCCTCCGCCACGCCCGCGTCAGAAGCGGCGTCGGTAGCGGCCGGTGACGGCGCCTGCTCGATGATGACGTGGGCGTTGGTGCCGCTGATGCCGAACGAGGACACCCCGGCCCGGCGCGGCTCCTCACCCTCAGGCCACGCGGTCGCCTCGGTGAGGAGTTCAATGGTGCCCGTCGCCCAGTCAACGTGCGGGGACGGCTCGTCGATGTGCAAGGTGCGGGGCAGCATGCCGTGCCGCATCGCCAGCACCATCTTCATCACACCCGCCACACCGGCCGCCGCCTGCGTATGACCGATGTTCGACTTCACCGACCCCAGCAGCAGCGGATCATCCGCCGTACGCTCACGGCCGTACGTGGCCAGCAGCGCCTGCGCCTCGATCGGATCACCCAGCGACGTCCCCGTCCCATGCGCTTCCACCGCGTCGACCTGCCCGGCCGTGAGCCCGGCATTGGCCAGCGCCTGGCGGATCACCCGCTGCTGCGACGGCCCGTTGGGGGCGGACAGCGCACTGCTCGCACCATCCTGATTCGTCGCCGTCCCCCGGACGACGGCCAGCACACGATGCCCGTTGCGCTGTGCGTCGGAGAGCCGCTCCAGGAACAGCATGCCGACGCCCTCGGCCGGCCCGAAACCGTCGGCCGCCGCCGCGAAGGGCTTGCACCGTCCATCGGCTGCGAGCCCGCGCTGCCGGCTGAAGCCGATGAACGTGCCGGGCGTGGCCATGACGGTGACACCACCGGCCAGGGCCAGGGAGCACTCCCCCTGACGAAGGGCCTGTACGGCCAGGTGCAGAGCTACCAGCGACGAGGAACACGCGGTGTCCACCGTGACCGCCGGGCCCTCCAATCCCATCGTGTAGGCCACACGCCCGGACAGCACGCTGATCGCACTGCCGGTCACCAGATAGCCCTCGACACCATCGGGAGCCTCATGCACCCGCGGCCCGTAATCGGGAGCCACGGCCCCGACGAAGACACCGGACTGGCTGCCCTTGAGCGAGGCCGGATCGATACCCGCCTGCTCGATGGCCTCCCACGACGTCTCCAGCAGCAGCCGCTGCTGCGGATCCATCGCCAGCGCCTCACGCGGCGAAATACCGAAGAAATCGGCGTCGAAGTCCCCGACGTCGTACAGGAACCCGCCCTCACGCGCGTAGGAAGTGCCTGCCCGGTCGGGATCCGTGTCGTAAAGCGAGTCGAGGTCCCAGCCGCGGTCCTCGGGGAACGGCGTGATGGCGTCCTCGGCGCCGCTCAGCAGCCGCCAGAACTCCTCGGGGGTGCGCACCCCACCGGGGAAGCGGCAGCTCATCCCGACGATCGCGATCGGCTCCCGGGCCGCCGACTCCACATCCTGTAGGCGCTGCCGCGTCTGGTGCAGATCAGCCGTCACCCGCCGGAGGTAGCCGAGCAGCTTTTCTTGTTCCGACATCAGAACCTCTCGGGGTCGCGCTTCGGGAGCGGGGTGGTCGGCGGGCAGGTGGTGTGGCTTCGTGGGTGCGCCGTGGTGGCGGCCGCTGGTCGGATCACGACGTCCCGAACTCCTCGTCGATGAAGGCGAAGAGTTCGTCGGCCGCCGCCGTCTCCAGGTGGTCGGCGACACCGTCCGCGTCGCCGGAGCCGTTGGTCGCTCCGCCGGCCTGACCGTCCGGCACCGGGCCGCCACGGCCGCCGTCCCACTGGGACAGCAGGCGCTTCAGTCGGTCGGTCACCAGCGCGCGGGTGGCGTCGTCGGCCGAGGTGTCCGTGCCGAGCAACGCGGCTTCCAGCCGGTCGAGTTCGGCAGCCACATCGGGCGCTTCGTCCGCCGCCACGGGGGCGATCTCCGCAACCAGGTGTCCGGCCAACGCGGCAGGCGTCGGGTAATCGAAGATAAGGGTGGCGGGTAGGCGTAGCCCGCTGGCCGCGTTCAGCCGGTTACGCAGCTCGACCGCGGTGAGCGAGTCGAAGCCCAGCTCCAGGAAGCCCCGATCGGTGTCCACCGCGGACGCCGTCCCATGACCGAGGACCGTGGCGGCGTGCTCCTGGACCAGACGCAGCAACATCCGCCGCCGCTCCCCCTGACCGAGCCCGGCCAGCCGCCGCGCCAACGACGCCTCCTGCGAACCAGCCTCTTCCTGGGCCGAGGCACGCCGGGGTGTAACGGACCGTCGTACGAGCCCGTTGAGCAGCGGGGGTACGGGCGAGGTATCGGCGGTGGCCGCCAACTGGCCGAGGTCGAGCCGGGCGGGCACCACCACACCCTCGGCCAGCCGACCCGCCTTGTCGAACAGCCGCAACCCCTCCTCGGAGGAGAACGGCACCAGTCCCCCCCGCGTCATCCGCGAGATGTCCGCCTGATCGAGATGTCCGGTCATCCCGGAGCGCTCAGCCCACAGACCCCAGGCGAGCGACACTCCGGGCAGGCCCATCGCCCGGCGCCGCTGAGCCAGCCCGTCCAGGAACGTGTTGGCGGCGGCGTAGTTCGCCTGCCCCGCGGCCCCCAGGACCCCGGCGGCCGACGAGAACAGGGCGAACATGGCCACATCGAAACGGCGCGTCAGCTCGTGCAGATGCCACGCCCCGTCGACCTTCGCCCGCAACACCGCGTCCAGCCGCTCCGGCGTCAGCGAGGCCACCGTGCCGTCATCCAGAAGACCCGCGGCATGAACCACACCGGTCAGACCGTGTCCGTCGGGGAGGTCGGCCAGCAGATCGGCCAGCGCCTCGCGGTCGGCGACATCGCAGGCCGCGACCGTGACCGAGACCCCCTGAGCCGTCAGCTCCGCCTCGAGCTCTGTCAGACTCTCGGCCGCGCGGCCACGGCGGCTGACCAGCAGCAGGCGGCGTATGCCGTGCTCGGCCACCATATGCCGGGCGACCAACCCGCCCAGGACACCTCCGGCGCCGGTGATCAGTACCGTCCCCTCCGGGTCCAGCGCGGCCGGAACACTCAGCACCAGCTTGCCCACATGACGCGCCTGGCTCATGAACCGGAACACCTCAGGAGCCCTGCGCACATCCCACACCCGTGCGGGCAGCGGCTCCAGCTCACCTCGTCCGAAGAGCGCCACGATCTCCGCAAGCATCTCCCCGATACGCTCCGGACCCGCCTCGGCCAGGTCGAACGCCCGGTACATCACCCCCGGATGCGCCGCGGCCACCTCCTCGGCCGACCGCACATCCGTCTTGCCCATCTCGATGAACCGCCCGCCCTCACCCAGCAGCCGCAGCGACGCGTCCACGAACTCACCGGCCAGAGAGTCCAGAACCACATCCACACCACGACCACCCGAGGCCTCCCTGAACCGCTCCTCGAACTCCAGCGTCCGCGACGACGCGATATGCGCATCGTCCAGCCCCAGCCCGCGCAGAACATCCCACTTGGACTCGCTCGCGGTCGCGAACACCTCCACACCCCACGCCCGCGCCAACTGCACCGCCGCCATACCCACACCACCAGCAGCCGAATGCACCAGCAGCGACTCACCACGCCGCAGGCCCCCCAACTCCCGCAGTCCGTACAAAGCCGTTCCGAAGACGACGGCAATGGGCGCGGCCTGGGTGAAGGACCAGCCGTCCGGGATCCGCACCAGGCTGCGGTGATCGGCCACGGTCAACGGCCCGAATCCGCCGTTCCACAGCCCCATGACCCGGTCGCCGACGGCGAGGGAGGTCACGCCGGGGCCGGTGGCCACGACCACACCGGCTCCCTCGCTCCCCATCACGGCCCCCGGGTCCGGATACATGTTCAGGCAGATCAGGACATCGCGGAAGTTCATGCCCGCGGCGCGCACGGCGACCCGCACCTCGTGCTCGCCGAGCTCCCCGGTGGCATCCGTGGCCGTGGCCGGCCTCAGCCCCTCCAGCGTGCCCGCTCCGGACGCCTCCAGCCGCCACGCCTCCCCACCATCCGGCGGCGTCAGCACACCCCTCGCGGCACCGGGGGCCAGACGCGGCACCAGCACCTCGGCACCGCGCACCGCGAGCTGCGGCTCCCCGATGGACACCGCCTGATGCACCACGGCCAGCGACGCCCCGGCACCGTCCACGTCCAGCAGAACGAACCGGTCCGGATGCTCGGCCTGCGCCGACCGCACCAGCCCCCACACCGGAGCCGCCGCCAGATCACGCGGATCCGCACCGTCCTCGGTCGCCAGCGCGCCCCGGGTGACGAACACCAGCCGCGCCCCGGCGAACCCGTCCTCAGCCAGCCACGCCCGCACCATCTCCAGGGCCCGGTGGGCCACGGCGTGTGCCGCCGGGACGACGTCCTCACCGGGGCCGGAGGACACCGTGACGAACACCAGGTCCGGCATCGGAGCACCCGATCCCACATGCGCCGCGAGAGCGGCCAGGTCGGTGTGTTCCTCCACCGACCCGTCGGCCGCCTTCAACGCCCTGGCCACACCGAAGGGGTCCGGCCCGGCCACGGCGCACTGGTCGGTGGCGGGGGCGGGGTCGGTGGTGGGGGCCGCGACCCACTCCACCCGGTACAGCGACTCGTCGTCGCCGGCGGACGACGCGAGCTGCGCTTCCGAGACCGGCCGGGTGACCAGCGCGTCCGCCGACGCCACCAGCGCACCGGCGGCGTCCGCCACGAGCACCGACATCCCCTCGGCGCCCGTGCGGGCCAGCCGCACCCGCAGGGAGGTCGCGCCGGTGGCGTACAGCGACACGCCACTCCACACAAACGGCAGTTGGATTCCCTCCGCCTTCCCGCCTCCCTCGGCGGCGGACACCAGCCAGGCGTGCAGCGCCGCATCGAGCAGCGCGGGGTGCAGCCCGAACCGGGCCGCCTCCGCCCGCGACTCCTCCGGCAGCGCCACCTCGGCGAAGACCTCATCACCCTTGCGCCACACGGCGCGCAGCCCCTGGAACACCGGCCCGTACGCCAGCCCGGTGGCCGCCACATCCTCGTAGAAGCCCGCGGTCTCGAGCGCTTCCGCCCCCGCCGGCGGCCATGCCTCCAGGCCCACCGGGCCCGTCGCCCTGTCGGCGGCGGACGCCAGGGCGAGCGCACCCTTCGCATGGCACGTCCACGACGCGTCCGGACCATCGCCACGGCGGGAATAAACGCTGAACTCGCGCAGCCCATCCTGTACCGGCCCGCTCACCACCAGCTGCACCTGGACCGCCCCCTCTTCGGGCAGCACCAGAGGCGCCTCCAGCGTCAGCTCCTCCAACCGGTCACAACCCACCGCGTCACCGGCCCGCGACGCCAGCTCGACAAACGCCGTACCGGGCAGGATGACCCGGCCCAACACCGCATGGTCGGCGAGCCAGGGATGCGTACGGAGCGACAGCCGACCGGTGAGCAGGAAACCGTCCGAGTCGGGCAGCGGCACGGCGGCGCCCAGCAACGGATGCCCGGCAGAGTCCAGCCCCACCGACGCCACATCACCAGCGCCGTTGATGGCCTCGGGCTCCAGCCAGAAGCGCGTGCGCTGGAAGGCATACGTCGGCAGCTCCACCTGCTTCGCGCCCGTCCCGGCGAACACCCCCGGCCAGTCGACGGACACACCGCCCACATACGCCTGGGCCACAGAGGTCAGAAAACGCTCCAGGCCGCCTTCCTCACGGCGCAGCGAACCCACGGCGGTGACGGGCGTGGCGTGGTCCTCGGCCGTCTGCTCAACCCCCATGGTGAGCACCGGATGGGCACTGGCCTCGATGAACACCTGGAAACCGTCTGCCAGCAGAACACGGACGGTCTCGTCGAAACGCACCGTCTGACGCAGATTCCGGTACCAGTACGCGGCGTCCAGACCGGCCGTGTCCAGCACCCCGCCGGTCACCGTCGAATAGAACGGCACCGACGACGAGCGCGGGGCGATTCCCGCGAGGATCTGCTGAAGCTCGTCCTCGATGGCCTCGACGTGAGCGCAGTGGGAGGCGTAATCCACCGGCACACGCCGCGCCCGGATCCCGTCGCCCTCGCAGGCCGCCAGCAGCTCGTCCAACGCGTCGGCGTCACCAGACACCACGACCGCCGAGGGCCCGTTCACCGCCGCCACCGACAACCGCTCGCCCCACGCCTCAAGCCGCTCCCGCACCGAGTCCATGGGCAGCGACACGGACACCATCCCGCCACGCCCCGACAGCGCCCGCAGCGTCTTACTCCGCAACGCCACCACCCGCGCCGCGTCCTCCAACGACAACGCACCCGCCACACACGCCGCCGCGATCTCACCCTGCGAATGACCAATGACAGCCGCGGGCTCCACCCCATACGAACGCCACAACTCAGCCAACGACACCATCACCGCCCACAACACGGGCTGCACCACATCGACCCGCTCCAACGCCTCCGCGGTGCCCTCCCCACCCCGCAGCACATCCGCAAGCGGCCAGTCCACGAACGGCGCCAGCGCGGCCGCGCACTCACCGATCCGCTCCGCGAACACCGGCGAAGACTCCAGCAACTCCGCCGCCATCCCCACCCACTGCGACCCCTGACCGGGGAAGACAAGCACTGCCTGGTCCCGGGCCGCCGCCATCCCCCGTACCACACCGGGGGCCACGTTCCCCTCGGCCAATGCGCCCAGGCCGTTGATGAGGCCGTCCCCGTCGCCCGCCAGCACCACCGCGCGGTGTTCGAACACACTGCGCGTGGTCGCCAACGACAGCCCGATATCGGCGGGCGACAGCTCTCGGCGCTCGCGCACATGCGTCAGCAGCCGCTCCGCCTGCGCCTCCACCGCGGTCTCCGACCGTCCGGAGATCACCCAGGGCGTGATCTCCGGCAGTTCCCCGGCCGGGGCGTCGTCATCGGCGGCAAGGCCGGGAGCGTCGTCGAGCGGGGCCTGTTCCAGCACCGCGTGGGCATTGCTGCCACTCATCCCGAAGGAGGAGACCGCCGCGCGCCGCGGCCGTCCCGTCTCCGGCCAGGGCATATCGTCCGTCAGCAGGCGCACTGCACCCGCGGACCAGTCCACATGCGCCGACGGCTCATCGATGTGCAGCGTCTTCGGCAGCGTGCCATGCCGCATCGCCATCACCATCTTGATGACACCAGCCACACCGGCCGCCGCCTGCGCATGGCCGATGTTCGACTTCACCGAGCCGAGCCACACTGTCTGGTCCGCGGGCCGGTCCTGGCCGTAGGTGGCCAGCAGAGCCTGCGCCTCAATGGGATCGCCCAGCGGGGTGCCGGTGCCATGTGCCTCGACCGCGTCCACCTCGGCCGCCGACAGCCCGGCGTTCGCCAGCGCCGCGCGGATCACCCGCTGTTGAGACGGGCCGTTCGGGGCGGTCAGGCCGTTGGACGCACCATCCTGGTTGGTCGCCGAACCCCGGACGAGGGCCAGCACTTCGTGCCCGTTGCGTCGCGCGTCCGACAGCCGCTCCACGAGCAGCAGCCCGACGCCCTCGGCGAATCCGAAGCCGTCGGCGCGATTGCTGAACGCCTTGCACTTGCCGTCCGCGGACAGCGCGCGCTGACGGCTGAAATCCACCAGCGCGACCGGTGTGGACATCACCGTCGCACCACCGGTCAGCGCCATGTCGCACTCGCCCTGGCGCAGCGCCTGGACCGCCAGGTGCAGCGCGACAAGCGACGACGAACACGCGGTGTCCACCGTCACAGCAGGCCCCTCAAGGCCGAAAGTGTAGGAGATCCGGCCCGAGGCCACGCTGGCCGCGCTGCCCATGCCGAGGTAGCCCTCAAAGCCTTCGGGGGCGTTCCCTTCCAGACGGCTGCCGTAGTCGTTGTACATCACGCCGACGAAGACGCCGGTCCGGCTTCCCTTCGCCGTCTCGGGAGCGATGCCGGCCCGCTCGAACGCCTCCCACGACGTCTCCAGCAGCAGCCGCTGCTGCGGATCCATCGACAGCGCCTCACGCGGCGAGATCCCGAAGAACTCCGGGTCGAATTCGTCCGCCTCGTAGAGGAAGCCACCGTTGCGGACGTAGTACGTGCCCTCGTGCGAGGGGTCCGGGTCGTACGTGGACTCGAGGTCCCAGCCACGGTTGGACGGGAGCGGCGACGTGGCATCGGTGCCCGCCATCACCAGCTGCCACAGCTCTTCGGGCGTCCGCACCGCACCGGGGAATCGGCAACTCATGGCCACGATCGCGATCGGCTCGTCGTCCTTGCGCCACGCGGCCCCGAAGGACCCGCCCGCCGGTGCCGCGATGGCGCTGTCCTGGGAGCCGAGGATCTCCGAGCGCAGATGGCCCGCCAGTACCGTCGGGTTCGGGTAGTCGAAAACGAGTGTCGCCGGGAGGCGCAGACCCGTTTCCGCGCTCAGACGGGCCCGCAGGTCCACGGCGGTGAGCGAGTCGAAGCCCAGGTCCTTGAAGGGGCGTCCCACCTCCACAGTGTCCGACTTGGCGTGTCCCAGGACGGCGGCCACATGGACGCGGATCAGCTCTTCGAGCAGGAACTGTTCCTGCTCCGCCTCGGACATGCTGACCAGTCGCCGCCGCAGGCGGGCCGCAACCTCATCCGCGTCCGCCTCTCCGGTGCCCGCGACACGCCGGACGGCCATCCCCGGCACGACGTTGCGGAAGAGGGCGGGGACCTCGGCACCCCGCGCGCGCAGCGCCGAGCTGTCCAGCCGGAAGAGAACGGGCACCACCACGTCCGAGACCAGAGCGGCGTCGAACAGCTCAAGCCCCTCGTCCGTGGCCAGTGGCAGCACGCCCGAGCGGGATATCCGCCGGATGTCATCCTCGCCGAGGTGTCCGGTCATTCCGCTGGCCTCGGCCCACAGACCCCATGCCATCGACACCCCGGGCAGCCCCCGGGTCCGACGCCACGACGCCAGGCCGTCCAGGAACACATTCGCCGCCGCGTAGTTGCTCTGCCCCGCACCACCCAGCACGCCAGTAGCCGACGAGAACAACACAAACGCCGACAGGTCCATCCCCGCGGTCAGCTCATGCAGATTCCACGCCGCGTCCACCTTCGCCCGCAACACCGGCTCAACCCGCTCACGCGTCAACGACGTCAGCAACCCGTCATCGAGCACACCCGCCGCATGCACCACACCGCTCAGACCAAAGCCCTCCGGCAGCTGCGACAACACCCCGGCCAGAGCCTCACGATCCGCGGCATCACACGCCGCGATCACCACCTCGGCGCCAGCGGCCTCCAACCCGGCGCGCAACTCGGCCGCACCCGCGGCCTCCGCACCACGACGGGAGAGCAGCACCAGCTTCCCGACACCGTGCCGGGCCACCAAGTGCCGCGCCACCAAGCCGCCCAGCACACCCGTGCCACCCGTCACCAGCACCGCGCCGGAACCGAACGCACCCGACTCCGGAGCGTCACCCGAAGGCAGCGACCGGCCCAGACGCGGCACCCGCACCGCACCCGACCGCACCACCACCTGCTCCTCACCCAGAGCCAGCACCCCGGGAAGAAGATCGGCCACCCCCGCCACATCATCGGTGTCCACCAGCACCAGACGCCCGGGATTCTCCGCCTGAGCGGACCGCACCAGACCCCACACCGCGGCCCCCGCCAAATCCCTCACACCATCGCCCGCATCGACGGCGCCCCGGGTCACCACCACCAGCCGCTCACCCGCGAGCTCTTCGTCCGCGACCCACGCCTGGACCCGCTCGAAGACCTCAAGGACCCGCCCGTACACCTCACCCACCACATCCGCGCCATCGGAGACCACCCGCACAACCTCTGTCCGCGGCGGGACCTCACCCGCCACGACAGCCCCGGGCGCGTCCACCCACTCGACCCGGAACAGCGCATCCCGCGCCGCCCCAGCCACGGCGTTCAGCTGATCGGCCGCAACCGGTCGCAGGACCAGCGACTCGACCGACGCCACCCCACGTCCCGACTCATCCGCCACCAGCACCGACACCGCATCCGACCCAGCACCCGCCGGCGCCAGCCGCACCCGCAGCGATGTCGCACCCACCGCCTCCAGAGCGAACCCACGCCACGAGAACGGCAGCAGACTCCCCGAACCACCGCCCAGGCCCTCGCTCACCCCCATCGCGTGCAACGCCGCGTCGAACAGCGCCGGATGCAGCCCGAACTGGCCCGCCCGCTCCCGCTCTCCCTCCGGCAGCTCGACCTCCGCGAACACCTCACCATCACGCCGCCACGCACGCTTCAACCCCTGGAAAACCGGCCCATACTCCAGCCCGTTCTCCGCCGCCCGCACATACTCACCCGACACATCAACCGACTCGGCCCCCACCGGAGGCCACACACCAAAGTCGAACCGAGCCGCGGAACCGGGCACGGCCGAACCCAGCACACCATGGGCATGCCGCGTCCACGCGGCACCCTCACTCTCCGCTTCGTCCCGCGAGAACACACTCACCTCGCGGAAGCCGGAGGCGTCCGACTCCCCCACCTCTACCTGAAGTTGTAGGCCACCCGTCGCGGGCATGATCAGCGGCGCTTCCAGGATGAGTTCCTCGACCCGGCCACAGCCGACCTGGTCACCCGCCCGTACCACCAGCTCCGCGAAGGCCGTCCCGGGCAGCAACGTCACCCCGTGGACGGCGTGATCCGCCAGCCACCCATGTGTGGCCAGTGCCAGCCGCCCGCTCAGCAGCACCCCACCGCCGCTGGCCAACGACACCACCGCGCCCAGCAACGGGTGCCCCAGCGAGCCCAGCCCCACCGAACCCACATCGCCCGCGCCCGCCCGAGCTTCGAGCCAGAAGCGCTCCCGCTGGAAGACGTACGTGGGCAGTTCGACACGGCGGGCGCCATGGCCGGCGAACACCTTCCGCCAATCGACGCCGACCCCGCTGACGTGGAGTTCGGCGGCGGAGGTCAGGAACCGCTCGGGCCCGCCCTCATCCCGCCGCAGCGTGCCGACGACGACCGCCTGGACCTCAGCGGCCTCGACGGTCTGCTGCAACGGCAGCATCAGTACGGGATGCGGGCTCGCCTCGACGAACACGGTGTGGCCGTCGTCCAACAGCTTCCGAGTGGTGACCTCCAGCTCGACGGTCTGCCGCAGGTTCCGGTACCAGTACTCCGCGTCCAGACCGGCCGTGTCCACCAGCTCACCGGTCACCGTCGAGTAGAACGGCACCTCCGACGAACGCGGCGCGATGTCCGCCAGAACCTTCAGCAGCTCCTCGCGGATCCCCTCCACATGCGCCGAGTGCGAGGCGTAGTCCACCGGAACCCGGCGAACACGCACCTCCTCACCCTCCAACTGCGCGACCATCTCATCCAGCGCACCCGGGTCACCCGACACCACGACCGAACCCGGACCGTTCACCGCCGCCACCGAAATCGCACCGCCCCAGGCGGCGACACGCTCCTTGGCCGCATCCGCCGACAGCCCGACCGACACCATGCCACCACGACCCGCAAGCCCCGCCGCGATCGCCTGCGACCGCAACGCCACCACCTTCGCGGCATCCTCCAGCGACAACGCACCCGCCACACACGCCGCCGCGATCTCACCCTGACTGTGACCCATCACCGCATCCGGCTCCACACCCACCGAACGCCACAACTTCGCCAGCGACACCATCACCGCGAACAGCACCGGCTGCACCACATCCACCCGGTCAAAACCAGGAGCACCCTCAACCCCACGCAGCACATCCGTCAACGACCAGTCCACATACACCGACAGCGCCGACTCACACTCGCCGATCGCCTCCGCGAACACCGGCGAAGACTCCAGCAACCCCACCGCCATACCCACCCACTGCGCCCCCTGCCCCGGGAACACAAACACCGACCGGCCAGGCGTCTCGGCATCCTTCCCCCACACCACACCGGGAAGCTTGACCCCCTCGGCCACCGCCTCCAGACGCTCAAGGAGCTCCTCACGGCCGGCCCCGGTCACCACGACGCGCTGCTCGAAGGCGAACCTGGTCGTCGCCAGCGAGAGCGCCACATCGGCGGCGCCCAGCTCCGGACGCTCCGCCACGAACTCCCGCAACCGCCCGGCCTGCGCCCGCAAGGCGGCGTCACTCTTACCCGACACCACCCACGCCACCGGACCCGCGATGCCCGCGACACCGCCGTCAGCAGACTCCTCGGCAACCTCCGCCTCGACCTCCGGAGCCTGCTCCAGGATCACATGCGCATTGGTCCCGCTCACACCGAACGACGACACACCAACCCTGCGCGGCTCGCCCGTCTCCGGCCACGCCCGCGCCTCGGTCAACAACTCGACCTGGCCCTCGGACCAGTCCACATGGCTCGACGGGGCGTCGACGTGCAGCGTCTTCGGCAGCACACCATGCCGCATCGCCAGCACCATCTTCATGACGCCCGCCACACCGGCAGCGGCCTGCGTGTGGCCGAGGTTCGACTTCAGCGAGCCCAGCCACAGCGGCCGCCCCTCCGGCCGGTCCTGCCCGTACGTGGCCAGCAGCGCCTGCGCCTCGATCGGGTCGCCCAGCGTCGTGCCCGTACCGTGCGCCTCGACCGCGTCGATCTGGCTGGGGGTCAGCTCGCAGTTTTCCAGGGCCTGCCGGATCACACGGCGCTGTGACGGGCCGTTGGGAGCCGTCAGACCGTTGCTCGCGCCGTCCTGGTTCACGGCGGAGCCGCGTACCACCGCGAGTATCTGGTGCCCGTTGCGCCGGGCGTCGGACAGCCGCTCCACCAGCAGCACACCGATGCCCTCGGACCATATGGTGCCGTCGGCTCCGTCGGCGAACGCCTTGCACCGGCCGTCGACGGCCAGACCGCGCTGCCGGCTGAAGGTGACAAAGCCCTCGGGACTGACCATGACCGTCGCACCGCCGACCAGCGCCATGGAGCACTCGCCCTGGCGCAGCGACTGAGCGGCCAGATGCAGGGCGACCAGCGCCGATGAGCAAGCGGTGTCCACGGTCAGCGCGGGGCCTTCGAAGCCGAAGGTGTAGGAGACACGGCCCGAGGCGATGCTGGTGGTGGCGCTGTTGTGGAGGTACGGCTCGATCTCGTCCGGGATCTGCGCCCCGTCGGACGCGTAAGTGGTGTGCATGGCGCCGGTGAAGACGCCTGTCTGGCTGCCACGCAGTGACGCGGGGTCGATGCCCGCCCGCTCCAACACCTCCCACGACGTCTCCAGCAACAGCCGCTGCTGGGGATCCATGGCCAGGGCCTCACGAGGCGAGATGCCGAAAAACGCGGAGTCGAATTGGTCCGCGTCGTGGAGGAAACCGCCTTCGCGAACGTAACTGGTACCCGGATGTTCCGGGTCCGGATTGTAGATCCCCTCCACGTCCCAGCCACGGTTTGTCGGGAAGGGCGAGATCGCGTCCGATCCGTCGGCGACCAGCTGCCACAGCGCTTCCGGAGAGTTCACTCCACCCGGAAATCGGCAGGCCATACCGATGATCGCAATGGGCTCGGTGGCCGAACTGGTCAGCTGGCGGTTCTGACGCCGGAGCCGCTCGATTTCCTTGAACGACTTGCGCAGCGCGTCAACGGCCTTGTTCTGGTTGGATGCAGCAGGCATCAAAAACTCCACACTAAACGCGTCGTTCGCTGGAAGAGCGCAACAGCCCTGAAAGTAATGAAAACACGGTTCGCCAGACGGACACCGGCCACACTAGCTCTGCCCCCATAAGGGAAACCCTAGAAACCCAGTCAGGCGTGGTTGACACCCCGAGGCGTGTTCCCGGGTTTTGGTTTCAGTAGCGTTTCACCGGCCGTGTGACTCTTGCCACTATGCGTTTCTCCGCCGCTATTCATGCCCCCGAAATTTCATGCGCTGTTTTCACACGCCAGGGTTTTCTTCGACACGGATCGCACCGGTCGGGCAGCGGGATACGACCTCTCGCAGAACGTCCAGCCGTCCGGTGTCGGGCTGTGCGTCGAGCAGAACGACGGAGCCGTCCTCGTCGCTCTGGTCGAACAAGTCAGGCGCGATCAGCGCGCACTGGCCGGCCGAACAGCACACCTCACGGTCGGCGGTGATCCTCATCGGGTCTCAGTCCTACCTTGTTGTCTGTGGTACGTCTTGTGGGCCCACTTGCTTGACGGACGATGCGAGAACTCCACATCGTCCGTCACATCCACCGCTTGGTATCTCGATCAGTCGTCCCAGGTGACGGGAAGCGACCTGGGGCCGTAGTGCACGAAGTCGTCGCGCATGGAGACCTCGTCGCCCGGCACGGCCAGCCGCAGTGTGGGGAACCTGTCGAACAGGGCCTCGTAGCCGACGCGCAGGATCGTGCGGGCGAGATGCTGGCCGAGACACTGGTGGACGCCGTGGCCGAGTGCCAGGTGACCGTGGTCCGTACGGCCGATGTCCAGCTGATCGGGGTTGCCGTAGCGCTCGGGGTCGCGGTTGACGGCGGGGAGGGCGACGGTGACCACCTCGCCCTTCTTGATGCTCTGGCCGGCGAACTCGACGTCTTCCAGCGCCCACCGGCTGGCCCCGAGGTGGGAGATGGTGAGGAAGCGGAGGAGCTCCTCGACGGCGCCCCCCATGAGCTCCGGGTCCTCCCGGAGCTTGGCGAGTTGATCGGGGTGCTCGAGCAGGGTGAAGACGCCCATGGCGAGCATGTTGCCAGTGGTGTCGAAGGCCCCGGTGATCAACGTGGCGGTCATGCCCATGAGTTCTTGCTCATCGAGCTGTCCGCCCCGGATCAAATCTCCGAGGAGGTCGTCTCGGGGGTCGTCCATCCTGACGGGGACGAAGCGCGACAGGAATCCACTCATCCCGGACACCGCGGCAAGCGCCTCGGGAACGGTACAGGAGAGCCGTCCGAGCGTCTCCACGTGCCGCTGCAGGGTCTTCCGCTCCGATTCGGGGACGCCGATCATCTCGCACATCACCCGGGAGGGAACGGATTCAGTGAAGACCTCCACCAGATCGGCGCCCGGCCCGGCCTTTTCCAGGTCGTCGAGTTGTTCGTGCACGATTCGCTCGATCATGGGGGTGAACTGACGCGTGCGCCGAACCGTGAAAAAGCCGGTGACCAGCTTGCGATACCGGCTGTGGCTCGGATCATCCGTCTTCGCAAAGGCGCCCGGATCGGCCGGGCCAGCGTACCCCAGCTCCGTGGGGACAGGAGAGATTATCCCCTCCTGGCGCGCGCTGAAGCTCTTATGGGTGAGCAGTTCCTTCGCTTCCGCGTGGCGCGTGATGAGCCACCCGGGCGTCCCGCCGTGATAACTCATGCGCGTTATCCGCTCCCGCTCGCGCAGGGGGGTGTAGCCATCCGGAGGGTTGAAGGGGCGGCTCCGCTTGGTAGGCATTGACACAGGCGGGTGCGGGGCGTCGACCAAGACTCCTCCATCGATTTATAACCCATGTATCGAGGTCGTCGGCGGCTACACCGGCTGACTCGATGTCGATGCTAGCCTCGCGGTCGGCTCAAAAGCGCACCCAAACGTCTCCGCAGACAACATCTGCAAATTTCCTTAGACAAAGGCGGGAGCTGTTGACCCCGTGCGCGCGGGTGGACTCACCGCGCCGTCCGCGACGTCCGAGCGTCGCGACCCCATCGCTCGTCTCCCTCCTTCCCCGGGCTCGGCTTCTCCAACCCCACCGGTTGGCCATGCCGGTCGAATGTCAACCGCACCGTTCAACGCTCCCGTTGCAGTTCGCTATTGTCGCTGGTCAGAGGCTGGTTTCTGAACATACTCAGCTGTCACCTCGGCACGTGACGGAGGTTCGTGACCAGTGGCTTGTGATAGCTGTTGCGCTGATCGTGCAAAACGATGTGCGGCCTGGTGCCTGGGCTTCGGAGCTTGAGGAGGTGCTGTTGCGGGTCGGTCACCGGTTCGGCCGGGTCGATCTGCGGCGGCGGATGAGCCCCGTACAGCGGCCGAAGCCCTGCGGACGAAGTTCGACCAGATCCTGCCGCACCTTGATGAGCGCCGTCGTCGGCTCTATCTGGCCAGCGAGGCCACAGCGATCGGCCACGGCGGCATCACTGTGGTGGCGGTGGCCTCCGCTACCAGCACCGCCACCATCGCACGCGGCATCGCCGAGCTTGCCGGGCAGCCTGCACCAACCCGCCGGATCCGGGTTCCGATCCCGTCTCGCCGCTGCGCTGGACCACGCTGTCGCTGCGTGCCTTGGCATCGTCCTTGACCGGCCAGGGCCATCCGGTCAGCGCCACGGCCGTCGGACACCTGCTGCACGCCCTGGGCTACAGCCTGCGAGGCACCGCGAAGACCCACGAGGGCGTCGGCCATCCGGACCGCGACGCCCAGTTCGCCCACCTGAACCGCACCGCCGCCGCCTTCCTCAACAACAACCAGCCGGTGACATCACCCCCAACAGCGGCTGGGTCAACGTCGGAACCGACCATGACACCGCCGAGTTCGCGGTGGAGTCCATCCGCCGCTGGTGGCAGCACCGCGGACAAGCCGGCCACCCGGACGCCACCCGGCTACTGATCAACGCCGACTCCGAAGGCTCCAACGATCCCCGCCGCTGGACATGGAAGAAGCACCTGCACGCCTTCGCGCACGAGAGCGGGCTCCAGATCACCGTCTGCCACTTCCCACCTGGCGCATCAAAAGTGGATACAAGGCCGATCGGTAGAACCGGCCGTAGTACTGCGTCCAGCCCGCGACGATCGGATTGATCCGCTGCGCGAGTTCTTCCCGGTGAGGTTGACCCGCCGGTGGAGCCGCCAGGAACGGACCTCCTTGCCGGTCACGAACTTCCGCCACATGACGAGACGACAGCTGAGTACAGGTCAGGAAGAAGCCTCTGACGCGTAAATAAACCGCAGGTCAGGGCGGTGTTGCGCAAGGCTGGGCGCCCGGTGGCTTCAGAGGGCCACCGGGTGTCCGGGCCATGCGGTGGTCAGTCCGCGCCCTCGATCGGGTTGAGGATGACGGTGTGGCCGAGCTGGTTCAGCGCATTGATCGCGCGGCGGGTGGCGCGTTTGGGGTCGCGCTGGGCGAAGGCGACGGACCGTGACGTCTGCGGCGGGCTGCTCCCCTTCCCACCCCTGCCCTGGCGCCGGGAAGGGGCGTGCAGGGGCGTGCAGGGGCGTGCAGGGGAAAGATCCGGACGCCCTGTAACACGCTCGCGGCCGCCGAGAAAGATCGAGGCCGGACGAAAGTTGGGGAATTTCCCTAAACCCGGTTCCCCTTCAGGAGGCCGCTCGCGCCCGTGGGGTTAGGGTCAACTCGCCGAGATGACAGCGTGTTTGGGACCGACGAAAGAGCGTGTGAGTATGACGGCATCCGCCACCGAGAGCGGCGCCAAGCGATCGTTCACCGTGTGTGCCGGAGAGGCGAGCGGTGACCGCGTACGGCTGAGCGTCTACGACATGCTCTTCAGCACGGTCTATACGACCCGCGCCTTTTTCTACCGGGAGACGCTCGACGGCGAGGCGCTGCGCGCCTCCCTCGACCGGACACTGCGTAACTTCCCCGTCCTTTCGGGCCGCATGAAGAAGGACCCCGACGGCGGTCTCAGTGCGCTCTGCGACGACTCCGGGGTGCGCTTCGTCGAGGCGCAGGCATCCGTGCCCATGCCGGACTACGGACCCCGCCACACGGCGAAAAAGGGACTGGATCGCTATCTCAGTCACGCCATACCGTTCTGGGTGGTCGACCGCGATACACCGCTTTTCACGGTGAAGCTCACCCATATGAAAGGCGGCGGCTCCATCCTGGGCCTCACGATGAACCACGCCCTGGGCGACGGATCCAGCTATATGAGCTTCCTGGAGGCCTGGTCGCACGAGCACCGGGGCCTCGGCTACGCCAAGCCCAGCCATGACCGCGGGGTCATCGACGCACTCGCCGCCTTCGCCTCCGCTGACACCCTGACGGGCGGTGCCCATTTCACGGTCACCGGGCGCGGCCAGAAGGCCGCCTTCGTGGGCCGCGCCCTGCGGGGCAGCCTCGGCAGTGTGACGACGGTGACCACCCGCTTCACCGCCGCCGAGCTGGCCGCCATGAAGGACGCCGCGATGGCCGACCTCGCGGGCACGGAGCGGTGGGTGTCGACCAATGACGCGCTCACCGCCCATCTGTGGAAAGTGCTCGGAGCATTGCGTGACCGCCCTGATGCGAGCGAGGAACGGCTCGGCCTCATCGCCGACTTCCGTTCGTTCGTCGGCGCGGCCGTTCCAGATGACTACTGGGGCAACGCCGTCACCAACACCCGGCCCGGGATGACCGCGGCCGAACTGCGCTCGCGCCCGCTCGGCGAGGTCGCCGCGGCGATCCGCGTGGGCTATGCGGAGAACACGGAGGAGCGAATCCGCGAGGAAGTGGCGTTCTTGTGCGCCGAACGCGACGCGGGGCGCCTCAAGCGCGTCATGACCACCATGGCGCTGGACTCGTTCGACACCACCATCGCGATCAACAACTGGTCGAAGCTGCCCTTCTATCGCATTGACTTCGGGCAGGGCGCCCCCTTCTGGTACGACTTCTCCGCCACCCCCATTCCCTGGACCGTACATATCGCACCGACCCCGGCCGACCAGAACGGCGGCCGCGATGTGCACATCGCGCTGCCCCGCACCCAGATCCGGGCCCTCAAGGAGCCGTCCTGGGTCGGTCGGTTCCACCATTACGCGGATTCCGGCGAGGCATTTCCGCTGACCTTTGCCGCGGCCGGCTAGAGCCGGAGATGTGATCTTGCTGGTGGGGGCCGAGGGGAGACAGGTGCCGCCACCGCTGATCATCGTCAGGTGTGTCGACTGAAGACGAAGCGGTGGCCGCGGGCCACAGCGTAGTGCCTGCCCGTTGGCAGGCGATGTTCGAGGGCTTGCTGGGCCGGATAGCGGGTCGCTTCGGGCGGGTCGAGCCCCGGCTGCGGGTACGGCAGTTGATGGTCGGACTGCTGGCGGACCTGCCGCGCAAAAACTGCTGGACGATCGCCGAGCACACCGGCGAGACCAGCCCGGACGGGCTGCAACCCCCTGCTCGGCCGGGCGAAGTGGGACGCCGATCTGGTGCGCGACGACCTGCGCGCGTTCGTGCTGGACCACCTGGCCGACGACCAAGCCGTACTGGTCGTCGACGAGACCGGCGACCTGAAGAAAGGCACCCATACCGTCGGTGTCCAGCGCCAGTACACCGGCACCGCCGGACGGATCGAGAACACCCAGGTCGCCGTCTACCTCACCTACACCTCCCGGCACGGACACACCGGTATCGACCGCGCGCCGTACCTGCCGAAGTCCTGGACATCCGGCCCGCAGCGATGCCGCCAGGCGGCGTGCCCGAGGACATCGGCTTCGCCAACGCCAATGTCCGGTCGTCGTTATGGCGCGCCACGCGCACGGGGCATCAGGTCATCGACGCGTCCACCCAGGAACTGGCGATCTGCGAACACATCGACGTGGATGTCCATGTGGCGGCGACGCGCGCGCACCGGCTGCTCGATATGTCGCACCCGTGCGATGACATCCTCAACGCGCGGACGCGGGAGGATCTCTCGGCCGATTTCCTACCGGAGTGGTCGGAGAACGAGTGGGTGCTGGTCGAGCAGGAGCAATACCATGAACTCCGGCTGTACGCCCTGGAGGCGATGACCGAACGGCTGACGGCGGCGGGCCGCCATGGCGAGGCCGTCGCCGCCGGATTCGTCGCCGTACGCGCGGAACCCCTGCGGGAGAGCGCTCATCTCGTGCTCATGAGGGCGCATCTCGCCGTCGGCAACAGGGGCGCGGCGCTGCGGCAGTACGAGCAATGCCGCCGGGTGGTGCTGCTCGAGGAACTGGGCCTGGAGCCCTCCCAGACGCTGAGGAACCTGGTACCGGCGCAATCCGGGGGCGGGAGCGCCGCTCCGGAGCTCCCGACACGTCGGATCGTCTGCCATCCGGCGGGCGAGGTCCCGGCGCAGGGCACGGACACCTCGGCTCCGGCCGGCACCAGTGCCCGCGTGCCCCATGGCTCTTGCCCGAGGTTCCACAGAGAGCTAGACGGCGGGAGCCACCGGCGTCAGATGGGCGTCACGCCGCACCAGTGCGGCGTAGCGCCCGTCCATGGCCAGCAGCTCCTCGTGGGCGCCCCGCTCGGCGATCCGGCCGCCGTCGAGGACGACGATCTGGTCGGCGTCGCGCACCGTGGAGAGCCGGTGGGCGATGGTGATCGTGGTGCGACCGGCCGAGAGGGAGTCGATGGCCTCCTGGACTGCCTGCTCGGTGCGGGTGTCCAGGGCGCTGGTGGCCTCGTCGAGGATGAGGACGGGCGGGTCGCGCAGAATCGTGCGGGCTATGGCCAGACGCTGCTTCTCCCCACCGGAGAAGCGGTAGCCACGCTCTCCCACGAGGGTGTCATAGCCGTCCGGGAGGGAAGCGATGTGGTCGTGGATCTGGGCGGCCTCGGCCGCGGCCACGATCTCCTCATCGGTCGCGTCGGGCTTGGCGAAGCGCAGATTCTCGGCGACGGAGGCGTGAAAGAGATAGGTCTCCTGGGAGACGACGCCGACGGCCCGGGCGAGGGAGTCGAAGTCGAGGTCGCGCACGTCCACACCATCGATCAGCACCCGGCCGCCGGTCACGTCGTAGAGCCGGGGCACCAGATAGCTGAGGGTCGTCTTGCCGGAGCCGGTCGGTCCGACGACCGCCAGGCTGCCGCCCGCGGGGACGGTGAGATCGATGCCGCGCAGGGTGCCCTTCGAGGCGCCGTTCGATGCGCCCTTCGAGGGGCTGGGAGCCGCGCTTTCGTAGTCGAAGTCGACGCCGTCGAAGCGGACTTCGCCGCGCACCTTCTCCAGGCGCACCGGGTCGGCGGGCTCGGTGATGTCGATCGGCAGGTCGAGGTATTCGAAGATGCGGGCGAAGAGGGCGAGGGAGGTCTGCACCTGCACACCGGTGGACAGCAGGCTCACCGTGGGCCGGAGCAGCCCCTGCTGGAGCGAGACGAAGGCGACGAGCGTGCCGATGGAGACGGCGGGGCCACCGGCCTGGAGGGCGATGCCCGCGGCCCAGTAGATCAGCGCGGGCATGGCGGCCATGACGATGCCGATGGTGGACATCCGCCAGCGGCCGGCCATGTTGGCGCGGACTTCCAGGCCCACGAGGCGCTCGGACTCCTGGGCGAACTGCTGGGTGAGCGACTCGGACCGGCCCATGCTGCGGCCGAGCAGGATGCCGCTCACCGACAGGGACTCGGTGACCATCGCGGACATGGCCGCCATCTGCTTCTGGCGCTGTGAGGTGATCTTCTTGCGCTCGGCGCCGACGCGACGGCTGATCCAGACGAAGACCGGCAGCAGGAGCAGGGAGACGACGGTCAGCCGCCAGTCGAGCGCGAGCATCGCGACGACGGTGGCGACGACGCTGGTGAGGTTGGAGACCAGGGAGGTCGCGGTCGAGGTGACGGTGGCCTGCATACCGCCGATGTCATTGGCGATACGGGACTGCACCTCGCCGGTGCGGGTGCGGGTGAAGAAGGCGAGCGGCATGCGCTGCAGCCGGTCGTAGACCGCGGTGCGCAGATCGTGCATGACGCGCTGGCCCACGGTGGTGGAGATCAGGGTCTGCAGAACGCCGAAGACGCTGTTGACGACGGCCGCGGCGATCATGCCGAGGGCGAGCAGGGTGAGCAGTCCGGTGCGGCCGTCGGGGATGGCGGTGTCGAGGATCTCGCGGAGGAGGAACGGCGAGGCGACCGAGACCAGCGCGGAGGCGGCGACCAGCAGGCCGACCACGGCGAGGCGGCCTCGGTAGGGACGGAAGAGCCGGAGTATGCGGCGCACCTGGGCGGGCTGCTCGGGCTCCTGGGTGGGCGGTGTCCATGACGGAGGTGTGTCGGGGTGCATGGGCTCCTTCTGGAGGCAGGGAAGCCGACGCGGATGATGACTGCATGGTCGAGCCGTGGCCGCGTCGGCGCGGGTTTTGAGAGCATAGCTCATTGTTACCTATACTCACAATGAACCCAGTCCTGATAAACTGCGATCATGCCCACGTCCGAGACATCCGGCCTCCTCGCGGAGCAGCTGCTGCGCCTGACCCGCAGACTGCACCGCGCCCAGAAGCGCTATATGGAGCCGCTGGGCATCACCCCCGCCCAGTCACGCCTGCTGCGCACCGTCGCCCATGACGACCAGCCGCCACGGATGGCGGACCTGGCCCAGCGCCTGGAGGTGGTCCCGCGCGCCGTGACGACGCTGGTGGACGCCCTGGAGGCGCATGGCTCGGTGCGCCGCGTACCGGATCCGACCAACCGCCGGGTGGTGCGCGTCGAGCTCACCGACACCGGACGCTCGACGCTGCGCGCGCTGCGCGAGGCGCGCCGGGGCGCCGCGGAGGACATCCTGGCGCCGCTCAGCGATCAGCAGCGCGAGACGCTGGGCGAGCTGCTGGACACCCTGTCCGGCACCCCGGACCACCGCTGCTGAGATCCGGGCGACCGCCGGAAAATCCTGGCGGCGCTCAGGCGGCCAGATGTGCCTTGTCCCCCATGACCACCACCGGGTGCAGCTTGGGGTCGAGGTTCTTCAGCAGATACTCCATACCGGACTTGGAGAGGCTGACACAGCCCGAGGTGCCGCTGCCATGGTCCATGTGCAGCCAGATGCCGCCGCCCTTGCTCTGCCCTTCTGGCCGGGTCTGGTCCAGTGGCGAGGTGCCCTTGACGCGGTTGTAGTCAATGGCGATGACGTAGTTGAAGTCCGTCCAGTGGGACTTGGGCCAGTAGTGGGGCGCCGCGAAGGAGCCGGACGACGTGTACGGCAGCCGGGCGCCGGGGTCGGGCAGCACACCGCCCGCGTCGCTGAGCGTGTAGACCCCGACCGGGCTGCGCTTGTCGCCCTCGTGATGGCTCGTCGTCCAGCCGCGCTTGCCGTTGTGCGCGGTCCAACTGCGCGTCCGCTCCCATGCCTTGCCCTGCTTGGTGTAGAGGACCACGGTCGCGTCTCCGGAGTTCACCCCTTTGCCGTAGACCGCCACGACCTGACGGGACTGGTCCGGGATCCGGGCCTGGAGCTTGTCCCCCACATCCGGGATACGCGTGGGATCCGGCGTGGGCGCCCCGCTGCGCAGCGCTTGTTTCCCCTGGTCCGCGCCCTTGTCACCGCCGCTGCCACCGCCGCCGTCGCCACAGGCCGTGAGAAGGACGAGGGCCGCGGCGGCCGCGGCCGCCGCGCGGATGGACATCGTGCCGGAAGTTCGCATGTCCCCATGGTCCCACCCCCATAGGACAGTGCGGCATGCGGGATTGGCGTGTTCCGGCCGGTCCCGGGAAAACCAGTTGAATTCCGCACCGTGAGAACGTCAGCCTTGCACGTCTCCTGCCCTCCCCTCCCTCCGCCGCCCGCCCGACCCTGGGACGTCATGCACATTCGCGATCTTCCGTACCCCGATCCCGGCCGACCCGACGTGCGGTCAGGACCGAGGTTCCTCTACTGGCTGGGCAGGAATCAGCTGGGCGGGCAGGTCAAGGCGGCCCTCTGGGGTCTGGTGCACATGGCCGCGCTGGTGTCCTTCCCGCTCGCCATCGGCTTTGGTGTGCAGGCGGTGGTGGACCGCTCCGGCTCCCGGCTGGCGATGGCCGGGGCGCTGATGGTGGGACTCACCGTGCTCACCGCGCTGGGGGACGCCATGCTGCACCGCGCGGCGGTCACCAACTGGATCACGGCGGCGGCACGGGTGCAGCAGCTGCTGTCCCGCAAGGCGGTTGAGCTGGGGTCCGCGCTCACCCGGAAGGTGGCGGCCGGTGAGGTCGTCGCCGTCTCCACGGGCGATGTCGAGAAGATCGGCTGGTTTGTGGAGGCCCTGTCCCGCTTCACCGCGGCCGCGATCACCACCGTCGCCCTCTGCGTGGCGCTGGTGCTCTACCAGCCGGCGCTGGGAGTGGTGGTGGCGGTCGGTGTGCCCGCGCTGGCGCTGGCCGTGCTGCCGCTGCTGCCGCGCGCGGCGCGGCGGGCCGACGACCAGCGGGAGAAGGCGGGCCGGGCGACCGAGCTGGCCTCGGACACCGTGGCCGGGCTGCGGGTGCTGCGGGGCATCGGCGGCGAGGAGCTGTTCCTGGGCCGCTACCGGAACGCCTCTCAGGAGGTGCGGGTCGCGGCGGTGCGCAGCGCGCGGATGTGGGCACTGATCGCGGCCGTACAGGTGGCGCTGCCGGGGCTGCTGCTGATCGGTGTGGTCTGGTACGGGGCGTCGCTGGCCCGTGAGGGGCGGATCGAGGTGGGCGAGCTGGTCACCGTCTACAGCGCGGTCACCTTTCTGCTCTTCCCGCTGCGGCACTTCGAGGAGATCGCCATGGCGTACTCCTTCTCCCGGCCCTCCGCGCGGCGCGCGGCCCGGGTGCTGGCGCTGCGGCGCTCCTCCGCGGACGGCGAGGGCGCGGCCACCGCGGCCACCACCGACACCACGGACACCGCGGCCGCCACAGCGTCCGTGGACGGGGACGAGCGCGCGGAAGCGCAGGAGGCCACCGGCCCGCTCGGCGGGGATCTGTACGACCCGGTGAGCGGGATGCTGGCGCCGAGCGGGGTGCTGACCGCGGTGGTCTGCGGCGACCCGGACGTGGCCGGGCGGCTGGCGGACCGGCTCGGCGGACATCCCGTGAGCGGCGGCCCGGGCGATGGGGACCCGGGCGACGGGGGCCACGGCGGGGCACCATCGGCGCTGCTCGGCGGAGTCGCCCTGGACGAGGTGGCGCTGGCCTCGGCGCGCACGGCGGTGCTGGTCCAGGACAAGGACCCGGTGCTGCTGTCGGGGACGCTCGCCGAGCTGCTGGATGTGCCGAGGTCCGGGGAGGTCTCGGCGGAGAAGGCGCTCGAGGCGGCCCAGTGCGGCGATGTGCTGGAGGCGCTGGCGCAGGCGTCGGCGGCCGACGAGGGTGACGCCGACCCCATGCGCACCCGGATCACCGAGCGCGGTCGCTCGCTGTCGGGTGGCCAGCGGCAGCGGCTGGCGCTGGCCCGCTCGCTGGTCACCGATCCGGAGGTGCTGGTGCTGGACGAGCCGACCTCCGCGGTGGACTCGCACACCGAGGCGCGGATCGCCGACGGGGTGCGGCGGCTGCGGACGGGCCGGACCACCATCGTGTTCACCTCCAGCCCACTGGTGCTGGACCGGGCCGACCGGGTGGTGTTCGTGGCCGACGGCGAGGCGGCGGGAGTGGGCACCCACCGTGAGTTGCTGGGCACGGACCCCGCCTATCGCGAGGTCGTCACCCGCGAGACGGACGGCGAGGCCGCCGTGCGGGAGGCCGGGCGGTCCACCGGGCC
Organism: Streptomyces lacaronensis; assembly: GCF_047337785.1. Lineage (NCBI taxonomy): Bacteria > Bacillati > Actinomycetota > Actinomycetes > Kitasatosporales > Streptomycetaceae > Streptomyces > Streptomyces lacaronensis. The sequence continues at coordinate 1,307,561 of NZ_JBLHDK010000003.1, forward strand.
GACCGGTCACGGTCTGGAGGACATCGCCCGGAAGGACATCGCGGGAGAGGGCATCGCGCGGGAAGACATCGGGCGGGAAGACGTCGGGCGGATCGAGGAACAGATCGAGGAGTCGGCATGATCGGCGTGGCACCCCCCGCCTATGACCCGGCCGCACCGGAGTCGGCGACGACGCTGCCGGTCGGCACACCCACCACCGTACGGGCCTATGTGCGGGAGCTGCTGCGGCGGCACCGGGCCGCCTTCACCGTGCTGATGGTCGTGAACGCGACCGCGGTGCTCGCCTCCATGGTCGGCCCGCAGCTGCTCGGCGGCGTGGTCGAGGATCTCTCCCAGGGCGAGAAGGACCTTCATATCGGGCGCACCGTGGCGCTGTTCGCGGTGGCGCTGGTGGTACAGACCGTGTTCGTCCGGCTGGTGCGGCTGCGCGGGGCGGTACTGGGCGAGCAGATGCTGGCGGATCTGCGGGAGGACTTTCTCGTACGGTCGGTGGGTCTGCCCCCGGGGGTGCTGGAGCGGGCCGGGACCGGGGATCTGCTGTCCCGGATCACCACCGATATCGACCGGCTGGCGAACGCGATGCGCGAGGCCGTGCCGCAGCTCGCCATCGGCGTGCTGTGGACCGTACTGCTGCTCGGCGCGCTGACCCTGACCGCTCCCCCGCTGGGCCTCGCGGTGCTGGTGGCGCTCCCGGTGCTGGTGATCGGCTGTCGGTGGTACTTCCGCCGCGCGCCGAGCGCCTACCGCTCGGAGGCGGCGGGATACGCGGCGGTGTCCGCGTCCCTCACCGAGAGCGTGGACGCCGGGCGGACCATCGAGGCCCACCGGCTGGGCGACCGGCGGATCGCCCAGTCCGAGCTGCGCATCCGGCAGTGGACGGCGTGGGAGCGCTATACGCTCTGGCTGCGCTCGGTGCTCTTTCCGGTGATCAATGTGAGCTACACGCTGATCACCGGTTCGGTTCTGATGATCGGCGGCCTGTGTGTGATGCGGGGCTGGATGTCGATCGGCGAGCTGACCACCGGGGCGCTGCTGTCGCAGATGCTGGTCGAGCCGATCGGGCTGATCCTGCGCTGGTACGACGAGCTGCAGGTCGCCCAGGTGTCGCTGGCCCGGCTGGTGGGGGTGCGGGAGATCGAGGAGGGCCCCGCCGACGAGGGCGTGGTCCCAGGTGGCCGCGAGGTGCGGGCGGACGAGGTGCGGTTCGGCTACCACGAGGGCAGCGATGTGCTGCACGAGGTCTCCATGAAGGTGGCCCCGGGGACGCGGCTGGCGCTGGTGGGCCCGTCCGGGGCGGGGAAGTCCACCCTGGGGCGGCTGCTGGCCGGGATCTACTCCCCCCGCACCGGCCGGGTGACCCTGGGCGGGGCGGAGCTGTCGCGGATGCCGGCCGAGCGGGTCCGGGAGCATGTGGCCCTGGTCAACCAGGAGCACCATGTCTTCGTGGGCTCGCTGCGGGACAATCTGCTGCTGGCCCGCGCCTTCGCCGAGGACGCGGAGCTGTGGGCGGCGCTGGGCGCCGTCGACGCCGATGGCTGGGCCCGCGCGCTGGGCGAGGGCCTGGACACCGAGGTCGGCTCGGGCGGTCTCGCCCTCACCCCCGCACAGGCGCAGCAGATCGCACTGGCCCGGCTGGTGCTGGCCGATCCGCATACGCTGGTGCTGGACGAGGCCACCTCGCTGCTGGACCCACGGGCGGCGCGCCATCTGGAGCGGTCGCTGGGCCGGGTGCTGGAGGGCAGGACCGTGGTCGCGATCGCCCACCGGCTGCACACGGCGCATGACGCGGATGTGATCGCCGTGGTGGAGAGCGGCCGGATCACCGAACTGGGCAGCCATGACGAACTCGTCGCGGCGGACGGGGCGTACGCCGCGCTGTGGCGCTCCTGGCACCAGTAGCGGGAAGGGTGGCCGCGCCCCGGCGTGGCCACCCCGGTGCCCTCCGGGACCACCCCGGGCCAGTCCGGGGCCACCCGGCGCCGGTCCGGCGTCACCCCGGCCCCGTCCGGGGTTCAGATCACGCCGAGGGCGGCCAGTCCGCCCATGCCACCGAGCAGCATGAAGACCGGCATCAGCACCTTCAGCTCGACCCAGCTGCCGGCCCGGAACCGCATCCCCTTCGGCGGGCCGATCGGGTACCAGCGCTTGCGGCCGATCGGGATGGGCCACAGGATCGGGCAGCCGGAGACGGTGAGCGCGTCCCCGATGTCGTGGACCAGGGCGCCGAGCACGATCGGCAGGCCGAGCCAGAGGTACTCCTGGCCCGGTGCGCTGAACAGCCAGTCCGAGCCATTGCCGGGCTTGTGCAGCACATCGGCGAGGATCCAGGCACTGGCCGCCCCGAGCAGCCAGACCAGGACATCGCTGGAGACCCGCGCCGCCCGCCACAGCAGGCCCTCGACGGCCAGCACCATATGCACGAAGAGGATGCCCAGCACCGCCCAGCGCCCGCCGATCATCGCGAGCGCCGAGGCTCCGCCGCCGATCAGCACCGCCCATACCCAGGTGTGGGTCAGGGTGCGGTGGCCGCCGGAGCGGCGCGGGTCGCCCGCCTTCCTGGTCGACTTGTAGACGGAGTACGAGATCTTGTCGATCACCTCGCACAGTGCCCGTGATATGGGCCCGAAGGCGCGCGATATGGTCGCCGCCTTGTGGTCGAGGTCGGGGGCGAGCGCCGCTCCCGCGCAGATCAGCGCGCCGGCGACGAGCACCGGCCAGGGCATCGCGTGGCCGGCCGCCGCGGCCGCCGCTCCCACCCCCAGCCAGGCCGCCGCCCCGGACAGCGAATGCGCCGGTCCCATCATGGTCGTACCCCGCCCCTGTTCTTTCCCGCTTCCGAGCGGGAGTTGACTGCTTCGGCCCGGCACAGCCTAGCGGCGGACGATCTTCGCACGTACAGCCGGTTCCCGTCCCGGCGGGGAAACCAGGCAGTATAGGTGCGTGACTCTTATCGATCAGCTGCCGAGCGACGCCGACCCCGACGCACTTTTCGAGGCGTTCTCCACCTGGGTCGAGGAGCGGGGCATCTCCCTGTACCCCGCCCAGGAGGAAGCGCTGATCGAGGTGGTGTCCGGGGCGAATGTGATCCTCTCGACCCCGACCGGCTCGGGCAAGAGCCTGGTGGCGGCGGGTGCCCACTTCGCCGCGCTCGCCCGGGACGAGGTCACCTTCTACACCGCGCCGATCAAGGCCCTGGTCTCGGAGAAGTTCTTCGAGCTGTGCAAGCTCTTCGGCACCGAGAACGTCGGGATGCTCACCGGCGACGCGTCGGTCAACGCGGACGCGCCGGTCATCTGCTGTACGGCCGAGGTGCTGGCGTCCATCGCCCTGCGGGACGGCAAGGACGCCGATATCGGCCAGGTGGTGATGGACGAGTTCCACTTCTATGCGGAGCCGGACCGGGGCTGGGCATGGCAGATCCCGCTGCTGGAGCTGCCGAGGGCGCAGTTCATCCTGATGTCGGCGACGCTCGGTGATGTGAGCCGGTTCGAGGAGGATCTGACCCGGCGCACCGGGCGGCCCACCGCGGTCGTGCGGTCGGCGACCCGGCCGGTGCCGCTGAGCTACGAGTACCGGACGACGCCGCTGACCGAGACGCTGACCGAGCTGCTGGAGACCCAGCAGGCGCCCGTCTACATCGTGCACTTCACCCAGGCGGCGGCGGTCGAGCGGGCCCAGGCGCTGATGAGCATCAATATGTGCTCGCGCGCCGAGAAGGACGAGATCGCGTCGCTGATCGGCAATTTCCGGTTCACCACCAAGTTCGGCCGCAACCTGTCCCGTTACGTCCGGCACGGGATCGGCGTGCACCATGCGGGCATGCTGCCCAAGTACCGGCGGCTGGTGGAGAAGCTGGCGCAGGCCGGGCTGCTCAAGGTCATCTGCGGTACGGACACCCTGGGCGTGGGCGTCAATGTGCCCATCCGTACCGTCCTGTTCACCGCGCTGACCAAGTACGACGGTCAGCGGGTGCGGACGCTGCGGGCCCGGGAGTTCCACCAGATCGCGGGCCGGGCCGGACGGGCCGGCTTCGACACCGCGGGCTTTGTGGTGGCCCAGGCGCCCGAGCACGTCATCGAGAACGAGAAGGCGCTCGCGAAGGCCGGTGACGATCCGAAGAAGCGCCGCAAGGTGGTCCGCAAGAAGGCGCCGGAGGGCTTCGTCAACTGGGGCCAGAACACCTTCGAGAAGCTCATCGCCTCCGAGCCCGAGCCGCTCACCTCCCGGTTCCGGGTGACCCACGCGATGCTGCTGTCGGTGATCGCCCGTCCCGGGAACGCCTTCCAGGGGATGCGCCACCTGCTGGAGGACAACCACGAGCCGCGCAAGAACCAGCTGCGGCACATCCGCCGGGCGATCGCGATCTACCGCTCGCTGCTGGACGGCGGGGTGGTCGAGCAGGTGAAGCCGCAGGGCGCCGACGGCGAGGACGGGGGCGCCCCGATCGTCCGGCTGACGGTGGATCTGCAGCAGGACTTCGCGCTCAACCAGCCGCTGTCCACCTTCGCGCTGGCCGCCTTCGAGCTGCTGGACCCCGAATCGCCCTCCTACGCCCTGGACATGGTCTCGGTCGTGGAGTCGACGCTGGACGACCCTCGGCAGATCCTGGCGGCGCAGCAGAACAAGGCGCGCGGTGAGGCGGTGGCCGCGATGAAGGCGGACGGCGTCGAGTACGAGGAGCGCATGGAGCGGCTCCAGGACATCTCCTACCCGAAGCCGCTGGAGGAACTGCTCTTCCACGCGTACGGGCTCTACCGCAAGAGCCATCCATGGGTCGGCGACCATCCGCTCTCGCCCAAGTCGGTGATCCGCGACATGTACGAGCGGGCGATGACCTTCACCGAGTTCACCTCGTTCTACGACCTGGCGCGGACCGAGGGCATTGTGCTGCGGTACCTGGCCAGCGCCTTCAAGGCGCTGGACCACACCGTGCCGGACGATCTGAAGTCCGATGACTTCCAGGACATCATCGCCTGGCTCGGCGAGATGGTGCGGCAGGTCGACTCCAGCCTCCTCGACGAGTGGGAGCAGCTGGCCAACCCGGAGGAGGAGTCGGCGGAGGAGGCGCAGGAGCGCGCCGACCAGGTCCGGCCGGTCACCGCCAACGCCCGCGCCTTCCGCGTGCTGGTGCGCAATGCCATGTTCCGCCGGGTGGAACTGGCCGCGCTGGACAAGGTCGCCGAGCTCGGGGAGATGGACGCCGACTCCGGCTGGGACGAGGACGCCTGGGCCGAGGCGCTGGACGATTACTGGGAGGAGTACGAGGAGCTCGGCACCGGAGCTCAGGCCCGCGGGCCGAAACTGCTGCGGATCGAGGAGGACCCCGAGCACGGTCTGTGGCGGGTGCGGCAGACCTTCGACGACCCGAACGGCGACCACGACTGGGGCATCTCGGCGGAGGTCGATCTCGCCGCCTCCGACGAGGAGGGCCGGGCGGTGGTCCGGGTCACCGACGTGGGGCAACTGTAGCCTCCTGGACGCGGTCCAAACCGGGGACCGGACCGGTCCCCTCAGTGAAGGAGCACCACCGATGACCAACCCCGCCGAGCGCCTGGTCGATCTGCTCGACCTGGAACGGATCGAGCTGGACATCTTCCGCGGCCGCAGCCCCGATGAGTCGCTGCAGCGGGTGTTCGGCGGGCAGGTGGCGGGCCAGGCGCTGGTGGCCGCCGGGCGGACCACCGACGGGCAGCGTCCGGTGCACTCGCTGCACGCGTACTTCCTGCGGCCGGGTCGGCCGGGCGTGCCCATCGTGTACCAGGTGGAGCGGGTCCGGGACGGGCGCTCCTTCACCACCCGACGGGTCATCGCCATCCAGCAGGGTCGTACGATCTTCAATCTGACGGCCTCCTTTCATTCTCCTGAGTCGGGTATCGAGCAGCAGCTGCCGATGCCGGATGTGCCCGGGCCGGAGGGTCTGCCGACCCTCGCCGACGAGGTCCGCGCCCATCTGGGCACGCTCCCCGAGGCGTTCGCCCGGATGGAGCGCCGGCAACCCTTCGACATCCGCTATGTGGAGCGGCTGCGCTGGACGGACGAGGAGCTCAAGGGCGCGGAACCGCGCAGCGCCGTATGGATGCGCGCGGTGGGGCCGCTCGGGGACGACCCGCTGGTGCACACCTGTGCGCTCACCTATGCGAGCGACATGATGCTGCTGGACGCGGTGCGGGTGCCGGTCGAACCGCTGTGGGGCCCGCGGGGCTTCGACATGGCCTCGCTGGATCACGCCATGTGGTTCCACCGGCCGTTCCGCACCGATGAGTGGTTCCTCTACGAGCAGGAGTCGCCGGTGGCCACGGGCGGCCGGGGACTGGCGCGCGGCCGGATCTACGACCGTGCGGGACGGCTCCTTGTATCCGTGGTGCAAGAGGGGTTGTTCCGCCCGCTACCGCCCGCCGAAGGTGCCGCGGACGGCGGCTGAGCCCTACCGTTGTGTGCCGCGCCATGGTGTGCCCCGCAGGGACGTGCCGCACCGTGACTCATCGCCTGCCGATCAGCTTCTGCCACAGGCTCCGCGGGCGGCCCGGGACCGGGATGCGGTCATCGGGCACCGGCGCCAGGTCGGCGTCCGGGCGCGGAGCGGACCGGGCCCGGCGTGCGTCGTCCAACGACGAGGCGAGGGCGGCCCGATAGCGCCGGATCTCCCGTGGGTCGTCCGCCGTGACCACCGTGTCGATGACATCCCGGATCGCGCCCGCCTCGGGACGCATCCGCACGAGCGCGGGGCGGAGCTCCCGCAGATGAGCCCGCTCGTATGGATCGGCCACGGCCGAGGCCAGCTCGACGGAGCCCAGCACCGAGGCCAGCACCGAGGCCCGCTCCCAGGGGTCCTCGGTCTGGGCGAGCAGCTGGCCGATCCTTCGGCTGCGCCATTTGGCGGCCCGCCAGTCATCCCCGGCGGCCAATGCGGCGCTCAGCCCCGGCGGGGTGCGGCCGCTCAGCAACTCCGGCTGCCTGACGGCGAACTCGGTCAGGTCCAAGGCCAGATAGAGCCATACGACGGCCCGATAGCGATTGACATAGAACCGGACGGGGGCGAAGAAGCCCCCGCGCGCGAGGCGGGTCAGCCGCCCCTGGGTGATGCCGAGCAGCTCCGCGCTCTCTGCCGTGCCAACCACGCGGAGACGGGCGGTGAGCGCCTCCGGGAAGCCCTCGGCGGTGGTCGCCCGCCTCAACTCCTCGCACGCCACCCGCCGGCCCAGACCGGTGGTGACGGTGCGCACTTCCCCCAACTGAACGGCCAGCTCGAACTCCCGCGTGTTGAGCCCCAGCGCCCGGGCCGCCGCGCCGAACGCGACGCTCTCGCCCGATCCGCCAGGCCCCGCCGGCCCGCCAGGGTCTCCCGGCCCGCTCGCCCGTCCGGGTACGCTCGGCTCGCCGAGCAACTCCGGGCTCCACGGCCCCTGGCTCTCCCGCAGCTCCTGATCCACCCGCACTGCCATGCGACGTCCTCCCCCGCACTGCCTCAATCACTGACAGTGACGACGATAGCCGCGAAGCAAGAGGCCCGGTCAGGCCTGTGGATAACTTCCGCGCGGCGTCAGCTGGGGGCGCCGCTCTCCTGCCTGGCCTCGACTCCCAGGTGCTCCCCCACCCGGTTGACCAGCAGCGCCATCTCGTAGGCGACCTGCCCCACATCCGCGTCGGGCCCGGTGAGCACGCACAGACAGCTGCCGTCCCCCGCCGCCGTGACGAAGAGGACGCCCTCGTCGAATTCGACCATCGTCTGCCGCACCCGGCCCGTCCGGAAGTGGTGCCCGGACCCCTTGGCGAGGCTGTGCAGCCCGGAGGCCACCGCGGCCAGGTGCTCGGCGTCCTGGCGCACCAGCGTGGAACTCGCCCCCGTCACCAGCCCGTCGTTGGACAGCACCAGCGCATGCCGTATCTCCGCGATCCGCTCGGTCAGGTCGTCCAGTAACCAGTCGAGCCCCTTGTTCACTGCCATATCCGATTCCTCCCCGATTCCCCTTCAGCTGCGTGCCAGCCTTTCTCACTGCCGCCGTCTGGGCAACCCACCCCGCCCGGCACCTCACGCTTGTGCGCTGATTGACGCAGGATGGGGACATGGCACAGAACATGACCAAGGATCAGTGGCAGAAGTTCGTCACGGAGGGCACCCGCACCGCGAAGCTGGCGACCGTGCGGGCCGACGGAAGTCCGCACCTTGCCCCCGTGTGGTTCCTGCTCGACGGTGACGACCTCGTCTTCAACACAGGTCAGGAGACGGTCAAGGGACGTAACTTGGCCCGGGACGGTCGGCTCACCATCTGCGTGGACGACGACAGGCCGCCGTTCGCCTTCGTCACCCTGCGGGGGCGCGCCGAGCTGATCGACGATCTGGGGCAGGTCCGCGACTGGGCCACCCGGATCGCCGCCCGTTACATGGGCGAGGACCGGGCCGAGGAGTACGGCGCCCGCAACGGCGTGCCGGGCGAGCTGCTGGTCAGGGTGCGCATCGACAAGGTGCTCGCGCTCTCCGGGGTCGCCGAGTAGCGAGATTCGACCGAAATCCATCCCTTCACGACGCACCCCCGCCCATTCGACGTTTACGGGCGCATGAGGATCTTTATCGCACCGTCCTCCTTGTGCTGGAACATCTCATAGGCGCGGGGTGCCTCCTCCAGCGGGACGCGATGGGTGGCGAACCCGTCGACGCCCAGCGGGTCGTCGTCCGTCAGCAGCGGGAAGATGTCGTCGGCCCAGCGCCGCACGTTCGCCTGGCCCATCCGCAGCTGGATCTGCTTGTCGAACATGGTCATCAGCGGCAGCGGATCGGCCATCCCGCCGTAGACCCCGCTGAGCGAGATCGTGCCGCCGCGCCGCACCAGCGCGATGGCCAGCCGCAGCGCCGCCAGCCGGTCGACCCCGGCCTTCTCCGTGAGCTTGGCGGCCCATTCCCGCGGCAGGAGACCCGTGGCCCGCTGGGCGGTCCGGCCCAGCGGGCTGCCGTGGGCCTCCGTCCCCACCGCGTCGATGACCGCGTCCGGTCCGCGGCCGCCGGTGGTCGAGAGGATGGCCTCGACCAGGTCCTCCTGGCGGGAGAAGTCGTTGAGGTCATGGACCTCGGCGCCGTCGGCGCGCGCCCGGCGCAGCCGCTCGGGGACGAGGTCCACGCCGATGACCCGGTCGGCCAGGCCCTGGACCCTCGCCACCCGGCAGGCCATGTTCCCGATGGGACCAAGACCCAGGACCGCGAGCGTGCCGCCGCGCGGCACCTCCGCGTACTCGACCGCCTGCCACGCCGTGGGCAGTACGTCGGACAGATAGACGTAGCGGTCGTCGTGGACTCCTTCGGGCACCTTGATCGGGCCGTACTGGGCCTGCGGCACCCTCAGGTATTCCGCCTGGCCGCCGGCCACCGCGCCGTAGAGTTTGGTGTAGCCGAAGAGCTCCGCCCCCATGCCGTGCTCGGTGACCTGGGTGGTCTCGCACTGCGTCGGCAGACCGGAGCGGCACGTCCAGCAGTGTCCACAGGCGATCTGGAACGGGACCACCACGCGGTCGCCGGGCTTGATGTGCGTCACCTCCGGGCCGGTCTCCTCCACGATGCCCATCGGTTCGTGGCCGAGGATGTCGCCGGGGGTCATGAAGGGCGTGAGCACCTCGTACAGGTGCAGATCGGACCCGCACAGCCCCGTGGTGGTGATCCGGACGATCGCGTCCGTCGGCTCCTTGATGATGGGGTCGGGCACCGTCTCGACCCGCACATCATGTCGGCCCTGCCAGGTCACCGCTCGCATCACCGCATCCCTTCGCCGTAGTCGTCGGAACGATCTTCCGAGAGCCATTTCGGGTACCCCGGCGCATCCGGCCGAACCGTCGGCGGGACCATGAGCCGCGCCCCCGGTCCACCAGGTCCACGAGCCGGGCCGTCTCCTCGGCGATCACGGCCGGCTCGGCGCCCGCGCTGCCCAGCACGGCCAGGCACGCGCCGTCGGCCAGCGCCGCGACGAAGAGGGTGCCCGCCGCCATCTCGATCATCGTCCGCCGGGACGGGCCGCCGCGCCCCCGGCGCCCGGCGCTCGCGGCGATGCCATGGAATCCGGAGGCGACGGCGGCCAGGTGCTCTGCCTCATGGCGGGAGAGCCCACCGGACGCGCTGACGGTGACCCCGTCGCGGGAGAGCACCACGGCATGGCGCACGCCTGCGGCCCCGGCCACCAGATCGTCCAAGATCCGGTCGAGATCGGCCATGGAGCGTGCGGCGGTGCTGCGCGGCTTGGTCATGGGCGGTCTCCCTCAGTCGGGATGCGCCGCGCCGGGCGGCGCTCCAGGTGTCCCCCGGGCCAGGGACGCTAGCCCCGGCGGTGACACACATTGAGGGCGCATTACGGAACCTGTTGAAAATTGACAGAGTCAGATGCCAGAGCGATCGATGAGCGTCCGAATCTGCACTCAAAGCGGGCGTAGGCTGCTTACTCAGCGCAGCGCTTCACCGTCGTATCCGAGGTGTCCCGAGCATCCAAGGTGTCCCAAGGAGCTTCCGTGCCACATGAGCCCTCCCATGGAAACAGTGCGGCCGCCGTACGGGACTTCTTCACCCCCAGGGCGGCCGACTGGGACAGCCGCTTCCCGGACGACGGCCCCGCCTACGCCGCCGCCGTCGCCGACCTCGGGCTCCGCCCCGGGGACGCGGTGCTCGACGCGGGGTGTGGAACGGGGCGTGCGCTGCCCGCGCTGCGCGCCGCGGCCGGCCCCGAGGGGACCGTCCTCGGAGTCGACCTCACCCCGGCCATGCTGGACGCCGCCCTGCGCGAGGGCCGGGACGGCTTCGCGGGCCTCGCCCTCGCCGATGTGGCGCGGCTGCCGCTGCGCGACGGCTGCCTCGACGCGGTGTTCGCCGCCGGGCTGATCTCCCATCTCTCCGATCCCCGCGAGAACCTGCGCGAACTGGCCCGGGTGGTGCGCCCCGGCGGGCGGCTCGCGTTGTTCCATCCGGTGGGACGGGCCGCTCTCGCCGCCCGCCACGGCCGCGCCCTCACCCCCGATGACCTGCGGGCGGAGCCCCAGCTGCGGCCGTTGCTGGCGGACGCCGGCTGGCGCCTGGACTCGTACACGGACGAGGACACACGCTTTCTGGCGCTCGCCGTCCGCGAAGTCGGCTGAGGATCGGAAGGGTCGACCGGACCGGAACGGCCGACCGGACCGGAACGGCTGGCCCGAGCAGACCGCTCAGGGCCGGCCCGATCCGCTCCAGGGTCTCCTCGAATCCGCCGCCGCGTAGGAACGCGTCCTCGTCGGCGTGGTCCTCCAGCGTGTAGCCGAAGTCGGCGGGGGGCGCTGATCCCGTGGCGGGGCAGGTCCACGAAGAGCGACCGGCGGCCCGCGACGGCTGGAAGGCGGCGATATGGGCGTCGCGTCGGGCACCGACGATACATCGTTGTCGATGTATTCCCTCCAAGAGGTACAGCGGTCTTACGGCACAATGCGGTCATGCTCGAACTCGCCATCCTGGGCTTCCTCCACGACGTCCCACTGCACGGCTATGAGTTGCGCAAGCGCATCGCCGCGCTGACCGGACATGTGAAACCCGTGGCCGAGTCCACCCTCTACCCGGCGATCAAGCGGCTGGAGAAGGCCGGTCTGCTGGCCCGCCGGACCCAGCCGGGCGCGGGGGCCGCGCCCCGGCACGTGCTCACGCTGACCGCCGAGGGGCAGGCGGAGCTGCGCCGCCGTCTCGCGCATCCGGCGGACATCGACATCACCGACGAGAACCGCTGGTTCACCGTGCTGGCGTTCCTTCGCCACCTCGACGACCCGTCGGCACAGGCGGAGGTGCTGGAGCGCCGGATGGCCTTTCTGCGGCGGCCGTCGAGCTTCTTCTACGAGGGAGACCGCCCGTTGCGGGCCGAAGAGGTCGAGGATCCGTTCCGGCGCGGCATCCTCACCATCGCCCGGGCCACCAGCCAGGCCGAACTGTCCTGGCTGCGGCGCACACTGGACACGCTCCGGGCGGCGACCGACGACTGAGGGCCGACCGCCTCCCGATGTCTCGACTCCGTGGCTACTGGGTGGTTAAGGTGCGCGACGACGGATCGCTCATCGGATCCGCATGCGCAAGAGGAGGATGTCGTGCCCGCCACGGAGGAGTCACGCGACGAGGCGCTGTATGTGCTGACCGCGGTGCTGCTGACACCCGCTCAATTCCCGAGCGTGCTCGGCGACGACTATCCCGAGGCATGTGCCGCGCTCGGGCTGGAGCCGTACGACACCGGCTACGGACTGGTGCTGGGACAGGACGGCGGCGGCGCCCGCTGGACGGTGGTCACCGACGATGTGTCGCTCGTGGCCATCGCCATCGCGACCTGGGACTGCGGCATGGAGTACGCCCTGGCCATCGAGGACCGCACGGTGGTCGCCTCGCTTCCCGGCTGGCCGCTCGCGGTGGCCGTGGCCGCCCCGGGCGTACCGGCTCCCCATGATCCCGCGCCCGACCCCGAGCTGGGGGGAGACGCCTCCCGGGCGCCGCTGTCGCCGCCGGACTCCGAGCGGTGGGGCCCGGCCCAGCGGCGGCTCGGCGCCGATGAGATCGCGCTCCAGTGGGCGATCTGGCGTGAGCAGGTCGACAGCGATGTGACGTTCGTGTCCCCGGGCGAGAAGCCGCACGGGGGCGTGCGGCGGGTTCTCGAAGAGGCGCGCGGCTATCTGGACTCGCCCCCGCCGCTGGGGCGTATCCGCTCGGCGTTCGCCTCCGGTGACGCGCGGACGCTCCGCGCCGACGGTCCGGGCTGGAGCATGGTGGCCCGCACCGACGACATCGCGTTCGTGCTGCTGGACGACGCACCGGGCGAGGTGCTGCCGGTCGGTCGCGGCCCCGAGCTGCCGGGGCTGCTGACGGCTCTGGACAAACTGGCCGTACGGCCCGCCTGAGACCTGATGTCCTGCCCTGTCCCGTACGGGGTCGGCCAAGGACGCCGTTCCGGCTGGTCACGACGACGACGCGGGTGACCCGTCGCCCGTACGGTCGCCCGCGGCCCTCTCCGACCCAAACGCCACCCCGACCTCGGCGGAGCATGACCGCCCCCATCCGGCCGGGCCCGGAACGGGGTCGCGGGCGGTCCGCGATCGGTACTGCACGGTCACTCCCGGGTGCGCTCCGCCCGTGGCCCCTGGTCCAGCCGGCCGCCTTGCGCGGCCGCGCTCGGCGGGCCGGCCGCTTCAGCGTCCCAGCTGCTTACGGGTGACCCTGTTCAGCCTGCGGCGCTGGGAGGAATCCAGCAGCAGATAGGCCGCCGCCGGCACTCCCACGATCACCAGCAGCGCAGCCCAGAAGGGCAACACCCAGAGCAGGATCACACCTGCCACCACACCACCGGTGGCGACTTTCGCGCGTGTGGACATCTCACCCGCCTCCTTCACGGCCATAGCCGCACTCACTCCACACAACGGACACCGACGGCGGCCGGTTCCTCCCCGCGCCGTGATCCTGTACCCTCGGGCGGCCCGGGCTCGACTAGTCAAATTTGAGGAACGCTCAGCGCTGTGACACCACCCTCCGCGGCAACACCTTCCGACATCGCAGAACTCTCCCGCTGCACCGCGGTCTTCCTTCCCGGTGACCCGGCGCGCACCGGCCGGGTCGCCTTCTGGCGGCCGGGCGGCGCGCCGCCCGGCCCGGCCACCGGCTCCGCCGAGGAACTGACGGTCGTCGTCCCGGTGGACGGCACCGACGACGGTCCCCATGACGACCCCACCGGCCCCAGCCCCACCACTCTCGGCGTCCAGACGCACACCGTAAGGGCGCTCGTGCTGCCTCTGGGCGAGGCACTGCCGGTGCTCACCCGGGCCCGGGCGCGGGCCGCACAGGCCGGTCCGGGGCAGTGCGACCCCGCCACGGCCTTCTGGGGCGCCGCCGCCGTACTCGCCCTCCAACTCGCGGCCCGCGGAAGGCTGCTGCCCGGGCTCAGCGCCACCGACCACGACGCCTGGCGCGTCGGCCCGCTCACCCCCGACGATCTGACGCGGGTGCGTGAACTGGCCGCCGCCATGCCGCCCACGGCGCACGCCACGCCGCTGCCCGTGTCCGGCCCGGTGCTGCTGCCCGAGCCCGAGCGGCATCTGCGGGCGTTCCTGGACGCGGTGGCGGACGGGCTGCCGCGCTCGCCCGCGGCGGCGCTGGCCGCGGGCGGTCCCGCCTTCGCCGCCCCGGCGCCACGGCGGCTGCCCGAACAGCGCGCCTGGGCCGCCGACGTGGCCGCCGGACACGACGCGGGGGTTCGGCTCTCGATCCGTATCGAGCTGCTGCACGGCGTCGGTGCGAACGGTAAGGCGGACGGGCCGCGCTTCCGTGCCGTCCTCCAGCTGCACAGCCTCACCGATCCGGCGCTGGTCGCGGACGCCGCCGATGTCTGGGCGGGCACCTCGCCCATCACCCCGGCCCTCGGTCCGCGCGCCCGTATGGACGCCCTGCTGACCCTGCGGCGCGCGGCCCGCGCCTGGGCGCCGATCACCCCGCTGCTGTCGGCCGCCGTGCCCGACGCCCTCGACCTCGCCGACGAGGAGGTCACCGAGCTGCTCGGTCCGGCGGCCGGGGCGCTGGACGCCGCCGGGGTCCAGGTGCACTGGCCCAGGGAGCTGGCCCGCGGGCTCACCGCCCGCGCCGTCATCGGGCCGGACGGCGAGGACGAGGCTCAGGACGACGCCGGGCCCCGGTTCCCCGCCTTCCTCTCCGCCGACGCGCTGCTGCGATTCAGCTGGCGGTTCGCCGTGGGCGACCAGGAGCTCACCCGCGCCGAGCTCGACGGGCTCGCCGAGGCCAGCCGGCCGGTGGTACGGCTGCGCGACCAATGGGTCCTCCTCGACCCCGACGCGGCGCGCCGCCTCCGGGACCGGCAGGACCGCAAGCTCACCCCCGCCGACGCCCTCGGTGCCGTCCTTACCGGTCGCACGGAGGCCGACGGCACCGATGTGGAGGTGCGGGCCACCGGCTGGCTGGAGGCCCTGCGGGACCATCTCGCCGACCCCGAGGGGACCGTCGGCGCCCAGCGGGCGCCCGTGCCCCAGCCCTCCGCCCTGGCCGCCACACTGCGCGACTATCAGCTGCGCGGCCTGGACTGGCTGGTCCGGATGACCTCGATCGGCCTCGGCGGCTGTCTCGCCGACGACATGGGGCTCGGCAAGACCATCACCTTGATCGCCCTCCATCTCCACCGTATGGGCGTCCCCGAAGCCTCCGGGCCCACTCTGGTGGTCTGTCCGACCTCGCTGATGGGCAACTGGCGGCGGGAGATCGAGCGGTTCGCGCCGGGCACGCCGGTGCGCCGCCACCACGGCTCCGCGCGCAGCCTGGACGGCCTTGACGACGGCGAGTTCGTCCTCACCACCTACGGCACGATGCGGCTCGACGCGCAGCGGCTGGCCGAGGCAGGGCCGTGGGGCATGGTGGTCGCGGACGAGGCGCAGCATGTGAAGAACCCGTTCTCGGCGACGGCGCGGCAGCTGCGCACCATCGGCGCGAAGGCCCGCGTGGCGCTCTCCGGAACCCCCATCGAGAACAACCTCTCCGAGCTGTGGGCGATCCTCGACTGGACCACGCCGGGGGTACTGGGCACCCATGGCGCGTTCCGCAGGCGCTACGCCCAGGCCGTGGAGAGCGGAAGCGACCCCGAGGCCGCCGCGCGGCTGGCGAAACTGGTCCGCCCCTTCCTGCTCCGGCGCCGCAAGTCGGACCCCGGTATCGCCCCCGAGCTGCCGCCCAAGACCGAGACGGACCGGGCCGTCGCGCTCACCAAGGAGCAGGCCGGACTCTACGAGGCGGTGGTGCGCGAGATCCTCGCCGAGATCTCCGGCACCGGCGGCCTCGTACGGCGCGGACTCATCGTCAAGCTCCTCACCGGTCTGAAGCAGATCTGCAATCACCCGGCGCAGTATCTGAAGGAGGACCGGCCGGTGGTGCCCGGGCGCTCCGGCAAGCTGGAGCTGCTCGACGAGCTGCTGGACACCATCCTGGCCGAGGGCGCGAGCGTCCTGGTCTTCACCCAGTACGTTCAGATGGCGCGCATCCTTGAGGGCCACCTGGCCGCGCGCGGGGTGCCGGCCCAGCTGCTGCACGGCGGTACGCCGGTGGCGCGGCGCGAGGAGATGGTGCGGCGCTTCCAGGACGGCGAGGTCCCGGTGTTCCTGCTGTCGCTGAAGGCGGCGGGCACCGGGCTCAACCTCACCCGGGCAGGGCATGTCGTGCACTACGACCGCTGGTGGAACCCGGCCGTCGAGGCGCAGGCCACCGACCGCGCGTACCGCATCGGCCAGACCCAGCCGGTGCAGGTCCACCGCATCATCGCGGAGGGGACCGTGGAGGACCGCATCGCCGCGATGCTGGCACGCAAGCGGGAGCTGGCGGACGCCGTGCTCGGCTCCGGCGAGGGCGCGCTGACCGAACTGACCGACTCCGAGCTGGCGGAGCTCGTGGAGCTGAGGGGGACCGAACGATGAGTGGTACCGAGTCCGAGCGCACCTTCGCCGCACTGCCGCCCGCCCGTGGCCGCGGCTTCGCCCGCACCTGGTGGGGCCAGGCGTGGCTGAAGGCCCTGGAGGACACGGCGCTGGACGGCGAGCAGCTGAGGCGCGGCCGCAAGCAGGCGCGGGAGGGGGCGGTGGGCGCGGTGTGTGTACGCCCCGGCCGGGTCACCGCCGTGGTGCGGGACCGCGACCGCACGCCTTACCGTTCCGACGTACTGCTGCGGGAGTTCACGGGCGCGGAATGGGACCGGCTGCTGGAGGTGGTCGCGGACCGCTCCGGCCATATCGCCGCCCTGCTGGACCGCGACATACCCCCGCAGCTGGCCGAGGACGCGGCGGTCGTGGGCGTCGAACTGCTGCCGGGGATAGGCGATCTGGAGCCGGAGTGCGGCTGCGAGGCGTGGGACCACTGCCCGCACACCGCGGCGCTGTGCTACCAGCTCGCCCGGCTGCTGGACGAGGATCCGTATGTGCTGCTCCTGATGCGCGGACGTGGGGAGCGGGAGCTGCTGGACGAGCTCCAGGTGCGCAGCGCGGCGCGGGCCGCCCGGCACCTTCCGCGGGCGGCGGACGACGCCGCTCCGTCGGCGCCGGAGGGCGTACCGGCCCGGGAGGCGTTCGCCGCGCCCGGGCCGCCTCCGCTGCCCGGGCCCCCGCCCGCCGTCGCCGCACCCGGCCGTCCTCCGGCGCTGGCGGGCGGCACGGACCCGGCCGAGGGGCTGGACGTGGCCGCGCTGGAGTTCCTGGCGGCGGACGCCGCGGTACGCGCCCAGCGGCTGCTGGCCGAGGCGCTCGCCCCCGGCCACGCCACCGCACCGGTCCCGGCCGCGCTGACGGTGTGGCAGGACACGGTGCGGCTGACCGCCGCCGGTCCCCCGGCCCCGATCGCCGCCCGGCTCGCGACGGGCTGCGGGCGCGACCGCACCGATCTGGCGCGGGCCGTCCGCGCCTGGGAGCACGGCGGGGTTGCCGCGCTCACCGTGCTGGAGGAGGAGTGGACGCCGGACGCGGAGGCCCTCGCGCGGGCCCGAGCCCAGCTCGCGGCCGCCTGGGAGGTGGACGAACAGGCACCCCGGCTGCGCGCCACGGCCAACCGCTGGACGGTGGTGGGCGCCGATCTCCAGGTGCGCTACGGCCACGACGGCCGCTGGTGGCCGTACCGCAGGGAGCGCGGCCGCTGGTGGCCCGCGGGCCCGGCCGGACACGACCCGGCGGCGGCGCTGGCGATGCCCGGCTCCGACGGCTGACGCGGCGCACGGGCCGGTGGTGGCATCTCGTCCGCCATCGGCCTGGGACCAGGGCCAGGGAAGTCGCCCCATCCCGACGGCGCCACGGCGCCCACAGACGAGACGGGCGGAAGGTCCAGGCGGCCCGAAGACCCATGCGGGCCGAAGGACGAGCCAGGCCGAAGGCGGCGGGGCGGCAACCTTTGGACGGGCCGTGGAGACCGTAAGGCGTCAACCCCCTCGGCACGCCTCCACGGGACGGAGTCACCGACCATGACCCTCAGTCCACGGCGCCCCCGGCGCCGCCGCCCCGCTCCGCTCATCTCCTCCCTGGCCCTGGCCACCGGCGTCGGGCTCGCCGTCGCCCCGGCCCACGCCGCCACGCCCACGGCCGCGGCGGCCACCATCGTGGTGGCCAAGGACGGCAGCGGCACCTACACCACCGTTCAGGCGGCCGTCGACGCGGTGCCGGCGAACAACCCGACCGCCGTCACCATCTCCATCAAGCCCGGTACGTACCGCGAGACGGTGAAGGTTCCCGCCAACAAGCCGCATATCCGGCTGGTGGGGACCACGAGCAGCAAGAACGATGTGACGATCGTCTACAACAACGCCTCCGGCACCCCCAAACCCGGCGGAGGCACCTACGGCACCAGCGGCAGCGCGACCGTGGCTGTCGAGGCCGATGACTTCCAGGCCCGCAATCTGCAGTTCGTGAACGACTTCGACGAGGGCAACACCAGCATCACCGACAAGCAGGCGGTCGCGCTGCGCACCGCGGCCGACCGGATCGTCCTGGACAACGTCGGCGCGGTCGGGGACCAGGACACCCTGCTGCTGGACTCGGCGAGCAAGGACAAGGTCGGCCGGGTGTACGTCAACAACGCCTGGATCCAGGGGAATGTCGACTTCATCTTCGGCCGGGCCTCCGCCGTGATCAACAAGTCGGCGATCCGGCTCGTCAAGCGCTACGACGGCAGCTCCGGCGGCTATGTCGCGGCGCCCTCGACGGCGGCCGGGAAGAAGGGCTTCCTGTTCATCAACAGCAATATCACCGGGGATGTCAGCAGCCGGTCGTTCTATCTCGGCCGTCCCTGGCACGCGGGCGGCGACGCCAGTCTCGATCCGCAGGCGATCGTTCGCAATACGGATCTGTCAGGGGCGATCAAGACCACACCGTGGACGGACATGAGCGGCTTCTCCTGGAAGGACGACCGCTTCGCGGAGTACAAGAACACCGGCGCCGGTTCCGGTGCGGCGAGCACGGACCGTCCGCAGCTGACCGACGCCCAGGCCGCGGACTACGAGATCGCCGACTGGCTCGGCGGCTGGCAGCCGTCGTCCTGAGCGGTCGGCTGCCGGGGGCTTGAATCGGCTGCCGGAGCTCTGAGCCGGTGAGAACCCCGGCCGCCGGTCCCGTCGGGGGGCGGGACCGGCGGCCGGACGCGGCCGACCGGACACGATCAGTCGGACACGGTCAGCCGCGCGCGGCCAGCAGATGGTCCATGGCCAGCTGGTCGAGGCGCTCGAAGGCCATACCGCGCTCGGCGGCCGCCTCGACGTCGAAGTCCTCGAAGGCGGTGCGGTCCGCGAGCAGCGCCGCCGGGGTCTCGCCCTCGTCGAGGGTCGGCAGGCCCAGCTGGTCCAGGCGCGAGGCGCGCAGCGCCTCCTGGACCTCGGGGTCGGCGCGGAAGGCGGCCGCGCGCTCCTTGAGGATGAGGTAGTTGCGCATGCAACCCGCCGCCGAGGCCCAGACGCCCGAGATGTCCTCGGTGCGCGGGGGCTTGAAGTCGAAGTGGCGCGGACCCTCGTAGCCACCGGTCTCCAGCAGGTCGACCAGCCAGAAGGCGGCCCGCAGATCGCCCGCGCCGAACCGCAGGTCCTGGTCGTACTTGATGCCGTTCTGGCCGTTGAGGTCGATATGGAAGAGCTTGCCCGCCCACAGCGCCTGCGCGATGCCGTGCGGGAAGTTCAGCCCGGCCATCTGCTCGTGGCCGACCTCCGGGTTGACCCCGTAGAGCTCGGGCCGCTCCAGCCGCTCGATGAAGGCCAGGGCGTGGCCGACGGTGGGCAGCAGGATGTCGCCGCGCGGCTCGTTGGGCTTGGGCTCGATGGCGAAGCGCAGATCGTAGCCCTGCTCGGTGACGTACGCGCCGAGCAGGTCGAATGCCTCCTTCATCCGGTCGAGCGCGGCGCGTACGTCCTTGGCGCCGCCGGACTCCGCGCCCTCGCGGCCGCCCCAGGCCACATAGGTCTTCGCACCCAGCTCGGCGGCGAGGTCGATGTTGCGCATGGTCTTGCGCAGCGCGTAGCGGCGCACATCGCGGTCGTTGGCGGTGAAGGCGCCGTCCTTGAAGACCGGATGGGTGAAGAGGTTGGTGGTGGCCATGGGCACGGTCATCCCGGTGGCGTCCAGGGCCTGCCGGAAGCGCTTGATATGCGATTCGCGCTCGGTCTCCGAGGCCCCGAAGGGGATGAGGTCGTCGTCGTGGAAGGTGACGCCGTACGCGCCGAGTTCGGCGAGCCGGGTCACGGACTCCACCGGGTCGAGCGCCGGGCGGGTGGCGTCCCCGAACGGGTCCCGGCCCTGCCAGCCGACCGTCCACAGTCCGAAGGTGAACCTGTCCTCGGGGGTGGGGTTGTAGCTCATCGCGGCTCCCTCGCCTATTTCGTCATGGCGCTTTACAAATTAGTATGCGCGAGCATTCCGGGGAAGCCCCGTACAACCCGCACACCGCACGCCCCATGAACGCAAGGGAGAGCGCGAGATGGCAGCAGCAGCCGTGCCCGTGCCGCAAGGACCGCTCGTCGTCGGCGTGGACAGCTCCACGCAGTCGACCAAGGCGCTCGTCGTCGACTCCGCGACCGGTGCGGTCGTCGCCCGAGGACAGGCCCCGCACACCGTCGGCGGCGGCAGCGACGGCACCGGTAAGGAGTCCGTCCCCGAGCAGTGGTGGGAGGCGCTCACCGAGGCGCTGCGCCAGTGCGGGACCCCGGCCCGGGAGGCGGCCGCGGTCTCCGTGGGCGGCCAGCAGCACGGCCTGGTCACGCTGGACGCCTCGGGCCGCTCGGTGCGGCCCGCCCTGCTGTGGAACGATGTGCGCTCCGCGCCGCAGCGCGACCGGCTCATCGAGGAACTGGGCGGGCCCAAGGCGTGGGCGGAGCGGGTGGGCAGCGTGCCCGCGCCCGCCTTCACCGTCACCAAGTGGGCCTGGCTCATGGAGAACGAACCGGAGGCGGCCCGCGCCACCGCGGCCGTCCGGCTCCCCCACGACTACCTCACCGAACGGCTCACCGGCTACGGCACCACCGACCGCGGCGACGCCTCCGGCACCGGCTGGTGGGCCTCGGGCACCGAGTCCTACGACGAGGAGATCCTGGGCCGGGTCGGGCTCGCCCCCGAACTGCTGCCGCGCGTGCTGCGCCACGGCGAGGCCGCCGGGACCGTACGGGAGTTGCCCGACCTGCCGCTCCCCACCGGCGCCCTGGTGGCCCCCGGCACGGGCGACAACATGGCGGCCGCCCTGGGGCTCGGTCTGCGCCCGGGGCAGCCGGTGCTGAGCCTGGGAACCTCCGGCACCGTCTACGCGGTCTCGGCCCACCGGCCCACCGACCCCACCGGGGTGGTCGCGGGCTTCGCCGACACGCGTGACGCCTGGCTCCCGCTGGCGTGCACGCTCAACTGCACGCTCGCGGTCGACCGGATCGCGGCGCTGCTGGGCCGCGACCGGGAGGCGGTGGAGCCGGGCGGCTCGGCCGTGCTGCTGCCGTTCCTCGACGGCGAGCGCACCCCCCATCTGCCGCACGCCTCGGGGCTGCTGCACGGACTGCGCCACGACACCACACCCGGCCAGGTGCTCCAGGCCGCCTACGACGGCGCCGTCTTCGCCCTGCTCACCGCGCTGAACCAGGTGCTGGACGCGGACGCGGCACCCGACGCCCCACTGCTGCTCATCGGCGGCGGCGCCAAGGGCACCGCGTGGCGGGAGACGGTCCGGCGGCTGAGCGGACGCCCGGTCCAGGTGCCCCGGGCCGAGGAACTGGTCGCCCTCGGGGCCGCCGCGCAGGCCGCGGGGCTGGTGCTGGGCGAGGACCCGGCGGCGGTGGCCCGGCGCTGGTCGACCGCCGAGGGGCCGTCCTACGGTCCGGTGCCCCGCGACGAGGCGGCGCTGGAGCGGCTCTCCCGGGTGCTGACGGACGCGGACGGTCTGCTCCGCCACGCGTGAGCGCACCATGCCAGGCGGGAACGCCGTACGGCGGCGGCCGAGCGACCCCGGTTGTCGTACCGGCCCGGCACAATGAGCGGATCGGCCGAGAGGAGACGGATTCAGGTGGCAGCGCCACTGCCCAACACCCAGCAGGCGATGCGCCGGCGCAATCTCTCCCTCGTGCTGCACGCCGTGGCCGCCCACGGCCCGCTGTCCCGTGCCGCGGTGGCGGCGCGGGTGGGGCTTACCCGGGCCGCCGTCTCCACGCTCGTCGACGAGCTGATCCGGGACGGGCTGCTGGTCGAGCTGGGCCCCTCCCGGCCCGGTACGGTCGGCCGCCCCGGCAGCGCCCTCCAGCTCAACGAGCGCGGTCCGGCCGGGCTGGGCGCGGAGATCGGGGTGGACCATCTCGCGGTGTGCGCGATGGACCTCGCCGGGCGGATACGGGCCCGTACGGAGCTCGCGTCGGCGAACCGCGACCGCTCACCGGCCCCGGTGCTCGCCCAGCTCGCCGGTCTGGTCCGGCAGGTCGCGGCGGAGGCGGAGCTGGGCGGGCTGCGGCCGGTGGGGCTCGCGGTGGCGGTGCCCGGTCTGGTGGCGCGGGACTCGTCGCTGGTCGTCCGCGCGCCCAACCTGGGCTGGGAGGGGGTGGACATCGGCCACGAGCTGCGCGCGGCGCTGCCCGGTCTGCCGGTGACCGTGGACAACGAGGCGAATCTGGGCGCGCTCGCCGAGCTGTGGCGGGGCGGCCACGATCCGGCGCCCCGGGACTTCGTCCATGTCTCGGCCGAGATCGGCATCGGCGCAGCGGTCGTGCTCGACGGGCAACTGCTGCGCGGCACCCACGGTTTCGCGGGCGAGCTGGGCCATGTGCCGGTGCGTCCCGATGGGCCCGAGTGCGCCTGCGGCGGGCGCGGCTGTCTGGAGCAGTACGCGGGCGAGGAGGCGGTGCTGCGGGCGAGCGGCCTGTCCCCCGAGGAGGCCGCGGCCCAGCACCCGGGCCCCGGCGGCCGTATCGCCGTGCTGGCCGTGCGGGCGGCCGGCGGCGACCAGCGGGCGCGGCGTGCGCTGCGCGGCGCGGGCTCGGCGCTCGGGATCGCCCTCGCGGGCGCGGTGAACCTGCTGGATCCGGAGAAGGTGGTGCTCGGCGGCGCCCTGACGCCGCTGGCGCCCTGGCTGCTGCCCGCCCTGGAGCGGGAGTTGGGCCGGCGGCTCACCGACCCGGCCCGTCCGGGCAGCGGGGCGGTGACCGTCTCCCGGCTCGGCCCGGACGGTCCGCTGCTGGGCGGGGCCAGCTCGGTGGTGCAGGCGGTCCTCGACGATCCGGCGGGGTTCAGGGATCCCGCCGGGGCCGGTGAGCCGGCCGGGATCAGAGGAAGCGATGCATGATGTGCAGCCCCACATAGCCGTTCGTGGGGTGGGCGAACGCCTTGGGGACGGTGCCGATGACCTCGAAGCCGAGTGAGCGCCACAGCGCCACCGCCCGGGTGTTGCTCTCCACCACGGCGTTGAACTGCATCGCCTTGTAGCCCTCGGCGCGCGCCCAGTCCAGGACGTGCTCGCCCAGGGCGCGGCCCACACCGCGCCCGCCGTGCTCGGGGGCCACCATGAAACTGGCGCCCGCGACATGCGCGCCGGGCCCCATGTGGTTGGGGTTCGTCTTGGCCGAGCCGAGGACCGTGCCGTCGGGGTCGGTGGCGACGACGGTACGGCTCGGGGGCTCCAGCATCCAGATCTCGCGGGCCCGGTCCTCGTCCAGGTCGCGGGGGTAGGTGTAGGTCTCCCCCGCGGCGACGATGCGGCGCAGGAAGGCCCAGATGGCGGGCCAGTCCTCGGCGGTGGCGGTCCTGATGGGCATGGGGCCAGCATGGCCGTGCGGGCGGCGGCACGCGAGTGGTTTTCTCCCCGGCCGCCGCCCCATGAGGCGTCAGCGGGCCGTGCGCAGGAACGCCTCCAGTCCCGCCAGGTCGTCGGTGTTGAGGTAGTCCACGTCGGCGGCCAGGAGTTCCTGCCACAGTGCGTCGCGCTCCGTACCTGCCACGTCCGGGGTGGCCCAGAAGCGCACGGTCTGCCGGGCGTCGTGCGCGGAGGCGACGAGGCGGCGCAGTGTCTCGCGCTCCGCCGCCGGTATCGGACCGGCTCCCGTCCAGGTGAAGGTCTTGGTCCAGTCGGCGCTGATCAGCGGGATGAAGGAGGCGGGCACGCCCGAGCCGAGGTCCTCCAGCCGTCCGTCGTAGAAGGCGTGGCGCACCGTCTCGGCCTCCATGGGGGCCCGGGCGCCGCGGTCGCCGGAGATGACGGCCGTCACCGCGCCGCGGCGCACCCGGCCGGCTACCCCGCCGTAGGCGGCGCTGAACAGGTGGCCGTAGCGGCGCAGCCGCTTGGCCAGCTCCAGGTAGGTGGGCTCCCCGGCGGTCTTGAGGTCGATCAGCAGCTGAAGCGACAGGTCGTAACCGCGGTAGACCCGGCCGCCGTTGGCCTTCACCCGCCGGGCCAGCGGGTCGAGGTAGAGCGACTCCAGGGTGCGGGTGGGGTCGAGGTCCGTGGCGTCGTGCGCGACCAGCAGCTGGCCGTCGACCAGCCAGATGTCGGCCTCGACGCTGCCGAAGCCGTGCGAGAGCGCGTCGAGGAGCGGACGCGGGTGCTCGTAGTCGTTGTGGGCGTGGGCTCTCGCCAGCGGCCGCTCGCCCTTGGCGCGGTCCCTCGAGCCGTCCTTCGAGCCGTCCTTCGCGACGGCGGTGTCGCCCAGCGAGGCGGACGTGCCCGCGAACGCGGGCGCGGCGGCGCCGCCCGCCAGAGCGGCTCCGAGGGTGACGACAAAGGCACGGCGTGTACGGCGGTCCATGGGGCCTCCCGGCTCTCGTCCCGGCGCGGTGCCGGATACGCAGGCTCGACGCCAGTGAGTATCGGGCGGCCGTACACCCAAAGGGCAGTGCTGAGCGAAGAGTTCCACGGGTGGTCCCCGGCCATTTCCTCGCCGTTCCCGAGGTGCCGGGGCCGTTGCGGCGGTGGCCGTGGGGGCGCGGGGCGGATGCGCGCGCCGGGTGAACGGGCGGGGCGCGGCGGCCGTCGGCCCAGGGCGCATTCGGAATGTTTACCCGTCGGCGACCGCCGTCATAACCCGCACCCCGGCACTCTTTTGAGTGAATGCAAAGGCCCAAAGTCCGCTGATAGCTTGGCAGTTGCTCGAGCGGAATTTCTCTTCAAGGTCCGTACAGGGATGGGTGAGCATTCACGATGACGACGTCCGTTGAACCGGGTTCCGGTACCGACATTTCGCAGCCGCAGTTGAGCCTCGGCACGGCGGCCGCGCGGAACCTGGCGACGACGACCAAATCCGTTCCGCAAATGCAGGGTCTCACCTCGCGGTGGCTGCTGCGCATGCTGCCGTGGGTGCAGGTTCCGGGCGGTTCCTACCGGGTGAACCGCCGGGCGTCCCATACGCTCGGGGACGGCCGGGTGGAGTTCACCACCACCGGATCACAGGTGCGGGTCATCCCGGTCGAGCTGCGCGAGCTGCCGCTGCTGCGCCGGTTCGAGGACGCCGCGGTGCTCGAGGCCCTGGCGGACCGCTTCACCCAGCGGGAGTTCGCGCCCGGCGATGTGCTGGTGGAGGCCGGGCGCCCGGCGGATGAGCTCCTCCTCATCGCCCACGGCAAGGTCGAGAAATTGACCGAGGGCGCG
Source organism: Streptomyces lacaronensis (assembly GCF_047337785.1). NCBI lineage: Bacteria > Bacillati > Actinomycetota > Actinomycetes > Kitasatosporales > Streptomycetaceae > Streptomyces > Streptomyces lacaronensis. Next base: position 1,333,137 of record NZ_JBLHDK010000003.1, read on the forward strand.
TTCGACGAGCCCTCGGTGGTCGGCTCGGCCGCCGGTGGCGACCACATCGGGGAGCCGGAGCTGACCGCCGCCGACGCGGGCACCTGGGGCATCACCGTGAAGGCAGTGACGTCCTGCACGGTGCTGGCCCTGCCCCGGCAGGAGTTCGAGGAGCAGCTGGACCGCTCACCTGAGCTGCGCGCGCATGTGGAGGCGGTGCGCTCGGCGCCGGAGACCGAGCGGAACGAGCACGGGGAGGCGGCCATCGCCCTGGCCTCGGGCCACTCCGGCGAGCCGGTCCTGCCGGGCACCTTCGCGGAGTACGAGCTGGCGCCGCGGGAGTACGAGCTGAGCGTGGCCCAGACCGTGCTGCGCGTCCACACCCGCGTCGCCGACCTCTACAACGAGCCCATGAACCAGGTCGAGCAGCAGCTCCGCCTCACCATCGAGGCCCTGCGCGAACGCCAGGAGCACGAGCTCGTCAACAACCCCGAGATCGGCCTGCTGCACAACGCCGACCTGTCCCAGCGCATCCACACCCGCAGCGGCCCGCCCACCCCGGACGACCTCGACGCGCTGCTGGCCACCGTCTGGAAGGACCCGGGGCTGATCCTGGCGCATCCGCGTGCCATCGCGGCGATCGGCAGGCAGTTCAACAGCCATGGCATCTCTCCGCAGCCCACGGAGGTGAACGGGCACGCTCTGCCGGCCTGGCGGGGCGTGCCCATCCTCCCGTGCAACAAGATTCCGGTCTCCGGGAGCGGGGTGAGCTCCATTCTCGTTCTGCGCACCGGGGAGGAGAACCAGGGGGTCATCGGACTGCACCGCACCGGAATTCCCGACGAATACCAGCCGAGCCTCTCGGTGCGGTTCATGGGAATCAGCGATCAGGCCATCATCTCGTATCTCGTCAGCGCCTACTATTCCGCGGCCGTGCTCGTCCCGGACGCGCTCGGAATTCTGGAGAACGTGGAAGTCGGGCTCTGAATCGGCCCGACGGACCCTGACGTCCACCCGACCGGGCCTGTGGCCTTCGCATACCTTCCCGAAGATCTACCGAAATGGGTGATGAGCACTTATGACCACCTCCGTGGAGTCCGGTGAGCAGCCGCTGAGTCTGGGCACGGCCGCCGCACGGAACCTGGCGACCACCACCAAGTCCGTTCCGCAGATGCAGGCCATCTCGTCCCGGTGGCTGCTGCGCGTCCTCCCCTGGGTCCAGGTGTCGGCCGGTACGTACCGGGTGAACCGCCGGCTGACCTACACGGTCGGGGACGGGCGGGTGGAGTTCATCACCACCGGATCACAGGTGCGGGTCATCCCGCCGGAGCTGGGCGAGCTGCCGACGCTGCGTGGTTTCGGAGTCACCTCCGTGCTGGAGTCGCTGGCCGACGGCTGTGTGCAGCGCGAGTACGCGCCGGGGGATGTGCTGGTGGAGGCGGGCCGCCCGGCCGACCAGGTGTTCCTGATCGCCCATGGCAAGGTCCGCCAGATCGCCCCCGGCGCGTATGACGAGGGCAGCACGCTGGCGGTGCTGGCCGACGGGGAGTACTTCGGCGACGCGGTCCTGACCGGCCCGGAGCACACCTGGGAGTTCACCGCCCGGGCCGTCACCCGGACCACGGTGCTCACCCTCCCCCGCCGCGTCGTCCAGGAGGCCGCCGACCGCTCCGCGTCGCTGCGCGACCATCTCCAAGGGCTCGCCGAGCGGACCGCGCCCGCTCAGAACCGGCGTGGTGAGGCCGATATCGCCATCGCGTCCGGCCACTCGGGCGAACCGGTCCTGCCGGGCACCTTCGTGGACTACGAACTGGAGCCCCGGGAGTACGAGCTGAGCGTGGCCCAGACCGTGCTGCGCGTCCACACCCGCGTCGCCGACCTCTACAACGAGCCCATGAACCAGGTCGAGCAGCAGCTCCGCCTCACCATCGAGGCCCTGCGCGAACGCCAGGAACACGAGCTCGTCAACAACCGGGAATTCGGTCTGCTGCACAACGCGGACCTGTCCCAGCGCATCCACACCCGCAGCGGCCCGCCCACCCCGGACGACCTGGACGAGCTGCTGGCCCGGCGTCGCAAGACCCAGTATCTGCTGGCGCATCCGCGCACCATCGCCGCCTTCGGGCGCGAGTGCAGCAACCGTGGTCTGTATCCACAGGGCATCGAGGTGGCCGGGATCGCGGTGCGGGCGTGGCGCGGGGTTCCGCTGCTGCCCTGCAACAAGATCCCGATCAGCGAGTCCGGCACCAGCTCCATCCTGGCGATGCGCACCGGGGAGGAGAACCAGGGGGTCATCGGACTGCATCAGACCGGTATCCCGGATGAGTACGAGCCCAGTCTGAACGTCCGGTTCATGGGCATCAGCGAGCAGGCCGTGACGTCCTATCTGGTCTCCGCCTACTACTCGGCGGCGATTCTGGTGCCCGATGCGGTCGGTGTACTGGAGGACGTCGAGATCGGCCGCTGAGCCGGGCCGTCAGAGACCGGTCGCCGCGGGCGTGGATCAGGGACGGACGCTGCTGACCACGTCCGCGGTGGCTGCCAGCCCCTCGGAGATGGTGGGCGCCACGCTGCTGCTCGCCAGGTAGAAGCCGAGCGTCACACAGACCAGGGCATGCGAGATACGCAGTCCGCCGCTGCGGAGAAACACCACTGTGAGGATCAGAAGCAGCAGGACCACGGAGATGGAAATGGCCATGGGGAGCCTCCTCGGCCACTACGGAACATCGGAATCCGGCCGTCAGTGTGGCCCAGAATCGCCCCTGGACCGCCGTCACCTGGTGCTCCATACGGGTGCCGATCTGCTGTTCGGTTACTCCCCGGCGGTCGCCCCCGCGCAGTGAGCGGGCGTGGCGAGCCCGCTCAGGCGTCGGCGCGGATCAGCTCGGCGGCCATCTCGCCGATCATGACGCAGGTCGCGTTGGTGTTGGCCGAGACGATCGACGGCATGATCGATCCATCGGCGATCCGCAACCCCTCGACGCCCCGGACGCGCAGCCGGGGATCCACCACCGATTGCTCATCCCCGCCCATCCGGCAGGTGCCGACGTGGTGGAAGTAGGTGCCGGTGTTCTCGCGGACGAAGTCGGCCAGTCCGTCCCGGCCGCTCACCCCGGGGCCGGGCAGCAGTTCGCGCGGCTGCCACTCCTCGAACGCGTCGGTGGCGGCGAGCGACCGGGCCAGTTCGACGCCTTGGACCAGGGTGGCGAGGTCCCTTCCGTCGCTGAGATAGCCGGGGTCGATCAGCGGTCGGTCCTCGGGGTCGGCGCCGGAGAGCCGGACCGTGCCCCGGCTGTGGGGCTGCATCGCGGCGGCCGTCAGGGTGAAGCTGTTCGGCGGGAACGGCAGCAGCCTCGGGTGGAACGGGATGTGAAAGAGGAACACCTCGAGGTCGGGGCGGGGCAGCCCGGGGTCGGTCCGGGTGAACAGGGCCGCCTCGGCGGTGGTCAGCGGGGGCGGCGGCAGCGGGATGCCCGCCTCGTGGACCAGCCCGACCAGGGGGTGGTCCTGGAGATTGGCCCCCACCTCGGGGGCGTCCACCAGCACCGGGACGCCCACCTCGCGCAGATGCCGGGCCGGGCCGATTCCGGAGAGCATCAGCAGCTTGGGCGAGTCCACCGAGCCCGCGCACACGATGACCTCCCGCGCCGCGCGCACCCGACGTGCCACACCGCCGGAGCCCGCGTATTCGACGCCGACGCAGCGGGTGCCCTCGAAGAGCAGCCGGTGTACCTGGGCCTCGGTGCGCACGGTGAGGTTGGCGCGGTCCATCGCCGGGTCGAGATAGGCGACCGCCGTGCTCTGGCGGCGCCCCTTGTGAACGGTCCACTCATGGCGCCCGGCGCCGTCGCTCTCCGCGCCGTTGAAGTCGTCGTTGTAGGGGTGGCCGAGTTCCTTGGCGGCGTCGAGGAAGGCGGTGCTCAGCGGGTTGGGCGTCTCGGCCCGGCTGAGCCGCAGCGGGCCGCCGGTGCCCCGGAAGCGCGGGTCACGGCCCTCGGCGTGCTCGAGGGCGCGGAAGGTCTCCAGCACCGAGGCGGCGTCCCAGCCGGTGCAGCCGTCGGCGGCCCAGGCGTCGAAGGTGCCGAGGTGGCCGCGGACATAGGTCATCACATTGATGCTGCTGGAGCCGCCGAGCACCTTGCCGCGCGCGGCGGCCTGCGGATGCCCGGCCAGGCCCGGCTGCGGGACGGTGGTGTAGCCCCAGTCGTGCTCACCGCCGATGAGGGTGAACCACGCGGTGGGGTCGTGGATCTGCGCTGCCGCGTCGTCCTTCCCGGCCTCCATCAGCAGCACCCGTACGTCCGGGGCTTCCGTCAGCCGGGCCGCCACCACGGCGCCCGCCGAGCCCGCCCCCACCACGATGTAGTCGTAGTCGCTCATCATGTGCCCCCCGTTCCGGACCCACCCGATGTGCCGCACAGCTGTTCGGCACTCTAGTGGCGTGATCGCGGAGCGGGGGCGGGTTCGCCGGATCCGGCGGGTCAGCCGGTGGGGCCGCCGGCCGGTCAGCCGGTGGGGGCCGGCAGTTCCACCAGCGCGGCGAGCGCCTGCCGGTGGCGGCCGGGGGTGCCCAGTGCGATCTCGTCGCTCTTGGCCCGCTTGAGATACAGATGCGCCGGGTGCTCCCAGGTCATGCCGATGCCGCCGTGCAGCTGGACGCACTCCTCGGCCGCGTGCACCGCCACCTCGGCGCAGTGCGCCTGGGCCACGGCCACCGCGACCGGTGTGTCCGGGCTGTCCGTGGCCAGTGCGTCGGCGGCGTACCGTGCGGTGGCGCGCGCCGAGACCAGCTCCAGCCACAGGGCGGCCATACGGTGCTTGAGCGCCTGGAACGAGCCGATGGGGCGCCCGAACTGATGGCGCTCCTTGGTGTGGCGGACGGTCTCGGTCAGACACCATTCGGCCACGCCCAGCTGCTCGGAGGCGAGCAGCCCGGCCCCGGTCAGCAGCGCCTGCCCGATGGCCGCCTCGGCCCGGCCGGGCCCGGCCAGCCGGCGGGCCGGGGCGCCGGTGAGGGTCACCGCGGCGAGCGGGCGGGTGAGGTCGAGCGAGGTGAGGGGTTCGACGGTGACGCTGGTCCCGGCGGTCTCCACGGCGTACAGCCCATGGCCGTCCGCGCCGGTGGCGGGGACGAGCAGCACATCGGCGCCCGCCGCGCCCGCGACACCGGAGACCTGGCCGCTGAGCGTGCCGTCGCCCTCGGCCCTTACGGTCACGGCGGGCGCGCCGGACCCGCCGCCGGGCGCCACGGCCGCGGTGGACAGCGGCACCGCGAGGGCGCCGACCGTACGGCCCTCGGCGACCGCGCCGAGCAGCCGGGCCACGGCCTCCTGGTCGGTGTCGCAGCCGAGCAGGGCGGCGGCGGCGAGGACGGCGCTGGTGAGGTAGGGCACGGGAGCGACGGCGCGGCCGAGCTCCTCCATCACCACCGCCGCCTCCCGCGCGGTGGCCCCCTGGCCGCCGAGCTTGTCCGGCACCAGCAGCCCCGCGGTGCCCATCTCGGCGCCCAGCGCGCGCCACAGCGCCACGTCGTACGCCCGGCCGCTCTCGGCCTCGGACATCACCGTGGCGGGCGGGCACCGGTCGGTGAGCAGCGACCGTACGGCCGCGCGCAGATCGTCCTCCGCCTCGGAGTAGAGCAGGTCGGCGGTGCTCATCGGGGCAGGTCCTTCCACGGGACGTCCTTGTCGGTCCGCGGCTCGGACGGCAGGCCCAGGACGCGTTCGGCGATGATGTTGAGCAGCACCTCCGAGGTGCCGCCCTCGATGGAGTTGCCCTTGGCGCGCAGATAGCGGTAGCCGGCCTCGCGCCCGGTGAAGTCCACGAGTTCGGGGCGGCGCAGCGTCCAGTCGTCGTAGAGCAGTCCCTCCTCCCCCAGCAGCTCGACCTCCAGCGCGCTGATCCGCTGGTTGAGGCGGGCGAAGGCGAGTTTCATGGCCGAGCCCTCGGGGCCGGGCTGGCCGACCGCGAGCTGCTGGCGCAGCCGCTCGCCCGCGAGCCGGGCCGCCTCGGACTCCGTCCACAGCCGCAGCAGCCGCTGGTGGAGGTCGTGGGTGCGCAGTTCGGGCCGCTCCCGCCAGGTGTCGGCGACGAGGCCGATCATGCCGCCCTCGCGGGGGACGCGGCCGCCGCCGATGGCGACCCGCTCGTTCATCAGGGTGGTCTGGGCGACCCGCCAGCCCTCGCCGATCTCGCCGAGCCGTCGGCTGTCGGGGATCCGTACCCCGGTGAGGAAGACCTCGTTGAACTCCGCCTCGCCGGTGATCTGGCGCAGCGGCCGGACCTCGACGCCGGGGTCGGTCATATCGCAGATGAAGTAGCTGATGCCGCGGTGTTTGGGCTGGTCGGGGTCGGTGCGGGCGATGAGGATGGCCCAGCGGGCGAGATGGGCGCTGGAGGTCCAGACCTTCTGTCCGTCCACCACCCAGTCCTCGCCGTCGCGCACCGCCCGGGTGGCGAGCGCCGCGAGGTCGGATCCGGCGCCGGGCTCGCTGAACAGCTGGCACCACACCTCCTCGCCGGTCCACAGCGGGCGCAGCAGCCGCTCCCGCTGTTCGTCGGTGCCGAAGCCGAGGATGGTGGGGGCGGCCATGCCGAGGCCGATGCCGATGCGGCGGGGGTCGTTGTCGGGCGCCCCCGCGGCCTCCAGCTCGGCGTCGACGACGGCCTGGAGGGAGCGCGGGGCGTCCAGGCCGCCGAGTCCGGCCGGGTAGTGCACCCACGCGAGCCCGGCGTCGAAGCGGGCGCGCAGGAAGTCCACGCGGTCGGTGGTGGCGGGCGGATGGGCGTCCAGGAGTTCGCGGACGCGGCGGCGCAGCTCGTCGGCGTCCACGGCGGGGCGGTGCCGGGTGGTGCTCATCGGTCCCCTCCGGCGGCCTGCCCTGGGACGACGACCACGCGGCCGGTGGTCACGCCGTCGGCGACGCGCTGGACGGCGCCGGCCGCGTCCTCCAGCGGTACGCGCTCGCTGACCAGCGGTTTGACGGTGCCCTGTGCGGCGAGCTTGGTCAGCTCCTCGTGGCAGGCGCGGATCGCGGCCGGGTCGTGGGTGTTGTAAAGGCCCCAGTGGAGGCCGAGGATGGCGTAGTTCTTGACCAGGGCGTGGTTGAGGGCGGCCTGGGGGACGACGCCGCTGGCGAAGCCGACGACCACGATGCGGCCCTCGAAGGCGACGCATTTGACGGACTTGACGAAGGCGTCGCCGCCGACCGGGTCGTAGACGACGTCCGCGCCGCGTCCGCCGGTGGCCTCCTTGACGGCCGCCACGATGTCGTCGGCGCGCCGGTCCAGGACGAGGTCGCAGCCGAGCTCGCGGGCGACCCGCGCCTTGTCCTCGCCACCGACGACGCCGATCACGGTGGCCCCGGCCGCCTTCCCGAGCTGGACGGCGGCGCTGCCGACCCCGCCCGCGGCGGCGTGCACCAGGAGCGTCTCGCCGGACTGGATGCGGGCCCTGCGGTGCAGGCCGAACCAGCCGGTCTGGTAGCCGATGTGCAGCGCCGCGGCCTCGGCGTCGTCCAGGGCGTCGGGCGCGGGCAGCGCGGCCGCCGCCTCCACGGGCACCAGCTCGGCGAAGCCGCCCGCGGGGAGCGTGGGCGTGGCCAGGACGCGGGAGCCCACCACGCCCTCGGCGCCCTCGCCGACGGCGACGACCTCGCCGCACACCTCGACGCCGGGGGTGAACGGCAGGGGCGGCCGCACCTGGTACTGGCCGCGGCACAGCAGGGCGTCGGGGAAGTTGACGTTGACGGCCCGGACCCGCAGCAGCAGCTGTCCCGGTCCCGCCTGGGGGTCCGGCACCTCGTCGAGGCGCATGACCTCACCGGGCTCGCCATTGTCGTGCACTCGCCATGCCTGCATGCGGTGGCCTCCACAGAGGGATCGTCGGAACGCGGTACCGCGCCGGGTCGAACATACTAACTAGTCGGTACGACGAGCGGAACCGCCACCGCCGTCAGCCATCCTGCCCTGCCCACCCGGCGGCAGATGAACTCTTGTGCAACTCTGGAGGCACTCTTGAGCCCGGCGCGTCGGCAGGTAAAGGTGGACGGCGACATTTCGGTTCGTTTCCCAGCGAGCCGTTGCCGGAACGGGACGGGAGATGACGACTGTGCCCGACGACAAGGCGATCAGCGAGGCCGAGATGGAGGCCCGGCTGCACGGCATCTGCTTCAAGACCGGGCCGCCGCGCCGCATCGGAGTCGAGCTCGAATGGCTCATATACGATCCGCACGACCCCGCACGACCCATCGAGACGGCCCGGCTCGAAGCCGCGGTCACCGCCCTGCGCGGACTGCCGCTGCGGTCCGCCATCACTTTCGAACCCGGCGGTCAGGTGGAGCTCAGCTCCCTCCCGGCCGACTCCCTCACCGCGTGTGTGGAGTCCGCGACCGCCGATCTGGTTCTCGTACGTTCCGTACTCACCGGCCTCGGCCTCGGGCTCGCCGGCCACGGACATGACCCCTGGCGCCCGCCGAGACGCTTCCTCACCACGCCCCGGTACGACTGCATGGAGACCTACTTCGACCGCCGGGGTCCGGCCGGGCGCTCCATGATGTGCAACACCGCCTCCGTGCAGGTCTGCGTGGACGCCGGGCACGAGGAGCCCGGACCGCTCGGCATGGCACGGCGCTGGCGGCTCGCCCATCTGCTGGGCGCGGTGCTCACCGCCGCGTTCGCCAACTCGCCGCTGCGCCAGGGCCGCCCCACGGGCTACCGCTCCACCCGGCAGGCGCTGTGGACGGCGATGGAACCCGGACGCACCCACGCCCCGGCCGACGGCCGGGATCCCCGCACGGCCTGGGCCCACTACGTGCTGGACGCGCCCGTGATGGCCATCCGGGACGAGAAGGCGCCCTGGACGGTGCCGTCCGGGGTGACCTTCCGCCGGTGGGCCCGGACGGGGCTGCCCCGGCCACCCACCCATGACGACCTCGACTTCCACATCTCCACGCTCTTTCCCCCCGTCCGCCCGCGCGGCCATCTGGAACTGCGCATGATCGACGCGCAGAGCGGTGAGGACGGCTGGATCGTCCCCCTTGCCGTCACGGTCGCGCTCTTCGACGATCCCGAGGCTGCTGAAACGGTTTACCGGGTGGTGAAACCGCTCGCGGAGACGGCGGGCGCCCGCCCCGCACCGGGCAATCCGCTGTGGCGGGCCGCGGCCCGCCACGGTCTGGCCGACCCCGAGCTGCGCACCGCCGCCGTCAGCTGCTTCACCACGGCGCTGGACGCGCTGCCGCGTATCGGCGCCTCCCCCGCCATCACCGCCGCCGTCGCCGCCTTCACCGACCGCTATGTGGTCCGCGGCCGATGTCCCGCCGACGATCTGCTCGCTCCCCTTACCGGTAAGGAGGGACGGTCATGACCGCCCCCGATTCCGATCTCACCATCGATCCCGAAGCGCTGCGCCGACGCGCCGAGAAGGCGCTGCGCACCGCGCGCGACCGCACCCACACCCTGACCACCTGCGTGGACGAGCCCGACCTCACCGCCCAGCACTCCCCTTTGATGTCCCCGCTGGTGTGGGATCTGGCGCACATCGGCAACCAGGAGGAGCAGTGGCTGCTGCGCGCGGTCGGCGGGCGTGACGCCCTGCGCCCCGAGATCGACTCGATATACGACGCCTTCGAGCATCCGCGCGCCGAGCGGCCCACCCTGCCGCTGCTGGCGCCCGCCGAGGCCCGCGGCTATGTCCACGAGGTGCGCGGCCGGGTGCTGGACATCCTGGAGCGGATCGAGCTGCGCGGCGCCCCGCTGGTCGACGCGGGCTTCGCCTTCGGCATGATCGCGCAGCATGAGCAGCAGCACGACGAGACGATGCTCATCACCCACCAGCTGCGCCGCGGACCCGCCGCGCTCACCGCCCCGCCGCCGCCCGACGCGGCGGACGGCGAGGCTCTGCCGGAGGAAGTGCTGGTCCCCGGCGGCCCGTTCACCATGGGCACCTCGGCCGAGCCCTGGGCCCTGGACAACGAGCGGCCCGCGCACCACCGGCTGGTCCCGGCCTTCCACATCGACACCACTCCGGTGACCAACGGCGCGTACGAGCGGTTCATCGCGGACGGCGGCTACACCGAGCGACGCTGGTGGACGGCCGACGGCTGGGCGTACATCCAGGAGCACGGCCTCGCCGCCCCGCTGTTCTGGCGCCGCGAGAGCGGGCAGTGGCTGCGCCGGCGGTTCGGGGTGACGGAGCCGGTGCCGCCGGACGAGCCGGTGGTGCATGTGAGCTGGTACGAGGCGGACGCCTACGCCCGCTGGGCGGGGCGGCGGCTGCCGACCGAGGAGGAGTGGGAGAAGGCCGCCCGCCACGACCCGGAGAGCGGCCGGTCCCGGCGCTATCCGTGGGGCGACGAGGATCCCACGCCCGAGCACGCCAATCTGGGCCAGCGCCATCTGCGGCCCGCGGCGGCCGGCAGCTATCCGCGCGGCGCCTCCCCGCTGGGGGTGCGGCAGCTGATCGGCGATGTGTGGGAGTGGACCTCGAGCGACTTCCTGCCCTACCCGGGGTTCCGCGCCTTCCCCTACCGCGAGTACTCGGAAGTCTTCTTCGGCCCGTCGCACAAGGTGCTGCGCGGCGGTTCCTTCGCGGTGGACGAGGTCGCCTGCCGGGGCACGTTCCGCAACTGGGACCTGCCGGTACGCCGCCAGATCTTCTCCGGCTTCCGCACCGCGCGGGACGCGTCCTGATGTGCCGGCACCTGGCCTACCTCGGGCCGCGGACCTCCATCGGCGAGGTGGTCGTGGCGCCCGCGAACAGTCTGTTCCGGCAGTCGTGGGCGCCGCGGCGGCAGGCGCACGGCACGGTCAACGCCGACGGGTTCGGCGTCGGCTGGTACGCCTCGGGCGACCCGGTACCCGCGCGCTACCGCCGCGCCGGGCCCATCTGGGGCGATCTGTCGTTCGCCGACCTGGCCCGCGTGGTCCGCACGGGGGCGCTGATGGCCGCCGTGAGGGACGCCACCGAGGCGAGCGCGGACGGCGAGGCGGGCGCCTCGCCGTTCGCCTCCGGGACCTGGCTGTTCAGCCACAACGGGGCGCTCCGCGACTGGCCGCACGCGGTCGCTGACCTCGCCGCCGCCCTGCCACCGGCGGATCTGCTCGGCCTGGAGGCGCGGTGCGACTCGGCGTTCGTCTGGGCGCTGGTGCTGCACCGGCTTCGGCTGGGCCACGCGCCGCCGGAGGCGCTGGCCGAGACCGTGGAGCAGCTCGCCGACGCCTCCCCCGACTCACGGCTCAATCTGCTGCTCATGGACGGCGAGACCATCGCCGCCACCGCCTGGGGCGACACGCTGTGGTACCTGACCGATCCGGACCGGGGCGTGGTGGTGGCCTCCGAGCCGTACGACCAGGACCCCAGCTGGACCGAGGTCCCCGACCGCACCCTGCTCACCGCCACCCGCACCGATGTACTGCTCACCGCACTCAAGGAGGCTTCCCGTTGAGCCCCTTCACCGTCACCCGCACCCTGCCCGCCGATGCCACCGCGGCCGCGCTGCGCGCCGATGTGGCCGACGGGCTGACCAGCACCCCCAAACAGCTTCCGCCCAAGTGGTTCTACGACGCCCGGGGAAGCGCGCTCTTCGAAGAGATCACCCGGCTGCCCGAGTACTACCCGACCCGCGCCGAGCGGGAGATCCTCGTCGCCCGCGCCGCGGAGATCGCCGACGCCACCGGGGCCCGCACCCTCGTCGAACTGGGCTCCGGCTCCTCCGAGAAGACCCACCACCTGATCCGGGCACTGCCGGATCTGCGCGTCTACGTCCCCGTCGACGTGAGTGAGAGCGCGCTGGAACTGGCCGGGGAGGCCCTGCTGGCCGAGCATCCACGGCTGATGGTGCACGCGCTGGTGGCCGACTTCATGAACGGGCTCGCGCTGCCCGACGACACTCCGGGGCCGAGGCTGCTGGCCTTCCTCGGGGGCACCATCGGCAATCTGCTGCCTGCGGAACGGGCGGCCTTCTTCGCCTCGGTGAGCGAGCTGCTCGCGCCCGGCGACGCGCTGCTGCTCGGCACCGACCTGGTCAAGGACGAGGCCACGCTCGTCTCCGCCTACGACGACGCCCAAGGGATCACCGCGGCGTTCAACAAGAACGTGCTGACGGTGCTCGACCGCGAGCTGGGCGCCGACTTCGACCCCTCCGACTTCGACCATGTGGCGGTGTGGAACGCCGAGGAGGAGTGGATCGAGATGCGGCTGAGGGCCCGTAAGGAGCTCACCGCGAAGATCCCCGCCATGGATCTCGCGGTGCACTTCACGGCCGGGGAGGAGGTCCGCACCGAGGTGTCCGCCAAGTTCCGGGAGGAGAAGGTGCGGGACGAACTGGCCGCCGCGGGGATGGAGTCGCGGCGCTGGTGGACCGACTCGGCGGGCCGCTTCGCGGTCTCGCTCGCCGTGCGCCGGTAACTCCTCGGCAGAGCACGGCACGCCGCCGCCCGGGACCATCGGTCGCGGGCGGCGGCTGCGCGGGCGGACACCGTCCATGCGCTGGGCGCAGGCCGGTCACCCTGTGTCCCGCCCGAACCACCGACTGAATTCATGTGATGCACATCACATAAGCGGAAGAGGGCCGCAGCACAGCGCGCTGTGGCCTTCTTTCCAGGTGACCTCCCTCTTGTTGCGCCCAAATCGGCCCCCTTATCTTTGGCCCGCCCGGCAGCGCGCCGCACCCGGCAGCACGAGAAGGAGCCGTCCATGCCCTTACGGGGACGCCACCGCCGCTACAAGCCCAACCGCATCTCCCGTGCCTCACTGAGCGTCACGGCGGGCGGCGCCGGAATCGCCCTTCCACTCGTCGGCGCCGCGGGCGCGTCCGCGGCCTCGGGCGAAGCCTGGGACAAGGTGGCCCAGTGCGAGTCCACCCACAACTGGGACATCAACACCGGCAACGGCTTCTACGGCGGGCTGCAGTTCACGCAGAGCACATGGGAGGCTTACGGCGGCACGGCATACGCGGCACGGGCCGATCTGGCCACCAAGGACCAGCAGATCGCGATCGCGGAGAAGGTGCTCGACGGCCAGGGCCCCGGCGCGTGGCCGGTGTGCTCGGGCAAGGCGGGTCTGACGCGGGACGACGCGGCACCGCAGCAGAGTGCCCAGAAGATCGTCAGGACGGCCGCCGCCCCGGTCAAGCAGGCCCATCGGCCGGAGAAGGCCCAGCAGGCGGCGAGCAAGCCCACGCCCACCAGCCTCCCGGGGCGCGCCTCCACGAAGTCCGGCCGCTATGTGGTCGTCAGCGGCGACTCGCTGTCCCGTATCGCCGACACCCACGACGTCAACGGCGGCTGGGAGGCGCTCTACGAGACCAATCGCGAGACGATCGGCGGCGATCCCGATCTGATCTACCCCGGTCAGAAACTCTCCCTCACGGGCGGTAAGGCCACCGCCAAACCCAAGGCGGAACCCGAGCCCCACCACAAGGCCAAGGCGAAGCCGAAGCCGAAGCCCGCGCCGCACCCGAAGGCCGAGAAGCACACCAGCCGGGAGCGGGCCACCAAGCCCGTGGTCTCCTCGGGCTTCACCGCCCCCGTCAGCGGCGTCAACCCGAGCACCGCCTACCGGGCGGCCGGCTCCAGCTGGTCGAGCGGCTATCACACGGGGGTGGACTTCCCCGTGGGCATCGGCACCTCCGTGAAGGCCGTGGGTTCGGGCCATGTGGTCTCGGCGGGCTGGGGCGACGCGTACGGCTATCAGGTGGTCATCCGGCATCCGGACGGCAAGTACAGCCAGTACGCCCATCTCTCGCAGCTGTCGGTGCGGGCCGGGCAGAACGTCAACGGGGGCCAGCAGATCGGCCGTTCCGGCTCGACGGGCAATGCCACCGGACCGCATCTCCACTTCGAGATCCGCACCGGCCCCGGCTACGGCTCGGACATCAATCCGCTCGCCTATCTGCGGTCACACGGCGTCAGCCTCTGACGGCGTCAGCCTCTCACCCGTCGCCCCGGTGAGAGCCGGGGCAGACGGGCGAATCGCGGCCCCCTGGTGAGCGTGGTGGCGACCATGTGCCCGGAGACACCGCCCAGCCCGGCCCCCGGGTGAGTGGACGCGCCGATGTGCCAGAGCCCGTCAATGTCGGTCGCGTGCCGTCCGGAGGCGGGCAAGGGGCGCCAGAGAAGGCTCTGGTCGAGTTCGAGGGAGCCGCCGTACGGGTCGCCACCGGGCGCGTTGGTGTTCCGGCGGGCGAGGTCCGGGGGCGCGATGACATCGACGGCGAGCACCTTACCGGGCAGATCGGGCGCGTGCCCGGCGATCCGGTTCAGCACCCGGTCGGCGTAGCCCCGGGCCAGCTCCGGGGTCCAGCCCTGAGCGGTGTCCAGTTCACCGGCCGCGTCGCCGCGCGGGGTGGACGGCACCTCCTGCAACTGCAGCCACAGCGCGGCGGCCCCGGTCGGCACCCGGCCGGGGTCCAGGACGTACTGCTGCCCGACGACCACCGTGGGCCGCCGGGGCAGCAGGCCCGCCTCGGCCTCGGCGCAGGCGATACCGGTGCTGCCCGAACCGTCGGTCAGATGCACCAGCGGGATCGTGTTCAGCCGTGCGTCGCGCCAGCCGAGCGGCTCGGACAGCGCGACATGGATCTGCATCGCGGCGCGGCCGTAGCGGAATCGCCGCGCCTCATCGCGTAGTTCACGGCGCACCGAGCCCTCCGGCAGGAGGGTGCCGTAAAGGGCGGTGGGGGTCACCGAGGCGAGGACCGCGCGGCGGGCACGGAAGACCCGGCCGCCCGCCGCCACTCCCACGGCGCGCCCCTGCTCGACGAGGACGCGGTCGACCCGGGTGCCGGTCTCCACCCGTACGCCCGTCGTCGTCAGCAGCGACCTGAAGGCGTCGAGGAACCGGCCCGCGCCCCCGGCCACCACCGGCACCCCGGCGCCATGCAGCGTGGCGGCGAACAGCGTCACCAGGAATCCGCCCGACGCGTGGTCCGGCGACAGCCCCGCGTGCAGCAGCCACGGGGCGTAGAGATGGTCCACCTCGTCCCCGCGGAACTCCGCGCGCAGGTATCCACGGCCGCTGGTGGCCACCGAGCGCAGCCACCGCTCCACCCCCTGCCGCCCGCCGCCGCGGAGCAGGGCGACCGCGTGGCGGAGGGCGGCCGGTGAGCGGAGCTCGCCGCCCATCAGGCCGCCGATCGCCTCCATGTCGGCGCCCAGTCGGCCGAGCGCGGCCAGATACGCGGCCCGGTCCGCATCGTGCGCGAAACCCTCGGCGGTGCGCTCGGGATCGCGGTGCGCAAGCGTGACCCTGCCGTCGTCGGCCACGCTTGCGATGGCCCACTCATCGGTGTTGCGGTACTCCAGCCCATGCCGCCGCAAGGGCTCCCCCAGACGCGCGAACGCCGGGCCGGAGACGAACAGCGGATGCCAGGAGGAGTAGGTGTCATGGAGGTAGCCCGGCAGGGTGCGCTCCTCGGTGGCGATGAACCCGCCGATGTCCGGTTCGCGCTCCACCAGGATGACGGACCATCCGGCCAAGGCCAGCTCCGCGGCGGCCACCAGGCCGTTGACACCGGACCCGATGACGACGGCGTCTGCCTCGGCCATCCGGGGTTCCTCCTGCCATCGCGCGGTGCGGCGCTTTTGTCTGATTTCGGCATGCTATGCGAAGGATGCTGGGAAGATACTGAACGACGGGCTGCCGTCCGTACTCGCACGACGCGTTTCGCCCGCATGTCCGAGGCGGGTGTCAGACTCGCGACCATGCGGACCCGCCCTGCCAGTGCCTCGCTCGACATCCCTCACGACGACCCCTGGCCGCGCTACCGGGGCGCGGTGTCCCTGCGGCGGGGCCCCGGATGGACCGCCCCCGTGCGCGAGGGCCACCCCACGACCCTGTTCGCCGTGACGTCCACGATCACCGCGCCCGAGCGGGAGGAGGCGCCTGGTCTTTCGGGGATGACGATGCGCGAGTGCCGGGCGCACACGCCGGGCCGTGACCCTGCCCTTCTGCGGCCGGCCGACGGTGTGCCCATACTGACGGCCACGGCAGGGTAGCGGCCACGAACACCGGCCTTTTCAGCCCGTATCGCCCTCGAGGAGAAGAAGAAGTGACGGAGCAGTCCCAGCGCGGTCTCGACCGCCACCGGCTGATGAAGGTCCTCGCCGACCGGGCGGAGGCGGGCAGCCGCCCCGGGGCGCGTGTGGACGGATACCGGGTGGCGCTGGCGATCGAGGGTGGCGGGATGCGGGGCACGATCTCGGCCGGTATGGCGCTGGCCGTGCACGAGCTGGGGCTGCTGACCGCGTTCGACGCGGTGTACGGGGCCTCGGCGGGGGCCATCTCGGCGGCGTGGCTGGTCAGTTCGCGGCCGGAGGGCCTGCGCGGCTGGGCCGACCCCCGTTTCGCCAGTGCTCTCATCCGCAAGCGCAATCTGCTGCGCGGGCGCCCCATGGTGGATATCGAGACCCTGATCGAAGAGGTCTACATCCGTCAATTCCCGCTGGACTACGCCTCGGTGCTGGCCGCGCCCCTCGCCTTGCATCCGCTGGCCACGGACCTCGAAACCGGTCAACCGGTCGATTTGCACGGCGAGTTGACGGATGAGGTCGCCCTCCGTCTGGCGCTGCGGGCGAGCGCCGCGCTGCCGATGCTGGCGGGCGGCCCGGTCACCATCGGCGGGCGCCGCTTCTACGACGCGGGACTGGCCGAGTCGATCCCGTTCCGCCAGGCGCTGCGGGACGGCGCGACCCACGTCCTCGTCCTGCGCAGCAGGCCGCCGGTCCAGGACGCGGCGCTCCGGGCCACCCCGTCGGTGGGCTCCCGGCTGGTCGCCGCGGTCGCCTTCCGCCAGTACACCCCCCAGTTCCGCGCCGCCTTCCTGAACCGGCCCGCCCGGCTCGCCGACGACGACCGGCTGCTGGCGGTCTACGACACCGACACCGCGGAATCGCCCACGGACCCCGCGGTGCTGTCGGTCCGCCCCGATGCCGCGGCGCCGTCCATCAGCCGTCTGGAAACGGACAGCGCTCTGCTCGAGGAGGCTCTCGAGGCGGGGCGCCGGGCCATCGTGGCCCAGCTCGCCCCGGCGGCCCGTTCCTGAGAAGGGCGACCGGGGCCGCAGGGGAAGGAGTTCAGTCGCAAAGAGCAGCCGTCTGCGCCTTCAGCAGGCCCTTGCTCCGCGGTACGGGCGCCTCGCCCTTGAGCTCGGCGGCGAGGTCGTAGACGGTGGCGGCCAGGACCAGTTGGCGCTGACCGTCGGCGGTGGTGAGGGAGACGCTGGTGTAGCCGGGGCCCGCGCCGTCGGTCTCCCAGGCGGTGAGCGGATCGCCCTTCTTCCCCTCGCCGGTGGCGCACGGTACCTCCATGCGCTGCACCCCGAGTCCGTACGCGGGCGCGTCGGGGAACTTCACCGGGGTCTTGAGCTCGCGCTGCTGGTCGGGGCGGAGCAGCTTGCCCCCGAAGAGGGCGCGCTCGAACCGGGCCAGGTCGTCCACGGTCGAGATCATGGCTCCGGCGGTCCAGTCGTAGGAGGGGCTGAACCGCGTCATATCGCGGCCCTTGAGGTCGTAGCCGTGCAGATGGGAGCCGTGCACCTCGGGGTCGGTCACCGGGAAGGAGGTGTCCTTCAGCCTCAGCGGGGCGAGGATCCTGCGGTCGATCTCGGTGGGCGCGGAGCGGTGGGTCACCGCCTCGATCACCTGCCCGGCGAGCAGATAGTTGGTGTTGGAGTACGACCAGCCCTTCCCCGGCGCGAACTCCGGCTTGTGCGCGACCGAGCGGGCGATCACCTCGCGCGGGGTGATGACGTGGTCCCGGTCGCCGTCCTCCAGATAGGGGGCGAAGAACGAGGCTTCGGTGGTGGGGTCGTAGATCCCCGAGGTGTGGTTGAGCAGCTGACGGATGGTGATGGCCTTACCGTCGTTGCCGTTCCCCTGGACGACGCCCGGCAGCCACTTCTCCACGCTGTCGTCGAGTGAGAGCCGTCCCTCGCCCTCCAGCTGCAGCAGGACCGTGGAGACGAACGCCTTGGTGTTGCTGGCGATCCGGAACCGCTGCTCCGGCCGGGCCTTTTCGCCGGTGGCCTTGTCCGCGACCCCGGCCGCCGTCCGCCACTCGTCGCCGCCGCGCCGCGCGTAGGCCACCGCGCCCGGGAATCCGTCCCTCACCGTCTGGCCGACGGCCTCCTCGAAGCCGGACGGCGCCGACGGCCCTGCCGACTCCCCCTGGGCCGTGGCGATGGTGACGGTCGCCGTCACCGCCAGCGCGCCGATCCCCGCCCACAGCGCCACGCCCCTTGCCCGAACTCCCACGAAGCCGCTCCTTGCCTTGTTCCGGTATGCCGTTCGCGGATCATCGTGCCGTCGCGGCGCACCGGGCTCCCATCCCGCTGCCGCCCGTCCCGTACGGGGGTTTTCCCCACCCCGCGGGGGCCGGACGGCCCGTCAGGGTGCCCCGTACACCGGTTGGGGCGGTTCGGCCCCGGCGAGGAGTTTCCGCGCGGTCTCGCCCGCCTCCGCGGGGGTCCAGCGGGCACCCTTGTCGGCGGTGGGGCCCGGCCGCCAGCCCTCCATGACGGTGATCCGCCCGGCCTCGGCCTCGAAGACCCGGCCCGTGACCCCGGCGCAGGCGGCCGAGCCGAGCCAGACGACGAGCGGTGAGACATTGGCGGGGGCCATCGCGTCAAAGGCGGCGGGGTCGTCCGGCGCGGCCATGTCACCGGCGAACGTCGTCTCCGTCATCCGGGTGCGGGCCGCCGGGGCGATGGCGTTGACCTGGACGCCGTAGCGGCCGAGTTCGGCCGCGGCCACCGAGGTCAGGCCGAGGATCCCGGCCTTGGCCGCGGAGTAGTTGCCCTGTCCGACGCTGCCGAGCAGCCCGGCCCCGGAGCTGGTGTTGACCACCCGCGCGACCGGGGTGCGGCCCGCCTTCGCCTCGGCGCGCCAGTGGGCGGCGGCGTGCCGCAGCGGCAGGAAGTGGCCCTTGAGGTGGACGCGGATCACCGCGTCCCACTCGTCCTCGCCGAGGTTGACGAGCATGCGGTCGCGCAGGAATCCGGCGTTGTTGACGAGGGTGTCGAGCCGGCCGTAGGTGTCGAGGGCGGTGGCCAGGAGGGAGGTGGCGCCGTCGGCCGTGGCGATGTCGCCGCCGTGCGCCACCGCCTCCCCGCCCGCGGCCCGGATCTCCTCGACGACCTGCTGGGCCGGGCCCGCCGACGCCCCGGCGCCGTCCGGGGCCACGCCGAGGTCGTTGACGACGACCTTCGCGCCCTCGGCGGCGAAGGCGAGCGCGTGCGCCCGCCCGAGTCCGCGGCCCGCTCCGGTGACGACGGTGACGCGCCCGTCGCACAGTCCGCTCATCTCAGTCCTCCCGTGGTTCTGCCCGGCCGGTGCCCGGGGACGGCTGGTTGACGTTGGCGGCGTCGAGGAACGCGGGGCGCTCCCCGCCTCCGTGGATGGCGATGCTGGCGCCGCTGATGTACTCGGCCAGCCCGGAGGCGAGGAACACACAGGCATCTCCGGCCTCGACGGGCTCGGCCATCCGCCCGAGCGGCACGGTCCGGCCGACGGCGGCGACGCCCTCCTCGTCCCCGTAGTGCAGATGCGACAGTTCGGTGCGGACCATGCCGAGCACGAGCGTGTTGACCCGGACCGCGGGGGCCCACTCCACGGCCAGGGTGCGGGCCAGGTTCTCCAGGCCCGCCTTGGCGGCTCCATAGGGTCCGGTGCCGGGGGACGGCCGGGTGCCGCTGACGCTGCCGATCATCACGATCGAGCCCCCGCCCTCCTGTTGGCGCATCAGTTCGTACGCGCTCAGGGAGACGGTCATGGGAGCGATCAGATTGAGTTCGACGACGCGCGCCGCGCGCCGCTGCCCGGCCTCGGCGATCAGCCCGTAGGGGCTTCCTCCGGCGTTGTTGACCAGCAGGTCGAGCCGCCCGTGGGAGCGGCGCAGCCGGGCGAAGAACGCCTCGACCGCCTCCGGGTCCCGGATGTCGAGCGGTTCGAAGCGCGCCGTGCGCCCGTCCGCCGCGATGGGTTCGTCGGGTGGGCGGCGCGCACAGATCACCACCTCGGCCCCGGCGGTGAGCAGGGCCCGGGTGATCCCCGCTCCGACGCCGCGCGTGCCGCCGGTGACCACGGCGACGCGCCCGACGAGATCGATGGTGACGGCCACAAGACACCTCCCGCTGCGCGATGAGCGCTGCTACCTTCTCACCTAACAAATGTTTGGTGGAAAGGTATCGGATCTGCTCATGGGTGTCTCCACCTCCGACCCCGCGGCCGGCGTCCGCCTGGTCGCCATGGACTTCCCACCCGTCAACGCCCTTCCCGTGCGCGGCTGGTACGAGCTGGCCGACGCGCTGCGCACCGCGGGCGCCGACCCGTCGGTGCGCTGTGTGGTGCTGGCCGCCGAGGGCCGGGGCTTCAACGCGGGCGTGGACATCAAGGAGATCCAGGCGGCCGAGGGTCATACGGCGCTCATCGGCGCCAACCACGGATGCGCCGAGGCGTTCGCCGCCGTCTACGACTGCCCGGTCCCGGTCGTCGCCGCCGTCCACGGCTACTGCCTGGGCGGCGGTATCGGTCTCGTGGGGAACGCCGACGCGATCGTGGCCAGCCAGGACGCCACGTTCGGCCTGCCCGAGCTGGACCGCGGCGCGCTGGGCGCGGCCACGCATCTGGCGCGGCTGGTCCCGCTCCATCTGATGCGCGCGCTGTACTACACCGCGCGCACCGCGACCGCCGAGGAGCTGCACCGCCATGGCTCGGTGTGGCGGGTCGTGCCGCTCGCCGGGCTGCGGGAGGCGGCGCTGGAGCTGGCGGGCGAGATCGCCGCCAAGGACGGTGCGCTGCTGCGGCTCGCGAAGGCGGCCATCAACGGTATCGATCCGGTCGATGTGCGCCGGAGCTACCGCTTCGAGCAGGGCTTCACCTTCGAGGCCAATCTGGCGGGCCTGTCCGACGGGCACCGCGACGCGTTCGTCGCCAGGAGCACCGGGAAGGGGTGAGCGGCGTTGGCCGACAAGACGATGACGGCCGAGGAGGCCGTCGGCCGGATCCGCAGCGGTATGACGGTCGGCATCGGCGGCTGGGGGTCACGGCGCAAGCCCATGGCGCTGGTCCGCGCCCTGCTGCGGTCGGAGGTCACCGATCTGACCGTCGTCTCCTTCGGCGGCCCCGACGTCGGGCTGCTGGCCGCCGCCGGGAAGATCCGCAAGCTGGTGACGGCGTTCGCGACGCTCGACTCGATCCCCCTGGAGCCGCACTTCCGGGCGGCGCGCGAGCGGGGGGACATCGAACTGACCGAGCTGGACGAGTCGATGATGATGTGGGGGCTGACCGCCGCCGTGCACCGGCTGCCGTTCCTGCCCGTCCGCGCGGGCCTCGGCTCGGACGTCATGACGGTC
Source organism: Streptomyces lacaronensis (assembly GCF_047337785.1). Taxonomy (NCBI): domain Bacteria; kingdom Bacillati; phylum Actinomycetota; class Actinomycetes; order Kitasatosporales; family Streptomycetaceae; genus Streptomyces; species Streptomyces lacaronensis. Next base: position 1,354,469 of record NZ_JBLHDK010000003.1, read on the forward strand.
AACCCCGGGCTGCGGACGGTGACATCGCCGTACGAGGACGGTGAGGAGCTGGTGGCGGTGCCCGCGCTGCGGCTGGACGTGGCGCTGGTGCACCTCAACCGGGCGGACGCGCAGGGCAACGGGCAATACCTCGGGCCCGATCCGTACTTCGACGACCTGTTCTGCGAGGCGGCCGCCGAGGCGTATCTCTCCTGTGAACGCGTCGTCGCCACCGCCGAGTTCGCGGACGCGGGCGGCCCGCAGACGCTGCTGGTCAAGCGGTATGCGGTGACCGGTGTGGTCGAGACCCCGGGAGGCGCGCACTTCACCTCCTGCGTCCCCGACTACGGACGGGACGAGGCGTTCCAGAGCGCGTACGCCAAGGCCGCGGCCGACCCGGAGGCGTGGCGGGAGTTCACGAAGCGGTTTCTGTCCGGGGACGAGGAGCGGTACCGGGCCGCGGTGGCGGCGTTCGGGAGGGAGGGCACATGACCGGCGGGGTGACCCGGGCCGAGTACTGCGTGGTGGCCTGTGCCGAGGCATGGCGCGGCGACGGGGAGATCCTGGCCGCCCCGATGGGCGCGGTGCCCAGGGTCGGCGCCCGGCTGGCCAAGCTCACCTTCGCGCCCGAGCTGATGCTGACGGACGGCGAGGCGATGATCGTGGGCGGCGATCCGGAGGTGGTGGAGGGGTGGCTGCCGTACCGGGCGCATCTGGCGCTGGTCACCGGCGGCCGGCGCCATGTGATGATGGGCGCGAGCCAGATCGACCGCCACGGCAACCAGAACATCAGCTGCGTCGGCGACTGGAAGCGGCCCAGACGACAGCTGCTGGGGGTGCGGGGAGCGCCGGTCAACACCCTGAACAACCCCACGAGTTACTGGGTGCCCCGGCACTCTCGGCGGGTCTTCGTCGAACGTGTCGACATGGTGTGCGGGGTGGGTCACGACCGGGTGGCGGCCGCGGGGCCGGCCGCGGCCCGCTTCCATGACCTCCGGTGTGTGGTGACCGATCTGGCGGTCCTCGACTTCGCCACGCCCGACCGCACCCTGCGGGTGCGCTCCCTGCATCCGGGGGTGACCGCCGATGCGGTGCGGGAGGCCACCGGCTTCCCTCTCGAGATCGCCGACGACGTCCCGTGCACACGGGAGCCGACCCCCGCCGAGCTGCGGCTGATCCGGGAGGTCATCGACCCGGAGGGGGCCCGCGAGCGGGAGGTGCCGTCCTGATGGAAACCCCGCTGACCCGGCTCGTCGGGGTGCGCCATCCGATCGTCCAGACGGGCATGGGGTGGGTGGCCGGGCCCCGGCTGGTGTCCGCCGTGGCGAACGCCGGGGCGCTGGGCATCCTGGCCTCCGCGACCATGTCGCCCGAGCGGCTGCGCTCCGCCGTGCGCGAGGTCGCCGCCCGCACCGACGCGCCCTTCGGCGTCAATCTGCGCGCCGACGCCGGGGACGCCGGGGAGCGGGTGCGGATCATCGTCGAGGAGGGGGTGCGGGTCGCCTCGTTCGCGCTGGCTCCCAGGCGTGAGCTGATCGACCGGCTGAAGGACGCGGGCGTGGTGGTCATCCCGTCCGTGGGCGCCCGGCGCCACGCGGAGAAGGTGGCGGGCTGGGGCGCGGACGCGGTGGTGGTGCAGGGCGCCGAGGGCGGTGGCCACACCGGGCAGGTGGCCACCACCGTGCTGCTCCCCCAGGTCGTGGACGCGGTGGACATCCCGGTCGTGGCCGCGGGCGGCTTCCACGACGGACGGGGGCTGGCGGCCGCGCTCGCCTACGGGGCGGCGGGGATCGCCATGGGCACCCGCTTCCTGCTCACCTCCGACAGCACCGTCCCGGACGCGGTGAAGGCGCGCTATCTGGCGGCGGCGGTCACCGATGTCACCGTCACCACGGCGGTCGACGGACTCCCCCACCGGATGCTCCGCAGCGAGCTGGTCGACTCCCTCGAACGCTCCGGCCGTGCCGCCGCGCTCCTGCGCGCCGTGCGCCACGCCGCCGCGTTCCGGCGGCTGGCCGGGCTCAGCTGGCCGCGGATGGTGCGGGACGGGCTGGCGATGCGGCACGGCAAGGACCTCACCTGGAGCCAGGTTCTGCTGGCCGCCACCACGCCGATGCTGCTGAAGGCGTCGATGGTGGACGGCCGCACCGACACGGGGGTGATGGCCTCGGGACAGGTGGCCGGGGTGATCGAGGATCTGCCCTCGTGCGCGGAGCTGGTGGAGCGGATCACGGCCGAGGCCGCGGCGGCCCTGGACCGGCTGACCGGCGGTCGTACAGTGGGGTGAAAGCGGCCAGACCATGACACGGGTAATGGGAGGTCGTCATGGCCGATCCCAAGGGTTTCCTCACCACGCCCCGTCGTCTTCCGCCCCGGCGTCCGGTGGACGAGCGGGTGCGGGACTGGGGCGAGGTCTCCGCGCCCGGCGGGCTGCTGCCGATCATCAGCGCCCAGGCGGACCGCTGCATGGACTGCGGCATCCCGTTCTGCCATGAGGGCTGCCCGCTGGGGAACCTCATCCCGGAGTGGAACGACCTGGTCTCCCGTGACGACTGGCTGCGCGCGAGCGAGCGGCTGCACGCCACCAACAACTTTCCCGAGTTCACCGGCCGGCTGTGCCCGGCCCCCTGCGAGAGCGCCTGTGTGCTGGCCATCAACCAGCCGGCGGTCACCATCAAGAACGTCGAGGTGGCCATCGCCGACCGGGCCTGGGAGAGCGGCCAGGTGACCCCCAAGCCACCGGACCGGCTGAGCGGCCGGACCGTCGCCGTCATCGGCTCGGGGCCCGCGGGCCTGGCCGCGGCCCAGCAGCTCACCCGCGCGGGGCACACCGTGGCGGTGTACGAGCGCGACGACCGGGCGGGCGGACTGCTCCGCTACGGCATCCCCGAGTTCAAGATGGAGAAGCGCCACCTGGACCGGCGGCTGGAGCAGATGCGCGCGGAGGGCACCAAGTTCCGCACCGGCGTGGACGTCGGCACCGATATGGACGCCGCCGAGCTCCGGGCGCGCTACGACGCGGTCGTGATAGCCGTGGGCGCCCGAGCCTGGCGCGAACTCCATGTCCCGGGAAGGGAGTTGGCCGGGATCCATCAGGCGATGGAGTATCTGCCGATGGCCAACCGGGTGCTGGAGGGCGACTACGCCCGGCCGCCGATCACCGCCGAGGGCAAACACGTGGTCATCGTCGGCGGCGGGGACACCGGCGCGGATTGTCTGGGCACGGTGCTGCGGCAGGGCGCCGCCTCCGTGACCCAGCTGGACATCCATCCCCGGCCCGGCGACGAGCGGACCGAGGCCGAGCCCTGGCCCACCCACCCCAAGATCTACCGGATGTCCGCCGCCCATGAGGAGGCGCGGGAGCTGGCGGCCTCTCCGGAGGCGGACGTGGACGCGCGGGTCTTCGCCGCGACCACGGTCCGCTTCGAGGGGACCGCACCGGACGCGGAGCGGCCGCACGGCGGTATCCGGGCGCTGCGTCTGATCGGGGCCTGTGCCGATGGGGAGTCCGGGCCTGGCACGGAGCGGGTGCTGCGGGCGGATCTGGTGCTGCTGGCCCTCGGCTTCCGCGGCCCGGAGCGGGACGGCGGGCTGCTGGACCAGCTCGGTCTCGAACTCGACGAGCGCGGCGCTGTCGCCCGTGACGCGTCGTTCGCCACCGGCGCGGACGGGGTGTTCGTGGCGGGCGACGCGGGCCGTGGCCAGTCGCTGATCGTCTGGGCGATCGCCGAGGGCCGCTCGGCCGCGGCGGCCGTGGACCGCTATCTCATGGGCTCCACGACGCTCCCGGCGCCGGTCGGGCCGACCGACCTGCCGATGACGGCCTGACGCGGCGGTGACCGGGTGGCCGGGGGGCCGGGAACCCGCGCGAGCGGGGCGGGCCACCTGCCGCGGGTGTGCGGCGCGGGCATAGTGTGCGTCCATGATCTCGCAATCCCCCCTCCTCACCGTGGCCGACGGTGTGCACATCTGGTCCCCGACCCCGAGTGCCGGCTGGGGTCTGGCCAACTGCGGTCTGATCGTCTCGCCCGACGGCCACGCCGCCTGGATCGACAGTCCCTACGACCGGCGGATGGCCGGTGAGTTCCTCGAACACAGCCGTGCCCTGCTGCCCGACGGGGGCCGGATCGAGCGGGTGATCGTCACCCATGCCAACGGCGACCACCTGTGGGGCGCGGAGGTCGTACCGGACGCGGAGATCGTGGCCACCCGCGAGGCGCTCGGCCACATCGAGTACGAGCCTTCGCCGCAGCAGCTGCACGGCCTGGTGCACGGCAGCGATCCGGCGACTCCGCTCGGCTGGTACCTCCGGCGGCACTTCGGGCGGTTCGACTGGTCCACCACCGAGGTGATCGAGCCGTCGCTCACCTTCGTGGGCGAACTCGACCTGCGCGTGGGCCAGGTGCCGGTGCGGCTGTTCAGCCTGGAGTCCGCGCACACCGCGGGCGATCTGGTGGCGTATCTGCCGCGGCAGAAGGTGGCGTTCACCGGCGATGTCATCTTCGCCTCCGGTCCGCAGGACCCCGGCGACCACGCGGTGCACTGGGCGGGCCCGCTGGGCAATGTGATCGCCGCGTGCGAGCGGGTGCTCGACACCGGGGCCGAGGTGATCGTGCCCGGCCATGGCCCGGTCCTCGACCGGGAGGGGGTGCGCGGCCACATCGGCTATCTGGAGCATCTGCGGGACCGCACCCGGCAGCTGCACACGGCCGGGGTACCGGCCCTGGAGGCCGCCCGCGCCCTGATCGCCGAGAACACCTATCCGTCGCTGGGCCTGCCCGAGCGGCTGGTGATCACGGTGGGCTCGGAGTACCGGCATCTGAACGGTGCTGAGGAGGCGGCGGACCTCGTGGCCACCATGGCCGACCTGGCCCAGGTGGCATGGGAGCGGCGCGAGGGCGCGCAGGCGGCCTCGGCCTGACCACCTGGTCACCGCAGGGCACGCGCCGCGGCCGGGAGATCCTGCTCGGTCCAGATGATCTTGCCCTGGCTGGTGTAGCGGGTGCCCCAGCGCTGGACCATCTGGGCGACGAGGAACAGTCCGCGTCCCCCCTCGTCGGTGGTGGCCGCCCGGCGCAGATGGGGTGCGGTGATGCTGCCGTCGGCCACCTCGCAGATCAACGCCCGGTTGCGCAGCAGCCGCAGCCGTACGGGACCCACGGCGTGCCGGATGGCGTTGCCGAGCAGCTCGCTGACCACCAGCTCGGTGGTGAAGGCGGCCTCCTCCAGGTTCCACTCGGCCAGGGTGCGGGCGACGGCCGCCCGCATCCTGGCCACGACCTCCGGGTCCGCCGGGAGGTCCCACGAGGCCACCCGGCGCGCGTCCAGCGCGTTCGTGCGGGCGATGAGCAGGCAGACGTCGTCGGTGCGGCGCGGTGAGAGCAGGGCGGCCATCACGGTGTCGCAGGCGCGCTCGGGGTCGGGGTCGGCGTCGGTGAGGGCGTCCCGCAGCTGGTCCAGCCCGGTTTCGATGTCCCGTTCACGGTCCTGGACCAGCCCGTCGGTGTAGAGGACGAGACGGCTGCCCTCGGGCAGCTCCGTCTCGGCCGCCTCGTAGAGCCGTCCGCCGAGCCCCAGCGGCGGGCCCGCGGGCAGGTCGAGGAAGGTCACCGAGCCGTCGGGGTGGACCAGGGCCGGGGGCGGATGCCCGGCCCGCGCCAGGGTGCAGTGCCGGGAGACCGGGTCGTAGACCGCGTACAGACAGGTGGCCCCGACGGCCCCGAGGCCGGGGCCGGGGCCGGGGCCGGTCTCCTCCCGGTCGAGCTGGTCGACCACCTCGTCGAGCCGGGCGAGCAGTTCATCGGGGGGAAGGTCCACGACGGAGAAGTTGCGCACGGCGGTGCGCAGCCGGCCCATGGTCGCGGCGGCGTGCAGTCCCTGGCCGACGACATCGCCGACCACGAGGGCGACCCGGGCCCCGGACAGCGGGATGACGTCGAACCAGTCGCCCCGCACCCCACCGGGGGCGGGCAGATAGCGCTGGGCGGCCACGACGGCCTGCTGCTCGGGGCGGCCGCGCGGCAGCAGGCTCTCCTGGAGGGCCAGGGTGGTGGCGTGCTCGCGCGCGTAGCGGCGGGCGTTGTCGATGGCGACGGCCGCCTGACCGGCCAGCTCCTCGGCGAAGGTCCGGTCCTCCTCGTCGAAGGGCGGGGTGTTCCCCGAGCGCCAGAACGCCGCCTGGCCCAGCCGGACGCCGCGCCCGCTGAGCGGCACGGTCAGCAGCGAGTGGATGCCGTACTCCCTCACCCACTCCAGCCGCTCCGGGTCCTGGGGTGTCCAGCTGGGGTAGGACGGCAGCTCGCCGACGGCGAACACGCGCGCCTGCCCGGTGCCACCGGCCCGCTGGGTGACGGGGAAGGACGAGACGCGCTCACCGACCCGGCGCAGCGGGGGATCCTGCCGGATGCCGCTGAAGGCGGCCCGGCGCAGCGGCGAGTCCCGGTCGCCCGGCTCCTCGCCGCGCAGGACGGCCTCGTACAGATCGACGGTGGCGTAGTCGGCGAAGCGCGGCACGGCGACCCGGGTCAGTTCCTCGGCGGTGCCTTCCATGTCGAGGCTGCTGCTGACGCGGACACCCGCCTGGTACAGCAGCCGGAGGCGTGCGTAGGCCCGGTCGGCCTTGTCCGTCAGGGCGCGCAGCTCGGTGGTGTCCCGCAGGGTGGCGACGCTGCCCCAGGGCTGTGCGCCCCGCTCCGCCGGGCGCTGGTTGACCGCCAGCAGCCGGTTCCCGACCTCGTACACCTCGTCGGTGGCCGCGCGCCCCGAGGCGAGCAGCCCGGCGATCTCCGGGGGCAGGCCGACGTCGGTGATCTGCCGTCCGTGCGCGTCGCGTGCGAGACCCAGCAGGAGCAGCGCCTCGTCGTTGGCGAGCAGCAGCCGTCCCTCGTCGTCGAGGATCAGCACCCCCTCCCGGACCGAGCGCAGCACGGCGTCGTGGTGTTCGTACATCCTGGTGATCTCGGCGGGACCGAGCCGGTGGGTCTGCCGCCGCAGCCGCCGGGCCACGAGCGCCGCACCGCCCCCGCCCAGGAGGAGCGCGAAGGCCGTGGAGCCGTAGATCATCGGCAGTTGGCGGCTGACCGTGCGGGCCACGGAGGGGATGGAGACCCCGGCGTTGACGACGCCGATCACCCGGCCCCGGGCGTTGGTGACCGGAACCGCGGCCCGGATCGAGGCGGCCGGGCGGGTGACGCCCGGGGTCTTGTCGGTGAAGGCCCGGCCCACCGTGGCCGGGTAGATGCCGCGGTCGACGCGCTTGCCGATCATCTTGGGGTTCGGATGGCTGCAGCGGATGCCCCGGGGGGTGGTCACCACGATGTAGTCGACACCGGCCCGCCGGCGGACCTTCTCGGCGTAGGGCTGGAGGGTCCTGGCGGGGTCGCGGGACTCCAGCGCCTGCTGGACGCCGGGGGCGACGGCCACGGCACGTGCGACGGTCAGGGCACGGGCCCGGGCCTGGTTCTCCCGGCTGCCGCGCGCCTGGAGGGACAGCGTGGCCCCCGCGGCGAGGACCAGGAGCGTCACGATGATCAGCATCAGGGCGAACACCTGCCCGCCGACACTGCGCGAGCTCAAGCCCGAGCGCACTTTCACATGCTCTGTCTAACGCACATCCGCGGGTCGCACACCTGGTGGCGGCCGGGTTGGGGCATCCGCGATCAGAAGTTGATCATGTGTCCGGCGAGCCCGTGGACGGCCTCCTTCACCGCCTCGCCGAGGGTCGGATGGGCGTGGACATTGCGGGCCACCTCGTGCACGGTGAGATCCCACTGCTGGGCGAGGGTGAGCTCGGGCAGCAGCTCGGTGACCTCGGGGCCGATGAGATGGCCGCCCAGCAGTTCGCCGTGGCGGCCGTCGCTGATGAGCTTCACGAAGCCGACGGGGTCGCCGAGCCCCTGGGCCTTCCCGTTGGCGGTGAACGGGAACTTCGCCACCCGGACGTCGAAGCCGCGCTCGCGCGCCTGGGCCTCGGTCCAGCCGAAGCTGGCGATCTGCGGCTGGCAGAAGGTGGCGCGCGGGATCATCACATAGTCCAGCTCCATGGACTCCGCCCCGGCGATGGTCTCCGCCGCGACGATCCCCATGGCCTCGGCGGCGTGCGCCAGCATCAGCTTGGCGGTGACGTCGCCGATGGCGAAGATGTGCGGCACATTGGTGCGGCACCGGCCGTCGATGCCGATGGCGCCCCGTTCGGTCAGCCGGACGCCGGTGTGCTCCAGCCCGTATCCCTCCACCCGCGGCCGGAACCCGATGGCCTGGAGCACCCGGGCGGCCTGGAGGGTCTGCCGCTGGCCGCCGGTGGTCACCATGACCTTGACCGCGGGGCCCGCGTCGTTGATCGCCTCCACCCGGGTGGAGGTCAGGATGTTCATGCCGAGCCTGCGGAAGCGCCGGGTGAGCTCGGCGGAGACCTCCTCGTCCTCCAGGGGCACGATCCGGTCCATGAACTCCACCAGCGTCACCTGCACCCCGTAGCTGTGCATGATGTACGCGAACTCCACGCCGATGGCTCCCGCGCCCGCGATCAGGACGCTGCCGGGCAGGGTGGGCGAGAGGATCTGCTCCTCGTAGGTGACCACCCGCTCGCTGAGGGAGGTGCCGGGCAGCAGATTGGTGATCGAGCCCGCGGCGATCACGCAGTGGTCGAAGGTGAGCGTCTCCGTGCCGCCTCCGGAGCGGGTGACCAGCATGTCGTTGGGTCCGGTGAAGGCACCCCGCCCCTCGAACTGGGTGATCTTGTTCTTCTTCATCAGATAGTGGACGCCCCTGACCCGTCCGTCGGCCACCTTCCGGCTGCGCTCGAACGCGTCGCCGTAGTCCACGGTGACATCGCCGTTCACCCGGATGCCGAAGTCCTTGGCCTCGTGGATGAACAGATGGGCCAGCTCGGCGTTGCGCAGCAGGGCCTTGGACGGGATGCAGCCCACGTTCAGGCAGACGCCGCCCCAGTAGCGTTCCTCGACCACGGCCGTGGTCAGGCCCAGCTGAGCGGCGCGGATCGCGGCGACATAGCCACCCGGTCCGGCTCCCAGGACCACCACGTCGAAATGTGCGCTCATGCGTCGCACCTTAGACATTAGAGTCGGGGTATGGCTTCAGACGAGGGGTCCGTACGGGTGGACAGCTGGATCTGGTCCGTGCGGCTGACGAAGACGCGCTCCATGGCGTCCTCGGCCTGCCGCGCGGGGCACGTCCGGGTCAACGGCGAGCGCGTCAAGCCCGCGCACACGGTGCGGTCCGGCGACGAGGTGCGGCTGCGCCATGCGGGGCGCGACCGGATCGTGGTCGTCTCGCGCATCGTGCGCAAGCGGGTCGGGGCACCCGTGGCGGTGGAGTGCTACGTCGACAACAGCCCGCCGCCGCCACCGCGCGAGCACACCGTGCCGATCGGGCTGCGCGACCGCGGGACGGGCCGCCCCACCAAGCGCGACCGGCGCGAGATGGAGCGGCTGCGCGGCACGCCCGGGGGCCCGGTCAGTCCGCTGTGATACGCACGGGGCCGCCGTGTGCGTCGGCCCCTGCGATCCAGCCGGCGGGCAGGTGGAACGGCCGGTTGGGCGCCGCCGTGTGAGGAAGGCGCCCGCGGTGCAGCGTCCGGCCGTCCTGGCTGACGGTGAGCACCGGCCGGGTCAGGAACCGCGTGGTGCGCAGGGTGAACCGGCCGCGCGGCGGACGGGGCCCGTCCGGGGAGAGCCGGTTGGGTGAGATCCACAGCAGCGGCGCCTCGACCCGCACCGGCAGCGGTCCCGGGGTCCATGGCACGCCCGCGAGATGGCGCAGTACGGGCGCGGCGGCGAACCGGCCGTCCAGGGCTGCGATATCGGCGGTCTCGACCGGGTGCAGCAGATTGCCCACGGCGAAGACCCCGGGTGCGCCGGTGCGGAACTCGGCGTCGGTGGCCGGGCCCCGGGTGCCGGGGTCGAGGGCGATCCCGGCGCTTCTGGCCAGTTCGTGGTCGGGGATCCAGTCGCCGGTGAACACCACGGTGTCGCAACCGATGGCCGCGGTCCTGCCGTCCCGGTGCCGCAGCCGTACGCTCTCCAGCCGCACCCGGCCGGTCAGTTCGGCCACGGTGGCGTCGGTGACCAGCGGAACGCGATGGCGCAGCCGGGTGCCGAGGTGACGCGCCGGGTGGGTCTGGTGGCGGGGCTGGTCGGTGACCATGGCGGCGACCTCGGCCCCGGCCCGGCGCAGGGTGGCCACCGCGGAGTAGCTGACCCGTTCCGCGCCGACGATGACGGCCCGGCGGCCGACGCTCTGGTGGTGCACGTGGACGGCCTGCTGCAACTGCCCGGTGGTGAAGACACCTGCGGGCCGGGTGCCCGGCACCAGCCGGGCACTGCGCGGGCGTTCCCGGGCGCCGGTGGCCAGGACGACGGCCGTGGCGGTGATCCGCTCCAGGCCGGTCGGTCCGGTGACGTCCACGGTCCGCGGCGCCGCCCAGCCGGTGGCCGTGGCGCCCGTGCGCAGCACGGCCCCGGCGCGGATGGCGGCGGCGATGTGGTGGCGGGCGTAGTCCGGTCCGGTCATCAGCCGGCGCAGATCGCGCAGCCCGAATCCGGTGTGGTCGCAGTGGCGGGGGATGCCACCCGCGCGCTGTTCGCGGTCGAGGACCTCGACCCGGTCCACCCCGGCGGCGGCCAGCCGTGCGGCGACCGCGAGTCCGGCCGGTCCGGCCCCGATGACCAGGACGTCGACGGTGCGGTGGGTACGGTCGATGGGGGTCATCGCCGGGCCTCCGTCCGGTCCTGGGCCGCGGTGGCCGCCTCGAACTGGGCGCGCACCGCGGCGCCGCAGAAGAATCCCTGGCAGCGCCCGGCCAGGGCCCGGGTGCGGCGCCGGAGTCCGTCCAGCGAGGCCGGTGGCACGGTGGCGGTCAGCGCGTCGCGGATCTCGCCCCGGGTGACGCGTTCGCAGTGGCAGACCACGGTGCCGTACGCGGGGTCTGCGGCGATGAGGTCGGCGCGCTGGTAGGGGCGCGGAAACGCCTCGCCGATGGTGGGCATCCGCACGGGCTCGATCTCCCGCTCCGGCCCGGGGTCCAGCCCGCAGCCGATGAGCAGCTCCGCCACATGCGCGGCGATCGCCATGGAGGCGGTGAGTCCGGTGGAGCGGATGCCGCCCACGGCGACATACCGCCGGCCAGGGTCGGCGTGGATCTGGTAGTCGCCGTGCTCGGTGGCGGCGCGCAGCCCGGCGTAGACGGCGGTGACCTCCTCCTCCAGCAGCTCCGGCAGGATCCGCGCGCCCTTCTCGCGGAGCGAGGCCAGTCCGTCGGCCGACGATCCGGTGGCCGTCTTGTCGTCGAGGTCCTCGGCGGTGGGGCCGAGCATCACATTGCCGTACACGGTCGGCGCCACCAGCACGCCCTTGCCGAGCGCGGTGGGCACCGGCAGCAGGATGTGGTCGACCAGGCCGCGGGCGAACTTGTCGAAGACGATGAGCTGGCCGCGGCGCGGGGTCACGGTGAACTCCTGGTGGCCGAGCCGCCGGTTGATCTCGTCCGAGTACAGCCCCGCGGCGTTCACCAGGTGACGGGTGCGCAGCACCCCGCGCGGGGTGGCGATCTCGTGGTGGTCCGCCCCGGTGGTGATGGCCCCGGCCGGGCAGTTCAGATGCAGGGCGACGCCCGCGCGGACCGCCTGGGTGGCGTAGGCGAGCGTCGTCGTCCAGGGGCAGATGATGCTCTCGCCGGGGACCTCGAGCGCGCCGAGGGCGCCGGGGCCCAGGCGGGGTTCGCGGGCGTAGACCGCCTCGGTGCCGAGGATGGCCGTCTCGTCGTAGCCGTTGCGCGCGGCCTTCTCGGCGAGCGACGGCAGCGCGGCGAGCTGCTCCCCGTCCCAGGCGACGAGCAGCGCGCCGAGCGGTTCGAGCGGGATGCCGGTCTCGGCGGCGTAGGCGGTCAGCCGCTGGTAGCCCTCGCGCACCAGGCGGGCCTCCAGGGTGCCCGGGGTGGCGTCGAAGCCGGTGTGCAGGATCGCGGTGTTGGCTTTGGACGTGCCGTCGCCGACGTCGTTCGACGCCTCGACCAGGGCGATCCGCAAGCGGTACCGGGCCAGTTCGCGGGCGATGGCGGCGCCGACCACCCCGGCGCCGATGATGGCCACGTCGTAGACCTCGTCGGGGAGGTCACCCGTGGTCGTAACGGTCATGCTGGTCCCTTGCTCGGTGGTGGACACGGCTCCTGGTGCGCGGGGTCCTCAGTCGTGGTCGGCGGCCGTCGGCGCGTGGTCCAGCAGCGCGGCCACGGCCGAGCGGAAGGCGGCCAGCCGCTCGGCGGCCCGCTCCGCGCCGATCCGCGGTTCGTAGACGGCGGCTGGCTCCCACGCGGGGACTGCCTCCTCGACCGTCAGGCCCGGATCCAGCCCCATCCGCGCGGCGGCACCTACGCCCAGCGCCGTGACGTCCGGCAACGCCGACACCTCCACCGGCCGCTGCAGCAGATCGGCCTGGGTCTGCATCAGCAGCGCCGAGCGGGTCAGTCCTCCGTCCACCCGCAGGACGGTCAGCGGCGCGCCCAGGTCGGAGGCGGCCGCCTCGGCGATCTCCACGACCTGGGCGGCGATGCCCTCGCACAGGGCGCGCACCAGATGTCCGGCGGTGGTGTCGAGGCCGAGCCCGGTCAGCGAGCCCTTGAGGTCGCCGCGCCACCACGGAGCGGCGAGTCCGGCGAGCGCCGGTACGAAGGTGACTCCCCCGGTGTCGGGCACGGTCCCCCCGACCGGGTCGAGGTCCTGGGGCCCTTGGATCACCCCCAGGTCGCTGAGCCAGCGCACCGCGGAGGCGGCGGTGTACACCTGTCCGTCCAGGCAGTAGCTGGTGCGCCCGCCGAACCGCCAGGCCACACAGGAGACCAGGCCGTGGGGGCCGCGCCGGGGCCGGTCGCCGGTCTGGGCGAGGAGGAAGGCGCCGGTGCCGTAGGTGCACTTGGCGGTGCCCGCCTCGGTCACCCGCTGCGCCAGCAGGGCGGCCTGCTGGTCGACCAGGAGTCCGGTGAGCGGGACCTCGCCGCCGAAGGCCGTGGTGGTGCCGACCGGCCCCGCGGCGTCGACGACGCGCGGCAGCCGTTCGGCGGTCAGCCCGTAGAGGTCCAGCGCCTTCGGGGACCAGGCGACGCGGTCGAGGTCGAGCAGTCCGGTGCGCCCGGCGGTGGCGGCGTCGGTGACGAACGCGCCGGTGAGCCGGTGGACCAGCCAGACATCGCTGGTGGTGACCACGCCCTCGCCGGTCAGATGGCGCCGGATCCACGCCATCTTGGGCGCCGCGAAGTACGGATCGAGGGGCAGGCCGGTGAGTTCGCGCAGCGTCTCGGCGTGCGGCGCGAGCTGCTCGCACACCGTCTGGGCCCGCCGGTCCTGCCAGACCAGGGCGTCCGTCAGCGGCTCTCCCGTGACGGGGTCCCAGGCCAGTACGGTCTCGCCCTGGTTGGCCAGCCCGACCGCCATGACCGGCTCCCCCGCGGCCGCGAGGGCCTGCCGCCCGGCATCGAGGACCGAGGTGAGCAGCGCGGCCGGATCGACCTCGACCAGTCCGCCGGGCAGATAACGGGGCCGTACGGGCACCTCGGCCGAGCCGAGCACCCCGCGCTCCGGGCAGAGCACCAGCGCCTTGGTGCCCGAAGTGCCTTGGTCGATGGCGAGGACCGGGCCGGTCGCGGGGCCGGCCGGGGTGCGGTGGCGACGCTCTGCAGGCAGCATGTCCGGTTCTTCGCTCGGGACGGGCGGATCGCTTCGGGCTCGGGGGACGGCGCGCTCGCGGGACGGGGCGCTCGCGGGACGGGGCACGGATCTTGCCGGAAAGCCTGGTGCAGGCGCGGGGCGGGCGTCAAGACGGTCCGTTCGGGCACGGACCGGAGTCCCCCGTTCCCGGATCGTTGCGCCGGGACTATAAGATCCCTGCAACCATCCCCCAGGCACCTCGTTTCCCCGCGTCCGGTACGTCAGCTCCGTACGAAAGTCATCCGATGCCCGAGGAAGAGTTCCGCCCCGTGTACCACCCCGCGGGCTATGACGGCGGGCTGCGCGTGGCGCTGCAGGATCTGCGCACCGGGCGCTGGATATCGATGCGCAATCTGCTCGCGGAGACTCCCACCTGGTCGCTGTGGACCCAGCGCACCCAGGTGCTGGCCACGGCCGCCGCCGGATCCAACGTGGTGGACGCGTGGCGGACCGAGGAGCCGCGGAGCGTGGCGGCGCTGGTGATGCACACCCGGGTCGGGGTGGAGCGCGCGGTGCGCGCACACCGTGAGGGACATCCCCGCACCCGGGAGCTGTGGCGCGAGGCGTGGCAGTCCTGCCAGCTGGCCGCGCACCACTCCCCGGCGGATCCGGTGCCCTGGGTGTGTCTGCTGGCCCTGGCCCAGCTGGACAAGGAGCAGCGGCAGGAGGAACACCGGGTGGCCCCGCCGGGTCCGCTGCTCTTCCCCGGCCCCTGGGGGCTGCTGGCGGAGGCCGACCGGCGCGATCCGTACAACCGCGAGGCGTACCACCGGATGCTGCAGTTCGTGTACGCCCGGCGGGCCGGGGGTTCGCTGGCCGAGGCGGTCAACTTCGTGCAGTGGGTGGTCTCGGGCGCGCCCGAGGGGTCCGCGCTACAGGTGCTGCCGCTGTACGTCCATGTCGAGCGGTACCGCGAGGAGCGGGGCTACGAGAAGGCGCTCGACCTTCACTGGGCCACCGAGGACGCCACCCGGGACGCGAGGAAGGCGCTGCTCGGCTGGTTCGACCACGCGGATGTCACGACGAGTTCCCTGCTCGATCTCAACCATCTGGCACACGCCCTGTGGGGCGCGCTGCTGTTCCCCGACGCGGCCCGCGTCTTCGAGACGCTGGGGCCGTACTTCACCCCGCTCCCCTGGGCCTACCGCACCCGCGACGCCGCCGACCGCACCTTGGCTGAAGAAATGTTTCTTCGCGCCCGGGTCCGCTCGCTGGCCGGGGCACGTGGGCCAAGACCCGGGTCCGGCGGCTGAGCCGATCTCCCCCCACCTGTACCACCCCTCGCCCGCCCCAGCATTCGGAGGTGCATTCATGTCCACGGCATGGTCGAGTTCAAGTCCCGCCCCCCACCGGGACGACGAACAGCGGCTGCGTGAGCTCGGCTATCAACCCGTCCTGGCCCGCCGCATGGGCGGCTTCGGCAATTTCGCCATCAGTTTCTCGGTCATCTCCATTCTCTCCGGATGCATGACGCTGTACGGCTTCGGGCTGGACACCGGAGGCCCCGCGGTGATGATGTGGGGCTGGGCCGGAGTGGGGCTCTTCGTGCTGTGCGTCGGGCTCGCCCTGGCCGAGGTGACCAGCGCGTACCCCACCTCGGGAGCGCTGTACTACATGGCCGACCGGCTGGGCGGACGGACCTGGGGCTGGTACACCGGCTGGCTCAATCTGCTGGGGCTGCTCGGGGCCATCGCCGGAATCGACTACGGCGCCGCCCTGTTCACCGGCGCGCTCTTCAACCTCCAGTGGGGATTCGATCCCACACCGGAATCGACCATGCTCATCTTCGTCTGCGTTCTGCTGCTGCACGCGGCGCTGAATCTGTTCGGAGTGCGGCTGGTGAGCGTGCTCAACTCGGTCAGTGTCTGGTGGCATCTGGCGGGCGTCGCCATCATCGTCGGCGCGCTGGCGATCGTGCCCTCCCACCACCAGTCGCCCGAATTCGTCTTCACCGAGTTCGTCAATGACACCGGCTGGTCGAACCCGCTGTATGTGACCGCGATCGGGCTGCTGCTCGCCCAGTACACCTTCTCCGGCTACGACGCCTCCGCGCATCTGTCCGAGGAGACCTCCAACGCCTCGGTCCACGCCGCCCGGGGGATCGTCCGCGCCATCTGGGTGTCCTGGGTGGCCGGATTCGTACTGCTGGCCGGGCTCACCTTCGCCATCCAGGACTACACCGGCACCCAGGGAAGCGCCACCGGAGTGCCACCGGCGCAGATCCTGATCGACGCCCTGGGCACGGGCGGTGCCACCGCGATGCTGCTCATCGTCATCGTGGCGCAGCTGTTCTGCGGGAACGCCGAGGTGGCGGCGGCCAGCCGGATGGTGTTCGCCTTCAGCCGGGACGGCGCGCTGCCGGGCTCACGGCTGTGGCAGCGGGTCAGCTCCCGTACCCAGACGCCGGTGAACGCGGTGTGGCTGTCGGTGGCGGTGGCCTGTGTGCTGGCCCTGCCGTCCCTGTACTCCGAGACGGCCTACGGCGCGGTGACCGCCATCAACGTCATCGGGATCACGCCCGCCTACGCCATCCCCGTCTTCCTGCGGCTGCGCGCCGGGGACCGGTTCCAGCCGGGCCCGTGGAACCTGGGCCGCTGGAGCAAGCCGGTGGGCTGGATCGCGGTGGTGTGGGTGGCGGTCGTGACGGTGCTGTTCTGTCTGCCGCAGTCCAGTCCGGTGACGGTGGACTCGATGAACTACGCCTCGATCGCGCTGGCCGTGGTGCTGCTGCTGGCCACGGTCTGGTGGTTCGTGGCCCGCCGCTCGTACAACACGCCGTCCGCGTACGGCTCGGCGCGCGAGCAGGCGGAGATCGCCGAAGGCATCGTCTAACGGTTCCTCGTATGCCTGAAGCCGGATGCGGAGGGGTCTTCCGCACCCGGCTTCAACGGCTCATCCGGAACGGCGCAGCGACTCGGCCGGGGGCCGCTCCCGGCCCGCGCCGTAGGCGAGGAAGTACGCGGGCGCCCGCTTCAGCCAGGGCGCCTTGGTGAGCACCTGGGCCAGCCGCAGCGGCTCCCCTCCGGCGACCGGTGAACGCCCTTGCAGCAGCGGCCCGATGACCCGGGCGTGGGCGATCCGCTGCAACCCCTGCGTCGCGACGGTGGTCGGCCACCGGCGACGCTGGACGGCGCGTACGTCGGCGAGGCCCACGGTGCCCTCGCGCAGCGGCCGGGCCAGCTGGCGGGCGGCGGCGACCGCGTCCTCGACGGCGAGGTTGATGCCGATCCCGAACACGGGCGACATCGCGTGGGCCGCGTCCCCGATGCACAGCAGTCCGGGCCGGTGCCAGCGGCGGAGCCGGTCCATCCGTACGTTCAGCAGCTTCACCTCGTCCCAGGACCGCGGGCCCGGCTCACGGTCGGCCGGCTCCCGCCGCATCCACGGGGTGGCCTCGGTGAACGCGGCGAGGAACCGGTCGAGACCTTCGGCGCGGCATTTGGCGTCGGCCCCCTTGGGGATCAGGGCGGCGCACTGCCAGTAGTCGCCTCGGTCGATCATCGCGGTGAGGAAGCGTTCACCGACGTTGCCCACCAGCCCCTGGGGGTCGCTCTCCTCGCGCGGCAGCCGGAACCACCAGACGTCCATCGGGCAGGCGAACTCCTGGAGTCCGAGCTCCGGCAGGTCGCGGGCGAGCGATCCCCGGCCGTCGCAGGCCACGGTGAGGGTGGCACGCAGCTCGCCGGTGGAGCCGCTCGTGCGGTCGCGGTAGCGCACCCCGGTGACCCGTCCTCGCTCCATGAGGAAGGAGGTCACCTCGGTGTTCGTCCGCAGTCGGAAGGTGGGTTCCCGCTCGGCCTCGTCCGCCAGCAGATCGAGCAGATCCCACTGCGGCACCATCGCCACGTAGTTGTACTTCCCCGGCAGTGAGCCGATCTCGCCGACCGTGAACAGTTCGCCGCCCCGCCCTATGGGCAGCTGGATGGAGTGCACATGCCGCTGCGGCAGGGCCGAGAACCGGTCGGCGAGGCCCAGGTCGTCCAGGAGCCTCAGCGTACTGGGGTGCACCGTGTCGCCGCGGAAGTCGCGCAAGAAGTCCCCGTGCTTCTCCAGGACGGTGACCTCCACCCCGGCCCGGGCCAGCAGCAGGCCGAGGACCATCCCGGCGGGCCCGCCGCCCACCACGCAGCATGTGGTCCGCTCCATCTCATGGCTCCCTTCGACGTCCCCGAGACCATGGGCACCCTCTCAGGACGGGTTACCCCGCGGCGCCACGCCACACCGGCGCCGCGGGGGCTCCGGGGCCTCCGGTTCACGATCGGCTTGAATCTTCCCGCGCCCGCGTCCGTATCCCCGCGTGATGGTGTGGGGCGTATAAGGAGGTCTGTATGGCAGCCGAACCCGATCCGGACCGACCAGCCGGGCGCCAGGTGATCGAGCCGACCGCCATCTTCCCCGCGACGCCGGAGTACGACGATGCCTCGGACGGGCCGGTCGAGGGATGGATGGAGGAGCTCGACCTCTTCCGGCCGCCGGGCACCGAGCTGCCGCCCGAGGCGCCGCCCATGGCGGATGACGACACCCAGGAGATGACGGGCGGCCCGTCCGCCGCCGATGCCTGGCCCCCGCAGGAGGCACCGGCCGCGCCTCGGCAACCGCCCGCACCGCCCGGCCCGGCCGGGCGACGCCGCCCCAGCGCCGCCCTGCTGGTGCTGGCCGGGCTCGGCGCGGGGGTCGCCCTCTCGCTGGTGGTGATGGTGGACCGGGACTCGGCGTCCGGCGCGGCCGGGGGCGGCGCGTCGGCCACACCGACCGCGACCTCCGGCGCGCCGCAGACGCCGAGCGCCCCCGCCTCGCAGGGCCCGGACGACCAGTTGCCGCCGCCGGGCGACCCGGGCGATGTGCTGACCCTCGGGAGCACCGGTCCGGAGGTCACCGAGCTCCAGAAGCGGCTGCTGCGGATCCCGAACGTGTATCAGGACGGGCAGGTCAACGGCCAGTACGACCAGACGCTGGCCCAGGCCGTCTCCCGGTTCCAGGTGTGGTACGGGATCCGGGGCGACGCGAACGGGGTGTACGGGAGCGCCACACGGCGCATTCTGGAGTCGCGCACCTGACGCCACGGCCGGAGGCGGACAGGGGCGGGGACGCCATCAGGCGGCGCCGAAGACCTGGGTCCAGTACGTGCCCGCGCGGCTGCCGGTGGCATGGCCGACGCCGATATGGGTGAAGTCGGGCTTCAGGATGTTGGCCCGGTGACCCGGGCTGTTCATCCAGCCGCGCACCACCTCCTCCGGGGAGCGCTGGCCGCATGCGATGTTCTCGCCGATGCCGCGGTGGGTGGCTCCGGCGGCCCGGGCCCGGTCCCAGGGCTGATGCCCCCCGGGGCCGGTGTGGGAGTAGAAGTCGCGGACCACCATGTCGTCGCTGTGTGCCTGCGCGGCCGCGGTCAGCCGCGGGTCCGGGGCGAGGGGCGCGAGCCGGGCGGCGGCGCGCTCCGCGTTGGTGAGGGCGATGACCTCGGAGGCCAGGCGCAGCAGCCCGTCCGGGGTGAACGGCCGGGCCCATACCGCCGTCCAGTAGACGTCCCCGGTGGTGGGCCCGTCGGCCCGGCCGATGCCCAGGTGGACGAGGGCCGGGTCGTGGAACGGGCCCCGGCGCTCGGCGCCTTCGAGGCAGTAGTCCACGAACTCGCGTGGGGTGCGCGGCCCGGAGACGATGTGCTCGGCGATGGTCAGCGGGCGGTATCCGTGCGCGGCGATCCGGTGGAAGAGCGAGGTGCCGTCCGGGCTCTCCAGCGCCAGCGCGCCGTGGGCGGCCATGGTCCGGGCGTGTGCCTCGGCCGCCGCGGTCAGCCGTCCGTCGAGGGCCACGGGCGCGGCCCCGGCCCCTGCCCGCGCCGCGTTCACCACGTCGAGGGCCTGCCGCGAGGCCGCGTCGGCGGGCGCCGGGGCGGCGGGCGCCGGGGCGGGAGGCGCGAGAGGCATGGGAGGCACGAGCACGGGCGCGGGGGACGCGGGCGGCGGGGGCGCGGGCGCGGGGGCTCCGTCGTCGGCGACGTCGACGCCGAAGTCCCGGGCCACCCCGGCCAGTCCGTCGGCGTACCCCTGGCCGATCGCCCGCACCTTCCAGTCGCCGCCACGGCGGTAGATCTCGGCGAGCAGCAGCACCGTCTCCCGCGCGGGGCGCGGCGGGGCGAACCGGGCCAGCGGCGCTCCCCGCTCGTCCAGGACGCTCAGCACGGGCGCCGGGAGCCGCCCCAGCGGGGTGCCCGGGTCGGCGGGGCTGATGACGAGGGTGACCCGGGCGGCGCCGGGCCGCAGCGCCCGTGGCCGCAGGGTGACGGTGTCGCCGTCCAGCCGGGCGCCGGGCGCGGTGGGCTGATTGAAGAAGACGAAGTCGCCGTCGCCCGCGACCTTTCCGTCCTCGCCGGTGATCAGCGCGGACAGGTCGAACGGGCCCGGCACTCGGATGGTCAGCGCGCCGTCGGGCAGCGCCTGGTTCCCGCCGGGCACCAACTCGCCCATATCCGCTCCTCACCGCCGCGTATCTGGGGCAACGCGTCAATGGGGGCAACGCCCAAGCGCCCCCGGCGGTTCCGGCGGGGGCCCTGGGCGTGCTGTTCGGAGAGGTTGGTGATGCGGCTGGTTGGGGTGTGGCAGCGGTCAGACCGGCACCGCGACGTACTTGTACTCCAGGAACTCGTCGATGCCGACGCGGCCGCCCTCGCGTCCGAGCCCGGACTGTTTGACGCCGCCGAAGGGGGCCGCGGGGTTGGAGACCAGTCCGGTGTTGAGGCCGACCATGCCGACCTCGAGCCGCTCGCTCACCCGCAGCGAGCGGTTGAGATCCTGGGTGAACACATAGCCCACCAGACCCCATTCGGTGTCGTTGGCGGTGGCGAGGACCTCGTCCTCGTCGTCGAAGGTGAGCACGGCCGCGACCGGCCCGAAGATCTCGGTCTCCATCAGCCGGCTGGCCGGGGAGACACCGGTGAGCACCGTGGGCGGGTAGAAGCAGCCGGGGCCCTCGGGGGTGCTGCCGCCGACCAGAACCTCGGCGCCGCGTGCCACGGCGTCCGCGACCAGCTCCTCGACCTTGGTACGGCCCGCCCGGTCGATGAGCGGCCCGACCTGGACACCGGCGCGGCTGCCGGGGCCGACCTCCAGCGCGCCCATGCGGCGGGCCAGCCGGTCGGCGAACTCCGCCGCCACGGAGGAGTGGACGAAGAAGCGGTTGGCCGCCGTGCACGCCTCGCCCATGTTGCGCATCTTGGCGGTCATGGCGCCCTCGACCGCGACATCGAGGTCGGCGTCCTCGAAGACGATGAAGGGGGCGTTGCCACCGAGTTCCATGGAGGTGCGGACCACCGCGGGCGCGCTCTGGGCGAGCAGGGTGCGGCCGACCTGGGTGGAGCCGGTGAAGGAGAGCTTGCGGATGTGCCCGCCGGTCAGCAGGGGCTCCACGACCTCTCCGGCGCGGGAGGTGGTGACCACGTTGAGCACCCCGGCCGGAAGCCCCGCCTCCGCCAGGATCCCGGCCAGCGCCAGGCTGGACAGCGGGGTCTGCGGGGCGGGCTTGAGCACCATGGTGCAGCCCGCGGCGATCGCCGGGCCAATCTTGCGGGTGCCCATGGCCAGCGGGAAGTTCCACGGCGTGATGAGCAGACAGGGGCCGACCGGGCGGCGCATCAGCAGCATGCGGTTCTTACCGTCCGGCAGCGTGGAGAACCCGCCCTCGACGCGCACGGCCTCCTCGGAGAACCAGCGGAAGAACTCCGCGGCGTAGGCCGCCTCTCCGCGCGCCTCGGCCAGCGGCTTGCCCATCTCGGCCGTCATCAGCGCGGCGAGCGCGTCGGCCCGCTCCATGATCAGCTCATAGGCGCGGCGCAGGATCTCGCTGCGCGCGCGGGGCGCGGTGGCCGCCCACTTCTCCTGGGCCTCCTCGGCCGCGGCCAGGGCGCGCTGCCCGTCGGCGGGGGCGGCGTCGGCGACGTCGCACAGCACCTCACCGGTGGCCGGGTCGTCGACCGGCATGGTCCGGCCGCCCGCCGCGTCGGACCACGACCCGGCGATGTAGAGCTGCTTGGGCACCGCGGCGAGGACCTCGGCGGCCGAGGGGTACGAGGGGGTGGACATAGGGGCAATCTCCTTAGTGACCGCCGCCGGTCCGAGGGGTTCGGACCGGCGGGCGGATCGGGCTCCCGTGGGCGATGTGCGGTACGCGTCAGGAGTCCGCTGTTCCGGCGCTGACGGCGGCGGACCAGGCGCGCAGACCCTCGTCGATCGCCGCTTCGTCGACGACGAGGGCGGGGATCATCCGGACCACATGGTTCCAGGCGCCGCACAGGAGCAGCAACAGCCCTTCGTCCACGGCGGCGCGCTGGACCCGGGCCGCGGTCGCCGGGTCGGGCTCGCCGTCAGCGGTGACGAATTCGCTGGCCAGCATGAGGCCGAGGCCGCGCACATCGCCGATGGCGGGGGTCTTGGCGGCCACGTCCTCCAGACCGCTGCGCAGCCGCGCCCCCATGGCCTCGGCGTTGGCGACGAGGTTCTCCTCACGGACCACGTCGAGGGTGGCGGCGGCCGCCGCGCAGGCCACGGCGTTGGCGCCGTAGGTGCCGCCCTGGGAGCCTGGCCAGGCCTTGCTCATCAGTTCCTCGGAGGCGGCGATGCCGGACAGCGGGAAACCGCTGGCCAGCCCCTTGGCGGTGACCAGGATGTCGGGGCGGATACCGAAGTGGTCATGGCCCCAGAACCGTCCGGTGCGGCCCACCCCGGTCTGCACCTCGTCCAGGATCAGCAGGAAGCCATGGCGGTCGGCACGCTCCCGCAGGCCCTGGAGGAAGCCCTCGGTGGCGGGCACATAGCCGCCCTCGCCGAGCACCGGTTCGACGATGATCGCGGCGGTGTCGTCGGGCGGGGAGATGGTCTGCAGGACGTAGTCCAGCTCCCGCAGGGCGAACCGGGTCGCGGTCTCCTCGTCCCAGCCGTACCGGTAGGCCGTGGGGAACGGGGTCACCACGACACCGCTCATCAGGGGCGAGAAACCGGACCGGAAGCGGGTTCCGGAGGTGGTCATGGAGGCGGCGGCCACGGTGCGGCCGTGGAATCCGCCGTGGCAGACCAGGACGTTGGGCCGGCCGGTGGCCTGGCGGGCCAGGCGCAGGGCCGACTCGACGGCCTCGCTGCCGGAGTTGCTGAAGAACAGACTGTCGAGGCCGGTGGGGAGCACCTCGCCCAGCTTCTCGACCAGCCGCCGCAGCGGCGGGTGCATCACGGTCGTGTACTGGCCGTGGATGAGGGTGCCCACCTGCTCCTGGGCGGCGGCGACGACCCGCGGATGGCAGTGCCCGGTGCTGGTGACGCCGATGCCCGCGGTGAAGTCGAGGTATCGCCGCCCGTCCTCGCCGTCGATGTAGGCGCCCTCTCCGCGGACGGCGACCACCGGAGTGGCTTGACGGAGCTGCGGCGACAGATTGGTCATGTTCTCTCCCACACCCACGGGTCGGCGATGCGCTCGGACACTTCGAGGGTGAGGGGACGGACCCGGTCAGGACAATGATCACTGTGTCGCGGGGTGGTGATCGCTATGGACGATCTGTCAACGACTCCGGGGACGGGACCTGTCAAGAGGCCGGCCGGGATCGTGGTTGCGCTCGGCGTACGGGCTTGCCAGAGTGAGCGGCATGGACGGCTCCGGCGGCACCGCGTACGACCCTGCCGGACGGCCGCTGACCCGGCCTGCCGAACCCCCGCGGATCCCGGGGCGTCCGCCGCTCAGCCTCGCCGAGGTGCTGCGGCTGCCGGTGCTGGCCGCCGGGGCGCCGGAGGTGGTCTCCGGCCATGGGCAACTGGCCCGGCCGGTCCGCTGGGTCCACATCACCGAGCTGCTGGACCCCGCGTCCTTCCTCAAGGGCGGTGAGCTGGTGCTGACCACCGGGATGCCGCTGCCCGAGGACCCGGCGCTGGTCCGCCGGTATGTCGACGAGCTCGCGGACGTCGGCGCCGCCGGGCTGGTCATCGAGCTGGTGCGGCGCTACCACCGGCCGCCCTCGGAGCTGGTACGGGCCTGTCTGGCGCGGGACTTCCCGCTCGTCCTGCTCTCGCGGACGGTGAACTTCGTGGAGGTCACCCAGGTGCTCCACTCCCTGATCGTCGGCAGTCAGGTGGAGAGCCTGCGCCGGGCCCAGGACGTCCATGACACCTTCACCGCGCTGACCCTGCGGGGCGCCGGGCCCGAGGAGGTGGTGGACATGGCGGCCGAGATGAGCGGGCACCCCGTGGTGCTGGAGAACCTGGTCCACCAGGCCGTCATCTGCGGTTCGCCGGGGCGCGGGGTGGAGGGGGCGCTGACCGGCTGGGAGCGGCGCTCGCGCGCCACGCCCTCGCCCGACCGGACCGGGCTGAGCGGTCCGGAGGACTGGCTGGTGACCGCGGTGGAGTACCGGGGCGAGCGATGGGGACGGCTGCTGATGCTCCCGGACGGGGCCCGGGAGCCGGCGGTCGGCCCCGAGGACGCGATGGTCCTGGAGCGCACCGCCACGGCGCTGACCATCGCCCGGCTCACTCATCACACCCGCTGGGAGCGGCGGGCCCAGCGCACTCTGCTGCTGGACCTGGTGGAGCAGCGCTGCCGGTCCAGGGGCGAGGCCCGGGCCAGGGCCGAGGCGCTGGGCGTGCCGGTCGCGGGCCGCCGGCTGATGGTGGTGCTGGTCAGCCCCGGGCCCGGCGCCGGGGAGACGACCGAGCTGGAGGACCGGCTGACGGACGAGCTGGGGGCGGCCGGGGCCGCCGTACTGGTCGGCGCGGTGCCCGGTGACCACATAGGGGTGCTGCTGGCCCTGCCCGCCGCCACACCCTGGCGGCCGCTGGTGGAGCGGCTGAGCCGGTCGGTGCGGGAGTCCCGGCCGGACGCCGTGATCAGCGTCGGCTCGGAGGTGTCGGACCTGTCGCAGACCGCCCGGTCGTTCCAGCAGGCGGCGCGGGTCGCGGACGCCGCCGTTCCGGGGACGCCGGACAAGGCGTTCCACGAGCTGTCCGACATCGGGCTGCGGCAGTTGCTGTACGCGCTGCGCGGCGATGTGCGGCTCCAGGAGTTCGTGGAGCGGCAGTTGGGACGGCTGGTGGACTACGACGAGCGGCACGGCACCGATCTGCTGCCGGTGCTGCACACCTTCCTGGACGCGGCGGGCAACAAGACGGTGGCCGCCAAGCGTGCGAATCTGTCCCGGCAGGCGTTCTACCAGCGGCTGCACTCGGTGGAGCGGGTGCTGGGCTGCGATCTGGAGTCGGGTGAGCAGCGCACCCAGCTCCATGTGGCGCTCACCGCCTTCCGTCTGCTGCGGCTGTCCCGGGGCCCGGCCCCGTCCTGAGACGGCGCCGCGCCACGGCCGGCCCGGATTCGAATCCGGGCCGGCCGTGGCGCGTTCGTGGACCTCCGCGGCGCGGAGGTCATTTGACGAAGTCGTCGA
Organism: Streptomyces lacaronensis; assembly: GCF_047337785.1. Classification (NCBI taxonomy): domain Bacteria; kingdom Bacillati; phylum Actinomycetota; class Actinomycetes; order Kitasatosporales; family Streptomycetaceae; genus Streptomyces; species Streptomyces lacaronensis. The sequence goes on from NZ_JBLHDK010000003.1 coordinate 1,379,579, forward strand.
CGACCTTTGGCGGCCAGCAGCCGACGTTGAGTACGCCGATGGAGTACGCGCGGGAGACGAGGGCCGCGCGGTTGGGCACCCGCAGCTTCCGCAGCAGTCGAGTCACGTGGTACTCGACACCCTGCCGGCTGAGGTAGAGCCGGGATGCCAGGGGGATGGTGGAGAGCCCGGCGGCGATGCCCTCCAGGATGCGCGCCTCGGTCTCGGTGAGGAGCTTCTTACGGTTGGTGGCCATGTCCACCTCCTCGCCACCCGCCGTGGGACGCATCACCACGAGGATCGAGGCCACATGGGCGGTGCCCTCGCGCACCGCCACGGCGGTGAGCCCGCTGGTGAAGGCGGCCCCCTCGGCCCCGATGGCCACCACATGGGTGGTGAACCGGTGGCGGGAGCCGTCGAGGAGCCGGGTGAACTGCCGCTTCAGCGCCTGTCGGACGCTGGGGTGGACAAGATCACAGAAGTCGCGGCCGCACACGTCCGAGGAGGCGTCGTCGAACTGCCGGAAGAATTCCCGGTTCGCCTGCTGGACGATGAGCGACGGGTCGAGACAGACGACACACGCCCCTGGCTGATCGAACTGGCGCAATAGATCCGTGTACTCGGTCTGCTCGTGTCCAAGCTCGTGGGGGGTTGGCCGAGCCGAATCCGCTAGTAAAGGCAATGCCAAGGGACTGCCATCCCTTCCTAATTCTCAGTATTCGGAATTGAATATCGATATTCAATTCCGAATGTTCATTTCAGAATTGAGACTAGGGATCTACGGGTACGGAAGTCAACGTCAACAGGGGTGTCGTCGCCCAATCCCGTGGTGGGGTGCCCCGAAGGTTCGGTCCGCACCCCACCCCTTCGGTGGGCCGGTACGGTCGGTTCACGAATCCTCGTCAAACAGCGTCCAATTATCGCCGTTAACGCTCCGTTCACGAATGCATGCGAGGCAGCAGCTCGATGAGCTCGCGCCGCCCGGAGACGCCCAGCTTGCGATAGGAACTCGTCAGATGCTTCTCGATGGCGCGGGAGCTCACCCCCAGCTCGGCCGCGACCTCCTGGTTGGTCAGGCCGCGTCCGACGAGGGAGGTCACGGTGCGTTCGGTACGGGTGAGGGTCGCCTCCGGCGGGGCGGCCGCCGCACCGCTGCCGTCCGCCGCCCGGATCCGCTCGACCAGCCGTGGCACCCCGCACGCCGAGGCCAGGGCCGCGGCCTCCCGGAATACCGCCGCCGCCTCGCCGCCGCCCGGCCTCAGCCGCTTGCCCAGCAGCAGGAGCGTGCGGGCGAGTTCGAGTTCATTGGCCGAGGCGCGCAGCACATCGACCGATTCGTGCAGCAGCCGCATCCCCTGGTCACCGTCGCTCAGCCGGGCCTTCGCCCGCAGCGCGCGGCCGAGCGCCACCGGGGCGCCCCATTCCGTCGCCCGCAGCAACTCCTCCTCGGCCAGCGCCCCGGCCGCGTGGGGGTCGCCGACCCGCCGGTGGAGGTCGGCCGCCCAGGGCCGCCAGGAGAAGAGCACGGGATTGCGCCAGCCCGACGCCTCCAGCTGCCGGCCGCAGGCCAGGAGGGTTTCCAGGGCGCCGGCCCAGCGGCCCTGCTCGGCGTCCTGCGCCGCCTTGACGAACTGCAGCGCCGCGGTCAGGGCCAGGCTCGAGGAGCGGCGCCGGCCGGGACCGTCCAGAATCCGCTCGATCAACGCGGAGTCCTGGAGGTCCAGGGCGACGCGGGTGAGGGCGAGGGTGGAGACGACCCCGACCTCCTGCCAGTGCACCTCGGCCAGCCGCACGGCGCGCTCGGCGTACTCACGTGCCTGGGCGACGCGGCCACGTGCGCCGAGCACCATGGCCTGCTGAACGTTGACGAGCGCGTCCACGACCGTGCCGCCCTGCCGCCGTGTCTGCCGCTCCATCGCCAGCCAGGAGCTGATCCCCCGTACCGAATCGGCGGCCACCAGCCCGATCACCACCAGCGGCAGCGGGGTGTGGACCTGGTCGGAGGTGGCCGGTTCGCGCTCCAGGATGCGGTTGGCCAGCCGGGAGACCTCGGCCGCGGGCCATCGGGCGGTCAGCACCGCCGCGTTGAGCAGCACCGCCGTCAGCTCGCGCTCGGCGGAGGTGATCAGCGGCGGCTCCTCGCCCAGCGCGGACAGCCGCTCGACCGCCGCGGCCAGCTCCGCCGGATCCTCGTGTCCGGCGTGCCGCAGCCGCGCCTCGAGCCGCAGCGCCACATCGCGCGCCGTGCCCTCCAGCGAGGCGGCGGGCCCCAGGTCCTCGGCGACCTGGTGCAGCAGATCGATGACCGACGGCGGTCCCAGGCCCACGATGGTGGGCGAGATCCGCAGGGCCGCGGCGGCCCGGAGCCTGGCCGTGGTCAGCAGGGGGATCGCCTGGGAGATATGGCGTTCACAGGCGGCCGGGTCGAAGGCGCGCTCCGCGGTGGCCAGATCGATCAGCAGCCGGGCCCGGCCCTCCCCGGTCAGCGAGCCGCCCAGGAGGGCGCGGCGCAGATAGCGGGCGGCGGTGCGTGGCGCGCCGCGGCGCAGCGCGGTGTCCGCCGCTGCCCGCAGCACCTCCACCGCCCAGGGGTGGTCGGAGCTGGTGACGGCCAAGAGCTGGGCGGCGACGAGTTCGGCGGGGCGTCCGTTGTGGTACATCAGGGCCGCCGCGGCGTCGTGCAGCCGCTCCCGTTCGGCCACGGTCATCGAGGACTCGACGGCGTCCTGCACCACCCGGTGGAGGAAGCGCGGCTCCTGCTCGGCGGCGAGCAGCCCCAGCTGGTGGAGGTCGCGCAGCGCGGCCAGGAAACCGATCTGGTCCAGCCCGGCCAGCCGGGCCAGGAGGTCCGGTTCGGCCTGGTCGCCGAGGACCGCGATGGCGGCGGCCAGGTCGCGCGGGGGCCGGGGCTGGGCGCGCAGGGAGCTGGCCAGCCGCTCGCGCAGCTGGGCGGGGCGCAAGGAGCGGGCCGATTCGACATGTTCGGCGGTGGGCCGGTGACCGCGCATGGCCAGGTCCGCCAGCACCGACTTCAGAAACAGCGGGTTCCCCGCGGAGCTCTCGTGGCAGGCGCGGGCGAACTCCTCGTCCCCCGGCACGCCGAACTGCTCGAGGATCACTTCCTTGGTGGCGCCCAGCGACAGCGGCGCGGGGCGCAGCACCCGCCGCGCCGCCTCGACGATCTCCCGCAGCAGTGGATCCCCGGGGCGCCGGTAGCCGTCCCGCAGCGCGCAGACGACCACGGCGCGCAGCCCGTGCAGCCGCTTGACGAGGAAGGCGAGCCAGCGCAGCGACGGGGTGTCGACCCACTGCAGATCGTCCACGAGGATGAGCAGCGGGCGCTCGGCGCCGGCGGTGGCCAGCACCGAGCGCAGGCCGTACAGCACCTCCTCGGGGATGGTGACGGCCCCGTCCTCGCCGAGCGGCGGGGCGTCGTCGGAGAAGACCGTCCGGCAGAGGTCGACCTCTGCCTCGACGCGCTGCCCGCGGAGCGCTTCCGGGGCGCCGGTGAGCAGGCTGTCGAAGAGCTGGCGGACCACGCCGAGGTCGAAGTCCTGCTCCATGGGCGCGGCGTTGGCGCGCAGGACTCTGATCTTCTCGCCCTCGGCGAGCATCGGCAGCTGGTGCAGCAGCGCGGTCCGGCCGGTGCCCAGTGGGCCGGTGAGCAACAGCAGTGACGAGTCCCCCGCCGCCGCGGCCCGCAGGGCCTCCGCGACCTGCGCCAGCTCGGCCTCCCGTTCAAGCAACATCGATTCCGCCTCCCTGTGCCGCCCGCAGCAACGCGATCAGCTCCGCGCGACCGCCGATCCCCAGCTTTCGGTACGCACCGCTGAGCCTCAGCTCCACGGTGCGTCTGCTGACGGAGAGGGTCTCGGCTATCTCCCGGTTGCCATGGCCGAGTCCGACGAGGGAAGCGGTGCGCTGCTCGGGTTCGGTCAGCGTCGCCCACGCCGGATGCGGGACGCGGCCGCGGACGGCGGAGGGCCCCGTCCGCTCGGACAGCTCGCGCACCTTCGCGACCAGCTTGCTGGAGGGCCGGTGGGCGATGACGAAGGTGAACAGCTCGGCCACCAGGGGGGCCGCGGCGCGCGGGTTCCCGGTGTCGAGTTCGGCCGTGGCCAGCTCCATCAGGGCCCCCGCGTAGGCGAGCCGGGCCGGGGTGCCGCGCAGGGTGGCCACCGCCTCGCGGAGCCGCTCGACCCGCCCCTCGCGGGCCACCCGTCCGGCGCCCAGCTGGGCCCAGCCGAGCGTGTTGGGGGCGCCCCACAACCGGGCCAGCGCGAGCTCCTCGTCGGCGAGCCGCCGTGCCTCCTCGTGGTCGCCGAGGGCGTCGTGGACCCGGGCGGCCATCGAACGCCATGGCATCAGGGCGGGGTTGATCCGCCCGCGGCCCAACTGCCATCTGCCGGTGGCCCGGAAGAGCTCCGCCGCCTCGGGCAGCCGGTCGTCCTTGACCGCCACCAGCGCCCGGGCGAAGAGCAGATAGCCCCAGGAGGCGCCCTCGCGCGACTCGGCGGGGGCGGAGGCGGCCGCGAGCACACCGGCCTGGCCGAGGTCGCCGTTCTCCAGGGCGATGAGGATCCGGACGGCCAGCAGATACGGAACGGTGTAGCGGTGCCAGAGGGAGCGGGGCAGTGATCGCTCGGCGGCGGCCACGTCCCGTTCGGCCACGTCGAGCCGGCCGCGCCGCAGGTTCAGCTCGCCGCGGACGGCCAGGGCCTGGGCGGCGGCCGCGCGGGCGTGCCGCCGGCGCAGGTCGGTGTGGAGGATGTCCAGCCGGACCTCGGCCTCGTCCAGGTCGTCGGTCAGCAGCAGGGTCCGGGCGGCGGTGAGCCGGGGCAGGATCAGGGCGCCCGCGCCGCCGTCCAGCGTGAAGACCCGGTGGGCCAGCGTCCGGGCGGTGGGCAGGTCCGTCCCGCGCAGGGCCAGCCGCCAGGCGCGCGCCGCGGCCTGCACCGGGCAGGTGGGGTCGTCGGGCAGCGGCGGGATCCCGTCCGGGACCAGATCGGTGTCGTCCTGCCCGTCGGACTCGGTGAGCCAGAACAGCCCCGCGAGCGCCCCCCGTTCCTCGCCGTCGGTCGAGGGCAGCACGTCGACGATCGCGCGGCGCAGCGCCTTGTCGTCGCCGCGGGAGAGCCCGAGGTCGGCGGCGCGCGCCCGGATCCGGCCGGGCCCGCCGTCCCCGGTGCGGATGATCTCCGCCAGTCGGCGGCCCGCGGCCTCGGGGGCGGCGAGCACTTCGATGGCGGCGAGTTCGAGGCCGAGCCGCGCGCGTGGCGCCGGGTCCAGCGGCTCCTCCAGCGCCCGGGACAGACAGGCGATCGCCTGGGCGGTCCGGCCCGCGCGCAGTGCGGCGGCGCAGGTGCGGCGCAGCACGGGGATCACCCAGGGCTCGTCGACCGGGCGGGCGGCGAGCAGCAGCCGGGCGATGTCCTCGTCGGCCACGGCCGCCCGGTAGGCCAACTCTGCGGCGCGGGCGTGGAGTTCGGCTCGCTCGTCACCGGGCATCTCGGCGAGGATCCAGCTGCGCGCCTCGGGCCGGCTCAGCCGGAACCCGGTCCCGGAGGCGATGGCGAGCCCGCTCGCCTGGAGCACTTCCAGCACTCCGGGCTCGCTCGCGGCGCGAGGGCCGGCGAGCGCGTAGAGCAGGGAGAGATCCAGCAGATCGCCGCAGACGGCGAGCGCGCGGACGAGCGCGACGGCCGTGCCGGACAGCCCTCCGAGCACGCGGACGGCGTGTTCACCGCCCACGGCCTCGCTGATGGTGGACAGTTCCGGCACTCGCCCGGCGACTGGCGCGTAGCCGTGTTTGGTGAAGCGGCGCAGTGCCTCGGACAGCACCTCGGGGTTTCCCGCGCTGGCCTCCAGGGCCGCGGAGATGAAGGCGTTGTCGCCGGGGCGGCCGCAGATCAGCGCGACCGTGGCGGCCACGTCGCGCGGGGCGAGCGGGGCCAGTTCGCATTCGAGGGTGATCACCTGCAGCGGCGCGGTGGACAGCGGGCACACGCTGGGGCGGAGCCCTCCGGTGCCGCTGACCAGGAGGGCCATCCGGGCGTCGGACAGCCGCCGTATGAGCGCCCCGAACCACCGCAGCGAGGCCGGGTCCAGCCATTCCACATCGTCGACGACCAGTAGTGTGGGCCGCTCCCGGGCGGTCCGCAGCAACTCGGTCAGGCCCGGTAAGCGGCTCTCGGGTCCCTGTCCGGTCAGGGCCTTCATCGAGCCTTCGGTGAGTCCGTCCACCGGGGCGAGCAGCTGTCCCACCACGCCGTGGCGCACATCGCGCTCACCGGGGGTCGCCTTGGCACGCAGCACGCGGAAGCCCTGGTCCTCGGCCAGCCGGGCGGCGAGGTTCAGCAGGCGGCTCTGTCCGTAACCGGGCCTGCCGATCAGTGTCACCACCGAGGAACGGCCCCGGCCGAGATCGGCGACGGTCTGGGCAAGCATGGCCTGCTCTCGTTCACGGCCGGGGAACGGGAGCCCGTTGAGCAGCATGGTGTGACTATATGCCTGGGGTGGGGCATGGACCTGTCACCGAACCACCGTGCACGCGTCAGCGCCGACCGCGTGAGGCGAAGACCCATGCGGGGGCCTGTGGGTCGGGAAGGCTCGGGGTGTTCAGCACCGAGGCCAGCTCCCCGCGCTGACCGACGCTCAGCTTCCGGTAGACGCTGGTGAGATGGGTCTCAACGGTCCGTACGGTGACGAACAGCGACTCGGCGATCTCGCGGTTGCCCGCCCCGCGCGAGGCCATCTGGGCCACCTTGCGCTCGGTGCCGGTGAGCAGGTCGACCGGTGAGGCGGTGATCTCGCGCATCCGGCCGCCCGCGGCCACCAGCCGGTTGCGGGCGTCCCTGGCGAGCGCGAGCGCGCCGCAGCCCTGGGCGAGGTCGACGGCCGAGCGCAGCCGCTCCCGTGCCTCGCGCGGCCGCCCCGCGTCCAGCAGCGCCCCGCCGAGCAGGAACTCGGCCCGGGCGTGCTCGGAGCGGGCGGGCGACCTGGAGAAGTGCTCGACCGCCTCGGTGAGCCCGGCGATGCCCTCCTCGCCGGGGGTGGTCACCCCGCGGGCGAGGGCGGCGAGCCCGAAGGCGCGCGGGGTGCTCCAGCGGCGGGCCAGTTCGGCGCCGTGCTCGACCAGGTCCCGCGCCTCGTCCGCCCGCTTCTCCGCCGCGAGCAGACAGGCCGCCTCGGTCCACCAGGGCAGGAACACCGGGTTGGCGAAGCCGGACTCCTCCAGGGAGGCGCCGCAGTCGAGCAGCAGCCGCAGCGCGGTGGCGCTGTCGCCGAGCGCCCAGCGGGCCCGCGCGCGGGCCATGAGGTACGAGTGGTACTCCATGACGAACCCGTCCAGGTTCGGCCGGGTGACGGCGGCCAGCAGCTCCTCGGCCCGCTCCGGTTCGCCCCGGTCGATCAGGATCGTCGCGAGCGCGGTCTGCGGCATGGTCACATTGGCGCTCCAGCGCTCCTCGCCGATGATCTCGACGGCGGTCTGGGCGTCGGCGAGGGCGTCGGGGATGGCCCCGACGCCGTGCAGCAGCAGGGCGCGGTAGGACAGCGTGATCACATACGACCAGACCGCGGCGCTGTCCTGGCCGTGGCGCAGCGCGTGCTCCAGGTTCTCCATCGCCTCCTCGATCTCGTCGGCCAGGCCGAGGGTGAACGCGGAGAAGAGCAGCGACCAGTTGTCGAGCCGGTCCGCTGAGCTCAGCGCACGGCGGGCCTGCCCCACCGCCCGCTGTACCGAGCGGCCCTCCATCGCGGAGAGGACCGTCATCATGGCGAGCATCTGGCGCTGGGCGGGGGTGTCCCCGGCGGGTTCGGGAATGCGCGTGAAGCGCTCCCGGACCGTGTGGATCGTGGCCTTCTCGTCGGATCCGCTGATCAGCAGCGTCGATTGGACGAGGGTGCGCAGCTCGCGGTCGCGCGGATCCGGGTCGGGCCCCAGCTGGGCCTCGAGCTCGTCGAGCACCTCGCTGAGCACCCGTACGGCGGCCGGTGACTGCTGGACGGTGAGGCAGGTGAGGCCGAACTGTACGGCGATGGGCGCCTTGGTGCGGACGTCCGTGGCCAGCGTGAGCGCCCGCTTGAGCAGGCGGATGGCCTCGGCGGGATTGATCTCCGCGAGCGCCTTGGCGAGCGGGACATGCGCCGACAGGCTGTCCGGCTCCGCCTCCAGGACCCGGTAGAGATAGCGGGCGGCGGCCTCCGGGGCGCCGCGGTGCTCGGCCTGGGCTGCGGCCTCCCGGAGCACCCAGCCCATCCACGGCTGGGGGGTGCCGGGCACCAGCAGCACCTGGTTGGCGACCTCCTCGGCGGGCCGCCCGGCGTCGCTCAGCAGCAGGGCCGCCCTGGCCCGCAGTTCGGCCAGCCGCTCCTCCCCGGCGGCCTCCAGCACCGCCGAGCGCACCACGTCATGGGCCAGGTCCGCCCGGTCCGGCGCCATCACCTCGGCCTCGCGCAGCTGCTCCACGGCCTCCGCGACACGGGCGGCGGGCACTCCGGCCAGCGCGCCGATGTGCTCCGCCTCCTCCTCGCCGAGCACCGCGATGGCGGTGGCCACGTCCCGGACCCAGTCGGGCCGGGCGTCGAAGAGCGCGCGCACGGACAGGGCGACCACGTAACTCCCGACCTCGGCGATCTCGCGGATGCCGGTCTCGTCGGGCGCCACTCCCTTGGCCCGCAGCTCGCGCAGCAGCCGGGTGACGGTCAGCGGGTTGCCGCCGCAGACGGCGGCGGCGCGCTCGGCGAAGGAGGGCGCGACGGAGGCGGCGAAGACCTGGTGAGCCATTTCGGCCACTTCCGCGTCGGTCAGCGGGTCGAGGCGGATCACCGTGGAGCGCGGCTGGGCGAGGATGTCCGCCAGGGCCGCGGGGGCGACCGGTTCCGCCTCGCTGCGCTGGGCGAGCACCACCAGCAGCGGCAGCTGATCGGCCCGGCGCAGCAGGAAGTCGATCCAGCGCAGGGAGCGCTCGTCGCACCAGTGCACATCGTCCAGGACGAGCACGAGGGGGCCCTGGGCCATCAGGTTGGCGGCGAGCCAGTACAGGCCGTGCAGCACCGGGTAGACGCTGGCGGCCGTGGGCGGCCCCTCCTCGCCGGGGCGGGGGCTGAGCGCGGGGAGGGCGCGGCGGGCGCTGCCGCGCAGCAGCGGGGAGTCCTGGGCGTCCTCGGCCGAGAGCCCGAGGCTTCCGAAGAGGGCGCGCACCCCGCCGTATCCGGCGCCGGCCACCACTTCACCGCAGGCGCCGTACAGCACGGTCATCTTCCGGCAGGCGTCACCGTCGAGGAAGGCGCGCAGCAGGCTGGTCTTGCCGATTCCGGCCGGACCGGACAGGACCACCAGACCGGAGCGGGCGCCGTGGGCGGCCTCCGCGTGGGCGGTCAGCGCGGCGAGTTCGGCGGCGCGTCCGACCAGCGCGCCAGGTAAACCGGAATCCGCTTTCCGGTCCACCACACAGCCTCCTCAAGCCACCAAATGCGAAGAATTTCGGAAAAGTGTGCTGCTGACGCGATCAGTAGGTTACACGAGCGCAATGACGACGATCAATCTCGATCAGTCGTCGGCCAATCCCGGTTGGTCATCCCGACCGGAGTCCGATCGGTGAAGTCCGGCTCCCGATCAGTCGGGCCCGGAAAGCGATCAGCGAAGCCCGGAGACGGAAGGCGTGGTGAGGGCGTTCACCATTCCGTCTCCGAGCCGTTCGGTATCACTGTGTGGGTACGAGGCGTGAAGTCGTCTATGGCATCTCCCTTCGTCGGCAAACGATCACGGGGTCGTCCGGGCCTCTCCCAGAGCGGCTTCCAGGGCGACGGCAGGCGGGTGGAGCTCGAACCAGACGACCTTGCCCGCCGCCGTACAGGTGGATCCCCAGCAGCGGGAGAGCAGATCCAGCAGATGGAGCCCCCGCCCGCCCTCGTCATCGCCGCACGCCCGGCGCACCCGGGGCTGCCCGGGGTCCTCGTCCGCCACCTCGCAGCGGAAGGCGCGGTCGACGGAGCACACGGAGAGCGTCAGGCGGATCGGTCCACCCGCGTGCCGCAAGGCATTGGTGACCAGCTCGCTGACGAGCAGTTCGGCGTCGTCGGCGAAGTCGTGCAGCCTCCACGCCGACAGCTGGGCGAGCGCCAGCCGCCGGGCCGTCGGCACCGAGGACGGCTCGGAGGGGAGCAGCCAGGACGTCCCGCCGCTGGTGGCGGGAAGCGCCGTGTCGGGGCGGTGCGCGGTGCTCATCGGCGAGCCGTTCGGGAGGGTGGTGGCGTTCATGCTGAGGGGTCGGGGCTGGTCCGGGGGGCGGGGATGGCGCGCCCGTCGGGAAGGATTTCACCCGTGTCCGCGAAGATCACCACTCCGTTGCAGAGCAGGCTCCATCCCTGCTCGGGGTGGGAGGCCACCGGGCGCGCCGAATCGTGATCCGGTGCTTCGGCGGGAGGACATGGGGGTTGATGGAGGCACATGGTCCGAACCTTCGATCTTCCGCCATAGGAGGCGGCGGAACTCACCGAGACCACCATGCTGGTCCCGCGCGGCCGGACGCGGCGAGGGGAGATATCCCCGCATCGGTACCCGTCCCGCTCCCCTCCCCCGCCACCACGGTCACCGACGGGCGGCCGCCGCTCACCCTCGGTGAAACCCGCCCGGCGCCCGCCCGGGGTGTGTGCGGCGGCCCCCGGCCCGGGCATAGCCTGGAAACAGGGCTTCGGGTCCGTGCGGGCACAAGGTCCCGCCCACCCGGGGCCGGTGCGAGGCATCGATGGGTGCGGTGGCGACAGGCACCCCGACCGGGCGGCAGACAGTCAGGCTGCCGGCCGAGGTGACAAGTTTCGTGGGACGTCGGCATGAGGCGGCCGAGGTCAAGCGGATGCTGTCCGCGTCCCGCCTGGTCACCCTGACCGGGGTCGGCGGGGTCGGGAAGACCCGGCTGGCGCTGCGGGTCGCGGACGAGGCGCGCCGGGCCTTCCCCGACGGGGTCTGGCTGGCCGAGCTCGCCGAGCTGGACAACCCCACGCTGCTCGCCCAGGGCGTCACCGAGGCGCTGGAGATACGCGACCACTCCTCCCGCCCGGCGATGGACATCCTCGTCGACCATCTGCGGGACCGGCAGGCCCTGATCGTTCTCGACAACTGCGAACACCTGCTGGAGGAGTGCGCCCGGCTCGCCGACCGGCTGCTGCGCGCGGCCCCCCGGCTGCGGCTTCTGACCACCAGCCGTCAGGCGCTGGGCACCGCCGGTGAGCAGAGCCTGGCCGTCCCCACCCTGGGGCTGCCGGACCCCGAGGGTCCACGGCCCTCCCTCGCGACGCTCGCGCAGTGCGACGCGATACGGCTGTTCGTCGAGCGGGCCGCGGCCATCGTGCCCGGGTTCCAGCTCGACGAGGACAACCGGGACGCGGTCGAGCTGACCTGCCGCCGGCTGGACGGCATCCCGCTGGGCATCGAGCTCGCGGTCGTACGGCTGCGTGCCCTGTCCGTACAGCAGCTGCTGGACCGGCTGGACGACCGGTTCCGGCTGCTCACCACCGGTTCCCGGACGGTCCTTCCCCGCCATCAGACGCTGCGGGCGCTGATCGACTGGAGCTATGAGCTGTGCACCGAACGGGAGCGGCTGCTGTGGGCCCGGGTCTCGGTTTTCGCCGGAAGCCTGGACCTGGAGGCGGCCGAGGCGGTCTGCTCGGGCGAGGGCATCGACCGCGAGGAGATCCTGGACCTCGTGGCCGAGCTGGTGGACAAGTCGGTGCTGCTCAGAGAGGAGCACCGGACGTCGGTGCGCTACCGGATGCTGGACACGCTGCGCGAGTACGGCCGTGAGCGGCTGGCCGCCTCCGGGGAGGAGGCCGTGCGGCTGCGGCGCCACCGCGACTACTACCGCGGCCTCGCCGCGGACGCGCGGGCGGCGCTCTTCGGACCGGCCCAGGTGCAGTGGTTCACCCGGCTCCACCTGGAGCACGCCAATCTGCGCACCGCCCTGGAGAGGTGTCTGGCCGAGCCGGAGCAGACCGTATGCGGACTCGACATGGCCGCCGACCTGCTCTACCACTGGATCACCAGCTACTACCTCGGCGAAGGCCGCCGCTGGCTGGACCAGGCGCTGACGCGGTGCACCGAACCCGACGGGCCGCGGGCGCGGGCCCTGTGGACCAACAGCTGGCTGGCCATTATCCAGTCCGACGTCGACGCCGCCGCGGCCATGCTCGAGGAGAGCCGGTCCATCGGCACCCGGCTCGGCCTGGAGCCGGTGCTCGCCTACGCCGCGCTCTACTCCGGCATGGTCGCCATGTACCGGGGCGATACCCGGTCCGCGATCGCGCTCTACGAGGAGGCCGTGGCCCGCCATCGCGCGACCGGCGATCCGGTGGGGCTGGCCCTGGCGCTCATCCGGCTCTCGCTCGCCCATTCCTTCATCGGCGACTCGCCGCGCGCGATCGCCCTGGGCGAGGAGTCGCTGGAGGTGTGCGACGCGTACGGGGAGGGCTGGCACCGGGCCTACACGATGATGGCGCTCGGCGTGGACGTCTGGCGCCAGGGCGACACCGCGAGAGCCGCCGCCCTGGAGAAGGAGAGCCTCACGTTCAACCGCTCGCTGGACGACCCGCTGGGCGTCGGGGTCAACCTCGAGGTGCTGGCCTGGATCGCGGCCACCGAACAGGACCACTCGCGGGCGGCCAGGCTGCTCGGCGCCCTGGGGATCCTCTGGCGCGCCATCGGCGCCCCGCTCTCCGGCTACGGGCACCTGGTCCACTACCACGAGGAGTGCGAGGCCGCGGTGCGGCGGGCCCTGGGCAAACCGGCCTTCAACGCGGCGTGCAAACAGGGTGCCCGGCTGTCCTACGCCGAGGCGCTGGAGTACGCGCTGGAGGACGAACTGCCCAGCGGGGAGACGTCTGCGGGCGGGCGGGCGTCGCCGCTGACACCCCGGGAGTCCGAAATCGCGCGGCTGGTCGCGCGCGGGCTCAGCAACAAGGAGATCGCCTCGTCCCTGGTCATCGCCCAGCGCACGGCCGAGGGCCATATTGAGCACATTTTGAGCAAGCTGGGTTTCACCTCGCGTGCGCAGGTGGCGGTCTGGGTAGCGGAACAGCACCGCACCACCGAGGCCGATGGCGAACGCCCGCCGGAGGATACGGCCTGAAGGCCGTGCCGACATTCTCAAGGGGCAAGGGGCGGAATTCTATTCGAGACCGGAGCAGGTGTCCCGGAAGTTTTCACAACCCCCACGAAAATCCTCGCCCGCCCCGGCTTCGAGAGATCATGCGTCAGGCTCGAGGGACGAGCCGCAACGGCCGTGTCAGTGCGTCGACGCGGCTCATGCGACCGAGGAGGTCCCGCCGTGACTGTTGCCGCAGTCGGCAATACCGGTGATGCCATGGAGCTTTTCCGTGGCACCGCCCACAGCCCGTCGTTCTTCGCGCTCAACCGCGCCGGGGTCACGGGTGGCGGACAGGAGCTCGTGGACTTCTGCATCCCCTGCAATCCGTACTTCCCCACCCCCGCGATGTTCGCCGTGATGGCGGTCAGGCTGCGGGACATCCTCACCTACTACCCGAGCTCCGCGGAGACCATCACCGCCGAACTGGCCGATGTGCTCGGGCTGCAGCCGCAGACCATGGCGATGGGCAACGGCTCGACCGAGCTCATCACCTGGATCGACCATCTGCTGGTGAAGGAAAGCCTGGCCGTGCCGATTCCCACCTTCGGCCGCTGGACCGACCAGCCGATGGAGACCGGCAAACGGGTCGATATGTTCCAGCTCCCGGAAATGAGCGGATTCGCGCTCGACCCCAACGCCTTCGTCAACTTCGTACGCTCCCGGGGCTCCCGGGTCGCCGTGATCTGCAATCCCAACAACCCCGACGGCGGTCTGGTGTCCCGCCAGGCCCTCATCGGCATCATGGACGCCCTGGCCGACCTCGACCTGATCGTGATCGACGAGTCGTTCCTGGAGTTCGCGGACGCCGAGGCGTATCCGAGCGTCGTGGACGAGGCCATCCTGCGTCCGAATGTGATCGTGCTGCGCAGCCTCGGCAAGAACTTCGGGCTGCACGGGGTGCGCTTCGGCTATCTGGTGGCCAATCCGTCGCTCGCCGTGCAGATCCGCTCCCGGCTGCCGAAGTGGAACCTCAACTCCTTCGCCGAGGTCATCGTCTTCATGCTGAAGCGGTACCGGCAGGAGTACGTGGAGAGCCTGCGCATGCTCAGCCGCGACCGGCAGCAGATGACCACCCAGCTGGCCGGGCTGCCCGGGATGACGGTCTACCCCTCCCAGGGCAACTTCGTCTTCGTCAAGCTGCCGGCCGGGACGGAGGGCAGCTGGGTCCGCGACCAACTGCTGTCCCAGCACGGTGTGCTGGTGCGCGAATGCGGCAACAAGCTGGGCAGCAGCAGCCAGTTCATGCGGTTGGTGGTGCGCTCCCAGCCGGATGTGCAGCGGCTGCTGACCGGGCTGAGCACGGTGCTGTACGGGACGTCCTTCTACGCTCCGCAGGTCGGCTGGGACCAGCAGCCGTCGCTGCCCTCGGGATACGCGGAGTCCTCGGGGTCCATGGGAGTCACCCCCTCGCAGGCGCAGTCCCTGGACTACTCCTACCAGCAGCCGCCCCAGCTGCCCGCGGCGCCGATGGCGCAGGAGCCCCAGCCGATGTACTCCGCGGCCGCCCTTCCGGCCCCGCAGGGCGTCGCCGGCGACCTGTACGGGCAGGCGTCCTTCGCGGGCGCGGGCATGGGCGCGGGCGCCTCGCCGGGGTACATCCAGCAGCAGCCGCTCCCGGAGCTGTCGCCCGCCTATGTCGCCACTCCCCCGGCCCAGCCGCCCCTGTACCAGGCCCCGGCCGCGCTGCCGCAGCCCCAGATGGTCCAGGCCCAGCAGCCGCAGATTCCGCAGCAGATGCCCGCGCAGCAGTTCCAGGCCCCACAGTTGCAGCCGGTCCAGAGCCAGGCGCCGCAGGGCCAGGCGCCGTTGATGCAGATGGCGCCCCAGCCGCAGAGCGCGCCGTACCAGGGCGCCCAGGCGCAGACCTCCCAGATGCCGATGGCCCAGGTCCAGGCCCAGATCCAGAGTGCCCAGGGGCAGGGGACCGCGGCGTACGTCCAGACCCGGCCCGAGGAGACGACCCTCGACCAGATCCCGGTCTACGGGCAGCAGGACACGGGAATACCCGAGCCGTCGCCGATGGAGCGGACACAGGCCATGACCTACGACCCCGCCGAGCTGAAGGCCGCGGCGGCGGCATCGGCCCCGGTCGTTCCCCTCAGCGAGCAGGACGACGACCCGACCGGCCAGACCCCGGCGCTGCAGCGCTATCCGCGCCCCGCGGCGTACCTCCAGGACGGCTCGACGGCATGACCGGGCCCCGGTGCCGAGGTCATGACCGACGCAGCCGGTCGTCGCACGGCCAGGCCGGGGAGACCCCGGCCGCCGCGCAGACCGCGATGTGCAGCAGCAGGGGATGGGTGTACGGCTCCCCGTCCCCCGGCCAGTGCACCACACCGGGCTCCTCGCTCCCCGTGAGGCCGTCCGTGGGGACGGCCCGCCCGGGCGGGCCGGTCACCATGGCGCCGGCCGCGTAGACGGCCGGTGCGGGCCAGTCGACCCCGACGTCCGAATGGGGCGGCACGATCCACCACCAGCACCCGGCGCCGGTGAGCACACATCCCGCCCGGGGCAGCAGGGCCATCACCCCGGGGCCGTGCCGCTCGGCGATCCCCACCGCGTCGTAGGCCCGGTCCGTCCGCAGCGCCGCAGGCAGTTGAAGGCGGTGGCGGCCGGACACCGCACGGAATCCGCGCCGGCCGAACCGGCCGCGGACGAGGCCGGTCAGCGCACCGGCGAAGGCGTACGTCATCTAGGGGCACTTCACAGAGGTCGGGCCGATGGTGCCTGCGGTCGCCGCGGCTGAGCGCGGTAACGGGATCATGCTGCAACTATGCGCATCGCCGGGGACACTTGGCAAGGGCCACTCTGAATTGTGCAGAGTCGTCAGTGCAATGTGTCTGTTCCGCATTGGCCATGGCACACTGCGAACATCAGCGTTGGGGAGGTCAGGGAGGGATTCAGGTGAGCGAACCGCGGTCGGCGCCGACCGTGGGTCAGGTCGTCCTCGGCAAGAGGCTGCAGGATCTGCGGGAGAAGGCGGGGTTCAAGCGGGACGAGGCGGCCAAAGTCCTGCGGGTGGCGCCCGCCACCATCCGCCGCATGGAGACCGCCGAGGTCGCGCTGAAGGTCCCGTATGTGCAGATGCTGCTGGACGCCTACGGGATCACCGGTGACGAGCTCGACTCGTTCATCACCCTGACCGAGGAGGCCAACAAGCCCGGTTGGTGGCAGCGGTTCCACGACATCCTGCCGGACTGGTTCAGCGTCCACGTCAGCCTGGAGGGCGCGGCCGAGATGATCCGGGCATACGAGCCGCACTTCGTGCCCGGGCTGCTCCAGACCGAGGACTACGCCCGCGCGGTCATGCAGACCGGCGCCGTCGGCCAGGCCGGCTCCCGGCAGACGGAGCGCCATGTGGCGCTGCGCATGGAGCGGCAGTCCCTGCTCACCCGGCGGGATCCGCCCCGGCTGTGGGTGGTGATGGACGAGACGGTACTGCGCCGGCAGGTGGGTTCGGCGGCGGTGATGCGCCACCAGGTCGACCGGCTGCTGGATGCCGTGGAGATGCCCCACATCACGCTGCAGATCTCGGAGTTCTCCTCCGGGCACCATCCGGGCACCTATGGGCCCTTCGTCCTCTTCCGCTTCGCTGTACCCGAACTGCCGGACATGGTCTACGTCGAGTACCTGACCGGCGCCGTCTACCTGGATGAGCGCATCGAGGTGGCCTCCCATCTGGAGGCCATGGACCGCATGGCGGCCCAGGCGGCAACCGCACGACGCACAAAGGAAATCCTCCGGGATTTCCGCAAGGAGCTCTGATCGGAATGGATCGCATTCACAACGGCATGCGCGCGAGCGACCTCGGCAGTGAGGGCTGGCACAAGCCGTGGAGCGGTGGCAACGGCGGCAATTGCGTCGAAGCCATGAAGCTGGACGACGGCCGGGTCGCGATCCGTCAGTCGACCGATCCGGACGGTCCGGCGCTGATCTACACCCGCGGCGAGATCATCGCGTTCATCCAGGGCGCCAAGGCGGGCGAGGCGGACTTCCTCGTCTGCTGACGCGGCCCCGTACGCCGACGCCGACAGCCGGTGGACCGTCGGCGTCGGCGCGGCGTCGGTGTGCCGTTATGTGGCGTCCGCCGCCAGTGCCCGCAGCAGACCGATGGTCAGCGCGGTACGGGCCGGGATCGGGGCGAGCACGGTGTGTTCGTGGCGGGCGTGGGCACCGGAGCCGAGGGCACCGAGCCCGTCGAGAACCGGACGGCCGAGCGCGGAGACGAAGTTGCCGTCGCTGGCGCCGCCGACCGCGGTCTCCTCCAGCTCCCAGCCGTGTTCCGCGGCGATCGCGTGGGCCTGTTCGAACAGCCGGCGGGACGGGCCGCTCGGGACCATCGGCGGACGGTTCCACTCACCGGTGACGGTCAGCCGCACCCGCTGGTCGGAGGGGGTGAGGGCGTGCAGCGCGGCGTCGATCCGCTTCATCTCCTCCGGTTCGGCGATCCGGATGTCGATGCCGCAACTCGCCTGTGCGGCGATCACATTGCGCCCCGTACCGCCGCTGATCAGCCCCACGTTCACCGTGGTCCCCCGCTCCGGGGCGCTGAGCGCGGCGATCCGCGGGACCACCTCGGCCAGCGCGTGGATGGCGCTCGCGCCCGCGAACGGATCGAGACCCGCGTGCGATTCGATGCCGTGGGCCGTCACGTCGAACAGCCCGACGCCCTTGCGGGAGGTCTTGAGCGCCCCGTCCAGCGATGCCTCGAAGACCAGCGTGGCCAGGACGTCCTCGCTCAGCCGCTCGATATGGCGGCGGGAGGCGGGGCTGCCGATCTCCTCGTCGCCGTTGAGCAGCAGCCGCACCGAGGGGTGGGGGAGCTCCAGCTCGCGCAGCAGCCGCAGGGTCCAGACGGCCTGCACCAGGCCCGTCTTCATGTCGAAGACACCGGGGCCGCTCGCCCGGCCGTCCTCGACCTCGAAGGGCCATTCGGCGAGCGTTCCGGCCGGCCACACCGTGTCGTAGTGGCACAGCATCAGCACGGTGCCCGGGGCCGTGCCGCGATAGGTCAGGGCGAGTACATCGCCGTGCGGTCCGCAGTCGTGGCGCTCGGTTCCGTCCGGCTCGCCGAGCCGGTCGACGACCCAGCCGCTGATCGTGGCGAGTCCGGCGTCCAGCAGCCGCTTGTCGTTGCTCGGCGTCTCCAGTTCCACCAGCGTCCGTAGGTCTTCGATCATCTCGGGCAGCGCCTGGGCGGTGGCGGCGGCGAGGTCGGAGGGGGTCATGCGACGAGGATTCCTTCCCGGGGGTGGCGGGGGTGAGGGAGCGGCCGGGGATCAGCGGACGGGCGCGCCGGGACCGAGCGGAATGCCCAGCGCCCACCAGAGGTAGAAGAGCAGGGTCCAGGCCACCAGCATGGCCACGGACAGCGGCAGGGTCAGTGAGGCGAGGGTGCCGATTCCGGCGGAGCGCCGGTAACGCTGGAGGAACCCGAGCGCCATGACGAAGTAGGCGCTCATCGGCGTGATGGCGTTGGTGCAGGAGTCGGCGATGCGGTAGACGGCCTGGGTGGCCTCCGGGGGGATGTGCAGCAGCATCAGCATGGGCACGAAGACCGGGGCCACCAGCGCCCACATGGCCGAACCGCTGGTCATCGCCAGATTGATCACCGTACACACCACCACGATGCCGAGGAAGGCGACCGGGCCGGTGACCCCGAGGTCCTTCAGCAGATCGGCGCCGCGGATGGCGAGCACCTGGC
This sequence comes from Streptomyces lacaronensis, assembly GCF_047337785.1. Lineage (NCBI taxonomy): Bacteria > Bacillati > Actinomycetota > Actinomycetes > Kitasatosporales > Streptomycetaceae > Streptomyces > Streptomyces lacaronensis. Next base: position 1,398,407 of record NZ_JBLHDK010000003.1, read on the forward strand.
CGACTCCGGTCCACTTGAAGTAGGCGAGGAACTGGGAGATGGCGAAGAACAGCACCAGGATGGGGGCCATGTCCCGCATGCCCTGCGCCATGAAGTCCGGGATGTCACGGCCGCCGCGGACGGTGCCGGCCGCACGCCCGTAGACCGCGCCGAGGAGGGCGAAGAGCAGTCCGAGCACCACGGCGATTCCGGAGAGCACGGGCGATTCGACGATGCTGCCGCCCTCGCCGCGCAGCGGTGACCCGGTGGGGATCATCGCCACCACGATCACCGCGAGGTAGCTGACGAGGGCGACGGCGGCGCGGCGCAGCCCGCGGCGCTCCTCGGGTGCCAGGGCGAGCTCGACATCCCCGGTGGCTTTCCCGGTGGCTTCCGCGTCCGCCTCCTCGGGCTCGGGCGGAAGTGCCGCCACCCGCTTCACCAGCACCTTCTCGGTGACGAACGTGATCACGGCGGCCAGCACCACCGAGGAGGCGAGGGAGAAGAAGTAGTTGGACAGCGGGGTGACGACATAGCCGGGGTCCACGGTGTGCGCGGCGGCCGTGGTCAGCCCGGACAGCACCGCGTCCATCGGGGTGATCAGCGGACTGGCGTCATAGCCCGCCGATACGCCCACGAACGCCACGACGATCCCCAGCAGCGGACTGCGCCCGACGGCCCGGAAGGCCAGCCCGCCCAGGGGGACCAGCGCCACATAGGCGGCGTCGGACGCGATGTGGGCGACCATCGCGGTGAAGGCCAGGGCGAAGGTCATCCACCGCGCCGGGACCTTGGCGACACCGGCCCGCAGCATCGCCGCGAGCAGCCCCGACCGGTCGGCGACGGCGACACCGAGCATGACGACCAGGATGGTGCCGAGCGGTGGGAAGGTGGCGTAGTTGGTGATCGCGTCGTTGATCATCGACCGCACGCCGTCGACCGAGATCAGGCTGCGCACCGCCACGGTCTTCTCCCCAGCCGGGTCGACCGCCGAGACGTCCGCGGTGGCGAGCCCCCAGCTGATCAGCGCGAGGAAGGCGCTGAGGATGGCGAACAGCCAGAAGGGATGGGGAAGTTTGTTGCCCGCGCGCTCGACGGCGCCGAGCACCCGGAGCAGTGCGGACAGCGCCGCCGAGGAGTCCCCGGGCGCGTCGGGAGGCGGTTTGCCGGGGGTGTTGTCGGGTGTGGTCGTGGTGTCGTTGGAACTCACCGTCCGCACTCCTTCGTCGACGACGCAGTAGTGGTCGTCCATTAGAGAAGGAATGACGGAATGAGGCAAGTAAAAGACTCGTTACGCAAGAATGATTCACGCATGGAGCGCCAATCGCACGATAGATTCCTCACCATGGCAGCCGTTCCTTCCACCCCACCGGTGCTCGACGACGCCGACCTCGATCTGGTGGCGGCCCTGCAAGTGGCGCCGAGGGCGCCGCTCAGCGCCCTGGCCGAGGTGCTCGGCAGCTCCGCCAGCACCGTCGGCCGCCGGCTGGCCCGGCTCGCGGAGGAGCGGCTGCTGCGGGTGATCGGGCAGGTGGAATGGCCGATGCTGGCCGAGGGCAACCCCCTGCACATCTGGGTGTCCACGGCCCCGGGGCAGGCGTGGGAGGTGGCCCGGCAGCTGTCCGAGCTGCCCGAGATCCCCTTCGTCGCCACGACCACGGGCCGCGCGGATGTCTACTGCTCCCTGCACGCCACCCGCCGCGACCGGGCGCGTGAGCTGCTGATGACGCGGATCCCGTCCGTCCCCGGTGTGCGGTCGGCCCATACCGAGCTGGTGCTGCGGGCGACGGCGAAGTCCGACTCCTGGCGGCTGCGGCGGCTGGGCGACGCCCAGACGCGGGCGTTGCGGGAGGTCGCCGACCCGGTGGAGGAGCCCGCGTCCGTCACCGGGTTCGGCGACGACGAGCTGCGGGCCATGGAGCTGCTGCGCCAGGACGGCCGGGCGAGCGCCGCCGATGTGGCGCGCGGGCTCGGCATCAGCCGGTCCACCGCCTACCGGCTGACCCAGTCGCTCCTCCAGCGCGGGCTGGTGCGGCCCCGCGTGGAGATCGAACCGGCGCTGCTCGGCCATCCGCTGGAGGTCGTGATCGAGCTGCATGCCGCGCCCGGGGCCATCCAGGAAGTGGCCGACGCGCTGGCCCGGCACCCCTCGGCGCGCTATGTCTCGATCGTGGCGGGCACCTCCTCGGTGATCCACCACGGGGTGTTCCGGGACGAGGACGGCCTGGCCGAGCTGCTCACCCGCGATCTGGCGACGCTTCCCGGCATCACCGCCTGCGAGGTGTCGGTGGTCCTCGACGTGCTGCGCCGGTACTGGATCGGCCGCGAGGACGGAAGACTGCTGGGCCAGGACCGATGAGTTCCGCGCGGCGCGGCGGTCTGAGAGGTGGAACAGGGGGCGGCGCCTTCCCGCCCCCGCTCACCGAGGAGACACCATGAGCAGCGACGAGATCACCATCAGCCGGGACCTGGACGCACCGCGCGAGACGGTGTGGCGGGTGTGGACCGAGCCGGAGTACTTCGCCCGCTGGTTCGGCGCCGCGCCCGAGTCCGTCGACCTCGACGTCCGGCCGGGTGGCGCCTGGAGGGCGATCGTCGCCACTCCCGCGGGCGAGATGCCGATGCGCGGTGTCTACCGCGAGGTGGTCGGCCGGGAGCGGCTGGTGTGGACCCTGGACCTGCCGCAGGGCGCGATGGAGATGACCGCCACCTTCGCCGATCTGGACGGCGGCCGGACCCGGGTGGTGCTCCGGCAGCCCGCTCCGCCGGAGGAGCAGTGTGCCCAGGCCGAGGAGGGCGCGGCCCAGCTGCTGGACGCCTTCGCCAAGGTGCTCGCGTCGGTCTGAGCGCTCCCGGTCACTCCCCCGGCGGCGGTCCGTCCCACTCGATGACGTCCACCTCGTCACCCACGGCCAGTTTTCCGGCGCGGATCACGGAGAACTGGCAGCCGAACAGGGTGGCGCCGTCGGGGCCGCGCCGGTAGCCGGCCATGGTGCGCAGCGGCTCGGGCCCCGCCTTGACGCCCGCGCTCTGATCGACCGTCGTCACGGCACACCGGGCGGTGTGCTTGGCGAAGCCCAGCTCGGCTCCGCCGACGGCGATTCTGCGGACCCGGTCCTCCCGATGGGGTTCGTGCCATCCGCCGATCACGATGCCGGGGCGGAAGCGGTTCATCGGCAGTGGAGCGCCGCCCGCCTCGGCGATCCGCTCGTTCAGCCCGTCCAGGCTGGCCCGGGAGACGATGTGCACCGCGGCGCTGTCGGCGTAGCCGCAGGTGCCGGGGATCCATCCGTCGGTCACCCGGTCGTGCTCCGGGGGCACCCGCACCAGCCTGCTCGGCGCGCCCAGAAACCGGGAAAGCCACGTGGCGGCGTCCTCGCCCTGGTCGATGCCGAGATAGGGGGTGCCGAACACGGTGACCTCGCGCCGGGCGGAGGTGGTGTCGATGTCGATGGCCACCTCGTCCTCGCCGGGGGCGGACAGGGTGAGCCGGGTGCCGTGCCGGTCGATGGCGGGGCGGATGACGGCGAGCCGGGGATCCCGCCGCTGAGTGCGGCACTCTCCGTCCTCGCCGATGACCATGAAGCCGCGGTCGTGTTGCAGACCCGCCTCCGTCAGCAGCACCTCGGACTGGGGAACGCCCGCGCAGCCCTTGATGGGATAGCAGGTCAGCTCGACAACGATGGCCACGCTGGCACCTTACCCGAAGGGTGGCGGCGCCTCCGAGCGGCCGCCGGGGCGCTCATCCCCCATCGCCCGGTGCCCGACCGGCGTTTCATGGCACGGCCCGGTTCCGCCATGCGCCCCCGGCCCGGCGGCCAGCGGCAGGGCGTAGCGCCGAGTACGCCGAATGACCCACCCCGCACGGCCGGTGACCACGGGCATACGCCGTAGGCGCGCTGCGCCTCCCGTCGGCGGGAACCCAAAACGAACCGTTTCCAGGGGGCGACGGACGAGGCCGCGGGAAAAGCGCGGCCCCCCGGCGCGGCCCGGGGTCCCGGACAGGCGGGGTGAAGGGTGATGATTCCGGGGCCGCTCCTGCGAGCGGCTGGAAGGGAGGAAGTCGATGTGAGGCAATGATATGCGCGACGGCGCGGCTCCCGCCATACACGGGCGGCGTGATTCTCCCCCCGTTCCCCGCCGCCATGACGACCGGCCTTTTCGGAGAACTGCCGCGGCGCACGAGCGGTCGGCGAGCCGATGCCCGACAAGGGATACGGTAAACGCCGAGTCAAGTCCGCTCGGTGGCCCATGAGTTGGCCGGTGCCGAGCGGCTTCCCCTGTTCCGCGGGCCATACCGGAGGCGAGAGGGCATACGCGTCGGGGCCCTGGTTCCGCGCCCGGCGCCCTCGGCCGCCTCGCCGTCGCCGCGTCGTCTCCCCGCCGTGTCGGCGCCGGGGCCGCGTCCGCTCCCGGCGGGCTCCGGCCCTGAACGCCACGGTCGGCGGCGGCCCCCGGTCGATACGTTTTAAGTCTCCCGTCGCGCCCCGGGAAACTCCGCCGGGCACCTCCGGCGCGTTCGCTCACGCGTCCCCCTCTTCCCCGCCCCACCGCAAGGCCGTCCTATTTCCCGCCCCTGCCGCCGCCTCCCGCTCTCCCCTTCCCCTCCGCCCCTCTCCGGCATTCGCCGGATGCCGGGGAGGGGACCGGAACGGCCGGTTCCAGCGCGGTGCCGCGCGGTTACGGCGGCCTCATCGGGCCCGGCCGCCAAGCGGCCGACCTTGACCGGGAGGTGACGCAATAGCGCCGGGGGAAAGATCCCGTGCCGCGCGCCCGGCCCGCACCGGACGCCGTATTGAGCCGCCCGCCGCTCGTCCGGTCTTCAACCTCCCGTGCCCCGGCGGAAATTCACCCGAACCGCCGTCCGGGATCGGTCACCGATCACCCGGAAACCAATCCGGCGGAATAGCGCCCGCCCGGTCCGGCACCCCGGAGAATCATTTCCCGCCGTACCAGGACGTCCGGCTGCGCGTGATCGCCCGCGCCCGCCCCCGGACCACCGCTCCCGCCCCGCCGGCGGCCGTGCGCCCCCGGCCCTCCATGCGCCTCCCACCGCGCAACTGAGGGGGCGTCAGCCGATTCCGGGGTGGCACCGGGCGGCGCACGGCGGTCCATGAGGCCCCCTGCGCCTTGTGACCGGCCGGGCCTGGCTGCGGTACTCGTACAGCCGCCGGGTCCTCCGGAGGGCGACGTCGAGAGCCGTTGTGGAGAGGAACCAGCCTCATGGCCGTACGAGGAAGTCACCGACGCCCCACATCGCCCAGCCGGGTCTCGCCGCTGTGCGCGGCGCTCACCGCGGGCGGTGTCGGCATCGTCCTGCCGTTCCTCGGCACCGGCGCCGCCCACGCGGCCTCGGTCGACACCTGGAACCGGGTCGCCAAGTGCGAGAGCGGGGGCAACTGGCACATCAACACCGGCAACGGCTACTACGGCGGACTGCAGTTCTCCCAGCACACCTGGGAGGCGTTCGGCGGCACCGCCTACGCCGCGCGGGCCGATCTGGCCTCCAAGGCCCAGCAGATCACCGTGGCGGAGGCGGTGCTGCGCGCACAGGGCCCCGGCGCGTGGCCGGTGTGCTCCGTCCGCAGCCGGCTGACCCGGTCCGGTCCACCCGCCGGAGTGACGAGCCAGAACGCCCACCCCCGCGCCCAGCACCCGGCCAAGCCCAAGAAGTCGGCCAAGTCCGCCGCGAAGTCCCGGGCCCGGCAGCACACCGCCCGGCGCGCGGCGGCGTCCGGCTCCTACGCGGTCGTCCGCGGCGACACGCTGTCCCGCATCGCCACACGTGCGTCGGTCAGGGGTGGCTGGAAGGCGCTGTACCACGCCAACCGCGGGACCGTCGGCCCGAACCCGGATCTGATCCACCCGGGGCAGCGGCTGACCCTGCCCGCGGGCTCCCGGCATCCGCACCAGGCGGCCCCCCGCCATCGCGCCTCGACGGTCTCGAGCCACACGGCGGTCCGCAAGACGGCGGCCCGCCCGCATACGGCCCCGGTCAGCGGGCCGGTCAGCGCGGGGTACGGCATCCCCGGCTCGCGGTGGGCGACCGGCCATCACACCGGCGTGGACTTCGCGGTGCCCACCGGCACCTCCGTGCGCGCGGCCGCCCCGGGCACCGTGGTGGCGGCCGGGTGGGGCGGCGCCTTCGGCTACCAGGTGATCATCCGCCACGCCGACGGGCTCTACACCCACTACGCGCATCTGACGGCGCTGACGATACGCACCGGGCAGTCGGTCCAGGCGGGCCACCGGATCGCCCGGTCCGGCAGCACCGGGAACGCCACCGGGCCGCATCTCCACTTCGAGGTCCGCACCGGTCCGCGCCACGGGTCCGACATCGACCCGCTGGCCTATCTGCGCTCCCACGGCGTCAGCGTCTGACGCCGCACACCGGACGCTTGGCGTCCGCACGGTCCATCTCCGAGGGGTGGGGGAAGGGGAGGCCGCCCGAGGCACGGCTCGGGCGGCCTCCCGCCATCCGCGCGAGGACCGGTCAGTACCAGATCGCGACGGGCAGCCCGGTCTCCGTCGTCTGAGGCGGATCGGGAAGGCTCCGGGCGGCCTGGAGCGCGATGCGCCGCGCGCTCCAGGCCGCCGCCGCGGCGTCCAGGACGTCGTCGGGCGGCACCCGCCCCGCCGGTCCGAGGTCGTCGGGCAGGACGATGCCCTGGTCCTCCAGCAGCCGGCGGCGCACGGCCTGGCCGTTCCAGCTCTTCTTGCTCCAGGGCACGGGCCGCCCCTCGCCGAGGGCGGCGAAGGAGACCTCGGGATGGACCTCGTACAGCCGGTGGTCGCCCCCGTCGCGGCAGGCGTTGGCCTCGCGCAGCTTCGCCGCCAGCCCCCACGACTGGCGGCTCAGCCCCTGACCGGTCAGCCGCCGGCAGACCACGTTGGCGTCGTCGTAGCCGTCCGCCTCCCAGACCTCGCGCGGCGGTACGGAGAAGACCCGGGAGCGGTGCGGGGCCACCATCGCGGTGGCCAGGAGGTCGGCCTCGCGCCATCCCTCCGCCAGCAGCCCCAGCGGCATGTCGACCGCCACCACGGCGGCGTCCGGCACCCGGCCGAGCAGCTCGCTCAGCACCGCGGCGGTGTCGGCCCCGGCGAAGCGGCCCTCCTCCTCCAGGGTCACGGCCACCCAGCCGGTGCGGCAGGCGTCCACCCCCACGACGGGCGATTCGGCGCATCCGGGTGCGGGCGGAGTGTGAAACGCATCGCGACGGGAACCCATGCGCCGTATCCGACCACGCGGATGAGCCGGTGCGGGGCCGAACGGCGGGAAAGGACGGCGATGGGCGTACGTACATGGATCCAGGATTGGCCTGTCTACCGCCAGCTGACCGGAGGCGACCCGCTCGGCCGCGGCGCCGCCACCACCTCGGCCGCCACCCGTGAGCAGCGCCCCCGCACCGTCACGGCCGACAAGGTGGTCAAGTCGGTGTGCCCCTACTGCGCGGTGGGGTGCGCCCAGAACGTCTATGTGAAGGACGACCGGGTGGTGCAGATCGAGGGCGACCCCGACTCACCGGTCAGCCGCGGCCGGCTGTGCCCCAAGGGCTCGGCGTCGCTCCAGCTGACCACCGGCGAGTCCCGGCGCCACGAGGTGCTCTACCGCCGCCCGTACGGCACCGACTGGGAGCGGCTGGACCTGGACACCGCGATGGACATGGTCGTCGAGCGGGTGATCCGGACCCGCCGCGAGGGCTGGCAGTGGGAACGGGACGGGGTCGGCGTCAACCGCACCATGGGGATCGCCAGCCTCGGCGGCGCCACCCTGGACAACGAGGAGAACTACCTCATCAAGAAGTTGCTGACCGGGCTCGGGGTGATCCAGGTGGAAAACCAGGCCCGGGTCTGCCACTCCTCGACCGTGGCCGGGCTCGGCACATCCTTCGGCCGCGGTGGCGCCACCACCTTTCTGCAGGATCTGCAGAACGCCGACTGCATCGTGATCGAGGGCTCCAACTTCGCCGAGGCCCATCCCGTGGGCTTCCAGTGGGTGATGGAGGCCAAGGCGCGCGGCGCGAAGGTCATCCATGTCGATCCGCGCTTCAGCCGCACCAGCGCGCTGGCCGATCTGTACGTACCGATCCGGGCCGGCACCGACATCGCCTTCCTCGGCGGCATCGTCAACCACGTCCTGACCGGCGGCCACGACTTCCGCGACTATGTCCTGGAGTACACCAACGCGGCCAGCATCGTCGGCGAGGAGTTCGAGGACACCGAGGACCTGGCCGGGATCTTCTCCGGTCTCGACCAGGAGACCGGCCACTACGACATCTCCACCTGGGCCTACGAGGGCGCCGAGGTGCAGGCGCCACAGGGCGCGCCCGACGAGCTGTACGAGGACCGCACCCGGCGTGGCGCGTCCCTGTCGACCGCCGCCTTCTCCGAATCCCACGGCTCCGGCGGCGCGCCCACCTCCGCCAAGGTCCCCACCGACCGGACCCTGCTCCATCCGGCTTGCGTCTATCAGATCCTCAAGCGCCACTTCTCGCGCTACACACCCGAGATGGTCGAGCGGACCTGCGGAATTCCCCAGGACACCTTCCTGGAGGTGTGCCGCGCGCTGGTGGAGAACTCCGGCCCGGTCCGCACCTCGGAGTTCGTGTACGCCGTCGGCTGGACCCAGCACACCGTGGGCGCCCAGTACATCCGCACCGCGAGCATCCTCCAACTGCTGCTCGGCAACATCGGCCGCCCCGGCGGCGGCATCCAGGCGCTGCGCGGCCACGCCGGCATCCAGGGCTCCAGCGACATCCCCACCCTGTTCAACGTGCTCCCCGGCTACATCCCGATGCCGCACGCCCACGCCCACGAGGACCTGGACACCTTCGTCGAGGCCGTAAAGACCGAGAAGGGCTTCTGGGGCGAGATGCGCTCCTACGTCGTCAGCCTGCTCAAGGCGTACTTCGGCGACGCCGCGCACGCCGACAACGACTACTGCTTCGGCCATCTGCCCCGGCTGACCGGCTCCCACAGCACCTACCACACGGTGAAGGAGATGCTGGACGGAGTCTGCAAGGGCTACTTCCTGATGGGCGAGAACCCCGCCGTGGGCTCGGCCAACACCAAGATGCAGCGGCTGGGCATGGCCAACCTGGACTGGCTGGTGGTCCGTGACTTCTCCCTCATCGAGTCCGCCACCTGGTGGAAGGACGGCCCGGAGATCGAGACCGGCGAGCTGCGCACCGAGGACATCGCCACCGAGGTGTTCTTCTTCCCCGCCGCCGCCCACACCGAGAAGTCCGGCTCCTTCACCAACACCAACCGGATGCTGCAGTGGCATTTCGCCGCCAAGGAGCCGGACGGCGAGGCGCGCAGCGATCTGTGGTTCATGTACCACCTGGGGCGGCGGATCAAGGAGCGGCTGAAGGACTCCACCGACCCGATGGACCGGGCCGTCCAGGATCTGGCCTGGTCCTACCCCACCGGGGGACCGCTGGACGAGCCCAGCGCCGAGGCGATCCTGGCCGAGATCAACGGCCATGACGCGCGCGGCGAGCCGCTCAGCGCGTACACCCAGCTGAAGGACGACGGCTCCACCTCCTGCGGCTGCTGGATCTACTGCGGGGTGTACGCCGACGGCGTCAACCAGGCCGCCCGCCGCACACCGCACACCGAGCAGGACTGGGTCGCCGCCGAATGGGCCTGGGCCTGGCCGGCCAACCGCCGCATCCTCTACAACCGCGCCTCGGCCGACCCCGACGGCAAGCCGTGGAGCGAGCGCAAGGCCCTGGTGTGGTGGGACGAGGAGCGGGAGCGGTGGACCGGCCATGACATCCCGGACTTCATCCCCGACCGGGCGCCGTCCTACCGGCCGCCCGAGGACGCCCAGGGCCCGGACGCGCTCAGCGGAGTGGATCCGTTCATCATGCAGGCCGACGGCAAGGGGTGGCTGTACGCCCCGGCCGGGCTGGTGGACGGTCCGATGCCGACGCACTACGAGCCGCAGGACTCTCCGGTGCGCAATCCCCTCTACCCGGAGCAGCAGCGCAACCCGGTCCGCGAGGTGATCTCCGATGAGCACAACGCCTTCCACCCCAGCGGGGGCGAGCCGGGCAGCGAGGTGTTCCCCTACATGATCACCACCTATCGGCTCACCGAACACTTCACGGCGGGCGGGATGAGCCGCTGGACGCCGTATCTGGCCGAGTTGCAACCGGAGTTCTTCTGCGAGGTCTCCCCCGAGCTGGCCGGTGAGCGGCATCTGGAGCACACCGGCTGGGCGACGCTGATCAGCGCGCGCGGGGTGATCGAGGCCCGGGTGATGGTCACCGAGCGGATGTCCCCGATCAGGGCCGGGGGCCGCACGGTGCATCAGATCGGGCTGCCGTACCACTGGGGTCCCAATGGCTACGCCCGCGGGGACGCCGCCAATGAACTGTCCGCCATCGCCCTCGACCCGAATGTCCACATCCAGGAGGTGAAGGCGCTGAGCGCCGACATCCGTCCCGGCCGCCGCCCCCGTGGCCCGGAGCTGACGGCCCTGCTCGAAGAGTACCGGCGGCGCGCCGGCATCACGGTGCTGACCGGAACGGAGGTGCGGGGATGACCGACACCCCGAAACGCTCATCGCTGATCGGCCGCAATCTGCTCGCCGGAGCCGAACCGGATGTCGCCGGGGACGCCGGGCACGAGGACCATCCGCCCCGGGTCGGCTTCTTCACCGACACGTCGGTGTGCATCGGCTGCAAGGCGTGCGAGGTGGCGTGCAAGGAGTGGAACGCCGTCCCGGAGGACGGGCTGGACTTCACCGGCATGTCCTTCGACAACACCCAGGGCCTCTCCGCCTCCACCTGGCGCCATGTGGCCTTCATCGAGCAGAACAAGCCACTGGGCCGGGCCGAGACGGGCGTCGACCACGGCGATGTCGATGTGCTGGCCCTCGCGGCGCAGGGCTCCGGGACCCCGGTCGAGGAGGCGGCGATCACCCCCACCTCCCCGGCGTCCCCGTCCGACGGCGGGCAGCACGGGCTGCGGTGGCTGATGTCCTCGGACGTGTGCAAGCACTGCACCCACGCCGCGTGCCTGGACGTGTGCCCGACCGGTGCGCTGTTCCGCACCGAGTTCGGCACCGTGGTGGTCCAGGACGACGTCTGCAACGGCTGCGGCTACTGCGTGCCCGCCTGTCCGTACGGGGTCATCGGCGTACGGCCCGAGGACGGCGGAGCCCACAAGTGCACCCTGTGCTACGACCGGCTGGGCGCGGGGCAGGAACCCGCATGCGCCAAGGCGTGCCCCACCGACTCCATCCAGTTCGGCCCCCTGGACGAGCTGCGCGAGCGCGCCGCCGCCCGGGTCGAGGAGCTGCACCGGGTGGGGGTCTGGGACGCGCGGCTGTACGGACACGACCCGGAGGACGGCGTCGGCGGCGACGGCGCCTTCTTCCTGCTGCTGGACGAGCCGGAGGTGTACGGACTGCCGCCGGACCCGGTCGTCACCACCCGCGACCTGCCCTCGATGTGGCGGCACGCGGGTGCCGCGGCACTGACCCTGCTCGGCGGCGTGGCCGCCGTGTTCGCGGCACAGGCCGGCGTGAGCGGGCGCCGTACCGGAAGGAGGCGCTGATGAGCGAGTCGGACGTCACCCGTGACGGCATCCGCGGCGCCCGGCCGGGCCGGGACGCGCAGGTCGGCAAGGGGGTGGGGGACGGCAAGCGGCGCGGCCGCACGGGCGGGAAGGGCCGTCGGGGCGAGCAGTCGATGGTCCCCCGGGCGGAGTTCACCTCCTACTACGGGCGGCCGGTGCTCAATCCGCCCACCTGGCGCCCCCTGGACATCGCGGGCTACTTCTTCCTCGGCGGGCTCGCGGGCGCCGGGTCGGTGCTCGCGGCGGGTGCCGAGCTGACCGGCCGTCCGGCCATGGCCCGCGCACTCAAGGTGTCCTCGATCGCCGCCCTGACGGGCTCCACCGCCGCCCTGATCCACGACCTCGGGCGCCCCGGGCGGTTCGCCAATATGCTGCGGGTCTTCAAGCCCACCTCGCCGATGAGCATCGGCTCATGGCTGCTGGCGTCCTACGGCCCGATGGCCGGGGCGGCCGCCGCCTCGGACCTGGCCGGGCGGCTGCCGCGCGCCGGCCGGGCGGCCACGGTGGGGGCGGCGCTGCTGGGCCCGGCGGTGGCCTCGTACACGGCGGTGCTGGCCGCCGACACGGCCGTCCCCGCATGGCACGACGGCTATCGCGAACTGCCGTATCTCTTCGCGGGGTCGGCCGCCATGGCGGCGGGCGGTATGGCCCTGCTTGCCTCGCCGGTCGCCGAGAACGCCCCGGCACGGGGCGTGGCGCTGCTCGGCACGGCGGTGGAGACCGCCGCCGTGAAGGCCATGGAACGGCGGCTCGGGGTGGTCGCCGAGACCTACCGCGTGGGCCGGGCCGGCAAGCTGATGCGCGCCGCCGAGGCGCTTTCGGTGGCGGGCGCGCTCGGCGGAGCCCTCCTCGGCCGCCGCAGCCGCCCCGCCGCGGCCCTCAGCGGCGCCGCCCTGCTGGCGGCCTCCGCGTGCACCCGTTTCGGGGTGTTCCACGCCGGGATGCGGTCGGCGGAGGACCCGAAGTACACGGTCCTGCCGCAACGGGAACGGCTCGAGGCGCGGCGCGAGCGGTCGGAGGACGACTGACCCGGCCACTGACCCGGCCGCGCCGTACGGCCGGACGACGCCTTCACCCGCCGACTCGATCTCGTCCTGGACCTGGACTTCTGCGCCGAGTCCTGCGAAGTGGCCGGCGGCAACATCCGGTCGGTGGCCGTCACCGCCACCTACCTCGCGGCCGAATCCGGCAGTCCGGTGACGATGCCCGAACCTCATCCACGCCGTGCAGCGCGAGTACCAGAAGCTGGGCCGACTGACCCTGGCCGCGGAGTTCGGCCCGTACACGCCCCTGCTGACGGACTGACAGGCCGACGGGCCGACGGGCGACGGACCGGCGGGGCTTCGAGGCCTATCGCCCAGCCGAAGCCGACGGTGAGGTCGACGGCCCGCCGGACGGCCCGCTCGACGGCGGAGCGGGGGCGGTTCCCCCGCCGGGGTTCGGACCGTAGGCGTCCAGGAAGCGGTCACGGAAGGAGCTCATCTTCCACACCGGGGCCTTCGCGCCCGGCATCAGACCGTCGTCCCAGTTCCAGTGGGAGATCCGGTCCAGTACGGCCTTGTCGTGCGCGACGATCGCCACCGGCACGTCCCGGCTGGCGTTGTCGCCGCTGACCCGGGCCAGCGGCTGGTGGTCGCCGAGGAAGACCAGCACCGTGTTCTTGTTGCCGTACTTCAGCACGTAGTCGATGAGGCTGTTGACCGAGTACTGGATGGACCTTCCGTACTCGGTCTTCACCTTCGTGGAATCGGTGAACACGTCCGCGGGCTTCTTGCCCGCCTTCTGAATGGCCTTGTAGACCGAGCCGTCGCCGACCTGGCTCCAGGGGATGGTCTTGGGGATGGGCGCCCAGGGCTGGTGGCTGGAGGTCAGGATGATCTGCGACATCAGCGGCTTGTCGTGCTTCTTGCCGTGCTCCAGGCGCTGGAACGCCTTCAGGGCGTACTGGTCGGGCATGGTCGACCAGCTGAACTTCGGTCCCTTGTAGCCGAGTTCGCGGGAGTCGTAGACGTGGTCGAGGCCGTAGAACTTGCCCTCCGGCCAAGCCTTCTGCACCCCCGGCATGATGCCGACGGTCCGCCAGGCGCCGGTGCGCTGGAAGGCGCGGGTGATGGACATGTGGTCGCCCGCGGTGACGGTGCGGTAGCGGTTCTGGTTGTCGATCCACAGGCCGGTGAGGAAGGTGGAGTGCCCCAGCCAGCTGCTGCCGCCGTACGTGGCCGAGGTGAGCCAGCCGCTCTTGGACGCGAACCCGGCCTTGTTCAGCCGCTTGGTGGCGTTCTTGAGTGTCTTGTCGACACCGGGCGCGATCGCCGGGTCCTCGATGGCCGAGCGGCCGTAGCTCTCGATGAAGGTGAAGATCATGTCCTTGCCGCGCAGCCCGGTCAGCAGCTGGTCGCCGGGGGTGTCGCCGTATGTGTCCACGGCGGCCACCTTGGCGAACTCCCGCTCGTCCCTGAGGGTCTTGCGCACCCGCTCGGCCCGGTCCTGTACCAGCGCGGTGGTGCTCCTGGACGCGAACGGCGCCCCCGCCACCTGCACCCCGAGCGCCGCGCACATGACCCAGACGGTGCCGAGCACCAGGGTGGTACGGGTGGCCACGGCGGTGTTCCGCGCCATGACATTGCTGACCCGCAGGACGGCGAGCGCCATCAGGACGAGCAGGGCGACGGCGAGCACCACGACCCCGATCACGGCGACGGTGGCGGCCGTCCCGCCGACCGAGTCCTTGAGGTACGACTCGGCGTCGTCCAGCAGTATCCAGTCGAGCACCACGTTGAACCCGCGGCCGAGGAACTCGTTGAAGCCGATGTCGAGGAGGTTCAGGATGGTCAGCGCCCCGAGGGCCGCCCCGCCGAGCACCGCCACCACCCGCCGCGCCATCGTCGGCAGCATGAGCAGCAGCGTGGCGCCGAAGATCCCCTCCACCGGGATGCGCATGAAGGCGCTGGGTTCGACGAGGGTGAGTTTGGTCGGCAGGAGGAGGGCGATGAACACGAGGGCGAGGGACAGCCCCGTGACCGTCCACGCCACCGTCCGTGCCGCGACGGGGTACTTGGCCCGCCATCCCTTGCGGACGGGGGCGGCGCCGACCAGCGGACCGGTCACGGTGGTCTCCTCCGGGTCCTCCTCCGCATCGCCGGGCGGCCCGGGGGCCGTATCCCGCTCCCGGGCGTCATCCCGCTCCCGGGCGGGGACATCCGGCGTGCGCTCAGGTGGACCCTCCGGTGACGGGCCCTCCGTCAGGCCCTCCCCCGTGGTTCCCTTGTCCGATTCCGACCGCTGACGAGAGCTCGATTGGCGCGACAACCCGAAGGTCCTTCCCTGCGAAGCCCGTTGGTGGCACGGCGGACCTGGCTCGGGTGGCTGGGCCCGTCGTTATCCGTACGGAGTGCCAGGGGTCCGTGTTCAATCACCTGACACTTTTCCCGGCGCCTTCCGCCCCTCGCGAGCGCACCCACCCCACGATACGCTGAATCCTTCACATGAGTGTGAAGGATGCGAGGGTGAGAGGACGGGGCACATGCGCATCGGAGAGCTGTCGGAGCGCACCGGCACACCGCGCCGGCTGCTGCGCTACTACGAGGAGCAGGGGTTGATCCTGCCCGACCGCTGCGCGAACGGCTACCGCTCGTACGACGAGCGTCTCGTCGACCGGGTACTGCAGATCAGGGGCCTGCTCGACGCCGGGCTCCCCACCCGCATCATCAAGCAGATCCTGCCGTGCCTCGACAAGCCCCGGCTCATCCACTTCTCCGACGCCACACCGGAAATGGTCGCCACGCTGGAGAACGAGCGGGACCGCATGACCCGGCGCATCGACTGCCTGATCCGCAACCGGGACGCGATCTCCGAGTATCTTGACTCCGTGCTCGGCAACCACACCACCACCAGCTGACTCACCCAGGGGGAGCCCGCGATGACCGTCCGCCGTGTCGTACCCAACGTCCGGTCCGAAGCGATGTGCGAGAACCGGGAGTTCTACGGCCTCCTGGGCTTCGAGGAGGTGATGAACCAGGGCTGGATCATGACGCTCGCCTCCGCCACCACCCCCACGGCCCAGATCAGCGTGCTGACCCACGACGAGACCGGACCGGTGGTCCCCGATGTGAGCGTCGAGGTGGACGACGTGGACGCGGCCTACGCGGCAATGCGCGACAGCGGCGCCGAGATCGTGCACTCCCTGCGGGACGAGGAGTGGGGCGTCCGCCGCTTCTTCGTCCGCGACCCCAACGGCCGCGTGATCAATGTGCTGAGCCACCGCCGATAACCCGGTGTGTGCCGCCGGCGCACCGCGCTAGCGTTACCCCTCATGACGACGCCACCGCGCATCCGCCCGCACCGGTCCGCCGATGAGCGCACCCAGCTGCTGGGCTGGCTCGATATGCAGCGCGCCATCATCGCGTGGAAATGCGAGGGCCTGTCCGAGGCGGACGCCCACCGCTCCCTCCTCCCGACCTCGCCCCTGATGACCCTGGCCGGGATCGTCTCCCATATGCGCTGGGTGGAGCACCTGTGGTTCGAGATCGTCCTGCTCGGCCGCCCGGCCCAGGGCCCCCAGTTCAACGAAGACTTCGAGGACGCCGACATGAGGGTCGAGGGCATCCCGCTCGGCCAGCTCCTCAAGGACTACGCCCAGCAGTGCCAGGTGTCCAACGAGATCACCGCGGCCCACGCCCTGGACGACACCGGCCGTAACCCGGCCTTCAACGCCACCTCCACCAGCCTGCGGTGGATCCTCTTCCACATGATCGAGGAAACCGCCCGCCACGCCGGCCATATGGACACCATCCGGGAACTCATCGACGGTGAGAAGGGCTACTACTGACGTCCCGTTACGGTGGCCGGATGACGTACATCGAGATCAACGGATCGCCCGCCACCGCGGACACCCTGCGGCTGCCCGCGCTCAGCAGCTATGGGCACTTCACGGCGATGCAGATCAGGGACGCGCGGGTCCGCGGCCTCGGCCTCCATCTCGAGCGGTTGCGCTCCGCGACCCGGGAACTGTTCGACGGCGACCTCCACGACGAGCGCGTACGGGCGGACGTCCGGCACGCCCCGGACGCGCCGGAGGTGGTCGAGCCGCTGATCTCCGCACGCCCTCCGGACGAACGGATCCGTCAGCTGACCGCACTGCCCCTCACCACGCGCCAGGCCGTACGGAGTCGAGCGACGCACCGCCCACGTCCCCCTCCCCGCCCTCGCCACCGGTCCAGCGGTCCGCCGCCTTCGGGCCGGGCGAGCCGCTGACCGAGTTGCCGCCGACCGCCCAGCGCAAGCCCGTGGCGAGCACCGGAGCCCTGACGCCCGAGGAACCGGGAGCCGTGCCGCCGGAACTGCCGCGCGGCGATGCTCCGTCCAGGCCCCCGCTCCCCGACGATCCGCTGGTGGCGCGTACGGCGGACACCGGTCCCGCATCCGAGCCGGCGGCCGCGCCCGCATCCGCGACCACTCCCGTTCCGCTGCGACGGGCCACCGCCACCGGGGCACCGATCGCGGCCGAACCCACCCAGGCGGCGGATCCGGTGGCTGTCCGACGTCTTCACCTTCAACCAGGACCAGACCGGCGATCCGCAGGCGCTGCACCCCGCGACCGTGCGCGGCTCCAGCCAGGCGTCTGGTCACCGGGCGCAGGCGGCCTTCGACGGCTACAACAACCGCTACTGGGCGCCGGCCACCGCGGGCCCAGGTACGGGCGAGTATCTGGAGGCCGACTTCGACCGGCCGGTGCGGCTGCGGAAGCTGCTCATCACCTCGGGGCGCTCGGCGAAGGCGGATGAGTTCCTGACCCAGGCGCGGCCCTCGGAACTCACCCTCACACTGGTCGACTCCGAGGGCGAGCGCACCACGAAGGGCGTCAACCTCCAGGACCGGGCCGGTCAGCAGAGCTTCGATGTGCACGGCTCGGACGTGGTGCGGATCCGGCTGACGGTCGACGCGGCGTACGGCGCCCGGTCGGACCGGCGGTCGGCCGTCGCCGAGGTGGAGTTCTCCGGCCGTCAGTGACGCGTACGCCTCCTCCCTGATGGCCGGTCATGGGCGCCACCTGGCCCGCCCGGCGCGCGGCGGCCGGGTCAGCGGTCCCCCCGGGCGGCGGTGCGCCGGGCGCTTTCGCGACGGGGCCGCAAGGGGGCGTCCTCGTCGCTGAAGAGCTCGGGGTGCTTGGTGCGGATCTTCTCCACATCGCTGAAGACCAGCCGCAGATGGGAGCGGAGCGACTCGTCGGCGCGGTCCAGATCGCCCGCCTCCAGCAGGTCGACCACCTCGCGGTGCTGGCCGATGAGCAGGGACATCTGCTGGGTCATCGGCAGTGACAGCCTGCGGGCCCGGTCCAGCTGGGCCTTGGCCTGGCTGACAACCGGCCAGGCCGAGGCGTGGCCGCTGACGGCCATCAGCCGGGCGTGGAACTCCTCGTCCAGCTGGAAGAAGCCCTCCATGTCGGACTGGCGGTCGGCCTCCTCCTGCGCGGTGAGCAGCACCCGCAGCTCCGCCACGTCCCGCGCACCGGCCTTGCCGACGGCCTCGCGCAGCGCGGCGCACTCCAGCGCCTCCCGGATGAACTGGGCGGAGGCCACATCGCGCTCCCGGATGCGCGAGACGAACGTACCCATCTGGGGGTAGATGTCCACCAGCCCCTCGTCGGCGAGCAGGATCAGCGACTCGCGGACGGGGGTGCGGCTCACCCCGAGCTCGGCCGCCAGATCGTTCTCCGAGACGGCGGAGCCGGGCTCCAGCTCCAGGCCGACGATGCGCGAACGCAGCACCTCATGGACCAGTTGCCGGGTGTTACGCCCCCGGGAGCGTGCCGCGTGCAGTCCATCCGCCGATGTCATCTGGCCCCTTCCGAACCCTTGACTCCGCTTGCTGACGTACTTGTATGGTAGCCGACCGACAGCCCGGACTCCACCCCGGGAGCCCGCTCAGTGAGGAGCACGCACGCATGGCCACGATCACAGAGGCCAAGGTCATCGTCACCTCGCCGGGTCGCAACTTCGTGACCCTGAAGGTGACCACCTCAGACGGCGTGACCGGTCTCGGTGACGCGACCCTGAACGGCCGCGAGCTCGCGGTCGCCTCGTATCTGGAGGACCACCTCGTACCCCTGCTGATAGGGCGCGACCCCGCCCGTATCGAGGACACCTGGCACTACCTGTACAAGGGGGCCTACTGGCGCCGCGGCCCGGTGACCATGACCGCCATCTCGGCCGTGGACACCGCGCTGTGGGACATCAAGGGCAAGGTCGCGGGCCTCCCGGTGTACGAGCTGCTGGGCGGCAAGGCCCGCGAGGGCGCCCTGGTCTACGGCCACGCCAGCGGCGGCGACGTCCCCGAGCTGCTGGACGACGTCGCCCGCTTCCAGGAGATGGGCTACCGCGCGATCCGCGCCCAGGCCGCCGTCCCCGGCTCACCCGGCACCTACGGCATCCGCCACGGCACGGTCGCCACCGTCTACGAGCCGGCCACCGGCGCGCTGCCCGAGGAACAGCCGTGGTCCACCGAGGCGTATCTGGACTTCGCACCGCGCTATCTGGAGGCGGTCCGCGAGCGGTTCGGCTTCGGCTTCCACCTGCTGCACGACGTCCACCACCGGCTCACCCCCACCGAGGCGGGGCGGCTCGGCCGCAGCCTGGAGGAGGTACGGCTGTTCTGGATGGAGGACCCCACCCCGGCCGAGCTCCAGGAGTCCTTCCGCCAGATCCGCCAGTCCACCACCACCCCGATCGCGGTCGGCGAGGTCTTCAACTCCATCTGGGACTGCCAGCAGCTCATCACCGAGCGGCTCATCGACTACATCCGCGCCTCGGTGGTGCACGCCGGCGGCATCACCCATCTGCGGCGGATCTTCCACCTCGCCGAGCTGTACCAGGTGCGCACCGGTTCGCACGGCGCCACCGACCTGTCCCCGGTGAGCATGTCGGCGGCCGTCCACCTCGATGTCACCGTGCCCAACTTCGGCATCCAGGAGTACATGGCGCACGACCCGCTCACCCACGAGGTGTTCCGGCCGACCTACGAGCTGATCGACGGCGCCCTGCACCCCCAGGCCGCGCCCGGCCTCGGCATCGAGCTCGACGAGGAGGCGGCCGCCCGCTTCCCATACGACCCGAAGTACCTCCCGGTGAGCCGCCGTACCGACGGGTCGGTGCACGACTGGTGACCGCCGACTCCACGCGGCGCCTGTCGCTGGCCACCCTGCCCCGCGTCCCCGCCGAGAGCCGCCCGCCCATCGACCCGGGGGCGCTGCGCCCCCGGATCGTGCACCTGGGCATCGGCGCCTTCCACCGCGCCCACCAGGCCCTCTACACCGAAGCCGCCGAGGCCGCGCACGGCGGCGGCTGGGGCATCGCCGGTGTCACCCAGCGCAGCCGGTCCGTCGTGGACGCGCTGCGCCCACAGGACGGGCTGTACTCGTTCACCGAACGACGCCCCGACGGCCCGGCCACCCGCGTGGTCGGCACCGTGACCGAGGTGCTGCACGCCACCGACGACGGCACCCGGCTCGGCACGCTCCTCGCCTCCCCCGAGGTCACCGTCGTCACCCTCACCGTCACCGAGAAGGGCTACCGGCGCGACGCCGCCACCGGCGGACTCGCCCTGGACGACCCGCTGATCCGGGACGACCTGGCGGGACGGCCCGCGCCCGCGAGCGTGGCCGGACAGCTCGCCGCGGGGCTACGCGCCCGGCTGCGGGCCGGCGGCGCCCCGGTGTCGCTGGTCTCCTGCGACAACATGGCCGACAACGGCGCGGTACTGCGGCGCCTGGTACGGGAGTTCATCGCCGCCACCGCATGGGACGACCGCGACCGCCTGCTGGACTGGATCACCGGCTCGGTCGCCTTCCCCGCCACCGTCGTCGACCGCATCGTCCCCGCCACCACCGACACCGACCGGCGGACCGCCGCCCGCGCCCTGACCGTGGACGACGCGGGCGCGGTCACCGGCGAACCGTTCACCCAGTGGGTGCTCCAGGACATCTTCGCCGCCGACCGCCCGCACTGGGAGGCGGCCGGGGTGCGCTTCGTCCCCGATGTGAGCCCCTACCAGCTCGCCAAGCTCCGGCTGCTCAACGGCTCCCACTCGCTCATCGCGTATCTCGGACTCGGACACGGATGCGAGACCGTCGCCGACGTCCTGGCCACCCCCTGGGGCGAGGAAACCGTACGCGCCTACTGCGCCGAGGCCGCGCAGAGCCTGCCACCCACCGAGGGTCTTGACCTCCCCGCCTACATCGACAGCCTGGTGGACCGCTTCGCCAACCCCGCGATGCACCACCGCATCCAGCAGATCGCCATGGACGGATCCCAGAAGATCCCCGAACGGTGGCTCGCCCCGCTGCGCGAACTGCGCGCCGCCGGACGGGACACCCCGCTCCTGGCCACCGCCCTCGCCGCCTGGGCCCGCCTCACCCGCGACCGCCCCCTGGACGACCCCCGGGCCGAGGAGCTGCGCCGCGCCTGGGACGGCCCGCACACCGAGGCCCCGCGCCGGCTGCTGCGGCTGCTGGGCGCCGAGGACCTCGCCGACGACACCGCCCTCATCGCGTCCGTACGGGCGGAGCTTGACCCCGGCGCCCGGCCACCGCGCTGACCCCACGCACCACCCCTTCAAAGGAGAGCCGCCTTGAAGACCCCCAGAGCCGTCCCCGCCACCGACCAGCCCTCCCCGACCCAGGACGAGGCCACCACCGGACCACCGCGCCCCCGCGGGCTGCGCCACAACACCCGCTGGCTGATGGTCTTCCTCTGCTTCCTGGGCATGACCGTCAACTACGTCGACCGCGCCACCATCTCCATCTCCCTGCCCTATATGACCGATGACCTGCACATCGGCCCCGAATGGCAGGGCGTCATCCTCAGCATGTTCTTCGTGACCTACGCGCTGGGCCAACTGCCCGCCGGGGCGCTCATCGACCGCTACGGCGAGAAGCGCATGTTCGCCATCGGCGGGCTGATCTGGTCACTGGTCACCGTGGGCACCGGATTCGTCCGGGGCATCGGCAGCCTGCTCTTCGCCCGCCTCGCCCTCGGCGCGGGCGAGGCCCCCGCATACCCCTCGTGCGCCAAGTCCGTCTCCCGCTGGTTCCCGGTCCGCGAACGGGCCCTGGCCAACAGCGTCTGGGACAACGGCGCCCGCGCCGGCACCGCCGTCGCCGCCCCCGTCGTGACCGCACTGATCGCCTGGCAGGGCTGGCGGATGGCGTTCTGGGTCACCGGCGCCGTGGCCCTGCTGTGGGTGGCGCTGTGGCTCAAGACGTACCGCGAGCCCTCGGCGCGCGACGGGCTCAGCGCCGAGGAACGCGCCTACGTCACGGCGGGCGGCGCCCGGCTCGAGGAGAACCCCGCCGAGAAGACGACGGCGCCGGAGGAGCCCGCCGTCCGCTGGCGCGACCTGTTCCGCCACCGCACGGTCTGGGGCATGATGATCGGCTTCTTCTGCCTCAACTACGTCATCTACTTCTTCATCACCTGGTTCCCCAGCTACCTCGTCGACGCCCGCGGCTTCGACCTGCTCAAACTGGGCTTCTACGGCGCCCTGCCCGGCATCGTCGCCATCGGCGGCAGCCTGCTCGGCGGCTGGACCAGCGACACCCTGCTGCGCCGCGGCTGGTCGGTGACCCGGGCCCGCAAGACCTGTCTGGTGTGCGGGATGCTCTTCTCCTCCGTCATCGCCTTCGCCGTGCTCGTCCCCGGCGCCATGTGGGCCCTGGCCCTGCTGTCCGTCAGCTACGCCAGCCTGGCCTTCTCCGCCGCCTCGGTGGCCAGCCTGCCCGCCGACGTCGCCCCCACCCCGCGCCATGTCGCCTCGCTCGGCGGCATCCAGAACTTCGCCTCCAACCTCGCCGGGGTGCTCGGCTCGACCACCACCGGTCTGCTGCTGGGCTTCTTCCACCACTCCTTCGTCGCCCCGCTGATGCTGTCCGGCGCGCTGTGCATCGTCGGCGCCCTCACCTACGGCCTGGTCATCAAGCGCGTCGAACCGCTGCGGCTGACCGCCGCCTGAGCCCCTCCACGTCCTCGCGTACCAGGAGAACCATCCGATGAACGACGCCACCGCCGCGATCCTGCACGGCCCGAAGGACGTGCGCATCGAGCGGCACCCGATCCCCCGGCCCGCCCCCGGCGAAGTCCTCGTGACGATCGGCGCGGTCGGGCTGTGCGGCTCCGACCTGCACTACTACGCCCACGGCGAGAACGGCCCCAATGTGCTCCGCTCCCCCACCGCGCTCGGCCACGAGACGGCCGGAACGGTCGTGGCGGGCGACGGCACGCTCCCCGCGGGCACCCGGGTCGCGATCGAACCCGCCATCCCCTGCGGACGCTGCCGCGCCTGCCGCGCGGGCCGCTACAACCAGTGCCCGCACGGGCGCTGCTTCGGCTCCCCGCCCACCCACGGCGCCCTGACCGGACACCTGGCCGTGCCCCAGGAGTTCGCCCACCCCCTCCCCGACGACTTCCCCCTCACCTCCGGTGCGCTCATCGAACCCCTCGCGGTGGCCCTGCACGCGGTGCGCCGCGGTGGCGTCGCCGCCGGGGACCGAGTGCTGGTCACCGGCGCCGGGCCGATCGGCCTGCTGGTCCTTCAGGCCGCCCGCGCGGTGGGGGCGGGCGAGACCGTGGTGACCGACGTCAACCCCGGCCGGCTGGCCCACGCCCGCCGCCTGGGCGCCGACCGGACCCTGGACACCTCCCACGAACCCCTCCCCCAGGAGCCGCTGTTCGACATCGCGCTCGACTGCTCCGGCATCGAGGCCGCCCTGGCCGCCGCCGCACACGCGGTACGCCCCGGCGGCACCCTGGTCGCCGTCGGCAACCCGCCCCAGCCCCGGACCACCCTCCCGCTGGCCTGGATGCAGCGCCAGGAGCTCAGCCTGGTCACCGCCTTCCGCTACGCCGGGGAGTTCCCCGCGGCGGTGTCCCTGGCCGCCACCGGACGGGTCGACCTGGAGTCGCTGATCACCGCGCGCTTCCCGCTGGAACGCTCGGCGGACGCGCTCCAGACGGCGCTCACCGACCCGGCACAGCTGAAGGTCGTCATCGAGCCCTGAGCCGCTCGGGCCGCAGGGAGGCTACGGCGTGTCCGGCGGACCAGGGCTCCGCCCCCAGGCCCCGGGGTCTGGGGCGAAGCCCCCGTTGTGGGAAGGGGCGGGGAACAGCCCGCCGCAGGCGGCAACACCCGTCGGACGCCCCTGAGACAGAACCTGAGCAGGCGTGGCCGGGGCGGCACCCAGCCCGTCCCACCCGTCACAATGGGGATCATGTCCCGACGTACCCGACGCCCGCGGCCGACCAGCACCACCCCGGCCACCTGCCCCTGCGGGCTGCCCGAGGCCTACGACGACTGCTGCGGCCGACTGCACCGCGGCCAGGCCACGGCGACCACCGCCGAACAGCTGATGCGCTCGCGCTACAGCGCCTTCGCCGTCGGGGACGAGGCATATCTGCTGCGCAGCTGGCACCCCACCACCCGGCCGCCCGGCGCGGACCTCGACCCGGGGCCGCGCTGGGTGCGCCTGGAGATCCTGGGCACCACCGAGGGCAGCGCGTTCCACACCACCGGCACCGTCGAGTTCCGCGCCCACTACACCCAGGGCGGCCGCGCGGGCTCGCTCCACGAGAACAGCCGCTTCGTACGCCACGAGGGCGCCTGGGTCTATCTCGACGGTGTGACCGAAGACTGACCCCACCCGGCGTCAGCGATCACAGTCCGTACCGACTTGGTCATTTGTTTCCCGTGTCGTCGCCGACGCCTTCTGGTGCCCGGTCAACTCCGGGGCGATGCTGGGGCGCTGTGCGTGTGAACCACGCGTGTCCCCTGGCCCCATGGAGTTACCGTGCCTCCTGTCGCGTTCGCCAGACCACTGGCGGCCCTGGCCGCGGTGTCCGCCCTCGTGCTGGGCGCCGCCGGCCAGGCCACCGCCGACAACACCCCGGCCCCGGCGCCCGAGCCCGCCCCCCGGTCGTCCTCGGAGATGCTGCGCCCGGTCGCACCCCCGGCCGCCAGCGGTGCGACCGGCACCCGGTCCGTGGCCGACGGGGACGGGGTACAGACCGCCCGCTCCTCCCGGCCGGTCGCCCCGGGGATTCGGCTGACCTCGTACGACCGGCTGGAGTCGGACAAATGGCTGCGGGTCGACTCGCTGTCGGTGGACCTGGCCGGCGGCACCAAGGTCGACTATCTCCACCCCGACAAGGTCGCGGGGCGCCGGACCGTCTCCCAACTGGCCGCCGAACACGACCCCGGGCCGGGGCGCCGCACGGTCGCGGCCATCAACGGTGACTTCTTCGACATCAACCAGACCGGCGCCCCCGAGGGCAACGGCATCGGCGACGGCCGCCTCGTCAACTCCGCCTCCGCGGCCGGGCCCGCCCGGGCCGTCGGCATCGGCCCGGCCGACGCCGGCCGCGTCCTCCAGCTCTACTTCGACGGCACCCTGACCCTCCCCGACGGCCCCCACCCGCTCGCGGCGCTCAACGCCGCCAACGTCCCGGCCAACGGAATCGGCGCGTACACCGCCCAGTGGGGCGAGGCGGACCGCGCCCAGACCGTGGACGGCGCACGGCGCACCGCCGAGGTCACGGTCGTGGACGGCAAGGTCACCCAGGCGGCCGGCGCGCCCGGCAAGGGCCCGATCCCGGACGGTGCCACCGTGCTGGCCGGCCGGGACGACGGGGCCGACACGCTGTCCGAACTGGCCGTCGGCGACGCGGTGTCGATGGAGTACCGGCCCCGTACCGACGGCGGCGACCTGCCGCGCACCGCCCTCGGCGGCCGCGAATTGCTGGTGGTGGATGGCAAGGCGGTCGGCCACGAGGGCGAGGGCAACAACGCCACCGCGCCGCGCACCGCGGTCGGCTTCTCCCGCGACGGCCACACCATGCAGATCCTCACCGTGGACGGTCGGCAGGCCGACAGCGGCGGCGTCACCCTCACCGAGCTGGGCCTGATGATGAAGGACGCGGGCGCCTACAGCGCCCTCAACCTCGACGGCGGCGGCTCCTCCACCCTCGTCGCCCGCGAGCCCGGCAGCGACACCACCCAGGTGGAGAACAGCCCGTCCGACGGGGCCGAGCGCACCGTCCCCAACGGTCTGGCCCTCACCGCCCCCGACGGCAGCGGCCGCCTCAAAGACTTCTGGGTGGACACCGCGATGGACCGCGCGTCCGCTCCCACCGCCGATCCGGTCCGGGGCGGCCACCCCGAGCGGGTCTTCCCCGGGCTCACCCGCCGCCTCACCGCCGCCGGTTACGACGAGACATACGGCCCCGCCGAGGGCGCGCCCCAGTGGCGGACGGACGATTCCCACATCGGCCGGGTCGATGCCGACGGCACCTTCACCGCCCGCCACGGCGGCGACACCACCGTCACCGCCCGGCGCGGCGCCGCCCATGGCGACCTCGACCTCACCGTCCTGGACCGGCTGGACCGGATCCAGCCCACCAGCCGGCTGGTCGGCCTGGCCGACGCCGAGGCCACCGGCCGGTTCGGCATCGTCGGCCTGGACGCACACGGCACCAGCGCCCCCGTCGAACCGTCCGATGTGCGACTGTCGTACGACCACGCGCTGTTCGACATCGCCCCCGACCCCCGGACTGGCACCTTCACCGTCAAGGCGCGCCACGACCAGGCCGCGGGGCAGGTCAAGGTCGCCGTCGGCGGCACGACTACGGTGCTCGCCGTCACGGTCGGCCTGACCGAGCGGCAGGAGGCGTCCTTCGACGACGCCGACCGCTGGACCTTCAGCCAGGCCCGCGCCTCCGGTTCGGCCGAGGCCACGCCCGACGGACACACGAGCACCGGGCTCGAGCTGGACTACGACTTCACCCAGTCCACGGCCACCCGCGCCGCCTATGTCACCCCGCCCCAGCAGATCGCGGTGGACGGACAGCCGCAGTCCTTCGGCCTGTGGATCAAGGGCGATGGCAAGGGGGCCTGGCCCACCCTGCACCTGAAGGACGCGGCGGGTTCGGACCAGTTGCTGCGCGGGCCGTATGTGACCTGGACCGGATGGCGACATGTCGACTTCGCCGTACCGGCCGGGGTCGCCTATCCGCTGAAGGTCAACCGCTTCTACCTCGCCGAGACCTCCGCCACCCGCCAGTACACCGGCAGCGTGGTCATCGACGACCTCACCGCACGGGTGCCGCCCTCCGTCGAACTGCCCACGGAGAGCGCGCGCCCCGATCCACTGATCTCCACCGCCGCTCAGACGCGGGGACGCGACTGGCGGTTCGCGGTGATGTCCGACGCGCAGTTCGTGGCCCGCGATCCGAACAGCCCCATCGTCGCCCAGGCCCGCCGCACCCTGCGCGAGATCAAGGCCGCCAAGCCCGACTTTCTGGTGATCAACGGGGACTTGGTGGACGAGGGCTCCCCCACCGATCTCTCCTTCGCCCGCACCGTGCTGAAGGAGGAGCTGGGCGATGAGCTGCCCTGGACTTACGTCCCCGGCAACCATGAGGTGATGGGCGGCTCCATCGACAACTTCACCGCCGAATTCGGGCCCGCCCACCGCACGTTCGACCACCGGGGCACCCGCTTCCTCACCCTGGACACCTCACGTCTGGGGCTGCGCGCCGGTGGCTTCGACCAGATCAAGGAATTGCGCGCCCAACTGGACGCGGCCGCCGAGGACCCCGACATCGGCTCCGTCATGGTGATCGAGCATGTGCCGCCGCGTGACCCCACCCCACAGCAGGGCAGCCAGCTCGGCGACCGCAAGGAGGCGGCGCTGCTGGAGGGCTGGCTGGCCGACTTCCGCCGCACCACCGGCAAGGGCGCGGGCCTCATCGGCAGCCACGTCGGCACCTTCCACGCCTCCCGGGTGGACGGCGTCCCGTATCTGATCAACGGCAACTCGGGCAAGAACCCCGCCACCCCGCCCGGCCAGGGCGGATTCACCGGCTGGTCGATGGTCGGCGTGGACCACGTCTCGGCGCGGGAGCAGGCGGCCGCGCGCCACGCACCGTGGCAGGGCGGCCCGGACTGGGTGTCCGTACAGACCCGCGCCCATGTGGACGGGCTGACCGTCACCGCCCCGGCCGAACTGCGCACCGGGCAGTACGCGGATGTCACCGCGACCGTCCTCCAGGGCGAGGGGGCCGCTGCCCGCCGGGTGCCGGTCGGCTTCCCGCTCAGCGCGGACTGGACCGGCTCGCCCAACCTCCACATCGGCGATCCGGGCGACGCCGGGCGCCGCGATGTGGCGGCGTACGACCCGGCGACCGGCAGGCTGACCGCGCTGCGCCCGGGGACGGCCACCCTCGCGGTGAGCGTGAACGGCGCCATCGCACAGGCGCGGTTCACCGTCACCGCGGCGGCCGCGGCACCCGCGGCCTAGCCGGGCCGGTGGGGGCGGGACGGCCCGAGCGCCCCGCCCCCACCGGGCCCAGGCACCCCACCGGGGCAACCCCACCGGCCCAGTTGCCCCGCCAGGCTCAGGTGTCCCGCCAGACTCAGGTGTCCCAGACGCGGCGGACCTGCTCGAAGCGGGTGGGCAGCGGAGGGCGGCGACCGGCGTACCGGGCGTTCGTACGGTGGACGAACCGGCGCCAGGAGAGCACCAGCCCCTGCCGGGTGATGGGCAGCCCGGCGGCCACGGTCACGCCGTTGTCATGGGTGTGGTGCACCGTCAGCAGCAGCGCGTCCGGCACCGACCCCTCCAGCTCGGCGCAGAGCTCCTGACGCACCCGCAGCCAGCGGCGCAGCACCAGCACGGTGCCGCGATCCAGTCCGTGCCGGCGCGGGACGCGGTGTTTGCCGTGCTCGATGGTCACCCATCCGGAGTCCAGGTCCAGCGCCGACAGGGTGCAGCGCAGCAGCCCGCCGTACCGGGCGCCGCTGGCCCGCGCCAGGCCCACCACCACGGCGAGCCGTACGGTCTCCGGCTTCACGCCGTCCTCCATCGCCTCCACCGACAGCCGGCGCCAGATCCACTCCGCCTCCGCCGTCGTGACCACCGGCCGCGGATAGCGGTCCTGCGTCACCTCGTTCGCCGTCCGCGCCGCCACCTCTGCCCCCTGGGAACCTACCGATCGAGCCGCTTGGCACACTATTTCTTCCGTCGACGCGCTCGTCAAGGGATGCGCGGCGGTACCGTCGTCCATGTGCGCCTTCTGCTGATGTCCGACACCCACCTCCCCCGGCGCGCCAAGGCGCTTCCCGGGGAGCTGCTGGAGCGGCTGCCGGACGCCGATGTGGTGATCCACGCGGGCGACTGGGTCGACCTCGCCACCCTCGATCTGCTCGAGGAGCGCTCGCGGCGGCTGCTCGGGGTGTACGGCAACAACGACGGGTCCGAACTGCGGGCGCGGCTCCCGGAGGTGGCCCAGGCCGAGCTGGCCGGTGTGCGGCTGGGCGTGGTGCACGAGACCGGTCAGTCGAAGGGGCGGGAGCGGCGCTGCGCCGAGCGGTTCCCCGACCTGGATGTGCTGGTGTTCGGCCACAGTCACATCCCGTGGGACACCACGGCCGAGGGGCGGTTGCGGCTGCTCAACCCCGGCTCCCCCACCGACCGGCGCCGACAGCCGTACTGTACGTTTATGACGGCCGCGATCGAGGCCGGGCGGCTGACCGCCGTGGAGCTGCACCGGCTGCCGCCCCGCCGCTGACCGATCGCCGTTTCCCGGGCGTATCACCGCTCCCCCGGCCTATCGCCGTTTCCCCGGTGTATCGCCATTTCCCGGGCGTGCTGGCCGCGCCCGCGCCCGTTTCCTCCGAACTCGCCGGTCTCACTCTTCAGCCCCGGTATCCGACCTGTCCTTTTGGGGTGCCGAGGAGTGAGTGATGACGACGGCAAGCGGTGGATCCGCAGGGCGATGGGCGCTGGCGGCGGTGGCCGCGACCGTGTTCTGCGTGCAGTTGGACGCCTTCGCGCTGAACCTGGCCCTGCCCGGGGTCGGGCGCGATCTGGGGGCGGCGGGAGGCGGCCTCCGGTGGGTGGTGAGCGGGTATCTGCTCGCGGCCGGCTCCCTGATGGCGGCCGCGGGTCGGCTCGGCGATCTGTACGGCCGCCGACGGTTGCTGAGGGCGGGCCTGGCGGTGTTCGGCGGCGCGTCGCTGGTGTGTGCGCTGGCCCCGTCGCTTCCGGTGCTGGTGGCGGCGCGGGTGGTGCAGGGCGCGGGTGGTGCGGTGGCCATGCCGGTCGGGCTCGCCCTGCTGACGAACGCCTGCCCGCCCGGTTCGCGGGCGCGGGTCATGGGGCGGGCGCTGGGGATCGGGGGCGTGGCCACCGTATGCGGGCCGTATGTGGGCGGGGTCCTCACCGAGGCGGTCTCCTGGCGGGCGGTGTTCTGGCTGAACGTACCGGTCGCGCTGGTCGCCGGGGCGTGCGCGGCACGGGCCGGGGAGTCGCGGGACACCACCGCGCCGCCGGCCGTGGACGTGGTGGGGCTGGTCACGGCCACCGGCGCGCTCGCGGCACTCGCGGTCCTGGTCGACCGGGGGCCGCTGTGGGGCTGGGCGTCGGGCCCCTCGGCGGCGACGCTGGCGTTGGCCGTCGCGCTCGGGTGCGTCTTCGTACGGCATGAGCGGGCGGTGGCGAATCCGCTGGTGGATCTCGCCCTGTTCGGCAACCGGTCGTTTGTGGCTCTCACGGTGGCCGGGGCGGCGGCCAATGCCGCGACCGTGATCGTGCTGTTCGTCGTGCCTCTGGCGCTCCAGGGACCGTGGGGGCTGTCGGCCACGGGCGCGGGGGCGGCCTTCCTGGCCCCGGCGGCGGCGATGGCGCTGGCCGGGCCGGTGGCCGGGCGGATCCGCCCGGCGGACGCGGTGCGGGTGCTGGCCGGGGCCCTGGGGCTGGGGGCGGCCTCGCTCGGTGCCGCCGCCATGACGACGGCCCTGCCGGTCTTCCTCCTGGCGATCACGGGGTGCGGGGCGGCACTCGGGGTCGCGGGCGCCCTGACGCTCATCGCCACCCAGGCCGTGGTGCGGCCCGAGCGCGCCGGGGAGGCGTCGGGGGTGACCAAGACGGTCATCACCTCGGCGGCGGGGCTGGGGGTGGCCCTGTCCGGGGATGCCGCCGAGGCACAGAGCGGCGCCGCCGTCGACGCGGCCCTGACGGCGGCCGGGGGCTGCTGTCTGGCCGGGGTCGCGTTCCTGGTCGGCACGCTGCTGACGCGGATACGGCCCGATGGCTCCCACGGAGGCCGGTCCGCCGCCGACGGGCGTCCGGATTGAACCCGGCGCCCTGGTGGAATAAAGAGTAATTAAGGTGCATATCGGATATCGGCTCGGTGATTCTCGCCGAGCCCGACCAGACGAGGGCGCCATGTCTTATCCCCCCTACGACAACGGCCCGGAGAACTCCTCCGCACCCGCCCCGCACTCGCCCAGGTCCGCGGCGCACGTACTCCGCGCCCATGACGTCGGTCTGCTGGTCATCCGGCTCGGCGTCGGGCTGGTCGTCGCCGCGCGCGGCGCACAGCACCTCTTCGGCTGGTGGGGTGGCCTGGGCCTCGACAAGACGGCGGTGGCGTTCGCGCAGTTCGGCTATCCGGCGCCCAAGGCCATGGCCGTGATCGCCGGAATCGCCGAGACCTTCGGGGGCCTCGGCCTCGCCGTGGGGCTGCTCACCCCGCTCGCCGGTGCGGCCGTCGCGGGCACGATGGCCAACGCCGTGGCCGCCTCCACACCGCTCGGCTATTTCGGCGGCTTCGAGTTTCCGCTGCTCCTGGGCGTCGGCGCGGCCGGACTCGCGCTGTCCGGCGCCGGCCGGATCTCCCTCGACGCGCTGCTCCCGGTCCTGCGGTCGCAGCGGCTGATCTACGGCATCGCCCTGCTGGTGCTGGCGGCGATCCTGGCGACGGTGACGATCTTGCTCAGCAAGAACTGACAGCGCTCCGGCCGCCAGATGAACACGCGGCGCCGGTTCTCCGTATGGCTCTGTGCGCGTCCTGCCCACGGGGACGCGCGCCGCCCGCACAGGCCGAAACCGAGACCGGAGGCCCCGTTCCATGAATGACCGGTTCATCCCTCCCATCCAGGCGCTGCCGGATGGCGACGCCGAAGTCCGCCTGGTGCTCCATCTGCCCTGGGACGTGGTCGCCGCCCTGGGCCAGGAGGCCGGCCGGCTGGCGGCCCAGACACAGCGGCCGGTGAGCCTCGACGAGGCGGTCAGCCATCGGCTGCGCCACGGGACGGCCCAGACCATCGGCGTCCACGCCAAACCGGAGCGGGAGCGGAACCAGCCCGCGCCCACCGCGCCCCACACCTCGCCCCCGCTGGCGGCCCGCTCCCCCGGTGAGCAGGCCCGGCAGGCGATCGAGAAGATCAACGGCTCGGCGCATCCGCACAACGGCGCCGCGAACGGCGCCGCCGAGTCCACGGCCCCGCAGCACACCACCAGCGCCCCGGATCCGGCCCCGCCCGATGCCCGGGGCATCCTGGAGCGCCCGACGCGTGCCACCGGAACGGTGAACGGCACCGCGACGGAGATGCCGAGATAACACCGGGCCCCGGCCATGGGGAAACGGCCGGAAAGGCCGCGCATACGAGGGTGCCGTCCGGATCGGGACGGCACCCTCGTATGCGCGGCACCCTCGTATATGCGGCACCCTTCACAGACACGTACGAACGAGCCATTCGTCGGAGTTGTACGCGTCTCTCACCGAATCCGGTGCCGTGGCCGGCCTCTCCTCGACCATGTCCTCCACACGAACGCGCTCCGGCAGCGTGCCGAACCTGGCACGCCGCCTGGTCCCGTCGGCATCGGGGGGCCTGGGCTTTTCGGATGTCATGTCATCCTCCTCAGAATCCTCAGAATCGGTCGACGTCGAGGACGGCTTCAGCGAACGTCTCGGGCGCTTCCTGCGGCACGTTGTGGCCGATGCCCTTGAGCGTTCGGTGGTCATAGGGGCCGGTGAACTTGTCCCGGTACGCCGCGCCGTCACCAGCCGGGGTGAAGGGATCCAGCTCGCCGTCGAGGGTGATCGTGGGCACCGTGATGTCGGGCGCGGCCGCCAGGCGTGCCTCGAGCCTGTCGTAGCGTGGGTCGCCCTTGGCCAGGCCCAGCCGCCAGCGGTAGTTGTGCACCACGATGGGCACGTAGTCGGGGTTGTCGAATGCCGCCGCCGTGCGATCGAAGGTGGCGTCGTCGAAGTTCCACGTCGGGGAGACATTGCGCCAGACGAGCTTCGCGAAATCGTGTCGGTACTCCTCGAAACCCAGCGCACCACGTTCGGTCGCGAAGTAGTACTGGTACCACCACGCCCACTCGGCCGACGGTGGCAGCGGCAGCTTGTTCTTCTCCCGGTTGGTGATCAGGTAACCGGTCACGGAGACCAGGGCCTTGCACCGCTCCGGCCAGAGCGCGGCGATGATGTCGGCGGTCCGGGATCCCCAGTCGAAGCCTCCGAACACGGCCTTCTCGATCTTCAGGGCGTCCAGCAGGGCGACGATGTCGAGGGCGATCACCGATTGCTGTGCGTTGCGGAAGGTCTTGGGCGAGAGGAAGCTCGTGGTGCCATGGCCGCGCAGGTGGGGGACGATGACCCGGTAGCCCCGGGCCGCCAGCAGGGGCGCGACCTCCACGTAGCTGTGGATGTCGTACGGCCAGCCGTGCAGGAGGAGGACGGCCGGTCCATGGGCCGGACCGGCTTCGGCGTAGCCGATGGTGAGCTCACCGGCCCTGACCTGCTTCAGCGCCGGGAAGGACCCACTGCCGGTGGGCGACGCCGGCGCCGTCGCCGCCCTGTCGGCGCCCGGCCCGGATGACGATGAGGCCGCTGCCGACGAGGGGCCGCTCAGTCCGGTCAGTGACGCGGCGGCCGTTCCCGCCGCACCCGCGCCGATGGCCTTGCCGAAGGTACGCCTGTCGATCATCTGTGAACCTGAACCGTTTCTGTCCGTGTCGGCAGAGCGGGCGCCGCACGCCCGACTGAGTGCTCTGAGCAGCCATAGTGGTGCTCCGGCGGCTTCGGGGCCTCGGTGTCCGTCCGCAGGCGTCCTTCGGGTTTCCCGCAGTCGCCGCGCTCCGGAGCCGGGACCTCGTCCGATCGCTCCACCGCTGCCCTGGGGCCCGGACCGGCCGACCGCGCCGAGTACCTTTACTCCCGTGAATGCCGACCGCGCTGAACAGGGAGTGGATGCCGTGTCGCGCCTCAGCGTGGTGATCGCCGACGATCATCCTGTGGTCCGTGCGGGCATGCGCGTGCTGTTGTCCCAGGACGATGCCCTGGAGGTCGTCGCCGAGAGCTCCACGGTCCCGGAGACCGTGGAGACCGTGACAAGGCACCAACCGTCCGTGCTGGTCCTGGATCTCACCATGGCCGGGCAATCCAGCCTGCCCTCGATACCGGACCTGCTCGCGGCGTCCCCCGGCACCCGGATTCTGATTCTCACGATGCAGGAGGATCCCGCGTTCGCCCGCGCGGCCCTGCGGATCGGGGCGGCCGGATATCTGCTCAAGGAAGCGGCGGCGGAAGAACTGGTCGGCGCGGCTCGCCAGGTCGCGAAGGGAGCCACATACCTGCAACCCGCCATGGGCGCCCGACTGGCCATCGCGGACAACGGCGCTCCCGGCACCGGTGGAGATGCCGCTTTGACGGCGCGCGAGCTGCAGGTTCTCTCGCTGCTCGCCCTGGGCCACACCAACCAGGAGATCGCGCGGCGTCTCTACGTTTCCGTTCGGACGGTGGAGACTCACCGCGCCAGGATTCGGGACAAGCTCAAAACCGAGACCCGGGCGGAGCTCATCGCGGCGGCTCGCGAGCGCGGACTGCTGGGATGAACGGCTCGCCGCGGGCCAAGGCCGGCCCGATCATGGAGGCCGCCGGTGCGGCGCTGCTCGTCATCGCCTTCGCGATCGAGGTGCTCCAGCAGCAGCCTCGCTGGGTGATGCGGCTCTCCCTCGGCGCGGCCGTCGTCCTCATCATCGCGGCGGCGCTGAACACCGCCGTCCGGCGGGCATGGCTGGCGGCCCTGTGCGGGCTGGCACTCATCCTCGCCGTGTCACAACTGGTTCGCATGACCAAAGAGCCGCTGTTCAACGGCTTGAACATCGTGCCTCTCCTGCTGATCGGCTGCGCCATCATGCTGGGCCGCGGCGCGGTAGCGCGCCGCCGTAGTCTCGCGCGGGAGCGGGCTCAGGCTCGCAGCGACGGCGAGGAACGAGAACGGCGGCGCTGGGCACGTGAGTTGCACGATGAGACGCTTCAGGAACTGGTCGCTGTGCAGATCGTTCTGTCCACCGCCGTCGGCAGCGGCGAGCCCGCCGCCATGAAGGAGGCCATCAACCAGGCGCGCGGCCTGGTCGCGAACCAGATCACATCGCTACGGCACCTGATCGTGGAAATGCGGCCCTTCGCCCTCGACCAGCTCGGCCTCGCGCCCGCCCTCGACACGCTGTGCCGACGTACCGGGGAAACCTTCGGGCTGGAGGTGGAACTGCACGTGGGAGCGGAGTGGAGCGGGCTGGGGGACGAGCTGTCGCCGGAAGCCCAGGCCCACATCTACCGCATTGTGCAGGAAGCGCTGAACAACGCGGTCAAGCACGCCCAGGCCAGCCACCTTCTCGTGGAACTCGACAGCGACGATCACGCGGTCAGGGTGGCGGTCAGGGACAACGGCCGCGGAACGGCCCATCGAGCTTCCACACCGGTCAATCGATCCACGCTCCACACGGTGGTCTCCACAGGTACCGGCCTGTCGGCCATGCGCGAGCGCGGCCACCTGCTGAACGGACACCTCACCGTTGATTCCACCCCCGGTGAGGGAACCCGCGTCTCACTCCTGATACCCCGCCATGGCAAGCGACGTTCCAAGCCGAAGGACTCCGTGACACCATAACGCCGTGCGGGCCGAGGAGTTGGGCTTGCGAAGCTTCTGGGTGTACGACACCCCGATGGTCCACGGCGACCCTTCGTCGCTTTGAGCCTGTGTGCGAAGGCCACCAGCCGCATCAGGCTCGGCATCGGCGTGACCTCACCGGCCCTGCGCTCGGCCCCGGCCGCCGCGAACGGGCTGGCCAGCCTCAACGCCCTGGCACCGGGCCGGATCATCTGCGGGGTCGGCACCGGAAACACCGCCCGGCGCACCCTGGGCATGGGGCCGACCACGGCGGCCAGGCTGGAGAACTTCACCGCCGCACTGCAGGACCTGTGCGCCGGACGTTCGACGGAGTATCGCGAAGGCGCGAACTCCTCATCCAGCCGGTGATCGACCCGCCCACCGAGATGGCCCAGCTCGCGAAACTCCTCACCTGAGCGGACCCGCCCGCCGTGAGGCCGACCTCGACGAGGCCTCCAGGAGCGCCCCCGTAAGGGCGAGATGGCCCTCGAACTGCGCACCGCCGCGGTCGGCACAGGAGGCATCGCGCGCTCCAGCCATCTGCCCGCGCTACGGAACAACCTCTGGTGTCGATGCTCAAGAATGTGGGTTGATCTCGGCTGCGGTCAGGTCTGCAAGGCGTTGTGCGGTGTTGAAGTGGGGGGTGAGACGGGTCTTGGTCATCGCGAAGGAGGTGCCGGTGGCGGTGTCGGCGTAGACGTAGCTGCCGCCACCACCGACCCAGCCGAACGTAGTGGGTGTCTCGTCCGGCCGAGTACCGATACGGCCGAGCGGGTAGCCCAGGGCCATCCGCGCAGGGTTGCCGAAGACCTGATCGGTGCCCTCGAAGGCCACCGCCGTCAACTCCTCGAGCTGGCATGAGTCGATGAGCCGACCATCGAGGACCGCGGCATTCATGGCAGCCATTGCCCGCGCGGTGAAGGTGCCGACCGACGGGATGTCCGCTTGCAGGATCTCGTGGTTGTTGCCCATGGCTGCGGTCGGCCGCATTTCCCAGGGCGCAAGAATGGCATCGCCGTCCGGTGGGGCGACCGGACACGGTGCGGCGTCTTCGAGCCGTGCCAGCCGGGCCAGGTCGGTTTGGGGCACACCGAAATACAGCTCGCCGTCGATGCCGAGTGGCACGGTGACCCAATGGCACAAGAGGTGCCGCATCGGTTTGCCTGTGACCCGGCGTGCGATCTCACCGACCAGGAAGCCGTACGTGAACGAGTGGTACCCCGTCTCGGTACCGGGCCGCCATCGCGGTTCGGCGCCGGCGATCGCGGTGCAGACCCGCGCCCAGTCGGGCAGATCGGCGGGGCCGATGCCACGAGGCATCGTCGGCACGCCGACCGAGTGTGTCAGCACGTGCCGAAGAGTCGCGGTCGCCTTGCCGTGGGCACCGAACTCCGGCCACACATCGACCACTGGTGTGTCGTATCCGACCGCACCGGTCTTTACGAGCAGGTGGGCGATCAGCGACGTCATGACCTTGCCGGCAGAGAAGCTGAAGAACGGAGTCTCCGGGGTCACCCCGCGCCCGGTCCGGCCGTCGGCGACACCGGCGACGGCGTCGACAACAAGAACACCCTGGTGGTGAACGGCG
This sequence comes from Streptomyces lacaronensis, assembly GCF_047337785.1. NCBI lineage: Bacteria > Bacillati > Actinomycetota > Actinomycetes > Kitasatosporales > Streptomycetaceae > Streptomyces > Streptomyces lacaronensis. Next base: position 1,435,350 of record NZ_JBLHDK010000003.1, read on the forward strand.
ACCTGCAAGCCGGTCTCGGCTCCGGTATCGACGAGTTCGTCGAGGACGCTTTGGACCTTGTGCCGCAGCGAGGGCATCATCGTCACCGGCTCGGCCACGCGTAGCGAGTCTGGCTGGACGTCGGCAGCTTGCCGAAAGCGAAGCCGACAGTCGGCGCGACTCGATACAGCCAAGGTTTCACGCCTTGCGCTCCTGACCACCCGTGGTGAAGCACATGCCACCCAGACTCCAAGCCGCCAACAAGGGCGTCACGTGCGGTCGCCCGTCAGGCCGCACCGTGGAAAGCCAGAACACTTCCGCCTCACCGAGGACCGCCAACGCCGACGCCCACGGCGTGGCCTGCGCGCCTGGAGACGAGAACGGCCCCAGCACAGCATCCGGTTCGCTGTCCACCATGTCACATCCTCAATGAGGCATGCCCGGCCGAGCGGCACTGGTGAAGCAGTGCCGACAACCCGACCCATCATGCCCTCCAGCAGGCGTTACGTACCGCCTTTGATGACCGGAACTCGCCGAGAAATTCATCGGTCGGCGCGCGCGCCAGCAAGCTGCTGCCGCGTAGCTCACCTGCTCGCAGTCCAGGGTTCTCCTCCAACCCGTCGTCGCGGCTGGTCACCCAACAGCTCGCCAGCGACGAAGCACCGATCGACCACACCCCCTCATGACGACGCCCACCATCGACGCACACGTCCGCCTCGACACCCAGCCCCGGCACTCCAGCGCCGTGACCGCCACACTCACCGGCGCCCGGCACGATCTGGCCCGCGGCCCGCCGACCGCCCACGGCTTCGAAGCCCTTGACGACCACACCCTGGTCATGGCCCGCATCGACCGCGAGGAGCCCCGTTGGGCCGAGAGGGCCGCCCGAGCCCTGACACGGGGAGAAGCACCTGCGCCAGGCAGCGGATACCTTCGGCTCGCCCGCCCGGGCCCTGGCATCCTTCGAACGCATCCATGGCGACACCATGCGCCCCGGACCCGCGCCGATGACCGACACCGAGCGCGAGGCCGCCGAAGCCCGCACCTCCCTCGGCACACCACGAGCGGCGGTGGCGGCCGCCCGGTGCATTGCGCGCGCCTGGCAGCCATGATTGGCTCGCCCGGTGAATCTTCTGTTGACGGCGAGTGGCCTGCGTAACGCGACGCTGCGGGATGCGCTGCGGGACCTGCTGGGAAAACCGTTCAATTCGGCGAACGTCGTATACATTCCCACGGCATCCGTCGCCGAGCCCGGTGACCACGGGTGGTTCGTCGCGAGTATGAGCCGGCTGCACGGCCTCGGCTGGCGGGAGTTCGACATTCTGGAGCTGAACGGCCTGCCTCGGCAGATGGTGCTTGACCGGCTGCTGCACGCCGACGTCGTTTATGTCGAGGGCGGCAGTCACTACCATCTCGCGCGCAGCATCACCGGCAACGGTCTGGCCGAGGGCTTCCTGGAAGCCCTGGAGAGCCGCGTCTATGTGGGGATGAGCGCTGGATCGATGATCTTCAGCCGGAATCTCACCGAACATTCCGCCGACGTCATCGGGGATGCCGCGGACCTGCACGTGCTCGGCGCCACCACGGTGGAGCCGCCGTTCGGTCTCTTCGACTGGTATCTGAAGCCGCATCTGCACTCGCCGGACTTCCCGGAGCGGGACGACGCCTGGGCTGATCGCATCGTCGAGCGGGCGGACTTCCCGATCTATTTCATCGACGACGACACGGCTATTCGCGTCAGTGACGATAAAGTGGACGTCATCTCCGAAGGCCGGTGGCGGTTTCATCCGTGACTCAACGGACGATGCGGCGCCTCAGTGCCTATTTCCGGCTGGTGCACTTCAAGCAGGAAGTGCCTGCTGACGTCATCCGCGCGAAGTGCCGCCCCTACATGGACCACGGCTGACCGATCCGGCGGACCGAACGCATGGTCAACAGCGACTTCTCCATCGTCGCCCAGTACCAGGACGAGTTCCGCGACATCGCCGTCGAACGCGGAGAAGGGCGAAAGCTGAACGTCCGAAGGCGGGCCGTCAAGCCCGCCTGGGCCCAGATGATGGCCGCGCGCCGTCGCAAGACCCTGGTCGTCCGCCGCGTCCGCCGTGAGGACATTCACTCTTCCGGCTTCCAGGCGAAGTCGGTGGCGGGTTCGGTGGCGTAATGGGCCATTACTTGGATGTTCGCCTGTGGAGTCAATGCCTGGCCGCCGGCGATCATGTCCCGCAGGTCTCGGAAGTACTGCACGTACAGGTCTGGCGTGAAAGTGCTGAGCATGACGGCCGGTTGGTCGGTCATGTTGGCGAAGGTGTGCGGGGCTCCGGGCGGGACCATCACGAGCGTGCCGGCGGTCGCGTCGTAGTCCCTTTCTCCGACCGTGAACCGCACCGTGCCGGAGATGATGTAGAAACCCTCGTCGTGCTGGGCGTGGCGGTGCTGCGGCGGTCCGGGCGTGTGCGGCGCGAGGACGGACTCGGCGAGCCCGAGGCGGTGCCCGGTGTTGCTGCCGTCTTCGAGGACGCGCAGTCGCGTGGTGCCCAGGAAGATCGTCTCACCGTCGCCCGGACCGATCACCGATACGGCGGGCTCGGCCATCAGCTCACTGGCCTTCGGTTCTTCAGTCATGCCTTGATTCCACTGTCAGGCACTGCGGCTGTCCAAGACTCATTCTGAGTTCTCGATACCGTACGGGTATCGTCGCACCATGGAGCTGCGCACGCCGCGCTATTTCGTGGCGGTCGCCGAGGAACTCCGCTTCGGCCGGGCCGCCGGCCGGCTGCATATGAGCCGGCCGCCGCCGAGCCGGGCGATCAAGCGCCTGGAGACCGAGGTCGGCGCCACGCTGTTCGACCGCTCCTCCGCCGGTGTCACGCTCACTCCGGTGGGAGCGGTACCGTTCGACGAGGCGCGCGCCCGCGCCCTGCTCGACCAAGCCACCGGATACGCGTACGCGTGGCTGCGGCGGCGGGCGCCGCGACCATCACCGTGGGCGTCCTGGGTGACAGTACCGACCCTGGCGCGACCCGGCTGGCCGACGGCCACCACCGGCGGCACCCGCGCGTCGAGGTGCACATCCGCGAGACCGACTTCACGACTGAGCGCCTCACCGGTGGGCACGCCGACACGAACAGCTCAATCGTCATACCGCGCACGACCATCAGTCATCGATCCACACGATCTGATGACGCGGCCCGGCCGCCCGCCGCAGAAATCCGGTTCACGAAGTCCACGACCAGGTCGCAGAAGGCCGTGGGTTGCTCCAGTGGCGCGAGGTGCCCAGCTCCGGGGAGGACCACGAGATCGCCCGCGTCAAGCTCGCGGGCGAGGTCCTCGCCTCCGTCGAAGAAGTCGGGTAGGTCATGCTCACCGACGCCCACGACCGCCGGGACGGAGAGTGCACGCAGCGCGGCCGGGTCCTTGCCGAGCGGGTCCTGCGCCTGGGCGGGCTCGCCGTACGCCAGCCGCGACTGCAACTGGTGGCGCATCATGCGAGCCGCGTGCGCTGTCACGTCGGGGGAGGCGCCCTCGTGTATCCACGCTTCGAGTCCCGCCAGTACGGCTGCGTCGACGTCGTTGGCCTTCAGCGCCGTCCTTTCCCTGTCCCACGCTGTCTTGAGGCGCGGGGAAGGTGCCTGGTCGTGGGGCCGGTAGCCCACCAGGACCAGGCCGTCGACCCGGTCGGGCACGGTCACCGCCGCTTGGAGGGCCACCAGCGCGCCGAGCGAGTTCCCGGCCAGCACGAAGCGGTCGATTCCGCGGTGGGCGAGAGTCTCGAGGACGTCCTGCCACGGCGCGACCTCATACCGGCCGTCGACGATCGCCTCACCATGTCCGGGCAGGTCCAGGGCGATCGGCCGAAAGCCGGCCTCGGCGAGCAGGGGCAGGTGGGCACTCCACATGGTCCGGTCCGTGGGACGGGCGTGGAGCAGCACCACGGTACGTCCGTGGCCTGCCTCATCAGCGGGCAACAGCATCAGTGAAGTCCTTGCGGGAGTGGGGGGAGGGGCGAGCCGTCGCGAGGGGGCGGCTGCCATGCGGAGTTGGTGAGTTCGTCGATCTCGTGGGTGTTCAGGCGCAGCTTCGCAGCGGCGGTGTTGTCCTCCAGGTGGGCGACCTTGGACGTGCCGGGAATAGGCAGCACGACCTCGGAGCGGGCCAGCAGCCAGGCGAGGGCGACCTGGGAGGGCGTGGCGGCGTGTGCGGCGGCGATACGGTCGACCGGCCCGCCGGACCGGGCCAGTTCACCGGCGGCCACCGGCGCCCAGGTAATGAAGCCGATGCCCTCGCGCGTGCAGTAGTCGAGCACGTCGGCCGAGCCGCGGTCGGTGAGGTTGTAGCGGTTCTGGACGGTGACGATGTCGACGACCTGGCGTGCCCGCTCGATCTGGTCGACGCTCACCTGGGACAGGCCGATCTCGACGACTTTTCCTTCGTCCTGGAGGTCCTTCAGTTCGCCGACCTGGTCCTCCAGCGGGACCTTCGGGTCGACGCGGTGCAGCTGGAAGAGGTCGATGTGGTCCAGGCCCAGGCGGCGCAGGCTCATCTCCGCCTCCTGGCGCAGGTATTCCGGACGCCCCACGGGCGGCCACGCCTTGGGGCCGAGGCGCACCAGTCCCTGAGTGGTCTGGATCACGTCGGGCCCGTTGCGGGTGAGACCGGCCTTGGTCGCGATGAGAACGTCGTCCGGGTAGGGGTGGATGGCCTCCCGGATGATCTCCTCACTGACGTACGGGCCATAGGAGTCGGCGGTGTCGATCAGCTGTACGCCGAGTTCGACGGCGCGACGGACCACACGAACGCACTCCTGGCGGTCGTCGGGTTCGCCCCACACACCGAGTCCGGTGAGCCGCATGGCACCGAAGCCCAGGCGGGCGACCTTCTTTCCGGCGATCTCGAAAACGCCGGAGGCGTGGGCAATCCGTTCGGTCATGAGGGCTCCCGCGTCATCACGTTGGCGGCAAGGACGTCCTGGGCCGAGCCGGAAGAGATGGGTCGTGGCGGCTTCGTCGAGCCGCAGTGCCCGGGCGATTGCCTGGAGCACCTGCTCGGACGGGTGCGGTTCTCGACCCTGTTCCAGCCGGATGTAGTAGTCCGTGCTCACCCCGGCAAGCAGCGCCACTTCCTCCCGGCGAAGACCAGGCACCCGCCGGGTGTCCCCGTCGGGGAACCCGACATCCCGCGGCCTGGTCGTGTCGCGGCGAACCCGCAGGTAGTCACCCAGCTCGTTGTCTCCGTCCATGCGGACCAGGCTAGGCGGGACAACGGGCGGGTGGCTGGGTGCGATGGACCCACCCAGCCCGGTCAACCTCTCTTCACGCCGACAGTCGAAGGACCGTGGTCGCGGCCAGGTCCTTGCCGCATGGCAGGGATACCGGCATGCGACGGGTGCCCATGCTGGATCGACGCTGGATTGAGCCCCGAATCGGGCGGTCATCGCAGGCAGAGTCGGCCGCTTTGCCACGGCGCATCCGCACGGTGGCGATCACCGGCCGGGAGGCGGGGGTGTAGACCGTGGCGAGCAGGGGGTGCAGGGTGCGGATGCCCTTGAAGCGGCCGTACCAGCCGCACCACCCGGACCAACCCCGCACGGGCGATCACATTCACCTCATCGAACGCAGCGGAGACCGCCGCCCGGATACGGGGTTCATGGGCGGGTGGCCCAGCGGCAGAGGGTCCGGGCGCGTCGCTCGCGCCTGCCGGCGTCGACGAAGCCACATCCGGGAACCTCACTCTTCGGCGATCCATCGGGCGAGGGAGATCAGGGTGGCTTCGACGCTGTTCGTCATGTAGTCGCGGAGTGTGTCGAGGTCGCCGCGGGTGGTGCCCAGCACCGGGTCGAGGCGGAGGAGTTGCCAGGACTGCTCCACGACGGTTCCGCGTCCCTGGGGGTGGAAGGTCCAGCTCCACCGCACGATGCCGTCTTCGGCCCCGCCGACCACGAAGGTGAAGGCGTTGCCGGGGTCGGCTCGTACGACCTGGGAGCGGGTGGTCCATTCCCTGCCGTCCTTCCGATTGAGGCCGCTGAACCAGGCGCCGACCCGAGGGCCGGCGCCCTGGTCGAACGTAACGTCGGTCGCGTTGGGGCTCCAGCGGCCGATCGCGGACACATCACTGACCAGGTCATAGACCCGGGCGGGTGCGGCATCGACCCATGCGCGTCTGGTGAAGGCGAAGGCTGATGCGTCCAGAGCCTCGAAGAGGTCGTGTTCGCTGGTGGTGGCGCTCAAGGCGTCCTCCTGGGTGCGTGCGGGATGGTGCCGGGTCGGCTCCGCCCACGTCACCATCAGTTCTGCCGGGGAGCCAGACCCGATGGTGCCTATCCACAGCTGGGGCAGGCTGTGCGTTTGCAGTCGGCCCATACTCGGATCCATGACCGGAAAATCGCAGCTCGGGGACTTCTTGCAGGCGCGGCGCTCCCAGCTGCGTCCTGAGGATGTCGGGGTGCCCACCTACGGCGAGCGTCGGCGTGTGCCGGGTCTTCGGCGCGAGGAGTTGGCGCTGCTGGCGGGTGTGAGCGCCTCCTACTACACCCGGCTGGAGCAGGGGCAGTCGCTGAGCGCGTCCTCTGAGGTGCTGGACGCGATCGCCGGGGCTCTGCGGCTGGACGATTCCGAGCGGCGGTACCTGCACGACCTGGCTCGGGCGGACAGGCAACGCACTCGGGGCCGGCGGCCCGCGCCGGAGCGGGTGACGGAGGCGACGGCTCAGCTGCTGGACGTGCTGGCGGACGTTCCCGCGATCGTGCTCGGCCTGCGCAGTGACGTGCTGGCGTGGAACCGCCTGGGTCACGCGCTGTTCGCCGGGCACCTGGACCGGGGCGCCCCGGATCTGTCGGGGCAGCGTCCCAACATGGCCAGACTGGTGTTCCTCGACTGTCATACCCGCGACCTGTACGCGGACTGGCCGAGCAAGGCCAGGGCGGTGGTGGGGAACCTGCGCCTGGTGGCGGCCCGGCATCCGCAGGACACCGCGTTGCACGCGCTGCTGGGTGAACTGAGCGCCAAGAGTTCTGAGTTCTCCTCGATGTGGGCCGACCATCGGGTCAAGGCGTGCACCGTCGCTACCTATGAGATGCGGCACCCGCTGGTCGGCCCGCTGAGCGTCGTTCAGCAGACCCTGAGCCGCGGGCCGGGCCCCAACATGGTGGTTGCCACCACGGAGGCGGGCTCGCCCTCCCGGGCCGCGCTGGCCCTGCTCGCCCAGGCCATCACCCAGAACACCGTCCCGGCTGACCCGGCGCGGAGGGGGCCCCGGGCCGGCACTGCCTGACCTCACACAACGTCACCGGGCGCTCGACCGGTACCGGCGAGCACCCGTCCCACCCGGGTACGGCCGACGACCGGCCGCCGCCCGGAGCAGCTCCGGGGTCACATGGCCCCGGAGCAGAGCCCACCTGCCCAACCCGCGCGTCGGCGTGTTGCTGCCGCATGCCCGAAAACCAGTGAAGGAACCATGCTCAAGAAGCTCTCCATGTCCGCTGTATCAGCGGCCGTCCTTGTCGCGGCCGCTGCCGCAGCGCCCACTCCGGCATCGGCGTCGGCCGAGTCCGCCCCGCTGAGCGGCGCGCGGATCGCCGCGCACTTCGATCTGACCAAGGGGCAGACGCCGGAGAACGTCGCCCTGGCACCGGGCGGCACCACGTACGTCACCTTCGCCCAGGGCCGCCAGGTCGCCAAGGTCTCCCCCAACGGCACGTCCCGGATCCTGGCCACCCTGCCTCTGCCCGCCGACGGCGGTATCCACACCCCAGTCATGGGCTTCCCGCTGACCGTCGGGATCGTCCGTGCCCACGACGGCACCCTGTACTTCCTGTACGCCACCGGAACCGCCGACCTCACCGGCGTGTGGCGACTGCGCCCCGGTGGCAAGCCGCGGCGAATCGCCGCACTACCCGCCAACGGCCTGCCCAACGGCCTGGCACTGGACCCGCGTACCCGCACCCTCTACGTCACCGACTCCGTGCTCGGCACCGTCTGGAGCGTGCCCACCACCGGCGGCACCCCCACCGCCTGGTCCACCGCCCCCGAACTCGCCCCCGCCGGCTTTCTCGGCGCCAACGGCCTGAAGATCCACAACGGGGCGGTTTGGGCCACCAACCTCGACAAGGGCACCGTCGTGCGCATCCCCATCCTCCGGGACGGGCGCGCCGGTTCGGTCCGGACCGAGGCCACCGGTCTGCCGGGGATCGACGACTTCGCCTTCACCGGCCGCGGAAACCAGCTGCTGGCCGCCCTCAACGGCCCCAGCCAGGTCGCCCTCGTCCAGCCCGACGGCAGCCACTCCACCGTGCTGACCCAGGCCGACGGCCTGCAGAACCCCACGTCCATCGCCCTGAGCGGCAACACCGTCTACGTGACGAGCGCCGCCTATATCACCGCCCAGGACCCCAACCTGATCCTCGCCCACCTGAACCGCTGAGCGTCGCGGGCACCGACCCGCCGAGGAGTCGCACCGGCTCGTCCCCCCGGCGACCGCGTCCTCGTCGACGGGCCGCCCCGCCATGCCACCCCGAGCACTCCAAGCCCCGCGCACCGAACGGAGAAGCACCATGCAGGACACCCATGAGATCACCCTGGGCGATGTCACCATCACCCGGATCGAGGAGATGCACGGGCCGATCATGCCCACGGACCAGTTCTTCCCGGAAATGCCCGAACAGGCATGGAAGGACCAGCGTGCCATGCTCGTGCCCGACCACCTGGGCGCCGACGACGCCATGGTCCACGTCGCCATGCAGACCTGGCTGGTGCGCAGCGAGGGCAGGACCATCCTGGTCGACACCGGCGTCGGCAACGACAAGCCCCGCCCGGCCGTCGCCGCGTGGGACCACCTGCGGCTGGACTACCTCGGCAACCTGTTGGCCCGTGCGGGTGTGCGGCCCGAGGACGTCGATCTCGTGGTCAACACCCACCTGCACGTCGACCACGTCGGCTGGAACACCCGCCTGATCGACGGCGCCTGGGTACCCACGTTCCCGAACGCCACCTACCTGATGCCCAAGGCCGACTTCGAGTTCTGGAACCCGGCGAACAACCCCGACATCGCCGGCGGCGTCAACGAGAACGTCTTCGAGGACAGCGTCGCCCCCGTACACGCCGCGGGTCAGGTGCAGCTGTGGGAGGAAGGCCACACCATCGACGCGCACCTGCGCCTGGAAGCAGCCCCCGGCCACACCCCCGGCTCCAGCATCGTCACGCTGACCTCCCGCAGCGACCGGGCCCTGTTCGCCGGCGACCTGATACACACCCCCTTGCAGGTCACGCACCCCGACCAGAACAGCTGCTTCTGCCACGACCCGGCCCAGGCCCGCACAACCCGCCGCAGGCTGCTCGGCTGGGCCGCCGACACAGGCGCCCTCGTCCTGCCCGCCCACTTCAGCGGCCACAGCGCCCTCGAAGTCGAGCACAAGGGCAGCGGTTTCACGATCAAGAAGTGGGCGCCGATCACGAGGTACTGACCCCGACTCCACCCCGCCGCCGCTCCGGCCAACCTCGGAGCGGCGGCACCCACATGAGCAACCAGCAGCCAGGAGATCCGAGACGGCACCCGCCGATCCCGCCACCGTCACCACCACCTCAGGCCCTGTCCACGGTCGCCGGCACGGACACGGGACTGTCTTCCTCGATGTCCCCTACTCCGCACCGCCCGTCGGACGCAGGCGTTTCGCCGCGCCGAGCCCGCACCAACGGTGGACCGGAGTCCGTGGACGCGACACGGCCGGGACCGACCGCGCCCCGGCCCACCCGGGACTCCTCCGGCGCCCCTCGACATGTAGCCCTGCTTCGGCCCGGGCCGGCCGCGCGGCGACGACTACCTCACGGTGAACATCTGGGCCCCGCAGCCGGACGGGCCGAACCGGCCGGTCATGGTGTTCGTGCACGGCGGAGGGCTCGTTGCGGGCTCCGGCCGTGCACCGCTCTACGACGGAACCTGGCCCCGCGGGGACTCCTGGCGAACACCACCGATGCCGAACCGGCCGGGGCCACATCCACCGGGACCTGATCACCTCCACTGATCGTCCGCCCCGGACCAGCAGACACTTCACCGGCGTCCGGGCGCGCTCACCCCTCGCCAGGGCGCACCACGACGGCTTCGACCTCGATCCGTCCGCTGTGCTCGAAGCGGAGGGTGAAGGGCACCACGTCTCCCCTCCTCCAATGCGCCGTGACCGGGACGGTCACATCACTGGTCTCCGGTGACATGTCGAGGGCGCCGCCCGCCGGAACCGGCAGTGACTCCGTGGCCTGCCGGTACGCGGCGCCTCTTCCGGTCATCCGGTGGCGGCTCAGGGAGATCTCCCCGGTGACCACCGAGGAGGTGACCCCGACCAACCGGTCCCGCGCACCGCCCGTGTTGGTGATCCGGAAGAACGCCGCGGTCTTCGGCAGGTCCGGCGACGGCAGGAAGAGCCGTGCCTCGGTGACGCCGATCCGCGGGGGGCTGCCCGCGTTGCCCTTGGCGGTCCACGCGGCGAGGCCACCCAGCGCGAGGACACAGGCGCAGACCGGAGCGACCACGGCCAGCAGGGAGTCCCTGATCCGACGAGGGCTGGGCAGCGTCCAGGAGGCGTTTGTCATCGGGCGGTTCTCCACCTCGGTGTCGGGCGACAGATCCGGGAATGCAGTGCGCAAGCGGCGGCGACGGGCGTCACCGTGGCATCCTGGCCACAGGACGGGAGGGACGCCTGCCGGTCGTCGACGGCTGCCAGACGCGCAGGCGGAGGCTGTTGCCGACCACGAGCAGTGAGCTGGCGGACATCGCGGCGGCGGCGAGCATGGGGTTGAGCAGTCCGACCATGGCCAGCGGCACGGTCACGAGGTTGTAGCCGAACGCCCAGAGCAGGTTGGCCCTGATGGTGCTCAGAGTGGTGCGGGCGAGGCGGATGGCGTCCGCCAGGGCCTCGATGTCTCCGCGGACCAGGGTCACGTCGGAAGCTCCGATGGCCACGTCCGTGCCTGTGCCCATCGCGATGCCCAGGTCGGCGCCGGCCAGGGCGGCCGCGTCGTTGACCCCGTCTCCGACGACGGCGACCCGGTGGCCGCTCTCCCTCAGCTCACGCACGAGGTCGGCCTTGGCCTCGGGCGTGCACCGGGCGTGTACCTCCTCGATGCGCACGTGGGCGGCGACCGCTCGGGCGGGCGCCTCGTGGTCGCCCGTGGCGAGCACCGGCCGTACTCCCAAGCGCTTCAGCCGGTCCACGGCCCGGTAGCTCTCAGGTCTGAGTACGTCGCCGACCTCGATCAGCGCCTCGGTGACGCCGTCGACGCGGACCATGACCGTGGTGCGGGCGCTCGCCTCGGCGGCCTTGAGCGCCTCGGCGAGTGCCTCGGGCAGGGCCTCGTCCGGTGCCAGCACCTCCACCAGCCTGCCGTCGACCCGGCCGCGCACGCCCCGGCCCGGCAGGGCGGTGAAGTCGGCCGTGTCCGGAAGTGGCTGTCCGGACGCGGCCCGCCGTGCGTACGCGGTGACAGCGCGTCCGAGGGGATGCTCGGAACCCTGCTCGACCGCGCCCGCGAGCCGGACCGCCGGCTGTTCGCCGACGCCGTCCGGCACGGCCGTGACCCGGACGACGCTCATATGCCCGGAGGTGAGGGTGCCGGTCTTGTCGAGCACCACGGCATCGATGTGCTGGAGGCCCTCCAACGCCCGCGGGCCACTGACCAGAACGCCCAGTTGAGCCCCGCGTCCCGTCGCGGCCATCAGCGCGGTCGGGGTCGCCAGCCCCAGGGCACAGGGGCATGCCACGACCAGCACGGCCACGCACGCGGTGATCGCGGCCTGGGGTTCCGCTCCGGCGCCGAGCCAGAATCCGAGCACGGTGGCGGCCAGGGTGAGCACGACCGGTACGAAGACTCCCGCGGCCCGGTCGGCCAGCCGCTGTGCTTTCGCCTTGCCTGCCTGGGCCTCGGTCACCAGCCGGGCGATACGGGCCAGTTTGGTATCCGCGCCGACGGCGGTGGCCCGGACCAGTAGCCGACCGCCCGCGTTGACGGCACCGCCGACGACGGGTTCACCCGGGCCGACCTCGACGGGCTCGCTCTCCCCGGTGACCAGCGCGAGATCCACCGCCGAACTGCCCCCGGTGACGACCCCGTCCGTGGCCACACGTTCACCCGGCCTGACGACGAAGATCTGCCCGACCCGCAGTTCCTCGACGGGGACCAGACGCTCGCCCGCGGCGTCCCGTACGGCCACTTCCTTGGCCGTCAGCCGTGCGAGCGAACGCAGAGCCGCACCGGTGCCCCGCCGCGCCCTCGCCTCCAGACAGCGGCCCGCCAGGACGAACAGGGGTACGCCGACCGCCGCCTCGAGGTAGATGTGGGCGACACCGTCCGAGGCCATGGGCATCAGGCTGAACGGCATCCGCATGCCGGGGTCGCCCGCCCCACCGAGGAACAGCGCGTAGGAGGACCACGAGAACGAGGCGGCCACACCGAGCGAGACGAGGGTGTCCATGGTGGCCGCCGAGTGCCGCAGCCCGGATACGGCCCTGCGGTGGAAGGGCCAGGCTCCCCAGACCGCCACGGGCGCGGCGAGCACGAAGCACAGCCACTGCCAGTTGCGGAACTGCCACGCGGGCACCATCGACAGGACCAGCACCGGCAGCGCGAACAGTGCGGTGACGACCAGCCGGTCCCGTTCGCGGCCGGGCCCGTCCATGGAGTCGTCGCCCGCTGCCTGCCGCGTGTCCCGGCGGGGCGGCTCGGGGAGCGCGGCCGTGTACCCCGCGCCCTGGACCGCCTCGACGAGTTGCTCGACACTCATCTCGCGCGGGTGGTGTACACGGGCTCGTCCGCTCACCAGGTTCACCGTCGCGGTGACCCCGTCCAGCCTGTTCAGCTTCTTCTCGACCCGCCTCACGCAGGCGGCGCAGGTCATGCCACCGATCATCAGGTCGGTCCCCACCTGCACAGAGGCCGGTTCCGTGGCCATCAGTGCCCGCCTCCGTGGCCCATGTCCATGTCTCCCATCTCCGGCTCACCGCCGTGTTGTCCGCCCTCCGAGCCACCTCCCACCGTCCCTGGGCCATGCATACCGGGGGCGACGGGCCCCACGTGGGCGCCCACGGCGTAGGAGGCCGTGAACACGAGGGCGAGCAGCAGAAGGAAGCCGCACAGGGCGGGCGGTGGCAGCGCGCGGGGCGGCCGCGTCTTGCTTCGGGCGGGTTCCCGTCTGGTGTGTGCCATGTGCCAGTCTTTCGATCGCGTCACCGGATTCCGCCGGTCCGGTACAGAGGGTCGGTTCGATCGACGGGCCCGTTCCAGGCGATCGGCGTGATGCGCGTCTCATCAGGTTTACGCCTGGCGTCGCTCTGGCCATCGGGCAACACCTTGTATGCCATGTTCCGCAGGCCGCCGTACGACCCCGGCCCCCGCCGGTTCACACCAGCAGGACGAACATGCCCCGCCATGCCCAGCGCCATGGCGGCATGGCACCCGAGCCCCAGGGCCCCGGCAGCCCATGTCCCTCCCCATGGCCCGCCATCGAACCGGAGGAGTCCCATGGCCGCGACCATCCAGGCCATGGCCCCCATCATCACGGCGTGCGGCCAGGTGGCGAGTACCGCCCTGCTCCGGGAGCGGCCACCGTGACCGTCCTTCATAGGAGCAGTGTGAACGTCACCGCCATCCCCAGTGCCATCGCGCCGTGGCAGCCGAGATCGAACGCGTCGCGCTCGGCCGGTGCCGAGGGGTGCCGCGACCCGGTGGTGCCGTCGAGCCGGGCGGCGTCGAAGCCCCGCGCCAGCCACCTCAGGGCGAGCAGAAGGAGCAGCCCGGCCAGCAGTCCGGCGGTCAGTCTCGGGCCGGTTCCGGTGAGGGTCATGGTCGCGGTGCCGGAGCCGCCGGACATGTCCATCCCGGGCATGTCGTCCATGCCGTCGGAGCCGCCGTGTCCCCGCATCGAGGAGGACGAGACCATCGCGGCGGCCATCCAGGCCATCGCGCCCATCATCGCCATATGCGGGAGGGCATCCGACAACGCGCGCGTGCGGGAGAGAGGAGCGGGGCGGGCCAGGGCCACCCCCGCGAACCACACCCCGCCCAGCGTGAACAGGACGGTCTGCGGCTGGGCGGGAACGTCCATGCCCCACGGCCAGACCATCGCCACCATGGCGAAGGCCATCACCGCGTGCAGCAGATGTGCGACTCTCCCGGCGGCGCCCGGTCCGCCACCGGCGCGTTCGGGTGTAACGGCGCGCCGCACAGCGGAGAGGGCGGGCACGAGGAACAGTACGGTCAGGATCCAGCGCAGCCCCGTCGCGGCAATCATCGGACCACCGCCGCGCGACGGCGCTCAGGAACGTCCGGCGATGTCGCCCGTTCCTCGGGCGTGGTCGGCCTGTCGGGCATCGCTGAACCTCTCTCGAGTAGTGCGGAGACCGTGATCACCCTTCCGTCCAGGAGTGGGACAGCCTGTTATCGCGGTTCCGCGGTGTGCGCAGAGCGACGGGGGTCAGGGGGTGGCGAGACCGGCGACGCCGTATCCCGCTTCGATGATGGCGGCGCGCACCCGCTCGTCGTCGACGGTGTTGCCGCGCACGGTGACCTCGTCGCGCGGGAGATGGGGCTGTTATTGCTTTCGGTGGGGAATTCGCGCGTATGCACGCCGGTGTTCACGTCAAGCACCGGCCGTTTCAGCCCGTTTCCCACGCCGGTCGGCCAGGCGGCCGAGCGCGAGGTCGACGACCAGGAAGGCGGCCAGGGGAATGCCGAGGAGCGGCAGGTAGTAGCCGAGGACCGCGACGACGACGGTCAACACCGCGAGGACGTACGACGGCACCTGCCGCCAGGCGCCGCGCGGGATGGGGCGGCCGAAGGCGCCGGCCCGACCGCGCTGCCACCACATCCGGTAGCCCCACACGATCAGGAAGATCAGGGCGAGCGCGAGGGCGGCCAGGGCGAGCTGGTTGGGCAGCCCGAACAGGCTCCCCATATGGGCGTCGATGCCCCAGCGGGAGAGCTTGGCCAGCAGCGGGTAGTCGGCGAACCGCACCACGTCGGTGACCTCGCCGGTGGCCGGGTCGACGGCGGCGGCGTCCTGCTTCTCGGGCCAACTGCGCTGGATCTGGCTGACGGTGTACGACGTGCCGGGCCCGGTGGGCGGGACGATCTCCACCGGGTTGCCCAGTCCCTCGGCGCGCGCGGCCTTCAGCACGGCGTCGACGCCGGCATCAGCGGATTCGCCGTCCTTTCCGCTTGACCCGCCCATGTCCATGCCCTCCATGCCCTCCATGGAGCCGTGTCCGGCGTGTTCGCCGCCGACGGCGGAGCTGACGGCCGGAGTGGCCTGGCCGAGGGAGGCACGGAGGTCGGTGACGTTCGCGCCCGCGTACGTGGACCACGTCAGACCGGTCGCGGACAGGAAGAACAGCCCCAGCGCCGCCCAGACCCCGACCGAGCCGTGAAAGGACATCGTGCGCCCGCGGCCGGTGGCGGACCGGTCCGGCAACGCCGTCGCACGGAGCTTCCGCTTCGCCGAACCCTTGCGGCGGCGAGCGATCCACAGCACCAGACCGCCGCCGGTGATCACCCACAGCCAACTGGCGGCGAGCTCGCTGTAGAGGCGGCCGGTCTCGCCGAGATGCAGATTGCGGTGCAGGTCGTCGATCCAGGTGCGCAGCGGCAGCGCGCCGCTGGTGCCGTACTGCTCCAGCGCCCCGCGTACCTTCCCGGTGTACGGGTCGACGAAGACCGCCAGCTTGTGCTCGGGGTCGACACCCTTGACGCCGGAGAGCAGCACGCGCGTCGTGGCGCCCGCCTCCGGTGAGGGGCGGATCGCGCCGATCTCCCCCTCGGGGTGGGCCTTGCGGGCGGCGGCGATCTGCTGGGAGAGCGGCAGTTCGCTCTTGCCGACCGGAACCCGCAGCTCGTGGTCGTAGACGATCTTCTCGGCCTGGACGGAGCCCGCGTAGAGGAGTCCGGTCACGGCGGCGACGAGCAGGAACGGTGCGACGAGGACTCCCGCGTAGAAGTGCAGTCGCAGCACCAACGGGCGCAGGGCCGACCAGCCACGAGGGCCCGCGACCGACTCCGATGTCCGGGGCGCGGCGCCGGGCTGCGGCGCATCAGGCGGCTGCGGTCCGTCCTCGGGGCCGGCGGCGACGGGTTCGGCGGACATGGGGAACTCCTGGCTCGGGGACGATGCCGGTCGGCCGGAGCCGCACCGGTCCAGTAGTCGGGCCCCGGAGGAAGAAGTTCCAGAGATGTGGCGTGACGTGCGCCACGTGGCTCCCCGCCGGTCCGCCCGGCGCATACGGGACCGTGCGCGGCCGTTGTCGATCGGTCCGCCGCGCGATCGTCGTGCGCCGCCGCACCGACCCGGCCGTCCGTTGCTCCCGCCTCGCTGAGACGATGAGCGGCATCATGGACGCGGGGCGGATGCTCAGGACGGTGCGCGGATCCGATGGCTGACGACCCGCCCCAGGATCTCCGGAACCGACGACTGGCAGGCGGCCGCGGAACGGAACCAGCCGGGCGATGTGCCGGGCTTCGAGGAGGGCGTCGCCATCGGCGAACTCCTCGCGGCCCTGCCCGCGCCCCGGCGGGAGGCGTTCGTGCTCACCCAATTGCTGGGGCTGACCTACCCGGAGGCGGCCACCGTGGCGCAATGCCCCGTCGGCACGATCCGCTCCCGCGTGGCCAGGGCCCGGGAAACCCTGATCGCCCAACTCACCTCCGATGAGGAACAACCAGCCGACCCGGAACCGGCGGAGGCGGCCCGGAACGGCGCCCTCCGTTCACCCGCCATGGTCGTAGCGGTGGCCTGACATCCCGTCCGGCAACGGACTCCCCGGGTGCGGTGGAGGCGCGACCGCTCGCCCTCCGCCGCACTCGGCCCCTCGGCTCGGCCGGGTGGACAGGTGCGCCCCCGCCGCCGCCCCGTCGGACCTTCCGCTCTCCGCCGGGCCGGGGCAGTAACCTCTCACAGCTCAGATGTCGGCTGACAGGCCCGGACAGTTCCCGGCCGGGCCGGTTTTTCTCCTTGTGTGACAGAGCCTCCGTTCGGTGAGCGGCCGGCACCCCAGGCCCGTAAAGGTGAACGAACCCCGGCCGTTTCCGCCAAGCCTGCACAGGGGAGTGCCGAAGATGCCGCTGACCGATACCGCCTCGCCGCCGCGACCGGCGCCCGACGGAGCGGAGCCGCGCGTCCCCCGGGCGCGGCGCGCGCTGCCGCCTCCCGCCCTGACCGGGTTTCTCGTCCTCCTGGCGGTGTTGATGGCCGCCTCCTACGCGGTGGGGCGGGCGGCCGGTCCGGTGGCGCCCGGCATCCATCGGAGTGTGCCGCAGGACGGCGGGGCCGGAGGCATGGATACGCACGGCATGGGGGCGCGGGGCCCCAGCGCCTGGGAGGGGGCGCGATGAGCGAGCGACCGGACACCGCTTCCGATCCGACAACCTCGTCCGGCGTGTCCGCCCGCACCACCGACCTGCTGATCGGCGGGATGACGTGTGCGGCCTGCGTGGCCCGGGTGGAGAAGAAACTGGCCCGCGTCGAGGGTGTGAGCGCCACCGTGAACCTGGCCACCGGCACGGCACGGGTCTCCCACCCGGCCACCGTAGACGTGGACGAGCTGATCGCCACCGTCGAACGGGCCGGTTACACCGCCGAGCTCACCGCGCCTCCCGCCGCCACCGGAGAAGACGACAGCCGATCGCCCCGGGACGGGGCTGACGACGGGCCCGGCCGGGACGAGGCCGTCGACATCGAACGGCTCGTCGTCACGGCGGTGCTGGCGCTGCCCGTGATCGTCATCTCGATGGTCCCCGCGTGGCAGTTCGACCGATGGCAGTTTGCCTGCTTCTCCCTCGCCACGCCGGTCGCGACCTGGGGTGCGTGGCCCTTCCACCGGCGGGCGTTGCGCGGTCTGCGCCATGCCACGGCCACCATGGACACCCTGGTATCCCTCGGCGTCCTCGCGTCGTACGCCTGGTCGGCGTACGCCCTGCTCTGGGGCGGCGCGGGCGTCACGGGGATGCGCATGCCGTTCAGCCTGCTGCCCTCGGCCGACGACGGACTTCCCCATATCTATCTGGAGGCGGCCGTCGCCGTGCCGCTGTTCGTCCTCATCGGGCGGCATCTGGAGTCGCGTGCCCGGCACCGGAGCGGATCTGCGCTGCGGGCGCTGGCTGAACTCGGCGCGAATGACGTGGAGTTGAGGGAGCGGGACGGCAGCCGCCGGGTTTCGGTGGCCGAACTCACCACGGGACAGGAGTTCATGGTGCGCCCCGGTGAGAAGGTCGCCACGGACGGGGTGGTGGTCGAGGGCGGATCGGCGCTGGATCTCTCCCTGGTCACCGGCGAGAGCGTGCCGGTGGAGGTGACACCCGGCACCGCCGTCGTCGGCGGCGCCGTCAACTCCGGCGGACTGCTCGTCGTGCGCGCCACAGCGGTCGGCGCCGATACTCAACTGGCCCGCATCACCCGTCTGGTGACCGAGGCGCAGGCGGGCAAGGCCAGGATCCAGCGGCTGGCCGACGCGGTGGCGGGGGTGTTCGTGCCGGTGATCGTGGCGATCGCCGGCACGGTGCTGAGCTTCTGGCTGGGCGCGGGCGCGGCGGGTGAGACGGCCGTCACCGTGGCCGTGGCGGTGCTCGTGGTGGCCTGCCCGTGTGCGCTGGGGCTGGCCACCCCCACCGCGTTCCTGGTGGCCAGCGGGCGCGGGGCGCAACTCGGCGTCCTCGTCCGCGGCCCGGAGGCGCTGGAGCGGCTGCGCCGCGTGGACACCGTGGTCTTCGACAAGACCGGCACCCTCACGACCGGCTGTATGTCCGTGGCCGACGTGGCGGTGGCGGAGGGCGGGCCGGGGCCAAGGGAAGTGCTCCGGCTGGCCGCGGCCGTGGAGCAGGGCTCGGAGCACCCCATCGGCCGGGCGGTGGTCGCGGCTGCCCGCCGCGAGGAGGACGGCGTCGCGCGGCTACCGGAGGTGACGGGCTTCCGGGCCGTTGCCGGTGAGGGCGTGTCCGGGCGTGTGGACGGCCGTGAGGTGCGGGTACGCCGCCCCCGGCCGTCGGAGCCTTTGCCGGAGCCGTTGCGCCGGGCGCGCGAGGCCGCCGGACGCGCCGCGCACACCGCCGTGATCGTGGAGATCGACGACCGCCCCACGGGGCTGCTCGCCGTCGGGGACAGCCTGCGGCCCACCAGTCGCGAGGCGGTGCGCGAAGTACGCGCGCTGGGCATCGAGCCGGTGCTGGTGACCGGTGACGGCGCCGCCCCCGCCCATGCGATGGCGGAACGGGCGGGCATCGACAAGGTCCACGCCGGAGTGACCCCGGAGGAGAAGGAAGGGATCGTCACCGCGCTGCGCGAGCGGGGCCGGTGCGTCGCGGTGATCGGCGACGGGGTCAACGACGCCGCCGCGCTGGCCTCCGCCGATCTGGGGATGGCGATGAGCGGTGGCACCGACGCCGCGATCGGCGCGGCCGACATCACCCTCGTACGCAACGACATGCTGGCCGTCGTCGACGCCATCCGGCTCACCCGGCGCACGCTGCGCACCATCCGCGCCAATCTCGTCTGGGCCTTCGGCTACAACGTGGTCACCGTTCCGCTGGCCGCGACCGGCTGGCTCAACCCCATGGTCGCGGCCGCGGCCATGTCCGCGAGCTCCGTCCTCGTCGTCACCAACAGCCTGCGGCTGCGGTACCACACCCCCGGCGGATGGCAGACCGGCACCCAGCCCGCTCCCCTCTCCTCATACGGCCCCGCGGCCACCGAGCACGGCTATCCGGGAAGGACGTCCGATGTCCTCAGCGACCGATGACCGCACCACGCCGCGACGCCGTCTGAGGGAGACGGTGGCCCGGGGAGTACGGGCTGCGCTGGTGCCGGTGAGTGGCTGCGCACTGGCGTTGGCCCTGCTCACGGGCTACACGGCGACCGGGGCGGCGGGAGAGCCCACACCGAGGATCCAGGTCAGTGGCGGCCGTATCGTCCAGTCCACCGGGCAGACGGCCGCCGCCTACTTCGAGATTCGCAACGTCGGGGACACGGACGACACCCTGATCTTCGCCGACTCCCCGGAGCTGGGAGTATCCATGCTGCGCGAGCCCGACCGGAAACGGCCGGGTACCATCCGGCGGCCGAAAGCAGTGACCGTACGCGCGCACAGCACGCTGCGGATGTCCCGGGAAGGCATCCACGTCGCGATCCTCGACCCCCCGACGCTGCGGCCGGGACAGAGGGTGTCCTTCAACCTGTGGTTCTCCGTACGCGGCCGGGTCGGGGCCGAGGCGATGCGATCGCATCTCACCGATCGTTGAGAGCGCGGCCTCCCGCCATCGACGAGGGCCGCTCTGGCACTCCAGTCGCAGATCGCTACGGATGCCGTCGCGGGCCGGCCGCGTCCCATCGCCACGACGGTGCTCAGCGGCCTGAGTGTGGACACGGTGAGAGCAGCCCACGAACTCCGTTGTGCCCAGTTGCCCGCGCCAACGCAAGGTGAGACCAGGGCTGCGGCGGCACCCCACTGCTCCGGGACCGGGCAGAATCCGAGCGGCGTACGTACGAGACTGAGGAAATGGCCGCTCCGGCGGCAGGAGTGTGGCCATCCCGTTGAGACAGGCAGGAGACCGACGGGTCACAGCACCGGGGACATAGCGCGGGCTGTGAAAAAATGCCGATGCCCGGAAGGCCGATTGGCCGCGCCGGGAACAGCCGGTCCAGTCGGCGCGGTTGCATCGACCGAGGGCCCGGCGCCGCACGGGCGGGGAGCACGGGGACCACACGGTCGTCCGCCCCACCAGGATCGGGGCCCCGGGATCGCGGTATGCCCGCCGCGCACTCGTACCAAGACGTATTTCTGCAGGAGGACTGTTTCATGACCGACCGGCCCTTGACGCTTATGGCAGTGCACGCCCATCCCGACGACGAGGCCACCGGGACCGGAGGGGTCCTCGCGCGGTACGCGGCGGAAGGCATCCGCACGGTTCTCGTGACGTGTACCGACGGCGGTTGTGGTGACGGATCGGGGGGTGCCAAACCGGGTGATCCCGGGCATGATCCGGCGGCGGTCGCCTTGATGCGCCGTCAAGAACTCCAGGCGAGCTGTGACGTCCTGAAGGTCAGCGATCTGGAGACGCTGGACTATGCCGACTCCGGGATGACGGGCTGGCCGAGCAACGACGCCCCGGGATCCTTCTGGCAGACCCCGGTGCAGGAAGGCGCGGCCCGACTCGCGGAACTCATGCGGCACTACCGACCTGATGTGGTCGTCACCTACGACGAGAACGGCTTCTACGGCCACCCCGACCACATCCAGGCCCACCGCATCACGATGGCGGCGCTGGAGATGACCGCGCTGACCCCGAAGGTGTACTGGACCACGATGCCCCGCTCGATAATGCAGCGGTTCGGCGAGATCATGCGCGAGTTTCATGAGGACATGCCGGAGCCGGACCCTGCCGAGGCCGCCGCGATGGCCGAGATCGGCCTCCCCGACGATGAGATCACCACGTGGGTGGACACCACCGCGTTCAGCGGTCAGAAGTTCGACGCACTGGCCGCGCACGCCAGTCAGGGCGAGAACATCTTCTTCCTCAAGATGGGCAAGGAGAGATTCGGCGAGTTGATGGGCATGGAGACCTTCGTACGTGTCCAGGACGCCACCGGCGCGGCCGTACCCGAGAACGATCTCTTCGCCGGACTGCGCTGATCCGCCCGTCCGGCCGGGGCCCGCACCGCCGACCCGACACCGCGCTCGACCCCGAACCACCTGGCGACCCCACAGGTGGGAAACCTGCGGGCTGCTGACTCGGAAGGTGCGCGACAGCCCAGATCGCAAGCCCGGCGGTCTGCTCCCATCAGGACAGACCGCCGAGGAGGTCACACCCGCCCCCCCGTCCGCTACGCCCCTTGTGGATACCCCACAATCCCGCCTCCCGCCCGAGCGGGAGAAAAATGAGACACCCGCGCCGCTTTCCCCGGACACTCATCCGTCGTCGCGCACATCGTGCAACTATGGCCGGGCGAAACCCGGCTGATCGAGGGGGAAGATCCCCGCTCCCCTCGGCGTTGCTGCCTCGCATAAGCTTTCGATGCGCGTGACAGGAGTGGAACACCGTATGCCCAGCCCTTCCACCGCCCAGCCCACGGCCCAGATCGGCGTCACCGGGCTCGCCGTCATGGGCAGCAACCTCGCCCGTAACTTCGCCCGGCACGGGCACACCGTCGCTCTCCACAACCGCACGTTCGCCAAGACCAAGGCGCTGATGGAGGAGCACGGCCACGAGGGGAACTTCGTGCCGGCCGAGAGCGCCGAGGAGTTCGTCGCCTCGTTGCAGCGGCCCCGGCGGCTGATCATCATGGTCAAGGCGGGTGCGCCCACCGACGCCGTCATCGAGGAGTTCGCACCTCTCCTCGAAGAGGGCGACGTGATCATCGACGGGGGCAACGCCCACTTCGAGGACACCCGCCGCCGGGAGAAGTCCCTGCGCGAGCGCGGGCTGCACTTCGTGGGCACCGGCATCTCCGGCGGTGAGGAGGGCGCGCTCAACGGGCCCAGCATCATGCCCGGCGGATCGGTGGAATCCTACAAGTCGCTCGGCCCGCTGCTGGAGTCCATCTCCGCCAAGGTGGACGGCACACCGTGCTGCACCCACATCGGCCCGGACGGCGCCGGCCACTTCGTGAAGATGGTGCACAACGGCATCGAGTACGCGGACATGCAGCTCATCGCCGAGTCGTACGACCTGCTGCGGCGGGCGCTCGGCATGTCGCCGGGTGAGATCGCGGAGGTGTTCCGCACCTGGAACGGCGGCCGGCTGGAGTCGTATCTGATCGAGATCACCGCCGAGGTGCTGGGGCACACCGACGCCGCCACCGGCAAGCCGTTCGTGGACGTGGTGCAGGACCAGGCCGAGCAGAAGGGCACCGGCCGCTGGACCGTGCAGACCGCGCTGGACCTGGGCGTGCCGGTGAGCGGGATCGCCGAGGCGGTGTTCGCCCGTTCGCTGTCCGGCCACGCGGATCTGCGGGACGCCTCGCAGGGGCTGCCGGGGCCGTCCGGCAAGGGGCTCTCGGGGGCCGCCGCGGAGCGGTTCGCCGACGATGTCGAGCAGGCGCTGTACGCCTCGAAGATCGTCGCGTACGCGCAGGGCATCCACCAGATCGAGGCGGGCAGCCAGGAGTACGGCTGGGACATCGACCCCGGGGCGGTCGCGCGGATCTGGCGCGGTGGCTGCATCATCCGGGCGCGCTTCCTGAACCGGATCACCGAGGCGTACGCCAAGGAGCGCAAGCCCGTCACGCTGCTGACCGACGACCACTTCGCCGAGGCGCTGGGCGCGGCGCAGGACGCCTGGCGTCGCGTGGTGGCCACCTCGGTGGAGCTGGGCGTGCCGGCACCGGGCTTCTCGGCGGCGCTGGCGTACTACGACGCGCTGCGCTCGGAGCGGCTGCCCGCCGCGCTGGTCCAGGGGCAGCGGGACTTCTTCGGCGCGCACACCTACCGGCGGGTGGACCGCGAGGGTTCGTTCCACACGCTGTGGGGCGGCGACCGCGACGAGCGTACGGCCTGAGGGCCGCGACGGCCGTGCCCCCGCCCGGGTTCCGGCGGGGGCACGGCCGTCGTCGCGTTCGCTCGTCCGCGCGGCCGCGTCGTCAGGGTGTGTAACGGCGGAAGGCGGGCACCGCGACGGCGAGCCCGAGTGCGCTGACGGCCACCAGCAGCCCGCCCGCGGCGACCGCCGCGCGGGCTCCGAAGAGGGAGCCCGCGGTGCCGTGCAGCAGATCGGCGATGCGCGGGCCGCCCGCCACCACCACGGTGAACACGCCCTGCATCCGGCCGCGCATGTCGTCGGTGGCGGCCGCCTGGAGGATCGTCCCGCGGAAGACCATCGAGACCATGTCGGCCACGCCCGCGAGGGCGAGGAAGGCCACCGCCCACCACAGGTTGAGGCTGAGCCCGAATCCGGTGATGGCCACGCCCCAGGCCACCACGGCGGCGATGACCATCAGGCCGTGGCGGCGGGCGCGGGAGAAGGTGCCGGACAGCAGACCGCCGGCCACCGCGCCGAGCGGGATCGCCGCGAAGAGCAGGCCGAGCGCGAAGCCCTCGCCCCAGGGCGCGTAGGTGTGCGAGGCGAGTTGGGGGAAGAGCGCGCGGGGCATGCCGAAGACCATGGCGATGATGTCCGCGAGGAAGGACATCAGCAGGACGCGGTGGGTGGCGATGTACCGGAAGCCGTCGGCCACATCGCGCCATCCGCCCCGCCGCGCGCCGCCCGTGGCGCCCTCGGTGAGGGGCGGCAGGGCGGGCAGCCGCCAGACGGCCCACAGGGTGACGCACAGCGCCACGGCGTCGATGAGGTAGAGCGCGGGCAGACCGAGGACGGGGATCAGGGCACCCGCGAGCAGCGGGCCGAGGATCATGCCGGTCTGGGCGACGGTGGACTGAAGGGCGCTCGCGGCGGGCAGTTCGTCGGCGGGGACGAGACGGGCCACCGAGGCGTTGCGGGCCGGGGAGTTCATGCCGAAGAAGCCCTGCTGGGCGGCGAGCAGCACGATGAGCACCGCCACCGAGTCCAGACCGGCGAAGGACTGGGCCCAGAACAGCACCGAGGTGACGGCGATGCCGACGTTGGTGACGAGCATCAGGGTGCGCCGGTCCATCCGGTCGGCGACCACCCCGCCCCACAGCGCGAAGACCACCAGCGGGATGAGCCCGGCGAAGCTTGCGTAGCCGACCCACGCCGATGAGCCGGTGATGTCGTAGATCTGCTTGGGCACGGCGACGGCGGTCAGCTGGCTGCCGATGGCGGTGACGGTGGTGGAGCTCCACAGCCGGCGGAAGGGACGGTGGCGCAGCGGCCGGGTGTCCATGACCCAGCGGCGCCAGCCGGGTCTCGGCGGCGGGGCGGGAGCGCCGGCCCCGGCGCCGGGGGCGGCGTCATCGTGGGCGGCGGTGGGTTCTATGTCGTCGTCGCTGCTTCGAGCGGTCTCCACGGCTGGTTCGATTCCTCCTACATCCATTCGGGCCGGGAACCATTGTGACGATCCCCGGCCCGGGCCGTGGCCCCGTCTCAGCCGCCGGCCGCGGGCCGCATCGGCTCCTGACCGTGGATGCTGCCGCTGAGGGAGGTCAGCCGGGTGCCGCTGCCGCCCCAGCGGTCGGCGATGATCTCGGCCGCGATGCTGACGGCGGTCTCCTCCGGGGTACGGGCGCCGAGGTCCAGGCCGATCGGTGAGGCGAGTCCGGCCAGTGCGTCCTCGCCGAGACCGGTGGCGCGCAGCCGGCGGAGCCGGTCGTCGTGGGTGCGGCGGGAGCCCATGGCGCCGACGTAGGCCAGCGGCAGGCGCAGGGCGACCTCCAGCAGCGGCACATCGAACTTGGGGTCGTGGGTGAGCACACAGACCACCGTGCGTTCGTCGATCCGGCCCGCCTCCGCCTCGGTGCGCAGATAGCGGTGCGGCCAGTCGGTCACCACCTCGTGCGCCTCGGGGAAGCGCCGCGGGGTGGCGAAGACCGGCCGGGCGTCGCACACGGTGACGTGGTAGCCGAGGTACGCCCCGATCCGGGCCATGGCCGCCGCGAAGTCCACGGCGCCGAAGACCAGCATCCGCGGCGGAGTGGCGTGGACCGAGACGAACAGGGTGAGTTCCTCGTCCATGCGGACGCCGTCGTAGCCGTAAGCCAGGGTCTCGGTGCGCCCGCCGGCCAGCAGTCCGCGCGCGTCCTCGGCGACGGCCGCGTCCAGCCGGCCGGAGCCGAGGGATCCGGAGGTGCCCTCGGGCCGTACGACCAGCCGGCGGCCCAGCCGTCCCTCCGGGTCGGGCCCGTCGACGGCCACGCAGATCACCTCGGCCACCGGCTCCCCGGCGGCGACCGCCTCGGCCACCTCGCCCAGTTCGGGGAAGCCCGTTGGTTCGATCCGCTCCACATAGACATCGATGATCCCGCCGCAGGTCAGCCCGACCGCGAAGGCGTCGTCGTCGCTGACGCCATAGCGCTCCAGCACGGGCCTGCCGCTGTCGGTCACCTCCTGGGCCAGTTCATAGACGGCGCCCTCGACACAGCCGCCGGAGACGCTGCCGATCGCCGCGCCATCGGGGCCGACCAGCATGGACGTCCCGGGCGGCAGCGGCGAGGAATGCCAGGTCGCCACCACCGTGGCACGGGCGAACGGCTCGCCCTCGCCCCACCATCGGTGCATCTGCGCTACGACGTCCCGCATGGAATTCATATCTCCTCGCCACGGATGTAAGAGGTTGATACATTCAATGTATGAGCCTCTCACATCACTCACCGAGTAGCGACATCACCTTGCGGATCAACGGCACGTCCCACTCCCTGACCATCGACAACCGGACGACCCTGCTCGATGTGCTGCGCGAGCGACTGGGGCTCACGGGCACCAAGAAGGGCTGTGACCACGGTCAGTGCGGGGCCTGCACGGTGCTGGTGGACGGTGAGCGGGTGAACAGCTGCCTGATGTTCGCCGTGACCGCCGAGGAACGCGAGATCGTCTCCATCGAGGGCGTGGCGGCGCTGTCGGACGGCGGGGAGCTGCACCCGGTGCAGCGCGCCTTCCTCGACCACGACGGGCTCCAGTGCGGCTATTGCACCCCGGGCCAGATCTGCTCCGCCATCGGGGCGCTGGGCGAGGCCGGGCGCGGCTGGCCCAGCCATGTCACCGAGGACACCGCCACCGGGGTGGCCGATGTGTCGGCGCTGGACGCGCGGGAGGTGCGCGAGCGCATGAGCGGCAACCTGTGCCGCTGCGGCGCGTACAACGGGATCGTCGAGGCCGTGCTGGAGGCCGCGGGCGCCCAAGGTGCCCAGGACACGGCCACCGTCGGAGGCGCCCGATGAAGGAGTTCGCCTACGCCCGCGCGGGCGACGCCGCCGAAGCGGCCACGCTGATCGCCCAGCGCCCCGATGCCACCTATCTCGGCGGTGGCACCAATCTGGTGGACCTGATGAAGCTCGGCGTCACCGACCCGGGTTTGCTCATCGACGTCTCCCGGCTGCCGTACGACCGGATCGAGCACCGCGAGGACGGCTCCGTGCTCATCGGCGCCACCGTACGCAACGGCGCGCTGGCGGGCGATCCGGGCATCCGCGAGCGCTTCCCGCTGCTGTCCCGGGCGCTGCTGGCGGGGGCCTCCGGGCAGCTGCGCACGGTCGCCACGGTGGGCGGCAATCTGCTGCAGCGCACCCGCTGCGGGTACTTCCAGGACGTGACCAAGCCGTGCAACAAGCGCGAGCCGGGCACCGGGTGTCCGGCGATCCAGGGCGCGCACCGCGATCTGGCCGTGCTGGGCACCTCCGACCACTGCGTGGCCTCCCACCCCTCCGACATGGCGGTGGCGCTGGTGGCGCTCGACGCGGTGGCACATGTGCGGTCGGTGGACGGCGGCTCGCGCACCGTTCCGGTGGCGGAGCTGTATCTGCTGCCCGGCGACACACCGCACCGGGAGACCGTCCTGGACCACGGCGATCTCATCACCGCCGTGGAGCTGCCCCCGCCGCCGCGCGGTGCCCGGATGCGCTACCGCAAGGTGCGTGACCGCTGGTCGTACGCCTTCGCGCTGGTGAGCGTCGCCACCGCGGTGTCCGTGGCCGAGGACGGCTCGCTGCGGGACGTGCGGATCGCGCTCGGCGGGGTGGCGCCGCGGCCGTGGCGCGCCCGGATCGCCGAGGAGCGGCTGCGCGGCGCCCGGCCGGACGAGGAGACGCTGCGCGAGGCGGCGATGGCCGAGCTGGCCGAGGCGCGGCCGCTGCCGGACAACGCCTTCAAGGTCGATTTGGCCACTGATCTGATCGTCGCGGGCGTCCGCGACCTCGTCGCGAGGAGGGATCGCGCATGACCACCGTCGAACAAAGTGTCGGGGCCCCGGTGACCCGGGTCGACGGCCTGGACAAGGTGACCGGCGCGGCGCGCTACGCCTATGAGTTCCCCACCCGGGACGTCAGTTACGTATGGCCGGTGCAGGCCACCATCGCCCGCGGCCGGGTGACGGAGGTGGACCCGGCCCCGGCGCTGGCCCTGCCCGGTGTGCTGACGGTGCTCGACCACACCAGCGCCCCGCGGCTGAACGCGGAGGCGGAGGCGAGCGCGGACCTCTTCGTGCTCCAGTCCCCTCAGGTGGCATACCACGGCCAGATCGTGGCCGCCGTGGTGGCCACCTCGCTGGAGGCGGCGCGCGAGGGCGCGGCGGCGGTCCGGGTGGGCTATGAGCGGGAGCCGCACGATGTGGTGCTGCGCGCCGACGACGAGCGGCTGGAGATCGCCGAGACGGTGACCGACGGCAGCCCTGGCCTGGTGGAGCGCGGTGACGCCGATGGCGCCTGGGCCACCGCCCCGGTGCGGGTGGACGCCACGTACACCACTCCGGTGGAGCATCCGAGCCCGATGGAGCCGCATGCCACCATCGCGGTGTGGGACGAGGACCGGCTGACGCTGTTCAACTCCGACCAGGGTCCCTATATGAGCGCGCAGCTGATGTCCGCGCTGTTCGGGATCGAGGTGGGCGCGGTGGAGGTCGTGGCCGAGTACATCGGCGGGGGCTTCGGGTCCAAGGGCATTCCGCGCTCGCCGACGGTGTTGGCGGCGCTCGCCGCGCGGGCCGTCGGACGGCCGGTGAAGATCGCCCTGACCCGGCAGCAGATGTTCCAGCTGATCCCCTACCGGTCCCCCACGATCCAGCGGGTGCGGCTGGGCGCCGAGCGCGACGGCCGGCTGACGGTGATCCAGCACGAGTCGGTGCAGCAACGCTCGGCCCAGGTGCCGTTCGCCGACCAGACGGTGTCCTCGACGCGGATGATGTACGCGGCGCCCCACGCCCGTACGACGGTGAAGGTGGCGCCGCTCGATGTGATGACACCCGCCTGGTTCCGCGCCCCCGGCCACACCCCGGGGATGTTCGCGCTGGAGTCGGCCGTGGACGAGCTGGCCGGGGCGCTGGGCATGGACCCGGTCGAGCTGCGGATCCGCAACGAGCCGGAGACCGACCCGGAGAGCGGCAAGCCGTTCAGCAGCCGCAATCTGGTCGCCTGTCTGCGCGAGGGCGCGGCCCGCTTCGGCTGGGAGCGCCGCGATCCGGCGCCGGGGATCCGGCGCGAGGGGCGCTGGCTGCTGGGCACCGGTGTGGCCGCCTCGCACCACCCGGACTACACCTTCCCCTCCTCCGCGGTGGCGCGCGCCGAGGAGGACGGGACGTACCGGGTGCGCGTCGGCGCGGCGGACCTCGGTACGGGCGCCCGTACCGCCCTCACCCAGGTGGCGGCGGACGCGCTCGGCATTCCGCTGTCCCGGCTGCGGCTGGAGATCGGCCGTGCGTCGCTGGGCATGGCGCCGTTCGCGGGCGGTTCGCTCGGCACCGCCTCATGGGGCTGGGCGGTGGACAAGGCGTGCCGTGCGCTGGTGAAGGAGCTGGACACCTACGGGGGTGTGGTCCCGGACGGCGGTCTGGAGGTGGTGGCCGACACCGCCGAGGATCTGGAGCGGCGGGCGGATCTGTCACGGCACACCTTCGGGGCGCAGTTCGCCCAGGTGCGGGTGGACGGCGATACCGGTGAGATCCGGGTGGACCGGATGCTGGGCGTGTTCGCGGCCGGGCGGATCGTCAATCCGCACACCGCCCGCTCGCAGTTCCTCGGGGCCATGACGATGGGTCTGTCGATGGCGCTGCTGGAGATCGGCGAGGTCGATCCGGTCTTCGGAGACTTCGCCAACCATGACTTCGCGGGCTATCACATCGCCGCCCATGCCGACGTTCCGCGACTGGACGTGGTGCTGCTGGAGGAGGAGGACAACACCACCAATCCGGTGGGCGCCAAGGGCATCGGTGAACTGGGCATCGTGGGCGCGGCGGCGGCCATCGGCAACGCCTTCCACCATGCCACCGGAGAGCGGGTGCGGGATCTGCCGATCCGCATCGAGCGCTCGCGGGACGCCCTGCGGGCCGCCCGGGACGCCGAAAGGCACAGGCCAGGGGCGGGTGAGCCGGAATCACGGGTCGGGTAGGGTCACCCGAATGGCACCCACCCCGAAGGGACGCGCCACCTACCACCACGGCGACCTGGCCGCCGCGCTGGTGCAGACGACCCTGGAGATCGTCGACGAGGTCGGAGTGCGCGGCTTCTCCGTGGCGGAGGCCGCGCGCCGCACCTGTGTGAGCCCCGGTGCGCCGTACCGCCACTTCGCCGACCGTGACGCGCTGCTCGCGGCCGCCGCCCTGGAGGTCTCGCGGCGGCTGCGGGCCATCTACCTGGACACGGTGGCCGACGTCGGGTCCGCCCAGGAGCGGCTGGCGA
This sequence comes from Streptomyces lacaronensis, assembly GCF_047337785.1. Taxonomy (NCBI): domain Bacteria; kingdom Bacillati; phylum Actinomycetota; class Actinomycetes; order Kitasatosporales; family Streptomycetaceae; genus Streptomyces; species Streptomyces lacaronensis. The sequence continues at coordinate 1,465,582 of NZ_JBLHDK010000003.1, forward strand.
CGGTGGCGGGCACCTTCGTGCGCGCGGCGGCCCGCTACCGCGGCGGGCTGGACATCCTCTTCGCGCCGGGGCTGCGGGCCACCCATCCGGAGCTACGGGACAGCAGCAGGGAGTTCGTGGATCTGCTGCTGCCGAGCGCCTTCGAGGTGGTCGCCCCGGACGAGGCCGCGGCGACGGCGGTGGCGCTGCTCGACGCCCTGCACGCGCTCGCCCGCGGCTATGTCGCCCAATTGCTGGAAGGGAAGTTCGGCGATCCGGATGACGTGGCCGGAGAGGTCGCCATCCGGGCGACCCGGGCCGCGAGGGCGCTGGTGGCGGGCTACGGCGTGCCGTCCGGGCCGGTCGGCGAGGAGGGCCGGGACCGCTGACGGAGGGGCAGAATTTCCCGTTCCGCTTCACGTTCTTCGTTCGGCGCGCATACCGTCGATGCGGAACGGATCGGAGGAACAGATGTCCCTGAAATCCGGTAAGGGCGTCCACCGGGCGCCTTCGCGTCTGCGCTCGCCCCACGCCATCGGCGGACTGGGAGTGGCGGTCACCGCCGCCGTCCTCGCCACCCTCGTACCGGCCACGGCCTCGACGACCGACCCCGACCCCGACGCCGGCAACGGCCCGGCCCCCGCGGCGTCCGTCCCGCACCCCGAGCGGGACTGGATGGGCTCGACCATCGCCCGCCATGAGAAGACCGACCCCGGCGCCACGCCCCGGGCCACCAGAGCGGCCTCGGTGGAGGGCGTGGACGTCAGCGACCACCAGGGGTCGGTCGACTGGGCGGCCCTGTGGGACGACAACGTACGATTCGCCTACGTGAAGGCCACCGAGAGCACGACGTACCAGAACCCCTCGTTCGCCTCGCAGTACAACGGCTCCTTCCAGCAGGGCATGGTCCGCGGCGCCTACCACTTCGCCCTGCCGGACCGTTCCAGCGGCACCCGTCAGGCGGACTTCTTCGTCGCCAATGGAGGCGACTGGTCGGACGACGGCAAGACGCTGCCGCCCGTCCTGGACCTCGAGTACAACCCGTACGGAGCAACCTGCTACGGCCTGACCGCCGCCCAGATCGTGAACTGGATCGGCGATTTCACCGCGCGGGTCAAGGAGCGCACCGGACGCCAGCCGGTGATCTACACGACCGCCGGCTGGTGGCAGACGTGCACCGGCGACAGCGCCGCCTTCGCCGACCGCAACCCGCTGTGGCTGGCGCGGTACGCGGCCACCCCCGGGCCGCTGCCGGCCGGCTGGAAGACCCACACCCTGTGGCAGTACACCTCGAGCGGGCCGCTGGTGGGTGACCACAACCGGTTCAACGGAAGCCTGGCGGGCCTCAAGGCGCTGGCCACGGGGTGAGGTGGCGGCGCTCAGCCGCCGAGCACCCCGCCGACCCCGCCGAGCACCCCGTCCAGGGTGTCGCCGACACCGTCCACCAGCCCGCCCACCAGGCCCTTGCCCTCGTGGCCACCCTGGCCGGGGGTCTGCGACGGCTGGCTGGGCTGCTGCGACGGGGTGGTCGGATCGGCACTCGGGGTCGTCTCGCTCGGCGAGGAGGGCGAGGAGGGCACCTGGTCGTTCCGCTGCGCGGGGGCGGTGGGCGCCATGGTGGGCGCGGCCTTGGAGGGGGCCGCGTCCGGGGTGGCCGGGGCGGCGTGCCGCGGCGTGCCGGCGCTCCGGTCCGAACCGCCGCCACCGGGGGTGGCGGCGTCGGTGTGGTCGGAGATCGGCTTCGGCTTCGTGGACTCGCTGGGCGAGACATGGCTCTGCGAGGGCGAGTGATCGGCGGTGGGCTCGACCTCGTCCGGCGCCTGCGCCTGCTGTGCGTTCACATCGGAGCGGGCCTCGACGGACTTGTCACCGCCGAGCGTCGAGTGGAGGCCGAAGGCTATGGTTCCGGCCACTCCGAGGGCGGTGGCCGCCTTGAGCGTCGTGGTACGCGCCTGCTGTGCGGCGGTCGGTCGGCTGTGTCGACCCATTTCGCTGGTCTCCCCGTTATGGCATGGGTTGGGTGGGGTGCCCCGGAAGCCCGATTCCCAGCGGAACTGATGTCCGACGCACACGTGTTACAGAGTAAAGAACGAGCCAGATGATAACCACCGTTCCCCGGTGCACGGCCACCCGTGCACCGGGGAACGTGTGTTCCTGGCTGGCGCGCGGCCTTAAGGATAGAAGTCGCGCGGACGGCCCTTGCCGTCCTTGAGCTTCCCGAGCAGGCTCGCCGGGTACTCGATGGCCCAGTAGCTCACCGCGGCGGCGGCCACGGCCACCACCAGCACGATGACCACGGCCAGCGGGAAGCCCGACTGGCCGTCGGGCGGCAGCAGCCCCGCGTTGTACAGGCCGAGCATGATCGGCTCATGCCAGACGAAGAGGCTGTAGCTGGCGAGGCCGACACCGGTGAGCCAGCGGGCCGTGAGCCATGAGTGCCACCGCCCCTGCCGCCGAACGTGGATGGTGCTGTACAGCAGCAGCATCCACAGCAGGGCGGACAGCGGATGGTAGAAGGTGGTGGGAAAGTCCTCCGCCTCCGTACCGGAGTAGGACAGCATGTACAGCCCCACGAGGGCGGCCGCCCGCAGCGGGATCGCCACCTTCGCGTCCAGCCGTCCGCGGTCGCCGAGGGCGATCATCGCCACGGCAAGGCCCATGCCCGCGGCGAACCCGCCGAAGCGGGCCTGCGGTCCGAAGTACACCGGCCATTCGGTGTGCGGGATGTCCAGCCCGTAGCGGGCGACCGCGATCCAGAGAAACGGCCCGATGTACAGCACGGCACAGCCCACCGCGCACACCGCCACCCGGGAGGCCCTCCGGCGCAGCGGACGGCAGGCGCGGACGGCCAGCGGACCGAGCGCCACCAGTGCCACATAGAACATGATTTCCAGCGACAACGACCAGGTGGGGCCGATGGTGTAGAAGATCTGCTCCTGGTCGAAGACCTGGGTGAAGGTGAGATGGTGCAGCAGATCGGACCACTCGCCGGGCAGGGTGGGGTTGCGGGTGGCCCAGATGAACGTCACCGCCAGGAAGTACAGCGGGACGATCCGGATGGCCCGCCGGAAGAGGAACACCCGGCCGGGCCGGGTCGAGCCCCCCTCGATCGCCGCCCGTGCGTAGGACAGCGTCAGCAGATACGCGGAGAGCACGAAGAAGAGGTCGATGACCTCCAGCGACACCAGAGCGTTCGCGTACCGGTTGGGCACCGGTGAGTGGGCGCCGTCCCGGTCGTAGGTGTAGTACTGCTGCCAGACGTGGAAGACGACGGTGAGGAGCGCCGCCACTCCCCGCAGGCCCTGGATCTCCTGGCTCATCCGGTTCCGCGAGGGCGCGCTCCTGGCGGGCGTGCCGTTGACCGCCCGGGGCGCGGTGGTGGACGCGATGGCCGTGGACACCGTGCTCATGTCCGCTTCACCGCCTTGTCACCGGGGCGCGGGGTGACCCGCCACTGGCGGTCCCGCAGCACCTCCTTGAGGAGCGACTGCCGGGCCACGATGTTCTTGAAGTGGCTGTAGAAGACGGTGGACACCAGCAGATACCGCCAGAACCACGCCTTGCGGCGGCGCAGTTCGGGCACCGCGAGCCGCCACGCGAACAGCGCCTGCACCAGCCCGGCGGACAGTGTGAACAGGGTGGCCAGCAGGCAGACCGGCACCGCCCAGTCGAGATGGTCCACTCCCCCGGCCCGCCACGCCGAGTACAGCAGCACGGGCAGGATCTGCAGGGTCAGCCACGGCTGGATCTCCCGCCACCCCAGCAGCACCAGCAGCCCCGCCTTCTGGCGGGTGGTGAAGGCCGGGGAACGCAAGCCCCGCCACAGATACTTCAGCGACACCTGGAGCCAGCCCTGGGCCCAGCGCGACCGCTGGTTCCACAGCGCCTTGAGGGTGGTGGGCGCCAGTTCACGCGAGATCAGCGTGCGGTCGGTGGCGATCCGCGCGCCCTCGTGCAGGGCGCGCATCGTGGAGTCGATGTCCTCGGTGAGCATCGTGCCGTGCATCCGGGTCCGGGCGAGCAGATCGGTGCGCCAGAAGCCGTTGGAGCCGCCGAAGACACCGAAGGTGTAGAGCCGGGTCCGGCCGGGGTGGCTGACGGCGTAGATGGCCTCGAACTCCACCCCCACCAGCTTGGAGACCCAGGAGCTCTCGCCGTTGCGGATCACGCAGTGGCCCTGGACCACGTCGTAGCCATTGGACAGCCAGTGCCAGGCGTGCTGGAAGGCGTCGGGCACCGGGTGGTGGTCCGCGTCGAAGATGCCGACGAACTCACCGCGCACCCGGGTGACCGCGGCGTTGACGTTCTGCGCCTTGGAGGTGCTGCCCGCCACCGGCATCAGCACCAGCCGCGGATCGCGGCGGGCCATCTCGCGCAGGGTCTCCTCGACGGGCATGGGGTGCGGCGTGTTGTACGCGAGCACGATCTCCAGCTCGTTGGGGTAGTCCAGGCGCAGGAACGACTCGATGGTGTCGACGATGGTCGCGGCCTCATTGGGCAGATACGCGGCGATGACGGCGCTGGCCGGAGGATACGGCTGCGCGGGCCGTTCGGGCCGGGGTTTGGCGTCGAGCGAGAAGAGGCACTCCAGCACGATCAGCGCGGCGGAGAGCACCAGGCCGGACACCACGACCCAGTACGCGGCCGAGCCGACGTCCCAGCCCAGTTCGTACATCTGCTGGTAGAAGACGAACGGTATGCCCACCCCGAAGAGGAGCACCAGGACGGGCGAGAGCGCCGACAGCAGGGTGCGGAGCGCGGTGGCGAGGGTACGGCGGCTGCGCCGGTGGGTGCCGCGCATCCACGCCGCGTACTTGACCGGCCGCAGATCCCGGTGGCGGATCGACTCCTCGACCGCGTTCCGGGCATTGGCGACGGCCTGCGCTCGGTCCGCGCAGTCGGCCAGCGGGGTCCATCCGATCGCCGGGGTCAGCCGCACGTTCTCATCGGCGACCACGAAGCGGGTCCCGGCCACGGCGTTGGCGAAGTTCTGCAGTTCGCGGCGCGCGGTGTCCTCGTCCACACCGGGCATCAGCATCAGCAGATGGCCTTCGTCGTCCCAGCCGAGCCGGTCGCAGACACCGCCCAGCTTCTCGGCCACTCCCGCGAGACGTTCGGCGACCTCACGGCGCACCCGCGGCCCCAGCCGGGCCTCGAGCGCGGCGATCTCGGCCACGCCCACCATGGCGACGACGCCACCGGTGCGGCTGTCGTCGACCCGCTTGAGCTCCCGGTCGAGCTCGCCCAGGAAGTGGGGCTGGGAGTACAGGCCGGTGCGCGGGTCGAGCAGCAGGTTCTCGACGGGGACCGGGACCCGGCGCAGCTTGGCCTCGATCCGGGCGGAGAGCTCGACGGGGTCGGAGGTCTCCGCCACGCAGTCGTCGGCGCCGCCACGCAGCATGTCGGCGACGCCGGTGGGGCCGGGGTCGGAGGTGACCATCAGCAGGGGGAGCGCCCGTCCCGCGGGGACGGCGCGGACCTCGCGTATCAGGTCAAGTCCGTCGTCGGCGTCGTCCAGGGCGACGATCGCGTCCGGCGGGGAGTGCCGCATCTGTCGGCTGACATCGCCGGGCTCCGCATGGCTCACCTCATGCCCGGTGGAAACGAGTGTCCGGGTCAGCCGGTCGAGCCTGGGGCCCGGTTCGCCAACCGCCAGCACATGCCCGCTCTGGCCCGTCACGCCGCCGCGAGCGGCGGGCACGGGTTGCTGGGGTTCGCGTGATCGTGGGTGGTGCGAAGTAAGCACCTCAGGGGTTCCTTTCGTGGGGGGTGCGTCACCGAACGGGCCGTGGGCACGCCGACGCTCCGGCCGGGGTCATGAGAGACCACGTGGCCATGACAGACCACATGACCGGGCAGACCACGTGGTCATGACAGACCGCATGGCCATGGCAGACCACGTGGCCCGCAGGCATGTGCACAGGTGCAGGCGCCTACGGGCAGGCCGGATGACGGCGTCGCCGGGAAGACCGGGGCGATCCGCCGTTCGGTGAGTGGTGAGAGGCGGCTACGCCGCTACCGTGGCCGATCCGCGCGGGGAGAGGTGAGATCTCCGGCGGGGTCTCGGACAGACGGGCACGACGGCGGCGGGAATCACGCGGACGTGCTCCAGTGAATTGCGCATTAGGTCCCATCCTGTTCGGATCGTGGGGGGCGGACCGAACATCACCAGTGCGGGGCGACCGATCTTTTGGGCTGACCGGTCGGAATCCCCAGTCTCATCGATCACTACGGAACCACACAACACATCGAAGTAACACTCTCATTAACCGATGAGAGAGTTCCGTTCGCCTACCGATCAACCCCGGCCATGCCCAACTCCCCCGCGTCAGCGGTGTGTCGGAGCCCTGTCGGTACCGCGTCGGCGGCTCGTCGGCGCGTCATCGGCCCGGCGTCGGTGCCGTGTCGGTGCCGTGTCGGTGGCTCCGGCCAGTCTTTTTCGAGGCACCACATTCGGTGGTTGAATTCGGAAGGGACAACACCATGCGGAATGCACGGGTTCTGATTTCCGGGGCCAGTATCGCCGGGCCCGCGCTCGCCTACTGGCTGGATCGTTATGGCTTCCAGGTCACCGTCGTGGAGCGCGCCGCGCGGCCGCGCCCGGGCGGGCAGGCGATCGACGTACGGGGCCCGGCGCTCGAGGTGTGCGAGCGGATGGGCGTACTGGAGGAGGTCCGGGCGCGCCGCACCGGGCTGCGTGGCATGTCGATGGTCGACGACGACGGAAAGGAGCTGTTCAGCACCACCGAGCGGACCGCGAGTGGCGGGGATCTCAACAGCTCCGACATCGAGATCCTGCGGGACGATCTGTCCTCGGTGCTGATGGCCGCGGGCGGCGAGGGGATCGAGTATCTCTTCAACGATTCGATCGTCTCGCTCGTCCAGGGGCCCGACGAGGTGGCGGTCACCTTCCACCGGAGTGGTGCGCGCGCCTTCGACATCGTGGTGGCGGCCGAAGGGGTGCACTCCTCCACCCGGGCGCTGGTCTTCGGCCCGGAGGAGGACTTCCTCCGCCATCTGGGGGGCTATCTGGGCGTGTGGACGGTGCCGAACTATCTGGGCCTCGACCGCTGGGAGGTCATCTACCAGATGGCCGGGGACGTCTGGGGCGGCATGATGATGAGTGTCCGCGACAACACCGAGGCCCGGGTCTACATCGGCATCGACTCCGAGGAACCGCCCGCCACGCTCCTCGGCTCCCGGTCCGTCTCGGAGCAGAAGCAGCTGGTGGCCGAGCGGTACCGGCACGCGCGCTGGGAGATGCCACGGCTGCTGGAGTACATGTGGGGGGCGCCGGACTTCCACTTCGACGCGGCGGCCCAGATCCACATGGACTCCTGGTCCCGTGGCCGGGTGGCCCTGGTCGGCGACGCCGGCTACTGCGGCTCGCCGGCGTCCGGGCAGAGCACCAGCGTGGCCGTGGTCGGCGCCTATGTCCTGGCGGGCGAGCTCAGGGCCGCGGGCGGCGACCACACCGCGGCCTTCGCCGCCTACGAGCGCGAGCTGCGGGGCTATGTGGCGGCCAACCAGCAGCTCGCGCTGGACAACATGGCCCGGAAGGGGGCGCGGGAGTCGTCGGCCGGGCAGGAGCCCGACACCAACCCGACCAATATCGACGACAGCTTCTACGAGGTGGTCAACTCCTACACCCTCAAGGACTACTGACCCGGCCCGGCTGCCGTGGCCGGGTCAGCGGCCGTGGCCGGGCTAGGACACCACGTCCTTGCGGCCGAAGCCGCGGAAGGCGAACGCGATGAGCACCAGGGCATACGCGACGGACACCGAGACGCCCTTCACCATTCCGCCCCACTCCAGGTGGGGCTGGAGTGCGTCCGCCCACGCGAACTGCCAGTGCGCGGGCAGGAAGTCGCGCCACGAGCCGAGCGCGGTGACCGCGTCCAGCACATTGCCCACGATGGTGAGCCCCACCGCGCCGCCCACCGCGCCCAGCGGCGCGTCCGTGACGGTCGAGAGCCAGAACGCCAGAGCGGCCGTGACCAGCTGGGACAGGAAGATGTACAGCACTACCAGGGCCAGCCGGACAAGGGCGTCCCCGACCGGCAGCTCACCGCCCGTGGGCATCCGCAGCGGCCCCCAGCCGTACGCCACGGTGCCCACCGCGAGCGCGACCAGCGGCAGCAGCACCATGGCGGCCGCGCTGAAGACCAGGGCCACCGTCAGCTTGCTCACCAGCAGCCGGGCCCGGGGCACGGGCGCGGCCAGCAGATAGCGCAGCGAGGACCAGCTGGCCTCGGAGGCCACGGTGTCGCCGCAGAACAGCGCGACCGGCACCACCAGCAGAAAGGCGGCCGAGACAAACAGCGCGGTGGCGGCGAGGTTGGCGCCGGAGGCGGTGGCCGTGGTCATCAGGGTGACCCGGTTCTCCCGCCCCTCTGGGGTGCCGCCGATGGCGAACGCGATCACGAGGACGAACGGCAGCAGGGCCAGCACCAGGCCCATCACCAGGGTCCGGCGACGGCGCAGCTGCCGTACGGCCTCGACCCGCAGCGGCAGGGTGTGGCCGGCCCGGTAGCCGGGCGCGACCTCGGTGACCTGGGACAGGGAGCTCACGCGGATCCTCCTCCAATCAGCGTCAAGAAGGCGTCTTCCAGGCGCCGGTTGGGCCCGAAGCTGGTCACCGGGACCTCCAGCCGCACCAGCTCGGCGAGCAGCCGCGCCGGGGTGATCCCGTCGAGCTGGACGAGCAGTCCGTCGGCGGTGCGACCGGCGGAGGCGACCCCGGGCAGCGCGCCCACCTTGTCCATCAGGGCCTCGCTCAGCTCGCCGTCGTGGCCCACCAGCACACTGCCGCCGTTGCCGGTGATCTCGCCGACCGGGCCCGCCTGGATCAGCCGGCCGCGGTCCATCACGACCAGATGGGTGCAGGACTGCTCGACCTCCGCCAGGAGATGGCTGGAAACAATCACCGTACGCCCCGCGGCGGCGTACCGGATCATCACCTCGCGCATCTCACGGATCTGCGGCGGGTCGAGGCCGTTGGTCGGTTCATCGAGGATCAGCAGATCGGGCAGGCCCAGCATGGCCTGGGCGATGGCCAGCCGCTGCCGCATGCCCTGGGAGTAGGTGCGCACGGCGCGCTCCAGCGCGCTGCCCAGGCCCGCGATCTCCAGGGCCTCCTCGATATGGGCGTCGGCGGCGGGGCGGCCGGTGGCCCGCCAGTACAGCTCGAGGTTGGCGCTGCCGGTCAGATGCGGCAGGAACCCCGCCCCCTCGACGAAGGCGCCGACGCGGGAGAGCACGGGCGCGCCGGGCCTGATGGCCTGGCCGAAGACCCGGATCTCGCCGTCGTCGGGGGCGATGAGCCCCATCAGCATCCGCAAGGTGGTGGTCTTGCCCGCGCCGTTGGGCCCGAGGAGCCCGAGCACCTGCCCCTTCTCGACGCGGAAGGACAGATCGCGCACCGCGTAGCGGTCGGCGGACTTGGCGTAGCGCTTGCTCAGACCGGTGATCTGCAGGGGCACGTCGGCCAGTTCGGGGTCCGGCGGCGGAGTGGCCGTACGCCGCCTGCCGGTCAGCAGCAGCGCGAGCGCCACCACGGCCGCGCCGAGCGGCAGCCCCCACACCCATGCGGGCAGCGGGGCGGGCTGGGTGTGCACCCCGGGGGCGGTGGGCACCGTCAGACCGCCGTCCGCGAGCCCGACCGTGTAGGTGGCGGGCTCGTCCGGGGAGGCGTAGCCGAGGTCGGTGGAGGCGAGCACGAGCCGCAGCCGGTGGCCCGCGATGAGCTCGTGGTCCACGGCGGGCAGCCGCACGGTGACCGTACGGCCCTGCTTGGCGCCGTTGACGCGCAGCGGCGCGACCAGCTGCTCGGGCAGCACCTGCTGTCCGTCCGGTCCCACGTCGTAGACCTTGGCGAAGAGCACGGCGTCGTCCGTGTCGGCCTTGACCCGCACCTTCACCTCGGGCGATCCGGTGATCCGCAGGGGCCGGTCCAGCGGCTCCGAGTCGAACCGGGCGAACTGGCCGGGGATGTCGAGGGAGAGGCCGACGCCGAGCGAGGACGCCTGGGACAGCCCGGCGATACCCGGCACGGTGGAGATGGAGGGCGGCCCCGCCCCGGGCGGGTTGGCGAACGACTGCTCGCGTCCGCGCAGTGCCACCTTCCGGCCGCCGTCGCCGAGGCCGGGGTAGCGGTCGCCGGTGGCGCCGCGCAGCTGGACCGCTCCGTTGGTGGTGTCGATGCCGCCGGTGCGGCTGACCCGGAAGGCGGGTCCGGTGTCGGTGCCCTTGTCGCCCTTGAGGTAGCGGTCGAACCAGGCGTCGGTGCGGGCCGCCACCCGCGAGGTCTCGCGGTCGCCGCCGTCATGTCCGCCGGCCGTCCAGTCGACGGCGACCGGCGCCCCGTTGGCCCGGATCGCCTTCGCCATGGCGTCGGCGTGACCGAGCGGGAAGAGGGAGTCGGCCTGCCCCTGGAGGATCAGCGTGGGGACCTTGATCCGGTCGGCGACGGCGGACGGGCTGCGGGCCTCGAGCAGCCGGCGGGCGGCGGCGTCGGGCGTTCCGGCGACCGCGACCCGCTCGTACATCTCGCAGAGCTGCTTCTCGAAGCGACCGCAGCCCTGGCCCCGGTCCGTCCTGGCCTCTTCACCGCCGTTCGTGTCTCCCGGGTCCGCCTGGGCTCCTTGGCCCGTCCCGCCGCCTCCGCCGCCCTGACCTCCTGGGCCCATCCCCCCGCCTGAGCCTCCCGCGCCGCTCGTGTCGCCCTGGCCGCCCTGGCCACCGGTGAGGTCGGCCGAGCCGGTGGTGAAGAACAGCCCGGCCCAGAGCTTCTTGTAGACGCCGTTCGGGAACAGCGCGTCGGCGAGGTTCCAGTAGGTGATCTCGGGCGCGATGGCGTCCACCCGGCGGTCGTATCCGGCGGCGAGCAGGGAGATCGCCCCGCCGTAGGAGGCACCCGCGACACCGACCCGGGGGTCGCCCTGGCGGTCGAGCCGCACCTCGGGACGTTTCGCCAGCCAGTCGATCAGCCGCCGGACATCGGCCACCTCGTGGTCCGGGTCATTGAGCCCGATCTTCCCCGTGGATCTGCCGAAGCCACGCGCCGACCAGGTCAGCACGGCGTATCCGTCGCGGGCGAGCTCCTCGGCGTGGTCGCGTACGTCCTCCTTGCTGCCGCCGAAGCCATGGCCGAGCAGGACCGCGGGCCTGCGGCCGGTGCCGGCGGTGAAGTACGAGGTGTCGATGCGCGCGCCCGGCATGTCCAGCACGCGGTCCTGGCGGTGCACGGCCGGCCGGTCGCCGGAGGCGGCGACCGCCCAGGTGCCGGCGCCCGCGAGGAGGACCGCGGCGGCCACGGCGGCGACCAGGCGCCGGCCCCGGGGCCGGGTCTTTCGGAGATCCATGTCTGAACCCTAAGAGGAGGAGGCAAACGCCGCGGCTGACACCAGACGGATTCTCGTCCACTCCCCGGGGAGTACCCGGACACCGTCCGTACACCCGGCGCGGTATGCCCCCGACCTTGGCACCCGGGCTTTTGGATCAGTCGGACGATGCTCCATAGGATGCGCCGGTGATCATAAAGAAACGTCTGGCGACAGGCGCGTTGGGGCTGCTCGCGGCCCTCGCCTGCGGCCTGATATCCCCTCCCGCCGCCATGGCCGGCGAACCGGCTCCCGATTCCCCCAAGGTCGAGCTGGTACTCGATGTCAGCGGCTCCATGCGGGCCCGCGACGTCGACGGCGACACCCGGATGGCGGCAGCGAAGCAGGCGTTCAACGAGGTGTTGGACGCCACACCCGAAGAGGTGCGGCTGGGCATCCGCACCCTCGGCGCCAATTACCCCGGCAAGGACCGTAAGGCCGGCTGCCAGGACAGCGAGCGGCTCTACCCGGTGGGCCAGGTGGACCGCACCGAGGCCAAGGCGGCCGTCGCCACGCTGCGCCCCACCGGCTGGACGCCCATCGGGCTCGCGCTGCGCGGCGCGTCCAAGGACCTCTCCGGCGGCGAGGGGACCCGCCGGATCGTGCTGATCACGGACGGCGAGGACTCCTGCGGTCTGCCGGACCCCTGTGATGTGGCCCGGGAACTGGCCGCCCAGGGAACCCACCTGGTCGTCGACACGCTCGGGCTGACGCTGGACCGCAAGGTCCGCGAGCAGCTCAGCTGTATCGCCGAGGCCACCGGTGGCACGTATACGGCGATCCAGCACCGGGACCAGCTCTCCAGCCGTATCAAGCAGTTGGTCCGGCGCTCCGCCGACACGCCCGTGGAGACGCCCACGCCGGTGCGGGGCGCCGCACAGTGCGCGAAGGCCCCGTATCTGGGCTCCGGCCTCTACAGCGACCGGGAGAGCTTCGGGGAACACCGCTGGTACCGGATGCGGGTGGCGCCCGGTCAGGAGCTGCGGGCATCGGCGAGCGTGGCCGTGGACCGCGCCGTCGACCCGGACTACGGCGTGCTGGTGCGGGCGGTGACGCCCGGCGGCCGGGAGCTGGTGCGCGGCAGCGAGGCGGGCAGCGGCCGTACGGACGTCATCTCCAGCGGGCTGCGCTATCCGGTCGCCGATGTGGACGACGACGGGGACGAGACGGCGCGGACGGTGTGCGTGGAGCTGAGCCAGTCGTTCTCCGCGCCCGCCTCCGTCAAGCGCGCTCCGGGCCTTCCGGTGGAGCTCGCCGTCGATGTGGTGGACAACGACGATCCGCCCGCCGACGTGGCCGCCTTCGGCCTGGGCCGCGGCTGGGTGCTGCTGGGCGTGCTCACCGTCGGCGGGCTGCTCGTGGGGTTGCTGTGGGGCTGGCTGGCCCGCTGGCGTGTCACCGTCTGGAGGTCCAACTGATGCGAGCCCTGCGTACCCTGGGCGCCGCGCTCACCCTGTGCGCCGCCGCCTGGCTGACCGCCGCCGCACCGGCCGCCGCGGACGGCACGGACGGCAAGAGCGGCACGGAGGCGCCCACCGAGGCGGGGACGAGCTTCCGCACCGCCACCGAGCTCAAGCCCGGTCAGCAGGCCACCGCGGCGGCCTCCACCGGCGACTATCTGTACTGGGTGTTCCCGGCCGCCGCCGGGCAGGTCCCCGAGGTCGAGGCGGAGCTGAAACTGCCCGACGCCTCGAGCCGCCATGGCAGCGCCACCTGGCAGCTGGATGTCTACGACGGTCTGCGCCGCCATCAGCCGTGCGCCTCGGGCACTCCGGCGCGCCGGGCGGCCCAGCAGGACCGGACGGTCACCGTGAGCTGCACCCTGCGCCAGGCGCGGTCCTGGTCCGAGCGCTGGGCCAACGACCCTCTGCAGGGCGCGTATTACGTGCGGCTCACCGTCGTCGATCTGCCCGCCGAGGACCTCGGGCTGCCGATCGACGCCGAGGTCGAGGCGTCCGTACGGGACGCGGGCGGGGCGCGTGCCGACGGCGGGGACATGACGCCGCTCAATCCGGTGCTGCGGGCCGGAACGGCCCCGGGGACGGACTCCGAGCCGCCGGACGACAACACGGCCTCGGATTCCCCGGACGACAAGGGCAGGGACATTCCGCACGCGGTCGCCGAGCCGGAGGACGGCTGGGGCTCCGGATGGTGGTCGGACCGATGGGTGTGGACCGTGATCGGCGCGGCGCTGGCGGCGCTCGCCGGGGTGGGCGGCTACACCCTCACCCGGGGGCCGCGCTCTCCGGGCCGCCCGCCCATCGGTCCCGGATCCGACATCTGACCCGATGTCCGGAATCGGCGCGGGGTCCGCACGACGATCGTGCGGGCCCCGCGCCGCATCGGGCCCCGGCGGCCCGGCCTCTCAGGAAGCTCTCGGGAAGCCGCCCGGACGCTCAGGAATAGTCCTTGCCCATGAGCTGTCCAAAGTCTTCGGGATCCGCGTCGAATCCACGAATAGCGCTCTGAATTCCCCATTCCCCCGCGTCGTCCCGGGTGAATACCGCGACCGTGGCGGAAGTGGCTTCTGAGACACCGGTGAAGTCACTCGTCATGAGTTCGGTGTACCCGTTGAGAATCCGGACACTGGTGTTCGGAACATCCCCGAACGTCTTCCGTCCCGAACCCTGCTGGATGGTTATCCCGACGACCACCCGGGCGTATTCGGACGACAGCCGTTCGAGCTCGAGGGTCATGGACTCGTCGGTGCCAAGGCCCTGACCGGTGCGGCTGTCCCTGTTGAGGTTGATGGTGCCGTCCGGTGAGCGGCTGTCGAAGTGGACGAGGTACGCGGGCGCACCGTAGGGATCGGCGGCGCGGTACGTCCCGGCCACGATGTCGAGATCATGGGGCGGCTCACCGAGGGGGCTCGGATCCCACTTGAGCGCCACCTCGATTTTCTGAAGCCCCTTGTTGAGACCAGTCACCCGGACTTCCCTTCCCTCGAACCATGCGGATTTGAATGCGCGTGGCGTCAAGCCTATCGCGGGCAGGGCGAGTTGAGGATTTCTCCACAGCCGGGTGCGGAGCCCCGCCGAGGGGTCTCTACTATGGGCCTCCGTACTAACGGCGGAAGGAAGCGTCCATGCGACGGTTGGGGGAGCTCGAGGCGGAGATCATGGACCGTCTCTGGGCTTGGCAGCGTCCCACGACGGTGCGGGAGATCGTGGACGACATCAACGAGCACCGCCCGGTCGCCTATACCACGGTGATGACCGTCGCCTCCATCCTCTACAACAAGGGCTGGCTGCTGCGCGCCAAGGAGGGCCGGGCGTGGGTGTACTCACCGGTCCGCAGCCGCGAGGAGTACACCGCGGCGCTGATGGAGGACGCCCTCGGCACCAGCGAGGACCGCTCGGCCGCCCTCACCCACTTCGTCGAGCAGATGGGCCCCGAGGAGGTCAGCGCGCTGCGCAAGGCCCTGCGGACCGCGGGGCGGCGGACCAGGGCGTGACGGCCGCCCTCACCCTGGCCTGCTACGCCGCCGTGGTCGGCTCAGCGGCCCCGAAGGCGATGGCGCGCAGCGCCTGGCCGCATCGCGCACCCGCCTTGGCGGTTGCCGTTTGGCATGGGTTGGTCCTGTCGTTCACCATCGCGCTCGCTCTGACCACTTATCACCTCGTCACCCCAACTTGGTATCTTCATAGCGGAATGTCCGGCTTGCTCCGCTTCTGTGGGTTGACGCTGAACGCCCGGATCCCCGGCACGGGCCCGATCGGCGTTCCGGCCATCGCCGTACCGGCCTCGGTGGCGTTGGTTCCGCTCGTCTGCTTCGGCCATGAGGTGCTGCGGGCCCGGCGCGTCCGCGCCCGCCACCGGGGCGTTCTGGACATGGCCGGCCGGCGCTCGGCGCGGTTGCGCGCCACCGTGCTGGACCATGGCACGCCCGCGGCGTACTGCCTGCCCGGCCGCAGGCCGCGGATCGTCGTGAGCGCGGGCGCGCTGCGGCTGCTCTCCCCCGCGCAGCTGGAATCCGTACTGGAGCATGAGCGCGCGCATATCGCGGGCCGCCACCATCTGGCG
Source organism: Streptomyces lacaronensis (assembly GCF_047337785.1). Lineage (NCBI taxonomy): Bacteria > Bacillati > Actinomycetota > Actinomycetes > Kitasatosporales > Streptomycetaceae > Streptomyces > Streptomyces lacaronensis. The sequence continues at coordinate 1,480,965 of NZ_JBLHDK010000003.1, forward strand.
CTGGCGGCCACGGAGGCGTTCGCCCGGGTGTTCCGGTGGCTGCCGCTGGCGCTCGAGGCCAGGGCGCAGACGCCGCTCCTGCTGGAGATGGCCGCGGACGACCGCGCACTCCGCCGCCATCCGCGCCAGGCGCTCGTCTCCGCTCTGTACACGATGGCGGCGGGCCACGCTCCCCATGCCCCCGGCGGAGCCTTCACCGTCGGCGGACCGGGCGCCGCGGTCCGGCTGCGGCGGATGCTGGACGCCCGGCGGCGTCCGCATCCGGCGCTGTGCGGCCTGGCGGCGGCGGTCGCGGTGGGCTTACCGCTGCTGCCACCTCTACTGGGCTGCGCCCCCGGGATGTAGCACTCCGGGCACGACCCGGGGCCCGCCCCGAACCACGCGGCCCGCCCCGGACCACGCGGAGGGACCGCGGGACCCGGGCCCGAGCCTTCGCGCTCCCGTGGCGATGCCCTCGCCCTTCCCGCCACAGCCGGCGAGCGGCGGCCCTCCGGCGGCGACGGCGCCCACGAGCGCGAGACGGCGGTGGAGCGGCCGACGCGGGACATGCGTGAATGCGGTCATGTCGATATACCTCTTTTTGCCAAGTGTTGACTGTTCCATTGGGCGTACCGGCGCTTCAGGCGCGGTTCGGCCTATATCCGCAGAACAGACAGGGCAGTGAGGTCGGGGCCGGGCGAGCGAGGATCGGGCCGCGCGACGACGGGCGCCGCCAGGGGAAGCCGCAGCGGCGGATCGCTCCGGCGGGTGAGCACGGCGTGCGGGAGCGGCCCGCCGCGGCCCGGAGCCGGTGACGGCCGTACCGCCGCCGTGATCGGCGCCGTACGCCCCGGGATCGCCGTCGTACGCCGCAGGGTCGCCGCTGTACGCCGCGGGGCGCATCTCACCGGGCGGATGGCGCGCCGAGTGGGCCATGCCCGAGCCGGAGCCGCCGTCGGATGGCCCAGGGTGTGCATGGCGAAGACCCCGAGCGCGAGCACGACGACGAAAGTCCCCGGAGCCGCTCAGCCTTCCCGCATCGCCAGCCTGGCCAGCATGTTCTTCGCGTCATCGGCGACCTGGGCATCCGCGACCACCTCGTAGCGCGCGGCCACGATCTGGCTCCGCGACGAGAAATCGCGCCGCCCTCCGGTCATGGCGTGCCCGACGAAACCGAAGATCGCCCCGAATACCGCGCCGTAGACCAGACCGCTCACCAGCAGCACGATCACGTTGTGGGCGCCCGCCGCGAACACGGACAGCAGCAGCCCGATCAGCAGCCCGAACCACGCCCCCGTACCGGCACCGCGAGCGCCGCACGACCCCTGGTCAGCCGCCCGAGCACGGTCTCGACCATCCGGAGGTCCGAGCCGATGATCGCCGTGTGCTCCACCGGGAACTTGTTGTCGGCCAGGAAGTCGACCGCGCGCTGGGCACCGGCGTAGGTCGGGTACGAGCCGACGACCGTACGGTCGACCACCTCCGACGGCGGTTGCTGGGTCATCGCTGACTCCCTCCGTCAAGGAGAGCGTGCGCCCGCGCCTGCCCCCTCGCAACGGGAGAGGCGCGAGGAAGGGCGGAGAAACCCGCCGAGGGTCCGCGCAGCCGGATATCCGGAACGGCCACCGCGGCTCTCCGTGGAACGTTTTCCCGGCACTCTTCGCCCCGCAATTCCCACCCGGCCCGACACCCCGCGATTCCCGGAAGCCTCCGGTTCCTTTCCGCCGAGCGGAAAGAAACCGGAGGCGCGACGGACCTTACGGGTATCAGCCGCAGGCGGCGCGGTCGGTGTGGTCGGTGCGGATGAGGGAGCGCACCATCCGGCAGGTGGTGTCGGACGGCGGATGCACCCCGATCCGGGCGGCCGTGGTGCGTATCTTGCGGTTGGACGCCTGCTCGGGGCGGTAGACACCGGAGTTGAGCAGCGCGATGGCCAGCCGCATGGCCTTCAGACGGCGGTTGTGGGACTCGTACCACTCACGCGGGCGCCCGGCCGGCATCCGCTTCTTCGGCAGGGTCGGAAAGGTCGGAAGATCCTGAAGAGGGGGTCCGGCAACGGCCATCGGCAACCTCCTGAGTTGGTCGGGAAACCTTCCCTTCAACTCCCTCCATTCTACGGCCGGGTACTGACAAAGGCCCCTGGTCAGACCCCGTTCCAAGGCACTTTCGCGGTACCGTGTGCGGCATGGAGATCTGGATCAATCCGGCATGCTCGAAGTGCCGTAGCGCGCTCACCCTGCTCGACGCGGAGGGCGCCGGTTACACCGTGCGCCGTTATCTCGAGGACGTACCGAGCCAGGACGAGATCCGCGCGGCGCTCGACCGGCTCGGGCTGGAGCCATGGGACATCACCCGGACCCAGGAGGCGGCCGCGAAGGAGCTGGGTCTGAAGGACTGGCCGCGTGAGGAGAGCGCACGGGACCGCTGGATCGCGGCGCTCGCCGAGCACCCCAAGCTGATCCAGCGGCCCATCATCACGGCGGACGACGGTTCGGCGGTGGTGGGGCGCACCGAGGAGGCGGTGCGGGAGGCGCTGTCCCGGTCCCGCGGCTGACCTCAGGGCCAGGCCAGGGGAGCACGGAAACGCCCCGGGGCCCCGTGTCGTACACGGGGCCCCGGGGCGTACGTGGTGCTCGGTACCCCGGGCCGGGCCGACTCAGCGGCTCCGCGGTGCGGCCTGCTGCGGGCGCAGCAGGAACCGCTGCGTCTTACCGCTGGAGGTCTTCGGCAGCTCGGCCACGAAGTGCACCTGCCGCGGATAGGCGTGCTTGGCGTACCGCTCCCTGACCAGCTGCTGCAGCTCGGCCGCGAGCGCGTCGCCCGCCTCGATCCCCGGGCGCGGAACGACGAACGCCTCCACGACCTCGCCGTACTCCTCGTCCGGTACGCCGACCACAGCGGCCTCCGCCACCGCGGCGTGCTCCAGCAGCACGGTCTCCACCTCGAAGGGGCCGATGCGGTAACCCGCCATCAGGATGATGTCGTCGCCGCGTCCGGAGAAGAACAGATGGCCCTCCTCGTCGCGGGCGGCGGTGTCACCGGTGTAGAACCAGCGCCCGTCGGGGCTGAACTTCTCGGCGGTCTGCTCGGCGGCGTCACGGTAGCCCTTGAACCACATCAGCGGGCTGTCGGCGATGTCCACCACGACCCGTCCGGGGATGTCCACGCGGGCCGGCGCGGAGTTGGTGTCCTCGCGCAGCACCTTCACGCTCCAGCCGGGCAGCGGACGGCCCATGGAGCCGGGCTTGATCTCTTCGCGCAGGTCCGGGTGCCAGGCATGGGCGACCACCATGCCCAGCTCGGTCGAGCCGTAGTGGTCCCGCACGGGGACGCCGAGCGTCTCGAGCGCCCAGTCGACGACGTCCGGGGGCAGCGGTTCGCCCGCCGCGGAGCAGCAGCGCAGCCGCAGATCGGCGGGGGCGGGGACGCCGGAGGCACGCAGCTTGCGGTAGACGGTGGGCCCGGCGGCGAAGTTGGTGACACCGAAGCGGGAGAGCACCTCCCAGGTGGACTCCGCGGAGAACAGGCCGTTCAGCAGCAGTCCGCGCTGCCCGAGGGCGAGGGGCCCGATGAGCGCGTAGTACAGGCCATACGCCCAGCCCGGGTCGGCGGCGTTCCAGAAGACGTCGGTGGGCCGGTGGTCCAGGCCGAACTGCTGGTACATGGCGAAGCCCGCGACCGCCCGCAGCGGGATCGGGACGGCCTTCGGCGTGCCCGCGGTGCCCGAGGTGAACAGTTCCACGATGAGCCCGTCGCCGCCCACGGCCACCGGCTCGGACAGCGGGTCGTGCCCCTCGGCCAGCTCCGCGAAGGACAGATCGGCCCCGGTGACCGGCCCGGTGGTGACGATCCGCCAGGGGCGCTCGCCGGGGAAGCCCGACTCCGGGTCCAGCTTGGGGCGTTGGTCGGCGTCGGTGATCACGACCTTGGTGTCATTGCCCGTGATCCGCAGCGCGATGGCCGGTGAGGCGAACGCGGTGAACAACGGCACCTGGACGGCCCCGAGCCGCCAGATCGCAAGGCTCGCGACCAGCAATTCGGCGGATTTGCCCATCAAGGTGGCGACGCGGTCACCCACTCCGACTCCCAGGGAGGCCAGGGCACCGGCCATGCGCGAGGAACGGTCACCAAGCTCCCCGTACGTCATGTCATGACCGGTCATGTCCTTGCCCACCACAGTGAACGCGACGGCGTCGTCCGGGTGCCTGTCGCACAGCAGGTACGCGGTGTTCGCCGCAGGCTCACCGAAGGTCTTGAGCAGGTCAGCCATGCGCTGTTCCGGGCTGGTCAAGAGGGCTCCTAGTGCTGGTATCCACGAGTGGCGCCGGACCGGAGGGCCGCTGCCCGGCTTCGGGCGAGCGCGGACGCACCTCGGGGGCGCGAGCGCACCTCGCCTTCCGGGGCGGGCTGTTCCCGGGTTCTGCTGACGAACTCCCAGGCGGCGGCAACTCCCGTTGGCCGGTACACGCTATCGCGCTTTCCGACCGGCTCGTCAGCCGTCCTCCGATACCGGGACCGGGACGGCATCCGCGGGGCGGAGCGGGGGTGGTGGGCGACGGGCGACGGCCCCGGACGTCCCGAGCCGCTTCGGCAGTCCCGGCGCACTCTTACGTCCCGAGGCACTCTGGCGTCCCCCCTTTCCCCGTCCTACCTTTGGGCAGCGGTAGGCATACCGCTCGCACGGCTTGTCATGTCTGAGCTCCGAGACGCCCGACACGAGGTGAGCCTTGATCCTCCCCCGAAGACCCGTCGGCCGGTTGACCGTCGTCGCCACCGTCCTCGCCACCGCGGCGGCCATCGCCGCCGGACCCGCGCGGGCCACCCCCGACGGCACACCGTCGGCCGGACCCGCCCGGCCGTCGCTGGTGCGGCCGATCGATCCGCAGCAGTGGCGCAACCCCGACGACATGACCTGGTCCGACTACCGCGCGGTCCCCGGTACCCACTGGGCGGACCCCGCCGTCAAGCCCACCCGGCGCACCTTCAAGGGCGCGCTGGTGCTTCTGGACTATCCGGACGAGGAGTTCACGGTCAGCCGGCCGGCCGGGTCCACCCTGTTCGGCAATCCGCAGCCGAGCGCCTCCGGTATCCCGCGCGACCGCCTCCCGCGCTTCTACCAGGACTTCCTCAACACACCGGGGCCGCTGAACAACGGTCACACCATCAACGAGTACTGGATGGAGGACTCCGGCGGCCGCATCGGGGTCGATCTGACCGCCTTCGGTGTGTACCGCATGCCGGGCACGTCTTATCAGTACGGCGTCGAGGACTCGATGAACCCGGGCGCCTGCCCGGCCGGGGACACCTGCGGCAAGGACATCCGGGAGGACGGAAAGGCCGCCTGGACGGCCGATGTCGGCGCCGACAAGGCGGACTCGTTCGACTTCGTCTTCTATCTCACCGCCGGACAGGACGAGTCGTCCACCTGGCAGGAGTTCGGCCCGATGAAGTTCCCGGGCGCACCGGACATACCCGCCGCCTGGGGGCCACCGGCCGCCACGGGCGACAACTCCGCCCGGACCCGCTATGTGCCGTGGACGTCCTGGCAGGCCGCCGCCCGTATCTGGCCCAACGCCGCCGACGGGTCGTCGGTACAGGCCGAGAGCTCCGGCATGGCCGTGTACGCCCATGAGCTCAGCCACATCCTGGGCATCGGGGACAACTACAACAACCCGTACGGCACCCCCCTCAGCCGTTCGTACACCGGCATCTGGAGCATGCTCTCCCGCGGCTCCTTCAACGGCCCCGGCGGACCGCACACCCGCTGGCAGATCCCCGCCACGGGCGGGGGCTCGATGGGCTCCCAGCATGTGCTGCGCGACAAGCTGAAACTCGGCATCGTGGACGAGAAGAACGTGCTGCGGCTGGACCGCGACGCACTGAAGAGCTCCGGCCTCGTCGTCGCCCGCGTCACCGCACGCTCGGCGCCACCGGGCGAGAAGGGGCTCTCCGGGGTCAACATCACCATGGGCGGAGATCTGTCGGAGCCCTGCGACAACGGCACCGACCCGCTGTGCGACGGCGGCGGCTACGACAACTACACCGTCGAGGTCGTCGACCGCATGGGGATGGACTCGTTCACCCCGGATCACGGGGTGCTGCTGGCCAAGACCAAGAACAAGGACCGGGCCCCGTTCGCCTGGGTGGTCGACGCCCACCCCGAGGACATCGGCCTGGTGGACTTTTGGCGCCCCGACGGCACCGACCAGAAGATCACCATGGGCGACTACCGGCAGCTCAGCGACGCCCTCTTCCACGCCGGAGCCGACTCCGGCAGCCAGTACGAGTACATCGACCGGGCCAACCGGCTGCACTTCTATGTGCTCGACCTCAAGCGCGACAGGTCCGGAGTGCTCTCGTACACCATCGCGGTGAAGTCCCTGGACGGCGCCGGACCGCGGCGCCGCGGAGTGGCCCTGCACCGCGGCGAGGCCAAGGGGGACCCCTCCCGCTCCCGGGCCATGTGCACCTTCGGCCTCGACAACACCGGACGCGCCACCGGGGACCGGGCGACGACTCCGGCCACGTCGGTGGACTCGGATGTCTACCGGCTGTCGGCGAGGGCGGTCGGCCGGGGCTGGTCCGCCTGGCTGCCCAACCGTCTCGCCACCGCCAGGGCAGGTGAATCGGTGGATGTGGAAGTCGCCGTGGCCGCGGAGAAGGGTGCCGAGCGGCGGGGCGCGGTCGTCCTCACCGCCCGCTCCGAGAGTGATCCGCATCGGACCGCCAAGGCGCTGTGCCGGCTGTCGGGTCGCCGGTAGGGCGACGGGTGACGGCCCGCCGGAACTCGGCGGGCCGTCCCCGTTCGGCGGTCCTGCTCCGCCGGCGGTCTCGGTCGAGGGTCTCCTACTCCGTCTCGTCGGCCGCGGTCTGGATCGGCACCCGGAGGGTGTCGGGCTCACAGCCCGCCGTACCGGCGATGATCCGCGCCGCCCCCTTGGTGAGCGGCACCAGGCTCTGCTCGTCCACCTTGTCCGGGGTGTCCCGCGGATCGAAGATGTACATGGGCGTGGTGATCAGCTGCACCAGCGGCACACCCGTGTAGTAGAAGTAGGCGCCGTCGGTGGCCGGGTTCGGCGCGAAGGCGGTCGGCGACAGGATCCATGAGCGGCGCAGGTCCTCCGCCGCGAGCGACTCGGCCACCAGCTGTTCCAGCTGGGGTGCCTGAGTGGTGAACCACCAGCGCACCTCGGGGTCGTCGGTGGGCACGACCTCCCCGTCGACCACCTCGGCCTGGCGTGCGGCGTGTTCCAGATGCATTTCGAGGACGACCTGGGGGAACAGCTCGGGGTGCGCCGCGATGAACGCCTGGGTGCCCGCGGCGCCCGCCATGTGGCCGGACGTCAGCACGAACAGCATGTTGTGCGGCCGCAGTTCCTGGGGCACCGACGCCCAGAACCTGGCCTGCGCCAGGACGAGCGCCACCCCGGAGGCGTCCTCCACGGCGGATGCCCAGGGACCGTCGTGGTGTGAGCCGACGATCACCCAGTGGTCGGAGGCGCCGGGCAGGGTGCCCACCACATTGTGGGTGGTCTCCTCGGTGATGGTGGCATCGGAGACGATCCGGCCCTCGCATTCCCCCGACGCCATCAGCTCGCGGACCCGCTGCCCGTCCTTGCCGCTCAGCCAGATGCCGGGGATGGAGCGCCGTTCGGCGTCATAGGGCCAGTAGAAGTCACTGGTCTCCCAGGGCAGGCCGGTGAGCAGGCCGACATAGGCCGTGGCGCCGTCCTTGATGGCGATGTCGAAGTCCAGCACATGGGCAAGGTCGAAGGGCACGGTCTGGACGAGGTCGGGGAAGACGCCCTCGGGGTCGTAGGAGCCGGTGGCCCGGGCCTGCACCTCGGTCTGCGGCAGCTGGGTGAAGCCGATCTCCTGGACCGCGATGGAGCCCCGCACCTCCCCGCCCTCCATCCGCACCAGCGGGCCCTCGGTGCCCTCGGTCGGGGTGGTGTACGGCAGCGCGAGTCCGTCGAAGCGGGTGACCTCATCGGGCCGGTCGGTGGGCCAGATCTCGAAGGCGGCGGACCGCGGCCGCCAGATGGGCGTGTCCAGCGGCTCCAGCCGTACGTCCTCCAGACCGGTATCCCGGAATTGTTCGGCGGCCCACTCCTCGGTCCAGCCGTCGGCCGGATAGCCCGCCCGGCGAATGCCCTGGCTGACGATCAGTTCGATCCAGGCCATCATCTCCTTCGAGGTGGGGGCCCGATCGATGTACTTCTCCAGCTCCGGCCAGCCGCTCATCGCCATCCTCCTCATCGCCATGGTCGGCATTCATCGTCGATGCGCGGGCTAAAGCTGAGCTAATGCGGGGCCAGCACTCCTCTTTCGCGACGCCCCTTTTCTCATCCGGGAGGCCAAGTCTCGTCCGGGGGAGGCCAAGCCGGGCGTTAGACCCACTTTGGTGACGGCACAAATGATGGTCGCCGTATCCGGACAAGCCGCCGATCAGGCGGCTCAGCCGCAGGTCAGCGCCCGATTGACGGTTGGGAGTCGAGAGTGCGTACCGAAAGCTCGGAGGAACGGGAACGGGAACCGCGGGACACGGCCCGGCGCAGGAGGTGGACCCGGCAGGTCCCGGCAGGTGTCGTGGGTGTGGCAGCGGTGAGCCTGATCGCGCTCACCGTCTCCCCGGTGAACGCCGAGCCCGATACCAGAGGCAAACCGCCGCGCGGCAGGAATCCGCTCCCCGCTCCCCCGCAGATCCGCGATCTGGACTTTCTGCTCGGCTCCTACACCTGCGACTACACCCCACCGCCGGGCGGAAACCCGGCGGTGCTGACGCTGAACACCAAGCGGGCCATGGGCGGGCATTACCTCTATACGGACGCCACGCTCGAACCCGGAAACGTGGTCGGCCGTTCGTCCTTCGGCTGGAATCCCGTGGACGGGAAATTCATCACCCAGTACCACGACAACTGGGGTTCCTCCGGAAACTACACCTCGTCCGGCTGGAAGGACGGCCATCTGATATTCAAGGGTCCCCTCACCCAGGTGATCACACCGAATGCCTCAGGACAGACAACGGGCGTGAAGCTGGACCTCAAGGATGACTACCAGGTCCTCGGGCCGGGGCATTTCAAGGACACCACGAGCTTCACCTTCCCCGACGGAAGTACTTTGCAAGGCAGTTACGACTGCCGCCGCCAATAGCGTTCAGCGTTCCGGACCGAGGGAAGTGGAGGTGGCCGACCATGGCGAGCAATGAAGAGAAGCTGCTCGACTATCTGAAGCGGGTGACGGCGGATCTCCGGCAGACTCAGCGCCGTCTGAAGGATGTCGAGTCCGCGGGGCATGAGCCTGTCGCCATCGTGGGAATGTCCTGCCGCTTCCCCGGAGGCGTACGGTCCCCCGAAGAGCTGTGGGAACTCGTCGCCACGGAGCGGGACGCCATTTCGGAACTCCCCACCGACCGCAATTGGGATGTGGAGAACCTCTTCCACCCCGATCCGGAGCACCCTGGGACGAGTTACACACGCGAGGGCGGCTTCATCGACGACCCCGCGGGATTCGACGCCACGTTCTTCGGCATCAGCCCCCGCGAGGCGCTCGGAATGGCGCCACAGCAGCGGCTGGCCCTCGAGGCGTCCTGGGAGGCCGTCGAACACGCCGGGGTCGACCCGGAGTCGCTGCGGGGCAGCCGGACCGGCACCTTCATCGGCTGCGATCACCTCGACTACTGTTCCGACGCCTCCCAGGTGCCCGAGGGCTCGGCCGGCTACTTCACCATCGGCAACTCCGCCAGCGTGGTGTCCGGCCGGGTGGCGTACACCCTCGGTCTGGAGGGAGCCGCGGTGACGGTGGACACCGCGTGCTCCTCCTCCCTGGTCGCCATGCATCTGGCCTGCCAGGCGATCCGGCAGGGCGAATGCGATATGGCGCTCGCCGGGGGCGTGGCCGTGATGTCCTCGACGGCACCGTTCATCGGCTTCAGCGAACTGCGCGGGCTCGCGCCGGACGGCAGGTCCAAGGCGTTCTCGGCCAACAGCGACGGCATGACCCTGGCCGAGGGCGTGGGTGTCCTGCTGCTGGAACGGCTGTCGGACGCGCGGCGCAACGGCCACCAGGTGTTGGCCGTGATCCGGGGCACGGCGGTCAACCAGGACGGCGCCAGCAACGGCCTGACGGCGCCGAACGGGCCCTCACAGCAGCGGGTCATCCGGCAGGCGCTCGCCAACGCCCGGCTGCCGGCGTCCGAGGTGGACGCGGTGGAGGCGCACGGTACGGGTACGACGCTGGGCGATCCGATCGAGGCGCAGGCGCTGCTGGCCACATACGGGCAGGAGCGGCCCGAGGGGCGTCCGCTGTGGCTGGGGTCCATCAAGTCCAACATCGGGCACGCACAGATGGCCGCGGGTGCGGCCGGGGTCATCAAGATGGTGATGGCGATGCGCCACGAGATGCTGCCCGCCTCACTGCACATCGACGAACCGACCCCCCATGTGGACTGGAACGCGGGCGATGTCCGCCTGCTGACCGAGGCCCGGGAGTGGCCGCGGGGCGAGCGTCCACGCCGGGCGGGGGTCTCGTCCTTCGGCATCAGCGGGACCAATGCGCATGTCATCGTGGAGCAGGCGCCCGAGGAGCCGGTGACGGCGGCCGGAGCCGTCGAGGCGGGACCGGTGGAGTCGGCGTCCTCGGCGAAGCCGGTGGGTGGGCCGGTGCCGTGGGTGGTATCGGCGCGCGGGACGGAGGCGCTACGGGGCCAGGCGCGGGCGCTGGCCGAACGGGTGAACGCCGACCCCGAGGTGAGCGCCTCGGAGGTGGGGTGGTCCCTGCTGCGGTCCAGGACGCTCTTCGACCACCGGGCGGTGGTCATCGGGCAGGACCGCGAGGAACTGGTGGCGGGGCTGGAGGCACTGGCCACCGGAGAACCGCACCCGGGTCTGGTGCACCCCGGCGGAGCCGCCGAGGCCACCGGGCAGACGGTTTTCCTGTTCAGCGGACAGGGCAGCCAGCGCCCCGGCATGGGCGCCGAACTCTACGACCGATTCCCCGTCTTCGCGGCGGCCTTTGACGAGGTATGCGGTCTGCTCGATCCGCATCTGGAGCACCCGCTACGGGAACTGGTCTTCAGCCACGACCCCGAACAGGCAGCACTACTGGACCACACGACCTACGCCCAAGCCGGGCTGTTCGCCCTGCACATCGCCCTGGCGCGGCTCCTCGACTCCGTCGGCGTACGACCCGACGCCGTCATCGGCCACTCCATCGGCGAAATCGCCGCCGCCCATATCGCCGGAGTCCTCGACCTCCCCGACGCCTGCCACCTCGTCGCCACCCGCGCCACCCTCATGGGACGGCTCCCCACCGGCGGAGGCATGGCCACCATCGCCGCCACGGCCGAGGAGCTCGCCGACGACCTCGCCGCACACAACGGCCAGGTGAGCATCGCCGCCCTCAACACACCCGGCAACACCGTCATCTCCGGACCCATCGACCTCGTCGCCGACATCAGCGCCACCTGGACAGCCAAAGGCCGCAAGACCAGGACACTGACCGTCAGCCACGCCTTCCACTCCCCCCTGATGGACCCCATCCTCGAACCCTTCAAAGAGGCCATCAGCGGACTCACCTACCACTCACCCACCATCCCCCTCATCAGCAACCTCACCGGACAACCGGCGGACGAGCAGATCGCGACGCCCGACTACTGGACCCAACACATCCGCCAACCCGTCCACTTCCACCCCGCCATCACCCACACCACACCCCACACCAGCATCTACCTCGAACTCGGCCCCGCCCCCATCCTCGCCACCGCAACCCATCACACCCTCCACCACCACACCACCCATACCGAGCGCCCAACACCCCTCATCACCTCCACCCTGAGCCACAAACAACCCGACACACACGCTCTCACCCACACCCTCGCCCAACTCCACACCACCGGTATCAATGTCGACTGGACCAGCTGGTTCCCCGCCGACCCGGCCCCCCAGGTCGTCGGGTTGCCGACGTACGCCTTCCAGCACCAGCGCTTCTGGCTGGCCCCGCTCGCCGCCCGTACAAGCTTCGAGGGAGCTGCCGGGGACCCGGCCGAGGCGCAGCTCTGGCATGCCATCGAGGAGCTCGACGTCGACGCCCTCACCAGCACGCTCCAGCTGGACGAGGACAGCCCCGGCATCGACGCCCTGCTGCCCGCACTCCCCGTACTGTCCGCCTGGCGGCGCCAACACCGTGAACGCTCCACCATCGACTCCTGGCGCTACCGGGCCACGTGGCAGCAGCTCCCCGACCCGGCCGCCCCGGCCCTGACGGGCATCTGGCTGGTGATCGTCCCGGCCGGGCAGGAGGAGCACGCCGCGGTCCAGATCACCCTCCAGGCGCTGCGGGCGCACGGCGCCACGACGATCCCGTACGCGGTCGACGCTCATGACACTGATCGCGCCGGGCTCCGCGAACGTCTCGACCGGCTGACCGAGGAGTCCCAGCCCGCCGGAGTCATCAGTCTGCTCGCCCTCGACCAGGAACCGCTCGCCGGCCACTCCGCGGTGTCCGCCGGGCTCGGCGCCACCACCGCCCTCCTCCAGGCCCTCGATGACGCCGGAGTCAACGCGCCGCTCTGGTGCGTCACGCAGGGCGCCGTCGCCACCGGCCGCAGCGACCTCCTCCCCCACCCCGAGCAGTCGCAGATCTGGGGCTTCGGCCGGGTGGCCGCGCTGGAGCATCCGCAGCGCTGGGGCGGTCTCATCGATCTGCCCGGCGCCATGACCCACCACACCGCGGGTCGACTGGCGGCCCTTCTCGTGCCCGGGCAGCCCGAGGACCAGGTGGCCATCCGCACCACCGGTACGTACGCACGCCGCCTCACCCGTGTGCCCGCCGCCGACACCTCCCCCGCTCCCTGGGAGCCGTCGGGCACCACGCTCATCACCGGCGGCACCGGCGGTCTCGGCGCCCAGATCGCCCGCTGGCTCGCCGAGCGGGGCGCACCCCGTCTCCACCTCATCAGCCGTTCCGGTCCCGACGCGCCCGGCGCGTCCGAGCTCGGCGAGGAGCTCACCGCGCTGGGGGCGGACGTCACCATCACCGCCTGCGATGTCTCCGACCACGCCGCGCTCCGGCGGCTCATCGACAGCGTCCCCGCCGAACACCCCCTCACCGCGGTCATCCACACCGCCGGCACGATGGAACTGGTTCGGATCGGCGAGCTGGACGCCGGGCGGTTGCAGCCCGTTCTGCGGTCCAAGGCCCTGGCCGCCGCTCATCTGCACGACCTCACCCAGAACCTCGATCTCACGGCCTTCGTCCTCTTCTCGTCGAACGCCGCGACATGGGGCAGCGGGCAACAGGCCGCCTACGCCGCCGCGAACACCTATCTGGACGCGCTCGCCGAACACCGCCGGGCCCGGGGCCTGCCCGCCACCAGCCTCGCCTGGGGGCCGTGGGGCCAGGCGGGCATGGCCGCCGACCAGCACACGCTCTCCCACCTCAAGCGGCGGGGTCTCTCCCCACTCCCGACCGACCTCGCCATCGCGTCATTGCAGCACGCGCTGACACACCACGACACCGCCGTCACTATCGCGGATGTCGACTGGGAGAAGTTCGGCCGTACGTTCACCGCGCAGCGCCCGAGTCCGTTCCTCACCCGGCTGATGCCGTCGAACGCGGAGCCCGCCACGCCCACGGCCACCGCCGACGTCAATCCGCTGCGGCAACAGCTCGGCGCGGCGCCCGCCGCACAGCGCCATCAGATCCTGGTCCGCCATATCCAGGCCCTGGCCGCGACGATCCTCGGGCACTCCGGACTGGACGCGGTTCCCCCGGGGCAGCCCTTCCAGGAGCTGGGCTTCGACTCCCTCACCGCGGTCGAGCTGCGCAATCAGCTCACCGCCACGACCGGCCTCGCCCTCGCTCCGGCGCTGGTCTTCGACCATCCGACGCCGAACGCGCTCGCCACGTATCTGGGCGCCGAACTCACCGGGCAGAAGGCCGCCGTCACCACCCACACGTCGTCCGTGGCCACCGACGACGAGCCGATCGCGATCGTCGGCATGGCCTGCCGCTACCCGGGCGGTGTGTGCTCGCCGGAGGAGCTGTGGCAGCTGGTCGTCGCGGGCCGGGACGCCATCGGGGAGATGCCCGCCGACCGCGACTGGGATCTGGACACCCTCTTCGATCCCGACCCCGAGCGTCTGGGCACCAGCTATGCGCGCGAGGGCGGTTTCCTCCATGACGCGGCCGGGTTCGACGCGACGTTCTTCGGCATCAGCCCGCGCGAGGCGCTCGCCATGGACCCCCAGCAGCGGTTGCTCCTGGAAACCGCCTGGGAGACCTTCGAAAGCGCGGGCCTGGACCGGGACACGCTCGCCGGGAGCAACACCGGCGTCTTCGCGGGCGGCACCTATCAGGGCTACGGCGCCTCCGGCAGTTCCTCGGCACGGGAGGTCGAGGGGTATCTGCTCGCGGGCGGTACGCCGAGTGTCATGTCCGGCCGCGTGGCGTATGCGTTCGGTCTTCAGGGCCCGGCGGTGACGGTGGACACGGCGTGCTCGTCGTCGCTGGTGGCCATGCATCTGGCGGCCCAGGCGCTGCGGCAGGGCGAATGCACGTTGGCCCTGGCGGGTGGCGTGACGGTGATGGCCACGCCGACCACCTTCATCGAGTTCTCCCGCCAGCGCGGTCTGGCGGCCGACGGCCGGTGCAAGCCGTTCGCATCGGCGGCCGACGGCACCGGCTGGGGCGAGGGCGCCGGGCTTCTGCTGTTGGAACGGCTGTCGGACGCGCGGCGCAACGGCCATCGGGTGCTGGCCGTGATCCGGGGCTCCGCGGTCAACCAGGACGGTACGAGCAACGGCCTCACCGCGCCCAACGGGCCCTCGCAGCAGCGGGTGATCGGCCAGGCACTCGCCAACGCCCGGCTGTCGCCGGCAGAGGTCGATGTAGTGGAGGGACACGGCACCGGAACCACGCTCGGCGATCCGATCGAGGCGCAGGCGCTGCTGGCCACATACGGGCAGGAGCGGCCCGAGGGACGTCCGCTGTGGCTGGGATCCATCAAGTCCAACATCGGCCACACCCAGGCGGCCGCCGGAGTGGCCGGGGTCATCAAGATGGTGATGGCGATGCGCCACGAGATGCTGCCCGCCTCACTGCACATCGACGAACCGACCCCCCATGTGGACTGGAACGCGGGCGATGTCCGCCTGCTGACCGAGGCCCGGGAGTGGCCGCGGGGCGAGCGTCCACGCCGGGCGGGGGTCTCGTCCTTCGGCATCAGCGGGACCAATGCGCATGTCATCGTGGAGCAGGCGCCCGAGGAGCCGGTGACGGCGGCCGGAGCCGTCGAGGCGGGACCGGTGGAGTCGGCGTCCTCGGCGAAGCCGGTGGATGAGCCGGTGCCGTGGGTGGTATCGGCGCGCGGGACGGATGCGCTACGGGGCCAGGCGCGGGCGCTGGCCGAACGGGTGAACGCCGACCCCGAGGTGAGCGCCTCGGAGGTGGGGTGGTCCCTGCTGCGGTCCAGGACGCTCTTCGACCACCGGGCGGTGGTCATCGGGCAGGACCGCGAGGAACTGGTGGCGGGGCTGGAGGCACTGGCCACCGGAGAGCCGCACCCGGGCCTGGTGCACCCCGGCGGGGCCGCCGAGGCCGCCGGGCAGACAGTGTTCCTGTTCAGCGGACAGGGCAGCCAGCGCCCCGGCATGGGCGCCGAACTCTACGACCGATTCCCCGTCTTCGCGGCGGCCTTTGACGAGGTGTGCGGCCTGCTCGATCCGCATCTGGAGCACCCGCTACGAGAGCTGGTCTTCAGCCACGACCCCGAACAGGCAGCACTGCTGGACCATACGACCTACGCCCAAGCCGGGCTGTTCGCCCTGCACATCGCCCTGGCGCGGCTCCTCGACTCCGTCGGCGTACGACCCGACGCCGTCATCGGGCATTCGATCGGCGAAATCGCCGCCGCCCATATCGCCGGAGTCCTCGACCTCCCCGACGCCTGCCACCTCGTCGCCACCCGCGCCACCCTCATGGGAGGGCTCCCCACCGGCGGAGGCATGGCCACCATCGCCGCCACCCCCGACGAACTCACCGACGACCTCGCCGCACACAACGGCCAAGTGACCATCGCCGCCCTCAACACACCCGGCAACACCGTCATCTCCGGACCCATCGACCTCGTCGCCGACATCAGCGCCACCTGGACAGCCAAAGGCCGCAAGACCAGGACACTGACCGTCAGCCACGCCTTCCACTCCCCCCTGATGGACCCCATCCTCGAACCCTTCAAAGAGGCCATCAGCGGACTCACCTACCACCCACCCACCATCCCCCTCATCAGCAACCTCACCGGACAACCAGCCGACGAGCAGATCACCACCCCCGACTACTGGACCCAACACATCCGCCAACCCGTCCACTTCCACCCCGCCATCACCCACACCACACCCCACACCAGCATCTACCTCGAACTCGGCCCCAACCCCACCCTCGCCACCGCAACCCACCACACCCTCCACCACCACACCACCCAAACCAACCACCCAACACCCCTCATCACCTCCACCCTCACCCACAAACAGCCCGACACACACACCCTCACCCACACCCTCGCCCAACTCCACACCACCGGTATCAATGTCGACTGGACCAGCTGGTACCCCACCACCCCCACCCCCCGCACCATCGACCTCCCCACCTACGCCTTCCACCACCAGCACTACTGGCTGTCGTCCGGCCCCTCCTCGGACCCGGCGCCCACGGAGGCGGCTCTGGTCGACAGGGAGTTCTGGGAGGCGGTGGAGCGCGAGGATCTGGAAGCCCTGGCGGCGGCCATCGACTCACCGGCGGACCAGCGGCCCATGCTGGGCGCTGTTCTTCCGACGCTGTCCGCCTGGCGGCGGCATCACCGGGAGCGGTCGGTCATCAATTCCTGGCGATATCAGGTCACGTGGAAGGGGCTTCCCGCTCCTTCCACGCGTCCGGACCTCTCAGGCACCTGGCTGCTGATCATCCCCGCCGGTCAGTCCGACCACCCCGCCGTGGCAACCGCCACGCAGGCCCTGACCGCCCACGGCGCCACCCCGCTCCGCCATGTGCTCGACACCCGTACCGTCGATCGTGACGCCTTGGCGGACCACCTCACCCGTCTGGCCACGGAGTGCGAACCCACCGGAGTACTGAGCCTGCTCGCCCTCGATGACGAGCCGCACCCCGAATACGCCGCCGTACCCTCCGGGCTGACCGCGACCACCGTACTCGTGCAGGCCCTCGGCGACGCCGAGATCCCGGCACCCCTGTGGTGCCTCACCCAAGGCGCCGTCGCCACCGGTTCCGGCGATCCGCTCCCCAGCCCTCGGCAGGCGCAGATCTGGGGACTTGGCCGGGCCGCGGCCCTGGAACACCCTCGCCGCTGGGGTGGCCTGATCGACCTCCCGACCGTCATCGGCCACCACACCGCCGACCGTCTGGCCGCCCTGCTCGCCCCCGGTGGGCCGGAGGACCAGACCGCCATCCGCGCCACCGGCAGCTACGCCCGGCGCCTCCGTAGGGCCGGTACGCCCACCACCGCTCCCAGGACCTGGCAGCCCACCGGCACCACACTCATCACCGGCGGCACCGGTGGCCTCGGCGCCCATGTCGCCCGCTGGCTCGCGCGCCACGGCGCACCCCATCTCCACCTCATCAGCCGGTCCGGGCCCGACGCCCCCGGCGCCGCCCAACTCGCCCAAGAACTCACCGACCTGGGCACGACCGTCACCATCACCGCCTGCGACGCCTCCGACCGGGCCGCACTCCAGCACCTCCTCGACACCATCCCCGCCGAACACCCCCTCACCACCGTCGTCCACGCCGCCGGAACGTCGGACACCGAGCTCATCGCCGACCTCGGGCCGGAGCGGCTGCGGCATGTGCTCGGGCCCAAGGCCCTGGCCGCCACTCATCTGCACGAGCTGACCCAGGGACTCGCTCTCAGCGCGTTCGTGCTCTTCTCGTCCGGCGCGGCCGTGTGGGGCGGCAGTCGGCAAGGCGCCTACGCCGCGGCGAACACCTATCTCGACGCCCTCGCCGAACACCGCCGCGCCCGGGGACTCCCCGCCACCAGCCTCGCCTGGGGCCCCTGGGGCGATGCAGGCATGGCCGCCGACGAGACAGCGCTCGCGTTCTACGGGCGGCGCGGCCTGTCTCCGCTCAGCCCGGAGCTGGCCGTGGCATCGCTCCAGCACGCCCTGGACCACCGTGACACGACGGTCACCGTGGCGGACATCGACTGGGAGAAGTTCCCGACGGCGTTCACCGCCCAGCGCCCCAGCCCGCTGCTCGACGACTTGGTCACGGCCGCCGACCACTCCACCGAGCGAACCACCAGCAGGTCCGCAGGCACCTCGCTCCAGCAGCGGCTCTCCGCCGCCACCCCCGAGCAGCAGCACCAGCTCCTCCTCGAGCGGATCCAGTCCCTCGCGGCCTCGATCCTGGGGCATTCCGGACCGGACGCGATTCCGCCCGCCCAGCCGTTCCAGGAGCTCGGTTTCGACTCCCTGACCGCCGTGGAGCTGCGCAACCAGCTCGCCACCGCCACCGGAATCGACCTCGCACCCGCGCTCGTCTTCGACCACCCCACGCCCAACGCCCTCGCCACATATCTGCGCGCCGAACTCACGGGCCAGCAAATGGCCGTCACCGCTCACACCCCCACCACGGCCGCCCAGGACGAGCCGATCGCGATCGTCGGCATGGCCTGCCGCTACCCCGGCGACGCGCACTCCCCGAAGGAGCTGTGGGACCTGGTCATGGCCCACCGCGATGCCATCGCGGAGATGCCCACCGACCGCAACTGGGATCTGAACGCGCTCTACGACCCCGACCCCGACCGCGCGGGGACGAGCTACGTCCGCGAGGGCGGATTCCTCTACCAGGCGGCCGAGTTCGACCCCGGGTTCTTCGGCATCAGCCCGCGCGAGGCGGTCGCCATGGACCCACAGCAGCGCCTGCTGCTGGAAACCGCCTGGGAGACCTTCGAAAGCGCGGGTCTGGACCGGGACACGCTCGCGGGCAGCAACACGGGCGTGTTCGCGGGAGTGACGTCGCAGGACTACATCTCCCTCACCGGCGATACGGCGAGCGACGTCGAAGGCTATGTCGCCACGGGCAATATCGGCAGTGTGGTCTCCGGCCGGGTGTCCTACTCCTTCGGCCTCGAAGGCCCGGCGGTGACGGTGGACACGGCGTGCTCGTCCTCGCTGGTGGCCATGCATCTGGCCACCCAGGCCCTACGGCAGGGCGAATGCACGATGGCCCTGGCCGGCGGGGTGACGGTGATGGCCACCCCGGGGGCGTTCATCGAGTTCTCCCGCCAGCGCGGTCTGGCGCCCGACGCGCGGTGCAAGCCGTTCGCGGCCGCGGCGGACGGCATGGTGTGGGGCGAGGGCGTCGGACTCGTCCTGCTGGAACGGCTGTCGGACGCGCGGCGCAACGGCCACCGGGTGCTGGCCGTCGTGCGTGGCTCCGCGGTCAACCAGGACGGCACGAGCAACGGCCTCACCGCGCCCAACGGGCCCTCGCAGCAGCGAGTGATCCGGCAGGCGCTCGCCAACGCCCGGCTGTCACCGTCCGACGTGGACGCCGTCGAGGCACATGGCACCGGGACCACCCTCGGCGACCCGATCGAGGCGCAGGCGCTGCTGGCCGCGTACGGGCAGGAGCGGCCCGAGGGGCGTCCGCTGTGGCTGGGGTCCATCAAGTCCAACATCGGCCACACCCAGGCCGCCGCCGGAGTGGCCGGGGTCATCAAGATGGTGATGGCGATGCGCCACGGCGTGCTGCCCGCCTCACTGCACATCGACGAACCAACCCCGAATGTCGACTGGAGCGCGGGCGACCTGCGCCTGCTCAACGAACCCGTCCCATGGCCCCAGGGCGAACGGCCCCGCCGGGCGGGAGTCTCCTCCTTCGGCATCTCCGGCACGAACGCCCATCTCATCCTTGAGCAGGCCCCCGAGCCGATCGAGCCCGCCCCCGTATCGGACGTCGCTGGTGTGGTGCCCTGGGTGATCTCCGCACAGAGCGACGCGGCGCTACGAGGCCAGGCGCGGGCCCTGACCGGGCACATCATCGGCGAGCCAGAGGTGAGCGCCTCGGAGGTGGGGTGGTCCCTGCTGCGGTCCAGGACGCTCTTCGACCACCGGGCGGTGGTCATCGGGCAGGACCGCGAGGAACTGGTGGCGGGGCTGGAGGCACTGGCCACCGGAGAGCCGCACCCGGGCCTGGTGCACCCCGGCGGGGCCGCCGAGGCCACCGGGCAGACAGTGTTCCTGTTCAGCGGACAGGGCAGCCAGCGCCCCGGCATGGGCGCCGAACTCTACAACCGATTCCCCGTCTTCGCGGCGGCCTTTGACGAGGTGTGCGGCCTGCTCGATCCGCATCTGGAGCACCCGCTACGGGAACTGGTCTTCAGCCACGACCCCCAACAGGCAGCACTGCTGGACCACACGACCTACGCCCAAGCCGGGCTGTTCGCCCTGCACATCGCCCTCGCGCGGCTCCTCGACTCCGTCGGCGTACGACCCGACGCCGTCATCGGGCATTCGATCGGCGAAATCGCCGCCGCCCATATCGCCGGAGTCCTCGACCTCCCCGACGCCTGCCACCTCGTCGCCACCCGCGCCACCCTCATGGGACGGCTCCCCACCGGCGGAGGCATGGCCACCATCGCCGCCACCCCCGACGAACTCACCGACGACCTCGCCGCACACAACGGCCAAGTGACCATCGCCGCCCTCAACACACCCGGCAACACCGTCATCTCCGGACCCATCGACCTCGTCGCCGACATCAGCGCCACCTGGACAGCCAAAGGCCGCAAGACCAGGACACTGACCGTCAGCCACGCCTTCCACTCCCCCCTGATGGACCCCATCCTCGAACCCTTCAAAGAGGCCATCAGCGGACTCACCTACCACCCACCCACCATCCCCCTCATCAGCAACCTCACCGGACAACCAGCCGACGAGCAGATCACCACCCCCGACTACTGGACCCAACACATCCGCCAACCCGTCCACTTCCACCCCGCCATCACCCACACCACACCCCACACCAGCATCTACCTCGAACTCGGCCCCAACCCCACCCTCGCCACCGCAACCCACCACACCCTCCACCACCACACCACCCAAACCAACCACCCAACACCCCTCATCACCTCCACCCTCACCCACAAACAACCCGACACACACACCCTCACCCACACCCTCGCCCAACTCCACACCACCGGTATCAATGTCGACTGGACCAGCTGGTACCCCACCACCCCCACCCCCCGCACCATCGACCTCCCCACCTACGCCTTCCACCACCAGCACTACTGGCTCGCCCCGCCCGCTCCGCGCGCCGACGGGCATGTCAACGGCCACCACCCGGCCGAGGCCAGGCTCTGGGACGCCATCGAGGAGCTCGACGTCGACGCCCTCACCAGCACGCTCCAGCTGGAGAAGGACAGCCCCGGCATCGACGCCCTGCTGCCCGCACTCCCCGTACTGTCGACCTGGCGGCGGCAACACCGCGAGCGGTCCACCATCGACTCCTGGCGCTATCGCGTCGTGTGGAAGCAGCTGCCGGACCCCGCCACCGCGCCGACCCTCAGCGGGATCTGGCTGCTGCTCGTGCCCTCCGGGCAGGAGGAGCACCCGGCCGTCCACGCCACCGTCCAAGCGCTGGATGCCCATGGTGCGGCTTATGAAGTCCTGTCGCTCAATGGCGTGGACGCCCGACGCGACGCCCTCGCCCCACTTCTCTCACACCTCCGCGATGGCAGCACACCCGAGGGCATTCTGAGTCTGCTCGCGCTCGATCAGACGCCCCACCCCGACCACCCGGCCGTCCCCACCGGGCTGGCCGCGACGGCCGCCGTTGTCCAGGCCCTCGACCAGACGCCGCTCATCGTGCCCCTGTGGTGTGTCACCCAGGGTGCGGTGGCCGCCACCGCCACCGATCCGCTGCCCCATCCGCACCAGGCCCAGATCTGGGGTATGGGCCGGGTCGCGGCCCTGGAGCACCCCCACCTCTGGGGTGGTCTGATCGACCTCCCGGCCGACGTGGACGCCCGTACCCCCGCCCGTATCGCCGCCGTACTGACGCCCGGCCAGCCCGAGGACCAGGTGGCGATCCGCGCCACGGCTCTGGCCCGCCGTCTGGAGCGCGCCGCCTGCCCGGACACCGCGCCCCCCGCGTGGCGTCCCGCCGGTACGACCCTGATCACCGGCGGCACCGGCGGTCTGGGCGCGCATGTGGCCCGCTGGCTCGCCCGCCGGGGCGCATCCCATCTCCACCTCGTCAGCCGCTCCGGCCCCGACGCCCACGGCGTCAACCAACTCACCGAAGAGCTCACCGCGTTGGGCGCGGCCGTCACCGTCACCGCCTGCGACGTATCCGACCGCGCCGCACTCCAGCACCTCCTCGGCACCATCCCCGCAGAACACCCCCTCACCACCGTCGTCCACGCCGCCGGGCTCGCGGAGAACACCCCGCTCGCCGAGCTGGACCTTGCGGGGATCGAGGCGGTGCTGCGGCCCAAGGCGCTCGCGGCCGCCCATCTCCATGAGCTCACCGAGGATCTCGACCTCAGCGCCTTTGTGCTCTTCTCGTCCGGTGCGGCCGCGTGGGGCGGTAGCCGACAGCCCTCGTACGCCGCCGCCAACGCCTATCTCGACGCCCTCGCCGAGCACCGCCGCGCCCGTGGCCTGCCCGCCACCAGCCTCGCCTGGGCGCCATGGAGCGATGCGGGCATGGCCGCCGACGAGGCCGTCACCGACTACTACCGCCGGCGTGGGATGCGTCCCCTGGACACCGATCTCGCCATCGCCTCGCTCCAGCACTCCCTGGACCACGGCGACACCACGATCACCATCGCGGACATCGACTGGGAGAGGTTCCCGGCCGGTTTCACCGCACAGCGGCCCAGCCCGCTGCTGTCCGACCTGGCCGCCACCGCGTCGCCGGGCGCCGATGCCACCCCGGACGCCGACGCGGCGTTGAGCAACTCGCTTCAGCGGCAGCTGGCCACCGGCTCCCCCGCCCAGCGGCATCAGCTCCTGCTCCATCACATCCAGACGCATGCCGCCGCGATCCTCGGCCATCCCACCATCGACGCGATCCCACCCGCCCAGCCGTTCCAGGAGCTGGGGTTCGACTCCCTCACGGCCGTCGAATTCGGGCATCGGCTCTCCGCCACCACCGGTCTCGACCTTCCGCCCACTCTGGTCTTCGACCACCCCACCCCCAAGGAGCTGGCCGACTATCTGCGCGAGCGGCTCGTCGAGGGGCAGCTGACCTCCGAGGGACATCTGCTGTCGGAGCTCGACCGGTGGGACTCGGTCTCGGAGCCATCGGCGGTGGACGAGGCGGCCCGCCGCCGGATCACGGGGCGACTACGGCTGCTGCTGGCCAAGTGGAGTGACACGGAACGGAAAACGGAGCGTTCCGCGGCCCACAGCGAGCTCGAGACGGCGACGGCAGAAGACATTTTCGACCTCATCTCCGACGAGTTCGGAAAGTCCGACGAGCTCGGAAAGTCGTGAGCCCGATGACCCCCATCCTCCGCGACGCGCCAAGGAGCCTCCGCTAGATGTCGAACGAAGAGAAGCTGCTCGACCACCTCAAGTGGGTCACGGCCGAGTTGCGCCAGACCCGTGAGCGTCTGCGGGAGGCCGAGTCCGCCGAGCCGGAGCCCATCGCGATCGTGGGCATGGCCTGCCGCTATCCGGGCGGGGTGCGGTCGCCGGAGGAGCTGTGGCGGCTGGTGCGGGACGGCGAGGACGCCGTCTCCGGCTTTCCCACGGACCGGGGTTGGGGCGTTGAGGAGCTGTTCGACCCGGATCCCGAAAGCTATGGGAAGTCGTATGTGGACCAGGGCGGATTCTGTTACGACGCGCCCGAGTTCGACGCGGCGTTCTTCGACATCAGCCCCCGCGAGGCCCAGGCCATGGACCCTCAGCAGCGGCTGCTGCTGGAGACCGCGTGGGAGGCGTTCGAACGCGCCGGGCTCAACCGGGCGTCGCTGGGCGGCAGCAACACCGGGGTGTTCGCAGGGGTGGGTTCGCATGACTATCTGTCGGTCATCGGCGACATCACCAGCGAGGTGGAGGGCTACGTCGGCCCCGGGAACCTCGGCAGTGTGGTATCCGGCCGGGTGGCGTACACGCTCGGCCTGGAGGGGCCCGCGGTCACGGTGGACACCGCGTGTTCCTCGTCACTGGTCGCCATCCATCTGGCGTGTCAGGCGCTGCGCGGCGGCGAATGCGATCTGGCCCTGGCCGGTGGTGTGGCCGTGATGGCCACACCCGGCGCGTTCATCGAGTTCTCCCGTCAGCGTGGCATGGCCCCGGACGGCCGCTGCAAGCCGTTCGCGGCGGCCGCCGACGGCACCGGATGGGGCGAGGGTGCCGGGTTGATCGTCCTGGAGCGCCTGTGTGAAGCGCAGCGCCGCAACCGCCGTGTCCTCGGGGTGATCCGGGGTTCCGCGGTCAACCAGGATGGAGCCAGCAATGGTCTTACGGCGCCGAACGGGCCCTCACAACAGCGGGTGATCCGGCAGGCCCTGGCCAACGCGCAGCTGTCCACCGCCGAGGTGGACGCGGTCGACGGACACGGCACCGGGACCACCCTCGGCGATCCGATCGAGGCGCAGGCGCTGCTGGCCACGTACGGCCAGGGTAGGCCGGAGGACCGGCCGCTGTGGCTGGGCTCGATCAAGTCCAACCTGGGGCATACGCAGGCCGCCGCCGGTGCGGCCAGTGTGATCAAGATGGTGATGGCGATGCGGCATGAGCTGCTGCCCGCCTCGCTGCACATCGACGAGCCGACGCCGCACGCCGACTGGGCGTCGGGTGCGGTGCGGCTGCTGACCGAGCCGGTCGCGTGGCCGCGTGGAGAGCGTCCACGCCGGGCCGGTGTGTCCGCGTTCGGGATCTCCGGTACGAACGCCCATCTCATCCTTGAGCAGGCCCCCGAGCCGGTCGAGGCCGCCCCCGCGCCGGACACCTCGGGGGGCGGGGTGTCGGCGAGT
Source organism: Streptomyces lacaronensis (assembly GCF_047337785.1). Lineage (NCBI taxonomy): Bacteria > Bacillati > Actinomycetota > Actinomycetes > Kitasatosporales > Streptomycetaceae > Streptomyces > Streptomyces lacaronensis. The sequence continues at coordinate 1,505,953 of NZ_JBLHDK010000003.1, forward strand.
GGTGTTTCGGCGGGTGGTGTGGTGCCGTGGGTGGTCTCCGGACGTGGCGCTGAAGCATTGCGCGGTCAGGCACGCGCACTGGCCCAACGAGTGGCCACCGACCCCCAGACATCAGCGGAGGAAATCGGCTGGTCACTCATCGCCACCCGGTCCGTCTTCGACCACCGCGCCGTCATCGTCGGCGAACACCGCGACGAACTCCTGACCGGACTCAACGCCCTGGCCACCGGCCACACCCACCCCACCATCATCGAACCAAACACCACCACCAGCGGCGGCACCGGCCCCGTCCTGGTCTTCCCCGGCCAAGGCTCCCAATGGCTCGGCATGGGCGCCGGACTCCTGGACACCTCCCCCGTCTTCGCCACCCGCATCGCCGAATGCCAACAAGCCCTCGCCCCCCACATCGACTGGTCCCTGACCGAAACCCTGCGCGGCGGAACCAACGCCGCCGACCTCACCCGCGTCGACGTCGTCCAACCCGCCCTGTGGGCCGTCATGGTCTCCCTCGCCGCCCTATGGGACCACCACGGCGTCACCCCAACCGCCGTCATCGGCCACAGCCAAGGCGAAATCGCCGCCGCCTGCGTCGCCGGAGCCCTCTCCCTCGACGAAGGCGCCCGCATCGTCGCCCTCCGCGCCCACGCCCTCCGCCGCCTCGCCGGCCACGGCGCCATGGCCTCCCTCACCCTCAGCCAAACCCACACCGAACAACTCCTCACCAAACTCGGCGAAGGCGCCGAAGGGGTGGGTGTCGCCGCCGTCAACGGACCCGGATCGGTGGTGATCTCCGGGCCACCGGACCAAGTCGCCCACACCATCACCGCCTGCGAACAAACAGGCCACCGCGCCCGACTCATCGACGTGGACTACGCCTCCCACAACACCCAAGTCGACCAAATCGCAGAGGAGTTGAGGGCGGTCCTGTCGGGGATCGAACCCGTCCAGGCGGAGGTGGCGTTCTACTCGACCGTCACCGGCACCCGCATGGACACCAGCGGACTCGACACCGCGTACTGGGTCAAGAACCTCCGCGAACCAGTGCGCTTCGCCGACGCCGTACGAGCACTCCTCGACGACGGCCACCGCGTGTTCATCGAAGCCAGCACCCACCCCGTCCTCACCATCGGCATGCAGGAGACCTTCGAAGAAGCCGGTGTGCCCGCGGCCGCGGTGCCGACCCTGCGCCGGGACCACGGCGACCACGCCCAGTTGATGCGGTCGGTGGCGCAGGCGTTCACCGCCGGAGTCACGGTCGACTGGACCCGCTGGTTCCACACCGACCCCGCACCCCGCGTCATCGACCTGCCCACCTACGCCTTCCAGCGGCGGCGGTACTGGCTGGACGGGCGGGGTGGCCACAGTGGCGACCCAGGTGACCTCGGGCTCGGGTCCGCGGAGCATCCGCTGCTCGGTGCCGCCGTGGAACTCGCGGAGGGCGGCGCCCATCTGCTGACCGGCCGGCTGTCGCCGCGGACCCATCCGTGGCTGAACGACCACCGGGTGCTGGACACCGTCCTGCTGCCGGGTACCGCCTTCGCCGAACTCGCCCTGCACGCGGCCGCGCGAACCGGCTGTGGCCATGTGGCGGAGCTGACCCTGCACGCGCCACTGGTGATTCCGCAGGGTGAAGCGGTCGATGTGCAGATCGCCGTGGCCGCTCCCGATCACACCGGCGAGCGTCCGATCACGGTGCATTCACGGCCTGCGGCCGACCCCGGCGACACGGCCTGGATCCGGCATGCCACCGGTGCACTCGCCACCGCCGCCGCGCCCAACTCTCCGGACCTGGAGGGCGCCTGGCCGCCTCCCGGAGCGACACCGCTCCCCGTAGAGGACTTCTACCGGCAGCTCGCCGACCACGGATACCACTACGGACCGTCCTTCCAGGGCCTCACCGCCGCGTGGCGGCTGGACGGCGATGTCTACGCCGAGGTGTCCCTGCCCGAAGGGGAGCGCGAGGGCGCGGCCGCCTACGGCATCCATCCCGCCCTGTTCGACGCCGCGCTGCACGCCCGTGCCCTGGATGTCGCGCCCGACTCCGAGGAGGCGCACGGGATCCTGCTCCCGTTCACCTGGAGCGGTCTGCGGCTGCGTGCCACCGGCGCGGACACCCTGCGGATCCGCATCACCCCGACGGCATCGGACCGGCTCAGCATGCTCGCGGCCGATCCGACCGGCGCGACGGTGGCCGTCGTGGACGACCTGATCCTGCGCCCGGTGCCGGACGGGCAGTTGGGCCGGGCCCGTACGGCGGGGAGGAATTCGCTGTTCCAGCTGGTCTGGACGCGGATGACACCGGCCGCGGGCGCCCCCGCGTGCCGTTCTGCCGTGATCGGTCCGAACGGCGGTCCCCTGTCCGACGCGCTGCCCGATGCCTCCCACCTCCCCGATATCGCCGCCGTGCGGGCGGCCGTGGCGGATGGGGGCCCGGCCCCCGATGTGGTGTTCGCCTTCTTCGGCTCTTCCACCGATGGCCGCGGCGATCCGGTGGAGCGCACCCATGACCTGGGCAGGGAGGCTCTCGGGGTGTTGCGGGAGTTCCTCGCCGCTCCCGAATGCGCCGACGCCCGGTTGGCGGTGGTCACTCATGGGGCGAGCGCCCCGCAGAGCCATGACGATGTCCACGATCTGCCCGCCTCCGCCGTGTGGGGTCTGGTGCGCAGCGCCCAGTCGGAGAACCCCGGCCGGGTCCTGCTGCTCGACCTCGATGGTCGGGACACCTCGCCACGGGCCCTGTCCGACGCCGTGGCCTCGGGCGAGCCCCAGCTGGCGCTGCGGGACGGGGTGGCGTACGTACCGCGGCTGGTCCACGACGACGCGGCCAAGCGGCTCACCCCGCCGGAGGGGTCGGCCACGTGGCGCCTGGGGCTGACCGGCCACGGCAGCCTGGACCAGCTGGCGCTGGTCGACTGCCCGGACAACACCCGCCCGCTGGGCCGGGGCGAGGTCCGGGTGGCGCTTCGGGCGGGCGGGGTGAACTTCCATGACGTCGTGGTGGCGCTGGGCATGGTGGAGGACCCCAGGCCACTGGGCGGCGACGGTGCGGGCGTGGTCGTCGAAGTGGGGCCCGCTACCGAGGAGTTCGCGGTGGGCGACCGGGTCATGGGCCTGTTCAACGGCACCGGGTCGCTGGTGGTCACCGACGTCCGGATGATCACCAGGATCCCCGTGGGGTGGTCCTACGCACAGGCTGCCACCACACCGTCCGCCTTCCTCACGGCCTACTACGGTCTTTCCGATCTCGCGGGGCTGCGGGCCGGGGAGAGGCTGCTGCTGCACGCGGCCACCGGTGGAGTGGGCCTGGCGGCCGTGCAGCTGGCCCGCCACTGGGAGGCCGAGGTGTTCGCCACGGCGGGACCCGCGAAGTGGCACGCCCTGCGGGAGCGCGGTTTCGACGACCGTCATATCGCCTCCTCGCGCACCCTCGACTTCGAAGCGGTGTTCCGCGCCGCCGCCGGATCGGTCGATGTGGTGCTCAACTCCCTGGCCGGTGACTTCATGGACGCCTCCTTGCGGCTGCTGGCCCCCGGCGGTCGCTTCATCGACATGGGCCGGACCGATGTCCGCGACCCCGAGGAGGTCGGCGCCCGGTATCCGGGGGTCGTCTATCGCGCGTTCGACCTGGTCGGCGGGGCGGGTCCGGACCGCATCCAGCAGATGCTGGCCGAGTTGTCGACGCTGTTCGAGAACGGGACGCTGCAACCGCTGCCGACCACGCTGTGGGACATCCGCCAGGCCCCCGAGGCGTTCCGCTACTTCAGCCAGGCCCGCCACATCGGCAAGATCGTGCTGACGCTCCCCACCGCCCTCGACCCGGAGGGCACGGTCCTCATCACCGGTGGCACGGGCACTCTCGGCGCCGCCACCGCCCGACATCTGGTGACCCACCACGGCGTACGGCGGCTGCTGCTCATCAGCCGCCGGGGCCCCGACGCCCCGGGGGCCACGGAGCTGGCGGCCGAACTGACCGAGTTCGGCGCACACGTCTCCATCCTGGCGTGTGACGCGGCCGACCGGGCCGCCCTGGCCAAGCTGCTGGAGACCGTGCCCGACCGCCATCCACTCACCGCCGTCGTCCACGCCGCAGGGCTGCTTCGCGATGCCACGGTCGAGGTGCTCACGCCCGATCAGCTCGACGAGGTGCTGCGGGCGAAGGCCGACGCGGCGTGGAATCTGCATGAGCTCACCCGAGACGCCGGGCTGTCGGCGTTCGTGTTGTTCTCCGCGGCGGCCGGGCTGCTGGGCGCAGCGGGCCAGGGCAACTACGCGGCGGCCAACGCCTTCCTGGACGCGCTCGCCGTGCACCGTCATGCCCACGGCCTGCCCGCCACCTCCCTGGCCTGGGGGTATTGGGCCCAGGCCACCGGCATGACCGGTGGGATGACGGACACCGACCGGGCACGGCTGGCGCGGGCCGGGATGGTGGGGCTGGAGACCGAACAGGGCCTCGCGCTGCTCGACATCGCGCTCGACAGCGGTCTGCCGACCCTGGCACCCATCCGGCTCGACCTGGCCACCATGCGGCGTGAGGCCCACGCCGACGACCTGCCGCTGCTCTTCAGGAGCCTCGTACGCGGCGCCGCGCCACAGGCGGCCACCGCAGCCGTCGCCCCGGGCTGGGCGGCACCGGCCGAGGCGTTCGCCGCCATGTCCGGGGAGGACCGGCGGCAGGCGCTCCTCAAGCTGGTGCGCAACGCCACGGCGACGGTGCTGGGCCATGACACGGCGGATGCCATCCACCCCGCCCAGAACTTCCGGGAGCTGGGCTTCGACTCGCTGACCGCCGTGGAGCTGCGCAACCGGCTGGGCGCCGCCACCGGTCTGCGACTGCCCACCACCCTGGTCTTCGACCACCCCACGCCCACCGCGGTGGTGCGGCTGCTGGAGGAGCTCCTGGTCCCGGCCGGGGCGGCGTCTGCGGACTCGCTCCTCACCGGCCTCGACTCCCTCGACGCCGCCTTGACCGGGGGGATCGCCGACCGGGAGCAGCGGACCCGGATCGCGGCGCGGTTGCGGGAGCTGCTGCGCAAGGCGGACGGCCCGTGGCAGGACGCGGACGGCGACGACGCCGAGGAGGATCTGGCGTCGGCCAGCGACGAGGACTTGTTCCGGGCGCTCGACAACGAGCTGACCGTCCCCTCCGACGACAGTCTCCGATGAATCAGGACCACTGGACCAGGACCACTGGACCAGAACCACTGGACCAGGACCGCTCAATCAGGACAGCCGTGACGATCGGGTTGATGCGATATGACGGATGACGAGAAGCTCCGCAGCTATCTCAAGCGGGCGACCGCCGATCTGCGTCTGGCCAGGCGGCAGTTGCGCGAGGTCGAGGACCGCGCCCGGGAGCCCATCGCCATCGTCGGGATGGCCTGCCACTTCCCCGGCGATGTGGCGACCCCCGAGGATCTGTGGCGGGTGGTGGACGAGGGCGTGGACGTCATCTCCTCGTTTCCCGAGGACCGTGGCTGGGACCTGGAGAGCCTCTACGACCCGGATCCGGAGCACGCCGGCACCAGCAGCGCCCGCGAGGGCGGATTCCTCCGCGATGTGGCCGACTTCGACGCCGAGTTCTTCGGGATCAGCCCACGTGAGGCCGCGGCGATGGATCCGCAGCAGCGGCTGCTGCTGGAGACGGCGTGGGAGGCGTTCGAGCGCGCGGGGCTCACGCGGGAGGCGCTGAGCGGCAGTGCCACCGGAGTGTTCGCCGGGGTGGACTCGTACCACTATCTGTCGCTCATCGGCCAGACGACCAGCGACTCGGCGGGCTATGTGGCCACCGGAAACCTCGGCAGCGTGGTCTCGGGCCGGGTGTCGTACTCGTTCGGCCTGGAGGGGCCCGCGGTCACGGTGGACACGGCGTGCTCGTCGTCACTGGTGGCCACGCATCTGGCGGTGCAGGCACTGCGGCAGGACGAGTGCTCGCTGGCCCTCGCGGGCGGAGTGACGGTGATGGCCACGCCCGGTGGGTTCACCGAGTTCTCGCGTCAGCGCGCGCTGTCCCCGGATGGGCGGTGCAAGGCGTTCGCGGCGGCGGCCGACGGTACGGGCTTCTCCGAGGGCGTCGGCCTGGTGCTGCTGGAGCGGCTGTCGGACGCGCGGCGCAACGGGCACCGGGTGCTGGCGGTGATCCGGGGCTCGGCGGTCAACCAGGACGGTGCGTCGAACGGTCTGACGGCGCCGAACGGGCCCTCGCAGCAGCGGGTGATCCGGCAGGCCCTGGCCAACGCGGGGCTGTCGCCGTCCGAGGTGGACGCGGTGGAGGCGCACGGTACGGGCACCACGCTGGGCGATCCGATCGAGGCACAGGCGCTGCTGGCCACGTACGGAAGGGACCGGCCGGAGGGACGTCCGCTGTGGCTGGGCTCCGTCAAGTCCAACATCGGGCACACCCAGGCCGCCGCCGGTGCGGCCAGTGTGATCAAGATGGTGCAGGCCCTGCGGCATGAGGTGCTCCCCGCCTCGCTGCACATCGACGAGCCGACGCCGCATGTGGACTGGGACGCGGGTGCGGTGCGGCTGCTGACCGAACCGGTCGAGTGGGCGGCGAATGGACGGCCGCGCCGTGTGGGCGTGTCGTCGTTCGGCATCAGCGGTACGAACGCCCATCTCATCCTTGAGCAGGCCCCCGAGCCAGTCGAGGCCGCCCCCGCGCCGGACACCTCGGGGGGCGGGGTGTCGGCAAGTGGTGTTTCGCCGGGTGGTGTGGTGCCGTGGGTGGTCTCCGGACGTGGCGCTGAAGCATTGCGCGGTCAGGCACGCGCACTGGCCCAACGAGTGGCCACCGACCCCCAGACATCAGCGGAGGAAATCGGCTGGTCACTCATCGCCACCCGGTCCGTCTTCGACCACCGCGCCGTCATCGTCGGCGAACACCGCGACGAACTCCTGACCGGACTCAACGCCCTGGCCACCGGCCACACCCACCCCACCATCATCGAACCAAACACCACCACCAGCGGCGGCACCGGCCCCGTCCTGGTCTTCCCCGGCCAAGGCTCCCAATGGCTCGGCATGGGCGCCGGACTCCTGGACACCTCCCCCGTCTTCGCCACCCGCATCGCCGAATGCCAACAAGCCCTCGCCCCCCACATCGACTGGTCCCTGACCGAAACCCTGCGCGGCGGAACCAACGCCGCCGACCTCACCCGCGTCGACGTCGTCCAACCCGCCCTGTGGGCCGTCATGGTCTCCCTCGCCGCCCTATGGGACCACCACGGCGTCACCCCAACCGCCGTCATCGGCCACAGCCAAGGCGAAATCGCCGCCGCCTGCGTCGCCGGAGCCCTCTCCCTCGACGAAGGCGCCCGCATCGTCGCCCTCCGCGCCCACGCCCTCCGCCGCCTCGCCGGCCACGGCGCCATGGCCTCCCTCACCCTCAGCCAAACCCACACCGAACAACTCCTCACCAAACTCGGCGAACCAGCCCACAACGTCGGCATCGCCGCCGTCAACGGACCCGGCTCCGTCGTCGTCTCCGGACCACCCGAACAAGTCGCCCACACCATCACCGCCTGTGAACAAACAGGCCACCGCGCCCGACTCATCGACGTGGACTACGCCTCCCACAACACCCAAGTCGACCAAATCGCCGAGGAGTTGAATGAACTCCTCGCCGGGGTCAAGCCGGTGCCGGGCCAGGTGGCGTTCTACTCGACCGTCACCGGCACCCGCATGGACACCAGCGGACTCGACACCGCGTACTGGGTCAAGAACCTCCGCGAACCAGTGCGCTTCGCCGACGCCGTACGAGCACTCCTCGACGACGGCCACCGCGTGTTCATCGAAGCCAGCACCCACCCCGTCCTCACCATCGGCATGCAGGAGACCATCGAGGAGGCGGGGGTCGACGCGGTCACCATCCCGACCCTGCGACGCGACCACGGTGGCGCGGTCCAGCTGGCACGGTCGGTGGCGCAGGCGTTCACCGCCGGAGTCACGGTCGACTGGACCCGCTGGTTCCACACCGACCCCGCACCCCGCGTCATCGACCTGCCCACCTATGCCTTCCAGCGTGAGCGGTACTGGCTGGACGGAGAGGGCGGGCCGGGTGGTGACCCGGCCGATCTGGGGCTGACGGCCGCCGGGCATCCGCTGCTCGGCGCCTCGGTGGAACTCGCGGACGGCACCACTCACGTGCTCACCGGCCGGATCTCCACGCGGTCCCATCCATGGCTCGCCGAGCATGTGGTGGCCGGTGCGGTGCTGGCGCCGGGCGCGATGCTGGTGGAGTGGGCGCTGCGAGCGGCCGACGAGGTCGGCTGTGGCGGGGTGGAGGAACTGGCGCTCCAGGTGCCGCTGGCGCTGCCCGAGTCCGGTGGGCTGCGGGTGCAGGTGGTGGTGGGTGCCGCGACGGAGGACGGGCGGCGTGAGGTGCGGATGTACTCGCGTCCCGACCGGCCCGACCCGTCCCACCGGCCCGACCGTCCCAACGACCCCAACGGCGTCGGCCACGCCCCGGCCCTCGATTCCGGCCCGGTCACGGGGTGGGTGTGTCATGCGGTGGGCGTGCTCGCACCCGCCGCCGACGCCCCCGCACCGGTGGAGGGCCTGGGCGGGGCATGGCCGCCGCCGGGCGCGGAGCCGCTGGACGTCGGCGCCTTCTACGAGCAGGTGATGGCGGCGGGGTACGGCTACGGCCCGGCGTACCAGGGCCTGACGGCCGCGTGGCGCCAGGGCGGGGATGTCCTCGCCGAGGTGGCACTGCCCGATGCCGCGGGGGGCCGGGACGGATTCGGCATCCATCCGGTGCTGCTGGACGCGGCGCTGCATCCGTCGCTGCTGATGGACCGGCCCGAGGGACAGGAGGACGACGGCCAGGTGTGGTTGCCGTTCGCCTGGAACGGCGTGTCTCTTTGGGCCACCGAGGCGGCCTCGGTACGGGTCCGGCTGTCCCGGGACGAGGAGCGGCAGTCGCTGCGGCTGACGGTGGCGGACACGGTGGGCGCGCCGGTGCTGACGGTCGACTCGCTGGTGACCCGTCCTGCCGCGACGGACCGGTTGCCCACGGCCGCCCGTGCCGTGGACGGGCTGTTCACCCTGGACTGGACGCCGCTGCCCGCTCCGGCCACCGCACCGTCCGCCACCTCGGTGGTCGGCGACGGCGGTTGGGTGGTGCTGGGCGAGGACCGGCTGGGGCTGGCGGAGTCGGTCCGGGCGGGCACGAGCGATGCGGTGGCGTGCCATCCGGACCTGGAGGCGCTGATCGCGGCCGTCGACGCGGGCGAGCCCGCTCCTGCCGTGGTCCTGACCCATCCGTACGCCGCCGAGGGCCGCCACGGGGACGGGCTGGAGGCGACCGAGGAGCTGCTGGGACTGGTGCAGTCCTGGCTGCGGCGCCCGGCGCTGGCCGACACGCGGCTGGTGGTCGTCACACGGGGCGTGGTTGCGTCGGGCCATCCCGGCAGGAACGCTGATGCCACCGACAACACTCACGACAACACACTGGACCCGTCCGGCGCCGGGGCGTGGGGGCTGATCCGCAGCGCCCAGTCGGAGAACCCGGGCCGGTTTGTGCTGCTCGACCTCGCTGAGGGCCACGCGGACCGCGAGGGCCTCGTGGAGGCCGTGGTACGCGCGATCGACGCGCATGAGCCCCAGGTGGCGGTGCGGGACGGACGGGTGCTGGTGCCCCGGATGGTCCGTGCGACGGCCGCGACCGGCCCGGCCGTCGACGGCCAGGACGAGGAGGAGACCACCTGGCTCGACACCGAGGGCACCGTGCTGATCACGGGTGGCACCGGCACCCTCGGCGCTCTGGTCGCCGAACACCTGGTGCGCACATGGGGCGTCAGGCATCTGCTGCTGGTGAGCCGGAGCGGCCCGGAGGCCGTCGGCGCGGATGAACTCACCGATCACCTGACCGAGTTGGGGGCGCGGGTACACATCACCGCGGCCGATGTCACCGACCCGGACGCGGTGGCCGATCTGGTGGCCGGGGTCGATCCCGCGCATCCGCTGACCGGTGTGATCCACGCGGCCGGGGTGCTGGACGACGCCGTCCTCACCACCCAGACCCCGGAGCGGCTGGCGCGGGTGTGGCGCCCGAAGGCCACGGCCGCGGCCCATCTGCACGCCGCGACCGCGGAGCTGCCGCTGTCCCTGTTTGTGATGTTCTCCTCCACGGCGGGCACGCTTGGCGCCTCCGGACAGTCCAACTACGCTGCGGCGAACGCCTATTGCGACGCCCTGGCCGCCCGGCGCCGCGCCCTCGGTCTGCCGGGGCTCTCGGTGGCGTGGGGCCTGTGGGCCGACGCCAGCGGGATGACCGGGCATCTGGGGGAGACGGACCGGGCCAGGATGAGCCGGTCGGGCATCGGGGCGATGTCCAGCGAGCGGGCGCTGGGGCTGCTGGACGCCGCCGTGCGCCATGGCCACCACCATCTGATCGCCATCGACTTGGACGTACGGGCGCTGGCGGGCCGGCCGGCGCTCACCCTGCCCGCTCCCCTGCGGGCGCTCACCGGTGGCGGTACGGCCCGGCGCACCGCGGCCACGGCCCGGCCGCACACCGACTGGGCCGGTCATCTGGCCGCGCTGCCCGTGCAGGAGCAGCGCCGTACGCTGCTCAATCTGGTCCTCACCCATGCGGCGGCGGCGCTGGGCCACTCCGACCCGGGGCGGATCCAGACCGAGCGCGGCTTCCTGGAACTCGGCTTCGACTCGCTCACCGCGATCGAGCTGCGCAACAGGCTGACGGCCGTGACCGGGCTGCGGCTGGCCACCACCCTCATTTTCGACCACCCGAATCCGGCCGCGCTCGCCGTCCATCTGCATGCGGAATTGGCGCCCGAGGATGTGGATCCGCTCGCCCCGATGCTGGGCGAAATCGACAGGCTGGAAAGCGCGCTGCTTTCCGTTGCCCAGGACGAGACGGCGCATGAGGCGCTGTTGAAGCGCCTTCAGTCCACGCTGTCGAAACTGGGCGCCCTGCACGGCGGCGGGACGGAGGAAGGCCAAGCGGCCGGCCGCATTCAGGACGCCACGGCCGACGAGATCTTCCAGTTCATCGACCAGGACCTGGGCCGAAGCGAAAGCGACGGAGAGCATGCACATGGGGGCACACGGTGATTGATGAGCGAAGCCGGAAGAAGCTCATTCTCGAGCACAGCCGCCGGATGAACGCCGCGGATGTCGACGGGCTTCTCGAACTCTACGCGGACGAGGTCACGTTCGAGGACCCGGTCGGATCGGGGCTCAGGACCGGACGGGACGCCCTTCGTGCGCATTTCGAGGAACTCGCCGCGGCGGGTATCACCGAGATTCCCGGCGAGCCGGTCGCGGGGCAGGACGGGGTGCATGTCCTGGTGCCGGTGACGGCCACCATGGACTATCTGCCCAAAGGACCCGGCTTCGCCGAGCGCGGCTGGCTGACGGCTCAGGACGCCCCGGAGAACTCCCGCATCACCTGGGATTACGTCCTGATGATGCGCGCGGGGCCAGGTGGCCTCATTCAGGAACTGCAGATGTTCTGGGGGAGGTCGGACATTGGTATCGCCGACTGATCCCCCACGACCCCGGCACCGCACAGGAGGCGTTCATGGCCGATGAGGCGACCCTCAAGAGAATGGCTCTGGAATACGCGCGGCGCATGAACGAGGGTGATGTGGAAGCCGTATTGGAGCTGTTCTCGGACGACATCGTCTTCGAGGACCCGGTCGGCGCGCCCCCGCTCATCGGAAAGGACGCGCTTCGCGAACATATCGCCTGGTCCATCGAATGCCAGGTGCACGAGACCCCGGGCCGTCCGGTCACTTCCATGGACGGCCGCAGGGTGGCGGTACCGACCACGGTCACGGTGTACGCGCCGACCAAACTCACCTTCAGCATCATCGGGGTGATCGAACTCGGTGATGACGGTCTGGTCCATCACGCCCAGGCTTTCTGGGGCATCACGGACACGAAAGTGGGCGACGGTCCCGAACTCACCGGTGTCGCGCATTTCATGGCCGTCACCCAGAACCTCGCCAAGATGGTCCAGGCCAAGGGCAGCCCCAGTCCGACGGGAAAGCCGTAAGCGGTGAAGGGAGGAGAGCGAAAACCATGACCGAACCCACACACGGAATCGTTCTGGGCGGGGGCTGGGCGGGAATGCTGGCCGCCCATGTGCTGGCCCGGCATCTGGAGCGTGTCACCGTCGTGGAGCGCGATGTGCTGCCGGACGGCCCCCGGCACCGCAAGGGATCGCCGCAGGGCCGCCATGTCCATGTGCTGTGGTCCAGCGGCGCGCGCATCGTGGACACGCTGCTGCCGGGCATGATCGACCAACTGCTCGACGCGGGCGCCCGCCGGATCGGGTTCCATCAGGATCTGGTGACCTTGACGTCCCACGGCTGGCAGCACCGCTTTCCGCCGCGGCAGTACGCCCTGATGTGCACCCGCCCGTTCCTGGACTGGAAGGTACGCGACCGCGTACTCGCCACCGGGCGGATCACCGTGCGCCGGCGCGCCGAGATCCTCGATCTGGTCGGCGACGCCAAACGGGTCACCGGGGTCCGGGTGCGCGACGTGGACACCGGGGCGGGCGAAACCCTGGAGGCCGATCTGGTGGTCGACGCCTCCGGGCGCGGTTCCCGGCTCCGGCACTGGCTGTCGGCGCTGGAGGTGCCGCCGCTGGAGGAGGACATCGTCGACGCGGGCATCGCCTACGCCACCCGCGTGTACCAGGGTCCGCCGGGCGCCGCGGCCGGATTCCCCGCCGTCAACGTGGCCGCCGACCACCGGCTGCGCGAGCCGGGCCGGTTCGGGGTGGTGTATCCGCAGGAGGACGACACCTGGATGGTGACCCTGTCGTGCACCCGGGGCGCCGGACTGCCCACCCACGACGACGAGTTCCTGCCCTACGCGCGGACACTGCGTCATCCGCTGGTGGCCGATCTCATCGCGCTCGCGAAGCCACTGACCCCGGTGGCCGTCTCGCGGGTCGGTGCCAACCGGCGGCTGTATCCGGAGCGGCTGGACATCTGGCCGGAGGGGCTGCTGGTGCTCGGGGACGCGCTGGCCGCGTTCAACCCGATCTACGGCCATGGCATGAGCTCGGCGGCTCGCGCGGCCGCCGCGCTGGACACCGAGCTCCAGCGGTCCGGGATCGCCAGGGGAACGACGCACCGGGCCCAGCAGGCGATCAGCGCCACCGTGGACGACCCCTGGATCATGGCCGCGTCCAAGGACGTGGAGTACGTCAACTGCCGGATGAACACGACGGATCCACGGCTGACGGGCGGGTCCGTGGCGCGGCAGCGCTTCTCCGATCTGATCGCCGACCGGTCGATTCGCTCCTCGGCGGTGTGTGATGTGGTGACCGACGTCATCAGCCTCACGGCCCCACAGTCCGAGCTGGCGTCCAGCGGCTTCCTGTCGCTGATGCAGAAGGACCGGGTCCTCCCGGAGCTCACCGAGCCGCCGCTGACCGCCGATGAGCTCGCGCTGGTGGATCTGAGCCCGCGCAGCGCAGTGGGTGCGGGCGGCTCATGAGCAACGAGGAGAAGCTCGTCGACTATCTCAAGTGGACCACGTCCGAGCTCCATGAGACCCGGCAGCGGCTGCGGGAGGTCCAGGAGGAACTGGAGGAGCCGATCGCCATCGTGGGCATGGCCTGCCGCTTCCCCGGCGGTGTGCGCACCCCGGCCCAGCTGTGGGATCTGGTGGCCGACGGACGGGACGCCGTCTCCAGCTTCCCCACCGACCGGGGCTGGGACCTGGAGAACCTCTACCACCCCGATCCGGAGAACCACGGCACCTCGTATGTGCGGGCCGGCGGTTTCATCTATGACGCGGCCGACTTCGACGCGGAGTTCTTCGACATCGGAGCCCGGGAGGCGGCGGCCATCGAACCGCAGCAGCGGATGCTGCTGGAGCTGGCGTGGGAGGCGACGGAGAGCGCGGGCATCGATCCGCACACCCTGCGGGGCAGTCGGACCGGCGTCTACACGGGGGTGATGTACCACGACTACGCCTCGCGTCTGGACGAGATCCCCGAGGGTCTGCTGGGCCAGGTGGGAAACGGCAACGCGGGCAGTGTGTCCTCGGGCCGGGTGGCGTTCACCCTCGGCCTTCAGGGCGCGGCGGTCAGCCTGGACACCGCGTGTTCGTCGTCGCTGGTGGCGATGCATCTGGCGGCCGGGGCGCTGCGGCGGCGCGAGTGCACGCTGGCGCTGGCCGGTGGCGCCGCCATCATGTACACCGCGAGCGTATTCCAAGTGGCCTCCAGCCAGCGCCAGTTGTCGCCCGATGTCCGGTGCCGGTCGTTCGCGGACGCCGCCGACGGCATGGTGTACGGGGAGGGCGCCGGTCTGCTGCTACTGGAGCGGCTGTCGGACGCACGGCGCAACGGCCATCCGGTGCTGTCCGTGATCCGCGGCTCGGCCATCAACCAGGACGGTGCCAGTACGGGCATGGCCGCGCCCAACGGCCCCGCCCAGCAGCAGCTGATCCGCGACGCCCTGGCGAACGCCCTGCTGTCCACGGGGGACGTGGACGCGGTGGAGGCGCATGGCACGGGTACCGCGTTCGGTGACTCCATCGAGCTCCAGGCGCTGCTCGCCACGTACGGGCAGGACCGTCCGGAGGGCCGGCCGCTGCTGCTCGGATCCATCAAGTCGAACATCGGTCATACGCAGGCCGCCGCCGGAATGGCCGGTGTGATCAAGATGGTGATGGCGATGCGCCGGGGCGTACTGCCGCGTTCGCTCCACATCGACCGGCCGACCCGGCTGGTGCACTGGCGGAAGGGCGCGGTGCGGCTGCTGACCGAGCGGATGGACTGGCCGCGGGTGGACCGGCCGCGGCGGGCCGGGGTGTCCTCGTTCAGCGCCAGCGGTACCAACGCCCATGTGATTCTGGAGGAGTTCACCGAATCGGTGAAGGGTGCCGCCGACGAGGGTGGCGCCCGCGACCCTGGGGTGGTGCCGTGGGTGCTGTCCGCGCGGGGCGCGGCGGCGCTTCGCGGCCAGGCCCGTGCGCTGGCCGCACATGTGGCCGCCGCTCCGAGGCTGTCCCCCACAGACGTTGGTTGGTCGCTGGTGACCACGCGGTCGGTGTTCGACCACCGGGCGGTCGTGGTCGGCCGGGGGCCGGACGAGCTGAGGGCGGGGCTGGCCGCGCTGGCGGCCGGTGAGCCGCACCCCTCGGTGGTGGGGCCCGATGTGGCCCGTACCGGCGCGACGGCCTCGGCGGGCGGGACGGTGTTCGCCCTCGGTGGCGAGGGCGGTCATCCGCCGGGGACGGGCCGCGAGCTGTACGACCGGTTCCCCGTCTTCGCCACGGCCTTCGACGAGGTCGGTGAGCTGCTCGGGACGAAGGGGGAGCACGACGCGTCCTCCCGGGCCGGGCTGTTCGCCCTCTACATCGCGCTGGCCCGGCTGCTGGCCTCGGTGGGGGTGCGGCCCGACGCGGTGGTGGGCCGTGGGGTCGGTGAGATCGCCGCGGCACACATCACCGGGGCTCTGGGCCTCGCCGACGCCTGCCGACTGGTGGCCACCGACGCCGGTCCGGGCCCGGTGGAGTACGAGCGGCCACCCATGCGCTCGCTCGACGAGGCCGGCGCGATGTGGGAGCTGGGACCGCGGGCGATGCTGCCTTCCGCTCCGGCCGCGCTGGTGCTGGCGCCCTTCCGTGGTGAGGTGGCCGAGGTGCGGGCGCTGATGTGCGGCCTGGCCCGTACGCACACCATGGGCGCCACCGTGGACTGGGCCGCCCTGTTCGACGGCGACCCGCCTCCCCGCGCCGTCCCACTGCCCACCTACGCCTTTCAGCGACAGCGCTTCTGGCTGGAGAACGAGGCGCCGTCGGATGCCGTGCCCACGGTGGAGACCTGGGCGGAGGCCGAGTTCTGGGATGCCGTGGAACGTACGGACGCGGCGGCCCTGACCCGGGCGCTCGAGGTGCCCGCCGAGCGGCGGGAGGTGCTCGCGGAGATCCTGCCCGCCCTGGCCACCTGGCGGCGGCAGCGGGAGTGGCGCTACCGCATCGCCTGGAAGCCCCTCCCCGATCCGCCGACACCGCGGCTGACCGGCACCTGGCTGGTCGTGACGTCCGGCGCCGGCGGGGACGACGGCACGGTGGCCGCCATGACCACCGCGCTGCGCGACCATGGCGCGGAGACCGTCATGTTCGCTCCGAACGCCGCACTGTCCCTCGCCGGGCGGCCGGTCGCTGGGGTGCTCTCCCTCCTGGCGGTGGAAGACGCTCGGCCACCGGCCGACGACGGGCGGAGCCCGGCGCTCGCGCCGACCGTGGAGTTGTTCGAGACGCTGCGGCGGGCCGGGGTCGAGGCCCCTGTGTGGCTGGCGACCCGCGGTGGCGTCAGCGTCGACGTGGGCGATCCGATGTCCCGTCCGGAGCAGGCCGGACTCCGGGGCCTGGGCGGCGCGCTGGCGATAGAGCGTCCGCCCCGGTGGGGCGGGCTGGTCGAGCTGCCGGACAGGTTCGACGACCGCGCGGGGCGGCGGCTCGCGGGCGTGCTGGCCGGGGCGTACGACGAAGTGGACGTGGCCGTACGAGGCGACAGTTGCTTCGCCCGGCGTCTGATGCGCGATGTCCCCACGGCCCTCACCACCCCCGCGCGACGGCTGCGGGGAACGGTCCTCATCACGGGGGCCGCCACCGCCCTCGGCGCCCACACCGCCCGCTGGGCGGCCGGGGACGGCGCCGAACACCTGCTGCTTGTCGACACCGCGCCACCGTCCGCCGCCCTGGTGGCCGAGCTCGACGCCTCGGGCGTACGGACGTCCGTGGCCACCATCGACGTGGCGGATCGGGAAGCACTCGCCGCGGCCGTCGCCGGCATTCCCGCGGAGTTCCCGCTGACGGCCGTCCTGCATCTCACGGCGCCCCTGGCCACGGAGGCGGGGCAGCTGGAGGTGGCGCGGATCGAGCGCGAGTGGGCGGCCACGGTGGCGGGCGCGGTGAACCTCTGTGCCCTCGGCAGCGACCATGAGCTGTCGGCCTTGGTGCTCGGGTGCTCGGTCGTGGGCGTCCTGCCCAGCCCGGGTCTGGGCAACCAGGCGCCGGCACACGCCTATCTGGGCGCGCTCGCCCAGGAGTGCCGGGCGCGGGGCGTTCCGGCGACGTCGGTGTGCTGGGGCTCGATCGACGACCCCGACACGGCCGTCGGCGCCGCCAAGCAGCTGCGCGCCAACGGGCTGCCCGCACTCCCCCAGCACTCGGCCGCCGCGCTGCTGCGGCAGGCGGTCATGGCGGACACGGCGTCCGTGGTCATCGCGGACATCGACTGGGCCTGGATGACCGCACACGCCTCCGAGCTGGGAACACATCGGCTCTTCGATGACGTCTCCGGCCCTTCGAGCACGCCGCATACCCACCGCGGTCGGTGACCGACACCGACCGGCCCCAACCAGGCGGGAGTACCCATGAACGCACACACCAAAGTCAACAATCACACCCCCGGCGACGGCACCGGAGCTCAAGGAGAGGGATCCGCGATGCAGACGGAGAAGAGCGAGACCGCACTCGACGGGGCGGCGCTGCACCAGGCGCTCGCCATCGCCACGGCCGAGGAGCGCGAGGACGTCATGCGGGAGGCCGTACGGACGCAGCTGGCCGACATCCTGGCGCCCACCGTGGTGGACGACGACAGCAACTTCCTGGAGAACGGGCTCACTTCGCTGACCGCTCTCGAGCTCACCCGCAATCTGATGACGCTCACCGACGTGGAGATCCCCCTCGTCGCCATCCTGGAGTACCCCACCCCGGCCCAGCTCGGCCACTACCTGGCCGAGGCGTACGCAGCGGTGAACTCCGGTGACGGCGCCACGGCCTAGTCCGGCCCGCCGGGCACAACGCCGCGCGGGAGGGGATCAGCCCCCTCCCGCGCGGCGTTTTCGGTGATGTGGGGCAGGTGCGTCAGAAGGCGCACTGCACATGCTTGATGGCCTCGACGAAGCTGGCCACCAGCCGCCGGGGCTCCCCCACCGTGCGGATCTCCGGCAGCCGGCTGAACAGCTCGCGGAAGAGCACCGTGACTTCCATCCGGGCGAGATGGGCGCCCAGACAGAAGTGCGGTCCGACCGACCCGAAGGTCATATGGGGATTGGGGTCCCGGGTGATGTCGAACTCGTAGGGGTCGGGGAAGACGTCCTCGTCCCGGTTGGCCGACCAGTAGAAGAGCAGCAGTTTGTCGCCCTCCTCGAAGCGGTGGCCGTTCACCTCGCAGTCGCGCCGGACGGTGCGCCGCATCCAGTTGATGGGGGTCGCGACCCGCAGGATCTCCTCGACCGCGCCCGGCGCGTAGGCCTCGAAGTCGGAGAGCAGCAGCTTCCGCTGCTCCGGGTGCTCGCTGAGCAGCACCAGACCGCGCGAGATGGCGTTGCGGGTCGTCTCCATTCCGGCGACGACGAGCAGGATGAAGAAGGACGAGAGCTCTTCGGGGCTGAGCCGCTCACCGTCGATCTGCGCCTGCACCAGCCGGGTGATCAGATCGCCCGTGGGGTTGCGGGTGCGGTCGGCGGCGAGCCGTGCGATGTAGTCGGCGAGTTCATGGGAGGTCTTCAGCAGGGCGGCGGTGGCCTGATCGGCCCGGGGAACATATTCGGGGTCGAAGGTGCCGACGATGATATTGGACCGGTCGTAAATGAACTCGTAGTCGTCGTCGGGAATCCCCATCATGCCGCTGAGTACCGCGATCGGCATGATCGCCGCGACCTTCCGGACGAAGTCTCCCGGCCCTTCCGCGATAAGGCCGTCGACAATCTTCCGGGCCGCCTTGTGGGAAGCCGCCTCGAACTCGGCGGCCATTCCCCGGCCGAACGCGCGGGAGACCAGCCGACGCATCCGGGCGTGCTGGGGATTGTCCATATTGATCATCGATCCGAAGAAGTTGTCGAACTCCTCCGGCAGATCGATGATGCTGATCGCGGTGGGCACGGAGCCGAAGTCCTGCGGACGCCGGCTCACCTCGGCGATATCGGCATGCCGGACCATCGCGTAATAGCCGGACCCCTGCCCGAACCCGGGCATGACCGGCTCGCGGAAGAGAACGGGCTCCGGCCGTCCGCGCAGCGCCGCGAAGGCGGCATCGCGGTCGCCGTAGGGCTGTGCCCAGAAGGACAAGTCGGTGAGGTCGATGTTGTCGATATGAGCGAACCTGGATTCCGGGGGATACACGGCGCCTCACTTCGGTTCGGAGTCTGCGGTCGGCAAGGGAGGTGGGTCGGCATGAGAGTATGAATCGCCCGGCCATCCAGCATCTCGCCTCCCGCTAAAGCGCCGCTAATTCGCGCATACATCACATCCCCCAGCGGTCGAATCGGATTGGGCGGTCCGGCTAGAATTCCGCCATGGATCTTTCCGTGCCCGTAACCGACGATGTGAAATTGCATTTCCGGCACCGGCCGGGAACGGCGTCGCTTCCCTTTCTCCTGGTCCACGGCATGGCGTCGAGCGCCCGGCTGTGGGACGAGGTCGCCGACCATCTGGCCGCCGCGGGCCATGCGGTGTACGCGGTGGATCTGCGCGGCCACGGGGACTCCGACACCCCGGAGACCGGATACGACATCCCGACCGCGGTAGCGGATCTGGTGGCGGCGTCCGCCGCCCTCGGGCTGGACCGGGTGGTGGTGGCCGGTCACTCCTGGGGCGGCAATATCTCGGTGCGGCTGACCGCCGAGCACCCCGGGCTGGTCGCCGCGCTGGCCCTGGTGGACGGCGGCTGGCTGGAGCCGGCCAAGGCGTTCTCCTCCTGGGACGCGTTCGTCGGGGCGCTGCGGCCGGCGTCCTTGGAGGGTGCCACCGTGCAGAGCGTGAGCGACTACTTCCGCGCCATCCACCCGGACTGGTCCCCGGCGGCGATCGAGGCCGCGGTGGCCACGATGCGGGAGAACCCGGACGGGTCGCTGTCCCGGCGCATGTCCACCGAGCAGCACCTGTCGATCCTGCACAGCATCTGGAACGAGCCGCCGCGGCCGTGGTACGCGGCCATCGACGTGCCCACCCTGCTCATGCCCGCCATCCCCAAGGGCGCGGACGCGAAGTGGGCGGACCGCATCCGCTCCCGCATCAGGGAGACCACGGCCGATCTGCGCCATGCGACGATGCGCGAATATCTCGACTCCGAGCACGATCTGCACGCCCAGCACCCCCGGCGGGTGGCCGACGACCTGCTCGACCTGGCCCGCGGCCTCCGGCCGGTCGGCGACGCTCGCTGACCGGCACGGCACCCTCCGCCACCGACGGCTAGGCCCTCCGCAGGGTCTCGGCTCGCTTCTCGATCGCCGAGATCAGCGCTCCGACCGTGGCCTCGAAGATCTGCTCGTCCGTCACCTCGGCGAGTTCGGCGCTCAGACGGGTGATGTTCGGGAGTGCCTGCGGGTCGACCAGCCGGTACTCGCGGGTCCAGGCGGACTCGTCGGCCGCGCGGGCCTCCGCGTCGAACAGGAAATAGGCGGCCTGCTGACCGACATAGGCGAGCAGTGAGTCCGCGACCATACGGTAGTGGAGGGCCGCCTCGGCGCCCTCGAGTCCGGCCTCCATGACGGCGCCGAGGATGAGTTCGACGACCCGGAACTCGTTGGGCCGCCGGGTGGTCCGGCTTGCCATGGCCGAGCCCACCACCGGGTATTTGAGGGCGACCGCCAGCGAGCCGTCGGCGAGTGCCCGGATGCGCCCCTTCCAGTCAAGGCCCTCGGGGATGCTGTCGAGCACCTCCCCGAGCGTGCGGTCCGCGACGGACAGCAGCAGCTCGTCCTTGTCGCGAAAGTGCCGGTAGATCGCGGTCGGGTCGGCACCGAGCTCCTCGCCCAGGCGCCGGACGGTGAAGGCGTCCTCACTACCGCGAGCCGCGATGCGCAGGCTCGCGTCGATGATCGCGTCGGGCGTCAGCTGACTGCCTGCGCGCTTGCTCCGGGCCGTGTTGGCGGGTGACTTCGGCATGGTGCGGCCAGTGTATCGATCCAGGAAACGATCAGCGCAATACCGTTGACAACAGCATTGCGCTGCCGTTCACTCCTCCACAACAAACAAGCCAGCGGGTCAGCCCGCCGAGCCGGAGGTTGCTTCGATGGCACACCGCAGCCAACAGGCCGACACCGTTTTCGTGGGTGGCCGGGTCTTCACCGGGGCCGGAACGAGGCCCACCCCGGTGGACGCCGCCGTCGCCGTAGGGGGAGGCCGGATCCTTGCCGTCGCCGACGCGAGCACGGTGTGGTCGCTCGCCGGCGCCGCCACGGAGGTCGTCGACCTGGAGGGCGGACTGCTCGTCCCCGGGTTCCAGGACGCCCATGTCCATCCCGTGGTGGGCGGAGCCCTGATGCTCGGCTGCGACCTGGGTGGGCGGAACACCGCCGAGGGCTGTCTCGCGGTGGTGGCCCAGTACGCCAAGGACCATCCGGACGCGGACTGGATCCGCGGCGGCGGCTGGTCCATGGACAGCTTCCCCGGGGGTACGCCGACGCGCGGCATGCTCGACGCGGTGGTGCCGGACCGGCCCGTCCTGCTCACCAACCGCGATGGCCACGGCGCCTGGGCCAACACCCGCGCACTCGACCTCGCGGGGGTCGGCCGCCGCACCCCCGACCCGGTGGACGGCCGGATCGAGCGGGAGCCGGACGGGACCCCGGCCGGCACCCTGCACGAGGGCGCCGTGGAACTGGTGGCCCGCCATATGCCGATCGCGACACCGGACGAGGCGTACGCCGGTCTGCTCGCCGCGCAGGAGTACCTCTTCTCGCTGGGCGTGACCGGCTGGCAGGACGCCATGATCGGCGCCTTCCCCGGCAACCCCGACAACTTCGATGTCTATCTGCGCGCGGCCCGTGAAGGCTCGCTGCTCGCCCGCGTCGTCGGTGCCCTGTGGTGGGACCGCGAACGCGGTCTGGAACAACTCCCCGAGCTGGCGGAGCGCCGCCGCACCGGACAGGTGGGCCGCTTCAACGCCACCAGCGTGAAGATCATGCAGGACGGTGTGGCGGAGAACTTCACCGCGGGAATGCTGGAGCCCTACCTCGACGGCTGTGGCTGCCCCACCGCCAACTCCGGGCTCAGTTTCATCGAACCCGCCCTGCTCACCGAGGCGGTGTGCGCGCTCGACCGCTCCGGCTTCCAAGTGCACTTCCACGCGCTCGGCGACCGCGCCGTCCGTGAGGCCCTCGACGCGCTCGCCGCGGCCCGCGCCGCCAATGGCGTCAATGACAACCGGCACCACATGGCCCACCTCCAGGTCGTCCACCCCGACGACATCGGACGCTTCGCGAGCCTGGACGTGGCCGCGAACATCCAGGCGCTGTGGGCCGCGCACGAACCGCAGATGGACGAGTTGACGATCCCGTTCCTGGGCCCCGAACGGGCCGCGTTGCAATACCCGTTCGGGGATCTGCGGCGCGCCGGGACCCGCCTGGTCGCGGGCAGCGACTGGTCGGTGAGCAGCCCCAATCCGCTGTGGGGCATCCATGTCGCGGTCAACCGCACGGTGCCGCCGGAGGAGACCCCCGGCGCGCCGTACCCGCCGTTCCACCCCGAGCAGGCCCTGTCCCTGGCCGAGGCGCTCACCGCGTACACCGCGGGCAGCGCCTGGGTGAACCACCTCGACGACGTGACCGGCACGATCGAGGAGGGCAAGTACGCGGATCTCGTGGCGCTCGACCGCAACCCGTTCGCGGGCCCCTCCCAGGAGATCGCCGACGCCCGGGTGCGCCGGACCTATATCGGCGGTCGGCTCGTCTTCGCCGCGACCGACTGACGTATCCCCTCTACTTCACCGAGCCCACCCCGGACGGAGCCAGCCGATGCCCATAGGGAGCGCAGGAACGAGACGACGGACCCGACCATTGCGGCGCACCGTGGGGACCTTCCTCGCGGTGGCCGTGGTGCTCACCACCGGTGCGTGCAGCGGCACCGCGCACTCGGACAACGGCGGCAGCGCGAGTGCCGCGTACCAACTCACGGACCGAACCCCTGCCGCTGCAGGGGCACTTGACTCCTTCAGCTGGTCGATCTTCGCCGAGCCCACCTCGATCGACTACGCCTACGCCTTCGACTACCCGCCCAACCAGATCCTCTCCAACGTCTGTGAGAGCCTGCTGCGCTGGAACCCGGATCTGACGACATCGCCGAACCTCGCGTCCTCGTACCGCAATCCGACGCCCACCACCTGGGTCTACGAGGTCCGCCCCCATGTGCGCTTCCATGACGGGACGGTGCTCACCGCGCACGACGTCGTCGCCTCGCTGCGCCGCCACCTCGACCCGGCCGTGGGCAGCGCCTGGGCCAACTCGTTCCGCAATGTGAAGTCGATCGACCAGTCCGGTGAGCTGGAAGTCACCGTCAGGCTGAAGAGGCCGGACTCGACCTTCAACCAGGAGATGGCGGCTGGCCCCGGCACCGTCGAGTCCGCCGCCACCCTCGCCGAGGAGGGCAAGGACTACGGCAGCCCCAAGGGCGGTGTGAACTGCACCGGGCCGTTCTCGTTCGGGTCCTGGAACCCGGGTCAGTCGCTTGTGCTCAAGAAGTTCGACGGCTACTGGAATCCCCAGCTCAAGGCCAAGGCGCGCCGGGTCGAGTTCGTGTTCCTGAGCGATGCGACGACCCGCGTCAGCGCCTTCCAGAGCGGTGAGGTGGACGGCGGCTGGATGGTCCCCACCGATTCCTACGCCCAGCTCCGCTCGTCCCGGGCGGGAAAGCTCTACTTCGGCCGCAACACCACCGTCGCCGACGAGGTGGTCGGCGATCTCAAGGGCCCGCTGGGCGACACCCGGGTGCGCAGGGCCCTGCTCATGGCCATCGACCGCGAGGGCATCGTCAAGGCGGGCGCCGGCGGAGTCGGCGAGGTAGCCGACTCGCTGGTCACCGACAACGTGTGGAACAGCGCACCCGCCGCGACCCGCAAGGCCCTCCGCAAGGATCTGCCGCGCTACCCGTACGACCCGGCCAAGGCCAAGGAGCTCGCCAAGCAGGCCGGAGTGCGGGGCCGGCGGATCACCATCGCGACCAGCCCGCTCGACTCGCAGTCGACGATCACCACACAGGCTGTCGCCCAGGCGGCCAAGGACATCGGGCTCGACCCCAAGATCGACACGCTTCCCCCGGAGAAGTACTCGACGCTCTTCACCGACCCCGCCGCCCGCAAGGACATCGACCTCTTCCTCACCTTCTGGTACACGTCGATCACCGACCCGCTGGACATGTACACCTCCCTGGAGACCGGCGCGTCCACCAACTACGGGGGCTGGTCGAACAAGGACTTCGACAGGGCCGTCGAGCAGGCCATCGGCACCTACGAACCGGCCGCGCACGCGGAGGCCAACGCGAGGGCGCAGCGGATCGCCCTGCGGGAACTGCCCTGGCTGCCCCTGCACACCCAGCCCGTGAGCGTCTTCCTCGGCAACCGGATCACCGGCGTCCAGCCGTCGATCGCCTACCTGTACTACCCGTGGGCGGCCGAGATCGGAGCGAAGGGATGAATCGCACGGCGACATGGGCGCTCGAGGGTCTGCGCAGACTGGCCGGGATGGCCACGACCCTCCTGGTCACCTCGT
Source organism: Streptomyces lacaronensis (assembly GCF_047337785.1). Classification (NCBI taxonomy): domain Bacteria; kingdom Bacillati; phylum Actinomycetota; class Actinomycetes; order Kitasatosporales; family Streptomycetaceae; genus Streptomyces; species Streptomyces lacaronensis. The sequence goes on from NZ_JBLHDK010000003.1 coordinate 1,530,444, forward strand.
TCCTGGTGTTCTCCTCGCTGTACCTGGCGCCCGGCGACCCGGCGAGCTTCCTGGTGCGCGGCCGCAGCGCGAGCCCGCGAGAACTGGCCGAGATCCGGCACCAGTACGGATTCGACCAGCCGTTCCTGGTCCGGTACGGGCACTGGCTGGACCAGGTGCTGCACGGCGACTTCGGCCGGTCCCACATCTTCCACCAGGACGTCGGCTCGGTCATCTGGTCGCGCCTGCCGGCCACGCTGCTGTTGGTCGGGGTGTCGGCACTGCTGATCGCGGTGGTGGGCATCGCGGCGGGCATGGTCGGCGCGCTGCGCCGCGGCACGCGGACCGACTCCGTGCTGATGCTTCTGGTGACGGTGGGGGCCGCCGCCCCCGCCTTCGTCGTCGCGGTGCTGTTGAGATCGCAGTTCGGGGTGCGGCTCGGCTGGTTCCCGACCATCGGCAACGGCAACGGCGTACTCGACCGGCTGCATCATGTCGTGCTTCCGGCGGTGGCCCTGTCGGTGACGTTCATGGCGCTGGTGACCCGGGTGACCCGCTCGGCGATGCTGGAGGAGCTGGGCCGTGAACACGTCGAGGTCTCGGTGAGCCGTGGCACCCCACGGTGGACCGTGATCCGGTGTCATGTGCTGCGCAACGCGCTCGGGCCGATCGTCACCGTCTCCGCGCTCCTGATCTCGGGAATGCTGGTGAGCACCTCGATCGTGGAGACCGCGTTCGGGATGTCGGGCGTGGGATCGCTGCTCGTGCAGTCGGTCAACCAGATGGACTTCCAGGTGGTGCAGGCGATCGTGCTGCTGGTGGTGGCCGCGTTCGTCGTGGTCAACGCCCTGGTGGACGTCGCCCATCCGCTGATCGATCCGCGGGTGGCGGCAGCGGGGAGCGCACGATGAGCGTACGGATCCCAGGCGTGACGCACGGTCCGGTCGCCCGGCTGCGGTCCTTGGGCGGCGGGTGGTCGCGGAACCTGTGCCTGCTGCTTCTGGTCCTGTTCGTCCTGGTCTCGGTGTTCGCGCCGTGGCTCGCGCCGCAGGATCCGACCTACGGCGACCTCGGCTCGGGGCTCGTCGGCCCGAGCGCCGAGCATTGGCTGGGCACGGACCAGGGTGGGCACGACACGTTCTCGGCCCTCGTCGAAGGGAGCCGTACGAGCCTGGTCGGGCCGCTCACGGTGGTGCTGTTCTCCACCGTCACGGGCATCGCGGTCGGCCTGTTCACCGCCTGGCGGGGCGGCTGGGCCGACACCGTGATCGGGCGGCTCATCGACGTCCTGTTCGCCTTTCCCGCACTGCTCGTCGCGATCCTCGCGGTGGCGGTCTTCGGCAAGGGGATGACGGCACCGGTGATCGCCATGTCCCTCGCGTACATGCCCTACACCGCCCGGCTGGTGCGCGGCCTCGCGTTGCAGGAGCGGGCCAGGCCCTATATCGCCGCCTACCGCGTGCAAGGACACTCCGGGATGTTCGTCGCGGTCCGCCGACTGCTGCCGAACATCGGCCCGACCGTGCTCGCCCAGTCGACCGTCAACTTCGGCTACGCGCTGCTCGACCTCGCCGCCCTGTCCTTCCTGGGCCTTGGCGTTCAGCCGCCGACACCCGACTGGGGCGCGATGATCAACCAGAGTCAGGCCGCGGTGCTGCAAGGGCGGCCACTGTCCTCGATCGTGCCCGCAGTCGCGGTCGTACTGGTCGTCGTCGCCTTCAACGTGGTCGGAGAGAACTTCGGCGACCGGCTCGCGGGGAGGGATTCCTGATGGCACTGCTCGAGTACGAGGCCCTGAGCATCGCCCTGCCCGGCATGGCCCGCCCGGTCCTCGACGGCATCGATCTGACCGTGGCCGCCGGTGAGGTCGTCGCCCTGGTCGGTGAATCCGGCTCCGGGAAATCGGTCACCGCCCGCGCCGCCCTCGGCCTGTTCCCCGCGGGGACCGAAGTCGAAGGCCAGGTCCGGGTCGGTGGAACGGATCTGGTGAGTGCCGACGCCACCGGTCTGCGGACCATCCGTACGGCCAAGGCGTCGATGATCTTCCAGGACCCCCGGGCGGGCATCAACCCGGTGCGCCGCATCGGGGACTTCCTCACCGAATCGCTGCGCGTCAGCCACGGCTGGGCCAAGGACCGGGCCAACGCCCGGGCCGCCGAACTGCTCGCCGCGGTCGGCCTCCCGGACCCCGCCCGGCACCTGAGGCAGTATCCGCACCAGCTCTCCGGCGGCATGCTCCAACGCGTCATGATCGCCGGAGCGCTCGCCGGCGAACCCCGGCTGCTGCTGTGCGACGAACCGACCACCGCCCTCGACGTCAGCACCCAGGCCGAGATCATGGCCATCCTGGGAGGGCTGCAACGCGAACGCGACCTGGGCCTGCTCCTCATCACCCACGACATCGAACTCGCGGCCGCCACCTGTGACCGCGTCTACGTGATGTACGCCGGGCGGATCGTGGAGACGGCGCCCACCCCCGAACTCTTCGCAGCGCCTCGCCACCCCTACACCGCGGGCCTGCTCGGCTCCTCCCCTCCCCTGTCGGCGCCGAACGGCCCGCCCGCCCGGCTGACTCCGATCCCCGGGGCCCCGATGGGTCTGCTCGACTCCGCCCCCGGCTGCTCCTTCGCGGACCGCTGCCGCTTCGCCCGGCCCGGCGTCTGCGACCAGTCACCACCGTCCCTGGAGCGGCACGGCACGGGCCTGGTCGCCTGCCACCGCGCCGATGACCTCACCTCCGTACCCGACGCGCTCGCCGCGACGGCGACCGCTCCCAACTCATCCCAGCTGGAGGACGGTTGACCAGCGAGACGGACACGCTGCTCCAAGTGAGCGGTCTGCGCAAGACCTACCGGACGGGAAAGGCGGAGGTCGTCGCGGTCGACGACCTGTCGTTCTCCGTACGGGCCGGCGGCGCGCTCGGCATCGTAGGGGAGTCTGGCTCCGGCAAGACGACCACGGCCCGGATGCTGATCGGCCTCGAACGCCCCGACGCGGGACGGATCCTGGTCCAGGGCGAGCCGCTGACCGCGACCGTACGCGGCAAGGCGGCCCGCCTCGCCCGAGCCAAGGCGGTCCAGATCGTCTTCCAGGACCCGTACCTCTCGCTGGACGCCCGCGTCAGCATCGGCGCGACCATCGACGGGGTGCTGCGCCTGCACGGCCTGACGGACCGGGCGGGCCGGGCCGCCCGCACCAGGGAGCTGCTCGCCCAGGTCGGCCTCGGCGAGCGCGAGGCGGCCGCGCTCCCCCGCGGGCTCTCCGGCGGCCAGCGCCAACGCGCCGCGATCGCGAGGGCGTTGGCCGTAGAACCCGCCGTGCTCGTGCTCGACGAAGCGGTGTCGGCCCTCGATGTATCCGTGCAGGCACAGGTGCTCAATCTCCTGTGGGACATCCGCCGCGATACCGGCATCGGCCTGGTCTTCGTCAGCCACGACCTGGCCGTGGTGCGATACGTGTGCGACGAGGCGCTCGTTCTGTACCGGGGCCGCACGATGGAACACCGCCCCGTCGCGGACCTCCTCAGCGACCCCGGACACCCCTACACACAGCTTCTGCTGGCGTCCGTTCCCCGACCGGGCTGGGACCCCGACTCGATCAGCAGCCGACGCAGGGAGCACAGCAGCTGACGCACCGGCGGTCGCGGGCCCGCCCGCGACCGCCGGTCAGACCCCGAGCTCCCGGTCGATGAGCGCGAACACTTCATCGGCGGTGGCCGCCGCCAGATCCTGCTCGCCCGGGGGCGCATCGGCCTCCTGCGCGGTGGCGGTGTACTTCCATACCAGGGCCTGCAACCGATTCACCAGACCGGCGCGCCGCGGGTCGCCGGTCGGCAGCACGGCCAGTGCGGCCTCGAGCTCGTCGAGGTGTCCGGACACCGGATGTGCCGCGTCGGCCTCCCCAGGGTCCACCTCGGCCAGCAGATGGCCCGCCAGCGTGCGAGGTGTCGGATAGTCGAAGACCACCGTGGTCGGCAGGCTCAGCCCCGTGGCGGCGCGCAGCCGGTTCCTGAGCTCCACGGCCGCGATGGAGTCGAACCCCAGCTCCTTGAACGGGCGGTCCGGCTCGACCGCGTCCGGCGCCGGATAGTGCAGTACGGCCGCCACATGGGCGCGTACCAGCGCCAGCAGCCGCTCGACCCGCTCGCCCCCGGGCAGGGCGGCCAGCTCCCGCCGCAGCGCCGACGCCTCGTCGGTGCCGGTGTCCGCCGCGGGTCCCCGCGCGGCCTCGATGGCCTGGCGGGCGGCCGGGACATCCTCGAAGAGCCTGCTGGGACGGGCGAGGGTGAACAACGGCGCGAAGCGCTCCCATGCCACATCGGCGATGGTGACGCCCGGATCGTCGTGGTCGAGCACCTGGCGCAGTGCGGTCAAGGCCGGCCGGGGGTCCAGCGGGGACAGGCCCTGCCGCCGGGCGCGCTCGGTGTGCGAGGTCGTCGTCGCGTCCGCTGCCTCACCGCCGTACGGCAGGTCCCACAGCCCCCACGCGATCGAGACGGCGGACCCGCCGTCGGATCGGTCGCGCCGGGCCAGCGCGTCGAGGCAGGCGGCGGCGGCCGCATAGGAGCCGTGGTCCTTGCTGCCCCAGGACGCGGCGACGGTGGAGAAGTAGACCACGGTGTCCTCGGGGCCCATGCCGCAGAGTTCGTCCAGGTGGCGCCCGGTGTCGTCCAGATGGGCGCGGATCTCCTGGGCCAGCCGCCGCGGGGTGAGCTCCATCAGCGGGGCCAGCTCACCCGAGGCCGAGGTGTGGATGATGGTCCCGATCCGTCCGCTCGCCTCCGCCACGCGCTCGACGAGGCGCGCGGTGTCCTCCCGGTCGGCGGGCGCGTGGTCGGCCACGGTGAGTCCGGTGCCGAGTGCGTCGAGTTCGGCCCTCAGCTCCACGGCGCCGGGTCCACCGCCACCTCCCGGGCACAGCATCACGATGTGTTCCGCCCCGTCTGCGGCCAGGTGGCGGGCGACCTGGGCGGCGGGCCCGTCGGCGGTTCCGGTGATGAGCACGGTGCCCCGGGGCCTCCAGGTGCGCCGCGCGGCACGGCCGCCGATCGGGTCGGGGACCAGCCGACGTACGTACGCACTGGCCGGGCGCAACGCCACCTCGTCCTCGCCCCGGGCCCCGGTGAGCACGGCGCGCAGCCGCTCCGCGTCGAGGGTGTCCGGGCTCGTCGGCAGGTCCACCAACCCGCCCCATCGGTCGGGGTGTTCGAGGGCGGCCACCCGGCCGAGCCCCCACAGCTGGGCCTGGTGGGGTGCGTCCAGGGGGTCGGAGTCGTCGATGGCGACCGCGCCGCGGGTGGCGCACCACAGGGAGGCGGTGACGGCGGCGTCCACCAGCGCCTGGAGCAGGGTGAGCGTACCGGTCAGGCCAGGGGCCACGCCGGGCAGCGGCGGCGCGTCGGCGTCAAGGGCCAGCAGCGACAGGACGCCCGTCGGTGGCGGCTCCTCGGCATACCGGGAGCGCAGCAACTCGGCGAGCTCCTCGCGATCGGTGTCCTCGGCCACCTCCAGCCGCCGCACCTGGCCGCCGTCCGCGCCCAGCGCCCGTACACAGGCGTCGGTCCAGCCGCCGGAGGTGCCCTTCGGGTGGACCACGAGCCAGGAGCCCCCGGCAGCGGGAGCGGCATCGGTGACGGGCCGCCACTCGACGCGGTAGCGCCAAGTGTCCACGGCGGAGCGCTCACGCCGGGCGCGGCGCCATGTCGAGAGCGCGGGGAGCACAGTGCCCAGCGAGGCCCGGTGGCCGGTGTCGTGCGGGAGGCTCAGCGTCTCGGAGAGCGCGCTGAGGTCTTCTCCCTCCACCGCGGCCCAGAACCGGGACTCCTCCTCGTCCGCCGCGGGCCGGGTGTCGAAGGACACCGAGTCGGCCAGCCAGTACCGCTCCCGCTGGAAGGCGTAGGTGGGCAGTTCGACGGTGTGCGGGGCGGCGGGGCCGGTGGGGTGGAGGGTGGTCCAGTCGACCGCGACGCCCGCCGTGAAGGCCAGCGCGAGGGACTCGATCAGCCGCACCGGGCCACCGTGGTCGCGCCGGAGCGTGGGCACGGTGACCGCCTCGGCCCCGGCCTCCTCGAAGCTCTCCTGCATGCCGACGGTCAGTACGGGGTGGGTGCTGCTCTCGATGAACACGCGGTGGCCATCGGCCAGCAGCGCCCGAACGGTGTCGGCGAACCGCACCGGTTCACGGAGGTTGGCCACCCAGTAGCCGGTGTCCAGCGTGGTGGTGTCGATCCGGCCGGCGGTGACCGTGGAGTAGAACGCCACCGTGGACGCGACCGGTCGGACACCGGCCAGGGCCTCCGTCAACTCGTCGGCGATCTCGTCCACCTGGGGGCCGTGCGAGGCGTAGTCCACGTCGATCGGCCGGGCCCGGTCGCCCGCCTCCTGACACGCCGCCACGGCGTGCGCCACCTGCTCGGGCGGCCCGGAAATCACCGTGGACGCGGGGCCGTTGACGGCCGCCACGCCCACGGCCGCCGTCTGCTCGCCCAGCCCGGCCAGCAGTTTCTCGGTCCGCTCGCGGCTCACTCCCAGAGAGGCCATCGCCCCGCCACCGGCCAGCCGCCGCAACGCCTTGCTGCGCAGCGCCACGACCTTGGCACCGTCCTCCAGCGACAGGGCCCCGGCCACCACGGCCGCCGCGATCTCGCCCTGGCTGTGCCCGATCACCGCCGCTGGACGTACGCCATGGCCGGTCCACACCGCGGCGAGCGACACCATCACGGCCCACAGGACGGGCTGCACCACATCGACACGGCCCAGGTGGCCCGCCCCGTCGGCGCCGCGCAACACATCGGTGAGGGACCAGTCGACGTACGGCGCCAGGGCACGTTCACACTCCGCCACGCGGGCGGCGAACACGGGTGAGGCGTTGAGCAGTTCGGCGCCCATGCCCGCCCACTGCGAGCCCTGACCGGGGAACACCAGCACCGGGCCCAGCCCCCCGGCCACGGCGGCGCCACCGGGGTGGACCAGGGCCGGGTGCGTCCCGCCGGTGGCCAGTGCCTCCACGGCCGCCATCAGTTCCTCGCGGGTCTCGCCCACGGCCACGGCCCGGTGGTCGAACACCGAGCGGGTGGTGACCAGCGACCAGCTCACCTCGGCGATGGACGGCCCTGAGTCGGCGGCCATCCGCCGGGCGAGCGCGGCGGCCTGCCCCCGCAGGGCCTGGGCACTACGGGCGGACAGCACCCAGGGCACCACCGCCGTCGCCACCGCGGCCGTCGCCACGGGAACGCGATGGGCGGGCTCCTCCTGCCCGCGCTCCTCCTGCCCGGGCTCCTCCTGCCCGGCAGGCGGACTCGGCTCGGGGGCCTGCTCCAGGATCAGATGGGCATTGGTGCCGCTGATCCCGAACGACGACACCCCGGCCCTGCGGGGGCGCTCACCCCTCGGCCACGCCACCGGTTCCGTCAGCAGCCGCACCCCGCCGCCTTCCCACTCCACATGCGAGGTCGGCTCATCGATGTGCAGGGTCACCGGCAGCGTCTCGTGGCGGAGCGCCATCACCATCTTGATCACACCGGCCACCCCGGCGGCCGCCTGGGCATGGCCGATGTTCGACTTCAGCGACCCCAGCCACAGGGGCCGTTCACCGGGCCGGTCCCGGCCGTAGGTGGCCAGCAGCGCGTGTGCCTCGATCGGGTCGCCGAGGGAGGTGCCCGTGCCATGGGCCTCCACCGCGTCGACCTGATCGGCGGCGAGCCGTGCGTTGGCCAGGGCCTGGCGGATCACCCGCTCCTGCGATACGTCATTGGGCGCGGTCAGTCCGTTGCTGGCACCGTCCTGGTTGACGGCCGAGCCCCGGATCAGGGCCAGCACCCGATGGCCGTTGCGCCGCGCGTCCGACAGCCGCTCCAGCAGCACCAGGCCGACGCCCTCGGAGAAGCCCGTGCCGTCCGCAGCGGCCGCGAAGGACTTGCAGCGGCCGTCCGGGGCCAGCCCGCGCTGCCGGGAGAACTCGGCGAACGCGGTGGGTGTGGTGAGCGCGGTGACCCCGCCCGCGAGCACCAGATCGCATTCGCCCTGGCGCAGCGCCTGGCCCGCCAGATGCATGGCCACCAGCGACGACGAACACGCCGTGTCCACCGTCACCGCCGGGCCCTCCAGACCGAAGGTGTACGCCACCCGGCCGGAGACCACGCTGGTGAGGCTGCCGGTCGTGGCATAGCCCTCGAAGCCCTGCGGCACCTGGGGCATCCGGGACAGATAGTCCTGGCTTGACACGCCCGCGTACACACCGGTCCGGCTGCCCTTCATCGTCATCGGGTCGACGCCAGCGCGCTCGAACAGCTCCCAGGCCACCTCGAGCAGCAACCGCTGCTGCGGATCCATCGCCAGGGCCTCGCGCGGGCTGATCCCGAAGAACTCCGCGTCGAAGCGGTCGGCGCCGTCCAGGAATCCGCCGTGCCGGACATAGCTGGTGCCGGGGTGGTCGGGGTCCGGGTGGTAGAGGCCCTCCAGATCCCAGCCGCGGTCGGTGGGGAACGCGGTGATGCCGTCGCCACCGGAGGCCACCAGCTCCCACAGCTCCTCGGGGCAGCCGACCCCACCCGGATAGCGGCAGGCCATGCTCACGATGGCCACCGGCTCCTGCAACCGCTCCTCCATCTCGCGCAGCCGCTGACGGGCCTGCCCGAGATCCACCGTGACCCGCTTCAGATACTGGCGGAGTTTCTCTTCCGTACCCGACATCAGTCCTCACTCACGCTCAAGAGGGCAGTTCCCTGTCGATGAACTCGAACAACTCGTCGTCCGACGCGGAGGCGAGGCCGCCGTCGTCAGCGGCGGGGCGGTGCTCGCCGGTGGCCTCGGCCGGTGTGTCGTCGTTGAGCCGCCACAGCAGCGCCTCCAGGCGCTTCGCCAGCCGACCGCGGGCCTCGTCGTGGGCACCGAGCCCCGCCATCGCCGCCTCCAGCCGCTCCAGCTCGCCTAAGACGGGCGCCGAGGTGTCCGGCTGCGCGGGGCACAGCCGCGTCCGCAGTTCGGCGGCGATGGCCGAGGGCGTCGGATGCCTGAAGACGACGGTGGCGGGCAGCCGCAGCCCGGTGGCGGCGGCGAGCCGGTTGCGCAGTTCGACACCGGTCAGCGAGTCGAAGCCCAGGTCCTTGAACGGGGCGTCACCGGACACCGCCCCGGCGTCGGCGTGGCCCAGGACCGCCGCGGCCTGCGTGCGCACCAGCGTGAGCAGGATCCGGTGCTGCTCCTCCGCGGGCACCGCCGTGAGCTGGGCGACCAGACCGGCGGCGGGCGCCCTGGTGGCGGCGGTACGACGGGGGGTCGTCCCGCTGTCGAGGAGCGTGCGCAGCAGGGCGGGCAGGGTGTCCGCGGGCTGGGCGGCCAGGGTCCGGAGGTCGAGCCGTACGGCCGCGGGTTGCGGGGCGCCGTGCCAGCATGCGGCGTCCATCAGCCCCAGTGCCTGCTCGCCGGACATGGCGGCGATGCCGGAGCGGGACATCCTGGCCAGGTCCGCCTCGTCCAGATGCCCGGTCATACCACTGGCATCGGCCCACAGTCCCCAGGCCACCGAGACCGCCGGGAGGCCCATGGCCTGGCGGTGGACGGCCAGGGCGTCGCAATAGGCGTTGGCCGCCGCGTAGTTGGCCTGGCCCGGACTGCCCATCACGCCCGCGGCCGAGGAGAACATCACGAACATGCCGAGCCGCAGCCGCGCGGTGGCGGTGTGGAGATGGGCCGCGGCCGTGGCCTTGGGCCCCCACACCCGCGCCAGACGCTCCGGGGTCTGCGAGGTGACCACCGCGTCGTCCAGCACACCCGCCGCGTGGACGACACCGGTCAGGGGGTGTGCCGGGTCGATGCCCGCGACGAGGTCGTGCACCGCGGGGCCGTCGGTGACGTCCACCGCCTCGATCCGGGCCTCGGCCCCCAGGTCGGCGAGTTGGGCCACCAGTTCCTTGGCCCCGGGTGCGTCGGGGCCGCTGCGGCTCACCAGCAGCAGATGGCGGACGTTCCAGGTGCGGACGAGATGTCCGGCGACCAGTGCGCCGAGGGTGCCGGTGCCGCCGGTGATGAGCACGGTGCCGTCCGGGTCCACCGGGGCGGGGACGTCCAGGACCAGCTTGCCGGTGTGCCTGGCCTGGCTGAGATACCGCAACGCCTCACGCGCCCGGCTGAGCGGCCACGCCTGTACCGGGGGCGGTTCGAGCACACCGGAGGCGAACAACTCGCCCAGTTCGCCCAGCATTTCGCCGATGCGGTCCGGACCGGCGTGGGTGATCAGGTCGTAGGCCCGATACGTCACTCCGGGGTACTCGGCCGCGATCAGCTCCGGGTCGCGGATGTCGGTCTTGCCCATCTCCAGCAGTCGGCCGCCCTCGCGGAGGAGACGGAGCGAGGCATCGACGAAGGGCCCGGCGAGGCTGTTGAGCACCACGTCCACACCCCGGCCACCGGTGGCCTCCCGGAGTGCCTCTTCGAAGGCAAGGTCGCGCGACGAGGCCCGGTGGGCCGCGTCGATGCCCATCTCCTCCAGGGTCCCGTGCTTCGCGGGGCTCGCCGTCGCGTAGACCTCCGCGCCCAGGTGCCGCGCCATCCGCACGGCGGCCGTTCCCACGCCACCGGTCGCGGCATGGATCAGCACCGACTCTCCGGGCCGTAGCCCGGCGAGGTCCGTCAGTCCGTACCAGGCGGTCAGATACGCCACCGGCACGGCCGCCGCCTGCCGGAAGCTCCAGCCATCCGGAATCGGCGCCAGCAACCGCGCGTCGGTGACCGCGAGCGGTCCGAACGACTGGTCCAGGACGCCCATGACACGGTCGCCCACGGACACATGGGTCACCTCGGGGCCGATGTCCACCACGACCCCGGCGCCCTCACCGCCGAGTCCGGTCTGGCCGGGCACCATGCCCAAACCGACCACGACATCACGGAAGTTGACACCGGCGGCGCGTACGGCGATCCGCACCTGGCCCGCGCCCAGAGGCTCCAGCACCTCGGGGCAGGGCACCGGTACGACGTTCTCCAGGGTCGCCGTGCCCGCGGTGTCCAGCCGCCATGCCTCGGGCTGCGCCACGGGGCCCGCCAGCCCCGCGCCACCGGTACCGGCATGGACCAGACGGGGCACGAGGACCCGACCGGCGCGGAGGGCCAGTTGGGGCTCGTCCATCTCCACGGCGCGCGCCACGGCGATGCGCACGGCGTCGGTGTACGGGTCGGCTTGGGAGCCGGGCCCATCGTCGCGGTCGAGGAGGACGAAGCGGCCGGGGTTCTCCGACTGTGCGCTGCGCACCAGGCCCCATACGGCGGCCGCGGCCAGGTCCACCCGGGCGGTGCTCTCGGGGCCGTCCACCGCCACCGCGCCTCGCGTGATCACCACCAACCGGGCGTCCGTCAGAGGTGGTTCGGCCAGCCAGCCCCGTACCAGCTCCAGCGCCCGTTCGGTCGCCGACAGCGCCTCGGCCGACGCCTCCTCGGCGCCCTCACCGGTGGGCCTGGTCAGGTCGGTCAGGTCGGCGAGAACGACGGGCGGTACGGGCTCGTCGTCTTCGAGTGCCGCGACGAGCGCGGCCGGATCCGGGTGGCCGCCGGCCCCCAGGACCGCCCAGCCATCGTCCCCGGCCACCGCCTCTCCGGCCCCTGCCACCGCCTCTCCGGCCCCGGCCGCGAGCGGCAGGGGAGTCCACTCGATGGTGAACAGACTGTCCGTGGCATGGCTGCCGGGGGCCACCGCCGCCCGCAGCTGATCGACGCTCGCGGGCCGCATCGCCACGGAGTCGACGGTCAGCACCGGAGCGCCGACGGCGTCGGCCACGGTCAGCCGCAGTGCGCGCTCGCCCTCGGCGGTCTCCTGGTGGGGAGAGAGACGTACCCGGACCGTGGTCGCCCCGGCCGCCCACAACGTCACGCCGTTCCAGGCGAATGGCAGCCAGACCCGGCCATCGGTGGGTTCGTCACCGGTCGTGCCGGTGTCACCGTGCGTGTCGAGCTGGTCGATCAGCAGCGCGGGATGCAGCGCGGTGTCCAGCAGCGCCGGATGGATACCGAATCCGGTCTGCTCCCCTGCGGCCTCGGGCAGGACCACCTCCGCGCACACGTCGGCCCCGTCCCGCCACACGGCCCGCAGCCCCTGGAAGGACGGTCCGTAGGCATAGCCCGAGGCCGCGACCCGGTCGTAGAACCCCTCGACGCCGAGCGGTGCCGCACCGGCCGGAGGCCACGCACCGCCCAGTCCCGGCGCCTCGTCGGAGCGGTCCGGGGGCGGGCTCAGCACACCCTCCGCATGGCAGATCCAGCCCGTGCCGGAGTCTCCTTCACCGGCGGCGGGCCGGGAGTACACCCGCACCTCGCGGCGCCCGTCCTCGGCGGCCTCGCCCACGACGATCTGCACCCGTAGCCCGCCCGACGGCGGCAAGACGAGTGGCACGTGCAGCGCCAGCTCGTCCACGCCGCCACAGCCGACCTCATCGGCCGCCCGCAGCGCCCACTCGGCCAGCGCCGCCCCCGGGACCAGCACCGCGTCCGCCACCATATGCTCACCGAGCCATGGGTGCGTACGCGCCGAAATCCGGCCCGTCAGCACATGGCCACGGCCATCGGCGAGTTCCACGGCGGCGCCCAGCAGCGGATGTCCGGCGGAGGCAAGCCCCAGGTCGGCCGGGTCGCCGGCGCGTCCGCCGTGGCCATCGAGCCAGTAGCGCTCGCGCTGGAACGCGTAGGTGGGCAGAGGGACCACACGGGGTGCCGGGGAATCCGGGTACAGGGTGGTCCAGTCGACGTCGACCCCGGCGGTGAACGCCTGGGCGAGCGAGTGGAGGAGCTGGGCCTGGCCGCCGTGATCGCGGCGCAGGGTGGGCACGGTGACGGCCGGAATCTCGGCTTCTTCGAAGGTCTCCTGCAAGCCGAGGGTGAGCACGGGGTGGGTGCTGGCCTCGATGAACACCCGATGGCCATCGGACAGCAGGGCCTGGACGGCATCGGTGAACCGGACCTGCTCACGGAGGTTCCGCACCCAGTAGTCCGTATCCAGGGCGGAGCCGTCGGTCCGGCCACCGGTCACGGTCGAGTAGAACGCCGTACCCGAACCGGACGTATCAAGCGGACGGACACCGGTCAGGAGCTCGTTCAACTCCTCACGGATCTCGTCCACTTGAGGTCCGTGCGAGGCATAGTCCACCTCGATCGGCCGCGCCCGCTCCCCCGCGTCCTGGCACGCGGCCACGACAGCGGCCACCTTCTCCGGCGGACCCGAGACCACCGTGGACGAGGGGCCGTTGACGGCTGCGACGCCTACGCCTCCGGCCTGGTTCCCCAGGTCGGAGAGCAGTTGGCCCGCCCGCTCCTGGCCAACGCCGAGGGAGGCCATCGCCCCGCCACCGGCCAGCCGCCGCAGCGCCTTGCTCCGCTGCGCCACGACCTTGGCGCCGTCCTCCAACGACAGGACCCCGGCCACCACGGCCGCCGCGATCTCGCCCTGGCTGTGGCCCACCACCGCCGCAGGACGTACGCCATGTCCGGCCCACACCGCCGCCAGCGACACCATCACGGCCCACAACACCGGCTGGACCACATCCACCCGCCCCAGATCCGCCGCGCGCTCCGCACCGCGCAACACATCCGTGAGCGACCAATCCACATACGGCGCCAGCGCCCGCTCGCAGTCCGCCACCCGGGCCGCGAACACGGGCGACGCTTCCAGCAGCGCTGCTCCCATACCGGCCCACTGCGAACCCTGGCCGGGGAAGACCAGCACCGGGCCTGCGTCTCCCGTCAGCGCCGCCGCTCCCGACCGCACGACGCCCGGATGCGCCACATCCTCCGCCAACGCCTCCACGGCGGCCAACAACTCCGCGCGGTCATCGCCCACCACCACCGCTCGATGCTCGAACACCGATCGCGTGGTGACCAAAGACCACCCCACATCGACGGGCGAGAGCTCGGACGCGCCGCCCACGCGGTCGGCCAGGGCGGCGGCCTGGCCGCGCAGCGCCTCCGCGCTCCGCGCCGAGAGCACCCAAGAGAACGTGCCCAGGTCGGAGGAGAACGGCTCCGTCTCCGGCCCGTCCGCCTTGGGAACCTCCTCCTCAGGAACCTGCTCCAGGATCACATGGGCGTTGGTTCCGGAGGCGCCGAACGAGGACACCCCGGCCCGGCGCGGCCGCTCACCGTCCGGCCACTCCACCGGCTCGGTCAGCAGCCGCACCGCACCGCTCTCCCAGTCCACATGCGAGCTCGGCTCATCGATATGCAGCGAGGCAGGCAGCATTCCATGGCGCATGGCCTGCACCATCTTGATGACGCCCGCGACACCCGCCGCCGCCTGCGTATGCCCGATGTTGGACTTGATCGAGCCCAGCAGCAGCGGCCGCTCGACCGGGCGTTCCTGACCGTAGGTGGCCAGGAGCGCCTGCGCCTCGATCGGATCCCCCAACGTCGTACCCGTACCGTGCGCCTCCACCGCGTCGACATCCGATGCCGACAACCCGGCGCTCGCCAGAGCCTGCCGGATCACCCGCTGCTGCGACGGACCGTTCGGTGCCGTCAGCCCATTCGACGCGCCGTCCTGGTTGACCGCCGACCCACGGATCACCGCCAGCACCTCATGGCCGTTGCGCCGGGCGTCCGACAGCCGTTCCAGCAGCAGAACGCCCACACCCTCGCCCCAGCCCGTACCGTCAGCGGCCGCCGCGAAGGGCTTGCAGCGGCCATCGGGGGCCAGGCCGCGCTGACGGGAGAAGCCGGTGAACACATCCGGGGTGGCCATCACCGTCACCCCACCGGCCAACGCCAGCGTGCACTCCCCCTGCCGCAACGCCTGCGCCGCCAGATGCATCGCCACCAACGACGACGAACACGCGGTGTCCACCGTCACCGCCGGGCCCTCGAAGCCCAGCGTGTACGCCACCCGACCGGAGACCACACTGCCCGAACCCGCGAGCATCGCATAGCCCTCGAGCTTCACATCCGCGCCGCCGCCGCTGAGCCCGGCGGCGTAGTCGTGGTACATCACGCCCGCGTAGACACCGGTCGGGCTGCCCTTCAACGACACCGGGTCGATCCCCGCCCGCTCCAGCACCTCCCACGACGCCTCCAACAGCAACCGCTGCTGCGGATCCGTCGCCAGCGCCTCGCGCGGATTGATCCCGAAGAACGCCGCATCGAACGCATCGGCGTCATGGAGGAAGCCACCCTCGTTCGCATAGCTGGTGCCCGGGTGATCGGGGTCCGGATGGAACAGCCCGTCCAGGTCCCAGCCCCGGCCGGTCGGAAAGTCCCCGATCACGTCCTTCCCCGACGCGACCAGGTCCCACAGCGTTTCGGGGGAGTCCGCACCTCCCGGGAAACGGCAGGTCATGCCGATGATTGCCACGGGATCGTCCGCATTGGCCCGCACCGCGAGGGGAGCACGGGAGCCCCCGGTCTCGCCCGTCAGCCGGGTGCACAGATACTCCGCAAGCACCCGAGGCGTCGGATAGTCGAATACCAACGTCGCCGGCAACCGCAACCCCGTCACCACCGACAACCGATTACGCAACTCCACCGCCGTCAACGAATCAAAACCCAACTCCTTGAACGCCGCATCCACCCGCACCTCACCCAACGAACCAAACCCCAACACCACCGCCACACCACCCCGCACCACATCCACCACCACACCCAACCGACCAGCCGCATCCAACCCCACCAACTCAGCCGCCAACCCCGAGGCCGACGGACCACCCTCAGCGGCCCGCCGCCGGGCACGGCCGGACACCAACCCCCGCAACACCGCCGGAAGCCCCTCACCGGCCACCCCGGCCGGGTCGAAGTCCACGGCCACCATCAGCGGGTTCGCGAACCGGCACGCGGCGTCCAGCAGGGCCAGCCCGCGCTCGGACGCCAACGGCCTCATTCCGCGCAGCCGCGTCAGATCCGCCCGGCCCATATGCCCGGTCATCTCGCTGGCCCGCGCCCACAGCCCCCATGCCAGGGAAAGCCCGGGCAGCCCAAGCGCCCGCCGATGGGCCGCCAGCGCGTCGACAAACGCGTTCGCCGCCGCGTATCCGGCCTGACCCGCGTTGCCCACGACTCCGGCGGCCGACGAGAACATCACAAACATGCGGAGCGGAAGATCCGCCGTGGCGGTGTGCAGATGGGCGGCCGCCGTGGCCTTCGCCGCCCACACCCGAGCCACCTGTTCCCGCGTCTGCGAGGTGACCACCGCGTCATCCAGCAGCCCTGCCGCGTGAATGACACCGGTCAGCGGATGCGCCGGATCGACACCGGCCACCGCCTCGGCCACCGCGTCCGCGTCCGTGACGTCCACCGCGGCGATCCGCACCCGCGCACCGAGATCACTCAGCCGCTCGGTCAACTCCGGTGCGCCGGGCGCGCCCGAGCCACGTCGGCTGACCAGGACCAGATGCTTGACCTGCCACGTACGTACGAGGTGCTCGGCCACCAGACCGCCCAGCAGACCCGTGCCACCGGTGATCAGCACCGTGCCGTCCGGGTCGAGCCCACCAGGGGTCAGCCCGCCGGATTCCGCCTCGTCGGCAACGCCGGTGTCACGGCCGGTGTCATGCGCGCGCATCAGCCGGGGCACCAGCGGCCCCTCGGTGCGCAGCGCCGCCTGTGGCTCATCCGCCCGTACGACACGGACCACAGCATCCGCCACCTCATCCGCGGCCGGATCGATGGCCCGGTGGAGATCGAGGAGAACGAATCGGTCCGGGTGCTCCGCCTGCGCACTCCGCAGCAGACCCCACAGCCCGGCGGCGGCCATATTCAGCTCTCCACCGCCGGTTCCGCCTTCAGGGTTCCCGGTCGGCACCGCGCCGCGTGTCACCACCACCAACCGGGCATCGGCCAGCCGTGGTTCGGCCAGCCACCCCTGCACCAGATCCAGCGCATGGCCGACGGCAGCCAGGCCATCAGTCGCCCTCGCCACGGCTCCGGCCTCCGCCGGACCACCGTCGGCGGGCAGGCAGGTCACGGCAAACGCTGGAGGTGGCGTACCGTCGTCGAGCGCGGCGACCAGCCCTTCGAGACCCGGATGGCACACCACTCCCCCGCCGCCGAGTCCGGGCTCCTCGGCCAGGTGCAGCGCGTCCTCGCCCAGGACGACCCAGCCCGTGGTGTCGGAGGCGTCCACGTCCGGCACGTCGGGCATCGGGATCCAGCCCAGCGTGAACAACCCATCGACGCCACGTCCGCCCACGGATCGCAGCTGACGGGGGTCGGCGGGGCGCATCGTCAGGGAGTCGACCGTGAGCACCGGGGCGCCCAGGCCATCGGCCACGACCACCCTCAACCCGCGCTCACCCGCCGCACCGTCCCGATGGGGCGAGAGCCGGACCCGGACCGTGGTCGCCTCCGTGGCCCACAAGGACACGCCGTTCCAGGCGAACGGCAGCCGCATCCCCCCGTCGTCGGTCGCCTCGATGTCGACGGCGAGCAGCATGGGGTGCAGGGCGGCGTCGAGCAGTGCCGGATGGATGCCGAATCCCTCCGCGTCCCCGGCCGCCTCGGGCAGCGCCACCTCGGCCAGGAGGTCCGCACCGTCCCGCCACACCGCGCGCACCCCTTGGAACGACGGCCCGTACGCATAACCCGCCGCCGCGGCATGCTCGTAGAAGTCCTCGACGTCCATCGGCTTCGCGCCCTCGGGAGGCCAGACTCCCGCCAGCTCCTCGGCCTCGGTCGGCGCGGTCGGCGCGGTCGGCGTGGTCGGCGTGGTCGGTGGGCTCAGGACGCCCTCGGCATGGGACACCCAGTCGGGATCCGCGCCGGGCTCGGCATCGCGGTCGGGCCGGGAGTACACCCGCACATCGCGCCGCCCGTCCTCGGCGGCCTCGCCCACCACGATCTGCACCCGCAGTCCGCCCGACTCCGGCAGCACCAACGGCACCTGTAGCGCGAGCTCCTCGATGCCGCCACTGCCCGCCTCATCGGCCGCCCGCAACGCCCACTCCACCAGCGCCGCACCCGGCACCAGCGACGCTCCCGCGACCACATGGTCACCGAGCCAGCCGTCACCGCCGGTGGCCGACACCCGGCCGGTCAGCACCAGCCCGCCAGCGGCAAGGCCCACCGCCGCCCGCAACAGCGGATGCTCCACCCGCTGGAGCCCCGCGGCACCCACATCTCCGACCCCGCCGGTGGCGGTGGCCCAGTAGCGCTGGCGCTGGAAGGCATACGTGGGCAGATCGACGGTACGAGGGGTGGGGCCACCCGGGAACGCGGCCCTCCAGTCGACATCGACCCCGGCGGTGAACGCCTGGGCGAGCGAGTGGAGGAGCTGGGCCTGACCGCCCTGGTCGCGGCGCAGGGTGGGCACGGTGACGGCCGAGATCTCGGCTTCCTCGAAGGTCTCCTGCAAGCCGAGGGTGAGCACGGGGTGGGTGCTGGCCTCGATGAACACCCGATGCCCGGCGGCCAGCAGCGCCTGAACGGCATCGGTGAACCGCACCGGCTCACGGAGATTGGTCACCCAGTAGGCGGCGTCCAAGTCGGTGGTGACGGCACGGCCGCCCGTCACGGTCGAGTAGAACGCCGTATCCGAACCGGACGTATCGATCGGACGGACGCCCTCCAGCACCCGCGCCAACTCATCGCGGATCTCCTCCACCTGAGGGCCGTGCGAGGCATAGTCCACCTCGATCGGCCGCGCCCGCTCCCCCGCCTCCTGGCACGCGACCACGACAGCGGCCACCTGCTCCGGCGGACCCGAGACCACCGTGGACGAGGGGCCATTGACGGCTGCCACACCCACTCCGGCGGCTTGGTCTCCCAAGTCGGACAGCAGCTGCCCCGCCCGCTCCTGTCCCACACCGAGCGACGCCATCGCCCCGCCACCGGCCAGCCGCCGCAACGCCTTGCTCCGCAACGCCACGACCTTCGCACCGTCCTCCAAGGACAGCGCCCCCGCGACCACAGCCGCCGCGATCTCGCCCTGGCTGTGGCCCACCACCGCCGCAGGACGTACGCCGTGTCCGGCCCACACCTCTGCCAACGACACCATCACCGCCCACAACACCGGCTGCACCACATCCACCCGCCCCAGATCCGCCGCACCCTCCACCCCACGCAACACATCCGTGAGCGACCAATCCACATACGGCGCCAGCGCCCGCTCACACTCCGCCACCCGAGCCGCGAACACCGGGGACGCCTCCAGCAGCTCCGCACCCATCCCCACCCACTGCGAACCCTGACCCGGAAACACCAACACCGGACCCACATTCCCCGCCAACGCCGCCACCCCCGACCGCACCACACCCGGATGCGACACACCCCCCGCCAACGCCCCCACACCACCCAACAACCCGGCCCGGTCACCACCCACCACCACCGCCCGATGCTCAAACACCGACCGCGACGAGACCAACGACCACCCCACATCGACCAACGAAAGCTCGGACGCGCCGCCCACCCGCTCAGCCAACGCCGCTGCCTGCCCCCGCAACGCCTCCACACTCCGCCCCGACACCACCCACGGAACCACCCCGCGCTCCTCAGGGGTCGGCGCCGACGCATCCTCCTCAGGAGCCTGCTCCACGATCACATGCGCATTGGTTCCGCTGATCCCGAAGGACGACACACCGGCCCGGCGCGGGCGCTCACCGTTCGGCCACTCCACCGGCTCGGTCAGCAGCCGGACACCGCCCCCGTCCCACTCCACATGGGGCGTCAGTTCCTCGGCATGGAGGGTGGCCGGGAGTACGTCGTGCCGCAGCGCCATCACCATTTTGATGACACCGGCCACACCCGCCGCACCCTGCGTATGGCCGATGTTGGACTTCAGCGAGCCGAGCCACAGCGGCCGGTCCTCCGGCCGGTCCCGGCCGTACGTGGCAATCAGCGCGTCGGCCTCGATCGGGTCACCCAGCTTGGTGCCCGTGCCATGCGCCTCCACCGCGTCCACCTCGGACGGGGCCAGCCGGGCACTGGCGAGGGCCTGGCGGATCACCCGCTGCTGGGAGGGGCCGTTCGGCGCGGTGAATCCGTTGCTGGCGCCGTCCTGGTTGATGGCCGAACCACGGATGACCGCGAGTACCCGATGACCGTTGCGCCGGGCGTCGGACAGCCGCTCCAGCAGTACCAGGCCGACACCTTCGCCCCATCC
Source organism: Streptomyces lacaronensis (assembly GCF_047337785.1). Taxonomy (NCBI): domain Bacteria; kingdom Bacillati; phylum Actinomycetota; class Actinomycetes; order Kitasatosporales; family Streptomycetaceae; genus Streptomyces; species Streptomyces lacaronensis. Next base: position 1,550,481 of record NZ_JBLHDK010000003.1, read on the forward strand.
CGTGCCGTCGGCGTTCGCCGAGAACGCCTTGCACCGCCCGTCCGGGGACAGCCCGCGCTGCCGGGAGAAGCCGGTGAACACCTCGGGGGTGGTCATCACCGTCACCCCGCCGGCCAGGGCCAGGGCGCACTCCTCCTGCCGCAGCGCCTGGCACGCCAGATGGATCGCGACCAGCGACGACGAGCACGCCGTCTCCACCGTGACGGCCGGTCCCTCCAGGCCGAGGGTGTAGGACACCCGGCCCGAGAGCAGGCTCGGTGCGTTGCCCGCGTATCCCTCGGATCCCTTCTGTGGAAGGTCACCCGATGTGGTGCCGCCGGTGGTGGCCGTACCGGCGTAGACGCCCGTCCGGGAGCCCTTGAGGGACACCGGGTCGATTCCCGCCCGTTCGCATGCCTCCCAGGCGGTTTCCAGCAACAGTCGCTGCTGGGGGCTGGTGGCGAGCGCCTCGCGCGGGCTGATGCCGAAGAACTGCGGGTCGAATCGGTCGGCGTCGTAGAGGAATCCGCCCCGGCGGACATATGTGGTGCCGGGGTGGTCCGGGTCCGGGTGATAGAGGCTGTCGAGGTCCCAGCCGCGGTCGGCGGGGAAGTCCCCGATGGCGTCCACGCCGTCCGCGACCAGCCGCCACAGGTCCTCGGGCGTGTTCACCCCGCCCGGGAACCGGCAGGCGATGCTCACGACCGCGATCGGCTCCTGGTATCGCTCCTCCACCTCACGCAAACGCCGGCGCGTATCGTGCAGATCCGCGGACACACGCTTGAGATACTCGACCAGTTTCTCTTCATTCACGTTCACCATGAGGTTTCACCCGGCCCTCAGCGGTCGTCGCGCCCGGCACATTCAGGACACGCCCAGTTCGTTGTCGATGAAGTCGAGAACCTGGGCCGCGGACGCGGACTCCAGCCTCTCCGCGGCGGTCATCTCTTCCTCCGCCGACTTTCGTGTCGCCTTCCACTTCGCCAGCAGGCTTTCGAGCCGTGCCGTGACCGCCCCCGAGTCGTCGTCTTCCATCTCAAGGCCGATCAGGGTGGTTTCGAGCCTGGCCAGTTCGTTGAGGACCGGATCGGCGCCTCCCCGGCCCGGTGTGGCGCCGACCGCCGGGGCGATGCGCTCCAGGAGGTAGCCGGCGAGCACGACCGCGTCCGGATAGTCGAAGACGAGGGCGGCGGGCAGGCGCAGACCGGTGGCGGCGGCGAGTCGGTTACGCAGTTCCACGGCGGTCAGCGAGTCGAAGCCCAGCTCCTTGAAGGTGGTGTCCGCCTGCACCGCTTCGGCGTCGGCGTGTCCGAGCACGGTGGCCACATGGCCACGGACCAACTGGAGGACGGCGCGGCGCTGTTCCGCGGCGGACAGGCCCGCCAGCCGGTCGGCCCAGTCGTCCGGCCGTGCGTCGGCCGCCGCCGCCGTACGCCGCGCCACCGCGCCACCGGCACCGGAGGCGGCGAGGGCGCGGAGCGTGGCGGGGAGGCTGTCGGCGGGCTGGGTGGCGAGGACACGCGTGTTCATATCCGCCGCGATCAACTGGTGGCCGCCGTGCTCGGACGCCGCGTCGAGCAGCCGGAGGGCGTGGTCCGCGGCCATCGCGGTGACGCCCGAGCGGGACATCCGGGCCAGGTCCGCGTCGGCGAGGCCGCCGGTCATCTCGCTGGCCTCGGCCCACAGGCCCCACGCCACCGAGACCGTCGGCAGGCCCAGCGCCCGGCGGTGGGCCGCCAGCGCGTCGCAGAAGGCGTTGGCCGCCGCGTAGTTGGCCTGCCCCGGGCTGCCCATGACTCCGGCGGCCGACGAGAACAGCACGAACGCGCCCAGGCGCAGATGTGCCGTCGCGGTGTGCAGATGCGCCGCGGCGGTGGCCTTCGCCGCCCAGACCCGCGCCAGCCGCTCGGGAGTCTGCGCGGTGACGACGGCGTCGTCCAGCACACCCGCGGCATGGATGACCGCGGTCAGCGGATGCGCGGGATCGACCCCGGCCACCAGATCGGCCACGGCTGTCGCGTCGGTGACGTCGGCCGCGACGATGCGTACTCCCGCGCCCAGGGCGGTCAGCCGGGCGGCGAGGCCCTGGGTGCCCGGCGCGTCCGCGCCCCGGCGGCTCACCAGCAACAGATGGCCGATCCGCCAGACCCGTACGAGGTGTTCGGCGACCAGCGCGCCCAGCGTGCCGGTGCCACCGGTGATGAGGACCGTGCCGTCCGGGTTCACCGGGGCGGGAACGTTCAGGACCAGCTTGCCGGTGTGCTTGGCCTGGCTGAGATGGCGCAGCGCCTCACGTGTCCGGCTCAGCGGCCAGGTCCGGACCGGCAGCGGCGGCAGGGCCGCGGTGGATCCGGGGGCGCCGGTGGATCCGGTGACTTCGGTGGCCCCGGCGGCCCCGGTAGCTCCGGCCACCTCGGTAGCTCCGGGGGTTACGGTGACCCCGGTGGCCTCGGTAGCCCCGGTGGTGAACAGCTCGCCCAGTTCGCCCAGCATCCGGCCGATGCGTTCGGGTCCGGCATCGGTGATCAGGTCGTAGACCTGGTACGTCACCCCAGGGTGCTCCTCCGCGACATGCTCCGGGTCACGGAGGTCGGTCTTGCCCATCTCCAGCAGCCGACCTCCCTCGCCCAGCAGCCGCAGGGAGGCGTCAACGAAGGGCCCGGCGAGGCTGTTGAGCACCACATCGACACCACGTCCGCCGGTGGCCTCGCGGAACACCTCCTCGAAGTCCAGATCGCGCGACGAGGCCCGGTGGGCCGCGTCGATGCCCATCCCCTCCAGCACACCGTGCTTCGCCGGGCTCGCCGTCGCGTAGACCTCCGCCCCCAGGTGGCGGGCGATCCGCACGGCCGCCATGCCCACACCGCCGGTCGCGGCATGGATCAGGACCGACTCCCCGGCCCGGAGCCCGGCCAGCTCCACGAGCCCGTACCAGGCGGTCAGGTATGCCACCGGCACCGAGGCCGCCTGCGGATAGGTCCACCCGGCGGGAATGGGCGCCACCATGCGGGCGTCGGTCACCGCCGTCGGGCCGAACGCGCGGTCGAAGACCCCCATGACCCGGTCGCCCACGGCGAGCCCGGTCACCTCGGACCCATGGCCCAGCACCACGCCGGCGCCCTCGCCACCGAGCCCCGTCTGGCCCGGGACCATGCCCAAACTGATCAGTGCGTCGCGGAAGTTGATACCGGCCGCGTGCACCGCCACCCGCACCTGCTGTGGTCCGAGGGGCCCGAGCACCTCCGGGCACGGCACCGCCTTCACGTTCTCCACCGTGGCCGCGCCGGTCAGCTCCAGCCGCCATGCGGGCTGTCCCACCAGTGCGGCCACACCGCCGCTGCTCACACCACCGGCACGCATCAGCCGGGGCACCCGAAGCCGCCCCGCCCGCAGTGCGACCTGCGGCTCGTCCAGGTGCGCCGCCCATGCCACCGCGCTGCGCACGTCCTCCGCGAGCGGCTCGGCGTCCGGGTCGAGATCGATCAGAGAGAACCGCCCAGGGTTCTCCGCCTGCGCACTGCGCACCAGCCCGCAGACGGCGGCCCCGGCCATGTTCACGCCGCCATCTCCAGCGCCTTCAGTCTCGGAAGCGTCGATCGCCGCCGCTCCCCGCGTGGCCACCACCAGCCGGGCGTCGGCCAGCCGAGGTTCGGCCAGCCAGCCCCGCACGAGCTCCAGCACCCACTCCGAGGCCGCCAGACCGTCGGCCGCCAGGTCTGTGCCGAGGTGCCTCTCGGACGTGTCGCCGAGGGCGGGCAGATACGCGATGGCCACCGAGGGAACGGGGCCGTCACCGTCGAGTGCGGACACCAACGCCTCCAGATGCGGATGGCGTACCCCGCCCGGCACGACCGGCCCGCACTCGTCCGGCCCCAGAACCACCCAACCGCCGCCGTCCGCCGGATCCGTCTCCTGACCCTCCGTATCGGTGTCCTGTGCGGGAATGGGCGGGGACGTCCACTCCAAGGTGAACAGCCCGTCCACCTGCGGCCCGCCGGAGGTTTGCGGTTGGTCGACGGCGGCCGGGCGCATCACCAGCGAGTCGACGGTCAGCACCGGACCGCCCACGGCGTCGGCCACCTCGACCCGCAGCCCGCGCTCGCCCTCAGGGCCACCCGCCTCCTGCCGTCGGGGCGAGAGCCGCACCCGTACGGTCGTGGCACCGCCCGCCCACAGCGATACGCCACTCCAGGCGAACGGCAGCCACACCCGGCCGTCGTCGTGGTCCTCCTCGGGCCGGTCCAGGAGGAACGCCGGATGCAGCGCGGCGTCCAGCAGCGCCGGGTGGATCCCGAACCCCTCCGGGTCTCCGGCGGCCTCGGGCAGCGCCACTTCGGCGAGCAGATCGGCGCCGTCCCGCCATACCGCCCGCATTCCACGGAACGACGGCCCGTACGCGTACCCGGACGCCTCGGCGCGCTCGTAGAACCCGTCCAGCCGTACGGGCTCCGCGCCCACCGGAGGCCACGCCGGGTCCGGCTCGCCAACCGGGCCCCGCGCGGGGCTCTGCGGAGACGGCGGCCCCAGGATGCCCTCGGCGTGGCATACCCAGCCCGGTTCGGCGCCGGGCTCCACATCGCGGTCGGGCCGGGAGTACACCCGCACATCGCGCCGCCCGTCCTCGGTGGCCACGCCGACCACCACCTGAACGCGCAGCCCACCGGACGCGGGCAGGACGAGCGGTACCTGGAGCGCCAGCTCCTCCACCCCTCCGCAGCCCGCCTCGTCGGCGGCCCGCAGCGCCCACTCGACCAGCGCCGCGCCCGGCGCCAGCGCGGCGCCCGCCAGCACATGCTCGGCCAGCCAGCCCCCGGCGCCCCCGGCCGTAACCCGGCCGGTCAGCACCAGCCCGCCATCGGCGAGCCCGACGGCCGCCGGCAGGTGCGTGTGCTCAACGCGCTGCAGCCCGGCGGCCCCCACGTCCCCGACGCCACCGCCCGCCGCCAGCCAGTAGCGCTCGCGCTGGAAGGCGTACGTCGGCAGATCGACCGTCCGGGGCGCCGGATCGGCCGGGAACCAGCGGACCCAGTCGACGTCCGCGCCATGGGTGTGCAGTTGGGCGAGGGCGTGACCGAGTGCGTGGGCATCGGGGCGTTTGCGGCTCAAAGTGGCGGCCACCAGCGGGCTCGGCCGCCCGGCCCCGGCCTCACCCGTATCGGTGTCGGCCGCCGCCTCATCGGTGGCGGCCGTCGCCTCGTCGGTGGCGGCCGTCGCCTCGTCGGTGGCGAGGTGCTGAAGGGTGTGCTGGGTCGCGGTGGCCAGGACGGGGTCGGGGCCGAGCTCGAGGAAGACGCCGGTTTCGGGTGCGATATGAGTGACGGCGGGATGGAATCGCACGGGTTGGCGGATGTGCCGCACCCAGTAGTCCGGTGTGGCCATCTCCTCATCGGCCGGCTCACCGGTGAGGTTGCTGAGCACCGGAAGGGCGGGCCGGTGGAAGGTCAGGCCGTCGATGGCTCGCGCGAACGGCTCCAGGATGGGGTCCATCAGCGGGGAGTGGAAGGCGTGGCTGACCATCAGCGTCCTGGTCTTGCGGCCCCTCGCCGCCCAGGTGGCGCGGATGTCGGCGACCAGCTCGATCGGGCCGGATACCACGGTGTTGCCGGGGGTGTTCAGGGCGGCGATGCCCACCTGGCCGTCGTATGCCACCAGATCCTCGGCGAGTTCGTCGGCCGTGGCGGAGATGGTGGCCATGCCTCCGCCGGTGGGGAGTTGACCCATGAGCGTGGCGCGGGCGGCCACGAGTCGGCAGGCGTCGGGGAGGTCGAAGACCCCGGCGACATGGGCGGCGGCGATCTCTCCGATGGAGTGGCCGATGACGGCGTCGGGGCGTAGGCCGAACGAGTCGAGCAGTCGCGCCAGGGCGATGTGCAGCGCGAACAGCCCCGCCTGGGCGTAGGTGGTGTGGTCCAGCAGCCCCGGCCGCTCGGCCACACCGTGGAAGACCACATCGCGGAGGGGATGGTCCAGATGGGGGTCGAGCAGCCCGCAGACCTCGTCGAACGCGATGGCGAACACCGGGAACCGGTCGTACAACCCGGCCCCCATCCCCTGGCGTTGGCTGCCCTGACCGCTGAAGAGCCACACCGTCTTGCCCGCCACCGCCGCTCCACTGCCGGGGAGCACCACACCCGGATGAGGCTCTCCGGTGGCCAGCGCCTCCACGGCGGCCAGCAGCTCGGCGCGGTCATCGGCCAACGCCACCGCCCGGTGCTCGAAGAGCGACCGGGCAGTCGCGAGCGACCAGCCCACCTCGACCGTCGACATCTCCGGGCACCCGGCCACCCGTTCGGCCAGCGCCGCGGCCTGGCCACGCAGTGCCTCCGCGCTCCGCGCGGACAGCAGCCATGGGACAGCCGGTAGGCGGCCGGGGGAGGCCACGGGCTCGGTCGTGACACGCTCGACCCGCTCGGGGGCCTGCTCAAGAAGAAGATGGGCGTTGGTGCCGGAGGCGCCGAACGAGGACACCCCGGCCCGGCGCGGCCGCTCACCGCCCGGCCACTCCACCGGCTCGGTCAGCAGCCGCACCGCACCGCTGTTCCAGTCCACATGGGGAGTGGGTTCGTCAATGTGCAGCGAGGCGGGCAGCGTTCCGTGCCGGATCGCCTGCACCATCTTGATGACACCCGCGACACCCGCCGCCGCCTGGGCATGCCCGATGTTGGACTTGATCGAGCCCAGCAGCAGCGGCCGCTCGACCGGGCGTTCCTGACCGTACGTGGCCAGGAGCGCCTGCGCCTCGATCGGATCCCCCAATGTCGTACCCGTACCGTGCGCCTCCACCGCGTCGACGTCGGACGGCGACAGACCGGCGCTAGCCAGCGCCTGCCGGATCACCCGCTGCTGTGAGGGGCCGTTGGGCGCGGTGAGCCCGTTGGACGCGCCGTCCTGGTTGACAGCGGAGCCACGGATCACGGCCAGGATGTCGTGGCCGTTGCGGCGGGCGTCCGACAGCCGTTCCAGCAGCAGAACGCCCACGCCTTCGCTCCAGCCGGTGCCATCGGCCGCAGCGGCGAAGGGCTTGCAGCGGCCATCGGGGGCCAGGCCGCGCTGACGGGAGAAGCCGGTGAACACATCCGGGGTGGCCATCACCGTCACCCCACCGGCCAACGCCAGCGTGCACTCCCCCTGCCGCAACGCCTGCGCCGCCAGATGCATCGCCACCAACGACGACGAACACGCGGTATCGACCGTCACGGCTGGGCCTTCGAAGCCCAGCGTGTACGCCACCCGGCCCGAGACCACACTGCCCGAACTGGCCAGCATGGCGTAGCCCTCCAGCCGCGCGTCGCCGCCGCTGAGCCCGGCGGCGTAGTCGTGGTACATCACGCCCGCGTAGACACCGGTCGGGCTGCCCTTCAACGACACCGGGTCGATCCCCGCCCGCTCCAGCACCTCCCACGACGCCTCCAACAGCAACCGCTGCTGCGGATCCGTCGCCAGCGCCTCGCGCGGATTGATCCCGAAGAACGCCGCGTCGAACGCATCGGCGTCGTACAGGAACCCGCCCTCGCGCGCGTACGAGGTGCCGGGGTGATCGGGGTCCGGATGGAACAGCGCATCCAGGTCCCAGCCCCGGCCGGTCGGAAACTCCCCGATCACGTCCTTCCCCGACGCGACCAGATCCCAGAGTTCCTCGGGCGAGCTGACCCCACCCGGGAAGCGGCAGGTCATCGCGACGATCGCGATCGACTCATCCGCGTCGGCCCTCGCGGCGAGGGGAGCACGGGAGCCCGCGGTCTCGCCCGTCAGCCGGGTACACAGATACTCCGCAAGCACCCGAGGCGTCGGATAGTCGAACACCAACGTCGCCGGCAACCGCAACCCCGTCACCACCGACAACCGATTACGCAACTCCACCGCCGTCAACGAATCAAAACCCAACTCCTTGAACGCCGCATCCACCCGCACCTCACCCAACGAACCAAACCCCAACACCACCGCCACACCACCCCGCACCACATCCACCACCACACCCAACCGACCAGCCGCATCCAACCCCACCAACTCAGCCGCCAACCCCGAGGCCGACGGACCACCCTCAGCGGCCCGCCGCCGGGCACGGCCGGACACCAACCCCCGCAACACCGCCGGAAGGTCCTGACGAGCCACCCCGGCCGTGTCGACGGCGGCGGCGACACAGAGGGGGCTGCCCTGGGCACAGGCGGCATCGAGCAGGCCCAGCGCCTTCTCGCTGGACATCGCGGTGATACCCGAGCGCGACATCCGGGCCCGGTCCGTCGCGACGAGCTTTCCGGTCAGCTCGCTTGACTGGGCCCATAGGCCCCATGCCACCGACAGCCCCGGCAGGCCATGGGCCTGACGGTGGGCGGCAAGGGCGTCACAAAAGGCGTTCGCCGCCGCGTAGTTGGCCTGCCCGGGACTGCCCAGGACGCCAGCGGCCGACGAGAACATCGCGAACAGGGACAGCGGAAGATCGGCAGTGGCGGTGTGCAGATGAGCCGCACCCGTCGCCTTGGCCGCCCACACCCTGGCAAGCCGTTCGGGCGTCTGCGAGGTCACCACCGCGTCGTCGAGCAGCCCCGTGGCATGGATGACACCGGTCAGCGGATGATCGACGTCGATCCCCGCCACGAGCTCGGCCACCGCCGACGCGTCCGTGACGTCCACGGCGGCGATCCGCACCCGCGCGCCCAACTCCTCCAGGCGCGCTGTCAGTTCGTCGGCTCGCGGGGCGTCCGGCCCGCGACGGCTCACCAGGAGGAGATGGCCGACCTGCCGGGTGCGCACCAGATGTTCGGCCACCAGGCCGCCGAGGGTGCCGGTGCCGCCCGTCACCAGCACGGTGCCGTCCGGATCGAGCGCCACAGGGGCGTCCCGTCCCTCCGGACCGCTGTCGGCGGAGGCACGGATCAGCCGTGGCACCCACACCCGCCCATCCCGCACGGCCAACTGCGGTTCGTCCAGATCCACCGCTCGCGCGACGGCGTCCCGTACGTTGTCCGCGCTCGCGTCGGCTGCCGGGCCGAGGTCGGTGTCGAGGTCGGTGTCGAGGTCGGTGTCGAGGTCGAGGTCGAGCAGCAGGAAACGCCCCGGGTTCTCCGCCTGAGCGCTCCGCAGAAGCCCCCAGAGCGCGGCGGCGGCCACATCCGTACCGCCCTCGGCGTCGGCGACGGTGACCGCGCCACGCGTCATCACGACCAACCGGGCATCGGCGAGCCGTGGCTCGGCAAGCCACTTCTGCACCAGTGCCAGAGCCCGCTGTGCCATCGCCAGACCAGCCGCCGCCAGACCGGCAGTCGCCAGGTCGGCATCGGCATCGGCGTCCTGGCGCGGGAACTCGGCGAGCACCACGGCCGGAACCGGCTCCCCGTCATCGATCCTCGCGAGCAATGCCTCCAGATCCGGGGCAGCACCCTCGGTGGCCAGCACCACCCAGCTACCGCGATCGGCCACCGGCCCGTCGGTCCGAATCGGCTGCGGCAGTGGGATCCAGTCCAGGACGAACAGACCCTCCACACCACGCGTCGCCCCAGCCCGCAACTGCTCTACGACAGCCTGTCGCGTCACCAGGGAGTCGACCGTCAGAACGGGGTCGCCCACGGCATCGGCCACCACCAGCCGCAGCCCGCGCTCACCCTCGGCACCGCCCTGATGCGGGGACAGCCGAACGCGTACGGTGCTGGCTCCAGCGGCCCACAGCGACACCCCGTTCCAGGCGAACGGCAACCACACCTGGTCGCCATCCCGCTCCTGGTCAGGCCCGGTGTCGAGCAGGAGGGCCGGGTGCAGGGCCGCGTCGAGCAGCACCGGGTGGATGCCGAACCCGTCCGCGTCGCCCGCCACCTCGGGCAGCGCCACCTCGGCCAGCAGGTCCGCACCGTCCCGCCACACCGCGCGCAACCCCTGGAACGACGGCCCGTACGCATAACCTGCCGCCGCGGAGCGCTCGTAGAACCCCTCCAGATCAACCGGGTGCGCACCCGCCGGAGGCCATGTGCCGCCCAGCCCCTCGGCCGACCGGTCCGTGCCTTCCGGTGCTGCCGGGCTCAGCACCCCCTCGGCATGGCACACCCAGCCCACATCGGCGCCCGGGTCGGCCTCGCCATCCGGACGGGAGTAGATCCGCACATCACGCCGCCCGTCCTCCGCCGCAGCGCCCAGCACCACCTGGACACGCAGCCCGCCCGACTCGGGCAGCACCAACGGGACCTGCAGCGCCAGCTCCTCGACCCCACCACAGTCGACCTCATCGGCCGCTCGCAACGCCCACTCCACCAGGGCCGCCCCCGGGGCCAGGGCGGCGTCCGCCACGATGTGCTCGCCGAGCCAGCCATCACCGCCACCGGCCGCAATGCGCCCGGTGAGCAGATGGGTGCTTCCATCGGCCAGCTCGACGGCGGCGCCCAGCAACGGATGGCCCGCGGCGACCAGACCGAGCCCGCTGGGGTCACCGGTCGCACCCGAGGCGTTCATCCAGTAACGCTGGTGCTGGAAGGCGTACGTGGGCAGATCGACGGTACGAGGGGCGGGGTCGGCCGGAAACGCCGCCCTCCAATCCACCTCAACCCCGGCGATGAACGCCTGACCGAGAGAATGGAGAAGCTGAGCCTGACCACCATGGTCGCGACGCAAGGTCGGCACGGCGACCGCGTCCACCCCCGCCTCCTCAAAGGACTCCTGCATACCGAGGATCAGCACCGGGTGAGTACTGGACTCGATGAACACCCGATACCCATCCGACAGCAGAGCCTCGACGGCGTCGGCGAACCGCACCCGCTCCCGCAGATTCCGCACCCAATAGTCCGTACCCAGGCCAGCCGCATCGACCCGGCCCCCCGTCACCGTCGAATAAAACGCCACCTCATCCGCCCCACCGACAACCGGGCGGACACCAGCAAGGACCTCGTTCAACTCCTCACGGATCTCCTCCACCTGAGGGCCATGCGAGGCATAGTCCACCTCAATCAGCCGCGCCCGCTCCCCCGCCCCCTGACACGCGACCACGACACCGGCCACCTGCTCCGGCGGACCCGAAACCACCGTCGACGAAGGCCCATTCACAGCCGCCACACCCACACCAGCGGCCTGACCGCCTAGCTCCGACAACAGCCGCCCCGCCCGCTCCCGACCCACCCCCAGCGACGCCATCGCCCCACCACCGGCCAGCCGCCGCAACGCCCTGCTCCGCAACGCCACGACCTTCGCACCGTCCTCCAACGACAGCACCCCCGCGACCACAGCCGCCGCAATCTCACCCTGGCTATGACCCACCACCGCCGCAGGACACACCCCATACCCCGCCCACACCGCCGCCAACGACACCATCACGGCCCACAACACCGGCTGGACCACATCCACCCGCCCCAGATCCGCCGCACCCTCCACCCCACGCAACACATCCGTGAGCGACCAATCCACATACGGCGCCAGCGCCCGCTCACACTCCGCCACCCGAGCCGCGAACACCGGGGACCCTTCCAGCAGCTCCGCACCCATCCCCACCCACTGCGAACCCTGACCCGGAAACACCAACACCGGACCCACATTCCCCGCCAACGCCGCCACCCCCGACTCCACCACACCCGGATGCGACACACCCCCCGCCAACGCCCCCACACCCCCCAACAACCCGGCCCGATCACCACCCACCACCACCGCCCGATACTCAAACACCGACCGCGACGAAACCAACGACCACCCCACATCAACCAACGAAAACTCGGACACACCACCCACCCGCTCAGCCAACACCGCAGCCTGCCCCCGCAACGCCTCCACACTCCGCCCCGACACCACCCACGGAACCGCGCCGCCCACCTCAGGGGAGGGCACCGACGCATCATCCTCAGGAGCCTGCTCCACAATCACATGCGCATTGGTGCCGCTGATCCCGAACGCGGACACCCCGGCCCGGCGTGGCCGCTCGTTCCTCGGCCACTCCACCGGGTCCGTGAGCAGCCGCACCGCCCCGCCGGACCAGTCCGCGTGCGGGGTCGGCTCATCGACGTGCAGTGTGGCGGGCAGCAGTTGATGGCGGAGGGCCATCACCATCTTGATCACACCGGCCACACCCGCCGCACCCTGCGTATGGCCGATGTTGGACTTCAGCGAGCCGAGCCACAGCGGCCGGTCCTCCGGCCGGTCCCGGCCGTACGCGGCGAGCAGCGCCTCGGCCTCGATCGGGTCGCCGAGCGTGGTGCCCGTGCCATGCGCCTCCACCGCGTCCACCTCGGCGGACGACAACTGTGCGTTGATCAGCGCCTGGCGGATCACCCGCTGCTGCGAGGGGCCGTTCGGCGCGGTGAGCCCGTTCGACGCGCCGTCCTGGTTGATGGCCGAACCCCGGAGCACCGCCAGCACCTGGTGGCCGTTGCGCTGTGCGTCGGACAGCCGCTCCAGCAACAGGAGCCCCACGCCTTCCGAGAAGCCCGTGCCGTCGGCGGCGGCCGCGAAGGGCTTGCAGCGGCCGTCGGGGGCGAGACCGCGCTGGCGGGAGAACTCCACAAAGGTATTCGGGGTGGTCATCACGGTCACGCCACCGGCCAGCGCCAGGGTGCACTCGCCCTGCCGCAGCGCCTGGCTGGCCAGATGCATCGCGACCAGCGACGACGAACACGCCGTATCCACCGTCACCGCGGGCCCCTCCAGCCCGAGGGTGAAGGCCACCCGACCCGAGACGACGCTCAGGGTGTTTCCGGTGAGCAGATATCCTTCCGCGCTCTTTTCGATCTGCGGGGTACCGAAGCCGAGGATTCCGGCGCCCGCGTAGACCCCGGTGGGGGTGCCCTTCAACGAAGCGGGGTCGATTCCGGCGCGTTCGATCAATTCCCAGGAGACTTCCAGCAGTTGGCGCTGCTGGGGCTCGGCCGCCAGGGCCTCGCGCGGGCTGATGCCGAAGAAGGTGGCGTCGAAGCCGTCGGCCCGGTCGAGGAATCCGCCGTGGCGGACATAGCTGGTGCCGGAGTGGTCGGGGTCCGGGTGGAACAGCCCGTTCAGGTCCCAGCCACGGTCGGTGGGAAACTCCCCGATCGCGTCCCCGCGCGAGGCGACCAGCTGCCACAGGTCTTCGGGCGAGGTGATTCCGCCGGGGAACCGGCAGGCCATGCTGACGATGGCCACCGGCTCCTGGGAACGCTCCTCCATCTCACGAAGCCGCCGACGTGTCTGCCCCAGATCGGCCGTGACCTTCTTGAGGTACTGGCGGAGCTTCTCTTCGGTACCCGACATCAGTTCCGCGCCTCCATCAGGGCAATTCACGGTCAATGAGCTCGAACATCTCGTCGTCCGAGGCGGCTTCGAGGGCGTCGAAGTCGGTCGCGCCGGCCGGGTCGCCGGATCCGCCGCCGTTCCACTTCGCCAGCAGGGCGCCCAGCCGTTGGGCGATCCGCTCCCGGCCTTCGTCGTCCGTGTCGAGGGTGGCCAGGGTGGTGTCCAGCCTGGCCAGCTCGCCCAGGACCGGGTCGACGGCGTCCCGCCCCGGCGTGGCCCCGTCGCCGGGGGCCAGCCGTTCCAGCAGGTGGTCGGCGAGTACGGCCGCCTCCGGGTAGTCGAAGACCATTCCGGCGGGCAGGCGCAGTCCGGTGGCGGCGGCGAGGCGGTTGCGCAGTTCGACGGCGGTCAGCGAGTCGAAGCCCAGCTCCTTGAAGCTGGCCTCTGCCTGCACGGCGTCCACGTCGGCGTGGCCGAGCACCGTGGCGGCGTGGCCACGGACCAGGTTGAGGACGAGTCGGTGTCGTTCAGCCGTTGACAGGCCCGCGAGCCGGGCGCCCCAGTCGACCTGTCGGCCCTCCCCGGCCGCCGCCGCGGTGCGCCGCCCGGCGCCGCCACCGCCGCCGGTGGCGGCCAGGGCGCGCAGCGTGGCGGGCAGGCTGTCGGCGGGCAGTCCGGCGAGGGTGCGCGGGTCCACCTGCGCGGCGACCAGATGGGCGCCGCCGTGCTGGACCGCGGCGTCGAGCAGGGCCAGCCCGTGCCGGGTGCTCAGGGCGGCCACGCCGGTACGGGACATCCGGGCCAGATCCGCCTCGGCGAGGTGTCCGGTCATGCCGCTTGCGTCGGCCCACAGGCCCCAGGCGATCGAGACTCCCGGCAGCCCGAGGGCCCGGCGGTGGGCGGCGAGCGCGTCGCAAAAGGCGTTGGCGGCGGCGTAGTTGGCCTGTCCCGGGCTGCCGAGTGTGCCCGAGGCGGAGGAGAAGAGGACGAACATGCCGAGCCGCAGATGCGCCGTCGCCGTGTGCAGATGGGCCGCGGCCGTGGCCTTGGCCGTCCAGACCTGCGCCAGCCGTTCGGGGGTCTGTGAGGTCACCACCGCGTCGTCCAGCACACCGGTGGCGTGGATGACTCCGGTCAGCGGATGCTCCGGAGCGATCCCCGCCACCAGCTCGGCCACCGCCGAGGCGTCGGTGACATCCACCGCCGCGACGCGCACCCGCGCGCCCAGTTCCTCCAGCCGGACGGTCAGGTCGCGGGCGCCCGGAGCGTCCGGTCCCCGCCTGCTCACCAGCAGCAGATGGCGGATACCCCAGGCGCGGACGAGGTGTTCGGCGATGTAGGCGCCCAGGGTGCCGGTGCCACCGGTGATGAGGACCGTGCCGTCCGGGTCGACCGCGGCGGGCACGTCGAGCACCAGCTTGCCGGTGTGCTTGGCCTGGCTCAGCTGCCGCAGCGCGTCCCGCGCCCGGCTGAGCGGCCAGGGCCGTACGGGTGCGGGCCGCAGCACTCCGGCGGCGAACAGCTCGCTCAACTCGCGCAGCATCTCCCCGATGCGGTCCGGCCCGGCGTCGGGGACCAGGTCGAAGGCGCGATAGCGGACGCCCGTACGCACGGCAGCGAGGTGTTCCGGGGCACGGATGTCGGTCTTGCCCATCTCGGAGAGCCGTCCACCGTCGGCCAGCAGCCGCAGGGAGGCGTCCACGAAAGGCCCTGCGAGGCTGTTGAGCACCACATCGACACCACGTCCGCCGGTGGCCTCGCGGAACGCCTCCTCGAAGTCCAGATCGCGCGACGAGGCCCGGTGCGCCCGGTCGATGCCCATCTCCTCCAGCACACCGTGCTTCGCCGGGCTCGCCGTGGCATAGACCTCGGCGCCCAGGTGGCGGGCGATCTGCACCGCCGCCATGCCGACGCCGCCGGTGGCGGCGTGGATCAGCACCGTTTCGCCGTTCCGCAGCCCGGCCAGGTCCACCAGCCCGTACCAGGCGGTGAGGAACACCACCGGTACGGCGGCCGCCTGCCGGAAGTTCCAGCCGTCTGGGATCGGCACGACCATGCGCGCGTCCGCCACCGCCCGGGGGCCGAACGCGCCCTCGAACAGGCCCATGACCCGGTCGCCCACGGCGAGCCCGGTCACCTCCGGGCCGATGTCCACGACCACTCCGGCGCCCTCACTGCCACGGAACACCCCGCCCCCGGGGTACATCCCGACGACGATGAGCGCATCGCGGAAGTTCATGCCCGCCGCGTGCACCGCGATCCGGACCTCTCCCGGCCCCAGCGGCTCCAACACCTCGGGGCACGGCACGGGCGTCACATGGTCCACGGTGGACGCGCCAGCCACGGCGAGCCGCCACGCGGACTGTGCCACCGGGCCCACCAGACCACCGCTGCCGGGGCCGCCCGCACGCGTCAAGCGGGGTGCCCGCACCCGGCCGGAGCCCACCGCCACCTGCGGTTCGTCCAGGGCGACGGCCCTCTGCACACCGTCCAGCACCGCCGCGCCGGTCTCGTCGGGGTCGGGCGTGCCGTGCGGATCGCTGTCGAGCAGGATGAACCGGTCCGGGTTCTCCGCCTGTGCGCTGCGCAGCAGCCCCCACACGGCGGCACCGGACGTGTCCACGGCCCCGGAGCCGGGGTTCTCCGCCACGGGGCCACCGGACGCGACCGCGCCGTGTGTCACCACCACCAAGCGGCTGTCGGTCAGCCGGGGTTCGGCCAGCCAGCTCCGCAGCAGGTCCAGGGTCCGCCGTACGGCCACCAGGGCATCGGCCTCGGCGGCCCCGATGTCCACGGCGGTCGTCGAGGCCGGTACGGCGGTCAGCGCCACCGGGGGCACGGTTGCCCCGGCGTCGATCGCCGCGACCAGCGACTCCAGGTCCGGGTGGCGGACCATGCCCGAGGGGGCCCAGTCCAGGCCCTCGGAGCCCAGCGCCACCCAGCCGCCGTCCCCTGCCACCGGCTGGGGCAGGCCCGTGTCCGCGCCGGGCGCCACCTCGGGGAGCGGGATCCAGTCCAGGGTGAACAGCCCGTCCACGGCGCCTCGTCCGGCGGTCCGCAGCTGATCCGTACGGGCCGCGCGCAGCACCAGCGAGTCGACCGTCAGAACCGGGTCGCCCACGGCGTCGGCCACGGCGATACGCAGCGCCCGCTCGCCGTCCGCGCCCTGCTCACGCGGGGACAGCCGGACGCGTACGGTGGTCGCTCCGGCGGCCCACAGGGACACGCCGTTCCAGGCGAACGGCAGCCACACCCGGCCGTCGTCGTGCCGTTCCTCGGGCCGGTCGGGTTGGTCGGGCCGTTCGAGGAGGGACGCCGGGTGCAGCGAGGCGTCCAGCAGCGCCGGGTGGATGCCGAATCCGGCCTGGTCGCCCGCGGCTTCGGGCAGCGCCACCTCGGCCAGCACATCCGCACCGTCGCGCCACAGCTTCCGGACGCCCCGGAACGCGGGGCCGTATCCATATCCGGCGGCCTCGGCACGCTCGTAGAAGCCGTCCGTGTCCAGCGCCTCCGCGCTCGCCGGGGGCCAGGCCCCGGCGAGCTGGGGTGCCGGTTCGCCCTGGGGGCCGAGTACGCCGGCCGCATGGCATACCCAGACCGGGGCGGCGGTGGTTTCGGCGTCGCGATCGGGCCGGGAGTACACCCGTACCTCGCGGCGTCCGTCATCGGCGGCCTGGCCCACCACCACCTGGACGCGCAGACCACCGGTTTCGGGGAGGACGAGCGGGACTTGCAGGGCGAGTTCCTCCACCGTGCCGCAGCCCGCCTCGTCGGCTGCCCGCAGCGCCCATTCGACCTGGGCCGCGCCCGGCACCAGCCGGGCGCCCGCCACCACGTGTTCGCCGAGCCAGCCCTCGCCACCACCGGCCGTCAGCCGTCCGGTGAGCAGATGGGTGCTGCCGTCGGCGAGCTCAACGGCCGCGCCGAGCAGCGGGTGGTCCGCGGAGACCAGGCCGAGGTCGGTGGGGTCGCCACCCCGGCCCGCGGTGCCCTCGAGCCAGTAGCGCTCGCGCTGGAAGGCGTAGGTGGGCAGCGGGACGGTGCGGGGCGCGGGGGCGGTGGGGAACAGGGTGGTCCAGTCGACGTCGACCCCCGCGGTGAACGCCTGGGCCAGCGATCGCACCAGCTGGGCGAGATCGCCGTGATCCCGGCGCAGGGTGGGCACGGTGGCGGCGGGGAAGCCCGCCTCCTCGAAGCTCTCCTGCATGCCCACCGTGAGGACCGGGTGGGTGCTGACCTCGATGAACACCCGGTGGCCAGCGGCCAGCAGCGCCTGGATCGCCTCGGCGAACCGTACCGGCTCCCGCAGGTTCCGTACCCAGTAACCCGTGTCCAGGACGGAGCCGTCGGCACGGGCACCCGTCACGGTGGAGTAGAACACCACCCCGGAGGATCCGGGCGTCCCGACCGGCTCGACTCCCCTGAGCAGCTGGGTGAGTTCGTCGGCGATCTCATCGACCTGGGGACTGTGCGAGGCGTAGTCCACCTCGATCATCCTGGCCCGTTCCCCGGTGTCACGGCAGGCGGCCACGGCCGCGGCCACCTGCTCCGGCGGGCCGGACACCACCGTGGAGGCGGGGCCGTTCACGGCGGCCACGACCACGGCGGTGGCGCGGTCGCCGAGGCCGGACAGCAGATCCGTGGCCTGTTCCTGACCCACGCCGAGGGAGGCCATGGCCCCGCCACCGGCCAGTTGGCGCAGCGCCCGGCTGCGCAGGGCCACGATCCGGGCGCCGTCCTCCAAGGTGAGCGCCCCGGCCACACAGGCGGCGGCGATCTCGCCCTGGCTGTGGCCCACGACGGCGGCGGGCCGCACCCCGTGGCCCGCCCATACGGCGGCCAGGGACACCATCACCGCCCAGAGCACCGGCTGCACCACATCCACCCGGCTCAGATCGCCCGCGCCGTCCACGCCGCGCAGCACATCGGTGAGCGACCAGTCGACGTGGGGCGCGAGTGCTCGTTCGCACTCGGCCACCCGGGCGGCGAACACCGGTGAGGCGTCCAGCAGTCCGGCGCCCATCCCGATCCACTGCGAGCCCTGGCCGGGGAAGACCAGCACCGGGCCCGAGCCGCCCGTGGTGGCGGCCGTGCCCGTGTGCACCACGCCCGGGTGTGTCTCGTCGGCCGCCAGCGCCTCGATGGCCGCCATCAGTTCGGCGCGGCTCTCGCCGACCACCACGGCGCGGTGGTCGAACAGGGTACGGGAGCGGATGAGGGACCAGCCCACCTCGACGGGCGAGGCCGTGGGGCCGGTGGTCAGCCGCGCGGCCAGCGC
Source organism: Streptomyces lacaronensis (assembly GCF_047337785.1). NCBI lineage: Bacteria > Bacillati > Actinomycetota > Actinomycetes > Kitasatosporales > Streptomycetaceae > Streptomyces > Streptomyces lacaronensis. Next base: position 1,568,911 of record NZ_JBLHDK010000003.1, read on the forward strand.
CCGCGCCTGGTCCCGCAGCGCGCCCGGCCCCCGCGCGGACAGCACCCAGGGCACCACCCGGGGTGCACTGGACTCGGGCTCGTACTCCGTACGTTGGTGGGGGACCTGTTCCAGGATCACATGGGCGTTGGTGCCGCTGATGCCGAAGGAGGACACACCGGCCCGGCGCGGACGCTCGCCCGCCGGCCACTCGACCGCCTCGGTGAGCAGCCGCACTCCGTCGTCGTCCCAGTCCACATGCGGGCTCGGCTCATCGATGTGCAGCGAGGCGGGCAGCAGGCCGTGGCGCATCGCCATCACCATCTTGATCACACCCGCCACGCCCGCGGCGGCCTGCGTATGACCGATGTTGGACTTGATGGAGCCGAGCCACAGCGGACGTCCCTCCGGCCGCTCCTGCCCGTACGTGGCCAGTAGCGCCTGCGCCTCGATGGGATCGCCGAGTGTGGTGCCCGTGCCGTGGGCCTCGACCACGTCGACGTCCGCCGGGGAGAGCCGTGCGGTGGCCAGGGCCTGGCGGATCACCCGCTGCTGGGATGGCCCGTTCGGCGCGGTCAGACCGTTGGACGCGCCGTCCTGGTTGACCGCCGATCCGCGGATCACCGCCAGTACCTCACGGCCGTTGCGGCGCGCGTCCGACAGCCGCTCCAGGACGAGCAGCCCGATGCCCTCGCCCCAGCCGGTGCCGTCGGCCGCCGCGGCGAACGGCTTGCAGCGGCCGTCCGGGGCCAGTCCGCGCTGCCGTGAGAACTCCACGAAGGTGTTCGGCGTGGCCATCACCGTGACACCACCGGCCAGGGCCAGGGTGCACTCGCCCTGCCGCAGGGCCTGCGCCGCGAGATGCATCGCCACCAGCGACGACGAACACGCCGTGTCCACCGTCACCGCCGGCCCCTCCAGGCCGAAGGTGAACGCCACCCGGCCGGAGGCGATGCTCGGTGTGCTGCCGGTCATCAGCCGGCCCTCGACACCCTCGGGGGTGCGGCCCAGGAAGCGGCTTCCGTAGTCGTCGTACATCACCCCGGTGATCACCGCGCCACGGCTGCCGCGCAGGCTCACCGGGTCGATGCCCGCGCTCTCGAACGCCTGCCACGCCGTCTCCAGCAGCAGCCGCTGCTGGGGGTCGGTGGCCAGCGCCTCGCGGGGCGAGATCCCGAAGAACTCGGCGTCGAACCGCGGCGCCTCGTAGAGGAATCCGCCCTCGCGTGCGTAGCTGGTACCGGTGTGGTCCGGGTCGGGGTCGAAGAGGCCACCGAGGTCCCAGCCGCGGTCGGCGGGGAACTCCCCGATCGCGTCCACGCCCTCGGCCACCAGCCGCCACAGCTCCTCGGGGGAGCCGACGCCGCCCGGATAGCGGCAGGCCATGCCGACGATGGCGATCGGGTCGTCGTCGGTGGCCACGACGGCCGGCGTCGTCGGGAGCGGTGTCCCGGCCGGTGCGCCGACCAGCCGCTCCCGCAGGAAGCGCACCAGGGCGTCGGGGGTCGGATAGTCGAAGATGACGGTGGCCGGGATCCGGGTGCCGGTGGCGGCGTTGAGCCGGTTGCGCAGGTCGAGTGCCGTGAGCGAGTCGAAGCCGAGGTCCTGGAAGGCCCTGCCCAGGTCGATGGCCTCCGGTGCGGGATGGGCGAGCACGGTGGCCACCTGGTCGCGTACCAGCTCTCCGATGAGCCGGTCCTGCTCCTCGGTGGACAGCCCGGTGAGCCGCCCGGACAAGGAGCCCGAACCGGCGTTCCGCGCGGCCCGCGCGGGGACGTGCACCAGCCGCCGCAGTACGGGCGGAAGTGGCCCGGCGGCGGCCCGTGTGCGCAGCGCCGCGAGGTCGAAGCGCGCGGGGACGAGCGTGGGGTGGTCGGTGGTGAGTGCCGCGTCGAGCAGCGTCAGCGCCTGCTCGTTGGAGACGGCGGCGATACCGGAGCGGGCCATCCGGGCGAGGTCCGCGTCGTCCAGGTGACCGGTCATGCCACCGGCGGACGCCAGCAGCCCCCAGGCCAGCGTGTGGGCCGTCCGCCCCTCGGCGCGGCGGTGCTCGGCGAGGGCGTTGAGGAACATGTTGGCCGCGGCGTAGTTGGCCTGGCCGCCGTTGCCCATGATGGAGGCGGCGGAGGAGAACATCACGAACGCGGCCGGATCCATGTCCCGGGTCAGCCGGTGCAGATGCCACGCGGCATCCAGCTTCGGGGCGAGTACGGTGTCGAGTTGCCCGGGGGTCATGGCGGTGACCACACCGTCGTCGAGCACCCCCGCGGCATGGATGACGGCCGTCAGCGGATGGGCTTCGGGGAGCGAGGCGAGCAGGGCGGCCAGCGCCTCGGGGTCGGCGGCGTCACACGCGGTGACGCGTACGTCCGCCGCGCCCAGCGCGGTCAGTTCGTCCGCGAACGCGTCGATGTCCTCCCTGATGCCACCGTGCCTGCTGACCAGCAGTAGATGGCGGGCGCCGTGTGCGGCGACCAGATGGCGAGCGACCAGTCGGCCCAGGGCTCCGGTGCCACCGGTGATCAGCGCGGTGCCGTCCGGGTCGAGGGCGCGGGGCGGCCCGTCTCGGTCAGGGCGAACGGTGACCAGACGGGGCACATGGGCCGTTCCCGCCCGCACCGCCACCTCGGATTCGGCACCGGCGACGGCGGCCGGAAGGACGGTGCGCAGGGCATCGCGCGAGGCGGGGTCGTCGTCCAGGTCGAGCAGCAGGACGCGCTCGGGGTGTTCGGCCTGGGCGGCGCGGACCAGGCCCCATACGGGCGCGGTGGCCAGGTCGGCGGGTCCGTCCCCGGGGCCGGTGGCGACCGCGCCACGGGTGGCGATGACCAGCCGGGCCCCGCCGCACCGCTCGTCCGTCAGCCAGGTGCGCAGCGCGTCGAGGACGTGATGGACCGCCGCGCGTACGCGGGCGGGTGTTTCGTCGGGGTGTGATGAGGTGTCCGGTGCGCCGGGGCATTCGAGGATGACGATGTCGGGGGCGGGCTGTCCGCCGTCCAGGGCGGCTTGTAGTGCGGCCAGGTCCGGGTGTGCCGGGAGTGCCTGGTCCGGGTCCTGGGATCCGACGAGCGCCCAACTCGCCGAGGGCGGGGCGGTGTCGGCGGAGACCGGATACGGCTGCCAGTCCAGGCGGTACAGCGGGGCGTCGGCCGCGGCGGCGCGGGCCGAGCGCCAGCGGTCGGCGGAGACCTCCCGCAGCCCGAGGGCGTCGATGGTGGCCACGGGCGCGCCGTGGTCGTCGGTCAGCCTCAGGGTGATGGTGTCCGGGGCGGTGGGGCTGATGCGTACGCGCAGCCGGGTGGCGCCGGTGGCGAAGAGCCGCACCCCGCCGAAGGAGAACGGCAGCCGGACGGTCCCCTCGGCGCCTTCCGGCGCGTGGCCGCCGCCGAAGCGGCCCATGCCGCCGGAGCCGCCGAAGAGCTCCTCCACCGGGTGCAGCGCGCTGTCGAGCAGGGCGGGGTGCAGCCCGTAGCCGTCGGCCTCGCCGCGCTGTTCGGGGGGCAGACGTACCTCGGCGAACATCTCGTCGCCGAGCCGCCATGCGGTGTGCAGTCCGCGGAAGGCGGGCCCGTAGGCGTACCCCCGCGCGGCCAGGCGCTCGTACAGGTCCGCCACATCCACCGGGACGGCCTCGGCGGGCGGCCAGGCCGTGGCCGGCGGCTCGTCGTCGGGCGGTGGCGTGGCCGCGTCGGACAGGAGGCCGGTGGCGTGGTGGCGCCAGGCGGCCGGGGCGTCCAGGATGTCGCCGCTCTCGTCGGCGGGGCGCGAGGCGATGGTGACGGTCCGTCGTCCGGCCTCGTCGGGCGGGGTGACGGCGAGCTGGATCCGTACCGCGCCGGAGGCGGGCAGGATCAGCGGGGTCTCCAGGGTGAGGTCGTCGATCAGCTCGCAGCCGGTGTGTGCGGCGGCGAGGAGGCCCAGCTCCAGCAGGGCCGTACCGGGCAGGGGGACGCTGTCCGCGATGGTGTGGTCGGCGAGCCAGGCGTGGGTGTGCGCGGACAGCCGTCCGGTGAGCAGCAGCCCTCCGTCGGGCGTTTCCACGGCGGCCTGGAGCAGGGGGTGGCCGGTGGCGCCGAGGCCGACGGCGCGTACGTCGGCGGTGGCGCTCGGGGCAGGCCGCCAGTACCGCTGCCGCTGGAACCGGTAGGTGGGCAGGTCGACATGGCCCGCGTCCTCGGGGACGGCGGCGGCGAAGTCGACCGTGCCGCCGTCGATGTGCGTCAGGGCGAGGGCGGTCAGCAGCGTACGGGGCTCGTCGCGGCCCGGGCGCAGGGCGGTGGCGAACACGGGCGCGGGGTCCGGGGTATCAGGGGTGTCGGCTGTGTCGGCGGCCAGGGCGTCCTGGGCCATGGTGGTGAGGACGGCGTCCGGGCCGAGTTCGAGGTAGCGCGTCACGCCCTCGCCGTGCAGGGTGCGCAGTCCGTCGTGGAACCGTACGGGCTCGATGACGTGGCGCACCCAGTACTCGGGGTCGCGGAGCTGCTCGGGGTCGGCCTGCCGGCCGGTGACGTTGGAGATCACCGGGATGCGTGGAACGTGGTAGGTGAGCCGCCGCGCCACCTCGCGGAAGTCGTCGAGCATGGGGGCCAGAAGGGGCGAGTGGAAGGCGTGGCTGACCCGGAGCCGCTTGGTGCGGTGCCCTTGCTCCTTCAGGGTGCGGGCGATCTCGTCGACGGTTTCGGCGGCTCCGGACACGACCACCGAAGTGGGGCCGTTGATCGCGGCGAGCGCCACCCGGTCCTCGTGGCCCGCGAGCAGGGGGAGAAGCTGCTCCTCGGTGGCTTCCACGGCGGCCATGGCGCCGCCGGAGGGCAGCGCCTGCATCAACCGGCCGCGGGCGGCCACCAGTTCGCAGGCGTCCGGCAGGGACAGCACGCCCGCCACATGTGCCGCCACCAGTTCGCCGACGGAGTGTCCGGTCAGGAACGAGGGGGTGAGGCCGAATGACTCGACGAGCCGGAAGAGCGCGGTCTCCAGGGCGAAGAGGGCCGCCTGGGTCACGCCGGTGCCATGCAGGGCCCGCGCCTGGTCGGTGTCCTCCGCCGCGAACAGGATTTCGCGGAGCGGCCGGCCGGGCAGCGGATCGAGATGGGCGCAGACCTCGTCCAGAGTGGCGGCGAACACCTCGAAGGTCCGGTACAGGTCACGGCCCATGCCGGGCCGCTGGCTGCCCTGGCCGGTGAACATGAAGGCGGTGCCACCGGAGCGGGCGGCCGCCGTGGCCCGGATCAGCCCGGGGTGGCTCTGGTCGTCGGCCAGGGCCCGTACGGCGGCCAGCAGCGTGTCACGGTCCTCGCCGATGGCCACGGCCCGGTGCTCGAAGGCCGAGCGGGTCCGGGACAGCGACCGGCCCACATCGGCCACGGGCAGCCCGGGGTGGGCGGTGAGGTGGGCGGCGAGCGCCTCGGCTTGGTCCCGTAACGCCTGGCCGGTACGGGCGGACACCACCCAGGGCACCACGCGGCGGTCCGGCGCCGCCGCCTCCGCGGCGGTCGGCTCAGGGGTCCCGCCCGACGCGGAGGGCTCGTCGGCGGGGGGCTGTTCGAGCAGCAGATGGGCGTTGGTCCCGGAGATGCCGAAGGAGGACACCGCGGCCCGGCGGGGCCGCTCGCCACGCGGCCACCCGACGGCCTCGGTGAGCAGGCGTACGGCGCCGGTGTCCCACGCCACGTGGGGCGTGGGCTCGGTGACGTTCAAGGTGGCGGGCAGCGTCTCATGCCGCATCGCCATGATCATCTTGATGACACCGGCCACGCCGGCGGCGCCCTGGGTGTGTCCGATGTTGGACTTGACCGACCCCAGCCACAGCGGCCGGTCCTCGGTCCGGTCCCGGCCGTAGGTGGCGAGCAGCGCATGGGCCTCGATGGGATCGCCGAGACGGGTTCCGGTGCCATGCGCCTCCACCACGTCCACCTCGGCCGGGGACAGTCGTGCGTTCGCCAACGCCTGGAGGATGACGCGCTGTTGGGAGGGTCCGTTGGGCGCGGTCAGCCCGTTGGAGGCGCCGTCCTGGTTGATGGCCGAGCCCCGGATCACCGCCAGCACCCGGTGGCCGTTGCGCCGGGCGTCGGACAGCCGCTCCAGCAGCACCAGGCCCACGCCCTCGGAGAAGGCGGTGCCGTCGGCGTCGGCGGAGAACGCCTTGCACCGGCCGTCGGGGGCCAGCCCGCGCTGCCGTGAGAACTCGGTGAAGACGTTCGGGATGGCCATCACCGTCACCCCGCCGGCCAGGGCCAGGGTGCACTCGCCCTGCCGCAGCGCCTGACCGGCCAGGTGCATCGAGACCAGCGAGGACGAGCACGCCGTGTCCACCGTGACGGCCGGCCCCTCCAGGCCGAGGGTGTACGCCACCCGGCCGGAGAGCACACTGGGCGCGTTGCCCGTCACCAGGTAGCCCTCGGCGCTCTTCTCGATATGCGGGGTGCCGAAGCCGGGCAGCGCGGTCCCGGCGTACACGCCCGTCGAGGTGCCCTTCAGCGAGACCGGATCGATTCCGGCGCGTTCGAGCAGTTCCCAGGACACCTCCAGCAGCAGCCGCTGCTGCGGGTCGATGACCAGCGCCTCGCGGGGGCTGATCCCGAAGAACTCGGGGTCGAAGCGGTCGGCGTCGTAGAGGAACCCGCCCTCGCGCGCGTGGCTGGTGCCGGGGTGGTCCGGGTCCGGGTGGAACAGTCCCTCCAGGTCCCAGCCGCGGTCGTCGGGGAACTCCCCCATCGCGTGCGCCCCGGAGGCCAGGAGCCGCCACAGCGCCTCGGGCGAGTCGGCCCCTCCGGGGTAACGGCAGGCCATGCCGACCACGGCCACCGGCTCCTGGGAGCGGTCCTCCAGCTCGCGCAGCCGCTGACGCGTTTCGTGCAGATCGCCTGCCACTCGCCTCAGATAGTCGACCAGCTTCTCTTCATTAGCGTGCGTCACGGAGGATCACCCGGCCTTCAGCGAAGGGCGCGCCACGTTGTTCATGACAGGCCAAGTTCGTTGTCGATGAATTCCAGAACCTGATCGGCGGTCGCCACCTGCAACCGCTCCACGGCGTTGCCGTCGTCCGCCCGCGCCGACGAGCACATCGCCTTCCACTTGGACAGCAAGGTCTCCAGCCGGACGGTGACCGCCCCGGAGTCCACGTCCTCGACGCCGACGGCCGACAGGCTGTTCTCCAGCCTGACCAGCTCATTGAGGACGGGGTGGGGCTGGGCTGCCTCTGGCCCCGGAGCACCCGGCTCACCGTCCGGGGAGAGCTCCCGGCGCAGGTGCTCGGCCAGCGCCGCCGCCTCCGGGTGGTCGAAGACGAGCGCCGCGGGCAGCCGCAGTCCGGTGGCCGCGGCCAGCCGGTTGCGCAGCTCCACGGCGGTCAGAGAGTCGAAGCCGAGGTCCTTGAACGACGCGTCCGGCTGCACCACACCGGGATCGGCATGGCCCAGGACCGTGGCCGCCTGGGTGCGCACCAGGTTGAGCAGCAGCCGGTGCTGTTCGGCGGGCGGCAGCCCCGTGAGCCGGCCCGCCCAGTCGGTGTTCGGTCCACCGGCGGCCGCCGTGGGCCGGGCCCGCCCGCCGCCACCGACGGTGGCGAGCGCCCTCAGGGGGGTGGGGAGGGTGCCGGGGGCCTGAGCGGCGAGGGAGCCGGTGTCCAGATGGAGCGCCAGCAGATGCGGATGTCCGTGGTGGCAGGCCGCGTCCAGCAGCGCCAGCCCCTCCGCGGTGCTGTTGGCCTTGATGCCCAGGCGGGCCATCCGGGCCAGATCGGCGTCGGCCAGCCGTGCGGTCAGGCCGCTGGTGGCCGCCCAGAGTCCCCAGGCCACCGACAGCCCGGGAAGCCCGGCCGCCTGGCGGCGAGCGGCCAGGGCGTCGCAAAAGGCGTTGGCGGAAGCGTAGTTGGCCTGGCCGGGCGTACCGAGATCGGAGGCGAAGGAGGAGAACAGGACGAACATGCCCAGCCGCAGATGCGCGGTGGCGGTGTGCAGATGGGCCGCCGCCGCGGCCTTCGCCGCCCAGGCCCGCGCCAGCCGCTTCGGATCCTGCGAGGGAAGCATCGCGTCGTCCAGCGCCCCCGCCGCGTGCACGACACCGGTCAGCGGGTGCGCCGGATCGACGCCCCCGAGGACTTCCGCCACCTGGGCGGCATCGCCGATGTCGCAGGCGGCGATGCGTACGTCGGCCCCCAGGTCCGCGAGCCGGGCCACCAGCTCCTTCGCCCCGGGCGCGTCCGGGCCGCTGCGGCTCACCAGCAGCAGATGGCGGATGTTCCGGCTACGGACGAGGTGCTCGGCGACGCGTGCGCCGAGGGTGCCGGTGCCACCAGTGATGAGCACGGTACCGTCCGGCTCCACCGGGGCGGGGACGTCCAGGACCAGCTTGCCGGTGTGCCTGGCCTGACTGAGACACCGCAACGCCTCACGCGCCCGGCTGAGCGGCCACGCCCGTACCGGGGGCGGTTCGAGCACACCGGAGGCGAACAACTCGCCCAGTTCGCCCAGCATTTCGCCGATACGGTCCGGACCGGCGTCGGCGATCAGGTCGTAGACCCGATACATCACCCCGGGGTGCTCGGCCGCGATCAGCTCCGGGTCGCGGATGTCGGTCTTGCCCATCTCCAGCAACCGCCCGCCCTCACGGAGGAGACGGAGCGAGGCGTCCACGAACTCACCGGCGAGGCTGTTGAGCACCACATCGACGCCACGGCCACCGGTGGCCTCACGGAACGCCTCCTCGAAGTCCGGATCGCGTGACGAGGCCCGGTGAGCCTGGTCGATGCCCATCTCCTCCAGCACACCGTGCTTCGCCGGGCTCGCCGTCGCGTAGACCTCCGCGCCGAGATGCCGGGCGATCCGCACCGCGGCCGTCCCCACACCACCGGTCGCGGCATGGATCAGGACGCGCTCGCCCGCCTGGAGACCGCCCAGCTCCACGAGCCCGTACCAGGCGGTGAGAAACACGACGGGGGCCGCGGCCGCCTGCCGGAAGGTCCAGCCTTCGGGGATGGGTACGACCGTACGGGCGTCCGCCACGGCCAGCGGGCCGAACGCGCCCTCGAACAGGCCCATCACCCGGTCGTCCACGGCGAGTCCGGTCACGCCGGGGCCAACCTCCCGCACCACACCGGCGCCCTCGCTGCCACCGAACACCGCGTCACCGGGATACATCCCCAACACCATCAGCGCATCACGGAAGTTGACACCCGCCGCATGGACATCGATGCGCACCTGGCCCTCCCGCAGAGGCTCCAGCGCCTCCGGGCACGCCACCGGCCGTACGCTGTCCACCGTCCCGGCGCCGTCGAGCCCGAGCCGCCACGCGGACTGCCCCATCGGGGCCGCCAGGCCCGCGCTCGGCGCGGCGCGTACCAGCCGGGGCATCAGCGCCCGCCCCGCGCGCAGGGCCAGCTGCGACTCGTCCATGTCGATGGCGCGTGCCACGGCGTCGGTCACGAGGTCGGCGGACACCTCCTCCTGAGGGTCGAGATCGAGCAACAGAAAACGACCCGGGTTCTCGGCCTGCGCACTGCGCACCAGACCCCAGACCGCGGCGCCCGCCACATCCACGCTCTCGGCCATGAGGTCAACGCCAACCGGGTCACCGGTCGCGACGGCCCCACGGGTCACCACCACCAACCGGGCCTCGGCCAGGCGCGGCTCGGCCAGCCAGCTCTGCAAAAGCTCCAGGACCCGCTCCGCCGAGGCCAGCCCGTCGGCCGCCATCCCGCCATCCCGGGCATGGACCGCCTCGGCGGGCTCCAGGGCAAGGACGACGGCGGGGGCGGGGGCGCCCGCGTCGAGCGTGCTGATCAACGCCTGCGGATCCGGATGGCATACGGCGGCGGATCCGGCCGGAGCCCGGTCCTCGGGCCCCAGGATCGCCCAGTCGGTCTCATCGGCCGAGTGATGCGCGGACCGCCCGTCGCCGTTGGGCGGCGCGGGGACCGGCAAGGGGGCCCAGTCCATGACGAACAGCCCGTCCACGCCCGGCCGGTGGGCCGTATGGAGCTGATCGGCGTCGGCGGAACGCAGCACCACCGCGTCGGCGCTCAGCACCGGGGCGCCCAGGGCGTCCGCCACGGTCACCCGCAGCGTACGTTCCCGCTCCGCGCTCGGCTCATACGGAGAGATCCGTACCCGTACCGTGCTCGCCCCGGCCGCCCACAGCGACACCCCGTTCCAGGTGAACGGCAGCCACACCCGGCCATCGGCCGACCCGGCGTCACTCGGTGACCCATCGGTCAGCAAGACGGGATGCAGGGCCGCGTCGAGCAGCGCCGGGTGGATACCGAACCCCGTCCGCTCCCCCGCGGCCTCGGGCAACGCCACCTCGGCCAGCAGATCCGCACCGTCCCGCCACACGGCGCGCAGCCCCTGGAAAGCGGGGCCGTACGCATACCCCGATGCCGCGATCTGTGCGTAGAAGTCCGCGGGGTCGATCGGCTTCGCACCCGCCGGTGGCCATACCCCGCCCAACTCCTCCTGTGGCGTGGAGCCGTCGGGAGGCGGGCTCAACACGCCCTCCGCATGGCACACCCACCCGGCCGCCGTGTCGGCGCCGTCGTGCGAGTACATCCGCACATCACGTCGGCCGTCGGCGCCCGGCCCACCGACCACCACTTGCAGGCGCACCCCACCGCTGGACGGCAGCACGAGCGGTACCTGGAGCGCCAGCTCCTCCACCCCACCGCAGCCGACCTCGTCGGCGGCCCGCAACGCCCACTCGACCAAGGCCGTCCCGGGAACCAGGACCGCGCCCGCCACGACATGGTCGGCGAGCCAGCCATGGGACTGCGCCGAGAGGCGTCCCGTCAGCAAATGGCCCTGGCCGTCGGCGAGTTCCACGGCGGCGCTCAGCAGCGGATGGCCCGCGGCGACGAGCCCGAGGTCGGCGGGATCGGCGCCCCGGCCACTGAGGCCGTCGAGCCAATAGCGCTGGTGCTGGAAGGCGTACGTGGGCAGATCGACGGTACGAGGGGTGGGGTCGGCCGGAAACGCCGCCCTCCAATCCACCTCAACCCCGGCGATGAACGCCTGACCGAGAGAATGGAGAAGCTGAGCCTGACCACCATGGTCGCGACGCAAGGTCGGCACGGCGACCGCGTCCACACCCGCCTCCTCAAAGGACTCCTGCATACCGAGGATCAGCACCGGGTGAGTACTGGACTCGATGAACACCCGATACCCATCCGACAGCAGAGCCTCGACGGCGTCGGCGAACCGCACCCGCTCCCGCAGATTCCGCACCCAATAGTCCGTACCCAGGCCAGCCGCATCGACCCGGCCCCCCGTCACCGTCGAATAAAACGCCACCTCATCCGCCCCACCGACAACCGGGCGGACACCAGCAAGGACCTCGTTCAACTCCTCACGGATCTCCTCCACCTGAGGGCCATGCGAGGCATAGTCCACCTCAATCAGCCGCGCCCGCTCCCCCGCCCCCTGACACGCGACCACGACACCGGCCACCTGCCCCGGCGGACCCGAAACCACCGTCGACGAAGGCCCATTCACAGCCGCCACACCCACACCAGCGGCTTGATCTCCCAAGTCGGACAGCAGCCGCCCCGCCCGCTCCCGACCCACCCCCAGCGACGCCATCGCCCCACCACCGGCCAGCCGCCGCAACGCCCTACTCCGCAACGCCACGACCTTCGCACCGTCCTCCAACGACAGCACCCCCGCGACCACAGCCGCCGCGATCTCACCCTGGCTATGACCCACCACCGCCGCAGGACACACCCCATACCCCGCCCACACCGCCGCCAACGACACCATCACCGCCCACAACACCGGCTGCACCACATCCACCCGCCCCAGATCGACGCCCCCGGCTCCCCGCAGCACATCGGTAAGCGACCAATCCACATACGGCGCCAACGCCCGCTCACACTCCGCCACCCGCGCCGCGAACACCGGGGACGCCTCCAGCAGCTCCGCACCCATCCCCACCCACTGCGAACCCTGACCCGGAAACACCAACACCGGACCCACACCACCCATCAGCACCGACGCACCCGACTCCACCACACCCGGATGCGACACACCCCCCGCCAACGCCCCCACACCCGCCAACAACCCGACCCGGTCACCACCCACCACCACCGCCCGATACTCAAACACCGACCGCGACGAAACCAACGACCACCCCACATCAACCAACGAAAGCTCGGACACACCACCCACCCGCTCAGCCAACACCGCAGCCTGCCCCCGCAACGCCTCCACACTCCGCCCCGACACCACCCACGGAACCACCCCGCGCTCCTCAGGGGAGGGCGCCGACGCATCCTCCTCAGGAGCCTGCTCCAGGATCAGATGGGCGTTCGTGCCGGAGATGCCGAACGACGACACCGCCGCTCGGCGGGGCCGCTCCAGACGGGGCCACTCCACCGGCTCATTCAGCAGCCGCAGCCCGCTGCCCTCCCACTCCACGTGCGGGGTCGGTTGGTCCAGATGCAGGTTCGCGGGCAGTCCGGGGTGGCGGAGTGCCATCACCATCTTGATCACGCCCGCCACGCCCGCCGCCGCATGCGTATGGCCGATGTTGGACTTCAGCGAGCCCAACAGCAGTGGCCGGTCGGCGGGGCGGTTCCGGCCATAGGTGGCGATCAGGGCCTCGGCCTCGATCGGGTCGCCGAGTTTGGTCCCGGTGCCGTGTGCCTCGAGGGCGTCCACATCGCCCGGCTCCAGCCGGGCGTTGGCCAGCGCCTGGCCGATGACGCGCTCCTGGGCCACGTCGTTGGGCGCGGTGAGACCGTTGCTGGCACCGTCCTGGTTGATGGCAGAGCCCCGGATCACGGCCAGCACCCGATGGCCGTTGCGACGGGCCTCCGAAAGCCGCTCCAGCACCACCAGCCCGACGCCTTCGGAGAAGCCGGTGCCGTCCGCGTCGGCGGCGAAGGACTTGCACCGGCCGTCCGGGGCCAGTGCGCGCTGCCGGGAGAACTCGGTGAACATGATGGGGGTGGCGAGCGAGGTGACACCGCCCGCCAGGGCCAGGGTGCACTCCCCCAGCCGCAGTGCCTGCACCGCCAGATGCATGGCCACGAGCGAGGCCGAGCATGCGGTGTCCACCGTCACCGCCGGCCCCTCCAGACCGAAGGTGTAGGCCACCCGGCCCGAGATCACACTGGTGAGTCCGCCCGTGGTGGCGTAGCCCTCGAACCCCTCGGGGATGCGCGGGGCCCTGGACAGATAGTCCTGGCTGGACACACCGGCGTAGACACCGGTGCGGGTCCCCTTCAGCGACATCGGGTCGATACCGGCCCGCTCCAGGGATTCCCACGCCATCTCCAGTACCAGCCGCTGCTGCGGGTCCATGGCGAGCGCTTCCCTGGGGCTGATGCCGAAGAATGCCGCGTCGAACCGGTCCGCCTCGATGAATCCGCCCTGGCGGACACAGCTGGTGCCGTAGTGCTCCGGATCGGGGTGGTAGAGGTTCTCCAGGTCCCAGCCACGGTCCGTCGGGAAGTCCCCGATCGCGTCAACGCCCGAGCCGAGCAGTTCCCACAGCTCCTCCGGGGAGGTGACCCCGCCGGGAAAGCGGCAGGCCATGCCGACCACGGCCACCGGCTCATGGGAACGCTCCTCCACCTCGCGCAAGCGCAGACGCGTATCGTGCAGATCGGCGGAAACGCGCTTGAGGTACTCGACCAGCTTCTCTTCGTTCGCCATGAGGGTCACCCGGCCTTCAGCGATCGTCGCGCCCGGCACATTCAGGACACACCAAGCTCGTTGTCAATAAACTCAAGGACCTGATCCGCGGAGGCGGACTCCAGCCTCTGAGCCGCGCTCATTTCATCCGTCGGCTGCCGTGGCAATTGCGTGCTCGGAGGGACGGTCGCGGTGGGGGTGGCGTCGGTACCGTCGGAGGTCAGCCGTCGCACCAGATGGTGGGCGATGCCTTCCGGGGTCGGATGTCTGAAGATCAGGGCCGCGGGCAGCCGCAGGCCCGTGGCGGCCGCGAGGCGATCGCGCAGTTCGACGGCGGTCAGGGACTCGAAGCCCAGCTCCTTGAAGGTGGCGTCGGCGTGCACCGCCTCGGCATCGGTGTGCCCCAGCACGGTGGCGGCGTGGTCGCGCACCAGGCCGAGGAGGGTGCGATACCGCTCCACGGCCGACAGCCGTGCCAGCCGGGCGGCCCAGTCGACGGACGACGCTCCGGCGGCGGCCGCCGCGGCGCGCCGCCGTACGCTTCCGCCACCGACACTCTCAGCCGCCACTCGGCCGGTGTTCGGGGACCGCAGCTGATCGGCGTCGGCCTGACGCAGCACCAGCGCGTCGATCGTCAGCACCGGGGCGCCCACGGGGTCCGCGACGACGACCCGCAGTTCACGCTCGCCCTCGGCCTCGGTGGCCTGCGGACGGGGGGTGAGTCGGACGCGTACGGCGGTGGCCTCGGCCGCCCACAGGGACACACCGCCGATGGTGAACGGCAGCCACATCCGGCCCTTGTCCTCCTCCCCCTGGGTCCGGGCCATCCGGTCCGTCGCGTCCATCAGCAGCGTCGGATGCAGCACCGCGTCCAGCAGGGCGGGGTGGATACCGAATCCACCGTTCTCTCCCGCGGCCTTGGGCAGTTCCACATCGGCCAGCAGATCCGCGCCCTCCCGCCACACCGCGCGCAGCCCCTGGAACGCGGCTCCGTAGACGTATCCGGATGTGGCGATCCGTTCGTAGAACCCGTCGATGTCCACCGCCCGCGCTCCGGGCGGCGGCCAGGTCCGGGGCAACTCCCCCGACCGGCTTTCCGGTACGGCGGGGCCGAGGACGCCCATGGCGTGGCACATCCAGTCGGTGTCGCCACCCGTGCGAAGGCGGTCGTCGGGGAGGGAGTAGATCGCGATGTCGCGGCGTCCGTCGTCGGCGTGCGGGCCCACCACCACCTGGACACACCGGCCGCCCGTCGCCGGCATCACCAGCGGCAGCCGCAGGGCGAGCTCCTCCACCGCGCCACAGCCTGCCTCGTCGGCCGCCCGCAGCGCCCACTCCACCAGCGCGGCTCCGGGCACCAGGGCCACGCCCGCCACCACATGGTCGGCGAGCCAGCCGTGCGTCTGCGGGGAGATACGTCCGGTCAGCACATGGCCGCTGCCGTCGGCGAGCCGCACCGCGGCGCCCAGCAGCGGATGGTCCGCGGCCACCAGGCCGAGGGCGCCGGGGTTCCCGCCGGGCCCGCCGGGGGCGTCCAGCCAGTAGCGCCGACGCTGGAAGGCGTACGTGGGCAGATCGACCGTACGGGGCGTGGGGGCGGCCGGGAAGGCGGCCGACCAGTCCACCTCGGCGCCGGCGATGAACGCCTGCGCGACCGACTTCGTCAGCTGGGCCAGGTCCCCGTGGTCCCGCCGCAGGGTGGGCACCGCGGCGGCGCCGATCTCGGCGTGCTCGAAGCTCTCCCGCATCGCCATGGTGAGAACGGGATGGGTGCTGGCCTCGATGAACACCCGATGCCCAGCCTCCAGCAACGCCTCGACGGCATCGGCGAACCGCACCCGCTCCCGCAGATTCCGCACCCAGTAGTCCGTGTCCAGCGTGGATACATCGGTCCGGCCACCGGTCACGGTGGAGTAGAACACCACCCCGGAGGCTCCGGGCGCCTCGACCGGATCAACTCCCCTGAGGCGCTGGGTGAGTTCCTCGGCGATCTCATCGACCTGGGGGCTGTGGGAGGCGTAGTCCACCTCAATCAGCCGCGCCCGCTCGCCCGCGTCCTGACACGCGGCCACCACCGTGGCCACCTGCTCCGGCGGCCCGGACACCACAGTGGACTCGGGCCCGTTCACCACCGCCACCACGACCGCGGCGGCCCGATCGCCGAGCCCGGTCAGCAACTCCTCGGCCCGCTCATCGCCCAGTGCCAGCGAGGCCATGGCCCCGCCCCCGGCGAGTCGCCGCAGGGCCCGACTGCGCAGCGCCACGACCTTCGCACCGTCCTCCAGGGACAGCGCTCCGGCCACCACGGCCGCCGCGATCTCACCCTGGCTGTGGCCCACCACGGCGGCGGGGCGCACACCGTACTCGACCCATACGGCGGCCAGGGACACCATCGCCGCCCAGAGCGCGGGCTGCACCACGTCCACCCGGCTCAGCTCGGCGGCGCCTTCGGCTCCCCGCAGCACATCGGTGAGCGACCAGTCGACGTGGGGCGCGAGCGCTCGTTCGCACTCCGCCACCCGGGCGGCGAACACCGGTGAGCCGTCCAGCAGCTCGGCGCCCATCCCGGCCCACTGCGAGCCCTGCCCGGGGAACACCAGCACCGGGTCCGCGTCCACTGCCGCGCCGGAGCGGGTGGCACCCGGGCCCACCACACCCGGATGCGTCTCTTCGGCCGCCAACGCCTCAAGGGCGGCGGTGAGTTCATCGCCGTTTCCGCCGACCACCACCGCGCGATGGTCGAACTCCGTCCGGGTGGTGATCAGTGACCAGCCCACGTCCCGGGGCGACGGTGTGTCGTCGGCGGCCATGTGGGCGGCCAACTCCCGGGCCTGCCCCCGGAGGGCTTCGGCACCGCGGGCGGACAGCACCCAGGGCACCGGCCGGTCGTCCTCGTCCGTCCGCGGGCCGCTGGGGACGGATTCGGGTTCGGGGGCCTGCTCCACGATCAGATGTGCGTTGGTGCCGCTGATGCCGAAGGAGGACACGCCCGCGCGGCGGGGGTGTTCGTCACGCGGCCACTCCACCGGCTCGGTCAGCAGCCGCACCGCACCACTGTCCCAGTTGGCGTGGGGGCTGGGCGCGTCGATGTGCAAGGTGGCGGGCAGCAGGCCGTGCCGCATGGCCATCACCATCTTGATGACGCCCGCCACGCCGGCCGCGGCCTGGGTGTGGCCGATGTTGGACTTCAGCGAGCCCAGCCACAGGGGCCGCTCTTCCGGCCGCTGCTGCCCGTAGGTGGCCAGCAACGCCTGGGCCTCGATCGGGTCCCCCAGGGTGGTCCCGGTGCCGTGCGCCTCGACGGCGTCCACCTCGGCCGGGGACAGCCGGGCGTCGGCGAGGGCCTGGCGGATCACCCGCTGCTGGGAGGGGCCGTTGGGCGCGGTCAGGCCGTTGGACGCGCCGTCCTGGTTGACGGCCGAGCCCCGGATCACAGCGAGCACCCGGTGGCCGTTCCGCCGGGCGTCGGACACCCGCTCCAGGAGCAGCAGGCCGACGCCCTCGCCCCATCCGGTGCCGTCGGCGGCCGCCGCGAAGGGCTTGCACCGCCCGTCGGGGGCCAGGCCGCGCTGGCGGGAGAAGCCGGTGAACATGCCGGGTGCGGCCATCACCGTCACCCCTCCGGCCAGGGCCAGCGCGCACTCGCCCTGCCGCAGTGCCCGCACCGCCAGATGGATGGCCACGAGCGACGACGAACACGCCGTGTCCACCGACACCGCGGACCCCTCCAGGCCGAAGGTGAACGCCACCCGGCCGGACACCACGCTCGGGGTGCCGCCGGTGAGCAGATGGCCGTCGAGCCCCTTGGGCGCCTCGTGCAGCCGGGGGCCGTAGTCCTGGGGCATCACTCCGACGAACACCCCGGTGGCGCTGGACTGGAGGGCGGTGGAGCGGATGCCCGCCCGTTCGAAGGTCTGCCACGCGGTTTCCAGCAGCAGCCGCTGCTGCGGGTCGGTGGCCAGCGCCTCCCGGGGGCTGATCCCGAAGAACTCCGCGTCGAATTCCGGTGCGTCGTAGAGGAAGCCGCCCTCGTGGGCGTAGCTGGTGCCGGGGCGGTCCTGGTCGGGGTCGAAGAGTCCGGCCAGGTCCCAGCCGCGGTCCCGGGGGAACTCCCCGATCGCGTCGACGCCCTCGGCCACCAGCCGCCACAGCGCCTCGGGCGAGTCGACGCCGCCGGGGAAGCGGCAGCCCATGGCCACCACCGCGATCGGCTCGTCGGCGTCGCGCGGTACGGGGGCCGCTTGCGCCGATGGTCCGGTGGCAGGGCTGGTGTGAGCCCGCAGATGGTCGGCGACGGCCAGGGGCGTGGGGTGGTCGAAGGTGAGCGTGGCGGTCAGGGGCAGCCCGGTGGCGACGCCGAGCCGCTCACTCAGCTCGGTCGCCGCGAGCGAGTCGAAGCCCAGTTCCTTGAAGGTCAGGCCGGGATCGATGGCGTCCGGCTCGGAGTGTCCGAGGACGAGGGCCACTTGGGTCCGTACGACCTCCAGCGGGTCCCGGTCCGGTCCCGTGTCGCCGGGCCCGGCCGTCTCTCCTGCGGGCGCCGCCTGGTCCGGGGCGGCCTCCGTCCCGGTGGTGTGAGTGCCCCGCGCGGTGGATCCGGGTGTGACGCCGGGCCAGTAGCGGTCCCGCTGGAAGGCGTACGTCGGCAGGGGGACCCGTTGCCGGGTGTGCCCGCCGCAGGCCCGGTCCCAGGCCACTTCGGCGCCGCGGACATACGCCTGGGCCATGGCGGCGGCGAAGGTGCGTACCTCGGGGCGGTCGCGGCGCAGCGCCGCCACGGCGGCCGGGCGCGGCCGCCCGGGGGCCGGTCCGGGCCGCGCCGTGAGGCATTCGCGGGTCATGGCCGTGAGCGGGGCGTCCGGCCCGAGTTCGAGGAAGGTGGTGACACCGGCGTCCAGGAGGGTGTGCACACCGTCCATGAAGCGCACCGCGTGGCGGGCGTGCCGGGCCCAGTAGTCCGGTACGGCGAGCTCCGAGGCGGTGGCGAGCCGTCCCGTCACATTGGAGACGAGGGGGATGGCCGGTGCGGAGAAGGTCAGCCCGGAGGCGACGGCGCGCAGTTCGTCGAGCAGGGAGTCCATGTGCGGCGAGTGGAAGGCGTGGCTGACCTTCAGCAGCCGGGCCTTGCGGCCACGCTCGCGCCACGCGGCGGCCGTCGCGTGGACGGCGTCGTGGTCACCCGAAATCACCACGGATGACGGGCCGTTGACGGCGGCGAGGTCCAGCCGCTCCTCCCGCCCGGCGAGCAGTCCGGCGGCCTCGTCCGGGTCGGCCTGGAGCGCGGCCATCGCACCCGTCGCCGTGATCGACTGCATCAGCCGGCCGCGGGCGGCCACCAGGGCGCAGGCGTCGGGCAGGGTGAGCACACCGGCCACATGGGCCGCGGCGATCTCGCCGACCGAGTGGCCCATCAGATGGCCGGGGGTGAGCCCCCAGGATTCGGCCAGCCGGTAGAGGGCCACCTCGATGGCGAACAGCGCGGGCTGGGTGTACGCGGTGCGGTCGAGCAACGCCGCTCGCGGGGACGGGGGTTGGGCGAACATCACCTCGCGCGACGGCTCTGCCAACTGCCCGTCCAGACAGTCGCACACCTCGTCCAGCGCCGCCGCGAAGGCCGGATAGGCGGCGTACAGTTCACGGCCCATGGCCGCTCGCTGGCTGCCCTGGCCGCTGAAGAGGACGGCGAGACCGCCGTCCGTGGTGCTGCCTCGCACCACTCCGGCGGCCTCCGTGCCGTTGGCCAGCGCGTCCAGCCCGCTCAGCAGCTCGTCGGCGCCCGCCCCGAGGATCACGGCGCGGTGCCCGAACGCGGTCCGTGTGGTGGCCAGAGAGTGTCCGACGTCGGCCGGGGAGAGGCCGTCGTGGTCCGCCAGATGGCCCCGCAGCCGCCCGGCCTGGGCGCACAGCGCCGCGGGGGTCTTCGCGGAGATCGGCCAGCCCACCACGGGAGGCACGAGGCCGTCGTCGGCGGGCACGGGCGCCGACGCGGGTGCTTCGCCGAGGACGAGATGGCAGTTGGTGCCGCCCATGCCGAAGGAGCTGACCCCGGCGAGCAGCGGCCGGTCCGGACGGGGCCACTCGCCGAGCCGGTCCTGGACCCGCAGTCCGAGTTCGGCCAGCGGGATCCGCGGGTTCGGGGTGGTGAAGTGGAGGCTGGGCGGCAGCAGGCGATGGGTGATGCCGAGGGCGGTCTTGAGCAGTCCGACGATGCCCGCGGCGCCTTCGAGGTGGCCCACGTTGGTCTTGGCGGAGCCGACGAGCAGTGGTGTGCCGTCCGTCCGTACGGTCCCGAGCGCGGCGCCGAGCGCCGCCGCCTCGACGGGGTCGCCGACGGGGGTTCCGGTGCCGTGCAG
Source organism: Streptomyces lacaronensis (assembly GCF_047337785.1). Taxonomy (NCBI): domain Bacteria; kingdom Bacillati; phylum Actinomycetota; class Actinomycetes; order Kitasatosporales; family Streptomycetaceae; genus Streptomyces; species Streptomyces lacaronensis. The sequence goes on from NZ_JBLHDK010000003.1 coordinate 1,588,868, forward strand.
CTCGACGTACTGGACCTCGTCGGGTGAGACTCCGGCCCGCCGGTGGGCGGTGCGCACCACGTCCTCCTGGGCCGCCGGGCTGGGGGCCGTCAGCCCGGCGGTGGCGCCGTCGTTGTTGACGGCGCTCGCGTGGATGACGCAGTACACCGGGTCGCCGTCGCGTACCGCCGCGGCGAGTGGCTTGAGGAGGACCGCCGCGCCGCCCTCGCCACGCACGAGGCCGTTGGCGCGGGCGTCGAAGGTGTGGCAGCGCCCGTCCGGGGAGAGTCCGCCGAACTGGGCGGCGGCGGCCGCCATGCTGTCCTCGGTGAGGATGAGGTTGACGCCTCCGGCCAGGGCCAGGGTGCACTCCTGGCGGCGCAGGCTCTCGCAGGCGGTGTGCACGGCCACCAGCGAGGAGGACTGTGCGGTGTCGACGGTGAGGCTGGGGCCGCGCAGACCGTAGCCGTAGGAGACCCGGTTGGCGATGATGCTGCGGTGGACACCGGTCATGGCGTGCCGGGTGGCCGCGGTGGCGTCCCGGCGCAGGAGGGCGGCGTACTCGTCCCAGATGGCACCGACGAACACACCGGTCGGGCTGTCCTTCAGCGTTCCGGGCCGGACTCCCGCGTCCTCGAACGCCTCCCAGGCGAGTTCGAGCATCAGCCGCTGCTGCGGGTCCATGGCCGTCGCCTCGCGGGGCGAGATGCCGAAGAAGGAGGCGTCGAAGGTATCGACGCGGTCCAGGAAGCCGCCGTACCAGGTCGGCGCCGACCGGTCTGAACCGTCGCTGACGGAACCGTCGGTGGCGGCGCCATCCGTGGCGGGACCATCCGTAGCGGCGCCATCCGTGGCGAAGCCATCAGCGGCGGGCCCATCAATGGCGGAGGCGCCGGTCCCTCGGCGGTCGTCCGGCATGGCGGTGATGGCGTCCCCGCCCTCCCGCAGCAGCCGCCAGAAGGCCGACGGGCTGGGTGCGTGCGGCAGGCGGCAGGCCATTCCCACCACGGCGATGGGCTCCGCGTGCTGAGGTGTGCGGGTGGGCTCGTCGCTATCCATCGCACCCCATATGGCATTCGGAGAACGGCTGCGTGTTCGTGGTCATGGGCGGCACTCCCGCTCCGGATTGATGATCGGTGCGAGCACGTGGCCCATCGTGGGGCGCGGTTCTAAAGCAAGACCAAATAGGCCACGGCCGGTGACTTTAGAGACGCGTTACCGGAACCCCGGACGATCGCTTGAGCGGGTGAGCCCTTATGTGCCCTGGGCCGACCCGATCTTTCGAGCACACAGGAGGAGTGCCATGACCTCTCCCTCGGCCGTGCCACCGGGCGGCACGGTGTCGGACTACTACAGCTCGCTGGGCCCGCTTCTGCAGATGGCGTGGGACGACAACTTCCACTTCGGCTACTGGGACGGTCCGTCCGATACCCGTTCGGTGCAAGAGGCCACCGATCGCTTCACGGATCTGCTGATCGAACGGCTGCGGGTGGGGCCGGGAGACCGGGTGCTGGATGTCGGCTGTGGTATCGGGAAACCGGCGATGCGGCTGGCGTCCGCCACCGGCGCCAACGTCCTGGGCGTCACGATCAGCGAGCTCCAGGTCAAACAGGCGACCGAATCGGCCCGGCTGGCCGAGCTGTCCGGCCGGGTGGCATTCCAATACGCCGACGCCATGGCGATGCCTTTCGACGACGCGGCTTTCGACGCCGTACTCGCATTCGAATCGATCAATCACATGGACCGTCCGACGGCGCTGCGGGAGATGGCCCGTGTGCTGCGGCCGGGAGGCCGGGTGGTGCTCACGGATGTCACCCCGCCGAGCGACGGCAGTTATCAGCCGGACGACGATCCCGCCGTGGTCACCTCGCTGACCCGGCTGGAGGACTGGCCCGGCCTGGTCGGTGACGCCGGGCTGGTGCTCGATGAGCTGACCGATGTCACCGAGAACACCAAGGACACCGCCAACCGCATGATCGACGGCATCCTGCGCTGTCGCCGGGAGTTCGAGGCGCGCCACGGGGTCAGCGTGCAGGAGGTGCTGGACGCCGCCAAGTCGGCGCTGCCCACCGTGCCCAGCGCCGGCTGTGCCATAGTGGTGGCCCACAAGCCCTGAATGGGCGGCAAACCTGACGTTTATTCGAGAACCCTTCATGGGTCCCGCGCAGACGGAATTCTCCGCTCCTCATCAAAGCGGCGCCAAGGGGCCCATGATCTCGCAAGATGCGCTTGTCCCGGCCGATGTGATCCGCGTATTCTCTTTCGCGGACTGCAACACCTCAAGTGCCGGATATCCGGACTCCGATCTTCCGGACCGTATTGCGAATACCCGCTCCGCACCGTCGAGGACGCCGCCTCGAGGGCGCGTATATCCGGATTCTAGGTGAGGTGGGTAGTCATAGGACTCGCTTACGATGTGGGGCACCTGCCGAAGGCGTCGATCTCGTCCATCCTCTGATTCCTCGGCAGGTCCGCAACAAAAGAGGGGTGAGTAATGGCAGTCGCGAACGGCGTGCGTCAGTGGATCCGGCGGCACCGACCGTCCCCGACCAGTGCGGCGCGGTCGGACCACTTTCCACACGCAAGCGGCTCGGCAAGCGCCCACTTCCCATCCCCTTCGGGGTCGCCGGACTCCGGGGACGTGACAATTCCAGCACGCCACCCGGACGGGAGGGGGCGACGATCCGCATGGACCACCAGAGCCCGACCCGCACACGCGTTCGCCTCCGGAAGCAGACCGCCCTCGAAATCGAGAGAACACACAGACAACCCCGCGGGCAATTCCGGCAAAGACGCCGACTGTCCCATGACCGCACTCGTCGGCGACTCGGATGGGGCACATCGTGCGATATGAGATCATGGGACCTCTCCGCGTAGTGGAAGAGGAGAGGAAATTAACTATCAGGGCGCGGAAGATCGAGGTCCTGCTGACCGTCCTCCTCGTCCGCGCCGATCAAGTGGTCCCGATCGACCAGCTCATCACGGAGATCTGGGGAGAAGACCCGCCGCGCCGGGCGGTCGCCGGGCTTCATGTGTATGTCTCCCAGATCCGTAAGTTCCTGCGCCGGCCCGACCAGAACGAAAGCCCCGTTATCACCCGCCCACCGGGATATGTCCTGCGACTGGGCCACGACCGCCTCGACTTCCACTGCTTCGAGCGGCTGGTATGCGAGGGCCGGGACCATCTGCGGGAGCGGCGTTACCAGCAGGCCACGGCGACTTTCGAAAGCGCGCTCGATCTCTGGCGCGATCCATTGCTGGACGACGTATGCCATGGGCCGATCCTCGAAGGCTTTCAGACCTGGCTGAAGGAGGCCCGGCTGGAATGCATCGAGATGCTGACGGATTCCCGGCTCATGCTCGGCCGTCATCGCGAGCTGGTGAGCGATCTGTATCAGCTGACCACCGAGCATCCCTTGCGGGAGGCACTGCACCGTCAGTTGATGCTGGCGCTCTACCGCTGTGGCCGCCGGGCGGACGCCTTGCATGTGTATCAAGCGGCACGCAAGACGCTCAATGAGGAACTCGGGCTCGAACCGTGCCGGGCCCTACAGGACATGCAGCAGGCCATCCTCACCTCGGATGACCGACTGGAACTGCATGTTCCCGTTTGAGGAGGACCGCGTAAGGAGGTGGAGACATTGAGCGAACACGTCGGTTATCTGTTCGAGGGCAATCCGATCGAGGTCGTCCTCGAAGGCGGACCGGACGATCTGCCCCGGGCATTCCGGACCGGGCGGTCGACGCTCACCGCCAAGAAGCTCAAAATCCAGCACCGCAATGGATACGAACACTTCGAACTCGTCAACGATTCCGCTGACATCACCACAGCGATCTTCCGCTGGACCATGCGTACGAAAATCGCCGAGTAGCCTCCATGGCTCCGGAACCCCGGGATCGCCGACCGGCCACCGCCGGCCGGGTGGTCCCGGGGCGGGGGCCGTGGCCGGGAGGTCCGTATGCGCACTTCACGATGGAGCGGGGTCGTGATCGCCGCGCTCACGATGTCGACGGCCCTTGCCGCACTGCCCGCCGGGCCCGCGTCGGCCCGGACGTCCGCCAGACCCGCCACCAAGGTGGTGGACGGCCGTACTCATCCGGTGTTCTCCTACGCGGACGCCGTACGTGAGCATCTGATGGTCCAAACGCCGGTCGACAGTGACGGCGATGGCCACAAGGACCGGGTCGCGGTGGACATCATCCGGCCCAAGGAGACCCAGCAGGGTCTCAGGGTGCCGGTCATCATGTCGTCCAGCCCGTACAACGACACCGTGGGCCGGGGCTTCGAGTCGGAGCGCAAGACCTACGACGCCCAGGGCAACCCGGCCAAGTTCCCTCTCTTCTACGACAATTACTTCGTACCGCGCGGCTACGCCGTGGTCGATGTCGATGTGACCGGCACCGGCGGATCCGACGGGTGTCTGACGGTCGGCGGCGCCGCCGATGTGGCGGCCGCCAAGGCCACCATCGACTGGCTGGGCGGCCGCGCCACCGCGTACGCGGCCGACGGCGGCGAGGTGAAGGCCTCCTGGTCCACCGGCAAGGTGGGCATGATCGGCCACTCGTACGAGGGCATGCTGGCCAACGCGGTGGCGGGCACCGGGGTGGAGGGGCTGGAGACCATCGTCCCGATCTCCGGAGTCAGCTCCTGGTACGAGTTCGCCCGCACCAACGGCGCCAAGCACTGGAGCGGTTTCGCCTCGTATCTGACCACCGCGCTGGACACCGACCCGCCCCAGAAGTGCCAGGCGGTGCGCGAGCGGTTGCAGGCCGGTGAGGACGACGCCACCGGCAACTACAACGCCCACTGGGATGAGCGTGATTACATCGCACGGCCCGCGCCCGAGGTGAACAAGGTGCGCGCGAGCGTACTCGCCGCGCATGACATCAACGACTACAACATCCGGATCGACCAGCTCGCGAACTGGTGGGGTGCGCTGGCCGAGCGCGGGGTGCCACGCAAGCTGTGGCTCGGCCGCTACGGCCACACCGATCCATTCGACTGGCCCGGTCGGCGTGCGCGGTGGGTCGACACCGTGCACCGGTGGTTCGACCACTGGCTGTACGGCGTCCAGAACGGAATCATGGACGAGCCCCGCGTCGATCTGCAGACCGGCCCGGACACCTGGACCACCCAGGCCGACTGGCCCGCGGGCACCTCCTCGGTGCCCCTTCACCCCCGGCCCGACGGCTCGCTGGCGCTGAGCCCCGCGAGCGGCACCGCATCCTTCACCGACACCAAGCTGAGCGAGGCGGATCTCACCGCCGACCCGTCGGCGAACCGCCCCGGCCGGCTGGCCTTCCTCACCCCGCCGCTGCGCACCGGGGTACGGCTGTCCGGCACACCCACCGCCGATCTGCGGGTCACACTCGACAAACCGACGTCGAACCTCACCGCGCTGCTCGTGGACTACGGCGAGGACGAACGGATCGACTGGAACCGCAACGAACCCCAGAACCGGATCCACGACGGTCTGCGGGGGCTGGACGAGGAGTCCTGCCACGGGGAGAGCACCGCCCAGGACGACGCCTGCTACCAGCGGACCGCCAATGTGACGGCGCGCAAATCCTCCGAGGTGATCGCCCGGGGCTGGATGGACGCCCAGAACCGCCACTCGCTCACCACCCCCGAGCCACTCACCCCCGGCCGGTCCTACCGGATCACCTGGAAGACCCTGCCGGGCGACTACGAGATCAAGCCGGGCCATCGGCTGGGACTCGTCCTCGGCGGCACCGACGCCGACTTCCTCTACTTCGAGGACCCGACGGGGGCGAAGGTGACGGTGGACCTGGGGGGCAGCCTGGTCACCGTACCGGGCAACCCCGCCTCCAGGCGTGGATCACATGGGCGCCGAGGTCCGCGTACCCCCCGGCCATGCGGTGGCCGCTCTCGTACCGGGCCGTGAGGTCGCGGTAGCGGATGTCCTCCCTCGCGGAGAAGCCCAGCCGGCGCAGTTCGTCCGCGAGCTCGTCCGGCGTGAAGAAGCTGAGGAAGGGCTCTCCGGCCTCGGCGGCCCATGCCGCGCGCGCCTCGTGCACGGCACGTTGCTCCGGTGGCAGCGCGTCCGGCGGCTCGCCGTAGTCGAAGACCACGCCCGAGCCGTCCGGCAGGGCCGCGATGAAGCCGAGCGTATCCAGTACGGCGGTGTGCGTCAGATACGGCACCACTCCGAGCCAGAAGAAGAACGCCGGGCGGGCCGGGTCGAAGCCCGCCGCCGTCAGCCCGTCGGCCAGGCTCCGCCGCTCGAAGTCCACCGGCGCGAAGGTCAGTGACGGCGGTACGGGGATCTCCGCGGCGGCCAAACGGTCGCGCTTCCACTCCTGGGTGGCGGGATGGTCCACCTCGAACACCCGCAGGCCCTCCGCCTCGTACGGATTGCGGCAGCCGAAGGTGTCCAGTCCCGCCCCGAGTGCCACCGCCTGCCGTACCCCGCGTGCCACGGCTGCCGCGACGGCGTCCTCGGCGAACCGCGCACGGGCGGCCACGGACAGCCGCACATCCTCGCGCTCGGGGTGGAAGGCCGCCTCGAGGACGGGGTCGTCCGCGTCGGCGGCGAGAATACGGAGCGCCAGCGGGTCGTAGAACACCCGGCCGGCCTCCAGCTCCTGGTGGGCGGCGCGAAACGCGGCCGCGCCGCGGGCGGTGATGCTGGGCCGGCCGATCTGCATGGAACGTCCTCCCCCGAGGTCCCACCGCGGATGCCGCGAGCGACACCTCCATGGTGTCAGCTCCGCGCCCCGCGCATACCGCTAACGGCCTTTGTTCACAACGGAGTTACCCGATGAACGGCCGTCCGGGGACCGCCCCGGCGGCGGCGCCGCGCGGCGGGCGCGCATTGTCCCATCGATGGACTCAGGACAGGGGTTGACCGGGCCCATCGGGTGCAACCTGTCGGCCGAACCGGTGAAGCTCCCCGCCACTCCGCTAGCCCCTCTGTTGTCGTGCAATAAATATGACAATCCGACAATCAGAACAAAAGGGTCCGGCATGGCCGGACCAGTGCGGAGTGCACCGTGTCCCATCACCCACGCCATCGGACGGCGCTCCTGGCCGTCGCCCTGCTCGGCGCCGCCACCGCGTGCGGCAGCGGGACATCGGCCGCCCCGAAGGCCGAGGCGAAGCCCTCGAAGACCTCGGCGGTGGCCAGGAGCGGGTCCATGAAGAACTTCACCCTCGTGGCCACCGGCGATCTGCTGGCGCACGCCTCGGTGATCCGGCAGGCGAAGGCGGACTCGGGCGGTGAGAGCTATGACTTCCGGCGCATGATCCGGGCGGCCGCGCCCATCGTCGCCCAGGCCGACCTGGCCATCTGCCATATGGAGACCGTCTACGGGGCCACCCACGGGCCCTTCACCGGCTATCCGACCTTCAAGACGCCTCCGCAGCTCGCCTCGGCCGTGAAGGACATCGGCTACGACTCCTGCTCCACCGCCTCCAACCACACCCTCGACGCCGGGCCGGAGGGGGTGGTCCGCACCCTCGACGCCATGGACAAGGCCGGGCTCAAGCACGCCGGATCGGCCCGTTCCGCCGCGGAGAGCGTCCGTCCCACGATCATGGAGGCCGGTGGCGCCAGGGTGGCCCATCTCGCCTACGCCTACGGCACCAACGGCATCCCGGTCCCCAAGGGCAAACCGTGGCTGGTCAACCTCATCGATCCGGCACGGATCATCAAGGACGCGCGGGCCGCGCGCCGCGCCGGGGCCGATGTGGTGGTCGTCAGCGTGCACTGGGGCACCGAGTGGCAGCAGGCGCCGGACAAGCTCCAGCTCTCGCTCGCCAAGAAGCTCACCGCCGCCAAGGACGGCGGCCGCCGCGACATCGACCTGATCATCGGCACCCACGCCCATATCCCCCAGGCGTACGAGAAGGTCAACGGCACCTGGGTGGTCTACGGCATGGGCGACCAGATCGCGGGGGTCATGCCCGACAAGCGGGGCCAGATGGGCTCGGCGGCGCGCTTCACCTTCACCCCGCCCTCCGCCCCGGGCAGGGCGTGGCAGGTGAAGAAGGCGGAGTACATCCCGCATGCCGTGGACAACGACCCGATCACCTTGGTGAACCTTCCCCGGGCCCTGGAGAAGAGCCCCGGCAACCCGGGTTACACCAGTGCCCTGAGCACCATCCAGGAGGCGGTGCTCAGCCGGGGAGGCAAGAAGGACGGCCTGTCCATGGGGCGTTGACCGGACTCGCTCCGGGTGGCGCTACCGCTCCGCCCCGCCCGGCCGCTCCGTGTGGCCCGGCGGACCGGGCTGACCCGTCCGGTCGGCGGCCTCCCGCGTGTGGAAGGTCAGCCGGTCGTCGCGCACATCGACCCGGACCCGGCTGTGCGCGCGCAGCTCGCCGCCGAGCAGCATCCGGGAGAGCGGATTGTCGACCTCGCGCTGGATGGTACGGCGCAGCGGCCGGGCACCGTACTCCGGCTGGTGTCCGTGCTTGGCCAGCCAGTCGACGGCGGCCGGGGTGAACTCCACGCCGACGTCCTGGGCGTGCAGCCGGCGCCGGGTCTCCTCCAGCAGCACATCGGCGATCTGCCGCAGCTGGTCGTCGGCGAGCCGGCGGAAGATGATGATCTCGTCGATGCGGTTGAGGAACTCCGGCCGGAAGTGCTCCCGCAGCGGGCGCAGCACCCGCTCCCGGCGCGCCGCGTCGTCGGCCTCCTCGCCACCGCCACCGCCGAAGCCCAGGGGGCCACCGCGGCCGGTGATGGCCTCCGAGCCGAGGTTGCTGGTCATCACGATGACGGTGTTCTTGAAGTCGATGGTGCGGCCCTGGGCGTCCGTCAGCCTGCCGTCGTCGAGCACCTGGAGCAGGATGTTGAAGACATCGGGGTGGGCCTTCTCCACCTCGTCCATGAGCAGCAGCGAGTAGGGCTGGCGGCGCACCGCCTCGGTGAGCTGTCCGGCCTCCTCGTGTCCGACGTATCCGGGTGGCGCGCCGACCAGCCGGCTGACGGTGTGCTTCTCCTGGTACTCGCTCATGTCGAGGCGGACCATGCGGTCCTCGCTGCCGAAGAGCGCCTCGGCCAGTGCGCGGGCGAGTTCGGTCTTGCCGACGCCGGTGGGGCCGAGGAAGAGGAAGCTGCCGCTGGGGCGGTTGGGGTCGGCGAGTCCGGCGCGGGCGCGCAGGACCGCGTCGGCCACGGCGGACACGGCCTCCTCCTGCCCGACCACCCGACGGTGGAGGTGCTCCTCCAGGCTCAGCAGCCGTTCGCGCTCCTCCTGGGTGAGGCTGGAGACGGGGATCCCGGTCTGCCGGGAGACGATCTCGGCGATGTCCTCGACGGTGACCTCGGCGACGCGCCCGCCGTGGTACTGCGTTCCGGACGCCTGCGCGATCCGGTTGTTCAGCTCGGCGATCCGGTCCCGCAGGGAGGTGGCGCGTTCATAGCTCTCGGAGGCGACGGCCTGATCCTTGTCCCGGGTGAGCTGCTCGACCTCCCGCTCCAGGGCGCGCAGATCGGTGCCGCGGGCGCTGGAGCGCAGCCGTACCCTGGCTCCCGCCTGGTCCATGAGGTCGATGGCCTTGTCGGGCAGGAAACGGTCGGTCAGATAGCGGTCGGAGAGCTCGACGGCGGCGAGCAGCGCCTCGTCGGTGTAGCGGACCTGGTGATGGGCCTCGTAGCGGTCGCGGAGGCCGCGCAGGATGGCGACGGCGTCCGCGGAGGTGGGCTCGGGGACCATGATGGGCTGGAAGCGGCGGGCGAGCGCGGCGTCCTTCTCGATGTACTGGCGGTACTCCCGGAGCGTGGTCGCGCCCATCACATGCAGTTCACCGCGGGCCAGCGCGGGCTTGAGGAGGTTGCTGGCGTCCATCTGGCCGCCCTCGGAGCCACCGCCGCCGGCGCCGACCACCGTGTGCAGCTCATCGATGAAGATGATCAATTCGTCGGAGTTGGTGCGGATTTCGTCGACGATGCTGGTGACGCGCTGCTCGAAGTCGCCGCGGAAGCGGGTGCCGGCCACGACGCTCGCGATGTCGAGCTGGACGACCCGGCGGCCGAGCAGGATGTCCGGCACATCGGCGTCGGTGATCCGCTGGGCGAGCCCTTCGACGACGGCCGTCTTGCCGACTCCGGCCTCGCCGATGAGGACGGGGTTGTTCTTGCCGCGCCGGGCGAGCACCTCGATGCTCTGCTCGATCTCCTCGTCGCGGCCGATCACCGGGTCGATCCGCCCCTCGCGGGCCAGTTCGGTCAGGTCGCGCCCGAACCGGTCGAGGTTCGGGGTCTTCCGCTGGTCCATGACGGGCCTCTGGTCTGCCGTGGGGGCGCTCGGGGTGAGGCCGCCGGTCGGCGGGCCGGGGGCCCGGGGTTCGAAGCGGGCGGCGCCCAGGATCTGCCCGGCGGTGGACTCGCGGTTGGCGGCGAGCGCGATCAGCACGTGTTCGGGGCCGATGTACGAGGAGCCGCGCGAGCGGGCTATCTCATGGGCGTCGAGCAGCGCACGTTTGACGGCCGGGGTGACGGCGACCGAGTTGCGCGGCGGCCCGCCCCCCGCCTCCCGGTCGATCTCCGCGGCGATCCGGTCGGGGTCGGCTCCGGCGCGCGAGACCATGGTGCGGGTGGGCTCGGCGGAGAGCGCCGCCCGCAGCAGATGTTCGGTGTCGAGGTCGGTGCTGCCGTGTTCGGCGGCGTAGGAGGCGGCGGCCGAGACGAGATGGCGTGCGTTCTCGCTCATCAGCCGGCCGAAGTCGACATGGCGTGAATCGGGCCGCTGCCCGGCCGGCCCGGTCCCGAGGAAGCGTGCGAGGAAGTCGCCGAGTGGATCCGGCCCGAAGTCCTCGGGGCCCTGATTCGGGCCCTCGTTCCCGCTGCCCATATGACCAGTTTACGAGCGATCGGGGCCGATGTCCGTTCCTGGGCGGTTCCGCGGGCGGGCACCGCGGCCCGGCCACGGCTTCCGGGCGGCGCCCGGCGCCACCGGGTGCGTCAGCGCTCCGCCCGGTGGCGTTCGAGGACGACCAGGGCGGCGTCATCGCCCTGGTGGCCGCCCGTGTGGCTGAGCAGATCGCGGCGCAGACGGTCGATGAGGTACTGGGGGCCGCCGCCGTCCGCTCCGGGGAGCCGCTCGGCGAGCGGGAAGAAGGTGCCCTCGCTGTTCCGCGCCTCGATGACCCCGTCGGTGTAGAGCAGCAGCCGATCGCCCTCGTCGAACGGGAAGTCCTCGGTGTGGTAATTGCCGGCAGCCAGGTGGCCGAGGCCCAGCGGCAGTGCGGGCGCCTGGCCCTCCAGGGCCTTGACCCCGGAGTCACACAGCAGGAGCGGCGGTGGATGCCCGCAGTTGACGAGGCGGACCACCGGCCGGTCGTCGGGGATCTCCAGCACGGCGGCGGTGACGAACGACTCCCCCGCCCCGGGCGCCTTGTCGCGGGGTTCGGTCCGCTCCGCGGACAGCGCGGTGTCCAGGTGGGACGCCAGATCGGTCAGCGGTACGGGCCAGTGGGCGATCGCGCGGAAGGCGCCGAGCACCAGGGAGGCGTCCGCGACGGCGGTCAGCCCGCTGCCCCGGACATCGCCGATGATCAGCCGGGTGGCGTTCGAGGTGCGCGCCGCCGCGTACAGATCGCCGCCGATCTCCGCCCCCGGCTCGGCCGCGAGGTAGACCGAGGCGATCAGCAGCGGGCCGACCCTGACGGGGAGCGGACGCAGCAGCACGCGCTGCGCCACATCGGCCACCGCCCGCACCCGGTTCAGCTCACGCATGTGCCGGTCGAGAACCGCCCGGAACAGCACGATCATCGCCGAGACCAGGGCCAGGGTGATCACCTCGGTCAGGCGGCCGGGAAGGCCGAGGAACCCCTCCGAGGCGTTCGCCGCGATCTGCGCGACGACGGCCAGCAGCCCGACGCACGCGGTGAGCACCGGACCGGCGAACGAGGCGGTCATGGCGGGGGCGGCGATCAGCAGCGGGCTGAGCCGGACACTTGCCGGGGCCAGCACGTCGCCGAGCGTGATCAGCCCGATGACCAGCAGGGGGATCACGACCAAGAAGCGGGTCCGCCACCTTGGCCGGCGCAGATCCGAGGGACCTTGCCGCGTGTGCACATCTACTGCTTACGCCTGCCGTGGCCCCCGCGCCAACCCGCCGGCCCGGGGCACGACCGCGCCCCCGGGAGGCGGCTGTCACACTTCCGGCCGCCGTCTCGTCCTCCTTCTCAGGCCGAGGAGAGGATCGGGACATGGCAGAGCTGACCGCATTCGAAGAGCAGCGCGACCGGCTGTGGGCCGTCGCGTATCGCATCACCGGCTCGGTCGCCGACGCCGATGACGCGGTGCAGGAGACCTGGCTGCGCTGGCAGGCGCTGCCCGCGGACGAGGTGGCCGACCCCCGCGCGTATCTGACCACCGTCATCAGCCGCATCTGCTACGACCTGCTGGGTTCGGCGCGGGTGCGGCGCGAGCGTTATGTCGGCCCGTGGCTGCCCGAGCCGGTGGTGGCGGCCGGCGGTCCGGAGGACCGGGTGACGCTGGACGAGTCGGTGGGTCTCGCGCTGCTCACCGTGCTGGAGCGGCTGACTCCGGCGGAGCGGACCGCCTTCATCCTGCACGATGTCTTCTCGGTGCCGTTCCCCGAGATCGCCGAGGTGGTGGGCCGGAGCCCGGAGTCCGTACGGCAGCTGGCCTCCCGCGCGCGCAAGCGGGTCCGGGCGGAGGCGCCACGGCGCTCGGTCGACCGCGAGGAGCACCGGCGGGCCGTGGACGCGTTCCTCCGAGCGGTCATGGGCGGCGACATGGACGGGCTGCTGGAGATCCTGGATCCCGAGGTCGTCTGGCGTTCGGACGGCGGCGGCAAGGTGGCGGCGGCCCGGCTCCCGGTGCTGGGGAACGAGAAGGTGGCCCGCTTCGCCCAGCGGCTGGCCCGGGGATTCGACCCGGCCACGATGCTGGTGCACCACCGCGACGTCAACGGCGCCCCGGGCCTGGTCATCGTCGACAGCGCGAGCGGTCAGGCCGTGGTCTTCGCGTTCTCCGTACACCAGGGTGTGATCACCGAGATCGACGCGATCGCCAACCCCGACAAGCTCCGCCACCTCGACCTGCCGAACCTGTGACCGGCATCACCGTCACATCTCGGGCCGCCGTGTCGTCCTCCTCGTGAACACCGACCGGCAAGGAGGCCGCCCACATGGAGAAGCAGCAGGTCCTAGTGCTCGGCGCGGGCTATGCGGGGCTGATGGCAGCCCTGCGGCTGGCCCCGCACACCCGCGTCACCCTGGTCGATCCGAACCCCGCCTTCACCGAGCGCGTGCGGCTGCACGAGCGGGCCGTCGGACGGCCCGACATCACGCATCCGCTCGACGCGCTCACCCGGCGGGCCGGGATCGTCCACGTGGCCGCCCGCGCCACCGAAATCGATCCGGCCGCCCGGCGGATCACCACCGACGACGGCCGCCGGCTCCCGTACGACCGGCTGGTGTACGCGCTCGGCAGCCGCACCGCCGACCCCGGTGAGCGCGCCTACACCCCGGAGACGGCGGCCGAACTGCACAAGCGGCTGCTGGACGGCCCGGGTGAGCTGACGGTGGTCGGCGGGGGACTCACCGGCATCGAGCTCGCGGCCGAGATCGCCGAGTCCCACGACGCCTGGAGGGTCCGGCTGATCACGGGCGAGGAGGTCGGCGCGGGGCTGTCGGCCAAGGGCCGCGCCCATGTCCGTACGACGCTCACCGGGCTCGGTGTCCGGATCGAGGAGGGCCGCCGGGTGGCCCGTCCGGAGGACATCGACGCCGACGCGGTGGTCTGGGCCACCGCGATGACCGCGAACACCGCGCTGGCCGAGGCCGCCGGGATCACCCTCGACCCGGGCGGCCGCGTCCGCGTCGACGCCACCTTGCGCTCGGTGTCCCATCCGGAGATCTACGCGGTGGGCGACGCGGCGGCCATGACCGCCCCGGCCGCCGGTGCCCTGCGCATGGCCTGCGCCACCGCGATCCCGTCCGGTTCGCACGCCGCCTCCTCGATCATCGCCGAGACGCGTGGGCGGGAGCCCAAGCCGTTGCGCTTCCGCTACGTGGCGCAGTGCGTGAGCCTGGGCCGCCGGGACGGGCTGATCCAACTGGTGCGGGCGGACGACTCCCCGCGCGAGACGGTGCTGCGCGGTGGCACGGCCGCGCGCGCCAAGGAGCAGGTGGTGCGCTCCACGGTCAGGGCGCTGCGGCTGGCGGCGCGCCGTCCCGGGGCCGTCCCCCTCATTCCCGGGATCGGCTGACGGGCGCGCGGTCGTCAGAACGGGTAGTGGGCGTGCTGGGTGGTGAGGGTGATCCACCGGGTGTCGCTGAACGCCTCGATGCCCCAGCGGCCGCCGAACCGCCCGTACCCCGAGTGCTTGACGCCGCCGAACGGGGCCTGGGGTTCGTCCGCCACCGACTGGTCGTTGATGTGCACGATGCCGGTCCGGACACGGCGGGCGACCTTGAGCCCATGGGTCCCGTTCTCGGTGATGATGCCGCAGGTCAGGCCGTGATCGGTGGCGTTGGCCAGGGCCACGGCCCGATCGTCGTCGGTGAAGGTGTCCACCACACAGACCGGTCCGAAGGCCTCGGCGTGGTGGATGTCCATGTCCGGGGTGACATCGCTCAGCACCGTCGCCGGGTGGACCGCGCCGTCCGGTTCGCCACCGCCGGTCAGCACCGTGGCGCCCTTGTCCACCGCGTCCTTCACCAGGGCCGCCACCCGGCGCGCCGAGTCGGCCGTGATCAGCGGGCCGACCACGGTGGCCGGTACGGCCGGGTCGCCGCACGGCAGGGCGGCCACCTTGGCGGAGAACTTCGCGGTGAACTCCTCGGCGAGGCTCTCATGGACGAGTATCCGGTCGCCCGACATGCAGATCTGACCGGAGTTCATGAACACGCCGAAGGTGGCGGCGTTCACCGCGTGGTCCACATCGGCGTCGTCCAGGACGATGATGGCGTTCTTGCCACCCAGCTCCAGCACGGCAGGCTTGAGGTGCCGCGCGGCGAGTGAGCCGATGGTCCTGCCGACTCCGGTGGAGCCGGTGAAGTTGACGATCCGTACGCGGGGGTCGGCGATGAGCGCCTCGGCCACCTCGGCGGCGTCCTCACGGGCGTTGGTGACCACGTTGAGCACCCCGTCGGGCAGCCCGGCGTCGCGCAGCACATCGGCGATGAAGAGCCCGCAGGCGAGCGGGGCGTCCTCGCTGGGCTTCATCACCACCGTATTGCCCGCCGCCAGGGGCGCCGCGACAGAGCGGACCCCGAGGATGACCGGGGCGTTCCAGGGGGCGAAGGCCGCGACGACACCGGCCGGTTCGCGGACGGCGAGCCCGAGCGCGCCCGCCTCCTGGGCGCTGAGCACCTCACCGCGCGGGGCGGTGATCGCGGCGGCGGCCTCGCGGAGGATGTTCGCGGCCAGGCCCACGTTGAAGCGTGCCCAGGGCGCGGTGCCCCCGGTCTCCTGGGCCATGATCTCGGCGGCCCGCGTGGCGCGCGACTCCAGCAGGTCCGCCGCGGTCAGGAAGATCGTACGGCGCTCGAACGGGGCCAGCTCCGCCCAGGCCGGGAAGGCGGCGTCGGCGGCGGCCACCGCACGCGCCACGTCCTCGGCCCCGGCGGCCGCGACGGTGGCGAACACCTCCCCGGTGTAGGGGTTGAGGTCGTCGGCGGTGCGCCCCGAGACGGCCGGGGTGTCCTTGCCATCGATCAACAGATCGCGGTGGAGGGTCATATCGGATGTCCTTTGCGGTGCCTCGCCCCAAGGGTGTGTTCGCGCAGTGAACTTCGGTTCACTCCGCGCGGACCGTCAGTCTCCGACGCACCCCGGGCAGTCGTCAATGCGGAGGGCGCCGACGGGGCCATCGCACCCCGCCTCGCGGGCGGCGGCACGGACGGCGGGGTCGGCGAAGGGGCCGGAGCGGGTGTTGAGGAAGAGGGCGGTGGTGCGGGCGGTGGGCACCTCGCGGAGGGTGGCCTTGTCGAGGGTGGCCGCCTGGGAGACCGGGACCGCCTCGGCCATGTCCACCTCGCCGCCGCGCAGCGCGTTGGTGCGCGCCGTGCCATCGGCGATGAAGCGGACGTCGAGGCCGGAGGCGTGGGCCAGGCCGCCCCAGTAGTCGTCGAAGCGGTGAAGGGTGGCGCGGGTGGTACCGGTGGCCCTGGTCAGCGTGGACGGACCGGTGGCGGTGCCGGCCGGATCGACCGCCGCCGTCCCGCCCACCGTCTCCCCTTGCCTCGTACCGGCCTTCGTGCGGTACGCCTTGGGCGAGAGGACGGCCAGGCTTGCGGAGTCCGCGGTCGCGGTGGTGACCCGGACCCGCCGCTCCCCCACCGCCTCCGCGGTGGGCGCGCCCCCGGTGAGCGCGGCGGGCGGCGGATCGGTACGCAACAAGCCCGCCCGCCGATCGCACTGGCAGACTGGATCCCAAGGGGAGGAGGGGCCGATGGGGCGGGCATGGCCGTCGATGCAGGAGCTGATCCAGCGGCGCAGGAACGCCGGATTCGTGGGCCGGCGCCGGGAAGTCGACGCGTTCAGGGACAATTTCGGGCTGTCGCCGGAGGACGCGCGGCATCGCTTCGTCTTCCATGTGCACGGCCACGCGGGCGTGGGCAAGACCTGGCTGACGCGCCGACTGGAGCAGATCGCCCGTCAGGAGTACGGCGCGCTGACCGCCCGTGTCGACGAGACGGCGAGTTCCGCACCCGAGGCGATGGCCACGATCAGCGATCAATTCGCCCGCCAGGGACGGCAGTTGACATCCTTCGACCGACGGCTCGCCACCTATCGGCAGCGCCGCCACGAGGCGGAGTCGGTACCGGCGGAGGGCGAGCGGCAGGGGCCCAGCACCGGCGGTATGGCCGCCGCGCGGGCGGGTCTCGCGGGGCTCGGCCTGGTGCCGGGTGTCGGGGCGCTGGCGGGCGCCGTCGATCCGGTGCCGCTGGCCGAGGGCACCGACCGGCTGCGGGCCGCCCTCAGCTCGCGGTTCCGCGACCACAAGGACGTCCAGCTGGTGCTGGACCCGGTGGAGACGCTGTCCCCGCTGCTGGTCAGGGAGTTGTCGGAGGCGGCCGCGACGGTGCCGTGGCTGGTGCTGGTCTTCGACACCTACGAGCGCCTCGGACCGTTGCTCGACCCCTGGCTGCGCACCCTGCTGACCAGCGAACGCCTCGGCACCCTCCCTGCCAACACCGTGCTGGTGCTGGCCGGGCAGACCCGGCTGGACCCCGGCCGCTGGGGCGATCTGGCCGATGTGGTCGCGGAGCTGCCGCTGGAGCCGTTCACCGACGCGGAGGCCCGTCAGCTGCTGACCGCCAAGGGGATCATCGAGGAGCCGGTGGTACGGGAGGTGCTGCGGCTCTCCGGCCGGCTGCCGGTCCTGGTGTCCACCCTCGCCGAGAACCCCGGGACCGGCGGGGACGTGGACGACCCCAGCGCCACCGCCGTCGACCGGTTCCTGAAGTGGGAGCGCGATCCGGTGCGCCGCTCCGCCGCCCTGGCGGGCGCGCTGCCCCGGCGGCTCAACGAGGACATCTTCAGGGCGGCGGTGGACGACGACGGGGCGGGGCTGTTCGGCTGGCTGCGGTCGCTGCCGTTCATCGGCGACCGCGATGGGGCGGCCCGCTACCACGATGTGGTCCGCGCCCCCATGCTGCGGCTGCAGCGGACCACCTCACCGCAGCGGTGGGGCGCGGCGCACACCCGGCTGGCGGAGGCCTTCGCCGGGTGGCGGGAGGCGGCCGCCGGGCGGCTCGACCCACACGACGGATGGCGGCTGGACACCTGGAGCGGACCGCGCCTGGAGGAGTGGTACCACCTGCTGTGCGCACGGCCTTCGGCGGCGCTGCCCGGAGCGCTGCGGGACGGGATCGGCGCCTGCGACGCGGGCCCCGCGGTGGCCAGGCGCTGGGCGACCACCCTGGTCGAGGCGGGCGAGGACGCCGACTCGGACGCGGTGCGCGCCTGGGGACGGCACCTGGTGGAGGCGCTGGCGGACGAACGGCGGCGCGGTATCGAGGCGATGGGGCTGCTGCTGGCGCGGGCCGGGCTGGACACCACCGCCCGGGTCGCCGCCCTCGTCGTACGGGGCTGGCACCGCCGCTCGGTCGGGGAGTTCGACGGGGCGCTGGGGGACTTCCACCGGGCGATCGAGCTGGACCCCGGAAATGTGCGCGCGCACTTCGGGCGTGCCGTGGTCCACCGGGCGACCGGAGAGTTCACCGCGGCGATGGACGCGCTGGACCGGGTGGACGCGCTGGAGCCGGGCGCGGCCTGGGTCCAGCGGGAGCGCGGGGAGACCTGCCGCCGGGCGGGCCGGTACGAGGAGGCGCTGGCCCGGCTCGACCCGGTGATCGAGGCCGACCCGGCGGACCATGTGGCCCTGGGCAGCCGAGGCCAGGCCAAGATGGCGCTCGGCCGGATCCAGGAGGCCCTGGCGGACCTGGACCGGGCCATCGAGCAACACGGCGACTACACCTGGGCGCTGCTCCGGCGGGCCCGGGTCCGCAGCACCCTGGGGGACACGGCGGGCGCGCTGGAGGATCTGGACCGGGTGGAGGCGCTGGAGCCGGGCATCCCGGGAGCGCTCGGCGAACGCGGCGATGTCCACCGCTTCGCGGGCCACTACGAGGAGGCCATCGCGGTGTACGACCGGGCGCTGGCTCTCGACCCCGGCTACGCCTGGGCCCTCGGGAGCCGCGCGATGGCCAACGAGGCCCTGGGCAGACGCGCGGATGCGCTGGCGGATCTGGAGCGCGCGGTGGCGCTGAATCCCGGCTACGCCTGGGCCGTGGCGCAGCGCGAGCGGTTGCTCTCGGGCGGGGATTCACCGGAGGGCGGACGGGACGACGGGCCGGTGTGACCTCCCGGCACCCGTGCTTCCGGCTCCTCTCCCTCGGTGGCCGGTCAACGGTCAACGGCCGTGCGTCAACGGCCTTGTGTCACCGGCCTCGCGTGTCACCGGCCTTGTTCGTCACCGGCCCTGCCGTGACGCGCGTCCGGCGAAGCAGGACGACACGGCGTGGCGTACGGCACGCGGCAGGGCGCGGCAGCGCGACAGGTACCGGGACGGGCGGGCCCGGCGCACGGGGCGCGGTGCGGCGGATGGAGCCGGTACGGTCGACGGAGCCGGTACGGCCCCCTCGGGGGGCGTGTCCCGAACGGTGGCGGCCACCTGGGCGGGAGCGGCCGGATCCACCGCGGGCGGCGAGGGATCGGCGGTGTCGGCCCGCGGGGTGACGGGGCGCCGGGTGGCTTCCGCGCGCAGCATCGCGCGCATGGCGGCATAGACATCGATGGGCATGCGGATACTCCTGCGGTCTCGGACGTCCTACGGCTGAGCGGGCAGGCCGGACCGCATCCGGGATCCGCGACGGACGCGGAAACGGAATGACGGACGGCCGGGCCCGGTCAGCAGCGCAGAACGACGGACCGCGAGGAGAGCCGGCCGACCGGGACGCCGCCTCCGGCGCCGAACGCGCCGACGCCCGGCGCCGGGTCGGCGGGGCGACCGCGGACCGCGCCGAGCACGAGGGGGCCGAGGGACGTGGAGAGGGACCGATGGGCGCCGAACGAGGCGCCATGAGCCACCCGCCCGGCGTGCCGGGCCGGATGCCCGGCACCGTCCCGGGCGGAGAACACGGCCGACGCCGAGGAGGCGGAGCGCTCGTCCTCGGCCTCCGGCGCCACCGGAACAGGGGTGACGGGAGCGGACACACCGGCGGGCCCGGACGCGGCGAGCGCACGGGCCGAGACGGGAACCCCCGCGTCACCGGGCACGGACGTGGCCGGGGCCCGGTTCGGCACCCCGGCCGCCCCGGCCTTCCCGGCCGCGCACCGCTCCGGCCCGGTGGAGGGCGTGGCGCGGACGACCCCCAGGGCCAGCACGGCGTGCAGCAGTGTGGCCGCCAGCAGCAGAAGGACGGCGGCCGTACACGGGCCGCCGCACACCGCGGGGCGGTTCGTCCTGCCGCCGTGCACCATGCGGCCTCCCTCGCTGATCCCCCTCCAGGGAACCCCGCACAGCGGAGGACGGCACTCCGATTACCGGGAAAAGTCCAGACTTTCACCCGTGTCGGTTATTCGCTCGAACATCCATAACGCCCCATTTCGAGGAGTCATGGGCCGCGTGCTGTGATCATTCGAGCAATGCGGCCGGTGCGGCCTGCCGCCAGGAGTCGAGCAGGATGTCCCGCAGCTCATCGAGGTCGTCCAGCGCGGCGAGCCGCACCCGCACCCAGGCCGAGCTCGCCTCATGGGCGGCGACCCAGAACTTCTCCGGCTCCGCCAGCACCAGCTCCTCCCGCTCCACCTTGGGACATCTGACGGCCATCGAGGTCTCGTCCTCGGGCAAGGTGGCGAACATCTTCCCGGCGACCCTGAACGTGGGCATCGACCAGGCGATCTTCTCTGTGGTCTCCGGCAGCGACAGGGCGATGGCACGGACATCATCGGAGGTCGTCATGGCCAGACCGTAGAACACCCCACCGACAACGCCCCGGCCACGTCCGCCCCGGCCCCGGCTGTCGTCAGGCCCGGTACACGTACGGCGTGGTGGTGGTCAGGGGCACGAAGCCGAGCCGGCGCAGGATCGGGCGGCTCAGGCTGGACGCGTCCACCTGGAGATAGCGATAGCCGCGGTCGGCGGCGGTACGGGCCCGGAACGCGACCAGGGCGCGGTAGACGCCCCGGCCGCGCCACTCCGGTACGGTGCCCCCGCCCCAGAGCCCGGCGAACTGCGCTCCCGGCGGCAGCTCCATCCGCGCCGCGCTGACCGGCCGGTCACCGTCCATGGCCACCACCGCGACGACCGTGTCCGGCGCCTCGGCGAGCTGGGTGAGGAGCCGGTGCCGAAGCCCGGCGCCGTCGTCGCCGAACGCCCGCTCATGGACGTCCACCACCCGTTCCACACCGGCCGCGTCGGTCACCGGGAGCAGCCTGATGTCCTGGGGCGGTTCGACGGCGGTGTCCAGCTCCGCCACGTGGGCGACCATCAGCGTCTCCTCGGGCTCGGGGACGAAACCGGCCCCCCGGAGCCGTTCACCGAGGTCGCCGGGGCGGTCGTGCGCGTACAGCTTCCACTCGAACGCGCGGTCCGCGCCCCCGAAGTACCGTATCTGCGCGGCGATCGCCGCATCGGCGGTGGCGTCGTCCAGATCCGACCACAGGACGCCGTTCCAGTCGTCGCGGCCACCGGTCTGCCGCACCACCGCGCCCACCCGCTCGACCCGGACGCCCGGGCCGTCGGCCCGCGCACCCTGTCTCATCTCACGGTCGTACAGCTCACGCACCACATCACGGTCCATGCGCCCACCCCAGCACCGGGCCCCTCCGACGGCAATCGATTATCGGGCCCCCGATGTCGGCGCGTTACGGCGCGCCCTTCGCCCCGGCGGCGTAGTGGATCGCGATCCGCGCCCCGAGGCGTGCGTTGTTCTTGACCAGGGCGATATTGGTCCGCAGGCTCTCGCCCTCCGTCAACTCCACGATCCGGCCCAGCAGATACGGGGTCGCGTCCTTGCCGCCGATCCCCGCGTCCGCCATCTCGGCGAGGGCCCGCTCGATGATGCCGTCCATCCGGTCCGCGGGGATCTCCTCGGCCTCGGGGACCGGGTTGGCGATGCTCAGCCCCGCCGTCATGCCCAGCTCCCACTGGGCCCGCATGGTGGCGGCGATCTCCTCGGGTGAGTCGACGCGCAGCGGGGAGCGGAAGCCGCTCACCCGGGAGTAGAAGGCGGGGAAGTCGTCGGTGCCGTAGGTGAGCACCGGGACGCCCAGGGTCTCCAGCTTCTCCAGGGTCAGCCCGATGTCGAGGATGCTCTTGACCCCGGCGCTGATGACGGCCACCGGGGTGGTGGCGAGCTCGGTGAGATCGGCGCTGATGTCGAAGGACCGCTCCGCTCCCCGGTGCACTCCGCCGATGCCGCCGGTGACGAAGACCCGGATCCCGGCGAGCGCGGCGAGCCGCATGGTGGACGCCACGGTGGTCGCGCCATGGGCGCCGCGCGCGATGACATGGGCGAGGTCGCGCACGCTGACCTTGCCCACCTCGGGGCTGGTGGCGAGCAGTTCCAGACCGGCCCGGTCCAGACCGGCGCGCGGCCTGCCGTGGAGAACGGCGATGGTGGCGGGGACCGCGCCCTCGGCGCGGATGATCTCCTCGACCTCGGTGGCCATCTCGACGTTCTGCGGATACGGCATGCCGTGGCTGATGATCGTGGACTCCAGCGCGACCACGGGACGGCCGTCGAGCAGGGCCTCCGCGACCTCCTCGGTGAGGGTCAGCCGGGGGTGGGGGGTGGTCATGTGGTCCTCCGCAGCGGGGCGTCGAGCGCGTCCTCGATCAGACGCGGGGTCAGGTCGGGTCGTACCGTGGCGGGGGTGGCCACGGTCAGCGCGGCGGCGGCGTGGCCGTAGCGGGCGGCGTCCACCGGGTCGGCGCCGCCGAGCAGGGCGTGAGCGAACGCGCCGAGCATCGCGTCACCGGCCCCGGTGACGTCCCGCACCTCGGCCGGTGGCGCCTCCAGCGGCGCCCGGCCCTCGTCGAGGGTGCTCAGCAGGGAGCCGCGCGCACCGAGCCGCACCCACACATGCCGCACCCCGCGCTCATGGAGGACGGCCACGGCCCGGAGCAGCTCCGGGTCGTCCGCGTCCGTGGCCCCGTCGAGGTCCCTCCCGGCGAGCGCGCCCAGCTCCGCCACGTTCGGCGTGACGGCGAGGACCGGCCGCCCGGCGGCGAACAGCGGGGCCAGCAGCGCCGCCTTGGGGACGCTCACCGGGTCGATCAGCGTCTGGACACCGGTGGCGGAGGCGATGTCCAGGACGTAGGAGAGCACCCGCGTGGAGAGGTTCCCGTCCAGCACCAGCAGACCGGCGTTGCCGATGAGTTCCCGCGCGGTGTGCAGGTGCTCGGGGGCCAGCGCGTCGGTGGCGGCCATGTCGGCGATGGCCACGACCAGATCGCCGTCGGCGTCCAGCACCGCCGTATACGTGCCGGTGGGATGCGGGCCGCGGTGCACATGCTCGATACGCACCCCGGCGGCCCGGGTCTCGCTCAGCAGCCGCTCCCCCGCCGCGTCCTGCCCCACGGCGGCGATGAGATGGGTGGGGGTGCCCAGCCGGGCGAGGTTCTCGGCGATGTTGCGGGCCACCCCGCCGGGGCTGGTGTGGGACCGACCCGGGTTGCTGGTGCGGTACGCCACGGGGGCGAGGCTGCGCACCTTGATGTCCACGTTGGCCCCGCCGATGACCACCACCGCGTGCTCCTGGCGCAGGATGTAACCACGCCCCAGGATGGCGCCCTTCTTGCCCAGGTTGGACAGGTGCACATTGACCGCAGCCCGCGTGGTCCCGAGGGCGTCGGCGATGGACTGGGCGCCGGCCAGCGGGTCCCGCCGCAGCAGCGCGAGTATCTCCCGCTCCCTGCGCGTCAGCGTCATGTTCAGCAGACTAAAGCAAACTTAGCCCGATAAACAGGCCTCATCGGGGGCCGATGTACGGGCCACCGACGGCCATGGGTTGGCCCAGGAGATCGTAAAAGAACGGCGGATGACATCCTGAGGAGCCATGGCGCGCCGGACACTCTCGGCAGCGGCCCGGGAACCTGTCCGGTGACGAGGAAGAAGGCCGATGAGACTCTGCTTTCTGGTGGAGGAGCGCTATCGCCATGACGGCATGCCGCGTGAGGTGATCCGTCAGCTCTCCGCCTGGGGCCACCAGGTGGATGTGATCCGGCCGGGTCGTTCCCTGATGCGGATGTCCGACGCGGTGCGGGCGGGCAGCCATGACGCCTGGGTGCTCAAGACGGTGTCCGGAGGCCCCGGGCTGATGCTGCTGGAGGCCGCGGCGGCGGTCGGGCTGACCACCGTCAACGACGCCCGCTCCATCCGCGGCGTACGGGACAAGGCCCTGGCGGCCGCCATCGGGCGCAGCCGTGGCCTGCCGATGCCGCCCACCTACGCGGCGGCCCGGCCCGAGGCGCTGGAGGAGATACCGGAGGCCGAGTTCCCGCTGGTGGTCAAGCCCGCGGACGGCAGCTCGGGGCGGGCCGTGCGGCTGGTGCCGACCCCGGACCGGCTCAGCGCGCTGCGCGCCGAGCTGGCGGCGGAGGGCATGCTCATCGCCCAGCCGTATGTGCCGAACTCAGGGCTAGACCTCAAGGTGTACTGCGTGGGCGGGGAGTTGTACGCCACCGAGCGGGGGTCGCCGCTCGGCCCCGACGGGGGCGCACGCGGCCGGAGGGTGCCGCTGTCCGCCGAAGTGGCGGCCATCGCCGCGGAGGTCGGCGCGGTCTACGGCCTCGATCTGTACGGGGTGGACCTGCTGCTGGGCCCGGACGGGCCGGTGGTCGTCGATGTGAACGACTTCCCCAGCTTCAAGGAGGTGCCGGACGCGGCGGTCCGGGTGGGGCGCGCGGTACTGGAGTTGGCCCGCGGGGGCGGTGGCCGGTCCGGGCCCGAGTTCATCGGCGCACTCACCGGAGCCGAGCCGCCGGTACATGCTTCCGAGCCGGTCCCGGCCACCGCCACGGTGAGCGGCGGCCGATGAGGATCGGCCTGATCACCGCCGACCCCGGCCATCAACTCCTCGCCGACGCCACGGCCTTGCTCACCCCTCGCCATGAGGTGGTGGCGCTCGACCCGCGTGGCCACGACGGAACCCAGACGCGGGACCCGGCTTCCCCCGGGGAGCTCGCCGACGTGTATCTGCTGAAGGCCCGGACACCGCCCGCGCTGGCACTCGCCCGGTCCCTGGAGCGGCGTGGCGCCCCGGTGGTGAACTCCACCGCCGCCACCGCGTGGTGCCAGGACCGGACGGCGATGGCCGAACGGGCGCTCCGCGCCGGTCTGCCGTTCGCCCCCACCCGTACCGTGGTCTCCCTCGCCGGACTGGCGGCGGAGCCGCCCCGCCGTCCCGTCGTCGTCAAGAGCCGTCACAGCCGCCGCCATGACCTGGTGGCCCGCGTGGACGACACCGCACAGCTGCGTGCCCTGAACGCGGACTGGGCGGATGAGCCCGTGGTGGTGCAGGACTTCGTCCCGAACGACGGCTGGGACCACAAGCTGTGGGTGGTCGCGGGCCGGGTGTTCGCCGCGCTGCGCCGGTCGGAGCTGGCGGCCGGTGGCCGCGGTCCGAACCTGCCGCTGGCCCTGGGCGCCCTGCCACCGGGCTGGCTGGATCCGGTGCTCCGGGTCGGTTCGGTGTTCTCGCTGGACGTCTATGGTGTGGATCTGATCGACGCGGGCGGCGGCGCGCCGCTGATCGTGGACATCAACGCCTTCCCAGGAATCCGCGGTCAGGCCGGGGCTCCCGAGGCGCTGGCGGCCCTGGCGCTGCGGACGGCCGAACGGGGCGGACTCACCGCCTCCCGCATATGACCGACACGAGGGAAATACTAGGGGACTCCCGGCCGAAATAGGGGTGGCCTCAGCTCGGATGGGACGGGCAGGGTGGTCTACTGGTCTGCGCGCGACCCGAGGCACGCGCGTGACAGCCACCCGACAGCCGCCGCAGAGCGAGCGGCACGAAAGGACATCACGTGACCGCAAACCCCACCGGCACAAGCCTGTGGATCAGGCAGTTCCACCCCGCGCCGGCAGCGGCGACGCGACTCGTCTGCCTGCCCCACGCCGGCGGGTCCGCCTCCTACTACTTCCCCGTCTCCAAAGCCCTCTCGCCCACGGTCGACGTGCTCGCCGTGCAGTACCCGGGGCGCCAGGACCGGCGCAACGAGAAGTGCATAGACAACATCGCCGAACTGGCCGACGCGCTGGTGCCCGAGTTGCTGCCCTATACGGACAAGCCGATGGCGCTTTTCGGCCACAGTATGGGTGCCACACTGAGCTTCGAGGTCGCCCTGCGCCTGGAGCAGAAGGGCGTGCAGCCGGTGGCGCTGTTCGCCTCGGGACGGCGCGCCCCGTCCTGCCACCGTGACGAGTCCGTCCACCTCCGCGACGATGACGGGCTGATCGCCGAGGTGAAGGGCCTGAGCGGCACCGACACCTCGCTGCTCGGCGACGACGAGATCCTCCGGATGGTGCTGCCCGCGATCCGCAGCGACTACAAGGCGGCCGAGACCTATCGCTATACCCCCGGCCCGCGGCTGGCGACGCCCATCCACGCGCATGTGGGGGACGACGACCCCAAGGCGACCGTCGAGGAGGCCCGCGCCTGGGGCGAGCACACCACCGGTGGCTTCGATCTCCAGGTCTACTCCGGCGGCCACTTCTACCTCAACGACCAGGCGCCGCGGGTGATCGCGTCGATCCGGGACGTGCTGACCTCGAAGTCCTGAACACCCGCCCGGCCGCAGGGCGTTCAGCCGCCTGGTTGGTGGGTCAGGACGGTCCGTATGTAGTCCTCGACGGTGGCGTCCAGGCCCACGTCCCGGCCGGCCCGCTCGGACAACAGCCAGCGGTGTTCCAGCAGTTCGTAATAGATCTGCGCGGTGTCGGTGGCACCGCGCAGTTCCTTGGGGACGGTCCGCACGGTGGGCCGGAAGACATCGCGGACCCACCGGTGGGCGAGCACCTCCGGGCGGGCGCCGAGCGGATCGCCGGGCGCGTAGTCGTCCTGGGTGGCCATCCAGGTCTCCAGGTCGTTCAGGAGGCTTCGGGCCTGGTTCTCCTCCGCGTCGAGCCCGGTCAGCCGCAGCAGCTGCCGCTGGTGGTGGCCCGCGTCCACGACCTTGGGCACGAAGGTGACGGCGTCGCCGTCCGGCGAGCGCTCGATCTGCATCTCCGCCACGTCGAACCCGAGGTCGTTCAGGCGCCGGACCCGCTGGTCGATGGCGTGGCGCTGGGCGAGCGGATAGACCGACTGACGGGTCAGCTCATGCCACAGGTCGCAGTAGCGGTCGACGATGGCCTGGCCGAAGAGCACCGGGTCGACCGAGGGGTGCAGCGAACCGCCGGCCTCCAGGTCCATCAGCTCGCCCGCGATGTTCACCCGCGCCACCTCGACGTCGTACTCCCGCTGTCCACGGGTGAGCCTCGGCTGGATCTGCCCGGTCTCGGCATCCACCAGATAGGCGGCGTACGCGCCCGCGTCGCGCCGGAAGAGGGTGTTGGACAGCGAGCAGTCGCCCCAGGCGAACCCCGCCAGATGCAACCGCACCAGCAGCACGGCGAGCGCGTCGAGCAGCCGTCTGATGGTGCTGGGCCGCATGGTCGTCTGAAACATCGACCGGTACGGCTGCGACCCCACCAGATGGCGGGTGATCAGCGCGGGTTCCAGCGGATCGCCGTGTTCGTCGGTGCGCCCGGTCACCACCGCGAGCGCGTCCACCGCGGGCACCGCGAGCCGGTCCAGATCGCGCAGCAGCCCGTACTCCCGCACCGCCGCCCACTCGCCGACCTCCTTGACCGCCACGATCTCGCCGCCCGCCTGCGCGAAGCGCACGACATGGCGGGAGATGCCCCGTGGCAGCGCGACCAGGTGCTCCTCCGGCCACTCCTCCAGCGGGACGTTCCACGGCAGATCGAGCAGGGACGCCGGATGCTCGGGCGAGGTGGCGGTGATCTGCAGCTCCATGACACCCCAGTGTGCGGTACGGAAGTGTCATCGGAGCCGGTCGTACGGCGGCCCGACGGACGATCAAATGGACAGAATCTGTCCGGATACATACGCTGAAGATCCAATCGGACAAGATCTGTCCCGCTCAGGGAGGCCGCCGCGACAGACCGACACCTCGAAGGGAGCCCTGCATGAGCCACCTCGCCGGCACCACCGCGGTGATCACAGGAGCCGACGAGGGCCTCGGCTACGCCATCGCGGAGGCCTTCGCGGTGGAGGGCGCCGACTTGGTGCTGCTCGCCCATGACGGGGACAAGCTGGAGCGGGCCCGCCACACCCTGGCCGGGCACGGCACCACCGTACGCGGACTCCGCGTGGACCTGGCCGACCCCGGCGCCGCCACCGCCGCCGCGCGTCAGGTGCTCGCGCTCACCGAGCGGGTGGACACCCTGGTCAACAACGCGGGCACGGCACACTTCAGCCCGCTCGCCCAGACCTCGGCCGACTCCTTCGACGCCATGCTGCACCACAATGTCCGGGTGCCCTTCCTCCTCGCCCAGGCGCTGCTGCCCGCGCTCGTCGAGGGGCGTGGCACCATCATCAACATCAGCAGCTACTGGGCCCATACGGCGTCCGCCGACCGACTGTCCGCGGCCTACTCCGCCACGCGTGGCGCCATCAACGCGATGACCCGGGCGCTCGCCAGTGAACTGGGCCCCTCCGGGGTCCGGGTCGGCGGCATCGCCCCCGGCGCCGTACCCGCCCCGGCGTGTGAACGGGACCGCCTCCTCGCGATGAGCGCCGGGGAGCGGTACGGAGCCGGGGGCGCCCCGGACGGCCGTCCGCCGGCCCGGGCCGGCGAACCCCATGAGGTGGCCGCCGCCGCGGCCTTCCTCGCCTCCCCCCGAGCCGGGTGGACCACCGGCACCATCATGAACGTGGACGGCACCCTGGCCGTCCGCTGACGGCCGCGACGGAATCCACACCCCGGCCACCGGCTCCGGTGGCCGATATCATGAGGCCGCGATGGAGAGAATCCGCCACGCTCCCCAGGCGACGACGGGCCAGCGCCCGCTGCCCGCCGGTGGTGGCATCGACGCGCACCGGCACGACGAGCACCAGATCGTCTACGCCCGGCGCGGGGTGCTGGCGGTCACCACCGAAGCGGGCAGCTGGATCGCGCCCGCCAACCGGGCGCTCTGGATCCCGGCCGGGACCGTCCATGAGCACCGCGCGTACGGCGCCACCGACCTCCATCTAGTGGGGCTGGCGGTGGCGGACAACCCGCTGCGGCTGGAGCAGCCCGCGGTCCTCGGCGTCGGCCCGCTGCTGCGCGAGCTGATCATCGAGTACACCGCTCGGCCGGCGGACCTGGGCGCCGAGCGCCGCCGGCTGCGCGCCGTACTGCTCGATCAGCTCCGCCGGTGTGCCGAGCAGCCGGTGTATGTGCCCGCCGCCAGGGATCCGCGCCTGGCGGCGGTGTGTTCCATCCTCCACGACGACCCGGCGGACAACCGGACCCTGCGGCAGCTCGGCGCCGCGGCCGGGGTCGGCGAGCGCACCCTGACCCGGCTGTGCGGGGCGGAGCTGGGGATGACCTTTCCGCAGTGGCGCACCCAGCTGCGGCTGCACCACGCCCTGCGGCTGCTGGCCGAGGGCGTCCCGGTCACGACCGTGGCCCATCGCTGCGGCTGGGCGTCCAGCAGCGCCTTCATCGATGTCTTCCGCCGGGCCTTCGGCCACACCCCGGGTGTCCATCGCGCGCTCGGCTGACGCCCCGGGCCCGCGTTCAGTCCTCGGCCAGGACCACGACCGTATCGCCCTCCTCCAGGGTCAGCGGCGCGGACTTGGACGGGTTGAGGTGGACTCCGTAGAGCGGTGGCTCGTCGCTGTGCCGGGCCAGCCGGTAGCCGATGGCCGTCTCACCGCGCTGGCGGGCGGCCTCGATGACGGTGGCGAAGTTGGCCTCCGCGCCGGGTATCAGATAGCTGGGCGCCGGTTTGAGGTAGATCTCGGACCCCTGCGGGTCGAAGAGGTCGGCGAAGACCGCGTACAGATGGCGGTTCTCGGTGAGCTGGGTCAGCAGCAGGCTGATCACCTTGGTGGAGACGATGAAGTCGTCGGCCTTGGTGACCTGCGCGACCTCGCGGTTCGCGTCGTCGTGCATCTCGGTGACGATGGAGTACGGATCGCCCAGCTGGATCTCGATGTCGCGCAGATGGAGCAGGGTGACCAGGGTACGGTCGTCGGCGCGTCCGGGGTCGATCCCGTCGTCCGTCAGCACCACGATGTGGCGGTAGCCGTCCAGCCCGAGTGCCTCCAGCGACGGACGGCGGGTGGGTTCGCAGTACTTGAAGCCGACCGTGAGGTTCTTCAGCTCCCGGTTCGCCTCCTCCCGGGGCGGGCGCGCGGCGGCGATGTCCACCACCGACCCGGGTTTCACCAGGAGGTCGAGCTGCGCGATGATCCTCTCCGCGCGGGAGTTCCAGCCGATCAGCAGCGTCCGGTCCGGCACCGGTGGCCGGAACTCGGCCATGGCCATCGCCGGGCGCAGGATACGGGGCCGGGTGGCCGCGGCCTTGATGAGCAGATCGTCCTCCGCGACCATCAGCAGCCGGTCCCCGCGCCCGATGACGGTGTCCATGGGCGGGTTGACGAGCACCTCGCCGTCCGCGCGGTGCACGCCGATGGGCACACCGAGCTCAAAGGCGTTCAGCGACTCCCCGTAGGTGGAGCCGGCCAGTGCGGGCTCCTCCCAGGGGTAGATCTCATTGCCGACGAAGCTGAGCAGTTCGTTGAAGACGGTGGACAGACCGGACTGGCGGTGGGACTGCACGATCAGCCCGACCGCGATGTCATCGGCGTCGATCACCAGAGCGGTGTCCCCCGCGGCGAGCCGGGCGGCCGCCAGGTTCGCCGAACTCTGCACGGCGGCCACCACATTGGGCCGGGTCCCGGTCCAGGCGCGGCTGTTCAGCAGCAACAGCGACTTGATGACGTCGATGTCGCTGTCGTCCCCGATGGGCGAGAGCACCATGATGGCCTTGGCGCTGTCCGGGCTCACCAGCTCCAGGTCGCCGCGCTGGAGCGGATTGCCGGAGCGGCAGACCACCCGGGTCTTCCCGGTGTCCGGGATGCGGCGCCGGATCTCGTCCTCCATGTCGACCTTGTCCCGGTCGGCGAGGACCACCACACAGGAGCGCCGCTCGCCCTGATTGGCCTCCACCAGCTCCGCTATCACCGTGAACACCTGCTCCGACCAGCCCAGCACAATGGTGTGGTTGCGCTCGATCAGCCGTGAGGTGCCCTTGCGCAGCTGCTGGATCCGGGCCTCCAGGCCGGTGGTCATCACGCCGATCAGCGCGCTGACGATGAAGATACCGCCGATGGTCACCGTGAGCATGAGGACGAGGAACAGCGGCCGGCCGCTGTCCCCGCCCATCGTGCCCGGGTCGAGGGTGCGCAGCAGGCTCATCCAGACGATGCCCGGCCAGCCGCCGTTCTCCTTGGTGTCGTTGTGGGCGAAGGCGACCGCCGCCCCGGAGACCAGGGTGATCAACGCCAATGAGGCCAGCCCCAGCCAGCCGATCAGGGCCGGGGTGCCACGGTCCATCGTCCCGTCGAACCAGTACCGCAGCCGCTCCCGCAGCCTCTTGCGCATGCCGCATTCCTCCATAGCCCATCGCGCCGCCGGGCCCAACGGCCCGTGGTGAGCGGCGCTTTACGCCATGAGGGTGTCGTCTGACGGGGCTTCGGCGCCAATCGGGGTCAGCCGGGGAGGTCGGCCCACTGGTCGAGGAGGTCGTCGCCCGTGGCGTCGCCCACCGGGGACACCGGGGCGGTCAGGGGCTGCTCGGCCCAGATGATCTTACCGTTGGGGGTGTAGCGGGTCCCCCAGCGCTGGGCGTACTGGGCCACCAGGAAGAGCCCTCGGCCGCCTTCGTCGGTGGTGGCGGCGCGGCGCAGATGCGGGGAGGTGCTGGAGCCGTCCGCCACCTCGCAGATGAGGGTGCGGGCGCGCAGCAACCGGACCCGGCTGGGGCTGCATCCGTAGCGGATGGCGTTGGTCATCAGCTCGCTGAGGATGAGTTCGGTGGTGAAGCCGACCTCCTCAAGACCCCATGCGCTCAGTTGCTCGGCGGCCTCGTTGCGGATGCGGGCCACCGCGGCGGGGTCGGAGGGCAGCTCCCATTCGGCGACGTGCCCGGGGTCCAGCAGATGGGTGCGGGCCACCAGGAGGGCGATGTCGTCGCCGGGGTGGGAGGACGCCATGGTGTCGAAGACGGCCTGGCAGGTCTCCTCCGGAGTGCGCTCGGGCAGTCCGGCGAGGGTGGTGCGCAGCACGCCGAGCCCCTCGTCGAAGTCCCGGCCGCGGTCCCGGATCAGCCCGTCGGTGAACAGGGCCAGCCGGCTGCCCTCGGGCAGCTCCAGCTCGACGGTCTCGATGGGCTCGCCGCCCAGGCCCAGCGGCGGGCCGAGGGGGACGTCGGGGAAGGTCACGGTGGAGTCGGGGAGGACCACCGCCGGGCCCGGGTGGCCGGCGCCCGCCATCGTGCAGCGGCCGGAGACCGGGTCGTAGATGGCGTACAGACAGCTGGCACCGCTGATCCCCGGGGCGTCGGTGCCCGCGGCGGCCTGGTCCTGGTCGAACCGGCTGACCAACTCGTCGAGATGGGCCAGGAGTTCATCGGGTGGCAGGTCGAGCGCGGAGAAGTTGTGCACGGCGGTGCGCAGCCGGCCCATGGTGGCGGCGGCGTGCAGTCCGTGGCCGACGACATCGCCGACGACGAGGGCGACCCGGGCGCCGGGCAGGGGGATGACGTCGAACCAGTCGCCGCCGGCTCCGGCCCGGGCGGGCAGATAGCGGTGGGCCACCTCCATGGCGTCCTGTTCGGGCAGGCCCTGGGGCAGCAGGCTGCGCTGGAGGGTGGCCGCCATCGCGTGTTCGCGGGTGTAGCGGCGGGCGTTGTCGATGGCGACCGCGGCGCGCGCGACCAGCTCCTCGGTGAGCGCCACGTCGTCCTCGTCGAACGGCTCGGACTTCTCCGAACGCCAGAAGGTGGCGATGCCCAGGTTGACGTCCCGCGCCCGCAGCGGGATGGTGATCATCGAGTGGATGCCATAGTTGACGATCTTGGTCGCCTGTTCGGGGTCCTGCTCCTGCCATCCCTCGTAGGTCCGCAGATCCGCCTCGAGCACCGGCCGGCCCGCGCCGAAGCCCAGCGCCTGGGGCACGGTGCCGCTGTAGGTGATCATCTTGCCGACCCGCCACAGCGGATGGTCGGACCGGATGCCACAGGTGGCGGTGCGGCGCATGGCGCTGCCCACGGGGTCGTCGCCGCGCAGCACGGGGTCCACGAGGTCGACGGTGGCGAAGTCGGCGAACCACGGGACGGCGAAGCGGGTCAGCTCCTCGGCGGTCGTCACGACATCGAGGGTGGTGCCGACCTTCGCGCCGGCCTCGTAGAGCAGCCTCAGCCGCCGCTCCGCCACTTCGGCCTTGCCGGACAGCGCGCGCAGTTCGGTGGAGTCGCGGAGCGTGGTGACGGTTCCGGACATCCCGCCGTCCCACCGGGTGTGGCGCTGGTTGACGGCCAGCAGCCGCTCCCCGGCCAGATGCACCTCGTCGGTGGCGACCCGGCCCGAGGCGAGCAGCTCGGCGGTGCGCGGCTCGATGCCGAGCTCGGTGACGGGGCGGCCCTCGGCGCCCGGGGGCAGGTCGAGCAGCCGGCCGGCCTCGTCGTTGGCGAGGACCAGGCGGCCATGGCTGTCGACGATGAGCACGCCTTCCTTCACGGAGTGCAGAACGGCGTCGTGGTGCTCGTACATGCGGGTCATCTGGGCGGGGCCGAGCCCTCGCGTCTGCCGCCGCAGCCGCCCGCCGACCAGCGCGGTCCCGCCGGTGGCGAGCGCGAGCGCACCGGCGGCGGAGCCGAAGACCAGCGGCAGCTGGCGCTCGACCCGGCCGCTCACATCGGCGGCGGTCATCCCGGCGCACACCACACCGGCCACGGTGCCGTCGCCCTTGGGGATCGGGACGGTGGCCTGGACCTCCCGGCCGAGGGGCCCCTGCACGGACTCGGTGACGATCTTGCCCTTCACCACGGGCCGCCAGTCGGCCACCAGCGTCTTGCCGATGTACTGCGGCTTGGGGTGGGTGTAGCGGATGCCGTGGGTGTTCGCCACGACCACGAAGTCCAGATGCGCCCGCTGGCGGGTCTTCTCGGCCCGGGGCTGGAGCAGGGTGGTCGGATTCTCGGTGTACATCGCGGACGCGGTGCCCGGGGAGGTGGCGAAGGTCTGGGCGACGGCGGTGGCGCGGTTGAGGGCCTCCTGCTCGCTGTCGATCCGGGCCTGGAGGATGAGCGCCGTCGTGGCCGCCACGATGAGCAGGCACACAAGCAGCACCTGGACAGCGAAAACCTGCCCGGCGATGCTGCGCACGCTCAAGCTGCGCAGGCGCAGGAGCGAGCGGAGACGCGTCCGGGAGGGGGTGTGTGGGGCAAGCCTTGATCGACCGATAACTCCGATCACGCACCCTTCCTACCATTTATCCCCCTCCGGCCGGGAAGTCCCATCGCATACGATCCACGGCCGTCCCGGTGCGTGATACACATCGGCACGGTACGTGGTGCCTCGGCCACGCAACGCTCACCCTGGCCACTCGACGGGCGTCACCGGCCCGCCCGGGGCGGGGGGAACACGGTCACACATCGAGCCGGAGGGCCACACCGCACATCATCGCCCTCGCGGCGTCCAGATCCGCCCGCGCCCGGTCGGCCACCAGATAGAGGAAGACACCCTGGCTGGCGCGCTGACTGAGCGGACGGATCAGGTGGTACTCGGTGTCCAGTGTGACGACGATGTCCTCGAGCCGCTCCGGGCCGTAGCCGAGAAACTCCAGAGTGGACAGCTTGGCCCGCAGCACATCAGTGTCCCCGTAGGCCACCTTCTCCAGATCCGGTCCCTGCGGGGTCTGGACGGCGCCCAGGGTGATCCGGCTCAGATAGTCGACGACCGAGGCCGCCAGCGCGCCCTCGCACTCCATCATCTCGCGCAGCGACTCCTGGATATCGGTCATGGCCCGTCGCCCTCCCGGGACCTGTGAGGGGCTCCGACAACACCGGCCGGACACGTCCACCGCGCCGGGACTCCGGACGCCATGTCCATATATTTCATCCTTGCACAGGGTTCGCCGGCGCACCCGCGCGCGGCCGCCACGCCGCCGTGCGGCATTCCCCGTGGTGGCGGGTCGCCGATCGTCCTATCCTGCGCAGGCGTTGATCGACTTCGGATTGAATCGTTTGCTTCCGCTGGAGGACGCATGACCGTCGGCAGCACCCCGTCCCGGGCCGTGGTGGTGGGCACCGGCTCCCGGGCCCAGATGTTCACCGAGGCGCTGGCCCGCCGCCCACGCCTGAGGGTCGCCGCGCTGTGCGATCCGAACCCGGTGCGCATCGCCCACCACCAGCGGCTGCTGAAGGAGGCGGGCGAGCCGGAGGCGGCCGCCTGGAGCCCGGAGGAGTTCGAGCGGCGGCTGCGCGCGGACGATATCCAGGAGGTGGTGGTGACCTGCGTGGACGCGCTGCATGACGCGTACATCGTGCCCGCGCTGCGGGCCGGCTGCCGGGTGGTCACCGAGAAGCCGATGACCACCGACGCGGCCAAGTGCCGCCGCATCCTGGAGACGGTCCGGGAGACCGGCAACCATCTGGCGGTCGCCTTCAACTACCGCTTCAACCCGGTGCACGAGGAGGTCCACCGGCAGCTGTCCGGCGGCGCCATCGGCGAGGTGCTGTCGGTGCACTTCGAGTGGCTGCTGGACACCCGGCACGGCGCCGACTACTTCCGCCGCTGGCACCGCGAGAAGGAGCACAGCGGCGGGCTCATGGTGCACAAGTCCAGCCACCACTTCGACCTGGTCAACTGGTGGCTGGGGGCGCGGCCGGAGGAGGTGTTCGGCTACGGCCGGCTCGGCTTCTACGGCCGTGCGGCGGGCGAGCGCAGCGGCTACCGGCGCGAGTACGAGCGGGCCCACGGCGCCGCCGCCGCCAGGGACGACCCGTTCGCGCTGGAGCTCGCCGAGAACGACGCGATGCGCTCGCTGTACCTGGACGCCGAGGGCGCGGACGGCTACCACCGCGACCGCAATGTGTTCGGCGACGACATCACCATCGAGGACGACATGGCGCTGCTGGTCCGCTATGACACCGGCGCCACCATGACGTACCACCTGACCGCCTACTCCCCCTGGGAGGGCTACCGGGTGATGTTCAACGGCACCCGGGGCCGGCTGGAGCTGGAGGTCGAGGAGAGCGCCTGGCAGCCGCCGCTGCTGGGCACCGCCTCCGGCCGCGGCACCATCCACGGCGACCAGGCCCTGGCCAACGCGGGTGGTCCGCGGCTGGTGCTGCGGCCGCTGTGGGAGCCGCCGCGGGAGGTGGAGCTGCCGGCGTTCGACCACGCGGGGCACGGCGGCGGGGACAAACGGATGCTCGATGTGCTCTACGGCCCGGTGGATCCGGGGGACGGCCCGGTGGATCCGGCGGCGGCCACCGAAGCCGCGGCCGTGGACGCCTCGGACGCCTCCCGCCAACGGGCCACCGAGGAGGACGGGGCGCTCGCCCTGGTCACCGGGCTCGCGGCCAACCAGTCGTTCATCAGCGGGAGGCCGGTGGCCACGGCGGACGTCGTGACGCCGTAACCGGGGCGTTCGGTCCAACGCGGCTCATCCCGCCCGGCCTTGGGGCAGGATGAGCCGCATGGACACGGATGCGATCACCACACCCCGGGCGCCCCTCTCCCGGAGCGCCGCGCGGCACCGCCGAAGACGGCTGCTCGGCTCGCTCGCGGCGGCCGGTCTGCTCACCGCGTGCGGTACGCAGTCCTCGTCGGGAGTGGCCGCGGTGCCCGACGAGGCCACGTCCCGCCCTGCGGGTCCCACCGCCACCCCGGACACCCCCGCCCCCACCGCTCCCGCGGCCTGCCCCGACTCGGGGGTGCTGCTGCGGGCCGCGGAGGCCGACGCGGCGATGGGGCTGCGGGTGCAGCAGATCGAGCTCGTGAACTGCGGCACGCGCGCCTATACGGTGAGCGGCCATCCGTCCGTCCAGGTACTGGACGAGGATCTGGAGCCGCTGGAGGTCACGGTCAGCCACGGGGCCTCGGCCATCGCCACCCTCGACGGCTTCGAGACGGCCACCGGACCGGTGCGGCTGAAGCCCGGTGAACGGGCGGTGGCGCGGCTGGCGTGGCGGAATCTGGTGACGGACGTGACGCGCCCCGCCGCCGACGGACGCTATCTGAAGATCGCGCCGAACGGCGGGGGTGAGGACGCGCAGACCGTGCCCGACCATGTCGACCTGGGCACCACCGGCAAACTGGGTGTGAGCGCCTGGGCCCGCCCGGCCCCGGATTCCCCGGAGCGCCCGGGCACGCGCCCGTAGCCGCCCGCCGGTGGCACCGATGAGGTCTCGCGCTTCCGTCAGCCCGGAGCGCCCAGCCGCTCCTCCGGCCGGTCGGCCGGATCGAGCTCCAACTGCTGGGCGAGCCCGGCGGCCAGGGCCTCCACGGTCGGATGCCGCCAGACGAAGTTGCCCGCGAGCTTGATGCTCAGCCCCGTCTCCAGCCGCACCCGCAGCTCCATGGCGAGCAGCGAGTCGAAGCCCAGCGACTTCAGCGGGGTCCGCGGATCGAGGGTGGTGCCGCTGAGCCGCAGCACCGCTCGGATGTGCTCGGTCAGATAGGACTCCAGCACGGTGCGGCGGGCCGGACCGGCCGGGAGGGCGGCCAGCCGGGCGCGGATGTCGTCGGTGCCCTCGCGGGCGGCCGCCGGGGCGTCGTCGCCGGGGAGCAGCCCGGCGAACAGCGAGGACCGGCGGCCGGTGGCGGGGATCCAGCTGGCCGGTTCGCCGGGGATCACCCCGGTCTGCACCCGCCGATGGGCCAGCAGGGCGCCGAGCGCGCGCAGCCCCTCCTCCGTGGGGATGGTCCGGTAGCCGCGGTCGGCGAAGCCGGTGGCCACTCCGGTCTCGCCCCACGGGCCCCAGTTGACCGCGAGGGTCGGCAGGCCGTGTGCCGAGCGCCAGGCGGCGAAGCCGTCCAGCCAGGCGTTGGCGGCCGCGTAGGCGCCCTGTCCGGCGTTGCCGAGCAGGGAGGCCATCGAGGAGTACACCACGAACCAGTCCAGCCGGTGTCCCTCGGTGGCCTGGTGCAGCCGCCACGCCCCGGTGGCCTTCGGCGCCCATACGCGGCGCAGCTGGTCCTCGCGGATGTTGGCCACGGCCGCGTCGTCGAGAACCATCGCGGAGTGGACGACGCCGTGCGGGGACTCCCCCTCGTCGGAGGTGGCGGCGGCCACCAGCCGCTCGGCCGTGTCCGGGCGGGCGATGTCGCCGGTGACGACGGTGATCCTGGTGCCGGCGGCGGAGAGTTCGGCGAGCGTCCGCGCGGCGGCGCCGACCGGTGCGGTCCGTCCGTTGAGCACGAGGTGGCCCGCGCCCTGGCGGGCCAGCCAGCAGGCGGTGGCGAGCCCGAGGCCGCGCAGACCGCCGGTGACGATGTACGTCCCGCCGTCCCGCACCGTGCGGGGTCCGTCGGGCAGCACCGCGTCGACCTGGCCCTCCTGCGGGATGGTCAGCACGAGTTTGCCGATGTGGCGGGCGCCGGCCATCTGCCGGAACGCGTCGGTGACCTCCGCGAGCGGATAGGTGGTGCAGCGCAGTGGCTTGAGGCGGCCCTCGCCGATCGCGGTGAGCACCTCGCGCAGCATCGCCGCGTACTCCCGCGGGCGCTCCAGCTGGAGCTCCCTGAGGTCCACGGTGGAGAAGGTGATGTTGTGGCGCAGCGGGGCGAGTCCGAGCGGGGCGTCGGAGAGGATGTCCCGGACGCCGAGTTCGACGAAGCGGCCGAAGGGGCGCAGACACTCGAGACCGGCCCGGATGGCCGCCCCGGAGAGGGAGTTGAGCACCACGTCGACGCCCTCGCCTCCGGTGGCCGCCATGACCTCGTCGCGGAAGTCCAGCGACCGGGAGTCCATCACCCGGGCGATGCCCATCCCCCGCAGGAAGCGCCGCTTCTCCTCACTGCCCGCCGTGGCCAGCACCTCCGCGCCCAGCAGCCGGGCCACCGCGATGGCGGCCAGCCCGGTGCCGCCGGTGGCCGAGTGGATCAGCACCCGCTCCCCCGCGCTCACCCGGCCGATGTGGCGCAGCGCGTACCAGGCGGTGAGGAACGCGATCGGCAGCCCGGCGGCGGTGTGCGGGTCGAGGCCCTCGGGGAGGGGCGCGGTGCGGTCGGCGGGGACGACGGTGAAGGAGCCGAAGGCGCCGCCGTGCACATCGGCGGCCACCACCCGGTCACCGGCGCGGAGGTGGTCGA
This sequence comes from Streptomyces lacaronensis, assembly GCF_047337785.1. Taxonomy (NCBI): domain Bacteria; kingdom Bacillati; phylum Actinomycetota; class Actinomycetes; order Kitasatosporales; family Streptomycetaceae; genus Streptomyces; species Streptomyces lacaronensis. The sequence goes on from NZ_JBLHDK010000003.1 coordinate 1,627,690, forward strand.
CGCCGGGCCCCACCGCGCTCACCTCGCCCGCGCATTCGAAGCCGAGCCGGTAGCGGATGTCCTCGTCGCCGGGGAGCAGGCCCATGGCGGTGAGGACGTCACGGAAGTTCAGCCCCGCGGCCAGCACCCGCAGTTCCACCTCACCGGGTCCGGGCGGGCGGCGGGCGTTGGTGGTGAGCTCCAGGCTGCCGAGGTCGCCGAGGCGGCCGGCGCGCAGCCGGAAGCCGTCGGTGCCGCAGCGCACGGTGCGGGCGGCGGCGGTGGTGCGCTCGGTGTCGGTGAGGGGCGCGTGGTCCAGTTCGGCGGTGTAGCGGGCTCCGTCGCGCAGCGCGATCTCGTCCTCGGGGCCGTCGGCGAGGAGTTCGGCGGCGAGGGTCTCCGCGCGTTGGTCCGGGGCGGCCGGGTCGGTGTCCACCGAGGTGGTCCGCAACTCGGGGTGTTCCAGGGCGAGCACCCGCAGCAGTCCGCGGAGTGCGCTCTGTCCGGGGTCGGCCAGGTCGCCGGGGGCCACGGTGCGGGCGCCCGAGGTGGCGGCGTAGAGGCGGGGCGGTTCGGGGAAGCGGGCGGTGAGTGCCTGGGCGGCGGCGAGCAGCCGGCGGGTGCGGCAGAGCCCGTCCTCCGCGCCGCCCTCGGCGGGGTGCGGGCCGCACACGAGCACCACGGCACGCGGCCGTTCCCCGGGGCGGGTGAGCCGGTTGGTGAGACCGTCGCGGAACGCGTCGAGCCCCTGGTCGGCCAGGGGCGCCTCCCACACCCGGGCGGTGGCACCGGCGGCGCGCAGGGCGGCGGCCACCGGGCGGGCGGTGCCGTCCGCCTCCCCGACGATCAGCCACCGCCCCGGGGGCCGGGTGGCCGGGGGCCGGGCGGCGCGCCGCCAGCCGACCTCGAGGAACCACTGGTCGACCTCGGCCGTACGCTCCAGGGCCCGGTGGACGATCCGCAGCCCGTCGACGGCCAGGACCGGCCGGCCGGCCGCGTCGAGCAGGCGGACGTGGCCGATGGTGGCTCCGGGGGTGCTCTCGGCGAGCCGGGCGTGGCAGTACACGGCGGTCTCGGGGTCGCCGAGGACGCGTACGCATCGCATCCGCGCGGGCAGCAGCAGCCGCCGGTCGCCCTCGTCGAGCAGTCCGGCGATGAGGAGTTGGGCGCACAGGTCGACCAGGACGGGGTGGACACGCAGCCCGTGTCCGGGCTCGCGGGCGGCCTCGGGGACCCGCACCCGGGCCCAGAAGCTGTTGCCGTGGCGGGAGGCGGACACCTCGGTTATGCCCTGGAACGCCGGGCCGTGTGCCACGCCCCGGGCCCGCAGATTGGCGTACAGCGCTTCCGCCTCGATGGGCGCGGGATGGCGCAGGGCGAGCGTACGGACGGAGGCGGCGCGGGACCGGGGCGGTACGGCGAGTCTGCGGAGCACCGCGGTGGCCTGCCGCACCCAGGCGCCGTCCTCGTCGCGTCCGAAGATCTCGCATTCGGCGCGGTCGGCGGCGGCGAGGGTCACCGTGGTGGACAGGTCGGTGTGGTCCGCGAGCCGCAGCAGTTCACGGAAGTGCAGATCGGTGACCTCGACCTCCTCGGGCCCGGCGCCGAACGCCTCGCAGGCGGCGGTGAGCGCGAGGGCGTAGGAGGCCGCGCCGGGCAGGACGGGGGCGCCGTGCACCCGGTGGTCGTCGAGCCAGGGCAGGGCCGCGGTGCCGGTGCGGGCGCGCCAGAAGTGGCGGACGGGTTCGCCGGGCACCTCGAGGTGCGCGCCGGGCAGCGCACCGGCCGAGACCGCGTCGGCGGGGGCGGGGAGCGGGGCGTCGGCCCAGTGGCGGGTGCGGTCGAAGGTGATGGGCGGTACGTCGGCGAGTGCGGCGTCCGCGTACAGCACGGACCAGTCGACGGGGACGCCCGCGCAGTGCAGCGCGGCCAGATGGGTCCGGAAGGTGGTCGGCTCGTCCGCCTCGCGGCGGAGTGTGGGCAGGACGACGGGGTCCTCCACCAGACCGGCGAGACCGGCCAGGACGGGGTGGGTGATGACCGGGTGGGGTGAGATCTCGACATACACCAGGTGGCGGTCGGCCGCGGCGGCGGCGACGGCCGCGGAGAACCGGACCGGGTGGCGCAGATTGGCGCACCAGTAGTCGGCGTCGAAGGCGGGCGGGGTGTGCGGATCGTCCAGGACGGTGGTGTAGAAGGGCACCTCCGGGCGGCGGGGTTCGAGGTCGGCGAGGGCCGTGCGCAGATCGGCCAGGAGCGGGTCCACCTGGGGCGAGTGCGAGGCGACGTCCACGGCGATCGGCGCGGCGGGGACGGAGCGGGCCTGCCAGCCGGCGACGAGCCGTTCGATGTGTGCGGTGTCCCCGGCCACCACGGTGGAGCCGGGCGCGGCCATCACGGCCACGGTGACGGCTTCGGCGGCGCCGCCGCTGTCGAGTTCGGCCTGCACCTCGTCGGCGCCGAGGCCCACCGTGGCCATGGCACCGTTTCCGGCGACGCGGGTGAGCAGCGCGGAGCGGCGGCAGATCACCTTGGCCCCGTCGGCGAGGGAGAGCGCCCCGGCCACCACGGCGGCGGCGACCTCGCCCATGGAGTGGCCGATGACCCCGGCGGGCTCCACGCCGTGGGCGCGCCAGGTGGCGGCGAGCGCGGTCTGGAGGGCGAACAGCACGGGCTGCACCCGGCCGCAGCCGGTCACCGGCGCGCCGCGGCGGACGATGTCGAGCACCGAGAAGCCGGACTCGGCGGCGATGAGGGCGTCGGCCTCGGCGAGCGCCTCGGCGAAGACCGGTTCGGTCTCCAGCAGCCGCCGTCCCATGCCGGGCCACTGGGAACCCTGTCCGGAGAACACCCAGACCGGCCGGCGGGAGACCGCGGCGCCCACGGCCCCGCTCACCACGGCGGGGTGGGCCTGACCGTCGGCGAACGCCCTCAAGGAGCCCACGAGTTCGGCGCGCGAGTCGGTGATGACGCCGAGCCGCCCGCGACCGGTGCCACGGCGCAACGCCAGGGTGTGGGCGATGTCGCGCAGCGGGGTGTCCGCGCCGTCGCCCTCCAGCCAGTCCGCCATCCGGCGGGCGGCGCCGGGCAGCACGGCCGGGGAGCCCGCCGGGACCAGGAACACCTGCGGAACGGCGCGGGTGGCGGGCCGGGGCCGTGGCGGTGTGGGGCGGGGCGCGGGTGCGGGCGGCTGTTCCAGGACCATATGGGCGTTGGTCCCGGAGAAGCCGAAGGAGGACACGGCGGCCAGCCGGGGACCGGTCCGCACCGGCCAGTGGGTGAGCTCGCGGGGGATGAAGAAGCGGGTTCCCTCGGCGGTGATGGCGGGATTCCACCGGGTGAAGTGCAGATTGGGCGGGATCTGTCCATGGCCCAGGCACAGCACGGCCTTGATCAGCCCGGTGACACCGGCGGCGGGCTCCAGATGGCCCAGGTTGGTCTTGGCCGAGGCCAGGGCGCAGCGGTCGCGGCCGGTCCCGTAGACCTGCGCGAGGCTGGTGAATTCGACCGGGTCGCCGACGGGGGTGCCGGTGCCGTGGGCCTCGACCATGCCGACGTCGGCGGGGTCCACCCCGGCGCGGCCGAGCGCCTCCTCGTACAGGGCGCGCTGGGCGGCGGCCGAGGGCGCGGCGAGCCCGTCGGAGTGGCCGTCCTGGTTGACGGCCGAGCCGCGCAGTACGGCCAGGATCCGGTCCCCGTCGCGCAGCGCGTCGGTGAGGCGTTTGAGGACGACGATGCCGCAGCCCTCGCCGCGGACGAAGCCGTCGGCGGCGGCGTCGAAGGCGTGGCAGTGGCCGGTGTGCGAGAGCATGCCCATCTGGTCGAACGAGCGGGTGGTCCGCGGCTCGAACATCAGCGTCACCCCACCGGCCAGGGCCAGTTCGCATTCCCCGGCGCGCAGCGCCTGGGCGGCCAGGTGGATGGCGACCAGGGAGGAGGAGCACGCGGTGTCCAGGGCCACCGACGGGCCATGGAGGCCCAGGAGGTAGGAGATCCGGCCGGTGGCGACGCAGTGCCCGTTGGTCAGGACGGAGCCCTCGACCTCCCGTTCCCGGGGGCGTCGGTCGAGCCGGTTCATGTAGTCGTTGTAGCTGACCCCGGCGAAGACGCCGGTGGCGGTGGAGCCGAGCCGGTCGGGTGGCATTCCGGCGTGTTCCAGGGCCTCCCAGGACACTTCGAGCAGCAGTCGGTGCTGGGGGTCGAGGACATCGGCCTCGCGTCCGGAGACGCCGAAGAAGTCGGCGTCGAAGCCGGACACATCGCGCAGATATCCGCCGCGTACGGGCGGTGCGGACGCGGGCCGGGCGGTCGTGGCGGGGTCGGCCGCCCAGAGCGCGGCACGCTCGGCGGGCGGTTCGCCGACGGCGTCGCGTCCGTCGGCCAGCAGCCGCCACAGGGCGGCGGGCGAGTCGGTGTCACCGGGGAGCCGGCAGCCCATGCCGACGATGGCGATGCGGCCGGGGGAACGGCCGGGGACAGGAGTGTGCTGACGCATCGGGGTCTCCGTGGGTGGTGCTCGGCCCGGGGTGGGGGCCGTGAGGGGCCGTGAGGTGGAGATCGCCGCGGGGTTGAACGGACTCAGGTGGCGTCCGGGCCGCCCAGCAGCATCGCGTGCTTCACGCCACCGATCTGGTAGTTGAAGCTGAGCGCGTGGTCGAAGTCGAGGGGACGGGTGCGGGTGCCGGGGACCGGGTCGAAGGGGAGCCCGTCGGCGGGTTGTTCGCAGTTGGCGGTGGGGCACACCTCGCCGTACTCCATCATCATCAGGGTCAGGGCGAGGTCGAGGCAGCCCGAGGCCGATCCGAGGTGGCCGAAACATCCTGCCTGGGAGGACATCAGCACCGTGGGGTCGGCGCCGTAGAGCTCGCGGACGGTGTTGGCCTCCAGGGCGGTGACGACCGGGTCGCCGTCACTCGCGCCGTTGATGTACGGCAACTGCTCGATCCCCCAACGGTCGCCCGTGCACAGGCGGACGGCCCTGATCAGTTGGGCGCCGGAGTCGTCGGCGGCGAGCGGGTTGGCCAGGCCGTCGCGGGTCAGGGCGGTGGCGAGCACCTGGCCGTAGATGTGGGCACCCCGCCGTTGGGCGTGCTCCCGGCTCTCCAGGATCACGGTGGCGGATCCCTCGCCGTGGTTGACGCAGTCCGCTCGCCGGTCGTAGGGACGCATCAGGGAGTCCAAGGAGGGCAGCAGATCGGGCATTCCGACGGCGTCCGTCGCGCCGTGGGCGTGCTGGGCGCCGCGCAGCAGCCGCTGGCTCTTCTGGATCAGGCCGACATTGAAGACGTCGACGCCGGTCACCAGCGCGAGATCGGTCTCGTCGGCCGCGATGAGCCGACGGGCGTTGCCGATCTGCACGGCGGCGGACGCGCAGCCGCAGGACACGGTGAAGCAGGGACCGACGGTCCGGGCCAGGGCTCCCTGGACGAGGACGACATCGGACGGCGAAACGGCCTGTTCGGTCGCGACGAGCAGCTCCACGGCGTCGAGGGGGGTGGCGGAGTCGGGATCGGCGCCGAGCAGGGTGACATAGCTGTCGACATTGGCGTCCACGCCGCCTCGGCCGACGAGCACGGCCGCCTCGCCCAGATCACCGGCGGTCACGTCCAGTTCCGCGTCGGCACACGCCTCGACGAGGGAGACCAGGCCGTAGCGGTGGGCGTTGGTGTAGTGGCGGGAGAAGAATTCGGGGATGTCGGGGAGGCGTTCGGCGAACTGCTCGGCACTGAGGCGCACCGAGCCGTAGTGGATGCCGTGCCGGCCGAGGACGGTACGGCCGTGGGAGGCGATGTCCCACACCTGGGCCGCGGTGAAGACGGGTCCGGCGCCGCCCGGGAGGCAGAAACCCAGCCCGGTGACGACGGTGTCCCGTGGGTTTCCCGGGCCCCCGGGGGCCGGCCGGGGTGGGTGCCGGCGCGGGCTCACGAGGCCCTGCCGGATCTGAGGAGGGTCATGACGGTGGTCCCTTTCGCTCACACCGGAGTACGGGGCCGCCGGTACGGCGAGTCGCCGAATGCACGGTGTGACCGCCGGTGTTCCGGAATCGGTTCATGGTGAATTCGGCGCGTACGGCGCGGCGTTGGACGTACTCGAAGCCTTTCCCCGTTGGATGGTGAGTCGTCTCCGTCGGGAGAGCCGCTCATCGTTCGGAAAGGACAGGTGAATAGCTGACGCTACGCCTGGAGGGGCAGGGTCCGGTAGGTGGTGTCGTATCACCGCGGGTGGATTCGACCGTTCCGGCGCACCGCCCTTGTACCCCCGGAGCCCATGCCGCGCGACCCCGGAGAAAAGGGGGCTCGTGCCCCGGTTCACGCCCCCTCTTGTGGAATCTTTCTGAAAGAGCGTAGAGAAAAAGACGCCTCAGGCACTCACTGAGTACGGGGCGGTTTTTGAGCGCAGGGAAGAGGCTCCTGCACACTGGGGGCGAAAGACGCAAAGGGTGATAGATGATGACACATCAGTCCGTACCGTTCGACGATCTGGACCGCAAAATCGTTGCGGCGCTGGTCGCCAACGCCAGGACCAGCTTCACGGAGATCGGCGCCGCGATCGGGCTCTCGGCCTCCGCGGTCAAGCGCCGCGTCGACCGGATGCGGGAGACCGATGTGATCACCGGCTTCACCACCACCGTGCGCCCGGCCGCCCTCGGCTGGCGGACCGAGGCATATGTCGAGGTGTACTGCGACAGCGCCGCGCCGCCCCGGCGCCTCGCGGAGGTCGTGCGCAACTATCCGGAGATCATCGCGGCCATGACGGTGACCGGCGGCGCGGACGCCCTGCTGCATGTCATGGCCACCGATGTGGAGCATTTCGAGGAGGTGCTGGAGCGCATCCGGGCCGAGCCCTTCGTCCGCCAGACGATCAGCTACATGGTGCTGTCGCACCTGCTCACGGGCAGTGCGGAGGCCGGCGCGGCCCCTCCCGCGACCGCGACGCAATGATCCGCCGCGAACCGGCCGCGGCACGCAGCATCGGTGCGCCGACGCGCAGTTTTCTTTCCTTGTCTCCCCTCTCTTCCGCTTTCTACCGTTGATTCATCCCCCGGTCGCCCGCGGAAGCGAGAGGAATCCTCCGTTGCCCCTTACGCGTGTGCCGCGCCCCAGGCGCTTCCTGACCTGTGACCCCAGATATTTCGATGTGCGGTATGCCATCAATCCCTGGATGCGTGAGGACACCGAGGTCGACACCGACCTCGCCCAGACGCAATGGGAGACGCTGATCCGCGCCTACCGCGACCACGGTCATCGGGTCGAATTCATCGAACCGGTGGCGGGACTGCCGGACATGGTGTTCGCGGCGAACTCGGCCCTCGTCCTCGAGGGCCGGGTCTTCGGCTCGCGATTCCACGCACCGCAGCGCCGGCCGGAACAGCTCGCCTACGAACGGTGGTTCAAGGCGGCGGGATTCGACGTCCATCCGCCGGAATCGGTGTGCGAGGGCGAGGGCGACCTGGTGCCGGCCGGGCCCTATGTCCTGGCGGGCACCGGCTTCCGGACCACCCGGGCGGCCCATCAGGAGGTGCAGGAGTTCTTCGGGACGCCGACCATCAGCCTGCTGCTGGTGGACCCGTACTTCTACCACCTGGACACCGCGCTGTTCGTCCTCGACGACCGGAACATCGCCTACTACCCGGAGGCGTTCTCCCCCGGCAGCCGTGAGGTGCTGGGGCGGCTCTACCCCGACGCCCTGATCGCCACCCGCGACGACGCCATGGCCTTCGGGCTCAACTCCGTCTCCGACGGCCGCCATGTCTTCGTCGCGCCCCAGGCCACCGGGCTCATCGACCAGCTCACCGATCGCGGTTACGTTCCCGTCCCCGTCGACCTGTCGGAACTGCACAAGGCCGGCGGGGGCATCAAGTGCTGCACACAGGAGATCCGCTGATGACCGCCACCACCCCCATCGCGTCCGACTCCACCGCCCCCGGTGCCACCGCCTCCGGTTCCGGCGCGGCCGTGGCCAACGGCGCGGCTCGCTCCTCGCGGGAGCTGATCCGCGCCGAGGAGACCTCGCTCGCGCACAACTACCACCCGCTGCCCGTGGTCGTCGCCGGCGCCGAGGGCGCTTGGGTCCGGGACGTCGAGGGGCGCCGCTATCTGGACATGCTGGCCGGGTACTCCGCCCTCAACTTCGGCCACCGCCACCCGGCGCTTATCGAGGCCGCCCACCGCCAGCTCGACCAGCTCACGCTGACCTCCCGGGCCTTCCACAACGACCGGCTGGCCGGGTTCGCCGAGGGGGTGGCGGAGCTCACCGGGCTCTCCATGGTGCTGCCGATGAACACCGGCGCGGAGGCGGTGGAGAGCGCCATCAAGGTCGCCCGCAAGTGGGCGTACGAGGTGAAGGGCGTCGCCCCGGACCAGGCCACCATCGTGGTGGCGGCCGACAACTTCCACGGCCGCACGACGACGATCGTCGGATTCTCCACCGACCCCGTGGCCCGCGACGGCTTCGGCCCGTTCGCCCCGGGCTTCCGCGTCGTGCCGTACAACGACCTCGCGGCGCTGGAGGCCGCCGTCGACGAGACCACGGCGGCGGTCCTCATCGAGCCCATCCAGGGCGAGGCGGGCGTCGTCATCCCCGATGACGGCTATCTGCGCGGGGTGCGCGAGCTGACCCGGCGCACCGGGACGCTGTTCATCGCCGATGAGATCCAGTCCGGTCTGGGCCGCACCGGCACCACGCTGGCCGTCGAGCACGAGTCGGTGATGCCGGATGTGCTGCTGCTCGGCAAGGCGCTGGGCGGCGGCATCGTGCCGGTGTCGGCGGTGGTGGCCGACCGTGCGGTGCTCGGGGTGCTGCGCCCCGGCGAGCACGGCTCCACGTTCGGCGGCAATCCGCTGGCCGCGGCGGTCGGCTCGGCCGTGGTCGATCTGCTGCGCACCGGCGAATTCCAGCGCCGGGCACGGGAGTTGGGCGAGGTGCTGCGGGATGGACTGGCCGCGCTGACCGGCAAGGGCGTCGTGGGCTACCGCTGCCGCGGGCTGTGGGCGGGCGTCGATGTGGACCCCGCGCTCGGCACCGGCCGTGAGGTGAGCGAGCGGCTGATGGCCGAGGGGATCCTGGTCAAGGACACCCATGGCTCGACGATCCGCCTGGCACCGCCGCTGACCATCACCCGCGCGGAGTTGGAGGGGGCGCTGGCGGCGCTGGAGAAGGTACTCCGCTGATCGAGGGACGCAGCCGATCGAGCTGATCGATTGATCGGGACCACGAAGCGCCGGGCCGCATTACGTTTCATACGGCCCGGCGCTTCATCATGTTCAATCGCGCTCGGAGATTCTTTATCGGCGACCCCGCCGCGGTCCTGTCAGAACCTCGAACCGTAGGTAACGCCCAGGTCACGGCGGCCTTTCCGGGTTTTTATGTACGTTGTTGAGCATTCCACTGTTCCCGATCGCACGGTGTGGAACACTTCGTGTCATCTCGCCGGGCACAACAGGCGAAGGTAACGGCACGGAAAGGAGTTGCGGCTGGAGTGGACAGTGAGCCGGTCACGGTGACTGCCGCATACCGGGTGGACCCCGGCCGCGAAAGCGAGTTCTATGCCTGGGCGATCGAGATGCTCAATGCCGCGGCAAGCCTTCCGGGATATCTCGGAGGCGGGGTGATGGGATCCGGTTCGGCCTCCTCGGAGTGGCACGTCCTCTACCGGTTCGAGGCGGACGGCCCGGCTCGGGCATGGGATTCCTCGCTGGAGCGGGCACGATTGGCGTCCCGTACCGGGCCCTTCGTCGAGGAAAAGGGAACACAGCGCACCTCGGGACTGGAGAACTGGTTCAAAGGGCCGGTGCGGCCACTGCCGCCACCGCCCAAATGGAAGCTGTGGCTGGTGAATCTGAGCGCGGTCTTCCCCCCGGTTCTCATCTTCAATGTGCTGGTGATCCCGTTCATCAAGGACGCCAATTTCCTGCTGCGGACCCTGGCTTTGTGTCTCGGTGTGACCGCGATGGTGACCTGGCTGGTCATGCCGCGGCTGCAGCGGCTTCTGAAGAAGTGGCTCTACCCACCGCTTCAGTCGATACGAGGACGTCACAGGCGGATGGCGGCCGACGGCCCTCGCGCTCGCCGGTAGGTGAGCGGGACGCCGCGCCCGAGGACCGGGGCGGGTGATACCCGGTCGGTTTTCTCATCGCAAGGAGGCAAATCCGGATGGAATCGCTGAGGACACTCCTCGTCGATCATTACGACTCGTACACGTACAACCTCTTTCATCTGCTGACCGAGGTCAACGGCGAGGAACCGGAGGTGCTTCTGCATGACGCGCCGGAGTGCGCGGACATCGATCTCTCCGCGTTCGACAACATCGTGCTCTCCCCCGGCCCCGGCCATCCGGCGGACCCCCGGGACTTCGGCGCCACCGCCCGGCTGATCGAGCGGTCGTCCATCCCCGTGCTGGGGGTGTGCCTGGGCCACCAGGGGATCGCGCTCGGCGCCCAGGCGCGGGTGGTGTCCGCGCCCGAGCCCAAGCACGGGCATCTGTCCCGGATCAAACACGGCGGGCGCGGGCTGTTCCGCGGCCTTCCGCAGGACTTCACGGCCGTGCGCTATCACTCGCTGTGCGTGGCCGAGCCGCTGCCGCTGGGCCTCCAGGGCATCGCCTGGTCCGAGGACGGTGTGCTGATGGGGCTGCGGCACCGGGCCCGGCCACTGTGGGGCGTCCAGTTCCACCCGGAGTCGGTGCTGACCGGATACGGCCACCGCATGCTCAGCAACTTCCACGATCTGACCGTTGAGCACGCCAACGGCGAGTCGGTGACCTCCACCGTCGCCCCCGCCTCCACCGTGGCCCCCGCCTCCGCCGAGGAGCCGCGCCACGCCCGTACCGCCTCCAAAGCCGCGAAAGCGGCCAGGACGGCCACCGCGCCGGACTCCCCGCCCATCCCCGCGGCGGACCCCCGAACCGAACTGGCCCGGCCCGCTCCCGAGAACGAGGCTCCGGCGGAGCCACCCCCGGAGGGCCCCGGCTACCGGCTGCACGCCCGGTGGCTGGCCGACGCCACCGACACCGAGGCGGCCTTCACCCGGCTGTACGCCGAGGCGCCGCACGCGTTCTGGCTCGACAGCTCGCGCGCCGAGTCCGGCGAGGCCCGGTTCTCCTTCCTCGGGGACGGCACGGGCCCGCTCGCCGAGTTCGTCCGCTACGACACCGACACCGGCGTGTGCGAGGTCGAGCGGGCGGGACGGCCCGCCGTCCGGGTCGAGGGCGGCGTCTTCGACTACCTCAAGCGGGAGCTGACCCGCCGCCGGATCAAGGCCCCCGAGCTGCCTTTCGACTTCACCGGCGGCTATGTGGGCTACTTCGGCTACGAACTCAAGGCCGACTGCGGCTCCCCCAACCGCCACCGGGCCACCACCCCGGACGCCTGCTGGCTCTTCGCCGACCGGTTCGTCGCCGTCGACCACCAGGAGGGCGTCACCTACATCTGCTGCCTCACCGAGGACACCCCCGACGGCCACCGGGAGGCGAAGGACTGGCTGGACACCACCGTGACCGTGCTCAGCGGGGTGCCGACGCTCACCGGACCCGCCCCGCAACCGCCCGCCCTCGCCACCACGGCCGCCGTGGAGCCCTGGCTGGTGCGGGACCGGGAGCGGTATCTGGCCTCGATCGAGGCGTGTCTGCGGGAGCTGCGGGCCGGGGTGAGCTATGAGATCTGCCTGACCAACTCCGCCTGGCTGCCCGCCCCCAGCGACTCCTACGCCTTCTACCGGGCCCTGCGGCGGTTCAACCCGGCACCGTACGCCGCCTATCTGCGGTTCGACGGCACCGATGTGGCCTGCGCCTCCCCCGAGCGCTTTCTGCGCATCACCCCCGACGGCACCGCCGAGGCCAAGCCCATCAAGGGCACCGCCCCGCGCGGCCAGCACCCGGAGAAGGACGCGCGGGCGCTGGCCGCCCTCGCCTCCAGCCCCAAGGCCCGCGCCGAGAACCTGATGATCGTGGATCTGCTCCGCAACGACCTGGGGCGGGTGTGCGCGTCGGGCAGTGTGTACGTGCCGCGGCTGATGAACACCGAGACCTACGCCACCGTGCACCAGCTGGTCTCCACCGTGCGCGGCCGGCTGCGCCCGGAGACCACCTCCGTCGACTGCGTCCGGGCCTGTTTCCCGGGCGGCTCCATGACCGGCGCGCCCAAGCTGCGCACCCTGGAGATCATCGACTCGCTGGAGACCGAGGCCCGCGGTGTGTACTCCGGCGCGCTCGGCTACCTCAGCTGCAACGGCGCGGCCGACCTCAACATCGTCATCCGCACGGCCGTGTTCACCGGCGGCCGGATGCACATCGGCGCGGGCGGCGCCATCGTTCTCGATTCCGATCCGGCCGAGGAGTACGAGGAGATGCTGCTGAAGACCGCCGCCACCATGCGCGCCTACCAGGCCGTGGAGCCCGTGTCCGGAGGAGAGCCCGCGTCCGCCGGGGAGATCGGCGATCTGCTGGTGGCCGCCGCCGCGGCACCGCCCGCCCCCGCGGCGAAGGAGCTCGGCCGGTGACCGCCGTATCGGTGTCCGCCCCGCCCATGCCCGTCGGGCCCACCGTCTCGGCCAATGTGGCCGCGCATCTCGCGGCGCTCGCGGACCGCCGCGGCTGGTCCGGCCGGGCCGCCTTTCTCGAGGGCCACCGGGTCTGGACCCACGGCGAGGTCCACGACCGCGCCGAGCGCGCGGCCACCGTGCTGGCGGGACGGGGGGTGGCGGCCGGTGACCGGGTGCTGCTGGCGTTACCGGACGGCGTCATGTGGGTGACCACGTTTCTGGCCGTCGCCCGGCTGGGCGCCGTGGCGGTGCTGGTCAACCCCGCGCTCACCGCCGACGACCACCGCTTCATGGCCGAGGACTCGCGTGCCGCGCTGGCCGTCTCCGGCCCCGGTCTCCAGGACCACTTCGACGGCGTCCCCTGGCTCGGCGCCGACCAGTTGTCGGCCCTGACCGGTCCGCCCGCCACGCTGGGCTCGGCGGTCCCGTCCCCGGCGGCGGAGCCGGTGACGGCCGCCACTGCGCTGTACGTCCAGTACACCTCCGGAACCACCGGCCGCCCCAAGGCGGTGGTCCACAGCCATGGCGATGTGGCCGCCTATCACGACCTGGTCGGGCAGGAGGTGCTGGACATCGGCCCGGCGGACGTGTCGTTCTCGGTGTCCAAGCTGTTCTACGCCTACGGCTTCGGGAACGCCTTCGCCTTCCCCCTCTTCTCGGGGTCGGCCGCGGTGCTCACCGCGGACCGCCCCGGACCTGCCCTCATCGACGACCTCGTGGCCCGGCACCGGGTGACCCTGCTGTACTCGGTGCCGTCCTCGTACGCCGCCCTGGTGGACGAGCGCGGCACCGGCCACTCGGCCTGCTTCACCTCCGTCCGCGCCGCGGTCAGCGCGGGCGAGGGGCTGCCGCCCGCCCTCGGTGAGCGGGTCGGTGAGCTGCTCGGCGCGCCGGTGCTGGAGCAGATCGGCTCCACCGAGGCGGGCCACGCCTTCTGCGCCAACACGGTGTGGGACAACGTCCCCGGCACCCTCGGCCGTCCGGTGCCCCGCTTCGAGCTGGAGCTACGGGACGGCGAGGGCGCGGTGGTGGCGGACGGCGCCGACGGCTCGGCCGAGGGCGAGCTGTGGGTGCGGGGCCCGACGGTGGTCACCGGCCGCCCGGAGGACGGCGGTTGGCTCGCCACCCGGGACCGGGCCCGGCGCGGGCGCGACGGGACCTATCGCCATCTGGGCCGGGTGGACGACCTGGAGATGGTCGGCGGGATCACCGTGTCGCCGTTGGAGGTCGAGGAGGTGCTGCGGCAGCACCCGTCGGTGCGGGAGGTGGCGGTGGCGGCCGTCCCCGACGAGCGGGGCGCGACCCGGCTGCGCGCCTATGTCGTACCGGCGGCCGACGCGGGTGGCCGGACGGACGATACGGACGGCCGGGACGGCTCTGGCAACCCGCGGCGCGGCAAGGGCCGCCCGGACGGCCCGGCGGTGGACGAGGAGAAGCTGACGGCCGATCTGATCGCGCTGGCCCGGCGGCGGCTCGCCGCCTACAAGGCGCCGCGCACCGTGCGCCTGGTGGCCTCGCTGCCGCGCACCCCGACGGGGAAGCTGCGGCGCCATGTCGTCCGTACGGGCCGCTGGTGACGGGTCAAACCGGCTTGCCGGCCGCGGCCGAGCGCGCGGCCCCCTGACCGACTTCGAACGATGAGGACCTCGATATGTTGCAGCGGCTTCTCCCCGAGCGCGGGTTCTATCTGGGGCTGATGTTCCAGGAGGCCGCGGCCCGGCACGGCCGGGTCAGGGTGACCCTGGACCGGCCACTGGACGTCGCCCCCGGCGCCGGTACCGACCTCGGCTACACCGAACTGGCCGATCTGGTCGACGACCTGGCCGCCCGGCTGTGGTCGGCGGGGGTGCGCCCGAGTGAGCATGTGGCGATCCTCAAGGGCGACAACGTCGACATCGTGCTGCTGACCTGTGCCGTCTCCAGGATCGGCGCGGTCCCGGCGCTGCTGTCGCCCTCGCTGGACGGACAGGCGGCCGCGGTGCTGCTGGACCGGCTGCACGCCCCCTGGCTGATCACCGACCGGGCGACACTGGAGTCCACGCTGAGCACGGTGGACACCACCCTGGCCCGGGGCGTGCTGACGGTGGACGAGGCGCCCGGGAACGCCATCGCGCTGGCCGCGCTCGCCGGGGTGGCGCGCCGCCCGGCCATCCGGCTCCACCCCCGGGAGCCCTCGCTGATCACCCACAGCTCGGGGACCACCGGGATACCGAAGCTGGCCGTGCACTGCCCGCACGCCATGTGGAACCGGCTGGTGCCCCAGCAGGCGCTGGGCCGGGCCACCCGCGGGGAGGCGGCCGCGCTGCACATGTCGTTCGTCCACTCCCGCTTCTACCATCTGCTGGGCGTGCTGCTGCACTTCGGCAGCCCGCTGCTGCTGCTCGTCGACCCCGACCCGGCCCACGCCGGTCCACTGCTGACGGCGCACCGCCCCGGCATCGTGGAGACGCATCCCAACACCTATGTGCTGTGGGAGGAGCTGGCCGACGCGCCGAACGGCCCGCTGTCCAACGTCCGGGCGTACGGCTCCACCTTCGACGCCATCCACCCCCGTACGGTGCGGCGGCTGCTCACCGCGTCCCGGCGCCGCGACCCCCGGCTCATGCAGCTGTACGGGCAGAGCGAGACCGGGCCCGTCGCCTTCGGCTGGTACACCCGGCGGGGCGCGGACCGGGTGGAGGCACGGCGGGTGGGCACCGGAATCCCCGGGTTCACCCGGATCCGGGTGGTGGACGAGCGGGGCCGCAAGTGCCCGCCGGGTGCGACGGGGGCCATCGAGGCCCGCACCCGCGGCCGGATCCTCACCTATCTCGGCGCACCGGAGAGTTACGCCCGGCAGGTGGACCGGGGCTGGTGGCGGATGGGCGACATGGGCTACCGCGACCGGTGGGGCGCGCTGTATCTGCTGGACCGCGAGGTGGACCAGATCTCCACCGTGGACAGCACACTGGAGGTGGAGGACGAGTTGCTGTCACGATTCGCCGACCTCCGGGAAGTGATCATCGTCCATGGTCCCGGGCGCGAACCGGTACCGGTGGTGTGCACCCGGGGGAACGAGCCGCTGGACCCCGACAGCTGGCGGCGGGCGACCGAGGATCTTCCGGCGCTGGCCGAGCCGGTGCAGTGCCGCTTCGAGGATCTGCCGCGCACCGCCACCTGGAAGATCAAGCGGCTGGAGATCGCCCGGCAGCTCGCCGCGGGTCAGCTGCCCACCCTGTCCACCACACCGGTCGGTGGCTGACATGGCGGCGGGCAAGGGCGGCGGGCCGGTTCTGGTGGTGGGCGCCGGGCCGGTCGGGATGACGGCGGCGCTCACCCTGCGCGCCGCCGGGCTGCCGGTCCTGGTGCTGGAGGCCGGGGCGCGGGACCGGGTGCGCCCCGGGAGCCGCGCGCTGTTCGTCCACCGGAGGTCACTGCGGCTGCTGGAGCGGGCCCGCCCGGGACTGGGCGCGCGGATCGCGGCGTACGGAACCACCTGGCGCACCCGGCGCACCCTCTACCGCGGCCGCGAGGTGTTCGCACAGACCTTTCCGCGGTCCTCCGGGGACGGTGCCGCCGCGGCCCTGCCCGCGTTCACCAGCCTGCGTCAGGTGGACACCGAGCGGTTCCTCCACGAGGCGTGTGCGGAGGCGGGCGTGGAGTTCCGCTTCGACGCCGAGGTGGACGGGGTACGCGCGGACGGCGACGGGGTGACGGTGACCGACAGGGCCGGCGGGAGCTGGACGGCCGGCCATGTCATCGCCGCCGACGGGGCCCGATCCGGGGTGCGCAAGGCGCTGGGCATCCCGCTGGAGGGCACCCGGTCCGACGGCTATCACGTGGTCGTGGACGTGGCGGATCCGCCCGGCGGGGAGCTGCCGGTCGAGCGGGTCTTCCACTACGAGCACCCCGGTACCGGCGGCCGCACCGTGCTGCGGGTGCCGTTCACCGGGGGCTTCCAGATCGATCTGCAGTGCCGCGCGGACGATCCGCCGGAGTCCTTCGGCACCGAGAAGGCGCTGCGCCGCTGGCTGCCCCGGCTGGTGGGCGAGGACTGCGCCCACCGGGTGCTGTGGGTGTCGCGATACCACTTCCTGCGCAAGGTCGCCGCGTCGTTCGCGGATCCGTCCGGCCGGGTGCTGCTCGCGGGCGAGGCGGCGCATCTCTTCCCGCCCTTCGGGGCCCGCGGGATGAACAGCGGGATCGCGGACGCGGTCGCGGCGGCGGAGGCGGTCGCGGCGGCATGCTCCGAGCCATCGCGGGGACCCGCGACGGTGGCCGGGTACGCCTCCGCCCGCCGGAGCGCGGCCCTCTACAACAGCGAGGCCGCCGGGGCGGCCCTGGACCATCTGCGGCCCCGGCCGTGGAAGCGGGCGACCCAGCGCGCGGCGGCCGCCCTGTCCCCGGTGGTCCCCCGCTGCGGGGAGTGGCTGGAACGCGCGCCCTACGGCCCCCGGGGCGGCCCGGCGCGCGGCTATTGACCGGCAATCCGGCGAGCGCGGCCAGGAACCCGGCCGGACAACGGAACAACGGAACGCGGACGTGGGTCATCGGGGCAGCGCGGCATCGGACATCGAGCACATCGAGCACATCGGGAACGTCGAGCGCATCGGGACGGAGACGTGGAAGCGGACATGGTCGCCACACAGAACATCGGTCACGCCGACGCGTCGGACCAGAAGCAGTGGACGCTGATGTGGCGCGAGGACGGCGGGCTGATGCCCTCCCGGGCGGTGCCGGACAGCGCGCTGCTGGCCGCCGACTCCTGGCTGATCGACGACGGGCGGGTACGCGGGCTCGACCACCACCGCCGCCGGTTCGTCGCCGCGTGTGTCGAGGCGAGCGGCGACTCCCCCGCCCGGATCGAGAGCTTCTGGCGCGACGCGATCGCCGCTCTGCCCCGCACCGAGCGCTGGTTCCCCCGGGTCGAGCTGGCCGGTCCCGAACCGGCCCGGCTGTTCCTGCGGGTCCGGCCCGCGCCGCCGCGAACGGTCAATGTGACCGTATGCCTGACCGAGGAGTTCGACCCGCGGTCGCATCCCCGCCGCACCGGCCCCGACCTCTCCCTCCTCGCGCATCTTCGGGACCGGGCGGCGGCCCGCGGCGCGCAGGAGCTGCTGCTCACCACCCCCTCCGGTCTGGTGCTCGAGGGCACGGGGGCGAGCGTCCTGTGGTGGGAGGACGACGTGCTGTGCCTGCCGCCCCCGGAGCTTCCGCTGCTGGCGGGCGTGACCGCGACCCTGATCCAGGACCGGGCGGCCGAGCTGGGCGTCCGCACCGAGCACCGCCGCCGCACCGTGCAGGAGCTGGACGGCCGTGAGGTGTGGCTGGTCAACGCGGTGCACGGGATCCGCCCGGTGACCGCGTGGCTGGGACGCCCGCTACGGGCGGGCCCGGCGCTGCGCGCCGCCTCCTGGCAGACCTGGCTCGACGGCGTTCCCGATCCCCTGACCGCCCCGGTCCCCTGACTGCCCCGAGCCCTGATGGCCCCGACCCCCTTGACCGCGACTGACCGCGACTGACCGCGACGAACGGAGTTCACCGATGACGACGACCACCCCGGCCCGCACCACCGCCCGGCTGGATCTGAAGGGCCTCGCCCCCGAGGTCTCCGCCGCGATGGGCGAGCTGCACCGGGCGGCGGTGCGGGCCGCCCGGGCGGCGGGGGTCGAGCCCGAGCTGCTGGAACTGGTCAGGATCCGCGCCTCGCAGCTCAACGGCTGCGCGTTCTGCCTGGACATGCACACCAAGGACGCCCGCGCCCAGGGCGAGACCGAGCAGCGGATCCACACCCTCGCCGCCTGGCGGGAGACCCCGTTCTTTACCGAGCGGGAGCGGGCCGCGCTCGCGCTGACCGAGGCGGTGACCTCGATCCAGGACGGCCATGTGCCGGACGAGGTCTACGCGTCCGTCCGCGAGGTCTTCGACGAACCGCAGGTGGCGGCCGTGATCTGGGCCGCCGTCGTGATCAACGCCTACAACCGCACGGCGATCAGCGCGCGGATGGTGCCCGGCGCCTATCAGCCCGCCCCGCGCACCTGACCCCGACGCCCGCGCGACCGCGCGCCGGCGTCAGCACCCGCTGGAGGCCAGACCATGAACACCCACGGACCGCGACGCGTATTCGGGCCGCGTCCGCCTCTGCTCAAGCGCCCGGCCAGGGGGCCCAACCCGCTGCGCCGCCGGACGGACCGGATCCAGACCTGGTGCACCGTGCTGTTCGCGCTGATCCTCGTGGTCGGGCTGCCGGCCGCCGCGATCAGCGCGGGGTACGCGGCACACGCCTCCCAGATGCGCGTCGTGGCCGCCGAGACCTCGGCCCGGCACCAGATCACCGCACGGCTCGCCGATGCCACCCCCGGCCCGGCCCACAGCGATGTGCGGGAGCCGCGGCAGGCGAGGGTGCGCTGGGTCGCGGATGACGGTGAGCGCCATACCGGCACCGCCACGGTGGCGGGCGACGGCGACGCGGGGGACCGGGTACGGGTCTGGGTGAACCGCGAGGGCGCCCTGGCGCAGCCGCCCTCCTCCCCGTCGACCGCGCGGACCATGGGCTGGTTCACCGGCTGTATCACCGCGGCGACGGTGGCCGTGCTCGCGTTCACGGGCCGGGCCCGGGTCCGGCGGGCCCTGGACCGCAGGCGTTACGCGCGCTGGGAGGCAGAGTGGAAGGTGGTGGAGCCCGCGTGGTCCGGCAGGAACCGCCGCTGAGCGGGGCTCCGGCCGCCGCCGCGGGGGCCGGCCGCTTCTGGCGCCAGAAGCGGCCACCAGAAGGTGCGGCCAGAAGGTGCCGCCAGAAGGTGAGGAGCAGACCATGTCGCACACAGTGGAGTGGAAGGTCCATCTCTATCTCTCCGAGGACCAGGGGCGGACCAGGGCGCGGGTGGAGCTGGACACCGGGTCAACGGCGCTCACCGGCCGAGGACTGGCCCGGTGCAACCCGGACGACGAGGACGTGCCCGTGATCGGCGATGAGCTCGCGGCCGGGCGGGCGCTCAGCGACCTGGCCCAGCAGCTGGTGCGGGCCGCCGAGCACGACCTGGAGGGCGTGGACGCGCCCCCGGCCTCGCGCAGACCACGGCCCGGCTACGGCTGGATCGCCTGAGGGACCACCCCCGATAGTCGGCGCGACCGCCGTACGGGTCGCGTCACGGTCCCGGACGGCCTCCGGCACCCGCCGTACCGGATGAAGAAGGTGGAAACCAGACCAGCCCCAGCACTGGCCATTATTTATGAATACATCTTGACAGCCCGTTGGCACCCCCGGACGATGAACCGATCTCTCATCTCTGTCATCGCCGAGCCGCCGACCGCGGGGAGCCCCCTGTGACGCTGTCGCCGCATCTGCCGGACAAACTGACCATCTCACTCTGGGACTTCAGCTGGTACACCCGCACCGGCCCGGATGAGCCCTTCGCCGATCTCGACCGCGCCTTCGGGGACGCCGTGGCCCGCGGCTACAACACGGTGCGCGTCTGCGCCATGCCGTTCCTGCTCTTCGGCTCCCGGCTCGATACGACCAAGCTGCGGCCGTCGTCGCTGGGCGGCGCGTACGGGCAGCGGATGCGCTGGTACGACGTGGGCGGCGGGGGCGAGATCGACGGACGGGCGTGGCTGCGCGAGCTGTTCGAGGCGGCTCTGCGCCATGACTGCTTCGTCATCCTCTCCAGCTGGGAGTACCAGCAGAGCCCGTCGTTCGGCGAGGACCGCGCCTGGTTCGACGCGCTGATGGCCGTCGATCCCGAGCGGCGCGCCGAGGCGCTCGCGGACGCGCTGGCCGATCTGATCGACTTCCTGGTGATCCACGGTCTGGACGACCGGATCGCCTTCACCGAGCTGCACAACGAGGTCCAGGGCAGCCGGCTCACCGAAGGGCTGGACGGTGCGGACAAGGTCGTCGCCCTGCGGCCTCGGCTGGAGCGGGGCATCGCCCGGTTCAAGGAGCGCCACCCCAACCGGCCGGTCACGGTCAACTACGCCAAGGTGCCGGTCGGTTCGCTGCGCGGGATCCCCCGCGGGGTGGATGTGGCGGTCTTCCACCCCTATGTCTACGGGGTGCTGGACGAGCTGCTGACCACCTTCGCCGTCCGCGATCGCGCCCGCCCCTTCCCTCAGGAGGCGGTCCGCCGGGAGCTGCTGCGCCCCGGCGCCCCCGATCTGGCCGACTGGGCCCCGCCGCCCGGCGATCGCTGGCGGCTGGAGGCCACCACGGTCGGCCCCCGGGAGATCTACGTCCACGACTGGTGCGACCCCGACCGCTGGGACGCCTGGCTGTACGACCGCTACGCCGTGCACCGGCTGGCGATGGACCAGCGGCTGGTCACCTGGATCGAGGCGGCCGCGGACTGGGCGGCCGCGAGCGGGGTCCCACTGGTCTTCGGCGAGGGCTGGATCGGCTACACCCCGCTGCACGGGACCTTCGAGGAGGGCCCGGTGGGGGCCGCGTTCTGCCGCCGCGCCGTCGAGGAGTCGGCACGGGTGGGCGCGTGGGGCGCGGTGGTGTGCTCCAACGCGGCGCCCCAGCACCCGATGTGGCAGGACATCGCGCTGCAGCGGGAGTGCAACGCGGTGCTGCGCGGCTGAGGGCGGTCCCGTACCGCACCGCGTTGACCGGCGCCCCGGGGCCGTAAGGGATCTGCCCGGACCTCGAGCGCCGCTGGAGCCGCGCTCGCACCGGTAACCACGCTCCCTGACGGGTACGGACATCACATCCCCTTGGCGGTGACGGCTGAAAGGGTCCGGATGTGACGACGTCCCCAGCGGATCCCAGCGAGCGTGTCGCCGGGCGGGCCCCGCGCCGTGCGCTGGTGGCCGGTTCGGTCGGCAACTTCATCGAGTGGTACGAGTTCGGTGTCTACGGCTTCTTCGCGACGATCATCGCCGCGAACTTCTTCACCCCGCACGGCGGCAACGAGCTCGAGGGCCTGGTCAAGACCTACGCCTCCTTCGGGATCGCGTTCTTCTTCCGCCCCATCGGCGCCGCCGTCTTCGGCCGGGTCGGCGACCGGATCGGCCGCCGGCCCACGCTGATCACGGTGCTGCTGCTGATGACCGGCGCCACGACGCTCATCGGGGCGCTGCCCACGTACGACACGCTGGGCGCGGCCGCGCCCTGGCTGCTCACCCTGTTGCGGATCCTCCAAGGTCTCTCCGCGGGCGGGGAGTTCGGCGGTGCGGTGTCGATCATGACGGAGTTCGCTCCGCCGGGCCGCCGCGGGCTGTACGGGGCGTGGCAGTCGTTCACCGTGGCGCTGGGGCTGCTGGCCGGGGCCGGGGTGGCGGCGGTGCTGGCCACCGTGATGAGCGCGGAGTCGCTGGGCGACTGGGGGTGGCGGCTGCCGTTCCTGCTGACCCTGCCGATCGGGCTGGTGGCCCTGTGGCTGCGGCTGAGGCTGGAGGAGACCCCCTTCTTCCGCGCGGCGGCGGACGGGGCCACCGGCACGGCGTCAGCCGCCGGGCCGGAGCGGGTGGCGGACCCCCGTGAGGTGGCCGGGGCGATCGTCATGGGGGCCGCCCGCATCATGGGCTGGGCGGCGGCCGGTTACACCTTTCTGGTCGTCATGCCCTCGTATCTCCAGGCCACTTTGAACGCCACCTTCCAGCAGGCGCTGGTCGCCACGGTGGTGGCCAACGCGGGCTTCGCGCTCTCCATCCTCCCGGCGGGGCTGCTCAGCGACCGGATCGGGCGGCGGCCGGTGATGCTGACCGGGGCCGCGCTGGTGGCGGTGCTGGCCTTCCCGCTGCTCAATGTCCTCCAGGATCCGGGCAGTCCGGCATGGGTCCAGGGGGCGGCGGTCTTCGTGGCGGGCGCGGTGGTGGGCCTGATGGCGGGGCCCGGTCCGGCCATGCTCGCCGAGATGTTCCCGACCCGGGTCCGCTACACGGGTCTGGGGCTGGCGTACGCGCTGTCCAACGCGGTGTTCTCCGGATGCGCCGGGCTCATCATCACCGAGGTGATCAAGCACACCGGCGAGGTCGACATCCCGGCCTACTACGTGACGGCGACCTGCGCCATCAGCGTGGTCGCCCTGTTCACCCTGCGCGGGGAGAACCACCGCGGCGCGCTGCCCGACGCGGCGCGGCCCACGACGGGGGCCGAGCGGGAGGAGGAGACACCATGCGGGTGATCGGACTGATGTCGGGCACGTCCCATGACGCGGTGGACGCCGCGGCGGCCGATCTGGTGCTCGACGGCGACACCGTGGTGCTGGCCCCGCTGGGGCTGGTCAGCGAGGCGTATCCGGAGGCGCTGCGGTCGGCGCTGCGCGCCGCGCTGCCCCCGGCGGCCACCACCATGCGGGACGTGTGCGCGCTCGACACCCGCATCGGCCAGGCGTTCGCCGCGCTCGCGGTCCGCGCCGACCGGGAGCTGTGCGAGGGGCGTACGGACCTCATCGGCTCCCATGGCCAGACGGTGTACCACTGGGCCGAGGGCGGGCGGGTGCACGGGACGCTCCAGCTCGGCCGGCCCGCCTGGATCGCCGAGGCCACCGGCCGCCCGGTGGTCTCCGATCTGCGCACCCGCGATGTGGCCGCGGGCGGCCAGGGCGCTCCCCTGGTCAGCCTGGTGGACGCCCTGTGGCTGCGCGGGCGGCCCGGTGTGTGCGCCGCCCTGAACCTGGGCGGGATCGCCAACATCACGGTGGTCTCCGGCGCCGGGGAGCCGCTGGCCTTCGACACCGGCCCGGCGAACGCGCTCATCGACGCGGCGGTCGGCGATCTGACGGGCGGGCGGCTCGACCATGACGCGGACGGCGCCATGGCGGCGCGCGGCACCGTCCACGAGCCGCTGCTGGAGCGGCTGCTGGCCGAGCCGTACTACGCGCTGCCCGCGCCCAAGACGACGGGCAAGGAGCTGTTCCACGCGTCCTATCTGCGCGCCGCCCTGGCCGCCACGGGCCCGGTGCCGGACGATGACGTGGTCGCCACCGTCACCGAGCTGACGGCCCGCACCGTGGCCGACGCCGTACGGACGGTGCATGCCACCGAGGTGATCGCCTCGGGCGGCGGCACCCGTAACCCCACCCTGATGGGGGCGTTGCGCCGGGAGCTGGGCCCCATCGCGCTGCGGACCTCCGACGATCTCGGCCTTCCGGCGGCGGCGAAGGAGGCGTACGCCTTCGCCGTCCTCGCCTTCCTGACCGCCCATGGGCTGGCCGGTACGGTGCCGAGCTGCACCGGTGCCCGCCATGCCAGCGTGCTGGGGTCGATCACCCCGGGGCGCCGCGGCCTCGGTCTGCCCGCGCCGGGGCGGCCCGCGCCCACCCGGCTGGAGATCTTCCCCCGCTGAGCGGGGGCGGCGCCTCGCGGCCGGAGAAACCTCAGGGGGAAAGGGATGTCGGCGCCGCCCGCACTCGGAGTACGTTGGGGAACGGCCCGCTATCGAAGGGGTGAATGTGGGTAAAGGACCCCTAGTTGCCGACGGGGGCCTGAACGGGGGGACGGGGGCACGTGGCGGAATCCGGAATGGGTGTGGGCTTAAGAGGCCGCAACGGGATCATCAGTCTGGTCGGGGAGTGTCTCAGGCTGGAGCCCACGGACGAGCGGCCGGTGATCATGCTGTTGGGGCCGCGCGGCAGTGGGGCCAGCGACGCCCATGGCGCGCTGATGGAGAAGTTCGGCCCCGAGACGCCGTTCGCGTATGTCAATGTCGGCGGTGAGCAGTCCCTGCTGCCGCGGTATGCCCTGGCGCTGCTCGCCCGCCAGCTGGAGCGCAAGCTGCCGCGCTACCGCCGCTCGCACTTCCCGCGGCTGACGCTCGGTCTGCTCGCCTCCGACCACCAGCTGCGGATGACGAGCCTGGCGGAGGGGCGGCGCAACATCCGGCGGGAGCTGGACACGTTCCAGGAGCAGGCGGAGGCGCGCTACGGCGACTATCTCGCCGCCTTCTTCGAGGTGGCCGGAGGCGCCGTGGGCGCTCCCGACGGCGCCTCCACGGCGGCGCTCGCGCTGCTGCGGGACGCGCTGCGGCGCGGCCGGAGGCGGCTGCCGGGCCGCAAGTTCACCAGCAGCGCGGCCTGGTACGGCGGCCATCCGCTGCTGCGGAGCCGGGATCCGTGGGAGGCGCTGGTCGAGCTCAACCTGTGGCGCCACGACGGGGACGAGGACGACCAGGAGCGGCTGGACCGGGTGCTGTTCTCGGCCCTGCTGGAGGACATGCGCGGCAATGTGCGCCACTCGTTCATGCCCCGCTCGTATCTGCTGCTGCTCGACAACTCGCATACCGAGTACGGCCGTCGCTTTCTCGATCTGCTGATCCGGGCCCGTCATGACGACGCCGTGGTGGCGGGCGCCGACTGCGATCCGCTCACCGTCGTGGCGAGCTCCAACCGGTGGCTGCCCCGCTGGGGCCCGGCCACCGGCGACCAGTGGCCGTGGCGGCTGCGCGGCCCGGACCGGGCCTCCCTGGCCGACTGGAGCGAGCACCGGCCGGGCCGGGACAGCGATGACACCTGGTGGTATCCGCTGCGGCTGCGCGACCTCAATCTGGACGAGGTGCGGATCCGGATCGAGCTGGAGCTGCGCCACCACCCCGACCTCGCGCCGTTCACCCGGCTCGCGCCCTTCGTCCACCGGCTGACCGCGGGGCTCCCCCGGGCGGTCAGCCTGGTCCTGGAGTTGCTCCGGCACTCGTCCGTGCCGGTCGAGGACGGCGCCGAGCAGGACCGCTGGCTGCGTACCCTGCCGGACCGCACACCCCGGGAGGGCGAGGACACCCGGACGCTGGCGGAGGCCGCCCTGGACCATCTGCTGCGCGATTTCGACCCCGCGCGGCGGGTGGCGCTGGAGGAGTGCGCGGCGGCGCGCGATCTGTCCATCGGCACCCGGCTGCTGAGCTCGGGCGACTCGCTGTTCGGCGAGGTCCGCAGCCGCTGGCTGCTGCACAGTCCGGGCGCGGTGACCCCGGTCCTGCACCCCTGGCTGCGGCGGCTGTTGCTGTGGCGGCTGGCCGGGCGTCCGGACGACTGGGACGCGGTGCACGAGCTGCTGGCCGAGCACTTCAGGTCCGAGGGCCGTCCGGTCCAGGAGATGTACCACCGGCTGGCGGCGGAGCGGATCGACGAGGTGACCGGGTATCTGGTGGAGCGCTTCCCGGCGGTGCCCGCGGCGCAGTGGATCAGCGAGTTCAACACCATCACGGCCGCCCCCAACCGGCTGGGCCAGGCCGGCGGACCGCTGGAGCTGCTGGCCGACCTCGCCCCGGACGAGCCCCCGGAGGCGGTCACCACGGCCTCGGTGATCCGGGAGCTGATCACGGTGCGCTGGGTGTGGAGCGATCCGCTCGCCGACCCCGGGATGCGGCTGAACGACATGATCGCCGACGGCTTCAACCAGCTCTCACGACTGCGGAGGAACGACATCGTGGCCCTGTTCAACGAGGCGGAGCGGTACCGCCACTGGCGCCATCCGCTGACGTCCATGAGCGAGGGGTGAGACCAGTGCCGAGACTGGAATGGCCGCTGCACATCGTGCGCCGGGTGGTGATCGGCGTGATCGTTCTGGCCGTGCTCGCGGTGGCGATCCCGCTCACCGTGAACTGGATCGAGGAGAGGCGGGCCCGGTGCGGTGACGGCGTCGTCAAGATGGGCGACGACCACGAGTGCGTGGGCGTCACCGACGGCTCATACACCTTCGCCGACCATCTGGAGCGCGTGGAGGAGAAGATCAAGGCCGAGAACGACCAGGTGGAGAAGAACGCCGGCAAGGAGGAGTACGTCAGCGTCGCCTATATGACCTCCTTCACGCTGACCCACGACGACAGCAACTCCGAGGAGTCGGTCCGGCACGAGTTGGAGGGGGCGTATCTGGCACAGATCCGGCACAACCGCGGAGACCTCTCCTCCTCCCCCAAGATCAAGCTGCTGATCGCCAATATGGGCAGCAACGCGGCCCACTGGGAACACACCGTCGACGAGCTGATCGACCGGAAGACCTCCGGCGACAAGCTGGTCGCGGTCACCGGGCTCGGCCCCAGCGACACTCAGAATCTGGACGCGCTGAGGAAGCTGTCCAAGAAGGGTCTGGCCCTGGTCGCCAGCACCATGACGGCCACCAACTTCCAGGGCATCAAGGGATTCGTCCGGGTCTCCCCGACCAATGTGGACGAGGCGTACGCCGCAGCCGCCTATCTGAGGAAGGAAAAGGTCAGGACGGCGGTGGTGGTCCAGGACGACGCGGCGGACAACGACTACGCCAAGACGCTGGGTGACGCCTTCACCAAGGTCTTCCAGGACATGAAGGGCCACCGGCTGGTCGCGGACCGGATGCCCTATGACTCCTCGGTGCCCGGCACCTGGAAGAACGAGCTGGCCCTCATGCCGGGGCAGCTGTGCGACCAGAAGCCGCAGGCGGTCTTCTTCGCGGGCCGCGGCAAGCACCTCACCCGGTTCCTGGACGCGATCGCCAACCGGCCCTGCCAGGAGCGGCAGTTCATGGTGATCACCGGTGATGACACCTCCAACCTCACCGCCGAGGACCTCGCCCACGCGGCCGAGAACAAGGTGCGGGTGCTCTACACGGGCCTGGCGCACCCCGATATGTGGAAAGAGGACTCCCACTCCGTCTCCGGTCCCTCGTCCCGCCACTTCCAGCCGGGCGGGTCGCTGGATAAGTGGTTCCCCGACGATCAGCGCCAGGACGGCCAGGCCATCATGGCGCATGACGCGGTGCTCACCGCCGCCCAGGGCATCCAGATGGCGGCGCTGGGCAAGGTGACCGGGGAATCGGTGGCGCGGATGTTCCACCATATGAACGCCCGTCAGCAGGTGCCGGGCGCGAGCGGGTTCATCTCGTTCGAGAACGACGGCAATCCGCGCAACAAGGCCATTCCCATCCTGCGCCTGACCGCCAAGGGGCAGGCGGAACTCGTGGAGGTCTCGGCGCCGCGGGGCGAGCCGGCCAGGAAGCAGTGACCGTCGGGCCGCTCCGGAAGGCGGTGACGGTCAGCCGGCGCCGCCCTTGGGCTCGTCCCCGGTCTTCTCGTCGTCGACGATCTCCGCGTCCACGACGTCCTCCTCGGGCGCGTGGGCCTGGCCCTCTCCGCCGCCGGACGGGCCACTCGATCCGCCGCCGCCGTGGGACGGGCCGGACTGCTGGGCCTGGGCGTAGATCGCGGTGCCGATCTTCTGCCCGATGGTGGCGGTCCGCTCGGTGGCCTCGCGGATCGCGTTGGTGTCCTCGCCCTCGAGCGCCCTCTTCAGATCCGCGACCGCCGCCTCGGCCTCCTGCCGGACGTCCCCGGGCACCTTGTCGGCCTGGTCCCGCAGCAGCCTCTCGGTCTGGTAGACGAGCGACTCGGCCTGGTTGCGGGTCTCGGCGGCCTCGCGGCGCCTGTGGTCCTCCTCCGCGTAACTCTCGGCCTCGCGCATCATGCGGTCGATGTCGTCCTTCGGCAGCGCGGAGCCGCCGGTGACGGTCATCCGCTGCTCCCGGCCGGTGCCGAGATCCTTGGCGGAGACATGCATGATGCCGTTGGCGTCGATGTCGAAGGCCACCTCGATCTGCGGCACCCCGCGC
This sequence comes from Streptomyces lacaronensis, assembly GCF_047337785.1. Taxonomy (NCBI): domain Bacteria; kingdom Bacillati; phylum Actinomycetota; class Actinomycetes; order Kitasatosporales; family Streptomycetaceae; genus Streptomyces; species Streptomyces lacaronensis. Next base: position 1,655,701 of record NZ_JBLHDK010000003.1, read on the forward strand.
GGCGCGGGCGGCAGCCCGGTCAGCTCGAACATCCCGAGCTTCTTGTTGTACGCGGCCATCTCGCGCTCGCCCTGGAAGACCTGGATCTGCACCGACGGCTGGTTGTCCTCGGCCGTGGTGAAGACCTCCGAGCGCTTGGTCGGGATCGTGGTGTTGCGCTCGATCAGCTTGGTCATGATGCCGCCCTTGGTCTCGATGCCGAGGGACAGCGGGGTGACGTCCAGCAGCAGGACGTCCTTGACCTCGCCCTTGAGGACACCGGCCTGGAGGGAGGCGCCGATGGCGACGACCTCGTCCGGGTTGACGCCCTTGTGCGGCTCCTTGCCGGTCAGCTCCTTGACCAGGCCGGTCACGGCGGGCATCCGGGTGGAGCCGCCGACCAGGATCACATGGTCGATGTCGGAGGTCTTGATCCCGGCGTCCTTGATCGCCTGGTGGAAGGGGGCCTTGCAGCGCTCCAGAAGATCCTCGGTCAGCTGCTGGAACTGCGAGCGGGTGAGCTTCTCGTCCAGGTGCAGCGGGCCCTGGTCGGAGGCGGTGATGTAGGGCAGGTTGATCGTGGTCTCGCTGGCCGCGGAGAGCTCGATCTTGGCCTTCTCGGACGCCTCACGCAGCCTCTGGACCGCCATCTTGTCCCGGGCCAGATCCACGCCGTAGCCGTGTCCGAAGCGGGAGACCAGATGGTCCACGATCCGCTGGTCCCAGTCGTCGCCGCCGAGGTGGGTGTCGCCGTTGGTGGCCTTGACCTCCACCACCCCCTCGCCGATCTCCAGCAGCGAGACGTCGAAGGTGCCGCCGCCGAGGTCGAAGACCAGGATGGTCTGGTCGTTCTCCTTGTCCAGCCCGTACGCCAGAGCGGCGGCCGTCGGCTCGTTGATGATCCGCAGCACCTTCAGCCCGGCGATCTCGCCCGCCTCCTTGGTGGCGGTGCGCTGGGAGTCGTTGAAGTACGCGGGGACGGTGATCACGGCGTCCGTCACATCCTCGCCGAGGTACGCCTCACCGTCGCGCTTGAGCTTCTGGAGCACCCGTGCGGAGATCTCCTGCGCGGTGTAGCGCTTGCCGTCCACGTCGCCGGTGGCCGGGAACCGCCACCGGTCCTCGCCCATGTGGCGCTTGACCGATCGCGCGGTGCGCTCCACGTTCGTCACCGCCTGGCGCTTGGCGACCTCCCCCACCAGCACCTCGCCGTTCTTGGCGAAGGCCACCACCGAGGGGGTGGTCCGGGCGCCCTCGGTGTTGGTGATGACGGTCGGCTCGCCGCCCTCCAGGACCGATACGACCGAGTTCGTGGTACCCAGGTCAATTCCGACTGCGCGAGTCATCTCAGCCCTCCTCCCGGTCTGTCTCCCAGTATCCCAAAAGGGATATTAAGGAGCGGGGCGCGGAGGAGGGCCGGGGCCACGTCAGTCCCGCAGGTGATCGACCTCGCGCATCTTGTTGGTGGCGTCGAGCGCGGCGACCTTGTAGGACTCGGCGAAGGTCGGATAGTTGAACACCGCGTCCACCAGATAGTCGACGGTGCCGCCGCAGCCCATCACGGCCTGGCCGATGTGGATCAGCTCGGTGGCGCCGGTGCCGAAGCAGTGCACCCCGAGCAGCCGCCGGTCCTCCGGGGAGACCAGCAGCTTCAGCATGCCGTGGCCGTCGCCGACGATCTGGCCCCGGGCCAGCTCGCGATAGCGGGCGACCCCGACCTCGAAGGGCACCTTCTCGTCCGTGAGCTGGTCCTCGGTGCGGCCGATGAAGCTGATCTCGGGGATGCTGTAGATCCCGATCGGCTGGAGGTGGTGGATCGGGTTCACCGGCTCCTCACAGGCGTGGTACGCCGCGCTCCGCCCCTGCTCCATGGAGGTCGCGGCCAGGGCCGGGAAGCCGATGACATCGCCGACGGCGTAGATGTGCGGCACGGCGGTGCGGTAGTGCTCGTCCACCGCGATCCGGCCCCGTCGGTCGGCGGTGAGCCCCGCCTTGGCGAGGTCCAGCGCGTCGGTGAGCCCCTGGCGCCCCGCGGAGTACATCACCGCGTCGGCGGGGATCTTCTTACCGCTCTCCAGGATGGCGAGGGCGCCCCGCGGATGGCTCTCGACGGCCGCCACGGTCTCGCCGAAGCGGAAGGTGACGGCCAGGTCGCGCAGCCGGTACTTCAGCGCCTCGACGATCTCGACGTCACAGAAGTCCAGCATCCCCTCGCGCTGCTCGACCACGGTGACCTTGCTGCCCAGGGCGGCGAACATCGAGGCGTACTCGATGCCGATCACCCCGGCGCCCACGATGACCATGGAGCGCGGCACCCGCTCCATGTTGAGGACGCTGTCGGAGTCCATGATCGTCCGCTCGTCGAACTCCACGCTCGCCGGGCGGGCCGGGCGGGTGCCGGTGGCGATCACGATGTGCTGGGCGGTGAGCAGCTGCTCCTGGCCGGTGGCGTCCGTGACGGCCACGGTGTGGTCGTCCACGAACCGCCCGGTGCCGGAGAACATCGCGACCCGGTTGCGGGACAGCTGGTTGCGGACGACGTCCACCTCACGGCCGACCACATGCTGGGTGCGGGCCGTCAGGTCGGCGACGGTGATCTCCTCCTTGAGCCGGTAGCTCTGGCCGTAGAGATCGCGCTGGGTCAGTCCGGTGAGATAGAGCACCGCCTCACGCAGGGTCTTGGACGGAACGGTTCCGGTATGCAGGGAGACCCCGCCCACCATCTCCTTACGGTCGACGACGGCTACCCGGCGACCGAGCTTCGCGGCTGCGATGGCAGCCTTCTGGCCACCAGGCCCGGACCCGATCACAAGCATGTCAAAGTCGGTCACGGGCCGAGTCTGACATCGGATGACGCCCCGCTGGAAGAGTGAATCACCCCTCAACCCGCCCCGGAGCGGGCGGGCTTGGGGCGGACTACTCGGCGTGGGGCCAGAGATGGCCCTGGGCGTCCCGGGCCAGGGAGGTCAGGGACGCCAGCAGAACGAGGCCGACCAGCCCGGTCGGCAGGGCGGGCGCGGCCCGCGCGGCGTTGGCCACCAGCAGCCCGCCGGCCGCGGCGCCCACCACCAGGCCCGCCAGCAGCGCGATGCCGAGCCGGCGCACCGTTCCGCTGCGCACCGCGTCGACCAGCACCCCGGTCAGGGTGCCGGTGAGATACGTGGTGGAGAAGCCGGGCGGCCCGACGGCCCGCACCAGACCACTCTGGCCTCCCATGGCGAGCGCGGCCACCGCCAGCAGCCCGAGCTGCCGGCCACCGGCGGGGTGGCCGTCGGCGGACGCCCACACCGCCCAGAGCCCACCGAGCGCGAGCAGTTCCACCGTGAGCGCGCACCGGGCCCGCAGGGCCGGGCGGGAGCCGCGGACGATCCGGCCGCTGACCAGCGCGCCCACGATGTACCCGCCCATGGCGACCGCGGAGTCCCGGGCGAGCGTCGCGTCCAGGGACGCGGTGGACATGCCGAGCAGGGAGAGATTGGCCGTCATGACGCTGGTGAAGACGCCGCCCAGGGCCAGAAAGCTCATCGCGTCCATCGCCCCGGTCGCCACGGTCAGCGCGACGGCGGCCGCCGCTCCCCCGGAAGCGCACGCCCGGCCGGGGCGTCGTGCTCTCGGTGCGGGGTCGGTGTCGCTCTCTTCGGACATCGGCAACCCTCCGGCCACCTCGGGTGCCCCGGGCGGCCCACCGGAAACAGCGGCCATGGGAGCGCCGGGGCTTCACGACCTGGCCGGGACGCCGGGGCTTCAGGCCGAAGCGGCGGACGCCTGTCGCCGCCGGTGTTTCGCGGCCTTGGCGCTGTTGCCGCACAGCCGCATGGAGCACCACCGGCGCCTTCTGCCCGGTGTGGGGTCGAGGTAGATCATGGTGCACAGCGAGGAGTCGCACGCCCGCAGCGCCGCGCGCCGCTCCGGGTCTCCGAGCACCGCTATGAGGTCGCGGACGACGGCCGACTGGAGCTCCCGCCCGGACAGCGGACGATCGGCGCCGTCCACCTCGACCCCGGTGTCGGTGGCCCTCAGCAGCGGCTGCGGTGGGGCGGGGCGCGCCCGGTCGTTGAGCAGCGCGACGGACGCGGCGGCCGGGGCCCGGCCGTGGACGGCCGCCGCCACCACGTCGTACGCCGCCTCGCGCAGCGTCCGCAACTCGGTGAGGAACTCCTCGGTGACGGCCTCGTCGTGCAGCCGCAGCCCGACGCCGTCGCACCACTCCCGCAGCCGGTCGAGGGTGCCGAGGCGCTCGATCGGGGTGCTGCCGCGCCGCCCGAGGGAGGCGACGAGGTTCAGGGCGAGGCTGCCGGCGTCGAAGCGCAGTGCCCGCAGCCGAGCGGTGACCCGCGGCCGCGGGACCTGCTCCGTCGAGGAATCCATGCGAATATAGTAACCGCCTGAAGGGTTACTAAGAGGCTGAGGACGAGGGGACATCATGCGGATCGCGATCATCGGCGCGGGTGGCGTCGGCGGATACTTCGGCGCGCGGCTCGCCGCCGCGGGGGACGAGGTCACCTTCGTGGCCCGGGGCCGCCATCTCGCGGCGATCCGGGAGAAGGGGCTGACGGTGCGCAGCCCGCTGGGGGACCTGCGGGTGCCGTCCGAGGCGTTCGTGCCGACGGTTTCCGACCTCGAGGCCCCGGATCTGGTCATGGTGGCGGTGAAGCTGTGGGACACCGAGGACGTCGCCCGGCAGCTGGCGCCCCTCGCCGAGAGCGGCGCCGCGGTCGTGTCATTCCAGAACGGAGTCCAGAAGGACACGGAGCTGCGGCGCCATCTGCCCGCGGGGTCGGTTCTCGGCGGGGTCGGCTATATCTCGGCGTTCATCGAGGAGCCGGGGGTGGTGGTGCACAACGGCACTTTGCAGCGGCTGGTGTTCGGGGAGTACGACCGCAAGGAGTCCCCGCGCGCCCGCCACTTCCTCGACCGCTGTCTCGCGGCCGGTGTCGACGCGGAGATCAGCGGGGACATCGAGCGCACCATCTGGGAGAAGTTCGTCTTCCTGGTGGGCCTTTCCGGGACGACGTCGGCGGTGCGGCAGCCGATCGGCGTGGTCCGCGGGAATCCCGGGTCACGGGATCTGCTGCGCGATGTGATGCACGAGGTGGTCGCGGTGGGACGGGCCAAGGGGGTGGACCTGGACCCCGGTTTCGCCGACGACCGGCTCGCCTTCTGTGACACCCTGCCGGCCACGATGACGTCCTCGATGCACAACGACCTCCTGCGCGGCAATCGCCTCGAACTGAGCTGGCTCAGCGGGGCCGTGGCCGATCTCGGCGCCGAACTGGGGGTCGCCACCCCGCGCAACCGGGCCATCGCCGACATCCTCGCCCCCTACGCGCTGGGCGATCCGGCCGCGATGGGTGGCGCGGAGGTCAGCGCAGCAGGGGGAGCTTCCCGATGAGCCTGCTCACCTTGTTCCGCGGGCCGACGATACTCACCGCGAGATAGTCGAGATCCTCGGTCTTGGTACCGGCCAGGCTGTCGAGGTACTCGTCGTAGACCCGTGAGGTCTGGGCCTGTCCGGGCATGTCGACGAGGAACAGATCATCCTTCTCGGCGGCCTTGGCCCGCAGCTCGCGCAGCGCCGCCGGGCCGGCCGCCAGGATCGAGCAGCCCGCCCACGGCAGCCCCGGGTGGACGGCGCCGGAGCCGTCCGTGCCGTCCGGCCCCAGCAGCTCCGGCATCGCCCGGCCCACGGCGGCGGCCATGCAGGCGGCCGCGTTCACCGCCCGGCCCGCGGGCAGCTCCTCGTTCACGACGATCACCCACTTCAGCTTCGCCTGCCGGGTGGACTGATCGGTGCGTACATCCTCGTCGGACAGCTGGGGAACGGACACGAGCGGTACTCCTTGTCGATGGCTAATGTGGTGGACGGTACCCATCCATCCGAGCCGGAGCACGGCTCGCCGAATTTCCTCAGGCAGGGGAGCGCTTTCGTGGAACTTGATGCACTCGACCGTGCTCTTCTGCGGGAGCTGCAGAACGATGCACGGCAGACCAATCGCGAGCTGGCCCTGCGGACGGGGGTCTCGCCGTCGACCTCCCTGGAGCGGGTCCGGGCGCTGCGGGAGCGCGGCATCATCAGCGGCTATCACGCCGCCGTCGATCTGGAGGCGGTCGGCCGTCCCGTGCAGGCGCTGATCTCGGTGCGGATCCGCCCGCCGTCCCGGCCGGTCATCGAGGGGTTCCGGGAATGGGCCGCCCAGCTGCCGGAGACCATCGGGCTGTTCGTCACCTCCGGCGCCCATGACTTCCTCATCCATGTGGCGGTGCCGGACACCAATGGGCTGTACGCGTTCGTCATCGACCGCCTCACCGAGCGCCGTGAGGTGGCGGATGTGCAGAGCACGATGGTGTACGAACACGCCCAGTCGCGCTGTATCGACCCCGCCCCCGCCGAGCGCCCCGCGCCCTCGCGCCGGAGGCGATAGCGGGAAAGGCCGGCGGGAAAGGCTCAGGCCGCGCCGAAGGCCGGGCGGCATCGCCGTTCGCGACACCGCCCGCTCCGGGTTCGTTGACGCTGTGTCAGGAGCCCGCCACCGCCGCCGTCTTCTCCTGCCGGGCCTCGGCCGTGCCGGGGGTGTCCCGCGTCCACAGCGGCCGCAGCCGGTAGGTCAGCAGATAGAGCACCGCCGAGGCGCCCGCCGCGACGAACATGCTCAGATCGCCCGCGTGCGGATACGCCGAGGCGAACGCCCCGGTGTAGAGGTCGGACTGCCAGAACGGCACCGAGGCCAGCACCCCGCCGGTCCAGGCGACGAAGCCCCAGGAGAGCACCCGTCCGCGGTCGTACAGCTCGGCGATCCGGTTGGGGTCGGAGCGGCCGCCCAGGTGGTAGTCGAGCAGCAGCACGGTGGCGAACGGTGCGATGAAGTACGCGGTGAGATTGAGGAACACCGAGAACTTGTCCTCGGTCCCGGAGTGTCCCCACAGGCTGATCACATACGCCAGCGCGCAGATGAGGGTGACGGCCTGGGTCCTGGTGACCGGCACCTTCAGCGTCTGGACGGAGATCGCGCCGCCGTAGACATTGAGGAAGTTCTGCGCGAGCGCGGAGAGCCCGATGGCGATCAGCGCGGGGATGGCGAACGGCCCGGTCAGCTGGTGCAGGGCGGTGATGGAGTCGGTGCTGGTGGCGTTGGAGCCGAGGAGCACACCGAGGATGCCGAGCCAGCAGATGGTGACGAAGTTGCCGAGCCCGGTGTACCAGGCGGTGCGCTTCACCACGCCCGTCGAGTCGGGCAGATAGCGCGAGTAGTCCGAGGCGAACGGCGCCCAGGCGACGAGGAAGGAGAGGAACCAGCCGCCGAAGGTGATCCAGCCACCGGTGGAGCCGACGTAGTCCGCCGCCTTCGGATCGGCGTCGAAGGTGCCGGCGCCCCGCACCAGGGCCACCACCGTGATCATCACGAACAGCGGGGTGAGGACGTAGGTCAGTACCCGCTGCAGGAAATTGATCATGTTGTAGCCGTAGATGGACACCACCAGCTCGACCAGGGTGAGCGCCAGTCCGCAGAGCCAGAAGGGCAGATGGGTCAGCTCGGCGATGGCCTTGCCACCGAGGATCACGGTCACGGCGGCCCAGCCGACCCCGGCGAACACATTGATGTACGCCACCGGCAGGAAGTTGCCGAAGAAACCGAGCGGGCCCCGCGCCTGGATCTGCTGGGGCACCCCCAGCCGTACGCCCATCCGGGACATCACGGCCATCAGCAGCGAGCCGAGACCGGCGCCGACCACGATGGCGGCGACGGCGGCGCCGAAGCTGAGGCCGAGCCCGACCGCGCTGAACCCGAGCAGGATGATGGGGAAGTTGAGACCGGCGGCGAACCAGACGAAGAACTGCGAACTGGGCTTGCCGTGCCGCTCGTTGTCGGGGATGTGGTCGACCCCGAAGGGCTCCACCTTGGTGACCGCGCTGCCGTACACCGGCGCCGTGTCATCGTGGGTCATGGGCGTGCTCCTGGGACGGGAGGAGTGGGCGTCAGGGGGTGGCGGGGGGCCGGTGGCGCCGCGGACCGGGGTGGCGGTCTCTCACCACGGCAGCGGCGCGGTCTGGGAGATGTCGAAGAAGCCACCGCCGCTGTAGACCAGTGGGGCCAGCTCCTCATGGCGGGCGGACACCACCCGGCCGGTGAAGACGGTGTGGCTGCCGGCCTCCAGCCGCTCGCCGATCTCCACCTCGAGCTGGGCGCAGGACCGGTCGATCAGCGGGACGCCGAACTCGCCGGGGGTCCAGGACAGCCCGGCGAACTTGTCGTCAGCCTTGGAGGCGAAGGTCTTGGCCACGTCGAGCTGGCCGGCGGCGAGGATGTTGATCCCCAGATGACTCGCCCGGTGCAGCGCGGGATGGGTCGTGGAGGTGCGCTGCACGCAGACCAGCACCATCGGTGGATCCAGTGAGATGCTGGCGAACGCGTTCACCGCGAGCCCCCGGGGCTTACCGTCGTCGTCGCAGGTCACCACAGTGACACCGGTGATGAACTTGCGGTGCACACCCCGGACCACATCGGCGTCCACGGCCGCCTGCTGGGTGGTGGTGATGATCCCGAGCGCCTCCAGCAGCTGGCGCGGGTCCCAGGTCACCCACTCCTCACTGACCACGCCGTGGTCGAAGCGGGTGAAGGTGGCGCCGGAGACCTCGACCGGCCTGCCGGTGGCAGGGACCCCGAGGAAGTCGCCGGTGTGGCTGCCGGTGCTGCGCCAGCGGATCGCCAGTGATTCGCCGTCCTCGACGATCTCCTCGATCTCGGTGCGTAGATCGGGAAACGCCCGGCGGATGGCGCGGATGGACTCCTTGAACTGCTCTCGATCCTGGGGGGCCGCGGCGGGTCCGCGGCGGCGTACATAGGCGGGGCCGAGCAGCTGGTCGAGCGCGTCGACCTCGCCCCGGTCCCAGACCGCCTGCCAGGTGGAGCGGATGCGGGCGGTGCGGTCAAGAGTGTGCGTCATGACGTCTTCCCTCAGTCAGCTCTTGTATGGCAGAGGACCGTAGAAAGGCCGTCGACGGCTGTCAACACCTTGGGACAGATGGGCCGAGAAAGTTCCGAGCGCTCATTAAAGCCACAGGTCAAGGTTGTTTTCCTGACGTCGGGCCTTGACGGGCCCGATACGGACTCCTAGCCTCCCTGCCATGGCACAGCGTGAGCCGGAAGAACAGGACGGACGCTGCATGCGCTTTTCGATATTCCACAACCTCGGTGCCCCGGGCCGTCTCGGTGAGTACGCCGAAGTCATGAACGAAGCCCGGGAGTTCGCGGTCACCGCGGACCGGGCGGGCTTCTGGTCCACCTGGTACACCGAACACCACTTCGGGCACGAGGCGATCGAGATCACCCCGAACCCGGTGCTGATGGGGGCGGACATCGCCGCCCGTACCGAACGCATCCGGATCGGCCAGGCGGCCTCGATCGCCACCTTCTGGCATCCGCTGCGGCTCGCCGAGGACATCGCGATGCTCGACCAGCTCTCGGGGGGCCGGGTCGAGGTCGGCCTCGGCCGGGGGCTGTACGGCCGCGAGGCGCTCAACCTCAACGCCCTGGCCGATCCGCGCGACCAGGAGCAGAACCGCGCCCTGTACGACGAGACCGTTGAGGTCCTGCGCAAGGCGTGGAGCGGTGAGTTCTTCTCGCACCAGGGCCGGTTCTACGAGTTCCCCTCCCCCGGAGTGAAGTGGAACCACCCCCTCTCCCCCGCCACCCCGGAGTACACCGACGCCGGTGTCATTACGAAGATGCAGGTCACGCCGTTTCCACTGCAACGGCCGCACCCTCCACTGTGGCAGGTGATCGACAGCCCACGCTCGATCAAGTCCGCCGCGGCCGACGGTGTCCAGGGGCTCTTCTGGCTCCCGCCGGTCTCGGCGCTCAAGGAGCGGTTCGAGCTCTACCGGGACACCGCGAGCCAGGCGTCCGGGCGTGAGTACGCGCTGGGCGAGGGCATCGGCCTGGTGCGCGATGTGTATGTCGCCGACACCATGGAGCAGGCGCGCGCCGAGTTCGAAGAGGCGCTGATGACCACCTACCGGTGGATCATGCACTGGCGGGGGCTGTCCAACCTCATGGAGGCGGGCGAGGAGCTCACCGACGCCCATGAGCTGTCCTTCGACTTCCTGCGCGAGCGCAATCTGCTGGTCGGCACGCCGGAGTACGTCTCCGAGAAGATCGCCGAACTGCGCGACGAGGTGGGCCTGGAACACCTGCTGCTGTGGACCACCCACCCGGGTCTGCCGCACCGCAACGCCATGCGCAGTCTGGAGCTGTTCGCCGAGAAGGTCATGCCGCGGTTCACCACCGGTGGCGGTCATGGCTGAGGCACGGCTGCGCAAGGTCGTCACCGTCGCCGATGAGCTGCTGCTGGAGCTCGGCCGCCCGGTGGCGGCGCCGGTGCGCCGGGTCGCGGCGGCCGCGGTGATCAGCAACCCCTGGGCCGGCCGCGGCTTTGTCGCCGACCTGGGACCGGAGGTCGAGCGGATCGCACCGGGGCTGGCCCGGCTGCTCACCGACCGGATCAGCGAGGCGCTGGGCGGGGTCGACCGGATCGAGTCCTTCGGCAAGGCCGCGATCGTCGGTCTGGACGGGGAGATCGAACACGGCGGCGCGCTGATCCACACTCCGTTCTTCGGCAATGTCTTCCGCGAGCTGACCGAGGGCACCTCGATCATCGTCTTCAGCGACGACCGGCTTCCGGCCGGTGAACCGCTGACCGTGCCGCTGTGGCACAAGACCGCGGCCGCGACCCGCTCGCACTACCAGACCTGCCAGATCCGTATCCCCGACGCGCCCCGCCCGGACGAGATCGTCGTCATCGCGGCCGGGGCGTCCGGCCCCCGCCCGAACGCCCGAATCGGGGACCGGGCCACCGACCCCCTCATCCGCCTCGCCGATCTGGACGACCTGGAGACCGTGACGTGAACATCCGCAAGATCATCACCTTCACCGAGGACATCCACAGCGAGGGCGGCCGCCCGGTGGACCCGCCCGCCCGTACGGCCGTGGTGCTCGCCGTCATCGAGAACCCCTGGGCCGGTCAGGGCTTCGTGGCGGATCTGCTGCCGGGGATCGACGAGGTGGCGCCGAAGCTGGGCGAGCTGCTGGCACCCCGCGTGGTCGAGGCCCTGGGCGCGCCGGTGGAGGCGTACGGGAAGGCCGCGATCGTGGGTCTCGACGGGGAGGTCGAGCACGGCTCCGCGCTGATCCACACCCTCAAGTTCGGCGACCACTTCCGCCGCGCGGCGAACGCCACCACCCTGCTCCCGGCCGTGGAGAAGCGGGCCGCCGCGGGCACGGTCTTCGACATCCCGCTCAAGCACATCACCGACGCCACCATCCGCTCGCACCACCAGAGCATCGAGGTGCGGGTGGCGGACGGGCCGCGCGCCGACGAGATCGTCGTCGGACTCGCGGCGGCCGCGCAGGGCCGCCCCCAGGCCCGGCTGGCGCCGCTGTCGACGGAACGGTGAGCAGGCGGTGAGTGACATGGGCAGGTCCGAGGCGGGTGCCCGGGCGCGCGTCCCGGCCTCCCGGGCCGGTGCCCCCGTGGCGCTGAGCCACGAAGCGCACGGCGACGGCCCGGAGCTGGTGCTGCTGCACGGCGTCGGCCTCGACCGCCGTATGTGGGACCGGTGCCTGCTGGCCCTCGCGGCCCGGCACCGGGTGACGCTGGTCGATCTGCGCGGCCACGGCGCCTCCCCGGCCGCGGCGGCCGGGGTGTCGCTCGCCGAGCTGGCCGCCGATGTCGCGGCGCTGCTGACCGGCCCCACGCATATCGTCGGCTTCTCGCTCGGCGCCCTGGTCGCCCAGCGGCTGGGGCTGGACCGGCCGGAGCTCACCGCCTCGCTCACCCTGGTCAGCTCGGTCGCGGGCCGGTCGGAGGAGGAGCGCGCGGCGGTGGCCCGCCGCCAGGAGCTGGCCGCCCAGGACTTCGGGGCGTCCGCGTGGGCGGCGGTCGACCGCTGGTTCTCGCCCGCCTGGCGGGCCCAGGACCCCGAGCTGGCGCGGCAGGTGCTCGATACGCTGCTGGCCAACGACCGGGCTTCCTACCTGGCCTGTTACCGGGTCTTCGCGACCGCCGACACCGCGCTGTGGCGGTGGCTGCCCCGGATCGCCGCGCCCACCGTGGCGGTGACCGGCGAGCGGGACCCCGGCTCGACCCCGGCCATGTCGCACCGGCTGGCCGAGCGGATCCCGGGCGCCCGAGCGGTGATCGTGCCCGGCGCCCGCCATCTGCTGCCGCTGGAATGCCCGCAGGAAATCGCCGACGTGATCCTCACCCGGACCGGAGGCCACGCCGGAAACCAGACCGGAAGCCACGCCGGAGGGCACATCGGAACCGCCGGAAACCAGACCGGAACCCACGGAAGCCCCACCGGAACCCACCCCGGAACCCCCACCGGACAGGAGTCCCACCGCTCATGAACCCCCTGCCGCGCCATGACCACTACATCGCGGGCGAGTGGACCGCCCCCGCCGAAGGCGGCTACTTCGCGAGCGTCAACCCGGCCACCGCCGAGCCCTGGTACGAGGCGGCGCGCGGCACCGCCGCCGATGTGGACCGTGCGGTGGGCGCCGCCCGCACCGCCTTCGAGGATCCGCGCTGGCGCGATCTGAGCCAGACCCGGCGCGGTCGGCTGCTGCGGAACCTGGGCGATCTGATCGGTGAGCACGCGGAGCGGCTGGCCCGTACCGAGACCCTCGACAACGGCAAGCTGCTGCGCGAGATGCGGGCCCAACTGGCCGGGCTGCCCGAGTACTTCCACTACTACGCGGGACTCGCCGACAAGATCCAGGGCGAGGTGATCCCCGGGGCGAGCCGCGAGCTGCTCAACTACACCCTGCGCGAACCGGTGGGCGTGGTCGGCGCCATCACCCCCTGGAACTCCCCGCTGCTGCTCACCACCACCAAGCTGGCCCCGGCCCTGGCCGCGGGGAACACGGTGGTGGTCAAGCCCTCCGAGCACACCTCGGCCTCGCTGCTGGCGCTCGCACCGCTCTTCGAGGAGGCGGGGTTCCCGCCGGGGGTGGTCAATGTGGTCACCGGGTACGGCCCGGAGGCGGGCGGGCCGCTGACCGAACACCACGGCGTGTCCAAGGTGACCTTCACCGGCTCCAGCGGGACCGGCCGCCGGATCGCCCGCACCTGCGCCGACCGCCTGATCGGCTGCACCCTGGAGCTGGGCGGGAAGTCGCCCAACATCATCTTCCCGGACGCCGACCTGGGCTCGGCCGCCATGGGCGTGATCGCGGGCGTCTTCGCGGCCGCGGGCCAGACCTGTGTGGCGGGCAGCCGGGTGCTGGTGCACCGGGAGGTGTACGACGAGATCCTGGAGCGGGTGACGGCGCGGGCGGCCACGATCCGCATCGGCGATCCGCTTTCGGAGACCACCGAGCTCGGCCCGCTCGCCGTCGCCGAGCAGCTGGAGAAGGTCGAGTCGTATGTCGAGCTGGGGCAGGCCGAGGGCGGGAAGGTGGTCTGCGGCGGCAGGCGTCCTGAGACCGGTCTCGACGGGTACTTCTACTCCCCCACCGTCTTCACCGGCACCGACAACGGGATGCGGATCTGCCAGGAGGAGATCTTCGGCCCGGTCGCGACCGTCATGCCCTTCGGCTCCGAGGAGGAGGCCCTGGCGATCGCCAACGACTCCGCGTACGGCCTGGCGGCGGGCGTGTGGACCCGGGATGTGAACCGGGTGCACCGGATGGCCGCGCGGCTGGAGGCCGGAACGGTGTGGGCCAATACCTATCGCTCGATGTCGCCGATGTCGCCCCGGGCCGGGTTCAAGACCAGCGGGATGGGAACCGAGCACGGCACGGAGGTGATCCGGGAGTACACCCGGCTGAAGAGCGTCTGGATCAACACCAGCGAGGAGCCCGCCGGGGATCCCTTCGTCCTGAGGTCCTGAGCCCCTGAGGTCCTGAGCTCCTGAGCCCCCGAGGTCCCGGCCTCTGGACCGAGGAAGGGTTGTTGTATGGCACAACACACCAGCGTTCCCACAGTTGACGGGAAGCAATGGCCACACCTAGGGTCTCGTGCCATGCAACGACCCACAGGGAAGCGGCTTCAGCAGACCAGCATGCAGGCGAGGGTCGCCGAAGAGCTGCGGCAGATGATCATCAGTGGTGAGCTGCCGCCCCGCTCCAGCCTCTCCGAGATGGCGCTGTCCGAGACCTTCGGCGTCAGCCGGACGCCCATCCGCGAGGCCCTCAAACAGCTTCAGATCGAGGGCCTGGTCGAGGTGCGGCCACGGGTCGGCACGTTCGTCGCCGTACCGTCCCGGCGCGAGCTCACCGAGCTGTTCCAGATGAAGGAGCTGCTGGAGGGCGCCGCCGCCCGGCTGCTCGCCTTCCGCGGGAACGTACCGGAAGTGGAGCGACTCGAGGCCAATATGAAGGCGGCCGACGCGGCCGTCCGCGACGGCGACGCCGAGCAGTACGCGGCGCTGGTCCACGAGTTCCACGATCTGATCGTGGTGGGCGCGGACAACAGCAAGCTGGAGGCGCACTACCGCACCCTGATGAACCAGCTGGCCTACGCCCGGCTGGTACGCACCTCGCTGTCCCGGCCCGGCCGGCTGGACGAGTCCGACGATGAGCACCATCGCGTCCTCAATCTGATCCGGGCCAAGGACGGCGACGGCGCGGAGCGGGTGATGCGGGAGCATGTGCGGATGAGCCACCAGGCCCTGATGGCGGGCATGGACGAGCGCCGGGCCTGACAGTTCACCCCTGGTCCGCCACGGAGCGCGGAGCGCAGCCGTCCGGACACGGTGAGCACACGCGGGTGGCTTCGGCCGGGGCGGTCCTGGGCGCCACGGGTCGCGGCGCCGGACCTACCGGGGGCCCGGAGGCCGATCCTGTCGTACGTTGGCAGAAGACCCAGGTGGCGGCCACATCCCGCGCGGGGTCGTGACCGGCATGGTCTTGAGGAAACCGGGCTCGGGGAGAACCGATCGCCGAAGACCAGGACGAAGACCATGAACGATGTGCGCAGACGTACGGTGCTCGCCGCCGCCGGGGGGACGGCCATCGCGGGCAAGGCCGCGGCCGCCCATGCCCAGGCCCCGCCCGCCCCCTCCACCGGCCAGACCCGGCCGGGGCGGGAGCCCGGTCCGTACGAGACCAGGATCCAGGCCCTGATGGCGCGGATGTCCATCGACGAGAAGTTCGGCCAGCTCCAGCAGCTCGCCTGGACCGGCGCCACCGGGCCCGGTGGCGGGCAGACCGCCGCCGCGGAGAAGGCGGCCCGCAGGGGCAGGCTCGGCTCGGTGCTCAACATCTACGGGGCCCGCACCACCAACACCCTGCAGCGGATGGCCGTCGAGGAGTCCCGGCTGGGCATTCCGCTGATCTTCGGGCTCGATGTCATCCATGGCATGTGGACCACCTTCCCCATCCCCCTCGGCCAGGCCGCCGCCTTCGATCCCGCGGTGGCCGAGTGGGACGCGGAGGTGTCGGCGCGGGAGGCCCGCTCCAACGGGGTGCACTGGACGTTCTCGCCGATGATGGACGTCACCCATGAACCGCGCTGGGGGCGGATCGCCGAGGGCGATGGCGAGGACCCGTATCTGGCGGCGCGGCTCGCGGCCGCCAAGACCCGCGCCTACCAGGGCGACGACCTGCGCTCCCGGCGCCACCTCGCGGCCTGCGCCAAGCACATGATCGCCTACGGGGGCGTCGAGGGCGGCCGTGACTACAACACGGTGGACGTCTCCGAAGCCCGGCTGCGCAACTTCTACCTCCCCCCGTTCCGGGCGGCCCTGGACGCCGGGGTGGCCACCGTCATGGCGAGCTTCAACACCGTCAGCGGGGTCCCCGCCCACGGCTACCGGCATGCGCTGACCGAGATCCTCAAGGAGGAGTGGGACTTCGGCGGCTTCGTCGTCAGCGACTACAACGGCGTTCAGGAAATGATCGTCCACGGCTATGCCGCCGACCGCTCCGACGCCGCCCGGCTCGCCTTCAACGCCGGGATCGACATGGAGATGGCCAGCACCACCATCAACGAGTACGGCAAGCGGCTGCTGCGCAGGGGTGAGATCACCGCCGAGCGGCTGGACGACGCGGTGTCCCGCATCCTGCGACTGAAGTTCCGGCTCGGGCTCTTCGAACACCCCTACGCGGACGAGGGCGCGGCGATCGCCGGGCCCACGAAGGCGTCCCGGGCGGCGGCGAGGGAGGCGGCCGGGCGCACCATGGTGCTGCTCAAGAACGAGAAGTCCACGCTCCCGCTGGACAGATCGGGCTCCATCGCCGTCGTCGGGCCCTTCGCCGACTCCACCGATCTGCGCGGCTCCTGGGCCGGGTCCTGGGCCGAGAAGTTCCGCCCGGTCACCGTGCTGGACGCGGTCAAGGACGCGGCGCCGAAGGCCCGGATCAGCCATGTCGAGGGCGTGGACGCGTCCGGCCGGAACACCCGTGGCATCGCACGGGCGGCCTCGGCGGCGAGGGCGACCGATGTGACCGTGGTGGTGGTCGGGGAGGCGGCGACGCTCAGCGGGGAGGCGTCCGTACGCAGCGACCTCGGGCTGCCCGGCCGTCAGGAGCGGCTGATCTCCGCGATCGCGGACACCGGCGCGCCGTTCGTGGTGGTGCTGCTCAGCGGGCGTCCGCTGACGATGGAGGGCTGGCTGGACCGCACACCCGCCGTGCTGCAGGCGTGGCATCCGGGGATCGAGGGCGGCAACGCCATCGCGGATGTGCTCTTCGGCACCGTGAACCCCGGTGGCAAGCTGCCCGTGACCTTCCCGCGCAGGGTCGGCCAGATCCCCATCTACTACAACCACGAGAACACCGGACGCCCCTACGACCGGGCCAATCACTACACCTCCAAGTACCTCGACCTGGCCTACGGACCGCGGTTCCCCTTCGGTCACGGCCTCAGCTACACCACCTTCGACATCGGCGAACCCCGGCTCAGCGTCAGCCGTATCCGGGCCGAGGCGCTGCGTAAGGGCGACACCGTCGAGGTCGCGGTGGCGGTGCGCAACACCGGGCGCCGCAAGGGCGATGAGGTGGTGCAGCTGTATATCCGCGATCCGGTGGCGAGCATCGTGCAACCGGTGCGCAGGCTCAGTGGCTTCCGCCGGGTCAGCCTCGGCCCCGGGAAGGCCACCACGGTCCGCTTCCGGCTGAGCGCCGAGGAGCTGGGCTTCTGGACCCAGGATCCGCACGGCCGGTTCCTGCTGCAGCAGGGCGAGATCCGGGTCTTCGCGGGCAACAGCTCCCTGGCCGAGGGGGGCCGCACCCTCACCATCACCTGAGCCCGGCGACCCCTGTTCATCAGCGGCGTCACAGCGCGGCGGCCGAATTACTTGTAGGGTGCATGCTGACCCTACGCACCCGGAAGACGCCCTTGATGACCGCCGCGCCCTGGCCCTCGACCACCACGACGAGCGGACGAGACCCCGCGGCACCCCGCGCGGGCGGCACCGGTCACGGTGGGGTGGAGGCCCAGTGGGCGGTGTGATCACCGGCTTCGGTGTCATCGCGACCATCATCGTCACCGGCTATGTCATCGGGCGCCGCCGTTCCTTGGGCGCCCACGGCCGCGAGGTGCTCACCAAGCTCTCCTTCGATGTGGCCTCCCCCGCGCTGCTGTTCACCACGCTCTCCAAGGCCGACCTCTCCGTCGTCGTCTCCACACCGCTGCTGGTGACGGCGCTGAGCACCTTCGTGGTCGCGGGAACGTTCGTGGCCGTCGGCGCCCTACGGCGGTGGAGCGTCGGCCGGACGACGATCGGCGCGCTGTGCGCGAGCTATGTGAACGCGGGCAACCTCGGCATCCCCATCGCGATGTACGTCCTGGGCGACGCGAGCCTGATCGCCCCGGTGCTGCTCTTCCAGCAGCTCGTCATGACCCCGATCGCCCTGACGGTCATCGACCTCTCCCGCCCCGATACGCGCCCCTCGCTGATCCGCAGGCTGACCAGCCCGTTCCGGAACCCCATCGTGATCGGCTCGCTGTCCGGTGTCCTGGTGTCCGCCACGGGCTGGCGGGTCCCCGGGCCCGTCGTGGAACCGCTCTCGCTGCTCGGCGGCATGGCCGTGCCCGCCGTACTGCTGGCCTTCGGGATCTCGCTGCCGGGCAGTCAGCTCCCCGGGCGCGGCGAGGAGCGCGGGCCGGTGCTGCTGTCGGTGGCGCTGAAGTCCTTCGCCCAGCCGGTGGTGGCGTGGGCCATCGCGGCGGGTGTGTTCGAACTGAGCGGCCCGGCGCTGTTCGCCGCCGTCGTCACCTCAGCGCTACCGGCGGCTCAGAACCTGTTCACCTACGCCTCCCGGTATCAGACCGCCACCGTCCTGGCCCGTGAGTCGATCCTGCTGTCCACGCTGCTCGCGCCGCCGGTGCTGATGACGGTGGCCGCGCTGCTGGGCTGAGGCCTGCCCCTGCGGCGGACACTCGGACCGGGTGCGGGCCGCCCACCGCGAGCTGTCCCACGGGGTGGACGACCGGCCGCCGCGGGCCCAGGAGATCGCCGAGCGCACCGGGCTGACCGAGAAGGAGGTGCGCGCCAGTATGGAGGCCATGGGCAGCTTCACCCCGCTCTCCCTGGACGTGCCCGCGCGCACAGGCGCTCGCGGAGGCCAACTGAGCCGGTCGCCACGTTGCGCCGCTGGAACGATGTGCATCGCCTTAGCGGGTGACCGTGGCGCCGTGGGGGGCTACGGCTCCCCCGGCGGGCTGCGAGGGTCGGGGCGGCGGGTGACGGACCAACGAAGGAGACCGAGCCAGTGAACAGCAATACCGATCGTCCTCCTCCGGTGCATGTCCCGGAACTCCTCAAGGGGCAGAAGGCGCTGGTCACCGGGGCGAACTCGGGGATCGGAAAGGCCACCGCGATCGCGCTGGGACGCTCCGGCGCCGATGTGGTCGTCAACTACGCCAGCGACCGGCCGGCCGCCGAGGCCGTCGTCGCCGAGATCCAGGGCCACGGTGTGCGGGCCTACGCCCATCAGGCCGATGTGTCCCAGGAGGACCAGGTCACCGACCTGGTGTCCACCATGGTCGACCGCCTGGGCACCATCGACATCCTCGTCGCCAACGCGGGGCTCCAGCGGGACGCGCCCACCACCGAGATGACGCTCGAGCAGTGGCAGAAGGTCATCTCCGTCAACCTCACCGGCCAGTTCCTGTGCGCCCGGGAGGCCATCAAGGAGTTCCTGCGGCGCGGTGTGGTCCCGGAGGTGTCACGGTCGGCCGGGAAAGTCATCTGCATGAGCTCGGTGCACCAGACCATCCCCTGGGCCGGCCATGTGAACTACGCGTCGTCCAAGGGCGGCGTGGCGATGCTGACGCAGACCCTGGCCCAGGAGTTCGCACCCCACAAGATCCGCGTGAACGCGATCGCGCCGGGCGCCATCAAGACCCCGATCAACCGCAGTGCCTGGCAGACCCCCGAGGCGCGCGACTCCCTCCTGCGGCTCATCCCGTACGGTCGCGTGGGCGACACCCTGGACATCGCCAACGCCGCCGTCGTCCTGGCCTCCGACCTGTGCGACTACGTGGTGGGCACCACCCTCTACGTCGACGGCGGCATGACCCTCTTCCCGGGCTTCGCCACGGGTGGCTGAGCGTAGGCCGGGGCGCGGCGGACGGAGTTCGGGAAGACTGGCGCGCATGCCCGAGACCCCGGTTTCCCTCATCCACCCCGTGCCCTACTACGCCCAGTGGGAGTCGCCCGGCCTGGTGCCCGACATCATCGCGGGCACCCTGTCGGCGGCCGACGATCCGCTGTGGCAGAAGTCCGGGGCCGCGAGCCCGGAGGAGTACGCGTTCTGGTCGTGGCGGCTGTGCGGGATGGCGTGTCTGCGCATGGCGCTGGACCACTGGCGCGGCATTGCGCCACCCGCGGTGACACTCGCCGATGAGTGTGTCGAGGCGGGGGCGTATGTGCGCCACCCGGACCGGGTGGACGGGCTCGTCTACGCCCCGTTCGCCGCCTACGCGCGACGGCGCTGGGAGCTGTTCGCCGAGTCCCGGCCGCGGCTTCCGGCCGGGGAACTGCCCGGACACCTCGCGGCCGGGCGGCTCGCGATGCTGTCCGTCCACCCCTCCCTCCGCACCCTGGACCCGCGGCCGCCGCACCGGGGCGGCCATCTGGTGCTTGCCGTCGGCGCCACCCCGGACCATCTCCTCGTGCACAATCCATCGGGCTTCCCGGACGGCTCCCAGCGCTTCGCCGAGGTCCCCTGGGGTGACCTCGGGCGGTTCTACGCGGGGCGCGGTGTCCTGCTCGGTCCGGGCGAGTCCCGGTCGTAGGCCTCGCGCCGCCCGGTCCGGCCGCCACCCGGCCGTGTCACCCGTGCGCACCGTTGTGGTTTCCGCGCGGCCGGGTACCCATGTGGTTCCCGTAGACCATCCACACACCGTCCCAGGGAGCCGCAGTGAAGTTCGGCGTATCCACGTTCGTCACCGACCAGGGCATCCGGCCCGCTCCCTTGGGGCGGGCCCTGGAGGAGCGCGGTTTCGACGCGCTCTTCATCGCGGAGCACAGCCATATCCCGGTGGACCGCCGTACCCCCTATCCGGGCGGCGGGGACCTGCCGGAGGTCTACTACCGCACCCTCGACCCGTTCGTGACTCTGGCCGCGATCGCCACGGTCACCCGGCGTCTGCTGCTGGGGACCGGTATCGCCCTGTTGGTGCAGCGGGATCCGATCACCACGGCCAACGAAGTGGCCTCCCTCGACCTGATCTCGGACGGACGGGCCGTCTTCGGGGTCGGCGCGGGCTGGAACCGCGAGGAGATGGCGAACCACGGGACGGATCCGTCCACCCGGGGCCGGCTGATGGACGAGCGGCTGCGGGCCATCCGTGAACTGTGGACGAAGGAGAAGGCCGAGTTCCACGGGGAGTTCGTGAACTTCGACCCCGTCTTCCAGTGGCCCAAGCCGGTCCAGCGGCCGCATCCGCCGATCTATGTGGGCGGTGGCGGGGACGCCGCGTTCCGGCGGATCGCCGCCGTCGGCGACGCCTGGCTGGCCAACAGCGGATCCCCCGAGGAGCTGCGCCCGCAGATCGAGCGGATGCGCGAGGTGGCCGGCCGCGATGTGCCGGTGACGCTGTACGCGATGCCCGAGGACGCCGAGGTGGCCGAGGGGTATCAGCGCATCGGTGTGGAGCGGGCGCTGTTCTATCTGCCGACGCTGCCGGAGCCCGAGACGATCGCACGGCTGGACTCGATGGCCCGGATCGCCGCCCGGTTCCAGTGAGGTGCCGGGGATCGCGATGCCGCAGCTGACGAGCGCGCAGGCGCGGGAGCGCTTCGCACGGGCCAGGCTGGCCCGGCTGGCCACGGTCGGCGCCGAGGACCGTCCGCATCTGGTGCCGGTGGTCTTCGCGCTGACCGGCGACACGGTGGTGACGGCCGTCGACCACAAGCCGAAGCGGACGACCCGGCTGAAGCGCCTGGACAACATCCGCGCCCACCCCGCCGTATGCCTCCTGGTGGACGACTACGACGAGAACTGGGACCACCTGTGGTGGGCGCGCGCCGACGGCACTGCCCGCGTCCTGCCACCGGCCGACGAGTCGCCGGTGTCCGCGGACCACGTCCGGCTGCTCGTGGACACCTACCCGGCCCAGTACCGGGACCGGCCGCCGCGCGGGCCGGTCGTGGAGATCACCGTCGGGCGGTGGAGCGGCTGGCGGGCCGGATGAGCCCGCTCGCCCCTGCGCGGGTCAGCGCGCGGAATCCGCCATCCTCGCGAACTCGCTGCCCAGCTGGGACATGGCGTGGCCGTACTCCTCGGCGGAGACGGCCTCCCGGAGTGTGGCGAGGACCGCCCGGACACCCCGGTCGGCCTCCGGTTCGGACAGCCCGGTGCGCATGTGCACCCTGCGGACCGACTCCTCGGGGTCGAAGATCTCCATCTCCCCCGGTCCGCGCCGAAGGGACTCCCGGAGGTGTCCTGGCAGCTCCTGGGCGAGCTCGCGGGCCTCGCCCGCGCTCAGGCGGGCCGCCAGGGTCTCGAGCGTGGCGCGCGTGACATCCGCCGCCTCCTGCCGTGACAGCTGGGTGCGGTCCGCCACCGTCTGGAAGAACTCCCGGTCGTCCATGCGGGCCTCCCTATGACGCGCACCAGCACATGGCCTCACCACCACCTTGCCATGCGGTTCCACCGCCCGCGAGGCGCTGGAACCGGCACGGAGGGACGATGGATCTGTGGGCTACGGCCATCGTGTCCCCCCGAGGAGGTGGACGATCATGACTTACTCCTCCGACAGTCCGCATGGCGCCGGGCAGCCGAGCGAGGAACCCTACGGCCGGCCGGGAGAACGGCCCTCCGAAGAGGGCAGCCCGTACGCCACGATGCAGAACATGCTGTCCAACACCACCTGGCAGGTGCTGGTGACCGCGGGTCTGGTGGCGATCGCGCTCGGGATCATGGTGCTGGCGTGGCCGGGTCCCTCCCTGGTGGTGATCGGCGCCCTGTTCGGCGCGTATCTGCTGATCAGCGGGATCTTCCAGCTGGCCGGGGCCTTCGGTTCGCATATTCCGAGGCATCTGCGGGTGCTGAGTTTCGTCACCGGCGCGCTGAGCGTGCTGCTGGGACTGCTCTGCTTCCGGGGACCGGCCCAGTCGATTCTGCTGCTCGCGCTGTGGATCGGCTTCGCCTGGCTGATCCGGGGCGTGATGCAGACCGCCATGGCGATCTCCGGTGAGGGCCTGCCCGCCCGGGGCTGGCAGGTGTTCCTCGGTCTGCTCACCATCCTGGGCGGGATCATCCTGATCGTGGCGCCCTTCGGCTCGATCACGGCGCTCACCGTGGTGGCCGGTATCTGGCTGCTCGCGCTGGGCATCATCGAGATCATGCACGGCATCCAGCTGCGCACCAGTCTCGGCGGACCCGGTGCCCCGCGCGCCGAGCACCGGGGAATGCACTTCCCCCGCTTCCGCTCGCAGCCGCATCCTCAGGCGTAGCCCGGCCGCCGCGACGGCCGTGAGTGGCCGTCGCGGCGGACGCGGACGATCAGATCAGGGGCTCCGGCTCGGGAATGGATGGCGGCGTGGGGTGTGTCAGCGGGTCTGCACCCACCACGCCATCAGGCCGATGGCCGCGGTGCCGCACGCATACGAGGCACCCCGGACGAAGTTGGCGGCGGCGAGTCGGCCGTATCGACGCCATCTGCTGCTGGAACGGCTGGGTACCGGCGGGCGAACCTCCATGGTGTGCATATGGAGCCCCTTTCGCGAGCGTACGGACAGTGACTGTCCGACACGAGGGAACGACGCGCTGGAGAAAGCATACAAAAGTGTGAACTTGCTCCATGCATCGGACTCGCCGAAAAAATTCCTTTCGACACGATTTCAGGATGTCGGCGCTCAGTGGGTTTTGGCGGTCGCGGGGACGGTGCGGGTGGCGGTGTTCCAGCCCGAGATCCGTACCGAGGGGGCCGAACCACCCAGGTCCGCCGTGCGATAGGTGGCGGTGAGCGTCACCGACTCGCCCGGCCACAGGCTCACCTCGTTGTCCGACCAGCGAATGGGCAGGACCGGCTTGCCCGAGCCGTTCACCAGATGGGCGTCCACGAGCAGTGCCGGTGTGCGCCCACTCCCGGTGTTGCGCAGGGTGACGGTCGTGGTGGTGGTGGTGGAGTCCGGTCCGCCGGTCGTGGTGGCGGTGGCGGACACCGGCGCCTCGGCCATGTCGTCGAGCCCGGTCAGATCCGCGTACGAGGTGGTGGGGGTGTAGTACCAGTCGGTGTTGTCCCAGTCGAGCACGTCCTTCTCGGTGGAGAGCCAGTACACATTGCGGCTGACCTCCTTGCCCGCTCCATCGGTGAGCTGGAGCTTGACCAGATAGGCGCCGGACAGCCCGCTCACATCGGCCGGGACGGTGAGCGCGGTGGCCTTGCCACCGTCGCCCGGCACCCGGAGGCCGGTGGCGCTCTTGTCGAACTTCCGGGTGCCGTCGGGGGTGTAGAGGCTGACCCGGGCGGTGAGACCGGTGGCGGCGGCGTGTTCGCTGTTGACCACGACCACCGAGCGGGAGTCGTAGGAGTACTGGATATGCAGCGGCTCATTGGCC
The DNA here is from genome assembly GCF_047337785.1 of Streptomyces lacaronensis. Lineage (NCBI taxonomy): Bacteria > Bacillati > Actinomycetota > Actinomycetes > Kitasatosporales > Streptomycetaceae > Streptomyces > Streptomyces lacaronensis. The sequence continues at coordinate 1,679,697 of NZ_JBLHDK010000003.1, forward strand.
TTCTTGGCGCCGTAGTAGGCCCCGCCCTGGTCCGAGAAGCGGTCGAAGAGCTGCCAGTGGAGCGAGGTCCAGCCGCTGTTGAGCATCCAGTGGACGACACCGGTGGCGGGCCGGGAGGTGTCGGAGAAGTTGCGCGCGTACGCCTCGAACTGGGCGCGCACCGCCTCGTACCGCGCCAGCCCGGCCTTGCGCACGTAGTCCGTCAGCCCGGTCGGCTTTCCGTAGCGGCCGATCAGCGCGTTGTCGAACAGCTTGAGGTCGCCGAAGGTGGCGGACGGGGAACGGTGGTACTGCTTGGCCGACGGATCCCGCCAGAGGGTTTCCAGTTCGCTCGGGGACATCATGCGGCGGAGCGTGTCCAGGGTGGGGATGTCGGGTCCGGCGCTGGTCTCGGAGTTGAAGCCGGTGGCGCCGCCCTCGCGCTTGGCGTACCAGTAGTCCGGCGGGACCCAGTCATAGGGACCGGTCATCTTCATGCCGGACTTCCCCAGCCGCGGGGAGGACTTGGCGGAGGCGGCGGGGATCACCGGGTTCGGCCAGTCGGCGGCTTCGAGGGCGTCCAGGTAGTTCTTCTCGATGGTGGCGTCGGGGGCGAAGTCGCTGCCGATGAGGAAGGAGATGACGCTGGGGTGGTCGCGCAGCCGCGCGGCCTCGGCGGTCATCGAGTCCTTGGCGACCGGGTAGTCGGCGGGGGTCCACTTCTCCCCCGTCTCATCGCCGTTGACCTGGCCCTCCCACTTGTCGCAGCACTCCCAGCCGGGGAGGGTGAGGATGCCGTAGCGGTCGGCGAGGTCGAAGAACTCGTCCGGTTCGATATGGCCTTCGAGGCGGACGGTGTTCAACCCCAGGTCGAGGGTGTACTTCAGCCGGTCCTCCACCGAGCGGGCGTCCCAGCGCAGAAACACATCGGGGGACCAGCCGCCCGCCTTGATCAGCAGCGGGCGTCCGTTGATGCGGTACTGGCGGGCACCGTCGGCGTTCAGTGGCGCCTTGACGTCGCGGATGCCGAAGCTGTGATGGGCGGTGTCGGAGGGGGTGCCCGAGACGGTGGCGGTGAGGTCGAGGTCGTACAGCGGCTGGTCGCCCATCCCGGCGGGCCACCACACCTTGGGCCGGTCCAGGCGCAGTTGGGGGAAGTCGGCGGGGGTGAAGGTGACGGCCTCGGTCTCGTGCGGGGCGAGCGAAACCGTGCGGCTGATGGCCGCGGGGCCGGCCGTGCCGGAGACCGTGGCGGTGACCGACGAGGCGGAGTCGTTCCGGAGCCGCGCCTTGACGGTGAGCTCGGCGGAGGCGAGCGATTCGGTGTCCAGCCGGGTCGTCACATGCGCGTCGCGCAGGGCCACCGGGCCGCCACGGCGCACCAGCACATCGCGGACGATGCCCATGTTCTCGTCGGGCGGGGGCTGCAGCCAGTCGATCCAGCCCATCGTGAGGTTCCTGCGCGGATCGTTGGGCTGGACGCGGAACGCCACCGTATTGGTCCCCGCCCTGGCCAGGTCGGTGACGTCCAGCTCATGTTGGGTGTACGCACCGGCGATCCGGTCCTTGGTGGCCACCTGGACGCCGTTGACATACACATCGGCGGCGGACACCACACCGCTGACGTCCAGATAGGTGCGGCGGGAGGGGTCGGCCACGGTGAAATCGCCGCGGTACCACCAGGGGACGGTGAAGTCGGCCGCGGGGATCTTCTCGAGGTTGGTCGAGTAGAACGGATCCGGGTACGCACCGGCCGCGAGCAGCCCGGCGAGCACCGTCGACCGGGGCCCCACCGAGTGCCAGCCGGACGCGGGGTAGCCGGGGGTGGAGATGGCCGCGGGGGTGTCGGACACCTTGGCCGAGGACTGCGTGGCGAAGCCCGCGAGCGGGGTCGCGGTGCCGGGGGCCGCACCCACCCGGGTCACCGGGGTCGGGCCGCCCGCCGCCGGTCCGCCGCGCGGGGGCGCGGCGCCCGTGGTGAGGGAGACGGTGAGGAGCAGGCCGCCGACCGCGAGCGAGGCGGTCAGCGCGCGTCGGACGCGGGCTCGCGCCCGCCGCCGGAATGGTGCCGGACGGAGGACCACGGATGTCTCCCTGAGGGCAGGCAGAGCATTGGTTAAGTAGGTTTCCTAACAACCAACGGACCGTAGAGAGCTGAGCGCGCCATGTCAACCAGCCCCGCGGGGAAATAGCCCTTCCGGGCGCACAGTGCGCATGCGGAAGGGCCGGGCCCGGAGCGCTGGCGCTCCGCGCCCGGCCCCCGCGCCCGGCCCCGCGCCTCGTTCAGGCGTGCCAGCGCAGCACCGCGCCCAGGCCCCCGGCCGGCCCCTGGAGCCCCTCGGGCACCACCAGCACCTCGGTGTCGGCCACCGTCGCGGACCGCATCAGCGCGTCGTCCGCGCGGGCTGGTTCGGGTGTTCTGACGCCCATGGCGCGCGCCTGGGAGCGCTGCACGGCCACCTGATCGGCGTCCGGCCCGATCCACACCTCATGGCGCATATCGCCCCCCGCGTGCCCCAGCAGCAGCGTGGCCGCCTGGTGGCGGCGCATGGCCTCCACCACCGCCGGTACGCCCTCCGCCGCACCGCTGCTCGGCGGCCCGGTGCCGTCGTGTCCGCCCAGGGCCGGTCCGCCGGGGCGGCCCCGCCCGGCGCGGAAGAGATCGAGGACCGTCTCCAGATGGGCGCGGGCGTACTCCGCCCGGGCGTGGTCGATCTCCGCGTTCAGCCGCTCGGAGCAGCCGGCGGCCCTGCTGCCGTGGCGGGTCTCCTCCGTCCTGGCCCGCAGCGGCTCGGGCAGCCGGTCGCGTACGGCCCGGCGCTCGCGCGGATCACCGGCCAGGATCAGCAGGTCGGCATCGGTGTCCGTCCACTGCCGCATCAGCTCGTCGGCCACGCGGTCGGCGGTCTGCTCCCAGGTGTTCCCGACCCGGTTGCGGTAGTGCCACTCGTAGCGGTCGGCGGGCACCGACCGATGGCCCCGGCCATGTGCTCTGCGGCCCCCGGCGCGCCCCGCCGGGCGGGCACCGGTGTCGTCCCGCAACTCCAGATCGGCCCCCGCCTGGTCGACGAAGGCCACCAGACAGGCCGGCCACTCACCACGGAACGCGGCCAGCGGCGCCACTCGCGGCAGCATCGACCAGGACGTCACCACGTCGATCGGGGACGTGGCCAGCGGCAGGTCGAGCACCACCTCGCCGTCCGTGGCGAACAGCGCCCGCCCCGCGGACGCCCTGGCCCATTGCTCACCGGCCAGCCGCTCGATCACCGCGTCACAGGTGGCGCGGTCGGCGCCCTGGCCGGTCAGCTGATCCGCCACGAACCGCTCCCGCAGCCTGCGCCGCCTGGGCGCGTCCTCCGTACTGCGGGAAGTGTCCATGTACACGCCCGCCCATGGACCAGGGCGGTCGAACAACGGCTTCAGGAATCCAACGTCCATGACCTCCCCCAAACCCGGGGAAACATACGGAAGAAACCGGTCGACCCGACTCGCGCGGATCGCCGTTTCGCTCCTGACACCAGGATCCCTCCACCTCACCGGGATCGCCAGGGCCGACTAAAATCGCTGTTATGGCTCGCTCCAACGAGGAGGTCGAAGCCCTCCTGCGCGAATACGCCGATCTGCTCCTGATCACGGGCGGGGACGCGTACCGGGCGCGTGCGTACGAGAAGGCCGCCCGGGCGATCGGCGGCCACGCGGCCGACATCTCGCAGTTCGACGCGAAGGCGCTGCGGGACATCCCCAATGTGGGCCGGTCGATCGCCGACAAGGTGGTCGAGTACCTGCACACCGGGACCATGCCCGCCGTCGAGGAGGCGCGCGCCGCGATCCCGGCCGGGGTGCGGGAGCTGACCGCCATCCCGGCGCTCGGGCCGAAGAAGGCCATGATCCTCTACGAGGAACTGGAGATCTCCTCGATCGACCAGCTGGCCCAGGCCATCGAGGACCACCAGCTGCGCGACCTCAAGGGCTTCGGGCCGAAGTCCGAGGAGAACATCCTGCACGGCATCGGGCTGATGCGTGCGGCGGGCAGCCGCATCCCGCTCGACGAGGCCATGGACGTGGCCGATGACATCGTCTCCGCCCTGTCCAAGGTGCCCGGCTGCCGGCGGTGCGCGTACGCCGGGTCGCTGCGCCGGATGAGGGAGACCGTGGGCGATGTGGACATCCTGGTGGCGGCGGAGGAGTCCGGCCCGTTCATGGAGGCGTTCACCCGGCTGCCGCTGGCCTCCGAGGTGATCGCCCACGGCCAGAAGAAGACCTCGATCCGCACCTCGAAGGGGCTCCAGGTGGATCTGCGGGTCCTGCCGCTGGACTCCTGGGGCGCGGGACTGCTCTACTTCACCGGCTCCAAGGCGCACAACATCCGCATCCGCGCGATCGCGGTGCGCCATGGCCTCAAACTCTCCGAGTACGGCCTCTTCGAGACCAAGAGCGGCAAGACCATCGCCTCACGGAGCGAGGAGGACGTCTACGCCCGGCTCGGCATGGACTGGATCCCGCCGGCGCTGCGGGAGGACCGCGGCGAGGTCAAGGCGGCCCTCGAAGGGCAACTCCCCCGGCTGGTCGAGGAGTCCGACCTCCGGGGCGATCTGCACACCCACACCAACCTCACCGACGGGCTGGAACCGCTGGAGGACATGATCGCCAAGGCGGAGCGGCGCGGCTACGCGTACTACGCCATCACCGATCACGCGCCCAAGCTGTATATGCAGCAGATGACCGAGGAGAAGATGCTGGCCCAGCGGGAGCGGGTGCGCGCACTCGACCGGGGGCGCGGCCGCGGGGACACCAGGCTGCTGCACGGTGTGGAGCTGAACATCGACGCCGACGGGGACGTGGACTGGCCGCCCGAGTTCCTCGAGGACTTCGACCTGTGCGTGGCCTCCGTGCACACCCAGTTCGCCCTGGACCGCAAGGCCATGACCCGGCGGCTGGTGAGGGCCTGCGAGAACCCCCACGTGCATGTCATCGGCCATCCGACCACCCGGCTGATCGGCAAACGGCCCGGTATCGACGCCGACTTGGACGAGGTGTTCGCCGCCTGCGCCCGCTCCGGCACCGCGCTGGAGATCAACGCACATCCGGACCGGCTCGATCTGTCGGACGAGAACATCCTGCGGGCCAAGTCGCACGGGGTGGTGTTCGCCCTGGACAGCGACGCCCACTCGACCCGGGATCTGGACAACATGCGGTACGGGGTGGGCATGGCCCAGCGGGGCTGGCTGACCCCGGACGATGTCATCAACACCTGGCCGCTCACCCGGCTGCGGCGTTTTCTGCGCAAGAACTCGGGGCACCAGCCCCCAACATGACCACTTCCGAACCGGACCGCTCCTACCCCGCCCGTCAGGCTCCCGGCGCCGAAACCCTCGCCGAGCTGGACGCACGGGTCATCGACTGCCGTGCCTGCCCCCGGCTGGTCCAGTGGCGGGAGGAGGCCGCCCGCACCAAGCGCCGGGCCTACGCCGACTGGGAGTACTGGGGGCGGCCGGTGCCCGGGTTCGGGCCACCGGACGCCGGGGTGGCGATCGTGGGGCTCGCACCGGCCGCCCACGGTGGAAACCGCACGGGCCGGATGTTCACCGGCGACCGCGCCGGTGACTTCCTGTACGCCGCGCTGTACGACCTGGGGCTGGCCAGCCAGCCGACCGCCACCCACCGCGGCGACGGTCTGGAGCTGTACGGGGTCAGGATCACCTCCCCGGTGCACTGCGCCCCGCCCGCCAACCGCCCCACCCCCGAGGAGCGGGACACCTGCCGCTCGTGGCTGGCCCGGGAGCTGCGGCTGCTACGGCCGACGCTGCGGACCGCGGTGGTGCTCGGCGCGTTCGGCTGGCAGGCCGTGATGCCCGCCCTGGAGGCGGCCGGATGGGCCGTGCCCCGGCCCCGGCCGGTGTTCGGCCACGGCGCGCGGGTCACCCTGCGGGCGGCCGACGACGGGCCGCCGCTCACGCTCTTCGGCTGCTACCACGTGAGCCAGCAGAACACCTTCACCGGACGGCTCACTCCGGCCATGCTGCGCGAGGTACTCGGCGCGGCGGCGGAGGCGGCGGGGGTGCCGGTCTCCGGCTAGCCGGGAGGGTGGTCGTGGGAAGGGGAGGCCCCGGGCACTGGGGCAGGAGGGCGCCCGGGACCTCGTTCATGGGGTGGGCCGGATCAGTTGAGACCCTGGCCCGCGACGCTGCCGGTGTCACCGGCCCCGGCAGCGGCACCGGCGTCACCGGCGCCCGCGTCACCGGCGCCCGCGGCGTCTCCGGCGCCACCGGCCGCGTCACCGGCACCACCGGCCGCGTCGCCAGCACCACCGGTTGCGTCACCGGCACCGCCCGCCGCGTCGTCACCGGCACCACCGGCCGCGTCACCGCCACCGGCGCCGCCGCCGTCCGCGCCGATGACCGCGCCGGTGGCCTCCAGGGCGGCGGTCACCGGCTGGAAGAACGTCTCGCCGCCCTGGGTGCAGTCGCCGCTGCCGCCGGACGTCAGCCCGACCGCCGCGTCCTCGGCGAACATCGCGCCACCGCTGTCGCCGGGCTCGGCGCACACATCGGTCTGGATGAGGCCGTTGACGATGTCGCCGTTGCCGTAGTTCACCGTGGCGTTGAGGCCGGTGACCGTGCCGTCGGTGACTCCGGTCGTGGAGCCGGAGCGCTGCACCTTCAGGCCCACGCTCGCCTCGACGGCGCGCCCGATCTCCTGGGTGTTGCCGTTCTGGAGGTCGACCGTGCTGGACGGCTGGGTGGTGGCGTCGTCGTACATCACCAGCGCGAAGTCGTTCTCGGGGAACTTGGAGTCCTGCACCGTGCCCACCTGCTCGGCCCCCGCCTCGTCCGAGGTCCAGGTCTGGGATTCGTTGCCGCAGTGGCCCGCGGTCAGGAAGCCCGGCGCGCCGTCGACGCTGACGTTGAAGCCCAGGGAACAGCGGGCGCCACCACCGAAGATGGCATCGCCGCCGTCGAGCCCACCGGCCGCGGCGTCCCCGGCGTCACCCGCACCGCCCGCGGCATCACCGGCGCCACCCGCACCGGCGTCACCCGCACCGCCCGCCGCACCGGCGGCGTCCCCGGCGCCCGCGTCATCCGCGTCGCCCGCCGCGTCCCCGGCGCTCGCGCCGCCGTTGTCGCCGGGCTGGGCCGCCTCCTCGCCGTCGAACTTCTTGAACTCGCCCTCACTGCGCTTGACACTGACCGTGCCCGCCATCTGGCCCGTGGCCTTGGTCAGCGTGTCCCACTTCGTGCCGGTCACCGTCCGGTCGGCGGTCACCTGGACCTTGTTGGTGACCGGGTCGATCGACCAGGCGGTGCCGGGCACCGACGCGTCGCTGCTCAGCGTCTGGGTGGCGGCCTTCAGATCGGCCATGCTGTTCTGGACGACCTTCGCCACGGCGCCCTTGGCCCGGACGGACTCGGCGGAGTCCTCGTCCACCACGTTCATGACCAGCTGGCGGTTGCCGTTGTCGTAGTACCAGCCCGCGCCGTTGTCACCGAGGTCCGAGGCGAGACTCCTCGCGAGCTTCACCGCGGCCGGAGACGAGAAGGTCTTGGCGCCCGACGTCTCGTCCGGGTTCGCGTTCGCGTTGGGCAGCAGAATGGCGGCTGCCCCGAGCGCGGTGATGGCGGCTCCGGAAATGGCGAGGGTCCGCTTGTTCACACGTCGGTGGCTCAACTCACTGACCTCCAGTCGGGGATGCGCGGCAGGCGTGTGCGGAGCGCTTGCCGCGTCCCGCCACGCCCCCGCGCGGGGCCACCACGTCGTACGTGGACGCGTTCGCCCCGCTCTCACCCGTACTCAAGGTCTGATGAAAGGCTGCGCCGAACGATCCGGACCGGTAGGCTCCGCCGGTTCGGCCGACCGTCTTGACACCTGCGGCGGGCTGCTCCCCTCCCCGCCCCTTCCCACAACTGGGGCTCCGCCCCAGACCCCGGGGGGTACAGGGGCGGAGCCCCACCATGCGGCGGACGCCCCGTAGCCAGGGACACCCCCTAGCCGACCCCTAGCCGCGCTCGGCGGCCTCGGCCTGGGCGCGCAGCTCCCACACCTCGCCGAGCGCCATCCGCTCTGCCTCGGCGGGGGAACCGCCGGTGTCCTCGAAGTGGTCGACGTACGCGCCGATGAACTCCTGCCAGCGGTGGTTGGCCGGGTCCTCGTCCAGCGCCGCCATCGCGGCCGCGAAGTTCTCGCAGTCCACGAGGTGGAAGAGATGGCGTCCGCTGCGCCAGATCCGCCAGTTGGTGATCCCGGCCCGGCGCAGCGCCGCCAGCAGGTCCTCCGGGACCGTGGCGTGCACCTGCTCATAACCGGACTCCTGGCCCTCCTTGAGAACCGAGTGCAACGCCACCCGCATCGGCGCTCCTCCTTCTTCCGCTGCTTCCGTCGCCAGGCGGCCACGGCGGCCGCCCGTCAACGATCCATGATGCAGCCCCGGCGCGGTGCCGTCGTTCTCGCTGCCGGACGCGGCGACGGCGCCGTGGTTCGCGGCGTACGCGGCCGCCGCCCGGTCGGTGTCCCACGTCGCCTGGGCGGCGGTTGCGGTGGAGTGCGAGGCGGGTGTGGCGAGGGCCCGGCCCGTGGTCAGCACCGCCACCGTGGCCAGGGTGGCGAGGGCGCTCAGCAGAATGCGGGGGTACGGGATGGCATGCGGCTCTCCTCGATGAGGTCGTGGGGGTGCACGTGTGGTGCCGATGGGTGTTCGTGCCGAAATGCTGATGTGCCGTAGTGCCGATGTGCTTTGCGTAGTGGCTGTGTGCCGCGGGCGGAATTTTCCCCTCCCCGCCCCTTCCCGCTACCAGGGGCTCCGCCCCTGGACCCCGGGGTCTGGAGCGGAGCCCCGCCACGCGGCGGAGCCGCATATCGATGCTGCGGGAAGGCGCGTAAAGGCGAACAGCCCGCCAACCGCGCCCGCCACAGGGGCGTCGCCCCGGGTCCGAGACCCGGTTCTGAACCCCCGGCCCAGGACCCGAGGCAGACCCCCGGCCGAGGCCCGGAGCAAAACCCCCGGCCCGGGACCCCGGGGCAGAACCCCCCTGCCCGAGGCCCGAGCAAATCCCCGGCCCGGGACCCGGGACAGAACCCCCGCCCGAGGTTCGGAGCAACCCCCGGTCCGGACCTGGGGCAGAACCCCCGGCCCGAAGCCCGAGGCAGACCCCGGCCGAGGCCCGGAGCAAAACCCCCGGCCCGAGGCCCGGGACAGAACCCCCGCCCGAGGTTCGGAGCAACCCCCGGTCCGGACCTGGGGCAGAACCCCCGGCCCGAAGCCCGAGGCAGACCCCGGCCGAGGCCCGGGACAGAACCCCCGCCCGAGGTTCGGAGCAACCCCCGGTCCGGACCTCGGGCAGAACCCCCTGCCCGAGGCCCGAGCAAAACCCCGACCCGGGACCCGGGACCGAGCCCCCGGCCCGGGTCTGGCGCGAATGCACCCGGACCGGGCCATGGAGCGAATGCCCCCGGACCGGGCCATGGAGCGAATGCCCCCGAACCGGGGCCTGGAGCGAATGCCCCCGAACCGGGGCCTGGAGCGGAGGCCCCCGAACCGGGGTCTGGGGCGGAGGCCCCCGATGCGGGGTCTGGGGCGGAGGCCCCCGATGCGGGGTCTGGGGCGGAGGCCCCCGATGCGGGGTCTGGGGGCGGAGGCCCCAGTTTCGGGGAGGGGCGGGGAGGGGAACAAGCTCGCCGCAGGCGTCAAGGCCCCTCGGGCACCGCCTAGGCGGCGCGGCGAGCCCGGCCCCGGTGGTCGCGGATGATCTGCGCGTAGCGGTGGCCGGTCCCCTTGATGGTGCGGACCTGGGTGCGGTAGTCGACGTGGACGAGGCCGAAGCGCTTGTCGTAGCCGTAGGCCCACTCGAAGTTGTCCAGTAGCGACCAGGCGAAGTACCCGGCCAGCGGCGCACCCTTGCGGACCGCCGAGGCGCAGGCCGCGAGGTGCTGGACGAGGTAGTCCTGGCGCTCGGGGTCGTCCACGGTCCCGTCCGGCCGTACGACATCGGGGTAGGCGGAGCCGTTCTCGGTGACGTACAGCTTGCGGGCGCCGTATTCGCCGGTCAGGCGCAGCAGCAGGGTTTCGATGCCACCGGCGTCGACCTCCCAGTCCATGCCCGTGCGGGGGACGTCCGGGCGCCGGACGGCGCGTGCGTGGGGGGCCGGGCCGGTGGGGTCGTCGGTGGCGGTGGCCGGGAAGTAGTAGTTCAGGCCCAGCCAGTCCAGGGGGGCGGCGATGGTGTCCAGGTCGCCGGGGCGCTCCGGCAGTTCGACCCCGTACACCTCACGCATGTCGGCGGGGAAGCCACGGCCGTGCACCGGGTCCAGCCACCAGCGGTTGGTGTGGCCGTCCATGCGCCGCGCGGCGGCCTGGTCCTCCGGCCGTTCGGTGGCCGCCTCCACGGTGTTGAGGTTGTTGACGATGCCGACCTCGGCTCGTGGCGCGGCGGCCCGGATCGCCTGGGCGGCGAGGCCGTGGCCGAGCAGCAGGTGGTACGAGGCGCGGACCGCCGCGGTCAGATCGGTGAGCCCGGGCGCCATCATGCCCTCGAGGTGGCCGATCCAGGCCGAGCACAGCGGCTCGTTGAGGGTGGTCCAGTGGCGCACCCGGTCGCCGAGGCGGTCGGCCACCACCGAGGCGTACGCGGCGAAGTGCTCCGCGGTGTCGCGCTCGGGCCAGCCGCCCCGGTCCTGGAGCACCTGGGGCAGGTCCGAGTGGTACAGGGTGGCGGACGGGGTGATGCCCGCCTCCAGCAGGCCGTCGATCAGCTCGTCGTAGAAGGCCAGGCCCTTGGCGTTGACCGGGCCGTCGCCGCCCGGCACCACGCGTGGCCAGGCGATGGACAGCCGGTAGGCGTTGGTGCCCAGCCGCTTCATCAGCCCGATGTCCTGACGCCAGCGGTGGTAGTGGTCGCAGGCCACATCGCCGTGGTCGTCGCCCGCCACCTTGCCGGGGGTGTGCGAGAACGTGTCCCAGATCGAGGGCGACCGTCCGTCCTCGGCGACGGCTCCCTCTACCTGGTAGGCGGAGGTGGCCGTGCCCCACAGGAAGTCATGCGGGAAGGCTGTGAGGTCCAGGAGTTCGGACACGTACGTCCTTTCAGAGGTGGGGAGGCCAGAGGTGGGAACGTCAGAGGTGGGAACGTCAGAGGTGGGAAGGCCGGTCACTTCACGGCTCCGGCGGTGAGCCCGGCCACGAGATAGCGCTGCAGCAGCAGGAAGCCCGCGACCACGGGGACACTGACGACGAGCGAGGCGGCCATGACCTGGTTCCAGTACACCTCGGTCTGGGTCGCGTAGCCCTGGAGGCCCACGGCGAGGGTGCGGGTGGTGTCGTTGGTCATCACCGACGCGAAGAGCACCTCACCCCAGGCGGTCATGAACGCGTAGACGGCGACGGCGACGATGCCGGGGATCGCGGCCGGGACGACGACCCGGAACAGCGCGCCCAGCGGTCCGCAGCCGTCCACCAGCGCCGCCTCGTCCAGATCGCGTGGCACCGAGTCGAAGTACCCGATGAGCATCCAGATCGAGAACGGCAGCGAGAAGGTGAGGTAGGTGAGGATGAGGCCGCCCCGGGAGCCGAAGAGGGCGATGCCGGTGGCGTTGCCGATGTTCACGTAGATGAGGAACAGCGGCAGCAGGAAGAGGATCCCGGGGAACATCTGGGTGGACAGGACGGTGACCGTGAACACCCGCTTGCCCCGGAACCGGTACCGGCTGACCGCGTACGCCGCGAACACGGCGATCACCACGGAGCAGACGGTCGCCGCGCCCGCCACGATGGCCGAGTTCATGAAGTACTTGGCGAGCGGCACCGTCGACCAGATGTCGATGTAGGGGCGGATGGTCAGCCCGCTCGGCAGCCAGCGGAACGTCCCCGAGACGTCCTCCAGTGGCTTCAGGGAGCTGGAGACCATGACGTACACCGGCAGCAGCACGAATCCGGTGAGCAGGGTGAGGAAGATCCGGCGGGCCCAGAGGAAGGACCGGGGGGCGGCCATGGGTGAGCGGGGCCGCGCCGGGGAGGTGCTAGACATCGGCCGTCTTCCTTCGTCGGGAGGTCAGCAGGAGGTACAGGCCCGTCACCACGAGCAGGAAGAGCAGCAGCAGGACGGACATGGCGGACCCGGTGCCGAAGTTCCAGGTGGCGAACGTCGTCTGGTAGACGTGGATCGAGATGAGGTCCGCGGCCTCCGGCGCTGCCTTGCCGAACAGCACATACGGGGTGTTGAAGTCGTTGAACGTCCACAGGAACAGCACCAGCGCCAGCACCTGGTTGACCGGGCGCAGCGAGGGCAGGGTGATGCGGCGGATCTGCTGCCACATCCCGGCGCCGTCGAGGGCGGCCGCCTCGTAGAGCTCCTTGGGGATGTTCTGGAGTCCGGCCATGACGACGAGGAACGCGAACGGCCAGCCCTTCCACACCGACACGGTGAGCAGGGCGATGAAGCTGTTGTCGCCGATGAGCCAGAACGAGGGCTTGTCGGTGAGGCCCAACTGGTCGTGGAGGACGTGGTTCACCAGCCCGTTGTCATGCTGGAACATGAACGCCCAGGTGATGACGGCCGTGTAGACGGGCAGGGCGTACGGGACCAGGAACAGGGTGCGCAGCACGCCCCGGCCGCGGAAGGTGTCCTGGAGGAAGATGGCCGTGGCGGTGCCCAGCAGCCAGCACAGCCCGACGGACAGCACGGTGAAGCCGCAGGTGACCCGGAACGAGTGGAGCAGCGCCTCACCGGCCGGCGCGTTGATGTCGACCGAGATGTTGTAGTTGTCGAAGCCGGACCAGGGGGCGGCGCTCCAGTCCCGGATGGAGAACCGGGTGAGCGCCTTGAAGCTCATCAGGATGCCCATCACCATCGGCACCAGATGGACCAGGAGCTCGAGGACCAGGGCGGGCAGGAGCAGCAGATACGGCAGTCCGATGCGGCGAATCCGCCCGGGGCGGCGCGGGCCTCGCGCCGCCCCGGGGGTACTCCCCGACACGGTCCGCCGGTCTGCCTCGGCGGTGGCGGTCGTGGTGGTCATGAGGTGTCCGCGCTCACTTCGCCGGCATCTGCTGCTGGGCCTTCTCCAGCTTGGCCTTCACCGATGCGGTGGTCACCGGGCGTCCGGCGGCGGCGTCCGCGAACAGTTCCTTGACGGCCGTGCCCACGGACGTCTCGAACTGCGACTCGTCGGCCACCTGCGGCAGCGCCTCGGCGCTCTTGGCGAGGGTGTCCCGCAGGGCGGCCGTCGCCCGGGTGTTGAACGCGGCGTCGGACTGGGCGGCCTTGACCGGCGGGATGGAGCCGTACGCCTTGTTGAGGATCTTCTGCTCCGCGTCGCTGGTCATGAACTTCACGAACTTCAGGGCGCCGTCGTGGTTGTCGGTGTTCTTGAAGACGGCCAGGTTGATGCCGGCGACCATCGAGTTGACGGCGGTGCCGGTGCCGGGGGTGCCGGAGCGTACGGGCGCCGGGGCCACGCCCCACTCGTCGTTCTTCATGCCCAGGGAGGCGAAGGTGGCGGAGGCGGTCTGCCACAGGACCATGGCCGTCTTGCCCTTGGCGAAGTCGCTGAGGGACTGGTTCTGCGCGTACTCGGCGTTGCCCGGGGCGATGATCTTGCCTTTCGCCATCAGGTCGACATACTGCTTGATCGCGGAGACCGCGCCGTCCGAAGTGAAGTCGGGCTTGCCGTCGGCGGTGAAGAAGTCCGCGCCGTGCTGCTTGGCGAGGACGAAGACCTGGTGGATGTTCTCCGAGAGGTTCGCGCCCTCGGCGCCGAGGCCCCACTTGCCGTCCTTGGAGAGCTTCCTGCCGTCGGCGACGACCTCGTCCCAGGTGGCGGGCGGCTTGGAGATGCCCGCGTCGGCGAACATCTTCTTGTTGTAGTAGAGCGCGTACGCCATCGAGTACAGCGGCACCGCGGCCGGGTCCTCGCCCTTCACCCCGGTCGAGCCGAGGGCGGAGTCCACGAAGCGGTCCTTGCCGCCGATGCCACCGAAGTTCTTGTCGTCCCAGGACATCAGCGCCCCGGACGCCTGGAGCGAGGCGCTCCAGGTGTTGCCGATGTTCAGCACATCGGGGCCCTGGCCTGAGGTGGTCGCGGTGAGGATCCGGTTCAGCAGCTCGGACCAGGGGATGACCTCGAGTTTCACTCTGATCCCGGTCTGTTTCTCGAACTTGTCGAGCTCGGGCTTCAGGACCTTCTTGTCCACCGCGATGCTTGCGCCCTGGTTGGAGGCCCAGTACGTGAGCGTCTTGGGCGAGTCATTGGATCCGCCGCCGCCGGCCGTCGAGGAACCGCCTCCGCAGGCCGAGACGGCGAGGGCGAGTGACAAGGTGACGGCGCCTATGGCTGCGACTCGGATGCTGCGCATGGCTCCTGGTGTCCCTTCCGGGAGTGGTGAATGCCAAGAAGGGCCCGGGTACGCGACCGCGTTCAACTCCCGAAGCCTCTCACGGCTTAATTTAGGACGTGAGTTAAACCTCAAGAGAAGATCGCGTCTAGAGATCAGGCGGAGGTATCTTGCGGCGCGGAGTCCGGAGTTGAGGAGGCCAGGTGACGGCGAACAACGGCCGTACGGTTCGTGACCTGCGGCGGGAAAACCGCGCCGCCGTGCTGCGCCGGTTGTACTTCGACGGGCCGATGAGCCGCTATTCGCTGGCCCCCGCGACCGGACTGAGTTCAGGTTCCATCAGCAACGTGGTCGCCGAACTGCTCGCCGAGGAGCTGGTGGAGGAGGCGGGCAGCGTCGACTCCGACGGCGGCCGCCCCCGCACCCTGCTGCGGATCGCCCCGCACAGCGGCCACATGATCGGGGTGGATGTCGGCGAGACCCGGGTCCGCGTCGAGCTGTTCGACCTCGAACTGGCCGAACGGGCCCATGCGGACCGGCCCTTGCCCACGCGCGGCGCCGGGCACCGGGACCGCTACGACAGCGAGCTGATCGCGCGCCATATCCGCGACGGCATCGCCGAGGTCCTGGCGGCGGCCGGGCTCGCCCCCGATCGGCTCCTCGGCGTCGGCATCGGCGTCCCCGGCATCGTCGAACACTCCGAGGAGGGCGGTGCGGTGGTGCACTGCCAGCCGATCGGCTGGGAGGCGGTCCCGCTGGAGCGGATGCTGCGCGGCGGGCCGGGCCATCTTCCCCAGGAGGTCCCGTACTTCATCGAGAACGGCGCCAAGACGCTGGGGCAGGCCGAGATGTGGTTCGGCGCCGGGCGCGGTGCGCGCAACGCGGTGGTCGTGCTCTTCGGATCGGGCGTCGGCGCCTGCGTCGTCGCCGAGGACGTCGAGCACGGCCGGGCGGTGGAGTGGGGCCATCTCACGGTCCGGGTGCGGGGCCGCCGGTGCCGCTGCGGGGCGCTGGGCTGCCTGGAGGCGTACGCGGGCGCGGAGGCGCTGCTGGAGCGCTGGCAGGAGGCGGGCGGGCAGCCGCCGTCCGACACCGACGAGGAGACCGCCCTGACGGCGATGCTGGCCGCCGCCTACCCCGAGGACGGTGGCGACCCGGACCCGGTGGCGGCCGCCGTCCTCGCCGAGACGGCGGAGTACCTGGGCGCGGGGCTGTCCGACCTGATCAACCTCTTCCAGCCCGAGCGCATCCTGGTCGGCGGCTGGGCCGGGCTCCAGCTCGGCGCGCGCTTCCTGGACTCGGTGCGCCGCCACGCGCTGTCGTACGCCCTGCCGTACCCGTCCGGACGCGTCGGCATCGACCTGGGGGCGCTGGGGCCGGACGCGGTGACGGTGGGCGCCGCGATCCTGCCGCTCGCCGACTTCTTCGCCCGCGGTGGGCGCCGCCCGCCCGCCGGGCCCCCGCCGGAGCCGTCCCCCGCCTGGCGCACCACCCTGGGCACGCGGCTGGCGTAGGGGCGGGGCGGGCGCTACGCACATGGCGCGGGAATCGCGCACACGCTACGCCCACGTCCGGCGCGGGCGCTACGCACGCCTCCGGCGCAGAAGGCAACGCACCCGTCCGGCGCGGGCGCTACGCACGCCTCCGGCGCAGGAGGCAACGCACCCGTCCGGCGCGGGGCCACGCCGACTCCCGTGCCGCTACGCCGACTCCCGTACCACGAGCTCCGGTTCGAAGAGGACCGCGACCGGATCGGTGCGCAGGCCCCGGACGTGCTCGTCGAGCAGCCGGGCCATCGCCGCCGCCATGTCCTCCACCGGCTGGCGCACCGAGGTCAGCGGCGGGCGACAGGTGGCGGCCACGCTGGAGTCGTCGAAGCCGACGACGGCCACATCGTCGGGCACCCGCCGGCCGCGCTCCCTCAGCACCTGGCAGACCCCTTGGGCCATCAAGTCGTTGGCCGCGAACACCCCTTCCACATCGGGGTGTTCGGCGAGCAGCGCGGTCATCGCGGCCACCCCGCTGTCCTGCGTGAAGCCGCCCTCGGCCACCGGCACGTACGGGTGGCCACCGCGGGCCATGGTGTCGCGGAACCCGGCGAGCCGCTCCTGGCCGGCCGCCACGGCCCACGGTCCCGACACGGTGGCCACCTTCCGGCACCCCCGGGCCAGCAGGCGCTCGGCGGCGATGCGGCCACCGTCCCAGTGCGCCAGGTCGACATGGCTGAGCGCCACCGGCCGCACGGGCCGGGCGAACAGCACGGCGGGCAGTCCGGCCTCGGCGAGCAGCGCGGGCAGTGGATCGTCGGGGTGGGTGGACACCACGAGGGCCCCGTCCGCGTTCCCCTGCCGCAGATACCTCACCACCTCCTGCCGGGCATCGGGGGACTCGGCGAACATCAGCACCGGGTGCGTCGAGCGCGGCCGCAGGAATCCCACCACGCCACCGACCACCCGGCCGAAGAACGGGTCCGAGAACACCCGGGCGGCGAAGGCGTTCCGCTCCTCCTCCGAGGTGTCCCCGGCCCCGGAGACGACGAGCGCCACGGTGCCGGTGCGCCGGGTCACCAGCGATCTGGCCGCCCGGTTGGGCGCGTAGCCGGTCCTCTCGACCGCCAGCCGGACCAGGTCCTGGATAGCCGGATCCACATTGCGGACGCCATTGACGACCCGGGACACGGTCGCCCGGGAGACACCGGCCTCCCGGGCGACATCCTCCAAGGTCGGGGCCTGTCGGTTCATGTCCGCACCCTAGTGGCAGCGTATCCGGGGGCATAGAGCGCTCTCCAGCGGGCACGGCTTTGGCCGGGGCGCGGGGGCAGTCGCCGCCACCGGTCTGGTACGAGGAGGCGGTGGCGGGCCTGCCGAGGGCCGCGTTGGTGCCGTGCACGGCGGGCGGGACGGCCCGTACGGAACGGACCTCGATGCCGACGTCGCCCTTGCGACGCCGTGGGTGCGAGCCGGGCCGCCCGTATGACGGGCCGTCACCGGCCCGCGACAATATGGGAGAGCGCTCTCCGAGATGGGAGTGTCCGGGCGGGAGCGCAAAGGTGTCGAGGAGTCGAGCGGAAAGGATCAGACGTCGATCCCCCTTTCCCTCTTGAACACAACGGCCAGAGCCGCAGCCGACCACAAATCTCCCCAAGTTCGCCCGAACCAGCGGACTCGTCAGGGCAGTTGACGTTCAAAAAGCAACAACATGTAAGGACTGCGGTCACAACTCTTGACGAGTCGTTCACATGGATGAAGCATGCGACGGCGAGAGAGCGCTCCCTCACCCCCCATTCCGTTCATTTACTGAACCAGGAGAGACGCCCCCATGACGCCTTCCCCCACGTCTTCCTCCTCCGGCCGCTCCGCGGTCGGCCGCCGGGCGGTGCTCGGCGCCGCGGCCGCCATCGCATCGGCCCCCACCCTCGGCGGCCTGGCCACCCCCGCGGCCGCCGCCCCCTCGGGCCGGGGCAGACGCCCCAAGGCCCTGCCCGGCGGCGGCGACCTCGGCCCGAACGTCATCGTCTTCGACCCGTCCACGCCCGGCATCCAGGCCAAGCTGGACGAGGTGTTCAAGAAGCAGGAGTCGGCGCAGTTCGGCACCGGGCGCTACGCCCTGCTGTTCAAGCCCGGCAGCTACAGCGGGCTCAACGCGCAGATCGGCTTCTACACCTCCATCGCCGGGCTGGGGCTGTCGCCGGACGACACGACCATCAACGGCGACATCACGGTGGACGCCGGGTGGTTCAACGGCAATGCCACCCAGAACTTCTGGCGTTCGGCGGAGAACCTCGCGGTCGTACCGGTCAACGGCACCAACCGCTGGGCCGTGGCACAGGCGGCCCCCTTCCGGCGGATGCACGTCCGCGGCGGGCTCAACCTCGCCCCCGACGGCTACGGCTGGGCGAGCGGCGGCTACATCGCGGACAGCCGCATCGACGGCCAGGTCGGACCGTACTCCCAGCAGCAGTGGTACACCCGCGACAGCGCGATCGGCGGCTGGCTCAACGGCGTGTGGAACATGGTGTTCTCCGGTGTGGAGGGCGCGCCCGGGCAGAGCTTCCCCAACCCGCCGTACACCACGCTCAACACCACCCCCGTCTCCCGGGAGAAGCCCTTCCTGTACCTCAGCGGCAGCGAGTACCGGGTCTTCCTGCCCGAGAAGCGCACCGACGCCCGCGGCGTCACCTGGGGCAACGGCACCCCCAGAGGCACCTCGCTGCCGCTGTCGCAGTTCTACGTGGCCAAGCCCGGTGTCACCGCGGCCACCCTCAACGAGGCGCTCGACCAGGGGCTGCATCTGCTGCTCACCCCGGGGATCTACCACCTCGACCGGCCGGTCCAGGTGAACCGCGCGAACACCGTCGTCCTGGGGCTCGGCTACGCCACACTCATCCCCGACAACGGAGTCACCGCGCTGAAGGTCGCCGATGTCGACGGGGTGCGGCTGGCCGGCTTCCTCATCGACGCCGGACCGGTCAACTCCGCCACGCTGCTGGAAGTCGGCCCGCAAGGGGCCTCCGCCGACCACTCGGCCAACCCCACCACCGTCCAGGACGTGTTCATCCGCATCGGCGGCGCGGGCCCCGGCAAGGCCACCACCAGCATGGTGATCAACAGTCGGCACACCATCGTCGACCACACCTGGGTCTGGCGCGCCGACCACGGCGACGGGGTCGGCTGGGAGACCAACCGCGCCGACTACGGCGTCCGGGTCAACGGCGACGACGTGCTGGCCACGGGGCTGTTCGTGGAGCACTTCAACAAGTACGACGTGCAGTGGTTCGGGCAGCGGGGCCGGACCATCTTCTTCCAGAACGAGAAGGCGTACGACGCCCCCAACCAGGCGGCCATCCAGAACGGCTCCATCAAGGGCTACGCCGCCTACAAGGTGGCCGATTCGGTGACCACACACGAGGGATGGGGGCTCGGCAGCTACTGCTACTACAACGTCGACCCGAGCATCGTGCAGCACCACGGCTTCGCCGCGCCGAACGCGTCGGGGGTGAGGTTCCACAATCTGCTGGTCGTCTCGCTCGGCGGCCAAGGCCAGTACGAGCGCGTCATCAATGACACCGGATCTCCCACCTCGGGCACCTCCACCGTGCCGTCCACCGTGGTGTCATATCCCTGATCTACGATGCCTCGCGGGTCGGTGCCCCCGGTGAACCGCCCCTCGAAGTGCCGACCGCCCAGGAAGGACCACACGCCATGGCCATCACCCCCGTGCGCGACCGCTCCACGATCATGGTGCTCAACGGACCGAACCTGAACCTCCTGGGCCGCCGGCAACCCGAGATCTACGGCACCGACACGCTGGCCGACATCGAGAAGCTGGTGGCCGAGACGGCCGCGCCGCACGGTCTGACGACCGACTGCCGGCAGAGCAACCACGAGGGCCAGCTGATCGACTGGATCCATGAGGCCCGGGAGCGCCACGCGGCGGTCATCATCAACCCCGCGGGGTACTCCCACACCTCCGTCGCCCTGCGCGACGCCCTGGCCACCTGCGACGGTCTGCCGATCATGGAGGTACACATCTCCAATATCCACCAGCGGGAGGCCTTCCGGCACCACTCCTATGTCTCCGCGCTGGCCAGCGGGGTGATCGCCGGTTGCGGTGTCCAGGGCTACGCGTTCGCCGTCGAGCGGGTGGCGGCCCTGCTGGCCGCCACCAGGCCGTAGGCGCAGGCGCAGGCGTGCGACACCTCGGGCCCTGACCAGAGCTCAGGCCCTGATCACGCGGACACCGGCCTCGGCGTACGGGGCGACCAGTTCCTCATCGGCGCCGGTGTCCGTGATCAGCACATCGATCTCGTCCAGTGCGCAGATCCGTGCGAACGCCCGGCGGCCCAGCTTGGAGCTGTCGGCCACGACCACCACGCGCGTGGCCCGGCCGGCCATGAGGTGGTTGATGCTGGCCTCGCTCTCATGGTGGGCGGTCGCGCCCTGGACCGTGTCCAGCGCGTCCACACCGAGGATCGCCAGATCCAGCGACACCTGGTCCAGTACCCCGGTGGCCAGCGGCCCCATCAGCTCGAAGGACTGCGGACGGGCCACCCCACCGGTGAGCACGATCTTCACCTGGGGGCGCACCGCCAGCTCATTGGCGATGTTCAGGGCGTTGGTGACGACCGTGACGGCCGGGCCGCCGCCCGATGTGGAAAGGTCACCGCGCATGGAGATGGCGCGGGCGACCTCGGTGGTGGTCGTCCCGCCGTTGAGCCCCACGATCGAGCCGGGTTCGGCCATCCGGGCCGCGGCCGCGGCGATGCGCTGCTTCTCCGAGGCGCGCCGGGCGGTCTTGTAGCGCAGCGGCAGGTCGTACGAGAGGTTGTGGGCGACCGCGCCGCCACGGGTGCGCGTCAGCATCTGCTGCTGAGCGAGTTCATCCAGGTCGCGCCGGATGGTCGCGGCGGACACCGCCAGCTCGGCGGCCGCCTCCTCGACATCGATTCTGCCGTCCCTTGCCAGCAGATCCAGCAGGGCGTTCCAGCGCTCGGGCCGTTTCACGCCGATCACCCTACCCCGCTCCCCGCATGCATCGGCTCTGGACTTCCGTGCGTGATTCTGCGCATTATCAGCCCGTACGAAACAACTCCGCGCATCCATACTGCTCGGGTCATCCGTGCGACGAGGGGAGTCCCATGAGCCACACCGAGGCCGAGATCGCGAGCCAGCCCGACTGCTGGCGACGTGCCATCGCCCTGGCCCGGGATCCGGAGGGGCCCGTACGGGCGGCGCTGCCCCGGGCGGGTGAGCGGGTCGCCGTCGTCGGCTGCGGCACCTCGTGGTTCATCGCCCAGTCGTACGCGGCGCTGCGCGAGGCGGCGGGCCAGGGCGAGACGGACGCGTTCGCGGCGTCGGAGATGCCGCTCGGCCGCGCCTACGACCGGGTGGTCGCGCTGTCGAGGTCCGGCACCACGACCGAGGTGCTGGAGCTGCTCGGCGCGGTGCGCGGCCGGGTGCCCACCACCGTCGTCACGGCGGTCCCCGACTCACCCGTCGTGGGCGCCGCGGACGCCGCGGTGGTACTCGACTTCGCCGATGAGCGGTCGGTGGTCCAGACCCGCTGGGCCACCACCGAACTCGCCCTGCTCCGTGCCCACTTGGGCGCGCCCCTGGACCATCTTCAGGCCGACGGGGAGGCGGCGCTCGCCGAGCCGCTGCCCGGGCCGCTGGTGGACGCCGGGCAGTTCACCTTCCTCGGGCGGGGCTGGACCTACGGGGTCGCCCAGGAGGCCGCGCTCAAGATGCGCGAGGCGGCGGGGGCGTGGACCGAGGCGTATCCGGCCAAGGAGTACCGGCACGGCCCGATCAGCGTGACCGGCCCGCGGAGCGTGGTGTGGTGGCTGGGCGATGGGGCGTCGGATGTGGCGGACGAGGAGATCACCCGCACCGGTGGCCGGGTCGCCGGCTACGGCCGCGACCCGCTGGCCGAACTGGTGGTGGTGCAGCGGCTCGCGGTCGCGATCGCGGCGGCGCGCGGGCTCGACCCCGACGAGCCGCGCCATCTCACCCGCTCGGTGATCCTCGGCTGAGCAGAGCAGAGCCGGGCGGGGACAGGCGGGCCGCGCCGGTATGGGCGGATCGCGGGATGCGGGACAGGACCGGAACACGGGAACGGACGGAAGGAGCCGGCAGATGCCGCTGGTGGCGACCGGAGAGATCGTCGGGGCGGCCGCGCGGGCCGGGCTCGGCGCGGGTGCGTTCAATGTCATCCAGATCGAGCACGCCCAGGCCATCGTGGCCGGGGCGGAGGCGGCGGGGGCGCCGGTGATCCTCCAGATCAGCGAGAACGCGGTGCGGTACCACGGCGCTCTGGCCGCCATCGGGCGGGCGACCGTGGAGGTGGCCCGCGCGGCGGGGGTGCCGGTGGCGGTGCATCTGGACCACGCCACCGGGCCGGAGCTGGTGCGGGAGGCGGTGGACCTCGGCTTCGGCTCGGTGATGTTCGACGCCTCGGCCCTGGACTACGACGGCAATGTGGCGGCGACCGCAGAGGTGGCGGCCGACTGCCATGCCCACGGGGTATGGGTGGAGGCCGAGTTGGGCGAGGTGGGCGGCAAGGACGGCGTCCACGCGCCGGGTGCAAGGACCGACCCGGCCGAGGCCGCCGCCTATGTGTCGGCCACGGGCGTGGACGCGCTCGCGGTCGCGGTGGGCACCTCGCACGCGATGGTCGTCAAGGCCGCGGTGGTGGATCTGCCGCTGGTGGCGGCGCTGCGCGCGGCCGTGCCGGTACCGCTGGTGCTGCACGGCTCCTCCGGGGTGCCCGAGTCGGATCTGACCCGGGCGGTGGAGGCGGGGCTGACGAAGGTGAACATCGCCACCCATCTGAACGTGGCCTACACCCGCGCGATCCGCGACCATTTGGCCGCTCACCCCGAGGTGGTAGACCCGCGCAGGTATGTCGCGGCCGCGCGGGACGCGGTAGCGCGCGAGGTGACGCGGCTGCTGAAGCTGGTACGGGCGACGCCCTGAGGGTCACGTGGGGGAACCACGAGCCGGGCATTCCGCGCCCGAGAATCACACACTGAGAGCGTCTGCGGGAAGTTGCCGAGAAGGCCGCCAATTCGCGCGGCAATACGCATCGCCTTCCACGGTGCAACGTATTGACATGAGCTTATCAACTCACCCAAGATGCCCCAGTCGAGGTTAGGAAAGGTTCCTAACAAAGGGGTGTCCTATGCGCAAGCGTTTCGCTTTCGTGATCGCCACGGCCGGTCTGCTGGCCGGCTCCGTCACCGCCGGCGCCCACGCCAACACCCGGGGCCCCGCACCGGCCCCCGCGTCCACCAAGGAGGGCACGGTCACCGCGGCGCAGCTGCTCGCCAAGGTGCAGAGCTGTTCCCAGATATCCAGTGGCAAGTACCGCACCGACGAGGAGACATCGGCCACCGTCCCGGTCTGCGGCGCCAATGGGGCGGTCTTCTGGAAGGCCGACATGGATGTCGACTGCGATGGCCAGGTGACCTCCCGGTGCAACGAGGACACCGACCCGTGGTTCCAGGACGACACCGCCTTCCACCAGTCGGACGGCAAGCCCCTCATCGCCGACAAGCTGCCGTATGTCGTGGTGCCGAGCCCGAGCTCCACCTGGGACTACCGGCAGGCCGGCATCAAGGGCGGCGGTGTGGTCGCGGTCATCTACAACAACAAGGTCGAGTACGCGGTGGTGGGCGACACCGGGCCGACCAAGATCATTGGTGAGGCGTCCTACGCCACGGCCAACGCGCTCGGCATCGACCCCGACCCGGAGACCGGCGGCGCCGAGTCGGGGGTGACGTACATCCTCTTCAAGAACTCCTCCGTCTCCCCCATCGAGAACCACGACAAGGCAGTGTCGGTCGGCGACGGCCTGGCGAAGCAGTTCGTCCAGAACAACTGACCCGCCATCATCGGGGAACGTGCGGCACGGCCGCGCGCTCCCCGATGATTTTTCCCGGGCCGGGCGGTCTGCACCGGTGAACGACGCGACAGGAGGTGGACGTTGACCGGTCCCGAGCCCGAGAACCCGCCCATGCCGTCCCCAGCCGTGCTGGTGCTGGCCCAGCCGGTGACCCGCGCCGAGGTGGCGCGGCTGTGCGAACGGCTGACCGCGCTGGCGCGGCGGGCCGGTCCGGGGCCGGTCACCGTGGACGTGGGCGGCGTGGGGCGGCCGGACCTGGCCGTGGTCGAGGCCCTGGCCCGGCTTCGGCTGACCGCCGGCCGGCTGGGGCGCGGGATCCAGCTCCGCAACGCCCGCGGCGAGCTGCGGCGGCTGCTCGCCTGGACGGGGCTGGACGAGGCCCTCACGGCCCCCGCGACGTCAGGCCACGCCCTGGGGCCCGAGCCAGGCGGGGAGGCCGAACAGCGGGAAGAGGCGCTCGGTGTCCAGGAAGGAGTTGAGCCCGGTGATCCGGCCCCCTGATATCTCCAGGACCTGAAGCGCCCAGGGCTCATGGCGGCCGTCGGCGCCACCCGGGCGGTACTGGCCGAAGGCGGGCATGCCGTTGGCCACGGTCGGCACCAGACGGGAGCCGCGGCAGCCAATGCCATGGCCCAGCAGCCACTGGCGGATGTCCTCGTGGCCGCGCAGCCACAGCTCGTACGGCGGCATGGAGAGCGTGGCGTCCTCGTGCAGCAGGGCGGTGAGGGAGTCCAGGTCATAGCGCTCGAAGGCGTCCACATAGCGGGCCAGCAGCGCGCGCTGCTCCTCGTCCAGCGGCTTGACCGGGTCGGAGTCGCTGACCTGGCTCGCGGCGAGGGTGGCCCGGGCGCGCTGCAGCGCGCTGTTGACCGACGCGACGGTGGTGCCCAGCAGCTCGGCGACCTCGCTCGCCTTCCAGGCCAGCACCTCGCGCAGGATCAGCACCGCCCGCTGGCGGGGCGCCAGATGCTGGAGCGCGGCGATGAACGCGAGCCGCACCGCGTCCCGCTGGGCCGCGACCTCGGCGGGGTCTCCCCCGTCCGGCAGCACCTGGCCGTCCGGGACCGGCCCGATCCAGGTGGCCTCCGGCTGCTCGGCGAGCGTGGCCGGGAACGGGGTGGCGGCGGAGGTCAGATCCATGGGCCGGGCCCGCCGCTTGCTCCCGCTGAGCATGTCCAGGCACACATTGGTGGCGATGCGGTAGAGCCACGACCGCAGCGCGGACCGGCCCTCGAAGCGGTCCAGCCCCCGCCAGGCGCGCACCATCGTCTCCTGGACGGCGTCCTCGGCCTCGAAGGCCGAGCCCAGCATCCGATAGCAGTAACCGGTCAGCTGCGTGCGGTACGGCTCCAACTGGAGCTCGACACCGGCCGCGCCGTCCACCGCCGCCACATCACTCATCGCCGCACCTCGATCGTTTCGATCGCTCTTCGGGGTCCCATCGGCGCCAAACCTAGCGGGTCCCACTGACAACGGCGCCGACCTGCGCAAACGACAGACGGCCCGGGGCGCCGGACGGGTGACTCAGGACACCGGGCGGGCACTGACCGCGGCGGTGTGCGCCTGATGACCGCCGCTGGCGATCATTCGTACCTCCGCGCGGTCGCTGATCTCCGCCCGCACGATGCCGGTGTCGTCCACGTACACGGGGTGGCCGCCCGGACCGCTGCTCTCCGTGCGGTGCACCACCACGACGTCCTCGGCCCCCGGGTCCGGGGCGGTCGCATCCGGGAAGACCAGCTCATACCTCTCTCGGCTCCGCATCACGCCCTCCTCCGCACCGACCCGCCCCGCCATCCCAAACCGGGACATTCAACACTATCGCTCGGACCGGGCGGCGCAAGAGGTCCGGTGCTCACCGCGGTGCGGCGGCCGCCGGCCCGTCCGCGGCGTCCGTGCGCTCCTCCGCCGCCTCCTCCCCGGGCGGCGTCGTGTCGAGGTGCAGCATCGGCGCGAGGAGGGGGCCGAACAGGGTGGCCACGGTGATGGAGCCCAGGGTGATGGCCCAGGCGAACGGGCCGAGCGGGGTGCAGCCGAAGAACTGGCTGACGCCCGGGGTCTGGATGATGGCGGCGAGCACCGCGGCCGAGCCCAGGCCGGCGATCAGGACGTGCCGGTCCAGGCCGCCCGTCGTCAGCGTCTGCGCCAGCTGGGTGCCGACCAGGGCGGCGAGCGCCACCGTACTGGCCCGGCGGCCCCGGCCGGTGACCCGGGCGCCGGTCCACGCCAGTCCGGCTCCGGCGGCCGTGATGACGCCCCGCAGCAGCATCTCCTTGGTGAGCGCCACGCCCAGCGAGCGGCTGGGGCCTTCCTTGAGCAGCCGTTCGCCGGTGTGCCCGGTGGGCTCGCGCACCGCGATGGCGAGCGCGGGCGCGAGGTCGGTCAGCAGGTTGACCAGCATGATCTGACGCGCGCTCAGGGGCGTGGTGCCGGTCAGGGCGGAGGCCGCCACGCTGAAGGTCACCTCGCCGAAGTTGCCGCCGATGAGGATGGCGAGAGCGGCCCGGACCGAGGCCCACATGGCGCGCCCCTCCATCAGGGCCGAGACGATGGTCTCCAGGCGGTCGTCGGTGACGACGAGGTCCGCCGCGGCGGTCGCGGCGGGGGTGCCGCGCCGGCCGAGGGCGATCCCGACGTCCGCGAGCCGGATCGCGGGGGCGTCATTGGCGCCGTCGCCGGTCATGGCCACCACCCGGCCGAGGCGCTGATACGCCTGGACGATGCGGACCTTGTGGTGTGGGCTGCACCGGGCGATCACGTCCACCGTGGGCAACAGCTCGTCCAGCCGCTCGTCGTCCATCTCGTCCAGCTCCGGACCGGTGCTCACCTTGGGCTCGGCGACGTCCATGACGGTGGCCGCGATGGCGTCCGCGGTGGCGGGGTGGTCGCCGGTGAGCATCACCGTCTGCACGCCCGCCTCGCGCAGCCGCTCGGTGGCCGGGCCGGCGCTGGTGCGAACGGGGTCGGCGAGCGCGATGAAGCCGAGGAAGTCCAGGTCCCGCACGGTGTCGTCGGTAAGGTCCTCGCTCTCCCGCATCGGGCGCTCGGCCACCGCCAGGACCCGCCGCCCCGCTCCGGCCAGCTCCTTGGCGGCGTCGGCCAGCTTCTTGATGTCCTCCGCGTCCAGGGGGGTGGCCCGTCCGGTGCCCGGTGTGCGCCGTCGGGCGACCCGCTCCAGGACGCCCTCGGGCGCCCCCTTGACGCTGAGCAGGGCACCGTGCGAGGTGCGCCCGGCGGTGGCGTGGTAGGCGCGGGAGGGTTCGAAGGGCAGCGAGTCGGTACGGCGCCAGCGGGGCGCTCCGCGCCGCACCCCGACCCCGGCCCGGCGCGCCCCGACGCTCACCGCGCGGTCGGTCTGGTGCGCCATGGGCTCGGCCTGGCGGGCCGGCGGGGTCGCGCGCAGGGCGGCGGCGAGCACGGCCTTACGGGGCGCGTCGAGCCGGTCGGCCGGGAGCGGGCCGTCGCCGTCGCTGACGGCCGCGAGCTGGAGGGTGCCCTCGGTGAGGGTTCCGGTCTTGTCGAAGCACAGCACGTCGGCGCGGCCGAGGGCCTCGATGGTGCGCGGGTTGCGGACCAGGGCGCCGAGGTCGGCCAGCCGCCGGGCGGCGGCCAGCTGGGCGGCGTTGACCAGGAACGGAAGCCCCTCGGGGACGGACGCCACGGCGAGGTTGACGGCGGAGGCGAGGTTCTCGGTGGGCGGCAGGCCGTGCAGCAGTCCGGCGCCGGCGACCGCGGCGGCGGACCCGACCGCGATGGGCACGCTGGATCGGGTGAGCGCGGTCAGCCGGGCCTCGACACCGGTGACGGGGGCGGCCTGGCGGGCGGTGGCCAGGCTGCGGCCGACCTCGGTGGCCGGTCCGGTGGCCACGACGACGGCCTGCGCCCGCCCCGCGGAGACCGTGGTGCCCTCGTAGAGCATCGACCGGCGCTGGGTGATGTGGGCGCCGACGACCGGCGCCGGGGACTTCCGCACGGGGAGGGACTCGCCGGTCAGCGAGGACTCGTCGACCTCGAGCCCCTCGGCCTCCAGCAGCCGGCAGTCGGCGGGCACCACGTCCTCCGGGCCCAGCACGACGATGTCGCCGGGGACCAGGTCCCCGGCGGTCACCAGGCGTTCCGTACCGCCCCTGCGGACCCGGGCGCCGATCGCCGACCGGGCGAACAGCTCGGACAGCGCCCGCTCGGTCCTGACCCGCTGGAATCCGCCGACGAGCGCGGAGATGCCGGTGATGGTGGCCACCAGCGCGGCGTCGGTGCGTGAGCCCACGGCGGCGGCCAGGGCGGCCCCGGCGGCCAGGACCGGGGTCAGCGGGTTGGCGAGCTCCTCGATGAACGCGGCGGGCAGGCTGGTGCGGGTGGGCTCGCCCCGGCGCGGCCCCTCCGCGGTGCGGGATGCCGCCTCCTCCGGGGTCAGCCCGTCGGGCCCGGTGCGCAGCCGCTCCAGCACCCGGGGGACGGGCATCAGATACCAGGGGGTGGTGGTCACCGGCGGGTCCATGGGGCGGGCGAGGAGTTGGCGCGCCCGCCAGTTGCCCAGGGCGAAGGCCAGGGTCCCCGCGGTGGTGCCCGACGCCGCGCCGCGCGCGGTGGCCTGGCCCGGGGGCGCCTGGAGGGCGGCCACCGCGCCGATGGCGCTGCCGCCGGCGGACAGCAGGGCGCTCTCCCGGTCGACCCGCGCGGCCACGCCGATGGCGTCCACGATGAGCCCGGCCGACTCCAGGTCGGCGCCGACGAGCAGATGGGCGCCCCAGGCGGGGGGCTCACCCTCGCGGTGCACCCCGATGCCGCAGTCGGCGGCCCCCAGGGCGCGGCGGTTGCCGGAGAGCAGCAGCACCACGGCGCCGTCGGCCTGAAGGGAGCGTACGGAGGCCACCAGGCGGCCGCCGGAGGGCGCGATCGCGTCGGCGAAGGTGATGTCCGTGGGGTGCTGCCGGTCGGTGGCCAGGACGATGCGGGCGCCCGCCCGCCGGGCGGCGGCCGCCACGGCCTCGGCGCCGGGCACGGTCTGCGCGGCGAGGCCGACCACCGCTTGGAGCTTGCTCCCCCGGGCCAGGCCGAGTATCCGCTCGCTGCCCCTGCGGCGGAGCCTCGCCGCGGCCTGCTGCCCGGTGCGGCCCGTCAGCTCCAGCGTGTCCAGGGCGCCGAGCACCCATCCGCCTGCGCGGCGGGTTTTCAGGGGCTCATCGGAGTCGAAGAGGTCGAAGAGCCGCCCGGCGGTCCGCTCGGGGTCGGCGCCGCCGAGGAGTTCCAGGTCGTTGGGCTCGTAGCGGTCGCCGCGCAGCGCCGCCTCGTCCAGCACCACGGTGTCGACCTGGCCCAGCCGCCGCAGCGAGCTGCGATCCATGGCCAGGACGCCGCGCAGCGCCAGGAACCGGCCGAGGCTG
Organism: Streptomyces lacaronensis; assembly: GCF_047337785.1. Classification (NCBI taxonomy): domain Bacteria; kingdom Bacillati; phylum Actinomycetota; class Actinomycetes; order Kitasatosporales; family Streptomycetaceae; genus Streptomyces; species Streptomyces lacaronensis. The sequence continues at coordinate 1,708,782 of NZ_JBLHDK010000003.1, forward strand.
GTCGCGAACCCCTCCCGGCCCGCCCCCGGTCCCTTGGGCACGGAGGAGAACCCGACGGCGAACCCGCGGCGCGGGCCGGCGAAGAGCGCGGTGAGGACGCCGCCCACGGCCCCCGCGGCCATGGAGCGCTCCGCGAAGCGCTCCACGGCGTCCTTGGGGGACGGCCCGGGTCGCTCGACCACGATGGGCTCGGCCACCACGTCCTGGGGGCCGTGCACCAGGTGCGGCTCCATGGCGGCCCAGGCCCGGCCCTCCGCCTCCGCCTCCCGCCACAGGGCCATCCGCTGGATGAGGTCGAGCGCGAGCCCCCCGCCCCGGGTGGCCACGCCCTGGGTCAGCGCGCTCAGCACCGGCAGCGTCGCCTCGGTCGACCGGCCTCGGGTGATGGCCAGGGCGAGGCGCCGCAGGCGGGGATGGTTCTGGATGACGGACACGGTCGCGGCCACCTCGGTGGGCAGCTTGAGCCAGGGGGCCAGGCGCAGGGCGGTGGCCACGCTCAGCCCCACGACGTCCGCGGCCACGACGGCCAGCGACTGGGCCTCCCTGCCACCGCCGGAGGGGTGGCGCGGCTCGGGGGCCCATTCGTCGAACTCCTCGGTGGGCCCGACGGGCTCCTCGACCTCCGCGCGCTCGATCCGGGCGATCAGGTCCAGTTCGGACGGGGGCGGCTTGCCCACGGCCACCACGACCCGCTCGGAGGGCGCGTTCACCCGGGCCCACCGCACCCGCGGATGCTCCTCGAGCGCCCGCTCCACCCGGCGGGCCACCTGCTCGCCGCCGATGCCGTGCACCCCGCGGACCTCGATGTAGTACCGCCCCGGGTAGGACCAGATCCCGCGCGCGGAGGGCCGGACCAGCCGTCCGACGGCTCCGGCGGCATCCCGCACGCCCGCGGCCACACCGCTTTTGATGGGCGCGAGCAGCAGCGAAGGCGGCAGGGGCAGGCGCAGTGCTGACAGCGACGGCAGCGGTGACATCAAGGGACCTCCGCTCTCCGGGCGGCCTGCCCGGTTCATCCCGATTACCCTGAAAAGGGAAGAAGATTCCAATCACCGTGTGGACGTGAGACCAGTGACCACTCCCGCTACTTCACGCAAGCGCAGTTCCTCGACCGCCGCGAAGAAGACGGCATCGCCGGCGCGCGGCGGCAAGTCGACGACGAAGTCCCAGACCACGTCGGCCACCTCGAAGCCCTCGCAGGCCAAGAGGACGACGAAGTCCACCAGGCCGTCGAAGACCACACAGCGGCAGCGGACGGCGAAGGCCGCGAAGGGCCCCATGGAGACATCGCGCAGCGACGGCAGGCGCCGCGTGACCGTCACGGTGCCCACGCTCGACGCCATGGGCCACGCCACGAAGGAGGGGTTCGACACCGTCGGCCACGCCACCAGGGAAACCCTCGACACCGTGGGCCACGCCACGAGGGAGACCTTCGGGACGGTCGGCCACGCCACCACCCGTGCCACCGGCGGTGCGGCCAAGGTGGCGATGAAGCCGATCGAGATGGCCCGCCGGGTGCTGCCCGCCAAGGGCGGACTCCCGCTGTACGTGGGGCTCGGGGCGCTGGGTGCCGTGGAGGTCATCGAATGGCCGGTGGCCGTCGGCATCGGGGTCGGTTACGCGGTGCTGCGCAAGGGCGGCGTCATGGCCGAGCCGTCCGAGCAGCGCGGCACGGCCCGCGGCGAGGGTCGCACGGCGGGTCGCCCGAGTTCGAAGAGCGCCCGTTCCGGGAGCCGTTCGCAAACGCGCAGGTCCGCCAAGGCCGCGGCGTAACGCTTCGACCAGCGGCTTCGCGCCGCATCGACTCCGTCCGCAAAGCGGTCAAAAAACGGGCAGAACTCTGTTGGAAACGGGCACTCCACAGTCACCGTAGCGTTGGTATACACCAGGAAGCGGGCCTAACACCCGTCACTGAATTCCCCCTGGGGTCCGGCGCATTGCGTGGCCGCGATGCGCCGACCCTCCGTCACCTGGGGGTTCACCCGAGACGGACTGACCACTCCGTCACGAACCGACCGAAAGCGGTGACTCCTCTTGGCCCTCCCCCACAGCGCTCAGAGTGCCCCTCGAGTGCCCGGACAGGCAGTGTCCGCCGCCTCGCGGCACGCCACCGGAATGGCCACACTCGCCCCCGACCTCCATGTGGTGGCCGGGGACGAGGACTTCTTCCGACACTTCGGCGCCTCGTCCGCCGAGTTGTGCGGCCGCAGCCTGTTCGACCTGCTGCACCCCAGCACCCCCTCCGTCCTGCGGGAACACTTCTCGCGGCTGCACGACGGGCGGCGCACCCGCTTCACCGAGCGCGTCCTCGGCTACCACTCACGGGGCCAGGTGTTCTCGGGCAAGCTGACCGGCACGGCCATCCAGGGCCGGTCCGACCGACTCGCGGCCATCGTCGTGATGGTCAAACCTGATGCCGAACGACCAGAGGAGGAACCGACCCCCACCAGCCAGAAACTGCTGTCGCCGCTGGAGGCCCGCATACTCGAGGGCGTGGCCACCGGCGCGTCGACCGTGCAGATGGCCGCCAAGCTCTATCTCAGCAGACAGGGCGTCGAATACCACGTGGGATCCATGTTGCGGAAGATGAAGGCACCCAACCGGGCGGCCTTGGTCTCGCGCGCCTACGCGGCGGGCATGCTGACCGTCGGCACCTGGCCGGCCCGCGTTCGCCCGGAATTCATCAAGTGACACATATCATGTGACGCCACGTCACACCGAACAGGCCCGGGGCGGTGCCGCCCCGGGCCTGTTCGTCTTCGGCGCCCCGGCCGCCGCGTCATGACTCCCGCGGTCCGGCCGATACCTCACGGCTCCCACGGCCCGGCCGAACCTCACGGGTCCGGCGTGGCACGCCTCCGTCGCTCAGTAGGCTGAGACGGCCATGCGTTCACTCCCCACCGGATCGCGCACCGCGCGACGCCGCCCCCGCCCCAGGCCGCCCCGCGCCCTCCTGCCCGCCGTGGTGGCCGCGTGCGCCGCCGTGACCGCCGCGGGCTGCGCGGCCCAGGCGGGGGTGCGGGACGACGGCTCGGCGCCCTCGCTCTCGGCACCGGCCAGCGCGGTTCCGCTCTGGCCCCGGTACACCCCCTCGGCCGTGACCACGCCCCGCGAGAAGCCCGACTTCGCCCGCTATCTGCCGGTGGACAAGGTCAAGGTGCCCTCGGGCGGACTGGCCGCCCTGTCCGCCAAGAACCTGCTGCTCCACGACCCCAATGTGCCGGCGGTGGTGCAGAAGGAGGTCTCGCTGTGCCCGGACGGCGGCTACTGCCCGCTGCGGGACACCGTCCACCGCGATCTGACCGGTGACGGCCGGGACGAACTGGTGGTGGCGGCCGATCTGCCGGCGTTCGAGCGGACGCTGCTTCAGGTCTACACCGCCTCGGGCCGCACGGTCCGCCCCGTGCTGATCTACTGGGGCCCTCCCGGGCTCACCGGCGAAACCTTCGGCCGTGATCTGCTGATCTCCGCGATCGGCGGGGACGGCCGGGTCACCACCCGCTTCCGCTGGAACGGCACCGTCATGGCGGCCGTGACGCCCGATGGCGGCACGGCCACCCGGACCCCCGTCCCGGAGGACGGCGCGGCCACCCGGCCGCCGGTCCCGGGGGAGGGCGCGGCCGCCCGGACCGCCGACCCCGGCGCCGCACCGGAGCCCGTGCCGAGCAGCACCGGCACAGCCGCCGACACGGGTACCCGTACCGGTACCCGTACGGAGACGAGGACGACGCGATGACCACCGCCTTCACCCCGCCCGGCCCCGGCTCCCCGACCGAGGCGCATCTGCTGCTCGTCGAGGACGACGAGGTGATCCGCAATACGGTGCGGATGGCCCTGGAGCGGTACGGCTTCACCGTGTCCACCGCGGGCGACGGCCTCACCGGGCTGGAGATCTTCCGCGAGAGACAGCCCGATCTGCTGCTGCTTGATGTGATGCTGCCCGAGCTGGACGGCATCGGACTGTGCCGCAGGGTCCGCGAGTTCAGCCTGGCGCCGATCCTGATGATGTCCGCGCGCGGTGACTCCCTGGACGTGGTCTCCGGTCTCGAGGCGGGCGCCGACGACTATGTGGTCAAGCCGTGCGAGAGCGCGGTCCTGGTGGCCCGTATCCGCTCGCTGCTGCGCCGCGCCTCCTTCACCCCCGTGGCCCGCGCCTCGCGCGCCGAGGCGCGCGGCGGGGCACCGGAGGCGGACGGCGCGGCCGGTCCCGACACCCTCGTCTTCGGCGATCTGACCATCGACACCCGCGGCATGGAGGTGCGCCGCGCGGGAGAGCCGCTGGCCCTGACCCCCACCGAACTGCGGATGCTGCTGGAGTTCGCCGGCTCGCCCGGTGTGGTGCTGGAGCGCCGTACGCTGCTCAGCCGGGTCTGGGACCACGCGTGGCAGGGCGACACCCGTGTGGTCGACCTCCATGTGCAGCGGCTGCGGGCCAAGATAGGCGCCGAACGGATCGAGACGGTCCGCGGCTTCGGTTACAAGCTGCGGCGCTGACGATGACGCTGAGATGGCGGATAGTCGCCCTGGTGGCGGCGGCGACCTGTGCCGCCGCGGCCGCGGTGGGCGTCCTGGTGCACCACGCCTCGCGCGAGCGCGAACTGTCCCAGGCGCGCGACGGGGCGCGGACCACGCTCGACCGCGCCGCGGTCATCTACGCCCGCACCGGCGCCGTCCAGGGCTCCGGGGCGGTGCTGGACGCACCCGGGCTCCCCGGTGATCTGCGGCGCCTGGTGGGAAAGGGCCATCAGGGCACCGAGTTCACCACCGGCCCGGGCGGACCCGCGATGTGGGCGGCCCGGCCCGCCGACGACCAAGTCCTGTCCGTACGCCTCGACATGAGCACCGCGATGCGCGACATCGGCGCGCTGGACACCAACATCATCCTGGCCGGGCTGATGACCACCGCCGTGGTGCTGCCGCTGGGCGTGCTGACCGCCGAGCGGATGAGCCGGCGGCTGCGGCTGGCGGCGGCCACCGCGCGGCGGATCGCGGCCGGGGACCTGGACGCCCGGATCTCCCCCGCCACCCGCCCGCACGACGAGATCGCCGAGATCTCCGGGGCCGTGGACTCGATGGCCGCCGCGCTTCAGGAGCGGCTGCTCGACGAGCAGCGGTTCACCGCCGATGTGGCGCATGAGCTGCGTACCCCGCTGATGGGTCTGGTCACCGCCGCCGAGCTGCTCCCGCCGGGCGAGGCGGCAGGGTATGTGCGCGACCGGGTGCGGGTGCTGAGCACGCTGGTCGAGGAACTGCTGGAGATCTCCCGGCTGGACGCGGGGGCGGAGGAGGCCGATCTGTCCCCCTGCCCCCTGGGGCCGGTGCTCGAGGAGGCCATCGCGGGCACCGGGCTGTCGGCACGGCTGCGGACCGGCGCGGCGGAGGACACCGGGCAGCGGGACTGCGAGGACACCCGGCAGCAGGACGTCACGGACGGCCCGAAGGTGTGGACGGACCCCCGCAGGCTGACCCGTATCGTCGCCAATCTCGTGGTCAACGCCCATCGCCATGGCCGCGAACCGGTCGAGGTGACGGTGGCGGCGGACGGCCGGACCGTGACGGTCCGCGACCACGGCACCGGCTTTCCGGACGATCTGCTGGAGAAGGGCCCGCAGCGGTTCCGCACCGGGGTCCGGGAGCGGGGCCGGGGCCATGGTCTCGGGCTGACCATCGCGGCCGGCCAGGCCCAGGTCATCGGCGCCACGCTGGAGTTCGGCAACGCACCGGACGGCGGCGCGGTCGCCACGCTGCGCCTGCCCGAGCGGCCCGAGCAGCCCGAACCGCCGGAGCCCGGACCGATACACGGCTGATACACCGTCGAGCGGAAGTCGAGACCCGGCCGAGCCCCCGCCGAGACCGTCCGTTGCGGTTCCGAAGACCTTCGCTGAGGAGGATGGCGCCGACCCGCGCGAAACCTCGCGGCCGGGATCGACGGAGGAGCAATCGGCATGGCAGGTCCCCTGACGGCACTACGCGTACGGTTCACACCGGACTCGGAGCAGACGCCGCGGGACACCAGACCCCCGGGCCGGCGGCGCGGAGCCAGGGGACGCGGCAAGCGGAAGCGCACCGGCATCCGGCGGTTCTTCACCTGGCGGAAGCTGCTCGCCTATGTGGCCGCCCTCTGCGCCCTGCTGATCGGGGCGTTCACGGTGCTCTACTACTCGATCGACATCCCCAGGGCCAACGCGCAGGCGAAGGCGCAGAGCAACGTCTACAAGTTCAGCGACGGCACGATCCTCGCCCGCACCGGCGAGATCAACCGCGAGATGGTCACCCTCGACCGGGTGCCCACCGGTGTGCAGCACGCGTTCGTCGCGGCCGAGAACAAGTCCTTCTACAAGGACTCCGGCGTGGACCCGATGGGCATCCTGCGGGGGCTGGTCAACACCGTGACGGGCAAGGGCACTCAGGGCGGCTCGACCATCACCCAGCAATACGTCAAGAACTACTACCTGAGCCAGGAGCAGACCGCCACCCGCAAGATCAAGGAGCTGGTGATCTCCCTCAAGGTCGACCAGCGCAACTCCAAGGAGGACATCCTCGCGGGGTATCTGAACACCAGCTACTTCGGCCGCGTCGCCTACGGCGTCCAGGCCGCCGCCCGCGCGTACTACGACAAGGACGTGGACGACCTCACCGTCGAGGAGGGCGCGTACCTCGCCGCGCTGGTGCAGGCCCCCAGCCAGTACGACTGGGCCGTCGCGAGCCCCAAGGCGAAGCGCCTGGTCATCCGGCGCTGGAACTACGTGCTGGACAACATGGTGGACATGCACTGGCTGGACCCCGCGGAGCGGAAGCGGATGCGCTTCCCCGTGCCGGTGGCCCCCGAGCCCGCCCCCGGCCTCGGCGGACAGGCCGGGTACCTCGTGGACGCGGCCCGCAATGAGCTGATCGCCTCGGGCGTCAGCGAGCAGGAACTCGCCGCGGGCGGCTGGACCATCACCCTCAACGTCGATCCGGCCAAACAGCGGGCGCTGGAGGAGACGATGCACCAGGGCCTCGACGGCTCCGCCAAGGGCAAGCGGGCCCGTGCGGACGCGGCCGCCACCCAGGGCGGCGCGGTCTCGGTGGACCCCAGGAACGGGCGGATCGTCGCGCTCTACGGCGGCCGGGACTACACCCGGCACTATCTGTCCAACGCGACCCGCGGCGACTACCAGGTGGGCCCCGTCTTCGAACCGGTCAGCGCCGCCGCGTCCCTGGACGCCAAGATGCGGGACGGGGCCACCGCCGGCGGACTGCCGGAGGTCAAGCACACCGCCGGGGCGCTGGGCATGGACACCGACGGCGGCGGCTTCGCCACCAAGGAGTCGGTCGGGCTGGGGCTGATGGGTTCGAGCCCGCTGAGGATGGCCGGTGTCTACGCCTCGTTCGACCACCAGGGCAAGCGGGTCACCCCGAGCATCGTGAGGTCCGCCCGGCGCGGCGACGAGACGGCCGGGCCGCCCAAGGCGGTGGGCGACCAGGCGATCGCCCCCGCGGCCGCCCAGCTGATCACCCAGAGCCTCGTCGAGGACGGCGGAGCGACCGCGGTACGCGCCGTCAAACGGCCCTCGGCGGGCAAGGGCGGGGTCTCCGACGACAAGAGGGCGGCCTGGTACGTCGGTTACACCCCGGACCTGGTCACCGCGGTCGCCCTCTTCGGCGAGGACGCCAAGAAGCGGAAGCAGATCCCCTTGACGGACGCCCGTGTCCAGCGGGTCGCCGGGCTCTGGAGCCACTACACCGGCCAGGCCCTGGGCGACGCGCCCCCGGCCTGGTTCGACTTCGGCCCCGCCGGGTCGGGGGTGGTTCCGGTCCCGACCGAGACGGGGCCTACCGCACGGTGAGGGCGGCGGCGAGGCCGCCGGAGAGGGCTCCGGCCCCGAGGAGACAGGCCAGCAGCAGCCGGCGGCGCAGCGTCCGGTAGACCTCCTGGTACTCCGCCCGCATCTCCTCGCAGCGCCGCACCACCGTGCGCAGGGTCTGCTCGGTGACGGCCAGCTGGTCCTGGAGGTAGACCCGCTCGACCTCCGCCCGCTGGGCGGAAGTCAGCCAGTCGAGCCGGCCGGTGAGGCGGCGGGCCCGCTCCCGGGCCGCGTCCCGCTCGCCCCGCAACAGCAGGTAGCCCTCGATCTGGTTGATTCCGGCGGCGATACCGGGGGGCTCGGCGGCTCTGGCCATACTCACGCCACACTCTCCTTCTGGCCGACATCGGGATGGTGCAGATCGAACGCGGGGGATTCGGAACGGATCTTCGGCAGGCTGACGAAGTTATGGCGCGGCGGCGGACAGGAGGTCGCCCATTCCAGCGAACGTCCATAGCCCCAGGGATCGTCGGTGACGACCTTCTCGCCGTACTTGGCAGTCTTCCAGACGTTGTAGAGGAACGGCAGGAACGACAGGCCGAGGACGAAGGAGCTGATGGTCGAGATGGTGTTCAGGGTGGTGAAGCCGTCGACCGCCAGGTAGTCGGGAATTCTGCGCAGCATTCCCTCGGCGCCGAGCCAGTGCTGCACCAGGAACGTGCCGTGGAAGCCGAGGAAGAGGGTCCAGAAGGTGATCTTTCCCAGCCGTTCGTCGAGCATCTTGCCGGTGAACTTGGGCCACCAGAAGTGGAATCCGGCGAACATGGCGAAGACCACGGTGCCGAAGATGACGTAGTGGAAGTGGGCGACCACGAAGTAGGTGTCCGAGACGTGGAAGTCCATCGGCGGCGAGGCCAGGATCACGCCGGTCAGACCGCCGAAGACGAACGTGATCAGGAAGCCGACCGCCCAGAGCATCGGGGTCTCGAAGCTCAGCGACCCCTTCCACATCGTGCCGATCCAGTTGAAGAACTTGATGCCGGTGGGCACGGCGATCAGGAACGTCATGAACGAGAAGAACGGCAGTAGCACTCCGCCGGTGACATACATGTGGTGCGCCCAGACGGTGACCGAAAGGCCCGCGATGGAAATCGTCGCCGCGATGAGCGAGACATAGCCGAACATCGGCTTCCGGGAGAACACCGGAATGACCTCGGAGATGATGCCGAAGAACGGCAGCGCGATGATATAGACCTCCGGATGACCGAAGAACCAGAAGAGATGCTGCCAGAGCAGCGCCCCGCCATTGGCCGCGTCGAAGACATGCGCCCCGAATTGGCGGTCCGCCTCCAGGGCGAACAGCGCCGCCGCGAGCACCGGAAAGGCCAGCAGCACCAGCACACCGGTCAGCAGCACGTTCCAGGTGAAGATGGGCATGCGGAACATCGTCATGCCCGGGGCGCGCATACAGATGATCGTGGTGATGAAGTTGACCGAGCCGAGGATGGTGCCGAACCCGGACAGGGCCAGACCCATGATCCACATGTCCGCGCCGACACCCGGCGAACGGACCGCGTCCGACAGCGGGGAGTAGGCGAACCAGCCGAAGTCGGCCGCGCCCTGCGGGGTCAGGAACCCGCCCACCGCGATCAGCGAGCCGAAGAGGTACAGCCAGTACGCCAGCATGTTCAGCCGAGGGAACGCCACATCGGGCGCACCGATCTGGAGTGGCATGATCCAGTTGGCGAACCCCGCGAACAGCGGGGTGGCGAACATCAGCAGCATGATCGTGCCATGCATGGTGAACGCCTGGTTGAACTGCTCGTTCGACATGATCTGGATACCCGGACGGGCCAGTTCGGCGCGCATCAGCAGCGCCATCACCCCGCCGATGCAGAAGAAGGCGAACGAGGTGATCAGGTAGAGCGTGCCGATCGTCTTGTGATCGGTGGTGGTCAGCCATTTCACGGCCGTGGCCCCCGGCCCGGGGCGGCGCGACGGCGGGGCGGCCGGCGCCGCCGCGACAACGGTGTTGTTCCTCATGACCGCTAGGTGTCCGGCGCCCCGTGGATCGTCACTCCGACGGCCGGTCAAGATTGCCCGGCGCGAGGTGTGATGATCTGCGGTGTGCCGGACACCTTCGGATCATGAGCACCGACGACGCCTTCGACGCCGCCTACCGTGAGCATTACTGGGCGGTCAGCCGTTTTGTGGCACGGCGGCTGGACGACCAGGCTTGGGACGTCGAGGAAGTGGTCGCCGAGGTCTTCGCGGTGGCCTGGCGGCGCCGGGACGAACTCCCCGAGTCACCGCTGCCGTGGCTGTACGGGGTGGCCCGGCACTGCCTGGCCAACACGGTGCGCGGCAAGGGCCGTTACCGCAGACTGCTGCTCAAACTGGGCCACCATGAGGTGACGCGCGGCGGGCGCACCGTGGCGAGCCCGGACGCGGAGCGGCCGGGCTCCTGGGTGCTGGAGGCGCTGGCCCGGCTCGCCGAGGCGGACCAGGAGGTGCTGCGGCTGACGGCGTGGGAGGAGCTGACCGTCGAGGAGCTCGGCACCGTGCTGGGGTGCGGCCGGTCCGCCGCGGCGATGCGGCTGCACCGGGCCCGGCGGCGGCTGCGGGAGCAGATAGAGACCCTGCGCCGGGACGACCGGGTCTCGCTGGGGTGCACGAGCGGCAAGAGCGACAGGTCCCAGAGGGCTGACAGGGCCGGCAAGGATGGACACGCATGACCGACGAACTGGATCTGCTCCGCGAGGCCGACCCCGTGTCCGCCGACACCGGCCCCTGGCGGGACCGGCCGCTGGACGCGCGGGCCGAGCTGCTGCTGCGGCGGCTGCCGTCCCGGGACCGGCGGCGCCGTACCGTCCGGCGGCGCGCGGTCTGGAGCCTGGGGGCCGCGGCTGCCGCGACGGTCGTCGCCCTGGCGCTGACCGTCTCGGGCACCGGCTCCTCCCCCGCCGTGGCCGCGCCCAGGCCACTGCCGCTGGTGGCGCATGTCTCCCGGGCAGACGTATCGATTTCCGAGATCGCCCGGCGGGCGCGGGCCGCGGCCGAGGAGTCCCCGGGGAAGAGCGAGCGGGGCAGCCATTTCCAGAGCTGGGCGCTGAGCATGAAATCGGGTGAGGACGCGGTGACACTGCCCCGGGAGTCGCTGACCCGCTGGAACGCGGACGGCAGCGGTTCCACGCTGGAGGTGGCCACCGACCCGCGCCATCCGGGCCGCCCGGTGATCGAGGACGGTCCCCCGCCGCGTACGGTCCACGACGGCAAGGTGCTGAGCGAGGAGCACTATCCACCCGGTATCAACGGCGCCAACCAGAGCTACTTCGAGGACCCCCCGGCCGGTGCCTCCGCGCTGCGCGAGTATCTCGCCGTCTGGTCCCCGGGCGCCGACCGCGACCCGGAAGAGCTGCTCTCGGCCATCGGGTCCTTCCGCACGGTGTGGACCCCGGGACCGCGCCAGAGGGCGGACATCGTCACACTGCTCTCCGGGCTCGAGGGGCTTCGCCCGGCGGGCAGGGTCACCGACCGGCTCGGCCGGGAGGGACAGGGATTCCGGTTCACCAGCACCCCCGGGAGCCGTTACCTGATCGTCCTCGACCCGGACGACGGCGGGGTGCTGGACATCGAGGAGACCTTCACCCGGGACGATCCCGAGTACCGGGTGAAGGCGGGCGATGTGATGTCCTACACGGCCTACCTCTCCTGACCACCGGCCACGGCGGGAGGGGCAGGCGGGACGCGGGGGCGCGGGTGGCCCGGTCGGGCGTCAGGCGTCCTCCCGCTGGCAGTGGGGGCACCAGAGGCTGGTCCGCCCGGAGATCCGGCCGCGGCGCAGCGGATTGCCGCAGCGGGGGCAGTGCGGATCCGGATCGTCGCGCCGCCCGGTGAGCCAGTCCGGGTCGTCCGGCACCCGCCCCGCCCGTACCGAGGCGCGCAGCACCTCGCGCAGCGCGCTGTGGAGCCCATGGCGCTCGTCGTCGGTCAGCGCGTTCACCGGCCGCCGCGGATGGATCCGGGCGTGCCACAGGATCTCGTCGCCGAGCAGATTGCCGAGTCCGGCGATCACGGCCTGGTCGGTCAGGGTGGCCTTGACGCGTCCGCGCCGCCCCTCCAGCAGCCGGTCCAGATCGGCCCGGCTCAGCGAGAGCGCGTCCGGGCCCTGATCGCCGATGATCCGGTCGATGTCGTCGTCGGTGGCGGCGAGCCAGATGCCCTTGAGTTTGCGCTGGTCCTCGTAGCCGAGGCGGTGGCCGTCGTCGAGATCGAAGGCGACGCGCTGGAACCGGCCGGCCGGTTCGGAGTCCGCCCCGCAGACCAGCCGCCCGGTCATACCGAAGTGGAGCACGACGGTGGGCCCGTCGGTGGGGGCGATCAGCCACTTGCCGTGGCGGCGCGGTGCCGCGAAGCGGCGGCCCTTGAGGTCGCGCTTCAGGCGCTGCGCGGTCACCCCGTGCAGCACCCCCGCATCGGCCACCTCCGCCCGTTCGACGCGGTGGCCCTGGGCGCAGGAGGCGAGCGTCCGCCGGAACCCCTCGACGTCCGGAAGCTCGGGCATAGCGTCAGGCTACGCCCGGGGCTTCCGTAGCGCGTTGTGGAGAGCACCCCCGTTCGGGAGCCTTCATCGGATAAAGTACCCAATTATGCGATTCATGCGCGCCGCCCCAGGGGTGAGCGGTCGCAGCCAGAAACTGTTCGCGATCACACGGTGTCTGCCGTTCCTGGTCCTGGCCGCGGTACTCAGCATCGAGCTCTCCCCCGCGCACACCCTCTACACCGGCCCCCTGCTCTCCCCGGCGCCGGCGCTGGCGGCGGTGACCATGGGGCCGGCCGGCACCGTCGGGGTGGCGGTGCTGGCGGGCGTGGTCAGCGCGATCACCGCCATCCACAACGACGCCTGGGGCACCCCGCAGGTGTACACGAATCTGCTGGCCCTGCTGGTGGTGACGGTGGCGAGCGTGGCGACCAGCGCGGTGCGGGTGCGCCGGGACCGCGAGCTGGCCCATATCCGCCGGATCGCCGAGGTGTCCCAGAACGTGGTGCTGCGGCCGCTGCCCGCCCGGATGGGCCTGGTGAACACCGCCAGCGTCTATCTGGCGGCCGAGCGCGGTGCGCAGATCGGCGGGGACCTCTACGAAGCGATGTGCACCCGCTACGGAGTGCGGCTGATCGTCGGCGATGTGCGGGGAAAGGGGCTGGCCGCGGTGCGGTCCGCCGCGGCCGTCGTGGGCGCCTTCCGGGAGGCGGTGCACTACGAGCAGGACCTCGCCGAGGTGATGCACCGCTGTGCGGCCGCGCTGGCGCGCGAGTACGAGCTGCTGGACCGCTCCCAGCTACAGGATCCGCAGGAGCTGGAGGAGCAGTTCGTCACCGTGCTCCTCGCCCAGGTGACGGACGAGTCGCTGATCCAGCTGATCAACCGCGGCCATCCGCCGCCCCTGGTGATGCGCGAGCGCCAGGTGCGCTCCCTGGACCCGGCGCGCCCGCTGCCGCCGCTCGGCCTCGAGGAGTTCCTCGGCCCGCCCGCGATCGGCGTCGAGACCTTTCCGTTCCTGCCCGGTGACCGGGTGTTGCTGCACACCGACGGGGTGATCGAGGCCCGCAACGACGACAACGAGTTCTTTCCGCTGCACCGGACCATGGAGACGCTGGACTGCGCCACCCCCTCCGAGTACCTGGACGGGCTGCGCCACGCCCTGGTCCGGCACACCGAGGGACGGCTGGCGGACGACGCGGCCATGGTCCTCATCGAGCGGGACACCGGCGGCCCGGACCGGCCGTTCCGCTGAGCCGGTCGCGCCACCGCCGAGCCGGTCGCGCCGGGGCGCCGTACATCCGCCGTACCGCCGGGCGGTGTTGACCGCTCCGGCATGGGTTGACGCCCTCGCGGAGCGCGACGACACTGTCAGGGACGGTCACGATTGTCAGCGCCCACCGTGCGGAACCCCCGCTCAGGTGGGTCATCGGCCCCGGCTCGTTGACAGGCAACCCTTCTCCCGCGACGGGGTGCCCCCGGGTGACGACCAGGTTCCGTCGGCGTGGACGGGACAAGCGCGGTCTCGCTGCCTCGCGAGCCCCCGATGATGGGATCGGTGGAGATGCCCAGGACCGACAGCCACGGGGACGGCGCCCGCCGGTGTCCCCGTCCGTTGTCCCCGCTCCACCGGCTCCACCTCCTGACCAGACGGCTGCACATCGATCTGCTGCGCATCTGCAGCGCCTCCAGTCCAGCTCTCTGAGTCGGCCCGAGCCGACACGGTCACCGAGCGCGGTCCCGCGCCGCCGGGGGTCGGGTGTGTCCCGGCACCGTCCAGGCGGGCGCCCCGCGCGGGCTTCCCTTCCGTCGTGCCATCGGCGCCGCCCTCGACCGGCGGTGGCCGGGGCCTTTCGTCACTGCCCTGGAGAGCCATGTCCGAGACGTTTCCGGTCAGTTCAGGTCCCGCCGCTCTTCTCGACCCCGACCCCTGCTCGCCCCGCCCCCGGATCGCCCCACCCGCGCCACCGCACCGCTTCCGCAGCCGCATCGGCGTCGACCTCGCCGGTGGCTTCTATCCGGTGCCGCACCGCTATCGGCTCTATCTCTCCGCGAGCTGTCCGCTCTCACTGCGCGTCTCCATCACCCTCGATCTGCTCGGGCTGCGGGACACCGTGGCCACCACCCTCGTCGGGCTCCCGGACGACACCCCCGAGGCGTACGCCGCACTGCGCGGGGCCTACGAGGCCACCTGGCACCGCTACGGCGGACCGGTGGACGCGCCCGCGCTGTGCGACCGCTGGACCGGACGCGTCGTCAGCAATCACACGCCCGACATTCTGCGCGACCTCGCCGGCCATCTGAGCGACGACAGCGGAACCGGACGCCCCCCGCTGCGTCCGGCGGCCCTCGCAACGGACATCGACGCCCTCCGCGACCTCATCGACGCGGACATCATCCACGCCGCCCGGCAGGCCGGGACGGCAGCCGAGGCGGAGTGCCGGCAGACGGCGCTGGAGCGGCTGCTGACCGCCCTCGGCCGGCTCGACCGCCGGCTGACGGCCGCGCCGTACGCCCTGGGCGAGGAGCTGACCGCCGCCGATGTGGACCTGTGGGTGGCCCTGGTCCAACTGGACACCGAGCACCGGCTCCTCCTGGACGCCCACGCGGCCGACCGGGTCTCCCGCCATGGGCGGCTGCGCGCCTACGTACGGCGGCTGCACGCCCACCCGGCCTTCCACACCACGCTTCCGGAGGCCCTCCAGGACGAGGTGTCCTGAGAGGGCGTCGAGGCGGCCCCGGCCCCGGCCCCGAGAGGACGTCCAGGTGTCCTGAGAGGGCGTCATGGTGCGCCGTCAGGCGGCGGTCCGGGGCCAGTCGTCCAGGCTCTGGTGGTGGCGCACCGCCTCTTCCAGCGCCCGTATCCCGAGGTCGATCAGCGGGTTCCGCAGGCTGCCCCGGCGTACGCAGGTGAGGATCCGCCGCGTCGGCATGTTCTCGCCCGCCACCGGCACCCGCGCCACCGCCTGGCCCGCCGGGCCCTCGGCCAGCCGCGGGATGAGCGAGACGCCCAGCCCGTTCCCGACCAGCGACCAGACCGCCGACCAGTGGGTGGCGGCGTGCACGATCCGCGGCGAGAACCCGGCCGCCGCGCACAGCATCCGCACCCGCTGGGCGTGGTCGCAGGTGCCCGCGTCGGCGACGATCCAGTCCTCGGCCGCCGCGTCCTCCAGCCGCACCGAAACCGCCCCCGCCAGCCGGTGGTCGGCCGGCACCAGCATGATGTGCGGCTCCTCCAACAGGGGGCTCTGCTCGAACCGCGCGTCATCCGGCGGCGGCCCGCCCTCGATGGGTTCCACGACCGCGAGATCCACCTCGCCCGCCACCAGCAGGTCCATGCTCTCCTCGGTGTCGCACTCGCGCACCCGCACCAGCAGGTCGGGGTGGCTGCGCCGCAGCCGCCCGGCCGCGGGGGCGATCAGGCCGCTGATCGCGGTGGTGAAGCCCGCGATGCGCAGCGGTCCCGTCATGCCCGCCCGGTAGGACTCCAGCTCCGCCCGCGCCTCCTCCCACCGGGCCAGCAGCGCGTCGGCGTGCTCGATGAGCAGGTGCCCGGCCGGGGTCAGCCGGACGCCGCGGCCGTGCGGCTCCAGCAGCGGGACCCTGAGCTCGCGCGCGAGCTCGCGCATGTGGTGGGAGACCGCGGACGGGGTGAGGTGCAGGGCCTCGGCGGCCGCGGTGACCGTGCCCTGCTGGCGCACCACGCGGAGCATATGAAGCCGACGGAGGTCAATCATGAAATCATTTTGCACACATGACCAGGAAAACGTGCAATGGACCTCAACGGTCGTCCGGCGTCATCCTGCTGCCATGAACACCGATACGCACACCATCGTTTCCCGGCACACCACCAGCGAGGGCGTCGTGGTCTGGAGCCGCTGCGCCTGCGGACGGCTCCAGATGGTCCTGGTTCCCTACGGCGCCGGCGGCAAGGGGATCGCCGCGGGCGGACATGACTTCCAGTGCCCCCGCTGCGGCCGTTAGGGCCGCTCGGCGGCGTGGCGAACGGCCCGGCGCTCAGGACAGCGCGGTCCGCGCGTCGCCGAACTCGCCCATCGCCCCGGCCACGATGGCCTCCAGACGGGCGTGGTGGGCACCGCGCCAGTAGACCCGCTCACAGACCGTACAGCGTGCGAAGACGTCGTACGTACGCTGGGTGCCGTGCCGCAGCTCCTCCCGGACCGTCTCCTTGTCGGCGTCCTCCAGCGGGCCGTTGCAGGCGGTGCAGCGGGTCCAGGGCGCCAGGTCCGGGGTGAACCGGCCGAGGACGTCGCGCAGTTGCTCATCGGGGCGGTCGCTGTAGACATATGCCCCGGCCCACAGCTCGCGGCGGCGCAGCAGCCCCCGGTCGCGGGAGAGCAGCACCCGGCGCTGGGCGGCGGAGCGCGCGGCCAGCTCGGGGTCGCCGATGTCCTCGCTCTCGTACGCGGCGTCCACGCCCAGCAGCCGCATCCGCCGCGCGAGCGTGCCCAGGTGCACATCGAGCAGGAAGCGCAGCGGCGCGCCCGGCACCCGCTGCGGGCGGACGACCGGCTGGACCTCCACGGTCTCCTCCGCGCCCGGCACATGCGAGACGGCGGCCTCCTCGCCGTTCACCAGCAGCCTGCCCACCTCGGTGAGCGGCACCCCCAGCGACTCGACCACATGGCCGAGAGTGGAGACGCCGTCGGTGGCGACCGCCGTCCAGGGGCGGCGCCGCTCGGGAACGGCGAAGAATCGCAGTTCAGGGGCGAGGCTGAGGTGGATCTCAGGTCCGTTCACACCGCCAGCATGCCAGGCGGCCCCGGCCCGGTGCGACGGCGTTTCGGGGGTCAGCGGCAACCCCGCGCCGACCACGTGGCCGTCTCGGGAAAGACCGCGCGGGCCGGGGCGTCACCCCGGCGGTTCGGCCGCCTTGGCCCGGTCGCGGCGCCGCTTGCGGCGCCAAGCCACCATCCGCAGATAGTCCTCGTGCAGCACCCGCCCGACGAGCGCACCGCCGAAGACCACGAAGCCGACGCCGACCAGCCAGGACTGGACGACCAGGACGGTGCCGACCGGGCCGTAGGAGACCGTGCTGGAGGCGATCAGCGGGGAGAACACCAGCTGGGAGAAGACCCGCAGCCCCAGCAGCCCGACGCTGGTGGCGAGCGCGCCGGGCAGCAGGGCGCCCCAGCTGATCCGCCCGCCGAGCAGCAGCCGCTGCGACCACCAGAAGAACAGCACCGTGCCCAGCACCGCCACCAGCACGCGGGAGAGGCCCGGCTCCAGATGGGCGGAGAGCAGCAGATAGCAGATCAGCACCACGAGCCACACCAGATGGCGCCAGACGGTGTGCCAGCGGCCGGCCGGCAGCTCCCACACCTTCTCGTAGCCGACCTGGAGCACCGTGCCGAAGCGCAGTCCGAAGACGGCCAGCGTGGCCAGGCCGAAGGCGGTGGTGGACTCCAGCGCCTGCTTGGGCGGGGCGAACAGCCGCTGCACCTCGTCCCGCGAGGTCGAGGTCAGCCCGAGGCCCTCGGCCAGCCACTGGGCGAAGCCGAGCCGGTTCACCGGATCGGCCGCGGCGACCACGATCAGCAGGGGCACCAGGGTGAGAAAGCCCAGGGCGGCGAAGCCCATCGAGCGGTGCAGCAGCTCGAATTCGCTGCCCCGGCGCCATCCGCGTCCGATCGCGGACCGGTCGAACGCGCCCTCCAGCCGCTGCCACCAGGGCCAGGACCGGGGCCCTCGGGAGCCGGACGCGGTCCGATTCTCGGACATACCCACTCCCCTACTCGCGCCACCGGCTCGACCTGGGCAGTGCCGTCCAGGCTACTCGGGGTGGTGACGTTCCGCCGGGAGTTCCGCCGGGACTCCCCCCGGAACACATGTGCGGCGCCCGGACCGCCGTCGGTGCCCGTTCGGCGGGCCTCACGCCGTGGCCATGACCGGGGCCCCGCTGTCCGCGTCGATGACGCTGACCCGGACGGCGGGCTCGCGCACCGTGTCCAGGCTGGCCCCGGCGTCCACCGCGAAGAGCACCAGCACGGGCCTCGCGGCCGGGCCGCCCCCGTACACCCCGGCGAACTGGAGGATGCGCCAGCCGCCGTCGTCCCAGTGGTCCAGCAGCGCGGAGCGCACCACACGGGAGACGCTCTGCCAGGCGCGCGAACGCTCCAGCAGTTCGACGGTCGCGGCTACCGGGACCGCCGTCCGCGCTCCGGTCGCGGCGAGCGGATGCCCGCTGATCCGCAGCCGCAGCCGACGTAGCGGCATCCGCCAGCGGCGGTCCGGATCGGCGGACAGGGCCGTCAGGGCCGCCGCGGCGGCCAGGACCACGCACAGCGCCGCGGCCGGACGGCGGCTCGCCACGGTCCACCAGGGCTGCTGGGCCAGGGCCGCCGTGACCCCGCCCGCGAGGACCGCGGCCGCACGGACGAAGGCGCGCCAGGTGAGGGGGGCGTCCCGCCGCGCCGTACAGCCGCACGAGGAGCCGGGCGCGGCGGCGCGGGCGTAGCCGAGGTAGCCGAGGAAGCCCGCGCCGAGGAGGGCGGCCGCCGTGCCCGGGAGCGGGGTGAGGGGCGGTGCCGGCAGCGCGGCGGCGAGGAGGAGCTCGACCGCGCCGAGGACGCGGAGGGCGAGTGCGGCCCGGCCGCCGTCGCGCAACAGCCGGGCGAGCGCGGTACGCGGCGCCTGCCGGGCGGCGCCCCGGCCGAACAGCTTGCCCGCACCGGCCGGTCCCAGCACCCCGGCGAGCACCAGCGGGGCGAGGTCGCGGACCAGGGCGCTCACCGCCGCCTCCCAACGCCGGGGGCGACCGCGACCCGGACCAGGTCCACGGAACCGTCGGACGGCCGCCACGCGCCCAGCACCTGGGCGCTCTGCCCGATGGTGAGCCGGGACAGGTCGGCGGTGGGCGAGGCGGTGCCGTACGCGGCGCTGGTGGTCTCCGCCATGAGGTTGCCGACGATCTCGTGCTGCCCGTGGGCGAGGTGCAGCCGGGTCTTCTCGATGCCGCGGATGGTGGCGTGGAGGTTCACGATGTTGACCCACACCGCGTCGGCGGCGAGGGACCCGTCGGGCAGGGGGACGCCGCGGGCGTAGAGGCCGTCGCCGGTCTCGATGTCGGCCGCGGTGGTGGCCCGGGCCTTCCAGACGCTGGTGGCGCCCGTGACCCGCACCCTGGAGTGGTCGCCGTAGGAACCCGCGACCGACAGGACGTCGTCGTTGATCGCGGTGATCCGCCCCTCGGCGAAGGCACTCTCGGCGACCGCGGGATCCAGGGGGCGTATGGGCGCCGCGAAGGCGGCGTCGGCGTCCACGGCGCCCAGGGCGGTCGCCCCGACGACGGTGGCGCCGTGGAGGGCGGCGGTGGTGAGGAAGCGACGGCGGTCGAGTCGGTCGCCGGTTCGGTACGCGCTCATGGCCGGGCCCGCCTCATTCGAAGATGGAGACCGGCAGGGTGCCGGAGCTCAGACTGCCGATGGCGGAGAAGGCGGCGGGGGTGAGGTCGATGACCCGGTTGGTGCGGCAGACCCCGTCGCAGCAGGTGGACTCGGAGCAGAAGCTACGGGTGCGCGGGCCGCAGTCGCTGACGGTGACGCAGACGCTCGCGCCCGAGCAGTCATGGCGCACCTTCATCACCGAGCCGCAGCCGCGACGGGGTATGGCCTCGCCGCACAGGTCCGGCCGGGTGATGTCCCAGCACGCCTTGGAGGCGTTGGGCCAGGCGGCCTGCAAGGCGCTGGACCGGCAGGTGCCGCACGCGCCGCCGCCCGCGGAGGCGCACGGACCCCAGGCGCTGCCACAACAGAACCAGGTGGCCTCGCCGTTCCAGAGCTTGGTCGATCCGCACGCCATGGCACTGTCCTCCCGGCCTCGGTCCCGCCCTCGGAGCAGCACCATCATCTGCGGGGCCGGGCGCGGTCGCCACGGGAAGGCGTCCGGTCGGAGTCCTCACAACCGCTCGACGATCGTGACGTTCGCCTGGCCGCCCCCCTCACACATCGACCCCCACCTCCACGGCCCCCTCGCACCGCTCGGCCCTGGGGGCCTCACGGGCTTCGGGCGGCTGCGCCGGACTCCGTCCGTCGAGGCGGTGGTCGCGGTTCTCACAACCGCTCGACGATCGTGACGTTCGCCTGGCCGCCCCCCTCACACATCGTCTGCAGGCCGTAGCGGCCGCCGGTGCGCTCCAGTTCGTGCAGGAGGGTCGTCATCAGCTTGGCGCCGGTGGCGCCGAGCGGGTGGCCCAGGGCGATGGCGCCGCCGTTGACGTTGACCCGCTCGGGGTCGGCGCCGGTCTCCTTCAGCCAGGCCAGGACGACGGGGGCGAACGCCTCGTTGATCTCGACCAGGTCGATGTCGCCGATGGTCAGCCCGGTCTTCTTCAGCGCGTGCGCCGTCGCCGGTATGGGCGCGGACAGCATCCGGATCGGGTCCTCGCCGCGCACCGACAGATGGTGCACCCGGGCGCGCGGGGTCAAGCCGTGTTCCCGTACGGCCTGTTCGGAGGCGAGCAGCAGGGCCGCGGCGCCGTCGGACACCTGGGAGGAGAGCGCGGCGGTGAGCCGCCCGCCCTCGATGAGCGGCTTGAGCGCGGCCATCTTCTCCAGGCTGGTGTCCCGGCGCGGCCCCTCGTCCACCGAGACGTCCCGGAACGGGACGGTCTCGCGGTCGAAGCGGCCCTCGTCGATGGCGCGCAGCGCCCGCTGGTGCGAGCCCAGGGCGAACTCCTCCATGGCCTCTCGGGTGATGCCCCACTTCTCGGCGATCAGCTCGGCGCCGTAGAACTGGCTGACCGGCCGGTCGCCGTAGCGCGCCCGCCATCCCTCCGAGCCCGCGAAGGGGCCTTCGGTCAGCCCCAGGGGCTCACCGGCCTTGCCGCTCGCGAAGCCGATGGGCACCATCGACATGTTCTGCACCCCGCCCGCGACCACCAGGTCCTGGGTGCCGGAGAGCACCGCCTGCGCGGCGAAGTGCAGGGCCTGCTGCGAGGAGCCGCACTGCCGGTCGACGGTCACGCCCGGCACCTCCTCCGGGAGCCCGGCGGCCAGCCAGCAGGTGCGCGCGATGTCCCCGGCCTGCGGGCCCACGGTGTCCAGACAGCCGAAGACGACGTCCTCGACGGCGGCCGGGTCGGCGCCCGAGCGCTCCATCAGCGTGCGCAGGACATGGGCGCCGAGGTCGGCGGGGTGGACGGAGGCGAACCCGCCCTTCCGCCGCCCCACCGGCGTCCTTACCGCTTCCACGATGTATGCCTCGGGCATGGCAGCTCCTTGAGGTCCCTCAGGTCATGACGGTCTTACGGTCGTTGTGTCTCGCGCTGGGTCTCGCGTGGTGTCTTTTGGCTGTGTCCGGTCTCGATGTGTCTGTTCTTCTCGCGGCGTGATGCCGTCCAGGACCATCGACAGATACTGCCGGGCGATCTCCTCGGCGCTGTGCTGTCCGCCCGGCCGGTACCAGGAGGCGGCGACCCACACCGTGTCGCGCAGAAAGCGGTACGCCAGCCGGATGTCGAGGTCGGCGCGGAAGGCCCCCTCGGCCACCCCGCGCTCCAGCGCGCCCAGCCATGCCCGCTCGAACCTCCCCTGTGATTCGGCGAGATAGCGGAAGCGCGGCTGGGTGGAGAGGTGTTTGGACTCCTTCTGGTAGATCGCGACGGCGGCGCGGTGCCGGTCGATCTCCCGGAAGGACTCGGTGACGAGTGCCTCGACGGTCTCCCGGGGGCCGAGTCCGGCGCCGAGCACCTCGTCATACCCGGCCCAGAGCTCGTTCAGGAAGGTGGAGAGGATCTCGTCGACCATCGACTCCTTGGAGTCGAAGTGGTAGTAGAGGCTGCCCGCGAGCATCCCCGCCTCGTCCGCGATCCGGCGGACGGTGGTCGCGTTGTACCCCTGGGCGGCGAAGACCTCCGCCGCGGTCGAGAGCAGTTCGCGCCGTCGCTCGGGGGACGGGGTCACGGTCGTCTTCTTCTCGCTGTTCTTCGCACTGTTTCCGGTGGAAGCGCGGTTCCTGGTGGAATTCGGCACGTTCTCATTCTCGCCTCATGGGTGCTGGCTGCTCACGGACACCGTCTCGCCCGTCATGTACGACGAGTAGCCGCTGGCCAGGAAGACGATGACGTTGGCCACCTCCCAGGGCTCGGCGTACCGGCCGAAGGCCTCGCGCTCGGTGAGCTCGGCCAGCAGTTCGGGGGTGGTGACCTTCACCAGATGCGGATGCATGGCCAGGCTCGGCGAGACCGCGTTGACCCGCACCCGGTACGCGGCGGCCTCCACCGCGGCGCAGCGGGTGAGCGCCATGACGCCCGCCTTGGCCGCCGCGTAGTGGGCCTGGCCGGCCTGGGCGCGCCAGCCGACGACCGAGGCGTTGTTCACCACGACGCCACCGTGGCCACCCGCCTTCATCCGGCGCAGCGCGGCGCGGGTGCAGCGGAAGGTGCCGTTCAGGGTGACGTCGATGACCTTGTCCCACTGTTCGTCGGTCATCTCGGTCAGCAGGGCGGTGCCACCGAGCCCGGCGTTGTTGACCACCGCGTCCAGCCGTCCGTGGCGCTCCTCGGCGAGGTCGTACAGCGCGGCGATCTGGGCCTCGTCGGTCACATCGCTGACGCGTCCGGCGACCCGCTCCTCGCCGAACTCCCCGGCGAGCGTGGCCACTGTCTCCTTCAGCCGGCGCTCATGGGCGTCACCGAGGACGACGCGCGCGCCCTCCTCGAGGAACCTGCGGGCCGTGGCGCCGCCGATTCCGGTGCCCGCGGCGGCGGTGATGACGGCCGTGCGACCGGTAAGGAGGCCATGGCCGGGGACGTACGGCGCCTTGTTGTCCATCACGACGCCACGGTAACCTACCAAACACTTGTTAGGGAACCGCCAGAGAGCCGATGGAGGAGGTGGTGCCCCGATGGACCTCGATCTCACCGAGCGGCAGTCGGCGTTCCGGGCCGAGGCCCGGCGGTGGCTGGCCGCGCACACACCCGCCGCTCCCCTCGCCTCCCTGGAGACCGCCGAGGGGTTCGCGGCGCATCGCGCCTGGGAGCGCACCCTCGCGGCCGACCGCTGGTCGGCGGTGACCTGGCCCGAGGAGTACGGCGGCCGGGGCGCGTCGGTGATCGAGTGGCTGCTGTTCGAGGAGGAGTACTACGCGGCGGGCGCGCCCGGCCGGGTGAGCCAGAACGGGATCAGCCTGCTCGCCCCCACTCTCTTCGAGCACGGCAGCGCCGAGCAGCGCGCCCGGATCCTGCCGCCGATGGCGCGCGGCGAGACGATCTGGGCCCAGGCGTGGTCCGAGCCCGAGTCGGGCTCCGACCTCGCCTCGCTGCGCTCCACCGCCCGCCGCACCGACGGCGGCTGGCGCTTGAGCGGACAGAAGACCTGGTCGTCCCGGGCCGCCTTCGCGGACCGGGCCTTCGGCCTGTTCCGCAGCGACCCGGCGGCGGACGCACCGCACCGGGGGCTGACGTATCTGATGTTCGCCCTGGACGCGCCCGGTGTGACCGTGCGCCCCATCGGCCGCCTCGACGGCAAGCCCGCCTTCGCCGAGCTCTTCCTGGACGAGGTGTTCGTCCCCGACGAGGACGTCATCGGCGAGCCGGGGCAGGGCTGGCGCATCGCGATGAGCACGGCGGGCAACGAGCGCGGGCTGACCCTGCGCAGCCCCGGCCGGTTCACCGCGGCGGCGCGGCGCCTGGTGGCGCTGTGGCGGGAGCGGGCGGACAAGGCCGGGAGCGATGCGGGGACCGAGGCGGCCGCGCTGCGCGACCGGGTCGCGGACGCCGTGATCGGCGCCCGCGCGTATGAGCTCTTCGCCTACGCGGGCGCCTCCCGGCTGGCCGCCGGGGACTCGCTCGGGGCCGAGTCCAGCCTGAACAAGGTTTTCTGGTCGGAGCTGGACATCGCCCTCCACGAGACGGCCCTGGACCTGCTGGGCCCCCACGGCGAACTGTCGGACGCCGCCGGCGACCCGGACGCCCCCGGCCCGTGGTCCGACGGCTACACCTTCGCCCTGGCGGGCCCCATCTACGCGGGCACGAACGAGATCCAGCGCGACATCATCGCCGAGCGGCTGCTGGGCCTGCCGAAGGGACGCCGGTGAGGGTGAGGGGCCCGTGGCCGCGGCCGGGGCGGTGCGTCCCGTGGCAGGTGACGGGCCCATTGGTTGACGAGGGGGCGCTCGGATGAGGTTCCTGCTGGATCAGGAGCAGACGGACTTCGGCCGCACCGTGGACCGGATGCTCGGCGGGGCCGACACACCGCACGCCATCCGGGCCTGGGGGCGCGGCGAGCACGCGCCGGGGCGCGCGGTGTGGAGGCGGCTCGCCGACGCCGGGGTGACCGGGCTGGCCGTACCGGAGGCGTACGAGGGCGTCGGGCCGCTGTCCGTCGAGCTGGGCGTGGCCTTTGTCGCGGCCGGTCGGCACGCCGTGCCGGGGCCCCTGGCCGAGACGGCCGCCGCCGCGGTGCTGCTGGGGGCGCTCGCCGAGGGCGGCACGGCACGGAGTGGGCAGGTGGCCAAGGACTGGCTGCCCCGGATCGCCGACGGACGGGCGCTGGTGACGCTCGCGGCGGCCGACGGCGGGCCGTACGCGCTGGACGCGGACGCCGCCGACGCCGTCTTCGCCGTCGCGGGCGAGGAACTGTGGCTGGCCCCGGGGCATGGGCCGGTCCAGCCCTCGTTCGACCCGGCCCGGCGGCTGGCCCGGCCGCTGCCCGGCGGTGAGTTGCTCGCCCGGGGCCCGGCCGTGGCCGCGGCCGCCGCGCGCGCCGCGGACTGGGCCGCCTTCGCCACGGCCGCGCTGTCGCTCGGCACCGGGCTCGCGCTGGTGGAGCGCACCGCGGCGTACGTCGGGCAGCGCACCCAGTTCGGCCGCCCGATCGGCTCGTTCCAGGCGGTGAAGCACCGGCTGGCGGACGCGCTCATCGGCCTGGAGTTGGCCCGGCCACTGCTGTACGGGGCCGCGGTGGCGCTCGCGTGGGGGCCCACAGGCGGCACCCACACGCCTGGGCCCACAGGCGGCACCCACGCGCCTGGGCCCACGAGCGGCGCGCACGCGTCGGAGCCCACGGGTAACGTCCGGGCGGAGGTCGCCGCGGCGAAGGTGGCCACCGGCGAGGCCGCGTACACGGCGGCGCGCACCGCCCTCCAACTGCACGGCGCGCTCGGCTACACCGACGAGTACGACCTCTCGCTGTGGATCCGCAAGGCCCGCGCCCTGCGCTCCGCCTGGGGCTCCCCGTCGGTTTGCCGCGCCCGCGTCCTCGCGCCCTGACCGGTCTTGATCCATGCTGTATCGACCCGTCAGTGAGCGAACAGCGAGGTATGCGCGGATGCACCGGCCCCGGCCCACCCTGGAGAGCGTGGCGCGGCGCGCGGGTGTCTCGCGCGCCACCGTCTCCCGCGTCGTCAACGGCTCGACCAAGGTCGGTGAGGACAGCCGTGAGGCGGTTCTGAGCGCCATCCAGGAGCTGGGCTACATCCCCAACCAGGCGGCCCGCAGCCTGGTCACCCAGCGCACCGACTCCTTCGCGCTGGTACTCCCCGAGGAGCCGGGCCGGGTCTTCTCCGACGACCGGTTCTTCCCGGGCGTGGTGCGCGGGGTGAGCCAGGAGCTGGAGGCCGCGGACAAGCAGCTGGTGCTGATGATGGCCCGCTCCGCCGCCAGCCGTGACCGCATCGAGCGCTTCGCGCTGGCCCGCCATGTGGACGGGGTCATGGTCGCGTCGATGCACGGCGCCGATCCGCTGCCCGCCGCGCTGACCCGGATGGGCATCCCGGTGGTCTGCAACGAGCGGGTGCCGGGCCCGGCGTCGCCGCCGTACGTGGGGGTGGACAACGCGGCGGGCGCGGCACTGGCCGTGGAGCATCTGATCCGCTCCGGGCGCACCCGCATCGCCACGGTCGCGGGCCCGCAGGACATGGTGGCCGGAATGGACCGGCTGGCGGGCTACCGGGCGGCGCTGGACGGGGCGCGGCTGGCGGCGCGTGTCGCGGTCGGGGACTTCACCCAGGAGTCGGGGGCGGTCGCGATGCGGGAGCTGCTTGACCGGGAGCCCCGGCTGGACGGGGTGTTCGTGGCCTCCGACCTGATGGCGATCGGGGTGCTGCGGGCGCTGCGCCGCGCGGGCCGACGGGTGCCGGACGATGTGGCGGTGGTGGGCTTCGACGACATAGAGCCCGCGCGCTACACCGAACCCCCGCTGACCACTGTCCGCCAGCCGATAGGCGGCATCGGCCGCCGTCTGGCCCGCCAACTGCTGCGCCTGACCGCCGGTGAGAGCATCGAACCGGCGCTGGTCCTCCCCACGGAGCTGGTGATCCGCGATTCGGCGTAGCCGGGCGCGGGGCGGCGTCCCGCCCCCAGGGGCCACCGCCGTGGTCAGCCGCCCGCGTATCGGGGCAGCCACGCCCGGAAGTCGCGTTCGAAGGCGTCGTAGCGGCGGCGCAGCTCCGCACCCGGCCAGTCCTCCGGCAGGAGCCGGTCGGGGAGGACGGGATCGGCGAGGAGGTGGCGGAGGGCGGCCGCCGCGACGGTGAAGCGGTCGGCCGGTTCCTCCGCGTCGTCAAGCGCCGCGCCGAGCAGCCGGGCCTGGTGGGCCCAGCCATCCAGGTCCCACAGGCGCGCGGCGAGCTCGGCCGGATCGCCCTCCGGCCCGCCGGTGAACCAGCCGCACTGCTCGGCGGCGACGTCCGGGCGCGGGTGGACGAGATTGGCGGGGCGCATCCAGGTGCCCTCGCGCAGTTCGGCCAGGCGAAGGGTGGCCATGGCCTGGCGGAGGGCGGCGCGCTCGGCCGCCTCGCGCCGGTCGGAGGTGACGATCGCGATCTCCCAGGCGCCGTCCCAGCGGCGGGTGCGGGGGGCGCGGCTCTCGTCCTGTCGCGCCTGGCGGGCCAGCAGCCGGTCGGTGAGCCGGTAGGTGCCACCGCTCTGCTCCAGGTCACCGGCGGCGACCATACGGGTGAGCGCGACCCGGATGGTGCCCTCGGCGGTGCCGAAGAGCGCGCCGACGCGCACCAGAGCGCGGGCGGGCAGCTGGGGCGGGTGCAGGCCCAGCAGGGTGCTGAGCACGACCGAGCGCGCGGTCAGCGGCCGCAGGGTGAGGGTTCCGGTGTCGTCCATGGTTACGCGAAACCCTATCCATTACAGTTCTTCGTCGCACATACTGGAAGTGTAAGGCCCCGGAAGTGTGAGACCCGGTCGGACCCGGGAGACCACCGCGAACGAGGAGATGTCTGCCATGAGCGCTACGCACGAGGTCCTCAACCAGGCCCCGCCGCTCCTCGGCTTCAGCACCGCGGACGACCCCGCCCTGCTGGAGGCCCTGCGGCGGCACGGCGGCGGCTGGGGCGAACAGGAGGTGCGGGACCTGGGCGCGCGGGCCGGATCCGCCGAGGTGCAGGACTGGGCGCGGATGGCCGAGGAGCACCCCCCGGTGCTGCACACCCACGACCGCTACGGTCACCGCGTCGACGAGGTCGAGTACCACCCCGCCTACCACCAGTTGATGCACGTCGCCGTGGAGAGCGGCCAGCACGCGGCGGCGTGGCGCGAGACCCGCCCCGGCGCCCATCTGGTGCGCGCGGCCAAGTTCTACGCCTTCGCACAGGCCGAGCCCGGCCATGGCTGCCCGATCTCCATGACGTACGCCGCGGTCCCGGCGCTGCGCGCCGAGCCGGAGCTCGCCGCCGTGTACGAACCGCTGCTGGCCGCCCGCACCTACGACTTCGGGCTGCGCCCGCCGCTGGGCAAGCGGGGCCTGATCGCGGGCATGTCGATGACGGAGAAGCAGGGCGGCTCGGACGTCCGCGCCAACACCACCCGGGCCGTACCGGACGGTGCGGGCCGATACGTGCTCACCGGCCACAAGTGGTTCACCTCCGCGCCGATGAGCGATGTCTTCCTGACGCTGGCCCAGACGGAGGAGGGGGTCACCTGCTTCCTGGTGCCCCGGGTGCTGCCGGACGGCAGCCGCAACCCGCTGCGGCTGATGCGCCTCAAGAACAAGCTGGGCAACCGCTCCAACGCGTCGGCCGAGATCGAGTACGAGTCCGCCCTCGCCTGGCGGGTCGGCGAACCGGGCCGCGGAGTGCGGACCATCGTGGAGATGGTCAACGTCACCCGGCTGGACTGCGTCATCGGCTCGGCGGCGGGCATGCGGGCCGGGCTGCGGCAGGCGCTGCACCACGCCGAGCACCGCCGGGCGTTCGGCGCCGAGCTGGTCGACCAGCCGCTGATGCGCAATGTGCTCGCCGACCTGGCGGTCGAGTCGGAGGCGGCCACCACGCTCGCGATGCGGCTCGCGTCCGCTCTGGACCGCGCCGAGGACGGGGACGAGAGCGAGGCGGCGCTGCGCAGGCTGGGGCTCGCGGTGAGCAAGTACTGGGTGTGCAAGCGCGGCGCCACCCACGCCGCCGAGGCCCTGGAGTGCCTGGGTGGCAACGGCTATGTGGAGGAGTCCGGGATGCCGCGCCTGTATCGCGAGGCTCCCCTGCTCTCGATCTGGGAGGGCTCGGGGAACGTCGCCGCGCTCGACGTGCTGCGCGCGCTGGGCCGGGAGAACGGCGCCCTGGAGGCGTTCCTGGCCGAGGTCGACGCCGCGGCCGGGGCGGACGCCCGGCTGGACGCGGCCGTGGACCGGCTGCGCGGGCTGCTGCCGCAGCTCACCGACCCCGAGCGGGCGCAGCTGCTGGCGCGCCGGCTGGCCGAGCAGATGACGCTGGTGCTCCAGGGCAGCCTGCTGGTGCGGTACAGCCATCCGGCGGTCGCCGACGCGTTCTGCGCCTCGCGGCTCGACGGGGACTGGGGGCACGCCTTCGGCACCCTGCCGCCCGGCACCGACACCGGCCCGATCCTGGAGCGGGCCCGCCCGAAGGACGCGCGATGACGCCCACGGGCGGTGCGGCCGACGCGGGGGCAGCGGAAGACGCGGCCGGTGCGCGCCTTACGGTTCGCACGGAGCGGGAGGGCCCGGTCACCACGGTCGTGCTCTCCCGCCCCGAGGTGCGCAACGCCGTCGACGGCGCGACCGCCATGGCGCTGGCCGACGCCTTCCGCGCCTTCGACGCCGATCCCGACGCGCGGGTCGCGGTGTTGTGGGGCGAGGGCGGCACCTTCTGCTCCGGCGCCGATCTGAAGGCGGTCGGCACACCGCGCGGCAACCGGGTCGCCGACGACGGGGACGGCCCGATGGGGCCCACCCGGCTGCGGCTGTCCAAGCCGGTGATCGCGGCGGTCAGCGGCCACGCGGTGGCGGGCGGGCTGGAGTTGGCGCTCTGGTGCGATCTGCGCGTCGCCGAGGAGGACGCGGTCTTCGGGGTGTTCTGCCGCCGCTGGGGCGTCCCGCTGATCGACGGCGGAACGGTAAGGCTGCCACGGCTGATCGGCGCCGGCCGGGCGATGGACCTGGTGCTGACGGGACGGGCGGTGCCGGCCGACGAGGCATACGCCATCGGGCTCGCCAACCGCGTCGTACCGCCGGGGCGGGCGCGCGCGGAGGCGGAGCGGCTGGCGGCCGAGATCGCCCGCTTTCCGCAGACGTGTCTGCGCTCGGACCGGGCCTCGCTGCTGGAGCAGGAGGGGCTGCCCGAGGACGAGGCCATGGCGCGGGAGCTGCGCCACGGTCGGGCGGCGCCGGCCGAGGGGCTGGACGGCGCGGCGCGGTTCGCCGCGGGCGCGGGACGGCATGGGAGCTTCGGCGAGCCGTGACCGGCGTGCTCGGCTGAACGGGGCGAGCCGCCCCGTTCAGCCGAGCACGCATGAGGGAAATGTCCTTGGCTGAAGCTCGATGCGCCAATGTCAGCACCGCCCATTCCCCTATTCGGGGGAATTCCTGTGGTCACACGGCTGGCGGGCGCCCGTTCGGCCGAATATTTCCTCGTGAAGCGATGGCAGCGCGTATGGCGTGCGGGGGTCCTGGCCACTGCCCTCGTCCTCACCTCGGCGGGGGCGACAGCCCTGGCCGAGGAGGACGGTGACGGTCCGGCCGCCGCGCCCGCCTCCCCTCGGCCGACGGCCGACACCCGGTCCTGGGCCGGGGGCCCGGACGACGGACCGCTCACCTCGGTGCGGATCCGGATCGGTCCGGGCCTGTGTGTGTGCGTCGCCGTCTCGGCGGGCCCGGTCGGCCTCGTCGCCCGATACGGCTGGTGTCCCAAACCGCCCAAGCCGACACCGACCCCTACGCCCACGCCGACCCCTACGCCCACGCCGACGCCCACACCCACGCCGTCGCCGACTCCTACGCCCACCCCGACTCCTACGCCCACCCCGACGCCGTCGCCGTCCTCGACGCCCACCCCCAGTCCGTCCGCCACTCCGAGCCGTACGCCCACGCCGACCCCCACTCCTCCCCCCACCCCGACGCCGCGTACCCCCTCCCCCACGCACGCCCCGCGGCTCCCCGCACCGGGGCCCACACGCGCACCCGCACTCCCGCCGCCGCCCCCGCCCTCGCGTACCCAGCCTCCGGCATCACCCCCCGCACCGGCTCCCGCACCGACCAGGACCCGTGCCGTCGAGATGCACGCGTATGAGAAACCCGCGCACAAGAAGCCCGACAACGAGATCTCCTTGGTCACCTTCACTCTGCTGCTCACCGCGCCCGCGGTCCTCGCGGCCGCCGCTCTCCGTCCGCGTTCGCGCTCCGGCGCGCGCGGCGGGCGGCGCGGCTGACGGCCCACCGCCGAACCGCTTGGAAGGTTCATCCATGCCCGAATGGCTGATTATGACCCTGGTGATGGCCGGGACCTGCGCGGTCGTGGTGACCGGGGCGGTCCTCAACTCCCGCAGACTCGGGGAGGAGGACGATCCGGACGAGACCCCCGATGTCCTCGACTACATGATCATGATGATCGGCGTGGTCTACGCGATCGTGCTGGGCCTGGCCATCGCCGGTGTCTGGGAGGCGCGCTCCGCCGCGCAGGACGGGGTCCGTACGGAGGCGCAGGCGCTGCACGAGGTGACCGAGCGGGCGAGCGTCTACCCCGGCCCGGTGCGCGATCGCATCCGCGACGACGTGGACGCGTATGTGGACCACGTGGTGCACACCGAGTGGAAGGTGATGATCGACAAGGGTGAGCTCACCGACCGCGGCACCGAGCTGCTGACCACCCTGCGCCACGATGTCACCCTCGCGGCCCCGCACAACGACCTCCAGTCGCAGGCGTACCAGCCGATGGTGGATCAGGTGGCCGCCGTGGACGACGCGCGCGGCGCCCGGCAGCAGAGCGCGGGGCCCACCATGCCCCCGCTGGTCTGGTTCGGCCTGGTGCTCGGCGCGGCGCTGGTGATCGGGCTGGTCTTCACCCTGCAGATCCGCCGCTCGCCCCGGGAGCTGATGCTCGCGGTGATGTTCACCGCGCTCATCGTCTTCCTGCTCTTCCTGGTGTGGGACTTCGACGAGCCCTTCGGACGGTCGGTCGGCGACTCGACCACGGCCTTCACCGATCTGTTCCCCAGCGCACGGGGAGAGTCTTGAGCCCGTTCTGGGAGTTGGAGATGAGCCGCACCGGCTTACCGGCTGACCATCGTGGCCGGGGCCGCTGAGGCGGATGTCCCGCGCAACGCGCGCTATGGAGGAACTTGTATCCTGCCCGCCCAGCCCCAACCGCCCGTCGGCTGAGCGATTGGGCAGCGCACACCGGTCCGGCGCTGACCTCAGGCTGGGTGGTGAGGAACCTGAGGTAGGCGTCGGCGTCGCGCAGGACACGTTCGGTGGTGTGCGCCTCGATCAAGGGCATCAGCTGGGCGAAGACTGCGGGCCGGGCCTCTTCTCCGATGTGTGGCTACCGCGCAGCCGGACTCGGTCAGTGCGGCGAACCTGCGCAAGGAGCGAATTCGGCACCGTGCGCCGTACGGAGTGGACATCAGGTGCCGCGCCTGTGCAGTCCGGCGAGTGCCGCGTCAAGGATCGGCTGTCGGTATTCCGGGGTTCCGGGGATCTTCGCGATGGCTACCACGAGGTCGAGGATCTGGTCGAGGTCGAGGTCGCCGGCGATCTGGTGTGCGTCCTGGGCGGCGGAGAGCAGTGGCCGGCCGGCTGCGAGCATCCGGCCCCGGCTGTCGAAGACGGGATCGGTTCTGTCCGTATGCTCAAGCAGCCCGAGGACGACCGGCCGCTTGGCGGTGACGTACTGAAAGAACCGGCGCAGCCAGGTCGTGAGCCGGTCCCCCGGGCTGTCACCCTCGGCCGTCGCGGCGGCGGCGCAGACCTCATCGACCTCATCGGCAAGTAGTGCCTCCAGGAGTTCGCGGCGGGTCGCGAAGTTGCGGTACAGGGTTGCCGGGCCGACCCCGGATCTCCGGGCGATCTCGGCCATGGACGTCTCGGCTCCGGTGGCGGCGAAAGCGGTGCGTGCCGCTTCGAGAATCCGCTGGCGGTTGCGGACCGCGTCGGCCCTTTTGGAGGGCGGATGGTCAGTCATTCACGTGTCCTTGCCTAAGTGGATAGGGTCTCCGTATAGTGATGCGGACACCCTCTCCGTTTTCACCGGAGACTCTATCGAATCTGTCCAAGGATCCGCCATGAGCACCGGAAACACCCCCGGGCCGGCTGCGACGACCGGCCCACCACATCCCGTTCACCGCCGGCTGGTGCTGGCGATCTGCTGTCTCAGCGTGGGCGTGACCGGCATCGACCTCAGCATCGTCAACGTGGCGCTCCCGTCCATAAGCAAGGACCTGCACGCCTCGGTCAGCAGCCTGCAGTGGACGGCCGACGCCTACTCCCTGGTCATGGCCTGCCTGCTCCTGCTGTCCGGCTCCATGGCCGACCGCTTCGGCCGCAAGCGGATCTTCCAGCTCGGGCTGTCGCTGTTCTCCGTCAGTTCCCTCCTGTGCGCACTGGCGCCCAGCGTCGGGTGGCTGATCGCCTTCCGCGGCCTGCAAGCGGTGGGCGGCTCGATGCTCAACCCGGTCGCGATGTCGATCATCGTCAGCGTATTCACCGACCGCCGGGAACGGGCACGAGCGATCGGCGTGTGGGGATCGGTGATCGGGATCACCATCGCGGCCGGGCCCGTGCTCGGCGGCCTGCTGGTCAGCGGTATCGACTGGCGATCTGTGTTCTGGGTCAATGTCCCGATCGGGATCGCCGCCATCCTGCTCACCCAGAGATTCGTCCCCGAGTCCAAGGCCGCCCGGGCCCGCGCGTTCGACCCGCCCGGCCAGGTGCTGATCATCGTCCTGTTCGCGTCGATCATCGCCGCGACGATCGAGGGCCCCCGCCGCGGATGGGCAGACCCCTGGATCGTCGGGCTGTTCGTACTCGCCGTCCTGGGCCTCATCGGGATGCTCATCGTCGAGCCCCGGCGATCCGAGCCGCTCATCGACCTGCGATTCTTCCGCAGCCCTCCGTTCTCCGGCGCGAACACGATCTCCGTCGTGATGTCGGCCGGTCTCGGCGGGTTCCTGTTCCTCAACACCCTCTACCTCCAGGACATCCGCCACCTCAGCCCGCTGCACGCCGGATTGATGATCATCCCGATGGCCGTGGGCCAGGCCGTCGCCGCCAACCTCTCCGGGCGGCTTCTCGCCTCCCAGGGCGCCCGCCTCCCCCTCACGCTGGGCGGCGCGCTGCTCGCCATCGGCGCCTTCCTTCTCGTCCCCCTGACCGCGCACACCGAGAGCGTCTACCTGCTGGCCGCCTACGCCACCTTCGGCCTCGGCGCGGGCATGTTCACCCCGCCGATCACCAACACCGCCGTCTCCGGACTACCGCCCGACCAGGTCGGTGTCGCCGGCGCGCTCGCCGCCAGCGCACGCCAGTTCGGCTCCGCCATCGGCATCGCCGTCACCGGCTCGATCGTGGCCGGCACCGGCGCCGGGTTCATCAACTCAAGCCGCGCCGCCTGGGCCCTCCTCGGAAGCTGCGGACTCGTCGCGCTCGCGCTCGGCGTCATCTCCACCAGCAACTGGGCCAAGGCCGCCGCCGCCCGTAACGGCCGGCGCCTCGCCACCGCACCGATCCCCGAAACTCAGGGCCGCCCTCTGCCCAGCCCATCCACAGACCCCGCATGAGCCAGGAACGAGCAACGCGGTGCCACTCACGACCAATGACCCTATTCCGCTTGGATTCGCTCTTGACGATGGAGGCTCCCCGATGACCGCTCCCGCCCTGCGGACCACCCGCCGCTGCCCGTACGCGCCCCCGGAGCAGCACACCCGCATCCGGGACACCGATTCCGGGATCTCCCAGGTCACCCTGCCCAGTGGGCAGGTCGCCTGGGCCCTGAGCCGGCTCGAGCACATCCGGGCCATGCTCACGGACCCGCGGTTCAGCTCCGACCGCCGGAATCCGGACTTCCCCCAGTTCACCCGCGAGCGGCGCGCCTTCCTCCCGCGCCGGTCGCTCATCCACTTGGACCCGCCCGAGCACGGTCCCGCTCGCAAGGCCGTGGTCGGCGAGTTCACCGTGCGCCGCATGGCCGAGCTGCGCCCGCGCATCCAGGAGATCGTCGATGAGCACATCGACGCGATGCTGGCCGGGCCGCGCCCCGCCGACCTCGTACAGGCCCTCTCCCTGCCGGTGCCGTCGCTGGTCATCTGTGAGCAGCTCGGCGTGCCATACCACGACCACGACTTCTTCCAGACCCGCAGCAAGGCCCTGCTGAGTCGCGACCTCACCGCCGAGGGCAGGAAGCAGGCCCTCACGGAGCTGCGCGACTACCTCAGGGACCTGATCGCCAAGAAGGCCGCCGAGCCGACCGACGACCTGCTGAGCCGTCAGCTCGCCGAGGGCAACGACCCCGAGGACGTGGTGTCGCTGGCCTTCACGCTGCTGCTCGCCGGGCATGAGACCACCGCCAACATGATCTCGCTCGGCGTGGTGACGCTGCTGGAGCGCCCGGAGGAACTGGCGGCGCTGCGCGAGGACCCGGCGCGCACCCTGCCCGCGATCGAGGAGTTGCTGCGGGTCTACACCATCGCCGAATTCGCCAACTCCCGCGTCGCCGTCGAGGACGTGGAGATCGGCGGCGTGACCATCCGGGCCGGGGACCCCGTCGTGGCGCTGAGCAACGCGGCGAACCACGACCCTGCGGCCTTCGGCGAGGCGGACGAGATCAAGCTCGACCGGGGCGCCCGCAACCACGTCGCCTTCGGTTTCGGCATCCACCAGTGCCTCGGCCAGAACCTGGCCCGGATGGAGCTGCAGATCGTCTTCGACACGCTCTTCCGCCGGATTCCGACGCTGCGGCTCGCCACTCCCGCCGACAAGCTGCCCTACAAGGACGACGCCCTCATCTACGGCATCCACGAGGTACCCGTGACGTGGGAGGAGCCGGCATGACCAAAATCGTGGCGGATCCCGACCGGTGCGTCGGAGCGGGCCAGTGCGTCCTGACCGACCCCGGCGCGTTCGATCAGAGCGAGGAGGACGGCACGGTCGTCGTCCTCCGGGACACCCCCGCGGACGACGAGGCGCTGAAGCGGGCCCGGGTCGCCGTCGAGATCTGCCCGAGCCGGGCCCTGTCCCTGACGGAGTAGCCGTCGGCGCGTCGCGCAGACCCGGCTTCCCTTCTGGGAATCCGGATGGACCTCGTCGGTGGGCCGCGGCCGACTGGCGCCGGCTTCGGCCGCCACGCGGTCGGCGGTGGCGAGGTCGGTCACGGCGAGGTCGAGGTGCGTCTGCTGGGAGAGGCCGTCCGGCCAGTTCGGGGCGTGCAGCTGCTGCTCAGACCACCGGGATGATGCCGCCGTCGACGCGGAACTCCGCTCCCGTGAGCCACTTCGCGCGCCCGGATGCGAGGAACGCGATCATCTCGGCGATGTCCTCGGGATCCCCCGGGCGACCCATGGGCACCTTCAGGTGGTCCACGATCTGCTGCTTGACCTCGTCCGTGCTGACGCCCTGCTGGTCGGCGATGTGCTGGAGGTGGGCGGTGGCGCCTTCGGTGACGATGAAGCCCGGGAGGACGCACACCACGCGCACCCCGTGCTCGCCCACCTCGGTCGCCAGTTCGCGGCTGTAGGCGTTGAGCGCCGCCTTGGCGGCGGCGTAGGACGCCTCCGTGCGCTGCGGAAGACGGCTCGCGATCGAGGAGACGTGCACGACGACGCCAGACCCCCGTTCGACCATCCCCGGCACGAGGGCCCGGTCCAGGCGCACGGCGCTGAGGAGGTTCATCTCCAGATCCGCGCGCCAGGATGCGTCGGACCGGCTCAGGGTCGGCGCCGGGGCGCTCGCCGCGCCCGCGTTGTTCACGAGCACGTCCACCCCGCCCACCCGGTCGATGACCTGCCGGCCGAGCTCCGCCACACCCTGCTCCGTCGAGAGGTCCGCCGGGATGAACGTGGCCGGCAGACCCTCTCTCGGCTTGCTCCGAGAGGCTGTCAGCACGGTCGCGCCCGCTGCGGCGAAGCGGCGGGCAGTCGCTTCGCCCAGGCCGCGGCTGCCACCGGTGACCAACACACGAAGCCCGGCCAGTCCTTCTCCAGGAACCGTCATGGGAGCCCTCCTCCGTAAGATGAACCTGACTCCGGAAACTACCATAACCGGAATCGGACTCACCTTATGGAGACTCTGTTGCCATCATCACGTCCGCTGCGCGCCGACGCGCGGCGTAACCGCGAGGCGCTCCTGTCCGCGGCACGGGACGCGTTCCTCGGTGACGACGCCGACGCGCACGTCGAGGAGATCGCCCGCAGGGCCGGGGTGGCCGTCGGAACGCTCTACCGCCACTTCGAGACGCGCGAAGCCCTCGTCGAGGAGGTCTACCGCAAGGAAGTCGACGAACTGTGCGCCGCTCCCGGAAAGCTTCTGGAGCAACACGCCCCGGATGAGGCTCTGCGACGCTTCCTGCTGCTGCTCGTGGACCACGCGGCCGTGGGCAAAGGGATGGCCTCCGCCCTGGAAAGCATCATGGCAACGGACTCACCGGTCTTCGACAACGCCCGCACCCAGATGGCGAACGCCCTCACCCAGCTACTCGACGCGGGCACCACGGCCGGCACCATCCGTGACGGCGTCACCGGCCCCACACTGTTGCGTGCCCTGGGCGGCATCTGCGGAATGCACGCCACGGAGGGCTGGCAGAGCGAAGCAAGACAGATCACCGCCATCCTCTTCGACGGCCTACGCTTCGGCGCTCCATCGGCAACCTGAGCTGCCGCCTCTGGTGGGAGCCGGGTGCCATGGCCTCGCGTCGGTACGGAGAATCAGCCCCGACCCCTGATCGAACAGCAGGCAGTGCAAGTGCTGGAACCCGCCAGCGGACGGCCATGGTTGCGCACGATCAGGCATGGACCCGCAACGCTCCGCTCGCCCGGCGTCGGGCGTGTCGGGGTCGCGGATCCGGGTGGCACCGAGGTGGGAGGAGAAGACCTCGGGGGTGCGCAGGACGTGTTTGACGTCGGCGGGCCGGAACACCGCCCAGAGGAGGCCGGGGCCGGCCGGCCAGGCCCCGACCGCGGGCTCGTCGGTCCGGCAGCCGGGGCGGGGGGCCCGCAATTCGCCGCACAGGGCGTACGGGACACCGGCGGTGCAGGTCTCGGGGAGGAACGCCTCGACAGGGTTCACGGCCGAGACCGTACGGCGCCGCCCTCCGGCCCCGTCAAGACACCCTGCGCGTCAGGACGCGCTGCCCCACAAGACCCAAGGCCACCCCCGGGCGCCGTCGCGGTGCCCCCCGAGCCCACCGGACACCGCGCGGCCCCCTACGGCACCGGCACCGGGAGGATCCGGCGCAGCGGGTCCTCGGGCAGCCGGCCGTGGGCCTTCCACTCCCTGGGGTAGCCGACCGAGACCTCCTGGAACTTCACCCCGTCCTCCACCGTCGTACGGGGGATGTGCAGATGGCCGTAGACGACCGTCTCGGCCCGGAACCGCATATGCCAGTCGGCGGTCAGCTCGGTGCCGCACCACAGGGCGAAGTCGGGGTAGCGCAGCACCCGGGTGGGCAGCCGGGTCATCGGCCAGTGGTTGATGAGCACGGTCCGCAGCTCCGGGTCGACGGCCGCCAGCCGCGCCTCGGTCTCGGCGACCCGGGCCCGGCACCACGCGTCGCGGGTGGGGTACGGGTCGGGGTGCAGGAAGTGCTCGTCGGTGCAGACCACCCCCGCCTCATGGGCGTGGGCCAGCGCGGCCTCCTTGGTGGCCAGGCCGTCGAGGCGGAAGGTGTAGTCGTAGAGCAGGAACAGCGGGGCGATGACCAGCGGCCCGCCGATGCCCTCCCAGAGCGGGTAGGGGTCCTCGGGCGTGACGATGCCCTTCGCCCGGCACATCTCCACCAGCGCCTCGTAGCGCGCCACTCCCCTGACTTCCAAGGGGTCCTTGGGATGGGTCCACAGCTCGTGGTTCCCGGGTGACCAGATGACTTTGGCGAAGCGCTCGCTCAGCAGGCCGAGAACCTCCTCGATCTCGGAGAACACCTCGCCGACGTCCCCCGCGACGATCAGCCAGTCGTCGTCGGAGCCGGGCCGCAGCCGCTCGACGATCGCCCGGTTCTCCGGATAGGCCACATGAAGGTCGCTGATGGCGAGGAGTTCGCCCCCGTGGGTGCCGCTCATTGTCTCTCCTGTCGTACGGTGGCGCTCATGACGCGGTCGCGGTGCGCGAGCACCGCGGGACGGGCCGGGTGATCACCGGACCGTCCCTGGCGCTAGCCTCGCAGATGTGGTGGACAAACTCCCTCCGTCTTTTGAACGGGGAACCGACGGACCGAAGGTCATCGTGGCCGGACTGGATGGCTCCGAATCCTCCTGGCGCGCCACGGCCTACGCCGCCGGGCTGGCCAGACGCCAGAAGGCGCTGCTGGTCGTGGTCTACATCCAGCCGGTGCTGGCCGCGGGGGCGGCGCTCGGTGCCTCGGTGTCCGACACCACGGGTGAGGTGGCCGAGGAGCTGATGCGGGAGATGCGGGAGGCCACCGAGCGGCTGCGCGGGGTCTTCGAGGTGCGCTGGGAGTTCCACACCTTCCGGGGCGATCCGTACAACGGTCTGGCCCAGGCGGCCGATGAGCTGAAGGCCGACGCCGTGGTGGTGGGCGCGTCCGAGCAGGCCGGGCACCGCTTCATCGGCTCGGTGGCCGTACGGCTGGTCAAGGCCGGGCGCTGGCCGGTCACCGTGGTGCCGTAAGGCCGCCCGCCCGTCCGGCTCGCGGAGCCCGGCGCGGTGAGGCACCGTGGGAGAAGCGAACGGACCACCCCACGGACCGGGGAGACTGCGATGGCCCACACCTACCGGGTGACCGAGATCGTCGGCTCGTCCTCCGAGAGCGTCGACGACGCGATCCGCTCCGCCATCGGCCGTGCCTCGAAGACGCTCCGAAATCTGGACTGGTTCGAGGTCGGCCAAGTGCGCGGGCATATCGAGAACGGCCGGATCGCGCACTACCAGGTGGGACTGAAGGTCGGATTCCGGCTCGAGGACCCCGACGCCGGCTCCGGGGACCGGGCCGGCTGACCCCGGCTCAGCCACGGGACACGACGGTGGACAGCACGGACGGCAGCGGATACCAGTCGGCGGTCGCGAAGCTGGCGTGCCGCGCGGCGAGTTCGGACACCCGGTTCCGCGCCTGGGTCTCGGTGGGGTTGGTGCCGTCGATCGGGGGCGCCACGTTGTGCGCGTCCGTCATGATCAGCAGGTAGTGGCGGTCGTCGTACCAGGCGGTGTCGGTACCGCTGGTGACATACGTGGACGCGTCACCGTCGAAGAGCACGAACCAGGGCCGGAGGGCGGCGTCGGTGTAGCGGGTGCGCGGGTCCCCCGAGGCGGCGCCGTGGACGGCGGGGAAGGCGGCGGCCTGGCCGAGCTTCCCGGCGGCGGACAGGTCCCGCAGATGGGTGGCGTACTCGCGGTCGGTCCACAGCGTGTCGAGGGGGTTGTTCTCCTCGACCGTGCCCGGTATCAGCTCGACGATGAACTTGCCCGCGAGCGCCGAGCGGGATGGCCAGCCGCCCGCCTGAACCGCCTCGTCGAGGGTGGCATGGCCGCCCACCACATCCGCCGGGCGCAGCACCGCGTCGCCCAGGGTGGCGCCGAGGAGGGCGTCGAGGTCGGCCGGGCCACGCCCCTTCTTGCCGTTGAAGCCGTCCTTCATCTCCACCTTGACGAGGATGGGACGGTGCCCCGGATGGGCCTGGTGCCAGGCCCGCATGTCGGCGAGGCAGCCGGCCAGGCTCTGGTCGCGGGGCTTGGTGCGCAGCTCGTCCGGGCCCGCGGCGTTCTCGCAGTTGTTGTCGTTGCCGAGCGGGTTGGAGTGCGAGACCCGCCAGCCGGCGCCGAAGGCGTTGGTCCACACGTCGAGTTCCAGGAGTGAGGCTCCGGAGTCCAGCGCGTCGGCGAAGTAGGGGTACTTGGCCTTCTCGTAGGCGTTGTGCACCCCCACCGAGGTGGTGGCGGAGTAGGACGGGTCGTCCGCGGTGGCGGGCCGGGCCTCGGCCGGTGCCGTCAGACACAGTGCGGCGGCCGCCGCTGCGACCGCCACCGTTCCCGTGCGCCGGGCATGACCGCGCGCCGGACTCCCCACCCTGCCCATGTGTCCCCACCCTTGTCGACGTCCCGACCAACTGGGCAGAAGCGTACGGGAGTCGTGTCATGCGTTACGAGTGGCCATGGGTCACAGCGGTACGGGCCCGGCGGCGTGCTGCCGCTGAGCCCGTCTCATGTGCCGCGTCTCACACGGCTGGGGGTCTGGGGTCGTTCAGGGGACAGGACCCCGTCAGGGCCGCTCCCCCATACCGGTCGTCGCGGCCTCGCGCGCCCGTCCGCCGGGCAGCTTGGGGGCCAGGGGTGCGGTCTGGTCCATACCGGTGCCGCGCCGCAGCCCGGTGAGGAACTCGTGGAGCGTCTCGACGGCGGTGTGCCGGGGCCGCCAGCCCAGTTCCTCCTGGGCGCGGGTGGTGTCCATCAGCGGGAGCCGCAGGGCGGCGTCGAGCAGCTGGGGCGAGGGCGGCAGCAGATGCAGATGCCAGGCCGTGGCCATGGCCGAGCGGGCGGCGAAGCGCGGAATCCGCACCGTCCGCGCGTCGAGCAGCCCGGCCAGCGTCTCGCCGTCCACCGGCGGTTCGGCCGCGAGGTTGAAGGCGCCGCGCACCTGACGGCCGAGCGCCAGCCGGTACGCCTCGGCGGCGTCGTCGGTGTGCAGCACCTGGAGCCGCAGTCCTGGCAGGTCGAAGACGGCGGGCAGGAAGGTGGAGCGGACCAGCCGCCGGGGCAGGAACGGGCCCATGAACAGCCGGCGCTGCTCGGCCGCCGCCTCCTCCTTGAAGAGGAAGCCGGGCCGCATCCGCACCACCCGGACCTGCGGATGCTCCCGTTCGAAGGCGTCCAGCATCCGCTCCACATACGCCTTCTCACGGCAGTACGCGGCCTCCGGCCAGCCGTCGGTGGGCCAGGACTCGTCCACCGGGCGGCCGTCCTCGGGGCCGGGCGAGTAGGCGCCCACCGAGGAGGCGTACACCAGCACCGGCACCTCGGCCCGTGCCACCGCCTCGAAGACCCGCTTGCTGCCGAGGACATTGGTGTCCCAGGTGACGGCGGGCCGGTGGCTGGGCTGGATCAGCCAGGCGAGGTGGATGACCGCGTCGGCGCCCTCGAAGTGCCGTACGAGGTCGGCCTCCTCACCCGCGTCCCGCCCGATGTCCGCGCGTACCCAGGTGGTCTTCGGCGGCGACCAGCTGGGCACCCTGCGGGCGACGCCCACGATCGACTCGATGTCCGGGGCCTCGCCGAGCGCGCGAACGACGCTCGTACCGGCGTTGCCGGTGGCCCCGACCACCACCACGCGCATTCCGTGCTTGACACCCATGTGTCCGCTCCTTCCGGCAGCGTCGTCCCTCGGCCGTCCCGGTCCCAGCCCTGGTTCCGGCCCTGGTTTCAGCCCTTGCCGATCAGCTGTCGCGCGGCCGTGACGATCGCGTCCGCGTCGATTCCCGCGTCGCTCAGCTGCTCCTCGGGGGTCGAGGAGGCCGGCATCATGCGCACCGCGAGCCGGATCATCCGGGGCACCGGACGGCCGTCGCCGAACGCCTTGAGCACCGCGTCGCCCAGTCCGCCCTCGGGGTGGTGGTCCTCCACGGTGACCAGCCGGCCCGTCGCCTCGGCGGCGGCGCGCAGCGTCTCGGCGTCCACCGGCTTGAGCGAGTACAGGTCGATGACGCGGGCCGGGATGCCCTCCTGGGCGAGCCGGTCGGCGGCCTCGATGGCCTCGTGCAGGGTGACCCCGGCGCCGACCAGGGTGACCCGGTCGTCGTCGCCGGCGCGCACCACCTTCGAGCCGCCGATGGGGAAGCTCTCGGTGGGCGGGTAGATGACCGGCGTTCCGCCGCGGGTGGTGCGCAGATAGCGGATGCCGGACCGCTCCGCCATGGCCGCGGTCAGCTGGGCGGTCTGGTTGGCGTCGCACGGGTAGAGCACCGTGCTGCCGTGCACCGCCCGCATGGCGGCCAGATCCTCCAGGCCCATCTGCGAGGGTCCGTCCTCACCGATGGCCACCCCGGCGTGGGAGCCGATGAGGTTGAGGTCGGCGTCGCTGATGGAGGCCATCCGGATGAAGTCGTAGGCCCGGCTGAAGAAGGCCGCGAAGGTGGCGACGTACGGGTTCCAGCCGCGGGTCTGCATGCCGACGGCCGCGGCCACCAGCTGCTGCTCGGCGATGAAGAACTCGAAGTACCGCTCCGGGTGCTCCTTGTGGAAGTACTCCAGCCGGGTGGAGTCGCCCACCTCGCCGTCGAGCGCCACCACATCGCCGCGGGCGGTGCCGACGGCGGCCACCGCCTCGCCGAACGCGTCACGGCTGGGCACCGAGTCGCCGGTGTTGTAGCGCGGCAGCGTGAGCGGGCCCTCGGACGCGGGCCGGGTGGGGGTCACCGAGGGCGGGCCGAGCACCGGTACGGCC
Source organism: Streptomyces lacaronensis (assembly GCF_047337785.1). Taxonomy (NCBI): domain Bacteria; kingdom Bacillati; phylum Actinomycetota; class Actinomycetes; order Kitasatosporales; family Streptomycetaceae; genus Streptomyces; species Streptomyces lacaronensis. The sequence goes on from NZ_JBLHDK010000003.1 coordinate 1,751,904, forward strand.
ATGTTGCGTACGCCGCCGAGCTCGGCGATGGCCTCGTCCGCGTTCTTCAGCGGCTTGCCGTGCATGCCCTCGCGGTTCTCCACCGAGGCCACACCACGGCCCTTCATGGTGCGGGCGATGATCGCGGTGGGACGGCCGACGGTGGACAGCGCCTCGGCGTAGGCGCGGTCGATGGCCTCGATGTCATGGCCGTCGATCTCGACGGTGTGCCAGTCGAAGGCGCGGATGCGCCGGGCGTAGGCGTCCAGGTCCCATTCGTGGCGGGTGGGCCCGCGCTGGCCGAGCCGGTTCACATCGATGATGGCGGTGAGGTTGTCCAGCCGCTCGTAGCCCGCGTGCTCGAACGCCTCCCACATCGAGCCCTCGGCCATCTCGCTGTCGCCGCACAGCACCCAGACGCGGTAGGGCACATGGTCCAGCCGCTTGCCGCTCATCGCCGTGCCCACGCCGTACGGCAGGCCCTGCCCGAGCGATCCGGTGGCCACGTCCACCCACGGCAGCCGGGGGGTGGGGTGGCCCTCCAGCCTGCTGCCGCGCTTGCGGAAGGTGAGGAACTCCTCGTCGCGGAGGGCCCCGGCCGCCTTGTACACCGAGTAGAGCAGCGGGGAGGCATGGCCCTTGGAGAAGATCAGGTGGTCGTTTCCCGGGTGGTCGGGCTGCTCGAAGTCATAGCGCAGATGGTTTCCCATCAGGACGGCCAACAGGTCCGCCGCCGACATCGACGACGTGGGATGGCCGGACCCGGCGGCCGCGGCGGCACGCACCGAATCCACACGGAGCTGCTGCCCGAGCTCGCTGAGCTGTTCGTGTCGCATTGTTCTCCTTCCAGGTTTCACCGGCGGTCGGCCGCCGCCTGGGCGGTCTGCGCGACTTCGGGCGATTCGGTGTCCAGCGGCACCGCCCAGGGCGGGACCATCCCGAGCTGTACCCCCTGGCGTGGCAGCACGGCGTCGAGCAGCCAGTCGGCGGCGACCCGGACCCGGTTCCCCGGCATCGCCATCAGGTGGTAGCCGCGGGTGACCGCGTTGGCGATCGGCCCGGACAGCGGGATGTGCAGCGGGTCCGCCGCGGCCTGCACCCCGCCGAGGTCGACGGTGAACCCGAGGTCGTGGTGTTTGTACGGCTTGGCGGTGCCGCGCCCGAGGGACGCCAGGACGTTGTGGCCCGCGATCTTCCCCTGCCGCTGGGCGTGCTGCGCGGTCATCGGGGTGAACTGGCCCGGCCGGGTCAGATCGGGCACCGCGGCGGCGTCCCCGCAGGCCAGCACGTCGGGATAGCCGGGCACGGCGAGATACTGGTCGACCCTCAGCCGGCCGCGTTCGGTCGGCATCCCGAGCTGCTCCACCAGCGGGTCGGGGCGCACCCCGACGCACCAGATCAGCGACCGGGTTTCGACGAACTCGCCGTTGTCCAGCAGTACGCCCTCCGAGGTGGCCTCCTTGACCGTGGTGCCGGTGCGGACCTCCACACCCCGTTTGCGCAGCACCCGGTCGGCCGTGCTGGACAGCTTCTTGTCCAGCTCGGGGAGGACCCGGGGGGCGATGTCGAGCAGCATCCAGCGGGGCCGGGGCGCGTCGCGCAGCGAGGTGTTCTTCCGCGCGAGCGAGTCGGTGACGAGCACCCCGTGGGCGGCCACCTCGGTGCCGGTGTAGCCGGCGCCGACCACCACGAAGGTGCGGCGGGCCTCCCGCTCCCGGGGGTCGGCGGCGGTGTCGGACATCTCCATCTGCCGGGTGATGTGGTCGCGCAGGTAGAGCGCCTCGGGCATGCCGCGGAAGCCATGGGCGTGCTCGGCGACACCGGGGATCGGCAGCAGCTTGTTGACACTGCCCACCGAGAGCACGAGCCGGTCGTAGTCCATCTCGCCGGACCGTCCGTCCGGGTCCCGCCAGGAGACCTTGCGGGCGTCCAGGTCGACGCCGTGGACCTCGCCCAGCACCAGCCGGACGTGCGGCAGGGTGCCGGTGAGGGAGACCGAGACACGCCGGGGTTCCAGGACCCCGGCCGCCACTTCGGGCAGCAGGGGCAGATACAGGAAGTAGTCGTTGGGATTGATCAGGACGATGTCCGCCGCGCCGCGCAGGGTGCGGGAGAGCGTACGGGCGGCCTGATAACCGGCGAAACCGGCACCGACGATCACTATGCGTACTGGGCTCACACGAATCTCCCGGGCATACGGGGCCAGGGAGCTCCAAGTGCCCGTGAGAGTCCGGACCAAACGTGGGGCCCGGTCGGCCCCGCCCCCGGGGGCCGTGTTCCGGGGGCGGTTCCCGGTCGCGGTCCCGGGGCCGGGACCGGGTGCGGGGCGCGTTACGTCAGCGGCGTCGGCGGGCCGTCTGCGCGTCGATCCGCTCGTCCCAGTCGATGCGGTAGCCGGTCAGCCAGTCCGAGGAGCCGTTGCCCGCCCGGTCCAGCTTGCGCGGCATGGTGACATCGCGCAGGGCGCGTGCCACGGGCCCCGGCGCCGTGCGGCGGGCCATGCCCGCGCTGGCCGCGGCGACCTTCTCGACCCGCTCCCGGCGCAGCGCCTCGTACGCGGCGAAGGCCGACTGGGGCGTACGCAGATCGCGCAGGCATTTGGCGAGTACGACACCGTCCTCGATGGCCATCGAGGCGCCCTGTGCGGCGTTGGGCGCGCAGGCGTGCGCGGCGTCGCCGACGATGACCATGGCCTCCTCGGACCAGGTGGGGGTGGAGACGATGTCGTAGGCGGCGGTGGCCACGATGGTGTCGCCAGTGGCGCGCACCAGGTCGGCGGCGGGGGTGTTGTCCTCGGCGAAGAGCGTCAGCAGCCGCTCCCGCCACTGTTCGGAGGTGACGGCGGCGAGCTCGGCCTTGGACATCTCCTCGGCCGGGGCGTTGCAGAACCACCAGACCTCGCCGTCCGGGGCGGTGGTGCAGCCGAAGAACGCCTGCTTGCCGAAGATCATCGTGTAGGCGTCGGGGTCCGGGGGCGAGCCGGCGTCGCGGGTGTAGCCGCAGACGGTGTGCTGACCGGTGTAGCGGGGCCGGGGCGCGGCCGCGTCGATGAGCCTGCGGACGAGCGAGTGGATGCCGTCGGCGCCGATCAGCATGTCGCCCACGGCGCGGCCGCCGTCGGCGAAGGAGCCGACGATCCGGCCGTCGGGGCTGGTGTGGGCGGCGAGCAGCCGCTTGCCGCCCTCGACGCGCACTCCGCGGCGCACCGCCTCCTCGCGCAGCACCCGGGCGAGGGTGGCGCGTTTGAGTGTCACGGAGCCGAGGCCACCGTCCTGCGATCCGGACATGGGGCGGTTGCCGAGCCGCTTGCCGGTGTTGCTGATGAAGTCGACGCGGCCGGCCGGGAAGGAGTTCTTCAGCACGGGTTCATGGGCGTCGATGGTGCGCAGTGCCTCCAGGCCGTTGGCGGCGACGACGAGGAACGCACCGGCGTCGATGGAGTCCGTGGGGTACGTCTCGTAGACGACCGCGTCGATGCCGGCTTTCCGCAGGGCCATCGCGGTCACCGTGCCGGCGATGCCGCCACCGATGATCAGGGCTGTGGTCATGGTGCTCCGTGACGTGGCGTGGGGTGTCGTGTCGTGTGTTCGCGACAGCACCATATGGCGGCCCGGAGCTCCCCGGGTCAAGAGCGGCACTTCAACTAACGGGCGCTGGGCGGCATTTGGGGCGGAACCCGGCAGGTACGCCACTTGAGCAGCTACTTGGGCAGCTACTTGAGCAGGCGGGACAGCCGCCGGTCGGCGAGCGGCTTGCCGCCGGTCTGGCAGGTGGGGCAGTACTGCAGCGCGGAGTCGCGGAAGGACACCTCGCGAACGGTGTCCCCGCACACCGGGCACGGCTGCCCGGCGCGGCCGTGCACCCGCATACCGCCGCGCTTCTCCCCCTTGAGGTCGGTGGCGGCCAGGCCGCGGGAGCGCTCGACGGCGGAGCGCAGCGTGGTGCCCATCGCCTCGTACACCCCGGCGATCTCCGCTTCGGTGAGGTCCGAGGCGAGCCGGTAGGGCGACATCCGGGCGGCGTGCAGGATCTCGTCGGAGTAGGCGTTGCCGATCCCGGCGATGACGCTCTGGTCGCGCAGCACCCCCTTGATCCGGTGGCGCACGCCGCGCAGCAGCCCGGCGAACGCCTCCAGGGTGAAGGAGTCGTCCAGCGGGTCCGGGCCCAGCCGGGCGATTCCGGGGACCTCCTGGGGGTCATCGACCACGTACACCGCGAGCCCCTTGCGCGTCCCGGCCTCGGTGAGGTCGAAGCCGGAGCGCTCCGGCCCGGCCAGGAGCAGCCGCAGCGCGAGCGGGCCCTTGCCGGGCCGGGGCGGGGCCTCGGGGAGTCCGTCCCGCCAGCGCAGCCAGCCCGCCTTGGCGAGGTGGACCACCAGATGGGGGCCGTCGGTGGCCAGGTCGAGGAACTTGCCGTGGCGGGCCGCGGCCGTGACGGTGCGGCCCTCGAGCGCGCTCAGCGGCGGGTCGTAGGTCTTCAGGACGCTCACCGCGACGGGGAGGACGCGGGCGATCTCCCGGCCGGCGGCGCGCTCGGCCAGGATCGCGCTGAGGGCCTCCACCTCGGGCAGCTCCGGCATGCCACCAGTGTGCCGCAGACCGGAGCGGAACCACCCGGGGCGGCCCGGGTGACCGATTCCCCCCGGTGCACCGCTCCGGGCTGCGGGCCCGCACACCCTCCCTTAGCGTCTCATTTGTTCCCTATCGTCCCTGCTTGCCTCGTACGGAGCGTTTCCCATGGTCGACACCGGACAGCAGTCCGTACGCAGCGAGGCGGCACGCGGCGGTGAGGCACGCCTGGGCGAGACGGCACGGCAGGAGGTGGCGGGCGGGACGGCAGGCGCGGCGGACGAGGGCTATGAGGCGTACGAGGGCGGCAGCCCCGAGGCCGAGTGGCTGCGCTTCCAGAAGCTGACACACGAGCTGATGCGGATGCCGCGGTACTCCGACTGCACGGACGGCTCGGGCGCCCCGCCGCCGCTGCGCGCCTTCCGCGGCGAGGCGGCGCTGGGCGTGGAGAACGCCCGGCTGCGGTTCCGTTGCGACCTTCCGCCGGAGCTGTGCGTGGGATACGCCCGGCCGGGCGCCGAGTACCCGGCCGTGGTGCGGCTGTCCAGCGCGAGCGGCTCCGAGGGGTACGGCGCCACGCCCGATCTGCGCCGGCTGGCGGTACGGGTCCAGGCCGGTCCGGAGGAGACCCACGATCTGTTGGCCACCAGCTTCCCGGTGTCCCATGCCGCCGACGCGCACGAGTTCGTCGCCTTCGCCAAGGCCACGGCGGGCGCGGGGAGCACCGTGGAGAAGGCGTTCGGGCTCTTCGTCCGGCTGCCGCTGGCCGTCGGCTGGGCCACCGCCGACCGGATGCGCCGCAATATGCGGATCGCCACCCGCCACACCGTGGGCTCGCTGGCCCGCGAGACCTTCTGGAGCCGGGGCGCGATCCTGTGGGGCCCGGCCGGTCCGGTGCGCTACCAGCTGCGTCCGGCGCCCGGCGGCACCCCCGCTCCGCCGCCCGACGGCGGCGACCCCGACTATCTCCACCGTGAGCTGGCGATGCGGCTGGCCACCGGCGACATCGCCTTCGAGCTGTGCGTACAGCGCTATCTGGACGACCGCCGCACCCCCGTCGAGGACGGTTCGGTGGAGTGGAGGGAGAGCGACGCGCCGGTCGTCCCGGTCGCGGTGCTCACCGTGCCGTGCCAGGACCTGGACAGCGCCCGGGCCCGGTCGGCGGCCCGCCGGGTCGAGCAGCTGACGTTCAACCCCTGGCACACCACCGGGGAGTTCCGTCCGCTCGGCAACCTCAACCGGGCCCGCAAGGCCGCGTACGAGGCCGCCGCGGCGCACCGGCTCGGCCTGCGCTTCCCCGCCGCCGAGCAGCGGCCCACCGCGCTGCTTCCCGCCCCGGTGCGCGCCGCCTTCGACCTGCCGGTGCGGGCGGTCTTCGGCCTGGTCGACCGCTGTGTGCCCTGGCATCGGCTGCCGGCGCCGCTGGGGCTGCTCAACCCGGCCGCGCTGGGCCGGACGCTGCGCCGGTTCGGCCTCGTCGAGGGGGACGGCGCACCCGAGGCACCGCGGCGCCCGGCACCGGCCGGGGAGAGACCGCGGGTGGCGCGCCCGTACGACGGCTCGATGGGCGATCCGGCCGTGGCGCGGAGGGACGTGGCCGGGGCCGCCTCCGGCCGTGGTCTCGCACCGCTCCACCGGCCCGATCTGATCCATGTGCCCCACCCCGCCACGGTCGCCGGAGAGCTGCTGCACCGGGCGCGCTTCCGGCCCGCCACCTCGCTCAATGTCCTGTCCGCCGCCTGGCTCCACTTCCAGTCCCCCGACTGGGTGGACGGCGCCTGCCACCGGTGGGAGGGCTTGCGGAGGTACGGCGGCGGGCTGCGCCTGGAGGACGGCCATCTGCCGCTGGGCCCGGGCGGGGTGCCGCCGATCGGCCCGGCCGACACCTGGTGGCTGGGGCTCGGCGCCATGCACACGCTCTTCGCCCGTGAGCACGACGCGGTCCGCGAGGCGCTGTGCCGCACCCATCCGACGATGAGCGAGGAGTCGGCGCACCACACGGCCCGGCTGGTGGTCTCCGCGCTCATCGCCAAGATCCATACGGTCGAGTGGATCCCGGCGATCCTCGCCACCGAGATGAGCGACATCGGCTCGAAGACCAACTGGCAGGGCCCGCCCGCCCATTGGCTGTCCCGGCTCGGCCTGTGGCTGTTCGAGGCGGGCGCGTCGGCGGGCCTCCCCCGTGGCGTACCGGACCATCCCGAGATGCCGTTCGCGCTCGCCGAGGAGTTCATGGCGGTCTACCGGACGCATCCGCTGCTCCCGGACGGCATCGAGCTGTGCGACCACCGCTTCGGGCGGCGGACCCGGGCGCTCGGCTTCGACGAGGTGCGGGGCCCGGCGGCCGAGGCGGTGCTGCGCAAGACGGGGCTCGCCGACACCCTGTACTCCTTCGGCATCGCCCATCCGGGCGCGATCACCCTCAACAACTACCCGCGCGCACTGCGGCGTTTCGCGCGGGACGGCGAGACCGTCGATCTGCCGGTGGTGGATCTGGCGCGGGCCCGGCGGCGGGGCGTACCCCGGTACAACGACTTCCGGGCCCGGCTGGGCATCCCCCGGATCCGCTCCTTCGAGGAGTTGTCCCCCGATCCGGACACGGTCGCGCGGCTCGAAGCGGTCTATGGCTCGGTCCACCAGATCGACACCGTGGTGGGGCTGTACGCGGAGAACGAACCCGAGGGGTTCGGCTTCAGCGAGACGGCGTTCCGTGTGCTGCTGCTCATGGCCACCCGGCGGATCCGGGACGACCGCCTCCTGACCGTGGACTTCCGGCCCGAGGTCTATACCCGGCTGGGGCTGGACTGGGTGGCGAAGTCCGGCATGACCTCGGTGATCCTGCGGCACTGCCCGGAGCTGGCCGGGGCCCTGCCGCGCGGGGCGAGTCCGTTCGCGCCCTGGCGGCCGGTGGGCACCCCGGCGCTCACTCCTCGGGGCAGCACGGCCCCGCCGCGCCGGGGCGAGCCGTGACGCCTGTTGAACCGGTTCAGTTCTGCCGGAAGCGGTTGATGGCCGGGAGATGGCGCTCGCGCAGCTCCGGGTCGCGTACCCCCAGCCCCGCCTCCGGGGCCAGGCACAGCACGCCGACCTTCCCGGAGTGGCGGTTGCGGTGGACGTCCTGGGTGGCCGTGCCGACCGCCTCGAGCGGATAGACCTTGGAGAGCGTGGGGTGCACCATCCCCTTCTCGATCAGCCGGTTGGCCGCCCACGCCTCCCGGTAGTTGGCGAAGTGGGTGCCGATGACGCGCTTGAGTGCCATCCACAGATAGCGGTTGTCGAACTCATGGCGGTAGCCGGACGTCGAGGCGCAGGTGACGATCGTTCCGCCGCGCCGCGCCACGTACACACTGGCGCCGAAGGTCTCCCGGCCGGGGTGCTCCACGACGATGTCCGGGTCCTCGCCGCCGGTCAGTTCGCGGATCCGGGACCCGAAGCGCTTCCACTCCTTGGGGTCGGGCGTGGTCGCGTCCTTCCAGAAGCGATAGCCCTCCTCGGCCCGGTCGATGACCAGCTCGGCTCCCATGGAGCGGACGAGTTCGGCCTTGCGCCGGCCGGAGACCACGCACACCGGGATCGCCCCGCCGTTGACGGCCAGCTGGGTCGCGTACGAGCCGAGGCCACCGGCCGCGCCCCAGATGAGGGTCACATCGCCCTGTTTCATCTGGGCACCGTTGCGCGAGACGAGCTGCCGGTACGCGGTGGAGTTGACCAGTCCGGAGGACGCGGCCTCCTCCCAGGTGAGGTGGGCGGGCATAGGCATCAGCTGGTTGGCCTTGACCAGCGAGAGCTCGGCGAGCCCGCCGTAGTTGGTCTCGAAGCCCCAGATGCGCTGCTCGGGGTCGAGCATGGAGTCGTCATGGCCGTCCGGTGAGCGCAGTTCGATGGACAGGCAGTGGGCCACCACCCGGTCGCCCGGCTTCCAGTGGCGCACCCCCGGCCCGGTGCGCAGCACCACACCGGCCAGGTCGGAACCGAGCACATGGTAGGGCTGGTCGTGGCGGGCCGCTCCGGGGTCGTCGGTGCGTGCGTAGCGCTCCAGGAAGCCGAAGGTCGGCAGCGGCTCGAAGATGGCGCTCCAGACGGTGTTGTAGTTGATCGCGCTGGCCATGACCGCGATCACCGCCTCGCCCGGCCCCGGTTCGGGCGTGGGCACCTCGCGGATGTGGAGCGACTTCTGGGGGTCCTTGTCCTTGGTGGCCATGCCCTCGAACATCTCGGACTCCTCTTTGAGGATCACCGCGCCCCGATAGGACTCGGGAAGGTCCAAGGCGGCGAAGTCCGCGGCGACCGCGTTTTCTGCCAGCACGGCGCTGATGATGTCCTGCATGACATGTCCTCCGATGTACCGCTCCGGGCACTCTGTGTCCCGGAGGCTATGGCAGCGGCCACGATCCGAATAACCCCTAGCTCCGCCCGGGTCGCGCCCCCTAGGCGCCCCCCTATACGGCCAGGGAGTGCAGACAGGCGATGAGCGTGCGGGCCTCGACGTTGACGTAATGGCTGTGGCGGATCAGGTCGAGCAGCTGACGCACGGCCATCCAGCGGTAGTGCGGCGGCTCCTCGGGGACGGCGCTCATCTCCGTCTCCACGACCAGATAGCGGTTGAAGGCATGGAAGAAGCGGCCGCCCTCCTCGGAGAGCACGGTGTCGAACCGCACCCGCTCGGCCGGTGCCTCCACCACCTCCTTGAGGAACGGCGGCGTGGCCGCCTCGGGCAGATGGGTGTAGTTGCGCGGGGTGCACTGCACGGTGGGGGCGAGCTCCACCACGTCCGTATAGCCGGGTTCGGCGCGGGCCTGCACCAGTACATGCGGCACCTTGTCGGCATGGGCCAGCAGAAAGGCCGCCACGCCCGGTCCATGGGGCTCGATCATGGGCTGGGTCCAGCCGCCCACCTCGCGGCCGCCCGCCGTCACGTCCACGGCCATCACGCTGAAGAAGCGCCCGCTCTCATGGGAGATGCGGTGGGCGTTGCGATGCCAGCCGGTGGTCTCCCGCAGCGGTATCCGCTCGGTGAAGACCTCGCGCTCGGTGCGCAGTCCGGTGATCCAGCTGAGGATGTCGGCGTCGCGGTGGAGCGTGTGCCGCCCCTGCCGTTCCGGCTCGACGCTCCCGTGTGATCCGGCGGCCGGGAAGGTCTCCCCGGGGTCCAGCGGGGAGTGCGGCAGACAGGCCAGGACGCTGCGCGCGTCCATGTTCACCAGGTCCTCCACGGCCAGCAGATGGTGCAGCTGGCCCAGCGTCAGCCAGCGGAAGCCGTCGCGCACCTCGACGTCCGTCTCCGGCGCCACCTCGACCAGCATGTTGCGGTTGCGCTTGCGGAAGAACCAGCTGCCCTGCTCCGACTGGCGGACGTCGGCGAGCACCCGGTGCCGTTCCGTCCGCTGGAAGTACTCCAGATACGGCACCGCCCGGCCCTTGTGCACCCGGGTGTAGTTGCTGCGGGTGGCCTGGACGGTGGGCGACAGCTGGAGCCCGCCGTGGTTGCCCGGCTCCATCTTGGCCTGCATCAGGAAGTGCGGTACGCCGTCGAAGTCCTTGACCAGGATGCCCAGGATGCCGATCTCCGGCTGGTGGAGGATCGGCTGGCGCCACTCCTCCACGGGCGCCCCGGGCATCCGTACCCGGATGCCCTCGACGGTGAAGAACCGGCCGGTCTCATGGACGAGGTTGTGGCTGTCCGGCGCGAAGCCCCAGCCGCGCATCGCCTCGAACGGGATGATCTCGATCCGGGACTCGTCGGCGTCGACGCGCTCGCGGAACCAGCGCTGGAAGTCGGCGAGCAGGGTCACCGAGCTGTCGACGGTGGCGGCGGAGCGGACCAGCCGCTCCTGGAGCGTGCTCACCACGCCCACGCCTCGGGTCCGGGGCCGCCGTTGCCGATCGGCGGGAACAGCAGGTCCAGTTCGGCCAGCACCTCGTCGGACAGCGTCAGCTCCATGGCCTTGAAGGCCCCTGTCAGCTGGTCCAGGCTGCGCGGCCCGATGACCGGGGCGGTGATGCCGGGGCGTCCCATCACCCAGGCAAGACCCACCTCGGCGGGGTCGGCGCCGAGGCCGTCGCACAGCTTCTCGTACGCCGCGACGGCGTCCCGGTGGACCTCCAGCGCCTGGGCGGCCCGGCCCTGCGCGGTCTTCATCGCGGTGCCCTCGGCCAGCTTGCGCAGCGCCCCGCCGAGCAGCCCGCCGTGCAGCGGCGACCAGGCGAGCACCCCGACCCCGTACCGCTGGGCGGCGGGGATCAGCTCCAGCTCGATATGGCGGGTGACGAGGTTGTACACGCTCTGCTCGGAGACGATGCCGAGGAAGTGGCGGCGGGCCGCGGCCTCCTGGGCCTCGGCGATGTGCCAGCCGGCGAAGTTGGACGAGCCGGCGTAGCGCACCTTGCCCTGCCGGGTCAGCGTCTCCATCGCCTGCCACACCTCCTCCCACGGGGCGTGGCGGTCGATGTGGTGCATCTGGAACAGGTCGATCCAGTCGGTGCCCATCCGGCGCAACGAGTCCTCGCAGGAGGCGATGATGTGCCGGGCGGACAGCCCCGAGTCATTGGGCCAGTCGGTCATCGGGTTGAAGACCTTGGTGCCCAGCACGACCTTCTCGCGCCGGCCGCCGCCTTGGGCGAACCAGCCGCCGAGGAATTCCTCGGTGTAGCCCTTGTGCTTCTGCCAGCCGTACTGGTTGGCGGTGTCGATGAAGTTGACCCCGCGGTCCAGGGCGGTGTCCAGGATCGCGTGGCTCTCCTCGTCGCTCGCCCTGACCCCGAGGTTCAGGGTGCCCAGGCACAGTCGGCTCACCTTGAGGGCGGTGCGGCCGAGATAGGTGTACTGCATCAGTGTCCTTCGGTACGGGCCGCCGCGGCGGCCGGTCGGCTCGAGGTGGCGGAGGCGGCCCACAGGTCGTGGAGGGATTCCTTGAGGGCCACCTTCGGCGACCAGCCCATGAGCCGCCGGGCGAGGCGGATGTCGGCCTGGGTCCAGCTGCCGCCCTTGCTGTGCACGGCGCCGCTCTCCTCGCGCACCAGACGGTCGGGGACCTGGGAGGCGGCGATCAGCAGCCAGGCCAGTTCGCGCATGCTGAAGGCGTCGCCCTGCCCGATGTTGAGCACCCGGCCGGTCACCGGGCTGCTCGCGGCCAGCACCACGGCCTCGGCGACATCGCGGACGTCGATGAAGTCGCGCCGGTCGTCGACGAGGGTGACGGCGAGCGGAGCGTCCTCGGTGGTGTGGCGCAGCCGGTGGGCGAGCCCGCCGAGGAAGCTGCCCCGTGGGGTGCCAGGTCCGCAGACGTTGGTGACGCGCAGGACGCAGCCGTCGATACGGCCCGCGTCGGCGGCGCCGAGGACGATCCGGCTCCCGACGAGCTTGGTGCGGGCGTAGGGGGTGCGGGGGGCGGTGGGGTGGTCCTCGGCGATGGCCGTGCCGTCGGGGACGGGGCCGTACTCGTGCACCGAGCCCAGATGGACCAGCCGCGGCCGTCTGGGGAGGGTCGCCACGGCGTCCACCAGCCGGTCCACGAGCGGGATGTGCGAGGCCGTCATGCTCGCCTCGTCGCCCTCCCAGCTGTCGCCCGCGGCGTTGACGACGAGATCGGCGGACTGTGCTGCCCGGACGATGTCCTCACTCGGCGCGGATACCGCGTCAAGTTCCAGAAAGTCGACTCCGGGAATGGGTTCGGCGGGTTTTCTCGCGATTGCCAGGGCTTGATATCCGCGCTTGGAGAGAGCCCTGCAGATATGTCGCCCAATGAATCCGGTGCCGCCGATGACAACGGCCTGCCGATCTCGGATGTGGCCCATATCGCCACCGTATTGGCGCCGCTTCGAGCGGAACAACCCCTACCCTCGTCCACCCCTATCGGGCACCCCTATAACGGCCCCGACCTGCGGTGTCATTCGAATAGATGTCGTTTATGGGCCTCGCTGACCGCTGCCGCGCGATCCTTCACCCCGAGTTTCTCGTAGACATGCAGAAGATGCGTCTTGACGGTCGCCTGGCTGATGAACAATGCCGCCGCGGCCTGTCGATTCGTGGCCCCGTCCGCGATAAGCCGGAGCACTTGGAGTTCACGGTCGCTCAGCGGGCCCTGGGTGGGTTTGCGGACCTGGCCGAGAACGCGTCCGGTGACCGCGGGCGAGAGGACGGACTGGCCCGAGGAGGCGGACCGCACGGCGCGGGTCAGCTCCTCGCGCGGGGTGTCCTTGAGCAGATAGCCGGTCGCCCCGGCGGCCAGGGCGCCCATGACGTCGCTGTCGGTGTCATAGGTGGTCAGCACCAGGATCCGGGCCTCCGGGTCGCCGCGCAGCAGCCGTTTGATGGCCTCCACCCCGCCCATCCGGGGCATGCGCAGATCCATCAGGACCACATCGGCCGGCTGCCGCTCGTACAGTTCCACGGCCTCGGCGCCGTCACCGGCCTCGCCGATCACCGTGAAGTCGGGGTCCCGCTCCAGCACCCCGCGCAGCCCGTCGCGGACCACCGGGTGGTCGTCGACGATGAGGATGCGGATGGGGCCGGGGGTGTCGCCGCCATGGGTGTTTCCGCTCATGCACCGGCTTCCTGGGGGATCGCGGGGACGGCCGCGCTGATGGCGGTGCCCTCGCCACGGGCGCTTTCGATGTCCAACGTACCGGCGACCCGGCCCAGCCGGCGCCGCATCGCCACCAGCCCGAGGCCGTGGCCGCCGGAGGTGCCGGCCTCGGCCTCAGCGGTCGCGGGGTCGAATCCGACGCCGTCGTCGAGTACGTCGAGGACCACCACGTCCTCCATGTACGACAGGGTGATGCCCACCTTCGACGCCCGGGCGTGCTTGGCGATGTTGGCGAGGGCCTCCTGCGCCACCCGGTAGAGGGTGGCCTCCAGTTCGGCGTGGAGCGGGATGGCGGTCCCGGTCGTCGCGAACGCCACCTTCGGCTCCCGCTCCTGTGACCAGCCCTCGACCAGCGACTCCAGGGCGTCCGGCAGGGTCCGGGACTCCAGTTGCTCGGGGCGGAGCGCCTGGACCGAGCGGCGCGCCTCGGCGAGGCTGTCGCGGGCCAGATCCCTGGCGGCGACGAGATGGCGGCGCCACACCTCGCGGTCGCCGTCGGCGTGTTCGGCGGCCTCCAGCTGCCGGATGATGCCGGCCAGCCCCTGGGCGAGGGTGTCATGGATCTCCCCCGCCATCCGCTGGCGCTCGTCGAGCACCCCCGCCTCACGCGCCTGGGTGATCAGCTGGGCGTGGAGTCCGGCGTTCTCGGCGAGCGCGGAGCGGAGTTCGGCCACGGTCCGTTTGCGCCGCTGGTGCTGTTCGTTGAGCCGGCTCGACAGCAGGTTGATCCAGCCGATCACCACGGTCTGGAAGACGATGGCGGCGAGATAGCCGACCACCGCGCCGGTCGTGGCCCGGGGGAAGCCGTCCGGCACGGTGTTGACGACGAACGAGGTGGCCGCCACGGACACCAGCGCCCAGACGGTCGGCAGCAGCACCAGCGCCTGGAGGAACCCGGTGGCGGCGAACAGCATGAACACCTGGTCCCGCGCGATCAGCGCGGCGGAGAGGGCGAGCAGCCCCGCGAAGTAGACGGCCGTGCGCACCGTCCCGTACGGCTGTCTGCTGCGGCGGCCCGTGGGCAGGGTGTAAGTGCCCAGGATCCAGACGGCGGCCACGGCCGCGAGGCCGAGCGTGGTGAGCAGCCGCCGGGCCGGTGGCGGGCCGTGGACCAGGCTCAGGGCCGTGGACAGAAACAGCAGAAGGTAGGGCAGCCCTCCGAACAGGATGTCGGAGTGCCGCTCCCACCGTCCGCCGTCGTCCTTGGACGCGCTCACCTCACTCCCAGCGGAACAGCTTGGCCGCGGCCGCGGTGGCGGCCACCGCGATCACTCCGAGGACGGTCAGGTGCAGCGTCTGCGGCCACTGGTTCTCCCAGGAGTCGCGCAGCGCCTGGAGCGCGGCGCCCAGCGGGGTGTAGTCGCCGATGGTGGACACCGTCTCCGGCAGGTCTTCCTTGGGGAGGAAGGCGCCGCCGAAGAAGAGGCTGGGGAAGAGCAGGGACAGGCCCATCGCGGTGGCGGACTTGCTGCTCGGCGCCACGGCCGCGATCACCAGGCCGATGGAGAACAGCGCCCAGGTGCCCAGGACGAAGCTCACCAGGAAGGCGGGGACGTCGCCCGGGAGTTTGGTGTCGAAGGCGGTCTTGCCGACGATGAGCACCAGCACCGCGGAGACCGCCGCGGTGACCAGGTTGATGAAGAGCTGGGCGAGCAGCAGGTTCCCCGGGTGGATGGGGCTCGCGGCCATGCGCCGCAGGATGCCCTTCTCGCGGTAGGTCGCGAGGGTCGTGGGCAGCAGGTTGAGGGCCAGCATCGTCAGACACAGCGACATGGCCATCGCGGGGACGAAGGCGGCCATCGACGCCTTGGTGGCGGCGTCGTCGTCGGACTTGGTGGTGACGAAGTGGAAGATGGCCAGCAGCATGATCGGCAGTGCGATGACGAAGAACACCGCGGTGGGATCGCGCAGGAACAGCTTGCTCTCGACGTAGGTGAGCTTGGTGCGCCCGGACATGGCAGAGGTCTCCTCGGCGGCTTTAGTTGGCGGGCTTGGAGCCGGTCAGGGCGACGAAGGCGTCATCGAGACTCGCCTGCTCCAGGCGGAGTTCGTTCGCCACGATCTGATTGCGGGCCAGGACGGAGATCACGGCGTAGACGACATTGCCCTTGCCGACCACCGTCACCTGGGACTTGGACCGGGTCACACTGCTCACCTCGGGCAGCGAGGTGAGCAGTTCGTCGTCCATCGGGACGGACGGCTTGAAGCGGATGATCTGCTGCTCATCGACCCGGGACACCAGTCCGGAGGGGGTGTCGAGGGCGACGACCCGGCCGGATTCGATGATGGCGATCCGGTCGCAGAGCCGCTCGGCCTCCTCCATGAAGTGGGTGACCAGCAGCACCGTCACATCCTGCTCCCGGACCTTCTCGATCAGCTTCCAGGTCTCGCGCCGGGCGTGCGGGTCGAGCGCGGTGGTCAGCTCGTCGAAGACGGCGATCCTGGGCTTGCCGACGAGGGCGAGCGCGATGGACAGCCGCTGCTGCTGGCCGCCGGACAGCGATCCGTACGCCGTGTCGGCCTTGCCGGACAGGCCCCAGTCCTTGATGAGCTCGCGCCAGTCGACGGGGTCGCGGTAGAAGGTGCTGTAGAGCTCGAGCGCCTCCCACACCTTCATCTTGGGGGGCAGTTCGCTCTGCTGGAGCTGGATGCCGATGGACTCGCGCAGCTCGGCGAGGTCCTTGTCCTTCAGCGGGTCGAGACCCATCACGGAGATCTCGCCGCCGTCGCGCTTGCGCATGCCCTCGATGCACTCCACGGCGGTGGTCTTGCCCGCGCCGTTGGGGCCGAGGATGCCGAAGATCTCGCCCTCCTCCACGGAGAAGGACACGTCCTGTACCGCCACGTGATTGCGGTACTCCTTGCGCAGGTTACTGACCTCGATCAGCGGCATCGGCCCGGGTCCTCCTCGCTTTTGTTCCTTCACTCTTCCACCGTAGGAAGCGGATATCCCCGGGGGATCGGCCCATCGGCTGCCCACCGGGCTGATCCTCCCTCCACCGACCGGCCGATCGGCCGCATCAACCGATCGGTGGATGGGGGTACGCCGGGCCGGGTCAGCCGCGCCGGGCGTGCAGCGCCCGGCAGACCTCGTAGGACGGCAGCAGACCGGCCCGTTCGGCCTCGGCCAGTCCCGGGGCGTTCCGGTCGCGCGCGGAGACCAGGTATTCCAGATCCTTGGGCCAGGGCAGGCCGAGCGCCGGGTCGAAGGGGTCGATCTCGTGCTCGGCGCCCGGGTTGTACTCCTCCGAGTTGAGGTAGGCCGCCACGGTGTCGTCCCGCAGCGCGATGAACGCGTGGCCGAGGCCCTCCGCCAGATACACCGCCCGGTACGAGACGGGGTCGAGACGCACACTGTCCCAGCGGCCGAAGGTGGGCGAGCCCACCCGCAAGTCCACCACCACATCGAGGAGTTCGCCGCTGACACAGGTCACCATCTTGGCCTGGCCCGGGGGTACGTCCGCGTAGTGCACCCCGCGGACGGTGCCGCGCCGGGAGACGCTGTGGTGGTTCTGGCCCAGGCGCAGCGGATGGCCGACGGCCGCGGAGAAGGCCGATTCGGTGTAGTGGGCGACGAACGCGCCGCGTTCGTCGCGGTGGACGTCCGGGCTGAACTCGTAGGCGCCGGACACCGCCAGCTCGCGCACCTTCATCGGCCGTGCTCCACGGTGAGCTTCTCCAGCATCGGCACCACATCGTGCGGGGTGGGGGTGTGCAGGTTCTCCTCGCGCAGCCGCTCGGCGGCCTCCTTGTACGACGCGTCCTTCAGCAGCCGTTCGACGCTCTCCCGCAGCACCTCGGCGGTCAACTCCGAGGCGTGGACGACGAGTCCGGCACCGGCCTCGTGCAGAGTGGTCCCCTTGTTCCACCAGTCGGCGTAGCGGATGGTGGGGATGAACTGCGGTACGCCGCTCACCAGTGCGGTGCCCCAGGAGCCGAAGCCGCCGTGGTGGATGAGGACCGAGGCGCCGGGCAGCAGGGCGTGCAGCGGAACGAAGTCGACGACGCGGGTGTTGGCGGGGACCTCCTCCAGCGCCTCGACCTCCTCGGGCGGCAGCGCGGCCACCACGTCGATGTCCATGCTCCCCAGGGTCTCGATCATGTCGGCCACCGGCATGAAGGTTCCGCCCAGGGCCGCGCGCGCCGAGACCCCGGAGGTCAGCACGACCCGCGGCCGCTCGGGGGTCTCGCGCAGCCAGCCCGGGATGTCGGAGGGGCCGTTGTAGGGCAGATAGCGGACCGGGACCCGCTGGAGGGACAGCGGGAGCTGGAGGCTGGTGGGGATCTGGTCGATGGTCCACTGGCCGACCACGACCTCCTCGTCGAAGGTGCGGTCGTAGCGGGCGAGGATGGAGCCGAGCCAGTCGGCCATCGGGTCCTCGCGGCGCTCCTCGGGCTGCTCGGCGAGGCGGGCCAGGAACACCTCGCGCATCTTCGCGTAGATGTCGACGCACCACAGCAGCCGGGCGTGGGCGGCGCCCACCACCCGGGCGGCCACCGGGCCCGCGTAGCTGACGGGGTCCCAGATGACCAGGTCGGGCTGCCAGTGGCGGGCGTAGTCCACCAGCTCGTGCACCATGCAGTCGTTGTAGGTCTGGTACGCGAACATCACGCTGATCTTGAACTTCATCAGCACCTGTTCCCAGGAGTGCTGATCGAGCTCGGGGGTGGACCAGTCGGAGAGCGGGTTCTCCAGCGACTCGCGGTTCTGCGTCAGCATCTCGTGGAGATTGTGGTCCTTGCCGACCGAGACGGCCGTCAGCCCGGTGCTCTTGATGGCCTCGGTCAGCGCGGGGTTGCTGGCGACATGCACCTCGTGGCCGGCCGCGGCCAGCGACCAGGCGAGCGGGACCATGGTGAACAGGTGCGATTTCTCGGACACCGTCGCGAAAAGGATACGCATCGTCGGTTTCTCTCTCAGTCGATGGGTCGTCGGGGGCGGGCGGTGGCCGCCCGCAGGGTGTCCGTGATGACTCCGGCCACCGCTGCCTTCTGCTCACCCAGGTAGAAGTGGCCGCCGGAGAAGACCTCCAGCCGGAAGGAGCCCGAGGTGTGCTCCCGCCAGCCCGCCACTTCCGGGGCGGTGACGCGGATGTCGCTGTCACCGGTGAGCCCCACGATGTCGCAGGCCAGCCGGGCGCCGGGCCGGTATTCGTAGGTCTCGGCCGCCTTGTAGTCGCTGCGGATGGCGGGCAGGGCCAGCCGCAGCAGTTCGGTGTCGCCGAGGATCCGGGAGTCGGTCCCGCTGACCAGCTGGAGCTCGGCGATGAGCCCGGCGTCGTCGCGCCGGTGGATGCCGAGGCTGCGGTGGTGGGAGGGCGCGGGCCGGCCCGAGGCGAAGAGCGCCACGGGCACGGTCCCCATCTCCCCTTCGAGCAGTCTGGCCAGCTCGAACCCGACGCTCGCGCCCATGCTGTGGCCGAACAGCGCGATCGGCCGGTGTGCCGTGAGCGGCCTCAGCGCCTCGTAGATCGCGCGCGCCAGCTCGTGGATGTCCTCGATGGGCGCGTCATGGCGGCGGTCCTGCCGCCCCGGGTACTGGACGGCCAGCGCCTCCACGGTCGGCGGCAGCAGCTCGGAGATCGGGAAGTAGAAGCTGGCGGCTCCTCCCGCGTGCGGCAGGCAGACCAGGCTGACCTCGGCCTCCGGGCGCGGATGGAACCTGCGGAACCACAGGCTCTCATCGGTGACGGGCAACACCATGGTCGTCGTTCCTTGTCTGATGCGGGGATGGCGCCTGAAGCGAGGTGTCCGGAGGGGTCAGGCGCCCTCGCGCGGCAGTCGCTCCAGCCAGTCCTCGATGGCCTGGGCGGTGGGGAGGGAGTGGTCCTCCATCATGGTGAAGTGGTTGCCGCGCACATCGACGATGTCGTGCGGCAGCTCCCAGAAGGACCGCCAGTCGGGCAGCTCCTCCAGCTTGAGCGATCCGGTGGACAGCGGCTCCAGCGCGCGCACCAGGAGGGTGGGGGTCTCGATCGGCTCGGGGTCCCAAGCGCCGAAGAGGTTGAGATACCAGCCCATGGCCGACAGCCGGGCGTCGTCCATGGTGACGAACACGCCCTCGCGCTCGGTCATCCCGTCCATGAGCGAGAGCCCGAACTGGTTGAGGATGCTGCTCTTGGGCACGTAGGTGTCCACCAGGACCACCGCGGTCGGCCGGACGCCCATCCGCTCCAGGTGTCCCGCCGCCGCATGGGCGAACCAGCCGCCCGCCGAGGAGCCCAGGAGCACGATGGGCTGCCCGTCGGCGGCCTTCGCCACCGCCTCGGCCTGCGCGGCCACCACCGCGTCCGCCGTCTCCGGAAGGGGCTCACCGCGGCCGAAGCCGGGCAGCGCGAGGGCCGACACATCGCGCCGGCCCCGCAGCGAGGCCGCGAACCGCGCGTACTGGTGGATGCCCGCGACCGCCAGGCACGAGGAGAAGCAGAACAGGTGCTGCTCGGCCGGACCCTTGCTGAGCCGGACCGGCATCGGAAGCTTCTCCAGCTCGGAGGGGGCGCTGAACCGGGGCCGCAGCGCCGCCGTGGCGTGCAACAGGTCGAAGATCTCCTTCCATTTCCCGGTCTCGAACGCCTCGGTGTACAGCGTGCTCAGCGTGGTGGACTCCCCCACCGCGGCGGGCGCCGCACCCGAGGGCGTCGCCTCGGACGGGCCCGACTGCCGGGCCGTGGCCAGTTCGGAACGGAGCCGGGCGGCCAGATCGGTGGGCGTCTCGTGGTCGAAGACGAGCGTGGCGGGCAGCCTCAGCCCGGTGGCCGCGTTCAGCCGGTTGCGCAGTTCGACCGCGGTGAGCGAGTCGAAGCCGGAGTCCACGAACTCATGGGCCGGGCCGACGGCGGACGGGTCCGGGTGGCCGAGCACGGTGGCCACCTGCGTGCACACCAACTCCACCAGTACGGCGTCCTGTTCGGCCTCGGGCAGGGCGGCGAGCCGTTCCCGCAGCGCGGAGCCGCCGCCCGACGAGCCACCGCGTGTGGTCGCACCCGCCCGGCGTGCCGGTGTCCGCACCAGCCCGCGCAGCAGCAGCGGCACCGAGCCGGAACCGGCGCCCGAGCGCAGCGCCGCCAGGTCGATCCGCATCGGGATCAGCAGCGGAGTGTCCAGGGCGAGGGCGGTGTCGAGAAGTTCCATGCCCTGTTCGGAGGAGAGCGCGGCCACGCCCGAGCGGGCGGCCCCGGCCGTGTCCGCCGTCCCGGTCATCGTGCTGGCCTGGGCCCACAGTCCCCAGGCGAGGGAGTGGGCGGGCAGCCCCTGGGCCCGGCGGGCCTGCGCGAAGGCGTCGAGGAAGCCGTTGGCGGCCGCGTAGTTGCCCTGGCCCGCGCCGCCGAGCACACCGGCCGCCGAGGAGAAGAGCACGAACGCGGCCAGGTCCAGCCCCCTGGTGGCCTCGTGGAGATGGAGTACGGCGTCGACCTTGGGCCGCAGCACCGTGTCCAGCCGCTCGGGGGTGAGCGAGGAGATCACCCCGTCGTCCAGCACCCCGGCGGTGTGGAACACCCCCGTGAGCGGATGGTCTGCGGGCACCTGGGCCACCAGGGCGGCCACGGCGTCCCGGTCGGCGGTGTCACACGCCGCCACGGTCACGGTCGCGCCGAGCGCGGTCAGCTCCTCGCGCAGCCGCCCGGCCCCCTCGGCGGCCGGTCCCCGGCGGCTGGTCAGCAGCAGATGGCGGACGCCGTGGTGGGTCACCAAGTGGCGGGCGAGCAGCCCGCCGAGCATACCGGTGGCGCCGGTGATCAGCACGGTGCCCTCGGGGTCCAGCGCACGGGTGGCGCCGGTGGCGCCCTGGGCGCGGGCGAGCCGCGGGGTGTGCGCCTGTCCGGCGCGCAGCGCGAGCTGCGGCTCCCCGGAGGGGAGTACCGCCGGGAGGGCCCGTACGGACTTCTCGTGCTCGTCGAGGTCGACGAGGGTGAACCGGTCGGGGTTCTCCGACTGCGCCGAGCGCACCAGGCCCCAGACGGCGGAGCCCGGCAGATCGGTGACCTCCGCGCCGGGCGCGGTGGCCACCGCGCCACGGGTGACGAACACCAGCCGGGAGTCGGCGAACCGCTCGTCGGCCGACCAGTTCTGGGCCAGCTCCAGGGCGGTGCGCAGGGAGTCCCGCACCGCGTCGGCCGGTGCGCCGGGCCCGGCGGCGCAGGACACCAGGACCGCCGCGGGGGCGGCCGTACCGGCGTCGACGGCCGCGCCCAGCGACTCCAGGTCCACATACGACTCCAGGTGGACCCCGGCCGCGAAGAGGCTCTCCGTCACCTCCAGCCCGTCGTCGCCGACCAGCGCGGCCCGGGTCAGCGGGGTGGGCTGATCGGAGCCCGCGAGCGCGGGCCAGTCGAGCTGGAACAGCGACTCGCTGCTCGCGGCGCGGGCGCCGCTGAGCTGGTCGCCGGTCATCTTCCGCAAGCGCAGACCCCCGACGGTGGCCACCGGGCGGCCGGTGGGGTCGGCCACCGCGAGCGCCACGGTGTCCTCCCCGGCCGGGGAGATCCGCACCCGCACCTCGTCGGCCCCGGCGGCGTGCAGCGACACCCCGGTCCAGGAGAACGGCAGCCGCTCCTGCGCCGTCTCGGGGTCCTCCCCGGCGAAGAGGGTGCCGAGCGCGATGCCGTGCAGGGAGGCGTCGAGCAGGGCCGGGTGGATCCCGTACCCGGCGGCGGCCGGCCGCTGCTCCTGGGCCAGCCGCACCTCGGCGAACACCTCGTCACCGCGCAGCCAGGCGGCGCGCAGGCCCCGGAAGGCCGGGCCGTAGCCGAAACCGCCCGCCGCGTACCGCTCGTACATGTCGCTGACGTCGAGTTCGGTGGCGTCCGCCGGAGGCCACGCGGTCAGCTCCGCCGGGGCACCCGGCGGAGCGGTGGCGAGCGTGCCGGTGGCGTGCGGGGTCCACGGTTCGCCGAACCCGGCGCCCTCGGGGCGGGAGTGGACGTTCAGCGGGCGCCGTCCGCTCCCGTCGGATTCGCCGACCGTCACCCGGAGGGCGAGCGCGCCGCGCGCGGGGAGGATCAGCGGCGCCTGGAGGGTCAGCTCCTCGACCTGGTCGCAGCCGACCTGGTCACCGGCCTGGATGGCGAGCTCGAGGAACGCGGTGCCGGGGAAGAGGACCGTGCCGGAGACGGCGTGGTCGGCCAGCCAGGGCTGGGCGGCCAGGGACAGCCGACCGGTGAGCACCAGGCCGTCGGTGTCGGCGAGTTCGACGGTGGCGCCCAGCAGCGGATGCCCGGCCGAGCCCAGCCCCGCCGAGGTCACGTCGCCCGCCCGGTCCGAGCCGTCGAGCCAGTAGCGCTGCCGCTGGAAGGCGTACGTGGGCAGTTCGACCCGGCGGGCGCCACGGCCCGCGAACACCTTCTCCCAGTCCACCGCCCCGCCGTGGGCGTGCACCCCGCCCACCCCGGCCAGCAGCGACTCGGCCTCGTCGCGGTCCTTGCGCAGCAGCGGGATGAACGCGGCGGCGGGGTCGGCGACGCACTCCTGCCCCATCGCGGACAGCACACCGGACGGGCCCACCTCCACATAGCGGGTCACACCCTGGTCCTCGAGGAACCGCACCCCGTCCCGGAACCGCACCGGCTGTCGCACATGGCGCACCCAGTACTCGGGCGAGCACAGCTCCTCGGCCACCGCCTCGCCGGTCACATTGGACACCACCGCGATCCGGGGGGCGGCGTAGGTCAGCTCACCGGCGACCTTGGCGAACTCCTCCAGCACGGGGTCCATCAGCGGCGAGTGGGCGGCGACGCCGATCCGCAGCCGCTTGCTCCTGGCCCCGACCGCGTCCGCGATCCGCAGGACGGCCTTCTCCTCGCCGGAGATCACCGTGGCGGCCGGGCCGTTGACCGCGCCCAGGGACACCTCCTCCTCGCCCTCCAGATGCGGCAGCACCTCGGCCTCGGCCGCCTGGAGCGAGACCATCGCGCCTCCGGCGGGCAGCGCGTCCATCAGCCGGCCCCGGGCCGCGACCAGCGCACACGCGTCCTCCAGCGAGAACACGCCCGCCACATGGGCGGCCGCCAGTTCGCCCACCGAGTGGCCGACCAGGAAGTCCGCGGTCACGCCCCAGGACTCCAGCAGCCGGTACAACGCCACCTCGACGGCGAAGAGACCGGTCTGGGTGTAGAGGGTCCGGTCGAGCAGCTCGGCGTCCTCGCCGAAGACCACGTCGCGCACCGCGTGCCCGACATGGCCGTCCAGGTGGCGGTCGAGCTCGGCGCAGACGGTGTCGAACGCGGCGGCGAAGACCGGGAAGGCGGTGTGCAGGGCGCGTCCCATGCCGAGCCGCTGTGCGCCCTGCCCGGTGAACAGGAACGCCGTCTTGCCCGCACCGGCCACCGCGCCGGGGGTGACGCCGGAGGCCAACCGGTCGAGTTCGCCGAGCAGTTCGGCACGGCTCGCCCCCACGACCACCGCGCGGTGGGCGAAGGCGGAGCGGGTGAGCGCCAGCGAGTAGCCGATGTCCACGAGGGACGGCCCGGACGCGCCCGCCACGTAGGACCGCAGCCGCGCGGCCTGGGCCCGCAGTGCCTCCTCGGTCCGCCCCGACAGCGGCCACGGCACCAGGTCGGACGACACGGCGGCGGGCGCGGTGTGCGCGGGTGTTTCGTCAGCGGGCGTTTCGTCCGCGGCGTCCTCGGCGGGGGCCTGCTCCAGGATCACATGGGCGTTGGTGCCGCTGAATCCGAAGGCGGACACGGCGGCGCGGCGCGGCCGTGTCGCCTCCGGCTCGGGCCACGGCCGGGCCTCGGCCAGCAGCCGTACCGCGCCCGACGCCCAGTCCACGTTGGGCGTCGGCTCCTCGGCGTGCAGGGTCTTGGGCAGCACGCCGTGGCGCAGCGCCAGCACCGTCTTGATGACGCCGCCGACGCCCGCGGCGGCCTGGGTGTGGCCGATGTTGGACTTCAGGGAGCCGAGCCACAGCGGCCGGTCCTCGGGGCGGTCCTGGCCGTAGGTGGCGAGCAGCGCGCCCGCCTCGATGGGGTCGCCGAGCGGGGTGCCGGTGCCGTGTGCCTCGACCGCGTCCACATCGGCCGTGCTCAGCCCGGCGTCGGCCAGCGCCTGCCGGATGACGCGCTGCTGGGAGGGGCCGTTGGGGGCGGTGAGCCCGCTGCTGGCGCCGTCCTGGTTGGTGGCGGAGCCCGTGACGACCGCGAGCACCTGGTGGCCGCCTGCCCGCGCGTCCGACAGCCGCTCCACGAGCAGCATGCCCACGCCCTCGCCCCAGCCGGTGCCGTCGGCGGACGCGGCGAACGCCTTGCAGCGGCCGTCGGAGGCGAGCCCGCGCTGGCGGCTGAAGTCCACGAAGGCCACCGGTGTGGACATCACCATCGACCCGCCGACCAGGGCCAGGGAGCACTCCCGCCGGCGCAGCGCCTGCGCGGCGAGGTGCAGGGCCACCAGCGAGGACGAGCAGGCGGTGTCCACGGTGACCGCGGGCCCTTCGAGACCGAAGGTGTAGGCGATACGGCCGGAGGCGATGCTGCCGGAGCCACCGCTGCCGACGTACGCCTCGACATCGTCGGGCACCTGGCGCAGCCGGGTCGCGTAGTCCTGGTACATCACGCCCGCGAAGACCCCGGTGCGGCTGCCGCGCAGCGTGGCCGGGTCGACCCCGGCGCGCTCCATGGCCTCCCACGCGGTCTCCAGCAGCAGCCGCTGCTGCGGGTCCATGGCGAGGGCCTCGCGCGGGGAGATGCCGAAGAAGGCGGGGTCGAAGTGGTCGGCTTCGGTGACGAAGCCGCCTTCCCTGGCGTAGCTCGTCCCCGGCTTGTCCGGGTCCGGGTCGTACAGGGCCTCCAGGTCCCAGCCCCGGTCGGTGGGGAACCCGGTGACCGCGTCACGGCCGTTCGCCACCAGCTCCCACAGATCCTCCGGCGAGGCCACGCCACCGGGGTAGCGGCAGGCCATCCCGACGATGGCGATGGGCTCGTGGTCCTTTGTCTCGGCCTCCTGGAGGCGCTGGCGAGTGCGGTGCAGATCCGTGGTCACTCGCTTGAGGTAGTCGCGGAGCTTTGCCTCGCTCACCGTTTACCGCCCATCTCTGTGAATTCCAACTCCGTGCCCTACAGGCCGAGTTCGTTCTCGATGAAGTCGAAGATCTCGTCGTCCGAGGCGGCGTCGATGCGGCCGGCGACCGCGTCCTCCGCGTCCTCCGGGCCCTGGCCGAGCCGTACCAGCAGGTCCTGCAAGCGCGAGGCGAGCGTGGTGCGGGCCTCGTCGTCGGCGGCGACCTCGGCCAGGTTGCCTTCCAGGGCGTCGAGTTCCGGGAAGGTCATCGACGCGGCGGTGAATGCCTCCGGGGCGATTTCCGCTTCCAGGTACGCGGCGATCGCCGTGGAGGTGGGGTAGTCGAAGAGCAGGGTCACCGGCAGGCGCCGGCCGGTGGCCTTGCCCAGCTGGTTGCGGAGTTCGACCGCGGTGAGCGAGTCGAAGCCGAGGTCCAGCAGACCGCGCTCCGCGTCGACGGCCGCCACCGACTCGAAGCCCAGCACCCCGGCCACGGTGGTGCGGACCAGGTCCAGCA
Organism: Streptomyces lacaronensis; assembly: GCF_047337785.1. Taxonomy (NCBI): domain Bacteria; kingdom Bacillati; phylum Actinomycetota; class Actinomycetes; order Kitasatosporales; family Streptomycetaceae; genus Streptomyces; species Streptomyces lacaronensis. The sequence continues at coordinate 1,777,547 of NZ_JBLHDK010000003.1, forward strand.
GGAACCGGCCGCGCTCGGCCTCCGGCAGGCTCGTCAGATGCTGCTTGAGCCCCTCGGGCCGCGCGGGCGCGGCCCCGGCTCCGGCGGCCGTCCGCCGGGCGGGCCTGGTGGCGGGCGCGGCCCTCACCAGTCCGCGCAGCAGCGCCGGTACGTCACCGGGCCGCGCCCCGAGCCCCGCGGTGTCGAGCCGCATGGGCAGCACGACGGCGGTGTCCACGGCGCGTGCGGCGTCGAAGAGCCCGGCGCCGTCCTCCGAGGAGAACGGGACGATGCCACCGCGCGCCAGCCGGTTCAGATCGGCGCCTTCCAGCTTGCCGGTCATCTCGCTGCGCTGGGCCCACAGCCCCCACGCGTGTGACTGGACGGGCCGGCCCTGGGCGCGGCAGTGCTGGGCGAAGGCGTCGAGGAAGGCGTTGGCCGCCGCGTAGTTGCCCTGGCCCATTCCGCCGAAGGTGCCGGCGATGGAGGAGAACAGGACGAGCGCGGACAGGTCCAGGTCGCGGGTCAGTTCGTGCAGGGTGAGCGCGGCGTCGACCTTGGGCCGCAGCACCGTGTCCAGCCGCTCGGGGGTGAGCGAGGAGACCACGCCGTCGTCCAGGACGCCCGCCGTGTGCACGACGGCCGTCAGCGGATGTGCGGCGGGGACGGTGGCCAGCAGCGCCGCCAGCGCCTCCCGGTCGGCCACATCGCATGCGGCGAGGGTGACGTGGGCGCCCAACTCCTGAAGCTGCGCACTCAGTTCGGCCGCCCCCTCGGCGTCCGGGCCACGGCGGCTCGTGAGCAGCAGATGCCGTACTCCGCCCTCGGCCGCCAGATGGCGGGCGATGACCCCGCCGATGGTGCCGGTGGCCCCGGTGACCAGCACCGTGCCCTCGGGGTCCCAGGCGGGCGGGGCGGTGTCGGGGACGGGGGTGGTGGTGAGCCTGGCCACCGCGATGTCGCCCTGGCGGACGACGAGTTGTGGCTCGTCCAGGGCGAGCGCGGTCGGCAGGGCGAGCGCCGACTCCTCGTGCTCGTCGAGGTCGACGAGGTCGACGAGGACGAACCGGCCGGGGTTCTCCGACTGCGCGGAGCGCACCAGGCCCCAGACGGCGGCGTGCGCCAGATCGGGCACGTCCGCGCCGGGCGTGGCGGCCACCGCGCCCCGGGTGATGAACACCAGCCGGGAGTCGGCGAACCGCTCCTCGGTCAGCCAGGCCCGGAGCAGCGCCAGCGCCCGGTGGGTCGCGGCCCGTACGGCGTCGGCCACGCCCTGGGGCTCCGGTGCGCAGGGCACCAGTACGGTGGCGGGCACGGCGGCCGGGTCGGCGGGCAGCGCCTCCAGGTTCGGATAGGTGCGCACATCGAGTCCGACGAGCTTGAAGTCGTCGTCGCCGAGCAGGGCCCACTGCCCGGAGGGTGGTTCGGGCGTGGCCGCGGAGGTGTCGGCGGCCACCCAGTCGAGCCGGTAGAGCGAGTCGCCGCCGGTGGCGGCGTCGCCGAGCCGTTCGGGCCGCTTGCGCAGCACCAGCGATTCGACGGTGGCCACCGGCCGTCCGATGGTGTCCGCCACGGTCAGGGCCACCGTGTCGGTGCCGCTCGGCGTGAGCCGCACCCGTACCTCACCGGCCCCGGAGGCGTGCAGCGTCACCCCGGTCCAGGAGAACGGCAACCGGCCCTCGTCCGCCTGGAGCATCGGGCCGAGCGCGATGGTGTGCAGCGCGGCGTCCAGCAGGGCGGGGTGCAGTCCGTAGCCGGTGGCGGCGGACTGCTGCTCCTGCGCCAGCCGTACCTCGGCGAACACCTCGTCGCCGCGCAGCCAGGCCGCGCGCAGCCCCTGGAACGTCGGGCCGTAGCCGAAGCCGCCCGCGGCGAACCGCTCGTACAGGTCCTCGACCTCGATCGGCTCGGCGCCCGGCGGCGGCCACGCCCCGCCCAGGTCGTACGAGCCCTCGGCGGCACCGTCCGCCAGCACACCCGTGGCGTGCCGGGTCCACGGCAGCTCACGGTCCGCGTCCTCGGGGCGGGAGTAGACGTTCAGGGCGCGCCGGCCGTCCTCCTCGGGCGGGTCCACCACCAGTTGCAGGGTGACGGCGCCACGCTCGGGGAGGACGAGCGGCGCCTGAAGGGTCAGCTCGTCGACCCGGTCGCAGCCCACCCGGTCACCGGCCTGGACCGCGAGCTCCAGGAACGCGGTGCCCGGGAAGAGGACCACACCGGAGACCGCGTGGTCGGCCAGCCAGGGCTGGCCGCGCGTGGACAGCCGCCCGGTGAGCACCAGGGCATCGCTGTCGGCGATTTCGACGGCGGCGCCCAGCAGCGGATGCCCGGCGGCGCCCAGACCGGCCGAGGCCACGTCGCCCACGGTGGCGGGCGCGTCCAGCCAGTAGCGCTGCTGCTGGAAGGCGTACGTGGGCAACTCCACCCGGTGGGCGCCACGGCCCGCGAACACCTGCTCCCAGTCCACCGCGCCACCGTGGGAGTGCACCCGGCCCACCCCGGCCAGCAGCGACTCGGCCTCGCCGCGGTCCTTGCGCAGCAGCGGGACGAACGCGGTCCCGGTGCCGGTGTCGGCCTCGGTGTCGGCCTCGGCCAGGCACTCCTGGCCCATGGCGGAGAGCACACCGGCGGGGCCGATCTCGACGAAGCGGGTCACATTCCGCTCGGTGAGGTAGCGGATGCCGTCCCCGAAGCGCACCGCCCGGCGGACGTGGCGCACCCAGTACTCCGGCGAGCACAGTTCCTCGCCCGCCGCCTCACCGGTGACGTTGGAGACCACCGCGATGCGCGGCGCGGAGTAGTCGATCCCGGCGGCCACCGTGCCGAACTCGGCGAGCATGGCGTCCATCAGCGGCGAGTGGAAGGCGTGGGAGACGGTGAGTCGCTTGCTCTTGGCCCCGGTCGCTTCCGCGATCCGCAGGACGGTGTCCTCGTCACCGGAGATGACGGTCGCCCGCGGCCCGTTGACCGCCGCCACGCTCACCCGGTCCTCGTGGCCTTCGAGATGCGGCAGCACCTCGGCCTCGGCCGCCTGGAGCGACACCATCGCACCGCCCTCCGGCAGCGCCTGCATCAGCCGGCCCCGGGCCGCCACCAGCGCACAGGCGTCCTCCAGCGAGAACACCCCGGCCACATGGGCGGCCGCCAGCTCGCCCACCGAATGGCCCACCAGGAAGTCCGGTCGCAGCCCCCAGGACTCGACCAGCCGGAACAGCGCCACTTCAAGGGCGAACAGCGCGGTCTGGGTGAACACGGTCCGGTTCAGCGGCTCCGCGTCCTCGCCGAACACCACCTCCCGCACCGAACCGTCCAGATGGCGGTCCAGCTCCGCGCACACCGCGTCGAACACCGCCGCGAACACCGGGAACGCGGCATACAACTCGCGTCCCATGCCGAGCCGTTGGGCGCCCTGGCCGGTGAACAGGAAGGCCGTCCTACCGGCGTCGGCCACCGTCTCCCGCGCCGTCCCCGAGGCCAGCTCCGCCAGACCCCGCAGCAGTTCCTCCCGCTCGGCGCCGACGACCACGGCGCGGTGGCCGAAGGCCGAACGGCCCGTCGCCAGCGCGTACCCGACATCCACCGGGCGCAGCTCCGGCCGCTCCTCCAGATGGGCGCGCAGCCGCCCGGCCTGCGCCCGCAGGGCCGTCTCGCCGCGCGCGGAGAGCACCCACGGCACCACGTCCGAGTCAACCGTCCGCTCGGCCACCGGCGCGGTGTGCTCGGGGCCCTGCTCCAGCACCACATGGACGTTCGTGCCGCTGACGCCGAAGGCGGACACGCCCGCGCGCCGCGGCCGTCCCGTCTCGGGCCATTCCCGGGCCTCGGTCAGCAGTTCCACCGCACCGGCCGACCAGTCCACGTCGGGCGAGCGCTCATCGGCGTGGAGGGTCTTCGGCAACAGGCCGTGGCGCAGCGCCAGCACCGTCTTGATGATCCCGGCGACACCCGAAGCGGCCTGGGTGTGGCCGATGTTGGACTTCAGCGCGCCCAGCCACAGCGGTCGGTCGGCAGCCCGCCCCTGGCCGTAGGTGGCCATCAGGGCCTGCGCCTCGATGGGGTCGCCGAGCCGGGTGCCGGTGCCGTGGGTCTCGACCGCGTCCACATCGGTGGCCGACAGACCCGCACCGGCCAGCGCCTGGCGGATCACCCGCTGTTGGGAGGGGCCGTTGGGCGCGGTGAGGCCGTTGCTGGCGCCGTCCTGGTTGACGGCCGAGCCACGCACCAGCGCCAGCACCTCATGGCCGTATCTCCGCGCGTCGGAGAGCCGTTCCAGCAGCAGCATGCCGACGCCCTCGGCCCACCCGGCGCCGTCGGCGTCCGCCGAGAACGCCTTGCAGCGGCCGTCGGGGGCCATGGCCCGCTGCCGGCTGAACTCGATGAAGGTGTCCAGCGTCGACATCACCACGACACCGCCCGCGAGCGCCAGCGAGCACTCCCCCTGCCGCAGCGCCTGGGCCGCCTGGTGGAGGGCGACCAGCGAGGACGAGCAGGCGGTGTCCACGGTGACCGCGGGCCCTTCGAGGCCGAAGGTGTACGAGATGCGCCCGGACGCCACGCTGCTCGCGCTGCCGGTGGCCAGATAGCCCTCGAACTCCTCGGGCGCGCGGGTGAAGCGCGAACCGTAGTCGTTGTAGCTGGCGCCGATGAAGACCCCGGCCTGGGTGCCCTTCACCGAGGCCGGGTCGATCCCGGCCCGCTCGAACGCCTCCCAGCTGGTCTCCAGCAGCAGCCGCTGCTGCGGGTCGATGGCGAGCGCCTCGCGCGGTGAGATCCCGAAGAACTCGGGGTCGAAGTGGTCGGCCTGGTGGAGGAAGCCACCGCCGGTGGCGTAGAAGGTGCCCGGCTTGTCGGGGTCCGGGTCGTAGTGGCCCTCGATGTCCCAGCCGCGGTCGGTGGGGAAGTCCGAGATGGCGTCCCGGCCGTCCATCAGCAGCCGCCACAGCTCCTCGGGGGTGGTCACCCCGCCGGGGAGGCGGCAGCTCATGGCCACGATGGCGATCGGGTCGTCGTCCACCGCGACGGCGGCGGGCACCGGGCCCGCCGGGGCGGTGGCCGCGGTTTCACCGGCGCCGCTCTCGGCCAGCAGGAAGCGGGCCAGCGCGGTGACTGTCGGGTAGTCGAAGACGAGGGTGACCGGCAGCCGCAGCCCGGTGGCCGCGTTCAGCCGGTTGCGCAGATCGACGGCGGTCAGCGAGTCGAAGCCCAGCTCGCGGAAGGCGCGCCCGGCCTCGACCGCCGCGGTGTCGGAGTAGCCGAGCGCGGCGGCCACTTCGGTGCTGACGAGGCCGGCCAGCGCGTCCTCGGCCTCCTGCGGCGACAGCCCGGCCAGCCGCTGGGCCAGGGGCGTGTCCTGCTCGCCCGTGGTGGCGGCCGCCGTCTCCGCCCGCCGGGCGTCGGGGAGTTCGCCGAGCACGGCGGCCCCGTCCAGGGAGGGGGTGGCGGCGATGAGCCGGTCCCACTCGACATCGGCGACGGCCACATGGGTGTCGGCCACGTCCAGGGCGCGCTGGAGGGCGGCGATCGCCAGGTCGGGCGCCATCGCGGGCATACCGGTGGCGCGCAGCCGCGCCTCGACGGCCTCGTCCACCAGCCCGCCACCGGACCACGCGCCCCAGGCCACGGAGGTGGCGGGGAGGCCCTGGGCGCGGCGGGCGTGGGCGAGCGCGTCGAGGAAGGCGTTGGCGGCCGCGTAGCTGCCCTGGCCGGGGCCGCCGAGCGTGCCCGCGAAGGAGGAGAAGAGCACGAAGGCGGACAGCTCACGGCCACGGGTGAGCTCGTGCAGATGGAGCGCCGCGTCCACCTTCGGGCGCAGCACCCCGTCGGCGCGCTCGGGGGTGAGGGTGTCGAGCACCCCGTCGTCCAGGACACCCGCGGTGTGGACGACCGCGTCGAGCGGTGCCTCGTCCGCGTCCAGCGTGGCAAGGAGGTCGGCCAGCGCGTCCCGGTCGGCCGCGTCGCACGCGGCCACGGTCACCCGGGCCCCCGACTCCCTTATCTCGTCCGCGAGTTCGGCCGCCCCGGGGGCGTCGGGGCCCCGGCGGCTGGTGAGCACCAGGTGTTCGGCGCCGCCCCGGGCCAGCCAGCGCGCCACATGGGCGCCCAGGCCGCCGGTGCCGCCGGTCACCAGCACGGTGCCGCGCGGCCGCCACGGCTCGGTGGCGTCGGCCGCCGCCGAGGCCCTGACCAGCCTGCGCCCGTGGACCCCGGAGGCGCGCACCGCGACCTGGTCCTCATCGGTCAGCCGGCCCGCGAGCACACCGCACAGCCGCGCGATGGCGCGGTCGTCGAGGGTGCCGGGCAGATCCACCAGACCGCCCCGGCGCCGCGGGTACTCCGCGGCCGCGATCCGGCCCAGGCCCCAGCTGAGTGCCTGCAGCGGGTGGTCCAGCGCGTCCGCGCGGCCCACGGACACCGCGCCGCGCGTGGCGTACCACACCGGGACGTCGGCGCCGGTGTCGCCGAGCGCCTGTAGCAGGGCGAGGTTGAGGGCCAGGCCGAGCGGCTGTGCCGTGCCCGGTCGGTACGGGTCCTCGACGAGCGCGAGGAGCGAGAGCACCGCGGTCGGTGGCGTATCCGCCGTGGCCTCGCCGAGCCTGCGGGCGAGCGCCTCGCGTACGGCGTCGGCCTCGGTCAGCTCCACCAGCCGTACCTGGGCCCCGCGTTCCCGCAGCGCCTCCGCGACGCGCGGGCCCTCCGGCGCTCCGACGGGCGCGGCGATCAGCCAGGTGGCACCGCCCGACGACCGGTCGTGGGGGGAGGTGAGAGCGTCGCCCAGGGGCTTCCAGATGACGTGGTGGCGCCAGGAGTCGAGCACGGACCGCTCGCGGCGCGCCCGGCGCCACGCGGCCAGCGCCGGAACCACCATGGCCAGGGACGACTCCTCGGCGTCCACCTCCAGCTCGGCGGCCAGCGCGGCCAGGTCCCCACGCTCCACGGCCTCCCAGAAGTCCGTGTCCACCGCCTCGCCTTCGGCGGATGGGGAGACGGCTGCGGAGGAGCCTTCGAGCCAGTAGCGCTGCCGCTGGAAGGCGTACGTGGGCAGTTCCACGACCGCGGCCCCGGCGCACACCGCCGCCCAGTCGACGGCCACGCCCCGGACGAACGCCTCGCCCAGCGAGGCCAGGAACCGCTCCGGACCACCCTCGTCACGCCGCAGCGACCCCACGACCACCGCCTCCTCGGCGGTCGCCTGGAGCGGCAACGTCAGCACCGGATGCGGGGACATCTCCAGGAACGTCCCGAACCCGGCGGCCGACAGGGCCCGCACCGCCGACTCCAGCTCGACCGTCTCCCGCAGATTGGTGTACCAGTACCCGGCGTCCAGACCGGCGGTGTCGATGGTGTCGCCGGTGACCGTCGAGCAGAACGGCACCTCGGCGCGGCGCGGGGCGATCGGGGCCAGCACGTCGAGGAGTTCATCGCGCAACTCCTCGACATGGGCCGAGTGGGACGCGTAGTCCACCGGGATCAACTTCGCCCGTACGTCCTCGGTCTCGCACTCGGCCTGGAGTTCACGCAGCGCCTCCGGGTCACCGGACACCACGATCGAACCGGGACCATTGACCGCCGCCACCGATATACGGCCACCCCAAACGGTGATCCGCTCCCGCACCCGACCAGCGCCCTCCGAAACCGACATCATCCCGCCACGACCCGCCAGCCCACGGGCAATGGCCTGCGAACGCAGCGCCACCACCCGCGCCCCGTCCTCCAACGACAACGCACCCGCCACCACCGCAGCCGCGATCTCCCCCTGCGAATGCCCCACCACAGCAGCCGGAACCACCCCACACGCCCGCCACACCTCCGCCAACGACACCATCACCGCCCACAACGCCGGCTGCACCACATCCACCCGCCCCAACGCCTTCTCATCCCCCAGCACATCCGTCAACGACCAGTCCACGAACCCCGACAGCGCCACCTCACACTCCGCCAACCGACCCGCGAACACCGGCGACGAATCCAGCAACTCCACCGCCATCCCCACCCACTGCGACCCCTGCCCCGGAAACACGAACACCGGACGGGCGTCGGTCGCCGCCACTCCCTCGCCGCGCACCACACGCGGGGACTCGCCGCCCGACGCCAGTGTGCCCAGTGCGTCGATCAGCTCGTCACGGTCGCCGCCCAGGACCAGCGCCCGGTGGTCGAAGCGGCCACGGGTGGTGGCGAGTGAGTGGCCGACGTCGGCCGGGGACAGCCCGGGGCGCGCGGTCACATGCGTCAGCAGCCGTTCGGCCTGCGCCCGCAGACCCGCCGCGCTCTTCGCCGACAGCACCCATGGCACCACTCCCCGGCCCACCGGGGCGTCCCCCTCGGCCGCGCTCTCCGCATGCTCCTCCTCGGGCGCCTCCTCGAGGATGGTGTGCACATTGGTGCCACTGGCGCCGAAGGCCGAGACGGCGGCCCGGCGTGGCTCCTCGCCGCGCGGCCACTCCCTGGCCTCGGTCAGCAGTTCCACCGCCCCCGCCGACCAGTCGATCCGCGAGGAGCGCTCCTCGGTGTGGAGGGTCCTGGGCAGCAGGCCGTGGCGCATGGCCTGCACCATCTTGATGACACCGCCGACACCACCGGCTGCCTGCGGATGGCCGATGTTGGACTTCAGCGAGCCGATCAGCACGGGGCGGTCCGGCGTGCGGTCCTTTCCGTACGTGGCGAGCAGCGCGCCCGCCTCGATCGGGTCGCCCAGCGGGGTGCCGGTGCCATGGGCCTCGATCGCGTCGATCTGCTCCGCCGTGAGTGCGGCGTTGGCGAGCGCCTGGCGGATCACCCGCTGCTGGGAGCGGCCGTTGGGCGCGGTGAGGCCGTTGCTGGCGCCGTCCTGGTTGACGGCCGAGCCACGCACGACGGCCAGCACCTTGTGGCCGTTGCGCCGCGCGTCCGTGAGGCGTTCCAGCAGCAGCATGCCGACGCCCTCGCCGAGGCCCATGCCGTCGGCTCCCTCGGCGAACGCCTTGCAACGGCCGTCCTGCGCCAGCCCGCGCTGCCGGGCGAAGCCGATGAGCCCCATCGGGGCGCCCATCACGGCGGCGCCGCCCGCGAGGGCGAGCGAGCAGTCGCCCTGGCGCAGCGACTGGCAGGCCAGGTGGAGGGCGACCAGCGAGGACGAGCAGGCGGTGTCGATGGTGACGGCCGGGCCCTCCAGGCCCAGGGTGTAGGCGACGCGTCCGGACATGATGCTCGCGGAGATGCCCGTGACCAGGTGTCCCTCAAGACCCTCGGGCATATGGGGCCAGTCGGGGATGTAGCCCTGGTAGGCGGCGCCCACGAAGATGCCGGTCTTGCTGCCGCGCAGCGCCGCCGGATCGATTCCGGCGCGCTCGAACGCCTCCCAGGAGGTCTCCAGCAGCAGCCGCTGCTGCGGGTCCATCACGGTGGCCTCGCGGGGCGAGATGCCGAAGAACGCGGGGTCGAACTGGTCGGCGTCGTGGAGGAATCCACCCTCGGTGGCGTAGACGGTGCCCTGCCGGTCGGGGTCCGGGTCGTAGAGGTTCTCCAGGTCCCAGCCGCGGTTGCCGGGAAATCCGGAGATGGCGTCGCGCCCGCCGGTGACGAGCTCCCACAGATCCTCGGGGCCGCGCACATCGCCGGGGTAGCGGCAGCTCATCGCCACGATGGCGATGGGTTCCCGGGAGGCGGCGGTGAGTTGCTGATTGACCCGGCGCAGCCGTTCGGTCTCCTTCAGAGACTCCCGCAGCGCGCCAACGATCTTGTCGGTTGGGTTTGCCATTGTCAGCTCCGCAGTCGAGTCTCGTCAGAGGTCGTTCTTGTCGTAGGCCATGCGCACGAGGTCATCCACGTCCAGGTCGTCGATGGACTCGGCGGGCTCCTCGTCCGCCGGTGCGGTGGCGGGGTCGTGGGAACCGGCCAGCCGCAGCAACTCGTCCAGCAGTCCGGATTCGCGGAGCCGGAGCAGGGGGATGGAGGTCAACGCCGCTCGGACGCCGGCCTCTTCGGGGTCGAGGGTGGTGTCGTCAGTGGCGGCGGTGTCATCGGGGAAGAGCTCTGCGCCGATGTGTCCGGCGAGCTCCTCCGCGCTCGGGTAGTCGAAGACGACGGTGACGGGGAAGCGGAGCCCGGTGGCGGTGCCCAGGCGGTTGCGCAGGTCGACGGCGCTCAGGGAGTCGAAGCCCAGCTCGCGGAAGGCGCGCGTGGCGTCGACGGCCTCGGGGCCGGGGTAGCCGAGGACGGTGGCGATCTGCGAGCGCACCAGCGACAGCACGGCCGCCCGCCGGTCCGCCGGGGCCAACTCGGTCAGCCGGTCGCGCAGCGAGGAGGACTCACCGGTCGCGTCCGCCCGGGTGTCGGCGTCGGCGGCGAGGATCCGCGCCACGTCGGGCACCTGGCCGATGAGCGGGCTGGGCCGGGCCGAGGTGAAGACGGGGACGAACCGCTCCCAGTCCACGTCGGCGACCACCACCACGGTCTCGTCCCGCTCCATCACCTGCCAGAACGCGTCGATGGCGAGCCGGGGGGACATGAACGGGATGCCACGGCCGCGCAGTTGCTCCTCGGCGAGGTTGGCCGCCATCCCGCCCTCCTCGGGGCTCCAGATGCCCCACACCACCGAGGTGGCGGTGAGGCCGCGGGCCCGGCGGTGCTCGGCGAGCCCGTCGAGATAGGCGTTGGCGGCGGCGTACGCGCCGTGTTCGCCACTGCCCCAGACGGCCGAGATGGACGAGAAGAGCACGAAGGAGTCGAGCGTGTCCCGGTCGAAGAGGGCGTCCAGGTTCGCGGCGCCCGCGACCTTGGCCTCCGCCGTGTCCGCGAACTCCGCCAGATCGGTGTCGGCGAGCGGGACGAGCACACCGGCACCGGCGATGTGCAGTACGGAACGGATCGGCGGGCCCTCGGCCTCCACCTGCCGTACGAGCGCCTCCAGCGCGGCGCGGTCGGCCACATCACACGCGGCCACGGTGACCTTGGCGCCGAGCTCGGTCAGTTCGGCCTTGAGCTTGTCGGCGCCGGGCGCCTCGGGGCCACGGCGACTGGTGAGCACCAGGTGTTCGGCACCGGCCTGGGCCAGCCGGCGGGCGATCTGGGCTCCGACGCCGCCGGTGCCGCCGGTGAGCAGCACGGTGCCCTCGGGGGTCCACGCGGGGCCGCTCCCCCGGTGCTCCGCGGCCCGTACCAGCCGCCGGACGAACACCCCGGAGGGCCGTAGGGCCAGCTGGTCCTCGTCGTCGAGGCGGCCCGCGAGCGCACCGCACAGCCGGGTGGTCACCCGGCCGTCGACGGTGTCCGGCAGGTCTACCATGCCGCCCCAGCGCTGGGGGTGTTCGAGTGCGGCGACCCGGCCCAGTCCCCATACGGCCGCCTGGGCGGGGCTGTCGAGTGCGTCGGTGCCGCCGATGGACACGCCGCCACGGGTGGCCAGCCACAGCGGGGCGTCCAGCCCGGTGTCGCCGAGGGCCTGGACGAGGGCGAGGGTGAGCGCGAGTCCCATGGGCACGCCCGTGTGTGCGGGGTGCGGTGCGTCGGGGAGCCCGAGCAGCGAGAGCACTCCCGCCGGGACAGCCCCGGCGGTGGCCTCGGCGAGCCGCGCGGCGACCGCGGCGCGGTCGGCCTCGGCCACCTCGACGGTGACGACCGTGGCGCCGTGGGTCTCCAGGCCACCGCGTACGGCGTCGATGAGCTCGGTGCCGGGGTGTCCGGCGGGGTATTCGGCGGGGTGTCCGACGAGGTGTCCGGCCGGGACCGCGAGCAGCCAGGTGCCGGTCAGGGCCGCCGATGCCGGGTCCGGCACCCGGTTCCAGGTCACGTGGTAGCGCCAGGAGTCGAGTACGGACCGCTCGCGGCGGCCGCGCCGCCAGGAGGACAGCGCCGGGAGCACGGTCCGCAGCGACGACCGCTCCTCGTCGGCGTCCACTTCCAGCGCGGCGGTCAGCGCGGCCAGGTCCCCGCGCTCGACGGCGTCCCAGAACTCGGCGTCCATCGGGTCGCCCTCGGCGGCGGCCGCCCGCGTCGCGGGCCGCTCCAGCCAGTAGCGCTGCCGCTGGAAGGCGTACGTGGGCAGGTCCACCACGGACGCGCCCAGCCCGGCGAACACCGCGGCCCAGTCGACGGCCACGCCCCGGACGAACGCCTCGCCCAGCGAGGCCAGGAACCGCTCCGGACCACCCTCGTCACGCCGCAGCGACCCCACGACCACCGCCTCCTCGGCGGTCGCCTGGAGCGGCAACGTCAGCACCGGATGCGGGGACATCTCCAGGAACGTCCCGAACCCGGCGGCCGACAGGGCCCGCACCGCCGACTCCAGCTCGACCGTCTCCCGCAGATTGGTGTACCAGTACCCGGCGTCCAGACCGGCGGTGTCCAGGGGCGTGCCCGTGACGGTGGAGTGGAAGGTGATGTCCGAGGTGCGCGGGCGGATCGGGGCGAGCAGTTCGAGCAACTCCTCATGGAGCGCTTCCACATGGGCCGAGTGGGACGCGTAGTCCACCGGGATCAGCTTCGCCCGTACGTCCTCGGCCTCGCACTCGGCCTGGAGTCCACGCAGCGCCTCCGGGTCACCGGACACCACGATCGAACCGGGGCCATTGACCGCCGCCACCGATATACGGCCGTCCCAGGCAGTGATCCGCTCCCGCACCCGACCGGCGCCCTCCGAAACGGACATCATGCCGCCACGACCCGCCAGCCCACGGGCAATGGCCTGCGAGCGCAGCGCCACCACCCGCGCCCCGTCCTCCAACGACAGCCCACCCGCCACCACCGCAGCCGCGATCTCCCCCTGCGAATGCCCCACCACAGCAGCAGGCGCCACCCCACACGACCGCCACACCTCCGCCAACGACACCATCACCGCCCACAACGCCGGCTGCACCACATCCACCCGCCCCAACCCCGGACCCACCCCCCGCAACACCCCGCTCAACGACCAATCCACAAACCCCGACAGCGCCACCTCACACTCCGCCAACCGACCCGCGAACACCGGCGACGAATCCAGCAACTCCACCGCCATCCCCACCCACTGCGACCCCTGCCCCGGAAACACGAACACCGGCTTCCCGGCATGGCCCGCCACACCCTGGACCACGAGGCCACCGGGCTCGGCCCGGGTGAGCGCCGTCAGTCCGGCGCGGAAGTCCTCGACGCCGCCACCGACCACCACCGCTCGGTGGTCGAAGCGGGCGCGGGTGGTGGCCAGCGAGAAGCCCACATCGGCCGGGGACGGCTCCGGACCCTCCGCGAGACGCGCCAGCAGCCGCTCCGCCTGCCCCCGCAGGCCCGACTCGGTCTTGGCCGACAGCACCCACGGCACCGCCGCGCCGCCCACGGGTGCCACGTCGTCGGTTGACGTGTCCGCGGGCCGGGTGGCCTCGGGGGCCTGCTCGATGATGGCGTGGGCGTTGGTGCCACTGGCGCCGAAGGCGGACACCCCGGCGCGGCGGACCCGCCCGGTCTCCGGCCACGGCCGGGCCTCGGTGAGCAGTTCGACGGCGCCCGAGGACCAGTCCACATTGGGCGAAGGCTCCTGGATGTGCAGGGTGCTGGGCAGCACCCCGTGGCGGATCGCCTGCACCATCTTGATCACGCCGCCGACGCCCGCGGCGGCGGCCGTGTGGCCGATGTTGGACTTCAGCGAGCCGAGCCACAGCGGCCGGTCGGCCGGGCGGTTCCTGCCGTACGTGGCGAGCAGGGCGTTCGCCTCGATGGGGTCGCCCAGCGACGTACCCGTGCCGTGTGCCTCGACCACGTCCACATCGGTCCCGGAGAGGGTGGCGTTGGCCAGCGCCTGGCGGATCACCCGCTGCTGGGCACGGCCGTTGGGCGCGGTGAGGCCGTTGCTGGCGCCGTCCTGGTTGATGGCGGAGCCTCGTACGACCGCGAGCACGGTGTGACCGTTGCGGCGGGCGTCCGAGAGCCGTTCCAGCAGCAGCACTCCGACGCCCTCGCCCCAGGCGGTGCCGTCGGCCGTCGAGGAGAACGCCTGGCAGCGGGAGGAGGTGGACAGCGCCCGCTGGCGGCTGAACTCGATGAAGCCGCTCGGCGTGGACATCACGGTGGTGCCGCCGGTGAGCGCCATCGAGCAGTCGCCCTGGCGCAGCGCCTGGCACGCCATGTGCAGCGCCACCAGCGACGACGAGCACATGGTGTCGACCGTGACGGCCGGTCCCTCCAGGCCCAGGGTGTAGGCGACCCGGCCGGAGAGGATGGCGCCCGAGGCCCCCATGGACATCTGGCCTTCGAGCCCTTCGGGGAGCTCGGTCAGATCGCGGGCGTAGTCGAAGTCGGTGGCGCCCATGAAGATGCCGGTGTCGGTGCCGCGCAGGGTGCCCGGGTCGATCCCGGCCCGTTCGAAGGTCTCCCAGACCACTTCCAGCAGCAGTCGCTGCTGCGGGTCCATGGTGAGGGCCTCGCGTGGCGAGATGCCGAAGAACGCCGGGTCGAACTGGTCGGCGTCCTGGAGGAATCCGCCCTGGCGGGCGTAGGTGCGGCCCTCGCGGTCGGGGTCCGGGTCGAAGAGGTTCGGCAGGTCCCAGCCCCGGTCGGCAGGGAAGTCGGCCATGCCGTCCCGGCCTTCGGCCACCGCCTGCCACAGATCCTCGGGGGAGCGGATGTCGCCCGCGTAGCGGCAGTTCATCGCCACGATGGCGATGGGCTCGGGGGCCTGCAGCTCCTGGATGCGGCGGTGTGCGGCGCGGAGGTGGCCGGTGGCCCGCTTGAGGTAGTCGCGCAGCTTCTTCTCGTTGTCCATGGTCGTCAGCTCCTCAAGAGGGCCGGAACGTCGGTGGCGGCCGGGGCGGTGGCGCGGCGGTTCATGGGGCCGTCAGATCCCGGCCCAACAGCTCGAACATCCCGTCGAGCAGCTCGAACATCTCGTCGTCGGTGGCCGATTCGATGTCTTCCAGCTCCAGGGCGGCGAGGGTGGACTGGACGCGGTCGAGCTCGGCGAGCGCGGCGGTGTCCACGGACTCCCCGCCCGACGGCAGGAGTTCGTCCCGCAGCAGCACGGCGAGGTCGTCGGCGGTCGGGTAGTCGAAGACGAGGGTGACCGGCAGCCGCAGCCCGGTGGCGGCGTTCAGCCGGTTGCGCAGATCGACGGCGGTGAGCGAGTCGAAGCCGAGCTCCTTGAAGGCCCGTCCAGTCTCGACCGCGCCCGCGTCGGCGTAGCCGAGGGCCGCGGCCGCCTGCTCGCTCACCAGCTCCACGAGGGCGGTGTGGCGGTCGGCCGGGCTGAGCTCCGCGAGCCGCGTGCGCAGCGCGGCGGCGCCACCGGCCTCCTCCCGCTCCGCCCCGGCCTGATCCTGCCCGGTGCCGCCCGTCTCGGGGAGGTCGGCGAGCAGCGGCAGCGGGCGGGTGGCTGACAGGGCGGGCGCGAAACGGCCCCAGTCGATGTCGGCCGCGACGAGGAAGCCATCGCCCTGCGCGACCGTCTGCCGCAGCAGTTCCAGCGCCCGTGCGCCGTCGATGGGCGGCGCGCCGCGGCGCCGCAACTGGTCCGCCACCTCGCCGTCGATCATTCCGCCGCCCGCCCAGGCGCTCCAGGCCACCGAGGTGGCGGGCAGGCCGTCCGCGCGGCGCAGTTGGGCGAGCGCGTCGAGATACGCGCTGGCCGCCGCGTAGTTGCCCTGCCCGGCGGCGCCCACGGTGCCGGCGATCGAGGAGATCAGGACGAACGCGTCCAGGTCCCGGCCCCGGTCGCGCGTGAGCTCGTGCAGATGGCGCGCGCCCGCCACCTTGGGACGCAGTACGGCCTCGATCCGCTCGGGGGTGAGCGCGTCGATGGTGGCGTCGTCCAGCGCGCCCGCGGCGTGCACCACGGCGGTCAGCGGGTGGTCCGCGCCGTCGCCCACAACCTGGTCCAGCAGATGTGCCAGCGCCTCGCGGTCGGCCACGTCGCACGCGGCGACGGTCACCCGGGCGCCGCGCTCGGCCAGTTCGGCCTCCAGCTCGGCCGCACCCGGGGCCAAGGGCCCGCGACGGCTGACGAGCACCACGTGTTCGGCCCCCTCGTCGACCAGCCCGCGGGCGATCTGGGCGCCGACGCCCCCGGTGCCACCGGTGATCAGGACGGTGCCGCGGGGCTGCCAGCGCTCACCGGAGCGGCTGGTCCCGGCCCGCCTGAGCCGCCGGGCGAGCGTGCCCGAGGCGCGGATGGCCAACTGGTCCTCGCCATCCTGGCCGGTCAAGGCACGGGCGAGGGCCAGGAAGGCGCCCTCGTCGAGCTTGCCGGGCAGATCGATCAGACCACCCCAGCGCTGCGGATGCTCCAGGGCGACCGCGCTGCCCAGGCCCCAGACGAGGGCTTGGGCCGGGGCTTCGAGGCGGTCGGCACCGCGGGTGGAGACGGCCCCGCGGGTGACACACCACAGGGGCGCGTCGACACCCGCCTCGCCCAGCGCCCGCACCAGGTCGAAGGTGGTGGCGAACCCGGTGGGGACGTCGGGGTGTTCCGGGTGCGGAGCCTCGTCGAGAGCGAGCAGGGACACCACGCCACCGGGCGCCCCGGCGTCCCCGAGGGCCTCGGTGATACGGGCGGCGAGCCGGGCGCGGTCGGTGTCGTCCGGGCCGACGCGTACGAGGACGACCTCGACGCCGAGCGCGGCGAGCCCGGCGGTGATGGCCTCGGTGGTGATGGCCTCGGCGGTGGCGGGTCCGGTGAGAGCGGCCGCGGTGGTGGCGGGCTCGGAGGTGGCGGGCTCGGAGGTGGCGGGTCCAGCCCCGACGGCCCCGGTCACGGTGGTCCCGGAGTTGGCGGCCCCGGCCTCAGCGGGGAGCACCACCAGCAGGCGGGCGGGGAGCCTGGCGGTCCGCTCGCCGTCGAGCGGCTGCCAGCCGATGCGGTAGCGCCACGAGTCGAGCATTGCCTGGTCGCTCAGCCGGGACCGCCACGTCGAGAGCAGCGGAAGCACCTCGCTGAGCGGTGTGTCGGCAGCCGCGCCCAGTGTGGCCGTCAGCGCGTCCAGGTCGGCCTTCTCGACCGAGGTCCAGAATTCCGTCTCCGCCGGGCCGGTGGCCGCCTCGGTGACGGGCCCGGTCTGGGGCTCGACCCAGTAGCGGCTGCGCTGGAACGCGTACGTGGGAAGGTCGACGCGCCTCGCTCCCCGCCCCGCGAACAGCCCCCGCCAGTCCACCTCCGCGCCGTGGACGTGGCCCTGGGCGAGCGAGAGCAGCATCCGCTCGGGACCGCCCTCCTCGCGGCGCAGGGTGCCGATGACGGCGGCCGAGCCCTCGGCGGCCTCGACGGTGGCCTCGATGGCGGCGGCCAGCACGGGGTGCGGGCTCACCTCCACGAACAGCCGGTGGCCGCTGGTGAGCAGCGCCCGGGTGGCCGCCTCGAGCCGTACGGTCTCCCGCAGGTTGCGCGCCCAGTAGGCGGCGTCGAGCCCAGCCGTGTCCAGGGGTTCACCGGTGACGGTCGAGTGGAAGACGATCCGCGAGGTGCGGGGGCGGATGGGGGCGAGGATCCGCAGCAGCTCGTCGTGGATCTTCTCCACCTGCGCGGAGTGCGAGGCGTAGTCCACCGGGATCAGCTTCGCCCGTGCGCCCTCGGCCTCGCACTCGGCCAGCAGTTCGCGCAGCGCCTCCGGTTCGCCGGAGACGACCACCGCACCGGGGCCATTGACGGCCGCCACGGAGATACGGCCGTCCCAGGCGGCGATCCGCTCCGACACCTCCTCGACCGGGAGCGACACGGACATCATGCCGCCGTGTCCGGCCAGCCCACGGGCGATGGCCTGCGAGCGCAGCGCCACCACCCGCGCCCCGTCCTCCAACGACAGCCCACCCGCCACCACCGCAGCCGCGATCTCCCCCTGCGAATGCCCCACCACAGCAGCAGGCGCCACCCCACACGACCGCCACACCTCCGCCAACGACACCATCACCGCCCACAACGCCGGCTGCACCACATCCACCCGCTCCAACCCCGGACCCACCCCCCGCAACACCCCGCTCAACGACCAATCCACAAACCCCGACAGCGCCACCTCACACTCCGCCAACCGACCCGCGAACACCGGCGACGAATCCAGCAACTCCACCGCCATCCCCACCCACTGCGACCCCTGCCCCGGAAACACGAACACCGGACGGGCCTCCGGCAACGCCGCGCCCTCGCCGCGCACCACGCCCGCGGACACCCCGCCGGAGGCCAACGCCTCCAGATGGCCCAGCAGTTGGGAGCGGTCCGCGCCCACCGCCGTGGCGCGGTATTCGAAGGCCGACCGTCCGGTGGCGAGTGAGTGGCCGACATCGGCCGGGGACGCCTCGGGGCGCTCGCGCAGATGGGCCAGCAGCCGCTCCGCCTGCGCCCGCAGGGCCGCTTCGCTCCTGCCGGAGAGCACCCAGGGGACGGCGGAGCCACCGAGCGCGGTCCCGTCGAGGGCGGGGGCGCCTTCTTCGTCGTCCTCCCCCTCGGCCGGGGCCTGTTCGAGGATGACATGGGCGTTGGTGCCGCTCACGCCGAACGCGGACACCCCGGCGCGGCGCGGACGGCCACGCTCGGGCCACTCCCGGGCCTCGGTCAGCAGCTCCACCGCGCCGGAGGACCAGTTGACGGCCGGGGACGCCTGCTCGACATGGAGTGTCTTCGGCAGCGTGCGGTGGCGCAGCGCCATCACCGTCTTGATCACGCCGCCGACCCCGGCCGCCGCCTGAGTGTGGCCGATGTTGGACTTGAGCGAGCCGAGCCACAGCGGCTGGCCGGAGGTGCGGCCCTTGCCGTACGTGGCGAGCAGCGCACCCGCCTCGATGGGATCGCCGAGCGCGGTGCCGGTGCCGTGGGCCTCGACGGCGTCGACGTCGTCCACGGTGAGCCCGGCGGCCGTCAGCGCCGCCTCGATGACCCGGCGCTGGGCGGGGCCGTTGGGCGCGGCGAGGCCGTTGCTGGCGCCGTCCTGGTTCATGGCGCTGGAGCGCAGCACGGCGAGGACGGGGTGGCCGTTGCGGCGGGCGTCGGACAGCCGCTCCAGCAGCACCATGCCCGCGCCCTCGCCCCAGCCGGTGCCGTCGGCGCCCGCGGCGAAGGACTTGCAGCGGCCGTTGGCGGCCAGTCCCCGCTGATGGCTGAACTCGACGAAGACACCAGGGGTGGCCATGACCGCCACCCCTCCGGCCAGCGCCAGTGAGCATTCGCCGCGGCGCAGCGCCTGGGCCGCCAGATGCATGGTCACCAGCGAGGACGAGCACGCGGTGTCCAGGGTGATGGCCGGCCCTTCGAGGCCGAGGGTGTAGGAGATCCGGCCGGAGGCCACGCTGGAGACGTTGCCGATGAGCAGATGGCCCTCGACGCTCCGCGGGGCGTACTGCGGGTCCCCGCCGTACTGGAACGAGGCGAGCCCCACATACACCCCGGCCCTGGTGCCCTTCAGCGAGAGCGGGTCGATGCCCGCGCGTTCGATCGCCTCCCATGACACCTCCAGCAGCAGCCGCTGCTGCGGATCCATGGCCAGCGCCTCGCGCGGGGAGATGCCGAAGAAGGCCGGGTCGAACTGGTCGGCTTCGTGGACGAATCCGCCTTCGCGGGTGTTGCAGGTGCCGGACCGGCCCGGGTCGGGGTCGTAGAGGCCCTCGACGTCCCAGCCCCGGTTGGCGGGGAACTCCGAGATCGCGTCCCGGCCCTCGGCCACCAGCCGCCACAGATCCTCCGGCGAGCGGACACCGCCGGGGAAGCGGCAGCCCATCGAGACGATGGCGATCGGCTCCCGCTCGTCTGCCTCGATCCGCTCCAGCCGGTCACGGGCCTGCTTGAGGTCGGAGGAGACCCGCTTGAGGTAGGTGAGGAGTTTCTCTTCGTTCTCGTTCGCCATCAGGAAGCCCCGAATTCGTTGTCGATGAAGTCGAAGACCTCGTCGGCGGTGGCGGAGAGGAGGCCGGTGTCGGGAGACGGCCCGCCGGTGGGTTCCCCGGGCGTGCCGCCCAACTTCGCCATGAGGTCGTTCAGACGCCCCGTCAGCCGCTCCCGCACGCCGTCGTCGGCCATCAGCTCCGGCAGCGCGGACTCCCACCGGTCCAGGTCGTCGAGGAGGGCGCGCGCGTCCGCCGGGCGGGCCGACGGCAGCTCGCCACGGAGGTATTCGGCCAGGGGCACGGGCGCCGGATAGTCGAAGACGAGAGTGGCGGGCAGGTCCAGTCCGGTGACCGCGGCCAGCCGGTTACGCAGTTCGACGGCGGTGAGCGAGTCGAAGCCCAGCTCCTTGAACGGGCGGCCGCCTGCGACCGCGTCGGACGAGGAGTGGCCGAGCACGGCCGCCGCCTGGGCGTGCACCAGGTCCCGCAGCGCCCGGTCCAGGTCATCGCCCGTCAGGCCCGCGAGGCTCGCCAGGAAGGTGTCCGCCACGTCGTCCGGCCCGGCGGTGTCGGGGGCCGCGGTGGTGGCGAGGGCGTCGCGCACCTCCGGCAGCTCGCCGATCAGCGGCCGGGGGCGCGCGGCGGTGAAGCCGGGGACGAAGCGGTCCCAGCGCACATCGGCGAGGACGACGGAGGTCTCGCCGGTGTGCAGCGCCTCGCTCAGCGCGTTCACCGCCAACTCCGGTGCCATCGCGGGCAGTCCACGGCGGCTGAGGTGCTCCGCCACCTCGCCGTGCTCGATCATGCCGTGGTCGGCCCAGGGGCCCCAGGCCACGGAGGTGGCGGGGAGACCGCGTGCCTCGCGGTGCTCGGCGAGGGCGTCCAGGTAGGCGTTGGCGGCCGCGTAGGCGCTCTGCCCGCCGCTCCCCCAGGTGGCGGCGATGGACGAGAAGAGCACGAACGCCTCGAGGTGGTCCTGGTCCAGCAGCGCGTCCAGATGGGCGGCGCCCAGTACCTTGCCGTCGGCCATCTCCGCGAAGTCGGCCACCGTACTGTCGGCGAGCTGCGAGAACTCCACGACGCCCGCGGCGTGGAAGACGGCGTGCACCGGATCGCCCCCGGTGGTGATCCGGCGCAGCAGCGCCGCCACCTCGTCGCGGTCGCGGACGTCGCACGCCGCCACCGTCACCCGGACACCGCCCTCGCCCAGCGCGACCAGTTCGTCGCGCAGTTCGGCTGCTCCGGGCGCCGCCGTGCCACGGCGGCTGGTGAGCACGAGGTGTTCGGCACCGGAGCGGGCCAGCCAGCGGGCCACCTGGGCGCCGAGCCCGCCGGTGCCCCCGGTGATCAGCACGGTGCCATGCGGCTTCCAGCTCTCCCGGCCCGGTGTGCGCAGCGGCGCCCGGACCAGCCGCCGGACGAACGCCCCGGCGTCGCGAAGGGCGAGTTGGTCCTCGGGACCGCTGTCGCCTGCGATGCCGGAGAGCGCGGCGCACAGCCGGTCCGCCGTGCGCTCGTCGAGGTCGCCGGGGAGGTCGATCAGACCGCCCCACCGCTGGGGGTGCTCCAGGGCCACGACCCGGCCGAGGCCCCAGGTGGCGGCCTGCGCGGGGCTGCCGAGCGGATCGGATCCGCTCACCGAGACGGCGCCGGTGGTGGCGAACCACAGCGGGGCGGCGATCCCCGCGTCGCCCAGCGCCTGGATCAGGCCGACGTTGAGCGCCAGACCGGTGGTGAGCGCGGAGTGTTCGGGGTGCGGATCGTCGTCGAGGGCGAGCAGCGAGAGCACACCGGCCGGTGTGCCACCGGTGTCCGCCTCGTGGCGCAGCCGCGCGGCGAGCGCGTCACGGCCGGTCGTGGCCACGGTGAGGGATACGACGCGCGCACCGCGCCGGTCGAGGGCGGCCACCACGGCGGCGACCCGCGCGCGGTCCGCCCGGCCCTCGGGCACGGCCACCCACCAGGTGCCGGACAGCGGCGCCGTACGTTCCTCGACGGCCACCGGGGACCAGGTGACCCGGTAGCGCCAGGAGTCCACGGTGGCGCGGTCGCTCTGGCCCCGGCGCCAGGAAGAGAGCGCGGGCAGCAGCTCACCGAGCCGCGCCTGCTGGTCGATCTCCAGGGTGGTGGTCAGCGCCTCCAGATCCTCACGCTCGACCGCCTCCCAGAAGCGGGCCTCCACGGAGGACGCGCCCGTGGTGGCGGCGACGGTCGGCGTTCCCGGCGTGGCGGGGTCGAACCAGTAGCGCTGCCGCTGGAAGGCGTACGTGGGCAACTCCACCCGATGCGCACCGCGCCCGGCGAACACCGCCTCCCAGTCGACCTCGCCACCGTGGGCATGCACCTGCGCGACACCGGACAACAGCGCCTCGACCTCGTCGCGATCCTTGCGCAGCAGCGGTACGAACGCCGCCGGGCCCGAGACACACTCGCGGCCCATGGCGGAGAGCACACCGGCCGGGCCGAGCTCCACAAAGCGGATGACACCCTGGGCCTCGAGGAACCGTATGCCGTCCCCGAAGCGGACCGCCTGACGCACATGGCGCACCCAGTACTCCGGCGAGCACACCTCCTCACCCGCCAACTCACCCGTGACGTTCGAGACGATCGCGACGCGCGGTGCGACGTAGCCGATCCGGCCCGCCACCTCGGCGAACTCGGCCAGCATCCCCTCCATCAACGGCGAGTGAAACGCATGCGAGACCCTCAGCCGCTTGCTCTTGCCCCCCACCGCCTCCGCCACCGCGAGGACCGCCGACTCCTCACCGGAGATCACGGTCGCCGACGGGCCATTGACCGCGGCGACACTCACCCGATCCTCGTAACCGGCCAGATGCGGCAGCACATCCGCCTCCGGAGCCTTCAGCGACACCATCGCACCGCCCTCCGGCAGCGCCTGCATCAGCCGACCCCGCGCCGCCACCAGCGCACAGCCGTCCTCCAGCGAGAACACCCCCGCCACATGCGCGGCCGCCAACTCCCCCACCGAATGCCCCACCAGGAAGTCCGGCACGAGACCCCAGGACTCCACCAACCGGAACAGCGCCACCTCCAGGGCGAACAACCCGGCCTGAGTGAACACCGTCCGGTCCAGCACCCCGGCGTCCTCGCCGAAGACCACCTCACGCACCGAACCATCCAGATGACGGTCCAACCCGGCACACACCTCGTCGAACGCCGCCGCGAACACCGGAAACACGGCATACAACTCCCGCCCCATGCCGAGACGTTGCGCACCCTGCCCGGTGAACAGGAACGCCGTCCTGCCCTCGTCGTCGGCCACCGCGCCCGGGGTGATGCCCGTGGCGAGCTGCTCCAGTCCGCTCAGCAGCTCCTTCTGGTCGCGGCCGACGACCGCCGCGCGGCGGCCGAAGGCGGACCGGGTCAGCGCCAGCGAGTAGCCCACGTCCACCGGGTCCAGCTCCGGCCGCGCCGCCACATACGACCGCAGCCGCTCCGCCTGGGCGCGCAACGCGCCCTCGGTGCGTCCGGACACCACCCACGGCACCACATCGGTGCGCACCGACGGCTCCGGCTCCGGTTCGGCGGCCGGTTCGGCGGGCGGGGCGGCGGGGGGCTCCTCCAGGATGAGGTGGGCGTTGGTGCCGCTGATGCCGAAGGCGGACACTCCGGCGCGCCGCACCCGCTCGCCCGCGGGCCATTCCCTGGCCTCGGTCAGCAGCTCGACCGCCCCGGCCGTCCAGTCCACATGCGGGGTGGGCTCCTTGACGTGGAGCGTCCTGGGCAGCAGGCCGTGGCGCATCGCCATGACCATCTTGATGACACCGGCGCCGCCGGCCGCGCCCTGGGTGTGGCCGATGTTGGACTTCAACGCGCCCAGCCTCAGCGGCCGTTCGGCCTCCCGGCCCTGGCCGTAGGTGGCGAGGATGGCCTGGGCCTCGATCGGGTCGCCGAGCGTGGTGCCGGTGCCGTGGGCCTCGACGGTGTCCACCTCGGCGGCCGACAGCCCGGCGTTCGCCAGCGCCTGCCGGATCACCCGCTGCTGGGAGGGGCCGTTGGGGGCGGTCAGGCCGTTACTGGCGCCGTCCTGGTTGACGGCCGAGCCGCGTACCAGCGCCAGCACCTCGTGGCCGTATCTCCGGGCGTCGGACAGCCGCTCCAGGAGCACCATGCTGACTCCCTCGCCCCAGCTGGTGCCGTCGGTGTCGGAGGAGAACGCCTTCGACCTGCCGTCGGGGGCGAGCCCGCGCTGCCTGCTGAACTCGATGAAGAGACTCGGCGTCGACATCATCGTCGTGCCACCCGCCAGAGCCATCGAGCATTCGCCCTGGCGCAGCGCCTGCGCCGCCTGGTGGATGGCGACCAGGGACGAGGAGCAGGCGGTGTCGATGGTGAGCGCCGGGCCCTCCCAGCCGAGGGAGTAGGCGATGCGGCCGGAGACCACGCTGGCGGCCTTGCCGGTCAGCAGATACCCCTCCATGTCCTCGGGGATCTCGCCCAGCCGCGAGGCGTAGTCCTGGCCGGTGGAGCCGATGAACACGCCCGCCGTGCTGCCCTTCGTGGAGTGCGGGTCGATCCCGGCGCGCTCCAGCGCCTCCCAGGAGGTCTCCAGCAGCAGCCGCTGCTGCGGGTCCATGGCGAGCGCCTCGCGCGGGGAGATCCCGAAGAACTCGGGGTCGAAGTCGTAGGCGTCGTAGAGGAAGCCGCCTTCCTTGGCGTAACTCCTGCCCGGTGTATCGGGGTTGGGGTCGTAAAGTTCCTCGACGTTCCAGCCGCGGTCGGTCGGGAAGGCCGAGATCACATCGCGGCCGTCCGCCACCAGCTCCCACAGATCCTCGGGGCCGCGGACCCCGCCGGGCAGTCGGCAGCTCATGGCCACGATGGCGATCGGATCGTCGTCGGCGGGGCGGACGGCGGCCACCACGGCCGCCACTTCGGCCTGCTCGCCCAGTGCCTCGCGCCGCAAGTGGTCCACCAGCACGGCGGGGGTCGGGTAGTCGAAGAGGAGGGTGGTCGGCAGCCGCAGCCCGGTGGCGGCGCCCAGCCGGTTGCGCAACTCCACGGCGGTCAGGGAGTCGAAGCCGACCTCCCGGAAGGCGCGGGTGGCCTCGATGTCGTCCGGGGCGGCGAGCCCCAGCACGCCCGCCGAGTGTTCCCGCACCAGGTCCAGCAGGAACGGGTCCCGGTCCGCCGCCGGCAGTGCGGCCAGCCGCCGCCCGAACGAGCTCTCGTCGGTGTCCGCGGCCCCGCCTCCGCCACCGGTCCGTACGACGCGGCGGACCGGCGTCCGGACCAGGCCGCGCAGATAGGCCGGTACGGCGTCCTGGCCGGGGGTGGCGGCGCTCGTGGCGCGCTTGCGCAGATCGGCCAGGTCGAGCCGGACGGGCACGAGCGTGGCGTCGCCCGCCGCCCGCGCCGCGTCGAAGAGCTCCATGCCCTCCGCGCTGGGCAGCGGACGGATGCCGGAACGCGCCATGCGCCGCACATCGGCGTCGTCCAGATGCCCGCTCATGCCGCTGCGCTGCTCCCACAGGCCCCAGGCGAGGGACTGGGCGGCCAGGCCGCGGGCCCCGCGGTGCTGGGCGAGGGAGTCCAGAAAGGCGTTGGCCGCGGCGTAGTTGGCCTGTCCGGCGTTGCCGATGGTGGCGACGACGGAGGAGTAGAGCACGAACGCGGCCAGGTCGTGGTCCGCGGTCAGCTCGTGCAGATTCCATGCGGCGTCCACCTTGGGCCGCAGCACCCGGTCCAGCCGCTCGGGGGTCAGCGCGTCCACCACGCCGTCGTCGAGCACACCCGCCGCGTGGATCACGGCCGTCAGCGGATGCGCGGCGGGTATCGCACCGAGAAGCCCGGCGAGCGCTTCCCGGTCGGCGGCATCGCATGCGGCGACGGTGACGGTGGCCCCCAACTTGGCCAGCCCGGAGCGGAGTTCACTCATACCGTCGGCCGCGGGCCCACGCCGACTGACCAGCAGCAGATGCCGTACGCCGTGCTCGCCCACCAGATGGCGGGCGACGAGCCCCCCGAGGGTCCCGGTGGCGCCGGTGATGAGAACGGTGCCTTCGGGGTCCAGCGGTCGGCGGCTGCCGACGAGCCCGGCGGCCCGGACGGCGACCCCGGTACGCCCGATGGCGGTGGCTCCGATGGCGGCAACCTCGGTGGGCTCGGTGCCCCCGGAGACGGCGGGCTCGGCGGCCCCCGTTCCCCTCGCCACCCGCCCCAGCCGGGGCGCCCGCACCCGGCCCTCGCGGACCGCGCACTGGGGTTCGCCGGAGGCGATCGCGGCCGGGAGGGCGGTCGCCGACTCCGCCTCGGCGTCGAGGTCCACGAGGACGAAGCGGCCGGGGTGTTCCGACTGGGCCGAGCGCACCAGGCCCCATACGGCGCCGTGGGCCACATCCGGGACCTCTTCGCCGGGGGCGGCCGCGACGGCGCCGCGGGTGACGAACACCAGCCGGGAGGAGGCGAGGCGTTCATCGGAGATCCAGCGCTGGATCAGCGCCAGCGCGCGGTGGGTGGCGGCGTGGGCCGCCTCCGCCACATCGCCGTCGCCCTCGGCGACGCACGGCACCAGCACCGCGTCCGGCGCGTCCGCCGTCTCGTCGTAGGGCACCGCCTCCACCGCCGCGGACAGCCCGAGCGGATCGTCACCGAGCGTCGCCCAGGACACCGGAGTCCCGGTCGCGGTGGTGTCCGCGGCGGACACCGCGGGCCACTCCAGGCGGAACAGCGACGGGTGGAGGGCGGAGTGGCCACCGATCGGTTCGGGCGTGGCCACCGCGCGCAGCACCAGCCGGTCCACCGAGGCCACCGGGGCGCCGCTCGGGTCGGCCGCGACGACCGCGTACGTATCCGGACCCGTCGGCGTCAGCCGCACCCTCAGCGCCGTGGCGCCCGTGGCGTGCAGGGCGACACCGCTCCATGCGACCGCCAGCCGCGCTCCGCCGCCGTCGCCGCCGACATCGCCGTCACCGTCGCCCGGGGTTTCCACCGCGTCGAATGCCGACTCCAGCAGCACCGGGTGCAGTCCGTAGCGCCCGGCGTCGGCCTCCTCGGCCTCGGTCAGCCCGACCTCGACGTAGCGGTCCTCACCGAGCCGCCAGGCGGCGACCGCGCCGCCCGCCACCTCCACCGGGACGGCGTCGGCCGGGGGCCACGCGGCGAGGCCGACGTCGGCGGCCTGGGCACCGGTGCCCAGGACCGCCGTGGCGTACCGCGTCCAAGGCTCGTCGGAGTCCGCGCCCTCGGCCCGCGCGTGGACGCTGAGGGCGCGCGAACCCCCGCCGTCCGGGGCGCCGACGCGCACCTGGATCACCGCGGCGCCCTTCTCGGGCAGCACCAGCGGCGCGTCCAGGGACAGTTCCTCGATCCGGTCGCAGCCGACCTGGTCGCCCGCCCGGATCGCCAGTTCGGCGAGTGCGCTGCCGGGGAGCACGGCCGCGTCGGGCCCGGTGCGCTCGGTCAGCCAGGGGTGGTCCTGTGCGGAGATCCGGCCGGTGAACAGGTGGTCGTCCGCGCCCGCCAGCGGGACCGCCGCGCCGAGCAGCGGATGCCCGGCGGCGTCGAGCCCGGCCGCCGCCACATCGCTCGCCGCGACCGGCTTGTCCAGCCAGTACCGCTGCCGCTGGAACGGATACGTCGGCAGTTCCAGGGCGCGCTCACCGCGCCCCGGCGCGCCCCCGAACACCACGTCCCACGCCGGTTCGACACCCTGGACGTACGCCTCGGCGAACGAGCCGGCGAAGCGCTCCGGGTCGCCCTCGTCCCGGCGCAGCGTGCCGACGACGGCCGCGCTTCCGCCCGCGTCCTCGATGGTCTGCTGGAGCGACATGGCGAGCATGGGGTGCGGGGAGCATTCGATGAACGCCGTGTGGCCGTCGGCCAGCAGCGCCCGGGTGGCCCGCTCGAAGTCCACCGGCTCGCGCATGTTCCGGTACCAGTAGTCGGTGTCAAGCTCGGTGGTGTCCAGCGGCCCGCCGGTCACCGTGGAGTAGTACGCGATCCGCGAGGCGCGCGGCCGCACCCCCGCCACTTCGCGCAGCAGCCGCTCGCGCAACCCGTCGACCTGCGGGGAGTGTCCGGCGGTGTCCACGCCCGGCACCCGGCGGGACTTCACCCCGTCGGCGGCGAGCTCGGCCATGAAGGCGTCCAGGGCCTCCGGGTCGCCGGAGACGGTCACGGTGGCGGGGCTGTTGACGGCGGCGATGCCGAGCCGTTCGCTCCACGGCCGCAGCCGCTCCGCGACCGTCCCGGCGGAGGCGAGCACCGAGAGCATGCCGCCCTTGCCGCTCAGCTCGGCCCACGCCTGGCTGCGCCGGGCCACCACCTTGGCGGCGTCCTCCAGGGAGAGCCCTCCGGCCACGTACGCGGCGGCGATCTCGCCCTGCGAATGCCCCACCACCGCGGCCGGTTCGATGCCGTGACTGCGCCACAGCGCCGCCAGCGACACCATCACCGCGAACAGCGCGGGCTGCACCACGTCGATCCGGGACAGCGACGGCGCGCCCGGCTCTCCGCGCAGCACATCGCGCAACGACCAGTCCAGGAACGGCTCCAGGGCGTCGGCGCACTCCTCCAGCCGCTCCGCGAAGACCGGCGAGGCGTCCCACAGCGGGAGTGCCATTCCGATCCACTGCGAGCCCTGCCCGGGGAAGACGAACACGGTCTTCCGCCGCCCGCCCGCCGTGCCCTGGACCACATGGGGCGCCGGGGTGCCCTGCGCGAGCGCGCCGAGACCGTCCAGGAGCCGTTCCCGGTCCCGGCCGACGATCACCGCCCGGTGGCCGAAGGCCGTACGGGTGGTGGCGAGGGCGTGGCCGAGTGCGGCGAGGTCGGTGCCGGGGTGGTCGGACAGGTGGTCCCGCAGCTGCTCGGCCCGGGTGCGCAGGGCCTGTTCGGTGCGCCCGGACAGCACCCAGGGCAGCACGGGCAGCCCCGGGGCCGCCGGGCGCGGCTCGTCGTGGCCGGCGGCCGGTTCGGCCGGGGCCTGCTCCAGGATGGCGTGTGCGTTGGTGCCGCTGATGCCGAAGGACGACACGCCCGCGCGGCGTGGCCGCTCGCGCTCGGGCTCCGGCCACGGCCGGGCCTCGGTCAGCAGCTCCACGGCCCCGGACGACCAGTCGACATGCGGCGAGGGCTCGTGTACGTGCAGGGTCCGTGGCAGTACGCCGTGGCGCAGCGCCATCACCATCTTGATGACCCCGGCCACGCCCGCGGCCGCCTGGGGGTGGCCGACGTTGGACTTCAACGAGCCCAGCCACAGCGGCCGGTCCTCGGCGCGGTCCTGACCGTACGTGGCCAGCAGGGCACCCGCCTCGATGGGGTCGCCGAGCGCGGTGCCGGTGCCATGTGCCTCGACCGCGTCCACATCGGCCGTGCTCAGCCCCGCGTCGGCCAGCGCCTGCCGGATCACCCGCTGCTGGGCCGGGCCGCTCGGGGCGGTGAGGCCGTTGCTCGCGCCGTCCTGGTTGGTGGCGGAGCCACGGACCAGCGCCAGCACCTGGTGGCCGCCTGCCCGCGCGTCCGACAGCCGCTCCAGCAGCACCATGGCCACGCCCTCGCCCCAGCCGGTGCCGTCGGCGTCGGACGAGAACGCCTTGCAGCGGCCATCGGGCGACAGCGCCTTCTGACGGCTCAGCTCCACGAAGATCCCGGGGCTGGACATCACGGTGGCGCCGCCGGCCAGCGCCAGCGAGCACTCGCCCTGGCGCAGCGACCGTACGGCCATGTGCAGGGCCACCAAAGAGGACGAGCAGGCCGTGTCGACGGTGACCGCCGGGCCCTCCAGACCCCAGGTGTAGGCGATCCGGCCGGAGGCGACGCTGGTGGTGCCGCCGGTCAGCAGATAGCCCTCGAACCCTTCCGACGCCTCGTCCATCCGCGGCCCGTAGTCCTGCGGCATGGCCCCGACGAAGACACCGGCGTCGCTGCCCTTGAGCGTGGTGGGGTCGATCCCGGCGCGCTCGAACGCCTCCCACGCGGTCTCCATCAGCAGCCGCTGCTGGGGATCCATCGCCTGGGCCTCGCGGGGGCTGATGCCGAAGAAGGCCGGGTCGAACTGGTCGGCCTCGTGGAGGAATCCGCCCTCGCGCACATAGCTGGTGCCGTGGCGGGCCGGGTCCGGGTCGTAGAGCCCGTCCAGGTCCCAGCCCCGGTTGGCGGGGAAGCCCGCGATGGCGTCCCGGCCCTCGCTGACCAGCTGCCACAGCTGCTCGGGGGTGCGCACCCCGCCGGGGAGGCGGCAGCTCATCGCCACGATGGCGATCGGGTCGTCGTCGCCCGTGGTGGTCCGGGTGGCGGCCGGGCGCGGGACCACGGCCGCCGGGGAGCCCGCCACCGCGTCCCGGAGGTGGTGGGACAGGGCCAGCGGGGTGGGGTGGTCGAAGAGGACGGTCCCGGCGAGCCGTGTTCCGGTGGCGGTGCCGAGGAGGTTGCACAGCTCGACGGACATCAGCGAGTCGAGGCCGAGATCCTTGAAGACCTTCTCGGGGTCGACGGCGTCGGGTCCCGGGGAGCCCAGGACCCAGGCGGTGTGCGTACGGACCAGCTCCAGCGCCACGCGCTCGCGCTCGGCGGCGTCGGTCAGGGCCGCGAACTCCTCACGCCACGAGAGGGGTTCATCGGTGGCGGTGTCCTCGGTGCCGGGGAGGTCGGTGTCCAGCCAGTAGCGCTGCCGCTGGAAGGCGTACGTGGGCAACTCCACCCGATGCGCACCGCGCCCGGCGAACACCGCCTCCCAGTCGACCTCGCCACCGTGGGCATGCACCTGCGCGACACCGGACAACAGCGCCTCGACCTCGTCGCGATCCTTGCGCAGCAGCGGTACGAACGCCGCCGGGCCCGAGACACACTCGCGGCCCATGGCGGAGAGCACACCGGCCGGGCCGAGCTCCACAAAGCGGATGACACCCTGGGCCTCGAGGAACCGTATGCCGTCCCCGAAGCGGACCGCCTGACGCACATGGCGCACCCAGTACTCCGGCGAGCACACCTCCTCACCCGCCAACTCACCCGTGACGTTCGAGACGATCGCGACGCGCGGTGCGACGTAGCCGATCCGGCCCGCCACCTCGGCGAACTCGGCCAGCATCCCCTCCATCAACGGCGAGTGAAACGCATGCGAGACCCTCAGCCGCTTGCTCTTGCCCCCCACCGCCTCCGCCACCGCGAGGACCGCCGACTCCTCACCGGAGATCACGGTCGCCGACGGGCCATTGACCGCGGCGACACTCACCCGATCCTCGTAACCGGCCAGATGCGGCAGCACATCCGCCTCCGGAGCCTTCAGCGACACCATCGCACCGCCCTCCGGCAGCGCCTGCATCAGCCGACCCCGCGCCGCCACCAGCGCACAGCCGTCCTCCAGCGAGAACACCCCCGCCACATGCGCGGCCGCCAACTCCCCCACCGAATGCCCCACCAGGAAGTCCGGCACGAGACCCCAGGACTCCACCAACCGGAACAGCGCCACCTCCAGGGCGAACAACCCGGCCTGAGTGAACACCGTCCGGTCCAGCACCCCGGCGTCCTCGCCGAAGACCACCTCACGCACCGAACCATCCAGATGACGGTCCAGTTCGGCACACACCTCGTCGAACGCCGCCGCGAACACCGGAAACGCTGCGTACAACTCCCGCCCCATGCCGAGACGTTGCGCGCCCTGCCCGGTGAACAGGAACGCCGTACCGCCACTACCCGCCACCGCACCCGGGACCACGCCCGCGGCGAGCTGGTCAAGGCCGTTCAGCAGCTCATCACGGTCGCGGCCGACGACCGCCGCGCGACGGCCGAAGGCGGACCGGGTCAGCGCCAGCGAGTAGCCCACGTCCACCGGGTCCAGCTCCGGCCGCGCCGCCACATACGACCGCAGCCGCCGCGCCTGGGCGCGCAACGCGCCCTCGGTGCGTCCGGACACCACCCACGGCACCGTGTCGAGGGCTGTCGGCGGTTCCTCGGCGGGGTCGTCGGCGGGTGCCTCCTCCAGCACCATGTGCACATTGGTGCCGCCCATGCCGAACGAGCTGACGCCCGCGAGCCGTGGGGCGTCCGCCTCCGGGGCCCAGGCGTCGAGGGTGGTCTGGACCGTGAGACCCAGGGTGTCCAGGGGGATCGCGGGGTTCGGTGTCTCGTGGTTGAGGCTCGGGAACAGCTCGCGGTGGGCGAGCGAGAGCACCGTCTTGATGAGGCCGGTGATTCCGGCCGCGCCTTCGAGGTGGCCCACGTTCGTCTTGGCGGAGCCGACCCGCAGGGGCGTGCCGTCCGCCCGGCCGGCGCCGAGGACCGCGCCCAGCGCCGCGGCCTCGACCGGGTCGCCGACCTTGGTGCCAGTGCCGTGCAGTTCGACGTACTGGACCCGGGCGGGGTCGACCCCGGCGCGCTCGTAGGCGGCGCGCAGCATGGCCTCCTGCCCGTGGACGGCGGGGGTGGTGAGGCTGTCGCCGCCGCCGTCGTTGTTGGCGTCGGAGCCGCGGATCACACACAGCACGGGGTCGCCGTCGCGCAGCGCGTCCGGGAGCCGCTTGAGCACCACGAGGCCGCCGCCCTCGCCGCGCACATAGCCGTTGGCGCGGGCGTCGAAGGTGAAGGAGCGGCCGTCCGGGGAGAGGGCGCCGAACCGGGATGCGGCGATGAAGCCGTCGGGGGCGAGGTTGAGCTGGACGCCGCCCGCGACGGCGGTCCCGGTCTCGCCGCGCCGCAGGCTCTCGCAGGCCAGGTGCACGGCGGCCAGGGAGGAGGACTGCCCGGTGTCCACGGCCACGCTCGGGCCGCGCAGCCCGAGGGCGTAGGAGACCCGGTTGGCGATGATGCCGCGGTTCAGCCCGGTGAGCGTGTGCTGGGTGATGGCGGCCGGTTCGCCGCGGTGCACCAGGGCCGCGTAGTCGTCGGCGATGGCGCCGATGAAGACGCCGGTGCGGCTGCCCCCGAGTCGCGCCGGGACGAGTCCGGCGTTTTCCAGAGCCTCCCAGCACAGTTCCAGCGCGAGCCGCTGCTGAGGGTCCATCGCCCGTGCTTCTCGGGGTGAAATCCCGAAGAACTCCGGATCGAACTCGGCTGCCCTTTCGACGAACCCGCCGAATCGAATACCGGCGTCCCGGAGCTCATCGGCATACCGGTCCGCCGGGATCTGGGTGATGGCGCTCTCTCCATTGCGCAGCAACTGCCGGAACTCATCCGGGGTCGATGCGCCCGGTACGCGGCATGCCATACCGACGACCGCGATGTGCCCGTCACGCACCAGGGAGTTCTCCGACATCACGACCTCAGACTCTTCTCTCAGTTGAGATTCCGACGCGACTGGACTGACCATGATCCGGAAGTCGACGGTATGGGGCGGGAGTCGACTCAACCACCCCTAACCGCATCCACCCCTAACCCCGGGGGTAGGGGTGGTCACGTCTTCTTGAGCGGTTCCCACCAACCGCGGTGTGTCATGTACCACTTGGCGGTTTCCGCGAGGCCGTGCCCGAACGACATCTCCGGGCGGTAGCCGAGTTCCGTGGAGATTTTGGCGATGTCCACCGAGTAACGGCGGTCGTGGCCCTTGCGGTCGGGCACCCGCTCGATCAGGGACCGGTCGGCGCCGAGCAGTTCGAGCAGCCGTTCCGTGAGTTCCAGATTGGTCAGCTCGGTGCCGCCACCGATGTTGTAGACCTCTCCCGGGCGGCCGTTCTCGGCGACCAGGGCGATACCGCGGCAGTGGTCGTCCACATGCAGCCAGTCCCGGACGTTCCCGCCGTCGCCGTAGAGCGGCACCGGTTTGCCGTCCATGAGGTTGGTGACGAAGAGCGGAATGACCTTCTCGGGGTGCTGGTACGGGCCGTAGTTGTTGGAGCAGCGGGTCACACAGACGGGCAGTCCATGGGTGCGGTGGAAGGCCCGGGCCAGCAGGTCGGAGGACGCCTTGGAGGCGGAATACGGGGAGTTGGGTTCGAGGGGTTCCTCCTCGCTCCAGGAGCCGCTTTCGATGGAACCGTAGACCTCGTCCGTGGAGATGTGGACGAACTTTCCGACCTCCGCGTTCGCGGCGGCGTTGAGGAGGGTGTGGGTGCCCAGGACATTGGTGCGCACGAATTCCTCGGCGCCGGATATCGAGCGGTCGACATGTGATTCCGCGGCGAAGTGGACCACCAGATCGGTGTCCCGCAGCAGCTCGCCGACGAGTTCGCCGTCGCAGATGTCACCGCGCACGAAGCGCAGCCGGGGGCTGTCGGCGACCTCGGCCAGGTTGGCCTCGTTGCCCGCGTAGGTGAGCTTGTCGACCACCATGACCTGGGCGTCCGCCCAGGCCGGGTACGCCCCCGTCAAGGTCTGCCGGACGAAGTGGGAGCCGATGAAGCCCGCACCGCCGGTCACAACTATGCGCACTGGAGACAACCCTTCAGCGGTTATTGGCCGCGATATCCATCAGATATTGTCCGTAGTCCGTCTTGCTGAGCTCCGCACCGAGCTCATAGCAGGCGGCGGCGCCGATGAACCCCATGCGGAAGGCTATCTCCTCGAGACAGGCGATCCGCACGCCCTGGCGCTGTTCCAAAAGCTGCACATACTGGCCCGCCTGGAGCAGCGAGTCATGGGTTCCGGTGTCCAGCCAGGCGAATCCGCGGCCGAGCCCCACCAGTCTGGCCTTTCCGCGTTCCAGATAGACGCGGTTGACGTCGGTGATCTCCAGTTCGCCGCGCGCGGAGGGCCGTACGTTCTTGGCGATGTCCACGACGTCGTTGTCGTAGAGATACAGACCGGTGATGGCCAGATTGGATCTGGGGACGGCCGGCTTCTCCTCCAGGGAAATCAGCCGACCCTGCTCATCCATTTCCCCGACGCCGTAGCGCTCGGGGTCCTTGACTCCGTAGCCGAAGAGCACACAGCCGTCGACATGGCTTGCCTCATGGTGCAGCATCTTCGAAAACCCGGGCCCGTGGAAGATATTGTCGCCGAGGACCAGCGCCACCTGGTCGTCGCCGATGAACTCGGCTCCGATGATGAATGCCTCGGCGATTCCATTGGCCTCGGGCTGCTCGGCGTACTCGATCGAAAGACCCAGTCGGCCGCCGTCGCCGAGAAGCGCGCGGAACAGCTCCACATGGAGCGGGGTCGAGATGATCTGGATTTCCCTGACACCGCCGAGCATGAGCACCGACAGCGGGTAATAGATCATCGGCTTGTTGTAGACGGGAAGGATCTGCTTCGACACCGCATGTGTCAAAGGATGCAGTCGGGTACCGCTTCCTCCGGCGAGGACTATTCCCTTCATGCGGCCAGAAGCTATCAACGCGGTCAGCCCGCGCTCCAGGTCTGCCGCCGCGATAGGGGGGTAATCAGGGGTGGGCATGGAACAGGGGTGGCCGCATGCGGCCACCCCTTCCACGGGACATCGCCCCCGTCATCGCTCAGGCGATTTCGTCCACCTGGGCCCGGAGCGCGGTCGGCAGCTGCTGCCGACTCCTGATATTCAGCTTGCGGTACACCCGCGTCAAATGCTGTTCCACCGTGCTGATGGTGATGAACAGGCTGGCGGCTATTTCCCGGTTCGTATAACCGTCCACCGCCAGGGCGGCCACCCGGGCCTCGGATTCACTGAGCTTGGTGCCCAGGGACGGCGGCACCGCCGGTTTCGGGCCGAGCGGTCCGGACACCGGCCGCACCACCGGCCGTGGATCGCGGGCCTCCAGACCGGAGTCGAGGCGGATCCGGGCGCACAGCTCCTCGGCGCCGCACTCCTTGGCCATCCGCCAGGCCCGGCCCATGATGGCGTCGGCCCGCCCCAGCTCCCCGGATCCGCGCAGCGTACGTCCCAGATCGTCCAGCGCCCGGGCCAGCTCCAGGCGGTCGCCTGAGCACTGCAGCTCCTCGACGGCCTGGCCGAGCAGCCGGGACCGGTTCTCGATGTCTCCCGCCGCGGCAAGTAACCGCAGGGAGACACCGCGGACCCGGGAGTCCCCCGCGCCGTTCCTGGCCAGCTGCTCGGAGACCAGGTTGGCGGCCTTCTCCCGGTCGCCGAGCTCCAGCCATGCCTCGGCGGCGTCCGACCGCCAGGGCAGCAGCGCCGGCTGGTCGAGCTCCCACAGCTGGGCGAGCCGGCCGGCCATCAGGAATTCGCCGAGCGCCGCGTTGATGCGGTTGGTGGCCAGGTAGTAGCGGCCACGGGCACGGGTGTAGCCCAGTCCGTAGATGCTCTTGAACAGCGCCTCGGGGACCGGGCGGCTCAGATGCCGCGCCGCCGCGTCGTGCTTGCCCATCTCCGTGTACGCCAGGATCTGGCTGGCCAGGGGGCCGCCGATGAAGACGCTTCCGTCGCGGCCGGGCACTATCTCCAGGGCGGTGGTCGCATAGGCCGCCGACTCCACGAGATTGCCCTGCCGCAGGGCGATTTCGGCGCGGATCGAGGCGAAGATGGCCCGCCAGCCCGGCGCCCGGCGCCGCTCGGCCTCCTCCATCAG
Source organism: Streptomyces lacaronensis (assembly GCF_047337785.1). Taxonomy (NCBI): domain Bacteria; kingdom Bacillati; phylum Actinomycetota; class Actinomycetes; order Kitasatosporales; family Streptomycetaceae; genus Streptomyces; species Streptomyces lacaronensis. Next base: position 1,813,666 of record NZ_JBLHDK010000003.1, read on the forward strand.
CGCGTCGCACCACGGCGCCGCCTTGTCCGGGCGGCCCGCGTACACCAGCGCGTTCACCGAGTTGACGATGGGCTCGAAGGTGGCGTCGGTGAGCGGCGAGACCTCGAGCACCTTCTCCGCCGCGGCCACCGGCGACTCCTCACTCCCCCCGCGCCCGAAGAAGCCGCTGAACGCCGCGGTGATCGTCGACAGCGAGGAGGGCCTGCGGGATCGGAGCTGCGTACGGGAAGCGCCGCCGTCCTCGCCGTGGCGCGCCGCCGCTCCGGGGGCCCGGTCCTGCGCGCCGGACTCCTGGGCCCAGCGGGCGGTCAGCCGGAACTGGGACATCGAGGTGGGTCCCGCGTTGCTCATGACGGCGTTGAGCCGGCCGATCGCGCCGCGCGCCTCCTCGATCCGGCCGTGGGCGAGCAACAGCTCGATCAGCCGCCCGATATGGGAGGCGGGCAGCCGGTCGGCGCACAGCGCGGCCAGCGGCTCCTCCAGCATCCGCTCGGACGCCGAGGGGTTGAGCCGCCACATGATCCCGGCGGTGCCGATCCTGATCCCGGCCTGCAGCTCCTCGTCCGCGCAGGCCGCGTACGCCAGCTCCAGGCAGGCCACCGCCAGTTTGGCGTCGTCCTCGGCGAGCGCCTGTTGCGCGGCGTCCCGCAGCAGCGGCACCGCCCAGGGCTCGTCGGCGGCCTGGGCGGCGAGCAGATGGCGGGCCACGGCGAGAGTCGCCCCACCGCCCTGGTGCAGCAGGACGGCGGCGCGCCGGTTCATGTCCAGCCGGACCTCGGGGTCCATGTCCTCCAGCACCGCGGCCTCGACATACGGGTGGCGGAAGGCGAGACCGTCGACGAGGCCCGCCGCGTCCAGCGCGGCGACTCCGCGCCGGGTTCCGGCGGGGCCGATGCGCAGCAGCCGGCCGAGGAGTTCGAGGGAGGCGGACGCCCCGAGCACCGCGATGCCCTCGGCCAGCCGGGAGACGGTGCGCCCGCTGCGGTAGACACAGGTGAGCACGGCCTGCACAAACATGTCGCCCACCACGGGCTCCACTGCGCGGCTGCGCCGTGGGGGCGCCCCCGCGGTGCGGTAATCGTCTATCACCGCGCGTAGCAACAACGGATTACCGCCGCTTACCTCATACCAGGTGTAGGCGACATCGATGGAATCCGGAAGTCCGAGACGAGTGGTGAGCAGATGTGCCGTCTCATCCCAGGACAGCCGCTCCAGCCGCAGCCGCTGGAAATTGGGCTGGCGGAGCAGTTCGGTATTGAAGACGGCGTCTTGTCGTTCGCTGTCCGTCGCCTGTGCGAACACCATGAGGAGTTTGGCGGAGCGCGAACGGGTCGCCAGGTACAGCAGGTACTGAAGTGACGCCGCGTCGACGAGCTGGAGTTCGTCGACGCAGATCACCACCGGTTCGCGGGAGGCGAGTTCATGGAGTGCGGCGCGGAACTCCCGGGCTCCCTGGACATGGGTGGGGTTCGCGCCGGTGGGGTCGCCACCAGGGGTTTCCCGGGGCGGTGCGGCGTCGAGGGCGCCGTGGTCGAGTGCCCGGCGCAGATGGTCGGCGGTCGCCTTGGGCAGCCGGGGCGAGTCCAGGAGCTGCCGCAGGGTGCCGAGCGTGGCCCGGTCGGCCGAGCTCCCGTATGCCTTGAGGACGAGGGCTCCGGCCTTCGCCGCATGGGCCGTGACGGCTTCGAGCGTATGGGTCTTGCCACAACCGACCGCGCCCTCGACAAGTACGATGCCCGCCTCCCCGGACAGACATCTGGAAAACGCTCGCCGAAGTCTCTCGAATTGCGCGTCGAATTGTCTGGCTCTGGTCGATGAAAACACCATTGCTCGCACCCCCGAATGCGACGCGAAGCACTGCTCACGGCAGTCCGAACGCCTTCCAGCAAGCTATACGCCCACCAGTTGCGCCACCATCGCCGCACGTAAAATCATCGTTAACGAACTACTAATTCTGAGCGGGCTGCCGACGATCGACAAAAGCGATGTGAGCGGGACGCCCCTATGTGGGGCAGCACGTTGAAGCCGAAGTACACCGACACCCTGACAACCTGCGCCACCCCCCGTTCACGTGGGCATTTGTTCGGAAGGGCCAGCATACACGAGACCCCCTAGCCATACCCGGGGTAATCCATGACATCCTTGCCCGCGACACCAAGTGGTCATCGACAGGGGCGCGCCGGGATCTGTTTCGAACATTTATTTGCCCGTTTTGATCGCTAATGCGATTCTTATGTCTGTTGCCCTCGGTAACCGCAAGCGATTCGCCAAGAATTCTCCTGCCATAAAGCGGACAGCGAGATGCCCACGCCTATTCCCGTACCGATGAATTCCGAGGCCACCCACCGGCCGTTGGACTATTCCAATGTCATCTGCATCCGCACACCCATTGTCATCGCTCGTGGCGGTGCAGCCCCCTCCCGCCCTTGCGGCCCAGGTGCCCCGCCTCGACCAGCCGCCGGAGATGACGGGCCGGGGTCAGGGCCGGATCCCGGAAGGTGCCGTGCAGAGTGCGCTGGATGGCGAGGGACACATCCAGGCCGATCACATCCAGCAGCCGCAGCGGGCCCATCGGATAGCCCTGCCCGGCCGCCATCACCGTGTCGATGTCATCGGCGGTGGCCCAGCCCTCCTCGAGCATCGTCACCGCGCTGTTCAGATAGGGGAAGAGCAGGGCGTTGACGATGAAGCCCGCCCGGTCCGGGCAGTCCACCGCGCGCTTGCCGAGCGCCGCGGCCACCGCGTGCGCCGTGCCGAGCGCCTCCTTGGAGGTCAGCACGGTGTGCACCACCTCGACCAGCCGCATCACCGGGGCGGGGTTGAAGAAGTGCATCCCGATGACGTCCTCGGGCCGCCGCGTCGCCATCGCGCACTCGATCACGGGCAGGCTGGAGGTGGAGGTGGCGAGCACCGCGCCCGGTGCGCACATCCGGTCCAGATCGGCGAAGACGGCCCGCTTGACGTCGATGTCCTCCGCCACGGCCTCGACCACCAGATCACAGGCGCCGAGCGCCTGGAGTTCACCGCCCGCGGTCAGCCGGTCCATCGCCTCGGTGAGCAGTTCGGGCGCCAGCTTGCCGCGCCGCACCCCGCGCTCCAGCGAGCGCTCCACGGCGGCCGTGGCCTCCTTCGCGCGCATCTCGCTGCGGGCCACCAGCACAGTCGGATAGCCGGAGCGCGCGCACACCTCCGCGATCCCTACGGCCATCGTGCCCGAGCCCACCACCCCGATCCGCCGCACCGCACGGGCCGGTACGGGCTCGCCCAGACCGTCCGTCTCCCCGCCCCGCGCCGCGCCGCCCGCCCCGTACTCGTAGAAGCCGCGGCCCACCTTCACCCCGAGCAGACCGGCGGTCACCATATGGGCCAGGGTGGGCGCGGGCGCGTACCGCGGATCGCCGGTGCGCTCGTACAGCGCTTCCAGGGAGTCCCGCGCGGTGTCCAGGCCCATGGCGTCCAGCTGGGCCAGCGGCCCCATCGGCAGCCCGCAGCCCAGGGTCATGGCGGTGTCGATGCTGTCGCGCGAGGCGTAGCGCCGCTCGTACATGGCCACCGCGTTGTTGAGGTACGCCATGGTGAGCGCGCCCCCGACGAAGCCCGGCCGGTCGGCCACCCGCACCGGGATCCGGCCCAGGTCGCGGACCAGCTCCCGGACGTCGGCCAGGACCGCGTCCGCGGTGAGCGGGGTGCCCACCACCTCCACCGCCTGCTGCTCGCGGTCGGGGCCCAGCGGGAAGAGGTGCAGGCCCACCGTGCGGTCGGTCCGTCCGGAGCCGACGGCGATCTCGGTCACCGGCAGCCCGGTGGTCGTGGTGGCGAACACCGTCTCCGGCGGGCAGTCGGCATGGGCGCGGACGAGCAGCCCGCGCTTCGTCTCCAGCCGTTCGGGGACCGCCTCGACCACCAGATCGGCCCGGGCGGCCGCCGCCGGGTCGGTGGTGAACTCGACGGCGGATTCCGGCGCGGCCACCCCCGCCCGGCCGCGCCGCAGGGCCGGTTCGTCCCGCTCCACGGCGATCACCCGCCGACCGCCGCGGACCAGGGCGTCCACGAGGTGGCGGCCGGTGGTGCCGAGCCCGAACACCGCGACGGTGGGGAAGCACTGTGCCATGCCGATGAGTCCTTTCGCTGGCTGGGACCTTGGGTTGGTCACGGACCGCGGTGGCCGTCCTGCCATGTGAGCAGCGCGGCGCCGAGCGACATCCCGCCGCCGAAACCGGCCAGCAGCAGCAACTCCCCGTCGCCGAACACGCCCTGCCGCCGGGCGTCGTCGAGCGCCAGCGGGATGGAGGCGGCGCTGGTGTTGCCGTGCTCGGCCACCGTCAGATGAGTGCGCGCCCGCGGCAGTCCGAGGTCCGGAAGCGCCTTGGCCAGCAGCACGCCATTGGCCTGATGGGGGATGAAGTGGTCCACGCGCGCGGGGTCCGTGCGGTGCTCGGCCAGCAGGCGCCCTATCGCGCGCGGCAGCTCGGCCAGGACGTATTCGCTGACCGCGCGGCCCCGCATCCGGAAGAAGTGGCCCCCGTCGGCGAGGGTCTTCTCCGACGCCGGGGCCCGGCTGCCGCCCGCCGCCACCTCGATCAGCTCGTGGAGCGCGCCGTCACTGGTGAGCAGCGATCCGCTGAGGCCGTAGCCGGGTCGCACCGGTCCGAGCACCACCGCCCCGGCCCCGTCGCCGAAGAGCACGGCGGTGCGCCGGTCGGTGCGATCGATGATGCGGGAGTAGACATCGGCGCCGATCACCAGGGCATACCGGGTGGGGGCGCCGGACCCGGCGGACAGCAGCCCGGCCGCCGTCACCAGGGCGAAGACGAAGCCGCTGCAGACCGCGTTGAGGTCGAAGGCGGCGGCGTCGGTCGCGCCGATCCGGTGCTGCACCAGACATGCGGTGGCGGGCTGGGGGTGATCGGGGGTCGAGGTGGCCACCACGATCCAGCCGAGCTGATCGGCGCGGATCCCGGCGTCCGCGAGGGCGGCACGGGCGGCCTCCACGGCCAGATCGGAGGTGGCCTCGTGATCGGCGGCGTAACGGCGGCGGTGGATCCCGGTCTTCGCCGAGATCCAGTCCGGGGTCACCCCCGCGCGCTCGGCCACCAGCTCATTGGACACGGTCTCGGCGGGCAGATACGAGCCGGTGCCGAGGATCCCGATGGGCCGCCCGCCGGATGTCCGGACCGGCTGCTCGATCATCTGGATCTCCCGGCCCGCGCGGCCCCCGCCGCCGCTGCCGGTGCCATCGCTGTCGTCGCTGTTCGCGGGGTGCGGCGGTGCTCGAGAAGAAGCATTGGGTGGTTCCCTCCGGGTCCATACCGGGCTTCGACGCTACGGACCGGGCACGGCACGGATAACCCCTAACCCATCACCCCCCTAGGCCCCCTACCGAATGAACCCGGTCCGCCGTATGACTCCGCGCATGACGGGCACCCGTCGGAGGTGGTACCGGATACATGCAGGCCGAAGACACACCGGCCCAGGGAGCGGTCCCCATGGAGTGGTTCACCTCATCCGACTACTGGCTGAGCCGGCTGGTCTTCCAACGGGGGCTGGCCGCCGTCTATCTGATCGCCTTTGTGGTGGCGGCCCGGCAGGGGCGGGCGCTGCTCGGCGAGCGGGGGCTGACGCCGGTGCCGCGCTTCCTGGACCGGGTGCCGTTCCGCCGCTCGCCCAGCCTGTTCCATCTGCACTACTCCGACCGGTTCTTCGTCTGCTGCGCCTGGCTGGGGGCCGCGCTGTCGGCCGCGCTGCTGGTGGGGGCGGCGGATCGGGCGCCGCTGGCGGTCGCGATGGTGGCGTGGCTGGTGCTGTGGCTGCTCTATCTGTCGATCGTCAACGTGGGCCAGGTGTGGTACGGCTTCGGCTGGGAGTCCCTGCTGCTGGAGTCGGGGTTCCTCGCCGTGTTCCTGGGCAATGAGCACACCGCGCCGCCCGTGCTCATCCTGTGGCTGACGCGCTGGCTGCTGTTCCGGGTGGAGTTCGGTGCCGGGCTGATCAAGATCCGTGGAGACCGCTGCTGGCGGGACCTGACCTGTCTGTACTACCACCATGAGACCCAGCCGATGCCGGGGCCGCTGAGCTGGTACTTCCACCATCTGCCGAAGCCGCTGCACCGGGTGGAGGTGGCGGCCAACCATGTGGCGCAGCTGATCGTGCCCGTGGTGCTGTTCACCCCGCAGCCGGTCGCGAGCGTGGCCGCGGGGATCGTCGTGGTCACCCAGCTGTGGCTGGTGGCCTCGGGGAACTTCTCCTGGCTCAACTGGCTGACGATCCTGCTGGCGCTCCCGGCGGTCGACGGCCGCCGGGCCGCCGAGGTGCTGGGGCTGCCCGGGCCGCCGGACCTCGCCGCTCCTCCGGTCTGGTACGAGGTGGTGGTGCTGGCCGCGACCGCTCTGGTGCTGGTGCTCAGCTACTGGCCGGCCCGCAATCTGCTGTCGGGCCGTCAGCTGATGAACTTCTCGTTCAATCCGGTCCACCTGGTCAACACCTACGGGGCGTTCGGCAGCGTCAACCGCAGCCGGCAGGAGGTGGTGATCCAGGGCACCGACGACGCGGTCCTGACCCCGGACACGGTCTGGCGTGACTACGAGTTCCGGGGCAAGCCGGGCGATGTGCGCCGGTTGCCGCGCCAGTACGCCCCGTACCATCTGCGGCTGGACTGGATGATGTGGTTCGCGGGGCTCTCACCGGGCTACGCCGGGTCCTGGTTCACCCCGCTGATCGGCAAGCTGCTGGTCAACGACCGGGCGACGGTGAAGCTGCTGCGGGCCAATCCGTTCCCGGGGACGCCGCCCACCCATCTGCGGGCGCGGCTGTACCTCTACCGCTTCACCACCCGGGCGGAGCGGCGGGCCACCGGGGCCTGGTGGCACCGCACCCTGCTGAGCGAGTTCCTGCCGCCGGTCAGACTGGAGGATCACGGCTCGCCACGGGGGTGAGGGTCCGTGCCGCCCATCACGACGCTCACCGGCCTCGTCTCCGCACCGTCCCGCGCGATGAACGGTCTGCGGCTGCGGCTCGCGGACATCACCGACGTCCTGCGGGACACCGGCGACCGGCGCACCGGCCCGGACGGTGTGGGCGCGTCCGGGCCGGCCCATGGAGAACGCCGTGGTGCACGCCCATGGACATTCAGGGCGTTTCCCACCCAGATCTTTCCGTCCGTTAACCCGCCGCTCACCCGATGTGCGCCGTCCGCTTTCCGGCCCCGGTCAGGCTATGGCACTGGAAGCGGATGCCTCGCTTCCGCTCGTGTTCCATCCAGTGAGGTACTCATGGCCGACATTTTCACGACCGTCCTGGTCAAGCTGGCCCAGCTCGCGCTGGAGGCGTTCGTCGCCCAGCTCGCGAAGACGCTGCTGACCGCCGTCCTCAGGCCGACCGCCGCCCCGGCCGCGGCCTGACACATCCGGCCCGCCGGCCGTTCCCGGATCCCCGCCGCCCGTTCCCGGGCCGCCCCGCTCAGTGGCCGTACGACGCGGCCCGGTGCACCGGTCCGTGAGCGGTCGGACAGTGCTCCCCGTCCGGACGTCCGCGCTCGGCGGGCTCGTCCAGATGGTCCACCTGCAACGTGGTGTGGGTGATCCCGTACTCGCCGCTCAACACCGACTCCAGATCCCCCCGGACGGCGTGGCAGTCGCCGCCCGCCGCCACCAGGACATGGGCGGAGAGCGAGACCTCGCCCGAGGTGATCTGCCAGACATGCAGATCGTGCACCTCGGCCACCTGTCCATGGGTGACCAGCCGGCCGCCCACCTCATCGGGCTCGACGCCGGTGGGGGCGGCCTCCAGCAGCACCCGGCCGGAGGCCCGCAGCAGTTCCACGCCCGCCTTGATCATGAGGAGCACCACCAGCAGACCGGCGATCGCGTCGGCCCGGGCGAAGCCCGTCGTCACCACCACCAGTCCCGCGACGGCGGTGGCGATGAAGGCGTAGAGATCGTTGAGCACATGCTGGAAGGCGCCCTCGACATTGAGCGAGGAGCGGTTCGCCTTCGACATGCACCACGCGGCCGCGAGATTCACCACCACACCGGCCAGCGCGGTGATCAGCACCAGACCACCGGTCACCTCGGGTGGATCGATCAGCCGTCCCACACTCTCATAGCCGAGATAGGCGCCGAGCAGCAGCAGGGAAAGCCCATTGGCCTGGGCGGAAAGGATTTCCGACCGCTTGAGCCCGTAGGTGTATCCGCCACGCGCGGGGCGCGCGGAGAGCCGGATCGCGATGAGCGCGAGAACGATCGAGGCGGCGTCGGTGAGCATATGGGCCGCGTCGGACAGCAGCGCAACGGAGCGGGCGACGATCCCGACGATGACCTCCACCGCCATGAAGCCGCTGATCAGCGCGAGGGCGAGGGTCAGCCACCGGCGGTCGGCGTTCTCCGCCACCCCGTGGGTGTGGCCGCCGTGGCCAGGCCCGCCGTGCCCCTCGTCGGGTCCGTGCGCATGAGCTCCCACCGGCTCCTCCTCGGATCGTCTATCGGGACAGCGCAATTGAAACAGGCCCGAGGGGAATTCACCAAAGGCTGCAATGGACACGGTTATCAATAAACTCTTGCCCCGGCCGCGAATGAGCTTTATGAATGCGGGAATGCTTTTCATTTCGCGCCGCGAAAAGGGAACGGCCCGGTCGCCCGGGCGGGTCCCCGTGGCGCCGTCAGGTCGGGCCCAGGCAGTCGCTGACATGTGCGACACCACGCCGATGCGGGTGAGACCGGCGCACGGAAGGTGACCCGGCGGGGCGCGGCGCGTTGTCCGAATATGACGACGACGATGCGACGCCGTTCTCTCTCGCAGCCGAGCAGAGCGCTGGACCGGAGCACCGAAGGCGACGGAACGGTTCATCAGACCGTTCACACATCCACATCCGTACCGATCTACGCGGCCCTGGTCGAGCGCTGGGCCTCCGCGGGGCGCGCGGTGCCCGGGGCCTACGACCGCGAGTGGACCGAACTGGTCAACTGTCCCCCCTGGCCGGACCGGATCCGGGCGGCGACCCGTCCGGCGGCACGCCCGTCCGCCGACTGAGCCACCGCCGGACACACGGGGAAGCCGCGGACGCGCCTACTCGTCGTCCCCGCCCTCCAGGCCGCCCTCCGTCTCCAGGTACAGCTCCCGCACCCGCTCCAGCACCTCCGGGTCGGGCTCGTCCCACAGCCCGCGGCTCTCGGCCTCCAGCAGCCGCTCGGCCATGCCGTGCAGCGCCCAGGGGTTGGCCTCCTCCAGGAAGGCGCGGTTCTCCGGGTCGAGCAGATAGGTCTGGGCCAGCTTGTCGTACATCCAGTCGGCGACCACGCCCGTGGTCGCGTCGTAGCCGAAGAGGTAGTCGACCGTCGCGGCGAGCTCGAACGCGCCCTTGTAGCCGTGGCGGCGCATCGCCTCGATCCAGCGCGGGTTGACCACCCGGGCCCGGAAGACCCGTGAGGTCTCCTCGTGGAGGGTGCGGGTGCGGACCGTCTCGGGGCGGGTGGAGTCGCCGATGTACGCGGCGGGCGCGGTGCCCTTCAGGGCGCGCACGGTGGCCACCATGCCGCCGTGGTACTGGAAGTAGTCGTCGGAGTCGGCGATGTCGTGCTCGCGGGTGTCGGTGTTCTTGGCCGCGACCGCGATCCGGCGGTAGGCGCTCTCCATCTCCGCCCGCGCCGGGCGCCCCTCAAGCCCGCGGCCGTAGGCGTAGCCACCCCAGACCGTGTAGACCTCGGCGAGGTCGGCGTCGGTGCGCCAGTCGCGGCTGTCGATGAGCTGGAGCAGTCCGGCGCCGTAGGTGCCGGGGCGGGAGCCGAAGATCCGGGTGGTGGCGCGGCGCTCGTCACCGTGTGCGGCGAGGTCGGCGCGGGTGTGTGCCCGTACGTAGTTGTCGTCGTCGCTCTCGTCGAGGGAGGCGGCGAGCCGTACGGCGTCGTCCAGCAGCCCGACGACATGCGGGAAGGCGTCCCGGAAGAACCCGCTGATGCGCAGGGTGACATCGACACGCGGACGGCCCAGCTGGTCGAGGGGTACGGGTTCGAGTCCCGTCACCCGCCGCGAGGCGTCGTCCCACACCGGGCGGATGCCCAGCAGCCCCAGCGCCTCGGCCACATCGTCGCCGGAGGTGCGCATGGCGCTCGTCCCCCACAGCGAGAGGCCGACGGACTTCGGCCACTGACCGTCGTTGTCGGCGCGGTAGCGCTCCAGGAGCGAATCGGCGAGGGCCTGGCCGGTCTCCCAGGCCAGCCTGCTGGGCACGGCCTTGGGGTCGACGGAGTAGAAGTTGCGGCCGGTCGGCAGGACGTTGACCAGTCCGCGCAGCGGCGAGCCGGACGGCCCGGCCGGGACGAAACCGCCGTTCAGCGCGTGCACGGCGTGGTCGATCTCGTCCGTCGTGGCGGCCAGCCGGGGCACGACCTCGCGGGCGGCGAAGTCGAGGACCGCGGAGACCGCGGGGCGCTGCTCATCGGGCAGGGAGAGCACGGCCTTCTCGACGGCCTCCGGGGCCCATGCCGCGTCCTCCATCGCCTGGACCAGCGCACGGGCCCGCTCCTCGGCCTCGTCGGCACCGGTGCGGGTGGCGGCCGACTCGTCCAGGCCGAGCGCCTCGCGCAGACCGGGGAGCGCGGACGTACCGCCCCAGATCTGGCGGGCGCGGAGGATGGCCAGTACGAGGTTGACGCGCTCGGGGCCGGTCGGCGCGGCGCCCAGGACATGCAGTCCGTCGCGGATCTGGGCGTCCTTGACCTCGCACAGCCAGCCGTCGACATGCAGCAGGAAGTCGTCGAAGCCGTCGTCGTCCGGCCGCTGCTCCAGGCCCAGGTCGTGGTCGAGCCGGGCGGCCTGGATGAGGGTCCAGATCTGGGCGCGGATGGCGGGGAGCTTGGCCGGGTCCATCGCGGAGATGGCCGCGTACTCGTCCAGCAGCTGCTCCAGCCGCGCGATGTCGCCGTAGGAGTCGGCGCGGGCCATCGGCGGCACGAGGTGGTCGACCAGGGTGGCGTGGACTCGGCGCTTGGCCTGGGTGCCCTCGCCCGGGTCGTTGACCAGGAAGGGGTAGATCAGCGGCAGATCGCCGAGCGCGGCGTCGGGGCCGCAGGCGGCGGACAGTCCGGCGTTCTTGCCCGGCAGCCACTCCAGGTTGCCGTGTTTGCCCAGGTGGACCATGGCGTCGGCGCCGAAGCCGCCGTCCGTCCGCGCGGTGGCCATCCAGCGGTAGGCGGCCAGGTAGTGGTGCGAGGGCGGCAGATCGGGGTCGTGGTAGATGGCGATGGGGTTCTCACCGAAGCCACGCGGCGGCTGGATGACGACCAGGAGGTTGCCGCGGCGCAGCGCGGCCAGCACGATCTCGCCCTCGGGGTCGCGGCTGGTGTCCACGAACATCTCGCCGGGCGGTGGGCCCCAGTGCTCCTCGACCGCGTCCCGGAGCTCCTGCGGGAGCGTGGCGTACCAGCGGCGGTAGTCGGCGGCCGGGATGCGGACGGGGTTGCGGGCGAGCTGCTCCTCGGTGAGCCACTCCTGGTCATGGCCGCCCGCCTCGATGAGGGCGTAGATCAGCTCGTCGCCCTCGCCGGAGACCAGGCCCGGCAGCGCCTCCGGCCCTTCCTCGGGGCCCAGGTCGTAGCCTTCGGCGCGCAGCCGGCGCAGCAGGGCGACGGCGCTCGCGGGCGTGTCGAGCCCGACGGCGTTGCCGATCCGGGAGTGCTTGGTGGGGTAGGCGGAGAGGACGAGCGCGAGGCGCTTGTCGGCGGCGGGGATATGGCGGAGCCGGGCGTGTCGTACCGCGATTCCGGCGACGCGCGCGGCGCGCTCGGCGTCGGCGGCATAGACCGGCAGACCGTCCTCGTCCACCTCCTTGAACGAGAACGGCACGGTGATGAGCCGCCCGTCGAACTCGGGGACGGCGACCTGGGTCGCGGCGTCCAGCGGCGAAAGGCCCTCGTCGTTCTCCGCCCACGCGGCGCGCGGCGAGGTCAGGCACAGCGCCTGGAGTACGGGCACGTCGAGCGCGGTGAGCGCGCCCGCGTCCCACGCCTCGTCGTCGCCGCCCGCGGACGCCTCGGCGGGGCGGGTGCCACCGGCCGCGAGAACGGTGGTGACGATGGCGTCGGCCGCGCCGAGGGCCTCGATCAGCTCGGGTTCGGGGGCGCGCAGCGAGGCGACGAACAGCGGCAGCGGGCGGCCCCCGGCGTCCTCCACGGCGCGGCACAGGGCCTCCACGAAGGCGGTGTTGCCGCTCATGTGGTGGGCGCGGTAATAGAGCACCGCGATGGTCGGGGCGGCGGCGTCACCCGGGGCGGCCGCGTGGCCGGTGCGCTCCAGCGGACCCCAGGTGGGCGCGGGCGCGGGCGGTTCGAAGCCATGGCCGGTGAGCAGCACCGTGTCGGAGAGGAACCGGGCCAGCTGGTCCAGGTTGGCGGGCCCGCCGTGGGCGAGGTAGGCGTGGGCCTCGGCGGCGATGCCGACCGGGACCGTGGACGCCTCCATGAGCTGGGCGTCCGGGGCCTGTTCGCCGCTGAGGACCACGACGGGGAGGTCGCCCGCGAGCAGCGTGTCGAGCCCCTCCTGCCAGGCGCGGATGCCGCCGAGGAGCCGTACGACGACGAGTTCGACGCCGTCGAGCAGGCCGGGGAGGTCATCGAGGGCGAGGCGGGCCGGGTTGGCGAGGCGGTACGGCACCGGGCCCGTGGCGGCACGGGCGCTGAGCAGGTCGGTGTCGGACGTCGACAGCAGCAGAATCATGCGGCGCATGCCTTCCTCGGGGTCCGCGCCCCGGGCGGGTTGAAGACGGCGGCAGTTCCTGGCTCGCGCGTCCGCTGCCGTTCGGCAGCCGCCGCGCTCACAGTGGCGGGACCGCGCCGGATTTCCACCGGCTTCCTACCGTGAGTGCCGTCTTGTGTGTGTCGCGGGCCGGGACCGACCCACCGCTGAGCATAGTAAGCGTTGCTGACCTGCCACGGGGCGGCGCCTTCCGGCCTCCGTGGAGCCTGGCCGGGTCGGTGGGCCGGAGCGGATCGTCGGTATGCTCGCCGCCATGCCCCTCCCCCCGACAACCACCCCATCCGGGGACGAAACCCCCGTGCGCGGGCGCGATGACGCCTGTCCGGGCGCACTGCGGCTGCACCCGGCGGACGACGGTTCGCTGGCCCGGATCCGGGTGCCGGGTGGGCTGCTGACGGCCCGTCAGGCGCAGACACTGGGACGGGTGGCCGAGGAGCTGGGCGACGGGCGGCTGGACATCACCTCACGGGGCAACGCGCAGGTGCGCGGCCTGGCGGCGGGGTGCGGCGCGGAACTGGCGGCCCGGCTGCGGGCGGCCGGACTGCTTCCCTCGGACCGCCATGACCGGGTGCGCAACATCGTGGCGTCGCCGCTGTCCGGCCTGGACGGTGGTGGGCACGCCGATGTGGTGACGTGGGTACGGGAGTTGGACGGCGTGCTGTGCGACGAGGCATGCGTCGACACATTGGCGGGGCGCGGGGAATTGTCGGGCTTGTCGGGCAGGTTTCTGTTCGCGCTGGACGATGGGCGTGGCGATGTGGCCGCGTTGGACGCGGATGTGACATTGATCGCAACGCCAGGTGGTGGAGCGGTGCTGCGGGTCGGAGGGCCGCCGGCGGGTGCGGGGGTGGCGAGCGTCGCCGCGGGCGGGGCGGCCGCACGGGGTGATCTGTGGGTGCGGAGCGAGGACGCGGCGCGGGCGGCCGCGCTGGCCGCGGTGGAGTTCCTGGCGAGGGCACGGGAGAGCGGGACCCGGGCGTGGCGCATCCGGGAACTGCCCGGGCAACACGCCGTGACCGTCGATCGCTTGGCGGCCCGACTCGCCGACGCGGGCATCGACAGCGAGCCGCACCCGGGCGCGCCGGGCCCGCGCCCGCCGCAACCACCGCCCGCCCCCGGCCCGGTCCCCGGCCCGGACGGGCGCCACGCGCTGTCCGTCGCCCTCCCCCTGGGCCGGGTGAGCGCCGCGCAGTGGCGGCTGCTCACCGGGCTCGCCTCCCGGAGCGGGGCGGATGAGCTGCGTATGACACCCTGGCGCGGCGTGGTGCTCCCCGGATTCGCCCCGGACGACACGCGCGGCGCCTTGTCGGAACTGTCCGACGCGGGACTGGTGACCACGCCGGACTCGCCGTGGCTCGGGGTCGGCGCGTGTACGGGACGGCCCGGCTGCGCCAAGTCCCTGGCGGATGTGCGGGCCCACGCGACACGTATGGCCGCGGGCACGGCGCGCCAGGGCGCGCCCGATCCGCTGCCGGTGTACGTCTCCGGCTGTGAACGGCGCTGCGGCCACCCCGGGGGCCGCTGGGTGGACGCGCTGGCGACCGGCGACACGGACTATCGGGTCACCGTGCGCGGCGGCGCGAAGCGCGACGCGCCGGAGGCGGAGGACGGCGTGGAAGTGACAGCAGAGCAGTTGGCCGGCGCCGTTGCGGCGGCCCGTGGAACGACATGATCGAGGACACCGTGTTCGACTACGAGAAGGACGGGGCGGCCATCTACCGCGCGTCCTTTGCCACCATCCGCGCCGAGGCCGACCTCGGCGGGCTCCCCGCCGACGTCAGCCAGGTGGCGGTGCGGATGATCCACGCCTGCGGCATGGTCGACCTGGTCAAGGACCTCGCGTACACCCCCGGGGTGGTCTCCCGCGCCCGCGCCGCGCTGCGGTCCGGCGCGCCCGTGCTCTGCGACGCGCGCATGGTGGCCAGCGGGGTCACCCGCAAGCGGCTGCCCGCCGACAACGAGGTGATCTGCACCCTCTCGGACCCCGCCGTACCGGAGTTGGCGCGGCGCATGGGCACCACGCGCAGCGCCGCCGCGCTGGGGCTGTGGCGGGACCGGCTCGACGGGTCGGTGGTGGCGGTCGGCAACGCGCCCACGGCGCTGTTCCGGCTGCTGGAGATGATCGAAGAGGGAGGGGCGGGCGCGCCGCGCCCGGCCGCCGTGATCGGCGTGCCGGTGGGCTTCATCGGCGCGGCCGAGTCCAAGGAGGCGCTGGCCGGGCATCCGGCGGCGCTCGACCACCTGGTGGTGCACGGCCGGCGCGGCGGCAGCGCCATCGCCGCGGCCGCGATCAACGCGATAGCGAGCGAGGAAGAGTGAGCGAGCAGCAGACGGGCCGGCTCTACGGTGTGGGGCTCGGCCCCGGCGACCCCTCCCTGATGACCGTACGCGCCGTGGAGGTCATCGCCGCGGCCGACGTCATCGCGTACCACAGCGCCCGGCACGGGCGCAGCATCGCGCGCTCCATCGCCGAGCGCCATCTGCGGCCCGACCACGTCGAGGAGCGGCTGGTCTACCCGGTCACCACGGAGGCCACCGACCACCCGGGCGGCTATCGCGGCGCCATGGAGGAGTTCTACGCGGACGCGGCCGCCCGGCTCGCCGCGCATCTGGACGCGGGGCGCACGGTCGCGGTGCTCGCGGAGGGCGATCCGCTCTTCTACGGCTCGTACATGCACATGCACAAGCGGCTCGCCGACCGCTACCCCACCGAGGTCATCCCCGGTGTCACCTCGGTCAGCGCCGCGGCCGCCCGGCTCGGCACACCGCTGGTGGAGGGCGAGGAGGTGCTGACGGTCCTCCCCGGCACCCTGCCGGAGGAGGAGTTGACGGCCCGGCTGGCCACGGCGGACGCGGCGGCCGTGATGAAGCTCGGCCGGACCTTCCCGACGGTGCGCCGGGCGCTTGAGCGGTCGGGACGGCTCGCGGACGCGCGCTATGTGGAGCGCGCCACGATGAACGCGGAGCGGACCGCGCCGCTGGCCGAGGTCGACCCGGAGTCGGTGCCGTACTTCTCGATGGCGGTGCTGCCGAGCCGCGTGGACGCGCCGCGCGGTGACGACGGTGACGCGCCGAGCGGTGACGCCGGTGACGCGCCGCACGGTGACCGCGTAGACGCGCCGAGCGGTGCGTCGGGCCGCCCGGGTGAGGTCGTGGTCGTCGGCCTCGGCCCGGCCGGTCCGCTGTGGCTCACCCCCGAGGCGCGCGGCGAGCTGGCCGCCGCCGAGGATCTCGTCGGCTACACCACGTACCTGGACCGAGTGCCCGTACGGCCGGGCCAGCGGCGTCATGCCTCCGACAACAAGGTCGAGGCCGTACGCGCCGAGTTCGCCCTCGACCTCGCCCGGCGGGGTCGGCGTGTCGCCGTGGTCTCCTCGGGCGACCCGGGCGTGTTCGCCATGGCCACCGCCGTCCTGGAGGCCGCCTGCGAGGACCCCTACCGCGAGGTTCCGGTGCGGATCGTCCCCGGTATGACGGCGGCCCACGCGGCCGCCGCACGGGCCGGTGCCCCGCTCGGCCACGACTACGCGGTGATCTCCCTCTCCGACCGGCTCAAGCCCTGGGAGGTCATCGCCGAGCGGCTGCGCGCCGCCGCGGCGGCCGACCTGGTGCTCGCCCTCTACAACCCCGGCTCGCGCAGCCGTGTCTGGCAGGTGGGCAAGGCACGCGAACTCCTGCTGGAGCACCGCGCCCCCGACACGCCCGTGGTGCTGGGCCGCGACATCGGCGGCCCCGGGGAACGCGTGCGAATCGTCCGGCTGGCCGACCTCGACCCGGCCCAGGTCGACATGCGCACGATCCTCCTGGTGGGCTCCACCCAGACCCGCACGGTCCGCCGCGGCGACGGCACCGACATCGTCTGGACCCCGCGCCGCTACCCGGAGGCGTAACGCCCGGAGGGCTCCTGGCGCGGAGCACCCCGGCTCAGGCCAGTGTCGTCCGCAGCCAGGCGGCGGCTTCGGCGGGGGTTTCGGCCACCGGGACGCCCTGGGGGGCGGGTGGGCGGCGGATGATGACGACCGGGAGGGCGGCGGCGCGGGCCGCGGCGAGTTTGGGGGCGGTGGCGTGGGCGCCGCTGTCCTTGGTGACCAGCACCTCGACGCGATGGCGGCGCAGCAGCTCCGCCTCGCCCTCGAAAGTGAACGGGCCGCGGTCGAGGATCACCTCCATCCGGGGCGGGACTGGCGGCTCGGGCGCGTCGACCGAGCGGACCAGGAACCACTGCCCGGTCAGATGGGCGAAGGCGGCCAGGCCCATCCGTCCCGTGGTGAGGAAGATCCGCTCCCCCAGGCCGGGCAGCAGCCGCGCGGCCTCGGCCAGCGAGCCCGCCGAGTGCCAGCGGTCGCCCGGACCGGGTACCCAGCCGGGGCGGCGCAGGGCGAGCAGGGGAACATGGACGTCTGCGGCCGCCCGGGCCGCGTGGGAACTGATCGTGTCGGCGAAAGGATGGGTGGCGTCGATGACCGCGTCCACCTGGTGCTCGCGGAGCCAGCGGGCCATGCCCTCGGCGCCGCCGAACCCGCCGATCCGCACCTGCCCCACCGGCAGCCGCGGCGCGGCGACCCGGCCCGCGAGGGAACTGGTGACGCGCAGCGCGGGCGTGTCGGCGAGCTCCTCGGCGAGGCGGCGCGCCTCGGTGGTGCCGCCGAGGATGAGCACATGGCGCGCCGGTGCGCTGTTCATCGGGATCGGGTGCCTTTCGTCGTCCGTGCGCCCGTCATCGTATGCGCGGCGGCCCGCCCATGGCTGAGGCGGAGACGACGGCCAAGGCGACCGGGGGGCGGGGCGCGCAGCTGGAGCGGTCGGGGCTGCGGCACGGCTGGACCACCGGGGCGTGTGCCACCGCCGCGACCACGGCCGCGTACACCGCGCTGCTGGGCGCGGAGTTCCCCGATCCGGTGACCATCGAACTGCCCAAGGGACAGCGGCCCGCGTTCGCGCTCGCCGCCGAGGAGCTGACGGCGGACCGGGCCATGGCCGCGGTCGTCAAGGACGCGGGGGACGATCCGGATGTGACCCACGGCGCGCTGGTCAGGGCCACGGTACGGGGTCTGCCGCCCGGCAGCGGAGTGGTCTTCCGGGCCGGTCCGGGCGTCGGCACGGTGACCCGGCCCGGACTCCCGCTCGACGTGGGCGAACCGGCCATCAACCCCGTCCCGCGCCAGATGATGCGCGACCACATCGCCTCGGTCGCGGCCCGGCACGGCGGAACCGGCGACGTCGAGATCGAGATCTCGGTGGACCACGGCGAGGAGATCGCCCGCTCCACCTGGAATCCCCGTCTGGGCATCCTCGGCGGGCTGTCCATCCTCGGCACGACGGGCATCGTGGTGCCCTACTCCTGCTCGGCCTGGATCGACAGCATCCGGCGCGGGGTGGATGTCGCCCGCGCGGCGGGGCGCCGCCACGTCGCGGGCTGCACGGGCTCGACGTCCGAGAAGGTGGCGGTGGCCGTGCACGGGCTGCCGCAGGACGCGCTCCTGGACATGGGCGACTTCGCGGGCGCGGTCCTGAAGTATCTGCGCCGCCACCCGGTCGACCGGCTGACGGTCGCCGGCGGCTTCGCCAAGCTCTCCAAACTGGCCGCGGGCCATCTGGACCTGCACTCCTCCCGGTCCCAGGTGGACAAGGGCTTCCTCGCGGAACTGGCCCGCCGGGGAGGGGCCGACGAGGAGCTCACGGAGGCGGTGGCCACGGCCAACACCGGCCTGGAGACGGTACAGCTGTGCACCGCCCGAGGCGTCCCCCTCGGCGACTTGGTCGCGGCGGCGGCCCGCGACACGGCGCTCGGGGTGCTGCGCGGGGCGCCGGTGGCGGTGGACGTCATCTGCATCGACCGCGCCGGCACGATCGTGGGCCGCGCCGACCCGCGCGGCCCCGGGGGTGGCTGACCCCCGTACCCGGGCCCACCGCCCGCCGCCGGGGCGGGGCGCTCGTCGCCACCCGGGCCCACATGCCGCAGGGGCGCCGGTCGCGCTCACCCTGCGGGCCGTCGCGCGCGGTGTCGACGCCGTCGCCACTACGGACATGGCGCGCCGTGCGCAGTACGACACGCACGAAACCATGCACGGGTGCCCGCCGGGAGCGCGGGCCTCAGACGACGGGTGGGGAGCCGGGAGCGCAGGGGCGGGTTCTGGTCGGGGAGTAGAGGTGGCTGTCGGGGAATTGGGCGGCGGCCAGGGTTCGGCCGACGATGATGACCGCTGTGCGGACCACGCCTGCCGCCTTCACCTGGGGCGCGATGTCGTCCAGGGTGCCGCGCAGGACCAGTTCGTCGGGGCGGCTGGCCATGGCGACCACGGCGGCCGGGCAGTCGGCGCCGTAGTGCGGGAGGAGTTCGGCGACGACGCGGTCCACATAACGGGCGGCGAGGTGCAGGACGAGCAGGGCGCCGCTGCGGCCCAGAGTGGCCAGGTCCTCGCCGTCCGGCATGGGGGTGGCCTGCTGGGCGATGCGGGTGAGGATGACGGTCTGGCCGACGGTCGGGATCGTCAGTTCGCGCTTCAGCGCGGCGGCCGCGGCGGCGAAGGCGGGGACGCCCGGGACCACGTCGTACGGAACGCCGGCCGCGTCCAGGCGGCGCATCTGCTCGGCGACGGCGCTGAAGACCGACGGATCGCCGGAGTGGAGCCGGGCCACATCGTGGCCCGCCTCGTGGGCGGCGACCAGCTCGGCGGTGATCTGGTCCAGGTCGAGCTGGGCGGTGTCGACGAGGCGGGCGTCCGGCGGGCATTCGGCGAGGAGTTCACGGGGCACCAGGCTGCCCGCGTACAGACACACCTGGCAGCGGGACAGGGTCCGGGCGCCGCGCACCGTGATCAGGTCGGCGGCGCCGGGGCCCGCGCCGATGAAGTACACCGTCATCGTGTTTCTCCTTGTACGGCTTCGACGGATCCCTCGGGATCGGCGGCGTCCCCGCCAGGGCCTCGGGAAGCGAGCGGCTTGGTGGCGGACCACTGGGTGACCGGCATCGCCTGCCGCCAGCCGGTGAACGCCCCGACCGGGGCGGCGTGGGAGACGGCGAGGCGGACGAGGTCGCCGCCGTGGCGGCGGTACCAGTCGGCGAGCAGCGCCTCGGACTCCAGGGTCACGGTGTTGGCCACGATCCGGCCGCCCGGCGGCAGGGCCGCCCAGCACGCCTCCAGCACTCCGGGGGCGGTCAGGCCGCCACCGATGAACACCGCGTCGGGGGTGGGCAGTCCGGCCAGCGCGTCCGGGGCGGCGCCGGTGACGACGGTCAGACCGGGCACACCGAGCGCGGCGGCGTTGCGGCCGATGCGCTCGGCGCGCACCACGTCGCGTTCGACCGAGACCGCCCGGCAGGTGCGGTGGGCGCGCATCCACTCCACGGCGATGGAGCCCGAGCCGCCGCCGACGTCCCACAGCAGCTCCCCGGGGGCCGGGGCGAGCGCGGCGAGGGTGGCGGCCCGCACATGGCGCTTGGTCAGCTGGCCGTCGTGGTCGTACGCCGCGTCGGGCAGCCCCGGCGTGAGGGACAGCGGCCGGGCGCCGTCCGCCGGGGCGCAGTCGACGGCGATGACGTTGAGGGGGTCGCCGGGCGGGTGGGGCCACTCCTCGGCCGTACCCTCCACACGGCGCTCCCCCGCGCTCCCCAGCTGTTCCAGCACCCGCATCCGGCTCGGGCCGAAGCCGCGCTCCCCGAGCAACCCGGCCACCTCGGCGGGCGTGTCCGCGCCCGCGCTGAGCACGAGGAGCCGCCGTCCGGCGTACAGCTCACGGTTCAGCGTGGCCAGGGGGCGGCCGACGAGGCTGACCACCTCGGTCTCCTCCAGCGCCCAGCCGAGCCGCGCACAGGCCAGGGAGACGGACGACGGATGGGGCAGTACCCGCAGCCGCTCGGCGCCCAGCAGCTCGGCCAGGGTGCGGCCGATGCCGAAGAACATGGGGTCGCCGCTGGCCAGCACGGAGATCCGCCGCCCGGTGTGCGCGGCGAACAGCCCGGGAACGGCGGGGCGCAGCGGGGACGGCCAGGGCACCCGTTCACCGGGGCACTCCGGCGGCAACAGGCCCAGATGGCGCCGTCCGCCGATGACCACCTCGGCCGTGCGCAGCGCCTCGCGGGCGGCGGGGCCGAGCCCCTCCCAGCCGTCGGCGCCGATGCCGATGACGGTCACGGGGGGAGGCGGCGGCGGGCTCACGGTGGTCACTTTCGGGGTCGGGGACGGTTTCAGGGTCGGGGATGGTCCACGAAACTCTACTGACCTGCTACGACGCCCCCGCCCCCGGCTCCCGCTCCAGCCCGCGCTCCTCATGTTCCACGTTCCGCTCCGCCATCTGCTCCCGCTCCCGCTCGCGCTCCAGCTCGGCCAGCGCGAGCAGTTGCTCGACGGTCATGTCCTCGGGGATCGGCACCGGCGCCGGAGTCCGCAGCGGCGGCTGCCAGCCCTCGTCCGGGGCCCAGCGCCGTATGATCCGGGCCGGCGCCCCGGCCACCACGGCGTGGTCGGGCACCTCGCCCCGTACGACCGCGCCCGCCGCGACCACCACATTGCGGCCCAGCCGCGCCCCCGGCAGGATCACCGCGCCCGCGCCCAGCCAGCTGCCGGGGCCGATGTGGACGGGCGCGGAGCGTGGCCACTGACGGCCGATGGGCTGGTCAGGATCGTCGTAGGAGTGGTTGTCGCTGGTCACATAGACGTACGGGCCGCAGAAGACATCGTCGCCGAACTCCACGCTCACGGAGGCGATCACATGGCTGCCCCGGCCCAGCACCACGCCGTTGCCGATGCGCAGCACCGGTTCGGGGCCGAGGTCCACATCGGGCATCATGCCGGCGGTGAGGGTCACCTGCTCGCCGATGACGCAGTGCTCGCCGAGCTCGATCCACGGTTCGCCGAAGAGGGTGCCCTGGGGGAACGCCAGCCGGGTGCCGACGCCGATGCGGCCGAAGCGGTACGGGCCGGGGCGCTCGGCGGTCACCGCGCCGGCCCGCTGTACGGCGCGCCATCCACGGTGGACCAGACGGGAAGTGACACGTCCGCACCAGCCCCGCCAGGATGAGAACACGTTCTCCTTCTTCGGCATTCGCCCACCGTATCGACCCACCGGGAGAGCGTCCGCCTCACCCCGGCGTCCCGCGCCCGCTCCCCCGCCCCGGCGCCTCGCGCAGGACGCAGTCGCCGCACAACCCGCCGCCCGGCACCCGGTAGTAGAGACAGCAGGTGCGGCGCCGATAGCCGAGGGGCGCGGTGCTCAGGGCGCCGGCGTCGCTCAGCGGCGGGTGGTCGAGTTGGGCGCGCGCCAGCTCGACGGCCCGGTCCGCCGCCTCGGCGCGGCCGTGCGCCCGGCACCAGTCGTGCAGCACCCGCAGCGAACCGGCCAGTGCCGAGGCCGCGTTGCCCCACAGCAGCCGCCCCGAGACCCGGTACGCCCGCTCGACGGCGCGGTGCAGCGGCATCAGATGGACGAACGCCGCGGTGCCCAGCTGACCGGCGAGTCCTCCCGGTTCGCCCATCACGGTCGGCGCGCCGGGCCACCACAGGTCGTCGGGGGCGACACGCCCGGGGTTCCACCACAGCCGGTCGGGCCGGAGGTGGGGCACCGCGCCGGAGAGGGCCGCCGGGCCGAGCGCGAGCGACCACACCCGGGCGGCGAGCCCCTGGAAGACGAGCGAGGCCGCGACCCTCGGCTCATCGGTGCGCAGGCTCGCGGCGACCGCCTCGACACGGGCGCGCAGCACCGGTCCGGCGGCGCCCGTGCCGGTCAGCCGGTAGGCCTCACCGATCCGGGCGTACCCCTCCGCGCCCGGATCGCCGCCGCCGGTGCGCAGCGCGAAGAACGGCCCGACCCGCGCCGCGTCCGGCAGCGGCGCCTCATCCACCGTCGGCCGCGGCCTGAGACGCTCCACCGTCGGCCGGGCCCTGGAACGCCGCCAGCAGCCGGTCCGCCGCCAGCGTGGCCGTCAGCGCGCCCTCGCGGACCCGCTGCTCCAGCTCGGGCCCGAGCCGCCGCACCTCGGGGTGGGCGTGCAGCCGCGCGAGCAGCTGGTCGCGCACCATCGACCAGGTCCAGTCCACCTGCTGGTCGCGCCGCTTGGCGTGCAGCGCGCCCGTGGCCTCCAGCACCCGGCGGTGCTGCTCCAGACGCTCCCACACCACATCGAGCCCGGTGGACTCGCGGGCGCTACAGGTGAGCACCGGCGGGTTCCAGGGCGCGTCCGGCGGCTGCAACAGCCGCAGCGCGCCCGCCAGTTCACGGGCCGCCGACTTGGCGTCCCGCGCGTGCGGTCCGTCGGCCTTGTTGATGGTGACCACGTCCGCCAGCTCCAGAACGCCCTTCTTGATGCCCTGGAGCTGATCGCCGGTGCGGGCCAGGGAGAGCAGCAGGAAGGAGTCGACCATGTTGGCCACCGCGGTCTCGGACTGGCCCACGCCCACGGTCTCCACGAGCACCACGTCATGGCCCGCGGCCTCCATGACGACCATGGACTCGCGGGTGGCGCGGGCGACCCCGCCCAGCGTCCCGGCGCTGGGCGAGGGCCGTACGAAGGCGCCTGGATCGACCGCCAGCCGCTCCATCCGGGTCTTGTCGCCCAGGATGGAGCCGCCGGTGCGGGTCGACGAGGGGTCGACGGCCAGGACCGCGACCTTGTGGCCGACCCCGGTGAGCATGGTGCCCAGGGCGTCGATGAAGGTGGACTTGCCGACACCGGGCACCCCGCTGATGCCGATCCGCCGGGCCCCGCCGGTGTGCGGAAGCAGCTCGACCAGCAGCCGTTGTGCGAGGTCGTGGTGGTCGGGGCGGGTGGACTCGACGAGCGTGATCGCACGCGCGATATACGCGCGCTTGCCGTCGAGTACGCCCTTGGCGTACTCCTCGATGTCGATCGTCCGTGGCATTACAGCTCGTGGCCGAGGTCGGCGGCCAACTTCCGCACCAGGTCGTGGGCGGCGTCGGGGATGACCGTGCCCGGCAGGAAGACGGCGGCCGCGCCGGCCTCGTGCAGGGTCTGGACGTCCTGCGGCGGGATGACTCCGCCGACCACGATCGTGATGTCCTCGCGCCCCGCCTCGGCCAGCTGCTCGCGCAGCGCGGGCACCAGCGTGAGGTGCCCGGCCGCGAGCGACGACACGCCGACGATGTGCACATCGGCCTCCACCGCCTGCCGCGCGACCTCTTCGGGGGTCTGGAACAGCGGGCCGACGTCGACGTCGAAGCCCAGGTCGGCGAAGGCGGTGGCGATCACCTTCTGGCCGCGGTCATGCCCGTCCTGGCCCATCTTGGCGACCAGGATGCGCGGGCGGCGGCCCTCCTCGCGCTCGAACGCCTCGACCAGCGTGCGGGTGCGGTCCACGCCGGACGACGGTCCGGCCTCGTCTCGGTACACACCGGAGATCGTACGGATCTGGCCGGAGTGGCGGCCATAGACCTTCTCCAGTGCGTCGGAGATCTCGCCGACGGTGGCCTTGGCGCGGGCGGCGTCCACGGCCAGCGCCAGCAGATTGCCCTCCAGACCGGTGCCAGGACCGGATTCGGCGGCCGCGGTCAGGGCGCGCAGCGCGTCCTGGCAGACGGCCTCGTCGCGCTCGGCGCGCAGCCGCCGCAGCTTCTCGATCTGCTGGGCCCGCACCACGGAGTTGTCGACCGCGCGGACCTCGATCGCCTCATCGCTGTCCACCCGGTACTTGTTGACGCCGATCACCGGCTGGCGCCCGGAGTCGATGCGCGCCTGGGTGCGGGCCGCGGCCTCCTCGACGCGCAGCTTGGGGATGCCCGCGTCGATGGCCTTGGCCATGCCGCCGGCCGCCTCGACCTCCTCGATGTGCTGCCAGGCCCGCCGCGCCAGGTCGTACGTCAGCTTCTCGACGTACGCGCTGCCGCCCCACGGGTCGATGACCCGGGTGGTGCCCGACTCCTGCTGGAGCAGGATCTGGGTGTTGCGGGCGATGCGCGCGGAGAAGTCGGTGGGCAGCGCGAGCGCCTCGTCCAGGGCGTTGGTGTGCAGCGACTGGGTGTGGCCCTGGGTGGCGGCCATGGCCTCCACACAGGTGCGCGCCACATTGTTGTAGACGTCCTGGGCGGTCAGCGACCAGCCGGAGGTCTGCGAATGGGTGCGCAAGCTGAGCGACTTGGGGTTCTTCGGGTCGAACTGCTTGACCAGCTTGGCCCACAGCAGCCGCGCCGCCCGCAGCTTGGCGACCTCCATGAAGAAGTTCATGCCGATGGCCCAGAAGAACGACAGCCGGGGCGCGAAGGCGTCCACGTCCATCCCGGCGTCCATACCGGCCCGCAGGTACTCCACACCGTCGGCGAGGGTGTACGCCAGCTCCAGATCGGCCGTGGCCCCGGCCTCCTGGATGTGGTAGCCGGAGATGGAGATGGAGTTGTAGCGCGGCATCCGCTGCGAGGTGAAGGCGAAGATGTCGGAGATGATCCGCATCGACGGCTGCGGCGGATAGATGTAGGTGTTGCGGACCATGAACTCCTTGAGGATGTCGTTCTGAATGGTCCCGGCCAGCTTCTCGGGCGGTACGCCCTGTTCCTCGGCGGCCACGATGTAGAGCGCGAGCACGGGCAGCACCGCGCCGTTCATCGTCATCGACACGCTCATCCGGTCCAGCGGGATGCCGTCGAAGAGCTGCCGCATGTCGTAGATGGAGTCGATGGCCACGCCCGCCATGCCGACGTCACCGGTGACCCGGGGGTGGTCGCTGTCGTAGCCCCGGTGGGTGGGCAGGTCGAAGGCGACCGACAGGCCCTTCTGACCGGCCGCGAGGTTGCGGCGGTAGAAGGCGTTGGACTCCTCGGCGGTGGAGAAGCCCGCGTACTGCCGGATGGTCCAGGGCTGGTTGACGTACATGGTCGGGTACGGGCCGCGCAGATAGGGCGCGGCGCCGGGGTAGGTGCCCAGGAAGTCGACGCCCTCGAGGTCCTCGGCGGTGTAGAGCGGTTTGACCCCGATGCCCTCGGGGGTGTCCCACACCAGGTCCTCCACGCCCTTGCCCACGCCGTTCTGGAACGCGGCGGCCCAGTCACCGGAGCTGGGCACCGGGCCTTCGGCCGGTCCGTCCAGATCGACCGCCGAGAAGTCCGGGATCTTCCCGGGCTCCGTCGGAGAGCCCGTCATCACGCCACCCCCATGGTGTCCAGAGCCGAGGTGAGCACCTCGACCGCGTCGCAGCCCGCGAAGACGTATCCGTCCACCCCGGCCCGCTCGTACTCGTCCTGTTGTGCCCCCGGCCGTCCGGCCAGGTAGACCCGGGTCGCCCCGGCCGCCTTCAGCCGCTCGGCCACGGCGGCCGCCTCCTCCGCGTACAGCTTGTCGCTGGAGCACAGGCAGGCCACCCGGGCGCCACTGGCGGTGAACGCCTCGGCGACCGTCTCCGCGGTCACGGTGACCGGCTCGTGGACGGGCTCGATACCACCCGCCTGGAAGAGGTTGGAGGCGAAGGAGGCGCGGGCGGTGTGCGCGGCGGCGGGGCCCAGCGCGGCCAGGAAGATCCTGGGCCGGCCGCCCTCGGCCGCCAGATGGGCGTCGGAGCGGGTGCGCAGCGCCTCGTACGCCTCGTCGCGGCGCACCCTCGGCAGTCCGCCGCCGGGCTGCTCGGGCGCGGGGTCGCGCTCGACGGGCCGCTCGGCGAGGTTCGGGAACTCGCTGACGCCGGTGATCGGCTCCTTGCGGCGGGCGAGGGCGCGGCCGCGGCGCGCCCAGGTCTCCGCGAGCCGGTCGCGGACCAGCCCGGAGGCGAGGGCCGCGGCCATGCCCCCGGCGCGCTCGATCTCCTGGAACCAGGCCCAGGCGGCGCGGGCGACGTCGTCGGTGAGCTTCTCGACGTACCAGGAGCCTCCGGCCGGGTCGATCACCCGGGCCAGGTGCGACTCCTCCAGCAGGATCGTGGAGGTGTTGCGGGCGATGCGCCGGGCGAAGTCGTCGGGGAGTCCGATGGCGCTGTCGAAGGGCAGCACGGTGACCGCGTCCGCGCCGCCGACACCCGCGGCGAGGGTGGCCACGGTGGTGCGCAGCATGTTCACCCAGGGGTCGCGCCGGGTCATCATCACCGGAGAGGTCACCGCGTGCTGGCGCTGGGCGCGCGCCTCGGAGGGCGCGCCGCACGCCTGCGCCACACGCGCCCACAGGCGCCGGGCGGCCCGGAGCTTGGCGATGGTGAGGAACTGGTCGGCGGTGGCCGCGTAGCGGAACTCCAGCTGCGCGCAGGCGGCTTCGACGCTCAGCCCCTCCCCGGTGAGGGTGCGCAGATACGCCACGGCGGCGGCGAGGGAGCAGCCGAGCTCCTCGGCGGCCCCGGCGCCCGCCTCGTGGTACGGCAGCGCGTCCACGGCGAAGGCCCGCACCCCCGGGTGGTCGCGGTCGCAGGTCAGCGCGAGGTCGGCGGCGGCGGCCAGCTGTCCGGCCAGGCCCTCGTCGCGTCCGGTGCGGGCCGCGAGCCCCAGCGGGTCCGCGCCGAGGTTGCCGAGCGCGGCGCCGGGGGGCACCTCGCGGCCCGCGTAGAGCCGCAGCAGGGCGCGGGCGGCGTCCTCGAAGTCGGCGCCCGCGTCGAGGGCGACGGTGGCGAGGTCGAGATAGACCCCCTTCAGCGCCTCGGGCAGGGCGTCCACGGGCACCCCGGCCGCGCCGGCGGCGAGCCAGACCGAACCGGCGCCGTTCTCCAGGTCGGCGAGGATCGCCTGGTTGGTGCGCGCCGGATCGGGGTGGGCGTGACGCTGGCGCACGTCCCAGCCGGATACGGCGGAGCCCTCGGCCCGGCCGCCGCGCACGAAGGGCGCGAAGCCGGGGAATCCGGCGTCCTCAGGGGCGTCGTCGGCGGTGTAGAGGGGCTGGACGGTGATTCCGTCCTCGAGTGCGGTCGCGAGGGCCTCTTCGGCCTCGGCGCCCACGGCGTCCGAGGTGCCGGTTTTACGCAGCACGCCTTCGACGAGGTGGCGCCATTGGTCTCGCGTCACTTCCGGGAAATCGTCGGCTAGGGGAAGCCCGTCGGGCAGGACCGTCATAGGAGGAGGCTAGTGGGGTCCGCTGAAGCCGGAGCAGTGGTGAGGGCTGTGAGCTTACTCTCTAGTGATCTCAGGGGTGAGTCCTAGGGATTTCATGGGTAGCGCCGCATGGCACCCCGGGCACACAGAGGCCCGCCCGGTGCGACGGGGGATGCACACCGGGCGGGCTCAAAACCTTTTTACCGCATCGGCGGGGGGTTATGCATCAAAAACCTGTTCGCTTCCCCCGATCACCATGCGACAGGCAGCGAGATCAGGCCACGCGCGCGGATCGTCGGCCGCCACTGGAGCCGCTCCCTCGGGACGTCCAGCCGCAGCCCCGGGAAACGGCGAAGCAGCGCGGCCAGAGCGGTTTCCATCTCCATTCGGGCCAGCGGCGCGCCGAGGCAGTAGTGGATGCCGTGGCCGAGCGCAAGGTGACCGGACCGGCCAAGATGTGGATTGAACTCGTCCGGATCCTTGAACTGGGCCGGGTCACGGTGGGCCGAGGCCACCGACAGCAGCACGGTCTCCCCGGCGGGAATGGTCACCCCGCCGATCTCGATGTCCTCCAGCGGGAAGCGGCGGATCCCCAGCGCCGCCGGGCCCTCGTACCGCGCCAGCTCGTCGAACGCGGCCGCGAGACCGCTCGGATCCTCGCGCAGCTCCTGGAGGACCGTGGGGTGGTCGAGCAGGGTGAGCACCGCATTGGCGATGAGATGGACGGTGTTCTCGTAGCCCGCGAGGAGGATGAGGAAGGCGAGCGAGGTCAGCTCGTCCTCGCTGAGCCTGCCGCCGTCGCCGTCCCCGGTCTCGTCGTCACGGACCCGGATCAGATCCGAGAGCAGATCGTCCGCGGGCTCGGCGCGCTTCTTCGCGATCAGCTCGGTGTAGAAGCGCAGCATGCTGCCGACCGCTTCCTCCGCCGCCCGCGGCCGCGCCGGATCGGGCGTGATCAGGGCATCGCTCCAGGCCCGGAAGTCGCGCCGGTCGCGCTGCGGGACGCCGAGCAGATCGCAGATGACGATGATGGGCAACTGCCCGGCGTAGGCGGCCAGGAGGTCCGCGCGGCCGTCGGGCTCGATCGCGTCGAGCAGTTCCTCGGCGACCCGCCGGACCGGTTCGCGCATCTTCTCCACGCGGCCGGGGGTGAACGCCTTGACCACCAGCCGGCGCACCCGGGTGTGGTCCGGCGGGTCCATGTTGAGGAGATTGGCGTCGAGGGCGGGCGGCAGGGAGAAGCCGCTGTAGTTGCCCGGCGCGGCGTGGCGCTTGTCCAGTGCGAGGCGCGGATCGGCGAACAGCCGCCGCACATCCTCGTAGCGGGTCACCAGCCAGGCGGGGCGTCCGTCGGTGCCGGCGATCCGGTGGACCGGGCCGGCCTCGCGCAGCTTGGCCAGGGCCGGGTGGAGGTCCTCGATCAGCGGGGCGGTGTCAACGAGCTCCGGGCCGTCCGTTCCGGCGGCGTTCGCGGTGTTCTGCATGGCTCCCGACTCTAGGCCGTGGCGTCCCCGGTGCCTGGACGGGTGGGCCATTCCAGCCCGTCCAGGCGATGTACACGCGGGTGGTGCATGGTGGTGGCCGGGAGGCGGCGCCGGGGCTGAATCTCCCCGGCGCCGCCTGTGCCACGGGCGGCCCCGACCCCCGTCCAGGGCCACCTCGTCTGTGATTCCCCCGTTCACCGCCGCTGGGCGGCGGTCTCCTCTCTCAGTTCCGCGAGCACCTCGTCCACCAGCGGCAGGTGGTAGACGTCGGCGACGCGGGCCAGATGCTCGTGCTCCTCCACCAGTTCGGCCCCTGTCGTCACCACCACGCTGTCCGCCGCGGACTCCGGCACATGTCCGTCTGCTTGATTCAGCAAACCGCGTCTGAGCGCCACTGCCTCCACTACGGCAGCAAGTTGCCAATCGTCGAGTCGCGCCGCGCCGCCCTTGACATGCGCAATCTCCAGCGCGCGGGCCTCCACATGACGCCGTACGCCGCGCTGGACGTCCCGGATCTCCGCCATCTGACGGTTGGCCCGCCACTCCAGATCCGCGAACGGCCACCAGCCGGTCCAGCGGGACTGCCCCATGGACACCTCGGGGGCCTGCTCGGTGATCTCCCGCCACAGCGGCCGCAGCCTCCGGAAGCGGCGCCACGCGGAGGCCCGCGGGCCCACGGCGGGGATGGCGAAACCGGCCAGCACCAGGAGCGCCGCGACGGACGCGGTCAGCGGGGCCACTCCGTTGGAGAGCCAGTACAGCTCATGGCCCGCCCAGGAGAAGACGAAACCGATCAGCTTGCAGGCGCAGTACGCCAGTCCCAGCCAGCATCCGGCGGCCAGCACCCGCAGCCCCCGGGCCAGCCATGAGCCGCGCAGGCTGGCGGCATAGCGCGGGCACAGGATGCCGAGCCCCGCCAGACCGGCTCCGAAAATGGCCAGATACAGCACCAGGAAGAGGACCACTCCGGGGGCGTCGGCGTAGGCGGTGCTGAAGTCGCGGGGGTGCTCCACGGCGTCCGGGCGGCCCACCGCGAAGCCGACGACGGCCACCGTCCACGCCACCGCCACGGCGGCGACCACCGCACGGGGCGGCACCGCGGAGCCGGTCCAGCGCAGCAGCAGTACCAGGGCGCCGGTGGCGAACACCACGACGGAGGAGTACAGGAAGACCATGGCGAGATTGGCGACGCCCACCAGCCCGTCGAACCAGCGGTAGACGCTGGGCGCGGAGAGCAGGAACACGTTCGCCACGGCCGCGGTCATCACACACGCCAGGCCGAGATCGGCGTTGGCACGGTCGCGGAACCAGGCGCGGGCCTTGTAACCGGCCATCGCCCAGGCGGCGGCGCCGAAGCACAGATAGACGAGGTCAAACACCGGCGTCACCGCCCGGTTCACCGCGTACGCCATCGGTACGGTCCACCCCGTCGGTGCGCACATGGCGCAGCGCCGGGCCCAGCGCCGCGGCGAGTTCGGCCGCCCGGCCCCGGAGCGGCGGCCCGTGGTCCGGCGAGGTCGGCACCACACGCTCCATCAGGAGGGTGCCCAGCACCTCGGTCTCGCGCTCGGTGAGGTTGTCGTAAGCGTGGTGGCGGGCGAAGTCCGGGGTCATCCCCAGCCGGCGCATCGCGGTGGTCACATCGACCGACGGCGTCCACATCCGCAGCGCGTCCTCGGTGACCGCCGGGTCCTGCTCGTGTCCGAGCAGCAGATGGCCGATTTCGTGCAGCACGATATGGATCTGGTGCCAGGGGGACGTCCTGAGCTCGTAGAAGATCCAGTAGTCCTCGTCGGTGGAGGCGGTCATGCCCGAGACCACACCGCCCAGGCTCATCGGCACCAGATGGACGGGGCGTCCGACGCGGCGGGCCACGAGGTCGCACAGACCGGGCAGATCGGTCGAGGCGGGCAGCCCGAGCTCCTTGATGAGCTGCTTGCACCGTCGCCGTATCCGGCCCACTCGCATGCCTGTACCACCCTCGTTTCCGGTCCGCCGCCAGGAGGAGAACAGTTCCGGGTCATCGACGGCCATTCGTCGCCCCGCCGTCCGGACCGCCCGAACCGTCCGCCTCTCCGGCCCCGTTCGTACCGGGCGGCTCGGGCGGAAGGTTCATCTGCTGCCGGAACTGGGAGATGATCGTGGTGAGACTGTCCTGGACCTCTGGCGGGAGGCCCACGGAGCGCAGCGCGATGCTGCGGACCCGCTTGTCGCGCATGGCGACGAGGAACCGTACCTCCTCCTCGACCCGCTCCGCCTGCGAAGGCGACAGATCGCCCAGCAGATAACCGACGGGCACGGCGAAGAACTTGGCGAGCGCCCGCAGCACATCCGGGCTGGGGTTGGTGCGCCTGCCGTTGCGCAGCATCGACAGATACTGCTCGGTCAGGCTCACCCCGCCGTACTCCTCGCCGCGGGTGATCTCCTCGGCGACATACGCGTTGGTGTACGGCGCGCCCGGCGGGTGCATGGTGGTGAACAGGTAGTTGAGCCGGTCCGCCAGCGGGCTGCCGGCCGCGTCCGGTGACCTGTCGGCACCCGCTGCCATCTGTGCCCCCTCACGGCTGCTCCCGGGCTCGCACACCCTCACGGTTGGTTAAGGCGGACGACGCCGCGGGATGCATCCTGCCATGTGTCTCGCGGGGCACACCAGTCCGGTGCCGAATCGCGGGGGGCGGAGGACTTAACTACCAGTTGGTAGCTGAGCCAGAAGGGTGACCCGTCAGGGGAGGGAGGCGACCGGTCGACGGCCGGGATGTCCGCTTGTTGCCAGCGGCCGCGGCCGGGCGACCGGCGTCCTCCCTCGCTCTCAGCGCATGCGCCGGGCCATCAGTCCACGCTCTGGAGGATGTGCGGCTCGGCGAGGTCGTCCTCGTAACCGGCGAGCCGGATCGGCGCGGAACGCGCCCATACCTCCAGACTGCCCACCTCGGCGGCCTGCACGAACCGCCCGCTGTTATCGGCGCGCGCGTCGTCGCTCTGCGTTTGTTCGGGGGTCACCGCACACTCCCTCGTGTCGGCTGAACCGGATCTGTCGTCAGATTAACCAGCGCCTGAACGCTCCGCGCGCCGATTCTCAGGGAGTGGACAACGAGCCGCCGCCGGAACCGCGTTCCGCGCCCGGTGGCCGCGGGGGGCCATCCGTGGTGAGCTGGTACGTACGGGACCCACCGAACGCGTCTCACGTGGTGGACGGCGCGGCATCCCAGGCGACATGGCCGTCGGGGCGCACCAGGACCGTCCGCCGCCCCGCCCAGCCGTCGTGGGTGGTGGTCGGGCGCGCGGTCACGGCCCGTATCCGGTCCGGGCTCCCGGCGATCGCCCCGGCGGCGGCGAGTGCGTCGCCCGGTTCGCGTCCCGTATCGCCGTCCGCGCCGAGGCGGAGCAGTACGAAGCGCCCATCGGCCAGGAGCGGATACAGACTGGGCTCGGGCGCCCCGTCCAGCCCGAGGTCGGGGGCGCGGGTGCCGGTGAGCCGGTCGGCGGCGCCGTCCGCCGGATAGGCCACGTCCAGCGCGGAGAGCTCCCCGGCGAACTGCCGGTTCACCGCCGGATGGGCGGCCAGGAGCCGGCCGAACACCGAGCGCAGGGCCTGTGCGTCGGGCGTGTGCGTGGCGCCGAGCACGGTCTGGGCCTGGGTGTTCTCCAGCAGCGCGGCCCCCACGGGGTGGCGCTCGGCGTGGTAGGTGTCCAGCAGCCCGTCGGGCGCGCGGCCCTGGCACACCGCGGCCAGCTTCCACCCGAGGTTGAAGGCGTCCTGGAGCCCCACATTGAGGCCCTGGCCGCCCATGGGCATGTGCATATGCGCCGCGTCCCCGGCGAGCAGGACGCGGCCGTCGCGGTAGCGGGCGGCCTGCCGGGCGGCGTTGCCGAACCGGGACAGCCAGCGGGGTGCCCGCATCCCGAAGTCCGTGCCCGCGACCTGGCGCACATAGCCGCGCAGCTCCTCGAAGGTGAGCGGCCGGTCGGCGGGGATGGTGAGGGACTCCCTGGTGGAGCCCGCGATGCGGTGGTGCCCGTCGGCCAGCGGGACGATCAGGAAGCCCCCGTACTCGTTGTCGACCGAGGGGGCCGACGGCGGCGCGTCGAGCACCACATCGCCGAGGAAACCGGTGGCCGTGGTCCCGGTGCCGGGGAAGTCGATCCCGGCGGAGGTCCGTACGGCGCTCCCGGCCCCGTCACAGCCCACCACCCACGCCGCGCGCAGGGTGTACGTCCCGTCGGGGCCCGCCACGTCCACCTCGGCGCCGTCCGCGTCCTGGCGCACCTCCAGCGCCCGGTGCCGCCGGCGGATCTCCCCGCCCAGCGCCCGCAGCCGCTCCTCCAGCAGCTGCTCGGTGCGGAGCTGCGGCAGGACCAGCGTGTACGGGAAGCGGGTGTCCAGTACGGAGAAGTCCAGCCGGACTGGCAGCCCGCCGTAGTGCCCGGTGGGTACGGGCGTGCCCTCGCGGACGAACGGCTCGGCGAGACCGCGCATGGCCAGTACCTCCAGGCTGCGCGGGTGCAGGGTCAGCGCCTTGGAGTGCGGGCTGCGGGCGGCCGCGCGCTCGATCACGGTGACGTCCACGCCCACCAGCCGCAGCTCGGCGGCGAGGAGCAGCCCCACGGGTCCGGCCCCCACCACGACGACGTCGTTCACCACACCATCTCCCTCGCCCTGTTTCGATCCCGGGCCTCTTGATCCAGGATCAATGAACTGACCCCAGTAGACTTGATCCAGGATCAAGACGCAAGCGGAGGGAGAGCGACGGCATGGGCCTGGACCGCACTGCCGTGGTGACGGCGGCACTGGAACTGCTCGACGAGGCGGGGCTGGACAAGCTCACGATGCGCAAGGTCGCCGAGCGGCTGGGCGTGCAGCTCAACACCGTCTACTGGCACGCCTCCAGCAAGCCCCGGCTGCTGGAGCTGATGGCCGACGCGATGCTCGAGGGATGCGCCGACGCGCCGCTCCCGGAGCCCTGGGACGAACGGGCGCAGACGCTCGCCCACCGCTATCGCGCCGCGCTGCTCGCCCGCCGCGACGGCGCCCGGGTCGTGGCCGGGACGTATGTCGCCGAGGAGCACACCCTGCGCTTGGCGGACGCCATGACGGGCGCGTTCCTCAGCGGTGGCCACGGCCCCGCCGAAGCGGGCTGGCGGACCTGGTCGCTGGTGTACTTCACGCTCGGCCTGACCCAGGAGGAGCAGGCCGCCCAGGGCATCGGCGGCATGGAGCCGCTGCTGCGGGCGGCCACCGCCGAGCGCTTCCCCTCCCTCGCCGCGGTCACGGAACACTTCGGCGACTTCGAGCACCGCTTCCGGCATGGCGTCGGGCTGATCGTCAGGGGACGGGAAGCGAGCACGTAACCCGCCCTCCTCCGGGCCAGGAGATCCGAGGTCTTGCCGCGCCTGCGCTCATGCAGGCGCCATATCTGCCTCCCATACCCGCCGTCCATCCGATGTTTATGACGTCCGAGGGGTTCCGGTTCCGCCACGGGGGCTGCATCATGCCCGAGGGGTTCAGATTGTGGAACCTCAGGCATGTACGTGACCGCCGCCGCGTCCCGTCGCCCCCGCTGAAGCACGCCCGCACCCCGGTTCACACCCCTGGAGCGTCATGTCATCCGCACCCACCAGAAGGACCGTCGTCGGCACCGCCATGGCCGCGGGCGCCGCCGCCGGACTCGCCGGCCCGGCCACCGCGTACGCCGCCGAGCCGCAGACCCCCGCCGCGGCCGCCCGCCCCGCGGGGGACCCCTGGGCCACGGTCCTCGCCGACGCCGACATGGTGTGGCAGAAGATGCCGCAGACCTGGTACGAGGGCCCCTTCCTCGGGAACGCCCTGCTCGGCTCGGGCATCTACGCCGAGCCGGGCGACGGACACGCGGTGCGCTTCAACGTGCAGCACAGCGAGGTCCAGGACCACCGGCCGGAGTTCGGCTCCCTCTTCGGGCTCGCGCGGCTGCCCATCGGGTACTTCACCCTGGAGCCGGTCGGTGCCATCACCGCCGTCGACTGGCGGCTGCGGCTGCGCGACGCCGAGCTGACCGGGACCATCACCACCGACAAGGGCACGCTCACCCTCCGCGCCCTGGTGCACAACTCACGCTCCGTCATGGCCATCGAGGTGACCCCGAGCGCCGGTGAGGCCGCGTTCCGCTGGGTGTTCCACCCCGCCGAGGCCATCAGCCCGCGGGTCGACTTCAAACCCGTGCCCGACGGCTACACCGGCAACCCCCCGGCCGTCGTCGAGGACCACCACGGCGTCCAGGCCGCCGTGCAGCCGCTGCTCGCCGGCGGACAGCATGTGACGGCCTGGCGGGAGCGGACCCGCGCCGGGCGGCGGACGCTGTACGTCACCGTGGCCCACTCCCACCCCAAGCGCACCGCGCGCGATCGCGCGCTCAAGGACATCGAGTCCGCCTCGGCGCTCACCTACGACGCCCTCGCGCCCACCCATCGCGCCTGGTGGCACGCCTACTACCGGAAGAGCTTCCTCTCCCTCCCCGACGCCCGGCTCCAGCGCTTCTACTGGATCCAGCTGTACAAGGTGGCCGCGGCCGCGCGCGCCGACGCCCCCGTGATGGCCACCTCGGGCCCCTGGCTGGAGTCCACCCCGTGGCCCGCCACCTGGTGGAACCTCAATGTGCAGCTGGAGTACTGGCTGATCCACGGCTCCAACCACCTCGAACTCGACGCGGTGACACGGGCGCTCGGCGAATTCCGCGACAACCTCTCCAACCAGCTCGACGCCCCGTACCGCAAGGACTCGGCGGGCATCCCCCGGACCACCGATATCCATCTGGTCAACGGCGGCGCGGTGGCGAACGGCGGCTTCGCGGTCGGCATCCCCGGACAGGACCCGCCCACCCCGGAGGTGGGCAACCTCACCTGGGCGCTGCACAACGTGTGGCTGACGTACCGCCACACCATGGACGAGTCGGTGCTGCGCGATGTGGTCTATCCACTGCTGCGCAAGGCCATCGCCTACTACCTCCACTTCCTCACCCCCGGCAGCGACGGCAAGCTGCATCTGCCCGCCACCTTCTCGCCCGAGTACGGCGTCAACGCGCCCGACTGCAACTACGACCTGATGCTGCTGCGCTGGGGCTGCGCCACCCTCCTGGAGTCGGCCCGGACCCTCGGCGTCAAGGACCCCTCCGCGCCGCGCTGGCGGGAGGTACTGGCCAAGCTCACCCCGTACCCCGTCGACGAGAACGGCTTCATGATCGGCGCGGGGGTGCCCTTCGCCAAGTCCCACCGCCACTACTCCCATATGCTCGCCGTCTATCCGCTGTACGAGGTCACCTGGGAGGACCCCGCCAA
Organism: Streptomyces lacaronensis; assembly: GCF_047337785.1. Taxonomy (NCBI): domain Bacteria; kingdom Bacillati; phylum Actinomycetota; class Actinomycetes; order Kitasatosporales; family Streptomycetaceae; genus Streptomyces; species Streptomyces lacaronensis. Next base: position 1,850,151 of record NZ_JBLHDK010000003.1, read on the forward strand.
GCGCGAGCTGATCGAGACCTCCCTCAACCACTGGGTCGGCTTCGAGGGCGCGCTCCAGGGCTACACCTTCACCGGCGCCGCCTCGATGTCCGCGCAGATGGGGCGTGGTGAGGACGCGCTGAAGTACCTGGGCGAGCTGATGCGCCGCTTCATCCAGCCGAACACCATGTACAAGGAGTCCGGCCCGGTCATCGAGACGCCGCTGTCCGCCGCGCAGTCGCTGCACGACATGGTGTGCCAGAGCTGGGGCGGGGTGATCCGGGTCTTCCCCGCGCTGCCCGCCGCCTGGGGTGAGCTGATGGTCCACGACTTCCGCACCCAGGGCGCCTTCCTGCTGAGCGCCGCCCGCGAGGACGGCCGGACCCGCTGGGTGCGGCTGCGCAGCGAGGCGGGCGCGCCCTGTGTCGTACGGCACTCCCTGGACGGGCCGATCGAGGTGCGGGACGGGCACGGGCGGCGGCTGCCGTACGAGAGCGTGGGCGCGGGCACGATCCGGATCGCGCTCACCAGGGGCCAGGAGGCGGTCATCACCGCTCGCGGCGACCGCCCGGATCTGACGGTCCGCCCGGTCGAAGCAGGCGAGCCCGCGCCGCGCTGGGGGCTCCCCGCGTCCTGACCTCCACCGCCTCCGGCGGTACGATCAAGGCCAACTGCCGGGGAGGATGGCGTGTGGCAGCTGGGGAGCCTCGAGACCGAGGTGATGGAGAGCGTATGGGCGGCGGACGGACCGGTGTCCGTGCGCCAGATCGTGAGCGCGCTCAACGGGCAGCGGTCCCGGCCCCTCGCGTACACCACCGTGATGACCACGATGGACAAACTGCACCGCAAGCGGTGGCTCACCCGTACCCGCGACGGACGACGCTATGTGTACGAGCCGAGCGCGAGCCGTGAGGCGTGCGCGGCCCGCATCATCACCCGTGTCCTGAACGACAGCGGAAGCCCTGAGGCGGTGCTGATGCATTTCGTGGGGCAGTTGGAGGCCAGCGGCTCGGCCGAGCTGCAGGCGGCCGTGCGCAGGGTACTGGCCACCGAGCAATGACCGGTGCCGCTCTGTTCGCCGGGTTCGTCCTGGTGTCGGGGGTCCTGGCGCCGCTGGCCCTGCGGGACGCCCGCTGGCCCGAGCGCTGGCCTCGGCTGGCCGTGGGGGCCTGGCTGGCCCTGGTGTGCACGGCCCTGTCCGGGGTCACGGCCCTCGGTCTCACCGCGGCGGCCCGTCTGGTGGGGTACGACACCTTCCTGGGGGTGGGACCCGGATGCTGGACCCTGGTGTGGGGGCGGCCCGGGTCCTGGGCCGTCGTGCCCATGGCGTTCGTGGCCCTGGTGGGGGTGTCGGCGCTGCCGGGCGCCGCCTGCGTGGTCGTGCTGGCGCTGGTGCGTGACGCGCACGGCCGCCGTGTGCATCTGGACGAAATGAACCGGGCCGCCGGTGAGCCGCCGCCGAGGCCGCCGGTGCGCGGCGCGGCGCCCCGGGTGCGCACCGTTGTGGTGGACGATCCCCGGCCGGCGGCGTACTGCCTGCCCGGGCGCGGCGGCCGGATCGTGGTGACCAGCGGCGCGCTGCGGGTGCTCTCGGCGGTCTCGCTCGCGGCCGTGGTCGAACATGAACTCTCGCATCTGCGCGCGCGTCACCAGCCGATGCTGGTCGCGTTGGCCGCCCTGGAGCGCCTGCCGCGCTGGGTGCCGCTCCTGGCGGCGGCGCGGCCTGCCGTGGCGCGTTTGGTGGAGATGGCCGCGGACGACGCCGCGGCGCGCCGCTACGGACGGGGCGCGGTGGCCCAGGGGCTGGCGCAGCTCGTCGCGGCGTCGGTGCGCTCGGTCCGGTTGCAAGCGGCGGCCCGGGACGTGGCGCTGCGGATCAACCGTCTGAGCGGCCGCCACCCCGCCACGGGCCCCTGGCAGTGGGTGGCCCTGACCTCCGGGCTCGCGATGACGGCCATCGGGCCCGTGGCGCTCACGGCCGGTCTCTGGCTGCTGTGTTGCTGACGCCGCGCGCCGCTCCGGGCGGGCCGGCGGGACATCCCCGGGCCCGTCCGGTGGATCATCGCGCCGATGACATCAGCGACCGGCGCCGCGGGGCCCGCGCCGCCTGGTGCGAGGGGCGCCGCCCAGCGGTGACCGGGGGCGCCGCGCCAGGCGTCGCGGGCTCGCGAAGCCGGGCAGCGCTCAGCCCGCCCGGACGGTCTGGGTGTGGAGCAGTCCGCTGCGCAGGGCGATCGCGACGGCCGTGGTGCGGTTCTGGCAGTTGAGCTTGGCCAGGATGCTGGCCACATGACGCTTGACGCCATGCTCGGTGATGCCCATGTCGCGGGCGATCTGACGGTTGCTCAGCCCCTGGGCCAGGGCGCACAGCGTCTGCGTCTCACGTTCGGTGAGCCGGGGCCTGCGGACCTCACCGCCCGTCGAGCCGGAGGCGAGGTGGAGGATGTGGCGCATGGTCTCCGGGGCAACGGCCACCGTGCCGCGCCCGCGCGCGGTCAGCACCTCCGGCGCCGCGGGGCCGCTCAGGTCCTCGGCCCGGACCACCGCGTCGGCGAGCACACCGTCGACCGCGCCGAGCCGCCCTTGCGCCAAGGAGCTGAGCACGAGGACGACATGGGTGCCCGGATCGGCCAGCAGCGGAGCCAGTAAGGACAGCTCCGGCAGGTCGACCGCCGAGGACAGCACCAACGTGAGCGGCCGAGTCAGCTGATCGGCGGGCACATGGGCCACGGATGCCGTGGAGGTGACCGAACCGGCGCGGCCGTCGGCCTCCAGCAGCCGTCTGAGCAGGGCCCGGGAGGCGGGTTCGGGATCCACCAGAAGGATCCGCTGACTGTCCGTTAATTCACTACAAGGATGCCCTTGCACATGTCCTCCCCGTCTGCGCGGCGACCCCCGGCCGCGTCAGCGGGAACTACTATTGATCACCGTAGTTCCGATGTCAAGGGTCCTGTGGTATGTGCCGGGGCCACGTGGGCGGCCGCGACGCCGCGCCGAGGCCGCCGCACGGGGGCGTTCAGTGGGCGAAGACGGGCCCCTGGGAGGGGTCGGGACGTCCGCGCGGCAGCAGCGTCACGCCGATCAGCGCCGCCGCCGCGGAGATGACCGCACAAGCGGTGAACGCGTGGGAGAAGCCGTCCGCCGAGGGCACGGCGCCGCCCCCGCCCTCCAGGCTTCCGCCCGCGACGGCGGCCACCACCGCGATGCCCAGGGCGGAGCCCAGCTCATGGAAGGTGTTCACCAGTCCCGAGGCCAGGCCCGCGTCCTGGTGTTCGATGCCGTTCATGGCGCTGGTCGTGGCGCAGACGAAGCCCGCGCCCAAGCCGAGGGCCAGCAGGAAGAATCCGGGCAATACGTCGGTCCAGACGTCGCCGTCCCGCCGCACTCCGCTGAGCAGTACCGCACCGATACCGCCCAGGACGAAACCGGTCGCCGCCGTGACCCGCCAGCCCAGCCGTCCCACCGCCTGCGACCCCAGATGCGCGCCGACGGCGGTGGCCAGCGCCACGGGCAGGAAGGCCAGCCCGGTGCGCAGGGCACTGAGCCCGAGCACATGCTGGAGATAGAGCGAGCACAGGAAGAAGCCGGAGATCAGCACTCCGGAGGCGGCGAGCATCACCAGACTGCCGCCGATCAGGGGGCGCCGGGCGAACACCGGCAGCCTCACCAGCGGCGCCGCCACCCGTCGCTCCACCAGGACGAACAGCGCGGCGCAGACCAGCGCGGCGGCCAGCGGTATCCAGCCGGCGGGGGCACCGAAGCCATGGCTCCGCGCCTGAACAAGCCCGTAGATGAGCAGCGCCGGGGCCGCGGTCATGGTCAGCGCGCCGAGCGGATCGACACCGGCGGACGCCTCCCCGTGGCCGCCCGCGGCGGTGTGCCCTTTCAGCAGCAGGGGAACGGCGACGAGCACCGCCGATCCGATGGGGACGTTGATGAAGAACACCCACTCCCAGCCGGGCCCGGACACCAGCAGCCCGCCGAGCAGCACGCCGAAGGCCGCGCCGGTGCCGCCGATCGCCGCCCATACGCCGAGCGCGCGGTTGCGCTCCGGTCCGTGGAACATCGAGGTGACCAGGGCCATCGCGGCCGGCGACAGCAGGGCGGCACCGACCCCCTGAGCGGCGCGTGCGGCGATCAGCGTGCCACCGCTCCCGGCCAACCCGGACATCAGGGAGGCGGCTGTGAACACCGTCAGGCCCACCAGGAACATGCGCCGCCGCCCGAAGAGATCGCCGATGCGGCCGCCGAGCAGCAGCAGACTGCCGAAGCACAGGGTGTACGCGGTGACGATCCAGGTGAGAGCGGCCGGGCTCAACGAGAGCTCCTCCTCGATGACGGGGAGGGCCACGTTGATCACGGTCACATCGACGATCAGCATGAACTGCGCCATGCACAGCAGCGCCAGCATGAGCCAACGACGCGGATGCGGAGGACCCGGGGGGTGCCCGCCGTGGTGATGCCCCGCCTCGGGGGCCTCGGTGGGCGCATGGCTGTCGTTCACCGACGACTCCTCATCTCGAACAGCGTTGTCAGACTTACCATAGCCGCAATGTCTTGTAACTTGAACACCACTGTTCGAGTTATGGGTTGTCCGCGGACGCGGACGGGTCATGCGTCAGCCCTCGCGCGTCCCGAGCCTGGCCGCCAGCCGCGCCACCGTCGGGTTCTCGAAGAGGTCGCTCGGCTGCAGGCCGATACCGCGCGCCCGAGCCCGCCGGGCGATCCGGGTGGCCAGCACCGAATCGCCTCCGAGGTCGAAGAAGTCGTCCCCGGCCGCCACCGGATCGACCCCGAGCACCTCGGCCCAGATCTCGGCCAGCGCACCCTCCAGGCCGTCACGCCCGGCCCCGGCCGCCGGCGGCTCCGGGCCGGCCGCGACCGCCGTCGGGACGGGCGGCACCGCCGCGGCCGGGCGGTCCGGGTACGCCGACTCCGTCCAGTGCCGCACCCGGCGGAAGGGATACCCCGGCAGCGAGACGGGGCGCTCATGCCCGGTGCGCAGCGCCGACCAGTCGACCTCCGCCCCCGACTCCCACAGCGCGCCTACGGCCCGCAGCAGTGCCTCCTGGTCCCCCGTCTCCTCCCGGGCGTGCCGCATCGCGCACACCGCCCGGTGCCCGCCGGTCCACGCGGCCGACCGCCGGGCCGCCGAGGTGAGCGCACGCCCCGGCCCCGTCTCCACCACCACTCCTGCCGTGGCTTTCAGCAGGGTGGCCGCACATGCCGACCACCGCACCGCGCACCGCAGTTGGCGTCCCCACCGCCGCGGGTCCATGGCCTCGGCCGCCGTCATCCACTCCCCGGTGAGGTTCGACACCAGGGGCACCGAGGGGGCGTGCAGCGGGACGCGGGCCGCGTGTTCGGCGAACCGCTCGGCCGCCTCCTCCATGGCCGACGAGTGGAACGCGTGCGCGGTGCGCAATGCGGTCACCTCCACACCGCGCCCGTGCAGCCGGTTCGCCAGCCGTGCCACCGCCGGCTCCGGGCCGGTCACCACGGTGGCCTGAGGCTCGTTCACCGCCGCGATCTCCAGCCCGGTGCCGTCGATCATCTCGGCCGTCGTATCCTCCGGCAGGCGCACCGAGAGCATCGCGCCCGGCGGCGCCGAGCGCATCAGCCCGCCCCGGACGGCCACCAGCCGGACCGCGTCGCCGAGTTCCATCACCCCCGCGAGGCAGGCCGCGGTGAATTCCCCCACGCTGTGGCCACCGAGCGCCGAGGGCCGGATGCCGAACTCCTCCAGGGTGCGCGCCAGCGCGTACTCCACCGCGAAGAGCACGGGCTGCGCCACATCGGTGCGGCGCAGCCACTCCTGGCCACCGCCGCCGAGCACCGCCTCCCGCACGTCCAGATCCGCCTCGCCCGCGAACAGCCCAGCGCAGTGGTCCAGATGGCGGCGGAACGCTCCCCCGCCCGCGTAGAGCCCCGCGCCCATCCCCGGGTACTGCGCCCCCTGCCCCGGGAAGAGCAGCGCGACCGCGGGCGGCTCCGCCGGTGCGCGGGCCCCGGCGCGGTCCGTGCGCAGCGCCTCGGCGGCGCGGTCCGGACGGTCCGCGACGACCGCCGCCCGATGAGCGAAGACCCCGCGCCCCTCGGCGAGGGTGTACGCCGCGTCCGCGAGGTTCGTCCCCGGCCCCAGGGCGTCGGCCAGGGCCTCGCGGGCATCGCGCAGCGCCTCGGCGGTACGGGCGCTCAGCAGCAGCACCCGCGGCCGCCCGTCATCGGGCGGCCGCACCGGGACCGGCGCCGCCTCCAGTACCACGTGGGCGTTGGTGCCGCCGACCCCGAGCGAGCTCACCCCGGCCAGCGGCGGCAGGGCGCCGGACCAGGTGCCGGTCTTCGCGGTGATCTCGAAGCGACCACGGTCCAGGGCGAGTTCGGGGTTGGGTTCACGGAAGTGCGCGGTGCCGGGGAGGGTGCGGGTCTCCAGGGCGACGACGGTCTTGATCAGACCGACGATCCCGGACGCCGCTTCCAGATGCCCGATATTGCCCTTGACGGATCCGATGAGGCAGGGTGTGTCGCGATCGCCGCCGGGGTCCAGGGCCCGCCGCAGCGCGTCGAATTCCACCGGATCGCCGAGCGGGGTGCCGGTGCCGTGGGCCTCGACATAGCCCACCCGTTCCGGGGCGGCTCCGGCCACCGCGAGCGCCTCGGCGACCACGGCCGCCTGCATGGTCACGCTGGGGGCGGTGAAACCCATCTTCAGCGAGCCGTCGTTGTTGACCGCGGTCCCGCGGATCACGGCACGGATCCGGTCCTGGTCGGCGAGCGCGTCGGAGAGCCGTTTGAGCACGACCACTCCACCGCCGCTGCCGAACACCGTGCCGGAGGCGGCCGCGTCGAAGGGCCGGCAGGAGCCGTCCGCGGACATCATCGAGCCGGGTTCGTGGAGATAGCCCACCCGGTGCGGCACCTTCACCGCCATACCGCCGGCCAGGGCCATATCGCTTTCTCCGCACAACAGGCTCTGGCAGGCCAGGTGCACCGCCACCAGGGAACCCGAACAGGCGGTCTGCACGGTCAGCGCGGGACCGTGCAGATCCAGGGCGTGCGCGACCCGGGTGGCGAAGAAGTTGGGGTCGGTGAGGGTCAGGGCGTGGATCAACTCGGTCGAGGTGCCCGCGCCCAGGAAGTCGGCCGGGTCCCGGTGGGAGAGCAGGTGGTAGGCGAGATAGCCGCTGAACGAGGGTGCGCCGAAGACGCCCACCGCGCCGTCCAGCCGGGCCGGGTCGTATCCGGCGTCCTCCAGGCCGTGGACGCACGCCTCGAGGAACAGCCGCTGCTGCGGATCCATGGCCGCCGCGGTGCCGGGCGGCAGTCCGAAGTACTCCGCGTCGAACTCGGCGTAGCCGTCGAGCACCGCGGCCCGGCGCACATAGCCGGGCTGCTCCAGCACCGGCTCGGGCACCCCGGCGGCCCACAGCTCGTCCTCGTCGAGGTCCTCCAGGCAGTCGCGTCCGGCGCACAGGTTGTCCCAGAAGCCGGCGATGTCACGGGCCATGGGAAACCGCCCGGCCATCCCGATGACCGCCACCGCCTCCGGGTCCGCTCCTTGGTCTTCAGGTGCTCCGGTCGTCATGTCGTCCTCCCCGTCGGTCCTGCCTTCTGCCACGAGCGGTGCGGATGGTGCGGGTGGTGCGGGAGCGGCCACGGTGTGCCGCGTCCCCCATCTCCTTGGCAGGGCCGGTTCTCTCCTGGACGGGGCCGGTGGTTCCCCCGGTCCCCCGGCCCTCGCCGGCGGGGCCCTCGTCGAGCGCCGCCCGCACCGCGTCCGCCAGCGCGGCCCCGTCGGCGCCCTGGAGCAGCCGGGCGACGGGGAGATCCACGGCGAAGTCCTCGCGCAGCGCGTTCTTGATCCGCACGGCGGCGAGCGAGTCCAGTCCCAGACGCACCAGCGGGCGGTGCGCTACCTGGTCCGGGTCGGTGAAGCCCAGGACCTGGCCGATCCGGCGCAGCACCCTGGTACGCACGGCCTCCCGGCGCTCGTCGGCGGACATGGTGTCCAGGGCCGTCCGGTCGAACGCCTCGCCCTCGGCGGCCTCCGGCGTCGTCAGCGCCGAGAGGAAGAACGACCGGGCCGCCCGCGGATGGGCCGCGGCGAATTCGCCGGAGGAGAGCCGGGCCACCCCGGCCTGCCCGGCGCCGCGCGCGAGCAGTTCCTCCAGCGCGGCGAACCCCTCCCGCACGGTGAGCTTGCCGAACCCGGGGACGTCCCGGTCGCGCACCATGCCGATTCCGCCCCACGGGCCCCAGTTGACGGCGAGGGCGGGCCGTCCCTCCGCGCGGCGCAGCGCGACGACGGCGTCCAGGAAGGCGTTGGCGGCCGCGTAGTCGGCCTGGCCGGGCGAGCCCGTGAGCGAGGCGAGCGAGGAGTAGCCGATCCACCAGTCCAGGTCCAGGTCGGCCGTGGCCCGGTGCAGCCGCCATGCCCCGTCCGCCTTCGGCGCCCAGACCCGGCGCGACCTGGCGCCGTCGGCGTCGGTCACCATGGCGTCCTCCAGCACCGCCGCGGCGTGCACCACACCGCGCAGCCGCGCCCCGTGGGCGGCCACCGCCGCCGTCATCCGCTCGGCGGTCCCGGCCTCGGCCACGTCGCCGGTGATCACGACCACTCGGGTGCCGAGCGCACGGATACGGTCCAGCTCGCGCCCGGCGTCGGGGCCCGGTGCCCGGCGGCCGCCCAGCACGACCAGGCCGGCGCCGCGCTCGGCGAGCAGCCCTGCGGTGGCCAGGCCCAGGCCCCGGGTCCCGCCGCTGATCAGATAGCCCCCGCCGGGACGAACGAGGGACGGGGCCCGGCCGGCCGGAGCCGCCGGGGCCCGGGGGACGAGCCGTGCGGCGTGGCGGACCCCGCGCCGCCAGGCCACCTCCTCCGGGCCGCCCGGCGCCAGGAACTCCGCGGCGGGCGGAAGCCCGGAACCGTCCAGGTCGACGACGCGGGCCCGGAGTTCGGCCCGCTCCAGGCGCAGGGTGCGGACCAGTCCGCACAGCGCCGCCTGGACCGGGTCGGGGCGGTCACCGGACGCCACCGGAAGCGCCTCCTCGGTGAGGACGGTGAGCGGGGGCGGGGCCGTACCGGCCGCCTCGTGGGCCCGCAGCAGACCGCGGACCAGTGTGATCAGCACCCCCGCCCGTTCCCGGGCCGACGCGGGCGTGGCCTCCGGGTCCGGTGAGCCGCCCCAGGCGGCCAGCAGCACTCCGGCCGGGGACTGTCCGCCGGCCCCGGCCGCGTCCGTCCACGGTTCGTCCCAGTCGACGACATCACAGGGCGCCCCGGCGGAGACCAGGGCGGCGACGAGGGTCTCGCGCCGGGGGTCGTGGACGCCCGTGTCGGCGAAGAGCAGCAAGCGCCCGGTGTTCTCCACCGGCGCGGGCGGGGGCGCGAGCTCCCAGCGCGGGGCCAGCAGCAGCGCCTCCACGTCGACGGGGAGGTCCTCCTCGCTCACCGGGGTCAGCCGTACCCCCCTCAGCTCGGCGACGGGCCCGCCGTCCCGGTCCAGGACGTCCACGTCCGCGAGCAGGCCGGGCCCGGCCGGGCCGTCCGGCCGCAGCCGGACCCGGGAGCCGCCCGTCATCCGCGGGTCTCCCAGGACGCGCAGCCGCTCCATCCCGGTGGGCACGACGGTGCCCCCGGCCCCCGGCGGCAGCAGCGCGCCCAGTCCGTGCAGGCAGGCGTCGAGTACGGCGGGGTGGAAGCGGAACCGTGCGTCGGACGGCAGGTCGGCGGCGGCCCGCAGTTCGGTGACCGCCTCGGTGCCGTCCGAACGGACGTCCGCCAGGGAAGCGAAGGCCGGGCCGTGCCACTGGCCGAGGGCGCGCAGGCCCGCGTAGATCTCCTCGGGGGTGTGGGCGACGCGGGGACGGCCGGACGGCTGCCCGGCCACCCCACGCCCGGCGGGATCGCTCCCGGTCGCCGGGCGCCGGGCGGCGCCCGCCCCGTGCCGGCTCTCGGCGGCGGACACCCGCGCGGTGGCCAGCGTCACGGCGGTGCCCGCGCTCCCCGTCACGATCTCCACAGTGCCGGCGGGCCCGTCGGCGCTCTCCTGAAGGCTGGTGGTGACCGTGGCCGTCCCGGAAAGCGGCAGCAGCCGCGCGAAGACCAGATCGGCCACCTCCACCGCCCCCGGCGGCGCGTCGAACGCCTCGCAGGCGGCGGCCAGCGCCATCTCCGCATAGCCGGTCCCCGGCAGCACCGCGGCGCCGTGCACGCGGTGGTCCAGGAGCCACGGCAGCCGGTCGGGCCCGATCCGGCTCTGCCACACATGGCGGACGGGGGTGCCCGGAAGGGTGATGCGAGCGCCGAGCAGCGGATGCGCCGGGGAGTCCACCGGTACGCGGCGGGGGCGGGCGAAAGTCTGGTGCTGCCAGGGGTAGGAGGGAAGTTCGGCCGGCCGCCCGGGGGGCTGCACGGTTTCCCAGTCCAGCTCGCCCCCGCCGCAGTGCAGGGCCGCGGCCGCGTCCAGCAGCGCGGTCCGCTCCGGTGTGTCGCGGCGGAGCGTGCCGTGCACGACGATCCCGCCGTCCTTCCCGCCGTCCGTGCCGTCGGCGAGCGTCTCCAGCAGCGACTGGGCGACCACCGGATGCGGGGAGACCTCCAGGAAGATCCGCCGTCCGTCCTCCGCGGCCGCCCGCACCGCCTCCACCAGCCGCACGGGACGCCGCAGATTGACGGCCCAGTACGCCGCGTCCAGGCCTGGCCGTGCCCTGGGGTCGCTCAACGCGGTGCCGTAGAAGGGAAGCCGGGGCTCATCGGGCGCCGCCAATCCGTCCAGCAGCCGGGTCAACTCGCCCAGCACCGGATCGACGAGCGGGCTGTGCGCGGCGATCCGTACGCCCGGTACGAGCCGGGCGAGCAGCCCCTCCTCCCGGCAGGCCGCCACGAACTCCCGTACCGCCGCCGGGTCGCCGGCCACCGCGCAGGCCCGGGTCGAGGCGTGCACGGCGACCGAGATGTCCGCACGGCCGGCGAGCCGGTGGCGCACCGCGTCGGCGTCCAGTTCCACCAGCGCGGTCTCGCCGGCCCCGGCGAGCCGCTCCTCCATCAACCGGGAGCGGCGGCAGACCACCCGGGCCCCCACCGCCGCGGTGAGCACCCCGGCGGCCACGGCCGCGGCGATCTCGCCCATGGAGTGGCCGATGACGGCGCCGGGGGTGACACCCCGGGCGCGCCAGACCGCGGTCAGACCCACCTGCACGGCGTAGACGGCGGGCTGCACCTGGTCCATGCCCGCGTCCACCAGGCCCGGTTCGGTGATCAGGGCGCGCAGCGAGTGGCCGTTCTCCGCCCGTACGACCGGTTCGAGGGCATCGATCACCGCGGCGAACGCGGGCTCGTCCGCCAGGAGCCGGGCGCCCATGCCGTCCCACTGCGAGCCGTGCCCGGAGAAGACGAAGACCGGCCGCTCCCCCTCGGTGTCTCTCGCCACGCCCCGGGCGCGACGCGGTCCGGGCCCGGGGTCCTCCGCCGCCTCGCGCAGCAGCCCGGTCAGCGTCGCACGGTCCGCGGCACGCAGCGCGAGTCGCTCCGGAAGATGCTCGCGGCGCAGCGCGAGGGTGTGCGCGACATCCGTGAGCGGTGTGTCGGCGCCGTCGCCGGTGAGCCAGTCGGCGAGCCGGGCGGCCATCTGCCGCAGGGCCGCCGGGGAGCGCGTGGAGAGCGGGAAGAGCAGTTCCCGGTGTGTCATCGATTCCTCACCCTCTCGCGGCGAGGAGCCGCTGATCGGCCGGCCGCGGTGCGCGTGCCGCCGGTGTCCGTGGCGGGCGCCTCCACGAGCACCGCGTGGGCGTTGGTCCCGCTGAATCCGAAGGAGCTCACCCCGGCGGTGCGCGGCCGCTCGCCACGCGGCCACGCCACGCCCCGGTCCACCACCGTGAGCCCGAGGTCCGCCAGGGGGATGCGGGGATTGGGCCGGGTGTGGTGGAGGGTGGCCGGGATGCGCTGGTGGTGCAGTGCCAGGGCGCATTTGGCGAGCCCGGCGAGCCCGGCCGCCGCCTCGAGATGTCCCAGGTTCGACTTGACCGAGCCGATCCGCAGCGGATCGCCGGCGGTACGGTCCCGGCCGAGGGCGGCGCCCAGGGCGCCCGCCTCGATGGGGTCGCCGAGCGGGGTGCCGGTGCCGTGGGCCTCCACATATCCGGCCGCCGCGGGGTCCAGTCCGGAGCGCTCCCACACCTCACGGATCAGCGCTTCCTGGGCGGCGGGGCTGGGCGCCATCAGGCCGTTGGAACGGCCGTCCTGGTTGACTCCGGTGGCGCGCACCACCGCCAGCACCCGGTCGCCGTCGCACAGCGCGTCCTCCAGGCGCCGGAGGACCGCCACCACACACCCCTCGCCCCGCACATAGCCGTCGGCCTCGGCGGCGAAGGGTTTGCACCGGCCGTCCGCCGACAGCACTCCCGCTTCGGTGAAGTTCACCGTCACGCCGGGCGACAGCAGCAGATTGACCCCGCCGACCAGCGCGGTGTCACAGTCCCCGGCGAGCAGACCCCGCACCGCCAGATGCAGCGCGACCAGGGACGAGGAACAGGCGGTGTCCACGGTCAGGCTCGGGCCCCGCAGATCGAGGACGTAGGACAGCCGGCCCGCGATCACGCTCAGGGCGGCCCCGGTGCCGGTGCGCGCGGTGATCGACGGCAGATCCTCCAGGGTGTGCCGCCCGTGGTCGTCGCCGCAGGCGCCGGCGTAGACACCGGTGCGGCTCCCGGCGAGCCGGCCGGGCGGCAGCCCGGCGTGTTCCAGCGCCTCCCAGGCGACCTCCAGCAGCAGGCGTTGCTGCGGATCCATCTCCGCCGCCTCCGCCGGGGAGATGGAGAAGAATCCGGCGTCGAAGCCGTCCACGGAGTCGAGGAACGCGCCGTGCCGGACGGCCCGGTCGACCGCGGCGGCGTGTCCGGGCGACAGTGCCCGGTAGGCGTCCCAGCGCCCTTCGGGAATCTCGCCGACGACATCGCCGCCACGGCACAGCAGAGCCCACAGCCGTGCCGCGGAGTCCACCGTGCCGGGCAGCCGGCAGGCGAGGCCGACGAGGGCGACGTGCCCTTCGTCCCGTTCCGCACCGGCGGCGGCCGCCGCGGGTCCCGCGGTGTGTTCCGGCCCCGCGTCCCCGGCCAGATGGCGGGCGAGACGCCGGGCGGTGGGGTGCTCCCACAGCACGGTGGGCGACAGGGTCCGGCCGAGCTCCTCCTCCAGCTCGCCCGAGAGCGCGACCGCGTCACGCGAGGTGTAGCCGTAATGCTCGAAGGGCAGGTCCGGGTCGATCCGCTCCTCGGGCAGTCCGCCGTGGAGCGCGACATACCGGACGATCAGGTCGAGCAGTTCATCGCTCACGGCGCCGTCGTCCCCTCCCCGGCCGCCGCCCGCGCGGCCGGTGCGGTGGGCGTACCGGCGCGTTTGAGCGACCCGTCCTCGTACCGGTCGCGGCAGGCGGTGCGGCGCACCTTGCCGCTGGTGGTCTTGGGCAGACAGCCGCGGCGGATGAGCACCACGTCCGCCAGTTCCAGGGAATGCCGGGCGAGGACGGCGGCCCGGATGGCCGTCCGTACCGCCTCCTGGTCCCCCGCCTCCCGTTCGCGGTCCAGCTCGGCGACGACCACGACCCGCTCCCCCGCGTCGTCCAGCAGACCGACCGGGAAGGCCGCGACATGGCCGCGGCGGACGGCGGGCGCCGCCTCCTCGACGGTCAGTTCCAGGTCCACGGGGTGGTGGTTGCGTCCGTCCACCACGATCAGGTCCTTCAGGCGGCCGGTGGGATACAGCTCGCCGTCGCGCAGGAAGCCCAGGTCTCCGGTGCGCAGCCAGGTCCGGCCGTCGTCGCCGTCCGGGTGCGGCCGGGCCCGGAACACCGCGGCGGTGCGCTCGGGCCGGTTCCAGTACCCGGCGCACACATTGGCGCCGCGCACCCACACCTCGCCGACCCCGTCCTCCGCCACGGGCTCGCCGGTGCGGGGGTCGACGATCCTCAGCTCCTGGTCGGCCGGGGTGCCGCAACCCACCACGCGGTATCCGCCGGTGTCCCCCTCGGGCAGCGGGCGCACCCGGTCGGCGGCGAGCTCCTTGCGGTCCACGGTGAGGACCCGGGCCGGCCCGGGCCCGCTGAGGGTGACCGCGAGGGTCGCCTCGGCGAGTCCATAGCCGGGGCTGTGGGCGCGTGCCCGGAAGCCGTAGGGGGCGAACGCCTCGGTGAAGCGCTCCAGAGTGGTGGCGCGTACCGGCTCCGAGCCGTTGACCAGGCAGCGCAGCGACGACAGATCGAGCCCCTCGCGGTGCCGCCCGGCGACGCGGTTGACGCACAGGTCGAGCCCGAAGTTCGGGGAGACGGTGTGGGTGGCCCGGTGCGCGGTCAGCGCGCGCAACCAGCGGACGGGCTGCTGGATGAACGCGAACGGGGCCATCAGCACCGCCGGAGTGCCGGTGATCAGCGGCACGGCGACGGTGAACAGCAGCCCCATGTCATGGAAGAACGGCAGCCATCCCACGATTTGCGCGTCGTCGCCGATGTCCAGGCCGCGGGCGAGCTGGGCGACCCCCACGGCCAGGTTGCGGTGGGTCACCAGGACGCCGGCCGGGGCGCGGGTGGAGCCGGAGGTGTACTGCAGGTACGCGGTGTCGTCCGGCCGCGCGGGGGCGGGCGGCGCCGCCCCGTCGGCCCCGGACGCGTCGACCGCGTCCACGCACACCACCTCGGGCCGCCCGGCCGCCGCCCCCGCGTCACCGGCCAGCAGCCCCCGTACGGACTCCTCGTACGGGCGGGTGGTCAGCGCGACGCGCGGGGCGCAGTCGGCCATGGCCAGCAGCGGCCGGTCGTCCGGGCGGAGCGACTCGGGCGCGTACAGCGGTACGGCCAGCACCCCGGCGTACAGGCAGCCGAGCAGAGCCACCACGTAGTCCGCGCCGTGCGGGCACAGGATCGCGGCCCGTTCGCCGGGCGCGGCGAGGGAGCCGAGCGCACCGGCGATCGCGCGGGCGCGCCGGTCGAGGCCGCCGTAGGTGAGTTCGGTGGTGGTGCCCGAGCGGTCGGCCGCGTAGTCGACAAAGGTCATCACCGTGGTGTCCGGTCGGCGCAGCGCGGCATCACGGACGGCCTCGGCCAGCCCTGGGGCGGTGTCGGGCGGAACGGCAGGGGTCACGGGTCTCCTCCGTGTTCGGTGGTCGGGTCGCCGCGTTCAGGGGCGGGTGGCGGGGAGGGGCCGCGGCACGGCGGTGCCCCGCACATAGGGGGTGTTGGTGGGGTAGCGGGGCCAGGGCCGCAGGATCTGCTCGACCCGCACCTGGAAGCCGTTCTTCCCGAGGATGGTCAGCAGCCGGCGGTTGGCATGGCAGCCCCCGGCGACCCGGCGCCACAGCGGGGCCAGGAGGTCCTGGGTCAGGCCGACCGCGCCGGACGATCTGACGTGCTCGAAGAAGACCAGCTGCCCACCGGGTTTGAGAACCCGCCGGATCTCCGCCAGCGCGGCGTCCGGGTCGAGGACCGTGCACAGCACGAGGGTGCACACCACGTGGTCGAAGGTGTCGTCGGGCAGGGGCAGCCGCTCCGCCCAGGCGTCCACGACCTCCACGGCCGACGGCGCGGTCCGGGCCCGCTCGGTCAGCCGCCTGCGCATCTCGCTCGCGGGTTCCACGGCGACCACGTCGTCCGCGCTGGTGTAGTACGGGAGGTTGGCCCCGGACCCCGCGCCCACCTCCAGGACCCTGCCCGTCAGCCCGCTGAACATCGCGGTGCGCAGCGGCCGGCCCCATTTCTCCTCGGCGCGCCGCGTCATCGCGTCGTAGGCGCGGGCGAAGAGCCGCCCGCTGCGGCTCTCCAGTTGCCGATTGGTGCCGGTGGCGGTCATGACGGAAACCTCCTGTGGGTGATGTCGATCGGCGCTCCGGCGGGCACGGGGGTGGGGAAGTGTCCGTCCAGGCAGGCGGTGCAGGTCTCAGCGGCGTCCGCGCCCACCGCCCGGAGCAGCGCGTCCAGCGGCAGGAACGCGGCGCTGTCGCAGCCCAGCCGGTCCGCGAGCCGCTCGTCCGGCTCGCCCGCGGCGAGCAGTGTGTCGCCGCGCCCGGTGTCGATCCCGTAGAAGCAGGGCCAGCGGTGCGGGGGCGAGGCGATCCGCAGGTGGATCTCCCGCGCCCCGGCCTCCCGGACCAGGTCGGTGACGACGGACACGGTGGTGCCGCGGACCAGCGAGTCGTCCACCAGCACCACGGACCGGCCCGCCACCGCCGCGGGGACCGCGGACAGCTTGGCGCGCACCGCCGCCTCGCGTTCCCTCCCGGTGCCGCTGATGAAGGACCTGCCGACGCCGTGGTGGCGCAACAGCCCCTGCGCGGTGGGCAGTCCGGCCCGCCAGGCGTAGCCGTCGGCCGCGACCCGCGCGGTGTCGGGAACGGCGACCACCACCGGGTCCACCGCATCGGACGGCGGCGGGGCGTACACGGCGAGGGCCTGGCCGGCCGCGTAGCGCGTGGTGTGGACGCTGCGGCCGCCGATGCGAGAGTCGGGGCGGGCGAAGTACACATACTCGAAGAGGCAGGAGGCGCGCCGCGCCCTGGGGGCGGCGAGCCGGTTGCTGCGGATTCCGGTGGTGTCGGCCTCCAGCACCTCGCCCGGCTCCAGTTCACGCACCAGCCGTGCCCCCACGGCGGTGAGCGCGGCGGACTCCGAGGCCAGCAGCCAGGTGCCGCTCCGCCGGCCCAGGCACAGCGGCCGGAAGGCATGCGGATCGCGCACGCCGTACAGCCGGTGGCCGTCGCTGAGGACGAGCGAGTACGCGCCGGTGACGGCGGGCAGCACCGTGTGCAGGGCAGCGGCCGGGGTGAGGGCGCCCCGGGTCATCGCCGTGTGCAGCATCCGGGCGAGCAGCGCGGTGTCCTGCTCACCGGGCTCGGCCACGACCCCGTGGGCGCGGGCGGTCTCCTCGATGCCGATGAGCGTGCCGTTGTGCGCCACGGCGAGGGCGCCGCGGCCGGAAGGCCCCACCACGACGGGCTGGGCGAGCGTGGCGTCGTCCGCTCCGGTGCCGGAGGTGGCGTAGCGGACGTGGCCCACGGCTCCGGATCCTGCGGGCAGCCCGTGGAGGCCGGGGAAGACGTCCGCGACGCGGCCGGCCCCCGCGCGCCGCACGATCCGTCCGTCCTGGCAGCCGGCGATGCCCGCGCCCTGCTGACCGCGGTGCTGGAGGGCGGTCAGCATGGCGCGCACCAGCGGCGCGGCGTCGCCGTCCGCTCCCCAGGCCCCGGCCACTCCGCACGCCTCGCGGGGCTTTCCGTCCGGGTCGCTCACGGCGCCCCGTCCTCGTCCGCCACCAGCCAGCGCTCGAACGAGGCGAGATCGGGCAGCACCACGGAGGAACAGGCCAGGACCGCGAGGTTCTGCCGCATGGGGGTGATGGCGACGACGGTGGTCCCGGCCCGGTGGGCGGTGAGCATCTCGGCGGCGGTGCCCATGCTCGGCTCGTGGCCCGGCAGCCAGGCCACGCACACATCGCTGTCGGCGGCGAGGAAGGTGAGGCGGTGGAAGGTCTCGATGAGCGGCAGGAGTTCGGGGGCGAGCCGGTCGCGGTGCACCTCGGGGGTGTCGGCGAGGGCCGCGTGAGCCTTTCTGATGACGTCCTCGTCGGCGCCCAGCCACTGACGCATCAGCACGATCGGATCGTGCACGGTGGCGTCCGGGTGGTGGGCGAGGATGAGGGTCCGAAGCCGCTCGCGGTAGCTCTGGTCGGCCAGTTCGTCACCGGTGCGGCCGCCTTGCATGAGCCCGGCGAGGAAGTACGAGCGCGCCCCGGGCGGGCGTCCGCCGGTCATGCGTCCTCCAGCGAGTAGTGGGGGACCACGGTGGTGGCCGGGGCATGCGTGTCGTACAGGGCGGCGGCCTCGAGAAGGTGGCTGATGACCTCGCCGGGGCCGGTGCGCACGGCCTCGGCCACCCGTTCGACCTCGCGGTCGAAGGCGGCGCTGCCCCAGGCGCTGACGGCGCCCTGGTTGTCCCGGGCGATCAGTGCGGTGCGGTCGGCGAGGGAGCCGCGCGGCCGCCCGGAGAAGGGCAGGACGACCTCGGTGAGCTCGTCGTCCCCGGGGTGGACGGCGCGCAGGGAGAGATTGTTCTGCTCGGGGTGGAGCAGCAGCCGGCGCACCAGCGGGGCGGGGACCGGGAGTTCGGTGACGGTCTGTCCGGAACGCATGGTGTAGGCCCGGTGGGTGACGGTCTCGGCCAGGCGCGGGCTGTAGCGCAGGTACCGCAGCCGCAGGGTGCCGTCGGCGGGCCGCCACAGGGCGCGCAGGGTGGAGGGCGCGGGTGTCCCGTCGGGGCGGTGGCGCAGCGGATAGGCGTCCGATTCCGCGTGTACGGTTCCGTCCACCGCCTCGGACCGGACCAGCCGCAGCGGGGTGCGGTGCAGCAGATAGGGGTCGAGGACGGTGAGGGTCTCCCCGTCGTCGTACAGCGCGCAGACGTGCCGGCCACCGACGCGGTACTCCGCTTCGGTGCCGGTCCGCGTCGCCACCCGGCCGCCGGCCTCGAAGGTCTGCCAGGCGCAGGCCGTGCCGAAGCTCTCCGGTGCGGGCCCCGCGCCGTAGTGGGCGTGGAACTGGGCGGCGCTGTTGTACGGGACCCCGGTGAGGATCTCGGTCAGGACGTCGGAGTACACCCGGTGGTCGGATGTGCGCTTGGTGGCGGGAGCCGCCATGTGCGGGCCTCCTGGGAGAGTGGGCGGGTCAGGGGGTGGAGGGCCAGCCGCCGGCGGGGGCCGGTCCTCCGCGCACGCCGAGGCTGGTGAGCAGGTAGGCGACCAGTTCGCCGCGGCGCGGTATGAGGTAGAAGTGGTCACCGCGCATGGCGCGCAGGGTGAACGGGCCGGTGGTGTACGAGCGCCAGCCCTCGGCGTGCCGTGTGGTGACTCCGGTGTCCTCGGTGCCCACCACGGCGGTGACCGGGCAGTCGAGCGGCGGGCCCGGCCGGTAGCGGTAGCACTCGATGAGCCGGAAGTCGGCCCGGACGGCGGGCAGGAGCAGATCGCGGGTGGCGGCGTCGTCGAAGAGGGCGGGGTCGGTGCCGCCGAGTCTGCGCAGTTCGGCGACGAGTTCGGCCTCCTCGCGCCGGTGGATGTCGCCGCGGCGGGTGTCGGCGGGGGCGGGATGGGCGGAGACGAACAGGCCGTGTACCGCGCCGGGGTCGCGTGCGGTCAGCCTGCGGGCGGTCTCGAAGGCCACCGCGGCGCCCATGCTGTGCCCGAAGAGCACGGTGGGCGCCTCCTCGGCACCGTCCCGCGCGGCCTCGGCCATCGCCTCGGCGAGCGGCTCCGCCAGCTCGTCCATGCGGTCCACCGGGGATTCGTCGACGCGGTCGTCGCGGCCGGGGTACTGGGCCGCCACGAGTTCGACGTCCGGGGGCAGGGAGCGCAGCCAGGGGTAGAAGAAGCGCGCGGCGCCTCCCGCGTGCGGAAAGCACACCAGGCGCAGCCGGGGCCGGCGGCGCGGCCGCGGTATGCGCAGCCATGCGGTCCGCGACCGCGGGGCCCGGGTGGTGTGGCCGTCGCTCATCGCCCCTCCCCGCCCCCGCGCAGGGCCGTCGCGATCCCGGCCACCGTGGGGTGGCGCAGCAGATCCCGCAGCAGGGCGTCGAAGAGGACCGTCCGCGCCTCCGGCAGCTCCCGCCGGAGCCGGCCGACGAGTTGGGCGGCGAGCAGCGAGTCGCCGCCGAGGGCGAAGAAGTCGCCGTCGCGTGCGACGGGGCCGTCGCCCAGCACGGCCTCCCACTGGGCGGCGAGCCGTCGTTCCAGGTCGTCGCGGGGTGCCTCCCCGGTGCGTCGGGCGGCCTCGCCGGAGCCGGAGAGCCAGGAGCGCACGGTCTTCCGGTCGACCTTGCCGTTTGCGCTGAGCGGGATGGCGTCGACCGCTTCGAGGTGGGCCGGGATCATGTAGTCCGGGAGGCGTTCGGCCAGGTGGTCGAGGACGTCGGCGGTGACGACCTCCGTACGGTCGCCCTTGAAGGTCGCGGCGATCAGGTGCTGGCCGAGTCCGGACAGCGCGTCATCGCCGTCGCCGGGGAGCGCGAAGACCGCCTGGGCGCCGGCCGCGGTGAGCAGTTCCCGCCACTGGGCGAGGTCGAGGAAGGTCTGGTCGAGCCCCCGGCGGAGGTCCTCGAAGTCGCCCTCGTCGTGGTGCGCCTGGCCCTGGTCGAGGCGGACCAGGAACTCCATCGAGGTCATCAGCTCGTGGCGGTCCGCGGTGAGTTCGGTGAAGACGAGCCAGCCCCCGGGGGCCAGCAGTTCGCGCAGCCGGTCCAGTGTGTGCCCGATGTGCCGCGCGTTGTGCAGCACGTTGGCGGCGACGATGAGGTCGAAGGACTGCGGGCGGTATCCCTGCGCGCGGTGGTCTTCGTTGATGTCGAACAACCCGTAGCGCATCCAGGGGCGATCGCCGAAGCGCGCCTGGGCGGCGTTGAGGAAGAAGCGGGACACATCGGTGAAGAGGTAGTCGGGTTCGGCGGCGGCGAGCGCGGGCACCAGCTCCTGGGTGGTGGCCCCGACCCCGGCACCGATCTCCAGCACCCGCAGCGGGCGGTGGGGCGGTGTACCGGCGGCGAGCCGAGCGGCGACGGCCGCGGCGGCGCGGTTGAGATAGCGCACGATCAGGTTGTCGGCGAAGGCCGCCTGCGCCGTCTCCAGCTGCCCGTCGGGGAAGAGCAGCCGCACCTGGTCGAGGTCGCCACGCAGCAGCTCCGGCAGCCGCTCCATGCTGGTGCGGAAGAGGGCGAGCACCGGTGCGGGCCACAGCCCGCCGCCGTGCCGCTCGTGCTCGTCGATGTCCGCCCAGGCCCGGTCGAGTGCTTCCCCGCAGGCCGGGGCCGGATCGAGGAGGCGGCCGGTGCCGGGGTCGCGGGTGACCATGCCCGCCGCCTCCAGCGCGGTGAGCCAGCGGCGCACCACCCGCTGGTGGCGGGGGACGGTGCCGGTCCTGCGCAGTACCTCCTCGGCGGTGGGCGGTGCGGCACCGGGGGTGAAGGCGCCGAGCCGGTGCAGGGCGGCGGCCATCGCGGTGAGCGCGGCCCGGCTCAGCAGCCGCCCGGACCGGTCCAGCTCGCTGCGGCGCCCCGGCGGTACGACGCGGCGCCCGGCGGCGGCCCCGGCCCGCTCCAGCTCCGCCACGGTGGCCGCGGCGCGGGCACCGGGCTCGGCCGGTGTTCCGGTGACGACGGCCGCGATGCGCCGGTCCGCGGCCCGCTTGCCCACGACGGTGGCCACGGCGCCACCCACCAGGGGGTGGGCGAGCAACGCCGTCTCGATCTCGGCGAGTTCGATGCGATGACCGCGCACCTTGACCTGGAAGTCCTCGCGGCCGAGGAATTCGATGGAGCCGTCGGGCAGCCGCCTGCCCAGATCGCCGGTGCGGTAGAGCCGTTCACCGGTGTCGGGGTGGCGGACGAAGCGCTCGGCCGTGCGCTCGACGTCGCCGAGATAGCCCAGGGCCAGCCCGGTGCCTCCGATCCACAGCTCACCGGGGACGAGGTCGGGGCGGGGGCGCATGGCGGCGTCGAGCACATGGAAGGTCTGGTTGGCGAGCGGGGTGCCGTACGGGATGCTCCGCCAGTGGGGTGGCACCTGCCCGATGGGGTGGTGAATGGACCAGATGGCGGCCTCGGTGGCGCCGCCGAGACCGATGAGCCGAAGGCCGGGCACCCGGGCGCGGACCGCGTCGGGCAGGGTGACGGGAATCCAGTCGCCCGACAGCAGTGCCAGCCGCGGCGACGGCAGCCGCAGCGAGGGATCGCCGTCCAGGTAGTGCAGGAGCATCTGGAGCTGGGCGGGCACCGAGTTCCACAGCGTGATCTCGTGGCGCCGGATCAGCTCGGCCCAGTGGGAGGGGTCGCCGCGGCGTGCGGCGGCGGGCAGCACCAGAGTGCCGCCCGCGCCGAGCACCCCGAAGATGTCGTAGACGGACAGATCGAAGCCCAGGGCGGCGAGTGCCAGGGCGCGGTCGCCGGACCCCACCTCATAGCGCCGGTTGATGTCCTCGACGGTGTTCACGGCGGCGCGGTGGCTGATCATCACGCCCTTGGGGCGACCGGTGGAGCCCGAGGTGTAGATGACATACGCCAGATCCTCGGGGCCGGTGGGCGGCTGTGGCGGCGGGCCCTGGTGCGCCGCGGGCTCGAGGGTGTCCACGGCGACGGTGCGCACCCCCGGTGGCCATTCCGCGGACAGCAGCCAGGACTGGGTGAGCACATGGCGCACGGTGGCGTCCTCGAACACGGTCGCCCGCCGTGCCGGGGGCTGGTTGGTGTCGACGGGCAGATAGGCGCCGCCTGCCAGCAGGACGCCCAGGACGGCGGCGATCTGTTCCCATCCCTTGTCCATGACCACGGCGACGGGCCGGCCGGGTGCGCAGCCGTCCGCGCGCAGGGCGTCGGCCACGGCGGTGGCCCGGCGCAGCAGTTCGCCGTGGCTCATGCTCCGGAGGGTGGTGCCCTCCTCCCAGCGCAACGCCTCCCGTCCGGGGTCGCGCAGGGCGGCCTCGACGGCGGCCTGGTGGAGAAGCCGGCCGGACTCGGGGGCCGCGGTGGCGTTGACGCGGCGGTGGACCTCCAGCTGACGGCCGGGGACGAGGGACGGCACAGGGCCGTCCCAGGCGCCGACGTCCTCGGCGAGCCGCCGCACCAGCGTCCCGTAGACCTCGAACATCGCGTCGAGCACCCCGTCCGGAAAGAGTTCGTCGACCGCGTCCCAGGCCAGCAGCAACCCGCCGTCGTCCTCGTAGACCTGGTGGTCGAGCCACACCTGCGGGGTCTGGGAGAGCATCCAGCCGAATCGTCCCAGGGTGGTGCGGAACTCCTCGCCGACGAACTCACCGCCGAACGGGCCGCCGAGGTTGCAGGCGAAGACGACGGGGGCGGTGGCCGGTTCGTCCGGGCGGGCCCGCGCGAGGTCGCGGAGCACCTCGACGGCGGAGTACCCGGCGTGCGCGACGTCCTCGCCCAGCCGGTTCTGGACCCGTTCGGCCAGCGTTGCGAAGGGGGCCCGGTCGGAGGTGTCGACCTCGACCAGCACCAGATTGGTGAAGTCGGCGACAAGCCGGTCGGCGTCCGGGTGGAGCGGCCTGCGGTCGAAGAGCGGGAGGTTGAGCACGAACCGCTGCCGGGTGCTCCAGGCGCCCAGCACGGCGGCGTACGCGGCGGCGAGCCCCACCGCGGGGGTCACGCCGTGGGCACGGGCGTGGTCGGCGAAGGCACGCCACGCGACGGGGCCGAGCCGGTGGACGCGCCGGGTGAAACGGCCGCCCTCGACATCGGCGGGGTCGGCGGCGAGGGGGAGTTGAGGGCCGCCGGGCAGGTCCTCGATGCGGGCGCGCCAGTACGCGCGGTCCTTGTCGCGGCGTGCGGCGCGGTCGGCGTCGAGGTCGGTGAGATAGCGCCGGAAGGAGTAGTCGCGCTGCCGGTCCGCCACCGTGCCGGGGTCGTTGTAGGCGCGGGCCAGGTCGGTGAGGAGGATCTGGACGCTGAGGACGTCGGCGATGAGCAGGTCGATGTCGAGGTGAATGCGGGTGGCGCCGCCGGGGAGCCGGGAGAGCCGCACGTCGAACAGGGGGCCCGCGGCGGCGTCGAACCGGCGGTGCGAGAGGGTCTCGCGCACCCTCCGCAGCTCCTCCTCGACCCGCTCGGGCACCTGATCGCCGAGGTCGAGGACGGTGAGTCCGGGCCACGGTGAGTCCGGCTGGACCCGCTGGGTGCCGTCGTCCAGGAAGACGGCCCTGAGCATGTCATGGTGGACGATCAGCTCCCGGACGGCGGCCTCCAGCCGCCCGGGGTCCACACCGTGCCCGTCGAACTCGACATAGGCATGGCAGCCGTTGCCGCCCAGCGGCCGGCCGTCCTGGCGCCCGATCCAGTACGCCTGCTGCACAGGGGTGAGGGGGAACGGCCCGTCGTCCTCAGCCGCGGTGGCGCGGGGCGCCGGCCGCCCGGTGGTACATCGGTCCCCGGAAGCCGCCGTGAGCTGCCCGGAGAGCAGCTTCGACCAGGCGGCCAGGGTGGGGCGGCGGGCCAGCGCGGCGAAGTCCACCTCCGCGCCGGCCGCCCGCCAGCGTCCCACCAGGGCCATGGTGCGGATCGAGTCCAGACCGCGGCTGATCAGGTTGTCCCCGGCGGCGAGGGAGGCGGGCGGCAGACCGAGAACGTCGGCCACCGCTTCGCGCACCCGGTGGTCGACGGACGGGGCGTCCTGCGTCATGGCAGTTCCTTTCGAAGCCATTTCGAAATTCCGCCCCACCCGATTTATCGGCGACATCGAGTGGGGTCATCCGACGGTTTGGCGCTTCGTCAACCTACGACACCGCATCACCGAAACAAAGAGAGGTAACCGAAAGGCCAATACCCGCCGAACCCATGTCCCGGTAACGCCACTGAATACGGATATAACACCCCAACTCCCCAGCAAACGTTGCCTTTAATTTATCAGGAGTTAACCATTCCGTTATTGACACAATGCGCCTCGAATATGCCAGCCTTTACAGCATCGTCAACCCTGTTGAACTTCCTCCAATGCCCCTCAGATTTCCTTGTGCGCGAGGAGTGCGATTTCCCGTGGACCTGGCTGGATGGCCCGAAGAGTTCGCCGAGCGGTATCGCCGCGCCGGATATTGGGAGGGGCGGCCGCTGGGCGCCTTCCTCCCCGAGCACGCCCGTACCGATCCGGAGGCCACCGCCGTGGTGGCCGGCGAACGGCGGCTGACCTACGCGGAACTGGACCGCCGCGCCACGCGTCTGGCCGCGGGCCTGGCGGGCATCGGCATCCGGACCGGCGACCGGATCGTGGTCCAACTGCCCAACACCCCGGAGTTCTTCGTCCTGCTCTTCGCCGCGCTCCGCATCGGCGCGGTGCCGGTGCTGGGTCTGCCCGCCTACCGCCGGAGCGAGGCCGTGCACCTGTGCCGGCACACCGATGCGGTCGCCTACGTCATCCCGGACACCGACCCCGGCACCGGCACCGACCCCGGCACCGCGACGGGCACCGGCTTCGACTACCGGTCGCTGGCCCGGGAGGTTCGGGCCGAGGCGCCCGCCCTGCGCCATGTCCTGGTCGCGGGCTCCCCCGGCCCCTACACCGCACTCGCCGAGGTCGAGCGGGCCGGGGCCGAGGCGCCCCTCACCGCACCGTTTCCCGCGCCGGATCCGGCCGGCCCCGCGCTGCTGCTGGTCTCCGGCGGCACCACGGGACTGCCCAAGCTCATCCCGCGAACCCATGACGACTACGCCTACAACGTGCGGGCGAGCGCGGAGGTCTGCGGACTCGGACGCGACAGCGTGTATCTGGCCGCGCTCCCCGTGGGCCACAACTTCGCCCTCGCCTGTCCGGGCGCCCTCGGCACCCTGGCGGCGGGAGGCACCGTCGTGCTCAGCGCCTCCCCCAGCCCGGAGACCGTCTTCCCGCTGATCGAGCGGCACCGGGTGACCATCACCGCCGTCGTGCCACCGCTGGCCGCCCTGTGGCTGCAGGCCGTCGACTGGACCCCGGCCGACCTCGGCAGCCTGAGGCTGCTCCAGGTGGGCGGGGCCCGGCTCGCCCCGGAGGTGGCCCGGCGCATCCGCCCGGTGCTCGGCTGCGCGCCGCAGCAGGTGTTCGGGATGGCCGAGGGGCTGCTGAGCCTGACCCGGCCCGGTGACGACGAGGAGCACATCGCAACCACCCAGGGCCGCCCGCTCAGCCCGGACGACGAGATCCGGGTCGTCGGCCCGGACGGCCACGACCTGCCGCCGGGAGAGGTGGGCGAACTGCTCACCCGCGGCCCGTACACCCTGCGCGGCTACTACCGCGCGCCCGAGCACAACCGCACGGCCTTCACCGCGGACGGCTTCTACCGCACCGGGGATCTGGTGCGGCTGCTACCCGACGGCGCACTCGTCGTGGAAGGGCGCAGCAAGGACCTCGTCAACCGTGGTGGTGACAAGGTGTCCGCGGATGAGGTCGAGGGCCATTTGCGCGCCCACCCGGCGGTGCTCGACGCGGCCGTGGTCCCCGTACCGGACCGTTTTCTCGGCGAGCGCACCTGCGCCTGCCTGGTGCTGCGCGAGGGTCGCTCCGAGGTCGGCGAGCCCGGCCTCGGCGCCTTCCTCGAACAACGCGGTCTCGCCCGGTACAAGTACCCCGACCTGGTCCACCTCGTCGACGCCCTGCCGCTGACCGGGGTCGGCAAGGTCGACAAGCGCGCCCTGGCCCGGCTCGCGGCGGACGCCGCCCAATCGCCCGCCTGACCCGCCGACGACCCCGCCCAGAAGGAGATCGTATGAACGCCGTCCGGCCCCGCCTCCCGCGCTCCGCGCGCATCGTCCCCTACTCCGGAAGCCCCGCGCAGGCCGCGGCGCGGCTCGCCCGGTCCGGCCTCCACGACCAGTACGTGGTCTACGAACGCGACAACACCTGGTGGTACGCGGGCGGTTCGCGGGCGACGCTGTCCGTGGACCGGTCCCGGGTGACACTCCGCCAGGGGGACACGCTGCTCCACGAGCGCTGGGACACAGAGCCGCTGACGGCCGTGTCGCGGCTGCTCGCCACCCTGCCCTTCGACCGCTGGCGCGCCTACGGCTGGGCCGCGTTCGAACTGTCGTACGCGCTCGGCGGGGAGGCGGACGCACCGGACGGGGCTCTCGCCGCGGCGGCCGAGGAGCCGCTGCTGCACCTTGTCGTCCCGGCGGTCGAGGTGTGCTTCTCCGGGGACGGCGCCGAGGTGCGATGTACCGGCGCCGAGGACGCGGACGCCGTCCGCGGGGCGCTCGCGGGGCCCGATCCGGCCGGGTTCCCGGAGCCGTCCGGGAACGGGGCGCCGACGGCGCTCGCGCTCGACCTCGGCGACACCGCCCCCGGCGCCTATCACGACGCCATCGCGCGGGCCGTCTCCGCCATCCGCGACGGCCAGCTGCAGAAGGTGATCCTCTCTCGCACCGTCCCGGTCCCCCAGGACGTGGACCTGGCGGCGACCTACCTCGCCGGACGCGCGGTCAACTCCCCCGCCCGCTCCTTCCTGCTGCGGCTGGGGGGCATCGAGGCCGCGGGCTTCAGCCCGGAGACCGTCGTGGAGGTGACCCCCGACGGACGGGTGTCCACTCAGCCGCTGGCCGGCACCCGGGCGCTCACCGGCCACCCTGCCGCCGACGCCGAGCGCCGGGCCGAACTGCTCACCGACGCGAAGGAGGTCTATGAGCACGCGATATCGGTCCAGGTCGCATGGGAGGAGATGACGGCCGTCTGCCAGGACGGCTCGGTGCGCGCCGAGGAGTTCATGGCGGTCAAGGAGCGCGGCAGCGTCCAGCACATCGCCTCCCGGGTGACCGGGCTGCTGCGCGGCGACGCCAGCGGTCCGTGGTCCGCGCTCGCCGCCGTCTTCCCCGCCGTGACCGCCTCCGGTGTGCCGAAGGCGGCCGCGTACCGGGCGATCCGCCATCTGGAGCGGGAGCCGCGCGGCCTGTACAGCGGCGCGGTGCTCACCGTCGACAGCGAGGGGGCCATGGACGCGGCGCTGGTGCTGCGCACGGTCTTCCGCAGCCGTGGCCGCACCTGGCTGCGAGCGGGCGCCGGAGTGGTGGCGCAGTCCCGGCCCGAGCGGGAGTTCGAGGAGACCTGCGAGAAGCTGCGCAGCGTGTCCCGGTCGCTGGTGCCCGCGGCGGTCGCGGGCGGCCGGCCGGACCGGCCCGCCCTTTATTCCTAACATCCCTGTTCGACCTGACGGGGCTCCGGGCTACCCTAAAACCCGAACACCACTGTTCAACTTAAGGAGTGGTCCGTCATGCCGTCGTCGTCCTCCCCGCCCCCGCCCGCCGCCGGCGCGGCGCCGTCCGACGCGGCGGGGCACCCACTGCGCTGGCTGATCCTGGCGGTGCTGTGCCTGAGCCTGCTGATCGTCGGGCTGGACGTCACCGTGCTGAACGTGGCCCTGCCCACTCTGGTGAGCGAGCTCGGCGCGTCCACCAGCGAACTGCAGTGGCTGGTGGACATCTACAGTCTGATGGCGGCAGGACTCATGCTTTTCGCGGGCAGCCTCGCCGACCGGTTCGGCCGCAAGCTCATCTTCCTGTCCGGTCTGGTGCTCTTCTCCGGCGCCTCCGCCACCGCCGCCTACGCCGACAGCACCACGAGCCTGATGGCCGCCCGAGGCGTGATGGGCGTCGGGGAAGCGCTCATCATGCCCGCGACGCTCTCCATCATCGGCAGCGTCTTCGCCGACCCCGCCGAGCGGATGAAGGCCA
This sequence comes from Streptomyces lacaronensis, assembly GCF_047337785.1. Classification (NCBI taxonomy): domain Bacteria; kingdom Bacillati; phylum Actinomycetota; class Actinomycetes; order Kitasatosporales; family Streptomycetaceae; genus Streptomyces; species Streptomyces lacaronensis. The sequence goes on from NZ_JBLHDK010000003.1 coordinate 1,878,353, forward strand.
TCGGACTGTGGTCCGCCATGATCGGCGTGGGGCTGGCCATCGGCCCGCTCGTCGGCGGCTGGATGCTGGGCCGGTTCTGGTGGGGCTCGATCTTCCTGATCAATGTGCCGATCGGCGGCCTCGCCCTGCTCATCGCGCTCAGGATCGTGCCGAATCCGCGCGCCGCGACCACCCGCGCCCTCGACCTCGCCGGGGCGCTGTTGTCCGTCCTGGGCATCGGAACGCTGCTGTGGGCGATCATCGAAGGCCCCGTCAAGGGGTGGTCGTCCGTCCCCGTCCTGGCCGGCTTCGCGGTGGCCGCGGTACTGCTGTCCGCGTTCCTCGCCCGGGAGCGCACCGCGCGCGAACCCATGCTGCCGCTCACCATCTTCGCCCACCGCCGCCTGGCCGTCGGCAATGTCCTGGTGCTGCTCGGACTGTTCTCCCTGCTCGGAGCGCTCTTCGTGCTCGTCCAGTATCTGCAGTTCGTCCTCGGCTACGACGCGAGCGAGACCGGACTGCGGATCGCCCCCACCGCCCTGGTCATCCTGATCGCCGCCCCGCTCGCCTCGTTCCTCGGCGGGCGGCTGGGCACCCGCTGGCTGGCCGCGATGGGCCTCGCCTTCGCCGTTGTCTCGCTGATCCTGCTCGCGACGACCGAGGACGGGGACGGCTACGGGCGGCTGCTGGCCGCCATGCTCTTCCTCGGCTTCGGCGCGGGGTTCATCATCGGCCCCACCAGCGACGCCATCGTCGGCTCGCTCCCCGAGGACGACCTGGGCGTCGGGTCGGCCACCAACAGCGCCGCCGTCCAGCTCGGGGCCGCCCTCGGGGTCGCCGTCCTCGGCAGTCTGCTGTCGAGCACCTACCGCGCCGAGCTGCGGGACGGTGTGGCCGCGGACGGGGTACGGCTGCCACCCGCGGTGATGCACCACGCGGACGACTCGGTGGGGGCCGCGCTCGCCGTCGCGGCGGAGCTGCCCGCCCGGGCGGGCGGGGCGGTCGCCTCGGCGGCCCGCTCGGCGTATGTGTCCGGTATGGGGCCGTCCATGTTCACCGGAGCGGCGGTGGCCGCCGTCGGCATCGTCGTGGCGCTGGTGTTCTTCCCGCGGGGCAGCGTCCAGCAGCCGCCCGGGACCGGGCGGGAGTCCGCCGAGGACACCGCGGCCGAGGATCCACAGTCCCGTGTCCGGCGCTGACCCCCGCAGCCGTCGCACGGTGCCCGGTGCGCCACCAGTCCCCCGGCCGGTGGCGCGCCCCGCGCCGGCTCCGGATGCCGCACGGGTGGAGGAGGTGGCATACGCTCCCCCCATGGCCACGCCCTCACAAGCCCGCCGTACCCCGGCCACCGACCGTGCCGAGCCCCGCCGCCGCGCCGATGCCGAGCGCAGCATCACCGCGATCGTCACCGCCGGACTCGACTGCTTCCGCCAGGACCCCGGGGTGAGCATGACGGCGGTCGCCAAGGCGGCGAAGGTCAGCCGGGTCACGCTGTACGCCCACTTCCCGTCCCGCGAGGCCCTGTTGGACGCGGTGCTGGCGCACTCCCTCGACCAGGCGGACGCCGCACTGCAGGCCCAGCACCTCGACGAGGGGCCCGCGGACGAGGCGTTCTCCCGGCTGGTCCGCTCCTGCTGGCGGATTCTGGACCGGCATGCCTTCCTGCTCACCGCGTCGGAGGGGGTCATCACCCCGGCCCGGCGGCGCAAGCACCACGAGAAGGTGCTCGCGCGCGTCGAGCGGCTGGTGGCGCGCGGACAGGAGGAGGGCGTCTTCCGCACCGATCTCCCGCTGTCCTGGCTGGTGACCACCTTCTACAGCCTGCTGCATTCGGCGGCGGCCGAGGTCGAGGGCCGACGCCTCAAGGCGGCGTCCGCCCCCGATGTCCTCGACCGTACGCTCTCCTCCGCCTTCCGCCGCTGAAGACCGCCCTCCCCGGTCCGCTTTCAAGAGCGGTCCGCGTTCAGGAATTCACAACAGACCGAACTGGGAAAGCGCCTCGGCCAGGTTCCAGTAAAGGCTCTCCCGCTGGATCAGACCGTCCGCCGAGAATTCATAGAGAGTCGCCCCGCGCACCGAAAAGCCTTTGCCCTCCGCCGCCGCGGCGAGTTCCGGAGGAATTCCGTCCAAGGCGCCCCGGAGCGTGCCGGACAGGGTCCAGCGCGCCGCTGCGAAGTGGTCGTGGGCAAAGATCCGCGCCACCTCCATATGGGTGTCCGGGATCGCGGCGACCCACTGCCGAAACCCCGCTTCCAACTGGTCACGACCCTTCCATACGGTGCCAAGCGGCATGTCCTCGGAGGACGCGTCCTCGGCGAAACAGGCCACCCACGACTCGACGGCACCCCGGTTGAGGGCGTCGAAGCAGGCGTGGAGCAACGCCGCCCGGGCGTGGTCGGTGTCATTTTCCCGTACACGCGGCATGAATTCTCCCCCGGATCGACTCGTCGGGAAATCCCAGCACCCCACAATAGCCGTGTGAACATGATGAATTGAAGAGCTCGGCACGGGAATTCCCCGGCTCTCCGTATTCCCTCTCCGGCTGCCCGGCCGCGCGCCGCGGCCGCCGAGGAGTTCGAAGGACGCGTGCCGACCGCGGATCCGGGATACCCATCACGCATGAGACGCATCAGTGACTTCGACCGCCGGCTGTTCGCGCGGGTCGCGGACAGTCGGCTCCGCGGTGCCCATCCGCTGCTGCCCCGGCTCAGCCGGGCCGCCGACCACGGCCGGCTGTGGTTCGGCACGGCCGGAGTGCTCGCCACGGTCGGCGGCCGCACCGCGCGGCGGGCCGCGCTGCGCGGTGTGGGCTCGCTCGCCGCCGCCTCGCTCGTGTCGAACGTCGTGGTCAAGTGGACCGTGGAACGCAAGCGTCCGGTCCTGGACTCGGTGCCCCTGGTGCGCCGGCTGCGCCGACAGCCGTGGACCAGTTCCTTCCCCTCCGGGCACTCGGCCTCGGCCGCCGCCTTCGCCACCGGAGTGGCCCTGGAGTCCTCCCGGTACGGCCTGCTGGTCGCCCCGCTCGCCGCCGCCGTCGCCGCCTCCCGGGTGTACGTGGGCGTCCACTACCCCAGCGATGTGCTGGCCGGTATCGCCCTCGGCACCGGGGCCGCCGCGCTGACCTGCCGCTACTGGCCGCCGCGCCCCGAGGTTCCGGCGCAGGCCCGGCCGCGGATCTCGGCGCCCGCGCTGCCCAAGGGCGACGGTCTGGTCGTCATGGTCAACCAGCGGGCCGGTACGGGAACCCCCACCGGCGCGTTCACGGTCGCCGAGCAGCTGCGGGTGCTGCTGCCCGCCGCGGACATCGTGGAGTGCGGGCCCGACGACGACTTCATGGGCCTGCTCCGGCAGGCCGCCCAGCGCGCCGCCGAGCGGGCCGGGGCGCTGGGCATCTGCGGCGGGGACGGCAGCGTCAACGCGGCCGCCGCGATCGCGGCCGAACGCGGGCTGCCGCTCGCCGTGTTCCCCGGCGGCACCCTCGACCACTTCGCGCTGGACCTCGGCGTACCGGCCCTCGAGGACACCGCGCACGCCGTGACCGAGGGCGACGCGGTGGCCGTGGACCTCGGCCGTGCCACGCCCCTCGTCGGCGGCGGCGAGACCAGCCACTTCGTCAACACCTTCAGCCTCGGCTTCTACCCGGAGCTGGTGCGGATCCGGGAGAGCCTGCAAGGCCGGCTCGGCAAGTGGCCCGCGGCCGCCGTCGCGCTCACCCGGGTGCTGCGCACCGCCCGTCCCATGGAGGTCGAGGTCAACGGGCGGACGCGGCGGCTGTGGATGCTGTTCGCCGGCAACGGCGTCTACTCTCCGGAGGGTTTCGCGCCCGCCTACCGTCAGCAGCTCGACGACGGGCTGCTCGATGTGCGGGCGATCGACGGCGAGGAGCGGCTGGCCCGCACCCGGCTGCTGATCGCGGCGCTCACCGGCACGCTCGGCCGGTCACATGTCTATACGACGCGGCGAATGCGCCAACTGCGCCTGTCCGGCCTCCACAGCGTGGACAGCCGTGCCTACGATGGAGAGGTGGCCGCCGACCCCGCGGAGAAGCTGCTCATCGACAAGTGGCCGGGGGCGCTCACCGTCTACCGCCCCGCCGAGCCGCAGAACGAGTTGCTCCAAAGGGCCCGTACGGCGGCCGCCAAGGCACCCCATCGGTGGAGGGCCTACTACGCAAGTAGTACGCACAAGTCTGTGCTCAAGGACGACGACGGGGGCACACCCCACCGTCAAGGATGAGGGCATGGACGAAGACCGATCGGCCCAGGGGGCCGCGACGTGACCTCCCTCGCGCTGTCTGTGCTGCTGGCCCTGGCCTCGGCGGTCTGCTACGCCGCCGGAGCCATACTCCAGGAGCATGTCGCGGCCACGACGCCGCGCCTCGCGTCCGCTCCGCTGCGGCGCGGGAGTTGGTGGACCGCGGTGACCCTCAACGGGACGGGCGCGGTCCTCCATGTGATCGCCCTGGCCTACGGCCCGCTGAGCGTGGTGCAACCCCTAGGGGCTCTCACGATCGTCTTCGCCCTGCCGATGGCGGCCGTGTTCGTCCGCCGCCGGGTCGGCGCGGCCGGCTGGCGGGGCGCGCTGCTCGCCACCGTGGGGCTCGCCGGGCTGCTCTCGCTGACCGGCTCCTCGCGGGCCCAGGCACTGGCCGAGCGGGACGGCTTCTGGCTGATCGTGATCACGGTCTCCGCCATCGCCGTGCTGATCGGGGCGGCCCGTGTGATGCGGTCGCCCGGGATCCGCAGTGTGCTGCTGGCGGCGGCCGCGGGGACGGCCTTCGGCGTCTCGTCGGTGGTCACCAAGAACGTGGCCGTGGAGTGGACCTGGGACGCGTGGCAGGACGCCCTGCCCGGCCTGGTCACGATCGGGCTGCTGGCCTCGGGCGGGGTACTGCTGTCCCAGGCGTCGTACCGGGGCGCCGGACTGGCCTCGCCGCTGGCGACGGCGACCGTGGTCAACCCCGTGGTCGCCACCGCCGTCGGCCTCGCCGCGCTGGGCGAGCACTTCCGGCACGGCGCGCCCGGCACGCTGCTCGCGCTGGTGGCGGCCCTCGTCGCGAGCACCGGCCTGGTGATGCTGACGGTGCACAACGCCGAGGCGGAGGCCGAAGCGGAGGCGGCGGCCAAGGGCGCCGAGGCCGCGGTCATGGAGCAGCCGGACGCCCACGGCCACGACGGGCATGATGCCGCGGGTGGAGCCGGTGGAACCGGCGGGCCGGAGGTTCCGGAGGGGCCCGGCGGACCCGGCCCGCACGAGGTGCCGGTCGGCCCCGACGTGCCCGCCGAGCCCGGCCCCTCGCTCCGTCTCCCCCACCCGATCCCCCGCCAGCCCACGGGCGACGAGGAGTCCGACCCCCACCTGTCCGACCCCCACCTGTCCAACCCCCACCTGTCCGACCCTCGTCTGCCCGACCGCGGCGAGGCCGTCCTTCAGCACCACGCCTAGCGGGCGTCCGGCGGACCACGCGGCGGAGCCGCGGATCGGCGCTTTCCCCTCCCCGCCCCTTCCCGATACCAAGGGCTCCGCCCCTGGACCCCGGGGTCCGGGGCGGAGCCCCCACCCGGCGGAGCCGCGAATCGATGCTGTCAGCCGGCCTCGCCCGCCTCCTGGCCGCTGAAGGCGCCGCCCTGACGGTCGATGACATCACCCCGGACAGGCGGAGGATCGACGATGAGCTCGGCGCCGGCTGGCGGGCGCCCACCGTCAACGGCCTGCTGGAGACGGCGCAACGCCTCGGCCAGACCCCGGCACAGGCGGCCGACGAGCCGGCCGCCCGCCGCCCGAGCGCCGCCTCGCCCCCGGTCGGCCCACCCGCACCGGGCGGTCGATGACGCTGGTCACCAGGGCGCGCCGGGCCGTCCCTGTCCGAGCAGTTCCACCAGTCCCGAGAGGCCCTCATGGCCATGTCCGTCGGCGACCCGGCGGGCCATGAGGTGGCCGATCGGGGCGATCAGTTCGGGGCTGATGCCCTGGTCCCGCGCGGAGCCGGTGAAGTTGACGAACGCGGCCGACTGCATGGCGAGGCTGGAGACCACCCCCACGGCGTGGTCACCGGAGTCGATCTGCCGCGCGTAGCCGTCCACCGCGCCGGACATGGCGGTCAGCCAGCGCCCCACCAGTGGGGCGACATCGGTCGCCGCCACACCGTCCGACCGTACGAGGGCGTAGGCGTGCAGCACGCCGGAGAACATCCCGTACATCGCGCTGAGCAGGGCGATGTCGTACAGCGGGGCACGGCCGGGGTCGTCGCCGAGGTGATGGCTCTCGCCGAAGAGGTCCAGCACACCCCGGTGGTCCGCGAAGGCGGCGGGCGAGCCGCTGTAGAGGAGGAAGGCGGCGGGCGTCCCGATCACCGGCGGGACGGCCATGATGCCGCCGTCGAGGTACTGGGCACCGTGTCCGGCCGCCCACGCGGCCAGCTCACGGGCCTGCCGCGGAGTGCCGTTGGTGAGGTTGACGACGGCCTTGCCGGACAGGGCGTCCCCGAGGGGGGCCAGCACCTGCCGTACGGAGTCGTAGTCGAGCAGACAGACCACCACCAGGGGGCTCGCCGCGACGGCCTCACCGGCCGTGGCGGCGGTCAGCGCGCCCTCGGCGGCGAGCGCCTCGGCCTTGGCCGCCGTACGGTTCCACACCGTCGTCCGGTGCCCGGCCCGCAGAAGGGCGCGGGCCAGGGCGGTGCCCATGTCGCCGAGGCCCAGCACCGTCACGGGGGATTGGCTCATTTCGATTGCTCCAGGGGGTTCGATACCGCTTGGTCGTAGGGGTCCGGCGCGCCGATCACAGGCTCGTTCGCCAGCGGTAGTGTGGGCAAGTACGCACTAAATAGTGCGTACTTACCTTGAGGTCAGTGGGGGCGGGCGGGGCTTTGGGAAAGCAGCCTTATGTCTGCGGTCTGGACGCGGCCGTGGATGTGATCGACGGGAAGTGGAAAGTCCTGATCATCTGGGCGCTCAATCACCAACGGTGCCGCTTCGGGGAGCTGCGGCGGCTGGTTCCGGGGGTGACCGAGAAGGTGCTGACGCAGCAGCTGAGGGAGTTGGAGGCGGACGGGATCGTCCACCGGGAGAGCTACGACGTGAAGCCGCCGAAGGTGGAGTACTCGCTGACCGAGCTGGGCGACGAGCTGAATACGGCGCTGGGCCCGCTGGGCGCGTGGGGCAGGCGACGGATGGCGGCGCTGGAGGAGGCGCGGCAGGGCTGACTGCCCTGCGGAAACTCTTTTCCAACCGGCCCTCCGCGGGGTAGGGGTGTGGAGTTCACCCCGCTCACTTGGAGGCCCCGTGACCGACAGCGCTCCCCGGAGCCAACCACGCACTCCCTGGCGAGCCGTCTTCGGCGGCTCGATCGGAAATCTCGTCGAGTGGTACGACTGGTTCGTCTACGCCAGTTTCGCCACCTACTTCGCCGGAGCCTTCTTCCCCAAGGGCAACGACACGGCGCAACTCCTCAACACCGCCGGGATCTTCGCGGTGGGCTTCTTCATGCGTCCCGTCGGCGGCTGGCTACTGGGCCGGTTCGCCGACCGGCGCGGCCGCAAGGCGGCGCTCACCCTGACGGTGACGCTGATGTCGGCCAGCGCGCTGCTCATCGCCATCGCCCCGACCTATGACCAGGTCGGCTACTTCGGCGCGTTCGTGCTGCTGGTGGCGCGGCTGCTGCAAGGACTGTCGGTGGGCGGTGAGTACGCGGCCAGCGCCACCTATCTCACCGAGGCGTCCCGGCCCGGCGGCCGCGGTTTCGTCTCCAGCTTCCAGTATGTGTCGATGACGGCGGGTCAGCTGATCGGCCTCGGTCTGCAGATCCTGCTGCAGCACACCATGTCCGATGACGCGCTGCACTCCTACGGCTGGCGCATTCCGTTCGTCGTCGGCGCCGTGGGCGCGGCCGTGGTCTTCTGGCTGCGGCGCAATCTGCTGGAGACCGAGGTCTACACCGAGGAGGAGGACCACCAGGACCAGGCGCGGGGGACGATCGCCGAGCTGCTGCGCCACCGCAAGGAGGCGGCGCTGGTCATCGCGCTGACCATGGGCGGCACGGTCGCGTACTACACGTACACCACCTATCTCACCAAGTACCTGTCGAACACGGCAGGGATGAGCAAGTCCGACGCCTCGCTGGTGAGCTTCTGTGCTCTGTTCCTGTTCATGCTGTTGCAGCCGCTGGCCGGATCGCTCTCGGACCGGATCGGGCGCCGTCCGCTGCTGATCACCTTCGGCATCGGCTCGATGCTCGGCACCGTCCCCATCATGACCGCGCTCTCGCACGCCGACAGCTTCGCCGGGGCGCTGCTGCTCTCGCTCGCGGCGCTGGTCATCGTCACCGGCTACACCTCGATCAACGCCGTGGTGAAGGCGGAGCTGTTCCCCACCCATGTCCGGGCGCTCGGGGTGGCCCTGCCGTACGCCCTGGCCAACGCGCTGTTCGGCGGCACGGCCGAGTATGTGGCGCTGTGGTTCAAGAAGGGCGGTGTGGAGTCCGGGTACTACTGGTACGTCTCGGCGTGTGCCGCGGTCTCGCTCGTCGTCTACCTCACCATGCGGGAGACCCGGGACGCCGCCCTCTCCCGTAGCCGCGCCGACGACCCGGCCGCCCCGGGGAAGCAGCGTACGACGGCGGTGTGACGGGCCGAGGGGCCGGTCCCGGCGTCAACGGCCGACGGTCACGCTCATCTGGGCCCAGACCACCCGTCCGCCGTTCACGCCCGGCCGGTCCCCCCACGCGTCGGCCAGGGCGCGGACCAGCGCGAGTCCGCGCCCGCACTCATCCTCCAGACCGGCCTCCCGCGGCGTGGGGACGGCCGGTCCGCCGCCCTGGTCGGCGACCTCGATATAGAGCATCCGCCGCTCATGGGCGCGCAGCACACAGAGGATCTGCTCGCTTCCGGTGTGCACCAGGGCATTGGTGAACAGTTCGGACACCACCAGCTCGGCGGCCTCGCAGACATCCTCCGTAAAGCCCCACTCCGGCGCCCGGGACCGCACCCGGTGCCGGGCGATCGCGACCGAGGCACCTCTGGCGGGCAGCTGGAACCTCTCCTGACGGAGGGCGGAGTCAACGCTCCCGGAGCTCGGGTGGTGGGCCATCGTCGAGCGCTGACGCAATGCCACGGCCATGTGCCTTCCGTCCGTCCTACCTGTGGGGCGTGAATGCCGTACGTGAATGCCGCAAGTGCGCGACACAGCAGCCACGTTGGACTGGTCACACCTGTCACTATCGTTGTTGCGAGCATCAGTTGGCAAGGCGCGATCTGCAAAATGCAGAATAGCCAGAGCACTCTGTTGCCCTCATCTCGTACGTGGCACACTGATCCTGACAAGACCGTCCCAGGAGGTACGACGTGGGTGAAGCGCGATCTGCCCCGACCGTCGGGCAGATGGTCCTCGGCATGCGGCTGAGGGACCTTCGCGAAAAAGCCGGCGTCAGTTACGACGTGGCTGCCAGGGCGCTGCACGTCAACCAGACCACGGTGCGCAGGATGGAGAAGGCCGAAGTCGGCCTGAAACTCCCCTACGTCGAGAAGCTGCTGCAGACCTACGGCGCCGAGCAGCAGGAGATCGACTCCTTCCTCGCACTCGCCGAGGAGGCCAACCGGCCAGGCTGGTGGCACCGGTTCCGCGATGTGCTGCCGGACTGGTTCAGCCTCTATGTGAGCCTCGAGGGCGCCGCGAGCCGGATCCGCGCCTATGAGCCGCACTTCATACCCGGACTGCTGCAGACCGAGGACTACGCCCGCGCGCTGCTCTCCATCGGCTTCCCGCACGGATCCGACCAGGAGATCGAGCGCCGGGTGGCGCTGCGGATGGAGCGCCAGGAGCTGCTCAGCCGCCCGGACGCACCGCATCTGTGGGTCGTGATGGACGAGACGGTGCTCCGTCTGTCCATCGGCGGTCCCGCGGTGATGCGCGCCCAGGTCGACCGTCTGATCGAAGCGGCGCAAAGACCGAACATCACCCTTCAGGTGGTGCCGTTCTCCGCCGGCCCTCACCCGGGCATGGGCGGACCCTTCCAGCTCTTCCGGTTCCAGATCCCGGAACTGCCGGACATCGTCTATGCCGAGGGCCTGACCGGCGCCGGCTATCTCGACCAACGTTCCGATGTGGTCGCCTATCTGGAAGCCCTGGACCGCATGGGCACCCAGGCCACACCGGCGCGGCGGACGGAGAACTTTCTCCGTGGGATTCGCAAGGAGCTCTGACTGTGGATCAGGTACATGTGTACAACGGCATGCCCGCCAAACATCTGGGAACCGAAGGCTGGGCCAAGCCCTGGAGCGGCCCCAACGGCGGTGCCTGCGTGGAGGTCATGCGGCTGAACGACGGGCGGGTGGCCTTGCGTCAGTCGACCGATCCGGACGGCCCCGCCCTGATCTACACCCATCACGAAATCGAGAAGTTCATCCAGGGCGCCAAGGCCGGCGCCGCGGACTTCCTGCTCACACGCCCAGAAAACCTGACCACCTCGGCGGGTACCGCACCGGAACGGAGGGCCGCGTGACCGACAACGGGCTCGCCCCTGACCAGATCGACACCACCAAGCCGCACCCGGCTCGGATGTACGACTTCTACCTCAACGGCAAGGACCACTACGAGGTCGACGCGGAGGCCGCCGGGCGGGTTCTGGAGGTCTATCCGACCGTCCGGCTCAACGCCACCGTCAACCGGGCCTTCATCCACCGCGCCACCCGCTGGCTGGCCCGGGAGGCCGGGATCCGGCAGTTCCTCGACATAGGCACCGGCATACCCACCGAGCCCAACCTCCACCAGGTGGCTCAGGCGGTCGCCCCGGAGGCCCGGGTGGTCTACACCGACTACGACCCCATCGTGCTGGCCTACGCGCAGGCGCTGCTCGTCGGCACCCCCGAGGGCCGTACGGCCTATGTGCAGTCGGATGTGCGCGATCCCCAGCGGATCATGAGCGCTCCCGAGCTGCATGAGACGCTGGACCTGGACCAGCCGGTGGCGATCTCCGTGAACGCGCTCTTCCACTTCATTCCGGAGGAGGACAAGCCGTACGAGATCATCCGCGAGCTGATGGCGCCGCTGGTCCCGGGCAGCTTTCTGATGCTGACCCACTCCACGCATGACTTCTCCGAGGAGACCTGGCGGAACGTCATCCAGGTCTACAAGGAGAGCGGGATCTCCTTCACCACCCGCTCCCAGAGCGAGGTCAGGGCCTTCTTCGACGGTCTGGAGCTGATCGACCCGGGTGTGTCGGAGCCCCACCACTGGAATCCGGACCCCGAGGACCGGCCGGAGGACATCCGCAGCGCGGACATCAACATGTGGGCGGGAGTGGCCCGCAAGCCGTGACGCCCGCGGCGGGGTGTTCGCCGGTGCGGGTGTCCACGACGACGGTCGGCTCGTCGGCCCCGGGTCCAGGGGCGGAGCCGCGCGGCCGCCGGGCACCCCGTAGCGGCGGCGGCACGCAGGATGGCCGGGGCTCGTGGCGTGGTGTCATGGCGCCTCGGTGGCCTCGCCGACCGTGAAACCCAGTATCGCGCCCCCGCCCGGACGCGGCCGGGCGAAGACGGTGCCGCCGTGTGCGAGGGCGACCTCGCGCACGATGGCCAGGCCCAGCCCCGAACCGGGCAGGCTACGGGCGCCGGGCGCGCGGTAGAAGCGGTCGAAGACCCGTCCGCGGTCCTCCTCGGCGATGCCCGGACCCCGGTCGAGGACCTCCACCCGGCGGCCGCTGATCACCACCTCGACGGGCTCGGTACCGCCCTGGTCGAACTTGGCGGCGTTCTCCACCAGGTTGGAGACCGCGCGCTGCAGGGTGGCCGGGTGACCCGTGAGCCGGGTGTCGCCCTCGGCCCGTACGGTGATCTCCCGGCCGGTCCGGCGCCGGGCGAGGGTCACGGCGGTGGTGGCCACCTCCTCCAGCGAGACCTCGGTACGGGGTTCGTCGTCCCGCTGCCCGGCCGCCAGGTCCACCAGCTCGTTGACGAGATCGGTCAGCTCCCGGGTCTCCCCCGCCAGATCGGCCAGCAGATCCTCGCGCGCGGGCCCCGGCAGCTCCTCGAAGCGGCGCAGCAGGGAGATGTTGGTGCGCAGCGAGGTGAGCGGGGTGCGCAGCTCGTGCCCGGCGTCCTGGACCAGCCGCCGCTGGTCGTCCTTGGAGCGCGCGAGCTGTCCGAGCATGCCGTCGAAGGCCCGGCCGAGGCGGCCCACCTCGTCGTCCCCGGCGACCGGCACCGCCACCTCCATCCGGCCGGTGGCGGCCACGCTCTCGGCGACCCGGGTCAGCCGCACCAGCCGCCGGGTGATCCGCCCGGCCAGCCACCAGCCGGCCAGTCCGGCGGCCAGGATGACGGCGACCACGAACAGCGCGGTGCGCTTCTGGAGCTCGCGCAGCAGATCCTCGGTGTCACTGATCTGCTGGGCCACCTGGATCGCGCCGGTGCCGTCGCCCACCGCGACCGTGGCCATCCGGTACTGCTCCCCGCCGATGCCGATCTCGCGCCGTACGACGGTGCCCGGGGTGCCGGAGGCGGCGGTCGTCCGGTCGTCGTCGACGACCGGCAGCGGGGGCTTGCCCGCGTCGTAGACCGTGCCCCGGCCGTTGATCACCTGGACGTCCATCCGGCTGATCCGGCGCAGATCGTCCCGCAGGTCGTACGGTACGGGCACGACGGACTCCGAGGGGTACTGCCGCAGGATCACCTTCTCGCTGCGGACCTCGCCGCGCAGATCGCGGATGATGTCGTCGAACGCCGACTGCTGGTCCACCCGCACCAGCCCGGCGGCCGCGTCATAGCTGAGCCCGCCGACCAGGAGGGTGACCACGGTGGCCGCCGCCGAGAACGACAGGGCGAAGGTGGTCCGCAGACTGGGCCGGCCACGGCGGAGCGGGGGGAGCCGCACCATCACTCCTCCCGCAGGCTGTATCCGACCCCGCGCACCGTGTGGATCAGCGGGGCGCGCCCCTCCGGATCGACCTTGCGGCGCAGATAGCCGATGTAGACGGCAAGGTTCTTCGAGCCGGGGCCGAAGTCGTAGCCCCAGATGCGGGCGTAGATGGTGGTGTGGTCCAGGACGATGCCCGCGTTGCGGGCCAGCAGCTCCAGCAGGTCGAACTCGGTGCGGGTCAGCTCCAGCTCCGTACCGCCGCGCCAGACCCGCCGGGCCGAGGAGTCCAGGCGCAGATCGGCGACCTCCAGCACCCCGTCGATGGCGGTGTCCTCCGGCGCGGCCGGTTCGGCGGGGGCGGCACGGCGCAGCAGCGCGCGCAGCCGGGCGAAGACCTCCTCGATCTCGAAGGGCTTGGCCACATAGTCGTCCGCGCCGGCGTCCAGCCCCTCGATCCGCTCGGCGGTCTCGACCCGCGCGGTGAGCATGAGGATGGGGGTGCGGTCCCCCTCGGCGCGCAGCACCCGGCACACCTGGAGCCCGTCCACGCCCGGCATCATCACGTCCAGCACGACCACGTCCGGGCGCTCTCGGTGGATGGCCGCCAGCGCCTCTATCCCGTCGGACACGGCGGTGACGCGGTACCCCTCCAGGGTCAGGGCGCGTTCCAGGGCCTGGCGGATGGCACGGTCGTCCTCGGCGAGCAGCACGGTGTTGGTCACACCCCGAGTCTGCCAAGGCCACAGCGGTGCCCGCGGCGGGCGGGGGTCCTGAGCGGGGCTTCTTACCCCGCTCTCACCTTCTTCACGCGGTGGACTTACCGGGCCTCGACAAGGTGTCGAGCAGCTTCCGGGGGAAACTCGCCCCGGGGACGCACCCGGCCGGAGAAAATACCGCATGAAGATCGCATTCCTGCTGCACAACGCCTACGGGATCGGCGGAACGATCCGGACGACCATGAACCTCGCGACGGCGCTCGCCGACCGCCATGAGGTCGAGATCGTCTCGATGATGCGGCACCGCGAGACGCCCCGATTCGCCCTCGACCCGCGGGTGCGGCTGATCCCCCTGGTGGACACGCGTCCGGAGAGCGCGGACGCGAAGGACCCGCTGTTCTTCGAGGCCAGCCGGGACTTTCCGGCCGCCGAGAAGCGGATCAAGCAGTACAACCGGCTGATGGACACGCGGGCCGCGGAGTATCTGCGCGGCTGCGACGCCGATGTGATCGTCGGCACCCGGCCGGGGGTGAACGTCTACATCTCCCGCTTCGCCCCGCGTCGCGCCCTGCGCATCGCCCAGGAGCATCTGCGGTACGAGGCGCACAGCAAGAAGCTGCGGGCGGAGCTGGCCCCGTTCTACCGGGTGCTGGACGCCGTGGTCACCACGACGGAGGCGGACGCCGCGGTCTACCGCAAGAAGATGCCGATGCCGGGGGTGCGGACCCTGGCGATACCCAACAGCGTCCCCGAGCCCGACGTGGCCCCCTCCGAGGGCACCGAGCCGGTGATCGCCGCGGCCGGGCGGCTGGTCCGCGGCAAGCGCTTCGACCTGCTTCTCGACGCCTTCGCCGAGATCTCGGCGAAGTTCCCGGCCTGGCGGCTGCGGATCTACGGCGGGGGCGCGGAGAAGGAGCGGCTCGCGGAGCATATCGAGCGGCTGGGCCTGTCCGGGAGCGCGGAGCTGATGGGGCCCCGCTCCCCCATCGAGGCGGAGTTCGCCAGGGCGTCGCTGGTCGCGGTCGCCTCGGACGCCGAGTCGTTCGGGATGACGATCGTGGAGGCCATGCGCTGCGGGGTGCCGGTGGTGAGCACCGACTGCCCGCTCGGCCCCGCCGAGATCATCAAGGACGGGGTCACCGGGCGGCTCGTCCCCACCGGGGACAAGCACGCGCTGGCGAGCGCCCTGATGGAGCTGATGGGCGACGCCCCGGCCCGGCGGGCGATGGGCGCGGCCGCCCTGGAGCGCTCCCGGATCTATGACCCGGAGCCGATCGCGCGGCGCTACGACCAGCTCTTCGAGGAACTGCGCGCGAGCCGGTTCGCCCGCTTCTGGGAGCGCTACCGGACCGCCGCCCGCGCCCGCCTGCGGCGGCTGGCCCGGCGCTTCGGCTTCTCGCCCGGCCGCCGCACCCCGGCGGCGGGCCACAAGGCGAGCGCCTGACCCCGGGCCGGACCGCGGGGGCGGGGCGCTGGGGTGCGCGCCCCGCCGCCCGGCAGTGCCCCGTCGTCACCAGGACGTCGGGGCGTAGTCCTTGAGGAAGCAGCCGAAGAGGTCCTCGCCCTGCTCGCCCCGGACGATCGGGTCGTAGACCCGCGCGGCGCCGTCCACCAGGTCGAGGGGGGCGTGGAAGCCCTCGGCCGCCAGCCGCATCTTGTCCGGGTGCGGGCGCTCGTCGGTGATCCACCCGGTGTCGACGCTCGTCATCAGGATGGCGTCGGACTCGAACATCTCGCGTGCGCTGGTGCGGGTCAGCATGTTCAGCGCGGCCTTGGCCATATTGGTGTGCGGATGGCCCGCGCCCTTGTAGCCCCGGCCGAACTTGCCCTCCATCGCGGAGACGTTGACCACGTACTTGCGCCGGGCGGGCGAGGCGGCCATCGCCGGGCGCAACCGGCTCACCAGGATGAACGGCGCCGTCTCATTGCACAGCTGGACCTCGAGCATCTCGACCGGGTCCACCTCGTTGACCCGCTGCACCCAGGTGTTGCTCGGGTCCAGGTCCGGCACCAGCCCGCCCGCGTCGATCGCGGTCCCGGCCTCGATCCGGGCCGGTGAGGCGGAGCCACGGTTGAGGGCGAGGGCGGTGAGGTCCTGCGGGGTGAGGGCGCCGTCCCGGGGCGCGCGGGGCGCCGGCAGGCCCGCCTGGGCTCCGCTGCCGAAGGCGCCGAGGACCATGGACTCGGGGAGCTCACCGGCGGGGAGCGGCGCCGACTCGCCCGCTATCAGCTCCGCGTACGCCTGCGGGGTGCGGCGGACGGTCTGGGCGGCGTTGTTGATCAGTACGTCCAGCGGGCCCGCGGCGCTCACCGCGTCGGCCAGCGCGATGACCTGGGCCGGGTCGCGCAGATCGAGGCCGACGACCTTGAGCCGGTGCAGCCACTCCCCGCTGTCCGGCATGGCCTTGAAGCGGCGGATGGCGTCGACCGGGAAGCGGGTGGTGATGGTGGTGTGCGCGCCGTCACGCAGCAGCCGCAGCGCGATATACATGCCGATCTTCGCCCGGCCGCCGGTGAGCAGGGCACGGCGCCCGGTGAGATCGGTGCGGGCGTCGCGGCGGGCCCGGTTCTCGGCGGCGCAGTCGCGGCACAGCTGGTGGTAGAAGGCGTCGACCTCGACATACCGGGTCTTGCAGACGTAGCAGGAGCGGGGGCGCTTCAGGATGCCCGCGATCTCCGTGGTGACGGAGCTGGTGAGCGCGCGGCCCAGCGTCTCGTCGTCGATCCGGTCGGCGGCGCCGGTGGCGGTGGCCTCGGTCACGGCCTTGTCGTTCGCGGTCTTCGCGGCCCGGCGCTCCTGGCGCCTGCGCTGCTTCACGCTGCGATAGATCCCGGAGGTGGCCCGGCGGACCATGATCGCGTCGGGGTGGTCGACCGGCAGCCGGTCGAGTTCCGCGAGGACGCTCAGACAGGTCGCCAGCCGCTCCGGGTCGATGCCCGGCTCCTCGGCCGGGGCACGCTCGGCCCGGCCTTCGTCAATCACCGTCATCGCCGCTGCCGCTTTCTGGTTCGCCTGTTCCCCTGGACAACGGCGAAACTTTACGGAAGCGGGAGCGTATGCGCCAAACCGCGCCCGGCCTCACCCTCCGGGCTTGCGGTACGCATAGCCGCCGGTCGGCGGCGAGGTGCCCGCTCCGGCCGGGTGCCCGGGGTCCGTTGTCAGCGCGCGGATCACACCGTGGTCCGGGGAGAGCGCACAGGCCGGATCGGTGCGGGCGGCGTCGCCAGTCAGGGCGTACGCCTGGCAGCGGCAGCCGCCGAAGTCCTCCGCGCGGCGGGAGCAGGTACGGCAGGGCTCGCGCATCCAGTCCTCGCCCCGGTAGCGGTTGAAGGCGCCCGAGTGGTCCCAGATCCACTCCAGGGGGTGGTCGCGGACGTTGGGCGGGTCCAGGTCCGGCAGGCTCGCGGCGGCGGGGCAGGGCAGCACGGTGCCGTCGGGCGCGACGGTCAGCGAGACCGCGCCCCACCCGCCCATGCAGGGCTTGGCCACGCCGTCGAAGTAGTCGGGCACGACCCACACCAGGTCGGTGGCGCCGCCCAGCCGGTCCCGCCACCGCTGGACCGTGTCCCGCGCCCGGCCGAGCTGGTCGCGGGTGGGCAGCAGGGCCTCCCGGTTGCGCAGCGCCCAGCCGTAGAACTGGGTGTTGGCCAGCTCGATCCGGTCGGCGCCCCAGTCCAGGCCGCGTCGGATGATGGCGTCGAGCGCGTCGAGGTTGTCGCGGTGCAGGACGACGTTGATCCCGAGCGGCAGTCCGGCCGCGCGCACCAGCGCGGCGGCCCGTTCCTTGGCGGCGTACGAGCGGTGTCCGGCGATCCGGTCGGAGGCGGCCGGGTCGGCGTGTTGCAGGGACAGCTGGACACTGCGCAGCCCGGCGGCGGTCAGCGTGGCCAGCCGGGCGCCGTCCAGGCCCACTCCGCTGGTGACGAGCTGGGTGTAGATCCCGGCGGACTCGGCGGCGGTGACGATCTCGGCGAGATCGCCGCGCAACAGCGGTTCCCCGCCGGAGAGATGGGTGTGCACCACGCCCAGCTCCCCCGCCTGGCGCAGCACCTCCGTCCACTCGGCGGTGGACAGCTCACGGGAGCGGCGGACCAGCTCCAGCGGGTTGGAGCAGTAGGGGCAGTGCAGCGGGCAGCCGTGGGTGAGCTCGGCGAGCAGGGCCCAGGGGCGGGGCGCGGCGGTCATCGGACCCAGCCCTCCCCGCGCATCCGGTCGAGGAAGGCGGGGACGTCCTCGGCGACGGGCGCGCCGGGGAAGCGGCTCTGAAGTTCCGCCACGATGGCGTCCAGGTCGCGGTCGCCGTCGCACAGCCGCAGGATCTTCGCGGCACTGCCGCGCAGCACCACCACCCGCTCGGGCAGCACCAGCAGATCGGCGTCCCGCACCCGGTCGTGGCGCAGGCTCACGGCGGGGGACAGCGCGGGCCGCCATCCGGCCGGGGTGGGCGGGGTGCCGGGGCCGGTCATGCGCCCTCCCCGGGGCCGTCCTTGGCGTCGCCTCCCAGGCCGTCCTTGGTGTCGGCGTGGTCGACCGCGTCCAGCAGCGACCACAGCACATCGCATTTGAAGGCGAGCGCCGCCACCGCGCGGTCCTCGTCCTCGGGGGTCCGTGCCCAGGTCAGGACCAGGTCGAGGGCCTCGGTGCTGTCCCGGCGCCCCTGGTCGACCCGGTTGCGGAAGTAGGCCAGGCCCTCGCGCTCGATCCAGGGGTAGTACCGCTCGAAGGCGTCGATCCGGGTGAGCATGATGCCGGGCGCGGACAGCTCGGTGAGCGAGGCCGCGACGGCTTCCAGGGGCCCGCGCAGCCGGCAGAAGTTGACATAGCCGTCGACCGCGAGCCGTACCCCTGGCACCACTTCATCACCCGACAGCAGCCGGTCCCGGTGCAGCCCCGCGGCCTCGCCGAGCCGCAGCCATCGCTCGATGCCGCCCTCGCCGTCGGTGGCGCCGTCGTGGTCCTGGATGCGCCGCAGCCACATCCGGCGCAGCCGTGAGGTGTCGAGCTTGGCGGTGATCAGCGCGTCCTTGACGGGGATATGGCGCTGGTAGTGGAAGCGGTTGAGGATCCAGCGGCGCAGTTCGGCGGGGGAGAGCTCGCCCGCGTGCATCCGTACGTTGAAGGGGTGGCGGTCGTGGTAGCGCTCCTGCGCGACCGCGCGCAACCGCTCCTCGAGCCGTGTCCGTGGGGTGCTCACAGGTCGATCACCATTCCGTCGGCGGCCACCTCGACGCCCAGCCTCGCCAAGCCCGAGTGCTGGGGCGCGGCCGGGTCGTTGAGGGGGTTGGTGTTGTTGAGGTGGGTGTACAGGGTGCGCGCTCCGAGTGCGGCGAGCCGGTGCGCCGTGCCATCCGGTCCATCGATCGGCAGATGGCCCATGGCGGTGGCGGTACGCGAGCCGAAGCCGCTGGTCAGGGGCTCGTCATCGGACCAGAAGGTGCCGTCGACGATCACGCAGTCGGCTTCTTCGGCGGCGAGTCGGAAGGCGTCGGGCCAGGCGGCGAGCGCGGGGGCGTAGAGGAGGGAGCGGCCGGTGGCGCGGTCGGTCAGCCGGAGGGCGACCACCCAGGCGTCGTCGTCCGGGGCGCCCCGTCCGGCCGCGTAGCGGGGGCGTTTGGCGGAGACGGGGACGGCGCCGACGGCGATGGGTGAGCCCTCGGCGAGCGGCCGGTCCCCCGGGCCGAGCGGGCGCCAGTCCAGCCGGGCGTAGGGGGTGAGGATCTCGCCCAGGTGGAGCCCGGTCAGCAGGGCGTGCCGCACCGGGGCGGTGGCCACGATCTCGATGCCGTCCGCCTCGCGCAGCCGGGCGATGCCGAGGGTGTGGTCGAGTTCGGCGTCGGTGAGGATCACCCCGGCCAGCGGGGTCCGGCGCGGTTCGGGCCCGGGGTGCAGTTCGGGACAGTCCTCGACCTGGTCGCCGAGGTCGGGGGTGGCGTTGACCAGATACCAGCGGCCTTCGTCGGCCTGGACGGCGAGCGAGGCATGGCGGCGGCGCCGCCCCGGGTGGGCGCGTGCCCCGGAGCATCCGGGGCACGCGCAGTTCCACTGGGGTACGCCGCCACCCGCCGCGGTGCCGAGCACGCGCACGCGCATGGCGGGGAGCTCAGCGGGCGTTCAGCGAGTAGGCGGTGACCTCCAGCGCGGTCTCCACGACCACGTAGTCGGGAGTCTGCCAGGCGGTCTCGCCGGCCTCCGTACGGGTGCGGTCCGCCGCCTCGGGCGCCGTGCGCGGTGTGGTGTCGTTCATGGCTTCGGCCTGCCTTCCATCTCGGTGGGGGATGAATCAACGGGACGGGGCGGACGGGCCGTCAGCGGGCGGTCCGGATCCGCGGTGCCCCGCCGTCGGTGGTGGTGCGGCCGCTCCCGGGGTAGGAGGATCCGACCCGCACCTCGTCCAGCAGCAGCTTGCGATAGTGCTTGGTGTCGGTGGCCGCGGCCCAGGTGCTGTTCACCGTGAGCCGGACATAGCGCTTGGTGGTGGCGGGGATGTCGATGAACCGCACACCGCGGGCGCTGGGCAGCGTTCCGGAGGCGACCGGGCTGCCCCAGTCGCGTCCGTTGTCGGAGACGTGCACCTGGTAGTCGCGGATGCGGGCGGACTGCTCGGTGTCGGAGCGGGCGTAGGAGACCGACCACTCCCGCTGGTTCACGGCCAGATAGCGGATGCTCTTGGCGGAGCGCAGATCGAGGGTGACCGAGGCGGGCAGGGTGGTGTCGTTGTCCCAGTACGTCCGCGGATCGCCGTCGAGTACGGCGGAGGCGGGGTGGCCGCTCGCGGAGACGCTGGCGCTCGCGGTGAGGGAGCCCGGCGGGACGATGCCCTGACGGCCGTCGGTGCGGACCGCGAGGACGGTGTCGTACGGATCCCAGTCGGTGATGCCGGAGATGGTGATCCGGCCGTCGCCCTGGCGGAAGTCGAGCTTCTTCCCGGTGCGGTAGTCGGTGACGCCGGTCGCCTTGTAACCGTTGTCCCGCAACGTCAGCGTGGCGCCCGAGGGCCGGGTGAGGACGTGGACGAAGTGGCGGTCGGGGTCGGTCGTGCTCACCGTGGTCACCCCGTGGGCGCCGTCGTTCCAGGCGCCGGGCTGGAGCCCGCCGTAGGAGTAGCCACCGCCCTCGGTGCCGCCCAGCGAGCCCCAGATTTTGTCGAGATAGGTCTTGGCGTAGTTGTTGAACGCCTCCTGTTTGCTGGGGAAGCGCCCGTTCACCTGGGCGGTCTCGGCCATGAGGGATTTGACGGAGGATCCGGAGTCGCTGATCAGCCGGCCGAGGGTGAGTCCCTGGTCCACCGCCGAATCGGTGCCGCTGTACCACCAGGCCCCGCTGCTGGGCAGCTTGAAGCAGGCCTCGGTGAGCCGGGGCTGTGGGGCCCAGATGGCCTGGGGGTAGTCATAGGCCGGGGTCATCCCGGTCTTCTGCTCATTGCTGACCGTGTCCATGATCGGCGTGTCTTCGTTGTTGTTGCTCAGCAGCCAGCCGGGGCGGTCGGCGCGGATCTTCTCGTAGAGCCCGTGGTCGATCCAGTAGTCGTTGTCGTTGTCGATCCAGAACCCGGACAGCTCGGGGTACTTCCGCATCACTTCCACGAAGTTGTCGTAGGAGTACTCGCCGAAGCCTTCGCGCGTGGTCAGGTCGACGTCATGGCCCTTGTGGGCCGAGTAGGCGGCCGAGTCGAGCCATTCATGGCCGCCCTCGGCGTGCCACTGGGGATCGTCGGTCATATAGAGCATGACCTTCAGCCCCTGGGCGCTCGCCGCGTCGATCAGCTCGCCGAGGAAGTCCCGCTTGGTGGAGCAGCTTCCGGGGATCGCGGACGGCCAGGCCCGCGCATAGCCCAGACGGCTGTGGAAGGAGGCGAGCACCAGATAGGAGGCGTGCAGCTTCTTGGCCTCGGCCACCCAGTAGTCGGCGTTCCAGCCACCGTCGGTGACCGCCTTCTCCCAGGCGGAGCAGCTGGTGTAGCCGGGCGAGGTGCGCATGCCCCAGTGCAGGAAGAGCCCCGCCTGGGACTGGCGCAGCCACTGCTGCCGGGGGTTGGTGACCTCGGCCCGCGCCGGGGTGGGACCGGTGAGGGCGAGGGTGACGACGGCCGACAGCACGGCGGTCAGCCAGGCGCCGGGGCGGCGGCGCGATCTGCGGCCCATGAGGGCTCCTTCTCGGGGGCGTACGGTCATGTGCCGTTCTGTTGCAGCGTCACCGGCTGTTGGTGTCCGGTCAATAAGCGTGCGTCAAAAATCCTCCGATCTCTCCAGCCGTACATTCTCTGTGCGATGCCCAGAAAAAAGGGGAATCCGCTGGCAGTTGGCCATTTTTCGCCGACCGCCACCCATGCCACCACCTCTTTGGTCCACACCATTCCTTGACTCATCGCGCCACACCTCCTACCTTCCGCGATGCACTGTCCGCGTTCAAAGGAGATGGTCATGCAAAGATCCACACGATCACGCAGTCTTCGCTCCTGCCTCGCGGCCGTCACCGCGGCCACCACGGTCGCCGCCGGCGCCCTCACCGTGAGCATCACCACCGCGGCGCCGCAGGCCGTCGCACTGGACAACGGCCTGGCCCGTACGCCCCCCATGGGCTTCAACAACTGGAACGCCACGCACTGCGACGCCTCGTTCAACGAGTCCATGGTCAAAGGCGTCGCCGACGCGTTCATCTCACTCGGCCTCAAGGACGTGGGCTACACCTACGTCAACATCGACGACTGCTGGGCCGAGCCCAGCCGGGACGCGAGCGGCAATCTGGTGCCCAACCGCACCCGCTTCCCGAACGGCATCAAGGCCGTGGCGGACTATGTGCACGCCAAGGGGCTGAAGTTCGGGATCTACACCAGCGCCGGCACCAAGACCTGCAACGCGGCGAACGGATTCCCGGGCGGACTGGACCACGAGAAGCAGGACGCCAAGCAGTTCGCCTCCTGGGGCGTGGACTACCTCAAGTACGACAACTGCAACAACCAGGGCGTCGACGCCCAGAAGCGCTACAAGGCCATGCGCGACGCGCTCGCCGCCACCGGCCGCCCGATCCTCTACTCGCTGTGCGAATGGGGCCAGACCACTCCCAAGGTATGGACCTGGGGCGAGCCGGTCGGCAACTCCTGGCGCACCACCGGCGACATCAGCGACAAGTGGTCCAGCATGATCGACAAGCTGCACATCAACGACGACCTGGCGCAGTACGCGGGCCCCGGCCACTGGAACGACCCCGACATGCTGGAGGTCGGCAACGGCGGGATGACGGCCACCGAGTACCGCACCCACTTCAGCCTGTGGGCGATGATGGCGGCGCCACTGCTGATCGGCAGCGACGTCCGGAACGCCTCCGCGACCACCCAGTCGATCCTGAAGAACACTGACATCATCGCGCTCGACCAGGACACTCTGGGCAAACAGGCCACCATCGTCTCCTCCAGTGGCGGGAAGACCGTGTACACCAAGCAACTGGCGAACGGCGACCGCGCGGTGGCACTGCTCAACGAGAACTCGTCCAGCAAGACGATCTCGACGACGGCGAGCGCGATCGGCCTCGGCGGCTCGTCCTCGTACCGCCTGAAGGACCTGTGGTCGAAGGCCACCTCCACCACGAGCGGCTCGATCAGCGCCTCGGTGCCCGCGCACGGCACGGTCGTCTACCGGGTCTCCCGTGGCTGACCTGTTGACGCATTAGGAAGCCTTCCTTACAGTCCCCCCATGTGAACAAGGATCAGACAGGAGAATCCTTGATGGAGCGTTCACCGCTCTTACCGCGCACCGCCCTCGCTCTCTCGGCGACGGCCGCGCTGATCGCCCCGGCCGCGGTCGCCTACGGTGCCGAGCGGTCCCCGCAGGCGCCGGCCGCGTCCTGGAGCCTGAAGTGGAGCCCCGCATCGGGGGCGAGCGTCGCCGACGCCTTCGAGGGCGCCGAGGACGACCGCGCCGACTCCCATCCCGGTGTCACCCATATCTACCCCTACGAGGGCGGTTTCCGTACCGACATCCACTACCCCAAGGACGTCGACACCAGCACCGACCGTCAGCGCCAAGAGGTCAGGGGCATGGAGCAGAACGGCTCCGCCGTCAAGATCCTCAAGAACGAGACCTGGCGGATCCAGTACCAGATGTATGTGCCGGACACCCTCGACGCGACCACCAGTTTCACCCACATCATGCAGATCAAGGTGGGGGACGTGGCCGCCCCGCTGTTCACCATGTCGCTGCACCAGCACAGCGACGGCCCGAAGGTCGAGATCCGGACCTCGGACGACGACGGCAACCTCACCGAGGCCGGGGCCGCCGACATGAAGCCGCTCCAGGGCAAGTGGAGCGATGTGTCGGTCGAGGTCAAGGCGGCCGACTCGGGCGCGTACGCCGACTGGTCGGTGACCACCGACGGCAGACAAGTCGCCTCGTACCGGCGCACCGGCCTGGACCTGTGGCGCGGCAAGAACTATCTGCGGCCCAAGTGGGGCATCTACCGGAGCCTGAACAGCACCGGTCTCCAGACCACGTACCTGCTCACCCGGAACTTCAAGGCATACAAGCTCCAGTAGGAGGGCGCGCGATGAAGAGCTATCGGAACACCCTGGTGGCCGCGGCCGCCACCACCGCACTCGCCGCGGGGCTGCTGCTCACTCAGACCGGCACCGGCAGCGCCGCGACCTCGGCGGCCGACTCGGCCCCGTCGGACATCAAGACCGTCTCGTCCGGCTGGAGCATCCCCTGGGGGCTCAGCTGGCTGCCCGACGGGTCGGCTCTGATCACCGAGCGCGACTCGTTCAAGCTCTACAAGCTCACTCAGTCGGGCACCAAGACCCAGGTGGGCACGGTGCCCAATGTGGTGACCACCGGCGGTGAGGGCGGGCTGCTGGGCATCGCGGTCTCCCCGAACTGGAACACCGACCACGCCATCTACCTGATGCACACCGCGTCCGACGGCAACCGCATCGCCCGGATGACCTACGACGGCTCCTCGCTCGGCGGCTACAAGGCGCTCGTCACCGGCATCAAGAAGAACAAGTACCACAACGGCGGACGCCTCAAGTTCGGCCCGGACGGCTATCTCTACGCCACCACCGGCGAGGCGCAGACACCCGACCTCGCCCAGGACAAGAACTCCCTCAACGGGAAGATCCTGCGGATGACCACGGACGGCAAACCCGCCCCGGGCAATCCGTTCGGCACGCTCGTCTACTCCTACGGCCACCGCAATCCGCAGGGCATCACCTGGGACCCCCAGGGCCGGCTGTGGGAGGCCGAGTTCGGCAACAGCAAGTACGACGAGCTCAACCTCATCGAACCGGGCAAGAACTACGGCTGGCCGATCTGCGAGGGCGAGTGCTCCACCTCGGGGATGACCAGCCCCAAGCGCCAGTGGGCGACCGGCGACGCCTCGCCCAGCGGGGTCACCTACGCCGACGGCGCGATGTACCTGGCCGCGCTGCGCGGTGAGCGGCTGTGGCGGATCCCGGTCGACGGCACGAGCGCGGGCACCCCGAAGGCGTACTACACCAGCTCCTACGGGCGGCTGCGCACCGTGGAGACCGTACCGGGCAAGAACACGCTGTGGCTGTCCACGACGAACGCGGACAACAACGGCGGGGAGCCGGACGGCGCGGACAAGGTGTTCCAGGTCGAGCTGAAGTAGCGCCTTCGCGGGCGCGGGTGCGTACGGTCGCGGTCCGCCGGACCGCGACCGTACGCCCGGGTCAGTGCGCGAGCCGCTCGTTCATCAGCAGGAAGGCGCCCAGACCGTGGAGGTCGTTCGTATTGCGCTTGCGGCCGAGGTAGTAGGCCAGGTCCCCGACGTTGGTGCCCTCGCTGATGTCGGTGATGTCCGTCAGCCCGTCGGAGCCGACCGACACCTTCTTCAGCACGCCCTGATAGCCCCTGCGGGCCGCCGAGGCGTAGCCGCCGCCGCTGATCCAGCCGTGTTCCAGGGCGGCGTCCAGCATCAGGGTGTACATGCTGGAGGCGGAGGTCTCGGTCCAGTTGCCGGGGTCGCTCGCCTTGTCGACGACCTGGAACCAGCGGCCGGTGGCCGGGTCCTGGTAGCGCGCGAAGCCCTTCGCCAAGTGCCGTACGTTGTCGATCAGTTCGGCGCGGCGCGGGTGTTCCGCGGGAAGCAGTTCCAGCACCTCGACATGGGTCATCGCGGTCCAGCCGATGGCCCGTGCCCAGAAGTGGGCGGAGGTGCCGGTGGTGGGGTCGGGCTTCCAGGGGGCGTCGCCGTCGGCGTCGTAGGCGTGGTAGATCAGCCCGTTGGCCGCCTTGAGGTGGCGGAAGTACACCGAGAGGTTCCTGGTGACCTCCTCGTAAGCGAACGTCTCGTCGCCGTAGGCGATGCCGTAGCGCAGCAGGAACGGCTGGGCCATGAAGACCCCGTCGCCCCACAGTTCGTTGGTCTTGCCGGTGGCGTGCCACATCCCGCCGTCGGCGGTGCGCGGATAGGTGGTGATCCGGTCCCGGATCTGGTCGGCGGCGGTCCGGTAGCGCGGATCGCCGGTCTCCTGGTGGAGGATCAGCAGCAGATTGCCGGACTGCATCGCGTCCAGGTTGTCGAAGCTCCGGCTCATATGGCCGTCGGCGTCGACGAAGTTGTCCACCCACCCCTTGATGTACGCCAGGTAGGAGGGCTCCTTGACCCGCTGGTAGACGCGGTAGGCGCCCAGCAGGAAGAGCCCTTGGGTATAGCCCCAGCCGCCGAGGGTCTTGGGGTCCGGTTTGCGGGCGATGGTGGAGTCCACCACCGCCCGGGACCAGTCGGCGGGCGCCGCGTCGGCGCCCGCCGTCGGGAGGAGAAGGCCGCCGGTGATGCCCAGTGTGCTCGTGAGCAGGGTTCTGCGACTGACCACTGCAAGCTCCCCTTTTCTTTAGCGCTCGGTTCGCCTCCGGGGCGCCTGTGCCTCCCCCAGCTACCGCTGGGAGGTGCCCCCTGTCGACGGTCGACGTGCTCGGTCGCCCACGCGGCGGAGCCGCATATCGATCACGGCCCTCGCTCCCTGTGCGCGACTCCCTTTCGACAGCGACGCGCCCCTTCGGCTCACTCGCGACGGGTGTCGCGTACACGCCAAGAGTACCGCGAATACCGACGAACGCTCCGTACCGGGGCGAAAGTGGAGGAAAGTTGAGGATCCGCCGTCCCCGTCAGCAGTCCGGCCACCAGTCGGCCGGTGGCGGGCGCGAGCATCAGCCCGAGCATGTTGTGGCCGGTGGCCAGCAGTACCCGGGGATGGCCGGGCACCGGGCCGATCAGCGGCAGCCCGTCGGGGGTCATGGGCCGCGGCCCCACCCACTCCTCCTGGCGGTCGTCCCAGTCGGCATGGCGCAGATACGGGCGCGCGGCGGCCACGATGGCCTCGACGCGCCGCTGCCGGAACCGGTCGGCGTCGCGCTCGAACTCCATCGTCCCGGCGACCCGGACCCGCTTGCCCATCGGCGTGAGCACCACCTTTGCCGCGCCGAGGTGGACCAGGCGGGAGGGCGGCGGTTCGGCCGCCACCGAGAAGCTGTAGCCCTTGCCCGCCACCAGGTCGATGTCCCCGCCGAGCCCCCGCACCAGCTCCCGCGAGCCGATGCCCGCCGCGATGACCACCGTGTCGGCGCGGAAGGTGCCCGCCGAGGTCCTGACCTCGGTCCGGCCGGAGCGGTCCACGACGGCTGAGACACGCGCGCCCGCGACCAGCTCCACCCCGTCGCTCCGCAGCCGCTCGGCGAGCCGGTCCACGAAGAGCGAGGGGTCCAGGGACCACTGACGCTCCACCACGAACCCCGCCCGCGCGCCCTCGGTGAGCGAGGGCTCCGCCGCCGCGAGGCGGGCCCCCTCCAGCACACCGCCGGGCGCGATGGGCGCGCCCAGCCGGCGGAAGGCGGCGAGCGCCTCGGCGGCGTGCTCCCGGGAGGGGAAGGCGAACAGGAAGCCGTCCTAGTGCGCCTCCCCGTCCACACCGGCCGCCTCCAGCTCCTCGAAGAGCCCGAAGGTGCCCCTCGCGAGCGCGCCGAGGGCGGCGGCCCCCCGCGCGTAGTGCCGCGAGGTGGCCCGCATCCCGAACCCGACCAGGAACCGCAGCAGTTCGGCACCGGCCGGGGGTGGATCGCCAGCGCGCCGTCCCGGCGGTGCAGCCCGCGCAGCGCCGTACCGATGACACCGGGCGCGGCCAGCGGTTCGACCAGGTCGGGGCAGACCTCCCCGGCGTTGCCGCGGGACGCGCCGCTGCCCAGCCGGTCGCGTTCGAGGACGGTGACCCGCAGCCCGGCGCCACTGAGGTAGTGGGCACAGGCCAGGCCGACGACTCCGCCGCCGACGATCGTGACCGTGGAGGGCGGGGTGTCCGGAAAGGTCATGAGGGCTCCTTCACCGCGGGGGACGGTGGGGTCGAAGAGGTCTCACGGCGGGCGCTCAGCCGCCCGCGGCGGCCGTGGTCCGTATCCGCCGCACTGGCGTCGGCGAGGGTGAGGCCGCTGGTCTCCGGGGCGAGGACGTACGACGTTCCCCAGCCGATGGCGCAGATCACCGCGCCGAGGAGCATGGCCAGCCGGGTGCTGTGGCCGAGGACGACGGGCGCTCCCCAGGTGCCGAGCGCGGCGCCGACGCGGCTGATGCCGGTGGCGAACCCGTTGGCGGTGGCCCGGACCCCGGTCGGGAACAGCTCGGAGGGGTAGATGGCCTGGAGGCACTGGCTGGAGAAGCACGCCACGCCGAAGGCCGCGAAGAGGACGATCACCACGGCCGGTGAGGGGTGGGCGAGGGCGGCGAGGCCGAGCAGGGGGACCGCGGAGAGGCCGAAGCTCCACAGGAGCAGGGTGCGCCGCCCCTTGTTGATGACCAGGATCCCCGAGAGCGAGCCGAGCACGGAGAAGATCTGCACCACGACCGAACCGAGGTAGGAGTCGTCGCCGTCGGCCAGTCCGAAGGAGGACGGTGTCGGCCTCCAGGTCGTCCAGGCTCGCGTCCGGGCCGAGCATCTGCTTCAGCACGGCCTCCGCCTCCTGGCCCCGGCCCTTGCTGAGCAGCCAGCGCGGTGACTCGGGGGTGCCGAAGCGCAGCAGGAGGATGAGGACGGCGGGTATCGCACTGCTCGCGAGCATCCAGCGCCAGTCGTCGTGGCCGGAGGACAGCATCGCCCAGCCGACGACGTACGCGACGGCCGCGCCGACCGACCACATGGTGACCATGATGACCAGCAGCGGTCCCCGGGAGTTTCGCGGCGCGAACTCGGAGGCGATGGTGCCCGCGATCGCGAAGTCGGCACCGATGGCGATGCCCATGAGGAAGCGCAGCGCGGTGAGCTGCCAGGGATCGGTGACGAAGAACTGGGCCGCGGAGAGCAGGATGAAGGCGGCGATGTCGAAGAGATAGACCTTCTGCCGCCCGACCCGGTCGGTGACATAGCCGAAGACCAGGCCACCGGCGAACATGCCGAGTACTGATCACCGATCCCGGGGCCGTCGTCATCGGCTGTGGCGACCTGGCGCGCGTCGGCACCGTCCACGAGGCGTCCCTGGAGGTGGTGCGCACCGGGCGGCCCGCCACCCACAGCGCCGAGCAGGCGGGCCGGATGCGGGGCGTACGGCCCGGGATGAGCCTGCCGATCACCGTCGGGGAGGAGGTGATCGGCACCGTCTGTCTGACCGGAGTGCCCGAGGAGGTGCACCGCTTCGGCCTGGTGGTGCGGCGGCAGACCGAGATCCTGCTGGAGGAGGCGGCGCTGCTGCGCTCGCGGATGCTCCATGAGCGGGCGGTCGACGACTTCGTCCGGGACATCGCGCTCTACGACCCCGAGGTGGTCGGCCCGGAGGCGGTGGCCGCCCGCGCGGTCGAGCTGGGGCTCTCGCCCGGGGTGGCCCGGAGCGCGGTGCTGCTGGAGGTGCGCTCGGCGGGCGCACCGGACCGGGCGGACGAGGGCCCCGCGCCGGTGTCCCGGCTGACGGTGCTGCGGACGGTGCGGGAGGTGTTCCGCGACCGCCAGGACGTGGCGGGCGAGCAGACCGCGGGGCGGTACGCGGTGCTGGCCGCCGCGTACGAGGGGCGCGCGGCCCCGGAGCGGCTTCCCGAACGGTGCGAGCATCTGCTCGCGCTGCTGGCGGAGCGCCATGGACTGGACGGCCGGATGGCCGTCGGCGGGCCGGCGACCGGGGCGGCCGGGATGCACGACTCCTATCGCGACGCGGCGACGGCGCTGCGCACCGGACCGGCGGTCTTCCCCGGCGAGCGGGTCTTCATCGCCTCGGAGCTGCGGGTGCCGCATCTGCTCGGGTCGATACCGCCCCACGACCGGACCCGGTTCACCGAGTGCGTACTGGGACGGCTGCGCGAGCAGCCGGACTGGCCGACGCTCCGGGAGACGCTGATCGGCTGGGCGGAAGGCGGTCTGTCGCTGGTCCGGGTCGCCGAACGGCTGCACATCCACCGGAACACCCTGCTGTACCGGCTGGAGAAGATCGGGAAGTTGTCGGGCCGCCGGGTGCGCGAGCCCGGCCAGGCCATCGAGATGTATCTCGCCTCCCTCGCCGACACCCTTCGGGAGGGGGCCAGGTGACGTAGGCGGTCTCCGCTACGTGGCCGAAACCGGACGCCTCGGCGGGCGGGCCGACCCCCTCGACGCCCCCGCCGGTCGTGTCAACCACCGACCGGCATAAGCCACCGTCACACCCCGTATGCGATCGGGACAACGCGTCACCACAAGACGGTCCGCAGGCAATAGTCTCGGCGTACAGGACGTGGCCGAGGAGGCGCCCATGGGGACCGGGGAACGCGAGCAGGCATACGCACGAGCACGGCAGGAGGCCGAGCGGCTCACCGCGAACGGCATCCAGGCCATCGCGCTGACCTGGGTGGACAACGCGGGCCTGACCCGGGTGAAGTCCGTGCCCACAGCGCGGCTGCCCCATGCCGCGCGGCGCGGGGTCGGGATGTCCCCCGTCTTCGACGTCTATCTCGTGGACGACTCCATGACCACCAGCCGCCATGTCGGCGGCCCGGACGGGGATCTGCGGCTCCTCCCCGACCTGGACCGGCTCACCCCGCTGGCCGCGCAGCCCGGCTGGGCCTGGGCCCCGGTCGACCGGTACGACCAGCGGGGCCGGGCGCACCCCGTCTGCCAGCGGCTGTTCGCCCGGCGGATGGCCGAGCGGGCGCGGGAGCGGGGGCTGACCGTGCGCATGGGGTTCGAGACCGAGTGGGTCGTCACCACGGGCGACCCGGACCAGGACCCGCCGCGGTACCCCACCGCGGGCCCGGCCTACGGCATGGCGCGGGTGGTCGACCTCGCCGACTACCTCGCCGATCTGCTCGGCGCGCTGGACGCGCAGCAGGCCGAGGTGCACCAGCTCCACCCCGAGTACTCCCCCGGGCAGTTCGAGGTGTCCCTGGCGCCCGCCGATCCGGTCGGCGCCGCCGATCTGGCCGTACTGGTGCGGGAGACGATCCGGGCGTGCTCCGGGCGCGCCGGTCTCAACCCGATGTTCGGCCCGGTGGTGGACCCGGGTGGGGTCGGCAACGGGGCCCATCTCCATATGAGCCTGTGGCAGGGCGACCGCAATCTGTGCCGGGACGGCGACGGGCCCAACGGCATGACCGCGACGGCCGAGGCGTTCCTCGCCGGGGTGCTGCGCGAGCTGCCCGCACTGCTCGCCATCGGCGCCCCCACCCCCGCGAGCTACCTCCGGCTCGAACCCTCCCGCTGGGCCGGGGCGTACCAGTGCTGGGGCCTGGAGAACCGGGAGGCCGCGGTGCGCTTCATCACCGGCGCGCCGGACGACCCGGGCGCCTCCAACGCCGAGATCAAGTCCTTCGATCCGGCGGCCAACCCCTATCTGGTGGCGGGCGCGGTCATCGCCGCGGGCCTCGGCGGGATGGACTCCGGGCTCTCGCTGCCCCCTCCCGTCTCCGGGGACCCGGCCGTCGAGGGGCGTGAGCGGCGGCTGCCCACCTCGCTGCTGACGGCGCTGGAGCACTTCGAGGACTCGACCGTGCTGCGTGAGGCGCTGGGCGATCCGCTCTTCGAGTCCATCGCCGCGGTGCGCCGGGCGGAGTCCGCCCTGTTCGAGAAGTCGTCCCCGCGCGAGATCGCCATCGCGACCCGGAGGCGGTACTGACCGATGGAGGCCGCCGAGCAGACGGATCCGACCGAGCCGCCGCTGCCGCCCCTGGTGGACCACCACTGCCATGGGGTGGCCCGCGCCGAGCTGGGCTCGGCCGAATTCGAGGCGTTCCTGACCGAATCCGACGCGCCCGCCGCGCTCGGCACCACCTTCTTCGACAGCCAGCTGGGGTTCGCGGTGCGCCGCTGGTGTCCGCCGCTGCTGGACCTCGAGCCGCACTGCCCGCCCGCCCCCTACCTCGCCCGGCGGCGCGAGCTGGGCGCGCGGGAGGTGAACCGGCGGCTGCTGAGCGCCGCCGGGATCAGCGAGTTCCTGGTGGACACCGGGCTGCCGGGCAATCTGACCACCCCTCAGGAGCTGGCCCTCGCGGCGGGCGGCACCGCCCATGAGATCGTCCGGCTGGAGCAGCTGGCGGAACGGATCGCGGACACCTCGCTGAC
Source organism: Streptomyces lacaronensis (assembly GCF_047337785.1). Taxonomy (NCBI): domain Bacteria; kingdom Bacillati; phylum Actinomycetota; class Actinomycetes; order Kitasatosporales; family Streptomycetaceae; genus Streptomyces; species Streptomyces lacaronensis. The sequence continues at coordinate 1,910,417 of NZ_JBLHDK010000003.1, forward strand.
CGCCGATGACTTCCTGGCGGGGATGGCGGACGGCCTCCGGGAGGCGGCCCGTACGGCGGCCGGTTTCAAGTCGGTGGCCGCCTACCGCTACGGCCTGCACTTCGAGCCCGATCCGCCGGGCCCCGGCGCCGTCCACACCGCCGCCGAACACTGGCTCGCCCGGCGCGCCCAGGGCGGCACCGCCGCCGCCCGGGTCAGCGACCCCGTGCTGCTGCGCCATCTGCTGTGGTCGGCCGCGTACACCGGGCTGCCGCTGCAACTGCACACCGGGTTCGGCGATCCCGATCTGCGGCTGGACCGCTGCGATCCGCTCGCCCTCACCGACTTCATCCGCGCCGTGCGCCCCACGGGCTGCACGCTGATCCTGCTGCACGGCTATCCGTACCACCGCGGCGCCGCCTATCTGGCCGCCGTCTTCCCGCATGTGTACGCCGATGTGGGGCTGGCCCTGTCGCACACCGGGGCGCGGGCCGGGGCCGTACTCGCCGAGATGCTGGAGCTCGCCCCGTTCGGCAAGGTGCTCTTCTCGACCGACGCCTACGGGCTGCCCGAACTGTATGTGGTGGGGGCGCGGCTCTTCCGGGAGGCGCTGACCGGGCTGCTGACCCACTGGGTGGCGGAGGGCGCCTGGTCGCGCCGCGACGCCCGCCGGGTGGCCGCACTGCTGGGCGCGGACAACGCCCGCCGCGTCTACGGCCTGGGCACCCCGGCCCCCCGCAAGGGATAGCCGACCCAGCCCTCACACCCCACCACAACGGCCCGCCCGGCCTTGCCCCCGAGCACAACGGGACACCGCCCTTCGCGGGTGCGGGGTCAGACGCCCATTCGCCCGGCCCCGCCCCGCGTCCAGACCGCGACGCGCCCAAAGGCCCCGCCCCCGCCCGGCGGCCGACCGGGCGCGCACCCGTACGCGCCCGAAGGCAGGGCCCAGAACGCGGCAGCCAACGCGAGCGACGCGTGGCACTCCGTCACCTGGCACATTACGGGGCCAGAGCCCCGGCTCCGCCGCCTCACCAGCACACTTCCGGCAACCGACCGGGCGCCGGCGCGCACGTCCGGGGCTAGCGGCCGACGCGAGACGCGGGGGACGCCCGGTCCCGGGGCGCCGCGCGCGTACGTGGCGGACCGGGGCCTATGCCGAGCGCTGAGCGCATACGCAGTACCGTGCCCGGAACGTACTCGACCGTAACCGGAGGAGATCGCATGCGGATCGCCGGCACCACCGTCCTGCTCACCGGGGCCACCGGCGGCATCGGCCAGACACTGGCCCGCGCGTTCGCGGCCAAGGGCGCCAAGCTGCTGCTCACCGGGCGCCGTGAGGAGGTGCTGCGGCCGCTGGCCGAGCGGCTGGGCGGCCGGGCGATCGTCGCCGATCTGGCCGAACGGTCCGATGTGGAGCGGCTCGTCGAGGAGGCGGCGGAGGCCCGGATCGTCATCGCCAACGCCGCGCTGCCCTCCAGCGGCCCGGTCCTGGACTACCGGCCCGAGGAGCTGGACCGCGCCCTCGACGTCAATCTGCGCGCGCCGATCCTGCTGTCGCGGCTGATGGCGCCGCGCATGGTGGAGGCGGGCTCCGGCCATCTGGTGATGATCGGCTCGCTGTCGGGCCGTACGGCCTCCCCCGGCGCGGCGCTCTACAACGCGGCCAAGTTCGGGCTGCGCGGCTTCACCCTCGGGCTGCGGCAGGATCTGCACGGCACGGGGGTCGGGGTCTCGCTGGTGCAGCCCGGATTCGTGGGCGACGCCGGGATGTTCGCCGACGCGGGCACGTCCCTGCCCACCGGGGTCCGTACGATCTCCTCCCGGCGGGTGGCGGCCGCGACGATCCGGGCGATCGAGCGGAACCGTGCCGAGGTGAACGTGGCCCCGCTGGAGCTGCGCCTGGGCAGCGCCATCGGCGGGCTGTTCCCGAGCATCGCCGAGCGGGCCCAGCGGGGCGCGGGCGCGGGCGAGACGTCCCGTCAGCTCGCCGACGGGCAGCGCGACAAGCGATAGCTCGCCGGCGGGCAGCGCGACAAGCGACAGCGCCCCGCGCGCGCCCGCACGCCACGGCCCTGTGCGCGGGCGGTGTCCTTGGCCGGTCCGTCAATGACCCGCCCGCGCACGGGTCATTGACACCGCCCACCCCTCGTGTCAAAGTTTCGCGACCCTGGTCGACAACGTTGTCAGACGGAGGTGCGTCCCATGCGGTCGCTGATCGGTGGAATCCGTGCGCGCGCTGCGGGCACGGTCGCGGGCGTGATGGCGGCGGCGCTGCTGGGCGGCGGTCTGCTGGGCCCACCGGGCGCCGCGGCCGCCCCCTCGGCCGCGTCCCCTCCGGCCGACCCCACCTCGCTGGTCCATCCGTTCGTGGGCACCGAGAACTTCGGCAACACCTTCCCCGGGGCGAGCGCACCGTTCGGCATGGTCCAGGTCAGCCCGGACACCGGCGGCCAGGGCGGCTACGACTACGACCAGAACACCATCCACGGCTTCAGCCAGACCCATCTGTCGGGGGTCGGCTGCGGGGTGGCGGGCGAGCTGCCCATCATGCCCACGACCGGCGCGGTCAGCGACGTCGACCCGGACCACTACCGCTCCACCTACAGCCATGACGACGAGGAGGCCACCCCGGGCTACTACCGGGTGGGCCTGAAGTCCTACGGCGTCGACGCGGAGCTGACCGCCACTCAGCGCACCGGCTGGCAGCGCTACACCTTCCCGGCCACCGGCGCGGCCAATGTGCTGTTCAACACCGGCAAGGCCAATCAGAAGGTCTTCGGCTCCGAGGTCCGCGTGGTCGGTGACCGGACCGTCGAGGGCCGGGTGGAGGCCGGGAACTTCTGCGCCGGGAAGGACCGGCACACCGTCTACTTCACCGCCACCTTCGACCGCCCCTTCGCCTCCTACGGCACCTGGCGCGGCACCACCCCCTCCCCCGGCTCCCGCGAGGCGGCCGGCGAGGGCGGCAACGGCGCCTGGGCCACCTTCGACGCGACCCAGGACCGGGATGTCGTGGTCAAGGTCGGGCTGTCGTACACCGGCCCCGAGGGCGCCCGCAAGAACCTCACGGCCGAGACCGGCGACTCCTACGACTTCGACGCCACCCGCGCCGCGCTCCACGACACCTGGCGGAAGAAGCTCGACGCGATCCGGGTCGGCGGCGGCACCGAGGAGCGGCGGCGCGCCTTCTACACCGCGCTGTACCACTCCCAGCTGCACCCCAATGTGGCGGGCGACGTGGACGGCCGCTACACGGGCTTCGACGGCGCGACCCACACCGCCTCCGGCTACACCCCGTACCAGAACTTCTCGCTGTGGGACACCTACCGGCCGCAGAACCAGCTGCTGGAGATGGTGGAACCGGGGGTGGCCCGCGATGTCGCGCTGTCGGTGGTCGCCATCGGCCGGGACGGCGGCTGGCTGCCGCGCTGGGCGCTGGCCAACAGCGAGACCAACATCATGACCGGTGACCCGGTGACCCCCTTCCTCGTCGAGGCGTGGTCCAAGGGGCTGCTGGCCGGGCACGAGGACGAGGCGTACGCGCTGCTGAAGAAGAACGCCACCAGCACCCCGCCCGCCGACTCGCCCTACAACGGCCGCTCCGGAGTGGACTATTACCGCGAGCTGGGCTACGTCCCCTCGGGGCTGAAGCTCGGCACCGACTGCGCCGACAAGGGCGGCGACAACGACTGTGTCCACCCCGCCTCGGCCACCCTGGAGTACTCGGCCGCGGACGCCGCGCTCGCCCTGATGGCGCGCGGGCTCGGACACCGCGCCGACGCCCGGATGTTCGCCGAGCGCGGCCAGACCTACCGCACGCTGTGGGACGCCTCGATCGGGCAGTTCCGGCCGCGCACGGCCGACGGCGCGTGGGTGACCCCGTACGACCCGGTGGAGGCGGGCCGGCAGTTCCACGAGGGCGGCGCCTACCAGTACCAGTGGCTGGTGCCGCAGGACCCGGCCGGGCTCGTGGGGCTGATGGGCGGCAGGAGCGCCACCGAGAAACGGCTGGACGACTTCTTCGCCTACGGCAAGCTGCTCACCGACCCGGCGGGCACCGCCCGTAAGGACTGGATCTCCGCCCCGTACGACTACTACGGCAAGCCCACCTACAACCCCAACAACGAGCCCGATCTGCACGCTCCATACATGTATCTGTGGGCGGGCGCGCCCGCGAAGGCGGCGACCGTGGTGCGGGCGGCGATGACCCTGTTCACCACCGGGCCGGACGGGATGACCGGCAATGACGACCTCGGCACCATGTCGGCCTGGTACGTCTTCTCCTCGCTGGGCCTGTACCCGACGATGAGCGGCGGGGACTTCCTCGCCCTGTCCAGCCCGCAGTTCTCCTCGGCCGTGGTCCGCATCGGGACTTACGGCACCCGGCAGGGCGGCACGCTCACGGTCACCGCGCCGGGCGCGAGCGACGCCAAGCGGTATGTCCGGAGTGTGTCGCTGAACGGCCGGAACGTGGCGCGGACTTGGCTGGACTGGGACCAAGTGGCCCACGGCGGGAAACTGGCCCATCGGCTGTCCACCGAGCCGTCGTCCTGGGGCACCGGCCGGGGCGCGGAACCGCCGTCGGTGGGCGCCACCCGCAAGGGCTGATACCGGCCGGTTGTGGTGTAGGTTCTATGGCCCGCCTGGACACACGGGCCATGGGGGATGTGGTCGAGCGAGGGAGCGGTGTCCATGCGTGCTGTGGTGTTCGACGACTTCGGGCGCCGGCCCGAGGTCCGGAGCGTCGAGGACCCCGCTCCCTCCCCGCGCGGCGCGGTGATCCGCGTCGAGGCCACCGGACTGTGCCGCAGCGACTGGCACGGCTGGATGGGGCACGACCCGGACATCCGGCTGCCGCATGTCCCCGGCCATGAGCTGGCGGGGGTGATAGAGGAGGTCGGCCCCGACGTCCTCAACTGGCGCCCGGGGCAGCGGGTCACCGTGCCGTTCGTATGCGCCTGCGGGCGCTGTGCCGCCTGTGCGGAAGGCGCCCAGCAGGTGTGCGAGCGGCAGACGCAGCCGGGGTTCACCCACTGGGGCTCGTTCGCCGAGTACGTGGGGATCGGACACGCCGATGTGAACCTGGTCGGGATACGCAACGAGCTGTCGTTCACCACCGCCGCCGGTCTGGGCTGCCGCTTCGCGACCGCCTTCCGCGCCGTCGTCGCCCAGGGCCGGGTGGCCCCGGGCGAGTGGGTCGCGGTGCACGGCTGCGGTGGGGTGGGGCTCTCCGCGGTGATGATCGCCGCCGCGGCCGGGGCCCGGGTGGTCGCGGTGGACATCTCACCGCAGGCGCTCGCCCTCGCCGCCCGGTTCGGCGCGGCGGTGTGTGTGGACGTGGCGTCCACCCTGGGCTCGGTGGCGGAGGCGGTCGCGGACGCGACGGGCGGCGGCGCCCATGTCTCGCTCGACGCGCTGGGCTCCCCGCGGACCTGCGCGGCGTCCATCAAGAGCCTGCGCCGCCACGGCCGCCATGTCCAGGTCGGGCTGCTGCCCCCGGCCGCCGGGACCCCGATGATCCCGATGGACCGGGTCATCGCGCTGGAGCTGCGGCTGCTGGGCAGCCATGGCATGGCCGCCCACGACTACGGTCCGATGATGGAGATGGTCGAGGCCGGTTCGCTGCGGCCGGATCTGCTGGTCACCGATGTGATCGGGCTGGACGCGGCCCCGGAGGCGCTGTCCACGATGGCGTCCGGCGGCAGGGGCGGGGTCACGGTCGTCGAACCGCACCGCCCGCCCCTGGCGGGGAGCTGACGGGCCGCCCTGGCGCGGTTCCTACGGCACCCACACCGTTCCGCCCGTCACCCGGATCCGGTCCCCCGCCGCCGGATCGGAGGCGATGTGCGGGACGTTGGCCTGGGTCAGCTCGGGGGCGTGCCCCGGCTCACCGCCGCGCGGCACCGTGCGCACCACCTGGCTGGGCGGCAGTTCGGCCCGCCCCTGGAGCCGCTCCCACATCAGGTCCAGGGCCTGCTGGTAGTAGTAGCCGAGCGGGACGTAGCGGTTGTCGAACCCGGCGGCCTGGGAGTCGCTGTGGTGGGCGTGGGTGATCTCGGCGTAGCTGACGGTGCCCGGCCCGTGGTCCGCGCGCGAGGTGAGCCCCAGATACGGCCGCGAGCTGTGGTTGACCGGCACCCTGGTGTCGTCGCGGCCCTGCACGATGAGCGTCGGCCTGCCGTGCAGATCGCCGTCGCGCCGGGTCGCGTCCAGGCCCTCGGCGAGCCGTGCCGCCCAGTCCCGCTCGGCGCGCGGCGCACCGGGCCGGGGGAAGGCGAGCCGGTAGACGCAACGCTCTCCCCGCAGGTTGTAGTCGTGCTCACCGCCGGGTCCGACGGAGCGGGCGTCGGCCACGGGTCCGCCGGGCGAGTTCTCGTCGATCAGCACGCCCGGGGCGGGCGCCCGGCCGGAGCTGGTGCCGAAGGCCCCGGCCAGCTCCGCCGTGCGGTACGGCGCGGGGGAACCGGAGGAGTCGGTACGGGCCCAGCCGTAGCCGCACAGCCCGTCGGCGACCGAGGCGCGGGCGAGGCTCATCGCGTAGGAGGCGGGCGTCTGCGGGTCGTAGTGCGAGACCTGGAGATACCCGGACTGGGGCTGGAATCCGGCGCGTACCAGGGCCTCCTGGGCGAGGCGCGGGAGTCCGTCGGGGCCCGCTCGCTCGGCGTCCCGGCGCGGGATCAGCCGGGGGTCGTCGCCGACGAGGGCGGCGCAGCGGCGGCGGGCGGCGGGCACGTCCAGGCCCGGATAGCCGGGCGCGGTGGGCTCGGTGAGCGCGGCGCACGGCTGGAGGAGTGAGGCCAGCGCGTTGTACCGGATCAGGGGCAGTCCGGCCGCGGGTACGGCCCGCCCGCCCTGGCGGACCCGGATTCCGTCCAGTGGGGCGAGGTTCATCTGCGGTTCGGAGGCCACGACCGCGTCGACGAGCCCGGTGCGGTCGGCCTCGCCCGCGGCGACGGCCGCGCCGCCGCCGTTGGAGACCCCGGTGGCCAGGACCGTGGTGGAGGCGGGGGTGTAACCCGCCGGGGGCGCTCCGTCGCGCCAGTCGCGGTTCAGCACGGCGAGGGCGAGCCGTATCGAGCGCAGCACATCGCGCCCCCAGGTGGCCTGCGGGTTCATCCCCGAATGGGCCATCTTGTAGGCGACGCGGTACGGGTGCTCCGCGTCGAAGCGGGCGCGCTCGGCGTCGCTCAGCCCGGCGTCGAAGGCGGTGCGGCCGCGCAGTTCCGCGCGCGGACCGGTCGTTCCGTCGTAGCCCATGACGGTGCCCGAGTGCAGATCGTCGAAGGCCGGGCCCATCCCCTTGTCGGTGTAGGCGACCGCGCAGCGGTGGTGCAGACCCCAGGCCCCGGCGGTGCCGACCATGCTGTAGACGCCGCCGAGCCCGGTGGCGGGCGCGGCGACGACGCACGGCCGGGCGCGGTCGATGTCGTCCGGGACCTGCACGACGAAGCTGACGCTGCGGGCGCCGCTGCCCGCCACGGCCCGGTATTCAACCCCCGCGACCTTCCCGTCGCCGGGCACGGGGCGGCCCCGGTCCACATCGGGTCCGTAGAGCCGCCCGAGGCCGCCGCCGGATCCGGCGGACAGCCCGGCCGAACCCCAGACGGCCTGGCGGCGCAGCTCGGCGGCGGTGGGCCGATCGGGGTCGGCGGCCCGCGGCATGGGCCCGCGCAGCCCGGTGAAGCCGAGTCCGGCGGTGAGCAGATCGTCGCTCCGCCCGTCGTACCGCCGCTCGGTCAGCTCGCTGATGAACGAGGGAAGCGCCGGGCGGGCGGACGGGGTGCGGTCGGCGGCGTGGGCGAGCGGGGAGACGAGGGCCGCGGTGAGGGCGAGGGCCAGGGACAGGGCGGGCAGGCGGCCGGCGGATGGCATGGGCGGTCCTACCTTTCAAGGCATGGGTCTGACCTGGTCATTCGTACGTCTTTGGGCCCGGCACGATGTCGGGAGCCGCACCCATGGCAGGGTGACGATCGCCCACCCACGGGCCGGTACCCTCACGCTCGATCTCGAACGGTTTCCCGTGCCCTCCGCACCGGGACAGTAGCTGGTGGTCTACTCCGCAGAGGCGGGCAGCCGGTCGCACGAGGCACTGCATCTGCTCGCGGAATCAGCCGACTGACAAGTTGCCATTTCGATTGCACTGGTGTGGAGGCCGACGGGGGTGATCGGGGCGATCACCCTGGACACGACCAATCCGGCTGCCTGACCGGATGGTCTACGACGGCGGGCCAACCGCGTCGTCGGTGCGCGACCGGTACCTGTGGTCTCAGGGTTCCGCGCGCAGGGCCGCACCGGCTTGTCGGGTGAGCCAGTGTTCGGCTTGGTCGAAGGTCCAGCCGCTGTCGTCGACCAACGTGAAGAAGCCCGCGTAGCCGAAGTAGAACCACAGCACGTCGGTCGCCTGCTCCACCGTGCAGTCGGGGTGCAGGCCGCCGACCTCGTCCACCCGCCTGGCGAGGGCGGCGACTGCCTCCCGGTACCGCCCGGTCGCGACGCGCAGACCCTCGGCGACCGCGGCGTGGTGCGGGGCGGTGACCAGCACCACCCGCATGATGTCCCCGTACTCCTCGCGCATGCTCCGCACGGTGGCGGCCGCGTTCCGCAGAATCTCGTCCGCGTCTGTGAGTTCCGCCCAGCGGCGGCGTGTCTCCTCGACGATCGGGGCCTGGCTCCACAGGTCGACGAGCGTGCTGATCAACCCCTGCTTGCCGCCGCCGACCGCGTAGACGGTCGCGGGCGCGACCCTGGCGGTTTTGGCGATGTCCTCGACGGTGGTTGCGAAGTATCCCTGCTGGGCGAACAGTTGGCGGGCGGCGTCGACGATGGCGGCACGGGTGGCTTCCGCGTACTCGGCTCGGCGGCTCGTGGGCGATGACGTCATGGCCTGGTGAGCATAGCGGTTAAGCCGAGTTCAGAGCGTTCAGTTGTTCATCAGAGATTGACTCTGATGAACAGAGCCATATTCTGAACGCATCAACTACCCATCTCCGAGGCAAAGGCAGCTCGTGACCACATCGACGGACAAACGGATCGACCGCCTGGTCGACACCCTTCGCCGCACGATCGACGACGGCCAGGTCGTCACCTCCGGGTCCGCCTACGACGCCGGCGTGAACGTGTGGAACGGCGCGGTCGCACACCGCCCCGACGTGGTCGTCCGCTGCGCCACCCCCGCCGACGCCCGGGCGGCAGTCCTGGCCGCCCGGGAGCACGGCGTCCCGCTCTCGGTGCGCGGCGGCGGACATGACTGGGCCGGCCGGGCGCTGACCGACGGCGGCCTGACCATTGACCTGTCCGGCATGCGCGCAGTGCGGGTGGACCCGCACACAGCGGTGGCCGAGGTGGCCGGAGGAGCGACCGGCGCCGACCTCGCCCGCGCTGCCCAGCTCTTCGACCTGACCGCGGCGACCGGCACCGTCGGCACCGTCGGCATGGCGGGCCTGAGCCTCGGCGGCGGCTACGGGCCGTTGAGCGGCCGGTTCGGGCTCGCGCTGGACAACGTGCTGTCCGCGGACGTGGTGCTCGCCGACGGCTCACTGGTCACGGCCGACGCCGAGCGGGAGCCGGAGTTGCTGTGGGCGCTGCGCGGCGGCGGGGGCAATTTCGGCCTGGTCACCGCGATGCGCGTCCAGCTCCACCGGACGCCGACGCTCCTGTCCGGCCAAATCCTGTTCCCCTGGGCGCAGGCGTCCGCGGTGCTGGCCCGGCTGGCGGAGTTCGTGCCCGAAGGGCCCGACGAGCTGACCGTGCAGTGCGGCGTCCTCGCCGGCCCGGACGGAGCGCCCGCCGTGTTCGTCATGCCGACGTGGAGCGGCGACGACGCCCCGGCCGGCGAGGAAACGCTGGCGCGGCTCACCGCCCTTGGTGAGCCTCTGGTCGCTCAACTCGGCCCCACCACCGGTCACGACATGCTGGCGAGCACCGACGCGATGTTCCCGTACGGCAAGCACGTCGAGATCCGCACGCGGACCGTCCCCGCGCTCACTTCCGCTGTGCGGGCAGCCCTCCTCGACGCAGGTGACACTCTGACTTCGCCGCTGTCCGCCGTCTCCCTGCACAGTCTGCACGGCATCGCGTCCCGGATACCCGCGACGTACACGGCATTCGGAAACCGCACCCCCCACCTCATGGTGGAGACCATCGCCCGCTGGGAACCGGGCGACCCCCGGGAGCCGGAACACCGCGCATGGGCACGTGACGTGTCCGCAGTGCTGGAATCCGAGGCGATGCCGGGCGGTTACCCCAACCTGCTAGGGCCCGACGAGACGCAGCAGATCGCACACGCTTACGGACCGAACACCGAACGGCTGCTCGCGGCGAAGCACCGATTCGACCCTCATGGGGTGTTCCGCGCCATTCCCCTGCCGACCCCGTCCGTCTGAGGTCCGCGTCTTGTCCTTGCCGACCATCGCTTCGGGCTCCGCGATAACCGGTTGTGAGCCTGCCTCTGGAACCCAGCGGCTCCGACACCGGCGACGGAGCACCACGTGGAGGGGACGGGCAGACCGTGAACAGCACTGGAGCGAAGGCCGACGGGTCGCGCGGTGCGTTCCCCCTGGACTCAGCTCGGGCGCCGGGCCACGCACCTTCGACGCCTTACGGCACGTATGACGGACGCAGGTCGGCGATGTCTTCCCACTGCCGACCTTCAGTCCGGCCACGATCGGTGACCTCCGGGTCAAAGGCCGCGCCGCCAAGGTGCACGACGCGGCCATCGTGCTGATCTCCTTCAAGATCTTCGTCGTTCTCGAAGGATCAGCCGGTGGCCGTCTTTCTATCCGGGCCCTCACCCCGACGCCGAGGAAAACCCCCGGATCAGGCGGAACCCGGTACACCACCTCCAAGGACGCAACCTTTCGTCCTCGCCAAGCGCGAGGACGGTGGCCAGCGGGCCTGCCGGACACTATGGAGGTGTACCGGTCGGCATGTCTGGTGGCGCTGGGGGTCGACCAACCGGATGAGCGTTGGGAGGCCTGCCCGGTGCCGGAGCTGTTCCGCTGACATCCAAGGCTGACATCAATGCCCCCGGACAGCGGAGAATCACAGGAGCCACGGGTGACACCGGTGCACGAGGCGGGACCCGATCAGGCCGAGGAGAGATCGAACGCCTCGAGCGGGTGTCGCATGTTCGAACCCTGCCGGAGGCACCAGCCAAAACGCCCCGGCCCGATCACGGTCCCGGGCGTTCGACTTCCACTTCTTGCCATCGAGGGCTGTCACTGGTGGGAGTGGCGCAAACCATGGTGATGTCACCACCGGACATGCCGTTTTCCGCCGTGTCGTGTTCCGGACGAGGGTCCAGCCCGCCCCAACTGAGCACGTCCATGAACCGGTCGCGGAAACCCAGGATCATCGAGCCGTCGCGGGCGAAGTGTCGAGCTCAGGGAACGCGGGCCCAGGCGGCGGCCAGTTCGGGGCTCCAGCACATCGCACCTGCCTCCTTGAGCTCACGGGCTATCCGCTCGGCCACCGTATCGATGTCCACCTCGGCTTCGGTGACCTGGCCGTGCGCCAGCACCGCGGGGAGGAGGCTACGGACACAGCGCTCCATGTACTCCGGCATGACCGATTCGGCGGAGCCCGCCGACCCGGTGGTGGCCGCGCCCTCTACGGACAGGCCGGCATCACGCAGGATCGACGCGGTCTGCTCGCCGAGGTCCGGCGTGAGACCGGCAGCGCGCAGCGCATCGATCACCCAGCCCATGCTCCTGGTGACCACCGGGGTCGGCGGCACGGAGCGGGTGCGGGTGAGATTGCACTCCTGGAAGGACACCACGCCACCCGTGCGGACCAGTCGGGACAGAGCGTCGTATGGTCGCGGCCGGCTTCTCGAGGTGGAGCAGGATCAGCCTGCCGACCACCGCGTCGACCTGCTCGTCCAGCCGCAGGTCGGTCAGGTCCGCCTCGAGGTACGACACGTTGGTCAGGCCGGCGTCGGTGGCGCGGGCGCGGGCCGACTCCAGGATGGTCGGGTTCATGTCGACGCCGATCACCGCGCCGTCCGGCCCGACCGACTCGGCGAGCAGCATGCTCACGTCGCCCGTGCCGCAGCCGACGTCCAACACCCGCATGCCCGAGGTGATCCCAGCCAGGCGGAACAGGTACGCGCTGTGCGGAGCGAGGATATGCGCCTGAAGCTGGAGCCGCTCGGTCTCGGCGGACGTACGGCCCATCACATAGCCGTCGGTCGTGTCCCCACCCGTCCTGCCGCGGTGACAACCCCGTAGGAACGACCTGAGCGGTTGGAGCCGCAGGACAACAAAGTCAACGGGGCGGCCGGCCCTGTGCCGTGAGCTGGCGTCAGCATCGATGACGCGCGTGGCACACGACGGTTGCCGAGAAGGGTAGACATTGCACAACCTCCGTGAGGCATTGGCGGTTCCTTCCGGGTCAGAGCGGCAGGGCGCCCGTCGCGAGGGCGGCGGCGGTCATCACGAGCGTCGTCCCGAAGGCCCAGCGGAAGAGGAAGCGCTGGTGCTCCCCGAGCTGTACGCCGCTCATGCTCAGCAGGATGAAGGTCGCGGCGGTGAGCGGGCTCAGCGGGAAGCCCGTGGTCATCTGGCCGAGGACGGCGGCGCGGGCGATCTCGGCGTGGTCGGTGCCGAAGGCGTCGGCGGTCCCGGCGAGCACCGGCAGCACCCCGAAGTAGTAGGCGTCCGGGGTGAGGACGAGGCTCAGCGGCATGCTGGTGACGGCCACGAGCACGGGCAGATGTCCGCCGAGCCCGTCGGGGATGATGTCGACCAGCGCCTCGGCCATCTTCCCGATCATCCCGGTGCCGCCGAGGATGCCGGTGAACACCCCGGCCGCGAAGATCATGGTGACGACGAGCACCACGCTCTTGCCGTGCTTCTCCAGCAACTCCTGCTGGTCCTCCCAGCGGGGGTGGTTGACCAGCAGCGCGAGGACGAAGGCGAAGACGAAGAGCACGGGCAGCGGCATGGCCTCCAGCACCAGGCAGACCAGCAGGGCCACGGTGAGCAGCAGATTGAAGACGGTGAGCGCGACACCGGGGCGGGCGGCGACCCGGGGTGTGCCGGGGCCGTCCCCGACCGCCACCTCGGCCCGCGGCGCGGGCTCGAGCGCGCCGAGCCGCCGCCGCTCTCGGCGTCCGATGAGATAGGCGGCGAGCAGCACCCAGGCGATACCGGCGGCGAGGGCGGGCAGCAGCGGTGTGATGATGTCGGAGGTGTCGATCTTCAGGGCCGCCGCGGCGCGGGCCGTCGGCCCGCCCCACGGGATCATGTTCATCACGCCCGCGCCCAGGCCGACCACCCCGGCGAGCACCAGCCGGCTCATCCCCAGCCGCTGATAGACGGGGAGCAGCGCGGAGACGGTGATGAGGAAGGTGGAGGCGCCGTCGCCGTCGAGCGCGACGCACACGGTCAGCACGGCGGTGCCGACCGTGATCCGCACCGGGTCGTTCTTGGCGGCGCGCAGAATGCCGCGGATCAGCGGTTCGAAGAGGCCCGCGTCGATCATCAGGCTGAAGTAGAGCACCGCGAAGGCGATCATGATGCCGGTCGGGGCGACCTTGGACAGCCCGTCGAGGGCCATCGGGCCCAAGTCGTCGCCGTATCCGCCGATGACCGCGGTGGCCACGGGCGTGAGGACGAGGGCCACCAGCACCGAGACCCGTTTGGTCATGGTGAGCAGCAGGAAGCCGCCGATCGTGCAGAATCCCAGTGCTGCCAGCATGGCCGCTCGCTTCCTCGTCCGGTCGGGTGTTGCCGAAGAGTTTCCGAGCGGTGAAAGATCCGCGTCCAGCATTGAACACAGATCTATCCATGCGTTTCGCGCAACAGTTCCCCTGCCCGGCCGCCGCGCCTACGCTCACGGACCATGGACGTCACCCTGCGCCAGCTGACCGCGTACGCCGCGGTCGCGCGCGCCGTGAGCTTCACCGCGGCCGCCGCCGAACTGCATGTGTCCCAGTCGTCGCTGAGCCGTGCGGTCGCCGATCTGGAACGGACGCTGGGGATGCGGCTGCTGGAGCGGGACACCCGCAATGTGCGGCTCACCCCGGCGGGCGCCGAGGCGCTGCGCATCGCCGACCAGATCCTCTCCGCACACCGGGCGGGCCTGGCCCAGCTGGGGCGCTACGGCGCCGGTGAGCGCGGTGCGGTGGCCCTGGCGACCCTGCCCTCGGTCGCGGCCGTGCTGCTGCCGCCGGTGATCTCCGCCTTCCGCGCACGGCGCCCGGAGATGACCGTACGGCTGCTGGACGGGCTGGAGCGCTCGGTGCTGGACCGGGTGATCGACGGGGACGCCGACTTCGCGGTCAGCACGGTGGCCCGGCGCGCCCCGGGCATCACGCTGCGGCCGCTGGTGCGGGACCGCTTCGACGCGGTGCTCCCGGAGCACCATCCGCTGGCCGGGCGGGCGGAGGTGACCTGGGAGGAGCTGGGGCGGGAGCCGTTCCTCGCGGTGGGCACCGACTCCAGCGTGCGCCGGATGACCGACGCGGCCTTCGCCCAGGCCGGGATGGAGGCGAACCCGGCGGCCGAGGCGTCGAACGTGGCCACGGTGGGCGGTCTCGTGGCGGCCGGGCTCGGCGTCTCCGCGCTGCCCGCCCTGGTCCATCCGCTGGTGGGGCCGGGTCGGCTGGTGCGGCGCCCGCTGGTGGGGCCGGTGGTGGAGCGCCGGCTGTACGTCGTCCTGCCGACGCGCCGCACGCTTCCGCCGGGGGCGCGCCGCTTCCTGGAGCAGCTGGAGGAGTTCCGCTCCGCGGCGGATGCCTTGCCGGCGGGGGTGGTGTGGGAGGAGGCGGGCGAGGACCGGTGAAACCCGGGGGCGCACCGCTGGGCGGCGATCCTTGCGAGATCCGCATGAATTGATCCCCTTTCATTGCTGGACGCGCATACGCCCCGCCCCGCAGCCTGGCCGCATGGAGGACCAGACCAGCACAGGGCAGGGACAGCTCACAGGGCTGAAGGTGGTGGAGTTCGCGCATGTGGTGGCGGGCCCCCTCGCCGGAGGGATGCTCGCCGACCAGGGCGCGGACGTCGTGCACGTGGAGCCGCCGGGTTCCGGTGACGCGGCGCGGGCGATGGGCCCGCGGCGCGACGGCGTACCGCTGTGGTTCAAGGTGGCGGGCCGCAACAAGCGCTCGGTGACCCTGGATCTGCACCACGAGGAGGGCCGGGAGGTCGCCCGGGAGCTGATCGCCTGGGCCGATGTGGTGATCGTGACGCTCCGGGCGGGCCGACTGCGCGCCTGGGGCCTGGACTGGGAGGCCGTCCACGCGCTGAACCCCACCGCGATCCTGCTCCAGATCTCCGGTTTCGGCGCCACCTCCTCGCGGGCCGACGCCCCCGGCTTCGGGAAGATGGGCGAGGCCCGCAGCGGGGTCGTCCATCTGACCGGCTTCCCCGACGGCCCGCCCGTGCACACCGGCTTCTCGCACGGGGACGCGGTCACCGGGCTGATGGGCGCGTTCGCGGTCCTGGCCGCGCTGCACCGCCGGGACACCGATCCGGACTCCTTCGACGGCGAGTGGATCGACCTGGCGCTGTTCGAGCCGCTGTACCGCCTGGTGGAATGGCAGATCATCGCGTACGACCAGCTCGGTACGGCCCCCGAGCGGGCGGGCAACCAGCTGGCCGTCGCCCCGGCCGCCGTCATCAACACCTACCGCAGCGCCGACGGCGACTGGCTCACCGTCACCTCCGCCACGACCCGGTCGGTGCGCAATGTGGTGCGGCTGCTGGGCCTGCCCGACGAGGAGTTCACCACCGTGGAGCAGCAGCACGCGGGGCGCGAGCGGCTCGACGCGGCGCTGCGGGAGTGGGTGGCGGCGCGCCCGGCGGCCGAGTGCCTGGCCGCGTTCGAGCGGGCCGAGGTGGTGGCCTCGCGAGTGTTCACCGCCGCCGACATCGTCGCCGACCCGGTCTACGCCGAACGCGAGGACATCATCTCGGTGGACGACCCCGACCTCGGCCCGGTGCGGATGCAGGCGGTGATCCCGCGCTTCCACCGCTCCCCCGGCGCGGTGTGGCGGACCGGCCCCGCGCTCGGCGCGGACAACGCGCTGGTCTACGGGGAGTGGCTGGGCATCGACGGCGGACGGCTGGCGAAGCTGGAGGCAGAGGGTGTCATCTGAGTCACCTGACGGCGTGCCGGGCGCGGCCGGCGTGACCGCGCACCGCGTCCCCCTGCGCTCCCTGCTCTTCGTGCCCGGCAGCCGGACCGGCTGGCTGCCCAAGGCGGAGGCGGCGGGCGCCGACGCGGCCATCCTCGACTTGGAGGACGCCGTCCCGGAGGACGGCAAGGCGGCGGCGCGCGAGGCGGTGGCCGAGGCCGTCGACCGGGCGGCCGGGACGCCCCCCGGCCCGATGCGGCTGCTCGTGCGGATCAACGCGCTGGACCGCGCGGCGGGCTGGCAGGGCGCCGACGAGTTGCGGGCGGTCGCCCGTCCCGGGCTCTACGGCATCGTGCTGCCCAAGGTGAGCGGCCCCGAGGACGTGACCACCGCCGACCGGCTGCTGGCCTGGTGCGAGCGCGAACACGGCCTGCCCGAGGGGCATTTCGCCCTGCTGCCGCTGCTGGAGACGGCACGCGGGCTGCGCGAGGCGTACGCGATCGGCCGGGCCGCCGCCCGGATCGCCCACCTGGGCGCGGTGACCGCCCCGGGCGGGGATGTGGAGCGGGCGGTCGGCTACCGCTGGAGCCCGGAGGGCGAGGAGACCCGCGAGCTACGGGCCCGGGTGCTGCTCGACGCCCGCGCCGCGAACCGCCCCCATCCGGTGGCCGGGCTGTGGGCGGATGTGGCGGACCTCGCGGGGCTACGGCTCTTCGCGGAGCAGAACCGTGCGCTGGGGTATGAGGGGATGGCCGTGATCCACCCGTCGCATGTGCCGGTGGTCAACGAGGTGTTCTCGCCGGACGCGGAGGAGCTGGCCCGCTGCCGTCGGCTGATCGCGGCGGTGGAGCGGGCGCAGGCGGAGGGGGCGGGGGCGGTGCGCTTCGAGGGGCGGATGGTGGACGAGGCGATGGCGGCGACGGCCCGCCGGACCCTGGCCCGCCACGGCGGGGGGTGACGGCGGGCGCCTGCTCTTGCGGCGGCCGCAGGGGAGTTGCCCCACCCCGCCCCTTCCCGAAACCAGGGCTCCGCCCTGACCCCGCCGGGGCTCCCGTCCCCGGCCCCGGACCGGTGGCCCCCGGCCACCGTCGGCGCTCCGCCCCCGGGGCGTCCGACGGATCTTGACGCCTGCGGCGGGTTGCTCAACGCCCCGCCCCTTCCCGCAGCATCGATATGCGGCTCAGCCGCGTGGTCCGCCGGACACCGGCCCCATTCCACCCTGCTCAGCGGCGACATTCCCACGGCGGTCGCCGAGTTCAAGCAGACCCCGGGCGACGACCCGCACATCATGCGCGGCGGCGCGTTGATCCAGTCACTCTCCCCGCTGGGCCTCATCGACGCATACCCGCTCTGCGGCCACCCGCTCGTCCTGGGCGCCGGGCGCCGCCTGTTCGCCGACGGCTTCGGTCCCATCGCGTTCGGTCTCGCCGACGCGACCCCGACGGCCACCGGCATCGTCATCGCCACCTGTCGGCCCCTCGGGGAGTAGAACACGGCTCCTCCGAGTCCGGAGCACGGCGAGCGACCGCGCGGTGATCACTACGGTGGAGGCCAGGGCGGCCGCGGCCGCCCAGATGACGAGGGCGGGCCAGATATAGCCGAGCTGGGCCAGGGTTCCCTCGCGGTTCATCAACAGGCCTACCAGGCCGGTCAGTTGGGAGAACAGAACGATCGGGACGGCACAGGGCAGCAGGCGCAAGCCCACGCGCCACAGCGGCCGGTCCGCGGTGCGCCGCGCCCAGCGGCGTGCCCGAACGGCCCCGAGCACGCCCAGGGCGATCGCCGACAGGGTCAGCGCCGCGAGGACGTAGTCGGCCTTCATCGTGAACGGAGTGCGCACCGCCGGCGACTTGCCCTGGGCCAGGTCGACCAGTCCGTCGAGCATGACGGCGGCGTCGTCCCCGGAGATCATGCCGGTGTTGGCCACGATCGCGATGCCGGTCCGGCTGTCGGGCAGCAGCGTCTGGATGGCGTTGTGGGTCAGGAGTTCCCCGGTGTGCCGGATCTGCCGGGGCTCCTCCCCGGACGGGCTCAGGGACCAGCCCATCGCGTACTCGCGGCTCTTCGGCGGGGTGTGCATGACGTCGACGCTCCGGGCGGAGACGACGCGCCGCCCCGCCGCGGACACGCCCTGGTTGTTCTGGGCGATCAGCCACCGGGAGAGGTCGTCCGCCGTGGTGACGACGCCGTGGCCGCCGGCCGCGAACCAGCGGGGGTGGGAGCGCGGGAACAGCATGCCGTAGGCGCGGACGTAGCCCCGGGCGTGATCGGGCATGTCGTCGGTGGTGTCGACCGACTCGGTGTGGGTCATGCCCAGGGGCCGGAACACCTGGGTGGCCAGGTAGTCCGCGAAGGGCCGTCCGCTGACGACCTCGACCAGCCGTGCGGCGACGAAGTAGTTGGGGTTGTGGTAGTTCCACTCGGTGCCCGGCCGCGCGGCGAGCCGGGCGCCGCGCATGTCCGCGACCGCCTCGGTGAGCGTGTGTGGCTGGGGCCGGGTGAGGTCGGGGTAGGCGGAGTCGGCCATGCCCGATGTCTGGTTCAGCAGCTGCCGCACGGTGATCTTCTCGGCCCGCCGGTCGGCCATCGTGAACTCGGGCAGATAGCGATGGGCCGGTGTGTCCAGGTCGACTCGGCCTTCCTCGACCAGCCGCATGACGGCCAGCGCGGTCATGGACTTGGAGAGCGAGGCCACCGGCACCGGTGTCCGCGCGGTCATGCCCTTCCCGGCCGCGGTGTGTCCGTATCCGGCCGCGTGGACGACCCGGTCGCCCCGGGTGACCGCCACCACGGCGCCCGGCAGATCGGTCCGCTCCATATAGGCGTTGACGTAGGCGTCGATCGAGGCGGCGTTCAGCGTGGGGCGGGTTGGGGTGGTGGCGTGCGCGGTCGCCGGGCAGCCCACCGCGGTCGAGGCGATGAGCAGGGCAATCGCCAGGCAAAAGAGACGTCTGTATCCATGGATCGGCATGGCCCTCATCCCACCGGGGGCGGGGCGGGCACCGCATTGGTGTGCGTACGAGATCAGAGGTAGTGCGCGCACTACCGACCGGGGGCGGACGGCTCGCATATCGTCTGCGGGTGCCTTCTCGAACAGCCTGGCAGGCTCTCGCTC
Source organism: Streptomyces lacaronensis (assembly GCF_047337785.1). Classification (NCBI taxonomy): domain Bacteria; kingdom Bacillati; phylum Actinomycetota; class Actinomycetes; order Kitasatosporales; family Streptomycetaceae; genus Streptomyces; species Streptomyces lacaronensis. Next base: position 1,929,595 of record NZ_JBLHDK010000003.1, read on the forward strand.
AGCATCCGTTGGGGTTCCTGGCCTCGGCCTGGCCCTGGCGGGCGTTGGCCTATCTGCTGTCCGGGGTCGTCTTCGGCGCGATCGCCATGGTCACGCTGCTGACCATGGCCCTGGCCGGGCTGGTGTCACTGATCGTGGGGGTGGGCGCCGTTCTCCTCCTCGCCGTGGCGCTGTCCGGCATCGTCGTCACCCGGATCGAACGCCGGCGGCTGCGGCTGGTGGACCCGGACCCGGCGCCGGATCCGCACCGGGCCCCCGAGCGCCCCGGGCCGCGGGGATGGCTGGAGACCCGGCTGCGGGAGCCCGCGACCTGGCGGGAGCTGAGCTTCACCGCGGTGTCGATGACCGCCCTGTGGTGGATGGATCTGCTCGTCCTGGCTTTCGCCCTCGCCCTGCCCGTCCTGCTCATGACCTCGCCGATGGATGACCCCGGCGCCTGGCCGTGGCTGGTCATCGGCCTGTGCCTGCTGCCCGCGGCGCCGTACACCATCACCGCCTGGGCCGGCGCCCGTGCCGCGCTGACCCGGCTGATCCTGGCGCCGCGCGACGGCGAACTGGGCCGGGAGCTCACCGAGGTCCGGGCCTCCCGGGCGCGTCTGGTGGACGCCTTCGACGCGGAGCGCCGACGGATCGAGCGGGACCTGCACGACGGCGCCCAGCAGCGGCTGGTCTCCATCAACGTCATGCTCGGCCTGGCCGGTCTTGACGCGGAGCCGGGCTCGCCGGTGGCCCGGCAGCTCGCGCTGGCCCAGGGCGAAGTCACCCTCGCCGTGAACGAGTTGCGTGAGCTCAGCCGGGGTGTGCACCCCAAGGCCCTCACCGACCATGGCCTCGCCGCGGCCGTGGACAACCTCACCACCCGCTCCGCCCTGCCGGTCGCCGTCGACATCCGGCTTCCGTACCGCTTGCCCGCCGCCGTGGAGAGCACGGGGTACTTCGTCGTCGCCGAGGCCCTGGCCAACGCCACCAAGCACAGCCGGGCCACCCGGGCCGAGGTCCACGCCCGGCTGGACGCGGATGTCCTGACGCTGACGGTCCGGGACAACGGCGTCGGCGGGGCGGACCCGGCCGCGGGCACCGGTCTTGTCGGCCTGGCCGACCGCGTCGCCGCGGCGGACGGCAGACTGCGGATATCCAGCCCGGCGGGCGGCCCTACACTGCTGCGCGTGGAGCTCCCGTGCCGCTGAACATCGTGCTCGCCGAAGACTCACCGCTGTTGCGGGACGGCCTGGTGAGCGTGCTCACCCGATTCGGCCACCACGTGTCGGCGGCCGTCGGCGACGCCGACGCGCTGATCGCCGCGGCCCATGAGCACGACCCCGACATCGTCATCACCGATGTACGGATGCCCCCGGGCAACGCCGACGACGGTCTCCGCGCCGCGGTCACGCTGCGCGGCCACCGCGCCGGTCTGCCCATTCTGGTGCTCAGCCAGTACATCGAGCAGTCCTACGCCACCCACCTGCTCGACCTGGGCAGCGAGAGCGGCATCGGCTATCTGCTCAAGGACCGGGTCAGCGCCGTCGCCCACTTCGCGAGCGCGGTCGAGCAGGTGGCCGCCGGGGCGACGGTCATGGACCCCGAGGTGGTGCGCCAGCTCCTGCGGCGGCGGCAGGACCCCCTGCGGCGGCTCACGCCCCGGGAGCGCGAGGTTCTCTCCCTCATGGCCGAGGGACGCTCCAACGCCGAGATCGCCCGCGACCTCTATGTCACCGAGGCCGCGGTCAACAAGCACGTCAGCTCCATCCTCCAGAAGCTCGATCTCCGCCTGGACGGCCACGGACACCGGCGCGTCCTCGCGGTGCTCACCTATCTGCGCGCATGACCGTCTGTCCGCGCGCCTGACCGTCCGACGCCCCGGCGTCGAGGAGGAGCTTCGCGGCCACCGTCGTCCCGTCGGTGGGCATCGTGCCCGCCACGGCCTTCGCCCGCGCCCGGGTCTCGGGGGTCAGGGCCGATTTCAGGGCGGCCGACAGGGAGCCGAGGGTCGGGGCCGGACCGTCGTGTGCCGCGCCGATGCCCAGCTCGGCCACCCGGGCGGCCCAGTGCGGCTGGTCCGCGATCTGGGGGACCACCACCTGAGGCGCACCCGCACGGGCGGCCGTCGTCGTGGTGCCCGCGCCACCGTGGTGGATCACGGCAGCCACCCGGCCGAACAGCGCCTGATGGTTGACCTCGCCGACGGCGAGGCAGTCGTCCCGGTCGTCGACCGGGGCCAGTCCGGCCCAGCCGCGGGCGAGGAGCACGCGGCGGCCCCGCGCGCGGACCGCCTCGACGGCCACCCGGGCGAGATCGGTCGAGGTGTGCATGGCCATGCTGCCGAAGCCCACGTACACCGGAGGTTCACCGGCGTCCAGGAACGCCTCCAGCTCATCCGGGAGCGGACGTTCGTCCGGCAGGATCCACGCGCCGGTCTGTACGAGGTCGAGTTCCGTCATGTCCTGCCACGGGCCCAGGACCGGGTCCGCCGCCAGCAACGCCCGGTCGGTGAAGACGTAGTCGCGGACGTTGTCCACCGGCGGCAGGCCGATCGCCGCCCGGTGGCGGTTCTCCGCCTCGCCGTACAGCTCGTTCACGCGCTGGGCGTCCTGCTCCCACAGCACCTTGAGGTCGGTCTCGTCCTTCGGGGACGGCGTGCCGGGCCGCCTTCCCGGAGGGAAGTGCCGCGAGGGCAGTCCGAACGGATGGAAGCACGCAAACACATAACGGATGCCCAGCTTCTCGGCCACCGAGCGGGCGCCGGCCGGCATCAGGCCGGTCGCGAGGAGTACGTCACTTCCCTCGGCCGCCGCGGTGAGTGTGTCGAACCGCGCGGCGACCAGCTCGGGCGCGAGCCGGAACGCGGCCGCCGCCGACGGCGGACGCTCGCCGGTCACCACCGAGCGCACCGTCGGGCCGAGCGGCACCAGCTCCACGCCGACACCGGCGAGCAGCGCCGCGAACTCCTCGTCCGGCGGGGCGCACACCCGCGCCTCCGCGCCGAGTTCCCGCAGCCGCACCGCGAGTCCCGCCAGCGGTTCGACGTCCCCGCGCGACCCCCATGACGACAACACCACACGCATATCGCAATCCCCCCGTTTCCCCAGGTCCTGGCATCGGCCGCCCATCCTGAGGCACACCCCGGGTCTTGCCGCAAGCCCCCCGGTGCGCTATAGGTTGATAGTGGCAGGGAGGAGTAGCTCCCTGCCTTTGCTGTTTCGTCGGGCCGGCTTCGCTGTTTCGTCGGGCCAGGCCCATCGGGTCAGGGCTGCCGGGTCAGGGCTGTCGGCCCAGGCCTGTCGAGTCAGGCCCGGCGGGCCAGGTCCGCCAGGCCAGGCTCGTCAGTCCAGGTCCGCCGGATCGAGCCCGCTCAACCGCTCGGGGTCGGCCAGGATGTCGATCGCCACGATCCGGCCGTCCGCGACCGTGAAGGCCAGCACCGAGTACGGCCGCCCCTCCCGCGAACTGACCACGCCCACGGCCCCGTTGACGAGCGCGGGCCGGGCGTGCAGTCCCGGGCCGCTGAGGCGGGAGAAGGTGAGCGCCTGGTCCGCCACGGCCGCGGCGCCGTGCACCTCGCGCGCGGCGGGGGCGGGCGCGGGGCCGTAGTCGGCGCGCAGCACGACATCCGGGTCGAGCACGGCGATCAGCCCCTTGAAGTCGCCCTCGCGCGCGGCGGCGAGGAAGGCGCCCACGACCTCGCGCTGCCGGGCGAGGTCCGCGTCGGGGACCGGGGCCGCTCCCCGCACCCGGCGGCGGGCACGGCTGGCGAGCTGACGGGCGGCGGCCGGGGTGCGGTCGACGATGGGGGCGATCTCGTCGAACGGCACGGCGAACAGATCGTGCAGTACGAAGGCCAGCCGTTCGGCGGGGGCCAGCGTCTCCAGGACGACCAGCAGGGCGAGGCCGACCGAATCGGCGAGCAGCGCCTGGTCCTCGGGGCCGGGTCCGCTCGCACGGCTGACGACCGGGTCGGGGAGGCGCACCCCCAGGGGCTCCTCGCGCCGGGCGGTGCGCGAGCGCAGCATGTCCAGGCAGACCCGGCCGACGACGGTGGTCAGCCAGCCGCCCAGGTTCTCCACCGCGCCGGTGTCGGAGCGGCTGAGCCGCAGCCATGCCTCCTGGACGGCGTCGTCCGCCTCGCTCAGCGAGCCGAGCATGCGGTAGGCCACCGCGCGCAGATGGCCGCGGTGGGCCTCGAAGCCCTCCGCCAGAAGGTGGTTCTCGTTCATCGGTCACATCCCCTTGTCCGGACCGCACCGTCGCAGGCCACATCGTGCTGACGGATGGGCCGGGCGCGATGTGACAGAGGGGCTGGACGGACCGTGCCACCCGTCCAGTCCCTTGACGCACTGCGATCACACCATTACACATTTTGGGAGCGCTCCCACGCCTCCCACTCCCCAGGAGGGTCCCTCATGTCCCTGCCCCTGTTACGCCGTCCGCGCGGTGCGACGCGGACCGCCACCGCACTGCTCACCGGTGCGCTGCTGCTGGTCGCGGCCCAGTCCGCGCCCGCCGGAGCGGACTCCCCCGCCGCGCCCTCGGCCTCCGCCGCACCCTCCGCCGTCCAGGTCAATCAGCTGGGATATCTGCCGGACGGCCCCAAACGCGCCACCGTCGTCAGCGCGAGCACCACCGCCCTGCCCTGGCAACTGCGCGACGCCGCGGGGCGGACGGCCGCCTCGGGCACCACCGCCGTACGGGGCGCGGACGCCGCCTCCGGGCAGTCGGCCCATCTGGTGGACTTCTCCTCGTACCAGGGGACGGGCACCGGCTATACACTCACCGTGGACGGGCGGAGCAGCCACCCCTTCGACATCCGCGCGAACCTCTACGAGGGCTTGCGCGCGGACGCGATGTCCTTCTTCTACCAGCAGCGCAGCGGTATCCCCATCGAGGCGTCGCTCGCCGGCGCCGCGTACGCACGCCCGGCGGGCCATCTGGGCGTCGCCCCCAACCGGGGCGACACCGCCGTGCCCTGCGTCAGCGGGGTGTGCGACGACACCCGGGATGTCCGCGGCGGCTGGTACGACGCCGGTGACCAGGGCAAATACGTGGTCAACGGCGGCCTCGCGGTCTGGCAGCTGGTCAACTCCTTCGAGCGCGCGAAGCGTACGGGGCACGCGGCCGCGCTCGGGGATTCCACGCTGCGCGTCCCCGAACGCGGCAACCGGATCCCCGATGTGCTCGACGAGGCGCGCTGGGAGCTGGAGTTCCTGATGCGCATGCAGATCCCGGAGGGCGAACCCCGGGCGGGCATGGCCTTCCACAAGGTCCATGACGCCGCCTGGACCGGGCTGCCCACCCGGCCGGAGCAGGACGCCGAGCCGCGTGAGCTGCACGCGCCGTCCACCGCCGCCACCCTCAACCTGGCCGCCGCGGCGGCCCAGTGCGCCCGCGTCTACGCGCCGTACGACGCCGCCTTCGCCGCCCGCTGCCTGGACTCCGCGCGCCGCGCCTGGGCCGCCGCGCGGGCCAACCCCGATGTGCTCGCGCCGGCCTCCGACTCCACCGGCGGCGGGGCGTACGAGGACAGCGAGGTGGGCGACGAGTTCTACTGGGCGGCGGCCGAGCTGTACGCGACCACCGGGGAGGCACGGTACCGGGACGCGGTCACCTCCTCGCCGTACCACACCGCGAGCGACGTGTTCACCCCGGGCGGCTTCAACTGGCAGGACACCGGGCCCCTCGGGCGGATCGTCCTGGCCACGGTCCCCAACGGCCTGCCCGCCACCGACCGCGCCCGCGTCCGCGCCTCCGTGGTGTCCGCGGCCGACGCCCGCTTGAGCACGATGGCCGGTCAGGGCTACGCGGTACCGCTGCCGGCGGACGGCTACGTATGGGGCTCCAACGGCCAGGTGGCCAACAACGGGACCGTCATGGCCGTCGCCTACGAACTCACCAAGCAGCGGCGGTACCGCACCGGGGCGCTGGAGACGCTGGACTATCTGCTCGGCCGGAACGCGCTCGGCCAGTCGTATGTCACCGGCTACGGCGAGCACGCATCGCAGAACCAGCACCACCGCTTCTGGGCGCACCAGTACGACGCCTCGCTGCCGAACCCGCCCGCCGGATCGATCGCGGGCGGCGCGAACTCGGGGCTGCAGGATCCGGTGGCGCAGGAGAAGCTCCCGGGCTGCGCGCCCGCGGCGTGCTACGTCGACGACATCGGCTCGTACTCCACGAACGAGGTGGCGATCAACTGGAACGCGCCGCTGGCGTGGTTGGCCGCGTTCGCCGCGGAACGCGGCTGACCGGGCGGGCGAGGGGCCTCCCGGCCCCTCGCCCCACCCGCTTCCGCTCACCTCACCGGGGCAGCTGCGCCTCGATCGCCGCGACCACGTCGTCCGCCTCCGGCTCGGTCCGCGGCCGGAACCGGCCCACGACCTCACCGTCCGGCGAGATCAGGAACTTCTCGAAGTTCCACTGCACATCCCCCGCCTCGCCCTGCGCGTCCGGCGTCCCCGTCAGCTCGGCGTAGAGCGGATGCCGCTGCTCGCCGTTGACATCGGTCTTCTCCAGCAGCGGGAAGGACACCCCGTAGGTCGTCGAGCAGAACGTCTGGATCTCCTCGCTCGTCCCCGGCTCCTGCCCCGCGAACTGGTTGCACGGAACCCCCAGCACGGTGAACCCGCGCCCGGCATAGCGCTGCTGCAGCCGCTCGAGCCCCTCGTACTGCGGGGTCAGACCGCACTTGGACGCCACATTGACCACCAGCAGCGCCGCACCCCGATGCTCACCGAGCGAGGTCGGCTCGCCGGTGAGGGTGCGCAGGGGGATGTCGTACAGGCTCATGGGATCTACCGCCTTCGTCGTTCGATGGGTGAGCCCAAATCTATGTGGTTCCGGGCCCGTGATGCCGGATCACGATATGAACACCGAACACACACAACCTCTTCACTTTTCAACCGGCGCGGCTAGGGTCGGTTCCTCGCGTATCACTCAAGGGGGGACCATGTCCTGGAATAACCAGCCATCACCGGCGCCGAGACGGCCGCGATGGGCACGCAAGCGCGTCGCCGTCCCGGTCGCGGCCATCCTGCTCTTCGCCGGAGTCGGCATAGGGTCGGCCCAGGGCGACGACACGAAGTCGTCCGACGGCGACAAGCCCACGCCCAAGGTGACGGTCACCGTCACGGCCAAGCCCGCCCGGGTGAAGGACACGGCCGAACCGGCCCCCACCGTGACGGTCACCAAGACCGTCACCGCGAAGCCGAAGGCTTCGCCGAAGCCGAAGGCTTCGCCGAAGCCGAAGAGGAGCCAGGAGGCACCGGCCGGAACGGCCGTCTTCAAGGTGTGGGGCAGCGCCCCCTCGGGGGTGGACATCACCTACGGCAGCGATGGCGAGAACCTCGACGGCAGCGGTCTGCCGCTGACCAGGAAGCTCAAGGTCAAGGACGACGCGCTCTACTACCAGGTCAGCGCGCAGCTCATGGGCGGCGGCGACATCCGTTGCTCCGTCACGATCGACGGCGAGACGAAGACCGGACACGCCCGCGGCGGCTACAACATCTGCTCGGCGCAGCTGAACGGCGATTTCACAGGCGGCTGGGACTGACGAGATGGGGGCGGGCCGCAGGCCCGCCCCCATCGGTCACCGAGTACCGCCTACTCCGGCGGCGTCGGCGTGTCGTGGTTGCGGTACATCGCCTGGATGTCGAGTTCCAGCTTGACCGTGGGGCCGACCACGGCGATGCCGCGGGCGAGCATGTTGCGCCAGTTCAGCGTGTAGTCCTCGCGGTGGAGTTCGGCCGTGGCGAGGGCGGCGCAGCGCAGTTCCTGTTCGTAGCCGCCGTTGACGGCGCCGAGGTACGTGGTGTCCAGGGTCACCGAGCGGCTCACGCCGTGCATCGTGAGGGGGCCCTGGAGGGTCCACTTGGGACCGCTGCGCCAGGTGAAGCGGTTGCTGGAGAAGTGGATCTCCGGGAAGTTCTCGACGTCGAGGAAGTCGGCGGAGCGCAGGTGGGCGTCGCGGGTGTTGTTGCCGGTGTTGATGCTGGAGGCGTCGATGACGACCTCGACGCGGGAGTCCTCCATCCGCTCGGCGATGTGGATACCGCCCCGGAAACGGGTGAAGCGGCCGTGCACATTGGCCATGCCGACGTGGCGGGCGATGAAGCGGATGGCGGTGTGCGGCGGGTCGAAGAGCCAGGTGCCGGGCGGGGGGAGCTCAAGCGCTTGCGAGGGCTCCATCTGCACCCTGCGGGGAGGTTCGCTCTGGCCGGGGGCGATGTCGACGGTAAGGCGGTTGGGCCGCAGACCGCTTCCGGTGAGCAGCACCGTGTACTGCCCCGGCTCGAGCGTGGCGAGGAACAGTCCATGCGGATCGGTGGTGGCCTTGGCCACCGTACGGGCGGCGCCACGCGTCTCGGTGACGGTGACCTCCACGCCGCCCAGGGCCTGGCCAACGGGGTCCAGGACCTCGCAGCTGAAGGCTCCGGCACCCACGGGGAGGGGGAGTCTCAGTCCTGATCCTCGGTCCGGACGCCTGGTGCGCATGCGCCGGAGCAGTGCGAGGGGCATTGCAGTCATCTCACTAACGGTTTCTCTGGGGATGGGGGGGCGCGTCCATGATGAAGCCCCAGGTCGGGCTCCGGACGGCGGGGGGTGGGTGTCAGCCGTGGCCGAGGATCTTACGCAGCGCGCCGAGCAGCAACGCCCGTGCCTGCGGGGAGGCTTCGGCGTGGCGGAAGCCGATGTGGTTGTCGGGGCGGGTCAGCAGGGCGCCGCAGTCGCCGATTTCGCGCAGCCGGGCCCAGTCGCCGTAGGGGTCCTCGTACTCCTGGCCGGGGCCGATGGAAACGGTGGCGAGTTCGACGCCCAGTTGCTGACGGACCGCCGCGGCCGCCTCCTCCCAGCAGCCACCGCCGATGCCGGTGAAGAGGGTGAACCGGCCGTGACCGCCGAGGTCGAGGGTCGACAGCCGCTCACGGCCCCGGACGACCCAGGCGTGCGGCAGCTTGGCGCCGGGATGGGTGGTGGGCTGGTGGTGCAGCTCCGGGTCGCGGTCGAAACCGGGGTCGGGGGTGCCGTCGGAGACGACGGCGTCCGAGACGTACCGCTGGTTCATCTCCACACCGTGCGCGTTGAACTCGTACACCTTGGCCGCGATGGCCTCGCGCAGCCGCTGCCGTTGCTTGGCGCCCTCGGGTGTGGCGTCCTTACGGGCGTCGACATTGCGCCACATCTGCTCGGGATCGGAGGTGGAGAGCAGATCCAGCGCCTCGAAAACCGGCGCGGTCTCACCGATGCTCCGGTTGGCGCGCTCGACGGTCTGCCGTCCCACCGGGGCCCGTTCGGCGGAGTAGGTGTCAAGGAGGGCCGGGGCTGCGGTTCCGTCGAGGACCAGCCTGAGCTTCCAGGCGAGGTTGTAGGCGTCCTGGATGGAGGTGTTGGAGCCCAGCCCGTTGGACGGCGGATGGCGGTGGACGGCGTCGCCCGCGCACAGCACCCGCCGGTCGGCGTAGGTCTCGGCGTACAGATGGTTGACGGTCCACGCCGAGGTGGAGGTGATGCGCACGGGGATCGTGTCGTCGCCGAGCAGCCGGTGCACCACGGACCGCGCGAACTCCTCGGTGAGGTCCGGCGGGCCCGCGTCGAGGTCGTAGCCCCACACCACCATCCACTCGGTCCAGGGGCGCACACAGCGCACCAGGCCCGCGCCGATGCCGCCGACGGTCGCGCCGGGGGCGAGCACCCAGTAGAGCGTGGAGGGGCGATGGGCGGTCAGACGGGTCAGATCCGCCTCGAAGACGATGTTGAGGCTGCCCGCGACACCCATCCGGCCGACCGTGGGCAGTCCGGCGTTCTCCACGACGCGGCTGCGCCCGCCGTCGGCGCCGACCAGATAGCGGGCCCGGACCCGGTAGGTGTCCCCGCGCAGCCGGTCCTCGACCAGCGCGGTCACGGCGTCGTCCGACTGCTCGTGGGAGAGGTACTCGGTGTGGAAGCGCAGCGCGGTGCCCCGGGAGACCGCGGCGTTCACCAGCACCGGTTCCATCAGGTGCTGCGGCATGTCGCACATCCGGCTGGGGCTGGCCAGTTCGTGCCCGGCCTGGACGAGCGGGTCATTGCCCCAGGAGCGCAGCCGCCCCAGCTCCTCGCCCGCGAGGCTGGTGCAGAAGACGGTGTTCCCCATCAGCGGCTGCGGGGTGGCCAGGGCGGTGACCTGGTCCTCGACGCCGAGGTCGCGCAGCACCTCCATGGTGCGCTGGTTGGTGATGTGCGCGCGGGGCGTGTCCGCCAGGCCTCCGTACCGGGTGACCATGACGTTGGGCACGCCGTAGGTGCTCAGGGCGAGCGCCGTCGCGGCTCCGGCGGGGCCGCTGCCCACGACCAGTACGTCGGTCTCGACGGTCTCCACTGCTGAAGGGCTCCTCTCGGTCCTCTCCCCGTCCTCTCCCCCGTGATGGCCGGTCTCCCGGCTCCACCGTGATGGCCGGTCCGCGGCCCGATCGGTGATCGCCGGCCGGCCATTGATGATCTTGTTCCAGAACCCGGACCCCGAGGTGTCTCATTTCGAAACAGTGGCGACGTATACGGTGGAGAGGTTGTGACGACCACCGACGACACCCCCGCCGACCCGGCCCTCTCGTCGCTGCGCCGGGCGCGGGACCGGTTCTTCAGCGGACGGCCGCCGGGCGACGGGGTCCCCGAGGACCTCGCCCAAGCCTGGCGGCGGGCGCGGTTCTTCGGCGTACCGCGCGATCTGGCGACCCCGCCCAGGGTCCGGCCGCCGGTGGACTCACCGCTGCTGGCCGCCGCGCGCCCCGTGCTGGACCGCGTGGCGCCCACGCTGAGCGGCGCGATGGGGCTGATGCTGGTCGACTCCCGCTGCCGGGCGCTGTGGTCGGGCGGCGGCCGTTACACCGGTACGCCCGAGCCCGACGGGATGGCCGGTCTCGATCTGTCGGAGAAGGCGGTCGGGCACAACAGCGCCGCGCTCGCGCTGCGCACGGGGCGCCGGGCCGAGGTCCACGGCCCGGAGCACTTCCTCGATCTGTGGCAGGAGGTGTCGGCGGTCAGCGTTCCGCTGTACGAGCCGATGGCGGGCCGCCCGGCCGGCACCGTCACCGTGGTGGCCCCGCTGGCCGAGGGCCGCACCGCCCACCCGGGCGCGGCGCTCGCCGAGGCCACCGCGCACGCGATCGAGACGGAGCTACGGGGCCGGGCGCGCCCGGCGGAGCGGGTGCTGCTGGACGCTTATCTGCGGCAGCGGGCCGAGGGGGCGGCGGTGGTGGCGCTCGACGGCAGCAGCCGCCTCGTCAGCCCGGAGGCCGCGCGGCTGCTGTCGCACGAGACGCTGGCGTGGCTGGAGCGGCATGCCACGGCCCTCCTCAGGGACGCGGATACGGGACCGGCGACGGGGCCGGATACGGGGCCGGATACGGGGCCGGAGGAGATCCCCGTACCGGACGGCGAGATCCCCGTACCGGACGGCGCCGGGCTCACCGTAAGGATGACGCGCCTGATGCACGGCGGCGAGGTCATCGGGGCCGTGGCCACGGTGTGCACGGCGGCCCGGCGGGCGCGGTCGGCGGAGCGGCGGGGCCATGACCGGCTCCCGGGGCTCGTGGGCACGTCCCGGCCCTGGCGGCTGACCGTCTCCCGGGCGACGGAGCTGGCGCGGACCGTGGAGCCGCTGCTGCTGATCGGCGAGCCGGGCGTGGGCAAGACCGCGCTGGCCCGCGCCCTGCTCGGCCCGCGGGGCACGGCCGCGCCGCGTGTCGTCGACGCCGCCGAGCAAGCGCCCGGCGAGGTCCCGCGCTGGTGTCGCGCGCTCGCGGAGCTCCCGGAGCCGGAGGCGGACGGCGGCACGCCGCCGCTGCTCCTGCGCCACGCCGAGCGGCTGGGCCAGTCCGATGTGGCCGCGCTGCTCTCGCTCCTGGCCGAGCGGCCCGCGGTGCCGCTGGTGGCGACGCACACCCCGGACGCGCCCACCGGTCCGTGTCTGAGCCGGCTGCTGGGCATCCTCGCGGCCCGGTCGGTGACGCTGCCGCCGCTGCGCGAACGCGTCGAGGACATTCCGGCGCTGCTGGCGGGCCTCGCCCGGCGCCCCTCCCCCGGGCGTCCCCCGCTGACCTGGAGCCTGGACGCGCGCCGGGCGCTGGAGCAACACACCTGGCCGGGCAATGTGGCCGAACTCGCCCACGTCGTACGGGAGGTGGCCGAGCGCCGCCGGGCCACCGGGCCGGTGCGGCGCGAAGAACTGCCGTACGGGCTGCGGGTGCCACCGGCCACCCGCCGGCTGAGCGGTATCGAAAGGGCGGAGCGCACCGCGATCCTGGAGGCGCTGCGCCGGCACGGGGACAACAAGGCGCGGGCCGCCGAGTCCCTGGGCATCGGCCGGGCCACGTTGTACCGGAAGTTGCGGGCGTACGGAATGGACCAGGCGTAGCGGCGGAAACAGTCACCAGGGGGCCGGTCACACCGGAGCCGGTCATGGGCCGCGGAGGGGGCACGGTGACGCGAGACAACAGCGCCGAGAGCGAGGCGGTCACGGGCAGGCTGCTGATCCTGGAGTACGAGCAGGTGAAGGAGGAGCAGCGGGCGCGGATCGGGTTCCGCGACAATCTGCTCTACGCGACGCTGGCCGCGATGGCCGCCATCATCACCTTCTCCCTCCAGAGCCATGGGCGCCCGGAGCTGCTGTTGCTGCTGCCCCCGGCGTCGGCGCTGCTGGGGTGGGCCTATCTGGTCAACGACGAGAAGATATCGGCCATCGGACGGTATGTCCGGGAGGATCTGGGGCCCCGGCTGACGGCGCTCGCCCCGGGCCGGCCGCCGGTGTTCGGCTGGGAGCGGGCCCATCGCGACGACGGCCGCCGGGTCTCCCGCAAGCGGCTTCAGCTCGCGGCGGACCTGCTGCTGTTCACGGTGGCACCGATCGCCGCGCTCATCGTGTACTGGGTGTCGGAGCCGGTGCGGGCGGTGCTGCTGGCGGTGTCGGTGGCGGAGGTGGCGCTGGTCGTCGTACTGGCGGTGCAGATCGTGCTGTACGCGGATCTGCACCGGCCGTGATGTGCGAAGACCCGTGGGAGCTCGTCGGGCTCCGTAAGGTGTCGGCAAGGGCAGTCCTAGGGGGGATCCGTGGGCGCTGAGGGCGATGGGGGTACGGCGCGGGCCGATGTGGTGGTCCTGACCGCGCTGGAGGTCGAGTACCGGGCGGTGCGCGCCCATCTGGAGGATCCACGTCCGGTCCAGGCGGAGCGGGGCGCGCTGTTCGAGCTGGGTGTGTTCCGCGACCGGTCCGCCGAGCGGAGCGTCGCCATCCATATGACGGGCCCCGGGAATCCGGGCGCCGCGGCCTCGGTCGAGCGGGCGGCGGCGCTCTTCGCGCCCCGGGCGGTGCTGTTCGTGGGGGTGGCGGGCGGCGTCAAGGATGTCGCGCTGGGCGATGTGGTGGCCGCCGACGCGGTGTACGACTACGAGACCGGCAAGGACACCGAGACCGGGTTTCTGCCCCGGCAGAAGACCTATCAGTCCGCTTACGGGCTGGTGCAGCTGGCCCGGCTGGTGACGGCGGGCGACACGTGGCAGCGGCGGATCCACCCGGGGGACGACGCGCCGCGCCCCCGTGCCCATGTGAAGCCCCTCGCGGCGGGCGGCCGGGTGGTGGCGCACCACCGCTCGGACGTCGGGCTCAGGCTCGCGGCCAGTGCGGGTGACGCGCTCGCGGTGGACATGGAGGGCTTCGGCTTCCTCGCCGGCGCGTATGTCAATCAGCAGCTGGACGCGCTGGTGATCCGCGGCATCTCGGATCTGCTCGGGGACAAGGGCGAGGCGCACGACAAGCGCTGGCAGCCGGTGGCCTCCCGGAACGCGGCCGCCTTCGCCTTCGAGCTGATCGGCCGCATCCCGGTCGCGGCGGACGCCGCGACAACGGTCCGACCGCTCGCCGCCGGTACGCGATCCCTCGCCGCCGGTACGCCGCCCGAGGGCCCCCGGCGGCGCAGGCTGGCCATCCGTGACCTCGGCGTACTCGCGGACACCCTGCTGGCCGTGCCCGGGATGACCTCCCCCGTGCGCTGGCAGCAGCTGCTCGACGAACTGCCCACCGTCGGCACCGCGGTGGGCCGTCAGTCGGCGAGCCGCGCGGAGGCTCTGTCCCTGCTGCGCGTCTGCGAGGCGCGGCGGGCGATGGGCGAACTCGTGGAGGTGGTCGCGGTGCTCGCGCCGGACGATCCGGCCGCCGCCGAACTCGCCCGGCGCGTCGCGGAACTCGGATTGGAGTGACCCTCCTCACCCTCCCGCCCCCGCGGGCGACGGCCGCGGGCCGCCCTCATCCGCGCCCACTCCGGGCCACCCGGGAGGGCGCCCCCGCGCGAGCTCAGCGGAACCGTCCAGGTGGGCCCCTGAGGAGGACGGCCCTCCGCCTCGCGGTCGCCGTGGACGCGGGCTCCCCCGTCCACCGCCGGGAGGTGTCCCGGCCGCGCCCGGGGCCCGCCCCGGGCGCGGGGGACGGTGCCACAGACATACTCGCCAGGGGTGTCACGAGAGGCTTGCGGGGCATACAAGTTGTCCCGGAGTCCCGGCGGGTGGCACCCGCGTATGGCAGGGTCTCCGGCGGGATCATCGGCGGCGGGGACCGATGATGCGGCCTCGGGGGAGGGCACGGCATGGCGGCCATGGGGGAAGGTGGCCTGAAATCGGTCGGCAACCTCGTCACGGCGTTGAAGGAGTTCCGCTGTCTGACGGATCCGGATCTGCGCACGCTGTGTCTGGATCTGGTCGCCATGGAGCTGGAGATGACCAGCGTCCCCGTGCGCGCCCACCGGGTGACCGACTACTTCCTGGTGGAGCTGGCCCGCGAATGCCTGGAAAACGTGCGGATCATGCACGCGCTACGCGCGTCCCTCGCGGTGATGGCGGCGGCGGACGAGGACGCGATCAAGCGGCTCGACTCGGTCATGGAGCAGCTGACGGCCCGTCCGGCGCTGCCCGAGACCGCCATCGCGAAGCTGCGGTCGCTGCTGGAAGGGCTGGAGATCGAGCAACTGGGCCAGTTGTGCCGTACGGCGGCGGGGCCGCTGCAGGACGTCCCCGCGGTCACCGGCCCGTGGCACGCCTTCGAAGTGCTCAGCCGGATGAACGCGCAGCCGGGCGGGCTGCCGCCGCAGCTCGCCCTCGTGGAGTACCTCGCGGCGGCGGCGCGTCCGCTTCAGCGGGCCGACGCGCTGCGCGACTGGGCCGATGAGCAGGCGCGGCAGCTGGGCCTGACGCCCCAGCTGCGGTCGCTGCGGCAGCAGGTGGGGCATGCCGCCCCGGCCGGTCCGGTGGACGCCTATCTGGTGATCCGGCTGCTGCCGCAGGAGGAGGCCGGGGCTTACGAGCTCTCGTCCTGGCACCAGTACGACCCCACCGGCTGGCATCCGGTCCGCGGCCCGGTCACCCAGGTCACCGCGGAGACCGCGGAGCGGGCGGTCCAGACGCTGGTGTACCAGGCGGCCGAGGAGTGGGACGACGCCCGCGCGATCCACATCGAGTTCATGCTCGGCCAGGATGACCTGAATCTGCCGGTCCACCGCTGGCGTCTGGAGCTCGACAGTGAGCTGCCCATCCCGCTGTACATGCACTACCCGGTGGTCGTACGGAGCCTGGAGCGCAGCCGGACCAGGCGCTGGCACCGGGAGTGGAAGCACCGCTGGAACCTCCTCGACCAGCAGCCCGAGCGCGCCAAGCAGCTCGTCGTGGACGGCGAGGACCCGGACAGCCCGCGCTCCGGCGACCCCACCGCCCTGCTGGCCCGGCTCAAGGCCGATCCGCAAGTGGTCGCGCTGGTTCTGACCTCGCCCCCGGGCATGACGCCCGAGGGCACCTCGGAGGCGCTGACCGCCTGGCGGGCCGGGATTCCGGTGGTCGCCTGGGACGGCCGGGCGACCCGGGCCCCCGGCTTCGTCCAGCAGCTGAGACAAAATCAGGCCGACGCCAGCGGGAACCTGGCACGGCTCCGCGAAGCCGTGACAGAGTTACGTCTGGACGCCCATACGATCGACTCCGCGGAGCGGGAGCATCACCTGGGGCAGCATGTGGTGCTCGTTTGGGACGACCCGACCCGTCCCGTGGAACCGCAAGGGCGCATTACGGGGCCGGACGAGGGGGTGGGTGGTCGATGAGCGACGAAGAGCCTGCGCGGCGCCACAACGGACGGTTCCACCAGGATTCCGGTTCCGCCTCGGCCGCCCTGCCGTCCGGGATACCGCGCCCCTGGTGGATCTACCAGGGCACCGGACGCCCGCTGCACGATGTGAGCCTGGAGGAAATCCTTCCGCCGCCGCCCCCGTGGCGCGCCTTCGGCGGGGTCTCGGCCTGCCCGGTCGAGGGCAACGGCCGGTCCGGCGCGTTATCGGACGCGGACGACACCCCGACCGAGCCCCCGGCGCCGTCGGAGGACGAGCAGGACGCCGCCCGGCGGCTGGGCACCACCCCCCTCGGGGTGCGCTCCGACCCGGAGGAGGCCGATCTCGTCAACGCGGCGCTGATCCTCAGGCGTCCCCTTCTGGTGACCGGCCGCCCGGGCACCGGCAAGTCCACGCTCGCGTACCGCATCAGCCGGGAGTTGGGCCTGGGCCGGGTGCTGCGCTGGCCGATCACCACGCGTTCGACCCTGCGGTCCGGGCTTTACGGCTACGATGCCGTCGGCCGTGTGCACGCCGCCGCGGCCGGCCAGGCGTCGGAGGGGGACACGTACGAACCCGGACCGGAGGACATCGGCGACTTCCTCCAACTCGGGCCGCTGGGCACGGCGATGCTCCCGCACCGCCTGCCGCGCGTCCTGCTCATCGACGAATTCGACAAGAGCGATATCGATCTGCCCAATGACCTCCTCGACATCTTCGAGGCCGGCGAGTACGCCATCCCCGAGCTGGTGCGCATCCGCAGACGCCGGCCGGCCGTATCGGTCCTCACCGACGACCCGGAGCGCAGTACCGTCATCGCCTCGGGGCGGGTGCGCTGCCGCGCCTTCCCCGTCGTCGTCATCACCAGCAACGGCGAGCGGGACTTTCCGCCCGCGTTCCTGCGGCGCTGTCTCCAGCTGCGGCTGCCCGACCCGGACGCGGACCGGCTCGCCGCGATCGTGGCCGCGCATCTGGGGCGGGCAGACGATCCGCGTGCGCGGGAGCTGATCCAGATGTTCCTCGAGCGCAGCGAGCGCGAAGGCGGCCTCGCCGCCGACCAGTTGCTCAACGCGGTGTATCTGGTGACGTCCCAGTCACATGTTCCGGGGCCCGAGTGGGAGGAGCTACTGCAGGCCGTCTGGCATCGGCTGGACAGCGCAGCGGGCTCGACATGACACACGACCCAGGCGGCAGGTCCGCCGGGCCGGGCCCACGGGACCTCGACTGGCGGCAGCTCGCCGACGCCCTGTGGCTGGCGGTCTGCAAGGCCGAGACGGACCGTGGCCCCGGGCCGCCGGACCCCGGCCCCCTCCCCGGGACACCGGAGGCGGACGCCCCGCCGCCCGGTGACGAGCCGTCGGACGAGCCGCGGCAGGACCGGCGGGGGGAGCGCCCCTCGTCCGGGCCCGAGGCGGCGCCCGCGGTGTCGGCACCGCTGCTCCCCGCGGAGCTGGTCGGCGTGTCCGCGCCGCCCGGCGAGGCGGAGCCGGCGACCGTCGCGGAGGCCTTCGTGCCCGCGCGCCGGCCGTCCGCCGACGGGCCGCCGCTGCCCGAGCGCGCCCTGTCCCGGGCGCTGCGGCCGCTCAAGCGCACCGCGCCCTCGCCGGTCGAGACGGAGGTCGACGAGGAGGCCACGGCCGAGCGCGCGGCGCGCGAGGGGCTGTGGGTGCCCGACCTGGTGCCCGTGCGCGAGCGCTGGATGGACGCCGTCCTGCTGGTGGACTGCGGCAGTTCGATGGTGGTGTGGCGGCGGACGGCCGCGCATCTGGTCACCGTGTTACAACGCACCGGCGCCTTCCGGGATGTGCGGGTGCACCGGGTGAATACCGACCATCCGTTACCCGAGGAGGACCGGTCGCCGGTGGCGGGGATGCCGCCGCGCGGCAAGCGGACGGTGCTGGTGCTGACCGACGGCATCGGCCCGGCCTGGGCCGATGAGAGCGCCCAGCGCGCGCTGGCCGGCTGGGCGCGGCAGGCGTCGGTCGCGGTGCTGCACGTCTTGCGCCAGGGCCGCTGGCACCACACCGGAGTGGCGCCGGAGCGGGTGCGGGTGCGGATCCCCGAACCGGGCGCCCCCAACGGCAGCTGGCGGCGGGCGGACGGCGGCTCCTGGCCGGGCGGCGCGCCGCCGGTCCCGGTGCTGGAGCTGGACGCGCGGTGGATGGCCAACTGGGCGCGGCTGGTGGCCCGCCCGTCGGCGCGCGGCGAGGACACGATGGCGCTGCTGCCCGGGGTGCCCGCCGAGCGCTGGGATCCCGAACCGGAACCGAGCGCCTGGGACCGCGTCTTCCGGTTCCGCGCCACCGCCTCGCCGAGCGCCTTCCGGCTGGCGTCCCGGCTGGCCGCGGCCCCGTTGAACATTCCCGTGATGGAGTTCGTGCAGGGCATCCACCAGCCGGAGGGCAGTCCGGGCGATCTGGCCGAGATCCTGCTGGGCGGGCTGCTGCGCAAGGTGGGGACCGCCGACCCGCTGGACGAGACGGGTATCGGCTACGAGTTCCACGACGGGGTGCGCGAGCTGCTGCTGTCGGCCGGGATGCGGGACGAGTCGCTGTACATCCTCGGCAGCGTCCTGGACCGGCTGGGCCGCCGCTGGAAACCGCTGCTGATGCTGCGGGATCTGCTCAACCACCCCTCGGGCTCGGTGGGGGACCTTCCCAGGACGGAGCGGCTGCTGCCGTACATCCGTCTTCAGGAGCAGGTCTACCAGGCTCTTTCGGGGCCGTATCTGGAGGGTGCGCGCTCCTTTCGCGCCCTGGTCCTGGCCCATCAGGCGCTCGTCCGCTCGGGGGAAACCCCGCCCGATCCAGTTGAAGACGCATCACACAGGGGAAAATATGTGGTCTCCGAGGCGGTTGCGGCCATGACTGACTCCACGACTCCCCGACCAGACCCGCTGTCCCAGGCCGACGATTCACCATCCCCGCCGGCGCACGGCACGCCGGGCCCGGCGGGGGAGCATCTGAGAGGAACATTCGTGTCCGTGACCGCTGCCCGGACCCTGCCCACCGTGGAGGAGCGCCAGCCCGGGGAACCCCCGTCCATCTGGGGAAATGTACCGCCCCGGAACAACAACTTCACCGGTCGGCAGACGTTGCTCGACACTCTCCACGAGCGGCTGAAGAGCGAGGGCACCGCCGCCGTGCTGCCCGAGGCCCTGCACGGGCTGGGCGGGGTGGGCAAGTCACAGATCGCCCTGGAGTACGTCCATCAGCACGCCGCCGACTACGACGCGGTCTGGTGGATCCCGGCCGAGCGCCCCGAGCAGATCCGCCAGGCGTTGGTCCAGCTCGCCGACCGGCTCGGACTGCACGCGGGCATGGAGGCCAACACGGCCGTGCCCAGCGTGCTGGACGCGCTGCGCACCGGACGCCCGTGCCGCAACTGGCTGCTGGTCTTCGACAACGCCGAGGAGCTGGAGACGGTTCGGCCGTTCTTCCCCGCGGGCGGGCCGGGCCGGATCCTGGTCACATCGAGGAACGCCCAGTGGTCGCGCGCCGCCCGCACCGTCGAAGTGGACGTCTTCGAGCGGGAGGAGAGCATCGAGCTGCTGCGCCGCCGGGGGCCGGAGCTGCCGCGCGACCAGGCGGACCGGGTCGCCGACGCCCTCGGGGACCTTCCGCTGGCCATCGAGCAGGCGGCCGCGTGGCTCACCGAGACGGGGATGCCGGTCGACGAGTATCTCCAGGTCTTCGAGGACGAGCGGGCCGATGTCTCCACCCGACGCAATGAACTGCTGGCGGCGGGCGTTCCGGTGGACTACCCCGAACCGGTCGCCGCCGCCTGGAACATGTCGCTGCGGCGGCTGGCCGAAACCCATCCCGGTGCGCTCCAACTCCTCCAGATGTGCTCGTTCTTCGCGCCCGAGCCGGTTTCCCGCCGGCTCTTCTCCGGCGTGCGCGGGGTATCCCTCTCCCCCGAGCTCTCGGAGGTGCTGCAGGACCCGATCAAGCTCGGCCACGCGATCCGTGAGATCAACCGCTACGCCCTGATCAAGATCAATCACCGCAGCAACACGATCGAGATGCACCGGCTGGTGCAGGCCGTGCTGATCGGCCAGATGTCCACACAGCAGCAGGCGGACATGCGGCACAGCGCCCATGTGCTGCTGGCCTTCGGCGACCCCAATGATGTCGCTCCCGCGAACTGGGGGCGGTACGCCGACCTCCTCTCCCATGTCCGGGCGTCGCGCGCGATGGAGTGCGATGACAAATGGGTGCGGCAGATGGTGCGGAATCTGGTCCGCTTCCTCTATGTCTGGGGCGACCACGAGGGCGCGCTGGAGCTCGCCACCCAGGTGCGCAGGGAATGGGTGGCGAAGCTCGGCGAGGACAGTGCGGAGACGCTGGCCGTCTCCCGGACCCTGGGCCATGTGCTGACCGTGCTCGGCCACTTCAAGGAGGCCAGAGAACTCAACAGCCGGACGTTGGAGCTCCAGCGCGCCAAAGATGGCGACGACCACGAGAACACCCTGGTGACTCAGGGCGCGGTCGCCGTGGACACCCGCTACCAGGGTGACTACGCGCGCTATGTGGAGTTGGAGAAGGACCGCTGGACCAGGACCCTGCGGCTCTTCGGGGACGAGGACCCGTACTCCATCGCCGCGACGAACGACTACGCCGTGGCGCTGCGCGCGGCGGGGGACTACGAGCACGCCAGGCAGCTGGACGAGGGCGCACGGCGCACCGCTGGTCTGGTGCTCGGCGAGGACGCCCTGCTCACCATCCTGGTGGAGGCCAACCTGGCCATCGACGTCCGCGAGGGCAGGGACTATATGGCGGCCCGCGACATGCTGGAGCAGACCTGTAGCCGTGCACGCCAATTGTTCCCGCCGAACGCGCCCACCGTGGTCTACGCCCTGCGCAACCTCGCCGTGGCGCGTCGTAAGGCGGGCGACCACGAGGGCGCGCTGGACCTCAGCCGGGAGGTGCTGGAGCGCTACCGGCTGCGCTACACCGAGCCCAACCTCCACATCACCAACACGGCCTTGGCCCTCTCGATGGATCTGCGGCAGACCGCCGATCTGGAAGGCGCCCGTGAGGTCGGCCGGAAATGTCTCGACGATATGCGCGTCCTGCTGGGGGAACGGCATCCGGCGACCCTGGGCGCGGCGATCGACCTCGCCGTGACGCTGCGGCTGCTGGGCGAGACGGATGAGGCGCTCGCGCTGAACAAGGAGACGCTGCCGGTGCTCGTCGAGCGTCTGGGGGCCGACCATCCCACGTCGCTGGCGTGCGCCATCAACACGGCCAGCGACCACTACACCCTCGCGGACTACCAGGAGGCCCACGACCTGGACACCACGACCCTCGCTGCCTGCCGGTCCCGGCTCGGTGAGGACCACCCCACCACGCTCGCGTGTGCGGTCAATCTGTCGGGGGATCTGCGCGCACTGGGCGAGGGCAGGCAGGCGGAGGAGCTGCACCAGGACGCGCTCGGCCGGCTGCGCCGGGTGCTGACGGCCAGCCACCCGGCGACGGTCGCGGCGGCCCGGGGGATCCGGGCGGACTGCGATGTGGAGTCGATCTCCATCTGAACCGGCGTTCGCGTCGCCGTTCGCGGGGCCCCGTGCCGCGCGCCGTTCACCCGCGCGTAGGCGTCCCGATCCACCGCGCCAGAGCCACCGGATCGGGACCCGTGTCCGGCGCGGTGCGCAGCTCCCGGTGGACGGCCAGGACCAGTTCGGGGTGGTTGAGCAGGGTCGTCCTGGCCGCGCCGTCCGGCAGGCCGAGCGCGAGCCCCGCCCATGCCGCGATGTCGTCCGGGTCCGCTTCCAGACGGGCCCGGTAGCCGCGCAGCGCGGCCGCGGTGTCCCCCGCGGCCCAGTCGAGGTCGGCCCGGTCGGGGGCGTCACCGCCCCCGGGCAGCCCCGCTCCCCCGGATAACCCCCCGGACAGCCCCGCTCCCCCGGATAACCCCCCGGACAACCCCGCTCCCCCGCCCTCGCACAGCCGCGCGAACCCCGCCGGATCCGCGAGCCGGAGCCGGGCGAGCGCGGGGCGCGCCGACGCCTCCGGACGGGTCGGCCGGACCGAGGTGCCCGGCAGCTCCCCGGGGGGGTCGGTCCGCTCCCGCCAGGCCCGTGCCCACTGTGCGGTCGGCTCCGGGTCCGCCGCCAGGTGGCGCATGCGGTGGACGAGCCGGTGATCGTGGATCAGATCCGACGCCAGGCGCTTCGGCACGGAGGGCACCCGCTGCGCGAGCCACAGGGTGAGCCGGTCCTCCAGCCGGTGGAGGAACTCCTCGCCCCTGGGGGTCAGTTCGGCGTGAGCGAGGAGCGTGCGCAGCCCCGAGGCGGTCTGCGCCCGGCGCAGGGCGAACTCGAACGCGGCGGTGTCCCGGGCCGGTCCGGGCTCGGCGCGCCGCAGCCGGTCCCACCAGAATCCGGTCACGCCCAGGAACGCGTAAACCCCCTGAAGGAGCCCGCGCAGCGGTCGCGGGTCCAGCCGCCAGGGCGCGTAGTGGATCTCCTCCAGGCCCCCTTCGATCAGGGGCACCAGATCCATCAGAGCGCTGAGCTTGATGTGCTGGGCCTCGTGTACCAGCGCGGCGGCGAGGGTCAGCGGATCCGTGGCCCCGTTGAGCAGCACACAGCCGTACGCCTCCGGCGATGAGGCGCTGAACGGTTCGGGCCAGGCGGCGTACGGCACGGGCACGACGGAGGACAGGCAGGCCCCGATCCCCCGCGGGTCCACCTGGCGCTGTTCCGAGACCAGCCGCCACGCATCGCCGAATCTCTCCTGCCAGCCCTGCCACTCTTCGCCGCCGAGCCGCTCGGGCTCCCGGATCCGGAGAAAGTCACGATAGGGGTCGAGGTCGTCGACAAGGGGGGCACAGACAATCCCCTGGTGTTCTCCGCGCAGCCGCCGCAGCCCGTGCCAACCGGGAGCGTCCTCGGAGAAGTCGGCGGGCAGCGTCACTGAATGCGGGCCGGATGAGACCGCCGCCTTCTGCCCGCTCATGACGACCTCGACGACATCGGTCGTGTCCGGAATGCGGGCGAATCCCAGGGCCGGCAATATCACCCCGTCCTCGCGCGCCGGGACAACGCCACGAAAGTCGATTCCGGCGAGAAGAGCGGCCGAGGCGGCTGTGGCATGCAGATGACCGACCGCGCTCCACAGCGGTCCGTCCCCCGATTCCAGACCGCGCAGCCTGCGCAGACAGCGGTTGAGCCATACGCCCGTGGGAGGGTGCAGCAGCAGCCTGTCCACGGCTGCCGGGGAGCGGTTCTCGGCCCGAATCAGCAGGTGCCAGGCCTCCCGGGGCGAGGGAAGGGGGCCGGGCAGGGCGGGGTGCGCGGAGGCGATGTCCACCAGGGCGCGCAGCAGCAGTATGGTCCGGCTGCGCTGTCCCGACCTCAGCTCGGCCACGGCCGAGGGGCCGCCCGAGCCCCGCGCCAACTCGGCGAAACACTCCACCGATAAACGATGGTTGAGACCCCGCGTGGCGGAGGACGTCATAGCCGGTTAACTCACACATTCGCCGGTCGAAGACGACGACGACGAGTTGCCGCCGACCGTCGGCGGGCGCTGGACGATATCCAGCAGCCGCTCCGTCACCGCGGAAAGCCCTTCGTGCCGGTCGAGGTCCTCGAGTGTCGCCCCCGAAAGGTCCAGCAGCTCCGTCTCGACCTCGGTCGCGACCCGCTCCATGACACCGTCCCCCTCCGGACGCTCCCTAACGGCTCATATGAGGCATCCCTATGGTGGCCTACCCCTAATGATTGCGAAAGAGTGAACACGGCCAGTCGGCGCCTGCGTTGTCAAGATTTTCGGACACTTCCGCGCGCCTGGGAGCCCCCCGATATGCCGGTGTCATCCCCCGGTTCCGGATTGCATCGCCTCGACCTCGAACACGCCTCCGCACACCCGGAACGACCGCGCCGAGACGTTCATCGCGTCGAAGGAATCCGGCGGATAGACCCGGACCCGCGTGGCGGTGCGCCGGCACGGGGTGTCGTTCATGCCCTCGTTGAGCGTGTGCAGACTGCTCGAGGCGCTGCCGCCGGGCGGCAGGGAGACCGGGGAGCGCGTGGGGCCGCGCCGGGTGGCGGGGTCGCCAATCACCGCGCCGGTGGAGTCGAGCAGCGAGACACCGGGGTATCCGGTGAGGGTGCAGGTCGTGGAGGACTTGTTGGTGAACACCAGGGGCAGATACACATTGCCGGCGCCTATGTCCATCCGGCCGACCGCCAGCGTCAGCTGCGCCTTGGAGCAGACGCGGCGCACCCCGGACGCGGCGGCGGGCCGCGAGGAGGACGGGCGCGAGGAATGCGCCGAGGGCGGAGGGGACTGCGCGGTCCGCGAGGCGGGCCGTTCGTTCCGGGAGGAGCCGCTCTCGGACGAGGCCGAGGAGGCGGCCGAAGGGGAGGAGGGTGGCGCGGCGGAGGCGGAGGTGACGGACGAGGCGCGCCGCGCGGAGTCCCCGTCCCCGGTGTCGCTGCCGCACGCGGTGACCGTGGCCAGCGCGCCGATCAGCAGGGCGCATAAGACGGGCGGCCGGGACCGCGCTGCCGTCGTGCGCCGAGTCCTGCGCCGAGGAGCCGAACCGTTCCGTTGACTCATGAGCGACCTCCCGAGGTCAGCGGTCTGCCGGGGGTCACCGGCATCGAGGGCGGGTGCCCCGATGCCTCCGGTGCATTCCCCCTGGGACTCCCTTCCCCGCGCGCGTTCTCTTATGTCCGGGGCACATTGATCGCGTCGGGGCTCAAATTCCTCACATTGGATTCTCTACCGCAAACATCCGAACGCCTTGTCCACGTCGGAACCCTGGGATTACTGTTCGGCAGCCATCGCACTCGCCAACTGACGTACCAGGACAGGAAGAAGGACTCCATGGCCGCACGCGGACGTCATCGCCGGCCCCGGCCCCACCGTGTCTCCCGCACCTCGCTCGCGATCACCGCGGGCGGCGCCGGCGTCGCCCTGCCCCTCATCGGCATCGGCCAGGCGAACGCCGCCTCAGCCCCCGCGCCCACCTCGCCGACCCCGGCCGCCACCACCGTCACGGCCGTCACGGCCACGAAGGCCCAGCCGCTGCTCATCGTCCCGAAGGCCGTGCCCGAGCCACCGGCCAAGGCTCAGCCCCGGGCCGGGTCGTACACCGTCGTCCGCGGCGACACCCTCTCGCGGATCGCGGACCGGCAGGGAGTGGCGGGCGGCTGGGAACGGCTCTACGAGATCAACCGCCAGGTCATCGGCGCCGACCCGGATCTGATCCGGCCCGGCCAGCAGCTCACCCTCGGCCACCGCTGAACGAGCCCGCGCACGGGCAGCGCATACGCACAGGAGCCTCCGCCCGCGGTGGACCACCGCGGCGGACGCTCCTTCGCCTCAACGGCCTTACATCACCAAATGCGCCTTGGAATGGGTGACTTCCTCAATATCGCCGCCCGCCTTGCCGATCAGCCGGTGCGCCAGATTGGTCAGTGCCCGCGCCGCCGCGATCTCCTCGCCGACCCTCGGCTGTGCCGGGTCGTCGGGGTTGCGGTTGGCACGGCCCTGGGCCAGCATCTCCGTACCGTCGTGCATCCTCAGCCGGACGACCGCTTCGGTCAGCGGACCGATCTCACGGAACTCCATCTGAATGTCGCATCCCACGATCGTCTCCATCGCGCTCACCTCCTGCGTCACCTTCCAGGATGCGCCTCACCGGACTCTCCGGTCGACCGGGACAGCAACTCCACCACCTCGTCGTCCGCGGTCTGCGAGAAGTCCTCGTACCACTCCCCCACCGCCGCGAAGTCCGAGGGGGTGGAGAGGGCCACCACCTCGTCGGCGTCCTCGCGCAGCGCGGCGACCGCGTCCGGCGGCGCCACCGGCACGGCGAGGACCACCCGCGCGGCGCCCTGGGCCCGTGCCACCCGGCAGGCGGCCTGGGCCGTGGCGCCGGTCGCGATGCCGTCGTCCACGATGATCACGGTGTGGCCCTCGACCGGGATCCGTGAGCGGCCCTGCCGGAACCGGTGCGCCTTGTCGGCCAGCTCCTCCCGCTCGGCCCGCTCCACCTCGGCGAGATCCTTCTCATCGGCCCGGCTCATCCGGACGATCGCCTCATGGATGACCCGTACATCGCCCTCGCCGATGGCGCCGAACCCCAGCTCCCGGTGGTAGGGGACGCCGAGCTTACGGACGATGATCACGTCCAGGGGCGCATGGAGCGCCCTGGCCACCTCGAAGGCCACCGGCACCCCGCCCCGCGGCAGCCCGAGTACGACCGGGTTCTCATCCGCCAAGGGGCGCAGCGCCTCGCCGAGGCGCCGCCCGGCGTCCGTCCGGTCAGTGAAGATCATGACTCACCCCCATTCCTGAAGGACTCATCCACGTATCAAGCCGATATCCATCAAACCGGCGGTCCGTCCATCCGCGCACCGGCGTTTCCCGGCCGCCGGCCGGGGCGCGCGGATACCGGAGACCCGGCACCCTGGAGGTATGGAGAACGCCACCGGCCCGGACGAGTCCGATTACCCCGTCTTCGTCGAGTCAATCGAGGCCGACGGCCGCTACCGGCTGGTGCGGCTGCGTGGCCTGGGGTGCGAACCGCTGGAACGGGAGGAGTTCGAGCCGCGCGTCCGGCAGGTCTTCCCCGATATCGACCTGGACGACCCGGCCCAGGTGCACTGGGAGGACCGGCCCGGGCAGTGGCCGCCCTGGCATCCGGGCGAGGCATGACCGCTCTGATCGGCACCTCGGGATGGCAGTACCGGGACTGGCGCGGCGATCTCTACCCCGAGGGCTGTCCGCAGCGGCTGTGGCTGGAGGAGTACACCCGCGCCTTCGCCACGGTGGAGAGCAACAACGCCTTCTACCGGCTGCCCTCGTACGACCAGTTCGCCACCTGGCGGCAGCGGCTGCCGGAGGGCTTTGTGATGGCGCTCAAGGCGAGCCGCTACCTCACCCACATCAAGCGGCTGCGCGATCCGGAGGAGCCGGTGGAGCGGCTGATGTCCCATGCGGCCGGGCTCGGCGACCGGCTGGGCCCGGTGCTGGTGCAGCTGCCGCCCACCCTGCGGGCCGACGGCGAGCTGCTGGACCGCTGCCTTGGCTGCTTCCCCTCCGGGACGCGGGTGGCCGTCGAACCGCGGCACCCCTCCTGGTGGACCGAGGAGATCCGCGCGGTGCTGGAGCGCCGCTCGGCCGCGCTGTGCTGGGCCGACTCCGGCTCCCGGCCGGTCACCCCACTGTGGCGGACCACCGGGTGGGGGTATCTGCGCTTCCACGGCGGCCTCGCCCGCCCGGCCCCGCGCTACGGGCGCCAGGCGCTGACCACCTGGGCGCGGCGGATCGGGGACACCTGGCCGGCCGACGCCGAGGTCTACGCGTACTTCAACAACGACACGGGCGGGGCGGCGGTGCACGACGCGGCCGTCTTCGCCCACGCCGTGGCCCGCCTCGGCCGCCCGGTCAGCCGCACCCCCTCGGCATAAGCCCGGTGCCCGCCGGGCTCACTCCTTCACCGCCCCGCCCAGCATGCCCTCGATGAACCGGCGCTGGAGTGCCACATAGACCACGACCACCGGCAGGGCGATGAGCACCGAGGCCGCCGCGAGCAGCGCCGCGTCGGAGCTGTGCTGGCCCTGGAAGAAGGCGAGGCCCAGGGGGACCGTGCGATGGGCCTCGTCGCTGACCATCACCAGGGCCATCAGGAACTCGTTCCAGGTCCACATGAAGGTGATCACGACCATGGTGGAGATCGCCGGGCGGCCCATCGGGACCAGCACCCGCCACAGCGTGGTCCAGGTGTTCGCCCCGTCGATCCGGGCCGCCTCGATGACCGCCCGTGCGCTGCCGCGGAAGTACGTGCGCATCCAGAAGACCCCGAAGGCCAGGGACTGCGCGGTCTGCGGCAGGATCAACGCCCAGTAGCTGTCGGTGAGTTCGGCATAGCGCAGATCGAAGTAGAGCGGGACGACCAGCGCCTCCTGGGGCAGCGTCAGCCCGATCACGAAGAGGTGGAACAGCACCGTGGAGCCGGGGAAGCGCATCACCCCGAAGGCGTACGCGGCGAGGATGGCCAGCACGGTGGTGGCGGCCACCACGACCGCCGTGACCAGCACCGAGTTCCCCAGATAGGTGCCGAAGTGGCCACGGCTCCAGGCGTCGGCGAAGTTGCTCCAGTGGAGCCCGTCCTTGGGCAGTGAGAAGCCGGTGTCCAGGGAGTTCTGTGAGCCGAAGGCCGTGGAGAGGATGCCGATCACGGGGGTGAGGGCGAGGACGGTGAAGAGGGCGAGGATGCCGTAGGTGACGTTGCGTTCCAGGCGTGTGGTCATGCCCGCCGCCCTTCCACGAGCCGGGAGACCGTGACGGTCAGGACGAAGATCAGGACCGTGAGGGCCACGCCGACGGCGGCGGCCGAGCCGACCTGGTTGGTCTCGAAGGCCCGGTGGTAGACCTCGTAGGCGGGGACGGAGGTGGCGTTTCCGGGGCCGCCGCTGGTGGTGATGTAGATCAGGTCGAAGTTGCGCAGCCCCGCCACGATGGTCAGGGTCAGCGCCACCGCGATCTGCGGCCGCAGACCGGGCAGGGTGACGGTGCGGAACTCGCGCAGCGGTCCGGCGCCGTCGATCCGCGCCGCCTCGTACAGCTCGCGCGGGATGCGCTGGGCCCCGGCGAGGAAGAGGACCATGCACAGCCCGGTGCCGACCCAGGTGCCGACGACGCCGACGGCGGGCAGCGCCCAGGTGTAGTCGCCGAGCCAGGGGCGGGCGAGGCCACCGAGGCCGACGGCGCGGAGGGCGTCGTTGAGCAGCCCGTCGGGGGCGAGGATCGAGCGCCAGGCCACGCCGACCACGATCAGCGCCAGGACCTGCGGCAGGAACAGCACCGTACGGAAGAAGGTCATCCCCCGGACCCGGGCCCGGGACATCACGGCGGCCAGCAGCAGCCCGATGGCCACCGGCAGGGCCGCGTAGAAGACGAGCAGCAGCAGCGCGTGGAGGAAGGGGGCGCGCAGGCTCGCGTCGGTGAACAGCGCGCGGTAGTTGTCGAATCCGGCGGGGGTGGCGACCGTCAGCCCGTCCCAGTGCACGAAGGACAGCCACACCGACTGCCCGAACGGGTAGAGCAGGAAGACGGCGTACACGATCAGCGCGGGCAGGATGTAGAGGTAGCCGATGGCGCGCGGCTCACCGGGCGCGCGGCGGCGGTAGGCCCTGGTCAGGGCGGCGAGCCTCATCGGGGCCCGGCCGAGGTGTGCTGCTCGCGCTGCTTCTTCATGAAGGCCCCGTAGTCCTTCTGGAGGGTCGCGGCGAAGCTGTCCGGGGAGGTCTTGCCGCTGACCACGCCCTGGAGGGCGGCCGAGAGGGTGTCGTAGAAGGTGGGGGTGGAGTAGTCGAGGTACGGGACGAGTCCGTCGGCGGCGCTCAGCCGCTTCCATCCGGCGATCATCTGGCCGTCGGCGCTGTCCGGGCTCACTCCCGCCGCGGCCTTCGCGGGGACGGCGGGCAGTACTCCGTGCCGGGTCATCACGTCCGCGGCGTGTGCGTCGGTGAGGAAGTCCAGATAGGCGGCGGCCACCTCCGGGTGGCGGGAGCGGGAGGTGATGGACCAGGCCAGGCCCTGGCCACCGGTGGTGACGGGGGCGCCGCCGGCCTTGGCGGGCGGGGGCGGCATGATGCCCAGCTTGTCCCCCATGGGCTTCTTCAGGTCGGCCAGCTGCCAGGTGCCGGTCAGCAGATACGCGCCGTCGCCGGAGGCGAACTTCTTGGCCGCTTCGTCGTAGCCGAGGCCGTTGGCGCCGCCGGGCAGATAGCCGCGCTTGGCCCAGTCGGCGAGGGTGGCCGCGGCGTTCTTGGTGGCGGCGTTGTCGAAGCCGTCGCCGCGGCCGAGGACGGTGTCGCGGGCGTCGGCGGCGCCGAGCTGGTCGTGCAGCACCCCGAAGGTGTGGATGGCGGGGTACTTGTCGAGGTTGCCGAATTGGATCGGCAGCTCGCCGCGGTCCTTGAGCCGGGCCAGGCCGTCGGTGAACTCGCCCCAGGTGCGCGGCGGTTGGAGCCCCGCCTTCTCCAGCACGTCCTTGTTGTAGTAGAGGCCGATGTACTCGCCGGTCTGGGAGATGCCGTACAGCCGCCCCCTGCCGAAGTCGTTGCCGTCGGCGGAGACCCGGTTGAGGCCCAGCAGGGTGGCGGGGTAGCGGGTGTTCCAGTCGTAGATCCCGGCGTAGTTGTCCAGCGGGGCGAGCAGCCCGGCCCGGACGAAGGCCACCATGTCCGGGTAGCCCTGGTTGGCCTGGATGACATCGGGCGGATGGTTACCGGAGACGGCCAGCTTCAGGGTGGTCTTCAGATCGGTGAAGCTCCGGGCGACCCGCTTGATCCGCACATTGGGGTACTTCCGCTCGAACTCCCGGTTCAGCTGCTGTATCTCGCCGTTGGTCCCGCCACGTATCTCCTGGTCCCACACGGTCAGCGTGGTCTTTCCGGCCTTCGCCGGATCGGGTATGGCGGTGGCCGCGCCGGTCCCGGCACCGGCGGCCCCCGAGCCGTCGGTGCCGGGGACACACCCCGCGGCGAGCAGGACGACGCCGATGGCGAGCGCGGCCGGGACGGCTCTGCCGCGTGTCCGGCGCGCCCCGGTACGGGCGAGTTCCATGGGGTTCTCCTCGATGCGGTGATCAGGACCGCCGGGCGTCGTCATGCACCCGGAAACCGATGGTGGGCAGGGCCCGCAGCCGTGGGCAGCCGCGCACCCGGTCCGGGATCAGATCGCCCAGGAAGGCGTAGCGGCGGGCGAGTCCGGCCGCGTCCGCCCCGCCGTCGGCCGCCCGGCGCGCACGGTTCCACCAGGCGGCCACCTCCGGCCAGCCGGGCGCGGCCAGGGAGCCGCCGAAGTGCTGGACGGACAGGGCGGCGGTGAGGTTGGCGAAGGCGAGCCGGTCGGCGAGCGGCCAGCCCGCGAGCGTGCCGGTCATGAACCCGGCCACGAAGACATCGCCCGCGCCGGTCGGGTCCAGCGCGTCCACGGGCAGCCCAGGCACCTCGGCGCGCTCCCCGGTGAGCGAGTCGATGGCCACGGCGCCCTCGGCGCCCCGGGTGACGACGGCGATCGGCACCAGCTCCGCCAGGGCGCGCACCGCCCGCTCGGGGCTGTCGGTGCGGGTGTAGCGCTGGGCCTCGGCGGCGTTCGGCAGGAAGGCGTGGGCGTAGGGCAGATCGGGGAGCGCGGCGGGGTCCCAGCGGCCGGTTTCGTCCCAGCCGACATCGGCGAAGATCTCGCTGCCCTGGGCGTGCGCCCGGCCCACCCAGTCCTCCTGGCGCCCCGGTTCGAAGGTGGCCACACAGGCGCGGGAGCGGGGCGGTGCGCCCCGGACGGCGGGCGGTGGGGCCGGGTGCTCATGGGTGACCATGGTGCGCTCGCCCTCGTACGCCATGGAGACGGTGACCGGCGAGTGCCAGCCGGGGACACGGTGGGAGGGGGTGAGGTCCACGCCCTCGCCGAGGGCCAGGCTCTCCCAGCAGTAGTCGCCGTAGACATCGGTGCCGAAGGCGGCGGCGAGCGTGGTGTGCAGGCCCAGCCGGGCCAGGGCGGTGGCCATGTTGGCGATGCCGCCGGGGCTCGATCCCATGCCGCGCGCCCAGGACTCGGTGCCGCGGACGGGGGCGTGGTCGAGCCCGGTGAAGATGATGTCCAGGAACACGGTGCCGGTGAGGTAGACGTCGTGCTCGGGGTCCGTGGAGGCGCGCAGCGCCGCGAGCGGGTCGATCGGGTGGATCGGGTGGTTCGGATCGGGGGTTCCGGCCGTGGTGCTCACCGACGTGCCTTTCCTTGTGCGGCAGGGCCTGTTCGCGCCCAGGACCCTGGTGGCGTGAGCGACACCTTGCACCGCACCCGGGGTGAATGCAAGAGGTCGATCAGAGTCGCGCACACTCGCTCACCTGGAGTACGTTTCCACCATGCTGCGAGAGAGCCGCCACGAGAAGCTGCTGAGCATCCTCGGCGAGGAGGGCGTGCTGCCCATCGGGGAGATCGCCACGCGTCTCGGCGTCAGCGAGGCCACGGCCCGGCGGGACATCACCGAGCTGGGCCGGGCGGGGCGGCTCACCCGGGTCTACGGCGGCGCGGTGGCGGCGCCCACTCAGGACGAGGAGCGCCCGTTCAGCGAGGTGGTGGTCGACGACCTGGCCGACAAGGAGGCCGTGGCCCGCGCCGCCGCCGAACTGGTGGCGGACGGCGATGTGCTGCTGCTGGACATCGGCACCACCACCCTCCAGCTCGCCAAGCTGCTGCGCTGCCGTCCGGTCACCGTGGTGACCAGCAATCTCGCGGTCTACGACGAGCTGCGCGACGACCCGCGGGTGACCCTGATCCTGCTGGGCGGGCAGGTGCGCGCCAACTACCGCTCCGTGGTCGGCTTCCTCACCGAGTCCAACATCCGCCAGCTGCGGGTCGGCCGGCTCTTCCTCGGCGCGAGCGGGGTGCTCCCCGACGGCAGCGTGCTGGACAGCACCCATGTGGAGGTGCCGGTCAAACGGGCCATGCTCGGCGCGGCCCGGGAGGTGGTGCTGCTGGTCACCGCGGGGAAGTTCCCCGGTGACACGGGCCTGGCCCGGATCTGCGGACCGGAGGGCATCGACACCCTGATCACCAACAAGACCTCCGACCCGGCGACGCTCGCCGTGTTCCGCGAGGGCGATGTGGAGGTAGTGACCGTATGAGGCTGACCGTGCTGGGCGGCGGAGGGTTCCGTATGCCCCTGGTGTACCGGGCGCTGCTCGATGACACCGGGGACGCGGCGGGGCGCTGCACCGAGCTGGTGCTGTACGACACCGACCAGCGCCGGCTGGACGCGATCCGCGCGGTCCTGGCCGAGCAGGCCACCGGCCGCCCCACCGCCCCCGCGGTCCGGGCCACCACCGATCTCGACCAGGCGCTGCGCGGCGCCGACTTCGTCTTCTCGGCCATCCGCGTCGGCGGTCTGGAGGGCCGGGCGAACGACGAGCGGATTCCGCTCGCCGAGGGGGTGCTGGGACAGGAGACCGTCGGCGCGGGCGGGGTGCTCTACGGGCTGCGCACCCTGCCGGTGGCGCTGCGGATCGCCGAGCGGATCGCCACCGTGGCCCCGGACGCCTGGGTCATCAACTTCACCAACCCGGCGGGCATGGTCACCGAGGCGATGCAGCGGGTGCTCGGCGACCGGGTGATCGGCATCTGCGACTCCCCGGTCGGCCTGTGCCGCCGCGCCGCGCGGGCGGTCGGCGCCGATCCGGACCGGGCCACGTACGACTATGTGGGGCTGAACCATCTGGGCTGGCTGCGCCGGGTGGTGGTGGACGGCCGGGACCGGCTGCCGGAGCTGCTCGGCGACACCGGCGCCCTGGAGTCGTTCGAGGAGGGCAAGCTCTTCGGCGCCGAGTGGCTGCGGGCGCTGGGCGCGCTGCCCAACGAGTATCTGCACTACTACTACTTCAACCGGGAGGCGGTGGCCTCGATCCGGCAGGCCCCGGCCACCCGTGGCGAGTTCCTCCGCGACCAGCAGGCCCGGTTCTACGAGACGGCGGGCTCGGGCGCGCCCGGGGCACTGAGGGAGTGGGAGCGCACCCGGCTGGAGCGCGAGGCCACGTACATGGCGGAGAGCCGCGAGGCCACGGGCGGCTGGGAGCGCGACTCCTGCGATCTGGACGGCGGCGGCTACGACCGGATCGCGCTGGCCATCATGCGGGCCATCGCCCGCGATGAGCGCGCCACGCTGATCCTCAATGTGCGCAACCGGACGGCCGTCCCCGGTCTTGACGAGGACGCCGTGGTGGAGGTGCCCTGTCTGGTGGACGCGGGCGGGGCGCGGCCGCTGGCGACCGGCGCGGTGGCGCCGGACCAGCTCGGCCTGATGCTGTCGATCAAGGCGGTGGAGCGCTCGGCCATCGAGGCGGCCACGACCGAAGCGGGCAGCGATTCGGGCATCGCCCGCGGTGCGGCCCTGCGGGCCCTGGCGCTTCACCCGCTGGTGGACTCGGTCAAGGTCGCGGGCCGGATTCTCGACGCCTCCGGGGCATAGCACATGTCCGTTCGGGCATTCCCCAGTATCTGAACCCGCCCGGACGGGCTCCGTTCACGCCCTCTTTCGGCAAACGGGCGAGAAACGGGCCCGCCGGGTGGACAATCAGGCATCCGGGTTCCTCACGGTCCGTTGCCTCATCCGCCATGACCTGCTCTTATAACGGTTGTAAAACGGGCGCATACGGTCACGATCTCTGTGGTGCCAAGACTGGCTTCCCCTGTTGCACGCTTGTAAAACTGCCACGCAAGCCGAAAGACCTAGGCAGGAGGTGCGGCGTGGACGCGGAGGAACGCCGTCGGGAGATCCTCGACACGGCTCGCCGTGCCGGCGTCGTCGACGTCGGCAAGCTCGCCGCCGACCTCGGGGTGTCCAAGGAGACGGTCCGTCGCGACCTGCGAGTCCTGGAACAGCACGGACTGGTGCGGCGCACCCATGGCGGCGCCTACCCCGTGGAGAGCGCCGGTTTCGAGACCACCCTCGCCTTCCGCACCACCATGCACGTACCGGAGAAGTCGCGGATCGCGACCGCGGCGGCCGATCTGCTGGGCGATGCCGAGACGGTCTTCATCGACGAGGGGTTCACCCCGCAGCTGATCGCGGAGGCCCTGCCCAGGGACCGGCCGCTCACCGTGATCACCGCTTCCCTCACGACCGCCACCGGCCTCGCCACCCGTGACAACACCACCGTGCTGCTCCTCGGCGGACGGGTGCGCGGGGGCACGATGGCCACCGTCGACCACTGGGCGACGCATATGCTCTCGGGCTTCGTCATCGACCTGGCGTTCATCGGCGCCAACGGCATCTCCCGCCAGTACGGCCTGACCACCCCGGATCCGGCGGTCAGCGAGGTCAAGGCGCAGGTGGTGCGGGTGTCCCGGCGGAAGATCTTCTCCGGGGTGCACACCAAATTCGGAGCCGTCAGCTTCTGCCGGTTCGCAGATGTCTCGGACTTCGAAACGATCGTGACCGACACGGGTCTACCGCTGACCGAGGCACACCGCTATTCGCTGCTGGGCCCTCAGATCGTCAGGGTCTGACGCCCTTCCCTCGCTGTTTTTCCTTCCCCACGTCCCTTCGATTGGACCCGTTATGCCAGTCCTGACTCTTCGTGCTGCCCGGATACCGGTGGTGGCCCTGACCGCGGGCGCGCTCCTGACCGGTTGCGCCGGTATGGGGGGCGGCAGCTCAGGCGACAAGACCATCCGCGTCCTGATGGTGAACAACCCGCAGATGGTGGACCTGCAAAAGCTCACCAAGAAGTATTTCACCAAGGAAACGGGCATCAGGGTCGATTTCACGATGATGCCCGAGAACGAGGTCCGCGACAAGATCAGTCAGGACTTCGCCAATCAGGCGCGCCAGTACGACGTGGCCACCATCAGCAATTTCGAAGTGCCGTTCTACGCGAAGAACGGCTGGCTGATGCCGCTCGACGGCTACGCCGCCAAGGACAAGGCATTCGACCAGAAGGACGTCCTCCCCTCGATGCGGCAGTCGCTGACCGCCGAGGACGGCAAGCTCTACGCCGAGCCCTTCTACGGTGAGTCGTCGTTCCTGATGTACCGCAAGGACGTCCTCGCCGAGAAGCATCTGAAGATGCCCGAGCGGCCCACCTGGCAGCAGGTCGCGGACATCGCGGCCAAGGTGGACGGCTCCCGCAAGGGGATGAACGGCATCTGTCTGCGCGGACTGCCCGGCTGGGGTGAGCTGATGGCCCCGCTGACCACGGTGGTCAACACCTTCGGCGGCACCTGGTTCACCAAGGACTGGAAGGCGAAGCTGGACTCGCCGGAATTCACCAAGGCGACCAAGTTCTATGTCGACCTGGTGCGCAAGCACGGTGAGGCCGGAGCGGCCCAGTCGGGCTTCGCCGAATGCCTGAACAACCTCACCCAGGGCAAGAGCGCCATGTGGTACGACGCCACCTCGGCCGCCGGGTCGCTGGAGGCGAGCAAGTCCCCGGTCAAGGGCAAGATCGGATATGTCCAGGCACCGGTGGTGAAGACCCGGAGCTCGGGCTGGCTCTACACCTGGGCGTGGGGCGTCCAGAAGGCATCGCGCCACCCCGACAACGCGTGGAAGTTCATCTCCTGGGCATCCAGCAAGAAGTACGAGTCCCTGGTCGGCAAGACCTTCGGCTGGGCCAATGTGCCCGCGGGAAAGCGGTCGTCCACCTACACCACTCCGGAGTACCGCGAGACCGCCGGCAGCTTCTCCGAGGAGACCCGTAAGGCGATCCTCAGTGCCAAACCGCGTGATCCGGGAGTGCAGCCGCGGCCGACCATCGGCATCCAGTTCGTCGACATCCCCGAATTCGCCGACCTCGGCACCAAGGTCGCCCAGGAGATCAGCGCCGCCATCGCCGGAAAGCAGTCCGTCGAGACGGCATTGAAGAATTCGCAGAAGCTGGCCGAGAAGGTCGGCGAGGAGTACCGATGAGTAATCCGACGACGGCAGTACCCGTGAGTGGCCAGCGGCCACCGAGCGCGGCCCCCACCTCCGCGGGGCGCCCCACGGCGACCCGGAACCGGGCCCGGGAGTGGGCCACCCGGGCACCGCTGCTGCCCGCGCTGATCTTCCTGATCGTGGTCACCCAGCTCCCGTTCGTGGCCACGCTGGTGATCTCGCTCTTCGACTGGAACTCCTTCCGGCCCGACCGCCGTGCGTTCGCGGGGCTGGAGAACTACAAGACGGTGCTCAGCGACGAGTCGCTGCGCGAGTCCATCGTCACCACCGTGCTGCTGACCGCCTCCGTGGTGATCGTCAGTGTGGTGCTGGGGCTGCTGCTGGCGCTGCTGCTGGACCGCAAGTTCCGCGGCCGGGGCCTGGTCCGCACCATGCTCATCGCGCCGTTCCTGCTGGTGCCGGTGGCCTCGGCGCTGCTGTGGAAGCACGCGCTGTACAACCCCGAGTACGGCCTGTTCAACGGCGTGCTCAACTGGCTGGGCGGGCCCCAGCCGGAGTGGCTCACCGATACGCCGCTGATCGCGGTGGAGGCGTCGCTGATCTGGCAGTGGACGCCGTTCATGATGCTCATCCTGCTGGCCGGGCTCCAGAGCAAGCCGCTGGACATGGTCGAGGCGGCCCGGCTGGACGGGGCCGGCAACTGGCAGATCTTCCGCTTTCTGACGCTTCCGCATCTGCGCCGCTATCTGGAGCTCGGCACCCTGCTGGGGTCCATCTACATCGTGCAGAACTTCGACGCCGTCTTCACCATGACCCGCGGTGGCCTGGACACCGCGAACCTCCCCTACACCATCTACGAAACCTTCTACAACGCCCACGAGTACGGGCTGGCATCGGCGGCGGGAGTCGTGGTGGTGATCGGCACGATCATCATCGCCACCTTCGCGCTGCGCGTGGTGTCGTCCCTCTTCCGTGAGGAGGCGTCCCGCGCATGACCGCCGTGAGCACCCCGGTGCCCATCACCTCCGTTCCGGAAGCCACCCGCCGGGCCAAGCGGCGCGGTGCCGCGCTCGGCGTGCTGGCCTGGTTCGTCGGCATCGTCTTCGTACTGCCCGTGCTGTGGATGCTGTTGACCTCGTTCCACTCCGAGGCCGACGCCGCCACCAACCCGCCGTCGCTGGCCGCTCCGCTGACCCTCGACGGGTACAAGGACTTCTTCGGTGTGGGCGGCGGGGCGAGCCCCTGGCCCGCGCTGCTCAACTCCGTGGGCACATCCCTCTTCTCCACCTGCTTCGTGCTGCTGCTGGCGCTTCCGGCGGCGTTCGCGCTGTCGATCCGGCCGGTGCGCAAGTGGACGGATGTGATGTTCTTCTTCCTGTCCACGAAGATGCTGCCGGTGGTGGCCGGACTGCTGCCGGTGTTCCTGTTCGCCAGGAACATCAGCTTCCTGGACAACGTCTGGCTGCTGGTCATCCTCTACACCTCGATGAACCTGCCGATCGCGGTGTGGATGATGCAGTCCTTCCTGGCCGACATCCCGGTGTCGATCATCGAGGCCGCCCAGATGGACGGGGCCCGGCTGCCCACCATCCTGTGGCGGGTCGTGGCCCCGATCGCGGGTCCGGGCATCGCCGCCACCTCGCTGATCTGTTTCATCTTCAGCTGGAACGAGATGCTCTTCGCCCAAGTGCTCACCGGTGTGGTCGCCCAGACCGCCCCGGCGTTCCTGACCACCTTCGTGACCAGCCAGGGGCTGTTCCTGGCCAAGGTGTGCGCCGCGTCGATGGTCATTTCCCTGCCGGTGCTCGCCGCCGGTTTCGCCGCCCAGGACAAACTGGTCCAGGGCCTGTCGCTAGGAGCAGTCAAATGAGGGCCGCAGTCATCGAAGCGCCCGGGAAGGTCACCGTCGCCACTGTCGCGGACCCCACCCCGGGTCCCCGTGAGGTCGTGGTGGATGTGGCGGCCTGCGGGCTGTGCGGCACCGATCTGCACATCCTGCAAGGGGAGTTCGCGCCCACGCTGCCGATCGTCCCCGGGCATGAGTTCGCCGGTGAGGTCGTCGGTCTGGGCAGCGATGTCACCGAGGTGGCGGTGGGCGACCGGGTCGCCGTGGACCCCTCCCTGCACTGCCATGAGTGCCGCTACTGCCGGATCGGCCGGGGCAATCTGTGCGACAACTGGAACGCGATCGGGGTCAGCGTCCCCGGCGGGGCCGCCGAGTTCGCGGTGGCCCCGGTGGCCAACTGCGTCAAGCTGCCCGAGCAGGTGGACGTGGCCGACGCGGCCCTGATCGAGCCGCTGTCCTGCGCGGTGCGCGGCTATGACGTGCTCAACGGCAACCTGGGCGCCGAGGTGCTCATCTACGGCTCCGGCACCATGGGGCTGATGATGCTGGAGCTGGCCAAGCGGACCGGCGCCACCAGTGTGGACATGCTCGATGTCAACTCCGAGCGGCTGTCCACCGCCACCACCCTCGGCTGCTCCCGGTCCGCCGCCTCGGCGGACGAGCTGGACCAGCCGCGGGGCTGGGACGTGGTCATCGACGCCACCGGCAACCAGGCCGCCATTCAGGACGGCCTGGGCCGGGTGGCCAAAGCCGGAACATTCCTGCAGTTCGGTGTCTCCGACTACGCGACGCGGGCCACCATCGAGCCGTACAAGATCTACAACCAGGAGATCACCATCACCGGCTCGATGGCCGTGCTGCACAGCTATGAGCGTGCCGCCGGGCTGTTCGCGAGCGGGGTGCTGGACCCGAAGATCTTCATCAGCCACCGGATGCCGCTGGAGGAGTACCCCGAGGCGCTCGACCAGTTCAAGGCGGGAGTGGGCCGGAAGATCGTGGTCGTCCCGTAACCGTGTGTGGTTGACGGCCCAAGCCCGGGGTACCAGGCTTGGGCCGTTATCGATCACGGTCGGCGGGAGGTGCGGGCAAATGGGCAAGGGCGACGCCGTGGTGGTGGGCGGGGGTCTCGCGGGCACGCTGGCGGCGGGCGCGCTCCTCGGCCACGTCGACACGGTCACCCTGGTGGAGCGCGACCGCTACCCGGACCGGCCCGCCTTCCGCAAGGGCGTGCCCCAGGGCCGCCATCTGCATGTCTTCCTCAGTGGCGGGCGGCGGGCCCTGGAGCGGCTGTTCCCCGGGCTGAACGGCGAGTTGGAGGCGGCGGGCGCGCACCGCCTGGAGGCGCCGCGCGATGTGATCACCAAGGGCGGCAACGGCTGGCAGCGCCGCTTCCACGAGGGCAGACACGCCACCACCAGCTGCACCCGGGCGCTGTTCGACGCCACCGTACGGGCGCGGGTGCTCGCCGAGGCCGAGGGATCCGGGACCCGGGTGGAGGTGCTCCAGGGCACCGAGGCCGTCGGGCTGCTCGGCGGCGCGGACCGGGTCACCGGCGTACGGGTGCGGGCGCGGGACGCCGGGCGCGCCGAGCGGGAGTTACCCGCCGATCTGGTCGTCGACGCCTCGGGGCGCGGCTCGCGCGCCCCCAGGTGGCTGGCGGAGCTGGGCGCTCCGGTACCGCGCGAGGAGGTCGTCGACGCCGGGATCGGCTACTGCACGCAAGAGTTCCGGCCCGCCGAGCCGCTGGACATGGTGATGGTCATCCAGCCGCGCCCGGACTGTCCGCGCGGTGCGGCCTGGTCCCCGGTCGAGGGCGGCACCTGGCTGCTGACGCTGGGCGGGGTGCGCGGGCACCATCCGCCGACCGAGAGCTCGGAGGTGCCCGGCTTCGTCAAGTCCCTGGGCGAGCCCGCGCTGTACGAGCACCTGCTGACCTGTGAGCCGGTGTCCCCGCCGTACGGGTTCCGCGACACCTCCAACCGCCGCCGCCACTACGACGCCCCGGGCGGGGTGCCCGAGGGGTTCCTCGCGGTCTCGGACGCCGCCTGCACCTTCAACCCGATCTACGGTCAGGGCATGGCGGTGGCCGCCCTCAGCGGGCTGGCCCTGCGCGGCTGCCTGGCCGAGGGGGGCCTGCGGCCCGGTTTCGCGGCCGCGGCGCAGCGCGCGGTGGCCCGGGCGAGCGACACCGCCTGGCTGACCGCCGTCGGCGCGGACCGCCCGTACGCCACGGACGCGGACGCCACGCCGCCGGGGGCGGCCGAGCGGCTGCGGAGCTGGTACGTCGGGCGGCTGGCGGACCGGGCGGCGATCGACCCGGTGGTGGGCGCGGCGTTCCGCGATGTCACGTATCTGGCGGCGGGCCCGTCCCGGCTGCTGTCCCCTTCGGTCGCCCTGCGGACGGTGCTGCTGCCGAGGGCCCGGGGTCTGACGGACCCGCCGCTGCGTGTGGAGAGCTGACCCGGGACGGCGCCGGGAGGGTGCGCTCAGCCGGTCGCGTCGCGCAGATGCGCGGCCGCCGCCTGCTCCAGGTGGGCCAGGTCGCTGCTGACCGTGGCGAAGGTGAAGCCCTGGGCCAGGCGCTTGGCGGCGGTGGCCCCGTCGGGGCAGTGGATACCGGCGGCGATGCCCGCGGTCCGCGCCTCCTCGGCGACCTTCGCCAGCGCCGCCTCGAACTTCTCCGCCACCGAGGTGTCCGTCGAAGTACGGCCGCCGAGCGCGATGGTGAGGTCGGAGGGGCCGATGTAGACGCCGTCGAGCCCGTCCGTGGCGCAGATCTCCGCGGTGTTGGCCAGCCCCCGGGCCGTCTCGATCATCACGACGCAGGCCACTTGCCGGTTGGACTCGGCCGGGGCGGGGCCGACGCGCAGACCCGAGCGCATCGGGCCGTAGGAGCGCACCCCGAGCGGGGGGTAGCGGCAGTGGCTCACCGCGGCGGCCGCCTCCTCGGCGGTGTTGACCAGTGGGACGATCACCCCGCGGGCGCCGGCGTCGAGGGCCTGGCCGATCCAGAAGCCGTCGTTGCCCGGGACGCGCACCATACCGGCGGCGGTGCCACGGGCGTCGATGGCGGTCATCGCGCCGAGTGTGCCCTTGTAGTCGAGGAGGCCGTGCTGGGCGTCGACGCAGATGTAGTCGTAGCCCAGCCCGGCCAGGCGCTCGGTGCCGACGGGATTGTCGAGGACGACCCAGTAGCCGATGATCCGCCTGCGGGCGCGCAGCCGGTCCGCGAAGTCGGCGGGGGAAGTGTTCATGCTGTCAGCTTCTCTCCTTCGGCCAGTTCTGTTCGGCGAGTTGCGCGGCCTCTTCGCTCCATGCGTGTTGTGAGCGGCACGCTCGCATGGTTGCACGTAACACGCAAGAGCCTCCCCCGCGTCCGCGACGAAACAGCGCGAAACGCGCAGACTGATAGGGTTGCTCAGGGCTGCGCAGAGTCGCGCAGAGTTACGGAAGGATGGGGGCCGCGATGCGTCAGGAGGTCGGGGCGGAGGAGCGCGGGCGGCTGCGCGCCGTGGACCGCCGGGAACTGATCGCCCGGATGATCCAGACCGATGGCACGGTCGTCGTGGAGGAGCTGGCCCGATCGCTGGAGGTGACGCCCTCCACCATCCGCCGGGATCTCGCGCTCCTCACCGAACAGGGCGCCATCGCCCGCACCTACGGCGGCGCGATGAGCGCGGGTCACACCGCCGAGCCCACCCTGGGGCAGCGCAGCGGACTCGCGGTCGCCGAAAAGGACCGCATAGGGCGCTGGGCGGCCGCGCGGATCGGACCGGGCGACACCGTCATCCTCGACGCCGGCACCACCACCGGACGGCTCGCCCACCATCTGCGCGCCCGCGGCGATCTGACCGTGATCACCTGCGGGCTCACCGCGCTGCGCGAGCTGGCCGAGGCGGACGGCATAGAGCTGCTCAGCCTCGCCGGGACCCTGCGCCATGTCAGCCAGGGCTTCGTCGGGCCGCTCGCCGAGCTGACCCTGTCCCGGCTGACTGCCGACAAGGTGTTCCTCGGCGCCGACGGGCTGGACGCGCGGCTGGGGATCTGCGAGGCGAGCCTCCAGCAGACCTCACTCAAGGAGATGATGGCCGACCGCGGCAAGGAGGTGTACGTCCTGGCCGACAGCAGCAAGCTGGGCCAGTCCCCGTTCACCGCCTGGGCCCCGCTGGACCGGCCGTGGACGCTGGTCACCGACAGCGGCGCCACCGATGACCAGCTCGGCCCGTTCCGGGCGCTGCCCGACACCGAAGTGATCACCGTCTGACGGCACACCACCACGGTGGCGGGGACGGTGAGGGTGACGGGCTGAGCGGGCCGGGAGCCTGGCTCCCGGCCCGCTCGGTCCCGATGCGTCGGGTCAGTCCCGGCCCGCTCGGGTCAGTCCCGGTACATCCGCGGCGTCGCGGCGGCCGTCGCGCCCGCGCCCACGAGGCCGAAGCTGTCCTCGACCTCGGCCTTCTCGGCGGCGTTCGGGTTGGGGTTGGTGCAGGAGACCCCGGCGGTGGAGCCGGACATCAGGCTCGAGCACGGCCCCGGCTTCATGTCCGGCAGACCGAGGATATGGCCGAGCTCGTGTGAGGAGATCCGCACCGTGTTGTAGCCCTCGTCGACGGCCTCGCGGCCGAAGTAGATCGTGCCGCTGCCCAGACCGGTCGAGAGGGTGCGGGGCCAGCCGTTGTCCGCGATGATGCGGACGTTGGCTCGCTGCCCGGACGTGGCCGGCTTCAGCTGGACGTTGACCACGCTCTCGTTCCAGATCGCCGCGCCCTTGGCCACGGCGTCCTTGAACTCGGCGGCCCCGCTGGCGTCGTACGTCACCGTCCGCGCGGCGGCGGTGTGCTCCGCCGGGGCGGCGGAGGCGGGGGCGGCCACGGCCTGTCCGGCCGTCAGGGCGAGCACCGCTGTCACCGCGGCGGGTAAGGCACGTACGAACTTGCTGGATCTCACGATCGGCCTCCTCGTGGGGGAAGGATGGACGGGGCAAGTGGGCATGAGCATGGCATGTCGCCGCCTCATCGGCCACTGTGCCCACCCACCTTCTCCTATCCGGCCGGTTGTCCACAGGCGGTCACCGCGAGTACCTCCCGGCACCCTAGAATCGCCGGATGGCTCTCCCCGACACCGACCCCGACACCGGTACCGGCCCCGATATGAGCGACGCGCCCGGCCCCGAGACGAGCGAGGCGCTCGGCGTTCTGCACCGCGTCTTCGGTTACGACTCGTTCCGGGGAGGGCAGCAGGAGATCATCGACCATGTGGTGGCCGGTGGTGACGCGCTCGTCCTCATGCCGACCGGCGGTGGCAAATCGCTGTGCTACCAGATCCCGGCGCTGGTGCGGAAGGGCGTCGGCGTCGTCGTCTCCCCCCTGATCGCACTGATGCAGGACCAGGTCGACGCGCTGCGGAACCTCGGGGTGCGGGCCGGGTTCCTCAACTCCACCCAGGACCTGGACGAGCGGCGGATGG
This sequence comes from Streptomyces lacaronensis, assembly GCF_047337785.1. Lineage (NCBI taxonomy): Bacteria > Bacillati > Actinomycetota > Actinomycetes > Kitasatosporales > Streptomycetaceae > Streptomyces > Streptomyces lacaronensis. The sequence goes on from NZ_JBLHDK010000003.1 coordinate 1,973,407, forward strand.
TCGAGGCCGAGTTCCTCGCGGGCGAGCTGGATCTGCTCTATCTCGCCCCGGAGCGGCTGCGGGTCGAGCACACGCTGCGGCTGCTGGACCGGGGCCAGGTCTCGCTGTTCGCCATCGACGAGGCGCACTGCGTGGCACAGTGGGGGCACGATTTCCGGCCCGACTATCTGGCCCTGTCCGAGCTGCACGAGCGCTGGCCCACCGTGCCCCGGATCGCGCTGACCGCGACCGCCACCGAAGCCACCCACACGGAGATCGCGTCCCGGCTGAAGCTCCAGGACGCGCTGCACTTCGTGGCCAGCTTCGACCGCCCGAACATCCAGTACCGGATCGCCCCCAAGAACGAGCCGAAGAAGCAGCTGCTGGAGCTGTTGCGCACCGAGCACCCGGGCGAGGCGGGGATCGTGTACTGCCTGTCCCGCTCCTCGGTGGAGAAGACGGCCGAGTTCCTGGTGGCCGAGGGCATCGACGCGGTGCCGTACCACGCGGGGCTGGACGCGCGGACCCGCGCCGAGCACCAGGCGCGCTTCCTGCGCGAGGACGGTCTGGTCGTCGTGGCCACGATCGCGTTCGGCATGGGGATCGACAAGCCCGATGTGCGGTTCGTGGCCCATCTGGACCTGCCCAAGTCGGTGGAGGGCTACTACCAGGAGACGGGCCGGGCCGGGCGTGATGGACAGCCCTCCACCGCATGGCTGGCGTACGGGCTCCAGGACGTGATCCAGCAGCGGAAGATGATCGACACCTCCGAGGGCGACGACACCCATCGGCGCCGCCTCGGCGCCCATCTCGACGCGATGCTGGCGCTGTGCGAGACGGTGGAGTGCCGCCGGGTGGGCCTGCTGGCGTACTTCGGCCAGCAGTCCACCCCCTGCGGCAACTGCGACACCTGCCTCACGCCCCCGGAGTCCTGGGACGGCACCATCCCGGCGCAGAAGCTGCTGTCCACGGTGGTGCGGCTCAAGCGGGAGCGCAACCAGAAGTTCGGCGCGGGGCAGATCATCGACATCCTGCTCGGCAAGAAGACGGCCAAGGTCATCCAGTTCGACCATGACGCGCTGTCGGTGTTCGGCATCGGGACCGAGCTGCGCGAGGCCGAATGGCGCGGGGTGGTACGGCAGTTGCTGGCCCAGGGCGTGCTCGGCGTCGAGGGGGACTACGGCACGCTGGTGCTCACCGACGCGAGCGCGGAGGTGCTGAACCGGCAGCGCGAGGTCAGGCTGCGGCGCGAGCCGGAGAAGGCGTCGCGCACCGCGAAGGCGAAGACGGGGGCCTCGGGGAAGGCCAAGAAGGCCCCGGTGGATCTGCCGGAGGAGGCCGTGCCGGTCTTCGAGCGGCTGCGCGCCTGGCGGGCGGCGACCGCGAAGGAGCAGGGCGTCCCCGCGTATGTGGTCTTCCACGACGCCACCCTGCGCGAGATCGCGACCCGTGCCCCGGCCACGCTCGAGGAGCTCGGCACGGTGAGCGGGGTCGGCGAGAACAAGCTGGTGAAGTACGGCCAGGGAATTCTGGACACCCTGGCGTCCTGACCGCTCCAACCTACTGACGGTACGTCAAACCCCCGCTCCCGCAAGCCGGGAGCGGGGGGTTTGGCAGGTCCGGAGCACAGGGGTTACCGATGAGTGTTACCTGAGGTAACGTCAGGGCCCGTGGCCCGTGGCCCATGGTCCGTGGCCGCCGGGGACTGGGGTGCTCCGGCGGCCACTCACCCTCGCGCCGTTCCTCATGCCGTACGCGGCGGTTCCTACAGCTCCTTGATGCGGATGTCGCGGTACGAGATCACATCATCGGTGCTGTGGACCTGGAGACCGATATAGCCGGAGGAGTACCGACGGCCGTCCGTGCCGGGGTCGTCCGAGCGCGGCGGAGTGAACTCCTGGCCACCGGTGTTGTCGAACTCATTGAGCAGCACACCGTTGCGGTAGATCGAGAAGTGCTGACCGACCACCCGGATCTCATAGTCGTTCCAGCTGCCCTTGGGGGTGACCCCCGCCCCGGCCAGACCGACCCGGTCGAAACCGTAGATCGATCCGGTCTTGTACATATCGCCGTCCGGGCGGTCGAGGATCTGCACCTCGTGCCCGTACTTGATGGCGACCCACTCCGGGCGGGACTCCTCGGGATGGTCATGGACGTACGGGAAGCGCACGAAGACACCTCCGTTGGCATTGCCCGTCCCGGGCGCGTCATCACGGAACTGGAGCTTCAGCGAGAAGTCGTCATAGGTCCGCTGCGGGAACCACAGCATGCCCATGCCCTCGACCGAGGTGCTGCTGGTGATGCTGCCGTCGTCATTGAGACCGAAGGCCCCGCCGCCCACGTGCTGCCACTTGTCCAACGACTTCTTGGTGCCGTCGAACAGCGGGCGGTAGCCCTCGTCCTGACCGGGCTTGCCGATTCCGGACTGCTTGGCCGCCTTGTTGATCGCCCGGTACTCGCGCTGGTCGATGACGCCGTCGGCGAGCAGCTTGTCGGTGACGGCGGTGACGTGCTTGAGGAAGAGGGCGTGGGAGGACCAGTCCTTCTCGTCCTCGATCAGCTCATTGATGGTGCAGCGGCTGCGGGTGATGCGGTTGGGGACGCCGGTGTCCACCGTGCCGACGATCACCGTGAGGCGCTCGTCCCACTCCGGACACGCGGGTGCGGGCACCCCGCCGCCCTCGGCCACGGTGAAGGCGATCTGGCGGGCCTCGGAGGTGTTGCCCGCCTTGTCGGTGGCGCGGTACGCCACGGTGTGACGGCCCACCCGGTCCACCACCACGGGGGTGGTGTAGGCGAGGTACGGGCCGCTGTCCAGGGAGTACTCGACCTTCTCCACCCCGGAGTCGTCGTCCGCGGCGGTGAGCGTGACCTTGGCGCTGCCCACATAGCCGCCGTCGGAGTTCTTCACGCCGTCGACCTGCGCGGAGGTCACCGGGGGGATGGTGTCCTCGGCCGGCGGTACCACCACCGTGAAGTCCACCGACTTCACCTCCGACACATTCCCCGCCTTGTCCGCCGCCCGGAAGCGCACGGTGTGCGCGCCCGCGTCGTGGACCATCACCGGACCCGTGTAGGGCTGGAACTCCCCCTGGCCCAGGGCGTAGTCGATCCGGTTGACCCCGGAGCCGGTGTCGGAGGCGGTGACGGTCACGGTGGCCATGCCGATGTACGCGCCGGACGGGTCCCTCTCACCGGAGACGGTGGCCGAGGTCTCCGGCGGTGTGGAGTCGTCCGTCGGCGGCGCCACCACGGTGAAGTCCACCGACTTCACCTCCGACACGTTCCCCGCCTTGTCCACGGCCCGGTAGCGGATGGTGTGCTGCCCGACCTGGTGGACCATCACCGGGGCGGTGTACGGCTGGAACGCCCCGTCTCCTTCGGCGAATTCGATCCGGTCCACACCGGAGCCCTCGTCGGTGGCGGACACCGAGACGGTGGCCATCCCGATGTACGCGCCGTCCGTGTTCTTCTCGCCCTCGACCTTCGCCGAGGCCTCGGGCGCGGTGGTGTCCTCGCCCCCGCCGCCGTCGGTGACCACCAGGATGCCCTGCATCTGGCCGTGGCCGGGGATGGTGCAGTGGTAGCGGTAGCGGCCGGGGCTGAGGGTGACCTCGGCGGTGTGCTTGCCGCCGCTGTCGTCCGAGGGGTTGGCGAGGATGTTCAGTGGGACGTCGTTGTTGTACTCGGGGTCGGAGACATCGAAGGTCAGGGTGTGCGGCATCCCCATGGTGTTGCCGGTGGCCGTGCTGTTCTCGAAGACGATGGTGGTCTTCCCGGCGACCGCGGTGGTGGGCGCCGAGGCGTACTTGGTGATGTCGTCACCCGCGGTCCAGGTGAGGGTCTGCTGGACGGCCTGCCGGGTGTCGTCCTGGCCGTAGGCCGCCGTCGCCGTCGCCGAGCTCAGCCCGAGGACCATGAGCAGTGCGGCGAGCAGCGGCAGCCAGGGTCTGATGGGTTCGGGGCGCCTTCGTTTCACGGTCACTCCCCCTTCCTGGCCAGATCCTGGGCGAGCGGAGTGGGCTCACCGCCGTTGTACGTGATGTGCCACAGCGCCGACTTGGAGTCGGAGGTGAAGAAGCCGCGCCCGTAGTCGAGGACGTAGAGCGAGCCGTCCGGGGCGAACTTCCAGTCCATGAGGTTGCGGATGCCGTCGGCGCCCACCGGGATGATCTTCTTGAGGGACTCGGCATGCACCGGCAGCCCGCCCTTGCCGACGGTCTTCGGGTCGGTCAGCACCGCGTGGCGCGGCTGGTCGGCGTCGTAGAAGTCGCCGACGAACCACTTGCCGTCCCAGTACTGGGGCCACTTGGTGGTGCTGTCGCTGGTGGCGTCGTAACGGTAGACCGGGCCGTTCATGGTGGCCTGGCCGCCGCCCTTGAGCCATGGCAGCAGGTACTTGGCCTCCGACGTCTGGTAGCTGGGGATGCCGTTCGCGTCCCGCGGATAGTCGGGGGCGCCGCCCTGGGGCGAGTACCAGATGGTGTTCGCGGTGATGGGCGGCAGGTTCACCAGACCGTCGTTGTTGGGCGACTCGTTCTTGGGGTGGTCGCAGTCGTACCAGCCCAGGGGCTTGGTGGGATCGGGCAGATTGCGGTCCCGGTAGGGCTGCTTGTTGCCCATGCAGAACGGCCAGCCGTGGTTGCCCGCCTTGGTGATGGCGGCGAAGGTGTCGTACTTGGCCGGGCCCCAGGTGGTGCTGGGCTCGCCCGCGTCCGGGCCGACCCAGCCCGCGTAAAGGATGTCGGTCTTCTGGTCCACGAAGATCCGGGCCGGGTTGCGCACCCCCATCACATAGATCTCGCCACGTGTCTTAGCCCCGCCCTCGTCGGGCTCCTTGCCGGTGAAGAGATTGCCCTCGGGGAGGGTGTAGGTGCCGTCGTCCTCGGGGTGGATCCGCAGGATCTTGCCATTGAGGTTGTGGGTGTTGCCCGCGGTGCGGCGGGCGTCGGCGAAGGAGACGCCCTTGTAGTTCGGCTGTGGGTTGTTGCCCGAGTAGCCGTCGCTGAACTGGGAGGAGTTGTTGTCCCCGGTGGCGATGTAGAGATTGCCCTTGGAGTCCCAGCTCATCCCACCGCCCGCGTGGCAGCAGCTGTGGATCTGGACCGGCCAGGAGAGCAGGACCTTCTCCGAGCCCAGGTCCAGCTTGTTGGTCTTCAGGTCCAGGGTGAACCGGGAGACGCGGCGCTCGGCCATCTGGGTGTCCCGGTTGATCCGGGAGTGCGGGGTGTAGTGCAGATACACCCAGCCGTTGGTGAGGAAGTCCGGGTCCAGCTCGATGCCGAGCAGCCCCTCCTCGACCTTGATCAGCTCATCGCCGCCGCCCTTGTTGCCGAAGACGGTCAGGGCGCCCGCGAGCGTCACCTTGCCGGTGGCCGGGTCGTAGACATGGATCTGCCCCTGGCCCTTGCCGATGTCCGGGTCGTTCCAGTCGGTGACCACGGGCGCGCTGTTGTCGCCGCCGCCCCGGCCGATGTACAGCACCCGGCCGTCCTTGGCGACCACGAGGCCGTGCGGCTCGCCGATCTGGTCGGACTGGCCCGGCTGATTGGGCTTGGTGACGCGCTCGGCCTTGTAGTTCGCGTTGATGGTGGCCTTGCAGTCGGCGCGGGAGAGCCGGGTGGTCCACAGCAGCGCGCCACGCAGATGGGCGCGGAAGTCGGTCTCCTGGAAGGTGGACACCGTGCCGCCCATACCGGTGTAGAAGGAGCGGCCGCCGTCGTAGTCACGGCACCAGGAGATCGGGTGGTCCGCGCCGTTGGCGCCGGCGCCCGGCTGGTAGCTGGACTCGCGGACCCGGGCCACGGTGTGCACGGTGCCGGAGGGGTTGTCCTTCCAGTTGGTCCAGGTGTCGGTGCGCTTCCACTCCAGCGGCAGCTCCTTGGTGGCCGGGTGGACGCGGTCGCCGACCTCCACCACGGCCCGCTGGGCGGTGGCCGGGCTGGTGGTGGCCGGGCGGGCGCCGATCAGCCCGCTGAACCAGTCGGAGTACGGCTCGTTGCGGGCCGCGTCATGGATGCCGAGGAAGCCGCCGCCCGCCTCCATGTACGCCTCGAGCCCCGCCTCCTGCTCGGGGTCGAGCACATCGCCGGAACCGGTCAGGAAGACCACGGCGTTGTACTTGCCGAGCCGGGGCCGCGTGAAGACCGAGGCGTCGGCCGTGGCGTCGACGGTGAACCGGGTCGCCGCGGGGCCCTGGTTGCCGATCCGCTCGATGGCCTCGATACCCGCGTTCACCGTGGCCGGCTCGTCCCCGGCAGAACCGTGGAACACCAGGACCCGGACGTTGTCACCGCCGGGCGGCGACGGCAGCGTGAGTGGCGCACGATCCTCGGGCCGGGCGCTGGCGGGGGTCCCGCCGAGCAGGGTCGCGGTGAGGGCGCCGAAGAGCAGTGCCGCCACCCCCGCGCGTCTCCTTCGCAGCCGACCGACTGCCAGCCCTCTCCTCTTTGAGGGCATTTGGTACGGTATGTCCCGCATTGGTCACCCATCCCTCTCACGTACCGATAACACCGCTGAAGGAAGCTAGACGGCTTTTCGCAAGTCGCCAATAGCTATGACCGCAACTCAACGAACTTTGTCCTGAGTGTGGATGAACGGGCATCCCCCGGCTACCGTGAAAGCACCCCGGGGCATCTGCGCATCGTCAACGGCAGGGGATCCACAGCGATTTGGGAGAACGATGAGCGACGCACCCGGCTCCACCTCCAGACGCGGTCTCAGCAGACGGCTCTTCACCGGCGGCGCGGCCGCCGCGGCCGTCGGACCGCTGGCCCTCACCTCCCCCGCCGCCGCGAAGGCGCCGAAGGCCTCGTCCGGCGGGGTCAGAACGGCGGCCGCGGGCGGTACGGTCCGCCATCTCAAGCTGTACGCGGAGAAGCTGCCGGACGGTCAGATGGGTTACGGGCTCGAGAAGGGCAAGGCCGGCATCCCCGGTCCGCTGATCGAGCTGACCGAGGGCGACACCCTGCACATCGAGTTCGAGAACACCATGGACGTCACGGCCAGCCTCCATGTGCACGGCCTGGACTACGACGTCGCCAGCGACGGCACCCAGCTCAACCGCAGCGCCGTGGAGCCGGGCGGCACCCGCACCTACACCTGGCGCACCCACGCCCCGGGCAAGCGCGCCGACGGCACCTGGCGGCCGGGCAGCGCGGGCTACTGGCACTACCACGACCACGCGGTGGGCACCCCGCACGGCACCGGCGGCCTCCGGAAGGGGCTGTACGGGCCGGTGGTGGTGCGGCGGGCGGGCGACATCCTGCCGGACAAGCAGTTCACGATCGTCTTCAACGACATGACGATCAACAACAAGGCGGGGCATGACGCCCCCGAGTTCCGGGCCACGGTGGGCGACCGCGTCGAGATCATCATGATCACCCACGGCGAGTACTACCACACCTTCCATATGCACGGGCACCGGTGGGCGGACAACCGCACCGGGCTGCTGGAGGGCCCGGACGATGTGAGCCGGGTCATCGACAACAAGATCACCGGGCCCGCCGACTCCTTCGGCTTCCAGGTGATCGCCGGGGAGAACGTCGGCGCGGGCGCCTGGATGTACCACTGCCATGTGCAGAGCCACTCCGACATGGGCATGGCCGGGCTGTTCCTGGTCGCCAAGGCCGATGGCACCATCCCCGGCTACGACCCGCACCGGCTGTCGGCGTACCGCCCGGGGTAGCCGCCGGAGCGACACGACGGGGCGGGCCGCCGGGCCCGCCCCGTCGCCTTGTCGCCCCGTCGCCTGGTCGCCCCGTCAGGCGGTGTGCAGCCGCAGGCCGTACACCGACAGGATCTCGTTGACCGGCTGGTACCAGGTCTCGCCGCCGCTGGAGCAGTTGCCCCAGCCGCCCGAGGTCACACCCTGGGCCTGGTCGCCGCTGATGAACGAGCCGCCGGAGTCGCCGCCCTCGGCACACACACTGGTCTTGGTCATCTGGTACACCGCGCCCTGGCTGTAGTTCACGGTCTCGTTCTTGGCCAGGACCGTGCCGCAGCGCCAGTGGGTGGTGGAGCCGGACCGGCAGATGGAGGCGCCGACCGGGGCCTCGGCGGAGCCGCGGACCAGCTGGTCGGGGACGGTGCCCCAGCCGAGTACCACCGGCACGGTCCACCAGCCGCTGCCGACGCTGACGTAGGCGTAGTCGTTGCCGGGGAAGGAGGAGCCCTGGAAGTTGCCGATGTACGAGCCGTCCCAGCCGCTGACGGAGCCCCCCGCCTGGCCGCAGTGCCCGGCCGTGACGAAGCCGCCCTGCACCGAGAAGCCTATGGAGCAGCGGACGTTGCCGGTGTAGTACGGGTCGCCGCCGACCGTGCCTGCGGCGAAGGTCGTCGGCGCCTGGGCGGGGGCCTTCTCGACGGTGACCGGGACGGAGGCCGAGCGCTTCGCCTCACGGAGGAACGCGCGCACGGCGGCGTCGCCCTCGCTCCCCTGCCGGACCCGGATCACGACGGCGCCCGCGCGGGGGTCGGTGCTCCAGCTGCTCACCCCGGACGGGGCGGCCTGCTTCCGGGCCTTCTCGTCCAGCCGCGCCTTGGCCGCGTCGAGCGCGTCGGCGCTGTGCTTGACGACCCGGGTGGTGGCGCCCGTGGCCCGTACCGACGCGGCCCGCTCGGCGCTGGTGACGCCGACCACCAGCTTCCCGCTGCCCGTGTCGAACCACGAGCCGCCGTAGGAGGCGCCCGCGGCGCGCTTGGCCTTGGGCTCCAGCCGCATGGCGGCGGCCTCCTGGCCCAGCCGTTCCCGCGCCTGGTCCGCGGTCAGGCCGAGGTCCCGGCCGAGCGCGCGGACGAGGGTGGCGGACGGCGCCGGCGCGGCGGCGGGCTTCGCCGCGGGGGCGTCGGCGCCGGATGCCGCGGCGGCGGTCGAGAAGGCCCCGCCGGCGCCCGAGAGGGCGCCGAGAACGAGGAGTGCGGACAGTCCGGCACGGACAACGGGCTTCCGTCTCATGGAAGTTCCCCTTCTGCTCAGCAGGTGAGAGCGCTTTCACGTGTCGATCGCGCAGAGCCTAGCGAGCCACCGGGGAAAGTCCAGACCAAAGCCGTGATCGGTCACGGTCGGGCAGGAGGTCGGGCAGGAGGCCGCCGCGGACTCAAGGGGCTTCGTCCGGATTCCAGTTGAGCAGCCGGACCTGGGCGACCGTGCGGACATGGCGGCGCATGGCCGCGGCGGCGGCCTTGGGGCGGCGCTCGGCGATGGCGTCCAGGATGCGCTGGTGCTGGGCGAGTGAACGCCTGGGGCGGCCGGGCTGGCGCAGCGACTCCTCGCGGCTCTCGGCGATCTGGTCGGCGATCGAGCGCATGAACTCGGCGAGCAGCGGGCTGTGCGCGGCGGCGGTGACGGCGGCGTGGAAGCGGCGGTCGCCCTCGACGCCGTGGCGGTCGGACTCGATCTCGTCCTCCATCCAGTGCAGGGCCCGCTGGAGGGCGATGAGGTCGTCGTCGGTGCGGCGCTCGGCGGCGAGTTCGGCCAGCTTGGTCTCCAACGCCTCGCGGGCGTCGAGCACATCGGGCAGCCGGCGGCGGCGCTCCACCAGCCGCTCGACGGGCTCGGTGTCGAGGCTGTCGCGCAGCAGGCACATCCCGCCGCCCTGGCGCACCTCGACGAGCCCCTGCACCTCGAGGACGACGATGGCCTGCTTGACCGAGGCGCGACTGATGCCGAGGCGCTGGGCCAGCTCGCGCTCGGTGGGCAACCGGTCGCCCGCCTTCAGGCCGCCCTCCTCGACGTAGGTGCGCAGTCTCTCCAGCACCTGCTCGTACAAGCGCTGACGGTTCATCGGGCGCAGCGCGTCCTCGACCATACGGGCTCCCCCCATCGCGGTTTGTGATGGACCCGATTCGCAGCGTAGCACCGGGTGGCCGGGCGGTGTGGTGGTTGTGCGGTCCGGTGGAGCAATGGTCAATTGGCTGAGCCAATCTGCCACCGATGTCTTGACGGCCGAACCACCGGGCCCTCAACGTGAGTCAGCCAGCAGGCCACTTGGTCCGACCGTCCCCGGTCCGCCGACCGGGTCCCCGTGACGGGAGCGCTCGATGTCCGACGAATTGATCTCGATACTCGTGCTGGTGGTGGTCTTCGTCATCGCCACCACCCGTTCGATCAACATGGGCGCCCTGTCCTTCGCCGCCGCCTTCGGCGTGGGCGAGCTGGTCGCCGACTTCAGCGCGGACCATATCTTCGCCGGGTTCCCGGGCGATCTGTTCGTCGTGCTCGTGGGGGTGACGTATCTGTTCGCCCTCGCCCGGGCCAACGGCACCACCGACTGGCTGGTGCACGCCTCGATCCGGCTGGTGGGCGGGCGGGTCGCGCTGATCCCGTGGGTGATGTTCGCGATCAGCGGGGCGCTCACCGCGATCGGGGCGGTGAGCCCGGCGGCGGTGGCGATCGTCGCCCCTCTCGCGCTCTCCTTCGCCGCGCGGTACCAGATCAGCCCGCTGCTGATGGGCGCCATGGTGGTGCACGGCTCCCAGGGCGGTGGCTTCTCCCCGATCAGCATCTACGGATCGATCGTCAACGGCATCGTGGACCGGGAGAAGCTCCCCGGCAACGAGATCACGCTGTTCCTCGCGAGCCTGGTGGTCAACCTGATCATCGCCGCCGTCGTCTTCGTCGTCTGCGGCGGGCTGAAGCTCCCCAGGACCGCCGTCGCAGCCGATGAGAAGCGGGAAGACGGGGCGGAGGAGGCACCGGCCGACGCGGAGGGCCGTCTCACCCCCGCCCGTATCGCCACGCTGGCCGCACTGGTGGCGCTGGTGGTCGCGGTGCTCGCCTTCGATCTGGACGCCGGGCTCACCTCGATCAGCCTCGCCGTGGCCCTGAGCGTCTTCTGGCCGGACCACGGCAAGAAGGCGGTGAACGAGGTCACCTGGCCCACCGTGCTGCTGATCTGCGGTGTGCTCACCTATGTCGGGGTGCTGGACGAGATGGGCACCATCGACTACGCGGGCAAAGAGGTCAGCGACATCGGGATTCCGCTGCTCGCCGCCCTGCTGCTCTGCTACATCGGCGCGATCGTCTCCGCCTTCGCCTCCTCGGTGGGCATCATGGGCGCGCTGATCCCGCTCGCCGTCCCCTTCCTCGCCCAGGGCGACATCGGGGCGGTGGGGATGATCGCGGCCCTCGCGGTGTCGGCGACCGTCGTCGACGTCAGCCCCTTCTCCACCAACGGTGCGCTGGTGCTGGCCAACGCGCCGGACGTGGACCGGGACCGGTTCTTCCGGCAACTGATGATCTACGGCGGGATCATGGTGGTGGCGGTGCCGCCGGTCGTCTGGCTGGCGATGGTGGTCCCCGGCATCGGCTGAGCGGGCCGACGGGCAACCGGCTGGGCGGGAAGGCGAGTTCAGCCCGGCGGCAGCGGAACCCAGTGGGACTCGCCCGGGGCCACGGTCAGCGAACGGTCGGCGAGCCGCACCTCGATCGGGCGCTCCTCCGAGTCCGGCACGCTGATCCACAGCCGCCCGGACCGCACCCGCAGGGCGACGCCCCAGTGGCCGCGGTAGCGCATCGAGAACCGGAACTCGGACAGCCCGGACGGCTCGGGCAGCGGCACCGGGTCCAGCCACAGGGCGTCCTCACGGGTCTCAAGACCGGTCAGCCCGCGCTGCACCAGATCGAGGGTGCCGCCCATGGCGCCGAGGTGGATGCCCTCGCCGGTGGTGCCGCCCTGGACGTCCGCCACATCGCCGAGCAGCGCCTCCTGGCAGTACCGCCATGCCTCGGCCCGGCGCGCCCGCGTCAGCACCCAGCCGTGCACCAGCTCGCTGAGGGTCGAGCCGTGGCTGGTCCGGGGCAGGTAGTACTCCACGGTGTCCCGCCAGATGTCGTCGTCCAGGGCGTAGCCGAGCCGCCGGAAGAGGCCGGCCAGTTCGGCGGGGCCGAAGAGATAGCCGAGCATCAGCGCGTCGGCCTGTTTGGAGACCTGGTAACGGTTGACGGAGTCGCCCTCGGACTCCAGGATCCGGTCCATCCGGCGGATGTCGTCGTAGCGGGCGCGGTAGCCGTCCCAGTCGAGCTCGACCAGCTCCCCGTAGCCGTCGAACTGGCTGATGACGCCCTGGTGGAAGGGGACCAGCAGCCGCCGTGAGACGTCCTCCCAGCGCTCCGGCTCCGCGCGGTCCAGGCCCACCCGCTCGAACAGCGCGCGGCGGCGCGGCTCGGGCAGGGTGCGGGCCAGCTCCAGGGCCCGGTCCAGCACCCAGGCGGCGGTGACGTTGGTGTACGCGTTGTCGTCGATCCCGGGACGGACGGCGCCGGGATAGCCGTCGTGGTACTCATCGGGCCCGACCACCCCGCGGATGCGGTACCGCCCCCGCTCCGGATCGAGAACGGCCGTGTCCGCCCAGAAGCGGGCGATCTGCAACAGCATCTCCGCGCCCTTGGTGTGCAGGAACTCGGTGTCGCCGCTGGCCTGGCAGTACTGCCACACGTTGTACGCCACCGCCGAGCCCACATGGTGCTGCAACCGGGAGTTGTCCGGCAGCCAGCGGCTGGAGCGCGGGTTCAGATGCAGGGTCTGGGTCTCCTCGCGCCCGTCGCTGCCGCTCTGCCAGGGGTACATCGCCCCGGCCCGACCGGCGTCCGCGGCGGCGCGGCACGCCTGGGCCAGCCGCCGGTGGCGGTAGTGCAGCAGGGCCCGGGACACCTCGGGGAAGTGGAGGTTCAGATACGGCAGCACGAACAGCTCGTCCCAGAAGACATGGCCGCGGTACGCCTCGCCGTGCAGGCCCCGGGCGGGGACGCCCACGTCCAGCTCCGCGGTGTGCGGGGAGAGCGTCTGGAGGATGTGGAACAGGTGCAGCCGCAGGATGTGGCCCGGCGCGCCGGAGACCTCCAACGCCGCCTCGCGCCACAGGTGTTCCCATGCGGTGCGGTGGGAGGCGAGCAGCTTCCCGAACTCCGGCGCCCGGGCCACCCCGTCGAGGGCGGCCTGGGCCGGATCGCTGATCGCGGGGTCCTTGGAGGTGTACAGCGCCACGGTCTTCTCGACGGTGGCGGGGGCGTCCGGCGCGAGCGGCACGGCCAGGGTGCGCATCGCCGCGCCGTGGGTGAGCCGCTGCCCGGTGCCGGTGGGCGTTCCGCCGCGTACGGCCAGGGTGCGCGCGGCCATGGCCACGCGCACCTCGGAGCTGGTGGTGCGGCAGCTCAGCCATACGGTGTCGGGGCCCGCGGCACCGGTGCGATGGTCGACGAGATGGCGGCCGGCCAGCGCGTCGTAGCGGGCCACGCCGGTGTTGGCCACGGCACCGTCGAGCCCCGACTCCAGCTCGACGGTGCCGGACCAGCCCTCGGCCCGGAAGGTGGTGCGCAGGGCCGCCAGATGCGGATCCCCCATGTGGACGAGGCGCTGCTGCTCGACGTGGAGCACCCGGCCGTGGCCGTGGGTGAACCGCAGCCGCCGCATGAGGGTGCCGTGCCGGAGGTCGAGGGTCTGCCGGTAGCCGGTGAGCTCGTCCCCGTCGGGGGTGAGCCAGCCGCCGGGGCCCGCGGACCGGTCCGGGTCGCGGACGCGGTAGCGCAGCGGCAGCCAGTTCGGCAGGTTGACCATGTCCTCGTTCTCGACCTGGCGCCCGCCGACCACCGAGGTCAGCCGGTTGTAGCAGCCCGCCACATAGGTGCCCGGGTAGTGGATGTCATCGGCGGCCGTCTCGGGGGCCGCGCCCCGGGTGGCGACATAGCCGTTGCCGAGCGTGCACAGCGACTCCCGCAACCGCTCCTCGCCGGGCTCGTAGCCCTCGTACTCCCACACCCAGTCCGACACGGCCGCTCACCGGCTCTCCTCCTCGACACCACCATTGTGGTCCGGGCCGGAGGACTTCACCGGCTGCGCCGCGCCCCCGCGCGGCGCGCGGCGCGCGCTCAGCAGTTCGTGTAGTCGACCCGGCTGTTGTTGTACGAGCAGGTGTCGACCGTGGAGCCGCCGGTCTTGCGGAGGGTGGCCTTGTCGCGGTCGTTGTTCCAGACATACGCCCGGCGGTCCTGGTACTTGGTGGCCGAGGTGTCGGCGCCGGAGCCGGTCCGGACGGTCACCGTCCTGCCCGCGCCGAGGGTGTAGCCGGGGAAGGTGTACTTGTGGTTGCTCGAGTCGACGAGCACCCAGCCCTTGAGGCTGACCCCGCGCGAGGTGGAGTTCTTGATCTGGACGTACTCGCCGTTGAGGCTGGAGTTGCTCCGGTTGTCCGTGCCGGGCGAGTCGTAGTAGATCTTGGAAAGGTGTACGGAGCCCGCGGCCCCGGCGGGTGCGGCCGGGTATAGCAGGGCGATCGCACAGCCGGCGGCGAGCGCCGCGCCGATGCGGACGGTGTGTGCGGACATGAGTCCCCCCTTGCGTTGGTGCGTGGTGAATAACGCAGGACGGACGGGCGGCCGCACCCGAAGATGGTTTGGAGTCAGCGAGCTGACTCCTTCGGTGCGGCCGTCCGTCCGTCTTCCCCCACCTGTGTGGAGGACCAGAGTGGACCATGGCCGGAACGCGGCGGCAGGGCTGCGCGGCCCTTGCTCCAGGGCCGTACGGCCCTGGCGCGCTTCCGATTCCCCGCCCCCGGCGCGGGGTGAGGCCGGGTCAGCGGCCGTACTGCGCCCCGCCGTTGATGTGCAGCACCTGACCGGTGACATACGCGGCCTCCGGGGAGGCCAGATAGCGGATGGCGGCCGCGATCTCGACGGGCGTCCCGGGCTGCCCGGTGAGCGTCTGCCCGATCTGCTGGGCGATGAACTCGGGGGTGCCGCGCTCGCCGAAGAACTCGGTGTCCTCGACATAGCCGGGCGCCACCGCGTTGGCGGTGGCGCCCTCCGGGCCGAGCCGCCTGGCCAGCTCGAAGGTGTAGGTGTGCAGCGCGGCCTTGGTGCCGCCGTACGACCCCGGGCCGCGCAGCGACGCGACCGAGGACAGGTGGACGATCCGGCCGCCGGGCCGGGTGAGGTGGGGCAGCAGCGCCTCGGTGAGCAGCACGGCGGTCAGCACGTTGGCCTCGAAGTTCCGCTGGTACTGACCGGCGATGCCCTCGAGGGTGCCGTCGTTGGAGGGCGCGACATTGCCACCGGCGTTGGTGACGACGACATCGACCCCACCGTCCGCGGTGATGAACTCGGCGGCCCGCCGGGTCTGCTCCGGGTCGCTGAGGTCCGCGCTGGTCCAGGTGACCAGGTCGGCGCCGTGGGCGGCGTTGAGCTTGTCCGCCGCGGCGCGCAGCACCTCGGCGCGGCGTCCGAGGATGACCACCCGGTCGCCTTCGGCGGCGAAGGTCTCCGCGGTCGCCAGTCCTATGCCGGTACCGCCGCCCGACACCACGATCCGTCGCCCCATCACGGGCCTCCTCAGTGCAGCTTGTTGAATATTGGTCACATCTATGAACAAGCACGCTAGGAAGAAAGCGCATTCCCGTCAAGGCTCAGTACCCAACAGCCGGGCTGTTGCCTTGCGTTCACTATTGACAGGTTCTGTTGGAGATGGCGCAATGGCGGCGCCCCACTTGTCCCAGCAGCAGCCGAAAAGCTGTTCCAGCAAGGAGGACATGTGCGTTTTCGTTCATCTTTCGCCAGATCCGTGGTCGCGACCGTGACCTTGGCGCTTGGCGCGCTCGGTCTGCTGACCGCTCCCGGTCCGGCCGCGGCCGACACCCGCTCCGACGACCCCTCGATCGTCCATGGCCTCCGCGGCGACTACTACCTCCAGTCCGCCCCGGGGGCCTTCGACTTCCACGAGCTGAAGGCCACCAGCCTCGACCCCGCCCTCGACTTCGGCAATCTGGAGCCGCGGCTGCAGGCCACCACCGGACGGTCCGACGACGTCAGCGTCCGCTGGACCGGCCAGATCACACCGGAGCGCTCCGGTGCGCACACCTTCTCGATCACCGCCGACAACGGCTTCCGGCTGTGGATCGACGGCAAACCGGTCATCGACCACTGGGTGGACGACTGGGACAAGGAGCAGACCTCCCAGCCCGTCGAGCTCACCGCGGGCAAGGCGTATGACATCAAGGTCGAGTACTTCGAGCACTACGGCGGCTCCAACTTCCACCTGGCCTGGACCCCGCCGGGCGCGGCCAAGGCGCCCGTGCCCGCGTCCGCCTTCCGGCTGCCCGCCGACTTCGACTACGACGGCCCGGTGGCCGGCGCCGTCCAGCCCGACGGCCGGACGCTGCTGCTGGACTTCGCCCGGCCCCTGACCACTCCCCCGGCCGATCTGACGTCGCATCTGTCCGCCGTCATCGGCGGCGCGCAGTGGCCGCTCGGGCGCGCCCGGCTGGACGCTGCCGATCCGTCCCGGCTGCTGCTCTCCCTGAAGGAGCCGGTGGTCGGCCGCGGCGGCGAGGCCATCGTGCGCTACGACGGCGAGGGCGGCCTCGAGGACGGCGACGGCGCCATCGACCCGTATGTGTCCTTCGGTGGCAACAAGTCGACGTATCAGCTGAGCACGCCCTGGGCCAAGGACGTCGGCCCGGACAACGCCCACCCCGAGTACCCGCGCCCCCAGCTGACCCGCGACCAGTGGCGCAATCTCAACGGCAGCTGGGAGTTCGCCGCCGCCAAGGAGGGCCAGAAGCCCCCGGTCGGGCAGAAGCTCAAGGAGCGGATCCTGGTGCCGTATCCGGTGGAGTCCAAGCTCTCCGGGGTGGAGCGCCACGAGGACCGCATGTGGTACCGGCGGACCTTCACCGTCCCGGCCGACTGGAAGGTCGGCCAGGACAAGCGGTTGCGGCTGAACTTCGACGCCGTCGACTGGCAGGCCGAGGTGTATGTGAACGGCAGCCGGGTGGCCGACCACCGCGGCGGCTACGACCGGTTCAGCGCCGATGTCACCGACGCCCTGCGGCCGGGCCGCACCCAGGAGCTGATCGTCGGCGTCTACGACCCGACGGACGCGGCCGACGGCGAGAACCCGCCGATGGGCAAGCAGCGCCTCGACCCGAGCGGCATCTTCTACACCCCCTCCTCCGGGATCTGGCAGACCGTCTGGATGGAACCGGTCGCCACCGACCACGTGGACACCCTCAAGCTCACCCCGGACGTCCCCGGTAAGGCCCTCACCACCGAGGTCCGCGGGGTGCGGGACGGCGTCCCGGTCACCGCGACCGCCTACGACGGGGGGCGCGTGGTCGGCACCGCCACCGGGCGCACCGGAAAGCCGCTGACCGTCCCCGTGCCCTCCCCGCATCTGTGGTCCCCCGACGATCCGCATCTGTACCAGCTGAAGGTGACGGTCGGGCGGGGCGCCTCGGCGGACCGGGTGGAGAGCTACTTCGGCATGCGGAGCATCGCCGTCAAGGAGGTGGACGGCAAGCGGCGCACCGTGCTCAACGGGAAGCCGATCTTCTCCATGGCCACCCTCGACCAGGGGTTCTGGCCCGACGGCCTGCACACCGCGCCGACCGACGAGGCCCTGGCGTACGACCTGAAGATGCACAAGAGCATGGGCTTCAACTCGGTGCGCAAGCACATCAAGGTCGAGCCCGACCGCTGGTACTACTGGGCCGACCGGCTGGGCCTGATGGTGTGGCAGGACATGCCCGCCATGAACACGGTCACCCCGTCCGAGAAGGCTCAGGCGCAGTACGAGCACGAGATGAAGCGGATGATCGACCAGCACGTCAGCAGTCCGTCGATCGTCATGTGGGTGACCTTCAACGAGGGCTGGGGCCAGTACGGCGGCCCGAAGGTACCGGCGCTCGCGAAGGGCTGGGACCCCAGCCGGCTCATCAACGGCGCCAGCGGCTGGAACGACACCGGCAACGGCGACCTCGCGGACATCCATGCCTACCCCGGCCCGGGTGATCCGCGCCCGGACGCCTCACGGGCGGGGGTCACCGGCGAGTACGGCGGTCTTGGCCTGGCCATACCGGGGCACGCCTGGCCGGTGCAGCACACCTATGTCGGCGTGGACAAGGACCAGTACACCGACGAGTATCTGAAGCTGCTGGACAAGGTGCGCGGGCTGGTCGCGTGCAACGGCAGCAGCGGGGCCGTCTACACCCAGATCACGGATGTGGAGGGCGAGCTCAATGGGCTGCTCACCTATGACCGCAAGGAGATCAAGCCCGATGTGAAGCGGCTGCGCCAGGCCCATCAGGCGCTGATCCGCGACGCGGCGGACCCGGCGTCCATGGAGTGCACCGGCTAGCCGCACGGCCCGGCCACCGGTGATGACCCGTTCCGGGGCGCGCTGCCCCGGGGCGGGTCATTCCGCCGCCAGCGCCTCGACGACGGCCACCGTACGGTCCACCACCACGTCGTACAGCCTGCTGTGCGCCCGCGGCAGCCGCGCCAGCAGCGGGGCCACCACCTCCCGCTCGTCCGGGGGGTAGAGGGCCAGCGCCTCGCTCAGGGCGTCCAGCTTGCGGGCTGAGACCGGGCCGCGGTGGGTCTCGTAGACCGCGTGGCCGATGACGGTGGAGCCGATGAGGGTCACGGCCAGCGCGAGATCGTCCTCGGTCAGCTTCAGGGGGCGCAGCATCCGGGTGATGGTCACCAGGGAGGAGATCCGGGCGGGCTGCTGGGTGGCGGCCATATAGGGGAGCAGCTGGCGGTAGGGCAGCAGATAGTCGCGGCTGTTGTGCATCCAGGCCCGCAACCGCTCCTGCCAGGTGTCCCCCGGCGGGTCCCTGTGCTGGGCCTCGGCCAGGACGCGGTCGGCCACGGCCTGGAGGAGGTCGTCGCGGTCGGGGAAGTAGCGGTAGAGCGCCATGGGGGCGGAGCCGACCGCTTCGGCGACCCTCTTGACGGTCAGCGCGGTCTCCGGCTCGCGGACCGCGAGCTCCGCGGCGCTGCGGACGATCTGCTCGCGCGACAGACGGGGCGGGCGCCCACGTCCTCTGCGGACGGTCCCCTCCGCGGTTCCGGCCATCCGGTGTCCCTTCGCTCGCCCCCGTCGTGGCCCCAAGGCTACGCAAGGTCGCTCGGGCGCCGCTCGTGGCCGTCCGGCGCCGTGAACCTCGTGGCCGCCGACACTTCGGACCTCACGGCCGTCCGGGGCCTTGAACGCCGCCCCGCGCCGTGCCAGCGTGACGCCCTGTCCGGCCCGTCCGAGCCCCCGGGAGACCTGACGATGACCGCATCCGACCTGCCCGTGGACATCGTGCGCGCCCGCCGCCACGGCATCGCCGATCTGCTGGCCCGCACCGCGGCCCGGCTGCCCGCCAGGACGGCGGTCGGCGAAGGACCGCTGCGCCAGACCTACGCCGACCTGGACGCGCTGGTGAGCCGGACGGCCGGGGCCCTGGCCGCGCGGGGCCTCGCCCAGGGCGATCGGGTGGTGCTCCTCGCCCGCAACTCCCACGGCTTCGTGGTGGCGTACTTCGCGCTGGCCCGGCTGGGCGCGGTGTCGGTGCCGGTCAACTTCATGCTGACCACGTCCGAAGTGGCGTATGTACTGGACCATTCGGGAGCGGTCGGGATCATCGCGGGCACGGATCTGCTGGATGTCGCCGAGGGTGCGCTGGCCGAGGCCGCACCGCCCCGGATCGCGCTCCGCGCGGCGCTGGGAGGCGGGCGCGCCGGGTGGGAGGACTTCGCCGCGCTGGGCGCGGAGCGGGGGCATCCGGTCCCCGATCCCGCCCTTGAGGACGACGATCCGGTGCAGCTGATGTACACCTCGGGGACCGAGTCGCGGCCCAAGGGCGCGATCATGACGAGCCGCAATCTGATCGCGCAGTATCAGACGGCGATCGTGGACGGCGGGATGTCGGCCGACGATGTCGAGATCCATGCGCTGCCGCTCTACCACTGCGCCCAGCTGCACGCCTTCCTCACCCCCGACATCCAGCTGGGCGCCACCTGTCTGGTGCTGCCGGGCCCGGACCCGGCGACGCTGCTGGCCACGATCGAGGCCGAGCGGGTGACCAAGCTGTTCGCCCCGCCCACGGTGTGGATCGCGCTGCTGCGCCACCCGGAGTTCGACGGCCGCGATCTGTCGTCGCTGCGGAAGGGGTACTACGGGGCGGCGCCGATGCCGGTGGCGGTGCTGGCGGAGCTGCGCCGGCGGCTGCCGGGGCTGGCGCTCTACAACTTCTACGGGCAGACCGAGATGTCCCCGATCGCGACCGTGCTGGGCCCGGCCGACCAGGAGCGCAAGGCCGGTTCGGCGGGGCGGGCCGCGCTGAACGTCGAGACGCGGGTGGTGGACGAGGCGGACCGGCCGGTGGAGCCGGGCACGGTCGGCGAGATCGTCCACCGGGGCCCGCACACCATGCTCGGCTACTGGCGGGACCCGGAGCGCACCGCGGAGGCGTTCCGCGGCGGCTGGTTCCACAGCGGCGATCTGGGCGTGCTGGACGAGGAGGGGTGCCTGACGATCGTCGACCGCAAGAAGGACATGGTCAACACCGGTGGGGAGAACGTCTCGGGGCGCGAGGTGGAAGAGGCCGTCCACACCCATCCGGCGGTCGCGGAGGTCGCGGTGTTCGGGGTGCCGCATCCGTACTGGATCGAGGCGGTGACCGCGGTGGTGGTGGCCAAACCGGGCCATGAGGTGACGGCGGAGCAGATCCTCACGCACTGCCGGGAGCGGCTCGCTGGGTTCAAGGTTCCCAAGTTCGTCCGGCTCACCGGGGCGCTGCCGAAGAATCCCAGCGGCAAGATCCTCAAGCGTGAACTGCGGGAGATCTACCGCGACATGGCCGAGGAACCGACCGGCGACCGGGGCGGCCATATTTGACGTACCAGTTACACAAAATTGTGCGACACTGCTGCCGCACTGATGTGAATCGGCCATGCCCCGACGAAGGACCACCGTGACTTCCTCACCTCCGACCCCCGATGCCCCCGAAACGGCGATGACCGCCCACCCGCCGCGCTCCGGCCCAGTGGTCGCCGTCCTGGCGTTCGGCGGGATCGTCGTCTCCCTGATGCAGACCCTGGTGGTGCCGCTGGTCCCGGACCTTCCGGAGCTGCTGCACACCTCGGCCTCGGACGCCTCCTGGGCGATCACCGCCACCCTGCTCGCCGGCGCCGTGGCCACCCCGGTGCTGGGCCGGCTCGGCGACATGTACGGCAAGCGGCGGACGCTGCTGCTCAGCCTGGCGATGCTGGTGGTCGGATCGGTGGTGTGCGCGCTCTCCGACACGCTCGCGCCGATGATCGTCGGCCGTGCGCTCCAGGGCTTCTCCGCGGGTGTGATCCCGCTGGGCATCAGCATCATGCGCGATGAACTGCCCGCCGAACGGCTCGGCTCGGCGATGGCCCTGATGAGCTCCTCGCTGGGCGTCGGCGGCGCCCTCGGCCTGCCCGGCGCCGCGGCGCTGGCCGAACACGCCGACTGGCATGTGCTGTTCTGGGTCTCGGCGAGCCTGGGCGCGGTGGTGATCGCGCTGGTGCTGGCGGTCGTACCGGAGTCCCCGGTACGCGGCGGCGGGCGGTTCGACCTGGTGGGCGCCCTCGGGCTGTCGGCCGGGCTGCTCTGTCTGCTGCTGGCCATCTCCAAGGGCGCCGACTGGGGCTGGGCCAGCGGTGTCACCACCGGGCTGTTCGCCGCGGCGGTGGTCGTACTGCTGCTGTGGAGCCGGTGGGAGCTGCGGGTGAGCGGGCCACTGGTGGATCTGCGCACCACCATGCGCCGTCAGGTGCTGCTGACCAATCTGGCCTCCATCGTCATCGGCTTCGCGATGTTCGGGATGTCTCTGGTGCTGCCGCAGCTGCTCCAGATGCCCGAGGCCACCGGCTACGGACTGGGCCAGTCGATGATGACCGCCGGTCTGTGCCTGGGCCCGTCGGGTCTGGTGATGATGGCGATCTCCCCGCTGTCCGCGCGGATCACGGCCACCTCGGGCCCCAAGACATCGCTGATGCTCGGCGCCGGGGTGATCGCCGTCGGCTACGGCATGGGCATCTTCCTGATGGACGCCGTGTGGCAGATCGTGGTCATCTCGTGTGTGATCGGCGCCGGGATCGGCCTCGCGTACTCCGCCATGCCCGCGCTGATCATGTCGGCGGTGCCGGTGTCCGAGACGGGCGCGGCCAACGGGCTCAACACCCTGATGCGGTCCATCGGCACCTCGACCGCCAGTGCGGTGGTCGGCGTCGTCCTCGCCCATATGACCACCGCGTTCGGGCCCGTCGAGCTCCCATCCCTGGACGGCTTCCGCACCGCCTTCGCGATCGGCGGCGGCGCCGCGCTGGTGGCGCTCGCGGTCGCCGCGCTGCTGCCGGGCCGCGGTCCGGACCGGCTCACGGCCACCTCGGAGCGGCCCGGCACACCGCAGCCGGTGGCGGGCCGCTGAAAGAGGGCCCACGGAGGTCCGCCGCGTGACAGGGGCCGCGCCCCTGGATCCCGGGGCCCGGCCCCGGGGCGGTGAGCGGAGCAGCCCGCCGCGGGCGCCATGATCCGCCGGACACCCTCAGGCCGCGGCCCAGGCGACTTTCGCAGCCGCCCGTATCCCCGCTCGCCCACACCACGGCGAGGGGGATACGGGCGGCTTTGCCGTGACGGCGGCGCATAGGGGCCATCATGTGGACAGCGGTTGACGGATCGGCCCACGCGGTGCTGAATGATGCGAGTGAGGACTGAGCTGCCCCTGGTCACCCGCGACCACATCGACTTCGGTCGGGTGTGGTCCGCCTCCTGTTCCGGCTGACCCGGCAGCGAGCCGTCCGACCGGCCGCCCTCCTCTGATCCATCCCGGGCCCCTCGCCCGTCGTTTCCCGAGCCTGACGCGCCATCACCCCCGGTAGGCCAACGCCGCTTTCCGGGTCCGTGGCGCTTCCCGCTTTCTCACCTTCCTCGGCTTCTCCGCCTTCCGAAAGGTCACCCCATGCCCGTGGAGTTCCTCGGCATCGCCGCCACCAACGACGCCTCCGAGACCGGGCCGCGCTCCGGCGCGGCCTTCGACAAGGAGTACACCCTGCGGCTCGCCCGGGCCCATGAGGACCACGGCTGGGACCGGGTGCTGTTCGCCTACGGCTCCGGCTCGCCCGATCCCGCGCCCGCCGCCGCGTACATCGCCGCCAGGCTGGACCGGCTCCAGCTCCTGCTGGCCCACCGGCCCAACGTCTCCTATCCGACGTACGCCGCCAAGACGTTCGCCACCCTCGACCGGATCAGCGACGGCCGGCTGACGGTGCACTTCATCACCGGCGGCAACGACCACGAGCAGCGGCGTGAGGGCGACACCCTCACCAAGGACGAGCGCTACGCGCGCACCCGCGAGTACATACGGATCGTGAAGAAGATCTGGACCACCCATGAGCCCTTCGACCACGAGGGCGAGCACTACCGCTTCCACGACTTCGTCAGCGACGTCTTCCCGGTCCAGCGGCCGCGCCCGGGGGTCTCCTTCGGCGGCTCCTCCCCCGCGGCCTACGCGGCCGGTGGAGCCGAGGCCGACATCTACTGCCTGTGGGGCGAGCCGCTGGAGCGGACCGCCGAGCAGATCGCGGCGGTGAAGGCGGCCGCCGCCGCGGCCGGGCGGAGCGACGTGCCGAGGATCCAGGTGGCGTTCCGGCCGATCATCGCCCCGACCGAGGAGCTGGCCTGGGAGAAGGCGCACCGCACGGTGGACGCCATCCGCGCCCGCAAGGAGCGGGGCGAGGCGACGACCGTGCGCCACCACCGCAGGGGCGCCCCGGAGGCCGCGTCTCCTCAAAACACCGGTTCTCAGCGGCTGATCTCCATCGCCGAGGCGGGCGAGCGCTACGACCGGGCACTGTGGACCCCGACCGCCGCCGCCACCGGTGGCGCGGGCAACTCCAACGCCCTGGTGGGCACGCCGGAGACGGTGGCGCAGGCGCTGCTGGACTACTACGACCTGGGCGTGGACATCCTCTCCGCGCGCGGCTACGACCTGCTGGGCGACGCGATCGACTTCGGCCGCCATGTCATCCCGATCGTCCGCGAAGAGGTCGCCAAGCGGGACGCCGAGCGCGCGGCCCGGGGCCCGCAGACCCTCGCGGCGGTGCGCTGATGACCTCCGTGGTCGAGCCGCAGCCACAGCCACAGGCACAGGCCCAGGCACAGCTGACGGTGGTCCGGGTGACCGTGGACGACCCGCGGGTCGAGCCGCTGCTGCGCGAGCTGGCGCATGAGTACGCCACTCGCTACGGCAGGGCGGCCGACGGTGAGCTGAACCGCTATCCGGCCGAGGAGTTCGCCCCGCCGCACGGGGAGCTGCTCCTGCTGCTGGACGGCGGTGAGCCGGTCGCCGGGGGCGCGTACCGGCGGTACGACGAGCGCACGGCGGAGCTCAAGCGGATCTGGACGCACTCGGGCCACCGGCGGCGCGGGCTGGCCCGCCGGGTGGTGGCGGAGCTGGAGCGGTCGGCCGCCGAGCGCGGCTACCGCCGGATCTACCTCACCACCGGGCCCCGCCAGCCGGAGGCGCGCGGGCTGTATCTGGCCACCGGCTACACCCCGCTGTTCGATGTCTCGGCCGATCCGGAGAGCATCGGTCCGCTCCCGTTCGAAAAGGGGCTGTAGGCCCGGCGGAGGCGCCCTCCGCCACGGCGTGCCCGTCCGTCCGCCCGGCCGCTCCGGGCGGACGGACGCATTCCCCCGTTTACGGTTGACCGTTCTGTGTCAACTGTTGCCGGGCACCCGTGGGTGCGGTTTTAGGATGCGGTAATTCTGCCGCGACCCGACCGTCCGAAGGCATGCCATGACCAAAGTCCTGAACGTCGATGCACTACCTGAGCCGTCCGTGCTCAAACGCGCGAAGCGACGGCGTCCCGGACTTCTGGTAGCCAATGCGATCGTGCTGGTACTGGCCGCGATGGCGGTGACCACGATATTCACCAACCCCCGTTTCGAATGGGAAACCGTCGGCAAATACTTCTTCGAGATCCGGGTGATGAAGGGCATCGGGGTCAGTATTGGAATGACTGCGGCGACCATGGTGCTCTCCTTGGTGTGCGGCACCGTGGTCGCCTTGATGCGCATGGGCAATTCCCGGCTCATGTCCATGGTCGCGGCCGCCTTCATCTGGGTTTTCCGCTCCATTCCGATGCTGGTGCAGCTGCTTTTCTGGTACAACCTCGCGGCCCTCTTTCCGACGCTGTCCCTCGGCATTCCCTGGGGGCCGCGTTTCGTCACCTTCGATTCGAACAGCGTCATCGGCCCGCTGACCGCCGCGATCATCGGCCTGACCCTCCACGAGACCGCCTACATCGCGGAGTTGATCCGATCCGGGCTGCTGGCTGTGCCCGATGGACAGCGTCAGGCGGCGTCCGCACTGGGATTGACGCCGACTCAGATCTTCTTCCGCATCACCCTCCCCCAGGCACTGCGGGTGATCGTCCCCCCGATGGGAAATGAGCTGATATCTCTCCTCAAGGCCACCTCCCTGGTCAGCGTGATCACCCTGGCCGACCTGCTCTACTCGGTCCAGCTGATTTACGCCAAGAACTTCCAGACCGTTCCACTGTTGATCGTGGCCGCCATTTGGTACATGATCATCACTGGCGCCATTACTCTTCTTCAGCAGCGCCTGGAACGACGTCTGGGACGACACACCCTGATTTCGGCCGACAAGGTCGGGAAAGTGAAGAGGATCGAGCACTCGGTATGACCGCGGCATCGCAAATGGAATCGCAGGCCATCGTCTCCCTGCGTGGGATCCGCAAGTCGTTCCGCGGCACCGAGGTGCTGCACGGCATCTCCCTGGATATCCACCGAGGTGAGACGGTCTGCCTGATCGGTCCCTCCGGATCCGGGAAGAGCACACTGCTGCGCTGTGTCAACCACCTCGAAGTGCCCGACCAGGGCGTGGTGGTGGTCGACGGCAGCGTGATCGGCTATCAGCTGCGCGGGCGCACCCTGCATGACCTCGGCGCCCGGGAGCTGGCCGCCCAGCGCTCGGCGATGGGCATGGTGTTCCAGAGCTTCAATCTGTTCCCGCACCTCACCGCCCGCGAGAACATCGTGGAGGCCCCGCGCCGGGTGCTCGGGCTCTCCAAGGCCGCGGCCGACGCGCGGGCCGTGGAGCTGATGACCCGGGTGGGGCTCGCCCACAAGCTGGACAGCTATCCGGACAAGCTCTCCGGCGGCCAGCAGCAGCGGGTGGCCATCGCCCGCGCCCTGGCGATGCGCCCCAAGGTGATGCTCTTCGACGAGCCGACCTCCGCCCTGGACCCCGAGATGGTGCAGGAGGTCCTCAGCGTCATCAAGGACCTGGCCCGCGACGGCATGACGCTGGTCGTCGTCACCCACGAGATGCGCTTCGCCGCCGATGTGGCCGACCGGATCGTCTTCATGGACGACGGCCGGATCGTCGAGGAGGGCACCCCGGACGCGCTGCTGCGCGCTCCCTCACACGACCGCACCCGCATGTTCCTGTCGAAGGTCAGCCCATGAGCACCGAACTCCCCCTGCCCGCCAAGACCGCCCGGCGCCTGAAGCTGTGGGACTCCTACCGCTCGTACCAGTACCTGGCGGCCGGGGAGGACTACCGCGCCTTCGAGCTGGCGCCCGCGCTCGGGCGGGTCCCCGGGGCCGCGCTGGAGTGGAGCGAGGACGTCGAGGTCCGCGCGCGGGACTTCGAGGAGTGCCATCTGGTGATCTCCGCCCATGACCATCTCTCGCTGCGCCCCGCGGATCCGGGCGACTTCGCCGCGTACCGCCGCCAGGGCCGGGAGTCGATCCCCTACGAGGGCATCGCCCACTCGGGGGTCGACCTGTTCTTCGACGGCGGCCCGGCCGCAGTGAGCATGATCCGCTCCCATGCCCCCTGGGACTGGGACGACGCGGTCAGCGACCTGGCCATGCGCCAGGCGGACCTCGCCCATCAGCGGCTGGTGGCGCCCGTCCGCACCCTCGAGGACGCCGACCGGGCGCGGGCCGGCCACCAGGTGGGGGTGGTGCTGACCCTGGAGTCCGCCTCCCCCATCGGCAATGACGTCGACCGGCTCGATCTGCTCTACGGTCTGGGCGTACGGCTGCTCGGCCTGGTCTACAGCGAGAGCAACCAGCTGGGTTCGGGGCTCGCCGACGCCGGGGACACCGGTCTGACCCTGCTCGGCCGGCGGGCGCTGCGCCGGATGAACGACCTCGGGATCATCGTCGATGTCTCGCACAGCGGGGACGCGACGGCCCTGGACGCCGTGCGCCGCTCCACCGCCCCCGTGGTGATCACCCATGCCGGGTCCCGGGCGCTGTGGCCGACCCCGCGGATGAAGCCCGACGATGTGATCCGGGCCTGCGCCGGGTCCGGCGGGTTCATCGGCGTCGAGGCGGCGCCGCACACGACCATGACCGCCCGGCACCCGCGGCACGATCTGGACTCGGTGATGGAGCACATCGAGCGCTGTATCGATCTGGTCGGCATCGACCATGTGGCCTTCGGACCGGACACCAACTTCGGCGATCACACGGCCTGGCACCGGACGTTCGCCCCGCTCTTCGGCAAGGACGACGCGCACGACGGCAAGGCCCCCGAGCTGCCGCCGCACGAGGAGGTCGAGTACGTACGGGGCTGTGAGAACCCCGCGGAGGCCGTCGGCAACATGATCCGGTGGCTGTTCGACCGCGGCTACTCCGAAGCGGACGTGGCCAAGCTGGCCGGGGGCAACGTACGGCGCGTCGCCGAAACCGTCTGGGGCCGCTGACCGGTCCCGTACTTCCGCACCCCCCACCTCCCGGAATGGAGCACCCATGCGCAACCGTCCCCATGTCGCCGCATGCGCCCTGCTGGCCTGTCTGACCCTCGGCCTGTCGGCCTGTTCGGTGGACGACACCCCCGAGGACGGCAAGGACGGCAAGAGCCGTCCGGCGGTCACGCTCGCCCCTGAGCCCAAGGACAGCGCGCTGGCCGCCGAGGTGCCCCAGGCCTACACCAAGAAGACGCTGATCATGGGGGTCAGCGAGTACGCGCCGTATGTCACCTTCGAGTCCGACGGGAAGATCACCGGGCTGGTCCCCGACCTGGCCGCGCAGCTCTCCTCGTTGCTCGACATAAAGATCAAGGTGGAGCGGACCAACTTCGACGCGGTCATCCCGGGGCTGAAGTCCGGCCGGATCGACCTCAGCGCGCCCTCCGGTGACTTCACCGAGCGCCAGAAGGAGGTGGACTTCGCCGACTTCGCGCAGAGCAGTGTGACGATGATGGTGCTCGCGGACGGCTCCTTCCGCCCCAAGAACGGCCTCGATGTCTGCGGCCACAAGGTCGGCGTCGAGAAGGGCGCCGGAACGCAGAACGTGCTCGCGGCGCAGAACAAGCGGTGTGCCGCGAAGGGCAAGCCGCCGGTGGACGTGAAGCTCTACACCGATCTGCCCGCCGCCTCGCTGGCGCTGCAGAGCAAGCGGGTGGAGGCGGTGGCCGCGCCCAGCGCCTCCAACACCTCGGTGAGCCAGAACTCGCACGACCGCTTCGAGACGCTCGAGCTGAAGGACATGCTGGACCTGCCCGCCGCGACGGCCATCTACGGCATCCAGGCCAAGAAGGGCGTCGGGCTCGCGCCGGTGATCGTCAAGGGGCTGCGGAAGCTGTACGAATCGGGCACCTACGCCAAGCTCTTCGGCCAGTGGGGGCTGCCGCTGTCCACCGTCACCCGGGACCAGATCGCCCTCAACGGATCCAAGCAATCCCAGACCCAGTGAGATCTTCCATGGCACGAACCAGTCAGACCGAAACGACCGGCGACAGAGGACGGGCGGCCCGGGAGGAGCCCGCCCGCCCGCTGGGCGAGCGGGTGTGGCGACGCACCCTGCGCGTCCCGATGCGGGACGGGATCGTCCTGGCCGCCGATCTCTTCACCGACCGGGAGCGGCCGGGGCCCCGCCCGGTCATCCTGGAGCGGACCCCCTACGGCCGCCGGCAGACGCGCGACTCCGACCGCAGCCGCCACGACGAGCCGGTGCCCACGCCCGAGGAGACCTCGGCGTTCTTCGTCCGCGCCGGGTACCACGTGGTGCGCCAGGACTGCCGGGGCCGCGGGGACTCCGAGGGCACCTTCGTGAAGTACCTCGGCGAGGGGCCGGACGGGGCGGACACCATCGACTGGATCGCCGCCCAGCCCTGGTGCGACGGCCGGGTGGCCATGATGGGCGTGTCCTACTCGGCCCACGCCCAGACGGCCGCCGCGGCCGAGTCCCCCGCCGGGCTGTCCGCGATGTTCATGGACTCCGGCGGCTTCGCCAGCGCCTACGAGGCCGGGATGCGGATGGGCGGCGCCTTCGAGCTCAAGCAGATCACCTGGGCCTTCCGGCACGGTGAGGAGAGCCCCGAGGCGGAGCGGGACCCGCTGGTGCGCAAGGCGTTCGCGGGGACGGATCTGCGCGACTGGTTCACCGTGCTGCCATGGCGGACCGGTGTCTCACCGCTGCGCCAGGTGGACAGTTACGAGCGCTATCTGCTGGACCAGTGGCGCCATGACGCCTTCGGGGCGTACTGGCGCCAGCCGGCCATCTACGGGCGCGGCCACTACGACCGCTTCCCGGATGTGCCGACGCTGCACATGTCGAGCTGGTACGACCCGTATGTCCGCTCCACCATCGAGAACTTCACCGCCATGGGGCGGCTCAAGCGGTCCCCGGCGTATCTGGTGATGGGGCCGTGGAAACACGGGCTGCGCTGTGTCACCTTCGCCGGTGATGTGGACTTCGGGCCCGCCGCGACCCTCAGTGGCAATGTGGACGCCTCGTATCTGTCGTTCCGGCAGCGGTGGTTCGACGCGGTGCTGGGGGGCGGCGACCCGGAGTCGATCCCGCGGGTCCAGTACTTCCTGATGGGCGGCGGGGACGGCCGGCGGGACGAGGCCGGGCGGATGCGGCACGGCGGCCGGTGGCACACCGACGCCCAGTGGCCCCCGGCCGGAACCCGGGAGACCGCGTACTACTGCCACCCCTCGGGCGAGCTGAGCCGGGAGCGGCCGACGGCGACACGGGCCTGGGTGGAGTACGACTTCGACCCGAACGACCCGGTGCCCACGCTCGGCGGCCAGGTCACCTCGGGTGAGCCGGTGATGGTCGGCGGCGCCTTCGACCAGGTGCCGGACGAGCGGTTCTACGGTGCCCGCCCGCCGTATCTGCCGCTGAACTCCCGGCCCGATGTGATCTCGCTGGCCACCCCGCCGCTGGAGGAGCCGCTGGTGGTGGCCGGGCCGGTCACCGCGCGGCTGTTCATCTCCTCGTCCGCGCCGGACACCGACTTCACCGTGAAGCTGGTCGATGTGCATCCGCCGAACGAGGACTATCCGCACGGCTTCGCGATGAACCTCACCGAGGGCATCTTCCGCTGCCGCTTCCACAAGTCCTTCGAGCGCCCGGAGCCGCTGGAGCCGGGCGAGGTCTACGAGATCGAGATCCCGGCGCCGGACACGGCCAACCGCTTCGAGGCCGGGCACCGGCTGCGGGTGGACATCTCCTCGAGCGACTTCCCCCGGTTCGACGTCAACTCCAATACGGGGGTGCCGGAGGCGGTGAGCCGCCGCAAGGTGGTGGCGACCAACCGCGTCCACATGGACGCGGACCACCCCTCGGCGGTGCTGCTGTGGACCCAGCCGGGCTGATGGGCGGTCGGCGTACGGCCGTCACCGCATGATGGTCGTCAGCACGTCCTGCCCCAGCCGGAGCAGGGTGCTGGTGGCCAGCCGGTGGTAGACGTACTTGCCCTCGCGCTCGGACTCGATGAGCCCGGCGTCCCTGAGCTGGCGCAGGGTGCGGGAGACCTGCGTATCGGCGAGCCCCAGCCGCTGGGCCAGTTCGGAGGTGGTGATGGGCTCGCCCAGCAGATGGCGGCACAGCTCCATCCGGCCCAGGGACGCCAGCGCGGACATCCGGGCCCGCAGCTCGGCCTGGGTCAGCTGATCGGCCGTGCCGCCCTCCTGGGCGGCGAACTGGAGCACCACGGGGTGGCACTCCTCGTCCTTGACGGTCAGATGCGGCCAGACATGGACGGAGGGGAGCAGGAAGAGCGGGCGCGGGCCGATCTCGATCTCGGCGACCGCCAGCTTGTCGTAGCGCACCCGCGAGCCGCCCCGGGAGACCACCGCGGTGGGGCTGAGCCCGGCCAGCACCTCGGCCAGACCGCGCCGCCTGATGTCGGCACGGACCCGGGCGGCGGCCGACTCCAGCCGGTCGCGGACCGTGCGCCACTCGGAGGCGAAGAACGCCTCGGCGCAGGAGTCCAGGAAGCACAGGAGCCGGTCGCGCAGCCCCTCGGGCGAGGCCACCAGGTCGTGGGCCAGCTCGCCCCGCCGGAAGGAGCGCCGCTCGCACTGCTCCACATAAGCCTCGGCGGCCTCGGGGTCGGTGAGCAGGCTGCTGGCCGGGGGCACGGCCTCGCGGAAGCCGAGCACCCCCTGGGAGCACAGGCCCACGAACTCCTCGAGCGGCAGCTTCTCCAGATGGCGCAGCTCGTCCTCGAAGGGCTGGTCCAGCGGGAGCTCCAGCGGGAACAGCAGCCGGCAGCGGAGCCGGGCCCACAGCGGGGACAGTGCGCTCATCTCATGGGCGAGGGAGGGGGCGAGCGCCGTCCCGAGCCGGCGCGTCCAGCGCTGGGCCTCGGGGTGGTGGTCGGGCTCGGCCATGATGTGCAGCACCGACATGAGCTCGGCCAGCGATGACCGGCCGACGTGCACGTCGGCCGGCCGGGCGCGCTGGAGGTTGAGCGTGATCCCCACACCCGCACATTACTCGGCGGCTGCGGGAACCGGTCCGGGTGTCTCGCGAATCGGCACCGGACTGCCTGGTCAGAGGCTGGGCGGGGGGCTGGAACGGGTCCGGCCGGGGGTTTGGGGGCCGGTCAGCGGTCCCGGGGCAGCAGGGGGCCCAGCGGGCCCAGGTCCAGGTTGAGGTCGTCCTCGGTCAGCCCGAAGTGTTCCCGCAGCTCGGTCATGTTCCGTTCCAGGGCCATCAGTGTCAGCCCCAGCTCCTCGATCTGCTCATCGCTGATGCCGCCCTGCTCGACGCGGCGCAGCGCCTGCCGCTCCATGAGCTGCCGCAGCAGTTCGACGATGGTGAGCACCAGACCGGCGAGGCTCCTGCGGACCGACTCCTCGTCCACCTCGATCCGCCGGCCGGGCCGCCGGGGAGCGCGGTCATCCGTCATCGCGGTCCCCTTCGTGGCGATCATGACGATCCCCCTCCCGCCCCTCCTCGTTCTCCACCCGTACGGAGGCGATCAGGGCGCGCAGCGAGATCCGCACCAGGTCGATGTCGGCGATGCTCAGGGTGATCTCCCCCGCGATCACCACGCCTCCGGCGAGCACCCGGTCGAGCAGGTCGACCAGGGCCACCTCCCGCCGCTCGATCGCCCGGGTCACGACGGCGTCTCCTCCGAGTGGGCCTCTTCCACCCGTTTCGGCGGAGCGGTGAAGGAGTACGGCGGCCAGGGGCCGCTGACCTCCAGGGTGACGGCGGGGTAGCGCTCCCCCAGGTCGCTCACCAGGGCGGTGAACTCCTCACCGAGGGCGTCGGGCACCAGATAGGAGTTGTTCAGCACCATCCACCCCTCGTACGCGGCCAGCGCGGTGTCCTGCGGTGGATGGGCGGCCGTGGCCACCGCCAGCGCGGCGAGCGAGGCATGGACCTCCTCCGCCCGCTCGGTCGCGCGCAGATGCGCGGTCTCCTGGTCCTGCCGCTGGGCCCGCCGCCGCAGCAGATACGCGGTCCCGGGGCTCTCCTCGCCGTCGGTGGGCTCGTCCGGGTCGGGCAGGAAGGACCTGGGGTCGACATACGCCTTGACGCCCCACTCGGTGCGGTCCGCCACCCGTCGCAGCGTGGCCGTGAAGTCGTCCCGGCGCTCCTGGAGCATCGCCCGGACCCGGTCGTCGTCGTGGTAGAGCGTGGCGAAGCGCAGCGGGATGACCTGGCCGTGGCGGGCCGCGCCGTTGATCACCCGGTGGTGGGCGCGGGCGGTGCGCTCCAGCCACTCCAGATCCTCCAGATGGTCGCGCAGCGCGTCCTCGCCGAAGTCCGCCAGCGGTACGGAGCCCACGACGGCGGCCAGCCCCGCGCTCTCCACCAGGCGCACCGGCTCGTCCGCCACACCGGTGAGCTCCCGCGGCGGGGTGCCCTCCTCCGGGGCGGCCGTCACCGCGTACAGCCAGGTGGCGAGGGAACCGTTCACCGTTCGTCCTCCCGCTCCACGCCGTGGTCCTCGTGGCCGTCCTCCCGGCGCGCGCCGCGGCCGTCCTCCAGCTCGCCGACGCGCCGCCGCAGCCGCTCGTTCTCCTCCAGGACGTCGCGGGCGCCGGAGGACAGCGAGGGGTCGTGCTCCCACCAGTCGATGCCCATCTCCTTGGCCCGGTCCACGGAGGCGACCAGCAGCCGGATCTTGATCGTCAGCAGTTCGATGTCCAGCAGATTGATCTGGATGTCGCCCGCGATGACGATGCCCTTGTCGAGCACCCGCTCCAGGATGTCGGCCAGGCTGGACGGCTCGGCGCCCCCGCGGGCGGGTTCGCGCGCGGCGCCGGTGCGCCGGACCGGGGGGTTCCAGTCGGAGCTCTGGTTCATGTCCGGTTCTCCGCCCTGCCCCGGTAGTAGCGCTCGGTGCGGCGGTAGGAGACGAGTTCGCCGCGGTCGTCCAGCTCGACCTGGTACTCGGCGAGGAGGTCGGTGGAGTCCGGGATCCGGTGGGTCTCGACGACCTCGATGCCGATGGTCCAGCCGTCCTCCGTGCGCTCCAGCGAGGTGACGCCCTCCGGGGCCCGCCCGGTCAGCCCCCGCACATGGCGGGCGGCGCTGCGCGCGGCGTCGCGGGCCACGAGGGCGGGAGGCCGTGGGCGGGGGCGCTCCCGCTCGGGCTCGGGCCGGTCCCGTTCCGGCTCGTGTCCGCGCCGGTCGCGTTCCGGCTCGTCTCCGCGCCGGTCCCGCTCGGGCTCGGGCTCGCGCCGGTCGCGCTCCTCGCGGGGCCGCTCCTCACGGGCCCGGCGGCGTGGCCTCTCCTCGTGGTGGCGTTCCTCGCGGGGCCGTTCGCGGGGCACGGCTCATACCTCCAGGCCCCCGCCGGGCGGCCCCTGGGACATCAGCCTGCGCACCAACTCGTCCTCCTCCCGGGCCGCCTCCTCCTCGGTGAGCTCCCCACTCTCCCGGGCCTCCGCGACCTCCTCCAGCCGCTGCTTGATCACCCCGGGGTCGTACAGCTGCCGATCGGCCTCGTCATGGATGCGCTCGGCGATCCAGACGACGCCCCGCACCGGGGCCAGCGGCAACGTGGCCAGGCCGGTGAACAGTCCCATGGCTACTCGTCGCCTTCCTTTCCTTCGAGCGTCGCGTCGGCCACGAAGTCGTACGGCGCCAACGGGCCGAGCAGCCGCATCCGGACCCGGCCGTGCCAGTGCGCGGCGAGCTCCTCGGCCGCCTCCTCGAACGCCTGCCGCTTCGCGTCCTCCACCAGGAACGAGGCGTTGACCAGCCCTTCGGGGGACGCCGGCTCCTCCGACACCGAGCTCAGCGCGTACGGCGCCAGTCGCCGGTCGAGTTCCAGCGCGTCCACGCTCCGCTTCGCGGCGATGCTGTCCATGACGAGCTGACCGAGCTCGATCCGCTGCTCGTAGCCCGCGTCCTCGGGCAGCCCCCGCAGCTCGTCGCGGAGCCGTCTGGCCTCCGGCTGTTCGGTCACCACCTCGCGCAGCACGGCGTCCTGCTCATAGCGGGCCCGGACGGTGAGCTGCGTCAGGCCGCGGAGCCGGTCGAGGCCGCGGGCGAAGTCGTCGTGCCCCTCGGCCAGCAGTTCGTCCGCCACCGCCGCGGTGTCGCGCACCACGGTGCCGAAGCGGAACGGCAGCACCGGTGAGCCCTGCGCGGCCAAGTGGTCCAGCACCCTGGCGTGGGTGCGCAGATCCTCGGGGGTGCCCAGCGGTTTGTCGACGGGCACCTCGCTGACCACCGCGGCCTGGCCGCCCTGGCGGACCAGGGTCACCGGGGCCTCCGGGTCCCCGACGGCGGGCAAATCCTTCACCGACTCATCGGGCCGGTCGTCCGCGACGACCCCGTACACGTAGCAGGCACGTTCGTCCCCGGCCATCACCGCTCGCGCTCCCTGTGGCTGGGGGAACCCCTGGTGCGCCGGGGCCGCTCCCGCGCCTCGGCCTCGGGTTCCCGGTCCTCGTCGTCATCGTCCCGCAGCAGATCCGAGACCGATTCCTTGACGCCCTCCAGGGCGCCCTTGGTCTTCTTCTTGCCGCCGCTCTCCTGGATCTCGTCCATGAGGCCGGGCAGACCATGGGTTTCGGTGCCGCTGCGGGCGATGTCGAGTCGGTTGGTCGCCTCCGCGAACCGCAGATACGTGTCCACGCTGGCGACGACGATACGGGCGTCGATGGTCAGGATCTCGATGCCCACCAGGGACACCCGCACATACACGTCGATGACCAGGCCCTTGTCCAGGATGAGGTCGACCACGTCGACCAGGGCGCTGGAACTCGCCCGGTCCAGATACTGACTCTGCTGCTGCCGTGCTACGGTCACCGCGCTCACCCGTTCCGGGGGCGGGGTCCGTCAGCGGCGCACGCGGCGCCGTGCGGGCTCCTCGTCCTCGTACTCCTCTTCGTATTCGTCACGGGGCTCTTCGGCCTCGTACTCCTCGGGCTCCTCGTCCTCGTATTCGTCGTGGCGCTCGTCGTCCTCCTCGCGCTCCTCGGGCTCTTCCTCCTCGGGCTCTTCCTCCTCGGCCTCCTCCCGCCCCTCTCGCTCGTCGTCCTCCACGATCTCGCCGTCGCGCACCACACCGCGCCAGCCCACGACCTCGTCGGGGTCGAGCAGCACCTCGCGCATGAGGTGGCGGCGGAAGTGCTTCATCTCCAGGCGCACCCGGCGGCCCTGGGCGCGCCAGAGATTGCCGGTGCGCTCCATGAAGCCCTGCGGCCAGTACTCCAGGACGAACAGGATGCGGGTGAGGTCGGGGGCCAGCTCGTGGAAGGTGATCGTGCCGTCCACATGGCCCTTGTCGGCCCGCGACTTCCAGATGATGCGCTTGTCCGGCACCTGCTCGATGACCTCGGCGCGCCACTTGCGGTGCGACCAGAAGACCTGGGCCTTCCACTCGGACTCCGTCCCGGCCTCGTCCTCGCGGTCCTCCTCTGCCTCGTTCTGGACGTCCTCGACCTTCTTCATGTACGAGGGGAAGTTCTCCCACTCCGTCCAGAGGTTGTAGGTGAGGGAGAGGGGCGCGCCGACGTCCATCTGCTCCACGATGTTGGTGACCTTGAGCTTCTTGCCGCCCTTGCCGCCGCCATCGCCGCCGAGGCCCGGGATGATGCTCTTGGCCTTGTCGACGACCTTCTCCTTGACCTTCCCCTTGACCTGGTCCTTCATCTGCTCCTTGGCCGTGTCGACGACCTTGTCCCTCACCTGCTCCAGGCCACCCTTCAGCGCGCCCGTGCCGGGGTTGCCCAGGTGGGTGACCGATTCCAGGGCCCGTTCGCCCAGCGCCGCCAGCAGGCCCTGCGCCTCCTTCATCAGACGGTCGGTGGGCA
Source organism: Streptomyces lacaronensis (assembly GCF_047337785.1). Classification (NCBI taxonomy): domain Bacteria; kingdom Bacillati; phylum Actinomycetota; class Actinomycetes; order Kitasatosporales; family Streptomycetaceae; genus Streptomyces; species Streptomyces lacaronensis. The sequence continues at coordinate 2,009,735 of NZ_JBLHDK010000003.1, forward strand.
GATCCCGGGCGAACTCTCCGGCCCGCCCCTTGGTTTCCTCAGCCATGGCCCTCACCTCTGGCTTCGCCGCGCGGGCCCTTCGGATCCGGTCCGCTTCCTGGTCTGCGCCGGACGGTCGGTCGGTTTGCGCTGTCCGCCGGCGCGCTCGCGCTGCCCGGCCTCGCGGGACCGTGCGGCGCTCCCGCGCTCCTCGCGCTCGTCGTCGTGCTCCGCCGGCTCCTCGTGCTCCCCGGCCTCCGGCTCCCGGTCCCCCGCACCACCGGTGCGCAGGGTCGCGGCGCGCCGCTCCAGCCGGTCGCTCAGGGCGTCCATGCGGTTACTGGCCGCCGACATGGCCGCATCCCGGCCCGCGGAGACCAGCCGGCTGCCGATGTCCTGGCCGAGCTTGCCGAGCTCGGAGGACTTCAGCTGCTGGGCGCTCGGTGGGCTGATACCGGAGCTGAGGCGCTTGCCCGCGGCGAGACTGGCGAGGCCGAGGACCAAGGTCCCCCGGTGGCCGCGTCCGAAGAGATAGCCACTGGCGAAGGCCAGTGCCACCCGGGAGTTCTTCATGATCGCTCCTCCTCCCGGAGCTGAACGAGACAGCCGTTCGGGTGCACAGAATCAAGTATGGTGCATATCGCCCTTTTCAGTGACTTTTAGGACACATGCGGCCGTACGGGATCGCCGAGCGAGGTCACGGCGCCGAGGGCCCGTCAGGCGGCGAGCGCCGGATGCAGCACCACTTTGGTGTAGCCCTCGACCCGCTTGTCGAACTTCTCGTACGCCTGCGGGGCCTGGTCCAGCGGCAGTTCATGGGAGACCACGAAGCTGGGCCGGGCGCGCCCGGCGATGATCAGGTCGCGCAGCTGGCGGTTGTAGCGCTTGACGTTGCACTGGCCCGTGCCCATGCGCTGGCCCTTCTCGAACATCCGGCCGATGGAGACCAGCAGCTGACCGCGTTTGGCGTGCTCATCGGGGCCGCCGGGGTCGGACGGGACGTACAGCCCCGGCACGCCGAGCCGCCCGGTCGGCCGCACCGTGTCGACCAGCGAGTTGAGCACCGATGCGGGCTCCTCATGGCTGGCGTCGTGCGCCTGGGCCTGGTAGCCCACCGCGTCGATGCCCTTGTCGGTGCCCTCGCCACCGGTACGGTCCATGATCTGCGGCACCGGGTCGCCCTCGCTGAAGTCGATGGGGACGGCGCCGATCTCCCTGGCCTTCTCCAGCCGCTCGGGGACCCGGTCGACCACGAACACCGTGGCGGCGCCGCGCAGCAGCGCGGAGTAGGCGGCCATCAGTCCCACCGGGCCCGCGCCGTAGACGGCCACGCTCTCGCCCGGGGAGACCTGGGCCAGCTCACAGCCGTGGTAGCCGGTCGGGAAGATGTCGGCGAGCAGGATGAAGTCGGTCTCGAGTTCATCGCCCTGGGGCAGCTTCAGGCAGTTGAAGTCGGCGAAGGGCACCCGCAGCCGATCGGCCTGGCCGCCCTTGTACGGGCCCATCGCCACATAGCCGTAGGCGCCGCCCGCGAAGCCGGGGTTGACGGTGAGGCAGAAGCCGGTGTCGCCCGCGAGGCAGTTCTTGCAGAATCCGCAGGCCACGTTGAACGGCATGACCACGCGGTCGCCCTTGGACAGCGAGACGACGCCGGACCCGGTCTCCTCGACCACGCCGAGGTTCTCGTGCCCGAAGACGATGCCGGGCTCGGCCGCCGTCCGGCCCTCGTACATATGCAGATCGGAGCCGCAGATCGCGCTGGAGGTGACGCGGACGAGCACATCGTTCGGATGCTCGATCCGAGGATCGTCGACGTCCCTCACCGCCACCGAGTAGGGCTTCTCATAGACGACGGCTTTCATCTGGATCACCTCCGCGTCGATCGCTGACAAGCGGCGGTGGTGGCGGACACGGCGCGCGTCCCAGGGTGACTCGGCCACCACCGGGTACTTCCAGCGAACCGCCACGGGACGCCCGGCGCAACCGGGTCCGACGCGGTCGTTTCGCCCCGGGTCCGGCGCGGTCGTTTCGCCCCGGGCCCCGCCGGGCCTACTCGACCGTGACCCAGTCCAGGGTGCGCTGGACGGCCTTCTTCCAGCCCGTGTACCCCTCCTTCCTGGTCCTCTCGTCCCACTGGGGCTCCCACCGCCTGGACTCGCTCCAGTGGGAGCGCAGCTCATCGGTGTCCCGCCAGAACCCCGTGGCCAGCCCCGCGGCGTAGGCGGCGCCCAGGGCCGTGGTCTCGGCGATGACCGGGCGGCTGACCGGTACGCCCAGCACATCGGCCTGGATCTGCATGCACAGTTCGTTGTCGGTGACCCCGCCGTCCACCCGCAGGACGTCCAGGTGGATGTCGGCGTCCCGCTCCATGGCCTCGACCACGTCCCGGCTCTGGTAGCAGATGGCCTCCAGGGTGGCGCGGGCGATGTGACCGTTCGTGTTGAAACGGGTGAGGCCGACGATCGCGCCGCGGGCGTCGGAGCGCCAGTACGGGGCGAAGAGTCCGGAGAAGGCGGGCACGAAGTACACCCCGCCGTTGTCCTCGACGGTGAGGGCGAGCCGCTCGCTGCCCGGGGCGTCGTCGATCATCTTCATCTGGTCGCGCAGCCACTGGACGGCCGAGCCGGTGACGGCGATCGAGCCCTCCAGGGCGTAGACCGGAGGGCTGTCGCCGAACTGGTACGCCACGGTGGTGAGCAGCCCGCTGGCCGAGCGGATCAGCTCCGCTCCGGTGTTGAGCAGCAGGAAGTTGCCGGTGCCATAGGTGTTCTTGGCCTCGCCGGGGGCGAAGCAGACCTGGCCGACCGTGGCCGCCTGCTGGTCGCCGAGGACGCCGGTGATGGGGGTGGCGGTGCGCAGCGGGCGGGACGTGCGGGCCTGGCCGTACGCCTCCAGGTGGGAGGAGGGGTTGATCGTCGGCAGCATGGCCCGCGGGATGCCGAAGATCTCCAGCAGTTCGTCGTCCCAGTCCAGCGTTTCCAGGTCCATCAGCATGGTGCGGCTGGCGTTGGTGACATCGGTGGCGTGGATGCCGGCACCGGGGCCGCCGGTGAGGTTCCACAGCACCCAGGCGTCGGTGTTGCCGAAGAGGGCGTGACCGGCCTCCGCGGCCTCGCGGACGCCCTCGACGTTGTCCAGAATCCACTTGATCTTGCCGCCGGAGAAGTAGGTGGCGGGCCGCAGCCCCGCCTTGCGGCGGATCACCTCGCCCTGGCCGTTCCGTTCGAGGGCGGCCGCGATGGTGTCGGTGCGGGTGTCCTGCCAGACGATGGCGTTGTAGTACGGGCGGCCGTTGCGCGGATCCCAGATCACCGTGGTCTCGCGCTGATTGGTGATGCCGATCGCGGCCAGGTCAGCGGGGGACAGCCCGCCCGCGCGGAGGGCGTTCTGCATCACCGAGTTGGTGCGCTCGTAGATCTCCACCGGGTCGTGCTCGACCCACCCCGCACGCGGCAGGATCTGGCGGTGCTCCAGCTGGTACCGCGCCACCTCGTCACCGTCGTGGTCGAAGATCATGAAACGGGTGCTGGTGGTTCCCTGGTCCACCGCACCGATGAATTCCGGCATGCTGCCGCCTCTCGTGGGTGGGGTCGCCCGGATCGGCTACTCGGGGGTCGGCGTGCGGCCCACCTCCGTTTCGGCCGTCGGGAGGAAGCGGCTGATCAGGACCTTGTAGAGGGCGGCGCCGACGAGCCCGCCGATCAGCGGGCCCACGATCGGCACCCAGAAGTACAGATCCCCGTACTGGTCCCGCCACGCGCTGCGGTATCCGGTGAGATAGCTGGCCAGCCGGGGGCCGAAGTCACGGGCCGGGTTGATGGCGTACCCCGCGTCGGCCCCCCACGCCATGCCGATCGCGACCACGATCAGCCCGATGACGAAGGGTCCCAGATTGGCCTTCGGGGCCGAGTTCAGCACATCGGTGACGGCGAAGATGAGCAGCACCAGGATCGCGGTGCCGATGATCTGGTCGCGCAGCGCGCCCCACTCGCTGACCGGAAGGGCTCCGTTGCCGGGGAGGGTGGAGAAGACGAACTGGGTCTTGAAGGTGTGCCCCGGGTCGGCGTGGCCCAGCGCCTCGGTGTAGTTCCAGCGCACCAGCAGAGCTCCGACGAACGCGCCGACCGTCTGGGCCACGGTGTAGGGCAGGACCTTGCTCCAGGGGAAGCCCTTGAAGGCCGCCAGGGAGAGGGTGACCGCCGGGTTGATATGGGCCCCGCTGAGCCGCGCCGCCACATACACACCCAGGGTGACGCCCAGCCCCCAGGCCCAGGCGATGGAGTCGTGATCGCCGAGTGCGCCCCGGGGCTTGGTGAGGTCGCCGCCCGCCACGACCTGCGCCACCACACCGCAGCCGAAGAGGATCAGCACCATCGTGCCCGCGAACTCCGCGCAGAGCTCGCCGAGCAGTACTGACCTCGGGCGTTGTGGTTTCGGGGCAGTCATGGGCCCATCGTCGGGGCGCTTCGGCATGGCGGCCCGTCCTGCTGGGCCGTCCGGGTCATGGAGGGGTCATGGACGAGTCATGGACCGGGGTCATGGACGGCGAAACCGGGTCTGTACGGATCAGGGTGCGGACCTGTACGAAGGTGCTGACAACATCACCCATCGCCCTCCCCTCACCCATCGCTCCCCCTCACCCACCGCCCTCCAGCCGAAACAGGACGACACGGATGCCGATCACCCAAGCCCCGACGAACTGGGCCGGGAACATCACCTTCTCCGCCGCCCGGCTGCACCACCCGGACAGCGTCGACGAGCTGCGGCGGATCGTCGGCTCCGCCGACCGGGTACGAGTCCTGGGCACGGGCCACTCCTTCAACCGCATCGCCGACACCGAGGGCGATCTGGTGAACCTGGACCGGCTGCCGCACCGGATGGAGATAGACCCCGGGAAGGGCACCGCGACCATCGCGGCGGGCATGCGCTACGCCCATGTGGCCCAGGCCCTGCACGCGGAGGGGTTCGCGCTGGCCAACCTCGCCTCGCTGCCGCACATCACGGTCGCGGGGGCCTGTACCACCGCCACCCATGGCTCGGGGAGCGACCAGCGCTGTCTGGCGGCGGCGGTCGCGGGGCTGGAGATCGTCGGCCCCGACGGCGAGGTGACCCGAATCGGCCGGGACGAGGACCCGGACCGGCTGAACGGGGCCGTGGTCGGGCTCGGCGGGCTGGGCGTGGTCACCGCCATGGCGCTGGACATCGAGCCCACCTTCGACGTGGCCCAGTGGGTGTGGACCGGGCTGCCGCTGGACCGGCTGGACGACAGCTTCGAGGAGATCTTCGGCGCCGCCTACAGCGTCAGCGTCTTCACCGACTGGCGCTCGGGCGAGGGCATGGTGTGGCTGAAGTGCCGCACCGATCTGCCCGGTCCCCCCGACCCCGGGCAGCCGTGGCTGGGGGCCCGCCCGGCCAACCGCCACCACCACCCGGTGCCCGCGATGCCACCGCTGCACTGCACCGAGCAGCTGGGCGCGCCGGGGCCGTGGCATGAGCGGCTGCCGCACTTCCGCCCGGACTTCACCCCGAGCAACGGCGATGAGCTGCAGTCGGAGCTGCTGCTGCCGCGCGAGGCGGCCTCGGCGGCGTTCGCCGCGCTGCGCGGCCTCGGTGACCGGATCGCGCCCGTGGTGCAGGTGTCCGAGGTCCGTACGGTCGCGGCGGACGAGCTGTGGCTGAGCCCCGCGTACGGCCGGGACAGCGTGGCCTTCCACTTCACCTGGGTCCCCGATCACGACGCGGTGATCGAGGTGGTGGCCGCCATGGAGGAGGCGCTGCTGCCGTTGGGGGCGCGGCCGCACTGGGGCAAGCTGACGACGGCCGCGCCGGAGCGGATCCTCTCCTCGTACGACCGGGCCGCCGACTTCGCGCGGCTGCTGGCCGAACACGACCCGGCGGGGAAGTTCCGCAACGCCTATCTGGAGGGCTACTTCCCCACCGGGTGAGAGCGGCACCGGCCGGTGTTCAGCCGGTCCAGGACCATTCGGCGACCTCGGGCATATCGGTGCCGTGCTCACGGATCCAGGCCTGGTGGCGGGTGCGGGCGTCCTGCATCCGCTGCCGTACGGCCGTGGCGCGCACCGCGAGCCCGGGGGTCCGGTCGATGACGTCCATCACCAGCCGGTAGCGGTCCAGGTCGTTGCGGACCACCATGTCGAACGGCGTGGTGGTGGTGCCCATCTCCTTGTAGCCGCGCACATGGAGGTTGGGGTGGACGGCACGGCGGTAGGACAGCCGGTGCACCAGCCACGGATAGCCGTGATAGGCGAAGATGACCGGCCGGTCGCGGGTGAACAGGGCGTCGAACTCGTGGTCCGTCATCCCGTGCGGATGCTCCTCCTTCGGCAGCAGCCGGGTCATGTCGACGACGTTGACCACTCGCACGGCCACATCGGGCAGATGGCGGCGGAGGATCCCGGCGGCCGCGATGACCTCCTGGGTGGGCACATCGCCCGCGGCGGCCAGCACCACGTCCGGCTCCCCCGCGCCGTTCTCGGTACCGGCCCAGTCCCAGGTCCCGGCGCCGCGGGCGCAGTGGGCGCGCGCCTGGTCGAGATCGAGCCAGTCGAAGCAGGGCTGTTTGCCCGCGACGACCACGTTCACGTAGTCGCGGCTGCGCAGGACGTGGTCGGCCACGCTGAGCAGGGTGTTGGCGTCCGGCGGCAGATAGACGCGCACCACCTCCGGGCTCTTGTTGAGCACATGGTCGACGAAGCCGGGGTCCTGGTGCGAGAAGCCGTTGTGGTCCTGGCGCCAGACATGGGAGGTCAGCAGGTAGTTGAGGGAGGCCACCGGGCGCCGCCAGGGCAGTGAGCGGGACACCTTCAGCCATTTGATGTGCTGGTTGACCATGGAGTCCACGATGTGCACGAACGCCTCGTAGCAGGAGAAGAGACCGTGCCGCCCGGTCAGCAGATAGCCCTCCAGCCAGCCCTGACAGAGGTGCTCGGAGAGAATCTCCATGACCCGGCCGCCGCGGCCGAGGTGCTCATCGGTGGGCAGGATGGACTCCTGCCACGCCTTGCCGGTGGCGCGGTAGAGGGCCTCCAGCCGGTTGGAGGCGGTCTCGTCGGGGCCGACCACCCTGAAGTCGCGGCGGTCGGCCGTGTCCTCCATGACCTTCTCCAGCAGCCCGCCGAGGACCCGGGTCGGCTCGTGCAGGGTCGCGCCGGGCTTGTCCACGGGGACCGCGTACCGCTCCAGGTCGGGCACGGGCAGCGAGCGCAGCAGCAGCCCGCCGTTGGCGTGCGGATTGGCGCCCAGGCGGCGATCGCCCTCCGGGACCTCGGCCAGGAGGTCCGGCCGGGGCCGTCCGTCGGCGTCGAAGAGCTCCTCGGGGCGGTACGAACGCAGCCAGCGCTCCAGCTGCCGCAGATGCTCCGGGTTCTCCCGGACGCCCGGCAGGGGGACCTGGTGGGCCCGCCAGGTGCCCTCCACCGGGACCCCGTCGACCTCCTCGGGACCGGTCCAGCCCTTGGGTGTACGGAGCACGATGACGGGCCAGCGCGGCCGCTCGGCAATGCCCTCCTCGCGGGCGGTGCGCTGGAGCAGGGCGATCCGGTCCAGCGCCTCGTCCAGGGCGTGCGCCATGGACCGGTGCACCTGAAGCGGTTCGTCCCCGGCGACGTGGATCGGCTCGTGGCCGTACCCCCGCAGCAGGTCGTCGAGTTCGGGCTCGGGCAGCCGGGCGAGCACCGTGGGGTTGGCGATCTTGTATCCGTTGAGGTGGAGGATCGGCAGCACGGCGCCGTCGTGGACCGGGTCCAGGAACTTGTTGGCGTGCCAGGAGCCGGCCAGCGGACCGGTCTCGGCCTCGCCGTCGCCGATGACGCAGGCGACCAGCAGCCCGGGGTTGTCCAGCGCTGCCCCGTAGGCGTGGGCGAGGGAGTAACCGAGCTCACCGCCCTCGTGGATCGAGCCGGGGGTCTCGGGCGCCACATGGCTGGGCACCCCGCCGGGGAAGGAGAACTGCCGGAAGAGCCGGGCCATGCCCGCCGCGTCCCGGCTGACGTCCGGGTAGACCTCGGAGTAGCTGCCGTCCAGCCAGGAGCCGGCGAGCACCGCGGGGCCGCCGTGGCCGGGGCCCCAGACGCAGATGGCGTCCAGGTCGCGGTCCTTGATGACGCGGTTGAGGTGGGTGTGCACGAGGTTGAGTCCGGGTGAGGTGCCCCAGTGGCCCAGCAGCCGGGGCTTGATGTGGTCCGGGCGCAGCGGCTCGGTCAGCAGCGGGTTGGCCAGCAGATAGATCTGGCCCGCCGCGAGGTAGTTGGCGGCGCGCCAGTGGGCGTCCAGGGCGCGGATCCGGTCGTCGGCGAGCCCGCCGCCCGGCGAGCCCGTCGTGGTCGGTGCGTCTGGCATGGACCTCTCCCTCGTGGTCTGCGGTGACGTGCCCGTCTCGTGGTGTCCAGTTGTGTACCCGCCGGTCGTGCCGCCGGTCGTGCGGCCTGCCGTTCAGTGCCGCTCCGGCACGAATTCAGTTCCGCTCCGGCACGATCACCACCGGGCAGGGCGCGTGGTGCAGGGCCGCGTGGGCGATGCGGCCGAGTTGCGGCCCGGCGGTGTGACCGTGGCCGCGGCGGGCGCCGAGAACCAGCAGATCGGCGGTGGCGGCCGCGTGGAGGAGCGCCTTGCGGGCCGTGCCCTCGACCGTCGCGAGGTACACGGTGACCTCGGGGTGTTCCCGTCGGGGGGCCCGCAGGGCGTCCTCCAGCGTCCGCTCCGCCCGTGCCCAGTGGGCACGCACCGGGTCCCCCTCCAGCAGCAGATCATCCGTCACCTCACCGGCGGGCGCGCGCCAGGCCCGTACGGCCTCCAGCGTGCGACCGGCCGCCCCGGCCTCGTGGAAGGCGAACCGGGCCGCGGCCGATGGACCGCCCGCCTCGCCGGGCTCGCCCACGCCGAGCACGATCCGGCCGAAGGCGCCGCCCCGGTTGGGCTCACCGCCCCGTACGACCGTCACCGGGCAGGTGGCGCGGGCGGCGACCGCGAGGCTCACCGAGCCGAGCAGCAGCCCGGCGAGTTCACCGCGGCCGCGGGAGCCGACGACCACGCCCGAGGCCTCCCGCCCGGCGCGCAGCAGCGCGTCCACCGGGTCCTCCGGCAGCACCTCGGCGGCGACCTTCACATCGGGCCCGCGGCGGCGGGCGCGCTCCGCGGCGGACGCGGCGATCTCCTCGTCCCTGATCTGCTCCCAGGGGCGCTCGGGGTCGGCGGCGGGCGCGATGCCCTCGTACCGCTCCCACAGCGAGGCGTGGACCAGCCGCAGCGGCACCGCGTGCCGGGCCGCGGCGTCCACCGCCCAGTCCACCGCCTGGAGGCTGTGGTGCGAGCCGTCGACGCCCACCACGAGGGGCAGCTCCACCGTTCCCACCACCTTCCGCGCGGCGATCCCGCGCTCATGCCGAACGCCCACGCGCCCCCTGTCACCACGCGCCCCCGTCCCGATGCCTTCACCCTCGTGCCCGTGCGTGATTCCACGCGAGGGGCGTTTCGGCCCTGTCAGGGGTCGTTCGGCCCAGGGCACCCGTTCGGGCCGAACGGTCCCGAGCGCACCCCGGGCAGCCCAAGAAGGGGGCCGGAGCGCCGTCCCACGCTGGGAGCGGACCGGGGAGGCATGAATGAAGCACCGCAAGATCGGCAATGTGATGACCGACGACGTCGTCCGGGTGAGCTCCAAGACGTCGTTCGACGAGGTCGGTGCGCTGCTCTCCCGGCACCGCTTCAGCGGGCTGCCCGTGGTGGACGAGGACGACAAGGTGATCGGCATGATCACCGGGACCGACCTCAGCGAGCCCGCCCGGACGGCCGGAGAGCTGATGTCGCGCCCCGCGGTCACCGTGCGCCCCCAGGACAGCATCGTGGACGCGGCCCGCGCGATGGACCGCCATCGCGTCGAGCGGCTGCCCGTCGTCGACGAGGAGGACCGGTTGATCGGCATCGTCACCCGCCGGGACCTGCTGCGGGTCTTCCTCCGCCCGGACGACGAGATCCGCGCCGAGGTAATCGACGAGGTGCTGGTCCGGTCGCTGTGGCTCGGCCCGCAGTCCGTCACGGTCACCGTGACCGACGGGGTCGTACGGCTGGAGGGGCGGCTGGACCGGCACAGCGAGATCCCCATCGCTGTCCGGATGACCGGGCAGGTGGACGGCGTGGTGGCCGTGGTCGACCGGCTCAGCTACCGGGTCGACGACTCCACGGGCCGGGGAGGTGCGCGGCGATGACCCGCCCGGCCGGCAAGCCGCTGCGGGACGGCCGGGTGGTGGTGGGCCTGGATGGCTCCGACAGCGCCTGGGCCGCGCTGGACCGGGCGGTCGCCGAGGCGCGGCGGCGTGACGCCACGCTGGAGATCGTGCACGCCTGGCCCTGGGCCCGGACCGACCCGCTGGCCTTCGACCCGGACAGCGAGCCGCGGCGGCCCGCGGTGGAGATCGCCAGGACCGTGCTGCGGCTGGCCATGTCGCGGGCCCAGGAGCAGGATCCGCAGCTGCGGATCGTGCCCACCCTGACGGCCCAGGACGCGGTGCCCGAGCTGCTGAGGATCGGCGAGGACGCCTCGCTGATCGTCATCGGCACCCGAGGGCTCGGCGGTTTCACCGGGCTGCTGCTCGGCTCGGTCGGGCTGCGGCTGGCCGCCCACACCCGGCGCCCGCTGCTGGTGGTGCGCGGCGGGTCCACGGGGGCCTACGGGCCCGAGGGCCACGGCAAGGTGCTGGTCGGGGTGGAGAGCGGCGCGGACGCGGCGGCGGCCCGCTTCGCCTTCGAGGAGACCGCCCGGCGCCGGGCCCGGCTGCGGGTGCTCTACGCCTGGCCGAAGCCGAGGGTCTTCGCGGGCGATCACGCCCTGCCCGCACGCGAGGTGGTGGCGCTGCGCGCCGAGCGGGAGCAGACGGTGGCGCACGGGATGGTGGCCGGGCTGCGCGAGGAGTTCGGGCACGTCCGGGTGCGGGAGCACACCACCCACAGCGCCCCCGCACAGGCCCTGGTGGAGGCGTCGCGGGCGGCGGACGTCCTGGTGCTGGCCGTCCACCGGCGGACGCCCCGGCTCGGCATGCAGCTCGGTCCCGTCACCCATGCGGCACTGCACCATGCGCACTGCCCGGTGGTACTGGTACCGGTCGAGTAGACACCGATCGGTTGTAGACACCGATCGGTTGTAGAGCGCGGGTTTCGTTTCGCGCCTTCGGCGCCTTTGAGCAGCGGGGCAGGGGGCGGGGGCTCGGGTCTCGCCACCGGCCGCCGGGCCGGTGGGGGCGGGACCGGTGGCGGCTTCGGGACTCGGTGGCCGAAGCTCCTCCGGACCGCGGGCGGCGGGTCCGGTACCCCCTCGCGAAAAACGCTTGATCTGGCGCAACTGTTTCATGAAGCGATGTTCAGGGGCGCCGGGTCGAACCCGGGCGGCGGAAAGGGCCGTAAGACCTGGTCCCCGGGGCCTCCCCGGGACCGGTCGGCCCTGTCGGCGGCGGCCCGGTCATGGTCCGCTGGAGATGGCACCGGGGGCAACCGGCAGACGCGGAGAAGCGGAGATCCCACTACCGCGCACCGCGCAATCAGGGCCCGCGAGAAGTGGGCGCCCCCGGCGCCATGAGCGGTCCGCACGCCCCGGGGGTTGAACCGAGGTGCCGAGTGGGCCCGCCGGGAAGGAGACAGCGATGGCGCGCCCCGTCACCGTCGGACTGGACGGTTCCGACGAGAGTCTGGCCGCCGCCGGCTGGGCGGCCCATGAGGCCCGTTCGCGCGGTGCGCCACTTCGGCTGGTGAACGCGTGGCCTGGGCCCGAGCAGAAGGATCTGACCCCGGGCCGGGAGGCCGCCTGGCAGTACTGGTCCGAGCGCGCCCTGCGCTCGGCACACGCCGAGCTGGACGCCGACCACCCGGAGACGACGATCCTCACCGCTCAGATCTCCGGTCTGCCCGCGCCCGTCCTGCTGGCCGAGGCGGAGCAGGCCCAGCTGCTGGTGGTGGGGTCCCGCTCGATCGGCGTGGTCGCGGGCTTCTTCCTCGGCTCGGTGGGCCTGGAGCTCGCCGCGCGCTCCATGATCCCCGTGGTCCTGGTGCGGGCGGACGGGCACGAGGAGCGGCACGGCGATGTGGTGGTCGGCGTGGAGCCGCGCGAGCCGTGCGACGACATCCTGGAGTTCGCCTTCGACGCCGCCGCCCGGCGCGACGGTGTGCTGCGGGCCGTCTACGCCGACCGGGTCCCCGCCATCCGGGGCGACGCCCCCTGGGTGGTGGACGTGGGGCTGAGCGACGCGCGCAAGGAGGCGGAGCTCGCGCTGGGCGAGGTGCTGGCGCCGTGGCGGGACAAGCACCCCGAGGTGCGGGTCTTCGAGGAGGTCGCGTCGGACAGCCCGGCCCGGCGGCTGGTGGCCGCGGCGGCGGGTACGACGCTGATGGTCGTGGGCCGCGGTCCGCGCCGGGTGGGGTTCGGCCCCCGGCTGGGGCCGGTCACCCAGGCCGTGGCGCACCACGCCGCCTGCCCGGTCGCGGTCGTGCCCCAGCGATGAGCCCCCGCCCCGTGACGTGACGAGGCGCCCAAGGCGACTCAAGACAATCGGAGGAAACCGGAGGAAAGGGAAACGGCCATGAAAGCACTCGTCTTCCACGGGCCGGAGCGGTCCTCCTGGCAGCAGGTGCCCGACCCCGAACTCGAGGCCGCCACCGACGCGATCGTCCGGATCGACACCACGACCATCTGCGGCACCGATCTGCATATCCTCCGCGGCGAGATGCCGGACGTCGAGCCCGGCCGGGTGCTCGGTCACGAGGGGGTCGGCGAGGTCGTCGAGACCGGTGCCGACGTCCGCGGGATCCGTCCCGGCGACCGGGTGCTGATCTCCTGCATCTCGGCCTGCGGCCACTGCCGCTTCTGCCGGGAGCGCGGCTACGGGCAGTGCCGTGGCGGCGGAGGCTGGGTCCTGGGCCGTACGGTCGACGGCACCCAGGCCGAGTATGTGCGGGTGCCGTTCGCCGACCTGTCCACGCATCCGCTGACGGGGTCGGCCGAGGGCCATGACGCCGTGCTGCTGGCGGATGTCTTCCCCACCGCGTACGAGGTGGGCGTCCTCAACGGCCGGGTGGGGCCGGGCGATACGGTCGTCGTGGTGGGCGCCGGGCCCGTCGGGCTGGCCTCCATCGCCACGGCGCAGTTCTTCTCCCCCGGCCGGACCATCGCCGTCGATCCGGACACGGCCCGGCTGGACGCCGCCAAGCGGGTCGGCGCCGACGCGGTGGCGGACTCCGCCGAGGACCCGGAGCGGCTGGTCGACGATCTCACCGAGGGGCTCGGCGCCGATGTGGTGATCGAGGCCGTGGGGAGCCCGCGGTCCTTCGAGACCTGCACCCGGATGGTGCGGCCGGGCGGCCGGATCGCCAACGTGGGGGTGCACGCCCGGCCCGCGACGCTGCATCTCGAAGAGCTGTGGATCAAGAACGTGACGATCACCACCGGGCTGGTCGACACCTACTCGACCCCCACCCTGCTCTCCCTGCTGTGCGCCGGGCGGCTGCCCACGTCCACGCTGATCACCCATCTGTTCGAGCTGGACCAGATGGAGGAGGCCTACGACATCTTCGCCCACGCCGCCGACACCGGCGCGATCAAGATCGCGCTCGGCGAGGCCGCCCGTCCGCTGGTGGCCCGGGGGACGTGAGCGGGAGGCGATGCGCATGGGAGCACCCATCACCGTCGGGGTCGACGGTTTCGCCGAGAGCCCGCCGGCCGCGCACTGGGCGGCGCGCGAGGCGGTGCTGCGCGATCTGCGGCTGCGTCTGATCCACGTCTGGAACCCGCCGTCGCCCCCGGCCCCGGCCCTCCCCCACGAGGACGACCAGAGCTACTGGTCGCAGCGGTTGCTGACCGACCTGGTGGACGAGTTGCGCGACACCCACCCGGGGCTGCGGGTCTCGGCCGAGCTGGTGCCGCGCGAGACCGTACCCGCCCTGCTGGACGCGGCCCGGGACGCCGAGATGCTGGTACTGGGCTCGCGCGGCCGCGGCACCCCCGGCGGCTTCGTCCTCGGATCGACCGGCCGCCAGATCCTCGCGCACGGGGTACACCCGGTGATCATGGTGCACGCCGACGACCAGCCGCTGACCGCCGATGTGGCCGTCGGAGTGTCCCTGCGACGGCCGAACGAGGAGGCGCTGCGGTTCGCCTTCGACGCCTCCGCCCGGCGCGGCGGTGTGCTGCGGGCCGTGCACGCGGGCACGAACGGGCCGGGGGTCGAGGAGGCAGCGGGGGACGAGGAGGAGCCGGGGGCGGAGGGCGCGCTGGACGCGGCGCTGCGCCCCTGGCGGGAGCAGTACCCCGGGGTGCCGGTGGCGGAGGCCTTCACCGCGGAGCGCCCGGCGCTCGGCGTGGTGCACACCGCGCCGGGCTCGGGGCTGCTCGTGCTGGGCCGCGACGAGACGGAGCCGGGCCCCGTCCCCCACCTGGGCTCGGTGATCCACGCGGCGGTGCACCACGCGCCGTGCCCGGTGGCGGTCGTCCCGCGCGGCTGATGCCCGGAGGGAGACGAGTGATGCCCGGAGGGAAACGGGCGATGTCCGGAGGGAGGCGAAGGTGACGTGTCGGAGGCGATGACCACCGACCTCTACGAGGTGACGATGGCCCTGTCGTATGTGCGCGAGGGCATGACCGCCCCGGCCACCTTCGACCTCTACGTCCGCGATCTGCCGCCCGAGCGGGGCTTTCTGGTGGCCGCGGGCCTGGAACCGGCGCTGGACTTCCTGTCCGGCTTCCGCGTGGAGCCCGAGGACGTGGCGGCGTACGCCGCGGCGATGTGCCGTCCGTACGAGGACGTGGAACCGCTGCTGGGGCTCGGCTTCGACGGCGGGGTGCGGGCGGTGCCCGAGGGGCGGATCGTCCTCGCCGGGGAGCCGCTGCTGGAGCTGACCGCGCCGCTGCCGCAGGCCCAGCTGGTCGAGACGTATCTGCTGGGGCAGCTGAGCCACCAGACCACCATCGCCTCCAAGGCGGCGCGGTGTGTGGTCGCCGCGGAGGGGCGCCCGGTGGTGGACTTCTCGCTGCGCCGCACCCACGGCCCCTGGTCCGGGCTCCAGTCGGCGCGGCTGGCCGCGATGACCGGCTTCACGGCGACCAGCAACGTGGCGGCGGCCGCGGCCTACGGGATCGAGGCCACCGGGACGATGGCGCACTCGTACATCGAGGCGTTCCCGGACGAGGAGACCGCGTTCCGCGCGTTCGCCCGTACCCACCCCGGCCCGGTCACCTTCCTGGTGGACACCTATGACACGGCGACCGGCGTGGCCACCGCGGCGCGGGTGCTGCGCGAGCTGGACCCCGGGCCCCTCGGCGCGATCCGGCTGGACAGCGGCGACCTCGGCGAAGAGGCGGTGCGGGCCCGGGAGATCCTCGACGCGGCGGGGCTGCCGGAGGCCCGGATCGTGGCGAGCGGCGGGCTCGACGAGTACGCCATCGAGGAACTGATCCACTCGGGCGCGCCGATAGATGTCTACGCCGTGGGCACCCGGATGGGGGTGTCGGCCGACGCCGCCTCCCTCGACACCGCGTACAAGCTGGTCGCCTACGACGGGCGGCCGGTGATGAAACTGTCCTCGGCCAAAGCCACGGCCCCGGGCGGCAAGCAGGTGTGGCGGCGCCCCGGCTTCGCCGATGTGATCGGCGAGCGCGAGGAGCTTCCGCCCCACGGCGGCGCGCCGCTGCTGGAGACCGTGATGCGGGAGGGCGTACGGACCGCGGCCCCCGACACCCTCGACCGCGCCCGGCGGAGGTTCGACACCGATCTCGCGGGGCTGCCGCCGCACGCCCGGCGGATCCGCCACCCGGTCCCGCCCCGGCCCTCCACCTCCGCCGGGCTGGCCCGGCTGGCGGGTCAGGTGCGCCGCCGGATCGAGGTCCGGTCGGCGGCCGGCGCCGCGAGGCGGGCGGAAGACAGGCAGCGTGACGAAGGAGGATGCCGTGCCCCGGAGTGCGCACATCGTGAGTGATGTGATGACCCATACCGTCGTCGCCGTCGGCCGCGAAGCGCCGTTCAAGGAGATCGTCAGAACCCTGGAGCAGTGGAGGGTGAGCGCCCTGCCGGTGCTGGAGGGCGAGGGCCGGGTCATCGGCGTGGTCTCCGAGGCGGATCTGCTGCCCAAGGAGGAGTTCCGCGACAGCGATCCCGCGCGGGTGGCGCAGCTGCGTGACCTCCCCGGCGTCGCCAAGGCGGGCGCGGTGACGGCCGATGAGCTGATGACGTCCCCCGCCATCACCGTCCGCGCGGGCGCCACCCTCGCCGAGGCCGCGCGGATCATGACACACAAGCGGGTCAAGCGGCTCCCTGTGGTGGACGAGGAGGGGAGACTTGAGGGCATCGTCAGCCGCGCCGACCTGCTGAAGGTGTTCCTGCGGCCGGACGAGGACATCGAGGACGAGGTGCGCCGCGAAGTGGTGACCCATCTCTTCCCGGCCCAGGGCGAAACCGTCCGGGTGAGCGTGAACGAGGGCGTGGTCACCCTGACCGGACGGGTCAAGGAAGCCGTCCTCATCCCGGCGGCGGCCCGCCTCATCCGCGCGATCGAGGGCGTGGTCGACTTCGACAACCAGCTCACGGCGGCGCCCCATACGACCCAGCGACGGTAGGCGCGCCGTCCGGCGGGCCCAGGTGCCGGGAGGCCAATGAGCACCGCGCAGGGTTCCTGACCGTCCGGGCGCGGCCATGCGTCAGCGGATGTGGCGGCTCCAGCGGGGGCCGACCTCCGCCCAGGCGCGGCCCCATTCCTGGGTGCGGGCGCGGTCCAGGCGCCAGCGCGCCACGCCGCGTCCGGCCAGCGACACCGCGCCCACGCCCGCCGCGGCGGACGTCCCGGCGAGCACCGCGCGGGTGGCGATCTGCTCGGGGGTGGGCGGCCGCTGGACCAGGCGGCCCCGGCCATCGGTCCAGACCTCGGTGGCGGTGCCCGCCTTGCTCCCCTCGTGGACCCGTGCCGTACCGGTGTGGACGGCGCCGTCCGGGCCGGTCCACCGGACGATCGCGCGCACCTGGCCGGTGGTGGAGCCGTCGGCGGCGGGCTGTGCGACGGGCGCGTCCTCCTTGAGCACCGCGGGCACCCGGTGCCGGTCCGCCCGCTCCTGCCGCAGTGACGCGTCCACGGCGGTGCCCGCGGCCACCCCGGCCGCCGGGCCGCCGACCGCCATCACCAGGCCGGTCACGAGCACGACCCACGCCTCGATCACATCCGAGCGGCGTCTGAGCGGATTGCGCCGCCATCGCCACATCCGCCGCCCCTGCACTTGCGTGCCCATGTCGTGACCGTCGCACGCGCGGGGAGGGCGGGACGAGGGCCGGGCAGCCCCCTTGGGGGCCCGTTCGGCCCTGGTACCGCGCTGACCTGCTGCGCCAGGATTCCCACCGGGGGCCGGGCGGACGGCGGACGAACGGTGCGAGAGCCCATGACGGAGACCGAAGCGACACGAGCGACACCGGCGACGCCCATCAGGGTGTTCGTCCTCGACGACCATGAGGTCGTCCGGCGCGGACTGCACGATCTGCTGGACGCCGAACCGGACATCGAGGTGGTCGGCGACGCCGGGACCGTGGACCACGCGATGGCCCGGGGCCCGGCGCTGCGGCCCGACGTGGCCATCCTGGACGTACGGCTGCCGGACGGGGACGGCATCACGGTCTGCCGTGAGCTGCGGTCCCGTATGCCGGGTCTGGCCTGTCTGATGCTGACCTCGTTCGACGACGACGATGCCCTGCTGGACGCGATCATGGCCGGGGCGGCGGGCTATGTGCTGAAGCAGATCAAGGGGTCGGACCTGGTCTCGGCGGTGCGCACCGTGGCCTCCGGCCAGTCGATGCTGGACCCGGCCACCACCGCCCGGCTGATGAGCACCCTGCGGGGCGACACCGCCCCGCAGGAGCCCAGGGACGAGGTGCTGGCCGGGCTGTCCCCGCGAGAGCGGGAGATCCTCGTGCTGATCGGGGACGGGCTCACCAACCGGCAGATCGGCAAGCGGCTCTTCCTGTCCGAGAAGACGGTCAAGAACCACATCTCCCGGCTGCTGGCCAAGCTGGGTGTGGAGCGCCGCATCCAGGCGGCGGTGCTGGCGACCCACTCGTCCCCGCGCCCCGACGACGGCCATCCGGGATGACGCCGAATGGCCCGGGATGGCCCGGGGCCGGGGCCGTACGGCCCTGCCCGTACCGCTGACGGCTCGACCACCCTGATGGACGGCCCACCACCACTGACGGCCCACCGGCGAGGAGAGGACCCCATGCAGCCCGCAACGCTCGACGCGGCGATCCTGGAGAAGCTCATCTCCGCGGCCGTGGCCGCTCCCTCCATCCACAACACCCAGCCCTGGCGCTACCGGCTGAACCCCGACACCGTCACCCTGGAGGTCCGGGCCGCCCCCGAGCGGGCGCTGCGGTACGCCGATCCGATGGGCCGGGCGCTGAGTGTCTCCGCCGGGGCCGCCGTGTTCAACCTGCGGGTCGCCGTGGCCCACTTCGGCTGGGACCCGGTGGTCCGGCTGCTGCCGTTCCGGTCGCAGCCCGATCTGCTGGCCACGGTGCGCCTGGCCGCGTCGCCCACCGACCGCACCGGGCGCCATGACGACGGGCGTGACGACCTGTACGACGTCATCTGGCGGCGGCACAGCAGCCGCTCCCCGTACTCCGCGCGCCGGCTGCCCGCACGGGTGCTGTGCGACCTGACGGAGGCGGCGCGCGCGAACGGGGCCACGCTGTGGCTGGCGGACCCCGAGGAGACCGCATGGCTGCTGCGGCTGACCGCCGAGGCGGAGCGGCGCGTCTCCGGGGACCCGCGCCGGCCCGCCGAGAGCCGTACCTGGATCCGCGACACCGGGCCGTACGGAATCCCCCCGAACGCCCTCGGCCCACGGGACGCCACCGGACGGCTGCCGATGCGTGACTACCTCGGCCCGCGGCCCGACGGCCGCCGGGGCGACGATCGGCCCGCCGCCGCCCCGTTCGAGCCCCACCCGACCATCGCCGTGCTGACCACGGACCAGGACCGGCGCACCGACTGGCTGCGGGCCGGGCAGGCGCTGGAACACGTACTGCTGCTGGCGACCTCGCACGCGGTCCGGGCGTCCCTGCTGCACCAGGCGCTGGAGTGGTCCGATCTGCGGTGGTCGCTGAGCGACACCCGTCCGGCGCCCGGCCATGTGCAGATGCTGATCCGGCTGGGTTACGGGTCGGTGGGCCCGGCCACGCCGCGCAGCGGAGCGGCCGAGGCGCTGGACAGGCACCGCTGACCCACCACGGGCCGGCGTTCGTCGCCGTACCACGCGACCGCCGCCCGCCATGGCCCGGCCACCGCCTGCCGCCACGCCACGCCGCGCCGCGCCACGAGCCACCGCCTACCGCCACGCCACGCCACGAGCCACCGCCTACCGCCGCGCCACAAGCAACCGCCGACCGCCACGCCACGGGCCACCCCCATCTCACCGCGCCCCGGCCGGCGCCCATCGCCGCGGCCCGGCCACCGCCTACCGCTCCGGCAGCGGTACGCCCCACACCAGGCGGGTGCCGCCGCCCGGCGGCTCGCCGAGTTCCAGCTCACCGCCGAGCTTCTCGGCGCGCTCGGCCATGTTCCGCAGTCCGCTGCGGCGGCCGCCCTCGGGGATGCCCACCCCGTCGTCCGTGACCGTGAGGGTCAGCCGCCCGGACGCCACGATCAGGGAGATCTCGGCGGCGTCGGCCTCCGCGTGCCGGGCGATGTTCGACAGCGCCTCGGCCAGCACGGCGACCATGTCGTCCGCGACCGAGCGCGGCACATCGGTGTCGACCAGGCCCTCGGTGCGCAGCGAGGGGGTGAAGCCGAGCGCGGGCACGGCCTCCTCGATGGTCTTCGCGGTACGGACCCGCAGCCCCTGGACGGCGGGGCCCGCCTCGTGCGAGCGCAGCCCGAAGATCGTCGAGCGGATGATCTTGATGGTGTCGTCCAGGTCGTCCACCACCCGCAGCAGCCGTTCGGAGCCCTCCGGGTGCTGGACGAACCGCAGGGTGGACTGCAGCGTCATCCCGGCGGCGAAGAGCCGCTGGATGGCCAGGTCGTGCAGATCGCGGGCGATCCGGTCGCGGTCCTCGAGGAGGGCGAGTTGCTCGGCGTCGCGCCGCCGCTCGGCCAGTTTCATCGCGATCGCCGCCTGGCCCGCGAAGCCCAGCAGGGTATCGGTCTCGATCTGGGTGAAGACGGGGCTGTCCGCCACCCGGGCCAGCGAGAGCACCCCGCCCACCCCGTCCCTCGTCCGCATCGGCACCGCGACGGCCGGGCCGAGCCCGTCCCAGCGCTGCGGGCCGACCGTGATCCGCGGGTCGTTCTGGACATCGGTGCTGGTGACCGGCTCGGAGGCGGTGAAGGCCGCGCCGCCGAAGGTGCCCCGGCGGGGCAGCACAAGACCGCGGTGCGCCTCGGCGTCGGTGCCCGCCGCCAGTGCGACCTGAAGCTCGTCGGTGCCGGCCACCGGCAGCATCAGCACGCCGAGGTCGGCGGAGAGGATCCGGCGGGCGTGCTCGACGATCAGCTCCAGGACCCTGGTCTCGTCCACTCCGGACAGCAGGCTGCGGGTGACCTCGGCGTTCGCCTCCAGCCAGCGCTGGCGGTGCTGGGCCTCCTCGTACAGCCGGGCGTTCTCGATGGCCACCCCGGCGGCCACGGCGAGGGTGGACAGCACCATCTCGTCCTGGCCGTCGAACTCCTTACCGCCGCGCTTCTCGGTGAGGTAGAGGTTGCCGAAGACCTCGTCACGAACCCGGATGGGCACTCCGAGGAAGGAGCGCATGGGCGGGTGGTTCGGCGGAAAGCCGTAGGAGGCCGGGTGCTCCGAGAGCTCGGCCAGCCGCAGCGGCCTGGGGTGGCGGATCAGCTCGCCGAGCAGCCCGTGGCCCGACGGCAGCCGCCCGATCGCCTCGGCCCGCTCCTTGCCGACGCCCACCGGCAGGAACTCGGCCAGTCGCTGGTCCTCGCCGATGACGCCCAGCGCCCCGTATTCGGCGTCCACCAGCACCACCGCGGCCTCGACGATCCTCCGCAGCACATGCGAGAGATCCAGCTCCCGACCGACCGAGAGCACCGCTTCCAGCAGGCTGTGCACCCGGTCCTGGGTGCCACGCACCCCGTCGATGCGCACCTGCAGCTCTTCCAGCAGCTCGTCCAGCCGCAGCCGGGGCAGGTACTCCGTACTCCTCGCGCTCTCCATACCCACGGTGCCTCCGTCGGCCCCGCCGCGCTCGGCACGGCATTCCGCACGGCCCTCACTTCTTTCACGGTAGCCGCGCCGGGCCGACGGTGAGTACTGCGAGACATCTTGGCGCGAGGGTGCGCGTTGGCTAATGTTCGGGTCTGTTCGTTCTGGAGCGTTTCCACACCCACAGAAGGGTGGACCACCAGATGTCCCGACGCCCCCGACGTCGCCTCCCCCTCCCCCGTTTCCCCTCGCTCTCCCGGCTCCCCCGGCTCGCCGCCGTCGCCCTGGCCCTCGCGCTCGCCGTCCCCGCCGCCCCGGCGACAGCGGCGGACACCCCCGATCCCCCCGCGGATGTGTCCAAGCTGCTGGAGGACCCCGAGGTCACCGCGGTCGGACAGGAGCCCGCGCACGCCCGGCTGACCCCGTACGACGACACCGCCGAGGCCCTCGAAGGCGGCACCAAGAGCCACTGGACCGCCTCGCTCGACGGCACCTGGAAGCTCCACATGTCCGACCGCCCCGAGGAGGTGCCGAAGGACTTCTTCACCGAGGGCTACGACACCTCCAAGGGCGGCTGGCGCAGCGTGAGCGTGCCGCACACCTGGCAGACGGACGGCCTGGACCATCCGGTGTTCCGGAACATCCCCACCGAGATGTATCCGGACGACCCCCCGAAGGTCCCGCACGACGTCAATCCGACCGGTGCCTACGTCAAGACCTTCGAGCTGCCCAGGAGCTGGGAGAAACGGCGGACGTTCCTCCGCTTCGAGGGCGTCACCAGCGGTTATCTGGTGTGGGTGAACGGCTCCTACGCGGGCTATGACCAGGGCGGCTACACCCCGGCCGAGTTCGACATCGGCGACCGGCTGCACCCGGGCCGCAACACCATCGCGGTGCAGGTCCACCGCTGGGGTTCGGGGTCGCATCTGGAGGACTACGACCAGTGGCGGTTCTCGGGCATCTTCCGCTCGGTCGGGCTGTACTCCACCCCGGCCGAATATCTGCGGGACATCACCGTGAAGACCGATCTGGACGCCCAGTACCGCGACGCCCGGCTGAGCGCCGAGGTCGAGGTGGCCGCCAAGGGCCCGGAGCGCGCCTCGGACGACCGTAAGGTCCTCGGCACCCTCTACGACGAGCGCGGACGCAAGGTGACAACGATGTCGGGGACGGTGGGCGGCGGCGGTGGCTCCACCACCCTCACCGCCCAGGTCACCAACCCGGCCAAGTGGACCGATGAGACACCGCACCTCTACACCCTCGTCGTCCGGCTCACCGGCGCCGACGGCACGGTCACCCACACCACCGCACAGCCCGTGGGGTTCCGCGAGATCGAGATCAAGGACAGACAGCTCCTCGTCAACGGGAAACGCATCCTCGTCAAGGGCGTCAACCGCTCCGAGACCGACCCCGACACCGGCCGCCACGCCACCCGTGAGCGCACCGCCTCCGACGTCTCGCTGATGAAGCAGCTCAACATCAACTCCGTGCGCACCTCGCACTACCCCTCGGATCCATACCTCTACGAGCTGGCCGACGCGCGCGGTCTGTGGATCGACGACGAGGTGGACATCGAGACCCACCATCACGACGCCTGCCCGGACGACTGTCTGGCGGAACGGCCAGAGTGGCAGGCGGCGTTCATGGACCGCCTCACCGCGATGTACGAGCGGGACAAGAACCACCCCAGCGTGCTGATGTGGGACACCGGCAACGAGGCCGGACTGGGCAAGGCCCACTACGCGATGGCCGACTTCCTGGACCGCGAGGACCCGGCCCGGCCGGTCTACCACCAGCCCAACAGCCCGGACGGCGACGCCCCGTTCGCCGATGTCTGGGGCCCGCGCTACCCCTCCCCCTCGGGTCTCGAGGAGAAGGCGAAGGCCACCACCAAGCCGATCATCATGGGTGAGTACGCCCACGCCATGGGCAACTCGCTGGGCAACTTCCGGGAGTTCTGGGACGTGGTGCGGAAGTACCCCCAGGTCCAGGGCGGCTATATCTGGGACTGGGCGGAGCAGAACATCACCCAGCCACTGCTGACCACCCCCGACTCCTCCGGCAACGACATCCTCTCGTACGTCTCCGGAAAGCCCGGTCTGGTGGCGGGCCACCGCGGCAAGGCGCTGGAGCTGTCCGGTCTTGACGACTTCGTGGAGGTCTACCGCGACCCGAGGCTGGACGCGGTGTCGGACGCCCTCACCCTGGACGCCTGGGTGAAACCCGCCGACTGGACCGGCTCCTTCACCATGATCGCCAAGGGCGACCACAGCTATGCGCTCAAGATGCGCGACAAGGACACCCTGGAGTTCTTCGTCTACGGCGACGGGGACTGGCACACCGTGTCGGCCGATGTCCCAGAGGGCTGGTACGGCTCATGGCACCGCGTCTCCGCCACCTTCGACGGCCGGACGCTCCGGCTGCTCATCGACGGCAAGCAGACCGCGTCGGCCGACTGGACCGGCAGCGTGGGTTACTCCGCGCAGCCGGTGAACGTCGGCCGCAACCCGGAGACCGACCAGGAGAACATCCGCACCCGGATGGCACACGGCTCCGTCGACCAGGTCCGCGTCTACCACGAGGCGCTGAGCCCCGATCAGCTGGCCGCCGACCCCAGCGGGGACGCGGTGCTGGCACTCGACTTCGACCGGCTCGACCGTAAGGGGGACTTCCTGTCCTACGGCGCCGGAACCGGCGGGGTCGACGGGGTGGTCTCCTCCGACCGCACCGTCCAGCCGGAGGCCCGCACCATGGCGGCCGTCCACGCCCCGATCCGGATCTCGGGCGACGAGGCACGCGCGGGGCGGGTCGAAGTACGCAACGAGCGGTCCTTCACCGGCACCGGCGACCTCCGGCTGCGCTGGCGCATTACCGAGGGCGCCCGCACCCTGGCCCAGGGCAGCCGCGGCCTCGGCCTCGCCCCCGGTGAGCGGAGCACCCTCCAGCTGCCCAAGCCGCCCGCCAACCCTAGGGACGCCGACCGGCAGCTGACCGTGGAGGCGGTGCAGGCGGCGGACACGGCCTGGGCGAAGGCCGGACACCGGGTGGCGGTCGAGCAGTTCGACATCGGCGGCCGCCAACTCGCGGGCACGACACCCGCGCGGGCACCGGGGAAGGTGAAGGCCACCACCTCCGGCGACCGCCTTACGGTCACCGGCGACGGCTTCAGTTACGGCTTCGACCGGGCCAGTGGCGAGCTCGTCTCCATGAAGTCCGGTGGCCGGGAGCTGCTCGGCTCCGGCCCCGAGCTGGACGCCTGGCGTGCCCCGGTCAGCAATGAGATCGGCTCCGAGGAGGGGCCCTGGCGCGAGGCGGGCCTGGACCGGCTGCGCACGAAGCCGGGCAAGGTCACGGTGGACGAGCGCAACGGCGAGGTCGTCGTCACCGTGCCCTCCTCCGCCGCCGCGCCCGGCGTCAAGGACTCCTCGTTCGCCCAGACCCTGCGGTACACCGTCAGCGGCTCCGGGGAGCTGCGCCTCGACCACCGCGTGGAGGCCCGGGGCGCGGCGCGCAAGGTGCCCTATCTGCCCCGTATCGGGCTCTCGCTGCGCATACCCGACCGCTACGACCGGTTCAGCTGGTACGGGCGCGGGCCGCAGGAGAACTACAACGACCGTAAGGACGGCGCCCCCGTGGGGGTGTACTCCACCGACGTGGACGGGCAGTTCGCCGGATACACCAAGCCGCAGGACTACGGGAACCACGAGGACGTCCGCTGGGCCTCGCTGTCCGACGGCAGCGGCGGGCTCCTGGTGTCCGGGGACTTCTCGGCCGGGGTGACCCCCTACACCGGGATCGACCGCGCCGCCTACCCGTTCGCCCTCCGCGAGGACCCGGGAGGCAACACCCTGCACCTTGACCACGCGGTGAGCGGGGTGAGCGAGACGTTCCACACCGTGCTGCCCGAGTACCAGGTGCGGCCCGCCCAGGAGTACGCCTACACCCTGCGGCTGCGCCCGCTCACCGGCGCCGAGGCCCGCACCGGCACCCCGCGCGGCCCGGTGGTCTGCGCCCCCGAGGCGAAGCTCACCGCCGCCGACACCACGGTCCCGGCGGGCGGCTCCACCTCGGCCGAGCTGACCGTCTCCAACCCCTGTGACACCCCGCTGCGCGATGTCACGGCCGCCTTCGGCCTGGCCGAGGGGTGGACCGCCGAGCCCGGCACCTTCGACCTCGGCGATCTCGCGGCGGGCCGGACCACGACCGTACGGACCACGATCAGCCGTGGTGAGGGCAGCCCGGACGGTCCGCGGCCCGCCGTGGCCGATGTCCGCGCGACCTCGGCCGGTGGCGCGCGGGTGAGCGGCTCGGCATCGGCCGAGCTCGACGGCACGCCTCCCCCGCCACGCGGCGAGACGGCGGTGTCCACGCTCGACTTCATCACCGCGGACAACGGCTGGGGCCCGGTCGAACGCGACCGCAGCAACGGCGAGTCCGCCCCGGGCGACGGCAAGACCCTCACCATCGACGGCACGGCCCACGAGCGCGGTCTCGGCACCCACGCCGACTCCACGGTCGAGGTCTTCCTGGGCGGCAACTGCTCGACGTTCACCGCGCGGACAGGCGTGGACGACGAGGTGGGGGCCGACGGCAGCGTCGTCTTCGAGGTCTACGCCGACGGCGAGCGGGTGTACCGGGGCGAGACGGTGCGCGGCTCGGATGCGGCCGTACCGGTGGAGGCCCGGGTCGAGGGCGCGCAGCGGCTCCGGCTGCGGGTCACCGACGGCGGCGACGGCAACGCGCATGACCACGCCGACTGGGGAGCGGCCACGGTGCACTGCGGAACGCGATGACATGACATCCGGTGGGCGCGGGTCCCGGTCATTCGCCGCCGGGGCCCGCGCCCTCCGCGCCCTCCGCACTCCGGAGCAGCTCCTCCAGCCGGTCCAGGAACACCCGCTGCTTCGTCACCATCTTCCGGCGGGCCTCGTCCAGGCCGAACCAGGCGACCCGGTCGATCTCGGGGAACTCCCGCATCCGGCCGGAGCCCTTCGGCCACTCCATGGCGAATGTGCCGGGAGTGATCTCCGCCGGGTCCAGTTCGCCCTCCAGTGCCCAGGCGATGACCAGCTTGCCCCCGGTCTGGGTCACGGAGCCCAGCGGAACCGGCTCCCCGCCGGGCGGGGCCACGCCGAGTTCCTCCTGGAACTCCCGGCGCGCGGCGGCCTCCGGGGGCTCGTCCTCGTCGTACTCCCCCTTGGGCACCGTCCAGGCGCCCTCGTCCTTGGTGGCCCAGAACGGGCCTCCCATATGGGCGAGCAGAACCTCGACGGCCGGGCCCGCGCCCCGGTACAGCAGGAGTCCGGCGCTGCGCTGAGGAGTCACGGTGCCCAGTGTGCGCCCAGGCGGCCGGGGCGGGGCACCGGGCTCACCGTTCAGCCCTTACGGGCGTAGCCGAGGTAGGTGACCAGTGGCCGGGCGTCCGGGGCGAGGACGAAGTCGACGATGGGCGGGATCTGCTCATCGGTGATCCGCCCCCGGCGGCGCGCCATGGTGGCCTTGACCAGGCTGCGCGGATCCTTGGGCTTGAAGTCGCAGACGTCCTCGTTGCGCAGCCCCTGCCGCTCCAGGGCGGCGGTCAGCTCGGCGGGGGTGCGCAGCCGGGCCGCCGTGTAGCGGCCGGCGGGCATGATCCGGGTCATCGGGACGCGCTGGAAGGCGCCGAGGTAGATCAGCCGGGAGAGCAGGGTGCGGTTGACGGTGTCGTAGATCAGCACCCCGCCGGGCCGCAGCACCCGGGCGGCCTCCGCGAGCACCCGGTCGAGATCCGGGGTGATCTCGAAGGTGTCCGCGTAGTAGGCGAGGTCGAACGCGCCGTCGGCGAGGCCGAGTCGCTCGGCGGGCGCGGTGCGGTAGTCGATCCCGGGGTGCTCGCGCTCGCCCGCCTCCCGCGCCATCTCGGTCGCGGTGGCGGAGGGGTCGACGGCGACGACGTCGAAGCCGAGACCGGCCACCCCGCGGGCCAGCAGCCCGCGGCCGCTGCCCACGACCACGGCGCGGCTTCCGGCCCCGGAGAGGTCCACGCTCTTGAGCGTGGTGCGGATGTACTCCAGACGGCTGTCCTGGAAGGTGACGGCCCTGATCTGACGGCCGTCGACGGCCTCGGGCGACCGTGAGTCCAGTTCGATGTGCGGGGCGGCGGCCATCGTCTTCTCCCTCACGGGGTGCGCGGATTCGCGGGTTCGCGGATTCACCGGTGCCTGGGGCGGCCCGGACGGGCTTGCCGGGTTCCCCGAAGAAACCTAACACCCTTAAGTTCCCTCAGGGAACTCGGGTAGGGTCGGGTCATGACCCGTACTCCGCTCGCCGATGTGGCCTGTTCGATCGCCCGTGCCACCGATCTGTTCGGCGACGCCTGGACGGCACTGATCATGCGGGATGTGCTCACCGGGGTCACCCGCTTCGACGATCTCGCCCATGACCTGGGCATATCGCGTAAGGTCCTGGCCGCCCGGCTGTCCCGGCTGGTCGAGGAGGGGGTGCTGGTCCGGGAGCGATACCAGGAGCGGCCGCCGCGTGAGCACTATCGCGCCACTCACAAGGGCGAGGAGCTCTATCCGGTGCTGCTCGCGCTGATGGAGTGGGGCGACCGCTGGTACTCGGGCCCCGCCGGGCCCCCGGCCCGGATCCGCCATCTCGGCTGCGGGCGGGACACCACGCCGGTGTCCGCGTGCGCCCACTGCGGGGAGCCCCTGACGGTCGGCAACACCACCCAGCTCCCGGGCCCCGGCGGACGCACCGGCCCCGGCACCCGGGTGCTGGGCCCGCTGCTCGCCGCACGGGAGGACACTCCGGGGGCCGGGCACCCGGAGGGCGGGCGCCCGGCGGCGGTTTGAGCCAACGGCACGGGGCACTCGGCACAGCAAGCCGGGCACCCGACCACGAGGAGCGCCGACCATGCGCTACGAAGAAATGACGGGCCTGGTCCAGGCCCGGGCCCAGCTCCCCGACCGGCAGTCCGCCGAGCGGGCGGTACGGGCGACGCTCGAGACGCTCGCCGAGCGCATCCCCGACGGGCTGGCGGACCATATGGCGGCCCAGCTGCCGCAGGAGGCGGCGGAGCCGCTGCGGCGCGTCGCCGCCTCCCACGAGGGCTCGCCCGAGGAGCGGGCGTACCGGCGGGACCACGGCGAGCGGTTCGACCTCACCGGCTTCGCGGGCCGGATCGCCTGGCGCAGCGAGCGCACCGAGGAGGAGGCGCTGCGCGAGGCGGCCGCCTTCTTCGAGGTGCTGGACTCGGCCGTGGACCCGGAGCTGATGGAGAAGCTGTACGGGGTGCTGCCGAACGACATCCGGGAGCTGCTGCCGAAGTCCCGGGCCGAGCAGAACGCGCCGACCGAGCCGG
Organism: Streptomyces lacaronensis; assembly: GCF_047337785.1. NCBI lineage: Bacteria > Bacillati > Actinomycetota > Actinomycetes > Kitasatosporales > Streptomycetaceae > Streptomyces > Streptomyces lacaronensis. Next base: position 2,038,243 of record NZ_JBLHDK010000003.1, read on the forward strand.
ACTCGCGGACCGAGTAGGGTTCACGGCCCGCCTACGGGGTGCCCTGGGGGACCTTTCCCCTCCCCGCCCCTCCCCGATACCAGGGGCTCCGCCCCAGGACCCCCGGGGCCCGGGGCCGAGCCCCAATACGCGGCGGAGCTGGCACCCGCCCAGGGCCTCACGGCCCGCCTACGGGGTGCCCTGCGGGACCTTTCCCCTCCCCGCCCCTCCCCGATACCAGGGGCTCCGCCCCTGGGCCCCCGGGGCCCGGGTCCGAGCCCCGATATGGGGCGGAGCCGGCACCCGCCCAGGGCCTGGCGTACAGCACCCGCCTAAGCCTGAGGCGCAGCACCCGCCCGCCCAGGGCCTGGGGGCGGAGCACCGTCCGGGGCCTGATGCGCAGCACCCGCCCAAGACCTGAGGCGCAGCACCCGCCCAGGGCCTGGGGTACAGCACCCGCCCAGGGCCTGGGGGCGGAGCACCGCCCGCAGCCTGAGGCGCCCCGCCCTGGACCCGAGGCGAAACTCCCGCCCGCAGCCTGAGGCACCCCGCCCTGGACCCGAGGCGAGAAACCCCGCCCCGGACCTGAGGCGAGCCCCCCCGGGGGCCCGAGGCGAAACCCCGGCCGGGGGCTGGGGCGGAGCCCCAGATTCGGGAAGGGGCGGGGAGGGGACCAGCCCGCCGCAGGCGCCGAGCTCCGCCGGACACTCCCCGCGGCTGGGCGTGCCGCCGCCCCACCGCGTAGGGCCGGAAGGGCCGCCGCCCCACCGCGTAAGGCCGGGAAGGCTGCCGCCCCGCGTGCACAACGGGGAGAGCACCGCGGAGCGGCAGCGGCCGAGCCGGGAGACTCGGCCGAGCCGCGGGGGCGTGGGATGTTCCCCGGCGGCTCCTCAGCGTGTACGGACCCCATCGGTGCCCTGTTCACCTTTGTCCGATGGTGAGCACCCGAAGCACCCCTACACGAGGGCACCCGAACCCCGCCCCCGCCCCCGAATTGCCGTGGCGTGATCGTCTTGCCAGGCTGTCCCCCATGCCGACCACCACCCTGTCCGAGCTCGTCGACGAACTGCTCTCCGGGACCCGCCCGCTGCCGATCCTCTCCGCGGGCGTCCCCGTGCTCCGGCGACCGGCCCTGCCGTACGAGGGCCAGCTGGCCGCGGACCAGCTGGACCGGCTGCTGACGGCGATGCGGGAAGCCATGCACTCCGCGCCCGGAGTGGGGCTCGCGGCCCCGCAGATCGGTGTGCCGCTGCGGCTGGCGGTGATCGAGGACCCGGCGGAGGTGACGGCCGAGGTGCGCGAGGCGCGCGGCCGGGTGCCGCAGCCGTACCGGGTGCTGGTCAATCCCCGCTACGAACCGGTCGGCGACGGCCGGGCGGCGTTCTTCGAGGGGTGTCTGAGCATCCCCGGCTGGCAGGCCGTGGTCGGCCGCCCGGACCGGATCCGGCTGCGCGGGCAGGACGAGACGGGGCGGGAGCTGGACGAGGAGTTCACCGGCTGGCCCGCGCGGATCGTCCAGCACGAGACCGACCACCTCGACGGCGTCCTCTATCTGGATCTGGCCGAAACCCGCTCCCTGTCCTCGGCCGAGGCGGTAAGCGACTACTGGTCCCAGCCCACCCCCGCCACCGCGGCCCATTCGCTGGGCTTCCCGCTCCCGGGCGCCACCGGCGCCACCAGCGCCACCGGCGCCACCGATGACAGCGGCGGCACCGGCACTACCGCTCCGTAACCACGGCCGACCTGCGGCATGTTTTCGTCATCGACTGGCAGTCGCCGAATCACCGCACGGACACTGTGACGTACGTCGCCACGGCAAGACTGGTGGACGCCCCGGTACGCGCCGCCTCCGCGTACCGCACGGCGAGTGAGGCGTTTCTTCCGCTCTTCCCCAGTCCCCACCGCTCCTGACTTCCCTCGAACGGAGAACAGGAATGCCCGTGCTCACGACGTCCACGACGGCGCCCACCAGCTCGTACGTCACCTCGATCGCCCACACCCAGGAGCAGATCCACGCCGCCCAGCGGCTGCGCTACCAGGTGTTCGGCGAGGAGAGGGGCGGCCGGCTGGACGCGGCGGTCGACGGCCGCGACGTGGACGAGTTCGACGAGGTCATGGACCACCTGATCGTCACGGACACGGCGACGGACACCGTGGTCGGCACCTACCGGCTGCTGCCCCCGGGGCGCAGTGAGCGGCTCTACTCGGACACCGAGTTCAATCTGCGCGGACTTCCGGCCGAGGTCCGCTCGTCCATGGTCGAGGCCGGCCGCGCGTGTGTGCACGCCGACCACCGCTCGGGTGCCGTCATCAACCTGATGTGGGCCGGTCTGGCCCGCTATGTACTGCTGTCCGGCCACCGCTATCTCGCGGGCTGCGCCTCGGTGCCGCTGGCCGAGGGCGAGCAGGCCGCCGCCAACGCCTGGCTGCTCGGCACCACCAAGCACGCCGCCCCGCCGGAGATGCGGGTCCACCCGCTCGACCCCTGGATACCCTCGCGGCCGCTGGACGGCGAGCCCGGCTACGCCGATCTGCCGCCGCTGCTGCGCGGGTATCTGCGGGTCGGCGCCTGGATGTGCGGCTCCCCGCAGCACGACCGGGCCTTCAACGACGCCGACTTCTTCGTGCTGCTGGACACCGAGCGGATGAACGACCGCTACCGCCGCTACTTCCTGGGTGAACCCCAGTGACCGTCCCGACCGCGATGAGTCTGCCCGCACACGCCTGGGCGGCCTGGTCGCCGTGCACCACCGGCTGTGTCGCCCACGCCGCCGACCGCGTCCCGGCCACCCGGGTCGCCCGGCGGACCGCGGTCTTCGGCCGGGCGGTGCTGGGCGCGCTGGTGTCCGGCCGGCGGATCGCCGAGCCCGAGACGCTGCGGGCGCGGGCGGCGACGCTGCTGGACTCCCTGGGCATCCGGCTGGAGGTGGCGGGCGACAGCACGCTCAGCGCCCCGGGGACCACCGGCACGCTGATCGTGGCGAACCACATCTCCTGGATTGACATCATCGCGCTGCTGTCGATGGAGCCCGTGGTCATGCTCGCCAAGCGGGAGATCGCGGGCTGGCCGCTGATCGGCCCCATGGTCACCCGGGCGGGAACGCTGTACATCGACCGCGACTCGCTGCGCGAACTCCCCGCGACCGTACGGGAGATGGCGGCCCGGCTGCGCGACGGCCAGTCGGTGATGGCCTTCCCGCAGGGCATCACCTGGTGTGCGGGCACCGGCGGCAGCTTCCGCCGGGCCACCTTCCAGGCCGCGCTGGACGCGGGCGCGCCGGTGCGCCCGGTGACTCTGGACTACGTCCAGCACGGCGCCCCGACCACGGTGGCCGCCTTCGTCGGCGAGGACGACTTCGGCCACTCGCTGCGCCGGGTGATCCGCGCCGACGGGCTCACGGTGCGGGTGACTGTGCACCGGCCGCTGCGGCCGATGGGGGACGTCGACGACCGGCGCCGGGTCGCGGCGCAGGCCCAGGCGACCGTGTGCGGGGCGCGGCTGCCCCTCCATCACGAGGTCGCCGCCCTCGGGTTGGCACGCTGAGAAGACCTCGGGTTGGCACGCTGAGAAGACCTCGGGCCGACACGCCGAGTCCATGCGCCCCGGGTCCCGGCCTGTCCACGGACGGCGCCCGGGGCGGCTCGGCCCGGTGTCCGCTCAGCCCTCCCTCGCGTCCGCTCAGCCGTCCCTCCGCAGATCCTTGACCCGGCGGATCTTGCCCACCGAGCGCTCCAGCGTCTCCGGGTCCACGACCTCCACCTCGACCGTGAGCCCCACCCCGTCCTTGACTCCCCGCGCGATCGCCGTGGCGGCGTCCGCGCGCCGCTCGGGGCCGACCCCGGGGCGTGCCTCGATCCGCACCGTCATATGGTCCATCCGGCCGCGCCGGGTCAGCTCGAGCTGGAAGTGCGGGGCCACCGACGGGACCCGCAGCACGATCTCCTCGATCTGGCTGGGGAAGACATTGACCCCGCGCACGATGAGCATGTCGTCACAGCGGCCGGTGATCTTCTGGATGCGCCGGAAGGCGGGGCGGGCGGTGCCGGGCAGCAGCCGGGTGAGATCCCGGGTGCGGTAGCGGATGACGGGGAGCGCCTCCTTGGTGAGGGTGGTGAAGGTCAGCTCCCCCTCCTCGCCGCCGGGCAGCACCTCGTCGGTGAGCGGGTCCACGATCTCGGGGTAGAAGTGGTCCTCCCAGACATGCAGCCCGTCCTTGGTCTCCACGCACTCCTGGGCCACCCCCGGGCCCATCACCTCCGAGAGCCCGTAGATGTCCACCGCGTGGATGTCCATGCGCTCCTCTATCTCCCGGCGCATCTCCTCCGTCCAGGGCTCGGCGCCGAAGATGCCGACCCGGAGGGAGGTGGAGCGGGGATCGACGCCCTGCCGCTCGAACTCGTCCAGGAGCGTCAGCAGATAGGAGGGCGTGATCATGATGATCTCGGGCCTGAGGTCCTGGATGAGCCGCACCTGCCGGGCGGTCATCCCCCCGGAGGCGGGGATGACGGTGCAGCCGAGCCGCTCGGCCCCGTAGTGGGCGCCGAGGCCGCCGGTGAACAGGCCGTAGCCGTAGGAGATGTGCACCTTGTGGCCGGGGCGGCCGCCGGCCGCGCGGATCGAGCGGGCGATCACCTCCGCCCAGACCGACAGGTCGTGCTCGGTGTAGCCGACGAGGGTGGGGCGGCCGGTGGTGCCACTGGAGGCGTGGAGCCGCCGCACCTCGCTCTGCTCGACGGCGAACATCCCGAACGGGTAGCTGTCGCGCAGATCGGCCTTGGTGGTGAAGGGGAACCGGGCCAGGTCCTCCAGGGTGCGGCAGTCCTCGGGGCCGACCCCGGCCTCGCGGAACTTCTTGCGGTACAGCTCGACATGGTCGTACGCATGGCGCAAGGTGGCGCGCAGCCGGGTGAGTTGAAGCGTCCTCAGCTCCTCGGGGCTCATCCGCTCGGCGTCGTCGAGCGGAGCCGCGCTCAGCGGTTCCACCATGGCCGTCCAGCACCTCCGGATGCCGACCGAACATTCGGTTACCGTTCGGGCGCGGTCCAGTAATCCAGCATCCGACCTGGCTGTCAAGGGTCCGGACATCCCCGTACGCGCCCGGTCCGGCGCGGAAGGAGTGCGCAACGGGTGCGGAACGAGTGCGGAACGGCACGAGGCCGGTGAACGATCGGCGCCCTCCATCCGTACCCGTAGGCGCGAGGACGCAGCCGCACCCCGGATCCGACGATGCGAGAGGGCCTTTCATGTACGACGCCGCCGACGCCGACGCTCCGCACCCCGTCCGGACCGCTGCCGAGCGCGCCCCGCGCGCGGTGGCGGTCGTGGCGGCGGTGGGCGCGCTGCTCGCCATAGCGGGATGCGGCGGCGGGGGCGGAGACGGGGGCGGTAAGGCGGACGCCAAGGCGGAGACCGGAGGAAACGCCGCACGGCCGAGCGCCGGCCCCACGCCCAAGGCCGCGCGGGTGGAGCAACTCGCCTCGGCCGCCGGCTGCAAGCCAGAGTTCACCACCAAGGTGGACGACTACCGCCAGGCCGTCTGCAAGAACTCCAAGGGCAAGTTCCTCTTCCTCGACTTCGTCACCGCCAAGAACCAGCGCGACTGGCTGGAGACGGCGCAGATGTACGGCGGGGTCTATCTGGTCGGCAACCGCTGGGTGCTGTCGTCCTCGCCCCGGAAGAACATGGAGAAGTTCCGGGAGCGGTTCGGCGGCACCATCGAGGAGGGCACCTCCTACGGGGGCGCCTCCCACACCCCCGAGTGATCACCCGTCCCTCACTCGCGGCCGATCCCGTGCCCGGCGGATCTGTCCCCTCCCCGCCCCTTCCCGCCACCAGGGGCCCCGCCCCTGGGCCCCGGGGCCCAGGGCGGAGCCCCGGTTGTGGGAAGGGGCGGGGAGGGGAGCAGCTCGCCGCAGGCGTACGCGTGCCGCCGGGCACCCCTATACGTCGGCGAGCGCCCGCAGCGTGGCCGCCTCCCGGGGCAGCAGCCGCTCGTCGTCCTCCGGTACGAACTCCAGCAGGACGTCCAGCGGCGGGCCGTCGGCGGACATCTCCGCGCGGTGCGCGAGCAGCCGCTCGAAGGCGCTGCGCCACAGCGGGGCGCGGGCGGTCAGCGGGAGCCGGGTGGTCCCGGGCCACCAGGAGAAGGCGTGCACCGCCGCGATCCGGTCCCCCAGCGCGTCCAGCCCCTTCAGCGCCTCGGCGTCGGGCATGTCGACGGGCGGCTGCCAGTAGGTGGCGACGTCGGCGCGGTCCACCTCGTCCAGCAGCCGGAGGGTGTGGTCCGCGCCGTCGGTAAGGGTGTTGCGGTGGAACTCATACGCGAGTTCCACCCCCGCCTCCGCGGCGAGCGCGGCGGCGCGCCGGGTGTCCTCGACCACCGCGCGGCGGCCCTCCGGCGGGGTCTCCTCCGTGCCCGTTGCACCCGCCCAGATCCGGACGCGCGGGGCGCCGAGCGCCACGGCGGAGCGGAGGACCGCGTCGAACTCCTCCGGATCGCTGTGCCCGGCACGGTAGTAGGAGCCGTACGAGGCGACGGCGAGCCCGGCGTCCAGGGTGGCGTCGCGGACCCGCCGGGCGGTGGCCTCGTCGCCACGCGGCACATGGACGTCACCGCCCCATTCGACGCACTCCAGGCCCGCTCCGGCCACGGCGGCGATCACCTGGTCCGGGTCGAGCCGGCGCAGGGTCACCGAGCAGATGCCGAGCCGCGTCACGCCCCCACCTCCGTGACGGTGGGCGCGTCGTCCGCGCCGAAGTCCACCACGAAGGCCCGGCCGTCCGCCGGCCGTACGGTGACCGCGAGCCCGTTCACCTCGGCGGTGGCGAGATCGGCGAGCGGGGCCGGGTCGCGTTCCCCGGTGAGCGAGGCCAGCGCGACGAAGAGGGTGCCGGAGGGGTCCTCGCCGACGGTGCCGGTGAGTTCGGGGACCAGGGCCCACGGCCCGTACGCGGTGCCCTGCGGCGCCCGGACCGCGGTGGCGGTCTCCCAGCCGTGCAGTCCGAGGAGCTGACCGGTCACCTGTCCCCCGTCCAGCCGTATCTCGGCGCCCTCCTCGGTCTCCGCGGGGGTCCCCGGGGGCAGGGCGACGGCCCAGCCGCTGTGGTGGATCCGCGTCCCGGAGGGGACGCCCACGGTGCGGTGGACGCGCACTTCGAGGCGGCCTCGGACGAGGGTCAGGCTGTCGATGCGGATCGAAGGCACCTTGGGGCCGCCGTCGGGGAAGGCGGGGGTGTGGGAGGAGGCGAGCCAGTCGGGGCCCGCGGCCAGGGGGTGGATGCGCAGCCGGGCGGTGCGCACGCCGCGGTCTTCCAGGGCGATGTGGTTGTCGGGGGTGTTGTCCACGCTGGTGGGGCCGGTGCGGGTGGAGTAGGCGAGCCGGGCGTAGAGCGGATCGGCGGGCGCGTGCTCGGCCTCCCAGGGGCGGAGCTTGTAGCTGCCGTGGTTGTGCAGCCGCACCAGCCCGTCCCGGCCCGTGGTCTGGACGAGGAACCCGGCGGCGGGCAGCGCCAGCGCCCGGTCGGGACCCTCGGCGGGCGCGGCCTCCTCGGTCGCGGTCCACACCGGGTGGTCGGGCGGGAGCAGCAGGGCGAGGAACCCCTTGGACGCCCAGTAGGGCGAGCCGGGCCCGGAGTAGCGCTGGAGGGTCGCGGCGTGCGGCCCGTACCAGCCCAGGCTCAGCACCCCGTCGTCGGTCAGCGCCCCGCGGTCCAGGAAGTGGCGCAGCGCTCCGCTGAGGAGGCGGCGGGTGGCGCCGGGGGCGAGGGGGGTGTGGCCGGTGAGGGCGCCGAGTGCCACCGAGGCTCCGGCGGCGAAGCGATAGGTGAGGGAACGGCCGTGGTGGATGGGGGCGCCGTCGGCGTCGAAGAGCAGCGAGAAGCCTTCGAGGAAGGTGTGCAGCCGGGGGCCGAGCCGGTCCAGGAGCTCCCCGTCGCCCGCGAGATGGGCGTGGAGCAGCGGGTACATGTGCAGCGCCCAGCCGTTGTAGTGGTCGAACGACCGCCCGTCGCCGTCGGAGTACCAGCCCTGGCCCTGGTACCAGCCCTCCAGCAGGCCGAGCCCCCGCTCGATGGCGCGGGCCGTCTCGGCGTCGCCGCGTCCGACGGAGTCGAGGAAACCGGCCACGGTGAGGGGGAAGAGGTACCAGTTGTTGGGGGCGGGCTGGTGGCGCAGCGCGCCGCGCAGCCACTCCTCGGTGCGGTCCTGGGCGTCGGACGGCAGGGCCTCCCAGGTCCACGGCGCGGTCAGCCGCAGGCCCAGGGCCACGGACGCGGACTCCACCATGGGCTGGCCCTGGGCCCCGTGATGGCCGATCACCGGCCAGGACTCGGCGTCCCCGCGCCCGGGGGTGAGGGTCCCGCGGGCGATCCCCTCGGTGTAGCGCTCCAGGATGCCGTGCTGGTCCTTGCCCGAGGCCCCGGCGGCGCGGAAGGCGGCGAGGAGGAAGGTGCGGGCGAACCCTTCGAGCCCGTCGGAGCGCACTCCGGACCTGGACGGCGGGCCGGGCAGGTCGATCAGGGCCTGGCCGGGGGTGGCGTAGCGGAGGGCGGCGTGCAGCATGCCGTCCGCGGCGGCCTCCCAGTGGGCGCGGGTGTAGCCGGTGTGGGGGCTGAGGGTGCGGTCGTCGGCGGGGAGGAGGAAGGGGAGCTCGGGCATGGTGGGATGGGCCTCCTGGGGTCGCGGGACGTGAGAGGGCGCGCGCCCTCTTATGCCGAGCGGTCGAGGATCTCCGGTCGTACGGGGTGGGCGAAGGGGCGGCCGGTGACGTAGTGCTCGATCTCGCCGATGGCGAGGTCGGCCAGGCGGCGCAGCTCACCGCTCTTGGATCCGGCGATATGCGGGGTGATGAGCGCGTTGTCGCAGTCGTACAGCGGGGAGTCGGCGGGCAGCAGCTCCGGCACGGTGACGTCGAGGACGGCGCGGATCCGCCCGGCCACCACCTCCTCGGTCAGCGCCTCCTGGTCCACCACCGCCCCGCGCGCGGTGTTGATGAGCGTGGCGCCGTCCGGCATGGCGGCCATCAGCTCCCGGCTGACCAGCCCCTGGGTGGCGGGCAGCAGGGGGGTGTGGACGCTGATGACATCGCTGCCGGCGAAGAGTTCCCGCAGGGGCACCTGGCGCGCCCCGAGCTCCTTCGCCTCCTGAGCGGTGACGTACGGGTCGTACAGCAGGAGGTCGAGGTCGTACGGGCGCAGCAGCTCCATCACCCGGCGGCCGATGGCGGAGGCGCTGAGGATGCCCACCGTCCGGCGGTAGTTGCCCGCGTCCGGATAGCGCTCGTTCCAGTCGATCGTGCGCCGCTCGGCACGGTAGTCCCGGGCGATGTCCAGGACGCGCTTGTTGGACAGCAGGATCATGGCGACGGTGTACTCGGCGACGGGCACGGCGTTGGCCGCGGCCGCCGAGGAGACCGCGATGCCGCGCTCCCAGCAGGCGTCGGTGATGTGGTGGCGCACGGTGCCCGCGGTGTGCACCACGGCGCGCAGCCGGGGCGCGGCGTCGAGCGTGCGGCGGTCCAGGGGTGGGCAGCCCCAGCCGGTGACCAGCAGTTCGGTGTCGGCGAGGGCGCGGCGGGCGGCCGGGGTGGTGAAGTCGTCGAGGACGAGGCCGGGGTCGAGGTCGAGGAGGTCGAGGAGCCGGTCCAGGCTTCCGGGCCCGAGCACCTGACGGGCGGACCGCTCGGCCATGGCCAGGGCGGCGCGGGGTCGGCGGCGGGCGGAGAGGTGCGGTGCGGTCACTTGACGCTCCCTGCGGTCAGTCCGGACTTCCAGTAGCGCTGCAACAGGACGAACGCCACGATCAGCGGCACGACGGCGAGCAGTGAGCCGATGACCACGAGGGGGTAGTACTCGGGCGAGACGGTGGCGGCGCTGTTCCAGGTGTAGAGGCCGAGGCTGAGCGGATACAGATGCTGGTCGGAGAGCATCACCATCGGAAGGAAGAAGTTGTTCCAGATGGCCGTGAGCTGAAAGAGGAAGACGGTCACGAACCCGGGTCCGAGCATCCGCAGGCTGACCCGCACATACGTCTGGAGCTCGCCCGCGCCGTCGACCCGGGACGCCTCCAGCACCTCGTTGGGCACATAGCCGCTGCTGAGCAGGCGGGCGAGATAGACGCCGAAGGGGTTGAAGAGCACCGGGATGAAGACCGCCCAGAAGGTGTTGACCATCCCGATCTCGGAGGCCACCAGATAGAGCGGAAGGGCCAGCACCGTCGGCGGCACCATGACGCCGGTGAGGACCAGCCCGAAGAACTTCTCCTTGTGCCGGAACTCGTACTTGTCGAAGGCGTAGCCCGCGGCGACGCTGATGAGCGAGCCGACCAGGGCCCCGACGACCGCGTACAGCAGGCTGTTGACGTACCACTCGCCGTAGAGCCCGCCGTCCATGGAGAACAGGTCGGAGAGGTTGCTCGCGAAGGAGAAGTCGCCGAGGGAGAGGATGTCGCTGCCGAAGAGGGCGTTGGCGTTCTTGGTGGACGCCAGCACCAGCCACAGCGCGGGCAGCATGGTGTAGAGGGCGGCGATCAGGACCACGGCGTTGGCGATGCCGCGGCTGGTCAGCTTGGAGCCGCCGAAGGGCTTGCCGAGCGGCCTGGACGGTCCCCGGGAGGGGTTCACGGGGGTGGTGGGTGTGGTCGTGGTCATCACGCTCTCCGTTCCCGGCGGCCCGACCAGCGCGTCACGGCGTACGACAGGACGCAGGTGACGATCAGGAGGATGACGGAGGCCGCGGAGGCGAGTCCGTAGTTGTTGCGGCGGAAGGCCGCGTCGTAGATGTACATGTTCGGGGTGAAGCGGGAGTTGACCATCGGGGTGGCCTGGTTCATCAGCATGGGCTCGGTGAACAGCTGCAGCGCGCCGATCAGGGAGAACATGCACACCATCACCACGGAGCCCCTGATGATGGGCACCTTGACCTGGAGCGCGGTGCGGATGCCGCCGGCGCCGTCGATGGTCGCCGCCTCGATCACCTCGCGCGGCAGCGCCTGGAGCGCGGCGTAGAAGATGATCATGTTGTAGCCGAGGCCGCTCCACAGGGCGATGTTGACGATCGACGGGAGCACGGTGTGCAGACCGAGGAAGTCGATGGTGATGTCGGCCTGCGCGAAGAGCTTGATCACCGGGCTGAGCCCCGGGGTGTAGAGGTACAGCCAGATGACGGCCGCGATGATGCCGGGGACGGCGTGCGGCAGATAGAGCAGCATCTGCGAGGTCCGGCGCAGCCGGATGAGGCCCGAGTCGAGCAGCAGGGCGAGTGCCAGGGCACTGACGACCACGGTGGGAACGAAGATCACGCAGTAGAGGGCGATGGTGCCGAACCCGGAGAGGAAGCTGGGGTCCTGCAGCACCGCGAGATAGCTGCGCAGTCCGGTGAAGACGGTCTCCCCGCCGCCGAAGCCGAGCCCGCTGTGGTCCTCGCCGAAGAGGCTGAGGTAGATGGCGTATCCGACGGGGACGAGGAACACGGCGATGAGCAGCGCCGTGAAGGGGGTCAGCAGGACGGTGGCGGCGATCCGCTGCTGGCGCCGTCCGGTTCTGCGGGGCGGGTCGGCGGCGGCCGCCTGTGGCGGCGCCGTCCGTCTTGAGGACGTGACTGTGCTCACGGGGTACCTCGGCTCAGGCGTGGTGAGTACGGCTTTTGAAGGTGCGGTGTGGGTGGCGGGGCGGGCTCAGTCGGTGGTGACCGACAGGCCGAGGCTCTTCAGGTCGGGCATGGTTCTGCTCTGGGCTTCCCGCAGGGCCTCCAGGACGGTGCCGCTGCCGGCTCCGGCCCGGGCGAGCCCGTCGTCGCCGGAGGTGGTGGTCGAGACCATCCGCGGCCCCCACTTCCAGGTGGAGGTGATCATCTCGGCCTGCTTCCCGAAGAGGCCGAAGATGTCCTGTCCGGAGTAGTAGCTGGTGTCCATCTCCTTGCGGGCCACCGGGACCAGGCTGGGCACGGACGGGAAGGCGCTGCTGACACCGCTGGCGAGCTTGGCGCGCAGGGCGTCGGGGCTGGTCACCATCCAGGAGATGAACTCCATGGCCTCCTTGGGGTGCCGGCTGTCCTTGGTGACCATGAAGGTCGACCCGCCCTGCGTGCTCACCTTGGGCTTCGCCGGGTCCCACTGCGGCATCGGCGCGATGGCCCATTTGCCCTTGCCATCGGGGGTGGACGCCATCATGGAGCCCGCGGCCCAGGCGCCCGCCAGATAACCGGCCGTCTCACCGCTGCGCAGATGGGCCCGCCACTGCTGGCTGGAGCCTGGTTCGACACGCACCAGGTCGTCGTCCTTCAGCCGCTGCCAGTAGCCGGCGACCTTGCGGGTGGGGGCGTCGTCCATGGAGACGCGCCAGGTGTCGTTGGAGGTCCGGTACCACTGGGCCCCGGCCTGCCAGGCGTACCCGGCCATATAGAGGGTGCCGCCGGTGGTGAAGAGGCTGGCGATCCGCGAGCGGGGCTGTTCCTTCTTGAGCTTGCGGGCCGAACTCTCGAACTCCGCCCAGGTCTTGGGGACCGGGATGTGGTTCTTGGTGAAGATGTCCTTGCGGTACAGGAAGACCATCGGCTCGATGTCCACCGGTACGGCGTAGGTGCGCCCGTCGAAGGTGGTGAGGTCCAGCGCCTGCGGAAGGATCTTGCGGCGTACCGAGTCGGGCAGCAGCTTGGAGATGTCCCGGGGTACGCCGTCGATGGTGAAGCTGGGCAGCTGGGGGTATTCGATAGTGGCGACATCGGGGGCGTTGCCCGCGCGGGCGGCGTTGCTGAGCTTGGCCCAGCCGCCCTGCTCGCCGGAGGGGACCTGCTGGAAGTTCACCTTGATGTCGGTGTGGGTGCGGTTGAACTCGTCGACGACCTCCTGACTGCCGCGCAGCGCCGACCAGAAGGTGAGGCGCACGGGGCCGTCACCGGCGGTGTCGGCCCCGCGGCTTGTGGAGCAGCCCGCCAGGACGAGGACGAGCAGCGTGAGCAGTGCGGTGGTGCCCGCCGTAGCCCGGTGTCCGGGCATCGGGCGTCCTGGGCGTCTATGACCAGGCATGGACCCTCCCCTGATTCAACGGTGGAGTCAGAGGGAATCCTGAGCGCTTGACTGAAATTCCGTCAATACTTCGAACAGTAGAAACTAAAGCGGTCAAACGCTCAGGGGAGCTGGGCGGTGGAATCCCGGACCACCAGGTGCGGCAACAGCTCCAGATGGCGGGCGGCGCCGGCCCACCGCCCGGCCCGGGTCCGCTCCAGCTGGCGGGTCAGCAGTTCCAGCGCCGCCTGCCCGACCTCCCCCTTGGGCGGGGCCACCGCCGTCAGCGCGATCTGCCCCATGTCGGCGACCACGTCGTTGTAGGCCACCACCGAGCAGTCGCGCGGCACCTCGATACCCGCCTCGCGCAGCCGCTGGACCAGCACCAGCGCGTCCATGTCGCCGTGGATCAGGGCGGCGGTGGCCCCGGCGCGGCGCACCGCGGCGGCCAGGTCGGCCTCCCGTTCGTCGCGCGGGCGGGGATCGGGCCCCGCGGTGCGCGAGCTGAGCATCACCGGGCACCCCTCGCCGATGCCGCGGGCCGTGGTCTGCGCGGCGAACTCCGACCGGATCACCCGTGCGGTGGGGCTGTCGTCGCGCGCCGCCAGCACGATCCGCAGGTGCCCCAGCGAGATCAGGTGCTCCAGCGCCAGATGCACCCCGTAGGCGTGGTCCGAGCGCACACAGTCCAGCCCGTAGATCGCGCTGCCCCGGTGGGGCCGGCGCTCCACCAGCACCACGGGGACCTCCAGGGCGGCGAGCCAGGCGTGGTCCGCCCGCGCCTCCGCCTCGGTGCGCCAGCGCGGGGCGAGCAGCAGCCCCCGCGCGCCCGCGTCCAGCGCCTGGCGGACCGCGCGCTCGGTCCCGCGCTCGTCAGCGGCGATGTGCAGCGCGAGCCGCAGCCCGGCCTTCTCGGCGGCCTCGCGCGCCGCCTGGACGACCTCGGTGAGGTAGGTGTTGCGCTCCGGGACCACCATGCCGATGGTGTCGCCGGTGGCGGTGGACTCCGTAGGCATGGGCCGCAGCGAGCGCGCCACTCCGTGGCCGCGGCGCAGCTCCCCGCGCTGGGCCAGTTCCTCCACGTCCCGCCGTACGGTGACGACGGACACCGCCAGCTCGTCCGCTAGATCGGTGATCCGGGCGCTGCCCCGGGCCTCCACGAGGGCCGCGATCCGTGCCTGCCGCTTCTGCGCCGGCTCCCGCATGTTCCCCACCTCCGACGCGATCGGCTTTCGTCTTCATATCGAAACACCGCCATAGTAGCGATCATTCGATCAGAAAGCAGTCGGCGAGTGGCCGGGGCAGTCAGCAGTCGGTGATCCCCCGCTCTCGCAGGGCCGACCGCAAAGCCCGAGTCGCGTAGTACGTCCGCGACTTGACGGTTCCGGGAGGCACCCCGAGCGCCCGGGCCGCCTGGCTCACACTGCGGTCCAGATAGTGCAGATGCAGCAGCACCTCCCGCTGCGGGGGCGCCAGGTCCGCCAGCGCGTCCCACACCACCCGGGCGGTGAGCGTCTGATCGACCGCGTCCGGCGCGGCCAGCATCGCCATATCGGCCTCACCGGCCATCTCCATCCGCGGCTCCACCTGGTCCTGGCGGGCGTCGCCGACCAGATCGCCGACCAGATCGCTCACCACCGTGAACAGCCGGTGACGGGCGGTGGCGTCCATGGGGCCGACGTCCATCGGCCGCTGCCAGGCCCGGATCGCCACCTCCTGCACGATGTCCTGGGCCCGGTGCCAGTCCCCGCCCAGCAGCCGGGCCGCCAGCCGGCGCAGCGCCGAGCCGTGGCGCCGGTACAGCGTGTTCAGGAAAGTGTCGGCGTCGGTCATGGCGGCCGCCGCGTTGATGTCCATCGTCCCGTTCCCCCCGAGGCGAATGTGTTGATGGCGGGAGCGTAAGAGAAGGGGGACGCCGATTGAGTGACGAAAGTCTGACGAGACACCACGGCCGGAAGAGGACGGTGCCCGAAACGGGCTCGACTAAGATCCCTACTTGTGCGATTTACGGTGTTAGGCCCGGTCAGGGCGTGGCGCGAGGACGCCGAACTGGAGCTGGGCCCGCCCAAACAGCGGGCGCTGCTGGCGCTGTTGCTGGTGCGGGCGGGGCAGCCGGTGGCCCTCAGCGAGATCGTCGACGTCCTCTGGCCACAGGATCCGCCGAGCACCGCGGTGAATGTGGTGCACCGCCATGTGGGCTCGGTGCGCCGGCTGCTGGAACCGGGTCTGGCGGCGCGGGCGGAGGGCAGTCGGCTGGTGCGCAGCTCCGGCGGCTACCGGCTGAACGCCGACCCGGACGCGCTGGATCTGCTGCGCTTCCGGCACCTGAGCGAATCGGCCCGGCGCACCGCCGCCGAGGGGCAGCCGGAGCGGGGTGCCGAGCTCTTCGCACGGGCGCTCGCCCTGTGGCGGGGACCGACCGCCACCGGGGTCCCCTCCGACATCCAGACCCATCCCGTCTTCTCCGGTGTCGACCGTGAACTTCTGGCCATTGCCAAGGAGGCCGCCACCACGGCGCTGGCCTCCGAGGTGCCGGAACAACTGCCCACCGTGCTCCAGCACTTCGCCGCCCACCACACGCTGGACGAGACCCTCCAGGCGCAGCTGATCCGGGTGCTCGCCACCACCGGACGGCGGGCCGAGGCGCTGGAGGTCTTCGCCGCGGCGCGGAACCGGCTGGCGGACCAGCTCGGTGTGGCGCCCGGCCCGGAACTGCGCGCCGCCCACCGCGAGGTGGTGCCCCGGTCGACCCCGGCCCCCGCCGAGCCGGTCCGGCCCGCCCCTCCGGCGACGCCGCCCACCCCGGCGGTCCGCCCGGCCCAACTGCCGCCCGATCTGCCCGCGTTCAGCGGACGCCACAGCGAACTCGCCGGTATCCAAACCCTGCTGCCGGAGGGCGCCGGGATCGCCTCACCGGCCCCGCTGGTGATCAGCGCGATCGACGGGATGGCCGGGATCGGCAAGACCGCGCTGGCCGTGCACTGGGCGCATCGGATCGCCCATCGCTTCCCGGACGGACAGCTCTACGCCAATCTGCGCGGCTTCGATCCGACCGGTTCGATGGTGTCGCCGAACGAGGCGCTGCGCGGATTCCTCCACGCGCTGGGAATCCCGCCGAGCCGGGTGCCCACGGGTCTGGACGCCAAGACCGCGCTGTACCGCAGCCTGCTGGCGGGGCGGCGGATGCTGGTCCTGCTGGACAACGTGGTGGACTCCCAGCACGTACGGCCGCTGCTGCCCGGCTCCCCCGGCTGTCTGACCGTCGTCACCAGCCGCAATCAGCTGCACGGTCTGATAGCGAGCGAGGGAGCCCGTCCTCTTACTCTGGGGCCGCTGTCCCCGGCCGAGTCCCATGAGGCACTCGTCCGGCGGCTGGGCACGGACCGGGTCGCCGCGGAGCCACAGGCGGTGGCGACCATCATCCGGCTGTGCGGGCGGCTGCCGCTCGCGCTGGCGGTGGTGGCGGCCCGCGCCGCGACCCGTCCTTCCTTTCCCCTTTCTTCTGTCGCCGCTGAGTTGCGCGAGAGCCAGGGCAACCTCGACGCGTTCGCGGGCGCCGATCCGAGCACCGACGCGCGGAGCGTCTTCTCCTGGTCCTACCGGGCGCTGGAGCCGGAGGCCGCCCGGCTGTTCCGGCTGCTCGCCCTGCATCCGGGGCCCGAGGTCTCCACCGCGGCGGCCGCGAGCCTCGCCGGGCTGCCGCTCCGGGTCACCCGGGCCCTGCTGGCCGCGCTCACCCGCGCCCATCTGCTGGTGGAGCACGACCCGGGCCGCTACACCTTCCACGATCTGCTGCGGGCGTACGCCATGGAGTTGGTCCAGGACCATGAGGCGGAGGAGATCCGCCAGGACGCCCGGCACCGGATGTTCGACCACTATCTGCACACCGCGCGCACCGCCGCCACGCGGCTCGCCCCGCACCGGACCGAACCGCTGCCGGTGTCCCCGGCCCGGCCCGACGCGGCGCCCGAGCACCTCGGTGGCCAGGAGCGCGCCGAGGCATGGCTCTCGGCGGAGCGCCGCGTACTGCTGTCGGTCGTCGAGCACGCACGCGACCACGGATTCCCGGCCCATGCCTGGCAGTTGGCCGTGACACTGGAGATCTTCCTGGACCGGCGCGGCCACTGGCAGGAGCAGACCGCCGTCCAGCGCACCGCGCTGGGGGCGGCCCGCGCCCTGTCCGATCGGCTCGGCCAGGCGCACAGCCACCGCACCCTGGGCTTCGCCGAGGGACGGCTGGGCCGGTACGAGGAGGCGCACGGCCAGCTGGAGCGGGCGCTGGAGCTGTTCGCGGAGCTCGGCGAGCGGGGCGGTCAGTCCCGCACCCTGCGCGCCCTGGCCTTCCTGGCCAACTGTCAGGGCCGCTACCAGGAGGCGCTGGACCACTACCGGCCCGCGCTCGGCCACTATGCCGCCCTGGACCACATCAGTGGACAGGCCAGCGTGCTCAACGAGATCGGCTGGACCCATATCCTGCTCGGTGAGTACGAACACGCCCTGGCCCGCTGCCGGGAGGCCGTCGAACTGCACCGGCGGATCGGCGACGCGTCCGGTGAGGCCGCCGCGCTGGACAGCCTGGGGTACGCGTACCACCATCTCGGACGGTATGAGCGTGCCCTCACCTCATACGGCCGGGCGCTCGCCATCTACCGCGAGATCAGCGACCGGTATCTGGAGGCCGACACCCTGCACCACCAGGGGGACACCCGGTTGGCCGAGGGCGATGTGGCCACCGCCCTCGCCGACTGGCGGCGGGCCCTGGAAATCCTCCAGGAGCTGAACCACCCCGATGCCCGGGTCCTCGACGGCAAACTGGGGCAGTACCGGCAGTCGCCGCATCCGGTCTCGGCTCTGAGCAGATGATGACGGGGCCTGAGCAGTTGACGGGGCCTGGCGGGCCTGGTCTTCCGCGCTGTCGCATCCACGGCGGGCGCCTCCGGGTCGTCGGGACGGTGTGCGGCCGGGCCGCTCGGGCGCGGCCGTGCACCGGGTTCTCCCTGCCGTACGTACGGGCCCGGTGAGTTGCTCAACCGGGTGGGAAAAATCTTTGTGAGCGCCCCCCGGAGGGCGGCCGCGCAGAGTACCAGCAGGTAATGATCTCTGTCCCGGCTTTATTCACTAGTGATGAGGTCTCCACGACCGAGCCACACGAGGTACTAGCGTCCGGTGTCACTCCGAACCAAGGAGGGCGCTGTGCCATCAGCAAACCTCACCAGATCCATCGCCTCCAGCCGTACCATCGGCACCGGGCTCATCATCGGGGCGCTCGCCGTCACCCTGGCGGCGATCCTCATTCCGGTGTCGTTGTTCGGTGAGAGCAGCGTGGCCCAGCCGCGCAATGGCGTCACGGACGACGGCGGTGGGACGGTCAGCACCCAGTACGGGCCGCTCACGGCCACTGACCGGGACTTTGTCCGCAAAGTCAGGCTCGCCGGAACGTGGGAACTCCCCGCCGGGCGCCTCGCGCAGGAGCGTGGCGGCCGGGACGCCGTGAAGACCGCCGGTGAGCATCTCATCGAGGGACACACCGAACTCGACCGCCGCTCCGAGGAGGTCGGCCGGGCCCTCGGAATCCAGCTGCCCAGTCAGCCCAACGCACAGCAGCAGGGCTGGCTGAATGAGATGACCAACGCTGGCAGCAGTGCCGAGTTCGAGCGGGTTTTCGCAAACCGGTTGCGGGCCGCTCACGGCAAGGTGTTCAACCTTGTGGCGCAAGTGCGAGCCGAGAGCCGCAACTCCATGGTCAGATCTCTGGCCACCAGGGCCAATGCCATCGTTCTCGACCACATCACGGTCCTCGAGGACACCGGGCTTGTCGACTTCGACGCCCTCTAACGACTAAGTGAAGTGATCTCATGAGGCAACAGACCCACAAACGCGGGCGGTTCACGAACAAGACCGTCGCCATCGTCGCCGCGCTGGCGCTCGGCGGCGGCGGGGCCGCGATCATCGCCGCCAACGCGTCCGCCCACGGCGACAAGAGCGGCTCCGACCAGAACAACACCGTGGCCGCGAAGGCGGGGACGATCCAGTGCCCCGATGTGGGGCAGCAGCTGAGTGACGTGCCGTCGAAGGCCAGGCCCGAGGTCGACAAGAACCTGGCCGAGCTGGACAACCAGGTGGCCAAGGCGTACCAGCAGATGAACCAGCAGCAGGGTTCGAACGACGCCGTGCTCTCCAAGCTCAACGACGACCGCTCCCAGACGCTGAACAACATCGGCTCGGCCATGGGCGGCGGCGACTCCCAGCTGCAGGGCATGGCCGACTGCAAGTGGCAGGAGGTCGCCACCCAGGCCGACCAGGGCCAGGACGGTCAGCAGCAGGGCGGTCAGCAGCAAGGCGGCGACCAGCAGGGCGGCGACCAGCAAGGTGGCGACCAGCAAGGTGGCGACCAGCAGGGCGGCGAGGGCGCCAACGAGGTGCCCGGCAACGCCGGCGGCCAGGCCGGCAACGGCCCGTCGCAGGACGACTTCGTCGACATCACCAAGGTGCAGCCGAACGTCCAGCAGCCGCCGGAGGCCCAGGGGAACGGCTCCACCGGCACCTTCTCCTCGGAGTGCGGAGTCGGCGACCCCCAGCTGCGCAACAGTGACAACGTCATCGTCGCGCCCGGTGTCGGCAACGGCGCCCACCACATGCACGACTACGTCGGCAGCGACAAGAACGACGCCTTCGCCAACAACCAGACCTTCGAGCAGGGCGGCACCTCCTGCGAGAACCAGGACGACAAGTCGACCTACTACTGGCCCGTGGTCCGCGCCCAGGACGGCAAGGACGAGGCGGACGCCGACCAGCTCGGCGGCGGCCAGGAGGGCAACGTCGGCACGATCCTGACCCCCAAGAGCTCCAAGATCGAGTTCAAGGGCAACGCGCAGAGCAAGGTCACGGCGATGCCGAAGTTCCTGCGCATCATCACCGGTGACGCCAAGGCGTTCACCAACGGCGACAAGAACGCCAACGCCTCCTGGAGCTGCACCGGCTTCGAGGACCGTCAGCTGACCGACAAGTACCCGCTCTGCCCCGAGGGCAGCTCGGTCACCCGGACCTTCGACTTCCAGAGCTGCTGGGACGGCCAGAACATCGACAGCGCCAACCACCGTGACCACGTGGCCTTCGCCAATGAGGACGGCTCCTGCCCCAACGGCTTCAAGGCCATCCCCCAGCTGGTGAACACCATCACCTACGACGTGCCGGCCAACACCCCGTTCGCCGTGGACGGCTTCCCCGAGCAGTTGCACAAGCCCATCACGGACCACGACGACTTCATCAACGTGATGTCGGAGGACCTGATGAACGAGGCGGTGGACTGCATCAACAGCGGCAAGCAGTGCGGCTGATGGAACACACTCACCAGGCGCGCGTCGGCCGGAAGGCCGGCGCGCGCCGCGCTGTCACCGGGCACTTACACCAGTCCGCGGACGACGAGGCGGCCACCGACCCTCCGGCGGTGGAGCACCCGGACACCGAGGGGTTCCCGGGACCGGAACATACCGACCGACCGGTCCGTCCCCTCTCGGACCAGGAGCTCACCCGGCAGTTGGTGGAGGGCTACCGGTCGGGCAGCAGCAGTCCGGCCGCGGCCGACCTGCTCTACCGCCGCCACCACCCGGCGACCCTTCGCTACGCCCGGACCTGCTGCCGTGACCCCCACGACGCCGAGGACCTGGCCTCCGAGGCGTTCTTCCGCACCTTCCAGGCCGTTCGCGCCGGGGGCGGTCCGCGGGGCCCCTGGCGGCCGTATCTGCTCACCGTGGTGCGCCATACGGCGATGGAGTGGAGCGCCGGGGAGCGCCGGGTGCTGCTCACAGCCGACTTCGAGTCCTGGCGGCAGCACGCGGCCACGGCCGACCCCCAGCAGCATCTGGTGGCCCGGGAGGACCGCCGGTTGCTCATCCGCAGCTTCCGGGGACTCCCCGAGCGCTGGCAGACCGTGCTGTGGCTGACCCTCGTCGAGGAGGAGCCCCCGCACCGGGTGGCCATGGCCCTGGGCATCTCCCCCAGCGGGGTGACCTCGCTGGCCTTCCGGGCCCGGGAGGGGCTGCGGGAGTCGTATCTGCGCGCCCATCTGGACTCGGCGCGCGACGACCGGTGCCGGCACTACAGCGGGCAGCTCGGCGCCTCGGTGCGGCGCGGCGGGGTGCGCGGCCGGGCGCTCGCGCGCCATCTCGCCGAATGCGCCTTCTGCTCCCACGCCTACCGCGAACTCCTCGGCCTGAACGCCGCGATGCGGACCGCCCCGCGTACGGCGGCGCCCGCCGGGGCGAGGGGCTGAACCACCCCGCTCCGGCCGTCCCGGCGGGCTTCCCGAGCCCCGGCCGTCCCGGCGGGCTTCCCGAGCCGCCGGGGGCAGCGAAAACCGCCGACCGCGTGAGCGCGGCCGGCGGTTCGCCTCCTGTTGGCGAAAGTCCTGGTCAGAGTCCGTTGACGCGCGCCTCCCTGGCGATGCCCAGCGGCCGGACACCGGGGGGCGCGCCGGTACGGGTCCGGCGGCTCACCCGGGACGCGTGACGCCGTATCCGGTCCACCTGCGCCATCAGCCTGCGGCCGCGCAGCGCCATCTCCAGCTCGAAGCGTATTCGGGGGTCCCGGAGGCCGGGCCCGAAGAGCTTCTCGATCTGGCGCAGCCGGTATCGCACGGTCTGCGGATGCACCTTGAGGGCCTTGGCAGCCTCGGGTGCGCCACCGCCCTCCAGCCAGGCCAGCAGCGTCATCTGCAGACGCTCGCTCTGCCGGGGGGTCAGCCCGACCAGCGGCTTGAGCCACCGGGCGGCCAGCGCCCGGACCAGCGACTCGTCCTGAAGGAGCAGCAGCATCGACAGATGGTCGTCGACGAAGAGCACCCGGGCCTCGGGGCCGGAGCGGGCGGGCGCCAGGGTCAGCAGGCGCCGGGCCCAACGCACCGAGGAGGACGCGTCGTTGAGCGGCACCACATGGCCCACGGCCGCGGTACGGCCGCGCAGCGCGGTCTCCAGTGCCGCCCGGGGGCCGGGCTCGGCCGGTGTGGGCTCCCGCTCCGGGTCCTTCTCGCCCTCCTGGGCGGCGGCGCCGGTGTCCGGGGTGGGTCCCGGGTCCGCGTCCGGGTCGGGGATCAGCAGGCACAGCTCGTCGCCGACCGCGCCGATGAGGGTGTCTCCCAGCACGGCGGCCAGCTGCGGGGCCTCGCCCGGAGTGGGCAGGGCGATGGCCTGCACCGTCTCGGGAAGCGGCCAGCGGGCGGCCCGGGAGAGCTCCGCCAGGGTGCGCTCGGGGACCGCCACCTCGCCGATGAGGGCCTCGAACAGATCACGCCGGGCCCGCTCGGGCGGCACCTCGGCCAGCGCCTCCTCACCGGAGGCGGCGGCCAGTTCGCCCGCGCTGTCCTCGCCCGCCTTGCGGTGGCCGAGTGCGGTCAGGAGAGCCTGCTCGACTCCCCATCGGACCTTGTCTCGCTCAGAGTCCTCCAGGAGTTCGGCGAATCCCGGGATTCTGTGCCGAAGGTTCTCAACCACCTCGTCGGCCAGGGACGGGAGTTCATTGCGCAGAACGCGGGTCCACTCGCCACGGGGGCGGGACCAGATGCGGTTCACGAGTTCGCCCATCATTACCTCGTTCTTGCCGGGGGGAGACCTGGCCGTTGGGGGGTCGGTCAGGTCCGTGGAGGTTGCCTCCGTCACCGGTTCGTCCAGTACCGGTCAGGGAGTCGAGGGTCCTCCGCTACGTCATAGAGGACCCCGCCCCCTCCCGGTCCCGGCACTTTGCCGGTTCTTTGCCATTGAGATGACAGTGGATCAGCCGGGGACGGTGTGGGCACGGTGCGTCCACTAGAAGTTGTCACGTTACGACAAATCTTATGGAGATCAGGTGTACTTCCGAGAAGCTGCTGCCCCCAAGACGACTTTGACGTATCTCGTCACCCGCGCGAATCCGCGCGATCGGGAGGCTCCAATGTCCATGTCCCAAACGCCGCTCCCCTCCTCTCAGGGGCGTCACGGGGGACGCCGAGCTCGTGGCGGACGACGAGCCGCTCGCCGGACCCAGCAGCATGATCCATCCGGCCTGGGATGGCCACGCCACATCCGGATCTATGCCGTCGTCGGCTCCATCGCACTGTCCTTGTACGTGACATGGAGCGCCGGCGCGTTCTCGAAGATGTTCGTGTTCCTCGACTTCGGCGCGGGTGTGCTCGCGCTGGTCTGTCTCACCTCGGCGGTGCTGTGGGGGCTCGCCGCGACCGACCAGCTGATCCTGCACACCAAACAGCGGCTGCTGGCCCAGGCCATCCACCGGGCGGCCGCGGTCGCCGGGCTGCTCTTCCTGGCCGTCCACATCTGGGTCAAGGTCGCGGAGAGCCACACCAACACCGCGGCCATCGCGATACCGTTCGCTGACGCAAATCAGCCGGTGCTGATCGGGCTCGGTACCATCGCCGGCTATCTCTTCGTGATCGCCGCGGTGACCGGCGCCGCCCGCAGCTCGTTCGCCTCCAGGGGCAACTCCCGCTGGCGCTACCGCTGGTGGCGGGCGCTGCATGTGGGCGCCTACCCCGCGTGGTGCGCCGCGCTGATCCACGGTCTGAAGGCCGGGCGCGCCGCCAAGACCTGGGCGACGTACGGCTACATCGCGGCGCTCGCCGGTGTGGCCATCGCGCTGTGGCTGCGGCTGGTGCAGCGGCGGCGCCAGGACATCGACCGGGCGGACGGCATCGAGGTCCGGAACCCTCCGGCCCGCAGCATGCAGGAGGGCCGGACCGGGCGGTCCGATCCCACCGTGCCGCGCCCCCGTTCGGCGGAACCCGGACGGCGTGACAGCCAGCCGCTCGGTGCCTCTCGCGGGTGGGACCGGTGACCGCGACCAAACCCAGGCTCGCCTGTGTCGATCCGCCCCGGCTGCTGGCCGGGCTCGACGAGGTGTACCGGCTCGACCGCGTCGGCCATCTGACCGTCCATGGCACCATGCCCGCCCTCCGGGCGGACGAGCTCGTGGCGCTCGCGGAGAACATCGATCTGCGCGGGCGCGGCGGCGCCGGATTCCCCTTCGCCAAGAAGGTCCAGGCGGTCGTGGAGTCGGCCGGCCGGCGCGAGGGCCGCTGCACCGTAGTGGTCAACGGCAGCGAGGGCGAGCCCAGTTGCCTCAAGGACACCGCGCTGCTGCTGCACACCCCGCATCTGGTGATCGACGGTGCCGTACTGGCCGCCGAGGCGCTCGGCGCCGAGGAGGTGGCCATCGCGGTGCACCGCCAGGACGTCGAGGAGTCCGTGGCCGCCGCGATCGCCGAGCGCGGCCCCAGTGGCGTCCCGGTGGGGGTGAGCCGCACCCCGGACCGGTTCGTGGCCGGTGAGGGCGGCGCGGTGATC
The DNA here is from genome assembly GCF_047337785.1 of Streptomyces lacaronensis. Classification (NCBI taxonomy): domain Bacteria; kingdom Bacillati; phylum Actinomycetota; class Actinomycetes; order Kitasatosporales; family Streptomycetaceae; genus Streptomyces; species Streptomyces lacaronensis. Next base: position 2,062,556 of record NZ_JBLHDK010000003.1, read on the forward strand.
AACGGCATCAGCGGCGCCCCGGCCATCCCCAACGGCCGGAAGATCCGGACCAGCGACAGTGGGCTCGGCGGGCTGCCCACCCTGCTGTCCAACACCGAGACCTTCGCCCAGCTCGCGGTGGCGGCGCGGATGGGCGCCCTGCCGTACCGCTCGGTGGGGCTGCCCACCGAGCCGGGCACCACGCTGCTGACGGTCGGTGGCAAGTACGTGATGGAGACGCCCACCGGGGTGCCGCTGACCTACGTCCTGGAGCTGTGCGGCCTCACCCCCGGCCAGGCGGTGCTGGTGGGCGGCTACCACGGCAAGTGGCTGGACCCCAAGAGCATCAACGCCGCCACCATCTCCCGGGAGTCCATGAAGAAGTACGGCGCCCGGCTGGGCGCCGGTGCGGTGCTGCCCATCCCCGAGAACACCTGCCCGCTCGGCGAGACCGCACGGATCGCGCGCTGGCTGGCCGCCGAGACGGCCGGTCAGTGCGGGCCCTGCTTCATCGGGCTGCCCGCGCTCGCGGACGCCATCGGCCAGGTGGAGCGCGGCGGTGGCCAGTCCTCGATCGACAATGTGCGCGCCTACGTCAACTCGGTGAGGAAGCGGGGGGCCTGCAGCCATCCCGATGGCACCGCCGGTTTCGTGACCACCGCGCTGGACGCGTTCCCCGAGGAGTTCGAGGCGCATGCGCTCGGGGCCGGCTGCGGACGGCCCACGATGGGGGTGCTGCCGCTGCCGGAGGACGCGCTGCCGCTCGCCCTGCCGCCCGCCCCGCTGAACCCCGCGGCGCGCGATGAGCGCCGCCAGCGGGGGCCGATGGAGAAGCTCCTGGTGGACTGGTCGCTGTGCCAGGGCCACGGGCTGTGCGCGGACATCCTGCCGCCCGAGGTGCTGACGCTCGGGATCGACGGCTATCCGGCCTCGGCCACCATGGAAGTGCCCCGGCAGCTGCGGGCGCAGGCGGTCCGCGCGGTCCGCCGCTGCCCCGCCCTGGCGCTGCGCATCGAGGAGTAGTCGAGGAGCAAGGGGGCGATCCAGCCGCACCACCGACACCGCGACGGCCGTGAGAAACGGCCGTCGACTGCTGTGTGCTCAGCGATCCGGCGAATTGTGCGTCCGGTGACAAATTCGCAAGCCGCTGAACGCCGGTCCGCACGGGCTCCGTATGGACCGGCGTCGGCGCAATCACCGCCGGACCGATCGAGATTGCAGAGGAATGGTCATGGAGAAGCGGCGTCACATCGCATTCGCCGGGGTGTCGGTAGCGATGGTTCTGCTGACGGCGGCTTGCGGCAGCAGCAAGGACAACAGCGCGGGCAGCGCCAATGTGCAGCCGGCCGGTGGCAGCCAGACCGTGGGTGCGGGGGCCTCCGCGTCGGCGGGCGCGGGGGCCGCGGCCGGTGCCGGCGGCGGGTACGAGGCGGGCGGTGACACCGGTGCCGGCGCGGGCGGCGAGGCCGAGCGCACCGGTCCGGCGAAGCAGCTGGCGGTCAAGGAGGACGCCAAGCTGGGCAAGTTCGTCACCGACAGCAAGGGCTGGACGCTCTACCGGTTCGACGAGGACACCCCCAAGCCGGCCAAGTCCAACTGCAACGACGACTGCGCCACCAAGTGGCCAGCGGTGCCCGCGGACGACGCCGCGGCCACCACCGGTATCGAGTCCGGCAAGCTGGGCTCGGTCACCCGCGCCGACGGCACCAAGCAGCTGACGCTGGCGGGCTGGCCGGTCTACCGCTTCGCGGGCGACAACAAGCCCGGTGACACCAAGGGCCAGGGCGTGGGCGGCACCTGGAACGCGCTGGCGCCCGACGGAAAGCCGGCCGGCAAGACCGCGGCCGCGGACGACAGCCTCCAGCTGATGGTCAACAACAACGCCGAGCTGGGCAAGATCATCGTGGACGGCAAGGGCATGACCGTCTACCGGTTCAACAAGGACAGCGCCTGGCCGATGAAGACCGGCTGCCTCGGTGCCTGCCTGGACACCTGGAAGCCCGTCAAGGCCGTGGACACCACCAAGGTCGCCGGGCTCGACGCGGCGAAGGTCACCTCCTTCAAGCGCCCCGACGGCACCAAGCAGGCGGCGTTCGACTGCTGGCTGCTGTACACCTTCACCGGGGACAAGAAGCCCGGTGACATCAACGGCCAGGGCGTGAAGGGCACCTGGTTCGCGGTCACCGACAAGGGCAAGAAGGCGGGCCAGTAAGGGAGACAACCACTACTTCTGGTCCACCGCGGCGGGTGGCCCGAGGCATCAGAGCCCGGGCCGCCCCGCCGGATTTTCTACGGGAGGTTGATGTGTCACTCGCTCTCCGTGCCACCGCGGTCGGCGCGGCCCTGCTGTTTCTGGCCGGCTGCGGTGGAGGCGATCGGACACATGGCTCCGGCCACGAGCAGAAGAAGGTGTCCCCCGCCACCAAGGAGTTCGCCAAGCCCGGGAAGCCCGCGCCGCTGACGAAGATCGCCGACGCCATCGGCTGCAAGGCCACGATCGTCACCGAGGCGGAGGAGCTGCGTCAGGGCTCCTGCGGGTCCGGCCAGAAGCGGTTCACGATGGTCACCTTCGCCACCGACAAGGGCCAGCACGACTGGCTGACCACGTCGAAGGACTACGGGGGCATGTACCTGGTCGGCAAGCGCTGGTCGGTCACCGGTCTGTCCATGGGCTCGCTGGAGCCGCTGCGCGAGAAGATCGGCGGATCGCTCGAGAAGGGGATGTCCATGTCCCACGGCGGGTCCCACGGCGGGACCAGGACGGGGGACGGAATGGACGGAATGGAGGGCATGGACGGCTCGGCGAGCGATGCGGGTCACAACGGGAAGAAGTGACCCGCGGCGCCCGCCGGCCAGGCGGTGAGCCTGACTCAGGCGGTGGCGTGGCTCAAGCCCCTCAAGCCCCTCAGGCCGCCCGGGAGTCCGCCCACTTGACCAGGTCCGGGTCGGCGAGGGTGGAGACCCACACATCGACCGGCGGAGGCTCGTCCACCGGCTTCCGCGGGCCCACGCCGAGCACTGTCAGCCCGGCGCGCGAGGCGGACAGAAACCCGCAGTGGGAGTCCTCCACCGCGAGGGCGTCCTCGGGAGCCGCCCCGCACAGCCGGGCGGCCTCCAGATAGACGTCGGGATACGGTTTGGGCCGTACGTCCCCCTCGGGGACCAGCACATGGCCGAAGTACCGCAGCAGCCCGGCCTTGGCGAGTCCGTCCTCGACGACGTCCCGCGGGCAGTTGCTGGCCACGGCCAGCGGTGCGAAGGCGGCCGCCTTCGCGACCAGTTGGGGCGCCCCCGGCATGGTGACCGGGTCGTCGGCCACCAGCCGGCGGAAGGCGTCCAGGAGTTGTTCGGTCATGTCGTCGGCGAGTTCGGGGCGCCCGGCGAATTCGGCCAGCATTCGCCCGCATTCGGTGTAGTGGAGCCCCTTCGTGCGCCGTGCGAACTCCTCGTCGGGGGCGGTTCCATGGCTTCTGAGGACCACTTCGCGCGCCTCCTCCCAGTGTCGTTCGGAATCCATCAGGGTGCCGTCACAGTCGAAGACGATGGCGGCTGGGGTCCATCCGAGAAACTTTTCGGCTGTCATCTGTCTGCCGTTCCATGGGAGGTGGAGGAATCGGCGCAGGGGATGCCTGTACCTGCGGGAGCCACGCGGTGGAAATCGTCCTGGCGGCTCATGAGGGCGCTGCGCGCCGACCGCTGTTGTCGTACAGGTCGTGGGGTTCGCCTGCCCGAAACATAACGATCACTACGTTAGTTTGATGACCCGCAGTAAGCAAGAGGCTACTGAGTGTCGGCGTTTTGTTCGTCGTTCAGCCTGTTCGTCGTCACATTGTTCGTCACACGGCGTGTTCGTCGCTCAGAGGTACTGGAGCACGCCGACCGCCGTGCAGATACCGGCCTGGCGCAGCCGGAAGACACACGTCCGGCCGTGGGAGGTGCACTCGACCACGGCCGGCGGATATGACTCGGTGAAGCGGATCGCCTTCATCCGGCAGGCGACGGGCCGGGTCAGCGTCCCGCCGGTGGCCAGCGCCGCCGCCTGCCGGGCGCCCTCCAGCAGCACCAGGCCCGGCATATGGTCGCTCCAGTGGTCGAAGAAGAACGGATGGCGGGGGTCGGCGGGGTCGAGGTAGACCACTCCCCCGTCCCGCACCACCAGGACGTCCCGGGCCGCCGGAACGGCCAGTTGCGCGGGTGAGGGCCGTACGGCGGCACGCAACCTGCGGCGCGCGGTGTGCCCGTGGACGGCGGCCCGGGTCTCCGCGTAGGTGGTGCCGTCGAGGAAGCGCGCGGTGCCCCCGGCCCATGCGAAGAGCTTGCCGCCCGCCGACAGCACCACATCCAGCCGCATCCCGGTGACGAAACGTCCGCAGGGGCTGGTGCGGACGTCGGTGACGGCGCCCCGGCAGGTGATGTCGGAGGCCCCGTACGGCGCCCTGGGCTCGGTCTCGGGGTCCAGCCGGTAGGAGATGTCCCGGATCAGGAAGTGCGCCCCCGCGGGCACCGCGTAGTACCGCGTGGGGATGTAGATCCCCAGCTCGCGCAGGGTTTCCGCGATCATCAGCGGATGATGGCGGCCATCTCCGCCGTGCGGGAAGGTGGGATGGGACCTCGGCCACTGGGCCGCGGCCTCGAACCGGTTGTCACCGTGGTTGCGCACATCGGTGAGCAGCACCTCGGCCACCGAGACCCGGTGCACCGCCTCCCGCGCCACCGTGCGGGACCAGCTGAGCGGCCGCCCGGCGGGACCGGACGGCTCCGAAAGGCCATGAGCCTCACGAACGATCACCTTAAAATACTAATAATGTTTGACCTGTCTCGCCTCATCACCATCTCAGGCCGAAAGTCCGCTAAGTTCTCCCCGTCACATCCGACGGGGAAGGACGGCGAACACGTGCAAGAACGGGCCGAACAAACACGCCGATCCCTTCTGGAGGCCGCAGCGTTCCTTTTCGACGAACGGGGATACGCGGGAACGAGCATCAGCGACATCACCTCCCGGTCCGGCCACACCAGCGGCGCGATCTATTTCCACTACACGAGCAAGGAAAGGCTCGCCCTCGCCGTGGTGGAGGAGCACTTCGCCACCTGGCCCCCGCTGATCGAGCGCTTCGCCGCCCTCGACACGCCGCCCCTGGAGCAACTCGTCCGGCTCAGCTTCGCGGTGGCCCGCGCCTTCCGCGATGACATCGTGGTGCGGGCCGGAGCCCGGCTGTGGGCCGAGCGCACCCTGATCGAGGCGCCCATGCCACCGCCCTTCGTGGGGTGGATCGACGCGGTGGGGCAGCTGATGGAGAAGGCGCGCGCCGAGGGCGATCTGGCCACGCATGTCGACCCGCTGCCCGCCGCCCGGACCGTCGTATGCGCCTTCTTCGGGCTGCACACCGTCTCCGAGGCGCTCGACGGGCGGCGGCTGGTCGAGGACCGGCTGGCCGATCTGTGGACCCTGCTGCTGCCCTCGCTCCAGGCCCGGCCCGGGGACACATCTGGGCTGCTGGCGCTCGCCCGCGGTGACGCCGCGCCGCCGTCAGAGTGAGGCGCCCGCGCACATCACCAGTGTCTGGCCGGTGACCGCACCGCCCTCCGGGCCCAGCAGGAACGACGTCAGCCCCGCCACCTCCTCCGCACGGACCAGCCGCCCCAGCGGTGGCATCACGGGCGGGGTGCGGCTACGGCCGGGGTCCCGCAGCATGGGGGTGTCCGTCGGCCCCGGCGCCACCACGTTGACCGTGACCGCCCTCGGCGCCAGCTCGGCCGCCCAGGACCGGGCCAGCGCGGGCAGCGCCGCCTTGGTGGCGGCGTACTGGCTCTTGCCCGGGACGCCCGTCATCGTCCGGCTGCCCACCAGCACCACCCGGCCACCGTCCGCGACCCGGTCCACCAGCGTGTCCACCAGGACACCCGCCGCCTGCACATGGATCCGCCACATGAGGGACCCGTCCTCGGGGTCGAGCTCCCCCAGCCGCGCCGAGCGCTGAACGCCCGCCGCGTGCACGATCGCGTCCACCCCGGACACCGGGGCGAGCACCTCGGGGAGACCCTCCGGCCGGGACATATCGGCCGGAATCCAGTGCAGCCGGGTAACCGGGTGCGCGGGGGCCGTACGGCTGAGTCCGGTGATCCGCCACCCCTCGTCCAGCAGCCGGGCGGCGATCGCGGCGCCGATACCGGAGCTGACACCGGTGACCACGGCGTGGCGGGGGTCAGCCATCGGCCGCCCAATCGGGGGCGACGCGGACGTACTTGATGGCCTGGCGGTGGTAGGTGTACGCGATGTGCAACGTGCCGTCGGAGCCCTGCCGGATGGTGGGGTAGGACAGCTCGCGGTTGAGCCGGTCGCGTGAGTTGTTGGTCAGGCAGTGTCCGTCGCCGGTGTCCAGATCGCGTCGTACGGGCCAGGTCAGGCCGTGGTCGGAGGAGAGCGCGAGGGTCATCGGGGCGCGGGGCGCGCCCCAGAAGGCGCCGGGCGCCGAGTCGTCCGGCGTGGCGGCCGGTGCCGGTGTCCCTCCGGTCCGCCCCTCGTCGTCGATCTCGTCGTAGAGGGACAAGCGGCGGGCCGTGGCGTCCGCGCGGCTGCTGTGGTTGTAGACCAGCGCGAGCCGTCCGTCGGCGAGCGGGACGTACTGCACGGAGGAGTTGTTGTTGGGCAGTTCGGTGCGGACCGGCTCGCTCCAGGTCTCCCCGCCATCGGTGCTGTGCGAGCGGTACACCGCGTCGGCCCAGCGGCTGCGGAAGAGGGCCAGCAGGGTGGTGTCCGGCAGCTGGTGGACGTTCATGTGCACACAGCCGGTCGAGCCCGGCACCGGCCGCTCGCGCCAGGTACCCCCCTGGTCGTCGCTGATCATCACCGCGCTGGTGTCACGGTCGCCGACCCATTTGACACCGGGGGTGGCCACGCAGTGGAACACCGGCAGCAGCCACCGCCCGGAGTCCAGGACGGCCACCGGCTGACGGATGAACACCCCGCCCGCCCCGGTGGCCGGGAACAGCGTACGCGGCGCGCCCCAGGTGACACCCGCGTCGGCGGACACCCGCAGCCGGACCTCGGCGGTGTCCTGATCGCCCGCCCGCTGGGCGGTGTACAGCAACCACAGCTCCCCGGCCGGGGTCGGGAACAGCAGCGGGTTCTGCTCCGAGCGGGTGTCATCGTCCGAGAGCCGGACCGGCTCGGTCCAGGTGTCGGCCCCCGGGGCGAGCCGGGACAACCACACGGAGATGTCCGGCACGCCCTCCTGCGTACCCCCGAACCACACACACCCGAGGTCCCCTCCGGGCAGCACGGTGAGGTTGGCGGCATGGTTCTGCACGGCGGGCGCGGGCAGGAACGCCTCCTGGCGCGCCGGATCGTCCGGGCGCGCCCGGAGCCGCCCGTCCGTCGGCGGTATCGCGGTGTCATGGTCGGCGGTCATGGCGCCGGGCTCCTCATGGTTGTGGTGGTACGGGAATGTCTACGGCCGGTCCGCGCCTCGGGAAGAGCCCTCGGGCGGCGCCCGCCTGCGGCCGCGCCGCACGGCGCGGTGCGGGAGCCGGGTCCCGACGCGCGTTCGGGGTCCAGGGGCGGAGCCCCTGGCATAGGCATGACGGCCCGTCAGCAGGCCACCGCCCAGCGGGTTGTAGACCATGGCGCGCAGCACGCTGGTGGCCGCGTACTCCCGGTACACCTCCTCGATCCGCCGCGCCGGCAGGTTGTACAGCTGCTGGGCCACCACCGGGCGCGGCGCGCCGACCCGCTCGGCGGTGTGGGTGATCCCGGCGATCTGCCAGGCGGCGTAGTTGGAGACGCCGACCGGCGTCCAGCGCGGTGTCCGGCATCGCGGCGGCGCCCACCCGGACCACCGTGTCACCGAAGGTCGTGGTGCCGAGCACCAGCCGCGAGAGCGGCACCGGGATGCCCGGCGGGGCGACCCCGCCGGGGGACGCCTGGCTGGTGGTGTGGGTGTGTGGGTGCGCGTTCACCGCGTCGCTCCTGGTTCCTGGGCGGTCGCGACGTCGGTCGCGACGGGTTCCTGGTCGGAGGCGATCGCGGACACGAGGGCGCGCGGTTTGCGTCCCCGCATGGTCGTCGGGTCGAGCGCCGCCCGTCGCAGCGCCCGGGTGTAGGGCTCGGCGGGCGCGGAGAGCACCGTGCCGGTGGGCCCGGATTCGATGATCCTCCCGGCGCGCATCACCACCACCTCGGAGCTGATCTCGCGGACCACGCCGAGGTTGTGGGAGATGACGATGTAGGCGAGCCCCTGTTCGGTCTGGAGCTCCCGCAGCAGCTGGAGCACCTGGGCCTGTACGGAAACGTCCAGCGCGGAGGTGGCCTCGTCGCACACCAGCAGCTCGGGGCCGCTGGCCAGGGCGCGGGCGATGCCGATCCGCTGCCGCTGGCCGCCGGAGAACTCGGCCGGGCGGCGCTGGAGCGCACCGGCGGGCAGCCCGACCTGGTCGATGAGGGCGGCGGCGCGGCGGGCGCGTTCGGCTCCGGAGCGCATGCCGTTCAGCCGCAGCGGCTCGGCCACGATCTCCTCGGCCGTCAGATGCGGGTCCAGGGAGCCGTACGGATCCTGGAAGACCATCTGCACCCGCTTGCGCAGCGGACGCAGCCGCCGCTCGGGCAGGCCCGCGATATCGGTTCCGTCGAGCAGGATCCGGCCCCGGGTGGGGCGCAGCAGCCGGACGATGGAGCGGGCGATGGTGGACTTGCCGCAGCCGGACTCGCCGACGACGCCGAGCGCCCCGCCGGGCGGAACGGCGAAGCTGACGCCGTCCACCGCGCGGAAGACACCGCCGGCGACCGGGTATTCGACCACCAGGTCCTCGACGGCCAGCAGGGGGGTGGGGGTCACAGCGCCTCCTCGGTGACGGCTGCCGCGGGGGTCTCGTCCCAGGGGCCCAGGGTGGGCACGGCGGCGAGCAGATCGCGGGTGTACCGCTCGCGGGGGTGGTCCACGATCTGTTCCACCGGTCCCGACTCCACGAAACGGCCGTCGCGCATGACGTGGATGCGGTCGGAGACCAGCCGGGCCACCCCCAGGTCGTGGGTGATCATCAGGATGCCGATGCCGGTGCGCTCCTGGAGCTCCATCAGCAGGTCCAGGACGCCCGCCTGGACGGTGACGTCGAGCGCCGAGGTCGGCTCGTCGGCCACCAGCAGCCGGGGCTCGGCGGCCAGCGCGACGGCGATGAGGACGCGCTGGAGCATGCCGCCCGAGAACTGGTGGGGGTAGGCGCCCCAGCGGGTCTCGGGGCGGGGGATCCGCACCCGGCCGAGCAGTTCCACACCCTTGGCGCGGGCGTCGGCGCGGGACATCCCCGGGTGGCGCAGCCGGAGCGCCTCGCCCAGTTGTCGGCCGATGGTGTGCACCGGGCTGAGCGCGGTCATCGGGTCCTGGGGGATCAGGGAGACCCCGCGGCCGCGGATCCGCCCGGCGGCGGTGGCGTCGGCGATGACGTCGGCGCCGAAGATCCGGGCGGTTCCGGAGAGGACGGCTAGCCCTTCGGGCAGCAGCCGCAGCAGCCCCATCGCGGTGGTGGACTTGCCGGAGCCGGACTCGCCGATGATGGTCACCGTCTCGCCGGGGCCGATGGTGAAGCCGACCCCGTCGACCGCGCGCACCACACCGCGGTCGGTGATCAGCTCGATCTGCAGGTCCTCGACGTCCAGCAGCGGGGTGTTCGCCGGATCGCTCGTCGTGTCGCTCATCGGGAGCCCTCCGTCGTACGCCGTCGGGTGCGGTCGCGCAGTCCGTCGCCCAGCAGGTTGACCCCGACCACCAGCAGCACGATGACGAGGCCGGGCAGGGTCACCAGCCACCAGGAGGTGGTGATGTAGTCCTGGCCGTCGGAGATGATCCGGCCCCAGGTGGCGAACGGCCGCTGGGGGCCCGCGCCGAGGTAGCTGAGGGCGCTCTCCAGCAGCACCGCCTGGGCGAGCAGCAGCAGGACCACGAGCGATGCCTGGCGGACGATATTGGGGATGACATGGCGGGCCAGGATGGCGATCCGGGGCAGCCCCAGCACCTGGGCGGCGGCCACATACGGCTTCTCCCGCTCGACCAGCACCAGCGACCGGGTCAGCCGGGCCACCTCGGGCCACTGGGCGATGGCGATGACACAGGTGATGACGGTGACGGAGGGGCCGAAGAGGGCCACGACGAGCAGCAGCATCATCAGCAGCGGCAGCGACATCTGGGCCTCCAGCAGCCGGGAGACGACGGCGTCCACCCAGCGGCCGTAGTACCCGGCGGCGGCGCCCGCGACGATGCCGATGAGGCCGGAGACGACGACGGCGAGCACCCCGACCGTCAGGGACACCTGGCCGCCGTGCAGCACCCGGGAGAGCACATCGCGGCCGAGCTGGTCGGTGCCGAAGAGATGGCCGTCGGTCAGCGGGGCGAGCCGGCGCCGGGAGAGGTCCTGGTCGCCCGCGCCGGGCAGGGGCAGCACCTGGGCGAGGGCCACGGGCACCACGACCAGCAGGGTGCACACCGCGCCCGCCCACAGCTTGAGGCTCACGCTGCGGCGGCGCCGGGTGGCGGTGGCGCGGGCCAGATCCCTGGCGGTGACCGCGCTGGGGCGGGTCCCGGGGCCGGCCTGCGCGGGGGCCGGGGGTTCGAGGGCGCCTTGCATCTCAGGCCGCCTTTCCCAGGCGTACCCGCGGGTCGAGCAGCGGGTACGCCAGGTCGATGAGGAGTTGGACGAGGACCGCCAGCGCGGCGGTGACCAGCACGGTCGCCTGGATCAGCGGATAGTCGCGGGTCTCCAGGGCGCGGACGACCAGCGAGCCGACGCCGGGCCAGCCGAACACCACCTCGACCACCACGACACCGTTGAGCATCGCGGCGAACCGGGTGCCGAGCGCGGTGAGCACCGGGATGGCGGAGTTGCCCATGGCGTAGCGCCAGGTCAGTACGCGGGTCGAGACCCCGCGGGAGCGGGCGACGGTGACGTACGGCGAGGCGAGGGCCGCCACCATCTCCCGGCGGACCAGCCGGGAGATCAGCGCCATCTGGAGGATCGCCACGGTGACGGTGGGCAGGATCAGTCCGCCCCAGGTGGTGAAACCGGATGCGGGCAGCACCGGGAAGGCCACGGCGAAGAGGGTCAGCAGCATCACGCCGATCCAGAAGTCGGGCATGGACTGCCCGGCGATGGTCAGCACATTGGCGCCCAGCTCCCGCTTGGTGTCGGCGCGACGGGCCATCCACACGCCGAGCGGCACGGCCACCACCGTGGTGAGGGCGATCGCGGACAGCGAGAGGGTGATGGTGTACGGAACCCGGTCCAGCACCACGTCCAGGGCGGGCGCGTGGAAGGAGTAGCTGGTGCCGAGGTCGCCGGTGAACAGATCGCGCAGGAAGAGCCCGTACTGGGTGAGCAGTCCGCGGTCGAGGCCGAACTGCTCCCGGATCCGGGCGAGGTCCGCGGTGGAGGGGTTGGGCCCGGCCAGGGCGGCGGCGGGGTCGCCGGGGGCCATGCGGACCAGGACGAAGACGGTGGAGAGGGTCAGGAAGACGGTCAGGACGCTCTGGCCCAGGCGGCGTATCAGATAGCGCGTCACGGCTCAGCCCTCCAGACGCACGGCGGCGAGGTCGTAGGAGTTGAGCTGGAGCAGGCCCACATCGCGCACCCGGGTGCGACGGGCCAGCACCACATCGGGGACGAAGGCCCACAGGCAGGGGCGGGTGTCCCAGATCTGCTTCTGGACGGCGGCGAGCCTCTCGTTACGCGTCTTCTCGTCGGTCTCGGCGGAGGCGTCGGCCAGCCGGGTGGCGATCCGGGGGAAGACATAGCCCTGGTAGGTGTCCCGGGTCTTCTCCTTCTCCGGCGTGCCGCCGTACATGCCCTGGAGGCTGGTGGAGGCGTGGCCGGTGGGGACGGAGAAGCCGTTGCCGAGGACGTCCCAGTCGCCGCGGCGGCCCTGCCGCCACTGCTGGATGTCGCCGCCCGGTTCGAACTGCTGGAGGCTGGCGCGGACGCCGACCCCGCGCAGCATCTCCAGCACGGCCTCCATCACCGAGGTGTCCGCGGGGAACTCGCCCGACTCCCAGATGATCTTCACCTTGAGATCGCTCGCGCCCAGCGCGGCGAGGCGCTTGCGGGCCTCGCCGGGGTCGTGGACGTAACGCCCGGTGCGTACGGCCCCCTTGAGGGCGAGCGGAACGACGCCCTCGGCCTGCTGGGCCGAGTCGGTGAGCACATCGCGCACCAGGGCCTCGCCGTCGATGGCGTAGCTGAGCGCCTCGCGCACCCGGGCGTCGGCCAGCGGATGCCCGCGTGGCTTGCGGAAGTTGAAGAACAGCTGGTTGACGCGGGTGCCCGAGGTGCGGTCCAGACGCACCCCCGGCAGGCCCTTGAGCTGCTCGGCGGAGTCGGGGGTGATGGTGTCGATGACGTCCAGCTCACCGCTGCGCACGGCGACGACACGGCTGGACTCCTCGGGCACGAAGCGCACCCGGACCCGGTCCACGGTGGGGCGGCGGCCCCAGTACCGGGGGTTGACGGCGAGGGTGTACTCGCCGGTGCCGGAGTTGGCCGAGGTGACCACGTACGGGCCGGAGCCCGCCCCGCCGGACAGCTCCTCGGGCCGGTTCCTGGCGGCCGGGCTGATCAGGATGTTGGCCATCAGCTGGTCGAGGATGGGCACCGGGCGCTTGGTGTGCAGGCGGAAGGTGCGCTCGTCGACCGGCTCGACGGTGGGCATCTCGGGGAAGAGACCGACGATGAACGAGCCGTTGACGCCCGCGTACATCTTCAGCGCGGTCGAGACGTCCTTGACGGTGACTGGAGTTCCGTCGGAGTAGCGGACCCCCTCGCGGAGCCGCACCGTCCAGGCGGTGGGCTCGGTCATCTCGAAGCGGTCGGCGAGCACGAGTTCGGGGCGGAGCCCCCTGCCGATCCGGGTCAGCGCCTGGCGCACCGCGCGCTGCACGGTCACCGCCGCGTCGAACTGGTTGAGCTTGTTGTCCAGGCTGACCAGCGAGCGGTTCAGCCCGAGACTGATGGCGCCGGGCCCGGGGGCGCCGGTGGGTCCCGCGCACCCGGTGAGCGGGGCGAGGGCCATACCTGCTGAGGCGCCTGCTCCGAGGCGCAGCACGGACCGGCGGCTGAGGGCCGGAGCGTAGGGGATACGGGTCATCGTTGACCTCTCGGCGTTCCTGAGGCGAGCGACGTTCTGGGCGAGCTACCGGCTCGCTCGACTCGTGCGGCGCCCGGATGAGGGCCGTACGGGTCGAAGTGTCGCGGCGGTCACCGTGACATGGCTGCGCGCTTTACGCAATACTTCTCGCGCACTTCGCGCAACGTATGTCATCATCGGGGCCACGGAGACGATGCCCACGGCGTTGGGCCGCTCCGCCTGTCATGGTCATTCGAGGAGGTACCGGTGGACATGACGCCCAGCCGGAGACTGCTGGCCATCGCGGATGACCTGTCGGGCGCCGCGGAGGTGGCGGCCGCGGTTTGCTCGCGCACAACACGCAGTCGGGTGCTGCTCTTCGGGGGGCCGGGCGCTGTCGGCATGGCAACGGCCCTTCGCCCCCGCCATGCCGGCGAGGCGACCGTCCTGGACCTGGACTCCCGGTACCGCCCGGCGGCGGAGGCGGCGGAGGCGGTCCGCGGGGCACTGCGGATGTCCTGGCCGGACGGGGGCGGCCAGGACGCCGTGGCCGCGCCGGCCGCCTCGGCCGCGCTGGACACCCTGGACACCTTCGTCCTGAAGAAGATCGACTCGCTGCTGCGGGGCAATGTCGCCGCCGAGATCGCCGCACTCGCGGAGGGCGGGGCGGGGGTGGTGCTCGCCCCCGCGCTGCCGATCGCCGGGCGCGTGGTGCGCTCGGGGGTGGTCCACATCGGCGGAGTGCCGCTCCACGAGGGCGACGCATGGCGCGCCGAGGCCGTCTCCCCGCCCGCCTCGGTGGCCCAGGCGCTGGGCGGGCTGCCCACCGCCCTGATCCCGCTCACGACCGTACGAGCCTCCCACTCCACCCTGCTCACCGCCCTGCGCGCGGCCGCGACGGCGGGACGGGTGGCCATCTGCGACGCGGAGACGGACGCGGACCTCGACGCGATCGTCGAGGCATCGCTGGCGGACGGCCCCGGGATGCGCCTGGCCGGTTCGGGCGGCCTGGCCCTGGCCGTGGGCCGCCACCTGGCGACGACCTCTCCGGTCACGGGGGCGCTGGCCGCACCGGATGCCACGGACCTGGCCGCGCCGGATGCCACGGGCCCGGCCGGGCCGGGTGCCACGGGCCCGGCCGGGCCGGGTGCGGCTGGTCCGGCTGCGCCGGGTGCGCCGGGTGCGGCTGGTCCGACCGCTGCGGGCACCACGGGCCCGGCCGCGCCAGATGCCACAGGCCCGGCCACTCCGGCCGCCACGGGCCTGGCCGCTCCGGGTGCCACGGGCTCAGCCACTCCAGGCACCACGGGCCCAGCCACCCCAGGTGCTACGGGCCCGGCCGCACCGGATGCCACAGGCTCAGCCGCGCCAGATGCCACGAGCCCAGCCACTCCGGGTGCGGCGGGTCCGGCCGCCACGGGCCCGGCCACTCCAGATGCCGCGGGCCCAGCCACTCCGGGTGCCATGGGTCCGGCCGCGCCAGATGCCACGGGCCCGGCTGCGAAGGGTACTGGGAGTCCGGCCGCCGCGGGCCTGGCTGTCCCTGACGCCACATGCCCGGCTGTCGCTGACGCCACAGGCTCGGTTGCCACCGTCGTCGGGGGTCCGGCTGTCTCGGACACCCTGCGCCGGGGCGCCGTCGATACCACCAGGGCTCCGGCCCTCGCCACACCGACGGCGGCCGCGTCGACGGCCGGAACAGCCGCGCCCTCGGCGCACACCGGGCGGCCGGTACTGGTCGTCGTGGGTACGGCCGAGCCGGCCGCCGTTGAACAGGTCCGGCGGCTGGTCGAGGACGGGGCAAGCCACCAGCGGCTTCCGCTCGCGGGGCTGTTGGCGGACGGACCCCCGGTGGGGCTGCCCGCGCTGACCGCCGCCGTCACCGTCGTCTCCCTCGGCGCCTCGCCCAAGTCCCCGGGACCGGCACCCGCGTACGAGGCGGTGCCCCTCCCCTCCATCCGCGAAGCCGAGCCCGTGTCCGGGCGGCGGCTGGTGCTCGGGCTCGCCCGGGCCGTCGGCGCGGCCGTCGCCGCGCACGACGGGGCCGTCGACCTCGTGCTGACCGGTGGCGAGACGGCGCGCCGGGTGCTGGACGCCCTGGCGGTGACCGAACTCGACCCGGTCGGCCAGGTGCACCACGGCGCCGTCCATCTCCGCACCCCCGACGGGCGATCCGTCGTGACCCGACCGGGCAGCTTCGGCGATCCCGACTCCCTGCGCCACATCGTCCAGGCGCTGCGCCCCCACTCGACCGAACGGAAGGTCACCTCATGAACTCCTCCCCCCACCTCGCCCCCACCGGGGCCGCTGGTGCGGACGCCGGTCCCGCCCCGCTTCCGCTGATCGCGGTCACCATGGGCGACGGCACCGGCATCGGACCCGAGGTGGTCGTCCCCGCGCTGCTCGACCCGGACACCCTGCGGCGCTGCCGTCCAGTGGTCGTCGGGGACGCGGAGCGGCTGCGGCAGGCCGCCCGGCTGCGCGACATCGCGTGCGAGGTCGTCACGGTGGCCGCGCCCGGCGAGGCGGTGTTCACCCCGGGCCGGATCAACGTCATCGACCTCGGGCTGCTCCCCGCCGATCTGCCCTGGGGCGAGCTCTCCCCCGTCGCCGGGGACGCGGCGTACCAGTACATACGGACCGCCGCCGAACTCGCCATGAACGGTGAGGTGCAAGGCATCTGCACCGCGCCGCTCAACAAGAAGGCGCTGCACGCGGGCGGCCATGTCTTCCCCGGCCACACCGAGCTGCTGGCCCATCTCACCGGGGTCGAGGAGGTGTCGATGATGCTGGCCACCCCCACGGTGAAGGTCATCCACGTCACCACCCACATCGGGCTCATCGACGCGGTGCGGAAGATCGAGCCCGGCCTGGTCGAGCGCACCGTACGCCGCGGCCATGAGGCGATGGTCCGCGCCGGCACCCCCGAACCGGTCATCGGGGTGTGCGGGATCAACCCGCACGCCGGTGAGAACGGCCTGTTCGGCTACGGCGAGGAGGAGGAAAAGATCGTGCCCGCGCTGGAGGCGCTGCGCGCGGATGGCATCGACGCCCGCGGTCCGCTCCCCGCCGACACCGCCTTCTTCCTGGCCGGGCGCGGGGACTACGACCTGATCGTGGCGATGTACCACGACCAGGGGCACGGCCCGGTCAAGGTGCTGGGTCTGGAGGCCGGGGTCAATCTGACCGTCGGTCTGCCCGTCATCCGCACCTCCGTCGACCACGGCACCGCCTTCGACATCGCGGGTACGGGTGTGGCCGACGCCGGTAGCATGATCGAGGCGCTGCGGCAGGCCGCCGAGATGTCGCCGTCTCCCGCCCGCTGACGCGGAGAGCCACGTCGAGGAACGCGAGGCCGAGTCCACGGTGAAGAACGCGAAAGACATGCCGGTGAACGGAGCGCGAGCCCGGCGCGACCAGATTGTCCACCTGGCCACGACCACGGGTCTGACCAGCGTGGAGGAGCTGTCCCGCACCTTCGGGGTCACCGCCTCCACCATCCGCCGCGACCTCGCCCAGCTCACCGCGGACGGTCGGCTGGCGCGGACGTACGGCGGGGCGATGGCCCTGGTGGCCCACCCGGAGGCGTCGCTGCGCCAGCGCACGGGCGAGGCGTTCGAGGCCAAGCGGGCCATCGCGCTCTGGGCGGCGTCGACGGTGCGCGCCGGGGAGACGGTGCTGCTCGACGCCGGTTCGACCGTCGGCGCCCTCGCGCATGAACTGCGCACCGCCGAGGGGCTTACGGTCGCCACGACCGGGCTCACCGCGCTACAGGAGCTCGCCGATGTGGAGACCGTGCAGGTGGAATGCCTCGGCGGTACGCTCCGCCCGCTGAGCCAGAGCTTCCTCGGCCCGCTCGCCGAGGCCGCCCTGGAACGCATGACCTTCGACCGGGTCTTCCTGGGCGCCGACGGGGTGACGGCCGAACACGGCATCTGCGAGGCGGATCTGCGCCAGACCCGCCTGAAGGAGCTGATGGCCCGCCGAGCGGAGGCGGTGTACGTCCTGGCCCACTCGGCGAAGATCGGCCGCCGCCCCTTTCACACCTGGGTACGGCTGCCGCCCGGCTGGACCCTGGTGACCGACGGCGACGCGGACCCCGAGGAGATCCGGGCACTACGCGCCCAGGGGGTCGAGGTCACGGTCGTCGAGGACGAGTAGCCTCCGCCTGCCTGGGCCGGCCCATCGCGTGTGAGCCGCGCACATCATGCGCGATCCGCGCACATCATGTGCGATCCGCGCATCCGTCGTACGTACGATGTGGGTGAGGGATGGTCTGGATCTCCCGGATCCGGATCAGGAAGACGTCGCATGGCGACAGCGACCGCGGCGACAGCGACCGCCGGGACCATGCGTATATCACGGGGGACCGGGGCACCCGCCCCGGGAGTGACGTGGCCACCAGCCCAGGAGCTTTGGAGGACACCGTGGCACGGCAGACCGACCCGACCCCCATCCACCCGACGCTGCGAGATCCCGGGCCGCCGTCTCCGACCCCGTCGCCCGGTCCGGGCGGACCCGAACCGGGTCCCGCACCGGGCCCCGTGCCCGGACCGCCCCCGGGTCCGCCGCCCGACCCGATTCCCTCCCCTCCGCCCGAGCCGCCGCCGAACCCCACGCCCGGCCCCCCACCGGACCCGTCCCCCGACCCGGTGCCCAAGCCGCCGGGCCCGGATCCGGTCCCGGACCCCTCACCGGCGCCCGGCCCCTTGACCCGGTGAGGCCGTTGCCTCGGTGAGCTCACCGGCTCGGTGAGTGCCCGGGTGGCGTAACAGCGGTGGGTGCCGCGGCGGCCGGGGTGAGACCGTCGGACGGAACCGGACCGGCAAAGGAGAAGCAGATGGCCACCACCGCTCCGGCCCGCCCCGTCCTCGAACCCGCCGCCGCGGCGTTCGCCGAGGCCACCGCCAAACCGCCGTATCCGTACCAGGTGACGCCCGCCGAGGGCCGTCGCACGCTCGACGAGGTGCAGTCGGGCGAGGTGCCCAAACCCGAGGTGGACGAGGAGTGGATCAGCGTCGGGGGCATCCCGGCGGGCGGCGTCAGGGCGCGGATCGTGCGCCCTCCGAAGGCCGTCGGCACCCTCCCGGCGATTCTCTACGTCCACGGCGCGGGCTGGGTGTTCGGCAACGCCCACACCCATGACCGGCTGGTCCGGGAGCTGGCCGTCCGGGTGGGCGCCGCGGTCGTCTTCCCCGAGTACGACCTCTCCCCCGAGGCCCACTACCCGGTGGCGGTGGAGCAGAGTTACGCGGTGGGCCAGTGGATCGTGGCCCACGGCGAGGGCGCGGGGCTCGACGCCTCCCGGATCGCGGTGGCCGGGGACTCGGTAGGCGGCAACATGGCCATCGCCCTCACCCTGCTCGCCAAGGAGCGCGGCGATCTGCCGCTGGTGCGGCAGGTGCTCTTCTACCCGGTGACCGACGCCGCCTTCGACACCGGCTCCTACGAGCAGTTCGCCGAGGGCTACTTCCTCACCCGTGAGGCGATGAAGTGGTTCTGGGACCAGTACACCACCGACCCGGCGCAGCGCGCCGAGATCACCGCCTCCCCGCTGCGCGCCACCCCCGACCAGCTCGCCGGGCTGCCGCCCGCCCTGGTCATCACCGGCGAGGCGGATGTGCTGCGCGACGAGGGCGAGGCGTACGCGGCCAAGCTGCGGGAGGCCGGGGTGCCGGTCACCGCCCTGCGGATGCAGGGGATCATCCATGACTTCCTGATGCTGGACGCGCTGCGCGACACCCGGGCCGCACGGGCGGCGCTCACCCTGGCCGTGGACACTCTGCGGGACTCGCTGGGCACCGCCTGAAGAGCCCCGCCCCGAAGTGAACGGGATCCCCGACGGGATCCCCGAATTGAAGGGGATGTCCCGCCTCAGGCGCCGCCCTTCGTCCGCTTCGCCTGCCGCTTGAGCTCCTGCTTGTGGGCGCGGACCTTGTCCAGCGACTCGGGCCCGGTGATGTCGGCGACCGAGCGATACGCGCCCTCCTCGCCGTACGCCCCGGCCGCCTCGCGCCAGCCTTCAGGCCGCACCCCCATCCGCTTCCCCAGCAGGGCGAGGAAGATCTGCGCCTTCTGCTTGCCGAAACCGGGCAGCTCGTTCAGCCGCCCGAGCAGTTCCTGCCCCGAGGAGACATCGCGCCACAGGGCGGTCGGATCGCCCCCGTAGTGCTCGGCCAGATACCGGCACAGCTGCTGGACGCGACCCGCCATCGAGCCCGGGTAGCGATGCACCGCGGGCTTCTCCGACAGCAGCGCCGCGAACCCCTCGGGGTCGTGGGCGGCGATCTCCTGGGCGTCCAGGTCGTCCCCGCCCAGGCGCCGCGCGATGGTGTACGGACCGGAGAACGCCCATTCCATGGGCACCTGCTGATCGAGCAGCATCCCGATCATCAGGGCCAGCGGGTCGCGCTCGAGCAGGGCGTCCGCCTCGGGCTGCTGGGCGAGACGAAGGCGTGCGTTCATCCCGTCTGAATACCCCGCCACGACCGGGACGAAGCACCTAAAACCCGCATACCACCCAAAGGTGCTCACACCGTAACCAATTTGGTCGAATTGCGAGGTGTTCGGGCTCATGCGAATCTGGTGGCGACCGCCGTGACATCGGACCACGGAGGCGAGTGACCATGTCAGCAACCGCGACTCGCCAACGACGCCATGACGACACTCCCGACACCGGCGGTGCCTTCCTGCGTCTGTCCCGGCTCCCGTCCGGGCCCGAACGCGACGCGCTGCGCGAGGCGATCATCTGCGCCTGGCTGCCCGTCGCCAAACGCCTGGCGCTGCGCTTCCGCAACAAGGGCGAGAACATGGAGGATCTCACGCAGGTCGCCTCGCTGGCCCTGGTGAAGGCCGTCGACCGCTACGACCCCGACCTCGGCCACGCCTTCCCCTCCTATGCGATCCCCGTCATCACGGGCGAGCTCAAGCGCCACTTCCGCGACTATCTGTGGACCCTGCACATCCCCCGCAACATCCAGGAGGTTCGCTCCCGCACCCGCTCCGCGCGTGACGCGCTGGAGCAGGAGCTCGGCGGGCGCACCCCCACCATCCACGAGATCTGCCTGCGCACCGGTATGCCCCAGGAGGATGTGAAGGCCGGTCTGGAGGCCAGCGCCTCCTGCACCCCGCTCTCCCTCAACGCCGCCGTACAGGGCGCCGAGGAGCGGCTGCTCGCCGAGACGGTGGGCGCGGACGACGCCGCGATCGAACGCGTCGTCAACCGCGAGGCGCTGCGGGTGCTGATCGCCGAGCTGTCGGAGCAGGACCGTTACGTGCTCTATCTGAGGTTCTTCGCGGGGCTTTCGCAGAGCCAGATCGGTGAGATCCTGGGCTTCTCCCAAATGCACATATCCCGCAGGCTCTCCCGGCTCTACAGCGAGCTGCGGCAAGGGCTCATGGCCTACGCCTAGCGACGGCGACGCCGACAGCGACAGCGACAGCCCGCGCAACCCTCGGCAGGAGGTGGCCGATGCGCTCCGAAACCGCCCGTATCGCCGCGGACGACGCCATGCTCGTGGGCGATCTGGCCCTTCCCGAGCAGCCCATCGGCGTCGTCGCGTTCGCCCACGGCAGCGGCAGCTCCCGGCACAGCCCGCGCAACCGCGCGGTGGCCCGGGTGCTGCAGGACGCGGATCTGGCCACCCTGCTGTTCGATCTGCTCACCGAGGCCGAGGAGCGGGTGGACGCGATCACCGCGGAGCTGCGCTTCGACATCCCGCTGCTGGGCCGCCGGCTGGGGGCCGCCGTGAACTGGCTCGACGGGCACCCGGCCACCTCCGGATTGCCGGTGGGGCTGTTCGGCGCCAGTACGGGCGCGGCGGCGGCGCTGACGGCCGCCGCGGAGCGGCCGGAGCGGGTGGCGGCCGTGGTCTCCCGCGGCGGGCGGCCCGATCTCGCGGGCGGTGCGCTGAACCGGGTGCGGGCGCCGGTACTGCTGATCGTGGGCGGTGACGACCATGAGGTACTGCGGCTCAACCAGCAGGCGGCCGCCATGCTGGCCGCCCCGCAGGAGATCCATGTGGTGCCCGGGGCGAGCCATCTCTTCGAGGAGCCCGGCACCCTGGAGCAGGCCGCCGAGGCGGCGCGCGACTGGTTCGTACGGATGGCCGAGCGCCCGGCCCGGGGCGGCAAGCGCTGACGGACCGCGGCTAGGACCCCGGGGCGAGCCCCAGCGCGGCTAGGACCCCGGGGCGAGCCCCAGCACCTGCCGCAGATCGTAGGAGACCGGCTCCTCCAGCTGGTCGTAGGTGCATTGCGGGGGCTCCCGGTCCGGCCGCCAGCGCCGGAAGCGGGCGGTGTGCCGGAAACGGCGGCTCTGCATGTGGTCGTAGGCCACCTCGCACACCCGCTCCGGGCGCAGCGGCACCCACGACAGATCCTTGACCCTGGTCCAGCGGCTGGGCGCGCCCGGCATCCGGCCCTGGGCATGGGCCTCCTCCCGCGCCCAGTCGGCCCACGGGTGGCCCTCGACGGTCTCCATGCGCAGCGGCTCCAGCTCCGCCAACAGCTCCTGGCGGCGGCGCGCGGAGAAGGCGGCGCTGACGCCCACGTGCTGGAGACGGCCGGTGTCGTCGTACAGGCCGAGCAGCAGCGAGCCGATGCCCTGGCCGGACTTGTGGACGCGGTACCCGGCCACCACACAGTCCGCCGTGCGCTCATGCTTGACCTTGACCATCACGCGTTCACCGGGGCGGTAGCGGAGGTCGGGGCTCTTGGCCACCACGCCGTCGAGCCCCGCACCCTCGTAACTCTCGAACCACTGCCGGGCCACCTCGAGATCGTCGGTGCAGGGGGCCAGGTGCACCGGGTCCTCGGCGTGGCGCAGCGCCTCGGTGAGGGCCGCGCGGCGCTCGCTCTGCGGGGTGTCCAGCAGCGAGGCGTCCCCGAGGGCGAGGAGGTCGAAGGCGACGAAACTGGCCGGGGTCTGCTCCGCCAGCATCCGCACCCGGGAGTCTGCGGGGTGGATCCGCTCCAGCAGGGCGTCGAAGTCCAGCCGCCCCTCCCGCACGATGACGATCTCGCCGTCCAGGACGCAGCGCGGCGGGAGGTTGGCGAGCAGCGCCTCGGCCAGTTCGGGGAAGTAGCGGGTGAGCGGCTTGGTGGTGCGGCTGCCGATCTCGATCTCGTCCCCGTCGCGGAAGACGATGGCCCGGAAGCCGTCCCATTTGCCCTCGTAGACCATCCCGGGCGGGATGGAGGCCACGGCCTTGGCCAGCATCGGCTCGACGGGAGGCATCACCGGAAGGTCCATGATGTCCGATTGTGCTCCTGTGGCGGGCCGGGCGCCCGCCGGGAGGCGGCCCCGGGCGGGCGGGCCTAGCGTGTCCGTATGGGAGAGTCGGTGGAGCTCACGGTCGGCGGTCGCACGGTGCGGGTGACCAACCCCGGGAAGGTGTACTTCCCGGAGCGCGGGTTCACCAAGCTGGACCTCGCGCGCTACTACCTGGCGGTCGGCGAGGGCGCGCTGCGGGCGCTGCGGGACCGGCCGACGACGCTGGAGCGCTATCCGGACGGGGTGGACGGGGAGTCGTTCTTCCAGAAGCGGGCCCCGAAGAACCTCCCGGAGTGGATTCCGACCGGCCGGATCTCCTTCCCCAGCGGGCGGCACGCGGACGAGATCTGCCCCACCGAGACGGCCGCGGTGGTGTGGGCGGCGAATCTGGGCAGCCTGACCTTCCATCCGTGGCCGGTGCGGCGCGGGGACACCGAACACCCCGATGAGCTGCGGATCGACCTCGACCCGCAGCCGGGCACCGACTACCAGGACGCGGTGCGGGCCGCGGGAGAGCTGCGCGAGGTGCTGGACGGGCTGGGGCTGCGCGGGTGGCCCAAGACCTCGGGCGGCCGGGGGCTGCATGTCTTCGTCCCGATCGCGCCGGAGTGGACCTTCACCCAGGTGCGACGGTCCGCGATCGCGATCGCGCGGGAGCTGGAGCGACGCGCTCCGGAGCGGGTGACCACCAAGTGGTGGAAGGAGGAGCGCGGCGAGAAGATCTTCGTGGACTACAACCAGACCGCCCGCGACCGCACCATCGCCAGCGCCTATTCGGTGCGCCCCCGCCCCCATGCCCCGGTCTCCGCGCCGCTGCGCTGGGAGGAGGTCCCCGACGCCCGGCCGCGCGACTTCGACCTGGCCACCATGCCGGTGCGCTACCGCGAGCTGGGTGATGTGCACGCGGACATGGACGAGCACACCTTCCGTCTGGAGGCCGCGCTGGAGCTGGCCGCGCGGGACGAGCGGGAGCACGGTCTGGGCGACCTCCCGTATCCGCCGGAGCATCCGAAGGTGAAGGGCGAGCCGAAACGGGTGCAGCCGAGCCGCGCCAAGAAGTGATGGCCGGATCCTTGGCTGCTGCGAGAATCGCGCCATGTCCGTCTTCATCCATCCCGGCCGCCATCGGGTGGCGGTGCTGGTCCGCCACGGGCTGCTGCCGTTCGAGCTGGGCATCGCGCACCGGCTGTTCGGCCGGGCCGTATCGGCCGCGGGCCGGCCGCTGTATGAGGTGGTGACCTGCGCGCTGGTCCCCGGTGAGGTGCGTACGGATTCCGACGTCACGATGAACGTCGCACATGGCCCGGAGGCGCTGGCCGAGGCCGACACCGTGCTCGTCCCGGCCGCCAACGAACCGGACGCACCACAGACCGAGGGCAAGCTGGACGCCCCGCTCACCGGCGCCTTCGCCCGGATCCGCCCCGGCGCCCGGATCGCCTCGATCTGCACGGGGGCGTTCGTCCTGGCGGCCGCGGGGCTGCTGGACGGCCGCCGGGCGACCACCCACTGGCAGGAGGCCGACCGGTTCCGGGAGCTGTTCCCGGCCGTCGCCCTCGACCCGGACGTCCTCTACGCGGACGAGGGCGAGGTGCTGACCTCGGCCGGGGACGCCGCCGGTATCGATCTGATCCTGCACATCATCCGGCGCGACCACGGCGCGGCGGTGGCGGGCGAGGTGGCCCGCGCATCGGTGGTGGCCCCGCATCGCGACGGCGGCCAGGCGCAGTTCATCCGGCGGCCGGTGCCGGAGCGGCGCGGCGGCTCCACCGGCGCGGCCCGCGCCTGGGCACTGACCCGGCTCGACCGTCCGCTGACCCTGCGGGAGCTGGCCGAGCGGGAGTCGATGAGCGTACGGACCTTCTCCCGGCGGTTCCGGGACGAGGTGGGGATGACCCCGGTGCAGTGGCTGACCCAGCGGCGCCTCGAGCGCGCCCGGCAGCTGCTGGAGGAGAGCGATCTGCCGGTGGACCGGGTCGCGGCGGACGCGGGGTTCGGCACCGCCGCCTCGCTGCGGCAGCATCTGCACACCGCCCTCGGGGTGTCACCGAGCGCCTACCGCGCCACGTTCCGTGGCAGCGCCGCCCATCCCTGAGGGGTGTCCGGTGGCAGGGGCTCGCCCCCTGGACCCTGGGGTCGGTTGCGCCCCGAAGGGGCCCGTGTCGATGTGCGGCTCCGCCGCGTGGGCGCGACCAGCCACGACGCGGCCGCGGATGAACGACCGAACCTTGCGCCACTCCCCGCGGAGCGCCTAGGGCCCTTCTGACGGATCTCCGCGGCGTCGCGACGCCCGGCACGCCCTCTCGCCCCACCGCGCGAAAACCCAAGTAGCTCCGCTACGAGGGCTTCCGCGCGGCACGCCGAGAGCACGCACCGGACGCCGCTCCTTCCTCCACGGAGATCCGTCAGAAGGACCCTAGTGACGGGCCGTGAACTGGCCCGTGCCCAGGGTGTGGAACCAGGTCTGGATCCGGTGCTCGTTGTGGGTGGTGGCGAGCGAGAGGAGCAGCAGCAGCCGGGCCTTCTGCGGGGTGAGGTCCTGGGCGCCGATGACGCCGCGCACATCGGGATCGTAGACCGCGCCGGAGCCGGTGCGGGAGGCGGAGACCATGACCACCCCGTTCTTGACGGCGTCGTCCCGGGCCTCGGTCATGGCCGGGGAGAGACCGCCCGCCCCGGTGCCCGCCGTGACGATCCCGGCCGCCCCGGCGTCGGCGAACGCCTTGACGGCCTGGGGTCCGGCGCCCTGGTAGCTGTAGGCGATGTCGACCTTCGGCAGCGGCCGCCGGGCGATCCGGTCGAGGTCGAACGGCGTCTTCCAGCCTGGCTTGCCGCACTGCTCGACCCGGGCGGGCGCGTGGTTGACGCGGATGTGGTTCTGGTCGATGACGCCGAGCTCTCCGCTGCTGCCGCTGTTGAAGGCGTTCAGCCGCAGGGTGTCGGACTTGCGCACCTCGCGGGCGGCGTGGATCTGGTCGTTGAGCATCACCACGGTGCCGAAGCAGGTGGTCCGGCCGCTGGCGGCGAGGTGGATGGCGTTGTAGAGGTTGGCCGGGGCGTCGGAGCCGATCACCGTCCAGGGCCGCATGGCGCCGGTGAGCACCACGGGCTTGTCGCTGCGGACGGTCAGGTCCAGCCAGTACGCGAACTCCTCCATGGTGTCGGTGCCGGTGGTGACCACGACCCCGTCGTTGAACTTCAGGGCGTGGTCGACGGCGGCGGTGAGCCGGCGGTACTCGGGGATCGTGTAGTTGTTGGAGTCCTTGTTGCCGAACTGCTGGGCGGTCACGTCGGCGATCCGGTGCACCCCGGGTCCGAGGTCGTTCACCAGCCGGGACACCGGGAGCTTCCCCGCCTGGTAGTCGTCGAAGGACACCTTGGTCTTGCTGACGCCCGCGATGGTGCCCCCGGTGCCGATGACGGCGACCTTGGGGGTGGGCCTGGGGATCGGCTCCGCGGCACCGGCGAGGGAGGCCGTGGTCCCCAGGGCGAGGGCCACCAGAGTGATCAATACGCCGGAGCGGCGGGCGAGCTGAGCCATGGGGACGTCATCTCATCGATGGAGTGTATGAGGGGTCGGCCCTTCTTCAGCCACTCTCCACGGTAACCACGGAGTTCTCCGGCAGGCGAGGGCGGCGCAGCCGGGCCAGCAGCAGGGCCACGTCGTCGTCCGGCGCCCCGTGCAGCGCGGCCAGCACCTGGTCGCAGATCCGCTCCAGCGGGCCCTGGTGGCGGCGCAGCAGCTGGACCAGGGTGTGCAGCCCCACGTCGAGGGACTGGTGGCGCTTCTCCACCAGGCCGTCGGTGAACAGGGCCAGCAGCGCCCCCTCGGCCAGTTCCCGCTCCACCGAGGCGAACGGGACGCCGCCGACGCCGAGCGGGGCGCCGGTGGGGATGTCGATGAGTTCGGCGTCGCCGCCGGGGTGCACCAGCACCGGCGGCAGATGGCCGGCGGTGGACATCTCGCACCGCCCGGTGCGCGGATCGCACACCGCGTAGAGACAGGTGGCGATGGACTCCCCCAGGCTGGGCGTGAGCTCGTCGAGATGACACAGCACCTTGGCCGGGGGCAGCCCGAGGCAGGAGAAGGCCCGGGTGGCGGTGCGCAGCTGGCCCATGATCGCCGCGGCGTGGATGCCCTTGCCCATGACGTCGCCGACCACCAGCCCGACCTTGCCGTCCGGGAGGGGCAGCACATCGAACCAGTCGCCGCCGGCGGCGCTGACCGCGGGCAGGTACCGGGAGGCGATCTCCAGGCCGTCCAGGTCGCGCGGCTGCTGGGAGAGCAGGCTGCGCTGAAGGGTGAGGGCGGCGTCGCGTTCGCGGGCGTAGAGCCGGGCGTTGTCGATGCACAGGGCGGCGCGGATGGCCAGTTCGCAGGCGAGGGTGAGGTCCTCCTCGTCGAACGGCCTGGGGTTGATGGTGCGGTGCAGGCTGAGGGTGCCGAGCACACTGCCGCGGGCGATCAGCGGGGCGGCGATGTACGAGTGCACTCCCTCGCGCAGCAGCACCCTGGCGGCGGCGTCGTCCCGGGCGATCCGCCGTACGTCGTTCTCGGTCACGTGCGGCACCAGCAGCGGCCGGGCCTCGCGGACGCACTGGGTGATCAGCCGGGTGGGGTCGTAGCGGGCGATCTCCCCGACCGGGTCCGCCGCGTGGACGGCGTCGGTGGGGTACCCGGCGGCGACGGCGAGCGCCCGGAAGCGGGCGGAGCCGTCGGTCCACACCCGGGGCGTGGCCTCGCGGTGCACCACGGAGTCCAGGACGTCGACGGCCGCGAGGTCGGCGAGCCGGGGCACGGTCACATCGGCGAGTTCCTGGGCGGTCTGGCGCAGATCCAGCGTGGTGCCGATGCGGACGCTCGCGTCGGCGATCATCGCCAGCCGCTCCCGCGCCTCGGCGATCTCGCTGGTCTCCCGGTGGCGCCGGGAGATGTCCATGATGGAGACGGCGATGCCCAGGATCCGCCCGCTGGGGTCCTCCAGCCGGTAGTACGACTCCGACCAGGCATGGTCATGGTCGGGGTCGGCGGGGGTCCGGCCGACGCTCTGCTGGTCCAGCAGCGGCTCACCGGACGCCAGCACCTGCCGCATGGCACCTTCTATGGCCCGGACGTCGAGCCCCGGCAGCACCTCGCCGAGGCGGTGGCCGCGCACCTGGGACTCGGTGATCGAGTTCATCTGCTGGAGGGCCGGGTTGGCGAGCAGCCAGCGCAGCTCGGTGTCGAACACCGCGAGCCCCACGGGCGACTGTTTGATCAGGAAGCCGGAGACGGCCAGGTCGGTCTCCAGCCGCCGTACGGTCCCCTCGTCGGCGGCCAGGCCGAGGGCGTAGCCCTCGCCGTGGGCGTCGCGCAGGCCCATGGTGCGGAACTCCACCTTGAGGGTGGAGCCGTCCGGGCGGCGGACCGGGAAGACACCGGCCCAGGTGTCGCCCGCCCGTACCCGTGCGAAGAGCTCCACGGCCGCCCGGCGGTCCCTCGGGTGGACCAGCAGCTTGTCCGCGCGGCGCCCCAGCGCCTCGGCCGCCCGGTAACCGAACAGCTGTTCAGCCTCGGGGCTCCAGAGGGCGATCCGCCCCTCGACGTCCAGGGCCACGGCGGCGACCCGCAGCAGGTCGAGCACCCCTCCCGGGCCGGTCGCCATGCTGCTGATAGCCGCCTCTTCCTCCTGGTCCACACGGTCATGCGTCGTCATACCGGCACCTCACCGGCTCGCCGTGCCCTCCTACTGTCATACCTCGCCCGGCGGGCCGACGCACACGGATATGACATGGGCACGGTCTCAGATCCCGGTTCAGATGGTGAAGGGCCGCTGCCGGGCGAAGGCGGAGTTCAGCGCACCCGCCTGGAAGAGGTTGGGCGTCTGGTCGGGCGGCATCCGCTGGACGATCTCCCGGTGCAGCCCGCGGTAGCTGCCCGCGAAGGCACCGCCCCGCC
This sequence comes from Streptomyces lacaronensis, assembly GCF_047337785.1. NCBI lineage: Bacteria > Bacillati > Actinomycetota > Actinomycetes > Kitasatosporales > Streptomycetaceae > Streptomyces > Streptomyces lacaronensis. Next base: position 2,090,846 of record NZ_JBLHDK010000003.1, read on the forward strand.
AGACCTCCAGCAGGGTCCCGGTGAACAGCCCGTTGACGATCCCGTCGGCCGAGGTCTGATTGTCCTGGCAGCCGGAGATCTGCAACACACTGGCGTCGATCTTTGCGAGGTCCTTGGCGGTACGGGTGTTCTGGATCCGGTCGTAGACGTCGCGGTCGCGCCGGTAGACGGCGGCCTGCACCGACTGGGGCATGGCCCGGATCCTGCGGCCGACCTCCTGGGGGTCGGCGGTGCTGAAGCGCCGGTCGAGCTCCTGGGGGCTGAGCATCTCGGGCAGCCGCCGGGCCACGGTGCCGCTGTGGCAGCTGTCGGAGAGCAACCAGATCCGCACGCCCTTGGCGAACTTCCCGAACAGCTCGAAGAGCTCGTCGTCGACCAGCTGCCGGTCGTACAGCACCCACGTCTCGTCGAGACGGTCGCCGGTCTCGTCGTGGTTGAGGTCGGGCACCTGACCGCCGTGACCCGAGTAGGTGAGGAAGAGGATGTCCCCCTCGGCCAGCCGCCCGGCCGCGGCCTCCAGAGTGGCGGTGACCGTCTCCGCGGTGGCGGCCGGGCTCAGCAGCGGGCCGGTCACATCGAACCCCGCGGCGTCGGCGAGCCCGGCCATGTCCACGGCGTCCTGCTCACATGCGCCCAGCTCACCGCTCCAGCCGTCGTACGCCGCGGGGTCGACCTGGTTGAGTCCGATGTGGACGGAGAGGCCGATGGACATGGGGGCTCCTTGGGTCGAGGACGTGCGGCGGCTCACCATCGCTCGTCACTAAGCGATGATGCGGGGCCGCGCCCCGCCATGCCCTGTTCTCCGGCCCATCCGGAGGAGGCACCTCGCACGCACTCGGCGGGCGACCCGGCCGTCAGGCCCCGCGCGGCCGGGCGTCCAGGGCCCGCAGCGCCATATCGGCGGCGCGCTCGAAGTAGCCGGGCTCCAGGGGCGCGCCACGGGCCGAGACCCGCCAGTAGACCAGCCCGCCGAGCAGATCGAGCGCCAGCTCGCGGTCGAGGTCCGGCGGCAGCTCGCCGCGCTCGACCGCCCGGTCCAGCGCATCGGTCATCCGGGCGCGCCGCGGCTCGCCGATGCAGCGGGCCAGGGCCTGGCTCAGCTCCTCGTCGCGCTGTGCCTCGGCGATCAGGTCCGGCAGGATGCGGGAGAACCGCGGATGGGTCAGCCAGTCGGCCACCGCGCGCAGCCCGGCCAGCACGTCGCCGCGCAGGGTCCCGGTGTCGGGCAGCTCGACCAGGGCGACGCTCAGCTCGGACACGACCGCGATGACCATCCGCTGCTTCGACGGCCACCGCCGGTACAGGGCGCTCTTGCCCACCCCGGCCCGTTTGGCCACCGCCTCCATCGACAACCGGCCGTAGCCCTGCTCGGCCAGCTCGTCGAGGACGGCTTCGGAGATGGCCGCGGTCTTGTCCGCGCGCAGGGTGGCGGCGCCGCTCGGGGGGCGCCGGGTGGGCTCCGACATGACTCCGAGGTTAACAGATGGACGGGACGGTACCGTCTCGTCCTATGCTGTGTCGGCGGGACGGTACCGTCCCGTCCTGTTGATTTCCGTTGACTGAGGAGAGGTACGTCATGGACGACCGCGTCAAGGTGTTCGAGCGGGCGAAGGAGCTGCTGCTCGGCCACGACATGATGGGTTTCGCGGATCTGTGGGCCGTCGACGGCACCATGGAGTTCCCCTTCGCCCCGCCCGGCCGGCCGCGGCTGCTGGAGGGGCGTGAGGCCGTGCGCGCATACGTGCGGGACTACACCGACCACATCGACCTGCGCGCCGTCGCGCACGAGGTCGTCCATCTCACCGATGACCCCGGCGTGCTGATCGTGGAGTTCTCGATGGACGCCGTGGCCGTCGGAAGCGGCCGCCCGCTCCGCCCCGGCTACGTCGCCGTCATCACCGTCCGCGACGGCGAGATCGCCTCGTACCGTGACTACTGGAATCCGCTGATGCTCGACGAGATGAGCTTCGGTTCCGAGGAGGGCCGGACCCATGGCTGAACCCACCGTTCTGGTCCTCGGCGCCACCGGGAACACCGGCTCCAAGGTGCTGCGGATGGTGCGCGCGGAGGGCGCGCGGGCGCTGGCCGCCACCCGGCGGCCCGAGGCCGCGGCCGCGGCGGGCGTGGCCGACGCCGTGCGGTTCGACTGGCACGACCTGGGCGGCCACGCGGCGGCGCTGCGCGGCGTGGACCGGCTCTATCTCGTCGCGCCCCTGGGGGTGGCCGAGCCGCTGCCGGTGGTCGAGCCGTTCCTGAGGACCGCGGCCGCCCAGGGCGTACGGCGGGCGGTGCTGCTGAGCTCGTCCGCGGTCGACGAGGCGGACACCGGCCTCGGCGCGCTGCATACGCTGGTGCGGCGGACCCTGCCCGAGTGGGCGGTGCTGCGGCCCTCGTGGTTCATGCAGAACTTCACCGGTGACCATCCGGCGGCCCAGGCCGTCCGCGGCGACGGCGAGATCGTCACCGCCACCGGGGACGGCAGGGTGGCCTTCGTCGACGCGGCGGACATCGCCGCCGTCGCCACCCGGGCCCTGCTGGACGAACGTCCGCACAACACGGACCACGTCATCACCGGCCCGGAGGCGCTCGGTTACCGGGAGGCGGCGCATATCGTGGCGGAGGTCGCCGGGCGGCCGGTCCGCCATATCGCGGTGGAGACCAGGGAGTTGGTCGCGAGGCTGAGGGCGACAGGGCTGCCGCCGGAGTACGCCGCGTTCCTCGCCGGGCTCGACGAGGACATCCGGCACGGCGCGGAGGACCGTACGACGGACACCGTCGAGCGGGTCACCGGGCGCGCTCCCCGTTCCTTCCGCGCCTTCGCCGAGGCACACCGCGCCGCGTTCGCCCCGGAGTCCGCCGCCTGAGCGGCCTCGCTGAAGTCCGGTGCGGTCCGGTCGCGCCCCGAAGGGGCGCGGGGCTGTGTCGATCCGCGGCTCCGCCGCGCGGCCGCGACCAGCCACGACGCGGCCGCGGACGACCGACCGCACCTCGCGGCGCTTCCCGCGGAGCGCTCAGCGGAACAGCACACCCGGGAGGCCGGGGCGGTCGACGGCCTCCTGGAGGGCGGCGCGCAGGGTGTGGCTGTCGGTGAGGGGGCCGCCGGGCCGGATCAGCCAGACATGGCCCTGCCGTACGCAGCCGGGCCTGGGGCAGCGCAGCACCCGGCCCGGCCCCGCCGCGGCCACCGTCCGGCGGCGGGCGTAGGCCGTCCCGGCCAGCCAGACCTTCCACTCGGCCGCGGATCCGGGCGGCACGAGGAAGGAGAGCACATGGCTGGCGGTGGCCAGCATCACCGGCCCCGCCGCGTCGCGCCGCCGCAGCGCCTGGACCACCGCGGTGCCGATGTCGTCGCACATCCGCACCAGGTCGAAGACCGGGCCCACCGGCAGATCGGCGAGGCCGGTGCCGCTGGCCCACTGGAGCCGCACCCGCCCGGGGTCGTCGCTCGCGGCCAGCAGCCATTCGGCCGCGTCGGTCTCCACGGTGACCCGCATCCGGCGCTCCCCCCGCGCCCCCGCGTTCATGAAGTGACCGCCAGCGGCAGGGTGAACCACACCTTCTTCCCCCGGACTCCGGGATCGGGCGGCTCGGTGCCCCAGTCGGCCGCCAGGTCATCGACGATGGCCAGCCCCCGTCCGGACTCCTCGGTGGGCTCCGGCCTGCGGGCGACCGGGATCACCGGCGAGCCGTCGGCCACCTCCACCCGCAGCTCACGGCCGAAGCGCTCCAGCGAGACGGTGATGGTGACGGTGTCGGCGGGGCCGGAGCTGCCGTGCTCCACGGCGTTGGCGAACAGTTCGTTGGTGGCGAGGACGACATGGTCCACGATCGCGCCGAGCCGCCAGTCGCGCAGATGCCCGGCGACCATCCGGCGCACCGCGGCGGCGCGGTCGGGGAGGGCGGGGAACTCCGCCCGGAAGAGCCGGCGGGTGTCCAGCGGGATCACCGGCCTCTCCCCTCCGGGGCAGGGGACGGGGATCGCCGCGACGGCCGGGCCGTCGACCGGCGCGGTTCTCGGCGCGGCGGCCCGCCCGGTAACCGGATCGGTTCGCGGGCGGTCCGCGGAGACCGCGACGCCACGGCTCGGGCCCATCGTCTCGCCCTCCTCATCGGCCGACGCCGGCCGGTGCGACAGTCCTGGACAGGATCGGCTCACGGTGTCGGTCCTCACGGTCCTCATCGGTCTGTGGACTCTGGTGGCATACGGGCACATGGGGTGATTGATGTTCGGGTAAGCGGGTAAGCGCATTCTGGCGACCGACGGCGTGGCATCTGGGCTGGTGACAGGTGGTGCGCACGCCCCACCCGACCCGCCTGGACCAGCTGCCACGGACGGAGACGGCCCGGTCGCGGTGAGTGCCGGTTACCGGCATGGTTCCTCCTTCGAAGGCAGCGCAATGCGCCATCGGTCGCCGTTCATGTAGACAAACGGTTGGACCGGCCGGTGGGCGAGAGGGCATGGGGGTTGTCCGGTTGTACGGGCGTAGTGGTTCGGGCTGTACGGTCCGGACGTGGCAAGCGTGAGCGGGGGCCGCGAGGGGCGGCCCGGCCCGGGGGAACGGTCCGGTGTGGACGGCAAGCGCGTCCTGGTGACCGGGGGCTCCCGGGGGCTGGGTGAACAGATCGTACGGCTCCTGGCCGCCGGCGGGGCGCGGTTGGCCACGTGCGCGCGGACCCCGGAGCACCTGCGGTCCCTCACGGCGTCCCTGAGCGCCGGGGGGCACGGGGAGTACGGGGACGGGGAGTACGGGGAGCCGTTCACCCGTGCGCTGGACGTCACCGAGCCGGAGCTGCTGGAGCGGTTCGTCGATGCGGCGGCGGAACGTTTCCGCGGTCTTGACGGCGTGGTGGCCTGCGCCGGTGGCGCCCGCGGCCGCGGCATCGAGGACGCCGGTCCCCAGGACTGGTCGCTGACCTGGGAAATGAACGTCGGTCATACGGCCCGGCTGGTGAAGGCCGCGGTGCCGCATCTGCGCCGGGCGGGCGGCGGCTCCGTGGTGGTGATCGCCTCCATCTCCGGCTGGAAGCCGGGGCCCCAGGCACAGTACGGGGCGGCCAAGGCCGCCCAGATCCATCTGGCGGCCTCACTCGCCCGTGAGCTGGGCCCGGACGGGATCCGGGTGAACGCCGTCTCCCCGGGGTCCATGCTGATCCCGGGGAAGCGGTGGGACCGGATGCGCACCGAAGAGCCCGAGGCCTACGCCCGGTTCACGGCCGAGCTGCCACGCGGTGAACTGGTCACCCCGCGGGAGGTCGCCCAGGTCGTGGCGTTCCTGCTCTCGGACGCCTCGAGCGGGGTCTCCGGTGCGCATCTGCCCGTGGACCGAGCCCAGAACGCCCCCACGCCGGGAGGCTATTGACCCCCCGGCGCTCCCCCGAGCGGAGGCGCTCCGGACACGCCACCGGCCGCCCCCGTGGAGCGGCCGGAGACTTCACCCAAGGCACCGGCGGGGCGAGGCCCCAGAGACTGGATGCCCCAGCGGCCGGATGCCTCAGAGGCCGGATGCCTCAGGCGGCCACGCCGAGCACGGTCCGGGAGCGCTGCTCGAACTCCCTGACCATGGGCTCCCCGCGGTGCGGCCGCAGCCGGGTGCGGAAGTCGCGCAGCGCCTGGATCGAGCGCTCGCTGTGCACCCCGCTGAGCGTGTCGAGCGCCTCGCCCGCGGTGCCCACGGCCTCGTCCAGCCGGCTCTGCTGGAGATAGGCCGTGGCCAGCACGGATCTGCTGATGGCCTGGCGCCGGCGCCGCTCGGCGTTGGCGCGCACGGATTCGGCGGCGGCGTGCTCGGCGTCCGTGGCATTGCCCAGGTCGCGGAAGCACAGCGCCGCCTCGGCGGCCAGATAGTGGTGGTCGAGGAAGCGCACCCAGGGCGACTCCTGCTCGGGGCCCTGACTGGCCTCCAGCTGGGCGTCGGCCGCGCGCAGCGACTTGGACGCCTCCCGGGGCTGGTCCAGCGCGGCGTAGCCACGGGCGGCCATGGCGTGCAACCGCATCAGCCCGAGCGGGCTTCCGGCGTGCTTGGCGGTGGCGACACCGACCCGGGCCAACTCGACCCCCGCCTCGGGCTGGCCCAGGTTGGTCGCCAGATGGGACAGGCCGGCCAGGATCTGACCGCCCAGGACCCGGTCGCCGCCCTCGGCGCACAGCCGCAGCGCCTGGGTCATATAGCGCTGGGCCAAGCCGTATTCGGCGTTGTCATAGCTGCTCCAGCCGGCCATCGCGGCCAGCTTGGCGGCGGCGGTGAACAGCTGGCGCCGCTCCTGCGGAGGCGCGCCGCGCTGCTGGAGCATGGGGACGACCTCGGTCGACAGATAGAGCACGATGCTGGCGCGGACCTGGCCGCCGCCGAAGCGATTGTCCATCTCGTCGAACATGTTGATCGCCGCGTGGACCTGTTCGACGCGGCCGCCTTCGGCCGCGGGTGCGAGCCGGGCGGTGTCCTGGTTCTCGACCAGCCACAGCAGCCATTCGCGCTGTGGGGTCACCAGCGCGCCGGCGACGAAGGGCACCGCACCCAGCAGGCTGCGGCGGGATATGTCGGTGGAGCCGAGTTCGGCGAGCGTGTGCAAGGTTTCGCTTACGTCCTCCCGGTAGGCCAGCGCCCGGGCCACGACCGGGCGCTGTCGGTCGGAGATGAACCCCAGTTCGGCGGGGCCCACGGGCCTGCCGAGCCGGTGGGAGAGCACGGCGGCGATCAGCTCCGGCGTGGTGCCGCGCGGCTGTCCGCCTTGCAACCAGCGGGTGACGGACGCCTTGTCGTAGTTCGACTCGCGCCCCTGCCTACGGCCCAGTTCATTGACCCGCAGGGCCAATGAGGCGTAGGAGCACCCGGATTCCTTCAGAGCGGCGGCCAACGCGCCGTTGACCACGGCGCCCTGGCGCCCGGTCACCGGCTGTGCGTGATGCGTCACCGTGACTGTCCCTGTTTCGGGCCACGGCGGCCTGCGGGATCCCCGCCGCTCGCCGCCCACCGGTCAGCCGGGGGCCTCAACGACGTTGTGGACATAGGTGGTTGGGAGCCCTCGCCATCGAGGGTGAGATGGGTCACGTGCTCACTATGAGTGGTGAAGCCGTCACCCCGCAACCTTCGTTCTGATAATTTCAAAGCGCTCCGCTCGCTCTGTCTGTGTCATCCATCGCGTGGCACACTGTGCAGGCATATGACAGCCATTCCTACGGGAGGCGGACGTGAGCGAGGCACGGCCGGCCGGCGCCGCCCCCACCGTCTTACGGAGAGTCCTGGGCAAGCGTCTGCGGCATCTGCGCGAGCGGGCGAAGGTGTCGTTCGAGGAAGCCGCGAAGGCCATCGAGGTCACCCCGTTGACCGTGCGCAGGATGGAAAAGGCGGAAGTCGGCCTCAAGATCCCGTATCTGAAGGAGCTGCTGCGGAACTACGGCGTCCGCGGTCCGGAGATGGAGGATTTCCTCGCTCTGGCACGCGAGGCCAACCAGCCGGGCTGGTGGCATCAGTTCCGCGATGTGCTTCCGGACTGGTTCAGTGTTTACGTAAGCCTCGAAAGTGAGGCCACCGTCATTCGTGCGTACGAGCCCCACTACGTTCCCGGGCTGCTCCAGACGGAGGACTACGCACGAGCAGTGCTACGCATGGGCTTCCCGCGGGACACCGAGGAGGAGCTGGAGCGCCGGATCGCCCTGCGGGTCAAGCGCCAGGGCCTGCTCACCAAGCCGGACGCGCCGACCATCTGGGCCATCCTCGACGAGACGGTGCTGCGCCGTCCGGTCGGCGGCTCGCGGGTGATGCGCGACCAGATCGACCACCTCATCGAGACCTTGGACATCCCCAAGGTCAGGCTGCAGATCATGCGGTTCGCGGCGGGGCCGCACCCCGGGGCCTTCGGCCCCTTCCACTACTTCCGCTTCGGATTCTCCGAACTGCCGGACGTCGTCTACACCGAGAGCCTCACCGGGGCCGTCTATGTGGACAAGCCGGCCGAAGTCGTCGCCTATCTCGAGGTCCTGGACCGGATGGCGGTCCAGGCCGAGCCGATCGGCGACAGCAGCACCATCCTGGCCGAACTGCGTAAGGAGCACTGAGATGCATGACCCCGTCTACACCGGAATGCCGGCCACCGACCTGGGCACGGAGGGCTGGGAAAAGCCCTGGAGCGGGTCGAACGGCGGCACCTGCATCGAGGCCAAACGACTGCCGGACGGGCGGATCGCGCTGCGCCAGTCCACCGACCCGGCCGGGCCCGCGCTGATCTACACCCGCTCGGAGGTGGCGTCCTTCCTGGAGGCGGCGAAGGCCGGCGAAGCGGACTTCCTCATCGCCTAGGCGGCCACCCACCATCGGCTCGCCGAAACTCCGCGAAAACCACTACGCCCGCACAACCGCACAACCCCGCACCGCACTCCCGTCCCCACCGTCCCGCCACGCACACTGAAGACGCCGTGGCGGGCGGCGGTGTCGTCCCCCTTGCAGATGTGCAGAGCCCATGGGACCGACAGGATGCCGTAATGAACCTCGACCACGCGGTGACACAGCACCGCACCCTGATCGTCGAGGGCTGCGACGGAGTCGGCAAGGACGCGTTGCTGACCGGTCTCGCCCGCCGGCACGGCTACACCGTCACCCGCGCCTCCCGCGAACTCCCCCATGTCGACCCGGTCCGGCCGTACCGCGAACTCCTCCAGCACGACGGCGCGCTCGCGGTCGACGCCGGGCTGGTCGGCGAGCTCGTCTACGGTCCACTGCGCCGTGGCCACTCCCGGGTGACATGGATTCAGGCGTTCGACTTCGCCGAGGCGGTGGCCGAGCGCCACGGCGCCTTCGTCCATGTGACCGCCCCGGTGCATGTGCTGGAGCACCGGCTGGCCGCGCGCGGCGCCTCGGCGGCGGCGCTCGCGGAGATCGACGCCGCGGTCACCGGTTATGACCACGCCTTTTCCACCCTCGCCGAGCACGCCCCGGTCCTCACCGTCGAGGAGCGGCCGGCCTCCGGCGGCGGTCCGGACCCGGATCCGGGCCACGGCGAGGCGGCGCCGGAGCCCCCGGTGGTCTCGTTCGCCCGGCCCTTCCCGCGCATCCGTTCCCCCGTGCCGTTCGCCGAGCAGAGCTGAACTCCCCGGCACCGGCCCTAAGTTGGTGCCCCGCGAATCGCATCCGCATCGCATCCGCATCGCATCCGCACGGCAGGAGACTGGCGCTATGACAAACGGCTCGTCCACCCCCGACCAGCAGGCCCTGACCAAGATCGACACTACGGTGCCGCATTCGGCCCGGATCTGGAACTACTGGATGGGCGGCAAGGACAACTACGAGGTCGACCGGATCGCCGGTGACGAGTACCGGGAGGTCGCCCCGAACATCGAGACCATGGCCCGCGCCTCGCGCGCGTACCTCATCCGCACCGTCACCCATGTGGCGGGCGAGTGCGGGATCCGGCAGTTCCTGGACATCGGCACCGGGCTGCCCACCTACGACAACACCCACCAGGTGGCCCAGCGGGTGGCGCCCGAGGCCCGCATCGTCTACGTGGACAACGACCCCCTGGTGCTCCGGCACGCCCAGGCGCTGCTCACCAGCACCCGCGAGGGGGTGACCGACTACATCGACGCCGATCTGCACGAGCCCGAGCGAATCCTGGAGGCCGCGTCGAAGACGCTCGACTTCGGCCGGCCCATCGCCCTGATGCTGATGGGCATCCTCGGCCACATCCAGAACTACGACGAGTCGGTGTCGATCGTGCGGCGGCTCCAGGCCGCCTTACCGTCCGGCAGCTACTTCGTGCACTACGACAGCACCGACACCGACCAGGCGCTCAAGCAGGCCCAGCAGGGGTACGACGACACCGGCGCCGTGCCGTACGTGCTGCGCAGCGTCGAGCAGATCAGCCGCTTCTACGAGGGCCTGGAGCTGATCGAGCCCGGTATCGTGTCGTGTCCGCTGTGGCGCCCGGCGCCCTCCGAGACGGACATCGAGACCACCGATGTCCATGGGGGCGTGGCGCGCAAGCCGTGACGGCGGTGACGACCAAACGAATGGTTCGGCCACCGGGGAGGTAACCCCCGCCCCCGTCGCGTCGTCAGACACGGCGCCGGGAAGCGAGGCGGAGGGACGCGCGGGTGTTCGAGGTCGGGGCCTGGAGAGTGCCCTCCTTCAGGCGGCTGCTGCGGGCGTCGGTCGCCGGTGCCCCCGCCGTCGTACGGCAGCGCCGCGGCCCCCAGGAGGAGGCGCCGGGGCGGCCGCGGCACGTGGCCATCATCATGGACGGCAACGGCCGCTGGGCCGCCCTGCGCGGCCTCTCCCGCACCCGCGGCCATCAGGCCGGGGTGCTCGCGCTGCCGCGGGTGGTGGACACGGCCCTGGAGGAGGGCATCGAACACCTGTCGCTGTTCTTCTTCTCCACCGAGAACTGGAACCGGCCGCGCGGCGAGGTGGCCGCGCTGATGCGGCTCACCGCCCAGCTGGCGGATGTCTTCCGCGACTACGGCGAGCGGGGGGTGCGGCTGCGCTGGCTGGGCTCGGAGGCCCGGCTCCCCCGGGCCACGCTGGCCGCACTCCGCCGGGCGGAGGACGACACCCGCGACAACCGCGCCATGACGCTGGCCTTCTGCTTCAACCACGGCGGCCGGGAGGAGATCGCCCGTGCCGCCACCTCGCTGGCCCGCGCCTCGGCGGACGGCGCGCTGGACCCCGGGCTCATCGACGAGGCGCTGTTCACCCGCCATCTGCCGCACGCCGATCTGCCGGACATCGACATGCTGGTGCGGACCTCCGGGGAGCAGCGCATCTCCAACTTCATGCTCTGGCGGGCGGCCTACGCGGAGCTCTTCTTCGTGGACACCCTGTGGCCCGACTTCACCGGTGAGGAGCTCCGCGCGCTGTTGGCCGCCTTCGCGACCCGTAAACGGCGCTTCGGCGCGGGCGTCGGCCCCGTCTGACGCGCCCGCCGCTCCTGGCGGATCCGGCCTAGCGGATCTGGACGCCGGAGAGGGTGCGGGCGATGACCAGCCGCTGGATCTCGCTGGTGCCCTCGAAGATGGTGTAGATGGCGGCGTCGCGGTGCATCCGCTCGACCGGGTACTCGCGGGTGAAACCGTTGCCGCCGAGGATCTGCACCGCCTGGGCGGTGACCTGCTTGGCGGTCTCACTGGCGAACAGCTTGGACATGGAGCCCTCGGCCGACTCGAAGGGCCGTCCGCTCACGGCCATCCACGACGCGCGCCACACCATCAGCCGCGCGGCGTCGATCCGGGTGCGCATGTCGGCGAGCTGGAAGGCGACGCCCTGGTTGTCGATGATGGGGCGGCCGAACTGCTGCCGGGTCTTGGCGTAGTCCAGCGCGACCTCGTACGCGGCGCGGGCGGTGCCGACCGCCATGGCGCCGACGGCCGGGCGGGACGCCTCGAAGGTGGCCATGGCGGCGTTCTTCAGCCGCTCCCCGCCCGACTTGGCCCGCTCCCGGGCGCGCGCGAGGCGTTCGTCCAGCTTCTCCTTGCCGCCGAGCAGGCAGCTGCCGGGCACCCGCACCTGGTCGAGGACCACTTCGGCGGTGTGCGAGGCGCGGATGCCGTGCTTCTTGAACTTCTGCCCCTGGGAGAGACCGGGGGTACCGGGCGGGATGATGAACGAGGCGTGGCCCTTGGAGCCGAGGTCGGGGTCGACGACCGCGACCACCACATGGACGCCCGCGATGCCGCCGTTGGTCGCCCAGGTCTTGGTGCCGTTGATGACCCATTCGTCCTTGGCCTCGTCGTAGACGGCCCGGGTGCGCATGGCGGAGACGTCGGAGCCCGCGTCGGGCTCGGAGGAGCAGAAGGCGGCGACATTCACGTCATTGGCGTCGCCGTACATCTGCGGGATCCAGGTGCCGATCTGCTCCTCGGTGCCGTTGGCGAGGACGCCGACGGCGGCGAGGCCGGTGCCGACGATGGACAGGGCGATGCCCGCGTCGCCCCAGAACAGCTCCTCCATGGTCATGGGGATGCCGAGGCCCGTGGGGTCGAAGTACTGCTGGGCGTAGAAGTCCAGGGAGTACAGGCCGATCTTGGCGGCCTCCTGGATAATCGGCCAGGGGGTCTCCTCGCGCTCGTCCCATTCGGCGGCGGCCGGTCGCATGACGTCCGCGGCGAAGCCGTGGATCCAGTCGCGCACCGCCTTCTGATCGTCGTCGAGCTCGAACGAGAACTCCGCCATGACCCCTCCACGTGCTTATTACCTGCGGTAACAGCAGTCTGTTACCGCCCAGTAGGCGATGTCAACTCCCCCGGGCACGCGGGCCCCGCGCCCCCTTCGAGTGTTACGTTGCGCTCCAGCGCGGAGCGCGATCGCGCCGGGAAACGCGAGGTGCGTAAGGCGCGAGTACGACATCGGGGGCGGGGAGGCAACGCATGCGGACCGGGACCAGCCAGCGGGACGACCAGCGGCAGACGGCCCAGCAGAGGCGCAAGGAGCTGCTGGAGGCCGCGGACCGGGTGGTGCTGCGCGACGGACCAGAGGCCTCGATGAACGCCATCGCCGCCGAAGCGGGCATCACCAAGCCCATTCTGTACCGCCACTTCGGCGACAAGGGCGGACTGTACCGCGCCCTCGCCAAGCGCCACACCGACGCCCTGCTCGCCTCGCTGCGCGCGGCCCTGGACGCGCCCGCCGACAACCGCAGGCAGCGTGTGGAGGCCACCCTGGACACCTATCTGGCCGCGATCGAGGCCCGGCCCCAGGTGTACCGCTTCCTGATGCACCCGGCCGACCACGGCCAGCAGGAGCCGGAGCAGAGCTTCGACGTGGGCCACCACTCCGCCCCGCTGCTGCGGCGGCTCGGCGAGGAGTTGGCCACGGTGATCGCCGACCGGGTGGAGCTGGGCCCCGGCGGCGACGAGGTGGCCCGGGTCTGGGGCCATGGGATCGTCGGCATGATGCACGCGGCCGGTGACTGGTGGCTGCGCGACCGGCCCTGCGCACGCGGCCAGTTGGTGCACCATCTCACCGATCTGCTGTGGGGGCGGCTGTCACTGGCGGACGACCGGGGCGGCGCACCCGGCTTCTGAGGCCCCGGCAGCTCCCCGGCATCGCTCGCGGCCCGCCCGTAGCCCGCTGGTGCCCCGGCTGGAACGGGCCGCGCGCCCAGGGTGTGTGCCGCGGACCGTGACGCCTGCGGGGCCCCTACGCCTCCACAGCCTCGGCGCCGCCGGTCGGCGCCCACGGGGCGCGGCGGATCGCGCGCAGCGCCCTGCGCCGCCGCAGCCCGGTCAGCCGGTCGATGAACAGCCCGCCGTCCAGATGGTCGCACTCATGCTGAAGGCAGCGCGCGAAGAAGCCCGTGCCCTCGATCCGCACCGGCTCCCCGGTCATCGTCGCGCCCTCGATCACCACGTGGTCGTGGCGCGGGGTGCCCGCCTCGAGCCCCGGCAGCGACAGACAGCCCTCCGCCCCGCGCACCGTCACCCCGTCGGCCGCGACCGGCCGGGGGTTGACGACATGCCCCAGATGGCGGTGGTCCTCGTCGTCCGGGCAGTCGAAGACGAAGACCCGCAGCCCCACACCGATCTGATTGGCCGCGAGGCCCACCCCGTGGGCCGCGTACATCGTGGCGTACATGTCCTCGATCAGCAGGGCCAGCTCGGCGTCGAACGCGGTGACCTCCTCGCACGGCGCGCGGAGCGCCGGATCGCCGAAGAGCCGCAGGGGCCGCACCGCTCCGCGGCTGCCCGGGATCACGCCATGTCGCATGGCAGCCAAGCCTACGGCGCCGATGAGGTGGGCCCCGTGCGCGCGGCCGGAATTCGGGACAGCCGCCGGATCTCGATAGGCTGCTCTCCGACCGTGGCCTCCCGGCCGGCGACGCGGCACGGAGGGGGCCTACCACCGGCGCCTCGGGGGGCAGAAGCGGCGCCGGTATGCGAGGAGGATCGAGAAGACGATGGCAGGCAACTCGGAGCCGCTGTCACCGCGGGCCAAGCTGGCCGTGACGGCGGGCAAGGCCGCGGCGGCGGTGTCGCGGGCCGCGGGCCGCGGCAGTGGATCGGTGATCGGCGGCAAGGTGGCCCTGCGGCTCGACCCCGATCTGCTGGGCAGGCTGGCGCAGCACCTGGACGTCATCCTGGTGTCGGCGACCAACGGCAAGACCACGACCACCCGGCTCATCGCCGAGGCGCTGCGGGCGGCCGGCCCGGTCGTCTCCAACGCGCTGGGCGCCAATATGCCGGCCGGTATCACCTCCGCTCTGGCGGGCGGGTCCGATGCCCGCTACGGCGTGATCGAGGTCGACGAGAAGTACCTCGCCGGTGTGGCGCGCGACACCGAGCCCAAGGCCATCGCGCTCCTCAACCTCTCCCGTGACCAGCTCGACCGCGCCGCCGAGACCCGGATGCTCGCCGAGAAGTGGCGCGAGGGCCTGACCGGCTCCAAGGCGGTCGTGATCGCCAACGCCGACGACCCGCTGATCGTCTGGGCCGCCTCCTCCAGCCCCAATGTGGTGTGGGTGGCGGCCGGGCAGGAGTGGAAGGACGACGCCTGGTCCTGCCCGTCCTGCGGCGGTGTGCTGCAGCGCCCGGGCGACGACTGGGTCTGCGGGGAGTGCGGCTTCCGCCGCCCCGTCCCCAGCTGGGCGCTGAACGGCGACTACGTCCTGGACCCGCACGGCGCCGCCTGGCCCATCCACCTCCAGCTCCCCGGCCGCGCCAACAAGGCCAACGCGGCCACCTCGGCCGCCGTCGCCGCCACCTTCGGGGTGCCCCCGCAGGTCGCGCTGGAGCGGATGTACCAGGTCCAGGCCGTGGCCGGCCGGTATGACGTGGTCACCTTCCAGGAGCGCCAGCTGCGGCTGCTGCTGGCGAAGAACCCGGCCGGCTGGCTGGAGACCTTCTCGCTGATCGACCCGCCGCCCACCCCGGTGATCCTCTCGGTGAACGCGCGCGGCGCCGACGGCACCGACACCTCCTGGCTCTGGGACGTGGACTACACCCGGCTGGCCGGGCACCCGATCTGCGTGATCGGCGACCGCAAGCTGGACCTCGCGGTGCGCCTGGAGGTCGCCGGGCTGGACTTCCGGGTCTGCGCGGACGTGGACGAGGCGGTGCGGATCTCCCCGCCCGGCCGCATCGAGGTGATCGCCAACTACACCGCGTTCCAGGACCTGCGCCGCCGGGTCGGCAACTGACCCCCGTACGAGAGGCACGAAGATGCGTAGCACGAGCCAGAACGGCCTGCGTCTGGTGTGGGTCTACCCCGACCTGCTGAGTACGTACGGCGACCAGGGCAACGTCCTGGTGGTGGAGCGCCGGGCGCGGCAGCGCGGGCTGGAGGTCTCCCGCCTGGACGTCCGCTCCGACCAGCAGATCCCCACCTCCGGGGACGTCTATCTGATCGGCGGCGGCGAGGACCGCCCGCAGCGGCTGGCCGCCGAGCGGCTGATCCGGGACGGCGGGCTGAGCCGGGCCGTCGCCAACGGGGCGATCGTCTTCTCGGTGTGCGCCGGGTACCAGATCCTCGGCCACGAGTTCATCAACGACCTCGGCCAGCGCCAGCAGGGCCTGGGCCTGCTGGACGTGGTCAGCACCCGCGGCGAGGGCGCCCGGTGCGTCGGGGACGTGCTGGCCGACATCGACGAGCGGCTGGCGCTGCCCCCGCTGACCGGCTTCGAGAACCACCAGGGCGTCACCCACCTGGGCCCGACCGCCCGCCCCTTCGCCCGGGTCCGGTTCGGCAACGGAAACGGCACCGGGGACGGATTCGAGGGCGCGTACAGCGACACCGTCTTCGGGACGTACATGCACGGCCCGGTGATGGCCCGCAACCCGCACATCGCGGACCACCTGCTGAAACTGGCCCTCGATGTGAACGCGCTGCCGCCGGTCGACGACCAGTGGTACGAGGCGCTGCGCAACGAGCGGATCGCGGCGGCGACCCAGCCCGCCTGAGCCGCGTCCCGCTCGCTCGAGCGCAGCTCAGAGGCCATTCGAACGCAGGGTGACCGCATGGCGGACATCAGGCCACAGGCCGCGCCCCCGTCGCCCGCGCGCTTGTAGGGTGGCGGGGTCCCGCCGGACGACGCGGTCCGGCCGTCGGCCCCCATCTCAGACAGAGGTATGCGTGCCATGCGCATTGGTGTGCTCACGTCCGGCGGCGACTGCCCCGGCCTGAACGCGGTCATCAGGTCAGTCGTCCACCGCGCCACCGTCGACCACGGCGATGAGGTGATCGGCTTCCAGGACGGCTGGAAGGGCCTGCTTGAGTGCGACTACCGCAAGCTGGACCTGGACGCCGTGAGCGGCATCCTGGCCCTCGGCGGCACCATCCTCGGCTCCACCCGGGTGCGCCCCGAGCATCTGCGGGACGGCGTGGAGCGGGCCAAGGGCCATGTGGCGGAGCTCGGCCTGGACGCGGTCATCCCCATCGGCGGGGAGGGCACGCTGAAGGCCGCCCGGCTGCTCTCGGACGCCGGGCTGCCGATCGTCGGCGTGCCGAAGACCATCGACAACGACATCGCCTCGACCGATGTGACCTTCGGCTTCGACACCGCGGTCGGGGTGGCCACCGAGGCCCTGGACCGGCTCAAGACCACCGCCGAGTCCCATCAGCGGGTGCTGATCGTCGAGGTCATGGGGCGGCACACCGGCTGGATCGCGCTGCACTCGGGCATGGCCGCGGGCGCCCACGCCATCGTCGTCCCGGAGCGCCCGTTCGACATCGAGGAGCTGGCCGGGACCGTCGGGGCACGGTTCGAGGCGGGCAAGAAGTTCGCGATCGTGGTGGTGGCGGAGGGCGCCAAGCCGCGCGAGGGCACGATGGACTATGAGGCCGGCGGCAAGGACGTCTACGGCCATGAGCGCTTCGCGGGCATCGCCCGCCACCTCTCCGTGGAGCTGGAGCGGCGGCTCGGCAAGGAGGCGCGGGCGGTCATCCTGGGCCATGTGCAGCGCGGTGGCACCCCGACGGCGTACGACAGGGTGCTCGCCACCCGCTTCGGCTGGCACGCGGTCGAGGCGGCCCACCGCGGCGAATTCGGCACGATCGCCGCGCTGCGCGGCACGGACATCACGCTGGTGCCGCTCGCGTCGGCCGTGGAACGGCTGAAGACGGTCCCCGCCGAGCGGTACGCCGAGGCCGAGTGCGTACTGTGATCTGAGCGGTTCTAGGCTGGTGCGAGCACATTTGGTGCGCACCGGGAGGAGATCTTGCTGATGGATCACGGCGGGCACGGCATGATGATGAATCTGCCGCCGTTCACGCTGTCGCGCGGCCTGGAGCTCGGCGGCGATCCGTTCTTCCTGGTCGGCTGTGTGCTGGCGCTCGGTCTTTACGGCTGGGGCGTCGCGCGGCTGCGGCGGCGCGGCGACGCCTGGCCGGTGGGGCGCGTGGTCTCCTTCGTCCTCGGGGTGCTGACCATCGCGGTCGCGATGTGCACCAAGCTGAACGACTACGGCATGGTCATGTTCAGCGTCCATATGGTGCAGCACATGATCATCAGCATGGTCTCGCCGATCCTGCTGCTGCTGGGCGCGCCGGTCACGCTGACCCTGCGGGCCCTCCCGGCGGCCGGGCGCGGCCGTAAGGGGCCCCGGGAGCTGCTGGTCGCGCTGTTGCACAGCCGCTATATGCGGATCATCACCCATCCGGCGTTCACCATCCCGCTGTTCATCGCGAGCCTGTACGCGCTGTACTTCACCCCGCTCTTCGACTTCCTGATGGAGAGCAAGGCCGGGCATATCGCGATGATGGTCCACTTCCTGGCGGTGGGCCTGGTCTTCTTCTGGCCGATCATGGGCGTGGACCCGGGCCCGCACCGGCCCGGCTATGTGATGCGGATGCTGGAGCTGTTCTCGGGCATGCCGTTCCACGCGTTCTTCGGCATCGCGCTGATGATGGCGTCCGAGCCCATGGTCGGCGCGTACAAGCACCCGCCCGCCTCGCTGGGCGTCGACGCGCTGTCGGACCAGACCTGGGCGGGCGGTATCGCCTGGGCCTTCAGCGAGATCCCGTCGGTGATCGTGCTGGTGGCGCTGGTCTACCAGTGGTACAAGTCCGAGCAGCGCCAGGCGCGGCGCATCGACCGCACCGCGGACCGGGACGGCGACCAGGAGCTCGCGGCGTACAACGCGTATCTGGCCTCGCTCCAGTCCCGGAGCCAGTGAGGGGTCACCGGGTCCTGCCGCCCGCGGCGGGCTGTTCCCCTCCCCGCCCCTTCCCCCAACTGGGGCTCCGCCCCGGACCCGGGGTCCAGGGGCGGAGCCCCTGCCACGCGGCGGAGCCGCATAAAGACCCGCCGGACGGCCCGTAGCGGCCAGGGCCCGGACCGCGAGACCATGGACCCGGGCCCTGGGTGGCCCGGGTCCTGGCGAAGGGGCGTCGGGACCGCCGTGAGGAGGTCGGGGATGCCCGGTTCCGCGAAGGCGATGACGGTGGCCACGGTGGGGGGTCTGGTGCTGGTGACGGCCTACACCGTGGCTCTGGGGAGCAACGGCTGGCTGTGGTTCAGCTGGGTGGTGCTCGGACTGCTGACCGTGGGGGTCGTGGTGGCCCGGGGCTGATCTCTCTACCGTGCGGAGGACCCCTTCGCAGCGGATCCCGAGCGCCTGCCCAGCAGCCACCGCCGTAACGCCGCCCACCACGGGACGCGCCCGGGGGCCACCGTCTCGGGCCCCTCGGTGCCGGACCGGACCGGGGCCGCCGTCTCCTCGGGGATCGAGGGCACCCGCTGCCGAGGGGGCAGGAGCGCCTCGACGGGGAGGTCCATGACATCCGGCTCGGGGCGCCGGGGCATGAACTCCACCGGCAGCTCCACGAGATGGCGGGAGATCCAGGACGAGAGCCAGGTCAGCTCGGACTCGTCCACGGCCAGCCGCAGATCGGGCAGGCGCAGCAGCAGGGTGTCGATGGCGGTGTCCGTGATGGCGCGGCCGATGTCCTGCCCCGGGCATTCATGGGGGCCGCCGCTGAAGGCGAGATGGGACCGGTTGCCGTACATGGGCGCGGCGATGTCGGGGCGGATGGCCGGGTCGACGTTCCCGGCGGCCAGCCCCAGCAGCAGCATGTCCCCGGCCTTGATCCGCTGACCGCCCAGCTCGGTGTCCCCGGTGGCCCAGCGGCCGGGGACGACCGTGAGCGGGGGCTCGTTCCACAGCACGTGCTCGATGGCGTCCGGCAGCGTCATATGGCCGCCGGCCAGGGACGCGCGGAAGCGCGGATCGGTGAGGACCATGCGCAGCGTGTTGGCCATCAGATTGGTGGTGGTCTCGTTGCCGGTGAGCAGCACCAGCCGCAGATGCTGGACCACCTCCTCCTCGGTGAGGCCGGAGGGGTGGGCCAGCAGCCAGGACGCCAGATCCTCGCCGGGTTCGGCGCGCCTGCGGTCCACCAGACCCTTGAGGGCGCCGGTGACGTACGCGTCGCTGCGCAGGGCCGTCTCGGTGCCCTTCATCAGGTCCCGGGTGGCCTCGACCAGCCGTGGGCCGTACTCGTCCGGCATGCCCAGCAGTTGGGTGAGGACGAGCATGGGCAGCTGCTGGGCGAAGGCGGTGACCATTTCCGCGCCTCCTTCGGCACAGAAGTCGTTCACCAGCTGGTGGGTGAAGCGGGTGACATGGCGGCGGATCCCGCGGCGGTCGAAGCGCCCCATGGACTCGGTGAGCGCGGCCCGCAGCCGCTCGTGCTCGTCGCCGTCGGCGAAGGTGCACATGGGCTGCCAGCCGACCACCGGCAGCAGGGGCGAGTCGGCGGCGATCCTGCCGTCCTTCCAGGCGTGCCAGTGGCGGGAGTCGCGGGAGAAGCGGGAGGGGGTGCGGGAGACCTCCAGGTTCTCGCGGTAGCCCAGCAGCAACCAGGCCGGTATGCCACCGTCGAGCACGATCGGGGCCACCGGGCCGTGCTCGGCGCGCAGCCGCTCGTACAGCCCCATCGGGTCCTTCTCGTTCTCGGGCCCGAGGAGGTCCACCAGACCGCCGTCTCCGTCGGAGAGCGCGGTGTGGACGGGGCACCGGGTGGGCGGCAGACCGGCGGGCCCGGTGCCGGGGTCGTCGGGATGAGGAGTCACGGTGTCTCCGGGGTCACGGTGTGGAGAGATTGCAGATGGCGCACGAGGGCGAGGAGGGTGTCGCGGCTGGAGCCGCGGTCGCGGGCATCGCAGTCGATCATCGGTACGGAGTCGGGCAGGTCCATGGCAGCGCGCAGGTCCGCCATGGGGTGGACGGGGGCCCCGGGGAACGCGTTGACCGCGACCACGAAGGGCACCCCGCGCTCCTCTAGCCGTCCGACCGCGTCGAAGCTGACCTCCAGACGGCGGGTGTCGATCAGGACCACGGCGCCCAGGGCGCCCTCGAAGAGGCCGTTCCACAGGAACCAGAACCGCTCCTGGCCGGGGGTGCCGAACAGATAGAGCACCAGCCGTTCGTTGAGGCTGATCCGGCCGAAGTCCATCGCGACGGTGGTCTCGGTCTTGCGCTCGATCCCGGCGATGTCGTCGACGCCGACCCCGGCCTGGGTCATGGTCTCCTCGGTGGTCAGCGGGCGAATCTCGCTCACCGAGCCGACCATGGTGGTCTTGCCCACGCCGAAGCCGCCGACGATCACCACCTTGACGGCGGCGGCCGCGGAGGCCGGGAGGGTGTCCTCGCTGCGCGGTCCGGCGACTCCCTCAGAGGTTCTGTAGTCCATGCATCACCGCCTGCAGCAGTTCGGGGTCGGGCAGCACGGCGGCCGGGACCGGCGCCCTGACCTCCACCCGGTCGTCCCGCAGCAGCCCCGCGAGGAGCACGGTGACGGTGGAGACGGGCAGGACCAGATACGCGGAGATCTCGGCCACCGAGAGCGGGAACTGGCACATCCTCAGCACGGCCGCGGCCTCGGGAGCCGTCCCCGGCTCCGGTTCGGCGCGTGCCACGATGAGGCTGACGAGTTCGACGGGCCGGTGCCGGGGTTCCTGCGAAGCGCGGCCGCGGCTGACCGTGTAGAGCCGCTCGGGGCCGCCCTCGTCCCACGGCTTGCCGGGCTCGCTCATGTCACGCGTCCGTCGACCCGCGGCGGGCTGCTGAGGTGCTCCCCGAGCCGGGCGACGAGATCTCTCATGCACTGGCCCATCAGCCCGGCGTCCACGCTGTCCTCGGCGAGCACCGCCAGATACGAACTGGTACCGGCCGCCATCAGATAGAAGAACCCGCCGTCGACCTCGATGACGACCAGCCGCATCCGCCCGTCCCCCTCGGGGAACTGGGCGGCGATCGCGCCGGAGAGGCTCTGCAGCCCGGCACAGGCGGCGGCCAGACGGTCGGCGGTGTCCTTGTCCGTGCCGACCTGGGCCATGCACAGGCCGTCCGAGGACAGCAGGACCACGTGCCGGGTCTCCGGAACGCTGGACGCGAGGTCCCGGAGCATCCAGTCCATGTTGAACCGCGGTTGCGTCACTTGCCTACTCATCCTTGTCCGACGTGTTCGGGGTGCTTGAGTTGTCCGGGGCGTCGGGCGACTTCCGGGGGTCCGGCGCGTCCGCGGCGGCGTCCGCCGCCGGGATCGGCTCGCCGTTGAGCCCCTTGGTGAAGGCGTCCAGCCAGATCCCCGGCTGTACGGGCTGCCGGGCCGGATCGCGGGGCGGGGCGGGCGCCGCCGGGGGCGCGGAGTCGACGCGGAACGACGAGGGGGCCGGGGCGACCATGGGCATCCGGCGGCGGCGCTGCGGGAGTCCGGCGCCGTTCTGCCGGAAGCCGGGGCCGGGGCGGCCCTGCGCCACCGGGCCGGTGCGGGTGGGCGACGGGAGGGGCGTGGCCCGCTTGATGGGCTTGGGCGGGGGCAGTTTGGCCGCGCGGGCGATCGCGCCACCGGGCGCGGGGGTGGGGCAGATGATGTCCTGCGGGACGACCAGCACCGCGCGCACCCCGCCGTACGCCGAGGGCCGCAGCGAGATCTGGAACCGGTACCGCACGGCGAGCCTGCCGACCACGGCCAGGCCGAGCCGCGGTGTCTCGCCGAGGTCGTTGAGGTCGAATCCGGTGGCCGCCTGGAGCAGCACCGCGTCGGTGCGTCTGCGGGCCTCCTCCGACAGGCCCACCCCGGCGTCCTCGATCTCGATCGCGACCCCGGACTGGACCTCGATCGCGGTCAGGTGCACCCGGGTCTTGGGCGGCGAGTAGCGGGTGGCGTTGTCCAGCAGTTCGGCCAGGGCGTGGATCAGCGGCTCCACCGAGGGGCCGACGATGGCGACGTCCGCCACCGAGTGCAGATCCACCCGCTCGTACTCGAGGATGCGGGACATGGCGCCGCGGCAGACGTTGAACAGCGGCACCTCCTTCTGCCACTGGCGGCCCGGCCGCGAGCCGCCCAGGACCGCGATGGAGTCCGCCAGCCGGCCGATCAGGGCGTTGCCGTGGTCCAGGTGGAGCAGATCCTCGAAGACGTCCGGGTCGGCGCCGTGCTTGTCCTCCATCTCCCGCATGTCCTGGGCCTGTTGGTGGACGATGGCCTGCACCCGGCGGGCGATGTTGACGAACGCCCGCTGGGCCGCGTCCCTCAGGTCCTCCTCGGTCCGCACGGTGTCCAGCACCCACCGCAGCAGTTGCTCGTGGGCGGCGTCGAAGTCCGGGTCGAGACGGGGCGCGTAGTCGACGTCCTTCATCGCCTCGTGCACCATGGCGCCGCGCCGCAGCCGGGCCACCGTCGCGGGGAGCACCTCCCGGGTCAGCCGCCGGATCTCCGCCTCCTGGGCCGCCAGGCGCTGCCGGAACCCGGCCTCCTGGGCGGAGAGCCGGGTGCGCAGCGTGGTGATCAGCCGGCCGCGGCGCATCGCCTCGGCCGCCGCGAGGGCCACCGCGAGCGTCGCCGCCACTCCGCACCAGGCGACCGTGGCCCGCGCCCCGGACGGGACCACGGCGACGGCCAGCGCCGCGCAGAACGCCATCGCGGCGGGAGGGATGACCCATACGAGCGTGGAGGCGGGCCGTCGGCCTCCGGGTGAGGTGCCGCCTCCGGATGAGGTGCCGGCGAAAACCATGGGCATCCTTAAAAACAGCGAAGAGAAAATGAGTGCGAAATGCGGGCGATGAGCCAGCCCGTCATGGGCCCTGGAGCATAGCGGTTTCACCGTCGCATGAATTGAAGATGCTTTTTTCTTCGGAATGCATCACGGTGAATTCAAAGAGCGTGAAAAAGCGATCATCTGCACTCACCCTTTGACCGTGAATGATCGGCCGAGGGCGAATCTGCTCATGGCGAAGGAGTCTGGGCAGCGTGGCGCTCGGGCCCTTAGCGTCCCGGCATGAGCACTGGGAGCGCATGTGTGATCGGGGCCACGGGGCAGATCGGCCGGGCGGCGGTGCGCGCGCTCGCCGAGGAGGGATGGCGGGTGCGGGCCGCCTCGCGCGGTGGGGGCCGCGACGAGGGCTGGCCCGGGTCGGTGGAAAGCGTGGCCGTGGACCGGGACGACGACGCCGCGGTGGCCGCGCTGATCGGCGACGGCTGCGATGTGGTGCTGGACTGCGTCGCCTACGGCCGGGCACACGCACGGCAGTTGCTGGACCTCGCCGACCGGATCGGATCGGCGGTGGTGATCTCCACCGGAGCGGTGTACGAGGACGACCAGGGCCGGGGCTTCGGGACCCAGGACCGGCCGGACGGCGGCCCGCGGTATCCGGTGCCGCTCCCCGAGTCCCAGCGAACCGTCCCGCCGGGCGACGGCTACGGCAGCCGGAAGGTGGCGCTGGAGCGGGAGCTGCTGGCCGCCGGGGACCGGCTGCCGACCACTCTGCTGCGCGCCGGGGCGATCCACGGCCCGCACTGCCGCACCCCGCGTGAGCTGTACTTCGTCAAACGGGCGCTGGACGGGCGGCCAGTGCGGATCCTGGCGTACGGCGGCCGCAGCCGGTTCCATCCGGTACATGTCGACAACATCGCGGAGCTGGTGCGGCTGGCCGCCCACCGGCCCGGTTCACGGGTGCTCAACGCGGGCGACCCGCAGGCCCCGACGGTCGCCGACATCGCCGCCGCCGTGGACGCGGTGCTCGAGGTGCGCGGCGAGCTGGTGCTGGTCGACGGGGAGCCGCCGCATCCGCATATCGGCAGCACCCCCTGGAGCCTGGCCCACCCCCTCGTCTACGACATGACCGCGGCCGAACGGGAGTTGGGCTACCGCCCGGTGACCGGCTATGCGGAATCGCTCCCGGCGACCGTCGCCTGGCTGACGGACCGGCTGACGGCCGACCCGGACTGGCGCACGGCTTTCCCCGACATGGCCGCCGCCTACGATCCGATGACCGATCTGTTCGACTACGCGGCCGAGGACGCGTGGCTGCGGGGCGGCGGGAATTCCCCCGCGCCCTGATCGACGCGGGCGTACGGCGAAGAAACGGAACCGGGCCCGTGCGGGGAACGCACGGGCCCGGCCCAGCACCGCATACCGCCGACCAGCCGACTACTTGACGACGGCGGCCGCCTCCTTGGCGGCCTTCGCGTCCTTCGCGGACGCGCCCGACTTGGCGGGCACCGGCGTGGCGTGCGGGGCGCAGGTCACGTCCTTGGCGTCCACCGTGCCCTTGAGCAGGTAGGCGTCCACCCGGTCGTTGACACACGGGTTCACCAGACCGGTGACCCCGTGCGAACCGGCGTCCTTCTCGGTCACCAGACGCGAGCCCTTCAGCCGCTTGTGCAGCTCGACCGCGCCCTCGTACGGGGTCGCGGCGTCACGGGTGCTCTGCACGATCAGCGTCTTGGGCAGCCCCTTGGCGGCACCCACCTCCAGCGGGGTCCCCTGCTTGGCCCCCCAGGTGGCGCACGGCAGGTTCATCCAGGCGTTGGACCAGGTCAGGAAGGGGTAGTCGCGGTGGAGCCGGGTGTTGTCCCGGTCCCACTTCGCCCAGCTGGTCGGCCACTTGGCGTCGGCGCACTCGACGGCGGTGTAGACGGCGTTGCCGTTCTCCGAGGCGATGTTGCCCGCGGTGTCGGACATGTCCGGGCCCGCGGCCTCGACCAGCGCTTTCTCATCGCCGCCGAGGTAATCGCTCCACACCTGGGCGACCGTGGCCCACGACGAGTCGTAGTACGGAGCGCTCTGGAAGAACCCGAGCAGCTCGGCCGGGCCCACGACCCCGCCGATGGGGCTCTTCTTGGCGGCCGCGCGCAGCTTCTCCCACTGCTGCTGGACCTTCGCCGGGGTGTCGCCGATGTGGTAGGCGGCGTCGTTCTTCGCCACCCACGCCTTCCAGTCGTTCCAGCGCGTCTCGAAGGCGACGTCCTGGTCCAGGTTGGCCTGGTACCAGATCTTCTCCCGCGAGGGGTTGACCACGCTGTCCACGATCAGCCGGCGCACATGGGTCGGGAAGAGCGTCGCGTAGACCCCGCCGATGTACGTTCCGTAGGACACGCCCAGGTAGTTGAGCTTCTTGTCGCCGAGCGCGGCCCGGATGACGTCGATGTCCCGGGCGGTGTTGGGCGTCGTCATCTGCGGCAGCATCCAGCCGCTGCGCTCCTCGCACCCTGAAGCGTATTCACGGGCCAGCTTGCGCTGGACGCGCTTGTCCGCCTCGCTGTCGGGCACCGGGTCCAGCTTCGGGGCCTTGACGTACTCCTGGGGATCCACGCACGAGATGGCCGCGGAGTGGCCCACCCCGCGCGGGTCGAAGCCGACGAAGTCGTACGCCTTCGACACCTTCGTCCACAGCGGGTTCTTGGTGGTGACCCGGGTCGGGAAGCGCAGCCCGGAGCCGCCGGGCCCGCCCGGGTTGTAGATCAGCGAGCCCTGCCGCTCGGAGGCGGAGCCGGTGTTGGCGATCCGGTCCACCGCGAGCTTGATGGTGCGGCCGTTCGGCTTGGCGTAGTCGAGCGGTACGGTGACATAGCCGCACTGGATGGGCTTGGCGAGCCCCCAGTCGGCCGGGCAGTCCGTCCAGTCGATGCCCTTCTTCGCGGCCTTGGCCGCGGCCACCGCCACACCACGGGCCTCGGCGGCCCCGCCGGGGGTCCGCTCCGATGCCCCGGCCGTGGGGGCGGCCAGCGCACCGGTTATCAGCGCACCGGCGATCACACCACCGGTCGCGCCGAAGAGTGCTGTGCGTCTCACTTAGTCATCCCCCTGCTTTGTTGCGCCGCCAGGAGCGGCGATGATCACAGAGTGTCAGGGGGATTCTTCTGTCTTGCTTACCGCCGAGTACAGGGCAAACCGCCGTTTCTTTATCAAGACGTGAACATCAGCCCACGGCCGCGGCCGCCGCGTCGAGGGCCCGGCGGAGGTGGAGGGCGTCCGGGGCCACGGCGGTGGCGAGGGCGGCGGGGCCGGTCAGCGGCGTGAGGACGGCGGTGTCGGCGAGGCGGCGGGACGTGATGGGACGAGCGCCATAGGCCGGGTCGACCACGAGCAGCTGGCCCACCGCCCGATGGCCGCCGAGGACCGCGCCGCCGTCCCAGCCGGGGGCGCCGGGGCCGTGGGCGAGCTCCTGGTCGAGGAGCGGGCGCCCGGCTCGGTGGACGGTGAGACGGCTGGTCAGATGGCCCGGGGATTCGCCGGTACGGCCCAGGATCTGCTCCTCGCGCAGCACGAGGCGGGCGGTGGGCGCGAGTTCGACACGGGTGGTCATCAGCAGTTCGCTGCCGTGGGCGGAGATCAGGGGCTCGGGCAGCCAGTGCAGGGTCGCGCCGTCGGCGACGGTCAGCCGGATCTCGTAGTACGCGGGGCCCGCCGCCCGCCCCGGCAGGGCGATGGTGGCCGCGGCGGAACCGACGCGCAGCCGGGCACCGGGCCCGGCGGTCGCCTCGAGGGCGATCCGGTCGCCGCCCAGGGGCGCGCTCATGGCCCCGACCACGGTGACACACGCCTCCCCCACCACGCCCCGGGTCCGCCGCAACGCGAGCGGCCCGTCCCCGGCGAGCACGGGCAACGCGGTGCCCCCGCGCCCGTCCGCCTCGGCGACGAGACGGGCGGTGGCCCGTACTACCGGGCCGGAGACGCCCGTTGTGGGTGAGGTGCCCGCCGCATGCGAGACGACTGCAGACGCACCCGAGGTGCGTGTCGCAGCCGAGGCACGAGTCGCAGCCGAGGTGCCCGCGGCACCTGCGGTGCCCGCCGTGCCCGAGGCGGCTGCCCCTGCCGAGGCGGCCGGGCCGCGCCGGATGTCCGGGGCTTCCCGCTCCCGAGCACTCCCTGGCATCCGCGGCGCGGTGTGCGGCGGTACGCCACCCGGTGCGTCCGGGGCGGGGGTCATGCCGGGGCCGCTGTCCAGGCGGCCAGGCGGGTGCGGACCCAGTCGGCGATGGGGCGGACGCCGTCCTCGGCGACCAGGGAGGTGAAGGCCACGGGCAGTTCACCGCGCTGGGCCTCGGCGTCGCGGGCCATGCGTGCCAGGTCCGAGCCGACGTAGGGGGCCAGGTCGGTTTTGTTGACCACGAGCAGATCGGCGGTGGTCACGCCGGGGCCGCCCTTGCGGGGGATGTCGTCGCCGCCCGCGACATCGATGACGAACACCTGCGCGTCCACCAGGCCCTTGGAGAATGTCGCGGTGAGGTTGTCCCCGCCGGACTCGACCAGGATCAGATCGAGCGGGCCCACGGTCTCCTCGAGCTCCTCGACGGCCTCCAGGTTGGCGGAGATGTCGTCGCGGATCGCGGTGTGCGGACAGGCTCCGGTCTCCACGGCGGTGATGCGCTCCGGCGGCAGTACGGCGTTGCGCAGCAGGAACTCGGCGTCCTCGCGGGTGTAGATGTCATTGGTGACCACGGCGAGGGAGAGCTGGTCGCGCAGCGCCCGGCACAGCGCGGCGACGGTCGCGGTCTTGCCCGAGCCCACCGGCCCGCCGAGTCCGATGCGCAGCGCCCGGCGGGTGCCGTCGGGGCGGTGGGGGCCGGCGGCGCCGTAGGTGTGGCGCGGGGGGTAGGTGTCCGCGTGGTCGAGGTGCATGAACGGCTCCGATGTTCCAGCAGGGGCGGGTGCGGGGCGGGCCCGGTTACGAGGCGAAGAGGCGTACGGACCAGGTGGCGTGGTGTTCTGCGGCGATGTCGAGCAGCGGCGCGGAGGCGGCGGGCAGCGCGTCCGGGCCCTCGTCGAGGGCCCGCCACGCCGCGTCGGCGGCTCGCGCCACGACCCGGTCCAGCTCGGGGGCGAGGCGGGCGA
The DNA here is from genome assembly GCF_047337785.1 of Streptomyces lacaronensis. Lineage (NCBI taxonomy): Bacteria > Bacillati > Actinomycetota > Actinomycetes > Kitasatosporales > Streptomycetaceae > Streptomyces > Streptomyces lacaronensis. Next base: position 2,118,890 of record NZ_JBLHDK010000003.1, read on the forward strand.
GGACGGCGGTGGCATCGAAGGGGTCGAGGCTCAACAGCCGTACGGCGGCGGTCGCGGGCCCGCTCACCGCCTCGTACCCGGCGGCGTACGCGGCGTCCGTCGGCCCCAGTGCGGCGGCGCGCGCGGTGAGTCCGAGCACCACGGGCTGATGCGCCCCGCGCGGCCGCGCGGCGGCCAGGGCGTCCAGTTCGGGCGAGGGCCAGGTGGCACGGGCGGCGCGCATCAGCTGGCGCCCGAGCCGCCGGGCGGTGGCCCGCAGCGCGGAGCTGGGGGTACGGGCGTCCGCCGCATCGTCCAGCACGAGCGGATCGAGCCCGGCGGCGGCCGCGGCGGCGAGCCCGGCCGCGGTGAGCCCGGCGGTGTGCAGCCGCCCCCGGCAGAACGCCTCCAGGGAGGCCGCGTCACGGATCCGACCCGCCGCGACAGCGGCCTCGGCACCCCCCGAATGCGCATGGCCTCCAGCGGGAAACCGCCCATCGGCGAGCACGAGCAACGCGGCGGCCCCGCCCGCGGCCCCTCGCCGCGCGGCCTGCGACCCGGCCCCCACCTCATGCCCTACAGCCATGTCCGCCACCCCCGAGCGAGCCCGATCCAACCCACCCGGCGACGGGTCACCGGAGGCCCAGGAGGCAGGAGCGGCAACCCCACCAGAGGCATCACCCCGGACCCGCCGGAGGGCATCTCTTCCGCCCCCGAACGGGCCCGATCCAGCACGCCCGGCGACGGCGCACCGGGGCCCCAGGCGACGGAAGCGACAGCCCCACCAGGGGCATCACCGCCCCGGAGACCGCCAGGGGCCCCGCCCCCGAACGCCCGTTGGCGGGCCCGATCCAACCCACCCGACAACGGCGCCCCTGAGCCCCAGACGACGGAAGCGACAGCCCCACCAGGGGCATCACCGCCCCGGAGACCGGGGGTCCAGGGGGCGAGGCCTCCTGGTTTCGGGAAGGGGCGGGGTGGGGGAAAGCCCGCCGACGGACCACCCGCGGCCGGACCGCGAGCGCCCCGGGGAGCGGGCGGAGTCTCGTTCGTGGGCATGACGGGTCCGGTCAGAAGAGGAAGTACCGCTGGGCCATGGGAAGTTCGGTCGCCGGGGCCGGTTCGACGGGCTCGCCGTCGATCGTCACGGTGAACGTATCGGGGTCGACCTCGACCCGCGGCAGGGCGTCGTTCTCCCGCATGTCCGTTTTGGTGACCCCCCGCGTGCCGCGGATCGGGGCGAACCGCTTGCGGAGGTCCAGCCGGTCCGCCAGGCCGTCGTCCAAGGCGGCCTGGGTCACGAAGTTGACCGAGCCCCTGGCCGCCGCGCGGCCGAGCGCGCCGAACATGGGGCGCGGCAGGACCGGCTGCGGGGTCGGTATGGAGGCGTTGGCGTCGCCCATCTGCGCATACGCGATCTGGCCGCCCTTGATGACCAGATGCGGTTTGACGCCGAAGAAGGCGGGCTCCCACAGCACCAGATCGGCCAGTTTCCCGGGCTCCACCGAGCCGATCTCCCCGTCGAGGCCCTGGGCCACCGCCGGGTTGATGGTGTATTTGGCGACATAGCGACGCGCCCGGTGGTTGTCGGCGCGGCCGTCCCCGGCCAGCGCCCCGCGCCGTCGCTTCATCACATGCGCGGTCTGCCAGGTGCGCAGCACCACCTCGCCGATCCGTCCCATGGCCTGGGAGTCGGAGGAGATGATCGAGATCGCGCCGAGGTCGTGCAGCACGTCCTCGGCGGCGATGGTGCTGGGCCGGATGCGGGACTCGGCGAAGGCGAGGTCTTCGGGGACGGCCGGGTTGAGGTGGTGGCAGACCATCAGCATGTCGAGGTGCTCCTCGACGGTGTTGACGGTGTGCGGGCGGGTCGGATTGGTGGAGCTGGGGAGAACGTTGGGCTGCGAGACCACGGTGATGATGTCGGGCGCGTGCCCGCCGCCCGCGCCCTCGGTGTGATACGCGTGGAGGGTGCGCCCGGCGATGGCGGCCAGGGTGTCGCCGACGAAGCCCGCCTCGTTGAGGGTGTCGGTGTGGATGGCGAGCTGGGCGCCGCTCTCCTCGCAGACGCCGAGGCAGGCGTCGATGGCCGCGGGGGTCGCCCCCCAGTCCTCATGGATCTTGAATCCGAGGGCTCCGCCGCGCAGTTGGGACCACATCGCCTCGCGCGAGACGGTGTTGCCCTTGCCGAGCAGTCCGATGTTGACCGGAGACCCCTCCAGCGCCTCGAACATCCGGGCGAGATGCCAGGGTCCGGGGGTGATGGTGGTGGCCTTGGTCCCTTCGGCGGGGCCCGTGCCGCCCCCGACGAGGGTGGTGATCCCGGAGCAGAGCGCCTGGTCGACGAGGGTCGGGGAGATGAAGTGGACATGGGCGTCGATGGCGCCCGCGGTGAGGATCCTGCCGTTGCCCGCGATGACCTCTGTCTCGGGCCCGATGACGAGGTCGGGGTGGACACCGTCCATGGTGTCGGGGTTCCCGGCCTTGCCGATTCCGGTGATACGGCCGTCACGCAGGCCGATATCCGCCTTGACGACGCCCCAGTGGTCGAGCACGACGGCCCCGGTGATCACGGTGTCGGGGGCGCCCTCGGCGCGGGTGGCACGGGACTGGCCCATGGATTCGCGGATCACCTTGCCGCCGCCGAAGACCGCCTCGTCCCCGGCCCGGCCGGGCCCGCCGCCGCGGTCCTCCTCGATCTCGATGAAGAGGTCGGTGTCGGCGAGCCGGATGCGGTCCCCGGTGGTGGGGCCGAAGAGATCGGCGTACGCGGCGCGGTCCAGTTCAGCGGTCATCGAGCTCTCCTCCCGTCTCCGCGCGCAGCCCCGGCACGATCCGCTCCCCCGCGATCGGGATCAGGGCGACCTCGACGGGGATGCCCGGTTCGAAGCGCACGGCGGTGCCCGCGGCGATGTTCAGCCGCTTGCCGCGGGCGGCGGCGCGGTCGAAGTCGAGGCCGGGGTTGGCCTCGGCGAAGTGGTAGTGGGAGCCGACCTGGACGGGCCGGTCGGCGGCGTTGAGCACGGTCAGACGGGTGACCGGCCGCCCCTCGTTGAGGAGCACCGGCTCATCGGCGTAAAGGATCTCTCCGGGGATCATGAGCAGGCCTCCGTCAGGCTATCGGCTGGTGGACGGTGACCAGCTTGGTGCCGTCGGGGAAGGTGGCCTCGACCTGCACGTCCTTGAGCATCTCGGGTACGCCCTCCATGACCTCGTCGCGGGTGAGCACCCGGCGGCCGGAGGCCATCAGCTCGGCGACGCCGCGGCCGTCGCGGGCGCCCTCCAGGATGTGGGCGGTGATCAGCGCCGTCGCCTCGGGGTGGTTGAGGAGCACGCCCCGGGCCCGTCGCTTCTCGGCCACGTCGGCGGCCACATGGATGAGCAGACGTTCCTGCTCATGCGGGGTCAAGCGCACGCTTACCACCTCATTCTCGCCCTTACTCCACAAAAGCCCTGATCCGGCGGAAACAACCCGTTCCGCACGGTCCGGGGCGACTTGCGCCCAGCCTTCGCAGGCTAGTTCCGCGGCATTTCGTCGGCGTTAACTGAGCCATTGACCGAGCAACCCTGATCAATCCGATCGATGCTGGTCAAGACGGTCCCATGAGCCACCGTCACGTCTCCGTAACCCGCCTCGGCCGGCGCCCCGCATCCGCTCGGCGGAACCGTACGTCCGGCTATCGCACTTGACGGCCCCACCGCATAGCCCCGATTCTCATCACCGCAACACCATGATTCACCTGCTCCGCTCCAACCCCCCACATCACAACGGAGCCCAACTGTGAAGCGAATAGCGTCAATTCGCCGCGGAAGCCTCGCGGCGGCAACCGGTGCCGCGCTCGCCGCGGCCCTGCTGAGCGGCGCCTCCGGCGCCGAGGCCACCGGCAGCACCAAGGCCGCCGCCCCCGACGTGGACGTCGCGGCCGTCAAGGCCGATCTGGGCGAGCTGCAGTCCATCGCGGACGCCAACGGCGGAAACCGCGCCCATGGCGAGCCCGGCTACCAGAAGTCCCTGGACTTCATCAAGGGCAAGCTGGACGAGGCCGGATTCACCACCTCCGTCCAGGAGTTCACCTCCGGCGGCAAGAAGGGCTACAACCTCATCGCCGACTGGAAGGGCGGCGCCGACGACAAGGTCGTGATGGCCGGTTCCCATCTCGACTCGGTCGAGGCCGGCCCCGGCATCAACGACAACGGTTCCGGCTCGGCCGCGATCCTCGAGGTCGCGCTCGCCGTGGCCAAGGCCGACCTCCAGCCCGCCAAGCACCTGCGGTTCGCCTGGTGGGGCGACGAGGAGGACGGCATGGTCGGGTCGACGCATTACGTCGACAGCCTGGCGGCCGACGAGCAGTCGAAGATCGACTCCTATCTCAACTTCGACATGCTCGGCTCCCCCAACCCGGGCTACTTCGTCTATGACGACGACCCGGAGCTGGAGAAGGTCTTCAAGGACTGGTACGCGGCGAAGAACATCACGACCGAGAAGGAGACCGAGGGCGACGGCCGCTCGGACCACGCCCCGTTCAAGGACGCGGGCGTGCGGGTCGGCGGTCTGTTCACCGGCGCCGAGGCCACCATGAGCCAGGAGCAGGCCGACCAGTGGGGCGGCAAGGCGGGCGAGGCGTTCGACCCGTGCTACCACTCCGCATGCGACAAGACGTCGAACATCGACGACAAGGCGCTGGACCTGAACACCGACGCCATCGCCAACGCGATCTGGACGCTCAGCTCCTGATCAGCACCCCCACACCGGACCGGCCGTGAGCCGGTCCGGTCCCGTCCGTCACTCCTCGCGGCCCGGACGCCGATCCCCGGCGTCCGGGCCGCTGTGTTCCGCCGCGATGCCGAAGCGCCGCCGTTCGCCCGGAGCGGACGAGGTGGGGCGCATCGAGGACACGGTGCTGATCACCTGCTCCTCCCCGCCCGTCTCGATCTCCTCGAGTCGCCGCAGGTCCGCAGCGGACACCAGGGCGACAAGCGGCTTCCCGTGGCGCGTGACGACCACCCTCTCGCCGCCGTACACCACGCGGTTGATCAGCTCCGCGAGCTCTGCACGGGCTTGCGTCACCGGAATCTCGTAAGCCATGCTCCTAGCTTACGAGGCATCCGTGGAGTCCATCAGTTCCACTGGGCGCAAGGAAAGACCAGGTCAGATGCCTCTCGGCTGCCGCCTCTCATACAGTCCGTGAGATATGTGTGAGAGGCGGCAGCCGTCTGTCAGCCCTACTCCTCTGCCTTGGCCGGGCATCGCGTCTTGCCGGTCGACGACTGCGTCTTACCCTTGCCGGTGAGGATGAGCTCACTGCCACACTCGCGGCACCGCCACCTCCGCTGGTCATCCATGTCAACCTCGCGAGCGTCCACGTCCACCTCGTGACCGAGTGACGCAAACCACTCCAATCCGGCCTCCGCGCGAATGGCCGACCACTCGGCGGCTGGGGGGCGTTCCGGGAGTCGCGAGCCGGGACGGCGCAGGTACCAGCGGATGAGTTCGCGTACGGCCTCAGGGGCGCCGGCTATCAGATGCCGTGCCAGGTCCGTGACGATGATGCCGCATGACGACCAGCCTGAACACGGAGGTTTCAGGCGCCGTCCGTGACGCCATGGCCGCGCTGGATGTCCTCTTCGCGGTCACCCCGAACCCCGACCTGCCCCGGAAGGACATGCGGAAGTTCGTCGACGAGGCAGCCGCCAGGATCAAGGCGATCCGCGCGTTCAACGCTCTCGTCACCGAAGAGGACATCACGGTCGTGGAGTGGCCCATGGTCACCTTCAACGAGAAGGTCCGCAGCGGATTCAGGGCCCACTACCTGGAGAAGGATGGCGTCCGCCCCCTCATCGTCCCCAAAAACCAGGCACCCACCGAACGCCTCCACGCCGCCCGCCAGCTCCTCACTCACCAAGGAGTGACGGCTCGCCGCACACTCCGCGCCGAGCCTTCGGCAGCGTAATCCGCTCCCCAAGAACGGCCAGGCCGGTGATCCCGGTCATCCCTTATCGACGGGACAGGACGGACAATACGCCGGGTTCTGTTCCGCTCAGGGAGCGATCACGCTCTGACCTGCATGTTTATGGACATTCGGCGGCGGTACCAGCCCTCTGAGACTTCTCAGGGGCTTTCAGCCGAGGTCCGAGAACCACGCCTCGATGGCGGACAGTCCCCGCGCGCCGGCCTGCGGCATGAAGTGCGTGTAGGTCCGGAGCGTGAACGCCGGGTCGGAGTGCCTCAGCCATTTCGCCAGCGATACGATCGACTCACCGGCTTCGAGCATCACCGAGGCGTACGTATGGCGCAAGACGTGGAAGTCGTGCTCACGGCTCGGTTCCCATACGCGCGACGGCTTCTCCCCCGGCTGCCGCTCGGGCAGCAGCGGGATGGCTCCCACGTTGGCGAGCGCGGGCTTCCAGGCCTTGGTGTTCCAGGTGGTGCCGTTGATCGCGCCGCGCCGACCGGCGTACACGAGCAGCGGAACGGTGACCTTGCGCCGATCCTCGCGTGAGAGGTCGGGCTCCTCGGGATCCAGCCACGGCAGGGTGACGTCAAGCGGTTCGAAGCGTTCCTGGTGAGTGAGGAGCCGCTTCGCGAGTTCCTTCGGCAGAGGCACGTCGCGTTCCTTGCCGCCTTTGGGCGGACCGAAGTACAGCGCGACTTATACATGAGGATCTGGCGTTCCACGTGGATGCCCTTCAGCCGGTGGCGACCTCCAGCGCGCCGAGCAGGGTGAGCTGCCGGTTCTTGTCATGGGAACGCGTCGGCTACCCACACCACCGCCCGTGGTGGCAGCAGCCGCAGCCGTTTCGCGATCGTGGCCACCGCCGATCCCGCCACCCTCTGTGAGAAACCCTGTGCCGCTCAAAAAGTCATCGCCGCAGCTGAGCGGGGTGCGGTCAGTTCGCTGGGATCATGCCTTGCATGATCGTGTCCTTGTTGTACAAGGTGACCCGGAAGCTGCTGACGGTTCCCTCGGTACTCCTTCGCCGTCCCGCGACGCAGGAGCACCGATGGAAAGTGAGCAGTCTGACCAGCCAGGCCAGGCCCGAGCCAGTCGTGGGACCCAGCATCCGGCGCGGTGCAGCGACTGCAGTTCTTCCTCTCGGAAACGCGCTGGGACCATGAGCGGGTCAACGCCCCTACGACTCAAGGGCTGCTGGTGTGCCGACCCGGAAAGTTCACAGCCAGCAAGGCAGCGCCCACGGCAGGGCTGTGACGACCCCGCCCGGCCGTGGCCTCCGTTAGGAGGCGGCCAAGCCGCAGTTTGCCTGCGCGGGATGATGGACAGCGGCGCGTTGGCGCCACGACTGAGGAGAGAAAGGTGGGTCGGTGGCACGGGACGCGGAGATCACGACGGCCGAGCAGGCGGCGAACGACGGGCTGGTGCTGGCATTCGGCCGGTTGCAGGGAGCCGCGAACCGACTGGAGTACATCCTGGGCCGGGCTATTGAGGAAGAGTGCGGGATCAGTCACCTGATGTTCGAGGTGCTGCTGATTCTGGGACGGGCCGGCGGGCCGGGGATGTCCATGCGGGCCATCGCCCAGGAGCGGGTCCTCACCACGGGTGGGGTGACACGGCTGGTGGACCGGATGGAGACAGCGGGCCTCGTGGCCCGCGAGCAGAATCCAGGGGACCGCCGGGGACGGCTGGTCACATTGACACAGCTCGGAGAGGAGACCGTGGTACGGGCCGCCCGTCTGCACGCGGAGAACGTGCAGCGGTTCCTCCTCGATCCACTGCCCGCGGACCACCGAGAGCAGTTCACGCGCGACCTGCGGACAGTGAGCCTGACCGCGCGCGACGCGCTCCCCCGCCTGCGCTGAGCAGTCCTCCGGCACGCGCCGCCCGAAGCCGGGGCGCCGACGCCCGGAGAGTGGCGGGGCCGGGAGTTTTACTGGGACGGAATACCTGACGAGTCAGATACTGTTGTGTCAGGCGAATGGCCCGCGGAAGGCGGGTTCCGCGACCGAGAGGCACACCCCTGATGAAGCTCGTCTACGTCTTCGACGCCTACTGCGGCTGGTCGCACGGTTTCGCGCCAACCTTGACCGAGCTCGTCCGACGTCGCCCCGGTCTGGACGTGGAAGTGGTTTCCGGCGGACTGTTCACCGGCCCGCGCCGGGTGCCGATCCGGGAGTTCGGGTACGTCCAGGGTGCCAACGCCAAGATCAGCGAGCTGACCGGGGCAGAGTTCGGTCCCGGTTACGCGCGGCTGATCGCGGACGGCTCGTTCGTGATGGACTCCGAGGCCGCCGCACGGGGTGTGGCCGCGTTGCGCCAGGCTGCGCCCAACCGCATCGTGGAACTGGCCGCCGCAGTGCAGCATGCGTTCTACGTGGACGGCCTGAGCCTGTCCGACCCGGCCACCTATCGCGCTGTCGCCGAAGCGGCCGGCCTGGACCCGGACACCGTCGCCGAACTAATCGCCGCACCGGATTCGGCCGAAGCCGCGAAAGACGACTTCGCGCGAGCGGCCAGTCTGGGCGTGGACAGCTTCCCCACCCTGCTGGCCATCGAGGGCGACCGCACGACAGCCCTGGCCGTCGGCCATGCCACCACCGACCAGATCGACCAGGGCCTGGACGCCCTCACCGCCGCGTCCTGATCGACTTCTCCTCGCTCCAGCCCCTCCTTGCCCCGCTCCCCTCTCCCATAGAAGGAATCATCATGAGTACCCTCGACTTCAAAGTCATCGACCTGGACTTCCCCTTCGGCTCCAAGAACAAGACCGCCACTTTGATCACTGGCGAGGAGCAGGCGTTCCTGATCGACGCCGGGTTCACCCGCGCCGACGGCCACCGCCTGGTCGCCGAGATCCTCGACTCCGGCAAGGCGTTGGCCAGGGTCTTCATCAGCCACGCCGACCCCGACTTCTACTGGGGCGCCGAGGTGATCGCGGACGCCTTCCCCGAGGCCGAGATCGTCGCGACCCCGCTGGTGATCGAGCACATTCAGGCCGCGTACGAGGGCAAGCTCAAGACCTGGGAGACCGTCGGCGTCAACCGTCCCACCCGGCTGGTCGACCTGGCCGAACTGACCGGCGACATCACCTTCGAGGGCCATGTGTTCCAGCTCAGGGGCGGCCGCCCCGGCCTGCCCGACCGCCACTACCTGTGGCAGGCCGAGCACCGGGCGATCGTCGGCGGCGTGCTGCTCTTCCAGAACGAGCATGTCTGGGTCGCCGACACCGCCAGGCCCGAAGACCGCGCCGTGTGGATCGAGCTGCTCGACGAGATGACGGCCCTGGACCCCACCTTCGCCGTACCCGGCCACCGGCTGCCCACCACCACCGTCGACGCGAGCCCGATCGCCTACACCCGTGACTACCTCACCGCGTTCGAGGCCGAACTGGACAAGGCCGACAGCGGCGAGGCGCTGACCAACGCGCTGGTCGCCCGCTATCCGGACGCGGGCATGCTCATCGCGGCGCAGCTCGGCGCCAAGGTCGCCAAGGGTGAAATCACCTGGGGCTGACCCGCCCCGCCCGCAGTTCGGTGCCGGACTTGGCAGACACCCGGCACCGAACCGCCACACCCCGCGCCGCCTGCTGACGCGTCGCGCGGCGGCCTGGGCGGCCGCGCCCGTCGCCTGCGTTTCCCCTCCCTCGCTGCTTGCTCGTGCCCACCCACCGATAAGGCCACCACCATGAACGAGACGACCGACTTCCACACCTCCACCGCCCCTGCCGATGTGGTGCGGCGCCAGTATCTCGCATCCGCCCGCGGCGACCTCGAAGCCCTGCGGGCCACCTTGGCCGACGACGTGGAATGGACCGAGATGGCGGGCTTCCCCCTGGCCGGCACCTACCGCACCCCGGGCGGCGTCACCTCCGCAGTCATGGAACGGCTGGGCAAGGACTGGGACAACTGGACCGCCCATGACGACACCTACATCGTCGACGGAGAGAACGTCGTGGTCCTGGCCCGCTACACCGCCACCAACAAGAACACCGGCAAGGACATCAACGTCCGCGTTGCCCACCACTTCATCGTCCGCGGCGGCCACATCGTCCGCTTCGAACAGTTCGTAGACACCGCCAAGGTCCGTGAGGCAATGTCGGCCTGACATCTCGTTTCGCGGTTTTGAGTGATCACCCACCGGAATTGAAGGCCAGGTAGATCAGGACCGCGTTGAGGCCGATGATGAGCACGCTGGCACCGCCCGCCAGAGCAGTCGTGAGCGGGCGGTTGACCCTGCGGGGTTCCACAACACGGCCACCTGTGATGACCTGCGTTTCTACGCCGCTCGCTCGTATTCGTTGATGAGGCCGCCGAGACGCTGTCGGCGCTTGATCCGCTCGTGAGAAGGATCGGCGATGGGGTGGTCGGGCCGTGGCGGGTGGAGTTGTTGTCCGCGGTGGGGCCTTCGTCCGTTGTAGTGCTGGATGTACTCGTTCAGCACGGTGCGTAGGTGGCGTCGGCCGAAGATGAGGATCCGGTCGGTGACCTCTGAACGGACGGTGCGTACGAATCTCTCCGCGTACGCATTCACTTGGGGGCACCGCGGAGGGATCTTTACAACTTTGATGCCCTCGCTGGCGAGGACCACGTCGAACGACCTGCTGAACTGGCTGGCCCGGTCGCGTATGAGGAAGTCGCACTCGGATGCGCGGTGGCCGAGGTCCATCAGGAGCCCGCGGGCCTGTTGCGTGGTCCAGGGGCCGTCCGGATGGCCGGTCACTCCGAGGACGTACACGTACCGGGTGCCGACTTCCATCGCAAAGAGCACATACAGCCGCCGCAGGGTGACGGCGCAGTCCACGTGGAAGAAGTCGACGGCGAGTGTGGCCTGGGCCTGGGTGCGCAGGAAGTGCCGCCACGTTGTGTCGGTCTGCCGTTCAGGTGCCGGGGGTATCTTCCGGCGTTTGAGGACTCTGCGGATGGTGGAGGCGCCCACGCGGTGGCCGAGCTTGAGCAGCTCGCCCTGGATGCGCTGGTATCCCCACGAGGTGTTCTCCCGGGCGAGTTGTTCGATGAGCCTGGCGATCGCCTGGTCGATCGGCGGGCGGCCGGTTCGGTTCGGGTACGTCCACTTCTTCGTCACCAGTCGGCGGTGCCACCGCAGAATCGTGTCGGGTGTGACCAGACGGTGCCGTCGCAGTCGCCGCGGCAGCTGTCGGATCAGCGCGGCGAGGTACCCGCGGTCGGCCCAGGTAAAGCGCGGCTTGGGGTTCGTGCGGCGCAGCACCGCTACCTCGTGCCGCAGAACGAGCAGCTCGATGTCCTTGGATGTGGAAGAGCGGCAGAGGAGCACGCACCAGCCGAGCAGCCGGGTGAAGATCAAATAGAGCAGACGTAGCGGCACAATCCGAGTCCTTCCCAGCGAGTACTACTCCACTCATTACCGCTGGTCATCGCGCCGGGCCGAGTTCTGGAACCCCGCACGCCGCGGCCGTCGCCCCGACGCCCGCCCGGGAGGAGGCTGACCGGGACGAAGCTTGCCCGCGGCTGGGTGAAGAAGCCGAGTCCCATCGGCCGAGCTGGCCTACGAGGAAGACTCGGGTCCGTCGTCGCCGTACTGCCGGTGTCGGGTCATCGAGCGGTGAGGACGTGCGCCCACGGCTCATCGATGTCGGCCAGCCCCAGCACATGCAGTGCCAGCGCGACCAGTCGGCATCTTCCCCCACGACCAGCCCTCCGCTCGAGGCAGGAGGACGGCTAGCTTAAACCGGAGATTTCGGGGCCGGTGGCGTTGCCAGCCAGGTCGTCGCAGATGGCAGAACTGGGCCTCCTGGAAGCCCAGCAGCTCTGGCCTCGGCCACGGCATGGTCACCCACCCCGTTGGGAACGAGCTGACGCTCCCGCTGACCTTCCCCCCAGCTGGAGCGATGCTGGGGGAAGCCGTGTCCGCGTCGGGGCGATCACTCCTCCGTCGATGAGCGCGACGTCTTCATCGGCGAGGAACTGTCCGGGCTCGATTCGTGCGGGGCAACGCGATCACCATGCCTCCCCATCGCGGGGTCAGCCTGTGGGTCGACACACCACACGAAGACGTCTCGGATCTCGGTGATGTCAGTGACGGCGGGCGAACCGTCCGGCAGCCTTCATGGCCAGGGGGGCCGCCGCAAAGGCCGCAACGAGCTTGATCGTGTCCCCCAGAAGGAACGGCGTGACACCCATCGCCACTCCCTCGGCGAGGTTGGCGCCGGTGACGGTCATCAGCACCGGCACGCCGATGGCGTAGATCATGGCGCTGCCGGCGAGAAGTGGTGCCACGCGACCAACGACGGAGCGCCCTTCCAGCCTGACCGAGAGCAATCCGGCGATCATGGCGGCGGGGATCGCGCCAAGCAAGTAGCCGGCCGACGCGCCAGGGTTACCGGCCGCGTGCTCCGCGAACCACGGGACGCCGGCAAAGCCAGCAGCCACGTACAGGGCGAGCGACGCACCGGCCCTGGCCCACCCAAGAGTTATCCCCGTCAGTAGCACCGCCAGCGTCTGCAGCGTCATGGGCACGGGCGTCCCCGGCAGAGGCACGGCGATCTGAGCCGAAGCCCCCACCGCGGCCGCGGCCGCGAGCGCGATGCCCGCTTCCCGCAGAAGGACCGCAGATGCCTGACGGGTCATGATGGGTTGGTGGGCTCGCTGGTCCAGCTGGTGCGGCTGGTGCGGCTGGGACATGAGGTCATCTCCTTTAAGTGCCGGGTTGCGATGCGCAGGCGCGCCAAACAAAACTAACGTACGTACGTATTAGAGTCCACAGCGATCTAGCGCACGTTCGTATCGATGGAATCAGCGCAGAACTCTTGCCATCTGGCCGAGACGCTTCTAGCTTCCACAAGCTAGTGATTGTTCGTTTCACGGGAAGGTCAGCTCATGTCCGCGCCTCAAACCCCACTCTCGCCCAAGCCGCCGCCGGATGTGTCCCAGCTGCTGGACAGCCCGGAGATGCAGGAGCTCATGCGCCAGCGTCGCCGGTTCTTCCGGTGGTCCCTGAGCGTCTTCTTCGGCTCCCTGGCCGTTCTGTTCGGCTGGGCCGCGCTGGCTCCGTCCGGGTTCGGAACGCCCATCGGCGGGGGCACGAGCCTGGGCTTGCTGGTCGGGCTCGTGTTCGTCGTCGTTGTCTTCACGCTCACGACGCTGTACGCGCGGCAGGCCGAGCAGTGGGACGTCCTCATCGAGCGTCTGGCCGAGCGCTGGACCGCCGAGTCCGGATCGCAGACGGAAGAGGAGGGCTGACCGATGGCCTCAGACTTCAACATCACTGCTGTCCTGGTCAGTTGCGCGTTGGTCGCTGTCACACTGTTCGCGACCTGGGCCGCGTCCAGGCGCGCAAGCTCAAGCTCCGAGTACTGGACGGCCGGCAGCAGCATCTCCGGCCGCACCAACGGAGTCGCCATTGCCGGCGACTTCCTTTCCTCTTCGTCCCTACTCGGCTACACAGGCCTGGCGTTCCTCTTCGGCATCGACGGCGTGCTGTACGCCATAGCGGCCTCCGGGATCTTCCTGGTGGTCCTGTTCCTGCTCGGTGAGAAGATGCGGAACCTGGCCCGGATCACCCTCGCCGACGCACTCACCCTGCGTCTTCGGTCGCGTCCGGTGCGCATCGTGTCGGCAGTGTGCAGCGTCTTTGTCAGCCTGCTCTACATGGTGGCGCAACTCGTGGCCGGAGGGGTGCTACTCGAGGCCCTGACCGGGATCGGGTTCGTCTGGGGAGTGACGATCGCGGCGGCGCTGATGCTGACCTACGTACTGTTCGGCGGCATGCTTGCGACGACCTGGGTCCAAGTGATCAAGGCACTGCTGCTGATGGTGGTCGTCCTGCTGCTGACCGTGCTGGTGCTGGTGCGCATCGACGGCAACCCGCTCGACGTCATCAGTCAGGCGATTTCGCAGTCCCCGCACGGGGACGGGTATCTCACGCCCGGGCTCACCTTCAAGACGCCGCTGGACCTGTGGTCCATGGCGATCGCCGTGACCTTCAGCGCGGTTGGTCTGCCGCACGTGCTGATGCGCTTCTTCACGGTTCCGGACGCCCGACAGGCGCGCAGGTCCGGCGTGTGGGCAGTGGGCTTGATCGGCGGTTTCAACGTGCTGATCGCTTTCCTCGGGCTGTCCGCGCGGGCTGCGCTCGGCGAAGAGGGTGAGAAGGCGGCAGGCACCGGAGGCAACCTCGCGCTGCCGGAGCTGGCGCAGTGGCTGGGCGGCGGGGACACCTTCTTCGGCGACATCCTGCTTGCCCTGGTGGCCGCGGTGGGCTTTGCCACCATTCTCGCCGTGATGGCCGGCCTTGTGCTGGCTGCCTCCGGAGCGATCGCCCATGACCTGTGGAGCACCCTGCAGGAGACCAGTGACAAGCAGGAAAAGCGCGTCGGCCAGGTCGCTGCCGTGGTCCTGGTCGCCATTGCCCTGGGCGTAACGCTCGCCATCGGTGGGGGGCAGAACGTCACCTTCATCGCCACCCTGGCCACGTCCACAGCCGCCAGTTCCACCTTCCCCGTGCTGCTGCTGACCCTGACATGGCGTCGGATGACGACTTCCGGAGCTGTGGTCGGGGCCCTGACCGGCCTGATCAGTGCCCTGACGCTCATCTTCCTGGGCCCCTCGGCCTGGCCCGGCGGCGCGGAGAGCGCGCCGTTCCCCCTCGCCTTCCCGGTCCTGATCTCCATTCCCCTGGGCTTCCTCGGATGCGTGCTGGGCAGCCTCCTCGGCCGCGAGCGTCCGGACGAGAAGGCATTCGCCCGGGTGCAGGTGGGCGCCCTGACAGGCATCGGCACGCTGAGGGGTGTGCAGGACGAGCGGCCGTCGGCCGATGGAGACGAACCGGCAGCGGTGGGCACGTCGGATTCGAGGTAACTCTGGCCCCTCCGGGCCATGCACGGCACGAGCCGGTGGGCTGTCGACCGAGTGCGGCTGCCCACCGGCCCATCCTGCTCGGTTCGAGGAGCGGTCCAGCAGGCTGAGATCACCGTGACGATCCCGTCGGTGACCCACTACCCACATGGAGGCACACGCTCGCCAGATGCCCGTCTTGGCAGCGATGCGCGCGATCGTGCGAGTGCTGAGCAGAGCGCAGGTTCGTCGCGTGATCCCGAGCGCCGCGCCCACCGACGGAATTGAACGCTTCTTGACGCTCACTCATCAGCGGCCGGCGACTCGTGAGGTGACGTGACCGGAGCCGCCGGTCCACGGGATTGTCGTCGGCGGTTGAATCCTGGTTCTGGATCACTTTCAGTGCCGGAGCCACGGAGGGTCACCACAACCGCGATCACGAACGGCCTCACGCCGCGAGGAGGATCCGCTTGCGGAGTAGGTCGAAGTTGGCGCGGCCGAACATCTGCCGCTTGATCATCTTAACCTTGTTGTTGTGGCCCTCGACGGCGCCGGAGCTGTAGCGGAGGCTGAGCCCGGCGACGACGGCGTCGAGGTCCCGGCCGAGGCCGGTGACAAAGCCGTGCAGGGCGGGCACGTCGTCAGCCTGCTCGCGTTCTATCCATTGACCGAGTTCGCGACCCCGGCGGTCGTTCATCAATTCGGCGAAGCCGCCGACGTGTTCGGCGGTTCGGTCGAGGGCGGGGCAGCGGGTGAGAATCTGCTTGAGCTGCTGGGCCTGGTCGTCGTCGAGCCGGTCGGGACGGCGGGTGATCCAGCTGGTCACGTCGCGCACGGACGGCGCTTTGCGGGGCGGATCGTCGTGCGGGAAGGCTTCGCGGAGCCGGGGTGCCGACGGAGCGGTCGTAGATCCGGAGGAAATCGGCGCCCTCGCCGTGTTCCTGATCTCCGATGACGCCAAGAACATCAACGGGGTCGACCTCGTGATCGACGGCGGCGCAACGCAGACCTTTCAGCTGCTCGATCGAATCTGAGTGTGAAGCATGCCGCAGGCCTTCTCCAGAGGCCGCCCGGTCCTCAGCGTGCCGATCCGGCACGGCTGCGGACGAGTCCTTCCTGGGCACCGGACACGATGAGGTTCGCGTTGAGGTCCGTCATTCTGCAGGTGGTGAAGGCTCTCCCTCCCTCGCTGATGGGGCTCCGCTGTTCGCACATCAGCCATGCGTCAGCCCGCGGTGGAAGGTGGAACCAGAGCGCGTGATCGAGGCTCGCCCCGTCGACCGGATCGGAGTACCAGGACTGCCCGCTTGGGAACAGAGCCGAGTCCAGAAGAGTGAGGTCTGAGGCGTAGGTGACCAGGGCCGCATGCAGCAATGCGTCATTGGGCGGTGTGCCAGCCGTCCGCATCCAGAAGCGCTGCACAGGTTCACGAACCCGCCCCTTGGTCAGTCCGGTCGGTTCCTCCACGAACCGCAGATCGAAGGGGTGGGGAGTGGACCACCAGTCCGGCAGCATCGCGCGGTGAGGATCCAGCCAGTACTCCAGCGAGGGGGCCGCGTCCGGGCGCGGCACGGCCGGTGCCACCACATCCTGATAGTGGGGACCGTCCTCGGGTGACTGGAAGGAGCACATCAAATGCACGATTTCCCGGCCGTGTTGGGAGACCGTCACCTCACGGACGGTGAAGGACCCGCCATCGTGAAGCCTCTTCACAGCCAGATCGAGCGGTACGCAGGAGTCGCCAGGCCGGATGAAGTAGGCATGCAGTGAGTGGGGCACGCGGGTGTCAGGGACGGTCCGCCCTGCGGCGATGAGTGCCTGTGCCAGTGCCTGACCGCCGAAGAGGCGGGGTAGCCTCCTTCGGGCGTACGGCCCGCGGAACAGATCTTGCCCCACAGCGCGGATATCCATCACGCCAAGGAGTTCGTCGAGTTCGGCCTGCTGGTCGTCCGTCACCATGACATCTGCTTCCCGAGGGGTATTTGAGGGATGCCCCGGAACTGACTGCGGCGAAGGGAACCGGCGATCGGCATGGTCACTTCGCACTGGTCCGTGCCGCCCGGGCTCCAGATATCGCTGGCAGCGTGGGCCGGCCGCGGTGCGAGGACGACCAGGAGGTCGCCGGGGCGCATAGGGGCCGAGAACGACTCCCGGGAGACGAGCGTGTGCAGCGAATCGGCCAGTTCCGCGACAGGGTGGTTCAACACCCTGTCGCCGTTGACGAGGGCGGTGAGCTGCCCCTTGGAGGTCTCACGAAATTCGTCGGGAGTGATCAGGTACGGCCCCCAGGCGGCGGGCCCGTCCGCGTAACAGGTGTAGCCAGCGATCACCTCGGGGGCGCGGGCCGTTGGCACGCGAGCGCAGTCGTAGCCAACCACAGCTGCGAGTCCGGGGCGCCAACTGATTTCATCGTTCGCGGAGTCGGCTTCATCCACCGCCGCTGACACTGAATTCCTGCCCGGTGCGCGTGTGGTGGAGCTGGGGGCACTCTGGCCGGGGCGCTGGCTGTCGCCGTCGAAGCGGATGATCCGAGGAGGTTGGGGAATCGGAGGCAACAGGTCGACGTCGTCGAGCTTGTGGTCCGGGGCGAGGCCGACGGAGTTCATGGCAATTCCCATGAGGTCGTCACCGCGCAGGGCCTCAATCAGGGTCGGGGCCTCGAACGCAGGACGAGCGCCGAGATCCAGGACCTCGGCGCCCTCCAGCAGCCCCCAGGATTCACGACCGGCGTGAGTGAAGGAGAGCAGCTTCACGTGGGTCTACTCCAGGTTGGTGCCGGCCGCGGGGCCTTCGAGGAAGCGGTTCGGCTTGAGGAAAAAGCACAGCACCAGGGCGCCATTGGGCGCCGAGGCACGGTGCTGGTTGCCCTTGGGCCGCCAGGAGAAGTTGCCGACGGTCGTCTCGCCCTCAGCATCGACGATGCTGCCTTCGAGAACCCACGTCTGCTCGATCTCCACGTGCTCGTGCAAAGGCAGCACGGCACCGGGCTCCCAGCGGAACAGGGCGGTCAGCAGCCCTGTCTCCTCCTCGCGGAGCAGGACCTTCATGTCGATACCGGGGAACCCGGTGGGCTTCCACGGCAGCTTCTCCACGTTGACGTAGCGGGAGGCAAGAGGCGGTAGGGCGTTCAGATCGTCGGCCATGGGCGTAATGGCGGGCATGAGATCTCCTCTCGATGTGCGATGCCCGGACAGGCGTACTTGGGCTGCCGGGCCTGGGAGTCAGAAGGACCTGGGGAGGCCGAGCAGCCGCTCGCCCAGGTAGTTGCGGATCATGTCGTCGGTGAGCGGCGCGAAGGTATAGAGGCGAGCGTCGCGGAAGTAGCGCTGCATGGGGTATTCGCGGCTGAGACCGGCGCCGGCCATCAGGCGCATGCCGTTGTCGGCGGCCTGGGTGGCAGCCTCGGATGCGGCCAGCTTCGCCATGGCCGACAGGACGTCGGCGCGCTCCCCGGCGGCTTCCGCGCTGGCTGCGCGGCGTGTCAGTTCACGGGCAGCTTCGATGCGTACGGCGTCGTCCACCATGCGGTGCTGGGGCGCCTGGAAGCCGCCGATCGATCGTCCGAAGGCCTGGCGCTCCTTCGCATACGCCAGGGCCGTCTCGTGCGCGCCGCGGGCGATGCCGAGTGCGGTGGCAGCGGCATTGAGCCGCTCCCCGTTGAGAGTGGCGAGGACCTGCCGGAAGCCGCGACCGGCCTCTCCCAGAACTGCCCCGGCCGGGATCTTTACGTCGTCGAAGTTGACTTCGCAGGTGTCGAGCCCGTGGATGGCGACGGTCTGGAGTTCCCTGACGTCGATGCCGGGAGTGGACAGCGGCACCAGGAACATGGTGATGCCGTCGATCGCCGACGGCTCCGGCGCCGCGGTCCGGGCGACGACAATCGCGTGCTCGGCGTTGGCCGCCCCGGAGATCCAGGTCTTCGTCCCGTTGAGGACCCAGCTTCCGTCGTCTTGGAGGTCAGCCTTGGTGCGCATCACTCGCGCCACGTCCGTGCCGCCGTCCGGCTCGGTCAGCGCGAAGGCCACCATGGTCCGGCCCTCAAGCAGCGGCGCCAGGATCTCCTTGCGCTGGAGCTCACTGCCATGGGACGTGAGCAGCTGCACGCCCATGTACTGGACGACCAGGCACACGGCCATGGAGGTGGCGGTGGCGCCCAGTTCCTCGAGCACGACCGTCTGGCTGCGAGGGTCGGCGCCCTCCTTGCCGTCAGCACTGGCTTCCAGGCCGATCAGGCCCGCCTCCCCGAGCGTTGTGTACAGCTCTTGGTCGAACTGCTCGGCCTCGTCGAGCGTGCGCAGTCGCTCGTCCGTCGCCTCGCCGGCGACGATCTGGCGGACCAGCGAGCGCAGTTCGGCGCGCTCCTCGTCATCACCAGTGGGGGAGGAAATGCTCATTGCGCTACCTTCATCAGTTCCTGTGGCACCGCGGTGGGCAACAGCGCTGCCGGTCACAGCAGGCTCATGCCACCGTCGATGCCGATGACCTGCCCGGTCATCCACTCGTCGCGGGCGGCGAGGCGCGTGATCCAGACGGCGATCTCCTCGGGCGTGCCGGTACGGCCCAGCGGGATCTGTTGTGCCCGCTGCTTGAGGAAGGTTGCGGCCTGTCCCCGGTCCATTCCGGCTTCTGCGAAGAGGTTGGTCTCCGTCGGGCCCGGGGCGACCGCGTTGACGCGCACGCCCGACGGAGCGAGTTCCAGCGCCCAGCACCGTGTGAGCTGCGCGATCGCTGCCTTGGACGCCGCGTACAGCGCGTTCGAGGCACTCGGACGCAGGGCGACGGTGCTGGAGATGTTAACGACCGCGCCGCCGGACTGAGCCAACGAGTCCTGCAGAGCCTGAGTGACCAGAGCCGTGCCGACCACGTTCACGTCGAAGAGGCGCCGCGCCGACTCCGGTGCGGTCTCGGCGAGCGACCCCTGCAGGAGCAGGCCCGCGGAGTTGACCAGGAAGTCCACGCGTCCCCAGCGCCCGTGCACCGCGCGGGCCGCCTCGGACAGGGCCGGCTGGTCCCGAACGTCCACCGTGCAGGCGTGGCCCGCCGGGTGCTCCTTCAACCAGCTGAGGCTCTCAGCGGTCAGGTCCCATCCGGACACGGCCGCTCCGCCGTCCAGCAGCCGCTGCGCGACCGCCCGTCCGATGCCCGAGCCGGCGCCGGTCACTACGCCGACGAGCCCCTTGTACTCCTCAATCCTTACGGGAGTGTCCACCTTGGTCTGGCCGCCTTCCTGGGTCATACCGGAGTAACCGCCTGGCGGCGGGCGGCCGGGGTCGCGGGCCGACGGCCGTAAATCCGGAGGCGTTCGGTCAGTTCGCGGCGCAGGTCGTTCGCGGGCACGACGGCGTCGACGGCGTTCTCGTTGGCGATCTTGAACACGTCGATGCCCTCGGCGTATTCGGCCTGCTTCTCCGCCACGAACTTCTTGCGCTCGTCGGGGTCCTCGATGGCCTGGATGCGGTTGTAGTGGACGCCGTTGACGGCGGCGTCCGGACCCATCAGGGCCGGCTTGGCGGTGGGCAGCGCGATCACGGAGTCCGGCCGCATCGGCGCCCCGGACATCGCGAGATATCCGCCGCCGTAGGCCTTGCGCACCAGCACGGCGATGCGCGGAACCCGGCTCTCGGCGACCGCGAAGAGCATCTTCGCGCCGTGGCGGATGATGCCCTGCCGCTCGACCTCGGAGCCGATCATGTAGCCCGCGATGTCGACGAGGAAGAGGATCGGGATGTTGAAAGCGTTGCAGATCCAGATGAAGCGCGCGGCCTTGTCGGAGGAGTCCGGGAACAGGACGCCACCGCGGTGGATCGGCTGGTTGGCGACGATGCCCACGCTGCGGCCGTCGAGGCGGGCGAACCCGGTGACCATCTCCGGGGCGAACAGTTCCTTGTAGGGGAAAAAGCTGTCCTCGTCGAAGACCGCGTCGATCAGTTCGTGGACGTCGTAGACCTCCGACTCCCGCAGCGGCACGACCTGCTCGACCGTGCGCTCCGAGCCGGGCTCCAGCGCATCGGTGGCCGGGGGCTTCTGTTCCCAGTTGGAGGGCAGGTAGGACAGCCAGACGCGAATGGCCGCGATGGCTTCCTCGTCGTCCTCCACGAGCGCGTCGCCGAGGCCCGAGGTCCGGCAGTGCATCTCGGCGCCGCCCATTTCCTCCAGCGTGACCTGCTCGCCTGTCACCATCTCGGCGAGCCGCGGCGAACCGAGATAGGCGGTCGCGTTGCCCCGCACCATGACCGTGTAGTCACACAGGGCGGGCACGTAGGCCGAGCCCGCCGGGGACGGCCCGAACAGGGCGCAGACCTGCGGGATGCGGCCGGAGATCTGGACCTGGTTGTAGAAGATGTTGCCCCAGGCCCGTCGGCCGGCGTAGCTCTCGAACTGCTCGTCGATACGGGCTCCGGCCGAGTCGAAGAGGTAGACCAGCGGGATGCCTGCCTCGTCGGCGACTTCCTGGGTCCGAGTGATCTTCTCAAAAGTGCGCTTGCCCCAGGTTCCGGCCTTGACGGTGAAGTCGTTGGCGATCACCGCCACGTCACGCCCGTCGACCTTGCCGATGCAGGTGACGACCGCGTCGCCGGGGAGTCCCTCCTCGAACCGGGCGAGCAGACCGTCCTCGAAGGACCATCCATCGTCGAAGAGCAACTCCAGTCGTCGGCGCACCAGCATCTTGCCGGAGTCCAGGACCTTCGTGCGGTTCTTCTCCGGACCTCCTGCCCGTGCCTGCTCCAAACGCTGGGCGAGCTCCTCATGGACTGATTCGGTCATGGTTCCCATCCGATTCGCCAACGATGTGTATTGCTTGACCGCGCTGAGCGGCATGAATAGCGTAGCTAACGAACGCTTGTAAGTTAAGAGGAGGATGCAGATGACCACGACTGACGGGCATGACGAGCGTCACGCAGTGACGGGCCAGTCGGAGCACCACTGGGAGGACCTGAAAGCTGGGGACGTGCTGCGAGGCCCGGGTGTCACGGTCACTGACGCGCACCTGGTGAACTGGGCCGGTCTGACCGGCGACTGGGTGTCGCTGCATCTGAACGAGGACTACGCGTCCACCACACCGTTCGGCGGACGCATCGGCCACGGCCCGCTCTCCCTCGCGTTGTCGCTGGGACTGATCACTCAGACCGGCCGCTTCGGCAACGTCCTGGCGTGGCTGGGTCTGGACGAGGTGCGAGCCACCGGCCCTGTCCGGGTCGGCGACACCATCCGGCCCGTCGCCGAGGTCGCCGAAGCGCGCCCTTCTTCCAAGCCCGGACGCGGCGTATGGACCCTCTCCTACCGCACACTGAATCAGCGCGACGAGACCGTCATGACCTTCACCAGCAGCTTCCTTGTCAAGCGCCGCGACGGCTGAGCAGCCTAGACGCTGAAGACGGCGGCCCCGGCCGGTGCATTTGCACCGGCCGGGGCCGCCGTCTTCAGCGTGTGCCATGCCGTTGGGCTACGGCTTGCACTGCATCAGTGCCGCTCGCCGCAGTCGGCACACCAGCTCGTCGCGCTGGTTCAAGGCACGGTGCTCGAGCTTGACGATGCCGGTGCCAGGACGGGACTTGGACTTCCTCGTCTCCAGCACCTCGCTCTCGACGCGGATGGTGTCGCCGATGAACACCGGCTTGGGGAAGGTCACGTCCTCGAAGCCCAGGTTGCCCACGGTGGTTCCGAGCGTCAGGTCCGCGACGTGGATGCCGGCGACGAGGCCGAGCGTGAAGACGCTGTTGACGATGCGCTGACCGTAGATGGAGCCCTTGGCGAACTCCTCGTCCAGATGGAGAGGTTGCGGGTTCATCGTCAGTGACGTGAACAGCAGGTTGTCCGTCTCGGTGACCGTCCTGGTGGTGCTGTGCCGCACCACGTCGCCGACCACGAACTCTTCGAAGTAGAGGCCACTCATGCGGTTTCCGTCTCCTTGCTTTCCTCGTGCACGGCAAGGATTTCCCTGGCGTGCTGTGCATGGGCGAGGTCGATGTGCTCACCCTCGAACATCACGGCGCCCTGCCCCAGTGCGGCACCGCTCTCGTAGGCATCGACCAGGCGCCGCAGCCGGTCGATCTCGGCAGCGCTGGGCCCGTACTCGTCGTTCACGATCGCCGCGTGCGAGGGATGGATCAGTACCTGCCCGCCGTAGCCGAGCCGGCTGTTGGCGCGGGCGAACTCGCGCAGCCCGTCGAAGTCCTTGATCTCCTGCCAGAGGCCGAGAACGATGTGGCGCAGGCCTGCGGCCCGTGCAGCAAGGACGACCTTGCTGCGCAGATACAGGGTCTCCGCGCCTTCTGCCGTCCAAGTGAAGCCGACTTCGCGGGAGATGTCGGCGTCCTTGGCCGCTGCTGCCATCAGCGACATCACGCGGGGCGCGGCAGCGATTTCATCGACGGCTGCGAGCGAGCGCGCCGTCTCCAACGACGGCATCAATCCCACGCTGCCCCTGGCCATCCCGCGCTCGATCTCCGCGGCCGTGACCAGAGCGTCGTAGGCGACGACGTCGTCTCGCCCGTAGACCTTGGGCAGCAGCAGCCCGGTCAGGCCCGGCCGCACGACAGCAGCGATGTCCCGGGCGAAGTGCTCGGTGTCCAGCGGATTGATCCGCACGAAGACGCCGATGGAGCTCCCGGCGAGCTGGTCGACGGAGCTGGCGACCGCTTCGCGCGCAGCCTGCTTGGACTCCTCGGGAACAGCATCTTCGAGGTCGAGAATGACGGCTTGGGCTCCGGCCCGCACCGCCTTCGCGACCCAGTCGGGCTTATGTCCCGGAACGAACAGCAGCGAGCGATAGGGCTTCATGGGTCCTCCTCCTCGTTGGGACGGCGTACGCGCCAGTCACTGGTACTGCCACCGGAATACGGCGGTCGCTCCCCCGTCCACCACGATGTTCTGGCCGTTGACGCAGGCGGCGGCCGGACTCGCAAGGAAGCCGAAGACGTCAGCCACCTCTTCCGGTGCCGCGATGCGGTATGCCGGGGTCTGCTTCAGGAAGATCTCTTCCGCGGCCTCGTTGAGCATCGGGGTGCGCATCGGCCCAGGACTCACCGTGTTCACCGTGACCGACGTGTCCCAGAAGTCGATCAGGAGGGACCGCGACAGGTTCGCCACCCCGGCCTTGGACGCCGCGTAGGCCGGGAACTCATAACCTCCGACCGACGCGATCGAGGCGGTGTTAACGACCCGGCCGTGCGCCGCGGACTTGAGATCTTCGGCGAATGCGCGGACCACCAGGTAGGTACCGGTCAGGTTGATGTCGACGACTCGGCGGAAGGCCGCACCGTCGAGGTCGGCCAGTTGCCGGCGGTCCAGCACGCCCGCGATGTTCATCACGGCTCCGGGGACCCCCAGGTCCTCGTGCACGCGCTCCCGCAGTTCAGCGAGCGCGGCCTCCGAGGTGATGTCCACTCCATATCCGGCGGCCTTGGCGCCCTTCTCCCTCAGCCGTTGAGCTGCGACCTCTGCCGCTTCTTGAGCGACGTCCACACAGGCGACGGTCATGCCGTGCCCGGCGAGCTTGCGTGCCACGGCGGTTCCCAGGCCGCCCGCCGCACCGGTGACGACAGCGACGCCGCCGACGCTCTCGGCGGGCGCGGTCACTGGCCAGCCTCCACGACGGCCAGGGCGGCTCCGGCCGCAACGACCTCGCCCACCGCGACCTTGACGGCTCCGACGGTCCCGGCAGCCGTGGCACGCACCGGGTTCTCCATCTTCATCGCCTCGACGACGAACAGCACATCACCATCGGCGACAGCGTCGCCCTCGGCCACGTTGACGGCGATGATGGTGCCCTGCATGGGGCTGGTGACCGAACCGTCGGCGGAACCGGCACCTCGTCCAGCGCTCCCACGCCCCTTCTTGCCGCTGCCGGTGCTCCGCCGCCGCTGCGGGCCGACAGCGGAAGCGGGCTGATCCGCCGCAGCGGAAGCGGTCGATCCGAAGAAGGGAATGACATAACGGCGCCCCGCCACCCAGACCTCGTTCTCCGCCTCCGGGAGGTCGGCATCATCTTCGGCCGGACTCGTCTCAGGCTGAGTGGCCGCCGGGAATTCGACGGTCTGCTCCAGCCAGAGGGTCGAGATGTCGACCGCAGCGAAGTCGGGGTGTTCCAGGACGGCGAGTGCCGCCGGAGCAGTCGTCGGTACACCGCTCACAGTGAAGCCCCGGAGCACGGAACTCAGCCGCTTGATCGCGGTGTCACGGTCGGGAGCCCACGCCAGCAACTTTCCGATCATGCTGTCGTAGTAGGGCTGCACCTCGTCGCCGGCCTCGTACCCGGTGTCGAAGCGCACGCCTGGCAGCGACGGAACCTTCAGCGCCGTGATCTTTCCCGGTGCGGGAATGAACAGCCCACCGGCGATGTCCTCGGCGTTGATGCGGCACTCGATGGCGTGCCCGCGCGGCTGTGGCCCGGAAGTGCGGACGCTCAGTTCTTCGCCCTGTGCGACACGCAGTTGCTCCGCGATGAGGTCGAGTCCGAGGACCTCCTCAGTCACCGGGTGCTCCACCTGGATGCGGGTGTTCATCTCCAGGAAGAAGAAGTGCTCGCCCTCGACCAGGTATTCGACGGTGCCGGCACCGACGTAACCCACCGCCTGGGCGAGACGGACAGCGGCCTCTCCCATGGCGGTCCGCAGTTCGGACGAGAGCCCGGGCGCGGGGGATTCCTCCACCAGCTTCTGGTGCCGACGCTGTACCGAACAGTCACGGTCACCGAGCCACACGGCGTGGCCGAGCGTGTCGGCGAACAGCTGGACCTCTACGTGCCGGGCACCGGCGAGGTAGCGCTCAACGTAGACGTCGGCGTGCCCGAAGGCGGATGTGGCCTCCCGGCCAGCGGCTTCCAGGGCCGCCTCTGCCTCCTCCGGCCCGGCGACGGTGCGCATGCCGCGGCCGCCGCCTCCGTACGAGGCCTTGATCACCAGGGGGTAGCCGTGCTCGGCGCCGAACGTGCGGACCTGCTCGGCGTCGGTCACCGGCTCCCGCGACCCCGGGATGAGAGGGACCTTTGCCTGGTCCGCCACCTGGCGGGCCGCCACCTTCTCGCCCATTACCTCGATCGCCGAGGCCGGGGGGCCGATGAAGACCAGCCCGGCGGCCTCGACCGCACGGGCGAACTCCGCGTTCTCAGCGAGAAAGCCGTAGCCCGGGTGAACCGCCTCTGCCCCCGAACGGGACGCCGCCTCGAGCACCTTGTCGATGTTCAGGTAGCTGTCACCCGGTGCGGTGCCGCCCAGTGCCTCAGCCTGATCGGCGACGCGGACGTGCAGAGCATCGACATCGGCATCGGAATGGACGGCTATACCGGTGAGTCCCAACTCCGTACATGTGCGCAGAACGCGCGCGGCGATCTCACCTCGGTTGGCGACCAGAACCTTCGAAAACGTCATTGTCAGCTCGTCTCCTCGACGCAGGCGTTCCGGCAGCTGCCGATGCCCTCAATCGTTGTGGTGAGCACCTGGCCGGGGCGCAGGAACTCCGCGGGACTGCGGCCGGCTCCCACCCCGCCGGGAGTGCCCGTGAGCAGCACATCGCCAGGCCTAAGTGTGGTGATGGCCGATACGTAGGCCACGATGTCCGCAGGAGTGAACAGGAGCTGCGAGGTGCGGCTGCGCTGCTTGACCACGCCGTCCACCGTGCAGCTGATCTCCAGGTCGGCTGCACCGTCCACCTCGTCGGGGGTGACCATGACGGGGCCCAGCGGCGTGGACGACTCGAACGCCTTGCCCTGCAGCCACTGCCCGGTGCGGCGCTGCCAGTCCCGCATGGAAATGTCGTTGGCGACGGTGAAGCCCCCGATCGCCGCCTGCGCCGCATCCCGGTCGGCATTACGGACTTCGCGTCCGACGACGACCGCGAGCTCGGCCTCCCAGTCGACCCCCTCTGACGCGGCCGACAGCCGGAGCTCGTCCCGCGCTCCGGCCAACGTGTCCGCGAACTTCGCGAACAGTGTGGGGTACGCCGGGAGTTCGCGCCCCATCTCCAGAATGTGGTCCTTGTAGTTCAGCCCGACGCAGATGACCTTGGAAGGCCTGGTCACCAGAGGCGCAAAATCAGCGGCCTCGACTGCGGGCCCGGACTCGCCGGCCTGACTTTCCAATCCGCCCAGGCCTTCACCGGCCTCCCGGGCGGCGAGCAGGGCACCGACATCCGCATAGGGCAGCAGCCTGGTCTCGTTTCCCTCCACCAGGGCAGCCACGGTCTGTTCCCCGCACCTGAGCGTCGCCACTCGCACGGCCTCATCCTCCAAACGAACAATCGCTTGTTTTTAACGTAGGCCGACAGGGCCTCCCAGGTCAACCCGCTAGCTACCGGCTGCCGACTGAGAGATCTACTGGCGTGAAGACAGCAAAAAGCCCGCATCCGAAGGGCTTTCGGAGGCGGGCGTCCTGCTGCGGGCGGGGTCAGGCCAGGGCAGCGCTCGCGCGGGTGACCCGTTCGATCTCCGCTCCGGTCACACCGAGCTGCCGGAGCACCATCAGAACGTACTTCTCGACGATCTCGTCCAAGGACATCGGCCCCCGTGGGCGGTACCAGGTGGACACGTGAGAACCCATGGCCACGATCGCGTACGCCTGCAGCTGCGGATCGATTGCATCGGCCCGCCCCTCGTCGGTCGCCTGCTCGACCAATTCACGCAGGATCGCCTCGTACTCGTCGCGCTTGGCCACCACGGCCCGGAGGTCGGCCGCACTGAGCGAGCGCAGCTCGGAGTTGCCGATGAAGACCTCCCGGGCACGATCCGCGTGGAACCGGATGTGACAGTCCACTGCCGCCCGGAGCCGGTCGATCGTGTCCGTCCGGCCCCGCAGGGCGGCCCGCTGCGCAGCGAGCAGATCATCCATGATGCCGAGCATGATCGACCGCAGCAGGTCGTCCTTGCCCTTGATGTGGTTGTAGAGGCTGCCAACTTGAATACCCACCTTGGCAGCCACCTCGCGCAATGACGTGGCCTCGTAACCGTGCTCGTAGAACAGCTCTGTGGCGGCTTCGAGAATTGCGTCAGCGGTGTGCACACCTCCGGCGGGGCGGCGCGGCATATTTCGTACTCCGATCCTCGTTAAGCCTTGATTCCCTCCGCGCGTGCGGACGGTGGCGGCCGTCAACTCTACCGCAAAACGAACGGCCAATAGTTTTGCTGTTACGTCACCAGCCCATGTCTTCCTTGAGGTTCCGCTTCAGCAATTTGCCAAGGCCGGTGCGCGGTATCTGGCTCGCCTCACGGAACACGACCCTCTTGGGCACCTTGTAGCCGGCGAGGCGGCTGCGGACGAAGTCCCGCACCATGATCTCGGTGAGGTCGGCGCCCGTCCGCCGCACGACCACGGCCCGCACCTCCTCACCCCACTCCTCGCTGTGCGTGCCCAGCACGATGGCTTCCGTAACATCCGGGTGTGTCAGCAGAAGCTGTTCGATCTCCGCGGAGTAGACGTTCTCGCCACCCGTCTTGATCATGTCCTTGGCCCGGTCGCGGAAGAAGAAGAATCCCTCTTCGTCGCGGACTGCCAGGTCCCCGGTGCGCAGCCAACCGTCACGGAACACCTCGGCAGTCGCCTCCGGCCGGTTGTAGTAGCCGCTCATCAGGCCCGGGCCGCGGACACAGATCTCACCGAGTTCGCCAGCTGGCAATTCGGATCCGTTCATGTCCTGCACCTGGGCCTCTGCGAGGAGGTACTCCTTGCCGATGGAGCCCTCCAAGTCCTCCCTGAGTACGTCGGCCGGCTGGAGGCGGGTGACCATGGGGCCCGCCTCGGTCAGCCCGTAGCGGAAGTACAGCTGCAGACTCGGCAGCTGTTCCAGGAGCTGGAGCTTGTCGTGATGCCGGAAGAGGCCTGCCCCACTGTGCAGCGCGCGGAAATGGTTACGGACACCGTCTCGCTGGAAGACGCCTGCCTTCATCAACCGCGCGATCATGTTCGGCACGAGGAAAGTATTGGTGATCCGTTCCCGTTCCAGGGTCTCGGCCACCACCCCCTCGTCGAATCGCCGCATCAGGACGCTGGTGGCGCCGCTGGCGTAGTGCGAGAGGAACCAGCACAGCAGGCCGGCGGAGTGGAAGAGCGGTACGGTGATAAGACCACGGTCGTCCGGGCGGGCGCCGACCTTGCAGTCCACGAGTTCGTTGATCACGTTGGCCAAGGCGGCTCGGTGCGAGAGGACGACCCCCTTGGAGAATCCCGTCGTTCCGCCGGTGAAAAGGATGCACAACGGGTCTTCCGGAGTGGCCCCGCCATCGAACGGGCCACCCTGCTCCTGCCCGATCAGGGCCTCGTACTGCTCGCCCTCGCGGACCACGTGCTGGATCTGTCCCAGTCCGCCTTCGGCGTCGGCGAGGTCGTAGTCGTCGCTGCGGGTCTCCTGGACCAGGACCACGCGGGCGTCGGTCTCCTGGATACCGACCGTCAGCTCGGCGGAGGCCCACCGTGCGTTGTAGGCAACAAAGACGCCTCCCGCGGCCGCAATACCGAGGAACGCCTCCGCGCAAAAGACGCTGTTGTCAGCCAGGACCCCTACTGGATCTCCGGGCTTCACACCCAGCTTCACCAATGCACGGGCGAGCTTCCAGGCGCGCTCAGCGAGCTCCGCGTGAGTCAGTCGCCCCGCCTCGTCGGCCACGGCCTCACGAGACGGATAGCGGCGTGCATTCATGCGTATCAGGTCGGCGACCGTCCGCATCGAACCTCCACGTTCTTGCTACGGCAACACTAACGTTCGTTCGGGGAAGCGTCTATGCACGTCTTCGCCGTCCCCTTGCGCACCGACAGGCGGAGCCGGGTCGAGATCCACACGCAGCGGGAAGGGCAACATACGAGCTGGTCATCCTGACCCCGAAGGCTAGGCGCCAGGGCCGATGCCCGTCACCTGGGAGGTCCGGTCGCCTGCTCGCATGGGCGTCGGCTGCGACACCCAGTTCAACGAACGTACGTAAGTTTGTTTCCGGGAAGCTAACTAGGTATTGCGCGGCCCGTCAATCC
The DNA here is from genome assembly GCF_047337785.1 of Streptomyces lacaronensis. Taxonomy (NCBI): domain Bacteria; kingdom Bacillati; phylum Actinomycetota; class Actinomycetes; order Kitasatosporales; family Streptomycetaceae; genus Streptomyces; species Streptomyces lacaronensis. The sequence goes on from NZ_JBLHDK010000003.1 coordinate 2,148,587, forward strand.
CCTCAGGGGTGAACGGGCGGCAGGTCACTCTGGAGCGGCGCACCTCATCTCTGCGACCTGCACGTGCAGCACGGCACCGCACAGGGCGGGCAGCTGGCCGTCGCGCCATTGACAGGCCCGAAGCCTACTCCCAAGCCACACACGAACGAACGCTTGCACGTGCTTGGGTGGGAGGCGATAATCCCGTCATCCGCAGGGGGAAGTGGGCCCGCCTCATGCGTTCACCCACTCTCCAGATCTCGGGCGTCAGGTTCGTGCCCCGAGGTCCCGCCGTGGGTACCGGCCGTCCCCAAGAAGGCCGGCCCTGGCAGCCCTGGCTCAGCCGACCTGCCGGTCACCTCTCACCAGCGGCGGCCGTGTGTACGTCTCGACCTCGTCAGGTAGCCCGCGTACAGCACTCCACAGCCACCTGCCGGCCGAGGGGCGTCACCGCGCAGGCCTTACCAACACCCGAACAGGGGAGCATCGATGATCAAGGTTGTTGCGCTGATCAAGCGCAAGGAGGGCCTGACGCGGGAGGAGTTCCTGCGCTACTGGCAGGGCGAGCACCCTGCCGTGGTCCGAGAGTTGCCGAACGTGCGGCACTACACCCAGAGCCCGGCGATCGAGCACCGTAAGCAGTGGGCCTGGGACGGGGTGGCACAACTGTGGTTCGACTCCGTCCAGGATGTCTCCGCGGCCTTCCGCGGGGCGCCGGCCGATGCCATGAGGGAACACGAGGAGCACTTCATCGGGGAGATGGAGTGGTTCCTGGCTACCGAGACAGACGTGCCGCTTTCGCGCGATGCAGTGAGTAGTTCGTAACAGAAGGCCGGACTGGCCTTGCTGCCTCTTCGTTGGTGTGATCTCGAAACCCGGCCGCGCCAACGAAGCGGCATCCCCACGTCCTGAGCGCTTGTGAACCCGCGGGGCGTGAGCCCCCGCCGGTGGCGCACTCGATGCCGAGACTGGCCGCTTCGACGATGCGGGGCGCCCGCTCTGCGCTGTCGTTCCCGTGTCCCTAAAGTGCCCGAGCCGTGGTTCTGGCAGCAGAGAGTCGGGGCTGGCGTGCCGAGCGCCTCGCCCCTGTCCGGGGCGAGGCGCGTCAGGCGCTCTCGTGCATCGGCAGATGCGCTACCTCTGGCAGGGCGCTTGCGCAGCCACCGCTGGAGCCGCATCCCAGTAAGGGACATCGGGATTGGGGGTGTCGGTCGACTTCCAGCAGTCCCCCTTCAGCAGGGGGAGGTTCAGCGAGGAACTGCGATCCGGGCCGAAGTACAGCGATGTGGTGCTCCCCTTCAGCTTGGCGGCCTGGGGGTCGGTGGGGAAACAGGGGTCGACGCCGAGGGTCGGCGAGCACTTCGACGAAGGAGTCTGCGTCGTCACGGTCAGCCGCAGCGTGCTGCCCGCAGGGACTCTGGCGAAGCGAGGCGAAATAGCGAAGTCGTACTTCTTGACCGCGCCGGCCGGAACCGGGGCCTCGGCGCGGTACGTGCCGTAGGGGCGCACCGGCACGCCGTTGGTGTCGGACCAGGAGCGTTGGGGATCGTTCGCCGCGAGGCTGCCGAGCACCGTGCCCGACGAGATGGGCGTGACCTTTCCGTTGGCGTCGACCAGTTGGACGGTGGCGATCAGTTCCAGATTCGAGGTCGTGGAGGATGCGTAGAAGGATGCGCTGATGGGGCCCGCGAGGGTGATGTTCTTCTTGAAGGCGGGACTGTTGTACTGCAGCGTGCTGTTCGCGTCGGGCTGTGCCCACGCAGCACTGTCATGCCCCGAGGAAGTCGGCCTGGCCGGGGAGAGAGTGCCCTTGTCTCCGAGGTAGTAGCGCGTGTACGAAGGGGCCACCGGGTAGGCCGAGGTGTTCACCCACCTGTTGGACACCAGTTCATGAGCGTGCAGAGGCTCCGAGGTGTCCTGGATCCCCGTCTTCATCCCCTTCAGCCAGGTGTCGAACCATTCCAGAGTGACTCGCTGGTCCTCGCTTGCGCAGTGCCCGCCTTGACCCATGATGATTTGGTAGCGGCCGGATGCCTTCTGGTTCGGCCGCATCGCGTCAAAGACGGGGTGACCACTGCTGGCGTTCTGCAGGTATGTGTAGAGCTCGAGCGAGCTCTGGGCGTAGATGTCGTCGTTGCTGCTCCACAGCAGTGCGGGGACCTTGGCGTCGACGATTTTCTTGGCCAGGTTGCCGGGGGTTCGCTCCTGCCAGAACTGCCCGTCGTAGGCTTGTGGTCCGCCTGACGTGACGTCCTTCACCAGTGCCGCACCGGTCGGTGCGGTGTTGCCCCCCATCGAACTTCCGATGACGCGCTGGAAGTTGAGTGTCTGCGTCGGGATCCCGCCGGCAAAGTACGTCTCCCGGTAGAACTCCGCCCCCATGCAGTACGGGGCGATCGCCTTGACCGGGGAATGTGCTCCCGCTTCCGCCACGGTGAAGGCTTGGTTGATCCCGGCGTAGGACCCGCCGGTCAGGCCGACCTTCCCGTTGGAGTTCTGCACGCGGTTCGCCGCCCACCGGGTCAGCTCCACCCCGTCTTGCGCGTCTCGCTTGCTGAAGAACGAGAAGTCGCCGCCGGACGTCGTCGTCCCGCGTACGTAAGCGGTGATGAAGATGTAGCCGTGCCGCACGAAGTAGTCGCCGGCCGTGGGCTTGGTGTTGAGGTAGGGCGTCTGGGTGAGGAGCACGGGGAACTTCCCCTGTGCCCGCTGCCCCGTCGCCGGGTCGGTCGGGTAGGAAACATCCGCCTTGAGCACCGTGCCATCGCTCATCTTGACGGGCATCTGGCTGTCCAACTTGCTTCCGTACTGCTCCTCACCCGGAGTCCATGTCCCTCCGGGCCATGGCGACGTCGCGGATGCCCGAGGGGCACCGCCAGGGGAGGCCGCGCCGCAGGCGGCGAGGAGAAAGAGCACGCTCAGGGCTGCGATACCGCGGATCCACCGGCGTGGTCGGCTCTGTCTGGCCTTCTTCATCTCCATCAGCTTTCGCTCGAGGGTCACATCGGCAGCGCAGGTCCCGGAGCGCTGCCGGTGTTCGGATGACCACGGCTGACCGGTCGCGTGTGTACCTGGACGGGATGAGAGGGCCTGCCGTGCCGAGGTGGGGCCACGTCACGCAGGAGTCACGTACCGCTGTCTCGCAGGACCTGGGCATCCTGAATGACATTAAGAACGTTCGTACGTTTCTTTACGCGGGATCAACTGTGGTCTTAGGCTGATGCGAGAAGATAGCGAACGGTCGCTCGCTAGTCCAGGCTCTACGCATGCGCCTCTTCGTGCGGAACCGGGCGCCACGGCGTCGGCCTGGACTGCGAGTCGGCGGCACGTCTAGCGGCGGAGACGACGACTGTGCGGAAGCGAGGTACGGGACTGGGACTCCGGGTCTGGTGTGCGGCTCGCTTTTCGAGCCATCGGCAAGGCGTACGCGAGGCCGTCGCCGCCCCTGGGCGTCGCGGCCGGGGCTCCGTGCGCGATCAAGCTCTGCCGTCGCCCGGCCTGTGGCCTGGGCGGATCCGGCTTGACCTTGACATTGACGTAAAGGTTTACGTTCTCGATCGTGGCCTCAAGGGTGCTGTCGCCCCACAAGCCAACAGCTACTCCGCGCCCGACCTAGCGCTACAGCGTCACGCCCCGGCGCTTCAGATCTCTGCACGTGAGGTTTCCATGACCAACAAGCGCAGCCTGCTTGTCTTCCCGCTGGGGCTGAGCGTTTTTGCCACGATCACCACCGAGATGAATGTGATCGGGGTGCTCCCCCAGCTCGCCGAGCGATTCGACCGATCGGTCTCTGCTGCCGGGATCATCGTCTCCATCTACGCGCTGGTGGTCGCCGTCGCGGGCCCCTTCGTGACGCTGGTCACCTCGCGCCTCAATCGCAAGACCGTGCTCCTTGCCGTTCTCGCGATCATGACGGTGTCGAACGTGGCATACGCGCTGTCGACCAGCTTCGGGCTGACGCTGGTCTTCCGGGCCATCCCCGCGGTTATGCACGCCACGCTGTTCGCTGTCGCCACTGTCGTGGCGGTGAGCCTGTCCAAGCCCGAGGCCTCCACCAAGGCCAGCGCCCAGGTGTTCGCGGGGGTGGCGGTAGGACTGGTGCTGGGTGTGCCCATCACCTCCTTCCTCGCCGACACGCTCTCGCTCGGGACAGCCTTCTTCTTTGGGGCGGCCGTCAGTGCACTGGCCTTCGTCGGGCTCCTTGTCGCCATGCCCTCGATGCCCGTGGCAGCGAAGCTCTCCTCCGGGGCACAGCTGCGCGTTCTCAAGCGTGGCCAAGTGTGGTGGAACCTGGCCGCCGTCACCTTCATGTTCGCCGCCATGTTCGCCGTCTACGGCTACTTCGCCGAGTATCTCCAGCGGGTGACACAGGTCAGCCCCGGGACGACCAGTGTGCTGCTGGTGGTGTTCGGAGCCTTCGGCATCCTCGGCAATACGCTGTTCAGTAAGTTCCTCCAGCGCAGCGTCGCGCGCACGACACTCATCTACCCGGTCGTCTTTCTGGCCGTGTACGCGTTGATCTACCTGCTCGGTGCGCAGTTCGCGCCGATGATGATCCTTCTGGTGGTCTGGGGCACCGTCCACTCCGGCGGCCTGATCATCAGTCAGACCTGGCTGAGCCAAGCGACTGCGGATGCACCCGAGTTCGGCAACAGCCTCTACATCTCCTTCTCCAATGTCGGCATCACATTCGGCACCCTTCTCGGCGGCCTCGTGATTTCCGTGCTCGGCACAGACCAGCTGCTCCTCGGCGGCATCGCCTTCCTGCTGCTCGCCGTTCTGGCCATCGGCACGAAGGTTCTCCACGATGCTCGATCCAGCCGGGGGACTCTGCCGCCGCCACAGCAGCAGCGAGAACCTGCCCCGGCCGCCCACGCCTAAGGCGCTCGAAGACTTGGGGCCGCGAGCCATCCGTGCCCCGCAGGGGCGGGCCCGTCCAGACGGCCACCCCACCCACATCCATATCCGCATCCACATCAAATTTGGAGTGCACCGTGCCTGAAGCCGCATCGCTGTTCGGTCCCACGCAACTGGGTGCCTTTGCCCTGTCCAACCGAACGGTCATGGCGCCCCTGACCCGCAGCAGGGCTCTGCCTGACGGCAGGCCGGGCCCTTCCGCCCGTCTCTACTACGCGCAGCGCGCTTCGGCGGGACTCATCGTGTCCGAGGGCACCGCGATCTCGCCGGAAGGGGTGGGCAACCCCAATATTCCGGGTCTGTGGAGCCAGGGCCAGATCCAGGCGTGGAAGCCGATCGTCTCGGCGGTCCATGACGCCGGCAGTACGTTCGTAGCCCAGCTCTGGCACACCGGCCGCGCCTCGCACCCCTCCCTGCAGCCCGGCGGCAAGACGCCTGTCGGTCCCTCCGCCATCGCCATCTCGGGCCGGACGTTCACGCGCGACGGTCGTGTCCCCTACGTCACGCCCCGCCCGCTGGAGACCGACGAGATCGCGGGCATCGTCGACCAATACCGCCAGGCCGCGGTGAACGCCCGCGAGGCGGGGTTCGACGGCGTTGAACTGCACGCCGCCAACGGGTACTTGATCGACCAGTTCCTCCAGGACAACGCCAATCACCGTACCGACCGCTACGGCGGCTCCGTGGAAAACCGCGCTCGCCTCTTGCTCGAAGTCCTCGATGCGCTCAGTGAGGCTGTGGGCGCCGCCCGAGTCGGGGTCCGCCTGTCGCCGAGCAGCACCTTCCAGGACATGGCCGACTCGGATCCGATCGCCCTGTTCACGCACGTCTTTGAGGCTCTGTCCTCCCGCCGCCTCGCTTACCTGCACCTGGTGGAGCCGGGCATCTCCGGATCGGAGACCGCACAGCGTTCCGCGGATGCCATCGACAGCGCGTGGACCCGAAGCCGCTACGCAGGACAGCTGATCGCAGCTGGCAACTTCACCCGTGAAACCGCGATCAAGACCGTCGTGGACGGTACGGCTGACGCGATCGCCTTCGGCCGTGACTTCCTTGCCAACCCCGACCTGCCCGATCGCCTCGTGCGCGAAGCCCCTCTCAACGAGGCACAGAGGCCCACGTTCTACGGCGGCACCGACCAGGGCTACATCGACTACCCGTCCATGGAGGCGGAGCAACTGCTTGCCGAGGTCCGCACACGGCAGGAGTTGCCGGGTCATGTGGAGCTCAACGGAGAAACGCCGCTTCACCAGTGGCCTCTCGCCTGGGCCCTGCAGCAGTTCGCCCTCGAGCGTTCATCGGTCGACTCCGCCTCGTAATGCGTAGTCACGACGCCGCCGTTGCCTCAGAGAGCGGAGCGCAGCTGAGTAGTTTCGGTCAGCTTGCGAGCTGACTCGCCACGCGTGAGACGAGTCAGCGAGACGTACGGGCGCGCGCCGGGTAGCCGGTGCGCGCCCCGCAGCGGCGGGAACGGCCCGTCCGCGTCCGGGATCACCAGGGCCGGCTGGGCAGGTCCGAAGCCCGCAGTCGGCGAACAGCGAGTCCGGCCTGCGTCGCGGGTGGCCGACCCGGCCGCGGATGGGCGGGATCGCGTCCAGGAGTGGCATCAGCTGGGTGACGTCGTTGCGGTTACCGCCGGTGAGGAGGACCGCGAGCGGGGTGCCGTGCCCGTCGGTGATCAGATGGTGCTTGGTGTGTGGAACGCCGAGTAATTCCCAGGGGCTGGGGTCATGTAATTCCCCAGCCCCTGGCGTGATCTAGGGCGCCGGCACCGAAACCGAGCCCGAGACCAGCGGCGATGCCGGAGCCGCCGCCTTCCTGCACAGCCCGCAGCAACTGTTCGCCGCCGCCGCGACCACCGGCACCGCGGACCAGGACCGCGACGACCGGGCAGCCGACGACGCCGAGGGGAGCCTGCGATGAGCGTGATGGACACCGCCCTGCCGGTTTCTGCGTGGACGCCGCAAGGCTGATTCGTTCTAAGGGCAGCCTCGAGACGACTGAACGTGAAGGGAAGTGTCTGACCGGACACCTGGTCCTCGACCGTCTACGTCGCGTTCGTCGTGGACACCTTCTCCCGCCGGATCGTCGGCTGGTCGGCGGCCACCGTGAAGGAGACCGTCTTCGTCCTGGACGCTCTGGAGATGGCCGTCTGGCAACGCGACCGCGACCAACAGCCCATCCAGCCAGGCGAGTTGATCCATCACTCGGACGCCGGGTCGCAGTACACATCGTTCAAGCTCGCCCAGCATCTGGACGCCGCCGGCATCGCCGCCTCATCGGCTCGGTCGGCGACGCCTACGACAACGCCCTGATGGAATCGACGATCGGCCTGTACAAGACCGAATTGATCAAACCCCAGCGGCCCTGGAAGACACTTTCCCAGGTCGAGTTGACCACCGCCGAATGGGTCGACTGGTACAACCACCGCAGGCTCCACGGAGAGATAGGTCACGTCCCGCCCGTCGAATACGAAGCCAGCTACTACACCGAATCCACGAAACTCCAGGTCATCACCACAATCTGAGATCTCTACCGAACCCGGGGCGGTTCACAGTGACGCTATCCGATCGTGAGCTGTTCGGCTGGCTTCGCATCGCCGGGCGATGAGGCAGGTCCCTGGCAGTTCCCGGAAAGGCGCGACCTCACCAGCTGCGGGGCTCTGCCATCGACTGGGGCCTGTCAAACGAGCGGCTCTGTTCCGTAGTCGGTGGTGACGGCAGGTGACGGGCGTCGTTGACGTTGTATGCGAGATGTCAACTCCCTTGTGGCAACGGTGTTTTCAGGGCTCTCGGCGCTGGTCATCAAGGATGTGGCGGACGACGGCGAGACGATCCGGGTCTTGGCCCGGACCCGGGATGTTCACTTTCCCTGCCCGATGTGCGGGGTCCCGACTGGGAAGGTGCACGGATACCACGTCCGGACCGTTACGGATGTGCCGGTCGATGGCCGCCGGGTCGTGGTCAACGTCCGGGTACGACGTCTGGTCTGCCCGGTCCTGGGCTGTCGGCGGCAAACCTTCCGCGAGCAAGTCCCTGGGCTGATCGAGCGACTTCAGCGCCGCACCACGCGTCTGACCAGCCAGGTCTCGGAGGTGGTCAAGGAGTTATGCGGCCGGGCGGCTGCACGGCTCACCCGGTCACTGGCCGTGCCCGTATCGTTCGCCACCGCCCTGCGGGTGCTGCGGGGAATCCCCCGAGTTACCTTTTTCGTGGCCTCGCAATGGGGCTCCCGGCCTCCGGGTCCGGCATGACTGTTGCCCCCTGTCGACGGCGCTTGGGCGTCCATGATCCGGGGGGTGGTCCTACGTTGTTGATGGGTCGGATGGGCTGTCGTACGGTCCGGAGGATCCACTGGCTCCGGGTATGGCTTGGGGGTAGTTGCCTGTGATGGCTCCTTGTGACACCTGGCCGCCCGGGGCCGTACGACGACTCGACCACTGATGAGGAGCTGCGGGCCCACGGGTATCGCTGAGTAGGACCATGCTGGCGGAGTCGTCCGGACGCAACGGAGCACGTCGAACGACCGGAGGCACGCATGGCCCGGAACTGGGCGGGGACCGATATCGGCAAAGCTCACCGCCACACCGTCGTGCTGAACAGCGACGGCGACGTGCTGCTGTCGCGGAGAGTGGTCAACGATGAGCCGGAACTGCTGAGCCTCATCGGCGACGTGCTCGAGCTCGGTGAGGATGTGGTGTGGTCCGTCGACGTCGCCGACGGCATGGCTTGCCTGCTGGTCAATCTCCTGCTCAACCACGGGCAGACGATCGTCTATCTGCCCGGCCTTGCCGTGAACCGGGCCTCCGCCGGCTACCGCGGCCTGGGCAAGACGGATGCGAAGGACGCCCGGGTCATCGCAGATCAGGCACGTATGCGCCGTGACCTGCACCTTCTCGCTCCCGAAAGTGACCTGGCCGCCGAACTGCGGGTCATGACCGACCGGCGGGCCGATCTGGTCCAGGAGCGAACGCGGAAGACCAACCGGCTGCACGCGCAGGTGCTGAGCATCTTCCCAGCTCTGGAACGCGCTCTGGAACTGACGAACATCGGGCCGCTGGTACTGCTGTCCGGCTACCAGACGCCGGCTGCGCTGCGGCGGTTGGGCCGCAAACGGCTGACGACATGGCTGCGTAACCGCAAGGTCCGCAGCGCGGAGCTCCTGGCCGGCACTGCCGTCGACGCCGCGGAACGGCAGCACACACAGCTGCCCGGCGAGGCCGCAATCGCCCGTGTGATCTGTGATCTGGCGCTGGAGGTGATCAGCCTCCATGAGAAGATCCACGACCTGGACAAGCTCATCGAGACCCGGTTTCACGAGCACGAACTCGCCCCAGTGATCTCCAGCATGCCGGGCATCGGCCCGCTGCTGGGTGCCGAGTTCCTCGCAGCCACGGGTGGCGACCTGGCCCGATTCCCCAGCGCAGACCGGCTCGCCACCTTCGCCGGCGTCGCCCCGGTTCCCCGGGATTCCGGCAACGTAAACGGCAACCTGCACCGCCCTCACCGCTACCGCCGCGGCCTGCAGCGAGTTTTCTACCGCTCCGCGATGATCAGCATCCGCAGCTGTCCGGAATCGCGGATCTTCTACGACCGCAAGAGAGCCGAGAACAAGACACACAAGCACGCTGTCCTCGCGCTCGCTCGTCGCCGCGTCAATGTCCTGTTCGCCATGATCCGTGACCGACAGTGCTACGAGGCTCCGCCTTCCGTCACGGCTGCCGCTTGACAACAACATGAGGAGGTCCTACCGGCTGGCCGACGGCAGTGCACAGCTCGTCGCTTCCCGCGGCCTCGACGCGGCGGTCCCTGCCGCGTCCTGACCACCCCGGCCGTGGCCGCCCCTACGTGATTTGCCCCGGTCGGAAGAGAACCGTATGCGTGGAGGGGAACTCACCGGGTCCACCGCTCGCTCCCCCGAAGGGCACCACCCGATGGCTCACGGAGCCCAGCACCGCCCCCGCGCCAACCTGGCGCGGGCCGCGGGCTGCGAGGTGTGCCGGGGATGGGGAACGGTCGTCACCGACGAGGGCCCCCTCGACCCGGTCACCGCCCAGCCGCAGATTCCGGTCTACGACGAGAGTCCGTCGCCGAGCCGGTGAACCACCTGCACTGGGTGGCTTGTCATAAGGCAGCGGGCCACCGGACCCGGCCGGTGTCCGTCGTCGTGCTGTGGATGGTCCGTCATCGGGCCGGAGAGTGCTTGCGGTGGCTGGGATCCAGCCGGAAGTCGGGGCACTCGCGGTTCTGGCATGCGCCTGGGCCCCACACGGGAACGAAGACGCCGAGGGTCTTGTGGCGGTGGACCGTGGCCGGCACGGACAGGGAGCCGGCGCGGGCGGAGCGAGCGGGCGGCCGGGATGCCGTAGCCCACCGGTCGGCGGTTCACGGCGACGCGAACCACCTCTTGGCCGCGGGCAGCCGGGTGTGCTTCGACATCACCCAGGACGCCAGCGGCATCCGGGCCGACAACATCCACCCGCCGACTCGGCTGTGCTGTCCGCCGGCCGAGTCGGCGGCGCTCGACGGCACGCCGGTCCAGTGGCCAGAACGGTCCGCTGTCTGGACGGTGCCTCCAGGACTGCCCCCACGTCTTGCGCAGGTCGATGGTGGATGACGGCGAGCTCGGTGCGGTACCGCTGGTCGGCCGCTTCGGTGCCTGCGGTGTGGCGGGCCTTGACGACCGGCCCCCGCAGCGGACGGCCCAGGCTGGGCGGCAGCCGGCCGTCTGGCCGCGGCCCAGGCGGCTCGCTCGGCCAACTCCTGACCACCGCCGCGCCCTGGACCAGCCCCTGGTTCCCGACCAGTTGCCAACAGGACGTCTCGTGAGCGCTTAGCCTGCTGCCATGCTGCGAAGGATCCTGGACGCCATACCAAGGTAGCTGTGTAGGTGTCAGTGGGAGGCGTTTGTTGCTGACTTCGGATGGCGGTTGGCGGCTTGAGGGCCCGTGAATGTCGATGAGGTTTGAAGTCGCTCAGAAGTTGTGCCATACCCCCTCGGTCGGTGATGCCCTGTGAGGATCGGCCTCGGAGAGCATCGCCGTCGCCCTACCGGATCGTCGGCAGCAGGGAGTCGTGGACGAGTGCCGGGGGTAGGGGCCCGGTGCCGGTGGCGCACATGCCGTCGAAGGTGAGCCGCAGGTAGCGCCGCCAGGCCGACGGATCGGCAGCCAGCAAGGGTGCGGCGGTGTAGTACACGCCGCAGATCAGCAGCATCACGTCCTGCCCGTTCACATCCGCGCGGAGTGAGCCGTCGCGTTGCGCCCGCCGCGCCAGTGACTCGGCTGTGGCGATCAGCTGCTCCTGTCCGGCCTGTATTTCCGGGTGCCGGACATCCGACACCATGCGTAGGGCCTCCGCGAGCGCCCGGTTGTTTGCGTAGATATCGACGCCCGCGCTCATGAACTGCAGCAGGGCGGTGTCGGCGTCGGCCTGCTCGGCCTGCTGGCGGCCCACTGTCACCAGCCCGTCGATTTCCTCGCTGATGATCGCGGCGAACAGGTCCTCCTTGGTGGGGAAATGCCGGAAGACGGTTCCCTTTCCGATCCCCGCCCGTGCCGCGATCTGCGCAACGGACGCTTCCGCGCCGTGCTCGGCGAACACCTCCGCAGCAGCCTTCAACAGCGCCTTGCGCGTCCGCACCGCGTCGGCTCTCATCCGTCGCGCGGGCGGCGCTGCAACGGCTTCCTCTTCAGTACTCATGGGTCCACTCTACGCAACATGACCGAGCGGTCCGGTTGGGTGGTACGGTAGCCAACATGACCAGCCGGTCCGGTTACGGTTCGTGGCTGTGGCCGGTCCGGCATTTCCTCATCCCATGGGAGAACAGAGCACCATGAGCAAGACACTCGCCTTCATCGGCAGTGGCAACGTCGGCGGCACCTTGGCCCGCCTTGCTGTCACCGCAGGCCTGGACGTCGTCCTGAGCAACTCCCGCGGCCCCGAGTCCCTCGCCGATCTCGTCGCCGAACTCGGCCCCCGCGCCCGGGCGGCCACTGTCGCCGAGGCCGCCGAGGCCGGGGACCTGGTAGTGGTGTCCATCCCGCTGAGCGCCTATGAGCAGATCCCGGCCCAGCCGCTGGCGGGCAAGATCGTGATCGACACGCTGAACTACTACCCGGAGCGCGACGGCCGCATCGCCGAGTTGGACGCGAACGAGGTGACGAGCAGCGAGCTGGTGCAGCGCCACCTGGCCGACTCCCGTGTGGTCAAGGCGGCCAGCAACATCGTCATCAGCCAGCTGTTCAGCCTGGCCCGCCCCTCGGGTGCGCCGGACCGCAGTGCCATGCCGATCGCCGGCGACGACGCCGCCGCCAAGGCGGAGGTCGTGGACTTGCTCGACCTCTTCGGCTACGACGCGGTGGACATCGGCACGCTCGCCGACAGCTGGCGCAGCGAACCAGGCACGCCCGTCTACTGCAAGCCCTACTTCGGGGAAGTACCCAAGGACGTGAGCTTGGACAAGACGATGGAATGGATCTTCCAGGCCCCGGGCGTTCCGACACCTGCCGACCGCGTGAGGGAACTGACCGCCACGGTTGTCCGACCCGCGGGCGGCAGCTTCTCGATCGCCGACTGGAGGTGAGTGGAGAGCATCGCGGAAGAGGTGGAACCGGAACTCCTGCCCGGGTCCGCACACCGACCCACCGCGGTGGTTCCGGCCGCCAGCGGGGAGACAGACGCCCGCGGCCGCCGCCCCGGCCGCGACTGCTGCGGCTGAGCCGACACCTGCACGAGGCAGAGGAACCCCGGCCCGCAACCCGTCACCGACCTCCCACGGCTTCCGCCGCGGCCGGTCACACCCCCAGAAAACACGGGATTACGCACATCTCCACCGTGCCACAACACGATCTTCCTGCAAGGACCCCTAAAAAGGACGTAACACCGCTATGAACGCTTTCCCCACCGCCATAGCCGTCGGGTCGGAGGAGCCGCTCAGCCCCGGCTACGACGCGGGGGCCAAGGACGACGCCGAGTTCAACAAGCTCTTCCGGCACGGCTTCACCACCATCGACGACGTACAGATGCACTACGTCATCGGCGGCGACGGCCCGCAGGTCATGGTGCTGCTGCACGGCTGGCCGCAGAGCTGGTACGAGTACCGCCCGATCATGCCCTCACTGCTGCCCGGCCGCACCGTCATCGCCATCGACCTGCCGGGCATGGGCGACTCGACCGGAAACCCGCCCTCCATGACCAAAACGGTCCTGGCCACCTACGTCCACAAGCTGCTCAACCACCTCGGCCACCACGAGAACGTACACGTCGTCGCCCACGACCACGGCCTCAACGTCGCCTACCCACTGGCCGCCCAGTACCGCGACCAGGTGGCGGGCCTGTTCCTCATGGACGCCGCCCTCGTCGGCAAGAACCTGAAGTTCGCCACCCTCGAATCGATGTTCTGGCACTTCTCCTTCTTCCTGCAGGATCCGCTCGCCGAGGAACTGGTCACCGGCCGGGTCGAAACCTTCCTCACCTACTTCTTCCAGAGTGTGAAGACCGCCGGCGAGAACGTCTCCGACGACGAACTCGCCGAGTTCGTCCGGGTGTACTCCCGCCCCCAGGTCCTGCACGCCGGCTTCGGGCTCTACCGGACCCTGACCCAGGACGAGGCCGACAACACCACACTCCAGGACACCCCGCTGACCATCCCGGTCCACCTGATCACCCAGGCCGGCCTCGCCGACGCGTTCCTGCCGTCCCTCCAGGACGCCGCCCCCCACGCCACCTCCGCCGTCGTCCCCGGGGCCGGACACTTCCTCCTCCACGAAGCACCCGACCGCGTCCTGGCCGAGATCAACGCCTTCTACCCCAACCCCACCCCCTGACCAAAAAGCACCACACGACCACACGACCACACGACGTCCAAACCGTCCGATGCCAGAACTCGCGCGGTCCCTGAACGGCGACCTCGAAAGCCGGCACACCGAGGCCAACGTAAACGGCGCCTGACGACGTCTCAGCCGGATCACACCTGCCGGTATCCGCGTACGAGTGGATCCGCACCCCGGTCGGGGAACACGTCGAGGTACAGTCCGCGAGCGGTGGGACGGGCGTGGCGACCGCGCTCGTCGGCGGCGCACGATCCTGCCGGTCCGGCCGGTGACCTGTCCGGTCCGTCCCTGGGTGTCACGCTGGAGGCGTGGGGTCCGGCGGGCGGGCCGGTCGTGGGCAGACCGCCGAGCTGGTGATCACGCGACCGATGCCGTCCATGCCGCTGCACTTCTGGAACGACGCAGGTGGCAGCCGTCACCACGACGCCTACTTCCCGCCTACCCGGGAGTGCGGCGGCACGGGCGCTTGCCCGCAAATGGTCCACGCCGGGAGCAACGCTGCCGCGAGTGCCCGCCGCGTGGCGAAGCCCCTTCCGAGGACTCCAGTCAGGCGTGCTCCGCCGTGCGCTCGATCCGGTCGAGGAGTCGGTGGTGTCGGGCTGCGTGGGCGAAGTCGGGCACCTCGGAGCCGCCCTCCGTCAGGTCGCGCTGGATCTGGGCGTAGGCGGCGCCGACGTTGTATGCGGGGGTACCGCGCAGCCCTTGGAGCGCGGGGTCGAAGTACCGCTCGGGTACGGTGAGGCGGTTGAGCTCGGCGTCGGATCCGTGCGCCCCGGCGATGCTGAACTCGCCGACCTGGAGGTGTCCGGTGTCGCCGGTGATGACCAGGTCCCCGTCCGTTCCGTTGGTCGCCCCCGTCCCTGCTCACATGCAAATTGCGCGGTTCAGGCGGACAAGGTATTCCGCGTCTGGTTGCACGCCGACCCCGAAGCGTTCCTGGACCACGGCGAACCCGAGGTCGCGCCGCTTCGGTGATCGCGCCGCGTCGGCCGTCGCCAGTGCGTCCGGCAGCTCCTGACGGGTGAGATCCGTGCAGTAGGCGGGCGTGCCGGGCTGCTGCCGCCAGGATTCCGCGAGCGGCCCCGCATCAAAGGCGTCGAACCCGGTGTCCTCAACGAGTGCCATGGCCAGGTCACGCTCTCGCGGACTGTCGGCCGCGACGGGGAGCGCGATGCGGTCCGCGCTTCCGGCCGACTTGTTCCTGTACGCGAACGACTCGGCTCCGATCGAGTTCCACGCCTTGACGATGGGCCGGCCCAGCTGCTTGGCGGCCCACACGCTCTCGGCCTGGCCGTCCTCGATAGCCGCGATTGGGTTGTCCCGGTGCGGGATGTAGTTCGACGTGTCGATGACCACAGTGTCAGCCGGCACGTTGGCTATCAGTGGCGCGACCTGCGGAATGCGGTCGAAGGGGATGGAGAGGATCACGGCGTCGACGTCCACTACGGCTTCCGCCGCGGTCACCGCGCGTCCGCCCGAGGCCAGCACGTCCGCCTCGATCGTCTCCGGGCCGCGCGAATTGGCCGCCTTTACCTCGTGCCCGGCCGCGCTCAACCGCCTGGTCAGCGTCTTGCCGATGTTTCCAGTGCCGAGAATGCCGATCTGAATGGTGAACTCCTTGTCCGGAACGGAACCCCGGTGTCGGTGACCGAGGTTCCGGGGTTTGGTACCTGCGGCGGACCGGGACTGCGGCCGACCGCAGACACGGTGGTGTAGGTGAGTGAAGGCGGCCGTGCCGAAGTGAGCCCCGCTCTTCGTGTTCGTCTTGTGTTTTCGCGGGCTGTCGGCGCTGCCACTCTCGTGCCGTTGCGTGCGCGAGCGCCGCGTCGGGTGTCTCAGCGGTGGGCGGCGCGGTTCATCTCGACGACGTCGTCGACGGTGGGGTTGGCACCGAGGGCGGCGAAGCGTTCCGGGAGGCTGTCGCGGATAGCCGCGTCCTTGGCGCGGTCGGCCGCGGCCAGAGCCGCCGGCAGCTCGTCCAGGGTCAACTCGGTGCAGTAAGCGGGGCCGTTGGGCTGCTGCCGCCAGGAGTCGGCCAGTGTGCCGGCGTCGTAGGGGTCGAAGCCGGTGTCGTCCACCAGGCTCATGGCCACCTTCCGCGCCTTGTCGGAGTCGCCGGCGACCGGGATTGCGAGGCGGCCGGGCGTTCCGGCCGGAACACCCTTGGTCCGCTGGGTCTCGGCCAGCGCGGCGTTCCACGCCTTGATGACGGGACGGCCGAGCTGCTCGGCGGTGTACACGCTCTCGACTTGGCCGTTGTCGACCGCCTCGATCGGCTCGCTGAGCATGCCGGGGTAGTAGTTCGCGGTGTCGATGACCACTGTCTCGTCGGGCACCGACGCGAACAGGTCCGCCAGCTTCCCTGCCACTCCGAACGGGATCGACAGGATGATGACGTCCCGGCCCTGGACGGCGGCGTCGGAGAGGTCCGTCGCGCGGGCCCCGGATTCCAACACCTCGGCCCGGACGGCCTCGGGGCCGCGGGCGTCGGCCACCTGGACGTCGTGACCGGCCGTGCTGAGCTTGGCAGCGAGGTTCCCGCCGATGGCACCGGCGCCTATGACAGTAATTTTCATGATTTGTTCCTTGAGAGGTTGTGCCGCCGCCGAGGGCAGCGCGATGGGATGGCTGGGTGGTGGGTGCCGCCTGGCGTTGCCGGGGGCGGGACGGGATCTCTGGCGTTTTACGCCTGGGTGTCCTGCTGGCGGTAGCCGCTCGCGATGAGCGTGCGGAGCCGGTCGAGCGACTCCTCCTCGGTGCCGGTGCCCTTGATCCAGGCGACGGAGCAGGCCGCGAGGAACAGGTCGTGCCCGCGCACCGACGCGCGCACCCGCCCGGCGAGCTGCGCGGCTCGCACGTACTGATCGGTGGCGGAGATGAGGATGCCGCAGGGGATGGTGAGCGGGTTGTCCGGCTTCTGCGCCCGGGCCGCGGCCATGAGCGGGTCCGGCAGCCCGCTGAAGGCGCTGAAGTACTCCTCCATCGCGCGCAGCCACTGCTCCAACGCCTCGACAGGATCGCCGAGTTGCTCGATGTCCGCCTGGCGGGCCACCAGCTCCTGCGAGCGGGTCTGCAGCACGGCCGCCAGCAGCGCCTCCCTAGTCGGGAAGTGCCGGTACAGGGTGCCGGGCCCTACGCCCGCCTCCTTAGCCACCGCCTCAAGAGAGGCGCCGACCCCATGCCGCAGGAAGTGACGCTGCGCGGTCTCCAGGAGGGCCGCGCGGTTGCGCTGGACGTCCGCGCGCGGCTTGCGTCCTCGCTGTTCGACGGCGCTCATACGCCCTCCTGCCTACCGTGATTTGGCGGCCGCACCAAAGCGGATACTGCCTCCGTATGCACTCGAGCGTAAAGCGGAGGCGGCATCCGGTCAAACCGGCGGCCCGACCACGGGAGCCCGGACAGTGCGGGGGCCGACGTATCTGGCCGCAGAGTGCAGGGCAGAAGTCGTGCCGGCTGCACCATTCCAGGGTGCCTTTGTCCGGCCCCTGCCGCGAGCGCGGCCCGGTCCCCGGTCCGGGGCGTCAGGGGGTGAGCTGTTGGTGTCCGATGACGGAGAGCAGTTCGAGTTTGCTGTGGCTCTCCGTGCCGGGGCGGGTGGTCAGCACCACCAGGGTCTGGGCGCGGTTCTCGGTGTAGAGGAGCTGGGCGTCGACGTCGATGCGGCCGAGTTGGGGATGGAGGAGGGTCTTGCAGTCTCCG
This sequence comes from Streptomyces lacaronensis, assembly GCF_047337785.1. NCBI lineage: Bacteria > Bacillati > Actinomycetota > Actinomycetes > Kitasatosporales > Streptomycetaceae > Streptomyces > Streptomyces lacaronensis. The sequence goes on from NZ_JBLHDK010000003.1 coordinate 2,166,015, forward strand.
TAGCGGGCGACCTCCTGGAGTTCCCACATGCGGACGAACTCGGGGCTGTATTGCTGGAGTTCGGCGAGGATCCGGGCGGCTCGGGGGGTGTCGCTGCCGGCTGTCAGCGCGGCCCGCAAGCGCGCGGCCTGGGCGCGGCCGTGGCTTTCGTGGGTCTCCTCTGGATACACCAGACGTTCGGCCGGGTCCATGAACCAGCGGTAGTAGCCGCTGCTGGCCAGGCCGGTGTGGCGGGTCTGGTCGCCGAGCAGCGCGACGGCCAAGGGGTTCATGGCGAGGGTGTCGACCAGGTCGGTCGTTACCAGGGCCGGGGTGTCGTCCAGGCGGTCCAGGACCCGCAGCAGCGTCGGGCTGACATGTTCGGAGCGGTGGAAACGGGCCGGGGCGTTGTGACCGATGAGGACGAAGAGATGGTCGCGTTCGTCCAGGGTCAGCCGCAGCGCCCGCGCGAGAGCCGCGGTGATCTGGACGGAGGGCTGCGGAGCACGCTGCTGCTCCAGCCGGGCGTATGTAGTCGGTGGACATGCCGGCAAGCTGCGCGACCTCCTCGCGGCGCAGGCCCTGGGTACGCCGGCGGGGCCCCTCGGCCAGTCCGACGTCGCGGGGGCGCAACGTCTCACGCCGACGGCGCAGGAATTCGGCCAGTTCCTTCTTGTCCATGGCCCCATCCTCGCCGCATCCCGCCCGGCTATCCAGAGACCACCGATCCATGGCTGAGCCCCCTCGCCCGCGGGCACGAAGCCGCTCGGACGGCCGACGCAGAGGGCGCGCGCAGCAAGAAGACCCGTTGGTCACCGGACCTGGTGACCCGCTGGGAAATCCGCCGACCGTCAGCGGCGCGGTGCAGACCGTCGGTATGGACGGCCCGCGACGGCCCCCCGTCGAGGACACCCAACGCTTTGAGTGGTCCCGAGCCTCGTCGCCCGGCCGACACGACTATGGTCGCCGTGTCAGACGGCCGCTCGCGTGCCCCTCGGCGCTCAGGAAAGAGCCGGTCGCCTCCAGTGCGACGCCCGGGGCGAAGCCGAAGGCGCTTCCTGACCGTTCTGCGTCTTGGGCGAGGACCTCCCCGAGGCGGGTCGAGCTCGCGTTCGCCCATGCTGTGGCCCCACAGGACCCGCCTGTGTGCTGTTGTTCCGCCTCGGGCATTTCGGGTCGGTCAGCTGCTGGTCATCATGGCGAGGACGTCGTCGTAGGAGCCGGTGGCCACCGCGTCGCGGATAAACCTGGCGGGCTCGACGACCAGCTCCTTCGCGTCGGGCTTCTCACGCAGCAGGCCGAGGACCTCGGTGAGGAAGTCGTCCAACGGCATGGCGTGGTCGTCGTCCTGCTGGCCCAGCAGGGTCGTGCGCACGCCTGGCGGGACCACCTCGATCACCTGGACGCCGGCGTCAGCACCGGCGAGCTGGATGCGCAGGCTCTCGGAGAAGGAGTGCAGCGCGGCCTTGGTCGCGCTGTAGGCCGGGGTGCTCGGGAACGGTACGAACGCCAGCGCGGAGGTGACGTTCATGACGGCCGCGTCGTCCTTGCCCACCAGCAGCGGCAGGAAGGCGTACGTCATCCGGATCGTGCCGAGCAGATTGGTCGCGACGTGATCCTCGGCGACCTGGAGTCCGGCCGGGTCGAGGAGGTTCTCCCACTGCATGATGCCGGCGTTGTTGACCAGGACGTTCAGCTCCGGGCGGCTCGCTGCCACGGTCTCACGGGCCCGGGCAATCGAGTCGGGGTCCGCGACATCGAGGACGAGCGCGTCGATGCCCGGGTGCTCGGCCGTGATCTCGTCCAGGAGTTCCTTGCGCCGGCCGGCGACGATCACCTTGTTGCCGGCCTCGTGCAGACGCAGGGCCAGACCAAGCCCGATGCCCGAGGTTCCGCCGGTGATCAGAATCGTGTTGCCGGTCATCTTCATGGGGGTCGCGCTCCTTCGTTACGGCGGGCCGATGAGCGCCCGCGGCCTCGACCGTAGGGGCGCCCGCGCAGGGGCGGGAGAGGACGGTTTATCCATGGATCGGCGGTCTCTGCCTGGTGAAGTGGCCCCGCCCGGCGGATCCGGTGTCGTGGGCGGTGGAGGTGGCGGCGATGGTGACGTCGATGCCGAGACGGTCGTCGTCGGATGACAGCTGAGATGACGTCGAGGCGGTGACCGAGCCGCCCGGCGTCGCCACCATGCGGGCCGCCGTCGGCAAGCTCCTCCCCGTCACCCGCCAATGGGGGGAAGAGGCGCTGACGGCCCACCGCGCCTTCCACCTCACACCAACGGCATGCCGAAAGGATCATGAGCCGTCACTACCGACGACAACCCGAAAAGCTCAGTAACCGCTGTGCCGATGTAGAGGCCGAACCCGTACACAGGGGGCCTAGGATCCAGTAGTCGCATACGAGTTCCTGCGGCCTGGCGTCCAGGAATCCTGGAACCCGCGCGCCTTCGCATGCTCCTGCAATAAGGAGAACGCGCCGTCACCACCGACTACGGAACAGAGCCAAACGAGCGGTGTAACTGGGGGTGGTTGTTACTGCCGGGCTGCTGAGAGTCGGCCGTCGAAGGTGATGTCGAAGGCGTTCAGTGCGGTCTTCCAGCGCATGGTCCAGCGGGCCTGGCCCTTGCCGGTGGGATCGAGGGACATGATCGCCATGTACTGACCCACCAGGGCTACTACGCGTACTACGGCGACATCGTGCACTTCATGGCCGGCCTCCCGCTCCCCCGCGAGACCGCCTCGCGGGCACAGTGGCTCGACGGAGAACCCACCGCCCGGCAACGGTGGCGCGCCCTGGTCACCGCACGCCGCGACCAGGTGCGCGCAGCACCGTGAATCAGCCGCTGGTCAGGGGGTGAGGTCCAGGACGCGGACCCGTTCGCCTTCCCACCGCTTCGGGGTGGTGGTGGCGACGACCGCCCCGTCGGGCCGCTCGGGGGTGGGCTGCGCCGCGTACCGGCTGTGTGCCGCTGCCCACGTCGCCTCTTTCGCCACGGCCAGCGCGGCGGACAGGTCCAGGTCCAGGACGGTGATGCCCGGCAGGGCGGCCAGATGCTCGGCCGTGCCCGGCCGGGCACGGTCCGCTTCGACCAGCGCACACGAAGGGGCGTAGAGGAACCAGCCGGGTTCGGCGTGGGCCCGGTGGATGAGGCGGGAGGCGAGGACGTTGCCCTGGCCGGCCGCGGCCATGGCCGTCTCGTCCAGCACGATGTGCAGTTCGCTCACGGGGCGGTCACCGCGGCCAGGCGCCGGTCCAGCTCACTGTCCAGGTCGCCCTGCTCGGCCGCCGACGGGGCATAGCCGTTCCACTTCTGCAGCGTGGCCAGGGCCTTCTCCGCTCGCTCGGCACGCTCGGCCGGGGTGAGCAGCGTCTCGGCCAGACGCGCCAGATACGCGCGCAGCGACAGGCCCTCGGCGGCCGCGATCGCGGCGAGCCGGTCCTTGGCCTCCTCGGGGATACGGACATTGGCATCAGACATGATCGTGCTCCTTTCCACCCCCGAAGGGTACGGGTACGTACCCGCACACGTCACATAGACGCGGGAACCTGCCAACGCGCGCCAGGGCGGGCACGCGGACCCGACAATGAGCGCATGGGCGTCCCTGAGCTGCTCGAATCAGCTTCCCTGCTGGTTCCGGAAGAGACCGCCACCGAGAACGACATCACAGAAGCTTCTATAGATCGTCAAGCTGCAGGAGACGGCCCGGGTGCGCTGGTGAGGTGGCGGTAGACCTATCGCGCGACGAAGCGCTTGAGGCAGCTGAAGATGTCCTTCGTCTTGAGTCCTTCGACGGTGGACGTAGTCGCGGGTGCGCGGGTCGTGACGCATGCGGACCAGCACGATTGTGTGCAGCGCGCGGTTGGCCTGGCGGTCGCCACCACGGTTGAGTCGGTGGCGGTCTGTGCGCCCGGATGAGGCTGGCACAGGTGAGGCGGCGCACAGGTGAGCGACTGAGGCCTCTGAAGCGAGCCTGTCGGGGTTGTCACCGACGGTGACCAGTAGCTGCCCGGCGGTCTCGGTCCCGACGCCCGGCAGCGCGAGCAGACCGGGGGCGGTGCGAGCCGGTCCTGCACGTACGCACACAGCCGCTCGTTCACGGTCAGCTTCGCCGCCTTCGGCCGCCGGGCCCGCCGCTCTGCATACCACTGCGCGGTGGACGCCCGATACTCCACACGATAGGTCCGCGTGGAATCGTTCCGGCGGAGCTCTCGCGAGATCGTCGACGGCGACCGGCCCAGCCGCCTCGCGACGTCATTCTCGCGGCCTGGGCGGGCCACACGGCGATGTCCTCGCGCTCGGCGAACGACAGGTAGCGCCCTGACACCGTCGGTGAAAGGTTCGGATTCACGCCGCCAGCGTGGCGAAACCACCGAGTCCCGACCGCAGGCGACACACCGCTCTCGCCCGCCGCCTCCTCATAGCGCAGCCCCTTGGCGATGGCAGCCCAGAACCGGACACGATCCTCTCGCCACGCGACCGTCAGACGACCCGGCGACGGCATCTGCCCCCGATACTCACGGGCCCTGCGCTGCTGCGGACCAACACCCATCACGCCACCTCCGACTACGAGGTGTTGCGACGATCAGTTGAATCCATCCCGCCGGAACGGTTCAGGGCCTTCCTTGAGGATCCAGTTGGTCAACTGACGCACGACAGTGAAGAGCCGGGCCGCCCACACCCATTGACGGATACCGCGGCGAGCCGCGACAAGCTCGCAGATCAGGGTGGCCACAGGGAGGACGACTGGCTAGTTGCCGAATGCAACGGCGACAACGCTCCCGCCAAAGGGCCGTCAAACGGTGACAGGAATGTGAGACACGAGCCCCCACAGGGAGCAATAAAGCCCCCTCTGACCTGGGAATTTGACTTGATCACTAGAATCCGGTCCCATCATATTGGGATGTACGTCCTGTACATTTTTTATGGAGCCAACGACACCGCGAACGACGACGCCGAGAGGTGACGCGATGGAACGACCGACCGCGCGCTATGTCCTGCCCGAGTTCACCGAGCGCACCGGCTCGGCGACGCACACCATGGACCCGTACTCCAAGCTGCTCTCCGAGCGCATCGTCTTCCTCGGCACCCCGATCGACGACACCGCCGCCAACGATGTGATCGCGCAGCTGATCCATCTCGAGCACGCCGCGCCCGACCAGGACATCTCGCTCTACATCAATTCGCCCGGCGGCTCGTTCGGGGCCATGACGGCGGTCTACGACACCATGCACTTCGTCTCCTGCGACATCGAGACGGTCTGCCTGGGCCAGGCCGCCTCGGCGGCCGCCGTGCTGCTGGCCGCCGGCACCCCGGGCAAGCGCCTGGCCCTGCCGGGCGCGCGCGTCCTCATCCACCAGGCCGCGTTCAGTGAACCGGTCGAGGGCACCACCTCGGACCTGGAGATCCAGGCCAATGAGTTGCGGCGCACCCAGCGGATGCTCGAGGAGATGCTGGCGCGGCACACCGGCCGGAGCGCCGAGCGGATCCGGGCCGACATCGACCGCGACAAGGTCTTCGACGCCGAGGGCGCGATGGCCTACGGGCTGGTGGACGAGGTCACCCAGAGCCGTAAGCGGCCGGGCCCGCCGCCGCGGACGAGGTGAGCGCGATGCTGCCACCGGAGCTGCCCCCGCTGCCCGCGCTCACCCGCGCGGAGGGGAATGTGATCGACGGCTATCTGGAGGTGGCCGATCTGCTGGGCCGGATCAATCCGGCGCGCGGCCATGACACCTACGGCAGTCTGCGGGCCGCCCAGGCGCTGGTGGGGAAGGCCACCGCGCTGCGGGACGCGCTGACGCTGATGCATGAGCGCGGGGAGAGCGAACTGCACACCGCGACCCTGGCCCGGGCGCTGCGAGTGCTGGACGGTGAGCGGCGCACGGAGCGCGTCACGCTGCCCCCGGCGCTGCGGGCCTGATGGCCGCGCTCGTCAGGGGCGCGGGGCGGCCGGCCCCGTCGCCCGAACGGCGGAGCGGGATTCCGGCGCCACGACCGGGATCGGCTTGCGTCCCGCGGCCGCACCGGGTCCGTTCCACCGCCCGCCCCACCACGCCGCAGCACGGCCGTTCGGGCAGGTCATCGCCGTGGGACGGAGCGGTCGGCACCACCCGAACGGCCCCGTAGTGACCTCCGTCACATCGCGCCCTCTCGAGTCGGAACCGCCGGTGCGCCTGCGTGACCATCCCTGGAGACGACAGGACCCCGCCACCGCACCGGGGCGGGGTCGGCTCACGAAGGGTTTCGTGTGATGTCTGCGCACATACGTATCCCCAGGATGTTCTCCCGAGCAAGCGCCGTCTCCGCCCTCACCGTCGCCGCCGTGGGCGGCACCGTGGCGACGCCGGGCTGCCCACCGGAGGCCGAGGCCGCGACCGTCGCCGCCAAGGCGCTGCGGATCGCGGCCGCCAAGAAGGGCGCACCGTACACGTACGGCGCGGCGGGGCCGAAGCGCTTCGACTGCTCCGGGCTGACGCAGTACGCCTACAAGCGGGCCGGAAAGCGGCTGCCGCGCACCGCCGCCGCCCAGTACAACCGGACCCGCCATATCAAGGCCGCCTCCCGCAAGGGCGGTGACCTGGTGTTCTTCCATTCCGGCAGCGGGGTGTACCACGTCGGGGTGTACGCGGGCGGCGGCCGCCTCTGGCACGCCCCCAAGACCGGCGAGGTGGTGCGGCTGGAGCGGATCTGGACCAAGAAGGTCTGGTACGGACATGTGCGCTGACCCGCCGTAGGCGTCAGTGGCCGTGGGTAGGTTCACGGGGCCGGGACACCGCCGTGGACCGGCCACGTCGACCACCGGAGGCATCGCATGGCGTATCTCAACCCGGTCCGGCACATCACCTTCGACGCCCGTGATCCCCACGCCCTCGCACGGTTCTGGTCCCGGCTGACCGGCTACCCCCTGGAGGACTCCGATCCGGACGGCGAATGGGCGCTGATCAGCCCGGGGCAACCCGGGGTGCCGGGGCTGCTGTTCCTGCGGGTCCCGGACGCCAAGGCCGTCAAGAACCGGGTGCACCTGGACATCCAGCCGCCGTCGGGCACCCGGGACGCCGAGGTGGAGCGGCTGATCGGGCTCGGCGCGCGCGTCGTGGACGACCGGCGCACGGAGGACGGGCTGGGGTGGGTGGTGATGTCCGATGTCGAGGGCAATGAGTTCTGTGTGGAGCGCGGCGCCGTCGAGCGCGGTGTGGTGCCGGCATGAGCGAGCCCTTCCAGGCGGACCGGACCTACGACCAGGTGTATCTGCTCTTCGTCGACACCTCCGGGTATTCGACGATCGTCCGCTCGAACCCCAGGGACCGCGCAGCCCACGCCTTCGATCTGCTGCGCGAGCGGATGCGCGCGCGGATCGAGCAGTTCTCGGCCCAGCACCGCTGTGCCCGCGGCGACTTATGGAGCTGGCGCGGCGACGGGGGCTTCTTCGCGGTCCACGACGACCGCGAGAGCGTGGCCCGCGATGTCGCGCTGGAGTCGGCCCGCACCTTTCTCACCCTCGATCTGCGCCATCTGCGGGACGAGTTCGCCCAGGCGGGGGTGGAGGGCGAGCTGCATGTGCGGATGGCGCTGCACAAGGGGGCGATACGGCACACCGGCGAGGGCCGGACCGGCACCATCCACTCCCCCGACATCAATCTGGCCGCGCATCTGGAGAAGGCCACTCCGCCGGACTGCCTGGCGGTCTCGGAGGATGTGTACCGCACCGCTGGTCCGTATGCGGAGCTGTTCGCCCACGTGGGAAGCCATGAGGGCAAGGACGTCTATCTGATGGCGGGCGACGGCGGCCCGGACGGGGCGGCCAAGGCATGGCTGGCGGGCCGGGGGCTCACGGACGGCTCCCCGGTGCACGCGTATCCGGAGCGGCCGAGCCCGCAGGAGAAGGCGCGGCTGCTGGACGCGGCGGCCGAGGAGGTCCTGGACATGGGGACGGCGCTGCGCACCACCTCCGGCCGGCTGGTCACCACCGAGCGCCCGGCCCGCTTCCGCGACGCGGTCCTCGGGCTGCTGCGCCGGGGCGGCACGTACCACTGCTATCTGCTGGACCCATCCTCGGACGCGGCGGCCACGCTCTCCCGCCAGTACCAGGAGGACATGACGCGGAAGATCAAGGATTCGCTGGAGCGGTTCGGCCGTTTCAAGGAGCGCTACGGGTCGGAGGCCGACGGCCTGCGGGTCTACCAGACGGAGGAGTTTCCCGGCTTCTCGGCGCTCACCATCGATATGCGCGGATCGAGCGGGCTGATCCTGTACTCCTCGTATCTGATGGGCACGAGCCGGTACGGGGTGATCGAGCGCGGCGATATGCCGCACTATCTGATCGGCCCGGCCGCCGGGCGGGTCTACACCCGGATTCGCCAGCTGGCCGAGGCGCGGGGCTCGGAGGGGCGGGCCCAGCGCGTGCTGTGAGCGGTTCGGGCGGATCGGGGCGATCCGGCCGGGCCCGGCGGACGGGGACGGTCCACCCTTCAGCGGACGCGGACGCGGACGGGGACGGTCCACCCGCTCAGCGGACCGGGACGGTCCACGGCAGGGCGATCCAGACGGTCTTGCCGCCGTCCGCGGTCGGGGTGACGAACACCTCGCCGCCCGACTCCGCGGCCAGACAGCGGACGATCACCATCCCGCGCCCGCTGTCCTGCTGGGTGGCCAGCGGCAGCCACCTGGGCCACTTCGGATGGCTGTCGGTGACCCCGATCTCCAGCCGCTGCTCGCGGTCGAGCCGTAGGTCCACGGTGAAGGTGGGCGACTGGCCCACGGTGTGCTCCACGGCGTTGGTGGCGAGCTCGGAGACCATCAGCCGCACGGTGTCGGCGGCCTCGGCTCCCGCCCCGAGCCCCCATTCGGCGAGCACGTCCGTGACATAGGCGCGTGCCGCGGGAACCGACGCCGGTGCGCTCGGCAGAGTGACGGATGCTTCCTGATGGTCTGCCATGACGGCCTGTCCCTTTCCGGCCGGGGCGCGGCTGCGGACGCTTTTCGAGGGTGGTGCTGCGAAGCCGGTGGTCGTGGGCTGCCCCGACGGCTCTACGCGTCAGACTGCCACCAATGGCCTCTGTAGCGGGGGCGATCCACCGAGTTATGCATATATCCGTCGCCCAAAGCGGTGAACTCTGCTACGGAAAACCGGATTTGGAAGGCACACTGGGCCACTGGTGCGGACACGCGCTGTGGGTGACGCGCCAAAAGGAAGGCGGAGGGAGAACTGATGCGATACGGCCCGGCGGTGCGTCGCCGCAAGCTCGGTGCGGAACTGCGCCGCCAGCGCGATCTGGCCGGACTCACCAGCGGTGAGGTCGCCCACCGGCTGGGCTGGCACCAGTCGAAGGTGAGCCGGATCGAGACCGGGCGGAGCGGCGCCAAGCCCTCGGATGTGGCACGGCTGCTGGAGGTCTACCAGGTCGCCGACCCGGAGCTGCGTGCCCTGCTGGAGGCGCTGTGCCGTGGGGGCGCCTCGGATCCGGAGGGGTCACGGCGCGGCTGGTGGTACGCGTACCGCGATCTGCTGCCGCCCGCCTACCGGGATTTCATCAGCCTGGAGGCGGAGGCGTCGGACGCGTACACCCTGGAGACCACGGTGGTGCCGGGCCTGCTGCAGACCCCGGACTACGCCCGTGCGGTGACCCTCGCGGCGCTCCCGGATCTGCCGGGGCCGCAGGTGGACTCGCTGGTGGAGGTGCGGATCGCGCGCCAGTCCGTGCTGCACGGCGAGCGGCCGCTGCGGCTGCACGCGGTGCTCGACGAGGCGGCGCTGCGGCGCGAAGTGGGCGGGCCCGGAGTGATGACGGCGCAATTGCGCCATCTGGCCGAACTCCACGCATTGCCTCAGGTGCAGCTACAGGTGCTGCCATTCTCTATCGGAATGCCCATCGGTATGACAGGTCCTTTCATTATTTTCTCTTTTCCGCACATTAGTGACCTGGACGTAGTAGTTCTCGACCACTTGACGAGTAGCCTCTATCTGGAGCGGAAAGAAGACCTCCGGGCGTACAGCGCCGCGTTCGAAGTACTGCGCGCTCACGCCCTGACACCTGAGGAATCGTTGTCCTTCATCAACAAAATCGGGGGCGGCGCCTGAGGGGGCACCATGTCCAAAATGTCCGCTAACTCCGTCGACTGGCTGCGCAGCAGCTACAGCGTCGGAATGAACAACTGCGTCGAGACGGCCCTGCTGGGGCCCGACCGGCTCGGCGTGCGCGATTCGAAGAACACGGCGGGCCCCGTCCTGCTGTTCACCCCGTCGACCTGGGTCTCCTTCCTCGAGGGACTCAAGGGCGACGGCCCCGGCTCCGGCACCTCCCGCTCGACCGGAACCGGAAGCTGATCCGTCAGTGAAGTACCTCTTCCACCGGTGAGCTGATCCGCTCGCCATCCCGTCAGTGAGCCATCAGGCGGTCGGCGCGGTTCTCACGATCACGTCGACCGCCCCTTCGACCTGCGCCTCCGTCAGATCCCCGCGCGCGGTCAGCCGCAGCCGGGAGACGCCGTCCGGAACGGACGGCGGGCGGAAGCACCCCACCATCAGCCCGGCCGCGCGGCAGTCCGCGGCCCAGCGCACCGCCTTCTCCGGCGACGGGGCCCGCACCGACACCACCGACGCGTCCGGCCGCACCGCGGCCAGCCCGGCGGCGGTCAGCCGCCCGTACAGCCCCATGGCGACCGTGCGGACGCGGGTGGCGCGCTCCGGCTCCCGGCGCAGCAGGCGCAGGCTCGCCAGGGCGGCGCCCACGGCCGCCGGGTTGAGCCCGGTATCGAAGATGAACGTCCGCGCGGAGTTCACCAGATGGTCGATGACCCGGGCGGGCCCCAGCACCGCCCCGCCCTGGCTGCCCAGTGACTTGGAGAGGGTCGCCGTGACCACCACGTCCGGCGCGCCCGCGAGTCCGGCCTCATGCACCGCGCCGCGGCCGCCCTCGCCGAGCACCCCCAGGCCGTGCGCCTCGTCCACCACCAGCGCCGCGCCGTACGGCCGGGAGGCACCGGCGAGGGCGGCCAGCGGGGCGGCGTCGCCGTCGACGGAGAAGACCGCGTCGCTGACGACGAGGGCGCGCCGCCGCGCCTCCCCCGCGTCCGCTTCATCTGCTTCATCCGCTTCGTCCGCCCCGGCCGCGTCCAGCGCCTTGCGTACGGCGTCCGGGTCGGCGTGCGGGACGACGGCGATCTCGGCGCGGGAGAGCCGGCAGCCGTCGATGAGCGAGGCGTGGTTGTCCGCGTCGGAGACGACCAGTGCGTCCCGGCCGCTCAGCGCGGAGACGGCGGCCAGATTGGCCGCGTAGCCGGAGGAGAACACCAGGGCCGCCTCGAATCCGCAGAACTCGGCGAGTTCCCGCTCCAGCGTGGCGTGCAGCTCGGTGGAGCCGGTGACCAGGCGCGACCCGGTCGACCCCGCGCCCCAGCGGTGCGCCGCCACGGCCGCGGCGGCCGTCACCTCCGGATGCCGGGCCAGCCCCAGATAGTCATTGCTCGCCAGATCGAGCAGCGGGGAGTCGGCGGGGCGGGGGCTGAGCCGGCGCACCAGCCCCGCCCGGTCGCGCCGCTCCCGCTGTGCGTCGATCCATGCGAACGCGTCGTGGCGGTCCTGGGGCATCGGCTGCCTCGCCTTCCGTGGCCTCGTCTCGGGCACCGGCTGTCGGGTCCGGATAGAACGTAGCCTCGTCCATGCCCGGTCATGATGTGGCAATACACACACCCCGATCAGCGCGTCTTGTACGGTCCCTCCTTGGCCGCGGGCGGTGGGGTAGGAAAGGATCGTCGCCATGGACCTGCTGAACACGCTGGTGGAGAAGGGGCTGCGGCGCGAGACGCCCACCCGCGAAGAGGCGCTCGCCGTCCTGGCGACCTCCGATGACGAGCTGCTCGACGTGGTGGCCGCGGCGGGCAAGGTGCGCCGCGCCTGGTTCGGGCGGCGGGTGAAGCTCAACTATCTGGTGAACCTCAAGTCGGGGCTGTGCCCCGAGGACTGCTCGTACTGCTCGCAGCGGCTGGGCTCGAAGTCCGAGATCCTCAAGTACACCTGGCTCAAGCCGGAGCAGGCGGCCGCCGCGGCGGGCGCCGGGGTCGCGGGCGGCGCCAAGCGGGTGTGCCTGGTCGCCAGCGGACGCGGCCCGACCGACCGCGACGTGGACCGGGTCTCCCGGACCATCGCCGCCATCAAGGAGGAGCACCAGGACGTCGAGATCTGCGCCTGTCTGGGGCTGCTGTCCGACGGCCAGGCGGAGCGGCTGAAGGACGCGGGGGCGAACGCGTACAACCACAACCTCAACACCTCCGAGGCGACATACGGCGACATCACCACCACCCACACCTACGCCGACCGGGTCTCGACCGTACAGCAGGCCCAGGCTGCGGGGATGTCCGCCTGCTCCGGGCTGATCGCGGGCATGGGCGAGTCGGACGAGGACCTGGTGGACGTGGTCTTCTCGCTGCGCGAGCTGGACCCGGATTCGGTGCCGGTCAACTTCCTCATCCCGATCGAGGGCACCCCGCTGGCCGGGGACTGGAACCTCACCCCGCAGCGCTGTCTGCGGATCCTGGCCATGGTGCGGTTCGTCTGCCCGGACGTCGAGGTGCGGCTCGCGGGCGGCCGCGAGATCCATCTGCGGACGCTCCAGCCGCTGGCCCTGAACCTGGCGAACTCGATCTTCCTCGGCGACTATCTGACCACCGAGGGCCAGGCGGGCAAGGACGATCTGGCGATGATCGCCGACGCGGGCTTCGAGGTCGAGGGCACCGATACGACGACGCTGCCCGCGCACCGCGCGGACGCGGCTGCCGCCGCCGGTTCCGGCTGCGGCGGTCACGGCGCGGAGGGCGGCGGCTGCGGCCCGTGCGGCGACGCGGCGCCCGCCGACGCCGCGCCCGCCGACGCGGTATCCGCCGACGCCGTATCCGCTGACGCCGTACCGGCACAGGCGGCGGCCGGTGCGACGGTGGCCGCCCCGGCGGGCACGCGGGGGTCCCACGCCGGCCTGGTCGCGGTGCGCCGCCGCGGCGCGGGCACGGATCTGCCGCCCAATGCCTGAGCCGCTGGCCCCGGCCGAGCTGCGGGAGCTGGACCGGCAGCACGTCTGGCATCCGTACGGCCCGATGCCCGGCCGCCAGGACCCGCTGGTCGTGGAGTCCGCAGCCGGGGTCCGGCTGCGGCTGGCCGAGCCGGTGGAGGGCGTCCGCGAGCTGGTGGACGGGATGTCGTCGTGGTGGTCCGCCATCCACGGCTACAACCACCCGGCGCTCAACGACGCCGCGCGCGGTCAGCTCGACCGGATGAGCCATGTGATGTTCGGCGGGCTCACCCATGAGCCCGCCGTCCGGCTGGCCACCCGGCTGGTGGAGATCACGCCCGAGCCGCTCCAGCACGTCTTCCTCGCCGACTCCGGTTCGGTGTCGGTCGAGGTCGCGGTGAAGATGTGCCTCCAGTACTGGCGCTCCCTCGGCCGCCCCGCCAAGCGGCGGCTGCTGACCTGGCGCGGCGGCTACCACGGCGACACCTGGCAGCCGATGGCGGTGTGCGACCCGGAGGGCGGTATGCACCGTCTGTGGTCCGGTGTGCTGCCGGAGCAGATCTTCGCGGACGCGCCGCCGCCCGGCTTCGACGCGGACCCCGACCCGGCGTACGAGCGCCACGTCCGTGAGCTGGTGGCCCGTCACGCCCATGAGGTGGCCGCGGTGATCGTGGAGCCGGTGGTGCAGGGCGCGGGCGGGATGCGCTTCCACTCCCCCGCGCTGCTGCGGGTGCTGCGCGAGGCGTGCGACGAGCACGACGTGCTGCTGGTGTTCGACGAGATCGCCACGGGCTTCGGCCGCTCGGGCGCGCTCTTCGCGGCCGGGCACGCGGGGGTGTGCCCCGATGTGATGTGTCTGGGCAAGGCGCTGACCGGGGGTTATCTGACTCTCGCCGCCACCTTGTGCACCCCGCGGGTGGCGGAGGGCATCTCGCGCGGCGAGGTGCCGGTGCTCGCCCACGGCCCGACCTTCATGGGCAATCCGCTGGCCACGGCCGTGGCCAGCGCCTCGATCGATCTGCTGCTCTCCTACGACTGGCGGCAGGAGGTCAAGCGGATCGAGACCGGGCTGCGGGACGGTCTCGCGGAGGCCGCCGCCGTGCCGGGCGTGCGGGACGTACGGGTGCTCGGCGCGATCGGCGTCGTCCAGCTGGACCGTCCGATGGACGACGCGGCGATGGCGGCGGCGACACGGGCCGCGGTGCGCGAGGGCGTATGGCTGCGCCCGTTCCGCGATCTGCTGTACACCATGCCGCCGTACATCACCGGGGACCACGATCTGGCCCGGATCTGCGCGGCGGTCCGGGCGGCCGCCGCGGCGGCCGTCTGACCCGCCCGCCCCGCTCGCGGTCGGCGCTTCCCAGGGAAACGGAGACCGACCGCGGGCCGGGGCATGCGAGGGCGGCCCGGAGCTCACCCCGGGAGCACAAACGAAAGCGAAAGGCAACGGAAACAAAGATGACAGTCCTGATCGTCACCGGTACGGGCACCGAGATCGGAAAGACCGTCAGTACGGCGGCCGTCGCCGCCGCGGCGCTCGCGCACGGCCGCTCGGTGGCGGTGCTCAAGCCCGCCCAGACCGGTGTCGCGGAGGACGAGCCGGGTGACACCGCGGAGGTGGCCCGCCTCGCCGGGGCGGTGACCCTGCTCGAACTCGCCCGCTACCCCGAGCCGCTGGCCCCCGCCACCGCAGCCCGCCGCGCCGGACGGCCTCCGGTGCGGCCGCACGAGGTGGCCGACGCGGCCGAGAAGCTGGCCACCGAGCACGATCTGGTGCTGATCGAGGGCGCGGGAGGACTGCTCGTACGGTTCGACGAGACGGGGGCGACGCTCGCCGACGCGGCCCGGCTGCTCGGCGCGCCCGTCCTCGTCGTCGCCCACGCGGGTCTCGGCACGCTCAACGTGACCACCCTGACCACCGAGGCCCTGCGCGCCCGCGGGCTGGAGTGCCCAGGCGTCGTCATCGGCAGCTGGCCCACGGCCGCGGATCTCGCCTCCCGCTGCAATGTGGCCGATCTGCCGGAGTCCTCCGGTGTCCCGCTGCTGGGCGCCGTCCCCCAGGGCGCCCCCGCCCTGCCGCCCGCCGAGTTCCGCGCCCAGGCCCCCGGTTGGCTGGCGCCCCGGCTGGACGGCACCTGGGACCCGGCGCGGCTGGCCGCGTAGCGACACCCCCCGCCTGGGCAGAATCCCGGTACCGGTCATCGTCCATCCCCGGGACACCCGGGACAAACCGCCCGCACCTGGGACAAGGGGGAGCTCCCATGCCCGTATGCCGTCGCACACCCCCGCGTGACGCCGTCCACCATCCGCTCTTCGCCCGCTGCTACGCCAGACTGAGCCCACTGGCCGACGAGCGGGCCGGTCTTGGTGAGCTGCGCGACGAGCTGCTGGCCGGGCTCTCCGGCCGGGTCATCGAGATCGGCGCGGGCAACGGGTTGAACTTCCCGCACTACCCCGAGACCGTCTCCGAGGTCGTCGCCATCGAGCCCGAGCGCCATCTGCGGCGGCTGGCCACCCGGGCGGGGCTGCGCGCCGGGGTGCCGGTGGACGTGGTGCCGGGCGTCGCCGAGGCGCTGCCGGTCAAGAGCGAGGGGTTCGACGCGGCGGTGGCCTGTCTGGTGCTGTGTTCGGTACGCGATGTGCGGCGCGCGCTCGCCGAACTGCTGCGGGTGCTGCGGCCCGGCGGTGAGCTGCGCTTCCTCGAGCACGGCCGCGCCGAGGGGCGGGTCCTGGCGACGACCCAGTGGGCGCTGGACCGCACGGTGTGGCCGCTGATGTTCGGCGGCTGCCATACGGCGCGTGAGGCGCGGTCGGAGATCGCGGCGGCGGGCTTCGAGCCGATCGGCCACCGCCGGCTGCGCATCCCGGACCGGGGCCCGGCACTGCCGACGTCCCCGTGCGTGCTCGGCGCCGCCCGCCGGCCGTCCGCGCCTTCCGGTCCCTGATCGCCCTCCCGTCGGCGTTCGCGTTCCCGTACGCCCGCGTCCACAGGCGCGCGTACCGGCGGCCGGGTCCCTACCATCGAGGGCACGACGTTCCGATACGGGAGGCATCATGTCCACACCGGCGGCAACGAAGACGGACGGGTTCGCGGACGGCGGCGCCCGTGCGGCGGCCCGTGCCCGGGCCCTGACCAAGGCGTACGGCAGCGGCGAGACGGCCGTGCTCGCGCTGGACGCGGTGGACGTGGAGATCGAACGGGGCAGGTTCACCGCGGTGATGGGCCCGTCCGGCTCCGGGAAGTCCACCCTGATGCACTGTCTGGCGGGTCTCGACACGGTCTCGTCGGGCCGGGCCTGGCTGGGCGACACCGAGATCACCGGCCTGGGCGACAAGGAGCTGACCCAGCTCCGACGCGACCGGATCGGCTTTATGTTCCAGTCGTTCAATCTGCTGCCCACGCTCAACGCGGCCGAGAACATCACCCTGCCCATGGACATCGCGGGCCACAAACCCGACCGGGAGTGGGTGGACCGGGTCATCGACACCCTCGGGCTGCGGGACCGGCTGCGGCACCGGCCCGCCCAGCTGTCCGGCGGGCAGCAGCAGCGGGTGGCGTGCGCGCGGGCGCTCGCCTCCCGCCCCGAGCTCATCTTCGCGGACGAGCCGACCGGCAATCTGGACTCACGGGCGGGCCTGGAGGTGCTGCGCTTCCTGCGGGAGGCCGTGGACGAACTGGGCCAGACGGTCGTCATGGTCACCCACGACCCGACCGCCGCCGCCCACTCCGATCTGGTGCTCTTCCTCGCCGACGGCCGGATCGTGGACCGGATGGAGCGGCCCACGGCCGAGGCGGTGCTGGAGCGGATGCACATCTTCGCCGCCCCCGCGCCACCCGGGCCCGCCCCGGACCCCGATCCGCTGAACTGAGCGCCGGCCCCGGCCCGGTGCCCGATCGGCCGGGCCGCCGAATCAGGGTGAGCCGCCCCGGACGGAGCCGATCTCGGATACGTTCGCGGTATCCGCGATCAAGGAGGGCTCATGGCAAGGCCGTTCCGTTTCGGAGTCAATCTGCTCACCCTTGAATCGGCCGAGGCATGGCGGGGCAAGTGCCGCCACGCCGAGCAGCTCGGCTATGACGTGCTGCTGGCCCCCGACCACCTCGGCAACCCCGCCCCGTTCCCGGCACTGGCGACCGCCGCCGAGGCGACCGAGCGCCCGCGGCTGGGCACCTTCGTGCTCAACGCCGGCTTCTGGAACCCCGCGCTGCTCGCCAGGGAGGTGGCCACCTGCGACGCGCTCACCGACGGCCGGCTGGAGCTCGGCCTGGGCGCCGGCTATGTCAAGGCCGAGCACGACAGCGCCGGGCTGCCGTTCGGTTCGCCACGGGAGCGGGTGGACCATCTGGTGCGCACCGTGGCCGACTTGGAGCGGCTGCTGACCGATACCGAGCACCGGCCGCGGTCCACCCAGTCCCCGCGCCCGCCGCTGCTGCTCGGCGGCAACGGCGACCGGCTGCTGCGGCTGGCCGCGCGCCACGCGGACATCGCCGCGTTCACCGGCGCGGTGCAGCCCGCCGGCAAGCCCCAGGGCACCCTGCAGCTGATCAGCCCCGAGGCGCTGGAGGGCCGGGTCGCCGCCTTCCGCCGCTTCGCCGCCGAGGCGGGGAGGACCGAGGGGGCCGACGAAAGCGACGACACCATCGAGCTGAACTACCTCATCCAGATGGTCGGCCCCACCGACGACCGGCGCGCCAAGGCGCGTGAGCTGGCCCCGTACGCACCGGATCTCACCGAGGACCAGCTGCTGGAGCACCCGGCGCTGCTGCTGGGCGGCGCCAAGGAGATGGCGGAGCAGCTGCGGGCCCACCGCGAGCGGTTCGGCTTCTCGTACTTCACCGTGCTGGAGCACAACATGGAGGCGTTCGCGCCGGTGATCGAGGAGCTGCACGGCAGCTGACCCGACGGAATCCCGTCGACGCCGCGGTCCGCCCGATGGTGGGATACGGACATGAACGATCTCCGGATACGGGCCGCGGCCCCCGCCGACCTCGACACCGTGCTCACCTTCTGGAAGGAGGCGGCGGAGGGCACCAGCATCAGCGACGACCGGGACGGGGTGGCCCGGCTGCTCGACCGCGACCCGGAGTCGCTGCTGCTGGCCGAGCGGGACGGTGAGCTCGCCGGGACCGTGATCGCCGGTTTCGACGGCTGGCGCTGCCATCTGTACCGGCTGGCCGTCCACCCCGGGCACCGCCGCCGGGGCGTGGCGACGGCGCTCCTGGCGGCGGCCGAGGAGCGGTTCGCGGCCCTGGGCGGACGGCGCGGGGACGCGATGGTGCTGAACGGGAACGAGCTCGCCCACCACGCGTGGAGCGCGGCGGGCTATGCGCCGCAGCCGCAGTGGAGCCGCTGGGTCAAGCCGCTGCGCCCCTGACCCCGGCGGCCCTCCCGGTCGCGGCGCCGCCGTGCGGGGCCTTTCAGGGCCTGTCCGGAGTTGAGATCCGGGCTCGCTGATCCAGATCACAGCTCCGGACAGGCCCTAGCATGGGACAGAGGTGAACCGATGACCGAAGTCCTCCTCCTGGCCGTGGCGCTCCTCCTGGCGGTGGCCTGTGGCGCCTTCGTCGCGGCGGAGTTCTCGCTGACCACGGTCGAGCGCAGCGAGCTGGAACTCGCGGCCGGGCGCGGGGAGCGCGGTGCGGCCGGGGCGCTGAAGGCCGTACGGAGCCTCACCTATCAGCTCTCCGGCGCGCAGCTGGGCATCACCGTGACCAATCTGGTCGTCGGCATGCTGGCCGAGCCGTCCGTCGCGGCCCTGCTGGCCGGGCCGCTCACCGCGATCGGCGTGCCCTCGTCGGCCGTCCACTCGACCGCGCTGGTGCTCGGCACCTTCCTGTCGACCGTCGTGCTGATGGTCGTCGGCGAGCTGGTGCCCAAGAACTGGGCGATCTCCCGGCCGCTGCCGGTCGCCAAGGCCGTGGCCACTCCGCAGCGCGTCTTCAGCTCCGTCTTCCGCCCGTTGATCAGCCATCTCAACAACACCGCCAACCGCACCGTGCGCCGGATGGGCCTGGAGCCCGCCGAGGAGCTGGCCTCCGCGCGCGGTCCGCAGGAGCTGATCGCCCTCGCCCGGCACTCGGCCAAGGAGGGCGCGCTGGAGAAGGGCACCGCCGAGCTGTTCGTCCGCACCCTCAACCTCGCCGGACTCACCGCGGAGAACGTGATGACCCCGAGGGTGCGGGTGGTGGCGCTGGACGTACGGGCCACCGCCGAGGACGTGGCCAACGCGACCCGCGCCACCGGGCTGTCCCGCTTCCCCGTCTACCGGGGCAGCCTGGACACCGTCGCCGGGCTCGTCCACATCAAGGACGTGCTGGCGGTCCCCGCCGAGGAGCGGCCCCGGCGCCCGGTGTCGGAGGTGATGCGCGAGGCGGTGTTCGTCCCGGAGCCGCTCACCGTGGACCGGCTGCTGGACCGGCTCTCGGCCCAGCGCAGCATGGCCGTGGTGATCGACGAGTACGGCGGTACGGCCGGGGTCGTCACCCTGGAGGACATCGTCGAGGAGGTGGTCGGCGAGGTCCGCGACGAGCACGATCCGCATGAGACCGCCCAGCTGATCCCGATGGGCCGGGACCCCGAGGGCCATACGCTGTACGACGCGGACGGCGCGGCCCGCGTCGACCAGCTGGAGCGCATCGGGCTGCGGGTGCCCCCGGGCCCGTACGAGACGCTGGCCGGGCTGATCGCCACCGAGCTGGGCCGGATCCCGGCCGTCGGCGACACCGTCGAGCCGGCGGGCTGGTCGGTGGAGGTGCGGAAGGTGTCGAGCCACCGGGCGGCCCGGGTCCGGCTGCGGGCGCCGCTGCGCGGCGCCGGGGGCGACGCGGCCGACGGAGTGCACGGAGCCGAGGGGGCGACGGGCCGATGACCGTTCTCCAGCTGCTGATCGGCCTGTTGACGCTGGTCCTCAACGCCTTCTTCGTGGGCGCGGAGTTCGCCCTGATCTCGGTGCGCCGCAGCCAGATCGAACCGCATGCCCAGCAGGGCGACCGGCGGGCGCGGGCCGTGCTGTGGGGCCTGGAGCACCTCTCCGCGCTGCTGGCCGCCGCCCAGCTCGGGATCACCCTGTGCACGCTGGTGCTGGGCGCCGTGGCGGAACCGGCCATCGCGCATCTGCTGGAACCCCTGTTCCATGTGGTGGGTCTGCCACTGGGTCTGGTGCACCCGATCTCGTTCGTGATCGCGCTGAGCCTGGCCACGTATCTGCACATGCTGTTCGGCGAGATGGTGCCGAAGAACGTGGCGCTGGCCGAGCCGGTGCGCACCGTGCTGCTGCTCGGCCCGCCCCTGGTCGCCCTCGCCCGCGCCCTGCGCCCGGTGATCTTCGGTGTGAACGCCCTGGCGAACGGGGTGCTGAAGCTGTTGCGCGTGGAGCCCAAGGGCGAGGTCTCGGCCACCTTCTCCGACGATGAGCTGGCCCGGATGGTCTCGGACTCCAGCGAGGCCGGGCTGCTGGACGACCGCGCCACCGAGCGGCTGCGGGACGCGCTGGAGCTGAGCCGGCGACGGGTGCGGGACGTGGTGCTGCCCATGGGCCGGGTGGTCAGGGCGCGGCTCGGGGTGACCCCCGATGAGCTGGAGCGGCTGTCGGCGCGGACCGGCTTCTCACGGTTCCCGGTGGTGGACGACTCCGGGCGGATCCTGGGCTATCTGCATGTGAAGGACGCGCTGGACGCACGGCCCCGGGATGTGCCGTTCCGCCCCGATCAGCTGCGCCCGATCCCCCGGGTGCGGTCCCTCACACCGCTGGACGACGTGCTCACCGCGATGCGCGACAGCCGTACCCATCTCGCGGCGGTCATCGCCGCGGACGGACGGCTGGAGGGGCTGGTGACCATGGAGGACGTGCTGCGCGAGCTGGTCGCCTGAGCGCTCCCGCCGACCCGTGCCCGATCATTCCTCGGTCTGTCTGGACTCATGGGCGATGATGCACGCCTGCCAGTGGGCGAGCGCCTCCTCCCGGCCGCCACCGCCCTCCTCGGCCACCGCCACCAGCGCATGGGCGGCCATCGCGGCGAGCCGCACCGCGACCCGGCACACATCGCGCGTCTCCAGCGGCTCCAGGAGGGCGGCGGCGCCCTCCCCGTCGTCGCCGAGCGCGGCGGCGACGATGGCCATGGTCGTACGGTCGCATTCGAAGGCATCCACGCCGACCAGACTGCCCCGTCGCGTGGCGCGCGGAACCCCGGGCGGTCCAACCGGTCCAACCGGTCCAACCGCGGCCCCGGCCGGACGGCCGCGCGAGGCTCAGCGGCGGGGGCCGGGACCGGGGCCGGGACCGGGACCGGGCCGGCTGCCCATCGGGTCGTAGCGGAAGATCACATACTCGACCCGTCCGATGACCTTGGTGCGGTTCGTCCGCCGGTAGAGCTCGGGTGGCCGGAAGATGTTGTCGTCGTAGATGTCCGCGCCGGGCTCCACATTCCAGCTGGCGGTCGTCCCGTTCCGCGCTCCGCCCTCGAAGTAGATGTGGGTCATCGCCATGCGGCTCATCATGCTCGCGCTCGGCGGTCCACGCAGCCCACGCACCGGATAAGATCTCCCGAGCCATGCAGAAGAACATCACCTACAGCAGCTTTGTCGCGGTCGGCGACTCCTTCACCGAAGGCATGTCGGACGCGCTTCCCGACGGCACCTACCGAGGCTGGGCGGATCTGCTCGCCGGGCGGCTCGCGGCCCGCGGCCCCGGGTTCCGCTACGCCAACCTCGCCGTGCGCGGCAAACTCATCGGGCAGATCGTCGAGGAGCAGACGGGCCCGGCGGCGGCCATGGGCGCCGATCTGGTGACCCTGGTCGGCGGGCTGAACGATGTGCTGCGGCCGAAATGCGACGTGGGCCAGGTGTGCGGGCTGCTGGAGGAGGCCGTCGAGCGGCTGGCGCCCAGTTGCAAGCGGCTGGTGCTGATGCGCAGCCCGGGACGGCGCGGACCGGTGCTGGAGCGGTTCCTGCCCCGGATGGAGCGGCTTTTCGCGTTCATCGACGAGCTCGGCACGCGGCATGACGCGACCGTCGTGGATCTGTACGCCTCCGAGGCCGTCGGGGACCCCCGGATGTGGCACGAGGACCGGCTGCATCTGAACGCCGAGGGGCACCGGCGGGTCGCCGAGGCCGTATGGCAGGCGCTGGGCCTCGAGCCGGAGGAGGACTGGAACGCGCCCCTGCCGCCCGCGGTGCCCGTCGGGTGGCTGGCCCGCCGCACCTCGGATGTGCGGTTCGCCCGCCAGCACCTCGGGCCGTGGATCGGCAGGCGGCTGACCGGCCGCTCCTCGGGCGACGGGCGGGCCCCCAAGCGCGCCGAGTTGCTGCCGTACGAGGGCTGATCGGAGCGGCTCGGGCCCCGGGCCGTTCGGCGGGGTCCCTCGGCCACCGGTCTGGCCTGCGAGGACGGCCAGTAGACTCTGTGCACGTGACTGGTAAGCCGCGCATCCCGAACGTCCTGGCCAACCGCTACGCCTCCACGGAGCTGGCCGTCCTGTGGTCCCCCGAGTACAAGGTGACGCTGGAGCGGCGGCTGTGGCTCGCCGTGCTCCGCGCCCAGAAGGACCTCGGAATCGAGGTGCCGGACGCCGCCCTCGCCGACTACGAGCGGGTCCTGGAGACCGTCGACCTGGCCTCGATCGCCGAGCGCGAGAAGGTCACCCGCCACGATGTGAAGGCCCGCATCGAGGAGTTCAACGCCCTCGCCGGCCATGAGCACGTCCACAAGGGCATGACCTCCCGCGACCTCACCGAGAACGTGGAGCAGCTCCAGATCCGGCTCTCCCTGGAGCTGGTGCGGGACCGTACGGTCGCGGTGCTGGCCCGGCTCGGCAAGCTGGCCGCCGACCACGCCGAGCTGGTGATGGCCGGCCGGTCGCACAATGTCGCGGCGCAGGCCACCACGCTCGGCAAGCGGTTCGCCACCGCGGCGGACGAACTGCTGGTGGCGTACGAGCGGCTGGAGAACCTGCTGGGCCGCTATCCGCTGCGGGGCATCAAGGGCCCGGTCGGCACCGCGCAGGACATGCTGGACCTGCTCGGCGGCGACGCGCGGAAGCTGGCCGAGCTGGAGCGGCGGATCGCCACCCACCTGGGCTTCGGGCAAGCGTTCACCTCCGTCGGCCAGGTCTATCCGCGCTCGCTGGACTACGACGTCGTCACCACGCTGGTGCAGCTGGCCGGGGCCCCGTCCTCGCTGGCCAAGACCATCCGGCTGATGGCCGGGCACGAGCTGGTGACCGAGGGCTTCAAGCCCGGCCAGGTCGGCTCGTCCGCGATGCCGCACAAGATGAACACCCGCTCCTGCGAGCGCGTGAACGGCCTCGCGGTGATCCTCCGCGGCTATGCCTCGATGGCCGGGGAACTGGCGGGCGACCAGTGGAACGAGGGCGATGTCTCCTGCTCGGTGGTGCGCCGGGTCGCGCTGCCGGACGCGTTCTTCGCCTTCGACGGGCTGCTGGAGACCTTCCTGACCGTGCTCGACGAGTTCGGCGCCTTCCCCGCCGTCATCGCCCGTGAGCTGGACCGCTATCTGCCCTTCCTCGCCACCACGAAGGTGCTGATGGGCGCCGTACGGGCCGGGGTGGGCCGCGAGGTCGCGCATGAGGCGATCAAGGAGCACGCGGTGGGCGCGGCGCTGGCGATGCGCGAGCGGGGCGCCGAGCGCAATGAGCTGCTCGACTCGCTCGCCTCCGATGAGCGGATCCCGCTGGACCGGGCCGCGTTGGACGCGCTGATGGACGACAAGCTCTCCTTCACGGGCGCGGCCGCGGACCAGGTGGGCGCGGTGGTCGCCCGGATCGAGGAGATCGTCAAGGAGCGGCCGGAGGCCGCCGCCTACGCTCCCGGCTCGATCCTCTGACGCGGGCGATGACCCCCGCGATGACCCCCGCCGAACTGGAGGCCGCCCGCGACCGCCTCGTCCCCGATGTGGTCGCGGACGGTCTGCGCGTCCTCTTCTGCGGTATCAACCCGGGGCTGATGACGGCCGCCACCGGCCACCACTTCGCCCGCCCCGGCAACCGGTTCTGGCCCGCCCTCCACGCCTCGGGGTTCACCCCCCGACGGCTCGATCCGTCCGAGCAGTCGGAGCTGGTGCGCCATGGGCTCGGCATCACCAATGTGGTGGCGCGCGCCAGCGCCCGGGCCGATGAGCTGAGCGACGAGGAATACCGGGAGGGCGGCCGGATCCTGGAGGAGAAGGTGCTCCGGCTGCGGCCGCGCTGGCTGGCGGTGGCGGGGGTCACCGCCTACCGGGTGGCGTTCGGCGACAAGAAGGCGAAGATCGGGCCGCAGACGAGGACCATAGGCGAAACCCGGATCTGGGCCCTGCCGAATCCGAGCGGCCTCAACGCGCACTGGACGCTGCCCGCCATGGCGGAGGAGTACGGCCGACTGCGCACCGCCGCCGAGGCCGACGGCTAGACGGGCGCCGGGCCAGACGGCCAGTCGGACGCCGGTACCGAAGGGCGGAGGGGTGTCATGTCGTCTCCTCCTGCCCTTCCTCCCCCATCGCCACCAGCAGGGGCCCGCGAGGCCACCACCGGCCGCGGTCGGCTCGTCCGGGGCGGCCTCCCGGCCCAGCCGGCCACCGCCGTCGGCGCGGTCACTCGAACCGTGCCGTGTCGCCCGCCCCTCGACGTACGATCTCGGCTTCGCCGCCGGACAAGTCGATGACCGTGGTCGGCTCGGTGCCGCAGTCACCCGAGTCCACCACGGCGTCCACCACGTGGTCGAGCCGTTCTTTGATCTCCCAGCCCTGCGTCATCGGCTCGTCCTCGTCGGGCAGGAGCAGGGTGCTGGAGAGCAGGGGCTCACCGAGGTCGGCGAGCAAGGCCTGAGTGGCGGCATGGTCAGGAATCCGGACTCCGACCGTCTTTTTCTTCGGGTGCAGCAGCTGCCGCGGCACCTCCTTCGTCGCCGGGAGGATGAAGGTGTAGCTGCCGGGCGTCGCTGCTTTGATCACGCGGAACACGTCTTTGTCGACGTGCACGAACTGGCCCAGCTGCGCGAAGTTCTGGCACACCAGGGTGAAGTGGTGACGCTCGTCGAGGTTCCGGATCGACCGGATCCGGCCGATGCCGTCACGATTGCCCAGTCGGCATCCCAGCGCGAAGCAGGAGTCCGTCGGGTAGGCGATGAGCGCGCCGGAGCGGATCATGTCAGCCACATTGCTGATGGTGCGCTGCTGTGGGTTCTCGGGGTGCACATCGTAGTACTTCGCCATCCGCCGAGCCTATGCGATCGGGACGCCCCGGACGTTTGGTGCCCCGGACGCGGCCGAGCCCGACGATGTCATAGCGTGCCCTCCTCTCCTATCGCCACCAGCAGCTGGAACGGCAGCTCGCGGTCGCCCTGACCGACGCCCAGCCCGACCCAGCGGCCGTCGACGCGCCAGACGCGCAGCTCGGGTACGTAACCGCACAGGGTGTCCAGCGGGGGCGGCACCGGCTCGCCCATCGCCGAGCGCTCCAGGGAGTCGGTGAGGTCGAGGACATCGGGGGCGCCCCACCGTAAGGTCAGCACCTGCTCCAGCGCGCCCAGCTCTGCCTCGAACTCCTCCAGGACCTCCTCGACCCGGCTCAGATCCGCGTCCCAGAAGTCCTCGCTGACGCGGAGGTCGGCCACATGGAAGCCGGGGCCGCTCGCCACCCATCCGTCGGCGGTCCGCTGCGCGGGGAAGTCCCGCACGCGCAGCTGATCGATCGTGCTCACATGGTCCGCCGTACTGGTCATGATGTCAGTAAACCGCGTAGGTCGGACATCTGGCCGCCCGTCAGATGACCATCTCGGTGGCCGGGCGGCCCGGGTCGGCAGTCGGCACTCGCCGCCTCCGCGCCCAGCGGATACGATCCGGCAGATACGCACTGGGAGGGAGGCCGACGTTGGGGCGGCTCACCGGCGGGGATCCGTCTCTGCTGCGACGCATCAACTCCGCCGTGGTCCTGCACGCGCTGCGCGCGGCGACCGCGTCCGGCACCGCCGACGGCGGTGGCCAGGACGAGGCGAGGGGCTGCGCCGGGAGCGCGAGCCTCACCGATCTGACCCGGGTGACCGGGTTGTCCCGGCCCACCGTCGAGGGGGTGATCGACGGGCTGGCCGACAGTGGTCTGGTGGTCGAGGTGCCCGCCGAGGAGGGCGGTGTCCGCCGCCAGGGACGCCCCGCGCGCCGCTTCCGCTTCCGGGCCGAGGCCGGGCATCTGCTGGGCATGGAGATAGGGCCGCACCGGGTGGCCGCGCTCCTGTCGGACCTCGATGGACGCCCGCTCGGCTCGATCGTGCGCGAGGTGTCGGAGAAGGCGTCCGCGGACGAGCGGCTGGAGCGGGTGCGCACCACCGTCGCGGATCTGCTGCGGCGCGCCGGGGTGGCCCGGTTCTCGCTGCGCGCGGTCGGGGTGGGCAGCCCCGGCGTCGTCGAGGCCGATGGCACCATCCATCTGTGCACCGCGCTCCCCGGCTGGACCGGACTGCCCCTGGGCGAGCGGCTGCGGCGGTCCTTCCGCTGTCCGGTGCTGGTGGAGAACGACGCGAACACGGCCGCGGTGGCCGAGCACTGGAAGGGCGCGGCGGCCGGTTCGGACGATGTGGTCTTCGTGCTGGCCGGGTTGAGCCCGGGGGCCGGGTCGTTGATCGGCGGGCGGCTGCACCGCGGCTTCGGCGGCGCGGCCGGGGAGATCGGGGCGCTGCATCTGCTGGGCCGGGAGGCCGCCCCGGAGGAGGTGCTCTCCACGACCGGGGAGCCGCTGAACCCGCTGGACGAGGCGCAGGTGGCGCATGTCTTCGCGCTGGCCCGGGACGGCGACGTACGGGCGCGCGCGGCCGTGGACCGCTTCGTCCGCAGGCTGGTGCACGACACCGCGGCCCTGGTGCTGGCGCTGGACCCCGAGGTCGTGGTGGTGGGCGGCTGGGCCGCCGGTCTTGACGGGGTGCTGGCCCCGCTGCGCGATGAGCTGTCGCGCTACTGTCTGCGGCCCCCGCAGGTCGCGCTCTCGCTGCTCGGCGAGGCGGCGGTGACCACGGGGGCGCTGCGGCTGGCCCTGGACCATGTGGAACAGGAGCTGTTCGCGGTCGACAGCACGGTGACGACCCGCCGCGCGAGCCGCTGACGCGGGTCGCACGGGGGCCGTTACGGGAGGCGTACGGAGCGGTGGCGTGGGGCGGGCCCGGATCAGCCCGCCAGCAGCTCCTCGCCCGCGTCGCCGAAGGTGAGCCGGCAGGTGTCGGCCCGGTAGGTGGCCACGGCGACGGCCGCGGTGCGGCCCTGGGCCACATAGCGGGTGGTCACGAGGAGGACGGGGGCGCCGGGCAGCCGGTCGAGCTCCTTGGCGTCGTCCGCGCGGGCCGAGCCGAGCTCCACGGTCTGCTCACGGCCCTCCAGCTCCAGCCGGCGCAGCTCGCGCAGCACGGCGCGGGCGCGGGCCAGCCCGCTGGGGGTGTCGATGGCGGCGAGGCCGGGGACGGACTCGGACGGTACGTACAGCAGCTCGGCGGCGAGCGGCTGGCCGTGGCTCATCCGGGTGCGGCGCACCCGGTGGACCGGGGTGTCGGGGTCGATCTCCAGCAGCCGGGCGACCTCGGCGGGCGGGGCCACCTCGGTGCTGTCGACGGTCTGCCAGGTGTCCTCGCCGGAGGCGTCGGTCCAGCCGTGGGCGTAGTCCCCGACGGCCACGCCGACGCGGGGCGGGGCGACGGTGGTGCCGACGCCGCGGCGGCGCTGCAGCCTGCCCTCCAGCTCGAGCTGCTCGAGGGCCTGCCGGAGGGTGGCGCGGGCGACGCCGAAGCGGGCGGCCAGCTCGCGCTCGTTGGGCAGGATCTCGCCGACCGCGAACTCCGAGTCGAGTGCGTCGCTGAGCACGGTCTTCAGATGCCAGTACTTGGGCTCTGGCACCGATTCCAGCTGCGTGGTCCCCACCCTGTCCCCCTTGATTCCGATGGCCGACGGTCCCGCGCGCCTTCACAGTTATGCGCGCTTCTTTATTAAAGGTTGTTGCAGTATCAATGCGACCATAAGGCGGCGTGTGTACTTGGTCAAGACCAATCCCTGACCGGTTATCGTCGGTGACCGTCGGAGCGGGATGCGTCACGGGGCGGGAGCTGAGCTGAGCTGATGGGCATGGACCAGGTCACGGTGGTCACGGGGGGCAGTCGCGGCATCGGCGCGGCGGTGGCGGTGCGGCTCGCGCGCGCCGGGCACGGCGTCGCGATCGGCTACGAGCACGCGCGGGACGCGGCGGAGCGGTGGGCGGCGGCGGTGCGCGCGGAGGGTGTGCGGTCGATGACCGTCCAGGCCGACACCAGCGACGCGGAACAGGTCGAGGCGATGTTCGACCGGGTGCGGGAGGAGTTGGGCCCGATCACCGGGCTGGTCAACAACGCCGGGATCACGGGTCCGTTGGGCCGTTTCACCGAGACCTCACCGGAGGTGATGCGACGCGTCGTGGACGTCAATGTGACCGGGGCCCTGCTGTGCGCCCGGCGCGCGGCGCGCGAGATGTCCACGCGCCACGGCGGGCAGGGCGGCGCCATCGTCAACATCTCATCGGGCGCGGCGACGACCGGCAGCCCCGGGGAGTATGTGCACTATGCGGCCAGCAAGGCGGCGGTCGACGCGATGACCGTCGGGCTGTCGAAGGAGCTGGCGGCGGAGGGGATCCGGGTCAACTCGGTCCAGCCCGGGATGACGCTGACCGACATCCACGAGCGGATGGGCGACCCCGAGCGGCCGTGGCGCGTCCAGGGGCGGGTGCCGATGGGACGGCCCGGCGAGCCGGAGGAGATCGCGGGCGCGGTGGCGTGGCTGCTGTCGCCGGAGGCGTCGTACACGACGGGGGCGGTGCTGCGGGTCGCGGGCGGGCTGTAGCGGCGGCCGCGTTCACTCACGGGCGGCGGCGTGCGGGTGTCCGGGCTGTCGGTCATCGGTATCGGCCATCGGGTCTACCCTCCGGTAACTCTTGCTGACATGCTGTCTCATACGCCGCGTGCGCCTGCCGGAACGCCGATCGTGAGGAGCCACCCGATGCCCGCGTCCCTCTCCTTCTCCGTCGCCACCCCCGGTGGCCCCCGCACCGCCCGGGTCGTCCACGAACGGCGCGGCGCGGGGCGGCCGTTGGTGCTGTTGCACGGCATCGGCCACCACTGGCAGGCATGGGAGCCGGTGCTGGACATCCTCGCGGCCGACCGCGATGTGATCGCCGTGGATCTGCCCGGCTTCGGGACGTCGGACGCGCTGCCGGACGGCATCCCGTACGACCTCGACGGGGTCATACCCGTGCTCGACGCGCTCTTCGAGGCGCTCGGCGTCAGGCGCCCCGACGTGGCCGGGAACTCGCTCGGCGGGCTGATCGCCCTGGAGCTGGGTCGGCTCGGACTCGTGCGGTCCGTCACCGCGCTGTCCCCCGCCCGGTTCTGGACCGAGGCCGAGCGCCGCTACGCCTTCGGCGTGCTGGCCGCGATGCGGGCCGGGGCGCGGGCGCTGCCGCCGCCGATGGTGGCGTGGCTGGCCCGCGGCGCGGCCGGACGGGCCGCGCTGACCGGCGCCATCTACGCCCGGCCCGCGCGGCGTTCACCGGACGCCGTCGTCGCCGAGACGCGGGCGCTGCGCGAGGCGGTCGGCTTCGGCGCCACGCTGGCCGCCGGAAGCTCCGGGCTGTTCACGCACGACATCCCCGATGTCCCGGTCACCATCGCCTGGGGCTCGCGCGACCGGCTGATGCCGCGCCGCCAGGGCGTCCGCGCCAAGCAGGTGATCCCCGGTGCCCGGCTGGTCCGCCTCCCCGGCTGCGGCCACGTGCCCATGAACGACGATCCCGCGCTGGTCGCCCGCGTCATCCTGGACGGCAGCCGCTGACGCCCCACCCGCCTCCCTCGCCCACCCTCGCACCGCACGCGGCCGGGGTCTTTACTCCGGGCGGCCGCACCGTTATTCACTGGGCGTTCGCAAGAGCGGCATCTTGCACCGATAACAAACACAACAGCACAGCGGTTCTACGAGCGACGGAGGGCACCATGGGGCGGGAATCGGGCAGAGGGATCGGACGGCGCGCGGTACTGCGGGGATCGGCGGCCGCCTCGGCGGCACTCACGGTGCCCACCGTGGCATCGGCCGCCGCGTCGGCCGCGTCCGGCGCGCCCGCTCAGGCGCTGTCGGGGCGTCCGAGCGCCCAGTGGGGCGTTCAGGTGGGCGATGTGACGACGTCGTCGGGGCTGGTGTGGGTCCGCTCCGACCGTCCGGCCCGGATGATCGTGGAGACGTCCGCGACCGAGTCCTTCGCGCGAGCCAAGCGCTGGCACGGCCCGGTGGTCGGCCCCGGCACCGACTTCACCGGGCGCACCGCGCTGCGCGGCCTGCCCGCCGGGAGCCAGGTGCACTACCGGGTGCTGCTGGCCGACCCGGAGGACCCGCGCCGCACCAGTGAGCCGGTGCACGGCACGTTCCGCACGGTTCCCGAGCGCCGTAAGGGCGTGCGTTTCGTCTGGTCGGGCGACCTGGCGGGCCAGGGCTGGGGCATCAACCCCGACCACGGCGGCTACCGCGTCTTCGAGGAGATGCGCCGCCGCGAGCCGGACTTCTTCCTGTGCAGCGGCGACAACATCTACGCCGACGGCCCGATGACGGAGACCGTCAAGCTGCCCGACGGCTCCACCTGGCGCAATCTCATCACCCCGGAGAAGACCAAGGTCGCCGAGACGCTGGACGAGTACCGCGGCAACTTCCGGTACAACCTGCTCGACCCCGCCCTGCGCCGGTTCCACGCCGAGGTGCCGACCATCACCCAGTGGGACGACCACGAGGTGCTCAACAACTGGTACCCGGGCGAGATCCTGGTCGACGACCGCTACACCGAGAAGAACGTCGACGTGCTCGCGGCCCGCGCGCGCCAGGCGTTCGCCGAGTACTTCCCGATCAGCACGCTGCGCCCGGACGCGAGCGGCCGGGTCTACCGGGTCCAGCACCAGGGCCCGCTGCTGGACGTCTTCGTACTGGACTGCCGTACGTACCGCGACCCCAACTCGCCGAACCGCCAGCCGGAGGACGCCCAGGGCATCCTCGGCGCGGAGCAGCTGGCGTGGCTCAAGCGCGAGCTGTCGCGGTCGCGCGCGGTGTGGAAGGTCATCGCCTGCGACATGCCGCTGGGCCTGGTGGTCCCGGACGGAAACACCGACTTCGAGGCCGTCGCGCAGGGCGACCCGGGCGCCCCGCTCGGCCGTGAGCTCCAGATGGCCGAGCTGCTGCGGCACATCAAGCACCGGAAGATCACCGGCACGGTGTGGCTGACGGCGGACGTCCACTACACCTCGGCGCAGCACTACGACCCGTCGCGGGCGGCGTTCAAGGACTTCGCGCCGTTCTGGGAGTTCGTCTCCGGTCCGCTGAACGCGGGTGCCTTCCCGGCAGTCAAGCTGGACGGCACGTTCGGCCCCGAGCAGCCCTTCGTCAAGGCGCCGACCGTGGCGAACGTCTCGCCCGCCGAGGGGTTCCAGTTCTACGGCGAGGTGGATATCGACGGCGACAGCGCCGAGATGACGGTCCGGCTGCGCGAGGACGGCGGGAAGGTGCTGTTCACCAAGGTGCTGCGGCCGGGGCTGGTCGGCCAGTAGCAGCGCTGTGCGGTTCGCGGCCCCGTACGGTACGCCGACGGGGCCGCGCACCGTAAGGCCGCCGCGTACCGTACGGGCATGGGATCCAGCGACGCCCCCGGCCCGGCCTCCCGGCTCACCTATCCGGAGGTGGGCGCCACCCGGCGGTGGCCGCTGCCGTCCGGCTATCGCCATCTGCGGGTGCGGACCCGTGTCGGCCACGGGCGGGGCACGTTCGAGGCGGCCGGGCGGGCGGTGATGGACTGGCGGATGCACCGCGCGGTGGGGGTGTCGATCCGCGCCGCGGATCCGGTCGCCACCCCGGGGCGGCCGGTCGTGGTGGGCCTGGGGGTCGGGCGGCTGCGGCTGCGCGCGCCGTGCGAGGTGGTGTGGACGGTCGCGGAGGAGTCGCGGACCGGCTTCGCGTACGGCACGCTGCCCGGCCATCCCGAGCGGGGCGAGGAGTCGTTCGTGGTGGAGCTGGGGCCGGATGGCTCGGTGGTACTCACGGTGACGGCGTTCAGCCGTTCGGAGTCCTGGTTCGGCCGGGCCGGAGGGCCGCTGGTGCCGCTCTTCCAGCGGGCGTACGCACGGCGGTGCGGCAGAGTATTGCGCAGGTGGGCGGTAGGATGACGGAACCTCAGGCTTCAACCTTTTGATTTCGGACAAAATAAGCTTCTGTTACCAGATGCGCCCTTAACCCTTAGGTCACAGTCTGTTCGTGATCACGCAACACCTCTGCGCGAGGGTGTTTGCATGACATTTCGAGCGACCCCCGAGCCCCCTCACCGGCGCCGCCCCCGCTGGCGGCACGATCTGGTCGCATGGTGGTCACGGCGTCAGGGTCACGCGCCGCCGGACAGCTCACGCTCGCCCGCGGCCGACGCCCACCCCGCCCACGCCGCGGGCGCCCCGGAGACCACGGCCCCCGAGGCCACCACGCTGTGGCGGATGCGCACGACCGTACGGGACGAGCCGGGCACCCTCGCCGCGCTGTGCGCGGCGCTGGCCGGGCACCGGGTCGACATCCTGGCCCTGCAGACCCATCCGCTGACGGACGGCACGGTGGACGAGTTCCTGCTGCGCGCGCCCGAGGCCCTGCCGTCCGACGGGCTGACCGGCGCCGTCGCCGCCGCGGGCGGCCGTGACACCTGGGTCGAGCGGGCCGACACCCACGACCTGGTGGACGCGCCGACCCGGGCGCTGACCCTGGCCACCCGCACCGCCCTGGACGCCGCCGAACTGCCGCTCGCCCTGCGCCAGTTGTTCGGCCGCTGCACCATCCACTCGGTTCCCGCCAAGTCCCTCAGCGGGCGGTCGCTGGACAGCACACCGCCCGCCGAAGGTGCCCTGGAGGAGACCGTGATGCGGCTGCGCGACCCGTCCGGCGGCGCGATCATCATCGAGCGGCCGTATCTGCCGTTCACCCCGACCGAGTTCGCCCGGGCCCGCGCGCTGGTCGAGCTGGACGCCCGGCTCGGCCCGCGGATCCCGCACGACGGCGATGTGCTGACGCTGCCCGAGGGCAACGCCATCACCGTGCGCCGCGCCGACACCGGCGACCTCGCCGCCGCCCGCGAGATGCACGCCCGCTGCTCCTCCACCACGCTGGGGCAGCGCTACCACGGGCCGGTCGGCGACGCCGACCGCTACCTCGCCCATCTGCTGAGCCCGCGCTTCGGCCGCACCCTGGCCGCGTACACCGCCTCCGGGCGGCTGGTGGCCCTCGGCCATCTGCTGTGGGACGGGGACGAGACCGAGGTCGCGCTGATCGTCGAGGACGAGTGGCAGCGTCGCGGCGTCGGCGGGGAGCTGCTGCGGCGGCTGGTGGCGATGGCCGCCGAGACCGGCTGCGAAAGCGTCTACGCCGTCACCCAGTCGGCCAACACCGGCATGGTCGCCGCGATGCGCGCCCTCGAACTGCCGCTGGACTACCAGATCGAGCAGGGCACGCTGGTGATCAGCGCCCGTCTCGACCCGGCACCGGCACCCGAGCCGGCCCTTCCGCTGCCGGTCCCGCCGCAGGCGCGCTGAGCCCGACCGGGGCCCCGTGCCCCGCCCGGCGGGCGTCGCGCCCCGCCGGGCCGCCGCCGTCGAGCGCCCGGTCCAGATCGCGCCACAGGTCCGCCACGTCCTCGAGCCCGACCGACATCCGCAGCAGCCGGTCGCCGATCCCCGAGGAGCGGCGGTCCCCCTCGGCCACGATCCGGTGGCTGATGGAGGCCGGGTGCTGGATGAGGGTGTCCACACTGCCCAGGCTCACCGCCGGAGTGATCAGCCGCACCCCGCCGATCACCGCGTGCGGATCGCCGTGGGGCTCGAAGGCCACCATCGCCCCGCCGATCCGGGGATAGTGGACGCGGGCCACCCGTGGATCGCCGGCCAGCCGCCGGGCCAGCTCGGCCGCCGTCGCCGACGCGGCCCGCATCCGTACCGGCAGCGTGGACAGCCCGCGCAGCAGCAGATATCCGGCGAGCGGATGCAGTACCCCGCCGGTGGCGAACCGCACCTGGCGCAGCACCCGGGCGAACTCCTCGTCGCAGGCGACCACGCCGCCCATCACATCGCCGTGTCCGCCGAGGTACTTGGTGGCGCTGTGCAGGACGAGGCTCGCGCCCCGCTCGGCCGGGCGTTGCAGCACCGGTGTGGCGAAGGTGTTGTCCGCGAGCAGCGGGACCGTGCCGCAGGAGTGGGCGACGGCCCGCAGATCGAGTTCGGCGAGCGTCGGATTGGCCGGAGTCTCCACCATGACCAGGCCGGTGTCGGGGCGGATCGCGTCCGCGATCCCGGCCGGGTCCACCCAGGTGACCTCGGTGCCCAGCAGCCCGGTGTCCAGCAGATGGTCGCTGCATCCGTACAGCGGGCGGACCGCCACCACATGCCGCGGCCCCTGGGCCCCGCGCGCCAGCAGACACGCGCTGAGCGCGGCCATACCGCTGGCGAACGCGACCGCGCTCTCGGTGCCCTCCAGCCGGGCCATGGCGGTCTCGAAACGGGCCACGGTGGGGTTGTCCAGGCGGGCGTAGACCGGCGGGCCGTCCGGCCGGGCGCCGGTGGCGGCGAACGCGTCGATCCTGGCGGCCTCCTGGCGGCTGTCGTACGAGGGATACGTCGTCGACAGATCCAGGGGTACGGCGTGCAGGCCCATGGCCGGGAGGTCCTCGCGCCCGGCGTGGACGGCCTCGGTGGCGAACGCGTGCCGTGCGGCGGCGTCGCCGTGCGGCCCCTGTGTGCCCGGCGCTGTCTCCGTGCTCCGTATGGTTCCCGTGCTCCCTGTGCTCTCCGTGCTCTGCCTGATGTCCATGCGTGAAGGGTGAACAATCACCGGACTCTCGCGGTCGATGTCCGTGCTACGTTCGGCCGATGGCCGAAACCGTCGCCCTCGATCCGGTGGATCTTCAGATTCTGCGGCTGCTGCAGAACGACGCCCGGACCACCTACCGCGATCTGGCCGCCCAGGTCGGCGTGGCCGCCTCGACCTGTCTGGACCGGGTGGCCCGGCTGCGCCGCTCCGGGGTGATTCTCGGAAATGAACTCCGCCTGGACCCCGCCAAGCTGGGGCGCGGTCTCGAGGCCCTGCTCTCGGTGCAGCTGCGGCCCCACCGCCGGGAGCTGGTCGGCCCGTTCGTGGAGCGGATCCGGGCGCTGTCCGAGTCCCGGGCGCTGTTCCACCTGGCCGGGCCGGACGACTATCTGGTCCATGTGGCGGTGGCCGACACCGCCGATCTCCAGCGGCTGGTGCTGGACGAGTTCACCTCGCGCCGTGAGGTGGCCCGGGTCGAGACCCGGCTGATCTTCCAGCAGTGGAGCTGCGGCCCGCTGCTGCCACCCGCCCGGGACGGCTCGGCAACCTCGTAGCACACCCCTGTTCCCATGCGTCACACCCCCGTGGTGCTGACGCCACACCCCGGAACGTACGAGGATGGGCCGCATGTCCGATACCAAGAACGCTCCGCTGCCCCGTCAGGTCGCCGACAGCTATGTCGACGCCCTTATCGAACTCGACCCGATCACCGGCACCTACCTGGGCGTTCCCGAGAGCTCCCGGCGCCTGCCGGACTTCTCCCCCGAGGGGGCGAAGGCCATCGCCGACCTCGACCGCACCACCTTGGACCGGCTGGCCGAGGCCGAGGCGCGCCCCGGCGCTGACAGTGACGCGGAGCGCCGCTGCGCCCGGCTGCTGCGGGAGCGGCTGACCGCCGAACTCGATGTGCACGAGGCCGATGAGCACCTGCGCGCGGTCAGCAATCTGAGCTCCCCGCTGCACTCGGTGCGCGGCATCTTCACCGTGATGCCCACCGAGACCGAGGAGGACTGGTCGGCGGTCGCGGCCCGGCTGCGCGCCGTACCGACCGCGCTGGAGGGGTACCGCGCCGCGCTCGCCGAGGGGCTGCGGCGGAATCTGCCGGCCGGCCCCCGGCAGGTGGCCACGGTCCTCGAGCAACTGGCGGAGTGGATCGGGACGGACGGCGGCTGGTTCGCGGACTTCACCTCCGAGGGCCCCGACGCGCTGCGCGGTGAGCTGGACGAGGCGGCCGCGGCGGCCACGGGCGCGCTGGCCGAGCTCCGCGACTGGCTGCGCGACACCTATGCCCCGGCCATCGAGGGCGAGCCCGATGTGGTGGGGCGTGAGCGCTACCGCCGCTGGGCCCGGATGTGGAACGGCACGGACCTCGACCTGGACGAGGCCTACGCGTACGGCTGGTCGGAATTCCACCGGATCCACGCCGAGATGCGCACCGAGGCGGAGAAGATCCTGCCCGGCGCCAACCCGTGGGAGGCGCTGCGCCACCTCGACGCCCACGGCGCCCATATCGAGGGCGTCGAGGAGACCCGGGTGTGGCTTCAGGAGCTGATGGACGAGGCCATCGAGCAGCTGGACGGCACCCACTTCGACCTGGCCGAACGGGTCAAGCGGGTCGAGTCGATGATCGCCCCGCCGGGCAGCGCGGCGGCGCCGTACTACACCCAGCCGTCGGTGGACTTCTCCCGCCCCGGCCGGACCTGGCTGCCCACGATGGGCGAGACCCGCTTCCCGGTCTACGACCTGGTCTCCACCTGGTACCACGAGGGCGTACCCGGCCACCATCTGCAGCTCGCCCAGTGGGCGCACGTCTCCGACCAGCTCTCCCGCTACCAGGCCACGGTGGGCATGGTCAGCGCCAACGCGGAGGGCTGGGCGCTGTACGCGGAGCGGCTCATGGACGAGCTGGGCTATCTGTCGGACCCGGAGCGGCGGCTGGGCTATCTGGACGCGCAGATGATGCGGGCGCTGCGGGTGATCGTGGACATCGGGATGCACCTGGAGCTGGAGATCCCCGCCGATTCGCCCTTCCACCCCGGTGAGCGGTGGACTCCGGAGCTGGCGCGCGAGTTCTTCGGACTGCACTGCGGCCGTCCGGCGGAGTTCCTCGACAGTGAGCTGGTGCGCTATCTGGGCATGCCGGGCCAGGCCATCGGCTACAAGCTGGGCGAGCGGGCCTGGCTGACGGGGCGGGAGGCGGCCCGTAAGGCGCACGGCGACGCCTTCGACGCCAAGAAGTGGCACATGGCGGCGCTGTCGCAGGGGTCGCTGGGTCTTGACGACCTGGTGGAGGAGCTGTCGGCGCTCTGAGGCCCGCCCACTACGGGCTGTCCGGCGGACCACGCGGAGGCTTCGCCCCTGGCCCCCGGGATCTGGGGCGGAGCCCCGGCCCGGGATCTGGGGCAGAGCCCCGGCCCGGGATCTGGGGCAGAGCCCCGGCCCGGGATCTGGGGCAGAGCCCCGGCCCGGGATCTGGGGCAGAGCCCCGGCCCGGCGTCTGAGGCGGAGCCCCGGCCCGGGATCTGAGGCGGAGCCCCGGCCCGGGATCTGAGGCGGAGCCCCGGCCCGGGATCTGAGGCGGAGCCCCGGCCCGGGATCTGAGGCGGAGCCCCGGCCCGGGGTCTGGGGCGGAGCCCCGGTTGTGGGAAGGGGCGGGGAGGGGAAAGCAGCTCGCCGCAGACGATCCACGGCAGGTCAGGGCACTCCCAGCGGAGCGCTTAGTGCGCGGCGGCCATCCGATGCCGTACGGCCGAGCCCTGGCGGCCCTTGACGACCTCCAACTGGGCGGGGATCCGCCGGCGCAGATCGGCCACATGGCTGACGATGCCGACCGTACGGTCGCGTTCGCGCAGCGAGTCCAGCACGTCCATGACCTCGTCCAGGGTCTGCTCGTCGAGGCTGCCGAACCCCTCGTCGATGAAGAGGGTGTCCAGGTGGACCCCGCCCGCCTCGTCGGTGACCACATCGGCCAGACCCAGCGCGAGGGCGAGCGAGGCGGAGAAGGTCTCGCCGCCGGAGAGGGTGGCGGTGTCGCGTTCGCTGCCCGTCCAGGCGTCGACGACATGCAGTCCGAGACCGGAGCGGCCGCGCCCGCCGGAGCGGGCGTCGGAGTGCACCAGGGTGTAGCGCCCGGAGGACATGTGGCGCAGCCGTGCGCTCGCCGCCGCCGCGACCTGCTCCAGGCGGGCCGCCAGCACATACGCCTCCAGCCGCATCCTGCGCTCGTTGTCCGCGGAGGTGCCCGCCGCGAGCGAGGCGAGGCGGGCGATCCGGTCGTGCTCCGCGCGCAGCGGGGCGAGCCGGCGGGCGTCGGCGACCGCCTGCGCGGAGAGCGCGTCGAGCTCCTCGCAGCGGGTGCGGGCCGCGGCGTCCGCGGCCGAGACCTCGCGCAGCGCGCGGGTGGCCGCGTCGGCCGCCGTCTGCGCCGCCGCGGGATCGGCGGGCGGCTCCTGGGCGGCCGCGAGCACCCTCGGGTCGGACAGCTCGGCCGCGACCGCCGCCGACTCCGACTGCCAGGCGTCGAGACGGCGGCGCGCCTCGCGCTGCCGGTCCGGGTGCAGCACGGCCTCGGCGGCCTGCTCCGGGGTCTCGAACCCGGCCCGGTAGGCGGCGTCGGCGAGCCGGGCGTCGGCCTCCTTCAGCCGGTTCGCGGCCGCGTCGGCGGCCCGCGCCGCCTCGGCGGTGTCGGCCAGCAGCGCCGCCTGCCGCTCGAGCCGCGCCGCGCGCCGCGCGACGGTGGCGTCCGCGCCGCGCGCCTGGTCCAGCTCGGCCAGCAGCGCGGTTCGCTCCCGGGCCAGTGCCTCGCGGTGCGAGGTGCGGGCGGCCGCCCGCCGTTCGGCCTCCTGCCGCTGTTCCGTACGGCGGGTGTGCTCACCCTCGGCCCGGTCCAGGGCCTCGCGGGCGGCGTGTGCGTCGGCCGCCGCGTTTCGGGCCTCGGCGTACGCGGTGCGCAACTCGGCCAGGGCCCGGTCGAGTTCGGCCGCGTCCTCGCCCTCCGCCGTGGCCTCGGCCCCCGCACGGGCCTCCCGCAGCGCGTTCCGCGCCCGCTCGGCCTCCTCGCGGACCTCCTCGGCGCGCTGGTAGTCCGCCAGCGCGGCCTCCTCCGCCGTGCGGTCCACATGCCCGGCCCCGGGCCGGGCCGGGCTCGGGTGCTCGGTCGCCCCGCACACCGCGCAGGGCGCTCCGGCGCGCAGCCCGGCCGCGAGCTCGGCGGCGATACCGCGCAGCCGGGCCTCTTTGAGGTCGAGCCAGTTCTGCCGCGCGGCGGCGGCCCCTTCCCGTAGCCGCAGCACCTCTTCCCGCGCCTGCTCCTCCTGCCCGGCGAGCCGGTCCCGCCGCCGGGCGGCCTCCAGCCGCCGCTCGGCGGGCTCGATCCGCCCGCCGAGCTGCTCGGCCCGGGCGACGGCCTCCTGCGCCGCCTCGACCCGCCGCTGATGCGCCCGGTGGGTTTCCTCCCACCCGGCGAGCCACTCGGTGGCCTCCTCGATCGCCTCGTCGTCGGCGCGGGCCTCCCGCTCAAGCGCGGCGATCTCGCGGACGACGGCCTCCGCGCGGACCTCGCCCCGCCGCGCGGCCCCCAACGCCCCGAGCTCCTCCCGCACCCGCCGCTCAACCTGTCCCAGCCACTCGGCATCGGCTTCGGCGAGCACCACGGCCACACCCGCGCCCCGCGAACCGGCGTCCCGCTCGCCATACGGCCCGTCACCACCACGGGCCGCGCCCGCCGCCGCACCGCCACGACTCGCCTGGGGCGCGGCCTCCGTCGCCGCGTCGGGACGCGTCGCGCCCGCATCGGCGTCGGGACGCGTCGCGCCCGCACCCCGCGCCCCCGTGGCGGCGGCCTCGTCGGTGGAAGGCCCTGGCTGCGACGCACCGGGTCCTCCCGAGGCGGCAGTGTCGCCGGAAGGCGCCCCACCCGGCGCGCCTGCCCCGGAACCGGCCTGCCTACCCGCCCTCTCGTTGCCGGCAGCCGTACCACGGCCCGTGGCGCACACACTCGACGCACCCACGTCTGCGGAGGAGACGGCCTCCGGCGCCTGGTCCGCCGCGCGGACGGGCGCGTCCGGGCCCGGCGCGCCAGTTCCGTTACGGCCGTCCCCGACCGTCTGCGCCATGAGGCGCCCCTGCGGGCCGGGGCCGCCGGAGGCCGACGTGCACGCTTCACCGGACGACGCCTGGCACGGCACGTCGTCCGCGGTCTCCTCGTCGCGAGCCGGCCCGGCCCACGCACCTTCCGCGACCGCGTGCGGGGCGCGCTCTTCCGGGGACGTGGTGGCCTGCGCGGGCAGGGGTGCGCCGGGCGAAGCGGTCGGCCCGGCGGGGGTGCGTTGGTCGGGGATGTCCGGGATCGGCGCGAGAGTCATGGCCGCCAGGCCGGGCTCGGCGGACAGGCGGGCGCGGGCCCGGCGTTCGGTGGATTCGGCGGTGTGATGGTCGCGGGCGGCGGCGGTGCGGAGGTCGAGTGCGGGGACCACCGCGTCGGCGGCGCGGGCGCGTTCCAGCAGTTCGCGCAGGCGGTCGTGGTCGGGTCGCTGCCGTTCGAGACCGTCCGCCCGGCGGCGGGCCTCGGCGTGGCGGCGCTGGAGTTCGGCCCGTTCGCGGGTCGCGTCGGCGGTCCGCTGGGCGGCGTCGTGGGCCGCCTCCGCGGCTCGTACGGCGGCGAGCGCGATGTCCTGCCGCTCGCGCGCGCCCGCGCGCGCGATGGCGGCCCATTCCAGGACCGCGTCGGCCAGCCCCGGTTCACCGGGGGTCAGTTCGGGCAGCGGGTGCCCGTCCGGCTCGGTGGTGCGGCCCGCCGCCTGCGCCATGCGGTGGGCGAGCGCGAGCAACCGCTCGTCCCCGGCCGCGACCCGCTTCTCCGCCGCCCGCCGCTGCTCCGCCAGCCGTTCCTCGACGGCGGCGAAGCGGCCGGTGTCGAACAGCTTGCCCAGCAGCTTGCCGCGCGCCAGCTCGTCCGCGCGCAGAAAGCGGGCGAAGTCGCCCTGCGGCAACAGCACCACCTGGCAGAACTGCTCCCGGCTCATGCCGAGCAGCTGCGCGATCTCCTCGCCGATCTCCTGGTGCGAGCGGCTGAGGGCCTTCCACTTCCCCGCCCCCGCGCTGGTCGAGGACGTCGGCGGGACGTACTCGCGCAGCAGGGTCTGCGCCTTCTCCCGGGTCATTCCCGTGCCCCGCTTCTTGGGGCGCGGCTGCTCGGGGCGCCGGGTGATCTCCAGGCGCCGCTCCCCCACCGTGAATTCGAGAACGACCTCGGTCGGGGTCAGCGGTTCGGCGTGGTCGCTGCGCAGCGAGAGGCCACTGCCCTGGCGGGCGCCGGGCACCTGGCCGTACAGCGCGTAGCAGACCGCGTCCAGGACGGACGTCTTACCGGCGCCGGTCGGCCCGTGCAGCAGGAAGAGCCCGGCGGCGGACAGCTCATCGAAGTCGATCTCCTGGGTGGCGCCGAACGGGCCGAAGGCCGTGACGGCCAGCCGGTGCAGCCTCATCGCGCCGCCTCCCCCGCGGTCTCCCCCGCGGTCACCGTCGTCGCCCCCGCGCCGTTCTCGTCGTCCGGCACGACGCCCTCGTGCGCCTCGCTCCGCACCGTCTCCAGCGCGTCGCCGAGCAGCGCGCGCTCCGCCTCGTCCGGGCCGCGGCCGCCCCGCACATGAGCCACGAAGTCCTCGGCGATCTGCCGGTCCGAGCGGCCGCGCAGCCGCTGTGCGTACGAGGCGAGCGGATCCTCGGGGGGCCGCTCGGGGTCGAAGACCAGCGTGAGCACATGGGGGAAGCGCCGCGTCAGCCGGGCCATCGGCTCATGCGGCCGCACCGCGTCGGTCAGCGTGGCCTCGACCCACGCCTCCTCATGGCGCTCGAGGTCCGGATCGGCCAGCAACTCCTCGATCCGGCCGCGGATCCGGGCCAGCGGCCGCGGCACCGGGCACTCCACCCGTTCGCACGACGGCGTCCCACCCGCCGCCCCCAGTTCCACCGCCCACATGGACTTGCGGTGCGCCGCCTCGGAGAAGGAGTACGCGAGCGGGGAGCCCGAGTAGCGGATGCGCTCGGTGATGGTCTGACAGCCGTGCAGATGGCCCAGGGCGGCGTAGTCGACGCCGTCGAAGACCTCGGCGGGTACGGAGGCGACCCCGCCGACCGTGATGTCCCGCTCGCTGTCGCTGACCGCGCCACCGGTGACGAAGGCGTGCGCGAGGACGACGGACCGGGTGCCGGACGGCCGGGTGGCGAGGTCGGCGCGCACCCGGTCCATGGCGGCGCCCAGCACCGCCGTATGACCGGCCGCCGAGGCGCCCAACTCCTCCCGCACCAGACCCGGTTCGAGATACGGCAGACCGTAGAAGGCCACCTCGCCGTGGTCGTCGGAGAGGACGATGGGCGTGGCGCAGCCGGCGGGGTCGGTACGCAGATGGATGCCGGCCCGGTCGATCAGCCCGGCGCCGACGCCGAGGCGGCGGGCCGAGTCATGGTTGCCGGAGATCATGACCGTCGGCACCCCGAGATCCGCGAGCCGGTGCAGGGCGTCGTCGAAGAGCTCGACGGCGGCGAGCGGTGGCACGGCGCGGTCGTAGATGTCGCCCGCGACGACCACCGCGTCGATGTGCCGCTCGCGCACGGTGGTGACGAGGTGGTCGATGAACTCCCGCTGCGCGGCAAGGAGGCTGACCCGGTGAAAGGACCGTCCGAGGTGCCAGTCGGATGTGTGCAGAATTCTCACAAGTGGTCTCCGACCTGCACTTCTGTCCTTCCTCCCACCCCAGTGGCCAGCATCACACCCGCGGCGTGTACGCGGTGCGGGCACCGACCACGTTAGCCGCGGTCGGTGCCCGGTCTCTCACGGACCTCGTATTTCCCGCCCGTGTCGCCGATGCGGCGGCCCGTTTCCCGACCCGCTTCCAGGCCGTGGTCAGCCGTGGTGGTCCCGCCACCGCGCGTCCTCGGAGTCCTGGAGACCTTCGAAGGGGCGGGTGTCGAGGTAGTACCACTCCGCGGACGGACCCGGCTGTGACGGGCCGTAGAACGCGTCGTACAGCGCGCCGGACGACGACCGCTCATGCGGCTGTGGCGGCGGCCACGACGGGGACACGGGCGAGGACGCGGGGCTGGGCTTTCGCTTCGGCTTCGGCCTCGAAAGGTCGGGCAGCAGCAGTTCCACCCGTACGGTGCCCGACGCCCGCTGCTGCTGCACGAACTCCTCGATCTGGCTGCGGCAGGCGTGGTCCAGATGGGTCACCCCCATCAGGTCCAGCCGGATCCGCGGCGTTTCCGCCGACCCCACCGCCTCCAGCGCGTCGATCACCTTGGGCAGCCGCAGAAACGTGGCGTTGCCCTTCATGACGACCTTGGCGGTGTCGCCCTCGATGTGGTGCTCGACGGAGGTCTGCGACATCCGCAGCGCGGCCAGCACGATCCCGGCGGCGAGCCCGATCAGCACCCCTTCCAGGAGCGCGGTGGCGACGATGGCGCCCGTGGTGAGGACCATGACGGCGAATTCACCGCGGTCCTGGTGCCACATCGCGGGAAACTGCTCGGGAGCCAGTAGCTTCCAGCCGCTGTGCACGAGGACACCGGCCAGCACCGAGATCGGGATCAGGGCGAGAACGCCCGGCAGCAGGAGCGCGAAGGCGAGCAGCCACAGGCCGTGCAGGGTCCGGGAGATCCGGGTCTTGGCGCCGGACTGGACGTTGGCCGAGCTGCGGGCGACGACGGCGGTCATGGGGAGCGAGCCCAGCATGCCGCAGATGGTGTTGCCCGCGCCCTGGGCGATCAGCTCGCTGTTGAACTGGGTGCGCTTGCCGCTGTGCATCCGGTCCACGGCGGCGGCCGTGAACAGGCTCTCCGCCGAGGCGATGACGGTGAAGGTGACGATGGCGGTGAGGATCGCCGGGTCCGTGAGCCCGGCGAACTCTTCGGGGCCCGGGACCTGGATGGCGGCCAGCAGATTGCCCACCTGGAGCGTTTTCACCTCCACGCCGGGGAGGGAGGCCACGACGATGCCGAGGCCGACCGCGACGAGCGCGGCGGGGATCTTCTTGACGGGCCCCGGCACCTTCTTCCAGACGAAGCTGAGGACGACCGTGGCGATGCCGAGCAGCGCGGCGATCGCCGTCTGCGCGTTCATGAAGGTGTCGACGACGTGCGCGGGGAAGCCGAGGATGTTCTCGATGGCCGTGCCGGGGGCCGTGGCATCGGCCAGCGGATAGGACTGGCTGAACATCAGCGGCAGCCCGATCCCGGCGAGCATGCCCTGGACGACGGCGATCGAGGTGGCCTGGAACATCCGGCCCAGCCGGATCAGCCCCAGCACGATCTGCAGAATTCCCGAGCCCAGCACGATCACGCCGAGCATCGCGATGCCGTTGGCCTCCACCGTCTCCGCCACCAGCGCGGCGAGTCCGGCGGCGGGCCCACTCACCTGGAGGGTGCTGCCCGGGGTCATGCCGACGACGAGGCCACCGATCACACCGGTGATGATGCCGAGTTCGGCCGGGGCACCCGAGGCGACGGCGACGCCGATGCACAGGGGCAGGGCCACGAGGAAGACGACCAGGGAGGCGGTGATCTCGGTGCCGAG
This sequence comes from Streptomyces lacaronensis, assembly GCF_047337785.1. NCBI lineage: Bacteria > Bacillati > Actinomycetota > Actinomycetes > Kitasatosporales > Streptomycetaceae > Streptomyces > Streptomyces lacaronensis. The sequence continues at coordinate 2,210,425 of NZ_JBLHDK010000003.1, forward strand.
ATCCACACCCTGGACGGTCCCGCCGATCCTTCCGCCGGCCTTGCCCCTTCCCCCGCCTTTGGCCTTGCCCTTGGCCTTGCCTTCGGCGGTGTCCCCCGCCCCGTCATCGGCCTTATGGAAGCCAGGCGCCTCGGCCGTCTCTCTTACGGTTCCGGCGGCGGGCGCATATGCGGGCATCGGTTGCGTCGACCGGGAGTCGCGCGCCCCTTCCGACGGGAACACCTCGTCGATGTCGTACGACGGCGATGAAACCGGCTGAATCCGGCCACGGGCATGTCGTCCGCTCGTCATGAGTACGCCCGGACGTCACCGTCGTTATCGAGATCGAGTTCCTTGCCCGCGTTGCGCGGCCGGAATTCGGGAAATTGCCCGTCGACCGGTTTCCGGTATTCGCACGGGGTCCTCATCATGCCTCCCTGACGGGTGGTTGGGCCAGATGCGAATCACCGTAGGGAGGGCCGTACCAGGCGAAGGCTAAACGAACACTAGAGCATGACAAGTTCTTCTCCAATATTCGGTTCCGCGCTCGCAACATTACAAAAACCAGGAAGCCATTCCGGTATTGCGGTACACAGGTCCCCATGACCGTACGAGCGCTACTCATCGAGGATGACGAGACGATCGCCGAACCCCTCGTCGAGGGACTGGGGCGGTATGGGCTGATGGTGGGTCATGTCAGCACGGGTGCAGCCGGGCTGGAGGGGCCGTACGGGGACATCGTCCTGCTCGACCTGGGACTGCCGGACATGGACGGCATCGACGTCTGCCGCGGTATCCGGCAGGTGTCCGACGTGCCGATCATCATGCTCACCGCGCGGGGCGAGGAGGCCGACCGGGTCCTGGGCCTGGAGCTGGGCGCGGACGACTACTTGGCGAAGCCGTTCAGCATGCGGGAGCTGATCGCCCGGATCCGCGCGGTGACAAGGCGTTCTCAACGCACCGCCACCGCCATGGGGCACACCGCGACGGCCGCCCCCGCCACCACCGCCCCGGCCCCCGCCGTCACCCCACCGGTCGCCGCCCAGCCGCCGCCCCGGGAGCAGGAGCCGCTGGTCGTGGACCGCCGGACGCGTCAGGTGTGGGTGGGCGGCGCACCCGTCAGCCTCACCCCCAAGGAGTTCGAGCTGCTGGCCCTGCTCACCGAGGACCCCGGCGCCGTGTACTCGCGCCAGCAGATCCTCGACCGCGTCTGGGACCCCCACTTCCACGGGCCGACCAAGACCCTGGACGTGCACATCGCCACACTGCGCCGCAAGCTGGGCGATCCGGCCTGGATCCAGACCCTGCGCGGGGTCGGCTTCCGTCTCGCCGTCCACTCGGGAGTCCGGGCGGGGACCCCTTCGGGGATCCCGGAGGCCGTCCGGCCGTGACCCGACGTCTGCTGCTCGGGTATCTGAGCCTCGCCGTACTGACCCTGCTGAGCCTCGGCATACCGCTCGGCTATGTCTACGGCAGAGCCGAGCGGGAGCAGATCATCTCCTCGGCGGAGGACGAGGCCGAGTCGGTGTCCGCGTTCGCCTCGCTGTCCATCATGGCGGGCCGGGAACAGCGCGAGCTGCCGCACCGGGCGCGGCACTGTGCCGAGCGCATCCGGGGCAGGGTGGTCATCGTCGGCGACGACGGCCGGCTGCTGGCGACCTCGCATCCGCTGTCCGCCGGCGAGTCGCGGAACCTGGTGTCGCGCCCCGAGATCGCCGCCGCGCTGCGCGGCCGGGACGCGATCGACGTCCGGACCTCCACCATCGGCGGCGTCCGCTATCTCTCGGTCGCCGCCCCCGTCGTCCACGGCGACGAGTTGCAGGGCGCGGTGCGGCTCACCGTGCCCACCGAGGCGGTGGAGGCCCGGGTCCACCGGATCTGGCTGCTGCTGGGCGTGGGCGGGCTCGCGATCCTCACGGCCGTCGCCGCCGTGGGGCTGGTCTTCGCCCGCTGGGCCAGCCGCCCCATCCTGGAGCTGGAGCGGTTCGCGCACCGCCTGGCCGACGGCCGGTTCACCACGCCCGCGCCCGTGACCTCCGGCCCGCCCGAGGTGCGCAGCCTCGCCGCCACCTTCAACCAGACCGCCGCCCGGCTGGAGCATCTGCTGGCCTCCCAGCGCGCGTTCGCCGCCGAGGCGTCCCACCAGCTCAAGACGCCGCTGGCGGCGCTGCGGCTGCGGCTGGACAACCTGGAGGCGGAGATGGCGGGGCACGCCCGGGACGGTCTCGGCGCGGCGATAACCGAGACCGACCGGCTGGCCCGGATGGTCGAGGGGCTGCTGGCGATGGCGCGGCTGGAGGAGAGCGCCGTCACCCCCGAACCGGTCGACCTGGACCAGGTGTGCGCCGAGCGCCTGCTCACCTGGAGCCCGCTCTTCGACCGGCACAAGGCCCACCTCGCCCTGCTCGGCGACCGGGTCGGCCAGGCGCTCGCGGTGCCCGGAGCCATCGAGCAGATCCTGGACAATCTGCTCTCCAACGCGCTGCGTGTCACGCCCCTGGGCTCCACCGTCACCATGGTGCTGCGCTGTTCGGCCGCCGACCGCCGCCATCTTCCCGCGCGGCCCGCCTGGATCGAGCTGCATGTCATCGACGAAGGGCCCGGCATGACCGCCGATCAGCGCCGCCGCGCCTTCGACCGCTTCTGGCGCGCCCCCGACGCCCCGAAGGGCGGCACCGGTCTGGGTCTGTCGCTGGTGCAGCGGCTCGCGCATGCGAGCGGAGGGGAGGCCGCTTTGGCCCGGGCGCCCGGTGGTGGCCTCGACGCGGCGATCCGGCTGCGGCCCGCGCCCCGCGCGGCCCAGGGCCGCCCGCCCCAGGGCCGCCCGTCCAGAATCGGCCTGCCCCGGAGGGTCCGGAGCGACCGGAGCACACCGGAGTCCGCCCCGTCCCCGCCCTCGGTGCGCTCATCGGCGTAGGCCCAGGCCGTCCTTACGCGTCCTGGTACGCCTCGCCGCCGAGCTCCAGTGCGGCGGTGCCCGCGGTGGCGTCCGCCAGCCAGTCGCGGAAGGCGTCCACATCCGCGTCGGGCAGCCCGAGTTCGATCGTCACGGCCTCGGCGTAGCGCACATCCCGGACCGCGCGCCCCGTCGCCCGCAGATCGTGTCCCAGCTTTCCGGCCCGCTGGTGGTCCACGGTGACGGTCACCAGCCGGAACCGCTGCCGGGTGACGGTGCCCAGCGCGTCGAGCGCCTCGCCGACCGCGCCGCCGTAGGCCCGGATCAGACCGCCCGCGCCGAGCTTCACGCCCCCGTAGTAGCGGGTGACGACGGCCACCGCGTACCGGATCTCGCGGCGCAGCAGCATCTGCAGCATCGGCACCCCGGCCGTACCGCCCGGCTCCCCGTCGTCGCTCGCCTTCTGCACACCGCCGTCCGCGCCGATGACATAGGCGAAGCAGTTGTGAGTGGCGGTGGGGTGCTCCTTCCTGACCCGCTGGATGACGTCCTGCGCCTCCTGCTCGGTCGCGGCGGGCGCGAGCGTGCAGAGGAAGCGCGATCTGTTGATCTCGATCTCGTGCACGCCCTCGCGCGCGACCGTCCGGTACCGCTCCTGCATCAGGCCACCTTATGTCCCGGCTCTCGAGCGGTGGTCACACGCGTGCGGCGGCGGTGGTCACGCGTACGCGACCGCCGCTTGCCGCGGAAACCCACGGCGTTGAGGGGATGCGCCCACTCATCCCTTCCCGCCGCTTCCGCCACGGCCGAACCGGGGCGGCCTGCGCAAGGGCCCCCAGGCGCCCCGCTGGCGTGCCACCACGTCCTCGGCTTCGGCGATCACGCTCTCGGCGATCCAGGCGACCGGCTCCACATCGCGGACCAGGGGTTCGTTGTCCGGCCCCCGGCCGGTCTCCTCCCCCTTGAGCGCCCAGGGGCGGACATCGGCGGGGCCCTGGGCGTCGTCACGGAGGTGGATGTAGTCGCACAGCCTCCGGGCGACCCAGACGGTCGTGGGCAGGTCCTTCGCCCACTCCTCGAAGACCAGGGGGTTGGCCGACAGGCCCGGCATCTTCATGCCGGTGAGCCCGTCCCGGCTGACCGCGCTGCCTTCCAGGTCCGCCTCGGGCCCCCGGGACCAGCGGACGAAGACCGGAGACTCCTGCTCGATCAACTCCACGAGCTGATGCAGAGCGGTGTAGGTGGGGAGTGGCGTGCCTGGCATGACCGTCCTTGAGTACCCGTGGCCGGCGCCGCCAATCCACCGCCCTCCCCCGATCGCACGGACGCCGCCCGGCCCCGCTGCTCGGCGGGGAGGGCGGCGTCCCGCTGGGGAAGTGCCGCGGCGTCCGGGTCAGCGGCCCAGGGCCTTGGCCAGCTGGTCCTTGGTCATATGGGAGCGGCCCTCGATGCCGCGCTGCTTGGCCTCGTTGTACAGCTGGTCGCGGGTCGGGCCCTTGGGACCCGTCCGGTTGCCGGAGCGCTGGCCGCCGCGCTGCGGCGCGGACTTCGGGTCCTGGGTCGAGGTCTTGCTGGCGGACCTGGACTCGCCCGAGCGCGCGCGCTCCTTGTTGACCGTACGGGCGGCCATTTCCTTCGCCCGGCCGGTGGACGCACCGCGCTGCTCGGCGCCTTCCTTGATGTGCTCGTACTGCCGTTCACGCTTACGGCTGGATCCTGCGGGCATGGTGTCTTCCTCTCCTTCCGCCCCCTCGGTCGGTCGCGGCCGACAGTTGATGATCGCCGACCGTATGAGCCGGGTTCCCTCCGTTTCCCCCTATAACCAGCATGCGTCTCCTGGTCGTCAACCGGATGCCGTGCGCCGTGCGCGATGCGCGGAATTGGTCTTTCGGCAGTGTCCGTCCGTCCCCCGTCTTCGTAAGGTCACCCCTGCGGCCGGCCGATCACGCGGGTGGGGGACATGACGACACGGACACACACGACCGGATCCGGCGCCCGCCCGTGCGCGTCCTGGGCCGGACACCTGCCACTGGGGGCCACCATCGCCCACCTGCCACTGGCGGCCACCATCGCCGCCGCCGGGTTGAGCGTGGTCAGCCTGTGGTGGGTGGTGCCCACGGCGCTGTGCGCGTTCGCAGCGGGGTGGCGGCCGGGGCGGACGTGGTCCACGGCGGTGGGGCTGATCGGGGTGGTGGCGGGCGCTGTGGTGGCCGTCGCCGCGGTGCCGTCCTGGATCACCTGGGCCGACCGCTTCGTGGCGGTGGTGGCGGGGGCCGTCGTCCTGCCATGGTTCGTGGGGCGGTTCTGCCGTCAGTACCGGGAGTTGGTCCGGGCGGGGTGGGAGCGGGCCGCGCGGCTGGAGCGCGAGCAGCGGCTGATCGCCGAGCAGGCCCGGCTGCGGGAGCGGGCCCGTATCGCGCAGGACATGCACGATGTGCTCGGCCATGAGCTCAGCCTGATCGCCCTCTCGGCCGGGGCCCTCAAGCTGGCACCCGGGCTGGCGGACGGCCACCGGGAGGCCGCCCGGGACATCAGGGCCAGGGCGGCGACCGCCGTGGACCGCCTCGGCGAGGTGATCGGCGTCCTGCGCCAGGAGCCGGACGGAACGCCGCCGGAGCCGGGGGGCGCGGATGTGGCGGAGCTGGTCGAGCGGGCGTCGGCGTCGGGTCTCGCGGTCCGGCTGCGGATCGACGGCGAGCCCGGCGAGCCGCCGCCGGACGTGGAGCGGGCCGTGCGCCGCGTGGTGCGGGAGGCGCTGACCAACGTGGCCAAGCACGCCCCGGGTGCGGAGGCGACCGTCCACGTCCGGCATACGGCCGAGGAAACCGGGGTCCGGGTGGTGAACGGCCCCGCGTCCGCCGCCGCTCCCGTCCGCTCCGGCGGCGAGGGCTTCGGCCTGATCGGCCTGGACGAGCGCGTCGCACTGGCCGGGGGCACCTTCGGATACGGCCCCGAGGCGGGCGGTTTCGCCGTCCGCGCCACGTTTCCCCGCACCACCACCCGGCGGCCGGGGGCGCCTCACGCCCCGGACGCCCCGGTGGCGGATGACCACCGGCGCGCCCGCCGCCGGCTCGGCCGCACCCTGCTCGCGGCCCTGATGGTGCCCCTGGTCGCGGGGGCCCTGCTGATCGGGGTGGCGCGGGTGTGGGACACACTGAAGGCCCGGGAGTCGGTGCTGGCCCCGGACGACTACGCCCGGCTGCGTATCGGAGAGGACCGCGACCGGATCGCGCGGTATCTGCCGGGGCGCCAGACCGGCCACCGGCCGACGGCCGCCGAACCGAGGGGAACGGACATCGTCTGTGAGTACTACGCGATGACGGCCGACCCCTTCGACGACCGCTCCGGGGACGTCTACCGGCTGTGCTTCCGCCACTCCACCCTGGTGTCCGCCGACGCCTTCACCGGGAAGGGCGTCCGATGATCCCGCGGCGGGAAGGGCGTCCGATGATCCGGGTCCTGATCGCCGACGACGAGCCGATGATCCGCGCGGGGATCCGGGCCGTGCTCGCCACCGATCCGGAGATCACCGTGGTCGCGGAGGCGGGCGACGGCCACCAGGCGGTGGAACTGGTGCACCGCCACCGGCCCCGGGTGGCGGTGCTGGACATCCGGATGCCCGGCACCGGCGGTATCGAGGCCGCCCGCGAGATCCACCGGACGGCGCCGGCCACCGGTGTCGTCATGCTGACCACCTTCGGCGAGGACGACTACATCCTCCAGGCGCTGGGCGGCGGCGCCATGGGCTTCCTCATCAAGTCCGGTGAACCGGAGGAGCTGATCGCGGGGGTGCGCGCGGTGGCCGACGGCGCCGCCTATCTGTCACCGAAGGTCGCGGCCCGCGTCGTGGCGCATCTGGCGTCCGGTGGCGCGGGTGCCCTGGCCGACCGCCGCACCGCCGCCCGCGCCCGGGTCGACGCCCTGACCGCCCGGGAGCGGGAGGTGCTGGCCCTGCTCGGCGGCGGGCTGTCCAACGGTCAGATCGCCCGTCGGCTGCATGTCGTCGAGGGGACGGTCAAGGCCCATGTGAGCTCGATCCTGGCCCGGCTGGGCGTGGAGAACCGGGCGGCCGCCGCCGTGGTCGCCCACGAGGCCGGAATCCTTCCGCCCCGCGCGCCCGAACAGCGCTGACACCGCCCGTACGGCCGGGGGGCCCGCCGCGACCAGCGTCGCCGCCACCACGGCGGCGCCCAGCAGCGCACCGGCGGCCACGTCGTGCGGATAGTGCGCCCCCACCGCCACCCGCAGCAGGGCCGCCGCCACCGCCAACGGCAACGCCACCGGGGCGAGACGGGGCCTGAGCAGCGTCAGCCCGACCGCGATCCCGGTGGCGAGGGTGGCGTGGTTGCTCGGAAACGACCAGTCCCCCGGCTCGGGACACTCCGCTACCGCCACGGCTCCCCGTACCGCCCGGCACGGCCGCTCCTCGTCCACCACGAGCTTCACCGCCTCGCTCGCCACATAGGCGGCCACGGTGCCGATGCCGGTGAGCACGGCCCCGGCCACGCCGGAGGCGTCGCCGCGCCGGAGGGCCGACCACCCCGTCCACAGCAGAAGCAGCCCCAGCGCCACCAGCGTGCCCTCGGTGGCCATCTCCAGCAGCGACCCGGCCCACGAGGGCGCTCCCGCCACCGCGTCCGCCACCGCCCGGTACACCGACACCGAGGCGCCGCCCGTGACCTCCACCCGATCCGCGTCGCCCAGCCCACCGGGCGACAGCCACATCACCGCTCCCGCCCCGGCGGCACACAGCGCCCCCGAGAGCAGCAGTCGACGGCCGAAGCCGTATCGCGTCCTTGAAACCATGGCCAGTGACCGTAGAAACGGCGACGGCCCGCCACCTCTGGCAAACGGCCAGGTCAGACCCCTGACCATCGTCGGGGTTGACACCCCCGGCGTGCCCCGGGGAATCTCCTGGGCACCCGGTCGGTTCTGCTGCGAAGAGACCGCATCGCGACCACAGGAGGCAGACATGTACGGCGACCCGGCCACGGTCCGCACGATCCTCACCGAGTTGGGCGACACCTGGGCCATCGTGGGCCTGTCGACGAACCAGCAGCGTGCGGCATACGGCGTCGCCGACGTCCTCCAGCGCTTCGGCAAGCGCATCGTGCCCGTACACCCCAAGGCCGAGACGGTGCACGGCGAGCGCGGCTACGGCTCGCTCGCCGAGATCCCGTTCCCGGTCGATGTGGTCGATGTCTTCGTCAACAGCGACCTGGCGGGCCCGGTCGCCGACGAGGCCGTCGCCATCGGCGCCAAGGCCGTCTGGTTCCAGCTCGGCGTCATCGACCCGGAAGCGTACGACCGCACTCGCGCCGCCGGGCTCGCCATGGTCATGGACCGCTGCCCGGCGATAGAGATCCCCCGGCTGGGCTGACCTGCGCCCACAGTCGACGATCTGTCGCACGAGGATGGGCGGCACGCAGGAAACCTGCGCTACGGCCGACGGCAGGCGCGAAAAGCCCCGCCCGGCGCCACGGGGGCACGGACGGGGCCGCTGTTGGGCTGTACTAGCTCCTCTTGTCCCCAGCCTGATCGCTGCCACGCTTGGGGACGAGGAACCCCTTCACCGGTCGCCCGGTGCCTTCTTGGAGCCCTCGAAGCGTCATCACGACAGCGCGATACCGAGGGTCAATCCAGTCTTTTCGCATCTCGAACCTCCCTCGGTGACGCTACTGCCGTCGCGCGCTCGATCAGGGACGAGCAGACAAGGTTCATCACTCCGTGGGACCGGGGTCCGGAGGCATCGGCATGATCGCGCACTCCTCGGTGTGCTGGCACTTGGCCGCCACGACGACCGGATCCGAACCGGGAGGGCCCCACAGCTCGGAGTCGACGTCGAAGCCCAGTTCCGCGATCCGCGTCTTCGTGCGCTCCAGGATCTTCGCGTCGTAGTTCCGCGGGTTGTACCCGGGCGTGTGGTGGACGTACCCGCCCCGCCTCGTACACAGGCTGGAGTACAGATACGTGTGCAGGATGAGCGCGTGCCACCCCTCGTCGACGATCCGCGACGGGGTCAGGTTCTTCCCGGGAGAGCACAAAGCGGCGATCACGAGCTTCGTCGCCTCATCGACGATTCGGCCAGCCATGGTCTCGTCCATGTCCGGGTTGTTGTCCATGACGGTCTTGACCACGACTGCCCGATCCTCGTCGGGCAGCAGAGCTGTACCTTGACTCATGCGCGTACCTCTTCTCTGTGAGTGGTGCGTTGCCCTCGTCCCGGTCACTGGCCTCCAACCATCCGGCCGGGACGAGGCTGCACGTACTTACGGCCCCCGTGCGGGGATCCTGAGAGCGTCCCTTCCACGCCCTGAGGACCCCCGCCGACGGCGTGGGCATGACGCGTGGGGCGCGTCCGCCGCCGATCCTCGTCCCCTCCGCAGCCGGTGATCAGGGTGGGAACGAGGAAGTCATCAGGCGGGATGGCTCACGGCCTCCTGGAACTGCGCCAGCCGTCGCTGTCGATCCTCTGCAACCATGATCACATCGGAGAGGGCCAGCCGAAGCAGCTTGATCGCGGCCTGCGCATCCTCGAGCGACGTGGACGGGTCCGCCAGATATCGCGACGACGCCGTGATGGCCGCGCGCCCCCGGTCCTCAAATGTCATTGCGGCCTTTTCGCCAGGCGTCACGGCCACGATGAGCGTGATTGCGTCCCGCCACGACAGGTAATCGTCCCTGCTGGGATACCGCGTCATGCCGTCGCCCCGTCGTGACGGACCAGTGTTGTGCCCGGCCCGAGCTGTTCCCCACTGGCGTGAAGCCTGCGCATAGCCACGTTACGGGGCGTACTCGGCACCACCTCGTCGTCGACGGCCACGCACGCGCCCCCAACGTGACTGACCGTCTGCCGCAACGTATCGCGAGCCGCGTCGTCGAACGCGATCCGGTGCCAGTTGGCGACGAGGCAGACGATTCGCTTTCCCTGCCCCTCGTGCTCCATCGCGGCGATCATGCCGTTCCAGATAGTCCGCCGGAGGGCAACAGCGTTGGATCCGCGGTCTACCCACTGTCCCACGACTGTCCACCCCTGTTCGCGGGCGTACTGACGACAGGTAAGGATCCGCTCATCCGCTGAATCCTTCTCGGTCACCTCGCGGTCGTAGATGAATACGAGGGTCTTCGACTCGTCGTTGGTCATTGAGGCTCCCGGTCGCTGATTTCCGCTGTGTGACCAGACAACTACGGGTGACTCATGATCAGTTGGCACAAAACTTGCACAACGGCGCGTCGGAACCCCTCGGAGGTAGGGACGCAGGCGAAACGGCGTGCGACAGTTGGTCCATGCAAAGCGCACCGTCAGCGGGCGAGAACATCGCGGTTTTGCGTAAGGTCCGCGGGCTGAGCCAGACGGCTCTTTCCCGCCAAATGGGGGTCACGCTCTCTTACCTGAGCAAGATCGAGACTGGACTTCGTCCAGCGACTCCGCCGATCGTGGCAGCAGCGGCAGGTGCGCTGAAGGTCACGATGGCCCGCATCTACGGAGATCCGTTCGCCGATCCGTCGAAGCAGACCGAATTGATGGATCAGCTGCGAACGGTCGTCCGTCGACACACGCTGCCGCGCGAAGACGTGCCGCCTCCCGACGAACTGGCTGCCTCCCTCAAGCGCGCCGCTCAGCTCCGTGCCAACACTGACTACCTGAGGCTGCTCGAGCTCCTCCCCAAGCTGCTCGGTCAGGTCACCGCGACGGCTATGGAGAGCGACGGGGACGCCACGGCGTGGGGGCAGGTGGCCGACGTGTATAGCTGTGCATACGCCTGTGCCCACCGCTTCCGACAGTCTGATCTGGCCGACATGATTGTGAGCCGTCAGCAGTGGGCGGCTCAGCAGACGTGGAATCCCGAGGCCGTAGCTGCTGCGGCGTGGAACGAAGCGGGGACGTACCAGTCGGCCGGCGAGTACTCCGACGGGCTGGCGATCATCGAGCGCGCTATCGTCCAGTACGAGAGGATGCCGGGCGACGACCTGGATCGCGTCGTCCACCTTGGCTCGCTCCATCTTCGCGGTATCGTCCTGGCCAGCCGTCACGAGGACGCGAACGCCACCGCGGACCACGTCCAGCGAGCGAAGGCGCTGGCGGAACGGATCAGCGGGCCCGATGTCCTCCAGCACAATCTGACGTTTGGGCAGGGCAACACGGCACTGTATGAGTTGGCAGCCCAGATCGAGCTGAACCACCCGGACAAGGCGGCCGAGGTAGCGGTCCCGTTGCTGAAGAATCCTCCCGCGGGGCTGAAGCCGTCGCGCGTCGGCCGACTGGCCATCGACGCCGCTCGCGCTCGACTGGCGACGAAAGACCTCGTCGGTGCGGAGGAGGCACTGAAGCAAGCGTTCAAGGTCGCCCCGCAGATGGCAGAGATCCACCCCATGGCGCGGGAGGTGCTGCGCGTGCTGTGGACGCTCCACCAACGCAGCCGACCGGACCTACTGGCCATGGCGAAGCGGTCCGAGCTTGCGTCCTGACCAACGCAAACAGCCTCCGCCGGATGATCCCGAAGGCCACCGTGGCGTCAGGCGCCCAGGCCCTCCAGGACCACCGCGCCCGGGAGGCCCGCGAGCAGCTTGCCCGGCACGATGAGCTTGCCGCGTCGGCTGCCGCTGCCGATGAGGGCGTACGGGATGTCGGCCACGGCGGCGTCCACCAGGAGTGGCCAGTCGGCGGGCAGCCCGATCGGGGTGATGCCGCCGAATTCCATGCCGCTCTCGTCCGTCGCCGTGTCCATCGGGGCGAACGACGCCTTGCGGGCGCCGAGGTGGCGGCGCACCACGCCGTTGACGTCCGCGCGGGTGTGGGCCAGGACCAGGCAGGCGGCCAGGGTGGTCTCGCCGCCCCGCTTGCCCGCGACCACCACGCAGTTGGCGGACTGCTCCAGCAGCCAGGAGCCGTAGTTCTCGACGAGCACGGCGGTGTCGGCCTTGTCCGGGTCCGTGTCCACGAAGAGCACCTGCTCCACCGGCTCCGGGCCGCGCCAGGTGCGCAGCGCCTCGGCGACGGGAGCGGTCAGCAGGTCCAGGCACTCGACGGCGGGACGGACCTCGTCGAAGGCATCCATCGGCGTACTCATGCCGCCAAACTAGCAGTCGGAGCGGGGCACGGGGGCCGGGCCCGGCGGCCTCAGCGCGCGGGCGGCACCGACACCGCCATGGTCATCTCCACCGCCGCCGTACCGTCGTTGCGGTAGGTGTGCGGGGTGTTCGCCTCGAACGCCACGGAAGTGCCGGCGGGGGCGGTGTGGGTCTCGCCGCCGATCACCAGGGTGAGCTCACCGGCCGTCACATGGATCAGCTCGACCGTGCCGGACGGATGCGGATCGGAGCTGCTCTCGTCGCCGGGCATCAGCCGCCATTGCCACAACTCCAGCGGGCCGTCCGCCTCGGTGCCGACGAGCAGCGCGGTGTAGCTGCCCGCCTCGGTGGACCACATCCGCACCGCCTGGTCGGGCGGGACGAAGGTCACCCGGGGCCCCTGCTCGTAGTCGAGCAGTGTGGTGATGCTCACGCCGAGCGCGTCGGCGAGCTTGACGGTGGTGCCCACGCTCGGATTCGTACGGGCCTGCTCAATCTGGATGATCATGCCCCGGCTGACCCCGGCGCGGGCCGCCAGGGCGTCGAGGGTGAAGCCGCGTTCGTTGCGCCACCGTTTGAGGTTGCGGGCGAGCGACTGGGTGAGCTGGTCGAGGTCCGTCACGTTCCGGTCCGTCCATCCGTCCAAAATAGTGAATGGCATAGTCGAGTGTAGTGAACTACTGTGGGCTGTACTCCCACGTCCACCACACTGTACGGCGAGGTTTCACCATGTCCGCACTCTTCGCTCTTGCCACCAGCCTGCTCTGGGGGCTAGCCGACTTCGGCGGAGGGCTGCTCACCCGGCGCACACCCGCGCTCACCGTGGTCGTCGTCTCCCAGATCATCGCGGTCACCGTGCTCGGCGCCATCGTGGTCGCCACCGGCGGATGGTCCGAGGCGGGCCCGCAGCTGTGGTTCGCCGCGGCGGCCGGTGTGGTCGGCCCGGCCGCGATGCTGTGCTTCTACCGGGCCCTCGCGCTCGGCCCGATGGGCGTCGTCTCCCCGCTCGGCGCGCTCGGCGGGGTCATCGTGCCCCTCGGCGTCGCGCTGGTGCTCGGCGAGCGGCCCGGCCTGCTCCAGGTCTCGGGCGTCGTGGTGGCGGTCGCGGGTGTGGTCCTGGCGAGCGGTCCGCAGACCGGCGGGGCGCCCGTCCAGCGGCAGACGCTGCTGCTCACCCTGGTGGCCGCGCTGGGCTTCGGCTCGGTGATGGCGCTGATCGCCGAGGCGTCGAACACGCTGACCGGGCTGTTCCTCGCGCTGTTCGTGCAGCGGGTGTGCAACGTGGCGGTCGGCGGCGGCGCGCTGCTGTTCTCCGTCCGGCGCGGCAACCCCGGGCTGCCCGAGGGCGGCATGGGCGTCGTGTGGGCGTCGCTGCCCGCGCTCGCCTTCGTGGGCCTGGCCGACGTGGCCGCGAACGGCACGTACAACCTCGCCGCGCACCACGGCCCGGTCACCGTCGCCGCGGTGCTCGCCTCCCTCTACCCCGTGGTGACCGCCCTCGCCGCCCGCGGACTGCTCGGCGAGCGGCTGCGGGTGGTCCAGGCCACGGGCGCCGGACTCGCCGTGGTGGGCACGCTGCTGCTGGCCACGGGCTGAGCGGCCCGCGGCCCGGCCCCCGCCCGGCCATGCCCATCCGGCCATGCATAAGCGGGCACGCCCCAGGAACCCACTCGCCATGGGGCACGGATACGACAAGCTGTACGTGGTGCGGGCCGAGGCCCGGGGGATCGTGCACGCCGCGGCGCGGGCGTGGCAGGGGCCGGGGCGCGAGCGGGACCTGCTCGTGCAGTCGCTCAAGGCGGCCGGGGCGGCCACGCTCGCCTGGGCGGTCTCGGGGTGGTGGCTGAAGGACCCGGTGGCGCTGATGGCGCCGTGGGTGGCGGTGGTCCTGGTCCAGGCCACCGTCTACCGCTCGCTGTTCAAGGGGTTGCAGCAGCTGGTGGCCATCGCCGTGGGCACCCTGCTGGCGGCGGGGGCCGAGGCCCTGACGGGGAACACCCTGATCTCGGTGGCCCTGGTCCTGCCCGTCGTGATGCTGCTCAGCAACTGGCCCCGCCTGGGCGACCAGGGCATCTACGGCCCCACCACCGCGCTGTTCACCCTCACCTCGGCCCCGGTGTCCAGCCTCACCGTCTCCCACCGGCTGTTGCAGGCCCTGCTGGGCGCCACGATCGGCATCGCGGTCAACGCGCTGGTCCTGCCGCCGGTCCATCTGCGGAACGTCCGGGAGAACCTCAGCAGTCTGGCGCACGGGACACAGGAGACACTGGCGAGCATCGCCGAGGCGCTGGCCCAGGGGGACTGGTCCGAGGACAGCCCCACCAACTGGCGACGGCTGGCCGACCAGCTCAAGCAGCGGCAGGAGAGTCTGCGATCCGCCCGGCTGTGGAGCCATGAGAGCCTCCGGCTCAATCCCAGGCTGCCGTGGAAGTCCCGCGAGAAGCTGCCTCCGTCGCTTCCCCCCGAGAGCGAGGACCAGCGGTGGAGCGCGATCGTCGCCGAGGTGGGCGCGGTCGTGAGGACGATGGTCGACATCGCCGACGAGAACCGCGCCATTCCCGCCCCCGACCAGCAGCCGCTGCGCGACTACGGCCGCCTGCTCGCCGAGCTGGCGGCGGCCTGCGAGGCACGGGCCGAAATGACCTATGAGCCCGCCGCCCCCAACGGCGCGCGCGGCCAACTCGACGATGCGCGCGGCCAACTCGACGATGCGCTGGAGGCCGTGGAACGGCACCACGGCGTCCTGCACAAACAGCTCATCGATGAGCGCTACGTCTCCCCCGGCACCACCGCCGTCCTGGGCACCCTGCTGATCCAGGCCCAGAACATCTGGCACGACATCGCCCCGGACACCTGGCCCCGCGCCGCCACCGGGGCATAGCACCCGGCCGCCGGGGTACATCGGTGCAATCCCCCGCGGTGGTGTCGGGGCGGAGTTGTGAGGAGTGGTGCCCATGAAGCCGATCGGCCAGGCACGGCCGGGATTCCCCTGCTGGGTGAGTCTCGCCGCCCCCAGCCTCCAGGCGGCGCAGGAGTTCTACACCGCGGTGCTCGGGTGGACCTGGCGCCCCACCGGGCTGGGTGAGGAGTTCCGTACGGCACTGTTCGGCGGAGCGCCGGTGGCCGGGGTCGGGGCGCTCGCGAACAGTCTCAGGGGCGCGGTCGCCTGGACGCCGTTCCTCGCCGTGGCGGACGCGGACGCCACCGCGGCACGCATCCGTGAGCGGGGCGGCACCGTCGGCGTCGGCCCGCTCCCGTTCGGCACCGGCCGCCGCGCCGGGCTGGCCGCCGACCCCGATGGCGCCGTCTTCGGCTTCTGGACGGGAGAGGCGCTGCCCGGCTGGCCATCGGGTCCGGCGCCGGGTCCGCGGGAGGGCGCCCCGGCCTGGCTGGAGCTGCGGACCCGTGACGCGTTCGCGGCCGCCCTCTTCTACGGCGAGGTCTTCGGCTGGGCGTCGCCGGAGGGCAACTGCTCCGTGGAGTACGAGAACGACGAGGTGATCGTGCGCGAGGCGGGCCGCAAGCTGGCGGTGGTCCACGGCGGCGCCGTCGAGCAGGCCCCCGACCCTCGGGTCCGGCCGCGCTGGTACGTCCACTTCCGCGTCCCCGATGTGACGGCCGCCGTGGCGGCGGCCCGCGCCGCCGGGGGCACGGTCGCCCTCCCGCCGGACGCCTCGCCCACGGGCCGTCAGGCGATCCTGCGCGACCCCGACGGCGGGCTGTTCACCGTCACCGCGGCCTGAGCGGACGGCCCTGACGGACGGCTTCGCCCCGGCTCGGCTCGGCTCGGCGAGATGGCGTAAAGACGACATCGACAGGTGAGGAAGCCGGTCCGGCCGGGAAGCCGTGGAGGCGGAGAGCGCGGGGGACCACGCTGTCGTCAGGACGGAGAGCGATGATGGCCACCACGGCGGAGGAAGCCCGAGCCGGTCTGCCCGCGTCACGCGTCATCCGGCTGCCGGGGATCGTGCTGGGGGTGGGGCTGGGCGGATTCCTCGACGGGATCCTGCTGCACCAGCTGCTCCAGTGGCACCACATGCTCAGCAGCACCAACCACGACCGCATCGGAGTGAGGTACTACAACCCGCACACCGTCTCCGGTCTGGAGATGAACACCGTGTGGGACGGCGTCTTCCACGCCGTGTGCTGGATCTCGGTGCTGCTGGGGCTGGCCATCCTCTACGCCCGGGTCACCCACGACCGGCGCCGGGTCTGGGGCTCCCGCGTCCTGTGGGGCTGGATGCTGGTCGGCTGGGGCCTGTTCAACCTCGTCGAGGGCGTGCTGGACCACCAGATCCTCGGCATCCACCATGTCCACGGCGGCCCGGAGCAGCCCTGGTGGGACGCCGGCTTCCTCGTCCTGGGCGCCCTTCTGGTGGCCGGCGGCTATCTGCTGCAGCGCGGCGGGGCCCCCTCCGGCCCCGACGCGCCGCGCACCACCGGGCACGTGTGATGGGTGGCGGCGCGGCGCATCCCGGCCATGGGCACGGCGAGGGCGGCGGCCCCCTGGACGTATGGACCCTGGACGTATGGCTGCCGGCCCTCGCCCTGCTGGGGTGTGCCGCCGCCTACGCGCTGGCCGTTCGCCGCGCCCGTCGCCGTCACCCCGCCCAGGGTCGGCCGTTCGCGCGGTCGCTGAGCTTCGCGGCGGGGCTCGTCCTGGTGGCCGTGGCGCTGCTGCCGCCGCTCGCGCCGTTCGCCCATCAGGACTTCCGCGGCCATATGGCCCAGCATCTGCTGCTCGGGATGTACGCGCCCCTGGCACTGGTGCTCGCGGCCCCGGTCACCGTGCTGCTGCGCGCCCTGCCCCCGGACCGCGGCCGACGGCTGACCGCCGTGCTCCGCTCCCGCCCCGCGCGGCTGCTCGCCCATCCCGTCACCGCCCTGCTGCTGACCACCGGTGGGCTGGTGCTCCTGTACTTCACCCCCGTCTACGACGCCACCATGAGCCACCCCGGATGGCACTGGCTGACGCACGCCCATTTCCTGTTCTCGGGCTGGCTGTTCGCGTATGTCATCGCTGGTCCCGATCCGGCCCCCGCCCGGCCGGGGGTGCCGACCCGGCTGGTGGTCCTCGGCGTCGCCATCGCCGCCCACGCCGTCATCGCCCAGTTGATGTACGGAGGCTTCTGGGTCGACGTCCACGCCCCGATCGCCGAGGTCCGGGGCGGTGCGGAGATCATGTACTACGGGGGCGACCTCGCCGAGCTCCTTCTGGCCGCGGCCCTCGTCACCACCTGGCGGCCCGTGAGGACGCCCCGGAGCCCGCACGGGTCACGGGTACGCCCGGCGGCACGCCCGGTGCGGCGGCCGAAGGAGGGGATCCGCGCCCCGCGCGCCCTGCCGAAATCCAGGTGACGGTGGGGGTTACCACCGGGGCCACGGGGTACCTGGGCGTCACGCCATCGCAACGGCCCCCGGGGACCACGGTGGCCAGGCCCTTCCGGTCCAGACCGCGGGCCGGAAGAGCCGCTTCGGCTGACGCGTCGGCTCGGGTCGACGCCTCAGTCGTCGATTCCACCGCTCTCGCAGATCTGCCGGGCGATGTCCCGAAGCTTGACGTTGCGCTCCTGGGACGCCCGGCGGATCAGTGCGAAGGCGTCATCCTCGGTGATCTTCAGGCGCTCCATGAGGATGCCCATGGCCTCGCCGATGGTGTGCCGGGTCTGGAGCGCTTGCTGGAGCTGGTCGGCGGTGCGGGCGCTGGAGAAGGCGACCGCGGCGTGCGAGGCCAGCAGCCAGCCGGCCGTCTCGCTGGCCTCGGTGAAGGCGGCGGGGCGCCGCGAGTAGAGGTTCAGGGCGCCGAGGTCCTCATGCTCGGTGTAGAGCAGAAACCCCATCATGCTGCCGATGCCGAGCTTGCGGCCCTCCCCGACGAAATCCGGCCAGCTCTCCTCGGGCGCGGTGAAGTCCTTGATCCGGAACACCCGCTCACCGTCCAACCGACGGGCGGCGTCGAAGCAGGGCCCCTCGCGGAGCCGCTCCTGCAGCCGGTCCGACCGCACCACCAGCCCTTCGGTGGGGGCGAGGGACTCCACTCGGCTGCCGTGGAGCACCAGGATGCCGGCCGCGTCACAGCCCTCCACGATGTCCACGGCGCACGCGCTGATCCGCTCCAGCGTGGCCTCCACGGACTCCTGCGCCAGCAGATCCCGTGCCATGGTGGCCATGCGCTCGGCGAAGGCTTCCCAGTCCATGACCACCATCCGATCACATCGAGCTACTCGCCGCCTCCGAGCGCTTCCCGGTATTGCTTCGCCCGGTCCGCGTACACCTGGGCGTTCAGCCTGATGCCTTCCCGTTCCTCGTCGGTGAGGGGGCGCTTCACCCTCGCCGGCACCCCCGCCACCAGCGACCCGGGCGGTATCTCCATCCCCTGCGGCACCAGGGCCTGGGCCGCGACCAGCGATCCCGCACCGACCCGGGCGCCGTTGAGGACCGTCGCCCCCATGCCGATCAGGACGTCGTCCTCGACCGTGCAGCCGTGCACGACCGCGTTGTGCCCGACCGAGACCCGCTCGCCGATGGAGACCGGGAATCCGGGGTCGACGTGCACCGTGCAGTTGTCCTGAATGTTGCTGTCCGCGCCGAGGACGATGGGGCCGCCGTCGCCCCGCAGCACCGCCTGGTACCAGACGCTGGAACCCGCCGCCAGCACTACATCGCCGATCACCACCGACGTGGGGGCCACGAACGTGTCGGGGTCGATCCGTGGCTCCTTTCCGTCGATGCCGAAGATCAAGGCGCGCACCGTCTCTCCCACCTGGTCTTTCCCTTCGCGTTCCGCGCCCCGGCCGGTAGCCCCGGCAGAGCCGTCCAGCCGGTCCGGCCGGTTGAACCGATCCGCCCCGGTCCTCGGCGCAACAGCCCGCCGCAGACGTCACGATCCGTCGGACGCCCCTGGAGTCCTTCTGACGGATCTCCGTGGAAGAAGGACCCTAGTCCCCGGCCGGGACCGGCTCCGGCTCGGTCTCGGAATCGGCCGCCGTGACCGCCGCGGCCTTGGCCTTCTTGGAGCGCCACTTCATGACCAGCATCGAGCCGAGGCCGAAGAGCAGGGCCAGCACGAGCCCGAGCCAGGAGAAGCGCTTCAGCCAGTCCTCCGCGACCTTGCCCAGGGAGTAGATGACCGCGGTGGTGCCACCGGCCCAGACGATGCCGCCGAGCACATTGGCGATGAGGAACTTCCAGTACGGCATGCGCAGCACGCCCGCGAGCGGCCCCGCGAAGATGCGCAGCAGCGCGATGAACCGGCCGACGAAGACCGCCCACATGCCCCACTTCTGGAAGGAGCGCTCGGCGGTGGCCACATGCTCGGCGCTGAAGTGCTTGGGGAATTTGCGGCCCAGCCAGGCGAGCAGCGGCTGTCCGCCCTTGCGGCCGATGAGATAGCCGATGGAGTCGCCGATCACCGCGCCCGCTACCGCGCACGTCCCCAGGATGTAGGGGTTGATGTGGTCCTGGGAGGCCGCCAGCAGCGTCGCGCTGACGAGGACGATCTCGCCGGGGAGCGGGATTCCCAGGCTCTCCAGGCCGATGACGATACCCACGAGCAGATACACGCTGACCGCGGGCACGGTCTCGAGCCATTCCTCGATATGCAACGCCGGTTCCTCCCCATGTGGCGACCGCTTCCCGGCGTGCGCCGGACCAGGGCCTGTCTGGAGTTGTGATCTGGGCTCGCGGGGCGTGGCACGCACGCTCGCGGCGTTGCCGAAATGCCCTAGTAGCTCCGCTACGAGGGCCTTCCGGCGCCTTGCGATCGCACGCACCACGCCCCGCTCCCTGATCCAGATCACAACTCCAGACAGGCCCTAGGGACGTGGCGCACGCCGGGAAGCCTACTCAATCGGCGCGCGGTCGCCATCATCCCCAAGTCGTGCTCCGGCTCGCGTCGGCTCCGGCGAAGGGAGGACGACGCGGGGCCGGGCTCGGGGCTGGGGAGGTCGGGCTCAGGACTGGGGGCGCAGGGTCCACACGATGGACATTTCGCCCGTAACCGCACCGTCCTCGCGTGTGATCGCGACGTTCACCGGGAATTCAGGCCGCTCCCCCGCGTCCAGCTCGGCGACCACCTCAGCGGCGGGCCGACCGAGGGTGGCGGTCGCGGTGACGGGCCCCTTGGCGAGCTTCTTGTAGCCGATCTCGGCGCGCACGGCCAGCGGTACGGCACGGCCGAGCTGATCGCCGAACGCCGCCAGCACGATGGCACCGCTCGCGGACTCGGCCAGGGTGAACATCGCGCCCGCGTGGGGGCCGCCGACGTGGTTGTGGAAGTCGGACTGGTCGGGCAGGCACAGCACCGCGCGCTCGGGCGACGCCTCACGGAACTCCAGGTTCAGGGTGCGCACCATGGGCACCGTGGCGGCGAGCATCTCACCGACGGAGGGCAGGGTTTCTGACATGCCCCGGAAGTTACCACCCAGTAGCAAACGGGGAAAGGGGCAGTTCAAGGGGCAGCCGTAGCAGCTGTCGTCGGCCCCCTCTATCGTTACTGGCCATGTGGCCAGGACAGCAGCCGCCCGGGGGCGAGCAGAACAACCCGCACGATCAGAACCCCTATCAGCAACCGGGGTATCAGCAGCCGGGATACAACCAGCCCAACCCGTATCAGCAGCCGGGATACCAACAGCCGAATCCCTATCAGCAGCCGCCCCAGCAGCAGCCGGGGCAGCCCGGCCAGCCGCCCCAGCAGCAGCCCGGCTACGGCCCGCCGCAGGGTCCGCCCGGCCAGCAGTGGGGCGCTCCGTCCGGCCCGCCCGGCGCACCGCAGCCGCCGCGCGACAACAAGAAGCGCACGACCACCATCGCCATCGTCGCGGCGATCGCGGTCGTCGCGGCCGCGGCCATCACCGGTGCGCTGGTCCTGGGCAAGGACGACAGCGACGGCGGTGACGAGTCGAAGGGGAAGGACAAGACGCCCGCCTCCACGTCGGCTCCGGCCTCCGAGGAACCGACCGAGGACCCGGGCGGCGGCGGTGCGGACAACCCGCGCGCCGGCGGCGACACCACCGACGTCAAGGCGGTCATACCCGGCTGGAAGCCGGTGGTCAGCCCCAAGCGGCACAACGCCTTCGACGTCCCCCCGGACTGGACGATCGAATCGCCGGGCCTGAGCACCGGGTTCGAGGACGACAAGGGCAAGCCCCTCGTGGTCATGTCCGCTCCGGCGAGGTACAAGAAGGACTACTGCTCGGTCAAGGACAAGGACGGCTACGTCAACAAGAGCCACGCCGCGGGGGCGGGCTCGAAGGGCGCCCAGGGCGCCAAGAGCGAGGCGTCGGCCGCCAAGATCGAGGCCGAGAACTGGGTCTTCGCCGCCTTCGACCAGAAGCAGACCGGGACCCGCAAGGTCACCGACGCCAAGAAGTTCAAGAGCGCCCACGGCCTCGAGGGCTACACCGCGTCGGCCACCGTCACCGGGGTGAAGAAGACCGACAAGTGCACCACCGACGGCAAGTCGGTCACCGTGACCTACACGGACACCAACGGCGACTTCGCCACCTGGGTCCTGTACTCGGTCAAGGGCACCAAGGAAGAGGTCCCGGACTCCACCATCAAGAAGATCATGAGTTCGCTGCGGCCGGTGAAGTCGGAGGTCTCCTGACCTTCTGACCGCTCCGATCGCGACGGCCGGAATTCGGTTGGACGCCGGGGCCCGCCCCCAGGGATAGTCCGGATGTGACGACTCCTCCGGCCCCGCGCCTCCGACCGCGCCGCCCCGCGTGGGCCGGCCGCAACTACACACTGCTGACCACCGCCGCCGTGGTGACGGGCCTCGGGAACGCCGGAGCCCTCATCGCGGCGGCGTTCGCGGTGCTGGAGGCGGGCGGGGACGGCGGCGACGTCGGGCTCGTGGCGGCGGCCCGCACCCTTCCGCTGGTCGTCTTCCTGCTGATCGGCGGCGCGGTGGCGGACCGGCTGCCCCGCCACCGGGTGATGGTGGCGGCCAACAGCCTCAACTGCCTCTCGCAGGCGGTCTTCGCCGTGCTCGTCCTGTCCGGCGAGGCACGGCTGTGGCAGATGGCCGCGCTGTCCGCGCTCGGCGGCACCGGGCAGGCGTTCTTCTCCCCCGCCGCCGAGGGCATGCTGCTCTCCAGCGTCAAAGGCGAACAGGCCGCCCGCGCCTTCGCGCTGTTCCGGATGGGCATGAACGGTGCGCAGATCGGCGGGGCCGCGCTCGGCGGCGCGCTGGTCGCGGTGGTCGGCCCAGGCTGGGTGCTGGCCGTCGACGCCGCCGCGTTCGCGGTCGCGGGCGCGCTGCGCTCGCTGCTCGACGTGCGTGCCGTCGCCCAGCGGGAGCCCGGCGGCGGCATGCTGCGGGATCTGCGCGAAGGCTGGCGCGAAGTCATCGGCCGGCCCTGGCTGTGGTCGATCGTCGTCCAGTTCTCCGTCGTCAACGCGGTGGTGGGAGCGGCGGAGTCGGTGTTCGGTCCGCTGGTGGCCGAGGATCATCTGGGCGGGGCGCGCCCCTGGGGGCTCGCGCTCGCGGCGTTCGGCGCGGGCACCGTCCTGGGCGGTCTGCTGATGGTGCGCTGGCGGCCGCGCCGGATGCTGCTCGCGGGCTCCCTGTGCGTACTGCCGCTCGCGCTGCCGTCGGCCGCGCTCGCCGTCCCGGTGCCGATCGCGCCGCTGGCCGTGGTGATGTTCCTGGTCGGGGTGTCGGTCGAGGTGTTCGGGGTGTCCTGGATGACCGCGCTGCACCAGGAGATCCCCGAGGACAAGCTGTCGCGGGTCTCGGCGTACGACTGGTTCGGCTCGGTCGCCATGGTGCCGCTGGCCACGGCGCTCGCGGGCCCGGCCGAGGAGGCGTTCGGCCGGGCGGCCTCGCTATGGGGCTGCTCGGCGCTGATCCTGGCGCTGACGCTGGCGGTGCTGACGGTCCCGGACGTACGGCGGCTGTGCCGGCACGAGACCAAGCCCGTCGCCGAGGGCGGACCGGCCGCCGCCGCGGACACCGCCCCGGAGCCGGTCAGCCCACGCTGAACGCCCCGTCCGGCGGCTCCGGCGAGGGCGTGGCGTCCTTGTCCCGCACCGGCGCCGCGCCGCCCATGAAGCGGTCCAGCGCCTCCCCGTACTCGACCCTGGCCGGGAAGGCGTCGGCCGCGGTGCGGCGGGCCAGCACGGCGACCGGCGGTTCGGACTGGGAGGCCACCAGCACGGCGTTGCCGAACCGACGGCCGCGCAGCACCGACGGCTCCGCGATCAGGGCGAGGTGGGCGAACGCGGTGCGGTAGGTGGCCAGTTGGGAGCGGAGGAAGGTGAACGGCGCCCCGTCGGCCAGATTCGCGGCGTACCACCCGCCCGGCCGCAGCGCCCGGGCCGCGACGCGGGCGTACTCGATGGAGGTCAGATGCGCGGGCACCCGTGAACCGCCGAAGACATCGGCCACGATGACATCGGCCGACCCCTCGGGCGCGGCCTCCAGCGCGGTCCGGGCGTCCTCCGGCCGCACCGTGATGCCCGTCCCGGACGGCAGCGGAAGGTGCTCGGCGACCAGCTCCAGCACCCCCCGGTCGGCCTCGATCACCACCTGCCGGGAGCCGGGGCGGGTGGCGGCCAGATAGCGAGGCAGCGTCAGCGCCCCGCCCCCCAGGTGCAGTACGTCGAGCGGGGCGCCGGGATCGGCGGCCGCGTCCAGGACATGGGCGATCCGCCGCACGTACTCGAACTCGAGATGGCCCGGATCGTCCAGGTCGACGTACGACTGCGGGGCGCCGTCCACCGTGAGCAGCCAGGCGCGCGGGCGGTCCAGGTCCGGCATCAGCTTGGCGGTGCCGCCGTCCACGGCACGGCTCACGGGTATCGGCTCGTTCACCCTCTCATTGTGCCGTCGCACGCATGACGTGGCCTCCGCTCGCCCGCCACCCCCGCACGGGGGAGGCGGACGAGCGGGGCCGGTGATGGCTACGGCAGCACGGTGGTCACCGTGCCCGCACCCACCGTGCGGCCGCCCTCGCGGATCGCGAAGCCGAGACCCGGCTCCAGCGGTACGGCACGGCCGAGCTCGACCGTCATGGTGACCGTGTCACCGGGGCGCGCCACCGCGGCGGCCCCGAGGTCCACGGCGCCTGCCACATCCGCCGTACGGAGATAGAACTGCGGGCGATAGCCGGTGGACACCGGGGTCCGCCGGCCGCCCTCGGCCGCCGAGAGGACGTACACCCGCGCGGTGAAGCGCCGCCGCGGCACGACGCTGCCGGGCGCGGCCACCACATGGCCGCGGCGCACCGCGTCCCGCGCCACTCCGCGCAGCAGCAGCGCCACATTGTCGCCCGCCTCGGCCGACTCCATGGACTTGCCGAAGGTCTCCACCCCGGTGACCACCGTGGCCACATCGGTGCCGGGCACCTCGACACGGTCGCCGACCCGTACCGTGCCGCGCTCGATGGCGCCGGTGACGACCGTGCCGCGGCCGGTGATGGTCAGCACGTTCTCCACCGGTAGCAGGAACGGCGCCCCGGTGTGGCGCACGGGCGTCGGCACGTAGATGTCCACGGCGTCCAGCAGCGCCTCGATCGCCCCGGTCCAGCGCGGGTCACCCTCCAGCGCCCGCAGCCCGGAGACCCGTACGACGGGCGTGGTGTCGCCGGGGTAGCCGTGCGCGGAGAGCAGCTCGCGCACCTCCAGTTCGACGAGGTCGGTGAGCTCGGGGTCGCCCGCGTCGGCCTTGTTGAGGGCCACCACGATGTGGTCGACGCCGACCTGGCGGGCCAGCAGCACATGCTCGGCGGTCTGCGGCATCACGCCGTCGAGCGCGGAGACCACGAGGATCGCCCCGTCGATCTGGGCGGCGCCGGTCACCATGTTCTTGATGAAGTCGGCGTGGCCGGGCATGTCGACATGCGCGTAGTGCCGGGTGTCGGTCTCGTACTCGACATGCGCGATGTTGATGGTGATGCCGCGCGCGGCCTCCTCCGGCGCCCGGTCGATGCGGTCGGCCGGCACATAGGCGCCGCCGGTGCCCCGCTCGCTCAGCACCTTGGTGATGGCGGCGGTCAGCGTGGTCTTGCCGTGGTCGACATGGCCCATGGTGCCGATGTTCAGATGCGGCTTGGTGCGCACATACGTCTGCTTGGACATGCGACGATCTCTCCTCGTCAGCGGGGGTGGGAAGCGCGGACCCCAGAACCTCGCCGACCCTCCCCCTGGGGGATCCGTCGGAGTTGTCCGAGGAGGGTCAGCTTCGGGCGCCGTCGAGGCAGGCGGCGGGAACGGCGGCAGGCGGGTCCGTGGTGAGGCCGGCGACCGCGGCCGGAGCGAGAGAGGGGACGGCAGCCTTCGGCGCGTCCGCGACCGCGGACGTCGGCGTGAGGAAGGCGAGCCGGAACATGCTGTGATCTTCGCGCACTGTTCGGTCCGCGTCGAATGGTTTTCGGTGCGCTTCGGTACGCGCGGGGTGGGTGGGGCGGGTGGTTCGGAACCCTCCGTCGACGGTCTGCCGACAATCAGACGACATCACAGCGTCCGCCGGTCCCGGTCGGTTACGCTCCACCGATGCTCGATGTCGCCCCGCCGCCCGCGAATCCGGCCACCCGCCGCGCCCGCGCCGTGCTCCTCTCGCCGTGGTCGCGGCTGGGGTTGCTCGCCGCGCTGCTCACCGGTTCCGCGATCGCGGTCTGGCTGTGGCAGCCGCAGCGGCTGCTGACCCATGGCTGGCCGGAGTTGACGGGCGGGACGGCCGTGATGCTGTTCACGGCCGCGTACGGGGTGGGCACCGCCGCGCTGGTGCCCCGGCCGCTGCTGAACCTGGCGGCCGGTGCGCTCTTCGGCATCCAGGCCGGGCTGGCAACGGCCATCGGCGGCACGGTGATCGGCGCCGGGATCGCCTTCGGCCTCGGGCGGCTGCTGGGGCAGGACGCGCTGCGGCCGCTGCTGCGGGGCCGCTGGCTCACTGCGGCGGACCGGCAGTTGAGCCACCACGGGTTCCGGTCGATGCTGGCGATCCGGCTGTTCCCCGGGGTACCGTTCGCCGCCGCCAATTACTGCGCGGCCGTCTCCCGGATGGGCTGGCCGTCGTTCCTGCTGGCCACCGGGTTGGGCAGTGTGCCGAACACCGCCGCGTACGTGGTGGCGGGCAGCCGCGCCACCACCCCCACCTCGCCCGTCTTCCTCCTCGCGCTGGCCTTCATCACGGTGCCCGCTGTCGCGGGGGCGCTGGTGGCCTGGCGCAAACGCGGCCGTATCCGACCCGTACGGCCCGTGGGGCCCGTCCGGCCCACGGAGGACACGGCGGCAGACGAGGAGATGGCGCCGCGGGGATGACCGGCGGCTCCGCGGGGATGACCGGGCCGGAGTCCGTCAGCCGCCGGCCGGGGTCCGTCAGCCGCCGGCCGGTCCGGTGGCGGAGGCCGATGTGGCCGCGGCGCGGGCGGACAGCGGCTCGGCGATGTCCTCCAGCGGACGCCGCTCCGCCGGAATCGCGAGGAAGACGGCGACCAGCCCGGCCGCGACCATGAGCGACGCCCCGATGGAGAAGGCCAGCGCGGTGTCGGCCACGACTCCGCTCGCCGTCAGATTCGAGAAGATCAGCGGTCCGCTGATGCCCCCGGCCGCCGTGCCGATGGCGTAGAAGAAGGCGATGGCCAGGGCGCGCGTCTCCATCGGGAACACCTCGCTGGCCGTCAGATACGCCGAGCTCGCACCGGCCGACGCGAAGAAGAGGACCACGCACCAGCAGGCGGTCATCGTGGTCGCGCTGAGCCAGCCGCTGCCGAACATCCAGGCCGTGATGAACAGCAGCACGCCGGAGAGGGTGTACGTCCCCGAGATCATCGGCCGGCGGCCGACCGTGTCGAAGAGCCTGCTCAGCAGCAATGGTCCGAGGAAGTTGCCGAAGGCGATGACCGCGAAGTAGTAGCCGGTGTCGCCGCTGGGCACGCCGAAGAACTTCACCAGGATCGAACCGAAGCCGAAGGTGATGGCGTTGTAGAGGAACGCCTGCCCGATGAAGAGGGCCAGCCCCAGGAAGGCGCGCCGGGGGTACGCCCGGAAGAGCGTCCGGGCGATCTCGATGAAGCCGGTGCTCTTCCGCGTGCGGATGGTGATGGCCTTGTCCGGCTCGGTGAGGCGCCGCCCGGTCTCGTCCTCGATCCGCCGTTCGGCCGCCGCGACCAGTTCCTCGGCGCCCTCCGCCCGGCCGTGGATGAACATCCAGCGCGGGCTTTCGGGGACGTTCCGCCGGACCAGCAGGATGACCAGGCCGAGGACGACACCGAGGGCGAAGGTGAGCCGCCAGCCGACGTTCAGGGTGAAGAAGTTCGTGTTGAGCATCAGCACGGAGAGCAGCGAGCCGCCCATCGCGCCGAGCCAGAAGCTCCCGTTGATGACCAGGTCGACGCGGCCCCGGTACCTGCCGGGGATCAGCTCGTCGATCGCGGAGTTGATGGCCGCGTACTCGCCGCCGATACCGAAGCCGGTGAGGAAACGGAAGAGGAAGAACCACCAGGCGGAGAAGGAGATGGCGGTGAGCGCGGTGGCGGCGAGATAGACCCCGAGCGTGATGAGGAAGAGCTTCTTGCGGCCGTAGCGGTCGGTGAGCCAGCCGAAGACCAGCGCCCCGGTGCAGGCACCGGCCACATAGAGGGCCGCCGCCATCCCGGTGACCTGCGCGTCGGTGATGGGCAGCCCGCTGCCGGGCTCGGAGAGACGGCTGGCGATATTGCCGACGACGGTCACTTCGAGACCGTCCAGGATCCATACGGTGCCGAGGCCGATCACGATCATCCAGTGCCAGCGTGACCAGGGCAGCCGGTCCAGCCGGGCCGGGACCTCGGTGGTGATCGTCCCGCCCGTTCGCTTTCCGGCGCCGCCCCCGGCCCCGTCCCGTCGGCCACCCTGTTCTCCGCCGTGCCCGATCGCGGTCATACGGTTCGGCTCCTCGGCTGTCCAGGCTGTCCACGACTGATCCTCACCAGGCGCCCGCGGCCCGGCGGCCGAGCCCCGAGTACCCAAGGGCAAAGCGCTGAACCGATGGTCTGACCAGGCCCTTGATGGGCCACGCACCCGGGGACGCTACGCTGCCCCCACAACCGGTCGTCGATCCTCGACGGTCGGCTTCCCACTGACCGCCCCGCCTGAATCGGTCATGCCTGGACATCTGAGACCAGGGATCGAGCAGCGCACGATCAGCCTTGGATAGCGAAGACTCAATGTCGTGGTTTGAATCATTCATCCTCGGGCTGGTCCAGGGGTTGACTGAGTTTCTTCCGATCTCCTCCAGCGCCCATCTGCGGCTCACGGCCGCGTTCGCCGGCTGGAACGACCCTGGGCCCGCCTTCACCGCGATCACCCAGATCGGCACGGAGCTCGCGGTACTCATCTACTTCCGCAAGGACATCGTCAACATCGTGTCGGCCTGGTTCCGCTCGCTCTTCAGCAAGGAGTGGCGCGGCAACCACGACGCCCAGATGGGCTGGCTGGTGATCGTCGGCTCGCTGCCCATCGGCGTGCTCGGCCTCACCCTCCAGGACGCGATCGAGGGTCCGTTCCGCGATCTGCGGCTCATAGCCACGACCCTCGTGGTCATGGGCGTCGTGCTGGGCTTCGCGGACCGGCGGGCGGCCCGCGACGAGACGGGCGGCCGGCATCGCGTCGCCAACCAGCGCAAGACGCTCCAGGAGCTGAGCATCCGGGACGGGCTCATATTCGGGGTCTGCCAGGCGATGGCGCTGGTGCCGGGCGTCTCCCGGTCGGGCGCCACGATCAGCGGCGGACTGCTGATGGGTTACACCCGAGAGTCCGCGGCCCGCTACTCCTTCCTGCTCGCGGTGCCGGCGGTGCTGGCCTCGGGCGTCTTCGAGCTGAAGGACGCCTCGGAGGGCCATACCGAGTGGGGCCCGACGATCTTCGCGACGGTCATCGCCTTCATTGTCGGCTATGTGGTGATCGCGTGGTTTATGAAATTTATTTCAAGTAAGAGCTTTATGCCGTTTGTGATCTACCGGATCCTGCTGGGCATCGCGCTCTTCGCGCTCGTCGGCTTCGGTGTGCTGAGCGCGCACGCGGCCGAGTCGGCAGGCTGACGCACCTCTCGGATATCCGATCGGATATCCGCCGGGCAGGCAGGGAGATGGGCCGCCGGCCGAGGAGGGAGGAGTCCGGCGGCCCCTTCGCTCAGGTCTGGCGCCCCCTGAGCGGCATGGGACGAGTCAAGCGCCATACCGGGTAGCGGGGAAGGGTGTGCGGTAGATATATGCAAGCACTCGCGTCACACCGGGTGTGAATTCCTCACCCAGCGCACTCCCCTGCCCTGAGCTGCGGCCTTACGGGGACGATGACCCCGACGGTCCGGTGACGATCTCCACCAGCTCTCTCAACGAGTCGATCCGCCAGTCCGCCATCGCCGCGTCGGCCGTATCGGCCCACAGATACGCCCACGGCCCCCGGCGGATATGCGCGGCCCGCAGCCCGGCGGCCTTCGCCGGGCGGATGTCGAAGGCCGGGTAGTCACCCACGTACACCGTGTCCCCCGGCGCGGCGCCGCCGAGCTCCAGCACCCGCCGGAAGAACTCCGGATCGGGCTTGACGACCCCCCATCCACCGGACGTCGCCACGGCGTCGACCGGCAGCTCCATTTCCCGCAGCAGCTCCCCCATCCGCAGCGACTGGTTCCCGGCCAGGACCACCCGCAGCCCGGACTCCCGCAGCGCGCCGAGCGCGGACCGTACGTCCGGGTACAGATCGGACTCGTCCAGCCACTCCCCCCGCCCCGCCGCCTCCCGCGCCCGACGCTCGGCGTCGATGTCCACGCCGTCCGGCCGCAGCAGCCGGATGGCGTCCCCGTCGTCCCGCCCCTGCGCTACGACGGCCCCCACCAGCGCGGACAGAGTGTGCCGGGGCACCCCGAGCCAGTCGGCCCAGGAGCCCCAGTAGCGGTCCTCACGAACGAGGGTCGAGCCGATGTCGAACACCACGCTCTCCACCACCACGACCCCTTCCTGTGGCCCGTGGCCCTCACGCCTTCTCCGGCGCTTGCCCCTCCCAGTCCGCGTAACGGATCCGGGCGAGGTCCAGCACCTCACCGACCGTGCCCCATTCGTTCTTCCCCAGCCGGGACAGCGGCCGCAACCTGGTGACCTCGGCATGCCCGTCGACCATCGCCTCGTCGTCGATCGCGGCATGCACCACCCGCCCGAAGACCACCGTCGAGTTCCCGAACCCCATCGTGCTGTGCACCACGCACTCCAGCGCCACCGGCGACCCCGCCACCCGAGGCGGCTTCACCCGCAAGCTCGCCTCCTGCTCCACCCCCACCGCCTCGAACTCGCTCACCCCGTGCGGAAAGTCCGTCGCGGTCGCGTTGACCTGCTCGAACAGCCCCTCGGGAGCGAGGTTCACCACGAACTCCCCGGTGTCCTCGACATTCCGCAGCGAATCCTTACGCCCCACGGAGGTGAACTGCACGACGGGCGGGGCCACGGCCGCGACGGTGAAGAACGAATGCGGGGCGAGGTTCGCGGCACCGTCCTGGCCGACGGTCGACACCCAAGCGATCGGCCGGGGCACGACGACCGAGGTCAGCAGCTTGTAGAAGGGGGTGGGGCCCATGGTCTCGGGATCGAAGTCGATACGCATACGGCCCAGTATCCGCGCAGGCGGCAGCACATCCCAACGACGGACGGCGGTGTCCCACCGCCGTCAGGGTGCACGTGCCGCGCCCGCGTTCCACACGATGACGCGAAGGCCACCCCGCCTGCGGCACGTTCAGGTGCCGGACCCGGCGGTGTCAGCCATTCATGGCCGCCCAGAACTCCTCGAAGGACATCTGGCGGTCGCCATTGGTGTCGAGCGAGTCGATCAGCTCCTGGGCCTGCGATTCGGTGATCTCCGAACCCTCCAACTCCGCCACGACCTTACGGTATTCGTCCGCGGTGACCAGGCCGTCCCCGTCGAGGTCGTAGCGCTCGAAGACCTTCCGCGCCGCCGTCTCCATGATGTCTGCCATCTTCTCCGCCCTTCTGCGATCTTCGCTGACGGGCCCAGATTATCCGTCCGCCCGGAGCAACGCGGAGGCTGGGCAGTTGTGCCGCCGTTGCCCCGGGCGGTCAGCCGCCCTGGCCTGCCCGCTCGATCAGCTCGACGACCGGCCCGTGCGAGGCGCTTATGCCTTGGCGCTTGCGGGTCCGAGCTCCCGTCGGTGCCAGCCCCAGCCGAAGGTCGCCAGGCCGAGGTCGACCTGGGGGTCCAGACCCCGGTAGGCGGCATCGCGCAGCCGGTTGGACGGGATCTGCGACCTGGCCGGTGATCGCCGCCCACACCCAGCTCGGGCTCGCCCGCCAGCTCGCCGCCGACCTGCGGCGGCCCTGGGAGAAGAAGACGGAGCCGAACAAGCTCACCCCGGCCCGGGTCCGCCGGGGGCTTCGGAACCTCCACGCGAAGACCCCCTCTCCGGCGCGTGCACCGCAACCTGCCCGACCAGGTCCGGGGCGGCCTCCCGGCTCGAAAAACCGCCGCTCAGCACCACGTCACGACGTGGGTCGAGTCCTCGCGACAGGCGAGGTATACACCCGCCCAGCCCATCACAAGAAGGGAACCAAGCCTCGACGAGTAGTGCCGGCTCCGAACTGAGAGATACACCGCTGCACGACGACCATGGTCCGAGCAAGATGGCACCGTGGACACGACTCGAAGCGGCCCCGTTGAAGATCTCGTGCACTGGCGCGGCGAGTTGGCCGATCTCATCCAGGCCGTTGGGCAGAGCGAAGCGAAGGGGACTGTCACCTTCAGCCGTAGCCATGCCGCAGCCGCTGTGACAAAGGTAGCCACCGGGCTTGCACACCCCGACGAGCTCGTCGACTGGGCGAACGCGGTCCATTTCGAAGACGGAGTGCGCATCGAAGACGGGCACGAAGACCTGCTGACACAGTTCCTCCTTGAGATATCGACTCCCGAGCTCTTCGAGCCGATCACCGTCCCGGTCTGTCAGCGATGGCTGCACATCATTCGGGCATCGCTCGCATCAGAAGCAGAAGCGACCGGACGTTAAACGACAAGGTCAGAGCCTGTGAACAAACCCCAGTCTGCCCAGATCACTCCGTTATGGGCAGGCACTCGGCGAGCAGGTCGACGACGTCCCGCCAAGCTCGCTGCGCGTGCTGAGGGTGATAACCGACCCCGGGAAGCACGATGTGGTCGACCGGTGGGTGATGGAAGGCGTGCAAGGCGCCGCCGTAGACCACGAGGCGCCAGTCGACGCCCGCAGCCTGCATCTCGGCGGTGAATGCGTCCCGTTGCGCGGGCGGCATGATCGGGTCTTCCGACCCGACCCCGGCCCACACAGGGCAGTGAATGCGCGCCGTCTCGCCTGGTCGGCCCGTGGTCAGTCCGTTGACTGTCGCGATCGCGCGCAGGTCGACGCCGTCGCGCCCGAGTTCCAGCGCGATTGCGCCCCCGGTGCCGTAGCCGACGGCGGCGATCCGGTCCGGGTCGGTCCGCGGCTCGGCGCGGAGCACGTCGAGCGCCGCGTGGCCGATGCCTCGCATCCGGTCGGGGTCGGCGAGCAACGGCATGCAACGGGCCAACATCTCCTCAGGGTCGCCCAAATAGCGCCCGCCGTGGAGGTCGAAGGCCAGCGCCACGTATCCCAGCTCGGCGAGCGCATCGGCCCGGCGGCGCTCGACGTCGCTGAGCCCCACCCCCTCGGGCCCGACCAAGACCACGGGCCGGCGGTCGACACCGGCCGGGAGCGCGAGATGCCCGATCATCGTCAGGCCGTCGGCCGCGTATTCGATCGTGCGCGTTGTAACCGTCGTCATGAGCCTGGACTGTAGTGATCGTCGAGCCCGGTCGGGCCGGTGTTCTGCTGCGGGAGTACTACCCCGCCGCGCTCGAAGCGGTCGCCGGCTGGCAGAACGGCCTGACGCGTCCCGAGGCCCGCGCGCTCCTGGCGGTCGTCCCGACGCCCGGCAAGGCGGCCAAGGTCACCCGTCAACGGCTCTGCACCGCCCTCAAGAAGGCATCGAGGCGGAGGCCGAACGCCGGCAGAAGATCCTCCAGACGCCACAGGCCCGGCATCCCGAGCTGGTCGAGGACGCGCCGGGCAGGCAGATGCTCGGGCTGCTGCGGCAGTTCGACGCGGCCTGCCGCACCGTCGGCGCTCTCACGGACGCGACGGAGAAGGCGTTCCGGCAACACCCCGACGCGGCGGTGATGCTCAGCTTTCCCGGCCTCGGCCTGCAGCTCGGCGCCCGCATCCGGCAGCGTGGTTCGAACGAGATCACGAACGGTCCGCTGCGGCAGTACTTCCCCAAGGGCACTGACCTGTCCCGGCACACCCGCGAGCGCCTCGACGCAGTCGCTGCCGGACTCAACAGCCGCCCACGCAAGACGCTCGGCTGGGAAACCCCAGCCGAGCGCCTGTCTAAACTGCTCGCCACCACACGTCAGTGATCACGTGTCGCGACGACCGCTGAAATCCGCCTCCCCCGGGCGGGGGCATGGCACGGCCGGACCACATCACGGTCCGCGATAATTGACGGTCACCGCGTTGCGGTGGCCAGTGCCGCGCGGATGGCGTCCTCGCCGACCGGCCGGCCCTTCTCGTTCGAGTACGGCCCGTACGGTGTTCCCCATACCGGCGTGCCCGTCGCCTGCCGCCAGCTGTCGGCCAGCGTTCCCGCGTCCACCACGCTGTAGCCGATGGAGTCGATGAATTCGGTCACCGCCGCCTTCGCCGGTGCGGAGTCCCCGGCGATCGGCAGGTAGGAGCGGTCCGCCGCCCCTGCCGGGCGGGCGAGTGACAGCAGGTGCTTGAAGAAGATGTTGTTGAATGCCTTTACGAGCAGGGCGTCCGGGAGGTGCCGCAGAAGCAGCTCGCTCGAGGTGAGGGACTTGCTGTCGAGCTCGGGGATGTGCCCGTCACGCTCGGGGCCGTAGTTGCAGGTGTCGATGACCGTCTTCCCGGCCAGTGGCGCGGCGGGCACGCGGGGGAAGGCGCTGACCGGCACCGTGACCACGACGATGTCACCGGCCGCCGCGGCCTCTTGGCTCGTCGCCGCGGACGCCCGCGACCCCAGTTCCTCGGCCGTGTCCACAAGCGTTTCGGGACCGCGCGAGTTGCTGAGCACCACCTGGTGCCCGGCCCCGACAGCGAGTCGCGCGAGGGTTCTGCCGATACTTCCGCTTCCGATGAATCCCACAGTCGTCATAATCTCAACGTCCTTCAGAAGAGCCGAACTTGCCGGTTGCCGGGCTCGTTACGATCCGGGTTCCCGCCGTCAGCCGGCGGGGAAATAATGGCCGTTGTCCAGATCGGCGAGCAGGCCGGGCCGGGCGGGTTCCCAGCCGAGGGTCCGGCGGGTGATGAAGTTGGACGCCGGGTAGCTCTGCGTGACGATATTCGTGAGGAACCCGAAGTACCCCGGCGTCATCAGGACATCGTTGGGAACGCTCACGGCGGGCAGGCCCAGGCGGCTGGCGATGGCCTCGGCGATGTCGCGGAACGGGATGCCGCCGTCCTCGACCGCGTGCCAGTATTTGCCGCCAGGCCCCTTCTCCAGCGCCAGGCGGAACAAGGTGGCGGCATCGCGGATGTGCACGGCGTTCCACAGGTTCGCGCCGTCGCCGTGGTAGCCGACGAACCCCTTTTCCTTCGCGAGCGCGATCAGCGTGGG
This sequence comes from Streptomyces lacaronensis, assembly GCF_047337785.1. NCBI lineage: Bacteria > Bacillati > Actinomycetota > Actinomycetes > Kitasatosporales > Streptomycetaceae > Streptomyces > Streptomyces lacaronensis. Next base: position 2,244,985 of record NZ_JBLHDK010000003.1, read on the forward strand.
GAGGAAGCCGGCACGATCGGTCGTGCTGTGCGCGATGTTGGCGATCCGCACGACCGAAGACCGCACCCCCTGCTCTGCGAGGTCGACAACGGCCCTTTCCACGACGTTGCGGACCCGCAGGGTGCCCTTGTGCTCCTCGCCGACGGGGAGGGCCGGGTCCTCCTCGGTGGCCGGCCGCCCCAGGTTCCCGGGCGAGCCTATGCTTCCCGCCGTGACCAGCGGCTTTCCGGTTCCCGCGAGTGCCTCGCCGTACGCGAGCATGATCGGGAGCTCCGCGGCGGCCACGGCGTCCATCCCGCCGGAGGGCAGCAGATCCTGCCTGTGGGCGACGTGGACGACACCATCGGAGCCCGAGGCCGCCTCCTTGAGCCCGTCGAGATCCTGAAGGTCGCCGCGACGCACCTTCGCGCCGAGCGCAGACAGGGCCGCCGCGGAAGCGTCCGACCGGGCCAGGCCGGTGACCTCGTGCCCGGCGGCGATGAGCTCGGGAATGATGTACGAACCGGAATGGCCGGTCCCTCCAGCGATGAATACGCGCATCTAACTGTCCTTGTGAGGGTAGGTGCAGGGTCTTTTCGTGCCGTAAGTGAACTGGCGTAATGCGGCACGAGAGGTGGTGGTACGGGTGTGCTCAGCCGAGAAGGGTGATACCGAGGGAGAAATTGGTGTGCTTGACGGAGTGGTTCATAAGGCCCAGCTCCAGCAGGCCGACGTTCTCCAGTGCTCGCGCCATGAACAGTTCCCCGGTGTCCCAGGGGCGCAGCCCCAGGCTCTCGACGAAGGCCGACACGCGTGCCTTCGCCTGCGCGTCGTCGCCCGCGATGAACACGTCCAGAGGGCGGTCCTCGGCCGGGCCGGCCGCCAGAACGTGGGAGAACACAGTGTTGAACGCCTTGACGACATGCGCGTCGGCGGGAGCCGCCTTGGCGATCTCCTGTGCACCGGAACTGTCGTCGGGGACGACGAAGCCCCGCAGGTCGGGGGCTACGGGGTTGGTGATGTCAACGATGATCTTGCCGCGCAGTGCGTCCCCGTACTCCCTCACCACCGCCGCCGCGCCGGCGTACGGCGCGGCGAGAATCACGATGTCCCCGGTCGGGGCGGCCCCGGCCGTCCCGACCGTGGCGCCGCCGAGCGTGGCGGCCAATCCCTTGGCCTTGGCCTGGTCGCGGCCGATGATCTCGACGGCGTTACCGCCGACGAGCGCCCGGCCGGCCAAAGCACGGGCCATGTTTCCCAGTCCGATAATGCTGATGCTGCTCATCGGTGTTCCTGCTTTCCGGACCTTGGCCCTGCCGTCAAATTCGGGTGTCGAATTCTTGGGTCGAATTCATTTCGACGCCCTTAAGCGCCTGTTTTTCATGCTGCCATCGGGTCTGAGTGGGTGTCCAAGACCTATTGAAGACGTGGTGATACCCTGGAGGCATCACCGGGCCGGGAGATTCTATGGATCTGGATCTGCGCAAACTGCGTTACTTCGTCACCGTGGCCGACCGGCTGCATTTCGGCCGCGCCGCGGATGAGCTTCACATCGCGCAGCCGGTGCTCAGCCGACAGATCCGCGCGCTCGAGCAGGATCTCGGCGCCTCGCTGTTCACCAGGGATCGCCACGGCGTAGAGCTGACAGACGCGGGCCGGCAACTGCTGGCCGACGCCGGTCCGCTGCTCGCCTCAACCCACGCGGTCCGCCGCCGGGTGTCCGCGGCCGCCGGCGGCAAGCGGCGGCTGATGGTCGGTTTCCGGGCCGGCATTGCAGTCACCCCGGCGGCCCGTGCGTTCGAGGACCGGCACCCGGACGTGGTCGTGGACGTGCAGCGGATCGAAGGGGACGACCAGGCTGCGATGCTGCTCGACGGCCGCATCGACGTCGGCTATGTGCGGCTGCCCATCGACGAGGCCGGTCTGCGCGTCACCCCGCTGTACGCCGAGCCGCGGGTAGCGGTACTGCCCGCCGGACACCGGTTTGCCGGCAAGGAGCAGGTCACCGAGGCCGACCTGGCCGGCGAACCGCTGGTCTGGCACGGTGACCCGAGCACGCAGCCCACCAAGCGCCCGCTCCCCAATGCCGGGTACCCGGTGCGTGGGGTGGACGAGACGCTCGAGCATGTCGGGGCCGGACGGGGCATCTCCTTCCTGGCCCGTTCGGCGTCCGTGTTCTACTCGCATCCGGACGTCGTCTATGTGCCCATCCCGGATCTGGCGCCCGACCAGGTGTGCCTCGCGGTGGCGGCATCGCACACCTCGCCGGTAGTAGATGACTTCGTCACCGCGGCTCAGTCGACGGCCGAGATCACGGCAGAATGTGGGAACTATGAGATGTGGCTGCTTGGCGGCGATGTCGCCTCACGGGACGCTTGAGTAGTTCGACTGGCCCCGTTCATCATGCGCTGGAGAGCGCAATGGCCTGACGGATCCGAGGGGCCCCGAAGCACCTGAGACCGACTGGAAGTACGTGCTGCGGACGCGGCTCAAGTCGGCTGATCGCCGACGGTCTGTTCAGCCGGCTCCGTCCAGAAGTCAACGCCGTGCTGCCCCGCGAGGAGAGCGCCGCGGTGGAGTGGATGAGGGGGTGGCAAGTCTCCGGCCCGTAGGGGGGCGCCGCTCTCCCCGGCGGCTTCTGCTGCGGTCTTCAGCAGGCGGGCGGCCAGTTCCGAAAGCCAGCAGGTCCGGGCCAGGTGCCGGGCGGCTGGTGTCGCGTACCAGCGGGTGCGGCCGCGCGACCGGCAGCGCGTCCAGCCCGGCCGCGGAGTGCCGAGTCAACTCGACACTTCCTCCCGTCGCCGGTCATCGCCGGCTGTGGCGGGGATGGCGTTGTCGATGAGGACGGCGGCGATGGCGGCGGCGGTGGGGAAGGCGTCGGCGTTGAGGACCCGGGTGCGGGCCGCGGCGCCGTCGATGAGCAGCGCGAGTTGCTCGCCGAGCTGTTCAGGGTCGGCGGCGCCGGCTTCGCGGGCGGTGTCGGCGAGCCGCGCGGCGACGGCTTTCTTGTAGTCGCGCGCGTACTGGGATGCGGGGTGCTGGGGGTCGTGGAGTTCGACGGCGGCGCCGATGTAGGGGCACATGGGGGTGGTGGGGGGGATGTCGAAGGCGGCGAGGAGCCGTTCGCGGGGCGTGAGGTCGGTGCGGTCGAACACGCCGGACAGAACGGAGGGGTCGAACCGGCGCAGGTACTCGGCGACGAGTTCGTCCTTGCCGGTGAAGTGCTGGTAGGCCGTGCGCTTGGACACCTGGGCCGCCGCGCAGAGCTCGTTCATGCCGGTGCGGTTGATGCCCTGCTCGCGGAACAGTTGCTGGGACACGCTGAGGATGCGCTCGCGGGCGCCCCGGCCGCGGCGGCGGCCCGTGGGGCCCTTCTCCAACTCCGTCATGGGTCCATGGTACCCCAGCTGGATAACGACCGGTGTACATAGTTTGCATCCCTGTCGCCCGCCCCGTACCGTAAGCACACAGGGCGGTGTACTTAACATCGTCACCCCAGGTGCACACGGCACCACCGACCCAAGGGAATGACTATGGGAAAGCTTGACGGCAAGGTAGCGGTCATCACCGGCGGCACCACCGGCATGGCACTGGCCGGCGCGAAGCTGTTCGTCGACGAGGGAGCGCACGTCTTCATCACCGGCCGCCGCCAGGACGCCCTGGACGAGGCCGTGAAGCAGATCGGCCGCAACGTCACCGGCGTCCAGGGCGACGCCGCCGACCTGGACGACCTGGACCGCCTGTACGACACCGTCAAGCGGGAGAAGGGAAGCCTCGACGTGCTGTGGGCCAGCGCCGGAGGGGGCGAGCCCGCCCCGCTCGGCGAGATCACCGAGGCCCACTTCGACGCCGCGTTCCACCTCAACGCCCGCGGCACCCTGTTCACCGTCCAAAAGGCCCTCCCGCTCTTCAACGACGGTGGGTCCATCCTCATGACCGGCTCCAACGCCTCCCTCGGCGCCTTCCCCGGCTGGAGCGTCTACGCCGGCAGCAAGGCCGTCCAGCAGGCCTGGGCCCGCGTATGGCTCAACGAACTCAAGGACCGCCGCATCCGCGTCAACGTCCTGACCCCCGGCCAGGTCGCCACCGCCAAGCAGGAAGAACTCTTCGACGAGGCCACCAAGCGCCAGTTCGAGTCCCTCATCCCTCGCGGCCAGATGGGCCGCCCCGACGAAATCGCCACCGCCGCCCTCTTCCTCGCCTCCGACGACTCCAGCTACGTCAACGGCATGGAACTCGTCGCCGACGGCGGCACCACCGCCATCTGAACCGAACAACCACAACCAGGGCAGGACATCTCATGAGCAACATCAGCATCATCGGCACCGGGAACATGGCCCGCACCATCGCAGCGCGGGCGATAGCGGGCGGCAACACCGTCGAGGTCATGGGCCGCGATCAGTCCAAGGCCGCTGACCTGGCCAAGGCTCTCGGCGGCAGCGCCACGACGGGAGACTGGGGCACCGCCCCGGCCGGGGACATCGTCATCGTGGCCCTGTTGTACGACGGTGTCGTGCCGGTCGTCGCGCAGTACGGAGACGCTCTCGCGGGCAAGGTCATCGTCGACATCAGCAATCCCTTCAATTCCACGTTCGACGGGCTGGCCCACCGTGAGGAGACCTCGATCGCGCAGGAAGTCGCCAAGGCGGCCCCGGCCGGCGCCAGTGTGGTGAAGGCGTTCAACACCATCTTCCGCCATGTCCTGGAGAAGGGTCGGCCGGACGTCTTCATCGCCTGCGATAACGCGCAGGCCAAGGCAAGTGTGGAGGCGTTCGTCGAGAGCCTCGGGCTGCGCCCGCTGGACGTCGGCGGCCTGAAAATGGCGCACTGGCTGGAAGGAGCGGGCGTGGTCACGGTGGGCCTCGCCAACCACGGGGTGGGGAACTTGGACTTCGCCCTCAGCATCACCGAACTTCCCGTCTGAGCAAACGGTTGACGGATCACCGAGAGGACTCGCCGAGTGAGCCCGTGGCGAGTCGGTGGGGTAGCGGTCCTGCACGTCCTTCTCGAAGCCGAAGATCACTTCCGTCAGGTCGATGACCGCTCCGTCCAGTCGTGCTTCGGCCGCCTCCAGCCCCGGGCCGCCAGGCAGCCGTCGGTGAACTCGGCAAGCAGGGTTGGCGTGTTCGGCCAGCACAGCATCCTGTCCGCCCTCGGCGATCTTCTCGGCGAGGGCGGACAGGATCATCTTGGTCAGCTCAGCCGTCGTTGCCCATGGCCTTGCGTACGGTGTCGCGGGTGCGGTCGATGACGGCGGCCATCGGGCCGAGTGCGATGTTCTTCGTCGCCGTCTCCACGCCCGGGTGCGGATGTGTCGGCGCCATGGCCTCGGCGGCCTTGACCGCCTTGGCCATCGCGGCGAGCTGTCCCGGCCCGATGCGCCGCCGCAGTTGGCTGAATTCATAGCGCTCCTCGGCCCGGGCGTGCCGCATGACCTCGGTGCGCAGCTCGCGAAGCATCGGCAGAAACTCCGGGGCGGAGGTATCCATCCCGTCCAGTCGGCCGAGTTTCTCCTTGGCCTGCTTCTCCTCCCGCAAGCGGTCCTCGACCAGCTGCTCGCCACCGTCGAAGGACCGCCGCGTCACGGGGTGGACGACTTCCTCCTCGGCCGTCTCATGGACCGCCAACAGGCTCACGAGCCTGCGGAAGGCGTCCTGTCGTTCATTGCCGGTGGCCCGTTCCACCTCGTCGAAGAGGTTGCGGATGTCTCCGTGCTGGCGCATCAGCAGCGCCACCACATCGTCCTGTTCGCCGACCGCGTCACTCCCCGCTCGGTGTGTCATGGCGTCCCTCCGGTTGACGGTTCAGTCGCTTGCGCGCTGCGACGGTTGGGGGTGCTCACCCTCGGTCTCCAGCCGGTACTCCCGGCCGAACATGTCACGGTGCTGCGCCATCACCCGCTCGCTCGGCGGCTGGTCACCGTCGTTGAGCAGCGACTGCATGGCCTCGAAACGTTCATGGGCCTCGCGCACATAGCCGGTGCCCAGCGTGGTGAGGTCGATCTGCGTGTCCAGCAGTTCGCGGAGGTACCCCTTGTTGGGCTCGAAGGTGAGCACGTTCGGCAGCTCCGGGGCGACGACCTCCTCCGGCTCGCGGCCGTCGTTGCGGCGCATCAGGTCGCAGGCGATGCGCAGATGCTCCAGCTCCATGTTCAGATGCAGCTCCCAGATGGACTTCACCTTGGGATCCGGCTCCTGCTCCATGAAGGAGTAGTAGAGGTAGCACTCGTTGTACTCGTGGTTGACCAGCTGCTCCCACCAGGTCTCGCCCGGGTCGACCAGGGACTCGTAGTGGGTGACGTGCTCCTCTTCGATCAGCCCGATCTCCTGGTAGAGCTGGCGGGCGATCGGCTCCATGTAGGTGGGCCCGACGTTCAAGTAGAAGTTCATGGTCTGCTGCTCCGCCGACATGATCGTCAACGCGTGCAGTTTGGACAGCGGGTTCGTCCGGTTCCGGTCGTAGGGCTCACGGACGTTGTCCACCGGATTGCGATGGTGGTACTTCGTCGGGCGGCCCGGCATGATCTCCGTCAGCCCCTGGACGATCTCCTCCGCCTTGCGGTGCTCGATCATCTCGTAGAGGTTGGCGTACCGGTACAGATGGTCGAAGTCCTCCAGCACTCCGAACTGATACGCCTGCGTGAGGTACGGATCGGGCTCCATCCGCGCCACCCACGCGGTCAGGTCCACCGCCACCTGCTCATAGGCGATCGTCGTCTCCAGCACCGAGGCCACCCCCGGCAGCAGCCAGTTCACCGCCTTCTGCTGCTGCGCCTCGACGGAGCGCGTCTCGGCCAGCTGCCGCTTCACGTCCATGTCCTTGCAGTGGCGGGCCATCTGGTGGCTGAAGAGGATCGCCTCGATCTCGATGCCGTTCATCGTGATGATCCGGCATCGGGTGTACGGGTCGCAGCGATCGGGATCGATCGGAGAGACATCCAGCTCACGCCAGGTGCGCGTCTGGCGGTCCAGCGGGATTCCACGCTGCTCCAGCGGGTTGAACGACATACGCGCTCCTTCACCCAGGGGAGCCCGGCGAGTACCCTGAGCGTTCCCGAGAAAACAGAACATTCCGGGTATCCACCGAATGGCCCGCCGGGCGAGCACGCGTGAGTACCGAAAGCTAGGCTGCCGCTCTTCCGGATCGCGCTCACCGGCGTGCGATAGTTTGCCCGCCATGGCTGAACTCGGACCCGTCGCCTGGCCACCTGCCCCGATAAGGACCGAACGGCTCGTGCTCCGCGAGTCCGAGGCCCGGGACCGTGCGGAGCGTCCGGGGCACGTCCGTCCGGGTGCCGGGGAGGCCGAGCTCGGCTACATGCTCCTGCCGGAGGCGTGGGGACGCGGCTACGCCGCCGAGGCGTGCGCGGCGGCACTCGGCTGGTTCGCCGACGCGCTTCCCGGCGAGCCGGTGGTGCTCTGCACCCAGACCGCCAACGACCACTCCATGCGCCTCGCGGCGAAGCTGGGGTTCACCGAGGTGGAGCGGTTCGAGGCGTGGGGCGCCGAGCAGTGGTTCGGCGTGTTGTCCTCGGTCACGCCACTGGTGCGCTGATCAACCCGCGGTCGCAGAAGCAGCCCCTCCGGTCGGCGGCCTCAGCGTCGGACCGCCTCGCGATCAGCGGGTGTCCACGATTCCACCCGTGACGGCGATCACCTCGCCCACCGTGTAGGAGTCCGCGTCCGAGGCCAGATACACGTATGCCGGTGCGATTTCCTCCGGCTGAGCCGGGCGGTGCAGCGGCGCTTCGCTGCCGAGGTCGGCGAGCCCTTCGCGTGGCATGTGCTCGTCGGCGTTGTTGAGAACCGTCCGGGTGGGACCGGCCACGTCGGCATCCGCCAGCACCTGCCCGGCTTCGTCGAGGCCGAGCAGCGCCTCGTCGAAGCGCCCTACCCGACCTGGACGATCATCGGGGTCAGCGGCCTCGCCAGCCCGGGACTCCTCGTCGAGATCCGCGCGACCGCCGCGTATCCCGACGCGTCCCGGTAGGCCACCACTCCTGGGCCCGCTCCCGGGCCCAGGAGCTTGTCACGATTGACGGTTGCGTGTTCGCGATCCAGGGCCGATCAGGAATCGCAGAGGCCGGTGCAGGCGTACAGCCCCAGGGTGCCGCAGCCGAATTGCGTGGTGGAGCAGTCGAAGTCGAACTGACACTTGATCACCGTGCCACACCATGGGTCGGCCTGGGAGCAGTTGCAGTCACGCAGCAAGGCGGACGCCGCGCCGTGCGGCGCTTCCCTGTGTGCCGTCCCCGGGTCGGTGGGCGAGCCGAGAATGGTGAAGAGCGCGGCGGCCTCGTCGTAACCGAAGGCATCACGTGCTCGACGTCCGAAGTCGACATCCCACGCACTGGGCTCTCGGCGCGGGGCGCTCAGCCCAGCTGGGGTGGCGGCGGCGTGAGCGGCCGCGAGCACCGCGGACTGGTCACGGGTCAGATCCGGGTTGCTCGCCCGGTAGCGGTCGAACTGCTCCCGCCATAGGGCGCTGCGAAGTCGCGGTGTGATCTGCCGGTAGATGGCACGGCGGTAGTCGAGCGGATAGCCGACGAAATCGTCGTACGTGGTGGGCAGCTTATGGGCGTTTGCGCGTACCCAGGCACCGGCGGGGTCGCTGGCGTAGGCAGGGAGCTGTCCGCGGATGATCAGCGTTCCGGCGATGGCGGTTCCCGCACCGAATTGCAGGAACTTCTTTCGGGTGACGCCGCGGCCGTGCTCCTCGTCGTGGGCGGCGGAGAGTTCATCGCGCAGCCCGCCCAAGGCGTATGTGACCTTCACCGATGACACAGGGCCGAGGTGCCGCAGCAGGGGGAGGACCATCGAACGTCCGGTCCACGCGCGTACCGAGCCGACGGTGACATGGAAGAGCACGGGTTTCCATTCAGCGTCCTCACCCAGGGTGGCCTGTCGCCACTCCATCGCTTCCGGGTGATTCAGCGGAACGGTCTCCAGTCGTCCGGAGCAAGCTTTCCGAATCCTCTCGGACAGGCGCCTGCAGCTACCACAAGACGAGTCGAAGGCTAATACCCAACGACTCGACGGAACGGATTCCCGAGATGTCATTGCGTCCCTCCGTCTGTGAGAGAACAAGAGGTATAGCGCGGGCTCGACGGGACGGGTCCCGTCGAGCCCGCGCACCCCTACGCGGGTCGGCCGTCCTCCAGGCGGGAGAGCCAGGTCGTGAGCAGTGCTTCGAGCGTCTCGGCCTCCGCCGCGGACGTCGCCGCTCTGCGGGCGCTGCCCGCGGGGCTCGTGGCGGTGTCCCCGCTGACGATGACGCTCATCGCCTGGCCCCTGGTGTCCGAACGGCCCAGGACCGCGCACCTGTCCGGTGCCGTGGTCGGGCTCGCCGGGGTGTGCCTCATGCTGGACCGTGGGTCTGATCGGGCTGCTCAATCAACCTGACACGCGCCCGCACCCCGCACGGGACTCCTCGCCCTCCCACCCCAACACCGGTGAGGACACTGGGACTTTGGCTAGGGTGCTCCTGAAAGGCAGCGCGGGGAAGCACTCATGAGGTACGGGTGGCTCCATGCCACGCACGTTGAGTTCAACGAAAACCCGCGCCGCGCTCCGCGTATCGGCGCGCATCTCTCTCGAATTGCTTCTGATCCTCGTCATGGCCGCGGCGGTCCTGTGGGCCCTGGGCCAGATGTGGTCGGTCATCTGGCCGCTCGTCGTCGGCCTGCTCCTCACGACGCTGACCTGGCCCCTGGCCCGCCTTCTGCGCGGCTGGGGGTGGCCTCCCGCGCTGGCCGCCTCGGTCGTGACCCTGCTGTTCCTCCTGGTCGCCACGGGTATCGTGGCGCTGATCGCGGTGCCCGTGGCATCCCAGTCCGGTGAACTGGCCGACGGTGTGACCGAAGGCATCCAGCGGGTGCGTGAATGGGCCGCCGGGCCGCCGCTGAACATCGACGATGCCCAGATCGCACAGGCCACCGACACCGCGGCCGCCCGCTTGCAGAGCAGTGCCGGCAGCTTGGTCACCGCTGTCGTCGCGGGTGTGAGCACGGTGGTCGACGGTGTGATCACCGCCGTCCTGGCGCTCTTCTTGATGTTCTTCTTCCTCAAGGACGGCCCACGGTTCCTGCCGTGGCTCGCCCGCCAGCTCCCCGGTCGGCTCGCCACCGACATTCCCGCCGTGGCCGAGCGCAGTTGGGACACCCTCGGCGCCTTCGTGCGGTCCCAGGCGCTGGTCGGTCTGCTCGACGCCATCCTCATCGGACTCGGGCTATGGGCTCTGGGAGTACCGCTGGTGCTGCCGCTGGCGGTCCTGACCTTCATCTCCGCGTTCATTCCCGTCGTGGGGGCCTTGTTCGCGGGTGTGGTCGCGGTGCTCATCGCGTTGGTGTTCAACGGTCCGACGGACGCGCTGATCGCGCTGGCGATCATCATCGTGGTGCAGCAGCTCGAGGGCAATGTGTTCCAGCCCATGATCCAAAGCCGCGGCCTCGGCCTGCACGCGGCGGTCGTCCTGCTGGCGGTGACACTGGGCAGCAGCCTGGCCGGGATCGTGGGCAGTCTGCTCGCCGTACCGGTGGCCGCGCTGATCGCGGTGGCCTGGAACTACGTGCGCGAACAGCTCAGCCATCCGGCACAGGAGCCGGAGAGCGACGAGCAGCCCGCCGGTGGCGTTGTCGTGTCGTAGCCCCTCGGCGTCGTGCGCCGGGGGCGAGGCCCCCGGCGCACGACGGTGAGCGTGGGAGCGGTTCACAGTTCGCTGAGCCAGGACTCCACTGTCATGACTCGCGCGCCTCGTCCGGGGAAGATTCGCTCCATGAGGACGTCATGGACGTCCGCCTCGGCATCCGCGCAGGCATCGCTCAAGACGGTGGCCCTGTAGTCGCGTGCACTCGACAGTGAGCTGGGTGCGCATTGAGAGGCTCTTACGGTCTTCCTAGGGCCCTGGCCTCCATCGCCGGCCGGGTCGGCTACGGCAGCCCGCACGCACTCTCACACGCCTTCCAGCGGGAGTTCGGCACCACCCCGGGGCGGTACCGCAGGGCCGCGGCCCGGGGTGGAGAGGGTCAGGGGGTCAGCGGTCGCAGCTGAGGGCGCGGAGGGAGATGGCGTCGCCCATCACGCGCATACCGGTGTCATTGGGGTGGAGGTGGTCGCCGCCGTCGTAGGCGGGAAGCATCCGGGTGGGCGCCGCGGGGTCCCTGACGGCCTCGTCGAAATCGACGACCGCGTCGAACTCGCCGCTGGTGCGGATGAAGGCGTTGACCTGTTGGCGGACCGTCTCGTCGACGGCCTCGTACTCCCGCCAGCCCTCGTACGGCATGACGGTCGCCCCGACCACGCACCTGCCACGCGCGTGGGACCTGGCGATGATCTGCCGGTAGCCGGCGATGAGGTCGTCGGCCGTGGGGCCCGGCGTGGCCTTGATGTCGTTGATGCCCTCCAGCAGGATCGTCGTGCGCACTCCGGCCTGGGAGAGCACATCCCGGTCGAGTCGCTTCAGCGCGCTCTCGGCCGAGCCATCGGCGAGGATCTTGTTGCCGGAGATTCCTTCGTTGGCGACGCCCTTGAGCCGGGAGCGGGGGTCGGCGAGCAGCCGTCGGGCGAGGAAGTCCGGCCAGCGGCGGTTGGTGTCCTGAGTGGAGGCGGAGCCGTCGGTGATCGAGTCGCCGAAGGCGACCACGGCGCCGATGCCGCGCGGGGGCCGTACGACGGCGGCGTCCAGGTAGTACCAGGAGGTGATCTGCTGGGAGTAGGCGGCGGCGCCCTCCTCCGCGGCGTGGTCGCCGACCGGTGCGACGTATTGGGTCGAGCGGGCCCCCTTGTGGCCGGTCGCGAGGGTGCCCGCACTGCGCACGTAGAGGCTGATCGCGAGGTCGGACTGGGGCCGGACGTCGCCCGGCAGCGGATCGCTGTAGACGATGCCGCCCGCCGGTACGGTCACCGACGACGCGCCGCGGAAGGTCAGCCGCCCGTTGCTGCCGGGCACGACCGCCGCCCCGGACCCGCGTACCCCCGCGTAGGCGTGGCCGAAGGTCACCGGCTGGTCGCCGTAGGCGTTGGAGAGCCGGATGCGCAGGTCCCGGCCGCCGACGCTGGTGTGGACGACGAACCGGTAGGTCAGGTCCTGGGCGGCGGTTCCCGCCGGGTAGGCGCTGGAGGCCCAGGTGACGACGGAGGAGCGGGGGGCGGGAGGCGTCACGGGCTGGGCGGCGTAGGACTCGGTTCCGGTGGCCACGAAGGCCCCGAGGGCGGCGGCCGTCGCGGCCAGGAGGCCGAGGGCGCGTGCGGATAAGCCCGGTCTCTGCATGATGCGGCCTTTCCTTCTCTCGACAGGTCAGTGATCGGATGAATTGATACGCAATTCCGACCCGGCTGTCGAGAGGGAAGGCCAAACTGCCCGAGATTAGCTGCTCGTCACCCCACTGTCATCGGATCTATTCGATGGACGTACGTACGGTGTCGTCATCGCACGCGCGTGTACCGATGCACACCGTCGGCGCGGGCCGCCGTCACCCGCCCCCGCAGCACGAGGACATCCAGGTGTGCGGCCGTCTCGTTGATCGCCAGCATCTGGTTGAAGGCACTCAACTCCCCGAACGGCACCGCCCGGCGCGTCCAGGCGAGCTTCCGCGCCACCGCGTGGGCGTCGAGCGTGTCCTCGCCCAGCGCCGCCAGACTCCTGTCCAGCCGGTCGTCGTGGTGGGCGAGCAGTTCGGCGACCCGGGTGTGGGTGGAGTCGGCGACCGGTCCGTGGGCGGGCAGCAGACGGGCGTCGGCGTAGCGGGTCATCAGCCGCAGCGAGTCCAGGTAGTCGGCGAGCGGGTGGCCGCCCGGCTCGGCGAGTTCGAAGCCGATGGACGGGGTGATGTGCGGCAGGACGTGGTCCCCGGAGAACACCAGCCCCCGCTGTTCGTCCAGGAAGACCACATGGCCCTTGGTGTGTCCGGGAGTGGGCACGACACGCAGTTCGCGCTCGCCGAAGCGCAGCGTCTCCGCGCCGAGCCATTGATCGGGGGCCTCCCAGACACTCGGATCGTAGCCGCCGTGGCCCATCGCCTCGATGCGGTCGGCGAGTTCCCCGGCGCCCGCCGCGCGCAGGGTCCGCAGCGAACCCACGGGCTGGTCGCTGCGCAGTCGGCCGAGCATCTCCAGCCCCGGGCGCTCCCCCGCGCCGAGGTAGACGCGCGAGCCGAGCAGCCGACGCAGTTCCACCGCCTGTGTGTAGTGGTCACGGTGGATATGGGTGACCAGGATGTGGCTGATGTCGCCGGGGTCGCGGTCGATGGCGGCCAGGGCCTCCTCGAGCGTCTTGCGCGCCTCGGGGATCGCCCAGCCCCCGTCGATCATGACGATACCGCCGTCGTCGTCCAGATCCTCCAGGAGGTAGACATTCACGGCGTGCAGGCCGTCGTTGGGCAGCGGCAGCGGCACGCGGTGCACCCCTGGCTGTACGGTCTGGATTCCGGCCGTCGCCCATGGAGCCTGGTCGAACCGCGCTGTCATGATCCTCCTTCGCGGGTGTGCAGCCTGACGGCCAGGTCCCGGGCCCCGCCCCGGTCGAGCTTGCCGACCTTCGTCTGGGGCAGTTCCTCGACGTCGTAGACGTACTCGGGCCACTTGGTCTTGGACAGACCCACGCTCTCCAGATGGCCGGTCACCTCGGCCAGTTCGACGCCGCCACCGTCCTCGGCGACGACGAGCAGCGCCACGCGTTCGCCGAGGACATCGTCGGGGACCGGCGTGACACAGGCCCTGGCCACGCGCGGATGACTGGCGACCGCGCGCTCTATCTCGGTGATGTCGATGTTGCGGCCGCCCCGGATGATGATGTCCTTCTCGCGGCCCATGATGCTGATGGTGCCGTCCTCGTGAGCCACCAGCAGATCGCCGGTGGGCAGGTAGCCGTCCTCCGTCAGTGCCGGTGGATCGGTTCTGCCCTCGCGGGCGTATCCGAGGAAGAGGGAAGGACCGCGGACCTGCGCCCGGCCGGTCACCCCCGGACCGGCCACCTCCCCTTCGGGGGTCAGTGCGCGCACGTCCGTACCCGGGAAGGGACGGCCGTCCCTGCCGAGCCGGATCTCCTCGGGGTCGTCGGGGCTCGGCGTGGTGTGGCCCAGGCACTCGGACATGCCGAAGACACGGAGGATCTTCGTGCCCAGGGACCGTTCGGCCCGCGCCAGCGCCCCGCGGTCCATGGGCCCGCCGCCGACGGTGATCGACCGGACGCCCCGGAGGATGCCGGAGCCGGCCGCTTCGGCGCCCATCTGCAGCGCCATGGTCGGTACGCACATGGTCCAGCGGACACCGGCGTCAGCCATCCGCCGCAGTGCGACCGCCCGGTCCCACTTACCCGTGAGGGCGAGCGGTCCGCGCAGCACGAGGGAGAGATAGACCCCGAAGCAGTACGCCGCCGTGGACGACAGCGGCACGATCGCGGCGACGGCGTCGCCCGGCGCCAGGCCGTTGGCGGCGATGGTGCTGTCGGCGGCGTACCGCAGGGCCCGCTCGGACTGTACGACGCCCTTGGGCCGCCCGGTGGAGCCGGAGGTCAGGCCGATGAGGGCGCCGCCCGACCACCGCGCCACGTCGCGCTGCTGGGGTGCGGACCGGCAGGTCCAGCCGTCGAGGACGGTCCGAGCCGGGCCGGGGAGCCGGGTGTGGACGGCCCACTCGTCCATCGCCGAGGGCTCGGCGACGACCGCGTCGGGGCGGATGTCCTCCCATGCGGCGGCGAACTCGGCGGGGGTGGTGTGCCGATTGACCACCGCGAGGACCCCGCCCCGCAGGCCCACGGCGAGGGTGGCGGCGACGGTGCGCCATGAGTTGTCGGCCTGGACCAGGACGGTGCCCACCGGCCCGCCGCCCGCCGGTCCGTCGGGCGCGTCGGCGGACAGTGCTTCTGCCAGCCGTACGGCCTCCTCGAGCAGTTCCCTGGCCGTATGGCTGCCCGTGTCGTCGATCACGGCGATGAAGTTGGCTTCGTCCGCCTGCTGCTGGAACTCCCGCACTATCTGTCGCATCTGGCCCCTCGTCGCCCTGTGCCGTACGCCGTTTGCCCGGATAGCCGGGAATCCTCAGGCGGTGAACATCTCCGCCTCGTGCCCCATGACCGCGATCCGGCGGCCCTTCATGTCGCCGACCTGGGCGACGGCATCGGCCCACTCGGGGCTCGCGAGGGCCTTGCTCAGGTCCTCGGGCGAGTCGAAGCCGAGCACGGACATCCCGTCCCAGCCTTCGGAGCGCGGCTCCAGGGCGGCGTCGATCTCGGTGTGACGCCACGAGCGCAGCCCGGGCAGGCGGCGGGTCAGCTCGGCGTGGTCGTTGCGCCACCACGTGATGAACCGCTCGTGGGTCCACTCCGGGGGCCGGGCCGCCAGCAGGACGAGGTTGTACATGACGGTGCTCTCCATGGGGTCGAGGGTCAGGTGAAGCGGATCTCGGACGAGCGCCCGATCAGCAGGCGCCGCAACCGGCCTTCGCCGTTCACCTGCCCGGCGGCGACGAAGCTGGCCTCGGGGACGCCCCCGCGCCGTACCTCGCCCAGGAAGAGCTCGTCCTGGCCGAGGGTGGTCGCCGAGAGCAGATGGTGGGTGCGGGTGCCCTTCTCGCGCTGTTCGAGGTAGCCCACCAGGGCGGCACGGTCCCCGGCGAAGTCGGTGGCGTTGCCGTCGCCGGTGGAGAACAGGATGGAGAGCGAGAAGTCGTCGCTGATCAGGTCGAGGATACGGGACGGCTCGTCGCCGTCGAGGATCTCGAACCACGCGGTGAGGAAGGGGGCCGTGGCCGGGGTGTCCGTCATGCCCGGCTCCCGTCGCCCTGTCCGGTGTCCTGCCGGGCCCAGTCGACCAGTTCGAACGAGGTGGTGAAGAAGGACTGGTAGCGCGCGATGAGCCCGCCGGGCGAGATCACCGCGGCCGAGAGGAAGGAGCCGGTGTACCGCCCGCCCTCCGTCACCACCCCGTACACGGTCTCGAGGTCGCCCTCCCGGCTGTGGCGCAGGATCTCATGCGACCGTTCCTTGGGATTCCGGCCGGCGATGTACGCGGCGAAGTCCTCCTTGGACTCGCCGGTGACCTCACTGCCCGGCAGGGCGATGAGGAATCGGAAGTCGGGTTCGAGCAGGTCCAGCGTCCGTTCCGGATGGTCGCTGTCCATACTGGCCATATATGTGCGCAACGCCATGACTGCGCCCTTTCGATTGGCGGTCGAGCGCTCCCGGGGGACCCGGAGCGTCCACGGGCCCCAGATCAACCTGAGTTCAGTTCAATTCAGATTGGATGTTAATCCCGGAGAAACACGGCTGACAAGGGTCCGTGGAACGCGAAACGGCCCCCGGCGGATATCCGCCGGGGGCCGGAAGCGACAGGGGGTCGTTCAGGGGATCACGTGGCGACCATACGCACGCAGGCGCCCTCGATCAGTTCGCTGACCTCCGACAGCGGCGTCGGCCCCGAGGGCCGGTACCACCGCCAGACGCTGACGATCAGGCCGAGCACCCCCGAGCCCAGCAGTTGCGCGTCCCGGAGCGGGAACGCACCCATGGACATGCCCTTCACCAGCAGGTTCGTCCAGTTCCGCTCGACGAGCTGGACCAACTTGCGGGCCTCGACGCGCTCGGCCTCCTCCCGCTTGGACTTGCGCGTGCCGGAGAGCAGGTCCATGTGGTTGTGGAGGATCCGCATCTGCAGCACCTCTTGGTCCGAGACGTCGTAGGCCGCGCGGACGGCCGCCCGGAGCGCCTCGGTCGGCTCCTCGACGCCCTCGGTCGCCTCCGTGAACTTGTCGTGGGAGCGCTGGAGCTCCAGCCGCATGATGGTGAGCAGGCAGTGCGTCTTGGACTCGAAGTAGTGGTACAGCGCCGTCTGCCCGATGCCGACCCGCTCGGCCACGGTGGACCACTTGGTGGCCTCGAACCCCGTCTCGCCGAAGCAGTCGACGGCGGCCGCGAGGATGGCGGCACGCTTGGACCTCGGTCCCGCTTCCGGTTCAACGATTCTCGTCGCCATGCCTCGTCTCCTGGCCGAAGTCCACCTTGTCCGTACCCGAGAGTAGCCCCAAGCTGAACTCAGTTGCCAATCGACGTGAATGGGCCGTGCTCAAAGGCGTTCCAATACCGTCGCGTTCGCCATGCCGCCGCCCTCGCACATCGTCTGCAGGCCGTAGCGTCCGCCGGTCCTGCGCAGTTGGTGGACGAGCGTGGTCATGAGCCGGGCGCCGGTGGCGCCGAGCGGGTGTCCGAGCGCGATGGCGCCACCGAAGGCGTTGACCCGCTCCGGATCGGGGCCGATCTCCTTCTGCCAGGCGAGGACGACGGAGGCGAACGCCTCGTTGATCTCCACCAGATCGATGTCGCCGATCGCCAGCCCGGCCCTGTCCAGGACCTTCTCGGTGGCGGGGATGGGACCGGTCAGCATATGGATCGGATCGGAGCCGACGACGGCCATGGTGTGCACCCGCGCGAGCGGGGTCAGTCCGTGGCGGCGCACCGCCTCCTCGGAGGCGATCAGCAGGGCGGCGGCGCCGTCGGAGATCTGGCTGGAGACCGCGGCGGTCAGCCGGCCGTCCTCGGTGAGGCTCTTCAGCCCGGCCATCTTCTCCAGGGTGGTGTCGGCGCGTGGCCCCTCGTCGGCGGTGAGCCCGAAGGCCGGGGTGATCTCGTCGTCGAATGCGCCGTCGGCCTGGGCGGCGAGGGCCCGCTGGTGGCTGGTGAGCGCGAACCCCTCCATCTCCGAGCGGGAGATGCCCCATTTCTCGGCGATCAGCTCGGCGCCCCGGAACTGGGAGACCTCCTGGTCCCCGAAGCGCTCGCGCCAGCCGTCCCCCGCGTACGGGCTGCCCATACCGGCCTGTTCTCCGACGTACATGGGACTGGCGATGGGCACCAGGCTCATCACCTCCACCCCGCCGGCGACCACCAGATCGGCGGCCCCGGAGCCGACCGCCTGGGCGGCGAAGTGCACGGCCTGCTGGGATGAGCCGCACTGGCGGTCGATGGTGGTGCCGGGGACGTGCTGGGGCAGCCCCGCCGACAGCCATGCGGTACGGGCGACGTTGCCGGTCTGCGCGCCGAGCTGGCTGACGCAGCCGAAGTACACGTCGTCGATCGAGCCCGGGTCGGCCCCGGTGCGCTCCAGCAGGGCGCGCAGCGCGTGGGCGCCGAGATCGGCGGGGTGCACACCGCTGAGCGCGCCCTTGCGGCGGCCGACGGGGGTCCGGACGGCTCCGACGATGAATGCTTCCGACACGGTGGGGCTCCAGGGGTTTCGGGGAGGAGTCAGGTGCTGGGGACGGCGGGTGTGAAGTCGGGCGTCCGCTTGCCCAGGAAGGCGGCGACACCCTCACGGCCCTCGGCGGAGGCGGCCGCGGCGGCGATCGCACGGGCCTCGCGGTCCAGGTGCGTGCCGAGGTCGGAGGTCTGCCCGGTGGCGACGAGACGGCGGGTGGCGCCGAAGGCGGCGGTGGGCCCGTCGCGCAGCGCCTCGGCCGTGCGCAGCGCCTCGGCGGCCAGCCGGTCGGCGGGGACGACCCGGCTCACCAAACCGATGGTCTCGGCTTCCGCCGCCGCGATACGGCGGTTGGTCAGCAGCAGGTCCAGGGCCCGCTTGGGGCCGACGAGCCGGGGCAGGAACCAGCTCACTCCGGCGTCCGGTGAGTAGCCGATCCGGGTGTACGCGGTGGTGAACGAGGCGTCGTCGGCGGCCAGGGTCATATCGGCGGACGCGGCCAGGCCGATTCCCGCGCCGGCGACGGCTCCCTGCACGGCGGCCACCACGGGCGCGTCGCCCGCCGCGAACGTGCGCAGCGCGTCGTGGAGCGCGCCGGTCACCGCGACGAGGTGCCGCTCCAGTGGCTCTCCGGAGAGCCGGGAGAACTCCCCGAGGTCGCCGCCGACGCAGAAGGACTTCCCCTCGCCGGTCAGCAGCACGGCCCGTACGGACTCGGTGGCGCAGACCCGCGCCGCGTGCAGCAGTCCGCGTGCCATGTCCAGGCCGATGGCGTTGCCCGCCGCGCCCCGGCGCAGGGTGACACGGGCCAGACCGTCGTCGATCTCGATGCCGACGCTCATCGCGCAGTCCATCCGCCGTCGACGGTCAGGACTTGGCCGGTGCAGTACGAGGAGGCGTCCGAGGCGAGGAACAGCAGCGCGCCGTCCAGTTCATGGGCCCCGCCGCCGCGCCGCAGCAGGGTGTTGCGCTCGACCCAGCGGCTGGAGCGCTCGTCGCCGAAGAGGTCCGCGGTCATCTCGGTGCGGAACCAGCCCGGGGCGAGCGCGTTGACGCGGGTTCCGGTCGCGCCCCACTGACCGGCCAGTTCCCGGGTCAGCCCGATCAGCCCGGCCTTGGACGCCGCGTAGCTCGCGCCGCCCAGCGGGGCGGCGGTGACCAGGCCGAGGATGGAGGAGACGTTGATGACGCTCCGCGGCGGGTCGCCTTCCACTGCGGGTGCCTCCGCCACCAGGCGCGCCAGGTGGAAGGGGGCGGTGAGGTTGACGCCGAGGACGTCGGCGAAGGCGTCCGGGGATTCGTCCTCGGCGCGGGTCTCCCCGGATGTGGCCGCGTTGTTGACCAGGATGTCGATGCGGCCGGTGGCGCCCAGCGCCGTCCCGGCCAGCCGCGCGCGTTCGGCGGCGAGCGAGACATCGCAGGCGACCGGGTGGATGCGGGTGTCGGAGTCGGCGAGTTCGTTCAGCTTCTCGATGCGCCGGGCGGCGGCGAACACGGTGGCCCCGGCCTGTGCGAGGACGGCCGCGAAGCGTGCGCCGAGCCCCGCGGACGCGCCGGTGACCAGGGCCGTCCTGCCCCGGAGCGAGAACAGCTCGGCGGCGGGCCGGGGCACGTTCCGTGGCGCGGTCATCCCTCCGTCCCCCTCGGCGAGTCGTGGCGCGGTCATCCCTCCACCCCGATCGGCAGGGCGGTCGCGCCACCGTCGAGTACCAGGGTCTGGCCGGTCATCCAGGAGGAGGCGTCGGTGGCCAGGAACAGCGCCGCGTGTGCCACGTCCTCGACCGTGCCGAGGCGCCGCAGTGGCAGCTTGGCGGTGAGGATCGGCTCACGGACCTCCCATACCGCCCGTGCCAGCTCCGTCTTGATCAGTCCGGGGGCGATGGCGTTGACGCGGGCGCGCGGGCCGAGTTCGTAGGCGAGTTGCCGGGTCATGTGCAGCATGGCGGCCTTGGTGGCGTTGTAGTAGCCGATGTGCGGATCGACGACGAGCCCGCCGACGGAGGCGATGTTGACCACCGCTCCCCCGTGCTCGGCCATCCAGGCCCGCCAGGCGCACCGGGTCCAGGCGATCATGCCGTACTGGTTGACCCGGGCGGTCTTCTCCGCGCGCGGCAGATCCAGGTCGAGCAGGTCGCCGTGGTACGGGTTGGTCGCCGCGTTGTTGACGAGGACGTCGACCCGGCCGAAGCGGGCCATGGTCTCCTCGACGCACCGCTCGGCCTGGTCCGGTTCACCGGCGTTCGCCACCACCGTGTGCACATCGCCGTCGCCCTTGACGCGCAGCAGCTCCTCGCGCGCCTCGGTGAGTCCGGCCGGTTTGCGGGCCGCGATCACCACGTGGGCACCGGCCGCCCGGTAGGCGGTGGCGATGCCGAGGCCGATGCCCCGGGATCCGCCCGTGATGACGGCCACCTTGCCGTCGAGGCCGTTGGCGCTCACACTGCCCCCGTTGTCGGCTCGGTCTTCTTCTTGTACTGCGCGAGTTCCTGGCGGGCCACGGTCCGCAGATGGACTTCGTCGGGGCCGTCGGCGATGCGCAGCGCCCGGGTGATGGCATACAGCCGGGCCAGCACGGTGTCGTCGCTGACCCCCGCCGCGCCATGGGCCTGCACCGCCCGGTCGACCACCTTGTGCGCGACCTCCAGCGCCGCGACCTTGATGGCGGCCACCTCCATACGGGCGGCGGCGTTGCCGACGGTGTCCATCAGCCAGGCCGATTTGAGGACGAGGAGACGCACCTGCTCGATCTCGATGCGGCTGCGGGCGATCCACTCCCGGACCACTCCCCGGTCGGCCAGTGGCCCGCCGAACGCGGTGCGTTCGGTGGCGCGCTCGCACATCAGCCGCAGCGCGCGCTCGGCGAAGCCCACGGCGCGCATCGCGTAGTGCATACGGCCGGGACCGAGCCGTCCCTGGGCGAGCGCGAAGCCCTCGCCCTCGCCGCCGAGGATGTTCGCGACCGGTACGCGGACGTCCTCGAAGAGCACATCGCCGTGTCCGAGCCGGTCGGTGTAGCCGAACATCGGCAGGTCGCGCAGGACCGTGACGCCCGGGGTGTTCCGGGGGACGAGCAGCATGGACTGCTGCCGGTAGGTGGGCGCCTCCGGATCGGTCTTGCCCATCAGGATGATCAGCTGGCAGTCGGGGTCGAGGATCCCGGAGGTGTACCACTTCCGGCCGTTGACCACGTACGTGTCGCCGTCGCGGGTGATACGGGTGCGGATGTTGCGCGCGTCGGAGCTGGCGACCTCCGGCTCGGTCATGGCGAAGCAGGAGCGGATCCGGGCGTCGAGCAGGGGGCGCAGCCAGCGTTCCCGCTGCTCCGGGGTGCCGTACAGCGCGAGCAGCTCCATGTTGCCGGTGTCGGGCGCCGAGCAGTTGAACACCTCGGGGCCGATGATGGATTGGCCCGCCAGCTCGGCGAGCGGCGCGTATTCGAGGTTGCTGAGCCCCGCGCCCCAGTCGCCGTGCGCCATGAAGAGGTTCCACAGGCCCTCGGCGCGGGCCTTCGCCTTCAGCTCGGCCATCACCGGCGGCAGGGCGTGCGGATCGTCCCCTTCGGCCAGCTGCCGGTCGTACGTGGCTTCCGCGGGGAAGACATGCTCGTCCATGAACGACCGCATGCGGCCTTGGAGTTCACTCGCCCGTGGCGAGTATCCGAAATCCACGAGTGCTCCTGTTCGGTGGGGGCGTTACCGCTGCCGGGTCAGCCGAGGATGTCGCGTGCGGTGCGGATCATCGCGGCGATGGTGGGTGGCAGGCGTTCCTGGTCCGGGTCGTGGTGTTTGCCCTCGCGGTGGCGGCGCAGGTTATGACCCATGATCGCGGCCATCTTCATGCGGCCGAGCGCCCGGAACCAGTCCATCGCGGGCAGCGCGGGCCCGCCGTCGCCGTAGGTGTCCAGCAGTTCCGCCTCGCCGGGCAGGCCGGGCACCGCGTGTCCCAGCCGGGGGAAGTTGCGGTGGTCGGCGAAGAGCAGGAACCAGCCCAGGTCGATGCGGGGATCGCCGACGCTCCAGATCTCCCAGTCCACGACGGCCACCGCCCGCTCGTCCGCGCACAGCACATTGCCGAGCCGGAAGTCCCCGTGCAGCAGCACCGGCGGCAGGCCGCCCGGTACGCCATCGGCGAGACGTACCAGCAACTCCTCCCCGCCGGGCCGCAGTTCGGGAGGAACGGCACGCAGGGTGCGGCTCCACCGGTCCAGCTCGCCGGAGGGATCGAGCGGTGCGGGCGCGTCGAGCCCGGGCGTGTGCACGTCGGTGCCGTGCAGCCGCCGCAGAACGGACGCGATCTCCAGCATTCGGGCGCGGGCCGTCGCGGCGGGTACCTCGTGGTCGTCCAGTACCGGCTCGACGGCCTCACCATCCGCGAAGTCCATGGCGAACCAGGCGGGTTGCGCTTCGTCGACGGCCACCACTCCCGGTACCGGCACCGCGGACCCGGCCAGCGCGCCCAGCACCCGTGCCTGGCGCAGCACATCGTTGCGTCCGACGGGCCGCTGCCCCGGTGGCACGGCCTTGACGACGTACCGGGCGTCCCCGGCCGCGACCTCGTACGTCAGCCCGGAGTGGCCGCCCGGCAGCACCCTCAGCTCACCGACCGAGGCGCCCGGGTGGTGGCGGGCGAGCCGGTCGCGGACCCGGGCGGCCAGCTCCGGCGCCTCGGTGGCCATGCTCATCGGACGGGCTCCTTGGGCAGGCCGAGGACGCGTTCGGCGAGGATGGTGCGCTGGATCTCGTCGGTGCCGCCCGCGATGCTGTAGCCGGGGGCGCCCAGCAGGTGCTCCGTCCAGGCGTACGTGCCCCACTCCCCCGTGTCCGCCACCAGGCTCGGCCCCAGCAGCTCGGACACCAGGTCGCTGGTGCGCCGCATGGTCTCGGTGGCGTACAGCTTGCCGACCGACGCCTCCGCGCCGGGTTCGCGCCCCGCGACGAGGGCGGCGGTCACCCGCAGCCCCATGAGCCGCTGGACGAGGGTGCGGATGTGGAGGTCGGCGGCGCGCTGCCGCTCGGCGCCGGTGAGGGGGCGCGGCAGATGACCGGCCAGGTCCAGCGCCCGGTCGGCGTTGTCCAGGCCGAGGCCACCGGAGTCGAGCCGCTCGGCGGCCAGCACGCTGAGCGTGACCCGCCAGCCCTCGCCGACCGGCCCGAGCCGGTCGGTGTCCGGCACCCGCACACCGTCGAGGTAGACCTCGTTGAAGCTGGTGCCACCGGTCATCTGCCGGATGGGCCGTACGGTGACGCCCGGCGCGTCCATGCGCACCATGAAGACGGTGATACCGGCGTGTTTGCGGACGTCCGGATCGGTGCGGCACACCGCCACGCCCCAGGTCGCGACGCGGGCACCGGAGGTCCACACCTTGTGCCCGGTCAGCACCCAGCCGTCGCCCTCGCGCACCGCTCTGGTGCGTACCGCGGCGAGGTCGGAGCCCGCCTCGGTCTCCGAGAACAGCTGGCAGGCCAGCTCATCGGTGCGCAGCAGGGGTACGAGCCAGCGGCTCTTCTGCTCCTCGGTGCCCCACAGGCCGATGGCGGGGGCGACGAGCGCTTGTGTCACGGGGAAGATCTCGGGGCGGTGGGGTACGTCGAAGGCCGCCTCTTCGGCGCGGTAGAGCTGCTCGTAGTACGCGGGCAGCCCCTGTCCTCCGTACTCCCGCGGCCAGTTGAAGGCGGACCAGCCCTGGTCGTAGCGGGTGCGTTCCCACTCCTGGACGCGGGCGGTGTGGTCGCGCTCCTGCTCCTCGGTCCAGTTGTCGA
This sequence comes from Streptomyces lacaronensis, assembly GCF_047337785.1. NCBI lineage: Bacteria > Bacillati > Actinomycetota > Actinomycetes > Kitasatosporales > Streptomycetaceae > Streptomyces > Streptomyces lacaronensis. Next base: position 2,268,907 of record NZ_JBLHDK010000003.1, read on the forward strand.
ACACGGCGACGGAGTCGGGGCCACTGCCCCACTCCCCGTCGGCGGCGCGGGGCCGGGCGACCCCGGCGAGCCACCGCCGGGCCCTCTCGCGGAACTCCTCGGGTCCCGGGATATCGCTCATCTCTTCCTCCACCCCCGATCGGCGGGCCGTTCGGCGGGACGTTTCAACGGGACAGGACCGTGCAGGCGCTCACGCCGGGGGCGCCGTACACATGGGTGAAGCCGATCCTGGGACGGTCCGGGACCTGCCGGTCCCCGGCCCGTCCGCGCAGCTGCTGGACGACTTCGTACACCTGGCGCAGCCCCGAGGCGCCGATGGGTTCGCCGTTGGCGATACAGCCGCCGTCGGTGTTGACCGGCAGCTTTCCGCCGATCCCGGTGGCACCGGAGGCGACCAGCCGTTCCTGTTCGCCGTCCTCGCAGAACCCGCACTCGGCCATGTGCATCACTTCGGCACCGCTCTCGGTGTCCTGTAGCTGGCAGACGTCCACGTCGCCGGGACCGAGTCCCGCCTCCTCGAAGGCGGCGGCCGAGGCGTCACGGCTGACGCTGGTCAGTTCGCCCCCGGGGATCCACGGGCTGAACACCTCGAACGAGCCGAAGCGCCGGGTGCGTACGGCCGCCGAGCGCAGGGTGACCGGCGGGCCGTCCAGCGCGCGGGCGGCCTCGGGCGAGCAGAGGACCAGCGCCGCCGCGCCCGCTCCCGGGGAGCAGAACATATAGCGGGTCAGCGGATCGCTGACCATGCCGGACTCCAGGATCTCCTGGGCGGACATCGGCTTTCGGCGCCATGCCTCGGGGGTCAGACCGCCGTTGCGATACGCCTTCTCGGCCACGAGGGCGAGGGTCCGCGGGGTGATTCCGTGGTCGTGCATATAGCGTTGGATCTTCATGCCGAAGAACTGGGTGGTCACCATCAGCCCGTCGCTGCCGTACTCCACGCCCAGGCCCCAGTCCTCGGGCCTCGGGTCGAAGGCGCCGCGCGGGTGTTTGTCGAAGCCGACGGCGAGGACGACGTCGGCCATGCCGGAGCGGATCGCGTTCACGGCGGAGACCAGCGCGCTGCCACCGGTGGCACAGCCGTTCTTGACATTGACGAACGGCAGTCCGGTCAGGCCGAGTTGGGCCACCAGGGTGTCCGCCAGACCCGCGCTGTCGCTGCCGCCGAACGCGGCCCCCACCCGCGACCACTCGATTCCGGCGTCCGCCAGCGCGGCGTTCACGGCCGAGACGGCCAGCTGCCGGCCGGTCGTCTCCGACCACCGGCCGAACGGGGTGCGCCCCGCGCCGCAGATCAGCACATCGGTGCTCAAGAGCCCTCCTCGCTCAGGGTCGTGGGCCTGGCCCGGGGCACCCCGGGACCGGCGGTCACGGAGAGGGGCATGCCGATGCGGATGCCGTCGAGGTCGTCGAGGTCCAGGACGGCGGCCACTCGTACGTCGTCCGCCAGCTCGACATAGCCGAGGGCGAACGGCACGAAGCCTCCGGGCGGGGGCTCGTAGGGCGGCGACTTGGGCGCGTACCGCTGCACCGTCCAGGTCCACAGCGTGCCCGTGCCCTGGAGGGCCACCGGATCGGCCGGCCCTCCACACCGCGGGCAGGCGTCGTCCGCGGGGTAGACCGTCACCGAGCAGCCGGAGCAGCGTGCGCCCTGGAGCCCGGCGGTGGCCTGGCTCCGCGGATCCGTGGTCATCGGGATCAGCGCCCCTGCCACTTGGGTTCGCGCTTCTCCAGGAAGGCCGAGACGCCCTCGTTGGCGTCCTCGGAGTTGAGCGCGACGCCCACGGCGAGGTGCTCCATCACCATCAGCGACTGGGTGTCGGCGTCCAGGCTACGGTCGATCGTCATCTTGGTGAGCCACATGGTGAAGGGGCTCTTGTCGGCGAGGTGGCTGATGAACTCCTCGACCGTCGCGTCCAGCTCGTCGGCCGGGGCGGACTTGTTGATCAGCCCGAACTCGGCGGCCTCTACGCCGGAGAGGAGCTTGCCGGTGAGCATCAGCTCCTTGGTCTTACGGATGCCGATCATGCGCGGCACCCGGTAGATCGGTCCGGCCCCGCCGAACAGCGCGCGGCGGATGTGGAAGTCGCCGATCTTCGCGTCGTCGGCCGAGATGGCGAAGTCGCAGGAGATCATGATCTCGAAGCCACCGGCGGTGACATGGCCCTCAAGGACCGCGACCGAGGGCGTCTTCATCGAGTACAGCCGGTCGCACACCTTCGCGGACTTCACCGCGACGTCGATCGCGTTCGACTTGCCGACGTACTCGGCCTTCAGGCTGTCGAGGTCGAACCCCGAGCAGAAGGTGCCGCCACGGCCGCGCACCACCAGGACCCGCAGGTCAGGATCCTCGTCCACCTCGGTGATGATCTCATCGAGCCGGTCCAGGATCGGCACGGTGACGCAGTTCTTCTTCCACGGACGGTTGAGCCACACCCGGGCGACGTGGCCGTCGCGCTCGAACTGGATCTCGTCTTCCGTAGTCATCCCTCACCCCTCTGAAACTGAACTGAATTCACTACAACTCTGGGAGCCGGAGACCTCCCTGTCAACCCCCTGATCGAGCCAATCGAATCTGATTCAGTCCCGCGACCGTCGCTGCTCGACCTGATCGGCCTGGACACAGCCCGGGGCGGCTCAGGTGCCCGCTCAGGCGGCGCCACGGGGGGCGAGGCCGACGCGTTCGGCGAGCCGGGCCCGGTGCTGGTCCGCCGTGCCGAACAGCACCTCGGCGGCACGCGCCCGGCGTACGTACAGATGGGCCGGGTGCTCCCAGGTGAAGCCGATACCGCCATGCAGTTGGACATACTCGGCCGTCGCCAGGCGGAAGGTCTCGGAGCAGACCACTGCGGCGGCACAGGCGGCCACCGGCAGCTGCGGTGAGGCGACGGCCACACAGGCGGTCGCGTACGCGGATGCCGAGCGCGCCGCCTCCAGCGCCACCAGCGCATCGGCCAGCCGGTGCTTGACGGCCTGGAAGGACCCGATGGGACGCCCGAACTGGTGGCGCTGCGCTACGAATTCAACCGTCGCGTCCAGCGCGTGCCCGCTACCGCCGAGCTGTTCGGCCGCCAGCGCGGCCCGTCCTGTGTCCAACGTCGCCGAAACCGTGCCCTCGGCCTCCTCCGCCGTACCCACGGCGGTGGCCGGGGCGCCCCGGAACTCCACCAGCGCCTGGCGCCGCGTCTCGTCCAGGACGCGGCGCGGAGTACGCAGGGCGGTGTCGGGGGCGGGCTCGCAGGCGAAGAGCCGGGGCCCGGCAGGCGTTCCGGCCCGCACCAGGAGCAGATCCGCGCCGGCCCCGTCGAGCACGAAGTCCGCGCGTCCGCGCAGCACCCAGCCGTCGCGGTTCTCCTGTTCCGCGGCGACGCCGGGCTCGTCGGCGTCGAAACCGGCCACGGTGGCGGTGAGCGTGCCGTCGGCGATCCGGGGCAGATAGCGCTCGCATGCCGTACGGTCACCGCTGAGCAGCAGCGCGTGGGCGGCCAGGACCACCGTGGGCAGCAGTGGCGCGCAGTACAGGGCGCGCCCGGATTCCTCCAGGGCCACGGCCAGTTCGGCGAAGGTGAAACCCGACCCGCCGTACTCCTCCGGAACGGCCAGTCCATGGATTCCGATCTCGCCCGCGAGCCGCGCCCAGAGCGCTTCGTCGTATCCGCGCGGGCCGGCCAGATGTTTGCGCACATCCTCGACGCCACTCGCCTCGGCGTAGAGGTCGCGCAGGACGGTGCGCAGCTGTCGCTGCTCGTCCGTCTCGGACAGCAGCTGGGGGTCGATCTCGGGGCGGCGACGGTGCATGGGATCTCCATCGTGCTCGTACCACGGGCGGCGGCTTAAAGTATAGAAACTGAACTCAGTTCAAGACGGTAGGCACCGAACTCCGGGCGGGCAAGACCCGCACCCGAACTGCTCCGGACACCCGCTCAGGCGGTGAACCGGCCGCCGTTGGCGAGCAGCACCGCGCCGACCAGGTTCGCCGCGGCATCGCTCACGAGAAAGAGGGCGATCTCGGATATCTCCTCGGGCGTCGCGTACGGGCGCACCCGCGGGTCGGCGAAACCGGCCCGCAGCGCCTCGGGGGTGCGGGCCGCCATCCCCGTCTCGGTGGGCCCCGGCGCCACCACGTTCACGCGGATCCCGGACGCGATGACCTCCTTGGCCACGGCCTGGGCCAGCGCGTGCACACCCGCCTTGGAGGCCGCGTAGTGGGGATAGCCGACGGGCGCGTCGAAGGCCGACGACGATCCGATCACCGCGATCGCCCCGGCCCCGGCGGGCCGCATGACCCGCACCGCGGCGCGCAGCACATGGAACGTCCCGTCCAGGTTCACGCGCAGGACCCGCCGCCAGGAGGCGTCGTCGAGGGAGTCGGTCACCTCGACCGGCCGTCCTTCGGCCGTCGCGTCCGCGATGCGCCGCTTCGCCTCCGGATCGTCGACCCCCGCCGCGTGCACCAGGACGTCGAGCCGCCCGTACCGGCGCAGTACGTCCCGGAAGGCGCCGTCCACGGCCGCCGCGTCCGTCACGTCGAGTGCGATCGCCCCGGCGCCGGGCAGCTCCTCGGCGACCGCCGCGGCGCCCTCACCGTTCACGTCCGCCAGGACGACGGCCCCCGCCCCCTCCACGGCCAGCTGCCGGGCGACCGCCGCGCCCATGCCGGAGGCGGCTCCCGTCACCATCGCGACCCGGCCGGCGAACCTCCCGGTGCGGACATCTTCGCCTGTCATATCGACTCCATTCAGTTGCCCAGGACATCTATTGAACCGACTTCACCTCTGTTACCGTGGCAGCCGTGGCGCTGACAAGACCCAGGACGGTGAAGATGAGGGCTCTGCGGCTGACGGCCTGGGGCGAGACTCCGGCGCCGGCTGAGGCCGAGCGGCCCGTCCCCCACGGCACCGAAGTGCTGGTGCGGGTCGAAGCCGCCGGGCTGTGCCGCTCCGATCTGCACGTCATCGACGCTGCTCCGGGGGCGCTCCCCTACCGGCTTCCGTTCACCCTCGGCCATGAGGTCGCCGGGCGGGTCACGGCCCTGGGGCCGGATGCCGACGGGGTGGCGGCAGGTGACCGCGTGGTGGTCTACGGGCCGTGGGGCTGCGGCTCCTGCGCACGTTGTGCCGCGGGCTCCGACAACTACTGCGACCGGCGTGACACCCTCGCCTGGCACGGGGCGGGACTGGGCCGGGACGGCGGAATGGCCGAATATCTGCTCGTCCCGTCCGCCCGCCTCCTGGTGCCGATCGGCGACCTGCCGGCCGACCAGGCCGCCCCGCTCTCCGACGCGGGCCTGACCTCCTACCACGCCGTGTCCGGGCTCCGGCCCGCACTCGGCGAGGGCACCACCGCCGTCGTCATCGGTGTCGGCGGGCTCGGCCACCTGGCCGTCCAAATCCTGCGCGCCACCACCGAGAGCCGGGTGCTGGCGGTCGATGTCCGGGAGGACGCCCTGGCTCTCGCGGACCGCTCCGGCGCGGACTTCTCCACCCTGATGCGGCCGGACACCGCCCGCGCGCTGCGGGCGCGAAGCGGTGACGTGGGGGCGGACGCCGTGCTCGACTTCGTCGGAACCGCACAGACACTGGAACTCGCGATCAGCGTCCTGCGCCCCGGTGGCGAACTCGCCGTCGTCGGAAGCGGGGGCGGCAGCCTGACGGTGTCCAAGCCGGGTGTCCTCCCGGCCGGTTTCCGGCTCTCACTGCCCTTCTGGGGAACTCGCCACGAATTGGCAGGGGTCGTCACGCTGGCACGTTCGGGGGCGCTGCGCGTCGAGACGGAACGCTTCCCGCTGTCCGCCGCTCCGGAGGCGATCGACCGGCTTCGCCGGGGCGCGGCCCGGGGCCGGACCGTGCTCGTCCCCGACTGATCACATTCGCGGTGAACTGATGGCTCCGGCTCATCGGTGCCGGGCTCATGGATGCGGAAGGGAAGTTCAGCATGCGCTTCGACGGAAAAGTGGCGATCGTCACCGGCGGCGCCCGGGGCATGGGTGCCACGCATGTACGGGAGCTGGTCGCGGAGGGCGCCCGGGTCGCCGTCTGCGACCTGCTGGACGACGAGGGGGAGGCCCTGGCCGGGGAACTCCGCCAGGCGCGGTACTGCCACCTCGACGTCACCGACGAAACGGAGTGGCGGTCCGTCGTCCGCACGGTCGAGGACACCCTCGGCCCCGTGGACATCCTGGTCAACAACGCGGGGATCATGCACTACGGCGGCGTGGAGGAGCAGTCGCCCGAGCACTTCCGCCAGATCATCGACGTCAATCTGGTGGGCGCCTTCCTCGGCATGCACACCGTCCTCCCCGGTATGCGCGAGCGCGGCCACGGGGCCGTCGTCAACGTCTCCTCGGCCGCCGGGATGACGGGTTTCGCCAATGGCATCGGCTATGTGGCGAGCAAGTGGGGGGTGCGCGGGATGACCAAGGCCGCCGCACTGGACATGGCCGGCACGGGGGTACGCGTCAACTCCGTACACCCCGGAGTCATCCGCACGCCCATGGGTGAGACCGCCTCACCCGAACGTTTCGCCCAACAGCCGGTGGCGCGCATCGGGGAGCCCGAGGAGGTCACCCGCATGGTGCTCTTCCTCGCGAGCGATGACACCTCCTACACCACGGGCGGGGAGTTCCTCATCGACGGTGGCCAGACCATCGGCCTCGGCGGCCATTCCTCCGCGGACTAGAGCGCGGCGTGGAGGCCTGCGGTCACCACGCCGACACCCCCTATACATCCTTGCGGACGGTCAGCAGGGAACCGATTCCGATCAGGCAGACCAGCATGACGAAGAACGCCGGGGAGAGCAGGTTCCCGGTCCGGTCGACCAGGAAGGCCGCGATGTACGGAGCCGTACCGCCCGCGAGGACGGTGCCGACGTTGTACCCGATCGCCATACCGGTGTAGCGGACCCGGCGTTCGAACAGATGCGGCCACAAACTCGCCGCCGGGACCTGCACGAACGCACTGCTCAGCATCAGGAGCAGATACGCCAGACCGGCCAGCGCCAGGCTCCCCTGGCCCATCAGCATCATCGCGGGGTAGGCGGTCACCAGGAAGCCCAGCAGCCCGCCCATCAGGACGCGCCGGCAGCCGAATCGGGCGGCGAGCCAGCCGGCCGGCACCATGAGCAGCACGGTGAAGAGCACGACACCCGCGGACAGCCAGTACACCAGCGTGGTGTCGTATCCCAGGTTGGTGGTCAGATAGATGCCGATGTACGTCAGCCCGAGGAAGATGGCGCCGCCCTGTGCCATGGCCAGGCCGACAGACTGCAGCAGCGCCGTACGGTGAGTGGCCAGCACCTCTCGGATCGGAGCCGGGGGGATGTCGGCGCGCTGTGCGGCCTCCTTGAATTCCGGGGTGTCCTCGATCCGTAGCCGGGCCCACAGGCAGAGGATGGTGAGCGGCACGGCCATCAGGAAGGGCAGCCGCCAGCCCCAGTCGGCCATCTGGTCCTTGGTGGTGAGGGCCGAGATCGCCCCGGCCGTCGAGGCCGCGAACATGAACCCGAGGTTGGACCCGATGGGCGTGACAGCGCCGAGGAAGGCTCTGCGCCGGGGTGGCGCCGACTCATAGATGTAGGTGTAGGCGCCGACCGACTCGCCGCCCGAGGAGATGCCCTGCACCAGTCGGGTGATGAACAGGAGCACCGCGGCGAACACACCGATCTGGCTGTAGGTCGGCAGCAGTCCGGTGAGGCTGCTGGCCACCCCCATGCACAGCACCGAGGAGACCAGCGCCTTGCGACGCCCCCAGCGGTCGCCGATCCATCCGAAGAAGACACCGCCGATCGGCCGCACCACGAGGCCCGTGGCGAACACCGCGAGCGCCGCCAGCGTCGAGGCCGCTGGATCGTCGCCCGGGAAGAACTGCGGAGCGATCGCCACGGCGAGATAGCCGTAGACGCTGAAATCGAAGTACTCGATCAAGGTGCCGATGCTCCCGGCGAGCATCGCGCGGCGCACCGTACGTGGATCGTACGACGCCGACTCCTCCCCCGGCGGCGCGGGCTGATGTGTGGTGCTCATGTTCCGGCTCCCTTCCTGGCGGCATGGTCCGGTCTCCTGCCGACGCCCGGGACGCTACAGAACTGAACTCAGTACAGCTAGCCGTCGAACAGGGTTTTCTCCGGGAGCCCGGCGGACGCCGTGGGCACGATCAGGCGCGCGGACCGAAAGGGCTCTATGTATGGGGCGCCCGACCTGCGGCCCAGACAGCGGTGGAGGGCCGCGCGGGACGGTCACCACAGCGACACACACCCGATCGGTTGAGGATCTGAATTGGATTCGGTTTACTCATAGGAAGCGGGCGCACCGCGTGCGACGTCCGCGCTTCAGACCTACAGGTAGGCAGTAGCCAAGCTCGGGAGTGCAACGTGCCCATCGGGTTCGAGATCGAGGAAAGAGTCGCGGAGATCGCGCGGCGCACCACCGAGTTCGTACGGGACGTGGTGATACCCGAGGAGCGGGCGTGTGACGGCGATGTCCATGCCGGGCCGGAGCCGCTGCGCCGCCGGCTTCAGGACGCGGCCCGCGAGGCGGGGGTGTTCGCCCCGCATATCGACGCCGAATGGGGCGGACTCGGACTGGACCTGCGCGGGCAGGCGGTGGTGTTCGAAGCGGCCGGGTACTCGCTGCTGGGGCCGCTCGCGCTCAACTGCGCGGCTCCCGACGAGGGCAACACACACCTGCTCGAGGTGGTGGCCACCAAGGAGCAGAAGGAGCGGTATCTGCGCCCGCTGGCGGCCGGCGAGACGCGCTCGTGTTTCGCGATGACCGAGCCGGCGCCGGGCGCCGGCTCCGACCCGCGCGCGCTCACGACGACCGCGACGAGGATCGACGGCGGCTGGCGGATCGACGGCCACAAGTGGTTCATCAGCGGCGCCGACGGGGCGGCCTTCGCCATCTGCATGGCCCGCACCAGCGGCGGCCCCGGCGACCCGGGTGGCGCGACGATGTTCCTCGTCGCCGCCGACAACCCCGGCATGAAGATCGTCCGGAATATCGACACTCTGGACCGGGGCCTCTTCGGCGGCCACAGCGAGATCGCCTTCGAAAGCTGCGAGGTCGGGGACGAGGCCGTGCTGGGCGAGGTGGACCAGGGCTTCGCGTATGCCCAGGTACGCCTGGGGCCCGCCCGCATGACCCACTGCATGCGCTGGCTCGGAGTGGCTCGGCGGGCACAGGACATCGCCCTGGAACGCGCGGCGGACCGTTCGGCCTTCGGCAAGCCGCTGGCCGAACTGGGCATGGTGCAGCAGATGCTGGCCGACTCCGAGATCGACATCGAGACCAGCCGGGCGGTGCTGTGGCGGGCCTGCTGGGAACTGGACCAGGGCCGCCCGGCCGCCCAGCACACCTCCATCGCCAAGACATACGTCTCCGAGGCGGTGCACCGGGTGGTCGACCGGGCCGTCCAGATATGCGGCGCGCTCGGCATCTCGGGGGACGCCCCGCTGTCGCGGCTGTACCGCGAGGTGCGTCCGTTCCGTATCTACGACGGCCCTTCCGAGACCCATCGCTGGGCCATCGCCAAGCGCGCGGTGCGGGCGGCACGGGAGCGGAGGGCCGCTCGGTGACCCTCCCCGGGACGACGCCGGCCGGCGTCGACGTGGCCGCGTTGCAGCGCTACTTCGAACGCCACGTACCCGAGTGCGCGGGCCCGCTCGAGGTCACGCTCCTGGAGGGCGGGCGCTCCAATCTCACCTACGCGGTGACCGATGGGACACACCGGTGGGTGCTGCGCCGACCGCCACTGGGGGTGCTGACACCGACCGCGCACGACATGGACCGCGAATACCGCGTCGTCGCCGCGCTCGCCGACACCGCGGTGCCGGTCGCCCGGGCCGTGCTGTCGTGCACGGACCCGGAGGTGATCGGAGCGCCGTTCTGCGTCGTCGGCTTCGTGGAGGGCACGGTGCTGCGCGACGGCGACGAGGCCGCCGTACTCCCGCCGGACGACGCGCGGCGCGCCGCTGACACACTGGTGGACACCCTGGTCACGCTGCATTCGGTGGACGCGGCCGCCGTCGGGCTCGGCGACTTCGGCCGGCCCGACGGCTATCTGGAGCGCCAGGTGCGGCGATGGCGTGGGCAGTGGGACAAGGTCGCCACGCGGAGCCTGCCCGACCTCGACGAACTGCACGGCAGACTGGCCCGCTCGCTGCCCGCGAGCGGCGCCCCGGCCATCGTGCACGGCGACTACCGCCTGGACAACGTCATCCTGGCACCCGCCGACTTCGGGCGGATCGCCGCGGTCCTCGACTGGGAGATGGCCACGCTCGGCGATCCCCTGGCCGACCTCGGGATGCTGCTCATGTACTGGGACCGGACCTGCGAACCGGTCCTCGCGGCGCGGCACGTCCCGACGGCCAACCCCGGTTTTCGATCGGGGCGTGAACTGGCCGAGCGATATGCCGAGAAGTCCGGACGGGACATCGGCGCCCTGCCGTATTACCAGGCCCTGGGCTGTTTCAAGCTCGCCGTCATCGCGGAGGGCATCCACGCCCGCTTTTCGGCGGGACAGACGGTCGGCACAGGATTCGAACGGGTCGGATCCGCGGTGCCCGCGCTGCTGCGCTCGGGGCTGGAGCTCCTGCCGTGACCACTGACACACAAGACGAAGGAGTGCCCGTGGGAGACCGACTGTCCGGACAGATCGCCCTGGTCACCGGCGCCACCGGCGGCATAGGAACCGCCGTCTCACGGCGGCTGGCCGCCGAGGGCGCCACGGTGGTGGTGACCGACGTGGACGCCGACCGCTGCGACCACCTGGCGGAGGAGCTGACGAAGGAGCCGGCGGCCGACGGAGCGCGGGCACTCGGCCTCGCGCTGGACGTGAGCGACGAGGAGGCGTGGCGCGGCGCGGTCGAGCGCGTGGTCTCCGAACTGGGCGGCCTGTCCGTGCTCGTCAACAACGCGGGTGTCGCCCAGATGCGCACCGTGGAGACGGAGACCCAGGAGTCATGGGACAAGGTCATCGCGGTGACCCAGGGCGGAGTCTGGCTCGGCATGAAGCACGGTGGCCCCGCGATCGAACGCTCCGGTGGCGGTTCGATCGTCAACATCGCGTCGATCTTCGGCACGGTGGGCGGCTTCGGCAGCCAGTTCTCGTATCACGCGGCGAAGGGCGCGGTCCGGCTGATGACGAAGAACGCCGCGCTGCACTGGGCGACGCGCGGCGTCCGGGTCAATTCGATCCACCCCGGCTTCATCGAGACCCCGCTCTCGCGGGAACTGTGGCAGGGCACACCCCGTCACACCGCGATGGTCGAGGGCACCCCCATGGGGCGGCTCGGCAGGCCGGAAGAGGTGGCGGGGGCCGTCGCCTTCCTCGCGTCGCAGGACGCGAGCTTCGTGACCGGCTCCGAGCTGTACGTGGACGGCGGCTGGACGGCGCGCTGACGGGGCGCTACCTGGCGTGTGGCGCCGTCGCGGTGGCGGTGTCCGCGGCGGTCAGTCCGAACACCAGGGCCGAGGCGATGCCGCCGGCGTAGGCGCGGTGCCACAGGCCACCGGTGTCCGACCCGGCCGCGAGGAGCCCGGGAAGCGGTTCACCGTCCCCGCGCAGCACGCGGGCCCGGTCGTCGACGCGGATCCCGTGAAAGGGAAAGGTGATGGCCGGTACCGTCTCGATCACGTAGTACGGCGGTTCGTCGAGCGGGAGGCGGTCCAGCTTCCGGCCGGGCACCGGCTCCAGCCCCGCCGCGGCGTGTTCGTTGAACAGCTTGACCGCGTCGCGCACGGCGTCGCCCCGGTACCCCCATTCCTCCGGGAGGTAGGCCAGTTCGTCGAGGTCTTCGGCGAGTCCCACACGGCCGCCCCGCTTACCGGCCAGAGCGAACTTGTCCACGGCGACCGCGCCCTCGACGTAACTGCCGACGACCCAGTCACGGAAGACCCGGGCGTCGGCGATGAGAAGGCCCCGGCCTTCGGGCTGCTCCAGCAGCGCCATGGCCGTGAGGTGGTCGCCCAGCGTCTCGTCGACGAACCGGTCGTTGTCCACGTTGAACAGCAGGGCGTGCTCGCTGTAGTAGAGCGACAGGTCGACGAAGTCCGCCGGGTCGGCGAAGGGGATGCCGCTGGGGATGAGATGGCCGTAGAAGCCCGCGTCATCGTGGCCGGTGGCGGCACCGGCCCCGGTGGCCAGACGGTAGCCACCGCCGCGGCTGAAGGGGTTGGAGCGGAGCCGCATGCCCCCGGCACGGGGGTGCACATGCGTGGCGCGGAGTTCGGTATCGCCCTGAAACCCGCCGGTCGCGATGAGCGTGGACCCGGCGCGCACCTGTGTACGGGTGCCATCGGCCAGTCGCAGCTCCGCCCCCGTCACGACACCGTCCTCGACCACCAGCCTTTCGGTGCACGTTTCCAACAGCAGCGCGCCACCGCCTCGGCGGATGGCTTGACGACAGGTGGCGACGTACTGATGGGTGTCGAATTGGTGCCCGCGGCCGAAATCGAGAACGCGCTGCGCGTCCTTGATGTCCACGCCGAGGGAACGGATCCATGAGATGCCCTCGGGGAACCGATCCACGAGGGCGCGCTTGAGCGCGGTGTCTCCATACGGATTGTGCTGGTCCATGATGTCGTGGCTCGGCGCGGTCCATGCGTAACCCGCGAAGAGCGCGGAACCGCCGACGTCCTTACCGATCTCCACGACCGTGACGGACAGGCCATTGCGAACCGCGCGGGCACCGGCGGTCAACCCCGCCATACCCGCACCGATGATGAGCAGATCGACTTCTTCCGCGCGCACGCGACTCCCCTCCGGTCATGGGACGACCATCTCAGCAAAACCGAATCCAGTTCAAAGAGCAAGCACGGGAACGAGATCAGCCAGCCAGAACCGGTATCACCATGACCGAAGTGGATTCGCTTGGCGAGGGTGTCAGCGGTAGTGGGCCGCCAGTTCGGCGATCGAGGTGAAGGTCTGCGTTCCGCCACTGCCGCCGATGACGCGGACGCCGTCACCGGTTGTGGTGTCGAAGTCGAAGACGTAGGTCTTGTTCGGGCCGGCGGCCGAGGAGGTCGGGTAGGACGGTGTGACGCGCTGGCCGGTGACATCGGTCCAGGCGCCGTCGCGGCGGACCTGGATCTTGGGTGGACTGCTGAACCAGCCGCCGTCGCCGAACATGGTGCCGGTGGTGTAGGCCACCTGGTTGAGGCGGTATGTACGTGGCCAGGTGTAGCCCCACCAGCTGGTCGGCTTGCGTTCGTCGTTCCAGTCGTCCTCGTTCTGGGCCGTGTCACCGTCGTTGTAGATCGCGCGACCGAAGTGGGTGGCGCGTTCGATGGGCACGGTGCCGGGTTCGCGGGCGAGGTTGCGGGAGGCGTCCGGTGGGTTGTCCGGGGTGGTGGGGGCCGAGGGGGTCAGGGACATCTTGCGCAGTGAGAAGGTGTACGCCCAGAAGTCGCCGTTCGGGTAACCGCCGCCGCAGGGGCAGACGTTGGACTGGAGCCACATCGACTTGCCGTCCGCGCTGATGTACTTCGACGGGATGGTGGTGGCGTAGCCGCCGTGCTTGGTGTGGGTCCAGGGGTAGCCGCCGAAGTCCTTGGGGGTGAAGTGCTTCCACGGGCCCCACGGCGTGGGCGCCTCGTAGAACTCGTAGGTGTACTCCGTCCAGGACGTGTAGATGTAGCGCTTCAGTGCCTTGTTGTAGACCACGCCGCCCTGGCTGATCACGCTGAGGTCCTTGACCCGGCCCGCGGTTCCCACGTTCTGGTAGACGCGGTGGTCGTCGTGGAGGACCGACACCCGCTGGTCGATGTCGGCGGACCACCGGGGGGTGCCGCCGCTGTCACCGGCGTAGAACTGCCAGGTGGAGCGGTCCATGATGGACGTGGCGGGCACTCGGGCCAGATAGAGGTCGGTGGGGTCCGGGTCGGGGTCGAAGGTGTCGCGCCAGTTGTAGTCCAGGCCGTAGGCGTAGACGTATCCGTCCGGGCTGTTCGCGTTGTCCTTGCCGTAGTCCAGGAACATGACCGTGGTGAACTTCTGGTCCGAGAACATCGGCTTGACCTTGTCCGATGTCCAGGTCTCGCCCTTGTCGGTGGACTTCACGACCGTCGCGCTGGGCGCGTTGTCCAGCGTGCCCTTCTTGAGGTCCTGCACGGCGAGATACAGATCGCCGTTCACGCAGACCATGCCGGTGGGCTTGCGGTAGTAGTCCTGGGGGGCGCCCCAGATCCGGCCGATGCCGTCGCCCGACGCCCGCTGGGCGCCTGCCAGGTTGCCGGGTGAGCCGCTGATCCGGGCCACGCCGATGTCCTGCCAGGTGTCGCCGAAGCCCACGCCGTCGCCGTACGCGGCGTACACGTTGTCGTCGTTGGACCAGCACGACGGCCACAGGTCGCCGTGCTCCTTGTTGTCGCCGATCGCGGGGGCGCCGATGGTGGCGCCGGGGGCGATGTCCACGGTGGAGAAGTAGTCGCTCTCCGGGGCGTTCGCGGCCTTGGTGCTGGTGGCGGCCGTGGTGGTGTCGCGCCCGGCGTCACGGGGGTGGCCGGTGCCCGCGCTGTCCGCCTGGACGGCGGGTACCGTCGCCATCGTCACGACGGCCAGCCCGGCCGCCAGGGTGATCAGGAGTCTGGATCGTCGCACGGTGTGCTCCTCGCGGGTGTCGGTGGCGGCGTCCTCAGGCGGCCAGGCCGTTGATCCGGTACTGCATCACCCGGTAGTTCTGGTCGTCGTACCACTGGCTCACGGCGATGTGGAAGTCGCCGAAGGTCGAGCCGGGGACGATGAAGCCGCCGTAGGGGTTGGCCACCGCGTTGCCGGACTCGTTGCCGGGAGTGGTGGGGACGATGAGGGTCTGCTCCGGGGTGGCGAACAAGTCGCTCGTCGGCAGGGGGAAGACCTGGGCGCGGATGTCCAGGGGCTCCATGTTCAGCCAGGTCAGGGCGTACTTCCCGGCCATCGCACGGAAGCAGATCTCACCGAACCGGCGCCGGGCGGTGATGGTGGTCGGGTAGTTGCCCCAGGCCCAGGCGCCGTTCGCGTAGCCCCACGGCTGGTACGCCGCCGGGTCGCCCAACCGGTCCTGCGGGACGCGGTGCAGCAGCAGGTCGGAGGGAACATCCCGGTTGAACACGCTGGACAGGACGTAAGCGTAGCCGTCGTCCGCCACCGCGTAGGTCTTCTGCTGGAACTGGCCGCCGTACTGGTCCCCGGGCCACTGGCACAGGTACTGCCACGTCTGGCCGTTGTCCGTCGAGCGCCAGAAGTCGGAGTGGTGGGTCTGGTAGAGGACACCCCGCATCAGGTGCATGTACATCGTGTCACCGACGGTGAAGACGTCCGACGGTATGGCGGTGGTGTTGTTCTCGTGGCCCTCCGGGACCAGGCCCACGGCCTGTGAACCGCCCACGCTGTCGTCGATGACGAGGGCGTTCAGGTCGGGGTGGCGTGCCCGCAGGCCCACCGGGGCCCGCCAGTTGGGGCCGCCCACGCCACCGCCGTCGAAGGTGTCGCCGCACACGAACAGCATCGTGCCGTCGGGGCAGCGGACGGGGATGCCGAGGTCGGTCCAGGGCGCGGCGAACCGGCCCGTCTCGGCCGGGCCGGTGAGGTTTCTGACCTTCGTACCGGTGACGGCGGTGGCGGCGGCGTTCGCCCGCGGCGCACCCGCCGTCAGCCCGGCCGCGGCCGTGGCCAGGCCCAGACCGGCGGCGAGCACCAGACGGCGGCCGGGGCCACCGGCGGTTTCGGCGGGCTCCCCACCCGCCATTCCGGCGGGGACGGGTTGTGATGAAGCTGCCATGTGCGACTCCTCGGAATCGTGCGCTGCTACGGCTACGTCTATGGCTGCGACTGCGGCTGGACCGCCACGTCTCCGCACAGATGCACCTCGACACCCAGCTCGGCGAAGAGCGCGGCCTTGGCGCGCAGCGCCTTGTCGGCGGTCGCCGCGTCGGGGGCGTAGGCCACGTTGAGGTGGTTGGCGCGGTGGCGGGCCATGAACTGGTCGCGGGTGACGCCGTGCAGGACCGCGTGCATGATCGGCCACTGGTGGTTGGTGGCGTCGAGCCGGCGCCGGGTCTCCTCCTCGGGCAGCTCGACCGAGGTGGCCCGCCCGAGGTCGACGTGCAGCCCGCCGTCCATCAGGAACACCCGCGACCAGACGATCTCGCCCGGCTTGGAGACACCGCTGAGGGTGCCGCCGCCGAGCGGGAAGAACATCGGGGGCTGGCGCATGCTGTACGACTTGTCGTAGCCGCCGTTGTGCGAGGCGGGCACCGATCCGGAGATCTCGAAGACCCAGACGAACCGGCCGTCGTATTCCTCGCCCCAGCGGATGTCGTGCAGTGTGGTGGCCGGGTCGAGGCCCATCGCCGTCCAGATGCGGTTGGTGACCAGGGAGTCCACGGCAACGCCCTCGTCCACCTCGTTGAAGTGCGGCAGCGGCGCGCCCGCGTACAGCTCGCGGGCGCCGTCGCGGCTCCGTACCGGCGGGCGCTGGACGTTGTTGAGCAGGCCCTCGGCGAGGTCGCTCGCCGGGACGGTGTCCTTCAGGCCCTGCTGGTACTGGATGCCGACCGCGTCGAGCCCGAAGTCGTCGGCGATGCGCACCGCGGCGATGTACATCTTGAACTGGCTGAGCAGCTGGGCGTCGGTGAGTTCGGTGGCCTCGTCGGTGCCGGTGTGGAAGGTCATCCCGGCCCGGTCGAGCCAGGCCCGGACCTCCTGGGCCTCCTCGTCGGGCACGTTCCTCATCTCGGCCACCAGGGCGCTCTGCGACAGGCGCTCCTTGTAGATGCCGAGCGGGTTGAGGAACTCGTCGTCGATGATGGCGTTGTACATGCCCATGCAGCCCTCGTCGAAGACGCCGATGATCGCCTTCTCCTCGCGCAGCTGCCGGGCGAGGGCCACGCCCAGCCCGGTCTCGGGGTCCGCCCCCGGCAGGGGCGGCAGGGGCCGGACATGGCTGGTGTCGTGGGTGAGCGTGCCGGTCTCCAGCCAGGTGCGCAACGACTCGCGTGCCCACTCGTCGGTGAAGTCGGCGCTCCACAGCACCGAGTAGTCGCGTCTCGCCTTGGTGAGGCTCCCGGCGAGGTTCAGCAGGCCGACCAGCCCGGGGAATTCGCCACTCCAGTTGGCCACCACCAGGATCGGGCCCTGGTGGTCGCGCAATCCGGCGAGGACGTGGTGGCTGTACTGCCAGACGGCCTCGACGACGATGAGCGGGGCGTCCCTGGGTATGCGCTTGAAGACCTCGATACCGGCGCGCTGGCTGTCGATGAACCCGTGCCCCTTGGCCTCGTCCACGGCGTGGCCTCGGTGGACCTTCCAGCCGAGGTCCGTGAGGGCCGCGGCGAGGTCGCTCTCCAGCTTCTCCTGGGTGGGCCAGCAGGTGACGTTGGCGGCGGGACGCAGGTCGCCACTGGCCACGGTGTGGACGGTGGCCGGCTCGGCGGCGGGCGGCCGGTGGAGCTCGGGCAGGGTGTACGCGGTCATGCGGTCTCCGTTGACGGTGCGTCGGTGATGGTGCGTCATTGGCGCGTGGGGGCGCTGAAGGCACTGGGGGTACTGGGGTGTGGCCGCGGACGCTGGGCCCGGGGGGCGCGTGGGCTCTCAGCGCTCCTGTAGTGCGGCCAGCGCGTGGACGGTCGCGGCGGTGTCCGGGTACAGCCGCCGGTAGAGGGCGTACAGCTCGTCGTAGCGCCCGGTGTGTTCGGCGCGCGGCGTCACCGTCTCGCGCACCGGGTTCCAGTCGTCGATGGAGGCGTCCCCGACGAGCTGGGCGGCCAGCAGCGCGTCGCCGTAGCCCGCGCCGATGGTGATGGTGCGCAACTCCTGTGGGCGGCCGGTGATGTCGGAGACGATCTGTGTCCACAGCGAACCCTGGGTGCCGCCACCAACGGCGACCACTCGGCGGATGTCGCCGCCGACCGCCTCGATGACCTCGATGTTCTGGCGGATGGCGAACCCGGTGGCCTCGAGTGCGGCCCGGTAGAGGTCGCCGCGGGTGTGGGACAGGGTCAGCCCGGCGATCACTCCGCGGGCGTCGGGGTCCATGATCGGGGTGCGCTCGCCGGAGAAGTACGGCAGCATCAGCAGGCCGTTGGCGCCGACGCCCGACTCGGTGGCCAGCGCGGTGAGTTCGGCGTGGTCGCCGTCGGCGAACAGGTCCTTCAGCCAGCCCGCGACCGCGCCGGAGGTGGCCATGCCACCGGCCAGATTCCGGGTCCCGGGCAGAGCGCCGACGGTGCCCCACAGGGACGGGCTGGTCAGCGGCCTGGGCACGGTGTGGATGAGGAACATGGTGGTGCCGTACATCAGCATCAGATCGCCGATGTTCTGCGCACCCACGCTCAGGGCCTCGGCCCAGGCGTCGATGGTGCCGGTGGTGACGGGGATTCCGGCGGGCAGGCCGGTCGCCGTGGCGGCCTCGGGGGTGAGGGCGCCGGCCGCCTCGCCGGGCCAGCGCAGCGGCGGCAGTTCGATCCCTGGGGCGACCTCGGCGGCCCAGGGGGCGTACCACTCACCGGCGAGCGTGTCGTACAGCGGGGTGCACTGGCTGGCCGAGTGGTGGTCCAGGACGTAGTTTCCGGTGAGCTTTCCGACCAGCCAGGAGCTGGGCATGTACAGGCGCTTGGCCCGCGCGTAGAGCTCGGGTTCCTGCTCGGCGATCCACGCGATCTTGGGCCCGGCGGCCTGGGTGGTCAGGGCGGAGCCGCCGCGGCGGATGATCTCGTCGGCGCCCAGCCGCGCCTCGATGCGCTGGATCTGGTGTACCGAGCGGGTGTCCACACCGTAGAGCACGGCGGGGCGCAGCGGGGCGTCGTGTTCATCGGTCAGCAGGACGCAGGGCCCCATGCCGCTGACCCCGACGGCGACCACGGTGGTGTCGTCCGCGGCGGTCAGCTCGCGGGCCAGTTCGGTGAACTCGCGCCACCAGACGGCGGCGTCCATCTCGAAGTGGCCGGGACCCGGTCTCGCCGGAGTGTGCTCCCGGGTGGCCGAGCGGATCAGTGCCCCATCGAGACCGACGAGGACGCCCTTGGTGCTCGAGGTGCCGATGTCCACTCCGATGACTGCGTTGCGAGGCATGGCGAGCACGCTGACAGAAAACGATTTCAGCGTCAAGGGAGACCACGCGAATGGCCTTGCCCTGGCGAAAAGCCATATCAGCCGCGCGCGTCGGCACCCCGCGATCGACCGCATGTCTCACCCCTTGACACCCCTTGGAGCCCGCTCTACTTTGCGGTGAAATGGATTTCAGACGTGCTGCGCCGCACCGCCGGTGACGCCGTTCTCCGCGCGCCACGGCGCCTCTTCCGGCCCATCGGCGCGCGTCCCGTACCCCACCCATGAGGGCAAGACACGATGACGACCTTTGGACTCGACGGCATCTCCCGCAGGACGCGTGCCGTGAGCCGTTCCATCAGCGCCGAGAACATCACCGGCGCCAAGTCGGGTGGCGGCCGCGCCACGGAGGGCACCGGAGCGGTGGCGGCGAGCAGGCTGGGGCCGGGCTGGAAGATCTCCCCCAGCATCGACATCGCCCCCGGCACGACGGCCGTGCTCGCCGACATCGAGGGTCCGGGCACCATCCGCCACCTGTGGTGCACCACCGATCCGCACCGGGCCTGGCGGGGCGCCCTGCTGCGGATGTACTGGGAGGACGAGGAGGAACCGGCCGTCGAGGTCCCGCTCGGTGACTTCTTCTGCAACGGCTGGAACACCTTCAGCCAGGTCTCGTCCGTCCCCATCGCCGTGAACCCCAACGGCGGCTTCAACGCGTACTGGCCGATGCCGTTCCACCGCAGGGCACGGATCACCCTGGAGAATGTGACCGCCGAGAAGGTCACGCTCTACTACCAGGTGGACTACGAGCTGGACGAGGTCGGGGACGACGCCCTCTGGTTCCACGCCCAGTGGCGCCGCAGCCATCCGGTGCCGTACGGCGAGGTGCACACGCTGCTCGACACGGTCACCGGCGCCGGCGGCTACGTCGGCACCTATCTGGCCTGGGGTGTCAACAGCCCCGGCTGGTGGGGCGAGGGCGAGCTGAAGTTCTATCTCGACGGTGACGACGAGTTCCCGACGCTCTGCGGCACCGGCACCGAGGACTACTTCGGCGGCGCCTGGAACTTCGACGTCCCCGGCCAGGGCTACACCGCGTACACCACCCCGTATCTGGGCCTGAACCAGATCCTGCGCCCGGACGGGCTGTACAGCAGCCAGCAGCGGTTCGGGATGTATCGCTGGCACGTCCTGGACCCCATCCGCTTCTCCGAGGATCTGCGCGTCACCGTGCAGAGCCTCGGTATCGGCCCGGGGCAGGGCAACGGGCTGCCGCACCGCTACCGGCACACCAGCGATGACATCGCCAGCACCTCGCTGTTCTACCTGGACGCCCCGTCGTCCGCGTCCCGCCCGGCCACACCGGACCTGCTCACGCTCGAAGTCGACTGACGAGAAGCTCGACTGACGAGAAGCTCGACTGACGAGAACGTCGACTGACGACAGGTTGGCTGACCGGAAGCCGGCTGACGGGAAGGCGCCTGAGAGGCCCGCCCGCCCCGGATCCGTACGTCCCAGCACCCACCCCCCACCCGCACATCCCAGCCCCATCCCACTCCGACAGGAGCGCACGACATGCTCCAGCACGGCAATGAAGCCGGGCGCCCGGCCACCTCCCCCGGCACCTCACGCCGCCGTTTCCTCGCCACGGCTGCGGGCGCGGGCTCGGCCGTGGCGGCCCCGGCCCTGCTCACCGGTTGCGGCACGGCCCGAGCGAAGGGGGGTAACCTCCAGTTCTGGAACTTCTACGGGCCCCAGCGCTCGCCGGACCCCGCGATCAACGCACAGGCCAAGTGGTTCGTCGACATGGTCGACCGGTGGAACGCCACCCACAAGGCGCGGATCGACCTCGTCTATCTGCCGCAGCCCACCTATCTCAACGGATTCAAACTGCCGTCCGCCTTCGCCACCGGTGAGGGCCCGGACATCTTCCTGCTCTCCCCCGGCGACTTCCTGCGGTACTACAACGGCGGCGTCCTGGCCGACCTCACCCCGCACATGGAGAAGGCGGCCATCGACGACTTCGGCTCCGCGCTCGACAGCCGCATGGTGGACGGCAAGGTCTATGCCCTCCCCATGGAGATCGAGCCGCTGGCCATGTTCTACGCCCAGGACGTCTGGGAGAAGGCCGGTCTGTCGGAGGCCGACATCCCCACCACCTGGGACCAGATGCTCGACATCGGCGACAAGCTGCGCACCAGGACGCGGGCCGGGCTGGTCTTCGAGACCAGGCCGGGCTACTACCAGAACTTCACCTGGTACCCGTGGATGTGGCAGGGCGGCGGCGAGGTCCTGGACGAACGTGGCGATGTGGCCTTCGACTCCAAGGCCACCCGCCAGGCTCTGGGGCTCTGGCAGGACGCGGTGCGCCACGGCATCGCGCCGCGCACCATGCCCGCCGCCGCGGACGTGGTCGGCGGCTTCAAGGGCGGCAACGTCGCCATGTGGCAGCAGGGGATCTGGAACGTCTCCAGCTTCAAGGCGTTCGCGCCCAAGTACCGGTACGGCGTCTTCAAACTGCCCACGCCCCCGGGCGGCCGGTACGTCACCGCGCTGGGCGGCTGGTCCTTCTGCGCCAATGCCCAGGGCCGCAACCCGGAGGCGGCGGCCGAGTTCTGCGTCTGGGCGCTGGGATCCATGAAGGACGAGTCCATCAACCGGATGGTGGAGTGGTGCGTCGGCACCAAGTCCGATGTGGCGCCACGGGACAGCGCCCTGGACCGCGGCTCCGCCAAGGGCGGCTACGACTCCGGGATCATGAAGCAGTTCAAGGACGAGATCTTCCCGGGCGGCCGTGCCGAACCGCGCTATCCCCCGGTCGTCTACAAGGCGATTTCCGACGCCATCCAGGGCACCATGCTCGCCGGCCACGGCGTGGCCGGTGACGCCGAGAGAGCCGCCCGGTCCATCGCGGCCTACACCAAGAGCTACCAGGGGGCGAGCCTGATATGAGCAGTGTCGCCGCACAGGAGCGCCGCCGCCGGGCCACCGTGGCACCGGCGCAGTCGCCCGCCACGTCCGGCCGCCGGCCGAGGCTGAGCCGCAAGCACCGCGAGTGGCTGGCCGCCGGGCTGTTCCTCGCGCCCGATGTACTCGGGCTGCTGGTGTTCGTCGCGATCCCGATGGTGTTGTCCATCGGGCTGAGCTTCTTCCAGGTCAGCGGCTTCGGCAGCTATGAGTGGATCGGGCTCGGCAACTACCGGCGGATGGTGGACGACCCGCTGTTCTGGGACTCGATGAAGATCACGGGGCTGTATGTGGTGTTCCTCGTCCCCATCCTTTTCTGTGTGAGTCTGGGGCTGGGCCTGCTGGTGAAGCAGAAGCTGCCCGGGGTCGGTGTCTACCGCACGATGCTCTTCATGCCGTACGTCATCAGCCTGGTGGTGGTCGGCGTGCTGTGGAAGTTCCTGCTCGACGAGCAGACCGGGGTGGTCAACCGGGCCATGCGCGCGGCCGGTTTCGACGGCGAGTCCTGGCTCGGCAGTCCGTCCCTCGCCCTCGGCTGTGTCATCGCCGTCATGGTGTGGGTGATGATGGGCTACTACATGATCATTTTCCTGGCCGGGCTCCAGGAGATCCCCCAGGAGTTCTACGAGGCCGCGAAGCTGGACGGCGCGGGGCCGTGGACCACGTTCCGCACCATCACCTGGCCGCTGCTGCGGCCCACCAGCTTCTTCGTCCTGCTGATGTCGACGGTCGCCGCCATCACCGGCGGTCTCGACCTGATCTTCGTTCTGACCAATGGCGGCCCCGCCAACGGCACATCGCTCGCCATCTTCTACATCTACCAGCAGGCGTTCGGATTCGGGGAGTACGGCTATGCCTCGGCCATGGGCTCGTTCCTGGTGCTGATCATGGTGCTCATCTCCGCGGTGCTCTTCACGTTCACGAGAGGCGGGAGGTTCGACGATGGCGAGTGACGCCCTGACGACCCGGGCCCACACCACGGCCACCGCGGCCGGTCGGCGGCGGCTGCTGTCCTCGCGCGCCGGGCTGACGCTCCTGGCCGTCGTCCTGTCGCTGATCAGCCTCTTCCCCGTGCTGTGGATGGTCACGTCGTCCTTCAAGACGCGCGCCACCGTCACCGACGGACGGCTGATCCCGCGGGACATCACCTTCCAGAACTTCGTCTACGTCTTCACCGAGGTGCCGTTCGGCCGCTATCTGTGGAACAGCTTCTTCATCTCCACGGTGATCACCGTGGCGGCGCTGTTCTTCCACTCGATGGCCGCCTACGCGCTGGCACGGCTGCGTTTCCCGGGGCGCGAGAAGCTCTTCGGTGCCATCTTCGCCACGTTGCTGGTCACCGCGCCGGTGGTGCTGATCCCGCTGTTCCTGGTCGCCCGCCAGCTGGGGCTGCTCGACAGCTATGCCGGGCTGATCATCCCGGCGATCTTCAACGCGTTCGGCATCTTTCTGCTGCGCCAGTTCTATCTGGGGCTGCCGAAGGAGTTGGAGGAGGCGGCGGTCATCGACGGCTGCGGCCACTGGCGGGTCTACTGGAACATCGTCCTGCCGATGTCCCGGCCGATTCTCTCGGCCCTCGCGATCTTCTTCTTCCTCGCCAACTGGAACGCGTTTGTCTGGCCGTTGGTCGCCACGAGCGATCAGGACCTGACGGTGGTGCAGCTCGGTATCTCGTCGTTCCAGACGCAGTACACGTCCAACTGGAACTACATCCTGGCGGCGGCGACGGTGGCCGCGCTGCCCATGCTGGTGCTGTTCTTCATCTTCCAGCGGCAGATTGTGGAGTCGATCAAGACGTCGGGGTTGAAGTGAGCGCTGTGAGGTGAGGTGGCGCCGCACGGGCTGGATGGCCGGTGCGGCGCTGCTTTTGTTCGTGGTTCAGCGCAGCAGCGCAGCGTATGGCGTCCGCCCGCCCGTCAGGCGCGGGCGGGCCCGGCCGTGCTCTCCCTGACCTGCAGCTTTGTGCGCAGCACCACGGTCTGCACCGGCGACACGCTGCCGTCCATGCGCTGGAGGAGGAGGTCGGCGGCGGTGCGCCCCAGCTCGTACGAGGGCAGTTCGACCGCGGTGAGGGATGGCCGTACCAGCGACGCCCAGGGGACGTCCCCGAAGGAGAGCACACCGACGTCGGGTGGGATGCTGCCCGACTCGCGGAGGGCGTCGAGGACACCGATGGTCATGAGGTTGTTGGCGACGAACACGGCATCGGGTGGCTCGGGCAGCGCCAGCAGTTCACGCATCGCCGCGCGGCCCCCGTCCACCCGGAAGTCGGCATGCCGTACGTAGGTGTCGTCGGCGGCGGCCGGACCGCCCTGGGCGGCGCGCAACGCCGTGCGGTGGCCCGCGAGTCGTTCCTCGGAGGTGGAGGCTCCTTCGGGCCCCGTGATGCAGGCGATCCGGTGGTAACCGGCCCGCAGGAGGTGGCGGGTGGCCACCTCGCCACCGTGGTGGTTGTCGACCCGGACCGCGTCCACCTCGGCGTCGCGCGGACGACGGTCGACGGCGACCACGGGCACACGCCGGTCGGTCAGCGGCCCCAGATCCGTCTCGTCCTGGGACGCCGCCGCCACGATCACGCCCGCCATCTGCTCACCGAGAGCCACCTCCAGGTAGCGGCGCTCCTTGTCGGTGTCCTCGTCGGAGTTGCACAGGACCACGGAAAGGCTGGTGCGCTGCGCGGCGTCCTCGACGCCACGGGCGAGCGAGGTGAAGAACGGGTTCTCGATGTCCGGGATGATCAGCGCGATCACGCTGGACCGCTGCTTGCGCAGCGACCGCGCCACCCGATTGGGCGCGAACCCCAGGGCCGCCGCGGCCTCTTGCACGGACAGGGCACGTGCCGGTGTGACCTTGCCGCCGTTGAAGACACGCGAGACGGTCGCCGGAGAGACACCGGCGGCTCGCGCCACGTCATGGATCGTCACCAACTGTGTCCGCATCCTTTCACCGTGTACGGTCAGCCTTCACCCTACCCCGCGCTGAAAAGGATTTCACACTGGTATTGAGGCGTCGCGAGCGGGTCGGGGGGCGAACACCCTCCGGCGACGGGGGTTCGTCCAGACGTCAGTCGTGTGTGGGGGAGGCGTCCCGGTGGGGAGTGTTCCCATGAGTGGCGGTCCCGGGCCATGACGGCGGCGTATCGACGATGTGGCCGAGGAGATGTAGCGGCGCGGCGCCGACCCCGGCCGCCTCGACCGCGTCCCAGTAGGCATGCGCAGGGGAGGCGTCGACCAGCCCGTGGACCAGTGGCAGGCCGGACACGGCAGTGTGCAGCAGGGATTCGAGTCGGCAGGAGGCGACCGTGCCCGGCAGCCAGGACCGTTCCGCGTAGCCGGAGGCGGCGGCCGATGGCAGGTCGTCGGCGATGTGCCGCTCGGTGTCACCGACGGCGAGCAGTCCGCCCCCGACGGTCAGCACATCGCGCTGCCCGCGCATCCTGGCGAGGGCGCGTGCGGTGTCGAAGCAGTGCGGGAAGGAGTCGTCGACCACGACGGCGCCGGGGCGTAGCCGGTCGATGTCGAGGACGGCCGTGCCACCGCTGACGGCGGTGACGATCAGGTCGGCCTCGTACACCGCGGCGGGAAGAGCCGGTGCGGACTCGGCCGTCGCCACCGACCCGGCCAGCCCGGTCCCGCGCAGTTCCGTGGCGAGCGCCCGCAGGCGGGGCGCGCTGCCCGCGACATCGCACAGCAGCAGGTGAGCGGGCGGGCGCGGAGCGCGGGTGAGCAGCAGGTTGAGGGAAGAGGTGCCGATCGAGCCGAGTCCGACCACGGCGACGGTCAGGTCACCCAGTTCGCGTCCGGTCGTGGCGAGCGCGGCGTGGACGGTCTTGACCACGGACACTGCTGTGGCGGCGTGACCGGTGGTGACCGCCGTCGCCCCATCGATGGCGCGTACCACCTCGAATCCGTAGCCGGTCAGCGCAGGGAGCATGCCCGCCAGGGAGACACAGCGGGCGCCGAGGGAGGCGGCGTGGCTGACGGCGCGGGCCGTGTGGCCGGTGAGCGCGCTTCCCGCGGCCAGTTCATCCGCGAACAGCGGCAGCGCGACGAACGCGGAGCGGCCCAATGGCGTGCCGATCTCCTCCAGGAGGCGGGGACCGCCGTCCGGGAAGAGCAGGTGCCGCATGTGTTCGCGGGGCAGGTCCGCTTCCGGGACCCCGGCGAGCGCCGCGAGGTGGCCGGGCGCGGGGAGGTAGCCGATGAGCGCGGCGTCCGTACGGGATGTGCGCGGGGCAGGGGCCAGGGCAAGGCGCGGACGTGGCGAGGCCGCCTGGGTGAGCTCGTCCCGCAGGAGACGGGTGAACGCGGCGAAGGCGGGCGCATCGAGGGCAGCGGCCGAGGCCCGCAAGGTGACACGCAGCTCGCCCCCGACCGGCCGAACGGCCAGGAAGACGTCGGTTCCCACCGGCGGCGGGGCGAGTTCCGTGTCGTGATGGTCCCAGTCGAGGGCGAGGGTTGCTCCGGTGGGTGAGCCGAGGGCGGAGAAGTCCAGGTAGCTGAAGAGGAACTGGGTGGCCCTCGGCAGACCGAGCGGGGTGGCTGGGGCAGTCGGGATGGGCAAGCTGTCGGAGGGCTCACCGCCGGTGGCACGGCCGATGTCACGTCCGATGTCACCGTCCACGCCGCCGGTGTCGGGGCCGGTGTCGCCACCGGTGCCGTGAGACCATGCCGCACCGGCCTCCTCAGGGAGCCGGAGCGGGCCGGAGGGCGTACCGCCGGTGCCGCCACTTGTGCCGCCGCCGCTGTCGTCACCAGCGCCGTACGTCCGTGCGGCCACGGCCTCCTCGGTGATCCGGAGCAAATCTTCACGGAAAGCGCGGAAAGCGCGGAACGACCGGCCGGGCGTGGCCTCGGCACCCGTCTCCGACGCGGCAGGGCGCAGCGGTACGGCGGCCGCCAGGGGGCCGAACAGTCGGCTGATGTCGGGCAGTTGGTGGTCGCGTCCGGTGACCGCCAGGCCGAGGACGAGGTCCCGCTGGCCGGTGAGGTCCGCCAGGGCCCGGTAGTAGGCGGTCAGGACGGGGGCGTACGGTGTGGCGCGGACCGTGGTGGCGAGGTGGCGTAGCCCGGCCGTCAACTCGGCGCCGAGCGTGAACTTCGCCGACCTGAACTCCGCGGAGCCGACTCCGGCGGCCCGGACACCCGCCGGCTCGCCACTCCGTGCACCCGAGCGGCGCAGGTCCGGCCGCCGGTACGGGGTGGCGTGGCGGGCCTGCCAGGCGATGGCAGCCGGGTCCGGGCCGGGGCCCGGACCCGGCTGCTGGAGCAGGTTGACGTAATCGCGGAAAGTGCTGCGCAGCGGTGGCAGCCCGATCGGCTCGCCACGGCTGAGCCGGTCGTAGATGGTGATCAGTTCCCGGCCGAACAGGGCCGCGCTGTAGCCGTCACCGATGAGGTGGTGGGCGTGGACGAGGAGCGTGTGCTCGTCACGGCCGGTGGTCAGCACATGCAGACGCAGCAGTGGCCACGCCCACGGTTCGAACTGACGACGGCGTTCGTCGGCGACCCGCTCCTCGACCAGGTCCGGCGATGCCGGCGTCTCGAAGTCGACCGGGAGCCGCAGCGTGGGCGGCAGCTCCTGTTGGACGGGAGGGCGGGCGCCTGCGGGGAAGACGGTGCGCAGCATGGGGTGGCGGACGACGAGCGTATCGATCGCGCGCTGAAAGAGATCAGCCCGCAGCGGGCCACGCAGGCGCAACTGAGCAAGCCACGCGGACCCGGAGCCCGGCGCGATGGCTTCGGCGACCATAAAACCGCGCTGGGTGGGGGTGAGGGGGTATGGCGTGAGGTCCGCACCGGCGAGGGAGGCGGCCTTGTCCGCGACGGCTGCCTGATCAACCGCGCCGGAGGCGTCCACAGTGACGACCGCGTCCGCAGCGGTGGCCGTATCCACGGCCGTGGCAAGGGCGGTGAGTGTGCTGTGCTCGTAGATGACCGTCGGCCTCGGCAGGGCAGCCCCTGGCCGTTCCCTCTCGTACGCCTTCTCCAGGCGCGCGAACACTTCCAGGACCAGGATGGAATCGCCACCGAGCGCGAAGAAGTCGTCCTCGCGACCGACGTGCGCGACGCCCAGCACCTCGGACCAGATACGGGCCAAGGTGCGCTCGGTCGGTGTGGCCGCCGGGGTGTCACGGGTCTGTGGCGAGGTCATACCCGCCTCCGCGTCACCGGCCGTCGCGTCGAGTCGGCGGCGGTCGACCTTGCCCGTGTCCGTGAGCGGCAACGCGTCCAGGAACCGGAATCGGCTCGGGAGCATGTAGTCCGGCAAGGTGCCGCGCAAGTGGGTGCGCAGCTGTGCCGGATCGGGGTCGGGGCCGCCCGGTAGGGGTTCCACGAAGGCGGTCAGGCGGCCGTCGCGGTGCAGTACGGCAGCCTGGGCGACCCGGGGATGGGTCTGCAGCGCCGCCTCGATCTCCCCCGGTTCGACCCGGTGGCCGCGGATCTTCACTTGGTCGTCGAGGCGGCCGAGGAACTCCAGTACGCCGTCAGGGCGTTGGCGGACCCGGTCGCCGCTGCGGTACCAGCGTTTGCCGTCGCGCTCGGTGAACGCCGCCGCCGTGAGCGTGGGATCTCCGAGGTACCCCGGCGTCAGCCCCGCTCCACCAATGAGGAGTTCCCCGGGCTCGCCGGCGGTGTGGTGGCGCCCGTCCTCGGCCACCACCGCGACCTCGGTGCCGGAGATGGGACGGCCGATCGGCAGTCGCCGCACCTCATCGTCGGGGCGGGCCTCGATGAGGTGGCAGGTGGCGTTGATGGTGGTCTCCGTCGGCCCGTACAGGTTGGCGATGCGGTGGCCGGGCCCGAACAGGTCGTACCAGCGACGGACATGCGCGGCGGGCAGCGCCTCCCCGCCGACGTGGATCCAGCGCAGCGCCGACAGGTCGGGGCGGGGCGCGCCGCGCCGCACCCGGGATTCGGCGGCGGTCAGCAGCCGTTCCCACAGCGTGGGCACCGAGCTCCACACGGTGATCCGGTCCCGTACGACCCGGTCCAGCAGCGCCTCGGGGTCGCGGACCAGATTCCGCGGCAGGGTGTGAACGGTGGCTCCGACCAGCAGCGGTGCCAGCAGTTGGCGTACGGACGCGTCGAAGCACACGGAGGCGGTCTGGGCCAGCCGGTCGCCCGCGCGATAGCCGAAGGTGTCCACGGCCCAGTCCAGGTAGTTCATCATCGCCCGGTGGGTGATCGGTACGGCCTTGGGGCGGCCGGTGGACCCTGAGGTGAAGATGACGTAGGCGACGGCGTCGGGGTCGGCTACGGGAAGCGGTGCAGGTGCCGTTGTCGGTGTCGGTGTCGGTGCCGTTGTCGGTGCCGTTGTCGGTGTCTGTGTCAATGAGAAGTCGTCGATGGCCACCGTCGTCACGTCGTCGAGCGTGTCGGCCGTCGCTCGGGTGGCCTCATGGCACACCACGTGTCGGACCGTCGACCGGTGGAGCTGGTCGGCCAGGCGCGCGGCGGGGTGGGTGGCGTCCAGTGGCACCCACCCGGCCCCGGCCCGCAGGATGCCGACGACACCGACGACGGTGTCGGCACCCGGCTCGGTCAGCAGGCCGACCAGCTCCCCGGGGGCGACGCCACGGGCGCGCAGCCGGTCGGCGAGTGCGGCGGAGGCCCGGTCGAGTGCGCCGTAGGTCATGGTGGCGTCGCCGGTCGCGACCGCGATCTGGTCGGCGGCGGCCGCCCGGAATCGTGCCGACAGGCGCTCAACGATCCCGCGCCCGGCTGCGGGCAGCGGGGCCGGTGCCGGTGCCGGAATATCCCTTCGGGCGGGCGTGGCGAGTTCGGCCAGCTCCGCCAATTCGGCGAGGTGTTCGCGTGCCAGGCGCTCCACGGTGGTCCGGTTGAACAGCCGGGCCGGGAAGTTCCAGGAGAAGTGCAGGGCTCGTTCGCTCTCCCAGCACAGCAGTCCCAGGCGCGTGGCGGCGGATGCGGTACGCGCCGCCGCCGGACGCACCGTCACCGGGCAGCCGTGGTCGGTCGTGGCGGGGAAGCGGGCGAAGCTGAATCCGGCCGGGGAGACGGTACGCGGCCGGGGCCCGGCGGTGGGCAACAGCCGGGCGATGTCCAGGCTGGTGAGCCGGGCGTGCCGCTCCGCGTCCAGCCAGATCGCGCGCAACCGCTGTGCCAGGGCGGGCACGGGCTCGTCCGGGTCGATGGTGGCCGACAGCGGCAATGTGTCGGCGAGCGGGCCGACCAGCCGGTCGAGACCGGCCAGCCGGAGTTCGCGACGGGCGCGCGCCACGTTGACCGCGATGCCACGCTGCCCGCTCCACCGCGCCAGACAGCGCACGTACGCGGCCAGCAGCAGGTGAAAGAGGGAAACGCCATGGGCGGCGGCGCACTCGCGCAGGGCGGCGGTGAGGCCGGGGTCGGTGGCCACCTGGTGTGCGGTGAGCGGCGGGGCGGGCGGCCCCTCCGGGTCGCCGTCCCAGGGCAGGTCCAGGGGCGTGGGGTGGGCGTGGGCGGTGAGTGCGTCCCGCCAGTACCGCCGGTCCTCGGCGAACTCCGGCGAGGACCGTTCCGCCTCGACGGCGGCGGCGTAGTCGGCGAAACCCGCTTCCAGCGGGGGCAGCGCGGGTGAACGGCCGTGCGCGAGGGCGGTGTAGACCGACCACAGCTCCTCGCCGAGGACATTGAGGCTGAATCCGTCCGCGGCGGCGTGGTGCAGCACGAGGAGAAGGTGGGCCAGGTCGGCGCGCTCCCGTACCAGCACCGCACGTACCGGCGCCTCGGTGGCCAGGTCGAAGGGGCGATTGCACAGCGCCTCCTCCAGGTCGGCCAGGGGGCCGTCGGCGTGGCGGATCTCGTACCAGAAGGGCATGGTGTGCGGTTCCGGCGCCACCAGCATTTGGGCGGGCGCCGTGCCGTCGGTCTCGATCCTGAGGCGCAGCATCGGGTGGCGCTCGGCGAGCAGCGCGAGCGCCCGGCCGAGCAGACCGGCGTCCAGGGGGCCGCTGATGGTCTGGCGCACATACGCGTACGCGGCGACCTCGGGGTGCAACCTGCCGCCCGTATGGAAGGCCAGTTGCACGGGTGTGAGGGGAAGTGGGGCCCCGTCGCCGAACGCTGTCGCCCTGCCGGTGTCGGCGGGGCGCGGCGGGGGCGCGGGCTGCTCCGTCCCCACCTGGTCGGTCGACAGATGGGCGGCCAGCTCGCCGATCGTCCGGTACTCGAAGAACAGCGTGGGCGGCAGGGCCCGGCCCAGCTCCGACTCCAGCCTTCTGACGAGGTCCACGGCGGAGAGCGAGTCCAGCCCCATGGTCAGGAACTGCTCGTCGCCGCCGATCTCGGCGGGCGGGCGGTGCAGAGCCTCGGCAAGGAGGCGGCGCAGAACGCCGGTGATGTGTGCGGGGGCGGGGTCGGCCGTGCCGGTTGCGGTTGCGGTTGCAGGAGACACCGGCGCCGGTGTGGTGGTGGGGGATGGGTCGGTCGGGCAGGTGGCGGAGGCGCTGGTCCCGGACATGTCCGTGGCGGACGCGAGGTGCTCGGACCCAGCGGCGTTCGACGCTGCGGACCCCAACCCGGCGGCGGTCGACGCTGCGGACCCCAACCCGGCGGTCCCGGACACCGCGGCGCCGGGCCGGACAGTGGCAGACTCGGCCGTCAGCTCGGCCACCACCAACTGCGGCGCGTCTATGCCGCATGCCGCGTGCAGCGCGGCGAGGCCCGCGCCCGGGGTCAGTGGCGCTACGCCACGGGTCGTGGCGGGAGCGGTTCGCGACGGAGCTCCGGCGGCCAAGCCGGTTTCGGCGAACGCGGCGAAGTTGAGCGATTGCCACGGGCGGCCTGCCGCGCGTTCGGAGGCGGCGAACGCGTCGAGGAAGGCGTTGGCCGCGGCGTAGTCGCCGAGCGCACCGGCCAGGCCGGGGAGCACCGAGGTGACAGAGGAGAAGGCCACGCACACCGCCGGGCGGTGGCCATGGCGCCACAGGGCCCGGGACAACAGGTGGCTGCCGCGCACCTTGGCGGCCATCACCTCGGCCATCTCCTCGAGCGACTTGGTCCGCAGCGTGCCGGGGCGCGCCACTCCTGCGGCGTGGAACACCCCGTCCAGCGGCGGCAGATCCGCGACCAGAGCCTCGACATCCGCCTCAACGGCCACATCCGCCACGCGGTACTCCACCGTGGCGCCGAGCGCGTCGAGTTCGGCCATGAGCCTGCTCGGCGGACGGGCCGAGCGGCAGGCGAGGACCAGGGTCGGCCGACCGCGTCCGGCCAGGTCGCGCGCGAGGGCGGTGCCGAGCCCGCCCGTACCGCCGGTGATCAGATAAGTGCCGTCGGGTGGCAGCGGCGAGGACGAGGGCGGCGCGTCGGCCGCCACCGCCACGGGAGTACGGACCAGACGGCGGCCCTCCCGCCACGCCACCGCGCCGCCGCCCGGCGCGCTCTGCCCGAGCGCCTCCCGCTCCAGGGCATCGAGCCGAGCGTCCAGGGAGTCGTACGAGGACAGGTCGACGCCGTACGCGGTGAGGCGCGGGAACTCCTCGGGGAACGCGAGCGCCAAGCCGGTGAGCAACGCCTGGGCGGGGCGCGGCCGTTCGGTGGCGGCGCCGGTGGCGTGCACGTCCTCGGTGACCACCAGCAGTCGGCCACTTCCCTCGCTCATCGATGGGAGCAGGTCCCGCAGGGTGGACAGTACGGTGTGGGTCGAGGCGTCGAGGTCCGTCACGGTCGGGCACTCGGCGGCCGGTCCGGCGAGCCAGAGGGTGAGTTGCGCGGGGGTCTCGGCGAGGGAGGCGTCACCGTCCCGGCGGACAGTGATACCGCGCCGCTCCAGGCGGTTGGCCAGCGCACGGGCCAGCTGCGAGTCCGGCCCGGCCAGCCGGACGGTGCGCGGTGTGTCCGGTGTGTCCCCGTCCGGCGCGGGCCGCGTCTCGCGCCAGGTGAGGCGGTGCAGCGGCGCTGACGCTGCGGGGTCGGGGCCGGGGTTGTGCTTCTGTCGGTGCGCGTGTCGGTGTTCGGGCCAACGCTCAGGACGGTGCTCGTGTCGGTGTTCAGCCCGGCCCTCAGGTCGGTGGTCCGGCCAGTGGCGGCGGCGCTGGAACGGGTACGTCGGCACGGGCACGCGCGCCCGTCCCTCGCCCAGTGCCGAGTGGTCCAGGTCCACTCCGCGCGTCCACAATCGCCCCAGTGCGGTCAGCAGCGCCTGTCCGGCGTCGACACCAGTGTCGGCTCCGGTGCCCGGGGCCGCCAGTGCGAACACCTCCGGCGACGGGTCGCGTTCGGCCGCCACGGCGCGGACCGGCCCCAGCAAGGTGGCGCCAGGCCCGAGCTCAACAAAGGTGTCGTACCCGTCGTCCAGCAGCCGCTCGACCGCGGCTCCGAAGCGCACCGGCCGCAGGGCGTGTTCGCGCCAGTGGGCCGGGTCCAGGGGCGGCTGCCACTCGGCGGTCAGCGTGCTGAGCAGGGGGATCGAGGGCGCGAGCGGGGTCAGTTCGGTGGCCGCGGCGGTGAGCGGGTCGGCCACCGGGCGCATCGTCGGTGAGTGGAAGCCGTGGGATACGGGGAGTTCGCGGACCGTGATCCCGTCAGCGGCCAGCCGCCCGACGGCCCGAACGACGGCATCCGGCGCTCCGGCGATCACCACGTGCCCGGGGGCGTTGACCGCGGCCACGCACAGCGCACCGGGCGACTCGGCCACCAACTCGGCGACGGCGCCCTCACCGCCGCGTACGGCGGCCATGGCGCCCGGGTCGGCCAGTTCGCGCGTCAGGCGCCCCCGTTCGGCGGCGAACCGCACCGCCTCGGCCACGGTCAGCGACCCGGCGACGCAGGCGGCCGTGATCTCGCCGACGCTGTGCCCGGTGACGGCATCCGGGGTCACGCCCCAGACGCGCAGCTGTCGGGCGAGCGCGACGCCGAAGGCCACGAGCAGCGGCTGGGAGACCTCGGTGTGGGCCAGGTCGGCGGGCGAGGCACCGGGGTCCAGGCACCACTGGGCCAGAGTGCGTCCGCGCACCTCGCCGACGAGTGCGGACGCCTCCTCCATCACACGGCGGAACTCCGGTGCGGTGCGGTACAGGGCGCGGCCAAGCCCAGGCCGCGCGGTGCCCTGGCCGGGCAGCAGGAACGCCAACCGGGGGCGGGAACGGCCCACGGCGGCGGGGGTGGCGGTGTGGGCTTCGAGGCGTTCGGCGAGGTCGCCACGGGACACCAGTGCCAGGCGGTGAGGGCCGTGGTCGCGGGCGGTATTGACGGTGGCGCACACGTCGCCCTCGTCGAGCTCCGGGTGAGCCCGCAGATGGGCCGCGAGGTCCCTGGCCGCGGCCGCCAAGGCATCGGCACCGCGCGCCGACAGAGTCAGCAGGTGCGGCCCGTCCTCGCCGCCCGAGCCGCCGTCGCCCCCAGCATCCGCCTCACCCCGCCCGGCAGTGTCCAACCGCCCGCGGCGCCGTGGCAAGCGCGCGGGCGCCTCCTCGAGGATGGCGTGGGCGTTGGTGCCGCCGAAGCCGAAGGCGTTGATCCCGGCCACCAGCGGGCCGGGGGCCGTCCATGCCTGGTGCTTGGTGACCACCTGGAAACCGGCCGCGCCATCGTCGGGGAGGGAGGCGGCGGGTGGGTCGTGGTGCAGTGAGGCGGGCAACTGCCGGTGGCCCAGGGCCAGGACCACCTTGACCAGGCTCGGCATGGCCGCGGCGTTGAGCAGGTGGCCGAGGTTGGTCTTCACCGAGCCCAGCAGTCGGGGGCGGCCGTCGGCACGGGGTGGGAAAGCCTGGGTGAGGGAGCGCAGTTCGACGGGGTCGCCGAGGGCGGTGCCGGTGCCGTGGGCCTCGATGTAGGACACGTGGTCGGGGTCGACGCCCGCGTCGCGGTACGCCTGGACGATGATCTCCCGCTGGGTGAGCGCGTTGGGGGCCAGCAGGCTCAGCGAACGCCCGTCGTTGTTCACGGCGGTGCCGCGCAGCAGGGCCAGGACCGGATCGTTCGCGCGGTGTGCGTCGTCCAGCCGGGCCAGGACGATCGCCGCGCCGCCCTCCCCGGGGACGAAGCCGTCGGCCGCGGCGCTGAAGGCGTGGCAGCGGCCGGTCGGCGAGAGTGCGCCCGCCTGCTCCAGCAGCCGGTGGCCGGTCGGGGCCAGCGCGAGGTTGACTCCGCCTACCACGGCGAGGTCGCACTCCCCCGCCTGGAGGCTGCGGCGCGCCAAGTGCAGCGCGACCAGCGCCGACGAGCAGGCGGTGTCGACGGCGAGGGCCGGACCGGTCAGATCGAGGTTCTGCGCCACGCGGGCGGCGACGAGGTTGGGGAGGTTGCCGACCAACGCGGCGGGAGGCAGCCCGCCGTCCGGGCCGGAGGCCCGGGACAGCAGTTCGCGGTAGCCGCTCTCCCCGGTCGCGGCGAACACACCGATACGGCGGCCCGTCCGCCGGGATCCCGCGTAGCCCGCGCACTCCAGGGCCTCGTGGGCCAGTTCGAGGAAGACGCGGGCCTGTGGGTCGGTCGCGGCCGCCTCCTGGTCGTCCATGCCGAAGTACGTGGCGTCGAAGCGGGACGGGTCGTCCAGGAAGGCGCCCCACCGGGCCGTGGCCTCCGGCCGAGGTATCCAACGGGCGGCCGGTACGGGGCCGACGGCGTCGTGGCCGGCCACGAGCCGGTCCCAGAAGGCATCCGGGGTGTCCGCGCCGGGGAAGCGGCAGGCCATGGAGACGACCGCGATCGCTCCCGGGTCGGTGTCGCCCACGGTGTCGCGGGGCCGAGCGGCCTCCGGCGCCCCGGCGCGCCGCGCCGCCACCACGTGTTCGGTCAGCGCGGCCACCGTGTCACGGTCGCGCAGCACCGCCGGTGGCACGGTGACGCCGAAGGCGTCCTCCACCTCGGCGAGCACCTCCATCGCCTTCAGCGACGAACCGCCGACGGCCGGAAACCGGTCATGCGGGCCGATGCTGTCCCCCGGCACTCCCAGCACCCGCGCCCATATGCCAGTGACGGCCCGCGCAACCTCCCGCCGCGAGCCCAACGCCCGGGGGACGGCCACAGCGGCCCCAGCCAAACCCCCGCGCCCCCACCGCTTCTCCACCTCGGCGTAGGCCCCCGCCTCATAGCGCTCGCGCATCGCACGTCGCCGCAGCTTGCCGCTTGTCGTTCGGGGAAACGCGCCCGGCGGCAGGGGCAGCACCCGTACGTCGTCGTGGCCCAGGGCCTGCCGGACCCGCGCCGCCACCTGGGCCAGTACGGTGGCCGCCGCGCTCGGCGGACTGGGCCAGCGTACGAACACCACCACCCGTTCCGTACCGTCGGCCGGGTCGGTGGAGCCCACCGCCGCGGCCAGGGGTGGTGCCGGCAGGCCGGGGGTGGCCGCCGCCACTTCCTCCAGGTCCGGCGCGTGGAAGGTGCGGCCGGACACGAAGAGCACGTCCTTGTGGCGGCCGGTGACGCACAACCGGCCGTCGGCCAGGAAGCCCAGGTCGCCGGTGCGCAGCCAGCCATCCACGTACATGGCGGCGGTCGCCTCGGGGGCGTTGCGGTAGCCGCGCGCCACCTGGGGTCCGCGCACCTGGATGTGGCCCACCCGCCGGGCATCCAGCGGGCGGTCCGCGTCGTCCGCGATGCGCACCTCGCACCCGGGCAGCGGCAGACCGACGTCCATCAGCTCCACGGCGTCCGGGCCCCGGACCGTGTCCACCGCGTGGCCGCGGCTGAGCGCCGCCCGGTCCAGCACCCGCTCCACCGCCACCTCGTCCAGGGGCGGAAAGGTGACCGCCAAGGTGGCCTCGGCCAGGCCGTAAACCGGCAGCGGTGCCCGCTCGTCGAGCCCAGAGGCTCGCGCCTTCGCCACGAACCTCCGCCACACCGCCGGGGCGATCGGCTCGGCACCGACCAGGACCAGCCGCACGGAGGTCAGATCGAGCCGGGCGAAGACCTCATCCGGGATCCGTCGTACGGCCAGGGCCAGGGCGAAGTTGGCGGCGGACAGGAGGGTCGCCCGGTGGCGGGCCGCCGTCTCCAGCCACAGCGCCGGACGCTTGGCGAACGACAACGGCTCCAGCCGCACCTGCTTGGCGCGCGCGGCGAGCGGGGCCAAGTGGGTGCCGATGAGCCCCATGTCGTGGAAGTACGGCATCCAGCTCGCCACCACATCGGCGGGCGTGATGGCCGCGGCGAGCCGCATCTGCTCCAGGTTGGCCAGCACGGCGGCATGCGTCAGCTCGACGCCCTTCGGGGTTCCGGTGCTGCCCGAGGAGAACTGGACGAACGCCACATCGCCGGGCGTGGCCCCGGGCAGCCGGGCGGGTGGGCGGCGCTGCCGCAACTCGTCCAGCCGCAACTGCTCGACGCCGCCGGGAAGTTCGCCCAACAGCGTCTCCGTGGCCTCGTCCACCGCCACCGGCGGGCGGCCGAGCGATTCCCACACCGGCGTCACCCGCCGGACATCGGACGCGAGCGGCACCGGGACGAGACCGGCCAGCAACGCACCCCAGAACAACACCTGGAAGTCATCGCCGCGGTCGGCGAGCAGCGGGACACAGGTACCGGGCGCCACCCCGGCCGCGAGATAGCCACCGGCGACGCACAGCGCCTCGTCCCGCAGCTCCGCGAAGGTGACGGTCCGCTCGCCGCCGTCGCCTCGTACATGCACCAGCACCTGGTCCGGGGCCGCCTCTGCCGCGCCCATCAAGACCTGCGGGAGCGTGGTCTCGCCATTCGGTCCGGTCATCGAGCTCCCCAACTCACTTGCCCTCCTCTAAAGGGATGTGCGGACGGAGCGGCGGGTTCCAGCCGGGCGGCAATCCTCACCTCAGCATTCGCACCAGGCCGCTCAGCGTTCATGCCCTTCGCTCCCGGCCGCCGCCTCGGTGAGCCGGTCCACCACGGCCTGGTAGTGGGTCAGACCGTGGTCGACCTTTTGCTGGGCGCTCTCGCGTCCCGTCCTGCCGTAGGTGCCCGGCCGGTCACGCACCCCGCGGCTCACCATGATGTCGACGAGTTCGACGAGGTAGTCGGCGGAGAGCTCACGCTCGTAGTAGCCGGTGGCGGCGAGCAGAGAGTCCAGCGGATGGTCGTACGGCGCGCCGGTCTCCAGCAGGAAGCGGACGTGATTGCGCAGGATGCGCAGCTCGTCCTCGTAGCCGTACGGCACTCTGCGGACGAGCCAGTCCACGGACACGTTGGCGAGTTCGCGGCTGACGGCTCCCCGTTCCCGCAGCAGGCGCACCTGTCGCTCCGGGTACGGAGCCGCCCGGATGACCAGGTCGAGCAGGGTCTGACCGGCGGTGTTGACGGCGTTGATGTCGGCGCCGGCACCGAAGAGTTCCGCGAGGTCCGCGTCGTCGAAATACGTCCCCTCGGGGTTGTACTGCACGACCACATAGCCCCCGCCGGTCAACTCCTCCCGCAGCTCACCCGACTCGGCCTCCGCGAGACACCGCAACGGCTCGTCAAGATCCATGGCCGGAGTCTCGCAGGTGGGTCCGGCAGCCACCGGGCCACCGGACCCACCGCGAACGACCGCGAACGACCGGTGTCTCAGGCGAACACCGACAGCAGCAGGGCCATCGCCAGGCCGAGCACACTGACCAAGGTCTGCACGGCGGTCTGGGTCTTGGTGGCCTGGGTGAGGTCCATTCCGAACGACTCCTTCACCAGCCAGAACCCCGCGTGGTTGACGTAGTTGAGGCCGAGCGAACCGGCGCCGATCGCGACCACGAGCAGGGATGCCTCAAGGCCTCCCCCGTCGCCGATCAGCGGGGCCACGATGCCGGTGGCGGAGACGATGCCGACGGTGGCGGAGCCCGTGGTCAGCGACAGCAGCAGGGCGATGAGCCAGCCCAGCAGGATCACATTGATGTGGGCGCCCTCGGCGGCCGACGCGATGGCATCGCCGATGCCCGAGTCCTGAAGGACCTGCTTGAACGCCCCTCCCCCGCCGATGATGAGCAGGATGGCGGCGATGGACTTCAGGCTGTCGGTCAGGGAGGCACGGGTCTCCTCACCCGAACGGCCGGAGTGGCTGGCGCGGGTGGAGCCGACCATCGTCACCCCGAGGGCGAAGACGAAACCGGCGAGCATCGCCACCAGCGGTTCTCCGGCGAACACGAGCGCCGCGCCCAGCCCGCTCGACTCGTCCAGCGCCGTCTCGGCCAGGGTGCGCAGCAGCATCAGGACGACGGGCACCAGCACGGCCGCCACGGCCAGCCCGGTGGGCACACTTGTCCGGCGGGGCACATCGGTGGCCGCCTGTGCTCCGGGTCCCGAGGTGGCCGCAGCGGGCTGCCGCTCAGCCCCCGTGAACTGCGCCACCAGCTCGGCATCCGGAGCGACATCGGGAAGCCGGGGCGCGATCCAGCGGGCGTAGACGGGCCCGGCCAGGATGACGGTGGGCACGGCGCAGACGATGCCGACGCCGAGGGTGAGGCCGAGGTCGGCGTGCAGACCGGTCATCGCGGTCAGCGGGCCGGGGTGGGGCGGCAGCATGCCGTGCAGGGTGGAGAGCGAGGCGATGGCGGGCACACCGAGGAGTACGTACGGACTGCCCTTGGTGCCGCCGTGCTCCTCCATCCTCCGGGCGACGCTGAAGATCAACGGCAGCAGCACGATCAGGCCCACCTCGAAGAACATGGGCACACCGATGACGAACGCGGCCGCGCCCACCAGCCAGGGCAGCCTGCGGGGCTCGGCGCGGGCGACGAGGGCGCGGGCGATGGCGTCGGTGGCGCCCGAGTCGGACAGCAGACGGCCGAGCATGGCGCCCAGGGCGAGGGTGACGCCCACGTCGCCGAGGGTGCCGCCGGCGCCCTCCTCGATGGATCCGGCGAGTTTCGCGGCGGGCTCCCCGGCCGCTATCCCCGTGCCCACGCTGACCAGGATCAGCGCGACGAACGGATGGACCCGCAGCCGGGAGTTGATGAGATAGATCAGTGCTGCGATCGCCACCGTGAGGATGAGCAGCAGCCACCAGGTGTGTGCGGTCATGCGGTGCCTTTCCGGGACATATGGGTGCGTACCAGGGCATGCGGGGGTTCGTGTGCCACCCGGGCATGGGTGGGTCAAGGGATGAGGGCGGTGTGGTTCAAGGGCGGCAAGGGCGTGCCACGGCCGCCACGGCGGAGTGTTCGGTCAGTCCAGTCCCAGGTGTCCGACGAGCTCCGCCACGCTCTTGTCCTGCCGGGCCAGATACGTGGCGAACGTGCCCCCCGTGGCGAAGGCGTCGGTCCAGCCGTGGCGGGTGAGCTCGGCCTTCCACTGCCGGGAGGTGTGCAGCGCGGTCAGCACCTCGATCCAGCGTTCGCGGTCCGCGGAGCTGATACCGGGCGGGGCGACGATCCCCCGCCAGTTGTCGAAGACCAGGTCGATCCCGGCCGCCTTCAGCGTCGGCACCCCGGGGAGCGCGGCCACGGGCCGGTCGCTGGTGACCGCGAGCACCCTGAGCTGCCCGGCCGCGATCTGGTCGAGGAACTCCCCGATGCCGCTGGTGGCGAAGTCGACCCGGCCGTCCAACAGGGCGGGGAGCAGATCGCCGCCACCGCCGTCGTAGGCGTCGTAGCGCACCGCCTTCGGCTGGATGCCGACGGTGCGGGCCAGCGCCATGGGCAGCAGATGATCCGGGCCGCCCAGCGACGAGCCACCGCCGACCGTGACGTCCCCCGGGTGTTTCCGCCACTCGGCGACCAGGTCCGCGATGCCGCGGTACGGCGAGTCCTTGCGGACCACCACCGCCTCGGGCTCCTCGATGAGGCGGGCGATCGGGGTGGTCCGTGCCACGGTCACCTTGGCGTGGGCGACATGGGACGCGCCCAGCACGCCGAGACCCATCTGGAGGGCGAGCCGTCCGTTGCCACGTTCGTCCACGGTGCGCTGGAGACCAACCGTGCCACCGGCCCCGGGCAGGTTGAACACCTCCATGTCCGAGGTGGTCCCGGTCTCCTCCAGCACCCGGGCCACGGTCCTGGCCGTGGTGTCGTAGCCGCCTCCGGGGGTGTTCGGCACCAGGATCCGCAGCCCGTCGTCCCGGGCGTCGCCG
This sequence comes from Streptomyces lacaronensis, assembly GCF_047337785.1. NCBI lineage: Bacteria > Bacillati > Actinomycetota > Actinomycetes > Kitasatosporales > Streptomycetaceae > Streptomyces > Streptomyces lacaronensis. The sequence goes on from NZ_JBLHDK010000003.1 coordinate 2,309,850, forward strand.
GTGCCCGGCCAGGTGCCGCAGGCGCCGACGAGCAGGGACAGCACGGCGGCCAGAGCGCCGGACAGGACGCGGGTGCGGGTGCCGGACAGGACGCGGGTGCGGGTGCCGGTGCCGGTGCGGCGTCTCATGGCACCTCCCTTTCGCTTCCCATACGGCGGACGCCATGATTGTGCGGCCTGGTGGACAATGCGCCCAGGTTGTGTCAGCAGGAGAGATTGAGTTCATTGTGGTCGCCGCGTTCCGTCGCCAAACACTCGCAGGCGAGATGCTGCTGCTCCAGCTCGCCATCGTCGTGGTGGTGCTGATGGCGGTGGCGGCGGTCTCGCTCGCGCAGTCGGAGGCCACCTTCAACCGGGTGGAGGGCCGCCGGGTCGGTGCGCTCGCCGAGCAGCTGGCCGCCCAGCCGCTGGTGCGCAGCAGGCTGGTGGGGCCCTCACCGGCGGAGGCGCTGGCCCCGCTGGTGTACTCGGCGCGGGTGCAGTCGCGAGTGACGTCCGTCACGGTGGCCGACCGCCACGGGCGCGTCGTCAGCTCGACGAATCCCACCGTGCTCGGCGACCGGCTACCCCTGGGCGAGGGGGTGGGCGCGGGCCGTGGCTGGTCGGGCACGCTGGACTGGGACGGCAGCCGGGAGCTGGTGGCACAGGTGTCGGTGGTCGGCGCGACGGGGGACGATCTGGGGCGGCATCTGGGCACCGTCATGATCGGCGAGGCGTCTCCCACGGTGTGGCAGCGGCTGAGCGGCGCGTCCTCGTACCTCCCCGTCTATCTCGGCGTGGCCAGCGCGCTCGGCGTCGTCGGCTCCTGGCTGCTCGCCCGGCGGGTCAAACGGCAGACGCTGGGCCTGGAGCCACGCGAGATCACCGGGCTGGCCGAGCACCGCGAGGCGATGCTGTACGGCATCGCCGAGGGCGTCGTCGCCCTCGATCCGCAACACCGGATGACCCTCGTCAACGACATGGGCAGGCGGCTGCTGGACCTGCCCGAGGACTGTGTGGGCCGGAATCTGGCCGAGCTCGGCATCGAGGGACGGCTGCTGGACGTCCTGGCCGGGGCGCGGAAGGAATCGGCGGACCCGAAGGACGAGGTCGTGGTCCGGCACGGCCGGGTCCTGGTCATGAACCGCATGACCGTGGTCAAGGACGGACGGCCGCTCGGGTCCGTCACCACCCTGCGCGACCGCACCGAGCTGGCGAGGCTGGAGCGCGAGATCGGCTCCTTCCGCTCCACCTCCGAGCTGCTGCGCGCGCAGACCCATGAGTTCGCCAACCAGCTGCACACCATCTCCGGGCTGATCCAGATCGGCGAGCAGGAGGAGGTGGTGCGCTACATCCGGGCGCTGAACCAGCGCCGCCAGTCGCTCGACATGTCCATCGGCCGCCGGGTCCGGGACACCGCCATCGCGGCACTGCTGATGGCGAAGGCGTCCCAGGCCGCCGAGCGGAAGGTGGCCCTGCGCCTGTCGGACCGCACCGCGCTGGACCGGCTGACGCCCGAGGACGCCGCCGATGTGGCGACCGTGGTCGGCAACCTGGTCGACAACGCCATCGACGCGGCCACGTCCGAGCACGGCGGCGAGAACAAGGATGGCGGCGGGGAGGGCGACGAGCCGTGGGTGGAGGTCGAGCTGCGGCGGGACCACACCAGTGTGGAGATCGTGGTGCGCGACTCCGGCCCCGGCGTCGCTCCCGGACTCGCCCAGGAGGTCTTCGCCCACGGCTTCACCACCAAGGCCGCCAGGGAGGGCGAGCGCGGCATCGGACTCGCGCTCACCCGGCTCGTCTGCGAGCGCCGCGGCGGCGAGATCGCGGTGACCAACACCAGCCAGGGCGCGATGTTCAGCGCCCGCATGTCCGTCGGCCACCCCGCCGACGCGGTGGCGGAAGGAGCGACCCGATGACCGAGTCGGCCGGCACGATCGATGTGCTCGTCGTGGACGACGACTTCATGGTGGCGCGCGTGCACCGCACCTTCGTGGAGCGGGTGGCGCCGTTCCGCGTCGTCGGCACCGCCCACACCGGCGAGCAGGCGATCGAGGCGGTCGACGCGCTCCGGCCCGACCTGGTCCTGCTCGACCTCTATCTGCCGGACCTCTTCGGCCTGGACGTCATCCCGCGGCTGCGCACCGCCGGGCACGACTGCGACGTCATGGTGATCACCGCGGCACGGGAGGCGGACGCGGTGCGCGGGGCCGTCCGCCAGGGAGTGGTGGACTACCTCCTCAAGCCCTTCGACTACGAGGATCTCCAGCCCCGCCTGGAACGCTATGCGACCCAGCGCGGCCGGCTGCTCACCACGGTCGTCCGTGGCCAGGCGGATGTGGACCGCGTCCTGGCCGGGGCGTTCGCACCCCCGGCGGGCGGCGCCCTCCCGAAGGGCCTGAGCGTGGAGACCGCCCAGCTCGTGGAGCGCGCCCTCCGCGAGGCGGACGGCACCGTCTCCGCCGCCGAGGCGGCCACCGCCATCGGCATCTCCCGGGTCAGCGCCCGCCGCTACCTGGAGTACTTCCACGCCACCGGCCACGCCGATGTCTCGCTGCGCTACGGCACGGCCGGGCGGCCGGAGCGCCGCTACAGCCGACGGGCGTAGGGGCCCTGACGAGTCCGCGGGTCCGGCCCGCTCCGGGCCGGGAGGGCGACGACCACTGGCTGAGACGGCTGAACGAGCCCTGCTCGCGGCGTCCTTCGGCTGGGCAGGCCCGGATACGGCGCCGGGCCCACCGGTCAACGACGTCAGGCAACGACGTCAGGGCTTGCGGGCCACCGCCCCGTACATCGCGATGTCCTCGTCCTTGATGTCCTCCGTGGCGGTGGCGTCCGGGCGCCACTTGTGGACCTGGGTGAGGCCGGGCTCGACCAGCTCCAGGCCGTCGAAGAACCGCTCGGCCTCGGCCTCGGTGCGCAGCCGCATGGGCATGTCGCGGGCCGCGTACTCACGGGCGACCCGGGCCACCTCGTCCGGCGCGAAGTCGGCGGTGCCGATGGACATCGCCAGATAGCTGCCGGAGGGCAGCGGCTCCAGGAGGCGGTTGACGATTCCGTAGGCGTCGTCCTTGTCCAGGACGAAGTGCACGATGGCGATCACCGTCAGGGCGACCGGCCGGGTCAGGTCGAGGGTCTCGCGGAGCTCGGCGGCCTCCAGGATGGTGGCGGGGTCGCACATGTCCGCTTCGACATAGGCGGTCCTGCCCTCGGGAGTGCTGGCGAGCAGGCCCTGGGAGAGCGTGAGGACGATGGGGTCGTTGTCCACGTAGACGACCCGGGAGGCCGGGGCCACCGCCTGGGCGATCTCATGGAGGTTGGGCGAGGTGGGGATGCCGGTGCCGATGTCGAGGAACTGCCGGATGCCCGCCTCCTCGGCCAGATAGCGCACGGCCCGGTTCATGAAGTCGCGGTTGGCCCGCATGTGGATCGGCAGGGCGGGCCACTCGCGGGACATGGCGATGCCCGCTTCCTTGTCGGCCGGGTAGTAGTCCTTACCGCCGAGGATGTAGTCGTAGATACGTGCCGAATGCGCGCTCTCGGTGTCGATGCGGTCGGCCGACCATCCGTTGTCGCTCAAGGCGTCCCCTCCCAGTGGATCGTCAGTTCGCTGTTGGTGTGACCCCCGGCCGCGCGGGCCGGGACGGGCCCGCGCGACCGGGAAGGATGCGGTTCCGTGGCGGCTAGCAGAGGAAGTCGGCGTTGCCGTCCTTCACACCCGCCAGAAACCGGGTCATCTCGTTCGTGGTGAAAACCAGTGCGGGGCCGTCGGGGTCGGTCGACTGACGCAGCGCCACCCGCCCGTCGTGCAGCTTCTTGGCTTCGACGCAGGCGCCCCCGGCGTCGTCGCTCCACGGCTTGGACCAGCCCAGGGTGCCGAGGTCGTGGGAGGGCATGCCGCTGCGTATGTGGTGGTGCACTTCAGAGCTCCTTGCGAATTGCGCCGAGGACGGCCTCGGTTTTCCTGGCGGGCACCGACTGGGCGCCCAACCGGTCCAGGACCTCGCGATACACCACCACGTCGTCCTCCTTGTCCAGATAGACCGCGCCGACCAGGCCGCTGAGGTAGACGATGTCGGGCAGCTCCGGAGCCCTGAACCGGAAGACATGGAACGCACCGGCCCGCATGGCCGGATGCGGGCCGCTCCCGAACGGCATGATCTGCACGGTCACCTGGGGAAGGGCGCTGACCTCGATCAGATGGTCGATCTGGGCGCGCATCACGGCCGGGCCCCCGACCGGCCACCTCAGCACCGTCTCGTCCATCACGACCCACAGTCGGGGAGGGGATTCCCGGGACAGCAGTTCCTGGCGCTGCATGCGCAGGGCGACCCTGCGCTCGGTGGCCTCGGACGGAGCGTGCGGATTTCCGGCGCTGAGCAGCGCACGCGCGTAGTCCTCGGTCTGCAGCAGCCCGTGGACGAACTGCGCCTCGTAGGCGCGGATCTGAAGCGCCGCCTGCTCCAGATTCAGATACGCGGCGAACCAGTCCGGCATCACATCGCGGTAGGTGTGCCACCAGCCGCGCTTGTTGGCCTCGCGGACCGACTTCAGGAAGGTGTCGAGCTCATGCCGGTCGGTGACGCCGTACGTCTGGAGCAGCTTCTCCACGTCCGCGAGCCTGAGCCGGGCCACCTTGGCGGCTTCCATCCTGCGGATCGTGGAGTGGCTGACCCCGATCGCCACGCCCGCCTGGTCGTAGGTCAGGCCGGCGCGCGTCCGCAGCTCCTCCAGCTGCTTGCCGAGGATCATGCGGAGGACAGAGGGGGCATCGCCCCATGCGGTTTCCGCCGCCAACGCTCTACCTCCCCACACCGGGCCACGGCTGCAGTCTGTCACGGTCGCCGGCCGCGCGAACGGCATCCCCCCGATGGCAACTTGCAATTTTCAACTTACCGCTTGCAAGTCGTTCGTTGCACCTGCCACAGTGGTCCCACCGTCCGATCACGGTGGGAACGCTTGCGTGGGTACGTCCGTAGGCACTGCGCAGTGCGGGAACGGCACGGTCATGATGCGCAGGCAGACGAAAGGCGGCCGCTCGTGGCTCCCCTCGCCCTTCCCCTGACTCCCCTTCGGACGTCCCGGGAGCAGGACACCCACCCGGGATGTGCTTTACGGCTTCCGGCCACCGCCTCCTCGGTGAGCACGGTCCGCGCGGCCGTGCGCGAGCGGCTGAGTGCCTGGGGCGTGAGCGCCCACGTGTGCGACGACGCGCTCCTCGTGGTCTCCGAGCTGGTCACCAACGTGATCACGCATACGGTCAGCGATCACCTGGAGTGCAGGCTGAGCGTCGGCGCGGGACTGCTGCGCCTCGAGGTCGAGGATCAGATCCGGGCCCGCACTCTCCCCGCGCCACGCACCCCCGACCCCGATGAGCACTGCGGACGAGGGCTTCTGCTGGTCGGCGCGGTGAGCAGCGCCTGGGGCGTCAGGGACGCCCCGCACGGGCCGGGGCGGATCGTATGGGCCGAGCTGCCGTCGCGCACGGAAGAGTGTCACTGACTCATGGACCGACAGTTTGTTGCCCCCGAGGCACCTGAGGCACATGAGTTGCCTGAGGCCCCATCACTCGGCGTGGCGCGCCTCTGGCGAGGCCACCGCGGACGCCTGCGGCTCCCCGACGGACTTCCCGCCAGACTGGGATACGACGCGGTCGGGATGCCCACGGACATCGGCAGACGGGTCATGAAGTGTCTGCCCCGCATCGGCTGTGTCTTCGCCGACGATCAGCGGTGGTGGTGGATCGTGCCGTCGGGGTCGAACATCGACGTCGCCTGGCCGCCGTTCACCAGCTACGCGGTCGGGGCCCGGATGACCGACCTGAGCGGCGAGTACTCCGGGCGTTCCCGACACCCCCGTCTGATCCATCACCCCCAGGACGACTCGCCGTACACGCCGCCGATTCCGCTGTACTTCATGACCTGTCATATCGCGGGGATCCGGCCCCACTGGTCACCGGGGGACACCTCCGGGCCGTCCCAAGCGCTCTAGGACCCCTCCCGCACGCTGCCGCTCCGCACGGGACCCTGTCTGGCCGACAACGTTGTCCCAAGGTATGGACAAACACTGGAGTGAGTGCTCTGGTAATGCGTGCAGCAAGTGTTCCCTGTGGAAGAGTTCCGCCGTCCTCCGGGCGGCGGCGCCAACCGGACCATGGAGCAGCAGCGTGCTGAGACACTTGTTCCTTCGCTTCCCCTCCCTCCTCCGTCCAAGACGGACCTGGCGGCGGCGCGTGACCGCCGTCGTGGTCCCCGCGCTGGCCGCCACCGGTCTGCTCGTCTCCGGCGCCGGCCCCTCCCACGCCGCCCAGGCCTGGGATCCCCAACCCTCCCCGATGACGACCCCGTGGACGAACCAGGTCCCGGTCGACAATCCCCTGCCGGAGTATCCGCGCCCCCAGCTCACCCGGCCCGACTGGTCCCCCCTCAACGGGATTTGGGACTTCGCGGTCACCTCCCGCGACGCCGGACAGCCGACCACGTTCGGTGAACAGATCCGGGTGCCGTTCGTGCCCGAGTCCGCGCTCTCCGGCGTCCAGCGCAAGATCACCCAGAATGACAAGCTCTGGTACAAGCGCACCTTCACGGTCCCCTCCGGCTGGAACGGCCGCCGCGTCCAGCTCAACTTCGGCGCGTCCGACTGGGAGACCACGGTCTGGGTCAACGGCAAGCAGGCGGGCGCCGCCCACCGTGGCGGCTACGACGCCTTCTCGTACGACATCACGCCCCTGCTGAACGGTGGCACCAACACCATCGTCGTCTCCGTGTACGACCCCACCGAGACCGGCGGTCAGGCCATCGGCAAGCAGCGCGTCCAGGACGTCACCCCGCACCCCGGCAGGAGCATCGTCTACACGGCATCGTCGGGGATCTGGCAGACCGTGTGGCTGGAACCCACCGCCCCCGCGCACATCACCCGCCTGGACATGGTCCCGCGCCTGGAGGACGACACCCTGCGGGTCACGGTGCGCGGCGCCGGAGGAGCCGACGGCACGGGCGTCAAGGTCACCGTCTCAAGCGGCGGTACCACGGTCGGCAGCGCCACCGGCACCGTGGGCGGTGAGCTCTCCGTGCCGGTGCCGAACGCCCATCTGTGGACGCCGGAGGACCCGTTCCTGTACGACGTCACGGCCGAGCTGACCGGCACCACCGGGGCCGACAAGGTCGGCGGCTACACCGGCATGCGGTCGATCGCGGTGAAGGACGTGGGCGGGGTCCGGCGGCCGGTGCTCAACGGCAAGTTCGTCTTCCAGACAGGCACCCTGGACCAGGGCTACTGGCCGGACGGCATCTACACCGCGCCCACCGACGAGGCCCTCAAGTACGACCTGCAGAAACACAAGGACCTGGGCTTCAACATGGTCCGCAAGCACATCAAGGTCGAGCCGCAGCGGTGGTTCTACTGGGCGGACCGGCTCGGGCTGCTGGTGTGGCAGGACATGCCCTCGATGGACAGCGGCAAGACCCCGGACACCGCGGCCCGCGCCCAGTGGGAGAGCGAGTACCGCGCCATCATCGACCAGCACCGCAGCTCGCCCGCGCTCATCCAGTGGGTGGACCAGAACGAGGGCTGGGGCCAGTACGACCAGGCCCGCATCGCCGACATGGTCAAGGCGTACGACCCCTCGCGCCTGGTCGACAACATGAGCGGCGTCAACTGCTGCGCCGCCAAGGACGGCGGCAACGGCGACGTCATCGACAACCACAACTACGTCGGGCCCGGCAACACCCCGGCGGAGCCGGTGCGCGCCTCGGTGCTCGGGGAGTACGGCGGCCTGGGCTACCGGGTGCCCGGCCATGAGTGGTATCCGGGCGGCGGGTTCAGCTACGAGGACCAGCCCAGCGTCCCCGCGCTCAACAACCGGCTGGTCGGTCTGCTCGACGGAATCCGGGAGAGCGGTATGCCCGCGGGCGGTCTGTCGGCCTCCGTCTACACCCAGATCACGGACGTGGAGAACGAGGCCAACGGGCTGATGTCCTACGACCGCCAGGTGGTCAAGGTCGACCAGGCCCGGGTACGGACCGCCAACCAGGCTCTCATCGCGGCCTCCCGGTCGGCCGGCGCCACGGTGAAGCTGCCCGTCGGGCAGAACGTGTCGATCCGGGTCACCACCCCCGGCTACACCGACCGCTACATCCGCCACTACGACGGACTGGGCTTCACCGAGGTGGTGCACTCCGCCAGCGCCGACCTGCTGAAACGGGACGCCACCTGGACGGTCCGGCAGGGTCTTGCGAACAAGCTCTGCTACTCCTTCGAGTCCCGCAACTACCCCGGTGAGTATCTGCGCCACCGCGACTTCCGCGTCCGGCGCGAGGCGGGCGACGGCTCCACCGGGTACAAGGAGGACGCCACCTGGTGCCCGACCCAGGGCAGCGGTGGCATCCGGATGTCGGCCGCCAACTTCCCCGGGCAGTATCTGCGGCACATCAACGCCGAGCTGTGGCTGGCCCAGTCCGGTGGCACCCACGCCTGGGACAACCCGGCCAGTTTCACCGAGGACACCACCTGGGCGATCGAGTCGCCCTGGGCTCCCTAGCAACGACCGCCGCGGGCCCTGATCGACGGACCCGCGCCCTCCGGCGGCCGCCCCGCGCGGGCGGCCGCCCGTCTCTCCTCCCCCACGCTCATGCGCACGGCCCCCACGGAAAGGCGGGTACGCCATGTCAGCGCGGCTCCACCGTGTCCTCCACGGACTCCTGACCCTGGCCATCGCCCTGGCCGGTCTGGTCGCCCTCCCCACGCCGTCCCGTGCCGCCACCCCGGTCTGCGCGCTGGCGTGCGACACCCTCGACCCCTCGAAGGCGCAGCGCGAGACCTTCCCCGTACCGAATGTGAACCTGGGCGGCCGGACCCTGAAGTTGCACGTCTCCGACCCCGACTCCATGGCCTGGGCCAGCATCGACAACGGTGTGAGCGGTGACGCGGTCTGGCTCGACCGGTCCTGGGACCGGGGCGCCACCTGGGAGGGCCTGCTCGGCAAGGCGAGCATCCCCGGCACCTGGACCGGCACCCGCACCCTGATGTACAACCTCACCGACCCGGTGGGGCACCGGCGCGGCTGGCTCCGCGCCTGCGGTGACGCCGCCGGTGTCACCTGCACCGACTGGGTCCACCCGAAGGTGTGCGACGGCGCGTTCTGCGACGGCGCCGACCCGGCCACCGCGGCGGGCGACGACCGCCCGGTGCCCGCCACCACTCTGTTCGGGCGCACCATCAGCCTGCATGTCGACCAGAAGAACTCGATGGCGTGGGGCGTCATCGAAAGCGGTGGCGCGGGCGACGAGATCTGGCTCGACCGCTCCTGGGACACCGGCGCCACCTGGCCCGAGGGCTCCTCCCTCGGCCGTACGAGCGTGGCGTCGGGCAAGACCTCGACACGGACGGCCATGTTCGCCACCCGGGACCCGCGTGGGCTGCTGTTCGGCGGGGCGGTCCGGGCGTGCGGCCGCGAGGCGGACCACCAGGAGGGCAGTTGCACGGCCTGGGTGAGGCCCGCGCCGAGCCGGGCGCGCGCCGCGGCGGACGCGCTGATGGCGTCGTACCACACGTACGAGGGCTGGTGGCGCAGCAGTTGGTGGAACTCGGCCGTCGCGGTCACCTCCCTCGTCGACTTCGCCCAGCGCACCGGGCGGCACGACTACGACTGGGTCATCGCCCGCACCTTCGAGCAGAACCGCGGCACCTTCGCCCCGGGCGAGCGCAGCTCCGACGCGGTGGAGGGCCACTTCATCAGCCGCGCCATCGACGACGCGGCCTGGTGGGGCGTGGCCTGGCTGACCGCGTACGACCACACCCATGAGCGGCGCTACCTGGACGAGGCGGTCACCATCGCCACCTACGTCCACCAGTACTGGGACACCGGCAGCTGCGGCGGCGGTGTGTGGTGGGACCGGGAGCGCACCTACAAGAACGCCGTGACCAACGGGCTGTACCTGTGGCTGACCACATCACTGCACCAGCGGATCTCCGGCGACTCCGTATGGGGCGACCGGGCGGCCACGGCCGCGACCTGGTACCTCAACAGCGGGCTGATCAACAGCGCGGGCCTGGTCAACGACGGGCTGACCGCCGACTGCCACAACAACTCCCAGACCGTGTGGAGTTACAACCAGGGCCTCGCCCTCGGTGCCTTCACCCAACTGTGGCGGTCCACCGGCGACGACCGGTACCTGGACACCGCCCGGCGCCTGGCCGATGCCGCGACCACCTCGGCGGCGCTCACCCGCGACGGCGTGCTGACCGAGTCCTGCGACACCGGCGGCAACGCCTGCGACGACAACCAGAAGCAGTTCAAGGGCGTCTTCATGCGCCACTTCGCCGACCTCGCGGACGCCACCGGATCCGCCGGCTACCGGGCGTACGTCAAGAAGCAGGCCGACTCGATCTGGGCCACCGACCGCGACTCCCTCAACCGGCTCGGCCAGCGCTGGGCGGGCAGCACCCCCAACCAGGTGGACTGGCGCACCCAGGCCAGTGCCCTTGGCGCGCTGACGGCCGCGGACGGTCTCTGACACCTTCCCCACGGACCAACCCCCTCACGAGCCGTACCCGCACCGACGCAAGGAAGCGCCCATGAGCCCCCGCACCGCCCGCCGCCACGCGGCACTGCTCACCGCCCTGCTCGCCATCCTCTGGGGTCTGATCTCCGGCCCGCCCGCCGCCACCGCGGCCCCGCACACCGCCGCCGCGGGCACCTTCCGCAACCCGCTCAACACCGGCCCCGACCCGTTTGTGACCACCTGGAACGGGACCTACTACCTGACCACCACGCAGGGCGACAGCATCCGGATGTGGCGCTCCACCTCCCTGGGCACCCTGCTCGACGCCGACCCCGTCACCGTGTGGACGGACACCGACGGCTCCCGCAACCAGCACATCTGGGCACCGGAGTTCTACCGCTTCGGCAACCGCTGGTACCTCTACTACACCGCCGATGACGGGGTCGACGACCACCACCGGCTCTATGTGCTGGAGTCGGACCGCGACGACCCGGCCGGTCCCTACCACTTCAAGTCCCGTCTGACGCCGCCCAACCACGCCGCCGACTTCGCCATCGACCCCGGCATCCTCGAGCACAACGGGCGGCTCTACCTCGCCTACTCCGGCATCAACCAGTACCAGCACAACGGCCTCAACATCGCCCCGATGTCCAACCCGTACACCGTCTCGGGCGACGCGGTCGCCATCAACGGGGCCGGCGGCTGCCCGGAGGTGCGCGAGGGCCCCGAGTTCCTCTACCGCAACGGCCGCACCTGGATGACGTACTCCACCTGCGACACCGGCAAACCGGACTACCAGGTCTGGATGATGTCCCTGCCGTCCACTGCCGACCCGCTCGTGCCCGGCAACTGGACCCAGCACTCCGGCCCGGTGTTCTCCCGCGCCGACGACCACGGCGTCTACGGCCCCGGCCACCACGCGTTCTTCCGCTCGCCCGACGGCAAGGAGGACTGGATCGTCTACCACGCCAAGACCACGCCGGTGAACACCTACACCAACCGCACCACCCGGGCCCAGAAGATCGCCTGGAACGCCGACGGCAGCCCGAACCTGGGCCGCCCGCTCGCCATGGGCGCCACCCAGGACCTGCCGTCCGGCGACCCGGGAGCGGGCACGTACTGGATCAATGACGACGGCCGGTCCAGCGGCGACGGAAGCGTGTCGTACACGGGCACCTGGAACTCCGGGACCGGCTGCGCCACCCAGTGCTTCTGGAGCGACGACCACTGGAGCGACCGGGCGGCCAACACCGCCACCTTCTCCTTCACCGGCACCCGGATCGCCCTGCTGTCGGTCCGCGACACCGGCAACGGCATCGCCGCCCTCAGCATCGACGGCGGCCCCGAGCAACGCGTGGACTTCTACGGCGCGATCCGCACCGGCGAAACCCTGCAGTACCTCAGTCCCCGGCTCGCCTCCGGCCGGCACACCCTGCGCATCCGGGTGACCGGCGAGCACAACGCCCAGTCGGGCGCCTCGTTCGTGAGCGTGGACCGCGCCGAGGTGTACACCCGCTGACACCCGGCACATCCGCGGCCCCCGCCCGGCGGCGGGGGCCGCACACGTCTCCACGAGGCGTCTGCGCCGGTGACATGACGCCCTCGCGCAATCCCACCGGGGCTTGCCTTACCGTGGCGCGGGTGGATCTCAACTTGCTCGTGGCGCTCGACGCGCTGCTGGAGGAGAACAGCGTGACCGCCGCGGCGGACCGGCTGAACCTCTCGCCACCGGCGATGAGCCGGACGCTGGCCCGGATCCGTCGCGCGACCGGCGACGACATCCTGGTGCGCGCGGGTCGCACCATGGTCCCGACCCCGCGCGCCCTCGAACTGCGCGAGGAGACCCGCGACCTGGTCCGGCGGGCCACCGCCGTGCTCACTCCCGTACGCCGACTCGACCTGGCCGGTCTGAACCGGCACTTCACGGTGCGGGGCCATGACGCGCTGCTGGCGGCCCTCGCCGCCCCGCTGATCGCCAGGGTCGGCGCCACGGCCCCGAACATCCATCTGAGCCTGCTGGCCGAGTCCTCCGCCGACCGGCCCGACCTCGCCCGGGGCCAGGTCGATCTGGAGATCGGCGCGGACGAGCCGGGCCGCCCGGAGATCTCCTCCGAGGTGGTCGGCGCCGACCGGCTGGTCCTGGCCCTGCGGCGGGGGCATCCGCTCGCCAAGGGCCGGGTCGGCCTCGACAAGCTCGTCCGCATGACCTTCGTGACCGTCTCGCGCCGGGGCCGACTGCACAACGCCGTCGACGACGCCCTCGCCGAACGCGGGCTGCGACGGCGGGTGGTCGCGTCCCTGCCGACGAGCGCCGCGGCGCTGGACGTGGTGTCCCGTTCGGACGCGGTGGCCGTCGTCGCCGAGCGGGTCTGCCGACCCGCCTCGGCGAGGCTCGGTCTCGTCACCCGACGGCTCCCGCTGGAGCTGCCGCCGACCCAGGTGGTCCTCACCTGGCATCACCGGCACGACAGCGACCCCGCCCATGCGTGGCTGCGCGGCCAGGTGCGGGATGTGCTCCGCGAGGCGACCGACGGCACCGCGAAGGGCCGATCCGCGACCGGGCGGCTGCGCGGATCCGCGTAGCCACCCCCGGTCGCCTCGGCTTACATATGCATCGTGAGCCGCTTGGCACACTATTCTTCGTATTGTCAGATGGCGAGGGTCAGATGGCGAGGGTCGCGCGCAGCGCCGGTTGCAGCCGCTCGCCGTGTGCGCGCACCATCTCGTCGCACAGCTCCCAGATCTGCTCGACGCGCAGGGCGGCGGCGGTCGCCGGGTCGGTCATGGCCGCGTGCCGGATATGGCGCGGCTCGTCCCCCAGGGCGGCGCGCACCACGAGGTCGTTCATGCTGAGGTAGGTGCGGTTGAGCGCGGCGAGCTGCGGGGGCAGCGCACCGGCACGGGTCGGCCGCACACCGGACCGGTCGGCCAGACACGGAACTTCGACCACGCCGTGGGCCGGAAGGTTCTCGATGAGGCCGTGGTTGGGCACATTGCCGTAGACGGTCCTGGGGGTGCCGGTCACCATGGAGTGGATGATCTGCGGGGCGTACTCCATGGTCCCCTCGACGTCGATATCGGCGCCGGTCGCCAGGGCGTCGCGGGTCCGTTCGTATGCGGCGACGTTCTCGTCCACGATGCCGAGGTACGCGCCGACGGGCAGCCGCAGCCGCTCGATCTCGCTGTCGTGGCGCAGATACCAGGGCACATACTCGGAGGAGTGCTCGCTGGTCTCGGTCGGGTAGTAGCCGAGCCGCCGGTACATGTCGACGCGGACCCGCCGCCGCAGCTGCTCGTTCTCGGCGATCAGCGCGTCCAGCCGGGGGTAGAGATCGGTGCCGTCGTGCTCCAGACGGAGCACCCACGCCTGGTGGTTGACCCCGGCGGCGCGGTAGGTGACCTCGGCGAAGGGGACCTTCAGCAGGTTGCACAGATCATGGATGGTCCAGTAGACCGAGTGGCACAGGCCGACCACCCGGGTCAGCCCGGTGGCCGCCACGAGGTACTGCACGTTCATGGCCATCGGGTTGGTGTAGTTGAGCAGCCATGCCCCGGGGCATACGGCGGCGATGTCCTCGCCCAGCGCCTTGAGGAGCGGGAAGGTGCGCAGGGCGCGGAAGATGCCGCCGACGCCGAGGGTGTCGCCGATGGTCTGCCGCACACCGTGGCGCGCGGGGATCTCGAAGTCGATCCGGGTGGCCTCCCCCATGCCGATCTGGACGAGGTTGATGACGAAGTCGGCGCCGTCGAGTGCCTCGCGCCGGTCGGCGTGTGCGGTGATGTGCGCGGCGGCGCCCCGCCGCTCGGCGATGTAGCGCGCGGCGGCCTCGGCGGTGGCCAGGCGTTCCGGGTCGATGTCGTGCAGGGCGATCCGCGCGGACTTCAGCTCCGGGAAGGCGAAGAGATCCGCCAGCAGGCCCTGGGTGAACACGACGCTTCCCGCGCCGATGAGCACGATCTTGGGGTTGATCATGACGGGATGTCTCCGTTGGCGGTGAGGTGGGTGAGGGCTTCGTCCCAGGTGGGCTGGGCGGTGGTGCCGCCCGGGGCGCGGGTGGACAGCGCACCGCAGGCGGCGGCGAGGTCGAGCGCCTCGGCGATCGGCCGGCCCGTGAGCCGTCCGGCGAGGAAGCCCGCGTTGAAGCTGTCGCCCGCGCCGACGGCGTCCCGGGGCGTGACACGGATCCCCGCGGTGGTGAGCAGGGTCCGGCCGTCGTGGCACAGGGCGCCGTCCGCCCCGTTCTTGACGGCCACCAGCGGGACCTGCCGCGCGAGGAGTTCGGCGGCCGCCGCGACGGATGTGCCGTCGGTGCCCGCAAGCCGGTGTGCCTCGGCGGCGTTGGGCAGCAGGAGGTCGGTCCGGGCGAGGACGGGGGCCAGCGCGGCGCGGTCCCACCGGCCCGAGGGGTCGTCGTTGGTGTCCAGCGAGGTGGTGGCGCCCACAGCGCGGGCGGCGTCGAAGAGGTCCGGCAGATCGGCGGCGAGCCCCGGCATGAGGAAGTAGGACGCGGCGTGGAGGTGGCGGGCCGAGGTCAGCAGGTGTGGGGGGATGTCGCGGCCCGAGGTGGCGGCGAGTGTGCCCGGCGAGGTGAGGATGGCCCGGTCGTCGCCGCGGGTCACGATGACGGTGAGCGGTGTCGGCAGGGCGCTGTCCAGGTGCAGCCCACTGACGTCGACGCCGTGCGCCGCGAGCCGGTCGCGCATGTAGTGTCCGGCGCCGTCGTCCCCGACGCGTCCGGCGAAGGCCACCCGCAGCCCCAGCCGGGCGGCGCCGCACGCGGTGATCGCGGCGGATCCGCCGAGGGTGAGCGCGCCGCTGTCGACGAGCTGTTCGCGCTGGCCGAAGGCGAGCGGGGGGCCGAGCGGTCCGACGATGACGTCCGGGTTGGCGTCCCCGATGACGAGCAGGTCGAAGGTGGGTGGCATACGGGTTCCTGAAGGGTGAGGGAGAGGCTGGGCGGTGCCGGTCAGCCCTTGAGACCGGTGGAGGTGATCGACCGGACGAAGGTCTTCTGGGCGGCGAGGAAGGCGAGCAGCACCGGCAGGACGGTGATGACGTTCCCCGCCATCACGGCCGACCACTGGGTGTGGTGCTGCCCCCGGAAGGTGGTCAGGCCCAGCTGGAGGGTGTAGTTGGCGTCGTGGTTCAGCGCGATGAGCGGCCACGACAGGTCGTTCCAGGTGGTGAGGAAGGTCAGGACGGCGACCGTGCTCAGCGCCGGGCGGGACAGCGGGACCACGATCTGGAACAGCACCCGCAGCCGCGAACACCCGTCGATCCAGGCGGCCTCCTCCAGCTCCCTGGGCAGGGAGAGGAAGAACTGCCGCAGCAGGAACACCGCGAACGGCGTCACCAGCGAGGGCACGATCAGCGCCCCGAGGGTGTCGACGAGCCCCAATTTCCGCATCACCAGGAAGGTCGGGATCATCGTCAGCTGGAACGGGATCGCCATGGTGGCCAGCATCAGCACCAGCAGCACCCGGGACCCGCCGAACCGCATCCGGGCGAAGGCGTATCCGCCCAGCGTCCCCAGCAGCAGATTGGACACGACCGCGACCGCCGAGACGATCAGGGAGTTGGCGAACCAGCGCGGGAACATCGCGTTGCCGAGCACGAAGCGGTAGCCGCCCAGGTGGATGCCGGAGGGCCAGAGCGCGGGCGGGAAGCGGTTGATCTCCGCGTCGCTCATCACCGAACTGAGCCCCAGCCAGATCAGCGGTACGGCGAAGAGCAGCGCCAGCGGCGCGAGCAGCAGATGCCACGGGCTGAACGGCAGCCGCGGCCGCCGCCGTGGGGACAGCTCCGTCATGACGTGACTCCCTCGATACGGCCGTCGCCACGGCGCCGGACCAGCCGCAGCGCGGCGGCGGCCACGAGCAGGGCGACGCCGAGGACATAGGCCGCCGCGGCCCCGTAACCGGCGGTGAAGTTGCGGAACGCCTGCTCCCAGACGAAGTAGACGATCACGGTGGTGGATCCGAGCGGACCGCCCTTGGTCGTCACGTACACCAGGTCGAAGACCTGCAGTGCGCTGATCGTCTGCCACAGCAGCAGGAACACGCTGACCGGCGCGATGGTGGGCAGGGTGACATGGCGCAGCACATGCCGCCGCTCCGCGCCGTCCAGGGTGGCGGCCTCGGTCAGTTCACGGGGTACGTCCTGGAGGGCCGCCAGATAGATCACGACGCAGAAGCCGGTGCCGTTCCACAGCGAGATGCCCACCAGGACCAGCAGCGCCTGGCCCGGGTCGGACAGGAAGCCCTGCGGGGAGACTCCGAGGTGGTGCAGCAGCGAGTTGGCCGCGCCGAACTCCGGGTCGAGGATGAAGGAGAACAGCACGCCCTGGGCGGCGGCCGAGACCACGAACGGCACGAAGAGCAGCGTGCGGTACAGACCGGCGAACCGGATCCGGCGGTTGAGGACCAGCGCGAGCACCAGCCCCAGACCGATGCTCAGCGGTACGTACAGCGCCGTGTACTCCAGGGTGTTGCGCACGGCCTGGGCGAACTGCGGATCGTCGGCCAGCTGGCGGTAGTTGTCCCAGCCCACCCAGACGCTCGGGGTGAGGAGGTCGCTGTACTGGAACGACAGCAGCAGGGACCACAGGACGGGGACGACGCTCAGGCCCAGGATGACCAGGACGGAGGGAAGGACGAACGCCCAGGCGGTCGCGGCCTCCCGGCGGCCTCGGCGGCGTGCGGGACGGGCCGGTGTGCGGGGCGCCGGACGGGTTATGGGGGTGGGCAGACGGGACATGGGGAGCTCCTCAACGCACCTTGGCGATGGCCGCGTTGGCCTCGTCGGCGCACCGCCGCAGCGCCTTCGCCGGTGTGCTCCTGCCGAGCAGGACGGCGGTGACGGCCTCGCCGAACGGGATGGAGATCTTGGGGTAGGCACGGTCGACGGGCCGTACCCGGGCGGTCTCCAGCACCTCGGTGAACACCGGCAGACCGGGCACTTCTGCCGCGTACGCCCGCCACTGCGGACGGCGCTCGGCCGGGCGGCTCTGCGGCAGGCTGCCCGCCTGGGTGTCCCACCGATACGCCTGCTCGGGCTCCATGAGCCAGCCGACGAAGGTACGGGCGGCCTTCAGCCGCGCGGAGCCGTTGTCGAACACGCTCCAGGTGTCCGGGCCGGAGATGGTCACCGACCTGCCGTGGAAGCTCGGCAGCGGGACGACCTGATAGTCGATCTTCGCCTGGCGGATGTCGGGCAGTTGCCAGGGCCCGGTGGCGACCATGCCCAGCCGACCCGAGGCGAACGCCTGGTACATCTGCTCGCCACCGGGTTTGGGATCGACGTAGACGCTTCTGTCCTTGGCGAGTGCCGCGAGCACCTCCAGGGACCGGACCCCGGGTTCGCCCGCGAACCCGATCTCGCGTTTGCCCTCGGCGATGACCTCGCCGCCCAGATCCCAGATCATGGGCCACATCCGCCACACCGTGTCCTCGTCGCCCGCGGCGGGCCAGCCGGTGCCGAATGTGCCCCTGCCGCGGTCGGTCAGCTTCCTGGCCGTCTCGATGAAGTCCCGCCAGGTCCAGCCGGGGCCCGGCAGCTCCAGCCCCGCCCGGCGGAAGAGGGCCTTGTTGCACACCACGGCGAGCGAGTCCAGCACCGCGGGCACCGCACGGACCACACCGTCGACCGTGACGCCCTCCCGGGCGGCGGGCCAGTACTGCTTCCACGGGACCTGCCCGGATTCCACGACCGTGGTCAGATCCGCCAGTTGGGGGCTTCTGGCGACGCTGGCCAGGTCGGAGCCGAAGATATAGGCCACATCGGGCGGGGATCCGGCGACGAGACCGGCCATCACCTTCTGCAGCATGTCGTCCGCCAGCACACCGCCGCTCAGGTCGATCCGTATCTTCGGGTGGCCGCGGTGGAAGTCGCCCACGAGCCGCTTGACCGCTCGCAGGGCGGTGCTGGTCTGCCCGTGCCACACCTCGATGTGCACGGTGCCATGGGAATCCACCCCCAGGCCCGTCCCGCATCCCGCCACGGCGGCACCCATGGCGCCGGTGAGCGCCATCGCCCCGCCGCCGCGCAGCACCCCACGCCGGGACGGACCGCCGCGCACAGGGGGAGGGATACGCGAACGGTTCAGGCTCATCGCTGAGAGCTCCATGATCCGAGGGCACGGCCCCGCCTCGGCCACGGACAGCGACCTGGCGACTCGGGCCGGACTCACGGCGGAGCCGCATACCGGCTGGGCGTACCTCTGCCGCCGAGGATTCGACATCGGCGTGCCAGGGAGTAAACCGATCAGAGCGAATCACGTCAAGAGCGTGAAACTGCTCAGTGTTGGCTTCGAACGCGCACAAGCAATCAGCGAGTGCGCGCTCTTCGGGGGGCATCGCACACAGAAGGGGGCATATCGCCGCGCGGGGACCTGTCGGCTCCCGCGCGGCGAAGCCGCCAGGGTTCTTCCTCCACGGAGATCCGTCAGAAGGACTCTAGATCCGCCGAAGCCCGACCAGCACGCGCTCCATCAGGGAGACGTCCGGTACGTCGCCCTCCGTGGAAGCCGTCCGGTGGACGGTGATCAGGCCGTGCTCGGCCATGTCGCCGAGCAGGACCTTGGCCACCCCCAGCGGCACCGCGAGCATGGCCGCCACCTCGGCCACCGACCGCGGCTCCTGGCACAGCGCGATCACCGGGCGGTGGTCCGCCTGAAGGGTGTCCATCGAGCGGTGGCCCAGCTCGGTGGTGGTCACCAGGGTCTCGACCTCGAAGTGATGGTCGGACCTGGTCCGGCCGCCCGTCCACGAGTAGGCGCGCACCAGCGAGGCCGGACCCTGGCTCCCGTCGTGCTCCGCGTCCCAGACGCCCGACCGCTCCGGCTCCGACGCCCCCCGCGGGAAGGGTTCCCCGGGCTCCTCGGGCCGGGCGTCCCCGCCCCGGCGGCGGGACCGGGCGCCCTCCGGCGCCCCGTCGGACCGGGGTGACTTCCGCCCGCGTCGCCCTTTGCCGAAGCTGAAGGCGTTGAGCACGTCGGCGAAGGTCTGTTCGTCCTCCGCCCCCTGTTCTCTCCCAGGTCCCTGCCCGGAAGGGCCTTCACCGGTGCTCATCATCTCCCCGTCCGGCCTATTGGGCTGCTGTCCGCTTTACGCCCCGCAGGTTCAATTCCTGCAGCTCGGCGCGGAGTTCCGGGGTCAGCATCTCGCCGACCTGATCGACCAGTACCGCCATCTCGTACGCCACTTGACCGATCTCGCAGTCCGGCGCCGCCAGCACCACGAGGCACGAGCCGTCCTTGATCGACATCAGGAGCATGTTCCCGAGCTCCATCTGGATCACGGAGGACCGCACATCACCGGTATCCATGCACTGGGCAGCGCCCTGGATCAGACTGATGGCCCCGGCGGCAATGGTGGCGACCTGCTCGGCCCGATCGGCCGCCAGCCCTTCCGACGCGGTGAGCAACAGCCCGTCGGCCGAGACCACCACGGCGCACGCCACATTGGGCACACGCTCGGTGAAGTTGGTGACCAGCCATCCGAACTGGCTCACCTCCCGCAGCTGGGGTGAGGTCATGGGTTCTTCCTGTCCATCTTCGCTGAGACCTTATGTCTCGTCGCGTCCGTCGGGCTGAGCCCGCCGGATGCCCGACTGGTAATTGCTGAGGAACGAATGGGTGCGGCCAGCGTTCCGGCGCGCGGCGGCGTCGTCCGCGGCGGCGCGCGGCGCGGGCCGCTCTCCGGTGGCGCGCGGCTTGTCCCGGTCCGCCGCCTGGCCCTGGCGCGGCACCCGCCGGGGCAGCCCGGCCTGGGTGACGCCGCCCGCCTCCGCGGCACCTGGCCGCTCGTGGACGATCTGGCCGGGCTCGTCCGCGGGGTCCGGCCGACGCTCGTCGGACGGTCCGCGCGGAGCGGGGTCGGGCCGCCGGGCGGCGGCGGACGCTGGAAGGTCCGCGGACTTCCGGCCGTCGGGCGGCTCCTCGCCATGGGAGCCGGCCGGTGCCGTCTCGGGCGACGCGAACCATGGCGAGCGGGCGTCGTCCGGGGCGGTGGGACGTGAACGCCGCGGTGGCACCGTGGGCTGCCCCGGCGGCCGTGCCGTACGGCGGTCAGCGGGCGTCGCGCCGTCGCCGGGCAGGGGGCCGGTCTTCTCCGGTGCGCCGTCGCCGACCGGGGCGCCCTCGCCGACCGGGACACCCTCGCCGACCGGGGCGGGATGGCCCGGCTTGGTGGGATGACCGGGCTTGGCCGGGTGGCCGGGCTTGGCGGGGCTCCGACGCGGCAGTCCGCCGGTCTGCTGGGGATCCGTGAACGCCCGCGAGGAACTGGGGCGGGTCGGCAGGGAGCGGCCCGCGTGCTCGGACGCGGCCGGGGCATCACCGGCGCGCAGCGAGCGGGGGCCGTCGGGCACGCGGCGCGGCAGAGGTGCCGCCGGGGCGCCGCCGAGCTCACGGTGCGGCCGCGCCGGCTCGGAGTTCCTGGCGGAGGTCTTCCGGATGGGCAGCGAGCTCTCCGGGCCCGCGATGGCGGGCTTGTCCCCGAGCATCAGCCTGGCCGGGACCAGCACCCCCGCGCGCAGTCCGCCACCGGTGTCCCGCTCCGAGATCAGCTCCACGGTGACGCCGTGGCGACGGGCCAGCTGACCGACGACGGTCAAGCCCATCTGCCGGGACGTAGGTACCTCCACGGATGCGTCCCCCGCTACGCGCCGATGAGCCTTGGCCAATTCGGCACCGCTCATCCCAAATCCCTCGTCGCGGACCTCGATCAGTGCGGAACCGTCCAGCCGCAGTGTATTGCTGACGGTCACCTGGGTCTCCGGCGGGGAGAACGCGGTGGCGTTGTCCAGCAGCTCAGCGATCATTCGCGCCAGGTCACCGGCAGCGTACCCGATCACCTCGGCGGTGGGAACGGGCTCCACCACTACCCGCCGGTAGTGCTCGATCTCGGAGACCGCGGCGCGCAGCACGCTGTCCAGCTGCACCCGCTGTTCGGAGGGGCGGACCGGGGTGCTGCCGCACAGGACCATCAGGTTCTCGTTGTTGCGCCGCATACGGGTCGCCAGGTGGTCCAGCTTGAAGAGGTTGGCCAGCTGGTCCGGGTCCTCCTCATGCGACTCGAGCTGCTCCATCAGCCGCAGCAGCCGGTCCACCAGGCTCTGGCTGCGCCGGGAGAGGTTGACCAGGGTGTCGCGCAGATCGCCGCGGAGCGCGGCCTGTTCGGCGGCCAGACGCACGGCCTGGCCGTGCACCGCGTCGAACGCCCTCGCGAGCTGTCCGAACTCCTCGGTGGTGTGGACGGGCACGGCGCTGATCGCGGTGCTGGACGCCTCGCCCTCACGGATGCTGGACACCGCTTCCGGGAGCCGGCGCTCGGCCACGTCGAGCGCGGTGGAGCGCAGCACGGTCAGCGACCGCAGCAGATGCCGGGCGATGGCGATGCCGATGGCGAAGGCGAGCAGGAGCACGGCGAAGAGCAGCACGGACTCCGCACCGGCCCGGTCACTGGTCTCGTCCTGGAGCTTGGCGGAGGTCACGCGGAGCCGGTCGGCGAGCCGCTTCTCCACCGTGTCGATGAGGCGTCCGTGCGCCTCCGAACTGCGGTGCCAGGTGCGGTTGGAGAACGGCGGGGCGTCGGCGCCGTTCCGCCCGGCGTTCAGCGAGCCCGCCTGGGACAGCACGCCGTCCAGCAGCTTGGTGCGCCGATCGACCTCCGGGCCGGTGACCGTGCGGTCGTAGGCGCGCTGGTCCCCCGCGGTGGCCACGGCGCGGAAGTCGCTCAGCTTGTCCCGCATGCGGATGTCGGACTCCTGGAGCGCCCTGATGAGCTCCGGGTCCTCCAGCGTGCCGGGCTTGGGCGCCACCATGACGATCACATGCTGGAGGTGGACCTGCTCCTGGACCATCTCCAGGTCGTACAGCGCACTGGCCGGTCCGGACAGCTGAGCGTCGCCGAACCCGCTGCCCAGCGCCTGGTCCAGGTCGAGCAGACTGTTGATGATCTTGCTGTACTCGGTCACCGCGGGCCATGGGCCCAGATCCTTGGAGGTCACCCGCTCGCGCAGGTCGGGCAGTCCGTCCAGGAGCCTGGACGCGTCGCGGTAGCGGTTGGCCGAAACCCCCTTCAGACCGTGGGTCCGCATCGTGGTGCGGGTGACGGCGGCCTGAGCGCGGTCCACGCGCTGGGTCTGCCGGCGGAGCACGGCCGGATCGGTGGACCCACCGTCACCCAGCCGCTCGGCCGACAGGGTGCGCTCCTCCTGCAGATCGCCGATCAACGGCCTCAGACCGCCGCGCAGCTTGACCAGCCGCTGTACGTCCGCGTACGAGTTGGCGCGCTCGACGTCGCGCTGGATCTGCACGACGCCCAAGGCCACCGCGAGCAGAGCGGGCACCACCAGAACGGCACCCAACTTCACCGGCAGCCGCCAGTTACGCCACTCCATGACGCCGGCCCACCACGACGACGAGCGGTCGCGCGCGGCCGCATGCCTGCCCGGGGTCATGAGGCGCGCTCCGCGCTCGGACCGGCTTGCCCACAGGGATGTATCACGATGCCGTTTCTCCTGGGATTTCCCCGGATGGGGAAAGTCGAACGCCCGGCAGGCGCGCCGGCCCATCGCTTCGGCGATGCGCCGGCGCGCCTGCCTTTACTCGAACAACTTGCTGCTTTTCTCCGCCAGTTGATAGAGGCCGTACAGAAACGGCACCGCCACCCACAGCCATGCCACGACCATCACCACGGGGGAACCCGTCTTGGTCGCGGTCGGCGAAGGGCCGTCTGCGTCAGTCACCGGTTTACCGCCTCTCTGCCGGAAGGGGATCGGGGGTTTCCTCCGGGGGTGCCGACTCCTCCCGGGCCGCCGGCTCCGGCTCATGGAACTTCGGATTCACCGGACGTACCAGCTCGTTCGCGATGAAGCCGATGACGAGCAGACCCATCATGAGCGAGAACGAGAAGGTGTAGAGAGCCGGGCCGGAGCGCCCGTCCTCGTGTGCGGAATCCGCGATGGAATCCACGATGAGCGGTCCGGCGACTCCGGCGACCGACCACGCGGTCAGCAGCCGGCCGTGGATCGCGCCGACCTGGTAGGTGCCGAACAGATCCTTGAGGTAGGCCGGAACGGTGGCGAATCCACCGCCGTAGAACGAAAGGATCACCATCGTCGAGGCGACGAACAGCGCGGTGCTGCTGTCCTTCTCGAGCATCAGGGTGAGGTAGAGCAGGGCACCGACGCCCAGGTACAGCCGGTAGATGTTCTTCCGGCCGACCACGTCGGAGACCGAGGACCACACGAAGCGACCGGCCATGTTGGCCAGGGACAGCAGCGCGACGAACCCGGTGGCGGCGCTCGCGCTCACCGGACTCGCCGTGTCGTGGAAGAAGTCCTGGATCATCGGGGCGGCCTTCTCCAGGATCCCGATACCAGCAGTAACGTTCATGCACAGCACGACCCACAGCAGCCAGAACTGCGGCGTCCGCACCGCGTTCCTGGCCGATACGTGTCGGGTGGTGACGAGCCGCTTGCCGGCGTCGACGCGGGGCGTCCAGCCGGCCGGCCGCCAGCCCTCCGGTGGCACCCGCACCAGCACCACGCCCAGCGACATGAACACGGCGTAGGCCAGGCCGTGCACCAGGAACGTCTTGGCGATGCCGCTGGTGTCACTGCCGAACGCCTTCAGCATCTCCGTCGACCAGGGAGAGGCGATCAGCGCGCCACCGCCGAAACCCATGATCGCCGTACCGGTGGCCATGCCCGGCCGGTCCGGAAACCACTTCATCAAGGTGGACACCGGCGCGATGTACCCGATGCCGAGGCCGACTCCGCCGATGCCGCCGTAGCCGAGGACGACCAACCAGTAATTGCGCGTGGCGACGCCGAGCGCGGCGACCAGGAAGCCCGTCGAGAAGGCCACGAGCGCGACGAACATGGCCCAGCGCGGGCCCTTTTTCTCCACCAGCGTTCCCCCGAACGCGGCAGAGAGGCCGAGCACCAGAATGCCGATCTGGAACGGGAGGGCGCTAGCCGTTCCGGAGATGTCTAGGGAATCTTCCAGGGGTATCTTAAAGACACTCCAGGCGTACGCCTGGCCGATGGAGAAGTGGATCGCGAGCGCCGCCGGAGGAATCAGCCAACGATTCCAGCCCGCGCCTGCGACGATGCGAGAGCGGTCGAGGAAACCCACAGATCAACCTACCTCCGGCTTCTTGGGAACACCCCCGCAGACTGCGTTCCTTGACCTATCCAAACACCCCGGGGGAGGGAGTGGCGAGCCGGGAGCTGCCGTCATATGCCAACGGCAGACGCGCTGCCCAGGCGGCACGCTCACCGCACTCATGCTCGCGCACGATGGGACGTTCTACCCGGGATGAGGTTCTACCAGTGGCGACACTTGGGACACAACGCCGGGTGCCGAAATGTCCCCAAGGCGCAACCCTGAGCACTCGTCGGCAACCTGACATCAAGTCAAAATGGACAACACGGGAAGGTGAGACAAAATATTAGTTCAGCGACCTCTCCCGTCATAATCGAGATGGCGTCGAAGCCGGATCCACACCCTGACATGTGCCCATCTGCGCCGGTGAGGAGCGGGGTGCGACGTTGACTGCGTCCGGTGCCTTACTACACTTGCCGCGTCAAGGGCCCGCCGGTTGCCCTCCCCTGACGCCCGAACGCGGGCGCTCCCGAACCGACGTATTCGTCAGAAAAACCCCGGAGAAAACCATGAATAAATCGGTGCGATCGCCCGCTTCCTTGCCATCCGAGCGGGCCACCGGAACGGGGTTCGCCGATCGCGGTGACGACATCGGGGAGCCCGACTTCGAGGCGATCCAGCAGAGCCCGGAGTTCAAACTCCTGCGCAAGAGACTGCTCTGGTTCATCTTCCCGATGAGCGCGTTCTTCTTGTGCTGGTACATGACCTTCGTTCTCTTCTCGGCCTACGACCACGACTTCATGAGCCGCAAGGTGTTCGGCGCGGTCAACACCGGCACCCTTTTCGGTCTGCTGCAGTTCGTGACGACCATGGCGATCGTCCTGACATACCGGCGCTTCGCGCGCAAGAAACTTGATCCCCAGGTGGACACGATCCACGAGCTGGCGGGAGTCGGCAAGGAATGACAGTGCAGATCGCAGCCGGCACGACCGGCAGCCCGATGATCAACCTGAGCGTTTTCTTCGCTTTCGTCGTCATCACGCTGTTCGTCGTCTACAAGGCCACCAACAGAAATTCGACAACCTCCGACTACTACGCCGCGGGCAGCGCCTTCAGCGGCGTCCAGAACGGCATCGCCCTTTCCGGCGACTTCCTCTCCGCCGCCTCCTTCCTCGGCATCTCGGGAGCGATCGCCGTCCACGGCTACGACGGGTTCCTCTACTCCGTGGGGTGGCTGGTGGCCTGGCTGGTCGCCCTGCTGCTCGTCGGTGAACGGCTCCGCAACACCGGGCGGTTCACGGTCGGCGATGTGATGGCCTACCGCATGAAGCAGCGCCCGGTCCGCGCGGCGGCGGCCAACGCCACCCTGGTGATCACGTTCTTCTACATGCTCGCCCAGATGGCCGGCGCGGGTGGCCTGATCGCCCTGCTGCTCAATGTGCACAGCAAGGGCGGGCAGGCCCTCATCATCACCGGCGTCGGCCTCGTCATGGTCTTCTACGTCCTGGTGGGCGGCATGAAGGGCACCACCTGGGTGCAGATCATCAAGGCGGGCCTGCTGCTGATCTGCGTGACCTTCATGAGTGTGTTCCTGCTCGGAAAGTTCGGGTTCAGCCTCTCGGCGATCCTCGACCAGGCGTCGCAGAACAGTCCGCTGGGCGGGGAACTGCTCAACCCGGGTGGCTGGTACGGCAAGAACGCGATGGACCAGCTCGACTTCGTCTCCCTCTCCCTGGCGCTGGTCCTCGGCATCTCCAGCCTGCCGCACGTGCTGATGCGCTTCTACACCGTGCCGGACGCCAAGGAGGCCCGGCGCTCGGTGGTGTGGTGCTCCTGGTCGATGTTCATCTTCTATCTGTCGATCCTGCTCGTCGGGTACGGCGCCACCGCGCTGGTCGGCTCGGACAAGATCGTGAACGCGCCCGGCGGCGAGAACTCCGCGGCTCCGCTGCTCGCCTTCGAGATCGGCGGTGCGATGCTCCTGGGCATCGTCTCCGCGGTGGCCTTCGCGACGATCCTGGCGGTGGTGGCCGGACTGACCCTGGCCGCCTCGGCCTCGTTCGCCCATGACGTGTACGCCAATGTGATCCGGGACGGAAAGGCCGATCCGCGGTCCGAGATCCGGGTCGCCCGTCTGACGGCGCTCGTGATCGGCTTCCTGGCCATCCTCGGCGGCATCCTGACCAACGGCCAGAACGTCGCGTTCCTGGTGTCGCTGGCCCTGGCGCTCGCCGCGTCCGCCAATCTGCCGACGATCCTCTACACGCTGTTCTGGAAGCGTTTCAACACGACCGGAACGCTGTGGAGCATCTACGGCGGGCTGGTGTCCGGCCTGGTGCTCATCATCTTCTCCCCCGCCATCTCCGGCAGCTCCACATCGATCATCAAGGGCGTGGACTTCCACTGGTTCCCGCTCACCAACCCCGGCCTGGTGTCCATTCCGCTCTCCTTCCTCTGCGGCTTCCTCGGCACGGTCTTCAGCAAGGAGCCCGCGGACCCCAAGAAGCAGGCGGAGATGGAGGTGCGGTCGCTGACCGGCATCGGTTCGAAGGCGTAGCGCGACAGGGCCGCAGGCGGCCGGAGCCGCCTACGGCCGACGGGTCGTTCCGGGCGCGGTCCCGGTGTCCCCCCGGCCCTCCGAAGGCACGGCCCGCGCCGAGGAGCCGGGCGACACCGACCGCCCGCGGGCGGGCACCTTCGCGCCGTCCCGGGGGCTGGACGTCTCGCTCCCGGGCCCGCGGCTGGGGCGCCGGCCGGCGGACTCGGACGGCGCCGAGGGGCTGGGCGACACCGAGGCACCGCCGGAAACCGACGGAAGCGGGGGCGCCGTACGGCCGGTCGCGGGCGGCGGGGCGAGCGGGACCGTCGGGCGCGCGGGTGGCTCGGGTGCCGCCGCGCGGAGCGGCAGCGCGATGAGGACGGCCACGGCGCAGGACACGCCGACCCCGGCCGCGGCGCGGAGCAGCTTGCGGCGGGCCGCGGCGCGGCGGATCGCCTCGTACCGGCCGGGGGGCGGGCCGAGGTAGTCGGAGGGGGGCCGCAGGATCACCGCGAGGGGGTCGTCGGGCTCCCGCTCGGGGCCGAGGTGCTCCGGGCCGTCGTCACAGCGTGGGGTCAAGGCTTCTCCTCAGGTGGACGCGGAGCAGTTCCCGGGCCGCGTGGAGGTCGGCCTTGACGGTTCCTTCCTTGCGCCCGGTCAGTACGGACACCTCCCGGATCGGCATGTCAGCGTAGTAGTGCAGCAGGATCGGGACGCGCAGCCGTTCCGGCAGCGACTGCACGAGCAGGCGCACCGACGGGTCGGACTGTTCGGTGTGGGGGTGGACGGCGGCTTCCGTGGTGGCCCGGCGCATGGCCCTGCGTTCGCGCTCCACCTTGCGCCAGTGGTCCCGGACGAGATTGGCCGCGGTGACGTAGAGGAAGCCGCGGGGCTCCTCCACGGACGTCCAGCGGGCCCAGAGCCGGGTGAACGCCTCGGAGGCGATCTCATGGGCCGTCTCGTCGTCGTCGACGAGACGGCGGCACCAGCCGGCCAGGCGCGGGTAGAGGGCGGCGAACAGCTCGGACGCCGCCCTGTCACGGGACCGTTTCAACGCACTCCATGGTCGCGACGGCACTCGGCCGTGAGGACACTTCTAAAGAGGACACTTCAAAGGGGAGGATCCCGGGCCGCCGGTGTGGGTTCCATGGGCCCGGGGTCCGGGGTGGGTCAGGGGCCGGCGGATGTCAGCGCGGCGAAGACGATCACGTTGTCGAGGTAGCCGTCGCCGGAGCGGGGGCCGCCACAGGTGATCAGCCGCAGCTCCGGGCGGTCCACGTTCCCGTAGACCTCGTCCGCCGGGAAGTCCGCCTTGGCGACGGTCCGTACGGCGCTGACGTCGAACCGTGCCGCCGTGCCGTTCTCCAGGCGCGCCTCGACCCGGTCGCCCCGGCGCAGCCGCGCCAGGCGACGGAAGACCCCGTCGCCGTAGGCGCCGACCGTGACATGGCCGAGGATGACCGACGGGCCGAGCTGCCCCGGTGTCGGCGAGTGCCGGTACCAGCCCGCGCGGTCATGGGCCGTGACCGGCGGGACCGCCACGCTCCCGTCCGGCGCCAGCCCCAGCCGGATGACCGGGGTGTCGACGCCGATGGCCGGGATCCGCAGCCCGACCGGGACCGAACGCCCAAGGGGACGCGCCGCCTTCGCGGGGGTCGGCGGTGGCCTCCTGCCGGAGCTCGGTGCGGCCGTGGTCCGCCGGGAGGGGTGGCCGCCGCAGCCCGCGAGCAGCGAGGCTATCGCCGCGGTGGCGAAGGCGCGCCTGGAGAACGGGGTCATGCCCCGGTCGCCCGCCGGCGGCGGACGACGAGGACCGCCGCGCCGCCCGCGGCGAGCACGGCGGCGGCTCCCCCGCCGATCAGCGCGCCCTCGTCGTCGGACGACCCGGAGGACTCGGCCGTCACTCCGGTGTTGGGCGCGCCCTTCGGCACGACCGCGACCTGGCCGCGGTCCCGCTTCTGGGCCGGTTCCTCCCTCGGGGCCGGGGCGGCGGAGGTGGGCTTGCGGGTCGGCGCCTCGCTCGGGACCGGGCTGGCGGAGGCCGAGGGGGTGCGGCGGGGGGCGGGGGTCGCGTCGTCGGCGAACGCGGGCACGGTGGTCGCCAGTACGGCGGTGCACGCGAGTGTCATCGCGCTGAGGACAGTGCGGCGCATGGAGTCGCTCTCTTTCGTCGGTCCGCCCGGCAGTTCGGCGGGCTGGGTTACGGATCGAGCGGAGAGACGAGGCAGCGGCGCGGCGCGTTGTAAAGAGATGGCAAAGCGTGTCCGTCGGCCCTGGCGGGCCTTCGGGCGGAAAAACGTCCAGGCCGGTCCGTGCGGACCGGCCTGGACGGGGTGCTCGGAGCGGATCAGACGAGGTCGAACCGGTCCAGGTTCATGACCTTGACCCACGCCGCGACGAAGTCGTGCACGAACTTCTCCTTGGCGTCGTCGCTCGCGTAGACCTCCGCGAGGGCGCGCAGCTCGGAGTTGGAGCCGAAGACGAGGTCGGCACGGGTGCCGGTCCACTTGACCGCGCCCGAGGCGTCACGGCCCTCGAACGTGGTCTGGTCCTCGGACGTGGACTTCCAGGTCGTGCCCAGGTCGAGCAGGTTGACGAAGAAGTCGTTGGTGAGCTTGCCCGGGGTCTCGGTGAGGACGCCGTGCTTGGAACCGTTGTGGTTCGCGCCCAGCACACGCAGACCACCGACCAGGACGGTCGTCTCGGGGGCGCTCAGGGTGAGCAGGTTCGCCCGGTCCAGCAGCAGGTACTCGGCCGGCAGGCGGTTGCCCTTGCCGACGTAGTTGCGGAACCCGTCGTACGTCGGCTCCAGCGCGGCGAACGACTCGGCGTCGGTGTGCTCGTCGCCCGCGTCGACACGGCCCGGGGCGAAGGCCACCTCGACGTCGACACCGGCGTCCTTGGCGGCCTTCTCCACGGCGGCGGAGCCACCGAGGACGATCAGGTCGGCCAGGGAGACCTTCTTGGCGCCGGAGTTGAACTCGCCCTGGATGGTCTCCAGGACGCGCAGGACCTGCGCGAGCTCGTCCGGGTTGTTGACCTCCCAGCCGCGCTGCGGCTCCAGGCGGATCCGGGCGCCGTTGGCGCCACCGCGCTTGTCGCTGCCGCGGAACGAGGCGGCGGACGCCCAGGCGGTGGAGACCAGCTGCGAGACGGTCAGACCGGAGTCGAGGATCTTGGCCTTGAGCGCCGTGACGTCGGCGGCGTCGATGGCCTCACCCTCGGCCTCGGGCAGCGGGTCCTGCCACAGCAGGGTCTCCTCCGGGACCTCCGGGCCGAGGTACAGCGACTTCGGGCCCATGTCGCGGTGGGTCAGCTTGTACCAGGCGCGGGCGAAGGCGTCCGCGAACTCCTGCGGGTTCTCGTAGAACCGGCGGGAGATCGGCCCGTAGATCGGGTCCAGCTTCAGCGAGAGGTCCGTGGTGAGCATCGTCGGGCGCTGCTTCTTGTTCGGGTCGAAGGCGTCCGGGACGATCTCCGGGGCGTCCTTGGCCACCCACTGGTTGGCGCCGGCCGGGCTCTTGGTGAGCTCGTACTCGTACTCGAAGAGGTTCTTGAAGAACCCGTTGCTCCACTGGGTGGGGGTGGTGGTCCAGGTGACCTCGAGGCCACTGGTGATGGCGTCCTTGCCCGCGCCGGTGCCGTGGGTGCTCTTCCAGCCGAGGCCCAGCTGCTCCATCGGGGCGGCCTCCGGGTCCGGGCCGACGGCGTCCGCGGGGCCCGCGCCGTGGGTCTTGCCGAAGGTGTGGCCACCGGCGATGAGGGCGACGGTCTCCTCGTCGTTCATCGCCATCCGGCGGAACGTCTCACGGATGTCGCGGGCCGCGGCGATCGGGTCCGGGTTGCCGTTGGGGCCCTCCGGGTTGACGTAGATCAGGCCCATCTGGACAGCGCCGAGCGGGTTCTCCAGCTCGCGGTCGCCGGTGTAGCGCTCATCGCCGAGCCAGGTGGTCTCCGGGCCCCAGTAGACGTCCTCCTCGGCCTCCCAGACGTCCGCACGGCCACCGCCGAAGCCGAAGGTCTCAAAGCCCATCGTCTCCAGGGCGACATTGCCGGTGAGGACCATGAGGTCGGCCCAGGAGATGCTCTGGCCGTACTTCTTCTTGACCGGCCACAGCAGACGGCGGGCCTTGTCGAGGCTGGCGTTGTCCGGCCAGCTGTTGAGCGGGGCGAAGCGCTGCTGACCGGCACCGGCGCCGCCGCGGCCGTCGCTGATGCGGTAGGTGCCGGCGCTGTGCCAGGCCATACGGATCATCAGCGGGCCGTAGTTGCCGAAGTCGGCGGGCCACCAGTCCTGCGAGGTGGTCAGCACCTCGGCGATGTCCCGCTTCACCGCCGCGAGGTCGAGGGCCTGGAACGCCTCGGCGTAGTCGAACTCCTCACCCAGCGGGTTCGCCACCGGGGGGTTCTTGGCGAGGATCTTCAGATTGAGCCGGTCCGGCCACCACTGACGGTTGCCGCCGCCCTGCGTGGGGTGCGGAGCACGCCCATGCGCGACCGGGCAGCCCCCCGCTTCCTCTGTCTTCGGGTCTACGACGATTGCCTCATGGTTCTCGGACATGGAAATCCTTCCACGCTAGGGCGGATCATGGTGCTCAGGAACTGGTGGCGGTGGAACAGTCGGGGCACTGGCCCCAGTAGATGACCTCGGCCTCGTCGACGGAGAAGCCGTGGTCATCGGACGCGGTCAGGCAGGGTGCCTCACCGGCGGCGCAGTCGACATCGGCGACGGCACCACACGTCCGGCATACGACGTGGTGGTGGTTGTCACCGACGCGTCCTTCGAACCGGGCCGGGTTGCCGGCCGGTTCGATGCGGCGTACGAGGCCCGCCGCCGTCAGTGCGTGAAGGGCCTCGTACACGGCCTGGAGGGAGATGTGGCCGACACGGTCGCGTACCCCGGAGGCGATCGCCTCGACCCCGAGGTGATCACCGTCCCGGACGGTCTCCAGCAAGGCGACACGGGCGGCCGTCACCCGCAGGCCGACACCGCGCAGCTCCTCGGCAGTGGTCGGAGTCTGGGATGCGGTCATGGCGCAGAACCTACCCGCACTAACGCGAACGCTACAAGGAAACTAGCCGTTAAAGTCTAGCGCCGCGTAACATTTTTGCCCCGATTCGGCCCGATTTTCTCCTCCTAGGGCCTCAGAGGCGCTTGGCGCTGCGGAAGAGCCCGGCGTAGAAACCGTTGCCGTCGATGCGGGAGACACCGCCGTTGTCGCCGATGGTGGGGCCGTTCTGCTCCTTGCGGCTGGAGACGAACACGCGGTGGCCGTCGGTGTCCAGCCCCAGGTACAGGGCGACATGGTCCATATGGTCGCCGGTGCGGTGATCCATCTTGAAGAACAGCAGGTCACCGGGTTGGAGCAGATCGATGTTGGTGGGCCGGGTGTACCAGGGGCCGGGGCCCTGGATCTTGATGACATCGACGCCGACCTTGGAGCGGGCCATGCCGTTGGCGGTGCGCGGCAGGCCGTCGCCGAGGGTGTTGCTCGCCATCAGGGGGTAGCGGGAGCGGTAGCCCATGACCATGCGGATGAAGCCGGAGCAGTCCAGCGCCCGGTAGCGCTCCTTGCGCGCGGCCAGCGTGGTGCCGTCGCGGAAGGTGTAGGAGATGCCGAGGTAGTCGTAGAAGTCGTTCTGCTCCAGCCGGTCCACGCCGTCCGGTTTGAACGGCCCGAAGACCGCGTCGCCCGCGTACGGGATGCCCTGGGCGTCCTTCTTGACCGGCGCGCCCGCCACGTACTGGAAGGCGATCGCGAAGATGTCCTCCTTCTTGCTGCCGTAGTTCTCCTTGAACCAGTCCTTGAACCACTGCTTCTTCTCGGCGCCCTCGGCCCACGGCTCCGGCATCAGCCGCACCCAGTCCTCGGTGATCACCTTGGTCTTGGTGCTGGCGGGCTCGCTGAAGGTGCGGGAGGGGCCGCGCAGGGTGGCGGTGCGGGCGTGGTCGGTGAAGGTGGCGAGGATCTGGCCGTTGTCGCCGCGCAGGATGGTGCGGGCGGGGTTCTTCAGCCGCTCCCAGGTCTGCTTGCCGCTCTGCTGACCGGTGCCGTTCTCCAGGTTCGGCTCGTCGATGACGGCCTGGGTGGCGGGCGTCCTGTCCTGCTCGTCCTTCCTGAGCTCCACGGTCAGATAGCCGCTGGCGCCGAGCAGCGCGAGCACGGTGACGGCGTGCAGTACGGGGCGTTTCTTCTTCAGTGGCATGGGATCGGCTCCGGTGGTGGGTCAGGCGGACGGCATGACGCCGAGGAGGATTCCGGCGGTGAGGACGACATAGGCCATCAGCGTCACCGACCCGGTGGACAGCAGGGTGGCCCCCCGGGGCTGGCGGACCAGCTGGTAGGCGATCAGGCCCGGGACGATGAAGCCGAGGGTCTGGTTCGCGTACATCAGCGGGAACTCGAGCGACAGGATGATCATCACGGTCGCCTGGAGGGTCACGCCGAGCAGGACGACCGCGGCGAAGAGCCGCTTGCCGTAGAGGATCACGTACTTCTGCATCAGCAGCGTGCCCACGTAGGTGAGCACGGTGACGCCGACGACCATCGCGGCCCGCTGGAGATCCTCGACGAGGGTCAGCGCCAGCCAGCCCGGGGTGATCATGCCGCCGGGCGAGAGGTTGGTCGTCAGATAGCAGACCAGCGAGAAGAGCAGCCCGATCGCGATGCCGATGGCGGCGATCTCAGGGGTGAGGACGGAGGGGATCAACGGTGCTGCTCTCCTGGGTTCTGCCACTGCTGGGAGTCGTCGGCGGGCGGGGCGGGCGGGACCCGCGGCTCGAACAGGCCGCGGGGCCGCGGGGCGTCGGGGTGCCGCGGGGCGTCGGGGGCCGGTACGACGGCGGGCCAGGGCTCCCTTGAGCCCTGGTCGGGTGCCGTCCGCGGGTACGGCCGCTCGGGGGTGCGCTGATGCGGTACGTGCACGGGCGCGTACCGGGTCTCGTACGCCTCCGGGTAGCCCTGGTAGGGGTCCAGGCGGGGCGCGTACAGCTGGACCGTGTCCACGTGCTCGACATGACGCTCGTCGCCCGCCGGTGCGGTCGGTGCCGCCGGGGTGTCATCGGCGCTCTCGTCGGGCGGCAGCTCGGCGAGGTGCTCCAGGAGGATCTCGCCCTGGCCGTGGATGTTGCCGATGGCGACCAGGGAGGAGTCGGGGCCGAGGCGGCCGAGCAGCTCGGCCATGAACTCCTCGGGGTCCCGGCGGTCGCCGCCGAGGTCGACCGCGCGGTCCCGGTACTGGGCCGGGATGGAGTCGATGGCGGACTTGGCCGGGTGACCGATGACGAAGACCCGCTCGGGGTCGAGGTCGGGGATGATCTCGCCCATCTGGCCATTGCGCTCGACCCGGTCGGGGCGGCAGTTGATGACCACGTTGAGCGGGCGGTGGATGGCGCCGAGGTCGAGCAGCTGGTTGATGTTCATCAGGGTCGACTCGGGGTCGTTGGCCGCGAAGACGTTGGCGAAGCGCAGCTTCTTGCCGTCCCCGGTGGCGTACCGCTCGACGGAGAGGACGCCGGGGTCCGGCGGGGCGTCGTACATGCCCTGGAGGGCGGTCGCGCGGTCGACGCCCACCAGCTCGGCGACGGTGAGCGCGATGGCCACGTTCTCCTTGAAGGTGAACCAGCTGAAGCCGCGCAGCTCCTCGTCGCTGACCGTCGTGGGGTCGGCGTAGATCAACTGGCAGTTCCGGGCGTCCGCCTCCTCCTGGAGGATGTGGAAGCGGTCCTGCTCGGCGGTGACGCAGATGCCGTTCTCCGGCATGGACCGGCACAGCGAGCGCGCCACGTCGTCCAGCGTGGGGCCCATCTCGGCGAGGTGGTCCTCGCGGACGTTGCACAGCACGCCGATGGTGGAGCGGATCAGCTTGGACTGGTTGATCTCCTGGAGCGCCGGCATGACCGCCATGCACTCGATGACGAGCGCGTCCGGGTTGTAGGCGGCGGCGCGGCGCACGATGCCGATCTGCTCGACCACGTTGGCGATGCCGAACTTGCGGTAGACGGGCTCCTCGGTGGCGTCGGGGTGGATGAAGCGGGCCGCCGTACCGGTGGTCTTGGCCACGGTGGTCAGCCCGCCGCCGCGCAGGGCGCCCGCGCACAGCCGGGTGATGGAGGACTTGCCGCGGATGCCGTTGACCAGGACCCGGGTGGGGATCACGTCGAGGTTGGTCTGGTGCCGCCGCTGTTCGACGATGCCGGCGATCAGCAGGACGGCCTCGCACACCACGAGCACGGTGTAGAGGAAGAGCACGGTGGGGGCCTCAGTTCCTTCCGACGCCGGCGGGGGTCCGGCTGCCGCCGTCCCGTTTGCGGGGCTGCCCCTGGAGCTGCTGCCGGATCAGCTCCAGGCTGCGGACCACGGCGCCGACCTCGTCGTGGTGGCGTGGGAACAGCACGGTCCTGCGGTCGCCCGCGGCGAGCGCCTCGGCCTGTCCGGCCAGGGCGCGCAGGGGCCGTACGACGACGATGTGCAGCCAGCCCAGACAGGCGGCCGCGGCGGTCAGCCCCAGCAGTCCGGCCAGCACGGTCCGGTTCTGCAGGCTGTACTCGGGGATCGCCAGGCCCGAGGCGGGCTGCCAGCTGGCCAGGCTCCACCGGAGCGACTTGGCCGCGCCGCCTCCGCTGAACGGCGCGACGGCCGCGACCCGTACGGTGCCGCCGCGCTGGACGGTGGCGTGCGCCTGCTTCGCGGCGAGCAGCGAGCCCATGTACGACGGCGCCTTCTCGAAGGCGATGTAGCCGGAGTCGCCGCCGATGACCCGGCCCTTGGCGTCCACGACCCGGACCTCGCCCATGCCCTGGCGGCCCAGCAGCCCGTTGACGAACTCGATGCGGAACTCGCCGACGACGGCGGCCCCGCCCCGGCCGGGCGCCTGGGCGGTGGCGGTGACCACGGGCTTCTTGCCGCCCTCGCCGGTCACCTCGATGGCCTGCTTCGAGGGGCCCTTTCCGTCCTCGTGGTGGGGGCCGTCACCGGCCCGCGCGAGGATCTCGCCGTCGGCGCCGAGGACGTACATCGACTGGTAACGGTCGTGGTCCTCCATGGTGCGCTCCAGGACCTTCTTCATGTCCTCGGGCGTGGTGCGGTCCCCGATCAGGGCGGCTACCGCGGACAGGTCGGCGTGGCCCTCGTTGAGCGCGCGGCGGACCCGGTCGCTGAGGGTCACGGTGCGGGACTTCTGGTCGTGGACGATCTGGGCCGGGACCTTGACGGAGGAGTCGGCGCGGTTGAGCACCAGCATCAGCGGGACCGACCAGACGAGCAGCAGGACGGCGCAGACGGCGAGCAGGGCACGGGCGCCCAGTCCCTTGCGCACGACCGGGCCGTCGCCATCGGCGGGCTCGCCCTGGAGCTGTCGGCGCAGCCGCTCGAGGGCGGCGCCCACCCGGGCGGCCTCGCCGGCCCTGGGCACGCTCACCGGGCGGGCGAGGTCGCCCCGGGTGAGGCGGCGGCTCTCCAGGAACAGCCGGATCAGCGGGCGCTGAACGGTGCCCAGCAGCACCATCACCGCGAGCCCGCCGATGAGCAGCAGGGCACCGGCGGCGGCCACGCCGAAGGCGGGGCGGGTGATCTGGGAGACCTTGGCGGAGACGTCGACCCCGGTGACGACGGTCAGCCCGAGGCTGCTTGCGGTGGTGGGCTCACCGGGCTGGGGCGGGGTGAGCGTGGCGTAGCCGCCGACGGTGCGGACGTCCTCGGCGGCGCCCCCGGTGAGGTGGCCGCTGACGCCGGTGTAGCCGCCCGCGCCGGGCTCCTTGGCCTTGATGGGATGCTGCCGGCCCTTGCGCGCGGCGGTCTTGGCGAAGGAGGCGAGCTGCTTCCTGGCCCGTTCGCTGTCCAGGGCACCGTGGCTGGAGAGCAGCCGGCCGGTGGAGTCGACGACGCCGATGGCGCGGCCCGGGCCGAGGTCGACACCGGGGAAGCTGAGGGTGCTGGAGGCGACGAGCAGTTGCTGCGGCCGACCCTTCCAGGACAGCAGGGCGGGGATGATCAGCCGGGTCTGGCCGTTCTCCAGGCGCACCATGCGCGGGGCCAGCCCGTCACCGCGGGAGAGCTTGCCGAGATCGATCGCGGTCAGCGGGACGTTCTCGCCGCGGGCGGCGAGCATCTTGCCCGACTTGATCTCGATGACGGCGGTGCCACGCCACTTCTGGTAGACCTCGCCGACCTTGTCCAGGACGGTGTCGGCGGAGACCGGCTTGCCCTCGTTGAAGAGGGTCGCGGTGCCGGTGAGGTCGGTGACCGACTCGTCGAGCGACGCCCGCAGCGCGATGGCGCCGTCCTCGGCGACGTACTGCTGCGAGGTCAGGACCGCCTTGGGGACCAGGGCGTTGTCCGGTTTGCCCAGAGTGAGGGCGGTGATTCCCGCGAGGGAGAGAAGCAGAACCGACAGCACGGCTATGGGAGGACGAATACCACCCACAAGCGACATGTCGGCCCTTCGGCGGACCTTGTGCCGCCGCTTCGAACGCGAAGCGGCCACGGATGGGCTCCTCTCATGCAACTCACACCACACAGAGCGCACTCGAGTGCGATCCGGACCGTCAGACAGCCAGACGGATCAAAGGGTTGCACATCTTAAAGAAAAAACGAGGAAATCTGTTTGGTCTCAATCAAGTCTGGGCAAACAGCGGTCTGGCATTCTTTGCCGGTCGTTCACCCTGAGGTCATTCTTCACCCGTCTCATCCCGATATGCCCCTGTAAAGCGGGTGGTTACGATGAGGCGGTCATGGCGAAGGTACGAGCGAAGGCGATCACCGTGGCGGCCGTCACGGTCGCGTTCGGCCTGCTCGTGGCGGCATTGAGCACGTATACGATCGCCCGGTCATCCGGAGACGACAACGGCCGTGCCTCGGACGGCGCGCGAGCCCCCGAGGTCCAGCTGGAGCGGAGGATCACCGACTTCACGGCCGGGCTCGACCCCGACGGCGGCTACCGGGAGCCGCGCCGCGCCGAACGCCGGGACGTCGCCCACGCGGTGGGCCTGATCCTCGACGGACACCCGGACCGCGCCCGCCCGCTCCTCGCCGACGTCGGCTTCCGCCTCCGTACGCTCACCGACACCGGCACCGGCCGCCGCTACGCCGAGCTGTCCGACCGCACCGGGGACGGCCCCGACCCGCGCGGCTGGGCCCGGGTCTACGTCGACCTCTCCGCGCCCGTCCGCTGGTCGGTCCAGGTGCCGCACCCGGTCTCCGACGCGGACACCGAACGGCTCGGCGCGCGTGTGCTCCTGGACTCCCCCGGCGGCGTCCTGGTGCTCGCGGGCGCCCACCGCAGGGCCGGGGAGGACGATGCCGCCGACGCCGCCCACCGCACGGACTCGGTCTTCGACGCGGTCTGCGACGAGCTCGCCCGGCGCGGGCTGCCCGGCGTCCAGCTCCACGGTTTCGCCGACGACTCGGCGCCGGGCCGGGACGTCGTCGCCTCCACCGGCAAGGGCCGGGCGGGCCGCCCGGACGCCCGCCGCCTCGCGGCCGCCCTGACCGCGCGGCACTTCTCCGTCTGCCCCGCCTGGGTCCGCGACTGCCCCCTGGAGGGGCGCGACAACGTCCAGGGCCGCAGGGCCGCCACCGAACGTGTGCCGTTCCTGCACATCGAGTTCGCGCGGTCGGTGCGCGCGAGCGGCAGACAGACCGGGCACGCGGTGGCGGCCATCGGCACGGTGACCGCGCGGTGGGCGAAGAACGACTCGGGCTGACCGCCCGGCGGACCTTTCCCCTCCCCACTACCAGGGGCTCCGCCCCTGGACCCCGGGCTCTGCGACGAAGCCCGCCACGCGGCGGAGCCGCATATCGTCAGGTGTCGGGAAGGGGCGGGGAGGGGAACGGCCCGCCGCAGGCGCCCCGCAGGCGTGCTAACCGCGGGGCGCGGCCACCGTGAACGCGCTCTTCACCGTCTGCGCCACACTGTTGCCGTCCGCGTCGGTCCCGCTGACACGCAGCGACGCGTCCCGGCCCGCCGCGGTGTCCGGAGTGGTCCAGTCCGCGCGGAACCGGCCCTTGCCGAGCGCCGTGATCGCCGCCGCCGTCCACCGCTCGCCGCCGTCGAAGGACACCTCGACCCGCGCCTTGGTGACCGCGGGCGCGGCCGCCACGCCCGGTACATGCCCGAAGCCGACGACGAGATGGTCGTCACCGGCCGGGCTGGTGCCGTCCAGCGCCGCGTCGAGCCGGTAGTGCGGGACGACGACCGGCAGCGCCGAGCACTCGGCGGGCCCGTCGTACTCGCCCGCCTCCGACACGCAGGTCCAGTTGTCCGGCACGGTCTGGGCGCCCGAGTGGCCCGAGGAGAAGGTCCACTCGGTGTGCGTGGTCAGCGACTGGTGGAACTCGCCGTTCGTCCTGGTCTGGTCGTACACCACCCGGTACGGGGCCTTCCGCGGCGGGACGGTCAGGACGCCACCGGAGACGCCGTCGCCCTCGTACAGGGTCGTGTCGCCGGAGACCACCGCGAAGTGCGAGGAGGTGATGTCGGACGGGAACGCGAGGACGTGGTGACCGGCGGAGTCCATGACCGTGGTCAGGGAGAAGGTGAGGGCGTCGCCCTTGCGGCACGCCGCGCAGTACCACGTCTCGTCCGCGGCGGCGCCCGGCGCCGGCTCGGTGAAGCCCGGGGCCAGCGGGCCGCGCAGCCAGTCGACCGTGGTGGTACGGCCGGGCCGGAGGGTCTGCTTCTCGGACACGAAGCGCCGCTCCCCGGCCTTGAGCCAGCCTTGGTAGGAGGCGCCGGACGAGCCGCCCACGTACTCGACCCGCTGCGCCGGTGTCTTGAACGGCTCGGACAGCGCCTCGCCGCTCGATTCGTACGGCAGGTACATCAGGCGTGCGATCTCCTGGGCGCGGCCCGGCGTATCGCTGTGGTAGTTGGTCCGCACGGTGGTCAGTTGGCCGCCGGTGACCTTGTAGTGCTGGTTCTTCGCGATCACACCGGCGGGGTTGCCCAGCTTGAGGTCGTAGGAGTAGGGCGTGGCGGCGTCCGCGGGCGCCTTGCGGTGGGTGTAGACGTTGAAGCGCAGATCGCCGGTGGTGACGGGGCGGTTGGAGGGCTGGACGTAGACGGGGGCGCCGCTGGAGACGCCGACGCCGCCGTTGACCGCCACCTCCCCCTTGGTGTCATCGCGCAGGTAGTGGAGGATCAGCTGGTGCTCCTCGGCCGGCCGCGGGGTCGAGAAGGTGACCCGCTCGGTGGCCTTGCGCAGGTCGAGCACGACATCGGTCCCGGTGGCGCCGTCGGGGACGGTGAACTCGGCGGTGGCCATGCGGATGCCGGCCGACTCGCCCGCACCGTCGAAGGTCGGGGCGGAGACCATGGCGCTGTAGCGGCCCGCGGGGACCTCGGCCTTCGCCTCGCCGTCGACGGCCTGGAGGGACGGCTCCCGGTAGAGGGTGGCGTCGTCGACGTTGGCCAGGGCGAACGGCGTGGTGCCCGGGAGGGGCTTGCCGTCCGTACCGAGCACGGTGACCTTCACCGGGTGGTCGGCCCGCGTGTGGGCAGCCCGCGTCTCGGCCCGCGTCTGGTCGGCCCGCGTGTCGGCCGCACGCGCGGGCGGACGCGGGGCGGCCCGCCCATCAGCCGTGGCGACCGCTGGTACGACGGAGGTGACGCCGCCGAACAGCGGGCCGTCCCCGGCGGAGCCCTCCGCTGCCTCGGCGCCGACCTGCCTCGCCAGCGCCGCGCCGAAGGCGGGCCCCGAACGCGGCGCCGTGGCGCCTCCGGTGGCCTCGACCCGTACCGGAGTAGTGGTCACCCCGGCCTCGGCGAGGGCGGAGACATTGAACAGGGCAGGGTCCAGGGTGCGCCCCAGATACGGCAGCGCGGTCAGCGGAATGACGAAGACATCGTTGTCCAAGCGTCGGGTGACATAGTCCGCCTCCGCTCCCGGCCGCGGCGCCACGACGACGCTCCCGTCCGCGCCGAGCGTGACGCGCTCGCCTGTGACCAGCGTGACGGTGTGGGCCGTGGCCTCAGTAGCCGGTGAGGCCACGGCGGTTGGGGTGCGCTCGGTGGGGGCGGCCAGGGCGCCGGGAGCGGGGCCCGCCGCCAGCCCGAGGGCGGCGAGGACGCATCCGGCCGCGATGGCGCGGGCGCCGCGCGCTCCGGCTCCGCGCGCCGCGGTCCGTCTGATCCGTCGGTACCTCATGAGGCAGATCCTTCCGTGACGGGGGATCAAGGACGTTGACGCCCACAGGTTCGTCTCCAGAAGAGATCACTTACAGGTACGGACCAAAGCTGGCCGAGAAGTGACGCTCTG
Source organism: Streptomyces lacaronensis (assembly GCF_047337785.1). NCBI lineage: Bacteria > Bacillati > Actinomycetota > Actinomycetes > Kitasatosporales > Streptomycetaceae > Streptomyces > Streptomyces lacaronensis. The sequence continues at coordinate 2,351,243 of NZ_JBLHDK010000003.1, forward strand.
AGGCGTTAACCGAGCGCCCATCAGCGCCCGGCACCGCCCGCCACCTCGCACCCCCTCCCCCTTGCAGTAGCCATGGTGAATTCGACCCTCATCCCTACGGAATTCACGCATCCGCCAAGGCCGACAGAAAGGATCTTTCCCCTTTCCCAGGCAGGAGGAGCCGGTGACCGCCGAAAGATCCAACACGGAGGAGCCACGCTTAAGCATCCGTGGCCCCTCGCGACGCTTCCCCCTGCGGGGCCGCGCCCTCCGTTCGCTGGTGACCGCGCTCGCCTTCCCCGTGGCCGGGCTGCTGGCGCTCACCGCGGGAGGGCATCTGCTGCTCCCCTTCGACGGGGTCACCACCCTCGAGGGCAAGATCGCCTCCAAGTCGGAGTTCTTCGAGGACGAGACGGTCCAGCGCATCCTGATGAAACACGGCATCCGGGTGCACATCACCCGTATGGGTTCCCGGGACATCGCCACCACCGGCTTCGACGGCTACGACTTCGCCTTTCCGTCCGGCCAGCCCGCGGCGGACATGATCAAGAATGACCGCAAGCGCAAGAACGCGTACGCCAAGGGGCACTCGGCCTTCGTCAGCCCCATCGTCCTCGCCACCTACCGCGAATACGCCGAAACCCTGCGGGACAACGGTCTCGCCAGGCCACGGCAGGGCATGGCCGCGGACGAGAACAGCCCGCTCTACTACACCCTCAATATGAAGAGGTTCATCGGGCTGAGCGCGGGCGGGAAGAAATGGAGTGATATCGGCATCGAGAAGCACCGGACCACGAACGGCAACCGGATCCTGGCCCAGACCTCGAACATCTGCGAGGCCAACCACGCCGGGACGTATCTGGGGCTGGTCGCCTTCGTCGAGAACGGAAACTCCGTCCCGACGGACAACGCGGCGGCGGACCGGGTGGCCCGGATGATCAAGCCGACTCTGGTGTCCCAGGGGCTCCCCTCCGAGCAGATGTTCAAGACGTACGAGGTGCCCGAGGGAAAGGGCCTCGCCCCGGTCGTGGTGGTGTACGAGCACCAGTACTTCGCCTATCAGATACGGCAGCGGGAGCAGACCGGAAAGCCCGACTCGCAGCGGGTGCTGCTCTATCCCTCGACCCAGTTCCTGACCGAGCCCGAGTACATCGCGCTCACCCCCAAAGGCGACCGGCTCGGGGAACTGCTCGCCGGCGATGAGCAACTCCAGCGCCGGGCCATGGAGTTGGGCTTCCGCGTCCTGGACTCCAGCGGCAGGGCGACCAGCACCGAGCTGTACCGGTTCCTGGAGGACCAGGGCATTCCGGCGCCCGCCTCGGCGGCCGACGACACCAAGGCCACGCTGCCGAGCCTGCCGCTGCTGGAACGGATGATCACGTCCGTCGGCGACTGCCCGCCGCCGAACCGGACCCCGGAGACGGCCTCATGAGGCGGCGTCCGCACTCCCGGGCCCCTCGCCGCCGAATGGTCCTCGCGCTCTGTCTGGCCCTGCTCGGCACGGCCACCGCCTGTGGCTCCGGTGACGAGGAGTCCACCACCCTGCGGGTGCTGGCGAGTTCGGAGCTGCGGGACATGGAGCCGCTGCTGGACGACCTGCGCCGGGACACGGGCGTGGACCTGGACATGGAGTACAAGGCCACCGTGGACGCCGGGGACGGGCTGACGCCCGGTGCGTACCACCACGACCTGGCCTGGCTCTCCTCCGACCGGTACTTCCAGCTCAGGCTCAAGGAGTCCAAGAGCACCGCGAAACCGCTCTCCACCACGACCATGCTCTCCCCCGTGGTCGTCGGCGTGAAGCCCGAGACGGCGCGGGCCCTGCGGGCGAGGGCCAAGGGCGGGCAGGTGTCCTGGGCGGACATCGCCGACGCCGCCGCCGCGGGCTCGGTGCGCTTCGGTATGGCCGACCCCAAGCGCACCAACAGCGGCCTCTCCGCGCTCGTCGGCGTCGCCACCGCCGCGGCCGCGACCGGCAGCGCGCTGCGCGCCGAGGACATCTCCTGCGACCGGCTGCGCGGCTTCCGCAGCGGCCAGAAGCTCACCGCGGACAGCAGCGCCGACCTGCGCGAGCGGTACATCGCCCACCAGGACCGGCTGGACGCCCTGATCACCTACGAATCGGAGCTGCTCTCGCTCAACGCCGGCGGCAAGCTCCACGAGAAGCTGGAAATCGTCTATCCGAAGGACGGCATGGTGCTGTCCGACTACCCGCTGCTCCTCCTCGACCCGGCCAAGCGCGAGGCGTACGACAAGGTGGTGAACTGGCTCAAGAGCGCCTCGGCACAGAAGAAGATCATGGAGCGCACGCTGCGCCGGCCCCTCGGCACTGACGTGCGCAGGGACCCGAGGCTGCGGGCGGACATCGGCAACGCGCTGTACTTCCCGGACCAGCGGGCGGTGGTGGACCAACTGGTCGAGGACTACGGCGATCCCCGGCTGCCCACCGCCCACCATGTGATCTTCCTCCTCGACTTCTCCACCTCGATGCGGGGAGCGCGAGTGGCCTCGCTGCGCGCGGCGTTCGCCGGACTCAGCGGTGCCGACACCTCCGCCACGGGGAAGTTCGTGCGGTTCTACCAGGGTGAGCGGATCACCGTGATGCGCTTCGGGGGCCGTGTGCTCGCCGAGCGCGATGTCACCGTCGGCGGGCGGCGGGACCTGGACTCCGTGAAGTCCTTCGTCGCGGCGGACGACTTCGACAACTCCACCGCCATCTGGTCCGCGCTGGACCACGCCTACGGGAAGGCGTCCGGCATCGCCCGCGACCACCCCGGACAGCCCATCTCCATCGTCCTCATGACGGACGGTGAGAACACCTCCGGCATCACCCGCCAGGAGTTCGAGCGCCGGTACGCGGCACGGGCGGACACGGTCCGCGCCGTCCCCACCTTCCCGCTGCGGTTCGGCGAGGCGGACACCGCGGAGCTGACCCGGGCGGCCCGTACGACCGGTGGACGCATGGTGGACGCGGGCGCCCGCTCCCTTCCCGACGCCTTCAAGGAGATCCGTGGCTGTTGACAGCGGAATGTGGTGGAGCGTCTGGTGGCCCTGGATGCTCCTGTGGCTGGTGACCGCCGTGAGCCTGATCGCCGTCGTGGCCTGGCTGGCGGTCCGGGTGCACCGGTACCGCAAACGGCTCAGATCGAGCCCGGAGAAGCCCACGGAGGGCATCTGCCTCTACCTCCACGACCGGGCCATCATGAACCTCTACGAGATGGGCCGTTACGAGAAGGCGCTGGAGCGGGAGGTCCAGCACCGGATCACCCGCACCGCGGACGGCTCGCTGCGGGCCCGGCTCTTCGGCGTGGGCGTCAGCGGCGGCCGCAACGTCAGCCGCGAGGAAATCAGCATGTACATCGAGAGCGCCAAGCCCATCACCGCGATCGGCCTCATCGTGGACACCCTCGAACGGGCCGACGCCATCGTCCACGGCGACCTGAGGACCGGCACCATCACCTGGAACCACGCCCTGGCCCGGGCCCTGGACACGATCGACCGCCCGGACCGCGGGGCCGCGGAGAGCGTCCGGCTGCGCGACATCGAGGACTTCGTCTCCATCAGGGGCCGGTTCCGCAAGGCCGGCCAGACCTCCTCGCGCACCGTCTTCCTCGCCCCGTACGGCGACCCGGAGGACCCGGCCGAGGGGCCCCAGGTGCGCGTGGTCTGCGCCACGGACGGGCTGCGCAACGACGACAGCCACGAGGGCACGTTCCCGGCGCGCTGCCTGGGCAAGGTACGGGACTGGAACCCGGGGACCGGCGAGCTGACCATCGAGGCCATCGCGATCTTCAGCTAGCCCCCGGTGGCCGGCCCCGCGGGTGGCGTCACTCGGTGCGCTGTCGCTGCTCTACGCCGCCACGCAGGACGTCCCCGGCAACTCCTACATCGGGCCGGACGGCCCGGGCGGCTTCCGGTTCGTATGCCTGGTGTGAGGAGAAGCCCCGCAATGACCCGCTATCAGGGGGCGCGGCCGGATGTTCCAGTGCACCGTACACACCGGAAACTGCCGTTAACCGGACGGTGTTCACAAAGGGCTTTTCTCAGGGCCACTCAGCACAATGGACGGTGACTTCTCACAACACCGGAGAGGGCGGCGGAATGCCGATCCGAGCGACCACTTGACCACTACATCCGACATGAAACGGCCTTCCGCCGAGATTTTGGCGACATTTGGCGTCCCGGCACTGTCCTCTTACGACATGACTGCTTTACGTTTCTCTTTTCTCACACCACCACGCACAGCACCACCAGGCACACTTACAGGGGAACCGTGCTCACTCAGGACTCGACCACGCAAGACGCCTCGAGCGCATCGGATACGGAGGCGCCGGCGCCACAGACCGGCGAGCGGCCGAAAGCGCCCGCCCGGTCCAAGAGGGCCGCCATTCTCGGCTGGGCCGTCACGCTCAGCCTCAATGTCGTCGCACCGATCGTCACGTACAACGCACTGCGCGACCACGGCTACAGCGAATTCGCCGCGCTGCTGATCAGCAGCGCCTGGCCGGTGGTCGACGGCGCCGTCCACCTCGCCTGGCGCCGTCGCCTCGATGAACTCGCCATCGTCACCCTGGTGTTCATCGTGATCACGGCCGTGGTGTCGACCGTCGGCGCGCACTCGGCCCGCGCGCTGCTGATCAAGGACTCATGCGTCACCGGGCTGTTCGGGGTGCTGTGCCTGGCGACGCTGCTGGCGCCGCGCCCCCTGATGTTCTACCTGGGGCGCAAGTTCGCCACCGACGGCACCGAGGCGAGCACCGCCTGGTGGAACGGCCTGTGGCATGTCGACGGCTTCCGCAAGGCCATGATGACGATGACGACCGTCTGGGGCGTGGCCTACTGCGTCGAGTCCGCGGTCCGGGTCGTGCTGTCGTACACCCTCAGAACCGACACGATGGTGGTCCTGAGCCCGGTCCTGATCTACGCCGTGCTGGGCTCCCTCGGCACATGGACGGCCCTCTACGGCAAGCGGTCGCGCCGCAAGGGCCAGGCCCGCGCTGCCGCCGCGGCGGCAGCAGCAGCGGACGCCGAGACGAAGGCGGAGCCGGCAGCGGCGGCCGAGGGCTGACCGGCCGTCCGACACCGGAAGGCCGGGCGCGGAGAACTCCGGCGTCCGGCACCGGGGTTGGTATGGGAAGCTGTTCGCCAGTCGAACGCGGGCGGGGGCCGTGACGGTCGTCGAGAGGAGACTTGCGTTGACGGAGAACGGCTTCCGTGCCGAGGAGATCGACACCAGCAGGCCGCATCCTGCCCGGATCTACGACTACCTGCTGGGGGGCAAGAACAACTACGAGGTGGACCGCGAGGCCGGTGACCGGCTCGCCGCCGCGGCACCCGAGGTGTGGAGCGGCGTACGGGCCAACCGCGACTTCCTGCGGCGCGCCGTGCGCTATGTGGTCGACAGCGGCATCCGGCAGATCCTCGACATCGGCACCGGGCTGCCCAGCTCGCCCAATGTGCACGAGATCGCCCGGGAGTCGGCGCCGGACGTGCGCGTCGCGTACGTCGACAACGACCCCATCGTCAACACATACGCCAATGTGCTTCTGCGCGGCTCGGCCGCGACCAGCATCGCGCTCGCCGATCTGCGCGACCCGCGGGCCATCCTGGACCACCCCGAGGTCCGCCAGGTCATCGACTTCGACCAGCCGGTCGCGGTGCTCCTCGTGGCCATCGTCCACTTCCTCACCGATGCGGAACGGCCCGAGCGGGTCGTCGCCACCCTGCGTGACGCGCTCCCCGCCGGGAGCTTCCTGGTGCTCTCCCACGCCACGGACGACTTCGCCGACCGCAGCGCGGCCTCGGCCGTCTACAACGATGCCACCGCCACCTTGAGCCTGCGGTCCCGCGACCGGATCGAGCGGTTCTTCGACGGCTTCACCCTGGTCGAGCCCGGTCTGGCCGAGGTCCCGTTCTGGCGCCCGGACGCCCCGCCGCCGACCGGGCCCGGAGAGATCGGCTACTACGGCGGGGTGGCGCGCAAGACCGGCTGAACCATCGCGCGCGGTGGGCGTCAGGAGGGGCAGGCGTTCTTGGAGCCGTTCCGGTAGGTGCGGTAGAGGCCGGGCGCGCCCGGATCTCCGGAGCGGACGCTCGACGGGAACTCGACCACGGGCACGGGTTTGCACACGGCCCATTGGTCGTTCTTGCCCGGGCCCTCGAACCCGTAGGTCCCTCCGGCGCCGACCAGGCAGGAGTTGCACCCGTCACCGGCGATGCTCGGGATGATGAGGGTGTTGTACACATCGTCCTTCGTCGGGATGCTCAACGCCTCCGGCGCCTTCTTGCCGCCCTCGTTGATCTCGGCGAAGGTGCGGTCCACGGCGCCCGCGAGCAGTGTGAAGGCGTCGTGGTACATCACGGCGTAGCCGTCGTCGAGCGGCTTCTCCCCCAGCTTGTGCCGGGCCCGGATCTCCTCGAAGCGGTCCAGGAAGCGGCCGAGCGCCTTCTTGGGCTTGCTCTTCCCCGCCCACCAGGCGGGGTCGACGGCGGAGGCGTCGACGATCGTGGCGCGTGCCTCGTCCAGCCATCGGGCGGGCGCGTCCCCGGTGAGCGTGGGCTCCAGGCCGATGCCGACCTTCAGGATGCGCAGCGTCGTGGTGCGCCCGCAGCTGCCCTCCTGCGCCATGCGCTCCATGAAGGCGGGGAGATCCTGGTCGCGGCCCGCGAAGAAGACGGTGTCGGACTTCTCGTTGCAGATCTTCTGGACGGCGTCGGTGAACCGCTGCGGGATGCCCTTGTCGGTTCCGGAGGTGCCGGTGAAGTTCGAGTTGTGGTTGGTCAGGTCGTACGCGTCGCCGAAGTGCCGTTCGAAGACGCTGCGCAGGTTCTGGGAGTAGACGTCCTCGCTGCGGTTGTCCCAGACCAGGAAGCCTCTGTGCCGGGCCGGCTTGTCGTCCAGGTAGAGCTTGAGGGCGCGGGCGAACTGGTCGTTGTTGGGCGAGGTCTTGAAGAAGTACGGGGAGTTCATGTTGGCCGCGGTGATGACCGGGCCGACGGTGGGGATGCTGTGCTTGCCGAGCGCGGCGATCGCCTTACGGGTCTCCGGTGTGCTGCTGGGGATTCCGGTCACGCCGACCAGCGGTGTCCGGGTGTCCTTGGTCAGCTCGGCCAGACGGTCGACGACGGGCTCCCATTGGTCGAGGTTGCGGCCGTCGGGGGCGAGCAGCAGCTGGTAGTGCGGTCCGCCGAAGCGGTTGGCCTGCCGCTGGGCGGCCAGGGCACCCGCGATGCCGCGGCGGATCATGTCCACCGTCATGGCGCTGTGGTCGTCCGCGGTGAAGGGCATCATCAGCGCGATCCGTACGTATGGGATCCTGGGCCCGCTCGGCGGGTCCTCCCAGCCCCGCTTCACCCGGGCGTTCTCGTCCGCCACCGCCTCGATGAGGCTTTCGATGCCCGGGTCCGCCTCGAAGGCTTCCTCGGTGACGCCCACGCAGTCCCCGTCGATGTCCCGCAGGTCGTCACCGCACCTGCCGGGGCCCTGCGCCACGTTGACGGCGATAGTGATCGCGGCGGCGACCAGGACGCCGACTCCGACGACGGCCAGCCATTCGAGCGGCCCCCACTCGCGAGGATGACGGCGGAACAGACGGAGCAGCATGCTTCCTCACTGACCGGAGATAGGGAAGGGGCGCTTCTTCCGCGCCGCCGCGGGCCAGTTGCGGGCCGCCTGGCCCAGGACGGCGTGCCAGGACGGATGGCGCGGTGAGAGATAGGCCAGCTCCTCGCCGACCGCCTTGCACATGTCGGGGTCCGGCTCGGCGTGCGGCTCGGAGACATGCCACAGGGCGTGCAGCAGCCGGTTGACGCAGCGCTCGATCTCGTGCAGCTCGGCGTACCGGCCGTCGTGCGCGCCGAGGGCGATCTGCATCCGTTCGTCGGTCCAGTCCTCGGCCGGTGGGGTGGGCGCGGTGGCGGCGTACTGGAGGCACAGCAGCCAGTGGGCGGCGGCGTGGGCGTCCTTCTCCGACTGGAACTCCTCCGTCAGCATGGCCACCACCGTCTCGGCGTTCCCGGCCGCGAGGGTGTGCCGCAGGGCGTCGGCCTCGCCGCTCTCACCGCGCTGGGCGTGGTGCATCCGCAGGAAGCGGTGGATGTCCTGCCAGCTTCGGCCGTCCTCGGCCCGCGAGGAGGTGCGGCGCGCCTCGTGCACCAGCAGGGTGCGCAGCAGCGCGTCGGTGACCAAAGGCTGGTCGGGCGGGGTGAGTTGCTGCCACTGCTGCTCTTCGAGGTAGTCGGTGGCGGAGTTGGCGGGCAGCTGGTCCGGGCCCTGGAGCCGCAGATGCTCGGCCAGCGCCTCGGCCGCGGTGCTGTCGCGGGCGAGCGAGAGCAGGGTCAGCCGGTCGCGCTGGCGCCGGTCCGGGAGCAGCCGCTCCAGGAGGGCCTCGGTGACCGGGCGGCCGTCCTTCGCGTTCAGTTCGAGCAGGTCCCGCGGGTCCACGCCGCGGCCCCGCTTGGTGGCGTCCAGGACCGCGGCGCAGAGCACGGTGGTCACCGCGGGGTGCCCGCCGGTCAGGGAATGCACGGCGGAGGCCAGATAGGGGTGGAGCGGCCGGGCGGGCCAGCCGGGCACCAGGAGGGGCAGGATGTCGTCCCGGCTCAGCGGGGTGAGCGGGACGGCGAGCAGCCCGGCGGACGGGGCCAGGCCCCTGCGCTGCCAGCCGGTGGACTTCACCAGGTCGGGCAGGTCGCGGCGGACGGCGTCGGAGGCGTCCTCCGGTAAGCCGCCGAGGCGGGTGGCCACGACGACGAGCTCCTCGTGGTCGGGGCGCTCGGGCAGTGCGCGGTGTTCGAGGAGCAGGTCGAGGAAGTCCTGCCCGGGCGGGCAGTGGGCGTCGTCGAGCAGGATGAGCGGCCACGGTTCGCGGTTCCACCGGTGGAGCCTGCCGTAGGAGGAGGCGACATCGTGGAGGAAGGCGGCCATCAGACTCTGCTCGGCCGCGTGCCGGTAGTCGCCGCCGCGCTGGAACCACTCCCCCAGCAGCACCAGCGGATCCTGGCCGTCCGCGCCCCGCGGAAAGCGCCCCCGGTACCACTCCTGCGCCGCGGCCGGCTGGTGCCGGTCGGTGTACTCGGCCACCACGGCGGCGGTGACCGCGTCCCGGCCCCACTCCGCGTCGGCCTCCCCGTCAATGGTCTCCAGACGGCCTTCGACGGCGGTGGCCCAGGCGTGTCTCAGCGCGTTCTCGTCCCCGCCGGCGAGGCGGCAGGCGAGCAGCAGCCGGGCGAACCACAGACACGCCGCGTCGCGCTGCTCGCCGTTGCCGTGGTACCAGCCGGAGACGGCGAACAGGCCGGGCACCAGGACGGGGAAGCGACGGCGCAGCCCGGGGGCGAGCCCGCACACCAGCTCCGCGAGGATCTCCACCAGGGTGGAGGCGGTGGGGACGCCACCGTCGGTCGGGGCGGGCGGGAAGGGGGCGGACTCGGTGGCCACGGCCCGTACGTGGGCCAGCGGCAGCCGGTCCCGATAGCGCGCCGCCAGCTCCTCCAGGACGGCGCTGCGCCCCATGCCGTGGTACCCCGTCAGCAGCACCACGGGCAGATCGCCCTGGTGCTCCCGGCCGACCCGGGACCGCTCGTCGTAAGCCAGGCCGGTCAGCCGGGGAACGAGCGAGCGCAGCACCGGGTCCCGGCCATAGAGCGGTGACCCTTCCGAAACGCCCATCCCGTTGCGACCCGCCTCAGTCGTCCTCTGCTGCCCGGCAGCCCTGACCTCGGAGACGGGCGGCACCGCTCCCCCGAGACATCAGCCGCTGACATCCGTACCAACTACGCCTACAATCTTGAATTTACCCCTTGAGTAAACATCCCACCAGGTGAACGCGGCACCGTCGGAGATAGTGCCGGTCAGGGGTGTGGATAAATGTCGAGGTCGACGCTCTCGGGGAGCGAGTCCGCGCCGCGGATCTCACCCGGGTAGACCAGCCGCACCCGGCGCAGCCGCCGGAGCCCGGCGAGGGAAGCGAGATCGAGCTCCGCCACCTGCGACAGATGGATCTCCTCAAGTCCCGGAAGCCGCCGGGCGATCCGGCGCAGCGGAACCGCGACACCGGCCCTGGCCCACACATCCAGATGGGTGACCTGGGGTATCTCGGTGCGGGGCGCGAACAGCAGCATGCTCAGCTGCTGCGGGGAGAGCGTCAGCTTGCGCAGCTGGGGCAACTCGGCGATGAGGGAGCCCCATTCGTCCGGTGTCAGCCGCTCGCTGGCGTCCTGGAGTCGCAGCTCCTCCAGCTCACGGCACTCCACGATGCCCGCGAGCTGCGCCGCCGACGACGGCAGTGAGAGCAGCCGCAGCCCGGCGGGGCGGGGCAGGTCGGACAGGCCGCGCCAGGGCACCTCCGGGCCGATGAGGAGCCCTTCGAGACGGGGGCAGTCCGCCAGCTTCAGCAGTGGCTCGAACTGCGGCAGGTCCCGCAGCTCCAGCCGCCGCAGCCGGGGCAGCCGGGTCAGCGGCGCGGGGTCCTTCACGTTCCGGCAGCCCTGGAGGGCGAGGGTCTCCAGCTCGGGGTAGGCGGAGAGCAGATCGAGGTCCTCCAGCTGGAGGGTGTTGCGCAGGCGCAGCTCGCGCAGATGCCGCGGGTCGAGCGCGGCGCGGATCGCCTCGGGGGCGAAGTCGCCGTGCAGGCCGACGCGTTGATAGCCGGACATGGTGCGCAGGGCCTCCAGCTCGGCGTGGGAGCGCACCGTGACGATCTCCTCGGGCGCGGCGTCGAGGAGCGGCCGTACGATCTCCTCGGCGTACACCTTGGTGTCGAACCGGTCCCAGTGGGCGAGCAGTTGGGCGCGTACCGCGGACTGGCCGGTGCCCAGGAACTCCCGGAGCCTGGGGATGGCGGCGTCCCCGCCGATCTGGCAGATCGCGTGGACGGTGGCCAGTTCCTCGTCGCCCCCCAGGTCCTTGGCGTCGGGCAGCAGGCCCAGCAGCAGCGGGCCGGTCTGCGCCAGTGACCTGGCCTCCCGCAGACTGCGCGGCGGAAGCAGCCGCGCGGCCCGGTCCTCGATGGCCTCGCGGACCGTGGGCTCCAGGCGGGTGGCCTGTTCGAGGGAGGCGAGCGCGAGGAGCCGTAACCGCGCCTGGACCGTCGCGTCCTGCTCCCGGTCGCCCCGCTCGCGCAAGCGGGTCAGCAGGTCGGCACGCTCTTGGTGTCGAGCCTGTGCGACGGCCATCTGCACCACGTCCTCCCACTGGTCCAGGTGTGCGTTGTTCACCAGCATGCCCATATCGCGCTCTTCCAGCACGGCCCTGGCGCCCAGGAAGTCCTGGAAGGTGCGGTGGATGAAGTTGACCGCGCCCGGGGCGGGTTCGCGCAGCAGACCGGAGCGCTCCAGCAGATGCTGAAGGGTCTCCTCCGCCGTGCCGACTTCCGCGAGGCGGGGCACGGACGGCTGAAGCCGCCGCACCACGTTCACCGCGTCGGGGCGGTCCAGCTGGGTCCGCTCGTTGCGGATCAGCCAGTACGCGAGCCTCTGGAGCGGCTCCGTGGCCGACTTCTGGTCCAGGACGGGCTTGCGGCTGCGTCCGTAGACCTCGCGCTCCAGATCGCGCCGCTCCAGGAGCATGGACAGCGCCGCCTCGTACAGGGAGGCGCGGCCCTGGGGCAGGAAGCCGCGCCGCTCCCGGTGCAGGGCGCAGATCAGGCCGCACATCAGCGGATTGGTCGCCAGGCGGCTCAGCTCGGGGCTGCTGCGCAGCGACTGGGTGAGCGAGTCGCCGAGCTCCTGCGAGGCCCCCGCGGCCGTGTGCCAGCGGCGGATGAACTGCTTCATGTCGGCGGGCCGCATCGCGGCGAGCGCGAACTCCTGGAAGCCCTCGCGGGCCAGCCAGCCCCGCTCGAGGGCGGCGGGGCGGGAGGTGAGCAGCCACAGATTGCCGGGGAAGACGGCGAGCAGCTTCTTCAGCCAGGCCCGTACGCGGGTGCGGTCGTCCTTCGGGATCTCATCGGCCCCGTCGATCAGCAGCACTCCGCGCCCGTGCCGCAGCACCCGCGCGGCCCAGCCGTCGGGCTCGGTGCCCACCAGCGGGCAGCCGATCCAGCGCAGGAAGTCGTCGGGCATCGGCAGCTCGGAGTCCTTGCGCGCCAGGGTGCGCAGCGGCAGCACGAAGGGGACCCGCCCGAACAGCTGGGACAGCCCGCCCGGCACCCGCTCCTGCTGCGCCGTGGAGAGGGCCAGCCACTGGACGAGGGTGGTCTTGCCGGTACCGGCGACCCCGCGCAGCAGGACCCGCTCCTGGGTGGCGAAGACCGCCTCGGCCGGGCCCGGGGCCCGATCGGTCTCGGTGTCCCGGTCGGCGCCGGGCTCGCCGTTCACCACCGGCACCCGGTCGGTGCCATCGCGGTACGGCCTGGCCTGGAGGCTCAGATACGCGGTCTCCACCGGCCAGTCCTGGCCGTCCGGTTCGCGCAGGTCCACGCCGTAGATGGTGAGCCGGCCGTGGCACTCGACGACGTAGCGCGCGTACTCCTCCTCGAACTGTTCGTCCTGGCGGCTGATGTCGGGCAGCCGCCGCAGGATGGCGTCCAATTTCTCGCTCTGCTCCCGGATCTCGCGGCTCTGCTCGATCTGGGCTCGGGCCGCGAACCCGGGCCGCTGGCTGAAGAAGCGCATGAGGTGGACGCAGGCCGTCTCCAGGAGCCGGTCGTGGAAGCGGGCGGCGTCGTCGCCGAGGAGCCTGCGGGTGTCGGGGCCCGCCCGCCGGGACAGCTCGGCGGCCAGCCGCTCCGGGCCCAGCGCGAAGGCGTGCACATCGTCCATGTCGAGATCGCCGAGCGCGTGCAGGGTGCGGGTCAGCGCCTGCCCCACGGAGTCGTGCTCATCGGCGCCGATCGGCGGATCGTGCGGTCCGGCGGCCCGCACGGCCCGGCGGACCAGCTCGCGGGCGAGCTTGTGCAGATCGTCCTCGGTGAGGGTGCGGTGCTCCCTGGCGAAGGAGACGAGCCGGCGGATCGGTACGGGCCGTTCGCCGTACTCCGCGCCGGGCGCGCTCGCGGGCGGCAGCAGCAGTCGTTTGATCACCGGCACGACCACTGCCGAAGCGATCCGCAGCCCCACCGTGCCGCCGTCCACGCACAGCCCCTCCCTCGCGGCGTCGGCGCGCGTCCCCCGCCGAGCCCGTGCACCCGCTCACATCTCGCTCACCATAGCCGCGAAGACCCCTCCGGGGTCAGGGTTCAGGTCAGGGTCCGCGCGGCGCGAAGTGCCGTGGCACCGGTACGGTTTGGCCCATGGATGTTTCCGGAACACGTTCCGCCGACGACAACTCCGGGGGTCGGGCGGTCATCACGGCCACCGCGCGCCAACTGCTGGTGAAACTGGGCGCCGGAGGGCTGTCCCCGGCCGCCGTCGCCCACGAGGGCGGTCTTTCCGTCAGCGAGGTGGAAGCCGTCTTCCCGCACCGGGACGATCTGCTGACCGCGCTGCTCATCGACGCCTACAACGACTCCGGTGCCGCGATGGAGGAGGCCGACCGGGCCGCCAGGGACGCGGGCGCGTCGGCGGGCGCGCGGCTGCTCGCGGTCACGCGGGCGCTGCGCCGGTGGTCCTTCGCCAACCCCGGCGAGTTCACGCTGGTCTACGGCTCGCCCGTGCCGGACTACCACGCCCCGCAGGAGACCGTCCCGCCCGCCTCGCGCACCCCCGCGGTGCTGGCCGGCATCGTGCGGTCGGCGCTGGAGGCCGGTGAACTCACCGCGCCCCGGCGGGAGGTGCCGGGGCCGCCGCTGCTGCTGCCGGAGGCCGTACACCTCTTCGGCGGCACGCCCGAAGCCCCGTTCTCGGACATCATCGAGCGCGGCATCGTGCTGTGGAGCAGCCTGATCGGGCTCCTGGTGTTCCAGGTCTTCAGCCGCACCCATGACAGCGTCCGGGACGAGGCCGCTTTCTTCGACTACGCCGTCGCCGTCGCGGCCGAAGGGATCGGACTCGTGGTTCCCTTGGGCGAGAACACCGACTGAACCATTCGCCGCGTGCGCGGCACCTGTGGGGGGAAGGGCCGTGAACACCATCAAGACTCTCTGCTTCGTCATCGCGGCGCTGTCGTCGTACGCGGCGCTCGTCTACCGGCTGTTCCAGGTCAGACGGGGCTGGCGGGACAGCGCCTACCGCACCCTGTTAGTCACCCTGCTGCTCCAGTGCCTCACCTTCACGATGGGTGCCGTCGCCATGGGGAGCGAGCGCTTCCTGGGCGTCCGCAACCTCGCGATCCTGGTGATGCACCTGTCAGCGGTCGCCTTCTGCGTCAGCGCGCAGATCATCCTGCTGCGCTGGGCGGCCGGCGTCGAGGAGTCGGGGCGCAAGGCCCGCTACTGGCTGATCACCGGCATCGCCCTCAACGCGCTTCTTACGGCGCTCTTCCTCATCGCCGACGGCCCCGGCCGCCCGGCCGAGGACTTCAACACCGGCAGCGGCCAGCCGCTGGTCCTCACCTACCTCCTGGTCTTCATGGTCTCCCAGGCGGTTCCGTGCGTCACCATCCTGCGCCAGTGCGGGCCTTACGCCCGTATGACGAGCAAGACCTCACTGCGGCAGGCGCTACGGCTGCTCTCCGTCGCCGCGGTGATCCTCTTCCTGTACTGCCTGGCCCGGGTGATCAACGTCGTCACGGCCGCCTGCGGGCTCGACATCGGCGCCTGGACCCTGGCCGCCTCCGTCTTCAGCGCGCTGGGCATCCTCACCCTCTCGCTCGCCCTGACGATCTCCTCCTGGGGGCCGTCGGCCACCAAGCTGCTGGAGTGGGCGCGCGGCTACCGGTCCTACCGGGCGCTGTATCCGCTGTGGCGGGATCTGTACGAGTCCTCGCCGGACATCGTCCTGGAGCCGCCCGGGGCCGCGGTCTCCGACCTCAACTACCGGCTGCACCGGAGGGTCATCGAAATCCGGGACGGATGGCGGGAGTTGCGCCCCTACATCGACCGCACCACGAACAGCGACGGCGGGGCGGGCACCAGGGGAAGCGAGGAGTCCCGGCAGGCGTTCGCCGAGGCGGCGCAGATCAGGCGGGCCCTGCACGCCAAGCGCACCGGCACCATTCCCGACGACAACGCGGACACCGGCGACTTCGGGGACCGCGACACGGACAACTTCACCGCCGAGGTCGTCTGGCTCACCAAGGTGGCCTCCGCCTACCGGCGGCTCGGCAAGGCGCGCTGACGTCCGGTACAGCGCGCTGAGGGGCCGCAGGCGCGTCGCGCCGGGACCGCAGGCGCGCTCGCGCCGAAGGAGGATCCCGCCCGGTCTGCCCCCGTCAGGCCGAGCGGGACTTCCCCCGTGATCCCTCCGTGTCCCCCGTTTCCTTCTTCCGGGCCGAGTGGGTGGCCCCACTCGGCCCTGCCCTGGTCCGGCCCCGGAAGGCCGGGCCGGACCAGGCCGATAGAACTGGCAGCCAACTCGGCCACCCCCGTGAGCGGAGTTAGCTAGCAGCTATCGACGAGGTCCACGGTGGCGGAGTTGCGCCCGATTGTCAACTGACCGCTAATCTGCGAAACTGACGATTAGCCGGGGGCAA
Source organism: Streptomyces lacaronensis (assembly GCF_047337785.1). Lineage (NCBI taxonomy): Bacteria > Bacillati > Actinomycetota > Actinomycetes > Kitasatosporales > Streptomycetaceae > Streptomyces > Streptomyces lacaronensis. Next base: position 2,366,733 of record NZ_JBLHDK010000003.1, read on the forward strand.
AGCCGAGGAGGTGAGGGAGGGAGATTCACATGTCCGAGACTGACGACCGGCCCATGCTGGCAGTGCGTCTGGACAACCTCTTCAAGACGGTTCGTCCCAAGGGCAAGCACTGGACCAACGCCGAGGTGGCGGAGGAGCTCAAGCGGGCCAACCCCGAATTGAAGGTCGGGGGTGTGTATCTGTCGCAGTTGCGGACGGGCAAGCGCTCCAATCCCTCACCCGACCTGCTGGCCGCCCTGGCGCGCTTCTTCGGCGTTTCGGTGGCCTACTTCTTCGACGACCAGGTCGCCGAGTCGGTGCTCAGCGAGATCGCCGCCATCGAGGCGCTGCGCCAGGCCGGGGTCCGTGCCGTGGCGATGCGCGCGGCGGGGATGAAGAAGGAGAACCTCGAGGCCATCACGACCATCATGGATCAGTACCGGCAGCTCCAGGGCCTTCCGCCGGTCACCGACGCCTCGGACTCGGAATGAGGGGTGCGGCTGAGTGAGGGGCGCGGGCAAGGGACGGTCGGCCGATCACGACCGCCGCAGTCAGCTCAAGAAGCTCCGGAAGGCCGGTGCGCGGCGGATCGCCGACCTCGACCTGCCGGAGGTGGCCGATGTGGCCGAGCTGTGCCGCCATCTCGGCGAGGTCCGCGGCCGTCCGATCACGCTGGTCCCGATGCCGATGCCGGCCACGCACCCCTGCGGCATGTGGGTCGCGGCCCGCGACGAGGACCTCATCTTCTATGACGCCAACACGACCAGCGCGCATCAGGAGCACATCATCTTGCATGAGCTGGGCCACATCATCTGCTGCCATCGCGGGGCGGGTTGGCTGGACGAGGCGAGCGCCCGCCTCCTCTTCCCCAACCTCGACCCCGACCTCGTGCGTGACATGCTCCTGCGCGCGACCTACGACGACGTCCAGGAGCAGGAAGCGGAGATCATCGCCTATCTGCTCTCCCAACGGGTGGGCGGCGCCGAGGAGCGGCATGGCGCGCCCACGGCGGGGGACGCCGGGGCATCAGGGAAGGACGCCATGCTCAGCCGGATCGAACGCACCCTGATCTGAGGTTGATCCGACGGTGCCTCACTCATCCCCCGGTGGCCGCCACCTCCTCGGCCAGGATCGCCACGGTGCGCCGGATGTCGTCCTCGCGGTGCTCGCTGGTGACGAAGAACCGCAGCCTGGCCAGCCCCTCCTCCACGGCGGGGTGGAAGATGGGATCGGCGATCACACCGCGGTCGAACAGCCGGTCCGCGATGTGCAGGGTCCTCGCCGAGCCGCCGAGGAGACACGGCACGATCGGGGTGTGGGCGCTGCTGCCCGTCGCCAGACCGGCCGAACCGGCCAGGCCGAGGAAGAGCTCCGCGTTGCGCCGCAGAGCGCGCACCCGGTGGGGTTCGGCGACGATCAGCTCGGTGGCGGCCAGCGCCGCGGCCGCGTTGGCCGGGGTCAGGCCGACGCTGTAGACGAAGCCCGGCAGCGTGTGCCGCAGCCACCGCACCATCCGGGCCGAGCCGCCGAGATAGCCCCCGCAGCTGGCGAACGTCTTGGACAGGGTGCCCATCCACAGGTCCACATCGGTCCGTTCGACGCCGAAGAACTCGCCGACGCCACGGCCGCGTTCGCCCACGGTGCCGATGCTGTGCGCCTCGTCGACCATCAGCAGGGCGCCGTAGCGCCGCTTCAGCTCGATCACGGCGGGCAGGTCCACCAGGTCGCCGTCCATGCTGTAGGCGCCCTCGACGACGATCAGCACCCGTCTGAACCGGGACCGGTTGCGCCGCAGTGTGTCCTCCAGCGCGCCGATGTCGTTGTGGGCGAACGGGCGCCGCGCCGCCCCGGACAGGGCGCAGCCCTGGAGGATGCTGTCGTGGGCGAGCGCGTCGTGCACCACCAGGTCCCGCGCGCCGACGAGGTGCCCGATCGCGGTGACGTTGGTGGCGTGGCCGCTCACCAGCGCCAGGCAGTCCGCGGTGCCGAGGAAGTCGGCCAGCGCCCGCTCCAGCCGTACGGTCAGGTCCCGTTCGCCGGAGAGCACCCGGCTCGCCGAGACCGAGGTTCCGTACCGGTCCACCGCCTGGTGCACGGCCTCGTTGACCGCCGGGTGGCCGGAGAGCCCCAGGTAGTTGTAGCTGCCGAAGGACAGATACGGCCTTTCGTCGATCATGGTCGTATCGCGGATGGTGCCCTGGTGGACGCGGAAGTACGGGAAGTCCGCGCCGCTGCCGGTGATCGCACTCAGGCGCTCCTCGAACTGGCGCACCTCGGGGAAGTCATCGGCGCACGCGGTCGCCGCGTCCCAGTCCGCCCGTGTCTCCCGGGGCAGTGGCTCGCCGGTCTCCCGGGGCCGCGTCCCGCCGAGGACGGGCTTCCCGGTGAGATGCGGATCGACCAGCCCGACCAGCCGCTCCACGGTCAGGTCGGGAGAGAAGATCTCCTCGGTACGGAATCCCGGTATCCGCTTGCCGATGTTGACCTCCAGCTCCTGGAGCATCAGGGAGTCGAAGCCGAGGTCGGTCACCAGCTCCATCCGCTCGGTCAGATCGGCGAGCGGGAAGACACCGGTCCGCGAGAGCTCTTCGAGCACGATGGACGCGGCGGATCCGGCACCGGCCCGCGCGTCCACCGGCCCGGTCCGGCCCTCCCCCACTGCCGCGAGGGCGGGCGGGGCCTCCTCGGGGGCGCGTGCCGACTCGTCCACCGCCCAGTGGTGGCGCGGGGCGAGCGGGCTCGGTGGCAGCGTGCAGGGGGGTATGTGCTCCATCACCGGGCGGAGCCCCGCGCCGGTGACCGCCCGCTCGGCGAGCCGAGCCAGCACGGCCGTGCGTTCCCCGGCGGGCAGCGAGCCCGGCGCGGGCACGGCGGCCTCCGGCGGCTCACCTGGTGGCACCGTGCCGGCCAGCTGCCCCGGCCCGAGCTGCCCGGTGCGGCCGGCGGCCACCGCCTCGGCGGCGGCGGTCAGCTTGGTGACGGCGTCGGCGGTGTCCTCGGCCACCAGGGCGAGGCGTTCGCCGAGCGGAGCCCGGCCGGCCAGGGTGTCCGCCACCCCGGCCAGCGGCGGCCGGTCCTCGGCGAGGGTGTCGGCCAGCTCCCGGGCGTAACGCGCCAGCCCGGCCCGGTCGCGGGCGCTGAGCACCAGCAGTCGCGGCCCCTCCTCCGGTGCGGGACGGGCCGGTGCGGTGGCGCACTCCTCGACCACCAGATGGACACCGGTGCCGCCGAAGCCGAAGGCGCTCACCCCGGCCCGGCGCGGCTGCCCGGACTCCGGCCATACGGTGGGCTTCGTCGGGACGATCAGCCGCGCGGCGTCGAGCCCGGAGCGGTCGGCGAGGTCGAACTCCGGCTGCGGCGGTATCACCCCCCGGTGCACGGCCAGCACGGTCTTGACCAGCCCGGCCATCCCGGCGGCGTTGAGCGCGTGTCCGACCACTGCCTTCACCGCGCCGAGGAAGGCGGGCGCGCCCCGTTCGCCCCGCAGTTCGCCCAGGACACCGACCTCGACCGGATCGCCGACCGTGGTCCCGGTGCCGTGCGCCTCGAGGTAGCCCACCGCGTCCGGGGTCAGATCGGCGTCGCGGTAGGCCCGGCGCAGGGCCCTGAGCTGACCGGCCGCCTGGGGGTGCATTCCGCCCTGTACGGTCCCGTCGTTGGCCGTGCCCACGCCCCGGATCACCGCGTAGACCCGGTCGCCGGCGGCCAGCGCGTCGGCCAGGGGGCGCAGCGCCAGGACCCCGGCGCCCTCCCCCAGCACGAAGCCATCGGCCTCCGCGCCGAACGGCAGGCATCTGCCGCTGCGCGAGATGGCGCCGATCCGGCACAGCCCCACCAGCAGATCGGGGGTCAGGATCAGCTGGGCGCCGCCCGCGAGGGCGATGCGGCAGCGCCCCGCGCGCAGCGCGAACACGGCGTTGGCCACGGCCATGAGGCCACCGGAGCACGCCGAGTCCAGCGCATAGCTCTCGCCGTGCAGATCGAAGACCGAACTGACGGTGTTCGGCCCCATGTTGAGCAGGAGCCCGGCCACGGACGAGCCGTGCAGCCCGTCCACCGCGCGGACCGTCTCCGACCACTGGGGATCGGTGGCGCGTGCCCCGAACTCGCCGCCGGTCAGCTGGCGCATCCGGATACGCATGGTGGTGATATCGCGATAGCCGCTCTCCGTGAGCGCCGTGATCACCGAGGTCTCCTCGCGGTCGAAGCCCTCGGCCTCCCATCCGGCGTCCTGGATCGCCTCCCGGGTCAGGTCGATCAGCAGCCGCCCTTGTGGATCCATCGATCTGGCCCGGCGGGGCGGGATGCCGTAGTGCGCCGCGTCGAAGTGGCCCACGTCCGGCAGCAGCGCCATGGTGTCCGTATAGGTCGAGGATGGGTCGCGTAAGTTGTCGCTGAGGAAGGTGGCGGTGCGCCATCTCGAGTCCGGGACGGTGGCGAACTGCGCCCGCGGTTCGTTGAGGAGCCGCCAGTACTGGTTGACGTTCCGCGCCCCCGGGAACCGGCAGGCCATTCCCACGATCGCGATGTCGTCGCGCCGCGTTCCGCTTGCGCCCACTGTGGATGCCTTCGCTGTCACGGCCGTCACCCGCCGGTGGCCAGTCGCTCGCGCCACCACGCCACCGTCGCCTTGACCTGCTCGTCGACGGGGGTGGCGCGCACCGCGAACTCGGCTTCGTAGGCGCTCGCGTCCATGATGAAGGGCCGGTCGAACTGGTACCGGACCTCCTTCAGTTCGCGGAGCAGCGGGGAGACCAGCGACGCGAGTCCCAGTGCGGCCGACGGCAGCCTGCGCACCGCGACCGGCCCGGTCTCCGCCTGGGCGGCGAGGCGGTCGACCATCTCGCGGGTGGACAGCGCGGGCGCCGTCGGCACGTGCCAGGCGCGCCCCCAGGCCCGCTCCTCGCCCGCCACCTCGGCCAGGGCGGCGGCCACGTCGGGGACATAGCTCCAGCTGTGCGGGGTGTCCGGGTCCCCGAGTGAGGAGACCGGCTTGCCGCGCAGCACACGTGGCATGGCCCGCGCGGCCAGGTGTCCGCCGTCGGTCACCCCGGGCCCGAAGAAGTCCGACGCCCGCACCTCGACCGCCTTGATACGGCCCTGCTCATGGAGGTCTCGCGCCTGCTCCCACACGGCGGCGCGCACCCGCCCCTTGGTGCCGGTGGCGGCGAGCGGCAACTCCTCGGTCATGGGGCCGTCCACCGGGCCGTACCCGTAGAGGTTGCCCAGCATGACCAGGACCGCCCCGGTGGCCTCGGCGGTCGCGCGGAGCGACGAGGCCAGGGGCGGCCATTCACTCGCCCAGCGGTGGTAGGGCGGTGCGCCACAGCTGTAGAGGGCGGCCGCGCCCCGCACGGCCTCGGTCAGTCGCTCGCTGTCCGTCGCGTCCAGCGCGATGTGCTCGATACCCGGTTCGGGGCCGCGGCCCGACCTGGTGATGACGCGTACCGTATGGCCCTTTTCGGCGAGCAGCCGAGCAGTGGCCGCCCCCGCGGGCCCGAATCCTATGACGACATGAAGGTTCACGCGCGCACACTAGCGCGAGTATCCGTCAGTTTCGCGGGGAGTTCTCCCGGTGTGGCCGCACCGTGATCCCCCGGCCGTGCGGGTGCTTGCTGTCGCGGACGGGGACCTCGCCGCGCGAGGCGACGAGGTTTGCGGCGACCTCGCCGCCGCATACTCCGGTGTCTGGAGCAGGCCGGGGATGACACCGACCTCATAGAGCCTGATCTCCGCCGCGCCACTTCGGCGCGGTGAAGCGAAGCCTGCGCAGCCTGCTCCAGCTCCTCGCACCGGTCAACGGGCCCGCGCGATCGTATCCGTCCTCGCCGAGGAGAAAAGGGACGCCTATTCGCCGGGGCAGGCGTGACCGCCGCGCCAGTGCCCCCGCCACCGCGACCACGACAACCCCGCGACCTTCGGGCGAGTTGAGAGGCAGGCTCGCGCAGCAACAGAGCCCGTGGAACCGGTGACGCCCGAGGCGATTGTCGGCCATCCCGCCGTAAGGCGATTGCCTTAATAAGACGACCGTCTTACGGTGATCGGAGGTCCCCGACATCGGAGGAGTCCCCCCATGACCGAAGCCATCCCGAACTACCCCTTCGAGCAGCCGAATGTGCTGGAACCCCCGAAGGAGTGGGCCGAGACCCGGGCCAAGTGCCCCGTGGCGCACGTACGGCTGCCCAGCGGGGATGTCGTCGGGCTGCTGACCGGGTACGAAGAGGTCCGCGGGCTGCTGACCGACCCGCGGTTCAGCCGCAACCTCGAACGGGAGGGCGCGGCGCGCATGTCGACCACCGAGGACGGCGGCGTGTTCAGCCGCCCCTCCGTGGGCGACGTGGACAACAAGGAGGGCCCGGGGCACCGGCGGTGGCGGCGGCTGATCAGCCGCGCGTTCACGGTGAAGAAGATGGAGGCGTGGCGGCCGCGCATTCAACAGATGGCCGACGCGCTGGTGGACGACATGGTGGCCAAGGGGGCGCCGGTAGATCTCCGGGCGGCGCTGGCGCTTCCCCTTCCGGTGCAGGTGATCTGCGCGCTGCTGGGCGCACCGAGCGAGGACCAGGACAGGTTCGCGCGCTGGTCGGAGACGCTGCTCACGCTGACCCGCTACTCCCAGGCCGAAGTCGACGACGCCCAGCGGGAGTTCCGCGCGTACGCCTCGGACCTGATCGAGCGCAAACGCGCCCACCCCGGCGACGATCTGCTCAGCGAGCTGACCCAGATCTCCGACAGCGAGGATGGCCGGCTCAGCCATGACGAGCTCATCGCCACCGCGGTCGGGCTGCTGCTGGCCGGGCATGAGACCACCTCCAACATGATCCTGAAGATGACGGCGATGCTGCTCTCGGAGCGGGAGCGCTACGAGGCCGTGCTCGCCGCTCCCGGACTGGTGCCGGACGTAGTGGAGGAGGCGCTGCGGATGGACGCGAACGGCGGTGTGGGCATCCCCCGGTTCATCACCGAGGACACCGAGGTCAACGGGGTGCCGGTGAAGGCCGGGAGCACCTTGTTCGTCAATCTGCACGCCGCCAACCGGGACGAGCGCAAGTTCCCCGACCCCGACCGGTTCGATCCGCACCGCGAGAACCGCGCCCAGCACCTCACCTTCGGCGCGGGACCGCACTTCTGCGTCGGCCAGACGCTCGCCCGGGTGGAGCTCCAGGTGGTCCTCGGCACCTTCGTCCGGCGCCTGCCCGAGCTGCGGCTGCGGGACACCGCGGCGGACCTCCGCACCCGGGAGGGGGTCTCGGCGGGCGGCTTCGAGGACATGTGGGTCACCTGGTGAACGACCGTCGCCTGGTGAACAACCGTGAGAAGCTCGGCCGCTGAAAACCACCGTGGACGAAAGGAGCGAGGAAGGTACCATGCGGATCACTGTTGACGGGGATGCCTGCTGTGCCAGCGGGCTCTGCGTGGCCAGGGCCGATCAGGTCTTCGACCAGCGAGAGGAAGACGGGAGTGTCGTCGTGCTGGACAGTGCTCCGCCGCCGGAACACCACGAAGCCGTCCGCGCGGCCGCCGCGGTGTGCCCGACCGGGGCGATTCGCCTAGCGGAATGACCCCTCCCGGCCCGGCTGCCCCGCCGTCTCCCCGCTCGGCGCTCGCGCGCGACAAGCTGATGCGCACCGCCGAGCGGCTCTACGCCGAGCACGGTTTCGCCAACGTCTCGGTCCGGCAGATCAGCGAGGCAGCCGGCCAGCGCAACAACTCAGCGGTTCAGTACCACTTCGAGAGCCGTGACGGGCTCATCAGGACGATCCTGTCGAGCCACACCCGGCTGGTCGAAAAACACCGCATCGCCATGGTGGAGGCGCTGCGCGGGCAGGACACCGTGTCCCTGGAGGAGCACTACCGCTGCCTCATCCTGCCGACCGTCGAGAACCACATCGAAGCGGGCACCCCCGCCTGGTCCGCCCGCTTCTTCGCACAGGCGCTGGTCGAGCCCGCGCTGCGCGACTACGTCATCCAGGAACACCTCGACACCCCGTCGTACCGGCTGCTCAACGAGCTCGGTGGCATTCGCCGGGACGGCGTCCGCCCCGAACTCTTCGCCCGGCACGGCACGATGGTGCGCCAGCTCTCGGTGCACGCCTTCGCCGAGCTGGAGTACGACCTGGCGAACGGCCGTATCGACCCCGCCGCGACGGAGGACTCCTGGCGGACGCTGGGCCAGGATCTGATCACGGCGCTGTGCGGGCTCACCACCGCCCTGCTCGGCCCGCTGTGACGGTGCGGGGCGCTCGGGGCCGGGGTCGCGGAACGTCCGGGGCGCGCCGGTCACGGACTGGACGCTCGCGCGGCGACTGCCGCCGCAGGTCCTGGATGCTGCTCACCTTCAGTGCGATGCCTTCGAGCAGCAGCATCGGGAAGAACAGGAAGGCCTGGTGGCGGGTACGGACCAGAGACCACGCGGCACCATGGCGGCAGCACCCCGGGCGCGTGAGGGCCGGCCCTCGGAACCCGCAGGGGGTTAGCACCACCCCCGCCGGGCAGGGCCTACGGCTTGTGGCCGACCGCCTCCGCGTAGAACGAGCGGTCCACGACCTGGTCCTCGGGCAGCGGGTCGCCCTCGACCACCCCGGCGGTTGCGTACGCCTTCTGCAAGCGGTCCACGGTGCCCGCGCGAATCTCCCAGTCCATGCGCAGCGACGGCACGGCGGCCAGCGTGTCCGGCTCGGTCGTGAGCACGTCGCCGAGGTCGTCGAGGAATGCCTTGTCCTTCTTGTAGTCCCCGGCGAAGTAGGTGTTGACGGTGCGGATGTAGGCGCGCAGGAACGCCACCCCCGCGTCCGGGTCCCCGGTCAGCAGATCGGGTCCGAACAGGAGCCCGCCGAGCGGTTCGCCCCTCGGCTGGCCGCCGAGGAAGGCATAGCCCGCGTCGCCGTCCACCTGGCGCCACGCCGGGTCGAGCAGCCAGGCCGCGTCCACTCCGCCGTTCTTCAGCGAGGCGAGGACCTCGGCCGGGCCGAGCTGCTGGAAGCGGACGCTGTCCACATCGGCCTTGTGCGCGGAGAGCACCTTCTCCATCGGGTATGTGATGACCGAGCCCTTGCCGATGAGGGTGCCGACCGTACGGTCCTTGAGGCTGACCCCGCCCGCCGTCTCCCCCGGCCGCAGCCTGGCCCAGAACCCGCTCTTGGAGCCGGGCGCGGGCGTGAAGTTGCCGGCCACCCAGCGAATATCGAACCCCTGCCGGATGCCGTTGAGCACGGCGGCCTCCGGCGCCGCGTACTGGACGTCGACATCGCCCTTGGCGAGCAGCGGAAGCGCGTCCGGGGTGGGCAGCAGCTTCACTTCGACGTCGAGCTTCTCCTTGCTGAATTCGCCCTTCGCCACGCCGATCCGCAGGGGCGCCAGATACTCGGCGGTCAGCGTGGAGGCGGAGACGACGACCTTCGTCTTCTTCTTCAGCGGCTTGGGCGCGGGCGCGCCGGGCGCGCAACGGGCGGGCCTGCGGGCGGCGGACATGTCGGAGGGGTCGGTCCAGCCCCTGGCACAGCCCGCGACGGGGGTGATCGGGCGGGGCTCGCTCCGCTTGCCCGGGCCCGCCGACTCCGAGGTCTGTGCGTCGCAGGCGGCGAGGGAGCCGAGGACGCCCAGCAGGGTCACGCCCGTGAGCAGGGAGCGGGCGAGGGAGGGGGTCCGTGCCATGGGTGCCGCCTTCCGGGGGCCGGGGGTCGGAGCCGAGGTGGGGTCAGGACTGGGGTCGGAGCCGGGGTGGGGTCAGGACTGGGGACGGAACCGAGGGGGGTCAGGACTGGGGCCGGCCGCGGTCCCGCGGCGCCCAGGGGGTGAGCCGGCGGCCGATGAACCGGACGAGTTCGGAGAAGACCACGCCGAGCACGGCCACGCAGACGATGCCGACGAACATCACGTCGTTCTGGAACAGCGTCCGCGAGTCGAAGATCAGGTGGCCGAGGCCGTCGTTCGCGGCGATCTGCTCGGAGGCGACGATGACCAGGACCGCCACTCCGGCCGCGACCCGCATGCCGACGAGGACCTGCGGCAGCGAGGCGGGCAGCAGGACATGGCGGAACATCTGCCAGGGACCGGCGCCGAATACCTGTCCGGCCTCCCGGTGGCCCTCGGCGACGCCCATCACGGCGGCCATCGTGGAGATCCACACGAAGAAGAAGACGGTGGTCGCGACGAGCGCGATCTGGGGTCCCTCGCCGAGGCCGAACATATTGAGGAACACGGGGAGCAGTGCGAGCTTGGGCACGACGTACAGGGCGTCGAGCAACGGTTCCAGCGCCGCGCGGACCATCCGCAGCGCGCCCATCAGCAGCCCGAAGAGATAGCCCGCGGCGGTGCCGAGCGCATACCCGGCGATCACCCGCTTGAGCGTGGCCCATACGTCCGGCCACAGCTTGCCGTCGGCGGCGCGCTGCCAGCCGTCCGCCGCGATCGTGGACGGCGCGGGGTAAATACGCGAGTCGATCCAGCGCTGATCCGCGGCGAGCTGCCACAGCAGGATCAGCGCGGCGGGCACGGCGAGGGCGAGGGCGAGTTCGATGGCGCGGCGGCGCCGGTGGGCGCGGACCGGATCGCGCTCCCCCGGTCCGGGGCGCCGCACCAGCAGCGTCGTCTCGGTGGACCCGCCGTCCTGTTCACCTTCACCGGGGTGTTCACCGGGCCGCGCGGTCGGGGCCGTGGCCGCCGTGTTCTCGCCCTTCATGAGGGATTCCCCACCGGGTCCGCCGGAGCGGCGGCACCGGTCCCGCCCCGCTGGACCTCGTCGCGCAGGAGTTCCCACAGCTCGGACCGCAGGGCGGCGAACTGCGGAGCGTGGCGCATCGCCCCGGTGCGGGGGCGTTCGAACGGCGGGTGCCGTTCCGCGATCACCCTGCCGGGTCTGGCCGACATCACCACCACCCGGTCCCCGAGCACGATCGCCTCCTCCAGGCTGTGGGTGACGAAAAGTGCGGTGGTGCGGGTCGCCTGGCACACCGCGAGCAACTCGTCCTGGAGGATGGTGCGCAACTGGGCGTCGAGGGCGGCGAACGGTTCGTCCAGCAGCAGCACCTCCGGCTCCACCGCGAGCGCTCGGGCGATCGCCACCCGCTGCCGCATCCCGCCCGACAAGGTGGCCGGGTAGGCGTCGGCGAAGTCGGAGAGGCCGAGCCGGGCGAGCCAGTCCCTGGCCCGCGCGTCGGCGGCCTTGCGTGGCACCCGCCGCACATCGAGTCCGAAGCGGACGTTGGCCAGCACGGTCTTCCAGTCGTAGATGCCGTAGTCCTGCGGGATCATCGCGGCCGGGTGCCGGCGACGAGCGCGAATCTCGACCTCGCCACCGCTGGGGCGGACGAGTCCGGCGACGATGCGCAGGAACGTGGACTTGCCGCATCCGGACGGGCCGACGATGCAGCAGAACTCCCCTTGCCGAATGTCCATATCGAGTGGTCCGAGGGCGTGCACCTGCCGGGTTCCGTGCCCGAAGGTGCGGGTCACCGCGCGGGCACGTACTTTCGGCGCGGCCCCGGGTGTGGTGTGCGGCTCCACCCCGTAACTCCTGATCCGGTTGAGCGGGTGTCGTGCGACAACGGCTGCGCGCACCGCTTTACGATATGACGGTTCGTCAGATTCGGGCAAGGGTGGCGGAGCGACTGGCAGCCGGGGAGCAGGCGACAGCTCAGGACAGGCGGCGGCACAGCAGCGCGTCCGGGCTGCCGGAGCTGCCCACCCGCGCGGTGAAGGCGATACCGGCGGCGTACTCGCCGTCCGCGCACTGGCCCTTGTAGGCGCCGTGGGCGAAATCGCCACCCGCGGCGTCGGCGGGCCGGTTGTCGGAGCGGTCGAACCAGACCGCATGTCCCGTGGCGCCCAACGGGGTCCGGGCCGGGACGCACAGCGCGGCGGACACCTGGCTGCCACGGCGGCTGTAGCCGATGAGGAACTGGTCCGAGGGGCACTGGAACTTGGTGTGGCCGGAGGCCCAGTCGCCACCGGCGGGCACGTACCGTTCATCCGTGACGACCGTATGGGCGGTACCGGGGGCGCGCGGGTCGTCAGCCCCGGTGTCGGTGCACAGTCCGCGTCCGGCGGTGTGGCTGAGGCCGATCAGCCGCAGCCCATCGGGGCAGGCCGCCTTGTAGGCGCCCGGGTCCCAGTCGCCCCGGCCCCGCTCGATCAGCGACTGCACATGGTCGCCGTGGTCGGTGACGAGCATCCGCCAGATCGGAACGCGGGCTACGGGACCGGTGTGTTCGGGCGCGGTCATCAGCCGCTGCCACGCCGTACCGCGCCAGTCGCCCTGGTCGAGGATCCCGTATCTGCGGCCCGTGGAGTCGTATCGCAGCAGCGCCCAGTTGTCGTGACTTTCCCATCCGACGAGTGGCCAGTAGGCGAAGTCGGCGTCATGGTCGGCGAAGTAGTCGGTGATATTGGTGAACCAGGCGCGCGGCGCGGTGCCCGTCTCGGCCGATCCGATGCCGAACTCGCTGATCCACACGGGTGCCGTGTAGTGCCGCCCGCTGTCCTCGGCGACGAAGAACGCCTGGTCGGTGAGGACTCGATACAGCTCATCGCGGCCGAGGTCCTGGTACCGGGGGTCATGTGTCTCGCCGACGCCGGAGGCGCCGCTGTGGCGCGGGCCGGTGTATCCGTAGAAGTGGGCCGAGTACACCAGCTTGTGGGCGTCCGTGAGGGTGTGCGAGAGGGTGCGCGCGGGGGTCAGGGTGGGGCGCTCGTGAGGCAGCCCGTCCACCGGAATCCCGGTCCAGTTGATGCCCTCGATCACGATCAGGAGGTCGGGGTCGGCCTCGGTGAGGATGCGGTCGGCGGCGCGCTGCGCGGCGGTGTACCAGTCGTGCTCGTCGCCGAGACCCCAGTTGGGGTCGTCCAGGACATCGCGGCGCACCTCGTTGTAGAGGTCCGCGCCCACCACACGTGGCTCGTCGGCGTAGCGGCGGGCCATGAAGACCCAGTCATCGATCCACGCTTTCGTGGACTGGCCGCTGTTCCACCGTTCGTTGCCGTCGATGCCGCAGCACCACCGGGTGGTGTTGGTGTGGTTGTTGAGGATGACGGCGAAGCCGTCCCGGCTGAGAGCGGACACCACGGCATCGAAGATCTGCAGGGGTGTCTTTCCGCGCAGTTGGGTGTTGGCGGCTACGGCGCTGTCCGGAACGGTCGCGGTGGCGTGGATCATCTCGTTGGAGAACGGCAGCCGGATACTGTTGATGCCGAGCCGATGGAAGTCGGCGAGCAGCGTCGGCAGGGGAACCCGGTCCAGGCCGAGGGGAATGCCGGAGGAGTTCTGCCCGGAGTGGTGGTTGGCGGGGTCGTCGACACTGCCGCTCCCCGTCCACGAGCCCTGCGCGCCGTCCCAGTTGGCCGACTTGAGCCGGAAGCGGTCACCCTTGGCGTCCACGATGTACCGGCCGCGGGTCGACAGCGGCGGCTGCCAGGTGCCGGCCGCGGGTGCGGTGGCGGAGGTGGCCGTGACGGAGGTGGCGGGGGCCGCCGGTGCGGCGGACTGCTGGGCGGTGGCGACCGGTCCCGGCGCCGTGGCCAGCAGGGCGAGGATCGACGCGATTCCCGTCAGGTACCTGAGTGTTCTCCTGGTCGGCGGCATGCGGCCTTCCCGTGGGTGAGCGATGGTGCCCGAACGCGGCTCCGCCGGACCCGGCGCGCCCGGACACCATACTGACGGCCCATCACATCGCCGTCCAGACAGTGTCGCGATCAGCTCGGCGGCTCGATCACCAGCCGTGCCCCCTGTGTTTCGCCGGACGAGGGCCCGGTCTCCAGCAGGAGTTCTCCGGGTTCCACGGCGAGGCCCAGGTCCCGGGTGACGGAGGCGAGGGTGTCGGCGTCGATCGCGAACACCGCGTCGGTCTCCTCCCCCGGCCGCAGATCGAGGCGGGCGAAGCCGCGGAGCTCGCGTATGCGGGGCCACGAGGAGCCGCCCGACAGCCGGCGCACATAGAGCTGGACCGTCTCGCGCACCGGCCGCTCACCCGTGTTGCGCACGGTGACCCGGCAGATGAGCGCCGGGTCGTCCGGGGTCAGGCGGGCGCGCGAGAGCCGTGGCGGCGCGTAGGCGACCGTGGTGTACGACAGTCCGTGGCCGAAGGCGTAGCGGGCGGTGGCGGGCTGGTCCGCATAGCCGCGGTACCGGTGGTCCTTGGCGTTGTAGAACACCGGCAGCTGCGCGGCCGACCCGGGGACGGACACCGGCAGCCGCCCCTCGGGTCCGGCCGCGCCGAACAGTACGTCGGCGACGGCCCGTCCGCCCCACGGACCGGGGTACCAGGCACTCAGCACCGCCGCGGCCGTGCCGGAGAGGTCGGGCAAGGCGTGCGGACGGCCCTGGACGAGGACCACGGCGACCGGCACACCCGTGGCCGCCACCGCGTCCAGGAGCGCCGACTGGCCGTCGGGCAAGCGCAGTTCGGCGAGGTCGACACCCTCGCCACAGGTCATACCGGCGGGGTTGGCCGAGCTCACGACGGCCGCGCCATTGGTGTCGAAGGCGGTGTCGCCGGACCGGGCGCTGGACCCGCCCAGGACGAGCACCGCGATGTCCGCCGCCGCCGCCAGCGCGACCGCCTCCGGGACACCGGAGAGATCGCCGCCGACCAGCTCGCACCCCGGCGCGTAGGTGACCTCGGCGTCCGGCGGGGCGGCCGACCGGATGCCGTCCAGGACCGTGACGTGGTGGGATCCGGGGCGCTGTGGCGCGGTGTAGTCGCCGATCTGCTGGGCGATGGAGTCGGCGTTCGGGCCGAGGACGGCGATCCGGCGGGCCGAGGGCGTCAGCGGCAGGACTCCCCCGTCGTTGGCGAGCAGTGTGATGGACGCGCGGGCCACGCGTTCACTCAGCTCACGCGGGTCGGAGGGCCGGACCACGGCAGGCGCGTAGGGCCGCTCGAAGAGGCCCAGGCGGAACTTCAGCGCCAGCACCCGGGCCACGGCGGTGTCCAGGGTCCGCTCGGTGACGAGCTCCTGGGCCACCGCCTCGGCCAGCCGCGGAAAGCAGGCATCCCAGAGGCTCAGGTCGCATCCGGCGTTGAGGGCCAGGGCGCCCGCGGCCACCGGGTCGCCCGTGAGCCGGACCAGCCGGTCGATGGCGCCGCCGTCCGCCATGACGATGCCGTCGAACTCCAGCCGCTCCCGGAGGAGTTCGGTCAGCAGCGGTCGGCTGGCGACGCAGGGCAGGCCGTCGAATTCGTTGTAGGCCGCCATCACCCCGGCCGCACCGGCGCGTATCCCGGACCGGGCCGCCGCCAGATGGATCTCGTGCAGTTCACGCGCGCCCAGTTCGGTCGCCGCGCTGTTGCGTCCGCCGACCGTGGCCCCCTGTCCGGCGAAGTGCTTGAGCACCACGGCCACGTCCGCCGTGCGCATCCCCCGCACCAGCGCCTCGGTGAGCCGGGCCGCCAGATACGGGTCCTCGCCGAAGCACTCCTCCGCACGGCCCCAGCGCGGGTCGCGCACCAGGTCGAGGGCCGAGACCAGCGCCACGTGGCCACCGCGCGCCCGCACTTCGGCGCCGACCGCGGCCGCCGCCGCCTCGTGGAGCCCGGGGTCCCAGGTGGCGCCCACGGCGAGGTTGACCGGCAGCACGGTGCCGTCCAGGGCCTGGTGGCCGTGCGGAACCTCCTCCACGAACAGCACGGGTATGCCCAGCCGGGTGTGCTCCACGACATGCCGCTGTACGGCATCGGCGACCCGCGCCCCGTCCGCCGCCGTGATGCCGTCGGCGAAGCCGACGCCGGACCAGGCGTCGGCCCGCTGGAGCCCGTACAGGGCCCCCATCCCGCCGTACGCGGCGACCTCGGCGCGGAAGGCGTCGGTGAGCCGGTGGCCGCTTTCGGTGCGCTCGTAGGCGTGCCAGCCGTACATGCGCTGGTTGACCTGGCCGACCTTCTCGGTGAGCGTCATGCGCCCCAGCAGATCGCGGACCCGCTCCGCCACCGGCGCGGTGGGGTCGCGGTAGGGCTGGTCGGTCACGTCAGCTCCAGGACGCGCACACCGTACGGGCCGAGGGTCACATCCGCCGTCGCCGCGCCGGACGCCAGGTCGCGCGGCGTTCCCTCGGCGACGGGGCGGACGGTGACCTCGTCGGGGCTCTGGCTGACCAGCCAGACGAAGCGGCGTCCGTCGTCGTGGACGAGGAGGTCCGCGCCGACGTGGGGGCTGTCGACCGTCACCGGGCGGTGGACCCCCGCCACGTCGGCGAGCGCCGCGTACAGCCGGTGGGTCTCCTCGGGGTTGGCGCGGGGGGTGCGGGCGGCCATGTGCTCCAGGGGGTAGGTGGCCAGGACGGTGCGGCCGCGCCCGGTGTCGCGCACCAGGAGGGCGGGCCGCCCGTGGGCGTCGGCGGCCACCACCCGGGCGTCACGCGGAACGACCGGCAGATACGCCCGGCTGTCCTCGTTGCCCGCGACCGGGAAGCGCAGCGAGGTCCCGGCCGTCAGCCCGCCGAAGTCCTCGGTGAACGTCATCTCCAGGACGTCGTCCTCGATGGGCTCGGCCACACCGTAGGAGAGTTGCAGTTCGACGCCGAACAGCCCGTCCAGGTCGTCGAACCACGGGCCGCGGGTCCCCGGGTGCTCGCCGGAGCAGAACGAGAGATACACGGTGGCGCCCTCGTGGGCGCGGCGTTCGAGCTCACGCCGGGTGCGCGTGGTGAGCTGGCGGGTGGCGGGGAGCAGATACAGGGCCGCGTCACCGGGCAGCCCGTCGGCTTCCCGGCTGAAGCCCACCGGCAGGTCGGCGGCGCGCGTGGCCACATAGCCCTGGTGCAGCGATGTGAAGATCAGCGGCCGGTCGGCGGGCCTGCTGTAGGGGTAGCCACGCTCCAGGAAGGCGGGTACGACCAGGGCCGCGTCCGCGTCGGAGCGTCGGCAGTGTGCGAAGTCCACGGCCTTCAACGTCTCGGCGAACGCGGCGAGTTCGAGCAGCGGGGCCTTGGGGGTGCCGGTGTGGTCGGTGATGCCGAAGTGCATCTCGAAGGGGTGGTGGTCGTACGGCGAGCGGTCCCACAGGTCGTCGTAGTCGGTGTTGTTCCAGGCGATCCAGCCCGTGGCCCCGCCGAGCAGCGAGTTGTGCAGGGTCTGCCGGTAGTAGACCGCCGCGTTCTCATCGGACACGGTGTCCGTGGAGAGCCCGAACTCCTCCAGGACGACGGGCTGTCCGGTGACCGACGCCAGTTCGCATTCGAAGGCGGCGCGCAGGTGCTGACGCGGCCGGTCGGTGTCCGAGCGGTAGACGTGCGGGCCCACGAAGTCCACGTATTCGGCGGTCTCGCGCAGCGAGAAGCCGTTGTCGCGGCCGGTGACCTCGATGCCCCACGCGCCGTCGCCGAGGGAGACGGGCTGAGTGCCACCGGCCGCCCGTACGGCGTTGCACATGGCCTGCGCCCAGGCGGTCACCACCTCGGAGGTGGGCGGATCCACCTGGTAGACACGGCCGTAGCCGGGCATCTCATTGGTGATGAGCCAGCCGGTGACCGCGGGGTGGTCCTTGAAGCGGCGGGTCATCTGGGACACGAACCAGGCCTGGCGGCCGACCATCCACACGTCCTCGTAGAGATCGCGGCCCCCGCGCCAGACGGGGTCCCAGTTCTCGCCCGACATGTGGCCGACGATGAAGGTGGGCACCGTGCCCATGCCCGTCTCGGTGTGGGCGTCGAGGAAGTCGCGGAAGCGTTCGCACAGCGTCTCGTCGACGCGGTGGGGCTCTGGATGGAAGTCGGGCCAGTAGAAGAACGACCGGGTCATCGTCAGGCCGTGCTCGCGCAGCACCCGCAGTTCCGCGCGGACCGTCTTCGGGTCGTAGTCGCGCCACATCAGGGGCCCGCCGGTGCGGGACCAGAAGTTGGCGCCGAGCCAGGGCAGGACGGCGGGGTGGTGGGTGAGCTGGGCGCTGTGGCGTCGCATGGTCCTTCTCGGATGTCGGTGGTACGGGTGGGGGGTGGCCCGGTACGTGGCCGGGGTCGGGGTCGGGGGCGGGGTTCGGGTGTCGGCCGGGGCGGGCCGCGATTTCGGGCGTCAGCCTGGACGAGACCGTCGGACCGTCAGCCGGGGGCGGGTCCGGTGGACTCGCGGACGACCAGCCGCGGCCGGTCGTCGAGCGCCGTCTCCTCGACGTCCTCGCCGCAGCGCGCGAGGAGCAGCCGGGCGGCGGCCGCGCCGACCCGCTGCACCTGCTGGTCCACCGTGGTCAGCCGGGGGTGCAGCCAGCGGCCGAGCGGCAGGTTGTCGTAGCCGACGACCGACAGATCGTCGGGGACGCGCAGCCCGGCGCGCTGGGCCGCGCCGATACCGCACATCGCCATCGAGTCGTTGGCGTAGACGATGGCGGTGGCGCGGTCGGCGGCGTCCAGCAGGGCCTGGGTGGCGGCGACGGCGGACACTTCGGTGAAATCGGTGTGCAAAACCGCGTAGGGCCGCAGGCCCGCCTGCCGGAGCGCGGTCTCGAAGACACCGCCGCGCAGCCGGGTGTGCCTCAGATCGGCGGGGCCCGCCACATAGGCGATCCTCCGGTGTCCGAGCCCGAGCAGATGGCGGACGACCTCCTCGACGGCGGCGTCCTGGTGGCCGAGGCCGACGCGGGGCACGGCGGCGGTCCGGTCGGGGGGACCGAGCAGCACGGCGGGCAGGCCGAGGCGGGCCAGCAGGGCGGGGCGCGGGTCGTCGGCGCGGGCGTCGGTCAGGACGGCGCCGTCGACGCGGCCCTCGGCCGCGAGCCGTTTGTAGAGGGCGTTCTCCTCCTGGGCCCCGGCCACCAGGTGCAGCAGCAGACCGTAGCCGCGCGGCGCCAGTTCGCCCTCGATACCGGTGATCAGCTCGCTGAAGTGCGGGTCCGCGCCGAGCACATCGGTGGGGCGCCGGACCACGAGGGCGAGGGTGCGGGTGCGGGCGCTGCGCAGGGCGGCGGCGGACGCGCTCGGCGACCAGCCGAGCTCCGTCGCGGTGTCCAGGATGCGCTGCCGGGTGGCCTCCGACAGCCGGCCCTTGTCGTTGAACGCCTGGGACACGGCCGCGGTGGACACCCCGGCGGCGGCCGCCACCTGTTTGATGGTGGGGCGCCGTCCGGGTTTCGCGGCGGTCGTGCTCACGCCCTGACCGGCGGTCGTGCTCACGCCTTGACCGCCCCGTTGATGAGCGCCTGCTGCATGCGTTTCTGGAGCACCGTGTAGACGACCCATACGGGGATCAGGGTCAGGACGGTACCGGCGGTGAGGACCCCGTAGTCGGTGCCGGTGATGGCCTTGAGAGTGGGCAGGGCCACCTGCACGGTGCGCTGCTCGGGGTCGGGGCCGATGATGATCAGCGAGTACAGGTATTCGTTCCAGAAGGTGAGGAAGTTCAGCAGGAGCACGGTGGCGATACCGGGCAGGCACATCGGTATGTAGATGTGGCGCAGCACCGTGTAGGTGGACGCCCCGTCCATCCGGGCGGCCTCCTCCATCTCCCTGGGGATGGTCCGCATGAACTGCACCAGGATCACCACCGACAGTGGCATCGCCGTCGCGGGCAGGAAGAAGACCATGAACAGCCGGGTGTGGAACAGTCCGGTGGCGGCGGCGAGCAGGAAGGTGGGGAAGAGCGCCGCGAACGTCGGGATCAGGAAGCCCAGCGAGAAGACCTTCTCCATCGCCGAGGCGAGCCGTCCCGTCGAGCGGGCGAGCGCGAACGCCGCGGGCAGCGCCAGCAGCAGGGTCAGCGCCAGGGCGAGGACCGTCACCAGGGCGGAGTTGACGACTGCCGTGCCCAGGTCGGCGCTGTCGTAGGCGGTGCGGAAGTTGCCGAAGCCCAACGACTCCGGCAGCGCGAAGGGATGGGCGAAGATCTCCTCGTTGCTCTTGAACGCGGAGGCGAGGAAGTAGTAGAGCGGCACGATCAGCAGTACCGCGTAGGTCCACACCAGGATGTGCGCGGGCAGCCAGCGTTTGCCGAGTTTCATGGTGAGCCGCCTTAAGGTCAGTAGTTCTGGCGGAACGCGCGGCGGATGGCGAGCAGCCCGACGAGCCCGGCCAGGAAGAGGATGACGCCGACGGTCTGGCTGTAGCCCAGGTCGGCCGCGATGAACGCCTTCTGGTAGACGAGGAACGACAGCGTCGTGGACGAGCTGCCGGGACCGCCCTGGGTGAGCAGCAGCACGTGCTGCGCCGAGCCGAAGAGGGTCCACAGGAACTGCAGCATGGTGACGACACCGACGTAGTCGCGGATCACGGGGAAGTGGATGCGCCACATGGTCCGCCAGTGTCCGGCCCCGTCCAGCTGGGCCGCCTCGCCGAGGTCATCGGGGACGCTGTCGAGCCGGGCGGCGAACAGGACGGCGGTGAAGCCGATCCCGCTCCACACATCCAGGGCGATGAGACAGGCCAGGGCCGTGGACGGCGAGGCGAGCCAGGCGTCGGTGAGCGAACCGAGCCCCACCGACTGGAGCGCGCCGTTGGCCAGCCCGTCCGGGGACAGCGCCGCGTAGAACACCATGGCCTTGGCGGGGGTGGAGATCAGGCCGGGGATGAACAGCAGATAGCGGATCACCCGGTGTCCGGGCGGCTTCTGCGCCACGTAGTAGCCCAGCATGTAGGCGCACGCGATCATGATCGGCAGCGCCACCGCCAGCTGGACGGCGGTGTTGCGCACCGCGTCCCGGAAGACGGGGTCGTCCAGGACGGTGCGGACGTTGCCGAGCCCGGCGTACGACACCGGCTGGAGCATGCCCGGCCAGTGCAGGGCGGCGATCACGAAGATGGCGATCACCGGGCCGATCATGAAGACCGCGTACCAGACCAGCGCCGGTACGGCGAGGATCGTGCCGCCCTGCCGGGGTGTGCCGATACGGCCTGTGGTGGCGGACGGTGCGGAGTGGCGGATCGCGGCCCCGCCCGGGGGCGACGTCAGCGTCGTCATGAGGTGGCTCCCGTGGAGTCGGGCTCGGGATATGAGCGAACGGGCGGGCGGTTCACGCGGAGCGGTACGCGGTCTCGAGCGCGGCGCGGACCTTCGCGGCGCTGGTGCCGCGGGTGAAGGAGGTGCTGGTCGCGGTGATCAGCGGCTGGGCGGCGGCGGGCGGGACGTACACATCGGGCAGCAGCGCCTGGCTCACCGTCGAGCCCAGCCGCTGTGCGGCCGCGACCAGCGGGAAATCGGTGCTGACGGTGTGGGAGCGGAGCGCCATGTCGCGGCCGCTCTCCTTGATGAACCGGTCGACGGTGTCGGGCCGGTACATGAAGCGCAGGAACTTCTCGACGGCGTCGATCTTCTTGGTGCCGTTCGGGCTGATCCAGAAGCCGATCAGGGTGTAGGTGCGCAGGATGGTGGGCTTGTCGTGCGCGGCGCCGTCCGCCAGCGGCCACCCGCCGACCTCGGTGTGCCGGGCCACCTTCGGTGGCACCTTGGCCAGCGCCGATGACATCGCCGACTCGATGGCCGCGGCCTGCGTGTTGAACTGCGTGGTCATCGAGTCCGAGGTGAGGCCCTGGGCCTTGTCGGCGAAGACGCCCGCGTCGCGCAGTGTCACGAAGTACTCGATGCCCTGCCGGGCGCCCTTGGCTCCGAAGTCTCCCGTGGAGTAGGCGTGCCGGGCCTCGTCCTCGGTGAGGAAGGTCTGGATGATCTGGGCGAGCAGCTTCTGCCCGGTCCAGTCGTTGCCACCGACGGTCACGGGCGCGATCCCCTTGGCGCGCAGCTTGCGGGCCGCGGCGATCAGTTCGTCGCCCGTGGTGGGTATCGCGTCGACGCCCGCCCGGTCCAGCAGGGCCCGGTTGTAGGCGATCGGCCAGTTGGTGGCGAAGTAGGGGAAGGCGCGCACTCTGCCCTTGGCGTCGGTCCACTCGGCGAGAGCCTGCGGGAGCACACGCTTCCGCAGCCCCCAGTCGTCCAGATAGCCCTTGACGTCGACCGTGGCGCCGACGTCCGTCCACGCCAGCGTCTTGTCGTAGAGGTTGACCATGACGACGTCCGGCTCCTTGCGGGCCAGCCGCGAGGTCTCGTAGACCTGCGCGAGGTCGTCGCCGTTGATGAGGTTCTTGACCTTGAGTCCCGGATTCTCCTTGCGGAACCGGTCGAGGGCCGCGAGGTAGGTGGGCGATCCCGGGGCGGTGGTGCCCAGCTGGCTGTGCACGACGAGCGTATCGGGATCGGAGTCCGCCCCGGTGAGCGCGGAGCAGGCGGAAAGGCCGGGCAGGACGGTCGCGGCGGCGAGGCCGGAACCGGCGGCGAGGAAGCCGCGCCGAGTCAGCGGTGAGTGCACTGCGGGGGTCTCCAACCAGGCGGTTAACGAGTGGTTAATCGATCTACCTCGAGGGTGTGAGGAATGTAGGAGCCACTTCGCCTCTGGTCAAGCCCTTGCCGGGGCCCAAAACGCGTCGGACCCGCGAACCCCATCCGCCGCGGGGAGCGGATGGGGTGCGGGTCGCGTGTGCCGCGGTTGGGTGGGGGCGCGCGTGGTGCGGGTCGCCCGTGATGCGGTTGGGGGCGGGTCGCCCGTGCTGGCGCGCCCGTAGTGGCGCTATTCCCAGGCCAGCCGTACCTGGGCGCCGGGGTCCGCCACCTGCGTCCATGTCTCGGCGATGCGCATGGTCGTCCTGCGCACGCTGTCGTACGGCGGCCAGCCGGGGTCGCCCGTCCTCGCGAACCGGATCCAGGTGGAGTGGACACGGGAGGCGAGGTCGGCGGGCGGCTCGGTCGGGCCGAGGATCGCCTCGGGTCCGTGCAGCCGCGCCGGCTCGGTGCGGTCGAACACGAACGGCAGCTCCATGACGTGCGAGGCGCCGAGCCGGCCGTCCAGCGCCTCCGACCGCCAGGCGAACTCGTAGACATGGGTCCGCGACGAGGGGTGCTGGGCGTGGGCGGTCGCGAGCCGCCGGGTGCCCGCGCCGAACAGGGCGTCCGTCATGATCGCGGCCCGCAGCTCACCCGGGGACGCCCCGGGCCGCTCCCGGCGGTAGACCTCCACCAGCTTCTCGGGGACGGGGTGGGAGCGTGCCGCCGTGGCGTGGACGTCCTCCTCGGTCGAGGATGTGAGGTGGCCCGACGGGGCCAGATAGAGGTTGCCCTCCTCGGCGGTCGTGCCGAGCAACAGATCGATGCCCGCGCCACGTCCGGTGGCCACGGCCTCGGCCGGCTGCTGGTCCAGGACGAGGCTGAACGTGCTCAGGCCGATCAGCGGGTCGAAGCGCCCGTCGACCGCGAGATCGATCCCGGCGAGTTGGGGCATGGCCTCCACGAAGCGCTCGTCGGGGATCGACGCCAGCGCCTCCGCGGTCCCGGTGGTCCCCAGGACGCGGGCGAGGGCCTGGGTGACCCGGCTCGCCTGGGCGCGGCTGAACGCCCCCAGGCCGCTGCCGCTCTGGATGATCGCCCGCTGGAAGAGCCCCTCGGCCCGTGGGTCGGCCACCACCGCGCCCACGATGGTGGCGCCCGCCGACTGGCCGAAGAGCGTCACCCGGGACGGGTCGCCCCCGAAGGCCGCGATGTTCTCCCCGACCCAGCGCAGCGCGGCGATCACATCCAGCAGGCCCCGGTTGTCGGGGGCGTCGGGGAGGTGCAGAAAGCCGGGTATCCCGAGCCGGTAGTTGAGGGTGACCAGGACGACGCCGTCCCGGGCGAAGGCGGTGCCGTCGTAGAGCTCGGACCGGGTGGACCCGGCCACGAAGCCGCCGCCGTGCACGAACACCATCACGGGCAGGTCGTCGCGTGTGGTGTCGGGCGTCCAGATGTTCACCGCGAGGTAGTCCTCGCCCGGGACCCAGCCCTGTCCGAAGTACGGGGACATGTCGAGGCGGCCGAACGCGTCGCGTCTCGGCTGCGGTGCCGTCGGGCCCGCGGCGGTGGCGTCCCGGACCCCGTCCCAGGGCGGGTGCGGCCTCGGCGGGGCGAACCGGGCGGCGCCCTGTGGTGGGGCGGCGTACGGGATGTGCCGGAAGACGGCGGCGTGCTCCTCCTGGCGGCCGCGGACCGCGCCGTGGGAGGTCGCGACGACGGGGGCGGTGGTGTGGTTCGTCATGCGTGGTGTGTCTCTTCCTCGGTATCGCTCCGGCCGCCGGTCACAGCGTTGCGAAGGCGGCCCATTCCTTGACGGCGAACGTGCTGCCCTCGCGGCGCACCTCGGCGGCGCCGTGGCCGCCCAGGTGGGCCGGGAAGACCAGGTGGTTCTGATCGGCGGCCCGGCCGAGGATCCGGCGGCGGGTGGCACGGGATTCCGCCGGGTCCTCGCAGAAGCAGCTGTTGGTGTCGGGATCCGCGATCTGCACCGGGCTGTGCAGCAGGTCCCCCACGAAGAGCGCGCGGTCGCCTCGGGAATCGAGGGCGAGCACGGAGGATCCCGGTGTGTGTCCGGGGGCGAGCTCCAGACGGAGATTGGCGTCGATATCGAGGCCGCCGTCCCACAGCAGCGCCTTGCCCGCTTCCCGGATGGGGGCGACGGAATCCTCGAAGACATTCTGATTGCCCCTGCCGAGCAGCGGCTTGTGCTCATTCTCCGGATTCCAGAACTCGAAGTCACGCTCCGGGATGAGATACGTGGCGTTGGGGAAGGTCGGCACCCACTGCCGACCGTCGAGACGGGTGTTCCAGCCCACGTGGTCGACGTGCAGATGGGTGTTGACCACGATGTCGACGTCCTCCGGCCGCACCCCGGCCCTGGCGAGATTCCCCAGGAAGTCGGTGTTCAGATAGCTCCACACCGGTGCGTACGGCCGGTGCTTGTGGTTGCCCACCCCGGTGTCGACGAGAATGGTCTTGCCCTCACTGCGCAGGACCCAGGTCTGAATCGCGGACCGCACGCTATCGGTGCCGGGGTCGTAGAAGTCCGGGACCAGCCAGGAGGCATTGTCCTTCCAGACCTCCTCAGGGCTTTCCGGAAAGAAGGTCCGGGGCGTCAGGTCGACGGATCCGAAGTATTCCTCGACGCGTGTGACGCTGACGTCACCCAGGGTTATCTGCTGCATGGATGTCTGCCTCGTTCATGAGAAGTCCGATTCGCAGCAGAATCCTCGTCGGGGTGGGTCATGGGCGGTATCCGTCACCTGACTGCAGTCGCTGACGGAGGCGGGCAGCACGACCGATAACACGTCATCGCGACACCGAAAACTTTTCGGAGGCTGGCGGGGTGAGATCCTTTGCGGTGTCGATGACCACGCGCGCACCTCGAAGAGTCGCAGATCAGACCCGAAGTGCCAGCAGCGTCTGCGAGAGTTTCTACCGGAATCATTCCGGAAGAAGCGTTGACGTTGTGTCAGCCGCGCAGCATACTCCGCATCGATCGTCGCCCATCGGCACACCACTGCCACCCGCCCCCGAAGAAGGGACAGCAATGGTCATCGATTCCCGTCAGGCCCGTCAGGAACGGGGAGATCGCCGTCCTCGGTTACGCGTCCGAAGGGCGTTCAGCCTCGGCGTCGTCGGCCTCCTCACCGCGGCCGGTGTCCTGGCCCTGTCCGGTCCCGCCAGCGCCGCGAGCACCCTCGGCGGCGCGGCGGCGGCCAAGGGCCGCTACTTCGGCGCCGCCGTGGCCGCCAACCACCTCGCCGAATCCCCGTACGCCACCACGCTGGACACCGAGTTCAACGCCGTCACACCCGAGAACGAGATGAAGTGGGACGCCGTCGAAAGCTCCCGCAACTCGTTCAACTTCGGCAGCGCCGACCAGATCGTCGGCCACGCCCAGGGCAAGGGCATGAAGATCCGGGGCCACACCCTGGTCTGGCACTCCCAACTCCCCAGCTGGGTGGGCGGTTTGAGCGCCACCGAGCTGCGCTCGGCGATGAACAACCACATCACCAAGGTGATGCAGCACTACCAGGGCAAGATCTACGCCTGGGACGTGGTCAACGAGGCGTTCCAGGACGGCAACAGCGGTGCGCGGCGCAGTTCACCGTTCCAGGACAAGCTCGGCGACGGCTTCATCGAGGAGGCGTTCCGCACCGCGCGTGCGGCCGACCCCGGCGCCAAGCTCTGCTACAACGACTACAACACCGACGGCCAGAACGCGAAGAGCAACGCCGTCTACAACATGGTGAAGGACTTCAAGGCGCGCGGTGTGCCGATCGACTGCGTCGGCTTCCAGTCGCACTTCAACGGCCAGTCCCCGGTCCCCGGTGACTACCAGCAGAACCTCCAGCGCTTCGCCGACCTCGGCGTCGATGTGCAGATCACCGAGCTGGACATCGAGGGCTCCGGCTCGGCCCAGGCCGACAGCTACCGCCGTGTCACCCAGGCGTGTCTGGCCGTGTCCCGCTGCACCGGCATCACCGTATGGGGAGTCACCGACAAGTACTCATGGCGCGCCAGTGGCACCCCGCTGCTGTTCGACGACAACTACGCCAAGAAGCCCGCTTACACCGCGGTGCTCACCGCGCTGGGCGGCACCAGCGGCGGAGGCGGTGGCGGTGGCGGCGACGGCAAGTCGTGCACCGCGTCGTACTCCGAGACGCAGCGGTGGGGCGACCGTTTCAACGGCAAGGTGACGGTGACGGCCGGATCCTCCGCCATCAGCGGCTGGACGGTGACGGTGACCGTGCGTTCGGCGCAGAGCGTCTCCACGACCTGGAACGGCACTCCCAGCTGGGACAGCGGCGGCAAGGTCATGACGATGAGGCCCAACGGCAACGGCAACCTGGGCGCCGGGTCGGCCACCAGCTTCGGCTTCACGGTCATGGCCAACGGGGACTGGTCGGCCCCCACCATCGGCTCGTGCACCGCGTCGTAGCCGACCGGCAGGGGACCACACCACACCCGCACTTCAGGAGGGACCATGACCGGACGCGGAAAGGCCGTGGCAAGACGCGTAGGCACGAGAAGCACCCGGAAGGCGCGGCGGTTCGCACTCGTCGCCGCGGCCACGGCCGCCCTTGCGGGGTTCTCCGCCGCCCCGTCGCCCGCGGCCACGCACACCGAGAGCGCCTGGGCCAACTGCCCCAATGGGTACGTGGGTCTGACGTATGACGACGGGCCGAATCCGGGGTCGACCCAGGCGCTGCTCAACGCCCTGCGGGCGGGTGGCGCGAAGGCCACCTTCTTCATCTGGGGGCAGCACGCCGACCAGTATCCGGACCTGCTCAGGGCCGAGCAGGCGGCGGGTATGTGGATCGCCAATCACACCACCTCGCACTCCCATCTCACCCAGATCGGCGAACCGGCGGCGTACAACGAGATCGCGGGCGCCCAGAACACCATCCGGCGCATCACCGGACAGACACCCACCCTGTTCCGGCCGCCCTACGGGGAGACCAACGCGCAGGTCAGGGCCGATGAGGCCCGTCTCGGGCTGACCGAGGTGCTGTGGAGCGTGGACTCCCAGGACTGGAACGGGGCCGGCACTCAGCAGATCGTCCAGGCCGCCGCCACCATGCGGGCGGGCAGCATCATCCTCATGCACGACGGCGGATACCAGACCACGGTCGCCGCCGTGCCGCAGATCCTCAGCGGACTCGCGGCACGTGGGCTGTGCCCCGGCAGGATCACCGCCGGGGCGGGTGGCGGCGCGGTCGTCACGGCTCCCTGAGCGCCGTATCCGGCTGACCGCTTCCGGTCGCGTCGCGCGGCAGCGGCCGTGGACCTGCCTCTGCCTCCGCCGCGCCACCGGCGCCCCCGTGTTCGCCACCGCGGCAGGCGGTGCGCGACGGGGGCGCCGGCAACAGGCGCTGGAGCAGCGGGCCGGTCATCATCGTGGTGACCACGGCCATGGCCACCATCACGGTGAAGACGCGGCCGTCGATGACACCGAGGCCCAGGCCCACGTTGAGCAGGACGAGTTCGGTGAGCCCGCGCGCGTTCATCAGCACGCCCAGGGTGATGGACTGCCGTGGAGTGGCCCCGGTGAGCCGGGCGGCGGCCGCGGCGCCGATGAACTTGCCCGCGCAGGCCGCGACGAGCACGGCGAGCAGCATGGCCAGGCCCTGGCCGCCGAGTCCCTGGAAGTTGACGGACAGCCCGGTGACGGTGAAGAAGACCGGGAGCAGCAGCAGGCTCGACTGCTCGATGCGCGCGGGCGCCTCCGGGGCGTGGGCCTCGAGCAGGCGACGCGGTACGACGGCGCCGAAGACGAAGGCGCCGAACACGGTGTGCAGCCCCATCGCGTCGGTGGCCCAGGCCGACAGCAGCAGGCCGCTGAACACCACGCCTTGGACCACTGTGCCGTCCCGGTTCCAGGCCCGCTCGACCGCCAGCAGCCGGTGCAGTGCGGGCTTGACCACATACAGCATGCCGAGGACGAAGAGGGCGGACAGCAGCGCCATCCGGGCGAGCGGCCAGGAGCCGTCGGCGTTCACCACGACGACCACGACGGCGAGGATGCCCCACGCCAGCAGGTCCTGGAGGGCGGCGCAGGCGAGCGCCATGGTACCGATGCCCTCCCGGGCCAGACCGTGGTCGGTCAGAATGCGGGCGAGCACCGGGAAGGCCGTGATGGACATGGCCGCGCCCAGGAACAGCGCCGGGCCGAGCAGCCCCATCCGCCCCCGCTCGGTGAGGCCCCAGGACGCGAAGGCGACGGCCAGGCCCGTGCCCAGGGCGAACGGCAGGGCGACGGAGCTGAGCGAGACCGACACCACCTGACGGCCCCGGCCGCGCAGTTGCGCCACATCGAGGTGGTATCCCACTCCGAACATGAAGAGCACGAGGCCGAGTTGGGCCAGCAGCTGGAGGAAGGGGCGGGCCTGGTCCGGGAAGAGGACCGCGGTCGGATTCCCGGGGAGCAGCCCCAGCAGACTGGGCCCCAGCATCAGGCCCGCGGCGATTTCCCCCAGCACCGCCGGCTGCCGCAGCCGCTGGGCGATCCGCCCGCAGACGATGGCCGCGGGCACGACCACGGCAAGGCCGATCAGCACATCACGGATGGTCTCTTCCAGCACACTGCCACTCATCGCCATGGCCCTCCCCGTCACCGGTTGCGCCCAGTCTCGGGGAGCCAAACTCCCATACCGAAATGTGCACTTGGACGTCTGGACGCAGGGCCGGCGCCGACCGCGTGCCATCACGCTGGCCGTGCGCGTACATGTCCCGCCCGTATCGGGCAGCCCGAAGCCCGGCACCGGGACGGGGGATCCACGGTGCCGGGCGGCTCGGTTCAGACCGTGCGCAGCGCCTCCGTCGGTGGCATCCGGGCCGCCCGCAGCGCGGGCAGCAGCCCGGCGATCGCGCCGATGGCCACGGCCGCGCCGAGTCCGCCCGCCCAGGCGAGCACCGGGACGACGGTCTCCCAGCCCTTGACGCCCGCGTAGACGAACGTCGCCAGCGTGCCCAGCACCACCCCGACCGCGCCACCGAGCATGGCGAGCAGGATCGCCTCGGAGAGGAACTGCAACCGGATGGTGCCACGGGTGGCGCCGAGCGCCCGCCGCAGGCCGATCTCCGAGCGGCGTTCGAGCACGGAGATCACCATGGTGTTGGCGACTCCGATGCCCCCGACGAGCAGGGCCACCGCCCCCAGCCCGAGGAACAGCCCGTCCAGCGCCGACCGCGCGGCGGCCCGGGCCTCGAGCGCGGCCGACGGCTGGGTGACACTGACCTCGCTGGGGTTCTGCGGGTTGGCCGTGGCGGCCAGGACGTTGCGGACCTCCTTGACCTGGTCGGTGTCCGACCGTACGTACACCGTGGAGGGGTGGCCGTCGAAGTCCAGGTACTTCTTCGCGGCCTCGTAGCCCACCAGCACCGCAGAGTCGATCTCCGGGGTCAGCTTCGCGGGCTTGAGCACCCCGGACACGTAGAACCACTGGCCGCCGACCCAGATGCGCATGCCGGGGTGGATCCGGGAGACGCCCAGCCGGCTGGCGGCGTCCCAGCCGAGGACGGCCACCGGCTGCCGCGCGGTGGCGGCGTTGAGGTATCTGCCCTGGGCCATCGAGGTGCGCACCGCGGCCGGGAGGCGCAGGCTGGCGGCGTTCACCGAGAGGGAGTTGGTGTTGAGGCTCGGGATGTGCGGACTGCGGTACGCCTCGGCGTCGGTCTTGCCGGTGCTCTGCACCGCCTCGACCGGGCCGATCCGGGAGATCATGCCCGGCGCCTCGACGGGGAGCTTGGCATCCCCGCCACCCAGCGACTGGCCCGGAGTGACCTTCAGCAGATTGGTGCCCAGCTTGTCGATCTCGGCGAGCAGCCCGGCCTGTGAGGAGGACGACAGC
Organism: Streptomyces lacaronensis; assembly: GCF_047337785.1. Classification (NCBI taxonomy): domain Bacteria; kingdom Bacillati; phylum Actinomycetota; class Actinomycetes; order Kitasatosporales; family Streptomycetaceae; genus Streptomyces; species Streptomyces lacaronensis. The sequence continues at coordinate 2,396,800 of NZ_JBLHDK010000003.1, forward strand.
CCGAGCACCGCCACCATCGCGGCGACGCCGATGGCGATGCCCAGCGCCGACAGGGCGGCCCGCATCCGGCGGGTGCGCAGGCCCACGCTGGCGGTCCGGCCCAGGTCGGCGGGGTGGAGCCGGCCGGGGGCGGGGGCCGTGGAGGTCATGGCAACCGCCTCTCGATGTCCAGCGGGTCCTCCGCCGACATGACATCGGCGACGATGTGGCCGTCGAGCACCTCGATCCGGCGCGGCAGCCGGGCGGCCAGCTCCCGATCGTGGGTGATCATGACGATGGTGGTGCCCTCGGCGTTGAGCTCCTTGAACAGCTTGAAGATCGCGGCACCCGCGACGCTGTCGAGGTTGCCGGTGGGCTCGTCGGCCAGCACGATCGCCGGATCACCGGCCAGGGCGCGGGCGATCGCCACCCGCTGCCGCTCGCCACCCGACAGCTGCGACGGCCGGTGGTGGATCCGGTGGCTGAGGCCGACCCGGTCCAGGGCCACGGCGGCCGCCGACAGCCGGGCCGGGCGCCGGACGCCCGAGTACAGCATCCCGTCGGCCACGTTCTCCAGTGCCGTGGCGTGTTCGGCCAGGAAGAACTGCTGGAAGACAAAGCCGATCCGGGTGGCGCGCAGCCCGGCCAGCGCCCGGTCGGACATCGCGGCCACGTCCTCCCCCACGACCCGTACCGTTCCGGAGGTCGGCCGGTCCAGGGTGCCCATGACCTGCAACAGGGTCGACTTGCCGGAGCCGGAGGGGCCCACGATGGCCACCAAATCACCCCGGTGGACGGTGAATCCGGCCCCGTCCAGCGCCACGACCGGGGAGGCGCCCGGATAGACCTTGGTCACGTCCTCCAGTTGCAGTACCGCCTCGCCGGTGGTCCGCACGTCGACCGGCCGCGTCTCGGTCTCCACGCCGGTCATGACGCGGGCACCGCGATCTTCTGGCCGACCTCGAGTCCGGCGCCGCTGACCTCCACCTTGCCCTCGCTGTCGTCGAAGATCCCGGTGCGCACCGGGATCAGCTTGTGCTTGCCGCCCGCGTCGACGACCTCGACGGCGTAGCCGCCCCCGGCGAGCGCCAGCAGCGCGTTCACCGGCACCGACAGCACGTCCTTCACGGTGTCGGAGACGATGGCCACCTGGACGGGCGCCTGGTCGAGCCCGCCCGTGGCCTTCGGGTCCTTCGGCTTGATCTGCACCTCGATGGTGGTCTTGTCGTCGACCTGCTTCGCCACCTTCCCCACCGACGACACCTCGCCATCGGTCGACTTGCCGTTGGGGAGGGTGATGGTCACCTTGTCGCCGACCGCCACTCCGGTCTGCTGGCTGGCGTTGAGCTCGACGGTGACCTGCCGCGTGGTCGAGGAGACCTGCAGCACGTTCTGCCCCTGCCCGGCCGGGCCGCCGCGTACGGCCCCGGACTTGATGACCCGGACCTCCTCGGCGGGCAGGAACACGGCCTGCCCGAGCGACAGTTCACCCGTCTCCTTCAGACCGACGTCGTCCTGGAGCTCCTTGAGGGCGTAGAAGGTCTGCATGCTGAAGTAGTCCGAGTCGGGGTCGATCTGCGCCTTGGTGGCGTACTTGAGGCTGACGAGCGCGGCGTTGAGCTGCCGCACATCGGCGCCCTCGGCGCCGTAGGCCAGATCGCGGTACACCGGCTCGGCGGCGCCCTGGAGCATCACCACCGGCTTGCCGCTCACACGGTAGAGCACCTCGCCCTGGCTGATCACATCGCCCACGGCGGGCAGCCTGGTGATGGTGCCCTTGGCGTTGTTGACGACGTCGTACGAGCCCGCGTAGCCGAGCGTCCCGTTCTCCAGGGTGCGGGCCGACAACGACCCCTTGGTGACCTTCGCCAGCCCGGTGGGGGCGCTGGTCCTGGCCGACGAGTCCTTCTCGGACTTCTTGAACGGATCGGCCACGACGACGCCCGCGCCCGCCGCGACCACGATCGCCACGACGACGATCGCGGTCAGCCCGCGCCGCTTGCGCCGCGCCGGTGGTGGCGCGCTCTGCCGCTCCGGGGGGCTCGCTTCCTCGTCCTCGGTCGGGGTCTGGGTCGCACTCACTCCGAGCCCCCACCGGGCTTGTTGGGCTCCATGTTGCGCAGGGACTCGGGCTGGTACTGCTTGCAGCCGTCCTCCGCCTTCTTGAACTGCGGAGTGGTCGGGTCGACTTCCAGCTTGAAGCCACCGCTCTCGTCCGGGTCGGGGAAGCTGGGCACGCCGTTCTTGCGCATGCACTTGGCGTACTTGAGCTTGTCCTCGGTCGGCCACACATCGCCCGGACCGCCGCCACCTTCCTGCGGGGGCGGGGCCGGCATGTACTGCTTGCAGGCTTTCTCGGCCTTCTGGAACTCCGACGACTGCGGGTCGATTCCGGCGCCCATGCCCTCACCGGGCTTCGGGTCCTTGAAATCGGGCAGGCCGTTCTTCCGCATGCACTCCGCGAATTTCAGCCCGTCGCCTTGTGTACCGGCCTCCGGCTTCTTCGACTGCGAGTCCTTCCCGGAGCCCACGCTGGCCACGCTCTTATCGGGTTCGTCGCTGTCGCCACAGGCAGTGGCGAGCAGGGCGACCCCGGTCAGCAGCGCCGCCAGTGCGGTGGTGCGCCGCAGCCTCTTCTTGGGTGCGGCACTGCCATCCGACGGCCGCTCCGTGATAATCACCATGCCACTGTCCCCATTCCTTCGGGATTTCCTGTACCTCCTGTTTTAGCGAGGGGGCGGTTTCGCCGAGGTTTCAGTGGGGGTTACGGCTGAGATGCGCAGGTCCCGGCGCGCCGGGCATGCGGAAGCCCTGGTCTGCCGGGCATGCGGAAGCCCCGGGCCGCCGAACGGGTGGTCCGGCGGCCCGGGGCAGAGGCGGCACCCGGCAGGGCACCGCGCGGGATTACGCGCAGAGGGCCGACGTGGGCCTGCGCGGGGCAGGGCGGGGCAGGGCGGGGCCGGGCGGGACGCGCACGGGGTTACGCCGGGCCCGGCGCCCCTGCGGGCAGGTGCTGCTGACAAGCCTTGTGGGCGTCCCGGAACTCGGGTGACTTGACGTCGATCCCGGCCTCCTCGGGGGCGAAGCCGCCGCCCTTCGGGTCGGGGAAGTCGGGCACGCCGTTCTTCCGCATGCAGTCCACGTACTTCGTCAGATCGGGCATCCCACCGGGCGGCGGGGAAGCCCGGCGCCCTTCGGGCATCAGCCGCTCACAGGCTTTCTCCGCCTTCTTGTACGCATCGCCCTTGACATCGATACCGCTGCTCGGGTCGAGCAGAATCGAGCCGTCCGCGGCGGGATCGGGAAAGTCCGGCACGCCGTTGTCCCGAAGGCATTCGACGAAGGCCATGCCTTTGGCCCTCTTGTCCCCCGCCGCGGCGCTGCCGGAGGACTTCGGGGAATCGTCGGAGCCGAGCGCGAAACCCAATCCGCCCGCCACCATAGCGATCGCCAGAGCGGCCCCCAGCGAAACGAGCAGAATGCCTAATCTGCCCTGTCGACGCGTGCCCTCGGGCGGCTCGCCCGCGGCCGCGTTCTCCTTCTCGTCCATACTCTTTCCACCCTCTCCTAATTCTTCGTCAGCAGCTGCGCGGAAATGAGCCGACCGATCGTTTCAAGGGGCTCTCCGGTGAGCATCCCGTCGTGATCGGAGGCGATCCGGACCGGTTCGACATGCCCGTCGACGTACGGCGCCCAGCTGTCCGGAGCAAGCGGCGCGGGAGCCGACGCGGGCCGACCCTCCGTGGCGACGAAGAGCAGCAGATCTCCGCGGAAGACGCCGGGCGTGTGGTGCTGGAGCAGCCGGTTGTTGTTGGCGTTGACCCTCTGGATCTCGGAGAGCATCCGCACCCGCTTGCGCCGCCCGCCGCGGGGCCCTTCGCCGGGCTCGTCGGCGGGCGCGTCGGGCTCGTCGGCGGGCGCGTCGGGCTCGTGGGGCGCGTCGGGCGCGCCGGTCGGTTCCGCCTCGTCTACGCCGGGGTAGCCATCGAGGCTGGCCAGGAGGTCCACCGTTTCGCCCCGCTGCTGGAGCAGCGCCGCCATCGCATGGGCCACGGTGCCACCGAACGACCAGCCGAGGAGGTGATAGGGCCCGGCCGGCTGCACGGTCCGAATCCTCGCCACGTAGTCCGCGGCCATCTCCTCGACCGTCCGCGGCAGTGACTCATCCGTGCCGAACCCGCGAGCCTGCAACGCGTAGACCGGGCGGTCCGGCGGCAAGTGGTCCGTGAGTTCCGCGTAGCAGCGCCCCAGTCCGGTGCTCGGGTGGACACAGAACACAGGCGGTCGGCCGCCTTCGGTCCGGAGCGGCAGCAACAGGCCGGTGCCGTCTGAGTCGGTGCGGGCGGTGCCGTCCTCCGTAGCGTCGAGCAGCCGGGCCACGTCGGCCACGGTCGGAGCGGTGAACAGCGCGCGGATGCTGACCTCGGCGCCGAGGACGGCACGGATCTGGGCGATCAGCTTCATCACGAGGATCGAGTCGCCGCCCAGCTCGAAGAACGACGCCTCGGCACCCACCTCCTCCAGACCCAGCACCTCGGCAAACAGCATGCACAGGCGCTCCTCAGTGGGCGTCTGCGGACCACGTCCCGCCGTCGCCGCGCCGGTGAAGTCAGGAGCGGGGAGGGCGGACCGGTCCAGCTTGCCGTTCACCGTAATGGGCAGCGCGCCCAGCGTCACGAACACGGCCGGGACCATGTAATCGGGCAGCCGGCCAGCGAGGAACGTCCGCAACTGCGACACATCCACCGCGTCATCCGACACGACGTAAGCAACCAGCCGCTTGTCCCCGGCACGGTCCTCCCGAGCGATCACCGCCACCTGACCAACGCCCGGGTGGGCGGCGAGGACGGTCTCGACCTCACCGGGCTCGACCCGGAAACCACGCACCTTCACCTGATCATCCACCCGGCCACCGAAGACGAGCTGCCCATCCGCGGTCCACTTGACGAGGTCACCCGTGCGATACATCCGCCCACCAGTGAACGGACACGCCACGAAGCGCTCCGCCGTCAGCCCGGCACGACCGAGATAGCCACGCGCGAGGCCCGGCCCCGCGACATACAACTCACCCAGCGCCCCAACGGGGACCGGGTGAAGACGCTCATCGAGGACGAAAGCCCGGGTGTTGGTGATGGGCCGCCCGATGGGCACCGGGCCCGATCCGGACGCCTCCAAGGGCTCACTCACCGTCGCACACACGGTCACCTCGGTCGGACCATACGCATTGACCATCCGCCGCCCCGACGCCCACCGCTCCACCAACCCCGGCGGGCACACCTCACTGGCCACCACCACCGTGCCCAGGCTCCCGGGCAACTCCTCCACCGTGGCCAGCACCGACGGCGACACCGTCACATGCGTGACACCGAACTCCGCCGCCACCTCGCTCAACGACCCATGGGGCGGAAGCCTGTCCGGGTCCGCCATCACCAGCGCGGCGCCCGAGAGCAACGCCATGAACAGCTCCCACACCGAAGCGTCAAAGCTCAACGAGGCCAGCTGCAAAACCCGCGCATCAGCACCCACCGCGAACCGCTCGATCTGCGCGCCGACGAGGTTCCCGATACCGCGATGCGTCACCGCCACGCCCTTGGGACGGCCCGTCGACCCCGACGTATAAATCACATACGCCACGTCGTCCACGCTCACGGAGACCACCGGCGCCGGGGGCGCGTCCGCCGATTGAACTGCCGACGGATCCCACATCAGGCACTCCACCCCGGCCGGAACCAACCCCCGTGTCCCCTCGGAGCAGAGGACCAGCGCAGGCGCCGAGTCCTCGACCATCCACCCGATCCGCTCCACCGGATACGCCGGATCCACCGGCACAAACCCCGCCCCGGCCTTGGCAATCCCCAGCAACACCGCCACCACATCCACCGACCGCTCCAACACCACAGCGACCAGATCACCGCGCCCCACACCCCGCGCCCCCAACACCCCCGCCACCCGCTCCGACCGCTCCCTCAACCCCGCATACGACCACTCCTCACCACCCGCACCCACCACCGCCACCGCATCCGGCGACAGCTCGACCCGCTCGTCGAACAACTCCGCCAACGGCCGCACGGGAACGTCCCGCTCGGTGGCGTTCCATCCCCCCAGCACCCGCGCCCGCTCCGCGCCACCAAGCACCTCGAACTCACTCACCCGAACGGAAGGGTCGGCCGCCACCTGCTCCAGTGACCGCACCAGCCGCTCGGCCAGCACCTCCACCGTCCGTTCGTCAAAGAGGTCGGTGGCATAGAGGAACGCGCCGCGGATCCCGCCCGGATTGCCGTCGTCGTCGCGGTGCTCGGCCAGATCCAGGGCCAGATCCACCCGTGCCGAAGCCTCCGCACCCGACTCCAACGGACGCACACCCAACCCCGGCAGATCCCACAGCCGCCCCTCACCCCCAGGCGCCCCCTGAAGCCCCAACGACACCTGAAACAGCGGATTACGCCCCAACGACCGAGCCGGATTGAGATCCTCCACCAGCCGCTCGAACGGCACATCCTGATGGGCATACGCGTCCAGATCCGCCTCCCGCACCCTGGACAGCAACTCCACAAAACTCGGGTCGCCACTCACATCACTCCGCAAGACGAGTGTGTTGACGAAGAACCCCACCAGCCCGTCCAAGGCCGCATCCCCACGCCCCGCCACCGCCGTACCAACAGGAATGTCCTTCCCCGCACCCATCCGCGACAGCAGGGCGGAGATGGCGGCGTGCATCACCATGAACATCGTCGCCCCGCCCCGTTGGGCGAGTCCCGTGAGCTGGGCATGGGTTTCCGCGGTGATGGCGACCGGCACTTCGCCACCGCGGAAGGACGACACCGCCGGCCGGGGCCGATCCGTCGGCAGGATGAGCTCCTCCGGCGCACCGGCCAGCGCCTCCCGCCAGTAGCCGAGCTGGCCACTGATCACACTCTCCGGATCCTCCAGATCGCCCAACACCTCACGCTGCCACAGCGCATAATCCGCGTACTGCACCGGCAACGGCTCCCACCCCGGCGCACGGCCCGCCCGCCGCGCCCCATACGCCACCCCGATCTCCCGACCCAACACGCCCATCGACCAACCATCAACCGCGATGTGATGCGCCACGATCAACAACACAAACTCCGACGGACCCGTCTTCAACAACCGCGCCCGCCACGGCAGATCCACGCTCAAGTCAAAGCCTCGGGCGGCATAGCCGCCGAGTACCTCCCGCAGGTGTTCCTCCGCGGTCTCCACCACGATCAGCGGCGGCCGCCCCGCCTCGCCCGTCAGCACATGCTGGCGCGGTTCACCATCGGTCTCGGGAAAGACCGTACGCAGACTCTCGTGCCGGTCGGCGACGTCCCCGAGCGCCGCCTCCAGAGCGACCCCGTCGAGCTCGCCGGAGAGCCGGAGCGCCAGCGGGAGGTTGTACACCGCACCGTCGCCGACGCCTTCGAGGCGGTTGAGGAACCACATCCGCTGCTGGGCGTACGACAGCGGCAGCACCTCCGGGCGCGGCCGAGCGGTCAGTGCCTGCTGGGCGGTGCTGTCCTCCGTAGCGTCGAGCAGCCGGGCCACGTCGGCCACCGTCGGAGCGGTGAACAGCGCACGGATGCTGACCTCGGCGCCGAGGACGGCACGGATCTGGGCGATCAGCTTCATCACGAGGATCGAGTCGCCGCCCAGCTCGAAGAACGACGCCTCGGCACCCACCTCCTCCAGACCCAGCACCTCGGCAAACAGCATGCACAGGCGCTCCTCAGTGGGCGTCTGCGGACCACGTCCCGCCGTCGCCGCGCCGGTGAAGTCAGGAGCGGGGAGGGCGGACCGGTCCAGCTTGCCGTTCACCGTAATGGGCAGCGCGCCCAGCGTCACGAACACGGCCGGGACCATGTAATCGGGCAGCCGGCCAGCGAGGAACGTCCGCAACTGCGACACATCCACCGCGTCATCCGACACCACGTAAGCAACCAGCCGCTTGTCCCCGGCACGGTCCTCCCGAGCGATCACCGCCACCTGACCAACGCCCGGGTGAGCGGCGAGGACGGTCTCGATCTCACCGGGCTCGACCCGGAAACCACGCACCTTCACCTGATCATCCACCCGGCCACCGAAGACGAGCTGCCCATCCGCGGTCCACTTGACGAGGTCACCCGTGCGATACATCCGCCCACCAGTGAACGGACACGCCACGAAGCGCTCCGCCGTCAGCCCGGCACGACCGAGATAGCCACGCGCGAGGCCCGGCCCCGCGACATACAACTCACCCAGCACCCCAACGGGGACCGGGTGCAGACACTCATCGAGGACGAAAGCCCGGGTGTTGGTGATGGGCCGCCCGATGGGCACCGGGCCCGATCCGGACGCCTCCAAGGGCTCACTCACCGTCGCACACACGGTCACCTCAGTCGGACCATACGCATTCACCATCCGCCGCCCCGACGCCCACCGCTCCACCAACCCCGGCGGGCACACCTCACTGGCCACCACCACCGTGCCCAGGCTCTCGGGCAACTCCTCCACCGTGGCCAGCACCGAAGGCGACACCGTCACATGCGTGACACCGAACTCCGCCGCCACCTCGCTCAACGACCCATGGGGCGGAAGCCTGTCCGGATCCGCCATCACCAGCGCGGCGCCCGAGAGCAACGCCATGAACAGCTCCCACACCGAAGCGTCAAAGCTCAACGAGGCCAATTGCAAAACCCGCGCATCAGCACCCACCCCGAACCGCTCGATCTGCGCGCCGACGAGGTTCCCGATACCGCGATGCGTCACCGCCACGCCCTTGGGACGGCCCGTCGAGCCCGACGTATAGATCACATACGCCACATCATCGACATCCACCGAAACCGCAGGCGCGGGCTCCGCCAGCGGATCCGACGGATCCCACACCAAGCACTCAACCCCGGCCGGAACCAACCGCCGTGTCCTCTCGGAGCAGAGGACCAGCGCAGGCGCCGAGTCCTCGACCATCCACCCGATCCGCTCCACCGGATACGCCGGATCCACCGGCACAAACCCCGCCCCGGCCTTGGCAATCCCCAGCAACACCGCCACCACATCCACCGACCGCTCCAACACCACAGCGACCAGATCACCGCGCCCCACACCCCGCGCGCCCAACACCCCCGCCACCCGCTCCGACCGCTCCCTCAACTGCGCATACGACCACTCCTCACCACCCGCACCCACCACCGCCACCGCATCCGGCGACAGCTCGACCCGCTCGTCGAACAACTCCGCCAACGGCCGCACGGGAACGTCCCGCTCGGTGGCGTTCCACTCCTCCAGCACCCGCGCCCGCTCGCCCGAGCCCAGCACGGCGACCTCACTCACCCGAGCCGCGGGATCCGAGGCGATCTGCTCCAACACCCGCACCAGCCGCTCCGCGAGCACCTCTACCGTCTGCTCATCAAAGAGATCGGTGGCATACAGGAACGCACCGTCAATCCCCCCCGGATTACCGTCGCCATCGCGGTGCTCGGCCAGATCCAGGGCCAGATCCACCCGTGCCGAAGCCTCCGCACCCGACTCCAACGGACGCACCCGCAACCCCGGCAGATCCCACAACCGCCCCTCACCCGCAGGCGCCCCCTGAAGCCCCAACGACACCTGAAACAGCGGATTACGCCCCAACGACCGAGCCGGATTGAGATCCTCCACCAGCCGCTCGAACGGCACATCCTGATGGGCATACGCGTCCAGATCCGCCTCCCGCACCCTGGACAGCAACTCCACAAAACTCGGGTCGCCACTCACATCACTCCGCAAGACGAGTGTGTTGACGAAGAACCCCACCAGCCCGTCCAAGGCCGCATCCCCACGCCCCGCCACCGCCGTACCAACAGGAATGTCCTTCCCCGCACCCATCCGCGACAGCAACAGCGCCAGCGCCGCCTGGACGACCATGAACATCGTGGCCCGCCCGCGCTGGGCGAGCGCCACCAGTCGGGCGTGGACCTGCGGGCTCACCCGGACCGGCACGGATCGGCCGCGGAAGGAGGACACAACGGGACGGGACCGGTCCACGGGCAGGATGAGCTCCTCCGGCGCACCGTCCAGCGCCTCACGCCAGTAGCCGAGCTGGCCACTGATCACACTCCCCGGATCCTCCAGATCGCCCAACACCTCACGCTGCCACAGCGCATAATCCGCGTACTGCACCGGCAACGGCTCCCACCCCGGCGCACGGCCCGCCCGCCGCGCCCCATACGCCACCCCGATCTCCCGACCCAACACACCCATCGACCAACCATCAACCGCGATGTGATGCGCCACGATCAACAACACAAACTCCGACGGACCCGTCTTCAACAACCGCGCCCGCCACGGCAGATCCACGCTCAGGTCAAAGCCTCGGGCGGAGTGCGCCATCAGGGTCTGCGGCAGTTCCTGCTCCACCGTTTCCACGACCACGAGGGACGGTCGGCCGGCGCCACCCGTCAGCACGTGCTGACGCGGTTCGCCATCGGTCTCGGGAAAGACGGTACGTAAACTCTCGTGCCGGTCGGCGACGTCTCCAAGCGCCGCCTCAAGAGCACCCCTGTCGAGCTCGCCGGAAAGCCGGAGCGCCAACGGCAGGTTGTAGCCCGCGCCTTCCCCCACGCCTTCGAGGCGATTGAGGAACCACATCCGGCGCTGGGCGTACGACAGGGGTACGGCGTCCGTCCGGGGGCACGGCAGCAGCGCGGGGCGGGCCCGGCCGTCCGCGTTGCCTTCTTCCTCGATACGGCGGGAGAGCAGGGCGACCGTGGTGGCGGTGAAGAGCTCACGGATGGTGATCCGGGTGTCGAGCACCGCCCGGAGCCTGGCGATGAGCCGCATCGCCAGGAGTGAATCACCGCCGAGCTCGAAGAACGAGGCATCAGCGCTGACCCGCTCCACGCCGAGCACCTCGGCGAAGAGCCCACAGAGGATCTCTTCGTTCGGGGTGGCCGGACCCCGGCCCGCCACGGTGGCTGTGGCGTCGGGCGCCGGGAGCTTCGCGCGGTCCAGCTTGCCGTTGACCGTCAACGGAAGCGCATCCAGCACGACGACGGTCGGGACCATGTACTCCGGCAACCGGCCCGCAGCGAACTCCCGCACGCCCGCCACGTCCAGCTCCCCATTGGGGACCACGTACGCGACCAGCTGCTTGTCCCCCGGCCCGTCCTCCCGGACCACCACCGCAACCTGACCCACACCCTCAAAGGCGGCCACCACTGCCTCGATCTCGCCGGGCTCCACGCGGAATCCACGGACCTTGACCTGCTCATCGACGCGCCCCGCGAAGACCAGATCACCCTCTTCGGTCCACTTCGCCAGGTCGCCGCTGCGATACATCCGCCCACCCGGGGCAGCGAACGGACACGCGACGAACCGCTCGGCCGATAGCCCCGGACGACCGATATAGCCCCGGGCCAGACCCGCACCGGCGACATAGACCTCGCCGATCACACCGACGGACACCGGTCGAAGGAACGGATCCAGCACGAACACCTTGTTGTTGGGCAGTGGCCGACCGATAGGGGGCGCAGCCTCCAGCCCAGTCTTCAGTGCGGTCGCGGTGGCTGTGGTGATGACGGTGGCCTCGGTCGGCCCGTAGGTGTTCCACACCCGCGCACCCGCCGACCACCGGCCGGCCAGCTCCGCACTCAACCGCTCCGCACCCAGCACCCAATTGCCCACACCCGGCACGGCATCCGGATCCAGCACCCCCAACAGCGACGGCACCACACTGGCCACCCGCGCCCCACACCGGCCGATCATCTCCGCCAGCGCCCGCGGATCCTTACGCTCCTCCGCACTCGCCACCGCCAACGTGCCACCAGCGGCCAGCGTCACCACCACATCGAGAACAGCGGCGTCAAAGCTGAACGACGCGAACTGCAACGCCACCACACCCGCGTCCATCCCCAACACCGGACGCATCGCCTCGGCCAGATTCACCACGCCACCATGCGCGACAGCCACACCCTTCGGCCGCCCCGTCGAACCCGACGTATAGATCACATACGCCAACTGCTCCGGCACAATGACCGTCCCCAGCGGCTCCGCCGAGAAGGCATCGGCGCCCTCGAGAAGGACCGCGCGAGCATCACCCAGCGGGACGCCATCAAGACAATCGACCGTGCCCAGGACCACCTCGGCACCACTGTCCGCGATCACAAACCCCAGCCGGTCCGCCGGATACTCCGGATCCAACGGAACGAACGCACCACCGGCCTTCCACACCGCCAACTCCGCCACCACCATGTCCACGGACCGCGCCAAACACAACGCAACCCGCGACTCCCGACCCACCCCCACACCACACAACAACCGAGCCAACCGATTCGCCCGCTCGTCCAACTCCCCATACGACAACGCCTCACCACCACACCGCACCGCCACCACATCCGGCGCCACCCCAACCCACGCCTCAAACCGCTCCACAACCGAACCGCCGGACACCGCAGCCCCCGTGGCATTCCACTCCTCCACCACCCGAGCCCGCTCCACCTCCCCCAACACATCCAGCCGACCGACCAACGTCTCCGGATCGGCCGCCATCTGCCCAAGCACCCGGAGCACCTGGTCGACCAGCCCCTGGGCCGTCTCCTCGTCGAACAGGTCCGGCCGGTAGCTCAGCCGCATGCCCAGGCCGCCGCTCGGGCCGACCACCAGGCCGAGCGGGTAATTGATCGACTCCCGGAGTCCATGCTCGGTGAACTTCAGGCCGCCCGGTCCGCGTCGTTCGACCTCATCGCCCGAAGGCTTGTCGCCCGAAGGCTTGTCGCCGGGCGGCTTCCGGGCGTTCGTGCCCGAGGGGAAGCTCTCGAACGCCATGATGGTGTCGAACGTCGCCCCGGGTCCGGCCTGCCGCTGGATGTCACTGAGGCTCAGGTACTGGTAGTCAACCAGCGCCGCCTGCTCGGCCCGCAGCTCCGCCAGCAGTTGGGCCACCGACTGCGCCGGGTCGAAGCGGACGCGTACGGGCACGGTGTTGATGAAGAGCCCCAGCATGCTCTCCATGCCCGGCAGGTCCAGCGGCCGTCCGGCCACGCTGGCGCCGAACACCACATCCCGTCGGCCGGTCAGCTTGCCGACGACGAGAGCCCAGGCGACCTGAACGACGGTGTTCAGCGTGAGGCCGTGGAGGCGGCGCGTCAGGTCGCGCAGCGCCTGGTCCAGCTCCTCGCTCGCCCTGCCGGACACCATGGCGGAGTGGGCCGGCGCCCCGTTGTACTCGGCCGGAGCCACCAGCGTGGGCTCATCCGCCCCGGCCAGCGTCTTCCGCCAGGCCGCCATGGCCTCTTCCTTGTTCTGGCGGGCGAGCCAGGCCAGATACTCGCGGTACGGGGTGACGGGCGGCAGACCGTGTGCGCTGCCCCCGGCCTCGTAACACGTCCACAACTCCCGCATCAGCACCGGCAGCGACCAGCCGTCCAAGAGGATGTGATGCAGCGTCACCATCATCCGGTACTCGTCCGGCCCGACCCTGACCAGCAACACCTTCAGCAACGGCGGCACCGCCAGGTCGAAACGCCGCTCCCGCTCCTCGATCCCCAACCGCTCCGACTCCGCACGGGCGGTATCCGCGTCCAGCCCGGACAGATCCTCCTCCCGCCACGGCAGGGTCACCCGGCGCATGACGAGCTGGACCGGGGCTCCGGAGGCGCGCCGCTGGAATCCGGCGCGCAGGCTCTCGTGGCGGTCGAGCAGCGCCTGCCAGGACGCCCGCAGCACCGCGGAGTCCAGCTTGCCCTCCAGGCCGGTGATCATCTGCTCGACGTAGACGTCGATGCCCTCCTCGTCGTACACCGCGTGGAACAGCAGGCCCTCCTGCAGCGGCGACAGCGGCCATACCCCCACCAGAGCGGAGTCGGTCATCTCAAGCTCCTTCGTCCATCTGCTGCGCTGTCGCTTCGAACTCGTCCAACTCGCTCTGGCTGATGTCCACCAGCGGGAAGTCGGAGGGGGTGTAACCACCGATACCGGTGTCGGCGTCGACGTCCGTGGTGTGCGTGGCCAGTCCGGTGAGCATCGCGGCCCAGCCGTCCAGCAGGCTCCGGGCGGCGGACTCCGCCAGCAGCTCGGACGGCCAGGACACGATGAGGGTGAGCCGGGGGCCGTCGGGCAGGTCGTGGACGACGCCCATGACCTCCAGGGCGTGCATGACCGGGATCCGGTCGTTGGCGCCGCCGCCTCGGCCGCCGTCGCCGACGGTCTGCCAGGCATGGTGCTCGACGTGCTGCTGACCCTGTTTGCTCTGGTTCTGCCGGCCGGGGAATCGGCCCAGGTAGTTGAAGCCGATCTGGGCGGTGGGCAGGGCGGCGAGCGCGGGCGCGGTCTCGGGGTTGAGATACCGGAGCATGCCGTAGCCGAGCCCATCGCCGGGGACGGCGCGGAGCTGTTCCTTGATGCGCTTGATGGCCCGTCCCGCCGCGGCCCCGCCGGAGCGCAGCTCCATGAGGTCGGCGACGCCGATGTCCAGCCGCACCGGGTAGCCGCTGGTGAACCAGCCGACCGTGCGCGTCAGATCCACACCCTCCGCCAGCGGGACCCGGCCGTGGCTTTCGAGATCCAGCAGGACCCCGGCCGTGTCCTGGCCCTGGCGGCGGCGCCACTCGGCCAACGCCGCGGTCAGGCCGGTTAGCAATACATCGTCGACGCCCGCGTGGAACGCGGTCGGCACGCTGGTCAGCAGCGCTGATGTGACCTCCGTGGACACCTTCACCGACAGCTGCCGGACGGTGGCGCCGAGGTCCCGCTCCGGATCCACGGGTCGCGAGGTGAGGAGGGGGTCGTGGCCGCCCAATTGCCGGGTCCAGGCGGCGAGTTCGGCGAGCCGCGGTTGGCCGGTGGCTTCGGTCCGCAGGGCGCGGGCCCAGTGCCGGAAGGAGGTGGGCACCGGCTCCAGCACGACCTCACGGCCGGCGGCCAGCTCCGTATACGCCTCGGCCAGATCGGGAACCAGGACGCGCCAGGAGACACCGTCCACCACCAGGTGGTTGAGGAGTATCAGCAGCCGTCCGGGGGTATCCGGTCCGAGGTCGAACCAGACCACCTGCATCATCACACCCGCTCGCGGATCGAGCCGGTCCGCGGCCGCCCGCGACTGCTCGGCGATCAGGCGATCGAGGTCAACCCCAACCGTACTGGCATCGATCCGGTGTATCCACGGGGCCACGGACACGGTCGAGGGGACGAGGAGTCGGGCGGCGGGCTCGGTCTCCAGTCGCGCCCGCAAAATGTCGTGGTGATCGACCACCGCCTGAACGGCAGCGGTCAGCGTCTCCAGCCGCGTCCCCGCCGGAGCCACCACCGCCGTGGACTGGAACACCGCACCTATACGCTCTGCTCCGGCCCGGTCCAGCAGCTCATGCATCACCGGGGTCAACGGCACCTCACCCGTGCCCGGGTCGCCACTCCCCTCCAGGCCACCGGGGGCAGAAGCATCACGGGCCACCAGCGCCAGCTCCGCCGGGGTCCGTCGCTCGAACACCTGCCGGGCGCTGACCACCAGACCGGCCTTGCGCGCCCTCGACACCAGCAGCATCGACATGATCGAGTCACCGCCGAGCTCGAAGAACGACGCGTCGGCACTGACCTCATCGAGCCCAAGCACCTCGGCGAAAAGCCCACAGAGGATCTCTTCGGCGGGGGTGGCCGGGCCCCGGCCCGCCACGGCGACCGCGGCGTCGGGGGCGGGGAGCGCGGCGCGGTCCAGCTTGCCGTTGACGGTGAGCGGCAGCGCGTCCAGCACGACGACGGTCGGGACCATGTACTCCGGCAGCCGCCCAGCGGCGAACGCGCGTACCGCCGCCACGTCCAGTTCCCCATCGGGGACCACGTACGCGACCAGCTGCTTGTCCCCCGGCCCGTCCTCCCGGACCACCACCGCAACCTGACCCACACCCTCAAAGGCGGCCACCACTGCCTCGATCTCGCCGGGCTCCACGCGGAAGCCACGGACCTTGACCTGCTCATCGACGCGCCCCGCGAAGACGAGGTCGCCATCGGCGGTCCACTTCGCCAGGTCGCCACTGCGATACATCCGTCCGCCCGGGGCAGCGAACGGACACGCGACGAACCGCTCGGCCGATAGCCCCGGACGACCGATATAGCCCCGGGCCAGACCCGCACCGGCAATATAGACCTCGCCCGCGACGCCCACCGGGACCGGCTTGAGGAACTGGTCGAGCACGTAGACGCGGGCGTTGGGGAGGGGACGGCCAATCGGCGGGGCCTCCTCCAGCGCGGCGTCCAGCGCGGTGGCGGTGGCTGTGGTGATGACGGTGGCCTCGGTCGGCCCATAGGTGTTCCACACCCGCGCACCCGCCGACCACCGCCCCGCCAGCTCCGCACTCAACCGCTCCGCACCCAGCACCCAATTGCCCACACCCGGCACAGCATCCGGATCCAGCACCCCCAACAGCGACGGCACCACACTCGCCACCCGCACCCCACACCGGCCGATCATCTCCGCCAGCGCCTGCGGATCCTTACGCTCCTCCGCACTCGCCACCGCCAACGTGCCACCAGCGGCCAGCGTCACCACCACATCGAGAACAGCCGCGTCAAAGCTGAACGACGCGAACTGCAACGCCACCACACCCGCGTCCACCCCCAACACCGGACGCATCGCCTCCGCCAGATTCACCACCCCACCATGCGCGACAGCCACACCCTTCGGCCGCCCCGTCGAACCCGACGTATAAATCACATACGCCAACTGCTCCGGCACAATGACCGTCCCCAGCGGCTCCGCCGAGAAAGCCTCGACACCCTCCAGAAGGATGGCGCGAGCATCACCGAGCGGAACCCCATCAAGGCAATCGCCCGTGCCCAAGACCACCTCGGCACCACTGTCCGCGATCACGAACCCCAACCGCTCCCCCGGATACTCCGGATCCAGCGGAACGAACGCCCCACCCGCCTTCCACACCGCCAACTCCGCCACCACCATCTCCACCGACCTCGGCAGACACAGCGCAACCCGCGACTCCCGACCCACCCCAGCCCCGCTCAACAACCGCGCCAACCGATTCGCCCGCTCGTCCAACTCCCCATACGACAACGCCTCACCACCACACCGCACCGCCACCACATCCGGCGCCACCCCAACCCACCCCTCAAACCGCTCCACAACCGAACCGCCGGACACCGCAACCCCCGTGGCATTCCACTCCTCCACCACCCGAGCCCGCTCCACCTCCCCCAACACATCGATCTCACTCACCCGCACCCCCGGATCAACCGCCACCGCCTCCAACACCCGCACCAACCGCCCCACCAACCCCCGCGCCGTACCCTCATCAAACAAATCCACCGCAAACAGCAACGCCCCACCCAACCCCGCCGGCGCCCCCACACCATCACGGTGCTCGATCAGCGTGACCGACAGATCGAAGCGGGCCACGGGGTCCGCGGTCGACGGCAGCGTGTCGACCTCAAGGCCGGGCAGCTCCCACTCCTCCGGCGCGGCGCCCTGGAGCGCCAGCATGACCTGGAACAGCGGGTTGCGCGCCAGCGACCGCTCCGGGCTCAGCACATCCACCAGCCGCTCGAACGGCACGTCCTGATGCGCGTACGCGGCCAGATCGGCTTCCCGCACCCGCGCCAGCACCTCGTTGAACGTCGGGTCGGCGCTGACATCCGTCCGTAAGACCAGCGTGTTGACGAAGAACCCGGCCAGGGCGTCCATGGCCTGGTCGCCACGGCCTGCGATCGCGGTGCCGATGGGGATGTCCGTGCCCGCGCCCAGCCGGGTCAGCAGCACGGCCAGTGCGGCCTGGGCGACCATGAACATGGTGGCGTTGCCCTGCTGGGCGGCCGCCACCAGCCGGGCGTGGGTCTCGGCGTCCACACGCAGGGGCACCGTGCCGCCTCGGAAGGAGGACGTGGGCGGGCGCGGCCGGTCGGTCGGCAGCGTCAGCTCCTGGGGGGCGTCGGCCAGGGCCGCGCGCCAGTAGTCCAGCTGACCGCTGATCACGCTGTGCGGGTCCTCGATGTCGCCCAGCACTTCGCGCTGCCAGAGCGCGTAGTCCGCGTACTGCACCGGCAGCGGCTCCCACCCCGGCGCGCCACCCGCCCGACGGGCGGCGTACGCCACGCCGATGTCCCGCGCGAGTACCCCCATCGACCAGCCGTCCACCGCGATGTGATGTGCCACGAACAGCAGCACGTACTCCATGGGCCCGGTCGCCAACAGGCGGATGCGCCACGGCAGATCGGCGCTCAGCTCGAAGCCGCGCCCGGAGTGCGCCGCGAGTGTCGTTCCGAGCTCGTCCGGTGTGGTCTCCACGACGATCAGCGGCGGCCGACCCGCGTCACCCTCCAGCACCTGCTGCCGGGGCTCACCGTCCGTCTCGGGGAAGATCGTGCGCAGGCTCTCGTGCCGGTCGGCGACATCGCCCAGCGCGGCCTCCAGGGCGGCGATGTCCAGGTCTCCCGATATCCGCAGCGCCAGCGGCAGGTTGTAGCCCGCGCCTTCGCCGACGCCTTCGAGCCGGTTGAGGAACCACATCCGCTGCTGGGCGTACGAGAGCGGCAGCATCTCCGGCCTCGGCCGCGGCGTCAGCGCCGCCCGGGTGGCGCCGTCCTCGCGGGCGTCGAGCAGCCGGGCGACCCCGGCCACCGTCGGCTCCGTGAACAGCCTGCCGATCCCGATGTCGGAGTCCAGCACCGACCGGATCCGGGCGAGCAGCCGCATGGCGAGCAGAGAATCGCCACCCAGCTCGAAGAAGGAGTCCTCCGCGCCGACCCGCTCCAGGCCCAGCACCTCGGCGAAGAGCCCGCAAAGGATCTCCTCGGTCGGAGTGGCCGGGCCCCGGCCGGAGGTGCTACCGGCGAAGTCGGGGGCGGGGAGTGCGGCACGGTCCAGCTTGCCGTTGGCGGTGACCGGGAGGGCGTCGAGGGGGACCAGGGCGGCCGGGACCATGTACTCGGGCAGCCGCTCGGCCATGTAATCCCGCAGCCCGGCCAAGCCACTTTCGCCGTTGCCGTCGGGTACGACGTAGGCCACGAGCCGCTTGTCGCCCTGCCGGTCCTCACGCACGACGACCGCGACCTGGCCCACGCTCCCGTACGCGGCGAGCACGGCCTCGATCTCACCCGGCTCCACCCGGAAACCACGGATCTTCACCTGCTCATCCACCCGACCCGCGAACACCAGCTCACCATCGGCCGTCCACCGCGCCAGGTCGCCCGTGCGATACATCCGCCCACCCGTGAACGGGCACGCTACGAAGCGCTCCGCCGACAGCCCCGGCCGACCGAGATAGCCGTGAGCGAGCCCGGCACCCGCGAGATAGAGCTCGCCCTTGACGCCCGGGGGCACGGGGTTGAGGTACTCGTCGAGGACGAAGGCCTTGGTGTTGTCGCGCGGCCGACCGATCGGCAACACCGCCGGAGCCACCGCCTCCGGAGCCACCGCGTACGTCGTGGCACACAGCGTGGCCTCGGTCGGACCGTACAAATGCCGGACCACGATCCCCGGGCAAGCGGCCTTCACCTGAGCCACCGCACCAGCAGGCACCACATCGCCACCCGTCAACACCTCCGCCAGCCCCGACAGACACTCCGGCGACTCCTCCGCCAGCACACCGAACAAACCAGCCGTGACATGCACAGCGGTCAACCCATACGCCTCCACCAAACCCGCCAACACCACCGCATCCACCCGACCCGGCGGCGCCACCACCACCCGACCACCACTGACCAACGGCACCCACACCTCAAACACCGCCGCATCAAACGCATGCGGCGCATGCATCAACACACGCCCACGCGCCGCCTCACTCCAACACCCATCCACCACCAACGCGGCCACCGCACCATGGCTGACCGCCACACCCTTCGGCACACCCGTCGAACCAGACGTGAACATCACATACGCCACATCCTCCGCCGAAACCACCACCCCCGGCACACCCTCCGCCCCACCAAACAACTCATCCACCACCACCGCACCCGGCACCCCAAGACCCCGATCCGCCACCACCAAACCCACCTGCCCCAACACCAACCCCCGCCGCACCACCGGCCACCCCACATCCACCGGCACAAACCCCGCCCCCACCCGTGCCACACCCAGCCACACCGCCACCAACTCCACCGACCGCTCCATCACCACACCCACCAGATCACCCCGCCCCACACCCCGCGCAGCCAACGCACCCGCCACCCGATCCGCACGCTCAGCCAACTCGCCATACGACCACTCCCGGCCATCCACCCCCACCACCGCCACCGCATCCGGACAAGCAGCCACCCGCGCCACGAACAACTCCACCAACGACACCCCGGACACCAAACGCTCAGTGGCATTCCACTCCCCCACCACCCGCGAACGCTCACCCACACCCAACACATCAACCCCACTCACCCGCACCCCAGAATCCACCGCCACCTGCTCCAACACCCGCACCAACCGCCCCGCCAACAACCGCACCGTCCCCTCATCAAACAGATCCGTCGCATACAGCAGCCCACCCACGAGCCCGGCCGGATCGCCTTCGCTGTCGCGCCGTTCGGCCAGGGTCAGCGACAGGTCGAACTTCGCGGTGGACTCCTTCGAGGTGGCCTCCAGCGGCCCGACCCGCAACCCGGGCAGATTCCAACGGCCCTGGGACGCGGGCAGGTTCTGGAGGACGAGCATGATCTGGAACAGCGGGTTTCGGGAGAGCGATCGGGTGGGGTTGAGATCCTCGACCAGCCGCTCGAACGGCACATCCTGATGCGCGTACGCCGCCAGATCGGCCTCCCGCACCCGGGCCAGCAGCTCATCGAAGCCCGGGTCGGCGCTCAGATCGGTGCGCAGCACCAGCGTGTTGACGAAGAAACCGGCCAACCCGTCCAACGCGGCGTCACCACGGCCCGCGGTCGCCGTGCCGATGGGGATGTCCGTACCAGCGCCCATCCGCGACAGCACAACCGTCAGCGCCGCGTGTACGACCATGAACATCGTCGCCCGGCCACGCCGCGCCAGCTCCACCAGCCGGGCGTGGGTCTCCGCGTCCACCTCCACCGGCAGGGTGCGCCCGCGGAACGACGGCGCGGCCGGTCGGGGCCGGTCCGTCGGCAGGTCCACCTCCTCCGGTGCGCCGGCGAGCGTCCGCCGCCAGTGGTCCAGCTGGCCGCTGATCACACTCTGTGGATCGCCCAGGTCACCGAGCACCTCACGCTGCCAGAGCGCGTAGTCCGCGTACTGCACGGGCAGTGGCTCCCAGCCCGGGAGTCGGCCCTGGTGGCGGGCGGTGTAGGCGGTCTCCAGGTCCTGCGCGAGCACGCCCATCGACCAGCCGTCCACCGCGATGTGGTGCGCCACGATGAGCAGGACGCAGTCCGTGGGGCCGGTCCTGAGCAGCCGGATCCGCCAGGGCAGATCGACGCTGACATCGAAGCCGCGGCCCACATGGGCCGTAAGGGCGTCGGCGATCTCGTCCTCGGTGGTGTCCACCACGACCAACGGCGGCCTGCCCGCGGCACCTTCGAGCACCTGCTGACGCGGGACGCCTTCGCTCGCCGGATAGACCGTGCGCAGGCTCTCATGCCGCTCGGCGACGTCGCCCAGCGCGGCCTCCAGCGCCGCGAGGTCCAGTTCGCCGGACATCCGCAGGGCCAGCGGGAGGTTGTACGCGGCCCCATCGCCCGAGCCTTCGAGCTGGTTGAGGAACCACATGCGCTGCTGCTCGAACGACAGCGGCAGCACCTCCGGCCGGGGCCGCGAGATCAGTGCGGCGTGCGTCTGCCCCGTTGCCGCGTCGACCAGCCGGGCCACACCGGCGGCCGAGGAGGCGGCGAAGAGCTCCCCGATGCTGAGCTCCGCGCCCAGGACGGCGCGGATGCGGGCGATGAGCCGCATGGCGAGCAGGGAGTCGCCGCCCAGCTCGAAGAAGGACGCCTCCGCGTCCACCCAGTCCAGCCCGAGCACCTCACCGAAGACCCCGGCGACGATCTCCTCGACCGGGGTGGCGGGGCCGCGCCCGGTGGCGCCGCCGAACTCCGGGACGGGAAGCGCGGTGCGGTCCAGCTTGCCGTTGGCGGTGACGGGGAGGGTGTCCATGGCCATCACGGCCGCCGGGACCATGTACTCGGGCAGCCGCTCGGCGACGTACTCCCGCAGCCCGGCCAAGCCACTTTCGCCGTTGCCGTTGGGTACGACGTAGGCCACGAGCCGCTTGTCGCCCTGCCGGTCCTCACGCACGACGACCGCGACCTGGCCCACGGCCTCATGCGCGGCGAGCACGGCCTCGATCTCACCCGGCTCCACCCGGAAACCACGGATCTTCACCTGCTCATCCACCCGACCCGCGAACACCAGCTCACCATCGGCCGTCCACCGCGCCAGGTCGCCCGTGCGATACATGCGTGCGCCCGGCTCGGCGAAGGGCGCGGCCACGAAGCGCTCGGCCGTGAGGCGGGGGTGTCCCGTGTACCCACGGGCGAGTCCGGCTCCGGCGAGATAGAGCTCGCCCCTCACTCCGACGGGTACGGGCTTGAGGTACTCGTCGAGGACGAACGCCTTGGTGTTGTCGCGCGGCCGACCGATCGGCAACACCGCCGGAGCCACCGCCCCCGGAGCCACCGCGTACGTCGTGGCACACAGCGTGGCCTCGGTCGGACCGTACAAATGCCGGACCACGATCCCCGGGCAAGCGGCCTTCACCTGAGCCACCGCACCAGCAGGCACCACATCGCCACCCGTCAACACCTCCGCCAGCCCCGACAAGCACTCCGGCGACTCCTCCGCCAACACACCGAACAAACCAGCCGTGACATGCACAGCGGTCAACCCATACGCCTCCACCAAACCCGCCAACACCACCGCATCCACCCGACCCGGCGCCACCACCACCCGACCACCACTGACCAATGGCACCCACACCTCAAACACCGCCGCATCAAACGCATGCGGCGCATGCATCAACACACGCCCACGCGCCGCCGCACTCCAACACCCATCCACCACCAACGCGGCCACCGCACCATGGCTGACCGCCACACCCTTCGGCACACCCGTCGAACCAGACGTGAACATCACATACGCCACATCCTCCGCCGAAACCACCACCTCCGGCGCACCCTCCGTCCCACCGAACAACTCATCCACCGCCACCGCACCCGATACACCCAACCCTCGATCCGCCACCACCAAACCCACCTGCCCCAACACCAACCCCCGCCGCACCACCGGCCACCCCACATCCACCGGCACAAACCCCGCCCCCACCCGTGCCACACCCAGCCACACCGCCACCAACTCCACCGACCGCTCCATCACCACACCCACCAGATCACCCCGCCCCACACCCCGCGCAGCCAACGCACCCGCCACCCGATCCGCACGCTCAGCCAACTCGCCATACGACCACTCCCGGCCATCCACCCCCACCACCGCCACCGCATCCGGACAAGCAGCCACCCGCACCGCGAACAACTCCACCAACGACACCCCGGACACCAAACGCTCAGTGGCATTCCACTCCCCCACCACCCGCGAACGCTCACCCACACCCAACACATCAACCCCACTCACCCGCACCCCAGAATCCACCGCCACCTGCTCCAACACCCGCACCAACCGCCCCGCCAACAACCGCACCGTCCCCTCATCAAACAGATCCGTCGCATACAGCAGCGAGCCCATCAGCCCCCTCGGCGAGCCCTCCTCGTCGCGGCGCTCTGCCACCGTCGCCGACAGATCGAACCGGGCCGCCGGAGAGGCGGCCGGGAGACCGCTCACCTCCAGACCGGCCAGCTCCCACGGCCGACGGCCCTGCGGCAGGTTCTGCATCGTGAGCGACACCTGGAAGAGCGGGTGCCGGCCCAGCGACCGGGTGGGGTTGAGATCCTCGACCAGCCGCTCGAACGGCACATCCTGATGCGCGTACGCCGCCAGATCGGCCTCCCGCACCCGGGCCAGCAGTTCGGTGATCGACGGGTCGCCGCTCAGGTCGGTGCGCAGCACCAGCGTGTTGATGAAGAACCCGGCCAACCCGTCCAGCGCCGCGTCACCACGGCCCGCCGTCGCCGTGCCGATGAGGATGTCCGTACCCGCACCCATCCGCGACAGCACAACCGTCAGCGCCGTGTGCATCACCATGAACATCGTCGCCCGGCCACGCTGGGCCAGCTCCACCAGCCGGGCGTGGGTCTCCGCGTCCACCTCGAACGGCATTTCGCCGCCGGTGAAGGAGGACACCGCGGGTCGGGGCCGGTCCGTCGGCAGGTCCACCTCCTCCGGTGCGCCGGCGAGCGTCCGCCGCCAGTAGTCCAGCTGTCCGCTGATGACACTCCGCGGGTCGCCGAGGTCGCCCAGCACCTCGCGCTGCCACAGGGCGTAGTCCCCGTACTGCACCGGCAGCGGCTCCCACCCGGGCGGTCGGCCCGCGCGCCGGGCCGCGTAGGCCGTGCCGATGTCGCCCGCGAGGATGCCCATCGACCAGCCGTCGGCGGCGATGTGGTGGACGGCGCCCATGAGGACGTACTCGGCGGGACCGGTCACCACAAGCCGTACGCGCCAGGGCAGTTCGGCGCGGACGTCGAACGGCTGGTTCGCGTACGCCGTGAGCTGCGCGGGCACCTCGTCCGCGGCGGTGTGCAGCACCGTCAGCGAGGGACGGCCCGCCGCGCCGTGCAGGATCCGCTGGCAGGGGACGCCCGCGGTCTCCGGGAAGGTCGTGCGCAGGCTCTCATGCCGGTCGGCGACATCGCCGAGGGCGGCTTCCAGCGCGGGGATGTCGAGGTCGCCGGAGAGGCGGAGGGCCAGGGGGAGGTTGTACGCGGCTCCCTCACCGGTGGTTTCGAGCCGGTTGAGGAACCACATCCGCTGCTGCTCGAACGACAGCGGCAGCACCTCCGGCCGGGGCCGCGCCGTCACCGGCGCCCGGGACTCGCCCCCGAGTTCGCCCACCAGCTGGGCGACGCCGGCGACGGTGGGGGTGGCGAACAGATCGCCGATGCTGACCTCTGTGTCGAGGACGGCGCGGATGCGGGCGATGAGCCGCATGGCGAGCAGGGAGTCGCCGCCCAGCTCGAAGAAGGAGGCGTCGGCGCCGACCCACTCCAGGCCGAGGATCTCGCCGTAGAGGCTGCTGAGGATCTCTTCGGTGGGCGTGGCCGGACCGCGCCCCTCGGCGGCCTCGGTGAAGTCCGGTGCGGGGAGCCCGGCATGGTCCAGCTTGCCGTTGACGGTGACCGGGAGCGCGTCCAGGGCGACGACCGCGGCGGGGACCATGTGGTCCGGCAGGCGCTCGGCCACGTACTCCCGCAGCCCGGCGGTATCCACATCCCCATCAGGGACGACGTACGCCACGAGCCGCTTGTCGCCGGGGCGGTCCTCCCGTACGACGACGGCGACGTGGCCGACGCTCCGGTGTCCTGCGAGGACGGCCTCGACCTCACCCGGCTCGACGCGGAAACCACGCACCTTGACCTGGTCGTCCGCACGGCCGCCGAAGACGAGTTGGCCGTCCGCGGTCCACTTGGCGAGGTCGCCGGTGCGATACATCCGCTCATGCGTGAACGGGCAGGCGACGAACCGCTCCGCGGTCAGCCCGGCGCGGTCGAGGTAACCGCGCGCGAGCCCCGGCCCCGCGACATACAGCTCACCCAGCACACCCACGGGGACCGGCCGGAGTTGCTCGTCCAATACGTAGACGGCGGTGTTGGCGATCGGACGGCCGATCGGCACCGGGCCGGACGGCTCCAGAGGAGCGCTCATCGTCGCGCACACGGTCACCTCGGTCGGCCCGTACGCATTGACCATCCGCCGCCCCGGCGCCCACCGCTCCACCAACGACAACGGGCACACCTCACCCGCCACCACCAGCGTCCGCACACTCCCCGGCAACTCCTCCACCGTCGCCAACACCGACGGCGGCACCGTCACATGCGTAACACCGAACTCCGCCACCACCTCACCCAACGACCGCTTCGGCGGCAACCCGTCCGCACCCACCATCACCAACGCGGCACCCGACAACAACGCCATACACATCTCGGACACCGCCGCGTCGAAACTCAACGACGCCAACTGCAACACCCGCGCATCAACACCCACCGCAAACCGCTCAATCTGCGCCGCCGCCAGATTGCCAACGCCACGATGCGTCACCGCCACACCCTTCGGCCGCCCCGTCGACCCCGACGTGTAGATCACATACGCCACATCATCGAGGTCCACGGACACCGCGGGCGCCGGTCCACCCTCCGCTGACGAGTCCCACACCAAGCACTCCACTCCGGCCGGAACCAGCCCCCGGGTCTTCTCCGAGCACACGACGAGCGCAGGCGCCGAGTCCTCGACCATCCACCCGATCCGCTCCACCGGATACGCCGGATCCACCGGCACAAACCCCGCCCCCGCCTTCACCACCCCCAACAACACCGCCACCGCATCCGGAGACCGCTCCAACACCACACCCACCAGGTCACCGCGCTCGACACCCCGCGCGGCCAACACCCCTGCCACCCGATCCGACCACTCCCTCAACTCCGCGTACGACCACTCCTCACCACCCACACCCACCACCGCCACCGCATCCGGGGAGACGGCCACCCGCTCGTCGAAGAGCTCGCCCAAGGGCCGCACCGGCACATCAACAGCGGTCGCGTTCCACTCCTCCACCACCCGCCCCCGCTCCCCACACCCCAGCACCTCAACCCCGCTCACCCGAACCGCCGGATCCAAGGCCACCTGTTCCAGGACCCGCACCAGCCGCTCCGCCATCGCATGCGCGGTGTCCTCGTCGAAGAGGTCCGTGGCATACAGCAGATCGCCGTCGATTCCCGCCGGGCTGCCCTCGCCGTCCCGGTGTTCGGCCAGGGTCAACGACAGGTCGACCCGGGCCGCCGCGGCCCCGGGTGTCATCGGCCGCACCTCGACGCCCGGCAGTTTCCACTGCTGGGGCGGCATCGTCTGCACGGAGAGCATCACCTGGAACAGCGGGTGCCGGGCCAGTGAGCGGGTGGGGTTGAGTTCCTCGACGAGGTGCTCAAAGGGCAGATCCTGGTGTGCGTAGGCGGCCAGGTCGGTCTCCCGCACCCGGGCCAGCAGCTCCGCGAAGGTCGGGTCACCGCTCACATCGGTCCGCAGGACCAGCGTGTTGACGAAGAAGCCGGCCAGCCCGTCCAGCGCCGCGTCACCACGCCCCGCGACCGCCGTGCCGATCGGAAGGTCCTTCCCCGCGCCCATCCGCGACAGCAACAGCGCCAGCGCCGCGTGGACGACCATGAACATCGTGGCGTCGCCGCTTCGGGCGAGCTCCACGAGCCGGGCATGGGTGGGCACCTCGATCCGTACCCCGGCCGCCCCACCACGGTGCGAGGACACCGCGGGCCGGGGACGGTCGGCCGGAAGCGCCAGCTCCTGGGGCGCGTCGGCCAGGGCCCGCCGCCAGTGGTCCAGCTGGGCGCTGATCAGGCTGTCGGGGGTCTCCAGATCGCCGAGGAGACGGCGCTGCCAGAGCGCGTAGTCGGCGTACTGCACCGGCAGCGGCTCCCACACCGGCGCCCGACCCTCCCGACGGGCGGCGTACGCCACTTCCAGGTCCCTGACCAGCAGGTCCATCGTCCAGCCGTCCACCGCGATGTGATGCGCCACGATCAGCAGGACGTACTCCGCGGGAGCGGTCTTCAACAGCCGGATCCGCCACGGGAGGTCGGTGCTGAGGTCGAAGCGCTCCTCGGTCTGCTCGGCGAGCACCTGCTCGACCCGGTCGGCGGAGGTGTCGAGGACGACCATGCGCGGGCGTCCGGCCGAGAGTTCGAGGACGTGCTGGCGCGGCACACCGTCCGTTTCGGGGTAGACCGTGCGCAGGGACTCGTGCCGGTCGGCGAGGTCGCCCAGGGCGGTTTCGAGGGCGGGCAGGTTGAGGTCTCCGGAGACGCGGTGGCGCAGTGGCAGGTTGTACGCGGCCTCGCCGCCCTCTTGGGCCTCCTCCATCTGGTTGACGAACCACATCCGCCGCTGCCCGAACGACAGCGGTACGACCTCCGGCCGGGGCTGCGGGGTGAGCGCGAGCCGCGTACCGCCCCCATCGGTGAGCTGCCGGGCGACCCCGGCGACGGTCGGTTCGGCGAACAGTTGCCGGATGCTCAGCTCGGTGTCCAGGACGGCGCGGACCCGGGCGATCAGCCGCATGGCCTGCAACGAGTCTCCGCCCAGCGCGAAGAACGACGCGTCGACGCCGACCTGGTCGAGGCCGAGGATGTCGGCGAACAGCCCGCACAGCGCCTCTTCGATGGGAGTGGCGGGGGCGCGGCGGCCGGTCAGGCCCGCGTAGTCGGGGGCGGGCAGGGCGTCGCGGTCGAGCTTGCCGTTCACCGTGACGGGGAGGGAGTCGAGCGTCATCACGGCGGCCGGAACCAGGTGGTCGGGCAGCCGTTCCGCCACGTACTCCCGCAGTCCGGCCGTGTCCGCGTCCTCAACGGGGACGACGTAGGCGACGAGGCGACGGTCCCCGGGGCGGTCCTCGCGGACCACGACGGCGGACCGGCGGACGGCCGGGTGGGTGGCCAGGACGGCCTCGATCTCGCCGGGTTCCACCCGGAAGCCGCGGATCTTGATCTGGGTGTCGGCCCGTCCGACGACGACGAGTTGGCCGTCGGGGGTCCAGTGGGCCAGGTCCCCCGTGCGGTACATCCGCCCGCCGGGGGCGCCGGGTTCGCCGACGGCGGCGAACGGGCAGGCCACGAAGCGCTCGGCGGTCAGCGCCGAGCGGCCGAGATAGCCGCGGGCCAGGCCGGGGCCGGCGAGGTAGAGCTCTCCCGTGACACCGGCGGGGACGGGCTGCAGGAACTCGTCCAGGACATACGTCTGCCCATTCTCGAGCGGGCGCCCGATCGGCACCGGGGCGTCGGCGTCGGCCGGGGTGAGCGGGTCGCTCAGGGTGACGCAGACGGTGGCCTCGGTGGGACCGTACGCGTTCAGCATCCGCCGACCCGGCGCCAGCCGTGCCACCAGCGCGGGCGGGCACACCTCGCCCGCGGCGGCGACGGTGGTCACGGTGGCGGGCAGCTCGTCGGCGGCGGCGAGCACGGACGGCGGCGCGGTCAGATGTGTGACGCCGAACTCGGCGGCGACATCGGCCAGCGACCCGTACGGCGGCAGCATGTCCCGGTCCGCCATGACGAGAGTGGCCCCGGCGGGCAGCGCGGTGCAGAACTCGGCGAACGCGGCGTCGAAGCTGGGCGAGGCGAATTGCAGAACGCGTGCGCCGGGCCCGGACCCGAACCGGGTGATGTGGCTCGCCGCCAGGCTGCCCACTCCGCCGTGGGTGACCACGACGCCCTTCGGGGTGCCGGTGGAACCGGAGGTGTAGATGACGTAGGCGGGGTGCGCCAGCCGCTGCGGCCGGACGCGGTCGGCGTCGCCGGGGGCGGTGGCCGGGCGTGTCGCCAGCGCGGCGGTCACCTCCGGGGCGTCGAGGACCAGGCGGGGCGGCGTGTCGGCGCCCAGCACCGCCTCGGTCCCGTCCGTGCACAGCAGCAGCTTCGGCCGGGCGTCGGCCAGCATGAACGCGATCCGCCGCGCCGGATACCGGGGGTCTATGGGCAGATAGCCCGCGCCCGCCTTGACCACGGCCAGCAGCACGGCCATCAGCTCGACGGACCGCTCCATGGCCACGCCGACCAGATCCTCGGGGCCGATGCCACGGGCGATCAGCTCATGTGCCAGCCGGTTGCCGCGCTCCTCCAGCTGTGCGTACGTCAGGCCGTGCTCCGCCGCCCCGACGACGGCCAGGGCATCGGGGGTCCGCCGCACCTGTGCCTCGAACAGCGCGGCCAGCGTGCCCTCCGGCACGCTGCGGGCCGTGTGGTTCCAGTCCTGGACGACGGTGCGCCGCTCGGCCGGGTCGAGGATCCGAAGCCGGCTGAGGGGCACGGTGGGATCGGCGGCGATCTGCTCCAGCACCGCCGCCAGCCGCCGGGCCAAAGCCTGGGCGGTGGCCTCGTCGAACAGTTCGGTGGCGTAGAAGATGTCGCCGCCGATTCCGGCCGGACGGCCGTCCTCGTCGCGGTGTTCGGACAGGTCGACGGACAGATCGAAGCGAGCGGCGAGGGAACCTGGCGGCGTGGGCCGGACCTGGAGGCCGGGCAGGTCCCACTGCGCGGGCGGGACGTTCCGCAGCGACAGCATGACCTGGAACAGCGGGTTGCGGGACAGCGAGCGCGAGGGCGCGAGATCCTCGACGAGATGCTCGAAGGGCACGTCCTGGTGGGCGTAAGCGGCCAGGTCGGTCTCGCGCACCCGGGCCAGGAGTTCGGTGAAGGCGGGGTCGCCGCTCAGGTCGGTGCGCAGCACGAGCGTGTTGACGAAGAAGCCGGTCAGCCCGTCCAGCGCGGCGTCGCCCCGGCCTGCGGTGGCCGTGCCGATGGGAATGTCCGTGCCCGCGCCCATCCGGGCGAGGAGCGCCGCCAGCGCGGCGTGCACCACCATGAACACCGTGGCTCCGCCGCGCTGGGCAAGGCCGACGAGGCGGGCGTGGGTGGGGGCGTCGATCCGTACGGGCACCAGGCCGCCCGCGTACGAGGACACCGCCGGACGCGGCCGGTCGGCCGGAAGCGCCAGCTCCTGCGGCGCGTCGGCGAGGGCGTCGTGCCAGTAGGCGAGCTGATCGCTGAGCAGGCTGTCCGCGTCGCCCCGCTCCCCCAGCAGCCGCCGCTGCCAGATGGCGAAGTCGGCGTACCGCACCGGCAGCGGCTCCCAGACCGGCGCCCGGCCCTGCCGACGGGCGGCGTAGGCCGTGCTGAGGTCCCGGGCGAGGACGCCCATCGACCAGCCGTCGGCGGCGATGTGGTGCGCCACGATGAGCAGCACGTACTCGGTGGGTCCCGTGACCAACAGCCGTGCCCGCCACGGCAGTTCGGTGCCGAGCTCGAAGCCGCGGCCGGCGTGTGCGCTCAGCTCCGCCTCGACTTGGTCCGCGGGGAGGTCGACGATCACGAGTGGCGGATGCGCCGCGGGGCCGTCCAGCACCCGCTGCCGCGGTACGCCGTCCGTCTCCGGGAACACCGTGCGCAGGCTCTCGTGGCGGTCGGCGACGTCGGCGAGGGCGGCTTCCAGCGCGCCGGTGTCGAGATGGCCGGAGAGGCGTAGCGCGAGGGGCATGTTGTAGACGCCCCCGGCGCCCCTGGCGGCCGCTCCATCCTCCGCCCCCTCGGCTCCCCCGGCGGCCTCCGCCCCCTCGGCGCCCTCCGCGTCCCCTGTGCCCAGGCCGGTGGTCGCGAGCCGGTTGAGGAACCACATCCGCTGCTGCCCGTACGACAGCGGCAGGTGCTCGGGGGGCTGGGGGCGCGGCTGTGGCTCCAGCGGTGGCCGTGCGTCGCCGTGCTCGGCGTCGATCCGGCGGGCGGTGTCGGCGACGGTCGGGGTGGCGAACAGATCGGCGATGCGGAGTTCGCTGTCGAGGACGGGGCGGATGCGGGCGATGAGCCGCATGGCGAGGAGGGAGTCGCCGCCGAGCTCGAAGAAGGAGGTGTCGGCGGCCACTTGGTTCAGCCCGAGGACTTCGGCGAAGAGCCCGCAGAGGATCTCCTCGGTGGGCGTGGCGGGCGCGCGGCCCTCGGGGGCGCCCTCGGTGTCGGGGGCGGGGAGTGCGGCACGGTCCAGTTTGCCGTTGACGGTGAGCGGCAGCGCGTCGAGCGGCACGATGGCAGGGATCATGTACTCGGGCAGCCGGTCGGCGGCGAGGCGGCTCAGGCCCGCCAGGTCGAGTTCGCCGCTGGGGACCACATACGCGACGAGGCGCCGGTCCCCGGGGCGGTCCTCGCGGATGACCACGGCGGCCTGGGCCACGGCCGGGTGACCGCTGAGGACGGCCTCGATCTCGCCGGGCTCGACACGGAGGCCACGGACCTTGACCTGCTCATCGACCCGTCCTGCGAAGACCAGATCACCCTCTTCGGTCCACCTGGCCAGATCGCCGCTGCGATACATCCGGCCGCCCGGGGCGGCGAAGGGGCAGGCGACGAATCGCTCGGCGGACAGGTCCGGTCGACCGATATAGCCCCGGGCCAAGCCCGCACCGGCGATGTACACCTCGCCCGTGACGCCCACGGGCACCGGCTTGAGGAACTGGTCGAGCACGTAGACGCGGGCGTTGGGGAGGGGACGGCCAATCGGCGGGGCCTCCTCCAGCGCGGCGTCCAGCGGAGTGGCGGTGGCGGTGGTGATGACGGTGGCCTCGGTCGGCCCGTAGGTGTTCCACACCCGCGCACCCGCCGACCACCGGCCGGCCAGCTCCGCACTCAACCGCTCCGCACCCAGCACCCAATTGCCCACACCCGGCACAGCATCCGGATCCAGCACCCCCAACAGCGACGGCACCACGCTCGCCACCCGCACCCCACACCGGCCGATCATCTCCGCCAGCGCCCGCGGATCCTTACGCTCCTCCGCACTCGCCACCGCCAACGTGCCACCAGCGGCCAGCGTCACCACCACAT
Organism: Streptomyces lacaronensis; assembly: GCF_047337785.1. Lineage (NCBI taxonomy): Bacteria > Bacillati > Actinomycetota > Actinomycetes > Kitasatosporales > Streptomycetaceae > Streptomyces > Streptomyces lacaronensis. The sequence goes on from NZ_JBLHDK010000003.1 coordinate 2,429,170, forward strand.
CGAGAACAGCGGCGTCAAAGCTGAACGACGCGAACTGCAACGCCACCACACCCGCGTCCACCCCCAACACCGGACGCATCGCCTCGGCCAGATTCACCACGCCACCATGCGCGACAGCCACACCCTTCGGCCGCCCCGTCGAACCCGACGTATAAATCACATACGCCAACTGGCCCGGCACAATGACCGTCCCCAGCGGCTCCGCCGAGAAGGCCTCGGCATCCTCCAGAAGGATGGCGCGGGCGTCGCCGAGGGGGATGTCGGTGAGGCAGTCGGCCGTACCGAGGACCACTTCGGCACCACTGTCCGCGATCACGAACCCCAACCGCTCCCCCGGATACTCCGGATCCAGCGGAACGAACGCACCACCCGCCTTCCACACCGCCAACTCCGCCACCACCATCTCCACCGACCTCGGCAGACACAGCGCGACCCGCGACTCCGGACCGACGCCCACTTCGGTCAGAAGCCGCGCCAAGCGATTCGCCCGCCGGTCCAACTCCCCGTACGACAGCGCCTCTTCACCGCACCGCACCGCCATCACATCCGGCGCCGCCGCAACCCGCGCCTCGATGCGCTCCACGATCGAACCGGCGGGCAGTGTGGTCTCGGTGGCATTCCACTCCGCCACTCGCGACCACTCCGCCTCCCCCAGCACATCGAGCCGACCGACCAACGTCTCCGGATCGGCCGCCATCTGCCGCAGCACCCGCACCAGGCGGTCAAGGAGCCCCTGAGCGGCCTCGGGGTCGAACAGGTCCGGGCGGTAGTCCAGCCGCAGCCGCAGCGCCTCCGTCGGGTGGACACCCAGCGACAGCGGGAAGTTGGTGGACTCCCGCATCGCCGTGCCGGTGATCCGCAGCCCAGCGGTCGCCGCCGTGGAGTCCTGCGCCCCAAGGGGGTGGTTCTCGAACGCCATGATGGTGTCGAAGGTCGCGCCGGGCCCGGCCTGCCGCTGGATCTCGGTGAGGCTCAGATGCTGGTGGTCCAGCAGCCCCGACTGCCGCTCCTGTAGCTCCGCGAGCAGCTCGGCGACCGTACGCGCCGGGTCCAAGCGCACCCGAACGGGCAGCGTGTTGATGAAGAGCCCCAGCATGCTCTCCATGCCGGGCAGGTCGGCGGGGCGCCCCGCCACCGTCGCGCCGAACACCACATCGCGGCGGCCGGTGAGCCGACCGAGCACAATGGCCCAGGCGGCCTGGATCACGGTGTTCAGGGTCAGGCCGTTGCGGCGGGCGAGGTCCCGCAGCCGGCCGGCGAGTTCCGCCCCGGCGTCGGTGGCGGCCTTGCCGGAGGCGACCGGGGCAGTGGACGGTCCGCCCGGTGCCACCAGCGTCGGCTCGTCCGTGCCCGTCAGCTCCTGTCGCCATGCGCTCCGCGCGGCTTCCTTGTCCTGGCGGGCGAGCCAGGCGAGGTAGTCGCGGTACGGGGTGACGGGCGGGAGGCCACGGGTGCCGCCCCCGGCCTCGTAACACGTCCACAACTCCCGCATCAGCACCGGCAGCGACCAGCCGTCCAGCAGGATGTGATGCAGCGTCACCATCATCCGGTGCTCATCCGGCCCGACCCTGACCAGCAACACCTTCAGCAACGGCGGCACCGCCAGGTCGAAACGCCGCTCCCGCTCCTCGATCCCCAACCGCTCCGACTCCGCACGGGCGGTATCCGCGTCCAGCCCGGACAGATCCTCCTCCCGCCACGGCAGCTCCACGCCCCGGGCGATGACCTGCACCGGCTGCGCCACCCCGGCCAGCTGCCGAAAGCCCGCGCGCAGGCTCTCGTGCCGGTCGAGCAGGGCCTGCCACGCGTCGCGCAGCACCGCGGGGTCCAGCTTGCCCTCCAGGTCAAGCACGAGTTGCTCGACATAGACGTCAATGCCACGCTCGTCGTACACCGCATGGAAGAGCAGACCCTCCTGCAGCGGCGACAGCGGCCAGACGTCCTGGACTCGCATCTGAGTCATCGTGCTCCCCCCTTGTCCGCGAGTTCCGCTTCGAGCGCGTCGATCTGGCTCTGGTCGAGCGTGATGAGTGAGAAGTCCGACGGTGTGTGGCCGCCGCCGGAGCCGGTGGTGTGGGTGGCGAGGCCGGTGAGCATCGCCAGCCAGCCATCGGCGAGTCGTCGCATGTCGTCGGTGTGGTGGAGGTGCTGGGGCCAGGCGAGTGTCAACGTGAGCAGCGGGCCGTCCGGCAGGTCGCGGACCAGGCCGACGGCCTCCAGGGCGTGCGCCAGCGGGACCTCGTCGCCCACTCCGCCGCCGAGGCCGCCTTCGGCGGCGGCGGACCAGGCGGCGGCCGTCTGCTCCGGTGTCCCGTCGGCGAAGCGGCCCAGGTAGGTGAAGCCGATCTGGGCGGTGGGCAGGGCGGCGAGGGTGGGCGCGGTCTCGGGGTTGAGATGGCGGAGCAGACCGTGGCCGAGGCCGTCGCCCGGGACGGCGCGGAGCTGTTCCTTGATGTGCTTTGCGGCCCGTCCCGCCACCGGCCCGCCGCCGCGCAGCCCGGCGAAGTCCTGTGTGGCGGGGTCGAGTCGTACGGGGTACGTGCTGGTGAACCAGCCCACCGTACGGGCCAGATCGAGACCGCCGGACGTCCGGCCGTGGCCTTCCACGTCCACGAGGACCCCGCCCTCCGTGCTCTGCCCACCGTGCCGCCGCCACTCCGCGACGGCGGAGGCGAGGGCGGTGAGCAGCACATCGTCGATCCCGGCGTGGAAGGCGGCCGGGACCGCCGTCAGCAGGGTGGCGGTGAGCTCCGACGGGGCCGTCACGGAGACCCGCCGCAGCGTGGCGCCCACGTCGCGGACCGGGTCCAGGGGCCGATCGCCGAGTGGCGCGTCGGAGCCGCGCAGCAGCCGGGTCCAGGCGGGGAGTTCGGCGAGCCGCGGTTGGCCGGTGGCTTCGGTGCGCAGGGCGCGGGCCCAGTGCCGGAAGGAGGTGGGCACGGGCTCCAGCACGACCTCACGGCCCGCGGCCAGGTCCGCGTATGCCTGGGCGAGGTCCGGGATGAGGATGCGGAGGGAGAGCGTGTCCACGGCGAGGTGGTGGACGGTGAGCAGAAGCCGTCCGTGGGTGCTCGGGCCGAGGTCGAACCAGACCACCTGCGCCATCACCCCGGCCTGCGGATCGAGCCGGTCCGCGGCGGCCCGCGACTGCTCGGCGATCAGGCGCTCGAGGTCGGCCCCGACGCCGCCGGCGTCGACTCGGCGCACCCACGCGGCCACGGAGACGGTCGGGGGGACGAGGAGGCGGGCGGCGGGCCCGGTGTCCAGTCGGGCCCGCAGAATGTCGTGGTGTTCGACCACCGCCTGAACGGCAGCGGTCAGCGTCTCCAGCCGCGTCCCCGCCGGAGCCATCACCACGGTCGACTGGAACACCCCACGTACGCGCTCCGCTCCGGCCCGGTCCAGCAGCTCATGCATCACCGGGGTCAACGGCACCTCGCCGGTGCCCGTGTCGCCGCCCTCCAGACCATCGGCAGTGGCCACATCACGGGCCACCACGGCCAGCTCCGCCGGAGTGCGCCGCTCGAACACCTGCCGGGCGCTGACCACCAGACCGGCCTTGCGCGCCCTCGACACCAGCAGCATCGACATGATCGAGTCACCGCCGAGCTCGAAGAACGACGCGTCGGCACTGACCTCATCGAGCCCAAGCACCTCGGCGAAAAGCCCGCAGAGGATCTCTTCGGCGGGCGTCCGGGCGGCCCGGCCCAGCACCATCTCGGCACTGGAGGGGGCGGGGAGCGCGGCGCGGTCCAGCTTGCCGTTGACCGTCAAGGGGAGCGCGTCCAGCGCCATGACGGCCGGGACCATGTACTCCGGCAGCCGGTCCGCCGCGAACTCGCGCACGGCCGCCACGTCCAGCTCCCCGTTGGGGACCACGTAGGCGACCAGTTGCCCATCCCCTGGCCCGTCCTCGCGGACCACCACCGCAACCTGTGCCACGCCCTCACAGGCGGCCACGACCGCCTCGATCTCACCCGGCTCGACGCGGAAACCACGGACCTTGACCTGCTCGTCCACGCGGCCCGCGAAGACGAGATCACCCTCTTCGGTCCACTTCGCCAGGTCGCCGCTGCGATACATCCGCCCGCCCGGGGCGGCGAAAGGGCAGGCGACGAACCGCTCCGCGGAGAGCCCTGGCCGACCGATATAGCCCCGGGCCAGACCGGCACCGGCGATATAGACCTCGCCCGTGACGCCCACGGGGACCGGCTTGAGGAAGGTGTCCAGCACGAACACCTTGTTGTTGGGCAGAGGGCGGCCTATCGGTGGTGCCGTACCCAGCCCGGGATCGAGAGGCATGGCGGTGGCGGTGGTGATGACGGTGGCCTCGGTCGGGCCGTACGTGTTCCACACCCGTGCCCCGGCCGACCACCGCCCGGCCAGCTCCGCACTCAGCCGCTCCGCGCCCAAGACCCAATTGCTCACCCCGGGCTCGGCATCCGGGTCCAGCACTCCCAACAGCGACGGCACCACGCTTGCCACCCGCACCCCGCACCGGCCGATCATCTCCGCCAGCGCCTGCGGATCCTTGCGCTCCTCCGCGCTCGCCACCGCCAACGTGCCACCAGCGGCCAGCGTCACCACGACATCGAGGACGGCGGCGTCGAAGCTGAACGACGCGAACTGCAACGCCACCACACCCGCGTCCATCCCCAGCACCGGACGCATCGCCTCGGCCAGGTTCGCCACGCCACCGTGAGCGACAGCCACACCCTTCGGCCGCCCCGTCGAACCCGACGTATAGATCACATACGCCAACTGATCGGGGAGGACGCCCCTCCCCAGCGGCTCGGCGGAGAAGCCGCCCGCCTCCTCCATACGCACGACACGAGCCCCACCGACCGGCATCTCGGCCAAGCTCTCCGACGTACCGAGGACCACTTCGGCGCCGCTGTCCGCGATCACGAACCCCAACCGGTCCGCCGGATACTCCGGGTCCAGCGGAACGAACGCCCCACCGGCCTTCCACACCGCCAACTCCGCCACCACCATCTCCACCGACCGCGCCAAACACAGCGCGACCCGCGATTCCGAACCGACGCCCACCCCGGTCAGAAGCCGAGCCAACCGATTCGCCCGCTCGTCCAACTCCCCATACGACAACGCCTCACCACCACACCGCACCGCCACCACATCCCGCGCCACCCCAACCCACCCCTCAAACCGCTCCACAACCGAACCGCCGGACACCGCAACCCCCGTGGCATTCCACTCCTCCACCACCCGAGCCCGCTCCACCTCCCCCAACACATCGATCTCACTCACCCGCACCCCCGGATCAACCGCCACCGCCTCCAACACCCGCACCAACCGCCCCACCAACCCCCGCGCCGTACCCTCATCAAACAAATCCACCGCAAACAGCAACGCCCCACCCAACCCCGCCGGCGCCCCCACACCATCACGGTGCTCGGCCAGGTCGAGCGACAGATCGAAGCGCGCCGGGACCTGGGCGGCCGCCGGTATCTGCCGGACCCGCAGCCCCGGCAGGCCCCATTGCGGCGCCGGTACGCTCTGCAGGGCCAGCAGGACCTGGAACAGCGGGTTGTGGGAGAGCGAGCGCGACGGGTTCAGCTCCTCGACCAGCCGCTCGAACGGCACATCCTGGTGCGCGTACGCGGCCAGATCGGTCTCCCGCACCTGCGCCAGCAGCTCGGTGAAGGACGGGTCCGCGCTGAGATCGGCGCGGACGACCAGGGTGTTGACGAAGAACCCGGCCAGGTCGTCCAGCGCCGGGTCGCCACGACCCGCGATCGGCACGCCTATCGGGATGTCGTCGCCTGCGCCCACCCGGCTCAGCAGCACGGAAAGGGCGGCGTGCACCACCATGAACAGGGTGGCGCGGCCACGGCGGGCCACGTCCAGCAGCCGGGCATGGGTCTCCGCGCTGATCCGGATCGGGACTTCGCCACCGCGGAAGGAGGACACCGCGGGCCGGGGCCGGTCGGTCGGCAGCGTGAGCTCCTGGGGCGCACCGGCCAGCGCCTCACGCCAGTAGCCGAGTTGGCCACTGATCACGCTTCCCGGGTCCTCGGGGGCGCCCAGTACCTCGCGCTGCCACAGCGCGTAGTCCGCGTACTGCACCGGCAGCGGCTCCCACCCCGGCGCGCCACCCGCCCGCCGAGCCGCATACGCCGCCCCCAGGTCCCGCGCCAGCACGCCCATCGACCAGCCGTCCACGGCGATGTGATGCGCGACGATCAGCAGCACATACTCCGACGGCCCCGTCTTCAACAGCCGTGCCCGCCACGGCAGATCGACGGTCACATCAAAGCCGCGGTCCGCGTGCGACCCGAGCTCGGCCGCGAGGAGTTCCTCGCTGGTCTCCACGACGACGAGGCGGGGTCGGCCCGCCTCGCCCTCCAGCACCTGCTGGCGCGGCTCACCATCGGTCTCCGGGAAGACCGTGCGCAGGCTCTCGTGCCGGTCGGCGACATCGCCGAGGGCGGCTTCCAGCGCGGTGACATCCAGCTCGCCGGAGAGCCGCAGGGCCAGCGGCAGGTTGTAGACCGCTCCGGCTCCCGGGTTGGTCTCCTCAAGCCGGTTGAGGAACCACATGCGCCGCTGGGCGTACGAGAGCGGCGGCGCCTCCGGCCTCGGCCGTGGTGTCAGCGCGGCCCGGACGGCCGTAGCTCCCGCCGCCGCGACGAGGCGGGCGACTCCGGCCACCGTGGGGGCGGCGAACAGCTCGCCGATGGTGAGCTCGGTGTCGAGGACGGCGCCGATCCGGGCGATGAGCTTCATGGCGAGGATCGAGTCGCCACCGATGGTGAAGAATGACACCTCGGTGCCGACCCGTTCGAGCCCGAGAACCTCGCAATACAGACCGCAGAGGATCTCCTCGGTCGGCGTGGCGGGACCACGCCCGGTGGCATCGGAGAAGTCCGGGGCGGGGAGCGCGGCGCGGTCCAGCTTGCCGTTGACGGTGACCGGGAGGGCGTCCAGGGCGACGACCGCGGCGGGGACCATGTGGTCCGGCAGCCGCTCGGCCACGTACTCCCGCAGCCCGGCGCTATCCACATCCCCATCAGGGACGACGTACGCCACCAGCCGCTTGTCGCCGGGGCGGTCCTCCCGTACGACGACGGCCACGTGGCCGACACTCCGGTGTCCTGCGAGGACGGCCTCGATCTCACCCGGCTCCACCCGGAAGCCACGCACCTTCACCTGGTCGTCCGCCCGGCCACCGAAGATCAGCTCACCATCGGTCGTCCATGTGACGAGGTCACCGGTGCGGTACATCCGCCCGCCCGTGAACGGGCACGCCACGAACCGTTCCGCCGTCAGCCCCGGACGACCGAGATAGCCACGCGCGAGCCCCGGCCCCGCGACGTACAGCTCGCCCGCGACGCCTTCGGGTACGGGCCGTAGAAACTCGTCCAGCACATACGCCCGCGTATTGGCGATCGGACGGCCGATCGGCACCGGGCCGGACGGCTCCAGCGGAGCGCTCATCGTCGCGCATACGGTCACCTCGGTCGGCCCGTACGCATTGACCATCCGCCGCCCCGGCGCCCACCGCTCCACCAACGACAGCGGGCACACCTCACCCGCCACCACCAGCGTCCGCACGCTCCCCGGCAACTCCTCCACCGTCGCCAACACCGACGGCGGCACCGTCACATGCGTAACACCGAACTCCGCCACCACACCACTCAACGACCGCTTCGGCGGCAACCCGTCCGCACCCACCATCACCAACGCGGCACCCGACAACAACGCCATACACATCTCGGACACCGCCGCGTCGAAACTCAACGACGCCAACTGCAACACCCGCGCATCAACACCCACCGCAAACCGCTCAATCTGCGCCGCCGCCAGGTTACCGATGCCACGATGCGTCACCGCCACACCCTTCGGCCGCCCCGTCGACCCCGACGTGTAGATCACATACGCCACATCATCGAGGTCCACGGACACCGCGGGCGCCGGTCCACCCTCCGCTGACGAGTCCCACACCAAGCACTCCACTCCGGCCGGAACCAGCCCCCGCGTCTTCTCCGAGCACACGACGAGCGCAGGCGCCGAGTCCTCGACCATCCACCCGATCCGCTCCACCGGATACGCCGGATCCACCGGCACAAACCCCGCCCCCGCCTTCACCACCCCCAACAACACCGCCACCACATCCACCGACCGCTCCAACACCACACCCACCAGATCACCCCGCCCCACACCCCGCGCGGCCAACACCCCCGCCACCCGATCCGACCACTCCCTCAACTCCGCGTACGACCACTCCCCACCATCCGCACCCACCACCGCCACCGCATCCGGCCACAACTCAGCCCGCGCATCGAACAACTCCCCCAACGGCCCCACCGGCACAACCCGCCCAGTAGCGTTCCACTCCTCCACCACCCGCCCCCGCTCCCCACACCCCAGCACCTCAACCCCGCTCACCCGAACCCCCGGATCCAAGGCCATCTGCTCCAGCACCCGCACCAGCCGCCGTACCACGCCCCGGGCGGCGTCCTCGTCGAACGCGTCCGGGCGGTAGTCCAGCCAGAACTTCAGCTCGTCCGCCGGGTCGACCCCCAGCGTCAGCGGGAAGGTGGTCGCCATCCGGGTCGTGCTGTCGGTCAGCCGCAGAGGAGCGGCCGGGCCGGTCTCGCCCGCGTGGAAGTTTTCGAAGGCCATCAGGGTGTCGAACGTGGCGCCCGGTCCGGCCAGGCGCTGGATCTCCTTGAGGCCGAGGTGCTGGTGGCCGAGCAGCGCCGACTGCTGGGACTGCACCACCGTGAGCAGGTGGGCGACGGAGTCTGCCGGGCGCAGCCGGATCCGCACGGGGATCGTGTTGATGAAGAGCCCCAGCATGTCCGCCATTCCCGCCAGTTCCGGCGGACGTCCGGCCACCGCGGCGCCGAACACCACATCGCTTCGGCCGGTGAGCTTGCCGACGACCTGGGCCCAGGCCACCTGCAGCACGGTGTTCAGCGTGACGCCGTGGGCGCGGGCGAGCTCCCGCAGCGCACCGGCCAGATGGTCGCCGGTCTCGGCGAGAACCTTGCGGGTGAGGACGGGTTCGGCGTTCGGGTCGAGCGCGGCGACCGTCGTCGGTTCGGACACGCCATCCAGCGCCCGTTGCCAGGCGGCGCGCGCAGCCTCCCGGTCCTGGCGGGCGAGCCAGGCCAGATAGTCGCCGTAGGGCGTGGTCGGCGCCAGTTCGCGGGTGTCGCCACCGGCCGTGTAGCCGGCCCACAGCTCGCGGATGAGGATCCGCAGCGACCAGCCGTCGAGCACGATGTGGTGCAGGGTCACGACCATGCGGTGGCGGTCAGGGCCCGTCTTCACCAGCAGGATTCGTGCCAGGGGTGGGGCCGCGAGGTCGAAGCGGCGGGCCCGTTCGGCGCTCTCCAGGCGGTCCGCCCGGTCCCGCGCCGCCTCGGCGCCGAGGTCCGACAGGTCCACCTCGTGCCAGGGCAGGGTGACATGGCGGGCGATCACCTGGACGGGTTCGTCCACGCCGACGAGGCGGCGGAAGCCGGTGCGCAGACTGCCGTGCCGTTCGACGAGCGCCTGCCAGGTGGCGCGCAACCTCCGCCCGTCCAGCGGCCCTTCGAGCTCCAGGACCTTCTGCTCCACATAGATGTCCCGCTCCCGCTCATCGAACATCGCGTGGAAGAGCAGACCCTCTTGGAGCGGTGACAGCGGCAGTACGTCGACCACGCCACCCGCCACCTCGGCCTCCAGCTCCTCGATCTGGGCCTGGTCGAGTGCCAGCAGCGGGAAGTCGGACGGCGTGTGGCCACCGCCGGAGTGTGCGGCGAGGCCGGACAGCATCTCCGCCCACGCTTCGAGCAGTCGCCGCGCGGCCGGTCCGGTGAGGAGGGGCTCCGGCCAGACCAGGCTGATGACCAGTTCGGCTCCCTCGACGCGGGCCGCCGCTTCGAGGGGATGCGTGGGCGGTCGGTCGTCATCGCCCGGGGCGGTGAAGCCGAGGCGCGGGGTGGGCAGGGCGGCGAGCGTGGCGGCGGTGTCGGGGTTGAGGTGGCGCAGCAGGCCGTAGCCGAGTCCATCGCCGGGGACGGCCCGCAGCTGTTCCTTGATCCGCTTCACGGCCCGGCCCGCGCCAGGCCCGCCGAGGCGGATCTCCGCGAGGTCGGCGGCCCCGGTGTCGAGGCGTACGGGATGATGGTGGGCGAACGAGCCCACGGTCCGGGAGAGATCGGCGCCGCTGCCCAGGGCGCCACGCCCGTGGTCCGGCACGGCCACGTCCACGAGGAAGCCACCGGTCCGGTCCTGGCCGTCGCGCCAGGCGGCGAGGGCGGCGGTCAACCCGGTCAGCAGGACCGTCTCCGCGCCGGTGTGGAACGCGTCCGGCAGGGCGGTCAGCACCGCCGCCGTGATGTCGGCCGGGACGCGTACGGAGGCGCGTCGCACCGGGACGTTCGTGTCGCGGCCCGAGTCGGCGGGCCGGGAGTTGAGCAACGGGTCCCCGGTGGCGAGGAGTTCGGTCCAGGCGGGCAGCTCCGCGCGCCGCCGCGCACTGTCGGCCTGCGTGGCCAGGGCCCGTGTCCAGTGGCGGAATGACGTCGGGACGGCCGCCGTCTCCCGCCCTGCGATCCCGGCGGCCACGTCCTCCAGCAGGATCCGCCAGGACACCGCATCGACCACCAGCCGGTCCGCCACGACGAGCAGCCGCCCCGGCGCGTCCGGCCCGCTGTCGCACCACACGGCCTGGGCCATCACCCCGGCCCGCCGGTCCAGCCGCCGTCCGGCCCCGGCCGACTCTGCGGCGAGCAGCCGCTGGAGCTGGTCGGCGGCCGTACCCGCCGTCGCCACCCGCCGCGTCCACGGTCGGACGGACACCGAACCCGCCGGGGGTACGGTCAGCCGCCGCTCAGGCGTGGTCTCCAACCGGGCCCGCAGCATGTCGTGGCGATCGACGACGGCTTGCAGCGCACGGACGACGTCGCTCAGGCCGCGCCCGGCCGGGAGGTCCAGCACGGCCGACCGGAATCCCGCGCCCACTCCGGGTCCCCCGGGCCCCTGAAGCCCCTCCCGGTCCAATAGGTCGTGCATGGCCGGGGAGAGCGGCACGTGCCCGGCACCCCGCGCCCGGTCGCCCTTCGCGGCGCCCTCGTCCAGCGGTTCGGCGACGTCGGCGAGGCGGGCCGGGGTGGCGAGCTCGAACACCTGGTACGGGGCGATCACCAGCCCGGCGCGCCGGGCCACTGACACCAGCAGCATGGTCAGAATCGAGTCGCCGCCGAGCTCGAAGAAGGATGCCTCCGCGCTGACCCGCTCCAGGCCGAGGATCTCGCCATAGAGCCGGCAGAGCAGTTCCTCGGTGGGCGTCCGCGGACCACGGCCCTCGGCGGCGTCGGCGAAGTCGGGGGCGGGGAGGGCGTCGCGGTCCAGCTTGCCGTTCACCGTGACCGGGAGCGCGTCCAGGGCGACGACGGCGGTGGGCACCATGTACTCCGGCAGCCGCTCGGCCACGTACTCCCGCAGTCCGCCGGTGTCCACGTGGTCCCCCTCGGGAACGACGTACGCCACGAGTCGCCGATCCCCGGGGCGGTCCTCCCGTACGACCACGGCGACGTGGCCGACACTCCTGTGTCCGGCGAGAACGGCCTCGATCTCGCCCGGTTCCACCCGGAAGCCACGCACCTTCACCTGCTCGTCCGCACGCCCGCCGAAGACCAGCTCACCGTCGGCCGTCCGCCGGGCGAGGTCGCCCGTGCGATACATCCGCCCGTCCGTGAACGGGCAGGCCACGAAGCGTTCCGCCGTCAGTCCCGGGCGGCGCAGATAGCCCCGCGCGAGCCCGGGACCCGCGACATACAACTCGCCCAGCACACCCTCGGGGACCGGACGCAGGCGCTCATCCAGCACGAACACCCGCGTGTTGGCGATGGGCCCACCGATCGGCACCGGCCCGGACTGCTCCAGAGGCGCGCTCATCGTGGCGCACACGGTGACCTCGGTCGGGCCGTACGCATTGATCATCCGCCGTCCAGGAACCCACCGTTCCACCAGTCCCGGCGGGCACACCTCACCCGCCACCACCAGCGTCCGCAGGCTCTCCGGCAGCTCCTCCACCGTCGCCAGCACCGACGGCGGCACGGTCGCATGTGTGACGCCGTACTCCGCCACCGTCTCGCTCAACGACCCCTGCGGCGGCAACCCGTCCGCGTCCGCCATCACCAACGCGGCGCCGGAGAGCAACGCCATGCAGATCTCGGAAACCGCGGCGTCGAAGCTCAACGACGCCAGCTGCAACACCCGCGCATCGGCGCCCACCGCGAACCGGTCGATCTGGGCGGCCGCCAGGTTGCCGATGCCTCGATGGGTCACGAGCACGCCCTTGGGACGGCCCGTCGAGCCCGACGTGTAGATCACATACGCCACGTCATCGGCGCCCACGGACACCGGGGGCGCCGATTCACCCTCCGCGGCCGGATCCCGGACCAGGGACTCCACCCCGGCCGGAACCAACGCCCGCGTCTCCTCCGAGCACACCGCCAGCACCGGCCCGGCGTCCTCGACCATCCACCCGATCCGCTCCACCGGGTACGCCGGATCCACTGGAACGAACCCCGCCCCGGCCTTCACCACCCCCAGCCACACCGCCACCAGCTCGGCGGACCGGTCCAGCACCACGGCCACGAGGTCACCGCGCCGGACCCCGCGAGCGGCCAGCGCCCCGGCCACCCGGTCCGCCCGCGCCGCCAGCTCCGCGTACGACCACTCCAGACCGTCCGCGCCGATCACCGCCACCGCGTCCGGCGACTCGGCCACCTGGGCGTCGAACAACTCGCCCAGCGGTCGCCAGGGTTCGGTCGTGCCATGCATGGATGTCTCCTCTGCTGCGGTACGCGATGGCGGTGGTCGGAGCTCCGTGCTCGGCCGTGCTCAGCCGTGGCCGGGCGGCGGGCCCCCGGGCATCGCCACCGGTGCGTGTCCAGGGGGCCCCGGCGCATGTCCATTCCCCACCGGCCCGTGGCCATGGGGCGGCACCGGCCCACGCCCATTGGGCGGCGCTTCATGACCACCCGGCCCGCCACGCCCCGCGAACTGGGTGCGGTACAGCTCCGCGTAGAGCCCACCCAGGGCAAGGAGCTCCTCATGAGTGCCGCTCTCCCGCACCCGGCCGCCGTCGATCACGAGGATCTGGTCGGCGTCGCGGATCGTGGACAGCCGGTGGGCGATCACCAGCGAGGTGCGCCCCGCGAGCGCGGTCTCCAGCGCCCGTTGCAGCGCGGCCTCGGACTCGGAGTCGAGGTGTGCCGTGGCCTCGTCGAGGACGACGACCGGTGGCGCCTTGAGCAGCAGCCGGGCCATGGCGACGCGCTGTTTCTCGCCGCCGGAGAGCCGGTAGCCGCGGTCGCCGACGACGGTGTCGAAGCCGTCGGGCAGGGACTCGATCAGGCCCCAGATCTGGGCGGCCTTACAGGCGTCGATCATCTCCTGCTCGGTGGCCTCCGGGCGGGCGTAGCGGAGGTTGTCGCCGATGGTGGCGTGGAGGAGGTAGGCGTCCTGGGTGACGACGCCGATGGTGTCGTAGAGGGACTCCAGTGTGAGGTCCCGGAGGTCGTGTCCGTCGATGCTGACGGCGCCCTCGCCGGGGTCGTACAGCCGGGGTACGAGATGGGTGATGGTGGTCTTGCCGGCGCCTGAGGGGCCGACGAGGGCGGTGAGCTTGCCGGCGGGCAGCCGGAAGCTCAGCTCGCGCAGGGTCCAGTCGTTCCTGCTGCGCTCCGTCCGCGGTATGGCGATCGATTCGAGGGAGGCGAGCGAGACGTCCGCGGCGGCCGGGTACGAGAACGAGACGCCGTCGAAGACGATTTCGGGCGCGCCGTCGCGGGGCAGGGCGATCGCGTCGGGCTTCTCGGAGATGAGCGGCTTGAGGTCGAGGATCTCGAAGAGCCGGTCGAAGCTGACGAGAGCGGTGACCACGTTGGCCTGGGCGCCGGAGAGCTGGTTGATCGGGCCGAAGAGCCGGGTGAGCAGCGTGGCCAGGGCCACCAGGGTGCCGATCTCGAAGGCGTCGTCGATGACGAGACGGCCGCCCACGCCGTAGACCACGGCGGTGGCGAGCGCGCTGAGGAGGACCATCGACAGGAAGAGCAGCTTGCCGTTGACGGCGGTCAGGACGCCGAGGTCGCGGACCCTTCCGGCCAGCTTGGTGAACTGGCGCAGCTCCCGGCTGGGCCGGCCGTACAGCTTGGCCAGCAGCGCCCCGGCCACGTTGAACCGCTCGTTCATCAGCGCGCCCATTTCGGCGTTCTGTTCCATCTGGGAGCGCATGAGCCGCTGCAGCCGACGCCCGACGACCTTGCCGGGGAGGATGAAGAAGGGCAGCACGACCAGGGAGATCAGGGTGATCACCCAGGACAGGTAGAACATCGTGATGAGGACGAACAGCAGGGTGAGCGCGGCCGAGACGACCGTGGACAGCAGTGAGGTCAGGGCCTGCTGGGCCCCGACCACATCCGCGTTGAGCCGGCTGACCAGGGCGCCGGTCTGGGCCCGGGTGAAGAACGCCAGCGGCTGGCGCTGCACATGGTCGAAGACCTCGGTGCGCAGCTCGTAGACGAGTCCTTCACTGACCCGGGCCGAGTACCACGCCTCGCCGAACCCCAGCAGCGTGCCGAGGACAGCCAGTCCGCCGACCGCCACGGCGATACCCACGACGACATCGGAATCATGTTCGGCGATGCCATTGTCGATGAGGTATTTGAAGAGGATGGGGACGGCCACCACAATCGCGGCGTTCGCCAGGGTCATGAGCAGCAGCAGACAGACGCTGACGCGGTACGGCCGGGTATACGGAACTATCCGTTTCGCGGTCCCTGCTTTTATTTTCTGCTTGGTCACGGATGGGTCGGGGCCCACCGCACGAATCATCATCGGCCCTGGGCCGCCTATGGACACGACGCTCTCCTCGGCTTGGGTCGTTCCGACCTATGTGAGCTGGTCGATGAGGCTCTTGGGGCGCATGTCGCGCCAGTTCTCCTCGATGTAGTCCAGGCAGTTCTTGCGGGCGTCCTCGCCGAACACGACGCGCCAGCCGGCCGGTACCTCGGCAAAGGCGGGCCACAGCGAATACTGGCCCTCGTCGTTCAGCAGGACCAGAAAGGAACCGTTTTCGTCGTCGAACGGATTGGTCATCTTCACTCCCTCCAACTTCCCCGGAACGGGCCGGAATTCAAGGTAACGAGGGGCCATCGGGAGCGGCAAGGTCGACTATTGAAGTGGCGTCCAACCGCGTATTCTCTGCACTTGGACAACGGGTGAAACCTCGCGGAAACCGGAGCCGGGGCATTCTGGATCCCGCTGTCCAGGGGGCAGGGCCGAAGGGCCGGTTGGACAGACCGAGGAGGGGGAGCGGGTGCGCGTGCTCGTGGTGGAGGACGACCAGGAAATGGCGCAGGCGGTGGCCGTCGGCTTACGGCGGGCGCAGATGGCCGTCGATGTGGCGTTCGACGGGGAGAGCGGCCTTGAGCGGGCGCTGTTCAGTGACTACGACGTGATCGTGCTGGACCGGGATCTGCCCGGGACGCACGGCGACGCGATCTGCTCCGAGCTGATCGCGTCCGGCTGCCGCAGCAGGGTGCTGATGCTGACCGCGGCGGCCTCGGCGGAGGATCTGGTCGACGGGCTCAATCTGGGGGCCGATGACTATCTGGCGAAACCGTTCGACTTCCCGGTGCTGATCGCGCGGATCGGCGCCCTGGCGCGGCGGGCGCATCCGGCCGTGCCGCCGGTGGTGCACCACGGGGACCTGGTGGTGGACACGGCGCGCCGCAGGGCCGCCCGCGCGGGCCGGACGCTGGAGCTGGCGCCGAAGGAGTTCGGCGTGCTGGAGCTGCTGCTGTCGGCCAAGGGGCGGGCGGTGTCGGCGGAGGAGCTGCTCGAGCGGGTGTGGGACGAGGCCGCCGATCCGTTCACCAGCGCCGTGAAGATCACCATCAGCAGGCTGCGGGCCAAGCTGGGCGATCCGCCGGTGATCGAGACCGTCGCCAAGCGCGGCTACCGGATCTGAGGCCGCCGATGCCTTCGCTGCCCCGGCTCAAGTCTCCGCTGTCCCGGCTCACCGCCCGGCTGGCGCACTCGGCCCTGCCCCGGCGTACGGTGCGGCTGAAGCTGACGCTGCTGTACGGGGCGCTGTTCCTGCTCTCGGGGGCGGCACTGCTGACGATCACGTATCTGCTGGTGCTGGGGTCAGGCGGCGGTTCGCTGTCCGGCGGGCAGCCCGCACCGGACGGCGGTGGGCCACGGACGGGCGAGACCGACGGCCACTCCCCGCCGGTGCCGCCACCGCGGGGGCGCATCGGGGAGAGCACTCGCGACATCCTTCCGGCCGCGGCGCGGGAGATCATGGAGCTGCAGCGGGACGCCGTGCTGCACGACCTGCTGGTGCAGTCCGCGATCGCGCTCGGGCTGATGTCGGTCATCTCGATCGCGCTGGGCTGGGTGGTCTCGGGGCGGATACTGCGCCCGCTGCGTACGGTCATCGGCGCCGCCCGGGAGATCTCGGCGACCAGCCTGCATCAGCGCCTCGCCCTCGATGGCCCGAGCGATGAACTCAAGGAGCTGGGCGACACGTTCGACGGTCTGCTCGGCCGGCTGGAGACATCGTTCGAGGCACAGCGCCGGTTCGTCGCCAACGCCTCGCATGAGCTGCGCACTCCCCTCGCCAGGCAGCGGACGCTGGGGCAGCTGGCCCTGTCGGACCCCGACGCGGACGTGGCGTCGCTGCGTGCGGCGCACGAACGGATCCTCGCCGCGGGCGCCCAGCAGGAGCGCATGATCGAGGCGCTGCTCACCCTGGCCCGCAGCCACGCGGGGATCGAGGTGCGCAGGCCGTTCGACCTGGACCGGCTGGCGCGGGAGGTCGTGGCGGCCCGCCGGACGGACGCGGAGCGGCGGCGGGTCACGCCGCGCTGTGCGTTGGCGGCCACGGTCGCGGCGGGCCACCGGCCGCTGGCCGAACGGCTCGTCATCAACCTGGTGGACAACGCGCTGCGGCACAACGAGCCGTACGGCTGGGTGGAGGTGGCCACCGCGGACGAGCCCGGCCGGGCCGTCCTGACCGTGGCCAACTCCGGTCCGGTGGTGCCGCCGAGCGCGCTGGACCAGATGTTCCAGCCGTTCCAGCGGCTCGGCGACCCGCGGACCAACAAGGACGGCCTGGGACTTGGGCTGTCGATCGTGCAGGCCATCGCGGTGGCGCATGACGCCACGCTCGCCGTGGAGGCCCGCCCGGAGGGGGGCCTCGTCTTCACGATCGGCTTTCCGCACCCACCGGGCCACCGGCCGGGACCGCCGACGGACCACCGGCGGGAAGGGCCACCGGGCCACCGGAAGGAACCGGCACCCGCCCACCGCCCGGGGCCGCCGCCCCAGCGACGAGGGGAGCGGTGAAGAAGTCGACGAGCGCGGCGTTCACCGCGGCCGGCTTCTCCAGATAGCCGTAGTGTCCGCAGCCGGGGATCTCGGTGTAGCGGGCGCCCGGGATGGCGTCGGCGACCTCCCGGGTGAGTTGCGGCCGTACGATCAGGTCGTGCTCGAAGCCCAGGACCAGGCACGGGCAGCGGATGGCCGCGTACGCGGGCAGCCGGTTGGGGATCAGTTGCAGGCCGAGCTGGCCGCGGACCGAGGCCAGGTCGATGGCGGAGATCTCGAAGATGTCCAGCCAGTCGCGCAGCCGCTGCTCATCGGCCAGGGTCTGCGGGGACAGGCTCTGCAACGCGTTGACATAGGCGGCATAGCGGGGCGGCAGCTTCACCCCGCTGTCGGCCAGGTCCATCTCCGCGATCGCCTGGGCGGTGGCGAAGGTGTCGGCCCGGCCGCTGGTCGCCATCAGCACGGCCGACCGGACGAGTTCGGGCCGGGCCAGGATCAGCTCCTGGACGATGATGCCGCCCAGGGAGAAGCCCACGATCCGGCACGGGCCCGCGCCGAGGTGCTCGATGAGGCCCGCGATGTCCGCCGCCATGTCGTCGAGGGTGAAGCCCTCGGCGCAGAGGTCGCTCGGCGGGATCCCGCGGTTGTCCACGGTGATCACCTTGAAGCCGGCCGCCTTGAGCGCGGGCACCTGGTGGGTGCGCCACATCCGGCCGGGGGCCCCGGTGCCGGTCACCATGACGACCGGGTCCCCCGTTCCGTGCTCCTGGTAGTTCAGCTGGACCCCGTTGATCCGGACGACAGGCATCGTCAGGCCGGCCCCGGCTGCCAGAGCATGCCGTCGTCGGAGGTGACGAGCCCGCCGGGGAACATCGGCACATCGGGGCCGAGGTCCTCGCCGAGGAAGGCCCGGCTCTGCACCTGCGCGCCCTCCTGCATCGCCTGGCGCACCGCGGTGGAGCGGAACAGCGGCGTCATGTTCCCCTCCGCGTCGGCGGACATCTCGTCGATGGCGGAGACGAACTCGGCCGACTTGGACTTCATGCGCAGCGCGGCCGACTCGGCCCCGTCGAGGTCGAATTCCGAGGACGACACGCCCGCCACCAGCTCGACGAACGACTCCAGCTCGGTGTGCTGGTTGCGGGTGACCTTCTTGGCCGACCAGAAGTAGGAGTCCTCGTCCACGTGCATGTCGTAGAAGGACATCAGGAACTCGTAGAAGACGCCGTACTCCCGGCGGTAGCGGGCCTCGAACTCGGTGAACGCCGCCTCCTCGGACACGATCCCGGCCAGGCTGCTGCTGATCGAGCGGGCCGCCAGCAGGGCGCTGTAGGTGGCCAGGTGGACGCCGGAGGAGAACACCGGGTCGACGAAGCAGGCGGCGTCGCCGATGAGCACGAGGCCGGGCCGCCAGAACTTGGTCTGGTGGTAGGAGTAGTCCTTGCGCACCCGGAGCTGGCCGTACTGGCCCTCCGTCACCCGGGTGGCGTCCGACAGATACTCCTTGATGAGCGGGCATTCGTCGATGAGCGCCAGCAGGGCGCGCTCCGGATCGCCCTGGATCTTGTCGGCGTTCTCCCTCCGGACGACGGCGCCGACGCTGGTGAGGTCGGGGGTGAGCGGGATGTACCAGAACCAGCCGCTCTCGAACGCCACGGACAGGATGTTGCCCGAGTTGGGTGCGGGCAGCCGCTTGCCGCCCTCGAAGTAGCCGAACAGCGCGAGGCTGCGGAAGAACTGCGAGTACTCCCGGGTACCACCCACCCGCTTGTGCAGCCGGCTGCCGTTGCCCGACGCGTCCACGACGTACGTGGCGTGCACCTCGTGCTCGGTGCCGTCCGCGTCGCTGTACCGCACGCCGGTGACCCGCTCACCGTCCTCGATCACATCGGAGACCGACACCCGGAAGCGCACCTCCGCGCCCTTCTCCACCGCGTGCTCCAGCAGGATGGTGTCGAACTTCGAGCGCTCGACCTGGTACGCGTGCGAAGTGGCCCCCGCGATCTTCGGGGACACCGAGAAGGAGAACGTCCACGGCTCGGCGTTGGCACCCCAGCGGAACGTGCCGCCCTTCTTCGGGGTGAACCCGGCCGCGGCCAGCTTCTCCGCCACCCCCGTCATCCGGCAGACGCCGTGGATCGTGGACGGCAGCAGCGACTCGCCGATCTGATACCGCGGAAACGTCTCCTTCTCCAGAATCAGGACTCGGTGGCCCCGCATGGCGACGAGCGCGGCCAGCGTCGCCCCACCGGGACCGCCCCCGACCACCACGACGTCATACTGATCACGACCCTCACTGCTCATTGCTTCCCCCTCCTGGCGTTCATCGCTCTTCTCGCTCTTCTCGCTCTTCTCGGTTGCGCACCGGGGCGCGGCCACCGTCATGCGCCCCGCCCCGCGAACCGGCCGACCTCGCCGATGACGTCCTCGCCGTACAGGCGCAGGGCCTGTTGCAGCGCGAACTCGGCCATATAGCGGCGGAACTCCTCGACCGGCTCCTCGGCCCCGCCCAGCATCCGCCGGTTGGGCACGACCGCCGGG
Organism: Streptomyces lacaronensis; assembly: GCF_047337785.1. Lineage (NCBI taxonomy): Bacteria > Bacillati > Actinomycetota > Actinomycetes > Kitasatosporales > Streptomycetaceae > Streptomyces > Streptomyces lacaronensis. The sequence continues at coordinate 2,449,075 of NZ_JBLHDK010000003.1, forward strand.
CCGCCGAGCCGCTCCACGGCGCCGGCCACGGCCGTGTCCATCTCCTCCGGCTCGACCACCTCGTCTATCAGCAGCCGGGCGTCGGGTTCGGTGGCCCGGATCCGGCGGCCCCGCAGGATGATCTGCCGGGAGATCCGGGGTCCGGTGTGCCGGCCGAGCCGGAAGTTCGCGGCCCCCGGCACGATGCCCTCCCGGGCCGCGGGCAGGCTGAGATAGGCGTCCGACGCGGCGAGCACATGGTCGAAGACGAGCAGCAGCTGGGTGCCCCCGCCGATGGCGAACGTCTCGACGGCCGCGACCCACGGCTTTTCGACCGTCGGGGAGTGCCAGGGCGCGGTGTCCGTGCGCACGCCCCTGACCAGCTTGTGGAGATAGCCCAGCTCGCGGCGGAGCAGAAAGCCGACCAGCGAGATGGTTCCGGCGTGCAGGCTCTTGAGGTTGATGCCCGCGCTGAACACCCGCCGGCCCCGATACCGGGGATGGCTCATCGGGCCGCCGCGCACCACCCCGACCCTCACCTCCGGGTCGAGCAGCGCGAGGTCGACGGCGGTCTCCATGTCGTCGACCTGCCGCTCGTCCTCGGCGTTCAGGCAGTCGTCCCGGCACATCGTCAGATATGCCGCGCCGTCGCGCCGCTCCATCCGTACGGACGCCGTCTCGAGGACGCCGGTCCTCGTGAACTCCGGCAGCAGCCGCAGCGCCCGTGGTGTCGGCCGCAGCATCGCGTCGAGCAGATGCGGCCCGGACCGGGGCGAGCCCAGCACGGCGCGCAGGAAGATGCCCTGATCGATCTCGTACCCCTCCTTGTCCGCCTGCCGCCGGGCGCGGTCGGCCGCGAGCTGCCCGGCCGTGGGCAGCAGGGCGGGGAAGGCGACCGCGGCGGCGCCGACGAGTTCGGCGATGCGGAGCTCATCGGCGCCGCCGCTGGTGAGGTGGTCGTACACGGCGTCGGCGTGGGTGTGCAGATAGCGCGTCCGCAGCGCCCGTGCGGTGTCCTTGGCCGCGGCGAGCGCGGCCCGCTCCTCAGGTCCCCGGGCGCCGGGTTCGGGCAGTTTCGCCACCAGTTCATCGACGCGGTGGGCCGCCTGCCGCAGCTCCGGCCAGAGCGGGACGGTCATGACGCCTCCACCACGGGTGGCCGCAACGCCCGGTCGCAGGCGGCCAGATGGGGGCCTAGGGCGTCCTCGAAGCTGGTCGTCGCGGCGTCGAAGAGCAGCTGCCGGCGGATCGCGACCTCCTTTCCGGCCAGCCCGCTGACCAGCCCGGCGGCGGCCGCGACCGCACCGGCCGGGTCGTCGGCCAACTCGTCGGCCACGCCGATCGCGAGCGCCTCGGGCGCCTCGATGGGCACGCCGAACAGCAGCGCCCGGCGGACCCGCGCGGGCCCGGCCAGCTGGACGAGCCGGTAGCCGGCCATACCGGGCCAGGTCGCCGTTCCGTCGCCGTGGACGAGCAGCCGGGTGCCCGGGGTGACCACTCGGATGTCACAGGCGAGGAAGGCGTCCAGAGCCACGCCGCCGCAGTCGCCCGAGGCCACCGCGACGGTGGCCCGGGGCAGCCGCTCCAGGCGGCGCAGTGTCCGCTCCCACTTGCTGACGCGCATCACATCGAGGTCGCCGGTCCAGCCCGCTGCCGGGGCCCCGCCGACCTGTACGGCGACGACTCCGCGGCCGGGGCGGTCCTCGGCCTGGTCGCACACGGCCTGTACGGCGCTCACGGTCGCGGCGGACGGCGGCTCGGCCCCGTCGATCGCCACGGTCAGCAGTTCTTCCATGCCACCCTCCGCGCTCACCACTGGACCAGCGCCGTCTCGATCGTGGAGCCGGGCCCCATGGTCATCAGCACGCCGTACTCACCCGGTTTGGCCACTCCCTCGTCCAGGAGCCGTTCGTAGGAGAACAGGAACGAGCCGCTGGACACGTTGCCGTAGTCGCGCAGCACACCGACGGTGTGCCGGACGTCGTACCGGGTGAGCCCCAGGTTGACGACCACGGCGTCGATGACCTTCTTGCCACCCGAGTGCACCAGCCAGTGGGCGATGTCGCTGCGGCGCAGCCCGGTGTCCACCAGCAGCCGGTCCACGACCAGTTCGGCGTGGGCGCCGACCACATACGGGATCTGCGGATCCAGGTAGAAGCTGAAGCGGCCCTGTTCGCGGTCCCAGTCGTAGCGCATGGCGTCGGAGGCGTCCGGGATGATGCAGCTGGCGAACTTGAGGATGCGCGGCCCCTCGGGGTCGGCCACGCCGTCCGGTCCCGAGCGGAGCGCGATCGCGCTCGCGCCGTCCCCGAAGAGGCTGTTCACGACGGCGGTGCGCATCGTGGAGTCGATCGCGTACGCGGCGGAGCAGGCCTCCGCGCAGAGCACGACGGCGAGTTCACCGGGGTGGGCGGCGGCCCAGCCCGCGACCACGCCCAGGGCGTTCAGCCCGGCGTTGCAGCCCATGCCGACGATGTCGGAGCGGCTGCAGTGCCGGTCGATGCGGAGCTCCTTGATGAGCAGGGCGCTCAGCCCCGGGGTGAGCAGTCCGGTGGAGGTCACACAGCACAGGTGGCGCAGCTCGGCCAGTTCGGCACCGGCCCGCTTGAGGCAGGCGCGCAACGCCTCCGCGCCCATCTCGATGGCCTTGGCCTTGTGCTTGTCGAGCAGGTCGCCCTGCGGTTCGGGGACGCGGCCGCCCTTGCCGTCCGGCGGCGGGAGCGTCAGATGGCGGCGGTCGATGGCGCTGTTGAGGAAGACCGAACGGATCTTGGGGTCGGTGATCTCGAAGGCGTCGAGCACCTCCCGCTGGGTGTACGACGTGGATGTCACCGCCGTGCCCACGCCGAGGGCGCGGGGCCGTAACTCGGCTGCCAGGGTCATCGGAAGGTCCACCCCCACATACGCGGCTTGCTCCGGGGTCGGCGACTGCGGCTCGGTCCGGACACGTTGCCTCACCTTTCTCACTGGGATCCGCTGGTGCTGTGCGACGCGCTGGACGCGTTGTGCGACGCGCTGTGCGCCTCGATGAAGCGCGCGAGCCTCGCCGTGCCCTCGTCGATCTCGGCGGGCGTCAGATAGCTGATGGACAGCCGGATGCCGTGGTGGCCACCGGTGCCGGGGTAGAAGTGCGCCATCGGCGTCCAGATCACGCCGAAGTCCTGTGCGGACGTGGTCAGTACGGTGTTGTCCACCCGGAACGGGACCCGCATGGTGAGGAAGAAGCCGCCCCTGGGCTCGTTCCAGCGCACCCCGAGGGCCTCCCGGCGGGCGGCGGGCAGCCGGGCGTCCAGCCGCCGCAGCATCTCCCGCATCGCCTCGCCGTAGTACGCGGCCGCCTCGGCGTTCAGCTCCGACAGCCGGCCCCGGGCGCCGAGCAGCGCACCCGCCACGGCGGCCTGGCTCAGTGACGAGGTGTTGACCGTCACCATGCTCTTGATCTTGGCGAGTTCGTCCGCCAGCAGCCGCTCACCGCCCGTGGCGTCCCGGACCCGCTGGTCGGCCACGACGAACCCGACCCGGGCGCCGGGGAAGACCGTCTTGGAGTACGAGCCCAGGTGCACCACGCGGCGGGCCCGGTCTTGGGACTTCAGCGTCGGCAGCGGAGTGCCGGGGCTCACCTGCCGGTACGGGCTGTCCTCCAGCACCAGGAAGTCATGGCGCTCGGCGAGCTCCAGCAGCTCCTCCCGGGCCTTCGGACCCATGGTGTTCCCGGACGGGTTGGAGTGGTCCGGCACCACGTAGAACGCGCGCGGACGGCGGCCGCGCGCCCGCTCCGCCAGCACAGCGGCCTCCAGGTCGGCGGCGTGGAACCCGTCCTCGCGCTCCTCCACCGGGCGCACGGTTACGTCCAGCAGCCGGGCCGCGCCGGTGATCCCCACATAGCAGGGGCTGGAGACGAGCAGGACGTCGTCGGGGCCCGCGAAGAGCGCGCGCAGCACCAGCAGCATGGCCTCCTGTGCGCCGACGGTCACCACGATGGACTCGGCCGGTACATCGGTGGCCTCGTCCGCGCGGAGCGAATCGGCGATGATCTGCCGGATCTGCCCGGCGGTCGGCCCGTACTGGTACAGCGCGGTGCGGATGTCCGCCGGTGAACTCCCCTGCTCCGCCAGGTGGTCCAGATAGCGGCGGATGTGGGTGAAGACCTGCTCGGTGTCGAAGAAGCCGTCGTACGGCCGGCCCGGGGCGAAGGAAATCGCGTCCGGATAGCGATGGGTCACCTCGTTGAGGAAGTTCATCGTGTCCAGCACCGGCTCGGAAACGCTGCCGTGCAGCTCTGCCATTTCGAGGTGTTCCCGTTGACGAATCTGCGCGGCGACGGTGGTTCCTGCCATGAATTCCCCCGGGCGGCAAATGAATGAGAGCGGCTTTATGAGGGCGGCTCGGATGCCTCAGCATCACACGCCCGTCGGCCTTTCGACAATGCCGTCCAATTGCTCGAACCGCGCACTTGGACGGGCTTGTCGGCGGCCTTGTGGAGCGCTATCGCGCGGGCATCGATTCAGCCGGGGCCCGATCCCATCCGTCGGCGCCCAGCTTGGCCCCGATCCGCTCGGCGTCGGCCGTGGGAACGGGCACGCGCACCCGCAGCCCGCTCTCCTCCGCGGCCTCCACGGCGACGTCGTCCACGGCGATGCCGAGCGCCGCGACGGCGCCCAGCAGCCGGGCCAGCTCCCCCGGGCGGTCCGGGACCAGGATCCGTAAGCCCGCCTCGGCCACGGGCGGACCGGCGCCGGGGCGCGGCAGCCCGGCGAGCCCGGCGACGCCCCGGGCCAGCAGATCCTCCAGGGTCCGTACGCCCTGGCCGTGGCCTTCGTCGTGGTCCCCGGCGAACACGTCTTCGTCGGCGAGCGCGTCTTCGGCGAGTACGTCTTCCTCGGCGAGCACGTCGAGCACCGTCGCCACCCGGGCCAGATCGGCCCGCAGCTCCTTCACCACCCCGGCCATGGCGGCCGCGTTGGACCGCAGGATGTCGCTCCACAGCCGGGGGTCCCCGGCGGCGATCCGGGTCACATCGCGCAGCCCCTGACCGGCCAGCAGCGGCATCCCGGCCGGGCCGTCGCGCAGCCGGGCGGCCATCACGCTGGCCAGCAGATGCGGTACGTGCGAGGTCAGCGCCACCACCTCGTCATGCTCCCGGCTGCGCATGACCACCGGGGCGGCGCCGCACAACTCCGCGAGCTCCAGGCCCCGGTCGAGGGCGGCGCGCGAGGTCAGCCGGTGCGGCGTCAGCGCCCAGGGGCGGCCCCGGAACAGCTCGGCCCGCGCCGCCAGTGGCCCCGATCGCTCCCGGCCGGCCAGCGGATGGCCGCCGACGTAGCGGGAGGGCTCGGGGGCGCGGGCGAGCACGGCCCGCTCCGGGCCGGCCTTCACGCTCGCCACATCGGTGTAGGCGCGGGCCAGACCGCGTTCCTGGGCCGCGATCAGCACCTCGGCGATCCGGCTCGGCGGCACCGCGAGGACGGCCAGGTCGACCGGCTCCGGCGGGTCCTCCGCCCGGCCCGCGCCGAGTGCGGCGGCGGTCCTGGCGGCGGCCCGGTTCCGGTCGGAGAGATACACCGACACTCCCTGCCCCGCGGCGGCGAGCGCGACCGACGTACCGATGAGGCCGGTGCCGATGACAGCCATCGTGTGCATCACAAGACATCACCCGTCCAAGAGGACCGCGACCCGGAAACACAAAACGCGGCACAGCTTATGGAGAAGGCCCGGCGTCCACGAGTTCCGTTGACCACCGGAATGGCGCCGATGGCTGGACGCGCTCATGGCCGCCTAGAGTTCTGCGGGCTCGGTTTTCTTCCGCATCTGGGGGGCCACCATGAGGAATTCATCAAAAGCCGCGGAGCCGCTCGCGGATCTCGCCATCGACTATGTCGAGTTGTATGTGGAGAACCTGGATTCGAGCGCGTTCCAGTGGGTCGACCGGTATGCGTTCGCCATCGTCGGCAGCGGCGGTTCCGCGGACCACCGCAGCCTGGCGCTGCGGCACGGGGAGATCACCCTGGTGCTGACCCAGGCGACCTCCTACCGCCACCCCGCCTCGGCGTATGTGCTCAGCCACGGCGACGGCGTCGCGGACATCGCGCTGCGCACCGCCGATGTGCGGGCGGCCTTCGAGGCGGCCGTGGCGAACGGCGCCGGTGTCCACCGGCGACCGGCCCGGCACACCGGTGACGGCCCGTCCGTCACCGCCGCGGTGCACGGCTTCGGGGACGTGGTCCACACCCTGGTCCAGCGCGCACCGGACGCGGGCCCCGGGCTGCCCGCGGGTTTCGTCCCGACGGACGGCCAGGACCGGCCCGACGGGCCGGGCGGCGAGGTGGGCTTGGCCGAAGCGGGGCCGGCCGAAGTGGGCCTGCTCGGTATCGACCACATCGCGGTCTGTCTCGGCACCGGCGGCCTCGGCCCGGCCGTCGCGTACTACCAGCAGGCACTGGGCTTCCGGGACGTCTTCGCGGAGCACATCGTCGTCGGCGCCCAGGCGATGCACTCGAAGGTCGTACAGAGCCCGTCCGGCACCGTCACGCTCACGCTCATCGAGCCCGACGACACGGCCCTGCCGGGGCAGATCGACGAGTTCCTGAAGAGCCACCAGGGCTCGGGCGTGCAGCACCTGGCCTTCTCCTCGCACGACGCCGTCGGGTCCGTGCGCGCCCTGTCCGACCGCGGCGTCACCTTCCTCACCACGCCCGACGCCTACTACGACCTGCTGGGTGAGCGGATCGGCCTCAGCCCGCGGCGCCTGGGCGATCTGCGCGCCACGGGGGTGCTCGCGGACGAGGACCACGACGGGCAGCTGTTCCAGATCTTCACGGCCTCCACCCACCCGCGGCACACCCTCTTCTACGAGGTCATCGAGCGGCAGGGCGCCCAGACCTTCGGCAGCGCGAACATCAAGGCGCTGTACGAGGCCGTGGAGCTGGAGAGGACCGGGCAGCGTGACTTCCGGCGCTGACCGCGCCGTTCGCGGTGCGGCCGGGGCAGATGCCGACGCCGCGGCCGGTGCGGAGTGCCTGGCCGACGCCGAGTGCCTGGCCGACCTCGAGCGCGCCGCCGCTGCCGTCCTGCCGCCCGACGTCCGGGACTTCGTGGCGGGCGGCAGCGGTGACGAGCTGACGCTCGCCGCCAACCGCGCGGCGTTCGACCGCACCTTCCTCGTGCCCCGGGTGCTGCGGGACGTCTCGCGGTGCACGACGGACGCCGTGCTGCTCGGCCGCCCGGCGGCACTGCCGCTGGCGGTGGCCCCGGTGGCGTACCACCGGCTGGTGAGCGAGGACGGTGAACTGGCCACCGCCCGGGCGGCGAAGGCCGCGGGGGTGCCGTTCGCGGTCTCCACGCTGAGCAGTGTGCCGATCGAGGAGATCACGGCGGTCGGCGGGGCGGTCTGGTTCCAGCTGTACTGGCTGCGCGACGGCGCCCGGACGCTGGAGCTCGCCCGCCGGGCGGAGGACGCGGGCTGTGAGGCGCTGATGCTCACCGTGGACGTGCCGTGGATGGGCCGCCGGCTGCGGGACATCCGCAATCGGTTCACGCTCCCCGCCGAGGTACGGGCCGCCAACATCGACGCGGGCGGAACGGCGCACATCCGGCCCGCCGGTGCCTCGGCCGTGGCCGCGCACACCAGCGAGGCGTTCTCCCCGGCGCTGACCTGGGCGACCGTGGACCGGCTGCGGGAGCACACGCGGTTGCCGCTGGTGCTCAAGGGCGTCCTGGCGCGGGAGGACGCGCTGCGCGCCGCGGAGTCCGGGGTCGACGCGCTGGTGGTCTCGAACCACGGCGGCCGTCAGCTCGACGGCGCCGTGCCGAGCCTGGACGCGCTGGCCGAGCTGGCGCCCGTGCTCGGTGGCCGCTGCGAGCTGCTGCTCGACGGCGGCGTCCGCAGCGGTACGGACATCCTCAGGGCCCTGGCCCTCGGCGCGGCCGGGGTGCTGGTGGGACGGCCGGTGATGTGGGGTCTGGCCGCGGCCGGTGAGGCGGGTGCGCGGAGGGTGTTCGAGCTGCTGGCCGCCGAACTCCGCACATCACTGGGGCTGGCGGGCTGCCCCGATGTCGCCGGGGCCCGGAGCCTGCGCACCATGCGGTGAACCGCGGCCGCGCCGCCGCATACACGATCCGGCCAGGACGGGCCCTCTCGTCCTGGCCGGATCGCTGGGTCGGCAGGTGCTTCGGCCGGGCCCGTCCAACCAGCGATTTCCTCTGGTTGGACGGGCCCGGCGGGGCGTGGTGTCCGGCGGCTCTTTCTCCCCTCCCCGCCCCTTCCCGATACCAGGGGCTCCGCAGCCCCTAGGCGAGCTGGAGGTCCACCCGGACCGCGATCTCGTCCCACATCCCCGCGCACTCACGGGCGAGGCTGGCGACGATGCTGCTGCAATGTGGCGGCACGTTCGCGATGATTTCCTGCCACTCCTCCGCGCTGAGCATATTGATGTTGAGCAGACGGAGCAGCCTGCGGCCCGTTTCGTTGAACCGCAGGGCGGGGTCCGAGGTGAGGCGGTGCACGGCCGCGAGGCGGTCGGCCATCGGGACCACCTCCGCGGTGGCCGCGCCCGCCGTGGACCGGCTCAGCGCCTCGGTCCGCCGGCCCCCGGCCCCCCCGGCCTTCGCCGCGCCGCGCGCCTTCGGCAAGGGGTCCTCGCCCCTGCTCATACGGTTCCTGACGTCCCGTGCCGTCTCCGGGGAGATCCCCGCGGCCCGGGCGATCTGGCGTAGCGACAGGCCCGGGTTCGCCGTGATCAGCCTGCTCGCCAGCTCACGCCCGGCGGCGCTGTTGATGGGACGGATCCGGCCGTCCTGACCGATGCGGCTGCCACTGACCGTCTCCTCGGCCGACGTCCGTCGGCGGATCTCCGCGACGGTACCCGCCGAGATCCCCGAGACCGACGCGATCATGCGGTCCGACCACTGGGGGTGCGACACGATGATGCGGGCGGCCGCGGACTTCCGGTCCGTCATCGACAGCGGCAGGCCATGGGTGATGTTGGAGCCGACGGCCAGGACGAACGCGTCGGCCTTGCTGCCGTCGAAGAACTTGACCTTGATCTTCTCGTCGCCGCGGAGCTCCGCGGCCCGTAGCCGGTGGGCGCCGTCGACCACCCGCATCGTGGACCGGTGAACGATGATGGGCGGTAACGTGACTTCGGTCTCCGCCAGCGCTTGGATGTGCTCCGGGTCCTCCCCTGAACTTCGCGGTGACTCCGCCGTCGAAATCGACGCGATGTCGACTTCGATGACCACTTCCTCAAGTTGCTGCTCGAACATCGCCAACCCCCCGCTCCAAGGCGAGCTCGCCTCGAAAGGAATTTCTATCCGGGGGGTGGCAGGAACACTTTGGACACGACTTCGAAGATCGCCGATCGTGGCCGATCAATATCGACCACCCCCCGTTGCTCCACTTCGCGAAATCGCGAAAGGCCGTTCAATCTTTCGACGCAGACTCTAACAGCGGTCAGGCGGTTTGACACCCCGTATCCGCGCCCGGCGCACCGCGGTTACTCAACTAGAACTCACGGTTTCGGATGGGGCGATCACCAGTGGGAGCTATGGGGTTCGATGGCGTTCTGTACGTGCTTACCGATACCAGCGGGACGAGGCGCGTCACATGAGGTGAATGCAGCTCCATTCGGCCACTCACCTGGTCTTTCGCGTTCTTCCCCGGAGCCCTGGACCACGCATTAAATGCTTTCACCGGGCATGCGGGAACGCCAAATCGGGGGAATCGCTGGAATGCCGCTCCGGAATCCATGCCGTCGTCCCGCCGGCGGGACGGAAAGCATTGGCTAGAGGTTCTACGGAGCGCTGTTTACGCCCCCAGGGCAGGCGGGTCGGCGGCGGGGCCGGGAATATGCGGGACCGGGCCGTCGGCCGCCTCATCCAGCATCTGGATGATCCAATCCATAAGCCCAAGACCGGCGATCTCCGCCGCGCGCTCCCAGCGGATTCTGCGCTCGGCGACCACGTTCACCTGCACAACGCCCGGCTCCTGTGCGGCTTCCGGCGACTGACGCCGCATCCGTATCCGCCGGCGTAACGCATTGCGGGTCCAGCCGCCCTCCTCGGCCCGGGTCAGCCACTCCTCCTGGTCGGCCTCGGGGAGGGCGGCCACTTCCGCGTGGTGCTGAAAGCTCAGCTTGCCCCGCCGCCTGCCCGGCTCGAACTTGCGTGCCACCCAGGCATAGTTGCGCAGCGTCTGATAGTCGAGCGAGGTCTGCTTCAGCGCCTGGCGGTAGCGGTCGGGGTAGTGCTCCTGGCCGAAGACGAGCCAATCGCCCAGCCACCACGCGGAGGAGTCGGCGATGACGTGGATCTGCTGGCCGAGGTGGCGCCACTCGGACAGCGGCAGATCGGGAGGGAGTGACAATCCCGTTCGCCGGGTGGTCGTCCGCCCGTTCGCGGGGATGGACATCGTGCACACCTCACCTGCCCTCGTCTTCGGCGGCCCCATCCTCCACAGAGGGGGGTTTCGGCGAGGTTTCATCGCACCTGGCCGGTTTCCATCGACCGAGAACCACATGACGCGCGGGCAACCGAGGGCGTTACGGTTCCGAAACCCACGCACCGATCTACTGGGCGGATGGATGCGGAACCAGTCTCACCGCGAGCCGGCAGAGGGGGCCACATGGACACCGCGGCCCGGCGGTGTGCCGAATGCGGCGCCGAGTTCACCTGGACCAGCAGGAACCCGACGCGCAGGTTCTGCGGCTCCAGATGCAAGACGCGGTGGTGGCGGGCCCACCACCGCGGCACGACCACCACGGACACCACGACCACTGCGGACACCACGGACGCCACGGACACCACGGACGCCACGACCACCGCGGACACCGCGGACGCCACGGACCGGGCGCACCACCGTTGGCAGGCGCCGCCGGTGCCCCCGCTCAGTACCGGCCACGAGTGCCCGAACTGCGGTCAGCACATCACCGTGCTCAATCTGATCGTCGCGGTCGACAGCGGTTCCGGCTCCGGCACGCTCACCGGCTGACCTCCGGCCGCAGGGCGGGCAGCACCGCGGAGCCCACGCTTTCGATCAGCTCGGTGGGCGGGTCGTAGGAACCGACGTGCTGGAGGAACACATCGGTCACCCCGTCGGCGTACAGCGCGGTGAGCCGTTCGGCGATCTCCTTGGCGGTTCCGAAGAGGCAGAACTCCTGGGCGAAACGCACGGCCGTCTCGTCGCTCACCCAGGCCGAGCAGATCTCGACGGCCGCGTCCCAGTCCTCGGCGTGTACGAGGTCCGGGTAGACCCCCTCCACCCGCGCCGGGACGTCCAGTTCGATCCCGGCCAGGGCGAGGAAGGGCGCGCCACCGTTCTGGGCGATCGACGCACAGATCGGCTTGAGCAGCCGGGCTTCGGATTCCACGTCGTCGGTCACCGCGCAGAACGCCGAGACCGTCAGCGGGATCGCCTCCGTGGTGCGCCCCGCGGCCTCGGCGCCCTCCCGCACCCGGGCGGTGGCACTGGCGAGCGTCGTCCGCGAGACACCGCTGAGCAGGATGACACCATCGGCGATCTCCCCGGCGAGCCGCAGATTCCGGGGGCCGCTGGCGGCCACGTGGAGCGGTATGTCCGGATCCGGGTCCCGCAGCCGGGACCGTACGCCGTTGAAGTCACACTCCTCCCCCTGGAGCAGCGCCCGCAGCGTGGCGATCCCGGCGCGCAACTCGGCCCCGGTGCTGGAGCGCAGGCCGATGGGGCCGACCGAGCTGTTGCCCACGCCGAGGCCGAGGGTGAACCGGCCGGGGGCCAGCTCGGCGACGCTGCGCGCGGCCGAGGCGACGACGGCCGGGTGCCGGGTGACGAGATTGGTGACCGCGCTGCCCAGGCCGATCCGTTCCGTGCCCAGCGCGGCGGCGGTCAGGGCCGTGAACACATCCCGCCACAACAGCTGGGAGTCGGGGAACCACACCTGGTCGAAGCCCAGTTCCTCGGCCCGCCGGGCGGTCCCGGCCAGCCGGTCCACCCGGTCGCACGGCGGTATGCGGACGCCGACGCGTATCCCGCTCTTCTCGTTCACGCTCTCCTCCTGAGGGCTTGGTGTGAGTGCTTGGTATGGCACGACGTACGGCGGTCAACCCACCTGCGCGGTATCGCTGTCGGCCACACGCGGAGCCGGAACGCGCGGTGGCTCCGCGGTGTCGTCCGCTTCCCGCAGGAACAGGCCCGCCACCACCGAGACGGCCGACATCGCGGCCATGTACACCGCGATGCCCACCCATCCGCCGGTGGTGTGCAGCAGATAGGTGGCGATGTCGGGAGAGAACGCGTTCCCGGCGATCAGCCCCACGGTGAAGCCGATCGACATGCCGGTGAACCTCAGCCGGGCCGGGAAGACCTGCGAGAAGTACGCCGGGACCACGCCGTAGTTGGCGGAGTAGCCGATGAACAGCAGGGTGAAGCCCAGCAGCATCAGCCCGTAACTCCGCGTCTGGAGCAGCGCCAGCCAGGCGAACGGCAGCACGATCAGCGAGGCCGCCCCGGCGATGAAGACCCTGCGGTTTCCGAACCGGTCCGCCAGCTTTCCGGCGAGCGGCACGCACACGATGATGACGAGGGTGGCCGGCAGCAGCACGGCGATCATGGTGTCCTTGTCCAACTGCAGCCCGGTGCGGGCGTACTCCAGGCTGTAGACGGTCGCCAGTGTGAAGGCCACCCCGGCACTCAGAATCGCGGCGGCCATCAGCAGAACCCGCCCGCCGCACTCGCGGAACACCTCGACCACGGGCAGCCGGTCCACCGTGTTCCGCGCCTTGACCGCCTCGAACTCGGGGCTCTCGTCCAGGCCGAGGCGCACGAACAGACCTACGCCGACGAGCACCGCGCTCAGCAGGAACGGAATCCGCCAGCCCCATGAGTGCAGCTGGTCGTCCGGAAGTTGGAGCACCCCGAGGAAGACGAGGTTGGCCAGGAGCAGCCCGGCCGAGGTCCCGGTATTGATCAGTGAGCCCCGGAACCCGCGTTTCCCTCGCTCCCCGTGTTCGATGGTCATCAGGACCGCCCCGCCGTATTCGCCACCGACCGAGAACCCCTGGGCGAGCCTGGCGACGATCAGCAGGATCGGCGCCGCGATCCCCACCTGACGGTAGGTGGGCAGCAGACCCACCGCGAAGGTGGCGATGCCCATCAGCCCCAATGTGGCCACCAGCGTGGACTTCCGGCCCAGGCGGTCGCCGAAGTGGCCGAACACCACCGCGCCGACCGGCCGGGCCAGAAAACCGATGGCGAAGGTCGACAGCGAGAGCAGCGTGCCCGTCACCGGGTCCGAGGTGGGGAAGAAGAGCTTGGCGAACACCACGGACGAGGCCAGTCCGTAGATGGAGAAGTCGTAGTACTCGACGGTGGTGCCGATCCAGCCGGCGACCAGCGCTCGGGTGCTCTGATTCCGGCCGGGGCCATGAACATCGGTTGCTGTCATGAGGGTCCTTTGTCCTTCAGGGACGGGCGAGGGACAGGAGAGGGACGGGCGAGGCACGGGCGAGGCACGGGCGAGGCACGGGAAGGGGGCGGCGGCGCTCCCGCAGCATCGATATGCGGCTCCACCGGGTGGCAGGCGCTCCGCCCCTGGACCCCAGGTCTGGGGGCGGAGCCCCAGTTGCGGGAAGGGGCGGGGAGGGGAGGGGAACGGCCCGCCGCGGGCGTCAAGACCCGTCGGACACGTCCCAGGGCCGAGGCAGGGTCGGCTCAGCGATCGCAAGTGTTCGTACTATGTACCGTTCGCTGTATGGCGTCAAGGTCGCCGACATACCCCGTGCCGAAGGATCCGGGGCTGGGAAGCCGGGGGGCGAGGCTCAGTCGCCGGTGTGCCGCAGTACGCCGTCGATGAGGCAGTCGAGCCCGAAGCGGAACTGTTCATCGCTGGGCAGCGTGGTCATCTCCTCGGCGAGCTCCACCATGTGGGGGAAGTCCTCGCGCGGCAGGGTCCCGTAGAAGTGCCTGCGCTGACGCCGCAGCTCCTCGGCCTCGGGATGGTCGGCCTTGCCCCACGGGCGGGGCGCCTGATAGCTGGCGAAACCCAGGCTGTACTGCACGATCAGCCCGTAGACGCGCACCGCGTCCCGGTCCGCGAACCCCGCCTCGCGCAGCCTCCCGATGACCGCCTCGAACGCGCCCCGCATGGACCGCGGGCCGGTGCTCACCCGGGTGGCGAAGAGCCGCACGATGCTGGGGTGCTCCCGCATCATCTCGAGGAAGGCCAGCGCCAGGGCCCGTACGACCGCCTCGGGCGAGGTCTCCTCGGCGGCGGGCAGCCGGAAGTTCCCCATGACGTAGTCGGCGATCCCGTCGAGGATCTCCTCCTTGCCGCGGAAGTAGCTGTAGAGCGTCATCGCGCCCACGCCGAGGTCCGCGGCGAGCCGCCGGATCGTCAGTACGTCGATGTCCTCCTCGTCGCAGATCCGGGTGGCCACCTCGATGATCCGCTCAGCGGTGAGCGCCCTGCCACGCGACCGCTGACCCGCCACTGGGACTCTCCTCTTCGCACACCACCGGGGACCGGCGACACCGACGCCGTCGTACACCACACCGTACAGGCGTCCCGCCGATCGGGCGGCGATCAGGAGGTGTTGTCCGGGCGGGAGGTGCTGTCCGGGGAGGAGGTGCTGTCCGGGTGGGCGGCCAGGTCGAGGGCGATGTCCGTGATCATGTCTTCCTGGCCGCCGACCATCCCACGGCGGCCCACCTCGACCAGGATCGCGCGGGTGTCCAGGCCGTGGCGGACCGCGGCGGCCTCGGCGTGGCGCAGGAAGCTGGAGTACACGCCCGCGTAGCCGAGGGTCAGGGTCTCGCGGTCGACGCGGACCTCGCGGTCCTGGAGGGGCCGTACGAGGTCGTCGGCGGCGTCCATCAGGGGGAACAGGTCGCAGCCGTGCTTCCAGCCCATCAGGTCGGCGACGGCGACGAACGCCTCCAGCGGGCAGTTGCCCGCCCCCGCGCCCTGGCCGGCGAGGGAGGCGTCGACGCGGGTGACGCCGTTCTCCACGGCCACTACCGTGTTGGCCACGCCGAGGGCGAGGTTGTGGTGGGCGTGGATGCCGAGTTCGGTGCCCGGGTCGAGCACATCGCGATAGGCGCGGAAGCGGTCACGGACACCGTCCATGGTGAGCCGGCCGCCGGAGTCGGTGACATACACACAGTGGGCGCCGTAGGACTCCATCAACCTTGCCTGGCGGGCGAGTTCGGCCGGTTCCGCCATGTGCGACATCATCAGGAACCCGGCCACGTCCATGCCCATCTCCCGGGCGGCGGAGATGTGCTGGGCGGAGATGTCGGCCTCGGTGCAGTGGGTGGCGATGCGCACGGAGCGGATGCCGAGGGCGTGGGCCCGCTTGAGGTCGTGCAGGGTGCCGATGCCCGGCAGCAGCAGGGTGGTGGGGATCGCCGTGCCGGTGGCCCCGACGACGGCCTCGATCCAGTCCCAGTCGGTGTGGGCGCCGATTCCATAGGTGACGCTGGAGCCGGACAGGCCGTCGCCGTGGGCGATTTCGATGGCGGCCACCCCGGCGGCGTCCAGGGCGGCGGCGATGGTGCGGGCCTGCTCGACCGTGTAGCGGTGGCGGACGGCGTGCATGCCGTCCCGCAAGGTCACGTCCTGGACGTACAGGGCGGGCGGTACGGGCGGAGTGTCCGCGGTCGCGCCGGCGTCGGTCGTGGTCATCGTGCGGCCTCCTCGCCGGAGCGATGTGCGGCCAGGCGCTCCGCGGTGCGCAGCGCGGCCGAGGTCATGATGTCGAGGTTTCCGGCGTAGGCCGGGAGGTAGTGGGCGGCCCCCTCGACTTCGAGGAAGACCGAGACCTTCACCGCGTCGGTGTGCGCGGCCTCGGCGGGCAGCAGGGAGCGCATCGGATCGTCGGACCCCACCTGGTCGAACTGCACCTTCTGCTTGAGGCGGTAGCCGGGCACATACGCCTGGACGCGGCCGACCATCTCCTCGACGGAGGCGGTGACCTCCTCGGTGGCGCAGCCCGAGACCAGGCAGTGCACGGTGTCGCGCATGATCAGGGGCGGTTCGGCGGGGTTGAGGACGATGATGGCCTTGCCGCGGGCGGCGCCGCCGACGCGCTCGATGGCGGCGGCGGTGGTCTCGGTGAACTCGTCGATGTTCGCCCGGGTGCCGGGGCCCGCGGAGCGGGAGGAGATGGAGGCGACGATCTCCCCGTAGTGGACGGGGGCGACCGCGCCCACCGCGGCGACGATCGGGATCGTGGCCTGGCCACCGCAGGTGACCATGTTGACGTTGGGCGCGTCGAGGTGGGCGTCGCCGTTGACCGGGGGCACCACATAGGGGCCGATGGCGGCCGGGGTGAGGTCGACGAGAGTGCGGCCGAGGGGGCGCAGCACCTCCTCGTGGCGCTTGTGGGCACCGGCGGAGGTGGCGTCGAAGACGATGTCCACGTCGGCGAACTCGTCCATCGACACCAGCCCGTCCACGCCCTCGTGGGTGGTGGCCACCTTCAGGCGGCGGGCGCGGGCCAGGCCGTCGGAGGCGGGGTCGATCCCGGCCATCGCGGTGATCTCCAGGGTGTCGGAGAGCCGCAGCACCTTGATCAGGAGGTCGGTGCCGATATTGCCGGAGCCGATGATCGCCACTTTGGTGCGGGTGTTGGTCTCGCTGCTCACCGGTGGTCTCCTTCCGCGGCGAAGCCGATTCCTACGGTGCCCAGGTTCGAGATACGGGCATGGAACACATCGCCCGGGGCGGCCGGGACCATCGGCCCCAGGGCCCCGGTCAGGACGAGGTCGCCCGCGCGCAGCGGATCGCCCCGCTCGGCGAGGGCCGAGGCCAGCCAGACGGCCGCGTTGAGGGGGCCGCCGAGGCAGTCGGCGCCGGTCCCTTCGGAGGCCATCTCGCCGTTGCGCGTCATGGTCATCTGTACGGAGCGCAGGTCGAGCCCGGACAGTGGTACCGGGGAGGCGCCGAGGACGTACAGCCCGCAGGAGGCGTTGTCGGCGACGGTGTCCACGATGGAGATGTCCCAGTCCCGCACCCGGCTGTCGACGATCTCCAGCGCGGGCAGCGCGAAGTCGGTGGCGCGCAGCAGGTCCACGACGGTGCAGTGGCGGTGTGGCAGATCGCTGCCGAGCACGAGCGCCACCTCGGCCTCCACCTTGGGCTGGAGCAGCCGCCCGGCGGGCACCTCGCCGCCCTCCGGTACGGCCGTGTCGGCGAACAGCGCGCCGAAGTCCGGCTGGTCCACGCCGAGTTGGCGCTGTACGGCCGGAGACGTCAGGCCGATCTTCCGGCCGACGATCCGGCGGCCGGTGGCCTGTTCGCGTCGCAGGTTGAGCCGCTGCACCGCGTAGGCGGCCTCGATGTCGCCGTCGTCCAGGAGCGTGCGCACCGGCGCGCAGGCGATCCCGTCGCGGGCGGCGCCCGCGAGTGCGTCGGCGGCCTTGACCACGGCCCCGGGGAGGGAGTCCGTCGGGACGTGGTCGGGAACATTCGGCACGGGCTACCTCCTGGAGAAGAACATGGGGCCGGGGCCCGGCGCTCCCGATGTGGCCTCCGGTATAGACGCGCCGCCCACCACGAGCCAACTTTCGTTCCGTCACACGGAACGAGGTGCGTGGCGACGTGCCGGACCAGGTGAGACTGACCTCGCGTACCCGTGTCCGTCCAGCGGCCCGTACCGCCTGACGGAACGCCTCGATCGAGGGCCCCTCCCCGGCCGAACGCCTCTTGACGGCGCCCAAAGGAGTTCCGTACAAAGTACGACCAGAGGTGCGGGCCCGCCGCCCCGCCACGTCAGGAGAGTGCGCATGCTGACCGCCCACTACGCCCCCAGCAGGTTCGGCCAGCTGCACTACGTCGAGTGCGGCGAGGGCGAGCCGGTGCTGCTGCTCCACCAGACCCCGCGGTCCTGGGCCGAGTACCGCGATGTGCTTCCGCTGCTCGGCGCCACGCACCGGGCGATCGCGATGGACACCGTCGGCTACGGGGCGTCGGCGAAACCCGCGGACGACCAGGGCGTCGAGATGTTCGCCGACGGGGTCGGAGCCTGACGCTCTCCGCGACCCCGTTCATCACCCCGGAGAAGCGCGCCCGCGCGGTGTGGAAGCGCCCGGTCGACTGGGTGTTCGCGATGGACGAGCGGCTGCCGCGGATCGCCGCCCCGGCCACGGTCATCTGCGGACAGGACGACGACCCGTCGATGCCCGGCTTCGAGCCGATGGTGCGGGCGCTGTCGGCGACGGGGCACATCGTGCCCGGGGCCGGTGTGCCGTTCCCCGAACAGCGGCCGGAGGAGTTCGCCCGGCTCGTACGGGAAGCCGTCGCCTCCGCCGAGCCGGCGGGCGGCTGACGGTGGCGCGGCCTCAGGGCCCTCCGGGCCCCGGGAACAGCGAGCGGTAGAAGGGGGTGGCGCGGAAACCGTCACCGTGGTGGGTCGAGCTCCAGCTCAGTGGCACCGCCGGGCCGCCGGCCCGGTGCAGCTCGCCGGCGAGCGCGTAGTCGGGGTGTACGCCGTCGTCGCTCAGCGTCGTGGTGAAGTCGAACTCGAACCGGTCGCCCGGCCGCACCGGCAGGCCCTCCTCCGCCAGCGGCGCGTAGACCGGGGTCCAACTGCTCGACTGCACCAGCGAGTCGATGGGCTCGTCGTCCT
The DNA here is from genome assembly GCF_047337785.1 of Streptomyces lacaronensis. Classification (NCBI taxonomy): domain Bacteria; kingdom Bacillati; phylum Actinomycetota; class Actinomycetes; order Kitasatosporales; family Streptomycetaceae; genus Streptomyces; species Streptomyces lacaronensis. The sequence goes on from NZ_JBLHDK010000003.1 coordinate 2,467,651, forward strand.
CGGCCACCCACAGGCGCATGCCCAGCGCGAGCCCGGAGAAGTTGCCCTCTCCGGTGAACGTCAGCTCGGCACTGTCGGTGCCCTCCGGGTCCAGGTCGCCGTTGAACTCCAGCGGCTCCACTTCGACCGGGCCGGACAGATACGACCGCTCCCGCACCTTCGGATTGTCCTGCAACCCCCCCAGGACCACCCGCAGATCGAAGGGGCGGCCCACCGAGGCGAACACCTCCTCCACATAACGGAAGACGAACGGCGGAAAGCCGGGCGGCTCACCGCGGCCCGCGCTGCCCAGGTCCAGGGCGACGGCCGTGGTGACGCTGCGGTGCGGGATGAACACCCCACCGGGCTTCACCAGCCGCTTCCGCGCGTCCCGCAGTACCGAGCCCGCACCCTCGGAGCCACCGAGCGTGCCGATGATCTCCGAGACGCACATATCGACGGGCTCGGGGAGCTCGATCTCGGTGGAGAGTCCCTCGACGACCGTGATCCGGTCGGCGAAGCCCGCCTCCTCGATGGTCTGCCTGGCGATCCGTGCCGACTTGGGGATGACCTCCAGCGCCCACACATGCCGCGCCCCGGCGCGGGCCGCGGCCAGCGCCCACACCGCGTCCTTCCCCGTGCCGATGTCGAGGACCGTCCGGCCGGGGGCGTAGCGCCGGACAGCCTCGACATACCGGTTCATCCGGCGCTCGTCCTTGATCATCGCTTCGTACGCGGCGTCGTCGTACACCGGGTACTCGCCGATCGAGGCGAATAGCCACACCGGGTTCGACTCCGGATCGCATGCCCGCACCGGCACCTTGCGCCCCGGCGCGGCTAACTCCGCGATGAAGGAATACTGCATTCTTCAACCTTTCCCTGAGTGCCTTTCCGGACCCAGCATGCCAGGCCGGAAAACCCGGAATTCCCTAGGAATGGAATGCGCCATGAGCGAATAAAGTCCACACATAGCATGGTTAAAGCGATGTAAAAGTGCCCGAGCGCGGCCCGAGCAAACGCCCCACGTCACACCCCATCTGGTCGCCGCGCGACGAACGCACGGAAGAGATGCGGGGGGGGAAATTGACATGTTCGCGATAACGCGGGGGGTTGCTTCGGGAAGTGCATTCGGCTGAATTTCGCGGATGAGTCGCCGGATCCGGCGCCGGGCCGTCCGAAAATAGTCGTCACTAATATTATTAGCGCGGCAACCTTTTAACGGAGAATGGCGTCCGGGGCAGCGACGAACCGCCCTCAACGGATCAGGTGCCGTTCATCTGGCCGCCCCCGCGTGGTCACAGGTCTGGACCACAGTGCGGACCGGGGTCACCGGTTCCTCATATGACGCGCGGGAGAGCGAATGGACGCGGCGGAACGCAGCCACCTGGGCAGACGGACACTTTTGCGAGCCACCGCCGTGATACCGGCCGCGGGCACGGTGGCCGTCGCGTCGGGGACGACACCCGGTCACGCCGCCACCCCGAAGGCGGACGGCCACCGGTACGACTCCGCGTCACCGCGGTTCAGCCTCGCGATCCTGCCGGACACCCAGTACCTCTTCGACGCCGACAGCTCCGACCCGGAACCGCTCCGGGCGACCTTCCGGTACCTGGTGTCCCGGCGCGAGGACGCCAACATCGCCTTCATGGCGCACCTGGGCGATGTCACGGAGCACGGCTCGCGGGAGGAGATCTCGCTGGCCGCGACGGTGTTCGGGACCATCCACGGCAAGGTCCCCTACAGCGTGCTCGCCGGCAACCACGACATCGACTCCGGCACCGACGACCAGCGCGGCGACAGCGCCTATCTCGACGCCTTCGGCCCACGGCGGTTCTCGTCCATGCCCACCTTCGGGGGCGCCTCGGCCGACGGCTACAACAGCTACCACGTGCTGCGCGCGGGCGGCCGGGAGTGGCTGGTCCTCGCGCTCGACTGGCGGGTCTCCGCCTCCGGGCTGGAATGGGCGCGGAAGGTGCTCCACGCGCACCCCACCCTGCCCGCGATCCTCACCACCCATGACCTGGCCTGGGCCGACGACGACGGCGCCGCACAGCTCTCGGACAACGGCCGCCGGCTGTGGGACGGCCTCATCCGCGGCAACGACCAGGTCTTCCTCGCGCTCGGCGGGCACTACTGGCCCCCGGGGCGCACGGTCCTGACCAACGACGCGGGTCACGACGTCCACGTCCACATCACCAACTACCAGGACCGGTACTACGGCGGCGCCGGGATGATCCGCCGCTACGCCTTCGACCTCGTCCGCGACGTGATCGACGTGGAGACCTTCTCGCCCTGGTTCCTCAGCCGCGATCCGGAGAAGCGCACACCTCTGGAGGCGGAGACCATCGAGCTGACCGGACCCGCCGACCGGTTCAGCCTGAGCATCGACTTCGAGCGGCGCTTCTCCGGCTTCGCGCCGGTCGTGCCGCGCAAGCCGCGCCCGGCGTCCGCGGTGATGCCGCGCGGCACCCTCGCGTACTGGCGCTTCGACGCCTCGGGAACCGCTCCCCGTGCGACGGGCGCGGACACACCCGTCGGTACGGACACCGTCATCCGCGATCTGTCCGGCCACGGCAACGACCTCCGGGTGACGCGGCTGCACGACAGCGCGCCCGAGATCCTGACGTGGTCCGGCGAACACCACGACGACCAGCCGGCCCACGCCAGCCTGCGCTTCGACGGCGGAAAGGCCCCCGACCGCGGCGCGGTCCTGACCACCTCCGCCACGGCGCCGCTGAACTCCGAGAAGTTCACGAGTGGTTACACCATCGAGACGTATCTCAAGCTCCCGGACCCCTTCGAGGGCGACCACGCATGGATGGGCATCCTCAGCTGGGAGGGCCGCAACGGTGACGCGGGCAAGACCACCGGCTGGTCGCCCGACGAGCCGACGTGCAGCCTCAATGTGACCCCCGAACGCTTCCTGCAGTTCGTGGTCTACCCCCATGTGCAGGACGCCGATCCCACTTCCTGGAGCCATGCCCTGCCGGTGGGCCGGTGGACCCATGTCGCCGTCGTCAACGACGGCCATCACACCGTGGTGTACGTCGACGGCTCGAAGATCGCCCGCAATCCGAGCCAGCCGTCGACGGGGATCGCGACCCTCGGCAAACCCTTCGTGATAGGCGCCACCCAGTTCGAGGAGAAGTTCGGCCAGGGCTTCTACGGCTGGATCGGCGACACCCGTATCGTCAAACGGGCCTTGCGACCGAGGGACTTCATGACCTCCCCCGCCTAGGGGGTGGCCGGCGGGTCTTGGCGCCTGCGGCGGGCTGCTTTCCCCTCCCCGCCCCTTCCCACAACTGGGGCTCCGCCCCAGGGGCGAAGTCCCTGCCACTCGGCGGGTGCCCCGTAGTGTCTTCCGGGTCGGAGGGGGTAGGTGGCCGTTTGTTCCATTCGATCAACGTCGCCCTCCCCCTACGGCCAGGAGAGATACATGCCCAGAGCCCTCGTCACCGGGATCGCCGCCACCGCCGTCGCCACCGTCCTGCTCACGGGCTCCGGAGCCGTGAGCGCCACCGCCACGGCCACCGCGCCACGGGAGCCGCATGCCACCGATGTCCACCGGGTCCAGATCCAGGACGACTTCGACTCGCTCGGCCCCGAGGTCCGGGCGCTGAAACTGGACTCGGGCCGCACCGCCCACTACATCGACGACGGCCCCCGGGACGGGAAGCCGGTGCTCTACATCGGCGGCACCGGCACCAGCGCCCGGGTGGCGCATATGACGGACTTCCTGCGCAGCACCCGGGAGTCCCTCGGGCTGCGGCTGATATCCGTCGAGCGCAACGGCTTCGGCGACACCGAGTTCGACAAGAGCCTGGGGAAGGCCGACTTCGCCAAGGACGCGCTCCAGGTGCTGGACCGCGTCGGAGTGCGCAAGGTCAGTGTGATCGCCATCTCGGGCGGCGGTCCGTACGCCGCCGAGCTGGCGTCCCTGGCCCCGGACCGCGTGTCGTCACTGCACCTGGCCGCCGCCCTGCCGCCGTACGGCGCGAAGCGCCCGTACTGCTCGATGTCCGACGAGGAGCTGGGCAAGTCGCTGGAAAAGCAGATCGCCGACCCCCGGGTCTGGTGGGCGCTCCCGGACGACAGCCCGACCAAGCGCGTCCCCGGCTTCGCCGACACCGCCTTCGAGGACGGCGCCCGCACCTACAACCAGCGCGGCCAGAAGGCCGACCCCGCAGCTCAGGTGCATGAGCAGAAGCTCTACTGCCAGCGGCCCGGCCCCGATCTGTCAAAGCTGACGGCCCCCGTCACCATCTACAGCGGGAAGAAGGACACGACCGTGCCGCCCAGCACGATCGACACCTGGAAGCAGCACCTGCCCGGCGACCCGGCCGTGCGCAGCTACGCCGACACGGGACACGATGTGCAGTACCGGCACTGGGACCAGATCCTCGTCGACCTCGCCGGGCACACCGACCGCACGGTCATCTGCTACCGGGGCCACAGCACGATGCCACCTGCCCGGATCGCCGACCCGCTGGTCGAGAAGGGCCGGGCCACGCTCGGCAGCTGCGCCTGGCAGAAGGCCGGTGAGGACGGGCCCACCGGCTGAGACGAGGTCCCGAGGTACGTCACGGTCGCCGCGCCCAGAACAGGGCGTGGCCGCTGTCGCCCTCGGGGGCGAACTCCTCTCCCTCGACGGTCAGTCCGGCCTGGGTGAGCCACGTCCGATAGGTCGCGGCGTCGGCGTGGCTCCACCACATCGTGGCGCCACCGCCGAGCCAGTTGTCATCGGTGCCGGTCCAGGCGGTGTGCCCGGTGGTGGCCAGGAACCAGCCGCCGGGCCGGAGCCAGGTGGCGATCCTGGCGAGGAGGGGAGGTTGTTCGTCCAGGGGGATGTGGATCAGGGCGTAGAGGGAGACCACAGCGTCGAAGGAGCCCGCCGGGAACTCCACCGCCGTGGCATCGGCCTGGCGGAACTCCGCCTCCGGCACGAGCTCCCGCGCCCTGCGGATCTGCTCCCCGCTGATGTCGACACCGGTCACCCGGTGGCCTGCGGCGCTGAGCACGCGGGCGACCGGGATGCCGGAGCCGCATCCCAGGTCCAGCACGGTGGCGGTGGGCGGGATGCGCCGCTGGAGGGCCCCGAGCCAGGGTTGGTACTTGGTCTCGGTGGCGTAGGACTGCTCGTAGTGGCGGGAGAGCGCGTCGTACCCGCGCCTGACCACGTCCTTGGGATCGTCAATGTCCACGGCGCAGCACGGTAGTTGGGGCGGGTGCGTACCGCGAACGGTTTTCGGGCGCGAGACGATGCCCGCGCCCGGCGGCGCCGTCAGACCTTGCGCACCGCGGCGACGAACTCCGCCCAGACCCCGGCGGGGACGACCAGGGCGGGGCCGTTCTTGTCCTTGGAGTCGCGGATGCCGACCTGGGCGGTGTGGGGCAGGTGGGCGATCTCCACGCAGCCGGTGCCGTTCGCCTCGCTGTAGGAGGATTTGAACCAGGCAACTTCGGGTGCGACGTTGGTTGCTATGCCGTGGGTCATGTCAGATCTCCCGTGCTAGTCGTTGCAGGAACGCCGGTGTCTCGGCAGGAGCGAGAGCCGCGGCCCGCAGGTTCTCGAACCTGCGGGAGAAGGACCAGATCGTCGTTTCCTTGTCGCTGATGTCGGATCCGTCGACGGCGTCGCTCTGCACGACGGACGGCAACGGAGTGCCGAACTCCCACAGGTTGAAGTTCGTATGAGGCCGATACGCGGGTGTGGCCATCGGAAGGATCTGCACCGTCACGTTGTCGAGCCCCTGCAAGGCCTCGATCTCCTCGTACTGCTCACGCATCACTTGGGGGCCGCCGACCACCCGGCGCAGCGAGGCTTCGTCCTGGATGACCCAGAGCTCTATGGGGTTGTCCCTGCGCCTCAGGGCCTTTTTGCGTTCCATCCGAATCTGGATGTGCCGCTCGACGAACTCGGTCGTGGTCTCCTCGACCGGCTTGGCGGCCTGGAACAGTTCCCTCGCGTAGCGATCGGTCTGCAGCAAGCCGAAGACCACGTTCGGCTGCCACGTCCGGCTGGTACGGGCTCCGCTCTCCAGGCCGATGTGCATCCCCATGCCCGACGGGAGCACACTGCGATAGATGGACCACCAGCCCCGGTTGAGGGAGTCACGGTGGATCTGCATGAGGAAGTCCACATCGTCCTCGTCCTCGACGCCGTACCGACCCAAAAGAGCCTTCAGGTCCGTGACCTTGGGCAAGGCCGAGAGGCCGTTCTCGACGCGGAACAACTTCGTGGTGGAAAAGGTCAACCCGTCCACCGCCTCCGCGAGGGTGAATCCGGCCTTGTCCCTCAACCGCTTGAGCTCCCAGCCGAGTTGCATGCGACGGACCGTCGGTCCCGTTGGTGCTGCCACGAGTATGCCTCCCGGTGGGTCGAGCCTGCCATGCCGCCGTTCGAGTTCTGAGTCTGGCAAGGGCGGCCCGGCGCATCAGGCCATTTGCCCACTCGGTCACATATGCCATCTGAAGCGGAAATTAGCTGTCATCTTGCGCGCCAGCTTCCGCGCACCTGAAGCTGTTTCCGCCACCGCCTCATCACTCGCGGTAGCCGAACCTCGAAACGCCATGGAGCCCTCATGCCTTCATCACGCCCCCGTCTGCTGCCCTGGCCCGGACTGAACGGGCAACCCTGCTTCCTCGTCACCGACGACACCGGCACCGGCTACCTCTCGCGGCTGGCCGACGAGATGGAGGCCGTACAGCTTCGGACCGGAGCCGAGCTTCTCGGACATGCGCGGCCGCTGCTCCGGGACCGCAAGGCCGACGCCTGTGAGCTGCGCTTCGTGGGGCATCGGCTCGCCGAGGCGCTGCATGACGCGCTGCGGGTGGCGGAGAGCCGGGGGCGGCGGCTGGAGGACGGGGAAGAGACCGCGACCGAGCAGAGTTAGTAGAAGCATGAACAACAGCGTGGACGTCGTGGTCATCGGTGCCGGGCAGGCGGGGTTGTCCGGGGCCTACCACCTGAGGCGGGCCGGGTACGAGCCCGGGACCGGTTTCGTGGTGCTCGATCACGCGCCCGCGCCCGGCGGGGCGTGGCAGTTCCGCTGGCCGTCGCTGACGTACGGCAAGGTGCACGGGATGTACGACCTGCCCGGTATGCGGCTGACCAGCGACGACGCGGATCCGGAGCGGCCCTCGTCCGAGGTGATCCCGGCCTACTTCGCACGGTATGAGCGCGCCTTCGATCTGCGGGTGGTCCGCCCGGTGCACGTCGCCGCCGTACGGAACGGTGACGACGGTCGACTGCTGGTCGAGACCTCGGCCGGGACATGGTCCGCGCGGGCGCTGATCAACGCGACCGGGACCTGGGACCGGCCGTTCTGGCCGCGCTACCCCGGGCAGGAGACCTTCCGGGGGCGGCAGCTGCACACCGCGCGGTACCCGGGGCCCGAGGCGTTCGCCGGGCAGCGGGTGATCGTGGTCGGGGGCGGTACGTCCGGGGTGCAGCATCTGCTGGAGGTCGCCGAGGTGGCGGCGGAGACGACCTGGGTCACCCGCCGCCCGCCGGTTTTCCGCACCGGACCGTTCGGTCAGGACCAGGGCCGCGCCGCCGTCGCGCTGGTCGAGGAGCGGGTGCGGCGGGGACTGCCGCCGCAGAGCGTGGTGTCCGTGACCGGGCTGCCCATGACGGAGGCGATGGAACGGGCCCGGGAGAAGGGGATACTCGACCGGCTGCCGATGTTCGAGCGGATCACCCCGGACGGGGTGGCCTGGGCGGATGGGCGCCATGTGGAGGCGGACACGATCCTCTGGGCCACCGGTTTCCGCGCCGCGATCGACCACCTCGCCCCGCTGCGGCTGCGCGAACAGGGCGGCGGGATCGCCGTCGAGGGGACCCGGGCGGTCCGTGATCCCCGGGTGCATCTGGTCGGCTACGGGCCCTCGGCCAGTACGGTAGGCGCCAACCGGGCGGGCCGGGCCGCCGTACGGGAGATCCAGGAGCTGCTGGGTGCCCCTTACGACAGCCAGTGGTCACCGGAGAAGGTCGCCGTCGGGCGTTGACCGGGTGCGGGCCGGGCCGGTGCTGCCCCGGGCCACGAGGGTGGGGTCGAGGACGATGTCCCGGTCGGCGGTGCGCCCCTCGTCGAGTCGTTCGGCGGCTGCCCGGACGGCGACTTCGGCCGCCTCGGCGGCGTCCTGGCGCACGGAGGTGAGATCGATGAAGGACAGCCGGGCGAGCCGGCTGTCGTCGTAGCCCACGATGGACACGTCATCGGGGACGCTGACGCCCGCGCGCAGGAACGTGCCGAGCAGACCGTGCGCACAGCGGTCGTTCCCGGCGATGACGGCCGTGGGCAACTCGGGCCGCGCGAGCAGGTCCCGGGCCACCCGGGCGCCGGATTCCTCGGTGTAGTCGCCGGGGTGGACCCGGATGTGGTCCGCCAGTCCGTGGTGGCGCATGGCGGCGCGGTATCCGCGCCGCCTCTCCTCGGCGGCGGGCATGGCGCCGCCGTCGATGTGCGCGATGGCGCGGTGTCCTTGTGCGACGAGGTGGTCGACGGCTTGGCGCATCCCACTCCGCTCGGCGGTCCGGACGACGTCCGTACCGGCGGCCCGCGTCAGCGGGTTGATCTCCACGATGGAGGGGCCGCCGACGTCCGTGGCCAGGTGGTGCCGCTCGAATGTCGTGCCGATGGTGATGATGGCTTCACAGCGCAGTCCGAGCAGTTCGTCCATCGCCTGACGCTCGTCGCGGGTGTCGACCATGGCGTTGAGCACGAGGGTGTAGCCGTGCTTCCGGGCGGCGGGGTACAGGGCCTCGACAATGCCCACGTCGTGCGGCTGACGCATGGTGAACAGCACGCCCAACTGCCGACTGCGCGTGCGGCGCAGAAGCTGGGCGGCGGTGTCGGGACGATAGCCCAGTTCCTCGGCCGCCTGGAACACGCGTCGGCGCGTATCGGGGCTCGCACCGGGCTGGTTGCGGAACACCAGTGACACCAGGGCCTGCGAGACACCGACGCGCGCGGCAATATCGGACATGGTGGGGCGCTTGGGACGCCTCACCGGGGTTCCCCGCCCGGCCGAGGGGCCGGTGCTCCCTGGATCCCCCATCCCTGCCTCCTCGCGCTTCATGTCTTGACATGCGTCACACGCCGCCCCCATAGTACGTGGCACTTGTACGTACTAGTTGTACTGACAAAAGGACAAAGGCTCTCCGCAGCCGCACGATCGTGGCTGGCTGGGCGGCCACTCACCCGACATCGGGAAACAACCGGACCTGTCGGGACGCCACCACGACCTCCGCTGCCTCCACGAGGAGACACGACGATGAACACCCGACTCGGCTCAGAGGACTCGGGCATCACACACCAAGACCCCGAACTGCCGCCGGACACCAAGGGTCCCCATTCACGACGGCTCGGCCTGGTCGCCGTCATCGTGACCTTCGGCGGGCTGCTGTTCGGCTATGACACCGGCGTCGTCAACGGCGCCCTCGATCCACTCACCGACGACCTCGGGCTGACCGCGTTCACCGAGGGAGTCGTCGTCAGCAACCTCATCTTCGGCGCCGCCTTCGGCGCCATGATCGGCGGAGTCCTCTCCGACCGGCACGGCCGCCGCCACAACATCCTGCTGCTGGCCTTGGTGTTCATGCTCGGCACCCTGGGCTGCGTGCTGTCGCCGAGCTGGCAGGTGCTCGCCCTCTTCCGCTTCGTCCTCGGCCTCGCCGTGGGCGGCGCCTCGGCGACGGTCCCGGTCTACCTGGCCGAGATCGCCCCGGTCGAACGCCGCGGCTCCATCGTCACCCGCAATGAGGTGATGATCGTGACCGGCCAGTTCGCCGCGTTCGTCATCAACGCGGTGATCTTCAACCTCTGGGGCGAGACCGATGGCATCTGGCGGCTCATGCTGCTCGTCGCCCTCCTTCCGGCGATCGGGCTGTTCATCGGGATGCTGCGGCTGCCGGAGAGCCCGCGCTGGCTGGTCTCCCAGGGCCGTGACGAGGAGGCGCTCGCGGTCCTGTCCCAGGTCCGGACCCCCGAGCGGGCCCGCGCCGAGATGGCGGAGGTCCACCGCCTCGCCGAGGAGGAGCGGGTCGCCAAGACCGCGGGCCGGGTGGATCTCGGGGTGCGCTGGGTGCGTGTACTCATCCTGATCGGGGCGGGGCTCGGATTCTGTCAGCAGTTCACCGGCATCAACTCCGTCATGTACTACGGTACGCAGCTGCTCGGCGACGCCGGGTTCTCGGGCGACTCCGCCATCATCGCGAACACCCTCAACGGCGCCTTCAGCGTCATCGGCATCTCGGTGGGCGTGTCGGTCATCAACAAGCTCAAGCGGCGCACCATGCTGCTCGGCGGGTTCGCCCTGACCACGACGTTCCACCTGCTCGTCGGGCTCTCCGCGCTGCTGATGCCCGAGGGCACCGCGAAGGCGTGGTTCATTCTCGTGTTCGTCGTGCTCTTCGTCTTCTCCATGCAGGCCACCATCGGTCCGCTGGTCTGGCTGATCCTCTCCGAGATGTTCCCGCTGAAGATCCGCAGCCTGGCCATCGGCATCAGCATCTTCGTGCTGTGGATGGCGAACGCCCTGGTGGCCCTCGGCTTCCCGCCCATCGTGAAGGCCATGGGGATCTCGAACACCTTCTTCGCCTTCGCCGCCTTCGGTGTGCTGGCCCTCCTCTTCATCGCGACCTGTGTGCCCGAGACCAAGGGCCGCTCGCTGGAAGAGCTGGAGGACGACTTCCGTGCCCGCTACTCCTCACCCGCCCCGCCCCGAGAGGAGGGCTCCACGCCATGACCGTCCTGACCGCCATCGCCGAGGGCCGCGAGGGAGACCACGCGCTGACCGCGGGAATCGCCGAGGCCCGGCTGCTGGGCACCGATCTGGTACTGGTCAATCTGCGTCTGTCGGCGCTGGACCGCTCCGGGGTGCCCGAGGACCTGCGGACCACGGTCGTCGAGCGCAGCGGTCCCGGTGACCGCGACCCGGTCGACGCCGTTCTGGACGAGATCGAGGCCCGGCCCGATGTCGACCGGCTGGTCATCGGCCTCCGCCGGCGATCACCGGTGGGCAAGGCGCTGCTGGGCAGTGTGAGCCAGCGGCTGCTGCTGGAGAGCCCCGTCCCCGTCGTCGCGGTCAAACCACCGGTCTGACCGTGGTCAAACCCCCGGCCTGACCGTGGCGACGTAACGGGCCGACGCCTTCACCGGGCCGCCGAGACCGGCGAACCCCAGGTCAGGCGCCCGGCCTGGACGCGAACGTCGAGTCCCGCACCACCAGCTCCGGCTGCAGTACGATCCGCCGGTGCTGGTGGGCGGCGGCCTCGTCGCCGGTCTCCTCGATCAGCAGCTCGGCCGCCGTACGCCCCATCCGGAACGCCGGTTGGCGCACCGACGTCAGCGGCACCGCGGCCGCCGCCGCGAACTCGATGTCGTCGTACCCCACCAGCGCCACCTCCCCCGGCACCGACACCCCGGCCGCGAAGAGGGCCTGGAGCACCCCCAGCGCCAGCAGGTCATTGGCGCAGAACACGGCAGTCGGCCGGGGTGAGATCCCCAGCAGCCGGGCGCCCGCGTCGCGGCCCGAGGCCACGTCCAGCCGCTCGGCCTCGATGTGCACCATCGCCTCCTCCGGCAGCCCCTCCTCCGCGAACGCGCCCCGCAGTCCGGTGCGCCGGTCCTGGCACTGCGGGAGCAGCATCGGGCCGCTGACGTAGACCACGGAGCGGTGGCCCTGGGCGATGAGATGGCGCCCGGCGAGCGCGCCGCCCTCGATGTCGTCGACGGACACCGAGCACCCCTCGGCGCTGGGCACCTCGCGGTCCACGAAGACGAACGGGATGTCATGGCGCCGGAATCCCTCCAGGTTGGCGCCGGTGACATCGGCCGGGGTGACGAGCACCCCGCGCACCCGGTGCTCGGCGAAGAGGCCGAGGTAGTCGGCCTCCTCCTCGGGGCTCTGCGCGCTGTTGCACACCATCACCCCAAGACCCGCCTCCCGCGCGGCACGCTCCGCGCCGCTCGCCACGTCCACGAAGAACGGGTTCGCCATGTCCAGCACCAGCAGCGCGATGATGCGGCTGCGCCCGGCGCGCAGCTGGCGCGCGGACTCCTGGCGTACATAGCCCAGGCGCTCGATCACGGCCTGCACCCGGTCGCGCGTGGCCTCGGCGACCATCTCGGGCCGGTTGATCACGTTCGAGACGGTGCCGACCGACACTCCCGCCTGCCGCGCGACGTCCTTGATCCCCACCATGCGTCCCACGACCCGGGCCTCCGCCTTCCCGCGACCCACCGCGGTCGCGGGAACATGGTAATGCGCTGTTCGACCGGTCGGGCAGGACCGGGCCGCGGCGGACCCCGGGCCCCGGCTCAGCCTCGGGAGCGCACCAGGCTCGATCCGCGGACCACGAGCTCGGGCTGGAGGACGATCCGCTGGTGGCGGTGGTCCCCGCCCCGCTCCCCGGTCTCCTCGATCAGCAGCTCGGCCGCCGTACGCCCCATCCGGAACGCCGGCTGGCGCACTGACGTCAGCGGCACCGCGGCCGCCGCCGCGAACTCGATGTCGTCGTAGCCCACCAGCGCCACCTCCCCCGGCACCGACACCCCGGCCCCGTACAGCGACTGAAGCACCCCCAGGGCCAGCAGGTCATTGGCGCAGAACACCGCCGTCGGGCGCGGGGACATGCCCAGCAGCCGGGCTCCCGCGTCCCGGCCGCAGGTCACATCCAGCCGGTCCACCTCGACATGGCGCAGCGCGGACTCGCCGAGCCCCCGCTCACGCAGGGCGCGCAGCGCGCCCTCGCGGCGGTCGCGGCACTGGGCCAGCCGCATCGGCCCGCTCACATAGGCGAAGTTGGGGTGGCCGAGGCCCAGGAGGTGGCGGGCGGCGAGCTCGCCGCCGGTGACGTCGTCGACCGACACCGAGCACCCCTCGGTGCTGGGCAGCACCCGGTCCACGAGGACGAAGGGGATGGGCTGCCGCCGGAAGGAGGCGAGGTTGCGCCCGGTCATATCGGCCGGGGTCATCAGCACCCCACGCACCCGCTGCTCGGCGAAGAGCCCGAGGTAGTCGGCCTCCTCCTCCGGGCTCTGCGCGCTGTTGCACACCATCACCCCAAGACCCGCCTCCCGCGCCGCACGCTCCGCGCCCCGCGCGACGTCCACGAAGAACGGGTTCGCCATGTCCAGCACCAGCAGCGCGATGATGCGGCTGTGGCCGGCCCGCAGCTGGCGCGCGGACTCCTGGCGTACATAGCCCAGGCGCTCGATGGTGGACAGCACCCGGGCCCGGGTCTCCTCGGACACCGAGTCCGGCCGGTTGATGACGTTGGAGACCGTGCCGACCGAGACCCCGGCCTCGCGCGCCACCTCCTTGATGCCCACGCCTGGTGCCATCGTCAGGAGGGGAGGGCGAAGTCGACGACGCGGAGGGCGGAGGGTGTGGTGCCGCTGGACTTCCGCTGGTACATAAACGACAGCACGCCGTCCTGGGCGAGCCGGGTGTCGTCCACGACGACCTCGCCGAAGGCGTTCAGCCCGCCGCCGTCGTAGAGCGTCTTCCAGTCCGTCCAGCCCGAGGACTTGGACGCGGCCACGATCCGGCCGTACGGCATCACGGCGTAGGCGTTGTCGTAAGCGTCGAAGACCAGATGGCTGCGCTGGGTGGAGCCGGGGGCCACCGGGATCTCGGTCTTCTTCCAGGCGCCTGCCGTGTCCCGGAAGACGTGGAAGGTACGGCCGTTTTTCGTCCGGTCGGCCACATAGTCGGTGGTGCACTGCCCGAAGCGGCCGGGGACATAGCTGATCAGGGCGTGGGGCGCGCCCGCGGAGTCGGTGGCCTGGCTCTCCTGGTTCATCAGCGAGTGGTCGGGGCCCAGCGGGTCGACGACCGTTCCGGCGTCGCCGACCGCCACCGTGTCGGAGCCACCGGTGGTGCCGACGACGGCGCCCGCCGCATTGCGCCAGGTGCGGCCCCGGTCCGAGCTGTGGACATAGCCGGTGTCGTGGTTGGTGAGACCGCCGCTCGCGCACATCACCGCGTTGCTCTGCTCGCGCCAGGTGTAGAAGGCGTGCAACTGCCCGTCGGGCCCGTAGTCGATGCCGTGCAGATACATGTTGCGGGCGGTGCTGGAGCCGTGCTCGCTGCTGTAGGTGCCGGTGGCGGAGGACCACTCGCCGAGGGCCCGCCACTTGGTGCCGTCGTACTCGGCGAGCGCGTTGCGGCCGTTGCCGGAGACGCCGACGCGGTAGCTGAGCTGAAGTCGGCCCTCGGGGGTGGCGATGAACTGCGGGTAGGTGAACTGGGAGGTGAGCGCGAGTCCGTCGAGGGTGGTCTGGACGGCGCCGAACTGGCCGGTGGTCCAGGGGTGTCCGGCGGGGTCGTCCACCAGCCCGGCCACGGACTTCACATAGAAGAAGCCGCTGCTGTGGGAGTCCATGTTCAGGTGCAGCCGGCCGTCGGTCCGGGAGATCCCCATGGAGATGACGTTGTGGGAGTCGTCGGCGGTGAGCCGGTGCGGCAGGGTGACGGTCTGCCAGCTCCGCTGGGTGAGGGCGCGGCGCCCGATGACCGCGCTGCGGTCGGCGGTGTACCAGACGGCGTACTGATAGCCCTTGTAGGTGAGCAGCCCGTTCTTCTGGAAGGCGTTGTTGTTGACCAGGCCGTCGTACGAGACGAAGTAGAGTGCCTTGGCGTCGAGCTGGGTGTCGGCGAGCTTGCTGACGGCCGGGCCGGGAGCGACGGCGGAGTCCGCGTTCGCGCCCGGGGTCGCGGCGCCCAGCAGGGCGGTGGCCAGCGCGACGGCGGCGAGGGGTCTCATCCGGGCGTCTCCGTTCTGCGAGGTTGGACATACGGTTGTGGCGGTCCGGGGCGGATGGCCCCGGACCGGGTTCTCAGCAGGTGCGCCCCGAAGGGGCGCGGGGCTGTGTCGATGTGCGGCTCCGCCGCGTGGGCGCGGCCAGCCACGACGGCGCCGCGGACGGCCGACGACCGACGGCCGACGACCGACGACCGATCGTGGCACCTGCAGCGGAGCGCTTACGCGAGGTGGAAGACCTCCGTCAGCGGCTTCATCGCCTCGTCCGGTTTCGCGCCGTCGAGTGCCTCGAAGAACGGCGCCATCTCAGCCTGCCAGCGGGCGTTGACCTCGGTGGCGGCCATCGCGGCCTGGGCCGCCTCGAAGTCCTCGGTCTCCAGATAGCCGACGAGCAGCCCGTCCTCGCGCAGGAAGAGCGAGTAGTTGTGCCAGCCGGCCTCCGACAGCGCCGCCCTCATCTCGGGCCACACGGCGGCGTGCCGCTCGCGGTACTCCTCGATCCGGTCCTGGCGGACCTTCAGCAGAAAACACACCCGCCGCATCGCCGACCGCCTCAGAAGTGGTACTTGTCGATGTTGGACTTCTCGAAGACGGTGGGCGGGCCGAGGATGACCTCGCCGTTCTTGCCGACCGTGTACTCGCCCAGCTTCCCGGCCTTGAACTTCTCCCCCTCGGCCCCGGTGATCCGCCCGGAGGCGAGCGCGGCCGCGGCGTACGAACCGAGGTAGCCGAGCTTCTTGGGGTCCCAGAGCGCGAACTGCTCGACGGTGCCGTCCTTGACGTACTTGCGCATCTGGTTGGGCGTGCCGAGGCCGTTCAGCACCACCTTGCCCTCGTACGAGGAGCCGCTGATGTAGCGGGCGGCGGCGGCGATGCCGACCGTGGTGGGCGCGATGATGCCCTTGAGCTTGGGGTACGCCTTGAGCAGGCCCTGGGTCTCCTGGAAGGACTTCTGGTCGTCGTCGTCCCCGTACACCGTCTTGACCAGCTTCATGTTCTTGTAGGCGGGCTTGTTCAGCTCGTCCTTCATGAAGCGGATCCAGGTGTTCTGGTTGGTGGCGTTCTGGGTGGCGGAGAGGATCGCGATCTGGCCCTTGTAGTCGAGCTGCTTGGCGAGGTGCTGGACCTGACTGCGGCCGATCTCCTCGGAGCTGGCCTGGTTGATGAAGAGCTGGCGGCAGGCCGGGGCGGTGTCGGAGTCGTACGCCACCACCTTGATGTCCTTCTTCATGGCCTGCTTGAGCGGGCCGCACACCGCGTTGGGGTCGTTGGCCGCGATCAGGATGGCGTCCTGGCGCTGCTGGACCAGGGTGTTGATGTACGACACCTGGGAGGAGGCGCTGGCGTCGGACGGGCCGACCTCCTTGCCCTTGCCGCCGAACTCCCCGGCGGCCGTGATCCCCGACTCGTCGATGAGCTTCTCGTAGGGGTTGTTGATCTGCTTGGGCAGGAAGGCCAGCTTGAGGCCCTTCTTCAGGGGGGCGCCGGGGTCGGCCTTGGCGTCGCTCTTGGCGGCGCCGCCGTTGTCGTTGTCCTCTTTGGTGGTGCCGCCGCAGCCGGCCAGGGCCACGGCCAGGGCACAGACCGCGGCGGCGGTGGCGGCGCGGCGTCCGGAGAAGCTCATCATGGAGAGACCTTTCGCGGTGCGTGGGTGGATCAGCTGGTCGAGGCGGCGGCGCGCCGGTGACGCCAGGCGCTCACGGTGGTGATCAGACGGGGGGTGAGGACGGAGGCCACCAGCAGCAGCCCGGTGACGATCACCTGGACCTCGTTGGCCACGTCGTTGAGGGTCAGCAGGTTCTTCAGGACACCGATGAGCAGCACCCCGGCGACGGCGCCGAACAGCGTGCCCTTGCCACCGTCGAAGTCGACGCCGCCCAGCAGGACGGAGGCGATGACGAGCATTTCGAAGCCCTGGCCGTTGTCGGCCCGTGCGCTGCCGTACCGCAGGGTGAACACGACCCCCGCGAAGGCCGAGATCAGCCCGCTGACCACGAACAGCAGCAGCTTGAGGCGTTTGACGCGGATGCCCGCGAAGTACGCGGCGTCCTCCTGGGCGCCGATGGCGAACAGCGACCTCCCCACGCCCGTGGCGTGCAGCACCACGGCGGCGATGGCGGCCAGCACGATGAACAGCGTCACCGGATAGGTGAGGAAGGTGCCGGGCACGGTGGTGGTGTCCACGGCCCACTTGGCGTACGTCTCGGGGAAGTCGGTGATGGCGCCCGCGCCGAGCACCACCGACGCCAGCCCCCGGTAGAGCGCGAGCGTCCCGATGGTGACGGCCAGCGAGGGCAGCCCGACCCGGGTGACCAGCCAGCCGTTGAGCAGCCCGCCGGCCACCCCGACCAGCAGCACGATCGGCACGATGGTCTCGAACGCCCAGCCCGCGTCCCAGAGTTGGCCGGTGAGCGCGCTGGACAGGCCGAGCATCGAGGCCACCGACAGATCCACCTGCCCGGCCACCACCAGCAGTGTCATCGGCAGCGCCATCAGCGCCACCTCGGCGATGTCGTTGAAGGCGAAGGCGAGGTTGTCGCGGCTGGCGAAGCCGTCCGTGGTGCCGAGGCCGGTGAGGAAGACGGCCACCAGCAGCACCCCGACGGCGGTGTCCCACCTGAGCTTCATCGGGCGCTCCTCTTCGTCAGGGCGCGGGTCATGCGCACCCGTACGATCCGGTCCACGCTGATGGCCGCCAGCAGCAGCGCACCCGCGATGGCGTCCTGCCAGAACGAGTCGACCTTCAGCACGGCCAGGGCGCTGCCGATCGTGGTGAGCAGCAGCGCGCCCAGCGCCGCGCCCCACACCGTGCCGGTGCCGCCGACGATGGCGACGCCACCGACCACCACCGCGCTGACCACGGTGAGTTCCCAGCCGTGGGCGTTGTCGGCGACCACGGTGCCGAAGCGGGCCAGCCACAGCGTGCCCGCGAAGCCCGAGACGGCGCCGGAGAACACATACGCGGCCAGCACCCGCCGCCGGATCGGCACCCCGGCCAGCCGGGCGGCCTCCGGACTGGAGCCGATGGCGTACAGCTCACGGCCGCCACGGTAGGTGCGCAGGACGTACGCGGTCCCGGCGAGCACCACGAAGGCGATCAGCGGGAGATACGGGATGCCCAGCACGCTGCCGCTGCCGAGGTCCAGCACGGATTCCGGCACATCGGCGGCGTTGATCTGCTCGCCTTGCGCCCACCAGTAGTCGACGCCCTGGATGACGTAGAGCATCCCGAGGGTCACCACCAGCGCGGGCACCCGTCCGAAGCTCACCAGCGCACCGCTGACGATGCCGCAGCCCGCGCCGACGAGGAGGCCGAGAGCCAGGACCGTCAGCGCCCCGTGGTCGGTGCCGGAGACGAACTTCCCGCAGGCGAAGGCGGACAGGCCCACCACGGAGCCGACCGACAGATCGATGTTGCGGGTGATGACCACGACCGACTGCCCGACCGCGAGCAGCACCAGGATGGCGGCGTTGAGCAGCAGGTCCTTGATGCCCTGGTCGTCGAGGAAGCGCGGTTCGGCGATCCAGGTGAACAGCACCAGCAGCACGAGGGCCCCGGCGATGCTGATCTCCCGCGCGCGGAAGACGGCGTCGACGAGCGAGCGCGCCGAGCGGGCCGTCTCCGGCGCGGCGGCGTATTTGTCGGGTTTCTCGATGGTCACGCTCACGTGCGGGTCCCTTCTGCGGTGGCGCCAGTGGGCCCGGTGGCGCCCGTGTCACCGGTGGCGCCGGTGCGCCCGCTCGCGCCGGTGGCGCCGGTGCGCCCGCTCGCGCCGGTGGCGCCGGTGCGCCCGCTCGCGCCGGTGGCGCCGGTGCGCCCGCTCGCTGCGGCGTCATCGGTGGGCCTGATCGCGTCGGCGTCGCGGGGGAGTTCGGTCTCGGCGGCCTCACCGGCGCCATCGGCGCCATCCGTGAGCCCGGTCGCGGCGGCCATCACGGACTCCTCGGAGGCCTCATCGCGCGGGATCTCGGCCACCAGCCGGCCCTCGTGCATCACCAGGACCCGGTCGGCCATGCCCAGCACCTCGGGCAGGTCGGAGGAGATCATCAGCACCGCGAGCCCGTCGGCGGCCAGCGACGACAGCAGCCGGTGCACCTCGGCCTTGGTGCCGACGTCGATTCCGCGCGTGGGCTCGTCGACGATGAGCACCGTGGGCTCGGTCGCCAGCCACTTGGCGAGCACGACCTTCTGCTGATTGCCGCCGGAGAGCACCCCGACGTGGTCGGCGAGACTGCCGTACTTCAGCTGGAGCCGGACCGCCCAGTCGGCCGCGCGGCCGCGCTCCAGCGCCCGTTTCACCAGCCCCGCGCGGCCCAGCCGGTCCAGGCCGGTCAGCCCGATGTTCCGCTCGATGGACATCTCCATCACCAGCCCCCGCTGGCGCCGGTCCTCGGGGACGAGTGCGAGCCCGGCGTCCATGGCGGCGGTCGGCGAACCGGGCCGGAGCACCGCCCCGCCGACCCGCACCTCGCCCGCGTCCGCCCGGTCCACGCCGAAGACGGCCTGGGCGACCTCGGTGCGTCCGGCGCCGACCAGCCCGGCGAGCGCGACGATCTCACCGCGCCGCACCTCGAAGGAGACGTCCCGGAAGACGCCCTCACGGGTCAGCCGCCGCACCTCCAGCGCGGTCTCGCCGACCCGGCTGTCCTGCTTGGGGTAGAGCTCGGCCAGGTCCCGGCCGACCATGCGGCGGACCAGAGCGTCCTGGGTCAGCCCGGCCAGCGGCTCGGAGGCCACCAACCGGCCGTCCCGCAGGGTGGTGACCCGCTGGCAGAGCTCGAAGATCTCCTCCAGGCGGTGGGAGATGAAGAGCACGGCGGCGCCCTCGGCGCGCAGCGTCTCGACGACCGAGAACAGCCGGGCGGTCTCGCTCCCGGTGAGCGCCGCCGTCGGCTCGTCCATGATCAGCACCCGGGCGTCGAAGGAGAGCGCCTTGGCGATCTCCACGATCTGCTGGTCGGCGATGGACAGGCCCCTGGCGGGCCGGTCCGGGTCGAGTTCGACGCCGAGCCGTGCCATCAGGGCGGCGGTGGAGGACCGTACGGCCTTGTGGTCGATCCGGCCGAGGGCCCGGCGGGGCTGACGGCCCATGAAGATGTTCTCGGCGATGGACAGATCGGGGAAGAGCGTCGGCTCCTGGTAGATGACGGCGGTGCCGACGTCACGGGCGTCGGCGGGGCCGTGGAAGACCGCCGGCTCGCCGTCCAGCAGCACCCGGCCGGAGTCGGGCCGGTGCACCCCGGCGAGGATCTTGATGAGCGTCGACTTGCCCGCCCCGTTCTCACCGGCCAGGGCATGGGCCTCACCGGCGAAGAGCTCGAGCGAGACGTCCCGGAGGGCCCGTACGGCGCCGAAGGATTTGTTCACCCCCTCGAGGGCGAGGACCGGCACACCGGTCGAAGCAGGCTGGCTCACGGAGTCTCCTGACGCGTACGCAGGGGCAGTAAATGA
Source organism: Streptomyces lacaronensis (assembly GCF_047337785.1). NCBI lineage: Bacteria > Bacillati > Actinomycetota > Actinomycetes > Kitasatosporales > Streptomycetaceae > Streptomyces > Streptomyces lacaronensis. The sequence continues at coordinate 2,487,852 of NZ_JBLHDK010000003.1, forward strand.
AATGTTTCAATGCCGGATTCCGGGAAGCTAGCCGCGCCCTATGCGGCCGTCAAGGGGGTGTGCACGGGATATACCCACATCGTTTCAGCCCCCTTGACGCACCCTGAGCCCCGGCCCTACGGTCCAGGCGCCTTGAGTTGAATCGTTTTCAGCGATCGTTTTCATCCAGCCGTCCCTGGCCCTGGAGGAAGCTCGTGATCAGCAGACGCCACCTGCTCGCCACCACCGCTGCCACCGGTACGGCCCTCACGGGTCTGCCCGCCCTCACCCCGTCCGCCGCCGCCGAGGACCGCCCCGGCGCGGGGCTGCGGGTCCGGAGCACCACGGTGGAGTACGCGCCCCACCCGCTCGGCCTCGACACCGCCCGCCCCCGGCTGAGCTGGATCCTCGACTCGGACGCCCGCGACCAGCTTCAGAGCGCCTACCACATCCGGGTCGCCACCTCCCCCGACCGGCTCGGCGAGCCGGACGTCTGGGACAGCGGCAAGACGGCATCGCGCCAGTCGGTCCTGGTCCCCTACGACGGCCCGGCCCTGCGTCCGCGCACCCGCTACCACTGGTCGGTGCGGGTCTGGGACGGCCACGGCCGCCCCTCCCCGTGGTCCGCCCCCGCCTGGTGGGAGACCGGGCTGCTCAACTCCGGTCAGTGGCAGGCCCGTTGGATCGCGGCGCCCGCCGCACTGACCGCGCCCCCGTCCCTGGAGGGCGCCTCCTGGATCTGGTTCCCCGAGGGGGATCCGGCCACCGAGGCCCCGGCGGCCACCCGGTGGTTCCGTACCTCCGTCCACGCCCCGGGCACCGTCCGCCGCGCCCGGCTGGTGGTGGCGGCCGACGACGGCTTCACCGCCCATGTGAACGGCACCGAGGTCGCCGCCCGCGAGGCAGTGGGCGTCCTCAAGGCCTGGAGCCATCCGGTCACCGTCGACGTGACCGAATTCCTCGACCGGGGCGCCGCCACCCTGGCCATCGCGGCCACCAACGCCGAGAAGGGCCCGGCGGGGCTGCTCGCCACCCTGGAGCTCACCACCGAGGACGGCACCACCCGCCACCACACGGACGCCACCTGGCGCACCACCGACGCCGAACCCCCCGCCGCCTGGGCGGACCCGGACTACGACGACGGCGGCTGGGCCACCGCCAAGAAGCTGGCGGCCTGGGGCGGCGGGCCCTGGGGCGAAGTGCTCCCCCTCCAGTCCCCCGCCCAGCTGCGCCGCACCTTCCGGCTCACCAAGCCCGTGGCGCGCGCCCGGCTCTACTCCACGGCCCTGGGCCTCTACGAAGCCCACCTCAACGGCGTCCGCGTCGGCCGCGACCAGCTGGCACCCGGCTGGACCGACTACCGCAAGCGCGTGGCGTACCAGACCTACGACGTCACCGACGCCCTCCGCCTAGGGACGAACGCCCTCGGGGTGACCCTCGCACCCGGCTGGTACGCCGGGAACATCGCCTGGTTCGGCCAGACCCAGTACGGCGACCACCCCGCCCTGCTCGCCCAGCTGGAGGTCACGTACACCGACGGCGGCACCGAGCGCATCACCACCGACCAGCAGTGGCGCGCGGCCACCGGTCCGCTGCTCACCGCCGACCTGCTGATGGGCGAGGAGTACGACGCCCGCGCGGAGACCCCCGGCTGGACCTCACCGGGCTTCGACGACACCGGCTGGCGCCCCGCCGTCACGGCCTCGGACATCACGGCCGAGGTGGTGGCCCAGACCGACGCCCCGACCCGGGTGGAACGCGAGATCAAGCCGGTCAAGGTCACCGAACCCGCCCCCGGTGTCCACCTCTTCGACCTGGGCCAGAACATGGTCGGCAGCGTCCGCCTCACGGTCTCCGGCCCGGCCGGCCACAAGGTCCGGATCCGCCACGCCGAGGTGCTGGGCCCGGACGGCACCGCCTACACGGCCAATCTGCGCACCGCCCGTCCCGTCGACACCTACACCCTCAAGGGCGGCGGCCAGGAGACCTACGAGCCGCGCTTCACCTTCCACGGCTTCCGCTACGTCGAGGTCACGGGCTACCCCGGAACGCCCTCCCCCGACGCGATCACCGGCCGGGTGATGCACACCGCCGCCCCGTTCACCCTGTCCTTCCACACCGACTCGGCGATGCTCAACCAGCTGCACTCCAACATCACCTGGGGGCTGCGCGGCAACTTCCTGTCCATCCCCACCGACACCCCGGCGCGGGACGAACGGCTCGGCTGGACCGGCGACATCAACGTGTTCTCCAGCACCGCCGCGTACACCATGGAGTCCGCCCGCTTCCTCACCAAGTGGCTCCAGGACCTGCGCGACGGCCAGACCGACGAGGGCTCCTTCCCCGATGTGGCACCCCACCTCGGCGACGTCGGCAACGGCGTGGCGGGCTGGGGCGACGCCGGGGTGACCGTGCCCTGGAACCTCTACCAGGCGTACGGCGACACCCGGGTGCTGCGCGAGAACTGGCCGGCCATGCGCCGCTGGATCACCTACCTGGAACAGCACAGCACCGGCCTGCTGCGGCCCGCCGAGGGCTACGGCGACTGGCTCAGCGTCGAGGCGGACACCCCCAAGGACGTCATCGCCACCGCCTACTTCGCCCACGCCACCGACCTCGTCGCCCGCACCGCACACGTCCTGGGCGAGGACCCGGCCCCGTACGAAGACCTCCTGACCCGTATCAAGGCGGCCTTCAACCACGCGTACGTGTCCGCCGACGGCAGGGTCAAGGGCGACACCCAGACCGCGTACGTCCTGGCGCTCTCCCTGGACCTGCTCCCGGCCGGCCTCCGCACACCCGCGGCCGATCGCCTCGTCGCCCTCGTCAAGGACCGCGACTGGCATCTGTCCACCGGGTTCCTCGGCACCCCGAGGCTGCTTCCGACCCTCACCGAGACCGGCCACACCGACGTCGCGTACCGCCTGCTCCACCAGCGCACGTTCCCCTCCTGGGGCTACCAGATCGACCGGGGCGCGACCACCATGTGGGAGCGCTGGGACTCGATCAAACCGGACGGGAGCTTCCAGGACGTCGGGATGAACTCGTTCAACCACTACGCCTACGGCTCGGTCGGCGAGTGGATGTACCAGAACATCGCCGGGATCGCCCCCGCCGCCCCCGGCTTCCGCGAGATCCTCATCCGGCCCCGCCCCGGCGGCGAGGTGCGCTCCGCCGAGGGCCGCTACGACTCGCTCTACGGCCCGGTCACCACCCGCTGGTCGCAGGGCGAGGACTTCACTCTCACGGTGTCCATCCCCGTCAACACCACGGCTCAGATCTGGGTCCCGGCACACCGCGAGGCGGACGTGACCGCTCGCGGCGCCCGCCTGCTGCGCATGGCGGACGGCTGCGCGGTGTTCGCCGTGGGGTCGGGGACCCACCACTTCTTGACGCGTGGCCGACCGCGCGGCTAGGTTTCTTGAATCGTTTCATGAAGGAGATTCATGTCTGACGTTCCAGCCGTGAAGGCGGCCCTCAAGAGCCAGGCGGTCGAGACGCCGTCATGGGCGTACGGCAACTCCGGAACCCGCTTCAAGGTCTTCGCCCAGCCCGGCGTCCCGCGCTCCCCCCAGGAGAAGCTGGACGACGCCGCCCAGGTGCACGCCGCGACCGGGGTCGCCCCCACGGTCGCCCTGCACATCCCCTGGGACACGGTCGAGGACTACGGGGCGCTCGCCAAATACGCGGAGGAACGCGGACTGAAGCTGGGCGCCATCAACTCCAACGTCTTCCAGGACGACGACTACAAGCTGGGCTCGGTCACCCACCCCGACCCGGCGGTCCGCCGCAAGGCGCTGGGCCACCTCCTGGAGTGCGTCGACATCATGGACGCCACGGGCTCCCGCGACCTCAAGCTCTGGTTCTCCGACGGCACCAACTACCCCGGCCAGGACGACATCGCGGCCCGCCAGGACCGACTCGCCGAGGCGCTGAGCGCGGTCTACGAGCGCCTCGGCGAGGACCAGCGGATGCTGCTGGAGTACAAGTTCTTCGAGCCCGCCTTCTACACCACGGACGTCCCGGACTGGGGCACCGCCTACGCCCACTGCCTCAAGCTGGGACCCAAGGCCCAGGTGTGCGTGGACACCGGCCACCACGCGCCCGGCACCAACATCGAGTTCATCGTCGCCCTTCTGCTGCGCGAGAAGAAGCTCGGCGCCTTCGACTTCAACTCCCGCTTCTACGCGGACGACGACCTGATGGTCGGCGCCGCCGACCCCTTCCAGCTCTTCCGGATCATGTACGAGGTGGTCCGGGGTGGCGGGCTGACCTCGGGGGTCGCGTTCATGCTCGACCAGTGCCACAACATCGAGCCCAAGATCCCGGCGATCATCCGCTCCGTGATGAACGTCCAGGAGGCCACGGCCAAGGCCCTCCTGGTCGACCGCGACGCCCTCGCCACGGCCCAGCGCGAGGGCGATGTCCTCGGCGCCAACGCGGTCCTGATGGACGCGTACAACACCGACGTACGGCCGCTGCTGGCCGAGGTCCGGGAGGAGTCGGGCATCGCCCCGGACCCGATGGCGGCGTACCGGGCCTCGGGGTGGGCGGAGCGGATCGTGGCGGAGCGGGTGGGGGGAGAGCAGGCGGGGTGGGGTGCGTAACGCCTGGCGGCGCGCCTCGCCCCACCCCGCCCCGCCCCGAAACCGGGGGCAAGCCCCCGGACCCCCTCCCGGGGCCCTGCCCCAGACCCCACGGGGCTCCGCCCCGAACCCCGCCGGGCCCCGCCCGGACCCCTCGGGGGCTGCGCCCGGCTCCGCCGGGGCCCTGCCCCAGACTCCCGGGGCTCCGCCCGCCGACTCCAAGGCTTCGGCACGGGCCCCGGGGCCCTGCCGCCAGCCTCCTCGGAGCCTTCGCCCCAAGCCACTGATCCCATCGGGCGCGCCCATGTGGGGCGCGCTTCTCGTCACCGCATCCCGCTGAGACCGGTCCACACGCAGAGGACGACATGACCGCAGAACCGCATCCCGAGGCGGGCGCGCTGTTGGGGCGCTCGCATCGGTTGGGCGCTGATCCGCGCAATACCAACTACGCGGGGGGCAATACCTCCGCCAAGGGCACCGCGACCGATCCCGTCACGGGCCAGGACGTCGAGCTGATGTGGGTCAAGGGCTCCGGGGGCGATCTGGGTACCCTCAGCCACTCCGGGCTCGCCGCGCTCCGGCTGGACCGCCTTCGTGCGCTCACCGAGGTCTACCCCGGAGTGGACCGCGAGGACGAGATGGTCGCGGCGTTCGACTACTGCCTGCACGGCAAGGGCGGGGCCGCGCCGTCCATCGACACCGCCATGCACGGCCTGGTGGACGCCGCCCATGTCGACCACCTCCACCCCGACTCCGGTATCGCCCTCGCCTGCGCGGCCGACGGCGAGGCGCTCACCAAGGAGTGTTTCGGCAACCAGGTCGTCTGGGTGCCCTGGCGCCGCCCCGGTTTCCAACTGGGCCTGGACATCGCCGCCATCAAGAAGGCCAATCCGCAGGCCATCGGCTGCATCCTCGGCGGCCACGGCATCACCGCCTGGGGCGACACCTCCGACGCGTGCGAGGCGAACTCGCTCCGCGTCATCCGCACCGCCGAGGAGTTCCTCACCGCACGCGGCAAGGCGGATCCGTTCGGCCCCGTCATCCACCCCACCCTGCCCGAAGCCGAGCGCCGCGCCCGTGCGGCCGCCCTCGCCCCGGTGATCCGGGGTCTGGCCGCCACGGACCGCCCCCAGGTGGGCCACTTCACGGACAGCGACACCGTCCTGGACTTCGTGTCCCGCGCCGAACACCCCCGCCTGGCGGCCCTCGGCACCTCCTGCCCGGACCACTTCCTCCGTACGAAGGTCCGCCCGCTGGTCCTGGACCTCCCCCCGGACGCACCCCTCGACACGACGATCGACCGCCTCAAGGAACTCCACGCCGCGTACCGCACCGACTACGCGGCCTACTACGACCGCCACGCCACCCCCGACTCCCCGCCCATGCGCGGCGCGGATCCCGCCATCGTGCTGATCCCCGGAGTCGGGATGTTCAGCTACGGCAAGGACAAGCAAACGGCCCGCGTGGCAGGCGAGTTCTACGTCAACGCGATCAACGTCATGCGCGGCGCCGAAGCGGTTTCCACCTACTCCCCCATCGAGGAGTCGGAGAAGTTCCGCATCGAGTACTGGGCACTCGAAGAAGCCAAGCTCCAGCGCATGCCCAAGCCGAAGCCCCTCGCGACCCGCGTCGCCCTGGTGACCGGCGCGGGGTCCGGCATCGGCAAGGCGATCGCCCACCGCCTGGTGGCCGAGGGCGCATGCGTCGTCGTCGCGGACGTCAACGCGGAATCGGCGCACGCCGTGGCCCAGGAGCTCGGTGGCCCGGACAGGGCCACGGCCGTCACCGCCGATGTCACCTCGGAAGAGCAGATCAAGGCGGCGTTCGATCAGGCGGCGCTGGACTTCGGCGGCGTGGACATCCTCATCAACAACGCCGGGATCAGCGTCTCCAAGCCGCTCCTCGACACCACCACCGCCGACTGGGACCTCCAGCACAACATCATGGCGCGAGGCAGTTTCCTGGCCTCCCGCGAAGCGGCAAGGACCTTCATCGCCCAGAACATGGGCGGTGACATCGTGTACATCACGTCCAAGAACGCCGTGTTCGCGGGCCCGAACAACATCGCCTACTCCGCGACCAAGGCCGACCAGGCGCACCAAGTCCGGCTCCTGGCGGCGGAATTGGGCGAGCACGGCATCCGGGTCAACGGCGTGAACCCCGACGGCGTAGTCCAGGGCTCCGGCATCTTCGCGGGCGGCTGGGGCGCACAGCGCGCGGCCGTCTACGGCGTCCCCGAGGAGAAGCTGGGCGAGTTCTACGCCCAACGCACCCTGCTCAAGCGCGAAGTGCTCCCTTCCCATGTGGCGAACGCGGTCTTCGCCCTCGTCGGCGGCGACCTGACCCACACCACGGGTCTCCACGTACCGGTCGACGCGGGCGTCGCGGCGGCGTTCCTGCGCTGACACGCGTATGAGGGGGACGGGGCCGGAGGCCCCGGCCCCCGCCCCGTACGAACCACAGCAATCACCACGCACCCACCACCCACCACGAGGTCCACGTGCCCACCACAGAACACCGCTTCGCCGCCGTAGACCTCGGCGCCTCCAGCGGCCGCGTCATCGTCGGGGAGGTCTCCCCCGAACGGCTGACCCTCCACGAGGCGCACCGCTTCCCCAACCGGCCAACCCGCGTCCTGGGCACCCTGCACTGGGACATCCTGTCGCTCCACCAGGGCGTCCTGAACGGCCTCAAGGCAGCTGCCGCGCATACCGGCAACAGCAACCTGACCAGCGTCGGCATCGACACCTGGGCCGTGGACTACGGCCTGCTCGCCGCCGACGGCACCCTGCTGGCCAACCCCGTCCACTACCGCGACACCCGCACCACCGGCGCCGCCGAAAAGGTCGCGGCCGCGCTCCCGCCCCAGGCCCTCTACGGCGCCACCGGCATCCAGCGCCTCCCCTTCAACACCATCTACCAGCTCATCGCGGCGCGAGGCACGCCCGCCCTCACCGCCGCCCACCGCCTCCTCCTCATCCCCGACCTCATCTCGTACTGGCTGACCGGCGAGCTGGGCACCGAGCTGACCAACGCCTCCACCACCCAGCTGATCGACCCCCGCACCCGCGACTGGGCCGCCCCGGTGGCAGAGGCCCTGGGCATCGACCTCTCGCTCTTCCCTCCCCTGCGCCGCCCCGGCGATCCCGCCGGAACGCTGCGCCAGGACGTTCTCACCGAGACGGGCATAACGCACCCCCTCCCCGTCACCGCCGTCGGCTCGCACGACACCGCGTCCGCCGTAGTCGGCGTCCCGGCCATCACACCCGACTTCGCCTACATCGCCACCGGCACCTGGTCCCTCGCCGGGCTGGAGCTGGACGCGCCGGTGCTCACGGAGGAGAGCCGCGCGGCCAACTTCACCAATGAGCTGGGCGTGGACGGCACGGTTCGCTATCTGCGCAACATCATGGGCCTGTGGATGCTCCAGGAGTGCGTCCGCACCTGGAACACCGAAACCGCCCGCACAGGCGATACGAACAGCACAGACCTCACCGCCCTGCTCCAGGCCGCGGCCCAAGCCACCCCCCTCCGCTCGGTCGTGGACGCCGGCGACCCCGCCTTCATCGCCCCCCACCACATGCCCGACCGCATCGCCGACGCCTGCCGCCGCACCGGCCAGCCCGTCCCCCGCACCCCGGCCGAGACCACCCGCTGCGTCCTGGACTCCCTCGCCCTGGCCCACCGCCGCGCGATCGAGGACGCCACCCGGCTGTCCGGCCGTACGGTCAGCGCCGTACACATCGTCGGCGGCGGTGTGCACAACACGCTGTTGTGCCAGCTCACCGCCGATGCCTGCGGCCTTCCCGTGATCGCGGGCCCGGCCGAGGCGGCGGCCCTGGGAAACATACTGGTGCAGGCCCGGACGGCCGGAGCGATCACCGGTGGTCTGCCCGAGTTGCGCGCCCTGCTTCACAGCACCCAGCCACTGAGGCAGTATGAGCCCACAGGTGATCATTCGGCGTGGGACCGGGCAGCCGCCCGGCTCGGAGACGCACCGGTCACAAGGGCCGCCACCGGCCAGGGCGACGAGGAGGAACCGTGCGCGTAGCGCTCTTCATCACCTGCGTCAACGACACCCTCTATCCGCGCACCGGCCAAGCCGTGGTCACGCTCCTCGAGCGGCTCGGCGTGGAAGTCGGCTTCCCGGAGGCGCAGAGCTGTTGCGGGCAGCCGCAGTTCAACACCGGCTACCGCCATGAGACCGAACCGCTGATGCGCCGCTACGCCACGGCGTTCCGCGACTACGAATACGTGGTGACCCCCTCGGGGTCATGTGCGGCGATGGTGCGGGACAACTACCCCCGGATGGGCGCGAAGGCCGCCGCCGAGGGGCGGGGCCAGGAGCTCGCGGACGCGGCGGCCGAGGCGGTCCCCAAAACGTACGAGCTCACCGAATTCCTCACGGATGTCCTGAAGGTCACGGATGTCGGCGCGTACTACCCGCACACCGTGACCTACCACCCCACCTGCCACGGCCTGCGGATGCTGAAGCTCGGCGACCGCCCACGCTCGCTCCTCGCCGCCGTGAAGGGGCTGAACCTGGTGGAGCTGCCGGGCGCCGAGGAGTGCTGCGGCTTCGGCGGTACGTTCGCCGTCAAGAACGCGGCCGTATCGGCGGCCATGGGGGCGGACAAGGCGCGCAACATCACGGCGACCGGCGCCGAGGCGGTGTGCACCCTCGACAACTCCTGCCAGCTGCACATCGGCGGCACACTCGCCCGCCAGGGCTCCACGGTCCGCCCCGTCCACCTCGCCGAGATCCTGGCCAGCACGGAAGGAGACGTCTGGTGAGCGGAACCCACCAGGCCACCTACCTGGGGATGCCCGCCTTCCCGCGGGCGGCCGACGCCTCGACCCGGAACACCCAGCTGCGTGCCAACCTCCGCCACGCCACCCACACCATCCGCGCCAAGCGCGCCACGGCCGTGGCCGAACTGGACGACTGGTCGCTGCTGCGCGCCGCGGGCGCGGCCATCAAGGACCGTACGCTGCGCCATCTCGACCAGTATCTGGAGCAGTTGGAGAGCGCGGTCACGGCGGCCGGCGGCCAGGTCCACTGGGCGGCGGACGCGGACGAGGCGAACCGGATCGTCACCGAGCTGGTACGGGCCACGGGCGAGCGCGAGGTCGTCAAGGTCAAGTCGATGGCCACGCAGGAGATCGGCCTGAACGGGGCCCTCGCCACGGCCGGGATCACGGCGTACGAGACCGATCTCGCCGAGCTGATCGTGCAGCTCGGCGACGACCTCCCGTCGCACATCCTGGTCCCGGCGATCCACCGCAACCGGGGCGAGATCCGCGACATCTTCACGGAGAAGATGTCCCAGTGGGGCCGCCCGGCCCCGGAGGGGCTGACCGACGCGCCCGCCGACCTCGCCGAGGCCGCGCGGCTCCACCTCCGCGAGAAGTTCCTGAACGCCAAGGTGGGGATCTCCGGCGCCAACTTCATGGTCGCGGAGACCGGAACGCTCGTGGTCGTGGAGTCCGAGGGCAACGGCCGGATGTGTCTGACCCTGCCCGAGACGCTGATCTCCGTCGTCGGCATCGAGAAGGTGGTCCCCACCTTCCAGGACCTGGAGGTCTTCCTCCAGCTGCTGCCGCGGTCCTCGACCGCCGAGCGGATGAACCCGTACACCTCCACCTGGACCGGCACCACGGACGCCGACGGCCCGCGCGCCTTCCACCTCGTCCTGCTCGACAACGGCCGCACCGACACCCTCGCCGACACCGTGGGACGGCAGGCGCTGCGCTGCATCCGCTGCTCGGCGTGTCTCAATGTGTGCCCGGTGTACGAGCGGGCGGGCGGCCATGCGTACGGATCGGCGTACCCGGGCCCGATCGGCGCGATCCTCACCCCCCAACTGCGCGGTATCCAGAGCGAGCTGGACGCCTCGCTCCCGTACGCCTCGTCCCTGTGCGGGGCGTGCTACGAGGTGTGCCCGGTCGCCATCGACATCCCGGAGATCCTGGTCCACCTGCGTGAGCGGGTGGTCGAGGGCGGCCCCGCCTCCGTCCGTGGCACCCGTACGGTCATCAAGCCCGCCAAGGGCCACGCCGCCGAGCGCGCCGCGATGCGCGCCGCCCGCTGGGCCCTGGACCACCCCCGGCTGCTGCGCACCGGCCAGCGGCTGGCCTCCCGCACCCGCCGCTTCCATCCGCGCCGACTGCCCGGTCCGGGGCGGGCGTGGAGCGATACTCGGGAGCTGCCGAAGGTGCCGGAGGAGTCGTTCCGCGACTGGTGGCAACGCACCCGGGGCGGGAGCGGCACCGGGAGCCGCCCGGAGGGAAGGAAGAAGACCACATGACCTCGCGAGACCCCGGCTCCCGGCTCCCCGGCGCGCACCAACCCGCCGCCCAGAACCCGAGCACCCAGGGCCCGGACTCGCGCGCCCTGGTCATGGCCCGCGTCCGCCGCGCCCTGGCGGATGTGCCGCGTGCCGAGACACCCGGCGAGGTGCCGGTCGAGCGCACCTACCACCGGGTCCACGGCGACCGCACCGCCGCACAGACCGCGGACCTCCTCGCGGAGAACCTGGCCGACTACCGCGCGCTCGTCCACCGCGCCGACGCCCCGTCGGCCCTCCCGGCCCTGATCGCCCGCCTCCTCGCCGACCGCGGCGCGACCAGCGTGGCGGTACCCCCGGGCCTCCCCGACTCGTGGCTGTCCGACGTCCCCGACGCGGTGCGCCGGGTTCCGGACACGGCGGAGCTGACCCCGCACGACCTGGACGCGGTCTCCAGCGTGGTGACGGGCTGCGCGGTGGCCATCGCCGAGACGGGCACCGTGGTCCTGGACGCCGCCCCCGACCAGGGGCGTCGCCGCATCACCCTGGTGCCCGACCACCACATCTGCGTGATCCGCGTCACCGACCAGGTCGTGGGTTCCGTCCCCGAGGCGCTCGAACGCCTCGACCCGGCCCGCCCGTTGACCTGGATCTCGGGACCGTCCGCGACCAGCGATATCGAACTCGACCGGGTGGAAGGCGTCCACGGCCCCCGCACCCTCGAAGTGATCCTCATCGGGCCGGAATCCGCTGGTCAGAGCTGATGGAACGCCAGGGGAGCCCAGGAGGCATATCTCCACCGTGGCGGGGCATATGCCACGGGGACATAGAGGGGAACACCTGCGCGGGGGATGCGGTCTTCCTCACATACCGCCGGTAACACCGCTGTTGGGCGGTTTACGCCGGTGCCATTGTCGGTAGGGCCCTCTACTCTTATGGTCATGCGTCCGACTCCTACTCACCAACCTGCCTTACTGACCACTCCCGCCACCGACCAGGCCAACGAGGCGATACGCGTCTTTCTCCGGGCCCGGGCCGGCCGGGCACTGCGGCCTTCGGAGCGGGCCGAGTACAGCCGGTTGCTGAAGGTCTACACACGGGCGTTGCGCGGCGAGGTGGGAAAGGCCGCCTGAGCGGCAACGTCGCACGAGCTGATCCAGGTGAAAATCGGGGGGACGCCATGCGGGCGGTGGGGAAGGTCGTCTTAGGGGCTCTGTCAGTGGGGCTCCTGGGGGTCGCCGGCTACGGCGGATACAACCTCTACACGGGCGTGACCGGCGGCGACACCACCGCGGCCCATGACGGTCCGGTGACCGGGGACGAGGCCCGGCGGACCGCGCGGGAGTTCCTGGACGCGTGGGCGGACGGCAATGACATGCTCGCCGCCGGGCTCACCAACGACGCCGAGTCGGCCATCGGCGCCCTCAGCGGCTATCGCGACGACGGGCATGTGAAGAGGGTGACGGCCACCCCGGGCGCGGCGCGGGGCACCACGGTCCCGTTCACCATCAAGGCGGAAGTGGTCTTCGGCAAGGCCCGATCCAGCTGGACCTACACATCACGGCTGACCGTGGTGCGCGGCCGGACGACCAAGAAGCCGCTGGTCGACTGGAGGCCCTCCGTCCTCCACCCCAAACTGGGCGCCAATGAGTCCGTACGGACGGATCTGGCGGACAATCCGCCGGTCCGGGTGCTGGACCGCGACGGCGAGGAGCTGCGGCAGGGCCGCTATCCCTCGCTCGACCCGGTGCTGATCGCGCTGCGCGCGAGATACGGGGCCGACGCGGGTGGCACGGCCCGGGTGGAGGTCTCGGCGGTCAAGCCCGACGGGACCGCCGGAGCCACGCTGCATGTGGTGACGAAGGGCACCCCGGGCACGCTGCGCACGACTCTCGACGCCGGGGTGCAGAAGAGCGCGGAGAAGGCGGTGGCCACGCGCGACGGCGCCTCCGTGGTGGCGCTCAAGCCCAGCACCGGGGAGATCCTGGCGGTGGCCAACTCCGACCAGGCCGAGTTCAACGCCGCGTTGCAGGGGCAGACGGCGCCGGGCTCCACGTTCAAGATAGTCACCGCGGCCACCCTGCTGGAGGCGGGCAAGGTCAGCCCGAGCCGCCCGGTGCCGTGTCCGAAGACGGCGGCGTACGCACAGGGCATGACGTTCCACAACGTGGAGGACAGCGAGAACCCGGCCGCCACCTTCGCGCAGGACTTCGCGGCGTCCTGCAACACCGCGTTCGTCTCGCTCGCCGGGGCCGTGCCCGATGGCGCGCTGGCCCAGGAGGCGCGGACCGTGTTCGGGCTCGGGCTGAACTGGCGGGTGGGGGTCACCACCTTCGACGGCGAGGTGCCGAACGGAAGCGGCGACGACAAGGCCGCGGCCATGATCGGCCAGGGCACGGTCCAGATGAACCCGCTCACGATCGCCTCGGTCGCGGCCACGGCCCGGACGGGCACCTTCAAGCAGCCCGTTCTCGTGCCGCGCTCCGTCGACCACCGGGAGATCGCCACCAGCGACCGCAGCCTCGGCCCGGCCACCGTCTCGCAGCTGAAGGCCATGATGCGGCTGACCGCGACCAGCGGCACCGCCGCCCGGGCGATGTCCGGGCTCACCGGGGACATCGGCGCCAAGACGGGTTCGGCCGAGATCGACGGCCAGCCCAAGACCAACGCCTGGTTCACCGCCTACCGGAACGATGTAGCGGCCGCCGCCGTGGTCACCGGCGGTGGGCACGGCGGGGATGCCGCCGGGCCCGTCGTCCGCGCGGTACTCAAGGCGGGCTGAGCCTGCCGCTCAGCCCGCCCCCAGCTGCCCCGACGCTTCGTACAAGGGTTGGTCGAAGGGGTTGTCCATGGTCTGGCCCACACTCTAGCCTGGCGCGGCACCCGCGACACAGCAGTACCCGCCCACGCAGAGGGGATTCCGGCGTGAAGCGCACGTCCCGCGATATACGCACCGCCAACCGCTACGGGGTGCTGCGTCATATCGTGGCCCGATCCCCCGTCTCCCGGCAGGAGGTGGCCGCCGCCACCGAGCTGAGCCTGGCCACCGTCGCGAACCTCGTCGGGGAGCTGCTCGACCTCGGGATGCTGGTCGAGGTCGGCTACGAGGACTCCGACGGCGGCCGGCCGCGCGGACTGGTCGCGGTCAACTCCTCGGGCGGCGCGCTGATCGGCGTGGACGTGGCGGAGACGTACATCCATGTCGAGCTGTTCGACCTGGCACTGACCGTCCTGGCCCGCGCCGACGAGGAGTTGCGCCCGGAGGAGAACGACCCGGCCAAGGTGGTGGCGCATATCGCCGCCGCCGTCTCCTCGGTGGTCGAGCGGGCGGACGTGGCCGCGGACCGGGTGCTGGGCGTCGGCGTCAGCGTGCCGGGCCAGGTGGACCGCGAGGGCGGGGTCTCGGTCTTCGCCCCCAACTGGGACTGGCATGACGTCCCGCTGCTGCGGCTGCTGGCCGAGCACATCCCGCACCCCCTCCACCTCGACAATCCGCTGCGCGCCTGCACGGTGGCCGAGCAGTGGTTCGGGGCGGCGCGCGGGCGGAACGACGCCGTGGTGGTCAACCTGGGTACGGGCGTGGGGGCCGGGCTTGCGCTCGGCGGCACCCTGCACCGCGGGGTCAGCAACAGCGCCGGGGAGTGGGGACACACCACCCTCATCCTGGACGGACGACAGTGCCACTGCGGCAACCAGGGCTGTGTGGAGACCTATGTCGGCGCCCCCGGCATCATGCGGAATCTGCGCGAGCTGAGCCCGGACAGCCCGCTGCTGCACCCGGACGACCAGACGGCCACCATCGAGGCGCTCGGCCGGGGCCTCGCGGAGGGCGATCCGGTGGCCCTGAAGGTCGTGCGGGCCACCGCACGCTACCTCGGCGCCGCCCTGGCCGATCTCATCAACCTGCTCAACCCGGAAGTGATCGTGCTCAGCAGCTGGGTGGCGGCGGCCCTCGGTGAGCCGCTGCTCGCCGAGGTGCGGGAGGCGGTGGCGGTGCGCGCGCTGCGCCGCCCGCTGGCGAACACCGAGATCGTGCTGTGCCCGATCGCGTCCAACCCCGTGAGCCTCGGCGCGGCGACCTTCGCCCTGGAGGGCTCGCTCGCGTCGGTGGGCCTGAAGAACCGCCGCACCACGCCGAGGAACCGCGGCACAGCCTGAGGGGAACCACAGCCCGCGGGGTTTCGGCCTCGCTTCCATACCCCTTTCGTTCGACGCCTCGAACCGCCCGGCACCGTCCTGACGGGACGTCACCACCCTTACCGCGTCCACTTCGTCCAACCCCTTGCCGAAGTCTTCGTCTATGGCTAACGTCCCGCTGCACCAAGGAACGTGACGGAACCTGGCGGCGACGGAGACGAGGACGTCATATGTCGAACATCAGCAGAGGCAGAGGCAGAGACTGGGACCGCCGCGGCGTGCTGCGCGCGATGAGCGGAGTGGCGGCCCTCGGCGGACTCGCCGCCTGCGGTTCGAACACCGGCCGCTCGGGCGGCGGCGGTAAGTCGATCAAGCAGATGTACCACGCCTATGGAGAGCAGGGCACCCAGCAGGCCGCGAAGAAGTTCGCCGACGCCTACGACAAGGCCGAGGTCACCATCGAATGGGTGCCGGGCGAATACGAGTCGAAGCTGGCGACCACCCTGCTGGGATCCGGGGCCCCGGATGTCTTCGAATACCACCCCGATCTCCAGCTGGTGCGCTCCCGGCAGATCGTTCCGCTCGATGACATCGTCGCCGATGTCAAGGACGACTTCCTGCCGGAGGACATCACGGCGAATTCCGTGGACGGGAAGATCTACGGCATCCGCATGATCGACGATCCGCAGTTCTTCTTCTACCGCAAGTCCCTCTTCGAGAAGGCCGGGGTCAAGCCTCCGGCCACCTTCGACGAGCTGATCGACGCCGCGCACAAACTCACCAGCGGCAAGGTCAAGGGGCTCTACATCGGCCAGAACCTCAAGACCATCAGCAAGCCGCTGGTGTGGTCCACCGGCCCGCACTATCTGGACGCGGACCACAGAATCGCCTACCACACCGACAATCTCGTGGAGACCCTCACCAAGGCGCGGGAGCTCTACAAGAGCAAGTCACTGCTGCTGGGCGCCCCGACCGAGGTCTGGGACCCGGCCAGTTTCCTCCAGGGCCTGTGCGCCATCCAATGGTGTGGCATCTGGGCGATACCGGCGATCCAGAAGGCGTTCGGCGACGACTTCGGGATCTTCCCCTTCCCCAAGTCCGGTGCCAAGGGGCGCCAGGTGGTCTACAACGGCGGCTGGTCCACCTATGTGTCCGCCAAGGCCAAGGACGTCGACGCGGCCAAGGAATTCGTCAAATGGCTGTGGATCGACCAGAAGAAGTACCAGCAGGAGTGGGCGCTCGACTACGGGTTCCACATCCCCGCGCGCAAGAGCATCGCCGCCGGGGCGGACAAGCTCAAGAGCGGGGTGGCGGCCGAGGCGGTCGAGCTGTTCAACACCCACGGGGTCTTCGACGATCCGTACTGGACCGAGGGGATGTTCAACATCCTGCTCGACGCGGTGGTCAATTCGGTGCGCGACAGCAAGAATCCCGAAGCCGAACTGGACAGCGCCGACAAGAAGATCGAGCGCGCGCTGAAGCAGCTCGGATAGGCCGGCGACCGGAACCGTCATGGCGACCACCACACCCACCCACAGCGCCGCCAAGGGCCGAGCGCCCCGAGGAGCGGCCCCCGCCCGACGACGGCCGCGGGGACTCGGCGGCTCCCGCGGCCGCACCCTCAACTTCTGGCTGTTCACCGGCCCGTTCCTGATCGGGCTGATCGTCTTCGTCTATGTGCCGATCGGCTGGAGCCTCTGGCTGAGCCTGCACAACGCCCAGGGCACCGTCACCCCCACCGAGTTCGTCGGCCTCGGCAACTACGCCGATATGCTCGGCGACGGCGATTTCGTGGACAGTCTCGTCAACTTCACGATCTTCGCCGCGATCATCGTGCCGATCACCTATGCCCTCTCCCTCACCCTCGCGCTGCTGGTCCACCGCATCCGCTTCATGAAGGCGTTCTTCCGGTCGGTCTTCTTCCTCCCCACCGCGTGCAGCTTCGTCGTGGCCTCGCTGGTGTGGAAGATGTCGCTGTTCAACGGGTTGCGCTACGGGATGATGAACACCGTGCTGGGCTGGTTCGGCATCGACTCCGTCGCCTGGCTGGCCTCCCCGCATCCGCCCTGGTACTGGCTGGTGATCTGCTCCGCCCGGCTGTGGCTGCAATGCGGCTTCTACATGATCCTCTTCCTGGCGGCGCTGCAGAACATCCCGCGTGAGCTGTACGAGGCGGCTGCCGTGGACGGCGCGAAATCCGGCTGGCAGACATTCCGCCACATCACCCTGCCGCAACTGCGCGCCACCTCGGTCGCGGTCGTCCTGCTGCTGCTCATCGCGGCGTACCAGGCGTTCGACGAGTTCTACAACATCCTCGACGAGGGCCGGGCCACCTGGGGCCGGCCGCCCCTGGTCGACCTCTATCTCCAGGCGCTCGGCGCCAACCAGGACTACGGCCACGCCAGCGCGGGCGCCCTGATCCTCGCCCTGCTGATCGCCCTGGTGACCCTGGCCCAGGGCAGGTTCCTCGGCTTCGGAAGGGGTGATGAGAAGTGACCGTCACGACGCACGGCCCCACGGGGGCCCGCAAGCGCTCCGCGCGCTCGGTCATGGGCAACACCGGGCTGTACCTCGCCCTCGGCGTGGCGACGGTGCTGTTCCTGGTGCCCTTCTATCTGATCGTCCGCAACGCCCTGTCCACCGACGCGGACATCACCGGTGAGAGCTGGCGGTTCTTCCCCGCCGACCTCCAGTGGGGGAACGTCAAGGAGCTGTTCGACGACCCCTCGGTGCCGTTCGCGAAGGCCCTGTGGAACTCCACGGTGGTGGCCGTGCTGCACACCCTGGGCACCCTGCTGGTCTGCTCCCTGGCCGGATACGGGCTGGCCCGCATTCCGTACCGGCACGCGAACAAGGTGCTGTACGCGGTGCTGTTCACCCTGATGGTCCCGGCGGCCGTGACCTTCGTACCGAGCTATGTGCTGGTGTCCTCGCTCGGCTGGGTCTCCTCGCTGCGCGGTCTGATCATCCCGGGGCTGTTCAGCGGGTTCACGGCGTTCCTCTTCCGCCAGTACTTCCTCGGCTTCCCCAAGGAGCTGGAGGAGGCGGCCCGGGTGGACGGGCTCGGCTACTGGGGCGCGTACTGGCGCATCGTGGTGCCGAACTCGCTCAACTTCTTCGCCGCGATCTCGGTCATCACCTTCATCAGCGGCTGGAACGCCTTCCTGTGGCCCCTGGTCATCGGCCAGGATCAGAGTTCGTGGACCGTGCAGGTCGCACTGTCCTCCTATATGACCGCACAGACCATCAACATCCACCTGATCTTCATGGCAACGGCCGTATCGATCCTGCCACTTGTCCTGGTCTTCGTGTTCCTCCAGCGCTGGCTGGTGCAGGGTGTGGCACAGACCGGTATCAAGGGCTGACCGAGGAGAGTCGATGAGCTCCACGCAGCACACGCCACTGCCCTACTACGAGGACGTCTCCCCCGGCGCGGGAGCGCTGCCGCCCCGCCCCTGGACCCCATCCTCCGACGCCGCGCGGCTGAGCCTGAACGGGACGTGGTCGTTCCGGCTGTCGCCGACCGCCACCGCCGAGGACGACTCCTTCGCCCGCCCCGGCTTCGACGCCCGCGGCTGGGACGAGCTCCCGGTGCCCGGCCACTGGGTGCTGCACGGCCACGGAGCGCCGATCTACACCAATGTGCGCTACCCCTTCCCGGTGGATCCGCCGCGCGTGCCCGACGAGAACCCGACCGGCGACCATCTGCGCGTCTTCGACCTGCCCGGCGACTGGCCGGCCGGCGGGGACGCGGTCCTGCGCTTCGAGGGCGTCGAGTCCTGCGCCCGGGTCTGGCTCAACGGCGAGGAGCTGGGCACTTTCAAGGGCAGCCGGCTGCCGCACGAGTTCGCGGTCGGGGGTCTGCTCCAGCCGTCGGGCAACGTACTGGCCGTACGCGTCCACCAGTGGTCGTCCGGAACCTATCTCGAGGACCAGGACCAGTGGTGGCTGCCCGGGATCTTCCGTGAGGTGACGCTGGAGCACCGCCCCGAGGGCGCGCTCGACGACTACTTCGTCCACGCCAGTTACGACCACACCACCGGCGAGGGCACGCTGCGGATCGACGCCGACCCCGGCGGCCGGGTCACCGTGCCCGAGCTGGGTCTTGACCTGGCCACCGGGGAGAGCGCCACCGTCCCCGTCGAGCCGTGGACGGCGGAGACGCCCCGGCTGTACGAGGCGCGGCTGACCACCGTGGGCGAGAGCGTCTCGCTGCGGGTGGGCTTCCGTACCGTGGTGGTCGAGGACGGGCTGCTCAAGGTCAACGGCCGGCGGGTGCTCTTCCGCGGCGTCAACCGGCATGAGTTCCACCCCGAGAACGGCCGGGCGGTGGACCTCGCCACCATGCGCCGCGATCTGGTGCTGATGAAGCGGCACAACATCAACGCCGTGCGCACCAGCCACTATCCGCCGCATCCGGCCTTCCTCGGGCTCTGCGACGAACTGGGGCTCTGGGTCATCGACGAATGCGATCTGGAGACCCATGGCTTCGTCGACCTGGACTGGCGGAACAACCCGGTGGACGACGACCGCTGGACCCCGGCGCTGCTCGACCGCGCCGAGCGGATGGTCGAGCGGGACAAGAACCACCCGTCGGTGGTGATGTGGTCGCTGGGCAACGAGTGCGGCACCGGGCGCGGGCTGTCCGCCATGGCCGACTGGATCCGGGAGCGCGACCCGTCCCGGGTGATCCACTACGAGGGCGATCTGTCCTGCGCCGACACGGACATCTACTCGCGGATGTACGCGCCGCACGAGGAGGTCGACCAGATCGGCCGGCGCGCCGAGCCGCCGTGGGGCGATCCGGAGCTGGACGCGAAGCGCCGGGCGCTGCCGTTCATCGAGTGCGAGTACGCGCACGCCATGGGCAACGGCCCCGGCGGGCTGAGCGAGTACCAGCGGCTGTTCCAGGAGCATGAGCGCTGCCAGGGCGGTTTCGTCTGGGAATGGATCGACCACGGCTTCACCCGGCGCGCCCCCGACGGCCGCTTCTACCACGTGTACGGCGGCGACTTCGGCGAGGAGCTGCACGACGGGAACTTCGTGTGCGACGGGCTGGTCTTCCCCGACCGCACCCCCTCCCCCGGCCTGATCGAGTACAAGAAGGTCATCGAGCCGGTGCGGATCGAGGGCGACGGGCCCGACGGCACGGTCCGGATCACCAACGGCCATGACTTCGCGGATCTGTCCCACCTCGTCTTCTCCTGGACCTATGAGGCCGAGGGCGAGGCGATCGGCTCGGGTGAGCTGGCGGTGGAGCCGTTGCCCCCGGGCGAGTCCACCGTTGTGAAGCTCCCGGCGCCGCCCGACGCCGAGGCGGGGGCGGAGGCGTGGTGGACGGTCGAGGCGCGGCTGGCGACCGCGACGGCGTGGGCCGAGGCGGGCCATCCGGTGGCCTGGGCCCAGCTCCCCGCCGACGCGCCCGGCACCGGCCGGGCGCGCGCCCTCGCCTCCGGGGCGGCGCCGCGCCGCGACGGCGACCGGATCGTGCTCGGCCCCGGCGTCTTCGACGCGGCCACCGGCGCCCTGACCTCGCTCGGCGGGCTCCCGGTCACCGAACCGCCCCGGCTGGACATCTGGCGCGCGCCCACCGACAACGACAACGGCGCGTCCTGGCAGCCGGACGAGCGCTGGGGCCTGATCTGGCGCCGGTTCGGACTGCACCGGACGCGGCACCGGACCGACGCGGTGGAGACGACTGCGGACGGTGCGCTGACCGTCCGTACCCGCGTCGCGCCCGCCGCCGTGGACATCGGCCTGGAGACGGTCTACCGCTGGACCGCCGACGAGGACGGACGGCTGAGCCTGGCGGTCTCCGTCACCCCGCTGGGCGAGTGGACCTTCCCGCTGCCGCGCCTGGGTCTGCGGTTCGGAGTCCCGGCCGCGCTGGGCGACGCCGAGTGGTTCGGCGGCGGCCCCGGCGAGGCGTATCCGGACACCCGCGCCGCCGCGCGTGTGGGGCGGTGGGCGCTGTCGGTGGACGAGCTCCAGACGCCGTACGTCCGCCCGCAGGAGAACGGCGCCCGGATCGACGTCCGCTGGGTACGGCTGACCGCGCCCGACGGATCGGGGATGCGCATCGAGGGCGAACCGGCCTTCTGGTTCACCGCGCGCCGCTGGACCACCGAGCAGCTCGACGCGGCGGAGCACACACCGGATCTCGAGCCGTCGAACGAGACGGTGTGGGTGAACCTGGACCACGGCCAGCAGGGCATCGGCAGCCAGTCCTGCGGCCCGGGGGTGCTGGAGCCGTACCGGCTGCTCGCGGCCCCGGCGGAGTTCTCCTTCACTTTCAGCCCGCTGGGCTGACCCGGCGGTCACGGGCGCGGCGGTCCGGCGTCAGGTGTCCAGGACCCGGTGCAGGAACTGCTGGGTGCGGGCCTCGGCCGGGCTGCCGAAGACACGCTCGGGCGTGCCCTGTTCGAGGACGACACCGCCGTCCATGAAGACCACGTGGTCGGCGGTGTCCCGGGCGAACCGCATCTCGTGGGTGACGACCACCATGGTCATGCCCTCGTCGGCCAGGGACCGCATGACCCCGGTGACCTCGCCCACCAGCTCCGGGTCGAGGGCCGAGGTGGGTTCGTCGAAGAACATGATGGCGGGATCCATGGCGAGCGCGCGGGCGATCGCCACGCGCTGCTGCTGGCCACCGGACAGCTGGGCCGGATAGGCGTCCGCCTTCTCGGCGAGACCGACCCGGGCCAGCGCCTCCCGGCCGCGCTCCTCGGCCTCCTTGCGGCCCATCTTGCGTACCTTGCGCAACGCGAGAGTCACATTGCCCAGCGCGGTGTGGTGCGGGAACAGGTTGAACTGCTGGAAGACCATGCCGACATGGCCGAAGATCTCGGGTGCGCGCTTGCGGTCGTGCAGGGGGACTCCATTGACCCAGACCTCTCCGCGGTCGGAGCGTTCCAGGTCGCACATGATCCGCAGCAGGGTGCTCTTGCCGGAGCCGCTGGCTCCGATGAGCACCACGACCTCACCCGCGCCGACCTCGATGTCGACGCCCTTGAGGACCTCCAGCTCGCCGAAGCGCTTGTGCACGCCGGACAGGGCGACCTGGGCGGTGGTGGCGGGGGTCCGCTCCGCGGGGGATTTGGTGATCATCAGGCGGTCACGGCCTTTCTCTCCATCCGCCGGACGACGACCGACAGCGGGGAACAGATGACGAAGTACAGGACAGCGATCGCCAGGTACGCCATGCCCGGGTGGCCGTCCCGGTCCACGATGGCCTGGCCCTCGCGAAGCAGTTCGGCGTAGCCGATGACGACGGCGATCGAGGTGTCCTTGACGAGCGAGAGGTACTGCCCCACCAGCGGGGGCAGCACGATGGCCCGGGTCTGGGGCAGGATGACCGACCCGAAGGTCTGGATGCGGGTCAGGCCCAGGACCCGCGCCGCCTCCCACTGGCCGCGCGGGACGGCCTCAATGCCGGAGCGGAAGATCTCCGCGACGTAGGCGCCCTGGAAGAGGGTGAGCGCGAGAAGGGCGGCGCCGAAGACGGAGATGTTCCCGATGCCCAGGTAGGCGGCGCCGAAGTAGATGAAGAGCATCTGCACCAGCAGCGGGGTGCCCCGGAAGACCTCCAGGTAGCAGCGGGCGAGCTGGGCCAGGACCGGGATGCGGCTGGTGCGGATCGCCGCGATGACCAGGCCGAGCAGGGTGCAGGCGGCGATGGCCGCGACGGAGAGCTCGACGGTGGACCACAGCCCGGAGCCGTACAGATCCCGGTTGGACCACAGGACGGACCAGTCCATCACGCCTCCTTGCGGATCAGGACGAGGCGGCGGACCGCGGTCCGCAGGCCTGCCAGGACCGACTGACGGGCGCGGATCGGGCGCAGCGGCGGCTTGAAGGCCGCGCGGCCGATCAGCTCGGCCACCAGCACGACCAGGTTGGTGAGCACCAGGTAGAGCACGGCGGCGATGCCGAACACCTGGATGGTGAGCAGGTTGCGGGCGTTGATCACCATGGCGGTGCCGGTGAGTTCGGGGACGGAGATGGCCGACAGCAGCGACGAGCCCAGGATGATCTGGACGAGTTGGTTGATCACGGCCGGATAGACGTTGCGCAGCGCCTGCGGGAGCACGACGTGCAGGAAGGTCCGGAAGGGGCTGAGGGCCAGCACGCGGGAGGCCTCGCTCTGGCCGCGCGGGACGGCCTGGATGCCGGCCCGGAAAATCTCGGTGAGGTACGCGCCGACGTTGACGCCGAGCGCCGCGATGCCCGCCTGTACGGGGCTGAGCCGCAGCCCGGCCGAGGGCAGGGCGAAGTAGGCGACGAACATCTGGAGCAGCACCGGGGTGTTGCGGATGACCTCGACGTACACAGCGGCCGGGGCACGGACGAGGGCGTGGCGCGACCGGCGGGCCAGGGCGCCCAGCAGCCCGAGGGAACAAGCGAGGACGAAGGCGGCGAGGGACAGCTTCAGGGAGAGCCAGGCCGCTCCGAGGTAGGTGGGCCAGTCCTGGAGGGCGTAGGTCCAGTCGGCGAACATGGGGTTCCTCCACGGGGGGCGGCGGCCGGGGTGCCGCCGCCCGGCAGGGCTCAGTAGGACGGGTTGAGCGGGTAGACGGGCTTGACGCCGAACCACTTCTTGTAGAGGGCCGCGCTCTGGCCGGAGGTGTTGAACTCCCGCAGCCAGGTGTTGATCCACTGCGACCAGTCGGGGTCGCCCTGGCCCACCCCGATCGCGTTGTACTCCAGCGGTACGACCGATTCCTTGGTGACCTTGAGGGCGGG
This sequence comes from Streptomyces lacaronensis, assembly GCF_047337785.1. Lineage (NCBI taxonomy): Bacteria > Bacillati > Actinomycetota > Actinomycetes > Kitasatosporales > Streptomycetaceae > Streptomyces > Streptomyces lacaronensis. The sequence goes on from NZ_JBLHDK010000003.1 coordinate 2,511,586, forward strand.
GTCGGCCTTGGCCTGGGAGTTGAGGAAGTTGGAGTCCTCGACCATGGCGTCGGCCTGGCCCTGCTTGACCGCGAGCACTGCCGCCGCCGAAGTGTCGTACTCCTGGATCTGCGCCTTCGGGTTGCCCTCCTTCACCGCGGCGCCGTTGGTGGAGCCCTTGGTGACCGCCACCTTCTTGCCTGAAAGATCCTTTATGCCTGATATGTCGCTGGACTTCTTCACCATCAGCACCTCGCCGGCGACGATGTACGGATCGCTGAAGGCGACCTGCTTCGCACGCTCGGCGGTGGTGGTGAAGTTGCAGATCACGGCGTCCACCTTGTGCGTGCGCAGATTGGGGATGCGGTTGGCGGAGGTGGTGTCGACGATCTTCGCCTTGACGCCCAGTGCCTTGGCCATGGCCTTGGCGACATCGACGTCGAAGCCCTGGGGCTGGTTGGCCTTGTCCGTCGAGCCGAAGGGCGGGAACGTCAGACAGCTGGCGACGCGCAGGGTGCCGCTGCGGGTCACCTTCTGGAGGGTGGAGTTCTGCCCCCGGGTGGCCGAGCTCTGGCTGGAGGAGCAGGCGGCGAGCAGGGAGGTGGTGGCGAGAGCGCTCACGGAGATCGCGGCCATCTTGCGGGCATGAAGGCGTCGTCGTCCCACGGCGGGACTCCAATCGGGGGTGAAAAGAGCGGGACAGATCATCGAGGCCGCGATCGGCGATGACCGTCGGGCTCTGGGGATTCTGCAATGCAGAATCGAATTCCGTAATGGGTGCGCACAAGCTAACCGAGCCGCTCAAGGCCGTCAATGGTTGATTTCGAATTCCGGCATCCGATGCTGCTATGCAAAATCATCGAGGTCGGCTACCGTCCCGGCATGACTTCTCGGCCGGACACCGCTCACGGCGGCCAGGACGACCGGCCCGCCGGGTCCGGACCTGGGCGCAACACCTCGTCGTCGCTGCGCCGCGCCCTGTCCATCGTGATGTTCCTGGCCGAGGACGGCGGGCATCCGCGTGGGCCGACCCTCACCGACCTGGCGAAGGGCCTGGGCCTGAGCAAGAGCACCGTCCTGCGGCTGCTGGCACCGCTGCGGGAAGTGCGCCTGGTGGATCAGGACGCCGAGAACGGGCGCTATCGACTGGGCCCTCAGAATGCCTTCCTCGGCCAAGTCTATTTGGAGCGGCTGGACTTCCGTGAAGCCGCTGCCCCGCATCTGCACGAACTCGTCGAAAGCATAGGGGAGACGATCCACTTGGTGGTCTTCGATCCACCGGAGATCGTTTATATCGACAAGGTCGAAAGCCCCCAGCCGGTGCGCATGCATTCACGCATCGGCAGCCGCCAGCCCGCGTATTGCACCGCCGTCGGCAAGGCGTTTCTCGCCCACTCCTCCAACGCCGTGGTGGAACAGGTGATAGCGCGGGGCATGCCACCCCGCACCCCGGCCACCATCACCTCCGCCGAGCGACTGCACGCCGAACTGGCCGCCGTCCGGGAGCGGGGGTACGCGATCGACGACGTGGAGAACGAGGAGGAGATCCGCTGCGTCGCCGCGCCGGTCTTCGACCACAGCGGGGCGGTCGCCACGGCGATCAGCGTCTCCGGACCCGCCTCCCGCGTCACCCGGGACCGCGTCGCCGAGATCGGGGAGCTCCTCCTCGACTCCACGAAGGCCCTGTCCGGGCGCCTGGGCGGGACGTTGCCGCCCGCTCCTGCCCCATAGTCCGAGTTAAACCGGGTCGTCAACCGGCGTTTTCGGGCAGACAACCGACGGCGACCGCGCTCGGGCCCACGCGGGCCCGCCGCACCTCGCCGTCCCACCAGGTGACCGTCACCAGATGGGTCCCGTCGTCCGCCGGGCCCGCCGCCGCGCGGACCAGGTCGGCCAGCGGGGGCGCGTCGGGGTCGGCCGTCAGGCGGGCGAGGCAGAGGAAGAGGTCGCCCCCGGCGCGGCCCGTCGTCTCTCCGGCCAGCGCGGGGGAGACGGCGCGCCGGGCGAAGGCCGTGGGGGCGGCGGGCAGAACGCCGTCCTTCATCAGGCCGTGGAGCGGCAGCAGTTCGGACCGCGGCCCCTCCTCCTCCGCCGGGGGATCCGCGACCGCCCAGCCCGTCTGGCGGACGGCCCGGCCCGGCGCGGCGCCGGTCACCAGGTGGATCCGGACCTCCACGGCGCCGCGCACCAGCACCAGCGAGGTGACGCACACCTCCTCGCCCTCCTCCGGCTCCTCCCCCACCAGCCGCGCCCGATGGCGCGAGGCGGCCCAGCCGTCGCCCGCGCCCAGCGGCTCAAGCGCGGTGCGCAGGGAGATCCGGCCGCCGTGGACCAGGCCGAAGTGGTTGTCGGGTGCGACGCCGTACGGGAAGGGGCCGGTGGCCGTGGAGTAGGCGAGACGGGCGTAGTGGGGGTCGTCCTGGTCGGGGTCGCCGGGCGGCGGGAGGTGTTCGCTGCCGTGGTTGTGGAGCCGCACCAGACCGTCGCCCGCGGTGGACTGGAGCAGCCAGTTGGGGCCGGGAACGGCGCGCGTCGCGTCCGCGCGCTCGGTGGGTCCCGGCTCCTCGCGCGCCGTCCAGACCTCGTGGTCGGCCGGGAGCAGCAGCCCCAGGAAGCCCTTGGCGGCCCAGTACGGTGAGGCGGGGCCGGAGTACGGCTGGAGGACGCCGTCGTAGGGGCCGTACCAGCCGAGCGAGAGCAGCCCCCGGTCCGTCGTCGCGCCCCGGTCGAGGAAGTGGCGCAGAACGCCGGAGGCGAGGCGGCGGGTGGTTCCGGGGGCGAGCGGGGTGTGGCCGGTGAGGGCGCCCAGCCACAGGGGCGCGGCGGCGGCGAAGCGGTACGTCAGGGAGCGGCCCTGGTGCAGCGGGGCGCCGTCGGCGCCGAAGAGGTGGGCGTAGTCGGCGAGGTGGGTGGCCAGTCGGCGCCCGTAGCGGGTGAGCCGCTCGCCGTCCTGGGACAGCCATGCCTCGAGCGCCGGATACAGGTGCAGGGCCCAGCCGTTGTAGTAGTCGAAGGCGCGGCCCGCGCCGTCGCTGTACCAGCCGTCGCCGGTGTACCAGGGCTCGATGCGCTCCAGCCCGCGCGCCACGGCGGCGCGGGCGGCCTCCGGCTCGATGCCCGCCTCGGCGAGGAAACCGCCGACGGCGACGGGGAACAGCTCCCAGTTGCTGGGCACGGGTTCGGCGGTGAGCGCGTCCACCAGCCAGGCTCCCACCCGCTCCCGGACGCCGTCGTCGAGCCGGTCCCACAGCCAGGGGCGGGTGAGCCGCAGCCCGAGCGCGATGGAGGCGGACTCGACCAGCGGCTGGCCCCGGTCGGTGATCCGGGGCCAGTCCTCGGGTCCGTCGCCGCCGGGGGGTGCGGTGCCGGGGGGTGCGGTGCCGAGGTGTGCGGTGCCGGTGGCGAGCCCGTCCGCGTACCGCTCCAGCAGTCCGCCGGGATCGGCGCCGTGTGCGCCCGCGACGCGGAAGGCGGCCAGCAGAAACGTCCGGGCGAAGCCTTCCAGGCCGTCGGAGCGGGGGCCTGACCAGCTCGGCCGGTCGCCGGGGAGCGGGTAGAGGGCGCCGCCGGGGGACGCGTACGGGGCGACGGCGGCGAGCAGTCCGTCGGCGGCGGCCTCCCAGTGGGCACGGGTCCAGCCGGTACGGGGGCTGAGGTCGCGGTCCTCCGGGGGCAGCGCGAGGTGCGGTGCGAGGTGCGGCGTACGGTGCGGTGCGAGGCCGGTCATCGGAGCACCCCCGCGGGGACGAGGCGCTGGGCACGCAGCTCGCCGAGCACCAGCCGCGCGAACTCGGTGGCCCCGTGGGCGGAGGTGTGGGTATTGTCGCGGGCCTCGTCGTAGAGGTACAGCCGCTTGGACCCCTCGGGGCCGAGCTCCTCCACGAGCCGCTTGGTGAGCGCGGTCAGATCGATGAGCGGTACGCCCCGCTCGGCTGCCAGCGCGCGCGTCTCCCGCGGCAGATTCACCCCGAGGCCGTTGACGTGCAGGGCGGTTGCGTTGTCGAGGGTGCCGTCGTCGTTGAACCAGCGGCGCACGATGGGGGTGACCAGTACGGGCTTGCCGCCGCGCGCCCGTACGCCGTCGAGCAGCGCGCCGAGGTTGGCGCGGTAGTCGGCGGCGGTCGTCTGCTTGTCGTTGTGGGCGAACTGGACGAGGACGGTGTCTCCCGGGCGGATCAGCGGACGCATGGTGCCGAAGAGCCGGGGGTCGGCGAGGAATGAGCCCGAACTCTCGCCCGAGTCGGCGTAGTTGGCGACCGACAGGCCGCGCCGGAAGAACTGCGGCAGCTGCTGGCCCCACCCGGTGTACGGGGCGGTGAGCTGGTCGCACACGGTGGAGTCCCCGGCGAGGAAGAGCTGGTGGTGGCGGCCGGGGGCGGCTTCGGTGACCTTGGACATCTCGCTGACCCTGGCGACCTCGGTGACCTTCAGACCGGCGAGGCGCGGCGCGTCACCGCCGAAGGCGAGGTCGAGCCCGGGGCTTCCGCTGGGCCCGGTGGGCTCCCCCTCCGGCTCCCGTACGTTCACGGTGAAGGAGCGGATGAGCCGCTGCCCGGCGGCGGTCGGCGTGGCGGCGAGCATCGTCCGCCGTGACTCGGCGGTGACGCCGGTGCTGCCCGCCCGGGCGCCGCCGAGGACCGCCGTCACGTCGTACGTCCCCGGCGGGACATCGGCATGGCAGACGATGGGCGCGGTGCCGGTGCACCGCGGGACGACCGCGGCCGTGGCTGGGCTTTCATCGGGCCCGGAGTCCCCGGCCCAGGCCGGGGCGACCGGCAAGGCGGCGAGGCAGGCGGTGGCGGCCAGCAGTGCGGTACCGGCGCGTCTCATGGAGGCTCCTCGGCTCGGCTCAGTTCGGCGATGGAGGTTCGCCGATGGCGGGGGAAGCTACGGTCGGCCGCCTGACCATACGCCGTGTCGGCAAGCGCTTGCTAGAGGGGCCCAAACGTCAGCGGGGGCCGCCCAAGAGGCGGCCCCCGCAAGGGTTTTCCGCCGGACGCGGACGGTCGTACGCGGCTTACCCGTTCCTGCCCCGCAGGGCATCGAGCGCCCGGTCCGCGTGCACGCCCATCCGGAACTCGCTCTTGACGATCTCCAGCACCTTGCGATCGGTATCGATCACAAAAGTGACCCGCTTGGTCGGCACCGCCGCGATCCCGCGCTTCACCCCGAACCGCTCCCGCACGGTCCCCTCCGGATCCGACAGCAGCGGATAGCCGAAGGAGTACGCATGGGCGAACTCCGCCTGCTTCTCGACCGAATCGGCACTGACCCCGACCGGCTGGGCACCGAGCTCCTTGAACTCCGCCGCGATGTCCCGGAAGTGGCACGCCTGTTTGGTACAGCCGGGGGTGAAGGCCGCCGGATAGAAGAACAGCACCACCGGGCCGTCCGCCAGCAGCCCGCTGAGCGAACGGACGGTGCCGCTCTCATCCGGCAGTTCGAAGTCCTCGACCACATCACCGATGTCCATGAGGGCACGCTACCGGCCGACGCGCCCGGCGGAGCATCAGTAGCGCAACCGGGCGGTGTGGCCGTCGATACGCAGGATGCATTCGGTGAACAGCGCCATCGACGGACTGTCGTCCGTGGGGACCAGCCGCAGCCCGAGGTCCATGATGGACCGGATGACCTGGGCGGTACGGCTTCCGTCGGGATCCTGCCCGCGCAGCGCGGACCACGCCTCGAACTGCGCCCGGACCGTTTCCCACGCCGGACCCGGCGTGAAGTGACATAGAAAAACCGGCTGGTCGACCCCGTACTGGCGTAACTCGCCGACTGCGGCCTCACCTTGCATAAGCCACCATGTGGCACTCATCTCGTCCCTAACTCCGTACACGGGAGTGGATACCCATCATACGGGTGCGGACGTCCAACGAGGACCGACTCCACATCAGGGGCCCGTCCCAGCAGCCGCTCGTCCGCTCCCGGCCGGGCCACGCACCGGCCGCCGCCGAACCACTGCCGGAGCCGCCCGGGGTGTGGTCGAGATCGTACGGATCGCGGGTGAGCCCGGGAGCGGTCACGGCGAACTCGGCGGTGACGGTCTTGACAAAGGCCTGGAGCGAGCCGGTCCAGTCGACGTAAGCCCCCCGGCCCGAGCCGGCCTGTAGTGCGTAGGCACCAGGGCACGTGCGTGGCTGGTCCGGGTGCACCAGGGGAAGACGGCGGCGGGGGACGATGCCCCGTCGGGGCGCCGGAGGGAAGTGTGGGAGGCGCGTGAATCCCGCGCGATTCCCCTTGCCTAGCGGTGTCTGGAGTGATCAACAGGTGGCTACATTTCTTTACCGGATCGGACGGTGGGCCTTCCGGCGCCGCCGGCTCGTGGGTGGTCTGTGGCTGGGTGTCCTGGTGCTGGCCATCGCCGCCGCCGGCATGGCGCCGGAGGGGAAGGAAGAGGACATCTCCATGCCCGGCACCGAGTCGCAGAAGGCATTCGACCTGCTGGACGAGCGCTTCCCCCAAAGCAACTCCCAGGGCGCCGAGGCCCGCTTGGTGTTCCAGGCGCCGGACGGGCAGCGGGTGACGGCCAGGGAGAACAAGGCGGCCGTCGAGAAGACGCTCGGCTCGCTGGACGGGGGCGATCAGGTCGCGTCGGCCACCGACCCCTATGAGACCGGCGCCGTCAGCGAGGACGGCACCATCGCCTACTCCACGATCACCTACAGCGCGGACGCCGTCGACCTGACCGAGCCGACGAAGAGCGCCATCGAGGAGGCCGCGAACCAGGCCCGGGACGCCGGGCTGACCGTGGAGATCGGCGGCTCGGCCCTGGACTCGGAGGCGGAACCGGGCGGTACGACGGAGATCATCGGCGTGGCGGTGGCGGCGGTGGTGCTGGTCCTCGCCCTCGGGTCGCTGGTCGCGGCCGGATTGTCGCTGCTGACCGCCCTCGTGGGCGTGGCCATCGCCTTCGGCCTGGTCTCCGCGCTGGCCGTTCCGCTGGGCCTGACGTCCACCGTCGCCATCCTGGCGCTGATGCTGGGGCTGGCGGTCGGCATCGACTACGCGCTCTTCATCACCACCCGCTTCCGCGACGAGCGCGCCGAGGGCAGCGAGCCGGAGGAGGCCGCCGGCCGGGCGGTGGGCACGGCCGGATCCGCTGTCGTCTTCGCCGGCGCAACCGTCTTCATCGCCCTGGTCGGGCTGGGGGTCGTCGGAATCCCCGAACTCACCAAGATAGGCATGGGCGGTGCGGGCGCCGTGGCCCTTGCCGTACTCGTGGCACTGACCCTGGTTCCCGCGCTGTTCGGCTTCTTCGGCCGCCGGGTACTGTCCCGCGCCGTCCGCAAGGCACCCTCGTATCGCCGGTCGGGAAGCGAGCCGCACCGGATGCCCACCGCGGCCGGCCGGCCTGGTCTCGGCACCCGCTGGGCGCGGTTCGTGCTGCGCCGGCCGGCTGCCGTGCTGCTGACCGCCGGACTCGGTCTCGGCGCCGTCGCCGTACCGGCGCTGAGCCTCGAACTCGGGCTGCCCGGAGACGAGTCCAAGTCGGTGGAGACCACCCAGCGCCGTGCCTACGACCTGCTGTCGACAGGCTTCGGCCCCGGCTTCAACGGCCCCTTGACCGTGGTCGTGGACACGTCGAAGTCCGGGGACACCCGGGCCACCACGGATCTGGTCGTCAAGACGATACGGGGAGTGGACGGGGTCGCGTCGGTCGGTGATCCGGTGCTCAGCCGGACCAAGGACACGGCCGTCCTCACCGCCGTCCCGCGGACCGCGCCGAACAGCGGCGAGACCAAGGATCTGGTGCACGCGATCCGGGGCGCGCTCTCCGGCGTCGAGGCCGACACGGGCGCCGGCATCCTGGTGACCGGCACCACCGCGATGAACATCGACATCTCCGAAGCCATGTCCGACGCCCTCATCCCCTATCTGACCGTGGTCATCGGCCTGGCGGTGCTCCTGCTGACGGTGGTCTTCCGCTCGGTCCTGGTCCCGGTCAAGGCCGCGCTCGGCTTCCTGCTGTCGGTGGGTGCCGCCTTCGGCGTCCTCGTCGCCGTGTTCCAGTGGGGCTGGGGGGCGGACCTGATCGGCATCGAGACGACCGGACCGGTCATGTCGCTGATGCCGATCCTCATCATCGGAATCGTGTTCGGTCTCGCCATGGACTACGAGGTCTTCCTCCTCAGCCGGATGCGGGAGGCCTACGCCCATGGCGCGTCGCCCGCTGAGGCGGTCGTGGGCGGCTTCCGGCACAGCGGACGTGTGGTGGCCGCGGCGGCGATCATCATGGTCAGCGTGTTCGCCGGATTCATCGGAATACACATGCCGACCATCCAGACGATGGGCGTCGGCCTGGCCGCCGCCGTCGCCTTCGACGCCTTCGTGGTCCGGATGGCGATCGTGCCCGCGGTGCTGGCACTGCTGGGCCACCGGGCCTGGTGGCTGCCCCCTATCCTGAACCGTGTGCTGCCGAATGTGGATATCGAGGGTGAGAAGCTGAGCCGGCGTGTCCCGGCCTCCGCGACCGAGCCGGACGCAGCGGTGCCGCCGCTCGCCATCGGCCAGCACCGGCACTGAGCCGGCCATGACGAACACGGGTGGCGGTGGCCCGCGACCACGCGGCACGTGGTGGCGGGAGGGAGCGATCATTGCGACGGCGTTCGCGCTCTGTCTGCTCGGCGGCGCGTTGCGGGACGGCAGCACGCTGTCACCGCCGCCTGCCGCCGCCTACTTCATCGCCTTGGTGTCCTGTGCCGTGCTGCCCGTGCGGCACCGGGCACCCCTGGCCGCCATGGCGGCCACGACCGCGAGCGGCGTACTGGCGCCGCAGTTGGGCCTCCTGCTGAGCCCGCTCATCGTGGCCCCCGCCGTGATCACCGCCTACTCGCTCACCGTGCGCACCGAGCGGCACGCGGCGAGCGCCTTGTCGGTCACCTCCGCGGCGCTGCTGGTCGCCTTCACCCCCCTGTTCGGGGCCCTCTCGTGGAAGGACGCGAGCAGGATGGGAGCGGTGGCGGCGTTCCCGCTGGTGGCCGGCGTACTCGGGCACTCGGTGCAGAACCGGCGGGCCTATCTGGCGGCCGTGGAGGAGCGGGCCCGGCAGGCCGAGAAGAGCCGGGACATCGAGGCGCGCCGGAGAGTGGCCGACGAGCGGGTGCGCATCGCCCGGGAACTGCACGACCTCGTGGCCAGTCAGATCACCCTGGCCAACGCGCAGGCCTCGGTCGCCGCCCACCTCTTCGACGCCCGCCCGGAGCAGACCCGCACGAGCCTGAAGGAGCTCATCGAGACCACCGGCCACGCGCTCGACGAACTGCGGGCCACGGTCGGTCTACTGCGTCAGTCCGGGGACGCGGACGCGCCCGCCGGACCGACGCCCGGCCTTTCCCGGCTTCCCACACTCCTCGAGTCCTTCCGCCGCGCCGGTCTGGAGGTGTCGGTGCACCAGGAGGGCACGGCCAGGCCGCTGCCGCCGGGAGTGGACCTCACCGCCTACCGCATCGTCCAGGAGGCCCTGACCAACGTGACCAAGCACGCCGGTACCGGTAGCGCCCGGGTGCGCCTCGTCTGGAGCCGCGATCGCGTGACCATCACCGTCGCCGACGACGGAGGGGGCGCCCGTACGGCACGGACCGCGGCCACGGGACGGGGTGGGTCCACGGGCCCGAGCGCTTCCACGGTGCCGGAGCGTCCGCCCGGTTACGGTCTGATCGGGATGCGTGAACGTGCCACCGCGGTCGGGGGACACCTCTCCGCGGGCAGGCGCCCGGAGGGCGGCTTCCTCGTCTCCACCCAGCTGCCCCTCCCGCCCGCCAAGACACGGAGGACTGACGGGGCGGCGTGGACTGACGGGGCGACAACCATCGAGGGGCGGATGGCCGACGGGGCGACGGGCGACGGAGGGGCCGGGGATGCGCCATGACGCTCCGGGTGCTGCTCGCCGACGATCAGGCCCTGCTGCGCGGTGCCTTCCGGATGCTTCTCGACAGCGCCGACGACATCACCGTGGTCGGCGAGGCCGCCGACGGCAGGGAGGCGGTGAGACTCGCCCGTGAGCTGCGCCCGGACGTGGTGATCATGGACATTCGCATGCCCGAGGTGGACGGTCTCACCGCCACGTCGGAGATCTGCGCGGACCCGGGACTGCGTGCCAGCCGCATCCTGATCCTCACCACGTACGAGACCGACGAGTACGTCGCCCAGGCGCTGCGCGCGGGGGCCGGTGGCTTCATCGGCAAGGGCATCGGGGCCGAGGACCTGCTGGACGCCGTGCGTACGATCGCCGCCGGCGACACTCTGCTGTCCCCCGCCGCGACCCGCTCCTTGGTCGCCCGTTTCCTGGCCACCCCCGACCACACCCCGCAGCACCACCCCGAACGGCTCGCCGTGCTCACCCCTCGGGAACGCGAGATGGTGGCCCTGGTCGCGACCGGCCTGTCCAACCAGGAGATCGCCGAGCAGATGTTCCTCAGCCCCTTCACCGTCCGCGCCCATGTGCAGCGCGCCATGACGAAGCTGGAGGCCCGCGACCGGGCGCAACTCGTCGTCATCGCCTACCAGACGGGGTTGGCCCACGCCGCCCCCGACGGCGGCACGGACCGCCTGTCATGACGTCTCGCCCGCACCGCCGCGCCGCACCTGCGTATCAGGTCACGGCATCGGGGCGAATTCGGGCAGCGTGAGGGCCGAGTGGGCCGGTCGTGGTGTCGCGGAGGGCATGGTGACGAGCCCACGCAGCATGGTGTTGCGTTGCTCCAGGGCCCGCGCCGTGGTGGGGAAGAGCGTGGCCGCACCGTTGTCGACCAGTGCCTGATTCATGGCGACGAACTCGCGGACGTCGCGCTCGTAGGCGGCGAAGGCCGCGGTGTGGTCCCGGTTCGTGGCCAGGGCGCCCGCGAGCATGTAGGCACCGACCAGCGCGAGGCTCGAGCCTTGTCCGGTGAGGAACGAGGGTGCGTACGCGGCGTCGCCGACGAGCGCGACACGGCCGCTGGACCAGTGGGGCATGCGGATCTGACCGGCCGTGTCGAAGAACAGGTCATCCGCGTCGCGCATGGCGCCCACCATGCCGGGGACCTCCCATCCCGCGCCCGCGAAGACCGTGGCGACCAGGTCCCGCTGGGCGTCGGGGTTCCGGAGGGCGTCGAACGGCGGCTCCGGTTGGTGAAAGGTCAGAAAGGCGTGCAGCTCGTCGTTGTCCCCGACGGCGTAGAGGGCCGCGGCTTTCCCCGGCGTGTTCCACATCATGACCTCATGGGCGAGCCCGAAGGTGTTCGGCATGGTGAATATGGCGAAGCAGTAGCCGAGGTAGCGGTGGAACTGTTCTTCGGGGCCGAACAGGGACTCCCGGGTGTGTGAGTGCATACCGTCGGCGCCGACCACCAGGTCGAACGTGCGCCGTCGCCCACTGTGGAAGGTGACGTCGACGCCTTGTCCGGACTGGTCGAGGGTGGCGATGGAGTCGTTGAACAGGAATTCCGCGTCGTCGCGGACTTCTCCGTAGAGGATCGCGGCCAGATCGCCACGACGCACCTCGAGATCCTGTCCCTCGACGCTGCCCGCCACGGCGTGCGCGTCGACCGAGGCCACTTCACCGCCATCGGAGTTGAGGAAAGTGCAGCGCCGCGAGTCGATGTGCGCGTCCCACAGCCGCGGCAGTATCCCCATCCGCCGGACCACCTCTATCGCGGTACCGCGGATGTCGATCGGGTAACCACCGTCGCGCAGCGCGCCTGCCTTCTCCACCACGGTGACCGCGCATCCGGACCGGTGCAGCCAGTACGCCAGCGCGGGTCCGGAGATACTGGCCCCGGAGATCAGGACTGTGCGCTTCGCGGTGGTACTCACATCCATCGGCAGACCGGTGGGTGTCATGCGTGGGCTCCCTTTTTCCTCGTGATACGGACGACGAGCAGTGACAACGCGGCGACGAGGCCGGCGACGGCGAACCCTGTGACGAAGCCCGATTCGGCAGGCAGACCCGTCGCCGAGTCGGCCCCGGCGTCGAGGATCGCGGCGGCGATCTGGGCGCCAAGGGCGAGGCCGATCACGCGTGTCACCACGAGCACGCTGGTGGCGATGCCGGTGTCCTTGGTCTCGACGGCGGCGGCAGCGCTGGTGAGCAACGCCGTGGTACCGGCGCCCGCGGCTATCGCGGCCAGCGCCTTCGCGAGGACGAGCTGCCATTCCGCGGTGTGCAGCGACACCAGGGCGATCATTGTGGCCGCCGTGACGACGGCGCCCACGCCGACCACGGCACGCAGACCGAAACGCCGCGCCGTGATCCCGCCGACCGAATCGCTCACCGCCCCGGCGATGGCGCCGGGAAGCAGGAACAGTCCGATGTCGGTGGTGCTGGCTCCGAAGCCGTACCCGTCGCCCGGTACCCCGAACAGTTGTAGGAGCAGAAAGCTGACCATCCCGAAACTGGTGGTGATGACGATGGTGAGCATGCACGCATGCCACATCGCGGGCTTTGCCAGCATGCGCAGGTCGACCATCGGCGAGACTGCCCGGCGCTCGACGACAACCCATCCGGTCGCAAGGGCGGACACGACCACCGCGAGGGCCCCGACCGCGAGTGGCGGCAGGCCGTCGTCGCCCGTCACCCGCACGAGCCCGAGCATGAACGCGAGCAACGTGCCGCTCAGCAGAACCACGCCTGGCCAGTCGAACCTGTACTCCGATTCGATCGGCGGATCATGCGGCATCAACCGGGCCACGACCAGAGTCATCGCGATGATCACGATCGTCGGCAGCGCGAACATCCAATGCCAGGAAAGTCCTTCCGCCATCGGCCCGGCAGTCAACGTTCCCACCATGGCGCCACCCGTGAACAGCGCCATGACCACCCCCATCCCCAGCTGTGACTCCCCTGCCGGGAGGTGTTCGCGCACCAGGATGAAGGAAAGGGGCAGCGCACCCACCATGGCGCCCTGCAACACCTGGCCGAGCAACAACACCGACATGTTCGGCGCCAGGCCGGCCAACAGACCACCGGCCGAGACCAGGGCCATCAGCCGGACCAGCACCCGCTTTCCGCCGTAGCGGTCGCCGAGCTTGCCCGCGACGGGTGCGACGGCGGCGCCGGTGATGAGCACCGCGTTGGAGATCAGTGCCCCTTCGCCGGAGCTGACCCCCAGCTCACGTTGCAGCAGCGGGAGCGCGGGATCCACCACTGTCTGGAGGGTGCCGAGGGCGAGTGCCAAGATGCCGAGGGCACCGATCGACAGCCTCCCGATGCGGACCGGGGGCGGAGAAACCACAGCTTGGGACATAGACGTCCTCTTCATCGTTGGTTGCGAGTTCATCGTTGGTCGCGAGCAGGTGCGTGAACCTGCTTGATGTGTGCGCGATGCGCGGGATTCACGCGCCTCCAACACTTCCCTTTGGCGCCCCGACGGGGCATCGTCCCTCGCCGCCGTCTTCCCCTGGTGCACCCGGACCAGCCACGCACATGCCCTGGTGCCTGCGCACTACAAGGCCGGCTCGGGCCGGTCGGACGGAGGGTGTATTGCCAGGAGCGTGCTCGCCCTCGTCGCGGGCATCGCCGTCGACGACGGACTGCTACGGCTGGACGAACCCGTGTGCGGCTCCGTGGAGTGGCCCCAGTGCGCGGATGAGCACGGGCGGCGGAGCACCTGGCGGCAGCTGCTGGACCAGACGGGCCGGAGGGAGGGCGAACCGTGGGGGAGGCCGACGGGTGGACGCCCAGAGCGTCCGCGAGGGGACGGAGTCGGCGGGCGGGCCGCCCGGTGAGGGGTGGGCCTACAACGATGTGCGGGTGAATCCGACGGCGCTCGCGTCCGGCGGCGGCCACTGGGGCGGCGGGCTGTGGATCAGCGCCCTCGACCTGGCCCGTATCGGCCAACTCTGACTGAACGGTGGGGAGTGGGCCGGGCGCCGGATCGTGTCACGGCGCTGGGTCGCGGCGCTGTGGACGCCGGGTGCCGTCAAGCCGGAGTACGGCCTGTCTCACGCTGGGATGCCGATGTGGAAGCCCGCGTCGCGGCGGTCTCGGAGGCGGTCCGCCCCTGCTGATGACACCCGCGAGAACACCGCTCAGCGGGCTTCCACATCGGCAGCAGGTGTCAGCTGCCGCCCGTCACCTTGACGTAGTCGACGACGAGCTGCTGCGGGAAGGAGGTGTTGCCGTCCGGGTCGCCGGGCCAGTAACCGCCGACGGCCAGGTTGAGGATGATGTAGAAGGGGTGGTCGAAGACCCAGCGGTTGCCGTTGAGGTCCGAGGGCGTGCGGGTCTGGTAGACGTTGCCGTCGACGGACCAGGTGATCTTGTTCGGCGACCAGTCGATGGCGAAGGTGTGGAAGCCGTCGGAGAACTTGCCGCCGTTGGGGAGGGTGTAGCCGGCGCCGATGCCGCCCGAGCCGGAGTAGCCAGGCCCGTGGATGGTGCCGTGGACGGTGCTGGGCTCGAAGCCCACGTTCTCCATGATGTCTATCTCGCCGCAGTTGGGCCAGCCCGCGCTGCCGATGTCGTTGCCGAGCATCCAGAAGGCGGGCCACATGCCCTGGCCCTGCGGCAGCTTCATCCGGGCCTCGACATGGCCGGAGGCCGTGGTGAACTTCTGGGAGGTGTTGAGGCGGGCGGAGGTGTACTCACACCGGCCGTACCAGCAGTTGTAGTTGGCCGGGTTCTCCTTGCGGGCGGTGATGACGAGGTTGCCGTTGCCGTCCAGCGCCGCGTTCTTGTTGCCGTCGGTGTAGTACTGCCGCTCGTGGTTGTTGACGTTGTCGCCGGTCTCCAGGCCCCACTTGGAGCCGTCGACCGCGCTGCCCGCCGCACCGTCGAAGTTGTCGGTGAATTCGGCCGCGGCGGCCTTGGTCCGGGCGGTCTCCGTGGTGGCGGTGGCCGGAGCGGTGAGCCAGGGGGTGGCGGCGAGTGCGGTCGCGGAGAGCAGACCGATCACGGTGTTTCGCAACGTACTTCTCATGGAAACGGTGGTGCCTTCCTGTGTGGGGGATGGGACCGGTGGGTGCCGGTCCGGTGGGGGAAGGTGTGCGTCCGGCGGTGGGGGCCGGGGCCGGGGTCCGCGGGCGCTACGGCACGGGCATACGGGTGATGGCGGCCGCGCGCGTCAGCGCTCCGGGAGGGCGACAGACGGGAGGGGGGCGCGTCAGCGCTCCTTGAGCGGAGGTGGTGGGGCGACGGGCGGGCCGGTGCGCGCCCTCCGTCAGGAAGTGGCGGACGGACAGGGCGGCGGCGCCGAGCGCCACGGCGTGGGGGGAGCCGTGGGTGATGACGCTCGCGGAGACGCCGGAGCCGATGAGCGCGACGACGGCGTGCTGGACGCCGCGGCCCGCGCCGAACCACATCTCGGCCCGGCCCGGGGCCTCCGCGCCGCGGACGGCGGTTTCCGCTCCGTGGGGTCCGGAGGCTAACGGGTAGACGGCACCGGCGCGTTGGGTGAGGGCGAGGTCGAACAGCCCGACGCGGACCCGGGTATCGGCGACCTCGGTGGTGGCGCCGAGCCCCGTTCGGCGGACGAGCTCCTGGCGGCTGAGCGGAGCGTG
Source organism: Streptomyces lacaronensis (assembly GCF_047337785.1). Lineage (NCBI taxonomy): Bacteria > Bacillati > Actinomycetota > Actinomycetes > Kitasatosporales > Streptomycetaceae > Streptomyces > Streptomyces lacaronensis. Next base: position 2,527,045 of record NZ_JBLHDK010000003.1, read on the forward strand.
CAGGCGCAGCGTCCACGGCAGCGAGGAGCGGCTGCCGCGCCGCGGATCGCGCACGGTGGTGCGCAGCGAGGGCTGGGCTGCCTGCGCCTTGGCCGTCATCGGTCACCTCCGGGGAGACACAATGTCCAGCCCTGTTCGATGCATGTCAATAGGTCTGGACCTTCTTGCATCAAAGAATTTGATGCGGGGTCCGACCCAACTCCCCCTGAACCGACAGAAGTCGAACCCTCAGCGCGCTCCACCGGTGGCGAGGAAGTGCGCCAGTGGAAGTGTGGCCGCGCCCAACGCCACCGCATCGGGCCCCAGTTCGGCCAGCCCGATCTCGGTCTGCGCGTACGGCCGGCGCAGTGCGTAGGAGGCGGTGGCGGCCCGGATCGTGGGGAGGACGCGGCCGCCGAGGAGCAGTCCGGCCCAGCCGCCGAGGATGATCCGCTCGGGGTTGAAGAGGTTGATCAGGTCGGCGATACCGGCGCCGAGGTAGGCGGCGGTCTCCTCCAGCACCTCACGCGCCCGCGCCTCGCTCCCGGCGGCCCCCACGATCGCGGCGAACGCGGCCTGCTGGTCCTCACCGGCGCCGTCCACGCCGCCCGCACCGCTCTCGGCGACACCGTCCGCGCCGTCCTTACCGCCATCACCCGCGCCGCCCGCACCCGCTTCGCGCGCCCCGTGCCCGTAGCGGTCGAGCACCGCCTGGGCCCCGACGTACGCCTCCAGACAGCCGACCGCACCGCATCGGCACGCGCGCCCGCCGACCTGGACGACCGTATGCCCCCACTCCCCCGCGCTGCTGGTCGCACCCCGGTACGGCACCCCCGCGGTCACGATGGCCGCGCCGACACCGGAGCCGATCAGCGCGATCACCGCGTTGTCCGCGCCGCGCCCCGCCCCGAACCACATCTCGGCCTGCCCCTGCGCGGTGGCGCCGTTGTCGATGAACAGCGGCAGATCGGTGCCGGTGCGCAGCAGCCGCTCCAGCGGCACCGCGTCCCGCCCGGCGGTCGGGCCGTGGACGAGGATCTCGTCCCCCTGCTCGACGAGGCCGGGGACGCCGACCCCGACGCCGATGACCGTGCCCGGCGAGGCACCGCTCTTGTCGACGACCGCGTCGAGGCCGGTGAGGATGTGGCCGACGACCGGTTCCGGATCCCGCTCCAGCCCGCCCGGCGTCAGCGGATGCTCCCAGCGGGCCAGTTCCGTCAGGGAGAGGTCGAACAGCTCCACGCGGACATGGGTCTCGCCGACGTCGACCCCGATGAGATGGCCGCCGCCCGGCGCGACCCGCAGCAGCGTGCGGGGGCGGCCGCCGTCGGAGTCGACGGATCCGGCCTCCTCGACCAGTTCGTCGGCGAGCAGTTCGCCGACGACATTGCTGACCGAACCGGAGCTGAGCCCGGTGAGCACCCCCAGTTCCTGACGGCTCACCGGGCCCCGGAAGTACAGCTGGCGCAGCAGTGTCGAGCGGTTGCCGCGCCGCAGGTCGCGGACGGTCCGTCGGTTCATCTGACCCATCGGGCTCCTTCCCCCTGCCCGAACCTACCGGACGCGGCCGCTCTTGACGCCGACTGGTTTCACCGCTTAACTCACGGTCTGAATGAAGTCTCGCGCTTCACTTTTTGAACGGTCAAGGGCGGTTGACGGCCAACGGGGCGACTGAGTGGCACTGCCTCATGACCGCCGTACGGCTCACTGCTCCGCGCCCGGGGCCTCAAAGAGCGCGAGCAGATCCTCCCGCCCGAACATCCGCGCCGTCTCGACGGCCGAGGGCGATCCGGCGCGCGGGTCGGCGCCCTTGGCCAGCAGCACCCTCAGCACCTCCGCCTCACCCTTGAACGCGGCCCCCGCGATGGGGGTCTGACCCCGTTCGTTCACCCGATTGGGGTCGGCGCCGCGTTCGAGCAGGGCCGACACCGCGGCGGGATGGCCGTAGTAGGCCGCGAGCATGAGCAGGGAATCGCCCTTGTCGTTGGTGAGGTTGGCCGGGACGCCCGCGTCCACGTAGGCGGCGAGCGTATCGGTGTCACCCTGCCGGGCCAGGTCGAAGACCTTGGCCGCCAGCTGGAGCACCTCCGGGTCGTGGGCGGGCTCGCTCTCGGGGTTCGATTCGGTCATGGCCTGTCGCCTCCGGCTTCGCTGCCTGGGTATGTGATCACCCACCCTAAGGACGGCGGCCGGGACACCCGCGCAGGCGGCCACCCCGCCCCGGCGGCCGGTCGGCTCGTAGCGCCACGCCTCCATGGTGATGATTACACCGATAATCCACCCAATTGCACCTTTCGCCCGATGGATACATGCTGTGATCCTTGAACCACTCATGGTGACTGACCGTCCCCCATCAGCCAGGAGACCGTGATGATCCTGTCCATTTCCGGCGTCGTACTGCTCGGCATCATCGTCTTCATCTTCTTCCGCAAGGACGGCCTGAAGGGGTCGCACGCGGTCATCTGTGCGCTCTTCGGCTTCTATCTCGCGTCCACCGCGATCGCTCCGAGCATCAAGGCGGGTGGCGCGAGCCTCGCCAGCCTCTTGGGTGGGATCAAGATCTGACGTGGGCCGGAGACCGCTCCCCCGCCTCCGCCCCGGCAGCGCCGGGGGCACCCCGCTCGTCCCGCCCGGCCGCGGCCGGGCGTTCGCCCGCAGCACTGCCGACGGCGTCGCCGATGTGCTCCAGCCGCTGGTCGCGCTCTCGCGCGGGTTGCGCGTGCTCGCCGCCGCCGGGCGGCGCAAGTGGATGGAGCTGCCGGGCGACCGCCGCGGACCGGTGTTCACCCTCGTGGTCGCCTGCGGCTTCGTCCTCTTCCTGGTGCCGTACGGGCCACTGGCCGCGGCGATCAGCCTGATCGGCGCGGCGGGCTGGGCCGGGCGGGGGCGCGCCGGCGCCGCATCGGAGACGCCCGCCGACGGGACCGAGCGGCTGCGCACGCTCTACGAGGCGCTGGTGCCGTACTTCTCCGCCTCCGAGGACCCCAGCCCGCTCTACAGCCATGGCGGCGACTGGTCCGAGGCGTTCGACTCCTTCGCCTTCGACGAGAGCGGACGGCTCACCCGGCTGCGCCTCCACTACCCGGCGTACTTCACCGATGGCGAGCCCGCGGCCCGCACCCGGATCGAGCAGCTGCTGTACGCGAAGTCGGGACGCGGCCGTGAATATCTGTTCGAGTGGGACGAGGAGGCCAACAACCTCACCCTGACCGTGCTGCCCGCCCTGTCCACCGCGATCCACGCCCAGCGCTTCGTCACCGCGCCCGGGGAGACGGTGCTGGGCTTCACCGACCCCTCGTCGGTGCAGCGGACGCTTCCGGTGCTGACGGGGCCGGAGACGTGCGGGGAGGGCGAGGAAGGCGAGGGGAGCACGGAGGGTACGGGGGGTACGGGGGAGGTCGGGCTCAAGGAGGCGGCAGGGGACGGGCCGGAGACCCATGACGTACCGCCGGTGGTCTGGCGCACCGGCCCTCGCTCGACCGAACCGCATCTGCTCGCGCTCGGCCAGCCCGGCAGCGGCACCACGACCCTGCTGCGCTCGATCGCGCTACAGGCGCTGCCCCACGGCGAGGTGCTGGTGGTGGACGGCGGCGGCACCGGCGAGTACGCGTGTCTGAGCGGACGCACGGGGGTGCTGGCCGTGGAGTGCGGGCCGGCCGGGGTGCTGGCCACGCTGGAGTGGGCGGGCCATGAGACCGAGCGCCGGCTGATCGCGGCCAACCGCGCCCGCCAGCTGCGGCACGCGCCGCCTGAGGACATCCAGCGCCCGCTGTGGATCCTGCTGGACCGGCCGTCGGTGATGAGCCATCTCGCGGCGGCGGACGGCCGTACCGATCCACAGGACCTGCTGGCCGTGCCGCTGCGGCACGGACGGGCGGCGAACGTACGGGTGGTGGTGGCCGATCAGCTGGACGCCGCGGAGGCGCTGAGCGAGGCCGTACGGAGCCATACCCGGGCCCGGGTGGTGCTGGGCCCGGTCTCGTCCGAGCAGATCACGGCCGTCCTCGGGGCGCCGCCGCGCACCACGCCGACGCCCGAGATGCCTCCGGGCCGCGGCTATGCCCGTCTCGGCGCGGGCCCGGTGCACCGCCTCCAGGTGCCGGCCACGCCCGATCCGTACGACGAGGCGGCCGGCGAGGCCGAGCGGCAGGCGGTGCTCCGGCTGCTCCCGGCCCCGGACCCGGCGGCGCCCCCGGCCCCGGCACCCGTCGGGGCTTAGCCACCGAGGCCCCGTAGGGCTGCCGCACCGGGGCGGGTCACGGCGGGTCGGGCCAACGTCACGGCCACGGCGCCTTACAGCGAGTCAGGCCACATACGTCCGCGGCGCCTCCGCCTCGATCGTGGCGCCCGTGGCCACCAGGTCGGCGGCCGAGGCCAGCCGGGTGGCGGCCTTCTCGGCGACCGCTCCCCCGACCGTGAACGGCAGCCGTACGTACCCCTCGAACGCGCCGTCCACCCCGAAGCGGGGCCCCGACGGCACCCGGACCCCCAGCCGGGCGCCCGCCTCGGCGATGCGCGAGCCGGAGAGGCCGCCGGTGCGGGCCCAGAGGGTGAGCCCGCCGTGCGGGACGGTGAACTCCCAGTCGGGCAGATGGCGCCGGAGGGCGTCGACGAGCGCGTCGCGGTTGCCGCGCGCGAGCTCCCGGCGGATCTCGATGGCCTCCTCCCAGCCGCCGGTGTTCAGCAGCCAGGCGACGGCGAGCTGTTCGATGACCGGGGTGCCCAGGTCCGCGTAGGCGCGGGCGGCGACCAGGCTGCGGATGACATCGGGCGCGGCACGCACCCAGCCGATCCGCAGCCCCGCCCAGAAGGTCTTGCTCGCCGAGCCGACGGTGATCACGGTGCTGCCCGCCGGGTCGAAGGCACAGACGGGCCGGGGCAGCTCCACCTCGTCGTCCAGGCGCAGCTCGGCCATGGTCTCGTCGGCGATCAGGACCGTTCCGGCGGAGCGGGCGGCGTCGACGAGCTGGCGGCGCTGGTCCTCGGTGGCGAGTGCGCCGGTGGGGTTGTGGAAGTCGGCGACGACGTAGGCCAGCCGGGGCGCGGCGGCGCTGAGCACCTGGCGCCAGGAGGGGATGTCCCAGCCCGCGAGCCGGTCGGCCATGGCGACGGGGACGAGCCGGGCGCCCGCCTCGCGCATCAGCTGGAGGATGTTGGCGTAACTGGGCGATTCGACGGCGACCCGCTCCCCGGGCCGGACCATCAGCCGGCAGGCGGCGGCGACGGCCCCCATGGCGCCGGTGGTGACCATGATCTGCTCGGGCATGGTCGGTATGCCGCGGGCGGTGTAGCGGTCGGCGAGCGCCTGGCGCAGGGCGGGCAGCCCGGCGGGGTAGTCGCCGTGGGTGTGGGCGTAGGGCGGCAGTTCGTCCAGGGCTCCGCGCATGGCGCGGGTGAGCCAGGGCTCGGGGGCGGGCAGCGCGGCACAGCCGAGGTCGATCACGGAGGCCGCGGCCTCGGGCGGGAGCGGATCGAGCCCCCGAGTGGGCAGCGGGCTTCCGGCGGGCATGGCGGTCCAGCTCCCGGCGCCGCGCCGGGACTCCAGGAACCCCTCGCCGCGCAGCGCCTCGTAGGCGGCGGCGACGGTGGTACGGCTGACCGCGAGCGCCGCGGCGAGCTCGCGCTCGGCGGGGAGGCGGGCCGCGACCGGGACCCGGCCCTCCAGGATGAGCAGCCGTACGCCGTCGGCGAGGGAGCGGTAGGCGGGGACGCGGCGGCCCCCGGTCAGTGAGGCCGCGGCCCCGGCGGCCACGCCGTCGCGGGTGTGCTGTGACCCGAGCAGCCGGGCCAGTTGGGGTGCCCCGACAGCGGACGTCCATGGACTCATCGAATGCGGTCCACCTTTCGGAGATTGGCCGTGGAACTGGACTGGTTCCAGGCCCCAGAGTGACATGCCGCAGGCCACTCACACCAGGAGCACGCGTTGTCCGACCTTCCACGCCGCCGCCTTCCACGCCGCCTCGCCCAGCTCTACGTGGGGCTGGTGCTCTACGGCGTGTCCATGGGGCTCCAGTTGCGTGCCACGCTCGGTCTCGACCCGTGGGACGCCTTCCACCAGGGCGTCTCCGAGCACACCTCGCTGTCGATCGGCACGGTGACGGTCGTCGTCGGCGTCGCCGCGCTGCTGCTGTGGCTCCCGCTGCGCCAGCGGCCGGGTCTTGGCACCGTGTCGAACGTGCTGGTGATCGGGCCTGTGATGGACGGCACACTGTGGCTGACACCGGAGCCGGAGGCGCCGGCGGTGCGGATTCCGCTGCTGCTCTTCGCGATCGTGCTGTGCGGGGCGGCCACCGGGCTCTACATTTCGGCGCGGTTCGGGCCGGGCCCGCGGGACGGGCTGATGACGGGGCTGCACCGGCGCACCGGGTGGTCGATCCGGCTGGTGCGGACCGGGATCGAGCTGGCGGTGCTGGCCACCGGCTTCGTGCTGGGCGGCTCGGTGGGGGTGGGCACGGTACTGTTCGCGCTGGCCATCGGGCCGCTGTCGCAGTTCTTCCTGCGTGTCTTCGCGATTCCCGCACCCGCCGGGACGGGCTCTGGGATCGTGGCGCGCGGCGGCGCCGAGACCCAGGTCCGGGACCTGATTTAGGGCTGGGGCCGTCGGGGCGGTAGTGTACGCCCTTGGCCTACCAGGCGGACCGTTACTGCGCGCTAAAGTACCAGAAACGCTGGGTGACATCTGCTGCCAGATGTGACAAACCGGGCGCCTGTGGGTAGAACAACGGGGCGGCACGACGGGCGACGCATGTCCCAATACGGGAATCTTCACCGCCGACCGGACGTTGACCGGATGACGACGACAGCGACACCTGTCCTGTGGGCGACAAGCCCGGGAGGCACGATTCATGAGTGAGCGAGCTCTTCGCGGCACGCGACTCGTGGTGACCAGCTACGAGACCGACCGCGGCATCGATCTGGCCCCGCGCCAGGCGGTGGAGTACGCATGCCAGAACGGCCATCGATTCGAGATGCCGTTCTCGGTAGAGGCGGAGATCCCGCCGGAGTGGGAGTGCAAGGCGTGCGGCGCCATGGCACTCCTTGTCGACGGCGACGGTCCAGAGGAGAAGAAGGGCAAGCCCGCGCGCACGCATTGGGACATGCTCATGGAGCGGCGCACCCGCGAGGAGCTGGAGGAGGTGCTGGCCGAACGGCTGGCGGTTCTGCGCTCCGGTGCCATGAACATCGCCGTGCATCCGCGGGACACCCGTAAGTCTGCCTGAACCGAGCGGCAGACTTGAGATAACAACTGAAGCACAAGGGCCGGGGCCACTGCCGAGCAGTGGCCCCGGCCCTTGTGCGCCCTTCGCGGCGGCTGGGCCGTGGCTCAGTCGCGCGGCCGCAGCCCGGGGCCCGGCTCTCCGTCGCCGTCCCGGCCCCGGTCGTCCCCGTCCCGTATCACCTCGCCCTGGATGACGGTGCCCTGCTCCGGGCGCTCCTGCCCGTCCCGGCGCTCCCACTGCTCACGGGCCTGGCGGAACGGGTCGGACGGCGATCCGGGGACAAAGCCCATCCGGCGCGACAGCGCGCTCTCCGCGCGGCGCCGCAGCAGCGCCCGGGTCGGCGGGAACAGGCACACCAGCGCGGCCACGTCCGAGATCAGCCCCGGCACCATGAGCAGCAGCCCGCCGAGCATCGTGAAGGAGCTTCCCGGCCGCGCGGCGGGCTCCTCGGCGTCCGGCCGCATCGACCCGGCCAGGCTCTGCCACGCCCGGCGGCCACCGCGCTTGACCACGGCCCCGCCCACCACCACGCCCGCGACCAGCAGCAGGAAGACGGTCAGCCCGCCGGCGACGTCCGCCACCAGGGTCAGCAGCCAGATCTCCAGCACCAGCCAGGCGGCGATCCCCAGCGGTACGAAGGTGCGGGCGCGTGAGCGCTTCGGGCGGGTCGGGTCGCTCTGCTGCGATGCGCCGGTCATCATGCCTCCAAGTGTGCCGGGGCCCGTGACCGATGCGGAGCGCGGGTCGCATGGCCAAGGGGATCGAGGGGATCTCACCGGTTCCAACGCGCGAGGGGTCCCGATGAGTCCAGGAGTCCTTGAGGAGAACGGGCGGAATCCGCGAAAACGCGAGGTATCGGCGGCGGCGGGCCGGGTACCCGCCGCCGACGGAGGTGTCGAATGACGGCTGTGCTGGAGGTCCTCGTGTGGTGGGCGGCGCTGACCGGGACCTGGCTGGTGCTGATCAGCACCGTGGACCCCCTGGAGCTCCTGGCCGGGTCGGCCGCCGCGCTGGCCGCCGCCATGCTCGCGCGTGCCGGGCGCCGGGCGGTGACGGACCGTTGAGCACCTCCGACGGCTGGCTGGCGGCGGCGCTGGTGCCGCTGCTCGCGCTCGTACCGGTGCTGTGGCGGATCGCCCACGGCTCGCCGAAGGACCGGCTGATCGGCCAGAACCTCACCTCACTGCTGGCCGGTCTGGTGCTGCTGCTGGCGGCGCAGGGCTTCCACCGGACCTCGTACAACGATGTGGCGCTGGTGGTGAGCGTGCTCGGCCCCACCGGAACGCTGATCTACGCCCGCTTCCTGGACGTCCTGCCCGACTCCCGGCTGGTGCGCTGGACGGCGCTGGTGGGGGTGCCCGCCACGGTGCTGCCGCTGTGCGTGGCGACCGGGCCCGGCCGGGCCATGGTGAAGCTGCTGCTGATCGGCGCGCTGCTGATCGCGGGCAGCGTGGTGACCAGCGGCCGCGGCGGTAAGGGGGGCGTCACGGCATGACCGATGTGCTGATCGCCGTGGCGCTGCTGCTGGTCGCGGGCGCCGCCACCGCCGCCGTGCTCAACCGGGACCCGGTGCGGCAGGCGCTGGTGCTGTCCTTCCTCGGGCTGACGCTGGCCCTGCTGTTCACCTTCCTCCAGGCGCCGGACGTCGCGCTCTCGCAGCTCGCCGTCGGCTCCGCGGTGACGCCACTGATGATCCTGCTGACCGTGCGCAAGGTGCGGCGCCGCCCGGGGAGCGGCGGCGACGGCATGGACAAGCCGGCGGGCCGGAAGCGATGAGCTCCCGGGTCCGGCTGTGGGTCTTCCTGGTGGGCGCCGCCGGGTTCGCCGCGCTGTTCGCCGCGGCCTGCTCCGACCTGCCGGCGTTCGGCACCGTCCCCCATCCGTACGGCGCCCGGGCCGTGCACGCCGCCCTGAGCCATCACACGGCCAATGTCATCGCGTCCGTCAACTTCGATCTGCGCGCCTTCGACACACTCGGCGAGGAGACCATCCTCTTCTCGGCCGTCACCGGCACCGTGGTGCTGCTCCGCCAGGCCCGGGACGAGCGCCGTAAGGACCCCGAGCCCGCCACGGTCCGTCCCCCGGTACGCCGGTTCGCGCTGCTGACGCTGCCGTTCGCGCTGCTGGTGGGCCTCTATGTGATCGCGCACGGCCAGATCAGCCCGGGCGGCGGCTTCCAGGGCGGGGTGGTCACCGCCACCGCGCTGCATCTGCTCTACATCGCCGCCGACTACCGGGCCCTGGAGCGGGTCCGCCCGCTGACCCTCTACGAGATCGGTGAGGCCGCCGGGGAGGCGGCGTACGTGATCACCGGGCTCGCGGCCGTCCTCGCGGGGGCGGCGTTCCTGACCAACGTCCTGCCCTTCGGCACCCTCGCGACCCTGTCCTCCGGCGGCACGGCGATGGTGCTCAACGCGGCCGTCGGTCTGGAGGTCACCAGCGGGATCGTGGTCCTGCTGGCCCGATTCCTGGACCAGGCGGTGGAGATCGAGGAGCCCGGGGAAGACGACGGGAGCCCGCGGGACACAGGAGACAGCGGGGGCAACGGAGACGACGAGAGGGAGCCAGCGTGACGGTCCTGCCGTATCTGGTCGCCGGATGGATCTTTCTGATCGGTGTGTACGGGCTGGTGACCAGCCGGGACCTCATCCATGCCGTGGGATGCCTGGCCGTCACCCAGACCTCCACCTATGTGCTGCTGCTCGCCGTCGGCTACCGGAACGGCGGCACCGCCCCGGTCTTCGCCGACGCGCCCACGGACAGCCGCGTGGTCGACCCGGTCGTCCAGGCGCTCACCCTCACCGACATCGTGGTCGGCGCGACCGTGACCGCGCTGCTGCTCGCGCTCGTCGTCCAGCTCCGCAAACGCCATGGCACGGTCGACCCGGACGCCCTGTCCGAGCTGAAGGGCTGACCGGGTGGACACCGCACGACTGCTGCCCCTGGTGGTGGCGGTGCCGCTGCTGGGCGCGGCCGTGCTGGTGGCCACCGGACGGCGGCTGCCCCGGCTCGTCTCCGACATCGTGGGCTGCGCCTTCGCCGCCGCCACCGCCGCCATGGCGCTCCTGGTGCTGTTCCGGGCCGGTCATCCCGGACCGGGGACATATCCGGTGGAGTGGGTGGGCGGCTGGCAGCGGGTGGGCATCGTACTGGTCGGCGATCCGCTGGGGGCCGGGCTCGCGGCGCTGGTCTCGCTGCTCGTCGTCGCCGTCCTCGTCTACTCCTGGCGCTACTTCGAGGAGCCGCCGCGCCGTCACACCGGCTCCTTCCCCGCGCTGGTCCTGGTGTTCCAGGCGGGCATGTGCGGTTTCGCGCTGACCGGCGACCTGTTCAACGCCTTCGTCTTCTTCGAGCTGATGGGCGCGGCCGCCTACGCGCTGACCGGCTTCCGTGTCGAGGAGCCCAAACCGCTACAGGGCGCGCTGGCCTTCGGGGTGGTGAACTCCCTCGGCGGCTACGTCACCTTGCTGGGCATCACACTGCTGTACGCGCGCACCGGGGAGCTGGGGTTCGCCCAGATCGGGCGGAGGCTGGACACCGACGGGCCGGACGGGCTGGTGCTCACCGCGTTCGTCCTGGTGACGACCGGACTGCTGGTGAAGGCGGCCGCCGTTCCGTTCCACTTCTGGCTGCCCGACGCACACGCGGTCGCGCCGACGCCGGTGTGCATGCTGCTGTCCGGGGTGATGGTGGAGCTCGGTGTCTACGGGGTCGCCCGGGTCTACTGGACGGTCTTCTCCGGGCCCGGCGGGCTCTCCCACCCCGATTTCACCCGCGCCCTGCTGGTGCTGGGCGTCCTCACGGCGCTGCTGGGCGCGGTGATGTGCTGGCAGCAGCGCCATCTCAAACGGCTGCTGGCGTTCTCGACCGTGGCCCACACCGGGCTGTTCCTGATCGGCGTCGCCGTGCTGACCCCGGAGGGCATCTCGGGCACGGCGCTGTATGTGCTGGGCCACGCGGGTGTGAAGGCGTCGCTCTTCGCCTGCGCCGGGGTACTGCTGGACCGGTACGCGACCGTGGATGAGTACGAGCTGTTCGGCCGGGCCCGGGAGCTGCCGGTGGTCGGCGCGCTGTTCGGGTTAAGCGGGCTGGGCCTGTGCGGGCTGCCGCCGTTCGGCTCCGGGCTCGGCAAGGCCGCCGCGGAGGAGGCCGCGGGGCACACCGCCGTATGGCTGCCCGCGCTCTACGTGCTGGTGTCGGCGGTGACCGGGGGCGCGGTGCTGCGCGCCGGGCTGCGGATCTTCGGCGGAGTGGGCCGGCGGCCCCGGGACGAGGAGGAGGAGGGCGGCCCGGAGACCACCGGCGAGGAGGAGCCCGAGACCGCGGGCCGCCTCGGGCGCATCCCGGTGCCACTCCTGGCGGTGCCCGCCGCGCTGCTGGCCGCGTCGCTGGCGCTCGGGGTGATCCCGGCCGTCTGGTCCGCGGTCGGCCGGGCCGGGGCGCTGTTCACCGACTCCGGCGGCTACCGTCGGACGGTCCTCGACGGACCCGCCGCGGCCGCCCCGGCGCATCCGCCACCGCACTGGCAGCTGACCGGGATCCTGCTCGGGCTGCTCTCCGCGGCCCTCGCCATCACCCTGGCCACACTGGCGGTACGGCGGCCGGTCCACACCGGGACGGCCGCGCTACTCGCGCCCGTACGACGACTGCAGTCCGGGCATATCGGCGACTACGTCGCCTGGCTGATCGCCGGGACGGCGCTGCTCACGGTGTTGACCGTCCCGGGGGTCCGCTGAGCCGCCGGGACCGGGGCGCGCCCGGTCCCATGGGTCAGCGGTCAGCGGTGGCGCAGTGCCGAGATCAGCTGGCTCTTGGACATCTGGGATCTGCCCTCGATGCCCGCCTTCTGGGCCTCGCGGTACAGATCCTCCTTGGTCCGCGTCTCCATGCCGCCCGACTTGGCGCCCCCGCGGGCCGCCATGCGGCGCCCCGGCGTCTTCCCGCTCTTGGCGGTCGCTTTGGCCATGTTCCGCCTCCTTCCGCCTCAAGTGTCCGGTACGGGGCGGAACATCGCTCGCGGGACTACTCCGAGCGGAGCGTCGCCCGGTCGCGGGGTTCGGAGAACCGGGCCCGGAGTCCGGGGTTTCGGAGAACCGGGCCCGGGGTCCGGGCCTAGGACTCCCTGGAATCCTTGCGGCCCAGCACCTTGTTGACCCGCGAGCCCACACCCCAGGACATCACCCGCCAGGCCGCCTCCGTGACGATGTCGCGGCTCATCTTGCTCTCGCCGCGCTCGCGTTCGATGAAGGTGACCGGGACCTCGATGACGTGGAAGCCCGCCTTGATGGCCCGCCAGGCCAGGTCGATCTGGAAGCAGTAGCCCTGGGAGGCGACTTCGTCCATGCCGATGCCCTCGAGCGTCTCCTTGCGGAACGCCCGGTAGCCCGCCGTCATGTCGCGGATCGGGACGTCGAGGAGCAGACGGGAGTAGGTGCTGCCGCCCCGGGAGATGAACTCGCGGGACTTGGGCCAGTTGACGATGCGGCCGCCGGGCACCCAGCGGGAGCCGATCACCAGATCCGCGCCCTTGAGCGCGGTGAGCAGCCGGGGCAACTCCTCGGGCTGGTGGGAGCCGTCGGCGTCCATCTCCACCAGCACGCCGTAGCCGTGCTCGATGCCCCAGCGGAATCCGGCCAGATAGGCGGCGCCCAGGCCCTCCTTGCCCTTGCGGTGCAAGACCTTGACGTGGTCGTCCTCGGCAGCCAGCTCATCGGCGACCTTGCCCGTGCCGTCCGGGCTGTTGTCGTCCGCGACGAGGATGTGCGCGTCCGGAACCGACTCCCGGACCCGCGCGACGATCGGCTTGATGTTCTCCGCCTCGTTGTAGGTCGGGATGATCACCAAGGTCGTACCGAGCGGACCGTACTTCCGCCGGCCACCGTCGTCCTGGCCCTCGTTGCTACGGCGCGGCTCCTCGGCCTCGGCGCCGGTCTCCTCGGCCTTCGCGCTCGGCTCGTCGGCCTTGGTGCCAGGCTCCTCGGCCTCGCGTGCGTCGCTCACGGCTACTGCCCCTTCTTGTCCGTACGTCCCCGACGGCCGATCATGATCGCGGCCGCGCAGGACAGAACGCCCACCATAGCGAGCACCCACTCGGGGGTCGCACCGACGCGGTCGGCCAGGGTCTTGCCGTCACGCAGCGGGATGCGCGCGGTGAGCACATCTTGCGTGAATTCTTTCGTCCGCTGCTCGATCGTGCCATCCGGGGAGACCACGGCGCTGATCCCGCTGGTGGCCGCGGTGATCACCGGCCGACCGTGTTCGATCGCCCTCAGCTTGGACATGACCAGCTGCTGCTCGGGCTGGCCGCTGCGTCCATAGGTGGCGTTGTTGGTCTGGACGACGATCGCCCGGGCGCCCGCGTTGACCGTGTCGCGCACGATCTCGTCGTAGGCGACCTCGAAGCAGATCACGTCACCGAGCCGCGCCGGGCCGACGTTCAGCACACCGGTGTGGTCGCCGGGGTAGAAGTCGCGGGGCACCCGCTGCAGCCGGGTGATGACCTTGCTGAGCTCCTGGCGGAAGGGGACGTACTCGCCGAAGGGCACCGGGTGCTGCTTGGTGTACGAGGCGCCGGGGCCGCTCTTCGGGTCCCAGACGATGCCCTGGTTCTCCACATAACCCCGTTTGGTCGGATGGTCGACCAGGGCGCCGACCAGCACCGGAACGCCGATCGACTTCACGGCCTCGTCGATCCGGGCGTATGCCTCCCGATACTCGAAGGGATCGAGGTCGGAGGCGTTTTCCGGCCATATGACGAGATCGGGCTTGGCGATCCGGCCCGCCCTGACGTCCTTCGCCAGGTTCAGGGTGGCCTTCACATGGTTGTCGAGGATCATCATCGGGCGGCCCAGGAAGTCCATACCGGGCTGCTGCACATTGCCCTGGACGACGGCGATGTCGACCGAGTCGTCGGCGGCGGTGGGGATCGGCACCGCGAATCCGGCGGCCGTCACGGCGGCCGCGACGGCCACGGCCCCGGCGGCGGGCAGGGCGCGGCGCGGCGAGAAGCCCCCGGCGCCGCGCAGCCGCCACAGGGTGAGCGCGGCACCGGCCAGCGCCCCGCCCGTCAGGGCGACGCCGAAGGTGACCAGCGGAGCGCCGCCGAGCGCGGCGAGCGGGGTGTAGGGCGAGCCGGTGTTGGCGAAGGCCAGCCGGCCCCAGGGGAAGCCACCGAAGGGCACGCGGTCGCGGGCCCACTCCTCGGCGACCCACAGACAGGCCGTCCACAGCGGCCACAGGGCCGGTACGGGCAGCCGGGAGACCAGGGCCAGGCCCGCCCCCATCAGCGCGAGGAAGGCCGCCTCGATGACGGACAGGCCCACCACCGCGTCCCAGCCCACCACGCTGAGCCACTTCAGCAGCAGCAGGAAGAACGGCACCCCGAAGGCGAAGCCCGTCCAGGCGCCCTGGCGGGCGGTCCGGCCGTGGGTGAGCAGGGCCAGGGCGGCGACGGCCACCAGGGACAGCGGCCACACCCCGAACGGCGGGAAGGCGAGGCCGAGCGCGAGCCCGCTGACCGCCGCGAGGGCGCTGCGCCGTGCCTCCCGGCGGGCGAGCAGGCCGAGGCGGCGCAGCCGGCCGGGCCGCCGCTCCCCGGCGGACGACGCGGCGGACGCCTCGGGGGACGGCGCGGAGACGGCTGTGGGGGCGGAAGCGGCCCCGGGGGCGCTGGAGGCGGCACCGGATGCGCCGGCACCGGACGCGGCGGCACCGGGGCGGGCGGCCCCAGGCGCGGCAGACCCGGTCGCGCCGGATTCGCCGCCCTCGACGGCGTCACGGCCCCCGACGGCGTCACGGCCCTCGACGGGCTCACGTCCCCCCACGGCGTCACCGCCCTCAGCGCCATCGGCGCCCTCCGTGGGCGGCGTGGCGGCGGAGCCGGTCGTCCGCTGACCCGGTCGGTCTGCGTCCGGCCCGGTGGGGGCGGCTTCGGCGGTGGTGTCGGAACCCGATGGCACGGTGCGGCCTTCCTACAGGTCGTGCTGTGGTGAAGTGACCGTATAACGCGGGCGCGCGAAAGTGGTCCCGAGGTGCGGATTGTGACCTCGGGGTGGAGAAACGCTTCGGCCGTGACGGGGGTTCCCTCCCCCGGCGGCGGCCCCGCCCCCGCGTCGGGGGGCGGGCCGCCGGTGTGCGCGTGCGGAGTGGGGGCCCGACGCCCTTCGGGCCGACCTGGGACCCGCTGGCTGCGGATCGACCGAGAGCCGTTGTCTACTGAGCGTCCGGGCCCCTCCCGGGTCGCACCTGCCGACCCGGCGATCCCTCCCTCGCCCCCGTGCACTGGACCTGGCTCCCAGTGGTGGCGCACCACGGCGGCGCGTCTCCCTCTGGCCCAGCGGCGTTCGACGACTGCGTGAAGATTCCCCGGTCGGGCGTCCTGTGGTGGACGAGGCCGAACCTACCGGCCACCGACCGCACCCTGTCAACAGCCACATGACCTGCGCCGTTTCCTCAAATGACCAGGTCAGTACGGACGGTGTTCAGATGCCACGACAGGCCGGGGGCTCATCGTTCGGCGGTACGGGGCACCCGGGCGTCACTCGTCCGGCCGGAGGTGGACGGTGCGTCCGCCCACCACCGTGCGCACGCAGACGGGCAGTTGACCGCCGGGAGTGAGGTCGGGCAGACCGGGGGTGCCGGAGCGGGGATCGGTGGACCATCCGGCGACCCGCGTGTCGGGCACCTGCACGACGAGTTCACCGGTCCGCCAGATCGCGTAGTCGGCGGGCGCGCCGGGCGCCAGCACGCCCGCGTCGTCCCGTCCGACGGCCCGCCAGCCGCCGCGGGTGTGGGCGGTGAAGGCGGCGCGGACGGAGATCCGGTGCTCCGGGGTGCGGTGGAAGGCGGCGGCGCGCACGGTGCCCCAGGGGTCGAGCGGGGTGACGGGGCTGTCGGAGCCGAGCGCCAGAGGCACTCCGGCGCGCAGCAGCGCCGCGTAGGGGTTGAGGGTGCGGGCCCGCTCGGGGCCGAGCCGCTGGGCGTACATGCCGTCCTCGCCGCCCCACAGGGCGTCGAAGGCGGGCTGTACGGAGGCGGTGAGGCCGAGGTCGGCGAAGGCCGCGATGGTCTCGGGGGTGAGCATCTCGGCGTGTTCGACGCGGTGGCGGGCGGCGCGGACGCGGGCGAGCCCGACCGTGTCGGCGGCGGCCCGTACGCCCTCGACGACGGCGGTGACGGCGGCGTCGCCGATGGCGTGGAAACCGGCCTGGATCCCGGCCTCGGTGCAGGCGGTGACATGGGCGGCGACGGCCGCCGCGTCCAGGTAGGCGGCGCCGGTGTGCGGCGTGTCGGCGTAGGGCCGGTGGAGACACGCCGTGTGTGAGCCGAGCGCCCCGTCGACGAAGAGGTCGCCCGCCGCGCCGATGGCGCCGAGGTCGCGCACCTTGTCCAGGTCGGAGGCGCCGCTCGCGGCCTCGGCCCAGTAGCCGTACACCCGCGGCCCCGGCTCCCCGGCGGCGAGCTCGAGCAGCCCGGTGAGGTCGTCCTCGGAGGAGATGTCGGGCCCGGCGCATTCGTGGAGGGTGCCGATGCCGAGCGAAGCGGCGCGGGCGAGGGCGGCCCGCTGGGCGTCGGCGCGCTGCCGCTCGGTGATGACCGCGTGGGCGGCGGCGCGTACGGCGTGGTGGGCGGCGCCGGTCAGCGGCGTGTCGGGGTGGTGCCCGGCCAGTTCCGACACGCCGGGGACGAGGTCGAGCAGCGCGGTGGTGACGACGGCGGAGTGCACATCGATTCGGGTGAGATACAGGGGTCGGCCGCCGGTCGCCCGGTCCAGCTCGGCCCGGGAGGGCGGCCGCCCCTCGGGCCAGCGGGCGGCGTCCCAGCCATGGCCGAGCAGCACCCGGTCGGCGGGGTGGGCGGCGGCGTGGGCGCGCACCAGCTCCAGCGCGTCGGCGAGCGTACGGGCGCCGGTGAGATCGAGTCCGGTGAGGGCGAGCCCGGTCGCGGTGGTGTGCACATGCGCATCGGTGAAGGCGGGCGTCACCAGTGCCCCGTCCAGCTGGATGACCTCGTCGACACCGTCCGCGAAGCCGTCCGCGGCCCCTTCGGAGCCGACCCAGGCGATGGTGCCGCGCTCGACGACCATCGCGGTCGCGAATGGATCGGCGGGGCTGTGGACCTCACCTCCGCGCAGCAGGACGGTACGGCCTTCGGGGGCCTGGGCGGGGGTGGGGTCGTTCACGGCGGGCTGCCTCGATGGGGGTATGCGATGAGGGCGGTCGGACGGGCGTTCAGACGCGCGGCGGGCGGGCCTCGTAGGGCGTGGAGAGGACCACGGTGGTGCGGGTGGAGACACCTGCCAGCGAGCGGATCCGGCTGAGCAGGTGCTCCAGCTCCAGCGGGGTCGCGACGCGCACCTTGAGGATGTAGTTCTCGTCCCCCGCGACGCTGTGGCACGCCTCGATCTCGGGCACCTCGGCGAGCCGCTCGGAGATGTCGTCGGGCGCGCTGGGGTCGAAGGGTTTGACCGAGATGAACGCGGTAAGGGGAAGCCCGACGGCCTCGGGGTCCACGACGGCGGCATAGCCGCGGATCACGCCCCGCTGCTCGAGACGGCGAACCCGCTGGTGCACGGCCGATGTGGACAGGCCGGTGGCCTTGCCCAGGTCCGTGTAGCTCATCCGGCCGTCCTTGACGAGCAGCTCCACGATCTGTCTGTCCAACTCCTCCACAGCCGCTCACCTTATGTGGTCGGGAGGGCTCCGGCACAACGGGTGGGCACCGGGCGGGCACAGCGGACATAGACACCGCTACGCCGCACCTGCACCGGGCATGTGACGAACACCACATGCCCTCATGGGTGTCCTATGAGATGCGGCGATTACCTATGCGGCCGCGAGGGAAATGCTTGCTGTGGTCGAGGCCGACGCGCCTGGCCAGCCCACCCGAGGGGGAAACTCATGCCTCATCTCGAGCGCCTCGACGCAGGCGACATCGATACCCACGAGATCCACGACACCTATGAGATGTTCCGGGTGATCTGCCCGGACTGCGCGCGCCCCATCGCGCTCCTCGCCGACGAGGACGTCCTTCCCGAGCACGCGCTGTGCTCGTCCCCGTGGGACCCGTTCGGGCTCACGGTCTGCGCAGGCACCGGCCGCCGGGTGGCCGACGCCGAGCCCGCCGACGCGTCGCTGGACGCGCGCGAGCGGGACGCCGCGCTGCTGCTGACGCTTCCGGCGGGCCTGGACTGGCGGACGCAGCCGTTCTCCCACCTCGGCGGCCCCGGCTCCCGGCCCGTGCGCCTTTTCTAGGGCCCGGTTCTCCCTCAGCTACCGCTGGGAGGTGCCCCCCGGCCGGGGCATACGCGAAACGGCGGGGGGCGCGGGTCGCGCCCCCAACCGACACACCGGCCTCAGCCGACCTCAGGTCCCGCGAGAGCGCGGGCGATGACCACCCGCTGGATCTGGTTGGTGCCCTCCACGATCTGGAGGACCTTCGCCTCGCGCATATAGCGCTCGACCGGGAAGTCCGCCGTGTAGCCGTATCCGCCCAGCAGCTGGACGGCGTCGGTGGTGATCCGCATCGCGGCGTCCGTGCAGAACAGCTTGGCCATCGCCGCCTGCTTGGAGAACGGCCGCCCCGCGTCCCGCAGCCGTGCCGCCGTCAGGTACAGGGCGCGCCCGGCCTCGATCTGCGTGGCCATGTCGGCGAGCATGAAGCGCAAGCCCTGGAAGTCGGCTATCGGCCGGCCGAACTGCCGCCGCTGCGCGGTGTACGCGAGCGCCTCGTCCAGCGCCGCCTGGGCGACGCCGACGGCGCAGGCCGCGATGCCGAGCCGGCCCGCGTCGAGGGCGGACAGGGCGATCGCGAACCCCTGGCCCTCCTCGCCGATGCGGCGGGCGTCGGGGACCCGCACCCCGTCGAGGTGGATCTGGGCGGTCGGCGAACCGGCCATGCCCATCTTGTGCTCGGGTGCGGCCGCGGAGAGCCCGGGGGCGTCGGCGGGCACGAGGAAGGCGCTGATGCCGCGGGTGCGCTCGGGGCCGGTGCGGGCGAGCACGGTGTAGAAGTCCGCGATGCCGCCGTGGGTGATCCACGCCTTGGTGCCCTCGAGGGTCCAGATGTCCCCGTCGCGGGTGGCCCGGGTGGTGAGTCCGGCCGCGTCGGAGCCGGAGGAGGGCTCGGAGAGGCAGTACGCGCCGAGCAGTCCGCCGCCCAGCATCGCGGGAAGGTGCTCGGCCAGCTGCTCCTTGCTGCCGTAGCCGGCGAGGGCGTGGCAGGCCAGGGTGTGGACGCTGACGCCGAGGCCGACGGTCAGCCGGGCCGCGGCGAGCTCCTCGAGGACCTGGAGGTAGACCGCGTACGGCTGGTCGCCGCCGCCGAACTCCTCGGGGTGGACCAGCCCCAGCAGCCCGGACTCGGACAGCAGGGTGAACAGCTCGCGGGGGAAGCGCCCGGCGGCCTCCTCCTCGGCGGCCCGGGGCTTGATCTCCCGTTCGATCAGCTCGCGGACGAGCGAGATCAGGTCGCGGGCCTCTTCGGTGGGCAGCTCACGCTCCACCGGCTGTGGGCCGTGATCGTTCATGGCGGCGCTCTCCTCTCCCCTGGTCAGGCGCTTCGGCGGCGTGCGCCGGGGTGAGGCGGCGCCACCGGTGATGCTGCCGCCGGCTGGTCGGCCCGTCGGATCGCGAACGGCGATGACCTGCACTGCGGCGGTTGGAGTATGCCCGATCCGGAGCCTTCCGGTACCGGTCGCCCGATCTTCAACCAAATTCGCACATGGGCACCCACCACCTTCCTCCACGCACTCCCACCAACGTCGCACGCATGGAGCAAATTGGCCCAGACCATTGACCCCACTGGTCTAGTCCTTCTACCTTTTCCCCACCCTGCCCTGCGCGTTCATGTCAAGCTGTGGGCAGGTCGTCGGGCAGTTCACTCTCCCCTCACCCCCACCGAGGAGATTCCATGCTCAGACCAGGCAGACTGTCCGCCGCGCTCGCGGCGATCTGTACGGCGGTCCTGACCGCCACTCTGCTCGCGGGCTCGGCAGCGGCCGGTGAACCCCGGAGCGCCGACATACCCCAGGCCACGGCCGAGGCCGCCGAGACCCCCACGACGAAGGCCGCCGGGAACAAGGTGGTCGGCTACTTCACCGAATGGGGCATCTACCAGCGCAACTACCACGTCAAGAACGTCGAGACCTCGGGCTCGGCCGCCAAGCTCACCCACATCAACTACGCCTTCGGCAATGTCACCGGCGGCAAGTGCGCCATCGGCGACGCGTACGCCGACTACGACAAGGCGTACGACGCGGCGAGCAGCGTCGACGGCCGGGCCGACACCTGGGACGCGGGCGCCCTGCGCGGCAACTTCAACCAGCTGCGCAAGCTCAAGAAGCTCCATCCCGGCCTGAAGGTGCTGTGGTCCTTCGGCGGCTGGACCTGGTCGTCCGGGTTCACCGAGGCCGCCAAGAACCCCGCGGCCTTCGCCCAGTCCTGCTACGACCTGGTCGAGGACCCGCGCTGGGCGGATGTCTTCGACGGCATCGACATCGACTGGGAGTACCCCAACGCCTGCGGCCTCTCCTGCGACACCAGCGGTAAGGACGCCTTCAAGAACCTGATGTCCGCCGTGCGCGCCAAGTTCGGTTCGTCCAACCTGGTGACCGCGGCGATCACCGCCGACGCCTCCTCCGGCGGCAAGATCGAGGCCGCCGACTACGCGGGCGCCGCGCAATACGTCGACTGGTACAACCCGATGACGTACGACTTCTTCGGCGGGTGGGCCGCGCAGGGCCCCACCGCCCCGCACTCCCCGCTCAACTCCTACAACGGCATTCCGCAGC
This sequence comes from Streptomyces lacaronensis, assembly GCF_047337785.1. Taxonomy (NCBI): domain Bacteria; kingdom Bacillati; phylum Actinomycetota; class Actinomycetes; order Kitasatosporales; family Streptomycetaceae; genus Streptomyces; species Streptomyces lacaronensis. Next base: position 2,548,033 of record NZ_JBLHDK010000003.1, read on the forward strand.
AGGGCTTCAACACCGACGCCGCCATCAGCAAGCTCAAGGGCCTCGGCATCCCGGCCTCGAAGCTCCTGCTGGGCATCGGCTTCTACGGACGCGGCTGGAGCGGCGTCACCCAGGACGCCCCCGGTGGCACGGCGACCGGCGCCGCGCCCGGCACCTACGAGGCGGGCATCGAGGACTACAAGGTGCTCAAGGGCTCCTGCCCGGCGACCGGCACGGTCGCGGGCACGGCCTACGCGCACTGCGGCAACCAGTGGTGGAGCTATGACACCCCCGCCACCATCGCCGGGAAGATGAACTACAAGCAGCAGCAGGGCCTCGGCGGCACCTTCTTCTGGGAGCTCAGCGGCGACACCGCGAACGGTGAGCTGATCAAGTCCATCAGCTGACCCCAGTCACACCAGCGCCCCTGATCGACGCGGGCGGGGAGCCATCACCGGCTCCCCGCCCGCTTCGTCGTGCGCGCCCGCGCACAACCCGCCCATCAGTGTCAAGCGTTCAAGCGGCGCACGAGGGGGCGCGAGGAGCGTATGCGGAGAAGGCCCCCCGATAACGCCGCGTATCCCCCGTGAACGCGCTCCGTCCGGGGCTCGTACCTCAACGCGGCTTGTTCTGGCTATTGCGGGGCATCCGCCCCACAAGGAAATCTGAGCGCACGGGTGGCCCGCTCCACTCCGCGCGCGTGAACCAAAGGAACGATCATGAGCTCCGAGCAGTGCCCGAGCTGTGGCGGCCAACTCGCCGTGAACCAGGACGGGTGGAAGATCTGCCACTCCTGCGGCTATGCCTCCCCGCCCGGGGTCGTCCCCGCGCCCTCCCTGCCCGCGCATACCTGACCTGCCGACTCCTCCCGCCGTCCGATCCGTGAAAGCCTGAGACCCCGCACCTCCCCGTTCCGCCCCTCCCCGTACCGCTGAGCGAGGCACCATGGTCAATCCCTGGCTGGCGATGGCGTCAGGCACCGACCCCGCTGAGCGCACCCGCGATGTGCGCCGCGCCCATGAGGCGTTTCTGACGGAGGGGGCGGTGAGTCCGGCCGTACGGCCGGTGGTCGCGGAGTCCTGGCGGCGCTCGGCAGACGCCCGGGTCACCCAGGAGTGCAAGGCGCCGATCGACCTGATGGACGACGCGCTGGACACCTACCGCGCGGACCATCCGCTGGCCCGGGTGATGCCGCTGTTCCGGGAGTTGCTGGGCACCATCGCCTACGACGGGGCCCATCTGCTCGCGGTCTGCGACGAGCAGGGCCGGCTGCTGTGGGTGGAGGGGCACGCGGGGGTACGGAACCGGGCCGAGGGGATGAACTTCGTGGCCGGGGCGCGCTGGGACGAGCGCCACGCGGGCACCAACGCGCCAGGAACGGCGCTCACCGTCGACCACGCGGTGCAGATCTTCGCCACCGAACACTTCAACCGCAGTGTGCAGCCGTGGACCTGTGCCGCCGCCCCGCTCCACGATCCGCACACCGGGCGGCTGCTGGGCGCGGTGGACATCACCGGCGGGGACCATCTGGCCGCCCCGCACAGCCTCGCCCTGGTCCAGGCGACCGCCCGCGCCGCCGAGGCCCAACTGGGCGCCGAGGCGCCGCGGACACGCGAGCCGCGGATCTCGCTGACGGCGCTGGGGCGGGACGAGGCGCTGCTGGTCGTCGACGGGCGGCGGCTGCGGCTCGGACGGCGGCACAGCGAGATCATGGTACTGCTGGCCGGCCATCCGGAGGGGCTGTCGGGCGACCGGCTGACGCTCGAGCTGTACGGTCCCCGGGCCGACGACCGCTCCCCGGTGACGCTGCGGGCCGAGCTGTCCCGGCTGCGCCGCCTGGTGGGCCCGCTGCTGGGCTCGCGCCCGTACCGGCTCTGCGCACCCGTGCGCACCGATCTGGGGGACGCCGCCGAGGCGTTGACCTCGGGCGACGCGTACACGGCGATACGGGCCTACACGGGGCCGCTGCTGCCGCTGTCGGAGGCGCCGGGGGTGTGCCGGATGCGGCGGGTGCTGGAGGACGGGCTGCGGCGCGCCGTGCTGTCCCACGGCGATCCGGAGCTGCTGCGGCGCTGGGCGCAGACGCCGTGGGGCGAGGACGATCTGGAGGTCGCGGAGGCGCTGCTGACCAGCCTTCCGGCGCATGCGCCCGGGCGGGCGGCTCCGGCGGCGCGGGTGCGGCGGCTGCGGGAGCTGTACGGGCTGCCGGGCGGGGCCCACCAAGTCGGCCATGAGGGCGAAGCCCTGCGCCGCCAAGGCGGCCATGAGCACGGAGCTCTGCGGCAAGGGGGCGTCCACCGGGACGCAACGTCGGCGCAACGTGGCCGCGCCTAGCCTCCCCGTCGGCTCCGCCCGTGTCGGCGCGGGCGGAGCCTGGACGCGCACACGAACGACGCGTCCGGCAAACGGGACCCACCACGCGTACACCAGGGAGGCCGCCCCATGACGCGTTTCGCAAGCCCCGGCTCCGAGGGCTCGGTCGTCACGTATCAGCCGCGCTATGACCACTGGATCGGCGGGGAGTACGTCACCCCGGCCCAGGGCCGCTACTTCGAGAACCCCACCCCCGTCAACGGGCAGCCCTTCACCGAGATCGCCCGGGGCACCGCCGAGGACGTCGAGCGGGCCCTGGACGCCGCCCATGCGGCCGCCCCCGCCTGGGGCCGTACGGCGCCCGCCGAGCGCGCCTCGGTGCTGCTGAAGATCGCCGATCGGATGGAACAGAACCTGGAGGCCCTCGCGGTCGCCGAGAGCTGGGAGAACGGCAAGCCGGTACGGGAGACGCTGGCCGCCGACATCCCGCTCGCCATCGACCACTTCCGCTACTTCGCGGGAGCCATCCGGGCCCAGGAGGGCAGCCTCTCCGAGATCGACCACGACACGATCGCGTACCACTTCCATGAGCCGCTGGGCGTGGTCGCCCAGATCATCCCGTGGAACTTCCCCATCCTGATGGCCACCTGGAAGCTGGCCCCGGCGCTGGCCGCGGGCAACGCGGTGGTGCTGAAGCCGGCCGAGCAGACCCCCGCCTCGATCCACGTCTGGATGGACCTGGTGGCCGATCTGCTGCCACCGGGTGTGGTCAACATCGTCAACGGTTTCGGCGTGGAGGCCGGAAAGCCGCTGGCGTCCAACTCCCGGGTGGCCAAGGTCGCCTTCACCGGCGAGACCACCACCGGCCGCCTGATCATGCAGTACGCGAGCGAGAACCTGATCCCGGTCACCCTGGAGCTCGGCGGCAAGAGCCCGAACATCTTCTTCGACGATGTGTCGGCCACCGACGACGACTTCATGGACAAGGCCCTGGAAGGGTTCACCATGTTCGCCCTCAACCAGGGCGAGGTGTGCACCTGTCCCTCGCGCGCCCTGGTCCAGGGCGGCCACTACCAGGCGTTCATGGACGCGGCCGTGGCCCGTACGGAGAAGATCACGCAGGGGCATCCGCTGGACACCGACACCATGATCGGCGCCCAGGCGTCCAACGACCAGCTCGAGAAGATCCTGTCGTACCTGGACATCGGCCGGCAGGAGGGCGCCCGCGTCCTCACCGGCGGCAGCCGCGCCGAGCTCGGCGGTGAGCTGGAGGGCGGCTACTACGTCGAGCCCACCATCTTCGAGGGCGACAACCGGATGCGGGTCTTCCAGGAAGAGATCTTCGGGCCGGTGGTCGCGGTGACGCGGTTCGGCGACTTCGACGACGCGATCGGGATCGCCAACGACACGCTCTACGGGCTGGGCGCGGGGGTATGGACCCGGGACGGCTCGACCGCGTACCGGGCCGGGCGCGCCATCCAAGCGGGCCGGGTGTGGACCAACTGCTACCACGCCTACCCGGCGCACGCCGCCTTCGGCGGCTACAAGCAGTCCGGGATCGGCCGCGAGACCCACAAGATGATGCTGGACCACTACCAGCAGACGAAGAACCTGCTCGTGTCGTACTCGCCGAAGAAGCTCGGCCTGTTCTAGCCGAGGCGCCGCCACGACCGTGCGGAGGGCGCCTGACCCCCAGGGGCCGGGCGCCCCAGCGCGCGCAGCGCGGAGCGGGCGGCGTTGTGGCCGCTCATGCCGTGGGCACCGGCGCCCGGTGGAGTGGCCGCGGAGCAGAGGAAGACCCCCGGCACGCCCGTACGGTACGGATCGGGGACCATCCGGGGACGCGTCACCAGCTGGAGCGGGGTATTGGCACCGGAGATGATGTCTCCCCCGACGTAATTGGCGTTGTACCGCTCCAGTTCCGCGGTCGACATGGCCGTCAGGGAGACGATCCGCTCCCGTGTTCCGGGTGCGAAGCGCTCGAACTGCCGCAGCATGGCCGAGGTGGCGTCTCCCGCGTAGCCGTGCGGCACATGCGCGTAGGCGGAGACGGGGTGGATGCCACCGGACGAGCGGCCGGGGTCGGCCAGGTACTGCTGCGAGACCAGCATGAAGGGCCGTTGGGGCATCCGGCCCCGGTGCACCTCCCGCTCACCATGGGCGATCTCCTCGAAGCTCCCGCCCAGGTGCACGGTGCCCGCCCGGCGGCAGTGCTCGGCGCGCCACGGGATCCCGCCCTCGACGGCGAGGTCCAGCTTGAACGCCCCGGGGCCATGGCGGAAACGGGCGTAGGCCCGCCGGACCCGATCCGGCAGCCGGTCGCCGATCACCTCCGCCGCGGCGGCCGGGACCAGGTCGAGCATGACGGCGTCGGCCGGGGGCAGCTCCTCGAGGGAGCGGACCCGCACACCGGTCTCGATGCGCCCGCCCGCCTCGGTGAGGAGCGCGGCCAGTGCGTCGGTGATGGCGCGTGAGCCGCCCTTGGCCGCCGGCCAGCCGAACCGGTGCCCCATCGCGATGATCATGAGCCCGATGGCTGCCCCGACCGGCTGGGTCAACGGGCCGAACAGGTGTGCCGCCACCCCGCCGAAGACACCGCGCGCCTCGTCGGTGCGGAACCGCTTGGCCACCAGCGTCGCGGGTTGAAGAGCACGGAGGCCGAAGCGGACGAGCCGGAGCGGATGGCGGGGCGCCCGTGCCAGGGGGCGCATGACCGCGTCGGCGAGCACCTCCGCGTCCGCCGCAAGCGGCCCGAACAGCCGCCGCCAGGCGTGGCCGTCCGCGCCGAGCCCGTCCGCCGTCCTCCCGACCGACCGGTACAGCGCGCCCGCGCCACCGGAGTCCAGCGGATGCGCGAGGTCCACCTCGGGCCACAGCCACTCCAGCCCGTACGGCTTCAGGTCCAGCGAGCGCAGGAACGGCGAGCCGGCGCCCACCACATGCGCCGAGGAGCAGTGGTCGAACACCACACCGGGCACGCCGAGTTCACCGCTACGGGTGCCCCCGCCGATGGTGTCCGCCGCTTCGAGCACGGTGACCCGGAAGCCGCTGAGGGCCAGGGTGACGGCGGCGGCCAGCCCGTTCGGACCGGCCCCCACCACGATGGCTTCGCCGCTTCCCGTACGGGACCTCATGGGTCCAGTCTGGCAGCTCACACGGGCATGTCCTCCTTGGCGGGGCTGTTGTGGTACGCGGCGACGCGCCACTCGCCGTCCTGCTTGACCAGCGCCCAGGTGGAGCGGATGGCGTTCTCCGCGGTCACCTCCGTCTCTCCGGCCGTCAGCACGGCCCCACGGACGACGGCCACCGCGGCGCTGTCGCCCAGCAGCCGCACCTCCAGGACGTCACCGACTATCCGACTGCCCTTGTACGGGCCCTGGAACGCCTCCCCCATACGGGTTGCGATCTCTTCCCGGCCCTTGCGCAGATACCCGAAAGCGATCATGGTCGCATCGGCGGTGAACACATCGCCCAGCGCCCGCGCGTCCAGCTCCGACCAGGCCGCGCCCAGCCGCTCCAACGCGGCGACCACGGCCTTCTTCTCGGTCTCGGTCTCGGTCTCGCTCTCCACCATCGGGGTCCTTCCCTCGTACGTCTCGTCCGTGTACGCCTCGTCCGTGTACGTCTCGTCCGTGTACGTCTCGTCCGTCGTGGGTGCGGGGAGTCCGGTGTGCTCGGCGGGAAGGTCGTACCGCGCGGGATGGCGAGGGCCTCGCAGCAGCGCCCTGAGCGTGCGGGCGTTGAACACCTCCCGGGGCGGGGTGGTGAGGGTGAGCGCCTTGAACAGGGCCTGGGAGGCGACCGGATCACAGGCGGCGGTGATGCGCAGCCGGTCCGAGCAGCGCCGCAGCACCTTTCGCCGCGCGGACGGCGCGGGCCCCTTCGCCCCCGGATAGCGAAGGTCCTCGTTGGACGCCATCGCCCACGCGATGTCGGTGGCGCGGATCACCGCTTCCTGAGTCCGGCCGTAGCCCTCCTCGTCGAGCGGGCCCCGCGCGAGCTCTTCGCGCAGGGTGACCGCGCTCAGCGCCGCCGCGGTCACGCCCTGGCCGTACAGCGGGTTGAAGGTGGTGGCCGCGTCGCCGAACACCAGGAAGCCGGTGGGGCGGGTCCGCAGCCTGTCGTAGTGGCGGCGGTGATTGCCGGTGTTCTGGAAACCGGAGATCCGGCTCATGGGCGTGCCCTGGGAGATGAGTTCGCTCATGAGCGGGTGGCGCAGGGTCTGGGCATAGCGGAGGAAGCCTTCCTCGTCCAGGGGAGGGTGGGCGCCCCTGGTGCCCGCCAGGGTCACCATCCACGTCCCGTCCTCGACGAGCATCATGCCCCCGACCCGGGCCGGGCCACCGCTCCGCGGGTCGCCCTGCAAGGCGATCAGGGGGAACCTGCGCCCGGTGGCCTCGTCCGGAGGGCGGATGACACGGCTCGCGTAGGCCAGCCCCGCGTCGACCACCGTGGCGGGCACCTCGGGCAGGCCCAGTTCGCTGAGCCACTGCGGCGCCTTGGAACCGCGGCCGGTGGCATCGATGACCAGGTCCGCGTCGACGCTCTCGCGCTCCCCGGTGCCGCGGTGGCGGATATGGGCCCCGGACACCCGCCGTGCGTCGCCGATCAGCCCGGTGACCTCGGCGCCTTCCAGGATCCGGACGTGCGCATGGCCCAGCAGGGCACGGCGCACGATGTGTTCGGCCAGAGGTCTGCTGACTCCGACCGTGAAGTGTTCGCCCGGATACTGGCGCATCCAGCCGTGCGGGCCGTAGAACAGCGCATGCGTCGGCATGGATATCCGGTGGGCACCGGCCGCGAAGAGGCTCTCCAGCGTGCCCGGGAGCAGGGTGTCGATGGCCTGGACACCGCTGGACTGGAGACCGTGGAGATGACGGCCCTGAGGCACGCCCTTGCGCACCTCGGGCCCGTCGGGCAGCCGGTCCCGTTCCACGACGGTGATGGTGTCCGCGTACTCGATGAGGGCGGCCGCGGCGAGCAGTCCGGCCACGCCGCCACCGAGTACGAGTGCGCTGACGAGCCTGCGCGAACCTTTCACACCATCACTTCCCTTTTCATGGTTGGTACCGGGCTGCTGCTGCCCGGCGGGCGGCCGGTGATCTCTTTCTCCGGGCCGCGCGTGTTCTCCAGGCCGCTCGTGTTCTTCGCGCCGCTCATGTTGTCCGGGCCCCTCGTCGGGGCCCGGTGGCGTCAACTCCGGCTCTGCTCCGCCCGGTTCATCGCCTCGATCAGGCTCTTGGGCCGCATGTCGGTCCAGTTCGCCTCGATGTAGTCCAGGCAGGTCTTGCGATCCGTCTCCTGGACCACGACCTCCCAGCCGGCCGGGACCTCCGCGAAGGCGGGCCAAAGCGAGTGCTGGCCCTCGTCATTGACCAGAACCAGGAAGGTGCCGTCGGGGTTGTCGAACGGATTGGTCATCGTCTGACTCCTCGGGTCAGGGCGGGCTTCACGAGCCGCTCGATTGCTTGTCTTCGGACCGGACCGATGGAATGTGCGTCGGCGGGCGCCTGGCCGCCACCCCTCACAGCCAGCCGCAGCGGACCGCCTGCACACCCGCCTCGAAGCGGCTGTGGGCGCCCAGGCGCGCCATGAGATCGGCCACCGCGCGGCGTACGGTGCGCAGCGAGATGCCCAGCTTGCGGCACATCGACTCGTCGGTGAATCCGCTGGCGAGGAGGCGCAGCAGATCGCGCTCCCGGGGCGAGAGCCCCTCCCGGTCCCGCTGCGCGGGCTCGTCCCAGGGAGTGGCCGTGACCCAGAAGTGTTCGAAGATCGTCCGCAGTGCCGCCACCGCCTCGTGCCCGTTCAGCTCGAGCGCGCCGCGGGTGGCGTCGTCGGGGTCCAGTGGCACCAGGGCGATGTGCTCGTCCACCAGCGCCATGGGGGTCGGGAGGACGGGGACGGTACGGATCCGCCCGCCGAGGGAGGCGAGCCACCGGGCGGCCCCCAGCTCCGTGGAATCGCCGCGGAAGCTGTCCTGATGAACGGCCCGGATGGAAATTCCGCGCTCCGCCACCACCCGCTCCCATTGGTTTCCCTGCTCCACGGAATTCGGAAGCTGGACATAGGAAGAGGAGAAGATGCGGCACTCCTTGGCGGCCCGTCCGCACAACTCGCGCAGCCGCGTATGCACGGCATCGGCCCCGTCGAACCGGCGGACGGCTCCGACGTATTCCTCACCGGCCTCGTAATTCCGGGTCACCGAGGAGACCATGGATCGGGCCTTCGCTATCTGCAACCGGCGCGCCGTGAGGTCGTCCCCGGATCCCAGCTCCTCGTGGAGACCCTCGCGGAGGTCTTCGCGTAGGCCTTCGCGGAGAGCGGAGTCCTCGCAGGTCAGGGTGGCTCGCCCGGCCACCAGCGGGTGTTCGGCCAGCTCCGCGTGGACCGCGCGGACTTCGGCTTCGGAAAGGTCCAGTCGGCGGGCGATCTCACCGACATCGAGTGAAGGTTGAACAAGCGAAAGCCGATACACGGCAACCGCACGCCATTCAAGTCCCCGTTCCTTGAGCATCCAACCCCCAGAAGATCACCAAGTCAATTCGATTATCACGTCGGACTCCTGGCGCCGCAACGAATGACAACCGGGATGAGCGGGCGATACCGGCCGCGGATCGCGAGTGGACCGCTCGGCTCTATGGACGTTCTCCGGCGATCAGCACATAACCGGGAAGCCCTCCGCCGGGCCGCACTTCCACGCCCTCCTCGGGCCCGATCAGCTGATTGACGAGCCCCTCGCCGACCGCCCGGACCAGTGCCTCACGATGCGGCGCGAGCAGATCCTTGAGCTTGGTCTGAATGGGCAACGGCACGATCGTGTGATCCGACACATCGTCGATCTCCAGCAGCCGGAGACCCGCCCGGTCGAACAGCTCCTGGTAGTCGTCGAGGTCGACCGCCGTGACGATCTCGCTTCCCTCGAGCGGCCAGTCGTGCCCGGGGCGGTGGAACATATCGGCGACGGCCAGCCGGGACCCCGGCTTGAGCACCCGCGCCACCTCCTTCAGCGCGCGCTCCTTCTCCGGCATGTGGATGAGTGACTCGAAGAGCCATGCCGCGTCGAACGAGGCGTCGGCGTACGGCAGTTGCATGGCGTTGGCGTACTCGAAGCGCACCCGGTCCGCCAGTCCGGCCTCGTTCGCGCGCGCGGTGGCCTGCTCCACCTGGCGGCGGCTGACCGAGATGCCGTGCACCTCGACGTCACAGGCGCGGGCCAGGCTCATCGCGGGCTGACCCACTCCGCAGCCCACATCGAGGATCCGCTGTCCGGGCCGGGGGGCCAGCCGCTTGAGCATCTGCCGTGTCAGCTGCTCGGTGGCGGTGGCCAGGTCGGCCTCGTCGTGCTCGTCGTTCCAGTACCCGAGGTGCAGATTGCTTCCCACGGGCAGGTCGCTGTCGCTCAGCACGGCGTGCAGCGCGCTGAACTCGTCGTAGCGATCCCCTACTTGAGCGATATTGCTCTGTGCCGCCGTTGACATCCGAACTGCCTCTCCGATGCGTCAAGTGGTGTGCTGGTCACGCCGTCGCCCGGCGCCCTGTATTGCCCTGTGCGCCGCTTCCTGGCGCCGCGCATCCGCGTTCAGCCCACGGCCCGCGCCGCGGCACGGCCCGCCGCACGGCCGGTCAGCAGACATCCGCCGAGGAACGTCCCCTCCAGCGAGCGATAGCCGTGCACTCCGCCACCGCCGAATCCGGCCACCTCACCCGCCGCGTAGAGACCCGGGACGGGCTCGCCGGTGCCGGTCAGCACCCGGCTGGACAGGTCGGTCTCCAGACCACCGAGGGACTTGCGGGTGATGATGTTCAGCCGCACCGCGATGAGCGGACCGGCCTTGGGATCCAGCAACCTGTGCAGCGGGGCCACCTTCCCCAGCTTGTCGCCGAGGTAGTTTGCCGCTGCCCGGATCGCGTTGATCTGAAGGTCCTTGGAGAACTTGTTGACCGTCTCGCGATCACGGGCGACGATCTCGCGCCGGAGCTCGGCCTCGTCGATCAGCGGCTCGTCGGTCAGCGCGTTCATCCCGCGCACCAGCGAGGCCAGATCCCGCTCCACCACGAAGTCCACACCGTGCTGCCGGAACGCCTCCACGGGGCCGGGCGGGTCGGGGCGGAGCCTGCCGAGCACTCCCCGGACGCTCTTCCCCGTGAGGTCGGGGTTCTGCTCCGACCCCGAGAGGGCGAACTCCTTCTCGATGATCTTCTGGGTCAGTACGAACCACGAGTAGTCGTAGCCCGTGCTCATGATGTGCTTGAGCGTGCCCAAGGTGTCGTACCCGGGGAAGAGCGGCACCGGCAGCCGCTTCCCCGTAGCATCCAGCCAGAGGGACGAGGGGCCCGGCAGAATACGGATACCGTGGCGGGGCCAGATGGGATCCCAGTTCTGGACCCCCTCGTTGTAGTGCCACATCCGGTCGCCGTTGATGACCCGCCCCCCGGCCTTCTCCGTCACCTCGAGCATGTGCCCGTCGACATAGGCGGGAACGCCGGCGATCATCCGCCGAGGGGGGTTGCCCAGCCGCTCCGGCCAGTTCCTGCGGACGAGATCGTCGTTGCCGCCGATGCCACCGGAGGTGACGATGACCGCCTGGGCACGGAGCTCGAAGGCGCCCACCACCTCACGTGAGCTGGCCGCCCCCCGCTGCACCTCGTCGGGCGCCAGCAGATCACCGGACACCGTGTCCACGGACCCTGCGGTGCGCGACAGCCCGGTGACCCGGTGGCGGTACCGCAACTCGACCAGGCCCCGGCCCCGGGCGGCCAGGACCCTGCGAACGAAGGGCTCCAGCAGACCCGGCCCGGTGCCCCAGGTGATGTGGAACCGGGGCACCGAATTGCCGTGCCCGGACGCCGCGTAGCCACCTCGTTCGGTCCAGCTGACGAGGGGGAAGAAACGCACTCCCTGTTCCCTGAGCCAGGACCGCTGCTCCCCGGCGGCGAAGTCCACGTACGCCTCCGCCCAGCGACGTGGCCAGTGGTCCTCCGGCCGGTCGAATTCGGCGCTCCCGAGCCAGTCCTGCAGCGCCAGCTCACGGCTGTCCCGGATGCCCATGCGGCGCTGCTCCGGAGAGTCCACGAGGAAGAGGCCGCCGAAGGACCAGAACGCCTGACCGCCCAGCGAGTTCTCACCCTCCTGGTCGAGCACGATGACCTTGCGGCCCGCGTCGGCCAGTTCGGCTGCGGCGACCAGACCGGCCAGCCCCGCACCGACCACGATGACGTCGGCGTCGTATGACATGTCTTCCTTCACCTCGGATCGGCGTCGCCGCTGGGCGGCGGTGGGGTGGACGGGCAGCGGCATGGCGGGCGGATGGGGTTTCCGGTTGACTCCGGATGGGTTTCCGGTTGACTCCGGATAGGGTTTCCGGTTGGCTCACGTCCTCGCCTGGACACGGCTCCTGACCTGGTCGAGATAGGGCAGGGCCGCGCGAATCTCATCGCCGGTCACACCGAAGTCCACGAGGCAGGCGACTTCGTTCACGCCGGCCTGCGCCAGCTTTTCCACGGAACGGACGCACTTGTCGACGGAGCCGAACAGCGATGCGGTGCGGAAGTAGCGTTCAAAGGCGAAGTTGACCACCTGTTCATGGTCCACGCCCTTCAGATCGCTCCACTGATTGCGCCAGAGGTCGAAGGAGGACTTGAGATACGCCTTGAAGGGCTCCTTCACGATGTCACGTACCTTCTTGTCGCTCTCGCCGGCGAAGGTGTGCATCATCAGGGTGACCGTGCCGCCCGCCGGATCGAGACCGTTCTTGGCGCGGGCCGCCCGATACACCTCGACGTTCGCCGCCACTTCCTCCACCTTCTGGAAGAGCAGAGCGGTGAGGATGTTCAGGCCGCGCGCCCCGGCCTCCTCGAACGTGGCCCGGCTGCTGGAACATGTCATCCAGAGGCCGGGCTCTGGCTGCATCGGGCGAGGGTAGCTGAGGACCTCGACGCTGTCGCCCTCCCCATTGACCCGCTTCACCGGCTCCCCGCGCCACAGACCGCGGATCTCGTCGATCCCGTCCATCGTCAGCTTCCGGCGCTCCTGGTAACGGTCCGGCGCCAAGACGAAATCGTTCGGCGCCCAGCCCGTACCGAAGGCCAGATCGACGCGGCCGCGGGAGAGGTTGTCCACCAAGGACCAGTTCTCCACGACTTCCAGCGGATCGTGAAGGGGAACGACCACGCTTCCCGCGCGCAGCCGTATGTTGCGCGTCACGGTGGCGAGGGCTGCGGCCGTCAGAGCCGGATTCGGATACGCGCCGCCGAATCGATGAAAATGCCGCTCAGGCATCCAGAGCGCCCTGAAGCCGTTCTCATCGGCAAACCGCGCCGTATCCAGCAGCAGGTCGTATTCCGCGGACGCATCCGTGACCTCGCGGTTCGCAAAGTACAAGACGCTGAATTCCATCGACACCACTTCCCCGTTTGAATCCGTCGTAGGTGACTCGGGCGTCCGCGCTGCCGACTCTAACCATGAGCAGGCGGCTCGGACAAGGGTTCGCCGGACACCGGATAATTCGCTGTCGGCTTGCTGTCGGCGCGCTTTCGACACGCTGTCGGCAGGCAATGTCCTTCTGATTTTCCGCAGCCCAAAGATAACCCTTCCTGCTTCGTTGATCACAGCGGATGGCCTGCGAATTCGGGCTCACGCATTCGCTGGGGTCTTGTCATTTGGCGCCGGGGCCGGTGGCCACTTATGGCCAAAATTGGCCACTCGTGGCCACGGAGGCCCCGCGTAGGTCAACTGAGTACGTCGATGCCTTCGCTTGAACTCATCTCGGCTCCTTCACCGCGAGACGCCTGGGCAGGGTCCTGGCCATGGCCCCGGTCTTGGCCCTGGTCAGGGTCCTGGCTCTGGTCAGGGTCCTGGCTCTGGTCAGGGTCCTGGCTCTGGTCCTGCTTTGCGAATTGATTGAGCACGTCCTCCAGTCGGCCAAGCGCCAGGGACCGGTCCTCATTGACCAGTGACGCGAGGGAAAGCGTTTCCCGGAGTTTTTCGATCTCCGCCAGTACGGCGTGGGGGCCGGCGGTGTTGGACTCTGTGGCGCCGGGAGAGCTGGGAGAACTGGAAGAACTGGGCGGGTTGGGCGGGTTGAGAGAGCCGGGAGACGTGGCCGCGAGAGTATTCAGCTCGTCTGCGAGATGGACCGCGAGATCGGCCGGGGTTGGATGGTCAAAGACCATCGTCGTGGACAGCCGCAGCCCCGTGGCGCTGCCGAGCTGGTTCCGCAGCTCGACGGCCGTCAGGGAATCCAACCCCATTTCGAGGAATTCGCCTTCGAGGTCGATGTCTCCGGAGTCCCTGTGCCCCAGAACGGTCGCGGTCGAGATGCGGACGAGGTCCAGCAGAAGCCGCTCACGCTCCTCCGGGCTCGCTCCCAGAAGCCTGTCCCGCCATTGCTTCGCGCCGCTCTGCCCGGTCGCGGCCTTGCGGAGAGGCGTACGTATCAGGTTCCGCAGCATTGCCGGGACCGGCACTTCCGGATGAGCCTGGTGGGACGTCAGGTCCATGCGCACCGGCATCACATGCGCACGTCCCACGCTTTGAGCGGTGTCGAAGAGGGCGAGACCTTCTTCGGTGGTGAGCCCGGTAGTGCCGCCGCGGGCCATACGGGCGATGTCGGTCTGGCTCAGGTTCTGGGTGATTCCGCTGGCCTGTGCCCACAGGCCCCAGGCGAGGGAGAGGGCGGGCAGACCATGGGCGTGGCGGTGCTGGGCCAGGGCATCGAGGAAAGCGTTGGCCGCCGCGTAACTGCCCTGCCCACCAGCACCGAGAGTGGAGGCGACCGAAGAGTAGAGCACGAACGCCTCCAGACCCATGTCCCGGGTCAGCTCATGCAGATGCCAGGCCCCATCCACCTTCGGCCCAAGCACCCGCTGAACACGCTCATCACTCAACCCCTCGACCACACCGTCATCCACCACCGCTGCGGTGTGGACCACCCCCCGCAACGGAAACCGTGCCGGAACGGCAGCCAGCAACTCGCGTACCGCTTCCCGGTCGGCCACATCACACGCAACCACCGAAACCGACACCCCGGCCGCCTCCAACTCAGCCACCAGCTCCGCCACCCCCGGAGCATCCGGACCCCGACGGCTGGCCAGCAACAGATGCTCCACCCCGTGCCCGACCACCAGATGCCGAGCCATCACACCCGCCAGCACACCCGACGCCCCCGTCACCAACACCGTCCCACCGGAGACCAACCGCTCAGACGCCTCGCGAGCCCCTGTGGACTTGACCACACGGGAGAGGCGCGGGACCAAAACCATGCCGCCCCGGACCGCCAGCTGGGACTCCTCACCAGCGGCGACAGCCCGGACCACCACATCGGCCGCAACGGCACTGATCTCCCCCACATGATCGGGACCGCGGTCAGGGCCGAGGTCAGGGCCGCGGTCAGGGCCGAGGCCAGGGTCGAGATCCAGCAGGAAGAAACGGCCCGGATTCTCGGTCTGCACCGACCGCAACAGACCCCACACCGGAGCCCGCACCAGATCGCCCACATCCTCCCCAGCCTCCGTGGCAACCGCACCACAGGTGACCACCACCAGACGAGACCCGAACAAACGCTCCTCACCCAACCACCACTGCACCACAGACAACACAACGGAAAGCGACTCCCGCACCCCAGCAACCACATCACCATCACCACCACCCGCCAGGCAGGACAACACCACCGTCTCCGGCACCACCCCACCCCCATCGAGCGCACTGATCAACGCCGACACATCCGCATAACGAACACACACCCCACCCGCACGACCCACCGCCTCACCCAACCCCGCATCCGGCCCCACAACCGCCCACGAACCCCCAGACGCATTCGATGGGCCGGAGAAGTCCACGGACCGCCAGTCCAACTGGAACAGCGAGTCGTAACGGCTGGTCTGGGCGGCCTGCAACTGCTCAGCCGAGATCGGCCGCAAAGCCAGCGACTCGATGGACACCACCGGCTGGCCGGCTGCGTCCGCCACTTCCAGCGCTACAGCGTCCGACCCCGCACGGGTCAACCGCACCCGCACCACCGACGCACCCGAGGCATGCAACCGCACCCCCGACCACGCAAACGGAATACGCGCAGCCTCCTCACCCTCATCCGAAGCGATCAACGCCACCGCATGCACAGCCGCATCCAGCAACGCCGGATGCACCCCAAACCCCTCCACCTCACCAACCCGCTCCCGCGGAAGACGAACCTGAGCGAACACCTCCTCACCACGCCGCCAGACCGCCTCCAACCCCCGAAAAGCCGGACCATAATCAAACCCACGCTCGGAGAAACGCTCATAAAACGCATCCAGATCAGCCACCACCGGCTCAGCACCCACCGGCGGCCACTGCTCCAACACCACCCCACCACCAATCCAGCCCTCCACCACCAACGAACCCGTGGCATGGCGAACCCACACGGCATCACCGGCGAACTCTTGATCCTCCGGGCGTGAGTACACCGCGACCGGCCGGACACCCGACTCATCCGGCTCCTCCACCACGACCTGAAGCTGGACGCCACCTTCCTCCGTAAGGATCAGCGGTGCCTCCAGCGCCAGCTCATCCACCCGACCACAACCGACCCGATCCGCCGCACGAACCACCATCTCGACGAGGACGGTCCCGGGTACCAATACGGTCTTGAGCACCTGGTGGTCGACGAGCCACGGATGCGTACGCAGGGACACACGGCCCGCGAACACCCGCCCTCCCTCAGCAAGGGGAATGGCCGCTCCCAGCAGTGGGTGTTCGACGGTTTCCAGGCCGAGGTCGGTAGCGTCGGCTGTGTGGTGGGGGGCGTCGAGCCAGTAACGCTGCCGCTGGAAGGCGTAGGTGGGCAGGCCCAGGTGGGCCCCGGGGGCACTGCTGTCGCTCCCGCCGAGTACAGGGGTCCAGTCGATAGACGCGCCTGTGGTGAACTGCCTCGCCAGGCAGGTCAGCACGGCGTTCACCTCGGGCTGGTCCCGGCGCAGGGAGGCGATGACCTCCGGCTCAGCGTCAGAGCCGTCCTCGCTGTCGGCATCGATGTGGCTGGCCAGGCAGTTGTGGGCCATGGCGGTCAGAACGCCGTCGGGTCCCAGTTCCACAAACCGTGTCACCTGACCGTCCTCGGCCAGCCACTCCACACCCGGCCCGAACAACACCGCCTGCCGGACATGACGCACCCAGTACTCCGGCGAACACACCTCCTCCGCCTCTGCCGGTCGACCCGTCACATTCGAGACCACCGTCACCCGCGGAGGAGCAAACGACAGTCCTTCCAACACCTGCCGGAACCCGTCCAGCATCGGCTCCATCAACGCCGAGTGGAACCCATGCCCCACCCGCAGACTCTTCACCTTCCGGCCCAGACCACGCCAATACTCGGCCACCCGGGCCACGGCAGCCCCCTCACCGGAGACCACCACCTGATCCGGCCCATTAACCGCCGCAACCTCCACCACACCCACAAGCCCGCCGGACTGGGCCCGCAAGTCCTCCAGAGCCTGCCCCATCTCCTCCACGCCAGCCTGGACCGAGGCCATCGCCCCACCGGATGGCAGATCCTGCATCAACTGCCCCCGGGCCGCGACGAGCGTGCAGGCATCCTCCAACGACCACACCCCCGCCACATACGCCGCCACCACCTCACCAATGGAATGCCCCGCCAGGAAATCCACCCGCACCCCGAAAGACTCCATCAACCGAAACAGCGCCACCTCCAACGCAAACAACCCCGCCTGCGTAAACACCGTCCGATCCAACAACCCCCCACCCTCACCACCACAAGCAGCAGCCTCGGCAAAGACCACCTCCCTCAACGGCCGCTCCAACAACCCATCGAAGCGTTCACACACCTCATCGAACGCCGCCGCGAACACAGGAAAGGCCTCATACAACTCCCGCCCCATGCCCGCCCGCTGACTCCCCTGACCGGAGAACAACACCGCCACACGCCCACCCGACCGCACACGCCCAGTAACCACACCACCACCAGCACCACCGACGGCAGCCGCCGCCAGCCTCTGAAGCCCGGCGGTCAGCTCCTCCACATCCGAGCCCAGAACGACAGCGCGGTGCTCGAACACCGCACGAGAGCCCACCAGAGCACGCCCCACGCCTGCCACATCCACGCCACCACCATCAGCCTGGGCAGCACGCACGTACTCCAGCAACCGACCCGCCTGAGCCGCCAACGCCCCCGCGCTACGCCCCGACACCACCCACGGCGTCACACCACCGCCAGCGGAAGCCACCTCCACACTTGAGGCCTCATACACCGGTGCTTCCTCAAGGATGACGTGAGCATTGGTCCCCGAGACGCCGAAAGAAGACACCCCAGCCCGCCGGACCCGCTCCCCGCGCGGCCAGGCGACAGCCTCGGTCAGCAGCTGCACCGCCCCCGCATCCCAGTCCACATGCGATGACGGCTGGTCCACATGCAACGTGCGCGGCAGCACCTCCCGGTTCAGGGCCATGACCATCTTGATCACACCACCCACACCAGCAGCCGCCTGCGCATGGCCGATGTTCGACTTCAACGACCCCAACCACAACGGCCGACCACCCTCACCACGCTCCTGCCCATACGTGGCCAGCAGCGCCTGCGCCTCAATCGGGTCACCAAGCGTCGTACCGGTCCCATGCCCCTCGACGGCATCCACATCCGCCGCCGACAACCGGGCACCAGCGAGGGCCTGCCGGATCACCCGCTCCTGCGACGGACCATTCGGCGCCGTCAACCCATTCGACGCACCATCCTGATTCACCGCGGAACCACGCACCACCGCCAACACCCGATGCCCCCGCACCCGAGCATCCGACAACCGCTCCAACAACAACACACCCACGCCCTCACTGAACCCGGTCCCATCCGCCGCGTCCGCGAACGCCTTGCACCGGCCGTCGGCCGCCAGGCCACGCTGCCGGGAGAACTCCACAAACGTCCCCGGCGTCGACATCACCGCCACACCACCCGCCAACGCCATCGAACACTCACCATTGCGCAGCGCCACGCTGGCCTGATGCAACGCCACCAGAGACGACGAACACGCCGTATCCACCGTCACCGCAGGACCCTCAAGCCCAAACACATACGCCACACGCCCGGACATCACACTGGCCGTGTTACCCGTCAGCGCATAGCCATCGCTGCCCTCTGGATGCCGCTGAAACCGGGACAGGTAATCCTGACCTTGAGTTCCGACGAACACGCCGGTCTCGGTGCCACGCACATCAACCGGATTGATTCCCGCGCTCTCCATGGCCTCCCAGGACGCTTCCAACAGCAGTCGCTGCTGCGGATCCATGACCAGTGCCTCACGCGGAGAAATCCCAAAGAACTCAGCGTCGAAATCGGCCGCATCATGCAAGAAGCCGCCGCGCAGCTCGGCTGGAGCCGACTCCTGATCCGAGTCCTTGTCGTCCAGGACCCCGGCCGACCAGTCACGATCGGCGGGGAACGCGGAGATGGCATCCACCCCGTCCGCCACGAGCCCCCACAGGTCATCCGGTGAGCTCACATCACCTGGATACCGGCAAGACATACCGACGATGGCTATCGGCTCGCGCGCCCGCTCCTCAACCTCACGCAAACGAGCGCGAGCCTCACGCAAGCCAGTCGTGGCGCGCTTGAGGTGTTCAAGTACCGTGGAGTCTTCCATGGGCCCTGCCCTTTCACTGGAGAGTCACTGATTCGCTCAGAAAGTTCCAAGTTCGTCATTGAGCAGCTTGAGAACTTGGTCCATATCGGCTGATTCCAAGTCGTCACTCCGTGCCTGCGCGCCATCGTCCAGCCGTGAATCCCCCAATGCCAGAATGAGCCCCTTGAGGCGTGCTGAGATCTGAGCCCTCTCGTCCTCTCGGTAGCGCAGCCGAGAGAGAGTGACTTCCAGCTTGTCAAATTCAGCCAGCACAGTGCGTGCGGACATTTTCGTTTCACTCTGGCCAACGCCACGAATCTGAGAATCCAGGTAGTGGGCAACCGCGAGCGGTGTCGGATGGTCGAAGACCAGCGTCGTCGGCAGACGCATCCCCGTGGTTGTGCTGAGCTGGTTGCGGAGCTCGACCGCGGTAAGCGAGTCGAAGCCCAACTCCTTCAATGCTCGGTCAGGGTCTATACCGGTGTGACCGCCGTGCCCCAGGACGGACGCGGCGTGGGTAAGGACCAGATCCAGCAGGAGCTGCTCTCGTTGCTCAGGCGCGGCCAGAGCCATCTGCTCCTTCCATGCCTCCGCACTCTGCTGACCAGCCGCGACCTTGCGATACGGCGCTCGAACCAATCCCCTCATCAACGCTGGAACCGCGTCGTCGCGCTTCCTGGTCGCCTTCAGGTCCACCTTCGTCGACAACACATGGGGCCGCTCCGTTGCCAAGGCAGCGTCGAGTAGGCCGGCGGTCCTCTCCCGTGCGATGTGGCCCCAGGCGAGGGAGAGGGCGGGCAGGCCGTGGGCGTGGCGGTGCTGGGCCAGGGCGTCGAGGAAGGCGTTGGCCGCCGCGTAACTCCCCTGCCCACCGGCCCCCAGGGTGGCCGCGGCAGAGGAGTACAGCACGAACGCCTCCAGGCCCATGTCCCGGGTCAGCTCATGCAGATGCCAGGCCCCATCCACCTTCGGCCCAAGCACACGCTGAACACGCTCATCACTCAGCCCCTCCACGACACCGTCATCAACGACCCCCGCCGTGTGCACCACACCCCTGAGCGGCGCATCCCCCGGAACACCAGCCAGCAGCTCACGCACGGCTTCCCGGTCGGCCACATCACACGCGACGACCGTGACCGACGCCCCAGCCGCCTCAAGCTCAGCCACCAACTCCACCATCCCCGGGGCGTCCGGCCCCCTACGGCTGGCCAGCAGCAAACGCTCCACCCCGTGCCCGACCACCAGATGCCGGGCCACCACACCCGCCAGCACACCCGACGCCCCCGTCACCAACACCGTCCCGCCCGAGACCAGTCGGGTAGACGCCTCGGGATCCACCGCGGACTTGGCCACACGCGACAAGCGCGGGACCAGGACCATGCCGCCCCGGACGGCCAGCTGCGGCTCCTCACCAGCGGTGATGACCCGCACCACCGCGTCCGCCGCAACGGCGCTGATCTCGTTGCCGTGGTCGGGGCCGCGGTCAGGGTCGAGGTCCAGCAGGAGGAACCGGCCGGGATTCTCGGTCTGCACCGACCGCGACAAGCCCCACACCGGAGCCTGCACCAGATCGGCCACATCCTCCCCGGCCTCCGTGGCGACCGCACCACAGGTGGCCACCACCAGACGAGAAGCAACCAACCGCTCCTCGCCCAGCCACGACTGCACCGAAATCAGCACAGCGGAAAGCGACTCCCGCACCCGAGTGGCCAGGCCGTCGCCAGTGCTCGTCGGGCAGGACAGGACCACGGTCTCGGGTACCGACTCGCCCTCATCGAGCGCGCTGATCAGCGCGGGCACATCCGCATAGCGGGCGTACGATCCGCCCGCGCGGACCACCGCCTCACCCAGCCCCGGATCCGGCCCCACGACCGCCCACGAACCCCGAGCAACAGCCGAAGCTGACGTGGCCACCGGCTGCCAGTCCAGCTGGAAGAGCGAGTCATAACGGCTGGTCTGAGCCGCCTGCAACTGCTCAGCCGAGATGGGCCGCAGAGCCAGGGACTCGATGGACAGCACCGGCTGACCCGCCGCGTCCGCCACCTCCAACGACACAGCGTCCGACCCCGCCCGGGCCAGTCGCACCCGTACCGCCGACGCACCCGAGGCATGCAACCGCACCCCCGACCACGCAAACGGGACACGCACCGAACCCGACCCCAACTCCACATCCGGCTGCTGCTCGAAGTCGGCCAAGGCCACGGCATGCAGGACCGCGTCCAGCAGTGCGGGATGGATTCCGAACCGCTCCACCTCACCAACCCGCTCCTGCGGAAGACGGACTTGAGCGAACACCTCCTCACCACGCCGCCAGACCGCTTCCAATCCCCGAAAAGCCGGACCATAACCAAACCCACGCTCAGCGAGCCCGGCATAGAACCCCTCCGGATCGGACATCACCACCTCAGCGCCCACCGGAGGCCACTGCTCCAACACCACCCCACCACCAGCAGACTCCCCCGTCGCCAGCATCCCGCTCGCATGAGAGC
Source organism: Streptomyces lacaronensis (assembly GCF_047337785.1). Classification (NCBI taxonomy): domain Bacteria; kingdom Bacillati; phylum Actinomycetota; class Actinomycetes; order Kitasatosporales; family Streptomycetaceae; genus Streptomyces; species Streptomyces lacaronensis. The sequence goes on from NZ_JBLHDK010000003.1 coordinate 2,569,422, forward strand.
TCCACACCGCGTTATCGGAGCCCGTCGCATCCTCGAAGTGCGAGTAGACCGCAACCGGCCGCAGTCCAGTCGCATCCGGCTCGTCGACCACGACCTGAACCTGGACACCGCCCTGCTCGGGCAGAACCAACGGCGCTTCCAGCGTCAGCTCCTCCACCCGACCGCAACCGACCTGATCGCCCCCACGGAAGACCAACTCGACCAGCGCAGCTGGTGGCACCAGCACCGATCCCAAGACCTGGTGGTCGGCGAGCCATGGGTGTGTCTCCAGCGAGATACGTCCGGTGAAGAGCTGCCCACCTTCGGCGAGGGGGACCGCAGCTCCGAGGAGAGAGTGTTCAAGGGTTTCCAGGCCCAGGCCGGTGGCATCGGCCGTCACGGTCGGGGCATCAAGCCAGTAACGCTCCCGCTGGAACGCATACGTCGGCAACGACACCAACGCCCCAGCACCCGACCCGTCCACCCCACCCAGAACAGGTTTCCAGTCGACGGCCACCCCGTGGACGTGCAACTGGGCGAGGGACGTCAGAACCTGCCTGAGTGTGTCCTGGTCCCGGCGCAACGTCCCGGTCACCACCGCCTGACCACCAGCGGCCTCCACCACCTCCTCCACACCCACCATCAACACCGGATGCGCACTGGCCTCAACAAAGACCCCATAACCCTCAGCGACCAGAACACCCACCGCCTCAGCGAAACGCACCCGCTGCCGCAGATTCCGGAACCAATACCCGTTGTCCATCTCCCCGGGCGAGACCCACTCCCCGGTCACCGTCGACAACAACGGCACCCGCTCGCCACCATCCCGAGGACTCAAGCCGTCCAGAACCTGGGCCAGCTCGGCACGGATCTGCTCAACCTGCGCGGTGTGGGAGGCGTAGTCCACCGGGATCCGGCGCGCCCGCACCCCCTGCTCCTCACACACAGCCCGCACCCGCTCCACCGCCTGCGCAGGCCCGGCCACCACCACCGAACCAGGACCATTGACCGCAGCCACCTCCACCCCACCCCAGACACCAGCCTCAACCTGATCCATCGCCTCCCGCTCGGACACGGCCACCGACAGCATCCCGCCCTGCCCCGCCAGACGCTCACCGATCAACCGCGACCGCAACACCACCACCTTGCACGCATCCTCCAACGACAACACACCCGCCACATACGCAGCCGCCACCTCACCCTGGGAATGCCCCACCACCGCCGCCGGCTCCACACCAAACGACCCCCACACCCGCGCCAGAGCCACCATCACCGCGAACGACACCGGCTGCACCACATCCACCCGATCCAACGACGGCGCCCCCACCTCCTGCCGCAACACCGCCTGAACGGACCAGTCCACCCACCGTGACAGCGCCCGCTCACACTCAGCAATCCCCTCAGCGAACACCACCGACTCATCCAGCAAACGCCCACCCATCCCCACCCACTGCGCACCCTGACCAGGAAAAACAAACACCGGCCGACCCACCCCCGACCGCACACGACCCACCACACCACCACCAACAACCTCACCCCGCGCCAGGCTCCCAAGCCCAGCAGCCAGCTCCCCCACATCCGAACCCAAAACCACCGCCCGATGCTCAAACACCGCACGCGAACTCACCAAAGCACGCCCCACACCCACCGCATCCACGCCACCACCGTCAGCCTGGGCAGCACGCACATGCTCCAGCAGCCGACCCGCCTGAGCCGCCAACGCCCCCGCACTACGCCCCGACACCACCCACGGCACCACCCCAGGCGCTGCACCCTCACCATCAGGCAGCTCACCAGCCGGGGTGTGCTCCACCAGCGCCTGGACCGCCGGTGCTTCCTCCACGATGACGTGGGCATTGGTCCCCGACACACCGAAGGAAGACACACCCGCCCGCCGCACCCGCTCCCCGCGCGGCCAGGCAACAGGCTCGGTCAGCAGCTCAACCGCTCCCGTGTCCCAATCCACGTGCGAGGACGGCTGGTCCACGTGCAACGTGCGCGGCAGCACCTCCTGGTCCAAGGCCATGACCATCTTGATCACACCACCCACACCAGCAGCCGCCTGCGTATGACCGATGTTCGACTTCAACGACCCCAGCCACAACGACCGACCACCCTCCCGGCCCTGCCCATAGGTGGCCAGCAGCGCCTGGGCCTCGATTGGATCGCCGAGTTTCGTGCCGGTGCCGTGGCCCTCGACCGCGTCCACATCCGCCGCCGACAGCCGGGCGTTGGCCAGCGCCTGCCGGATCACCCGCTCCTGCGACGGACCATTCGGCGCCGTCAACCCATTCGACGCACCATCCTGATTCACCGCAGAACCACGCACCACCGCCAACACCCGATGCCCCCGCACCCGAGCATCCGACAACCGCTCCAACAACAACACACCGACACCCTCACCCCAACCAGTGCCGTCCGCCGCCTCGCCATACGCCTTGCACCGACCATCCACCGACAGACCACGCTGACGGGAGAACTCCACAAACGTCCCCGGCGTCGACATCACCGCCACACCACCCGCCAACGCCATCGAACACTCACCACCACGCAACGCCACACTCGCCTGATGCAACGCCACCAACGACGACGAACACGCCGTATCCACCGTCACCGCAGGACCCTCAAGCCCAAACACATACGCCACACGCCCCGACGCCACACTCCCAGCACTCCCCGACCCCAAATAACCCTCAAGATCCGCCGGAAGAACCGCCAACCTCGAGGCATAGTCGTTGTACATCACCCCCATAAACACACCCGTCGCCGACCCACGCAGCCCAGCCGGATCAATCCCAGCCCGCTCCATCGCCTCCCACGACGCCTCCAACAACAACCGCTGCTGCGGATCCACCGCCAACGCCTCACGCGGAGACATCCCAAAAAACTCCGCATCAAAATCCGCCGCCTCATGCAAAAACCCGCCCGACCGCACATACGACGTCCCCGCATGCGCCGGATCCGGGTCATACAACCCCTCCAAATCCCAACCACGATCCACCGGAAAACCAGAAATAGCATCCGTCCCACCCGCCACCAACTCCCACAACCCCTCCGGCGACGCCACACCACCCGGATACCGACACCCCACCCCCACAATCGCAATCGGCTCCGCCGCATCCACACCCACCACAGCCGGCACCGCAACAGCGGCATCCGACCGCACACCCGCACCCAGCCGACCGTCCAGATACCTGGCAATGGCCGAAGGCGTCGGATAGTCAAAGATCAGTGTGGTCGGGAGTCGAAGCTCGGTAGCCGTTCCAAGCTGATTGCGCAGTTCGACCGCGGTCAAGGAGTCGAAGCCCAGGTCCCTCAACGCGCGGTCGGCGTCGATTCCAGCAGGATCCGCATGCCCCAGCACCGTCGCCACATGAGAACGAACCAGCTCCAGCAGCAACCGCGCACGCTCATCCGGCGCCACACCCGCCAACCGATCCCGCCACCCACCAGACCCATCCCGCCCCACCGCAACCCGGCGCACCGCACCCCGCACCACATTCCGCAACAACGCCGGAACCGACACACCACCACGCCCACGAAACGCCCGCACATCCACACGCACCGGCAACACCACACCACGCCCCACACCCAGTGCCACATCGAAAAGGGCGAGACCCTCTTCGGTGGTGAGTCCGGTGGTGCCGCCGCGGGCCATGCGAGCGAGGTCAGTCTCGCTGAGGTTCTGGGTGATTCCACTGGCTTGAGCCCACAACCCCCAGGCGAGGGAGAGGGCGGGCAGGCCGTGGGCGTGGCGGTGCTGGGCCAGGGCGTCGAGGAAAGCGTTGGCCGCCGCGTAACTCCCCTGCCCACCGGCCCCCAGGGTGGCCGCGGCAGAGGAGTACAACACGAACGCCTCCAAGCCCATGTCCCGGGTCAGCTCATGCAGATGCCAGGCCCCATCCACCTTCGGCCCAAGCACACGCTGAACACGCTCATCACTCAGCCCCTCCACGACACCGTCATCAACGACCCCCGCCGTGTGCACCACACCCCTGAGCGGCGCATCCCCCGGAACACCAGCCAGCAGCTCACGCACCGCTTCCCGGTCGGCCACATCACACGCGACGACCGTGACCGACGCCCCAGCCGCCTCAAGCTCAGCCACCAACTCCACCATCCCCGGCGCGTCCGGCCCCCTACGGCTGGCCAGCAGCAGATTCTCCACCCCGCGCTCGACCACCAGATGCCGAGCGAGCAGACCCGCCAGCGCACCCGACGCCCCCGTCACCAACACCGTCCCGCCCGAGACCAGTGGCGTAGACGCTTGGGGAGTCGCAGGCTTCGTCACGCGAGACAAGCGCGGAACCAGGATGATCTCGCCCCGGACCGCCAGCTGCGGCTCCTCGCCAGCGGCTAGGGCCCGCACCACTGCGTCCGCCGCAACGGCACTGATCTCGTCGCCGTGCTCGGGGTCGTGGTCCAGCAGGAGGAACCGGCCGGGATTCTCGGTCTGCACCGACCGCAACAGACCCCACACCGGAGCCCGCACCAGATCGCCCACATCCTCCCCAGCCTCCGTGGCAACCGCACCACAGGTGACCACCACCAGACGAGACCCGAACAAACGCTCCTCACCCAACCACCACTGCACCACAGACAACACAACGGAAAGCGACTCCCGCACCCCGGCAACCACATCACCATCACCACCACCCGCCGGGCAGGACAACACCACCGTCTCCGGCACCACCCCGCCCCCATCGAGCGCACTGATCAACGCCGACACATCCGCATAGCGAACACACGCCCCACCCGCACGGCCCACCGCCTCACCCAACCTGGCATCCGGCCCCACGACCGCCCACGAACCCCCAGACGCGTTCGATGGGCCGGAGAAGTCCACGGATTGCCAGTCCAACTGGAAGAGCGAGTCGTAACGACTGGTCTGAGCCGCCTGCAACTGCTCAGCCGAGATGGGCCGCAAAGCCAGCGACTCGATGGACACCACCGGCTGACCCGCCCCATCCGCCACCTCCAACGACACAGCGTCCGACCCCGCACGGGTCAACCGCACCCGCACCACCGACGCACCCGAGGCATGCAACCGCACCCCCGACCACGCAAACGGAACACGTACGGCTTCCTCGTCCTCGTCCTCGTCCTCGTCCGAAGCGATCAACGCCACCGCATGCAAAACGGCGTCCAGCAACGCCGGATGCACCCCGAACCCCTCCACCTCACCCACACACTCCCGCGGAAGACGAACCTGAGCGAACACCTCCTCACCACGCCGCCAGACCGCCTCCAACCCCCGAAAAGCCGGACCATAACCAAACCCACGCTCAACGAACCCGGCATAAAAACCCTCCGGGTCCGACATCACCACCTCAGCACCCACCGGCGGCCACTGCTCCAACATCCCACCACCACCAGCAGACGACGGCTCCTCCACGGCCAACAACCCACGCGCATGGCAGTTCCACACCGCATCGTCCGCGCTCGCCGCATCCTCGAGATGCGAGTAGACCGTAACCGGCCGCAGACCAGCCGCATCCGGTTCCTCGACCACCACCTGAACTTGGATCCCACCCCGCTCGGGCAGGACCAACGGCGCCTCCAGCGTCAGCTCCTCCACCCGACCGCAACCCACCTGGTCGCCCGCACGGATCACCAACTCGACCAACCCGGCTCCCGGAACCAGCACCGATTCCAGCACCCGGTGATCAGCCAGCCACGGGTGCGTCTCCAGCGACAGCCGGCCCGTAAGGTAAAGCGAATTGTGTGCCGCGGATTTCAACATCGCACTGAGCAGCGAATGGTCAACATGCCCCTGCCCGATGCCGGTGGCGTCAACTGTTTGGATCGGAGCATCGAGCCAGTACCGTTGCCGTTGGAAGGCATAAGTGGGCAGGTCCAGGCGAGGCACCGAGGCATTGGTGGCAACGCCCAACGCGGGTGACCAGTCGATAGACGCGCCAGTAACGAACTGCCGTGCCAGGCAGTTCAACAGGGCCTGCACTTCCGGCTGGTCCCGGCGCAGGGAGGCGATGACCTCCGGCTCAGCGTCAGAGCCGTCCTCGGTTTCGATGTGGTGGGCGAGGCAGTTGTGGGCCATGGCGGTCAGAACGCCGTCGGGTCCCAGTTCCACAAACCGTGTCACCTGACCGTCCTCGGCCAGCCACTCCACACCCGGCCCGAACAACACCGCCTGCCGCACATGACGCACCCAATACTCCGGCGAACACACCTCCTCCGCCTCTACGGGCCTACCCGTCACATTCGAGACCACCGTCACCCGCGGACGAGCAAACGACAGCCCCTCCAGCACCTGCCGGAAACCATCCAGCATCGGCTCCATCAACGCCGAGTGGAACCCATGCCCCACCCGCAAACCCTTCACCTTCCGGCCCAGACCACGCCAATACTCAGCCACCCGGGCCACGGCAGCCCCCTCACCGGAGACCACCACCTGATCCGGCCCATTAACCGCCGCAACCTCCACCACACCCACAAGCCCGCCGGACCGGGCCCGCAAATCCTCCAGAGCCTGCCCCATCTCCTCCACGCCAGCCTGGACCGAGGCCATCGCCCCACCACCAGGCAGATCCTGCATCAACTGCCCCCGGGCCGCGACGAGCGTGCAGGCATCCTCCAACGACCACACCCCCGCCACATACGCCGCCACCACCTCACCGATCGAATGCCCCGCCAGGAAATCCACCCGCACCCCGAAAGACTCCATCAACCGAAACAGCGCCACCTCCAACGCAAACAACCCCGCCTGCGTAAACACCGTCCGATCCAACAACCCCCCACCGTCAGGAACAGCCACGTCGGCAAAAACCACCTCCCTCAACGGCCGCTCCAACAACCCATCGAAGCGTTCACACACCTCATCGAACGCCGCCGCGAACACAGGAAAGGCCTCATACAACTCCCGCCCCATCCCCGCCCGCTGACTCCCCTGACCGGAGAACAACACCGCCACACGCCCACCCGACCGCACACGCCCAGTAACCACACCACCACCAGCACCACCGACGGCAGCCGCCGCCAGCCTCTGAAGCCCGGCGGTCAGCTCCTCCACATCCGAGCCCAGAACCACGGCACGGTGCTCGAACACCGCACGAGAGCCCACCAAAGCACGCCCCACGCCCACCACATCCACGCCACCACCATCAGCCTGGGCACCACGCACGTACTCCAGCAACCGACCCGCCTGAGCCGCCAACGCCCCCGCACTACGCCCCGACACCACCCACGGCACCACCGCAGACGGCACACCCCCACCACCGGAAACCACCTCCACACCCATGGCCTCATCCACCGGCGCTTCCTCAAGAATGACGTGCGCGTTGGTCCCCGAGACGCCAAAGGAGGACACACCCGCCCGCCGCACCCGCTCCCCACGCGGCCACGCCACAGCCTCAGCCAGCAACTCAACCGCACCCGCATCCCAATCCACATGCGATGACGGCCGATCCACGTGCAAGGTACGCGGCAGCACCTCACGGTTCAGGGCCATGACCATCTTGATCACACCACCCACACCAGCAGCCGCCTGCGCATGGCCGATGTTCGACTTCAACGACCCCAACCACAACGGCCGACCACCCTCACCACGCTCCCGCCCATACGTGGCCAGCAACGCCTGCGCCTCAATCGGGTCACCAAGCGCCGTACCGGTCCCATGCCCCTCGACCGCGTCCACATCCGCCGCCGACAACCGCGCATTCGCCAGCGCCTGCCGAATCACCCGCTCCTGCGACGGACCATTCGGCGCCGTGAGTTGGCTGCTCTTACCGTCCTGGTTGACCGCCGAGCCACGCACCACCGCCAGGACGTGGTGTCCCTTCTCCCGAGCGTCGGACAGCCGCTCCAGCAACAGCACACCGACACCCTCACCCCAACCAGTGCCGTCCGCCGCCTCGCCATACGCCTTGCACCGACCATCCACCGACAGACCACGCTGACGGGAGAACTCCACAAACGTCCCCGGCGTCGACATCACCGCCACACCACCCGCCAACGCCATCGAACACTCACCATTGCGCAGCGCCACGCTGGCCTGGTGCAACGCCACCAGAGACGACGAACACGCCGTATCCACCGTCACCGCAGGACCCTCAAGCCCAAACACATACGCCACACGCCCCGACGCCACACTCCCAGCACTCCCCGACCCCAAATAACCCTCAAGATCCGCCGGAAGAACCGCCAACCTCGAGGCATAGTCGTTGTACATCACCCCCATAAACACACCCGTCGCCGACCCACGCAGCCCAGCCGGATCAATCCCAGCCCGCTCCATCGCCTCCCACGACGCCTCCAACAACAACCGCTGCTGCGGATCCACCGCCAACGCCTCACGCGGAGACATCCCAAAAAACTCCGCATCAAAATCCGCCGCATCATGCAAAAACCCGCCCGACCGCACATACGACGTCCCCGCATGCGCCGGATCCGGGTCATACAACCCCTCCAAATCCCAACCACGATCCACCGGAAAACCAGAAATCGCATCCGTCCCACCCGCCACCAACTCCCACAACCCCTCCGGCGACGCCACACCACCCGGATACCGACACCCCACCCCCACAATCGCAATCGGCTCCCGCGCGCGCTCCTCAACCTCGCGCAGGCGCCCCCGAGCCTCACGCAGGTCAACGGTGGCTCGCTTGAGGTACATACGTAGCTGCGCCGCGTCCGCCATCGAGGAATTGCCTTCCTAGAAGATGTGGGCCAAGGGTCCAGAGGAGCTATACGTGTTACAGGTCGCCGTCGAGGAGTTCGAACAGCTCCTCATCAGTCGCTGCTTCGATGCTCTCGGCGTCGGTGACGTCACCCGTGCCGCGCTTCTTGAACTGAGTCAAAACATCCGTCAATCGACCAGCCGCCATGGAATGCTCCTCGTCGGCCAGGGAAACGTTGCCGAGCATCGTGTGGAGCTTCTCGATTTCCGCCAGCACGCCGTGTGCGCTGTTCCGTTCCGTTTTCGAGGCACTGTCGCCGAGGCGTGAGGTCAGATACTTCGCTAGGGCTATGGGAGTCGGATGATCGAAGACCACGGTAGTAGGCAGCCGAAGGCCTGTTGCCGTACCGAGGTGATTACGTAGTTCCACCGCGGTGAGGGAATCCAAGCCCATTTCGAGGAGCCCGGCCTCCGCGTCGATGTCGTGGGGATCGGTTCGTCCCAGCACGGTGGCAAGGTGGGTACGGACCAGGTCGAGCAGCAGTTGCTCCCGCTCTTCGGGAACCGCCATGGCGATCCGCTCGCGCCACTCGGTGCCCGAGCCACCACCGTGCCCGGCCGCTGCCTTCCGGACCGGCCCGCGCACCAACTGACGCAGCACCGGCGGTACCGGCACCGGCCGATCCCCCAACGCCTTCAGGTCCATCCGCACCGGCATCACCGCAGCGCGGCCCACCTGCATCGACCGATCAAACAGCGCCAAGGCATCTTCAGTGGCCATCGGCACGATTCCCGAGCGATGAGCACGGGCCGCGTCAGCAACGCTGAGGTTTTGGGTCATCCCGCTGGCCTGTGCCCACAGGCCCCAGGCGAGGGAGAGGGCGGGCAAGCCGTGGGCGTGGCGGTGTTGGGCCAGGGCGTCGAGGAAGGCGTTGGCCGCCGCGTAACTCCCCTGCCCGCCAGCCCCGAGTGTGGCCGCGACGGAGGAGTACAGCACGAACGCCTCCAAGCCCATGTCCTGGGTCAGCTCATGCAGATGCCAGGCCGCATCCACCTTCGGCGCCAGCACCCGCCGGACACGTTCCTCGGTCAGTCCCTCCACGACGCCGTCGTCAACGACCCCCGCGGTGTGCACCACACCCCTGAGCGGCACCTCCGCCGGAACACCAGCCAGCAGCTCACGTACCGCTTCGCGATCGGCCACATCACACGCGGCGACCGTGACCGACGCCCCGGCCGCCTCCAGCTCGGCCACCAACTCCGCCGTCCCCGGGGCATCCGGACCCCTGCGGCTGGCCAGCAGCAGATGCTCCACGCCGTGCTCAGCCACCAGGTGCCGGGCCACCACGCCCGCCAGCGCACCCGACGCCCCCGTCACCAAGACCGTCCCGCCCGAGACCAACGGCGCAGACGCCTCGGAGGCCGTCGCGGGCTTGATCACGCGAGACAAGCGCGGGACCAGGACGGTCTCGCCCCGCACCGCCAACTGGGACTCCTCACCACCGACGAGCGCCCGCACCACCGCGTCCGCTGCAGCAGGGCTGATCTCGTTGCCATGGTCGGGGTCGTGGTCCAGCAGGAGGAACCGGCCGGGATTCTCGGTCTGCACCGACCGCAACAGACCCCACACCGGAGCCTGCACCAGACCCGCAATGCCCTCACCCACCCCAGGTGCAACCGCACCACAGGTGACCACCACCAGACGAGAAGCAACCAACCGCTCCTCATCCAGCCACCGCTGCACCGAAGACAGCACAGCGGACAGCGCCTCTCGCACCCCGACAACCACGTCCTCGCCACCGCTCGTCGGGCAGGACAGCACTACGGTCCCGGGTATGGCCTCACCCTCATCGAGCGCGGTGATCAACGCGGACATGTCCTCGTACCGGGCGCACGCCCCGCCCGCACGCACCACCGCCTCACTCAGCCCGGCATCCGGCCCTACGAGCGCCCACGAACTCTCAGCAGCCGATGCCCGGGGAGAGTCCAGAGGTTGCCAGTCCAGCTGGAACAGCGAGTCGTAACGGCTGGTCTGGGCGGCCTGCAGCCGCTCAGCTGAGATGGGCCGCAGGGCCAGGGACTCGATGGACACCACCGGCTGGCCGGCTGCGTCCGCCACCTCCAATGCCACCGCGTCCGACCCCGCCCGGGTCAACCGCACCCGCACCACCGACGCACCCGAGGCATGCAACCGCACCCCCGACCACGCAAACGGAACACGTACGGCTTGCTCGTCCTCGTCCTTGTCCGAAGCGATCAACGCCACCGCATGCAAAACGGCGTCCAGCAACGCCGGATGCACCCCGAACCGCTCCGCCTCACCCACACACTCCTGCGGAAGACGAACCTGAGCGAACACCTCCTCACCACGCCGCCAGACCGCCTCCAACCCCCGAAAAGCCGGACCATAACCAAACCCACGCTCAGCGAGCCCGGCATAGAACCCCTCCGGATCGGACATCACCGCCTCAGCGCCCACCGGAGGCCACTGCTCCAACACCACTCCACCACCAGCAGCAGACTCCCCCGCCACGAGCAACCCGCTCGCATGAGAGCTCCACACCCCGTCGACCACATCTGGACGAGACCGCATCTGTACGCTGCGACGCCCGTCCTCTTGTGCCTCGCCGACCACAACCTGAAGGTGGACGCCGCCCCGCTCCGTAAGGATCAGCGGATCCTGAAGAGTGAATTCCTCCACCGCGGCACAGCCCACATGAGCCGCGGCGCTCAGAGCCAACTCGACCAGTGCCGCTCCCGGCACCAGCGCCGATCCCAGCACTCGATGATCAGCCAGCCATGGATGCGTCTCCAGCGACAGGCGCCCAGTGAGGAAGACCCCACCGCCGGCGGGCGGCTCCAGAGCGGCTCCGAGCAGTGGGTGTTCGACGATTTCCAGGCCGAGGTCGGTCGCGTCGGCCGTGTGGTGCGGGGCCTCGAGCCAGTAACGCTGCCGCTGGAAGGCGTAGGTGGGCAGCTCCAGGCGAGCTCCCGGGGCGTTGCTCTCACCGAGCGCGGGGGCCCAGTCGATAGACGCGCCCGTGGTGAACTGCCTCGCCAGGCAGGTCAGCACGGCGTTCACCTCGGGCTGGTCCCGGCGCAGGGAGGCGATGACCTCCGGCTCATTGCCGGAACCAGGATCGTTGTGGTGGGCGAGGCAGTTGTGGGCCATGGCGGTCAGAACGCCATCCGGTCCCAGTTCCACAAACCGTGTCACCTGACCGTCCTCGGCCAGCCACTCCACACCCGGCCCGAACAACACCGCCTGCCGCACATGACGCACCCAATACTCCGGCGAACACACCTCCTCCGCCTCTACGGGCCTACCCGTCACATTCGAGACCACCGTCACCCGCGGAGGAGCAAACGACAGCCCCTCCAGCACCTGCCGGAAACCATCCAGCATCGGCTCCATCAACGCCGAGTGGAACCCATGCCCCACCCGCAGACTCTTCACCTTCCGGCCCAGACCACGCCAATACTCAGCCACCCGGGCCACGGCAGCCCCCTCACCAGAGACCACCACCTGATCCGGCCCATTAACCGCCGCAACCTCCACCACACCGCTGAGCCCGGACCGGGCCCGCAAGTCCGCCAGAGCCTGCCCCATCTCCTCCACGCCAGCCTGGACCGAGGCCATCGCCCCACCAGATGGCAGATCCTGCATCAGCCGCCCCCGGGCCGCGACGAGCGTGCAGGCATCCTCCAACGACCACACCCCCGCCACATACGCCGCCACCACCTCACCAATCGAATGCCCCGCCAGGAAATCCACCCGCACCCCGAAAGACTCCATCAACCGAAACAGCGCCACCTCCAACGCAAACAACCCCGCCTGCGTAAACACCGTCCGATCCAACAACCCCCCACCGTCAGGAACAGCCACGTCGGCAAAGACCACCTCCCTCAACGGCCGCTCCAACAACCCATCAAACCGCGCACACACCTCATCGAACGCCGCCGCGAACACAGGAAAGGCCTCATACAACTCCCGCCCCATGCCCGCCCGCTGACTCCCCTGACCGGAGAACAACACCGCCACACGCCCACCCGACCGCACACGCCCAGTAACCACACCACCACCAGCGCTCGCCGTGCTCGCGGTCTCGCCCTCCGCCAGGCCCTTAAGCCCAGCCTCAACCTCGTCCACATCCGAGCCCAGAACCACAGCGCGGTGCTCGAACACCGCACGCGAACTGACCAGAGCACGCCCCACACCCACCACATCCACACCACCACCAACAGCCTGGGCACCACGCACGTACTCCAGCAACCGACCCGCCTGAGCCGCCAACGCCCCCGCACTACGCCCCGACACCACCCACGGCACCACCGCAGACGGCACACCCCCACCACCGGAAACCACCTCCACGTCCATGGCCTCATCCACCGGCGCTTCCTCAAGGAGAACGTGGGCATTGGTCCCCGAGACGCCAAAGGAGGACACACCAGCCCGCCGCACCCGCTCCCCACGCGGCCACGCCACAGCCTCAGCCAGCAGCTCAACCGCACCCGCATCCCAGTCCACATGCGAGGACGGCTGGTCCACATGCAAGGTACGCGGCAGCGCCTCCCGATTCAGGGCCATGACCATCTTGATCACACCACCCACACCAGCAGCCGCCTGCGTATGACCGATGTTCGACTTCAACGACCCCAACCACAACGGCCGACCACCCTCACCACGCTCCCGCCCATACGTGGCCAGCAGCGCCTGCGCCTCAATCGGATCACCCAACCGGGTCCCCGTCCCATGGCCCTCAACCGCATCCACATCCGCCGCCGACAACCGCGCATTCGCCAGCGCCTGCCGGATCACCCGCTCCTGCGACGGACCATTCGGCGCCGTCAACCCATTCGACGCACCATCCTGATTCACCGCAGAACCACGCACCACCGCCAACACCCGATGCCCCCGAGCCCGAGCATCCGACAACCGCTCCAACAACAACACACCAACACCCTCACCCCAACCAGTGCCGTCCGCCGCCTCGCCATACGCCTTGCACCGACCATCGGCCGACAGACCACGCTGACGGGAGAACTCCACAAACGTCCCCGGCGTCGACATCACCGCCACACCACCCGCCAACGCCATCGAACACTCACCACCACGCAACGCCACACTCGCCTGATGCAACGCCACCAGAGACGACGAACACGCCGTATCCACCGTCACCGCAGGACCCTCAAGCCCAAACACATACGCCACACGCCCGGACATCACACTGGCCGTATTGCCTGTCATCACATATCCGTCAGCACCACTCGGCACGGTCGAGAAGCGAGCCAGGTAATCCTGGTTATTGGCTCCGATGAACACGCCGACGGGCGTTCCCGTCAGTTCGGAAGGGTTGATCCCAGCAGTTTCTATGGCCTCCCAAGACGTCTCCAGCAGCAGCCGCTGCTGCGGATCCATGGCCGACGCCTCACGCGGAGAAATACCGAAGAACTCCGCATCGAAGCCCGCCGCGTCGTCGAGGAATCCGCCGCTCATCGCATAGGTCTTGCCGGACCGATCGGGATCCGGGTCGTAGAGGTTCTCAAGGTCCCAGCCACGGTCGGAGGGGAATCCGGAGATCGCGTCCACCCCACCGGCTACCAGGTCCCACAACTGCTCGGGCGAACCCACGCCACCCGGGTACCGGCACGCCGCCCCCACGATGACGACGGGGTCAGTGCCTGCATCGTCCTCCGCCTGATCTCCTGGAGGCGTGGCCACGGGCCGCCTGCCGGAGGTTTCAGCCCCGTCTTCCCCGAACAGTCGCACCCGAAGATGGGCGACAAGAGCAGCAGGGGTGGGATGGTCGAAAACCACTGTGGTGGGCAGGGCCAGCCCGGTAACAGCATTGAGCCGGTTACGCAGCTCAACCGCCGTCAGGGAATCGAATCCAAGATCCTTCAGAGCGCGGTTCGCGGCGATATCTCCGGCGTCGCCATAATTCAAAACGGCCGCGATATGTGTGCGAACCAGCTCGACCAGCAACCGCTCCCGTTCCTCAAAAGAAGCCTCGGTGAGTTGCGTCAGCCAGGCAGACGTATTCTCCCCCGCCGACGGACGAGTCTCCTCGATCGCCCGCGCCGCCTCCGGCAGATCCATCAGCAGCGGGCGAGTGCGGGCCGCGGTGAATCCCGGAACAAAGCGCTCCCAGTCCACATCGGCCACGGTCACCGATGCCTCGTCCGCCTCCCATGCCTGCTGCAATGCCATGACAGCCAGTTCCGGTGGCATCGATCGCAGTCCGCGACGCCGCACCATCTCCTCGGCGGCGTCGACCACAGCCATACCGGCATCGGCCCATGCGCCCCATGCGATCGAGGTCCCGGCCAATCCGAGAGCCCTGCGGTGTTCGGCCAGGGCATCGAGGTAGGCGTTGGCGGCCGCGTAACTGCCCTGCCCGCCACTCCCCCAGGTAGCGGCGGCCGAGGAGAACAGCACGAAGGCGTCGAGCTCCCTCTCCCGAGTCAGCTCATGGAGGCATCGCGCGCCCGTCACCTTCGCATCGAGCACATCGGCGAAGCTCTCCAAGCCGGTCTCGACCACCGGTCGAAGGTCGCCGCCTGATCCGGCGGTGTGCACCACCGCGGACAGCGGGTATTCGTCGGGAAGAGCGGCCAGCAGAGTACGTACCGCTTCCCGGTCGGCGACATCGCATGCGGCCACGGTCACGGAGGCTCCCGCGGCCTCCAGCTCGGCCACCAGCTCGGCTGCTCCTGGAGCCGCGGGTCCGCGCCTGCTGACCAAGAGAAGGTGTGCCGCTCCCGCCTCGGCCAGCCAACGAGCGACATGCCCGCCCAACGCGCCGGTGCCACCTGTGATCAGCACCGTGTCGCGCGGCCGCCAGGCCCCGCCGAGCGCGGCGCTCGGCTCTCCGGTCCGGGCCCGTACGAGGCGCCGTACAAAGGCTCCCGACGTCCGAATCGCGACTTGGTCCTCACCGGCGGAGGAAGCGAGGGCAGCAAGCCATCGCCGTGCCGCCCGGTCATCCAGCACATCCGGGAGGTCGATCAGACCACCCCACGATTGAGGGTGTTCCAGTCCGATGACCCGGCCGAGTCCCCACACCATCGACTGCACTGGCGAGGGCAGCGCATCGGAACGGCCTACCGCGACAGCGCCCCTGGTCATCAGCCAAAGGGGCAGGTCCATAGCAAGGTCGCTGAGCGCGTGGACAAGGGTCAGCGTCGCCGCCGCGCCGGCTGGAGCCGCTTGGTAAACGGGTTCCGGTCCTTCGTCCAAGGCGAGGAAGGACAGCACCCCGGCCACGGAGGTCGTACCGCCCTCGGTGTCTTCCTCGGCGTCATGGCGGGCGACGGCGGCACGAATGTCCTCGGCCAGGGCCACCCGGTCGGCTCCAGCACCGGCGGATACCTCGAGAGGCACCACGGACGCCCCGCTGCGGGCCAATACGGTGAGGGCGTCGTGAACCCACGTCGTCATGGCGCGGGATCCAGCAGGCACAACAGCAAGCCATGGCCCCGTGGGCTTCGGGTCGGCACCGCCACTCGCGCCGGACTCAACGATCGGCTTCCATACGACCCGATAGCGCCAGTCATTGACCGTGGAGCGCCGGTTCTCCCTACGATGCCAATCCGCCAGAACAGGCAGAGCCTCATGGAACCGGGGCTCACGTTCGTCGCCTGCCAGTCCCAGAAGGGCCGACACCGCTTCGGTGTCCTGCTCATCCACGGCAGACCAGAAGCGCGACTCTTGGGCCGACGCCGTCGTGGTCGGGCCTTCGACGGTCTTCGCCTGGGCCTCGGGCCAGTAGCGTTGACGTTGGAAGGCGTAGGGGGGCAGATCCAGGCGAGCCTGCGGGGCGTTGCTGTCGCAGTCGCCGAGTACGGGGGCCCAGTCGATGGGGGCGCCGGTGGTGAACTGCCGTGCCAGGCAGGTGAGTACGGCATTGACCTCGGGTTGATCCCGGCGCAGGGAGGCGATGACCTCCGGCTCAGCGTCAGAGCCGTCCTCGGTTTCGATGTGGTGGGCGAGGCAGTTGTGGGCCATGGCGGTCAGGACGCCGTCGGGTCCCAGTTCCACAAACCGTGTCACCTGACCGTCCTCGGCCAGCCACTCCACACCCGGCCCGAACAACACCGCCTGCCGCACATGACGCACCCAGTACTCCGGCGAACACACCTCCTCCGCCTCTGCCGGTCGACCCGTCACATTCGAGACCACCGTCACCCGCGGAGGAGCAAACGACAGCCCCTTCAGCACCTGCCGGAACCCGTCCAGCATCGGCTCCATCAACGCCGAGTGGAACCCATGCCCCACCCGCAGACTCTTCACCTTCCGGCCCAGACCACGCCAATACTCGGCCACCCGGGCCACGGCAGCCCCCTCACCGGAGACCACCACCTGATCCGGCCCATTAACCGCCGCAACCTCCACCACACCGCTGAGCCCGCCGGACTGGGCCCGCAAGTCCTCCAGAGCCTGCCCCATCTCCTGTGGCGTGGCCTGGACCGAGGCCATCGCCCCACCACCAGGCAGGTCCTGCATCAACTGCCCCCGGGCCGCGACGAGCGTGCAGGCATCCTCCAACGACCACACCCCCGCCACATACGCCGCCACCACCTCACCAATGGAATGCCCCGCC
This sequence comes from Streptomyces lacaronensis, assembly GCF_047337785.1. NCBI lineage: Bacteria > Bacillati > Actinomycetota > Actinomycetes > Kitasatosporales > Streptomycetaceae > Streptomyces > Streptomyces lacaronensis. The sequence goes on from NZ_JBLHDK010000003.1 coordinate 2,586,639, forward strand.
AGGAAATCCACCCGCACCCCAAAGGACTCCATCAACCGAAACAGCGCCACCTCCAACGCAAACAACCCCGCCTGCGTAAACACCGTCCGATCCAACAACCCCCCACCGTCAGGAACAGCCACGTCGGCAAAGACCACCTCCCTCAACGGCCGCTCCAACAACCCATCAAACCGCGCACACACCTCATCGAACGCCGCCGCGAACACAGGAAAGACCTCATACAACTCCCGCCCCATCCCCGCCCGCTGACTCCCCTGACCGGAGAACAACACCGCCACACGCCCACCCGACCGCACACGCCCAGTAACCACACCACCACCAGCACCACCGACGGCAGCCGCCGCCAGCCTCTGAAGCCCGGCGGTCAGCTCCTCCACATCCGAGCCCAGAACCACGGCACGGTGCTCGAACACCGCACGCGAACTCACCAAAGCACGCCCCACGCCCACCACATCCACGCCACCACCATCAGCCTGGGCACCACGCACGTACTCCAGCAACCGACCCGCCTGAGCCGCCAACGCTTCCGCACTGCGCCCCGACACCACCCACGGCGTCACACCACCACCGGAAACCACCTCCTCACTCGGGGCTTCCTCTGCCGGTGCTTCTTCGAGAACGACGTGGGCGTTGGTTCCGGACACGCCGAAGGAGGACACACCCGCCCGCCGGACCCGCTCCCCACGCGGCCAAGCCACAGCCTCGGTCAGCAGCTCCACCGCGCCCGCATCCCAGTCCACATGCGAGGACGGCTGGTCCACATGCAAGGTACGCGGCAGCATCTCCCGGTTCAGGGCCATGACCATCTTGATCACACCACCCACACCAGCAGCCGCCTGCGTGTGACCGATGTTCGACTTCAACGCTCCCAGCCACAACGGCCGACCGTCTTCCCGACCCTGCCCATAGGTGGCCAGCAGCGCATGTGCCTCGATCGGATCGCCGAGCTTCGTTCCGGTGCCGTGCCCCTCGACGGCGTCCACGTCCGCTGCCGACAGCCGGGCGTTGGCCAGCGCCTGCCGGATCACCCGCTCCTGCGACGGACCATTCGGCGCCGTCAACCCATTCGACGCACCATCCTGATTCACCGCAGAACCACGCACCACCGCCAACACCCGATGTCCCCGCACCCGAGCATCCGACAACCGCTCCAGCAACAGCACACCAACACCCTCACCCCAACCCGTACCATCCGCCGCCTCGGCAAACGCCTTGCACCGGCCGTCGGCCGCCAGGCCACGCTGACGGGAGAACTCCACGAATGCGATGGGTGTGGACATCACTGTCGCCCCACCAGCCAGGGCCATCGAGCACTCACCACTGCGCAGCGCCACACTCGCCTGGTGCAGGGCCACCAGCGACGAGGAACACGCGGTGTCCACCGTCACCGCCGGACCCTCAAGGCCGAACACATAGGCAAGGCGGCCGGACATGGCACTGGCCGTGTTACCCGTCAGAAGGTACCCATCACCGTCTTCGGCGTCGTGCTGGAACCGCGAAAGGTAGTCCTGACCATTGGCTCCGATGAATACCCCGACTGGTGATCCGCTCAGCTCGGAAGGGTTGATCCCGGCAGCCTCTATGGCTTCCCAGGACGTCTCCAGCAGAAGCCGCTGCTGCGGATCCATCGCCAGCGCCTCACGCGGAGAAATACCGAAGAACTCGGCATCGAAATCCGCCGCATCATGCAGGAACCCGCCACTCACGGCATAGGTCTTCCCAGGCCGGCCTGGATCCGGATCGTACAGATCCTCCAGCCCCCACCCACGATCGGCAGGGAACCCGGAGAGCGCGTCTGCCCCGTTGGCCAGCAGAGTCCAGAGCTCATCCGGTGACGCGGCATTCCCCGGATACCGGCAGGCCATGCCGACGATGGCAATCGGTTCGTGTGCACGGTCTTCCAACTCACGCAGACGCCCACGGGCATCGCGAAGGTCGGCCGTAGCACGCCGCAGATAATCGAGAGTCTTCTCGTCAACCGACATGGTTCTATCCCGCCTTCCTTTACGCCCGGAGATCCTTAACGTTCCAGCTCGCCGTCGAGAATGCTGAATAGCTCATCAGCCGATGCAGTGCCGAGGTCTTCGGTATCCGACCCGGAATTCCTGCCCCACTTAGTGATGAGTCCGCGTAGGCGCGTGGAAACGACGGCCGCCTCGGCATCGGCCCAGTCAATGCCGGCAAGGGCCGCTTCCAATTTGTCGATCTCGCTCATGATGCCCTGCGCAGTGGTCTGCGAAGACCCGTCGATCTGCTTGAGCAGAACGTTGGCAATGGCCGCTGGAGTCGGATGGTCGAAGACCAGAGTGGTCGGCAGACGTAGTCCGGTGATGTTGCTGAGCTGGTTCCGGAGCTCGACCGCGGTGAGGGAGTCGAAGCCCAACTCCTTGAGCGCTCGCTTCTCCTCGATTCCGTACGGATCGGTTCGTCCCAGCACCGTGGCAACGTGGGTACGCACCAGGTCCAGCACCAGCCGCTCCCGCTCTTCCGGAACGACCATGGCGACCCAGTCGCGCCACTCGGTGCCCGGGGCACTCCCCTTCCCGGCCGCCGCCTTCCGGATCGGCCTGCGCACCAACTGACGCAGCACCGGCGGTACGGGCATCGACCGGTCCCCGAACGCCTTGAGGTCCAACCGCACCGGTAGCACCGCGGCACGGTCCGCGTGCATCGACCGATCAAACAGCGCCAAGGCATCCTCAGTGACCATCGGAATGATCCCCAACCTGTCCATACGGGCGAGGTCTGTCTCGTTGAGGTTCTGGGTGATTCCGCTGGCCTGTGCCCACAGGCCCCAGGCGAGGGAGAGGGCGGGCAGGCCGTGGGCGTGGCGGTGCTGGGCCAGGGCATCGAGGAAAGCGTTGGCCGCCGCGTAACTCCCCTGCCCACCAGCACCGAGAGTGGAGGCGACCGAAGAGTAGAGCACGAACGCCTCCAGACCCATGTCCCGGGTCAGCTCATGCAGATGCCAGGCCCCATCCACCTTCGGCCCAAGCACCCGCTGAACACGCTCATCACTCAACCCCTCGACCACACCGTCATCCACCACCGCTGCGGTGTGGACCACCCCCCGCAACGGAAACCGTGCCGGAACGGCAGCCAGCAACTCGCGTACCGCTTCCCGGTCGGCCACATCACACGCAACCACCGAAACAGACACCCCGGCCGCCTCCAACTCAGCCACCAGCTCCGCCACCCCCGGGGCGTCCGGACCCCGACGGCTGGCCAGCAACAGATGCTCCACCCCGTGCCCGACCACCAGATGCCGAGCCATCACACCCGCCAGCACACCCGACGCCCCCGTCACCAACACCGTCCCACCGGAGACCAACCGCTCAGACCCCCCAGGAGCCCCTGCGGACTTGACCACACGGGAGAGGCGCGGGACCAGAACCATGCCGCCCCGGACAGCCAGCTGGGACTCCTCACCAGCGGCGACAGCCCGGACCACCACATCGGCCGCAACGGCACTGATCTCCCCGACATGATCGGGACCGCGGTCAGGGCCGCAGTCAGGGCCGAGATCCAGCAGGAGGAACCGGCCGGGATTCTCGGTCTGCACCGACCGCAACAGACCCCACACCGGAGCCCGCACCAGATCGCCCACATCCTCCCCAGCCTCCGTGGCAACCGCACCACAGGTGACCACCACCAGACGAGACCCGAACAAACGCTCCTCACCCAACCACCACTGCACCACAGACAACACAGCGGAAAGCGACTCCCGCACCCCCGCAACCACATCACCATCACCACCACCCGCCGGGCAGGACAACACCACCGTCTCCGGCACCACCCCACCCCCATCGAGCGCACTGATCAACGCGGACACATCCGCATAGCGGGCGTACGATCCGCCCGCGCGGACCACCGCCTCACCCAACCCGGCATCCGGCCCCACCACCGCCCACGAACCCCCAGACGCATTCGATGGGCCGGAGAAGTCCACGGATTGCCAGTCCAGCTGGAAGAGCGAGTCGTAACGGCTGGTCTGGGCGGCCTGCAGCTGCTCAGCCGAGATGGGCCGCAAAGCCAGCGACTCGATGGACACCACAGGCCGGCCGGCTGCGTCCGCCACTTCCAGCGCTACAGCGTCCGACCCCGCACGGGTCAACCGCACCCGCACCACCGACGCACCCGAGGCATGCAACCGCACCCCCGACCACGCAAACGGAACACGTACGGCTTCCTCGTCCTCGTCCGAAGCGATCAACGCCACCGCATGCACAGCCGCATCCAGCAACGCCGGATGCACCCCAAACCCCTCCACCTCACCAACCCGCTCCCGCGGAAGACGAACCTGAGCGAACACCTCCTCACCACGCCGCCAGACCGCCTCCAACCCCCGAAACGCCGGACCATAACCAAACCCACGCTCGGAGAAACGCTCATAAAACGCATCCAGATCAGCCACCACCGGCTCAGCACCCACCGGCGGCCACTGCTCCAACACCACCCCACCACCAACCCAGCCCTCCGCCACCAACGAACCCGTGGCATGGCGAACCCACACGGCATCGGCCGCTTCGAGGCGAGATTGCACATAGATGCTGCGCAAACCGTCTTGTCCCGCCTCGCCGACCACAACCTGAAGCTGGACACCACCCCGCTCCGGAAGGGACAACGGATTCCCGAGAGTGAGCTCCTGGATTCCCTCGCATCCCGCGCGATGCGCAGCGGTCAGCGCCAACTCGGCCAGCGCAGCCAGTGGCACCAGCACCGACCCCAAGACTCGGTGGTCAGCCAGCCATGGATGGGACTCCAACGAGATACGTCCGGTGAGGACATGTCCTTGATCCCCAAGGGGGACCACGGCTCCGAGGAGGGAGTGTTCAAGGGTTTCCAGGCCCAGGCCGGTGGCGTCGGTTGCCGCGGGCGGAGCGTCGAGCCAGTAGCGCTCTCGCTGGAAGGCATACGTGGGCAGGTCCAGCATCGGTGCGCGGCCGTCTCCCTCAGCGCTGTCGTCCGTGACCACCGCGCCGAGGGCAGGTTTCCAGTCGATGGCCACCCCGTGGACGTGCAACTGGGCGAGGGACGTCAGAACCTGCCTGAGTGTGTCCTGATCCCGGCGCAACGTCCCGGTCAGCACCGCCTGACCACCAGCGGCCTCCACCACCTCCTCCACACCCACCATCAACACCGGATGCGCACTGACCTCAACAAAGACCCCATAACCCTCAGCGACCAGGACACCCACCGCCTCAGCAAAACGCACCCGCTGCCGCAGATTCCGGAACCAATACCCGTTGTCCATCTCCCCGGGCGAGACCCACTCCCCGGTCACCGTCGACAACAACGGCACCCGCTCGCCACCATCCCGAGGACTCAAGCCGTCCAGAGCCTGGGCCAGCTCGGCACGGATCTGCTCAACCTGCGCGGTGTGAGAGGCGTAGTCCACCGGGATCCGGCGCGCCCGCACCCCCTGCTCCTCACACACAGCCCGCACCCGCTCCACCGCCTGCGCAGGCCCGGCCACCACCACCGAACCAGGACCATTGACCGCAGCCACCTCCACCCCACCCCAGACACCAGCCTCAACCCGATCCATCGCCTCCCGCTCGGACACGGCCACTGAGAGCATCCCGCCCTGCCCCGCCAGACGCTCACCGATCAACCGCGACCGCAGTGCCACCACCTTGCACGCATCCTCCAACGACAACACACCCGCCACATACGCAGCCGCCACCTCACCCTGGGAATGCCCCACCACCGCCGCCGGCTCCACACCAAACGACCCCCACACCCGCGCCAGAGCCACCATCACCGCGAACGACACCGGCTGCACCACATCCACCCGATCCAACGACGGCGCCCCCACCTCCTGCCGCAACACCGCCTGAACAGACCAGTCCACCCACCGTGACAGCGCCCGCTCACACTCAGCAATCCCCTCAGCAAACACCACCGACTCATCCAGCAAACGCCCACCCATCCCCACCCACTGCGCACCCTGACCAGGAAAAACAAACACCGGCCGACCCACCCCCGACCGCACACGACCCACCACACCACCACCAACAACCTCACCCCGCGCCACCGCCGCAAGACCAACCTCAAGCTCCCCCACACCCGAACCCAAAACCACCGCCCGATGCTCAAACACCGCACGCGAACCCACCAAAGCACGCCCCACACCCACCACATCCACACCACCACCATCAGCCTGGGCAGCACGCACATGCTCAAGCAGCCGACCCGCCTGAGCCGCCAACGCCCCCGCACTACGCCCCGACACCACCCACGGCACCACACCAGGCATCACCACGGGCACCACGCCCCCACCAGCAGACTCCTCCGCCGGTGCTTCCTCGATGATGACGTGCGCATTGGTCCCGGACACACCAAAAGAAGACACACCCGCCCGCCGCACCCGCTCCCCACGCGGCCACGCCACAGCCTCAGCCAGCAACTCCACCGCACCCGCGTCCCAATCCACGTGCGAGGACGGCTGGTCCGCGTGCAACGTGCGCGGCAGCACCTCACGGTTCAGGGCCATGACCATCTTGATCACACCACCCACACCAGCAGCCGCCTGCGTATGACCGATGTTCGACTTCAACGACCCCAGCCACAACGACCGGCCACCCTCACGCTCCCGCCCATAGGTAGCCAGCAGCGCTTGCACCTCGATCGGATCGCCGAGTTTCGTGCCGGTGCCGTGGCCCTCGACCGCGTCCACATCCGCCGCCGACAGCCGGGCGTTGGCCAGCGCCTGCCGGATCACCCGCTCCTGCGACGGACCATTCGGCGCCGTCAACCCATTCGACGCACCATCCTGATTCACCGCAGAACCACGCACCACCGCCAACACCCGATGCCCCCGCACCCGAGCATCCGACAACCGCTCCAACAACAACACACCGACACCCTCACCCCAACCAGTGCCGTCCGCCGCCTCGCCATACGCCTTGCACCGACCATCGGCCGACAGACCACGCTGACGGGAGAACTCCACAAACGTCCCCGGCGTCGACATCACCGCCACACCACCCGCCAACGCCATCGAACACTCACCACCACGCAACGCCACACTCGCCTGATGCAACGCCACCAACGACGACGAACACGCCGTATCCACCGTCACCGCAGGACCCTCAAGCCCAAACACATACGCCACACGCCCCGACGCCACACTCCCAGCACTCCCCGACCCCAAATAACCCTCAAGATCCGCCGGAAGAACCGCCAACCTCGAGGCATAGTCGTTGTACATCACCCCCATAAACACACCCGTCGCCGACCCACGCAGCCCAGCCGGATCAATCCCAGCCCGCTCCATCGCCTCCCACGACGCCTCCAACAACAACCGCTGCTGCGGATCCACCGCCAACGCCTCACGCGGAGACATCCCAAAAAACTCCGCATCAAAATCCGCCGCATCATGCAAAAACCCGCCCGACCGCACATACGACGTCCCCGCATGCGCCGGATCCGGGTCATACAACCCCTCCAAATCCCAACCACGATCCACCGGAAAACCAGAAATCGCATCCGTCCCACCCGCCACCAACTCCCACAACCCCTCCGGCGACGCCACACCACCCGGATACCGACACCCCACCCCCACAATCGCAATCGGCTCCGCCGCATCCACACCCACCACAGCCGGCACCGCAACAGCGGCATCCGACCGCACACCCGCACCCAACTCCTGGTCGAGGTAAGAGGCGACAGCGCGTGGGCTGGGATGATCGAACGCCAAGGTGGTCGGGAGGCGAAGCCCGGTGACCGCCCCAAGCTGATTACGCAGTTCGACCGCGGTCAAGGAGTCAAAGCCCAGATCCCTCAACGCGCGGTCGGCGTCGATTCCAGCAGGATCCGCATGCCCCAGCACCGTCGCCACATGAGAACGAACCAGCTCCAGCAGCAACCGCGCACGCTCATCCGGCGCCACACCCGCCAATCGATCCCGCCACCCACCAGACCCATCCCGCCCCACCGCAACCCGGCGCACCGCACCCCGCACCACATTCCGCAACAACGCCGGAACCGATACACCACCACGCCCACGAAACGCCCGCACATCCATACGCACCGGCAACACCACACCACGCCCCACACCCAGTGCCACATCGAAAAGGGCGAGGCTTTCTTCGGTGGTTACGGGGGTGATGCCGGTTCGGTTCAGGCGCGCGTGGTCCTCGTGGCCCAGGTGGCCGGTCATCCCGCTGTCCTGCGCCCACAGACCCCAGGCCAGGGACACCGCAGGCAGGCCCTGGGCCTGACGGTGCTGAGCCAGAGCATCCAGGAAGGTATTGGCCGCAGCGTAATTGGCCTGCCCCGCATTGCCCAACACACCCGCCGCCGAGGAGAACAGGACGAACGCCGCCAAGTCCATCTCCTGGGTCAACTCATGCAGATGCCAAGCCGCATCCACCTTCGGAGCCAACACCCGCTCAATCTGCTCCTGACCCAGCCCCTCCACAGTCGCGTCATCCAACACACCCGCGGCATGCACCACACCCCGCAACGGCACACCCACCGGAATACCAGCCAGCAACTCACACACCGCATCACGATCGGCCACATCACACGCGGCCACAGTGACCGACGCCCCAGCCGCCTCAAGCTCAGCCACCAACTCCACGATCCCCGGCGCATCCGGGCCCCTGCGGCCGGCCAGCAGCAGATTCTCGACCCCGTGCTCGGCGACCAGATGCCGGGCCACCAAACCGCCCAGCGTTCCAGTACCACCGGTGATCAACACCGTCCCCGGGCCCCGCCACCGGTCGGTCAGCTCCGCAGCACCAGCTCCACTGACGCGTGCCAGGCGGGCGCACCGCACCACATCCCCACGCACCGCGAGCTGGGGCTCGCCACACGCCACCAACCCACCCACCACACCAGCATCAAGACCCACACCACCATCACACTCGCCTGCGACAACATCAGCGAGCACGAACCGGTCCGGATGCTCAGCCTGCGCACTACGCACCAAACCCCACACCGCCGCACCCGCAAAACTGCCCACCAACTCACCCGGCTCCACCACCACCGCACCACTGGTCCGCACCAGCAGACGACTCCCCGACCACCGCTCATCGGTGACAAACATCCCCAACACCGCAGCGGTCTCCCGCACCACCCGATGAACCCCACCCACCACACCACCAGACCCCACACCCACACCCACACCCACACCCGCATCCGCATCCGCACCCGCATCCGCATCCGCATCCGCATCCGCATCCGCAGGAACAGTCAGAACCACCACATCCGGCACCACCCCACAACCCGCCAACCGCTCCAAACCCACCACATCCCCACCCGACAACGACGCCACCACCGGACCCACCACCGCACCCCGCACCCCATCCGCAGGAACCACCTGCCACTCCACCTCAAACAAACAATCCCGACCCGCACCCACCGCCGCCAACTGCCCCACCGACACCGACCGCACCATCAACGACTCCACCACACCCACAAACCGGCCATCCCCATCCGCCAGATCAACCGCAACCTCATCCACACCCACCGACCGCACACCCACCCGCAACCGAACAGCACCCCGCCCCACCAACCGCACACCACTCACCGCAAACGGCAACCTGACCTGCCCCGACCCCTCACCCAAACCCTGCCCACCCACAATCAACAAAGCCTGAAACGCCGCATCCAACAACGCCGGATGAACCCCAAACCCCCCACCATCAACCCCCTCCGGCAAACACACCTCCACAAACACCGCATCACCCAACCGCCACGCCGCCCGCACCCCCCGAAACAACGGCCCATACTCATAACCCCGACCAGCAAAACCCGCATAAAGCTCATCCGGATCCAACGCCATCGGCTGGGCTCCGGCCGGCGGCCACTGTTCGAACACCGCCTGGTGCTGCTCGTCTTGGTGCGGGACTCCGAGCAGACCGCTGGCGTTCCGGGTCCATGCGGACTCGGCAGACGTTTCCCCGGTCTCAACGCGGGAGTGGACAGAAACCGGCCGGAAGCCCGATGCATCGGCTTCTTCAACGGCGACCTGGACCTGGACACCGCCCTGCTCGGGCAGAACCAGCGGGGCCTCCAGCGTCAGCTCCTCCAGCCGATTGCAACCAGTGTGTTCACCGGCGCGGGTCGCCATCTCCACCAGCGCCGCCCCCGGCACCAGCACCGCCCCCATCACCTGGTGGTCGGCCAGCCACGGATGTGTCTGCAGCGACAGCCGACCCGTAAGCAGGACCGCCTCGCTGCCAGCAGTGTCGACTACGGCTCCGAGGAGGGGGTGCTCAAGAGTTTCCAGGCCAAGGCCGGTGGCATCGGTTGCCGCAGGCGGAGCGTCGAGCCAGTAGCGCTCTCGCTGGAAGGCATACGTGGGCAGGTTCAGCATCGGTGCGCGGCCGTCTCCCTCAGCGCTGTCGTCCGTGACCACCGCGCCGAGGGCAGGTTTCCAGTCGACGGCCACCCCGTGGACGTGCAACTGAGCGAGGGACGTCAGAACCTGCCTGAGTGTGTCCTGGTCCCGGCGCAACGTCCCGGTCACCACCGCCTGACCACCAGCGGCCTCCACCACCTCCTCCACACCCACCATCAACACCGGATGCGCACTGACCTCAACAAAGACCCCATAACCCTCAGCGACCAGAACACCCACCGCCTCGGCAAAACGCACCCGCTGCCGCAGATTCCGGAACCAATACCCGTTGTCCATCTCCCCGGGCGACACCCACTCCCCGGTCACCGTCGACAACAACGGCACCCGCTCGCCACCACCCCGAGGACTCAAACCATCCAGAACCTCGGCCAGCTCGGCACGGATCTGCTCAACCTGCGCGGTGTGGGAGGCGTAGTCCACCGGGATCCGGCGCGCCCGCACCCCCTGCTCCTCACACACAGCCCGCACCCGCTCCACCGCCTGCGCAGGCCCGGCCACCACCACCGAACCAGGACCATTGACCGCAGCCACCTCCACCCCACCCCAGACACCAGCCTCAACCTGATCCATCGCCTCCCGCTCGGACACGGCCACCGACAGCATCCCGCCCTGCCCCGCCAGACGCTCACCGATCAACCGCGACCGCAGTGCCACCACCTTGCACGCATCCTCCAACGACAACACACCCGCCACATACGCAGCCGCCACCTCACCCTGGGAATGCCCCACCACCGCCGCCGGCTCCACACCAAACGACCCCCACACCCGCGCCAGAGCCACCATCACCGCAAACGACACCGGCTGCACCACATCCACCCGATCCAACGACGGCGCCCCCACCTCCTGCCGCAACACCGCCTGAACGGACCAGTCCACCCACCGTGACAGCGCCCGCTCACACTCAGCAATCCCCTCAGCGAACACCACCGACTCATCCAGCAAACGCCCACCCATCCCCACCCACTGCGCACCCTGACCAGGAAAAACAAACACCGGCCGACCCACCCCCGACCGCACACGACCCACCACACCACCACCAACAACCTCACCCCGCGCCAGGCTCCCAAGCCCAGCAGCCAGCTCCCCCACATCCGAACCCAAAACCACCGCCCGATGCTCAAACACCGCACGCGAACTCACCAGACCACGCCCCACACCCACCACATCCACACCACCACCGTCAGCCTGGGCAGCACGCACAAACTCCAGCAGCCGACCCGCCTGACCCGCCAACGCCCCCGCACTACGCCCCGACACCACCCACGGCACCACCGCAGACGGCACACCCCCACCAGCGGAAACCACCTCCACGTCCATGGCCTCATCCACCGGCGCTTCCTCAAGAATGACGTGCGCGTTGGTCCCCGACACACCAAAAGAAGACACACCAGCCCGCCGCACCCGCTCCCCACGCGGCCACGCCACAGCCTCAGCCAGCAACTCCACCGCACCCGCATCCCAATCCACATGCGAGGACGGCTGGTCCACATGCAAGGTACGCGGCAGCACCTCCCGGTTCAGGGCCATGACCATCTTGATCACACCACCCACACCAGCAGCCGCCTGCGCATGGCCGATGTTCGACTTCAACGACCCCAACCACAACGGCCGACCACCCTCACCACGCTCCCGCCCATACGTGGCCAGCAGCGCCTGCGCCTCAATCGGATCACCCAACCGGGTCCCCGTCCCATGGCCCTCAACCGCGTCCACATCCGCCGCCGACAGCCGGGCGTTGGCCAGCGCCTGCCGGATCACCCGCTCCTGCGACGGACCATTCGGCGCCGTCAACCCATTCGACGCACCATCCTGATTCACCGCAGAACCACGCACCACCGCCAACACCCGATGCCCCCGCACCCGAGCATCCGACAACCGCTCCAACAACAACACACCAACACCCTCACCGAACCCCGTGCCATCCGCCCCCTCGGCGAACGCCTTGCACCGGCCGTCCACCGACAGGCCGCGCTGGCGGGAGAACTCCAGGAAGAGGCCCGGAGTGGACATCACCGTCGCTCCACCGGCCAGGGCCATCGAGCACTCACCGCTGCGCAGCGCCGCACTCGCCTGGTGCAAGGCAACCAACGACGACGAACACGCGGTGTCCACCGTCACCGCCGGACCTTCGAGCCCGAAGGTGTACGCCAGGCGCCCCGACGCCACGCTCCCCGCGCTGCCGGAGACCAGGTAGCCCTCGAGCTCACCCGGGAACTTCCTCAGCCTGGAGGCGTAGTCGCTGTACATCACGCCCATGAACACGCCCGTGGCCGACCCACGCAGCTCAGCCGGATCGATCCCGGCCCGCTCCATCGCCTCCCACGACGCCTCCAACAACAACCGCTGCTGCGGATCCACCGCCAACGCCTCACGCGGAGACATCCCGAAGAACTCCGCATCGAAGTCCGCGGCATCGTTCAGGAAGCCACCATCGATGGCATAGCTCTTCCCCGCGCGGTCCGGGTCCGGGTCATACAGGGCCTCCAGGTCCCAGCCACGATCGACCGGGAAGCCGGAAATGGCGTCCGTCCCGTCGGCCACCAACTCCCACAACTCCTCGGGCGAGGACACACCACCCGGATACCGGCAGCCCACGCCCACAATCGCGATCGGCTCCGTGTCCACGCCCACCACAGCGGGCGCCACATCGGCGCCATTCGAGCGCTCACCCGCGCCCAACCGCCCGTCCAAGTACGTGGCGATGGCCGAAGGCGTCGGATAGTCGAAGACCAAGGTGGTCGGGAGTCGAAGCCCGGTGGCCACCCCTAGCTGATTGCGCAGTTCGACCGCGGTCAGGGAGTCAAAGCCCAGATCCTTCAACGCGCGATCGCCATCCACGGTGTCCGCGGTCGAGTGGCCCAGCACCTTGGCGATGTGAGTACGAACGGTGGCGAGGATGAGGTCGTACCGCTCGGCGTCGCCGAGATCCGCCACCCGCTGCTGAAGAGTCGCTGCCGTCGTGGCACCCGCGCGACGTACCGAGGACTTCACCAATCCTCGGTACAGGCTCAAGAGGGCGCCGCCGTTCGCCACATGCCTCTGAACCGCCGTAAGAGAGAGGCGGGCCAGCAGGACCGAAGGGCGATTGCCGTCGACGGCCATGTCGAGCAGGGACAGGCCTTCTTCGGTGGTCATGGGGGTGATGCCGGTGCGGTTCAGGCGCGCGTGGTCCTCGTGGCCCAGGTGGCCGGTCATCCCGCTGTCCTGCGCCCACAGACCCCAGGCCAGGGACACCGCAGGCAGGCCCTGGGTTTGACGGTGCTGAGCCAGAGCATCCAGGAAGGTATTGGCCGCAGCGTAATTGGCCTGCCCCGCATTGCCCAACACACCCGCCGCCGAGGAGAACAGGACGAACGCCGCCAAATCCATCTCCTGGGTCAACTCATGCAGATGCCAAGCCGCATCCACCTTCGGAGCCAACACCCGCTCAATCTGCTCCTGACCCAGCCCCTCCACAGTCGCGTCATCCAACACACCCGCGGCATGCACCACACCCCGCAACGGCACACCCACCGGAATACCAGCCAGCAACTCACACACCGCATCACGATCACTGGTGTCACATGAGCGGATCGTCACCCGGCCGCCCAGCTCCTCGATCTGCTCACACAGCTCCGGTGCTCCCGGCGCATCCAGGCCTCGACGGCTGACCAGCAGCACATGCTCTACGCCATGCTCGGCGACCAGATGGCGAGCCACCGATCCGCCCAGCGTTCCAGTACCACCGGTGATCAACACCGTCCCCGGGCCCCGCCACCGGTCGGTCAGCTCCGCAGCACCAGCTCCACTGACGCGTGCCAGGCGGGCGCACCGCACCACATCCCCACGCACCGCGAGCTGGGGCTCGCCACACGCCACCAACCCACCCACCACACCAGCATCAAGACCCACACCACCGTCACACTCGCCTGCGACAACATCAGCGAGCACGAACCGGTCCGGATGCTCAGCCTGCGCACTACGCACCAAACCCCACACCGCCGCACCCGCAAAACTGCCCACCGACTCACCCGGCTCCACCACCACCGCACCACTGGTCCGCACCAGCAGACGACTCCCCGACCACCGCTCATCGGTGACAAACATCCCCAACACCGCAGCGGTCTCCCGCACCACCCGATGAACCCCACCCACCACACCACCAGACCCCTCACCCACACCCACACCCGCATCCGCATCCGCATCCGCATCCGCATCCGCATCCGCAGGAACAGTCAGAACCACCACATCCGGCACCACCCCACAACCCGCCAACCGCTCCAAACCCACCACATCCCCACCCGACAACGACGCCACCACCGGACCCACCACCGCACCCCGCACCCCATCCGCAGGAACCACCTGCCACTCCACCTCAAACAAACAATCCCGACCCGCACCCACCGCCGCCAACTGCCCCACCGACACCGACCGCACCATCAACGACTCCACCACACCCACAAACCGGCCATCCCCATCCGCCAGATCAACCGCAACCTCATCCACACCCACCGACCGCACACCCACCCGCAACCGAACAGCACCCCGCCCCACCAACCGCACACCACTCACCGCAAACGGCAACCTGACCTGCCCCGACCCCTCACCCAAACCCTGCCCACCCACAATCAACAAAGCCTGAAACGCCGCATCCAACAACGCCGGATGAACCCCAAACCCCCCACCATCAACCCCCTCCGGCAAACACACCTCCACAAACACCGCATCACCCAACCGCCACGCCGCCCGCATCCCCCGAAACAACGGCCCATACTCATAACCCCGACCAGCAAAACCCGCATAGAGTTCGTCAACGTCCACGGGAGCGGCCCCGGGAGGAGGCCAACTAGCACCGCTGAGCGCGCCGGAGACACGCTCCACATCAACCGCCGCGCAACTGGATCCCGTCGCATGGCGCTTCCAACCCAGATCGACATCATCGGAATCCATCCGCGAGTGAATGCTGAACTCGCGCTGACCGTCCTGTTGGGCCTCCCCGACGACCACCTGTAGGTGAACGGTCTCCCCTTCGGGGACTGCGAGAGGTGCTTCAAGGGCGATGTCTTCTATGCCCTGTTGACCCACGTGCGTCACCGCGTGCATCGCCAACTCGATCAGCGCGGCTCCCGGCACCAGCACGGTTCCCCAAACCTGGTGGTCGGCGAGCCATGGGTGTGTCTCCAGCGAGATACGTCCGGTGAAGAGCCTCCCACCTTCGGCGAGGGGGACCGCAGCTCCGAGGAGAGAGTGTTCAAGAGCCTCCAGGCCCAGTCCGGTGGCATCGGCCGTCACGATCGGGGCATCAAGCCAGTAACGCTCCCGCTGGAACGCATACGTCGGCAACGACACCAACGCCCCACCACCCGACCCGTCCACCCCACCCAGAACAGGTGCCCAATCGACGGCCACCCCATTGACATGCAACTCAGCCACAGAGGCCACAACCTGCCCCAGCGTGTCCTGGTCCCGGCGCAACGTCCCGGTCACCACCGCCTGACCACCAGCGGCCTCCACCACCTCCTCCACACCCACCATCAACACCGGATGCGCACTGACCTCAACAAAGACCCCATAACCCTCAGCGACCAGAACACCCACCGCCTCAGCAAAACGCACCCGCTGCCGCAGATTCCGGAACCAATACCCCCCATCCATCTCCCCGGGCGAGACCCACTGCCCGGTCACCGTCGACAACAACGGCACCC
Organism: Streptomyces lacaronensis; assembly: GCF_047337785.1. NCBI lineage: Bacteria > Bacillati > Actinomycetota > Actinomycetes > Kitasatosporales > Streptomycetaceae > Streptomyces > Streptomyces lacaronensis. The sequence continues at coordinate 2,602,695 of NZ_JBLHDK010000003.1, forward strand.
GCTCACCACCACCCCGAGGACTCAAACCATCCAGAACCTCGGCCAGCTCGGCACGGATCTGCTCAACCTGCGCGGTGTGGGAGGCGTAGTCCACCGGAATCCGGCGCGCCCGCACCCCCTGCTCCTCACACACACCCCGCACCCGCTCCACCGCCTGCGCAGGCCCGGCCACCACCACCGAACCAGGACCATTGACCGCAGCCACCTCCACCCCACCCCAGACACCAGCCTCAATCCGATCCATCGCCTCCTGCTCGGACACGGCCACCGACAGCATCCCGCCCTGCCCCGCCAGACGCTCACCGATCAACCGCGACCGCAACACCACCACCTTGCACGCATCCTCCAACGACAACACACCCGCCACATACGCAGCCGCCACCTCACCCTGGGAATGCCCCACCACCGCCGCCGGCTCCACACCAAACGACCCCCACACCCGCGCCAGAGCCACCATCACCGCAAACGACACCGGCTGCACCACATCCACCCGATCCAACGACGGCGCCCCCACCTCCTGCCGCAACACCCCCCGCACAGACCAATCCACCCACCGCGACAACACCCGCTCACACTCAGCAATCCCCTCAGCGAACACCACCGACTCATCCAGCAAACGCCCACCCATCCCCACCCACTGCGCACCCTGACCCGGAAAAACAAACACCGGCCGACCCACCCCCGACCGCACACGACCCACCACACCACCACCAACAACCTCACCCCGCGCCACCGCCGCAAGACCAACCTCAAGCTCCCCCACGTCCGAACCAAGAACAACAGCACGGTGCTCAAACACCGCACGCGAACTCACCAAAGCACGCCCCACACCCACCGCATCCACACCACCACCATCAGCCTGGGCAGCACGCACATGCTCAAGCAGTCGGCCCGCCTGAGCCGCCAACGCCCCCGCACTACGCCCCGACACCACCCACGGCACCACCCCAGGCATCACCACGGACGCCACATCACCACCAGCAGACTCCTCCACCGGCGCTTCCTCAAGAATGACGTGCGCATTGGTCCCGGACACACCAAAAGAAGACACACCCGCCCGCCGCACCCGCTCCCCACGCGGCCACGCCACAGCCTCGGTCAGCAACTCAACCGCCCCCGCGTCCCAATCCACATGCGAGGACGGCTGGTCCACGTGCAACGTGCGCGGCAGCACCTCCCGGTTCAGGGCCATGACCATCTTGATCACACCACCCACACCAGCAGCCGACTGCGTATGACCGATGTTCGACTTCAACGACCCCAGCCACAACGGCCGACCGCCCTCACCACGCTCCTGCCCATACGTGGCCAGCAGCGCCTGCGCCTCAATCGGGTCACCGAGCGTCGTGCCGGTCCCATGGCCCTCGACAGCGTCCACATCCGCCGTCGTCAGCCGGGCGTTGGCCAGCGCCTGCCGGATCACCCGCTCCTGCGACGGACCATTCGGCGCCGTCAACCCATTCGACGCACCATCCTGATTCACCGCAGAACCACGCACCACCGCCAACACCCGATGCCCCCGCGCCCGAGCATCCGACAACCGCTCCAGCAACAACACACCCACGCCCTCGCTGAACCCGGTCCCGTCTGCCGCGTCCGCGAACGCCTTGCACACCCCGTCCATCGCCATGCCACGCTGTCGGGAGAACTCCAGGAAGAGACCCGGGGCCGACATCACCGCCACGCCACCGGCCAGGGCCATCGAGCACTCACCGCGGCGCAGCGCCGCACTGGCCTGGTGCAGGGCCACCAACGACGACGAGCAGGCCGTGTCCATCGACAGCGCCGGGCCCTCGAGACCGAGCACATACGCCACTCGGCCGGAGGCGACACTCTGCCGGCTGCCGTTGAGCAGGTACCCCTCGAGCTCACCCGGGAAGGTGCTCAGGCGCGAGGCATAGTCGTTGTAAATGACGCCGAAGTAGACACCGGTCGGGGTGCCGCGCAGCTCAAGGGGGTTGATTCCGGCGGTCTCGATCGCTTCCCATGACGTCTCCAGCAGCAATCGTTGCTGCGGGTCCACCGCCAGCGCCTCACGCGGCGACATTCCGAAGAACTCCGCGTCGAAGTCGGCGGCATCGTGCAAGAACCCGCCCTTCCGCACATACGAGGTGCCCGCATGTGCCGGGTCCGGGTCGAACATGTTCTCCAGGTCCCAACCGCGGTCGGTGGGGAAGTCCGAGATGGTGTTCCGGCCGTTCGCCACCACGTCCCACAGCTCATCGGGCGAGCTCACCCCGCCGGGGTAGCGGCAGGCCAGACCCACGATGGCGATCGGGTCGTCGGCATCGCGCCGGTCGTCGTCCTCCGTCGCGCCAGCCGAGGCGTGGGAAGCGTCAGCGACGTCGCCCACGATCCGAGACCTCACATAGCGCGCCAGCGCGGCCGGGTTCGGGTAGTCGAACAGAACCGTCGACGGGAGGCGAACCCCTGAGCGCTCGGTCAGGTTGCTGATCAGCTGCTGACGCTTCTCCCGGTAGACACCGAGAGAGCGGAAGGAGGCCTGCTCGGCGATGTCTTCTGGGCTGCGTGAGCCGAGTATCCGAGCGATCTCTTCACGTACCAGGGCGAGCACTATCTCGAACTGTCGCTTTTCGGACGCATCAGAGAGTAGATCGCGCAGCTCAGTATCCGTGAGTACTCGCCTATCCCGCATAGCAAACCCTTCCAACGCCACCGGAATTACGCCATATCAGGTGTGGACAAGCCCGCCAGTCGTCCAGCCGGAAACCGGCCAACGGACTCTTAAGAGGTCGTGCCAAAAGGGCCGGAACAGCTGGACTCCGACCTCAATCAGTTGCCCGATTCACCGAATTTATTCACTGAGAGATGCGCTCCGCGACGAAACGGGCGACATCGGGCAGCTGTTCAGTGAGGTAGAAGTGGCCGCCTGGGAAGACCATCAGCTCGAAGTCCCCGGTGGTGTGCTTTCCCCAGTCCTCCGCCTCGTCGGAGGTCACTCGCTCATCGGAGACACCGATAACCGTGGAGATAGGGCATGTGACCCTGGTGTCGGGAGTAACCACATAGCCTTCAATCGCCTTGTAGTCGCTACGGATGGCGGGCAGGATGACGCGAAGGGCATCCTCATCGGCGAAGATCCCGGAGTTTGGACCGTTCAGCGCCTTGAGGTCCGCTATGAGCTGGGCGTCGTCCGTCCGCAGCTTCTCGTCACGGTGTCGTGAGGGAGCGGGGCGGGCCGATGCGAACAGCCATCGCGGGCTGATCCCGTCCTTCTCTTCGAGGCGTCGCGTCACCTCGAATGCCAGCACCGCGCCCATACTGTGCCCGAAGAAGGCCAGCGGGCGATCGTCGAGGACCCGCACATCCTCGAAGATGAGGTCGGCCATTTCCTCGACGCTGTCTATGCACGCGTCCCGGTGACGGTCCTGCCGTCCCGGGTACTGAACCGCCAGGACTTCCGCCGATACGTTCAGCCCTCTTGCGAAGGGAAAGAAGAAGGTGGCGGCGCCACCCGCATGAGGAAAGCAGATCAGTCGGACGTCTTGAGGAGACTCGCCTCTCCGAAAGCGGCGAAGCCAACGCCCAGGGCGTACCTCGGCTGCACCCACGTGCTCCATCCCTTCAATGACCGGTTCCGGCGACCGCACGGTGGTACCCGATGCCAGTAGCCGAAAGGGCTCGGATGAACGGACCCACCCCCGCTTCACAGCCTCCGCCCAAAAACATTTTCGACGCTACAAGCCATCCGCCAACCAGAGAAAGGGTCATCTCTGCACAGGCCAACTGGTGGCCATGGCACGGATGCACAGGTGCGTGCGGCGCGGACGGTCGTGACCAGCGGACACGGCCATGCGGACGCGCTGCAGCGAGCGGTCTCGGCCCCTTCCCGGGCGCCCCTCCCGGGGTCCGGACAGAAGTTCCGGACAGCGGCCCGGATAGGCCGGATTCAACGGTTTTCCCGGCGTATGACTCCTCACGGGCGATGGCAGGAGAGTGCCATTTGGCTTGTGCATGCGTTGCCATGGCCGGATACGCGGCAGCATGGAGGGGCCCGTTGAGTGAACGGTGCGCCCGTGTACCGCTTCGGGGCTGTCACCGGGCGCACTGGGCGCACTGGGAGATCGAGCAGCATTGAGCAGGAAAGAAGCGCCATGAAGGTGTGGATCGACCAGAGCAGATGCCTCAACAGCAGACAGTGCGAGGAAACCGCACCGCGCGTGTTCTCGATCGCGGACGACAGTCTCGCCTATGTGCGCCAGAACGGCCGGCTGCTGGGCCAACCGGGCGGCGAGACATGTCAGGCGAATGTCCCCGATGAGGACCAGGACGCTGTCGATAGGGCGGCCTACGAGTGCCCGGGGCAGTGCATCCACGTCATCGAGGAACCGTAGACAGGCCCGCGTCAAGAGAGCCCCTGCCGAATAGGAGACCATCGCATGTCTGCCGCCGAGAGCACCGATGAGAGCATTCCGCGCCTGCCCTTCGACCAGTCCGGTCTGATGGAATTGCCGCCCCGGTTCGCCGAGCTGCGGGAGAACGATCCCATCGTCAAGGTCCGCACCCCCGTCGGCGATCCGGCGTGGCTGGTCACCCGGCATGAGGATGTGAAGAAGCTCATCTCCGACGCGCGTTTGGGCCGCTCGCATTTCGATCCACCGAACGCGCCGCGCTACAGCGCGGCGGTCATTCTCGGCGGCCCGCGGGGCGAGTACGAGACCGAGGTCGTCGACCACACCAAGGCACGGCAGGTGCTGATTCCGTCGTTCAGTGCCCAGCGGATGCGTTCCCTGCGGCCGCGGATCCAGCGGACGGTGGATGAGCTGCTGAGCCGATTCCAGGAGCTTCCGCAGCCGGCCGACTTCCACCAGGAGATCGCGAAGCGGCTTCCGGTGTTTGTCATCAGCGAACTGCTGGGCATTCCCTTCGCCGACCGTGAGCAGCTCGGTACCTGGTCGCAAGGCACCTTCCACACCAGCGACCAGCAGCTCGCCGTCACGGCCATGCTGGAAATGCGTGAGTACATCGCGAAGTTCATCGAGCTCAAACGCGCCGAACCGGCCGACGATGTCATCACCGACCTGGTCCTCAAGCAACAGGAGACGGGATTCCCGCCGGACGACGCCATTCAGACATACGTATCGACGCTGATCATCGCCGGTTTCGAGACCAGTGTGTCGTTCACCGACTACGGCACCCTGCTGTTCCTGCGGAATCCGGACCAACGGGCGCTACTGGAGGCGGATCCCGGCCTGGCTCCCCGCGCCGTGGAGGAGATCCTGCGGTTCGCGCCGGCTTCGGATGCCTGCATCACCAGGTACGCGCGGACGGATTTCGAGTACAAGGGGACGCGGATCTCCGAAGGGGATCTGATCGCGCTGAGCCCGCAGACGGCCAACCGTGACCCCCGCGTCTTCCGGGAGCCGGAGCGTTTCGACATCACGCGGAACGAGAACCCGCATATGACGCTCGCCTACGGCCTGCACTACTGCATTGGCGCCCCGCTGGTCCGGGTCATGCTGGACGTGCTGTACCAGACGCTGTTCGCCCGCCTTCCCGGGCTGCGACTCGCGGTGCCGATCGACGAGCTGGTGTCCAGGAACAACGTGCTGACGGGAGGGCTCACCTCGCTGCCCGTGGCCTGGTGACCGACGCACGAGGAGCCTGAGCAGGCGCCCCGGCGAGAGCCCGTCCGCGGGCGCGACCGGGGCGCCTTCTTCATGCCGCCAGGTCGCCGTGCCGCCAGTTCGCCACACCGCCGTAGTGCCACACCGCCGTACCGCCGTACTGCCGTACCGCCGGGTACTGCACCGCCGTACCGCCGTACCGCCGTACCGCCCAGCGCGTACGGCGCCGCGGAGCGCCGAGCCCTGATCATCCACGCATCCACGGGCATACCTGGCCGGTGGCAGGACAGTGCCACTCGGATCTTGAGACGGCGCCGATGCGGCGCGGGACGGCAGAATGATGTCGGGGCTGCGTTAACGGGGAGGTTGCTGCGGTGTGCAGTGCCAGTAATGAAGTCTCACCAGAGATCAGGGCGGCCCTTTTCCGCCACAGCCAGGGACCAGTGGCTGTCGGGCGGTCATTACGGAAGTTCGCCAGCGCGGCTTTCGGCATCATGTCGGCCATGCCGCCGTGCTTCTGTCCGCCAGGGTCGGCCTCCGGGCATTCTCCGGCCTGAACAGCGCCTTCAGCGCGACGTCCGCCGCGCACCTCATCCTGCGTGTGCGCTCTCGTATCACTGCTGCGGTGCATCACTTCCTGCTTCGGTGCAGCACCTTTCATGGACCATTGAACATCTTCGTCACGGGGGCATCGGTGCCAAGTTTGGGTTCACTGTGCGAAAAACCGGCCTTAGGGCTGCATTTCCTTGATGCTGTCGACCGCGACTCCTTCCGGGCCCGCACGGTGCTGGGTGTCTGGCTGTCCGATCCGGAGTCGGAGAGGAACATTCGTCTCCTGGACACCGGGCTGCGCGATCTGCTGGTCATCGTGGCGTCTGATCAGCCGTGGCTGACCGATCCGGCCGCCGCCGAGCACCGGATCCGCATCCTGGCGCGCAGCGGGTCGGCGGGACTTGCGATCATGCGTACCACTCCGCAGGACGTGCCCGAGACCGTACTGGTGAATGCCAGGAAACACGGTGTGCCGCTGCTCGTCGGCAGCGAGGAGCTGTGCGGATCGGAGGTGGCGCAGGTCGTCAGCCGTGAGCGACTGCGGGAGTACGAGGACCGAGCTCAGCAGCTGGAGGAGATGCTGGACCAGATACGGCGGCCGGGGAGGCAGAGGCACCACAAACTGCAGACCCTGCTCGACCGGCTGGCCAAGGCGGTGGAGGGGTCGGTGCGCCTGGTCGACCCGCACAAGGCCGTGCTGAGGTCCGAATTGAGCGCGGGGGGCCCGCTGGTGGAGCCGCCGACCGCAATGGTGGCGCGCATCGTGGGCGGAGAAGTGGGAGCCGCGTCCATCAACCATGGGAAGCACAGCGTGCGGCTCTACTCGATCGGCTATCACCCACCCCACATGGTTCTCATCGTGGTGCGCGACCAGGACTTCAACGAGTCCACCGAGAAGATCATCGCGCGCTCCACCGTGCTGCTGAGCCTGCTGATACGCGCGGAGGAGATGGACAGCGACCAGTACCGGCTGCAGCAGACCATGAGCTCGATGCGGGCCGCGGTGCTTCATCTGGCACTGAACGGCCTCACCCAGCTCGCCCAGGAGATCGGCCAGTCGCTGTACCCGGGGCTGTTCTCCGCCGATCAGGTCCGGGTGCACCTCATCACCTGTGGTGAGCGGGAGCTGAACGCCACGGCCTCCAAGCTGGAGAACGCACTGCGGCGGCAGGCCCTGGTCGTCCGTTCGCCGTTCCGTTCCGATCAGCTCTTCGTCGTCACACCCGAGTGGCCGTCCGCATCCGCATCCGCGTCCTCTTCCTCGCCCTCGCCCTCGCCCTCGCCCTCGCCCTCGCCCTCGCCCTCGCCCTCGCCCTCGCCCGGTGAGGATCGTGGGACGAGTGTCGTCCAGCGGCTGCACGACCTGGTGGCCGACGTTCCGGGGCTCAGGATGGGCGCCAGCCACCCCAAGCCGCTGGCGAGCCTCGAAGAGGCACACCAAGAGGCACATCGCGCCCTCACCATGGCGGGGAACAGTCAGGAGAAGCTGGTGACGGCGGCCCGGGAGGAACCCGGTCTGTCCTTCTTCCTCGACCCGGGCGCCGGCCAGGCGTGGGCAGAGGCTTTCCTCCGCCCGCTCGACAACCTCGCCCCCGCCGTACGGGAGAGCATTCTGCGAACGATCGATCTGTCCCTGCGGTTCTCCCGTCTCGATGTGGCGAAGGCCATTGGCTCTCATCGCAACACGGTGGCGGCGCGCATCGCGAAGGTCAGTGAGCTCCTCGCCCTGGATCTCACCTGCCTGCCCGACCGGGCCGTGCTCAGCCTCGCGCTGGAGCTCCGGGCCTTGCCTCCCCATAGGCCCCATACAGCCCACACAGCCCATACGGCCCGTACGAACCATACGGCGAACGCGGTGTCCGGTGAGCGAAGCCTCGGCGATCTGCTGGCGGACGATGGCGCCCAGGAATGGGCCCGGATCTACCTCGGACGGCTCGACGCGGATCGCAGAGAGCTACGGCGGACGCTGGCGGCGTGGGTGGCCTGCGGCGGCAACGTGGAGCAGACCGCGCAGAAGGTCGGCATCCATCTGAAGACGGTCCGCAACCATCTCCGCGCGGCCGAGAGCCTGCTCAACTGCCGCCTCCTGGGAACCCCTGGGCACACGCATGACCTGGTGCTGGCCATGTATGCCCTGGGGGTCGCCCAGATCCTGCCCGACCACCTGGTACGGTCCCCCTCCCGTCGGCTGCGCGCGGCGTGACCTGCGCCTTCACTCCCGTACTCCGCGTGTTCCGGTGTGCTCCTCATGCTTCCCGTGTTCCGACATCGCGAGCGACGACGGTGCCGATCTCGTTCGCCGCCGCGGTGTCGAGCATCTCCGAATGGGTGCAGCCGATGTCGACGATCCTGATGTCCCCTTCCACATAACGCCGCCAATCCAGGGGGTCGCCCGTCCTCGCGTCGCTCTCCGGTATCGCGGCCCGCACCAGGATGACGTCGCCCTTGACGACGGGAGGAGTGTGGCGCGTCATCATGTCGAGATTCGTCCGGTAGGCCCGGTAGATGCCGTCCACGTGCTCCTCGCTGACCACGTTCTCGAGGAGAGGTGGCCGCCACAGTTCGTCGTCCGCCACCGGGTCGTACTGGTTCCGGGCGACCCGCAGCAGATCCTCGACCACTTCCCTGCGGGACGGGTACCAGAGCGGTTCGCTGCTCTGCCGCTCGATGGGATACGCATCCAGGAGGAACAGCCGATCGACCCGTTCCCCCATGGCCTCGATGCGTGCGGCCATGGCGTGCGCCACCAGTCCGCCAAAGGACCAGCCCAGGAGGTTGTACGGGCCCGAGGGCTGGATCGACCTCATCGTGGCCACGTAGTCGTCCGCCATCTCGTCGATGCTCGGCGCCGCCTCCCGCGACACATCCAGACCACGGGCCTGAAGTGCGTAGAGGGAGAGGCTGCCGACGGCGTGTCCGGCCAGCGCCTGGTAGGCCCAACCGATACCACTCGCCGGATGCACACAGAACAGCTTGGGTGTGTCCGGCTCGGACCTGATGGCCAGGACGGCGTCGAAGTCGTGTGAGCTTTCCCCGTCGTCCAGGAGGCGAGCGAGCCGAGCCGGGGACGGGGCCTGGAACAGGGCCTGCATGCCCAGCCGGGCGCCGGTCTCCGCGCGCAACCGACCCATCAAACGCATGGCGAGGAGGGAATGGCCGCCCAACGCGAAGAAGTCGGCGTCGGCGGGGACGCGGGGCAGGCCAAGCACCTGGGCGAACAACCCGCACAGCAGCTCTTCTGTTGGGGTGGCTGGTGCGCGGCCGGGGGCCGGGGTGTAGTCCGGGGCGGGGAGCGCCTTGCGGTCCAGCTTCCCGTTCGCCGTCAGCGGCAACCGCTCCAGAACCACAACGGCCGAGGGCACCATGTGCTCCGGCAGCACACCCGTCAGGAACTCCCGCAACTCCGTCACCACCGGACCAGACCCGCCCACCGGCACGGCATAGCCGACCAGCCGCCGGTCCCCGGGACGGTCCTCACGCACCGCCACGGCGGCCCGTTCCACGGACGGATGCGACGCCAGCGCCGCCTCCACCTCACCCAACTCGATACGGAAACCCCGCACCTTCACCTGATCGTCCACCCGACCAACGAACTCCAGCCGCCCATCCGCTCGCCATCGCACCAGGTCCCCGGTCCGGTACATCCGCGCCCCGGGCTCGGCGAAAGGACACGCCACAAACCGCTCCGCCGTCAGCCCCGCACGCCCCGCATACCCCCGCGCCAACCCCGCACCCGCCACATACAACTCACCCACCACACCCGGCGGCACCCACCCCAAACCACCATCCAGCACATACAGCGAACTGTTCGACAACGGACGACCCAGCGGCGGCACACCCCGATCAGCGGAGTCGAGAGCAGCACTGGCGGACCAGATCGTGCACTCGGTCGGACCATAGAGATTAACCACCTCAGAACCCAACTCACCCAACCGCCCAGCCAGCTGTGCTGGCAGTGCCTCACCACCGGCCAGCACCCGCAACCCCTGCAACATCTCCGGAGCCTGGGAAGCGATGGCCTGCCACAACGTCGGCGTGGCCTGCATCACCGACACCTGCCACCGCTTGACCAACCCCGCCAACGCCACCGGATCACCCACCTCCACATCCGAAGCCACCACCACCCCCGCCCCACACACCAACGGCAAAAACACCTCCAACGCCGCAATATCAAACGAAACCGTAGTCACCCCCAACAACCTGTCAGCAACCCCCAACTCCACCCGCTCCCCCACCGCAGCCAAAAACCCCCCAACAGCCGCCCGAGACACCACCACACCCTTCGGAACACCCGTCGACCCCGAGGTATAGATGACATACGCCGGATGCCGAACATCAAGCGAACCCATGCGATCACCGTCCGCCAAGTCGGCGGCCGAAGCCTGAGCCAGAAGCCGCTGCGTCCGCTCATCATCCAGCACCAACAACCCATCGTTCTCACGCCGGGGTACCCGCCCAGCCGTCTCCGCCGTGGCCAGCACCACCCCCGGCCGAGCATCGTCCAGCATGAAGGCGATCCGGCTCACGGGATAGCGCGGATCAATCGGCACGTACGCCCCGCCCGCCTTCACCACCGCCAACAACGCCACCACCATCTCCACCGACCGCGACACCACCAACCCCACCCGCGACTCCGGCCCCACCCCCAACCCCACCAACACCCGAGCCAGACGATTCGCCCGCTCATTCACCTCCCCATACGACACCACACACCCCCCACACACCACCGCCACCGCATCCCGATCACGCCGCACCCACCCCTCAAACAACCCCGGCAGCACATCAACAGCGCTTTCACCCATCGCATCGGGCCCATCCCCACCCCAGCCCGTCAGCTGCTCCCGCTCCTCCCCGCTGAGCACATCGATCCGCCCCACCAGACACCCCGGATCAGCGGCAATCGCCTCCAGCACCCGCACAAAACGAGCCGCGATCACCTCCACCGCATCCCGGTCGAACACATCAGGCCGATACCCCCACCGCACCTGAAGCCGCTCACCAGGAATCACCGTCAACGCCAACGTGTAATGCGTCGCATCCCGGCCCCCGCTGGCCCGCACGGTCACGCCGCTGTCTCCCAGAGCCCCCGAAGCCGCGTCGGACACCACCGGATAGTTCTCAAAGATCACCACCGTGTCGAACCGGGCCCCCGCACCCACCGCAGCCTGAATCTCCGGCAACCCCACGAACTGATACTCCGACAACCGCGCCTGCGCCTCCTGCAACCCCGACAACAACCCCAACACCCGCACCCCCGCCCCCGCACCGACCCGCACCGGCACCGTATTGATACACAACCCCACCAACGACTCCGCACCCGCCAACTCCACCGGCCGCACCGCCACCGTCGCCCCGAACACCACATCCTCACGCCCCAACAACCGACCCAACACCACACCCCACGCCCCCTGCACCAGCGTGTTCAACGTCAGCCCCAACTCCCGCCCACACTCCACCAACCGCCCCGTCAAACCCCCCGAAACCTCACACCACACCTCACCCGGCACCACCCCACCACCACCAGAAACCACCGGCCCCAACACCGACGCCTCCTCCACCCCCGCCAACACCCCACACCACGCCGCAACCCCCGCACCCCGATCCCGCGACCCATACCACGCGAGATAGTCGCGGTACGGCGTCGGCCTGGGCAGTGCGGACTCCTCGCCCGGCCGCTCGTACAGGGCGAACAGATCCCGCACCACCAGCGGAGTGGACCACCCGTCCAGCAGGATGTGGTGATTCGTCATCACCAACCGGAAACGCTCCTCGCCGAAACGGAACAACGCGAACCGCAGCAACGGCGGCCGCGCCAGATCAAACCGATCGACCCGGTCCTCCGCCAGCCACCGCTCGAAGACATCCCGCGCCTCCGCCTCCCCCAGCCCCCGCAAATCCTCCTCCCGCCACCGCACCCGCACCCGCGCCCCACCAGGCACCACCTGAACCGGCACCGACACACCCTCATGCACAAACCCCGCACCCACATGCGGATACCGCCGCAACAACCCCTCCCCGGCCGCACGCAACCGCACCGCATCCACCGAACCCTCCAGGTCAAAGACCAGCTGCACCATGTACACATCCGGCGCACCATCGTCATAAACCGCGTGAAACAGCAACCCCTCCTGCAACGGGGTCAGCGGCAGGATGTCGTCAGCCTCGGGGATCAGTGCCTCGACGTGTTCGATCTCGGCTTGATCGAGTGGGACCAGCGGCAGGTCGGAGGGTGTGCGGCCACCGGACGTGGGATGCCTGAGATGGGCGATCAGTCCGTCCACGGCCGTGCACCATGCCTCGGCGAACCGGCTGACCTCCGCTTCCGTCATCAGGTGGCCGGCCCAGGCCCAGGTCGCCGTGAGGCGCGGACCGTCGGGGGTGTCCTCGGTGAGTGCGTTGATGTCGAGGCAGTGGGTGAGGGCCAGATCGGGGTCGGAGCCGCCGCCGAGGGCCGTACTCTCCTTCGCGTAGGGCCAGTTGGCGGATCCGCTGCCGGTGTACCGGCCCAGGTAGTTGAAGCCGATGCGCGGTGTGTTCAGCGCCGCGAGCCGGGGTCCGGTGCGGGGGTTGAGGTAGCGCAGCAGACCGTAGCCGATGCCGTGGTCCGGGACGCGGAGCTGTTCCTTCACGCGTTTGAGTGCACCGCTCAGGCCGGCGGCGCCGGTTGCCACGTCGGTCCAGTCCACGGGGCCCGCGTCGAGGCGTACCGGATACATGCTGGTGAACCAGCCGATGGTACGCGTCAGATCCAGGGCCTCGGCGATGTCTTCGCGGCCGTGTCCCTCGACGTTAACCAGCAGGGCGGTGGCTTCGGCGGTGCCGTAGCAGTGGGCCGCGGCCAGGACCAGGGCCGTGAGGAGGACGTCGTCGACCCCCGCGTGGTACGCGGCGGGTACGGTCGTGAGAAGGGGCCCGGTACGTGCCGGATCGAGGACGACGGTGAGCGAACGCAGGCTGCGCACGTCATCACGGGCGGGGTCGAGCGCGTCGGTGGCCACGGCGAGCCCGGGGTCCCCGGTCATCCGGGTCCACATGTCCAGCTCGTCTTCCCGGGCGGGGTCGACGGCCTGATCGGCGAGCAGTCGCGCCCATCGGCGGAAGGAGGTGCCGACGGGCTGGAGTGCGGGCGGCCGGGCCGTCTCGATCGCCTCGTACGCGGCGATGAGGTCGGTCAGCAGCACCCGCCAGGACACTCCGTCCATCACCAGGTGGTGGGCCAGCAGGAGCAGCCGACCGGGGCGTCGGTCCCCCACGTCCAGCCAGACCACCTGTAGCACGGTGCCGGAGTGCGGGTCCAGTCGGGCCTGGCCCGCCGCGCTCTCGGCCGCCACCGCCGCCTGCAGACCCTCGTCGCCACCTCCGATCACCGCGGTCCGGCGTACCAGATCGGCTGCCGCGATGGAGCCGGGCGGTGTGATCTCCAGCCGCCAGGCGTCGGCGCCACCGCCGCCGGGGCGACCGTCACCGTCCCCGTCGGCGATCCTCAGTCGCAGTGCGTCATGGTGGTCGATCACGGCCTGTACCGATGGGATCAGCCGGTCGAGTGTCAGCGTCGGTGGCACTTCCAGCAGCACCGACTGGTGATATCCGGTCGTCGCCCCTTCGCGCTCGCGCAGCCAGTGCATGATCGGGGTCATGGGCAGTGTGCCCACTCCGTTGTCCTCCACCGCCGGGGCCTCGGCGGTCCGGGTGGCGGTGGCGGCGAGGGCGGCGGGTGTCTTGTGCTGGAACACCTCACGCGGCGTGAACACAAGCCCCGCACGACGAGCCCGGCTCACCAACTGGATGGACATGATGCTGTCCCCACCCAACGCGAAGAAGTCAGCGTCGGCGGGGACATCGGCCAGGCCCAGCACCTGGGCGAACAACCCGCACAGCAGCTCTTCCGACACGGTGGCCGGTGCGCGGCCGGGAGCCGGGGTGTAGTCCGGGGCGGGGAGCGCCTTCCGGTCCAGCTTCCCGTTCGCCGTCAGCGGCAACCGCTCCAGTACCACAACGGCCGAGGGCACCATGTGCTCCGGCAGGACACCCGTCAGGAACTCCCGCAACTCCGTTACCACCGGACCAGACCCGGCCGTCGGTACGGCATAGCCGATCAGCCGCCGGTCCCCGGTACGGTCCTCACGAACCACGACCGCCGCCCCCGCCACCCGCGGATGCGAGGCCAGCGCCGCCTCCACCTCACCCAACTCGATACGGAAGCCCCGCAGCTTGACCTGATCGTCCACCCGGCCGACGAACTCCAGCCGCCCCTCCGCCTGCCACCGCACCAGATCCCCGGTCCGGTACATCCGCGCCCCGGGCTCGGCGAAAGGACACGCCACAAACCGTTCCGCGGTCAGGCCCGCACGGCCCGCATAACCCCGCGCCAACCCCGCACCCGCCACATACAACTCACCCACCACGCCCGGGGGAACGAGCTCCAGCCCCTCATCGAGCACATGAGTGTGCAGATGCCGGAGGGGCCGGCCGATCAGGCTCCGCGTGCCGGGCCCGGTGAGCTCGCGGTCGATCGGCTGGTGGGTGACGTGCACGGTGGTCTCGGTGATGCCGTACATGTTCACCACGACGGGGGTGTTTTCGTGGTGTCGGGCGTACCAGTCGGCAAGGCGCGTGGGGTCAAGGGCCTCGCCGCCGAGCACCACATGGCGAAGTGCCGCACCCACGCGTGGCCCGCCGTGTTCTGCTTCTGCCGCGATCAGTTGGTAAAGCGCCGAGGGCGTCTGGCTCAGGATCGAGACGTTCTCCCGTACCAGCAACTCCAGGAAGTCCGAAGGGGAACGGGTCACCTCCCTGTCGACCACGACGAGGCGGCCACCGCTCAGCAGGGCTCCCCAGATCTCCCACACCGAGAAGTCGAACGCATACGAGTGGAACATGGTCCACACGTCGTCCGGGCCGTAGTCGTAGCTCTGCGCGATCGCTTCGAGCAGCCTCACCACGTTGGTGTGGGTTACCAGGACACCCTTGGGCGCACCGGTGGATCCTGAGGTGTAGATGGCGTAGGCCGGATGCCGGGGATCGAGCGGGCTGATGCGGTCGAGGTCGGTGAGGTCGGCGTCGGACGACCGAGCCAGGAGCCGCTGAGTGCGGTCGTCGTTCAACACGAGCAGCCGGGCGGTCTCACACTCGGGTATCCGCTCGGCCGTGTCCCTGGTGGCGAGTACTACCTCGGGGGCGGCGTCATCGAGCATGAACCCGATCCGGGACGTGGGATAGCGGGGATCGATCGGTACGTACGCCCCGCCCGCCTTCACCACCGCCAGCAGCGCCACCACCATCTCCACCGACCGCGACACCACCAACCCCACCCGGGACTCCGGGCCCACACCTCGCCCCACAAGTACCCGGGCCAGACGATTCGCCCGCTCGTTCACCTCCCCGTACGACACCTCACGCCCGTCACACACCACCGCCGCCGCATCCCGATCCCGCCGCACCCACTCCTCGAACAAACCCGGCAGCACATCAGCGCCCGCATCCGCCGCACCGGGCACACCCCCGCCCCAGCACGTCAGCTGATCCCGCTCCTCGTCTGTGAGCACATCGATCCGCCCCACCGAACACCCCGGATCGGCAGCGATCGTCTCCAACACCCGCGCGAAGCGAGCCGCCAGCAACTCCGCCGACTCCCGGTCGAACAGGTCGGCCGCGTACTCGAGCGTTCCGCGGATACCCGCCGGTCCACCGCCAACGGCATGTGTCTCGGCGAGCATGAAGGACAGGTCGAACTTGGCGGTGTCCATCTCGACCCAGAGCGGTTCGATGGTCAGCCCCGGCAGTGCGGGGGCGGTGTGGTGGGTGTTCTGGAATCCGAGCATCACCTGGAACAGGGGGTGCCGGGCCAGGGAGCGGTCAGGATTGAGCAGGTCGACCAGCCGCTCGAACGGCACGTCCTGGTGGTCGTAGGCGGCAAGGTCGGCGTCGCGGACGCGGCGTAGGAGGGTGGTGATGTCGGGGTCGCCGGAGGTGTCGACGCGCAGCACCAAGGTGTTGACGAAGAAACCCACCAGGTCGTTGACGGCTTCCTCGCCCCGGCCCGCGTACGGGGTGCCGATGGGGATGTCGTGTCCCGCGCCGAGCCGGGTCAGCAGCACGGCCAGTCCGGCTTGGACGACCATGAAGACGCTGACGTCGTGGGTGTGTGCCACATCGGCCAGCCGCTGGTGAAGCGCGGCCGGGATGTCCAGGTCCACGGTACCGCCGCGATGGCTCGCCATCGCCGGGCGCGAACGGTCGGCGGGCAGGTCGAGCTCTGCGGGCAGGCCCGTCAAGGCCTCGTTCCAGTGGGCGAGTTGGCGTGACATCAGGCTGTCGGGCGTGTCCTCATCGCCGAGGACACGTCGCTGCCAGATGGCGTAGTCGGCGTACTGCACCGGGAGCGGCTCCCACTGTGGTGCGCGCCCTTGGACACGGTCCGTGTAGGCGCGGGCGAGGTCACCGAAGAGGGGGCCCATGGACCAGCCGTCCGCGGCGATGTGGTGCAGCACCAGCAGCAGTACGTGCTCGTGGTCCGCCGTTGTGTAGACGCCCGCGCGCAGTGGCAGTTCCGTGGCCAAGTCCTCGAACCCCCGTCCGGCCTCGGTCGCGAGCATCGCGTCCAGGCCCCTGGGGTCGGCGTGCGACATGCTGATCGGCAGCCGGGCGCGCGCGGTGTCGGCGTCGAGCACATGCTGCCAGGGCTGCCCCTGATCGTCCTTCGGGTAGAGGGTCCGCAGGGCTTCGTGCCGGACCACGACATCGCGGAGTGCGTCGGCCAGCGCCTCGCGGTCCAGGGGGCCGGTGATCCGCTGCGCGGACACGATGGTGTAGTTGGCGGACCGGGGGCCCTGGATCTCCTGCATGAACCACAGGCGCCATTGCGCGTACGACAGCGGGATCCGTTCCGGTCGTGGCATCGGGCTCAGGGGCGGCCGCCGGGTCGCCTCGGGGCTGGTTCCGTCGCCGA
Source organism: Streptomyces lacaronensis (assembly GCF_047337785.1). NCBI lineage: Bacteria > Bacillati > Actinomycetota > Actinomycetes > Kitasatosporales > Streptomycetaceae > Streptomyces > Streptomyces lacaronensis. The sequence continues at coordinate 2,619,783 of NZ_JBLHDK010000003.1, forward strand.
GCCGTGGGATCAGCTGGGCGACCGTGGGCGCCTGGAACAGTGTGCGGACGCTCAGCTCGGTGCCGGTCTCGGCGCGGATGCGGCCGATGAGCCGCATCGCGAGGAGGGAGTGGCCGCCGAGAGTGAAGAAGTCGTCGTCCACACCGACCTCGGCAACCCCCAGTACCTCGGCGAAGAGACCGCACAGGGCCCGCTCCCGCGGGGTTCGCGGAGCCTTGCCGGTCCCGGCGGTGAACTCCGGGGCGGGCAGCGCCTTACGGTCCAGCTTTCCGTTCGGGGTCAGTGGCAACTCGTCGAGCGCCATCACGATCGACGGCACCATGTGCTCCGGCAGGGTGCTCCGCAGATGGGCCTGGAGTGCGGGGAGCAGCGAGTCGGCTTCCGGGCCGGCGCCCGGCTCGTTGGCGTAGTCCGTGAGCGGTCGCGCGCTCGCCTGGACGGCAGCGACGGACAGGTCGACGACCGTCTGGTCCGGATCCTCGGCACCGAGCAGGAAGAGGGCGTCGAGCCGCTCGGGCTCTTCGGACCAGGTCAGATGGGCACGGTAGCCGTGGCGGGCCGCCAGCTCGTGCAAGGTTTCCACGTCGGGTGTACGCGGCGTGGCGTGGGATGTTCCCGTGGCCACGTCGGGTGTACGCGGCGTGGCGTCGGGTGTTTCCGTGGTGTCGGGCTTTCCCGTGTCCGCGCCGACGGCGGTCTCGGTGTCGATGGTCTGCCCGGTGGTTTCCGGGGCGGTACCGTCCTGGAATCGTCGTACCGCTGCCAGGTCGTCCATCAGCCGGGCGTTGGGGAGGCCCCTCACCCACAGCCTGTCATGGCGCCGGGAGAGCAGTGCCGCCAGTTCCTCGGTCCGGTGCACATCGGTTCCCCAGGTCGCCGTCGGCGCCGACTCGTCCGTGCGTACGGCGGCAATCGGCGCCTTGTGGAGCACCACGTCATAGCGGTACCGCGTCAGCTCGTTGCGGCTCTTCCCACGCTTGATCCGGATGTCGACCGCCGCGATGTCCGGAACGGTGGCCTGGAGAGCCGAGAAGAACGCCGGGTCGATCAGCAGTTCCCTCTCGAGGGAGATGGTCTGCTCGATCGCCTTGCGGAGGTCCGTGTCCGAGAGTTCACCGCCGAACCTGTTGAGACCGGCCGCCGTGGCGAAGCAACGGAGCAGGCGGAGGTTGCGGATATCACCGAGGAACAGCGAGCCACCCGGTGTGAGCAGCCGCATCGCTCCGGAGATGACGGAGACGAGGTAGTCGATGCCGGGGAAGTACTGGATCACCGAATTGATGATCACGGTGTCGAAATGGCCGGTCGGAAGTCCGGTGAAGACGTCGGCGGGCTGGGAGGACAGCTCCACGCGGGCAGCCAGTTCCGGGTCCCGATCGAGCTGGTCCCGCAGCACGTCGATCACCGCGGAGGAGAAGTCCGTGGCCCTATACGAGTCGCATCGGGGCGCCAAACGCCGAAGCAGCAGACCGGTGCCCACACCGATTTCGAGCACGCGTCGAGGAGCCAGTGCGGAGATCCGGTCCACGGTGGCCGTCAGCCATTCCCGCATCTCGTCGAGGGGGATGGGGCGACCGTCGTAGCTGCTGTCCCAGCCGATGAAGTCCTCACGGAGCGTGGTGGTGGGGCGGTCTCCGTACAGCGACTCGTAGAAACTCTTCCAGTGGCCGATGTGTTCGTCCGCGTGGCGCTCCGCCGACTCTTCGTTCCGTGGGGTGTCGTCCCGTGACGTGTCTTCCTGTGATGCGTCTTCGCTTGATGCGCCTTCGCGTGACGCGTCTTCCCGTGATGTGGTGCGCCGCGCGGGTACGGCGTAGCCGATCAGCCGCCGGTCCCCGGGGCGGTCCTCGCGAACCACGACCGCCGCCCGCGCCACCCGCGGATGCGACGCCAGCGCCGCCTCCACCTCACCCAACTCGATACGGAAACCCCGCACCTTCACCTGATCGTCCACCCGACCGACGAACTCCAGCCGCCCATCCGCCCGCCATCGCACCAGGTCCCCGGTCCGGTACATCCGCGCCCCGGGCTCGGCGAAAGGACACGCCACAAACCGCTCCGCCGTCAGCCCCGCACGCCCCGCGTACCCCCGCGCCAACCCCGCACCCGCCACATACAACTCACCCACCACACCCGGCGGCACCCACCCCAGCCCACCATCCAGGACGTACAACCGTGTGTCCTGGATCGGTGTCCCGATGGGTGGTGGCCCTTCCTCTCCCGGCTCGCACGGATGGCCGGAGATGTCGATGGTGGTTTCGCTCGGCCCGTACGAGTTGTAGAGCCGCGCCCAGGGAAGCGTGGTGTGGAAGGTGTCGCGGACGGCCGCCGGCATGGCTTCCCCGCCACAGACGACGTCACGCAGCGAGCGGCAATCGTCCGCCACCTCATGCCACTCCAGGAGATGCTGGAGGAGTGAGGGGACGGTATGGACAACGGTCACCTGATGGCGCCTTACGGCCGCGAGAAGGTACCCGGGGTCGGCGTGCCTGTCCGGGTGGGCGAGCACGATGGTCCCGCCGACCAGCAGCGGGCAGAAGGCTTCCCATACGGAGACGTCGAAGCTCAGGGGTGTCCGCATGAGGAAGCGGTCCTCGGCGCCCCAGCCGAACGCCTTCACCCGCCACAGGAGGTTGTTCAGCAAGGACTGGTGCGTCACCACGACACCCTTGGGGGTGCCCGTCGATCCTGAGGTGTAGATGGCGTAGGCCGGGTGCCGGGGATCGAGCGGGCTCGTGCGGTCGTGGTCGGTGAGGTCGGTGGCAGGTGCCTGGGCCAGGAGCTGCTGGGTGTGGTCGTCGTCCAACACGAGCAGCCGGGTGGTCTCGCGCTGGGGTATCCGGTCGGCCGTGCTCCTGGTGGCGAGCACCACGTCCGGCTCGGAATCGTCGAGCATGAAGGCGATACGATTCACGGGATAGCGCGTGTCGATCGGCACATACGCCCCGCCTGCCTTGGCCACCGCCAGCAGGGCCACCACCATCTCCACCGACCGGGGCACGACCAGCCCCACCCGGGACTCCGGGCCCACCCCGAGCCCCACCAGGGCCCACGCCAGACGATTCGCCTGCTCATTCACCTCGCCATACGAGACCTCACGCCCCTCACACGCCACCGCCACCGCTTCCCGATCGCGCCGCACTCGCTCTTCGAACAGCCCTGGCAACAGCGCATGGCTGGTGACTTCCGCACCGGGCGCGCCTCCACCCCAGCGCGTCAGTTGCTCCCGTTCCACTCCGGTCAGTACATCGATCCGCCCGACCAGACAGGCCGGATCGGCGACGATCGCCTCCAGCACCCGCACGAAGCGAGCCGCGATCGCCTCAACTGCCCGCTGCTCGAACACATCGGGCCGGTATCCCCATCGCACCTGAAGCCGCTCACCGGGAATCACCATCAACGCGAGGGGATAGTGCGTGGCGTCGTGGGCGGCGATGGCGGTGGGCTTGAGGGTGCTGTCGGTGCGGCCGGAAACGGCGTCGTCAACGGGGTAGTTCTCGAAGACCGTCGCGGTGTCGAAGAGCGATCCCGTACCGGCATAGGCGCTCTGCTGGATGTCGGTCAGACTCAGGAACTGATGGTCGAGCAACCGCGATTGTTCGTCCTGTAGCCGGGTGAGCATCGCCGCGAGACTCTCGTCCGCGAGTAGGCGAAGCCGCAGCGGCACCGTGTTGACGAACAGCCCGACCATGGATTCGACGCCGGGAATCTCGGGCGGCCGGACGGCCACCGTCGTTCCGAAGACCACGTCATCACGTCCGGTCATACGGGCCAGGAGGAGGCCCCAAGCACCCTGTATCACGGTGTTCAGGGTCAGACCGGCCTCACGCGCCCGCTCGGTCAGAGAGGCGGTGAGGGATTGCGAGAGGAGCTGTGAGACGTCCTGGGGGGCCACGGCCTGGCGTTCAGGGTTTGCGGGCGTCAGCAGAGTGGGGGCTTCGACGTCCGCCAAGGCATCGCGCCATGCCTCCACCGCCGCATCCCGATCCCGCGATTGGTACCACGCGAGGTAGTCGCGGTACGGCGTCGGCCTGGGCAGTGCGGACTCCTCGCCCGGCCGCTCGTACAGGGCGAACAGATCCCGCACCACCAGCGGAGTGGACCAGCCGTCCAGCAGGATGTGGTGATTCGTCATCACCAACCGGAAACGCTCCTCGCCAAAGCGGAACAACGCGAACCGCAGCAACGGCGGCCGCGCCAGGTCGAAACGGTCGACCCGGTCCTCCGCGAGCCACCGCTCGAAGACATCCCGCGCCTCCGCCTCCCCCAGCCCCCGCAAATCCTCCTCCCGCCACCGCACCCGCACCCGCGCCCCACCAGGCACCACCTGAACCGGCACCGACACACCCTCATGCACAAACCCCGCACCCACATGCGGATACCGCCGCAACAACCCCTCCCCGGCCGCACGCAACCGCACCGCATCCACCGAACCCTCCAGGTCGAAAACCAGCTGCACCATGTACACATCCGGCGCGCCATCGTCATAGACCGCGTGGAACAGCAACCCCTCCTGCCCAGCCGCCAAGGGCAGGACCTCACCGTGCTGGGGGATCTTCGCCTCGATGGTTTCCTGGTCGGACCGGCTCAGCGAGATCAAGGGGCGAGCGGACGAGGTGGAGTGCGCGGTGTCAGTCGCCTGCGTGGGAACGGCCGGGGCCTCGGGGACCCGGGCGGTGGCGGCGAGAGCGGCGGGTGTCTTGTGCTGGAACACCTCACGCGGCGTGAACACAAGCCCCGCACGACGAGCCCGGCCCACCAACTGGATGGACATGATGCTGTCCCCACCCAAGGCGAAGAAGTCGGCGTCGGCGGGGATGCGGGGCAGGCCAAGCACCTGGGCGAACAACCCGCACAGCAGCTCTTCTGTTGGGGTGGCTGGTGCGCGGCCGGGGGCCGGGGTGTAGTCCGGGGCGGGGAGCGCCTTGCGGTCCAGCTTCCCGTTCGCCGTCAGCGGCAACCGCTCCAGAACCACAACGGCCGAGGGCACCATGTGCTCCGGCAGCACACCCGTCAGGAACTCCCGCAACTCCGTTACCACCGGACCAGACCCGGCCACCGGCACGGCATAGCCGACCAGCCGCCGGTCCCCGGGACGGTCCTCACGCACCGCCACGGCGGCCCGTTCCACGGACGGATGCGACGCCAGCGCCGCCTCCACCTCACCCAACTCGATACGGAAACCCCGCACCTTCACCTGATCGTCCACCCGACCAACGAACTCCAGCCGCCCATCCACCCGCCACCGCACCAGATCCCCGGTCCGATACATCCGCCCCCCGGACCCGGAAAACGGACACGCCACAAACCGCTCCGCCGTCAGCCCCGCACGCCCCGCATACCCCCGCGCCAACCCCGCACCCGCCACATACAACTCACCCACCACACCCGGCGGCACCCACCCCAAACCACCATCCAGCACATACAGCGAACTGTTCGACAACGGACGACCCAGCGGCGGCACACCCCGATCAGCAGGGTCGAGAGCAGCACTGACGGACCAGATCGTGCACTCGGTCGGACCATAGAGATTAACCACCCGAGAACCCAACTCACCCAACCGCCCAGCCAGCTGTGCCGGCAGTGCCTCACCACCGGCCAGCACCCGCAACCCCTGCAACATCTCCGGAGCCTGGGAAGCGATGGCCTGCCACAACGTCGGCGTGGCCTGCATCACCGACACCTGCCACCGCTTGACCAACCCCGCCAACGCCACCGGATCACCCACCTCCACATCCGAAGCCACCACCACCCCCGCCCCACACACCAACGGCAAAAACACCTCCAACGCCGCAATATCAAACGAAACCGTAGTCACCCCCAACAACCGATCCCCAACCCCCAACTCCACCCGCTCCCCCACCGCAGCCAAAAACCCCCCAACAGCCGCCCGAGACACCACCACACCCTTCGGAACACCCGTCGACCCCGAGGTATAGATGACATACGCCGGATGCCGAACATCAAGCGAACCGATGCGATCACCGTCCGCCAAGTCGGCGGCCGAAGCCTGAGCCAGAAGCCGCTGCGTGCGCTCATCATCCAGCACCAACAACCCATCGTTCTCACGCCGGGGTACCCGCCCAGCCGTCTCCGCCGTGGCCAGCACCACCCCCGGCCGAGCATCGTCCAGCATGAAGGCGATCCGGCTCACGGGATAGCGCGGATCAATCGGCACGTACGCCCCGCCCGCCTTCACCACCGCCAACAACGCCACCACCATCTCCACCGACCGCGACACCACCAACCCCACCCGCGACTCCGGCCCCACCCCCAACCCCACCAACACCCGAGCCAGACGATTCGCCCGCTCATTCACCTCCCCATACGACACCACACACCCCCCACACACCACCGCCACCGCATCCCGATCACGCCGCACCCACCCCTCAAACAACCCCGGCAAAAGTCCTTGATCAGCATCGCCGTCGCCAGACGCGTCCCCGCTCCACGTCTCCAGCAGCCCCCGTTCCTCGCCCGTGAGCACATCGATCCGCCCCACCAGACACCCCGGATCAGTGGCAATCGCCTCCAGCACCCGCACGAAACGAGCCGCGATCACCTCCACCGCATCCCGGTCGAACACATCAGGCCGATACCCCCACCGCACCTGAAGCCGCTCCCCAGGAATCACCGTCAACGCCAACGTGTAATGCGTCGCATCCCGGCCCTCACTGGCCCGGACCCGCACGGCGTCGTCCCCGGTCACACCAGGCGCCACCGGATAGTTCTCAAAGATCACCACCGTGTCGAACCGGGCCCCCGCACCCACCGCAGCCTGAATCTCCGGCAACCCCACGAACTGATACTCCGACAACCGCGCCTGCGACTCCTGCAACCCCGACAACAACCCCAACACCCGCACCCCCGCCCCCGCCCCCGCACCAACCCGCACCGGCACCGTATTGATACACAACCCCACCAACGACTCCGCACCCGCCAACTCCACCGGCCGCACCGCCACCGTCGCCCCGAACACCACATCCTCACGCCCCAACAACCGACCCAACACCACACCCCACGCCCCCTGCACCAGCGTGTTCAACGTCAGCCCCAACTCCCGCCCACACTCCACCAACCGCCCCGTCAAACCCCCCGAAACCTCACACCACACCTCACCCGGCACCACCCCACCACCAGAAACCACCGGCCCCAACACCGACGCCTCCTCCACCCCCGCCAACACCCCACACCACGCCGCAACCCCCGCACCCCGATCCCGCGACCCATACCACGCGAGATACTCACGCCAGGGCACAGCAGGGACCAGCGTGGAGGCAGGGGCCTCGGGCTCCTGGTGGTAGAGGGTGAACAACTCCCGCATCAGCAGTTGAGTGGACCACCCGTCCAGCAGGATGTGGTGATTCGTCATCACCAACCGGAAACGCTCCTCGCCGAAACGGAACAACGCGAACCGCAGCAACGGCGGCCGCGCCAGGTCGAAACGGTCGGCCCGGTCCTCCGCCAGCCACTGCTCGAAGGCGTCCCGCGCCTCGGCCTCCGCCAGACCCCGCAGGTCCTCCTCCCGCCACGGCACCCGTACACGCCGCGCGATTGCCTGCACGGGCCGGGGCACTCCGCGCATCATGAATCCCGCACGCAGACTCATATGGCGATCGACGATCGCCTGTGCGGCCGACCGCAGGCGCTGAGCGTCCACCGGACCGTCGAGATCGAAGACCAGCTGCACCATGTACACATCCGGTGCGCCATCGTCATAGACCGCGTGGAACAGCAACCCCTCCTGCAACGGGGTCAGCGGCAGAAGCTCTTCGATCCTGGATCGGACCATGGGAATCCCCCTGTTCGGACCGCTCGCACTGATGCACTACGCGCAGATCGCACGGAGATGGATAAGGAGAAGAAGGAGCAACGAGGAGTGCGGTGGACATGCGGGCATTCACTCTGTCCGAATAATTCAACGTAACCGAGCCGGGCGAGCTCGTCAACGATCTTGAATAGACGCCAGAACATTCCAATGGGCATTCTTCTCGGCGATTACCGGCAATGCGGACAGGTGGCACCTAGGTGCCTTCGCTGGTTCTCGCCATCCCTCGACGCAGCGCTTCTGAACTGCGCGTTCTCCCTGTTGATGTCAGCATGGCATATCGAGGTGGACCGGCGAAGACGGCGGGGACGCCACTGCACCAAGCTGCCATTCACTTGCTCATGAGATGTCGTCCGGCGACGCTGGTACAAGCGGGCAAGGACACTCAAAACCGGGCTGGATTCAAATAACCACTGATTCAGATAACCACTGGATTCAGATAACTACCCTCATGCGTCTCTCTACGTGATGCGACTTCCCGATGAATTGGCTGGGTGGAATGGTGGAGAACACAGCGCTTGCCGCATGCACTGATCCGAACAGAGTGTCGTTGTCGGGGATGTTCGAGGAGTGGGTGGTACGAGCCCCGGACACGGTGGCCGTGGTGTGCGGCGACCAGCGGTGGACCTACCGCGAGGTCAACGAACGCGCCAACCAACTCGCCCGACTCCTGCTGAAAACCGGTGCCGGACCCGAACACCGCATCGCCCTCGCCCTGCCACGCTCCGCACAGACCATCACCGCGATCCTCGCCGTACTCAAAACCGGCGCCGCCTACGTACCACTGGACCCCGACTACCCCCAAGAACGCCTGGCCTACCTCCTAGCCGACAGCAACCCCACCGCCCTGATCACCACCACCGACACCGCCCCCACACTGCCCCCGCCGAGCGATGCGGACGCCACACCACGTGTACTGCTCGACCACCCCCACACCACCGCCCGCCTACACGAACTACCCACCACCAACCTCACCCCCACCGAACAGCCCACACCCCCCGACACACGACACCCCGCCTACCTCATCTACACCTCCGGCTCCACCGGCACCCCCAAAGGCGTCACCATCCCCCAGACCAACCTCATCCACCTCTTCACCGCCACCCACCACTACTTCACCCACCCCACCCCACAAACCTGGTGCCAATTCCACTCCTACGCCTTCGACTTCTCCGTCTGGGAAATCCTCGGCGCCCTCCTCCACGGCCACACCCTCATCATCCCCAACCACAACACCACCCGCTCCCCCCACGACCTCATCACCCTCATCCACCAAGAACACATCACCACCCTCTGCCAAACACCCACCGCCCTCTACCACCTCATCAACACCCACCAACAACACCACCACGACCAACCCCTCCCCCTCCACCACATCATCCTCGGCGGCGAACCCCTCGACCCCACCCGCCTCACCACCTTCCACCAACACCACCCCCACACCACCATCACCAACATGTACGGCATCACCGAAACCACCATCCACGTCACCCACCACCCCCTCAACCCCAACACCACCCACACACCCCACACACCCAGCCCCATCGGACACCCCCTCCCCCACCTCACCACCCACCTCCTCGACACCCACCTCCAACCCACCCCACCCAACACCCCCGGCGAGCTCTACATCACCGGACCCACCCTCGCCCGCAACTACCACAACAACCCCACCCTCTCCGCCACCCACTTCATCGCCAACCCCTACGGACCACCCGGCACCCGCCTCTACCGCACCGGCGACCTCGCCCACCACCACCCCACCACCCACCAACTCCACTACCACCACCGCACCGACAACCAAATCCAACTCCACGGCTACCGCATCGAACCCGCCGAAATAGAAAACACCCTCACCACCCACCCCCACATCACCCACGCCGCCACCACCCTCCACCACGACCACCACAACAACAAACACCTCATCGCCTACACCACCACCAGCCGGAGCGTTCACCGGGCGGCGGATGTGGTGGAGCAGCAGGTCGAGGAGTGGCGCGCGGTCTACGACTCCCTCTACGGGGACCGGGCCGCCACTTCGCTGAGCGAGGACTTCGTCGGCTGGGACAGCAGCTACGACCAGCAGCCCATCCCTCTGCGGGAAATGCGGGAGTGGCTGGCCACGACCGTGGACCGCATCAGCGCGCTCGGCCCGCGTGATGTCCTGGAGATCGGGGTCGGCACCGGTCTGCTCCTGTCACGTCTGGCTCCGGACTGTGCGAGCTACTGGGGCACCGACGTCTCGGCCTCCGCCATCGCCGCCCTGGATCAGCGTGTGGCGCAGGATTCCGCGCTGGGCGCAGGCGACGGCCGGGTGACGCTCGAGTGCCGGCCCGCCCATGACTTCAGCACGCTGCCCGAGGGGCGCTTCGACACCGTCGTCATCAACTCCGTCGTCCAGTACTTCCCGAACGTCGACTACCTGACCGATGTCATCACCCATGCCATGGCGGTCCTCAAGCCCGGCGGGAAGCTGTTCATCGGAGACGTACGCAACCTTCGCCTGCTGCGCTGCTTCGCCACCGCGGTCGCCCTCACCCAGGCGTCCGCGGGGAGCACGCCGGAGAGCCTGCGCGCCACCGTGGACAACGCCATCCGCCTGGAGCGGGAACTCCTGGTGGATCCGGAGTACTTCACCACCCTCACATCCGTCGTGCCCGCCATCGGCGCCGTCGACGTCCGCGTCAAACGCGGCTCGGCACGCAACGAACTCACCCGGCACCGCTATGACGTCATCCTCACCAAGGGTCCCGTCACACTGCTCGCCACCGACCGTGCGCCGCATCTGCGGTGGGGTGAGGACATCCGTACGGTGGACGACCTGCGCGACGCACTGACGGGAGACCGCCGCCCACGAGCGCTGCGGGTGTCCGGCATCCCCAACACCCGGCTGACCGGTGAGCTCACCGCCCTCCGCCGGGTCGACACCGGCGCCGACCCGGACGACGCCCGGCGCCACCTCACGGCAACGGTCCCGACGGCCGGGCACGACGGCTCGGGGATGGATCCGGACACCGAGCCGGACGCGACACCCGACCCGGAAGCGCTCCACCGGCTCGCCGAGACACACGGCTACGACTTGGCGCTGCGCTGGGCGGCCGATGAAGGGCGTCTCGACGGTGTGTTCATCGACCTCAGCACTGACCGGCGTAGGCCGACCCCCGATAAGGCCATCCGCGACACCACCTCCCCCGCCACCCCCACTGTCGGCGTCCCCACCCTCGACATCGCCGCACCGCCCTCCGCCACATCCCGCCGTCCCGCCTCCGCCTACGCCAACGAGCCCGGACTCGCACACGGGACGGGTGCGATAGTCGCCTCGCTCCGGTCGTATCTCAGCGAGCGGCTGCCCGCCCATATGGTGCCCTCGGCGATCATCGCGCTCGACCGGATGCCGCTCACGGCGAACGGCAAGCTCGACCGCGCGGCCCTCCCCGCACCCGACTTCTCCGCGCTCGCTTCGGGACGGCCGGCGGCCACACCTCAGGAGGCACGGCTGTGTGCTCTCTTCGGCGAGGTGCTCGGCATCCCCGATGTGGGCGCGGACACGAGCTTCTTCAACGTGGGTGGCGACAGCGTCCTCGCCATGCGGCTGGTCAGCCGCGCCCGCGCGGAGGGACTCGTCCTCACGCCGGAGCAGGTCTTCCAGCACCGCACTCCGGAGGGCCTCGCCTCCGTCGCCCACTCCGGAAACGGCCCGGCGGCCCCGTCGCAGGAACTCACCTCCGGGAACGCGAGGCCATTGGTGACCCTCACCCCGCCCGAATACGCGAGCCTGTCGGTGGAGTGCGCGGGCCTGTCGGCGAAAGCCACGGACACCGCCGACACCGCCGACACCGCGGAGCTACTGCCGCTGACACCTCTCCAGAGCGGACTGCTGTTCCACGCCGTGTACGACGAGGCGGCCCCGGACGTCTATCTGGTGCAGTTCACCTTCCACCTCGAAGGGGAGGTCAGCGGCGCACGCTTCCGGCGGGCGGCGGACGCCCTGCTGCGCCGCCATCCGAACCTGGCCGCGTCCTTCCATCACCACGGACTGTCCCAGCCCGTGCAGGTGGTGGCGCCCGCTGTCCCCTCCGTCTGGCACGAGCTGGATCTCGGCGACCTTCCCGATGAGCAGCGCCCCGCCGCGTTCGACCGGTGGCTGGCCGAGGACCGCGCCACGCGGTTCGACCTCACCCGGCCGCCACTGATCCGCTTCGCCCTCGTCCGTTGGGGCGCGAATGAGTACCGGATGGTGATGACCAGTCACCACATCCTGCTGGACGGCTGGTCCGTGCCGCTCGTCGTCCAGGAGCTGTTCACGCTGTACGAGCGGGACGGGGACGACTCGGGCCTGCCCGCCACCGCGCCCTACCGGGAGTACCTGGACTGGCTGCGGCGGCAGGACCGGGACGCGGCCCGCGCCGCCTGGCGCACGGCGCTGGAAGGTGTGGCGGAGCCCACCCTGCTGGCACCCGCCGATCCGGGCCGTACGACCGTGGCCCCCGACGAGATGGCCGTCGATCTGTCGGTGGAGCGGACCGCCCAACTCGCCCAACGTGCCCGGCGGATGGGTCTCACCCTCAACACACTGGTGCAGACCGCGTGGGCCATCCTGCTGGGCCGGCTGACCGGCCGCGACGACGTGGTGTTCGGTACGACGGTGGCGGTGCGCCCGGCGGAGGTGGCGGGCATCGAGTCGTTGGTCGGGCTGTGCATCAACACGGTGCCGGTACGTGTCCGGGTGCCGGTGGGCCGACCGGTGGAGGAGTTGCTGGCGGCCGTACAACGCCAGCACGGCGAGCTTTCCGCACACCACCATCTGGGGCTGTCGGAGCTGCGGCCCGCCGCCGGGACGGGGCAGCTCTTTGACACGGTGGTGGTCTTCGAGAACTACCCCGTGGGCGCCGGGGCCCATGCGCAGGCGGCCCGCGCCGGGCTGCGGCTGACGGCCACCGATGGTCAGGACGCCACGCACTACCCGTTGGCGGTGGTCGTGGTCCCGGGCGAACGGCTCCGGCTGCGCCTCGGTTACCGGCCGGATGTGTTCGAGGCCCCGGCCATACGGGTGGTGGCACAGCGGCTGGGCCGCGTCCTGGAGGCCATCGCCGACGATCCGGGCCGGAACGTCGATCGGATCGATGTGCTCTTGGATGACGAGCGGAAACGGCTGGTGCCGCGCCGGGGCGCCCGTGTCGCGGAGGCCGACCCGAAGGTGTCGTTGTCGGGGATGTTCGAGGAGTGGGTGGTACGAGCCCCGGACACGGTGGCCGTGGTATGCGGCGACCAGCGGTGGACCTACCGCCAGGTCAACGAACGCGCCAACCAACTCGCCCGACTCCTGCTGGAAACCGGTGCCGGACCCGAACACCGCATCGCCCTCGCCCTGCCACGCTCCGCACAGACCATCACCGCGATCCTCGCCGTACTCAAAACCGGCGCCGCCTACGTACCACTGGACCCCGACTACCCCCAAGAACGCCTGGCCTACCTCCTAGCCGACAGCAACCCCACCGCCCTGATCACCACCACCGACACCGCCCCCACACTGCCCCCGCCGAGCGATGCGGACGCCACACCACGTGTACTGCTCGACCACCCGCACACCACCGCCCGCCTACACGAACTACCCACCACCAACCTCACCCCCACCGAACAGCCCACACCCCCCGACACACGACACCCCGCCTACCTCATCTACACCTCCGGCTCCACCGGCACCCCCAAAGGCGTCACCATCCCCCAGACCAACCTCATCCACCTCTTCACCGCCACCCACCACTACTTCACCCACCCCACCCCACAAACCTGGTGCCAATTCCACTCCTACGCCTTCGACTTCTCCGTCTGGGAAATCCTCGGCGCCCTCCTCCACGGCCACACCCTCATCATCCCCAACCACAACACCACCCGCTCCCCCCACGACCTCATCACCCTCATCCACCAAGAACACATCACCACCCTCTGCCAAACACCCACCGCCCTCTACCACCTCATCAACACCCACCAACAACACCACCACGACCAACCCCTCCCCCTCCACCACATCATCCTCGGCGGCGAACCCCTCGACCCCACCCGCCTCACCACCTTCCACCAACACCACCCCCACACCACCATCACCAACATGTACGGCATCACCGAAACCACCATCCACGTCACCCACCACCCCCTCAACCCCAACACCACCCACACACCCCACACACCCAGCCCCATCGGACACCCCCTCCCCCACCTCACCACCCACCTCCTCGACACCCACCTCCAACCCACCCCACCCAACACCCCCGGCGAGCTCTACATCACCGGACCCACCCTCGCCCGCAACTACCACAACAACCCCACCCTCACCGCCACCCACTTCATCGCCAACCCCTACGGACCACCCGGCACCCGCCTCTACCGCACCGGCGACCTCGCCCACCACCACCCCACCACCCACCAACTCCACTACCACCACCGCACCGACAACCAAATCCAACTCCACGGCTACCGCATCGAACCCGCCGAAATCGAAAACACCCTCACCACCCACCCCCACATCACCCACGCCGCCACCACCCTCCACCACGACCACCACAACAACAAACACCTCATCGCCTACACCACCACCAGCCCGGGTCACCGCGATACGCCACCGGAGGAGCTGCGGTCGTATCTGGCGGCGCGGCTACCGGCCCATATGGTGCCCTCCGCGGTCATCGTCCTCGACGCGCTGCCCCTCACCCCGAGCGGCAAGCTCGACCGGGCGGCCCTGCCCGCGCCCGCCCGGAGCGCCGAAGGGGCCGGTGGACGCCCGCCATCGACACCGCGCGAAGAGGCCCTGTGCCGTCTGTTCGCCGAGGTGCTGGGAGTGCCGGAGCCGGGTGCGGAGGAGGGGTTCTTCGCCCTGGGCGGGGACAGCATCCTGTCCATGCAGTTGGTGAGTCGCGCCCGCAGGGAGGGGCTGGTGTTCACCCCCCGCCAGGTCTTCCAGCACCAGACCGCCGCCGCCCTGGCGCGCCTCGCCTCGCCACCCGGGGCCCCGGCCACTACCGGTGCCCGCGCCTCCGCCTCGCCCCCGCTGCTCTCCCTCACCACCGAGGACGTGGCCGCGGTCGAGCAGCGGTTTCCCGGCGCCGTCGACACCTTGCCACTGACCGCGTTGCAGGAGGGGCTCCTCTTCCACGCCGTGTTCGACGAGGCTGCCCCGGACGTGTATCTGGTGCAGTTCGCCTTCGACCTCGAGGGCGACATCGACAGCGTCCGCTTCCGGCAGGCGGTGGACACTCTGCTGCTTCGCCATCCCCATCTGCGGGCCGGGTTCCTCCACCACGGCCTGTCCAGGCCGGTCCAGGTCGTGCCCCGCCATGCGCCGACACCGTGGCAGGAGATCGACCTCAGCGGTTTCTCCCCTGCCGAGCAGGACGGGGAGTATGAGCGCTGGCTGGCGGAGGACCGCGCCACGCGGTTCGACTTCACCCGGCCGCCACTGATGCGGTTCACGCTGTTCCGCCTCGGCGGTGGACGCAGCCGTCTGGTCATGACCCACCACCACATCCTGCTGGACGGCTGGTCGACGCCGGTCCTCGTACAGGAGCTGTTCTTCCTGTACGGGGAGGCCGGGGACGACCGTCTGCTGCCCCGCCCGGCGGCCTACCGCGACTACCTCGCCTGGCTCACCGCGCAGGACGCCACCGCCGCGCGCGAGGCGTGGCGCGAGGCGCTGGCCGGGGTGGCGGAGCCGACGTTGCTGGCTCCGGAGGCGTACGGGCGTACGGCGGTGGTCCCCGAGGAGTTCTGCCTGGATGTGCCCGCTGGTCTGACGGCACGGCTGACCCGGCGCGCCCGCTCCTCGGGGCTGACGCTGAACACACTGGTGCAGGTGGCATGGGGGCTGCTGCTGGGGCGGCTGACCGGCCGCGACGATGTGGTGTTCGGGGCCACGGCCGCGGTGCGGCCACCGGAGGTGCCCGGTGTCGAGTCGCTAGTCGGCCTGTGCATCAACACATTGCCGGTACGGGTCCAAGTTGCCCCGGGACAGGGGCTGTTGGAGTTGCTGGAGGAGGTGCAGGCGCGTCAGGCGGCGCTGTCGGAGCACCAGCATCTGGGGCTGATCGAGGTGCAGTCGCTCGCGGGGGTCGGCGAGCTCTTCGACACGGTGCTGGTCTTCGAGAACTACCCGGTGCGGCCCGAGCGGGTCGGCGCGCCGGAGGACGGGCTGCGGGTGGTGGGCAGCACCGGCCGGGACGCCACCCACTATGCGCTGGCCCTGGTCGTGATCCCGGGCGAGTCCCTGCGGCTCCAGCTGGGCTACCGTCCCGATGCCTTCGGCCACTCGGCCGTACGTGAGCTCGCGCGGCGTCTGGTCCGGGTGCTGGAGAGCGTGGCGGACGCCCCGGATCGGACGGTGGCGCGGCTCGACGTGCTGACCCCGACCGAGCGGGATCGCCTGCTGCGGCAGTGGGGCAACGCCTCGGCCGGCGTGACCGGAGCCGATGACACGGTGCTGCTGCCGGAGGCGTTCGAGCGCCAGGCCGAGCGCACCCCGGCCGACGTGGCCGTGGTCTTCGAGGAACAGCGGCTCCGCTACCGGGAGTTGAACGAGCGGGCGAACCGGCTGGCCCGGGTGCTCGTCGCGGCGGGTGCGGCGCCCGAGACCCGGGTCGCCCTCTCCCTGCCCCGTGGCCCGGACCTGCTCATCACCGCGCTGGCCGTCCTCAAGGCGGGTGCCGCCTTCGTGTCCGTCGACCCGGACTACCCGCCGCGGCGCATCGCGTTCATGCTCACCGACAGCCGTCCGACCCTCCTGGTGACGACCGAAGCGATCGCCGAAACCCTGCCCGCTGGGACGGCCACGGTGCCACGGCTGCTGCTGGACGCCAAGGACACCGCGGACCGGCTGGCGAAGGCGGGAGCGGGCAACCTGACGGACGCGGACCGCGGGTGTCCCCTGCTGCCGGACCACCCCGCGCACCTCTTCTACACCTCCGGTTCCACCGGCAGGCCCAAGGGTGTGGTGGCGTCCCGGAGCGGTCTCGGCCGGTTCCTGCGGGCCATGGCCCGGCGCACCCCGCTCACCGGGTCGGACGCGGTACTGGCCGCCTCCACGCCATCGTTCGACGTGGTGGCGGTGGAGTGGTTCATGCCGCTCGTGGCGGGGGCGCGCGTCGTCCTGGCCTCGGCGGCCCAGACACGCGATCCGGCTGCTCTGCTGGGCCTGATGGGCCGCCACGGGGTGTCGTTGGCGCAGGCCACGCCCACGCTGTGGCAGGCGTTGCTCGGCGAGGTGCCCGACGGGGGCGACCATGCGAGGGTGCTATCGGGGGTGCGGGTCCTCAGCGGTGGCGAGGTGCTGCCTTCCCCGCTCGCGCGGCGGCTGCTCGCGCTCGGCGCCGAGGTGGTGAACCTGTACGGGCCCACCGAGACCACGGTCTGGTCCACCACGGGTGCCGTCCGGGCCGATGACGACGGCGCGCCGCGGATCGGGACACCGCTGGACACCACGCGCGGCTACGTCCTGGACCGGCACCTGGGCCTGCTGCCGCCGGGCGTGGTGGGCGAGCTGCACATCGCGGGAACGGGTGTGGCCCGTGGGTATTTCGACCGGCCCGGCCTGACCGCCGAGCGGTTCGTGGCCGATCCGTACGGCCCGGCCGGGTCGCGGATGTATCGCACCGGTGACCTGGTGCGCTGGGGCGAGGACGGGCGGCTGGAGTACCTCAGCCGGGCCGACCACCAGGTCAAGCTGCGGGGATTCCGGATCGAGCCGGGAGAGATCGAGGCGGTGCTGGCCTCGCATCCGCAGGTGGCGCGGGCCGCCGTGGCGGTCCGCGAGGACCGGCCGGGGGACCCTCGGCTGATCGGCTACTCCGTCGCCCGGCCCGGCCATGAACCTGACCCGGCCGAGTTGCGCTCCTGGCTCCGCGAGCAGGTGCCGGAGCACATGGTCCCGTCCGCGGTGGTGCCTTTGGACGCGTTGCCGCTGACGTCGAGCGGGAAGCTGGACCGCAAGGCGCTGCCCGCGCCCGGCCCCATCGGCGGCCCCGGCACCGGCCGGCCACCGGCCTCCCCCTGGGAGCGGCTGCTGTGCACGCTGTACGCCGAGGTACTGGGCGTACCCGAGGTGGGCGTGGCGGACGGCTTCTTCGAACTGGGCGGGCATTCGCTGCTCGCGATGCGGCTGATGGGACAGGTACGCACCCGCACCGGCGTCGACCTGGGCATCCGTGCTGTGTTCCAGGCGCCGACGGTCGAGCGGTTGGCGGCGGTGATCCAGGGCGCGGAACGGGACGTGGCACGCCCACTGCTGGGGCCGATGCCGCGTACGGGCCGCCTGCCGCTGTCGTACGCCCAGCAACGGCTGTGGTTCCTCCAGGAGTTGGAGGGCGATCGGGCGGCGACCTACAACATCGTGGTCGGTCTGCGGCTCCGCGGCCCGCTGGACCGGGAGGCGCTGATGGCCGCGGCGGGGGACGTCGCGGCCCGGCACGAGGTGCTGCGCACCGTCTATCCGCACGGGGACGACGGCCGGCCGTGGCAGCGGGTCCTGGGCCCGGACGCGGCCCGGTCCGCGCTGCACGCCGTCGTACGGAGCGTGCGGCCGGTGGTCGACGAAACGGACTCGGGCGGGGGCGCGGCCGGAGCCTCGGCCGGACGTGCTTCGGACGACACGCTCGCGGCGGCGCTGGCGGAGGAAGCCGGGCGTGGCTTCCATCTGGCCACCGAACTGCCCTTGCGCATAAGCCTGTTCCCGCAGGGCGACGCCGAGCATGTGCTGCTCGTGGTGGTCCACCACATCGCGGCCGACGGCTGGTCGCTGGAGCCGCTCTTCGCCGACCTCGCCACCGCCTACCGGGCCCGGACGGCCGGTTCGGAACCGCGCTGGAGCGACGATCTGCCGTTGCAGTACGCGGACTTCGGGCTCTGGCAGCGCCAGGTGCTGGGCGCGGAGGACCGGGATGACAGTGTGCTCTCCCGGCAGCTCGCGTTCTGGCGTGAGACGCTCGCGGAGTTGCCCGAGGAACTCCCGCTGCCGACGGACCGGCCGCGGCCGCCGGTGGCCGGACACCAGGGCTCGACCGTGGACATCGCCGTTCCGGCTCCGCTGCACCGGAGGCTGGCCCGGCTGGCCCGGTCCCAGGACGCCAGCGTGTTCATGGTGGTCCAGGCCGCCCTCGCGGCCCTGCTGACGCGACTCGGCGCTGGGACGGACATCCCTCTGGGCACGGCCTTCGCCGGCCGCGACGAGGTGGCCGTGCACGACCTGGTCGGCCCCTTCGTCAACACGCTGGTGCTGCGCACCGACACCAGCGGGGACCCGGACTTCCTGACCCTCCTGGAACGGGTGCGGGAGACGGACGGAGCCGCGTACGCGCATCAGGAGGTGCCGTTCGAACGGGTGGTGGAGGCGGTCAACCCGGTCCGGTCCCTGGCCCGGCACCCGCTGTTCCAGGTGATGCTCACCTTCCAGAACCTCCGGGCGACCGAACTCTCCCTGCCGGGAGTGGCCGCCGAGCCGCTGGAGGTGGCCACCGACACGGCCAAGTTCGACCTGGCCTTCGCGCTCGCGGAGACGCACACCGCCGAGGGCGGGGAGCCGAACGGCATCCGGGGCAGCCTCGAATACGCCACCGACCTCTTCGAGCACCGCACGGCCCAGGCGATCGTCGACCGTCTCCTGCGTGTGCTGGACACCGTCGCGGACCATCCCGACCAGGCCCTGAGCCGGATCGACCTCCTCGGCCACGACGAGCGGGGGCGGCTGCTGGGCTGGGGTACGGGCGCCTCGGTGGCGGCGACCGGGGCGGGACGGGTGCTGCCGGAGCTGTTCGAGGAACAGACGGCACGTACTCCGCGGGCCACGGCGATGGTCTTCGAGGACGACAGCGTGTCCTACGCCGACCTCAACACTCGCGCCAACCGGCTGGCCCGGCTGCTCATCGAGCACGGCGCCGGACCGGAAACCCGTATCGCACTGGCCCTGCCACGTTCCGTCGAGATGATCACCGCCGTACTCGCCGTCACCAAAACCGGAGCCGCCTACGTACCCCTCGACCCCGGCTACCCACCGGACCGCATCACCTTCATGCTCCACGACAGCGAACCCACCCTCCTCATCACCACAAGCACACTCGCCAACACCCTCCCCACCAGCACCGCCACCCTGCCATGGCTCCTCCTCGACACCGAAGACACCCACACCCGTGTGGAAGGCCACAACACGGGAGACGTATCCGATGGCGAGCGGCGTGCCCCGTTGCATCCCGCGCATCCGGCCTACGTCATCTACACCTCAGGCTCGACGGGCACGCCCAAGGGGGTGGTCGTCTCCCACGCCAATGTGGTGGACCTGGTGGCCTGGGCTCGGGACGACCTCGGCGCGGACCGACTGGCGCAGGTGAGGGCGACGACGTCCTTCACCTTCGACGTCTCCGTCTTCGAACTGCTCGTACCGCTCACGCTCGGCGGCACGGTGGAACTCGTCCCCGATCTGCTGTCCGCAGCCGCCGACCCCGGGCTGCTGAGTGCCGGTGGTCTGCTGAGTGCCGTTCCCTCCGTCCTGGCGAGTCTGCTCTCCACCCAGCAGCAGACCGAAGACTCGTCTCTCGACACGATCGTCCTGGCGGGCGAAGCCCTCTCCCCCCAGCTGCTGGCCACCGCGCAGTCCCGGTTCCCCGGGGCGCGCATCGCCAATGCCTACGGCCCCACCGAGACGACCGTCTACGCCACGGTGTGGCACTCCGACGGGGCAGCGCACACCTCGGTGCCCATCGGCTCCCCGGTGCCGAACTCCCGAGTGTTTGTGCTGGATGCGGGGTTGGGGTTGGTTCCGGTGGGTGTGGTGGGCGAGTTGTACGTGGCGGGGTGTGGAGTGGCGCGGGGGTACTGGGCACGGCCGGGGCTGACCGCGGAACGGTTCGTGGCCTGCCCGTACGGTACGGCGGACGGGCAGCGGATGTACCGCACCGGGGACCTGGTGCGATGGACGGCCGACGGGCAGCTGGAGTTCTGCGGGCGGGCCGACGAGCAGGTCAAGGTCCGTGGATTCCGCATCGAGCCCGGAGAGATCCAGGCCGCGCTCACCACACATCCAGGCATTGGGCAGGCCGTGGTGACCGTCCGCGAGGACCGCCCCGGCGACCGTCGCCTCGTCGCCTACCTCACCCCCGCGCAGACCAGAAGCAAGGCCGAGGCCGGGGCGGAGGCCGGGGCGGAGGCCGGGGCCGGGGCGGAGCCGCCACCTGCGGCGGAGATCCGGGCCCAGCTGGCCAACCGACTGCCCCACTACATGATCCCCTCCCACTACGTCCCCCTCGACCGCCTGCCACTGACCGCCAACGGCAAACTCGACCACGCAGCTCTCCCCATCCCCACCTCGGAAGGCAGCAGCGAACGAGCCCCCGCGGACGGGCATGAACGCGCGCTGTGTGAGCTATTTGCCGACATCCTCGGTCTTCCCCAAACAGGCCCCGAGGACGGGTTTTTCGCGCTGGGTGGCGACAGCATCCTGTCCATCCAACTCGTCAGCCGCGCCCGCCAACAAGGCCTACTGCTCACCCCACGCCAAGTCTTCCAACACCAAACCCCAGCCGCCCTGGCCACAACAGCAACCCACATCCCCACCACCACACCAACCCGCCACCAAACCGGCACCGGCACCCTCCCCGCCACCCCCATCATGCGAGAACTCTTCGAACGAGGCGGACCCTTCACCACCTACCACCAATCAGTCCTCCTGACCGTCCCCCCCAACCTCGACCAACAACACCTCACCACCGCACTACAAACCGTAATCGACCACCACGACATCCTCCGCCTCACCCTCACCCACACCAGCGAAGAACCCGAACTACACATACCACCCCCAGGCAGCATCAACGCCGCAAGCCTCCTCCACCACACCGACCTCACCGGCCACCCCGACATCCCCACCGCCATCGCCGAACACCAAACCACCGCCCAAACCCGCCTACACCCCGAACACGGCATCATGCTCCAAGCCACCCACCTCACCCTCGGACCCACCACCCCCGGACGACTCCTCCTCCTCGCCCACCACCTCGTCATCGACGCAGTCTCCTGGCGCATCCTCATCCCCGACCTCACCCACGCCTACCACCACCCCACCCAAACCGGCCCAACCCTCGAACCCGTCCCCACCTCCTACCGCACCTGGGCCCACTACCTCACCCAACAAGCCCACCACCCCACCCACACCACCACACTCCACCACTGGACCCACACCCTCCAACCCCACCCCCACACCCCCACACCACCACCCCCCACACCCATCCCCACCAACGAACTACACCACCACACCACCACCCTCCCACCCGAACACACCCAACCCCTCCTCACCACCACACCCGCCCACTACCACGCCGGCATCAACGACGTCCTCCTCACCGCCCTCACCCTCGCCCTCAACCACACCAACACCAACCCCGACAACCCCAACCCCGACAACAGCATCCTCATCAACCTCGAAAGCCACGGACGCCACGAACTCACCCCCCACCTCGACCTCACCCGCACCATCGGCTGGTTCACCACCCTCCACCCCATCCGACTCCACCCCGGACCCGCCACCTGGCACGACATCACCCACAACACACCCCACCTCGGCACCGCCCTCAAAACCATCAAAGAAACCCTCCGCACCACACCCCACCACGGCACCACCTACGGACTCCTCCGCCACCTCAACCCCACCACCAAAACCCACCTCACCCACCTCCCCCAACCCCCCACCACCTTCAACTACCTCGGCCGCTACACCCCCACCACACCAACCTCAAACCCATCCACCACCCAACCCTGGCCCCACGCACCCGAAACCACCCCCCTCAACGGCAACACCGACCCCAACCTCCTCCACCACACCCCCCTCGAAATCAACGCCCACACCCAAGACACCCCCCACGGACCCCAACTCACCACCACCTACACCTACAACCCCCACCACCACACCACCCACCACATCACCCAACTCGCCCACCACTGGCACACCGCACTCAAAGCCCTCACCACCCACACCCAACACCACACCAGCGGCCGAACCCCCTCCGACCTCCCCCTCCTCAACCTCACCCAACACGACATCAACAACCTCGAAGACTGGTGGAGGAACGCCTGATGGACAAGCGCGAGCTGGAAGACGTCCTCCCGCTGACCGCGGTCCAGGAGGGGTTGCTGTTCCACGCCGTGTACGACGACGCCGCGCCGGATGTCTATCTGGTGCAGCTCTCCTTCGAGCTCAAGGGCCCCGCCGACCCGGCGCGGTTCCGGCGGGCGGCCGAGGCACTCGTACGGCGCCATCCTCCGCTCCGGGCGGGTTTTCTCCACCATGGCCTCTCGCAGCCCGTCCAGTTCGTACCGCGCGAGGTGCCCCTCCGTTGGCACGAGGTCGATCTCAGGGAGCTGGACGAGGAGGAGCGGCGCGGTGAGCTTCAGCGGTGGCTGGTCGAGGACCGGGGCACCCGTTTCGATCTCACGCGTCCGCCCCTGATCCGTTTCGCGCTCATCCGGCTGGACGACGACCGCTTCCACCTGGTCCTGACGCATCATCACATTCTGCTCGACGGATGGTCGCTGCCCCTGGTCGTCCAGGAGTACTTCGCCCTCTACGACCACAACGGCGATGAGTCGGCGCTCCCCCGGGCGGTGCCCTATCGCACCTATCTGGAGTGGTGCGGACGCCAGGACCGTGACGCGGCGCGCGAGGCGTGGCGCCGGGCGCTCGCGGGGCTGGAGGAGCCCACGCTGCTCACGTCCGCGGCCCCCGGCCGGACCACGGTCCCCCCGGAGGAGTTCTCGTTCGACCTGCCCGCTGAGCTGGCCGAACAACTCGCCCTGCGCGCACGGAGTTTGGGGCTCACCCTCAATACGCTGGTGCAGGCCGGGTGGGGGATTCTGCTGGGTCGGCTGACCGGGCGGGACGATGTGGTGTTCGGCACCACGGTCTCCGGGCGGCCGGCCGAGATCCCCGGTGTGGAGTCCATGGTCGGGCTGTTCATCAACACCGTTCCGCTGCGGCTGCGGATGGATCCGCGCGAGCCGGTGTCCGCGCTGCTCAGCCGGTTGCAGGAGGAGCAGGCGCGGCTCCTGGACCATCAGCACCTCGGGCTCGTCGAGATCCAGCGGCTGGCGGGCATCGGATCGGGCGAGATCTTCGACACCACCACCGTGTTCGAGAACTATCCCCTCGACGAGGGGCGGCTGCTGGATCCCACCACGGAGCTCAGGACGCTGTCGGTGGACAGTTACGACGCGACCCACTACGCCCTGGCGCTCATGGTGATTCCGGGAGAGCGGCTGCATATCCGGATGGGGTACCAGCCGGACCTGCTGGCGCGGGAGGCGGTCGAGTCGGTCGCGGAGCGGCTGCTGCGGGTGCTGCGGATGCTGGTGTCGGCCAGCGATCCGCAGGTCGGAACGGTCGATCCGCTGGCTCCGGGCGAGCGCGAGCTGATGCTGCGCACATGGGGCGGGGCGCGTACGGAACCCGCCGAACGGACCGAAGCGGTGCTGCCGCTGCTGTTCGAGGAGCAGGTGCGCAGGACTCCCGAGGCCGTCGCGGTGGTGCACCGGGACACCAGGCTGACGTACGCGGAGGTGAACCGCCGTGCCAATCGCCTCGCCCGGCTGCTGGTGGCTTCCGGAGCGGGAGCCGAGACGCGGGTGGCACTCGCCCTTCCGCGCTCGGCCGACATGGTCGTGGCCATCCTGGCCGTCCTCAAGGCCGGGGCCGCGTTCGTGCCACTGGATCCGGACCACCCGGCGGAGCGCATCGCTTTCGCCCTCGCCGACAGCCGTGCCACGCTGCTGGTGACCGCTGACGGACTCGTCGAAGACCTGCCGCCGGGCGCGCCGTCCGTGGAGCGCCTGGTCCTTGGGGCGGACGCAACCGTGGCCCGGCTGCGCGGGCTGCCCGCGCACGACCTGTCCGACGCCGAACGCGCGTTTCCGCTCGACGCCCGCCACCCGGCCTATGTCATCTACACCTCCGGGTCCACCGGCACCCCGAAGGGTGTCGAGGTCCCGTACGGCAATGTGGCGCGGCTGTTCGGCGCCGCCCGGGAGCAGTTCACCTTCGGTGAGACCGATGTGTGGTGTCTGTTCCACTCGTACGCCTTCGACT
The DNA here is from genome assembly GCF_047337785.1 of Streptomyces lacaronensis. NCBI lineage: Bacteria > Bacillati > Actinomycetota > Actinomycetes > Kitasatosporales > Streptomycetaceae > Streptomyces > Streptomyces lacaronensis. The sequence continues at coordinate 2,644,715 of NZ_JBLHDK010000003.1, forward strand.
TCTCCGTCTGGGAGATGTGGGGGGCGCTGCTGCACGGTGGCCGGCTGGTGGTGCCGGACAAGGAGGTGACCCGCTCCCCCGAGGACGTGCTGCGCCTGCTGGTCCGCGAGGGGGTCACGGTGCTGTGCCAGACGCCGTCGGCCCTGTACCAGCTGATCGCCGCCGACCAGGATCTGCCGTCGCTGGGGTCGGAGCTGGCCCTGCGGTACATCGTGCTCGGCGGGGAGCCCCTGGACCCCACCCGGCTGGCGGGCTGGTACGTCCGCCACCGCGACGACGCCCCCGTCGTGGTCAACATGTACGGCATCACCGAGACCACGGTCCATGTCACCGCCGGTCGGCTCGGCCACGCGGACGCCGTACCGGGGACTCCGAGTGTCATCGGGCGGGGGCTGACGGATCTGGCGGTGTACGTACTCGACCCCGGGCTGCGGCTGGTGCCGCCCGGGGTGGTGGGCGAGCTGTACGTGGCGGGGGCGGGGCTGGCCCGGGGGTATGCGGGGCGTGCGGCGATGACCGCCGAGCGGTTCGTCACCGATCCCTTCGGCCCGGCGGGCACCCGGATGTATCGCACGGGCGACCTCGTGCGGTGGGACGGCGAGGGCCGTCTGGAGTTCGTGGGACGCGCGGACGACCAGGTCAAGGTGCGGGGTTTCCGTATTGAACTCGGCGAGATCGAGGCCGCGCTGACGGCGCATCCCGAGGTGGCGCAGGCCGCCGCGACCGTCCGCGAGGACCGTCCCGGCCACCGGCGCCTGGTGGCCTACGCGGTGCCCGCGCGCCGCTCCGGCCCCGACGGCGACCTGGCCGGCCGGCAGGTGGAGGAGTGGCGCACGGTCTACGAGTCGCTGTACCGGGACCGCGCCGCGACCGTCCTGCGGGAGGACTTCGTCGGCTGGGACAGCAGCTATGACCAGCGGCCCATTCCGCTACCGGAGATGCGGGAGTGGCTGACCACGACCGTTGACCGGATCGTGGAGCTGGAGCCGTGCCGGGTGCTGGAGATCGGGGTCGGTACCGGGCTGCTCATGGCGCGCCTGGCACCGCACTGTGAGGCGTACTGGGCCACCGATGTGTCGCCCGCGGTCATCGGCCACCTGCGGGAGCGGATCGCGGGCGATCCGGCCCTGGCGGACCGCACACAGCTGCGCTCCCAGCCCGCGGCCGACTTCACCGGTCTGCCCGCCGGCCGGTTCGACACCATCGTGCTCAACTCGGTCGTCCAGTACTTCCCCAGTGTGGAGTATCTGGTCGAGGTGGTGGCCGGGGCGATGCGACTGCTCACGCCCGGTGGCCGGATCTTCGTCGGCGATGTGCGCAACGCCCGTCTGCTCCGCTGCTTCGCCACGGCCGTCGCCCTGGCCCAGGCCGCGCCCGGCACGACGAACGAGAGCCTACGGGCCACGGTCGACAAGGCGATCCGGCAGGAGCGCGAACTCGTCGTCGACCCCGCCCTCTTCGCCACCCTTCCGTCCCGGCTGCCCGAGGTGGCGGCGGTCGATGTGCGGATCAAACGTGGCCATGCGAGCAATGAGCTCACCCGCCACCGTTACGACGTGGTCCTGGTCAAGGCGCCCGCCACGGGGGTTTCGGACGCCGGGACGGTCGGGACGGGTGGGACGGCCGGGACGTCTCGGGTGGTCGACGTGGTGGCGCGGCAGTGGGGCGAGGAGGTGCGCACCACCACCGAAGTGGCGGAGGTCCTGGAGCGCCACCGGCCCCAAATGCTGCGGGTGAACGGCATTCCCAACGCCCGGCTCGCGGACGAGCTGGAGGCGTTGCGGCAACTGCGGCACGGAGTGGCGCCGGACGCCGTCCGCGAGGCCGCCACCGCGGGGCCGGGGACCGAGGCGTCCGCTCCGGAGGCCCTGCACGAGCTCGCCGCGGGTCTGGGCTACCGTGCCGCCCTCACCTGGTCCGACAGCGACGGCTGTCTCGACGCGGTCTTCGTGGACACGGCGGCGGGCGTGGACCATCGCGTGCTCGACCAGTCTGTGCCATCCGCGATGTCTGCGTCGTCCACGCCATCCCCGGCTTCCGCGCCATCCCCGGCGTCCACGTCATCCCCGACGTCCGCGCCGTTCGCGCCGTTCGCGCGGGGCGACGCCACGCCGTTCGTGCGGGGCGACGATCCGCGTCCGCTGCGCTCGTACGCCAACGACCCCGGGGCCTCCCACGAGCTGGGCGGACTCGTGGCGTCCCTCCGGGCCCACCTCGCCGCGACCCTGCCCGACTACATGCTCCCGTCTGCCCTCATGACACTCGACGCGCTGCCGTTGACCGCGAACGGAAAGCTCGATCGCACCGCGCTGCCCGTGCCCGACCCCGGGGCCGAGCGAAGCACCGGCCGGGCCGCGGCGACCCCGCGCGAGAAGACCCTGTGCGCCCTGTTCGCCGAGGTGCTGGGGCTCGCCGAGGTCGGAGTGGAGGAGGAGTTCTTCGCGCTGGGCGGGGACAGCATCATCTCCATCCAGCTCGTCAGCCGTGCCCGCCGGGAGGGGCTGGTGCTCACTCCCCGCCAGGTCTTCCAGTACAAAACGCCCGCGGCACTCGCCGCCGTGGCCCGTACCCCCGACGAACCGGCCGCCGAGGGCCTGGGCCGCTCCGAGGCGGCACTCGTCCGGCTCTCCCGGGCGGAGTCGGAGAGCGTCGAGCGGAAGGCGCCGGGCAGTGTGGAGGTTCTGCCGCTCGGCCCGCTGCAGGAGGGGTTGCTGTTCCACGCCGTGTACGACGACACGGCCCCGGATGTGTATCTCGTCCAGCTCTGCCTGGAACTCGAGGGCCCCTTCGACGCGGGCCGGTTCCGCGCGGCCGCCGACGCGCTGCTGCGCAGGCATCCACATCTGCGCGCCGCGTTTCTGCACGACGGCCTGTCCCGTCCCGTCCAGGCCGTCGCCGGTGCGGTGTCCGTGCCGTGGCAGGAGGTGGACCTCACGAGGGTCGCGGAGGACGAACGCGGGGAGGCGGTGGAGCGGTGGCTGGCCGAGGACCGCTCCATACGGTTCGATCCGGCGCGGCCACCGCTGGTCCGTTTCGCGGTCCTGCGTGGTGGCCCGGACCGGCACCGGCTGGTCATCACCAACCACCATCTGCTGTGGGACGGGTGGTCGGTGCCCCTGGTCCTGCGGGAGCTATTCGCGCTGTACGAACGGTCCGGTGACGAGACGGACCTGCCGCGGCCGGTGCCCTACCGCGACTATCTGGCCTGGCTGGGGCGGCGGGACCGGGAAGCCGCCCGCGTCGCCTGGCGCACGGCGCTGGAGGGGCTGACCGAGCCCACGCTGGTCGCTCCCGCCGCTCCAGGGCGTGCCGCGATGTGGCCGGAGGAGTACTCCACGGATCTGTCCCCCGAGCTGACCGCACGGCTCTCACAGCGCGCCAGGCGTTCGGGGCTCACACTGAACACCCTCGTCCAGGCGGCGTGGGGGCTGGTCCTCGGGAGGCTCACCGGGCGGGACGACGTGGTGTTCGGCACCACGGTCTCGGGCCGCCCCGCGGAGCTGCCGGGTGTGGAGGCCATCGTGGGCCTGTTCATCAACACCGTGCCGGTCCGGCTGCGCATCGATCCCCAGGAGTCGCTGGGCGGGCTGCTCTCCCGGCTCCAGGAGGAGCAGACGGAACTGCTCGACCACCAGCACCTGGGGCTCGCCGAAATCCAGCGGCTGAGCGGAGTGCGCTCCGGGGACCTGTTCGACACGACGACGGTCTTCGAGAACTACCCTATCAACCAGGGGCAGTTGCTCGACCCGGGCAGGGAACTGAGGACGGTCGACATCACGGGGCGCGACGCCGTGCACTACGCCCTGTCCCTGCTGGTCGTCCCGGACGAGCGGCTGCACATGCGACTCGGCTACCGTCCGGACCTGTTCGGGCACGAGGACGTCTCGACGATCGCCGACCGCCTGGTGCGGGTGCTGGAGGCCATGGCCTTCGACCCTGATATCAGGGTCGGGCGGGTCGACGGCTGCTCCGAGGAGGAGCGGGGGCGGCTGCTGGGCTGGGGTACGGGCGCCTCGGTGGCGGCGACCGGGGCGGGACGGGTGCTGCCGGAGCTGTTCGAGGAACAGACGGCACGTACTCCGCGGGCCACGGCGATGGTCCTCGAGGACGACAGCGTGTCCTACGCCGACCTCAACACTCGCGCCAACCAGCTGGCCCGGCTGCTCATCGAGCACGGCGCCGGACCGGAAACCCGTATCGCACTGGCCCTGCCACGTTCCGTCGAGATGATCACCGCCGTACTCGCCGTCACCAAAACCGGAGCCGCCTACGTACCCCTCGACCCCGGCTACCCACCGGACCGCATCACCTTCATGCTCCACGACAGCGAACCCACCCTCCTCATCACCACAAGCACACTCGCCAACACCCTCCCCACCAGCACCGCCACCCTGCCATGGCTCCTCCTCGACACCGAAGACACCCACACCCGTGTAGAAGGCCACAACACGGGAGACGTATCCGATGGCGAGCGGCGTGCCCCGTTGCATCCCGCGCATCCGGCCTACGTCATCTACACCTCAGGCTCGACGGGCACGCCCAAGGCGGTCGTGGTCCCGCACGGAGCCATCGTCAACAATCTGCTGTGGCGGATCGGGACCTTCGGCTGGACCGAACATGACCGCTTCCTCATGCGGACACCGATGAGTTTCGACGTCTCGGTGTGGGAACTCTTCTGCCCGCTGCTCACCGGCGGAAGCATCATCGGCACCGACCCCGATCACCACGCCGACCCCGGCCATCTGCTGTCAGTCGTCGAACGTCACGCGGTCACGGTGGTCCATTGTGTGCCGACCCTGTTGCGGTTGCTGCTGGAGTGGGAGGGGGCACGGCGGCTCTGCGCCTCCGTACGCCACGTCGTCTGCGGTGGCGAACCGCTGACCGCCGATCTGCGCGACTCCTTCGTCGCCACACTTCCGCATGCGCGGCTGCACAACTCCTACGGCCCGACCGAGACCACCGTCGACACGACGGGACACCTCACCACTCCCGAGGACACGGGCCCGCCGCCGATCGGCACACCCATCGGCAATGCCCGCTTGTTTGTGCTGGATGCGGGGTTGGGGTTGGTTCCGGTGGGTGTGGTGGGCGAGTTGTATGTGGCGGGGTGTGGAGTGGCGCGGGGGTACTGGGCACGGCCGGGGCTCACGGCGGAACGGTTCGTGGCCTGCCCGTACGGTACGGCGGACGGGGAGCGGATGTACCGCACCGGGGACCTGGTGCGGTGGACGGCCGACGGGCAGCTGGAGTTCTGCGGGCGAGCCGACGAGCAGGTCAAGCTCCGTGGATTCCGCATCGAGCCCGGAGAGATCCAGGCCGCGCTCACCACACATCCAGGCATTGGACAGGCCGTGGTGACCGTCCGCGAAGACCGCCCCGGCGACCGTCGCCTCGTCGCCTACCTCACCCCCACGCAGACCAGAAGCAAGGCCGAGGCCGGGGCCGGGGCGGAGGCCGGGGCCGGGGCGGAGCCGCCACCTGCGGCGGAGATCCGGGCCCAGCTGGCCAACCGACTGCCCCACTACATGATCCCCTCCCACTACGTCCCCCTCGACCGCCTGCCACTGACCACCAACGGCAAACTCGACCACGCAGCCCTCCCGGCTCCAACACCGGCAACCACCGGCACCGGTCAGGGACGAGCCCCCGCCGATGCCCACGAACGCACGCTGTGCCAGCTGTTCGCCGACGTACTCGCCCTACCCGAGGCCGGACCGGAGGACGGGTTCTTCGCGCTGGGTGGCGACAGCATCCTGTCCATCCAACTCGTCAGCCGCGCCCGCCAACAAGGTCTACTGCTCACCCCACGCCAAGTCTTCCAACACCAAACCCCAGCCGCCCTGGCCACAACAGCAACCCACATCCCCACCACCACACCAACCCGCCACCAAACCGGCACCGGCACCCTCCCCGCCACCCCCATCATGCGAGAACTCTTCGAACGAGGCGGACCCTTCACCACCTACCACCAATCAGTCCTCCTGACCGTCCCCCCCAACCTCGACCAACAACACCTCACCACCGCACTACAAACCCTAATCGACCACCACGACATCCTCCGCCTCACCCTCAACAGCGCAGAAGGCGAACCCGAACTACACATACCACCCCCAGGCAGCATCAACGCCGCAAGCCTCCTCCACCACACCGACCTCACCGGCCACCCCGACATCCCCACCGCCATCGCCGAACACCAAACCACCGCCCAAACCCGCCTACACCCCGAACACGGCATCATGCTCCAAGCCATCCACCTCACCCTCGGACCCACCACCCCCGGACGACTCCTCCTCCTCGCCCACCACCTCGTCATCGACGCAGTCTCCTGGCGCATCCTCATCCCCGACCTCACCCACGCCTACCACCACCCCACCCACACCGGCCCAACCCTCGAACCCGTCCCCACCTCCTACCGCACCTGGGCCCACTACCTCACCCAACAAGCCCACCACCCCACCCACACCACCACACTCCACCACTGGACCCACACCCTCCAACCCCACCCCCACACCCCCACACCACCACCCCCCACACCCATCCCCACCAACGAACTACACCACCACACCACCACCCTCCCACCCGAACACACCCAACCCCTCCTCACCACCACACCCGCCCACTACCACGCCGGCATCAACGACGTCCTCCTCACCGCCCTCACCCTCGCCCTCAACCACACCAACACCGGCACCGGCACCGACCCCGACAACAGCATCCTCATCAACCTCGAAAGCCACGGACGCCACGAACTCACCCCCCACCTCGACCTCACCCGCACCATCGGCTGGTTCACCACCCTCCACCCCATCCGACTCCACCCCGGACCCGCCACCTGGCACGACATCACCCACAACACACCCCACCTCGGCACCGCCCTCAAAACCATCAAAGAAACCCTCCGCACCACACCCCACCACGGCACCACCTACGGACTCCTCCGCCACCTCAACCCCACCACCAAAACCCACCTCACCCACCTCCCCCAACCCCCCACCACCTTCAACTACCTCGGCCGCTACACCCCCACCACACCAACCTCAAACCCATCCACCACCCAACCCTGGCCCCACGCACCCGAAACCACCCCCCTCAACGGCAACACCGACCCCAACCTCCTCCACCACACCCCCCTCGAAATCAACGCCCACACCCAAGACACCCCCCACGGACCCCAACTCACCACCACCTACACCTACAACCCCCACCACCACACCACCCACCACATCACCCAACTCGCCCACCACTGGCACACCGCACTCAAAGCCCTCACCACCCACACCCAACACCACACCAGCGGCCGAACCCCCTCCGACCTCCCCCTCCTCAACCTCACCCAACACGACATCAACAACCTCGAGAGCGATCTCGAAGCCGAGTGGGCGGACCTGGAGGAGTGAGAGCCGCTCAGGGCCGGGGCGCCACGCCCCGGCACGCTACGGCCGCTCGAGACCCCGGGCGACAACAGGGCCGATGTGATCCAGTGCCCGCTGCGTCATCAAGTGATCGTGAGTACTGGGCACATCGTGGGTCCGAATGTCTCCCTCGACGTACGGCACCCAGGAATCAGCCGTACGCCATGCGGCGGTCCGGTGGTCGGTGGGTTCCCTCGTCGCAATGAAGAGGTCCATCTCCCCGCGGAACCGCCGAGGCCGGTGTTCCTTGGCGGCCCGCTCATGCTGGGCGTGGCTATGGCACAGCGCCGTCAGAATCTCCTCGTCCAGGGAGTACGCCCCGTCCGCCAGGACGTCGAGGAACATGGACCGGAGGTCGCGGTCTCCCGCCTCTGGCAGCGATTCCTCCGCAGGCACGGCCGCCAGAGGGTAGGTGTCGAGCACGGCCAGCAAGGCCACCTCCTCACCCTCCTCCTGGAGCCGGGTCGCGATCGCATGGGCGACGATGCCGCCGAAGGACCAGCCGAGGAGGTGGTACGGGCCGTGTGGCCGCACGGTACGGATCTGGCGCAGATAGTCCGCCGCGATCTCCTCGACCGTGGCATGTGGTGTCTCCGTACCGGACAGCCCCCGTGCCTGGAGGCCGTAGACGGGGTGGTCGGCGTCGATATGGCGCAGCAGCCCGGAATAGGGCCAGCTGACCCCACCGGCCGGGTGGATACAGAAGAGCGGTGCACGGCTGCCGTGTGGCCGCAGCGACAGCAGGACATCGAGGCCCTTCCCACCGTCGCCACTCTCCAGCCTGCTGGCCAGCGCGGCCACCGTCGGCGCCTCGAACACCACCCCCACCGGCAGCTCGGCCCCGAGCTCCGACCGCACCCGCGACACCAGCCGCGTCGCCAACAACGAATGCCCACCCAGATCGAAGAAACCCTCCTCCACCCCCACCCGCTCCACGCCCAACACCTCAGCGAACAACCGACACAACACCCGCTCCACGGCCGTACGCGGCTCACGACCCGAACCAGACCCCCCAACCTCCGGCACCGGCAACGCCCGCCGATCCAACTTCCCATTCGCCGTCACCGGCAACCGATCCAGCACCACCCACACACCCGGCACCATGAACTCCGGCAACCGCCCCCGCACAAACTCCCGCACCACCCCCACATCACACCCACCCCCAGCAGGCACCACATACGCCACCAACCGCCGATCCCCCGGACGATCCTCCCGCACCACCACCGCCACCTGCCCCACCAAAGGATGCGCGGCCACCACACCCTCCACCTCACCCAACTCAATCCGAAAACCCCGCACCTTCACCTGATCATCCACACGCCCCACAAACACCAACCGACCCCGCGCATCCCACCGCACCAGGTCCCCGGTGCGATACATCCGCTCCCCCACCCCACCGAACGGATCCGCCACAAACCGCTCCGCCGTCAACCCCACACGCGCCACATAACCCCGCGCCAACCCCACACCCGCCACATACAACTCACCCACCACACCCACCGGCACCAAACCCAACCCACCATCCACCACATACACCCGCGTATTGGCGATCGGTCCACCGATGTTCGGTGGTGTTCCGTCCTCAGAGCAACGGGAGAGCGTGGACCAGATGGTGGTCTCCGTCGGACCGTAGACGTTGACGACATCAACCTCACGGTCCCGCATCTCGTGTGCCAGAGCCTCGGGCAGCGCCTCACCGCCAGTCAGAATCCGTACGCCGGTCAGATCGGCTCGGTGGTGTTCCAGCAGCGCCGCCCACAGCGTCGGCGTGGCCTGCATGACCGTCGTGCCGCTGTCGGTCAGCAGCCGGGACAGCCGGGCCGGGTCATGGACCTCGTCCGCCGTCGCCTGGACGACCGTGGCGCCGGCCAGGAGCGGGCCGAACAGTTCGAGCGCGGCGATGTCGAAGCTGATCGTGGTGACCGCGAGCCAGCGGTCCTCCGGTACCAGGTCCAGCTCATCGGCCATCCCCACCAGTAGGTTCAGCAGGGACCGCTGGGTCACGGCGACGCCCTTCGGACGGCCGGTGGAGCCCGAGGTGTAGATGAGGTACGCCGTGTTCAGCGGGTGGGGCGGGGCCATCCGCTCCGCGTCGTCGATGTCGGCGTCCGAGCGGTCCCGCAGAGCGGCCTCGGTCTCGGCGGCATCCAGCAGGAGGCGCGGCACCGAGGCCTCGGCACCCGACAGCTTCGCCGCTCCCGCCTCGGTGGTCACGAGGGTGACGGGGGCCGCGTCGTGGAGCATGAAGCGGGCCCGCTCGGCCGGTTGATCCGGGTCCAGGGGAAGATAGGCGGCCCCCGTCTTCATGACGGCCAGCAATGCCACGACCATGTCCGCGGACCGTGGCAGCGAGAGGGCCACCACCCGCTCCGGGCCCGCACCGCGCTCGATGAGCACACGGGCCAGCCGGTTCGCCCGCACGTGGAGTTCCGCGTAGGTCAGTACCGTGCCGCCCGCCACCAGCGCGTGCGCCTCCGGGGTACGTGCCGCCCGCGCCGCGAGCAGTTCGGCCACGGTGGACGGCGGCAGGGCGGTCTCGGTGGCGTTCGGCGCGGCAAGTTGCCGTCGTTCCGCCGCGGTCAGCAGGTCGATGGCGGCCAGTGGCCGATCGGGGTCGGCGACCATCACCGCGAGCAGGCGTTCCAGACGGCGGGCGAGCGAGACGACCGTGGAGCGGTCGAAGGCGTCGGGACGGTAGTCCAGGCGGAGGCGCAGGGAGCGCTGCTGCGTGGCGACCAGGCACAGCGGGTAGTGGGTGGCGTCATGGCCCTCGACTCCGGCCACCCGCAGCCCGTCGGACGGGGAGCGCAGCGCTTCCGGGTCGAGGGGGTAGTTCTCGAAGAGTACGAGCGTGTCGAAGAGCTGGGGGTGACCGGCCAGGCGGTGGATGTCCGTCAGGCCGAGGTGCTGGTGCTCGACGAGCCGGGACGCCTGCTCCTGCGCCCTGGTCAGCAGGGAGGACAGGGATTCGGCCGGATCCAGGCGGATCCGCACCGGCTGGGTGTTGATGAAGAGCCCGACCATGTTCTCCACCCCGGGCAGCTCCGGGGGACGGCCGGACACGGTGGCCCCGAAGACCACGTCATCGCTTCCGGTGAGCTTGCCGAGGAGGATGCCCCAGGCACCCTGGACGAGGGTGTTGACCGTCCACCCCCGACCCCGTGCGAGCGCGGTCAGCGCGGACGTGGCCTCCGGGGACAGCTCCGTCAAAACCTCCTCAGGAGGGCGGGAGGCGCCGGACGGGCCCGCGGCGGGAGCAATGAGCGTCGGGCCCTCCACTCCGTCGAGTGCCTGCCGCCATGCGGCCTCCGCCGCGCCGCGGTCCCGCTCGCCCCGTTCGGCCAGCCAGGTGAGGAAGTCGCGATAGGGAGTGACGGACGGCAACTCGCCCGCGTCTCCCCGGTTCCGGTACAGCTGGAACAGATCGCGCATCACCACCGGCAGCGACCAGCCGTCCAGCAGCAGATGATGGTGTGTCAGCAGAAGGTGGTGGCGGTGCTCGCCGAGCCGTATCAGGGTGAGGCGGAGGAGTGGCGGATTGGTCGGCTCGAACCGCCGGTTGCGTTCGGCCGCTGCCACCTCGCGCAGCTCCTCGCGCTGCCGGTCGCCACATGGCTGCCGGTCGCCACTGAACTGCCGGTCGACACGTAGCTGCCTGTCGCCACTGAGCTGCCTGTCGCCACTGAGCTGTCCGTCACCGTCCAGCTGCCGGAGGTCGATCTCCTGCCAGGGGAGCGCCACGGTGGCGGGCACGGCCTGGACCGGGCGTTCCAGCCCCTCGTGCCAGAAGCCTGCCCGCAGGTTCGGATGGCGACGCAACAGCGCCTCGGCTGCCTGGCGCAGGGCGTGGCGGTCCAGCGGTCCGTCGAGGTCGATGCCGAGCTGGACGATGTAGTCGTCGGTGGCACGGGCGTCGTAGAGGGCGTGGAAGAGCAGCCCTTCCTGAAGGGGTGTCAGCGGCAGGATGTCGCTCAGCGTGGCCGGTGCGCATGCTGCTTCGACGCGTTCGATGTCGCCCTGGGTCAGCGCGGCCGGTTTCACATCGGAGGGGGTGAACCCTCCGGCGCCCGGCCGGCCGGCGTGTTCGGTAACCGCCCTGAGGACACGGAACCAGGTGTGCGCGAGGTCGTCCACCTCCCGCTGGGTGAGTGCTCCCTCCGCCCAGGACCACGTCGCCGTCAGGCAGGGGCCCCGCGAGGTGTCGACGGTGACCGCGTTCAGCTCCAGCACATGGGCCGGTGGCATCCCGGCGTCATCACCGGCCCCCGACAGGACCCCGCCGTCGTCGATGGCCGATGGCATCCACGGTTCCTCGCGGTCGGCCTCGGTGAAGCGGCCCAGGTAGTTGAAGCCGATGTCCGGGGTCGGGAGCGCGGCGAGCCGGGGGCCGGTACGGGGGTTGAGGTGGCGCAGCAGACCGTAGCCCAGCCCTTGGTCCGGTACGGCCCGCAGCTGCTCCTTCACACGTTTGACCGCATCTCCCAGGCCGGGGCCCGCGCCGGTGACGTCCTCCCACGTCACCGGGCCCGCCTCCAGTCGCAGGGGGTAGAGGGTGGTGAACCAGCCGACCGTACGTGCCAGGTCGACGTCGGCGGACAGGCGGTGCGACCGGCCGTGTCCTTCTACGTCCACCACCACCGGCTCGCCCGCGACGGCCCGCCCATGGCGTACCCGCCAGGCGTCGACCGCCACCGCGAAGGCGGCGAGCAGCACATCCTGCACTCCCGCGTGGAACACCGCGGGGACCCGCCCCAGCAAGGGCTCGGTGTCCGGGGCGGGAAGCCGCAGGGTGACACTGGCGGTGCCGGGCCCGGCGGCCACCTCGTCCCGCCAGGACTCGCCCCCGTCCGCAAGGGGCCGTACGTCGGTGAGGATCCGCTCCCACCACGGCGACTCGGCCTCCCTGGCGGGATCGCACGACTCGGCCGTCAGCAGCGCGGCCCATCGGCGGAACGGCGTGCCCACCGGCTCCAGCGCCACCGGCCGGTCGGCGGCCACCGCATCCCAGGCGACCCGCAGATCGCCCAGCAGGATCCGCCAGGACACACCGTCCACCACCAGATGGTGCAGCACCAGCAGCACCCGGCCCGGACGGTCCGGTCCGGCGTCGAAGTACACCGCCTGCCACATCACACCGGACCACGGGTCCAGCCGCCCCCGGGCCGCCATGAACTCATCCTGGAGCAGCCGCCGCCCTACGTGCCCGTCCGCGCCACCGGACACCTGGCGCACCCGCGCCGTGATGTCCACGGATCCGGCCGGGGGCACCTCGAGCGACCACCGTCCTCCGTCGCGGTCCGTCACCCTCAGCCGCAGCACGTCATGGTGGTCGGTCACGGCCCGCAGCACCCTGCTCAGCCGGTCCGGGCCCGCCCCGGCGGGCACGGTGACCAGCATCGCCTGGCAGAACTCGCCGACCGGGCCGCCCCGTTCACGCAGCCACTCCATGATGGGGGTCGTGGCCACCTCACCGGCCCCGGTGTCCGCCACCGGAGCCGGCGTCCCGGCTCCCTCCGGCGCTTGCGTCGCTTGCGCCACCTTCGCCACTTCCGCGACTTCCGCGACTTCCGCGACTTCCGCGACGGAGGCCAGCCCGGCCACGGTCTTCCGCAGGAACACGTCCCGAGCGGTGATCACCACCCCGGCCGACCTCGCCCGGCTGACCAGTTGGATGGAGGAAATGCTGTCGCCGCCCAAGTCGAAGAAGCTGTCCTCGACATCCACCGCTGACACGCCCAGGATCTGTTGGAACAGTCCGCACAGGGTCTGCTCCACGGCCGTGCGCGGTGCGCGGCCGGAGGCCCGGGAAGTGAACTCCGGTGCGGGCAGGGCGCCTCGGTCGAGCTTGCCGTTGGCGGTGACGGGCAGCCGGTCCAGGACCACGAACGCCGCGGGCACCATGTACTCGGGCACTCGCTCCCGTACGAAGGCGCGCAGCTCCGCCACGTCCAGCCCCGCCGGGGCCGGGCTGCCGTCCTCGGGCCTGGCTTCGGGCGTGTGCGGATACGGGTGCGGGTACGGGTGCGTTTCGGTGGCCGGGACCACATAGGCCACCAGCCGCCGGTCACCCGGCCGGTCCTCCCGCACCACCACCGCCACCTGGCCCACCGAGGGATGCGCGGCCACCACACCCTCCACCTCGCCCGGCTCGATGCGGATCCCCCGCACCTTCACCTGCTCATCGGCACGGCCCAGATAGTCCAGCTGACCGCCCTCGGTCCATCGCACCAGGTCACCGGTGCGGTAGGCGCGGGTGCCGGGCGGCCCGTAGGGATCCGCCACAAAGCGCTGGGCCGTTAGCCCGGCGCGGGCGAGATAACCCCGGGCCAGCCCCGGCCCGGCGATGTACAGCTCCCCCGCGACCCCCGGTGGGACCAGTTTCAGCTCGGCGTCCAGGACGTAGGCGGAGGTGTTCGCCAGGGGTGTGCCCGTCAGCGCCGGGCGGGTGAGCGTCTCCTGCCCGGACGAGTGCCACTCCAGGCAGTAGACCGTGGCCTCGGTCGGACCGTAGACGTTCGCTATTCGCGCGCCCGGTATGGCCTGCCTGACCTCGTTGAACACACGCGCCGGCAGCCCTTCGCCGGCGAACACCACATCGTGCGCGGCAAGCCGTGCGCCGGAGCCGAGCACCTGCGCCACGACCGACGGCACCCCGCTGATCAGTCCGCCGGACCAGCCGCCCCGCTCCACCAGCGCCGGAAGGTGTTCGACGAGCTCCACCTGGCCACCGACCGTCAGCGGTGCGAACAGCTCGAAGACCGAGACGTCAAAGTTCAGCGAGGTCGACAACAACACCGACGACAGCCGCTCGGGCCCGAAGCGCTCCCGGGCCCAGTCCATCAGCCCGACCACGGAGGAGTGCTGCACCGCCACGCCCTTCGGCGTTCCCGTGGACCCTGATGTGTAGAGGACGTACGCCATGTTTGCGGCGGTGAGCGGCCCCGGCCGCTCACCGTCTGCCACGGGGCTGGCGTCCTGCTCGGCACGGGTACGCACCATGTCCGGGGAGTCGAGTACGCACACCGGCGCTGGGACGGGGGTCGAAGGCGCTGGGACGGGGGTCGAAGCCAGGGTCGGGTTCGGGGTCGGCGACGGCAGGAGCCGTACGGTGTCGGAGTCGGCCAGGACCACGACCGGTCCGGCGTCGCCCAGCATGAACGCGATCCGCTCGGCCGGGTACGCGGGATCGACCGGGAGATAGGCGCCGCCCGCTTTGAGGACGGCCAGCAGCGCGACGACCGCCTCCGGGGTGCGGGGCAGGCATACGGCCACCACGCGCTCCGGCCCCACTCCCCGGGCGATCAGCACGCGAGCCAGCCTGTTCGCTCGCGCATCGAGCTCCGCGTAGATCATGACATCGCCGTCGTAGGTCACGGCCGGTGCGTGGGGGGTGTGGACGGCTTGGGCGGCCAGAAGGGCGGGGAGGGTGGTGGTGCCGGGTGAAGGGTGGGCAGTGGTGGGGTTGCCTTGGCGGAGGAGTGCGGTGCGCTCGTCGGTTTGCAGTAGGTCGATGTCGCTGACGGGCCGGTCGGGGTCGGTCAGGGCTGTCTCCAGCAGGCGGCGCCACCGCTGGATGAGCGAATCGACCGTCCGCTCGGTGAAGATGTCCGTGTTGTACTCCACGGTGATGTCCAACCCAGCGGGCGTGCCATCGTCCGTGTGACGCTCACCAACGCTGACCAGCAGATCCATCCGGGAAGTGCCCGCACCGACCTGCTCCACCTTCCCCTCCGCGCCCGGCAGGTCAAAGCCGCTGTGCGCGGTGTTCTGCAGGGCCAGCATCACCTGGAACAACGGATGATGCGCCAACGTCCGCGCCGGATTCAACGCCTCCACCAGATACTCAAACGGCACATCCTGATGCGCATACGCCTCCAAATCCACCGCCCGCACCCGCCCCAACAACTCCCGAAACCCAGGACGACCCGAGGTGTCCACCCGCAACACCAACGTGTTCACAAAAAACCCGACCAGATCCTCCAGCGCCTCATCCCCACGCCCGGCAATCACCGACCCGAGCACCACATCCTCACCCGCACCCAACCGCGACAACACCGCCACAAGCCCCGCATGCAACGCCATGAACAACGTCGCACCCTCCGAGGCCGCCACCCCCACCAACCCACCATGCAACCACCCCGGCCACACAAACCCCACCGTCGCACCCCGATGACTCGCCACCACAGGACGCGACCGATCAGCCGGCAGCGGAAGCTGCTCCGGAACACCCTCCAGCCTGGTGCGCCAGTAGTCCAGTTGGTCGGCCAGCACGCTGCCCGGTGTATCGGCCGC
Organism: Streptomyces lacaronensis; assembly: GCF_047337785.1. Lineage (NCBI taxonomy): Bacteria > Bacillati > Actinomycetota > Actinomycetes > Kitasatosporales > Streptomycetaceae > Streptomyces > Streptomyces lacaronensis. Next base: position 2,660,419 of record NZ_JBLHDK010000003.1, read on the forward strand.
ACCAAGCGCCCGGCGCTGCCAGAGCGTGTAGTCGGCATACTGCACCGCCATCGGCTCCCACCCCGGTGCCCGACCCTCCCGCCGCGCCGCATACGCCCCCGCCACGTCCTGCCACAACGGCCCCAACGACCACCCATCCGCCGCGATGTGATGCACGACCACCACCAGCGTGCATACCGGCTCCGACACGAACCCCCGCACCAGGACCGCCCTCAGCGGCAGCTCCTCCTCCAGATCAAAGGCATGCCGCACCACCTCGGCCACCGCCCGCTCGGCCTCCACCCCGTCACCCACCATGACCATCTCCAGCCCAGGCCACCGCCGGCCGGCCTCCTCCACCGACAGCACCCGCTGACACGCCACCCCATCCACCTCGGCGAACAGCGTCCGCAAGCTCTCATGCCGACCCACCACATCCCACAACGCCCCAGCCAACGCCTCACCATCCACCTCACCCGACAACCGCACCACCAAAGGAATGTTGTACGTAGCCGACCGGCCCTCCAACCGATACAAAAACCACAACCGACTCTGCGCGAACGACACCGGCAACCGCCCCGGCCGCCGACCACACCGCACAAGCTCAGGCCGCTCCCGACCCGACTGACCCGCACCCCTGGCCAGCCGACGCGCCAACCCGGCCACCGTCGGAGCCTCAAACACCATCCCCACCGGCAACTCCACACCCAACTCCGACCGCACCCGCGACACCAACCGCGTCGCCAGCAGCGAATGCCCACCCAGATCAAAGAAACCGTCCTCGATCCCCACCCGCTCCACACCCAACACCTCAGCAAACAAACGACACAGCAACTCCTCGACCCCATCCCTGGGCCCGCCGTACTCCGATCCACCACCACCCTGCGGAACCGGCAGAGCCCGCCGGTCCAGCTTCCCATTCACCGTCACCGGCAACCGATCCAGCACCACCCACACACCCGGCACCATGAACTCCGGCAACCGCCCCCGCACAAACTCCCGCACCACCCCCACATCACACCCACCCCCAGCAGGCACCACATACGCCACCAACCGCCGATCCCCCGGACGATCCTCCCGCACCACCACCGCCACCTGCCCCACCAAAGGATGCGCGGCCACCACACCCTCCACCTCACCCAACTCAATCCGAAAACCCCGCACCTTCACCTGATCATCCACACGCCCCACAAACACCAACCGACCCCGCGCATCCCACCGCACCAAATCCCCCGTCCGATACATCCGCTCCCCCACCCCACCAAACGGATCCGCCACAAACCGCTCCGCCGTCAAACCCGCACGCCCCACATAACCCCGCGCCAACCCCACACCCGCCACATACAACTCACCCACCACACCCACCGGCACCAAACCCAACCCACCATCCACCACATACACCCGCATACCGGCGATCGGCCCACCGATCGGAGGCACGTCCGGACCGGAGAGCTGTCCTGTGGCCGTGACGTACACGGTGGCCTCGGTGGGGCCGTAGGCATTCACCATCCGCCGCCCAACGGACCACCGCTGGACCAGTTCTCCCGGACATGCCTCAATCCCGATGATCAACGAGCGGAGGTCGGGGAACGCGGCATCCGGAATGCTGCCCAGCACGGTCGGCGACATGACGGCGTGGCTGATGCGTTGATCCCGCAGTACGACGGCCAAGTCCTCGCCCACCAGCGTCCGGGCGGGCGGAACGATCAGTGTGGCCCCGGTGGCGACGGCCATGACCAGCTCCATCATGGACACATCGAAACCGGGTGAGGCCAGTTGCAGGACCCGACTCCCCTCGCCCACGTCGAACCGGTCGCCCTGTGTCAGCGCCAGGCTCGCGATTCCGGCATGCGGCACGGCGACCCCCTTGGGGGTGCCGGTGGAGCCGGAGGTGTAGATGAGATAGGCCGGGTGCAGAGGATTCAGAGGGTGCACGCGGTCCGCGTCGGTGACATCGGAGCTGGGCAGGGCGGCGATCGCGTCAGCGGTGTCCGGGTCATCGAGCACCACGGTAGGAACGTCGTCGCAGCCCAGATCGCCGAGAGTACGGCTGGTCGTCACCACCGCGAGAGGGCGCGCGTCGCGCAGCATAAAGCCGATACGCGACGGCGGGTACGCCATGTCGATCGGCAGATAGGTGGCGCCCGACTTGAGGACCGCCAGAACCGCGATGACCATGTCGAGCGAGCGGGGCACCGACACGGCCACCACCGCTTCCGGCCCGGCTCCACGCCCGATCAGATACCGAGCCAGCCGATTCGCCCTGACGTCGGCTTCCTCGTAGGTGAGGCACTCGTCGCCCCATTCCACGGCGGGCGCGTGGGGGGTGTGGACGGCTTGGGCGGCCAGAAGGGCGGGGAGGGTGGTGGTGCCGGGTGAAGGGTGGGCAGTGGTGGGGTTGCCTTGGCGGAGGAGTGCGGTGCGCTCGTCGGTTTGCAGTAGGTCGATGTCGCTGACGGGCCGGTCGGGGTCGGTCAGGGCTGTCTCCAGCAGGCGGCGCCACCGCTGGATGAGCGAATCGACCGTCCGCTCGGTGAAGATGTCCGTGTTGTACTCCACGGTGATGTCCAACCCAGCGGGCGTGCCATCGTCCGTGTGACGCTCACCAACGCTGACCAGCAGATCCATCCGGGAAGTGCCCGCACCGACCTGCTCCACCTTCCCCTCCGCGCCCGGCAGGTCAAAGCCGCTGTGCGCGGTGTTCTGCAGGGCCAGCATCACCTGGAACAACGGATGATGCGCCAACGTCCGCGCCGGATTCAACGCCTCCACCAGATACTCAAACGGCACATCCTGATGCGCATACGCCTCCAAATCCACCGCCCGCACCCGCCCCAACAACTCCCGAAACCCAGGACGACCCGAGGTGTCCACCCGCAACACCAACGTGTTCACAAAAAACCCGACCAGATCCTCCAGCGCCTCATCCCCACGCCCGGCAATCACCGACCCGAGCACCACATCCTCACCCGCACCCAACCGCGACAACACCGCCACAAGCCCCGCATGCAACGCCATGAACAACGTCGCACCCTCCGAGGCCGCCACCCCCACCAACCCACCATGCAACCACCCCGGCCACACAAACCCCACCGTCGCACCCCGATGACTCGCCACCACAGGACGCGACCGATCAGCCGGCAGCGGAAGCTGCTCCGGAACACCCTCCAGCCTGGCGCGCCAGTACTCCAGTTGGTCGGCCAGCACACTGCCCGGCGCATCAGGAGAGCCCAGTACCTCCCGTTGCCAGAGCGTGTAGTCGGCATACTGCACCGGCAACGGCTCCCACCCGAGTGCCCGGCCCTCCCGCCGCGCCACATAAGCACGAACCACATCCCGCCACAGCGGCCCCAGCGACCACCCATCCGCCGCAATGTGATGCATCACCAACGCCAGCGTGCATTCAGCCCCCGCCGACGCGGGCTCACGCACCATCACCGCCCGCAGCGGCAGTTCCTCCTCCAGATCAAAGATGTACCGCACCACCTCGGCCACGGCCCGCTCGGCCTCGGCCCGGCCGTCCGCCGTGACCGTCTCCAGCCCAGGCCACCGCCGGCCGGCCTCCTCCACCGACAGCACCCGCTGACAGACCACCCCATCCACCTCGGCGAACAGCGTCCGCAAGCTCTCATGCCGACCCACCACATCCCACAACGCCCCAGCCAACGCCTCACCATCCACCTCACCCGACAACCGCACCACCAAAGGAATGTTGTACGTAGCCGACCGGCCCTCCAACCGATACAAAAACCACAACCGACTCTGCGCGAACGACACCGGCAACCGCCCCGGCCGCCGACCACACCGCACAAGCTCAGGCCGCTCCCGACCCGACTGAGCCACCACGCCCCCGGCCAGCCGACGCGCCAGCCCGGCCACCGTCGGGTCCTCAAACACCGCCCCTACAGGGAGCTCCACACCCAACTCCGACCGCACCCGCGACACCAACCGCGTCGCCAGCAGCGAATGCCCACCCAGATCAAAGAAACCGTCCTCGATCCCCACCCGCTCCACACCCAACACCTCAGCGAACAAACGACACAACACCCGCTCCACCGCCGTACGCGGCGCACGACCCGAACCAGACCCCCCAACCTCAGGCACCGGCAACGCCCGCCGATCCAACTTCCCATTCGCCGTCACCGGCAACCGATCCAGCACCACCCACACACCCGGCACCATGAACTCCGGCAACCGCCCCCGCACAAACTCCCGCACCACCCCCACATCACACCCACCCCCAGCAGGCACCACATACGCCACCAACCGCCGATCCCCCGGACGATCCTCCCGCACCACCACCGCCACCTGCCCCACCAAAGGATGCGCGGCCACCACACCCTCCACCTCACCCAACTCAATCCGAAAACCCCGCACCTTCACCTGATCATCCACACGCCCCACGTACTCCAAGGACCCGTCCGACCGCCATCGGCCCAGGTCCCCGGTGCGGTACATCCGCGCTCCGGACCCAGACCCGGGCCCAGACCCGGACCCGGAGAAGGGGTTCGCCACGAACCGCCCGGCCGTCAGCCCGGGACGGCCCAGATATCCCCTGGCCAGGCCCGCCCCAGCCAGATAGATCTCCCCCGCCACTCCGGTCGGCAGCGGTCGCAACCACGCGTCCAGGACATACACCTGGGCATCAACGACCGGTACGCCGATGGTGGGCGCGCCACCGGCCGACGCATGGCGTCCGGCTTCCAGGGCACCGGCCGTGGCCCACACCGTCGCCTCGGTGGGGCCGTACGCGTTCACCATCCGTCGCCCGGGCGCCCACCGCCCGACGAGTTCAGGGCCGCATGCCTCGCCCCCGACCAACAGTGCTCGCAGCGAGGGGAGTTCGGATGTCGGCACACCGGCCAGAACGGTCGGCGAGATCAACACATGGGTGATCCCACATCGCCGGATCACCCCGGCGAGCTCCTCGCCCGCCAGGACCTGCGACCGCTCCGGAATGACCAGCGCACCCCCTGAGGCCCATGCCATCAGGAACTCCATCACGGAGGCGTCGAAGCTCGGCGACGCCAACTGCAGGATCCGCGCAGACGGGTCCAGAGCGAACCGTTCCACCTGGGCCGTTGCCAGCCCCGCGATGCCGGAGTGGGTGACCACCACGCCCTTGGGACGCCCGGTCGACCCCGATGTGTAGATCACGTAGGCCGCGGCGGCCAGGGGTACCGACACCGCCGGGGAGGTGGTCGGCTGCCGGCGGATGTCGGACATCGTCTCCGGCATATCCGTCACCACGGTGGAGACGGCCGCACTGGGCAGTGACTCCGCGAACGCGCTCCGCGTGACCACCGCGCTCACCGCGCTGTCGGCCAGGACGAAGGCGATCCACTCCGCCGGATAGTCGGGGTCGACCGGCAGATACGCCGCGCCGGTCTTCAGTACGGCGAGAGCCCCGACCACCATGTCCACGGAACGGCCGAAGGCCAGCGCCACGCGCGACTCCGGCCCGACACCGCGCTGGGTGAGGTGGTGGGCGAGTTGATTGGCTCGGGCGTCGAGGTCCGCGTACGACAGGCGGAGCTCTCCGCACTCCACGGCGAGGGCGTCCGGGGACCTGCGCACCCGGTCCTCGAAGAGCGCACCGAACGACAGCCGTGGCAGATCCGGCCGCCCCGTGTCGTTCCATGCCACCAGGGTCCGGTGCCGCTCGGCGGCGTCCAGTATGTCGATGCGGCTGATCGGCGCGTCCGGACGCGCCACCACCTCGTCCAGCACCCGCAGAAAGCGGTCGGCGAGCCGTTCGGCGGTCTCCTGGTCGAAGAGGTCGACGGCGTACTCCAGCGCTCCGTCGAGTCCGGTGTGCGTCCCACCGTGGCCCTGGCGTGCGTTGACCATGAAGGCCAGGTCGAACTTGGCGGTCCGCGCCTCCGGCCATTCCAACGTGGCCGTGGTGCCCGGGAGGGCGAAGTCCCGATCCCACGCGGTCTGCAACGCCAAGGACACCTGGAACAGCGGGTGGCGGGCGAGCGTGCGCTCCGGGTTCAGCGCTTCGACCAGCTGCTCGAACGGCAGCTCCTGATGCGCGTAGGCCGCGAGGGCGGTGTCGCGGACCCGTTTGAGCAGCGTCCGGAAGGATGGGTCGCCGGAGGTGTCCGCGCGCAGCACCAGCGTGTTGACGAAGAAGCCGACAACATCGTCCAGCGCCTCGTCGGGACGTCCGGCGACAGGGCTGCCGATCGGAACGTCCGTGCCGGCTCCCAGACGGGTCAGCAGGGCCGCCACGGCCGCCTGAAGCACCATGAACACACTCGCGTCTGCCTCACGGGCCAGAGCCGCCAGTTTGCCGTGCGTCTCGGGGCCGACCTCGAACGCGATCCAGCGCCCTTGGTGACTGGCCACTGGGGGGCGGGGCCGGTCAGTGGGCAGGGGGAGCTGTTCGGGAATGCCCTCCAGCTTGGCGCGCCAGTAGTCCAGTTGGTCGGCCAGCACACTGCCCGGCGTATCGGCCGCACCAAGCGCCCGGCGCTGCCAGAGCGTGTAGTCGGCATACTGCACCGCCATCGGCTCCCACCCCGGTGCCCGACCCTCCCGCCGCGCCGCATACGCCCCCGCCACGTCCTGCCACAACGGCCCCAACGACCACCCATCCGCCGCGATGTGATGCACGACCACCACCAGCGTGCATACCGGCTCCGACACGAACCCCCGCACCAGGACCGCCCTCAGCGGCAGCTCCTCCTCCAGATCAAAGGCATGCCGCACCACCTCGGCCACCGCCCGCTCGGCCTCCACCCCGTCACCCACCATGACCATCTCCAGCCCAGGCCACCGCCGGCCGGCCTCCTCCACCGACAGCACCCGCTGACACGCCACCCCATCCACCTCGGCGAACAGCGTCCGCAAGCTCTCATGCCGACCCACCACATCCCACAACGCCCCAGCCAACGCCTCACCATCCACCTCACCCGACAACCGCACCACCAAAGGAATGTTGTACGTAGCCGACCGGCCCTCCAACCGATACAAAAACCACAACCGACTCTGCGCGAACGACACCGGCAACCGCCCCGGCCGCCGACCACACCGCACAAGCTCAGGCCGCTCCCGACCCACCTGACCCGCACCCCTGGCCACCCGACGAGCCAACCCGACCACCGTCGGAGCCTCAAACACCACCCCCACCGACAACTCCACACCCAACTCCGACCGCACCCGCGACACCAACCGCGTCGCCAACAGCGAATGCCCACCCAGATCAAAGAAACCGTCCTCGATCCCCACCCGCTCCACACCCAACACCTCAGCAAACAAACGACACAGCAACTCCTCGACCCCATCCCTGGGCCCGCCGTACCCCGATCCACCACCACCCTGCGGCACCGGCAACGCCCGCCGGTCCAGCTTCCCATTCACCGTCACCGGCAACCGATCCAGCACCACCCACACACCCGGCACCATGAACTCCGGCAACCGCCCCCGCACAAACTCCCGCACCACCCCCACATCACACCCACCCCCAGCAGGCACCACATACGCCACCAACCGCCGATCCCCCGGACGATCCTCCCGCACCACCACCGCCACCTGCCCCACCAAAGGATGCGCGGCCACCACACCCTCCACCTCACCCAACTCAATCCGAAAACCCCGCACCTTCACCTGATCATCCACACGCCCCACAAACACCAACCGACCCCGCGCATCCCACCGCACCAAATCCCCCGTCCGATACATCCGCTCCCCCACCCCACCAAACGGATCCGCCACAAACCGCTCCGCCGTCAAACCCGCACGCCCCACATAACCCCGCGCCAACCCCACACCCGCCACATACAACTCACCCACCACACCCACCGGCACCAAACCCAACCCACCATCCACCACATACACCCGCGTGCTGTCCGTGCCACGGCCGATCGGTACCACCTCGGCGGCCGATCCGTCCTTCGCCACCCGGTGGTAGGTGGCGATCATCGTGGTCTCGGTGGGGCCGTAGGCGTTCACCACGGCGGTGTCAGGGCAGGTGTGGGTCACCCGCCGCACCGCCGCGAGGGAGGCGGCCTCGCCACCCGTCCACACCTCCTGGACGTTCGCGAAGAAGTCGGGTGACTCATCGGCGAGGCTGTTGAACAGCGCTGTGGTCGCGAAGACCCCCGTGACGCCATGCTCGGCGATCACCTCGGCCATCGAGGTGGTGTCGAGCGGGCCATCGGGCATCAGGACAAGCTTGCCGCCACGGAGCAAGGGGACCCAGAGCTCGTAGGTGGACGCGTCGAAGGCGAGGGGCGAGTGCACCAACACGCAATCGTGTGCACTGCTGTCGAACGCCTGGTCGCGGGCCAGCGCCACCAGGGCATGCTGCGTGATCACAACGCCCTTGGGGGTGCCGGTCGAGCCGGAGGTGTACATCACATACGCCGGATGCGATGGATGCAGCGGCGCCAGGCGATCCGCGTCGGTCACCTCGCCATCTGGATGGCCCGCCACCTCGCGCACGGTCTCCGGGTCATCCAGCACCACCACCGGAACATCCAACGACGGCAGCCGCCCCGCCACATCACCCGACGCCACCACCAGCACCGGCACGGCGTCCGCCACCATGAACCGCACCCGCTCCGCCGGAAACTCCGGATCCACCGGTACGTACGCGCCACCGGCCTTCAACACCGCCAGCAACACCACCACCAAATCAACCGAACGCGGCATCGCCACCGCCACCAACCGCTCGGGCCCCACCCCACACCCCACCAGAAACCGCGCCAACCGGTCCGACCGCGAACCCAACTCCTCAAATGACAAAGCGGCCTCGCCACACACCACCGCGACCCGCTCACCCAACACCCGCGGTACCGTCTCCGACGGCACCGTCCCAATCCCGCCACTACCCCACCCCAACAACTCCCCACGCTCCGTCGCCGACACCAACTCCACGCCACCCACACACCGCCCCGCATCCACCACCACCGCCTCCAACAAGGCGGACAGCCGCCGCAGCACGCTCTCGACCGTGGCGCGGTCGAACACATCGGCGCGGTAGTCCACTCGAAGACGCAGGGTCTCGCCGGGGAAGACGACCAAGCCGAGCGGGTAGTGGGTGCCGTCGTGACCGCTGATGTCGGTCACCCGGAGGCCGGTTTCCGGTGGGCAGACGGCGTCCGGGTCCATGGGGTAGTTCTCCACGACGACGAGCGAGTCGAAGAGTCGCGGGTGTCCGGCCAGTTGGCACACCTCGGTGAGGCCGGTGTACTGGCGGTCCAGGAGACGGACGTGCTCCTTCTGCACCCGGGCGAGGAGCGTGGCCAGAGTCTCGTCCTGGTCGAGTGTGATCCGCACCGGCACGGTGTTGATGAACAGTCCGACCATGCTCTCGACGCCCGGAAGCTCCGGTGGCCTCCCGGCCGTGGTGATGCCGAAGACCACGTCGTCACGGCCGGTCAGGCGGTGCAGCATGATGGCCCAGGCGCCCTGGATGACGGTGCCGAGCGTCAGCCCGTGGTCGCGTGCCCAGCCTTCCAGCCGCGCGGTGAGGTCACCGGGGAGTTCCCGTGCGACCCGGTCTCGCCGGGCCGGGCGTGCCCGGTTGGCGGCCGGGGCCAGCAGGGTGGGTTCCTCGATCCCGGCGAGAGCCTGCCGCCACCCTTCCTCGGCGGCCGCGCGGTCCCGCGTCGCGAGCCAGGTGAGGTAGTCCCGGTAGGGGGCCACCGGCGGCAGGTGGCTGTCGTCGCCTTCGCGGGCGTAGAGCTCGAACAGTTCCTGGAGCAGAACGGGATAGGACCAGCCGTCGAGCAGGATGTGGTGGTTGGTGAGCGCCAGGACGTGGCGGTCGGCCCCGATACGGATCAGGGTGAAGCGGAGCAGCGGGGGGTCGGCGGGGTCGAACCGATGGTTTCGCTCGTCGTTCAGGACACGCTCGCATGCGGCGTGGCGCTCGGCTTCAGCTTCAGCTTCGGCTTCGGCTTCGGCGGTTTCGGTGAGGTCGATCTCCTCCCACGGCAACTCGATCTCGCGGGGGATGACCTGGACGGGCTGGTCCATCCCTTCGTACAGAAACGCGGCGCGGAGATTCTGGTGGCGGTCCAGGAGCGTTTCGGCCGCCGCCCGGAGTGCGGCCGGGCGCAGCTGCCCGTCCAGCCGGAGCACGATCTGGACCGTGTACCCATCGCCACCGCTCCCGTCATGGGCGGCGTGGTCGCCGTGGACGGCATTGACGTCATGGGCGGCGTGTACATCTTGCGCGGCCTCTACGTCTTGCACGGCGTGGAAGAGCAGCCCTTCCTGCAAGGGCGACAGCGGCAAGACATCGAGCAGCCCTGACTGTGTCATCGCTTCTTCCTCCATGCTGCCTCGAGTCGGTCGATCTGGTCCTGGTTGAGATTCACCAGGGGGAGGTCGGAGGGTGTGCGGCCGCCCGCCTCCGGGCGTTCGGCATGCGCCGTGATGGCCTTCAGCACGGTGAACCAGGTCTGTGCGAGGTCGCTCACCTCCTCCTCGGTGAGCAGCCCACGGGCCCAGGACCAGTGCGCCACGAGGTGCGGGCCGTCGGAGCCGTCGTACGTGACGGCGTTCAGCTCCAGGGCGTAGGGCAGCGGGGCGTCGGCGTCCGCGCCCGCCATGAGCGGCCCGCTCGTACCGTCCCCGGCGGGTGTCCACGGTGCCGCACCGCGCGGTGCGGCGATGCGGCCGAGGTAGTTGAACCGGGTGTCGGGGGTGGGGAGCGCGGCGAGGCGGGGCCGGGTGCGGGGGTTGAGGTAGCGCAGAAGCCCGTAGCCGAGTCCCTGGCCGGGGAGGGCCCGCAACTGCTCCTTGACGCGCTTGACCGCACGGCCGAGCGCGGGGCCGCCACGCCGGACCTCCTCCTGGTCCACGCGGCCCGGTTCCAGGCGGACGGGATAGAGGGCGGTGAACCATCCGACGGTGCGCGAGAGGTCCACCTCCTCCGCCAGGGGGTGTGACCGGCCGTGTCCTTCCACATCCACCACCACGGGCCCGCCGGCGGCGCCCCGGCCGTGGCGCTCCCGCCACGTGTCGAGGGCCACGGCGAACGCGGCGAGCAGTACGTCGTGCACACCGGCGTGGAACGCCCCGGGCACTCGGGTCAGCAACGGCTCGGTGTCCTCAGCGGACATGGGCAACGCCATGTTTCCGGCCGTCCCGAAGGTGTCGCGGTCGCCGCTGGTCCGCCCCGCCGCCACGGGCCGTACATCGGCCAGGGCCTCCTCCCAGTGGCGCAGCTCCCTCTCCCGGGCCTCCGTATTTGCCTCGGCGGCCAGCAGTGCGGCCCAGCGGCGGAACGACGTGCCGACCGGTTGCCACTCCACCGGCCGTTCCGCGGCCACCGCGGCCCAGGCGGCCGCCAGGTCCGGCAGCAGGACGCGCCAGGAGACACCGTCGACCGCCAAGTGGTGGATGACCAGCAGGAGCCGCCCCGGATGCCACGGCCCGGCGTCGAAGTGCACCGCCTGCCACATCACCCCCACCCTCGGGTCGAGGCGGCCACGGGCGACGGTGAACTGCTCGGCCAGCAGGCTCTCCGGGGGCGGGCCGTCCGTGGTCTCGATACGGCGCACTCGCTGCGCGGCCCGTACGGTTCCCGCCACTGTCACCTCGGGCGACCATGCCCCGTCGGGGCGGTCCGCCAACCGGAGCCGCAGCACGTCGTGGTGGTCGGTCAGAGCCTGTAGAACGTCCGCGAGCTGCGGGGTACCGGCTCCGGTGGGTGTGGTCATCAGCATCGCCTGGCAGAAGCCGTCGACCGGGCCGCCCTGTTCACGAAGCCACTCCATGACGGGGGTCGGTGTCACCTGGCCGATCGGGACATCGGCCGCCTGGTCACGGGCCGAACCGGTCACGGATGTCGCCGTGTGCGCCAGCCGGGCCACCGTCTTGTGGGCGAACACATCGGCCGGAGTGATGACCAGTCCAGCCGCTCTGGCCCGGCTGACCAACTGGATGGTGGAGATGCTGTCCCCGCCGAGGTCGTAGAAGCCGTCCTCGGCCCCCGCCCGCTCCAGGCCCAGCACCTCGGCGTACAGACGGCACAGCGTCCGCTCCACGGCCGTACGCGGCTCACGACCCGAACCAGACCCCCCAACCTCCGGCACCGGCAACGCCCGCCGGTCCAGCTTCCCATTCACCGTCACCGGCAACCGATCCAGCACCACCCACACACCCGGCACCATGAACTCCGGCAACCGCCCCCGCACAAACTCCCGCACCACCCCCACATCACACCCACCCCCAGCAGGCACCACATACGCCACCAACCGCCGATCCCCCGGACGATCCTCCCGCACCACCACCGCCACCTGCCCCACCAAAGGATGCGCGGCCACCACACCCTCCACCTCACCCAACTCAATCCGAAAACCCCGCACCTTCACCTGATCATCCACACGCCCCACAAACACCAACCGACCCCGCGCATCCCACCGCACCAAATCCCCCGTCCGATACATCCGCTCCCCCACCCCACCAAACGGATCCGCCACAAACCGCTCCGCCGTCAAACCCACACGCCCCACATAACCCCGCGCCAACCCCACACCCGCCACATACAACTCACCCACCACACCCACCGGCACCAAACCCAACCCACCATCCACCACATACACCCGCATACCGGCGATCGGCCCACCCATCGGTGCGGCGCCCTCGGCCTCGCCCTCGCACCACCCCGCCGTCGCGTAGACCGTGGCCTCCGTCGGGCCGTAGGCGTTGAGCACCCGGCAGCCGGGCAGGGCGTCACCGATGGTGCGGGCCACCGGGCCCGACAGGGTCTCTCCGGCGCAGACCACGACGCCCGGGAAGTCCCGTGGCCCGATGGCCTTCGCGACCTGGACCAGGGCCGAGGGGACGCCGCTCACCAGGCTGGCTTCCGGCCGGTGGGGTAACCGCCCCACCAGGGCCACGGCGTCGTCCACGATCTCCACACACCCACCGCACGCGAGCGGCGCGAACAGCTCGAAGGCCGACACGTCGAAACTCACCGAGGTGGACATCATCACGTGGGAGAGGGCTCGCGTCCCCAGGGTCTCGACGGCCCACGCGATGGTATTGACCAGGCTCTGATGGGACACCACAACGCCCTTGGGGGTGCCGGTCGAGCCGGAGGTGTACATCACATACGCCGGATGCGATGGATGCAGCGGCGCCAGACGGTCCGCGTCCGTCAGCGCCGCACCCGGACGCTCATCCACCTCCCGCGCCGTCTCCGGGTCATCCAGCACCACCACCGGAACATCCAACGACGACAGCCGCCCCGCCACATCACCCGACGCCACCACCAGCACCGGCCCGGCGTCCGCCACCATGAACCGCACCCGCTCCGCCGGATACCCGGGGTCCACCGGTACGTACGCGCCACCGGCCTTCAACACCGCCAGCAACACCACCACCAAATCAACCGAACGCGGCATCGCCACCGCCACCAACCGCTCAGGCCCCACCCCACACCCCACCAAAAACCGCGCCAACCGGTCCGACCGCGAACCCAACTCTCCGTAGGTCACGGCAACTTCGCCGCACTTCACCGCAACGGCGGCACCACCACACGCCACCACCCGCTCGCCCAACACCCCCGGCGGCGTCCCCGGACCACCGATCCCCCAACCCAGCAGCGCCCCACGCTCCGCCGCCGACACCAACTCCACGCCACCACCCACACACCGCCCCGCGTCCACCACCACCGCCTCCAACAAGGCGAAGAGGCGCCGCTGGTGGTCGGCCAGATCCTGGGGGCGGTAGAGGTCGGCGTTGCCGTTCAGGTCGATGCGGATTCCGCCGTCGGGCTGTTCGTAGGCCATGACCGACACATCGGGGATCGGGCCGTTGGCCAGGTTGTGGTGGGTGGCCCGGCACTCGCCGAACTCCAGGTCCCAGTCGAACGACATGACATTGACCTCGGGCCCCACGAGGGCCGGAACGCCACCGGTGAGATGGAGGTCGCGGGCCAGGTCTTCGCCACGGTAGCGCTGGTGCGACAAGGCCATGCGGACTTCCCGGGAAAGGCGTCGCAGGACATCGGTCCAGGTCGTCGCGGCGCTCAATTCCACGCGGAGCGGAAGTATGTTGGCCAGCGTTCCGGGAGTACGGCGGGAAATTGGGTCCTTTCGCGCCGAAACGGCGAAACCGAGCGTGATGTCCGCCGCCCCGGTCAAGCGGTGCAGGTAAATCGCGACAACAGCGGTCAACACCACCGACCAGTGAGTCCGGGCGGCGCGCGCGGCTTCTCTGATGCGGTCGGCCTCATCAGCTCCGATCAGGGAGGTATGGCGCAGGAAATCGCTGGGTTCGGAGCCGGGCTCGGTGGTGAGACGTGCGGCTTGGGGCGGGGAGGCAAAACGCTCCAGCCAGTACCGGCGGTCACGCTCGAATTCCTTGGATTTCCGGTACTCGGCTTCCTGGTCGAGCAGGGCGGCCAGTGACGAGAATGGGGACTCACCGGCGGGTTCGCCTTTGTGAAATGCCGTGTAGAGTTCGGCGACCCGGCGGGCGAAGAGCGTGCTGCCCGCCCCGTCGGTCACGATGTGGTGATATCCCTGGTACCAGACGAACCGATCCGCCGCCGTCTTGATGAGGGCGAAGGAGAACAACGGACCGTGCGCCAGGTCCATCGGCCTCCTGAGTTCCTCGCGCATCCACTGTTCGGCGGCGGCCCGGGGATCGGGGCCATGGCTCAGGTCGAGGGTCCGCAGCGCCCAGTCGCCGGGCGGGCCGAGCACCTGATGGGGCACACCGCCGATGCCGCCGCCGATGCCGCCGTCGATGCCGTCGTCGATGTCCGGGAAGCGCGCATGCAGGGTGTCTGCCTCGGTGACGGCCCGGCGCAGCGCCGATTCGAAAAGGGCGGGGTTGAGGGGCCCATGGATCTCGACATACTGGCCTACTTGGAATTGCAGGCCATCCGGATTGATGCGCTGCGCCACCCAGATCTCCCGCTGGGCGGCGGATAGCGGGTAGCGAGACCCCCGAGGATAGCGAGACCCATTCATTCCCCCGTCTTGCACGAGCACCACCCATTGCCTAATATCGGGTCACTTCCCGGGCAGCAGCACCGAATTACTTTCGAAATACTCATGTCATTTTGCATCGGGAGTCTAACCCCGCCGCTATATCGCTACAAGAGTCGTGGGCAGGCTTGGGGGGCCGAATGGCACCATCCTGCCACTCAGAAATTTCCCTTCCCGCGAACAAGGTCACGAAGACTCGTGATCCGGACATAGAGGAAGATACGATGACGGACGCTCTTCCGATTCCCACCGGTGTGCCCACCACGCGTCGGTGTCCGTTCGAACTGCCCACCGAACTCCTGCGGCTCAGTGAACAGGGCCCGTTGAGCCGTATGCACTATTCCGACGGCCATCTGGGATGGCTGGTCACCGGATATTCGGCCGCTCGGCTGGTGCTCGGCGACAGCCGATTCAGCAACCGGGCCGACCTGGCCCGTATGCCGGTGGCGATTTCCTCCGAGGCCGAGCAGTCGCGGCGTGCGGTACCGCCCGGTGTCTTCCATCGCATGGACCCGCCCGAGCACACGCGCTACCGTCGGCTGCTCACCCGCCACTTCACCGTGCGCCGCATGGACCGGCTGGTTCCGAGGATCGAGCAACTGGCCGACGCGCGGCTGGCGGCGATGGAGCGGCAGGGGCCACCGGCCGACCTCGTGGCCGACTTCGCCATGCCGATGTCACTCGACCTCCTCACGGAGTTGCTGGGCGTGCCGGACGAGGCCCGTGAACGGTTCCGGAAGGAATCGGCGGCGCTGTTCGAACTCGACTCCGGCGCCGAGGAGATCACCCGCGCCACGCAGGCGATCCACGAGCGGTTCCGTGAGCTGATCGGGCGGAAGAAGACCGGGACGGCGGAGGATCTCCTGGGGCATCTGGCCGCCGAGCCCGATCTGCCGGAGGACGAGGCCGCGACGATCGGCATGGTCATCCTCACCGCCGGCTTCGAGTCGACCGGCAACACCCTCGCCCTCGGCGCCCTCGCGCTGATGCGGAACCCCGGGCAGCTGGACGCGCTGCGGGCCGACCCGGCCGTGATGGACTCCGCCGTGGAGGAGTTGCTGCGCTATGTCACCGTCACCCACTTCGGGCCCATCCGCACCGCCTTGGAGGATGTCCAGGTCGGCGACGACCTGATCAGGGCTGGGGACTCGGTCACCCTCGCGCTGCCCGCGGTCAATCGAGATCCGGAGCACTTCGCGGCGCCCGACACCCTGGACGTCGCCCGTCCGGCGGCCCACCATGCCGCGTTCGGCCACGGCATTCACCAGTGCCTCGGGCAGCAGCTCGCCCGCTCGCTGATGCGCTGCTCGTACGCCAGGCTCTTCGACCGGTTCCCCGCCCTGCGGCCGGCCGTTCCGTTCGAGGAAATCCACGTCCGTACGGACAAGAACACCTATGGGCTGCGCGAGCTGCCGGTGACATGGTGAGGGCAACGCCGTGATGGCGACGTGGTGAGGGAAGCGTGGTGAGGGCAACGTTCTCGCAACGTGGCGGGGGGTTCGCTGGGCCGGACCTCTGACCGCTCGGTGAGCATGACCAGCATGACGGAGAGGGATCGCCCATGGACCGTATCGCGCTGACACCGGCCGCGGCTGAGCTGATCCGCAAGCTGCGGGTGGATCACGGGCCGCTGATGTTCCACCAGTCGGGCGGCTGCTGTGACGGCAGCGCGCCGATGTGCTATCCGCTCGGCGAGTTCCGTACGGGTGGATCGGACGTACTGCTCGGGGAGCTGGAGGTGGACGGGGTCGAGGAGCCGGTGGGGTTCTGGATGTCGGCCTCGCAGTTCGAGCTGTGGGCCCATACGCATCTCACGGTGGACGTGGTGCCGGGCCGCGGCAGCGGCTTCTCCCTGGAGGCGCCGGAGGGCGTGCGCTTCCTGATCCGCTCACGGCTGCTGGACGACACCGCCGGCTGAGCGCGGCGAGTTGGGCGCGGCGGGCCGTCGGATGGGCACGAGGGGGTGAACACCACCTCCTAGCGCCCTCAGTCGGCCGCGCTCTCAGCTCGCGTCGGCCATCGCCAGAGTGTGCAGCCGCTCGGGCGGGCCCGGCCGTGCGTAGTACCACCCCTGCGCGGTGTCACAGCCCAGCCCCCGCAGATGCTCGGCCTGTACGGCCGTCTCCACGCCCTCGACCGTCACCGCGAGGTCCAGCGTGTGCGCGAGCGAGACGATCCCCTCGACGATCTTGACGTCGACCGGATCGGCCGGGGCCCGCTGCATGCCCCGGGTGAAGGAACGGTCCAGTTTGAGCTGGGAGACCGGGAGCCGGCGCAGATACGACAGGTTGGAGTAGCCGGTGCCGAAGTCGTCCAGGGCGATGTCCACGCCGAGGTCGGCGAGTTGCCGCAGCGGCCGCAGGGCGGTCTCGTCGGCGCCGATGAGGTCGTTCTCGGTGACCTCCAGGCACAGCGCGCTGGGGCACAGTCCGGCGTTCTCCAGGACCGCCACCGTGTCGGAGACCAGCGTGGGATGGCTCAGCTGGCACGGCGAGAGGTTGACGTTGACGCGCAGCGACTCGTCGTCCTCGGCGGCGTCACGCCACTCGCGCGCCTGCCGGGCGGCCTGCTCCAGGACCCAGCGGCCGAGCGGGACGATCAGCCCGGTGCCCTCGGCGAGCGGGATGAACTGGTCGGGGCCGAGCACTCCGTGCAGCGGGTGCAGCCAGCGTACGAGCGCCTCGGCGCCGCGCACGGTGCCGTCGGTGAGCCGTACCAGCGGCTGGTACTCGATGAAGAACTCGCCCTTCTCCAGGGCGGACGGCAGCCCGTTGGTGAGGCTGTGACGGGCGATCACCCGGGCGTTGGAGTCGGCGTCGGCGATCTCGAAGCGGTTGCCGCCCGCGGCCTTGGCCCGGTACATGGTGATGTCGGCGCTGCGCAGCACCTCGGCCCGGCCGATCTCCCCGGCCCGGCCGTCGACCACGCCGATACTGGCCCGTACCCGCAGCTCACGGCCCTCGATCCGGACGGGTTCGGCGAGCGCGGCCAGCATCCGGCGGGCCAGTCCGGCGCCGTCTGCCTGCGCCGCGGGGCCGGTGACCAGGGCGAGGAACTCATCGCCGCCGACGCGGGCGAGCAGCTCGGCGGGAGCCTTCACACAGCGCTGGAGGCGTTCGGCCACGGTCTTGAGCATCCGGTCGCCGACGGCGTGCCCGAGGCTGTCGTTGACGGCCTTGAAGCCGTCCAGGTCCAGGTAGCACACGCCGAACCGCTCGGCGTCGGCGTCGGCGGCCAGCACCTGTTCCAGCCGCTCCAGGAACAGGGTGCGGTTGGGCAGTCCGGTCAGCTCGTCGTGGGTGGCCTCGTAGCGCAGCCGCTCCCGGAGCAGCCGGTGCTCGGTGATGTCCTCGGCAAGGGCGAGCTGGTACTGGGGAGCGCCGCTGGAGTCGCGCAGCAGGGTGACCGTCAGATTGGTCCACAGCTCGCTGCCGTCGTCGCGGTAGTGCGGCTTCTCGATGCGGAAGTGGTCGCGCTCCCCGTTGACCAGTTCGCGGTAGAGCTCATGGGCGCCGGGGACGTCGTCGGGGTGGACGAACTCGGTGACGTTGCGGCCGGGGCGGAAGAAGTCCATCCCGCCGAACATCCGGGCCATGGCGTCGTTGACGACGAGCACCTCGCCGTCGAGTCCGGCGATACCCACGCCGATGACCGCGCCCTCGAAGACGGCCTGGAACTTGGCCTCGCTGGCGTGCAGCGCCTTCTCGGCCTCGGTCCGGGCGACCATCGCGGCCCGCGAGATGGCCTCCTGCTCATCGCGCTCGCGCTCGCGCAGCTCGCGGACGAACCCGGCGGCGAGGGCGTGCTGGAGCCGCACACAGCGGGCCCGCGCCTCCTCGTCGGCCAGGGGCTCGTGGGAGGGCTCGTCGGACGGGTCCGGGAACGATTCACTGGATGGCCCGGGGAACGATTCACCGGACGGCGGGGAGAAGTTCGCTCCGGGCGACGAGCAGGACACCAGATGTGCGTCGATGACGCCCAGGATGGCGGGCAGCGCGTCGGGCTCGGTGCACTGGGCGTCCACCAGCGCGGCCCCGACCTCGTACGCGGTCTCGGTGTCGAAAGGGGAGGAGCGCAGGGCGGCGCTCAACCGGTGGGCCAGCGGCAGCAGATAGCCCTCGAACTCCTCGGGGGTCATCGTGGTGGCGGCCAGTGGGTGGACCGCCCGGCACCAGATGCCCGCGAATCGCCTCAGCGGATCGTTCTCCCTGGGGGCGGGGTGTCCGGCGGCGTCCCTGGCGTCGCGGTCACATCTCGGCCCGCCCGATTCGGAAGTCATATCGTGCGCTCCCCGGGGCAGCCGCCATGGGCTGGGTCCCTGTAGCCTGCCGCGTCCTCGCCTGCGGCGTCGATACCCTCCGGCCGCCAGTCCACGTCCTGCACTTCCTTCGCCCTCTTCCGGCTTCCGGGGCCGCCCTCGGGTCGTCCGCGTCCTCGGGGAAGTGGAGCACGACGAAGAGCGGCACGGCAACCCGCTGCTGAGGCGAGATTACTGATCAACCGTTCGATGAGGAAAGGAAAAACGGAAAACTTCAATCCGGATCCGATCATGGAGACGGGCGCCGCCGGGGATCGTCGAGCACCTGCCAGAGTCATCTGCCAGTGGCCCGAACCCCGCGCTGACCTCGGCCCTCCACAGGACGGCCCTTTGAAAGCGCCTCGGCGAAACCCGTTCGGGAGCCCCGTTCTGACGGCGCGCCAACCCCGGGCGTGAGCAGTCGAATGAGGAAATCCATCACGTCCGCCGCGCTTGAACGTCACACCGGGTTCTCCGCGGCCGAGGCAGCGACGACCCCGGCCCGCACGCCCGCCCCCGCACCCCGCGGATCGAAATCCGTGCAGCCTTTTGCCCTCATACGGTGATTTGCCATGAATAGGGGTACTCGACCGCTGGATCTCCGCAAGGAGGCACGGCGCACGGAACACATAAGGACGCACGGAGTGACCCCATGGCCCCACCAGGTCTCGCCCAGGATCTGCTGCCGCGCCGGGCGATGGCCCAGGTCAGCACGGTCGGCACCGGCCGCGCCGAGGCGGGCTGCCTACGGCTCGGCGAGCGCCTGGTCCGCTGTCCGTACGACGGTCAGCGGGCCACCGAGGCCCTGGACACACAGGTGAGGGAGCTGGCCGGACGGGACGGGCCGGTGCGGTTCCCCCGGCGGGCCCGGGGCTGGGCCTTCGGGCTGCGCGAGCGGGACGGACCACATGAGCCGCACGGGCCGCATGAGCGGGATGGCCTGCGCGGGCCGCATGCGCCGGACGGGCTGTACGGCGCACCGCTCGACGCCGCTCCCCCAGCTACCGCTGGGAGGTGCCCCCTACCGGCTCCAGCGCATCCGCGAGATCGGCGGATGCGATCTGGCGGATGTGGACAGCAGGCTCAACCTCCAGGTCGCCACCCGCATTTGGAAGATCATGCGGAGCGTCCCCGAGTGAGCGGGACGCCGCCGGGCACCCGTGACCGACGCAACGGCACCACACCACGAGGCGGGATGAGCGATGAGCGACAAGAACAAGAGTGTGGCGAGCGCTCTGCTCGACCAGCAGGGCACGACCTTCGCCGACGAGGCCGGGATCAAGCTCCGCGACACCCCCGGCCCGCTCTACCAGCTGCTGGTCCTCGCACATCTGCTGTCCGCGCGGATCAGTTCCGACATCGCCGTCGCCGCCGCCCGCGCCCTCTTCGACGCCGGGATGCGCGATCCACGGCGGATGGCGGAGGCCACCTGGCAGCAGCGGGTCGACGCACTGGGCGAGGGCGGCTACCGGCGTTACGACGAGCGGACCTCCAGCCAGCTGGGCGAGGCGGCCGAGCTGGTGAACCGGGAGTACGGGGGCGATCTGCGGCGGCTGCGCGAGGCCGGGGACGTGAAGAAGCTGCTCCAGGAGATCAAGGGCATCGGGCCGGCCGGGGTGAACATCTTCCTGCGCGAGGTGCAGGGCGTCTGGCCCGAGTTCGCCCCATACTTCGACAGCAAGGCGCTGGACGGCGCCGAGCGGGTCGGGCTGCCGAAGAGCGCGCGGGCGCTGGCGGGGCTGGTGGCCGAGAAGGACCTCCCCCGGCTGGCCGCCGCCCTGGTCCGGGTCGCGCTCCACGCGGACGCCGCGCGGGAGGTGCGCGCGGCCGCGTGAACATGGTCAGGCGGGAAGGCCCCTGCTGCTGTCGGCCTTCCGCGGGGACGACGGGCGTGGCGGCCCGCCCTCAGCGGATGCCGAGCTCCTTCAGCACCCGCCGCTGGGCGGCGGTGGGCTCGGCCGGGAAGTAGAGGTAGCAGACGCCTCCGGTGCCCGAGACCACCTTGCCGTCGGCGTTGTACCGCTTCGTCCGCAGCCAGATGTTCTCCCACTGCCGCCGCTTGTAGATGTGGCGGACCGCCTCGTTGCTGGCCGAGGCCGGGTCGTTGGCGATGACATCGCCGTCCGCCGTGAAGCCGATGACGGTCATCAGATGGCCCGCGGTGCCGTACCCCGCGCCGTCCAGCTCGGTCTTGAGGAAGGACTGCGAGGTGATCAGCGGAATGCCGACCTCGATCAGCTTCTCGGCGTCGGTGAGCGAGCCGAGCCGGGTGACCAGGCCCTGGAGATCGCGGTAGGTGGCGGCATAGGCGGTGTTGAACGGCCAGTTGCCGCAGCCCTCGTACTGGTAGTCGAAGGTGGACCGGGCGGCGTGGCAGACCTGCGGATCGGCGTAGTCCGGGTTGACCCAGGCGAGGTCCTCCGCGGAGGGCTTGCGGCCCCAGTACTCGATGATCATCTGGGAGGAGGTGGGGCTGCACCACGCCTCGCCGCCGTTGTCGTACTCCGGGTACTGGCCCTTGTGGATCTCCTGCGAATAGCGCGGTACGACGAGTTCGCGCCCCTTGGCCAGGCTCGGCGTGGAGGCGGGCACCTCGAACCGGTCGGGGACGTCCGAGCCCATCGCGCCGACCCGCCACACCGTGGGGGTGAGGGTGGTGCCGGGCTTGCGGTGGAGGGTGAGCCGCACCTGGTACTTCGCGAGCCGCAGCCCGCTCGCCGGGTCGTCGATGGAGAAGGTGTCGGTCCACACCGAGCTCTTGTCGTCGCTCTGGTCGTCCACCGACGTGCGCCGGATGGAGGAGGCGCCGTCGTCGGAGGCCCAGCGGCCCATCACGTACCAGGGGGTCCCGGAGCCGTCGGTGTAGGTGCCCTTGAGCTCGATCTGGACCCAGGTGCCGGCCGGGGTGCGGGCGTTCCAGGAGACGATGGCCTCGGTCGCCGGCACGGAGAGGGTGCGCACCGGGGAGGTCCAGGTGGCGTACTCCCAGGCGGCCTTGGTGCCGGTGTGCGGATCGGTGTAGTCCACGCTGCCCAGCGGGCGGGAGATGACGATGCCGGGGCGGGCGCCGGACTCGGCGCGGACGCCCTTGGCGGCACCGGCCAGCCAGTCGGCGTGGCTGGTCCAGCCGTGGTACTCCGCGGTCCTTTTGGCCTTCGAACCCGCCGGGGCCGCGGCGTCCCCGGAGGCTTGTTCCGCGGCGGGGGCCGGGCGGGCCGTTCCGGCGGCCGCGGCGGCTGTCGTGGTGACGGCGGCGGCGCCCGCGACGCCGAGGGCGGCGGCGAGCACGGAGCGGCGGGGCGTGGATCCAGATCTGGTCATACGGGGTTCCCCCAGTCGTCGTCCGGTCCAGTGGGCGGCGGGTGCGCGACAGTCGCACAACTATGGCCGCTGCGAGTGGTCTCAGGCCAGTGATTCCCCCGGTGTCCGCGCCATCAATATTGGTGTGAACCAATGGAGTGAACGGGCCCGAAGGGCCGTATGGTGGTCCCCGATGCGAACTTACCGACCGGTTGGCGGCCTGGACGCGCTGGCCCGACGCCTGTGCGCGCTGCCGCCGTCCTGCGGGCCGGTCCGGCTGGTCGCGGTGGACGGCCACGCGGGCTCCGGGAAGACCACCTTCGCCGGGCATCTGGCCGAGGCGCTCGGCGGCGCCCCCGTGCTGCACACGGACGACTTCGCCACCCATGAGGAGCTCTTCGGCTGGGCCGGGCGGCTGCACACCCACGTCCTCGCCCCGCTTGCCCGGGGCACGGCGGCGCGGTACGCCCCGTACGACTGGGTGGAGCGCCGCTTCGCCACCGCCCGGCGGCGGCTGGACCCCGCGCCGGTGGTGCTGCTGGAGGGCGTGGGCAGCGGTCGCCGCGCGATGCGTCCGCGGCTGGCGCAGCTGTTGTGGATGGATCTGCCCGAGCGGGACTCCTGGCGGCGCGGTCAGCTGCGGGACGGCCCGGGGATGTCCGCATTCTGGGACGGATGGCTGCCCGCCGAGCGTGCGCATTTCGCCGCCGACCCGTCCCGTCCGTACGCAGGAGCCTTGGTACAGCAGCGGAAGGAGGGGTATGAGGTGCTACCGGGACCCGCGGCTACCGACGGAAACACCCCCTGGCCTCACACAGCGTGAGCCGATGCTCCCGACCGGACCGGACGCGGCCGCCCGAGGCATGACGCGTACTCCAACTCGGCTTGACCTGGGGCCCATACAGGTCTTACGTTCTCAATGTGCGACTCGTACGAGTCGTCCCACAACGCGAAGCCCCCGGTTGTTCCCCCGTGATCGGGGGCTTCGTCCTGTCTGGCGCCGGTTTTCCACTGCTTTGCGCGGCCATTTCGTCACCCTGGGTGACGAACCGCCCCAGACCTTGCGCGCCCCCTACACGCCCCCGCGCACACCCGTCCGGCCTTGTGTGATTGCGACGAACAACAGTGCGGCACCCTCGGCCCATGCGAGTTGCGCAGGTACGATGCGAAAGGGGCAGTCGCCCCTGCGGCATCCACGGGGGCAGCGGTTGTGGGGGACGTGATGAATTTCGGCACGCAGGGTTCGCACGCCCCGGCCGACCTCGCCTGGCTGCGAGCCGTCGATGCCTACACGATGGGCGCGTACGCACAGGCCGAGGAGGAGTTCCGGGCCGCCACCCGGCTCGATCCGGGAATGGCCGACGCCTGGCTCGGACTGCACGCGCTGCGGGCCGACACGGCGGCGGCGCTGCTGCGGATGTACCGGCACCGCGACCGCTTCGGCGAGCAGCGCGCCCGGCACCGCCGCACCCTCAACTCCTGGTACTGGCTGGGCTGGTGGGTCCAGCCGGTGCTGGAGACCAGCCGGGACCTGCTGCTCGCCCACGCATCCCACTGGCTCGACGGCCGCCATGTGCCCGAGCTGGACCGGGCGCTGGCCGGCTGCCCCCCGGTCGAGGCAGATCCGCAGGCCCGCTTCCTGCACGCCTGCCGCGCCTATCTGGTCAAGGACTGGGAGCAGCTGGTACGCCACACCGAGCAGCTGCTGGACGATCCGTTCCTGGGCATCGAGGCCGGTCTGTTCGCCGGGATGGCGCGGGTCCGGCTGGAGATGTACAGCCAGGCCGAACCGCTGCTCGCCGCCGCCTTAATGCGCTGTCGCAGCGAACAGCCCCAGCGCAAGGAGCTGCGCTACTGGCTCGCCCGCGCCCATGAGGGCACCGGGCGCAGCGCCGCCGCGCTCCCCCTCTACCGCGCGGTGCACCGCATCGACTCCACCTTCATGGACACCTCGGCGCGGCTGGCGGCGATAGCCGAGTCCGACGGGCTGGACGAGCCCGCGGACCTCGCCGCCGTATCGCTGGCCGGGGCCGGTGGCCAGGACACCACGGACGGCCGGGACGTCACCGCCACCGACCCCGCCGACACGCTGGCCGACGGCCGCGATCCGCGCGCCGCGGCCGAGGGCCCCGAGGGCCCGCCGCTGATGGGCCCCGCCGTGATGGGCGCGGGCGGCACACGCGACCGGGCCGGACTGCCGTCCCAGCCCGGCCCCTCCGATCCGGTGCTGCTGGAGAGCGCGCTCCAGGAGCTGGAGCGCATGGTCGGCCTGGAGCCGGTCAAGCGGCAGGTCCGGGCGCTTTCGGCGCAGCTCCACATGGCGCGGCTGCGCGCCGGGCAGGGCCTGCCGGTCCAGCCGCCCAAGCGGCACTTCGTCTTCTCCGGGCCCTCCGGCACCGGCAAGACCACCGTGGCCCGCATCCTCGGCCGGGTCTTCTACGCCCTCGGGCTGCTCGGCGGCGACCATCTGGTGGAGGCCGGGCGCGCCGACCTGGTCGGCGAGTATCTGGGCCAGACGGCGGTGAAGGCCAATGAGCTGATCGACTCGGCGCTCGGCGGGGTGCTCTTCGTCGACGAGGCGTACAGCCTGTCCAACTCCGGCTACAGCAAGGGCGACGCATACGGCGACGAGGCGCTTCAAGTGCTGCTCAAGCGGGCCGAGGACAACCGCGACCGGCTCGTGGTGATCCTCGCCGGCTACCCCGAGGGCATGGACCGGCTGCTGGCCGCCAACCCCGGCCTCGGCTCGCGCTTCACCACCCGCGTCGACTTCCCCAGCTACCGGCCGCTGGAGCTCACCCGGATCGGTGAGGTGCTGGCGGCGGAGAACGGGGATGTGTGGGACGAGGAGGCCGTGGAGGAGCTCCGCAGCATCAGCGGCCATGTGGTGGACCAGGGCTGGATCGACGAGCTGGGGAACGGGCGGTTCCTGCGCACGCTGTACGAGAAGAGTTGCGCCTACCGGGATCTGCGGCTGTCCGGCTGGAGTGGCACCCCGACGCGCGATGACCTCGCCACGCTGCGGCTGCCGGATCTGATGCAGGCGTACGGGGAGGTTCTGTCGGGGCGCGGTCCCATGTACCGCGATCCTCAGGACCCGCCCCTGGGGTAGCGCGCCTGCGGCGGGCTTTTCCCCGACCCGCCCCTTCCCGAACCAGGAGGCTCCGCCCCTGGACCCCGGACGCCCTTCGGGCGTGTCCTCAATCGCCGGACGGGCTGAAAATCAGCCCCTCCGGCGATTGAGGAGCGGGGTCCGGGGCGGAGCCCCGGTTGTGGGAAGGGGCGGGTAGGGGAAAGCCCGCCGCAGGCGCAACCGCGGTCAGCCGACCATCGCCCGCTCCTCCTCGGAGAGCGCGGGCGCCGCCTCGCCCCTGGGCTCGGCCACCCGGTCCCGGGCCCCGCCCCGGTGCGCGGGGTCGTGGACCTCGCCGACCAGCTTCTCCAGGACGTCCTCCAGGGCGACCAGCCCCAGCACCTTGCCCGACGCGTCGGCGACGGCCGCCAGATGGGAGGCGGCCCGGCGCATCGCGGTGAGTGCGTCGTCCAGCGGAAGCTCCGCGCGGAGCGTCTCGATCGGATGCCAGACCCGCTGCGGCACGGCCCGCTCCGGGAACTCCAGCTCCAGGACGTCCTTCACATGCAGATAGCCCATGAAGGCGCCGCCGGGGCCGCGCACCGGGAAGCGCGAGTAGCCGGTGCGCACGGTCAGTTCCTCGATCTGCCGGGGGGTGACCGAGGGATCCACGGTGACCAGGCCCGCCGGGTCCAGGAGGACGTCGGTGACCGGACGGCTGCCCAGCTCCAGGGCGTCCGCGAGCCGCTCCTGCTCCCCGGGGTCGAGCAGCCCGGCCTGCCGGGAGTCCTCGACCAGATGGGTCAGCTGCTCGCTGGTGAAGACGGCCTCGACCTCGTCCTTGGGCTCCACCCGGAACAGCCGCAGCACCAGCCGGGCACAAGCCCCCAGCAGCGCGGTGACCGGCCGGCACAGCCGCGCGAAGGCGACCAGTCCGGGGCCGAGCCACAGAGCGGTCTTGTCCGGCGCCGCCATGGCCAGGTTCTTCGGCACCATCTCGCCGATGACCAGATGGAGGAAGACCACCAGGGCGAGCGCGATGGCGTAGCCGAGCGGATGGATCAGCTGCTCGGGCAGATGGACGGCGTGGAAGACCGGCTCCAGCAGTTCGGCGACGGTCGGCTCGGCGACCGCGCCGAGGGTCAGCGAGCAGACGGTGATGCCGAACTGGGCGGCCGCCATCATCTGCGGCAGGTTCTCCAGGCCCGTGAGCACCGTACGGGCGCGCCCGGAGCCCTCGGCCGCGCGCGGCTCGATCTGGCTGCGGCGCACCGAGACCAGGGCGAACTCGGCGCCCACGAAGAAGCCGTTGGCCAGGACCAGCAGAACGGCGAAGAGAAGCTGTACCAGACTCATCGTCCGTCCGCCTTCCCGGCCACGGCGGGGGCACTCATCTGCATGGGCGGCGTACTCGTACGGACGATGCGCACCAGTTCCGCCCGGTGGTGGCCGACCTGCCGGACGGCCAGCTTCCAGCCGGGCAGCTCGGCGATGTCGCCGGGGGCGGGGATCCGCCCCAGCAGATCGGCCACCAGCCCGGCCACGGTCTCGTACGGCCCGTCGGGCGTGTCAAGGCCGATCCGGCGCAGGGTGTCGACGCGGCAGGCGCCGTCGGCGTCCCATACGGTGCGGCCGTCCTCGGTGAGGGTCTGCACCAGGTCGGGGGTCTCCGCGGCCTCGTCGTCGTGCTCGTCGCGCACCTCGCCGACCAGCTCCTCGACGATGTCCTCCAGCGTGACCACACCGGCCGTGCCGCCGTACTCGTCGACGACCACGGCTATCGGCTGCTCACTGCGCAGCCGCTCCAGCAACGGCTGGACCGGCAGCGTCTCGGGGACCAGCACCGGGGACTGGGCGATCCGGCTGACGGGTGTGCGCAGCCGGTCGTCGGACGGCACCGCGAGGGCGTCCTTGAGGTGCACCATCCCGATGACCTCGTCCAGCCGGTCGCGGTAGACGGGGAAGCGGGACAGCCCGGTGGCCCGGGTGAGATTGAGCACATCCACGGCGGTCGCCGTGGAGTGCAGCGCGCTCACCCGCACCCGCGGGGTCATCACATGCTGGGCGGTCAGCTCGCCCAACGAGAGGGTGCGGACGAACAGATCGGCCGTGTCCTGCTCAAGCGCGCCGGCCAGCGCCGAATGGCGGGCGAGCGAGACCAGCTCACCGGGGGTGCGGGCGGAGGCCAGCTCCTCGGTGGGCTCCACGCCCAGCGCCCGCACCAGCCGGTTGGCCACGGTGTTGAGCAGGGCGATCACGGGCCGGAAGAAGCGGGCGAAGGCGTACTGCGGGCCCGCGACGAAGCGGGCGACCTGCAACGGCCGGGAGACCGCCCAGTTCTTCGGCACCAGCTCGCCGATGACCATCTGGACGGCGGACGCCAGCAGCATGCCGAGCACGATGGCGACACCGGGGACGGCGCCGTGCGGCAGCCCGACCGCCTCCAGCGGCGTGGTCAGCAGATGGCCGAGCGCGGGCTCGGCCAGCATGCCGACGATCAGCGAGGTGATGGTGATGCCGAGCTGGGTGCCGGAGAGCTGGAAGGACAGCTCGCGCAGCGCCTCGACGACGGTACGGGCGCGCTTGTCGCCCTCGTCGGCGGCTCGCTCGGCGTCCGGCCGCTCGACGGTGACCAGGCCGAATTCGGCGGCCACGAAGAAGCCGTTGGCGAGGATCAGGACGAGTGCCGCGGACAGCAGCAGGAGGGAAAGGGTGATGCTCATGCCGCCGCCTCGTGGTCGGCGGCGGCGCAGGTACTACAGGACGATCCGTCCATCTGCTGAGGGAGTCACTCCTCGGGTCGCAGGGGAGCCCGCCGGGGGCGCACGCGGGCGTACGCGCTGGAGAGGCGGGGCGGGGCATCGTTCGGCCCCGGCAACAGAGTAATCAAGGATGGGGCATGACGGGCAGGCCCCTCACGCCGTTGGAGTGCCGATCCGCCCGTCGGCCGGTCCATGGGGCCCGCCCGGCAGGAGCGGAGGCGTACGCAAAGGGGCTGCTCAACGCCGCTGGTGCCGGGCGGTCCTGCCGAGTGGCTCAGTCCGTGGTACGGCCCGTCCCGTGCCGCTCGGCGAGGGCGCGCAGGGCCCGCGCGTCGCTGATGGCGTGCGCCTTGGCGATGCCCGGCTGGATGCCCATCGCGGGCAGGCTGGTGCCGTCGGCGAGGTCCAGATAGACCCAGGGGTCGCCGGGGCGCAGATTGACCCGGAGCACCTCCGCCCACTCCAGCCGGCGCTTGGTGGTGAGGTTGACCACCGTCACACCGCCCTCCTCGGCCACCACCTTGGGGCGGCTGAGCAGCATCAGCCCCCCGAAGAAGAGCAGTCCGGTGAGGATGAAGCTGGCCCGCTCCCCCGGCCCCAGCCGCTCCAACAGCAGGGCGACGGCCGTGAGGACGACCAGGACGGCGACACCGACGGTCATCAGGACGGCCCGGGTCCTGGTCGGCCGGAAGGTGACGGGCAGGGCGGGGGTGGGCGCGGCGGCGGACACCTGGTCGGCCTCTCGGATGGGAGGGAACGGGACGTGGGGCAGGGACGGGGCGGGCCGTCAGAGGCGGCAGGCGTGGATGCCGGTGGTGAGGATGGCCCGCGCCCCCAGGTCGTAGAGCTCGTCCATGATCCGCTGGGCGTCCTTGGCGGGGACCATCGAGCGGACCGCGACCCAGCCCTCGTGGTGCAGCGGGGAGACGGTGGGCGACTCCAGGCCCGGGGTGAGGGCCACGGCGCGCTCCACCTGCTCCACCCGGATGTCGTAGTCCATCATCACGTAGCGCCGGGCGACCAGGACGCCCTGCATCCGGCGGAGGAACTGCTGGACCTTGGGGTCGTCGCTGGGGTCGCCGGTGCGGCGGATGACGACCGCCTCGGACTCCAGGATGGGCTCGCCGATGATCTCCAGCCCGGCGTTGCGCAGGGTGGTGCCGGTCTCGACCACATCCGCGATGACCTCGGCGACACCGAGCTGGATGGCGGTCTCGACGGCGCCGTCGAGGTGGACCACGGCGGCGTCCACACCGTTGTCGGCGAGGTGCTTGGTGACCAGTCCGGCGAAGGAGGTGGCCACGGTCATCCCGCCGAACTCGCTGACGTCCTTGGCCGTGCCGGGACGGGTGGCGTAGCGGAAGGTGGACCCGGCGAAGCCGAGCTGCATGATCTCCTCGGCCTGGGAGCCGGAGTCCAACAGCAGATCGCGGCCGGTGATGCCGATGTCGAGCCGGCCGGAGCCCACGTAGACGGCGATGTCGCGGGGGCGGAGGAAGAAGAACTCCACCTCGTTCTCCGCGTCGACCAGGACCAGCTCCTTGCGGTCCTTGCGCTGCCGGTAGCCCGCCTCATGGAGCATCGCCGACGCAGGCTCGGACAGTGAACCCTTGTTGGGGACGGCGATGCGCAGCATGAGTGCTCTTTCCTTCGGTAGCTCGGTAGCTCGGTAGCTCGGTAGCTCGGTAGCTCGGTAGCTCGGTAGCTCGGTAGCGAGGATGAGGGGGTGTTTGACGGGGGTGTTCAGAGGTGGGCGTAGACGTCGTCGAGGGTCAGCCCCTTGGCGACCATCATCACCTGAAGGTGGTACAGGAGCTGGGAGATCTCCTCGGCGGTCGCCTCGTCGCTCTCGTACTCGGCGGCCATCCACACCTCGGCGGCCTCCTCCACCACCTTCTTGCCGATGGCGTGCACACCGGAGTGGACCAGCTCGGCGGTGCGGGAAGTGGCGGGGTCGGCCGTGGCGGCCTTCTGCTGGAGCTCGGCGAAGAGCTCCTCGAACGTCTTCTTGGGCATCGTGTCCGTCATCCTACTTGGGTCGTGCGACGCCCCTCAGCGCCAGGGTTCGGCGACCGAGCGCAGGGTGGTGGCGGTGGCGACGGCCGCGGTGACCGCCTCGTGGCCCTTGTCCTCGCTGGAGCCCGAGAGCCCCGCCCGGTCCAGGGCCTGCTCCTCGGTGTCGCAGGTCAGCACGCCGAAGCCGATGGGCACACCGGTGTCCACGCTGACCTGGGTCAGCCCCTGGGTGACGCCCTGGCACACATAGTCGAAATGCGGGGTGCCGCCGCGGATGACGACGCCCAGGGCGACGATCGCGTCATAGCCGCGGCCCGCGAGCACCTTGGCGACCACCGGCAGTTCGAAGCTGCCCGGTACCCGCAGCACGGTGGGCTCGTCGATGCCGAGCTCGCCCAGCGCGCGCAGGGCGCCGTCCAGCAGCCCGTCCATCACCTTCTCGTGCCACTGTGCGGCGATGACGGCGACGCGCAGGTCCCCGCAGTTCTTCACGGACAGTTCGGGGGCGCCCTTACCGCTCACGTCTCTCCTCGGTGTTTCTCATGTTGCTGGTGCTTCTGGTGCTTCTGGTGCTTCTGTGGTGGTGCGTCGGTGTGGCTACTGGTTGCCGCAGGCCGATATGGGCTCGGCGCGGTCGCCGTCCAGCCAGGGCAGGTCATGCCCCATCCGGTCCCGCTTGGTGCGGAGGTAGCGGAGGTTGTGCTCCCCGGCCTGGACGGGCATCGGCTCCCGGCCGGTGACCCGCAGCCCGTGCCGGACCAGCGCCGTGGTCTTCTCGGGGTTGTTGGTCATCAGCCGCAGCGAGCGCACGCCGAGGTCGGCGAGGATCTCCGCGCCCGCGGCGTAGTCCCGCGCGTCGGCGGGCAGGCCGAGCTCCAGATTGGCGTCCAGAGTGTCCCGGCCCAGCTCCTGGAGCTCGTACGCGCGCAGCTTGGACAGCAGTCCGATCCCGCGCCCCTCATGGCCGCGCAGATACAGGACGATGCCACGGCCCTCGGCGGTGACCCGCTCCAGCGCGGCGTGCAGCTGGGGGCCGCAGTCGCAGCGCAGCGAGTGGAAGACATCGCCGGTGAGGCATTCGGAGTGGACGCGGACCAGCACGTCCTCGCCGTCCCGGAGGTCGCCCTGGACCAGCGCGATGTGCTCGACGCCGTCGGCCGCGCGGTAGCCGTACGCCCGGAAGTCGCCGAAGGCGGTGGGCAGCCGGGTCTCGGCCTCGCGCCGCACAAGCGGCTCGGCGGGCTTGCGGTACGTGATCAGATCGGCGATGGAGACGATCGCGAGGTCGTGCTTGTGGGCGAAGGCCACCAGGTCGGGCAGGCGCAGCATGGCGCCGTCCTCCCCCGCGATCTCGCAGATCACGGCCGCCGGGCGCAGTCCGGCCAGCCGGGCGAGGTCGACCCCGGCCTCGGTGTGGCCGTCGCGCGCGAGCACCCCGCCGGGGCGGGCGCGCAGCGGGAAGATGTGGCCGGGGCGGACGAGGTCGCCGGGGGTGGTGTCCGGGTCGGCCAGCAGCCGGAGGGTGGTGGCCCGGTCGGCGGCGGAGATACCGGTGCTGACGCCGTGTTCGGCGGTGGCGTCGACCGAGACGGTGAAGGCGGTCCGCATGGACTCGGTGTTCTCCTCGACCATCTGCGGAAGCCGCAGCCGGTCGAGGTCGACGGCCTCCATGGGCGCGCAGATGAGCCCACGGCACTCGTTCATCATGAAGGCGACGATCTCGGGGGTGATCGTCTCGGCGGCGGCGACGAGGTCGCCCTCGTTCTCCCGGTCCTCGTCGTCCACGACCACCACGGGGCGGCCCGCGGCGATGTCGGCGATGGCGCGCTCGATGGGGTCCAGTGCCAGTTCGTCGGGCCAGTGCGCGGCTCGCAGGGGGGCGGCCGGGCCGCTCGGGTGCGGGTCGGTCACCGCGTATGCCTCACTCATGATGTGGCCTCCTTGTCCTGCGTGCCGTTGTCCCGTCCGAGCAGCCGCTCGACGTATTTGGCGAGTACGTCCACCTCGAGGTTGACCGGGTCACCGGCCTGCTTGACCCCGAGCGTGGTGAGCGCGAGGGTCGTCGGGATGAGGCTGACGGTGAAGTAGTCCGGGCCCGCGTCCACGACGGTGAGGCTGATGCCGTCCACCGTGATGGAGCCCTTCTCGACGACATAGCGGCTGAGTTCGGCGGGCAGCGAGATCTTCACGATCTCCCAGTGCTCGGAGAGCTTGCGGTCCAGGATGGCGCCGGTGCCGTCCACATGGCCCTGCACGATATGGCCGCCGAGCCGCCCGCCCAGCGCCATCGGGCGCTCCAGGTTGACCCGGGAGCCAATGTCGAGCGCGCCGAGACTGGAGCGGTTCAGGGTCTCGGCCATCACGTCGGCGCTGAACCGGGTGCCCTCCGCGTCCTCGGTGATGTCGACGACGGTGAGACAGACGCCGTTGACGGCGATGGAGTCGCCGTGCTTCGCCCCTTCGGTGACGACGGGGCCGCGTACCTGGAAGCGGGACGCGTCACCCAGGTGCTCGATGGCGACGATCTCACCCAGTTCTTCGACAATTCCGGTGAACACTTCAGTTCTCCTCGGCGAGGGGGGCGGGGACGGGAGCGGCGATGGGGACGGCGGTGACGCGCAGATCGGGACCGAGCCGGGTCACATCGGCCGTCTCGAGGCGCAACGCCTGCGCGATGGTGGTGATTCCGGCGTCGGCGAGGGCGGCGGGGCCGGCGCCGAGCAGGACGGGGGCGAGATAGCCGACGACCTTGTCGACGGCTCCCGCGGCGAGGAACGCCCCGGCGAGGGTGGGCCCGCCCTCCAGCAGGACGGAGCGCACCCCGCGGCCGTGCAGTTCGGCCAGGAGCGCGGGGATCCGGAGGCCGGTTTCCGCGCGCGGCAGCCTTACGGTCTCCACGCCCGGCCGTCGCGGCAGATGCGCGATGCCCGCGTCCTCGGCGACCGCGATCAGCGTGGGCGCGGCGTCGTCCAGAACCCGGGCACCGGGCTTGATGGTGGCGCCCGTGTCCACGACGACCCGCAGCGGCTGGGTGGTGTCCTCCCGGTTCCGTACGGCCAGGTGGGGGTCGTCGGCGCGCAGGGTGCCGGAGCCGACGACGACGGCGTCGGCCTCCGCGCGCAGCCGGTGCACATCGGCGCGGGACTCGGCGGAGGTGATCCAGCGGCTGGTGCCGTCGGCGGCGGCGCTGCGGCCGTCCAGGGTCGCGGCGAACTTCCACAGCACGAAGGGGCGGCCGCGGCGCATCGCGGTCAGCCAGGGCTCGTTGACCGCCTCGGCCTCCTCGGCCAGCAGCCCGGCGTCGACCTCGACCCCGGCGGCGGCCAGGGTCGCGGCGCCGCCCTTGGCCTGGGCGGTGGGGTCGGCGACGGCGTAGTGGACGCGGGCGATCCCGGCGGCGATCAGGGCCTGTGAGCAGGGGCCGGTGCGGCCGGTGTGGTCGCAGGGTTCGAGGGTGACGACGGCGGTGCCGCCACGGGCCCGCTCCCCCGCCGCGCGCAACGCGTGGACCTCGGCGTGCGGGCCGCCGGCCCGCTGGTGCCAACCCTCGCCGACGACGCGGCCACCGGCGTCGAGGATGACGCAGCCTACGACGGGGTTGGGGCTGGTGTGGCCGAGGCCGCGGGCGGCGAGCGCGACGGCTTGGCGCATCGCCTGGGCTTCGGCTGCGGTGGCCACCGGGTCCTCCTGCCTCTTCGGGCACGGACTCCGGGGCTGTCGAGATGACACGGAAGCGGGAACGCCGCCGCCAGCACGCCGGGATCGGCGAAGAGTCCGCATCCCGCATACGCGAGGGCGAACCGCCGAGGCGGCGCACCGGTGATGTCGCTACCGCCGCGCACTGCCTCCCATCCGGACTTTCACCGTCGGTCCAGGAATTTCACCTGGTCAACCGGCCGCTGGCGGCGGACGGGTCGCGGACTGTAACCGCCGGTTCGGATTTTCACCGACCCCGGAGTGCGCTGACGTCACTGGTACGGACTCAGTGTGCCATGGCTATCGGCGCAGGTGGGAGGCAACCCCCATGTGGCCTCCCTCACCCACCCAAGCCCCGGAGGGGCCCGCCCCAGGTCCGGGCCGGATCCCACCCCGGTTCGGCCCCGGGTCCGGAGCGGTTTCCCCACCCCGGTCGGGAAGGGTTTCCCCGCTCGGGCCGGGAGCGGATCCCCCACCCCGCCCCTTCCCGAATCGTGGGCAAGCCCCCGAGCCCCGTCCGGGAGCGGCCTCCATACCGCGGAACTCCGTCGAAGCCCCGTCGCCCCGCAGATGGCGGGTGGGAGAGGCGAGGGATGGGCTTCCCTCCCCGGGGCGAGCCCCCGAGCCCCGTCCGGGGGCAGCCTCCATACCGCGGAACTCCGTCGAGACCCCGGCCCCCGCAGATGGCCGGTGGCGGCAACCCCCGGCCCCCTGCCACCCGCAAGGCACCCGCCCCCGGCCGGATACCGCGGCGCCGAGGCCGCTACCGATCCGGGGGGGCGGGGGCTTGCCGCCGGGGTGGGGAGAGGTGGCCGTCAGCCCTGGGCGATGCTGTCGAGTTGTTCCACCGCCGGCCGCAGGGCCCACAGGTCGCCACCGGGCGGGGTCTGGAGCTTGGGCAGTGCCGCACGGGCCTCGCGGTCACCCGCGTCGGCCGCCGCGTGGACGATGTCGCTCGCCGCGTAGGCGCGGAAGTCGAGCTCCGGGTACGGCCAGGGCGCGGCACCCGTGGCCGCCGGGAGCAGGACGTCGACCGCCTTGAAGAGGTTCGCGCCACCGGGCCCGGTGTAGTGCCACAGGTCCACCCCGACGTGCTTCCCGATGGCTGCCATCCGGGTGTACGCGACCAGGTTGAAGGTCGAGTAGTGGAAGCTCCGGGTGCGCTTCAGCTCCTGCGGCTGCGTGCCGTCGGCCGCGATCTGCGTGTCGATGCGCTTGGTGCGGGCGTCGCGGAGCACCTGGCGGGCGCGGTCCCGGTCGCCCACGGCGGTGGCGATGGCGGCCACCTGCATGTCGTAGAAGGTGCCGTGGTTGTTCTCGGCGGCGCCCTCCTCCTTGCCGAAGTCGCTGTTCACCAGCCAGTCCAGGAACTGCTTGTTCCAGGTGCGGAAGCCCGCGTGGTCGCTGTCGGACCAGCCGGGGGCGCCGGTGTCGAGGAGCGCGGCGGCGTCGAGGAGGCTGGTGAAGGCCTGGGAGAAGTCGATGATCCCGATCGAGCGGCCGTCGTACATGCAGGGGATGAACTGCGCGTGGTTCAGGTTCGGGTTCATCCGGGTCTCCGGGGTGATGAACCAGGTGCGCAGGATGTCCGCGGCGTGCTCGGCGTAGGCCCGCTTACCGGTGTAGTACCAGGCCAGGGAGAGCTCGTAGGCGGACTCGAAGACCTTCCCGACCTCGGGACGGTCCGTCATCTTGTCCACGTCGGGGTTCCGTTGGCCATCCTTCTGAACGTAAGGGCAGCCGTACGGATTGTCCTCGGTCTTGGGCCGGCTGGGCCACCAGTAGGGGGCCTGACTGAAGTAGTCGTGTTTGTCGCCGCTGGGCGGCACCTGGTCCTTGTCGGTGACCGTCCAGGGGCCCTGCTTCATCCACTGGTCGGCCTGGGTGGTCAGATCGCGTACGGTCCGCCGCAGATTCCGGTCTCCGAGCTGCAGTTTCAGCTTGGTGAGGGACAGTCGGGGCCCGTCGAGCACCACCGTACGGGGCACCGGGCCGGAATGCCGGACGCGCTCGGCGCCCTGCGCGGAGGGGGCGGCGGGGATCGCCAGGACGGCCAGGAGGGCGGCGGCGGCGACGATCGCCCGGGCGATCCGCCCGCGTCCCGCTGGAGGTGCACCCATCGAGCACTCCAATCAGATAGCTGAACGCTATTCAGAATTGAGATCGGGCTCAGAGTAAGACGGCTCCATGGGCACGACAAGAGATCGCACAGGAATGCCCTCACCCCACGGATGCGGCGCGCCGAAGGACTACGGGGCGCCGAACAGCTCGTTCTGCGTCGCGTCCAGCGCCGTCAGCACGGCGCCCCGCAGCACCCCGCCGCCGCCCACCACCCCCGCGCGCACCCACGTCCGCAGCGGCGACAGCCGGGCCACATGCTCCTCCACCCGCCGGGCGAGCCCCTCGCCCCCGGCCCGGCCGACCTCGCCGCCGAGCACCGCGCATCCCGGGTCGAGCACCGCGCAGATCGCGGCGACGCCCAGCGCGATACGGGACGCCAGCGCGTCCAGGAACGTCTCGCCCCGCTCCCCCGCCGCCAGGGCCGCGCGGATCACCGCCTCCGCCGCGCCGGAATCCTCCGCTCCGTCCCCACGCGAACCGCCCGCCGCGGCCTCGAGACCGTGCTCCTGGGCGAGTTCGCAGACCGCGGCGCTGCTCACCAGGGAGTGGAACCCGCCGTCGCAGCCGGTGGCGGAGGGCAGCCCCACGGTGCCCGGCACCGGCAGAAAGCCGATCTCCCCGGTGCCGCCGGACGCACCGCGCCGCAGCACCCGGTCGAGCACCACGGCCGCGCCGATGCCGTGGCCGAGCCACAGCAGTACGAAGGTGTCGCGGTCGCGCACCGCGCCCAGCCGCTGTTCGGCGACGGCGGCGAGATTGACCTCGTTCTCCAACAGCACCGGTGCCGCGAGGCCGCCGTGCAGCGCGGTGGCCAGCTCCCGATGCCAGGAGGGCAGCCCGCCCGGTGAGTTGAGCTCCCCGGTGGCGGGGTCGATGAGACCGGGCATCCCGATCCCGATGTGGTGCAGCCGCACCGCCCCGGCCCGCTCGGCGGCCCGCTCCACGAGGGCCACCACGGCCGCCACGGTGTGCGCCGGATCCACGTCCGGGGCCACCGGAAGCGACTCCTCCGCCACGGTCCGGCCCAGCAGATCGGCCACGCACACCGCGACACCGTCCGTACGGACGTCCACCCCGGCCACATGCGCGCTGTCGGCGACGAGCCCGTACACCCGGGCGTTGGGCCCCCGGCGCTCCGCCCCCGACTCCCCCACGACCGCCACCAGCCCGGTCTGCCGCAGCCGCTCGACCAGGTCCGCGATGGTGGGACGGGACAGCCCGGTCAGCGACTTGAGCTCCCCCGCGGTCAACGGCCCCTTGTCCTTGAGCAGGTGCAGGGCGAGGCGGTCGTTGATGGCCCGCGCCGTACTCGGAGAGGCGGTGCGGCCCGCCACGGACACGCTCGTCGAGGTCATGCCGGGATCCTTCCAGAAGGCCGTGGGAAAAGCTCTATCTATCAGGGAGCCTGCCTGATAGTTTCCGGTGGGCCACGGCACAGGCCGGGCGCAAGCACGAGTACGGGCACGGGCACGGGTCGGCGCTACGGGGAGGGTGCGACAAGTATGGGCAGGCTCAAGGAGTCCGGGGCGTCCGAGATGCGCCCGGTACGGCGGGCACGGATCGCCGTGGCGTCCGTCTTCGCCGTGCACGGCGCGGTGACCGGCAACTTCGCCACCCGTATCCCCTGGGTCCAGGAGCGGCTGGACCTGAGCGCGGGTCAACTCGGCCTCGCGCTCGCCTTCCCCGCCGTCGGGGCCTCGATCGCGATGCCCCTGGCCGGGCGGATCAGCCATCGCTTCGGCGCCCGCACGGCACTGCGCGGACTGCTCGCCCTGTGGACCGTCTGGCTGGTGATGCCCCCGCTCGCGCCCGGACTGGTCTGGCTGTGCGGTGCGCTGCTCATCTTCGGCGCGACCGCCGGGATGTCCGACGTCGCGATGAACGCCCTCGGTGTGGAGATCGAGAACCGCCTCGGCCGCTCGATCATGTCCGGGCTGCACGGCATGTGGAGCGTCGGCGCGCTCACCGGCTCGGCGGCGGGCACGGTCGCCGCGCACGCCGAGGCCGACGCCCGGCTCCACCTCGCCATCGCCGCCGGGGTCCTCACGGTGCTCGGCGCGGTGGCCTGCCACTGGGTCCTGGACCTGCGCAGCGCCCCCGAGGAGCACCCGCCGCCCCGCTTCGCCCTGCCGCCCCGCTCCGCGCTGATCATCGGCGCGGTGGGATTCTGCGCGGTCTTCGCTGAGGGGGCGAGCCTGGACTGGTCGGCGGTCTATCTGCGCGACGTCCTGGACACCTCCCCCGGCCTCGCCGCCGCCTGCACCACCGCCTTCTCCTGCACGATGGCCGGCGCCCGGCTCGTCGGGGACGCGTTGGTGGGCCGCTTCGGGCCGGTGCGGACCGTACGGACCGGCGGCGTCCTCGCCACCGCCGGGGGCGTCCTCGTGGTCACCGCCTCCGGGCCCGCCCTCGCCATCGCCGGATTCGGCCTGATCGGCCTCGGCATCGCGGTCGTGGTGCCGCTGGCCTTCGCCGCCGCCGGGCGCAGCGGCCCGGCCCCGAGCCAGGCCATCGCGGGCGTCGCCACGATCACCTACACCTCGGGGCTGATCGCTCCGGCGGCGATGGGGTCAATCGCGGATCTTACCTCGCTGACGATCTCGTTCTGCCTGGTCACGACGTTGGCGCTGGGGCTGGTGGCGGGGGCCGGAGTGCTGCGGACCCCGGCGGGGACGGACACCACGGGCTCCGCCCCGCACCCCGACCCGTCGACGTCCCAGGCCACGCTCCCCTGACGGAGGCGAGCCCGTGACGGTGCGTCGGCTCCGACGCCACCACCGTCCGGCTCCCGCACGGCCGTCGGTCGGCTCCCGCACGGCCGTGGGTCGGCTCCCGCACCGCCACCGTCCGGCTCCCGCACCGCCATTGTTCGGTGAGCGCCGTAAGGATCCGGCCGTACGGTCGGTGATATGAGCGATACGAGCGACGGCCCGGCCCCCGACCGCCACACCGCCTTCCGCCGGCTCCACCACGGCGACCGGCCCCTGCTGCTGCCCAACGCGTGGGACCATGCCTCAGCCGCCGCCCTGGTCCGGCGCGGCTTCCCCGCCATCGGCACCACCAGCCTCGGCGTGGCCGCGGCGGCCGGGCTGCCCGACGCGACCGGCGCCGCCCGCGACGGCACCCTCGCCCTCGCCCGTGGCATCGCCCGGCTCCCGGCGCTGGTGACCGTCGACATCGAGGGCGGGTTCGGCGAACGGCCCGAGGAGGTCGCGGCGGTCGCGGCCGAGCTGGACCGGGCCGGGGTGGTCGGCGTGAACATCGAGGACGGACGCCCCGACGGCACCCTCGCGCCGCCGGCCCGGCAGTGCGCGATGATCGAGGCCATCAAGGAGCGGGTGCCCCGGCTGTTCGTGAACGCCCGGACCGACACCCACTGGATCGCCGCGATCGGTGGCGGCACCCCGCCCTCGCTGGCCGCCACCGCCGAGCGCATCGAGGCGTATGTGCGGGCGGGCGCGGACGGGGTCTTCGTACCCGCGCTCATCGATGAGCAGAACATCGGCGCGCTGGCCGACGACCTCGGCGAGACCCCGCTGAACGTCCTCTTCACACCCGGCCGCCACACCTATGAGCGGCTGGCGGAGCTCGGGGTGCGGCGGATCAGCTGCGGTTCGCTGCTCTTCCGGGCCGCCCTGAACCATGCCGTCGAGCTGGCGTGGTCGATCACCCACCCGGACGTCCCCGCCCATGCCGATCAAGCCGCCGACCTGCCCGGCTACGGTGAGGCACAGTCACTGGCAGACGACTTCACCACGGCCGGTCCCACATAGCCGCAAGACGCATATTTTCGGCCAACTAACATTGCTGCGAATCCCCCGCAGCGATGAAGTGGAGCAGTCATGGGCCTCGGCGTGGGCTGGACCCTGCACGGCGATGGGCGCACCCCCGCCCCCGGTGCCGTCGTCAGGCCGGATGAGCGGCTGTCGTGGCCGAGGACGGTGGGGCTCGGCGCGCAGCACGTCGTGGCCATGTTCGGGGCCAGCTTCGTCGCTCCGGTGCTGATGGGTCTCGACCCCAACCTCGCGATCATGATGTCCGGGGTCGCGACCGTGCTCTTCCTGCTCGCGACCCGCGGCCGGATCCCCAGCTATCTGGGGTGCAGCCTGTCCTTCGTCGGCGTGGCCGCCGCGATCAGGGCGCAGGGCGGCGGCAGCGCCGCCGTCACCGGGGCGATCCTGGTGGTCGGCGGTGTGCTGCTGCTGAGCGGTCTGGCGGTACGGACGTTCGGCGCCCGGATCATCCACGCGGCGATGCCGCCGGTGGTGACCGGCGCGGTGGTCATGCTGATCGGATTCAATCTGGCGCCGGTGACCGCCGGTACGTACTGGCCCGCCGACCAGTGGACCGCGCTGCTGACGATGTTGCTCACCGGGGCGGCGGTGGTCTGTCTGCGGGGCTTCTGGTCGCGTATCGCGATCTTCCTGGGGCTGGTCTTCGGCTATGCGGTCTCCTGGGTCTTCGACCGCGTCTTCGGCAAGATCCACTCCATCGACGGCAGCGGACGGGTCACCGACCACTGGCGGCTGGATCTCTCCGGTGTGGCGAGGGCGGACTGGATCGGTCTGCCGTCCCTGCACGGGCCCACCTTCCACTGGTCGGCGGTACTGGTGGCGCTGCCGGTGGTGATCGCGCTGATCGCCGAGAACGCCGGGCATGTGAAGGCGGTCGGCGAGATGATCGGCGATCCGCTCGACGATCAGCTGGGCACGGCGATCGCCGCGGACGGCGCGGCGACCATGATCTCCACCTCGGTCGGCGGCCCGGCCAATACCACGTACTCCGAGAACATCGGGGTCATGGCCGCCACCCGGGTGTACTCCACCGCCGCGTACTGGGCCGCCGCGGGCTTCGCGCTGCTCTTCGGGCTGTGCCCGAAGTTCGGCGCGGTGGTGGCGGCGGTGCCGGGCGGGGTGCTGGGTGGGATCACCGTCATCCTCTACGGCATGATCGGGCTGCTCGGCGCGCAGATCTGGGTGCACAACAAGGTGGACCTGCGCAATCCGCTCAATCTGGTGCCGGTCGCGGCGGGCGTCATCATCGGCGTCGGGGGCGTCAGCCTGAAGATCGGCCACAACTTCGAGCTGGGCGGGATCGCGCTCGGCACGATCGTGGTGCTGCTCGGCTACCACGTACTGCGGGCCCTGGCCCCGGCACACCTGAAGCAGCAGGAGCCCCTGCTGGACGCGGGCACCAGCGAATACGACGACGAGTGGCCTGCCCAGGGGGCGTCCGGCGGATCGTGACGCCCGCGGCGGGCCGCGTCCCTCCCCGCCCCTCCCCGAAACCGGGGCTCCGCCCCACACCCCGGACCGGGCTCCGCCCGGAGTCCAGGGGCGAAGCCCCTGCCGCACACGCTGTGGAGCCGCAGATCGGGGTCGCGGGAAGGGGCGGGGAGGGGACAGATCCACCGGGCAGCCCGTAGGCCCTGAAGCGCCCGCGAAACCCCCGGGCCTCATCCTCGCGGGGCGAGGTCCTGGAGGCCCACCACCCGCAGCAGCTCCAGCCGCTCGGCGGACTCGGTGCCGGGGCGGGCGGTGTGGACGATCAGCCGCTGGGCGTGTTCCGAGCTCAGCAGGACCTCGCAGTCCAGCTCCATCGTCCCCACCACCGG
The DNA here is from genome assembly GCF_047337785.1 of Streptomyces lacaronensis. Lineage (NCBI taxonomy): Bacteria > Bacillati > Actinomycetota > Actinomycetes > Kitasatosporales > Streptomycetaceae > Streptomyces > Streptomyces lacaronensis. The sequence goes on from NZ_JBLHDK010000003.1 coordinate 2,702,240, forward strand.
GTGGGTGAACCGCTTGACCCTGGAGTGCCATACGGCCACCTCATGGGCCTCCCACAGCGCCGCGAACTCCGCGCTCACCGACAGCAGTTCGGCCACGAGCCCCGCCGGTCCGGGGTCGTCGGGGCGGGCGGCGAGCACGGCCCGGAGGGTGGCCACATGCAGCCGGGCGTGCTCCTCGATCTCCTCGCCCGAGAAGATCCCGGGGGCGTCGGAGGCGTCGTCGCGCCGGGTGAAGAAGGACCGGACGATATTGCGGTCGCCGGGCGGCCGCACCATGATGTCGCCGACCAGCGCCGCCGCCATCGCGTTCTGCGCCAGCACCTCGCCCCAGTCGGTGATCACCTGGGCCGGGGTGTCGTACAGCCGGTCCAGCACCCGGAGCAGACCGGGCCGCACATGCTCCGAGGTGCTGCGGTCGCCCGGCGGCTCCTCCCCCACCAGATGGAAGAGGTAGTCGCGCTCGTCGTCGGTGAGCCGCAGCGCCCGGGCCAGCGCGGTCAGCATCTGGCGGGACGGGCGCGGGCCCCGGGCCTGCTCCAGCCGGGTGTAGTAGTCCGGGGACATGCCCGCGAGCTGGGCCACCTCCTCCCGGCGCAGCCCTGGCGTACGGCGTCGGGGGCCGGGCGTCATCCCCACGTCGGCGGGACCGAGGCGGGCGCGGCAACGGCGCAGGAAGTCAGCGAGTTCCGTTCGATGCACGCTCCCATCGTCGCCGTGCCCGCGTCCCGTATCCAGGGTCTGCGGATCCCTGGATGAGGAGGTCTCTCCCGGCCCCGCCCCGCCCGCCGCAGGCTGAGGCCGAGCGACGAGACGAAAGGCGGATGCTCATGCCCTTGATTCTGGTGACGGGTGCGACCGGCCAGGTGGGACGGCGGTTCACCAAGCGGCTGCTGGAGCGGCCCGCGGCCGGTACCGAGGTACGGGTGCTGGTGCGCGACGAGGAGCGCGGCGCCCCCTTCGCGGCCCAGGGCGCGCGGCTCATGGTCGGCGATCTGCGCGAGGAGAAGGATCTGCGGAGGGCCATGGAGGGGGCGCATGCGGTGGTCAACATCGCGGCGGCCTTCCGCGGGGTGCCGGACGAGGAGGCATGGGCGGTCAACCGGGACGCGGCGGTCGCGCTCGGACGGGCCGCGGTCGAGGCCGGGACGAGCCGGTTCCTCCAGGTCAGCACCAATCTGGTGTACGGCGCCTCGCGCGGGCGGCCGCTCACGGAGGACGACGAGAGCAGGCCCGGCGGGCTGCTGTGGGGCGCGTACCCCGCCTCCAAGGCCGAGGCGGAGCGGGAGCTGCTGGCGTTGCACCGCGAGCACGGCCTCGATCTGCGGATCGGCAGCCTGGCCTTCGTCTACGGGGACGGCGATCCGCATCTGGCGAACATCCTGCCGCACGCGGCGGCATGGGCCGGGAACCAGCGGCTCGCCATGGTCCACCACGCGGACGCGACGCAGGCGCTGCTGCGGCTGCTGCGCGCGCCGGGCGGCACCGCCGGCGGCTCGGTGTCGGGCCGCAAGTACAACATCGTGGACGACGCCCCGGCGACCACGGTCGAGCTCTACCAGATCAGCGGGGTGCCGCTGCCCGAGGGCATGACCGAGCGGACCGACGCGGACCCCTGGTTCGGGATCACCTCCAACCTCCGGCTGCGGGACGAGCTGGGCTGGCGGCCGCTGTATCCGTCGATGTGGACGGCGCGCGACGCGGGGGTGCTGTGATACGGCGGTTGACGGGGCGTTAGACCGTCCAGGGGAAGCGACGGCGTACGGCGGGACCGCGCCCGTCCGGCCTGCCACCCTGGCGTCCATGACGATGCCCACGCCCACACCCACGCCCGCGCGGCCCACACCCACGCCCGCGCGGCTCGCACCGCGCACCGTGCGAAGCGTCCTGGCGCGCATGAGCGCGCTCGGCACGTCGCTGCCGCCCGGGGACGGGGTGACGGTCTTCAACGGGGTGTATCTGTCGGTCACCGAGGAGGTCGGCCGACGGCTCGCGGACGGGTACTTCCACGACCCGTCCGCCACCGAGGAGCTGGACGTGCGGTTCGCCGAGCGCTATCTGGCGGCGGTCGACGCGGTGACCACCGGCGGTCGGCCGCCCGCCTGCTGGCGGCCGCTGTTCCAGCTGCGGTGCCACCCGGGGGTCCGCCCGGTGCAGTTCGCGCTCGCCGGGATCAACGCCCATATCGGCCATGACCTGGCGCTCGCGCTGCTGGACACCTGCCGGGCCCGGGACCTGGAACCGGACGCCCTGGAGGGCGACTTCGACCGGATCGGCGCCCTGCTCGCGGGGATGGAGGAGCGGATCCGGGAGGAGCTGATGCCCGGTCCCGATCTGCTGGACGTGGCCGATCCGCTCACCCATCTCGTGGGCTCCTGGAGCCTGGAGAAGGCGCGGGACGCCGCATGGGCGGCGTTCCGCGCGCTGTGGGGGCTGCGCGCGGTGCCGGAGCTGGCCGAGGAGTTCGCCGAGCGCGTCGACGCCACCGTGGGTCTGGTCGGGCGCTTTCTGCTCACCCCTCTGCCGTCCGCGTGCTGAAGCCGCCCCGGACCGGGTGCTGAACGGCCCCCGGACCGGCTCAGTCCTCGGGGAGCTCGACGGGCGCGATCTCGTCGTACAGATCGCCCGGCCCGGGGTTCTTCGGGTCGGTGGAGCCGCCGAACTGGTGCATGACGCCCCACACGGCGTTGAGCGCCGTCTGGATCGCGCCCTCGGCCCAGCCCGCCGTCCAGGAGATGTCGTCGCCCGCCAGGAAGACGCCGCGCTTGCCGGCGGGCAGCCGGTCCTGCATGAAGTGGGTGAACAGCCGGCGCTGGTAGCGGTAGTGGCCGGGCAGATTGGCCTTGAACGCGCCCATGAAGTACGGCTCGTTCTCCCAGGACACGGTGACCGGGCTGCCGATGATGTGCTTGCGGATGTCGACGTGTGGATAGATCTCCGAGAGCGACTTGAGCATGACCTCCATCCGCTCGTTCGCGGACAGCGGCAGCCACTTGAGGCTGTCGTCGCACCAGGTGTAGGAGAGGCAGATGACGGCGGGCCGGTCCGGGCCGTTGTCCAGCAGATAGGTGCCGCGGGTCATCCGGTCGGTGAGCGTCATGCTCATCGTGTCCCGCCCGGTGACCTCGTCCTTGTCCAGCCAGAACGGCCGGTCCACCGGCACGAAGAGCTTGCTGGACTCCATGTAGTGGGTGCGCTCGATCGCCGTCCAGTGGTCGATCGGGAAGAGTGAGTCGTCGCAGTCGATCTGGGAAAGCAGCATCCAGGACTGCGCGGTGAAGACCACCGCGCGGTACGAGCGGATGTCACCGCTCGCGTCCGTCACCACGACGCGGTCGCCCGCTGCCCGGTGCAGCCGGGTCACGGCCGGGCGGGGCGCACCCTCGTGCAGCGAGGCCAGCGAGGTGCCCTGCGGCCAGTGGACGATCTTCTCGGGCTCACGCTCCCACAGCCGCAGCGGAAGCTGCTGGCTGCCGCCGACGATGCCGCGGTGGTGGTCGTCGGCCTCGGTGTAGACGACGCGCAGGATCTCCAGGATGGAGTTGGGGAAGTCGGTGTCCCAGCCGCCGGTGCCGAAGCCGACCTGGCCGAAGATCTCCCGGTGGCGGAAGGAGGTGAAGGCCGGGGAGTCGCAGAGGAAGCCGTAGAAGGTCTGGTTGTCCAGCTTCTCGACCAGCCGCGCCCAGATCTCCCGGATCCGGGGCACGTCCCGCTCGCGGATGGCGCGGTTCATGTCGGAGAAGTCCGCGCCCTCCTCCAGGCAGGCGTTCCAGGCGTCGGCCACCTCGCGGTAGACCGGCGGCAGGTCGTCGATGGTGCGGGCGTAGTGGGACTCGCCCTTGAGGTCGACGACGGTCGAGGGGGTCTCGGGGGCCAGCGGATTGGGGAACGGCTGGGTCTTCAGGCCCACCAGGTCGATGTAGTGCTGGAGGGCGGTGGAGGACGGCGGGAAGCGCATCGCGCCCATCTCGGCGGTCAGCGCGTCGTCACAGCCGTCGAAGCGATGAGTGCGCAGCCGTCCGCCGATCCGGTCGGCCTCGTAGACCACGGGTCGCAGGCCCATCTTCATCAGTTCGTACGCGGCGACGACACCGGAGAGTCCGCCGCCGACGACCGCGACCTCGGCGCCGTGCTCGGTCGCCGGTATCTGGCCCAGGCCCGCGGGGTGGGCGAGGTAGTCGTCGTAGGCGTAGGGGAAGTCCGGGCCGAACATGGTGATGGGCGGAAGGGCCTCGAGGGCGCGCGTCTCCTGCTCGTCATGGACGGCGGTGGGCACCGTGGACGTCATGGGGTACGGACTCCTTGCTGCTTGGTGCTCAAAAGGGTGGTTCGGGTGCGGCAGGGGCCGGACGGATCAGCTGAGGGAGGTGTAGAGACCGGGGCGGCGGTCGCGCAGATACGGGTTGATCCGGCGCGAGGTCGTCAGCAGTTTGGGGTCGACGTCGCCGAGGAGGAGCTCCTCACCGCGGCCGGCGCGCAGACAGGTGGCGCCGTCGGGCCCGGCGAGACAGCTCAGCCCGACGAAGTCGAACTCGCCCTCGGGGCCGCTGCGGTTGACGTACGCGATGTACATCTGGCTCTCGAAGGCCCGCACCGGGATCAGGGATTCGGCGACGAACTCGAAGGGGTGCATCTGCGCGGTGGGCACCACCAGCAGATCGGTCCCGGCCAGGGCATGGGCCCGTACGTTCTCGGGGAACTCCACGTCGTAGCAGACCAGGATGCCGACGGTCAGCTCGCCGATGGTGGCCTGGACGACGGGGACCTCCCCCGGGGTGAACGACTCCCGCTCGAAGCAGCCGTAGAGATGGGTCTTGCGGTAGTTGGCCAGCTCGGTGCCGTCCGCGCCCACCAGCCGCGCGGAGTTGTGGACCGCGCCCGCGTGGCGCTCGGGGTAGCCGTAGAGGATCGCGAGGCCGTGCGTCGCGGCGATCTCGGCCACGGCCCGGCCGCTCGGCCCGTCGGCGGGCTCGGCCAGCTCCCGCACGCCGCCGCCGATGGCGTAGCCGGTGAGGAACATCTCCGCGGTGACCAGCAGCCCGGCGCCATCGGCGGCCGCGCGGGCGGCGGCCTCGTCGAGGACCTTGAGGTTACCGGCGGGGTCGCCGGGGTGACCGGAGTTCTGGAGCAGAGCGGTGCGCAGCGGCGGCATGGCAGACCTCGGGAGGAGGAGTAAGGGCATAAAAACAGTACGTTGCCTCCGGATCGCCCAACAAGACGACTTCATTGCGTCCGGCGTCGATTCATGACGTATCGGGATCAGTACACGGCGATTCATTGCACGCGCCCCGAAGGGGCGCGAGGAACTGCGCGACCAGCCACAACGGCGCCGCGGCCGATAACGACACCAGGGAACGTGCGCACCCGGCGGAGCGCCTACGTAGGGGCGCCCGAACTAAACCTCCGCAGCAGAGGCGACAGCACCAGCACAGACTTCGTGCGCTCCACGAACGGCTCCCCCGCGATCCGCTCCAGCACCCGCTCAAAGTGGCGCATGTCGGCGGCGAAGACCTGGACGACGGCGTCCGCGTCACCGGTGACGGTGGACGCGGACACCACCTCGGGGTAGCGCGACAGGCCCCGGCGGATGTCGTCCGGCGAGGTGTTGTGGCGGCAGTAGAGCTCGATGAAGCCCTCGGTCTCCCAGCCCAGCGCCACCGGGTCGACCCGCACCGTGAAACCGGTGATGGCTCCCTCCGCGCGCAGCCGGTCCACCCGCCGTTTGACGGCGGGCGCGGACAGCCCGACGATTTCGCCGATGTCGGCGTAGGAGCGGCGGGCGTCCTCGGCTAGGGCGTGGACGATGCGTTCGTCGAGATCGTTCAGTCGCACTGGGGGGCAATCACTTCTCTGCTGTGGCCAGTCGGGATCGGCGCATGCCGTATCCGAAGTACAGCACAAGGCCGACGGCCATCCACACGCCGAAGACCACCCAGGTCACGAACTGCAGGCTGCCCATCATCCACAGGCACAGCGCGAAGCCGATCAGCGGGAAGAGCGGGGACAGCGGCACCCGGAAGGTACGGGGCATGTCGGGCCGGGTCCGGCGCAGCATGATCACGGCGATGTTGACCAGCGCGAAGGCGAAGAGCGTGCCGATGCTGGTGGCGTCGGCGAGCTGGCCGAGCGGGATGGCGGCGGCGAGGACACCGCAGAAGAGCGAGACGATGACGGTGTTGGCGCGGGGCACCCCGGTCCGGGCGTGGACCGTGGAGAAGACCTTGGGCACCAGCCCGTCCCGGGACATCGCGAAGAGGATGCGGGTCTGCCCGTAGAGCACGGTCAGCACCACGGACGCGATCGCGATCACCGCGCCGGCCGCCAGCAGCACGGCCCAGAAGCTCTGTCCGGTGACATCCTTCATGATCGAGGCGAGCGCGGCCTCGGAGCCGGAGAACTCCTTCCACGGCAGGGCGCCCACCGCCACGGCGGCCACCAGGCAGTACAGCGCGGTGACGATGATCAGCGAGAGCATGATCGCGCGGGGCAGGTCGGCTTGCGGGTTCTTGGCCTCCTCACCGGCCGTGGAGGCGGCGTCGAAGCCGATGTAGGAGAAGAAGAGGGTGGCGCCGGCGGCGCTGACGCCCGCCATGCCCAGCGGCATGAACGGGGTGTAGTTGCCGGCCCGGATGCCGGTGAAGGCGACGGCGCAGAAGAGGATCAGCGCCGCGATCTTCACCCCGACCATGATGGCGTTGGCGCGGGCGCTCTCCTTGGCGCCGCCCAGCAGGAACGCCATGGCCAGCAGCACCACGAGCAGCGCGGGCAGATTGAAGATCCCGCCGTCCCCGGGCGGCGCGGCCAGCGCGTCGGGGATGGTGATGCCGAGGGTGCCGTCGAGCAGTTCGTTGAGGTACTCGCCCCAGCCGACGGCCACGGCCGCCACCGAGACGCCGTACTCCAGGATCAGACACCAGCCGCAGACCCAGGCGATCAGCTCGCCCATGGTGGCGTAGGCGTACGAGTAGGAGGAGCCGGAGACCGGGATGGTGCCCGCCAGCTCGGCGTACGACAGCGCGGAGAACAGCGCGGTGAGCCCGGCTATGACGAACGACACGACGACCGCGGGGCCCGCGTCCGGCACCGCCTCGCCGAGCACCACGAAGATGCCGGTGCCCAGGGTGGCGCCGATGCTGATCATCGTGAGCTGCCATACGCCCATCGAGCGCCGGAGGCTTCCGCCCTCGCCCTGGCCGCCCTCGGCGACCAGCCGCTCCACGGGCTTGCGCCGCATCAGCCGGGCGCCCAGCCCGCCGACCGGAGGGTCTGGTTCCGGTTGCTGGGTGGCGGGCGGTGCTGCGCCGTGCTCCAACACTTGGGTGGCTCCTTATTCGCTGCCATCAGGTGGTGGCGACCGACTGCGGACATACGGGTACCCGGGAAGGAAACCCGCAGGTGGGAATCGCCGAGCAGCCGGTCCCCGCCACTCCACGTCAGCGCAAGACCCTATGAGCCGTCCGCCGACGGCCGTAATGGACCATGGTTGCGCATACGCGTCGCAACGTTGCGCGCGGGGGCGCTCGTCGGTGAATCGTTGCGAAACACTGAGCTTGTCAGCGCGCGTTTCACCCGAATGCCGCGATACTGCACCATTTTAGCGGTCGTTGGTGGGGACGTGACCACTGACAGTCTGCAACCACCCGATCACTCCCGCCTCGGTGCCGAACCGGTGTTCCGGCCTCGCGACCAGGGGGGTGACAGCGAGCGCTACCCGCTCGAATACTGCGCGAGAGTGTGGGAGGACTTCATCCGGACGCTGGGCCGGATCGAGGCGGACTTCCTCCAGCGCTCCGATACCACAGAACCGGGCGTCAAGGCATGACGTACACCGAGCCGAGGCCGGGCGGCTACGGGCCCCCTCCCACCGGCCACCGGCCCGCCCCCGCGCCCCCTCCCGGGGACCGGTTCGAGGCGGCAGCCGATTATGAGATGAATCCTTTCCCCCTGCCCGACCCGGAGACCATCGAGGGTCGCTGGGACCTGGAGGGGGACCTGGCCCGGCTGCTCCAGACCTCCTCCGCCGAGGAGGCGGTGCACACCACCGGCCCCATCGGACCACCGGTCACCCCCCTGCGGGCCCCCTCCCCCGCGCATGTGCGGGGGCGCGGCAAGCGCCGCCGGGTCCGCTTCCGGCTGCCGACGATGCCGTGGCTGCATGTGATCAGCCTGACCTTCGCGGCGGTCACCACCGTCATCGTCGCCATGCTGAGCGTGCTCGGCGGAATGATCTCCTACCCCCCGCTGCGCTATCTGGCCTCCCCGAGCACCTCGGAGTCCATGGCGGCGTGGTGGCCCCTGCTGGTCTACGGACCCTGGCTGGTCGCCTCGCTGTCGGTGCTGCGGGCCGCCCTGCACCGGCGGGGCGCGGCGCACTCATGGGCCGTGGTGGTGCTCTTCTCCACCATCGCGGTGTTCCTGTGTGTGGCACACGCCCCGAGGAACGCGCCCAGCATCGCCGTGGCCGGTCTTCCCCCGGTCGCCGCGCTGGTCTCGTTCCACCAGCTGGTGCGGCAGATCACCCTCACCAGCCCGCCACGCCACGCACTGCCCCGCACCCGGGGTGAGCAGCGTGGAATGGCGAGATGAGACAGGGCCGCACCACACCACCACAGCCCCACTCACCCGAGCCGAGTGGGGCTGTGGTGCTGTCCGGGTTCCGGGAGGCGGTGTCTCAGTCCCACGAGGCGTGGAGGGGCTGGCCCTCCGCGTAACCCGCGGCGCTCTGGACGCCGACGACGGCCCGCTCGTGGAACTCCTCCAGCGACCCCGCGCCCGCGTAGGTGCACGAGCTGCGCACGCCCGCGACGATCGAGTCGATCAGGTCCTCGACGCCCGGCCGGGCCGGGTCCAGGAACATCCGCGAGGTGGAGATGCCCTCCTCGAACAGCCCCTTGCGGGCCCGCTCGTACGCCGACTCCTCGCTGGTCCGATTGCGCACCGCGCGCGCCGACGCCATGCCGAAGCTCTCCTTGTACGGGCGGCCGTCGGCGGTGTGCTGGAGGTCGCCGGGCGACTCGTACGTGCCCGCGAACCAGGAGCCGATCATGACGTTGGACGCCCCGGCGGCCAGCGCCATGGCGACGTCGCGAGGGTGCCGGATACCGCCGTCCGCCCAGATGTGCTTGCCGAACTTCCGCGCCTCGGCGGCACATTCCATCACCGCGGAGAACTGAGGCCGGCCCACGCCGGTCATCATGCGGGTGGTACACATGGCGCCCGGTCCGACACCGACCTTGACGATGTCGGCACCGGCCTCGACGAGATCGCGCACCCCCTCGGCGGAGACCACGTTGCCCGCCACCACCGGCACCCGCGGGCCCAGCGCCCGGACCGCCTTGAGCGCGCTGATCATCGACTCCTGGTGGCCGTGGGCGGTGTCCACGACGAGGGTGTCCACCCCGGCGTCGAGGAGCGCCTTCGTACGGCCCTCCACATCGCCGTTGACCCCGACGGCGGCCGCGATCCGCAGCCGGCCCGCCGCGTCCACCGCGGGCGTGTAGAGCGTCGCGCGCAGCGCTCCCTTGCGGCTCAGGATGCCGGCCAGCTTCCCGTCCGCGTCCACGGCGGGGGCCAGCTTGCGGTGGGCGGCGTCGAGGCGGCTGAACGCCTCCTGGGGGTCGATGTCGGCGTCGAGCACCATCAGTTCCCGCGACATCACCTCGGACAGCTGGGTGAAGCGGTCCGCCCCGGTCAGGTCGGACTCGGTCACCACACCCACCGGACGCCCGTCCTCGACCACCACGCCCGCGCCGTGTGCCCGCTTGGGCAGCAGCGACAGCGCGTCGGCGACGGTGCCGGTCGGGGCGAGGACGATTGGGGTGTCCAGCACCAGATGGCGGCTCTTGACCCACCGGACCACGTCCGTGACGACGTCGATCGGGATGTCCTGCGGGATGACGACGAGGCCACCGCGCCGGGCGACCGTCTCGGCCATGCGGCGCCCGGCGATCGCGGTCATGTTGGCGACGACGAGCGGGATGGTGGTGCCGGTGCCGTCGGGGGCCGACAGATCCACTCCCTGGCGGGAGCCGACCGCGGAGCGGCTCGGGACCATGAACACATCGTCGTAGGTCAGGTCGTAGGGAACCGGGGAAGATTCCACGTGGCGCCCCGTACCGGGCTCTAGGAAACGCATGAGTCTCACATTTTCACGCGAAACGACGCAGGTCACTCGCACAGTGACACAAGAAAAGACCCCCGTGTTCATATAGTCCTCCAAAGAGGCGCTGCGGGGGCCGCTCCGGTGCCGACAGGCAACCTGCCTTACGTCAAAACGCTACCCGAGCGCCCGCCCGAGGGCGAGTGCCCCTGCGGCGGACCACCGCTCGGCGCGTGCGCAAGCGGTCGGGCCCCGGCCGTGAGTCGCCGACCGCGAGTCGTGGGAGAACACGATGACGGTCGTTGGTTCCACCTCCCCGAATCCCTGAGGTAACCCTTAGACCCGGCTCCCCGAAGGTCCCGAATCGCGGGCGGTGCGCGTACAAGATATGCGGGGCGCTCGATCTGAGCGCCTCACAGGTAAACCCGCGAACGGAAGCCGCGCGTGCCCATCCGGTGAGGTGTGTTTCGAGCAGCACTGGGTGCGAATGGCTGCCGTCGCCCTCTCTGACGAAGGAGTTGACCATGTCTATTGCCGTACCGGCCGAGTCGGCCATGGAGATGTCGGAGTTCGACCTGGACGTGCGTGTCGAGCTCGACGAGCCGGCGGCCGCCCAGGCCGCCTCCACGCCCATAGCGTCCATCCTCTGGTGCACCCAGGCCGCGCCGGCCTGTTAGCAGCCAGGACCGCGCGGGGCACGGGCCCAGCCCGGGCCCCGCGCGGCTCGCCGACGGCGGAATGCCCGGCGGTGCCGGGCATCAACGGGAGAGACGACACCATGTCCGGAGACCACGCGATGTTCCAGGCGGAGCCCACCGGGATGCTCCGTGTCCCGCTCCTTCCCCGCTCGGCCACCGGGACCCGCGCCCACATCGACCCGCGCGACCGCGAACAGGTCCGCCGGTACATCGACGCGCTCCTCTCCGACGGACGGGTGGAGGAGGCCCTCGCCGTCTCCAGCCCCTCACTGCACCGGACCGTCGAGGCGCTGCGCGCGGGCGCGCCGATGAAACCCGGCGCACTGCGCAAGCTCACGCTCTCGACGACGCGCTACGTCCTGCGGGCCGCCAGCCGCGCCACCCCCTTCGGGCTCCTGGCGGGCGTCGCCCCGGTGTCCTTCGGCGAGGCGGGCTGCCAGATCCGGATGGGCACCCGGCACCGCAAGGCGGTGCGCCCGGACGGCGGCTGGCTGACCGGCGTGCTCACCGCCTGGGAGGGCGACCTCGAGGTTCTGCGGGCGCTGCGCGTCGTGGCGAACGACCTGGGCTTCGCACGCGGACAGCGCTGGGTGCTCCCCTGCGGCTACGACGCGAAGGACCCGGCCGACCCCGAGGAGCCGGCCGCCGGCGAACGGCAGGGTGAGGGGCGGAGCGCCCAGGAGATCTCCGTACGCCACACGGCGGCCGTGAAGACCGTCCTCGCCGCCACCCGGCACCCCCGCCCGGCCGGGGAACTGCTGAAAATCCTGGACGAGACGTACCCGAACGTCCCCGAGTCCGCCAAGGAGGGGCTTCTCGTCGAGCTCGTCCGCCAGGGCTTCCTCCTCACCGAGCTGCGCCCCCCGCTCAGCGAGACCGACCCGTTGCGGTACGCGGTGGAAGTCCTCAAGGCCGTGGGCCGGACCGACAAGGCACGCGAACTGGCCGCCATCGGCGACCTATTGGAGGAGTACGGCGCGGAACGCCTCGGTGCCGGGCTCGGCCGCTGGCAGGCGGCCCTGAACACGATGGGCGGCCTGCGCGCCGATGACCGGCCGATCCAGGTCGACATGCGGCTGGACGCCGAAGTCACCCTGGACCGGGAGGTGTCGCGGGAGGCGGAGCGCGCGGCCACGGCGCTGTGTCTCGCCGCACCCGACACCATCCCGACGCCCGAACTCCGGGAGTACCGTGACGCGTTCGTCGAACGCTATGGCACCGACCGGGCCGTGCCGCTCGCCGACGTCCTCGACCCGCACACCGGCCTGGGCCCGCCCGCCGGCTACGACCACCCAAGAAGCGAGCGGCGCACGGCGGAACCCGGTGAGCCGAGCGAACGCGACCGGGCCCGGAACGAGTTCCTGGCCGAGCTGGCGCTCACGGCGATCGCGTCGGGCGACCGCGAGGTGGTGCTCGACGACGCGGCGCTCGACCGGCTGCGCGGCTCCGGAGCACCGCCCCCGGCCGCGCTGGAGCTCTGCGCCCATCTGACCGCCCCCTCAAGGCGATCACTCGAAGAGGGCGACTTCGCGCTCGTGCTCTCCCCGGCGACGGGATCGCCGGCACCGGGCGCGCTCTTCGGCCGGTTCGCCTACCTCCTCGACGACGTGGAGGCGGTGGGCGAGTTGGCGCGCCGCTCCGCCGCCGACTCGGCCCGGGACGGCGCGCTCCAAGCACATCTGGACTTCCTGCCCCTGAGCGGGCGCGACGCCAACGTGGCCCGCGTTCGGGCGTTCTGGACCGAGCGGGTCGCGGTGGGCTGCTTCGCGGACCGCGCCTCGCCCGCCGTGCGGGGAATGGGCGATCTCGCACTGGCCGCCGACCTCGACCGGCTGTATCTCGTGGACGCCTCGACCGGGCAGGAGATCAACCCCCGGGTTCCGACCATGCTCGACGCGCGGCGCGCCCCCGCGGCGGTCCGTCTGCTGCGCGAGCTGCCGACGATGGGAAGCTGGCCCTCGTGCGTGTGGACATGGGGGCGCGTCTCCACACTTCCCCATCTGCCCCGTGTCCGGTTCGGCAGGACGGTCCTCGCCCCCGCCCGATGGCGGCTGACCGACCCCGGCCTGTTCGACCCCTCCCTCTCGGACGCGGAGTGGGAGCGCCGCCTGGACGGCTGGCGGGCGCGCTGGAACGTGCCCGACCGGGTCGCCGTCGGCGGGGGCGACCATCGGGTGGCGGTCGACCTGACCGCCCCGCTCCACCGCATGGTGCTGCGCCGCGAGCTCCGCCGGGGCAAGGACGTGACGGCGTACGAGACTCCCGAGGACGCGGGGGCGGGCGACGGCTGGCTCGCCACCGACTCGGGGGCGTTCAGCAGCGAACTGGTGATTCCGCTGCTGCCCGCCCGCCCGGCGCCCGGCGGGTCCCCGGCCGTCCGGGCTCCGGCGCGGCGCATCCGCCCGGTCGGTCCGCCGGTCCCGCGGCACAGCCGCGCATGGCTCTACGGCAAGCTCTACGCCTGCGCCAACCGCCAGGACGAGGTGCTGACCGAGCACCTGCCCCGGCTGCTGGCGGCCCTGCCGCCCGCGGTGGACCGCTGGTTCTTCATCCGCTACGCCGATCCGGCCGGCGCGCATCTGCGCCTGCGGTTCCACGGCGACCCCGCCACGCTCCACGGCGAGCTGCTGCCGGGCGTCCTGGACTGGGTGGAGCAGCTGCGCGACCTGCGTCTGGCCGGGGCGTTCGTCATCGACGGCTATGAGCCCGAAAGCCACCGCTACGGTGGCCCCGAGTCCATCGAGGCCGCCGAGAAGGTCTTCCACCAGGACAGCGTGGCCGCCCTCGAACAGCTGCGCCTCCGGGCGGCGGACGCGGTCACCGTCGAACCGCGGCTGCTCGCCGCCGCCAACTACCTCGATCTCGCCTGCCAGGTCCATGGCGACCGGTGGACCGACTGGTGGCTGCGCAACCCGCGGGACGAGGAGCACCACGCCTACTTCCGGGAAAGCCGCGCGGCGGCACTTCGCCTGCTGGACGGCGGGCTCCCGGCCGCGTTCCCCGCCGAAGGCGCTGCCGCCGCGCTCGCCGCCCTCGACGCCAGGGCGGCCGCCATGCGTGCCTATGCCTCCGCAGCCGCCGACGGATCGGTGCTGGCGAGCGTATTGCATATGCACCACAACCGGCTCATCGGCACCTCACGCACCTCCGAGTCCCGTTCGCTGGCGGTGGCGCGGGGCCTCGCCCAGACCGAACACGGACGACGGAGGCACCTGGGATGACGGCGGCACCAGCCGGACGGTGGGACGCCGACACGGTGGCGGCCGAGATCGCCGCCCGCCTCAGCGACCACGCCATCGGCACCGGCACCGGCACCGGCACCCGGGACTTCCCCGCTGCCGGGCTCGGCATGGGTGCCTCAGGGGCGGCGCTGCTGCTCAGTGAGCTGAGCAAGGGCGACCCGGGCCTGCGCACAACCGTCCACGCCTTGCTGGCGGCGGAGGCCGGGTTCGCCGGTGCCAAGGGTTCCGGGCTGATCACGGGCCTGGCCGGGCTCGGCTTCGCCGCCAAGCACGCCGCCCGCTCGCCCCGGGACTACGCCGCCGTGCGGGGCCAGGTGGACGCGGCCCTGCGGCATCGTCTTGGAAAAGTCCTCGACGCCGAGTACGACCGGATGGAATCCGGTGTCCCCGGAGCGGACCGGGGAGACTTCGACGTCGTCTCCGGTATGACCGGCCTCGGCCGGTACTTCCTCGCCGAGCCGTCCGACCCCGAAACGGTCCACGACGTACTGCGGTATCTCGTCGCCCTCACCGAGCCCGTCAAGGCCGGGGCCGGGCCGCTGCCCGGCTGGTTCAGCCCACCGTGGCCCGCCGCGGCGGACCCGGGGCGGCGGGAGTGGGTCCTCGACCTGGGCCTCGCCCACGGCATCGCCGGGCCGCTCGCGCTGCTGTCCCTGTGCTGGACGCGCGGACTGCGCGTCCCCGGCCACGACACGGCCATCCGCCGTATCGCCCGGTGGCTGATGAGCTGGCGCCAGGAGGACCCGGACGCGGGCGCCGGATGGCCCGGTACGGTCTCCGTCGACCAGGAGCTGGCCCCCACTCGGCCGACCCTGGAGCCGGGGCGCGCGAGCTGGTGCTACGGCGCTCCGGGAATCGCCCGCGCCCTCCACCTCGCCGGAGTCGCGCTGGGCGAGGACGCGTGGGTGCACACCGCGGCGGCGGCGATGAGGGCGGTCTTCGCCCGCCCCGGCGGACTGCGGGGGCTGGACGACCCCGGACTGTGCCACGGCCTCGCCGGGCTGGCCCGGATCACCGGGCGCATGGCCGACGAGTTGGACGATCCGGTGCTGTCCGCGCGGGCGGACGAGATCGCCGAGCGGCTGTGCGCCCGCTTCGACCCCGGTACGGCCTTCGGCTTTCCCACCGCGCCGGTGCCATCGCACCGGCCGGAACCGCTGGACGCGCCGACGTTCCTGGAGGGCGCGGCGGGCGTCGCCCTCGTCCTGCTCGGCCGCGGCACGCCGCCCGCCGGAACCGCCGACGGTGATGTGCCATGGGACGCCGCCCTGCTTCTGGCGTGATCCGGCGGGTGTTTCCGTCCCAGGGTCCTCCTGGCGGATCCGAGTGACGGGAGGACCCCAGCCCGCGGCGGTCGGCCCGCTACGGCCCGTCCGGGTCGGCGCGGTCGAGGGCGGGGTGGGCGGCGGGGGTGATCCCCAGCAGATAGTCCGCGGCGGCGGTGTCCGTCACCAGGCTGGTGACCAGGCCGGACCTCAGCACCGCCCCGATCGCCTCGGCCTTGCGGCGGCCACCGGCGATGGCCACCACCTCGGGGATCCGGCGCAGCCGGTCGGCCTCCACGGTGATGCAGCGCTCGCCCAGGTCACGGCCGATGCGGCGGCCCTCGGCGTCGAAGAGGTGGGCCGACATCTCGGCGGCGGCGCCCAGGCTCTCGTAGTGGGCCCGCTCCTCCTCCGTCAGCATGTCGTAGACCGTGGAGATCCCGGCCTCCCAGGAGCCGATGGAGACGCAGGCCACGGTGACCTTGTCGAAGTACTCGAAGGCGCGGGCGATACCGGTCTGGCCGCGCAGGGCGTCCGCGGTGGCCGTGTCCGGCAGCAGCATCGGCGCGTAGATGGGATGCGCCTCACCGCCGGAGACGGCGGCGGCGCGGCGCACCGCCTCGACCGAGCCGCGCTCGGCCGTGCCCGCGTCGTACACGCCCGTGAGCTGGACGACCGTGCACGGGGGCAGCCGGTGCAGCGCGGCCGCCATGTGGATCGTGGACCGCCCCCAGGCCAGCCCCAGCACATCCCCCTCGGTCACCAGCTCGCCCAGCAGGTCCGCGGCGACCTCGCCGAGGTTCTCCGGGTCCGGGGTGTCCGCCTCGGCGTCGGCCGGGGACTCCACGACGACCGCGTGGCGCAGCCCGTAGCGGGCGCGCAGCGCGTCGGAGCGCTCCGCGTCGAGCTCGGCGGGAACCCGGATTTCGATGCGCACAAGATCGCGCTCGAGCGCCGTCTCCAGCACCCGCGCGACCTTGAAGCGGCTGACGCCGAACTCCTCGGCGATCTGGATCTTGGACTTGCCCTCGAGGTAGAAGCGGCGCGCCATGGCGGCCGCCTGCACCAGTTCGGCGGGTCCCATCCGCGTGGCTGAACGGCCCGTCGACACCGCGGTCTCCTCACTATTCACTGTCCGGACTCACCGTTCATCCTGTCAGAAACGGCGGAGTTGGTTTGGCCTTCACCCTTGAGTTCATCGACCGGTAGCTACGCCGCCTCATGAACCGGGGGTGCCGGTCGCCTTTTCGGCGAGGTGGCGCAGCTCCCGTACGGCCTTGGCCGGGTCGTCGGCGCCGTAGACGGCCGAGCCCGCGACGAACACATCGGCGCCCGCCTCGGCGCACCGCTCGATGGTCTCGGCCGAGACCCCGCCGTCCACCTGCAACCACATCTGAAGGCCGTGCTTGGCGATGAGCTGCCGGGTGCGGCGGATCTTCGGCAGCATGATGTCGAGGAACGCCTGGCCGCCGAAGCCGGGCTCCACGGTCATCACCAGCAGCATGTCCAGCTCGGGCAGCAGATCCTCGTACGGCTCGATGGGGGTGGCGGGCTTGAGCGCCATCGACGCCCGCGCGCCCTTGGCCCGGATCTCGCGCGCCAGCCGCACCGGCGCGGCCGCGGCCTCCACATGGAAGGTGACGGAGCCGGCGCCCGCCTCGATGTACTGCGGCGCCCAGCGGTCCGGGTCCTCGATCATGAGATGGCAGTCCAGCGGGGTCCGCGTGGCCCTGCCCAGCGATTCGACCACCGGCACGCCGAGGGTGAGGTTGGGGACGAAGTGGTTGTCCATGACGTCGACGTGGAGCCAGTCGGCGCCTTCGACCGCCTTCGCCTCATCCGCCAGGCGGGAGAAATCTGCGGACAGGATGCTGGGATTGATCTGCGGAGCCATGGCTCCAAGCCTCCCACGGTCGGCGCCGGTCCAGGGAGCCGGGATCTGATCATCGGTCCCGCTCGGATCGACGGACGCCGAGGGAGCCAGGATCATGAAGATGTCGGACGGAATCCTTGGCCATCGGGCGCGACACAGGCAACCCACCATGACGAGCGATCGAATACCCCGGCACCCCCGCACCGCGGTGTGCGCGGCGCTCACAGCGGCCCTCGTCGCGGCGCCGGTCGCCGGGGCCGGGCCCGCCTCCGCGGCGGCCACGGCACCGCGGCCGGTCTGCGTCTCGCACCAGTCCGGGCTGGCCGGAAAGATGTCCAAGGACATCGCCGCCGCGCTGCGCGGCCGGTCCGGAACCATCGCGATCAGCCTCCGCGACCACACCACCCACACCCGCTGCACCCTGCGCGCGAACCAGAGGTTCGACTCCGCGAGCGTGGTGAAGGTGACGGTCCTGGGGACGCTGCTGTGGGACGCGCAGCGGCACCACCGGGGGCTGACCAAACGCGAGAAGACCCTCGCCAAGGCCATGATCACCAAGTCGGACAACGCCTCGACCAGCAAGCTGTGGAAGCAGCTCAAGCCCTCCGGGGTCAAGGCGTTCCTGCGGACGGCCGGAATGGACGCCACCGTGCCCGGCCAGGACGGCTACTGGGGCCTCACCCGGATCACCGCGAACGACCAGGAGCGGCTCCTGGACCTGATCACCCACGCGAACACGGTGCTGAGCGACGGCTCCCGCACGTACATCCTCTCGTTGATGGGCAAGGTCATCCGGGAACAGCGCTGGGGCACCCCGGCCGGCGCCCCGGGCGGTACGAAGATCCATGTGAAGAACGGCTGGCTGGAGCGGTCCTCGCACGGCTGGCGAGTGCACAGCGTCGGCGCCTTCACCGGCGGCGGCCACGACTACACGCTCACCGTGCTCACCCAGGACGACCGCACCATGGAGGCGGGCGTGGCCACCATCGAGGCGGTGGCGCGCGCGGTGCACAAGGACCTCAACCCCACCGTCCACGCCAATACGCTCTACGCCCCGACCGACCGGCCCGAGGAAGCGCTCCCGGCGGTCCCGAAGGACTGACCCCGGAAAGCACCGCCCGGAAATGAGAGCGGTCAGCCGGTGCGGCGCAGCAGGGCCAGATACATGGCGTCCGTGCCGTGCCGGTGCGGCCACAGCTGGATGTCGGGGCCGTCGCCCAGCTCGGGCACCCCGGGCAGCAGCGGCCGGGCGTCGATCCACTCCGCGGAGACGGCGGCGCCGCCCCGCCCCTTGAGGACGTCCTCGACCACGGCCCGGGTCTCGGCCGGATGCGGGGAGCAGGTGGCGTAGCCGACCACCCCGCCGATCCGCGCCGCGGCCAGTGCCTCCCGCAGCAGTCCGCGCTGGAGCGGGGCGAAGCCCTCCAGGTCCTCGGGGCGGCGCCGCCAGCGCGCCTCGGGGCGGCGGCGCAGGGCACCCAGGCCGGTGCAGGGGACGTCCACCAGCACCCGGTCGAAGGACTCCGGACGCCACGGCGGCCGGGTGCCGTCCGCGGCAATCACCTGGTACGGCCCGGGGTTGCCCGCCAGGGCCCCGGCCACCAGCCGGGCCCGGTGCGGCTGCTTCTCGGCGGCCAGCAGCGCGGCACCGCGCTCCGCGGCGAGCGCGGCCAGCAGCGCGGCCTTGCCGCCGGGGCCCGCGCAGCCGTCCAGCCAGCGCCGGTCGTCCCCCTCCAGCGGGGCGTTCGCCAGCGCGAGGGCCACCAGCTGGCTGCCCTCGTCCTGCACTCCGGCCCGCCCGTCGCGCACCGCCTCCAGCGCACCGGGCTCGCCGCCCTCGGTGAGCCGCACCGCGTACGGCGACCAGCGGCCCGGCACCGCTGCCGGCTCGCCGACCGCGTCCAGCAACTCCCCGGGCGTGGACCGGCCGGGCCGGGCGACGAGGGTGACCTCGGGCCGTTCGTTGTCGGCGGCCAGCAGCTCCTCCATACCGGCGCTGCCGCCGCCGAGCGCGTCCCACAGGGCGGAGACGACCCAGCGCGGATGCGAGTGGCGGACGCCCAGATGCTCCTCGGGGTCCTCGTCGTACGGCGGGGCGACCCGCTCCAGCCAGCCGTCGAGGTCATGCGTGGCGATCTTGCGCAGTACGGCGTTGACGAACTTGGCCCGGCCGTCGCCGAGCACCACCCGGGCCAGTTCGACGCTCGCCGAGACGGCGGCGTGGGTGGGGATACGGGTTCCGAGCAACTGGTGGGCGCCGAGGCTCAGTACATCGAGCACGGGCGGATCCACCTCGCGCAGCGGGCGGTCCACGCATTCGGCGATGACCGCGTCGTAGGTGCCCTGGTGGCGCAGGGTGCCGTAGACCAGCTCGGTGGCGAGCGCCGCGTCCCGGGAGTCGAACCGCGGCCCGCTCCCGGCCTCCGCGCTCTCCCGCGCCTTGCGCAGCAGGGGCGGGAGAACGAGGTTGGCGTACGCGTCCCGTTCGTCGACCGCCCGCAGCGCCTCGAAGGCGAGGATCCGCACGGGGTCCTTCTGCGGGCGGCGGTAGGGCTTGCCAGGCCGGTTCGGGGCGTGGGGACGGCGACGACGGGGCTGGTCGGTCACGGGAAATGTGCTCCGGGGGACGGATCGGGCTGAAGGAACCAGCCTACGTCGCCGGGGCGTCGGCGGTCGTGGGGCCGCCGTCCAGGGCCGCCGGGTCCACGATGGCTCCGTCCACGATGGAGGTTCCGTCCACGGTCGTGCCGCTGACGGCGAATCCGTCGTCGACACTCGTCGGCTGCTCGAACTGGGTGCGGTACAGCTCCTCGTAGCGGCCCCCCGCGGCCAGCAGCGCGGTGTGCGTACCGCGCTCCACGATCCGCCCGTCCTCCACGACCAGAATGAGATCCGCTGCCCGGACCGTGGACAGCCGGTGGGCGATCACCACCGCGGTGCGCCCGTCCAGCGCCTCGCCGAGCGCCTCCTGGACGTCCGCCTCCGAGGTGGAGTCCAGATGCGCGGTGGCCTCGTCGAGGATCACCACCCGGGGCCGGGCCAGCAGCAGCCGGGCGATGGTCAGCCGCTGGCGCTCACCGCCGGAGAGCCGGTAGCCGCGCTCGCCCACGACGGTGTCGAGACCGTCCGGCAGGGCCGCGATCAGCCCCTCGAGACGGGCCCGGCGCAGCACCTCCCACAGCTCCTCGTCGGTGGCCTCCGGCCGGGCCAGCAGCAGATTGGCGCGGATCGAGTCATGGAAGAGATGGCCGTCCTGCGTGACCATGCCGAGGGTGGCGCGGATCGAGTCGGCCGTCAGGTCGCGGACGTCCACCCCGGCGAGCCGTACGGCGCCCTCGTCGGCGTCGTAGAGCCTCGGCAGCAGCTGCGCGATGGTCGACTTCCCGGCGCCGGAGGAGCCCACCAGCGCGACCATCTGGCCCGGTTCGGCGCGGAAGGACACCTGGTGCAGGACCGGGACGCCACCGCGGGTGTCCAGGGTGGCGACCTCCTCCAGGGAGGCGAGGGAGACCTTGTCCGCGGCCGGGTAGCCGAAGTCCACGCGGTCGAACTCGACGGACACCGGCCCCTCCGGGACCTCCCGGGCGTCCGGCCTCTCCTTGATCAGCGGCTCGAGGTCGAGCACCTCGAAGACCCGCTCGAAGCTGACGAGCGCGCTCATCACCTCGACCCGCGCCCCGGCCAGCGCGGTCAGCGGCGCGTACAGCCGGGTGAGGAGCAGCGCGAGCGCGACGACGGCGCCGGGGTCGAGCCGCCCGTGCAGCGCGAACCAGCCGCCGAGACCGTAGACCAGGGCGAGGGCCAGGGCGGAGACGAGGGTCAGGGCGGTCACGAAGGAGACCTGGACCATCGCGGTCCGCACCCCGATGTCCCGCACCCGGCGGGTCCGCGCCGCGAACTCGGCGGACTCGTCGGCGGGCCGCCCGAACAGCTTGACCAGCGTCGCCCCGGGCGCGGAGAAGCGCTCGGTCATCTGGGTGCTCATCGCGGCGTTGTGCGCGGCCGCCTCGCGCCGCAGCTTCGCCAGCCGTCCGCCCACCCGGCGCGCGGGCAGCAGGAAGACGGGCAGGAGCACCAGCGTCCCCAGGGTGATCTGCCAGGAGATACCGATCATGACGACGAAGGTGAGCAGCAGCGTCACCACATTGCCGACCACCCCGGAGAGGGTGTCGCTGAACGCCCGCTGCGCGCCGATGACGTCGTTGTTGAGCCTGCTGACCAGCGCACCGGTACGGGTCCGGGTGAAGAACGCCACCGGCATCCGCTGGACGTGGTCGAAGACGGCGGTGCGCAGATCGAGGATCAGCCCCTCGCCGATGTTCGCCGACAGCCAGCGGGTCACCAGCCCGAGCGCCGCCTCCGCCACGGCGATCGCGGCGATCAGCCCGGCCAGCCAGAGCACCGTGCTCTGTCCCGAACGGTGGACGATCGCGTCCACCACCCGGCCGGCCAGCAGCGGCGTCGCCACCGCGAGCACCGCCGTGACCGTGCTCAGCACCAGGAACAGCAGCAGCCGGCGGCGGTGCGGACGGGCGAAGGCACCGATGCGGCGCAGCGTCTCGCGGGAGAAGGGCCGCCGGTCGTCTTGAGCGTTGGCCGTCTGATACAGGGAATGCCAGGCGGTCGATTGCATGTCCATCACGTACCTCCGAGGTCTCGTGAGGAACGTAGGACTTCAACCTAGGTTGAAGTCAATGTCCGCCTCCTCGGCGCGTCCGTGGCCCTGCCGGTCCTGGCGCGGCCGCGCGCTCAGGCCCCGAGCCGCTCGCCCTCCGCGATCCGCACCCCGCGTGCCCAGTCCGCCGCGAGCATCGGCTTCTTGCCCTGCGGCCGCACCCAGGTCAGCTCGACGGCATGGCTGCCGGTGCCCACGTACACGGCCTTCTTGGTGACGGCCGGCCGGCCGGGCTCCAGATCCGTACGGTCCGCCACCGGCCGCGCCGAGACGACCTTCAGCCGCTCCCCCCGGAAGGTGGTCCACGCGCCCGGGGCCGGGGTGCACGCGCGCACCAGCCGGTCGACGCGCAACGCGGGCGCCGTCCAGTCGATCTCCGCGTCCTCGACGGTGATCTTCGGGGCGAGCGAGATGCCCTCGGCCGGCTGCGGCACCGGGCGCAGGGTGCCGTTCTCGATGCCGTCCATCGTCGCCTCGAGCAGCCCCGCACCGGCGAAGGCGAGCCGGGTCAGCAGATCGCCGCTGGTGTCGGTGGCCCTCACCTGCTCCGTCACCACCCCGAACACCGGCCCGGAGTCCAGTCCTTCCTCGATCTGGAAGGTCGAGGCGCCGGTCATCTCGTCGCCCGCGAGCAGGGAGTGCTGCACGGGGGCCGCGCCCCGCCAGGCCGGGAGCAGCGAGAAGTGCAGATTGACCCAGCCGTGCGCGGGGATCTCCAGCGCGGCCTTGGGCAGCAGCGCGCCGTAGGCCACCACCGGGCAGCAGTCCGGCGCGATCTCGGTGAGCCGGGCCAGGAACTCCGGATCGCGCGGCTTGGCGGGCTTGAGCACCTCGATGCCCGCCTCCTCGGCCCGCTCGGCGACCGGGCTGGCCACCAGTCGGCGGCCGCGTCCGGCGGGCGCGTCGGGACGGGTCACCACGGCCACCACCTCGTGCTTCTCGGACGCGATCAGCGCGTCCAGAGCGGGCAGGGCGACCTCGGGGGTACCGGCGAAGACGAGCCTCATGGGTGGCGAACTACCTCTCACACAGCGGATATGGCGGGAACGTCGCAAACAGCGACTGAAGTCTATGGTCCGCCGTCCGAGGGGGCGTACGAGCGGACTGCCGCACGCCCCGGACCGTGACCGACGGGCGGGTGCCGCGTTGGTCAAGGCAGATTGACCGCATCGGGCCGCTGTCGCGGCCCGATCCATTTCCCGCCGTCCGTCCGACTCCCCGATCCAGCCCCAGCCCTTCCCCCAACTCCCCCAACTCATCCCCTATCCCTCGTCAACGCCGGTTCGAGAGGCTTGTTCATGGCCGACCACGCAACTCATGACGCCCAGGCACGGGCCAGCCTGCACCTCCTGGTCCGGGACATCGAGCGGGTCCGCCGCCAGGTGGACGCGCTGCGCACGCTCACCGCCCAGCTCGGCAATGTCTACCGCCCCCGTCGCACCGGCCCGTCCACCGGTTTCGTGGTCTACGGACGCGCCCCGGCCCCCACCGTGCGGCTCGCCCAGGAACTGCGGGACAGCGTAGAGACCCTGGTCACGGCCGCGGTCGACTTCGACCGCTCACTCGGCTTCTCCTGGGACGCGGTGGGCTCGGCACTCGGCGTCACCAAGCAGGCGGTGCACCGCCGTTACGGCGCCCGCCGGGCCGCGGCGCAGAGCGCGACCGAGGGTGGCGAACCGTCCACGGGCCGCCCGGCCGAGCCCGCTCCCCTGCCCTCGGTGCCCGCCGCCCGCACGGTCCCCCCGCAGTCGACCCCGGCCCTCCGCGAGGACCCCCGCCCGAGCGCTTTCCCCAGTCCCCGGCCGTCCGTCTGAAGCTCGGTTCTCCCCCGGCTACCGCCGGGAGGTGCCCCCACCGGGCTCAGCCGATGTCCAGGGGATCCACCCGCACCGCGGGGTCCCTGTCCCCCCGGGCCAGGCGGCGGGCCTTCGCTTCCTTGAGGGCCGCCGCGAGGGCGCTGCCCTGGCCGGGGCGGACCCGTAGCAGGGCGCGCTCCCAGACCTCGCCCGCGGGCGGGTCTCCGGGGCGGCGCGGGCGGCCGGGAGGCGGCGGGGGCAGCGGGACCGGGCCCAGGGTCTCGGCCCCCTCGGGGAGTCGGGTCGAGGCGATCAGCTCGGCCACCGCCTCCGCCGGGCCGGTCACGGCCGCCATCCGGGAGATCGGTGGAAAGCCCAGATCGGACCGCTCGGCCAGCTCGCGCGCCGCATAACCGGCCGGGTCCCAGCGCACCAGCGCCTGGACGGGGCGCAGCGTCGGCTCGGCCATGATCACCACCGTGCCGCCCCCGCCGTCGTCGCCCTCCTCCCCATGGCCACGGACCAGGGAGGCCGCCTCCAGCCAGTGGCGCAGCGCGTCCTCGCCCGCGCGCAGATCGGGGCGGCCGAGCAGGGCCCAGCCGTCGAGCAGCAGCGCCGCGGCGTAGCCGCCCTCCGCGACCGGCTCGGCGCCCGGTGTGCTCACGACGAGCGCCGGACGGTCGGGGACGGACGTCAGCACATGGTCACGGCCCGATGTGCGGACGGGCACGGACGGAAAGGCGCGGCCCAGCTCCTCGGCGGTGCGCCGGGCGCCGACGATGGACGCCCGCAGCCGGACGCCCCCGCATTCGCGGCAGTGCCAGGCGGGCTCGTCCCGCCCGCACCATCCACACACCAGATGGTCCGCGTCCCGCGCCTCCAGGGGGCCCGAGCAGTGCGCACAGCGCGCGGGCTCCCGGCAGCGCTCACAAGCCAGCTTCGGCACATAGCCCCGGCGCGGCACCTGCACCAGCACCGGGCCCCGGGTCAGCGCCTCCCGTACGGTCTGCCAGGCGAGCGTGGGCAGCCGGGCGGCGCGGGCCTCCGCGTCCCGGGCCACCTCGCCCTCGTCGACCGTACGGATCAGGGGGGCGGCCGCCCGGACCCGCTCGCGGTCGGCCTCCAGCGGCCGGGCCCAGCCGTTCTCCACCAGCTGGGCGGCCTCGACGGTGCGGCCGAGGTCGCCCAGCAGAAAGCCGGTCTTCTCATGGACGGCGCGCAGCAGCAGCACATCGCGGGCGTGCGGCTGCGGCAGCCGGTCGTCGCTGTGGCTGCGGTCCCCGTCGTCCCAGATCCCCACCAGCCCGAGGTCCCGGACCGGTGCGAACATCGCCGCCCGGGTGCCCACCACCGCCCGCACCGAGCCCCGGCTGACCGCCAGCCAGCGGCGGTAGCGCTCCTCGGGCCCGAGGTCGGCGGTGAGCAGCACATGCCGCCCCGGGCCGCCGAGCACCTCCGTGAGCGCGGCGTCCACCCGCTCTGCGGTCCGCCCATCGGGCACGACGACGAGCGCCCCGCGCCCGGACGCGAGCGTGGCGGCCACGGCGGTGGCCCACTCCCGGGGCCAGTGCGGCCCTGGCAGCGCGGTCCATACGGCACGCGGCCGGTCGCCGCGCACCAGCGCCTCCAGGAACCCGGGCCCGGCCGGATAGCGCGCCCAGCTACCGGGCGCGGGCGGCTCCGGCGGGGGCAGCGGCGGCGGTGACGGCTCGCCCTCGGCACGGGCGTTGCGCTTGGGCAGGGCCAGCTGGAGCACATCGGCGAGCGACCCGGCGTACCGGTCGGCGACCGCCCGGCACAGCGCCAGCAGCCCCGGCCCCAGCACCTGCTCCGTGGAGACCACCTGCGCGAGGGCGGCCAGCGGGCCCCGGTAGTCGGACTCGGCGACGCGCTCGATGATGTACCCGTCGAGCAGCCCGCCCCCCTCGCGGCGCCCCTCGCGCACCTTCCCCGCCCCGGCCCCGAACCGCACCCGCACCCGCACCCCGGGCCGGGCCTCGGCGTCCATCTCGGCCGGCACCGCGTAGTCCCACAGCTTGTCGAGGTGAACCGGCCCCTTGTCGACCAACACCCGCGCCACCGGCCGCTCCGCGGCCAGCGCCGCCCCCCGCCAGGTCCGCGGTTTGGCCTTGGGCACCTTGGCCTTGCGCACCGTCTCCCGAATGAGCGCGAGCTGCTCCCCCTCCGGCACCTCCGCCGGATCCCTCGACCGCTCGTCGTCCCTGCTCACAGATCAAGTCTTAGCAGACCGCACGGACAGGAACGCATGCGAAGACCCGGACGCCGCCAGGGGCGTCCGGGGCCTTCGTCTGGATCCGGGAATCGAGCCGGGGGTTACAGGCCCGCCGCCGCGCGGAGGGCGTCGACGCGGTCGGTGCGCTCCCAGGTGAAGTCGGAGTGCTCACGGCCGAAGTGGCCGTATGCCGCGGTCTGGGCGTAGATCGGGCGGAGCAGGTCGAGGTCGCGGATGATCGCGGCCGGGCGGAGGTCGAAGACCTCGGAGATGGCCTTCTCGATCTTCTCGGCGTCGACCGCCGCGGTGCCGAAGGTCTCGACGAAGAGGCCGACCGGCTCGGCCTTGCCGATCGCGTACGCGACCTGCACCTCGCAGCGCTGGGCGAGGCCGGCGGCCACCACGTTCTTGGCGACCCAGCGCATGGCGTAGGCGGCGGAGCGGTCGACCTTGGAGGGGTCCTTGCCGGAGAAGGCGCCGCCGCCGTGGCGGGACATGCCGCCGTAGGTGTCGATGATGATCTTGCGGCCGGTGAGGCCGGCGTCGCCCATCGGGCCGCCGATCTCGAAGCGGCCGGTGGGGTTGACCAGCAGGCGGTAGCCCTCGGTGTCGATCTTGATGCCGTCCTCGACCAGCTCGTTCAGCACGTGCTCGACCACGAATTCCCGGATGTCGGGCGCCAGCAGCGAGTCCAGGTCGATGTCGGAGGCGTGCTGCGAGGAGACGACGACGGTGTCCAGGCGGACCGCCTTGTGGCCGTCGTACTCGATGGTGACCTGGGTCTTGCCGTCCGGGCGCAGGTAGGGGATGGTCCCGTTCTTTCGGACGTCGGACAGCCGGCGGGAGAGCCGGTGCGCCAGGTTGATCGGCAGCGGCATCAGCTCGGGCGTCTCGTCGCAGGCGTACCCGAACATCAGGCCCTGGTCGCCCGCGCCCTGCTTGTCCAGCTCGTCCTCGTCGCCCTCGACCCGGAGCTCGTAGGCGGAGTCCACACCCTGGGCGATGTCCGGGGACTGTGAGCCGATCGACACCGAGACGCCGCAGGAGGCGCCGTCGAAGCCCTTCTTCGACGAGTCGTAGCCGATCTCGAGGACCTTGTTCCGCACGAGCGTCGCGATATCGGCGTACGCCTTGGTCGTCACCTCGCCGGCCACGTGCACCAGGCCGGTGGTGATCAAGGTCTCGACGGCGACCCGGGAGGTCGGGTCCTCCCGCAGAAGGGCGTCGAGAATGGTGTCGCTGATCTGGTCAGCGATCTTGTCGGGGTGACCCTCGGTGACAGATTCCGAGGTGAACAGGCGGCGGGACACATCGCTCCCTGGGGTTGCAGCGGCTGCTGGCTGATCATGGTCGGGACCGCGCGGGAGCTGCGCCCGATGCGGTTCCTGGGCCAGTTTATCCGGCACGTCCACCGGTCAAGCATCCCCGTCCCACAGAACGGGCAGGCCCGTGACCGGGAACATACCTTGCCTCAGGCCGAAATACAGCCCCACCTCGCCGTGGCAGGAATGTGTCATGAGCCCGATCGACCGCGTCCCGCCCCTGTCGAGCCCGTGGAGGAAGCCCCGGCGAGCCTCGGATCCGCGCTCAGCCCAGGCGGCGGGCCACCAGGTCCCAGACGGTGTCGGCGAGCGCGCCCTTGGGGCCGTACGGCACGGGCGTCTCGGTGCCGTCGGCGCCGAGCACCACGGCTTCGTTGGTCTCGGCGCCGAAGGTCTTGTGCTCCCCGACCTCGTTCACCACCAGCAGATCGCAGCCCTTCCGGACCAGCTTCGCGCGGCCGTTGGCGAGCACGTCGTCGGTCTCGGCGGCGAAGCCGACCACGATCTGGCCGGGGCGGGCGCGCTCCGCGGAGATCTCGGCGAGGATGTCCGGATTCCGTACCAGGGCGAGCGGCTCGGGCTCCTGGCCCTCGCGCTTCTTGATCTTCCCCTCGGCGTACCGCGCGGGGCGGAAATCGGCGACGGCGGCGGCCATGACCACGGCGTCGGCGTCCGCGGCGGCCTTGAGGACGGCCTCCCGCAGCTGTGCCGCGGTGCCCGCGCGCACCACGTCGGCGCCGGCCGGGTCGGGCAGCTCGCTGTTGGCCGAGACGAGCGTCACCCGCGCGCCCCGGGCGACGGCGGCGCGGGCCAGGGCGTACCCCTGGCGGCCGGTGGAGCGGTTGCCGAGGAAGCGCACCGGGTCCAGCGGCTCGCGGGTGCCTCCGGCGCTGACCACGACATGGCGGCCGGCCAGATCGGCGGTGAGCGCCTCGCCGCCGCGGGCCAGCACCCGGCGGCAGACCTCGAAGATCTCTCCGGGGTCCGGCAGCCGCCCCTTGCCGGTGTCCACGCCGGTGAGCCGACCCACGGCGGGCTCGATGACGACGGCGCCGCGGCGGCGCAGCGTCGCCACGTTCTCCTGGGTGGCCGGGTGCTCCCACATCTCGGTGTGCATCGCGGGTGCGAAGACGACCGGACAGCGCGCGGTGAGCAGCGTATTGGTGAGCAGGTCGTCCGCCAGGCCGTGGGCCGCCTTGGCGAGCAGATCGGCGGTGGCGGGGGCGATCACGACCAGAGCGGCGGACTGGCCGATGCGGACGTGGGGCACCTCGTGGACGGACTCCCAGACCTCGGTCGTCGCCGGATGCCCGGACAGCGCCGACCACGTCGCCTCGCCGACGAAGTGCAGCGCCGAGGCGGTCGGCACGACGCGTACGTCATGGCCGGACTCGGTGAGGCGGCGCAGCAGCTCGCACGCCTTGTAGGCGGCGATCCCGCCACTGACGCCCAGGACCACCTCGGGCTTGTCCATCGCTGCTCTCCCCACCGGGTACGTCGCATGCCGCATCGGGCGTTACGTCCAGTCACGGTACGCCGGGTCGGCTCACGTACCCATGACACACCACGGGCCCGGCATCACTGCCGGGCCGGTGGTTCAAGCGATCCGGAACCTACTGGGCGGGGCCCTCGATGGCCTCCGAGGTCAGCAGGCCCGCGTTGATCTCACGGAGCGCGATCGAGAGGGGCTTCTCGTGGACGTGGGTGTCCACGAGGGGGCCGACGTACTCGAGCAGGCCCTCACCGAGCTGGGAGTAGTACGCGTTGATCTGACGCGCGCGCTTGGCAGCGTAGATCACCAGGCTGTACTTGGAGTCGGTGGCCTCGAGCAGCTCATCAATCGGAGGGTTGATGATCCCCTCGGGCGCGGTCATGGGAGAGGACACTCTCTAGCCTTCCTTATTTCGCCTGATGGCAAGAGTGAATCGAAGATCAAGCCACTCGCATCAAGGCTAGCAGCTCATTCGCCACGTCCTCGACGGAGGTATTGACCAAGGTCGTATCGAACTCTGGCTCGGCGGCCAGCTCGGTCCGCGCGGCCTCCAGCCGCCGCTCGATCACCTCGGGCGCCTCGGTGCCCCGGCCGGTGAGCCGGCGCACCAGCTCCTCCCAGCTCGGCGGAGCGAGGAAGACCAGCCGCGCCTCCGGCATGGACTCGCGGATCTGCCGGGCGCCCTGCAGATCGATCTCCAGCAGCACCGGCTCGCCGGCTGCGAGGCGGTCCATGACCGCCTCGCGCGGGGTGCCGTAGCGATTGCCCGCGAATTCGGCCCACTCCAGCAGCTCACCATTGGCTATGAGCTTGTCGAACTCCCCGTCGTCCACGAAGAAGTAGTGGACGCCGTCCCGCTCCCCGGGGCGCGGTCGCCGGGTAGTGGCGGAGACCGAGAGCCAGACCTCGGGGTGTTCCTTGCGCATATGGGCGACGACCGTGCTCTTGCCGACCCCGGAGGGGCCGGAGAGCACGGTCAGTCGCGGTCGTGCGGAGTGTGCTGCCATGGAGCGATTATCCAGGTTCCCGGGGGTGCCTGGAAACGCCGGGCCGGGTCAGCCGGCGGCGCCGCCGAACTCACGCTCGAGCGACGCGATCTGGTTGGAGCCCAGACCCCGCACACGACGGCTCTCGGAGATGCCGAGCCGCTCCATGATCTGCTTGGCGCGGACCTTGCCGACGCCGGGCAGGGACTCGAGGAGAGCGGACACCTTCATCTTGCCGATGACATCGTTCTCCTGGCCCTGCTTGATGACCTCGTGCAGGGAGGCGCCGGAGTGCTTGAGTCGATTCTTGACCTCGGCGCGCTCCCGGCGAGCCGCGGCGGCCTTTTCTAGCGCGGCTGCGCGCTGTTCAGGGGTAAGGGGCGGAAGAGCCACGCCTACGTCACCTCGGATGTCGAACTGTCGGATATGGACCGGTGAGGAACCTAGTCGCCCCTCACCTGGGGAGCAACGCGCAACGCAGCGCGCGTTCGCTCTCGTCGGAGACTAGCGGCCGATCCCGCTCCAGTCAGCGAGAACAGACGAAAAGTCCTGGTCAGACTCGCTCGACTTGGACATTTGCGGACAAAGTAGCCGGGTTATTCGGCCACGGTGCGCACTTCATCAGCCATTCGGGAGGCCGCCGCGACCAGCGACGCGGCGTCCGGACCATGCCGGAGCACCCCCCGGCTGACGCTCGGAAGAACATTTCGCACCGCCGCGCCGAAGACCGACGGAAGATCGGCGGGGGTCGCGCCCTGGGCCCCGATGCCGGGGGCCAGCAGCGGCCCGCCGATCGCCAGATCGGCGCCCAGCCGGTGCGCGGTGCCGCCGAGCGTGGCCCCGACGACGGCCCCGTACGAGCCGAGGCGGCCCTCAGCGGCCTCGGCGGCGTTCTCGGCCTTGAGCGCGGTCAGCACGGAGGCCGCCACGGTCGTCCCGTCGGGCCGTACCGCGTGCTGCACCTCGGCGCCCTCCGGGTTGGACGTCAGCGCCAGCGCGAAGACGCCCGCCCCCGCCGCCCGCGCCGCGTCCAGCGCCGGGCGCAGCGAGCCGAAGCCGAGGTAGGGGCTGACGGTGACCGCGTCCGAGAAGAGCGGGCCCGCCGGATCCAGATAGGCGGAGGCGTACGCGGCCATGGTCGAGCCGATGTCGCCGCGCTTGACGTCCATCAGCACCAGCGCCCCGGCGGCGCGGGCGTCGGCGACGGCCCGCTCCAGCACCGCGATGCCGCGGGAGCCGAACCGCTCGAAGAAGGCCGACTGCGGCTTGAGGACGGCCACCCGCCCGGCGAGGGCGTCCACGACGGTCCGGGTGAACCGCTCAAGACCGGCCACATCGTCCCCCAGGCCCCAGTCGGCGAGCAGGGAGGCGTGCGGGTCGATGCCGACGCAGAGCGGACCGCGGGCGTCCATGGCGGCGCGCAGGCGGGTGCCGAAGGGGGTGGGAGTAGGGGTCGTCATGGGTCTCTCCTCAAGAAGTTCCAGGCCTTCCGGGCGCGCCCTCAGCCCCTCCGGCACGCCGGGGGCCGGGCGGTGATGCCCCGATCCCGGCCCCTCAGGGGGCACCTCCCAGCGGTAGCTGGGGGAGTTTGCGGAGCGGGGTCCGGGGCGGAGCCCCGGCGGGGAGCGGAGCCCCAGCGGCTAGGCGGCGGCTTCGGCCCCGACCGCGTCGGCCAGGGTGTCGTACGGGGATGCTGCGAGCCGGGCGGCGAGGCCGCGGTGGATCTCGCGGGTCCAGAACGGCCCGCGGTAGATGAACGCGCTGTAGCCCTGCACCAGCGTCGCCCCCGCGAGGATGCGCTCCCAGGCGTCGTCCGCCGTCTCGATCCCGCCGACCCCGACCAGGGTCAGCCGGTCCCCCACCCGGGCGTACAGGCGGCGCAGCACCTCCAGGGAGCGCGCCTTCAGGGGCGCGCCGGACAGGCCGCCGGTCTCGGCGGTGAGCCGGGCGGGGGAGGTGAGACCGAGGCCGTCGCGCGCGATGGTGGTGTTCGTCGCGATGATGCCGTCCAGGCCGAGCTCGACCGCCAGATCGGCGACCGCGTCCACGTCCTCGTCGGCGAGATCCGGCGCGATTTTGACCAGAAGTGGCACCTTTCGGCCGGTGACCGTGCGGTCCGCGGCCTCGCGGACCGCGGTCAGCAGCGGCCGCAGGTGGTCCACGGCCTGGAGATTCCGCAGTCCGGGGGTATTGGGCGAGGAGACGTTGACGACGAGGTAGTCGGCGTGGGCGGCGAGCCGCTCGGTGGACGTCACATAGTCGGCGACGGCCTCCGCCTCCGGGACGACCTTCGTCTTGCCGATGTTGACGCCGACCGTCGTGCGGAAGGCCGGGCGCCGGGCCGCGAGGCGGGCCGCGACCGCCGCCGAGCCCTCGTTGTTGAAGCCCATCCGGTTGATCAGGGCGCGGTCGGCGACCAGCCGGAAGAGCCGCCGCTTGGGGTTGCCGGGCTGCGGCTGGGCGGTGACCGTGCCGATCTCGACATGGTCGAAGCCCAGCATGGCCATGCCGTCGATCGCGGCGGCGTTCTTGTCGAATCCGGCGGCGAGCCCGAAGGGCCCGTGCATCCGCAGGCCCAGCGCCTCGGTGCGCAGCGCCTTGTGGCGGGGGGCGAGGACGGCGGCGGCGAAGGTCCGCAGGACGGGGACGCGGGCGGTCAGACGGATCCAGGAGAAGGCCAGGTGATGGGCCTTCTCCGGGTCCATGCGCCGGAAGATCAGGTTGAAGAGGAGCGCGTACATGAGGGGCTTTCTGCGGAGTGGGCGAGGGGCTGAGGAAGCAGGGCGGGCTCATGAAGAGGGGGACACCGGCCGGTGTCCCCCTCTCTCGCCTCACTCCTCGCGGGCGGCGGTCAGATGTTCCGCGTGTTCCTGGAGCGACCGGACGCCGACCGCGCCCCGGCCCAGCGCCTCGATGCCCTGGACGGCGGCCGCGAGCGCCTGGACGGTGGTCAGGCACGGAACGCCGCGGGCGACGGACGCCGTACGGATGTCATAGCCGTCGAGCCGGCCGCCGGTGCCGTACGGGGTGTTGACGATCAGGTCGACCTCGCCCTCATGGATGAGCTGGACGATGGTCTTCTCGCCGTCCGGACCCTCGCCCTCGCTGTGCTTGCGCACCACGGTCGCGTTGATCCCGTTGCGCTTGAGCACCTCCGCGGTGCCCGAGGTGGCCAGCAGCTCGAAGCCGAGGCCGACCAGCTCCCGGGCCGGGAAGATCATCGAGCGCTTGTCACGGTTGGCGACGGAGACGAACGCGCGCCCCTTGGTCGGCAGCGCGCCGTACGCCCCGGCCTGCGACTTGGCATAGGCCGCGCCGAAGACCGAGTCGATGCCCATGACCTCGCCGGTGGAGCGCATCTCCGGGCCGAGGATGGTGTCCACCCCTCGCCCGGAGGCGTCCCGGAACCGGCTCCAGGGCATCACGGCCTCCTTGACGGAGATCGGCGCGTCCATCGGCAGCGTGCCGCCGTCGCCGCTGGAGGGCAGCAGCCCCTCGGCGCGCAGTTCGGCGATGGTGGCGCCCAGCGAGATCCGGGCCGCGGCCTTGGCCAGGGGGACGGCGGTGGCCTTGGAGGTGAAGGGCACGGTACGGGAGGCGCGCGGGTTGGCCTCCAGCACATAGAGGATGTCCCCGGCCATCGCGAACTGGATGTTGATCAGCCCGCGGACGCCGACCCCGCGCGCGATGGCCTCGGTCGAGGCGCGCAGCCGCTTGATGTCGAAGCCACCGAGGGTGATCGGGGGCAGAGCGCAGGCCGAGTCGCCGGAGTGGATCCCGGCCTCCTCGATGTGCTCCATGACGCCGCCGAGGTAGAGCTCAGCGCCGTCGTAGAGCGCGTCCACGTCGATTTCTATGGCGTCGTCGAGGAAGCGGTCGATCAGCACCGGGTGCTCGGAGATCAGCCCGGCGTGCCGCTCCAGGTACGCGGCGAGCGAGGGCTCGTCGTAGACGATCTCCATGCCGCGGCCGCCGAGCACGTAGGAGGGGCGCACCATGACCGGGTAGCCGATCTCGGCGGCGATGCCCTTGGCCTGCTCGAAGGAGAAGGCGGTGCCGTACTTGGGCGCGGGCAGCCCGGCCTCGGTGAGTACCCGGCCGAAGGCGCCGCGCTCCTCGGCGAGGTTGATCGCCTCGGGCGAGGTGCCGACGATCGGCACGCCGTTGTCCTTGAGCGCCTGGGCCAGGCCCAGCGGGGTCTGGCCGCCGAGCTGGACGATCACCCCGGCCACCGGGCCCGCCTGCGCTTCCGCGTGGACGATCTCCAGCACGTCCTCCAGGGTGAGCGGCTCGAAGTAGAGCCGGTCGGAGGTGTCGTAGTCGGTGGAGACGGTCTCCGGGTTGCAGTTGACCATGACGGTCTCGTAGCCCGCGTCATGCAGCGCGAAGGAGGCGTGGACGCAGGAGTAGTCGAACTCGATGCCCTGGCCGATGCGGTTGGGGCCCGAGCCGAGGATGATCACCGCGGGGGTCTCGCGCGGGGCGACCTCGGACTCCTCGTCGTAGGAGGAGTAGAAGTACGGGGTCCGGGCGGCGAACTCGGCGGCGCAGGTGTCGACCGTCTTGTAGACGGGCCGGATGCCCAGCGCGTGCCGCACCTCGCGGACCACGTCCTCACGCAGCGAGCGGATCCCGGCGATCTGGGCGTCGGAGAAGCCGTGCCGCTTGGCCTCGGCGAGCAGCTCGGGGCCGAGCTTGGAGGCGGCGGCGATCTCGTCCGCGACCTCCTTGATCAGGAACAGCTGGTCGACGAACCAGGGGTCGATCTTCGTGGCGTCGAAGACCTCCTGCGGGGTGGCCCCGGCGCGGATGGCCTGCATCACGGTGTTGATCCGGCCGTCGGTGGGGACCACGGCCGCCTGGAGCAGCTCGGCCTTGCTCCCGGGCTCCCCGGTGAAGTCGAACTGGCTGCCCTTCTTCTCCAGCGAGCGCAGCGCCTTCTGGAGCGCCTCGGTGAAGTTGCGGCCGATGGCCATGGCCTCGCCGACCGACTTCATGGTGGTGGTGAGCCGGGCGTCGGCGGCCGGGAACTTCTCGAAGGCGAAGCGCGGCACCTTGACCACGACGTAGTCGAGCGTGGGCTCGAAGGACGCCGGGGTCTCCTGGGTGATGTCGTTGGGGATCTCGTCCAGGGTGTAGCCGACGGCCAGCTTCGCGGCGATCTTGGCGATGGGGAAGCCGGTGGCCTTCGAGGCGAGCGCCGAGGAGCGGGAGACGCGCGGGTTCATCTCGATGACGATGACCCGGCCGTCCTCGGGGTTGACCGCGAACTGGATGTTGCAGCCGCCGGTGTCGACGCCGACCTCGCGGATGACGGCGATGCCGATGTCCCGCAGGATCTGGTACTCGCGGTCGGTGAGCGTCATCGCCGGGGCGACGGTGATCGAGTCACCGGTGTGCACGCCCATGGGGTCGAAGTTCTCGATGGAGCAGACGACCACCACATTGTCGTTGCGGTCGCGCATCAGCTCCAGCTCGTACTCCTTCCAGCCGAGGATGGACTCCTCCAGGAGCACCTCGGTGGTCGGCGAGAGGGCCAGGCCCTGTCCGGCGATACGGCGCAGCTCGTCCTCGTCGTGGGCGAAGCCGGAGCCCGCGCCGCCCATGGTGAAGGAGGGGCGGACCACGACGGGATAGCCACCGAGCTCCTCGACGCCCGCGAGGACGTCGTCCATGGAGTGGCAGATGACCGAGCGGGCGGACTCACCGTGGCCGATCCTGGCCTGGACGGCCTCGACGACCTCCTTGAACTGGTCGCGGTCCTCACCCTTGTGGATCGCCTGGACATTGGCGCCGATCAGCTCGACGCCGTACTCCTCGAGGGTGCCCGCCTCGTGCAGCGAGATGGCGGTGTTGAGCGCGGTCTGGCCGCCGAGGGTGGGCAGCAGCGCGTCGGGGCGCTCCTTGGCGATGATCTTCTCGACGTACTCCGGGGTGATCGGCTCGACATAGGTGGCGTCGGCGATCTCCGGGTCGGTCATGATCGTGGCCGGGTTGGAGTTGACCAGGATGACCCGCAGGCCCTCGGCCCTCAGCACCCGGCACGCCTGGGTGCCGGAGTAGTCGAACTCGGCGGCCTGGCCGATGACGATCGGGCCGGAGCCGATGACCAGAACGGACTGGATGTCGGTGCGCTTAGGCACGCTGGCCCTCCATCAGGGACACGAAGCGGTCGAAAAGGTACGCGGCGTCATGCGGACCGGCGGCGGCTTCGGGGTGGTACTGGACGCTGAACGCGGGGCGGTCGAGCAGCCGCAGCCCCTCGACCACGTTGTCGTTGAGGCAGACGTGGGAGACCTCGGCGCGGCCGAAGGGGGTGTCGGACGGCGCGTCGAGCGGGGCGTCCACGGCGAAGCCGTGGTTGTGGGCGGTGACCTCCACCTTGCCGGTGGTGCGGTCCTGCACCGGCTGGTTGATCCCGCGGTGGCCGTACTTCAGCTTGAAGGTGCCGAAGCCGAGCGCGCGGCCGAGGATCTGGTTGCCGAAGCAGATGCCGAACAGCGGCGTGGAGCGCTCCAGCACGGCCCGCATCAGGGAGACGGGGTGGTCGGCGGTGGCCGGGTCGCCGGGGCCGTTGGAGAAGAAGACCCCGTCCGGGTTCACCGCGTAGACGTCCTCGGCGGTGGCGGTCGCGGGCAGGATGTGCACCTCGATGCCGCGCTCGGCCATCCGCTGCGGGGTCATGCCCTTGATGCCCAGGTCGATGGCGGCGACGGTGAACTTCCTGGTCCCGATCGCCGGGACGACGTAAGCCTCCTCGGTGGCCACCTCGCCGCTGAGGTCGGCGCCCTTCATCTGGGGGGCTTCCCGCACCTTCGCCAGCAGCGCGGCCTCGTCGGCGAGCGCGCCACCGGAGAAGATGCCCACGCGCATGGCGCCGCGCTCGCGCAGATGGCGGGTGAGGGCGCGGGTGTCGATCCCGCTGATGCCGACGACGCCCTGGTCGCTGAGCTCCTCGTCGAGCGAGCGGCGGGAGCGCCAGTTGGAGGGCGTACGGGCCGGGTCGCGCACGACGTAGCCGGAGACCCAGATCCGCTTCGACTCCGGGTCCTCGTCGTTGACGCCGGTGTTCCCGATGTGCGGGGCGGTCATCACGACGACCTGGCGGTGGTAGGAGGGGTCGGTCAGGGTCTCCTGGTAGCCGGTCATCCCGGTGGAGAACACGGCCTCGCCGAAGGTCTCCCCCACGGCCCCGTAGGCCCGGCCGCGGAAGGTGCGGCCGTCCTCCAGGACGAGGACTGCGGGGCTCGTGGCCCCCCTGTTGGAGGTGGTCATCGTGCGCCTTCCTGGTTGTGCTCGGTGTTCTTGACGGCCAGGGCCTCGACCCAGGCCGGGTGCTCGGCCGCGTGGTCGGAGCGGAAACCGGAGTCGATCAGCCGGTCACCGTGGCTCCAGGTGATCAGCAGCAGCCCGCCCTCGGCGAGGACCTTGCCCGCGATGCCCTTGTCGAGCCGGGCGCCGCGCAGCTCGGCGGCGGGGATGAAGAAGTCCTGCGCGCCCGGCCGTACGACGCTCACGCCCTGGTCGGTGAGGGTGAGCTCAACCCTGCTTCGGGTGCCGAGGCCATGGGCGACGATCCGGTCCAGCCACTGCCCGGCGGTGGTGGAGCCGTGGTAGCGGCCGGTGAGCGTCAGCCTGGCCGCACCGGGCTCATCGGGGGCCGCGGGCAGCTCGGGGAGGTCGCCCTGGAGGGTGCCGCGCCACTTCCAGCCCTCGTGCATCAGCCAGTAGACCAGCGCGATGACCAGCAGCAGCCCGACGACCCAGCCGATGCGGGCGGCCCACTCCGTCACGTCCTGCGATTTCTGCTCGGCCGCGAGGCCCGCGAATCCCGCGAGGCCCGCCACCGGATGACTCGGAGTCGTCACGCCAGCTTCCCGTCCACAACCGTCGCCCGGCCCCGCAGGAAGGTGTACGTCACGCGGCCCGGCAGTTCGCGGCCCTCGTAGGGGGTGTTGCGGCTGCGGGAGGCGAAGCCCGCGGGGTTCACCACACCACGGTAAGCCGAGTCGAGCAGGGTGAGGTTGGCGGGCTCCCCGGCGGCGATGGGACGGCCGTGGCCGGTCAGGCGGCCGATGGCCGAGGGTCGCGCCGACATCCGGTCGGCGACGCCCGTCCAGTCCAGCAGCCCGGTGTCCACCATGGTGTGCTGGACCACGGACAGCGCCGTCTCCAGGCCCACCATGCCCATGGCCGCCGCGCCCCACTCGCAGTCCTTGTCCTCGTGCGGATGCGGTGCGTGGTCGGTGGCCACACAGTCGATGGTGCCGTCGGCGAGCGCCTCACGCAGCGCCATCACATCGGCCTCGGTGCGCAGCGGCGGGTTCACCTTGTAGACGGGGTCGTAGGAGCGTACGAGCTCGTCGGTCAGCAGCAGGTGGTGCGGGGTGACCTCGGCGGTGACGTTCCAGCCCTTGGACTTGGCCCAGCGGACGATCTCGACCGAGCCCGCGGTGGACAGATGGCAGATGTGCACCCGGGAGCCGACGTGCGCGGCGAGCAGTACGTCGCGGGCGATGATCGACTCCTCGGCGACGGCCGGCCAGCCGCCCAGACCCAGCTCGGCGGAGACGACGCCCTCGTTCATCTGGGCGCCCTCGGTGAGGCGGGGCTCCTGGGCGTGCTGGGCGATGACGCCGTCGAACGCCTTCACATACTCCAGCGCCCGGCGCATGATCACCGCGTCGTCCACGCACTTGCCGTCGTCGGAGAAGACCCGCACCCCGGCGGCGGAGTCGTGCATCGCGCCCAGCTCGGCGAGCTTCTTGCCCTCCAGGCCCACGGTCACCGCCCCGATGGGCTGGACGTCGCAGTAGCCGGACTCCTTGCCCAGCCGCCACACCTGCTCGACGACGCCCGCGGTGTCGGCCACGGGGAAGGTGTTGGCCATGGCGTGGACGGCGGTGAAGCCGCCGATGGCGGCGGCCCGGGTGCCGGTGAGGACCGTCTCGGAGTCCTCCCGGCCGGGCTCGCGCAGATGGGTGTGGAGGTCGACCAGGCCCGGCAGCAGGATCTGCCCGGTGGCGTCGATCACGGTGGCGCCGTCCGCGTCAAGCCCCGTGCCGACCGCGGCGATACGCTCGCCCTCGATCAGCACGTCGCGCGGCTCACCGCCGAGCGGCTTCGCCCCGCGCAGCAGCGTCTTGTGGGTGTCGCTCATGGTCACTTGCTCTCCTCGGTGCGGGCGGCGGCGACGGCGGACTCGTTCCCGCCGAGCAGCAGATACAGGACGGCCATGCGGATCGAGACGCCGTTGGCGACCTGCTCGACGGCGGTGCAGCGGTCGGAGTCCGCGACATCCGCGGTGATCTCCATGCCGCGGTTCATGGGGCCGGGGTGCATCACGATGGCGTGCTCCGGCATCCGCGCCATCCGGTCGCCGTCCAGGCCGTAGCGGCGGGCGTACTCGCGCTCGGTGGGGAAGAACGCGGCGTTCATGCGCTCGCGCTGGACGCGCAGCATCATCACGGCGTCGGTCTTGCCGACCACCGCGTCCAGGTCGTAGGAGACCTCGCAGGGCCAGCTCTCCACGCCGAAGGGGACCAGCGTCGGCGGGGCGACCAGGGTGACCTCGGCGCCCAGGGTGGACAGCAGATGGACGTTGGAGCGGGCCACCCGGCTGTGCAGGACGTCGCCGACGATGGTGATCCGGCGGCCGGACAGGTCCTGGCCCACGCCGGACGCCCCGGAGGCCAGCCGGCGGCGCATGGTGAACGCGTCGAGCAGCGCCTGGGTGGGGTGCTCATGGGTGCCGTCACCCGCGTTCACCACGGCGCCTTTGATCCAGCCGGAGGTGGCCAGCCGGTGCGGGGCGCCGGAGGCGTGGTGGCGGATCACCACGGCGTCGGCGCCCATCGCCTCCAGGGTGAGCGCGGTGTCCTTCAGGGACTCGCCCTTGGAGACCGAGGACCCCTTGGCGGAGAAGTTGATCACGTCGGCGGACAGCCGCTTGGCGGCCGCCTCGAAGGAGATGCGGGTGCGGGTGGAGTCCTCGAAGAAGAGGTTGACGACGGTACGGCCGCGCAGGGTCGGCAGTTTCTTGATCGGCCGGTCGGCGAGCCGGGCCAGTTCCTCGGCGGTGTCGAGGATCAGGACGGCGTCGTCGCGCGAGAGATCGGCGGCCGAGATGAGGTGGCGCTTCATCCGGTTGCTCCGTGGGTGAAGGAGGTGTGCGGGCGTGCGGGCGGGCAGGCGCGGGGACCGGTGACGTGGCGGCACCGGTGGTCCGTCGGGCGGGTTCCCCTTCGGTCGCCGGGGCGGCACTCGCCGTCGGTGAGAGGCGCTACTTCCCGTCCGCTGGGGTGGTCCCGCGCAGGCCGAGGAGCACGCTGTCGCGGCCGTCCTCCTCGGTGAGCTGGACCTTGACCGTCTCCCGCAGCGACGTGGGGAGGTTCTTGCCGACGTAGTCGGCGCGGATCGGCAGTTCCCGGTGGCCGCGGTCGACGAGGACCGCGAGCTGGACCGCGCGCGGCCGCCCGATGTCGCCGAGGGCGTCGAGTGCGGCGCGGATGGTGCGGCCGGAGAAGAGCACATCGTCCACGAGGACCACGAGGCGGCCGTCGATGCCGTCGTCGGGGATCTCGGTGCGGGCGAGCGCGCGGGCCGGGCGCAGCCTCAGGTCGTCGCGGTACATCGTGATGTCGAGCGAGCCGACCGGGATCCGGCCGGGCTTGCCGGTGATCTCTTCGAGCCGGGCGGCCAGCCGCCGGGCGAGAAAGACACCACGGGTGGGAATGCCGAGCAGCACCACGTCATCGGCGCCTTTGGCGCGCTCGACGATCTCGTGGGCGATGCGGGTGAGAACGCGCGCGATATCCGGTGCTTCCAGCACCGAGCGCGCGGCGTCCGAGGTGTGTGCGTCCATACGAAACGGACCTCCTTCTCCGCCTCACGGGACGGACCTTAAAGGACGGTCGGATTTGCGCCATTCACACTAGCAGGGGTGAGGACCGGCCCCGTCAACACCCCTGGCCGGAGCCCCTCCGCTCCATTCGGCTTGACGAATGGAAATTACGCTGCGTAACCTCACAGTGAGTGACCAGCCGCGCGGCACAGCCGCACGTCGATACAGCGTCCGGGGAGCTTTATGTCCAGCGAATACGCCAAACAGCTCGGGGCCAAGCTCCGCGCCATCCGCACCCAGCAGGGCCTCTCCCTCCACGGTGTCGAGGAGAAGTCCCAGGGCCGCTGGAAGGCCGTGGTGGTGGGATCGTACGAGCGCGGCGACCGCGCCGTGACCGTGCAGCGTCTCGCCGAGCTGGCCGACTTCTACGGCGTCCCGGTGCAGGAATTGCTTCCGGGCACGAGCCCGGCCGGGGCCGCCGAGCCGCCGCCGAAGCTGGTACTGGACCTGGAGCGACTGGCCCATGTGCCGGTCGAGAAGGCGGGCCCGCTTCAGCGGTACGCCGCGACGATCCAGAGCCAGCGCGGTGACTACAACGGCAAGGTGCTCTCGATCCGTCAGGACGATCTGCGCACCCTCGCCGTCATCTATGACCAGTCGCCGTCCGTGCTGACCGAACAGCTGATCAGCTGGGGCGTGCTGGGCGCCGACGCCCGCCGCGCGGTCCAGCATGAAGACGTCTGAGTCCCGCTTCCCCTGTTCACCAGCAGAAACGTGCCGCCGGGGGCAGTGGAGCCCTTCTGGGTCCTCCACCGCCCCCGGCGGCTTTGTCGTGTGATGAGCGCGGCTATGCCTGGTGCCGGGGCTCCTGCTCGCGACGCAGACTCGGCTTCAGCTCCTTGATGCGGCCCAGCAGGCCGTTGACAAAGGCCGGCGAGTCATCGGTGGAGAACTCCTTGGCGAGCTGCACCGCCTCGTCGATCACCACCGCGTCCGGGGTCGCGTCCTCCCACACCAGCTCATACGCGCCCAGCCGCAGGATGTTCCGGTCCACGACCGGCATCCGGTCCAGCGTCCAGCCCACCGCGTAGGTGGCGATCAGCTCGTCGATCCGGTCGATGTGCTGGGCATATCCCTCGACGAGCTGCATCGTGTATTCGCTGACCGGCGGCTGCCGGTCGTCGGTCCGGGCGAGCCGGATCCAGTCCGCGAGCACGGTCTGCACGGCGCTGCCGCGCTGATCGGCCTCGAAGAGGATCTGGAAGGCGCGCTTACGGGCCTTGTTGCGGGCAGCCACGGTTAGTTGTTCACCCGACCGAGGTACTCACCGGAGCGGGTGTCGACCTTGATCTTCTCACCGGTGGTGATGAACAGCGGCACACCGATCTCGTAGCCGGTCTCCAGCTTGGCGGGCTTGGTGCCACCGGTGGAGCGGTCACCCTGGACGCCCGGCTCGGTGTACTCGATCACCAGCTCGACGGCGGCGGGCAGCTCGACGTACAGCGGGTTGCCCTCGTACATCGCCACGACGGCCTCGAAGCCCTCGAGCAGGTAGCGGGCGTTGTCGCCGACGACCTCGGGGGTGATGTAGATCTGGTCGAAGGTGTCCATGTCCATGAACACAAAGCTCTCGCCGTCCTTGTACGAGAACTGCATGCCGCGCTTGTCGACATTGGCCGTCTCGACCTTCACACCGGCGTTGAAGGTCTTGTCGACCACCTTGCCGGACAGCACGTTCTTGAGCTTGGTGCGCACGAAAGCGGGGCCCTTGCCGGGCTTGACGTGCTGGAACTCGACTACGGACCACAGCTGGCCGCCGTCGAGCTTGAGCACCATGCCGTTCTTGAGGTCGTTCGTGGATGCCACGGTTGCGGGATCTCCTGGACTGCAGCTGGCGGAGACCAGAGAGCCGCCGGCGCGCCCGGTTCCGCTAGAGCGCGAGCAGCTCTTTGGTCGTGATGGTGAGTAGCTCGGGTCCGCCGTCCGCCTCGGGGCGGACGACGAGCGTGTCATCGATCCGGACACCGCCCCGGCCCGGGAGGTGGACCCCCGGCTCGACGGTGACCGGCACACAAGCGTCCAGTTTACCCATGGCGGACGGTGTGAGCCGAGGGTCCTCGTCGATTTCCAGGCCCACACCGTGTCCGGTGCACGGTTCCAGCCCGTCCCCGAAGCCCGCGGCGGTCAGCACCTGACGGGTCACCCGGTCCACGTCCCGGTACGCCCGGCCCGGCAACAGCGCCTCCCGCCCGGCCCGCTGAGCGGCGAAGACGGCGTCGTACAGCTCGACCTGCCAGTCCGCGGGCGAGGGACCGATGACGAAGGTACGGCCCACCTGGCAGCGGTAGCCGCGGTAGTCGGCGCCGAGGCAGATGGTGAGGAAATCGCCCTCCTCGACCCTCCGGTCGGTGGGCAGATGGCCGGGGCGCCCGGCGTTGGGCCCCGCCGCGACCACGGTGGGGAAGGCCGGGCCGTCCGCGCCGTGGTCCACCAGCCGGCGCTCCAGCTCCAGCGCCAGATGCCGCTCGGTGCGGCCCACCAGGATCGACTCCAGCAACTCACCGAGCGCCTGGTCGGCGAGCTCTCCGGCGATCCGCATACGGGAGATCTCCTCGCCGTCCTTGATGAGCCGCAACTGCTCGACGGCACGGCCCAGATCGGCGAGGCGGACGCGGGGGGCGGCGGCGCCGAGCGCCCGATGGCGGGCGACGGTCAGATCGTGCTCCTCGACGGCCAGCGACTCGGCGCCGTCCGCCGCGGCCAGATCGGCGGCTGCCACGGCCGGATCGCCGTCCGCGCCGGGCACCACCAGCAGCCGCGGCTCGTCGGAACGCGGCGGGCCCGAGCCCGAGGAGAGCGGGGGCGCGGACGGGACCTCGGTGGCCACCAGCACGTCCTGGACGGGGCCGAGCAGCAGCACGGCCCCGGGCGGCACGACGCCGCACAGATAGCGCACATTGGCGGGCCGGGACACCAGCGCCGCCGCGCTCCCGGCCGCGGTGCACTGATCGTGCAGACGGGCACGTCGGGCCGCGTACACCTCGGACATGTCCCCGAGCGTACGCAGACTCGGGGGCCACGGCTTCCCCAGTGGCTCCGGCGAGTGAGCCGAAGGGGCGCGTCGCCGTCGAAAGGGAGTCGCGCGCGGGGAGCGAGGGCAGCGACCGGCATGCGGCTCCGCCGCGTGGGCGACCGAGCACGTCGACCGTCGACAGGGGCACCTCCCAGCGGTAGCCGGGGGAGAACCGAGCCTCGAAAAAGGAGGCCGGGGGCTACCAGCTCGGGGGGCTCGCGATGGAGCGGGTGACGACCTCGTCGAGCATGCGGGCCGTGGTCTCCACGTCGTACGTGGAGTTGTCGATGATGGGCAGCCCCGAGCCGTACCACCCCGCCATCCGGCCGTGGATCCGTGCCACCTCCTCGTCGCTGAGGCGGCGGTTACCGCTGCGGGCCGCGTTCCGCTCCAGGACGATCTCCAGGCCCGGAAGGACCACCACCGGCAGCAGCCCGGGGCCCACATGGCGCTTCCAGCCGCCGAGGCCGACGACCGGGCGGTCGGGGAAGACGGCGTCGTCGAGGATGCAGGAGATCCCGTTGGCCAGGAAGTTACGGGCGGCGAAGCCGCAGGTGCGGCGGGCGAGACGATACTGCGCCTCGGAGTGCTCGTTCCACCCCGACTGGGGGTTGGCGAAGCCGGACCGGACCCACTCCCGCACATCGTCCAGGCTGATGTGCGCGGTCGGCACCCGGCGGCGGTCGGCCCAGTAGCGCGCGACCGTGGTCTTGCCCGCCCCGGCCGGTCCGATCAGCAGCACCGCCACCGCCGCCTGCGAGACATCGGCGAGCGACGGGTCCGACGGGGGGTGCGGCAGCGGCACCGGGCCGCCGGGCGGCAGCTGGACATGGCCGGTGGTGTTCACCGTCTCCAGCGGCGCCCCGGGGGGCGCGGGCGGGGCCGGCGGAGGGGACACCGGATGCTGCGCGGGCGGTACCGGGTGCCCGGCCGCGGGAGGCGCGGGGGGATTGGGGTGAGGTCCCGGGTGATGGCTCGCACTCGCGCCCTGGGCCCATCCCGCGCCCTGCGACCCGGGAACCGGCCCCGGCCGGTGGGGCGGTGG
This sequence comes from Streptomyces lacaronensis, assembly GCF_047337785.1. NCBI lineage: Bacteria > Bacillati > Actinomycetota > Actinomycetes > Kitasatosporales > Streptomycetaceae > Streptomyces > Streptomyces lacaronensis. The sequence goes on from NZ_JBLHDK010000003.1 coordinate 2,746,879, forward strand.
CAGCGGAGCTCCCGCATGCTGCATCCGGTGGCACTCCGTCTCGTACAGGGAGTTCTCGTCCGACAACTGTCAGGTGCTGATACGGCGGTGAGGCCGTTCCTACCGAACGGTACCTGCCCAAGGCTCCGCTGTGTGAACGGACCGCGAACCCGCTGTGTCCCCGCCGCCCCTCGCCAGCCAGGCATTTCGTCCCTCAAGGGCCGCAACCGCGAGGGCTCGGGGGCTGTTCGAACGCCCGCGGCGGGGCCGCGGGCGTTCGAAGGCGATGACAGAGTTGTGACGCGGGAAGTCGGTTACCGCCCGGGTCAGCCGGAGACCTCGGCGTACGCCGCGAGCAGCACCGCCGGGTCCGGGCCCTCCAGCACGGTGGGCTTGGCGATGCCGTCCAGGACGATGAAACGCAGCAGGTCACCGCGGGACTTCTTGTCGACCTTCATGGTCTCCAGCAGCTTGGGCCACTGGTCGCCGCGGTAGGTGAGCGGTAGGCCGACTGCCTCCAGGACGGTACGGTGCCGGTCGGCCGTGGCGTCGTCCAGACGGCCCGCCAGACGGCCCAGCTCGGCGGCGAAGACCATGCCCACGGAGACGGCCGCGCCATGGCGCCAGTTGTAGCGTTCGTTCTTCTCGATGGCGTGGGCGAGCGTATGCCCGTAGTTGAGGATCTCCCGCAGCCCGGACTCCTTGAGGTCGCTGGAGACGACCTCGGCCTTGACCCGGATGGAACGCTCGATGAGCTCGGCGGTGTGCGGACCGGCGGGCGTACGGGCGGCGACCGGGTCCCGCTCGATCAGCTCCAGGATCTCCGGGTCGGCGATGAAGCCCGCCTTGATGACCTCGGCGAGCCCGCTGACGTAGTCGTTGACCGGCAGCGAGTCCAGCGCGGCCAGATCGCACAGCACCCCGGCCGGGGGGTGGAAGGCGCCGACGAGGTTCTTGCCCTCGGCCGTGTTGATCCCGGTCTTGCCGCCGACGGCGGCGTCGACCATGCCGAGCACGGTCGTGGGGACGGCGATCCAGCGCACTCCGCGCAGCCAGGTGGCGGCGACGAATCCGGCGAGGTCGGTGGTCGCGCCGCCGCCGACGCCGACGATCACATCGGTGCGGGTGAAGCCGGTCTGGCCGAGCGCCTTCCAGCAGTACGCGGCGACCTCGGCGGTCTTGGCCTCCTCCGCGTTGGGCAGCTGGATCGCGATGGCGTCGTACCCCTGATCGGCGAGGTCCTGGCGGATCGCCTCACCGGTCTCGGCCAGCGCCTCGGGGTGCAGGACGGCGACGCGTTGGACATGGCCGCGGCGCGGAGCGCCTCCCTTGAGGGTGGTGGTGGGAGACGGGCGGGCAGCTGTGCCGAGCAGCCCGGGAAGCTCGCCGAGCAGCTGCCGGCCGATCAGCACCTCGTACGGCGCGGTGCCCGCGGTGCCTCCGACCTGGACGCGCGTGGGGGTATCGGCCACAGGGGGTGTCATGCGTTCTTCAGCTCCAGTACGTCCAGGACGGCCTCGGCGACGGCCTCGGGGGTGCGGTCCTCGGTCGACACCACGGCGCGGGCGACCTCGGTGTACAGCGGGCGGCGCTGCTCCATCAGCTCGCGCCAGCGCTGGCGCGGATTGACCGCGAGCAGCGGGCGCGGGGCGTCAAGACCGGTGCGCTTGACGGCCTCGGCGACGCCCATCTCCAGGAAGACGACGGGGAGGCCGGTGAGCAGCGCCCGGGTGCCCTCGTCGAGGACGGCGCCGCCGCCCAGCGCGAGCACGCCCCGGTGCTCGGCGACGGCGGTCCGCACCGCCTGCCGCTCCAGCTCGCGGAAGCGCGGCTCGCCCTCGTCGATGAAGATCTCCGAGATCTCCTTGCCCGCCGTCGCGACGATGTCGGTGTCGGTGTCGCGGAAGGTGGTGCCGAGCCGCTCCGCGAGCGCCTGCCCGACGGTGGTCTTCCCGACCCCCATGGGCCCGACCAGCACGACGGCGGGGCCCTGACTGACCTCCCCGGTCACCGGATGGCCAGGTTCTCGAGGAAGCCAAGCACATTGCGGTGGGTCTCGGTGACCGAGTCGCCGCCGAACTTCTCCGCGACCGCGTCCGCCAGGACCAGCGCGACCATCGCCTCGGCGACGATCCCGGCCGCCGGGACGGCGCAGACGTCGGAACGCTGGTGGTGGGCCTTGGTGGCCTCGCCGGTGGTCACATCGACCGTGGCCAGCGCCCGCGGCACGGTCGCGATCGGCTTCATCGCGGCCCGGACGCGCAGCAGCTCGCCGGTGCTCAGCCCGCCCTCGGTGCCGCCGGAGCGGCCCGAGGAGCGCCGGATGCCCTCGTCCGTGGAGAGGATCTCGTCATGGGCCTTGGAGCCGGGCACCCGCGCGAGGTCGAAACCGTCGCCGACCTCGACGCCCTTGATGGCCTGGATGCCCATCAGCGCACCGGCCAGCCGCGCGTCGAGCCGGCGGTCCCAGTGCACATGCGAGCCGAGGCCCACCGGCACGCCGTACGCGAGCACCTCGACGACGCCGCCGAGCGTGTCGCCGTCCTTGTGGGCCTGGTCGATCTCGGCCACCATCGCCTTGCTCGCGTCGGCGTCCAGGCAGCGCACCGGGTCGGCGTCCAGCCTCTCGACGTCGGAGGGCTTGGGGTAGACGCCGTACGGCGCCTTCGCGGCGGCCAGCTCCACGACATGCGAGACGATCTCGATCCCGGCCGTCTCCTTGAGGTAGGAGCGGGCGACGGTGCCCAGCGCCACCCGGGCGGCGGTCTCGCGGGCGCTGGCGCGCTCCAGGATCGGCCGGGCCTCGTCGAAGCCGTACTTCTGCATCCCGGCCAGGTCGGCATGGCCGGGGCGGGGACGGGTCAGCGGGGCGTTACGGGCGACTCCCTCGAGGATCTCGGGGTCCACCGGGTCGGCGGCCATGACCTGCTCCCACTTGGGCCACTCCGTGTTGCCGACCATGATCGCGACCGGGGAGCCGAGGGTCAGCCCGTGGCGTACGCCACCGAGGAAGGTGACCTCGTCGCGCTCGAACTTCATCCGGGCACCGCGGCCGTAGCCGAGCCGCCGTCGGGCCAGGGCGTCGGCCACCATGTCGGTGGTGATCGGCACCCCGGCGGGCAGCCCCTCCAGCGTCGCCACGAGTGCGGGGCCGTGCGACTCCCCCGCGGTCAGCCAGCGCAACCTGCTCAACGGTGCTCCCTCATGCGCGTGCCTCGACGTCCTGCGGCGCGGCCCGGTCCGCGCGACTCCGGCCCGCACCTCCGATCCTCCCACGACCGGGGCGTCCGCTCGGTTCCTGGTCCATGGGCTGGACGCCCGCGGCGCCCCGGGGACGGGCCGAACAGGGCCGACGAGGGGCCGGGGACGGGCCGGACGGGGGCCGGCAAAGGGCCCCGTGGGACGGCTCAGCGGGCCGCCAGCGCCTCGCGCATCGCGGCCAGCGGCGCGGGGGCGCGGCCCGTCATCTGCTCGACCTGGAGCACCGCCTGGTGCACCAGGAGGTCCAGGCCGCCGACCACCGAGCCGCCGCGCGCCGCCCAGGCGGCGGCCAGCGGGGTGGGCCAGGGCTCGTAGAGGACGTCGAAGAGCGCGCCGGGGCGGTCCGGTACGGCCGCGGCGAGCGCGTCGGCGGTGCCCGCGGGGGTGGTGGCGATCACCAGCGGCGCGCCGAGCGCCTCGGCCGCGTCGCCCCAGTCCGCCGTGCGCACCGCGACGCCCAGCCGCTCGCCCCACTGCCGCATCTCGGCGGCGCGGGCCTCGCTGCGGACGTATGCGGTGACCTCGCCGTCGCAGATCCGGGAGAGCGCGGCCAGCGCCGAGGAGGCCGTGGCGCCGGCGCCCAGCACGGCGGCGCGCGCCACGCGCCCGACGCCGCGCTCCCGCAGCGCCGCCAGCATGCCGGGGATATCGGTGTTGTCCCCGCGCCTGCGGCCGTCGTCTCCGAAGACCACCGTGTTGACGGCCTCCACCGAGGCCGCGGTGTCGCTGATCTCGTCCAGCAGCGGGATGACGGCCCGCTTGAGCGGCATGGTCAGGGACAGTCCGGCCCAGGCCGGTCCCGCGTCCTCGCCGAGGTGCTTGAAGAAGTCCGGCAGCCCGGTCTCGTCCACCTCGAAGCGGCCGTACGTCCAGCCGGTCAGGCCCAGTTCGCGGTAGGCGGCGCGGTGCAGCACCGGTGACAGGGAGTGGGCGATCGGCGAACCGAGCACCGCTGCCCTGCGGTTTTCCGACATCTTTCCTCAGCCGTTGTTCGTGCGCTGCTTATTGAACTTGTTGACCCACTTCTGGTGATCCGCGTAGGTCTTGGAGAACTGACTCGTCTTGCCGTCCAGCGAGACGAAGTAATACCAGCCGTCGCTGGTCGGATTCATCGCCGCCTTCAGCGCGTCGTGGCCCGGATTTCCGATCGGACCGGGCGGAAGTCCCTTGTAGAAGTACGTGTTGTACGGGTTGTCGTACTGCTTGATCTCACTGATCGGGATATCGATCTTGCTCTGGTTCTTGATGTAGTTGTAGGTGGAGTCGAATTCCACCTTGCCGTAGGTCTCGGGGTTCGCGGGCTTGAGCCGGTTGTAGACGACCTCGGCCATCTTCCGGAAGTCATCGTGGGTGACGCCCTCCGCCTGGACCAGGCTGGCCACGCTGATCAGCTGGAGCGGGGACTTGAGGCCCAATTCCCTGGCCTTGCCCTCCAGATCCTGACCCGAGTAGTTCCGATTGGCCTCGGCGACCATCTTCCGCAGCACGTCCGCGGGTTTGGCGCCCTCGCCCACGCTGTAGCGGGACGGGTACAGGAATCCTTCCAGCGGATCCTTGATCTTGCTGTTGTCGTCGGCCCAGGAGGGCAGCCCGAGGTTCTTGGCCTCCTTCTTGGCGACGCCCGCGGTGGTCCCCGCCTTGAGGCCGATCTTCTTGTCGATCGCCGCGTAGATCGTGGCGTCGCGCATGCCCTCGGTGACGATCAGGGCGTTGCTGCTGCTGGGGTCGAGCATCAGCTTGACCGCTGCCGCGCCGGACATCTCCTTGCGCAGGGTGTAGGTGCCCGGCTGGACGAACTTGCCGCTGTCCTCCACGGCATCGACGAAGGCGCCGCTGCTCTTGACCACGCCCTTGTCGGCGAGTATCGAGCCGATCTCGGCGTTGCCGGAGCCGGAGGGCACCTCCACCTCGATCCGGCCGGTGCCCTGGCCGGAGTAGTCGGGTGCGGGGCCGAAGCGGGTCTGCCAGAAGTCGTAGGCATAGTAGCCGCCTCCGCCGACCACGCCCACCAGGACGACGGTCACGAAGAGGCAGGCCACGCCGCTGCGGCGCTTCTTGGGCTTGCCCTTCTCGCCGGAGCGCTCGCCGTCCTCGCCGTCGTCGTCCGCGTCATCCGCGTCGCCCCGGCCGCCGCCGGTGAAGAACGGATGGTCGTCCTCGTCGTCCGCCTGGAGGGGAGGCTCGTCGGGGGCCTCGCGCTGGCGCGGCACCTGGTGCTCCGCGGGGACCGTGGGCATCTGCTGTGTGCCCTGTTGTCCCTGGTAGGCGTCCTGGCCCGGATAGGAACCGCCCTGGCCGCCCTGGCCGCCATAGGGATCCTGTGGGTCCATCCCGCCGTACGAGCCGCCCTGGGCCGGGTAGGGGCCGCCCTGGCCGGGGTACTCCTGCGGGTGCCGCTGATGCGGGTAGCCGGCGTCCTGGCCGTCCCACTGGGGCTGCTGATGCTGCTGCGGGTCCTGCGAATAGCCGTGCGGATACTGCTGGTGCCCGTAAGGGTCCTGGCCGTACGCGCCCTGGCCGTACGGATCCTGGCCGTAGGCGTCCTGTGCGTACGGGTCCTGGGCGTAGGTGTCCTGCTGGGCGTAGGTGTCCTGCTGAGCGTAGGGATCCTGCGCGTAGCGGTCCTGTGCGTAGGGATCCTGGCCGGCCGCCGCGTGGTGGCCGCTCCACTCTCGGTCCCCGTACAGCGGATCCTCGGGGTGCCACGGTTGGGAGCCGGGTCCCCGGCCGTACTCAGTCATCGATCCCCTAGCGACGGAGGTGGTCACCGCTCGGCGTGTGCGTGGCACGGGCGGCGGCGGCCATGCCGCGCGGAACGTTACCGTATCGCGATCAGATGACCACTTCGACGGCTTCCCCCGGAGCCCTCCCCGAGACCCGCTCGGTCTCCAGCGCGCTCTGCAGGATCACCACGGCCGCCGCCTGGTCAACGACGGAACGGCCCTTCTTGGACGTCATCCCGGAGGCGCGCAGCCCCTGGGACGCTGTGACAGTGGTCATACGCTCGTCGACGAGCCGTACCGGCACCGGGTTGACCCGCCGCGCCAACTCGCGGGCGAAGGTGCGTACTTTGGCCGCGGCCGGCCCCTCGCGCCCGTTGAGCGAGCGCGGCAGGCCGACCACCACCTCGATCGGCTCGTACTCCTCGACGATCGCCACGAGCCGCTTGTGGGCGGCCGGGATGTCACGTCCCGGCACGGTCTCCACGGGGGTGGCGAGGATCCCGTCGGGGTCGCACGAGGCGACCCCGATCCGGGCGTCCCCGACGTCGATGGCGATCCGCCTGCCGCGTCGCACGACTACCGGTCCGATTCCGCGACAAGCCGCTCGACGGCCTCGATGGCCTCGCCGACGGCCCCCGGGTTCTGGCCGCCGCCCTGGGCCACGTCCGGCTTGCCGCCGCCTCCGCCGCCGAGCGTCTTGGCGGCGGTGCGGACCAGGTCACCGGCCTTGAGCCCGCGCTCACGGGCGGCCTCGTTGGTGGCGATCACGGTCAGCGGACGGCTGTTCGCCACGGTGAAGAGGGCGACGACGGCCGGGCGGTCGCCCGGGATGCGGCCACGCACGTCCAGGACCAGCTTGCGCAGATCGTCGGGGGAGGTGCCGTCCGGCACCTTGGCGGCCACCAGGGCAACGCCCCGGACGTCCTTGGCGCCCTGGACGAGACCGGCGGCGGCCTGCAGCACCTTCTCGGCGCGGAACCGCTCGATCTCCTTCTCGGCCTCCTTGAGCTTGCTCAGCATGCCGGAGATCTTCTCCGGGAGCTCCTCGGGGCGGCCCTTGACCAGGTCGGTGAGCTGGGAGACGACCGTGTGCTCCCGGGCGAGGAAGTTGTAGGCGTCCACGCCCACCAGGGCCTCGACCCGGCGCACCCCGGAGCCGATGGAGGACTCGCCGAGCAGCTTCACCAGACCCAGCTGGGCGGTGTTGTGCACATGCGTGCCACCGCACAGCTCCTTGGAGAAGTCGCCGATGGTCACCACGCGCACCCGGTCGCCGTACTTCTCGCCGAACTCGGCGATGGCGCCCTGCTTCTTGGCGTCGTCCATGCTCATCACCTCGGCGGTGACGTCGAGCTCGCGCGAGAGCACCTCGTTGATCTTCTGCTCGACGTCCGTGAGGACCGCGCCGGGTACGGCGGTCGGCGAACCGAAGTCGAAGCGGAAGCGGCCGGGCGAGTTCTCCGAACCGGCCTGGGCGGCGGTCGGGCCCAGGGCGTCGCGCAGCGCCTGGTGGGTGAGGTGGGTGGCGCTGTGGGCGCGGGCGATGGCACGGCGGCGCTTGATGTCGATCCGGGCGTGGGCCCCGGCGCCGACCGTCACCTCGCCGACCTGGACGACACCCTTGTGCACGCTGACCCCGGGCACCGGCTGCTGGACGTCCCGGACCTCCACCACGGCGCCGGTGTCCAGCTTGATCCGGCCGGTGTCGGCGAGCTGGCCGCCGCCCTCGGCGTAGAACGGGGTGCGGTCCAGGACGACCTCGACCTCGTCGCCCTCGGTGGCGGCGGGCGAGGACAACCCGTCGACCAGCAGACCGACGACGGTGGACTCGCCCTCGGTGTGGATGTAGCCGGTGAACTCGGTCAGGCCGGAGCTGTCGGCCACCTCGCGGTAGGCGGACAGGTCGGCGTGGCCGGTCTTCTTGGCCTTGGCGTCGGCCTTGGCGCGCTCCCGCTGCTCCTTCATCAGGCGGCGGAAGCCCTCCTCGTCCACCGAGAGGCCCTGTTCGGCGGCCATCTCAAGGGTGAGGTCGATCGGGAAGCCCCAGGTGTCATGGAGCAGGAACGCCTTGTCGCCGGGGAGCACGCTGCCGCCGGTGGCCTTGGTGTCGGTGACGGCGGTGTCGAGGATGTTGGTACCGGCCTTGAGCGTCTTGAGGAAGGCCGACTCCTCGGCGAGGGCGACGGTCTCGATGCGCTTGCGGTCGGTGAGCAGCTCCGGGTACTGCTGGCCCATCGTCTTGAGGACGACGTCGACCAGCTCGCCGACGACCGGCTCGGTGGCGCCGAGGATGCGCATATTGCGGATGGCGCGGCGCATGATGCGGCGCAGCACATAGCCGCGGCCCTCGTTGCCGGGGGTGACGCCGTCGCCGATGAGCATGACGGAGGTGCGCATGTGGTCGGCGACCACGCGCAGCGAGACGTCGGAAGTGTGGGCGGCGCCGTAGGCGACCCCGGTCAGCTCGGTGGCCTTGTCCATGACGACGCGCAGGGTGTCGGTCTCGTACATGTTCCGCACGCCCTGGAGGATCATCGCCAGGCGCTCGAGGCCGAGACCGGTGTCGATGTTCTTGCTGGGGAGCTCGCCGAGGATCGGGAAGTTCTCCTTGCCCTCGCCCGGACCGCGCTCGTACTGCATGAAGACCAGGTTCCAGATCTCCACGTAGCGCTCGTCGTTGACGGCCGGGCCGCCCTCCTCGCCGAACTCCGGACCACGGTCGTAGTTGATCTCGGAGCAGGGGCCGCAGGGGCCGGGGACGCCCATGGACCAGTAGTTCGGGCCCATGCCCAGGCGCTGGATCCGCGTCGAGGGGACGCCGATCACCTCGCGCCAGATGCGCTCGGCCTCGTCGTCCTGCTCATAGACGGTGATCCACAGCCGCTCGGGGTCGAGGCCGTAGCCACCCTCCTCCTGGGAGCCGGTCAGCAGCTCCCAGGCGTACTTGATGGCGCCTTCCTTGAAGTAGTCACCGAACGAGAAGTTCCCGCACATCTGGAAGAAGGTGCCGTGGCGGGTGGTCTTGCCGACCTCTTCGATGTCCGGGGTGCGTACGCACTTCTGCACGCTGACGGCGCGGTCGAAGGGCGGCTTGACCTCACCGAGGAAGTACGGCTTGAAGGGCACCATGCCCGCGGGGACCAGCAGCAGCGTCGGGTCGTCCGCGATGAGCGACGCCGACGGCACGACGGTGTGCCCGCGCTCCTCGAAGAAGCGCAGCCAGCGGCGGCGGATTTCAGCCGACTCCATCAGTGGTCCTCATTTCCGGCTTTGTGGAGCTTGTAGGGGGTGGTGCGGCTCAGCTCGGCCCGGCCCCGCTGGGCCGGCAGCCGCTTGCGGTCGTCCGGCGGTGGCGCGGAGAGCCCGAGCGCGTCCTTGAGCGCGGCCTCGCGGTCGGCCATGCCGTCCCGTACGTCGAGGGCGAAGACCTTGATCCGCCGGCCCGCCAGCACCGCCCGGTCGGCGGCCTGCGCCGCCAGGCTCTCCGGGGTGAGCTGGTTGAGCTTGCGGTTGACCTTGGTGGTGGCCCATACCCCGGCGGCGACGCCGGTGGTGAACCAGAATGTGCGGCGGAACATCCGGTCTGTCAGCCCTTCGATCCACGGTTGCGGCGGCCGCCCCGGCGGGCGGACGGCAGGGTCTTGCCGATGACGACGTTGTGCGCGGGCGCGGGTTCGTCCTCCGCCCGCCCCTTGCGGCCGATCGCCCGCCGGACGCCGTAGCCGAACGCGGCCACCTTGACCAGCGGTCCGCCGAAGGCGGTGGAGACGGTCGAGGAGAGCGCGGAGGCGTTGGAGGTGACCTCCTGGACGTCGGAGGCGATCGAGTCCACCCGGGCGAGCTGGGTGTTGGCCTCGCGCACGGTCGCGGACGCCTCGCTCAGCAGCGGCACCGCCTGGTCGGTGACCTCCGCCACCAGCCTGGTGGCCGCCTTGAGCGTCTGTGCCAGCCTCACCAGCGCCAGCGCCAGGAAGGACACCAGGATCGCCCAGAAGACGGCCACGAGGATCCCGGCCACCTCTCCACCGGACACGTCGCACCGCTCCCTGTCGCCGCTCGTCGTCGTTGTCTCGTGTTGGTCGTGCTCGGCGCGCCGACGTGTCGTGATGACGCGTCGTCCGGCGTCGTCCGTCGCCCGCCGCTCTCGGGCGGTATCCGGGTGCGGGCGGCAGGTATCGACCTTATCGCGCCGCGGACGCGCACCCGAAACGCATAACGGCCGCCGGGCACCCGGACCGGACCCGCCACCGGACAAGCCCGCGGGTTCCCCGTTCGACCGGTGTCGAGGGGGAACCCGCGGGCTTGGGTGCGTACGGTCCGCTCCGCCGGATCAGCGGGCGTAGTACTCGACGACGAGCTGCTCGTCGCAGATCACCGGGATCTCCTTGCGGTTGGGGTCCCGGTCCAGGCGGAAGGCGAGCGCCTTCAGGTTGACCTGGAGGTAGCGCGGGGTCTCGCCGTCGGGGGCGTAGCCACCCTCGCGCGCCACCTGGAAGGGGACCTTCTCGCGGCTGCGCTCGCGGACCATCACCACGTCGTCCGGGCGGACCCGGAAGGACGGCTTGTCGACCTTGCGGCCGTTGACCTCGATGTGGCCGTGGGTGACCATCTGGCGGGCCTGGTAGATGGTGCGGGCGATGCCCGACCGCAGTACGAGCGCGTCCAGCCGGCGCTCGAGTTCGATGACCAGCGCCTCGCCCGTCTTGCCTCCGGCCTTCCGAGCGCGGTCGTAGGCACGGGCCATCTGGCGCTCGCTGATGTCGTACTGAGCGCGCAGCCGCTGCTTCTCCAGCAACCGGACCTTGTAGTCACTGGTCTGCTTGCGGCCACGGCCGTGCTCGCCCGGCGGGTAGGGGCGTGCCTCGAAGTACTTGACGGCCTTCGGGGTCAGAGCGATGCCGAGCGCCCGCGACTTCTTGACCTTGGGACGCGACTGGTTCACGGGGAACGAACCTCCATGTAAGTTAGGTGAGCCTTACCTTAGCCGAGGAGAACGCATGTTTCGACCTGGGATCCCCCTGCCCAGCACTGGTAAGAGCCCCGAGGAGGGTCAGCCGCGCCCCATGGAAAGCGCCCTGCGGCCCACACCGGCAGAGCGCGTACGTACTCTCGTCGAATCCAAGGCTACGGCTTCGTTGACGATTCCCGGAATCGAGGCCCTGGACGACTTGGGGATGGACGGTCCCGCCGCCCGTACGGTCGCCCCGGACGGGGACGTGCTGTTGCTGATGCCCAGCGCCTCCCCCGCCGCCCGCGCCGCCGCCCACGCCCAGGACGACGAGCTGACCTGCGTGATGGAGATCACCGACGTCGCCCCCGTCGCGATGCCCCACCGGATCCGCGGCCGCGCCTGGGTGGCCGGCTGGCTCACCCCCGTCCCCTGTGGCGAGCCCACGCGCACCGCGGCGGCGCTGCTGGCCGAGCGGCATCCGGTGGGCGAACTGCTCGGCCTCGACCAGGCGCCGCGGCCGCCGCGGCGCGGTGGGCCGGCCGCCGGGGTGGGGCCCGCCGGGAGAGCCGCCTGGACGCTGCTGCGGCTGGAGGTCGGCGAGGCGTGTGTGGACGACCTGTGGGGCGCGGACGGCGTCGAGCCGGACGACTTCACCTCGGCCGACCCCGATCCGCTGGTCCGGCACGAGGCCGAGCTGCTCCAGCATCTGCACGCCGCCCACAGCGAGCAGGTGCGCGGGCTGTGCGCACTGCTCGGCGACCGCTCCGACCTGGTCTGCACCCGGGGCCCGGCCGCCCCGGTGGCGCTGGACCGCTTCGGCCTGCGGGTGCGCTTCACGGACGAGGCGGACCGGCCGTTCGACGCGCGCTTCGACTTTCCCGAGCCGGTGCGGAACGTGTCCGAGCTGCGGTACGCGATGCACGCCCTGTTCGACGCGGCGACGGGCTGAGGACGTCCGCTATGCCGAGGCCGGGGCCCGTACGGCGAGGGCCTTGGCCCGGCCGCTACGTGGCCGGGGCCTGGCCGTCGGCTGACGGCGGCGGGTCGCCGCGCAGCCGCGCCCGCACCCGCTCCACCACATCCGCGTACCGCGCCTCGGCCCCGTACCGCGTGGGCTCGTAGTACCGCTTGCCGTGGATCTTGTCCGGTGCGTACTGCTGCGCCGCGATTCCGCCCGGCAGATCGTGCGGATAGAGATAGCCCTGTGCGTGGCCCAGCTTCTTGGCGCCCTGGTAGTGGCCGTCGCGCAGATGCGGCGGCACCGGCCCGGCCAGGCCCGCCCGCACATCGGCCAGCGCGGCGCCGATCGCGGTGGTGGCGGCGTTGGACTTGGGGGCGAGCGCCAGGGCGATGGTGGCGTGGCTCAGAGTGAGCGCGGCCTCCGGGAAGCCGATCAGGGCGACCGCCTGCGCCGCGGCCACGGCGGTGGGCAGGGCGGTGGGATCGGCCAGGCCGATGTCCTCGCTCGCCGAGATCATCAGCCGGCGGGCGATGAACCGCGGGTCCTCCCCCGCCTCGATCATCCGGGCCAGATAGTGCAGCGCCGCGTCCACGTCCGAGCCGCGGATGGACTTGATGAGGGCGCTTGCCACGTCGTAGTGCTGGTCCCCGGCGCGGTCGTACTTCACCGCGGCCCGGTCGACCGCCTCCTCCAGCGAGGTGAGCGTGACCTCGGACTCGCCCTTGTCCAGGGCCGCCCCGGCGCCCGCCTCCAGCGCGGTGAGCGCCCGCCGGGCGTCGCCACCCGCTATCCGCAGCAGATGCGCCTCGGCGTCCTCGGGGAGCGTGACCGCCCCGCCGAGCCCGCGCTCGTCGGTGAGCGCGCGCCGCAGCAGCCCGCGCAGATCGTCGTCGATCAGCGGCTCCAGAGTGAGCAGCAGCGAGCGGGAGAGCAGCGGGGAGATCACGGAGAAGTACGGATTCTCGGTGGTGGCCGCGATCAGCGTCACCCAGCGGTTCTCCACGGCGGGCAGCAGCGAGTCCTGTTGGGCCTTGCTGAAGCGGTGGATCTCGTCCAGGAAGAGCACGGTGTCCCGCCCGTACGCCCCGGAGGAGCGGCGCGCGCCGTCGATGACGGCCCGGACCTCCTTGACCCCCGCGGTGATGGCCGACAGCTCGACGAAGCGCTTCTGGGTGGCCTGGCTGACCACATACGCCAGCGTCGTCTTGCCGATGCCCGGCGGGCCCCAGAGGATCACCGACGACGGCCCGGCCGGCCCCCCGCCACCCTCGCCCACGAGCCGCCGCAGCGGGGATCCGGGGCGCAGCAGATGCTGCTGGCCCACGACCTCGTCGAGGGTGCGCGGACGCATCCGCACGGCCAGCGGACTGCTGGCCGGGTCCTTCTCCTGGCGGTCGTCTGCGGCGGCGGTGAACAGGTCTGGCTCCACCCGGGAAGCCTATGCCAACCCACCGACAACGCCGCCGCGCGCAGGGTCCGGAGGGCGCGGGCTCAGCCCTGGGCGCCCGTCCAGAAGTCCCACCAGCGGGTCAGGATCAGCATGCCGATGACGCCGATCCACATCACCGGGACCACCCAGTGGAACTCCATGAGCCCGCGCCGCAGCCCGTCCGGCGCGGGGAGGTATCCGTGTTTGAGGTTGTGGCCGGTGACGTAGCAGAACATCACGATGGTGGCGACCCAGGCGAGGCAGCACCACAGGCACAGCGAGCCGATGACGTACAGCGACTCGTACTGGAGCCAGGTCACGAAGCCGACGCCGAAGAGCGTGCCCGCGTTGAAGGTCAGCCAGTACCAGCGCGGGAAGCGCGCCCCGGTCAGCAGCGACATGCCCACGCAGATCACGATGGCGTAGGCGACGAGGCCGAGCATCGGGTTCGGGAAGCCGAACGCCTGCGCCTGGTCGCTCTCCATGATGTTGCCGCAGGAGACCACGGGGTTGAGGCTGCAACCGGGCGTGAAGACCTTACCGTCGGCCTTGTACTCGAGGATCTTGTTCTTGTCGATCGTGATGACCCAGGCGGCCAGCAGTCCCAGCGCTCCAGTGATCACGAGCAGGAGGGCGAAGGCACGGCTGCCTCCCGTCCCGGCCCGCGAGCCCTCCCGCGCCTCGCCGGACTCCACGTCGTCCATCACTGTCGTCGCCATACTCGCCGTCCGTCGCTCTCCGCAGTCTCCAGCCCCGTCGGGCAAGGCCATTGTGCCGCACCCGCTGTCGCCGCAAGGCGCGCTTATCACGGTCATGCCATGGTGCCCTGTCCCCCGTTCAGAGGACATAAGACGGGCTTCCCGGTCGTCCCTGCTGGGCCGGGACCCGCCTCCGGGGAGCGCGGGGGGCGGCCCCGAATCGGCATCGATTGGGAGGATGAATCCGCCCCGGCCGAGTTGACGGTCCGCGAGACCGTGCGCCGTTTCATGGCTACCACCCCCGGCAGGAAGCGGCGAAAGGGAGCCCAGGGCGTTCCCCGGGCCCCCTTTTGAGGCTCGCTCAGCGAGTGAGCCTCACTCAGCGAGTTATGAGGATCCCTCAGCCAAGGCGTCCGCGGACCGCCTCGACCACCTCGGTCAGCGGGACCGGGGACTGCTCGCCGGACTCCATGTCCTTCAGCTGGACCACGTTCTCGGCGAGGTCGCGCTCGCCCGCCACGATCGCGTAGCGGGCGCCGCTGCGGTTGGCGGCCTTCATCGCGGCCTTCAGGCCCTTGCCGCCGTAGGCGAAGTCCGTGGCGACGCCCGCCGTACGGAGCTCACCGACCAGGCCGAAGAGGACCTTGCGGGCCTCCTCCCCCAGCGGCACCGCGAAGACGCTGACGGCGGCGGGCAGGTTCAGCTCGACGCCCTCGGCCTCCAGGGCCAGCACCGTACGGTCCACGCCGAGCGCCCAGCCCACCGAGGGCAGGGCCGGGCCGCCGATCATCTCGGACAGGCCGTCGTAGCGGCCGCCGCCGCCGACCGCGGACTGGGAGCCCAGGCCGTCGTGGACGAACTCGAAGGTGGTGCGGGTGTAGTAGTCCAGGCCGCGCACCAGCCTCGCGTCGTCCTCGAAGTCCACCCCCCGCGCGGTGATCAGCTCGCGGACCTCCGCGTGGTACGCCTTGCACTCCTCGCACAGGTAGTCGCGCAGCAGCGGGGCGTCGGCCAGCTGCGCGCGCACCGCCTCGCGCTTGTCGTCCAGCACCCGCAGCGGGTTGATCTCCACGCGTCGCCGGGTGTCCTCGTCCAGGTCCAGGGCGCGCAGGAAGTCCTGGAGGGCGGCCCGGTAGACGGGGCGGCAGGTGGCGTCGCCCAATGAGTTCAGCAGGATGCGGAAGTTCCGCAGCCCCAGCGAGCGGTAGGCGTCGTGGGCCAGGACGATCAGCTCGGCGTCCAGGGCCGGGTCCTCGGCGCCGATCGCCTCCGCGCCGACCTGCGAGAAGTGGCGGTAGCGGCCCTTCTGCGGGCGCTCGTAGCGGTAGTACGAGCCCGAGTACCAGAGCTTGACCGGCAGCGATCCGGCCTTGTGGAGATTGGCCTCCAGGGCGGCGCGCAGCACCGAGGCGGTGCCCTCGGGCCGCAGCGCGAGCTCGTCGCCGCCCTTGGTGGTGAGGGTGTACATCTCCTTGGTCACGATGTCGGTGGACTCGCCGACGCCGCGCGCGAAGAGCTCCACGTTCTCGAAACCGGGGGTCTCGATGTAGCCGTAGCCGGAGCGCTTGAGCGGTGCGGCGATCGCCTCGCGCACCGCGAGGTAGGTCGCCGAGGCCGGCGGGATCAGGTCGTACGTGCCCCGGGGGGCTTTGAAGGTGCTCAACGGAAGTCTCTCGTCACATTCCTCGTCGCGGAGCCGGGCGCCGGGCGCCGTCTCCCAGGCCGGCGGCCACCTCGCGCAGATACGGGTTGGTGGCGCGCTCACGGCCGATGCTGGTCTGGGGGCCATGGCCGGACAGCACCACGGTCGAGTCGTCGAGCGGCAGGACCACACGGGCCAGCGAGTCGAGGATCTCGGCGTGATCGCCGCCGGGCAGATCGGTGCGTCCGATGGAGCCGGCGAAGAGCAGATCGCCCGCGAAGAAGACGGACGGGATGTCCGCCTGCTCGGGCATCTGGAAGGTCACCGACCCCTTGGTATGGCCCGGGGTGTGCGCGACGGTGAGCTCCAGACCGGCCAGGCCCAGCTCGGCGCCGTCGGCCAGCTCCTTGAGGTCGTCCGGCTCGCCCACGGTGAGTTCACCCATCAGCGGCATGCCGATGGAGCGCCCGAACGCCTTCTCGGGGTCGCTCATCATGTAGCGGTCGGCCGGGTGGATCCACGCCGGTACGTCATGCGCGCCGCAGACCGGGACGACCGAGGCGACATGGTCGATGTGGCCGTGGGTGAGAACGACGGCGACGGGCTTGAGCCGGTGCTTGGCGACCGCCTCCGCAACGCCTTGGGCCGCCTGGTGGCCCGGGTCGATGATCACGCACTCCTCACCGGCGGCGGGGGCGACCAGATAGCAATTGGTCCCCCAGGCCCCGGCGGGGAACCCGGCAATGAGCACGATCGTCCTTAGAAGTCGTCCGGTGAAAGATTGTCGGCGGCTTCAGAGCCTACCGGCGGCGCCCCGGCCACAGCGAACCCGTATACGGTACGGCCGAGCCCTCGTACACAACAGCAGCACACCGACGGCACACGCCATGAGGAGACGACCCGGTGGTCAGTAACGAGCAGCGGCGGCGGCAACTCGCCCGGGAGAAATACCTTCGGCAGCAGCAGCGGCGCGAAACCGCCCGGCACAAGTCGCGCCAGCGCAATGTGGTGATCGCCGCCGTGCTGGCCGTGGTGCTGGCCGGTGGCGGTGCAGTCGCGGCCACAGGCGCGCTGTCCGGGAACGACAAGGACAAGAAGAAGGACGACGCCGCCGCCTCCGCCACCCCCTCGACCGCCCCCACCAGCAAGGCGCCCGACCCCTGCGCCAAGGAGGCGAAGGCGGTCGCGGGCAAGAAGCCCAAGAAGCTGTCGTGGAAGAAGGAGCCGGCGGTCACGATCGACAAGTCGGCCTCCTACACGATGAAGCTGGAGACGACCTGCGGGGACATCTCCGTGACCATGGACGCGGGCAAGGCGCCGCACACGGTCAACTCCTTCAGCTTCCTGGCGGGCAAGGGCTACTTCGACCACACCAAGTGCCACCGGCTGGTGAACCAGGGGATCTACGTGCTCCAGTGCGGTGACCCGCAGGGCACCGGCGCGGGCGGCCCCGGCTACACCCTCCCGGACGAGAACCTGAAGGACGCCTCGCTCAAGGGCGGCAAGTACCCGGCGGGGACCGTCGCCATGGCCAACCAGTACAACCCGCAGACCAAGCAGGGCCGGAACACCGGCGGCAGCCAGTTCTTCCTGGTCTACAAGAAGAGTGACCTCCCGCCGGACTACACGCCCTTCGGCACCGTGGACAAGGCCGGGATGAAGGTCCTGCAGAAGATCGCCAACGCGGGGGCGGCTCCGCCGGACCAGACGATGAACACCGCCCCGAACGCCAGCGTGGTGATCAACAAGGCGACCGTCGGCAAGTCCTGAGGTCGCCGGGCTCGCGTACTGCGAAATTTCGGTCGCGCAGGATACGGACAGCCGGGGCACCGGTCGCCTATGTTGGCGTTGTGCAGGGTGCCTGGCCCGATGGCCGCCACCCTGATATGAGACCGGCCAGGGCGTATCCCGGCCGGAAGAAACTGTGGACGATGCCCGCGGGCCGCGCGCCCGCCCCGGCATCATGTGGAGGAGGCGCTGTGAGCAGCGAGCCTTGGGGCCGCGTCGACGAGGCGGGGACCGTGTACGTGCGTACGGCCGACGGGGAGCAGGTCGTCGGATCGTGGCAGGCGGGATCGCCGGAAGAGGCCCTCGCCTACTTCGAGCGCAAGTACGACGGTCTGGTCGTCGAGATCGGCCTCCTCGAGCGCAGGGTCAAGACCACCGATCTGTCGGCCAAGGACGCGACGGCGGCCATCGGGCACATCCGCCAGCAGGTCGACGAGCATCATGTGGTCGGCGATCTGGAAGCGCTGAGGAAGCGGCTCGACAAGCTCGCCGGAGAGGTCGAGGTCCGCCGCGAGCAGCGCAAGGCGGCCAAGGCGGTCCAGGCCGACGAGGCCCGCAGGGCCAAGGAGGACCTGGTCGCCGAGGCCGAGCAGCTGGCCGCCAGCGAGCAGTGGCGGGCGGCCGGGGAGCGGCTGCGCGCCCTGGTCGACACCTGGAAGGGCCTGCCCCGGCTGGACCGCAAGACCGACGACGAGCTGTGGCACCGCTTCTCGCACGCCCGCTCGGCGTTCTCCAAGCGGCGCAAGGCGCACTTCGCGGCCCTGGACGCACAGCGCGAGGAGGCCCGGCAGACCAAGGAGAAGCTGGTCGCCGAGGCCGAGGCGCTCTCCGGCTCCACCGACTGGGGTCCGACCGCGGCCCGGTACCGGGAGCTGATGTCGGACTGGAAGGCCGCGGGCCGTGCCCAGCGCGAGTCCGAGGAGGATCTGTGGAACCGCTTCCGCGGTGCGCAGGACGTCTTCTTCCAGGCCCGTAGCGAGGTCTTCGCGGAGCGTGACGCCGAGCAGCGGGAGAATCTCACCCGTAAGGAGGAGCTCGTCGTCGAGGCCGAGAAGCTGCTGCCGGTCTCGGACCTCAAGGCGTCCCGCGCGGCCTTCCGGTCGATCAACGAGCGGTGGGAGGCCATCGGCCATGTGCCGAGGGACGCCCGCGCCCGTATCGAGGGCCGGATGCACGCGGTGGAGCGCGCCATCCAGGACGCCGAGGAAACGGAGTGGCGGCGGACCAACCCCGAGGCGCGGGCGCGTGCCGCGGGACTCACCGGCCAGCTCCAGGACGCCGTCGACAAGCTGCGGTCCCAGATCGACGCGGCCCGCGCGGCGGGGAACAACGCGAAGGCCGACAAGCTCTCCAAGGAGCTCGAGGGCCGGCAGGCGCTGCTGGACCAGGCGCTGAAGGGCCTCCAGGAGTTCGGCGGCTGAGCGCGCGCTGATCCGCGTACGGCGGCGGCCCCCGGTGCGAAGGCGCCGGGGGCCGCCGCCGTCGTGTGCTCAGCGGACCCTCCCAGCGGATCCCCTCAGCGGATCCCCTCAGCGGATCCGCGGCGCGTTCTCAGCGGGCGCGGGCCGAGGTGACCCGGTAGACGTCGTAGACGCCCTCCACGCCGCGTACGGCCTTCAGGACGTGGCCCAGGTGCTTGGGGTCGCCCATCTCGAAGGTGAAGCGCGAGGTGGCCACCCGGTCGCGGGAGGTCTGCACGGCCGCGGAGAGAATGTTGACGTGCTGGTCGGACAGCACGCGGGTGACGTCCGACAGCAGCCGGGACCGGTCCAGCGCCTCGACCTGGATGGCCACCAGGAAGACCGACGACTGGGTGGGCGCCCATTCCACGTCGAGGATGCGCTCGGGCTGCTGGGAGAGCGAGTCCACGTTGACGCAGTCGGCACGGTGCACCGAGACGCCGCTGCCGCGGGTGACGAAGCCGATGATGGGGTCGCCGGGCACCGGCGTACAGCAGCGGGCCAGCTTGACCCACACATCCTCGACGCCCTTGACCACCACGCCCGGATCGGCGCTGGAGCGGCGCTTGGTGCGGCGGATGGGCGGGGCGGTCTCGGCGATGTCCTCGTTGGCGGCCTCCTCGCCGCCGAGCGCCTGGACGAGCTTCTGCACCACGTTCTGCGCGGAGACATGGCCCTCGCCGATCGCCGCGTAGAGCGCGGAGATGTCGGGGTAGCGCATCTCATGGGCGAGGGTGACCAGCGAGTCGCCGGTCAGGATCCGCTGGATGGGCAGGTTCTGCTTGCGCATCGCCCGGACGATCGCGTCCTTGCCCTGTTCGATGGCCTCGTCGCGGCGCTCCTTGGAGAACCAGGCGCGGATCTTGTTACGGGCCCGCGGCGACTTGACGAAGCCCAGCCAGTCGCGGGACGGACCGGCGCCCGCCGCCTTGGAGGTGAAGACCTCCACCAGGTCGCCGTTGTCCAGGGTGGACTCCAGCGGCACCAGCCGCCCGTTGACCCGGGCGCCGATCGTACGGTGGCCGACCTCGGTGTGCACGGCGTAGGCGAAGTCGACCGGGGTGGCTCCGGCCGGTAGCGCTATGACGTCGCCCTTGGGCGTGAAGACGAAGACCTCGTTGCGGGACAGGTCGAAGCGCAGGGACTCCAGGAACTCGCCCGGGTCCTCGGTCTCCTTCTGCCAGTCGAGGAGCTGCCGCAGCCACGCCATGTCGTTGATGGCGTCGTCCTTGCCCGCCTTACGGGGCACATCGGTGCGCACCTTGGAGGCGCCGGCCACCGCCTCCTGCTTGTACTTCCAGTGCGCGGCGATGCCGTACTCGGCGCGGCGGTGCATGTCGAAGGTGCGGATCTGCAGCTCGACCGGCTTGCCGCTGGGCCCGATGACCGTCGTGTGCAGCGACTGGTACATGTTGAACTTGGGCATCGCGATGTAGTCCTTGAACCGCCCCGGCACCGGGTTCCACCGCGCGTGGATGGTCCCGAGCGCCGCGTAGCAGTCGCGGACGGTGTCGACGAGGACCCGGATGCCCACCAGGTCGTAGATCTCGGCGAAGTCGCGGCCGCGCACGATCATCTTCTGGTAGACGGAGTAGTAGTGCTTCGGCCGGCCGGTGACGGTCGCCTTGATCCGCGCCGCCCGCAGATCGCCCTGGACCTGGTCGGTGACGACGGCCAGGTACTCGTCGCGCTTGGGGGCCCGCTCGGCGACCAGCCGCACGATCTCGTCGTACATCTTGGGGTAGAGGATCGCGAAGGCGAGGTCCTCCAGCTCCCATTTGATGGTGTTCATGCCCAGGCGATGGGCGAGCGGGGCGTAGATCTCAAGGGTCTCGCGGGCCTTCTTCTCCTGCTTCTCCCGCTTGAGGTAGCGCATGGTGCGCATGTTGTGCAGCCGGTCGGCCAGCTTGATCACCAGCACCCGGGGGTCCCGGGCCATGGCGACGACCATCTTGCGCACGGTCTCGGCCTGGGCCGCCTCGCCGAACTTGACCTTGTCCAGCTTGGTGACGCCGTCGACGAGCAGGGCGACCTGGTCGCCGAAGTCGCGGCGCAGGGTGTCCAGGCCGTACTCGGTGTCCTCGACGGTGTCATGCAGCAGCCCGGCCATCAAAGTGGCCGGATCCATACCCAGCTCGGCCAGGATCGTGGTCACCGCGAGGGGGTGGGTGATGTACGGATCGCCGCTCTTGCGCTTCTGGCCGCGGTGCCAGCGCTCGGCCACCTGGTACGCGCGCTCGATCTGGCGCAGCGTCGCGGCCTCCGCCTTGGGGTCGTTACCGCGCACGATGCGCAGCAGCGGCTCAAGCACCGGGTTGTACGGGCTGGAGCGCTGGACGCCGAGGCGCGCCAGACGGGCCCGGACGCGGTTGGACGAGCCCGAACGGGGCGCGGGGCTCTGTATGGGGCGCGCGGGGGGCGTGGTGGCGGGCAGGCTGTTGCCACGGCCCGCGGCGGGCTTCGGGCTGGTCTGCTCGGGGCCGCGCCGGACCGCGCCGTCACCGCTGTTCCTGGGCACGCCTGGGTCCGCCGTCGGCTCGGCGGCGGTGGGCGCGTCCGGCTGTGCGGAGGGGGTTCCGCCCGGACGGACTTTGGGCGAGAGCGGCTGGGCCTCGTCTGGCAAGAGCACTCCTAGCGGTCCGGACCCGAAAGGGTCGGGCTGCCATGGTATCGATCCCGCCACTCCGCTTGCCTCTCGACCGCCAAGCCGGGCATGACGGGGCGCGGGGCGGCATGGCGGAGGGCGGGGACCCGGCGGTGCGCGTCCCCGCCCTCCAGCGGTCCTCCCGGCCCGGTGTACGGGCTCCAAGCCCGGCTCAGACCGTGATCAGGGCCTCCAGCGGGGCGCTGTCGAGCGAGCCCAGCAGCCGGTCACGGCCGTCGAGGAAGCCGAGCTCCAGCAGCACGGCGACCCCGGCGATCCGGGCGCCGGCCCGCCGGATGAGCCTCAGGGACGCCTCGGCGGTGCCGCCGGTGGCCAGCACGTCGTCGATCACCAGCACCCGGTCACCGGGCTCCAGCGCGTCGGCGTGTATCTCGATCTCGGCCGTGCCGTACTCCAGCTCGTACGCCTGGGCGAGCGTGGCCCCGGGGAGCTTGCCGGCCTTGCGGACCGGTACGAAGCCGATTCCGGCGCGGACCGCGGCCGGGGCGGCGAGGATGAAACCGCGCGCCTCCAGGCCCACCACCTTGTCCGCCCGGTGCCGGAGGCACAGCTCGGCGAGCGCCTCGGTGAGCGCGCCGAAGGCCGCGGCGTCGGCGAGCAGCGGGGTGATGTCCTTGAACATCACGCCCGGCTTGGGGTAGTCCGGCACGTCCTGGATGCGGCTGAGCAGCAGCGCGCGCAGCTCCTCGGCGGAGGCTCCGCCGAATCCGTCCGGGCTGCCCGCCGTGGTCTTCGCCGTCTCGGTCATCTCCCAGGCTCCCCCGCTCATCGCCGCTTGCCCGACGGCCGGCCGCGCCCCCGGTTGCGGGAAGGCTGGCGGCGCTGGCCGACGACTCCGGCGGGGGCCGCGGCGGCGTCCTCCAGGGCGGGCGCGTCGTCCTCCTCGGCGGCCGGGTCGGCCGCCTCGGCCTTGGCGGCCGCGGCACGCTTGGCCTTCACCCGCTTGGCCAGGGACTTCATCCTCGGTTCGCGCTCCTTCAGATCGGCGACCAGCGGGGTCGCGATGAAGATCGAGGAGTACGCACCGGCGGCGAGGCCGACGAAGAGCGCCAGGGAGATGTCGTTGAGCATGCCCGCGCCGAGCAGACCGCCGCCGATGAACAGCAGCGCGCCGACCGGCAGCAGCGCCACGATCGTGGTGTTGATGGACCGCACCAGGGTCGAGTTGAGGCTGCGGTTGGCGATCTCGCTGTAAGTGAAGCGGGTCTGTTTGGTGATGTCCTTCGACGCTTCCTTGAGACCGTCGAAGACCACGACGGTGTCGTAGAGCGAATAACCGAGGATCGTCAGCAGACCGATCACGGTGCCCGGGGTGACCTCGAAGCCGACCAGTGCGTAGACACCGACCGTGATGGTGAGGTCGTGGATCAGGGCGATCAGGGCGGCCAGCGCCATCCGCCACTCGAAGGCGATGGCGAGATAGATCACCACCAGCACCATGAAGATCGCCAGACCCTGCCAGGCCTTGCTGGCGATCTGCTCACCCCAGCTCGGGCCGACCAGCTGGGTGTCGATCTTGCTGGTCTTGACGCCCAGCTCCTTCGCGAGCTCCTCCTGGACCGGCAGCGCCTCCTTGGTGCCCAGCTCGCTGATCTGGATCCGCATCCCGCCGCGGCCGAGCTCCTGGACGACGACGGTGTGGCCGCCGGAGGCGTCCTCGGCCGCCTGGCGCACATCGGTGCTGGAGACCTTGGTGTTGGGGGTCGTGAAGACCGCGCCGCCGGAGAACTCGATGCCCATGTTCAGGCCGCGCACCGCCAGGCCCACGATGGCCGTGATGGTGATCAGTATCGAGATGCCGTACCAGATCTTCCGCTTGCCGACGAAGTCGTAACCGACCTCGCCTCGGTAGAGCCTGGCGCCGAGAGTGCCGAGTCGCGACATCTCACGCCTCCTTCGTGTCGGCGGGGCCGGGGGCGGCGGAACGGCGGCGGCGCAGCGGCGGCGTGGCCCCGAGGCGCTTGGGGTCAAGGCCGGACCACGAGTGGCCGCTCCCGAAGAACGGACGGCGGGCGAGGATCGTCATCAGCGGCTTGGTGAAGAGGAACACCACGGCGATGTCGAGCAGCGTGGTCAGGCCCAGGGTGAAGGCGAAGCCCTGCACCTTGCCCACGGTGACGATGTAGAGCACCGCGGCGGCCAGGAACGACACGAAGTCGGACACCAGGATGGTGCGCCGGGCCCGCGGCCAGCCGCGCTCGACGGCGGGGCGCAGCGAGCGGCCCTCCCGGATCTCGTCGCGGATCCGTTCGAAGTAGACGATGAACGAGTCGGCGGTGATACCGATGGCCACGATCGCGCCGCAGACCGCCGGGAGGTTCAGCGCGAAGCCGATACCGGGGCCGAGCAGCACCATGATCGTGTACGTCAGGATCGCGGAGACGCCGAGGCTGGCCATGGCCACGAGGGCGAGACCGCGGTAGTAGACGACCAGGTAGATCACGACGAGCGCGAGGCCGATGGCGCCGGCGATCAGACCGGCGTTCAGCTGCTCACCGCCGAGCGCGGCCGAGACGGTGGTCTCGTCGGCGATGTCGAAGGACAGCGGGAGCGCGCCGAAGGACAGCACGTTGGCCAGGTCCTCGGAGCTCTGCTGGGTGAAGCCGCCGGAGATGGTGGCCCGGCCGCCGGTGATGGCGCCCTGGGTGACCTCGGGGTCGGAGACGACCTCGCCGTCCAGGACGATCGCGAAGCGGTTCTGCGGGGACTGCTGCTTGGTCAGCTCGCCGGTGGTCTTGGCGAACTTCTTGGAGCCCTTGCTGTTGAAGTCGAGCTGGACGATCCAGCCCGCCCCGTTCTGGCTCTCGAAGACCGACGAGGCGTCGTCCACGTCGGTGCCCTCGACCTCGGAGGGGCCGAGGACGAACTTGGCGTCGCCCTTCTGGCTGCAGGCCAGCACCGAGTCGGTCGGCTTGGCGTTGGCCGCCTTCTCGGCCGCCGCGGCGCGTCCGGCCGGCTTGGTGCAGTCCAGCTTCGCGAACTGCTTGGCCAGCTCTTCCTGACTGTTGGAGCCCGACGGGCTCTTGGACGGGTCGGGCTTCGGGGTCTTCGACGGCGAGGGGCTCCCGCTGGGCTTCTCGTCGGCCTTCAGGCCCTCGGAGAGGGCCCGCCCCTGGGTGCTGGGGCTGGCGGAGGAGGACGAGGAGGCCGATGACGAGGCCGATGGCGTACCGGACGGCTTGCCGCCCTTGTCGTCGCCCTTGTCCTGGCCCTTGCCGCTGGCGCTGGCCGACGGGCTGGGGGTGGAGTTGGGCTTCTCGGGGGTCTTCTGGCCGCTGGTGGTCGTGACCACCGGCCGGAAGTAGAGCTGGGCGGTGGTGCCGACCTGCTGCCGGGCCTGCTTCGCGTTCGTCCCCTTGGGGATGTTCACGATGATGTGCTTCTCACCCTGCGTCTGGACCTCGGCCTCGGACACACCCAGACCGTTGACCCGCCGCTCGATGATCCCCACGGCGGTGTTCATGTTGTCCGTGTTGATCGCGTTGGGCTTGCCCGGTTGGTTCTTGGCCTCCAGCGTGAAGCTGGTGCCGCCCGCGAGATCGATGCCCAGTCGCGGCGTGGTGTGACCGGAGACGAACATGCCTCCGGTCAGCGCCGCGATGGCGATCAGGATGACGGCCAAGGGGCGCCCTGGCCTGCCCTGTGACCCGGAGGACCTGCGGCCCTTCTTCGGTGCTGCCACCTTCTCGTATCTCCCTGTCCAACCGCCCCGCATCGGGTGTGCGCGGGGCGGCCACGAAGTCTTGTGGGGACAAGCCCCCGCCGGAGCCTAGACCGTCCAGGGAACCGCGGCGCACCGATCGAGGGCGCGCCGCGGTTCCCGGATGACGGACTTACTTCGCGTCGGTGCCGCCGTCCCGCTTGTCGTCCTCGGAGGTGCCCGCCGCGGCGGCGGCGTCGTCCTTGCCGAGGTCGATCTTCTTGACGTCCGTCTTCCCGGCCTCGTCGTCCGCCTCGTCGGCCGCGTCGGCCTTCTCGACCGCGTCGTCGTCCGCCTCGTCGGCCGCGTCGGCCTTCTCGGCGGACGAGTCGGCGTCGGCGGCCTCGGTCAGCGAGGAGGCGTCGTCGGGAACGACAGGGGTGTCGGCGGCGTCCTCGTCGGGGTCGATGCCGTGCACCACACGGTTGTACTCGTCGTCCGGCAGGACGGCTCCCACCGCGTTCTTCGCGTAGATCGCGTGCACGCCGGGGGCCACCTCGAGGAGGACCGTGTCGTCGTGGACCTCCTTGACCGTCGCGTACATGCCGCCGATGGTCCGCACGCCGGAACCCGGCTGCATCTCATTGCGCATCGACTGGGCCTGGCGCTGCTTGTTCTTGGCCGAACGCGTCATCAGGAACATGGCCCCGATAAGCACGATGAACGGCAGGAGAGTCACGATATTCACGGGACGGAAATTCCTTCACACGACCGCGGGGAGCGGCCTGGTCTACGGGGGTGGGTATACCGCACAGTGAGCGGACGGCATACGGACGGCATCGGCGGAGTCTAAGCGAGCCCACGCCACTGGAACAACGCCCGGCGCGGTACCGGGGTTCCTGACCCCGCCATTATTGGTCCTCTAGGCCATGATGCAGGGTAAGCGAGCGCTTATGCCTTGCCGCGGCCCGTCCGGCCCGTCATGGCACGTCACGCACCATCCTGCCGCGCCCCCGGCCCATCATGTCTCGAAGAGGCCCGCCTGACCACCGGCGGCGGTCTGCGGCGGTGGGGTGAGCCCCATATGCGCCCAGGCCGCCGGGGTACCGATCCGCCCCCGGGGGGTACGGGCCAGCAGCCCCTCCCGGACCAGGAAGGGCTCGGCGACCTCCTCCACCGTCTCACGCTCCTCCCCCACCGCGACCGCCAGGGTCGACAGGCCCACCGGCCCGCCGCCGAACAGCTTGAGCAGGGCGCTGAGCACCGCCCGGTCCAGCCGGTCCAGGCCGCGCTCGTCCACGTCGTAGACGGCCAGGGCGCTGGCGGCGATCTCGCGGGTGATCACGCCGTCCGCCTTGACCTGGGCGTAGTCGCGCACCCGGCGCAGCAGCCGGTTGGAGATCCGGGGGGTGCCGCGGGAGCGGCCCGCGATCTCGGACGCCCCCTCGGGGTCGATGGTCACGTCGAGCAGCCCGGCGGAACGGTGGACGACCCGCTCCAGCTCGGCCGGGGCGTAGAACTCCATATGGCCGGTGAAGCCGAAACGGTCGCGCAGCGGGGGCGGCAGCAGCCCGGCCCGGGTGGTGGCGCCGACCAGGGTGAACGGCGGCAGCTCCAGCGGGATGGCGGTGGCCCCGGGCCCCTTGCCGACGATGACGTCGACGCGGAAGTCCTCCATCGCCATGTAGAGCATCTCCTCGGCGGGCCGGGACATCCGGTGGATCTCGTCGAGGAAGAGCACCTCGCCCTCGGTGAGGGAGGAGAGGATCGCGGCCAGGTCGCCGGCGTGCTGGATGGCGGGGCCGGAGGTGATCCGGATCGGCGCGCCCATCTCGGCCGCGATGATCATGGAGAGGGTGGTCTTGCCCAGCCCGGGCGCGCCGGAGAGCAGCACATGGTCGGCGGTGCCGCCGCGCTGCCGGGCCGCCTTGAGCACCAGGTCCAGCTGCTCGCGGACCCGCTCCTGGCCGACGAACTCGCCGAGGTCCTTGGGGCGCAGCGCGGCCTCCACCGCCTGGTCGTCGCCGTCCGCGTCGGCGCCCACCAGCCTGCCGCCCGCGCCGGACGGGGCGTCGTCGGCGGTGGCCGGAGGGGTCTCGTCCCAGTTCACTGCGTTTCGCCTCGCGATGTCGTCTTCGGGGGTGCCGCCGGTCGCGGCCAGCCGCGGCCGCGGTGGCTCACCGTGTGCGGTTCAGGGTCTGCAGGGCGGCCCGCAGCAGCTGAGCCACCTGGGGCGTACCGCCCGCGGCCATCGTCTCCTCGGCCTTCGGGGTGACGGCGGCCACCGCCTCGTCGGCCTCCCGGGTGGCGTAACCGAGGCCGACCAGCGCGGTGTGCAGCTGGTCGCTCCAGCCGGGGGCGGCCGCCGAGCGGGCGCCGGGCACGGCGGAGCCGAGCGGCTCGCCGAGCCGGTCCTTGAGCTCCAGCAGCAGCCGCTGCGCCCCCTTCTTGCCGATACCGGGGACGGCGGTGAGCGCCTTCTCGTCCCCGGTGGACACCGCGAGCCGCAGCGCGTCCGGGGAGTGCACGGCCAGCATGGCCTGGGCCAGCCGGGGGCCGACCCCGCTGGCGGTCTGGAGCAGCTCGAAGGCCTGGCGCTCGTCGTCGTCGGCGAAGCCGTAGAGGGTCAGCGAGTCCTCACGGACGACGAGGGAGGTGGCCAGCCGGGCCTGCTGGCCGACGCGCAGCCCGGCCAGGGTGGCCGGGGTGCACTGGACCGCCATCCCGACCCCGCCGACCTCGATCACGGCGGTGTCCGGGGCGACGGCCGCCACCGGACCGGAGACGAACGCGATCATGAGGTACGGCCTTTCGTGGTACGCGCGCTGCTCGGGGTACGGGCGGGGCTCGTCGGGCGGGCGGAGCTCGGGGTACGGGCGGGGTCGGTGGTGCCGGCGGGGTCAGTGATGCGAGCGGGGCTCGTGGTGCTGCCGGGGCTCGTGGTGCGGTGGGCGGCGACGGCCTGCTGGAGGCGGTTGGCCGCGGGGGCCCGCCAGATATGGCAGATGGCGAGCGCCAGCGCGTCGGCGGCGTCGGCCGGCTTGGGCGGTGCGTCCAGCCGTAGCAGCCGGGTCACCATCGAGCCGACCTGCGCCTTGTCGGCGCGCCCGGACCCGGTGACGGCCGCCTTGACCTCGCTGGGGGTGTGCAGCGCGACCGGCAGCCCGCGGCGGGCCGCGCACAGCATGGCGACGGCGCTGGCCTGGGCGGTGCCCATGACGGTGCGGACGTTGTGCTGGCTGAACACCCGCTCCACGGCGACGAATTCCGGCCGGTGGGCGTCCAGCCACTCCTCGATGCCGCGCTCGATGAGGACAAGCCGGTCGGCGGTCGCGGTATCCGCTCCGGTCCGTATGACGCCGACGCCGAGCATCCGCAGCGGGCGGCCCGCGACCCCCTCGACCACGCCGACGCCGCACCGCGTCAGCCCCGGGTCCACGCCCAGCACACGCACCGCGCCCCTCCCCTCACCGCGCTTCGGCCACCTGTTCCTGCGCAGGCTAGCGGCTGCCGCCGACAACGCCCGCCGACAACGCCGACGGGCCGGTGGGGTGCTGCCCCGCCGGCCCGTCCCTGTCGTCGACCGCCGTGCCGATCCGCCGTCAGGCGTCCACCTTGGCCATGACCTCGTCGGAGACATCGAAGTTGGCGAAGACGTTCTGCACGTCGTCGCTGTCCTCGAGAGCGTCGATCAGCTTGAAGATCTTGCGCGCGGCGTCTTCCTCGAGCTGGACCTGCATCGTGGGCACGAAGTTGGCATCGGCCGAGTCGTAGTCGATGCCCGCCTCCTGGAGGGCGGTACGGACCGCGACCAGGTCGGTGGCCTCGCTGATGACCTCGAAGGACTCACCGAGGTCGTTGACCTCCTCGGCGCCCGCGTCCAGGACCGCGCCCAGCACGTCGTCCTCGGTGAGCTCGCCCTTGGGGACGATGACGACGCCCTTACGGTTGAACAGGTACGACACGGAGCCCGGGTCGGCCATCGAGCCGCCGTTGCGCGTCATCGCGACGCGGACGTCGGAGGCCGCGCGGTTGCGGTTGTCGGTCAGACACTCGATGAGGACGGCCACGCCGTTGGGGCCGTAGCCCTCGTACATGATCGTCTCGTACTCGGCGCCACCGGCCTCGAGACCGGCACCGCGCTTGACCGCGCTGTCGATGTTCTTGTTCGGAACCGAACTCTTCTTCGCCTTCTGGATGGCGTCGAAGAGCGTCGGGTTGCCCTCCGGATCGGCACCGCCCATCCGGGCCGCGACCTCGACGTTCTTGATCAGCTTCGCGAAGAGCTTGCCGCGCTTGGCATCGATCACGGCCTTCTTGTGCTTCGTCGTAGCCCATTTAGAGTGGCCGGACATCCGCCTGTCTCCTTCGCGTAACCCATTGCTGTACGAACGCCTGAGATCCTACCGGGATCGGCCCGGCCTGCGGCGAGGACGGCCCTCCCGTCTCCCACCACCCTCAACGGAGCGCTACGCGCGCCGCACCATGTCCACGAAGAGCCGGTGCACCCGGTGGTCCCCGGTCAGCTCGGGGTGGAACGAGGTCGCCAGGACGTTGCCCTGACGGACGGCGACGGTGTGCCCGTCGAACGTCGCGAGCACCTCGGCACCGCCGCCCACGGACTCGACCCACGGCGCGCGGATGAAGACCCCCTCGACCGGGCCGTCCTCGATGCCCTGGATGTCGACCTCGGCCTCGAAGGACTCGTTCTGACGGCCGAAGGCGTTACGGCGCACGATCATGTCGATGCCGCCGATGGTCTCCTGGTCGTCCCGGCCGTCGAGGATCTTGTCCGCGAGCATGATCATGCCCGCGCACGTACCGTACACCGGCATCCCGGCCCGGACCCGCTCGCGCAGCGGCTCCAGCAGCCCGAAGATGACCGCCAGCTTGGACATGGTGGTCGACTCGCCCCCGGGGATCACCAGGGCCGCGACCTCGGCGAGTTCCTCGGGCCTGCGGACCTGCCGGGGCGTGGCCCCGGCCGCGGTGAGCGCGGCGAGATGCTCGCGGACATCGCCCTGGAGGGCGAGCACACCGATCACGGGGGCGTCGGCGGTGGACTTGGCCGGTATGGACGACGTAGTCACGGAAGCGAAGACCTCTCGAACGTCAGGGGCACCACGCGCCGGACCGCTGGGCCGGGGCGCGTGGTGCCATGTGGTGCCGTACGGGCGCCGGTTACCAGCCGCGGCTGGCGTAGCGCTCGGACTCGGGGAGGGTGTCGCAGTTGATGCCGACCATGGCCTCGCCGAGGTTCCGGGACGCCTCCGCGATGACCTTGGGGTCGTCGTAGAAGGTGGTGGCCTTCACGATCGCGGCGGCGCGCTTGGCCGGGTCGCCCGACTTGAAGATGCCGGAGCCCACGAACACGCCCTCGGCGCCGAGCTGGCGCATCAGCGCGGCGTCGGCCGGGGTGGCGACGCCACCGGCGGAGAACAGCACGACCGGCAGCTTGCCGGTCTGCGCGATCTCGGCGACCAGCTCGTACGGGGCGCGGATCTCCTTGGCGGCCGCGTAGAGCTCATGGTTGTCCAGGCCGCGCAGCCGGGCGATCTCGCCCTTGATCTGACGCAGGTGGCGCACGGCCTCGACGACGTTGCCGGTACCGGCCTCGCCCTTGGAACGGATCATGGCCGCACCCTCGGCGATCCGGCGCAGCGCCTCGCCCAGGTTGGTGGCTCCGCAGACGAACGGGGTGGTGAAGGACCACTTGTCGCTGTGGTTGACCTCGTCGGCGGGGGTGAGCACCTCGGACTCGTCGATGTAGTCGACGCCGAGCGACTGCAGCACCTGCGCCTCGACGAAGTGGCCGATCCGCGACTTGGCCATCACCGGGATGGAGACCGCGTTGATGATGCCCTCGATCATGTCCGGGTCGGACATCCGGGCCACGCCGCCATCCTTACGGATGTCGGCCGGCACCCGCTCGAGGGCCATGACCGCGACGGCTCCGGCGTCCTCGGCGACCTTGGCCTGCTCGGGGGTGACGACGTCCATGATCACGCCACCCTTGAGCTGCTCGGCCATACCGCGCTTGACGCGGGCGGTGCCGGTCGCGGGGGCGTCGGAGTTGGACGTGCTGGCGGGCGTGATGGACACGGTTTGACCTCACTCGATAATGAAAAGTGCGATGAGCCCATCGTAGGGCCGTTCGATACCGGTTCATGACCCGGCCATCTGGTCCAGGTCATGAGCGTGTGTGCTACACGAATGACAAAACCGCGTCGGGGCGGGGATCGGCAAGGGCCAATCAAAGGCCGGTGGCTCGAAACGACCGGTGAATCATCGGCGCGCGAAGGGCGGTCACCCCTCGGCACAGGGCTCCTCAGCGCTCGGCTTCCTCGGTGCCCGGCACCCGCCCCAGCGCCGCCGGTGGCTCGTCGTCCATCTCGAAGGCGAGCGGGAACGGAGCGTGGCCCGCCAGCCGGAACCAGCGCACCGTCCGATGGCGGCGCAGCGCCCGCGCCGCGCGCACCGCGTCGTTGTGGAACCGCCGGGCCATCGGCACCCGCCTTACCGCCTCCGTGAGCTCCCCCAGCGCGTCCTCACCGCCCGGCGCCTCCCGTACCGCCTCGGCCTGGGCACTGTCCTCGAAGACGGCCCGCAGCGCCTGGCTCAGCTCGCTCTCGGCGACCTCGCGGTGCTCCTCCTCGGACTGCCGGGCGGCGTGCGCGGCCTGGTACAGCACGATCGAGGCGGCGGGGTCGAGCACTCCGGCGGTGGCCAGCTCCTGGGCGACGGAGGCACGCCGCAGCAGCTGCGCGTCCAGCGCGGCCCGTGCCGCGTCCAGACGGCTGTGCAGCCGGTCGAGGCGTCCCGCGGTCCAGCTCAGATAGACGGCGATGACGACCAGTGCGACCGCGATCCAGATCAAGGTGCTCACGGCCCGCCACGCTACCGCCTGGCGCCCCCGGAGTCCGGGGCGGAACCCTCAGCCGGGGCCGCCGCGCGGGGCGGTGTGAGGCGCCTCCGGGCGGGTCCTGAGCAGGTCGGAGGAAGCCCGCT
Source organism: Streptomyces lacaronensis (assembly GCF_047337785.1). Taxonomy (NCBI): domain Bacteria; kingdom Bacillati; phylum Actinomycetota; class Actinomycetes; order Kitasatosporales; family Streptomycetaceae; genus Streptomyces; species Streptomyces lacaronensis. The sequence goes on from NZ_JBLHDK010000003.1 coordinate 2,779,084, forward strand.
ACGGTTCGGACAGCGCCCCGAAGGGGCGCGGGGGTGTGCCGATGTGCGGCTCCGCCGCGCGGGCGCGACCAGCCACGACGGCACCGCAGCCGACCGACGACCCGTCGCGACACTTCCAGCGGAGCGCTTAGTCCCTCGCGAGCCCCAGCCGCGCCCACAGCCCCGTACGGTCGTCGGCGGCCACCGACGCCGCCCCGTCCGTCACCGTCTCGTAGACCGCCAGGATGTCCGCCCCCACCGTCGACCAGTCGAAGCGCCGTACGTGCCGACTGCCCCGCTCCCGCAGCTCGGCCAGCCGCTTCCCGTCGCCCAGCAGCCTCACCGCGGCCGCCGCCAGGGCGTCCGCGTCCTCGTTGGCGAACAGCTCGCCCGCCGCTCCCCCGTCCAGCACCTGGGCGAACGCGTCCAGATCGCTGGCGAGTACCGCTGCCCCCGCCGACATGGCCTCGACGAGGATGATGCCGAAGCTCTCGCCGCCCGTATTGGGCGCGATGTAGACATCGACGCTGCGCAGCAGCCGCGCCTTGTCCTCGTCGCTGACCATCCCCAGGAACTCCACGCGCTCCCGCAGCGGAGCGGGCAGATCGGACACGGCCTCCTTCTCGTCACCCCGCCCGGCGATCAGCAGCCGCACCCCCGGCCGGGCCTCGAAGACCTTCGGGAGGGCGCGCATCAGCACCGGCAGCCCCTTACGGGGCTCGTCGATCCGGCCGATGAAGCCGATCGTCTCCCTCTGCCACTCCTCCTTCGGCTCGGCGTCCGCGAAGAAGTCCACATCGACGCCGTTGGGGATGACCACCGCGTCCCCGCCGAGGTGCTCCACCAGCGTCCGGCGCGCGTACTCGCTCACCGCGATCCGCGCGCTGATCTTCTCCAGCGCCGGCTGGAGGATCGGATACGCGGCGATCATGGCCCGGGAGCGCGGATTGGAGGTGTGGAACGTCGCGACGATGGGCCCCTGGGCCGCCCAGCAGGCCAGCAGCCCCAGCGAGGGCGAGGTGGGCTCGTGGATGTGGATGACGTCGAAGGCGCCGTCGTGCAGCCAGCGGCGCACCCGCGCGGCCGACAGGAACCCGAAGTTCAGCCGGGCCACCGAGCCGTTGTACGGCACCGGCACCGCGCGCCCGGCGGAGACCACGTACGGCGGCAGCGGCGTCTCGTCGTCCGCCGGGGCCAGCACGGAGACCTCGTGGCCGCGCCGGATCAGATGGTCGGCCAGATCGCGGATGTGGAACTGGACACCGCCTGGGACATCCCAGGAGTACGGGCAGACGATCCCGATCCTCAAGACTTCTCCGTTTCAGGGCGTCCAGGGCCGCCGGGGCCCTCGGGACCTCCAGCGCTTCCGGGACCGCGGTCCAGGTCCACGAGCCACAGCCGCTGCAGCATGTGCCAGTCCTCCGGGTGCTCGGAGATCCCCGAGGCGAAGGCGTCGGCCGTCTCCTGGGTCATGACGGCGACCCGCTCCGCGCGGTTCCCGTCCCCGGGCGCCTCGACCGGCGGATGCACCCGCCCGCGCATCACGGGCGACTCGTCGTACCAGAGGGTCACCGGCAGCAGCAGGGCGCCGGTCTGCAGGGCGAGCGCGGCGGGCCCGGCGGGCATCTTCGCGCGCTCGCCGAAGAAGGACACCTCCACGCCGGAGGCCGACAGATCGCGGTCGGCCACCAGACACACCAGACCGCCCGCGCGCAGCCGCCGCGCCAGCGTCCCGAAGGCGCTCCCGCCCTGGTGCGGCAGCACCTCCATGCCCAGCCCCTCGCGGTAGGCCACGAACCGGTCGTACAGCGACTCCGGCTTCAGCCGCTCCGCGACCGTGGTGAAGGGCACTCCCAGATGGGTGGTCACCCAGGCCCCGGCGAGGTCGTAGTTGCCCATGTGCGGCAGCGCCAGGATCACGCCCCGCCCCTCGGCGAGACCGTCCACCAGATAGTGCACGTCCTTGACGTCGAAGCCGCCCCGTATGCGCTCCGGGCTCCACGCCGGAAGCCGGAAGGACTCCATCCAGTAGCGCAGGTACGAGCGCATGCCCGCCCGCGACAGCTCGGCCAGCCGCCGGGGCGAGGCATCCGGCACCACGCGCGCCAGATTGGCCTCCAGGCGCAGCACGCCCTTGCCGCGCCGCTTCCACGTCTGGTCGGCGATGCGCTGCCCCAGCGCCACGGCGACCGGCTCCGGGAGCTTCTTGACCACGCTCCAGCCGAGTCCGTACAGCGCGTCGGTCAGCCTCTCCTTCACCGCGCCTCGCCCTCCTGGGGCACCGTCCGCTCCCCGGCGTCCGCCTCGGCGGCCTCCCGGCGCACTGTCACCACCCGCTGGACGAGGGTCACCGCGCTGCCGACGGCCACGATCCACAGCGCGATCGGGAGCAGGATCTCGATATGCGGCACGCCGAACTTGTGCAGCCCCGAGAAGCCGCACGCCACCAGCGAGATCACCAGCCGCTCGGCACGCTCCACCAGCCCGTTGACGTTCACCGGCAGGCCGATGCTCTCGCCGCGGGCCTTGGTGTACGAGACCACCTGACCGCTGGCGAGGCAGAAGATCGTCACCGCACACAGCACATTGTCGTCCCCGCGGCCCGCGTACCACAACGTCAGACCGCCGAAGATCGCGCCGTCGGCCACCCGGTCCAGCGTGGAGTCGAGGAACGCGCCCCAGCGGCTGGAGCGCCCCAGCTGCCGCGCCATATTGCCGTCGACCAGGTCGGAGAAGACGAACAGCGTGATGACGACGGTGCCCCAGAAGAACTCCCCCCGGGGATAGAAGACCAGTGCGCCCGCGCACACGCCGGCGGTGCCGGTGAGGGTCACCGCGTCGGGACTGACCCCGAGGCGGATCAGCAGGGCGGCGAACGGTGTGAGAACACGCGTGAAGAATGCACGCGCGTACTTGTTCAGCATGGCCTTCCCGGGGGGTCGAAACGGGCCGGGTGGTCAAGAGGCCACCGGCGCGCCCATCGTAGCCACGCCCCGGAGGGGCGCCGTGCACCTGTCGGACGGCTCCGCGACCCCGCGCGCGGTACGGCCGCATGTGTGACGTATGGACGCACCGTTACAGGGGTGGAAAGCTCGAAGTATCGCAAGGTGTCGACCGGGAGGCGAGACACATGGGCGACAAGACGAGTACACACCCAGGGGCCGCCGGAAGGGCAGTGGCGGCCGACCGGCCCAGCTCCCTGCGGAATGTGGTTCTGGTCGGCCACAGTGGGACCGGAAAGACGACGCTGGTGGAGGCCCTCGCACTGGCGACGGGCGCGGTCAACCGGGCAGGCAGAGTCGAGGACGGCGGCTGTCTCTCGGACTACGACGACATCGAGCACCGGCAGCAGCGTTCGATCCAGTTGTCGCTGGTCCCCGTCGAATGGGGCGGGATGAAGATCAATCTCCTGGACACCCCGGGCTATGCCGATTTCGTCGGCGAACTCAGGGCCGGTCTGCGAGCCGCGGACGCGGCCCTTTTCGTTGTCTCGGCCGCCCAGGACGCCCTGGGCATCACCGGAGCCACCCGCATGATCTGGGACGAGTGCGCCGCGGTCGGGATGCCGCGCGCCATCGTGATCACCCACCTCGAGGCCGCCCGCGCCAGCTTCGAGGAGATGACCGAGCTGTGCCGGGACAGCTTCGGCGGCGACGACCCCGACGCCGTGCTCCCGCTGTACCTGCCGCTGCGCGGCGAGCCGGGGCCGGACGGGCACGCCCCCGTGACCGGGCTCATCGGACTGCTCACCCAGCGGGTCTTCGACTACTCCTCGGGAGTGCGCACCGAATCACCGCCCCAGGAGGACCAGCTGCCGCTGGTCGAGGAGGCCCGCGGCCGGCTCATCGAGGGGATCATCGCCGAGAGCGAGGACGAGACCCTCATGGACCGCTATCTCGGCGGTGAGGAGATCGACGTCAAGACGCTGATCGAGGATCTGGAGAAGGCCGTCGCACGCGGCAGCTTCCACCCCGTGCTGGCGGCGGCGCCCGCCGCGGCGGGGTCCAAGCAGGGCCTGGGCACCGTCGAACTGCTGGACCTGGTGACCGGCGGCTTCCCGTCCCCGCTGGAGCGCGAGACGCCTGCCGTCACCACCCCGCAGGGCACCGCACGCCCGCCGCTGAGCTGCGATCCGGACGGTCCGCTGGCAGCCGAGGTGGTCAAGACCTCCTCCGATCCGTATGTCGGCCGGATCTCCTTGGTGCGGGTCTTCTCCGGCACCCTCCGCCCCGACGAGACCGTCCATGTGTCCGGCCACGGTCTGGAGGACCGCGGCCATGAGGACCACGACGTGGACGAGCGGGTCGGCGCCCTGTCCGCGCCCTTCGGCAAACAGCAGCGCACCCTCCCCCAGGCCATCGCGGGCGATCTGGCGTGCGTGGCCAAGCTGACCCGCGCCGAGACCGGGGACACGCTCTCGTCCAAGGACCGGCCGCTCCTGATGGAGCCCTGGCAGATGCCCGATCCGCTGCTGCCGGTGGCCATCCAGGCGCACAGCAAACCGGACGAGGACAAGCTGTCGCTGGGCCTGTCCCGGCTGGTCGCCGAGGACCCGACGATGCGCCTGGAGCAGAACCCGGACACCCATCAGGTGGTGCTGTGGTGCCTGGGCGAGGCACATATGGACGTCGCGCTGGAGCGGCTGCGCAGCCGGTACGGCGTCCAGGTGGACGCGGTGCCGTACAAGGTCTCGCTGCGCGAGACCTTCGGGGCGAAGTCGGCCGGGCGCGGCCGCCATGTCAAGCAGTCCGGAGGGCACGGCCAGTACGCGATCTGCGAGATCGAGGTGGAGCCGCTGCCGGAGGGCTCGGGCATCGAGTTCGTGGACAAGGTCGTGGGCGGCGCGGTGCCCCGGCAGTTCATCCCGTCCGTCGAGAAGGGCGTGCGCGGTCAGGCCGCGCGCGGCGTCGCCGCCGGGTATCCCCTGGTCGACGTGCGGGTCACGCTGCTGGACGGCAAGGCGCACTCGGTGGACTCCTCCGACGCCGCCTTCCAGACGGCGGGCGCGCTCGCGCTGCGCGAGGCGGCCGCCGACGCCCGGATCGACCTGCTGGAACCGGTGGTGGAAGTGAGCGTGCTGGTCTCGGACGACTATGTCGGCGCCGTCATGAGCGATCTGTCCGGCCGGCGCGGCCGGGTCGTCGGCACCGAACAGTCCGGCGGCGGACAGACCTTGATCAAGGCAGATGTGCCGGAGATCGAGATCGGTCGGTACGCGGTCGATCTGCGATCGCTTTCGCATGGCACGGGACGGTTCAGCCGCTCCTACGCCCGGCATGAGCCGATGCCCCACCAGCTGGCCGAGCGAATGCGCGAACAAGTCGCCGCTGAGGCGTAGTTCACGGCCCGTCCGTGGCGCAGTTCACGGCCGTGCCACGGCCCGTCCGCGGCGTACGTCACGGCCCGCCCGCCCCGACCGCGCCGGGGCGGGCGGGCCTTTGCCGTCGGCCGTCCACCGGCGGTTCCACCGGCGGTTCCGCGGGCGGTCTTCGCCACGAGGGTTTTCCACAGGCCGCACACGCCCTGGCGACAGGCGGTGCACACCCCGGATACGCTGAGGTCGCAGCGCAAGAGCGTGCCGTATTGGGGGCGTTGGTGACGGACGGATTCGACTTCAGTCCCGGGGCGCAGGTTCCCCTGTCGGGAGCGGCGGGACAGACGGCGGCGACGCAGGCCCTGGCCTCGGCCGCCTACCGCGACGACCCCGTGGCAAAGTTGCTCGACGCCAATTCGGAGTGGACGGTCTCGGAGGTCAAGAAGCCGAGGATCTCCCTCTTCGAGCCGAACCTGGGCGAGGCGTTCGCGCGCGCCGTCCAGTTGAGAATGCTCGGCGGCGGCCGGGGCCAGGTGATCCAGTCCTTCGGCATGGAGCCGCAGACGGTCGTCGAGCACTGTCTGGCAGCCAACCGCATCCGCAAAACCCGTGACGCCCGGCTCACCGCCGTCATGGTGATCTTCGGGCTGCTCTTCCTGCCCGGGACGCTGCTGTGGCTCGGCGTCTTCCAACTGCGCCGCTCGGTCGCCGGGGCCCAGGACAAGCGCATGGGCGCACTCGGCACGGCGCTGCTGGTGGCGCTCGGCGTGATGGTCGTCATCTTCCTGATCAAGCTGCCCTTCGGGGGCTTCTGGGGGATCTATCTCCGGGGCGTCGTGGTCGCCCCGGTGATCGGCTGGTACATCGCCAAGCAGATCTGCGAGCGCACCGCCAAGGACCTCCGGGACTCCTGGGGCGGGCTGCTCTCCGGCGGCGGCGTCGGCGCCAAGGTGCCCGAGACGGTGCCCAACCACCCGGGCCAGACCGCGGCCGAGGAGCTGCGCAAGTCGCTCCACAAGCTCACCGCCGAGCAGTACAGCAATGTGGTCTTCTACGCCGGTCCCAAGGGCATATTGGGCATGGGCACCCGCTGGGGCAGCTGGCAGCTGGCCGAGGACCTGGTCTCGGCCGATCCCGACAAGGAGATCGACCCCTTCCGCAGCTGGGACGTCATACGGGCGATCCACGACCAGCTGCGCATGCTGGAGCGCACCCCGCTGCACACCGGCGGCTTCCCCACACCCTCCGTGCGCCACTGGGTGGTCTCGCCGATCGGCGAGGGGGCCAAGGCGGTCGAGCGCGGCGGCACCTCCGAGGAGGAGGGCTTCCAGATAAAGGGCGTCGAGCTCCAGCGGATCTGCGACCAGCAGCAGTTCGGCGCCGGTGACCGGCACTACCTGGGCGTGCAGTTCGTGCTCTGGGACGGCCAGTTGGTGATCACCCTGATGATCACGGTGACCCTGCTGCACAAGACGCTGCGGATCGAGGTCACCGGGCATGCGCTGGGGCCGGTGCACCCGCTGTTCACCAGCAAGCCCTCGGCTCCCTCCAAGACGGTCGCCAAGACCTTCCGGTTCTGGGAGACCAAGTCCATCCCGCTGCCGCTGGTGAACGCGAAGGAGGTCGTGCGGCTGACCGCGCGCGCCCCCTTCACCTGGTACCCGCCGATACTGGACCACCTCGGGGGCAAGCTGGTGCTGCCCGAGCCGTTCGGTCTGCGGCACGCCTGGGCGGACAAGCCCTGGCGGCACCGCTTCATGGCGGACGACGCGCTGCGCGCCGCCACCCCCGTACTGCGGGTGGTCCATGAGGCGGCCATCGGGGTGCTCAAGAACCACGGCGTGGACACCGAGCGCTTCGGCAACCGCTCGCTGGCGCTCAGCGGCCAGGTCCAGGACGTGGCCCCGAAGAAGGCCGATCTGTACGACGCGTAAGGGCGCGACGCGTAAGGCGGCCGCTCATGGGTCGGGCCCTGGCCGTGCGGCCGGGTCCCGACCCATGAGCGGCCGCTAGGCCGCCGGCCGGGGCCAGGCGTCGGCGAGCAACCGGCGGGTGTCGGCGAGGAGTTGCGGCAGTACCTTGGTCCTGCCGATCACGGGCATGAAGTTGGTGTCCCCGCCCCAGCGCGGCACCACATGCTGATGCAGATGCGCCGCGATTCCGGCGCCCGCCACGGTCCCTTGGTTCATGCCGATGTTGAAACCGTGCGCACCCGAGGCGGTACGCAGCGCGGTCATCGCGGCCTTGGTGTATTCCGCGAGCTCGACCGTCTCCTCGGCGGTGAGCTCGGTGTAGTCGGCGATGTGCCGGAACGGGACGACCATGAGATGGCCGCCGGTGTACGGATACAGATTGAGCACGGCGTACACGGACTCGCCACGAGTGATGATCAAGCCGTCCTCGTCGGACTTCTCCGGAATGGAGCAGAACGGACAGCCATCGCCCGCGCCCGGGCCGGTCGGCTTGTTCTCACCCTGGATGTAGGCCATCCGATGGGGCGTCCACAGGCGCTGGAACGCGTCAGGCGTCCCCACTCCGATCTGCTGTTCCGGCTCACTCGTCATGCGGGCCAGCATATTCGCCCCGCAGGGGTGAGGAAGAGCCGAGGGGCGGCCCTGGTCAGGGCCGCCCCTCGGAATCCTGGCCTCCGTGGAGACCGCTGTTGGATCAGACCTGGATCCGGCGCTCCACGGCGTCGGCGATCTCGGCCAGCGCCTGGTCGATCGGGATGCCGTTCTTCTGCGAGCCGTCGCGATAGCGGAAGCTCACGGCGCCGTTTGCGACGTCCTCGTCCCCGGCGATCACCATGAACGGGATCTTGGACTTCTGGGCGTTGCGGATCTTCTTCTGCATCCGGTCCGAGGACGAGTCCACCTCCATCCGCAGGCCCTTCGCCTTGGCCTGCGCGGCGAACTCCTCCAGGTACGGCACATGGGTGTCGCCGATCGGGATGCCGACCGCCTGGACCGGGGCGAGCCACACCGGGAAGGCGCCCGCGTAGTGCTCCAGCAGCACCGCGAAGAAGCGCTCGATCGAGCCGAAGAGCGCCCGGTGGATCATGACGGGCTGCTGGCGGGAGCCGTCCGCCGCGGTGTACTCCAGCTCGAACCGGGCCGGCTGGTTGAAGTCGACTTGGATAGTCGACATCTGCCAGGTGCGGCCGATCGCGTCCCGGGCCTGGACCGAGATCTTCGGGCCGTAGAAGGCCGCGCCGCCCGGGTCCATGACGAGCTCCAGGCCCTGCTTCTCGGCGGCCTTGCGCAGCTCCTCCGTGGCCTCTTCCCACTGGTCGTCGCTGCCCATGAACTTGTCGGAGTCGTCCCGGGTGGACAGCTCCAGATAGAAGTCGTTCAGACCGTAGTCGCGGAGCAGATCCAGCACGAAGGTGAGCAGATTGTCCAGCTCATCGGCCATCTGCTCCTTGGTGCAGTAGATGTGCGAGTCGTCCTGGGTGAAGCCCCGGGCCCGGGTCAGGCCGTGGACGACGCCGGACTTCTCGTAGCGGTAGACCGTGCCGAACTCGAAGAGCCGCAGCGGCAGCTCGCGGTAGGACCGCCCACGCGCCCGGAAGACCAGGTTGTGCATCGGGCAGTTCATGGCCTTGAGGTAGTAGTCCTGGCCCTCGAACTCCATGGGCGGGAACATGCCGTCCATATAGTGCGGCAGATGGCCGGAGGTCTCGAAGAGGCGGGCCTTGGTGATGTGCGGGGTGTTGACGAACTCGTACCCCGCCTCCTCGTGCCGCTTGCGCGAGTACTGCTCCATCTCCTTGCGGATCACGCCGCCCCTGGGGTGGAACACCGCGAGGCCCGAGCCCAGCTCGTCGGGGAAGGAGAACAGGTCCAGCTCCGCGCCCAGCTTGCGGTGGTCGCGCTTCTCGGCCTCGGCGAGGAAGTCCAGGTACGCCTTCAGCTCGTCCTTGGTCGGCCAGGCGGTGCCGTAGATCCGCTGGAGCTGGGGGTTCTTCTCGCTGCCCCGCCAGTACGCGGCGGCGCTGCGCATCAGCTTGAAGGCCGGGATGTTCCGCGTGGTCGGCAGGTGCGGACCGCGGCACAGATCCTTCCAGCACAGCTCGCCGGTCTTGGCGTCGAGGTTGTCGTAGATGGTCAGTTCGCCCGCGCCGACCTCGGCCGACGCGCCCTCGGCGGCGTCCGCGGCCGACCCCTTGAGGCCGATCAGCTCCAGCTTGTACGGCTCGGCGGACAGCTCCTCGCGCGCCTCCTCGTCGGTGACCGCGCGGCGGGAGAACCGCTGCCCCCTCTTCTGGATCTCCTGCATCTTCTTCTCGATGCGCTTGAGATCGTCCGGGTGGAACGGGGTCTCGACGTCGAAGTCGTAGTAGAAGCCGTCCTTGATCGGCGGGCCGATGCCCAGCTTCGCCTCCGGGAACAGCTCCTGCACCGCCTGGGCCATCACATGCGCGGTGGAGTGGCGCAGAATGTCCAGACCGTCCTGGCTGGTGATCTCCACGGGCTCGATCTCGTCGCCCTCGGCCGGCCGGTACGCCAGATCCTTGAGCTGCCCGCCCACGCGCACGGCGACGATCGAGCGGTCGCCGGCGAAGAGGTCAGCCGTCGTAGTGCCCGTGGCCACCACGCGTTCTTCCCGCTCGGAATCGCGTTGGATGATCACACGGACGTCTGACACCGGTCTCTCCTGACTGATGGATGGCTCCCCGCGGCGAATGCCGCGCAGCGTGAATCGTACCGAGCCGACGGGCGGGACCGCGAAACGGTTGCGGACGCCGTCACCCGCCCGGGGTGACGGTCACCGGACGCCGCCACCGCGGGCGAGGGCCGACGGACGGACGCCACCACCGCCCGGGGCGGCTCTCGCCCGCCGCCATCACGATCCCCGGCGGCGGTCAGGGGCCGCCGCCGCACGCCTCCTCGAAGAAGTCCAGGTTCTCCTGGAGCGACTTGACCAGGCGGTCCCGCTCGGCCTCGTCCACCTGGACCGGGGTGACGCCACCGGCCCCGCTGAGCCGCCGGAAGCCGCCGCGGCTCTCCAGCCGCCCCCGCACCCGGATCGGCAGCCCCACCAGATGGGCATGGCCGGCGATGCGGTAGTCCTCCTCGTCCAGGGTGATCCGCACCTGTGCGACCTCCGCGCCGGAGAGCACCCGCAGCCGCACCGCCCCGGGACCGCCGGGGCCGGTACGGCGCAGCCGCACCACCGCGCCCGTGAGGCACACCGGTACGGAGGGCTCATCCCGGACATAGCGGGCGCCCGCCTCCCTCAGCCCCGGGAGATCGCCGGGCGAGAACTCCACCGGATCGGGCCGGGCGGCGAACCCCTGGGGCGAGCCGGCGGCCGGTGACCACTCCAGCGACACCCGCGCCCCCTCCGTGCCCTGGACCAGCGCGATCACCGCCTCGGTCAGCTCCCGGCTGACCCCCGCCGCGACCGCCGCGTCATACGCCTCCATCCCGCCGGTCGTCCGGTGGTAGTCGGCGGCGTCCCGGAGGGCGTACAGCGCGCGCAGCAGGGTGACGGCGATGACGCGGCCGTCCTCCTCGACGGGCACGAAGACGGTCAGCTCACGGCCGCCGGACTCGGCGCCCGGGGGCCCGGTCAGCACCCGCTCCAGGGACGCCTCGGCGGCGCGGCGGTGCCGGGCGCCGTAGTAGCCCGCGCGGACGCGGGCGGCGAGCGCCCCGGCCAGCAGGGTGTCGCGGGCGGCGGCGCGCAGCCGCTCCTGCGCGGTCCAGGCGGAGGTGCCACCGGGGGATTCGGGCACCTCGCGCCGCCAGCGGATCTCGTCGCTGGGCACGGCGAGGCCGGTGAGCACCTCGCGGGCGGAGGGGGCGGCGCTGCGGCTGAGCGCCATCAGCGCCTCGCCGAGCAGATCGCCGCTGTCGGGGAAGTCCCGGCTCTCGGGCACCAGCAGGCTGGTGCCCGAGAGCCGGCCCGGCGGGGTCCAGCGGGCATAAGCCCCGGGGGCGCCGAGGACGGCCGGGTCCACCTCGTCGGGGCGCGGGACCGGCAAGGGTGCCGGGTCGTCCTGGGGCCATGGTCGGTCCATCACGGTCTCCCTCCCGCCCCGACCCGGGTCATGATCTCGCAGAGCGCGCGGTCGTCGAAGATCCGCGAGGTCGGGATCCGCACGGTGGTCCGGCGGCGGCCCGTGACCGCGTGGCCGGCCAGATTGATCCAGTAGCAGCAGTGGCGCAGGGACAGGCGGTCATGCCCGGCTCGCAGCCAGTCCTCCCGGCCACGCGGCACGATCATCACCACGAGGATCTTGTGCACGGAGACCGGGCTGCGGGCCAGCTTGACCAGGTGGTCGTTGTCGAGCGTGAAGGCGAAGGTCGGCCCCGGAGGGTCCGGCGCGATCTGGTACGTGGCCTTGAGCTGCACCTTGATGGTGACCTCGTCGTCCACGGCGTGGCCGCGCGCGCTGTGGCTGACGTGCCAGTCGATGCCGTGGTCGGGGAAGGGCTGGGCAAGTGAGCAGCCCGCGGCGGCGGCCACCGCGTGCAGATAGCCCACCTGAAGGGTCTCCATGCAGGCGGTGGTGGCGATTTGGCCACGCACGGGAGGTGGTCCGCTCAGGGCAAGACCGCTCGCCGTCGAGGCCGGGTCGGGTGCTGCGAGCGTCATGTCCGTGACGCCTTCCGGTCGTCGCCGGCTTCGTACACCTGTGTTGTCTCCGCGTCAGGACCTCGGCAAACAGCGGTGGTTCGCGGTCCTCCCTCCGGGTATCACCTGGTCGGGGCGGGATCAGATGTCATCGAGGGGAAATGCACGAGGAGTTGAGGCCATGCCGTCCTGGTTCGAAGGGCCGCTCGCCGCCTTTGACACGGAGACCACGGGTGTCGATGTCGAGCATGACCGGATCGTATCGGCGGCCCTGGTGGTGCAGCGCGGGACCGGAAGTCTGCCGGAGGTCCGGCGCTGGCTGGTGAGTCCGGGGGTGCCGGTGCCGCCGGCCGCCACCGAGATACACGGCCTGACCGACGCTCATCTCCAGCGCCACGGCAGATGGCCGGCGCCGGTGGTGGACGAGGTGGCGCGGGCGATAGCGGAGCAGGTCACGCGGGGCACCCCGCTGGTGATCATGAACGCGCCGTTTGATCTGACCCTGCTGGACCGGGAGTTGAAGCGGCATCGCAACTCCAGCCTGGCGGGCTATCTTTCGCTGCACTCGATGGCCGTTCTGGATCCGCGGGTGCTGGACAAGCATCTGGACCGCTATCGCAAGGGCCGCCGCACCCTGATCGATCTGTGTGAGCACTACGGCGTGGAGCTGACCGGCGCGCATGACGCGGCGGCGGACGCCGCGGCCGCACTGCATGTCGTGCGGACGGTGGGACGCCGGTTCGCCTCCCGTCTGGAGACGCTGACGCCCGCCGAGCTGCACGCCCGCCAGACGGTCTGGTACGCGGCGCAGGCCCGGGGGCTGCAGGCGTGGTTCGCGCTCAACGGCTCGGACGAGGTCTGTGACCCGGCATGGCCACTGCGTCCGGACCTTCCGGCCGCGGCCTGACGCTCGAACGCGGCGCGCGCCTGACCGCTCGGGCCCGGCGCGCTTGACCCCTCGGGCCCGGCGCGCGTGACGTTCAGGCCCGGCGCGCGTGACGTTCAGGCCCGGCGCGCGTGACGTTCAGGCCCGGCGCGCGTGACGTTCAGGCCCGGCGGAGCGAGAAGGGGTGGCCGGCCGGGTCGGAGTAGATCCGTACGTCGCGCAGGCCACCGTTGTTCTTGGTGTCCAGCGGCCGGGCGCCCAGGTCGACGACCTGGCGCTCCGCGGCGTCGACGTCCTCCACCAGCAGATCCAGATGCGCCTGCTGGGAGTCGTCCGGCCGTGGCCAGCTCGGCGGGGCGAAGCCGTGGTCCCGCAGGAAGGCCATCCGCGACCCGCCGGGCGCGACGATCTCGACCCGGTCGGGGGTGGTCAGTGGCTGGATCTCCGCGCCGAGCACCCGGGCGTAGAACTCGGCGAGCTCCTCGGGTTCGGCACAGTCCAAGGACAGTACGGCTGCGGTCGCGACGGCCATGAGTTCCCCTCCACATCGTCACCCACGGGGGTTTTATCCGGATACCCCGCTCCTGGCCGTACAAGCACACAAACATGAGGCCGGGCCGCCTGTTGGCGGCCCGGCCTCATGGGGTGGTGGGCGATACTGGGTTCGAACCAGTGACCTCTTCGGTGTGAACGAAGCGCTCTCCCACTGAGCTAATCGCCCGGGTTGTTCTCTTCGGGATCTCCCCGGCGGAACGACCTGAACAATACAGGTCGCGGCGGGTTTGGTTCAAACCGCATTTCAGCCGGAGGGCCCGGAGGCCGGACCGGGCGGCGCCCCGGCCGGACCGGCGGGCCGCGCGGCGAGGTGCGCCCGCAGCCCCCGCAGCCCGGAGCGCATCATCAGGGCGTGGTTGGCCCGGAAGACGGGGCGCCCGGGGAGCGCGAGACGGCGCAGCAGGGGCTTGCGGGCCACCACCTCCTGTTCGAAGAGGGCGCGGGTGCCGGTTCCCTGGGGCAGCACCGTCCAGCGCGCCCAGCCCTCCAGATCGCCCGCGAAGCCGATCTCCAGCACGCCGTCCGCCGGATCCTGCCGTGCCTCGCTGACGATCAGCCGCAGGTCGTACGGGACGAGGGAGCGGAAGCGGGCGGCGCCGCTGCGCTCGTCGATCCTCCGGACCTCACGGACCTGGGGCCACCACCGCGGATAGTCGTCGCCGTTCGCCAGCGCCGCGAAGACGGCGGCGGGCGGGGCGTCGAGGTCCCATCGGCTGCGGAAGCGGTAATGGCACCAGTCCATGCCCTCAAGTGTGGTCCGGCCGTGACGGCGTGGCCAGCCGGCTAGCCCGGCAGCTTGTCGCCGACGAGCGCGAGGTTCTGGATCGCGGCGAGGCCGTACTGGGCGGTGGCGTTAGTGCTCACCCAGGCCGCCTCGACGCCGGGCTCCAGCACGTCCGGGCCCTCCACCTTCACCGACTTCCAGCTGACGGTGGCATCCGGGTAGCCGTCGCCCTCGTGGTGTTCGGTGAACTTCTGCCAGGCGCGGGCGGCCAGCTTGTCGTCCTTCAGCTGGACGGCGGCGTAGGCGTCGAGCCGGGAATGGCCCTGGACCAGGATCAGCGAGCCGAAGTCGGTGCCGTAGCGGGCCTTCTGCTCGGCCTTGGTGGCGTTGAAGTAGCGGCAGTAGTCCAGCCATGCCTCCTTGAACTTCGGCAGGTCGATGAGGTCGATCACCTCGGCGCAGACCTCGACCAGGCCGAAGACCGCGGACAGATGGGAGACACTGACCCTGGGCTGGTCGGCGATGGCGTACTTGCCGGTGGCGAGGTCGTACAGCCCGCTGCCCTGGACGAAGCCGTTGGGCTGGGCCGCGATGGTCTCCATCGTGGAGCGCAGCCGCGCCTCGGCCTTCTCCGCCTTCGGCCCGCGCCGCTCCCATTCGGTGAGCCAGGCCCCGGCGAGGCCGCTCCAGTCGGTGCCGAAGCCGATGTCCAGGGCGTGCGGATCGGGCTCGTAGTCGGGGTCCTCGCGGACCTTGCGCAGTGGATCGAGGACGAGGAAGGTCTCGTCGGAGTCGACGAGGGCGTGCATGATGTCGCCGATCCGCTCGTCCGCGGTGAGGAAGTAGTAGTAGCGGCGGTACAGGGCGGTGGAGATGCGCTGCTGTTTGGCGCTGTCGGCGAAGTGCTGGACGCCGTGCCGGGTGCCGAGCCCGGCCCACTTGCCGAGGTGGTAGGCGTCGACCTCGCCGGTGTGCCGGGTCATGGACTCGGCGAAGCGGAAGATGTCGGAGCGGCCGGAGCGCAGATACGCCAGCCACAGCCACAGGTCGGGCGAGAGCTCGGAGTTGTCCCAGGCGTAGCCGCCGACGTCGTACCGCCACTGGTGCCGGTCGCCGTCGTAGGTGTGCATGATGTCGCCGTAGTCCCAGAAGCCGTACCAACGGCGCTGTTCGACCTGGCCCCTGTGGTAGTCGAAGAGGAAGTCCAGCCGGTCCTCGACCTTCGCCTTGGCGGGGGTGGAGCGGTCGACGGGGGCGAAGAGGCCGCCGAAGACCTTGGCGCGGACCAGGTCGGTGGGTCCGGCGGCCAGTTGGGGCGGGGTGCGCACGGCGGCGGCCTGCCGGACGAGGGTGTCGGCGTCGGGGGTGGCCGCGTTGGCCCAGAAGGTGAGTTCGCTGGTGCGGGCGATGCCGTAAGGGGTGCCGAAGCCGGGCTCGTAGTCCTCGTAGGTGATCTCGAGGCCTTCGAGCTGTTCTGGGTAGGTGTCCTGGCCCATGCCGTCGTGGTAGAAGCGCAGGTCCATGGGCCGGGCCTCGGGCGACCAGAGCCACAGGGTGACCTCGGCCTCGGCCCCGGCGGCGCCGCGGATGTCCAGCTGGGCGGGGAACTTCTCCCAGAAGTCGCGCAGCCCGAAGGAGAGTCCGCCGCTGACACCGCCGACATAGCCGAAGCCGCTCGCCCGGCCGCCGCCGCCCGCGGCGATCCAGCCGTGGCCGGGCTTGGTGCGCTTGCGCAGGGTGAAGCCGTCGGCGGAGAGCTGGGAGAGGGTGTAGTCGCCCCAGGTGGGGATGAGGTGCAGCCGCGAGGTGACGCGCTGGTCCCAGTCGGCCGGGTCGGGCAGCTTCTCGCCCTTGACCTGGGCGGTGCGGACGCCCTCGCCGGGGTCGCGGCGCAGCCCGGTGACGCCCTTGACGGCCTCGGTGAGGAACCCCTCGCCCTCGCCCGCGATGCGGATGTGGCGGTCGTACGCCTCGTCACGCATCGGCACGGAGAAGCGGACGCCGAGACCCCGGATGAAGTCTTTGTTCTGATCGCCGTCGAACGTGATGGTGTGCACCATCCGGAAGGAGTCGGCGCCCGCGTAGAAGTAGAGCCGGATACTGAAGGGGAGCCAGGCGCGGCGGCCCTTGCGGTGCTTGCCGTCGATGCGGACGACGGCGCGGACGGGGCCCTTCTGCTCGACCTTCGCACCGCTGATCTCGCCGTCGAACCGCTCCCACTCGGCACGGCCGCGGTCGCCGTCGTCCACGTCGCCCTGGCGGAGCAGGACCAGCCGGCCGTCGCGGGCGATCTCGGTGGAGCCGCGGGTGACGGAGCGTACGAGCTGCTTGCCGTCCTTACCGATGACGGCCGTGATGACCCCGGTGTCGACGGTGATCCTGCCGCCGCTCTCGGAGACGGTGACCTTCTTGGCGGGTGCGGCGGGCGTGCCGGTGGTGAGCCGGTAGGAGCTGCCGGTGAGGCCCTCCCCCGCCGCGTGCGCGGTCCACTTCAGCGAGCCGTCGGGCCAGTAGGCGGTGGCCCAGGTCTGCAGGGGCACATGGGTGCCGTCGGCGGTGGTCAGCGCGAAGGCCCGGTCGCCGGGGTGGGCGCCCTTGGGCCAGGGGACGCCGAAGGTGGAGCCCGCGGCCGCGCCCAGGCCGCCGTCCTCCAGCCAGGTGATGTCCACGGGCTCGTCGGCGGCCTTCCCGGCGGGGCTGTCGGCAGCGGCCTGCGGGGCGTTGTGGGCGAGCAGCCAGGAGAACGGCACGGCGGCGCCGGTGGCGGCCGCGGCCTTGAGGAGGTTGCGACGGGGGATCGGGGGCATGTCCGCTTCACCTTTCATCGGGGTCAGGTGCATGACATGAGCGCGAGGGAGGCGCCGGGGCGGGCGGCGCCTGGGGAGGGGCGGCGCCGGGTCAGACGCGGGCGCGGCGCTCCACCGCGACCGCACAGCCCGCGAGGGCGCCCGTCGCCGGGGCGATCAGCGGCAGCATCTGCCAGGCGGCGACGGCGAGTACGGCGAGCCCGCCGATCAGCAGCAGCGATCCGCCGGGGTCGGTGGCCAGCCCCTGGCGTGCGGCGGTACGGGCGGCATCCGGCCAAGCGGTGCCGGGCCGCCGTAAGGCCGCCGTCCGCAGCCCGAGGACGACCACCGCGAGCAGGCCCGCCACGCTCACGGCGATCAGCGCGGGCCCGCCGGGCAGGGCCCCGGAGCGGGCCACCCGCAGATCGAAACCGAGCAGCGCGAGCGCCGCCCACCACAGCAGGGAGAACCGCCAGCCGCTCCGGGTCGCCTCCCGCAGCCCGGCCAGGAAGTCCCGCCAGGTGGACCGTTCACCGTCCAGATGGCGGCCCAGGTGCGCACAACCGGCGGCGAACGCGGGCAGCAGGGTGATCACCGGCAGGGCGGCGAGCACCACCCAGACGCCGGTCAGCAGGCATTCGGCGAACAGCGCGAAGTGCAGCGGGGTGCGCGCGGGCCGGTTCGCGGTGCGCCGTGCGGTGGTTTCTCCCCCGGCTTCCGGCCTGGCGGCTCCCATCGTCTTTTCCATGACGGCCTCAGCCCTTCAGCCCGGAGGTCGCCGCGCCCTCGACCAGATAGCGCTGGAAGGCCAGGAAGAACAGCAGCACCGGCAGCAGGGCGACCATCGACATGGCGACCATGCCTCCGTAGTCGGCGACGGAGTCCTGGTCGATGAAGAGCTTCAGGCCCAGCGAGACCGTGTACTTGTCCGGTTCGTTGAGGTAGAGCAGCGGTCCGATGAAGTCGTTCCAGGACCAGATGAAGGTGAAGATCGCGCTGGTGATCAGGGCCGGGCGGCACAGCGGCAGCACGATGTTCCAGTAGATGCGCAGATGGCCACAGCCGTCCAGCCGGGCCGCCTCGTCCAGTTCCCGGGGCAGCCCGCGCATGAACTGCACCATCAGGAAGACGAAGAAGGCGTCCGCCGCCAGGTACTTGCCGAGCAGCAGCGGCACGTACGTATTGATCAGGTCCAGCTTCTGGAACAGGATGTACTGCGGAATGATCAACACCTGGAACGGCAGCAGCAGGGTGGAGATCATGAGCGTGAACAGCACGTTGCGCCCCGCGAAGCGGATCCTGGCGAAGGCGTAGGCCGCCAGTGAGCACGAGAACAGCACGCCGATCACCGAACCGACCGCCAGCAGCAGCGAGTTGGTGAAGAAGGTCGAGATCGGCACGTCGGCTATGCCGTCGCTGAGCCGGCGGTAGTTGTCGGTGATCGGATCGGTGGGCAGCAACTGGAGGCTGCCGACGATCTGGTCACCGGGCTTGAACGAGCCGCCGATCACCCACACCACGGGATAGAGGATCACCGCCAGCACGGCGAGCGCCCCCACATGCCAGATGACCGAGCGCACCCGCCGCCGCCCGACCGTAAGAGAAGCGGCACTCACCTGGCATCCTCCTCGTAGTGCACCCAGCCGCGCTGGGTCTTGAACAGCACGGCGGTCACCAGGCCGATGCCGAGCATCAGCATCCAGGCCATCGCGGCGGCGTAGCCCATGCGCAGATTGCGGAAGCCCTGCTCGTAGAGGTACCAGCCGTAAACCAGCAGGGAGTCGCCCGGTCCGCCGGTGTTGGTACCCGACCCGGCGATCACCACCGCCGAGGTGAAGACCTGGAACGAGTGGATGAGCTCCAGCAGGAGGTTGAAGAAGAGCACCGGCGAGATCATCGGCAGGGTGATGGACCGGAACCGCCGCCAGCGGCCGGCGCCGTCCATCTCGGCGGCCTCGTACAGCTCGCCCGGTACCTGCTTCAGCCCGGCCAGGAAGATCACCATCGGCGCGCCGAACTGCCAGACAGTCAGGGTGATGAGGGTGGGCAGGGCCCAGTCCGGGTCGCCGATCCAGCCGCCGACGTCCCATCCGAAGAGACTCATCGACTTGTCAACGATCGCGTCGTCGTTGAAGATCGCCCGCCAGACGACGCCGATGCTCACACTGGCGCCGATGAGCGAGGGGGCGTAGAAGGCCGAGCGGTAGAAGCCCTGGCCCTTACGGGGTTTGACCAGCAGCAGCGCCACGGCGAGCGCCGCCGCCAGCTTCAGCGGGGTGCCGATCAGTACGTACTTGAGCGTCACCTGGACCGAGGTCCACCAGCGGTCGTCCTCAAAAAGGTCCTGGAAGTTCTTGAACCCGATCCACCGGGGCGAGTCGAAGAGGTTGTAGTCGGTGAACGCCAGATAGAGCGAGACGAGCATCGGGCCGAGGGTGAGCAGCAGGATCCCGATACACCAGGGCGTCAGGAAGAGATAGCCCGCGAGGGTCTCCCGGCGGCCCTGGCGACGCCGCCCAGCCGCCGGGGCGGGGCGGGCGCCGGGGGCGGCCTGCTCGGGGGACGTCCCGCCGGGAGGCCGCACTCCGTCCGCCGTACGTGTCGTGGTCGGTGTCACGGAAGCTCTCCTCACGAGCCGAGCGCGGACTCGGCCTCGCTGAAGAACTGGTCGACCGCCTTGCCCATCGAGGTCTGCCCCAGCGCGACCTGGGTGTAGATCCTCAGGAAGGCGGCCTCGGCGACATCGGCGCCGGCCGGATGCGGGGTGATCGGCTCCAGCTTGGCGCTCACGCTCTTCTCATACGCGGCGATCTTGGCGTCGACGCCCCGGGGCTGGTAGGCGTCGTACTGGGCGGTGGTCGCCGGGATGCCGCGGTTGTAGCCCATGATCTTGCCCACCTCGGGGTCATGGGTCATGAAGTCGATGAACTGGGCGACTTCCTTGGGGTGCTGGGTGCGGGCGGAGCCGCTGAGCATCAGCGAGGAGAGGTACTGGGCGGTGCGCTTGCCGTCCGTGGTCGGGATCGGCCCGAGGTCGAGGGTGGTCTTGGTCTCGGCGGCGAAGCGGACCAGGAAGTTGTCCCAGGTGAACTCGGAGGCCGACAGATCTGCGCTGATCGACGCCTTGGGCTTGGCCTGCTCGTACTTCTTGCCCGGCACCAGCTCATCGGCCTTGGCGTGGCTCTGCCAGCGGCCCCACCACTCGGTGAGGTCGTCCTTGGTGAAGCCGAGCTTGTTGTCCTTGGTGAAGAACGCCTTGCCGTTCTGCCGCAGATACAGGTCGTAGAGGTACATCACATTGGCGTTGTCGCTGGCGCCGTAGAGCGTGCCGTCGCTCTTGCGCACCTTCTTGGCGGCCGCGAAGAAGTCGTCCCAGGTCCATCCGTCCTTGACGGCCACCCCGGCCTTCCGATACGCGTCCGGGTTGTAGAAGAAGGCGAAGGTATTGGCGCCGACCGGCACTCCGAGGAGCTTGCCGTCGATATCCCCGGCCTTCTCCAGTCCGTCGCGGAATCCCTTCAGGCTGAGATTTCCGGCGTCGGCCTGACCGTTCAGATCCAGCAGGAGGTTCTTGTCGCCGTATTTGCGCAGGAAGGCGTAGGAGTTCTGGAAGACATCCGGGGCGTTTCCGCCCGCCGCCTGGGTATTGAACTTGCTCCAGAAGTCGGTGTATTCGGAGAAGTCCGTCTTGACCTTGATGTTCGGATGTTCCTTCTCGAAGAGCTTGACCGTCTTCTGGATCAGCTCCGCGCGGTCCTTGGCACCCCACCACGAGTAGCGGATGGTCACCTTGCCGTCCCCGGAACCGCTTCCCCCGCCGCAGCCGGTGGCCAGCAGCCCCAACGCGGCCACCACGGCCGCGGCCACCCGGACCCCTCTCGCCCTCGCCGTCCATCGCCCAGCACTCATGACACGCCCCTCCCGGGCAGGTCGTCCGACTGCCCCCGCTAGTTGAAACGTTTTAGGCAAGCGCTTGCCGGGACAAGTTAGGGACCAACGAGGCGTACGTCAACGGTTCGGACAGGATCACTCAGGATCGAGGTGAAGCGCTTCGACGAAAGCGCTTGGGGGAAGCGCCTGGGGGGACCGCGCCGGCCACCCGGCACCGGACGCCTTCGGACATGCGACAACGCCGAGGGCCCGGAAGGCAGATGCCTTCCGGGCCCTCGGACCAGGGTGGGCGATACTGGGTTCGAACCAGTGACCTCTTCGGTGTGAACGAAGCGCTCTCCCACTGAGCTAATCGCCCTGGCGCACGCCCAACATTAGCGTATGCCGAACCGTGCTCATGACCAGTCCCATGACCTGACCAGTCCCATGACCGGTCCCATGACCAGTCCTACGACGCCGGGCCGCTCACTGCTCGATCTTCCACGGCATCACGACACCGAACTTCCACACATAGGCCGACACCGCCACGGCGCAGATCACCACCGCGATCGTGGTCAGTATGAGATTGCGCCTGCGCACCCTCGGGTCCATGGCACGGTGCGCCGCCTCGGTGACCTTGCGCTTGGTCCAGGCCAGCACCAGCTGGGCCCAGACGAACTCGGTCGCCCAGATCGCCATTCCGGCGAAGATCACCAGCCATCCCGGACCGGGCAGGGGCAGCAGGACAACGCCCAGACCCACGACCCCGAGACCGACGATGAACACGCCGACCTGCCAGCTCAGGTGGAGCGGGCGCGACCGCTTGATGAACAGCGGCGCCCGGGAGCCCCATACCGGCTCCTTCTTCGGCGCATCGCCCCCCGTCGCGACCTGGGGCCCCGTTTCGGCAGTCCCGCGCCGCCCGTCACTCTCCGCATTCATGTGACCCAACTTACCTGATCGTTTGAAGTCACCGGAACGGCGGTAGAGGCCGGTCCGGAGCTGGGCCGCATGAGCTACCAGAAGAGCCGCAAAACGGTCAGAGGGGTTTACAACGGCACCGTAGGTGGCATGTCGATTTCGCCGACGTGCGAATCCCCGAGCGCACACTGAGCGAAAGGCCCTGGCGCTTATGAACACCACGGTCAGCTGCGAGCTGCACCTGCGCCTCGTTGTGTCGAGCGAATCCTCACTGCCTGTACCCGCGGGCCTGCGGTATGACACGGCCGACCCTTACGCCGTGCACGCCACCTTCCACACCGGAGCCGAAGAGACGGTCGAATGGGTTTTTGCCCGCGATCTTCTCGCCGAGGGTCTGCACCGGCCCACCGGCACCGGCGACGTCCGGGTGTGGCCGTCCCGCAGCCACGGCCAGGGAGTCGTCTGCATCGCCCTGAGCTCCCCGGAGGGGGAGGCACTGCTCGAAGCCCCGGCGCGGGCCCTGGAGTCGTTTCTGAAGCGAACCGACGCCGCGGTGCCACCCGGTACCGAACACCGCCATTTCGACCTCGACACAGAGCTCTCCCACATCCTGGCGGAGAGCTGAGACCCGGCGAGAGCTGAGCGCTCGGCCGTCCGACTCGGGGAGACGGCGCGAGCCGGGGCGCGACCGCATCACGTACCGACGATCCCGACCATGGCAATCCCGACAACGGCAGAGGCAGGCGACGGTGCCGTCGCCGCGGCAGCATCCGCGGTGACGGCACCGTCGTGTGACCGTCCGGCACCGTCGCATGACCGCCGGGGGCCGCCTGGTGAACGCCCGGGGCCCGGCAGGACTAGAGTCGAGCAGATCGAGGGCAGCCCAGGGGCAGCCGCCGACCCAGCCGGCCAGGGAGCCAATCGTGCTGATCAACCACGACACCCGGTGCGCGCTCGACGCCGTCGTCGATCTGGTGAACACCGCGCCCGAGGGCGCGGACCGGGACGACCTCGCCGACGTCGCCGCACTGCGCCGGTTCGTCGAGCGCAATGACATCAGCGACATCGGCACGCTCGGGGAGCGCGACCTCATCGCGGTACGGGCCGTACGGGCCAGGTTCGCCGAGGTCTTCGCGGCGGCCGGGAACGAGGCCGCCGCCCGCCGCACCGCCGAACTGCTCAACGCGATGATCGCCGCGGCCGGCACCACGCCCCGGCTCACCGACCACGACGGCTACGACTGGCATGTGCACTACTTCGCGCCCGGTGCCTCGCTGGCCGACCACCTCGCCGCCGACTGCGGGATGGCGCTGGCGTTCCTCGTGGTGGGGGGCGAGCGGGAGCGGCTGCGCCGCTGTGAGGCCCCGGACTGCCGCCACGCCTTCGTGGACCTGTCCCGCAACCGCTCCCGGCGCTACTGCGACAGCCGCACCTGCGGCAATCGGCTGCATGTCGCCGCGTACCGCGCCCGGCGCCGCGAGGCCGCGAGCTGACCACCCGCGTACGGGGGCCGGAGGCCGGGCGGGACGCCTCACCGCGGGTAGACGCCTCATCACCGGTAGACGCCTCATCACCGGTAGACCCTCACCACCGGTAGAGGTCGTGGACGGCGGTCACGAAGAGCAGGGTGCCGATGAACGCCAGGAACAGCATCAGCGGCGGCTGCGAGAGGGCGAAGAGACAGCCACGGGTCTCGTCGCTCGGCGGAACAGGGGGTCCTTCGATGGGGGATTGCTCCCCGGGCGGTGATTGCAACATCTCGCGGAGATCATGACCCAGCCATGAGCCCGCCTGCGACCGGTGATCGTTTTTTGATCGGTCGCTTGTCAGATCCCGTGCTTTTTGAGTATGGCCTCGATGTCGGAGAAGTCATCTGTGCCAGAGCTCGTTCCGCCCTTGGTCTTCGGCTTCCCCGACGCCTTGACCCCGGTGGCTCCCCGGCCGGGCCCCAGGGCGGGCTCCGACGCCCCCGCGGACACCCCGCCGGCACGTTCGGCGGCGGCCGCCGCGCGGCGCTCCTTACGGGTGCCGCCGGAGCGGTGCTCGACCGCCCGCGTGATCATGAACAGCGCCCAGGAGAGGCCCAGCAGGCCGAAGCCCAGCCAGATGCTCGGCTTGAAGACCAGGTCGGTCAGCCAGTCCAGGATCCCGGTCATGGCCAGGCCCAGCGGGATCAGGGCGTAGGCGGCGATCCGCGTCGCCGCCAGGAACCGCTTGCGGTAGGCGGTCACCCCGGCGATGCCCAGACCGGCCGCGGACAGCGCGGCGCAGATGGTGTCGGTCAGCATCGTTCCTCCCATGAACTGGGCTTCCGGTACATCCATCGTGCACCCCGTAAGGCTGCCGGGGCCATGGCCCGAGCCCGGGATCAGGGACATCTCCGGGTAGGGAGCAGGGTCCGGGGGCTGGAAGACTGGTCCCATGAGCCACACCGACCCCTCCCCCCGTCCCGTGCTCGACGTCTGGTGCGAGCTGCAGTGCCCCGACTGCCGTACCGCCCTGGGCGATCTGCGCGCGCTGCGCGACCGCTTCCAGGACGCGCTGGACATCCGGCTGCGCCACTTCCCGCTCGAGCGCCACGGACACGCCCACGCGGCGGCTCAGGCGGCCGAGGAGGCCATCGCCCAGGGGCGCGGCTGGCCGTTCGTCGAGGCCGTCCTGGAGCGCACCGAGGAGCTCGGGACCCGCGGTGAGCCGCTGCTGGTGGAGGTGGCCCGGGAACTGGGGCTGGACGCCGAGGAGATGGACACCGCGCTGGTCGACGGCCGGCACATTCTGATCGTGGACGCGGACCAGGCCGAGGGCAAGGCGATCGGGGTCACCGGCACCCCCACGTATGTGATCGGCGGCGAACGGCTCGACGGCGGCAAGAGCCAGGAGGGGCTGCGGGAGCGCGTCGAGGAGATCGCCGCCCGGCTCGTCGCCGAGCGGTCCTGAAGCCCAGAAAGCCCGCAGTCCCGCGCTCCCGAAGCCCTCGGTCCCGCGCTCCCGAAGCCCTGAAAGCCCTCGGAACAGGCCCTTACAGCAGCGGCTTGTAGAACTGGTACTCGATCGGCTCGTAGCCCAGCGACTCGTACAGCCGCAGCGCCGGGGTGTTGCCGCCGAAGACGTGCAGGCCCAGGCTGTGCGCCCGGTGCGCCAGGCTCGCGCGCTCGGCGGCCAGCATCAGGGTGCGGCCGTGACCGTGGCCGCGGTGCTCCTCGGCGACCTCGACGGCGTAGACGTACGCCTCACCGCTCTCGGCGGCGTCGGGCTCCCCCTCGCGCAGCGCGATCCAGATGGTGCCCACATCCGTGCCGTCGTGGGCGAGGACGCGCAGCAGGGCCGCGGGGGTGTCCGGGCCCTGCGGCAGCAGCGTCGCGTAGTCGGTGTCCGCCTTGGTGTCGGCCTGCTGCCGGGTGAGCCCGCGCGCCAGCAGATCGGCGACGTATCCGGCCCGCTCGTGGGCGTGCCACGCCGGGTAGTCGGCCTCCGTGAGGGGACGTATCGCGCTGCCCTCCGGCAGCTCGGGCGGATCCGTGAGCCGCTTGAGCATGTTGCGGCCGCGCTCGCGGTAGCCGAGCGCGGCCGTGAGCCCGAGGGCGGTCGTGGCCGACGCGGGCACGCTCACCATCAGCTGGGTGCAGCCCCAGCCGCGCAGCACCTCCTCGGCGGCGAGCGCGGCGACCGTGCCGCGGCCGCGGTGCCGGTCGGCCTCGTCGATGTGGAGCTGCTCGATACGCCCGGCCGCCGGGCCCAGACGGGCGTCGGTGGCGAGGCGTACGGAGCCGACGGGGCGGCCATTGACGCACACCTCGTACGCGCGGGCACGCCCGCCGCCGTCGGTGAGCCGTTCGGGCGCGGTGGGCCGCAGAGTGGTGGTCACGAAGGTGTTCTACCGGCCCGCCGGGCGATCGTCACCCGTTTTCCGGCGCGGATCCGCCGCGACGGGCCGGTCGGGTCCCGGGCATACCCGCTCAGAGTGCGATACCCCCACCGCCCGCCCAGAGCCCGCTCAGGGGTCGATGTCCTCGGCCGCCCGCTCGACGAAGATCCGCAGGGCCTCGGCGGTGACCGGACCTGGGGCGCCGGGCAGGGTGTGGCCGTCCACGCGGTGGACGGCCTGTACGTCGCGGGTCGTGGAGGTCACGAAGACCTCCTCGGCCCGGTACAGCGCGTCCAGCGGCAGATCGGTCTCCTTTGCGCCCACCCACTCCAGCACCAGGGCGCGGGTGATCCCGGCGAGGCAGCCGGAGGAGAGCGGCGGGGTGTGCAGCTGGCCGTCGAGGACCACGAAGACATTGGAGCCGGTGCCCTCGCAGAGCGCGCCGACCGTGTTGGCGAAGAGGGCCTCGGTTGCGTCGTGCTCGCGGGCGCGGGCGAGCGCGACCACGTTCTCGCCGTACGAGGTGGTCTTCAGGCCGGTGAGGGCCCCGCGCTCGTTGCGCGCCCAGGGGACGGTGACCACGGCCGTGGCGTCGGGCCTGCGGGCCGCCTCGACCAGCGCGACCACCACGGTGGGCCCGGCCGTGCCCCGGTCGGAGCCGAGCGGTGAGATCCCTCCGGTGTAGGTGATCCTCAGCCGTCCGAACGCCACGGGGTGGGCCTTGAGCACCTCCTCGCAGCCCCGCCGCACCTCGTCCAGGTCCGGCTCGGGGAGCCCCAGGCCCGCGGCCGAGCGGGCCAGCCGCCGCAGATGGCGGGTGAGGGCGAACGCCCGCCCCTCGGTGGCCTTGACGGTCTCGAAGACGCCGTCGCCGACCGTGAGCCCATGGTCGAACACGGACACCATGGCGCTGTCCGGGTCGCAGAGGGATCCATCGAGCCAGATGGCCGGTTTCATCGCGTCGCCCTTCCCGTTGTCTGCTGTACACCCGACGCTACCGCGAGCAGCCGGGCGGCCTTGAGTTCCGTTTCGCCCCATTCGCGCTCCGGGTCCGAGCCCCATGTGATGCCCGCCCCGGTGCCGAACCGCAGCACGGCCCCGGCCGGGCCGCGGTCGATCCAGAAGGTCCGTATCCCGACCGCCAGCTCACCGGTGCCGCGGTCGGCGTCGACCCAGCCGATACCGCCGCAGTACGGGCCGCGGGGCGCGGTCTCCAGCTCCTCGATGACGCGCAGCGCGCTGGACTTGGGCGCGCCGGTGACCGAGCCGGGTGGGAAGGTGGCCGCGAGCAGTTCCGGCCAGCCGGTGCCGGGGGCGAGTTCGCCCCGCACCGTGGAGACGAGATGGACCAGACCGGGGTGCGGTTCGACCGCGCAGAGCGCCGGGACGGTCACCGAGCCGGTGGCGCAGACCCGGCCCAGGTCGTTCCGGACCAGGTCCACGATCATCACGTTCTCGGCGTGGTCCTTCTCCAGCAGATCCTCGGGGACGCGGCCGGTGCCCTTGATGGGGCCGGACTCCACGGTGCGCCCGGTGCGCCGCAGAAACAGTTCGGGCGAGGCCGTGGCGACCTCCACCCCGTGGGCCGGCAGCCTTACGGTGCCCGCGTACGGGGCGGGGTTGCCCAGGGCCAGCAGCGCGGTCAGCGCGTCCACATCGGCCCCGGCGAGGTCGGGCAGCGGCGCGGACAGCACCCGGCAGAGGTTGGCCTGGTAGACCTCACCGGCCGCGATCCGCCGCCGGACGTCGCGCACCCCCGCGGTGTAGGCGGCCCGGTCCAGTGACGAGATCCACTCCCCCGCCGTGGGGCCGCGCCAGCCGCCGGGCGCGGGCGGCGGCACCGGCTCGGTCCGTACATCCCCGAAGCGAGCACAGACCAGACGGCCCTCGAAGTCCGCGACAACGGCCCAGAAACCCTGGGTTTCCAGGGCCGACGGGTCGCTGGTGACATCCCGTAGATCGGTGGCGAGCAGGCCGCCGAAGCGGGCGAGCGGGGGCAGGTCGTGCACGGTTGCGAGTCTATGGTGCCCAGGTCAGGGCGGCCTCGGGAGGGAGTGCGGCGCGCGAGCAGGGCAGCACGCTGCGGAAACGGAATTTGAGCTGGCCCCGGAATCCGCTAGAGTTCAACACGTCGCCGGGACGCGGAAGCGCCCCGGAGAAACGACACCTGCGGACGTGGCTCAGTTGGTAGAGCATCACCTTGCCAAGGTGAGGGTCGCGAGTTCGAATCTCGTCGTCCGCTCGGTGTGGGGGTTTCGACCCCCACGGCTGGTGGAGTGGCCGAGAGGCGAGGCAACGGCCTGCAAAGCCGTCTACACGGGTTCAAATCCCGTCTCCACCTCGGACGATTAGCTCAGCGGGAGAGCGCTTCCCTGACACGGAAGAGGTCACTGGTTCAATCCCAGTATCGTCCACTCGGATCCTCATTGGATCCATCCTGCGCGATTAGCTCAGCGGGAGAGCGCTTCCCTGACACGGAAGAGGTCACTGGTTCAATCCCAGTATCGCGCACGCAGTGCTGCGGACGATTAGCTCAGCGGGAGAGCGCTTCCCTGACACGGAAGAGGTCACTGGTTCAATCCCAGTATCGTCCACATCGATCGGCGGAGGGCCGGAGCGAAAGCTCCGGCCCTCTGACGTTTCCCGACGTTTCTCCGGCCAGGAAGCTTCTCAGGACGAGAAGAGCATGTGCCCGAAGCCGCGTTTGTGGTGGCCGTGGTGGCCACCGTGGTGCCCGTGCTGCGGCGCGCCCCAGGCGGGTGCGGCCGGGTACGCCTGCGGGGCACCGGGCGGAGCGGGCGGCACCGCTTGCGTCCACTGCGACTCAAGGCGGGTCAGCGCCTCCAGCTCCCCGTAGTCCAGGAAGATCCCCCGGCAGCCGCTGCACTGCTCTATCTGGACGCCATTGCGGTTGTACGTGTGCATCGGCGCATGGCACTTGGGACACTGCATGGTCCGCTCAACTCCTCATGCTTCTGACAGAGCGCGCCGGAACATGCGTCCGGGCGCGTGGACTTCACCCTACGGCCTCATCCTGCGGCCTCCATGAAGTGGGCGATGCGGACGGACGCCTCCACCATCGCCTCCTCGGCCTCGTCCAACGCCCGCCCGGCGGCGGCCGCCTTGGCGAGCGCGAGCGCGGCCGTCTGGACGGTGAGGGCGCGGGCCGGCACGTCCAGCCGCGGCCAGGGATCGCCCTCCCCCGCGGCGGAGCCGCCCGCGGCCCGGTACGCCCCCAGGAACCGCTCCCAGTCCTCGGCGGCGAGCAGCCCGGCGGCGTACCAGGCGGCGGGCCGGGCGAGGTCCCAGGCCGGGTCGCCGAGGCCGAGGTCGTCGATGTCGATCAGCCGCCAGTCGGTGGCGCGGTGGCGGACGAGCTGGCCGAGGTGGAGATCGCCGTGGCAGAGCCTGTGGTGTCCGCTGCTTGCCCTGCCTTCGTTGCGTTCGTTGGCTTCGATGCCATCGCTGGCTTCGATGCCATCGCTGGCTTTGTTCATGCGATCCGTACGGTCCACGCCGCGCGCCCAGCCGGGCAGTCCGGCCCAGGCCCGCAGCACGGCCCGGGTGGCCAGGCTGTCGGGGAGCGCCGCCGCCCGTAGCCGGGCGATGGCGCGGGCCGCCTTGTCCGGGCCGCGCATCGCCGGGAGCGGGCCGGGCAGTTCGGCGATCGGCACGGAGTGCAGCCGGGCAAGCAGCTTCCCCGCCTCGACCCAGGGGGCGGCGTCCGGCGCGTCGGGGGCCACGGGTTCGCCGTACGGCCAGAGGGTGACCTGCCGCCCGTCGGGCAGCGCGGCCATTCCGTCGGACAGCGCGGCCATTCCGTCGACCGGCGGCAGCAGTATCTCCGCGCACCGGGGATGGGCCGCGACGCCGAGCCGGACGGCCAGCTCGGCCGGGTCCGTGCCGGGCGGATGCGCCTTGGCGACGATGTGGCCGCACCGGACGACGGTGCCGTCGGGCCGGTCGGCCAGGACGGTCACCTCGGCGGTGGCGTCGCGCTGGGCCCGGCGGAGGGCGGTGACGAGCTGCGCCGCGGTTTGGCTCACGGCTCCCCCATGTCATCGGCTGCCCCGGGATCGTAGCTCCTGCCGGGCGGGTCGCCGGGGCTCTGACCCTTCTGGTGTCGGGCGCCTGCGCCCCCGCTGATCCCGTGTGGGCGCGCGCCCTCGGGCTTCCGCGTGAACCACGCCGCCGACGGGTCCGACTGAGGCGTCCCTGCGGCGGCCCGCGTCAATCCACATCGACCTGAATCAGTCCTGAAAGGCGCGATGCCCGGACAGCTCCCCAGCTGTCCGGGCATTCGTGCCGTCCGCCGCACCCCCGTCCCCACGGGGTTAATGGCCGGAAGTCCCCGGCCCGGGCCGCTCTCCCGGGCCCGGGGCGCTCAGCGCCCCAGCATTCCCGCCACGGACGACGCTTGTGTGACGACGGCATCCCAGCCGCCGAAGGTGATGGTCAGGAGGATGGCCATCGGCAGCACCATCGCCGCCGCGACCAGAGGATGGCGGGTGCCGGTCTGCGGGCCGCCGAACGCGTCCACCACCGCGCTCACGGACCTGCGACGACGTGTTCCGATGACCGTGCGTCCAGCCGTGTCCGCCATCGTCCCTCCTCCGTCACATCTGGGGGCGGCGAGCGTCTGACCTCGGGGGACGAGTGCTGCGCCCGCCGCTTGACGACAACATTAGGCGCGCGGCCCGGTCCTCGGCGTCATGCCTTCGTACCGATTGCCGGGCCTCCCGGAGGATGACCCCGGGAGGCGTCGACTACTCCCCTGGGTGGAGATGCGCCCTCACGCCTTGGGGTCTTCCCGGAGGGGACCGCGGAAGAGGTCCCTCCGGAGGCCCTCCGGAGTCCATGGAGTATGCCCCTCCGAGCGCCCGCGGGCTCTACTCACCCTCCCCCTCCTCACTCCGCGGCACCGGCTGCTCGACCAGGGCCAGGACCCGGTTGGCCATGAAGCGGGCCGTCCGCACCGCGGACCCATTACGGGTGACTTCGCTCACTTCCACCACCCCCCGCCGGACCGCCGTCTCGACCCTCCGGCCCGCCCTGGTGGCCACCACTTCATATGTCCGCGTCGTGTCCCCCGCGTCCACGACTATCTCCACACGATCACCCTTCACGGTCTCAATCCCCCTTCTGAGACGGCCTTTTGAGATCACGCAGCAGCGGGCCCGAGCGCGGATTGCCACGATTCCGGCCCACTTCTCCAGGATCCCAGGCACCACTGACAATCCATCGGCAGACGCATGCGCGGCCTCTCAGCGCGAGGGGCCGTCAATCCGTAAGCTGTGCACGTCAGACGGACGGCAACGGAACCACAGCGGCGAACCGGCGGCAGTTCGACGGCGAACGGCAAGCAGACGGCAGCGGATGGGGCTCCCCACCAGGGGTCAGGGCCTGTCCGGAGTTGTGATCTGGATCAGGGAGCGGGGCGTGGTGCGTGCGATCGCAAGGCGCCGGAAGGCCCTCGTAGCGGAGCTACCAGGGCCTTCCGGCAACGCCGCGAGCGTGCGTGCCACGCCCCGCGAGCCCAGATCACAACTCCGGACAGGCCCTAGGGGCCTCCCCACCGGAGGTAGGGGACGGACATGGCGATGATGCGGCTCCGGCGCGAGGACCCGCGTGTCGTCGGCTCCTTCCGCCTCCACCGGCGGCTCGGCGCGGGCGGCATGGGGGTGGTCTACCTCGGTTCCGACCGGCGCGGGCAGCGGGTGGCCCTGAAGGTGATCCGGCCGGACCTCGCGGAGGACCGGGAGTTCCGGTCCCGGTTCGCCCGGGAGGTCTCCGCCGCGCGGCGGATCCGGGGCGGCTGTACGGCCCGGCTGGTCGCCGCCGACCTGGAGGCCGACCGCCCCTGGTTCGCCACCCAGTACGTACCGGGCCCTTCCCTCCACGACAAGGTGAACGAGGAGGGCCCGCTGCCCGCCGCCCAGGTCGCGTCGATCGGGTCGGCGCTGGCCGAGGGGCTGTTGGCGGTCCATGAGGCGGGGGTCGTCCACCGCGACCTCAAGCCCTCCAACATCCTGCTCTCGCCCAAGGGCCCGCGCATCATCGACTTCGGCATCGCCTGGGCGACCGGCGCCAGCACCCTCACCCACGTGGGCACGGCGGTCGGCTCGCCCGGCTTCCTCGCGCCCGAGCAGGTGCGGGGCGCGGCGGTGACCCCGGCGACCGACGTCTTCGCGCTGGGCGCCACGCTCGCGTACGCCTCGACGGCGGACTCGCCGTTCGGACACGGCAGTTCCGAGGTGATGCTGTACCGGGTGGTCCATGAGGAACCGCAGCTGCTGGGCGTCCCCGACGCCCTGGCGCCGCTGCTCCACGCCTGTCTGGCCAAGGATCCGGAGGACCGGCCGAGCACCCTGCAACTGTCGCTCCGGCTGAAGGAGATCGCCGCGCGCGAGGCGCACGGCCACGGCTCCGGTGCCGGGGGCTACGGCGGCGGGCCGGGCCGTCCCCCGGCGCGGCGCCCGGAGGCGTACGCCGACCAGCACACGGAGCGGCGCCCCGGCGGTACGCCCGCGCCGCGGAGCGGGCCCCCGTCCCAGCGGCCGGGAGCCGGTACGGGCGGGAGCTCGGGACGGCCCTCTGGGCGGAACACGCCCGCTCGCCCGGCACAGCGCCGGGGTGGCCCGAGGCCGCCCGCGCGTACGGGGCGCCCGGCCCAGACCGTGCGCACCTCGCCGAACGGACGCCGCCCCAGCGGGCCCAACCGCCGGCTGCTGCGGCAGCGGCTGACCGTGTTCGTCGTGGTGACGCTGCTGGTGGCGCTGGGGATCGCGGCGGCGCAGGGCTGCCAGGGCCCGGCGAACGGGCTGGGCGGCGCGCCGCCCAGGCCGACGGAGTCGGTTTCGACGGCGGCGCTGGACCCGGTGGCGGCCGAGCCTGACGGCCGCCAGGGCGTGTCCGACGGGGCGTGACGCCTGCGGCGGGCTGTTCCCCTACCCGCCCCTTCCCACAATTGGGGCTCCGCCCCAGACCCCGCTCCTCAAACGCCGGAGGGGCTGGAAGGTGGGGCAGGGGCGAAGCCCCGCCACGTGGCGGGCCGTCAGAGCCCCGGTCTGCCCGAGGTGACCGCGTAGAAGGCGACCGCCGCCGCCGCGCCCACGTTGAGGGAGTCCACGCCGTGGGCCATCGGGATCCGGACCCACTCGTCCGCGGCCATCAGCGCCTGGGTGGAGAGCCCGTCGCCCTCCGCGCCCAGCATCAGCGCGACCCGCTCCAGGCGGTGCGGGGCAGCGTCGTCGATGGTGGTGGCCTTCTCGTCGGGGGTCAGGGCGAGGATCTTGAAGCCCGCCTCGCGGACCGCCTCCAGTCCGCGGGGCCAGCTCTCCAGGCGGGCGTACGGCACGGAGAAGACGGCGCCCATGGAGACCTTGACCGAGCGCCGGTAGAGGGGGTCGGCGCAGTCCGGGGAGAGGAGCACGGCGTCCATGCCGAGGGCCGCGGCGCTGCGGAAAATGGCGCCGGTGTTGGTGTGGTCGTTGACGGACTCCATGATGGCGACGCGCCGCGCGTCCGCCAGGATCGTCTCCGCGTCCGGCAGCGGCTTGCGCTGCATGGAGGCGAGGGCGCCGCGGTGGACGTGGTAGCCCGTCACGCGTTCGGCCAGTTCGGGGCTGACGGCGTAGACGGGGGCGGGGACGTCCTCGATGACGTCCCGCATCACATCGACCCACTTGGACGACAGCAGCATCGAGCGCATCTCGTAACCGGCGACCCGGGCGCGCCGGATCACCTTCTCGCCCTCGGCGATGAACAGGCCCTCGGCCGGCTCCCGCTTGCGTCGTAGCTCCACATCGGTCAGACCCGAGTAGTCGCTCAGCCGCGGGTCGTCCGGATCATCGACGGTGATGAGATCAGCCACTTAAGTGATACTGCCTTGTCCTGGATGCGGTGCCAATGAGCCCGACGTGAATAAGTTACCGGCGGTTACGTCCCGATGGCGTCACCGGTGGTCACGGGAGGAGAGGGCGACGACCTCACCGATCACCACGACCGCCGGGGGTCGTACGCCCTCGGCGGCGACCTTCTCCCCGACGGTGGCCAGCGTCGCGTCCACCCGGCGCTGGGCCGGGGTGGTGCCCTCCTGGACCACGGCGACGGGGGTGTCGGCGGCGCGGCCGTGGGCGACGAGGGCCGCGGCGATGGCGCCGATCTTCTCCACGGCCATGAGCAGCACCAGCGTGCCGCGCAGCCTCGCCAGCGCCGCCCAGTCCACCAGGGAGCTGGGGTCGTCGGGGGCGACATGGCCGCTGACCACCGTGAACTCATGCGCGACGCCCCGGTGGGTCACCGGGATCCCGGCCGCACCCGGAACGCTGATGGAGCTGGAGATACCGGGCACGACGGTGCACGGGATCCCGGCCTCGGCGAGCGCCTCCGCCTCCTCCATGCCGCGCCCGAAGACGAAGGGGTCGCCGCCCTTGAGGCGGACCACCGACTTGCCCGCCTTGGCGTGCTCGATCAACGCGTTGTTGATCGCTTCCTGGGCCATGAAGCGGCCGTACGGGATCTTCGCGGCGTCGATCACCTCGACATGCGGCGGCAGTTCATCGAGCAGATCGCGCGGGCCGAGGCGGTCGGCCACCACCACGTCCGCCTCGGCGAGCAGACGGCGGCCGCGCACGGTGATCAGGTCCGGATCGCCGGGGCCGCCGCCCACCAGCGCCACATGGGGACCGCGGGTGCGATGGCGGGGCGCGGCGAGGGTGCCGTCGCGCAGCCCCTCCACCACGGCGTCCCGTACGGCGGCGGAGCGGCGCGGGTCCTGTCCGGTGAGGACGGCGACGGTGACGCCCTCGCTGCGCCCGGTGGCCGGGGTCCAGGCGGAGGCGGCCTCGGCGTCGTCGCTGCGCACACACCAGACGCGGCGCGCCTCGGCCTCGGCGGACGCGGCGGCGTTGGCCTCCGGGTCGTCGGTGGTGATCAGGACATACCAAGCGCCCTCGAAGTCGCCCTCCTGGTAGCGGCGGCGCTCCCAGCGCACCTCCCCCGCCTCGGCCATGGCCTCGACGGAGGCCGTGGCGGACGGCGAGATCAGCAGGATGTCCGCACCGGCCGCTATCAGCGCGGGCAGCCGGCGCTGGGCGACCTGACCCGCCCCGAGGACGACGACACGCCGCCCGGAAAGGCGCAGCCCGACCGGGTATGCGAAGTTTTCGGACATGGCGGTGCGGCTCTCCTCGTGCGAAGCAACGGCCGCTGCGGCGCTGGAGCGGCTGATCGTCTGTGGGGCGGGGCCCCCGCCGACACCCTACGCGGCGGGGGCACGCATCAGTTCTTCTCCGTGACCCCCGCGGAGTCAAACGTGGCCACCTCGTGCATCGCCCGTGCCGCGCTCTGCACCACCGGGAGGGCGAGCAGCGCCCCGGTGCCCTCGCCAAGCCGCAGATCCAGGTCGACCAGGGGGCGCAGGCCCAGCTTGTTCAGCGCCGCCACATGGCCCGGTTCGGCGCTGCGGTGGCCCGCGATGCAGGCTGCCAGCACCTCGGGCGCGATGGCGCGGGCGACCAGCGCGGCGGCGCCCGCGCTCACCCCGTCCAGGATCACTGGCGTACGCAGCGAGGCGCCGCCCAGCAGCAACCCGGCGATCGCGGCGTGCTCCAGGCCGCCGATCGCCGACAGGACGCCGATGGGGTCGGCCGGATCGGGCTGGTGCAGCTCGAGACCGCGCCGTACGACATCGATCTTGCGCGCGTGCATCTCGTCGTTGATGCCCGTGCCGCGCCCGGTCACCTCGGCCGGGTCGGCGCCGGTGTAGATGGAGACCAGGGCGGCCGACACGGTCGTGTTGGCGATCCCCATCTCCCCGGTGAGCAGCGCCTTGTTCCCGGCGGCCACCAGATCGCGGGCCGTCTCGATGCCCACCTCGATGGCGCGCAGCACCTCCTCACGGGTGAGCGCGGGGCCGGCGGTGAAGTCTCCGGTGCCCGCCCGCACCTTGCGCGGCAGCAGCCCGGGAGTGCTGGGCAGATCGCTCGCCACGCCGACGTCCACGACGCACACTTCGGCGCCCACCTGACCGGCGAAGGCGTTGCAGACCGCGCCGCCGCCCAGGAAGTTGGCCACCATCTGACTGGTGACCTCCTGCGGCCAGGCGGTGACGCCCTGTGCGTGCACCCCGTGGTCGCCCGCGAAGATCGCGACGGCCGCGGGCTCCGGGATCGGTGGCGGGCACTGCCGGGACAGCCCGCTCAGCTGGGCGGAGATGATCTCCAGCATGCCGAGCGCGCCGGACGGCTTGGTCATCCGCTTCTGCCGCTCCCACGCCTCGCCGAGCGCCTTGGCGTCCAGCGGGCGGATGCCCCGCAGGGTCTCCTGGAGCAGATTGTGCGGGTCCCCGCCGGGCAGGGTGCGGCGGCCGTACGACTCCTCGTGGACCACCCAGGACAGCGGGCGGCGCTTGGACCACCCGGCCTTCATCAGCTCCGGCTCCTCCGGGAACTCGTCGACGTATCCGACACACAGATACGCCACGACCTCCAGATGCTCGGGCAGCCCGAGCTCCCGCACCATCTCGCGCTCGTCGAAGAAGCTGACCCAGCCGACGCCGAGGCCCTCGGCACGGGCGGCGAGCCACAGGTTCTCCACCGCGAGCGCGGAGGAGTACGGCGCCATCTGCGGCTGGGAGTGCCGGCCGAGGGTGTGGCGGCCGCCACGGGTGGGGTCGGCGGTGACGACGATGTTGACCGGCGTCTCGAGGATGGCCTCGATCTTCAGTTCCTTGAACTGCTTGGCCCGGCCCTTGGGGAGCGACTTGGCGTACGCGTCCCGCTGGCGCATGGCCAGCTCGTGCATGGCGCGCCGGGTCTCCGCCGAGCGGATCACGACGAAGTCCCACGGCTGGGAGTGCCCCACGCTGGGCGCGGTGTGCGCGGCCTCGAGGACGCGCAGCAGGACTTCGTGCGGGATGGGGTCGGGCCGGAAGCCGTTACGGATGTCCCGGCGCTCGCGCATCACGCGGTGGACGGCGGCGCGCTCGGCCTCGTCGTACCCTTCGGCGCGGGGGCCGATGGGGATGGGGACCGCCTCGGGCTCCGGCTCCCGCTCCGGCTCGGTTTCCGCCTCGGGCTCCGGCTCCCGCTCGGGCTCGGGCTCCGGCTCCGCGGCGGATTCGGGGCCCGTCTCGGAGGTGTCGTCCTCGGGGTTGGTGTCCTCGGGGGCCGTCTCGGGTTCCGATTCCGACTCGGGCTCCAGCTCGGGGGCGATGGCCTCGGCGTCGGTGGTTTCGGCCGTGTCGGCTTCGGCCGCGCCGGCTTCGGGCTCCGTGGCTTCGGGGTCGGCGGCTTCCGCGTCCGTGGCCTCCGGTCCGGCGGTCCCGGGCTCGGGCTCGGTGGCTTCCGGGGCATCGGATTCCGGGGCACCGGCCTCCGGCTCCGGGGCGTCCTGCTCCGCGGCCCGGGTCTCGGGCTCGATGGTCGCGGGCTCGATGGTCTCGGGCTCGATGGTCTCGGGCTCGGTGGCTTCGCCTTCGGGGGCCGAATCGAGGGCTGCGGCCTCGGGTTCGGCGGGCTGGGCCTCCGCCCCTGCTTCAGCCTCCGCCGTGGGCTCGATGGCCTCCGTACCGGCCTCCGGTGCTGCCTCGGCGGCCGCTTGTGCCTCCGGCTCCGCGGACGTCGCCCCGGCCTCGGCGGTCTCGGACGCCTCCGCCTCGGGCGCTTCGCTCGCGGCGGCCTCGGCGTCCGGGGTGTCCGCCGCTTCGGCCCCGGGAGCATGCTCCTCCGGTGACGGCTCCTCAGCCACGCCCTCGGCCGCTGCCTCGGGGGGCTCCGGCTCGGCGGCGGTCGGCTCGGGCTCCGGCTCGGCCGCCGTCTGCTCAGGCGCCTCGGCCGCCATCCGCTCCTCGGCGGACTCCTCCGGCATCACGGCCTCGGCCTCGGTCTCCGGTGCGGCCTCCGCCTCAGGTGCCCCCTCCGCCTGCGGCTCGGCGGGCGCCTCCCGGTGGGACGCCTCGGCGGCGGACGGTTCCTCGGCTGCGGACTCCTCGGGCCGAGGCGTCTCGTCGGCCACTATCGAGTGACCCGGGGCCACGGCGGTCTGCTCCACCGTTTCGGCGGGCTGCTCAGGGAGTTGCCGAACGGCCTCCTCGGCGGGGGCCTCGGCGGCGGGAGCGGGCGGCACCTGGATCGCGATCGGCTCATGGGCCAGTTGCGCCGGAATCTCCGGCGCGGCCCCCGCGACCGGAGCCGGGACGGGCTGGGCCTCGGGCAATTCGGTGACCGGCTCGGTCTGGGCCTGGGCCGGGATGTCGACAACCTGGTCCTCGGCCACGGCGGCCTGCGGGGCGGGCTCCACGACGGGCGCCCCGGCCTGGGCCGGGATGGTCGCACCCGTCTGGTGCGGATCCACGGCAGCCGGGTCCACATACCCCTGGTCCATCGGGACCGGCTGCGCCTCAGGCGCCACCGCCTCGGGCTGGGCGAACTGCTCGGGAGCGGGCTCCGCTTCGAGTACCTCCGCGACCTGGGGCTCCTCGGCCGGAATCCCCGTCTCCACGGGAACGGCCTGCCGCACCGGCGGCGTGGAGTCCCACGCGTCCCCCGGCGGCGGGGCGTCGACGAGCTGCGAGAGGTCCGCGAGCTGGGGCCCGGGGAGCCGACCCGGGTCTTCGGGCTGCGGGGTGAAGTACTGCGGTCCGGCGGCGTACTGGGGCGCGGTGGAGTAGTCCGCCGCCAGCGGCTGCTCGGGCATGACCGGCTGCTGCTCAGGCATGACCGGCTGATGCTCGGGAACGGCGAACAGCTCCGGCGCGGTGAACGGCTGCTCGGGCATGACGAACTGCTCGGGCCCGGCGAACGGCTGCTCGGGCATCCCGCCCTGCCCGGCCATCCCGCCCTGCTCGGGCGCCGGGACGCCCTGCCGCGCCCCCACCCCGTACTCCGGCTGCGGCTCGGACAGCGCCTCGGGCTGGGACGCGACCTGGTGCGGCACCTGCGGCTGCTGCTCGGGCGCGACCTGCGGGTCCGGGACCTCCGGGACGGCCTGTTGCTCGGGCGGGACCTGCTGCTCCTGCGGCTGGGACTCCGGCTGGCGTACGGGCGCGGCGTGCCGCCCCGCCGCCGGACCCCGGTCGGCGAGCGAACGCACCACGCCGTTGGAGGTGTCGGGCACCGGCGGGCCCATGTGGAGCGGCCGCCGGGCGGGGGCGGCGGGCGCCGCGTAAGCGGCCGGGGCGGGGGCCTGCTGCGGTACGGGCTGCTCCGCCACGGGCTGTGGCTCGGGCATCTGGGCCTCGGCGTACGCGGCGGGGTCGAGCACGCCCGCCTCGTACGCCCCGGTCTGGTACTGGGCCTGCTGCTCGCTCCAGGCGCCCTGGGCGCCCGGCATCAGCAGCAGGTCGTCCTCCTCGCCCACGTGTTCGGAGCCGTCGGGGAAGGCGTAGGCGGCGCCGGGAGGGACACCGGGCTGCGGCTGTTCGGTGTAACCGGCGTCGGCGGGCGGGGCGTGGACATCCGCCGGGTGCGGATGTCCGAGTCGTCCGCCTGCGTTCTCCGGCAGTCCCTCGCCCGGGACCTGGCCGGTGTCGGTCATGCGTACCCCTCGCCCATCGCTAGTGCTCCTTCCAACCGCCTACCGCCGAGAGCAAGCCCCCTGAGCAAGAACGAGCATGCGCCGTGCGCGGCACGTAGACACGCCCGAGGCTTGCCTACCGCGGCCCCGCCAAGGGAGGGGCACATTCCGGCCTTTGGCCAATAAAGCACCGAACGCCGGGCAGCGGTATAGGCAGTACAACGATCCGCCAGCCTACCCCGGGCGGTGCCCGGAGCAGGTCACCGGGGCGAAGCTCGGGGCGAACGTCACAAGGACAAAATCACTGGTGCGGGCGGTGGCCGCACAGCATGAAGGCGACCGCGCGCTCCCGTTCGGTCCAGCCCCGCGTGTCCAGTTCGACGGATTGCGACAGCACGCATTCGACGGCGTAGCCGCCGTCCTCCAGCGCCGCGCCGATGGCCTCCGCCTCGTCCCGGGTCGCGGCTTGCGTGACGATGCGCTCGGGGCGGCGCGCGGCGCACGCGGCGACCACGGGCGCGCCCCCGCCGCCGATCCGCACCACATCCGGCTCCGGCAGATCCTCCAGCACCTCGGGCGCGACGCCCTGGACCACCTGGAGCTGTACGGCGAAGCGGCGGGCCAGGGTGGCGGTGCGCTCGCAGGCGTCCGGGTCGCGGTCGACGGCGATGACGGCGGCACCGAACCCGGCGGTCTCGACGGCCGCCGCGCCGCTGCCCGCTCCGATGTCCCAGACCAGGTCGCCCAGGCGGGGGCCGACGCGGGCGAGTTGAAGGGCGCGCAGCTGCGGGGACTCGCTCTCGCTCAGCGCGGTCCCGTACGCGGGTCCTGGCAGCGCCCAGCCGCGGACGGTGCCGGGATAGCCGGGCTCCCGTCCGGCGATCCAGCCGCCGCCCTGGAGCGCGCCGCGGCCGGCACCGGCCGACGAGCCGCCGCGGACGGGCGCTATGCCGGAGCCGCCGATGACGATGACGACGTTGGGGTCGCGCCAGGCGTGGTCGGCGGCCTTGTCGGAGGTCAGCACGGTGACCTGTTCGCGCTCGGTGCCCAGGGCCTCGCAGATGACGAAGGTGCGGTGCACCGGGCCGAGCAGCAGCGCGAGTTCGGCGGGCCCCGCGCCGGGCGAGGTGAGGACGGCGACCTTGGTGTGGGCGCGGCAGACGTTGACCGCGCGGCGCAGATCGCGGCTGTGGGCGACCACGACCTGGGCGTCGTCCCAGGGCATCCCGGCCCGCGCGAAGGCGGTGGCGACGGAGGAGACGGCGGGGACGACCTCGACCTCGAGCCCGTGCTCGGGGGCGCGCAGTGCGCGGACGACGCCGAAGAAGCCGGGGTCGCCGTCGGCCAGGACCACGGCGGAGCCGCGGTGCTGGGCGATCCTGCGGGCCGCGAGGTCCACGCTGCCGAGCCGGATCCGCTCGGCGCCGGGCGGCACTTCGGGCAGCGCCAGGTGATGGGCGGCGCCGGCCACGAGGGTGGCCGCGCCGAGGGCGGAGCGGGCCGCGTCCGTGAGCGGGGTGCCGTCCCAACCGATCACCGTGACGCGGTCGGCCATCGTCCTTGTTCTCCCCTATGTGTGGCGGGTCGGGTCTGTCGGGTGCGTCGCGGTGGGGTGCGGATGCGTCGCGGTGTGGTGCTCGCGGAGGTCCACGGGCGGTCGCGGCCGGTGCGCCGCGGATGCGCGGGTCACGGCCACGGACGCCGCCGAGACCCGGGGGGCTCGGCGCGGACAGAGAGTACCCCGGCTGGTCCGGACCGCCGGAGCGGGGGCGGGCGCTGGGGTGGTGCGCCGAGGCGCGGACGGCGCGAATGCGCCGGATGTCCGCCCCGGCCGGATGCGGCCGGGGGTCAGCCCCAGTCGGAGTAGGTGGGGTAGACGCCGAATCCGTCGGGCCCGGAGATCCGGTCGGAGGCGCCGTCGAGATCCTCGGCGAGCAGGCTCCAGACGATGAGGTCGGTGCGCAGATCGGTCCAGCCGCCGTCCTCCGTCTGGATGCGGGCTATCCAGGCGTGGCGCAATACGCCCTCGCTGACGCAGCCGACCTTCTGGGCGACCTGCTGGGCGGCGGTGTTACCGGCGGCGGTGCGCAGCTCCAGGCGCTCGAACTTCTGGTCGTGGAACAGCCAGCGGGCCACGGCCAGCACCGACTCCGAGGCATAGCCCTCACCGCGCGCCCAGTGGGCGACGATATAGCTGACCTCGGTGGCCAGCAGCCGCCAGTCGGTATTGCGCAGATGCACGATGCCGACGAGCCGCTGGGTGAGGAATTCGGCGACCGCGAAGACGATTCCGCGGCCGGTGGTCCGTTCCGCCGGGGCGAGCCGCAGCGCCTGGTCGCGGGCGTCGGCGAGGTTGTACGGATAGGGCGCCCGGGTCCAGGCGATGACGCTTTCGTCGTTCATCATGTCCGCGAGCGCGGGTATGTCCGCTTCCTCGAACGGGCGCAGCACCAGCCGTTCCGTGCTGATGGAGATGTCCGGGAAGGTGGATGTCATGCGCCGCTCCGTAACCGGGGTGGTTGTCTGGGCCGTGGAAAGGCCCAGCATGCAGCATCACGCAGGGGAAACGCAGCACGGGGGGTGAATCGGAAGGCTCCGCATCCGGTTGTGGTCCGGATGCGGAGCCTCGGGGATCCGCCGGCGGGCGGGTAACGTCGGCGTATTCCTTGCGGTGTGACGGTGTGCCGCGGATCAGAAGGACGGCAGTACGGAGCCCTGGTACTTGTCCTTGATGAACTTCTTCACCTCGGGGGAGGTGAGGAGCTTGGCCAGCTTCTTGACGCGCGGGTCGTCCTCGTTGCCCTTCTTCACGGCCAGGAAGTTGCCGTACGGGTTGTTCTTGGGCGATTCGAGGATGATGGCGTCCTTGGCGGGCTTGAGGTTTGCCTCGATGGCGTAGTTGCCGTTGATGACCGCGGCGTCCACGTCGTCGAGCGACCGCGGCAGCTGGGCGGCCTCCAGCTCCTTGAACTTCAGGCCCTTGGGGTTGGCGGTGATGTCCTTGGGGGTGGCCTCGTTGCCGACGCCGCTCTTGAGCTTGATGACGCCGCCTGTGTCCAGCAGCTTCAGCGCGCGGGCCTCGTTGACCGTGTCGCTCGGGACGGCCACGGTGGCGCCCTTCTTGAGCTCGTCGGCCTTCTTCACCTTGTGCGAGTAGAGGCCGAGCGGTTCGAGGTGCACGGTGACGACGGGCACGATGTCGGTGCCCTTCTTCTTGTTGAAGTCGTCGAGGAACGGCTGGTTCTGGAAGTAGTTGGCACCGACCGAGCCGTCCTGGGTGGAGAGGTTCGGCGTGTTGTAGTCGGTGAACTCCTTCACCTCGAGCTTGAGGCCCGCCTTGTCGGCCAGGTGGTCCTTGACGTAGTCGAGGATCTCCGCGTGCGGGACGGGGCTCGCGGCGACGACCAGCGCGCCGTTCTTGTCGTCCGACGAACCCGGGGCGCCGCACGCGGCGGCACCGAGGGCGAGCGCTCCGGCGGCGAGGACGGTGGTGACGGTCTTGGTGGTGTTGCGCACGAAAAGTGCCTTTCTTCAGGGGCGCACGAATCCGCCGCGGGTGCGGAAGCGGAATTCGGGCGGGGTGGTACGGGGTGCGGGGGTGTGGGGGCTCAGGGGACCTTGGTGGGCTCCACGGTCTCGATCTCGGCGGGCGCGGCCCGCCGCTCCGGCGCCGGAGCGGGCTTCCGGGCCCGGGACGCGCCGCCGCGCAGCAGCACCAGCCGCGGGGCGACCGAGGAGCGGCCGCGGTGCGACAGGGCGCGGGCGGCGAGGTCGCCCGCGAACTGGATGATGGCGATGACCACCGCGAGGATGGCGACGGTGATCCACATCAGCTTGGTCTCGAACCGCAGATAGCCGTAGCGGACCGCCAGGTCACCGAGGCCACCGGCGCCGACCGTGCCGGCCATCGCGGAGTAGCCGATGAGCGCGACGATCGTGGTGGTCGCGCTGGAGATCAGCGACGGCAGCGACT
This sequence comes from Streptomyces lacaronensis, assembly GCF_047337785.1. Lineage (NCBI taxonomy): Bacteria > Bacillati > Actinomycetota > Actinomycetes > Kitasatosporales > Streptomycetaceae > Streptomyces > Streptomyces lacaronensis. The sequence continues at coordinate 2,822,057 of NZ_JBLHDK010000003.1, forward strand.
CGGGCAGCAGCACCTTGCGGACCACCGTCCAGGTGGAGCCGCCCATCGACTGCACGGCCTCCACCAGCCCGCCGTCCACCTCGCGCACCGACGTCTCCACGAGCCGGGCGTAGAAGGGGATGGCACCGATGGCCAGGGGCACGATGGCGGCCTCGGGGCCGATGGTGGTGCCGACGATCGCGCGGGTGAAGGAGATCAGCGCGACCATCAGGATGATGAACGGCATTGAGCGGGCGATGTTCACGACCTGCCCGACGACCTTGTTCACCACCACGTTCTCGAGTACCCCGCCGCGGTCGGTGAGGACCAGCAGCACGCCGAGCGGCAGTCCGCCGCCGACGGCGATCAGCGCCGACCAGCCGACCATGTAGAGGGTGTCCCAACACGCCTGCTCCAGCAGGGGCTCCATCTCGGACCAGGTCACTTGGCGCCCTCCTTGAGGAGCGGGGTCGGGTTCGCGCGCGGGCCGTCGGCGATGGCCGCCACGTCGACCTGGAGGCCCTGCTCCCGCAGGAAGCCGATCGGGACGACGTTCTCCTCGAACCGGCCGGGCAGCTCGATCCGCATCCGCCCGACCTGGTGGCCGCCGACGGTGTCCATGGCGGCGCCGAGGATCGAGATGTCGATGTTGTACGTACGGGACAGCTGGGAGATGACCGGCTTGGTGGCCGCCTCGCCCTGGAAGGTGACGTCCACGACCGTGCGGTCCTCGCCCGAGGGCACCCCGCCGACCGGGAAGAGCTCCTGGGCCAGCTCGGAGCCGGGCGTGGCCAGCAACTCGCTGACCTTGCCGGACTCCACGATCCGCCCGTCGCGCATCAGCGCGGCCGAGTCGCAGATCGTCTTGACGACGTCCATCTCGTGGGTGATGAGCAGCACGGTCAGGCCCAGCTGCTCATTGAGGTCGCGCAGCAGCTGGAGGATCGAGCGGGTGGTCTCGGGGTCCAGCGCGGAGGTCGCCTCGTCCGAGAGCAGCACCTTGGGGTCGCCGGCGAGCGCGCGGGCGATGCCGACGCGCTGCTTCTGGCCGCCGGAGAGCTGTGCGGGGTACGCCTTCGCCTTGTCGGCGAGGCCCACCAGCTCCAGCAGTTCCAGGGCCTTGCGGGTGCGCTCCTTGCCGGAGACGCCGAGGATCTCCAGGGGCAGCTCGACGTTGTCCCGCACGGTGCGCGAGGAGAGCAGGTTGAAGTGCTGGAACACCATGCCGACGCGGCTGCGGGCCTGGCGCAGCGCGGACCCCGCGCGCCGGCCGCGCCCGGCGAGCGCGGTGAGGTCCTGGCCGGCCACGCTGACCGTGCCGGAGGTGGGGCGCTCCAGGAGGTTGACGCAGCGGATGAGGGTGGACTTCCCGGCGCCGCTCTGGCCGACGACGCCGTACACCTCACCCTCGCGGACATGCAGATCGACGCCGTCGAGGGCGGTGACCTCGCGGCCTCGTGAGCGGTAGACCTTGGTCAGGTCCGTGGTGGTGATCACAGGGTTTCCATCACTGTTGAGTGCACGGCGGCTGGTGCCGCCGGGCACGGCTCGTTCATTTCGGAACGCGGCAGGGTGGACCCGAGGGCATGCCCGTTGTGTGGGCGCGGTTCGGGTTCCGGTGACGCGGGGCGGCGCGGTCCGGCGCGATGGACGCACGGATCCGGCTCAGCGGGTCTCGCTTCGGGGCGCGAGGCTCAGCGGGGGCCCTCAGCAGTCACACATTCGACACCGACAACGAGCACCGGGCGTGGGGATCGCCTCGGTCGCAGGGATGCGGCAGCTCGTCGTGGTCATGGCTGCAAGTAAAACAGACACTGGTGCGGACCCATCAAGCATGTCCGTATAACGGACGGCGCTGCTCGGTCCGTGGACGGTCGGCGGGGTGGCCGGGACCCGGGTTCAGACCCGGCAGGTGATCTCCACTCCCCCTTCGGAGACCTGTGCGGTCACGGCCGACAGGTCCTCGACCACGACATCGGCGACCAGCTCGGCCCGGTCGGTCGTTGTGGCCAATCCCACGGTCCGCATCCCGGCCGCGCGGCCCGCCGCGAGCCCGGCCGGGGCGTCCTCGAAGACCACACAGCGTGCCGGGTCGACTCCGAGCCGCTCGGCGGCCAGCAGGAACGGCTCGGGGTGGGGCTTGCCGCGGGTGATGTCATCGGCGCTGATCAGTGTCCCGGGCCGGATCGCCACCTCCGCCAGGCGGGCCTCGGCCAGCTCGCGATTGGCGGACGTGACCACGGCCCAGCGCCCGGCGGGCAGCCCCTCCAGCAGCTCGGCGGTGCCGGGGAGCAGCTTCACCCCGCCCGGTACGTCCTCCAGCTCCAGCTCGTCGATGCGCGCCCGGGCCCGCGGGGCGCGGTCGGCGGGGAGCAGGTCGGCGATGATGTCGTCGGCCGGGCGGCCGTGCAGCTCGACCCGGGCGAAGTCCTCCGCCGCGATCCCCTGCTCCTCGGCCCACCGGGTCCAGCAGCGATGCACCGAGTCCAGGGAGGAGACGAGGGTTCCGTCGTTGTCGAACAACAGCGCGTCAGCGGAGATCTTCATGTGCCGCAGCGTACGTGGGGGTGGCGGAGGCCCTCCGGGCGCGGGGCCGGGCGCAGTGCGGTGGGCCGCGCCGATTACCCTCGTCCCATGCTTGTCACTCCCTGTGTGCGCCGCCGTCGGGTGCGCCGCCGCACCGCGCGGAGGTCCCGTTGATCGACGCGCTGACGGTCGCGCTCGGTGTGACCGCGCTCCTCCTCGCCGCGTGGTGCGGCTTCGCCGCCTACCGGGACCAGCCGACCAAGGACTGGCACTTCATCGGCATGGCCGTGGTGGCCCTGCTGGCGATCGTGCAGCTGGTCATAGGAGTGGTGCGGCTGGCGGGCGGGGCCGACCCCCAGCAGGGTGTGGCCATCTTCGTGGCGTATCTCATCGGCTCGGCGCTCGCGGTGCCGATCGCGGCGTTCATGTCGCTGACGGAGCGGACCCGCTGGGGGTCGGCGACGGTCTCCGCGGCGGCCGTGGTGCTGGCCGTGCTCGAGGTGCGGCTCTACGACATCTGGGGAGGCGTCGGTGGCTGAATCACGGGAGGCGTCGATGGCCGAGGACCCGGCGGCCGGGAAAGCGGCCGAGAGGGCGACCGGTAAAGCAGAGAAGGCGGCCGGGAAACCGGAATCCGCCGCGCGCACCGGGCTCGGTCAGGGCCCGGGGCGGCTGCTGGTGATGCTCTACGGGGTGTTCACGGTGGCCGCCGCGTCCCGCTCGATCTACCAGCTGATCGCGCAGTACCAGGAGGCCCCGCTCGCCTACGTCCTCTCGGCGGTCTCCGCCGCGGTGTACGCGTTCATCACGGTCTCGCTGGTGCGCGGCGGCGAGGGCGCCCGTAAGGCGGCGATCGTCTGCTGTGCGCTGGAGCTGCTGGGGGTGCTGACCGTGGGCACCTGGACCCTGGCCGACCCGTCGGCGTTCCCGGACCAGACGGTGTGGTCCGACTACGGGATGGGCTATCTGTTCATCCCGATCTTCCTGCCGGTCACGGGCCTGCTGTGGCTCAGGAAGGCCCGCCGGGGCTGACCCCGGCGGGCCCGCGGCCCCGCGTCAGGCGCTGGCGGCGTACGCGGTGGCCGTGGCGTCCTTCTCCAGGGTGACCAGGCTCAGCCTGCGGTTGACCTCCTCGGTGCCCACCTGGGCGTAGCCGTAGCGGCGGTACAGCCGCAGATTGCCCTCGCTGCGGTGGCCGGTGAACAGGCGGTACCGCTTGGCGGCCCGCTCCCCGGAGAGCCGCTCCTCGATCGCCGCGAGCAGCCGTCCGCCCAGGCCGTGCCGCTGCATCCGGGGGTGGACGATCAGCTTGGCGATGGCGGCGGTCCCCTTGTCGTCGACGACTCCGCGGACCGAGCCGACGACCTCCGCGCCGAGCCGGGCGACGAGCACACAGCCCTCGCTCAGTTCGGCGCGCAGGTCGTCGAGCGACTGCGTCAGCGGTTCGATCGAGTAGTCGCCGTAGAGCTCCGCCTCGCCCTGGTAGCACAGATACTGCAGCTTCAGGATCTGCTCGGCGTCGTCCGCGGTCGCCGCGGAGATGGTCACGCTCATGCCCATGTGCGCATGCCTCCCCTATGTCGTCAGTCCACCGGTCGCGGTGAGGGTAGGAGTGCGACCGGGGGTTCATGGCCTGGGTGGAGGCGCCGCGTGGTCGGCGTCCGCCTCCGAGGCGCCGGTTGTCTATCGCTCCTTTCCCCACGGTTCAGGAGCCGCAACCTCCGCCGTGAGCATTCTGCGCAGGCAACCCAGACATCGGGAACGTACCGGGCCCAGACTGCCCTGTGACATTCCCAACTGACCGGCGATTTCGCGATACGTGGGATCCGCGCGGGAGAGCATCGCCGCGAGCAGCACGGGGCAGCGGCCGGGCAGCCGCCGCACCGCCGCGCGCAGCGTCCGGCGGGTCTCCGCGGCCAGCACGGCGTGTTCGGACGGCCGGGGCTCGGGACCGCTGGGCGGGCCGCCGGCCACCGGGTCGTACGGCACCTCGCGGCGCGCCCGGCGCCTGGCCCCGCGCACCTCGGCCCGTACGGCGCAGCGCAGCCAGCGGGCGGGGTGGGGCGGCGGTCCGACGTCCCGGGTGCGTTCCAGCAGCCGCAGCCAGACGGCCTGTTCGAGTTCGGCGGGCTCGACGCCGACGCCGTGTGCCTCGGCCGCCGCTTCGGCGGCCAGCAACGGGCCCAGCTGCTTCACAAGGTCCATGCCGGGCGGGACGAGGGCCGGTCGCGGGGTGGTTGCCGGGTGACCGCGGTCTCACCCGACCGGGGAAGCGGCGGGGCCGCGCGTTGACGCCCGCGCGCCTCCGCCACCGCCCCGCCGCCGCATCTCACGGACGGATCACTTGCGGAAGTCCGCCGCCGCGAGCAGCGCGGTGTCCGCGTTGTCGGAGAAGATGCCGTCGATCCCGGTCGCGAAGTACGCCTTGAACGCCCCGAAAGCGTCACCGTAGGCGTTGGGGTCGCTGCCGCGCCGGAAGTCGGCCGGGAGGAAGGTGTTCTCGTTGCGCATGGTGTACGGGTGCAGGATCAGCCCCGCCGCGTGGGCGTCCTTCACCACGCTCGTCGGCGTGCCCAGCTTGCCGTCCGGCGTCCGGGGGATGATGACCGACAGATCGGGGCCGATGCCCTGGGCGTAGCTCGCGATCCACTTGAGCCCCTCGGGCTTCACCAGGTCCGCGACCGTCCGCGGGTCGTTCGCCTCGACGAAGTCCCAGGGCCGGCTCTCGACGGTGGACAGCAGCACGACGGACGGGGTGTCCACCAGCTTGCGCAGCCGCTGGATGCTGCTGGGCTCGAAGGACTGGAGGAACAGCGCCGAGTCCTCGCGGTGGCGGCCGTAGCGGCGGAGCAGCCTGGCCACCCGCTCCTCGAGACCGAGGCCGAGCTTGCGGAAGTAGGTGGGGTGCTTGGTCTCCACGTACAGCCAGATCCGGCGGCCGCGCTCGCGGCCCTCGCGCTCGGCCCACTGGAGCACCTCTTCGAAGGTGGGCACCTCCCAGCGGCCGTCGTAGAGGGTGTTGCGCTGGCGGTTGCCCGGGATGCGCTCCTTGGCGCGCAGCGTCTTCAGCTCGGCGAGGGTGAAGTCCTCGGTGAACCAGCCGGTGAGCTTGGTGCCGTCGACCGTCTTGGTGGTCTTGCGGTCGGCGAACTCCGGGTGGGCGGAGACGTCCGTGGTGGCCGTGATGTCGTTCTCATGGCGGCAGACCAGATGGCCGTCCTTGGTGGGCACCAGGTCCTGCTCGATGATGTCCACGCCCATGTCCAGGGCGAGCTGGTACGAGCCGAAAGTGTGCTCGGGCCGGTAGCCGCTGGCGCCGCGGTGGCCGATCACGGTGGGAACCGGCAGCTCATGGCCCCGGCCGGACGTTCCCGCGGCCGCGCCCGGCGCGGTCCGGGTCTCCGCGGCCGTCGCCGTGCCCGCACCGCTCAGCGCCATCGCTCCCGCACCGAGGGCAGCGGCCCCCAGCAGGGCGCGCCGTCCGGGCTTCTGCTCCCGCTCCATGCAGCACTCCTTGATGTGGTGTTCAACACCTGTCAAATCCCGTCAGAGAACGGCCTGATGGTAGGCGTGGGCGGCTTTCCTGCGGGAGACATCGGGCGAAACGCGTGGGGAACGCGGGGCAACACCGGGTACCAGGTGGGTGAACCTGGTGTGCGCCGGAGCGCGACCGGCGAGTATCGTCCTCATCGGCGCTCGGGTGCGGTACGAGGTTGACGGACCGTACACGGTTGCGTCCCAGACCTTGACCCCGACCGGAGGGCCCGTGTCCCGATTCGCGTTTCTGAAGGCAGTACTCGGTCCGCTGATGCGCCTGATGTTCCGCCCACGGGTCGAGGGGGCCGAGGGCATTCCGGGCTCGGGCCCGGTGATCCTCGCCGGGAACCATCTCACCTTCATCGACTCGATGATCCTGCCGCTGGTCTGTGACCGTCAGGTCTTCTTCATCGGCAAGGACGAGTACGTCACGGGCAAGGGCCTCAAGGGCCGGCTGATGGCCTGGTTCTTCACCGGCGTCGGCATGATCCCGGTGGACCGGGACGGCGGGCGCGGCGGCGTCGCGGCTCTGATGACGGGGCGCCGGGTGCTGGAGGAGGGCAGGGTCTTCGGCATCTACCCCGAGGGCACCCGCTCCCCCGACGGCCGCCTCTACCGCGGCCGCACCGGTATCGCCCGCCTAGCGCTGATGACCGGTGCGCCCGTGGTGCCGTTCGCGATGATCGGAACCGACCGGATCCAGCCGGGCGGCAAGGGGCTGCCGCGGCCGGGCAAGGTCGAGGTCCGCTTCGGCGAGCCGCTGGAGTTCACCCGCTACGAGGGCATGGACCGCGACCGCTATGTGCTGCGGGCCGTGACCGACGAGGTGATGAGCGAGGTCATGCGGCTGTCGGGGCAGGAGTACGTGGACATCTACGCCACGAAGGCGAAGTCGGCCGCATGACGGCTGACGCCTGATGTTTCGGGCGAACCGCGGCGGTCCGGGTTTTCCGGACCGCCGTACTTGTGCGCCCCGGTCGGGTTTGGCCCAAAACGCCGCCTCGCGGGCCGGCGAGCCGACGCTCCGGCCGGTGTCGCGGGCCGGCAGATTTGCGGAAGGCCTGATTCCGCTACCCGCTGGTCACCACCGGGCACGGCCACTATGGTGCCGCGGGTGACCACGATGACCGTGCCCTCCCCCGACTTCGTGATGCTGCGCGGTCGGCGGTTCGCCGTGACCGATTTCGGCGGACCGGGCGACCCGGTCCTGGCCCTGCACGGCCACTTCGGCCGGGGCCGGATGTACGCGCCGCTGGCCGCCGCCCTCGCCCCCGAACGGCGGGTGATCGCCCTCGATCAGCGGGGGCACGGGCTGACCGGCGGCGGTGGCCCCTTCACGCTGGACGAGTACGTGGCCGACGCCGCCGCACTGCTGCGGGAGCTGCGGCTTGGCCCGGTCCCGGTCGTCGCCCACTCCACCGGCGCGGTCGGCGCGTACGCGCTGGCCGCCCGCCATCCGGAGCTGGTGAGCGCGCTCGTCGTCGAGGACATCGGCGCGGTGACGGACCGTCCGGTGGTCAGCCATCCGGTGCTCGATGTCTCCGGGTGGCCGACCTGGGCCGTGGACCGGGAGAAGCTGCGCGCCGCCATCGAGTCCCGGGGCATCCCGGACGCCTCGTACTTCCTGGACAGCGCCGAGCCGGACCCGCAATCGGGCGGCTGGCGGCTGCTGTTCGAGCCCAGCCATATGATGGCGTCCCAACAGGCCATGTGCGGTGACTTCTGGGACGACTGGCTGGGCTCCTCCTGCCCCGCGCTGCTGATGCGCGGCGAGCACAGCTCGCTGCTGCCGCCGGGCCACGCGCACGAGATGGCCACCCGCCGCCCCGGCACCAAGCTCCGCGAATTCGCCGGGTGCGGTCACTGGATCCATGACGACGCGCCCCGGCCGTACGCCCGCGCGGTCCGTTCGTTCCTGAGCCTGCTCTAGCCGCGTCTCCCCCGTCCCCCGCACGCCCCTCCAGGCGTGGCCTCAATCGCCGGCCGGGCCTGAAGGCGAGCGGTCAGGCCCAGGGCAGCTCCGAGCGGTGCTGCCAGTAGGTCTGCGGGGGCTCGGCCAGTCGCTCCAGCCGGGCCAGTCCGGACTCGTCCAGGCCGAGGTCGGCGGCGGCCAGGTTGGAGCGCAGCTGGTGCTCCGTGGCGGCGCCGGAGAGGACGACCGTCACCCAGGGCCGGTGCAGCACCGCGGCCAGCGCGACGGCGTCCGGAGTGGCGCCCGTCTCCTCGGCCACCCGGCACAGGGGTTCCGGAAGCCGCTCGGCCGCCTCGGTGAGCCGGCCGTTGGCCACGGCTTCCTTCACGATGACCGCCCGGCCCGCCTCATGCGCCTCGGCCAGCGCCGCACCGGCCGAGGGCTCCAGCAGGTTGTAGGTGGACTGGACGGTACGGAAGAGCGGACGGCCGTCGACCTCCACGGCCAGCGCGGCGCGGATCGCCTCGGCCTGGCGCGGACCGCTGGTGGAGACGCCGACCGTCACGCCCTCCGCGGCGAGCCCGGCCAGCCGCGCGTGCAGCTCGGGGTCGGTGAGGGCGGGGCTGTCGGGGGTCACCGAGTGGATCTGATACAGGTCCAGCCGGTCGCCGAGCAGCGCGTCGGTCAGCTCGCGCTGCCGGTCGAAGGTCTCGACGCCATGGTCCTTGACCTCGTGGGTCTCGGCGTCCGTACGCCACTCGGCGACATACGTATAGCCCCACTTGGAGCCGACGACCACGTCCCGGGCGGCGTCCGGGCGGTCCCGCAGCCAGTCGGCGAGGAACTCCTCGGCCCGGCCGTAGGAGCGCGCCGCGTCCAGATAGCGCACCCCGGCGGCATACGCGGCGTCCAGCAGCTCATGGCTGCGCCGCCGCATCACCTCGACCGGGCGCTCGGCCGGGAGGTCACGGTCCCGGCCGAGGTTGATGTAGGCGGGGCGGCCGACCGCGGCCAGCCCGAGCCCCATCCGGGCCGCCCCCGCCCCGGGGGCCGCGATCTCCACGAGACGTTCGACGCCCATACTCCGTGTCCCCACCTCTCCCTTTCGGTCTGTCGCTGTCAGCGCTTGGCGCCCGCCCACGCGTACTGAGCGGCCAGATCCTCCTTGACCTCCGCGAGCTGGGCCCGCACCGCCACGGGTGCGGTGCCGCCGCGGCCGCCGCGCGCGGCCAGCGCGCCCTGCACATTGAGGACGCCGCGGACCTCCGGCGTCAGATGCGGCGAGATCTTGGCGAACTGCTCGTCGGTGAGCTGGTCGAGCTCGATGCCCGTCCGCTCGCACTCCTTGACGCATTCCCCCGCGACCTCGTGCGCCACCCGGAACGGCACGCCCTGTCGCACCAGCCATTCGGCGATGTCGGTGGCGAGCGAGAACCCGGCCGGGGCCAGCTCCTCCATGCGCTCGCGGTTCACGGTCAGCGTGGCCATCATCCCGGTGAAGGCCGGGAGCAGCACCTCCAACTGGTCGCAGGAGTCGAAGACCGGCTCCTTGTCCTCCTGGAGGTCGCGGTTGTACGCGAGGGGCAGGGCCTTGAGCGTGGCCAGCAGCCCGGTGAGGTTGCCGATCAGCCGGCCGGACTTGCCGCGCGCGAGCTCCGCGATGTCCGGGTTCTTCTTCTGCGGCATGATCGAGGAACCGGTGGAGAAGGCGTCGTGCAGGGTCACGAAGGAGAACTCCTTCGTGTTCCAGAGGATGATCTCCTCCGCGATCCGCGACAGATCGACGCCGATCATCGCGGTGATGAACGCGAACTCGGCGACGAAGTCACGGGAGGCCGTGCCGTCGAGCGAGTTGGCGGACGAACCCCGCTCGAAGCCGAGGTCGGCGGCGACCGCCTGCGGGTCAAGCCCCAGCGAGGACCCGGCCAGCGCGCCCGAGCCGTACGGCGAGACGGCGGTGCGCTCGTCCCACTGCCGCAGCCGCTCCGCGTCCCGCGACAGCGCCTGGACATGGGCGAGGACATGGTGGGCGAAGAGCACCGGCTGGGCGTGCTGGAGGTGGGTACGGCCGGGCATCGCGACGTCCGGGTGCGCCTCCGCGAGCCCCACCAGGGCCTGCTGGAGGTCGGCGATCAGCCCGCCGACGATCCGGGCGTGGTCGCGCAGATACATCCGGAAGAGGGTGGCGATCTGGTCGTTGCGGGACCGCCCGGCCCGCAGCTTGCCGCCGAGGTCCGGGCCCAACCGCTCCAGCAGACCGCGCTCCAGGGCGGTGTGGACGTCCTCGTCGGCGATGGTGCCGGTGAAGTCGCCGGAGGCGACATCGGCCTCCAGCCGGTCCAGGCCCGCCAGCATCCGCTCCAGCTCATCGGGGTCAAGCAGTCCCGCCGTGTGCAGCACCCGGGCGTGGGCGCGGGATCCGGCGATGTCGTACGGCGCCAGGCGCCAGTCGAAGTGCACGGAGGCGCTGAGCTTCTCCAGTGCCTCGGACGGGCCGTTGGCGAAGCGGCCGCCCCAGAGCCGGACGTCGCCGCTGTTGCCGTTGCTCACGCTGTTGCTCCTGTCGGCTGTGGGTGTGCGACCGCCTCCCCGCCGCGGGGCGGGGAGGCGGCTCGTGATACGTCGCGTACGTCGAGTACGCGGGCTTGACGCTGGTACGCAGGCTACTGCCGCAGATCCCGCTTCGCGGCGATCTTGCTGGACATCCCGAAGATCTCGATGAAGCCCTTGGACAGCGACTGGTCGAACGTGTCGCCGGTGTCGTAGGTCGCCAGGTGGAAGTCGTACAGCGAGGTATGCGACTTCCGTCCGGTGACGACGGCCCGGCCACCGTGCAGGGTCATCCGGATCTCTCCGGACACATGCTCGTTCGCCTCGGCGATGAATCCGTCCAGGGCCCGCTTGAGCGGCGAGAACCACAGACCGTCGTAGACCAGCTCGCCCCAGCGCTGCTCGACCTGCCGCTTGTAGCGGGCCAGCTCGCGCTCGACGGTGACGGCCTCCAGCTCCTGGTGGGCGGTGATCAGCGCGATGGCGCCGGGCGCCTCGTAGACCTCCCGCGACTTGATGCCCACCAGCCGGTCCTCGACCATGTCGATCCGGCCGACGCCCTGGGCGCCCGCCCGCTCGTTCAGCCGCTGGACGGCCTGGAGCACGGTGACGCGCTCGCCGTCGATCGCGACGGGGACGCCCTTGTCGAAGGTGATGATCACCTCGTCGGCCTCGCGCGGGGTGGCCGGGTCGGAGGTGTACTCGTAGACGTCCTCGATCGGCGCGTTCCAGATGTCCTCCAGGAAGCCGGTCTCCACGGCCCGCCCGAAGACGTTCTGGTCGATCGAGTACGGGGACTTCTTGGTGGTCGCGATCGGCAGGCCCTTGGCCTCGCAGAAGGCGATCGCCTTGTCCCGCGTCATCGCGTAGTCCCGGACCGGCGCGACGCAGTTCAGATCGGGGGCGAGGGAGGAGATACCGGCCTCGAACCGCACCTGGTCGTTCCCCTTGCCGGTGCAGCCGTGGGCGACGGTCCCGGCGCCGTGCTTGCGGGCGGCGGCCACCAGGTGCTTCACGATGGTGGGCCGGGACAGCGCGGAGACCAGCGGGTAGCGGTCCATGTACAGCGCGTTGGCCTTGATCGCCGGAAGGCAGTACTCCTCGGCGAACTCGTCCTTGGCGTCCGCGACCTCCGCCTCGACCGCCCCGCAGGCGAGCGCGCGCTTGCGGATGACGTCCAGGTCCTCACCGCCCTGGCCGACGTCCACGGCGACGGCGATGACCTCGGCATCCGTCTCCTCGGCGATCCAGCCGATGGCGACGGAGGTGTCCAGGCCGCCCGAGTAGGCGAGTACGACGCGCTCGGTCACGGGTGCCTCCTTACGATCCATACGCTTCTCTGCATGAGTATGCATTGGACCGTATGTTTCGTCAATGCGGGATGCGGCGGACTGTCGGCGGGCGGCGCTACGATGCCGCTATCAGGTGCCCGAAAGGGGAGGTAGCCAGCATGAGCGTGCAAGACGACATCCTCTGGCAGGCGGCTGAGCGCGCCGCGGCACAGTTCGAGGGCTTCAAGATCGAGGTCGTGGGGGGCCATATCGTCATGACGCCGCAGAGCAGCATCCAGAGCTGGACCATTCTCGACGTCCAGATGGCCGCGATGGCCGCTGGAATCGACAAGTCCCGTCTGCTGTCCGACGTACTGATCCAGTTCCCGGGAGAGCCCCCCCGGGTACCGGATGTGACGATCCTCGAAGAAGGCGCGACCGATCCTTACTCATATGAGGACATGCTGGCCGCCGTAGAGATCGTCTCCACAAAGAATGACAGCAACGACTATGCGGTCAAAGTGCGACAGTACGCACATTTCGGCGTTCCGATCTATCTGATCATCGACCCCTTCGCCGGCCGGTGCACCCTACTGACCCGCCCGAAGGACGACGACTACGCATCGCGAGACGAATACGCCTACGGCGAGACCGTCACGCTTCACCTGAGGGATGGCGGCACGGTCGACATCCCCACGAGCGAGTTCAAGCGCAAGGACTGAGCCGGCCCCGCGGGTCTTCCGAGACCCGGTGGAACTCATCGGCCGGGCGGGGGCGTCAGGCCCGGCCGCAGAACGGCCCGCCGTACCCCGTGCGGTCCCCGTCGCTCGCCCAGCGGCACAGCAGCCTGTCCCAGAACCTGCTCACCGCGGTGCTGACCACCGCCTCGGTCCAGGAGAAGCTGGCCGGCGGCAGCTCCGTCATCAGCATCGGCTCGATCGGCGCCGAGCGCCGGGGCGGCTCCTACGGCGCGGCGAAGGCCGCCCTGGCCGCGTGACCGACGAACGCCGCGGCGCGCTCGTGGCGGAGACCCGCAACAAGCGTGCGGGCACGGCCTGGGACATCGCCCGGACCGCCTTCTTCCTCGCCCCGCCCGGCGCACGGCTCATCACCGGCCGGACCATTCACGTCAGCGGAGGCGCTTTCACCACGCGGCAGCACCTGCCCATTCGGCCGCCGGGCTGAGACCATGGCGGGGCGGGGAGCGCAGCTGCGGACCGAGGGGGAGTCGGGGCCGGTGCAGAAGAAGCAGATGATGGTGCTCGGCGTATTCGTGGTCGGGGTCCTGTGGATCAACAACCACGGTGACGGCAACGCCCGTGACGACAAATCGCCGAATCCGCGTCAGACGGCCCGGTATCCCGTCCACTTCGAGAAGGACGACGGGAAGAAGGACGGCGGGAAGGGCACCAAGAAGCAGCCCGAACCGCGCTCAACGGTGTCCTACCCGATCAAGTTCCACCATCGGTGATATCCGTGCGGGCGCGGACGGCGAACCGTTCCGGCCGAGACGACTCCCACCCGCCCAGGGCCGTTCATGGCGCCGTGGGAAGGCGTTCGGAACCGGAACGCACGCTGACCGCCATGAACCACCTGAACCCCGCCCCCAGCCGCCGCCGGTTCCTCGCCGCGGCGGCCGGCCTCGGCGCCACCGCCGCCGCGACGTCCGGGGTGGCGGTCGCCGCCACCGGCCCGGGGCCGCTGCGTGTGGCCACGTTCAACATCCACCACGGCGCGAGCCCCGCCGACGTCCTGGACCTGGACCGCGTCGCCCGGGTGATCCAGGCCATGCGGGTGGACGTCGTCGGCCTGCAGGAGGTCGACCGGTTCTGGAAGCGCAGCGGCTTCGTCGACCAGCCCGCCTGGCTGGGCGAGCGACTGGGGATGCACCACGCCTTCGGTGCCAACCTCGACTTGGACCCGGAAGAGCCCGGCCGACCGCGCCGTCAGTACGGCACCGCGGTACTCTCGCGGCGGCCGATCAGGGCCTGGACCAACACCCATCTGCCGCTCGTCCCCGGCCATGAGCAGCGCGGTCTGCTCCGGGCCACGCTGGATGTGCGCGGCGGCTGCGTCGAGTTCGCGGTGACGCATCTCCAGCACGACGACAACCGGGAGCGCGAGCGGCAGTCCGCCCGGATCGTCGAGCTCCTCGGCTCCTCCCCCGGGCGCACCGTCCTGGTCGGCGATCTGAACGCCACGTCCGAGACTCCGGAGATCCGGACCCTGACCGACGCGCTGGGCGATGTGTGGCCCCAGGCCGGCACCGGCGACGGCTTCACCTACGACTCCGTCAACCCGCACGCCCGGATCGACTTCCTCCTCCCCTCCCACGACCTGCGCCCGCTCACCGCCCAGGTGTTCACGGCGGACCCGGAGGCGTCGGACCACCTGCCGGTGGTGAGCGATCTGCTGCTGCCCGTGCGCCACCGCCGGTGACGCCCGAAGCCGGTGAATCCTGAGCCGGACCTGTGAGCCACGGCCGAAACCTGTGAATCCCGGCGGCCTTTGAGTCATCCCGTGCTCGGGGCCGTATTCCCTTGCGCCGGAGCCCAAGGGAAGGGGACAGGCCGTGACGACGCTACTGAACAGCCGGGCCGGGCGGCGGCAGGCCATGCGCCGCATCCAGCCTCGCCGTTCGCATGCCGTGCCGTTGATCCTGCTCAGCCTGGCAGGTGCGGCGGCGGTGCTGTCGCTGTGGTGGCAGAACACTCCGAACGTCGACGGCACCGCGCAGTGGCTGACCCACGCCGGGCGGCTCAGCGGGCTGCTCGGCGGCTATGTCCTCGCCCTCGTCGTCCTCCAGATGGCGCGCGTTCCGGCGCTGGAGCGGCGGGTGGGGTCGGACCGGGTCGCGCGGTGGCACGCGTTGAGCGGGCGGTACGCGCTGTGTCTGATCGTGGCGCATGTCGGGCTGATCATCGCGGGCTACGCGGAGCAGGCGGGCACCGGCCTCGTCGACCAGTCCGTCACCGTGGTCATGGACTACCCGGACATGATCAAGGCGGCGGTCGGCACCGCGATGCTGGTGGTGATCGGGCTGATCTCGGCGGGGATGGTGCGCCGCCGGATGCCGTACGAGGTGTGGTACTACCTGCATCTGCTCACCTATCTGGCGGTCTTCCTGACGTTCTGGCACCAGCTCGCGACCGGTGCGGAGTTCGTCGGGAACAAGACCGCGGAGACCGCCTGGTACGCGCTGTACGGCACGGTCACCGCGCTGGTGGTCTGGTACCGGCTGCTGGTCCCGCTGCGGCTGAACCTGCGGCACCGGATGCGGGTGGAGGCCGTCGTACCGGAGGCGCCCGGAGTGGTGTCGGTGCTGATCAAGGGGCGCAAGCTGCACCGGATCGGGGCGCAGGCCGGGCAGTTCTTCCGATGGCGGTTCCTGGCCCCGGGGATGCGCTGGGGCTCCCATCCGTACTCGCTCTCCGCGCCGCCCCGGCCGGAGCTGCTGCGGATCACGGTGAAGGCGGTGGGCGGCCACAGCACGGGGCTGGCCTCGCTGGAGCCGGGGACGCGGGTGTGGGCGGAGGGTCCGTACGGGGCGATGACCGCGGCGCGGCGCAGCCGCGGCAAGGTGCTGATGATCGCGGGCGGTGCCGGGATCACCCCGATCCGGGCGCTGTTCGAGACGCTGCCCGGCAAGGGCAGCGATCTCACCCTGCTCTACCGGGCCCGCAGCGTCGAGGACCTGGCGCTGTGGAACGAGCTGAAGCAGATCGCGACCGAGCGCGGGGCCCGGCTGCTGTACGCGGTGAACGGCCCGGACGGCGCCCGGCCGGAGATCACCGCGGAGCGGCTGGGCCATCTCCTCCCCGACATCGAGGACCACGACGTCTATCTGTGCGGCCCACCGGGCCTGGCCGAGCACGCGTACGGGGCGCTGCGTGAGGCGGGGGTTCCGGATCGCCGGATCCACCACGAATCCTTCGAGCTGTGACCGAGGTGAAGCCATGAAGAGGAAGCATCCGCTGCGCCGCATCGTCGTGGGAACGGCCGCCACCGTCTCCGGTGTGGTGCTGCTGCTCGCGCTGAAGCAGCCAGGTTCGGGGGGCGGCCAGGCCGTCGCCGAGAACCAGCCGGGGCAGGCGCCCCCGGTCGCGGCCACGGCACAGCCGGGCGGGGGAGGCGCCGGGGCGGGTGCGGGTGCGGGCGGCGCCCGTACGGTCACCGGCGACGCCGTGCAGACGCAGTACGGCCCGGTCCAGGTGAGCCTCACCGTCAACGGCGGGAAGATCACCGGCGCGCAGGCGGTCAAGACGCCGGACTCCGGGCCGCGCAGCGACCAGATCGCCAAGGACTCCATCCCGAAGCTCAACCAGCAGGCGGTGTCCGCGGCGAAGGTGGACACGGTCTCCGGGGCCACCTACACCAGCGAGGGCTACGCCAAGTCCTTGCAGAGTGCGCTCGACAAGGCGGGTACCAAGTGATGTACGGAATGGACGAACCCGAGCCGCTGCGCCATGTCGAGCACGTCATGGGCACGGTCTTCTCCTTCGACGTCCGCGAGGTCGCGCCCGCCGACCGGCCCCGGGTGCAGGCCGCGCTGGACGGGGCCGTGGTGGGGCTGCACCGGGTGGACGAGCTGTTCTCCACCTACCGCCGGGACAGCCAGATCAGCCGGCTGGGGCGCGGTGAGCTGACGCTGTCGCGTTGCGATCCCGAGGTCCGGGATGTGCTGCGGATGTGCGAGGACGCCGAGCACCGCAGCGGTGGCTGGTTCACCGCCCGCTACGCCGGTGGCCGGCTCGACCCGACGGGCCTGGTCAAGGGCTGGGCGGTGGAGCGCGCCGCCCGGATGCTGGTCTCCTCGGGCGCCGGGTCGGTGTGTGTGAACGGCGGCGGCGACGTCCAGGTGCACGGCGGCCCCTGGCGGGTGGGCATCGCCGATCCGCTGCGCCGGGGCGAGCTGGCGGCGATCGTGGAGGCCCGCGGCGAGCTGGCGGTGGCCACCTCGGGCCCGGCCGAGCGGGGCTGCCACATCCTGGATCCCCACACCGGCCGCCCCCCGGCGCGGGGCCTGGCCTCGGTCACCGTGATCGCCACCAGCCTGGCCGACGCGGACGCCGTGGCCACCGCGGCCTGCGCCATGGGCGCCGAGCGCGCCCGCCCCTGGCTGGGACGACTCCCCGACGCCGAGGCATTCGTCATCACCGCGGATGGCTCCACCTGGCACACCAGCGGCTTCGCCCGCTATTCGGCGGAGCTATGTGTATAAGGCGATCCCTCTGTACGAGATGATCCCTCTGCATAAGGCGATCCCTCTGCGTAAGCGATCCTTCAGCGACGCTCATTCCTGGTCACGGATCGCCTCGGCGAGCACCTGGACATGGCCGACGTCGAGGTCCTTCACGGCCGTGAGGAGGGTCAGGGGGCCGGAGGCGGTCAGCTCGCGGAGGTGGGCGACGGCCTCGCGGCGCTCGGGGGTGGTGAGCTCGGCGCGGTAGCGGCTGGTGAATTCCGGGAAGAGGTCCGGGTCATGGCCGTACCAGCGGCGCAGCTCGGTGGACGGGGCGGCGTCCTTGGCCCACTCGTCCAGCTGGGCGTCGGCCTTGGCGAGGCCGCGCGGCCAGACGCGATCCACCAGGACGCGGGTGCCGTCGTCCGGGTCAGGGGCGTCGTACACCCGGCGGATCCGGATCGCGGGCTCGGCAGCGGACGCTCGCGCGGAGGCTTTCTTGGTGGCCATACGCCCATGGAAACATCGACCCGGCGCCCACCCGTAGGGATAATGCGCCACATGGGAAAGGTGTACGAACGTATCGACGGCAGGCTCCGCACCTTCATCGAAGAGCAGAAGATGTTCTTCACCGCCACCGCCCCGCTGGCCGGTGACGGCACGGTGAATCTCTCCCCGAAGGGGCTGGCCGGCTCCTTCGCCGTGGTCGACGAACTGACCGTGGCCTATCTGGACTTCGCGGGCAGCAACGCGGAGACCATCGCCCATCTGCGGGAGAACGGCAGGATCACCCTGATGTGGTGCGCCTTCACCGGCCCGCCGAACATCGTGCGCGTCCATGGCCGGGGCGAGCCGGTGTTCCGTGACGATCCACGCTTCCCCGCGCTGCTGAAGCACTTCCCGGACATCGACGTCGATGACCACGGGCTGCGGGCGATCATCGTGGTGACGGCCGAGCTGATCCGGGACACCTGCGGTTACGCGGTCCCGTTTATGGACTACCGCGAGGACCGCCCGCTGCACGCCTCCCGCTTCCGGCGGGAGGACGACGAATCGCTGGACCGCTACTTCCACAAGAAGGAGCACATCGCCAGCAGCATCGACGGTCTGCCGGGGCTTCCGCTGCCGCTGCCGCCACTGAGTTCCACATAGTGGGTGTAGTGACCACATAACGAGACGGTGTTGCGGAAGACGCCTCCGGAAGCGTTCCATCACGCGGTGCGATCCGAATCGAAGAGCTCCGCGGACAACTCCCCGACGACGGCGGGGCAGACGCCCTCGCCGTCACCGGAGCCCGCCGCCGCCGACCGGGCGGCCCGGCGGGCCGTCACCGTCTTCCCCCTCCTCGTCCTCGCCGCCGGTGCGGCGGGCCTCGCCACGCCCGGCACCTTCAGCGGCTGGGCGCCGAACGTGCCCTATCTGCTCGGCGTGGTCATGTTCTGCATGGGGCTCACCATGACCCCGCGGGACTTCTCCGGTGTGGCCAAGCGGCCGTGGGCGGTGGCGCTCGGGCTGGTCGCGCACTATGTGATCATGCCGGGGCTGGGGTGGCTGATCGCCAACGCCCTCGGTCTCTCGCCGCAGTTGGCGGCCGGTGTCATCCTGGTCGGCTGTGCGCCGAGCGGAACGGCCTCCAATGTGGTGACGTATCTGGCGCGCGGCGACGTGGCGCTGTCGGTGTCCGTCGCCACCGTCTCCACGGTGCTCGCGCCGCTGGTCACCCCGCCGCTGACGCTGCTGCTGGCCGGGGAGTTCCTGCCGGTGGACGCGGAGTCGATGGTCACCGACATCCTCAAGACCGTGCTGCTGCCGGTGATCGGCGGACTAGTCGTACGGCTGGTCGCCGGGCGGTTCATCCAGCGGGTGCTGGGGCTGCTGCCCTGGCTGTCGGCGGTCACCATCGGCGTGATCGTGGCCATCGTGGTGGCCGCGAGCGCGGACGCCATCAAGTCGGCGGCGGCGCTGGTGCTGCTGGCCGTGGTGCTCCACAACGGGCTCGGCCTGGCGCTGGGCTACGGGGCCGGCAAGCTGGCCCGGCTGGGCGCGCCCGCCAGCCGGGCCATGGCCTTCGAGGTCGGCATGCAGAACTCCGGGCTCGCCGCCTCCCTGGCCGCCGCCCACTTCAGCCCGCTGGCCGCGCTCCCGGCCGCGGTGTTCTCCGTCTGGCACAACGTCTCGGGGGCGGTGGTGGCGGCCTGGATGTCGTACCGCGCGCGGACGGCCTCGGCCGACTGACGGTCCCAGGCCGCTGGCGGCCGGACCACGGTCGGCGGCCGGACCACGGAAAGCGGTCAGAGGACGGCCGGCTCCCACGCCCGGTCGACCACCCGGACCAGGCCCTTGTCAGTGAGCTTGATCTGTGGTGACACGGGCAGCGTCATGGTCGAGATGCTCATGAAGGCGTTGCGGTGCCGCCAGCCCCACCGGTGCAGCGCCTCCCGTACGGCGGCCGCCCCCTGGGCGACCGCGGCGGCCGGTGCCGGGGACATCACACCGCCCACCGGCAGCGGGAGACGCACGGTCGGCTCTCCGGTGACGGCCACGCAGATGCCACCGTGTGAGCCGATCACCGAGTTGGCCGCACGGCGCAGCGCGGGGGCGTCGGTGGCCACGACGGTGAGGTTGTGGCTGTCGTGCGCGTACGTGGTGGCGACCGCGCCCCGGGCCAGGTCGAAGCCGACCACGGGGGCCATGGTCCGGCGGCCGGAGCGCTGGTGGCGCTCGTACACCGCGAGCACGGCCGTCCTGCCCTCCCACTCCACGACGCCGTCCCGTACGGGCAGCACGACCTCGGCCGGTTCGGTGAAGGTGTCCACGGGGTTCACCCGCAGTGCCCGGAAGGTGTGCTCACCGTCGGGGAGATCGACCCGCCAACGGCAGTCGCTCTCGTCCAGCGAGGTGAGGCGTACCGAGTCGGCGAAGGGGTTGGACACCGGGGCCGTCGCCCCGGCCTCCTCGGCGGTCTCCTCGACGATCCGGCCGCCGCAGACGACGGTCACCGGTGTCGGGTCCTCCAGCGCGCGCAGCAGGACGAGGTCGGCCCGCTTCCCGGGCGCCACCACGCCCCGGTCGTCCAGGCCCAGCCGACGTGCCGGGTGCAGGGTGAGGGCGCGCAGCACGGTCAGCGGGCTCAGCCCGGCGTCCAGCGCCACCCGGGCGATATGGTCCAGATGTCCGCGCTCGAGGATGGCATCGGCGGCCAGATCGTCCGTGACCAGGCAGAAGTCGGGCAGGACGGGGAGTTCATGGAGCCGGGCCACCAGATCGGGGGTGAGGCACTTCTCCTGGAGCATCAGCAACATCCCGAGCCGGGCCTTCTCCACGGCGACCTCGGGGGTGTTCTTGGTGTGGTCGGAGTCGATCCCGGCCCAGAGGTACTCGCCCAGCTCGTCCCCGGAGAGTCCCGGGCAGTGGCCGTCGAGCCGGACGCCCTTGCGCCGGGCGGCCTCGACGATCGACCGCATCCGAGCCGAGCCCGAGACGACGGCGCGGTAGTCCATCACCTCGCCGAGCGTGGTCACCCCGTCCCAGTCGAGCATCTCGGCGACGTCCTCGGCGGTCAGCCGGGATCCCGCGGTCTCGAAGCCTTCGAGCGCGGGTACGCAGGAGGGCACGGCCCACAGCATGGTCTGCGCTGGCGCGCGGCCCTGCTCGATCATCCAGGCCATGGCCTCGCGCCCGGCGACGTTGACGATCTCATGCGGATCGGCGAGCACCGTCGTCGTACCGCGCCGCACCGTGATCCGGGCGAACTCGGCGGGGGTGAGCAGCGAGCTCTCGATGTGCATATGGGCGTCGATGTACCCGGGCGCCAGCAGCAGCCCCTCGGCGTCCAGAACGCGGTCGGCGTCGATCCGCACCCCGGGGGCGGCGACGGCGCGGATGAGGTCCCCGGTCACCACCACGTCCGCCGGCCGGATCTCGCCGGTGTGCACCGAGACGACTCCGGCCCCACGGATGAGGAGGTCGCAGCGGCTTGGCATCGGCATGGGGGTCTCCTGCTCGTTCTCTGCTCTGGGGATCGGGGGTGGGCGGGTGTGTCAGCTCGACGCCACGGCACTCGGCCCGGCGGCACCGGACGCCGCAGCGCCCGACGCCGGATCACTCGGCACCAGATCACTCGGTGCCGGATCACTCGGCGCGGCGGCGGTGTGCGCGGGAGCGGTCCGCGCGCCGTACCGGCCGCGCAGCCGGGACATCAGGAACGCGCGGAACGCCTCCGCGTCGACGTCCGTCGCCACCTTCGCGTTGGGCGGCAGCCCGGTGCGCCCGTGGACGTCGGCGACCAGGGCGCCCCGGGTGAACTCGCCCGCGCATTCGACCGTCACCCACGCTTCCGTCCAGTGCAGAAGGCCCGGCCGGACGGCCGCCGCGACGGCTAGCGCGTCGTGCACGGCGCAGGCACGCACGCCGTGGCGGCGGGCGTAGCGCTCGATGAGATGGCTGAGCATCCGCCCGGCCGCCGAGGTCACGGGCGTGCCGTCGGCGATGAGCGCCTCCGCGTCGGCGAGCGGGGTCAGGGCCTTACGGGTCACGTCGAGTCCGACGATGCGCAGCGGCACCCCGGCCTCGGCGACATAGCGGGCGGCCTCGGGGTCGGCGTGGAAGTTGAACTCCGCGGCGGGCGTGGTGTTGCCCGGGGCGAAGGCCGCGCCGCCCATGAGGACGATCTCCGCCAGCCGCTCCCGGGTGTCCGGGTGGGCGTGCAGCAGCGCGGCGACGTTGGTGAGCGGGGCCGTGGCGATGAGGGTGATCTCGCCGGGGGCGCCGCCACGGATCCGCTCGGCCATCCAGTCCACGGCGTGGCCCGGGTGGGCGGCCCGGGTGGGCGCGGGAATTTCCACGCCACCCAGGCCGTACGCGCCGTGCACCGGCTCATCAGGCGCACGCAGCGCGCGCGCCAGCGGACCGGCGTAGCCGCGGAGCACCGGGGTGGCCGCCGCGGCGCCGCCGATCAGGTCGCACAGCCGCAGGGCGTTGTCGACGACCTGGTCGAGTCCGACATTGCCCGCGACGGTGGTCACGCCCACGACGTCGAGTTCGGGTGACGCGTAGGCCAGCAGCAGCGCGATCGCGTCGTCGATCCCCGGGTCGCAGTCGATGATGACCCGCCGGCGGGCCTGGCTCACCGCCTGGCCCACCGCCTGGCTCATCCGGAGACCTCGCGCTGGAAGCGGTCCACCCACGCGTCATTGTGGTCGACCGCGTAGCCGAGGTCGGGGGAGGTGAACCCGGCGGCGGACGGGTCGCCGGCGGCCTTGCCCGAGACCTTGGTGAGGGACGCGGGCACCTTGGCGTCCTTGTTGACCGGCTTGTCGTTGAAGGAGGCGGCGGCCTTCTCCTGGACGTCCGCGGAGAGCAGGTAGTCGATGAACTTCTCGGCGCCCGCCTTGTTCTTGCCGCCCTTGACGATCTGGGCGGTGTTGGCGGCGACGAAGCGGCCCTTGTCGAACGGCGCCCAGCCGATGGGCTTGCCGGCCTTGGCCGGGTCCACGGCGAACAGATCGAGACCGGGAGCCATATCGACCTCGCCGCGGTCCAGCAGGCTCACCAGTTCGGTGCTGCGGTTGAAGAACTTGAGCACATTGGGCTTGAGGTCGGAGAGCTTCTTGAATCCGGCGTCGGTGTCCTTGGGGCCCGCGCCGTACGTCGCGGAGGTGGCCTCGAGGAAGGGCATACCGGCGCTGGTGGACATGTCGGGGACGGCGACCTTGCCCTTGTGCTCGGACTTCCACAGCTCCTGCAGCGTGGGCGGCTCGCTGAACTTGTCGGTGCGGTAGAGCATGCCGAGCAGCTGATAGGTGTAGGCGGGGCCGTAGCCGTCCTCGCTCCTGGCGAAGTCGTAGACCTTGGAGAGGTTGGGGACCTTCTTGGGGTCGATCTTCTCGAAGAGCCCCTGCTTCTGGCCCATGGCGGCGAACAGGTCGGTGATCATGACGACGTCGACGGTGGGGTTCGCCTTGTTGACGCGGAGCTTGGTCAGCCGGTCGGCGTTGGCGCCGGTCTCCACGGTGACATCGATCCCGGTCCGCTTCTCGAACGGCTCGACCACCGTCTTCTCGAAGCGGTCCGCCCCGAAGCCGAAGGTGCTGACGGTCAGCTTCTTGGGGTCGGCGTCGGCGGTCTCGGCACAGCCGGACAGGGAGAGGGTGAGGGCGGCCGCGGCCGCCGCGCCGCTGATGAGTCTGGTGGTGCGGGTCATGCGGGACACTCCTGCTGTTTCGAGGTGGCCGGCCGGGCGTCGCCGTCGTCGCCGGCCAGGGGGACGGCCCGCGCAAGGGGCAGGTGGAGCCGTACCGACTCCCCCGCACGCAGGGTGTCGTCGGCGCTGACGGCGTGGAGGGTGCGGTCGCCGACGGTGGCGGTGACCGCGAAGTCCGTACCGCGGAAGCGGACCGCGGCCACGGTCGCCTCGACCACTTCGCCGCCGGTCGGTGGCTTCTGGCCGCGGGCG
This sequence comes from Streptomyces lacaronensis, assembly GCF_047337785.1. Taxonomy (NCBI): domain Bacteria; kingdom Bacillati; phylum Actinomycetota; class Actinomycetes; order Kitasatosporales; family Streptomycetaceae; genus Streptomyces; species Streptomyces lacaronensis. Next base: position 2,845,468 of record NZ_JBLHDK010000003.1, read on the forward strand.
AGGACGCCCACATGCTCGGGCCTGATGGTGATCGGGCCCTGGCCGGGGAGGTCGAGGAAGTTCTCATAGCCCAGGAACTCCGCGACGAAACGGGTCGCGGGCGCCCGGAAGACCTCGCGCGGCGGGCCCTGCTGCACGATCCGGCCGCGGTCCAGGATCACCATGGAGTCGGCGAGTTCGAGCGCCTCCTCCTGGTCGTGGGTGACCAGGATGGCGGTCAGCCCCGTCTCGCGCTGAACGCGCAGCAGCTCCTGCCGCATCTGGATACGCAGCCGCGCGTCGAGGTTGGACAGCGGCTCGTCGAGCAGCAGCACCGAGGGACGGATGGCCACGGCGCGGGCGAGCGCGACCCGCTGCTGCTGGCCGCCGGAGAGCTCCTTGGGCTTGCGGCGGGCGAGGTGGGCGAGGCCGACCAGCTCCAGCACCTCGCCCACCCGGGTGCGGATCTCGGCGGCGGGCACGCCCCGCATCCGCAGCCCGAACGCGACGTTCTTCTCCACGGTCAGATGCGGGAAGAGGGCGTACGACTGGAACACCATGCCGATGTTGCGGCGCTCGGGCGGCAGCCGGGTGGCGTCCTCGCCGTCGAGCAGGATGGTGCCGGAGCTGGGCGGGAGGAACCCCGCGATCATCCGCAGGGTCGTGGTCTTGCCGCAGCCGCTCGGGCCGAGCAGGGCGGTGAACTGTCCGCGCTCCACGGTCAGATCGATGGCGTCCACGGCCACCGACCCCGAGAACTCCCGGGTGATGGCCCGGAGCTGGACCACTGGCGTCGTCATCTGGCGCATCCCTACTTGCTGAAGACCTTGTTGAATCCGACGAGCCGCTCCGTGACCAGGGCGACCAGCACGGTCGCCGCCAGCAGCAGCGTGCTCACGGCCGCGACGACCGGGTCGAAGGAGAATTCCACGTAGTGGAGCATCTCGACCGGCAGGGTGGAGACTCCGGGACCGTTGAGGAGGAGTGACAGCGGCACGTTGTTGAAGGAGGTGAGGAAGGACAGCACGGCCGCGGAGACGATGCCGGGGGTCATCACCGGCAGGGTGATGTGGAGGAACGTCCGCAGCGGGCCCGCGCCGAGCCCGCGGCCCGCCTCCTCCAGGGCGGGGTCGGCCATGGCGAGCGAGGCTCCGGTCACCCGCACCGCGTACGGCAGGAGCAGCACGGTGTGGCCGATCAGCAGCGCCCCGAGGGCGGTGATCCGCAAGGTGACCATCAGCTGCTGGAACAGGGCGAAGCCCAGGACCAGCTCCGGCACGATTGCCGGGGACAGGAACAGCGCCTCGACCGCCTTGCGGCCGGGGAACCGGCGCCGCTGGATCGCCAGCGCGGCCGGAATGCCGACGAGCAGAGCCAGGGCCGTCGCCCCGGCCGCCACCAGCGCGCTGGTGGCGAGCGCCTCCTGGAAGGGCTGGTAGGACAGCGCCTTGGTGAACCACTTCCCCGACAGACCGGGGGGCGGGAACTCCACGGTGTCGCCGGAGGAGAACGCGATCGCGACGACCAGCAGGATCGGGCCGAGCAGGAACAGCAGCGCCAGCGCGGACAGCGCGGTGAGTACCGGACGCCCCCGCATCAGACCGCCCCCACCCGGGACAGCCGACCGGATATCCAGCTCGCGGCGAGCACCAGCACGGTCATGATCAGGGCGACCGCGCTCGCCGCGCTCCAGTCGAGCTTCACATTGGCGTAGTCGTACAGCAGCGTGGCCAGTGTGCGGTTGCGGGTGCCACCGAGCAGCAGCGGGGTGGTGAACGCGGTGACCGCGCCGGCGAAGACGAGGGTCACGCCGACCAGCACCCCGGGCAGCGCGAGGGGCAGCACCACGCTCCGGAACGCCCGGCCCGGCTTCGCCCCGAGCCCCCTGGCCGCCTCCTCCAGCTTGGTGTCGACATGGGAGAGCGAGCTGTAGGAGGTGAGGATCATGATCGGAGTGAAGAGCTGAGTGAGCCCGGCGACCAGGGCGAATTCGGTGTAGAGCAACTGGGTGCCACCGTCCATGATCTTCAGGTCGACCAGTACGGAGCTGATGAGTCCGTTGCGCCCGAGGATGACCAGCCAGGAGAAGGTGCGGACGACGGTGGAGAGCAGCAGCGGAAAGACCGCGAGCGCGAGCAGCAGGCCCTGACGGCGCCGGGGCGCCCGGGAGATCAGATAGGCCACCGGGAAGCCGAGCAGCAGGCAAACCGCCGTGGTGAGGGCGGCGACCCGGATGGTCCGGGCCGCGACCTCCAGGACGTAGGAGTCGCCGAGCATCCCGCCGAGCTTGCCGAGGACATCGGGGTGCTCGGCGGCGGGCGGGGCGAACAGGGTGATGCCGAAGGGATAGAGGAAGCCGAAGGCGAGCAGCGCCACGCCTGGCAGGAGCAAGAGGCCAGCCGCCGCTCTGCGTGACACGAACCCGTCCTCCGTGAATCTGGCGAAGAGTGATGTTGCAACCGGTTGCAGCAACCGGTTGCAGGCAAGCTACGCTAGGCGCGGGGAGGCCGTCAACGGCCATCGGTTAAAACCGTGTAACCGACAACGAGAGCAGGGGCGGATGGTTCGGCTGGCAGATGTCGCACGGGCTGCGGGCGTGTCCACTTCCACGGCGTCGCGCGCCCTCAGCAGGCCAGGCATGGTCGCGGAGGAGACCCGGGAGCGGGTGGCGCGTGCGGCCGACGAGATGGGATTCCGGCTCAACGCCACCGCACGGGCTCTGACGACCGGCCACACCGGGCTGGTGGGGGTCATCGTCCCCACCCTCGCCAACCCCTTCTTCCCACCCATCGTCACCGGCGTTCAGCAGCCCCTCACCGAGGCGGGCGGAAACGTCCTGCTCGGCGTCTCGGACCATTCGGCGGACCGGGAGCGGGAGCTGGTGACCCAGCTGGGGTCGCGGGTCGACGGGCTGGTCCTGGTCGCGCCGGTCAGCCCGGACGCGACGCTGCGCTCGTTCGCCGAGCGGCTGCCCGTGGTGACGGTGGACCGCACCACCCCGGGACTGCCCGGCGTGGTGGTGGACACCCCCGGAGGCGTACGGAAACTGATGGCGCATCTGCTCGGCCTCGGTCACCGGCGGATCGCCTACCTCGGCGGCCCGCCCGGCTCATGGATGGACCGGCAGCGCCGGAAGGCCGCCCTGGAGTCAGTGGCGGACGGCGGCGGGGAGCTGACCGTCCTGGATCCCGTACCGCCGCAGTTCGACGCCGGACTGGCCGCGGCGGAGCATCTGGTACGGCATGAGGCCCGGGTCACCGCGGTCATGGTCTACAGCAGCTATGTGCTGCTGGGGCTGTTCGTGGGGCTGGGCAACGCCGGACTGCGCGTTCCCGAGGACATGAGCCTGGCCGCCTCCGACGATCTGACCGTCATCGGCATGACCCGGCCGGGCAGCACCGCGCTGCACGTCCCCCTCCAGGAGGCGGGCGACGCGGCGGGCCGGCTGGTGCGGGAGGCCCCGGAGGTGGGCTCGCGGCCGCCGCGCGTCCGCGTCACCACACGGCTGGTGGTACGCGACTCCACCGCCCCGCCCAAGGCCGCGGGGCGACCGGTTCCTAGGCCTTCTGGGCCAGTCGCAGCAGATGGTCGGCGAGCGCCTGGCCGCCCAGCGGGTCGCGGCTGATCAGCAGGAGCGTGTCGTCGCCCGCGATGGTGCCGAGGATGTCGTGCAGCTCCGCCGAGTCGATGGCCGAGGCGAGGAACTGGGCCGCGCCCGGCGGAGTGCGCAGCACCACGAGGTTGGCCGAAGCCTCCGCCGAGATCAGCAGCTCACCCGCCAGCCGGGCCATCCGCGCCTCGCTCGCCGACTCGCCGAGCGGGGCGCGCGGCGTGCGGTCGCCGCCCTCGCTCGGCACCGCGTAGATCAGCTCACCGCCGGTGTTGCGGATCTTCACCGCGCCCAGCTCGTCCAGGTCCCGGGAGAGCGTCGCCTGGGTGACGGAGAGCCCGTCGTCCGCGAGCAGCTTGGCGAGCTGGCTCTGGGAGCGCACGGCCTGCCGGTTCAGGATGTCCACGATCCGGCGGTGGCGTGCGGTGCGGGTCTGCGGCACGGCCGGTCCGCCGTGGCCCGCGTCCTGCGCGTCGGTGTGCTGCGCCTCGGTCATCGGTGTCGTCAGTCTCCGGCTCGTCGTTCCCCGTCTCCCTCATGTGCGGCGTCCAGGACGGCGGGCAGCTCCCGGAGGAAGGTGTCCACCTCGCCGTCGGAGATGACGAGCGGCGGGGCGAGCCGGACCACATCCGGCGCGACCGCGTTCACCAGGAGTCCCGCGTCCTGAGCCGCCTTCTGCACCTGCGGCGCGAGGGACTCTGTGAGCACGATACCGAGCAGCAGCCCGGCGCCGCGGACCCGGGCGACCGATGCGTGGCCGAGTGACTCGATTCCGTTGCGCAGCCGCTCCCCCGCCCGCTTGACCCGGTCCAGGAGGCCGTCGGCGGCGATGGTGTCGAGGACGGCGAGACCGGCCGCGCAGGAGACGGGGTTGCCGCCGAAGGTGGATCCGTGCTGACCCGGGGTCAGCAGATCGGCCGCGGGCCCGAAGGCGAGGGTGGCGCCGATGGGCAGCCCGGCGCCGAGCCCCTTGGCGAGGGTGACGACATCGGGCTCGACGCCCTGTGCCTGGTGCTCGAACCAGTGCCCGGTCCGCCCGATCCCGGTCTGGATCTCGTCGAGCACCAGCAGGGTGCCGGTGGCCCGGGTGATCTCCCGCGCCGCGGCCAGATAGCCGGCCGGCGGCACGATGACGCCGTTCTCGCCCTGGATGGGCTCCAGGATGACGAGGGCGGTGTCGGTGGTGACGGCCGCGCGCAGCGCCTCCACGTCCCCGTACGGCACGTGCGTCACGTCGCCGGGCAGCGGAAGGAAGGGCTCCTGCTTGGCGGGCTGGCCGGTCAGGGCCAGCGCGCCCATGGTGCGGCCGTGGAAGCCGCCGTCGGTGGCCACCATATGGGTGCGCCCGGTGCGCCGCCCGATCTTGAACGCGGCCTCGACCGCCTCCGCGCCGGAGTTGGAGAAGTACACGCGTCCGGAGCGGCCGAAGAGCTGGAGCAGCCGCTCGGCGAGCGCCACCGGGGGCTCGGCCACGAAGAGGTTGGAGACATGGCCGAGGGTGGCGATCTGGTCGGACACCGCCCGGACGACGGCGGGGTGGGCATGGCCGAGGGAGTTGACGGCGATACCGCCGACGAAGTCGAGGTACTCCTTGCCGTCCGCGTCCCAGACCTTGGCGCCCTCGCCGTGAGTGAGCGGGATGCGGGGGGTGCCGTAGTTGTCCATGAGCGCCCCCTGCCAGCGCCGCTTCAGCTCCGCGTTGCTCACTGGTCCTCCCCCTTGTCGCCGTCGCTGTCCTGGTCGTCCTTGCCGATCGCGGTCCCGTCCGGCAGGACCATCGTGCCGATGCCCTCGTCGGTGAAGATCTCCAGCAGGATGGAGTGCGGTACCCGCCCGTCGAGCACACGGGCGGTGGTCACCCCGTGGCGCACGGCGTACAGACAGCCCTCCATCTTCGGCACCATGCCGCTGGCCAGCTCCGGGAGCAGCTTCTCCAGTTGGCTGGCGGTGAGCTTGCTGATCACCTCGTCGCTGTTGGGCCAGTCGGCGTAGAGGCCCTCGACATCGGTGAGCACCATCAGTGTCTCGGCGCCCAGGGCGACGGCGAGGGCGGCCGCGGCCGTGTCGGCGTTGACGTTGTAGACATGGCCGTCGTCGGCGCTGCGGGCGATGGAGGAGACGACCGGGATCCGGCCGTCGTCCAGCAGGGCCCGCACCGCGCCGGTGTCGATCTCGGTGATCTGGCCGACCCGGCCGATGTCCACCTGCTCGCCGTCGAGCTCGGCGAAGTGCTTGGTGGCGGACATCAGATGGGCGTCCTCGCCGGTCATGCCGACGGCCAGCGGGCCGTGCCGGTTGAGCAGCCCGACCAGTTCGCGCTGGACCTGTCCGGCCAGCACCATCCGTACGACGTCCATGGCGTCGTCGGTGGTGACCCGCAGCCCGGCCTTGAACTCGCTCACCAGACCGTGCCGGTCCAGCTGTGCGCTGATCTGGGGGCCGCCGCCGTGGACGACGACGGGGCGCAGGCCCGCGTGGCGCAGGAAGACGACGTCCTGGGCGAAGGCGGCCTTCAGCTCGTCGTCGACCATGGCGTTGCCGCCGAACTTGACCACCACGGTCTTGCCGTGGTGCCGGGTCAGCCAGGGCAGCGCCTCGATGAGGATGCGGGCCTTGGGCAGGGCGGTGTGTTTACGGGTGGCGGTCGGCTGGCTCATGACGAATACGCGCTGTTCTCGTGGACGTAGTCGGCGGTCAGGTCGTTGGCCCAGATGACCGCCGACTCGCTGCCCGCGGACAGGTCGGCGGTGATGCGGACCTCGCGGTAGCGCATGTCGACCAGCTCCCGGTCCTCGCCCACCGAGCCGTTCTTGCACACCCAGACGTCGTTGATCGCGACGTTGAGCTGGTCCGGTTCGAAGGCGGCCGAGGTGGTACCGATGGCGGAGAGCACCCGGCCCCAGTTGGGGTCCTCGCCGTGGATGGCGCACTTGAGGAGGTTGTTACGGGCGATGGAGCGGCCCACCTCCACCGCGTCGTCCTCGGTGGCCGCGCCGACGACCTCGATCCGGATGTCCTTGGAGGCGCCCTCGGCGTCCCCGATCAGCTGGCGGGCGAGATCGGCGCAGACCTCGCGGACCGCCTCGGCGAACTCCGCGGCGTCGGGGGCGACACCGGAGGCGCCGGAGGCCATCAGCAGCACCATGTCGTTGGTGGACATGCAGCCGTCGGAGTCGATCCGGTCGAAGGTGGTGCGGGTGGCGGCGCGCAGCGCGGTGTCCAGCCCGGGGGTGTCCATGTCGGCGTCGGTGGTGAGGACGACGAGCATGGTGGCCAGGCCCGGGGCCAGCATCCCGGCGCCCTTGGCCATACCGCCCACGGTCCAGCCCGCGGGGCTCTGTACGACGGCCGTCTTGTGGACGGTGTCGGTGGTCTTGATGGCGATCGCGGCCTTCTCGCCGCCGTGCGGGGAGAGCGCCTCGGCGGCCTTGCCGACCCCGGACAGCACCGCGTCCATGGGCAGCCGGACGCCGATGAGCCCGGTGGAGGCCACGGCGACCTCGCCCGCGCTGTGACCGAGGGCCTCGGCGACCTTCTCGGCGGTGGCGTGGGCGTCCTGGAAGCCCAGCGGGCCGGTGCAGGCGTTGGCGCCACCGGAGTTGAGGACGGCGGCCGAGACCTGACCGCCCTTGACGACCTGCTCGGACCACAGGACGGGGGCGGCCTTGACACGGTTGGAGGTGAAGACGGCCGCCGCGGAGAGGCGCGGGCCGGTGTTCACCACGAGTGCGAGGTCGGGGTTTCCGTTCTCCTTGATCCCTGCCGCGACGCCGGAGGCCGTGAAGCCCTGGGCTGCCGTAACGCTCATGGAGCGACTCCGATCGTGGAAAGTCCCAGCTCCTCGGGGAGGCCGAGGGCGATGTTCATGCTCTGCACCGCGCCGCCCGCGGTGCCCTTGGTCAGGTTGTCGATGGCGCTGATCACGAGGGCGCGGCCGGCCGCCTCGTCATGGGCGACCTGGAGCAGCGCGGCGTTGGATCCGTACACGGCGGCGGTGGAGGGCCACTGGCCCTCGGGGAGGAGGGTGACGAACGGTTCGTCCCGCAGCGCCTTGTCGTACGCGGCGCGCAGGCTCTCCCCGGTGACTCCGGGCCTGGCCTTGGCGCTGCACGTGGCGAGGATGCCGCGGGGCATCGGGGCGAGGGTCGGGGTGAAGGAGACCGACACCCGCTCCCCCGCCGCGGCGGACAGGTTCTGGATCATCTCGGGGGTGTGCCGGTGGCCGCCGCCGACGCCGTACGGGCTCATCGAGCCCATGACCTCGCTGCCCAGCAGATGCGGCTTGGCCGCCTTGCCCGCGCCCGAGGTCCCGGAGGCGGCGACGATGACCGCCTCGGGCTCCAGCAGTCCGGCCGCGTAGGCCGGGAAGAGCGCGAGGGAGACGGCGGTGGGGTAGCAGCCCGGCACCGCGACGCGCTTGGCGCCCTCCAGCGCGGCGCGGGCGCCGGGCAGCTCGGGCAGGCCGTAGGGCCAGGTGCCGGCGTGCGGCGAACCGTAGAACTTCTCCCAGTCCGCCGCGTCCTTCAGCCGGAAGTCGGCGCCGCAGTCGACGACCAGGGCCTGGTCGCCGAGCTGCTCGGCCACGGCGGCGGACTGCCCGTGCGGCAGCGCCAGGAAGACCACGTCATGCCCGGCCAGCGCCTCCGCGGTGGTGGGCTCGAGCACCCGCCCGGCCAGCGGGAGCAGATGGGGCTGCAGCCCGGCGAGGGGCTGCCCGGCGTTGGAGTTGCCGGTCAGGGTGCCGATCTCCACCTCGGGGTGGGCGAGCAGCAGCCGCAGCAGTTCCCCGCCCGCGTATCCGCTCGCGCCCGCCACCGCAGCACGTATGGCCATCGCCGTCGTCCTCCCTAGATGATGGCATGACTATACGTTCGACGACAGCTTTATGCAAAGAGTGGCCGGATTCCCACCGCCGAGGTGCAGCGGCTCAGATGACGATTCAGATGACGATGACCCGGCGCCCGCGCGTATGACCGGCATGGCTGTCGACGTGCGCCGCCGCGGCCCCGGCGAGCGGGTACGACTTCTCGACCGGGATGTGGAGCCTTCCTCGCGAGATGAGGCCGACGGCCTCGGCGAGCGCTTCCGGTACGCTCCCGGCCACACCGGAGAATCGGACACCGAACTCCGGCGCGGCGAGATCGGCGATGGAGATCACCTTCCGCGGATCCCCGGTCAGCTCGACAAGCTCGCGGATCACCCCCGAACCGGCCAGATCGAGCGCCGCGTCGACCCGGCCGAGCCGCCGCACCCGCTCGACCCAGCCCTCACCGTACGTCGTGGCGACGGCACCCAGGCTCCGCAGATAGTCCTGGTTCGCGTCCCCGGCCGTGCCGATCACCGTGATGCCGCGGTCGCGGGCGATCTGCAGCACCGCCGATCCGACTCCCCCGGACGCACCGCTGACCAGCAGCGTCTGCCCGGACCGCACACCGACCTCGCGGATGACGCGCAGCGCGGTCTCCACCACGGAGGGGTACCCGGCCGCCTCCTCGAACGTCAGCCCGTCGGGCATCCGGGCCCAGGCCGACAGCACGGCGAACTCGGCATAGGTGCTCGAACCCTCGCCGAACACACGGTCGCCGACCTCGACCCCTTCGACACCCTCGCCGACCTCGTCCACCACCCCGGAGGCGTCCAGCCCGACCCCGGAGGGCAGCTCGACCGGATGGGCCCCCAGGATCTGGCCTTCACGGATCCGCCAGTCGACGGGGTTCACGCCCGCCGCCCGCACGGCGATGCGTATCTGGCCGGGGCCCGCATGGGGCTCCTCGGCGTCCACGAGTTGCAGAACGTCCGGACCGCCGAACTCGGCGAAGCTCACTCTCTTCATGCCGCGACCGTAACACTAACCGTTAGGGTTTAAAAACCGTTACAGCTTTGCATCTGATAGCGTGAGGGCATGACCGTGCCGCCCGGACGCCGTGAGCGCAAGAAGGCCGCGACCCGCCAGAAGATCGCTGATGCCGCCCTGCGGCTCTTCCTGGAACGCGGGTACGACGCGGTGGGCATCCGTGACGTGGCCGCCGAGGCCGACGTGGCCGTCACCACGCTCTTCTCCCACTTCGCCTCGAAAGAGGCCCTGGTGTTCGAGCAGGACCAGGACTTCGAGCAACGCCTCACACGGGCGGTCACCGGCCGGGCGCCGCACGAACCGCTCCTCCCCGCGCTGCGCCGCGAGATCCATGCCCTGGTGCGCCATTGCTCGGCGGACGGCGCCGCCCCGATCTGGCACATGATCGACGCGTCGCCCGCCCTGCGGGAGTACGAGGAGTCGATGAGGCTGCGCCATGCGGAGTCGCTGGCAACGGCCATCGCGGCCGATCCCGGCCGGTCACAGACCACCACGGCCTGCCGGACGATCGCGAGGTTCGTGATCGACGCCTATGCGCTGGCCCGTGAGGCGGCCGATCCGGAGGCCGCGGTGGACGAGATCTTCCGGATGATCGAGGCGGCCTGGGAGGTCGCCTCACCTTCTCGACGTACGTGACTCGACGTACGTGACTCGACGTACGTGAGGAACCGCTCCCCGGGAGCGTGCCGCAACGCCCGCCACCGGTGTCCTGGCCGATCCGGACACCCGCGGTGGGGAGCTGCGCTGGGTCAGCTTCGACCGGGGCGCGGCGCCCCGGAGAAGGGAACCGCCCCGGCCGGGCGAGTGCCGGCCGGGGCGGTGTGGTGCGGTGCGGTGGTGCGTCAGGCGCGCCAGGCGGGTCAGCCGAGGGTGGCGAGGGCCTGGTTGAGGGTCGCGGACGGGCGCATGACGGCCGAGGCCTTGGCGGTGTCGGGCCGGTAGTAGCCGCCGATGTCCGCCGGGGAGCCCTGGACCGCGAGCAGCTCGTCGACGATCGTCTGCTCCTGGGTGGAGAGCGTGTCGGCGAGCTGGGCGAACGCCTTGGCCAGGTCGGCGTCGTCGGTCTGCTTGGCCAGCTCCTGGGCCCAGTACAGGGCCAGGTAGAAGTGGCTGCCACGGTTGTCGATACCGCCGACGCGACGGCTGGGCGACTTGTTCTCGGCCAGGAAGGTGCCAGTCGCCCGGTCGAGGGTGTCGGCGAGGATCTGAGCCCGCGCGTTGCCCGTCTTCTGCGCGAGGTGCTCGAAGCTGACCGCGAGGGCCAGGAACTCGCCCAGGCTGTCCCAGCGCAGGTAGTTCTCCTTGACCAGCTGCTGGACGTGCTTGGGCGCCGAGCCGCCCGCGCCGGTCTCGAACAGACCGCCGCCGTTGATCAGCGGGACGACCGAGAGCATCTTGGCGCTGGTGCCCAGCTCCAGGATCGGGAACAGGTCGGTCAGGTAGTCGCGCAGGACGTTGCCGGTGACCGAGATCGTGTTCTCGCCGCGGCGGATCCGCTCGAGGGAGAGCTTGATCGCCTCGACCGGGGCCAGGATCCTGATGTCCAGGCCCTCGGTGTCGTGCTCCGGCAGGTACGCCTTGACCTTCTCGATGAGGTTGGCGTCGTGGGCGCGGTCCTCGTCCAGCCAGAAGACGGCCGGGTCGCCGGTGGCGCGGGCGCGGGTGACGGCCAGCTTGACCCAGTCCTGGATCGGCACGTCCTTGGTCTGGCACATCCGGAAGATGTCACCGGCGCCGACGACCTGCTCGATGACCGCGTTGCCCGCCCCGTCCAGGACCCGGACGGTGCCGGTGGTGGGGATCTCGAAGGTCTTGTCGTGGCTGCCGTACTCCTCGGCCTTCTGCGCCATCAGGCCGACGTTGGGCACCGAGCCCATCGTGGCCGGGTCGAAGGCGCCGTGGGCGCGGCAGTCGTCGATGACGGCCTGGTAGATCCCGGCGTAGCTGCTGTCCGGGATCACCGCGAGGGTGTCGTGCTCCTCGCCGTCCGGGCCCCACATGTGGCCCGAGGTGCGGATCATGGCCGGCATGGAGGCGTCGACGATGACGTCGGACGGCACATGCAGGTTGGTGATGCCGCGGTCCGAGTCGACCATGGCCAGCTCCGGGCCCTCGGCCAGCTCGGCGTCGAAGGACGCCTTGATCGCCGCGCCCTCGGGCAGGGCCTCCAGGCCCTTGAGGATGCCGCCAAGACCGTCGTTCGGGGTCAGACCGGCGGCGGCGAGGGTCTCACCGTGCTCGGCGAAAGTCTTGGGGAAGAAGGCGCGTACGCCGTGGCCGAAGACGATCGGGTCGGAGACCTTCATCATCGTGGCCTTCAGGTGCAGCGAGAACAGCACGCCCTCCGCCTTGGCGCGGGCCACCTGCGCCGAGAGGAACTCGCGCAGCGCCGCGACGCGCATCACGGAGGCGTCCACGACCTCGCCCGCCAGCACCGGCACCGACTCGCGCAGCACGGTGGTGGAACCGTCGTCGCCCGCCAGCTCGATGCGCAGCGAGCCGTCCGCCGGGATCACCACGGACTTCTCGGTGGAGCGGAAGTCGTCGGTGTCCATGTGGGACACATTGGTCTTGGAGTCGGCCGTCCAGGCGCCCATGCGGTGCGGGTTGGCCCTGGCGTAGTTCTTCACCGAGGCGGGGGCGCGGCGGTCGGAGTTGCCCTCGCGCAGCACCGGGTTCACCGCGGAGCCCTTGACCTTGTCGTAACGGGCGCGGATCTCCCGCTCCTCGTCGGTCTTCGGGTCGTCCGGGTAGTCCGGCAGCGCGTAGCCCTGCTGCTGCAGCTCGGCGACCGCGGCCTTCAGCTGCGGGATCGAGGCCGAGATGTTCGGCAGCTTGATGATGTTGGCCTCGGGGGTCTTGGCAAGGTCACCCAGCTCGGCGAGGGCGTCGGGGATGCGCTGGCCCTCTTCCAGGTACTCGGGGAACTGGGCGATGATCCGGCCCGCCAGGGAGATGTCCCGGCTCTCCACGCCGACCCCGGCCGTGGAGGCGTACGCCTCGATCACCGGCAGGAACGAGTACGTCGCGAGGGCAGGGGCCTCGTCCGTGTGCGTATAGATGATGGTCGAGTCAGTCACCGGGTGCTCCGCTCCACGTCTGCAACATTGCTCGACATCAAGATATCTGGTGCCGAGCGCTTTCCCGAAAGGGCCCTGGGCAGAAAGCCGCGCCCTGGTCACGGCCCGCGCTCCGACGGGATCGTCCGGTCCATGCCGATGACTCTGCGGGGCGCGCGGGTGGTGCCGCGCCCCACCGTCCCTTCCGATGTTCCCTCCCTGGCCGCGATCCGCGCCACGTGCAGCTGACCGTCGAGTTCGAGGGCGCGGTGATCGGTCATGCGGTCCTATGAGCGCGGCGCCGACGGTACGTGGCACGACGGCCTGCTGATGGGTCTGCTGGCCGAGGAGCTCACGCCGTGAGCGGGCGGACCTTGCGCTCCGCTCTCACGTACGGTCCACTCTCACGTACCGTTCTCGCGTACGGTCCCCTCTCACGTACCGTCCAGGCGCAGCCGCCACTCGCCCGCCCGGCCGGTGAGGGTGACCGTGGAGAGCGGACGGATGTCGACGTTCCAGTAGCAGTGCGGCGGCGCCTTGATCGCGTACATCAGGGCAGCGCGGACCACCCCGGGGTCGGCCACGGCCACCATCTTGGCGTGGTCCTCGGCCGGGCGGGTGTCCAGCCAGCCGCCGATCCGCATGATGAACGCGTGCAGCGACTCCCCGCCGTGCGGTGCGGAGCGCGGATCGGCGAGCCAGGCGTCCACCTCCGTGGGTTCGCGCGCCATCACATCGGCGAGGGAGCGGCCCGCCCAGCGGCCCATGTCGCAGTCGCGCAAGGCGAGTTGGACCAGTGGCGTGAAGCCGAGCGCGTCGCCGGTCTCCCGGCTGCGGGTCGACGGTGAGCAGTACCGCAGCTCCGCCGCGGCCAGCGGCAACAGCCCGGGGGCCGCGCGCTCGGCGGCGAGCCGGCCCTCCGAATCCAGCGGCCGGTCGTCGCCGAAGCGCTCCCCCAACCGGGAGGAACTGCGGCCGGCGGCGACCAGCGTCAGCCGAAACGTCATCCCGGCATCGTAAGGTCACGGCCGCGGCTCCAGGGCCCGTACCGGGAGAAGGGCTTTTCAGGGGGCGCGCTGAAGGTGCGCGGGGCTGTGTCGATGTGCGGCTCCGCGGCCCTTTCCCCTCCCCGCCCCTTCCCGATACCAGGGGCTCCGCCCCTGGACCCCGGGGCCTGGGCCTGGGGCGAAGCCCCGGTGCGGGGGCTGGGGCGGAGCCTCAGTTTCGGGAAGGGGCGGGGAGGGGAGCAGCCCGCCGGCGGGCACCTCCTAGCCCCCCGCCAGCACCTCCTCGCACGCGGTGCGCAACCGCCGCACCCCCTCGGCCAGTTCGCCGGTGCCCGCCACCGATGCGAAGCTCAGCCGCACATGCGGCGCGGGCGGTTCGGCGCAGAAGTACGGGCGGCCGGGGGCGACGGCGACTCCGGCGCGCAGCGCGGCGGAGGCGAGGGCGGCCTCGTCGGTGCCCTGGGGCAGCCGCAGCCACAGGTGGTAGCCGCCGGGCGGGACATGGCGCAGCTCAAGCGCGGGCAACTCCCGCCGTACGGCGGTGACGAGCGCCTCGCGGCGGATGTGCAGCTCGGCGGCCACGGTGCGCAGATGGCGGGGCCAGGAGGGCGCGCCGACGAGTTCCAGGGCGGTCTCCTGGAGCGGGCGGGGCACGAAGAAGCTGTCGACCACCTGGATCGCTCGCAGCCGCTCCAGCGCGGGGCCGCGGGCGGCGAGCGCGCCCACCCGCAGGCTGGGCGAGGTGGCCTTGGTGAGCGAGCAGACATGGACCACCGCCCCGTCGGGATCGTCGGCGGCGAGGGTGGCGGGCAGCGGGGCCGCGTCCTCGTGGACGAGCCGGCGCGCGAAGTCGTCCTCCACCACGAACGCGCCCGCCTCGCGGGCGATCGCGAGCACCTCGCGGCGCCGCCCGGCGGAGAGCATCGCGCCGGTGGGGTTCTGGAACAGCGGCTGGCAGACGAAGACCCGGGCGCCGGTCGCCCGCAGCGCCTCGGCGAGCAGATCGGGGCGTACCCCGTCGGCGTCCACCGGGACCGGGACCGGGCGCAGCCCGGAGGCGCGGGCGGCGGCGAGCATGCCGGGGTAGGTGGGGGACTCGACGAGGACGGGCGCGCCGGGCGGCGCGAGCGCCCGCAGCGCGCAGGTGAGCGCGGACTGGCCGCCCGCGGTGACCAGGACGTCGGAGGCGCCGATGGCCCCGGCCGGGCCGCCGATCTCGCGGGCGAACCAGGCACGCAGCTCGGGCAGGCCCTCCACCGGCGGGCGGTCCCAGGCGCCGGGCCGTCGCCCGGCGCGGGCCAGGGCGGCGGCCAGCGCCCGCTCCGGCTGGAGCGAGGAGTGCAGATAGCCGCCGTTGAACTCCAGGATCCCGGGCGGCGGGGCGGCGAGCGTGGCCAGGACGCCGGAGGCGTCCACCGAGCGCGGCACCGACTCACCGGCCGTCTCCACGCTCAGCGCGACCTCCTGCCAGGAGGTGTCGCCCGGGCGTGGCGCCCCGGCCCGTGGCCGGTCGGCGCGGAAGGCACCGGCGCCGGGACGGGTGACCACCAGTCCTTCGGCGACGAGCGCGGCAAGGGCGCGGGAGACGGTCACCGGGCTCACCCGGTGGCGCTCGACCAGGGCCCGACTGGACGGCAGCTTCTCTCCGGGTGAGTAGCGGTCCAGTTCCTGCCGCAACGATTCCGCCAGTTCGGCCACACTGCTACGCTGTTGCATGACAGTACAGGATAGCGCTACTGACAGCAGTGCGATAGCGGTGAGCGGTGGCCCCGCCGCGGGTGATGACCCCGCCCCGGGTGGCTCTCCCGCCCCGGGCGGTGACCCCGCCCAGGACGATGCCCCCGTCCCGCGCGGCGGCCCCGCCCCGGCCCGGGGCGACGCCCGGACGGCCCCGGCGCTCCCGACACCGTTCGCCCTCCGCACCGGCACCCTGCTCGCCGCGCTCGGCGTGGCCGCCTTCTCCCTCACCTTCCCCGCCACCGCCTGGGCGCTCACCGGCCTCGGCCCCTGGTCGGTGACCACCTGCCGGGTGGTGCTCGCCGCGCTGATCGCGGGCGGGGCGCTGGCCGCCCTGCGAGTCCCGGTGCCGGACCGCCGCCACTGGCCGGGGCTGCTGGTCGTCGCGGCGGGAGTCGTCGTGGGCTTCCCGCTGCTGACCACGCTCGCCCTGCAGACCTCCACCACCGCGCACGCGGCCGTGGTGGTCGGCCTGCTGCCGCTCACCACCGCCGCCTTCTCGGCCGTACGCACCGGGGTGCGGCCCTCACGGGTGTTCTGGGCGGCGGCGCTGGCCGGGGCCGCGGTCGTGATCGCCTTCGCGGTGCAGCAGAGCGGCGGGGCGCTCACCACCGGCGATCTGTATCTGTTCGGCGCGCTGCTGGTGTGCGCGGCGGGCTACACCGAGGGCGGCCGGCTGGCCGGCCATATGCCGGGCTGGCAGGTGATCGGCTGGGCGCTGGTGGGCTGTCTGCCGCTGTCGGTGCCGGGCGCGGTGCTCGCGCTGCTGGGCGAGGACGTCCACCTCGGCGGCCGTGCGGTGGCCGGGCTGCTGTGGCTGGCGGTCGGTTCGCAGTTCGTGGGCCTGGTGGTCTGGTACCGGGGGATGGCCGCCATCGGAGTGGCCAGGGCCAGCCAGCTCCAACTGGCCCAGCCACTGCTCACCCTGGTGTGGTCGGTACTGCTGCTCGGCGAGACGCTGACCCCCGCCGCCCCGATCGCCGCCGTCGCGGTGCTGGTGTGCATCGGGGTGACACAGCGGGCCCGGGTCCCGGCCGGGGCGGTCCGGGCTTCCGGCCCCGGCCGTACGGGGCGGTCCGAAACCGTCGAAGGGACGGACCGGAGCCCCGAAGCGGTGGACGGGAATCACTCCCCGACGGGAGCAAACCAGGACAACCGGCCATAGACTGGCCTCAGGGATCGCATTGTCCTCAGTAGATCGCATTGCCCTCCAGCGGACGGGAGGTCACGCACATGGAGGCGACCGTAGGCGACAAGCTGCTGGTGCACGGCAGGGTTGTCGGAATTCACGATCGTGTAGCGGAGATCATCGAAGTGCTCGGGGATAACGGGGCACCGCCCTACCGCGTGCGTTACGAGGACGACGGACACGAGTGTCTGTTCTCCCCCGGGCCCGACTCGGTCGTCCGCCACCTGACCGCCGGACCCGGGCAGCGTTAGGTCTTTCCCTTTCCCGCCCCTTCCCGCTACCAGGGGCTCCGCCCCTGGACCCCGGGGTCGAGGGGCGGAGCCCGCACGCGGCGGAGCCGCATATCGTCAGGTGTTGACCGTCCCCGCGGGGCAGGCCCCGGGTCAGCGGGGGGCAGGCCCCGGGTCAGCGGGGCGGGCGGACGCGATACGGATAGTGGTCGGCGACCACACGCGCCATGGCGCCGTTGCGGTCGGCGGCCACCTCCTTCGCCGAGAAGTACACATTGCCGCGCACCTGCGGAAAGCCCCGGTCGAAGGTGAGATGCCGGGAGAGCTCCGCCGGGTCCTGCCAAGGCGCGGGCTGCGCCGGATCGCCCGCCTTGTAGAGCGCCTCGCCGATGTAGAGGTTCACCCCGGTACCCCGGACCGCCTCCGACCACCAGGGGACGAGCACCGCGTAGTCGGCGGCGGCGAAGCCGATGTTCCAGTAGACCTGCGGGACGACGTAATCCAGCCATCCCCGGCGCACCCAGCCACGGGTGTCCGCGTAGAGGTCGTCGTAAGTCTGCACCCCCGCCGTGGTGGCGGAGCCGAGCGGGTCGGTGGCCTGGTTGCGCCAGACGCCGAAGGGGCTGATGCCGAACCGCACCCGCCGCCCCCGTCGTCTGACGCGCACGGCCGTCTCGTACACCAGGCGGTCGATGTTGTTGCGCCGCCAGGCCGCGCGGTCCGGGAAGCCCGCGCCGTAGCGCTCGTACGCCGCGTCGTCGTCGAAGACCTGGCCGGCCACCGGATACGGGTAGAAGTAGTCGTCCCAGTGGACGGCGTCGATGTCATAGCGCGCGACCGCGTCCAGCATGGCGTCCTGGACGAAGCGGCGGACCTCGGGCAGCCCGGGGTTGTAGTAGAGCTTCCCGCCGTACGGCACCACCCACTCGGGGTGCACCCGGGCCGGATGGGTGGGGACCAGCCGTGAGGGGTCGGTGTGGTTGGCGATCCGGTACGGATTGAACCAGGCGTGCAGCTCCAGACCGCGCCGGTGCGCCTCGCGCACGGCGGTGCCCAGCGGATCCCAGCCCGGGTCCTTGCCCTGGACACCGGTGAGGCACTCCGCCCACGGCTCGTACGGTGAGGGCCACAGCGCGTCCGCCGTCGGCCGCACCTGGAAGACCACCGCGTTGAGCCGGCGGCTCACGGCGGTGTCGAGGAAGCCCAGCAGCTCGGCCCGCTGCCGCTCCGGAGGGAGACCGGGCCTGGACGGCCAGTCGCGGTTGGCCACGGTGGCCAGCCACATCCCGCGGAACTCGGGCCGGTGCCCACCGCCCCGCCCCTCCGCCAGCGCGTCACCCGCCGTGGCGGTGGCGGCCAGGGCTCCGGCGGCCGCCACCGTGAGACTTCTGCGCGTGATCCGACCCATGAAACTCAGCTCCTCGCCCCAGGGACCTGCACGGCAACTCCCGCTGATGATGGGGCGCTTGTGGGGCGCCCGGCAATGCTTACCGCGAATCCGGGACGGTCGGGCCCAACACCCCTTGAGGACCCCTTGACTTCACCCTTCTCGCACGGCCATCCGGCCGCTAGCATCGGATGACGCACGCATGGGAGCGCTCCCAAATACCCTCGCCCGCATGGCCCTCACGCCTCACTACCCCCACGTCCGGAGAGGAAGTTCCCGTGCGCAGCAACGGCAGAAGACCGGTCGGCGCGCTCATGGCCGCGCTGGCACTCGTCGGCGGCTTACTCACCGCGGCGGCCTCCCCCGCCGCGGCCCGCCCCGAAGCCTCCCCCGCCCGGGGCACCGCCCAGGCCGACGCCTACACCTGGAAGAACGTCCGCGTGGACGGCGGCGGCTTCGTCCCCGGCATCGTCTTCAACCGCAAGGAGAAGAACCTCGCCTACGCCCGTACCGACATCGGCGGGGCGTACCGCTGGGACCAGTCCGGCAAGCGGTGGGTGCCGCTGCTGGACTCGCTGGACTGGGACCACTGGGGCTGGACCGGAGTGGTGAGCCTGGCCAGCGACTCGGTGGATCCCGACAAGGTCTATGTGGCGGCCGGTACCTACACCAACAGCTGGGACCCGGGCAACGGCGCGATCCTGCGCTCGTCCAACCGGGGCGCCAGCTGGCAGTCCACCACCCTCCCCTTCAAGCTGGGCGGCAACATGCCCGGCCGCGGCATGGGTGAGCGGCTGGCGGTGGACCCCAACCGGAACAGCGTGCTCTACCTCGGCGCGCCGAGCGGCAACGGACTGTGGCGCTCCACCGACTCCGGTGTCACCTGGTCGAAGGTGACGTCCTTCCCCAACCCCGGCACATACGTCCAGGACGCGAGCGACACCAGCGGCTATCTGAGCGACAACCAGGGCGTGGTGTGGGTGACCTTCGACGAGCGCACCGGCTCCTCCGGCAGCGCCACGAAGACCATCTACGTGGGCGTGGCCGACAAGGACAACACCGTCTACCGCTCGACGGACGCGGGCGCCACCTGGTCGCGGGTGGCCGGGCAGCCCACCGGCTATCTCTCCCACAAGGGCGTCCTGGACGCCAAGAACGGCTATCTGTACCTCACCACCAGCGACAAGGGCGGCCCGTACGACGGCGAGAAGGGCCAAGTGTGGCGGTACACCACGGCCACCGGGGAGTGGAAGAACATCAGCCCCATGGCGGACGCCGACACCTACTTCGGCTACAGCGGACTCTCGGTGGACCGCCAGAAACCGGGCACGCTGATGGTGACCGGCTACAGCTCCTGGTGGCCGGACACCCAGATCTTCCGCTCCACCGACTCCGGCGCCACCTGGACCCGGGCCTGGGACTTCACCAGCTATCCGAACCGGTCCTTCCGCTACACCCAGGACGTCAGTGCCGTCCCCTGGCTGACCTTCGGCGCCAACCCCACCCCGCCCGAAGTCACCCCGAAGCTGGGCTGGATGACCGAGGCGCTGGAGATCGACCCGTTCGACTCCAACCGGATGATGTACGGCACGGGGGCGACGGTCTACGGCACGGAGAACCTCGGAAACTGGGACGCGGGCGGCAAAATCGCCATCACGCCCATGGTCAAGGGCCTGGAGGAGACGGCGGTCAACGATCTGGCCAGCCCGCCCACCGGCGCCCCGCTGCTCAGCGCGCTCGGTGACATCGGGGGCTTCCGCCACACCGATCTCGACGCGGTGCCCGCGAGGATGTACACCTCGCCCACGTTCACCACGACCACCAGCCTGGACTACGCCGAGACCAACCCGAACACCGTGGTCCGGGTGGGCAACAACGACTCCGCGCCGCGGATCGCCTTCTCGACCGACAACGGCGCCAACTGGTTCCAGGGCAGCGAGCCGTCCGGGGTCACCGGCGGCGGCACGGTGGCCGCGGCGGCCGACGGCAGCGGTTTCGTCTGGGCCCCGGAGGGCACCTCGGCCGTCTACCACACCACCGGTTTCGGCAACTCCTGGTCGGCGTCGAGCGGCATCCCCGCCGGAGCGGTCGTGGAGTCCGACCGCAAGAACCCCAAGAAGTTCTACGGCTTCAAGGCGGGCACCTTCTACCTCTCCACCGACGGCGGCGCCACCTTCACCGCCGGGGCGTCCTCCGGGCTGCCGGCCGACGGCCCGGCGCGGTTCAAGGCGCTGCCGGGCGCCGAGGGCGACATCTGGCTCGCGGGCGGCAGCACCGGCGGGGCGTACGGGCTGTGGCACTCCACGGACTCCGGCGCGACCTTCACCAAGCTGAGCGGTGTCCAGCAGGCGGACACCATCGGCTTCGGCAAGGCGGCGCCGGGCGCCTCGTACCAGACGCTCTACACCAGCGCGAGAATCGGCGGCGTACGCGGCCTCTTCCGCTCCACCGACGCCGGGGCGAGCTGGACCCGGATCAACGACGACGCCCACCAGTGGGGCTGGACGGGCACCTCCATCACCGGCGACCCACGGGTCTACGGACGCGTCTACGTGGCCACCAACGGGCGCGGCATCCTGCGCGGCGACATCTCCTGACGGCGGGGGCGGGCCAGGGCCGGATACCCGGACCCGGCCCGCCCCCTGCCGATAACCGGAGGGTAACGTCTGGGACGACAGGGGGACGGCACAACGGACAGTTGGACCAGCGAAAGGCACGATGTGACCGACATCGAACGCGTCGGAGTGGTGGGCTGTGGCCAGATGGGCGCGGGCATCGCGGAGGTGTGCGCCCGATCCGGCCTGGACGTCATGGTCGCGGAGACCACGGGCGAGGCCCTGGAGATAGGGCGTACCCGGCTGACCAACTCCCTCGGCAAGGCCGCGGAGCGCGGCAAGATCACCGAGGAGCAGCGCGACGCGACGCTGGACCGGCTGAGCTTCACCACCGATCTGGGGGAATTCTCCGACCGTGATCTGGTGATCGAGGCGGTCGTCGAGAACGAGCAGATCAAGACGGAGATCTTCCAGGTTCTCGACCAGGTGGTGACCCGCCCGGACGCGATCCTGGCCTCCAACACCTCCTCCATTCCGCTGGTCAAGCTGGCCGTCGCCACCTCCCGGCCGGACCAGGTGATCGGCATCCACTTCTTCAACCCGGCGCCGGTGCAGTCGCTGGTGGAGCTGATCCCGGCGCTCACCACCGGTGATGAGACGATCAAGCGCTCCGAGGCGCTGGTCGGCGACATCCTGGGCAAGCACGCCATCCGCGCCCAGGACCGCGCGGGGTTCGTGGTCAACGCGCTGCTCATTCCGTATCTGCTGTCCGCCATCCGGATGTTCGAGTCCGGGATCGCCAGCCGCGAGGACATCGACAACGGCATGGAGCTGGGCTGCGCCCATCCGATGGGCCCGCTGAAGCTGTCCGATCTGATCGGCCTGGACACCATCGTGGCGATCGCCGACTCGATGTACGAGGAGTACAAGGAACCGCTGTACGCCGCTCCCCCGCTGCTGCTGCGGATGGTGGACGCGGGCCGGATGGGACGCAAGACGGGCTCGGGCTTCTACTCGTACTGAGCGGGTGCGCGGCTCGTTCCGGATGACGGCGCCGCTGACCGGATCGTTCCGCCACCGGCCCCGATCGTGCCTGGCCGAGGGTGTTCGTCCCAGGTCAGACTGGGGACCATGAAGCGAGCGCTGATCGTCATCGATGTCCAGGAATCCTTCCGCGCCCTCCCGTCCTGGGAGCGGATCGCCAACCCGAAGATCGCGGATCCGGTCAACCGGCTGGTCCGCCTCGCCCGTGCCGAGGGGGACCAGGTGATCTGGGTGCTGCACACCGAGCCCGGCAGCGGGGGCGCCTTCGACCCGGAGCAGGGGCGGATCCGGCTGCTGGAGGAGCTGGAACGGCCTGCTCCGGGTGAGCCGGTCCTCCACAAGACCGCCCACAACGCCTTCACCACCACCCGGCTCCAGCAGCTGCTGACCGAGGCGGGCGTGCGCGAGCTGGTGGTCTGCGGGATCCGCACCGAGCAGTGCGTGGAGACCACCGCCCGGGTCGGCAGCGATCTGGGGTACGGGGTCGTGTTCGTCACCGACGCCACCACGACCCATCCGATCGGCGCGTTGAGCGCCGAGGCGATCGTGGAGCGTACGGAGGCGGTGCTGCGCGACCGGTTCGCCCGGATCGCCACGGTGGCCGAGCTGGAGGCGGAGTCGGGAGCCTCCACGGCATGAGCCGGGTCGTATTCGTGCTGGTGCCCGGGGTCCATCTGCTCGACCTGGCCGGACCGGCGCAGGTCTTCGGCACGGCGGCGGACCTCGGGCTGCCCTATGAGCTCGGCTATGTGGCCGAGCGGGAGCTGGTCCCCACCGCTCAGGGTCTGACGCTGAACGCGCGGACCGAGTGGCCGGCGACGCGCCCGGACGACCTGGTCGTGGTGCCGGGCTGGCGGATCTCGGCACCGCACGACGGCCGGGCTCCCGGCCCGGAGTCGCTTGCGCGGCTGTGCGCCCACCACGCGGCCGGGGGCACCGTGGCCAGCGTATGCGCCGGGGCGCTGGCGCTGGGACGGGCGGGGCTGCTGGACGGCCGCCGGTGCACCACCCACCATGAGCTGCAGGACGAACTGGCGGCCCGGCACCCCCGGGCGACGGTGGTCCGGGATGTGCTGTTCACCACCGACGACCGGATCGTGACCTCGGCGGGCATCGCCAGCGGTATCGATCTGGCGCTGCATCTGCTGGCCGTGCGGCACGGACCGGCGCTCGCCGCCCAGGTGGCCCGGAACATGGTCGTCTACGCCCGCCGCAACGGCGATGAGCCGCAGGCCAGCGCCATGCTGCGGCATCGCGCTCATCTGGACGACGTGGTCCACCGGGTCCAGGACGTCATCGACGCGCGGTTCACCGAATCGCTGTCGCTGGCGCGTCTGGCCGTCGGGGCCGGGGTCAGCGAACGCACCCTCACCCGGCTGTTCACCCGCGCCACCGGCGGGCTCACCCCGCTGCGCTACCAGCAGACGCTGCGGCTGGAGCGCGCGGAGCATCTGATCGCCCAGGGCTCGACGGTGACGGCCGCGGCGCGGGACGTGGGGTTCGACGACGCGCGGATGCTGCGCCGCCTCCGGGCACGGACGCCCTGACCTCGTCAACGCGAGATCGTCAGCCGGAGCCGTCGAGGCCGTCAGTCCGAGGCGTCGAGGTCGTGGCCCGCGTCGGCGCCGAGGACGCCGTCCAGCTCGGAGATCTCCCCGACCAGCCGCAGGACGTCCCCGGTGCCCTCGAGTGCGAGCACCACCTCGGCGACGCCCGTATCGGCGGGCCGGGCCTCCTCCTCGGCCCGGACGATCCGGGTGGTGCGGTCCCGGCCCTTCCACGGCGCCCGGTCCACCCGGACCCGGCCCACCTTGTACCCGGCGGCCGTGCACAGCTCCAGCACGCGCGGCAGCAGCCCGGCGCCCACCCGGTACGAGAGCTGCAACTCCACCTGTTCGGCCGACCAGACGGTCGGCAGCCGGCGGGTGAGCACCGGGTAGCCACGGATCACCAGGAAGTGCACCGCGGTGGCGGCGGTGGCCAGCAGGGCCAGACCACCGCCGCAGGCCATGCCCACCGCACAGGTCAGCCAGACGGTCGCGGCGGTGGTCAGCCCGCGGACGGCGTCCCGCCGGACGAAGATCAGGCCGCCGCCGATGAAGCCGATACCGGAGACGATCTGCGCCGCCACCCGCGAGGGGTCGAGGCCGACGTGGTCGCGGAACAGCACATCGCTGAAGCCGTACTGGGAGACCTGCATGAACAGCGCGCTGCCCACACCCACCAGGGTGTGGGTGCGCAGCCCGGCGCTCTTCTGCTGTACCGCCCTCTCGAGCCCGATCAGGGTGGACAGCACCAGCGCGACGCCGAGTTCGGCGAACTGCCGTACTCCCTGGTCGGCGCCGAATTCCCACATGGGAGCGGCGATCAGTGCCACATCCGTCCCTTCCGTCCGGCCTGTGGATGGGCGCGATCCATCCGGTCCGCCCACCCCTCGCGGTCCCTTCCCCGGACCGCCGTCCCCCATGAGTACCCGCTGAGTACCGGCTGAGTACCGCCTTTCGCACGGGGTGTGCGCCGGTGACTCACACACCACCCCCACACACGCTCCCGCACCACCTGGGCATGCGCTTGACTCGGAGCGTCACCACTGCATGGACGTTACATCCGGAAGGGGATCAACCCGTGACCACCGAGCCCGAGCAAGCCGCGTTAGCCGTGGAGCTCGCGGAACTGCGCCGGACCGTCGAAGTGGGCTTCACCCGCGTCGACGGCCGGCTCGCCCTGCTCGACCACCGCGGAGAGCAGGCTGAGGAGGACGTGAACCAACTGGGCGGGCAGATACGGATACTGGAGCACGGACGCTGGCCGCTGCCCTCCATCGCCGCCCTGACCGGGCTGTCCGCCCTGGCCGTCGCGGTATGGCAGGCGGCGGGACACTAGCCAGGACGGCCGGCGGCCCGGTCTAGCCGAGCCTGATGTGGTGGAGCAGCAGCAGCGCGGCCGCCATGTTGGCCGCGGGCACCTCGCCCCGCGCCACCAGGTCGGGCACCAGCTTGAGCGGCACCCACTCGCGGCGGTCCGACTCGAAGTCGTCCTCCGGGTGTCCGACGTATGACGCCTCCTCGGCCCAGTAGATGTGGTGTCGTGCGTCGGTGAGCCCGTTGGACGGCTCGACGGAGAGCAGATGGCGCAGCGGGCCGGGCCGCCAGCCGGTCTCCTCCTCCATCTCCCGGGCCGCGGCGTCGGCGATCTCCTCGCCGTCCTCGACGACGCCCGCGGCCAGCTCCCAGCCCCAGGCGTCGGTGATGAACCGGTGCCGCCACAGCAGCAGCACCTCGTTGGCCGCGTTCACCGCGGTGGCCACGGCCACCGGGCGCAGCCGGATCAGATAGTGGTCGAGTTGACGTCCGTCGGGGAGCCGGACATCGGCGAGGTTGACCCGGAACCATCGGTTCTCGTACACGGTCCGCTCCCTGAGGTTCTTCCAGCGCACTGTCAGCCACCTTTCGTCGCACGGGAGGCCATCCTGGGCCACCCGCTGACGAGAGTGCGGACCGCGAGCGGAACCGCGGTCACAGAGGAACGCGCAGTGCCCCGTCGATGAGTTCGGCGGCCTCGGCCGTCGCGGCGCTTCCGCTGGCCGCGAGGTGTTCCCGTACCGCCCGCAGCCGGTCGCGTAACCGCTGGGACTCCATGCCCCGCGCCCGCTCGGTCATCTCCACCGCGGTGGCGCCCGCCCGGTCCGCCTCGCCCTGGCGCAGCTCGATATGGGTGAGCATGGCGAGCCGGTGCACCCGGCCCCGGTCGTGGGCGGGGGTGCCGACCGCGGCGGTGGCGTGTTCGCGGGCGCCACCGAGGTCGCCGAGGCTCAGCAGCGCCTCGGCCACCTGGACGTTCACCAGACCGGGCTGGACATAGCCGGTCTCATCGGGCTCCTGGCCCGGTCTGATCCGGTCGGCGGCGGTCTCGGCACGCCGGATGCAGGACAGCGTCCCGGCGCCGTCGCCGAGCCGGGCGTACGCCTTGGCCTGCATGGCGTAGAGGTCGGCGGCGAGCGCGGGGGTGATCTGGGAACCCGCGGCGCGCAGCGCCGACTCGGCGAAGGCGACCGCCTGCCGGTACTCCTTCATGAAGAGGGACTGGTTGACCAGCAGCGCTATCACATACGCGCCCAGGCCCCGGTCGCCGCTGGCCTTGGCCAGCCGCAGCGCCTGGTGGAAGTAGCGCTGGGCCAGGCCGTGCGCGTTGGAGTCGTACGCGCAGATCCCGGCGATGGCCACCAGGCCGCCGGTCGTCCGGTGCAACTGGCGGCCGGTGTCGTCGGCGTACGCGCCGCGCAGCAGCGGCGCCGCCTCGGAGTTGAGGAAACCCACCACCCGGGTCCGGGTCGCGACACCGCCGGCCTTGCGGTACATCTGCTCGTAGTGGGCGCGGGCGGCGCGCAGCGTCTCGATGTCGGTCATGCTGACGCGGGTCAGCCCGCGCCGGGAGACATCGGAGTCCTCAGGAGGGTTCTCCCACTCCCACACCGGGATGACGGCGGGGGTACCGGTGACCGCCGGGGCCTCGACGACATGCGGCCGCTGCTGTTCGTCGGAGCGCCACAGCGCGGTGGCGCGCTCGACGAATCCGGAGAGCGGGGTGGCGGGGCCGCGGACGCTGCCGGGGGTGCCGAGGCCGATGTCGTCCAGGGTGAGGGCGCGGTGCAGCCGCTCGCCCAGCACCTCGCAGATGAGGTCCGGCACCTGACCGCGCGGCCGCTGGCCCTTCAGCCACCGGGCCACCGCGGTGTGTTCATACCGCAGCTTCATCCCCCGGGCCCGGCCCGCCTCATTGACATGCGCGGCCAGCCCCGCGTGGGAGACTCCGGCCTCGTCGAGCACGGAGTCGAGCAGTGTGTTGGGCTCCATCTCGCCCTCCCGAAGCGCTCGGTGGCGCCAGCGTAATGGAGGGCGATTCGCACGGGGTGTGAATCGGAACGGGGTGGGGCCTTGCCACGGGGCCCGGCGACCCTGAAGCAGCCCGCCGCAGGCATCAAGACCCTAGGCCCGGTGGGCGTCGGCGGCGGGGCGGGTGAGGGCCGTGGGGGTCGAGAGCGGGCAGTGGTCGTAGCGCAGGGCGAGCAGTGCGACGTCGTCGGTGAGCCGGCCGCCGGTGTGGCGCAGCAGCGCCGAGCGCACCCCCGCCACGACCGCGGCCGGGACGAGCGGTCCGGCGCCCGCGGCCTCGGACAGGGCGCGGCGCAGCGGGAAGAACGTGCCGTGGGCGTCGCGGGCGTCCTCGGCGCCGTCGGTGTGCAGCACCAGGGTGTCGCCGGTCTCCAGGGCGCCCCAGCGGGCGGTGGGGAGTTCGGCGGGGAGCGGGAAGAGGCCGAGCGGCGGCAGCACCTCGCCGGGCGCGGTCTGCCGGGCCAGAGCCGGGCCCACGGGCTGTTCGCGGAGGCGGTGCGGCCAGGGGTGGCCGCAGTTGAGCGCGGTGACCTCGCCGTCCCGGCCCACCTCCAGCAGCAGGACGGTCACGAACTCCTCGTCCACATGGCTGTCCAGCGGGCACTCCCCGTCGGCGCGGGCCCGCAGATGGCGCTCCAGGGCGCGGTCGAGCCGGCGCAGCACCTCGCTGAGCCGGGGTTCCTCATGTGCGGCCTCACGGAAGCTGCCGAGGACGGCGGCCACGGTGCCGATCGCGGCGAGGCCGTGCCCGCGCACATCGCCGATGATGACGCGGACGCCGTATGGGGTGGCCAGCGCCTCGTACAGATCGCCGCCGACGGCGGCGCCCCGGCTGGCCGACAGATGGCCGCCCGCCAGCTCGATGCCGTTCAGCCGGGCCGGGAGCGGCCGCAGCACCACGTCCTGCGCCGCGGCGGCCACCGCCCGTAGCTCCTCCAGCTCACGGACCAGCCGCACCTTGCGGCCCGCCGTGAGATAGCCGCCGAGGGCGACGCCGACGATGGCGCAGCAGGTGACCAGCGGGGCATGCGGCTCCGTCACCTCGCCGTCGGGCTCCGGCACGGTCGCGGGGGCGAGGGCGAACAGCAGGCCGGCGCCGCCGAGCAGCAGAACGCATCGGCGGCGGCCGCCGCTCGCGCAGGCGATGGCGGGTGCCGCGGCGATGAGGGGGACGACCTCGGTGTGGTGCGGGGTCAGCAACTCCCAGCAGATGACGCCCAGCACCCACAGACAGGGGACGGCGCGGGCGGCCGCCCGCAGACTCCGTGCCCTCCGTACGAACGCGCCGCCGACTGCCGATGTCCCGATCATGTGTCGCCCCCAACGCCGGCCAATGAGGCGGTCGGCCGGGCCCCGGACGGTCGGTCCCCCATGGGCCGTACGACCGGCACGATTCTTGCGACAGCTTCTGCCAATTGGACCAGCCGCCTCCGCATCTCACCTGATCGGGTGACCGTGCCCCGGGCACCCACCCGAACACGCCGCCGTACCGCGGACGCGGTGTCGGCCGTTGCCAAATGGATTGCCGTACGAGGTGGGCGCGGTCACACTTGGGTCATTCATCGCTTGGGGGAGGCGGTGCGTACGCGACTGCCCCTCAGCTGTTGACCGAGTGTGGGGGGGGCCTCGTGAAACAGGACACAGCCGCGCCGAGTGACGCCTCGGTGGTGAGGATTCTGGGCGTCGGCGGCCGGCCCGAGGGAGCCGGTTTCCTCAGCGGATACCGTGAAGTGATCACCTGTGCCCATGTCGTGGCCAGAGCGCTGGGCGTCCCGTCCGACCCGCTCGCGGAGCCACCGGCCGGACGATTATGGGTCGACTTCCCCCTGGCGGAGGCCGGCCGGCGCATGGAGGTGCGGATCGCCTCCTGGACCCCGGTCCGGGCCGATGGGTCCGGAGACGTCGCCGTCCTGCGCCTGCTCACCGATCCGCCCGACAAGGCGACGGTGGCCCGGCTCGTGGAAGACGTGGCAGAACCGGACCGTCGCGTGCGCACCTTCGGCTTTCCCACCGCCTACGACGACGGCGCGTGGAGCGTCGGCTGGCTGCGCGGGCGGACCGGCGCCGGCTGGCTGCAGTACGACACGGATTCGTCCAGCGAGCACCGCGTACAAACCGGCTTCTCGGGCGCTCCGGTCTGGGATGTGGCCGAGGGCGGCGTGGTCGGTATGGTCGTCGCCGCCGACGACAGGCCGGATGTGCGCACGGCCTACCTCATCCCGACCCAGACGCTGCGCGAGAGCTCGTCGACGCTGGGTGAAACGGCGCTGCCCGCTTGCCCGTTCCGGGCCCTGGAGCCCTTCGAGGAGCGCGACGCCCGGCTGTTCCACGGCCGGGAGGAGCCGGCCCGGCGCATCGTCGACCTGCTCGGCTACGCACCGGCGATCAGCCTGGTCGGCCCGTCCGGCTGCGGCAAGTCCTCCTTGCTGCATGCCGGAGCGCTGCCGCGGCTGCGCGGCCGCCGGGACCTGGAGATCATCGCCTTCCGCCCCGGACAGCTCGGCCGGAGCCCGCTCACCGCCCTGGTCCTGGCCCTGCTTCCGCGCCTCGAACCGGACCTGACCGAGACCGCGCGCCTGACCGGGCTGCCCGGACTGACGGATCTGGTGCGCGCGGGCCAACTGCCCGCGGTCGTGGACCGGCTGCTCGAGCGTCAGGGCAAGGACCGGCTGCTCGTGGTGGCCGACCAGTTCGAAGAGGCGCTCATCGGTACCGAGCGGGCGGAGCTGGACGCGCTGGCGGCCGCGCTCGGGCACGCTCTGCACCCCGGGTCCCGGCTGCGGGTCGTCACGACCCTGCGCGCCGACTTCCTCACCCCCGCCCTCCACCACCCCGGGCTCGCCCCGCTGTTCGCGGGCGACCGGCTGTTCACCGTGGGAGCGATGTCCGACGAGGAGCTGCGCGCGGCCATCGAGCGTCCGCTGCTCCACACCGGCGTCCGCTACGAACCGGGCCTGGTGGACCGGATCCTGGCCGATCTCGGCAACGATCCGGGCCGGCTGCCCCTGCTGGAGTTCACCCTCACCAAGCTGTGGGAGCGCCAGCGGCGAGGCGTCATGGGACACGCCGCGTACGAGTCCCTGGGCCGCGTCAACGACGCGCTGGTGACCCATGCGGAACAGATCTGGACCGGCGCCCTCACCGAGGAGGAGCACCGGGCCGCCCGCACACTGCTCGTCCAGCTCGCCCACCCCGGCGACGGCCGGGTCGAGCCCACCCGCCGCACCCTGACCCGCTCCGAACTGCCGCCCGAGCAATGGCGGATCGCCCAGCGGCTGATGACCACGCGCCTGGTCGTGCCCGGCGAGGAGTACCGCCCCGGCGACGGGCCGCCCGAGGAGACCGTGGAGCTGGCCCACGAGACGCTGCTGACGCACTGGAGCCGGCTGCGCGCCTTCTTCGAGGCCGACCGCGGCTTCCGGGTGTGGCAGGAGGACCTGCGCCGACGCATCGCCCCGTGGGCCGCCGACAGACGCTCCCGGGGGCGGCTGCTGCGAGGGGCGGATCTGCGGGACGCCCGGGAGTGGCACGCACGACGCCAGGACGAGCTGCTCCCCGCGGAGAAGGAATACATCGAGGCGAGCGTCCGCGGCGCCCAGCGCCGCCGTACCGTGATCGTCGCCCTCGTCGTCGTGCTCGGCCTTATCGGAGGGTTTCTGGGGCTGGCGGTCCGCTCCTGGCAACAGGACGTCACCACGGACTCGGCCACCCGGGCGTCCCGGGTCCTGCTCCAGCAGTCGCGCGACGCCGAGACCGGCGCCACCGACACCGGGGCCGCGTACACGGCACTGCTGCTGGCCCTGCGCGCCTACCGCACCCAGGACACCGAGCAGACCCGGGCGCGCCTCGGTGAGATGTACGCGCGGTACGGCTTCGCCGACCTCCTCGCCCCCCGGTACCCGTCGATGAACGCACTCCTCACGGACATGACCGGCCCCCTGCCGAGCTCGTCCCTCATCGACGCCGAGGGGCAGGTGATCGCCTCGCGGAACGCCGCCGGCGAGGTGGTCGTACTGGAACGCACCGACGGCGGGGTACGGCGCCGGCTGCCCGCCGGGCGTGACGCGGACGTCACGGCGGTCAGCCCGGACGGCTCCCTGGTGGCCATGGCCAAAGCACCACTCTTCTCGGACCCCAGTGGCGGGCAGTCGACTCCGTCGAACGACCCGCGCGGGCTTCCGGTGCACCTGTACGACGTGCGCACCGGGCTGGACCGGACGCTGGCGCGTCCCGAGAAGGGCGATCCGTTTCCGGACACGTCGGGGGAGATACCGGGCTTCCCCGATCTGGACTTCCCCGACCTGGAGCTCCCCGACATCCCCGGCCTCGCGATGCCGACGACGTACGCGCGGCTCACCTTCTCCCCCGATGGCTCGGTGCTGCTGGGACAGACCGGCCTCTTCGGCGAAGACGGCCGGCTCGTGCTCTGGGACACCGCCACCGGCCGGATCGAGAAGACCATGCCCGGCCTGCCGGAGCCGGTCACCGCGCTGTGGCTGGCCAACGGCGGGAAACGCCTGATCACGATGAACGAGACGACGGCGAAGGGAGCGTCCTTGGAGACGACCGTCTCGGTGAAGCGATGGGACGTGAGCGGGTCGTCACCGCGCGGGCGCCAACTGCTGGCCTTCCCGAAATCGGCCAAGAACGCCGTGGTGGCGGACGTGAGCCCGGACCTCACCCGGGCAGCCGTCACGGAGACCCGGATCGTCGATCTGAAGGCCGACCACCGGCTGTCCGTCTACCAACTGCCGAGCGGACGGCTCCTCCGGCAGAAGCGCTCCTCCCAGCAGGACACGGTGACCGGGGTCACCGTGTCCACCGGCGGCTCGCGGATCCTGGTCTACGGAGGAATCCCCAACGCCCCCGTCCCGTCCTCCTCGTCGTCCTCCCCCGCGTCCGGCGGCTCCGCGGACGACGGCTTCCTCACCAGAGTGGACAGCCGATGGCAGATCGACCTGCTCGGCCCGGGGGACGCCCCGTCGGCGGTCCTGTCGGAGCGCGGCCTGCTCGCCGTCGTCGGCCCCGGCAACGGCGATCCGCTGCGTCGGCTGCCCGGACCCACCACCAGTACCGGCCGCCCCACCGCGACACCGGTCAAGCGCCCGTCGGCTCCCGAGGCCAAGCGGTGGATGGCGCGCCTGTGCGACATCCTCGGCGACGAGACGCTGCCGCCGGCCGTCGGCGAGAAGCTGCCCCCCGGTGCGTACCGGGGAGCGTTGTGCACGAGGAAGGGGTAGGGACGCGTGGCCGAGACACAGCTCATCCGGGTGCCGCTGAACGGTTCCGAGGACTCGGGCGGCGCGGAAGCGGTGGTGGTGGAGGTCGAGCACACCGCCTCCGGTATCGTGCGCGCCGCTCGGCCGGGCCAGGTCGCGGGAACCGCCGCACGGACGCTGAGCGAGAGCTTCGACCAGGTGCGCGCCGCGGCCGCGACGCTCCTGGACCGGCTGACCACGCTCCCCAGCCCACCGAGCACGGTCGAAGTCGAACTCGGCGTGAAGATCAACGCTGAGGCCGGAGCGGTGATCGCCAAAACGGCGGCCGAGGGGAACTTCACGGTCAGACTGGTCTGGCAGCGGGACGACGGCCACGGTCCGTGACAGTCACCGTGGAAGCCAACACGGCGATGGGGCGCGTCCCGATGCGGGATGCGCCCCATCGCCGTGTTCACGCCGAGCGGCGGAAGCCGGTTGCCGTCAGGCTCCGCGCAGGGTGGCGCCCGTGCGTCCGGCGGCCGCCGACACCGCGGCGTCACGGGACGCGGCGATCTCCTCGGCGGTCAGCGTGCGGTCCGGGGCCCGGAAGCGCAGCGCGTAGGCCAGCGACTTCCTGCCCTCGCCGAGCTGCTCACCGATGAAGACGTCGAACAGGCGGAGGGATTCGAGCAGTTCTCCCGCGCCCTCGCGCAGCGCCGTCTCGACCTCGGCCGCGGGCACGGACGCGTCCACGACCAGCGCGACGTCCTGGGTGGCCACCGGGAAGGTGGAGACGTGGGGCGCCTCCACGCGACCGGCGCCGGCCTGCTCAAGACGGTCGAGCTCGATCTCCATCGCACAGGTGCGCTCGGGCAGGCCCAGGGCCTTGGTGACCCTGGGGTGGAGCTCACCGGCGTTGCCGACGAGGATCTCCTCGCCGTCGACGACGGCCAGCAGCGCGGCGCAGCGGCCCGGGTGCCACGGGTCCTGCTGGTCCTGGCGGACGATCAGCTCGGCGCCCGCCTCGCGCGCCACGGTACGGCCCGCCTCGACGGCGTCGGCCCAGCTGACCGGGGTGCCCTTGCCCCACCAGCCGGCCTGCTCCCGATCGCCCGCGAGGACGACGGCGGCGCGGCGCGGCTGGTGCGGCAGCGCCGCGTCGAGCCCGGCGATCTGCTCGTCGGTGGGGCGGCGGTCGACGGGCAGGACGGCCGCGGGCGGCTCATCCCCGGTGGCGCGGAAGACCAGACCCGTCTCGAAGAGCGCGAGGTCGTGCTCGCCGCGGCCGACGTTGCGGCGCAGCGCGCCGAGCAGCCCGGGCAGCAGCGTCGTACGGAGCGCGGGCTCGGTGTCCGACAGCGGGTTGACCAGCCGGACCAGACCGCGCCTCGGGTCGTCGGCGGCCAGCCCGAACTGGTCGAGGACGTCCTCGCCGAGGAAGGGGTAGTTCAGCGCCTCGACATATCCGGCCCCGGCCAGCGCCCGGCCGACCCGGCGGTGCAGCCGCTGACGCTCGGTCAGCCCGCGCCCGGCGGGGAGCCGGGGCAGGGTCGAGGGGAGGTTCTCGTACCCCTCGAGCCGGATGACCTCCTCGGCCAGGTCGTTGGGGTCGGTGAGGTCGGGCCGCCAGCTGGGGACGGTGACGGTGAGGTCGTCGGCGCCGTAGACATCACAGCCGATCTGCTGGAGCCGGCGCACCACGGTCTCGCGGCCGTAGGAGACCCCCGCGACCTTGTCCGGGTGGTCGGCGGGCAGCGTGATGGTGTGCGGGGCGCTGGGCGAGATGATCTCGGTGACGCCCACCTCGGCGGTGCCGCCCGCGAGCAGCACCAGCAGATCGACGGTGCGCTGTGCGGCCGCCGAGGTGGCCTCGGGGTCGACTCCGCGCTCGAACCGGCGGGACGCCTCGGAGGACAGCTTGTGGCGGCGCGCGGTGCGGGCGACCGAGACGGGGGCGAAGTGGGCGGCCTCGATGACCACCTCGGTGGTGCCCGCCACCTGGCCGGACTCGGGGTCGGCGGCGGTGTCCGCGATCTCGGTGTTGGCACCGCCCATGACACCGGCGAGGCCGATGGGGCCGGTCTCGTCGGTGATGACGAGATCCTCGGCGTCCAGGACGCGCTGGGTGCCGTCGAGGGTGGTGAGCTTCTCGCCCGGCCCCGCGCGGCGCACCCCGATCGCCCCGGTGATCCGGGAGCGGTCGTAGGCGTGCAGCGGCTGGCCCAGTTCGAGCATCACGTAGTTGGTGACGTCGACGGCGAGCGAGACCGGGCGCATCCCGGCCTTCTGGAGCCGGCGCTGGAGCCAGATCGGGGAGTGCGCCTCGGGGTCGAGCCCGGTGACGGTGCGGGCGGTGAAGCGGTCGCAGCCGACCGGGTCGGTGACCTTGACCGGG
This sequence comes from Streptomyces lacaronensis, assembly GCF_047337785.1. Taxonomy (NCBI): domain Bacteria; kingdom Bacillati; phylum Actinomycetota; class Actinomycetes; order Kitasatosporales; family Streptomycetaceae; genus Streptomyces; species Streptomyces lacaronensis. Next base: position 2,879,604 of record NZ_JBLHDK010000003.1, read on the forward strand.
TAGCCGTGGCTGTTGGGCGCGGGCACGTCGAGCAGGGCCGGGTCGCGCAGCGGCAGCTCGTAGGCGGTCGCGGTCTCGCGGGCGACCCCGCGCATCGACAGGCAGTAGCCCCGGTCCGGGGTGACGGCGATGTCGAGGACCTCGTCGACCAGTTCCAGCAGCTCGATCGCGTCGGTGCCGACCTCGTACTCCGGCGGCAGCACGATGATGCCGTCGTGGTCGTCGGACATGCCCAGCTCGCTGGCGGAGCAGATCATGCCCTCGGAGGTCTTGCCGTAGGTCTTGCGCGCGGAGATCGCGAAGCCGCCGGGCAGCTCGGCGCCGGGCAGCACGACCACGACCTTGTCGCCGACCGCGAAGTTGCGGGCGCCGCAGACGATGTTCTGCGGCTCACCCGTACCCCCCGCCTGGCCGACGTCCACCTGGCAGTAGCGGATGGGCTTCTTGAACCCCTCCAGCTCCTCGATGGCCAGCACCTGCCCGACGACCAGAGGGCCCTTGAGCCCGGCGCCGAGCTGCTCGACCGTCTCGACCTCGAGACCGGCGGCGACGAGTTTGGCCTGTACGTCACGGCCGGTCTCACCGGCGGGCAGGTCGACGTACTCCCGCAGCCAAGAAAGCGGGACCCGCATCAGATCTCCATCCCGAAGGGCCGGGTGAAGCGCACATCACCCTCGACCATGTCTCGCATGTCTTCCACGCTGTGCCGGAACATCAGCATCCGCTCGATGCCGAAGCCGAAGGCGAAGCCGCTGTACCTGTCCGGGTCGACACCGCAGGCGATGAGCACCCGAGGGTTGACCATCCCGCAGCCGCCGAGCTCGATCCAGCCCTCGCTGGAGCAGGTGCGGCAGGGCCGGTCCGGGTTGCCCACGGACTCGCCGCGGCACACGTAGCACAGCATGTCCATCTCGGCGGACGGCTCGGTGAACGGGAAGAAGTTCGGCCGCAGCCGGGTGGACATGCCCTCGCCGAACAGCGCCCGCACCATGTGGTCGAGCGTGCCCTTGAGGTCGGCCATGGTCAGACCCTCGTCGATGGCGAGCAGCTCGACCTGGTGGAAGACGGGGGTGTGGGTGGCGTCCAGCTCATCGGTGCGATAGGTGCGGCCCGGGCAGATCACGTAGATGGGCGGCTCGCGGTCGATCATCGACCGGATCTGCACCGGCGAGGTGTGGGTGCGCAGCACCACACCGGAGCCCTCGCCGTCCTGGTCGCCCTTGGCGCCGCGCACGAAGAAGGTGTCCTGCATCTCGCGGGCGGGGTGGTCGGGCGGGAAGTTGAGCGCGTCGAAGTTGAACCACTCGGCCTCCACCTCGGGGCCCTCGGCGACCTCGTAGCCCATCGCCACGAAGACGTCCTCGATGCGCTCGGAGAACGTGGTGATCGGGTGGCGGGCGCCGGCCGGGGTGCGGTCGTACGGCAGGGTGACGTCCACCGCCTCCTCGACCAGCACCCGGGCGTCACGCTCCGCCTCCAGCTCCTCCTGCCGGGTCTTCAGCGCCTGGTTGACCTGGCCGCGGGCCTGGCCGACGCGCTTGCCCGCGTCCGCCTTGGCGTGCGGCGGCAGGGCGCCGATCTCGCGGTTGGCGAGCGCCAGCGGCGAGCGGTCGCCGGTGTGGGCGACCTTCACCTCGCGCAGCGCCTCGAGGTCCCCGGCGGCGGCGATGGCGGCGAGCGCCTCGTCCCGCCTGCGAGCGACCTCTTCCGGTTTCAGTGCCTCGACCTCGACAGGGTCGTACGACTTATTGGGTGCCGACATCTCTTCCCGTGCTTCCGTTTGTCCCCCAGCTACCGCTGGGAGGTGCCCCCCGGCTGCGCGACCCCGGCTCGACTGGCTGCGACCGCTGCGCCCCGTGCAGGGGACGCCAAAGGTGCCAAAGCCCGAGTCTAAGGGGCGCGAGAGGGGTGCTGTTCCGGGGGACGCCGCACGACGGCCGTCGCGCTCGGGGTCCGCCCCGTGCTGGAGAAGCCCGCGGGTGGATCAGGCCAGATAGGCCGGGGTGCCCACGGGCAGGGTAAATCGGAACTCCGCGCCGCCGCCGCGGGCCCGGTCGACGGTGATCGCGCCGCCGTGGGCCTCGACGATGCCCTTGACGATGTAGAGCCCCAGACCGGTGCCGCCGCGCTTGCTGCCCCGCCAGAAGCGGGTGAAGACGCGGCTCATCGACTCCTCCGGGATACCGGGGCCCTCGTCGCTCACGGTGACGGCGGTCCTTTCGACAATGGGGCCTTCAGTGGGGCCTTCCGCGACCGGCTTGGCCGGTGCGGGCGCGATATCAATGGTGACCGTTCCCTCGCCGTGGCGCACCGCATTTTCCAGCAGGTTGCCCAGCACCTGATCGATCTTGTCCGGATCTGCCCACAGCCTGGGCAGCGGGCCCCTGACCCTGATCAGGAACCGCTCGGCGGTGTGCCCGGCCGCGGTGAGCGCCTGCACATGGCGGCGGACGGCGGCGGCGAGATCCACCGGCTGGCGGCGCACCTCCAGCCGGCCGGAGTCGATCCGGGAGATGTCCAGCAGCTCGGCGATCAGCCGGGTGACCCGGTTGGCGTCGGCGTCCACGGTCTCCAGCATCAGCCGCTTCTGGTCGTCGGTGAACCGCTCCCACTTCGCCAGCAGCGTGGCCGTGAACCCCTTCACGGACGTCAGCGGCGAACGCAGCTCATGGGCGACGGTCGCGATCAGCTCGGCATGGCTGCGCTCGGTGCGGCGGCGGGCCTCGGTGCCGCGCAGACAGACCACCACCCGGCGCACCGGTCCGGTCGGCCGCTCGCGCACATAGCGGGCCGAGACCAGCACCTCGCGGCCGCCCGGCAGCAGCAGATTCCGCTCGGGCTGACCGGCCCGGATGGCCAGCCCTCCATAGGGATCGGTCAGCGCCCACCAGCGTCGGCCGTCCAGGTCCTCTAACGGCAGGGCCACCTCGAGTCGACGGCCGATCGCGTCCGCGGGGTCGGTGGCGGTGATACGGGCCGCCGCCGCGTTGAAGCACGTGACCAGGCCGGTCTCGTCGGCCACCACCAGGCCGTCGGGCAGATCGTCGGGGTGCGGTCCCAGCACGTCCGGCGCGCCGCCGGGGTCCTCCCCGGTGGACGGGCGGCCGTGCCCGCCGGGCGCATGGGCTTCGGCCGCCCTGGCGCCGGAAGTCCTGACGTCCATCCCCACCCCCTCTCGGGTCCCCTCCCAGAGGGGGCAACCCTACTAGGTCGATGTGACGGAGCGGCACCCTGCGGGAGCGCGCTGCGCACGAGCGGAGGCATAGAGGCACACGGCGGCGGCCGTGGCGAGGTTGAGGCTCTCGGCCCTGCCGTGAATCGGAACGCGCACCACCTCGTCCGCGAGTGCGCGGGTAGCCTCCGGCAGGCCCCATGCCTCATTACCGAAGATCCAGGCGGTGGGGGCGCCCAGCAGCCCGTCGTCCAGTTCCGAGTCCAGGTCCCGCTCCCCCGCCCCATCCGCGGCCAGCACCCGCGCCCCGGCCTCCCGCAGCCCGCTCACCGCGCGCTCGACGGGCACGCCGACGGCGACGGGAAGGTGGAAGAGGGAGCCGACGGAGGCGCGTACGGCCTTGGGGTTGTACGGGTCCACGGAGGCGTCCGTCAGCACGACCGCGTCCGCCCCCGCAGCGTCGGCGCACCGCAGCACGGTGCCGGCGTTGCCGGGGTCGCGGACGTTCGCGAGCACGGCGACAAGCTTCGGCCGGGCGGCCAGGATCTCCTCGAACGGCGAGTCCAGGAAGCGGCACAGCCCGACGATGCCCTGTGGGGTGACCGTGTCGGACATCTCCGCGACGACGTCATCGGTCGCGGAGAACACGGGGATGTCCGCGGCGCGGGCGGCGCCGAGGATCTCGTGGTGCCGCTCGGCGGCCTCGGGGGTGGCGTACACCTCCACGAGATGCGCGATGGCCTCCCGTACGGCCTGTGGCCCCTCGACGATGAACCGCCGCTCCTTGCCTCGGAAGCTGCGCTTGGCGAGCCGGCGGGCCGCGGTGACGCGTGGCGATCGCAGGGAGGTCAATTCGGGGCTGGCCATGGGGTGCGTGCGCTTTCTCGTGTGGTGTGGTGATGGCACGGGCCGGGGGTTTCCCCCACCCCGCCCCTCCCCGAAACCGAGGGCAAGCCCCCGGGCCCCCGGGAGGGACAGCGGCATCCCCGGTAGCGGCGCCTCGGGCCCCGGACGGGCAGCGACGTACCCGGCTACGGGCTCGCCCCACGGGGCGAACTCCCCCACCCCGCCCCTCCCCGAAACCGGGGGCAAGCCCCCGGAACCCCGGGAGGGACAGCGGTGCACCCGGCAGTGGCGGATCGAGCCTCGGGCCCCGGACCCCCGGGAGGGACAGCGGCGTCCCCGGCAGCGGCGCCGCGGGCCCCGCAAGAACAGGGCCCCACCCAGCTGCGGGCGGGCCGTCCCGCAGGGCGGAACGCGCCCCGTTGTGGGCGATCGTCCCGCGGCGCGGGACGGGTGGGCACGACCCGGCCACCGGGCCGCACCCGGAAACGAGACCACAGGGGGGCGGAGCCGCAGGGGCATCGACATGCGCGGACCCGCAGGTGATGCGCTCACCTGCGGGTCCACTGGGCAATGCTCAGCGCAGCGCTTACGCGGCCTTCGGCGCGTTCACATCGCTCGGCAGCGCCTTCTGCGCGGCCTCCACCAGCGCCGCGAACGCGTTCGCGTCGTTGACCGCGAGGTCCGCCAGAATCTTGCGGTCGACCTCGATGTTCGCGGCCTTCAGACCCTGGATGAAGCGGTTGTACGTCATGCCATTGGCGCGGGCAGCGGCGTTGATGCGCTGGATCCACAGCTGGCGGAAGTCGCCCTTGCGCTTCTTGCGGTCGTTGTAGTTGTAGACCAGAGAGTGGGTGACCTGCTCCTTGGCCTTGCGGTACAGGCGGGAGCGCTGGCCCCGGTAGCCGCTGGCCTGCTCGAGGATCGCCCGGCGCTTCTTGTGGGCGTTGACTGCCCGCTTGACGCGTGCCACTTGTTTAACTCCTTGTACGGGGCCGCGGGTGACTCACGCGGCCCGGAAACGAATAGGTCCCGGTGGGTCCCGGTCTGGCGCTCGCCTCACCCCGCCGGAGCGGGGCAGGGGCGTCACTTGCCGAGAAGCTTCTTGATCTTCTTGGCGTCGGCAGGGGCCATCTCGACCTTTCCGGCCAGGCGGCGCGTCAGCGTGGACGGCTTGTGCTCGAGAAGGTGGCGGCGACCGGCGCGCTGGCGCACCACCTTGCCGGAGCCGGTGAGCTTGAAGCGCTTGCTGGCACCGCTGTGCGTCTTGTTCTTCGGCATGTCGCCGTTCTCTCCTCGTCGGGACGCCTCCGCGGTTCGACACGCGAAAGCGTTATGTGTTTCGGCTGGTGTCCGGGGCCGTTCGGCCCCGGGTGAGCGGTCGAGGCTCGCGCCTCTCAATCACGCCTCGGCGGGCTCCTCGGCAGGCTCCTCGGCGGACGCGTCCGGGGACTGGTCCAGGTGAGGAATTCCCTGGCGCTCCGCCTTGCGGGCGGCCTGCGCCTCGCGGGCTTCGGCCATCGCCTCGGTCTTCTTCTTGTGCGGACCGAGAACCATGATCATGTTTCGGCCGTCCTGCTTCGGGTTGGACTCCACGAAGCCCAGCTCCTGGACGTCCTCGGCGAGCCGCTGCAACAGCCGGTAGCCGAGCTCGGGCCGGGACTGCTCACGGCCGCGGAACATGATCGTGATCTTGACCTTGTCGCCCTGCTTGAGGAACCGGACGACGTGACCCTTCTTGGTGTCATAGTCGTGCGGGTCGATCTTCGGCCGGAGCTTCATCTCCTTGATGACCGTGTGCGCCTGGTTCTTGCGCGCCTCACGGGCCTTCATGGCCGACTCGTACTTGAACTTTCCGTAGTCCATGAGCTTGCAGACCGGCGGACGGGCGGTCGCCGCCACCTCGACGAGGTCGAGGTCGTACTCCTGCGCAAGCTCCAGGGCCTTGGCAAGCGGCACAATGCCGACCTGCTCGCCACTGGGACCGACGAGTCGCACCTCGGGGACGCGAATCCGGTCGTTGATGCGGGGCTCGGCGCTGATGGATCCTCCTCGGTTGCACCACGCGACCGTCTGGCGGACTGCCGCGTAACGTCTGTTTCGGTATGACCACCGCGCCGTAACGCACAAAACGCCCCGACGGGTACACAGGCGGGGCTCCTCATTGACCGGGAGCACCGCCGCGATATCACCGCGGGGCGCAGCCTGACCGATGACCTGCCGACCCTGGGGGTCGGGAGGTGGGAGCTGGGGAGCCTCCACTTGTGGGCCGGACACACAGGTGACCGGCCGGTCGTTTATCTACGATACCAGGACCGGCACAGGATGCTCACCCACCGCGCATCCGGCATCCGCCGTCCCCGCCGTCCCTCGTCCTCTCACTTGTCCCGTCCCCTCCGTTCCCGTGAACTCACCCGCCCCGTGCGTACGGTGCCGGGCGGACGCCTAGGCTGGGGCACACCGTCCATCAGGAAGTGAGCCCCGACCACCATGAGCGACGCCAACGCCGGGCAGCCGGCGGCCCCCGACTTCGACCGGATGACCCGGGACATCGCGGATGTGCCCGCCGTCGAGGTGATCACCACGGTCGCGGTGCACCTGATGAGCGCCGCCGCGGTCAATCTGGGCCTGGCCGAGGAGGGTCCCCAGCACAAGGACCTGGACGAGGCGCGAAAGCTGATCAACGCCCTGGCGGGGCTCGTCACGGCCAGCGCCACGGAGATCAGCTCCTTCCACGCGGCCCCGCTGCGGGATGGTCTGAAGTCTCTCCAGCTCGCCTTCCGCGAGGCGTCGGTGGTGCCGGACGAGCCGGGGCAGGGGCCCGGCGAGAAGTTCACCGGCCCGGTCTTCGGCTGACCGGCTGCCGTCTTCGGCTGACCGCCTGCCCCCCGTAGCCTCACGGCCGGCCCCCGGCATCGACTCGGGCCGTCCGGCGCCCCTTGCCGCTCAGGCCGCCTCCGGACCCTTGGTCTCCGGGCCGCCCGCCTCGGGGCGGTGGCCGCCGCGCATGCGTCCCCACGGACCGGTCGCCGGGGGCGGATGTGCCTCCTCCTGTTCGGCCCGGCCAGCGGGATGGAGATGGGTGAACCGGTGCACCGCCGCGGCGAGCACCCCGCCGACCAGTGGCGCCACGATGAACAGCCACAGCTGGCCCAGCGCATCGCCGCCCGCGAAGATCGCGGGGCCGAAGCTGCGCGCCGGATTGACCGAGGCCCAGGTCAACGGGATGCCGATCAGATTGACCGCGGCGAGGGCGAGGCCCACCGGGACCGGTTCGGCGCCGACCATCGGCACCGCGTGGGTCACCGTGAGGAAGACGAAGACCAGCAGGAAGGTCAGCAGCACCTCGGCGAGGAAGGCCCCGCCCGCGCCCATGCCCACCGGTGAGCGGCCACCGTAACCGTTGCTGCCGAAGGCACCGGCCGTCTGGAGCCGGGGCACCTGGTTGGCGAGCAGGAAGAGGATCGCCGCGCCCACGATCGCGCCGACGAACTGCGCGACCCAGTACTGGACGGCCGTACGGATGTCGATGCGCCTGGCCAGCAGCACACCGAGGGTCACCGCCGGGTTGATGTGGCAGCCCGAGATGCGCCCGAACGCGAAGGCGATCGCGATCAGCGTGAAGCCGAAGGCGAGCGAGATCCCGAGGGCGTTGATGTAGTCGCCCGCCAGGACCAGCGAGCCGACTCCGAAGAGGACCAGCATCGCGGTCCCGATGAACTCCGCTACGACCGTTCTCGTCTCCATGGCGCTCTCCTCACGCAGATTCCGACCGCCAGTCGCCTAAGCATTGTGGGCGGAATCGGGAGGATTCGCCTGTTGGTCCGAATGGGGAGGGGCCGGGCCCGGCCCTCAGCGGCTGAAGAGCGGCTCGCCGGGGACGTTCGCGTCCGGCGGCAGCAGCGCCAGGGTCAGCCCGCGCACCAGCCGCGCCCGCAGCACCTCGTCCGCGGCCAGGGCGCCCGCCACCCGGTGCGCCGTCTCGCGCGCGGGCGCCTCCGGGGTCAGGGCGAGCGCGAGCATCCCGTCGGCGTCCGCCGCCGGGGCCAGATGGGCCCGGAGCACCTCCGGCTCGGCGGCCAGCACGGTACGCACCGCCTCGGTCACCGCCGGGTCGGCGAGCGGATCGGCGCTGGTCCGCCCCTCGGCGAGGGCCAGCAGCGCGGGCCCGGTCAGCTGGTACGGCACCGGGCCCGCGAGGTCCAGGACCAGGGTGTCCGCCTTCTCATGGGCGGTGGCCTCCAGCGCCTGGCGCAGCGGTACGGCCACGGGCCGGGCGTCCGGGCGCCAGCGGGCCAGCGTCTCGAGCGAGGTGAACGCGGGCAGCGCGCGCCGGCCGTCGGGGGCCTGGAGCGTGGGCACCGCCATATCGCTGGTCTTGTCGCGGCGCAGCCCCTCGGGCCCCACTTCGGCCTCGCCGAGGATCGCCACCACGGGGACGAGCAGGCGGGCGTCGGTGAGCGCGGCGAGCACCTCCGGTTCGGCCGAACGGTCATCGGCCCAGGCGGCGAGCGCCGCGGTCAGCCGGGGGTCGGCGGAGCCGTCGTCGCCGGAGAAGCCGGGGTCGGGAATGTTCTTGAGCGCCACACCATGAGGGTATCGACAGCGAGGAGACCGAGATCCCCGCACCCCCACCCGGGGCAGGTGCGGCCCCACCCGGGGCAGGTGCGGCAGTGAAGGAGACGGCGTGGAACGCGTGAACGACGGCGGCCCGACGCTGCCCACCCCGTCCGGTACGGGCGGACTGAGCGGCGCGCTCGCCGACGCGCTCGCGCCCGTGGCCGCGGGCTCCGCCGCGGACTTCTCGGTCGCCGTCCTGGAACCCGGGTCGGGGGCGAGCGGGTCTTATGGCGACGGCTCGTACGCCACGGCGAGCGTCATCAAGGTCGGCATCCTCGCGGCGCTGCTGCTCGGGGCGCAGGACGAGGGGCGGCGGCTGACCGCCCAGGAGCGCGCGTACGCGGGCGTGATGATCGAGCGGAGTGACAACGACGCGGCGACGGCGCTGTGGGGGCCGATCGGCGGGTCGAGCGGCCTCGAGGCCGCGCTGGGAAGGCTCGGGCTGACCGATACCCACGCCGACGACCGCGGACGCTGGGGTCTGACACACACCACCGCGTCCGATCAGCTGGCCCTGCTGCGCGCGGTCTTCCTGGACGGCTCCCCGCTGAGCGCGCGCTCCCAGGCGTATCTGCGGACGCTGATGGGCCGCGTCACCGCCGGTCAGACCTGGGGCATCTCGGCCGCCGCGGACGGCACCGGCCCCGGGGCCCGGCTCAAGAACGGCTGGATGCCCCGCGACGCCACCGGCCTGTGGGTCGTCAACAGCGTCGGCGAGGTGACGGCAAACGGTCGGCGCTATCTGATCGCGGTGCTCACCGAGGGTAATGCCGACCGGGAGGGCGGGGTGGCGCTGGTGGAGCAGGTGGCACGTGCTGCCGTGGCGACGACCGCCGCGTACGCATCGGGGTGAGCGGCCCGCTCCGGAACGGCCCCCGGCCCGGCAACCGCCGTCATGCTTCAGCGCGTACGGATTCCCACGGGCAGGCGCGCACACCGGGCCCGAACCGGCGCGGCGGCCGGACGCCGCTCAGCGCGTACGCGTCCCCGTCAGCAGCGCCCGCACTCGCGGGGGCACCCGCAGGGGGCCCGAGCCGCGCCACAGGGATATCGCGGCGACGACCAGGGCCGTGCCGGCGAGTCCGGCGAGGAGGGCCATCTGGTTGGGGCCTGAGTCGTCGTGGGCGCCCTGGGTGTGGCTTGGGCCGTTGCCGAAGTAGCGGTTCGGGGAGGCGGCCGCGGCGGGCCGTTGGGCCTCGGGCTTCAGCTTGCCGCCCGCGGTGATCGCGGCCGCCGGGTTCACCAGGCCCGCGCCGAGTTCATCGCTGCGGCCGCCCTCGGGGACGTCCTGGGCGGTCCTGGTGAGGAGCCCGCGGATCTGGCGCGGGCTCAGGTCGGGGTGGGCGGCGCGGACGAGGGCGACGGAGCCGGAGACGAAGGCGGCGGCCGCACTGGTGCCCCAGCCCTCGTAGTAGCGCTTGTCGGGGTCGGCTATGACCACGTCGACGCCGGGTGCGCTGACGGTGGCGTACCAGCGGCGGGTGGAGAAGGCGGCGCGGGAGCCGTAGCGGTCCACGGCGGTCACGGCGATGACCCCGGGGTAGGCGGCCGGGTAGGAGACCCGGTCGCCCTTCTCGCCGCCGTTGCCCGCGGAGGCGACCACGACCGCGCCCTTGCGCAGCGCGTACTGCACGGCGGCGTCCTCGGCGGCCTCGGGGTGGGCGGAGGCGCTGTCGTCGCCGAGCGAGAGGTTGATGACGTCGGCGCCGTGGTCGGCGGCCCAGCGGATCCCGGCGGCGAGCGCGCCGCCACGGGTCGAACGGGCCTTCTTACGGTCGGGATCGGAGTCCTCGAGGATCACCCGCACCGGCAGGATCCGGGCCTTCGGGGCGACGCCCAGGACGCCCTCGCCGCCGGAGGCGCCATGGCCGTGTCCGGCGATGATCCCGGCCATGGCGGTGCCGTGGCGGGCCCAGGAGCGTTCGCCGCGCCGGGCGCCGAAGCCGATGAGGTCCTTCCCCGGCAGCACCTGGCCTTCGAGGTCGGGGTGGCCGTCGTCGACGCCGGTGTCGAGGACGGCGACGGTGATCCCGGAGCCCTTGGTGGTCTGCCATGCCTCGCGGACGTGGAGGGTGTCCAGCGCCCACTCCTGGGCCTGTATGCCGTCGGCGTATCCGGGCGCCGCGGGCACCAGGGTCAGCCCGGCGGCGGCGAGGGCCACGGCGAGGCGCCGCCCGATCCCGGTCATGACGTGGTCTCCGTGAACGTGGCCAGGGCCCGGCGGAATCCGGCCTCGATCGCGTCGGCGATGCCCCGGGCGTCGTTGCCGAGGCCGGACTGCGCGGGGGCCGAGGTGGCGCCGCGCTGGGTCGCCTCGCCCGCCGACTGCGGGTCGGTGACCTCGCGGCCGTCGGCGAAGCCGGTGACGGTGTAGACGACGGCGGGGGCGTCGGTGAGGATCCGGATCCGCCAGCTGGCGCGCTGGTCGTCGCCGAAACCGGCCGCGGCGGTGCCCTTGGCGGCGTATGTGCGGGGCATCAGATCGGTGCGCTCGTCCAGCTTCTCGGTGGCGAAGCGCTGCCGCAGCGCCCGCATTCCGGTGGGTCCTGAGGTGGTGATCAGCACGCCGACGGTGGTGACGCTGGTGCTGGTGGCGTCGGTGTACGTGGCGCGCACCAGCCGTTTGCAGCCCACCGGGGCCAGCGCCTTGGCGAGCAGCGGATCGAATCCGCCGCCGCAGCTGCTGTCGGGGGCGACGGCTATCCGGGTCCAGACGCGGTCGGCGCCGCCGGGGCCCTCGCCCTTGCCGCGCAGGGTGCGCGGGAAGAGGTCGTCCACGGGGATGCCGTGCCAGGCGGAGCGGGCGTGGGCGTAGGTGTCGGCGGTGGACGGCGGGGCGCCGGGGTCGTCGCCCAGCCAGCTTCCGGCCGCCGCCCCGCCGAGCAGCCCGAGCCCGAGGACGAGACTCGCGGCGGCGGCCGCCGTACGGCTGGGGGGACGGCGCCGGCCGCCCGGCCCGCCGGCCGCGAAGAGCCCGCCGGTGCGCGGAGGCACGGACGGGCGCGGCGGTGTCGAGGGCTGCGGGGGCACCCGGGTGCCGGACGCCTCGGCGGTGCCCCTGGAGAACGGGGCCTTCGCCCGTACGCCGAGGACGGGCGTCTCCGGATCGGGGGTGAACCCGGGCGCGCTGGTGGGGCGCGGTGGGGGCGCGGAAGACCGCTCGGGCGCCGTGCGCGGGGGTTGTGCGGGGCGTGGTGGGGGCGTGCCGTGGGATGAGTGCGCCTGTTCCGCGTCGGTGCTCACCTGCACCCCCTCGCACCCGTCGAGACCTGCTTCACCTGGCTCCGTCCGGTTCGCCGCGCCACCGCACCGCCTTTCGGGCAGGTGGGCCCGTATACGGACAACCCGCCGCTGACCTGCCGGTCGTGGCGTGCGCGACACTCTACGGCCAGCCGGGGGCCCTGCGCACCGGCCGCCCTCTACCCAGTGGTAATAGCGGTCTGGCAAGCTGCGTCCATGTCCGCTGCCGCCGCTGACCGGGCCCGGTACGACCGGGCCACCGCCCATCTCGAAGCGCCCGTGGCGATTGTCGACCTGGGAGCCTTTGACGACAACGCACGGGATCTGGTCCGCCGGGCGGGAGGCAAACCGATCCGCGTGGCCAGCAAATCGGTGCGCTGCCGCGCGCTGTTGGAGCGGGTCCTCGCGTTCGACGGCTTCGCGGGGATCATGAGCTTCACGCTCCCGGAGTCGCTGTGGCTGGCGCGCGAGGGGTTCGACGACGTACTGCTCGCCTACCCCTCCGCCGACCGGGACGGCTTCGCCACTCTGACCGGTGACCCCAAGCTGGCCGAGGCCGTGACCGTCATGGTGGACGACCTCTCCCAGCTCGATCTGATCGACAGCGTTCGCGCCGGGACCGAAGAGGTCCGGGTCTGTCTGGAATTGGACACCTCGCTGCGGATGCTCGGCGGACGGGTGCGAGTCGGGGCGCTGCGCTCACCGCTGCGCGAACCGGAGCAACTGGCCGCCCTGGCACGGGCGATCGCCGACCGCCCCGGCTTCCGGCTGGTCGGGCTGATGGCGTACGAGGGGCATGTGGCGGGCGTGGGCGACGCGGTGCCCGGGAGCCCGCTGCGCTCGCGCGCCATCCGGCTGATGCAGTCCGTGGCGCGCCGGGAGCTCGCGGCGCGCCGGGCCGCGGCCGTACGGGCGGTGCGGGCCGTGGCGGACCTGGAGTTCGTCAACGGCGGCGGTACGGGCAGTGTGCAGCACACCGCCGCGGAGGGCGCGGTGACCGAGATCGCCGCCGGGTCCGGGCTCTACCAGCCGCGCCTGTTCGACCACTACACGTCCTTCCGCGGCCGCCCGGCGGCCCTGTTCGCCCAGCCGGTGGTGCGCCGCCCCGGGGTGGGCGTGGTGACGGTGCTCGGCGGCGGCTATCCGGCGTCGGGCGCGGCGGGCCCGGACCGGCTGCCGGTGCCGTATCTGCCTCAGGGGCTCGTGTACGACTCGATGGAGGGGCCGGGCGAGGTGCAGACCCCGCTGCTGGGCACGGCCGCCGACGATCTGCTGATCGGCGACAAGGTGTGGTTCCGGCACGCCAAGGCCGGTGAGCTGTGCGAGCGGTTCGACACGCTGCGGCTGATCGAGGGGGACCGGGTGGTGGCCGAGGTGCCGACGTACCGGGGCGAGGGCAGGACGTTCCTCTGACGGCTGGGAACGCGTCTAGATGGACCGGCCGTTGCCCGCCAGCGCCTCGATGCCCTTGACGATCTTGTCCATGTCGCTGAGCGGCGGCGCCTTGTCGCTCTCGTCGAACCCGAAGCGCACCACGACCATCGTGTCCGGCATGGTCGGCGAGGGGAACGCCACCGACTGCACGATGCCGTCGTCGCCCTTCTTCGTCACCACCTTCCAGCGGACCAGATAGCCCTTCTTGCCCGCGACCTCGACCGCCGACGCCTTCAGCTGCTTATGAGAGGTGATCCCGCCGTACGCCTTGCGGTCGGTGTCCTTGTCGGTGCCGTAGGACTCCTCGGCGTTCTGCTCGATGTCCTCCTTGGCTATGCCCTTGGCGGAGGTGGCCTTGTAGCCCTCGGCGGTCCGGGAGAAGGCACCGCCGCGCACACAGTCGGTGGACGGGTCGCCCGGGCAGGGGTAGCGGGAGGTGGTGACGCCCGCGCCGCCGGAGCTGCTGCGCCCCGCCTGCCAGCCGGAGAGCACCGGCAGGCTGATGCCGTTGCCCTGGTCCGGGGCGGTGTCCGGGTCGTAGCTGGGCGGTGCCCCGGGGCTCTCGGTGGGCCCCTCCGAGGGGTCGTCCGGGGTGGGGAGGTCCGGGGCCGGGTCGCCGCCGTCGTCCGGCGCGGAGGTGCTGGGGGCGGGCCCGGTCTGGGCGTTCCCACCGCCGTCGCCGCCGTCGCCCAGCAGCACGATGCCACCGACGATCGCGGCGACGACGACGCCCACGGCGACGGACAGCGCCGCGATCCTCGGGCCCCGGCCCCGGCCGTGCCCGTGTCCCCCCTGCCGCCCTGGCAGGTAGGGGGGCGGCGGCGGGCCGAAGGCCGGGTCCGCGGCCCCCGAGGCATCACGGGTGTACTCGGTCCAGGCCGAGCCGTCCCACCACCGTTCCATGGCGGGGCCGTTACCTGCGTAGCCGGGATCGGGGTACCAGCCGGGGGGCGTGTTCATGGTCACATGGTCAGCCTATGGCCAGGGGTGGGGTCCGTACACCGCGGATGGCCGGACTGCGCACCGGACTACAACGGCGTGACATATGCCCCGGCGATCCCGCCGTCCACGAGGAACTCGGCGGCGTTGACGAAGGACGCGTCATCGCTGGCCAGGAAGGCCACGGCGGAGGCGATCTCCTCAGGCTCGGCGAACCGGCCCACCGGTACGTGCACCAGCCGGCGCTGGGCCCGCTCCGGGTCCTTGGCGAACAGCTCCTTCAGCAGCGGGGTGTTGACCGGCCCCGGGCACAGCGCGTTGACCCGGATGCCCTCGCGGGCGAACTGCACACCCAGTTCGCGGGACATGGCCAGCACCCCGCCCTTGGAGGCGGTGTAGCTGATCTGGGAGGTGGCGGCGCCCATCACGGCCACGAACGAGGCGGTGTTGACGATGGAGCCCCGGCCCTGCCGCCGCATGTACGGCAGCGCGGCCTTGCAGCACAGATAGACGGAGGTGAGGTTGACCTCCTGGACCCGCTTCCAGGCGTCGAGTCCGGTGGTGAGGATCGAGTCGTCGTCGGGCGGGGAGATCCCGGCGTTGTTGAAGGCGATGTCCACCGAACCGTAGGTGTCGAAGGCGGTCTTGAAGAGCGCCTCGACCTGCTCGGGGTCGGTCACGTCCACCCGGACGCAGAGCCCGCCGACCTCGTCGGCGGCGGCCTTGGCCGCGCTCTCGTCGATATCGGCGCAGACGATGTGCGCGCCCTCGGAGGCCAGGCGACGCGCGGTGGCCAGGCCGATGCCGCTGCCCGCTCCGGTGACGACGGCGGTACGGCCCACCAGGCGGCGGCACACGGGGGTCTCGGTCACGTCACTGCTCCTCGGTGCTGATGAAGACGTTCTTGGTCTCGGTGAAGGCGGCAAGGGCGTCGGGGCCCAGCTCCCGGCCAAGGCCGGACTGCTTGTAGCCGCCGAAGGGGGTGGCGTACCGCACGCTGCTGTGCGAGTTGACGGACAGGTTCCCGGCGGCGACGGCGCGCGAGACCCGGACCGCGCGGCCCACGTCGCGGGTCCAGATCGAACCGGACAGACCGTAGTCGGTGGCGTTGGCCAGCCGTACGGCGTCGGCCTCGTCCTCGAAGGGGAGGACGACCGCGACGGGGCCGAAGACCTCCTCCACGGCGGTGCGGTCCCCGGGGCCGGTGGCCTCCAGCACGGTGGCCGGGTACCAGAACCCCTTGCCCTTCGGAGCCTCGCCGCGGATCGCGACGGGCGCGTCCTCGGGCACGTAGGACCGTACGCGCTCCCGCTGGGCGGCCGAGATCAGCGGGCCCATGGCGGTGGCGGGGTCGGCCGGGTCGCCGACCGTGAACGACGTCACGGCGGGCTCCAGCAGCTCCATGAACCGGTCGTAGACGCCGCGCTGGACCAGGATCCGGCTGCGGGCGCAGCAGTCCTGGCCGGTGTTGTCCAGGAAGGAGCCGGGCGCGGCGGCCGCGGCGCGCCCGAGGTCGGCGTCGGCGAAGACGATGTTGGGGCTCTTGCCGCCGAGTTCGAGGGTCACCCGCTTCACGCCCGCGGCGCATTTGGCCATGATCTCCTTGCCGACGGCCGTGGAGCCGGTGAAGACGACCTTGGCGACGCCCGGGTGCTCGACCAGCGCGGCCCCGGCCACCGGCCCGGCGCCGGGCAGCACCTGGAACAGCCCCTCGGGCAGCCCGGCGGCGAGGGCGAGTTCGGCGAGCCGGAGCGCGGTCAGCGGGGTGGTCTCGGCCGGTTTGAGGACGACGGCGTTTCCGGCGGCCAGGGCGGGCGCGGTGCCCCAGGCGGCGATCGGCATGGGGAAGTTCCACGGCGCGATGACCGCGACCACGCCCAGCGGTTCATGGAAGGTGACGTTCAGACCACCGGCCACCGGGATCTGGGCGCCGCTCAGCCGCTCCGCTCCCCCAGCGGCGTACTCCAGCAGATCGCGCACGTTGCCCGCCTCCCAGCGGGCGTTGCCGATCGGATGGCCCGCCTCGCGGACCTCCAGCGCTGCCAGTTCCTCGATGTGCCCGTCCACGGCGGCGGCGAAGCGGCGCAGCAGCCGGGCGCGGTCGGCGGGCGCGAGCGCGGCCCAGCCGCGCTGCGCCTCGGTGGCGCGGGCCACGGCGGCGGCCACTTCGTCCGGGGTGGTGGCGGGGACGGTGGCGATGACCTCCTCGGTGGCCGGGTTGAGGATGTGGTGTTCGTGGGGGTGTTCGGTGCTCACTCGCTGGTTCCTCACATGCGCTCGAAGGACCGGAAGCGCTCCCAGTCCGTGACGGCGGTGTCATAGGCGTCTTGCTCGACGCGCGCCATGTTGAGGTAGTGCTCGACCACCTCGTCGCCGAAGGCGGCCCGCGCTATGGGGCTGTTCCGCCACAGCTCGGCGGCGTCGCGGAGCGAGGTCGGGACGTGCTCGGCCCCGCCGGTGTAGGCGTTGCCGGTACAGACCTCGGGGAGCTCCAGCTCCTGCTCCACGCCGTGGAGCCCGGCGGCCACCATTCCGGCCACGGCCAGGTACGGGTTGACGTCGCCGCCGGGGAGCCGGTTCTCCAGCCGGTGGGAGGGGCCGTGGCCGATGATCCGCAGCGCGCAGGTGCGGTTGTCCGGGCCCCAGGCGACGGCGGTGGGCGCGAAGGAGCCGGGGCGGAACCGCTTGTAGGAGTTGATGTTCGGGGCGTAGAGCAGGGTGAAGTCGCGCATCGCCGCGATCTGTCCGGCGAGGAAGTGGCGCATGGTCTTCGACATGCCGTACTCGCCGTCGTCGTCGGCGAGCACGGGGTGCCCGGCCTCGTCGCGCAGCGAGAGGTGGATATGGCAGGAGTTGCCCTCGCGCTCGTCGTACTTGGCCATGAAGGTGAGCGCCATGCCCTCCTGGGCGGCGATCTCCTTGGCGCCGGTCTTGTAGACGGCATGCTGGTCGCAGGTGGTCAGGGCGTCGGCGTAGCGAAAGGCGATCTCGTGCTGGCCGAGGTTGCACTCCCCCTTGGCCGACTCGACGGTCATCCCGGCGGCGCCCATCTCGTTGCGGATGCGGCGCAGCAGGGGCTCGACCCGGCCGGTGCCGAGGACGGAGTAGTCGACGTTGTACTGGTTGGCGGGGGTCAGCCCGCGGTAGCCGGTGTTCCACGCCTGCTCGTAACTGTCCCTGAAGACCATGAACTCCAGCTCGGTGCCGGTGTACGCGGTCCAGCCGCGCTCGGCGAGCCGGTCGAGTTGACGGCGCAGGATCTGGCGCGGGGAGGCGGCCACCGGGCTGCCGTCGTGCCAGGCGAGATCGGCGGTGAGGAGGGCGGTGCCGGGGTTCCAGGGGGTGCGGCGCAGGGTGGCGGTGTCGCCGTGCATGGCGAAGTCGCCGTAGCCGCGCTCCCAGGAGGACATGGCGTAGCCGTCGACGGTGTTCATCTCGGTGTCGACGGCGAGGAGGTAGTTGCAGCCCTCGGTGCCGTGTGCCAGGACGTCGTCGAGGAAGAAGCGGGCGGCGAACCGCTTGCCCTGGAGCCTTCCCTGCATATCGGTGAAGGCCAGGACGACGGTGTCGATCTCCCCGGCGGCGACCAGTCTGGTCAGCTCGTCGACCGAGAGCGGGGGCGTGCGGTCTGCCACGGTGGGGCCTCCTGCGTCGGAGAATTCGAGGGGGAACGGAGGGTGCGGAGGGTGCGGAGAGGGGTTGGGGGGCGCGAGTGGCCTTAAGGTAATACCGCAGACCATTGGTTGGGAAGTAGGTGCGGACGGTTCGATGAGCGAGAGCGGGAGTGGGCGCGGGAGCGCGGCGGACGACCGGCTGGCACCGGTGCTGCGCCCGGTGCGCGCGGGGAACGGCTTCGAGGAGGCGCTGGAGCAGATACTCCAGGTGCTGCGGCTGGGGCTGGTCCCCGACGGCGGCCGGCTCCCGGCCGAGCGGGAGCTGGCCGACCGGCTGCGGATCAGCCGGGTGACCCTGCGCGAGGTGCTGAAGGTACTCCAGGACCAGGGGCTGGTGGAGAGCCGCCGCGGCCGCTACGGCGGCACCTTCGTCCGGGCCAGGCCCGAGCCCGCCGAGGGCGGCGGCGAGGACGAGCTGCGGCGCCGGGTCGAGGCGGTCGACGTCGAGGACACCCTGCGGTTCCGCGAGGTCCTGGAGGTGGGCGCGGCGGGGCTGTGTGCCGCGCACCGGCTGGACGAGGGGCGGGCGCGGCGGCTGCGGGCGGCCCTGGACGCGACGCGGGACGCCCCGCTGGCCGACTACCGCCGCCTGGACACGATGCTCCACCTCACGCTCGCGGAGCTGGCGGGCTCACCGTCGCTCGCCGCCCAGTACGCGGCCGTCCGCGCGACCGTCAACGACCTGCTGGACTGCATCCCGCTGCTGGTCAAGAACCTCGAACACTCCCAGGCCCAGCACGGGGCGCTGGTCGAGGCGGTGCTGGACGGGGACGCGGACGGAGCGCGTGAGGTGATGCGGGAGCACTGCGAGGGCACGGCGGCACTGCTGCGCGGCTTCCTGGTCTGACCGGCCGGTCCCACGGGGTCCTTAACCACGGTTTTACGCAGAGGTCTTGCGCATCGCCGACCGGACGGCAAAGGTATGGCCCCACACCTTTGCCATCGCCCCCTCGTGTGGAGCAGGAGTGTCCCCCATGGCCGACGGTACCGAATCCGCCCGCACCGAATCCGCCGGCGCCTCCGGTGGCGGCGCCCCACCGGGCGGCGGCCCGGCGCCGTCCCCCGAGGACGCGTATCTGGAGCGCCGCACCCTGCGGCGCGGCAGCGCGGGCCCGCTGCTGCTGACCGGCCTCGGCGTCGCCTACGTCGTCTCCGGCGACTTCTCGGGGTGGAACTTCGGCCTGGCGGAGGGCGGCTTCGGCGGCCTCGCCATCGCCGCCCTGCTGATGGGCCTGATGTACGCCTGCATGGTGTTCGCCCTGGCGGAGCTGGCCGCGATCCTCCCCACCGCGGGCGGCGGCTACGGCTTCGCGCGGCGCGCCCTCGGCCCCTGGGGCGGCTTCCTCACCGGCACGGCGATCCTCATCGAGTACGTCCTGGCACCCGCCGCCATCTCCATCTTCATCGGCGACTACGTCGAGTCGCTCGGGCTCTTCGGCCTGGAGTCCGGCTGGCCGGTCTATCTGGCGTGTTTCGTCATCTTCATCGGCATCCATCTGTGGGGTGTGGGCGAGGCCCTGCGGTTCAGCCTGGTCGTGACCGCCATCGCCGTCGCCGCGCTGCTGGTCTTCGCCGTGGGCGCCCTCACCGACTTCGACGCGGGCTCGCTCAACGACATCCCGGCGGACCACTCCTCCTTCGGATCGAGCTCCTGGCTGCCGTTCGGGCTGCTCGGCATCTGGTCGGCGTTCCCCTTCGGCATGTGGTTCTTCCTGGGGGTGGAGGGAGTGCCGCTGGCGGCGGAGGAGACCCGGGACCCGGCCCGTACGCTGCCGAAGGCCATGGCCTGGTCCATGGGCATCCTGCTGCTCCTCGCCCTGCTCACCTTCCTCGCGGCGGCGGGGGCGCGCGGCCCGAGCGCCGTACAGGACGCGGGCAACCCGCTGGTCGAGGCGCTCCAGCCGGACGGCAAGGCCACCGTGCTGTCCCGCGTCGTCAACTACGCGGGCCTCGCCGGGCTCGTGGCCTCCTTCTTCTCGCTGATCTTCGCCGGTTCGCGCCAGCTGTTCGCGCTCTCCCGGGCCGGCTATCTGCCCCGCTTCCTCTCGCTGACCAGCAGCCGCAAGGCCCCCTTCCTGGGCCTGCTGGTCCCGGGCGCCATCGGCTTCACGCTCGCGGCGTGGACCGGCGACGGCGCCCGGATGCTCAACACCGCGGTCTTCGGCGCCACCATCTCCTACGCCCTGATGTCGCTCTCCCACATCGTCCTGCGCCGCCGCGAACCGGGCCTGGAGCGTCCTTACCGCACCCCCGGCGGCACGGTGACGTCATCCCTCGCCTTGGTCCTGGCCTGCTCCGCGCTGGTGGCCACGTTCCTGGTGGACAAGGACGCGGCCTTCATCGCGCTCGGTGTCTACGCGGTGGCGCTGGCCTACTTCGCCTTCTACAGCCGCCATCGCCTGGTCGCGGCCGCGCCGGAGGAGGAGTTCGCGGCGCTGGCGGAGGCCGAGGCGGAACTGTCCCGCGACTGAGACCCTTCCCGCGACGGAGAACGATCCCCGCAACGGAGAACGATCCCCGCGACCGAGCAGATCCACGAAGATCGGAGCCCCCGGTGTCCAAGCCCCTGATCGGCGTCAGCACCTATCTCGAATCCTCGGCGAGCTGGGGCGTGTGGAACCTCCCCGCCGCGCTGCTGCCCTCGGGCTACCACCTGCTCGTCCAGCGCGCGGGCGGCCTGGCGGCGATGCTGCCACCGGACGAGGACCCGGCCGCCGCCGCGTCGGTGGTCTCCCGCCTCGACGGGCTCGTCATCTCCGGCGGCCCGGATGTGGAACCGGTGCGGTACGGGGCCGAGGTGGAGCCGCGCACCGGGCCGCCCGCGCGGGAGCGGGACGCCTGGGAGCTGGCCCTGATCGAGGCGGCCCTGGCGTCGGGCACTCCCCTGCTGGGCATCTGCCGGGGCCACCAGCTCCTGAACGTCTCCCTGGGCGGCACCCTCGTCCAGCACCTGGACGGCCACGTGGGCCCGCCCGGCGTCTTCGACCACCACGAGGTGAAGCCGGTCCCGGGCACGCTCCTCGCCGGGATCCTCCCGGAGCCGGTGTCCGTCCCCACCTTCCACCACCAGGCCGTGGCCCACCTGGGCAAGGGCCTGACCCCCTCGGCCCACGCCACGGACGACGGAACGGTGGAGGCGGTGGAGCTGCCGGACGCGGAGGCGTTCGTGCTGGGCGTCCAGTGGCATCCGGAGGCGGGCGACGACGTACGGGTCATGCGCGCCCTGGTGGAGGCGGCGTCGGGCTGAGGAGCCGAGAGGGGGCCGGCTCAGCCGAGCTTGAGCAGCAGTTCGGTGAGTTCGGCGGGCATGGTGATCATGCAGTCGTGGCCGGTCTCCAGCTCCCACACCTGTGCCGGGGTGCCATTGGGCTGGATCGCGGGGACGGGCCGCCGGGTGATGCCCTCCGGCACATTGGCGACGCAGTGGATATGCGTCCGCGGGACCGTGTTCGCGGCCGGGTTGTCCAGCCGGACCGGCTGCTGGAGGCAGCGCACCGGCTGATCCGACAGCATCGACCGCAGCCACGCCACATCCGCCGGTTCGGTGACCCCGAACAGATCCGAGGACGGCTCCATCCCGGCCAGGGGCGGAACCCGCCAGCCGCTCTCGGACGCCAGGGCCTGGTCGATCATGGCCTGGGTGAAGGGCATGACATCGGCCGCGGTCTCGCCGTCCTCCGGGACCATGGCGTCGAGATAGACCAGATGCCCGATCCGGTCCGGGAGCTGGTTGGCCGCGGACGAGATGACCAGCCCGGCGTAGCTGTGCCCGACGAGCACCACGTCGGTGAGGTCCTCTTCGGTGATCAGCCCGACGATGTCGTCGACATGCGTATCCAGCCCCACCTCCGGGCCCGCCAGATGCGCCGTGTCGCCGTAGCCGGTCAGCGTCGGCGCCAGCACCCGATGCCCGGCCGCCGCCAGCAACGGGACCACCCGCTCCCAGCACTGCCCACTGTGCCAAGCTCCGTGCACCAACAGATATGTCGACATAGCCGTACTCCATCCCCACACCAAATAAACGGGACACTGTCCCGATTGAAGATATGGGACAGTGTCCCGCTTAGCAAGCGGGGACCGGCTCGGCGGTCAGGAGTTGATCTCGTACGGGTCGCCGTAGACCTTCCACTTCAACGGGGGCGCCAGGTCGAAGTTCTTCTCGTTGAGGAACTTCCGCTGCTCGGTGTCGACCCGGCTGGTGTCGCTGTGCGCCTCCTCGCTCTTCATGGCCTCCTTACGGGCGTCGAGGAAGGCGTTGAGGTAGGTGGTCTCATTGCCGCCCTGCGCCGGGGGCTTGGCCTTGGACAGGGCGGTCTTACGGATGCCACCGAAGCTGTACTTGCTGTTGCCGGGGCCGTGCATCACGATCGCGTCGTAGTAGATGAACTGGCCGAGCGCGCCCAGGCCGTCGCCCTTGCCCTGCTTGACGGCCGGGTTGAAATAGACGCGGTCGCGCTCGTGCTCCTGGGCGTCCTGGAACGCCTTGTCGGCGGCGGCCTTCTTCCAGTCCTTGGTGAAGTTCGGGTCCAGGCCGTCATGGGAGTCGCCGCCGTTGACCTCGCGCAGCGCGGGGAGGTACTTGGCCAGGACGTTGCCGGGCTTCTGCTGGGTGTAGTACTCGACGAGTTCCAGCATGTCGCCGGTGCCGGAGCAGAATCCGACGATGCCGGCGGTGTAGCCGCGGCCGTCGCCTATGTCCTCGATGTACTTGAACTGGGCGCGCCAGTCGAGCGAGGAGTTCTCGGCACTGGAGACCAGCTTCATGGCGATCTCCTTCTTCGCCGGGTCGTCCAGGTTGCTCCCCGCCGCGGCCTTGTGCGCCGAGTGGGTGTGGCGCGCGTCCGACGTGGACGGCAGATGGTCGGACGCCTGCCCGACTCCGACGCCGGTGAAGACGAGCGCGGCCGGTACCGTGACGGCCACGGCCGCGAGGCCGATCCTCCTGTGCATGGGGGACATGGGGACTCCGTTCCTTGTCGACTGTGGGGGAAGTGCGCGCGGCCGCCCAGGGCGCGCCGGGGCAGCCCCGGATCCTGAGCGATCCGTTAGGAACCTTTCCTAACCATTCAAGCGAGCGCGTCGTGTCCACCACAAGGGTTTCGACGCCATTCAGCGCCATTCGACAAAGAAGCAACCCGTGCCGTACCGCCTCGGAAAGGCGGCGCCAACCCCGGTGTTACGACTGGGGGATGGGCATCGCGGGGTCCGCGCCGCCGGTCGCCCCGGGACGCTTTCCGGTCGTCCCGGACGCCCCGGCGCCCGACCGTCCGGCGGGAACGGTCGGCTCGGCCGCGCCCTCGGCCGCGGCCGGTACCTCCGTCACCGGCCGTGCCGCGATCGCCCGCCACCACGGCTCCAGCGGCAGCCCGCGCTCCGGCTCGAACGGCTGGCCGGGACGCGGCACGGCCACGGTCGCCCCGGCCTCCTTCGCCGCCGTCACCGTGCCCTCGGCGGGCTCCTCCCACGGATGCGGGGCGAGGTTGAAGGTGCCCCAGTGGATCGGCAGCATGATCCCCCGCGCCGGGTCCCCGCCCTGGAGATCGAGATGGGCCCGCATGCCCTCCTCGGGGGTCATGTGGATGTCAGGCCAGTATTCGGAGTAGGCACCGATCTGGATCATGGTCGCGTCGAACGGCCCGTACGCCGCGCCGATCTCCGCGAAGCCGGAGAAGTAGCCGGTGTCCCCGCTGTGGTAGATCCGGCGCCCGGAACCCGCCACCACCCAGGAGGCCCACAGGGTGTGCTGGGTGTTGCGCAGCCCGCGACCGCAGAAGTGGCGGGCCGGGGTGGCGGTGAGCGTGAGCCCGGCGACCTCGGTGGACTCGTGCCAGTCCAGCTCGGTCATCCGCTCGGCCGGAACGCCCCAGCGCTCCAGATGGGCCCCCACCCCGAGCGGGACGACGAACATCGCGTGGCTCCGCACCAGCGCCCGGATCGTGGGCATGTCCAGATGGTCGTAGTGGTCATGGGAGATGACCACCGCGTCCACCGGCCCCAACTCCCGCAGCGGTACCGGAACCGGGTGCAACCGCTTGGGCCCCACCATCGAGAAGGGCGAACAGCGCTGTCCCCACACGGGGTCGAACAGCACCCGCCGCCCGTCGATCTCCGCGAGCACACTGGAGTGTCCCATCCAGGTCAGCCGCAGCCCGGAGGCGGGCGGGGTGGCCAGATCGGCGACGGTGGTGGGGTGCACCGGCACGGTCCCGGCGGGTGCCCGGCGGACGCGCTCCTCCTTGCGGAAGTAGGTGGACGCGAACGTCAGCATCGAGCCGGACGGGGCGGTGCGGGCCCCCACCGGGTTGACGAACACACCGTTCGCGAAATTCGGCGACCGCCGGATGCGCTCCATCCGCTCCCCGCTGGGATCCGCTCCGAAGGCGGCTGGGCGCAGGGCGGCGGTGAGCCGGGATCGTGTCGGATGGGAGCCGGTCACGGGGCCTCCAAGGTGAGAGGGCGGGAGCACTCCAACGCGCGGTGCCGTTGGGCTGCAATGACACAACTCTTACGAGGGGGGACCTTGTTCCGCGGAGGAGGAGAAGGACAGCACCAGATGGTCCTCCACCGGGCGGTAGCCGAGACGCTGGTAGAGGGCGTTGCTGGTGGGGTTGTCAAGATCGGTGAAGAGCAGGAGCTCCTTCACCCCGGCGGCCCGCGCGGCCCCGCTCACGGCGGCCGTGGCGGCGCCCGCGTAGCCGCGTCCGCGCAGCTCGGGCGGGGTGTACACCAGGGCGACCCGGGCCATGTCGGCGACCGTACGGCTGATCCCGGCGCAGGCCACCGGCCGGCCGTCGAGCTCCCACACCGTGATCCCGCCATGGCCGAGCTTGTCGTCCACCTGCGCGGTGGCATCGCCCCTCAGCGCGGCGGTCTCGCGGGCGAACCCCTCGCACCAGTTGATCAACAGGTCCCGGTCGGCGGTGGTGGCGGTCCGGGGCCGCCCCGGTGGGGCCGGATCGGGCGGGGTGAGGGCATCGAGTCGATAGAGCCGGTGGGTCTGCTCGACGGTGTTCACCGCACCGGTGAAGTCCTCCCAGGCGGAGGCGAAGGTCTCGGCGGTCTCGCGCCCCGCGTTCACTCCGGTGACCTTCAGCTCGCCGTCCCGGGCGAGGGTGCGGGCGAGGGCCCGTGCCGCCTCGCCGGAGAGGGGGGAGAGCAGCGGGGGGTAGGGCGGGGTGCACAGGAACGCGCCCTCCGCCGGACCCTTCTCCTCCCCGGCCCACCAGCCGTAGACCGGCGGCTCGGCGCCGTATCTGCCGCTGCCCGCCGCTGTCAGGGAGGAGACCACCGTGAGCAGAGTGGTGTTCCGGGCCGGGTGGGCGCGCAGGAAGCCACCCGCCGCGGCCCGGAACTCCTCGAGGTCGTCACTCACCGTCCACGCCATGTGCTCCAGGCTGGCGCGTGGCGGCGGAGCGGCGCACCTCAATTTCCTCGCTTCCGACCGGACGGCCGCTCGGCGCCGGTCATCGTCGGTCGATCAGCGGTGAATCGGCTGTCGCCGGCGGCCGGTCAGCAGCTCAGGTTGGAGCCGGGGGTGGTGCCGAGTATCTGGACGAACCGCTGGTAGGCGTCTATTCGGCTCTGCACCTGGCCGGGGTTGCCGCCGTTGCACTCCAGGCTGCCGTTGATCGCGCGGATGGTCTCGCCGAAGCCCCGCTGGTTGACCATGGCGTCGTGCGGGGTCATCGAACCGGCCCCACGCTGGGTGTTCCAGAACCACAGGGCGGTCTTCCAGGACACCGCGGCGTCCCGCTCCACCAGCCAGGGGTTGCCGAGCAGATCGATGCCGAGCGCGTCGCCCGCGGCCTTGTAGTTGAAGTTCCAGCTGAGCTGGATCGGTCCGCGGCCGTAGTACGCCGCCTGGCCCGCGGGGCAGCCGTAGGGCTGGTTCCAGTCGCAGTAGTGCGGGTAGTTGGAGGTGTTCTGCTCCACGATGTGGACCAGGCCGCCGGTCTCGTGGTTGACGTTCGCCAGGAAGGCGGCCGCCTCCTGCTTCTTGACGGTGTCGCTGCCGGTGTTGGCGAAGCCGGGGTAGGCGCTCAGGGCGGCGGTCAGGCCCTGGTAGGTGTAGAACGAGTTCCGGTTCGGGAACATCTGGTTGAACTGCGCCTCGCTCACCACGAAGCCGCTCGGGTTCTGGCCCTCGCCGCCGCAGGTGTAGGGCTCCCAGTACCAGGTGCTGATCACCGGGTCATAGCCCGGGTTGTCGTGCTCCGCGCGGTAGTACTTGCCGTCGGTGTACCGGACGATGTCGCCGGTGACGTACGGCTTGCCCGCCGCCCAGTTCGGGTAGTCGCAGGCCGCCTGGGCGGTCGTTCCCGCCGCCGAGGCTGAGGTCATGGGCATGACAAGCACACTCGCACACACCGCCGCGGTCGCCGCGAGCGGCGCCAGAACACGTCGTCTCCACATGGGGCCGATCTCCTTCGCGTGGGGGGCCCTGGAACTCTGAGGGACACTCAAGCGGTTTGGTCTATACCAGTCAAGGTATAGACCAAACCTTTGTGCCCGGGATGAGTAATTGGGCCGCCCCGGAGCAATTCCGGGCGTACGAAGGTGATCTGACCCGAACCGTGAATCACCCGGATCGGCACGCCCGAGGGGCTGGTGCCCCCAAGTGGACCGGGCTACAGCCGCCACCCGCGCCGAAGCGCCGGTCTGCCATGCAGGACCGGCGCCTCGGTGATCTCGGTGGACATCGGCTATGTGCACCTGGAATCGCTTTGTACGACGTGTTCGCGGGCGGTGCGCTGGAACGCGTCCCGGCGACACCGCCCCCGCCGGTCACTTCATGGTCGGTCGGTCACACTGTTTCCCCCTCGTTCCCCCTGGTCACGACGAGCGTCACAGAACCGGACGTCCCGGAGGACGTCACAGAAACAAAAAGTCCGCTTCCCCGGCCTTCGCACTCTGGATGAAGCGTTTCATCTCCAGATGGGTGTAGATCAGGGCCGGTCCGTCCGGGTCGGTCGACTGGCGCAGCGCCACCCGTCCGTCCGTCAGTCTCATCGCCTCGACGCAGCTTCCCCCATTGCCACCGCTCCATGGCTTGTGCCAGCCCTCGCTGCCGAGGTCCCTTGCCGGCATGCCGCTGTAGACGCGGTTCCCGCATATGCGATCCATCGTTCAGATCTCCTTGCGAATGCGACTCAGAATCGCCTGAGTCGTCTGTGCAGGCGCGGCCTGCGCGCACATCCGGTCCAGGGCCTCCAGGAACGCCGATACGTCATCGCGCTGGTCGAAGTAGGAGCCGCTGACGAGCGTCTCCGTGTACGCGATATCGGGCAGCTCCGGGATCGGGAACCGGAAGATATGGAAGGGTCCGTACATCGCCGGGTGCGGACCGGCGTCGAACGGCATGATCTGCAAGCGGATATGAGGCGCCTCGGCCTCCTCGATGAGCCGTGTGATCTGGGCACGCATGGTCTCGGCGCCGCCGATGGGGCGGCGCACCACCGTCTCGTCCATGACCACCCACAGCATCGGCGGGTTGTCCCGGGCGAGCAGCGCCTGGCGCTCCATGCGGAGGGCCACGTTGCGCTCGATCTCCGATTCGGGTGCATGCGGCATGCCCGCGCGGAGCACCGCGCGGGCGTATCCCTCGGTCTGCAGCAGCCCTGGGATGTAGTGCGGCTCGTAGGCCCGGATCAGATTGGCCTCGACCTCCAGGCTGACGAAGGTGTTGAACCACTCCGGCAGGACGTCGCGGAACCGGTGCCACCAGCCGGCCTTGTTGGCCTCGCGCGCGAGGGAGAGAAACCCCTCGACCTCCTCGGGGTCGATGACGCCGTACGTCCGCAGCAGCTTCTCGACATACGGGAGCTTCAGGCCGACCTCGGCCTTCTCCATCCGCCGGATCGTGGCATGGGTGACGTCCAGGGCTCGCCCGGCCTGTTCGAATGACAGCCCGGCCTTCTCCCGAAGGTCCTGGAGCCGTTTTCCGAGCACGACTCGCAGGACGGTCGGGGCTCCGCCCGCCCGCGCATCCGCCACTACCGTCCCCCTCCAAGTACCTTCACGACACAGCAGTCTGGCATGGGCTCAGCATTCCGAACAGCCTGCGCTTGCGATTCTGTAATTTACAGATTGAACCTTGCCATACGCGAGCGTGACAGAGCATAGTGTCGGCGTGGCTCCTTCCTATGAGGCTCTCCGGTTAGGGCGCGGCGGCACCGTGGTCGCCCCGCCCCGCCACGACGTGTTTCGTCTGCCGGCGCTGAGCACGTCCGTCGCCGAGGCGAGAAGGCATGTCGTCCGGCGGCTGGGCTCATGGGGCATCGACCAGGACACCCGGGACAGCGCGGAGTTGATCGTCTCCGAGCTCTTCACCAACGCGGTGCGCCACACCTCCAGCGAGGACGTTCGCTGCTCACTCCAGCTCATAGGCACCCGGCTGCGGCTGGAGGTGGCCGACCAGGGCTGTGCGCGCACGGTGCCCGAGGCCCGGTCGGTGAGCGCGGACCAGGAGGGCGGCCGCGGGCTGATGCTGGTGGAGGCCATGTCGGAGGCCTGGGGGGTCAGGCCGAACCAGGGGGGCGCGGGCCGCGCCGTCTGGGCCTACCTGGCGATATAGCGGCCCCGCGGCGACGATACGACGGACGAGCGGTGCCGAGGGAATAGGGGCAGCGACAGCGCACCGGGCGGTCAGCCTCGGGGCGCCAACGGGGGTCTGCCCCTATTCCTCCGGGACCGCTTCGGGTCACGGATCGTTCAGGGCCGCAGCGGCAGCAGATCGGGCCGCTTGGGCTCCACATGGTCACCCGACGACTCCCCGCGCAGCCGTCGGCCGATCCAGGGCACCAGATATTCGCGCGCCCAGTGGATGTTGTCCCGGCGCACCTCGGCCGCGGTGCGCTGCCCCTCCGGGGGCCAGGGCTGATCGGGATCGGCCGGGACGTCCAGGCCGAGCACCTGACCCGCCCTCAGCGCGACCCGGGTGTGCCCGTCCGCCGACAGATGCAGCCGGTCGGCGTCCCAGGCCCGGCGGTCCTGCACCGACCGCAGCGACCACAGGTCCAGCACCGGGCAGCCGTGGCGGTCGGCGATCGCCCGCACATGTGCCGTATACGTGGCGATCTTGCCCCGCAGATGGCGCAGCACCGGCACCCCTCTGGTGTCGAAGCCGGTGCACAGCAGCACCGTGCCCACCCGCGCCCGGAGGTCGGCGACGGCCGCCTCATAGCGCTCGGCCACATCGTCGGGGTCGCTGCCGGGGCGCAGGATGTCATTGCCACCCGCGCAGAAGGTGACGAGATCGGGGCCGAGTTCGATGGCGCGGGCCACCTGCTCGGCCACGATCTGGTCAAGGAGTCGACCGCGTACGGCCAGATTGGCGTAGCGGAAATCGTCGTGGGGTCGTTGGTCGGACAGCAGGACGGCGAGCCGGTCGGCCCAGCCGACGAACACCCCGTCAGGACCGGGGTCGCCGACGCCCTCGGTGAAGCTGTCTCCGACGGCTGCGTACGACCCGATGGAACCGTTGCTGAATCTCTCCTTATCGTCTGCCACGTCGGGACATCATTCACCCGATGGCGTGACTTACGCCACCGTAACCAGGGCTTGACGTGGGGTGATCTATCCCACCCGGTCAGTTTCGGCGAAGGTGGAATACGGCGGCGTCCAGGTCGCCGCTCAGCCCGGTGCGCAAGCCCCGGTGGGCGAGCACCGCTCCCCGGTGCACCTCCCCGGTCTCCAGGTCCCGGTAGGTGGCCGCCGGGTCGAGCCCGCGCAGCCGCAGCGGAAGCGGTGCCCGGCCGTGGTGCTGCGCCTGGAGCCAGGCCAGCACGACGGTCTCCGCGCCCCGGACGTACTGCACCGCGCTGAGCCCGTCGCCCTCCGGCGGCCGCAGCCGGTACAGCTCACCGTGCTGGACGACCGGGCGCACCCGCTTGTAGAGCGCCACCCAGTCGCGGGCCTCGGCGAGTTCGGCCTCGCTCCAGCGGGTCAGATCGCCGCCGACGCCCAGCACCCCGGCCATCGCGCTGACGAAGCGGAAGCGCAGCGAGCTGACCCGGGCGTTGCCCATGGCGTTGGGGCTGTCGGTGACCCAGGCGGCCATCACCCGGGCCGGGTGGAGCTGACCGAAGCCGTGCTGGATGGCCAGCCGGTCCAGCGGATCGGTGTTGTCCGAGGTCCACACCTGGTCGGTGAGGCCCAGGACGCCGAGGTCGATCCGGCCACCGCCGCCCGAGCAGGACTCGAAGGCGACCCCGGGGTGGGCGGCGCGCAGCCGCTCCAGCAGCTCGTACAGCCCCCGTACATGGTCGATCCACAGCCGCCGCGGATAGGGGTCGCCGGGCCAGCCGGGGTCCGCGAAGGAGCGGTTGAAGTCCCATTTCACATAGTCGATGGGCGCGCCGCTCAGCAGGGTGTCCAGCCGTTCCCACAGATGGGCGCGCACCTCGGGGCGGGCGAGGTTGAGCACGAGCTGGTTGCGGAACTCGGTGCGGGCCCGGCCGGGGTGGTGCTGCACCCAGTCGGGGTGGGCGCGGTAGAGGTCGCTGTCGGGGTTGACCATCTCCGGCTCGACCCAGATGCCGAACCGCATCCCGAGCGTGTGCACCTCGTCGGCCAGCGGCTTCAGCCCGTGCGGGAAACGGTCCGGGTTGGGCGTCCAGTCGCCGAGCCCGGCCCGGTCGCTGGTGCGCGCCCCGAACCAGCCGTCGTCCACGACGAACAGCTCGACGCCCATGTCGGCGGCCAGCCGCGCGAGCGAGCGCTGCTGCTCCTCGCTCACCTGGAACTCGGTGGCCTCCCAGGAGTTGTAGAGCACCGGCCGGGACCGGTCGGCGCCGGGGACCACATGCGCGAGCTGCCAGGCGTGCCAGGCGCGGCTCGCGGCCCCGAAGCCGCCGTCGGTCCACAGCCCCGCGAAGACGGGCGTGGTGAAGGACTCGCCCGGCGCGAGGAGCAGCTGGCCCGCGTCGTCGTGGCCGACCCCGCCCACCGCCTGGACGGCGCCGTCGCTCAGCAGCTGGACGGCGATCCGCCAGGCCCCGGACCAGGCGAGCGCGCAGCTGTGCACCTCGCCGCTCTCCTCGGTGGCGGCCCCGCCGTCCAGGGCGATCCAGGGCAGATGGTGATGGCTGGTGTGGCCCCGGCGGCTGCCGATCACCTTCTCACCGGGGGTGAGCTCGGTGCGGGCGAGCCGGCTCTCGGCGGCCCAGCGGCCGTGCAGATGGGACAGCCGCCAGCGGTCGCGCGCCGGGAGCGACCAGGCGGCGGAGTCGGCGCGCAGCAGCTCCACCGGCTCCTGCCCGGCGGTGCCGGTGTGGGCGAGGGTGGTCCAGCGCTCGATGACATCGCCGTCGTCCCGCATCCGGTAGTGGAGGGTGATGTCGAGGTGGTGCAGCGGATCGTGGAAACCCAGCCGCAGCTCCTCACCGGTGCCGGGGTCGAGGACGGTGCCGCCGTCGAAGCGCCACTCGGTTCCGCGTACGCCCCCGGCGTGCACGGACAGGGCGGGGCGGACGAAGCGCGGGCCGCCCTCCACGGGGTACTCCTCGCGCCCGTCCAGCGGGGATTCGAACGGCCAGTCCGGCGGCCCCGGCTCGGCGGCGAGGGCCTCGGCGTCCTCGGCCGCGATCCTCGGCCCCCAGTGGAGATGGAGCAGCTCATCACGGTCGGTGAGGTGCAGGGCGTAGCTACTGTGCCGCCCCGTGAGCACCCAGAGCCGACCGCTTCCACCGGTTTCGATCATCGCACTCCCCAATTCTCCACAGGTCTCAACATGATCGAGGAGGGCGGGCGGTGCGGCAATGCCCGCACCCTCACGAGACCGATTGCCCGCTGCACGCATGTCGTATGGTCAGCTTCAGCCGCCTCGTCGACGAGCCGCGTCGGCGGCCCATGGTGAAGGAGAGCCCGTGACGCAGCAGTCGCAGTCGCCGCAGGTCCCCCAGGCCGAGAGCCAGCTGG
The DNA here is from genome assembly GCF_047337785.1 of Streptomyces lacaronensis. Lineage (NCBI taxonomy): Bacteria > Bacillati > Actinomycetota > Actinomycetes > Kitasatosporales > Streptomycetaceae > Streptomyces > Streptomyces lacaronensis. Next base: position 2,911,443 of record NZ_JBLHDK010000003.1, read on the forward strand.
TGGGGGTACGCAATTTCCGTGATCTCGGTGGACTGCCGGCTGCCGACGGCCGCCGCGTACGGCCCGGAGTGCTGTTCCGCAGCGGCCATCTCGCCCATGCCACCGAGGCGGACACGGCCTACCTCGACTCGCTCGGCCTGCACACCGTCTTCGACTTCCGCAACGCCGCCGACATCAAGCTGGAGGGCCCGGACGTCAGGCTCCGCGGGGTCCGCAACGTCAATCTGCCGCTGTCCGACCCGGCCGACGGCGCCGGGTTCTGGAGGATGGTGCGCGAGGGCGATCTGAAGACCTTGCGCGAGCTGCTCTCCGAGGGCCGGGCCGAGAAGCGCATGATCGGCTCCTACCGCTCCATCATCACCAACCGGCTCGTCGAGCACGGCCGGATCCTCCGCGACATGGCCGAGGACAGCTCACCGGTGCTGATGCACTGTTCGGCGGGCAAGGACCGGGCCGGGCTGTCCATCGCGGTGACGCTGCTGGCCCTCGGCGTCCCCCAGGAGGCCATCGAGGCCGACTACCTCGAGTCGGCCGCCGCCCACCGGCGCTACAAGATCTGGCGCAAGGGCGCTCCGGGGGACGGCTCCGACCCCATGTCGCCTGAGGTCATGGCGCTGCTGCTGCCGCTGTTCGACGCGCGCGCCGAATATCTGGCGGCGGCCCTCACGACCATCGAGGAGACCTGGGGCGGCACCGAACGCTATCTCGCCGAGGGGCTCGGTCTCGCCCCCGAGCAGCGCGACCGGCTCCGGGAACGGCTGCTCACGGGCTGACGCCCGGCCGGGCGGGCTCATGGCCCGCCCGCCGGTTCACCACATGGTGTCGGGCCCGGCCTCCGGCTCGGTGACCCAGCCGGCCGTCAGCACCAGACCGGTGGCGCGGTGCACGGCCAGGAAGCCGAACGGCCGCTCGTACCGCACGCTGATCAGCCTCGCCGTCCGCTGCGGCGGCGCCGAACCGGGCGCCATGGCGAACGCGGTCACCGCCGCCGCGAGGAAGCCCTCGGCGCTGAACGAGGCGGTCATGGACTGCTCCGCCGAGGACAGCGCCAGCGCGGCGGGGCTGATCCCCGGAAAGTGGCCGTGCGCGGTGTCCTGGGCGGTACGCAGCCCGAACAGCCCGGCCCGGCGCAGCAGATCGTGCCGCGCCGTCACGGTGAACTGCGGGGTGGTGAGCGACGCCCGGGGCGTGGGGTCCCAGCTCGGGACCTCCATCACCCGGATCCCGGGCCCGGCCTCGCCCGGCGGCAGCGCCGAGCCGGGCCATCCCGCGTAACCCCCGGCCGCCGCGCCGATCCCGGCCTCCAGCACCTCGCCGCCCGGGGCGTCCTCGGCGCCGAGGACCAGATGCACATCGAGCCCGTTGCCGCCCGCGACCCCGGACAGGGTGAGCGGACCGGCCGGGGTGTCGGGGAAGACCCGCAGCACCCCGTCGAGGTCGTCCGTGGAGCGGGTGAGTCCGGCCAGTGACCGGTCCCGCCAGGGGCCGCTCGCCGGCCTCAGCAGGCCCGGCTGGAACGGCTGGAGCCATGCCGTCTCCACCGTGAGCGCCCCGGCCAGCACCAGCCGGGTGTCGGGGGTGAGCGGCACCGGCATCTCGGCGATCGCGCCCCGGGTGCGCCGGGACGCCCAGCCGTCCAGCTCCTTGCGGTCGCGCTCGGCGTCCCCGGTCAGCGTGGACCGTACGCCCGGGGGCAGCGCGGCCTCCCACTCGGGCCGGATCGGCAGGTCCTGACGGGTCCACAGCCCGGTGGCCGCGTGGACTCCGTCCATGGCGTCCAGCGCCCCGAGCGTCTGTCCGCCGAGCGCCGTCGCGCCGTCCGCGCCGACGCCCAGCGCACCCTCCAGCTCCTGCCGGGCCGGGCCGTCGGCACCGCCCGCGAGCAGGGCGAGCAGCGGCCAGACACCGGTGGCGGCGAAGGCCGTGCCCTCGTCCGCCACGGCCGCCCGCGCCCACCGCGCCGTCAGCGTGTTCACGGCCCGTACGGCGGTCGCGTCGATCATGCGGGGTCCCCCATCGGTCAGCGGTTGGCCACCGCCTGTTTGACCAGCGTCCGGCCGAAGTCCCAGATCAGGCCGCCGCCGTCGTGTGCGTCGTCCATGACCGCTGTGAACGCCTCGACGAAACGGTCCACTTCCCGCTCGCCGATGATCAGCGGCGGGATCAGCTTAATGACCTCCAGATGGTCGCCGGACACCTGGGTGAGGATGCGATGGCGCCGCAGCAGCGGGACGACGACCATCTGCGCGAACAGCCCCTTGCGCGCCGCCTGGAGCATCGCCCACCGGCTGCGCAGCCCCAGTGAGCTGGGTCTGCCGAACTCGATGCCGATCATCAGCCCCCGGCCGCGGACGTCGTGCAGCAGCTCGTAGCGGTCCACCAGCGCGGCGAGGCGGTCGCGCAGCAGCTCACCGGTGCGGCGGGCGTTGGCCACGACCTCCTCGTCCGCCATGACGGCGAGGACCGCGAGCCCGGCCGCCATGGCCTGGGCGTTGGAGCCGAAGCTGGCGGAGTGGACCAGCACCCGGTCCATCGAGGAATAGACTTTTTTGAAGATCCAGTCCTTGCCGAGGGTCGCGCCGACCGGCACATAGCCCCCGGAGAGGGCCTTGGCCACGCACACCAGGTCCGGTTCGACGCCGTCCTCGTGGCTGTAGGCGAAGAAGTCCCCGGTGCGGCCGAGGCCGGTCTGCACCTCGTCCGCGATGAGCAGGGCCTTGTGGCGGTGGAGCAGCTCCTGCGCGGCGCGCAGGAAGCCGGGCGGGGTCTCGTGCACCCCCTTGCCCTGGATGGGCTCCACCACGAACCCCGCCACGTCCCCGCGCGCCAGCTCCCGCTCCAGCGCGTCGAGGTCGCCCATCTCGATCGGGGTGTCGGGCAGCAGCGGGGCGAACCCCCTGCGGAAACCGTCCTCACCGTTGACCGACAGCGAGCCGGTGGTCAGCCCGTGGAAGGCGTGGGCGCAGTACAGGACGCGTGGCTTGCGGGTGGCGTAGCGGGCGAACTTCAGGGCCGTCTCGACGGCCTCGGTGCCGCTGTTGCCGAAGAAGACCCGGTCCAGGTGGGGGGCGTGGGTCAGCAGCCGCTCGGCCAGCAGACCGGGCAGCGGCTGACAGTCGAAACGGGTCAGATCGGCCAGGTCGGCGTCCAGGACGTCGTGCAGCGCCTTGCGTACCACGGGGTGGTGGCGGCCCAGGCCCATCACCCCGAAACCGGCGAGCATATCGAGGTAGTCCTGGCCCTCGTCATCCCAGAAGTACGCGCCCTCGGCCCGCTCGTAGACCTTGTCGAACCCGATGGTGTGCAGCATCCGGGGCAACTGGTGGTTGAGGTGCCGGGTGTGCAGGTCGTACCGCTCCGACGCCCGCTCGGCCAGCAGCTTCCCGAGGTCGAAGCCCGAACGCCGCTGCTGCTGCTCGGCTGCTGTCATGCCTGGCTCTCCTTGGCGGCGGTACGCGCCTCGGCGAGGGCGCCCGCCCGATCCGGGGGGACCGCCTCGATACGGGTCAGGGCCGCCCCGATCCGGCCCGCGATCTCGGCGGGGGTGAGCCCGATGTCGGCGAGCACCTCACCGCGCTTGGCATGCGCCAGGAACGCCTCGGGGATGCCGAGCGTCCGCACCGGCAGGTCGACTTCGGCGTCCCGCAGCGTCTGGGCGACCGCCGCGCCCACCCCGCCGGTGCGCACATTGTCCTCCACGACCGCCACCAGCCGGTGGCGCGCCGCGAGCCCGGGCAGCTCGGGGTCCACGGGCTTGACCCAGCGCGGATCCACGACCGTGCAGCCGATACCGCGCCCGGCCAGCAGCTCGGCGGCGCGCAGCGCGACGGAGGCCATCACCCCGGCCGCCACGAGGAGGACGTCCTCGCCCCGGCGCAGGACGTCCATCCCGCCCACCCGGCCGATCGCCGGAATCGGCTCCCCCACCGACTCCTTGGGGAAGCGGATGACGGTCGGCGCGTCGTCCACGTCGACCGCCTCGCGCAGCTGGGCACGGAGCTGGTCGGCGTCGCGCGGGGCGGCGATCCGCAGCCCCGGCACCACCTGGAGGACGGACATGTCCCACATGCCGTTGTGGCTCGGGCCGTCGGTACCGGTGACCCCGGCCCGGTCCAGGACGAACGTCACGCCGCACTTGTGCAGGGCGACGTCCATCAGCAGCTGGTCGAAGGCGCGGTTGAGGAAGGTGGCGTAGACGGCGAGGACCGGGTGGAGTCCGCCGGTGGCGAGCCCGGCCGCCGAGACCGCCGCGTGCTGCTCGGCGATGCCCACGTCCCACACCCGCTCCGGGTACGCCTCGGCGAAGCCAGCGAGGCCCACGGGGTGCAGCATCGCGGCGGTGAGGGCGACCACATCGGGCCGCTCGGCGCCGATCCGCACCATCTCCTCGCCGAACACCGAGGTCCATGAGCGGCCGCCGGAGGGGATCAGCGGCGCGCAGGTGAGCGGGTCCATCGCGGCCACGGTGTGGAAATGGTCCGCCTCGTCCTCCAGCGCGGGCGGGTAGCCCCGCCCCTTCTCGGTGAGGCAGTGGACGAGGACCGGGCCGTGGAACCGCTTGGCGCGGCGCAGGGCCGACTCGACCGCCTCGGTGTCATGGCCGTCTATGGGGCCGACGTACTTCAACCCCAGGTCCTCGAACATGCCCTGCGGCGCGAAGGCGTCCTTGAACCCCTTCTTGGCGCCGTGCAGCGACCCGTACAGCGGCTGGCCGACCACGGGGGTGCGCTGGAGCACGTCCTTGCCCCAGGACAGGAAGCGCTCGTAGCCGTCGGTGGTGCGCAGGGTGGCGAGGTGGTTGGCGAGCCCGCCGATGGTCGGGGAGTAGGAGCGCTCGTTGTCGTTGACGACGATGACCAGCGGCCGGTCCCGGGCGGCGGCGATGTTGTTGAGCGCCTCCCAGGCCATCCCGCCGGTCAGCGCCCCGTCCCCGATGACGGCCACCACATGGTCGGTGCGGCCCTGCACCTCATTGGCCTTGGCGAGGCCGTCGGCCCAGCCCAGCACGGTGGAGGCATGGCTGTTCTCGATGATGTCGTGCTCGGATTCGGCCCGTGACGGATAGCCGGACAGCCCGCCCTTGTGGCGGAGCTTGGAGAAGTCCTGGCGGCCGGTGAGCAGTTTGTGGACGTAGGACTGGTGGCCGGTGTCCCACAGGATGCGATCGGCGGGCGAGTCGAAGACGCGGTGCAGGGCTATGGACAGCTCGACCACGCCGAGGTTCGGTCCCAGATGGCCCCCGGTCCTGGCCACCGCCTCGATCAGGAACGTCCTGATCTCCTGGGCGAGCGCGGCCAGTTCCTCACCGGTCAGCGCCTTGAGGTCGTGCGGGCCCCGGATGTTCTCCAGCAACGGCACGGTCGGTTCCCCTCCTCGGTGTATCAGCTCACGGTGACGTCCGGGGTACCCGACGGGACCCCCTCGTCCTCCATGCGCCGCGCGATGTTCATGGCCTCGTCGATCAGAGTCTCCACGATCTTCGACTCCGGCACGGTCCTGATGACCTCGCCCTTGACGAAGATCTGCCCCTTGCCATTGCCTGACGCCACCCCCAGATCCGCTTCCCGTGCCTCACCCGGACCGTTCACCACACACCCCATGACCGCCACCCGCAGCGGGACCTCCATGCCCTCAAGACCGGCCGTGACCTGGTCCGCGAGCTTGTACACATCCACCTGCGCCCGACCGCACGACGGACACGAGACGATCTCCAGCCGCCGCTGCCGCAGATTCAGCGACTCCAGAATCTGGATGCCGACCTTGACCTCCTCCACCGGAGGCGCCGACAGCGACACCCGGATCGTGTCCCCGATCCCCTCACTCAGCAGCGCACCGAACGCCACCGCCGACTTGATCGTCCCCTGGAACGCCGGACCCGCCTCCGTCACACCCAGATGCAGCGGATAGTCACACTGAGCCGCCAGCTGACGGTAGGCGTTGACCATCACCACCGGATCGTTGTGCTTCACCGAGATCTTGATGTCCCGGAACCCGTGCTCCTCGAACAGCGAACACTCCCACAACGCCGACTCCACCAACGCCTCCGGCGTGGCCTTGCCGTACTTCTCCAGCAACCGCTTGTCCAGCGACCCCGCGTTCACCCCGATACGAATCGGCACACCCGCCCCCGACGCCGCCTTCGCGATCTCCTTGACCTTGTCGTCGAACTGCCGGATATTCCCCGGATTCACCCGCACCGCCGCACACCCGGCATCAATCGCCGCGAACACGTACTTCGGCTGGAAATGAATGTCCGCGATCACCGGGATCTGCGACTTCTTCGCGATCACCGGCAACGCGTCCGCGTCATCCTGCGACGGACACGCCACCCGCACGATCTGGCACCCCGACGCCGTCAACTCCGCGATCTGCTGCAACGTCGCACCGATGTCCGCCGTCACCGTCGTCGTCATCGACTGCACCGAAACCGGCGCGTCACCACCCACGGCCACCGGCCCCACCTGGAGGCGGCGTGAGACCCGGCGCGGTGCGAGGGGCCTGCCCGGCACCGCGGGCAGGCCGAGTGCGACCGGTTCCGCCGCACCCGCCCCGTCTGATTCCGCCGCACTCATCCCGTCACCCATTGCTTCCGGTGGCGGTCTCCCGGGCGGCGCGCAGCGACTCCTTGAGGGAGCCCATGGTCGCCAGGACCGCGGTGGGTTCATAGCCGCAGTGGGCCATGCAGTTGTCGCAGCGCGGATCCTTGCCGCGGCCGTAAGCGTCCCAGTCGGTCTCCTCCACCAGCTGGCGATAGGTCGGGACATAGCCGTCGCTCATCAGATAGCAGGGGCGCTGCCAGCCGAAGAGGGAGTAGTTGGGGATGCCCCAGGCGGTGCACGGGAAGTCCGTCTTGCCCTCGAGGAAGTCGAGGAAGAGCGGGCTGTGGTTGAGCCGCCAGCGGCGCCGGTTGCCCCCGGCGAACGCCTTGCGGAACAGCTCTCGGGTCTGCTCGACGCCCAGGAAGTGCTCCTGGTCGGGCGCCTTCTCGTACGCGTAGGCGGGCGAGATCATCATCTCGTCCACCTCGAGCTCGTCATTGAGGAAGTCGAGCACGTCGATGACGGTCTGCGGGGTGTCGGTATTGAAGAACGTGGAATTGGTGGTGACCCGGAAGCCGCGCCGCTTGGCCTCCTTGATGGCCTCCACCGCCTCGTCGAACACCCCCTCCTTCGCCACCGATTCGTCATGGCGCTCCCGCAGCCCGTCGATGTGCACCGCGAAGGCGAAGTACGGGGACGGCTTGAACAGATGCATCTTCTTCCGCAACAGCATCGCGTTGGTGCACAGGAAGACGTACTTCTTCCGCGCCACCAGCTGCCGTGCGATCTCGTCGATCTGTGGGTGCATCAGGGGTTCGCCGCCCGCGATGGACACCATCGGGGCACCCGACTCCAGCACCGCGCCCACCGCCTGGGCGACCGGCATGCGCTGCTTGAGTACCCCGGCCGGATGCTGGATCTTCCCGCAGCCCTCGCACTTGAGATTGCACGCGAACAGCGGCTCGAGCTCGACGATCAACGGGAACTTGTCCCGCCGCTTGATCATCTTCTGTTCAAAGAGATACGTCGCGACCCGGATGGTCTGGCGGAGAGGCATGGCCATCTAGCTCACCTCCTGGGAGCAGCGAGGAACGGTGCCAGTGAAAGAAAGCGGGGAGAACGGTCCGAAGAACCCGGAAAGCCGATATTCCACCGCGTAGCGTGCTGATTCGGACGAGTTCATGTTCAGGAGCGTCCACGACCACCCGGACGGCCGCAACCGGACGGACGCCGTGGCCGACGGCGGTGCGCAGGGTCGCGGCGGACTCCATGTCCACCGCGATGGCGCCGGTGCTGTGCAGCGCGGCCCGCTCCGCGCCACGCACCACATGGTCCGAGCCCACGACCGGACCGATATGGACGGCCCGGCGGGGACCGCCGGGGAGGGGGTGTGACAGGGCGTCGGCGAGGATCCGGGTGCCGGTGCACACGGTGCGGCCCGCCGGATCGCGGGTCTCGTCGGCGACAACGATGTCCCCCGGATGCATTCCGGGGGCCAGCCCGGCGCAGAAGCCGGTGGCGATGACGGCGGTGCGCCGTCCTCCGGGCTCGCCGGGCTCGCCAGGCTCATCTGGCCCACCTGGCTCACCTGGCTCACCTGGCTCACCGGACCTTCCGGTGAGCGCCCGGATCACGGCGCGCTCGGCCGACTGCGGCCCCATGCCCGTGCGCAGCACGGTCACGGCCCCCGCGGCGGCGCCGGGGTCGGCGCCGCGCAGGGCGAACCGCTCGATGCCGAGCGCACAGGCGATCAGCAGCGCCGCATCACCGGCCTCCGCGGCCGGATCGGTGGACATCAACCGCTCCGCGGTCGCGCCCCGGTGGGCTCGCCGTGGACATACCGGCCCAGTGCCGTCACCGGGAAGACCTGCCGGTACAGGTGGTAGTTGATGGAGAAGTCCCAGGGGAAGCCGGTGCCGGTGAAGTACGGCTCGTCCCAGGAGCCGTCCGCCCGCTGGGTCCCAGCGAGCCAGGTGACCCCGCGCTCGACGGCCTCGCCGTCCCGCTCCCCCGCCGCCAGCAGCGCGAGCAGCGCCCACGCCGTCTGCGAGGCGGTGGAGGCACCCCGGCCCATCCACTCGGCGTCGAGGTAGGAGCGCTGGTCCTCGCCCCAGCCGCCGTCCTCGTTCTGGACGCTCTCCAGCCAGCGGACGGCCCGGCGGACCGCCGGATGGGAGGCGGGGACGCCGGCGGCGATCAGCGCGGGGACGACGGAGCCGGTGCCGTAGACGTAGTTGGTGCCCCAGCGGCCGAACCAGGCGCCGCTCGGCTCCTGCTCGGACAGCAGCCAGGAGATACCGCGCCGGGTGCGGGCGTCGTACGTCCGCCCCTCGTGCGCCAGCATCTCCACGACATGCGCGGTGACATCGGCCGACGGCGGGTCGATGACCTCGCCGAAGTCGCAGAACGGCAGCTTGTTGGGGAGCGGGCTGGTGTTGTCGACGTCGAACGCGCCCCACGCCCCGTTCTTGGACTGCATGCCCAGGGTCCAGCGCATGGCGCGCCGCACGGCCGTCTCGATCCGCTCGGGCTCGGGGTGGTCGACCCGGCGCAGCGCCAGGATGACCTCGGCGGTGTCGTCGATGTCGGGGTAGTTGTCGTTGTGGAATTCGAACGCCCAGCCGCCGGAGGGCAGTCCGGGCCGCCGGACCGACCAGTCGCCGGGCCGGTCGATCTGCTCGGTCAGCATCCAGTCGGCGGCCTTGACCAGCGCCGGGTGGTCCGGGGCGAGACCGGCGTCGGCGAGCGCGATGGCGGCCAGACAGGTGTCCCAGACCGGGGACTGACAGGCCTCGATCATCCGGCTGCCGTCCTCGCGCCACACCGCGAACCGGTCGAGCGACTCCAGACCGGCGCGCATCACGGGGTGGTCGAGGTCGTAGCCGAGCAGATGGAGGGCGATGACGGAGTAGACGGCGGGTGGCTGGATGCCGCCCCAGCAGCCGTCGTTCTCCTGCCGCTCCACGATCCAGCGGGCGCAGGAGCGCAGCGCGGCCCGGCGCAGCGGGCGGAAGGCGACCTTGTGGTAGGCGTGCAGCGCCCGGTCCAGCCGCTGGAAGGCGCCGTCCCAGGAGGCGACGGGGGCGAGCGGGCGCGGCGGATTGGGCCTGCGGGGGTCGGTGTGGAGCTCGTCGAGGGGGAAGGGGGCCGGGCGCACGGGGCGCTTGGCCGAGACGATGGTGAGGGGCACGATGGTCTGCCGGGCCCAGCAGCCGAAGTCGTAGATGTTGAGCGGAAGCCACTTCGGGAAGTAGATGATCTCCGGTGGCAGCTCGGGCAGATCCTCCCAGCGCCACCAGCCGAAGAGGGCCAGCCAGATCCGGGTGAACACCCGACTGCTCGCGATCCCGCCCCGGGAGCGCACCCAGGCGGAGGCGGCGGCCATATGGGGCGCGTCGGGCTCGTCGCCGGCCAGCCGCAGGGCGACATACGCCTCGATGGTGGCGGAGAGCTCGGGCGGACCGCCGTGGAAGGTGGCCCAGGTGCCGTCGGTGGCCTGCTGGGAGCGGAGATAGCGGGCCGCGGCGTCGAGGGTGCCGGGGTCCTGAATGCCGAGGAACTGGCGGAGCATCAAGTCCTCGGCGTCCATGGTGACGTTGGTCTCCAGGTCGCCCTTCCACCAGCCCCGCTCGTCCTGGCGGGACAGCAGGTGGTCCACGGCGCGGGCCGTCGCCTCACGGGCGACACTCAAGGTCTTGGAGTCGGATGACTCGGAGGGTTGGACGGTCGGTGTCGCTGTCATGGCTTCCCCTCTGCAGTGTGCTCATCTGCCGTCTCTGGGGCTTCCGTCGGCCGGCACCCCGGCTGGGTGCCGGCCGGCGACTGCGAACTAGCGGTCCATGGCGATCATCTCTCTCGTACGACGACGAAGTCGGCGAGCGCCACGAACCGCGCCCGGATCTCGGCGGGCATGTCCACCGAGCCCAGCGCCTCCATGGCGGTCGCATGCTGTCTGCGGGCCTCCTGAGAGGTCCAGTCCCGGCCACCTGCTTGCTCGATCAACGCGGCGCGGACGGCGAATTCTTCCTCCGAGAAGTCGGCGAACTCCTCCTCCGGCTTGTGCGCGTCGGCCGCGAGGATCTGGGCGAGCCGCTCGGAGTCGGGGCCACCGGCGTCGAGCGCGGCGACCACGGGGAGGGACTTCTTGCGCTGGCGCAGATCGCTCCAGGTCCGCTTGCCGGTCGCCTCCGGGTCGCCCCAGATGCCGAGCAGGTCGTCGACGGCCTGGAAGGCGAGGCCCAGGTGGTAGCCGTAAGCCTCCAGGGTGTCGGCGGTGCGGTCGTCGGCGCCGCCGAGCACGGCGCCGATGGAGGCGGCGCAGGCGAGCAGGGCGCCGGTCTTGTTGCCCTCCATCTCCAGGCACTCCTCGACGGTGACCCGCTCGCGGTGCTCGTAGGAGATGTCCTGGGCCTGGCCGTCGATCAGCTTCCGGGTGGCGGCGGTGAGCCGACGGGTGGCCCGCCCGGCCTCGGCGGTGCCGATCTCCAGCAGTATCTCGTTGGCCAGCGCGAACAGGGCGTCACCGACCAGGATGGCCTGGGCCGGGCCGTGCACCTTCCAGACGGTGTCGCGGTGGCGGCGCTGCTCGTCCCCGTCCATGAGGTCGTCGTGGAGCAGCGAGAAGTTGTGCACCAGCTCGACCGCGACCGCGCCGGGCACCCCGGCCTCGGGGGTGGCGCCCGCCGCCTCGGCGGACAGCAGGGCGAGCGCGGGGCGGACGGCCTTGCCGCCGCCGCCCTCGGCCGGGTTGCCCTCGGCGTCGATCCAGCCGAAGTGGTATGCGGCGACGGTGTTCATGGGCGGGGCCAGCCGGTCCACGGCGGCGCGCAGCACCGGCGTGGCGAGCGTACGGCCGCGGTCCAGCAGCGCCATGACGCCTGCGGTGTCGACACCTGGGGTCGCCGGGGTCACGGTCTCTCCTCTGTTCTTGGTGGTGGTGCTCATGCCGCCTCCTTGGGCGTCCCCCCGCCTGGGGCGGGGAGAGGGTTCACATGCGGGCGGCCTAGGTCGGTGAGGGCCGCGCGGGCGGCGGACAGACCGCTGCGCACGGCGCCCTCCATGGTCGCGGGCCAGCCGGTGGCGGTCCACGCACCGGCCAGGTAGAGGCCGGGCGCGTCGGTCGGGGCCGAGGGTCTGAGGAGGCCGACGCCGGGGACGGGGGCGAAGGTGGCGGTGCGCTCCCGGGTGACGAAGAAGTCGCGCACCCGCGCCCCGCGGGCGACCGGCAGCAGCCGCTCCAGCTCGGGCAGATAGCGGGCGCGCAGCTCGGCCACCGGACGGTCGATGTCGTCGTACGCGGCGGACTGCGACACCGCCAGGTACTGGCTGTCCCCGGCCCCGGGCGCGTCCCTCAGCCCCGAGGCGTCCGTACGGTCGAAGACCCACTGGACGGGGGAGCCGATCGCGGCGAAGAAGGGGCGGCGCAGCACCGTGCGGTCGTAGATCACATGCAGATTGAGGATGGGTGCGGTGCCGATGCGCAGCAGCCGGCCGGGGTCCTTCAGGGCGCCGTCGGGCAGCAGGGCGTGCGCCTCGCGCTGGGGTACGGCCAGGACGAGCACGTCCGCCTCGGCCCGCGGCTCCTCCCCCGGCCGCCCGGCGGTGGCCACGCTCCAGCGGCCCTCGGGGGTGGGGGTGACGGCGGTCACCCGGGTACGCAGGTCGGTGGTCACGCCCGCCGCGTCCAGTGCGCGGTGGGCGTGGGTGTGGTGCAGCTCGCCGAGCGGGGCGCGGGCCCAGCCGATGTCGGCGGCGCCGGGCCGGGACAGCAGTCCGGTCTTGAAGACCATCGCGGCCAGGCCCAGCGAGACATTGGGCGCGGTGGCGTTGAGCGTGGCCACGCCGACCAGGTCCCACAGCGCCTCGACGGCGCGCGGCGACTGGCCGTGGCGGCGCAGCCAGCCGGCGAAGTCCACCCCGTCCAGCTCCGGGTCCTCGGGGTCCAGCCGCCCCAGGGCGAGCGCGGCGCGGCCCACCTGGGCGCGCTCGGCGAGGGAGAGATGCGGGTAGGTGGCCAGGCTCGCGGACAGATGAAGGGGCACCGGCAGGGCGGTGCGGCGCAGCCGGCCGAGCCGCCGCCCGGCGCGCCCCCGGGCGTCGAGGACGGGGACGTCCAACCGGCCCTGGAGCGGGGCGAGTCGGGCGGCGCCGACCCGCTCCAGGAACCACTGGTAGGCGGTGCAGCAGCGCAGATACACATGCTGGCCGTTGTCGACGCTGAGCACGCCCGCCGGGGAGGAGCGGTGGAAGGAGAAGGCGAGGCCGCCCAGGCGGGGGCGGCCCTCGACCAGGGTGACCCGCAGCCCGGCGTCGGCCAGCGCGAGCGCGGCCGTCGTACCGGCGAGCCCGCCGCCGATCACCAGGGCGCTCCGCCCGGCGGGGCGTCGTCCGGCGGCCGGGGCGGGGTCCAGGGTCGAGTGGGTCACACCGGCCTCCCGGTGCCGCGGCGCTCGACGGCGCGGGCGTCAAGACCGGCCAGCCCGCGCACCGCCACATACGCCTTCTCATGGCCGGGCAGCGAGACGCGGCCGCGCAGGACGGCCGCGGGGTCCTTGGCGATCCGGTCCAGCAGCCTGCGGTAGATGCCCGCCATGGCGGACACGCACGCGCCGCTGCGCCGGTCCAGCAGCGGCAGCAGCCGGAAGCCCTCGGCGAACAGGGCCCTGGCCCGCCGCACCTCGAAGTGGACAAGGCCGGTGAAGTCGGCGTCCGGCGGTGCGGTGGAGCCGCGGAACGCGTCGGTGCAGCCGAATTTGGCCAGGTCGTCGCCGGGCAGATAGGTACGCCCGGTGGCGGCGTCCTCGCGGACGTCGCGCAGGATGTTGGTCAGCTGGAGGGCGAGCCCGAGGGTGTCGGCGTAAGCCGGGGCGCGCTCGAGCTCGTCCTCGCTGTGGCCGGTGCCGGGGGCCGTCCCGAAGACGCCGAGCGACAGCCGTCCGATGGCGCCCGCCACACAGCGGCAGTAGACCTTGAGGTCGTCCCAGGTCTCGTAGGTCTGCCCGGCCACGTCCATCAGCACGCCGTCGATCAGCTCGTCCAGCGCGTCCAGCGGGATCGGGAAGCGGTGTGCGGCATGGGCGAGGGCGACGGCGACGGGGTCGGTGTCGTCCTCCTCGATGCCGCCGCCCCGCATCCGGTCCAGCAGGGCACGGGTGTCCGCCAGCCGGGCGCGCTTGGCCTCCGGGTCGAGGGGGCCGTCGCCGATGTCGTCGACCCGACGGGAGAAGGCGTACAGGGCCGACATCGCATGGCGCTTCTCCGTCGGCAGCAGCCTGATGCCGTAGGCGAAGTTGCGGGCCTGGTGGCCGGTCACGGCCTCGCAGTAGCGGTACGCCGCGAGCACTGGCGCGGACGCGTGCGGAGATCCCTTCACGGTCCGGCTCACCCCTCTCTTCGCAGTGTCGCCCCCACCTCGCGCAGCAGGCTGAGCTTGGTGGGCCTGGGCGGTCCAGGGAGTACGTCATGTCCCGCGGCCGCGACCGCCCGCAAGGCGGCCCGCCCCCCGGCCACGAATCCGGCGAGCAGCACCTTGAGCCTGCCGTGGACGCTACCCACCAGGGGGGTGCCTTCATTCAGCAGGGCGGCGGCGCGTTCCGCCTCCTTCGCGACCAGCGCGCGCAACCGTACGCCGCCCCGGGGGGCGGCGAGGTCGGCCTCGGTCACACCGAAGCGTTTCATGTCCTCGGCGGGCAGATAGACGCGGTCCCTGCGGAGGTCCTCGGCCACGTCCTGAAGGTGCTCGATGATCTGCAGGGCGGTGCAGATGGCGTCCGAGTGGCGGATCCGCTCGGGGCTCGCGGTGCCGGTGATGCCGAGGACGAGCCGTCCGACCGGGTTGGCGGACAGCTCGCAGTAGCCGAGGAGGTCCTGGTAGGTGGCGTACCGCCGGATCCGCTGGTCCTGGCGGTTGGCCTCGATCAGCCCCAGGAAGGGCTCTTGGTCGAGCCCATGGCGGTGGACGGTGGGGCGCAGGGCCCGCAGCAGCGGATGGCGCGGCTCCGCGGCGGGCTGGAAGACCCGGCGGAGGTCGGCCTCGAACGCGTCCAGCATCGCGGACGCGTCGTCCGCCCGGTCGCGGTCGAGACCGAGGAGTTCGGCGTCGGCGCCGCCGGGGGCCAGATCGCCGTCGCCGATGTCGTCGACCAGCCGGGCGTAGCCGTAGACGGCCATCAGATCGGTGCGCCAGGCGCGGGGGAGGAAGAAGGGTGCCACGGGGAAGTTCTCGTGGGCGGCCTTGTCGAGCACGGCGCGAGCGGCTTCCTGCCCGCCGCTCCGGCTGCTCGACGTGGTATGGGACCCGCTGCGCTCGTCCTCGACGGTCACCGTGGACAGCCAGGCGTACGGGCGAGACCCAGGACGCCACGTGGGTCCCGACGACCGGGCCCCTCGGGAGCGCTGGAGATGGGCCGTGTAGCCAATGCCGTCACATCCCCCGTTCTACACCGGTTACCAGGGTCCGCACGATCCGGACACGCCGCTCCGTCTTGTCAACGGGCCCCGGCCCCCAGCCCCCGAACAGGCGACAAGGGCCCGGCTCCGGCATGATCCGGACGGGCATTGCCACAGCTTACGCCTCTCGGTGTACACATGTACGGAGCGATACCCCGATGTGACCTTCGAAGGGGCGCCGGGCGGGTGACCGGCGAACGCCCCCGGGCCGGTGTCCGGGGGGCCTTCGGATGACCTCAGACGACCTCTTCGTAGAACTCCGAGATGTCCAGCACCCGGCACAGGTCGCGGAGCTCGAACTCGAAGAAGTGCTGGCCCTCGGAGAGCGCGAAGGACATATGGCCGAGCGCCTCCATGGAGATCACCCCGTACAGCCGCACCCAGCAGCGGAGCATCACGGCGATGGCTCCGGGGGGCATGTCGACGTCCTGGTCCTCGCTGAGCGCGGTGAGGGTCTGCGCGAGGCCGGGGTCGAGCTCCTCGACCTCGGGGGCGGGGAAGCCCCGCACCCGCCACAGGTCGGCGACCAGATCGGAGTACACGGAGCCGAAGACCCAGCTCATATGGCGCTCGGGCTTGGTCTCCTCGCGGCCGAGCCCCGGGGCCCAGGGGCCGAGGATCAGCCCGAACTCATGGGGATGCTTGATCGCCCAGACGCGCAGCGCGCGGGCGCCGCTGATCCACCGGCGGCCCGGCTCCTCCTCGGGGTGCTGGCCGAGGACCCCCTGCATGAAGCGGGCCATCTCCTCGAAAATGTCCACACGCAGCTGAAGGATCAGCGCATCCCGGCTACTGAAGTAGCGGTAGACGGCCGGCGCGGTCATGCCCATCTCACGCGCGATGGCCCGGATGGTCACGTTTTCCGGGCCCTCCTGAACCAGGAGCGTCCGGGCGACGTCCTTGATTTCACGGATGGTCGCGATGCGCAGCCGCTCGCGCCGTGAGTACGGTGCGACGTGCGCTTCCCCTGGCGACACGCGTCCCCCTCCCTGATGCTGCGCCGCTCGACAACCCGGCGTACACGCACACGATACCGCGCCTCCGTTTAGTGAACAGCGGCGGTGACAGTGCCTCTGGTTCAACTGCTAGCCCCCTGACCCTGCCACAGATCCGCGGGGTTGCCCCGCCGGATGGCTCAGCGACCACCATCCGGGTCACCCGGGGACGCGGGGGAGCGTCCGCACATACGTCGGACATTCATTCGGAGGCATTGTGCGCGAGTGCTCCGGGGAGCGGACGGGGGACATTGGACGGCCACACTGGGCGCCACCTGGGAGTAAACGGCCGTAGCGATCGTGAAATGAAGTTCTTGCCCGTCCCGGCGCACCTGGGGAAAGGGTCCGTCCCACCCCTTCCACCAGGAACGTCAAGAAAACCGACCGGTCGGCGCGGTGGATTTCCGACCCGGCCCGGGAACGGTTTCCGCGGCCCGCCGGAGGGCGTCGCCCCGGCGCCGGAGCGCTGCCGCGCGGTCGGCCCGGGCCTCGTCCTTCGTGTCCCGCCGTACATCTTCCGCATTCTCGTCCGCATCGCCACGGGACGCGTTTCCCCCGAAAAGCGCCCGCGTCCCGGGGATAACGATCCACCGCCATGAACCCCTGCTTCTGACGGTGCGCCGGGTTTCCCGGGCCGGGGCGCGCGGGCGAAATCGGGAAAGGCGACGGAGTGGTCCTGGGCCGGAACTCCCATTCCGCTTCCGCCCTCCGGCCTACGGGTGATGGGGGCAGGCGGCGGGGGCGGCGGGAGCGGTCCGGCGGGACGGGCGGGGCGCGGCGGTGGATCGCTCGCGCGGAGTCACCGTCACCATCACGTCCTTGAGCGGCCGCAGCGAGATCACCGGTGAGCCGTACCGCAGTTCGGTTCCCGGGATCCGGCTGATCCGGAAGCGCTGGTTCACCATGGCCACGATGATGCGCAGCTCCAGCAGCGCCATGAAGTTGCCGACGCACTGCCGGGGCCCCGAGCCGAACGGGAGATACGCCATCCGCGGCCGCTCCTTGATGGCCTGCGGGGTGAACCGGTACGGGTCGAAGGCCAGCGGGTTGTCCCAGTGGTGCGGGTTGTGGTGGGAGACCAGCGGGGACAGCAGGATCGAGGAGCCCGGCTCGATACCGTAGCCGCCGAGGGTGTCCGCCTCGACGGCCGCCCGGGGGAAGATCCAGATGGGCGGGTGCATCCGCAGACTCTCGTCGACGACCATCTTCGTGTACGTCAGCCCCTCGGCGCTCTCCGCGTCCGGCAGCCCGCCGCCGAGCACCGTGCCGATCTCGGCGTCCAGTTCCTCCTGGACGCCGGGGTGAGCGGCGACCGACAGCAGCGTCCAGCACAGGGAGACGGCGGTGGTCTCATGGCCGGCCAGATAGACCGTGAGCAACTCGTCCTTGATCTGCTGATCGGTCCAGGGCTCACCGGTGGCCGGGTCGGTGGCCCGCTCCATCAGCGCGATCAGCGGCCCCTCCCCCGTCTCCGCGTAGCTCCGGCGCACATCGGCCACGATGCGGTCGAAGACCCGGTGGATCCTGAGGATCTTGCGCTGACGGTCCGTCGGCACCCAGGAGGGCAGCATCTCGGTGGCGGTGCCGCGGCGGAACATCACCTCCACCACATCGTCCACGATCGTCTTCAGCAGGGCCGAGTCCGGCTTGATGTCGTAGGCGAACAGCGAGCGGGAGAGGGTGACCAGGGTCAGCCGCAGCATGTCGGTCATCAGGTCGACCGGCTCACCGGCGGCTGCCTTGCGCTCCCAGGTCTCCAGCATCTCCTCGGTGGCCCGGATGATGTTGGGGATGATGTCGGTGATGGCGTTCTTGAGGAAGACCGGCTGCACCGCCCGCCGGTGGGCGCGCCAGAACTCGCCGTCGGTGGTGAGCAGTCCCTTGCCCATGACGACGCCGAACTGCTCGTAGAGCGGGCCGCGGACGTAGTTGCCGTTGTTCTCCACCAGCACCCGGCGCACCGCCTCGGGCTCGGTCACCTGGTGCACCAGGAACGGGCCGAGCCGCATCCGGACGATCTCGCCGTGGTCGCGTTGCAGACCGAGCAGGAATTCGGCGGTGTTCCGCTTCCAGGGGCCCAGACTGCCCAGCAGCGGGGCGCCCTTGGGGCCGGGTGCGATGCGCGGCGCGGAGGTCGCTGTGGTCATCGGTGGTCTCCTTGCTTTCGCGGCCGCGGCCCGCGGGGCACCGGAAACAGGCGGCGCACGAAGAGATGGTCGAAAAGGACGTCGGAGGTGAGGCGCCGCAGGGCGATGGTGCTGTGGGCGAGGAGTCCGACGGGGTAGCGGGCGCGCGGCCGGGAGCCGCGGGCGCCCTTGGCCACCACCTTCGCCACCCGGCGGGCCACATCGTCCGACTGGATCGCGAAGGTGCCCGCCAGGGTCCGGCGGCTGCCGGTGTAGATCGCCTCGAAGTACTCGGCGCTCTCCCGGCGGAAGGTCTCGTACGTCCGGCTCACCGGCCGCAGATTGGCCACGTAGGTGGCGCCGAAGCGGGTGGTGCGCACCGGGCCCGGCTCGACGAGGACGACCCGCACCCCGAAGTCGGCCACCTCGTTCCGCAGCGAGTCGCTTAAGCCCTCCACGGCGTGCTTGGTGGCGTTGTAGAAGCCCGAGCCGGGGACGGCGTAACGGCCGAAGATGGAGGAGACGTTGACGATGGTGCCGCCGCCGTGGGCGCGCATCGCGGGCAGCACCAGCTGGCTGAGCCGGACCAGGCCGTACACATTGGTCTCGAACTGCTCGCGCACCTCGGCCAGGGAGGCCTCCTCGATACAGCCCGACATGGCGTAGCCCGCGCTGTTGACCAGCGCCCCTACCGCGCCGTGCGCCGCCTCGACCTTGGCGACGGCGGTGGCCATGGACTCCTCGTCGGTGACGTCGAGCGCCATGGTGCGGATGCCTGAGCCAGCGAGCTCCGCCAGCGTCTCGGGCCGCCGCGCGGTGGCGTACACGGCGTGCCCGGCCCGGTGCAGCCGCAGCGCGCACGCGCGGCCGATTCCGGAGGAGCAGCCGGTGATGAGGACCGGGATGCCGGCCCCGGGGCCCGGGGCCGGCTCATGGCCGGTCACGCGGGGGGCGCGTCGAACGCCCCGAGCTGGGTGGCGAGGTCGTAGGAGTCCATGGAGAACCAGCTCTCCACGATCTTGCCCTCGTCGTTGAACTCGTCGATGACGATGCCGGGGATCTCCAGCTTGCGGCCCTGCGCCGGGATGAGGCCCGCGTAGTCGTCGCCGGTGTGGGTGCCGCGCGCGGTGAAGCGGCTGACGACCTTGTTCCCCTCCAGGATCCAGTCGTCCACGGTGACGTGGAGGTCGGGGAAGGAGGCGCGCTGGAGCCGCACCCACTCCTTCAGGTGCTCCACGCCCTCCTTGCCGTTGGCGGCGGTGCCGTGGCTGATGTGGTCCTCGGTGGCGCCCTCGTAGATGACGTCGAGATTGCCCTTGTTGAGGCACTCCTCGTAGTAGCGCGCGAGGACGGCCTTGTTCTGCTCGGGAGTGGACATGAACTGCCTTTCTATTCCGTCGTGTTTCCCAGCGGGCCGGAGAGTCCCGAGACGGTCGCCACGGGGTCCCCGGAGTCTGCGTCGGTGATCCGCCAGACGCCGAGCGAGGGATCGCCCTCGACACGGGTGGGTCCGCGTTCGGCGGAGTGCGGTGCGATCCGGCCGAGGATCAGGGGGTCGGCGGTGACCGAGAGCCCGTCGCCCTGGGTGGTGCACCGCCGCACCACGTTCTCCAGCGCGGCGACGGGGAGGGCCGTCCCCGGCACGTACGGCGTCGCCCACAGGTCGACCGGCAGACAGCGCGGGACCTCGGCCACCAGGCGGCCCTCCGGCCCCGCCGTCCACGCGGAGAGCGGCACCACGGCGCCGCGCCAGTGCAGGAAGGGCGGCCCGGAGCGGAGGGTGGTGGTCTGAGGCACCTCGGGGCGCGGCGGGGCGGGCGGCCGTGGCGCGCCGGTCTCGTGGACGATGCGCAGGCTCGCCTCCGGGCCGCCCCCACCGCCCTCGTGGCGGTAGCGGACCTCCACGATCCAGTCGTGCCCCTCGTGGAAGCCGCGGATCTCGCGGACCAGCCGGATCGCGGGGCCGTCGAGGCTCAGCAGCGCCAGCGGCACCACGATCTCCTCCAGCGCACCGGCCCGCAGCGCCGGGAAGTCCTCCGGGACGATCCATTCGGCGGCCCGCAGGGCGTTCTCCAGCAGGAGGGAGGGCGGCAGTGCGGGGGTGCCGTCGATGCGGAAGTCACCGAGCGCGGGGGTGTGTTCGGGGTCGAAGACGACGCGTGCCGTCAGCTGGGCGTGCGGCTGGTAGGAGGTCACCTCGCCGAGGTGGAAGACCTTCGGATAGGCGGCGGCGAAGCCGGGCAGCGCGGGCACCACCGGGTAGCCGATGGCCTGCCCCGGGTCGATGGCCTTGCCCAGCGGTCCGACGAAGGTGACCTCGCCCTCGGACCCCGCCAGCAGTTCGGCCCGCCAGCGCTCAAGACCGTCCGCCACGTCGATCGCGGCCATGTAGCGCAGGGTGGCGGCGAAGTTGGCGATCAGCCCGATGCGGTCCCAGGTGGGCCAGGCGAGGGTCATCACGGGGAACGCGGCCCGGCGGGCGGCCCACTGGCCCAGCCGTGCGAGACCGTCGTTGGCCGCCGCGTATTCGAGCTGGCCGACCATGCCGCCGAGCCGTCCGGTGAGGGAGCCGACGCTGCAGAAGAACTTCAGGTCGCGCCTCCGCACCTCCTCGAAGACGTTGAGGAAGCCCTCGATCTTTACCTCGACGGTGCGCAGGATCTCCTCGTCGGTCTTCTTCGGCAGCCGGGCGGAGGTGTCCACCCCGGCGTTGTGCACCACCCCGGCGAGCCGGCCGCCCTCCAGCGCGTCCTCGCGCCGGATGAGCTCGCGCACCTGGGCACGGTCGGTGAAGTCGCAGCGCGCGTACTCGATGCGCAGCCCCTCGCGCCGGGCGGAGGTCAGATGGGTGGCCAGCTCCCACAGCCGTCGGGTGCGGGCCAGCCGGCCGCGGACCACGGCGGGCGACTCGCCCTTGGTACGGCCCGCCCAGACCTGCTTCTCGTACGCCTTCCACCCGGCCTCGTCCACGCCGAACCAGGGCTCGTCCCCGCTGGGGAACGGCTCCCGGCCGGTCACCACGACCCGTGCGCCGTGCCGGGCGGCCAGCGACCTGGCCAGCTCCCAGCCGATGCCCCGGCCGCCGCCCGAGATCAGCACGGTGTCCTCGGGGCCGAGGGTGAGGGCGGGCGCGGCCACGGGCCGGTCCTCGGGGGTGAGGGTGTACCGGCGGCCGTCGCGGTAGCCGACCTCGATCTCACCGGTGCGGCCGAGTTCGGCGGCGACGATGCCGGGCAGTTCGGCGGAGGCGGCCAGGTCGATGTCGACGACGCGGGCGGCCACGTTGGGGAACTCCCGGTGGAGGGTCTTGGCGAGCCCCGCCCAGATGCCGCCGAGCGGCTGCTCAAGACCGTCCCGCGGATGCTGGCCCATCCCGCCGCCGAGGTAGCTGACGGCGAGATAGCACAGCCGGTCCGCGGCGGTCTCGGCCGCCCAGTCGTCGTATGTGCCGCGCAGCGCGGTCACGGTCTCGGTCAGCGCCCGCCGCCAGGCCCCGGCGGAGGCGGCCCGGTCTGGGTCGTACGCCCGGCCCACGGTGAGGTCGACGATGGCGTCCACGGGGCCGGGGCCGTCCGGCCCCCGGCGCACCAGCGCGCCGTGCTCCTTCAGTTCGCGCTCCACACCGGCGGCGATGTCCTCCTCGCCGCCGATCAGCAGCACCCGCAGCCCGGCGAGCCGGGGGTGCGGCCCGGCGGGGCGGGGCAGCTCGGTGAGGCGCCACACCATCCGGGCCACCGGCTGGACCGGCGCGTCCTCCTGAGCCACGGTCATGTCGGGCCGAGTCACGGTCATGTCCGGTCCTCCCCCGCCGGTGCCTGCTCCAGCGGGACGGCCTCGCCGGTCTCGGCGTCGATGTAGCCGATGAGGGTGGCCCGCATGTCCTTCATCTGGAGCAGCATCCGGCCGTCGGGCCGCACCGCCACGAAGCGGTTGCTGATGGTGTCGGCCGTCAGATCGAAGCCGGGCGGGGTCACGAAGAGGTCGATGTCCTCTCCGGACGCGGCCAGGTCGTGGTCGCTGATCTCCTCGTACAGATCGATCCGGCGGATCGACAGCGGTGCGGCCACCGGCACCAGATGCCCGTCGACCAGATCCAGCACCCCCACCCGGGCCAGCCCGTCGAGCAGGATGCTCGGCACGGTGAAGCGGGACCACACCGGATCACCGGCCGGGACGTCGGGCGCGTAGCGGGCGCGCTTGCCCCGGGGGTGGATCCGGGTGTCGGTGGTGGAGACGAAGGGGCCGGTCAGCCGCACCGGGGAGCCGGGCTGGTGGTACGGGTCGGGGACCGGGGTCTCCTCCCCCGCCGGCCACTCCTCCCAGCGCGGCGCGGTGGGCGGCTCGGTGTCGAGCAGTACCCGGGCCAGGAAGTGCACCCGGTCCTTCACCAGGACCACTCCGCTGGGAGCGACCACGTCCTCGGTGATCCGCACCTGGACGACGGTCACCTCCCCGGGGCCGTCCACCAGTTCGGCGCGGACGCGCCTGGGACCGGCCGGGATGTCGCGGTAGACCCGCAGGAAGTGTTCGAAGCGCAGATCCTCGAAGGCGATCACCCGCTTGCCGGGGACCAGGGCCCGGGCGGCCTCGGCGGCCAGCTCGGTGACGAAGGTGCCGGGCAGGGTGGCCTCGCCGCGCACCGTGTGGTGTTCGAGATAGCCGTCGGTGTCCAGGTCGAAGGGGCATTCGTAGACCACGGACCGCTCGTCGGACTCCACCAGTCGGCGCAGGAAGAACCCGGGCCGCTCCGCCTCGCCGGTGACCGGCCGCTCCGCCTCGCCCGTGGTCCCCAGGTAGCCGGGGTAGAAGCGCTCCACCGTGGCGCGTTCGGCGTCGCCGAGGTGGACCACGGAGGGGCGCCGCACGGGCGCGTGGAGCTCCTGGACGAAGTGGTGGATGCCCTCGGTGATGGCCATGTTGCTGTACGAGCCCGCGCGCTCGTAGTACGCCTTGGTCAGCTCGTTGGCGCCCATGCCGACGCCTTCCCACAGCGTCCAGCCGATGGTGAACTCGTCCGTCGGCGAATCGGTGGCGCGGGTGTGGGTCGCGGCGGCGGCCAGGAAATCGTTGGCCGCGGCGTAGTCGGCCTCCCCCAGCTGCCCGAAGTAGCCGAGCAGCGAGCCGAAGTTGCACCACAGCCGGGGCGGCGCGGTGCGCAGAGCGTGCCTGAGGTGGAGGTAGGAGTCCAGCTTCAGATCGCGGATGGAGGTGAACTCGGCGAAGCTCTTGTCCTTGATCAGCCCGGAGCGCTGCAATCCGGCGGCGTTGACCAGCAGGTCGATCCGCCCCCGCTCGTCCAGCACCCGGCCGATCGCCCGGTCCACCGCCGCTCCGTCGCGCATGTCGCAGGCGAGGTAGGTGACCCGTCCGGCGCCGCTGTGGGCGGCCATCTCGTCCAGGTTCCGCTTCGCCCAGCGGGCGTTGACCATGCGGTCGAAGGCGCGGTTGATGTCGGCCACGGTGCGGCCGTCGCGCCGGGCGATCTCCGTCTTGATGTAGCCGGCGCGGCGGGCGGCGAACTCCTCGTCGGTGCCCTGGTACGTCTCCGGCGGGTAGTCGTCGAGGGAGTTGCTGCCCAGCACGTAGATCCGGGACCGGAAGTGTTCGGCCACCGCCTTGACCACCTCGGCGGTGATGCCCCGGGCGCCCCCGGCGACCACCACGACCGAGTCCGGGCCGAGGACGGCCGGCGCCCCCGCCCCCAGGTCGTTCGGCTCGTCGGAGAGCAGATACGCCTTGCGTACGCCGTCGAGGTCGAACACCGCCGGGAAGACCCGCTCGGCCGCGCTCTCCTCCTCGGCGCGGGCCATCGCCCCGGTGAGGTCGGTGGCCGAGGTGCACAGTGTGAAGGCGAGGCAGGCGTCACGCTCCAGGGCCGCGGTCTTCCACAGCCCGGTGAAGAGCCCGGTGTACGGATGCGGGATGCCGCCCGGCGCGGCGCCCAGCAGCAGCGCCACGGCCGAGGAGCCGGGGTCGCCCAGGTCGTCGTAGAGGTGCTGGAGGGTCAGATAGGCGGCGTCGTGCAGGGCGGTGAGGGCGGGCGCGGGGCCGTCCGTGGCCGCCCGGCCGAGGTCACCCACCACCCTGAGGTGGGTGACCCCGGGGCCCGCGCCCGCCAGGGCCCGGCGGACCGACTCCTCGGTGACCTCGGGCAGGTGGTGCCAGCCCGGGCGCGGGGCCGCGAGCGGCGCCGTGGACAGGACGGTGAGGTCCGCGTCCGGCGGCGCGGCGGCGGCGAGCGGCTCGGGGGCGTCGGTGAGCACCACCGCCCCGGCGGGCAGGAACGGGACGCGCTCGCGCACGGTGCGCGCGGGCAGCTCGGTCAGGACGGGAACCTGGCGGCGGACCCGTACCGGGGTGCCGTCCGCCAGCCGTCCGCCGGTGGCGAACGCGGCGGGCAGCGCGGCCGGGACCGCCTCCGGCCCCTCGGACTCCGGGCCGTGGGACTCGGGGCCGTCACCGGGGATGGTCAGCCGGAGCCGGGCCCCGGCGGCGCCCTCGCTCTCGTCGGTGGCGATCTCCACGGTTCCCGAGGGCCGGTGCAGCGCCCTGAGGACGGCGAGACCACCGGCCGCGCCCAGATAGCGGGCGTGCTCGGGCGCGGGCGCACCGCACAGCAGGATCTCGTCCGCGGTCTCTCCCCCGCGCCCCGCCTCGACGGCGCCGAGCGGCTCGTCCACGTACGCGAGCACCTCGAGCCCGGCGGCGCGGGCCCGCTCCTCGGTGGTGAGCGCGAACAGGAAGGCCCCCTCGGCGAGTTCCCTGGCCTCGGGCGGCAGCAGCTCGCCGATCAGTGTCCGGTATTCGGGGAGGCTGTTGCCGTTGATCCCGCCCGCGAGCGCGAAGTCCAGCTCACCGGTGCGCAGATAGCGGCCCGCGGAGGTGATGGAGGAGACGGCGGAGGCGAAGCCGGAGTCCATCGTCATGTTCGGGCCGTTGAGGTCGAAGTAGTTCGCCACCCGGGCCGAGATGATGTTGGGCATCTGGCCGGGGAAGGAGTCCTCGTTGGAGGCCGGGATCATGCCGCGTACCCGCTCGCCGAGCCGCTCCAGGACACCGGGCAGGGCGTCGGAGCGCAGTTCGCCCAGCGCCTCGGCGATGTCGTCGAGGTAGCAGCGGTTGGCGTAGAGCATCGCGGCGCGGGTCGGGCCCATATGGCCGACGAACACCCCGGTCTTGAGCGCCCGCTCCTGCCAGAAGTCCGGCATCTGGTCGCGCAGTTGATGGGCGCACTCCACGATCATCAGCTGGCAGCGGTCCAGGGCGCGGATGGTCTTGGGCGGCAGCCGGACCTTGCTGAACGGCGGCGCCGGGTACTCGTCGCCGAAGCTGTCGCGGGGGCGCGGACCGCCGCCCAGCCAGCGGGTGACCTCCTCGCGGCCCGCCAGCCCCGGCAGATGGGCCGACCAGCCGACGATCGCCACCCGGCTGCCGGTGTCCGGGACCTTGGTGACGGTCGCGGGGGCCCGGTCGGTGGCGGTGGCGGCTCCGGCGGCGGGGCGCGCCCGGTGCTCGGAGACGATCAGATGGGCGTTGGTGCCGCCGAAGCCGAAGCCCGACACCGCGGCCAGCCGGGGGCTGTCGGACTGCTCCGGCCAGCTCTTGTGCTCGGGGGTGATCTCCAGTCCGGTCTCGGCGAGCCGGAAGTCCTCGCGGGGCCTGGAGAAGCGGAACTGGCCGGGGATGGTGTGCTCGGCCAGGCCCAGCAGGTTCTCGATGAGCGAGACCACGCCCGCCGCCCAGCCGGTGTGGCCGATCAGGGACTTGTTGGAGGTGACCGCGGCCGGCCCGGCGGTGCCGTAGTACTCCCGCAGCGTGGTGAACTCGGCGAGGTCACCGGCCGGGGTGCCGGTGGCGTGGGCGTTGACCCAGCTCACCTCGGTGCCCTCGACCTCGCCCGCCTCCAGGGCGCGCCGCACCGCGAGGCTCTGACCGGCGGCGTTCGGGGCGTAGACGGCCTTGCCCTTGCCGTCCGAGGACGAGCCGAACGCGCGGAGCACCCCGAGCACCTCGTCGCCGTCGGCCCGCGCCCGGCTCAGCCGCTTGAGGACGACCAGCGCGGCGCCGTCGGCGAAGATCACGCCATCGGCGTCCTCGTCCAGCGCGTGCACCTCACCGCGCTTGGAGAGCCCCTGGAGCTTGGAGAAGAGCACGGTGCCGCGCGGGGCGAGCGCGAAGGCGCCGCCGCAGACGGCGATGTCCTGCTTGCCCATCAGCAGGCCCTTGGCCGCGATGTCGATCGCGTACAGCGACGAGGAGCAGGCGGTGTCCACCATGTGCAGCTCGGTGGAGGGCGGCAGCAGACCGCGCATCGCCAGCTCTCCGACGCGGTGCGGCAGGAAGCGCGAGCGGTCCTGTCCGGCGCGCCAGTAGCGGCGGTTCAGGGCCGCCTCGATGTCGCCGCCGAGGGTGGTGCGCTCGCCGTCGTCCAGCGGCAGGTCCCCGAGGATGTCGTGCGTCATCCGGGTGACGCTGTCCAGCACCCCGGCCTCTTCCAGGTGCTGGCTGCCGTCGGGGGTGTAGCCCACGACGAAGGAGCAGCGGTCGGAGTCCTGGTGGCGCACTCCGTCCAGGGCCTGGACCAGGCTGTGGCGCAGCCACATGGTGGTCAGCTCGTGGTCGTCCGCGCCCTCGGCCATGCTGTCGACGGAGCCGGGGGCGGCCTGGAAGTCCGTGATGAAGACGCAGCGGTCGGCGTACGCCTTGTCCTCGGCGGCGGTGTCGACGGCGTGGAAGTTCTCGTGCCGCCAGCGGTCCCGGGGGATCTTGACGAACAGCTCGTCACCGGTCGTACGGAGCTTCCAGAACTCCTCGGGGCTGTTCGCCCCGGCGACCGCCAGACCCATCCCGACGACGGCGATCGCGTCATCGGGGACGTCGGGGGGCACGGGCTCAGCGGCCACGACGGGCTCAGGCCCGGCCGTCAGGACGGGCTCGGGCGTCACGACGGGCTCGGGCTCGGCCGCCACGACGGGCTCGGGCGTCACGACGGGCTCGGGCTCGGCCGCCACGACGGGCTCCGGCGTCACGACGGGCTCCGGCTCCGGCGCGGCCTCCTCCCGTACGGGGGCCGCGGCGGGCGGCGACATGAGGGCGGCGCCCAGCGTCAGTCCCCCGTCGGCCAGCACCACCTGCCCGGTGATCCACCGCGAGGCGTCGGAGGCCAGGAAGGCGACGACGTCGGCGAACTCCTCCGGGGTGCCCAGCCGTCCGAAGGGGGTCGCCCTGGCGATCACCTCCTGCATCTCCCGGGCCCGCGGGAACTTGTCCGCGACCTCGCTCTCCAGCATGGCGGCCGAGGCGGTGTTCACCCGGATGCCCAGCGGGGCGTACTCCACGGCGAGATAGCGGGTGGCCGCCTCGGCGGCGGCCTTGGCGGGGGCGCAGGCCGAGTAGTTGGCCATCACCATCTGCGAGCCGCCGAGCGCCGAGACGGTGACGATCGACCCGCCGCCGCCCCGCGCCATCAGCGGGGCCGCGGCGCGGGCGCAGCGCAGTCCGCCCTTGTAGTTGGTGTCGATGGCCTTGGCGATGTCCTCGTCGGTCACCTCGGCCAGGGGCAGCAGGGCCCCGTTGGCGGCGCTGTTGACCAGGATGTCCAGCCGCCCGTGGCGCTCCTCGATCTCGGCGAACATCCGGTCGACCTGCTCCTGCCGGGCCACCGAGGCCCGGGCGAGCTCGACCCGGGCGCCGCTTGCCACCAGTTCGTCCCTGGTGCGCTTGGCCTGGTCGTGCGAGTGGAAGTAGTTGAGGACGACATCGGCGCCGCGGGCCGCGAGGGTCCGCGCGATCGCCTTGCCCACGCCCTTGGAACCCCCGGTGACCAGGGCCACCTTCCCCGTGAGGTCTTTCATGGGAACGACTGACTCCTTCTGCGACTGCTGCGACGAGGGGTGGGCGCTTCAGCCCGTGGCGGAGGCCGGTGTGTGGGCCCCGTGGTCGTTGAGCTGCTGGAGCACAAAATCGGTGATCTTGCCCATGGTGTTGTAGGTGGCCAGCCGGAAGCCGGACTCGCGCGGCGGCAGCCCGTAGCGGCTGGAGACCCTGGACAGGAGTTCGACCTGCTTGACGGAGTCGACGCCCAGCTCGGCCTCCAGCTGCACCTCGTCCTCGAAGACGTCCTCGGGGTATTCGAGCGCCTCGGCGTAGAGGGTCCGCAGCTCCCCGAAGAGCTGATCGCGGCCGTACCCCTCGGGCCGCGAACCGGACGCGGGGGCTTCCGGGGCCTCCGGCGCGGGAGCGGCCTCGGCGGCGGACTCCGGCTCGACGGCGGCCGCGGGCCGGGGCTCGGGCTCGGCGCCGCCGCCCTCGGTGGACTTGCGGAAGGCGTCCAGTTCGGTGCGGACCAGCTCCAGCACCATGTGGCCGCGCTCGCTCCAGTACGCCGCGAAGACGTCCGCGGGCACCGAGGGGGCCAGCAGCTCGGCGAGCCCGCCGCGCTCGGGCGACGCCAGACCGGCCTCGCGCAGCGCGTCGAGGGTTCCGTCGAGCGCGAGCCGGCCGCCGGTCACGGCCAGCGTGGGCAGCGACCGCACCGCGGAGCCGTCGGTCACCTTGGCGACCAGCTTGGAGAGCGCGGCGCGCCCGCCCGCCTCCACGAACACCTCGGCGCCGGTCTCCCGCAGGTGCCGTACGGCCGCGGCGAACCGCACCGGCCGGGTGAAGTGCTCGGCCAGCAGCTCGGCGAGGGCGTCGCCCGGCTCGTAGTAGCGCTGCAGGATCGGCGAGTAGACCGGGCGGTTCAGCGGACGCTGATCCAGCTTCGTCACGTACGCGGCGAACTCGGGGGCGGCGGGGGCGAGCGCCGGGGTGTGGAAGGGGAAGGGGGTGTCGATCTCGATGGCGCCCACGTCCAGCTGCCCGGCGATCGCCACGACCCGGTCCAGGATTCCGGCGGGGCCGCTGACCACGGTCTGCTCGTCGTGGTTCTCGGTGGCGACGGCCAGCAGCGGCTCGTCCACCAGCTCCAGCAGCTTGCGGGTGCGCTCGGCGCTCGCGGCCAGGGCCACCATGCGGCCGTCGACCCCGCCCTGCCGCTCGATCACGGCGACGCGCTGGGCGACGATCCGGACCCCGTCCTCGACCGAGAAGGCCCCGGCCGCCACCAGGGCGGTGATCTCGCCGAGGCTGTGCCCCGCCAGGACGTCGGGGGCGACGCCCTGGGCGGCGAGGATCTCGTAGGCCGCCAGACCGGCCCCGTAGATGGCGACCTGGGAGGCCCACGGGTCGTTGTCGAGCAGATCGCGCAGATCGGCCTCGCGCTCGCCGAAGAGCACCTCGGAGACGCGGCTGCCGTAGAGCTCCTCGGTCACGGTGTCGAGCCGCTCGAAGACCCGGCCGATCTGGGGATGGCGCTCCTTGGCACGGCGGAGCGCCTCGCCGTCGAAACCGCCTTGTCCGGGGAAGAGGAACGCCGTCGTGACGCCGGGGGACGGATTGCTGGACATGCCGATGCCTCCATGGCTGTGGTGGTGACGGTGGGTGAGGTGCGCCACCCGCGCGGGTGGCGCGGCGCTGTGGGCGGCCGAAGGCCGTTGTTGTGAGGTCGCGGCCGTGCCCGGGGGGCGTACCCGGGGGCGTGCCGCGGGGAGCCCGGCTAGGCCACGCGGGCGACCGGGGAGTCGAGCAGGAAGGTGCCCATGCTCCCGAGGTTGGCGGCGATCAGCCGGTCGGCGAGCCGGGTCGCCGGGGGCAGATGCCGGGGGGCGCCGCGGACGAGCCAGCGCACCATCCGGATCTTCCAGCCCGGCTCGGAGCCCGGCGGGATGTGGTCGAAGAGGGCGTGGATATTGGCCGGGGAGTAGAACTCGGCGGGCGGGACGATGGTGGCGAACATCCCGACCATGCCGCTGCCGTGGTGCGGGCTGCGTGCCATCGCCCGGATGAACTCCAGCTCCTCGCGGTTGTAGTCGGCGATCGCGGCGTGGTCGCGGGTGTACTGGAAGTGGCCGCTCACCAGGGCGTCGCGGCGCCGGGCGTAGTCGGAGAGGGCGGGGGCGAGGTCGCGGCCCCCGGCCAGGGCCGGTTCCACGGCCTCCACCAGCAGTTCGGCACCGCGCAGCGAGTCGGTGATACCGGCGGCGGTGATGGGGTCGCGGGTGTAGCCCGCGTCGCCGACCAGGGCCCAGCCGGGGCCGTGACAGTGGCGCAGGAAGTTGGGGACCGCGCCGGTCATCCACTTGTCGACGCGCCGGGTCTCCCGCAGCCGCTCCGCGAACTCCGGGTCGACCTCCTCGAAGGCGGAGACGACCGTGGCGTCGCGCTCCCCGTCGGCGGAAGCCTTGAAGTCCTTGACCGGCAGGGCGAGTCCGACGATGGTCAGGCCGTCGTGGGTGGGCCAGGTGAAGGCGTGCTGATGGCGGTGGCGGTAGGTGCGCACCTTGCCGTCGTGGGGCAGATCGGCCCAGTACGACCAGTGGCTCTTGTTGAGCACCGGGTGGGAGTCGTACTTCTCGGCCCCCACCAGCCGGGCGACGGTGGAGTTCGAGCCGTCGGCGCCCACGACCAGCCGGGCGTGCTCGACGATGGGGGTGCGGTCCTCGGTCTCGGCCCGGACGCCGATGACGGTGCCCTGGGCGTCCGTCAGCAGCTCCCGCAGCGCGACCTGTTCCCGCAGCTCCGCCCCTGCCTTGACGGCGGCCTCCAGCAGGATCTCGTCCAGCTTGCGGCGCTCCGGGGAGTACGCCTCGGCCACGCCCTCGACGGCGGGCAGCTTGGCCATCAGCTGAACCGGGCCGCTCTGCAGACCGTAGGAGTGAATGGGCGGGCAGCCGGTGGCCGCCACCTCGTCCAACAGCCCCCAGCGCTTCAGCCGGAGAATTCCCGGAGGGTGGACCAGATTGGTGGCGGCCCCCTTACCGCCGGGGAATTTCGCCCGGTCGAGGAGAAGGACCCGGTACCCCGCTCTCGCCAGGAGCATCGCGGTCGATGACCCACTGATGCGCGCTCCTACCACAATGACGTCGTACATAGCGTCCCCCATACCCAACGGTCACCCGGGGACCGGGGACCGGTGGATCATCTCGTTCGCTCTGACTTCGCTCTGTCCAAATTAGTTGCGCGACCGGCTCGGAAGGTTTCCCTCGTATGAATCCTCGACGGCCCCCGAAGAAATCACCTTCGTTTCGGCCGGCGCGGTGCGGCCGCGCGGTGCCATGAGAATGGCGAGACAGCCGGCGGCGGCTATTCCGGCGCCGATCCAGGCGGCGGGCCGCAGCCCGTCCACGAATTCCTGGGGCGAGCCGTATCCGCCCAGCGTGGTGAATACAGAGGTGAGCACCGCGACGCCGAGTGCCCCGCCGAGCTCCCGGAAGGTGTTGTTGGCGCCCGAGGCGATTCCCTGGTCGCGGGGCGCGACGACGTTCATCGCCATTTCCGCGACGGGCGAGAAGAACAGCCCCAGGCCGATTCCGCCGAGCACCAGACCGGGCACCTGGTCGGCGTACGCGGTGTCCGCGCTCACCACGGACGCCAGCCAGCCAAGACCCGCGGCCTCGAACAGCAGGCCCGCGGCGACCACCAGACGGTTGCCGAGCCGGGCGGTCAGCAGCGCCGCCAGCGGGGCGACGACGACCGGCATCGCCGTCCACGGCAGCATCTTCACGCCGGCCTCCAGCGGCGAGAAGCCCTGGATGTTCTGCATGAACTGGGTGAGCAGGAAGACCAGTCCGAACATGGCCGCGAACATCAGCAGGCTGGCCGCGTTGACCGCACTGAACGCGCGGTTGCCGAACAGCCGCATCGGCAGCATCGGTTCGGCCGTGCGCAGCTCCCAGCCGACGAAGAGCGCGAGCACCACCAGGCCGCCGGCCAGGAAGCCGAGCACCCGGCCGCTGGTCCAGCCGTGTTCGGTGGTGGACACCAGCGCGTAGACCACACCGAACACCCCGAGGCTGACCAGGACGGTGCCCACCGGGTCCAGCGAGGTGTCCGGGCGGGTGGACTCGGCCAGCTTCCACAGGCCGAGCACCAGCACCACCACGCCGATCGGCACATTGACCCAGAAGATCCACTCCCAGGAGATCTTCTCCACCACGGCCCCGCCGATCAGCGGGCCGAGCGCGACCGCGAGCCCGCTGAGGGCGCCCCAGACGCCCAGCGCGACACCGCGCCGGCGCTCGGGGACGGCCACGGTCAGCAGGGTGAGCGTCAGCGGCATCACCACGGCCGCCCCGAGGCCCTGTACGGCACGGGCGGCGATCAGGGCGTCCGCGCTGCCGGACAGCGCCGCGGCGGCGGAGGCCCCGGTGAAGACGACCAGGCCGGCCAGGAACACCCGGCGGCGGCCGAACCGGTCACCGGCGGCCGCACCGGCCATCAGGAAGACCGAGAAGGTGAGGGTGTAGCCGTTCACCGTCCACTCCAGGTCCTGGAGGCTGGTGCCCAGGTCCTTCTGAATGGCGGGCAGCGCGGTGATGACGACGAGGTTGTCCAAGGCGGCCATGAAGACGGTGAGTCCGGACACCACCAGCGTCCACACGGGGTTCATTCCGCTCGGGCCGGAACGGTCAGTCATGAATACCTTTCCTATGATGGCGCGATTGCTGTGCGACAGGTTGGTTCACGTCGTTATCCGGCCGACGGATAAACGGGCAGACGGGGCAACGCTAACCGGCCACGACTCTCCCCGGAACTGTACTTTGGTACAGGTGGCGGTAGCTCAGCGCGACGAGACCGGCCTGTAGCCGCGATTCCACCTGCAGTTTCGCGAGTATTGACGCCACATGTGCCTTCACCGTGCGCTCGGTCACTTGCAGCCGCAGCGCGATACGGCGGTTGGACCAGCCCGCGCCGAGCAGCGCAAATGTCTGGCGCTCCCTGGCTGATAACAACGGCACACGTTCCAGCTCCCGCGCCCAGTTGGGCACGGGAATATCGGGCACGACGGCGAGACCACCCCTGTCGGACACGGTTACATTTCCCCCTAGTTAGGCGGCTCTTCGAGCCGCCGATCATGCAAGAATCAGACTTGATTGCCCTCTTGATTATTGCGGCCGCACGCCCGTACGAGTCAAGGATTTCCGACCCTTTCTCGCCTCGCGAGAAAGGGCTGGTGAAGCACGGAGAATGCGCTTCACGTTTACTCCTGTTACCGTAAATTTACTTCATTCTCGTATCGTTGCCATCCGAACCGGAGGGACGGCCCCGCCCCAGGTCGGCCAGGCCCGCCGCCGTCCGCTCCACCGCCTCGATGACGGTCACCGGACACCGCGTCATGATCTGTTTGGGCTTCATCACCAGCACCGAGCCCATCACCAGTCCGTCCCAGGTGACCGGCGCCGCGCACTCGTTCCACCCCGCCGCGCACTCCTCGTGGCCCAGGGCGTACCCCCGCGCCCTGATCCGGTCCAGCGAGGCCAGGAGCCGCATATCGTCCTGGTAGGCGCCGGGACCGGCCTCGGCGGGCACCGGCCGGTCCAGCACCTCCGACTGGATGGTCTCCGGCAGATACGCCAGGATGGCCCGCCCCGCGGCCCCCACCCGCAGCGAGTGCTCGACGGTCTGCACCGCGCGCGGTGTCATCCCCAGCTCCGTCAGATCGGAGTCGCCGACGGCCATATCGGCGCACTGCCGGTGCGCGCCGCCGAAGGGCGCCAGCAGATAGAGGAAGGCCAGCCCCCCGGTGGCCCGGCGCAGCGCCTCCAGGAGGGCGTGGGCGGCCTCCGGCGCGGGCGAGTGCGCCAAGGCCTTGAGACCGAGCTGCGGGGCCGCCGAGCCCAGCCGGTACAGCCCCCGGCCCTCGCGGACGAAGATGCCCTGGTGCACCCCGGACTGGAGGATCCGGTAGACGGTCGAGTCGTCGAGATCCGCCGCTCTGGCCAGCGCCCCGGGCCCATGGGCCCGTCCGCCGAGCTGGGTGAAGGCCCGCTGCACGCGGAACACCCTCTCGGCATGGCTGCTTCCGCCCACGGCACCACTATTGGCCACCCCGTCAGCCCCCCGTGCAGATTCCCCCGTCGCTCTGCCCAACGTGCCACGGTTCCACACCCATTCCCATCCGGGGCACATAGTCCGCTTGTGGACAACAAAACCCCGCCGGGTTGCCCGGCGGGGCCTGATGGTTTATCGGACGACGTTCGCCGAGCGGCTACTTGCCGGTCTCCTTCTCGTACGCCTTGATGACCTCGTCGGTCGGGCCGTCCATCAGCAGCTCGCCCTTCTCCAGCCACAGCACCCGGTCGCAGGTGTCCCGGATGGACTTGTTGTTGTGGCTGACGAGGAAGACCGTGCCGGCCTCCTGGCGGAGCTCGCGGATCCGGGCCTCGGAGCGCTTCTGGAACTTCCTGTCACCGGTGGCCAGCGCCTCATCGATCATCAGCACATCGTGGTCCTTGGCCGCGGCGATGGAGAACCGCAGCCGGGCCGCCATACCGGAGGAGTACGTGCGCATCGGCAGGGTGATGAAGTCACCCTTCTCATTGATGCCCGAGAAGTCCACGATGCCCTGGTAGCGCTCCCGGACCTGTTCACGCGTCATACCCATGGCCAGACCGCCGAGGATCACGTTCCGCTCGCCGGTGAGGTCGTTCATCAGCGCCGCGTTCACACCCAGCAGCGACGGCTGACCGTTGGTGTAGACCTTGCCGCGCTCGGTGGGCAGCAGCCCCGCGACGGCCTTGAGCAGGGTCGACTTACCCGAGCCATTGGACCCGATCAGACCGATCGACTCACCCTTGTACGCCACGAAGGTGACCCCGCGCACCGCGTGCACCTCACGCATGCCCGGGGCGTTCTTCCGGCCCAGCAGGCGGCTGAGGGCGGCGGTGGCGCTGCCCTTCCCCTTGGGCCCGCCGTTGACCCGGTAGACGATGTGGACATCGTCGGCGATGACGGTGGGCACCCGTGTCGGCGCGGAAGCCGCCTGAGCGGACTGGTCGGCCCGCTCCGCCTGGGCACCTTTGTCGAGGGTTTGCTCAGCCACGGCCGTACTGCTCCTCTGCCTTCCAGAAGTACACGAATCCCCCGGCACCGAAGAGGACCGCCCAGCCCACGGCCAGCGCCCACACATGCGGCGGCAGGTTGGCCCCGGTGTAGTCGTCGATCAGCGCGTACCGCATCAGGTCCATGTAGACCGCCGCCGGGTTCCCCAGCATGGCGTCCGAGATCCACTTGCTCGCCCCCGCGTGTTCGAGCGTACGGGCCAGCGGGAACATCACGCCGGACGCGTACATCCAGGTACGGAGGATGAAGGGCAGCAGCTGAGCCAGGTCCGGGGTCTTGGCCCCCAGCCGGGCCATGATCAGCGAAAGCCCGGTGTTGAAGACGAACTGGAGCGCCAGCGTGGGAACGATCAGCAGCCAGGCGAAGGACGGGAAGTGGCCGAAGCCCAGCAGCACGATGACCAGCACGATCATCGAGAAGAGCAGCTGCTGCAGCTGCTGCAGCGCGAAGGAGATGGGGAGCGAGGCACGAGGGAAGTGCAGGGCCCGCACCAGACCGAGGTTCCCGGAGATCGCCCGTACGCCCGCCATGGCGGACGCCTGGGTGAAGGTGAAGACGAACACACCCGTCACCAGGAACGGAATGTACATGTCGTTCGCCATACCGCGGCTGCTCTTCAGCAGCATGCCGAAGATGAAGAAGTACACCGCCGCGTTGAGCAGCGGGGTCGCCACCTGCCACACCTGACCCAGCTTGGCCTGGCTGTACTGAGCGGTGAGCTTGGCCGACGAGAAGGCCACGATGAAGTGACGCCGACCCCACATCTGGCGGATGTACTCGCCGAGGCCCACCCGGGCGCCGCTCACCGACAGCTCGTACTTCCGCGCCAGCTCGGCCGGGGACAGGCCGTCGTCGGCTGATGGCGGGCCACTCACGGCTACCGCACCGTCGTGCGTAGTCTCGCTCACAGTTGACACTTTCGTCTTCAGGGTGCGCTGAGCGGGGCCGCGCCCCGGGTCGCGCCCGATGCTCTTCGTTACGAGCTTGTCAGATGACAGGAGGTCGGCCCAGTCGGGTCAGGCGCCATACCGTACGCCACTTCATGGGCCGACGTGGACCACACGGTGTCTTCCAGCCTTCACGGAACCCTCCGAACCAGGCCCGAAGTGCGGTTTTCGAGGGACGCCTGGCCAGTGTGAGCAGCAGCCAGACGCCCAGATAGACGGGGACGAGCAGCGCAGGAAGGTTACGCCGGGCCAGCCAGACCCGGTTGCGCGCCACCATGCGGTGGTAGACCGCGTGCCTGCTCGGGGCGGTGGTCGGATGGTGCAGCACCATGTCCGACCGGTAATCGATCATCCATCCGGCGTCCAGCGCCCGCCAGGCCAGATCGGTCTCCTCATGGGCGTAGAAGAAGTCGTCAGGCAACCCTCCGACCTGCTGGAACACCGTGGTACGCACCGCGTTGGCACCGCCCAGGAAGGTGGTCACCCGGGAGGACCGCAGGGGGTCGGAGGCGCGCAGCCGGGGCACATGGCGACGCTGGGTGACACCGGTGTCGGGGTCGGCGATGCGGAACGAGATGATGCCCAGCTTCGGGTCGGCGGCGAACGCCTGGCGGCACAGCTCGGCGGTGTCGGTGCCCGGGAGCAGCCCGTCGTCGTCGAGGAACAGCAGCACATCGACGTCCGACCCGCCGGGTCCGAACGCCTCGATACCCACGTTACGGCCCGCCGGAATGCCCACGTTCTCGGGCAGCTCGATGGTCCGGACGCCCTCCGGGAGCGTGGGCAGCGGCGAGCCGTTGCCCACGACGACCACCTCGACCTGGTCGCCGTCCTGCTTGGCGACCGAGTCGAGGAGTGCGCGCAGTTCCTCGGGGCGATTGCCCATCGTCAGGACGACCGCTCCGAGCTTCATTGTGCTCATGCTCACTTGAGCCTGCTCGACGCGAGGATGGACACGAGGTGAAGCAGGGTTTGCAGCAGGGCGATACCGGCCAGTACGGCAACGCCCAGCCGGGTGAAGAACAGATCGCCGCGCACCTGGTCCACGACCGCCACCACGAGGATCAGCAGCGACGCCTCGACCCCGAGGACCAGCCGGTGGAACTTCAGCGCCGCGGCCGCCCTGCGGGCCAGCGCCACACCGGACGAGCGCGGCTCGGCGGCCGCCTCCTTGACCGGCGGCAGACCGCCCTGGTGCCGGGCGACCCCGACGAGGTCGGTCTCGGCCTTGATCAGGATGGCGCCGAGCGCGGCGAGGGTGCCGAGGAACGCCCACAGCCAGTCGATCCGCCCGGAGCCCCACAGATCGGCTGCGCGCAGACCGAAGCCGACGAGCACCGCGGCGTCGCACAGGTACGCGCCGACCCGGTCCAGATACACGCCGCCCAGCGAGAACTGCTTCTTCCAGCGGGCTATCTCGCCGTCGACGCAGTCCAGCAGCAGGTAGAGCTGGACCATCAGCACCCCGAGCACGGCGCCCGCGATCCCCGGCACCAGCAGGGCCGGGGCCGCGAGGGCGCCGAAGACGGTCATCAGATACGTCAGCTGGTTGGGCGTGACCCGCGTGTTCACCAGGTGCCGGTCGATGCGCAGCGAGATTTCCCGCATGTAGAGGCGCCCGGCCCAGTGCTCACCGCTCCGCCGGTCCTTCACCCCCGCGGGGTGGACGACCGGGCGGAGTTCAGCCACTGATGGCTTGACTGACTGCTTTGGCATAGTCGGCGTATGCGTCCCTGATCGCGTCGGATGAGAGGTCGAGGTGCTCGAGGATCGTGTAGCGGCCGGGGCGCGTCTTCGGAGCGAACTCCACCACCTGGACGAACTCGTCCACGGTGAAGCCGATCTCCTCGGGCAGCACGGGCAGCCCGTGCCGGTGCAGCACCTCGGCCATGTGCTCCGACTCCTCGTGCGCCCCGCGCAGACGCATCGCGAAGGCGGCGGCCAGACCGCACTGCTCGCCGTGGCTGGCGGCGCGCTTGGGGAAGAGGAGGTCGAAGGCGTGGTTGATCTCGTGGCAGGCACCGGAGGCCGGGCGGGAGTCCCCCGCGACCGACATCGAGATGCCGGTGAGCACCAGTCCCTCGGCCAGCACCTGGAGGAAGCCGTCGTCGCCGACCCCGCCGGGGTGGCGCAGCACGGCCTCACCGGCCTGGCGCGCCATCGCGGCCGCGAGGCCGTCGATCTGCTCGCCGGTCTCCCGGTTGGACAGCTCCCAGTCGGCGACCGCGGAAATGTTGGACAGGGCGTCGCCGATACCGGAGCGGACGAAGCGGACCGGCGCCTCCCGGATCACATCGAGGTCGATGACCACGGCGATCGGGTTGGGCACCCCGTACGAGCCGCGGCCCGCGTCGTTGTCGAGGGTCGCGACCGGGGAGCACAGACCGTCGTGCGAGAGGTTGGTGGCGACGGCGACCAGCGGAAGGCCGATGCGCGCCGCGGCGAACTTCGCACAGTCGATGATCTTTCCGCCGCCCAGCCCCACGACGGCGTCGTAGTGCCCCGACTTCATGCGGTCGGCGAGCTTGATCGCGTCATCCAGGGTGCCGCCGTCGACCTCGTACCAGCTCGCGCCCGGCAGCGCCGGCGCCAGCCGCTCGCGCAGCAGGGCGCCGGAGCCGCCGCTGATGGCGATGGCCAGCTTGCCGGAGGAGGAGATCCGCTGGTCGGCGAGGACCCCCGCGAGGTCGTCCAGGGCGCCCGCGCGGATGTCGACGACGAGCGGCGAGGGGATGAGCCTCGTCAGTACTGGCACGCGATCTCACGGCCCTTCGCCAGATCGTCGTGGTTGTCGATCTCGACCCACTTGATGTCGCCGATGGGGGCCACGTCGATCTTGAAGCCGCGGTTGACCAGCTCCTGGTAGCCGTCCTCGTAGTAGAGGTCGGGGTCGCGCTCGAAGGTGGCCTTCAGCGCGTCCGCGAGGTCGGCGGCGGCCTCGCCCTCGATCAGGGTGACGCCGATGTACTCACCGGTCGCCTCGGCCGGGTCCATCAGCTTGGTGATCTTCTGGACGCCCTTGTCGGGGTCGGCGACGACCTTCATCTCCTCGTCGGCGAGCTGCTTGACCGTGTCGAGGGCGAGGATGATCTTCTGGCCGTTGCCGCGCGCGGCCAGCAGGGTCTTCTCGACCGAGACCGGGTGCACGGTGTCGCCGTTGGCGAGGATCACGGTGTGCTGGATCGCGTCACGGGCGCACCAGAGGGAGTAGGCGTTGTTCCACTCCTCGGCCTTGTCGTTGTCGATCAGCGTGAGCTTGACGCCGTAACGCTTCTCCAGGGCCTCCTTGCGCTCGTACACGGCCTCCTTGCGGTAGCCGACGACGATGGCGACCTCGGTCAGACCGACCTCCGCGAAGTTGCCGAGGGTCAGGTCGAGGACGGTGGTCTCACCGTCCACGGGCACCAGGGCCTTGGGAAGCGTGTCGGTGTAGGGGCGCAGACGCCGTCCGGCGCCGGCCGCGAGCACGAGGCCGATCATGCGGGTTCTCCTGATTCGTCGTGTACAGCGGGTGCTCCTGAGGACACCCAGAAGCGGATGCTCTCGATGAGCACCGCCAGCGCGAGGGCCGCCGCCAAAGCGGTCAACGCGATGGTGAAACCTTGGTTCTGGTGGTGCAGCAGAGCAGCGGCGGCGGTGACCGCCACCGTCCGCCCCTCGTGCCCGC
Organism: Streptomyces lacaronensis; assembly: GCF_047337785.1. Lineage (NCBI taxonomy): Bacteria > Bacillati > Actinomycetota > Actinomycetes > Kitasatosporales > Streptomycetaceae > Streptomyces > Streptomyces lacaronensis. The sequence goes on from NZ_JBLHDK010000003.1 coordinate 2,951,106, forward strand.
CGATCGCCCGCACCAGCCGGTGCGGGGGCGCTCCCGTGCCACCACGGATGCGGTACACCGTGTCGTAGTGATGGTAGGCGACCGCCGCAACGAGCCCGAAAGCCGCCGGCAAGGCGCCGTTCACCTCCGAGCAAGCCGCCAGGATCAGGATGGTGCCGTATTCGGCCGCGCGGAAGAGCGGCGGCACCAGCCAGTCGAGGGGGCCCTGGAGCGGCGCGGAGACGGCGACGCCCGCGAGGACCGCGTAGAGCACGGCGCAGCCGACCGGCACCCAGGAGCCGAACCCGGCGGCCGCGGCGCCGGCCAGGACGGCCGCCGTGCCGAGGGCGGCCGACAGCGGGGCGAGGTACGAACCCGTCCCGCGAGGGAGGGCCTTGGCGACCAGTTCGGCCAGCGGGCCGGAGTCGGTCAGCTCGGCGAGGGCGCGGGCGGCCCGGTCCGTGCGCTCGGCCCGGCGGGTCAGCGAGCGCAGCACCCGGCCCGCGGTGGTGTAGCAGGCGGCCAGCGCACAGCCGATGAGCAGTGCGTAGAAGGTGATACGGGGCGTGGTCAACGCCGTCAGCACGGCGATCATCGCCCAGCGCTCGCCGATCGGCAGCACGATCATGCGGCGCACCCAGACCGTCCAGCCGACGCTGTCGAGGCGGCCGGAGAGGGCGGCGGTGGGGCTGGTGTTGCCGGTGGCGTCGTGGTTGGCCTCGTTGAAGGCGAAGTCCACGACATGGCGGCAGGTCTGGAGCACCATCGCGCCGAGCGCGAGCGCCCAGATGTCGTCGCCGTCGGCGCGGGCGGCGCCGAGTGCGAGGCCCGCGTAGTAGGCGTACTCCTTGGCCCGGTCGAACGTGGCGTCCAGCCAGGCGCCGAGCGTGGAGTACTGGAGCGAGTAGCGGGCCAACTGCCCGTCGGTGCAGTCGAGCACGAACGAGGCGATCAGCAGCAGACCAGCCGAGACGAACCCGGGCCGGGTGCCGGTGGCGGCGCACGCCGCCGCGATGAGGGCGGTGATGAGGGAGGCGGTGGTGACCTGATTGGGGGTCAGCCCGCGCCGGGCGCACCAGCGGGCGATGTAGCGGGAGTACGGGCTGATGCAGAAGGTCGTGAAGAAGCCGTCCCGCGACTTCACGGCCGACCGCAGCCGCACCCGCTCGTCGTCCACCGCGTCCACGGCGTCCCGCGCCGCGGCCCGCGCGGCGGCGTCCGCGGGCACGGCGGCCACGAGCACCCCGAGCTCGGGCCGGTGCACGGGGACGCCTCCGGCGTCGAGGGCGGCGGCGAGGTCGTCCACGCGGGAGTGGGCGTCGGGCGCGCCGTCGGTGACCGTGGCCGCGGACGGCTGCGTCCGGCTCCGGCTCCGGCTCCGGCTTCCGGCGTCCTTGTCCGACGCGTGGGCCGCGTCCTCGTCCGACGCGTGGGCCGCGTGCTGGTCCGAAGCGTGGGCCGCGTCGCGGGTCTCACCGGCCCGCGTGGCGGGCCCGGGAGCGGTGGCGTCCGCGGGTACGCCTGCGTCGGATACGCCTGCGTCGGCGAAACGGTCCGGCGAGGCCGTCCCGCCGCCGGTGCGGGTCACCTGACCGACAGCACCGACAGCACCGGCGTTGACGGCCCCAGCCGCGCCGGGCGCGGTCGCATCCGGCGCGGCTTCCTCGGGACCCCGCGCCGCTGAGCCGTCCAGCCCGACACCGGGACGGAGCCTGCCACGACCGCCGCGCGCGGCGGCGTCGGCCCGATCGGCCGCGCCCGCAGCCACGGAGGCGCCGGGGCTCGGGGCCGAGCCGGAACCCGGGGCCGCGCCGACAGACGGCGGCGCCTGCCCCGCGCAGCCGGGTGCGGCGGCGGGCACCGAGGTCGGGGCGGCCGCTGTCGGCGCGGCCGCGCGCTCCGGGCTCCGGGCGAAGCCGCGGGCCGGGGCGGCGGTGGGCGCCCCACCTCCGTTCCCAGAGGTCCGCGCCGTGGCGGCGGCACCCGTCACGGCGCGGGCCAGGGCCGTACGGGCCTCGGCCTGGACGCTGAGCGCACCGCGCACCGTCGCGGCCGGGAAGCGGGGGTCGGTGAGGGCCAGCCGCAGGGCATGGACATGGCCGACGAAGCGGGGGTCCACGAGGGCCACCCGCTCATGCGCCGGGACGGCGGCGAGCTCCGCCGTGACCCCGGCGGCGTCGGTCGCCGTACGCACGGCGAAGCCCAGCGACCGCAGGTCGTCCTCGAGGGACGAGCCGGCGACCGGCGCACCGGTGAGAATCGCGGTCGACAGACGAACTCACTCCTTGGCAGCTGACATGGTGGCCGCGCCGCTGATGGCACCGGCCTGGGGCCCTCCGGGCCATGGGCATCGCACGCCCTGGCCCCGTGGGGCCGGCGGCACGTCCGGCAGAGGCTATCGGATCGCTGGAAGCCGCCGTTCACCGCACATTCACCACACGATCGGGGGAACGACCACTTCCGCGCGCCGCCGATCATCATGGTGGATGGCGGCTGTCCTCCACAAACGGCGATCGCCCCGCCATGGATAGGGTGCGGGGCATGACATGGCTGATCACAGGTGGTGCCGGATATATCGGGTCGCATGTCGTGCGGGCCATGGCCGAGGCGGGCGAGTCCGTGGCCGTGCTCGACGACCTGACCAGCGGCGTCCGGGCGCGGCTGCCCGAGGACGTGCCGCTGGTGTGCGGCTCCACCCTGGACCGTGAGCTGCTGGACCGCACATTCGCCGAACTGGGGATCACCGGTGTGGTGCATCTCGCGGCGAAGAAGCAGGTCGGGGAGTCCGTGGAGCAGCCGCTCCGCTACTACCGCGAGAATGTGCACGGGCTCACGGTGCTGCTGGAGGCGGCGGTCGCGGCCGGTGTCAGCCGCTTCCTCTTCTCCTCCTCCGCCGCCGTCTACGGCATGCCCGATGTGGAACTCGTCACCGAGGACACCCCGTGCCTGCCGATCAATCCGTACGGAGAGACCAAGCTGGCCGGAGAATGGCTGGTCAGAGCGGCTGGCGCGGCCCACTCCCTCTCCACGGCCTGTCTGCGCTACTTCAATGTGGCGGGTGCCACGCGCCCCGAGCTGGCCGACACCGGAGTCTTCAACATCATCCCGATGATGTTCGAGCGGATCACCGGGGGAGAGCCGCCGCGGATCTTCGGTGATGACTACGACACCCCCGACGGCACCTGTGTCCGCGACTACATCCATGTCGAGGATCTGGCCTCCGCCCATCTGGCCGTGGCCCGTCGGCTGGCCGCGCAGCCGGAGCCGGGCGATCTCACGGTGAACATCGGCACCGGCCGGGGCGTCTCGGTGCGGGAGATGTCCGATCTGATCGGCGAGATCACCGGCCGCCCGGAGCTCACCCCCGTGGTGGGGCCGCGCCGGGCGGGCGATCCGGCCCGGGTCGTCGGATCCACCGAACTGATCGCCAAGGAGCTGGGCTGGAGCGCCCGGCACGATGTGCGCGCGATGGTGGAGTCGGCCTGGGAAGGCTGGTGCCTGCACCACCCCGAGGCCCGGCGCGGCTGACCGGGCGGGGCACACCGGGCCCCGCACGACCGCTCCGGCCATGCCGGGGCCCGCCCTCATGATCGGCCTGCCCTGGGTCGAGGGGCTGCACGACCTCCACGTCTGGACCATCGCCTCGGGAATGCCGGTGCTCTCCGCGCATGTGGTGGTCGTCCCGGGGGCCCTGGACGCGATGGGCCACGAGCGGATGCCGCACGCCCTCCAGGGAGGTCTCGGGGAGCACTTCGACGCCGGGCACCGCACGTTCCAGCGGGAACCGGGTGGGCATGCTGATCACGAAGCCAAGCTGTGCCACTGTCACAGACGAGGGGCACATGTGCGGCAGACTTGGACGTTCACGAGTCGGAACTATGAGGATGGTCATGCCGATCACACCTGCCAACGGCGGCTCCGCCGAGACCGCCGAGACCGCCGCGCCGAGCGGTTCCGCAGAACGGATCATGCTCGAGCTGGTCGACGAGGACGGTACGACGATCGGCACCGCGGAGAAGCTCTCCGCTCATCTCGCGCCCGGGCAGCTGCACCGGGCGTTCTCCGTCTTCCTCTTCGACGACGAGGGGCGGCTGCTGCTCCAGCGCCGCGCGCTGGGCAAATACCACTCCCCCGGGGTCTGGTCCAACACCTGCTGCGGCCACCCCTACCCCGGTGAGCCGCCGTTCGTGGCCGCCGCCCGGCGCACCGCCGAGGAGCTGGGCGTGGCGCCCGCGCTGCTGCGGGAGGCGGGCACGGTCCGCTACAACCACCCGGACCCGACCTCGGGCCTGGTGGAGCAGGAGTACAACCACCTCTTCGCGGGGCTGGTGCGGGCGACCCCGCGCCCGGACCCCGAGGAGATCGGCGAGATCGCCTTCGTCACCCCCGACGAGCTGGAGAAGCTGCGTGCCGAGGGGCCGTTCTCGGCGTGGTTCATGACCGTGCTGGACGCGGCCCGCCCGGCGGTCCGTGAGCTCACCGGGACGGCGGCAGGCTGGTAGCGGCGCCGGGCAGCGGAAGGGCGGCCCAGACCACCTTGCCGCCGCTCGCCGTGTGGTCCACGTCGTAGGCGCCGCCCGCCTCCTCCGTGATCGCCGTCACCAGCAGCAGCCCCCGCCCACCGGTCCCGCCCTGGTCCGCCATGAGCGCGACGGGGCGGTAGGGATGGTTGTCCTCGACGGCGATCCGGACCCAGTTCCGGCTCAGGCAGACCTCGACGCCGATCTCGGGGGAGAGCAGCGCCGCGTGCCGCACCGCGTTGGTGACCAGCTCGGAGACGATCAGGAGCAGGCTCTCCACCAGTTCGTCGTTCACCGGCGCCCGTTGATGGACCAGCAGCTCGCGCACCGCGTGCCGGGCCTGTGGCACGGAGGAGTCCAGGGCCGGTGCGGTGAACCTCCAGGTCCCCTCGTAGCCGACCGGGGGCGGGGCGTATCCCGCTTCGGAGGGGACTCTTCCGACGATCTCCATGTGCGATACCCAACCCCTCGCCGCGGCCCGACCACTCGTATCGAGTGTTGGGAAGCTCTGGTACTGACCAGAGGACTACGCACAACTTGATGCTTATCGAGCGTTTTTGATCGTTGGCGTATGCCACGGTCACGCGCTCGACTGTTCCTGCTCGCGTGGATTCCGTGCATTGACTCTATGGAGTCCGAGCCTTGTCCTGGCCGTGACCGGCTTGAACGGCCGGGTCCCAGCGGATATCAGCGGCCCGGATACGATCCGCCACATGGAGCCCTCTCTGGAGCACGAGGTCGCGGACGGCATAGCGACCGTCGTCATCCGCCACCCCGCCAAGCGCAACGCGATGACCCCCCGGATGTGGCGGACGCTGCCCCCGCTGCTGGCCCGGCTCGCCGCCGACCCCGCCGTACGGGCGCTGGTGCTCACCGGCGACGGCGACACCTTCTGCGCGGGCGCCGACATCGGCTCGCTGAGCGCCACGTACGAGGAGACCGCCGGGATCGCGCTGCCCGCCGAGGAGGCGCTGGCGGCCTTCCCCAAGCCGACCCTGGCCGCGGTGCGCGGCTACTGCGTGGGCGGCGGCTGCCAGCTCGCGGCCGCCTGCGATCTCCGGTTCGCCGAGGAGGGCGCCCAGTTCGGGATCACCCCGGCCAAGCTGGGGATCGTCTACGCCTCCAGCTCGACCCGCCGGCTGGTCGAGCTGGTGGGACCGGCCACCGCCAAGTTCCTGCTGTTCTCGGGCGAGCTGATCGACACCGAGCGGGCGCTGCGCACCGGGCTGGTGGACGAGGTGCTGCCGGTGGGCGAACTCGACAAGCGGGTGGCGGAGTTCACGCGGGTGCTGGTCTCGCGGTCGCAGCTCACCCAGGCCGCGGCCAAGGAGTTCGCGGCCGGGCGCGCCGAGCCGGACAGGGTCGCGTACTGGCAGGAGCAGGCGGGGGACAGCAAGGAGGCCGCCGAGGGCATCGCGGCCTTCTTCGAGCGCCGCCCGCCCCGGTTCCGCTGGACCCCACCGGCCGAATGACCACGGCGGGACGCGGCCGGATCGGGCGGGGTCCATGGGATCCGTGAGGGCGTCACGGCGGCGGGGGTCTGGCGGGACCGGCCGGGCCGATGGGAGCCGTAAGGGCGTCACGGCGGTCGAGGAGTGGCCGGATCCGGCGGGACCGACGAGGACTGGTGAGACCCGGGCTACCGGGAGTGACTACCTGTCGGTAACGTGCGGCCCATGACCACACTTCCCGAGCTTGCCGCCCGTCGCTGTTACAGCGTCGTCAACCCCCTCCACTCCGCCATCTACTTCTCCCCCGACTTCGGCGAGGAACTCGCCGAGCTGGGGCTGAAGGACGGCGCGGCAGCGTACTTCGTCGGCCGCGCGGCGCCCCTCGGACGGGTGGGCGCGGGCACCGTCACCGCGACCTTCTTCAACTTCAGCCACGACCTGGTCGCCCGCCACATTCCGGCCGCGTGGGATGTGGTCTCCCCCGAGGTCGCCCTGGAGGCCCGGCTGCGGGCCGCCGACTCGGTGCTGCGGCGGGTGCTGGGCGAGGAGATCATCGCCTCCAAGGAGCTGGCCGAGGCCGCGGAGCTGGCCCTGCGCGCCACGGAGGCCTGCTCGCGCCTGGCGCGCCCGCTGTACGCCGCCCACGCCGACCTGCCCGTCCCGGACGCCCCGCACCTGGCGCTGTGGCACGCCGCCACGCTGCTGCGCGAACACCGCGGCGACGCCCATCTGATGACCCTGGTCGGCGCCGGGCTGGACGCGGTCGAGGCGCTGGCCTCCCACACCGCGACCGGTCAGGGCATGTCCACCAAGTGGATCCTGCGGACGCGCGGCTACAGCGCCGAGGAGTGGGAGGCGGGTCGCCAGCGGCTGCGCGACCGCGGCCTGCTCACCGCCGACAACGAGCTGACGGAGGCCGGTGAGCGGCTGCGCCGGGACCTGGAGGCCGAGACCGACCGTCTGGACGCGGCGCCGTACGAGCACCTGGGCGCCGAGGGCGTGTCCCGGCTCACCGAGCTCGCCACCGCCTTCTCCACGACCGCCCGCGAAAACGGCGCCTTCCCGGCCGACCTGCGCGGCAAGAACTGACGGACGGCCCCTCGGGCCGCCCGTCCGGGGCCGGGCCTCCCGGCGAGGCACGGCCCCGGACACGTCCGGACACACGCCCGACGCGGAGCCCGCCGCCGGCCCGGCACAGGGCCCCGGTCGGCGGCGCCGCCGTGGGGCGCGTTTGGCAGGGGCACATCGGGATACCCGCTTGCTGTGCGCGATCGGCTGTCCGACAACCGGGCGCCCACACCGCGCGCCGCGTACGCCGGCAACAGCCCGTGCGCCGCGTAGCGAACGGTGCCCGGCGACGGCCGCCGAGCCGCCACCGACCGACAGGAGGTATCCCGTGTTCCGTGCCATCGCCGACGTGCTCCGTGCCATCGGTGCCGCCATCGCGACCGTGGTGACGCTTCCCTTCCGCGCTGTGGCCCGCCTCCTCGGCGGTGTCTCCGACGCGGCGAGCGGACCGCGTCGCAGGCGGGTGTGATGACCGTTTCCGGCTGATACCGGTGTCCGCCCGGCCCGTACCCGGGCCTCCCCGGCCCGCCGAAAGCGTCGGCCGCGACCGCTTCGTCAGTGCCACCTGCCACAATGCAGGAGCAGTTCAGACCGAAAGCGGAGCGTGATCGTGACGACGTCCATCGAAGGCAGGATCGCCGAGGAACTCGGCGTACGGGAACGGCAGGTCAAGGCCGCCGTCGAGCTGCTCGACGGCGGCTCTACCGTGCCGTTCATCGCGCGCTACCGCAAGGAAGCGACGGAGATGCTCGACGACGCGCAGCTGCGCTCCCTGGAGGAGCGGCTGCGCTATTTGCGGGAGCTGGAGGAGCGGCGCACCGCGATCCTCGACTCGATCCGCTCCCAGGGCAAGCTGGACGAGGCCCTGGAGGCGCAGATCCTCGCCGCGGACTCCAAGGCCCGGCTGGAGGACATCTACCTCCCCTACAAGCCCAAGCGGCGCACGAAGGCGCAGATCGCCCGCGAGGCCGGGCTCGAGCCGCTCGCCGAAGGACTGCTGGGCGACCCGACCGTGGAGCCCACGGCCGCCGCGGCGGCCTTCGTGGACGCCGAGAAGGGCGTCGCGGACGCCGCCGCCGCGCTGGAGGGCGCGCGGGCCATCCTGACCGAGCGGTTCAGCGAGGACGCGGACCTCATCGGCGAGCTGCGTGAGCGCATGTGGGAGCGCGGCCGGGTGGCCACCAAGGTGCGCGAGGGCAAGGAGGAGGCGGGCGCCAAGTTCGCCGACTACTTCGACTTCGCCGAGCCGTTCACCGAGCTGCCCTCGCACCGGGTGCTGGCGATGTTCCGCGGTGAGAAGGAGGAGGTCCTCGACCTCACGCTGGAGCCGGAGGAGCCCTCCGAGGAGACCGGCCCCACCTCCTACGAGCGCTCCATCGCCCACCGCTTCGGCATCGCCGACCGCGGCCGCCCCGCCGACAAGTGGCTGGCCGACACGGTGCGCTGGGCCTGGCGCACCCGCGTCCTGGTCCACCTCGGCATCGATCTGCGGCTGCGGCTGCGCCAGGCCGCCGAGGACGAGGCCGTCCGCGTCTTCGCCGCCAACCTCCGCGATCTGCTGCTCGCCGCCCCGGCCGGGACGCGCGCCACGATGGGCCTCGACCCCGGCTTCCGTACGGGCGTGAAGGTGGCCGTGGTCGACGCGACCGGCAAGGTGGCGGCCACGGACACGATCTACCCGCACGTCCCCCGCAACCAGTGGGACGAGGCCCTGGACAAGCTGGCCCGGCTGGCGCGTGAGCACAAGGTGGAGCTCATCGCGATCGGCAACGGCACGGCGTCCCGCGAGACCGACAAGCTGGCGGGCGACCTGTGCGCCAAGCACCCCGAGCTGAAGCTCACCAAGGTGATGGTCTCGGAGGCCGGCGCCTCCGTGTACTCGGCCTCCGCCTTCGCCTCGCAGGAGCTTCCGGAGCTCGATGTCTCGCTGCGCGGCGCCGTCTCCATCGCGCGGCGGCTCCAGGATCCGCTGGCCGAGCTGGTCAAGATCGATCCGAAGTCGATCGGCGTCGGCCAGTACCAGCACGACCTGTCCGAGGTGAAGCTCTCCCGCTCGCTCGACGCGGTCGTCGAGGACTGTGTGAACGGTGTCGGGGTGGACGTCAACACGGCCTCCGCCCCGCTGCTCAGCCGGGTCTCGGGCATCGGCACCGGCCTCGCGGAGAACATCGTCTCCCACCGCGACACCAACGGCCCGTTCCGCAACCGTAAGGCGCTCAAGGACGTGGCCCGGCTCGGCCCCAAGGCCTATGAGCAGTGCGCGGGCTTCCTGCGCATCCGCGGCGGCGACGACCCGCTGGACGGGTCGAGCGTGCACCCCGAGGCGTATCCGGTGGTGCGGCGGATGGCCGCCACGGCGGGCGGCGACGTGTCCACCCTCATCGGCAACACCTCGGTACTGCGCGGCCTGCGGCCGAACGAGTTCGTGGACGACGCCTTCGGTCTGCCGACCGTCACCGACATCCTCAAGGAGCTGGAGAAGCCGGGCCGCGACCCGCGTCCCGCCTTCAAGACGGCGACCTTCAAGGAGGGCGTCGAGAAGATCGGCGACCTGTCGGCCGGGATGATCCTGGAGGGCGTCGTCACCAATGTCGCGGCGTTCGGCGCGTTCGTGGACGTCGGTGTGCACCAGGACGGTCTGGTGCATGTCTCCGCGATGTCCAAGACGTTCGTCAAGGACCCGCGGGACGTGGTCAAGCCCGGTGACATCGTGCGGGTGAAGGTCCTGGACGTCGACATCCCGCGCAAGCGGATCTCGCTGACGCTCCGGCTCGACGACGAGGCGAGCGCCCCGTCCGGCGGCGGCCGCGACCGCAACCGCTCCGACGACGGCCGCGGTCAGCGCGGCGGGGGCCGTCGCGGCGCGCCCCAGCAGCGCCAGGGCGGCGGCCGTGGGCAGCGCGGCGGCGGCCGCGACGCGGCCCCGGTGAACGGCGCGATGGCGGACGCCCTGCGGCGGGCGGGCCTGGTGGACCCGAAGAAGCGCTAGCCCGCTGAGTAAGGTCCGCCCCTGGTCGGCCCCGCCATGACGGCGAGGCCGCGCGGGGGCGGGCCGACCGCCGCCGTTACCGTTCCACGGGCGTGACCCGGACTGCTTCATTGGTTCGCGCCACCAGGTAGGAGCGCCCACGGAGGGCGCGGGGGTCCAGGGGAACGTGGTGGGTGCCCGGGTCCAGGACGGCGTCGAAGAGCTCGCGCGTATGGGGCCGCGACAACCGGTCCAGGCGATGGGCCACAAGCGCCACCCGGCAGGTGGACGCGACCTCGACCACCGCCTCGGCGCCACCCGCCGCCGTCGTCAGGCCGAGGAGGCGGCGGCGGTCGAGGGGGGTGCGGTCCAGGGCCTGTTCGACCTGGGCGACGAGCAGGGGGACGATCGGGGCGAGCGCGGTGACGCACACCGCGTCGGAGCGCGCCGCCGCGAAGGCGTCCCGGACCGCGTCACACTCGTCCTGACCCACCGTCCGGCCGAAGACCACCGCACTGTATTTACGCAGCTCATCCGCGTGGGCACCCGCCGCGTCCAGGGTGATCTCGGCGCCGATGCCGATGCGGCGCAGCGCGGCGGCCAGCTTGGCGAGGACGGCGGCCCGCGGCCCGATCAGCAGCACCCGCGGGCCGTTCGGCATCTCGGGCGGGAGCGCGCCGTCGGCGGTCAGCAGCCCCTTCAGCGCGGTGCGGTACTGCTCGCCGTGGAAACGGTAAGGGCCGAGGTCGTGGTATCCGTCGCGCTCGGCGTCCGGGGTCCCGCCGGTCTGCCGGACGAAGTCACGCCAGACGACGTCGGGACCGTCCCGCTCGATGACGGCGGTGACGGCCCCGCATTCCAGCCCCTCGCACTCCGGGCAGCCGTAGAGGATGAACCGGTTCCCCGCCAGCGGCGCCTCCGTCTCCAGCAGCAGCCTCCGCACCTGCTCTGCGAGGGCGGTGGGCGCGATGTCGGCGGCGAGCGGTGAGACCGCGTCGAGGTCGGCGAGGCGCCCCAGCAGGGGTCTGCCGTCCACCACGAAGTCCAGGAAGTCGCGGTGGGTTTGGTACGCGCCGTCGGCCAGCACACCGCCCGCGCGCATCGCCGGGGCCAGCCCGAAGGTCACGTACTCGGAGGTCATGCCCCGAGTATTCCCGGTTCGGGGCGGTATCAGGCGGTAACCGGCGGTGCGCCGCCCGGACCGGGGTCCGGGCGGCAGGACACGGCCGCGCCCGAAAGCGGCGGCCGGGGCCGCTAAGGGGTCCGCAGGAAGTGCCCCGACATGCCGTCGATCATCTGCGACGCCGTCGTGGCTGGTCGCGCAGTTCCCCGCGCCCCTTCGGGACGCGTCCGAACCGCGGTCGACTTCCGCCGATCCGCTCAGCGGGCGTCGGCCGCGCTGGTGCGATCGTCCGACCTGGCCGCGCCGTCCTCGTTCCCGGACGGGGAATCGGCATCCGGCGGGGAGCCGGCGTCGGACGGGGTCACCGGACCGATGCGGATCTCGAACTCGCCCGCGTACTTCTCATGACCGGCGATGACCGCCATCTCGACGGCCTCCTCGCCCTTCTCGCCCCGGACGATCAGCGGATCGCGGCGCAGATCCTTCAGCAGGGCCCAGCACAGCCCCACCATCACCAGCGTGAAGGGCGCCGCCACCAGGATCGTCAGGTTCTGCAACCCGGTGAGGGCATCGCCCCCACCGCCGCCGATCAGCAGCATGACGGCCGCCACCGCGCCCGTGACCACGCCCCAGAAGATGACCACGAAGCGGGTCGGCTCGAAGGCGCCCTTCTGCGAGAGCGTGCCCATCACGATGGACGCGGCGTCGGCGCCGGAGACGAAGAAGATGCCGACGAGGATCATCACCAGGACGCTCATCACCCCGGCGATCGGGTACTGGTCCAGCACCCCGAACAGCTGTCCCTCCTGGGTGGATTCCTTCCCCAGCCGCCCCGCGGCCTGAAGCTTCATCGAAGAGCCGCCGAAGATGGCGAACCAGATCAGGCTGACGGTGCTCGGAACCAGGATCACACCGCCCACGAACTGCCGGATGGTGCGGCCGCGGCTGATCCGGGCGATGAACATGCCCACGAACGGCGTCCAGGAGATCCACCAGGCCCAGTAGAAGACCGTCCAGCTGCTCAGCCAGTCCGCGACCGACTTGCCGCCGGTGGCCTCGGTGCGGCCCACCAGCTGCGGCAGATCGCCGATGTACGAGCCGATCGAGGTCGGCAGCAGATCGAGGATGATGATGGTCGGGCCCGCCACGAAGACGAAGACCGCGAGGAAGAGCGCCAGCACCATATTGATGTTGGACAGCCACTGGATGCCCTTGGCGACACCCGAGACGGCGGACGCGATGAAGGCGACCGTCAGGATCGCGATGACGGCGACCAGCAGCCCGGTGCCCACGTCGCTCTTCCAGCCCAGCACCTCGATACCGCTGCCGATCTGCAAGGCGCCGAGGCCGAGCGAGGCGGCGGAGCCGAAGAGGGTGGCGAAGATGGCCAGGATGTCGATGACCCGGCCGCCCCAGCCGTTGGCGTTCTTGGAGCCGATGAGGGGCGTGAAGACCGCGCTGATGGTCTGCCGGCGGCCGCGGCGGAAGGTGCTGTACGCGATGGCCAGGCCGACGACCGCGTAGATGGCCCAGGGGTGCAGCGTCCAGTGGAAGAGCGTGGTGGACATCGCGGTCTGCATCTTCTCGGCCGCGGTGCCGGGGTCGGTCCCGGGCGGCGGGGAAATGAAGTGCGACAGCGGCTCACTCACGCCGTAGAACATCAAACCGATGCCCATGCCCGCGCTGAACATCATCGCGACCCATGAGACGGTGCGGAATTCGGGTTCCTCGCCCTCCTTTCCGAGGGTGATCTTGCCGTAGCGGCTCATGGCCAGCCAGAGGGCGAAGATCACAAACCCCGACGCGGCCAGGACGAAGGCCCATCCGCCGTTGTGTATCAGCCCGGAGAGCATGCTGTCCGAGACGCTCTCCAGGGTGTCGCTGGCCACGGACCCCCAGATGACGAAGGCGACCGTCAGCGCGGCGGAGACGCCGAAGACCACGCGGTCCGTCCCGGGATTCCGATGGGGCCCGGCGGGGTCGGAGCCAGGGAGATCCACGACCGGAGGATCGCCGCTGACGTCCCCCGTAGTTGTACCTGTCTGCGGCACGCAAAAGACCTTTCACTGGGGGGTTTATCTGACGGAGCTTCGGCTACCCAGGACTCCAGGATGCATGCCACCGGCCGTGGGGCCGGTGTTTTTCGTGCGCCGTCAGGACGTCAGGTCAGGGCGTCACGTCAGGGCGTCACGGCGTCAGGTCAGCACGCGTCCACCGGCCGCCCCTCGGCGAGGTGGTACGCGGCGCGGCCGTCCAGCAGCAGCGGCACCAGCGCGCGGGCCGACTGGCGCAGCGGTACGAAGGCGCTTCCATCGCGCTTGACGGGCCGCGCCGTCACCCCGTGCAGGGCCAGCTCGTCCCGTACCTCGCCATAACTCTCGGCGTCCAGCCGGTAGCCGCACGGCGGATCCTGGAGGACCGTGTCCTTCTCCGGCGGTTCGTTGTCGGCGCCGCCGAGGTAGACCGGGCCCCGGTCCGCGTAGCCGGCCAGCCGCGCCGCCGTCGTGGCCGCCTCGATCCGGGCGCGCCGCTCGGTGATGAAGTCGAAGGCGCCGTTCAGGGCGGCCAGATGGGAGTCCACCCGGCGGCGGTTGTTGAGGGCGGGGTCGGCCTTCTCGGCGTCGGTGAGCGGGTCGACCCGGGTCTCGGCCAGCAGCCCGACGGAATGCTTGACGCCCGCGGTGTTGCGCAGGATCCGCTCCTGACCGTCGCCCGCCACCTGTTTGACCGGCTCACCGGTCTCGGGGTCGGTCCATATGCCGTAGACGCCGGTGGTGTGGCCCGCGGCCTCGACGCTGGGGCGCGCATAGGCGTCCGACAGGGTCCGCGCCTCGCGGTGCACCGGGCCTGAAGTGTTGAGGTTGCGCGGCCACAGCGCCAGCAGGTCCTTCACGTAGTACGGGGCGGTCGCCCCGTACTCGTGCAGGTCGTAGACGGTGTCCGGCCGCCAGTCGCGGATGACGCCCGCCATCGCGCGGGACTCGGCGGTGGAGAGCGCGATGTGGTCGCGGTTGATGTCCACGCCGTCGGAGTTGCCACGGGTGTCGGCGGCGCGGCCGTCGGGGTTGGCGGTCGGGACGACGAGCACCTGGGTGCGCTCCAGGAAGCGCCGCGTCCGGCCGTCCTTGGCGTAGGCGAGGTCGCGGATGGTGGACAGACACGCCTCGCGGCCGGAGGGCTCGTCGCCGTGCTGGGAGCAGATGAGCAGCAGGACGTTGCCGCGCGCCGCCCGGACCGGATCGGCGGGTGCGGCAGGTGCGCCGATCCGCACCAGCCGCAGCGGCCGCCCCTGCGCGGTGGCGCCGATCCGGTCGACGGCGACGCGCGGTGCCGCTTTGTCGACGGCCGTGAGGAAGTCCGCCTCCTCGGCCTGGGTGGTCCACCGTGCGCCATGGCTGACCTCGAACCCCGTACGCGGCAGGCGCTGTTCGGCCCGCGCGGGCGCGCTGAGGAACGACCCGGTCAGCAGCGCACCGATCGCGCCGCAAGCGGCGCTGCGGATGAGGGGTGACCGCGAGAACAAGAAGGACCTCCTGGGGTGTGGGGATGCGGGGCGGTATCGGTGGCGGCGTCCTGGCGGGCCGCCGCCGGTGGGCCCCGCACAGGCGGCGGGGCCCACCGGCGCGGGTCAGTCGTGGGTGGACATGGACGGGAGCGGGGTCCGGTGGTGCGGGGCCCGTACGCCCTTCAGGGGCGGTGTGGCCGCCGTGGGCGAGGGGGCGGCCACGGCCTTCGGGGCGCCACCGACCAGCGGCAGACGGGCCGAGGTGCGGGGCAGGTCCAGGGTCAGCCGCGGGGTGGTGGACGGCGGTTCGATGAGGCCCGCGTCCGTACCGGCGATGATCAGACCGAGGCGGTGGCCGGCCGGGACCACATGGTCGGTCGCCGCGAGGTCGAGGGTGATGGTGTACTCCTTGCCGGGGGTCAGCGGGCGGCCCTTGCCGTCGTCCGCGGAGTGACCGAGGTCGGCCCAGCCCCGGCTGAAGACCGTGTAGTCCACGTCCTCCTTGTCGGCGGCGGTCTCCTTGAAGCAGGCGCTGTCGCCGTCTGTGCCGCTGCCCCAGCAGGTGCGCCGGTCGAGGGTGGTGATCCCCTCGCCCGCCGCCGTGTAGTCGCGGATGGTGGCCGGGCCGAGGTCGACCAGGACCGCGGAGAGATGGGCGCTGGTGGTGGAGGGCGTGGCGGTGACGGTGACCGTGCCGGAGCCGGACAGCCGCAGGTCCTTCTTGAGCGGACCGGTGGTGAAGCCGGCCTTGCCGGGCGTCGAGGTGTCGATCGCCGCGGACCAGTCGGCCTCGCTCAGCGCGGGGTCGTCGGTGAAGGTCTCCGTGGCGCCGGGCTCGGCCCGCTCGGTGCCGAGCACGCCCACGCCCGCCGTGGCGCCGCCGCGCGGGCGCAGGGTGGTCTGCCGGGTGCCGGAGGGGGGCCAGACGCGGTCGGTGGACCACTGGTCGGGGGCGCGCTCGACATCGGCCATCGGCTCGCGCTCGATGCCGTTGTCGACACCGAGGAGGTAGTGGTCGAACCAGCGGTGCAGCGTGCGCACCCACTCCTCACGCCGGTAGTCGAACGGGTCGACATGCCCGGTCTGCGAGAGCCAGATCTTGCGCTCGACGCCCGCGTCGGCGAGGGCGTTCCACCACTGTCCGAGGTGCTTGGTGCGGACGTTGAGGTCCTGTGCCCCGTGGACGGCGAAGACGCTGGCCCGCACGTTGTCCACGGCCGGCACGTAGTCGCGGTCGGTCCACAGACCGGTCCAGTCGCCGTTGCGCGGGGCGCCCTCGACCAGACGTTTCTGTACGGCGGCGCAGCGGGCGTGGGCGTCATCGCTCTCAACGGCGTCCGAGAGCCCGTCGGGGCCGGAGTCGAAGAGCGCGGCGCCCTTGGCGAAGTAGTAGTCGTACCAGGAGGAGATGGCGCCGATGGGCACGACGGTCTTGAGCCCCTTGACGCCGGTGGCGGCGACCCCGTTGGCGATGGTGCCGTCGTAGCTCTTGCCGATCATGCCGGTGGCGC
Organism: Streptomyces lacaronensis; assembly: GCF_047337785.1. Taxonomy (NCBI): domain Bacteria; kingdom Bacillati; phylum Actinomycetota; class Actinomycetes; order Kitasatosporales; family Streptomycetaceae; genus Streptomyces; species Streptomyces lacaronensis. The sequence continues at coordinate 2,967,231 of NZ_JBLHDK010000003.1, forward strand.
CGTTGGACCAGCTCGCCTTGACCCGCTCCCCGCCGGTGCGGGCGCTGTACGCGGTCGCGCGGCCGTTCAGCCAGTCGACCACGGCCTTGGCGGAGAGGATGTCGGAACGGCCGCCGACGTCCACACAGCCGTCGGAGCGGTTGGTTCCGGCGAGGTCGACCAGGACGGTGGCGTAGCCGCGCGGTACGAAGTAGTTGTCGTAGAAGAGCGGGAATTGGACCGGATTCCCGGCCGCGTCATAGGTCTTGGTCTGGCTCTCGTTGCCGCGCCCGCAGCAGGAGTAGTACGGGCTGGCGTCCATGATGACGGGGATGCGGCGGCCCTGAGCGGCGGGTTCGCGCGGCCGCACGATGTCGACGGCGACCCGGTCGGTCCGTCCGTCCGCGTCGCCGTCGATCGTGGTGTCCACCCATACGGATTCGCGGATGGCGTCCTCGTAGGAGTAGACCGGTCTGCTTTCTGATGGGCTGTCCGGTTTGCCGTCCGATCTGCTCTGCGCGGCGGAGGCGGCGTGGGCGGCCGGGGCACCGAGCGGTGGCAGCAGCGATACGACGGCGGCGACCAGCGCGGTGACCGCCGACAGCACGAGTGTGGTCCAGGGGATGCGGGATCTCCGCGTCTGTAGCAGCACGGGCGGACGGTAGCGCGAGTCAACTCCCGTACAGAAGAGGGCGATACGTGTCCTGGGCGGGTCCGAGTCGATGCCCGTTGCGTCCGGATGTCGATTGGATGTCGGACGGCGTGATGGACGTGAGGTTCGGGTGAGGAGTACATAAGGTCACGAGTGATCGTTCTCCCCTACGAGTTGGAGGACTCGTGCGTCACCACAGACTCCTCGTCCCGGCCGCGGCCGCGGCCTGCCTGCTGCTGGCGATCCCGGCATCGGCGGCCGATGCCACGCCGGGCGCTCCCGGCATCGGGGACTCCTACTACCCCTCGTACGGCAACGGCGGGTACGACGTCTCCCATTACGACCTGCGGCTGAAGTACCAGCCGAAGACGGACCGGCTGGAGGGTACGGCGACGATCGTGGCCGACGCCCGGCAGGATCTGTCCCGGTTCAACCTCGACTTCGCGCTCGATGTGAGCGAAGTGCTGGTGGGCGGGAAGAAGGCCGCCTTCAAGGCGACCGGAGACCATGAGCTGGAGATCACCCCGGCCGCGCCGCTGACCTCCGGCCGCCCCTTCACCGTGGTCGTGCGCTACAGCGGCACGCCCTCGAAGGTCGTGGCGAACGGTTTCACCTCTTGGCTGCGCACCCCGGACGGCGGGATCGCGGCCAATGAGCCGGAGTCGGCGTGGTGGTGGTTCCCGAGCAATGACCATCCGCTGGACAAGGCCACCTACGACGTATCGGTGGCGGTGCCGGACGGAACGCAGGCGATCAGCAACGGCACCCTGCGGTCGACCAGCTCCCAGCTGGGCTGGACCCGCTACAACTGGCGCTCCGGCAAGCCGCAGGCCACGTATCTGGCCACGCTGGCGGTCGGCAAGTTCGACATCACGACGGACACCACCGCCAACGGGCTGCCGGTGATCAACGCCTACAGCAAGGACCTCGGGGACAACGCGGGGGCGGCGCGGGCCAGCGTGGAGCGGTCGGCGGAGATCGTGGACTGGGAGTCCACGGTCTTCGGCCCGTACCCCTTCGACGCGCTGGGCGGCTATGTGCCCAATGTGCCCACGGGCTACGCACTGGAGACCCAGACCCGGCCGTTCTACAGCCCGAAGGGGTTCGCCAAGGGCGCGAACACCTCGCTGATCGTGCATGAGCTGGCCCATCAGTGGTTCGGCGACAGCGTCTCGCTGAAGGACTGGCGCGACATCTGGATCAACGAGGGCTTCGCCAGCTATGCACAGTGGCTGTGGTCGGAGAAGGAGGGCGAGGGCACCGCGCAGGAGCTGGCGGACTACACCTACGCCTCCTACCCGGCCGACGACCCCTTCTGGAAGGTCGAGCCGGGCAACCCGGGGGCGGAGAACCAGTTCCATGACGCGGTGTACGACCGGGGCGCGCTGGCCCTCCAGGCGCTGCGGAACCACATCGGCGACAAGGACTTCTTCGCGATCCTGAAGGGCTGGACGGCGGAGCACCGGTACGGGAACGCCTCCGTCAAGGACTTCGTGAGCTATGCGGAGAAGGTGTCGGGCGAGCCGCTGGCCTCGCTCTTCGACACCTGGCTGTTCACCCCGTCGAAGCCGGCCGCCGCGCAGGCGCGGGCGGCGGAGGTGAGCCCGGCCAAGGCGCCGGTGCGGCCGAAGTCCTGGCAGCGGATCCAGGACACCCACAGCGCCCACGGACGCTGAGCCACCCGGGCCCCGGCCGGTCCCCCGCCCCCGCCGGGGCCCGGCGCTCCGCGACGCGGCGGCGCTGTCCCGTACGGTCCGCCGCTTCGCATGGCGTCTCGTACGGCCCGCCGCATCCCGTGGCGTCCCGTACGGCCTACCGCCTGGCGGAGCGCTGGTAGGCCGTCCGCGCCCAGAGATAGCCGCCGGCCGTCAGGGCGGCACACCAGGCGAGGGAGACAAGGGCGCTGTTGCCGATCTCCGTGCCCATCAGCAGACCCCGCAGCGTCTCGATGACCGGGGTGAAGGGCTGGTATGCCATCGATGGCACCACCATGACTCTATACGTGGCATATCCCCTGGTCAAAGCCTCATTACGACGGCACCAAGTCAGGTGCCACCCATGCGTCAGGCCATACGTCAGACCATGCGCCAGGCCGCGGAAAGCCACTGATCACGGCCGTCCGGCGCGGGCGCGGCGGCGGGCTTCACGGGCGATGGGGAGATAACGCAGCCGCTCGGGCAGCAGCGGGACCACCACCCGCGCGGCCCTGCCGAACCATCGCAACCGCCGCTCCTGCCCCCGCGTCCACTCCAGCCCGATCGCCTCCCGCGCGTCCGGCGGCATCAGCCCGGCGGTGAGGAACGCGCGGAAGCGGGTGAACAGCGGGCGCAGCAGCGGCCACGGCAGACGGAGCGGCAGCGCGTCCGGTGCGGGAACGGCCGCGTCGGGCGCGGCCAGTTCACGGGCGACGGCGGTCGGCTCCAGCCACTCCCGCACCATCGCGCGGTAGTAGGGCCAGAACTCCTCGACGGATTCCGGCATCTCGCGCTCGTCGATGCCCAGCACCCGTCCGATCCGCAGCCATTCCCCGTACAGCTGCCGCTCCTCGGCCGCGGTGAAGGGCCGGGTGCCCAGATAGCGCTGGGCGCGCAGATAGACGGGATAGCCGGTGGCGTGCACCCAGGCGTAGACGGGCGGATCCAGCGCCCGGTAGGGGCGGCCGTGCGCGTCCACGCCCTGTATGGACGCGTGGAGCCTGCGCAGCCGGTGGCCCTCCGCCTCGGCCTCCGCGCCGCCGTACACCCACAGCTGCACCGACCGCAGCGAGCGCTCCCCGCGCCCCCAGGGGTCGGTGCGGAAGACGGAGTGCTGGTCCACGCCCGCCCCGACGGCCGGATGCGCCACCTGCATGGTCATCGCGGCCGGCAGGGCGAGCACACTGCGCAGCTCCCCCGCCACGGTCCACAGGATGGAGCCCGCGGGGGGCGGATCGTGGCCTTCGGCGGTGTGGCGGGGGCTCTGCGTGCTCATGGGTCCATCGGTCGTGCGGTTACTTCCCTCCCGTTCCAGTGTGCGCGCTCGCGCCGCCGTCGAGCGGGCGCAGGGTGAGCGTGTAGTCGTAGGCGCCGTCGGCCTTCACCCGGTACTGGTCGCGCACCGGGTTGGGGGTGTCGCCCACGCCGGTGACCGCGTGGTCGGCGTGCAAGGTGTTCCAGCCGTCGTTGCGCTTCAGGAAGTGCGGGTAGGCGGCGCGGTCGAGCTCGTCGTACGCGCTGGCGCCCGCCTCCAGGTCGCCGGAGACCAGCAGTCCGGCGCCGGCGCGGTCGGTGAGGGACGCCCAGCGCACATCGTCGTGGTTGCCGTGGTCCTGGGGCTTCAGATACTCCACGTACTGGTCCTCGACCGAGGAGGACCAGACGCCCATGGGGGTGCCGTCCTTACGGTCGTTGAGGTTCTCCACCGGTCCGCGCCCATACCAACGGAAGGTGCCGTACCGCTCGGGGACCTTCAGCTTCAGGCCGATCCTGGGCAGATAGGGCAGGGTGCGGAAGTCGCCGCGCGCCTCGACCTGGTGCCGGATCCTGACCTGGCCCGCGCCGTCGACCCGGTAGGCCACGGTCTGGCCGAAGGACGCGCCGGTCACATCGGGCGCGGCGGCCGTGGAGCGGACGGTGACGGTGACCGTGCCGCCGTCGCCGGGGGTCACCTCGACGCCGTCGACGGTGGTGCGCAACCGGTCAAGACCCAGGGAGCGCCAGCGCTTGCCCTCGGCGGTGCCCCAGTCGGAGCGCTCGTTGCTGATCGGGGCGCGCCAGGCGTCCAGTTCGGGGCCGGAGCGGAGCAGTTCGCGGCCCGCCACGCGCATCGAGGTGAGCGTGCCCTCCTTCTTGCCGAAGGTGTAGCGGAACCCCTCGCCGCTGACCCGTACGGCCTCGCCGCTCTCGACGGCCTTGGCGGGGCTTTCGGCGGCCGGGGCGGGGGCAGGCTCGGGCACCTTGTCGCCGCCGACCGCGAACTGGCCGAAGGAGACCACATGCCCGGCCTTGGCCCAGTCGGTGGAGTGCGCGGTGACGGCCCGTACGGTCAGATGGCGCTCATGGCCACCGGGGTTGGCGGGCGGGGCCGGGAGCTGGACCGTGGCGCTCTCGCCGGGGCCGACGTCCAGGGCACGGGTGCCGCTGGCGACGGTCCGCGCGCCCTCGGTCACCGTCCAGCGCAGCCGGAGGTCGTCGGTGCCGGTGAAGGCGCGCTCGTTGGTGACCTTCACCTTGCCGGCACGGGCGCCGCCGCCGCCCGGGTCGGTGATGCGGATCGGCGCCTGCGCCCAGGCCAGCTGGGCGGTCTCGGGCTCCGGGTCGCGGTCGGCGGTGACCAGGCCGTCCACACCGGATTCATAGAGCCCGTAGGAGAGATAGCTGCCCTTACGGGTGAAGTCGTCGAAGTTCAGGGCGATCAGGGCGGCGCGCTCGGGGTCCTGGCCGGCGGCGAGCCGCTCCGCGCCGAGCGCCGTGTCATAGACCCGGACCTGGTCGATGGTGCCCTTGGCGGTCCGGCCGGTCCAGCCGTCCTCCATGGTGTCGTTGTTCCGGCCGACGCCGAGGTCGAAGCCGGTGTAGTCGATGTGCCCGCTCCACTCGGTCCTGGCGAGCTCCTTACCGTCGGCATAGAGACGCAGCGCGCTGCCGTCGTAGGTGCCGGTGACCCGGTGCCAGGCGCCGGTCCAGCCGTCGGGCACGGGGGCGGTGACGGTGCGGGGCTTGCCACCGCTGGTGATGGTGAATTCGAGGGTGTCCTCGTCCTTCATCCGCAGGACGTACTGATCGCCCTTGCTGACGATGGTGAAGTCCCCGGTCCAGGGCTCGGCCGGTTTGACGCGGGCGTCGAGGGTGACGGCGGTGCCGGTGAGGTCGAGCTTCGGATCGCGGTAGGTCTCGACGAAGTCGTCAAGACCGGACAGGTACAGCGCCTTGCCCTTTCCTCCGTAGCCGTCGACCACCTTCGGCTTGCCGGACAGGGAGGCGGCGATGTCATGGCCGGAGGAGTCGGGGGTGGTGATCAGCGGACGGCGGATGTTCTGCTCGGCCCAGTCCCAGATGAAGCCGCCCTGAGCGCTGGGGTAGGCGCGCATCACCTCCCAGAACTCGCGGAAGTTGCCCAGGCTGTTGCCCATGGCGTGGGCGTATTCGCCCATCACGATGGGCTTGGTGAAGGTCTTGGCCTTGGTTTCGAGGGAGGCCGGGGTGGGATAGCGGGGTCCGGCGATGTCCGCGTAGGGAGCGTCGCCGTCGGGGCTGTTGGACTGGTGGTAGAGCGGGCGGGTGGGCTCGTTCGCCCGGGTCCACTTCGCCATCGCGTAGTGCGCCTTGCCCAGCCCGGCCTCGTTCCCGGTGTCCCACATGATCACGCTGGGGTGGTTCTTGTCGCGCTCCACCATGCCCTGGTGGCGCTCGAGGAACGCCTTCTGCCATGCGGGGCGCTCGGCCAGGCAGTCGTCCGGGCAGTTCTCGTGGCTGTGGGTCTCGACCTCCATCTCGTCGTCGATCAGGATGCCCTCGCGGTCGGCGAGCTCATAGAGGTACGGGTCCGAGGGGTAGTGCGAGGTGCGGATCGCGTTGACGTTCAGCCGCTTCATCAGCCGGATGTCCTGCTCCATCCGGGCGCGGGTGGCATGGCGTCCGGTGGCCGGGTCGGTCTCGGCGCGGTTGACGCCGCGGATCAGGATGCGTTTGCCGTTGAGCGTGAGCTGCTTGTCCTTGACCTCGATCTCACGGAATCCGACGCTCTGGCGCACGGTCTGGATCGCCTTGCCCTCCGGATCGCGCAGGGTGAGCACCAGCGCATAGAGGTTCGGCGTCTCGTCGGACCACTTGGCGGGGTTGGCGATCTGCCCCGTCAGCTCCGCCTTCCCGGCCTTCTCCTCGGCCGTCAGCCGCCGTACCTCACGCCCCTTGGGGTCGTAGAGCACACCGGTGACCTGATGGGGTCCGCTCTTGTCGCTTCCGGTACGCGCGATGTCCACTTCGGTGCGCAGGGTGGCGTCCCGGTAGGAGGCGTCGAGATCGGTGGTGACGTACGCGTCCTCCATGCGGGTCGTCGGCGTGGAGTACAGCGATACGGACCGGAAGATGCCCGCGTAGCGCCACTGGTCGTAGTCCTCCAGATACGAACCCGCGCTCCAGCGGTGCGCCTGGACGGCGATCCGGTTGGTGGCGCCGGGCCGCAGATAGTCGGTCACATCGAACTCGGCGGGCACATAGCCGCCCTGGTCGTAGCCGACGTAGTGGCCGTTGATCCACAGGAACCAGCCGGAGGTGACCCCGTCGAAGCGGATCACCTGCCGCCGCCCGTCCCAGTTCCGGGGCACCGTGATGTCCCGGATGTACGCCCCGGTCGGGTTGGTGTCACGGGGCACCTTGGGCGGATCGTCGGGCGACATCTCGCTCTGGACGTTGCGGAACACCGGATGGTCGAGGTCGTCGGTCTGCCAGGTGTGCGGGACCTGGACGCGCTGCCACGCCGAGGCGTCGTAGCCGTCCTTCCAGAAGCCGCTCGGGGCGTCCTCCGGGCGGTCGGCCAGGGCGAACCGCCAGGACCCGTCCAGGCTGCGCTCCCACTGCGCGCGGTCGGGCCCGTCCGGCCGCAGCCGGGTGTGCGGGGGCTCCTGGCCCTCGCCGGTGCGCTCCGGGTCCTCGAGGTAGGTGTGCACATCGGCGGGGAACTTGCCCGCGTCCGGCGACCTCCCGACGGCCGTGTCCGCGGCCGTGAGACCGAGGCCGACGGCGGTGGTCATGGCCAGTACCGCCCCGATCAATCGCCGTATCCGATACCTGCCGCGTTCCGAGCTCAATCCGACCCCACCTCACAGATTCGGAAGGAAACCAACACAGCTGAACGGCGTCGCACGCTATTCATCGGTAAAGAGAGCGTCAACAGGTCCTACCGATCCGGGTGTTCCCCGCGTGGCGGTGGGAGGTTTCACAGCGATGATGCGACAGCAATACTGATGAACCCGATCGGGCAGCAGCACAGCGGAGCAGGACGACGCGGAAGCGAGGCACGACCGATGACCACCCCCGGCACCGAGGAACCCACCCTCACCGTCGACGAGCTGGCGGCCCGCGCCGGGGTGACCGTGCGCACCGTGCGCTTCTACAGCACCCGCGGGCTGCTGCCACCGCCCGCGATCGGCCCGCGCCGGGTCGGCCACTACGGCGCCGAGCACCTCTCCCGGCTCGCGTTGATCGAACAATTGCAGCGCCACGGCATGACCCTGTCCGCCATCGAGCGCTATCTGAGCCAGTTGCCACCCGATCTGAGCGAGAACGATCTGGCGATCCATCGCGCCCTGGTCGCTTCCTGGGGCCCGGACGCCCCCGAGGAGGCGACCCGCGAGCAGTTGGACCGGCGGGCCGGGCGGGAGCTCACCGAGGAGGACATCGACCGGCTGGCCGCACTGGACGCGCTGGAGCGCACCGACGACCCGGATCGGTTCCGGATCGACCCCAGGGCACTCCATCTGGGGCTGCGGCTGCTGGAGGTGCCGATCGAACTGGAGACGATACGCACGGCCCACGCGGTCGTCCTGGAGCACACCCGCTCCGCGGCGCGGGAGCTCAGCCGGCTGTTCCGGGACGAGGTGTGGGGGCCCGAGCGCGATCACGAGTCCGGGAGCGGACCCGAGCGGACGCAGGCGAAGAAGTCGCTGTCGGCCCATATGCAGCCGCTGGTGGTGGAGGCGCTGGTGATCGCGTTCCAGCGGTCGATGAAGCAGGAGCTGCGGGCCTGGTACGGGCAGGACGCGGACTGAGCGGGCCCGGGGCGGCCCGGCGCCCGCCCCGGGGAAACCGGCTGGTCAGCGGCCCGTGGGGCACTGGGCAGCGGCCGCCGGTGAGTGGTTGCCGGCCGCCGGTGGGTCGTCAGCGGCCGCCGGTGAGCGTGGCGGCGAGTTCCTCGGGGCGGGCGGCGAAAGGCGAGTGGCTGCCCGGCAGCGGCCGCACGGTGAAGGGCTGGTCCGGCATGGCCGCGTCGGCCTCCGCGATCATCAGATCCTGCATCGCGGGGGTGCACGCCCAGTCCTCGGCGCACCGGATGAACGTACGCGGTATCCGGCCCCACCGCTCGCGGGTCAGGGTGATCGGGGTGGTCGGCACCGCGAGGGGCAGATCCGGGCTCAGGGCCTGGTACCAGCGGGCGAAGGACTCGGCGGGAACGTCGTCGTAGAAGGCCAGCCGCAGCTCCTCCACATACGCCGGATCGGCGGAGCGCGGATTGATCCGGAACGCGCCGATGGCCTCCGGGTCGCCCAGCATCAGCCCCTGCCCCCGCGCGGTCGCCGTCTGCTCGGGGGACGTCAGATAGTCGGCGAAACGCGGGCGCCCGGCGGGGACGAAGGACGACAGATGGATCAGCTCGTCGACGAGCTCGGGCGCCCGCTCCGCCGCCAGGGACGCGGGGGCGCCACCGGCGCTGTGCGAGACCAGGGCGACCTTCGGATACCGGCGGACCGACCGCAGCGCGGTGACGACGGCCTCCGCGCACTCCTCAAGGGTCACCCCGGCCAGCGCCGACTTCTCGGTCGCCAGGTCCGGCTGCCCGGGGAGGAGGAGGCCCGAGGGCAGCGGTGCCTCGAAGCCGTGCCCCGGCAGATCGACCGCGAGGCTCGCCGCGCCGAGCCGGGCCAGCGCGCGCTGGGTGGACGCCCACTGCCAGGAGGCGTGCCAGGCGCCGTGGACCAGCACGAACACGGTGCCGGACGGAACCGGGCCGGGGCGGGAATCGGTGAGAGGGGTTCTGGGGCTCGTGGCACTCATGGACACAGTCCACCGGCACGGCCAGGCGTTATCCACCCTCATATCTGACAACTCCGCCGCCGATATCTTCTGGATATCGACTCGGCTATCCTCGGTCCGATGGAGTCACGTCATCTGCGCTACGCCCTGGCACTGGCCGAGCATCAGCACTTCGGACGCGCGGCGGCCGCCCTCGGAATCGCCCAGCCCCCGCTGTCCCAGCAGATCGCCGCGCTGGAGCGGGAGCTGGGCGCGCGGCTCTTCGACCGTACGGCCCGCGGGGTGTTCCCGACGGCCGCGGGCGAGGCGTTCCTGGCCAGGGCGCGCCGGGCGCTGGCCGAGATGTCGGCCGCCGTGTCGGACGCGGGCCGGGCCGCCCGGGGCGAGACGGGGCGGCTGCGGCTCGGCTTCATCGGCTCGGCGCTGCTGGAGCTTCTGCCGTCCGTCCTGGGTACGTTCATCCGCGACCGCCCCGAGGTGCGGCTGGGGCTTCAGGAGATGTCCACCCGCCGGTCCACGGCGGCGCTGCTCGCGGGCGAGCTCGACCTCGCCATCGGGCGCGGTGCGCCCCGGGGCGCCGGTGCCGAGGATCTGGTGTCGGTCACGGTCGGCCGGGACCATCTGGTGGCGGTCGTCGGGGCCGCCCATCCCTTCGCCGGGCAGGCCAAGGTGAGCCTCGAACAGCTCAAGGGGCAGCATCTGATCGTCGCGCCCGCGGAGGAGGAGCCGACGGTCGCCGCCTGGCTGGCCGGGCTGCTGGGCGAGGGCGCCGACGTGCCCGAGCGGGCCGGTGGGGTCACGGAGGCATGGGACGCGCACACCATCATCGGGCTGGCCTCGTGCGGGGTCGGGGTGGGGCTCGGCCCGGCGTGTCTGCGGGTGGCGGCGCGGCCGGGCGTCCGGGTGTGCGAGGTGAGTCCGCGGGTGGAACTGCCGGAGCTGGTGATGTCGTTCCGCGCCCAGGACCGCTCCCCCGTGCTGGCGGCCTTCCTGGACATCACCCGGGATCGGTGTCCGGGCGTGGCCGAGCGGCTCGAACGCCGTCTCGGCGCCCGCTGACGGGCCGGGTGGCTCGAACGCCGTCTGGACGCCCGCTGACGGGCCGGGTGGACCGGCCCGTCAGCGGCACGGGGGAAGCGCTGGGTGAGGCCGTACGAGCGGCTACGGGGTGTCCGGCGGGTCTTGGCGCCTGCGGCGGGCTGTTCCCCTCCCCGCCCCCTTCCCTCAACTGGGGCTCTGCCCCAGACCCCGGGTCTGGGGGCGGAGCCCCTGCCACGCGGCGGACCCCCTAGTCCGTGAAGCGCTCCCCTCGCTCCGCCTTCTCCAGCAGCAGCGCGGGCGGGGCGAACCGCTCCCCGTACGCCGCCTCCAGCTGCCGGGCACGGGCCACGAAACCGGCGACGCCGCCCTCGTATCCGTTGATGTACTGAAGCACCCCGCCCGTCCAGCCGGGGAAGCCGATACCGAGGATGGAACCGATGTTGGCGTCGGCGACGGAGGTCAGCACGCCCTCCTCCAGCAGCCGCACCGTGTCGATGGCCTCGCAGAAGAGCATCCGCTCCTTCATGTCCTCGAAGGGGATGCGGGTGCCCTCGCGCACAGCGTCTCCGGACCCGCCCGGTGCGAAGTGCTCGCGCAGCCGCGGCCACAGCCCGGCGCGCTTGCCGGTCGTCGCGTCGTAGTCGTAGAAGCCCGCGCCGCCGCTGCGGCCGGGGCGCCCGAACTCCTCCACCATGCGGTCGATGACCGCGTCGGCCGGATGCGGCCGCCACTCGCCGCCCGCCTCCTCGGTCGCCCGGCGCGTCTCCTCGCGGATCTTGCGCGGCAGGGTGAGCGTCAGCTCGTCCATCAGGGAGAGCACCTTGGCCGGGTATCCGGCCTGGGCGGCGGCCTGCTCCACGGAGGCCGGGTCGATGCCCTCCCCCACCATCGCCACGCCCTCGTTGAGGAAGTGGCCGATGACGCGGGAGGTGAAGAAGCCGCGGGAGTCATTGACCACGATGGGGGTCTTGCTGATCTGCCGCACCAGATCGAAGGCGCGGGCCAGCGCCTTGTCGCCGGTGCGCTCGCCCTTGATGATCTCGACCAGCGGCATCTTGTCGACGGGCGAGAAGAAGTGCAGCCCGATGAAGTCTTCGGCGCGCTGCACCCCCTCCGCGAGCAGGGTGATGGGGAGGGTGGAGGTGTTCGAGCAGAGCAAAGCATCCGGGGCGACGACGCCCTCGATCTCCTGGAACACCTTGTGCTTGAGCGCCGGGTCCTCGAAGACCGCCTCGATGACCGCGTCACAGCCCTCGAGGTCGCGCGGATCGGCGGTCGGGGTGATCCGGGCCAGCAGCTGGTCCCGCTTGGCCTCGGTGGTCCGGCCCTTGGCGAGCGCCTTGGCCAGCAGCCCCTCGGAGTACGCCTTGCCCTTGGCGGCGGCCTCCGCGGACACGTCCTTGAGGACGACCTCGATGCCCGCCTTGGCACACACGAACGCGATGCCCGCGCCCATCATCCCGGCGCCCAGCACCGCGACCTTGCGGACCTGGCTGGGCTCGATCCCCTGCGGCCGGTTGGCACCGGAGTTGACCGCCTGCAGTTCGAAGAAGAACGCCTGAATCATGTTCTTGGCGGTCTGGCCGACGACCAGCTCGGTGAAGTACCGGGCCTCGATGGTCTGCGCGGTCTCGAAGTCCACCTGGGACCCCTCGACGGCGGCGGCCAGGATATTGCGCTGCGCGGGGTAGGGGGCGCCGTTCAGCTGCTTCCGCAGATTGGCGGGGAAGGCGGGCAGATTGACGGCGAACTTCGGCTGCGCCGGGGTGCCGCCCGGAATCCGGTAGTCCTTGTCGTCCCAGGGCTGGGCCGACTCGGGGTGGGCGGCGATGAAGGCGCGCGCCCGGGCCAGCAGCTCCTCGCGGGAGGCCACGACGTCATGCACCAGCCCCGCCTCCTGGGCGCGCGGCGGGCTGTATCGCGTGCCCTGGAGCAGCCACTTGAGCAGTGCGTCGGTGACGCCGAGCAGCCGTACGGTACGGGCGACACCCCCACTGCCCGGGAGCAGGCCCAGGGTGACCTCGGGGAAGCCGATGCGGGCCCCGGGGACGTCGAGGGCGATGCGGTGGTGACAGGCGAGCGCGATCTCCAGCCCGCCGCCGAGCGCCGCGCCGTTGATCGCGGCCACCACGGGCTTGCCGAGGGTCTCGATCCGGCGCAGCGCGCGCTTGATGCGGAGGTTCTTCTCGTAGACCTCCTGGGCCTGGTCGGGCCCGACCTGGATGAGGTCGTTGAGGTCGCCACCGGCGAAGAAGGTCTTCTTGGCGGAGGTGACGATGATGCCGCGGATGGCGTCCCGCTCGGCCTCGACGCGGTCGGCGATCGCGTCGAGGGAGTCGATGAACTCCGCGTTCATGGTGTTGGCGGACTGGCCGGGATCGTCGAGCACCAGGGTGACGACGCCTGCGTCGTCCTGCTCCCAGCGGATGGTCGAGGCGGTGGTGGGGTGGGTCATCTGAGGTCTCCAGGGCGAAGGGGCGCGGGGCGGGAAGGAAGGGGGAACGGCGTCTTGAGAACCGCTCGACCGGGGTCGTGAGAGCCACTCGGCTGTGGCGCCGCGCGGCTCCCGGGCCGCGCGACTCCGGGGCTGCGCGGCTCCGGAGCCGGTCCAGGGCCGCTCTAGAGTCGCTCGACCACCGTCGCGATGCCCATCCCGCCTCCCACGCACAGCGTCACCAGCCCGAACCGTCCGCCGCGCCGTTCCAGCTCGTCGATCACCGTGCCGAGGATCATCGCGCCGGTGGCGCCCAGCGGATGGCCCATCGCGATCGCGCCGCCGTTGACGTTGACCTTGTCCAGGCTCAGCCCCATGTCGTCCACGAAGCGCAGCACCACCGCCGCGAACGCCTCGTTGATCTCGACCAGATCGATGTCGTCGATGGTCAGCCCGGCCTTGCCGAGCGCCTTACGGGTGGCGGGAGCCGGGCCGGTGAGCATGATGGTGGGGTCGGCACCGGAGACGGCGGCGGAGACGATCCGGGCGCGCGGCGTCAGCCCGAAACGCTCACCGACCTCGCGGCTGCCGATGGCCACCAGGGCGGCGCCGTCCACCATGCCCGAGGAGTTGCCCGCGTGGTGGACATGGTCGATCGCCTCGACCCAGTGGTACCTCTGGAGCGCCACCGCGTCGAAGCCGCCCGCCTCGCCGATGGCGGCGAACGACGGCTTCAGTCCGGCCAGGGCCTCGGGGGTGGTGCCGGGGCGGATGTGCTCGTCCCTGTCGAGGACGGTCAGCCCGCTGCGGTCGCGGACCGGGACCACGGAGCGGTCGAAATGCCCCTCCTTCCAGGCGCGGGCGGCCCGTTCCTGGGAGAGCGCGGCGTAGCTGTCCACGTCATGGCGGCTGTAGCCGCCGATGGTGGCGATGAGGTCGGCCCCGATGCCCTGCGGTACGAAACCGGTCTCGTAGTTGGTCATCGGGTCCGCGAACCAGGCCCCGCCGTCGGAGCCCATCTTCACGCGGGACATCGACTCGACCCCGCCCGCGAGCACCAGGTCCTCCCAGCCGGAACGGACCTTGGCCGCCGCCAGGTTGACGGCCTCCAGGCCCGAGGCACAGAAGCGGTTCTCCTGGACGCCCGCGACGGTGTCCGGGAGCCCGGCCGCGATGGCCGCGATCTTGGCGATGTCGGAGCCCTGGTCGCCCAGGGGGCTGACGACGCCGAGGACCACGTCGTCGATCGCCGCCGGATCGAGCCCGGGGAACCGCCGCCGCAGCTCATGGATGAGGCCGACCACCAGGTCGACGGGCTTGGTGCCGTGCAGGGCACCGTCGGCCTTCCCGCGCCCGCGCGGGGTGCGGATGGCGTCGTACACATACGCTTCGGTGCTCACGTCAGCGGCCTTTCAGGGGAGGGTTGGCGCGGGGACGGCTCGTGGTCCGGCGGGAAGCGGAGACATGGGGCTCATGACGGGTTTCCCTCGATGAGCGAGGTGACTCCCCAGTCGCGGGCCACCTCGTCGGCGTCCGCCCCGGGCCGGGCGGGCGCGCGGCGCACCGCGCCCGGGGTGGCGGAGAAGCGCGGGGCGGGCGCGGGCTGGGTGATCCCGCCGTGGTCGAGGAAGGTGGAGCGGGCCGCGAGCTGCGGATGGGACGGGGCCTCCCGCAGCGACAGGACGGGGGCGACGCAGGCGTCCGAGGCGCCGAAGACGGCGGTCCACTCCTCGCGGGTGCGCTCCTTGAAGCGGTCGGCGATGGCGGCGCGCAGCGCGGCCCAGCTGTCGAAGTCATCGCGGGCCGGGGCCTTGTCGGCGATCCCCAGCAGCTCGATGAACTCCGTGTAGAACTTGCGCTCCAGGGGCCCGACCGCCATATAGCCGCCGTCGGCGGTCTCATAGGTGCCGTAGAAGGGGCAGCCGCCGTCGAGGAGGTTGGTGCCGCGCTGGTCCCGCCAGCCGCCGGCGGCCATCATGCCGTGGGTGACGGCGGTCAGATGGGCGGTGCCGTCGACGATCGCGGCGTCCACGACCTGGCCGGGGCCGCCCGCGCGGGCGTGGTGCAGGGCGGCGAGGAGGCCGATGACGAGGTAGAGCGAGCCTCCCGCGTAGTCCCCCAGGAGGTTGACGGGGGCGACGGGCGGGCCGTCGGCGGCGCCGATCATGCTGAGGGCGCCGGTGACGGCGATATAGCCGATGTCATGGCCGGCGGTCCGGGCGAGCGGGCCCTCCTGCCCCCAGCCGGTCATCCGGCCGTAGACCAGCTTGGGGTTACGGGCCAGGCAGTCGTCCGGGCCGAGGCCCAGCTTCTCGGCGACCCCCGGGCGGTAGCCCTCGATGAGGATGTCGGCGCGCTCGACGAGGTCGAGCACGACGGCCGTGCCCCCGTCGGCCTTGAGGTCGATCAGCACCGAGCGCTTGTTGCGGTTGGCGAGGTCGTAGTCCGGGTCGATCCGCAGGCCCCCGGCGCCTCCGGGGCGGTCGACGCGCACGACATCGGCTCCCAGGTCGGCGAGGACCATGGCGGCGAACGGGCCCGGCCCGATCCCGGCCAGCTCCACCACTCGCACCCCGGCCAGCGGGCCGCTCGCCGCCCCTTCCTCCGCCACCGTCATACCGTCCCCCAATCGTGTGACACCACCGCTGTAACACCGCCGATGCTAAGAACGCGTCCCGCATTCCACAAGCCCTCTCCTGGGTCTGTGGATAACCAAACCCCATGACCGTAAAGGGCGTTCGGCCGTGCGGGCGCGCGGCGGACCGGGTGTGGCGCCGATCGGGCTTTTCGGATCAGGTCTTCTTCAGGTCGGGCCCCGCCATCGACAGCCGCTGTCCGGACACGAGATGGTCCTCATCGCCCTCCGGATCGGTCAGCCGGCCCAGCCGACGCGGCACATCGGCGCCGACCAGCACGATCACCACCAGCGTCAGCCCGAAGGTGAGCACCGCCAGCGCCCGACCGAGGGACATGCCCTCGGCCAGATGGGCGCCGAGCACCGGCGCCACCGCGCCGCCGAGCGCCCCGGTGTTGTAGACGAAGCCGAGCGAGGCCGCCCGGCTCCCGGTCGGGAAGTGGCCCGCGATGTACTTCGGCAGGATGCCGGAGATCCCCTGGCTCAGCGCGAGCAGGAAGAACAGCAGCACCCCGAGCCCGACCAGCGAGTCCCGCACCGCGAACACCGGGAAGACGAAGGCCAGCGAGGCGAGCAGGGTCACGGCGTAGGCGCGCCGGGTGCCGAGCCAGTCGCCCACGAAGCCCGCCAGCCAGCAGCCGGCCATGGTTCCGAACCCGGCGTAGAACATCACATCGGTGACCTCGGAAGGCGAGTACTCGAGCTGCTCCTTCAGATAGGTGGGCAGCAGCGCCTGGATCGGCCAGCTGTAGAGGAACGCGCAAAAGACCGTGCACATCAGGGACACGTACAGCGGCCAGCGGCGCCGTCCGCCGAGCTGGGCCGCGAAGGCGAACAGGCACCCCGCCGCCAGGATCGACAGCGGCCAGCGCCAGCCCGCGCCCGCCGGGGTGAAGACCAGGAACAGCGCGACGCTCGCGGCCACGGCCAGCGCCGTGTTGACGCTCGCCCGGGTGCGTCCGGTGAACAGCGGCCGGAAGGGGTTCGGCCGCGCCCGCGCCGCCGCCACCTCCTCGTGCCAGTCCCCGGCCTCCGGGAGCGCGCGCCGCACCCACAGGGCGACCAGTACCGGCAGCACACCGATCCAGAACATCCAGCGCCAGCCCCAGTGGGGCACCACCCACTTGTAGAGCTCGGAGGCGATGATGGTGCCGCCCGAGTAGCCCGAGATGAGGAAGCCGGAGGCGCGGTTGCGCAGCCGGGCGGGCCAGCTCTCCAGGACGTAGGTGGCGCTTGCGCTGTACTCACCAGCCATGCCCATGCCAATCACCAGGCGGGCCGTGAACAGACTGATGTAGTTCCAGGCGAACCCGCAGGCGAAGGTGCCCAGCGAGTAGAGCAGAATGCTGATGATCATGGCGGCCTTGCGCCCGTAGCGGTCGCCCAGCGCGCCCAGCACCGCCCCGCCGAGCCAGCGGGTGATGAAGGCACCCGACACCAGGCTCGCCGCCGACGCCGTGCTCAGGTCGAACTCGTCGGCTATCTCGGTCAGGACGAGCGTGATCAGCACGAAGTCGAAACCGTCGAGCAGATAGCCGATCCAGGCGGCGAACAGGGACTTCCACTGACCGGGTGAGACCTCTCGGTACCAGGGCACCTTGGCGGCTTCGGTCACGACAACAGCCCTCCCTCCTCCAGGAGTTGACGTACGGTCTTGACGGCCGCCTCGCCCAGCGGCACCTGGGGCGCGGCGGTGTCCGCGCACTCGATCACGCCCAGCAGCCGCAGCGCGGCCTTGAAGCCGCCCAGGCCCGAGGAACTGCCGCCCATGAGGGCGGGATCCCCGGCGCCGGTGATGGCGAAGAGCGCGGCCAGCCGGTCCTGTTCGGCGGCCGCCTGCTCCCAGCGCCCCGCGCGCGCGTGCTCGTACAGCCGGACGAACCCGGCCGGATCGACGTTGGCCAGCCCCGGGACGACGCCATGGGCGCCCGCCAGCAGGGCGCCGTCCACCGACAGTTCGGAGCCGGTGAGCACGGTGAACGTGTCGGCGAGGCCGCGCCGGCGGACCTCGACCAGCAGCCGCCGCAGCGCCCCGTCGTCCCCGCTGCTGTCCTTGACCCCGGCCAGTGTGGCGTCGGCGGCCAGCGGCAGCAGGATCGAGGGCGTCAGCTTGGAGTGGACGGAGGCCGGGATGTCATACGCGAACAGCGGCCTGTCCACACCGTCGCGCAGCCGCCGGAAGTGGTCGGCGATCTCCAGGGGGTGGGTGCGGGTGTAGAAGGGCGCGGTCGCCACGATGCCGTCCGCGCCGAGCTCCGCCGCCGTACGGGCGTGATCCAGCACTCGCGCGGTCGTCATGTCGATCGTCCCCGCGAGCACGGGAACCCGGCCGTCGGCGGCCTCGATGACCGCCGTAAGGGCCGCACGGCGGCTGCGGTCGCTCAGATAGGCGGCCTCTCCGCTGGAGCCGAGCGCGAACAGCGCGCTCACCCCCGCGTCGATCAGCCGCCCGGCGAGCGCGACGAGGGAACGCGTGTCGACCTCGCCCGTGGGCGTGAGCGGAGTGCACAGCGGCGGAACGACACCGGTAAGGGGAGCCGGAAGACTCATCGACACCCAGCCTTCTGGATAGCAGGACAATATGGACGTGGGACGTCCTATGTTCGGAGCCCGAATCTGACGGAGCGCCATCGCCCTGTCAAGGCCTCGGAGTCCTAGCCCAGCCGTCGCCGGCGGGGTCGAGGACCTGCCGGGTGAGGCGGTCCATCAGATCGGTGCCGCCGCCGGGCCCGGTGAGGTCCACCCGGGTCGGCCGGCGCGGGGCGATGATGTCCGGGCCGGCCGGTACGTCGGTCTCCTCTGCGTCGGCGAGCGCGCGGTAGACAGAGGCGACGGAGGGGTGCTGTCCGGCGCTCTTCCCTGTCTTGATCGTCAGCTTCTTGGCGATCTCGGGGACGGGCACGCCCTTGTCCTTGAGCGCGCGGGCGAACAGCAGCATGTCGCCTAGGCCATCGCGAGCACGTCGTGGACCAGTTGGCCCGCGTACTCCCGGTCGACGGACAGGCCGAAGACCACGTGGTGATACATCGGTGCAATCACGTGATCGAGGACCTGCTGCTCGGTCGGCGCCCGCTCCCCGCGCGCCCTTGCCCGATCCAGCATCACCTTGGCCTGCGTGCGGCGCTGCTCCCAGCACGGGCAGGTGAGCACCTCGTCCCGGGCGGACGTCATGGCGCGCAGGTAACGGGTCCGGCGCGGTTGGGTGATGTCGTCGACCACGATCCGAGCCCACGCCGACAGGTCACCGCGCAGTGACCCGGTATCCGGCAGTTCGTCGCCGTCCTTGGTGAGCGCGGCGACAGCGACCTCCTCCAGCAGCGTGTCCAGGTCGCCCCAGCGGCGATAGATGCTGGTCGGGTTGACGCCTGCCCGGTTGGCCACCAGCGGGATGGTGATGCGGTCCGCCTTGCCCTCGCCCATGAGCTGGCCGACGGCGGTGTAGACGGCGTCCCGGACCTTCGCGCTGCGCCCGCCCGGCCGCCGGGCTGGTGTGGTGGTCGACATACGACCATTATTGCAGAAGTCTTTGTTTTAAGCCTTGCCCCGTGTACCGTCAACTAAAGCAATGATCTTCGCTTTAATTGATCGTGGGGTACTCCATGCTGACCGCTCCGGCCACCCGGCGCATATCGTCCGGGCCGGCCACCGTCCTGCCCGCGGCGACCATGCTGACGTTCCTCGCCGCGTCCAGCGCGCCGACCCCCCTCTACCGCGTCTACCAGGCGCGTTGGGCGTTCTCCTCGGGCATGCTGACAGTGATCTTCGGCGTCTACGCGGTGTGCCTGTTGCTCGCGCTGCTGACCGTCGGGTCGCTGTCCGACCACGTGGGACGCCGCCCGGTGATCCTCGGCGCCCTCGCGCTCGACGCGGTTGCCATGCTGGTGTTCAGCACCGCGGACGGCGTTCCGCTGCTGATCGCGGCGCGCATGGTGCAGGGCATCGCGACCGGCGCGGCAACCGGTGCGCTGGCCGCCGCGATCCTGGATGCGGAGCGACCACACGGGCCGATCGTGAACAGCGTTGCCCCGATAGCGGGTCTCGCCGTCGGCGGACTTGGTTCCGCGGCGCTCGTCCAGTTCCTGCCGTGGCCGCGCCAGACCGTGTACCTGGTGCTGCTCGTGGTGTTCGCGGTCGAGGCGATCGGCACGATCGTGGTGACCGAGACCTCGCCGATGATGCCCGGCGCACGGCAGGCGATCCGGCCGAATGTCGGCATCCCGGCCGCGGCGCGGTCCGCGTTCGCCGCCATCGCGCTGCTGGACATCGCGGCGTGGGCGTTGGGCGGCTTCTACCTCTCGCTCGGCCCGAGCCTGATCCGTGTGGTCACCGGCTCAAACTCGATCCTGCTCGGCGGGTTGCTGGTGTTCACGCTGGCCGCGGCGGGTGCGGCGACGATCTGGCTGCTGCGCACGGTCGCGGCCAGCCGGGTGATGCGCTTCGGCGCCGCCGCGCTGGCGATCGGGATCGCGGTAACCATCGCGGCCACCCAGACCGGGTCCCAGGCGCTGCTGTTCGCGGGCACACTGATCGCCGGGACCGGCTTCGGTGCGAGCTTTCAGGGCGTTACCCGCACCGTCTTCCCGCTCGCACCGGCCGCCGAACGCGGCAAGCTCGTCGCCGCGTTCTACGTGCTCAGCTACCTCGCGTTCTCCATCCCGGCCGTCGCGGCGGGCGTCATCGCGACCAGCGTCAGCCTGCTGACCACCGCGACCGGCTACGGCGTCGTGCTGATCGCGCTCGCGGTCACGGCGCTGATTCCCCGGCGGCCGCGGTGATGAAGGCGAGTGCCTGCGGCCAGGACACCGCGCGCGCGGGCGTTCACCTCGATGCCCCGCCGGGCGGCCGCGCCGAAACCGTGCTGCGCGCCGGGACGGACATGCTGGCCAAGGTGGACGTTACTTCGGCACCGTGCGGGTGCCCCTCCGCGGCCAGTGGGACCGCCTCTCGGCAGGTCAACGCGCGGTCAATGCCGCGCACGCCCGCATCCGGGCGCTCGGCGAGCAGGCCATGGCGACCTTGAAGACCTGGCGATTGCTTCGCTTCGGAACTCCGCTGCGGCACTTTGCGGCTGGTGTCCGAGCCAGGACGCCGGGGCCGTCAAGTACATTCCCGGCTCAGCGCCTCGTCCGAATCCCGCCAGCGCGCCGCGAGCCCACCGGCCAGGCTTGACCGCATGGACGAGAACTATGAAACGCGGGCCATCCCGCCCGAGGTGCTGAAGCAGCTGCGGATCACCGATGACGCGGGCGACCCTCCGCGCGTGGTGGTGGAGGACGAGGAGGGCGGCAACCCGATGCGCTGCTGTCTGGGCCGGAGCCGGCCGCACGAGACCATCGCGCTCGTCTCCTACGCCCCGCTGCGCCGCTGGGCGCTGGAGACGGGTGCCACGCCCGGCCCGTACAACGAGGTCGGCCCGGTCTTCATCCACCCCGAGGAGTGCGACGGCTGGACCGGCCCCGGCATCGCGGACGGCATCCGGGGCCGGCGGCGGGTGCTGCGGGCGTACTCCGCCGAGGGCGACATCCTCGGCGGGCGGCTGCTGAACGACGGCGAGCCGACGATCGAGGAGGGGCTGGCCGAGCTGTACGGGGACCCACGGGTGGCGGCGGTGCATGTGCGGGCCGTCGAGTTCGGCTGCTTCCTGGCCGAGACGCGGCGGGTCTGAGGCATCCGGCACCCCGGGTGCGGGGTGGCGCCGGGGGGTACAGGGGTTCGCCCGGCGCCGCGCTCGGAGTCCCGCGGGCACAGCCGCCACGTTCGGAGTGTCGGGCTCACCACACCGCGTTCAGAGCGTGGCGGCCTTCAGGGCCCGGCGGCACAGCGCGTCCGCGCGCCGTGTCGTCTCGGGCTGCCGGAAGTCGCGGGCCAGATGCAGGGTGTACGCGCAGGCGTCCGCGATGGTCACCCGATGGCCGACGGAGACGAAGAGCGGTTTCACACCGTCGCGGGTGCGCAGCGCCCGGCCGACCTCCTCGTCCCCGTCGAGCAGCGGCGACCAGTCGCCGCGGCGCGGCCCCGGGTCGGCGTGACGGAAGCCGAAGGGATTCTTGGCGACGCCGATGGTGGGCAGCCCGGTGAGCACCCCGAGAT
The DNA here is from genome assembly GCF_047337785.1 of Streptomyces lacaronensis. Taxonomy (NCBI): domain Bacteria; kingdom Bacillati; phylum Actinomycetota; class Actinomycetes; order Kitasatosporales; family Streptomycetaceae; genus Streptomyces; species Streptomyces lacaronensis. Next base: position 2,988,791 of record NZ_JBLHDK010000003.1, read on the forward strand.
GGCTGGCCAGCCCGAACCGCCGGGGGTGGGCGAGGCCGTAGCCGTCGCACACCACCAGGTCGGGGCGGCAGCCGAGCCGCCGGTCGAGGTCGCCGAGCGCGTCGAGGACGGCCGGGATCTCACGGAACGCCAGCAGCCCGGGGACGTACGGGAAGGTGACCCGGCCCACCGCGGTCGCCTCCGCGACGACGTCGAGGCTACGGCCGTCCAGGGCGACGGCGGCGGCCGCGACCAGGTCGTGCTCGTCGTCGTACGCCACGTCCACTCCGACGACCGCGCCGGTGCCGGTGCCCGGCTCGGGCACCTCCCCGCCGACGACCACGGACGCCCGCGTCCGCTCCTGGACGGCGATGGCCTCGGCCTCGGTCGTGGGCCAGTCGCGGGGCAGCTCATATCGTGGATCGACGGCGCTGGTCATCGTGCGGTTCACGTTACTAGTCTGCCCGTTATGTTCGTACTGGAGATCACGTACACCGCCTCGGCGGACCGCGTCGAGGCCGCCCTCCCCGAGCACCTCGGCTGGGTGGACGACCACTTCGCGAACGGCGTCTTCCTCGCCTCCGGGCCCAAGAAGCCCCGTGACGGCGGGGTCATCCTGGCGCTCGGCGACGACCGGGCGAAGATCGAGGAGATACTGGCGAGCGATCCCTTCGTGGTCGCGGGTGTCGGCGAGTACACCATCACCGAGTTCCTGGCCACCCGTACGGCCCCGGCCCTCGCCGAACACCGCCAGCAGCGGCCGTAAGGAGCCCGTTTCGGCTTACGCCTTGAGGGAGGCTATGAACGCGGCCCACGATCCGGCGGGGAACATGAGGGCGGGGCCGTCGGGGTTCTTGGAGTCACGGACGGGGACGAGGCCCGGGAGGTTGTCGGCGATCTCGACGCAATTGCCACCGTCGTTATTGCTGTAGCTGCTCTTACGCCAGGCCGCGGTGCTCAGGTCCGGGGTGGTTGGCATGAGTTCAGTCCACCTTGAGGCTTGCTATGAACGCGGCCCACGATCCGGCAGCGAATATGAGCGCGGGGCCATCAGGGTTTTTGGAATCGCGGACAGGGATGACACCGGGGAGGTTGTCCGCGACCTCCACGCAGTTGCCGCCGTCGGGATTGCTGTAACTGCTCTTGCGCCACGTGGCAACACTCAGGCCCGGGGTGGTTGGCATGGGCTCCAGTCCTTCATCACGGCTCGGATCATCGCCTCGGAGTCGCGGGGCGAGAGGGCCATTGCCCTGAGCAGATCGTAGTTCTCCCTGCGGCGCGCAACAGTCTCCTGGTCCTCGATGATCGTCCCGGACTGGCTACTCTCGTCATACGCCACCAACGTCCCATGGGGGACCGTGAAGAGGGTCAGAGAACCCCCGGTCTCCGCGTGCTCACCAGCCGTGAAAGGCAGCACCTGGAGGGTGACGTGCGGCTGTGTCCCGCGCTCGATCAGGGAGGCCAGCTGATGGCGCATCACCTGAGGACCGCCTACAGGACGGCGCAGTACCGCCTCCTCGAGGATGAACCAACAGCGCGGCGGCTTGAGGCGGTCCAGCAACGCCTGTCGGTCGATGCGGGCTTTCACCATGGCCTCGATCTCCGCGTCAGGAGCGTGCGGGCGACCGCACCGCAGCCAGCACTCTGCCGTGTCCCGAGTCTGAAGCAAGCCCGGCATGGTGGCGCCCACATACTGCTCGATGATGGCCGCTCGGCTCTCCAACTCGATCATTCGCCGGTACTTGCCCGGAAACGGCTCGTTCTTCGCGAGCGCGTACAGCCTCGCGAACATCCCATCCGTACCGAAGCACGCGTCCAGCTTCGCCGGTAGGTCGTCGTACGGCAGCGACTCCGCCGCCTCGATCCGCGCGAGGTGGGACTTGCTGTAGTTCAGCACCTCGGACAGCCGCCGCAGCGACATGTCCGCCTTCTCGCGATGGCGGCGGATCTCCGCGCCGAACAGGTCGCGTGCGGAGCGGTCGGGGAAGAGTTCGCGCGGCTGGAACGTCATGGGTCCATCCCTCCTGGTCCCGCTGTCCGGCTAGGACCGCTGGCTTGTTTTGAGCTTACGCTCCGGAGGGCAACGGGCTTGACACGTTCCGTAATTGAGCCCCGGCGACCGCACGCGCTACGGGGTGTCCGGCGGACGGCGCGGCGGAGCCGCATGTCGGCATTTTCCCCTCCCCGCCCCTTCCCGTAGCACCAATATGGGGCCGCATATCCATGCTGCGGGGAGGGGCGAAGCCCCGGTCCGGGGTCTGGGGCGGAGCCCCAGTTGTGGGAAGGGGCGGGAGGGGAACAGCCCGCCGCAGGCGTACGCGTACCGCCGGACGCCCCCTATGGGCCTAGGCGAGTCTGTCCGAATGATCAGCAGGAGTCCTGGCCGTTCGCGGACCAGAGCGGCGTCAACCTCGGGCATCGCGGCCAGCACCTCCCGCTCCCCGAGCTTGGGATCGGCCAGCGCCCACAGGACCGGCATCCTGACCGGGGTGCACACCAAATACAGCCGCAGCCCCCAGAAGAACCGTGAATGCGACTCGCAGTAACCGTCGTTTCCCCAGCCTGCCACCTGTGACCGCTTCACCCGCTTGATCTGCGGCAATGCCGCCCGAAGCCGCTTGTTGCAGCCAGAGCCCTGTCGGATGAACAGGAACACGTGCCGGTAGTGCTTGCGCACGCGCCGTAGCCAGCGGGCCCGCAGGCAATTGGACAGACTTGTCTAGCTATTTAGCCTCTTCCAGATCTCACCATAGGCGGCAAGTTCGCTGAAACCTCCATCGACCGGCAAGTCGATTCCGGTCACAAAGCTAGCGTCGTCACTGGCAAGGAAAAGTGCAGCCGCAGCCATCTCTTCTGAATTCGCGGCGCGCCCAAGGGGGGTCATGCTCACCAAATCCTTGAAGAGGTTACTGGTTGAATCCATCATTGGGGTTTCAACCACGCCGGGGTGCATGGCATTGACCCTGATTCCCATCGGAGCAAGATCGATCGCAGCGGCCTTCGTAACTCCTCGAACCCCCCACTTCGACGAGGAGTACGCAACGACGGGGTGGCCCATGATTCCAGCCGTAGACCCGATATTAACCATGCTGCCGCCACCGGTTCTTTCCATCAAAGGCGCGCAGGCCTGCATGCCGAGGAACTGACCCGTCAGGTTAACGTTGAATATTTTGTCCCATGTCTCATGTGTTGTGCCGGTAAGTGGATAACGGACGTTTGTCCCGGCATTATTGATAAGAATGTCGAGTCGGCCCGTTTCCTCGCCAATCTCGCGAACCACCCGATTCCACTGGTCCGCGTCGGTGACATCCAATGACTTGAACTGAGCCCTGCCGCCCGCCGCGCAGATTTCCGCAGCCAGAGCTTCTCCCTGCTCGCTGAGGACATCGCACACGTAGACGTGCGCACCCTCCCGGGCGAAGCGGCGAGCTTCCGCTTCGCCCTGCCCGCGGGCCCCTCCGGTGATCAGGGCAACTCTGCCTTCGAGTCGCCGGATATATCCGGGTTCATGATGGGTTGTCATGCTTTGCGGTGTCTGAACCGCGCTCCGGGGGGCAAGCAGGAGTGTGTCGACTCGTTCAATCTGGGACATGTCGAAGTTCGCCATGTCGTTCCGGAATCCGTCACTGTTCATGTAGTCGCGTATGACCGCATCCGGGTCAACGCCGTCTTGGAAGCTGACAAGAGCTACAACAGCCTTCGGATTCCCCGGGACTGCGGAAAACCCATGGGTCACCACATCAAACTCGGCCAGAGTTGAGACATGGGCCGCCCACCGTACGAGATAATCGGCTACGGCCGACTCCGATGCCAGATGGTACGTACGCATTTGGTAGATCGACATTGGCCAGTCTTCCTTCCGGTGATCGTGCTGATTTTTTGAAACGTTCGCGGGTGGGCCCGAATGTCGCATTTTAAATGCTCATCAAGGGGCGAACGACAGGGACGGAAATACCGCAATCGCGGGTTTCCCGGGATATTCGCTGGACCCTGGACACGCGGCCACCGAGGCGCGTATTGCGTGCCGTGATGGTCTTCGAAGCTGAGGACTGCCTTCCGGTGCCGACTTTTCAGGCAGTAGATTATTTTGACCCTCGGCCTGGTAGGCAGTTGCCTGGAAAGGGGATCTTCCTCCCAGGTGGTGATTCAATCACTACCTGGTTTTGATCCCAGCCGATTCTGCAGTCGGTGAACCGGACCATCTTCTCCGAGATTGCTAAGTATGAAGTGAAGGTGCGCGTTGGCTTCCCCAAGGCTGGGAGCGTCAATTGATTTGAGCAATCGCTCAATACTTGCATAGACCGCTATGGTCGTTTCGCGCGCACGCACCCACCCGACATCCGTGAGGCGGATCGTGCGACCTCGCCGATCGGAGGGCTCCAACAGGCGTTCGATGAGTTCATCGCGCTGGAGCCGACGGAGGATGTTGCTCAGGCCGCCCGTAGTGAGAAGCAGACCCTCCGAGAGTTGCCCGGGGCGGACGCCGTCCGGCCGTGCCGCGAGGGCGACGAGGACATCGAATTCGCCGCGAGAGAAGCCGAAGCCTGCCAAGGCCGATACGACGGCCCGGTCCAGCAGTGCATGCAGGCGTCCGACGTGCTGGGCGAACTCGACCACGGGGCCGGGCGCCGGAGGTGAGACCTCGATGTGGTGTGGCACTCCCCCAAGCTACATCATCGCGAAAGCTTTCTCGATGCATGCTTGCGCATGCAATCACTTTGGACGTGAAGATCGATGACGAGCGGGCTGGGATCGTGCGCCTGCCAGGGCGCCCTCCGAAGCTCGGCCAATCGGAGTTGCTGTGCCTGGCGGTGATGCAGCCAATGCTCGGCTTCCACGGCGGGCCCGCTGGCTACGGCGCGTGCGCAAGCACTACCGGCACGTGTTCCTGTTCATCCCACAGGGCTCTGGCCGCAACAAGCGGCTTCGGGCGGCATTGCCGCAGATCAAGCGGGTGAAGCGGTCACAGGTGGCAGGCTGGGGAAACGACGGTTACTGCGCGTCGCATTCACGCTTCTTCTGGGGGCTGCGGCTGTATTTGGTGTGCACCCCGGTCAGGATGCCGGTCCTGTGGGCGCTGGCCGGTCCCAAGCTCGGGGAGCGGGAGGTGCTGGCCGCGATGCCCGAGGTTGACGCCGCTCTGGTCCGCGAACGGCCAGGACTCCTGCTGATCAGCGACAAGGGTTCGCCTCCAAGCCGTTCGAGCGGTCACCGTGCGTGTCGCCCAGCGCGTCCTGGCGCTGGCTGCAGCGGTATGGCACAACTTCCAGACAGGCCAGGCGGTGAGCCGGTCACTCACCGCCTTCGACCACTGACCGTATTCGGACAGACTCGCCTAGCGGGAGACGCAGAGCCGGACCACGAGCGAGACGCAGTCCCGGGAGTCGCCGGAACCGGAGCCGGGATCGGAGTCGGTCGGCTTGGCCGTGGGCCGCTGTGTGGGCTCGTCCGTGGGACGCTTTGTCGGCTCGTCCGTGGGCCGCTGCGTCGGTTCCCCGGTCGGCCGCTGCGACGGACCGCTCGACGCGGAGGACGAAGCGGACGTCGAGGGCGAGGCGGACGAAGACGGCCGCGACGAGGATGATTCGGAGGAAGCGGACGTCGGCGCCTTGCGCGAGGGGGATGGGGATACCGCACTGGACGGCACATCCGTCGGGGAGTGCCCGGTGGGCACGCTCGCGGTGGACGGCCGGTTCCGGGACGCCTCCCCCGGAACGCCCGCCCGCGAGCCCTCCGAGTGCCGCGAAGCACCCGAAGCGGGGGATGAATCGGAAGAAGCGGAAGAGTCGGAAGAATCAGCGGAGTCGGATGTATCCGACATGGACGGCGTGGAGGCCGCCGGCTGCTGCGCCGCCGCCGAGCCGCCGTCCGTCAGCGCCAGCCCCGTCATGACCGCCGCCCCCGCGACCAGCAGCACGCCGCCCGCGGCCGCCGCGACCGCCACCGGCCCCGCCTGGCGCACCTGGCCGCGGACGAGGTGGTGCATGGAACGGCGGGAGGAGACCAGCGGTCCGTTCGAGGGCGCCGCGTGCGCACCGCCGCCGGTCGCCAGGGCACCCGCTCCGGCGGCCCCCACGGCACCCACCGCACCGGCGGCGGCCAGCGGCGCCAGGAAGCGCGCCATGTCCCGGTCGTACAGCGCGAGCAGCGCCGGGCCGGTCAGCGCGGGCAGCCGGTCGTCGGCCGCGACCAGCTGCTCCATCCGGCCCCGGCAGTCCCCGCAGCCGTCGATGTGGACGGCGATCTGCTCGGCCTGGTGCGGGGAGTCCGCGCCCCGCACATGGTCGGGCAGCCCCTCCCAGTGCCCGCCGCACGCGGCGCTCGCCGGATAGCCGGGCTGGGCGCGCAGGAACTCCTGGCGCACGCTCTCCCGGACGCGCTCCACCAGGGCCGCCGCACCGTCCGGGCTCGCCCCGGTCCGCCACGCCACCTCCTCCGGCGGGAGCCCGTCCACCTCGGCGAGCCACAGCACCTTGACCCAGCGCTGCGGCAGCTCGTCGAGGACCTGGACGAGCGGTTCGAGGTACGACGCCTGCTGCGACGGACCCCCGTTCCCCACCCCGGCCGACAGCGCCCTTACGGCGCTCGTCAGCTCGGCCGGGACGGCATCGGCACCGAGGGGATGCCCGGCGCGGATCCGACGCCACACGCTGTAGTGCGCCTCGGCCACCAGGTCCCCGGCAACCCAGGGGTTGCCGGTGAGAGTTCGGGCATATCCGCACAGACGCGAATATTCGGCTTCGTAGATTCGGCTGTAGGCGGCCGTGTCGAGCGCCGCGTGACCTTCGGTCATGGTGGAACAACCCCTGGGGTGGGTGCCTCGTCATTGCCGACGTTTCTGTAACAGCTCCGCACGGCGCCCCGAGACCTTGCATGGTTTGGCAAGCCTAAATGCCCTATGTCCCCTCGAAAAATCAGTCGTGACGCACGTCACGTCGAAAGCGGGTGCACTGGCCTGATCGCCCAAACGTCTTAACGGTCGTAAGGGCGACGCGCCCCGCACCTATCGCAAGGGAGCCGACGTGACCACTGTCATCGACCAAGCCGTCCAGGCACAGCTCATCGCGTCGACGCCCGAGTCACGCGCGATTCCGGCGTGCTTGCGCTACGAGCGGGACGACCCGTTCGCGGTCCGCATCTCCTTCCCGCCCTCCGCGTCCCTCGACGGCTCCGCGGTGGAGTGGACGTTCGGGCGCGAGCTGCTCGCGGCCGGGCTGCGTGGCCCCGCGGGCAGCGGGGATGTGCAGATGTGGCCGAGCGGGCCACAGGGGACGGTCTTGGAGTTCCATGCCCCCGAGGGCATGGCCATGGTCCAGTTCGACACCGCCGACCTCCTCAGATTCCTCGGCCGGTCGTACGCGGTCGTCCCCGAGGGCAGCGAGGCCGGGGAGCTCGACCTCGACGAGGGGCTGGCATCACTGCTGAGAGACGCCTGAAGTCCGTACGGAAGCCCGGGCCGGTACGGAGGCTCGGGCCCGTACGGGTGCCTGGGTCCGGCCCGTGGGGCGCCTGGCCCGTACGGGTGCTCGAACCCCGCCCCTACCGGTGAGCTGTCAGGTGGCGGTCACGGCCGTGGTCGACGCCAGCATGGCCGTGGCGACGGCGGCGGCGAGCGCCGTCCGCACCTGGGAGATCACCTTCTCCAGCACCGGGCCCATGCCCCCGCAGCGCTCCCCCAGCTCCAGGATCCGGCGCTTGCGGACCTTGGCGTCCGTGGCCGTCACCACGGACCTCAGCTCACCCGCCGCCGCCAGGGTGACCAACGCCGCGTCCCGTTCGGACACTTCGGCCGCCGACTGCTCACCGTGCAGCACGCGCACCGCGTCGTCCCGCATCCCGGCCACCTGATCGGGCCGTTCCAGCACGTACTCCTTGGCCGGGAACAGCCCCAGCATCCGCTTCCCCTTCGCCCGCACATACCCGGCCGCCACCATCTGGTCGCGGACCGCGTGCTCGGTCAGCCGCGACTGATGCCCCACCCAGATCTGCCAGCTGCGCGGCCGGGATTCGCCGATCAGCTCCAGCAGCCCGTCGAGTGTCTGGTCACCCGTGGCGGCGTCGGCCACGGGGCAGGGACTGCCGTCGGCATCGGTGAGCATGCCGCGCTGAACGAGTTCGGTGAGGGCGGCGGCGCGGACGAGGAGTGCGGTGTGAGCACCGGCGGGCCGACCGGTCTCGGGGTCGTAGGAGAGCAGGTAGAGCGAGGCGGCGAGGGAGAGCGATCCGTTCGGCACGGGAAACCTCCGACGGTCGGGCGTCCGGTGGGGCGGCGTACTTCGACCATATCGGCCACGTGCCCCCATGATCGACCCTCCGCCGCGGGTCGCCGCGGCTCCTCGGGGACATGGCCCCTCACCGGACGCGGTGGCCCCCAGGACGGCGGCCCCGGGACACGCGGAGGTGGCGGCGACGCGTACCCCCGTGTGTACGCGTGGCCGCCACCGGTCCCCGCCCCCGTCGGCCCCCGTCGGCCCCCCCTCGGGCCGCGTCCCCCGTCGGCCCCCTCGGGCCGTCTCCCCCGCCCCCGACGGCCCCGAGCCATGTCACCCCCGTTGACTCGCTCGGGCCGCGTCCGCGTCCCCGTCAGGGCACGTCCCCCCGTTCCCCGAAAGCCCCCTCGGGCCGCGTCCCCCGTCCCCCGTCAGGTCCCGCTCACGGGTGGTACAGCTTGACCACGGCAGTCGTGGCGGTGCGCTTGAAGTCGGCCAGCGGCGCCTGGTCGTAACCGCCCATCTCTCCCCACGTCACGACGGTGACGGTCCGGCCGTCGCGGCCCACGCCGAAGAGGTGGATACCGGGCTCCGAGTCCGGGTACGAAGTGTGGACGCCGTAGACATGGGCGCCGTCCTCGGCCGTCAGGGCGCCGTAGTCCCGCCATGAGGCGGTGCCCTCCGGGAACTGGCTCTCCCAGTCGGCGGCGCAGTTCCGGATCTTCTCCTCGGCCGCGGCGGCGAGCTTGCGGGCCGCCTCCACCGTGCCGGTCCTGACCACGATCTGGGTGGCGCCGGTGTCGTACTCGGTCCAGAAGGTGCGGTGGGTCGCCCCGGCCGACGGGAAGGTCTTCTCCACGCAGAACGGAGGGGTCTCGGGCAGACCCTTGGTGACATCACTCGCGTACCAGTCGGAGCTCGGATGCGGCGGGAGCTCCCTCGGCACGAGGTGGGCGGGGGTGCGTTGGGGCACGGCCGCTTGCGCCCCCGCCTGGGCCTGGGCCTGGGCCTGGGCCGACGGTGCCTGGGCCTGGGCCTGGGCCTGGGCCGACCCGGTCCCGGCCACGGCCACGACCCCGACGGCCGCTGCCACGACGCCGAGCGCGGCGCCGCGGAATGAGTGCTTGGGCTTGCGCATGAGGTGTTTCCCCGTCTCTTCCCGATCTCAGGGTTTCAGCATGTCGCCGTCGCACCGGGAGGTCGCGGCGGCAGGACAAGCGTGTGCGCCACCCGGCCCTGACGGCTACGACCGGCGGGGCATTCGGGACGCTGGAACGCCTGCACGTACGCTGACTTGGGGGTATGACAACACCCTGGAACGCGCTCGTGGGACGCCCACGGGACGACTCGCGGTGCCGGGGACGATATTGGGGGGTGGTGGGCGTGGGGAACGCCAAAGAGGTCGAGGACTTCGCCGAGAGACTGCGGGCGCTGAAGGAGCGCTCGGGCCGCAGTTACGGCTCGCTGGCCACACGACTGCACGTCAGCACGTCCACGCTGCACCGCTACTGCAACGGCGACGCGGTCCCGGCGGACTACGCCCCCGTCGAGCGCTTCGCCCGGCTGTGCGGCGCCACCCCTGAGGAACTGGTCGCGCTCCACCGCCGCTGGATCCTCGCGGACGCCGCGAAGCGCCGCGCACGCGAGGGCGCCGTGTCGACTCCGCGCCGCGGCGACGGCGCTGCGCGGCCGGCCGCGGGCGACGGCGAGAACCCGGCCGACCGCCCGGCCGCGGCCGGCACCGCGCGGGGGACGGACGCGCGGTCCGGTGGCGGTGAGCCGCGGCAGTCGGCCGACACACGAGACGCCGACGCCCCGTCGGACGCGTCCGGGCCCGCCACGACGCCCGCCGCGCCCCCGGCCGCCGACCGCCGTCAGGCGCGCGTCGCCGCGCCCGGCCCGGACCCGGTGACCGGCGCTCACCCGGACGCGGCCACGGCTACCGGCACGGCCGGAGAGGGCAGCACCGGGCCGGAGACGGGTGACCTCTCACCCGACGTTCAGCCGCGCGCGGGAGCCGATGGGCGACGAGATGTACGGCCGGACGCCGCCACCCCGGCCGCCGCGTCGACGGCCACTCCGATATCCGACGCCCATCCGGCCGCACACCAGGCATCCTTCGCGGGCCCCGCACCGGGCCGACCCGGAGGCGAAACCGGCCCGATCCGGTCGGCGCAGGGCCGTAGCGCCGCGCGGCGGGGCGAGGCCGCACACCAGAACGGCAGCCCGCACCAGGACGGAACCCCACACCAGCGCGGTGACGCCACCGACCGGGCGGACGGCGATCGGGCCGACGGCACCCAGGCCCAACCGCCCGGCACGCCCACGGGCGAAGCCGGACCCCCGGCCACCGGGCAGCCCCGACCACCTCGCCAGTGGTCCCCGACCACCAACCGGGCCAACGGCGGCCGGGCCAACGGCGATCGGGCCGACGACACCCGGACCGACGACACCCGCGCCCAACCGCCCGGCGCGCCCACGACCAAGACGCGAGCCCGTTTGCGGGCCGTGGCGGCAAACGCCGCGGACACCGCCACCGCCGCCGCCTCACGCGCACGCCGACCGTGGACGCTGCTCGCCGGGGCCGCCGCCGTTGTCGTGCTCGCCGTTACGGCGGTCGAGGTGCGGCCGCCCGGGGAGGACGGCCGTAAGGACACCGCTGCCGTGCCTCCCTCCGCCGCGCCCACCTCCACCCCGCCCGCCGGGCCGACCGCCCGGGGCCATCTGGACCGTCAGAAGACGGACGGCGACAAGGAGTCCGGCGCGCCGCGCGGCGACGACGGCAAGGGCGAGCGCGGCAAGGAGCGGAGGGCCAAGGGGGACGCCTCCGGCTCGCCGACGCCCGGCGCGACCAAGGGGACGGGCCACGGCGGGTCCGCCCAGGTCCCGCTCACCCTCTCCACCCGTTCCCATGTCTGGGAGAACGGCTGCGGCCACCGCTATCTCATCGACCGGCCCCCGACCCAGGTCGCCCCGCCGCCCACCGAGCAGGACGCCCCGACGTGGGCCGCCGCCCATGACGCGGTGCACGGCGGGACCACCAATGTGGAGGTCACGGTGCAGGGCCGGGCCTCGTCGGCCGTAGTCCTTCAGGCCCTGCACGTACGGGTCGTGGGCCGCCGTACCCCGCTCGCGTGGTCGTCGTTCGCCATGGACAACGGCTGTGGGGGCTCCCTCACCCCGCGCGCCTTCTCGGTGAATCTGGACGCCGCCCGTCCGCTTGCCCGGCCCACGGACGGCAATGACGCGGGCAAGCCGATCCCCGCCGTCCAGTTCCCGTATCGCGTCTCAGCCTCGGACCCCGAAGTGCTGCTGGTCAACGCCCGGACGGCGGGCTGCGACTGCATCTGGTACCTGGAGCTGGACTGGTCGAGCGGCGGCCGTTCCGGGACGGTGCGGATCGACGACCACGGCTCGCCGTTCCGCACCAGCAGCGTCAAGGGGCGCCCCGCCTACGCCTACGACTACACCGACGGGACCTGGCGCGAGAGCGACTGACGCCCAGGTCCCCGGAGCCCCCGGGCCCCGGGCCACACGGCCGCCTCCCTCACTCCACCGTCGTCGTCAGCCGCAGCGCCGCGTCCCGCACATCCGCGTGCGGATGGCCGCGCAGCGTGCGCAGCCGCTCCCGCCAGGGCTCCGCCCATTCCGTACGGGCCCCGGCCACCTCCGTAAGGGTCGCGGCGAACAGCCCGGAGGCGTGGCCGCCGTCCTCGTCGAGCTCCCGCGCGGCGCGCAGCAGGGCCGCGTCGGAGCCCGGCCGCGTGGCGGTGTTCAGCCGTCGGCGCAGGGCGTCGGCGGTACGGACGGCGAGCGCGGGGCGGGTGGTGTGCAGCCGGGCGAGGCGGGCGAGGGTGGCGGCCAGCGGGCCGGGGCGGGCGTCCAGGTCGAGGGCGTTCACCAGCACATGGGCGGCCTCCTGGACGAACGTCTCGTATCCGGCGAGGAGTTCACCGGCGGCCCGCGCGGTGCGCCGGGTCACCCGGGGCCGCATCCGGGCCCGGGTGGCGAGCCGGTCGGCGAGGTGCCGGATGCGGCGGTGGGCGGGGCGGTCCCGGTCCGGTTCGGCGTCGGGGCCGCCGGGCCGGGCGTCGGTGGTGGCGAGCGCGGCGAGCGCCCAGGCCAGCGGGTTGTCACCGGGCGACCCGTCAGGCGCGGCGGCCATCAGCTCCAGCAGGGCGTCGGCGGCGGGCCGCCAGCTCGCCCGGTTGCCCAGGTCGGTGACGGCGGCCACCAGGACGGCCGCCGCGTCCGGCGCCCACGGCGACCAGCGGGCCAGCGCCCCGTACCCGGCCGCCGCCACCTCGGGGTCGTCGGTGTCGCAGACGGCACGTATGAGCTGGGCGTAGCGGCCGCGATGGGCCTCAAGGAGGTCCAACGGGCGGGTGCGCAGCACGGCGTGGCGCAGCTCGCGCCGCCCGCTCGCGGCGGCGGTCAGCAGCTCCCAGGCGCGTTTGGTGTCGAGCAGCCCGGTGGCGAAGGCGACACAGGCGGCCTGCACATCGGGGTGCTGGCCGGGCAGTTCGAAGGCGTCGGCGAGCAGCGCGGCGGCGTCGGCCACCGGGAGCAGGGTGGCGGCGAGCCGGACGGCCTCCTTACGGCTGGTGACCTTCGCGGGGACGGGCGGTACGGCGGTGGCGACCCCGTCCGGGGCGAGCACCCCGCGCACCAGCCGCCCCAGCCGTGATGGCTCGACGTACCGGGACGCTCGGGTGGCCGCGTACATCGCCACCCGGGCCCGGTCGTCGCCCGCGTGGGCGAGCAGGGCGGGCAGGGCGTCGCCGGGGCGGTCGGTGCGGGCGAGGGCGGCGAGCGCTGCCTCGGCCACGGCCACATCGTCGGTGTCCGTCCAGGTCCGGACGGTGGCCGCACCGTGGCCGGGGATCGGCGCGGCGTCGGCGACTGCGGCCGCCCGCTGCCCCGGCCGCAGGGAGGCGTCGGCGGCGGCCCGGTCCAGGACGCGGGCGGCCGCGGCCTGCTGACGGGGCAGCCAGCGGCCGGTGTCCCGCCCGGTGGGCGGGGTCCAGTGGGTGCCGGGGGTCAGAAAACGCCCGTACGGCGGGGTGTCGCCGAGGACGAGGTCGAGCAGATCGGTGCGACGGCGGGTCAGCACGGCCAGGACGGGCGGCAGCACGGCCGCCGAGGGCTCGTGCGCGAGCAGCTCGGCCACGCGGGCGTCCCGCTCGGCCGGTGGTTCCAGCCACAGCCCGATGGCGGTGCGGGCCGTCGCGTCGCTGCCGAACGAGATGGCCTGCCACAGGAGTTCCTGGAGCTCGGGGAGGGTGTGGGCGCGCCGCCCGAGGGAGCGGGCGAGGGCGAAGGTCAGCTCGTGGTCGACCCGTTCGGCGCCCGCCTCCAGCCAGGGCCGCAGCGCCTCGAACACCGCCTGCTCCTGACCGCGCCGCAGCTGGTGGTCGAGGCGGCCCAGGTCGGCGGCGCCGACGCTGCCCGCGAGCCGGGTGAGGGTGCGCAGCGCCCAGCCCAGCAGCTGCCGCCGCCCGGTGACGGCGTGTTCGCGCAGCAGCGCCACGGCCAGGTGGCGCAGCGCCTGGCGGGTGGCGGAGGACGAGTCGCGGGCGGCGATCGCGTCGGCGGCGATCCGGTCCAGATGCTCGGCGGCGTCGTCGGTGAACAGCGCGGGGTGGGTGCGGGAGAGCGCGCCGAGCGCCGCGGAGCGCACCGGGTCCTGCTCGTTGCGCAGCCGCTCCAGCAGGCGCAGCAACTCGGTGAGGGCGTCCGGGTCGCCGGAGCGGGCGACGCACCGGATCAGCAGCGGATGGGCCAGGGCGCGGTCCTCGGCCGAGGGGCGGCGCACGGCGGCCACCAGCTCCTCGCGCGCCTCCTCGACCGGCAGATGGGCCACCGACTCCAGCACGGTGGTCCAGGGCGCGCCGCGCTCGCGCGCCTGGGCGGCCATCCGGCGGGCCTCGGCCTGGCGGCGGGGGCGCGGCAGGATCTCGAGCACGGCGGGGTCGATGACGGCATGGGCGGCGGCGCGCCCATCGGTGGCCTGGTCATAGGTGGCCTGGTCGTAGGTGGCCCGGTCGTAGAACGCGGGGCGGCGGGCGGGCGGCAGCGCGGCCAGCAGCCGGGCGAGGGCGTCAGGGTCCGCGTCGTGCCGCAGGGCCCGGCCCAGCTCGGCGAGTTCGGGCGGGTCGGCGCGGACGATCCGGCGCAGCACGGCCCGGTCCAGCCGCCGCCGGGTGCCGCTGTGCTCGGGGGCGAGCAGCAGCCGCAGCGTACGGCTCGGATCGGCGGCCACCAGCGCGGACAGCCGGGCCCGTACGGGGGTCGGCAGCGGGCCCTCGCCGTAGTCCTCCAGCAGCTCCAGCACCCGCTCGGGCTCCACGGGCGCGGCCAGCGCGACACAGGGCGCGTAGCGGGTCCACCAGTCGGCGCGCAGCGGCGCGGGCAGGGCGGCGAGCTGACGCGCCGCCTCGTCCAGGACGGCGAGGGGATGCCGGGAGACGAGGGGCCGCCAGCCGCGGACGGCGTGGAACAGTCCGGGCAGCAGCCGCGCCACGGTCTCGGCGCCGCATCCGGGGAGCAGCCGGGCGGCCTCGCCGTCGCCCCAGCGCTCCCGGAACGGTTCGATCAGCCGGTCCGCGAGCGTGCCGCGCCGCCCGGCCACGACGGTGCGCGCCAGTTCGCGCCGTACGGTGGCGGGCGCGTCCTCGAAGGCCGCCTCCAGCGCGTCGTCCGGGACCGCGCCGGGGCCGCCGCGGCGTGCGGTGTCGAGGGCGCGGTGCCGCACCACGGGGTCCGGGTCGGCGAGCCGCGCCGCGAGATGGCCGGTGCGCCCGCCGGCGGCCGCGGCCACGGCCGCCAGCCGCCGCTCGTACGTCCCGCGCCGCTCCAACTCCTCGATCAGCGCGCCCAGCCGTCCCTCGGCGCTGGCCGCCCGCGCCCGCCCGGCCAGCTCCCGCATCCGGCGCGGAAAGGGCAGCGGATCGAGGGCGGCGAGCAGCTCGTCGACGAGGGCGCGCCGGGGATCGGGGGCGCCGAGGGATTCGGGGCCGCCGTGGGCTCCGGGGCCGCCGAAGGCTTCGGGAGCGCCGAGGGCTTCGGGAGCGCGGGGAGGCTCGGGGCCGCGGTGGGCTTCGGGGCCGCCATGGGCTTCGGACGCGTTGACCATGCCAGGGATTGTGCCGCTCACACGTCCGATCACACGTCCCGCCGGAAGAAGCTTTCCCGGGACACCCGTCGCCCCAACGCCTCGCGTCCGCCCTCGGGCCGTCGCTACGCCGTGCGAGGGTGACCCGCGCCACTTACGCTCGGTGTGTGGGCCGGACGGGTGCGTCGATGGATTCACTCGGGACCGGCCCTGTCGTCCGAGCCCGGAGGAACCCATGCCGGAGCTGTTCATCGGCGGCCACTGGACGACCGCCCTCGACGGACACAGCCGCGAGATCCACTGTCCGGCGGACGGTTCGCTGGTCGCCGTGGTCGACGAGGCGGGGCCGAAGGACGCCGCCGCGGCGGTGGCGGCCGCCCGGGACGCGTTCGACCGCGGGTCGTGGCCCGGCACCCCGGCCGGTGACCGGGGCGGGCTGCTGCTGCGGGTGGCCGAGCTGCTGGAGCGCGAGAAGCCGACGCTCGCCCGGGCCGAGTCCCTGGACACCGGGAAGCGGCTGGTCGAGAGCGAGTACGACCTCGACGACATCGCGAACTGCTTCCGCTACTTCGGCACCCTCGCCTCCTCCGGGAGCGGCGGCCGCGTGGTGGAGGTGGGCAGTCCGGAGATCGACAGCAGGGTGGTGCACGAACCGGTCGGGGTGTGTGTGCTGATCACGCCGTGGAACTACCCGCTGCTCCAGACGGCCTGGAAGGTGGCGCCCGCGCTGGCCGCCGGGAACACCGTCGTCCTCAAGCCCAGCGAGCTGACTCCGCACACCGCGATCCATCTGATGCGGCTGCTGACCGAGGCCGGGCTGCCGGGCGGGGCCGCCAATCTGATCCTCGGCTCGGGTGCCACCGCGGGCGCGCCGCTGGTCACCGACGAACGCGTGGACATGGTGTCCTTCACCGGCGGAGTGGTCACCGGACGCTGGATCATGTCGGCCGTCGCGCCCACGGTGAAGAAGCTGGCCCTGGAGCTGGGCGGCAAGAATCCCAATATCGTCTTCACCGACTGCGATTTCGACACCGCCGTGGACTACGCGCTCACGGCGGTGTTCCTGCACTCCGGGCAGGTCTGCTCGGCCGGTGCCCGGCTGCTGGTCCAGGAGCAGCTGCATGACGCGTTCGTCGACGAGATCGTCCATCGGGCCCGGAACATCCGGCTGGGCGGGCCGTTCGACGAGAACGCCTGCGCCGGGCCGCTGATCTCCGCCGAGCACCGCCAGAAGATCACCGACTATGTGCTGGCGGGGATCGACGAGGGCGCCGTGCTGCGCTGCGGCGGGACCCCGCCCGACGACCCGGACCTGGCGGGGGGCTTCTACTACCTGCCGACCGTGCTGGACGACTGCACCCCGGACATGTCGGTGGTGCAGGACGAGTCGTTCGGCCCGGTGCTCACCGTGGAGCGGTTCCGGGACGAGGACGAGGCGGTGGCGCTCGCCAACGACACGGTGTACGGCCTGGCGGGCGGGGTGTGGACGCAGGACACCGAGAAGGCGCACCGGGTGGCGTCCCGGCTGCGGGCCGGGACCGTATGGATCAACGACTTCCATCCGTATGTCCCGCAGGCCGAGTGGGGCGGGATGAAGCAGTCCGGAGTCGGCCGGGAGCTGGGCCCGTCGGGGCTGCACGAGTACCAGGAGCTCAAGCACATCTGGCGCAACACCGCGCCCCGCCCCCAGCGTTGGTTCGATTGACGGCGACCGCGCCGGACGGACCGCCGCCCGGCCCGCACTGGCCATGTGGGCGGGCGCCGAACTGGCCCCCGGGCCCGATGTGAACAGCGGCGACGAGCCGGCCGGCTACATCCGCGAGACCCACAACACCGTCTACCACCCGGCGTGCACGGTGCGGATGGGCGCGCCCGACGACCCGGGCGCCCCGCTGGGTCAGGAGCTGAGGGTCAAGGCGGTGACGGGGCTGCGAGCGCGCCGTCCCCGACCTCCCCGCCACGCGACTGACGCTCCGTCACTCCTGTGGCCGATGCGTGCACTGGCACGCCCCGGCCACGGGGTTCACTTGAGCACATGCGTCCCCGGCGACCACTCTGATCGCACCTTTCCGACGGGAGAGTCGGATGCGATGAGGGAGGAAGCCAACCGATGCGAAGATCGCGTCGCCTCTTGGCCACGGTGGGCGTCGCCGGTGTGCTCGGCACACTGGCCGCCCCCACGGCGAGCGGGCAGCCGTCCCAGTCCGCGAAGACCCCACCAGCCGTCACACAACAGCACACGGTCACCCTGATCACCGGTGACACGGTCACCCTCACCGCGGGTGCCGACGGACAGTACGCCGTGGAGGTGGAGCGAGGCACAGGCCGCGAGTCGGTGGATTTCGTGACCGCCCAGAAGGACAAGGAGATCAGCGTCGTCCCGGTCGACGCACTCCGGCTGCTCTCCGCGAACAAGCTCGACGCGGACCTGTTCAACATCACCCAACTGGTCAAGCAGGGCTACGACGACAAGAAGACCCGTTCGCTCCCGGTCATCACCACCTATCGCACCAAGGGCGCGCATCCGACCCCCGAGGGCGCGCACAGGACACTCACCCTCGCCAGCGTGGGCGGCGCGGCGCTCAGCGCCGACAAGGCCGACGCGGCGGACTTCTGGGCCGACATCAGCCATGACAAGGGGCTACGGAAGCTCTGGCTGGACCGGAAGGTCAAGGCGTCGCTCGACGTCAGCGTCCCGCAGATCGGCGCCCCGGAGATGTGGAAGGCCGGGTACGACGGCAAGGGCGTGAAGGTCGCCGTGCTGGACACCGGCATCGACGCCACGCATCCGGACGTCAAGGACACCATCGCCGACTCCAAGAGCTTCGTCCCGGACCAGACCGTGACGGACGGCCACGGCCACGGTACCCATGTGGCCGACACCATCGCGGGCGGCGGCGCCGGATCCGGCGGAAAGTACAAGGGCGTGGCACCGGGCGCGAAGCTGCTGGTCGGCAAGGTGCTGAACAACGCGGGCGAGGGCTACTCGTCGTGGATCATCGAGGGCATGGAGTGGGCCGCCTCCTCCGGTGCCAAGGTCGTCTCCATGTCGTTCGGCGGCCCGGCGTCCGGCCCCTCGGACCCGCTGAGCGAGGCGGTCGACCAGCTGTCAGCGTCCTCCGGGGCGCTGTTCGTGATCGCGGCGGGCAACTCCGGACCGTTCGAAGGGACCGTGGGGACCCCAGGCATCGCCGACTCGGCCCTCACCGTCGGCGCCGTCGACAAGTCCGACAAGTGGGCCACCTTCTCCAGCCGTGGACCGCGCCCCGGGGACTACGCGATCAAGCCCGAGATCACCGCCCCCGGAGTGGACATCACGGCGGCCCGTGCGGCCGGGACCTCCATGGGCACGCCCGTCGACGACCTGTACACCACGGCGAGCGGCACCTCCATGGCGACGCCGCATGTCGCGGGCGCGGCGGCGATCGTCGCGGAGGCGCACCCCGACTGGACGGGTTCACAGCTCAAGGAGGCTCTGGCCAGCACCGCCAAGACCAGCGCGAAGGACGGTCCCTTCACGCAGGGCGACGGCCGGGTCGACGTACCGCGCGCGGCCACCCAGGGCGTCTTCGGCACCCCGGCCCTCAGCTACGGCCAGTACGCGTACGACGCCGACAAGGCCGACGCCAGGACCATCAGGTACACCAACGACACCGCGAAGCCGGTGACGCTGAAGCTGGTGTCCTCGGTCGACGGCGATTCCCTGTCGCTCGGCGCCGACACCGTGACCGTGCCCGCGAAGGGCGCCGTGAAGGTCCCGGTCACCGTCGCCCCGGCCAAGGCGGAGAAGGGCCGCCACACCGGGTTCATCACGGCGACCGGTGACGACGGCGCGGGCGGCGCGGTCAAGGTGACCACGGCCGTCGGCTACGAGAAGGGGGAGAAGCTGTACAACCTCAACGTCAATCTGCTGGACCGCGAGGGAAAGCCGGCTCCGGCCATGTTCACCCTCCAGCAGCTCGGCGACTCGACGCAGAACCAATACGGCTTCCTCTCGAGCTCCGACACCTTCCAGCTGCCGGCCGGCACCTACTCGCTCGCCACCTGGATCCCGATGTACGACAGCGGTCGGATGGAGATCGGGACGAGCATCGTCGGCGACCCCGAGATCGAGGTCAAGGACGACACCTCGATCACTCTCGACGCGCGCAAGGCCGTCGAGATCAAGCCACAGGTCAAGGAGAAGGACACCGAGCCCCAAGGTGTGACGACATCCTGGGTCCGGGAGGACAAGGAGGGTAACAGCTTCGGCCTGACCTACAGCATGGGCAAGTGGAAGAAGCACATCTACGCCGCGCCGACCGAGAAGGTCACCGACGGCACCCTGGAGTTCTACAGCAAGTGGCGGTTGGAGAAGACGGAGCTGACCGCGAGCGTCACCAGCCCCGAGCGGGTGACGCTGACCCCGACCTACGCGAATACGTACACCGGCCGGCCTGTCAAGATCACCGGCAGGCGCACGGTGGAGCTGGTGTCCGCCGGGGGCGGCACGCCCGCGGACTTCGAGGGCCTGGACGTGAAGGGCAAGGCCGTGCTGGTGGGCCTGGAGCCCGACGGATGGCCGAACGACGCCGTCGTCAACGCCACCAAGGCGGGTGCGGCCTACGTCATCGTGTACCGCAAGACGACGCGCGGCTTCTGGCTCACCGCGGTCGACAGCGCCACGATCCCGGTCATGTCCGTGCCCGGGGAGGAGGGCGACAAGCTGCTGTCGCTGCTCACCACGGGGGGCCGGGGGCAGAGCAAGGTGACCGTGGAGCTCGGCGGCACGGCGGACAGCCCTTATGCGTACAACCTGGTCCTGCCGGAATCCGGCGGCATCGGCGACGACCTCACGTACCCCATCGACAGCAGCAACA
Source organism: Streptomyces lacaronensis (assembly GCF_047337785.1). Classification (NCBI taxonomy): domain Bacteria; kingdom Bacillati; phylum Actinomycetota; class Actinomycetes; order Kitasatosporales; family Streptomycetaceae; genus Streptomyces; species Streptomyces lacaronensis. Next base: position 3,008,953 of record NZ_JBLHDK010000003.1, read on the forward strand.
CCACCAAGGTGACAGCCCGCTACCACGGCACAGCGCAGGGGCGGATCGGCGCCGAGGCCACCCACACCTTCCGCCCGCACGAGCTCTACTCCATCGAGCAGCCGTTCGACGTCCCCCTCGGCACCCAGCGCACCGAGTACTACACCGCCGACCCCGGCACCCGCGTCTGGCGCACGGTCATGCAGGACTACGACAGCGGCGGCGGACGGCAGTGGTCGCCACTGGTGACGTATCGGCCCGGAACGAAACAGACGGTGGACTGGCTGTCGCCCGTGATCCGTCCGACGACGGCCGCCGAGTTCGGCGTCTCGCAGCGGGAGGGTGATGAACTCACCCTCGCCATCCCGGAGTTCGCCGACTCCGGCCCCGGCCACTACGGCTCCTCGGGCGGGGTCGCCCAGGGGTTCGACACGGTGAGGACGAGCCTGTACGCGGACGGCAGGCCGGTCGGCGAGGCCCCGTACGGCTCCGGCACCTTCCAGGTGCCCGCCGAGAAGGCCGCGTACCAGCTGACGATCGACGCTCAGCGGAAAGCCGACTGGGCGGCGTACTCGACCAGGACCACCACGCGATGGGACTTCACCTCCGCGCACACCGCCCAGGCGACGGCCCTCCCCCTGCTCTCCATCGACTACGACCTCGGCGTGGACCTGCTCGACCGGGCCAAGGCGGGGCGAAAGTTCGGCTTCGGCGTGGCCCCTCGCCACCAGGAGGGCGCTGACGCCGCGAAGCTCACCGGTGCGATGGCATGGGCGTCCTACGACGACGGCAGGACCTGGAAGAAGGTCAAGCTCACCCGCTCCGGCACGGGCTACGAGGCCACGGTCGGCCATCCCCCGCTCGGCGCCACCAACGGTTTCGTCAGCCTGCGCGTCCGGGCCGCCGACGCCGACGGCAATCGAATCGATCAAACGGTCATTCGCGCATATGGCCTGAAGTAGGCCGAAAGCCTTCCTTCGGCGGTAACAAACAACGTCTAGCGTGCCGTTGATCGCATCGTTGCCTCGACGCGCTGGAGTCGCCGCCAGTGGACAGCAGAGCATCCATATCAGCGTCCGACGGGTCCCCTGTCACGAGCCCGAGTCCCTGGGCCGTGGCAGGGGTCTCCGACTTCGACGAGGCGCTGTACCACGCCATCCTCCACGATCCCGAAGCGGGCGTCACCGGCTGGTCACGGCTGCTCGGCGCCTCCCCGCCGCGCGTCCGCCGCGCCTGCGCCCGGCTGCTCCGCCTCGGCCTGATCCAGGCCCCCGACTCCACCGGGGGACTGCGGCCCGTCGACCCCCGTATCGCCGTACGGGCCCTCATCCGCAGGCGCGAGAGCGAATCCGATCTGCTCGCCGCGACCGCCGACGACATGGCCAAGATCTACGCCGCCGGGCTGCTGCGCGCCGAGCCGTCCTCGCTCGTCGAGGTCGTATGCGGGGAGAGCGCCAACGCCGCCCGGCTGGAGGAGCTGTACGCTCGCGCCGAACACGAGATCTGCCTCTTCGACTCCCCGCCCTACCTCGCCCCGCTCACCCCCCAGCTGGACCTCCAGAACGAGGTGCTGCGGCGCGGTGTCACCTACCGCACGCTGTACTCCGTCACCTCGCTGGAGTCCCCCGAACTACTGGCCTACGCGGAGGGGATGGTGGCGCTCGGCGAACAGGCGCGGGTGCTGCCGACCGTGCCCATGAAGCTGCTGGTGGTCGACGGCCGTACCGCGATGCTGCCACTGACCAGCGCGGACGTCGGGCCGGGATACTCCGCGGTGATCGTGCGGCACTCCGCCCTCACCGACGCGCTCCGGACCCTCTTCGAGACCTTCTGGGAGCAGGGGACCCCGCTGAGCGGTACGCCGGACGACGGTGACGAGAAGCTCACCGCGGCGGACCGCCGGCTGATCGGCCTGCTGGCGGTGGGCATGAAGGACGAGGCGATCGCCCGCCACCTCGGCATCAGCCTGCGTACGCTGCGCCGCCGCGTCAGTGACCTCCAGCTCCGCCTGACCGCCGCAGGGCGCTTCCAGGCGGGCGTCCGCGCCGCCCACCGGGGATGGGCCTGACGCTGTGCGGAACGGAAGAGGGCCTGACGCCACGCGGAACCGGGCCTACGGGCGCCACTGCGGTCCCGTGCCGGTCCCCCTCGGCACCACCGCCTCGATCTTCGCCCGGATCTCCCGCATCACCGCGACGATCCGCTCCTCCCGCCCCTCCGTCAGCCGGGCCGTCGGCACCGAGCAGCTGATCGCGTCCACCGCCGGGACGTCGTACCGCAGGGCGAGACCGAAGCCCACGATGCCCAGGACCCCCTCCTCCCGGTCGATGGCGTGGCCCCGCTCCCGCACCCGCTTCAGATCGGCCAGGAGCGAGGTCCGGGTGCGGTGGGTGTTGGGCGTCGCCTGCTCCAACTCCTCGCTCATCACGGGGAGTTCACCGTCGATCCGCTCGGCGAGCAGCGCTTTCCCCAGGGCCCCCACATGGGCCGGCAGCCGCCGTCCGACGCGGCTGAAGGGGCGCAGGTACTCATGCGACTCCCGCGTGGCGAGGTAGACGACATCGCCGCCGTCCAGCCGGGCGAAGTGAATGGTCTCGCCCAGCGCGTCGGACGCCTCGTCCAGATACGGCCGCGCCGCCCGCACCCGTGGATCGCTGTCCAGATAGCTGGTGCCGGTGAGCAGCGCGCGGATGCCGATGCCGTACAGCGAGCCGGTGACGTCGGTGCGCACCCAGCCGCGGTCGATCAGGGTCTTGAGGAGGGCGTACATACTGCTGCGCGGGACGCCGAGCTCCTCGGCGAGCTCGCGCAGCCGGGCCGGCTGGTCGCCGCGCGCGGCGAGCAGCTCCAGCAGTTCCACGGTGCGGCCCGCGGACTTCACTTCGCGCACCCCACCGGTTTCCGCCATGGCTCACATCGTAACTGTCGCCGCACACCTTGACGTTGAACCGATTCAAGGCTTCCATCGTGGGGCCACGACGCTTGGGAGCGCTCCCAGACGCCCCAGGCATCCACCCCTCCCCCGAGAGGACCCCATGAGACCGATCCCGCGCTCCTTACGCAGACTCTTTATTCTTGTCATGACCGCGTCGCTCTGCGCGCTGGGGCTGAGCCTCGGCATCACCTCCACCGCACGGGCGGCGGCCCTGGGGAACGGCTCGGTGACCGACCCCAACATCGTCTACACCGGCCGCTGGGACCTCGGTTCCACCACCGCCGCCGTCCCCAACTGGACCGGCGGCTACCTCCAGACGGCGTTCACCGGCACCACCGTGAAGGTCAGGGCCCGGGAGGCGGTGAACTTCTACGCGAGCGTCGACGGCGGCCCCGATGTCTTCTACGCGGGCGTCAAGGGCGCCGTCACCCTCACCCCCCAGCCGCTCCCCCAGGGCACCCACACCCTCCGTGTCTCCTACCGCTCCGGCGACACCGTCTTCCAGGGCCTGGTCCTGGACGCGGGCGCGGGCACGGTCGCCCCGCGCGTCCCGTCCGGGCTCATCGAGTTCGTGGGCGACTCCATCACCGCGGGCGCCCTCACCGACCGGCTCGCGCTGGACTCGTACGGCTGGAAGACCGGCGAGCGGCTGGGCATGCTCCACACCCAGATCGCCCGCTCGGGCTACTGCCTGGTCGGCAAGGACGGCTGCGTAGGGCTGGCCTCCCAGTTCTTCAAGACGGCCTCGACCGGCGACCAGAACTGGGACTTCTCCCGCTACCGGGCCAGTGCGGTGGTCATCAACCTGGGCACCAATGACATCGGACACGGCGTCACGGGGCCTGAGTTCCAGTCCGCGTACACCGGCCTCCTCCGCGACATCCGCGCGAAATACCCGAACGCGGCGCTCTTCGCCGTCCAGACCCTCAAGAAGCGCTATGTGCCGGAGACCAAGGCGGCCGTGAGCGCGCGCAACGCGGCCGGTGACGCCAAGGTGAGCTATGTCGACACCACCGGCTGGCTCACGGACGGCACGGACTACGAGGACGGGAACGGCCATCCCAACGAGGCGGGGCACACCAAGTTCGCCGACCGCCTGGCCCCGATCATCGCCGCGAAACTCGGAACCGCCCCCGGCTCCGCGCCCCTCGATGCCGCCGCGCCCGGTCAGCCGGGTGACCCGAACATCCGGTTCACCGGCCGCTGGGACACCAAGACCTCGGCCACCGCGTACACCCCCTACTGGGCGGGCGCGTACTTCCGCACCGGCTTCACCGGCCGCACCGTCAAGCTGAAGCAACGCGACGCGATCGACCTGTGGGCCAGCATCGACGGCGGCCCCGCCACCTTCTACGACGAGGCCAAGGGCACGGTGAACCTCACCCCGGCCCCGCTCACCGCCGGAAACCACACCCTCCAGGTCAACTACCAGGTGGTCGCGGGCTCCTACCACGGTGACGCGGTCTTCCAGGGTCTGACCCTGGACAGCGGCGCCACCACCTTCACCCCGCCCACCCCCAAGAACCTGATCGAATTCGTCGGCGACTCGATCACTGTCGGCACCACCACCTCGCAGAACGCCCGCACCGCCTACGGCTGGCTCATCGGCGAACGGCTCGGCGCCGACCACACCCAGATCGCCCAGGGCGGCGCGGCCCTGGTCGACACGGCGGACGACCGGATGAGCCTGGAGCAGCAGTTCACCAAGCTCAACCCGAACGCCGCCACGCCCGACTGGGACTTCACCCGCTACCAGGCGAGCGCGGTGGTCATCAACCTCGGCACCAACGACGTGGGCCGGGGTGTGACCCCGGCGCAGTTCCAGGCGTCCTACGCGAGCCTGCTGCGCAAGGTACGCACCGCCTATCCGAACGCGTGGATCTTCGCGCTGCGCACCTTCAGCGGCCGGTTCGGCACCGAGACCAAGACCGCCGTGACCGCTTCCGGCGATGCCAGGGCCTCCTACGTCGACACCACCGGCTGGCTCGCCGCCGACGACCTCTCGGACTCGGTCCACCCCAATGACAAGGGCCACCGCACCATCGCCGACCGCCTGACCCCGGTCATCTCTGCCAAGCTCCGGACATGACCACGTCTCATTCCGCCGACCATGAACTCGACCATGACCTCGTCCAGGCCGCGACCCAGGTGGCGGCCGCCCGCAGCCGGGGTGACAACCACACCGTGGCGGCGGCGGCCCGCGACCGTGACGGGCGGATCGTCACCGCGATGAACGCCTACCACTTCACCGGCGGCCCCTGCGCCGAACTCGTCGCCATCGGCGCGGCGGCCGCCCAGGGCGCGTACGACCTGGTGACCATGGTCGCCGTGGGCGACCGCGGCCGCGGGGTGATCCCTCCCTGCGGCCGGTGCCGCCAGATGATGCTCGACTATTTCCCGGACATCCGCGTCATCGTCGGGGCGGGTGAGCGGCTGCGCGCCGTGCCCGTCGCCGATCTGCTCCCGGAGAGCTACCGCTGGGCCGACCACCAGGAGGAGAACGACGGCGGCCCTATGCCCTGACCGCTCCCGGGGTCTACCGCCCGTGAGCCGCCACGACCCACGGTGACCAGCCGTTTGTCCCGTTTGGGCGGCGCGGGGCACGGTACTCGGGAGCCATGGTTCGATGGGGATACACGATGATGACCGAGCAGGCCGGGCCACGTCAGCTCGTCGACGACGTGGTCCGGGCCGAGCAGGTCGGGTTCGACTTCTCGGTGACCTCCGACCACTACTTCCCGTGGCTGGACTCCCAGGGGCACGCCCCGTACGCCTGGAGCGTGCTGGGGGCCGCCGCGCAGGCCACCTCCTCGATCCCGCTGACCACGTATGTCACCTGCCCCACCGTGCGCTATCACCCGGCGGTGGTGGCACAGAAGGCGGCGACGCTCCAGCTGCTGTCCGAGGGACGGTTCCGGCTGGGCCTCGGGTCCGGCGAGAACCTGAACGAGCATGTGGTCGGGCAGGGCTGGCCGTCGGCGGATGTGCGGCACGAGATGCTGGAAGAGGCGATCGAGATCATCCGGGCGCTGTTCGGCGGTGACCATGTCACCCACCACGGCACCCACTACGACGTCGACTCGGCGAAGCTGTGGGACCTGCCGGACCAGCCGCCGCCCATCGGCGTGGCCGTCTCCGGGCCGCAGTCCTGCCGGCTGGCCGGGCGGCTGGCCGACATCCTGATCGCCGTGGAGCCCAAGTCCGAGCTGCTGGCGGACTTCGAGGCGAACGGCGGCGGCGGGAAGCCACGGATCGGGCAGATCCCGGTCTGTTACGACCCCGACCGGGACGCGGCGATCGCCCGCGCCCATGACCAGTTCCGCTGGTTCGGGGGCGGCTGGAAGGTCAACTCGGAGCTGCCGGGGCCCGCCGCCTTCGCGGGTGCCACCCAGTTCGTCCGGCCCGAGGACGTGGCCGCGTCCATTCCGTGCGGCGATGACGTCGAGGAGTTCACGGAGCTGATCCGGCCCTTCGTGGACGCGGGCTTCACGGATGTGGCGCTCGTCCAGATCGGCGGCGACCATCAGCGGCCGTTCCTGGACTGGGCCGAGAAGCAGCTGCTGCCCGCGCTCAGGGAGCTATAGCCCCCGGGAAGCCCGGGGCGTTCCGGGGCTGTCCGCGCGCCGTACGAAGAGCTCGTGCAGATCGCGTACGGCGCGCGGCACCGAGCCCGAGCGGCGGCGCTGGATCATCAGCAGCACTTCGGTGGCCTCGCCGTCCGCGAGCGGCCGGTGGGTGATCGCGCCCCCGCGCTCCAGGGGGTCGCCGATGACACTGAAGTCGGGGAGCACGGTGACGCCGAGCCCCTCGGCCACCATCAGCTTGCCCATCTCGGCCCCGTCGGTGGAGTACGAGAAGGACGGGGTGCGCCCGGCGAGCAGCCGGTGGATGAAGCGGTGCATCAGATAGCCGGAGCGCATCACGATCAACGGCTCCCGCCCGTCCAGCAGATCCGCCGCGCTCACCGTCGGCCGGGCGGCCAGCGGACTGTCCGGGCGCAGACAGACCACCGGGCGACCGCGCAGCAGCTCGGCGCTCTCCAGGGTGGGCGGGACGTCGTCCCCCTGGAGGCAGTTGACCAGGCCCAGGTCGAAACTCCCCTCCAGCAGCGCCCGGTGGATCTCGGCCTGCTGCGCGCCCACCACCTCGACCTGGGTCACCGGGTGGGTGGCGCGGAACTCCCGGACGGCCGGGATCAGCAGCGGGACGGTCGCGGTGTTGACCGTGCCCAGCCGGATCATCCGGCTGACGCGGTGCTGGTCACCGGCGGCGCCGCGCAGCCGGTCGACGGCCTCGATGACGCCGGCGATATGCGGCAGCAGCTCCCTTCCCTCGGCGCTGATCGTCGCGCCGGAGCGCTTGCGCTCCAGCAGATCCACGCCGAGTTCGCGTTCGAGATTGCGCACGGTCTCGCTGAGCGCCGGCTGGGACAGATGCAGTTCCTCGGCGGCGCGGCGGAGCGATCCGAGGCGGGTGACGGCGGCGATGTATTCCAGCTGTTCAATTCGCACACTCCGCACCCTGCCCGCGCGGGCCCGCCCGCTTCAAGGGGATCCCTATCACGGTCTCATGAATACCGACTCACTCCCCGGCCCGCCTCCCGGGTAATCTCGAAGCGGGCATCGCGGAATTCCGCGGCCCGGCCCGCGCGTCCGGGATATGGAATGGCACCCGGGCCTTCTTGACCGGCAGGACTTCCCCCTGGTTGGATCGGTGACATGAAGCGACAGGACCTCACGCGGCGACGCCATGTCGACCTCGCGCGTGTCTCCAGCGCGTCCTGTTGCTGTCCGGCCTGACCCGCCGTACGGGTCTGAGCGAGCCCTGAGGGATCACGCCCGCTGCGCTCCCCGTCGCCTCCCATGATCGGGAAAGGCTTTTAGCCGCCGCCACCGAGGAATCGCGGCCGCGCCGCCCCGCCTTCGGCGCCCTTTAGCGCTCCCGGTCTTTCCGCGCCCCTGCCACGGTGAATTCCATTCGCCGCCGGGGCGCCGATTCCCCATGCCCGCAATTGCTCCACCGGGAGTTCCCCCATGCCCGCAGAACCTCTCCGTTTCGCCTATTGGGCGGCGACTTGGGCGGCGACCGATGTCAGCGGTGGCCACCGAGCAGATCGGGGACGTCCGCGCCTCCGCCGCCACCGCCGGCCGCCCGGCGCCCGGCTTCGCCCTCAACGCCTCTCTGCCGCTGGTCCGCGAGCTCGAGGCGGAGCCGCCGGAGCCGGTGCCCGCGCTCATCCGACCTCCACCGTTCCCACCGGTGTCGCCACCGCTCCCACCGGCTCCTGACCCCACCGCTCCGACCGCACCACGAAGGGTTGCTCATGGCCACCGTCCTGTCCCTCTCCGGCTCCCCCTCCGCCACCTCCCGCACCGCCCGGCTGCTGCGCCGTCTGGACGCCCGGCTGACCGCCCAGGGCCATCATGTGGTCCCGCTCGACGTCCGCGCCCTGCCCGCCGCCGCGCTGCTCGGCGCGGACTTCTCGCACCCGGCCATCGTCCGGGCCAAGGCGCTGGTCGAGCAGGCGGACGGGCTCGTGGTGGGGACGCCGGTCTACAAGGCCGCCTACTCCGGGCTGCTGAAGTCCCTGCTGGACCTGCTGCCGCAGTACGCGCTCGCGGGCAAGACCGTGCTGCCGCTGGCCACCGGTGGCACCACCGCCCACGTCCTGGCCATCGACTACGCGCTGCGGCCGGTGCTGTCCTCCATGGGGGCGGCCCATATCGTGCAGGGCTGGTTCACCCTGGACAAGGACATCACGGTGGAGCCGGACGGCGGGGTGAGCGTGGCCGCCGGGGCGGCCGAGGCGCTGGAGCAGGTGGTCGACCAGTTCTCGGCGGCGCTCGGCCACCCCACCGTGCTGGCCGCGGCGAGCTGACCGTGTCGTCCCCGCCCGAGTCCGCCCATGTCATCGCCGATGACACCGAGGCGCTGAAGGTGGCCGTGGCCCTCGCCGAGGTGTTCCGGCTGCTCGCGGCCGCCGACGGCTCGCACACCCTGACCGGTGTCAAGCACTACCCCTGCACGACCCGGCCCGCTGGAAGGACCAGCACATCGGCCGCTATGTGCTCAACGGCACGAAGCCACCCCGCCACGGCCTCCTCTAGTCCCCCACCCGCCTCCCTGAACGGAGCCGCACCATGTCCCTCACCTTCCACTGGTTCCTGCCCACCAACGGCGACAGCCGCCATGTCGTCGGCGGTGGCCATGGCACCCCCGTCACCTCGGCCGGAGGGGATCGTCCGCCGTCCGTCGGCTATCTCGCGCAGATCGCCCGCGCCGCCGAACACCTCGGCTTCGCCGGTGCGCTCACCCCGACCGGTGCCTGGTGCGAGGACGCCTGGCTGACCACCGCGATGGTCAGCCAGCACACCGAGCGGCTGAAGTTCCTGGTGGCCTTCCGCCCCGGCTTCCTCTCGCCCACCTTCGCCGCCCAGATGGCCTCCACCTACCAGCGGCAGACCGGCGGACGGCTGATGCTCAACGTGGTCACCGGCGGCGAGAGCCAGGAGCAGCGCGGCTACGGCGACTTCCTCGACAAGGAGGCCCGCTACGCCCGCACCGGCGAGTTCCTGGGCATCGTCCGCGACCTGTGGGACGGCAAGACCGTCGATCTCGCCGGGGAACACCTCCATGTCGAGGGCGCCAAACTGGCCCGGCTCCCCGACCCGATCCCCCAGGTCTACTTCGGCGGCTCCTCGCCCGCCGCCGGTCAGGTCGCCGCCCGCCACTGCGATGTCTACCTCACCTGGGGCGAGCCGCCCGCCCAGGTGGCCCGGAAGATCGCCTGGATCCGCTCCCTCGCCGCCGAGCGGGGCCGTACGATCCGCTTCGGCATCCGGCTGCACGTCATCACCCGCGACACCGCCGAGCAGGCGTGGGCCGAGGCGCGCCGGCTGCTCGACGGCTTCGACCCGGAGACCGTGCGCTCCATCCAGAACGGCCTCGGCCGCAGCGAGTCCGAGGGCCAGCAGCGCATGCTCGCCCTGCACGGCGGCAGCCTGGACAACCTCGAGATCTACCCCAACCTCTGGGCCGGTGTCGGCCTGGTGCGCGGCGGCGCGGGCACGGCGCTGGTGGGCAGCCACGCCGAGGTGGCCGAGCGGATCGCCGAGTACCACCGACTCGGCATCGACGAGTTCATCCTGTCCGGCTATCCGCACCTGGAGGAGGCGTACTGGTTCGGCGAGGGCGTCCTGCCCGAGCTGCGCAAGCAGGGCCTGTGGTCCCACCCCTTCCAGCCCACCGCCCCCGAACAGTCCACCGCCCAGGTCCCCTTCGCGGCGGCCGGGAGTTCCTGACGACCCGGTGACGTCGGGTGGCGTGCCCGCGGTTGAGTCCGCGGGCGCGCCTCCGGCTCAGCCGTGTGCGGCGAACCGGACGAACTGCGCCCAGCCGTCACGGCTGACGGCAAGACCGGGGCGCGCCGTGTCCTTGGAGTCCCGTACGTGGACGGCCTCTTCGGTGACGGCGACCTCCACGCAGTCGTCTCCCTGACTGCCGCTGTAGCTGGACTTGAACCAGGTGAGTTCCGCCCTACTCATAGGTCTCCTCGCAGTCGCTCCAGCAGGCCACGGGAGTCTTGGGGTGTCAGGGCCTGCGAGCGCAGTGTGTCATAGCGCTGGTGGAGGAGGCGTACCTCTTTCGAGTCGGCAATCAGCCGTCCGTTCTGCTGCCCCTCCGAGTAGGCGTAGCGCCGCCCTTCCAGTGTTTCCAGCAACCGAACAGGTCCGTCCAGGCACGCGTGCAACTCGGCTTCGACAGGAACGACTTGCAGCTTCACGTTACGCAGCGCGCTGCGCTCCAGCACGTGGTCGAACAAGCGCCGCCGCTGCTCTCGATCACCGAACCTCCTCCGGAACACGGCCTCCTCCACGATGAAGCTGAACGGGACGTGCGGCCGCTCGTGCAGCATCTTCTGCCGCTCGGTCCGCGCCACAAGCTGGGCCTCCAACTGCTCATTCGTCAGCAGAGGGATGGTGCCCTCGAACACCGCCCGCGCGTAGTCCTCCGACTGCAACAACCCCGGCACCAGCCGACACTCATAGGTGCACAGACTCACCGCCACCCGCTCCAGCCGCGCCCATCGCCGGAACCACGCCGCGAGCCCCGGCTCGCCGCGCGACAGATGCCGGGCCGCCTTCCGCAGCGCGCCCGTGTTGCCCAGGACCCCCTCCGCCCGCTCCACGAACGACTCGTCCGGCATGCGCCGCCCCAGCTCCACCGACGCCACGGTGTGCTTCGAGAATCGGACCAGCTCCCCGAACTGAGCCCGGGTGAGGCCCGCATGTTCGCGGAGGGCCTGGACCACGGCCCCGAAGGTCCGCAGACTGTCGGAGGGGTCGGGCTCCCGTTCCCAGTCACCGTCCCCGGCCACACAGGTGTTGTCGGTCGTCATACGCGGACACCTCCAGGTGCGTACGTGCGAGGGCCCCCGCGCTCGACTCACCCAGGGTGACGGATCAACGGGTGTACCGTCCACCGAGCGCGCATGTACGCTGACGCTGCGTACGCGGCGCGGTGCTGGCCAAGGCCGACGATCATCCGCCACCGTGGCCCCATGAACGCAAGCACGCCCCAACTCCCCGCCACGAGCTGGAGCTTTACCCAACGCCTGTCCTCCACGCGGCGCGGGGCCCGGCTGGCCCGGCTGCTCGCCGTGGAGCAGCTCCGCGTCTGGCCCGTGTCACCCGACGTCGCCGACCGCGCCATGGCGATCATCGCCGAGCTGAGCGCCAACGCGGCGCTGCACGGGCGTGTGCCGGGCCGCGACTTCCGGCTCGGCCTCGCCCTCGACGGCGCCAAGGAAACCCTCCGCATCGAGGTCATCGACACACGGGGCGAGCGGCAGCCGACCCTCCAGCCGACCGCCCCTCTCCCGGACCGTGAAACCGGGCGCGGCCTGCTGCTGGTGGACGCGCTCGCCGACCGATGGGGCACCGAGCCGCACCATCCGGTGGGCAAGACGGTGTGGGCGGAGCTGGACTCCCGCCCCGGCTGCCGGTCAGTGCCGTAGGTCCTCCGGTCGCGGGGGTATGCCCCGCAGATGGCGGCCCTGCTCCGTCATGGCCCGTAAAAGGCGGTGCCCTTCGTGCGCCACGACCAGCTCCTCGGCCACGGCCACCCGGACGATGCCCACGGTATCCAGAGCCGTGATCCCCTTGCGTCGGGCGAAGCGGCCGGCCTCCCCGTCGTCGGTGATCCAGACCGAGCCGGCGAATTCCGGCCGGTTCTGGATCAGCGTCAGAGTCTCCGCCTCGCCGAGGTGCTGGAGGGGGCGCGCCGGGTCACCGGCGAAGACCAACCGCCGTAAGCGGTCGACGAGTTCGGTCTCGTGCGGGTCGTCGATCTCGATCGGCTTGCCGAGCCAGCCGTCGGCGACGACCGTGCGGAGCCGGGGCAGGTGGCGCGCCGAGCGTGTGGCCTCGTAGGCGACGGCCTGGGTCCAGCGGCCCCGGCTGTCGAGGATCTTTTCCAGCAGGCTCAGCCGGTCGACGGCCGCGAAGTTGCACAGGACCGTGTTGTCGGGGAACCACCAGGTGCGTTTCGTGGCCGTCATGGCTGGAAGATCAGGTCGCCCTTCTCCGCGTCCGCGGCGGGAACGGTGGCCGCGGGCTGCTCGGGGTCCAGGGCGTCGTGCAATGCGTTCGGGTCCATGCCGAAGTAGGCCGCGAGCGGGCGCAATGTGGTGTCACCTGCCAGATAGCCCTCGTAGAGACCACGGGCGGGGGCCAGCGGGAGGCGTCTGGCTTGGGCCGCGGCGACGCGTTTCTCATGGAGATCCGCGTGTTGGGCCAATAGGTGGCACATCTCGGTGGTCACGCCGCGCAGGCGGTTCCTGGCGTGGGGGGTGACCAGGCCGAGCTGGTGCAGGCGGGCGGCGAGCGCGCTCGGAGAGACCTTGAATCGGACGACCAGAGCGCGGAAGGCGTCATCGGACACCCCGGAGTCGGCCGACTCGGTGCCCACTTCGGCATGGATCTCTGCCTGCGGCATCAGGAAGTTCGCCGCGAAGACATTGGCACGGATCTCCGTGTGGTCCTTCTGCCTGCCGGGAGCCAGGTGGGTCTCGGTGCGCATCTCCTGTGCGTCGCGGGCCAGGATGTGGCCGAGTTCATGGGCCAGGGTGAAGCGCTGCCGGGTCCACACCCCCGTGCGCGCCAGCAGCACCAGCCGGAAGCGATCCGTCTGCCAGGCCGCCCCGTCGAGGCCCCGTGGGAGATCCGTCTGCGCCACGTCGATCCCGAAGTGCTCTTCGAGGGCATGGGCGAGGTCGGAGGTCTCGCATGCGGCCACTGATGTCACTCCGCGAGCGGAAAGCGCCGTCAGGGCATCCAGTGCCAGCGCTTCCCCCTGGTCGACATACCGCTCCAGGTCCGCCTTGGGACGGGGCAGGGCAGGCAGCGAGCGGGATCGGCCCATCAGGTCGAGCACGTCGTACGCGGTGGTGAACCGGTGGACGAGCTCCTTCAGGGCGAGACCGGAATCGGAGTCGGAGAAGGGACTACTGGCGCGTGCCGCGAAGGCAGGACGCTGCGGCTCGCGACCGGTGAGCAGCCAGTCCACCGTGGTCTGGCCCAGCTCCGCGACGCGGGCCAGGTCGAGCGAGGTGAAACGGCGCCTGCCGCTCAGTGACTTGGACAGCTTGTCGGGGGTGAGCCCGACGCGCTCCGCGAACGCGGCCTGCTGGAGGGAGGCAGCACTCATGACCTTGCGCACACGGTCGGTCACAGTCTCGTCCATGAGGACAGCCTAACCAAGGCTTGCGAAAATCGCAATCGACGAGCGCACGGCGCACCCCTGCTCTTGTAAAGCGAAGGTCGTCGGTTCGAACCCGACGGTCGGCTCGCTACCTGAGCAGGGAAGAAGCCTCGGACGGTCTGCCGTCCGGGGCTTTTGACATCTACAGGTGACATCAACGCCACCGGGGAAGCGTCGGAGCCCAGTTCGAGGGTGTCTTTCGCGTCAACTGTGGCGAGAAAGGTCCTGAGTACAGGTACTCATGTGCCTCCCGTGCGGGTCGTGATGGGCTGGACAGGTGGCTGAGCGAACCCCAAGCGGGTGCAGCGGGTGTGTCCTGGTCGGCGCTGAGTTGACGGCCCTGGTGTTGATCTTTCTCGCCTGGAGCGCTTCCTACTTCTCTTGGGATCCGCTGCACGTCGGAGACTCGATCAGTCCATACATCGCGAAGGCGGCTGTTGTGGCCGTGATCGCTGCCGTTGCGGCGATCGTGGCCGCCGTGCGCGGCGCATCGGGGGTGGCCTGGGGTCAGGGGGCAGTCGTGTGCCTCACCATCGTGGTCATGCTCGGGGCGAACTTGGTGGGCAAGAGAGTGGAGGAAGAGCACCGGCGCAGCGCGTGTTACGCGGGCTTAGGCGCGTCCTGGTGCGAGGAATACACCGTAAACGGCGCAGTCGCCCCCTGAGAGGCGTTGAAGAGCCCGCCATCGTCGATTGGCGGGCTCTTGTGGTCGCTGGAAGCGGTCAGCTGCGGTGGAGCCGCCGTTTCAGCAGCCGGTCCATGTGACTGATCGCTTCTCGCCGGGTGTCCTGCGCGACGTGCGCGTAGACGTCCATGGTCATGCTGATCATCGGCTACGACCTGAACCGGCCGGGCCAGGACTACGGCTCGCTGCAAGAAGCGATCAAGACCCTGGGGACTTGGTGGCATCACCTGGACTCGACGTGGATCGTCGCGACGAGCAAGACGACGATCCAGGTCAGGGACGGGCTCAAGAAGCACATTGACGTGAATGATGAGCTGCTCGTCGTGGAGCTGACGGGCGTCGGTGCCTGGTGTGGTTTCCCCGCCAGTGGCAGCGAGTGGCTCAAGAAGAACCTGTAGTACAACCAGTTGGGCCGTCCTGGGCTGTCCAGGGCGGCCCAACGGTGCCACGGGCGGCATGACTGACATCTACGGCTGACATCAACGACGGTGGACAGCGGTGGACCCGTGCGAGTCCCGGCTGGCGCTCACCTGCCGCGTGGGCGCCAGCCGCCTCGGATCGACTCAGCGGGGGACAGAACGGCAGGCGTGCGCTCATCGCCTTGTTCGGGCGACCACGGTTCAGTCCGGCAGCCCCCACGGCTTGGACTCGCCGACGGCCGGGACATCGCGCGGGGCCGGGTCCGGGCGGTGGCCCCGGGGCGTGATGAGGGCCGTTTCGTCGCGGGCGAGGGGGATCTCGATACGGCCGGGGCCGGTGGCGCGGTAGTGGAGGGGGCGGCCCCGGTGGTCGCGGACGTCGATCGGGCCGGGGATGCCGTGGTGCAGGACGAGGGGGGCACCGGCCTCGCTGTGGACGCGGATCCAGCGGGTGCGCCCGGCCGAGCGGTCGGCGTCCACCAGGAAGGCGCCCTGGGTGCGCAGGGAGTGGACCGAGAGGTCGGGCCAGCGGCGGGAGACGGACGGGAAGACCCGCACCACGCCGTTGTGGCTCTGGACGGCCATCTCCAGGACCGACTGGGCCGCCGTCAGGGGGCTCTCGGTGGCGAGGTTGCCGCCCTCGACGTACATGGTGTTCGGGGTGATCCAGGCATTCTTGATCAGGTTGCCGTCCGTGAGGAAGGTGAGGAAGTCGAGGGCCTCCTCGGGCCGTTCCATGCGCGAGGCCATGGAGGAGGCGACGGCGTAGCTGTAACCGGCCCACAGGCCGCGGTCCTTGACCCAGTGGTCGAAGGTGGTGCGCATGATGTCCCGGTCGGCCGGGCGGTCCCAGTCCAGCTCGTGCAGCGGGTAGAGCCAGAGCATATGGGAGAAGTGGCGGTGGGACTCGGTGAGCGGCTTGCCCGCGCCGATCATGATGCCGGTGGCATCGCGGGGGTAGGCCACCAGGCGGTCCAGGATCTCGCGCCAGCGCCGGGCGCGGGGGTGGTCGGTGCGCAGGACGCGCAGACAGTCCAGGAGGGTGGCGCAGCCCCAGCGGAGCAGGGAGAGGTCGTAGGTGCAGTCCTCGGCGTCCGCCCACTCCGGTGAGCGGGTCAGCGGCAGATGCAGCTTCCCGTCGCCGCCCTCGTACAGGAAGTGGTCGTAGAAGTTCACCGCCTTGGCGAGGATCGGGTAGAGGACGTCGCGCACGATGCGGATGTCCATGGTGTGGCGGTAGCTGAGCCAGACGTTGTGCATGGCCCAGATGAGGTTGCCGTTGTTGTCGGTCTTGGTGGAGGTGCCGGGGATGCCGACGGTCTTGGCGCCGGGGCGCAGCAGCCAGTCGGAGGGGTGGGCGAGGGCGTAGGTGTTCCCGTCCTGGTACTCCGGGGGGACGGACAGCGGCAGGTTCTTCTCGAAGTCGCGGAAGGTGGAGGTCACCGAGTCGAGTTCGAGGTGGTTGGAGCCCTGGACCAGCCAGGTGGCGATCTGGACGTTGAGATTCCACCAGACCGCGGTCCAGCTGCCGCCGGTCTCCGGGTACCACGGCCCCCATTCGGACATCGAGGGCCCGTCGGCGCGGGTGGCGCAGGCGGCCTTGTAGAGCTGGATCCAGTAGAAGCTCTGCAGCCGCTTGTCGGGTACGGAGAGCAGGCTCCGCTGGTAGTAGCGGTGCCACCAGGCGCGGTGTGAGTGCGCCAGGTCGTCGGGGTCGACGGCGAGGGTGCGGGCCACCTCGGCGACGGCCAGTTCGGTGGTGCGCGACAGGTCCTCGGGGTGGCGGTAGACGATATGGGCGGCCAGCAGCCTGCCGGTGCCCACCCGCCGTTCCCGCCAGGCGGTGGTCCAGCCGCCGCCCGCGATCAGCGGTTGTTCGACGTAGTGGGTGTCGCCCGCGGAGCCGGTGCGGGGGTCGGGGTTGCCCGTGTAGTCGGCGGGCTTGTCCTTGGTCCGGGGCGAGGCCGCGGGCATCCAGGTGAACGACCAGGCCGCGGCCTCCTCACCGGCGCTCGGCCGGGTGGAGATCAGCAGCGCGCTACGGGCGTTGTGCACCAGCATCGTGAAACGGACGCTGCCCCGGGTGGTGGTGATGGTGCCGCGCAGCTCGGCGTCCCAGATGTCCAGCGTCCAGTCGACACCCGTCACCTCTCCGGCGAGGGTGAGGTCGAAGTGGCCGATGGGCAGGCGGGAGTAGCCGTACGGGGCGCGCCACTGGGGGCGCTGGTCCTGCACCTGGGTGTGGCTGAGCATGACCTTCACGGAGCCCGGCGTCTCGCCCTTGTACACCACCGCGCCGAGCAGGCCGTTGGCCAGGAAGGGGCCGTCCTTCCAGTCGCCGGGCAGCCGCCGCCACCGCGGGGCGGCGGCCCTGGCCATCCGCTCGGGCAGGGCCGCCGCCGCGCCGGACGCCTGGGGCGCGGCCCAGGCGGTGCCGGATCCAGCCAGCCAGCCCCCGGCGCCGACCGCGGCCGCGGTGCCGATCACACCTCTTCGAGAGATCCCGTTCCCTGTTGGCGCGGTCACGTATGTGCCTCCCATATCCGGTGGTGAACTACCGGCATGGTGCAGTGCACTTGAGCACCTGGGAATACCTCCGACGTATAGAAATTCAACTGGCCACGTATTCGCAGATGAGGCGGGCTCAGCTCCTCACATTGAGCTACCGAGGGCCAGAGTGAGCCGATGTCTCGTCTTCGGCGGCCACGGTCGCGGTCACAGCTCGGCGAGTTCCGCGCGCAGCCGTACCGTCTCCGCCGGGTCCCAGCCGTCATGCGGCACCGACGACAGCAGCAGCCGGGTGTACGGATCCTCCGGGGTGTCCAGCACCCGGGCCGTCGGACCCGTCTCCACCGCGCGGCCACGCCGCATCACCAGCGTGTCGTCCGTGATGTGCCGTACGACGGCCAGGTCATGGCTGACGAAGACCAGGGCCACACCGGTCTCCCGGCGGATGTCGGCGAGCAGCCGGAGGATCTGCGCCTGGATGGACACGTCCAGCGCCGCCACCGCCTCGTCCAGCACCAGCACCTCGGGTTCCACGGCGAGCGCACGGGCGATGGCCAGCCGCTGGCGCTGCCCGCCCGACAGACCGCGCGGGCGGGCGTCGCCCTCCCGTTTGCCGAGGCCCACCTGGTCCAGCAGCTCCTCGATCCGGCCGGCGGCGGCCTGCCCCTCGTGCCGGCCGTGCAGCCGCAGGGCGGTGTGCAGGCACTGACGCGCGGTCAGGCGCGGGTCGAGCGATACGTACGGGTCCTGGAAGACGATCTGGATCTCGCGGGCGCGGCCCAGCCGTACCGCGCGGCGCGCGCCCGGACCGAGCAGCCGTCCGCCGCCCCGCCGTCCCGGTGTGCGCTCCCGCCCGTTCACCGTGATGGTCCCCGCGTCCGGCCGCACCAGGTCCACCAGGATCCGGGCCACCGTGGTCTTGCCGGAGCCGGACTCCCCCACGATGCCCAGCGAGCCGCCGGCCGGGACGGAGAACGATACGCCGTCCACGGCCGTGGTCCGGCCGCCGCCGGGGAGCGCGTAGGTCTTGCGCAGCCCCGCTACGACGAGTGCGGGCTCGGTCATGCGTTGCTCCTCGATACGAGTTCCAGTCGGCGGCAGGCCGCGGAGCCGTCCCTCTCCGATCCGTCGCCGCCGCCTACGGGGACGGCCACCGGCGCCCAGGTCTCGCACTCCGCCTCGGCTTGTGCGCAGCGCGGGAGGAAGGGGCAACCGGTGAGGGCGTCGGACAGGGAGGGCGGGCGGCCGGGGATGGGCCGCGGTTCGCGGTCGTCCTCCAGGCTGGGCGAGCATTCCAGCAGACCGCGGGTGTAGGGGTGTTTCGGGTCGGCGAACAGCCCGTGGGCGGGCTGCTGCTCCACCACACGGCCCGCGTACATCACATACACGCGGTCGCAGTAGGCGGCCGCGAGCGGCAGGTCGTGGGTGATGAAGAGCGTTCCGAGGCCGCTGCCGGCCCGCCGCCGCTCCTCCTGGATGCCCCGCAGCAGGGCCAGCACCTCCGCCTGGGTGGTCGCGTCCAGCGCGCTCGTCGCCTCGTCGGCGAGGAGCAGGTCGGGGTCGGTGGACAGGGCGGCGGCGATCACGACCCGTTGCAGCATCCCGCCGGACAGCTCGTGCGGACGCTGCCGCATCCGGCGCTCGGGGTCGGACAGCCCCACCGAGGCCAGCAGCTCCGTCGCCTTCACCACCGCGTCGCGCCGGGACAGGCCCAGGACCCGGGTGAGCGGATCGGTGAGGAAGTCACCGATCCGGCGGACCGGGTTCATCGCCGAACGCGGGTCCTGGAAGATCATGGAGACGGTACGGGACCGGTGCCGGCGGAGCCGGGCCGGGTCCATGGCGAGCACGTCCTCGCCGTCCACCCGTACCGAGCCGGAGGCCCGCGCCCCCTCGGGGAGCATGCGCAGCACCGCCCGTGCCGTCGTGGACTTGCCCGAGCCGGACTCGCCCACCAGGCCGACCACTTCACCCCGGCCGACCCGCAGCGACACCTCGGCGAGCATCGGCCGGGCGGCGGCACCGGCCGGCAACTCGATGGTGAGATCCTCGATGTCCAGCAGCATCGCCGCCTACCTCCCCTTGCCAAGCCGGTCCGAGACCCAGACCCCGACGATGTTGAAGGCCACCACGACGGCGGCGATGGCCGTGCCCGGTACGAGGGCCGGCAGCAGCGCCCCCTGTACCACGGCGTCCTGCCCCTCCTGCACCATCAGCCCCCAGTCGATCGAGGGCGATCCGGCGCCGAAGCCCAGATAGCTGAGGGTGGCCAGGCTCATCAGCCCCTCGCCGAAGAGCACCACGAGATAGCCGACGATCGCCCCGGCCAGATTGGGCACCAGATGGCGCACGCAGATCCGGGTCCCGCTCATGCCCTGTACCCGGTAGGCGTCGATATACGGCTTGGACCGCTCGGCGAGGGCGAGGCTGCGGGTGTACCGCGCGATGGTGGGCGCGTACGCGAGCCCCAGCGCGATGATCGACGTGGTGAGGCCGTCGCCGAAGACCGCGATCACCAGGACCACGAACAGCAGGCCGGGGAAGGCGTACATCACATCGGTCACCCGCGAGAGCAGGGTGTCCACCCAGCCGCCGCGCCACGCCGCGACCGTGCCCATCGTGACGCCGAGCAGCGCGGCCAGCGCGAGCAGCGCCAGGGGTGCCAGCAGGCTCGACCGGGCCCCGTACAGCACCCGGGAGAGCAGATCCTGTCCCGAGGCGTCGGTGCCCAGCGGATGCTGGGAGGTGGTCCCCGCGAGCGAGGCGGACAGGTCGACCGCGTCGGGCGCGTGCGGGGCGATCAGGGGTGCGCACACCGCCGCCACCACGACCAGGGCGAGGAAACCGCCCGCGATCATCACCGGTACCGGGCGCCGGGCCCGGACCCGTACCGGGACCAGTGCCCCGGCCGTCACCGTCGTCATGCGGTCTTTCCTTCCGGCTTGCTTCGCGGCTTCCCGCCCGGCGCGACCCGGGGGTCGATCAGCGGATGGACCAGGTCGACCAGCGTCGTCACCACGACATAGCCGATGACCATCAGCAGCAGCACCGCCTGGGTGACCGGGAAGTCATGCGAGGTGATCGCGCTCACCAGCAGTGAGCCGACCCCGCTGAGCCCGAAGGCGGTCTCGACCACCACCGTCCCGGCGAGCATGCCCGCCATGACGAGCCCGCACATGGTGACGATCGGGCCGAGCGCGTTGCGCAGCACATGCTGGACGACGATCTGGCGCTCCGACTGCCCGGAGGCGCGGGCCGCCTCCACATGGTCGGAGGCGTACGCCTCGGCCATGGCCTGCCGGGTGACCCTGCTGATCACGGCGAGGGCGCTGAGGGCGAGGGCGAACGCGGGGAGCGTGAGGTGGTGCAGCCGCCCGGCGAGCCCCTCGCCCTGGCCGGTCACCGGGAACCAGCCGAGCCGCACCCCGAACAGGGAGACCAGCGCGATGGCCGCCACGAAGGCGGGCACCGAGGCGGCGAGCGTGGTCCCGCCGACCACCGCCGAGTCCACCCAGCCGCGGCGCAGCGCGGCCAGCACTCCGGAGCCGACGCCCAGCACCACGAAGAACACCGTGGCGTAGGCGACGAGCTCCAGGGTGGTCGGCAGCCGCGCCCCGATCAGGTCGGCCACATGGTCCCGGTACTGGAACGACCGGCCCAGGTCGCCCTGGAGGCCGTCCCACAGCCACCGGCCGTACTGGACGACGAGCGGCTCGTCCAGGTGGTGCTCGGCGCGGACCGCCGCGAGCTTCTCCGGGGTGAGCTCCTGTCGGCTGCCGGAGAGGAGGACGGCGGGATCCCCGGGGGCCGCGTAGACGGCGGCGAAGATGATGAACGAGGCGGCGAGCAGCGTGGCGAACAGGCCGGCGATCCGCCGCGGCAGTCCGCGGATCATGGGTCAGCCCTTCTTCGTGCCGAGGTCGGCGGCCCACGGGTAGTACATCGACACCATGGACGCCGGTGGGCCGGTGTACTTGTCGCCGAGCACCATCACCGACGGCACCTGCACCAGCGGGATCCACACCGCGTCGTCGGCGAACTTGGTCTGCGCGTCGATGACCAGCTTCGCGCGCTCGCGGTCGTCGATGGTCTGCTGGGCCTTGCCGACGAGGGCGTCATAGCCCTTGTCCGAGTAGCCGAGCCAGTTGTTGGCGTTGCCGGACAGGCCGTTGTCGTAGAAGCCCGCCGGGTCGGCCTTGGAGATGTACCAGTCGACCGGGATCAGGTCGAAGCCGTTCCGGGACTTCGGGTCGGAGAAGAACTCGTCGTAACGGCTCGACGCGATCGTCTTGACGGTGACCTTCAGCCCGATCTTCTGGGCCGCGCCGCGCACCGCGTTGGTGATGACCGTCTGGCTCTCGCTGCCGTCGCTGGAGACGACGATCGGCTTCGAGGGCGCTCCGGCCTGCTCGACCAGCTTCTTCGCCCGGTCGATGTCGTCCGCCGAGGGCGAGACGGTGTAGGCGGTGGAGTGCTCGAGCTCCTTCTGCGCCTTCTGGAACGCGGCCTTCTCATAGCCCCAGGCCCCGGGGCCCACCGGGGTCGCCCAGGGTTCGGCGAGGCCGTTGAAGCCGGACTTGGCGATGCCCTTGCGGTCCATGGCCAGCGACAGCGCCCTGCGCAGCCGCGCGTCCCCCAGCGCGCCGCCCTTGGTGGGGCTGAGCGACCAGGCGGTGGTGGACTGCCCGTAGTAGGCGCGCACCCCCTTCTTCTTGGACAGCACGGCGGCGGGGCCGGTGGCGGTCAGATAGGCGCCGTCCGCGGCGCCCGTGGAGATGGAGTTGACCAGGGCGCTGCCGGAGGCCCAGCGGAAGACGACCTCCTTGGTGAGCGGGCGGACGCTCTTGTCCCAGTAGCCCGCGGAGCGTTCGATGGTGAGGGCGGAGCCGGAGTTCCAGCTCTTCAGCCGGTACGGTCCGGTGCAGGCGTCGGGGTGGCCGGGGGTGCCGAAGTCGTCGCCCTGCTTCTCCACCGCCTCGCGCTCCATGACGATCCCGGCGTCACCGGCGAGGGCCTTGGTGAACAGGGCGCTCGGCTTCTTGAAGGTGATGGTGACCTGGTTCGCGCCGGTCTTGGCGATCGTGTCGACGTCCTCGTACTCGTCCGACTCGTTCATCTCCGGCCGGGCGTGCCGCTTGAGGCTCCACACCACGTCGTCGGCGGTCATCCGGGCGCCGTCGTGGAAGGTGACGTCGTCGCGGAGGGTGAGGACGAGCTTCTTGTCGCCGGTGTACTCGGCCTTCTCCGCCAGCCGCGGCGCGGTGGTCATATCGGGGTTGAGCAGGAGCAGCCGCTCGCAGATGTTGGCCAGCACGGTACGGGTGCTGCTGCCGCCCTGGGCGTCCATGTCCAGGGTGGCGGGCTCCTGCTCCACGAGCCAGTTCACCGTGGTGGCCGCGCCGGATGCCTTGGGGGTGGTGTCGGTGAGCTTGAGCTTCGCGGGGTCGACGGACGCGCCGCCGGACCCGGAGGTCGCCCCGGAGCACCCTGCGGTGAACAGCAGGGCACTCACGAGGCCGACTGCGGTGGTACAGAGCTTGGTTCTCATGGCAGGCTCTCTGGTCGTTCGTGCGGACGTGAGGGAGGCGTCAGTTGGGGGCGTGCGGACCGTCGTAGAGGTTCCAGGGCAGCTGCTGGTACTCGTGGTCGCAGGGGGTTCCGGGGGTCACGTGGTAGTCACCGGTGGTCAGGTCCACGCAGGAGGACAGCAGCGTCGTCCACCACTTGACCTCGGGCTGCCGGGGGTCGGGGTGGGTGCACAGGCCCTCGGGGTGGCCGAGGTGGTCCGACATGGCCTGGTGGATCAGCTTGCGGGACTCGTCCGGCGCGCCGGCCTCGCGCAGCAGGCGCAGCCCGGCCTCGGCCCGGGGCACCCGGATCAGGGAGTCGGAGGACTCGGGGCGGTAGCGGGCGGCGAGCTGGACGGGGACGGTGGTCTGGTAGTGGTTGCCGTGGACCAGCAGCCCCCGCGTCGGATACATCCAGCCGTGTGCGCCCGGAGTGGTCTCCAGGTCGAGGGCGAAGCCCTCGCGGCAGGTCAGCAGGGCGTTGCTGGCGATGTGGCCGCGGGTGCGGCACAGTACGTCGACCGCGTCGCTGATCGACACGCTGTCCAGGACCCGGCGGCGGATCACGGTCTGGGGCAGCCCCACGGCGTCGTCGAACCGGCCGCCGAGGCCGTTGGCGTTGAGCGCGATGCCCGCGGAGTTGGCGCCTTGGCGGCCGATCTGCCCGGCCTCCACCTGCATGACCACGGTGGGGTGCGGGGGCTGGACGATCCGGAGCATCAGGACGGTGTCCGCGACGCCCGCCCGCCAGTCCCAGTTCTGGCCGCAGTAGACGTGGCCGTCGCCGCTCGCCTCGCCCAGTACGGCGAAGGACGTACAGCCGTCGGTCACCTCACGGTCGTCCGTGACGTCCGCGACGGCGTCCGTCCGGGCCCGCATCCGGGCGAAGGTCTGGTCGTAGATGATCTCGCCACGGGCGTTGAGCGCGAGCACGTCCAGGAGCCCGACGCCCGCCCCTTCGGCGATCCCGTCCATCTCCTCGACCAGCTCGGGGGCGTAGGCGCGCACCGGCTCCAGCCAGCGCTCGGCGCGCGCGGCGACCTGGTCCCAGGTGAGCCCCGAGGACTCGCCGAACGCCTCCTCGTAGTAGGCGAGCGCCCTGCCGATGCTGTCGCGCGCCGCCTCGCCGTACTGGCGGCCGCGCTCGGCCGGCGGGCCGGAGATCTCGACGGTGGGGATGGTGGCGGCTGTCATGGCACTCCTGTGTTCTGAGGCCCGGACCCACGAGGGGCTGTAATGTGTGTTTCAGAAATCAGCGTTCTTGGAACGGTGAGCCCAGATAGTAATGTCCACCACAGGGAAGTCAATAGCTGTAATGAGCGAACCGAAAAGCGTTACCGGGACGACACGGCTCGCCGCCGCGGTCCGGGATATGTGGGGTGAGCTGTCCGCTTCCGAGCGAGTGGTGGCCCAGTACCTGGTCAGCGCCCCGCCGGAGAATCTGCTCTTCGCGAGCGCACAGGAGCTGGGCGCGGCCAGTGGCACGAGCAACGCCACCGTCGTCCGCGCCCTGCAGCGCCTCGGCTACGCCGGCCTGCCCGCGCTCAAGAGGGAGCTGGCCGCCGGATTCACCTCCGCGACCGCCCCCGAGGAGCGGCTCAAGCAGCGCATCGCCCGCGTCGGCCACGACCTGGACGAGATCAAGGACCGGGTCTTCGACGAGGCCGCGGAGCGTCTCGAGCAGTGTCGCCGCCTACTGGAGACGGATGTGCTGAAACAAGCGGTGCAAACGCTTGCGGACGCGCGTGAGGTGGTCGCCTATGGCGTGGGCGCCTCGGAGCTGGCCGCCCGGCATCTGGTGCTGAAGCTGCGCCGGGCCGGCCGCAGGGCGCGCTTCATCGGCGCCACCGGCTTCACCATGGCCGACGAGCTGCTGAGCCTCGGCCGCGGGGACGCGGTGGTGATCCTCCACCCCGGCCGCCGGCTGCGGGAGTTCACCGTGCTCACCGATCGGGCGCGGGCGGTCGGCGCGGGCGTGGTGCTGGTCACCGACGTCCCCACGGGGCCGCTGGCCACCCACGCCGACGTGGTGATCAGCGCCCCGCACACGCCCACCGGCATCACCGCGGAATCCCTGGCGGGGATCGTCGTCATGGACGCCCTCGTACTGGCCCTCGCCTCCCTGGACGAGCCACGGGCGGTCGAGGCGTCCCACCAACTCACTGTGTTGAGGGGGCAGTTGATCGACCGGTCAGAGCCGCGGCCGCGCAAGAGCTGAACGGCGGACGGGGTTTCTGCATGGGGTTTCTCAAGGGGCGGGCGGGCCCGCCGGGGAGCCCGCGGGAGAGAGCAGGGTGCCGAGCGGGCCCAGGTCGAGATTGAGGTCCGCCATCCGCAGTCCGTGACGGGCGCACATCTCCTCCATGCGCTGCTGGAGGATCATCAGCGTCATGCCGACGCGCTCCTCCTGCTCCTCGGTCAGGTCGCCCTTGTCGACGCGGTGGAGCGCCTGGCGCTCCATCAGCTGACGCAGCAGCTCGACCACGGTCAGCACCAGCTTGGCCAGATCGCGCTCGACCGTGTCCGCGTCGGTGCGCAGCCGCTGGGCGGCGGCGCCGGAGGGGGCTGGCATGCGCGGGTTTCCTTTCGTCGGGGCCTTGCGTGCCAGGGCCTTGCGTCAGGGCACTTCGTCAGGGCACTTGCGTCGGGGCCTTGCGTCACGGCCTTTCGTCAGAGCAGCAGCGGGGCGGGGTGTTCGGCGTCGACCGGAGCGATGACCGCGCGCAGGTCGATCCGTACGAGATCGACGTCCGCGATGGACAGGACGAGGTCACCGGCGAGCACGACCCCGCCCTGGAGCAGCCGGTCCAGCAGGTCGATCAGGGCGACCTCGCGGCCCGCGAGCGCCCGGGCGTCCTCCTCGTCCAGCGCGCCGCTCACACGGGTCCCGTCCAGGGCGCCGCTCATACGGGCTCCGGCCGGGCGGCCGACTCGGGCTCGGGCGGAAGGGCGAAGGAGTACGGCGCCCAGGGGCCGGTCACTTCGACGCGCACCCCGGGCTGCCCCTCGGCGGCGGCCAGGACGCGGGAGCGGAACTCCTCGGCGCGGTCGGCGGGCACCAGATACGCGTCGTTGGCGATGTTCTCACCACCGGGTTTCCCGCCACCGGACTTCCCACCACCCGCCGTCTCGCCACCGGACTTCCCGTCCCTCGCCGTCTCGCCACCGGCCACCTGGGCGAGTTCGCCGCGCTGCGGCCGGTGGGCGACCCTGCCCACCGCCAGGCCCCCGGCCTCCTCGGCGATGCGCGCGGCGGTCCGGGCCGCCGTCTGCCAGGCCTCCTCGGCGCCGCGCCGGCGCCGGCGGCGGGCGGCGAGATAGGCCCGCCCCGGGCTGAGGGCCTCCTCCCCGCCCGTGGCCCCGGCGGACACCGCCGCGTCACTCGCCAGGGAGTCGGTGGGGTCGGTGGGATCGGTGTAGACCTTGACGCCCCATTCGAGATGCCCGGCGAGCCGTTCCAGCAGCGGCAGGAACTGGTCGCGGCGCTCCTGGAGGACCTGCCGCACCCGGTCCTCGTCCCGGTAGACGGTGGCCAGCCGCAGTGGCAGTACGGCGCCGAGCGGGGCCAGCCCCGCCACCACCCCGTGGTGGCCGCGGGCCAGCGCCTCCAGCCGGGGCAGTTCCTCCAGGCCCGCCTTCAGCGCGCCCTCCTCGAACTCCTCGGCCGGGACCGGGCCCACGGCCGCCGCCAGGTCCCCCGTCTCCACGAGCCCCACCTGCTCGTCCGCCACCCCGCGCAGTACGGCCGCCGCCCGCGCGGCCTCCGGGGTGGGGCGCAGCACCGCGTAGGCGTACACCATGTGCTGTCGCTGTGCGCTCTCGGTCAACCGTCCACGCTCCTGTCCTCGGGCCGTGCCCGCAGCGCCGCGATCTCGGCGCGCAGCCGGGCGTTCTCCTCGGTGAGGGACCGCTCCGTGTCGTCGTCCGGTACGGCCCGGGTGCGGGCCCGGGAGGACAGCGACGGATCGTGCTCCCACCAGTCGATGCCCATCTCCTTCGCCTTGTCGACGGAGGCCACGAGCAGTCGGAGCTTGATGGTGAGCAGCTCGATGTCCAGCAGGTTGATGCGGATGTCGCCCGCGATCACCACGCCCTTGTCCAGCACCCGCTCCAGGATGTCGGCGAGCGACGGGGCGCCCTCGGCCCCCTGGCCGTACGGGGTGGCGGGCAGGCGTGGCGGGCCCAGCCCGCCCGCCACGGGTTCTGTCGTCGTCACAGGACTCGTCTCCGCTCGTCCGGCCGTTCCCGGCGTTCCAGCTCCGCCAGCCGGTCGAGCAACTCGTCCTCGCGGCGGTCGTACGCGTCCTCGTCGATCCGCCCGGCCAGCAGGTCCCGCTCCAGTTCGGAGAGGGCGCGCCGGACCGGCGCCGGGTCGTAGTACTCGCGCTCGGCGGCCGCGGCCATCTGCTCGGCGGCCCAGACGGTGGCGCGCACCGGCGCCAGCGGAAAGGTGAGCAGCCCGGTCAGCAGTCCCATGGCACCCCCGCCCTCAGGCCACGAAGCTGTACGGCGGCAAGGGGCCGCGCAGCCGGAAGTCGTAGCCCGCTCCGTAGCCCTGCGCGAGTTGCCGCGCGGCCCGGGAGAACTCCTCGGCGCGCCCCCGCTCCACCAGGAACGAGGCGTTGAGGAAGTCATCCCCGGCCGGGGAAGCCACCACCTTGCCGCGGGCCATCTCCGACAGCCGCCCGACGACCTGGTCGGCCAACCGCCCCCGACGCGCGTCCAGTTGACGTGCTACCAGCTCGCCGAGGGCCACCCGGTCCGCGTAGGTGCCACCGCCGTCGCGGGTGCGCTCGTTGAGGCGACGGGCGTCGTCGGACTCGGTGAGCACCTCCCGCAGCAGATCGTCCTGCGAACGGGCCGCCTTCAGGTTGAACTCCGCGGTGGCGTGCAACTCCTCGAGCCTGTGGACGTATTCGGCGCGCTTGCCGTCCAGCGCCGCCACCACCGCGGCGTCGTCGGGCGCCAGCATGCCGAACCGCATCGGCAGCATCGCGCCGTCCGCCATCAGCCGCTCCTGGACCTCCTGGTGGGCGGCGAGATCACGGCGCTTGGGGCGCAGCTCCGGCGGCGCCGGGCTCACCACGCAGGCCAGCGGCCCGCCAGTGACCGCGCGCAGGGCGCCGGACCCGCCGCCCACGGCCCGCAGCCCCTCCAGCCGCAGCGGATGATCGGACCCGGTTATCGCGTAGATGTAGAGGGACGGAGCCGGAGCCGGGGACGTGTTCGACATGGTCACTTGTCCTCGTCGTCGTCGCGGTCGAAGACGTCGCTGATGGCCCCGAGGGCCCCGCTGATCGCTCCCTCGGTCTTGCCCCGGGCGCCGCCCTCGACGATGTTGCCGACGATGTCGCTCAGCTTGTCCGGGGCCTTGCGGCCCGATTCCAGGTCGAGGCGGTTGCACGCCTCGGCGAAGCGCAGATACGTGTCCACGCTGGCGATCACGATCCGGATGTCGATCTTCAAGATCTCGATGCCGACGAGGGAGACCCGGATGAACACGTCGATGACGAGGCCACGGTCCAGGATGAGTTCAAGGATGTCGAAGAGGCTTCCGGTCCCTGAACCGGTCGATGCGGTGGCAGGCAGCCCGCCGGTCTGCGTCATCACGGTCACGTGTGCTTCCTCTCGGTCGCGCTCGGTCGCCTGTCCGCGTCTGATACGGGTGCGGTGGCGGTGGCGTTCACCGATGTCGACGTGGGTGACACATGGGCGCGCAGCCATGGCACGGCCCCGCGCCGGACATCACCGGCGCGGGGCCGTGGGAGGAAACCCGGCAAACGGGCGGCCGTGCCTGGTCCGGGTCCTGGTCCCGGTCCGGTGTCTAACGTCCGCGGTCGAGCTGGCCGCGGGCGTAGCGGTGTTGCCGCTCATAGCCGAGGAGTTGCCCTTGTGAGTCGAGGGTCACACGGTAGGTGGCCATGATGGTCATGGTCTCCGGCACCCGCACCAGCTCCACCACCTCCACATCGGCCACCCATCCGTCCGGTGTCGGCTGCATCGCGGAAACCGCCTCCGGCTCGGTGCCCAACAACTCCCCCAACTGCCGGGCGGCGCCCCGCATGGCCTGCGCCACGGGTACGCGGCGCGGCTGCGCGCCGGAAGTTTCGGGGGTGTCCGTGGGCGGTGTGTCCGGGTCAATGCTCGTCATGGTCCTACGGTGCCAAGTCCCGTGGGGGCGTGGTGTGCGGATCCCCAAAGCGGCGCCGGGAAGACGCGGAGTTTCCCCTACCCGCCCCTCCCCGAACCAAGGGACTCCGCCCCCTGCCCCCCGAACGCCCTCCGGGCGTGTCCTCAATCGCCGGACGGGCTGGATTCCCCCCACCCCCGGGCAAGAAGCCCGGCGCCGGCGAGGCGGGGCCGCCGGGCGACATCCGCCCCGGCGATCTGCTCGCGGTGCCGGTGGCGGGCGCGTACCACCTGTCCATGGCGTCCGGCTGCAACCTGCTCGGCCGCCCGCCGGTGGTCGCTCGTGGCGGACGGCAGGGCGCGGCTGCTGGTCCGGCGTGAGTCGCTGGACGACATCCGCGGCCGTGACGTCGGTCTGTAGCCAGGACAGCGTCTGGGGAAGGGGCGGCCATCCCGCCGCCCCTCCCCCGGGCCGGGCGCCGTCAACGCGCCCGCGCCGCAGCGAGGTTCGCTCAAGGGCGACGGTCGTCGTGCCCTCGCTCAACGGCGCCGGTCGTCGTCCCCGCCGTCATCCGGGACCCAGCGCAGGATGTCGCCGGGCTGGCAGTCGAGTGTGCGGCAGATGGCATCGAGCGTCGTGAACCGCACCGCCTTCGCCCGGCCGTTCTTCAACACGGCGACGTTGGCGGGTGTGATGCCGACGGCGGCGGCGAACTCGCCGACCGACATCTTGCGCCGGGCGAGCAGGAGGTCGAGGTCGACGACGATCGCCATCAGACCACCTCGGCCATCTCGGTCTCCAGATCCGTCGCCTTCCGCAACAGGCTCCGCATGATGACCATCAGCATCGCGAACGCCGCCCCCACGCCCACGCTCACCATCGCGGCTCCCAGGGCGCCGATGACCTCCATGCCGTCGTCGGGGGTGGGGATCTGGGCCAGCGCCAGATGCCCGGTGACGCCGAGTGCCAGCAGCGTCGCCACGACCGAGGAGCCGATGATGGTGTCGACCCATCGGAAGGCCAGCGGTGTGAAGATCGCGCCGCGGCGGACCATGGCGAGCAGCATCCACACCGCGACGAGCGCCACTTGGACGCAGGCGACGCCGAGGATCGCGACCGTCACGTACGGCGTGGCGAACGGGGCGTACGGAGGGAAGCGGTCGACCTCGTCGGCCGCCGTCGTCGGGATGACGACGATCTGACCGAAGAGGCCCGCCATGATCGCTGCGACGATGCCGGCCCGGAGCGCGACGATGAAGAGTCGATGCATGCATCGACTATCGATGGATTCCTATCGATAGTCAATCGATGTCCATGCGCTCGTCGTAGCCGGTCCGGGGGTTGACGGTCCGCCCGGCAGCCCACCAGTTCTCGCTGTTCGTCTCGACCACGCACAGGAGGATGTCCTCCTCGGGGACGTCCGCGTACAGCCGGAGGTTGCCGCGGATGGCCTCGAACAGCTCCGCCTTCTGCTGGGGGTCGCGGTCGTTGAAGAAGAGCTGGATGAACATCGTGCGGTCGCCGCGGCGGATGCCGAAGAACACCGGCTGCGTCTGGACGTTCTCGGGCTTGAGTTCGTGAATGAGGTGGAACTGGTCGTCCTGCGGGACCTTCAGGACGTCCACCATGGACCGGTGGATGCCCAGCGAGACATTCCGGCGGTACTCCGGGGTGGTGCCCTCGCGCAGGTAGATGTTGACCAGAGGCATGATGTGTCGTTTCCGTTCTGCTGTGGTGTGCTCACCACGCTAGGAACGGCCATGACATTCCGCCAACGAATGTCCCGCATGGCCGGTATGCTTCGTACGCATGGACGTGCGCTCATGGACATGACCCTGGTCGGGCTGCGGGTGCTGCGCGAGGTGGCGGAGCGGGGCACGATCACCGCCGCGGCGGAGGCGCTCGGGTACACCCAGTCGGCCGTCTCCCGGCAGGTGGCCGCGCTGGAGCAGGCGGCCGGAGCCCGGCTCTTCGACCGCCATCCGGGCGGTGTGCGGCTGACCACCGAGGGGCGCGCCCTGCTGCGGCACGCCGTGGTCGCGCTGGACGCACTCGACGCGGCCGACCGGGAGTTGCACGGGGGCGAGGCGGAGGACGGCCCGGTGCGGCTCGGGTTCTTCCCCACCGCCGGAACGGTGATCGTGTCCCGTGCGCTGGCGGCCCTGCGCCGGGAGCACCCCCGGATCCGGGTGAGCACACGGGAGGGCACCACCCCGTCGCTGGCGCGGGCGCTGCGCACCGGCACACTCGACGTCGCCCTGCTGTCGTCCAGACCACCCCACCGCTCCCCCGACACCGACGCCCCGCCGCTGCGTGTGGAGCCGCTGTTCGAGACCCGGCTGGCCGTGGCGGTGGCCACGAGCGGCCGGTTCGCCGGACGCGACAGCGTCACGGCCGAGGAGATCGCGGACGAGCCGTGGATCGCGAGCCCGGCCGCCGCGGAGGAGCCGCTGCTCGGCGTCTGGCCGGGACTGCCGGGACGGCCCCGGGTGCGCCACACCGTCCGCGACTGGCTGACGAAGCTGCACCTGGTGGCGGCCGGGGCGGGCGTCACCACGGCCCCGCCGGCGCTGCTTCCCGCCGTCCCGCCCGGTGTGCGTCTCGTCGCCGTCGAGGGCGTGGCGGAGGAGTGGCGCCGCGTCAGCCTCGTACACGCGCCGAGCCCCGCCACGGCATCGGCGAACGCGGTGGTACACGCCCTGCGGCAGGAGGCCGCCGAGCTGGCCGACAGCTCCGGTTGACGGCCTGGGCCGCCGAGTCCTGATCCGGACACCCCGCTCAGTAGGCTGGACCAGCCAGTCCAGTCGAGAGGGGCGCCATGCACAGGGAGCTGACGGCCAAGGGGAAGGCCACCCGGAAGCGGATCATCGAGGGCGCGGCCGCGGTGCTGCGTGAGAAGGACGTTTCGATGGCCACGCTCGACGACGTCATGGCGCGCACGCGCACCAGCAAGAGCCAGCTGTTCCACTACTTCCCCGAGGGGAAGGACGAACTGCTGCTGGCGGTCGCGCACCACGAGGCCGACCAGGTCCTGGAGGACCAGCAGCCGTATCTGGGCTGCCTGGACTCCTGGGAGGCGTGGCAGCGGTGGCGCGATCAGGTGGTCAAGCGCTATGCGGAGCAGGGCGAGGAGTGCCCGCTGGGCTCGCTGGTCCTCCATCTGGGCCGCTCCACCCCGGGCGCCCGGGATGTCGTGGTGACGTTGATGCGGCAGTGGCAGGAGAGCCTGGCCACCGGCATCCGGGCCCTCCAGACGGCCGGGCAGCTGCCCGCCGAGCTGGATGTCGAGCACCGCGCGGCCGCCCTGCTGGCCGGCATCCAGGGCGGTGTGCTGATCCTCCAGTCGACCGGCCGAGCCGACCATCTGCGGGCCGCGCTCGATCAGGGCATCGGGGATCTGCGGCGCGCCGCGGCGGTTTGAGCGGCCACGGATGAGCGCGCCGCCGCGGCCCGAGCGGCCCGGATACTGGACTTGCAAGTCCATTTTTTTCTTCGCACAGTGGCATGGCCCCGGCGGACCCGCGGGGCATCCATGGTGCGGTGAACGAGCGTGCGGGAGTGCGTGATGAGTGGACGGCTGACGGGCAAGAGGGCGCTGGTGACCGGTGCGACCAGCAACATCGGGCGGGCGATCGCGGAGCGGTTCGCCGCCGAGGGCGCGCATGTGGTGGTGTCCGGCCGCAGCGCCGAACGGGGTACGGAGGTGGTCGACGCCATCCGCGCGCGGGGCGGCCGGGCCGACTTCGTACAGGCGGATCTGGACGGAAGCGCGGAGGCCTCCCGCGCCCTGGCCGAGGAGGCGGGGTCGGTGCTGGGCGGAGGCATCGACGTCCTGGTCAACAACGCCGGGATCTACCCCGGCGACAGCACCGCGGACACCGATGAGAAGTCCTTCGACCAGGTCTACGCGGTGAATGTGAAGGCACCGTTCTTCCTGACCGCCGCGATCGCTCCGGCGATGGCCGGGGCCGGTGGCGGGGCGATCATCAACCTGGGGTCGTGGATCGCCCGGCTGGGCATTCCCATCGGCGCGCTCTACAGCTCCAGCAAGGGCGCGATGGAGACCCTGACGCGGGCCTGGGCCGCCGAGTTCGGGCCGCGCGGTGTGCGGGTGAACGCGATCTCTCCCGGAGTGGTCCACACGCCCGTACCCGGTGAGGTGCACCCGGGCGAGGCCATGATGAACGGCACCCCGGCCGGGTGCGTCGGCAGCCCGGAGGCCATCGCGCACGCGGCGGTCTATCTCGCGGGCGACGAGGCCGCGTTCGTGCACGGCATCGTGCTGGACGTCGACGGCGGCCGCACCACGGCGGCCGTCATCGCGGCGTAGCGGACCGTGTGTCCCGGCTGGGTGGGCACTAGCGGTGCACGGCGTCCTCGGGGCCGGCCGGGCGAGCGTGTCCGCCACCGTGGCGCGCGCGAGCCGGACCATGGAGCGCGGCTCCGCGTCCGGCGCACCGGCCCGGCTCAGTACGGCGCACGACCCGGCGGCCGACCCTCCCCGTCCTGACCGTCGCGGGAGCCGACTACCTGGGCGAGGCGGTCGGCGCCACGATGAGGCTCGCAGCGGACGACATGGAAAGCGTGGTCCTTCCCGGCTGCGGCCACTACCCCGCCGAGGAGACCCCGGACGCGATGCTGTCCTCGCTGACCCCATTCCCGGCCCCCTACCGGGAACTGACGGCAGACCTCCCGGAGGGGGACCGCGCCCATGCCTACGCGGCGAAGAAGTCGACGAGCGCGCGGGCGATGGCGCCGGGCGCGTTCTCCATGGGGATGTGGTCCGCGTCGGGGATGCGTACGAGCGTGGTGTGCGGCATCTCCGCGGCGAACCGCTCGGCGTACGCCACCTTCTCGTAGCCGTCCTCCTCGCCCCAGAGCAGCAGCTTGGGCGTCGCCGATCGACGCAGCGCGGGTACCAGGTCGAGGGTGTAGCGGCTGTCGGCCGCGCCCGCCAGGGCCGCCCAGGAGCGGCGTACCCGCGGGTCGGTCCACGGGGTCAGGTAGTCCGCGACGCGCTGCTCGGTGGCGGCACCGGCCAGCGCCGCGGTCACCGCCTGTCGGCGAGCGGCGAGGACGTCCTCCGCAGCGGGGCTTGGGCCTCGGAAGCGGGCCACGTGGGGCGCCGGCCAGGAGTCGTAGGTGACCGAGTTGACCAGCGCCAGCCGGGACACCTCCAACCGGTCGTGAACGAGGAGATGCTGGGCGATGGCACCGCCGATGTCATGGCCCGCCACGGGGACCGCTCCACAGACGCCCACCGCGGACGCGAATCGCGCCACCCAGTCCGCGAGGGCCGGGACCGTGGCCGTTTCCGGGGTGAGCTCGCCTCCGGAGCGTCCCAGGCCGGGGAGGTCGACCGCGAGCGGCCGCAGCCCCGCGTCGGCGAGACGGGCCACCACCGGCAGCCAGACCCGGCTCCAGTACGTCCCGTGCAGCAGCAGCACGGGCGGGCCCTCCCGCTCCACGGTCAGGTAGCTGGCCGCCTCCCCGTCCACCTGGACCGCGGTCCTCAGTACTTCCGTTTCGGTGGTGTCACTCATGGGACCACTGTGACCGGGGCCGGTCTCCTCGGCCGAGAGTCCGGAAAGACGCCTGCAGGTACATTCTTGCCATGAGCCTCCACCGGGTAGTGGCCCTGCTCACCGAGCCGCAGTCGCCCTTTGAGGTCGCCTGCGCCGCCGAGGTCTTCGGCGCGGACGTCCCCGAAGTGCCGGCCCGCTACAGCTTCCGGGCCTGCGCCGAGCGACCCGGCCCCCTGCGGACCACCGTCGGCTGCTCGATGCTCGTCGATGCGGGGCTGGACGCCGTGCAGGAGGCGGACACCGTGGTCATCCCCGGCTGGCAGCAGTCGGGGACGACCACGGTGTCGCCGGCCGTCACCGAAGCGCTGCGGGCCGCCCACGGGCGCGGGGCGAGGATCGTCGCCATCTGTACGGGCGCGTTCGTCCTCGCCCGGACCGGGCTGCTCGACGGCCGCCGCGCCACCACCCACTGGCGCGGCACGGCCCGGCTCGCCGCCGCCTTCCCCGAGGTGCGGGTGGACACCAACGTGCTCTTCGTCGACCACGGCGACGTGGCGACCAGCGCCGGCACCGGCGCGGGTATCGACCTGTGCCTCCACCTCGTACGTAAGGACCATGGCGCGGCCTACGCCGCCCGGATCGCCCGAAACATGGTCCTGCCGCCGCACCGCGAGGGCAGCCAGCTCCAGTACGCCACGCCCCCCGTACCGGCCAAGGCGGACGAATCCCTGGCCCCGGTGCTGGAATGGGCCACCGCGCGCCTCGGCACCCGGCTGACCCTCGACCGCCTCGCCGAACGCGCGGGGCTGTCCCACCGCACGCTTGCCCGCCGGTTCACCGAACAGCTCGGCACCAGCCCGGGACAGTGGCTGCTCACCCAGCGCATCAACGCGGCCCGGGTACTGCTGGAGCAGACCGCCCTGCCAGTCGAAGCCATCGCCACCCGGGTCGGCCTCGCCTCGGCGGTCAACCTGCGCCGCCGCTTCAGGACGCACCTCGGCACCACACCCGGCGCCTACCGACGCACCTTCAGCGAGACGTGACGCTCCCGCCGCGCACCTGCCCGCCGGTGTGCGCTCGCGCGCTCCGCTGTCAGGCCCGGCCTATAAGGTCCCGTGCCATGACCTCGGACAATCGACTGGGCGAACTGCGCGAGCTGCTGGCGACGGGCAAGCCGGTCAAGATACGCAAGGCCATCGGGGAACTCGTCCTGATCCGGGACGACGGTGCGGCGCTCGCCCTGGCCGCCCGGTTCGAACGCGCGGCCGGGTACTCCTCGGAGACGCTGTTACGGCTGTGGCCCAAGGCGGCCGACCCGGACGGCTTCTGCGCCGCCCTCCTCGTCCCCGCCTTCGCGCGCGAGAACCGCACCTCGCTGCGCCTGCGCCGGATGACCTCGCTGACCGGCCTGCGCCACCTCACCACGCTCCGCGCCCTGCACGTCGACCGCTGCAAGGAGATCACGGACCTCACCGAGGTCGGCGAGCTCACCTGCCTCACCGACCTCGACCTCAACGGCTGCGCGGGCATCGAGGACCTCACCCCGATCGGCCGCCTCACCGAACTGACCCGGCTCAACCTGCACCGCTGCCGGGCGGTGTCGGACATCGCGCCGCTGCTGGCGCTCGGGCGGCTGCGCGAGCTGGACCTCAGCATGACCAAGGTGCGGTCCGCCGACGGCTTCGGTACGGCGTTCCCCGCGCTGGAGAGCCTGACGCTGCGCGGGTGCCGCTCCTTCAAGGACGCCTCGCCGCTGTCCGGGCTGGCCCGGCTCACCCACCTCGACCTCGGCTGGACCGGGATCCGCGACCTGACCGGGCTGCGGGACGTCCCCGCGGTGACCGAACTGGACCTGCGCAGCTGCGGCCACCTGCGGGACCTGACCGGCATCGACGCGCTGCCCGCCCTGACCGACCTGACCCTGGACGACTGTCCGCGTCTGAAGACCCTCCGCGGGCTCGGCTCCCACCCCGGCGTGGAGTGGCTCGGTATCAGTGGCTGCACCGAACTGACCGACCTGTCCGCGCTGTCCGCGCTGACTGGGCTGCGGAGGCTGTTCATCACGCGGGCCGAGCACCTCACCGACCTGCGCGGACTCGAAACCGTCCGCGGCCTGGTGCAGGTCTGGCTCGAAGACTGCCCCGATCTGGGGGACTTCTCCGCGCTCACCCGGCTGCCGTCACTGCGCTCGATCAACCTGCGGGGCATCCGGCGACTCCGCGATCTCTCGTCGTTCGCGGGGGTCTCGGGTCTGGCGTTCATCACCATCGATCACTGCGACAATCTGGTCACCCTGGAGGGCCTCGAACGCAAGGACCAGTTGGACAAGCTGTGGGTCTCCCACTGCCGCAGCCTGCGCGCCCCCGGCCGCCTCGGTGAGCTGCCCGCCCTGCGCGAGGTGCGGATCCAGGACTGCCCTTCGCTGACCGGCCTCGACGGCCTCGGCGACCTGCCCGCGCTGCGCGAACTCCGCGTCGAGGACTGCGCGGTGCTCGTGGACCCCGGCGGCCTGGCCGGTGCCCCGGTGGACGACCTGACCTTCTCCCAGGTGCCGGGCCTGGGCTCGCTGCGCGCCCTGGAGGACTGCCCCGACCTGCGGAAGCTGGTGCTCGATGGCTGCCCCCGCGTGGCCGACATACCGGCCGGGCCAGTCGTCGACCTCAATCTGAAGGGCGTGGACTGGCGGGACCTCTCCCGCCTGGCCGGTCACCAGAACCTCCGCGTCCTGCGGCTGTGGATGCCCGAGCTGAAGGACATCGGCACGCTGTCCGGCCTGCCCGGCCTCACCGACGTCCACCTGCTGGAGTGCAGGGCTCTCGAGGACGTGAGCCCGCTGCTCGACCTGCCGTCCCTGGCAAAGGCCGCGCTGCCCCACAGCATGGCGTGGGAGGCGTACTACGGGCGGCCCGTGCCCGTGCACACGGCACTCACCGAGCGGGGGGTGACCGTCTCCGGTATCTGACCCTCATGTGCCGGTCCCGGGCGTGCCGAAGGTTCCGGGCAGGATCTCGGCGGCGTCCGGCAGATGCCACGGGTAGGGCGCGATCAGTTCGCTGAGGGCCGGTTCGGGGCCCCAGGAGCCGGGGGCGTAGGGCTGGACCGGCGGGGGGTTCTCCAGGAGGGGGGCCGACGCGGCCCAGATGTGTTCGATGCCGCCTGCCCGGGTGAACAGCGACTGGTCGCCCAGCATGGCGTCCAGGATGAGGCGTTCGTAGCCCTCGAGCCCGTTCTCCTCGCAGAACGACCCGGCGTAGCCGAAGGCCATCGTGGCCGGTTCGAGCCGCATCGCGGGGCCCGGCTCCTTGGTGAGGAAGCGGGCGGCGATCCACCCGGGGTCCCCGAAGTCGATCACGATCTTGTTGGCCCGGTTCTTCTCCTGGTCGGCGAGGTCGGCCGGGAACATCCGCAGGGGCGGCTCGCGCAGTCCGAGGGTGATCACCTGGCGGCCCTGTGCGAGGTTCTTGCCGGAGCGCAGATGGAACGGGACCCCGGCCCACCGCCAGTTGTCCACCTCCACCCGCAGCGCGGCGAACGTCTCGGTCGTCGAA
The DNA here is from genome assembly GCF_047337785.1 of Streptomyces lacaronensis. Taxonomy (NCBI): domain Bacteria; kingdom Bacillati; phylum Actinomycetota; class Actinomycetes; order Kitasatosporales; family Streptomycetaceae; genus Streptomyces; species Streptomyces lacaronensis. The sequence continues at coordinate 3,047,010 of NZ_JBLHDK010000003.1, forward strand.
TCGGGGGCCACACCGGGTTCGTCGCGGTAGCCCTCGTACTGGCCGCGCACGACATCCCCGGGCCCGATGGGGCGCAGCGCCTCGAAGACCTTGTCCTTCTCGTCGCGCAACGGCTCGGCGGCGAGCGAGACCGGTGGTTCCATCGCCACGATGCCGAGCACCTGGATCAGATGGGTGACGATCATGTCCCGGAAGGCTCCGGTGCCCTCGTAGAAGTGGGCACGGCCCTCCAGGCCGAGCGTCTCCGGCACATCGATCTGCACATAACTGACGTGGTCCCGGTTCCAGTTGGGCTCGAACATGCCGTTGGCGAACCGGAGGGCGAGGATGTTGTCCACCGACTCCTTGCCGAGGAAGTGATCGATGCGGAAGACCCGGGATTCGTCGAAGACGGCGTTGATCCTCTCGTTGAGCGCCCGCGCCGACGCCAGATCGGTGCCGAAGGGCTTCTCCACGATCACCTTCGCGTTCTCGGCCAGGCCCGTGTCGCCGAGCATGCCGATGGTGGACGCGAACGCCGAGGGCGGAATGGCCAGGTGGAACAGTCTGCGGGACGGCCCGCCGAGGGAGTCCTCCGCCGCCCGTACGGCCGCGAGCAGCGGGCCGGGATCCTCGGCGTCGGCCGCGCCGAAGGACAGCGACTCCTCGAAGGACTTCCACACCGGTCCGGTCGGCTTGGACCGTCCGAAGGTGGCGACCGCGTCATGGGCGTGGGTGCGGAACGCGTCGTCGCTCATCGCGGACCGGGACGGGGCCGAACCCACGATGCGGTAGCCGTCGGGGAGGAGCCCCGCGGCGGCGAGGTGGAACAGCCCGGGGAGCAGCTTGCGCTTGGCGAGGTCGCCGGTGGCGCCGAAGAGCACGATCACATGGTCGTCCGGTGCCGTCATCGCCCGCTCCTCTTCTCGGCGTGTCCGCCGAACTCGCTGCGCATGGCGGACAGCACCCGGTCGGCGAACTCGCCGAGGCCCCGGGACTGGAAGCGGTCGGTGAGCGCCGTGGAGATCACGGCGGCGGGCACGCCCTCGTCGATCGCGGCTCGTACCGTCCAGCGCCCTTCGCCGGAGTCCGAGACACGCCCGGTGAACTCGTCCAGCTGCGGCGACCTGGCCAGCGCGTCGGCGGTGAGGTCGACGAGCCAGGAGCCCACGACCGAGCCGCGGCGCCACACCTCGGCCACCTCGCCTACGTCGATCTCGAAACGGTACGCCTCCGGCTCGCGCAGCGGGGTGGTCTCCGCGTCGGCGGCGCGCTTGCGCAGCCCGGCGTCCGCGTGGTCGATGATGCTGAGCCCCTCGGCGATCGCGGCCATCATGCCGTACTCGACCCCGTTGTGAACCATCTTCACGAAGTGGCCGGCTCCGCTGGGGCCGCAGTGGAGATAGCCTTCGGGCGCCGTTCCGTCGCCGTGTCTGCTCGGTGTCGGCTCGGCGGAGCCGGTGCCGGGAGCGATGGTGCGGAAGATGGGGTCGAGCCGGGCGACGGGCCCGTCCTCACCGCCGATCATCAGGCAGTAGCCGCGCTCAAGTCCCCAGACTCCGCCGGAGGTTCCGCAGTCCAGGTAGTGGATGCGGTGCGGGGCGAGCTGTGCCGCGCGGGTGATGTCGTCGCGGTAGTAGGAGTTGCCACCGTCGATGATGGCGTCGTCCGGGTCGAGGAGCTCGGTGAGCTGGTCGAGGGTGGGCTGTACGACGGCGGCGGGCAGCATGAGCCAGACGGCCCGTGGCCGTTCCAGATTCGCCACCAGGTCGCCGAGCGAGCGGGCGGCGACGGCGCCCTCGCCCTCCATTTCCTGAACGGCGCTTTCGTTGACGTCGTAGACCACACAGCGGTGGCCGTCGCGCATCAGCCGGCGCACGAGGTTCGCGCCCATCCGGCCGAGCCCGATCATGCCGAGCTGCATCGGGGTGTCGGTAGCCATGTGTTCTCCTGTCGCGTCATTGCCCGCTCAGCCCGGGGCCACCAGCTCGCGCGCCACCTGCGCGACGCGCTCGGGGGTGAATCCGAACTTCGTGAGCAGCTGTTTGAGGGGTGCGGAGGCGCCGAAGGTGTGCATTCCGATGACGGCCCCGTCCGCGCCGACGTACCGGTCCCAGCCGAACGTGGAGCCCTCCTCCACCGCGACCCTGCGCGTGACCGCGGGCGGCAGCACCTGGTCGCGGTACTCGCGCGGCTGACGGTCGAACAGCTCCCAGCACGGCATGCTCACCACGCGGGACGCGATGCCCTCGGCGGTGAGTTCCTCGTGTGCGGCCAGGGCCAGCGCCACCTCGGAGCCGGTGGCGAGCAGGATCACCTCGGGCTCGCCCCGGTCCGCGTCCGCCAGGACGTAGGCGCCCCAGGCGACACCGGTGGCCGCCCCGAGCCGGGTGCGGTCCAGGGTGGGCAGGGGCTGGCGGGAGAGGACCAGCGCGGCCGGCGCCCGGCGGAGGCCGGCGACCACCCGCCACGTTTCGGCGACCTCGTTCGCGTCGGCGGGGCGGAACACCAGCAGTCCGGGCGTGGCGCGCAGCCCGGCGAGCTGCTCGACGGGCTGGTGGGTGGGTCCGTCCTCGCCGACCCCGATGGAGTCGTGGGTGAAGACGTGCACGGTGGGGATCTCCATCAGCGCCGAGAGGCGAATGGCCGCCTTGGCGTAGTCGGAGAAGATCAGGAACCCGGACCAGTACGGACGGAGCTTCGTCAGCGCCATTCCATTGGCCACCGCGGCGGCCGCGTGCTCCCGGACGCCGAAGTGCAGATTGCGCCCGGCGTGGTCATACGGCTGGAAGTCGCCCGCACCGCCGAAGGTGAGGCGGGTCTTGGTCGACGGCGCCAGATCGGCGGACCCGCCGAGCACCCAGGGCACCGCCTTGGCCACCGCGTTCAGCACCTGGCCCGAGGAGTCGCGGCTTGCCAGGCCCTTCGGATCGGCCGCGAAGGTGGGCAGCGCGGTCTCCCAGCCGTCCGGCAGCTCACGGCGCTGGATCCGCTCCAACTCGTCGGCGAGCTCGGGATACGCGCCGCGGTAGGCGTCGAACGTCTTCTCCCAGTGGCTGCGCAGCTGGCCGCCGCGTGCGCCGATCCCCCGTGCGAACCAGTCGGGCACACCGTCGGGGATGTGGAAGTCGGCGTCGGGCGGCAGGCCGAGGGCGCGCTTGGTGGCCTTGACCCCCTCCGGCCCGAACGGCGACCCATGTGCCTTCGGTGAGTCCTCGACCGGCGAGCCGTAGCCGATGTGGCTGTGGACGAGGATCAGGGTCGGGCGCGCGGCCTCGGCGCGGAAGGAGTGGAAGGCGCGGCCGATCCGGCCGAGGTCGCCTGCGTCGGCCACGGTGGTCACGTTCCAGCCGTAGGCCAGGAAGCGGGCGGCGACGTCCTCGGTGAAGGTGATGTCGGTGTGGCCCTCGATGGTGACCCGGTTGGAGTCGTAGATCCAGCACAGGTTGGACAGCCGGAGGTGTCCGGCGAGCGAGGCCGCCTCGGAGGAGACGCCCTCCATCATGCAGCCGTCCCCGGCGAGCGCGTACACATCGAAGTCGAAGAGCGTGAAGTCGTCGCGGTTGTACCGCGCCGCCAGCCACTGCCCGGCGATCGCCATGCCGACGGAGGTGGCGACGCCCTGACCGAGCGGGCCGGTGGTCGTCTCGACGCCGCTGGTCCACCGGTACTCGGGGTGGCCGGGGCAGCGCGAGTCGAGCTGCCGGAAGGACTTCAGATCGTCGAGGGTCACCGCCGGACGGCCCAGCACCTCGTACTCCGGGTCGACCGTGCGCACGCCGGTCAGATGCAGCAGCGACCAGAGCAGGGCGGAGGCATGGCCCTCGGAGAGCACGAAGCGGTCGCGGTTCGGCCAGATGGGATCGGCCGGATCGAAGCGCAGAAACCGCTGCCACAGTGTGTACGCGACGGGCGCCATCGCCATGGGCGTTCCGGGGTGCCCCGAATTCGCCTTCTGGACCGCGTCCATGCACAGTCCGCGGATCGTGTTCACCGACAGCGTGTCCAGGTCGGTCATGGCGACGCCGCCCTCCATGCGCTCGATGGTTGTCTGCGAAGCCTCGCTGTTCCGCGGTGCTCGCCAGGGGGCCGTCGGCGGTCTCGACGCGTACGGTATGCGGATCGGTGAACCCGGCGGTCCCGGTGATCACCGAGACGGTGTCCATATCGTTCAGCCCGTCGTAGTCGCCACGCTGCCTCCGTCATTTCAACGGCACCACCAACACCGCGCCCCCGCAACTGGCCGCCTCCGGCGCCACCGCGCACCCTGGAAGCAGGCGGAACCGGAGGAGATGCGTGCGATGGCCGGACCGATAGCGGTGCTCTTCGACATCGACGAAACCCTGATCCACACCGGAGGGTCGGGAGCCCGGAGTTGGGCCTGGGCCTTCGAGCGGTTGCACGGGGTGGCCGCCGATATCGGAGAACACACCTCGGCCGGGGAGACGGATCCGCAGGTCGGCCGGGAGACGTTCCGGGCCGTGCTCGGCCGCGAGCCCAGTCACGATGAGATGGCCCGCCTGTACGCGGCGTATCTGTGGCATCTCTCGGAGGACATCCGGACCTCGGAGGGGTATCGCGTCATGGACGGTGTCGAAGACACCCTGCGGCGGATCACGGACGCGGGGATCATCCTCGGGCTCATCTCCGGCGCGATGGAGGGCGCGGCCCGGATCAAGATGGAACCGGGCAGGCTGGGCCGCTATTTCGTGTTCGGCGCCTACGGCTCGGACTCCCCGGACCGTGCGGAGATCACCCGCCTGGCGACGGCGAAGGCCGCCCGGCTGCACGGGCACGATCTGGGCCGCTCCGATGTCTACGTGGTCGGGGACACGCCTCGCGACATCGAGGCCGGGCACGCCGCGAACGCGACGGCGGTGGGGGTCGCGAGCGGCCACTACTCCGCGGCGGAACTGCGTGCCGCGGAGGCCGACCATGTGCTTACGTCGCTGGCCGAGCCGTTCCCGCACACATGACATCATCGCCACCGGGCGGAGCACCGACCGGCCGGCCGATCTGGCCGAGCGCGGCGTCCAGGTGCGGCGGGCCGACGTCACCGACGCCACCGGCCTCACCGGGGCTCTCGGCTCCTGACGGCGGGGCCACCGCGGCGGCGGCCGCCGGTGCCGCGCCGGTTCGGTGTGGAGACACCGGCCATGTCGATGCTTTGATCTGTTCCTCGGACGGACGCGTTCGACCGCCGCGGAACAGAGGTGTGCATGGCAGGCAACGACGGACTGCCCGGGGAAACGTCATCCGGGGAGGCGCCATGAGACTGTCCACCCGTATCGCGCTCGCGGTCGGCGTGAGCGTGCCGCTGCTGGTGCTGGCCTCCGGCTGGCTGCTGCTGCGTCTGGTCGGCGACGACCTGCGCGCACACCAGAACTCCCAGTTGCGCGCTCGCGCCACGGTCGTCGCCAAGAACGCCAAGGCCTTCCTCGAGGTCGCCGGGACCGACCGTCCGGTCATGGAGCAGGCCCGGCAGCGGCGGCTGGTCAACTCCGCGCGGGACGTGGGCATCCGGCTGACCGCGCCCGGGGGCACGATCTCGGCCGGGCCGCGGCCCGACCCGCTCCCCTCGCTGCCCCGCACCGCCCCGAAGCCGGTCACCGTGACCTCCGATGACACGGACTGGCTGGTCCTGTCGCTGCGTGTCGGTGCCGCGAAAGAGGGCACCACGCCGAATCTGTGGCTGTTCTCGCCGGACACCACCGAGGAGGAGCTGGCGCTGGTGCGCCAACGGGTCGTGTTCGGGGCGCTGGTGGCCGCGCCCCTGGCCGGGGCCACCACGTGGGCCATCGCGGCCCGTGCGGTGCTGCCGCTGCGGCGCTTGCAGCGCCGCACCAGCGGCCTGGACCCGAGGACCAGCGCCGTACGCCTGGAGCACACGCCGACCCGTATCGGCGAGGTCGACGACCTGGCGTACACGCTGCAGACCGTGCTCGCCCGCTACGACGAGCAGGTCGAACGCACCGGGGAGGCGCTGGCCACCGCCCGCGCGTTCGCCGCGACCGCGTCCCACGAGCTGCGTACCCCGCTGATGAGCATGCGCACCAACATCGACATCCTCGCCGACCACCCCGACCTGGACCCCGTGGACCGGGCGGAAGCACTCGACGACCTGGGCCGCGAACACACCCGGCTGCTGGGGCTGCTGGTGATGCTCAGGGCGCTCGCGCAGGGCGACCTGGTCGAGGCGGACGCGTTCACGTCGCTGGACCTCACGGAGGTGCTGGACGCGTCCGTCTCCGGCCTGCGGCGCACCCATCCGGATGCCGAGGTGTCCGTACGCACCACCCCGGGGCTGCTGGTGCACGGCTGGGAGGAGGGGCTGCGCTCGGCGGTGGACAACCTGCTGACCAACGCCTGGACCCATGGCCGCGCCACCGACGGCACGGCCCACATCGAGGTGACCCTGCGTCAATCCGGCGACCCGCGGCAGCCGCTCGCCGTGCTCACCGTGGACGACCACGGCCCCGGCATCCCACCCGAACGCCGCGAGGAGGTCTTCCAGCGCTTCCGGCGCGGCCCGGACAGCCCCGGCTCCGGCCTGGGCCTGACCCTGGTCGCCCAGCAGATCGCCCTGCACCGGGGCCGGATCACCGTACTGGACCGGCCCGACGGGCGCCCCGGCACACGCGTCGAGGTGCGGCTGCCGGTCACCGGCGTCCGGGACATGGAGAGCACTCTGCCGCTGCTCCGCCGGGACTGGCTGACCGGCCGCCACCCGCTGCCGACGAGGTCCGACACGCGGGTGTGAGGAGCGTTCGCTAGGCGGCGCGGACGGTGGCCATCGCGGTGCTCCAGATGACGACCTGGTCGAGCAGGGTGTTCACGGCCTCGGTCTGGTGCTCGGCGGGGTTGAACCTGCTGAAGTCCTCGAAGTCGGTGAACAGGGACAGCGAGACCTGTGCGCGCACATCGGCCACCTGTAGCTCGGCCATGATCAGGCGCAGGTGCTCGACCGCGCGGGTGCCACCGGCGCTGCCGTAGCCGACGAAGCCGGCGGCCTTGTTGTTCCACTCGGCGTACAGGAAGTCGATGGCGTTCTTCAGGGCGCCGGAGGTGGAGTGGTTGTACTCGGGGGTGATGAACACATAGCCGTCGAAGGAGGCGATCTTCTCCGCCCAGGTCCTGGTGTGCGGCTGTGAGTACTGGCCCAGCGACGGCGGGACCGCCTCGTCCAGGAGGGGGAGCCGGTAGTCGGCGATGTCGACGAGCTCGTACTCCGCGTCGGTGCGCCGCCGGGCGATGTCGAAGACCCACTGGGCGACGGCTTCGCCGTTGCGGCCGGGACGGGTGCTGCCGAGGATGATGGCGATCTTGGGCATCTGCGTAGTCCTTTCCGTCCCGTGGCGCGTTCCCCGGAGTCGGGCCCGTAATTCGTCCGGTTGGACCGCTGTCCCCCATCGCCCGCCCCCACGCGCGACATCGGCGGGTGGGGGCGGGACGGGAGCGTATTCCGCCGGGCGTGCCGAGGGTGACGATCGGGCATGTGGCACGGGCGGCGGAGGTGTCGACCGCGACGGTGTCCAACGTGCGGGGCGGCACCGGCCGGGTCTCGGAGGCGAGGCGGGGCCCGGGTGAGGGCGGTGGCCGGTGCGCTCGGTTACGGCCCGGTGGGGAGCGGCGGGCGCACCCTGGGGCTCGCGGTGACCACTCATGGCGACGGCCTACCGGCGGTGGTGTTCGCGGGCCGGTGTGCGGCCGTGTGTGGTCCCGTTCACCGCCGCCGGTGGTGAACGGGACTCGTCTGGTGGTTCGTTCGTCCTCGACGTGCCGATCCCCCCGGCGGGCATCGTGAGGGCGGGGTGGCCCGGCCCCGTCGCATGCGTCAGGATTCCGTGGGCGTGATGTCCAGCGCCGTGAGGAAGGCGGTCGCCGCCGGTGTGCGGCTGAAGCGGCTCCAGATGACGTACTCGACGCGGGCCGGTGCGTCGGCGACCTCGACGGTGACGACGCCCGCGAGATGAGGCGCGTAGGCGGTGGGAAGCATCGCCACGCCGAGTCCCGGGCCGACGAGCCGGGCGATGAAGTCCGCACTGGTCACTTCGAAGGCCACGTCACGGGTGAGCCCGGCGGCCTCGAAGGCCAGGTCGGACTGGGCGCGTCCGGCGGTCCCCGCCGGGAGGTCCACGAACACCTCGGAGGAGAGCCTGCGCAGGTCGACCTGTGATTCCCCGGCGAGGGGATGGTCCGGCGCGACCACGGCGACGAGCCGGTCACGCGCGAGTTCATGGGCGTCGACACCTTGCGGGCGGGCGGTGGTCGGCAGGCCGAGGAACGCCACGTCGAGGGCGCCTTCCTTCACCTGCTCGACGAGGTCGTCGCTGGCGCCCACCCGCAGGCTGACGCGCACACGCGGATACCGCTCGTGGAAGTCGCGCAGCGCGCCCGGGATGTCGACCGCGGTGACGGTGGGGATCAGGCCCACGGCGAGCCGTCCGCGTACCTCCCCGACGGCCGCGGCGACCTCGGCGGCCGCGCGCTCGGCGGCGTCCAGGCACTGGCGGGCGGCGGGGAGGAAGGCCGCGCCGGCCGGTGTCAGCCGCACCCGGCGGCTGGTGCGCTCGAAGAGTCTCGCACCCAACTCCCTTTCCAGGCGGGCGATTTGGTGGCTGAGGGCGGACTGGACGACCAGACACCGCTCCGCGGCGCGGGTGAAGCTGTTCGTCTCGGCGACGGCGACGACGTACCGCATCTGCTGAAGCTCCATGGATCCATCGTGGATCGAGATCGATGAGGTGACAAACATGTGTTGGACTCATCAATGGCGCCGGGACGAGACTTCGAGGCATGACACGGCACACCACAGAAGTGGTTTCCGGCGGGGCCGGCGGTGTCCGCCACGGAAACCTGCCACGCACCGCGTGGACGGCGCTCGCGCCCTCGGTGTGGGGCACGACGTATGTCGTCACCACCGAACTGCTCCCCGAGGGACATCCGCTCTTCGCGGGGTTCCTGCGCGCGTTGCCCGCCGGCCTGATCGCGCTGGCCCTCACCCGGACGCTGCCGCGCGGCGCCTGGTGGGGGAAGGCCGCGGCACTCGGCGTGCTGAACATCGGGCTCTTCCTCCCGCTGCTGTTCGTCGCGGCCGAACGCCTGCCGGGTGGCGTGGCCGCCACCTTGGCGGCGGCCCAGCCGCTGGTCGTGGCCGTCCTGGCCGTCACCGTGCTCCATGAGCGCCTTTCGCCGTGGCGCCTCCTGTGGGGTGTGACGGGCGTCGTCGGCGTCGGTCTTGTGGTGATCGGGCCGAACGCGGCGCTCGACGCCGTCGGGGTCGTGGCGGGCCTCGCGGGCGCCGTCACGATGGCGCTCGGCGTGACGCTCACCAAGCGCTGGGGGCGCCCCGCCGGGGTCGGTGCCACCACCTTCGCCGGGTGGCAACTCACCGCGGGAGGGCTCTTCCTGCTGCCCCTCACCTTCCTCGTCGAGGGGGCACCTCCCGCGGTCGACCTGCCCGCCGCGCTCGGCTACCTCTGGCTGGGGCTGGTCGGCGGTCTGATCACCTACGCCCTGTGGTTCCAGGGCATCACCAGCCTGCCCGTGGCCTCGGTCGCGGTCCTCGCCCTGCTCTCACCGCTGGTGGCCGCCGTTCTCGGCGCCATCGTGCTCGACCAGACGCTCGGCCCGATCCAGCTCGTGGGATTCGCGCTCTCGCTCGCCGCGATCGTCGCGGGACAGCTTCCGCCGCGTACCCGCACCCGCACCCGCACCCGCCCCCGGACGCCCGAACAGGACTCCGTCTCCACCCCCGCCCCGGAAGGGACACCTCGATGAAGATCGCCGTTGTCGGAGCCGCCGGAATGGTCGGCTCGCGTGTCGTCGACGAAGCCGTGAGCCGGGGCCATGACCTCGTCGCGGTGTTCCACAAGGAGCCGACGGCCGCCCCGCCGCCCGGAGTGATCGCCGTGCGGGGCGACGCCGACGACCCCGACCACATGAGCCGGCTCTTCACCGGCACCGACGCGATCGTGGCCGCGACCCGCCCCGCCCCCGGTCACGAGGACACCGCCGTCAGGACCACGACGGCGCTGCTCACCGCCGCCGAGACGGCCCGGACACGCATGCTCGTCATCGGCGGCGCCGCGCCCCTGCGGAACCCGGACCACCCCGACCGGCTCGTCCTGGACAGCCCGGAGTACGTCCCGGAGCCCTTCCGCGCCATCGCCGCCACCAGCGCCGCGCAGCTGGACGTCTGCCGGGCCCACTCGGCGGACTGGGTCTATCTCAGCCCACCCGCCCTCCTCGAGCCCGGCCACCGCACCGGAAAGTACCGGCGCGGCACCACGACCCTCATCACCACCGCCGACGGCACGTCCCGCGTCTCGGCGGAAGACCTCGCCGTGGCGGTCCTCGACGAACTGGAGAACCCCGGCGAGGACACGCACTTCACCGTCGGCTACTAGGTGTCCGACGGTACGCGTACGCCTGCGGCGGGCTGTTCCCCTCCCCGCCCCTTCCCACAACTGGGGCTCCGCCCCTTAACCCCGGGATCCAGGGGCACAGCCCCGCCACGCCGGGCATCCCGTAGCGGGCCTGACGCCGTCCACTGTGACACCGCCGGTGAGCGGTGTCCGGGCGGAACGCCCTCGGCCGGGGGCCGGATGGCCCCGTGGTGGGCCGTGTGGCCGGGAGAGGGAGCCATGAGGCTCATTCGGCGGCGCGGGCGAGCTGGCAGGCTCGGTGGAGGAGGCTGGTGGCACTGTTCTCGGAGAGCGATGTCACCGCCGCGCCGGTCGTGGGCGGTTCGGGACGCCCGATCGGTGTGGTGTGGACCAGGGAACCCGACGGGAGGCACTGCCATGGAACAAGTGGTCACCGTTGGTCTCGACGGCTCGGCCGAGAGCCTGACCGCCGCGCACTGGGCCGCCGACGAGGCGGAGCGGCGTGAGCTGGCGCTGCGCCTGACGCACGCCTGGATCCTGCTGGGCCCCCGCACGCCCGACACCCCCGCGGCGGACGACCAGAACTACTGGGCGAAGCGGATCGTGCACGACGCGCACACCGAGCTGGCCCGTGACCATCCGAAGCTGACCATCATCGAGGACCTGGTGGCGGACGAGCCCGAGACGGCCCTGCTCGACGCGGCGGCGCACTCCCGCATGCTGGTGCTCGGATCGCGGGGGCTGGACCGGGTGGCCAGCTTCTTCCTCGGTGACATCGGGCTGCACACCATCGCCCGCGCGGAGCGGCCGGTGGTGCTGATGCGCGCGGGGCGGGGAGCACGTGAACGCCCGGGGCGTGTGGTCGTGGGCCTGAGCCTGCACGGTCCGCAGGACAACCTCCTGGAGTTCGCCTACGTCACCGCGTTCACCCGCGATGTGCCACTGCACGCCGTCCACGGCCGAAAACCCGACCGGGCCCACGCCGCCACCGGGGGCGATGACATGGCCCGGGACACCATGGAGCGGGCGCGGCGGGAGCTGGACGAGGTGCTGCGGCCGTGGCGGGAGAAGTTCCCCCGGGTGCGGGTCGTCGACGAGGTCCGGCTGGAGAGCCCGGCCCGCGCCGTCGTCCAGGCCGCGGCCGACAGCGATCTGCTGATGGTCGGACGGCGGAAACACCCGCCCGCGCTGGGGCCCCGCCTGGGGCCCGTGGTGCAGGCGGCGGTGCACCACGCGAGCTGTCCGGTGGCCGTCGTTCCCCATGAGTGAGCGCGCTCGACTGAGTGCGTGCGCTCGGCGTCTCGCCGTACGGCTCAGGCCACACGGTACGGCCGGGCCCGTTCGCTGTTCAGCGTGAGCCCCAGTCCGGGCGCTCCGTCATGGCCCGGGGTGAGGCCGCCGCCGTCGGGCGCGAGGACGCCGTCGAACAGAAGGCGCTCGATGCGTACATGGTCGTGGAACCACTCCAGGTGGCGCAGGTTGGGCACGGACGCGGCGGCGTGGGCGTGGGCGTGTGGGGCGCAGTGGCCGGAGATCTCGAGGCCCTGGCCGTGGGCGAGGGCGGCGGCGCGCAGCCAGACGGTGATGCCGCCGCAGCGGGTGACGTCGGCCTGGAGGCAGTCCACGGCACCGGCGGCGAGCATATGTGCGAAGTAGGGCAGGGTGTAGCCGTATTCACCGGCCGTGACCTCCATCGGGACCCGGTCGCGGACGGTGGCGAGCGTGGTGAGGTGGTCGGAGGAGACGGGTTCCTCGAACCAGGTCACCCCGTGGTCGGCGAGCGTGTCGGCCATGCGTACGGCCTGTTTGGCGGCGTAGCCGCCGTTGGCGTCCACGTACAGGTCGGTGGTGTCGCCGATGCTCGCACGGGCCTCGGCGACGCGTTCCTGGTCGCGGTCCTCGCACCGCCCCCAGGACTCGCCGATTTTGATTTTGACGCGGGGGATGCCCTCTTCCTCGGTCCAGCCGCGCAGCTGACGGTCCTGGTGCTCGGCGTCGTACGTGGTGAAGCCGCCGCTGCCGTATACGGGCACCTCGTCCCGCGCCCTGCCCAGGAGGTCGACGAGGGGCAGGTCGAGCAGGCGGGCCTTGCAGTCCCACAGGGCGATGTCCACGGCGGCGATGGCCTGTGCGGCCACGCCGGGCAGTCCGGCGTTGCGCACGGCGCGGTGCATGGCCTCGTTCGCGCGTGGCACATCGAGGGCCGGGGTGCCGGTGACCACGTCCGCGAGCAGATCGTCGACGACCAGGGCCGTGGCGGCGGGGGCGTAGGTGTAGCCCAGTCCGGTGACCCGGCCGCACCGGACGGTGGCGAGGACGAGGGTGGTGCTGTCCCAGCCGAGGGTGGCGTCGGCCTCGGGGGCGTCGGTGGGCACCGTGTAGACGGCGCTGTCCACCCCGTCCACGACGCGCTCGCCCGCGCCTCCGGCCACGACGCGATCCGTGACCACCGTGCGGTCACCTTCCCCCGCGGCGCGTGCGCCGCGAGGCGGCGCGGCCGACCCCCGCCGCGGCCCCGGCCACGGCCGTCGCCGTGAGGGCGGCGGCACCGGCGGTGGTCGCCCAGCGGGCCGTGCGCGAGGGCGGGTCCGCACGCTGTGCCAGGCGTTCGGGCCGCTCGCTGGGCAGGGTGGTGTCGAGGCCCAGGGCCAGCGCCTCGGCCAGGTGGAGGGCCCCGCGGCCGGTGTCGCCCTGCTCGATCTGGGTGCGGCAGCTGAAGCCGTCCGCGAGCAGCAGGCTGCCGGGCGCGGCCGCCCGCACGGCGGGCAGCACGCCCTGTTCCGCGATGGCCATCGAGACCTCGTGGTGGCCGCGTTCGAAGCCGAAGTTCCCGGCCAGGCCGCAGCAGCCCTCGTCCAGGACGTCGGTGACGAGATGGGCGCGCCGCATCAGTTCGCGGTCCGCGTCGTCCTTCATGATGGCGTGCTGGTGGCAGTGGGTCTGGACGACGGCCTGCCGGCTGAGCGCGGGTGGCCGCCAGCCGTCGGGGGCGTGGTGGACGAGGTGTTCGGCGAAGGTGCGGAACTGCCCGGCCAGCCGCTCCACGTCCTGGTCGGCGGGCATCAGTTCGGGCGCGTCGGCCCGGAACACCGCGGTGCAGGAGGGTTCGAGGCCGATGACCGGGGTGCCCGCCTCGAGGTAGGGCCGCAGCACCCGCAGCGTACGCCGCAACACGCGCTTCGCCGTGGCCAGTTGCCCGGTGGAGATCCAGGTCAGACCGCAGCACACGGGCTCGGTCGGTACGGCGACCCGGAAGCCGGCGTCCTCCAGCACCCGGACGGCCGAGATGGTGACCGAGGGGTGGAAGTAGGTGCTGAAGGTGTCGGGCCACACCACCACGGTCCGCGGGTCGGCCGGGTCCGGCTCCTCGGTGGCGCGGGCGCGCCACCACTGGAGGAAGGACCGCGGTGCGAACACCGGCGCCTGGCGCGCGCCTTCCACCCCGGCCAGCCGCTTGCCGAGACCGGCCACCCCCGGCGCCCGGGCCACGGTGTTGACCAGCGAGGGCGCGATACGGGAGAGCCGGGCCCACACCGGCAGCCAGCCCATGGAGTAGTGCGCCGCCGGGCGCGGGCGGCCCGCGTAGTGGTGGGCGAGGAACTCGGCCTTGAGCGTCGCCATGTCGACACCGGTCGGGCAGTCGGACTTGCAGCCCTTGCACGCCAGGCACAGGTCCAGGGCGTCCCGGACCTCGGTCGAGCGCCAGCCGTCGGTGACGGCGGAGTCCGCGTGGCCGCCGAGCATCTCGAACAGCAGCCGGGCCCGGCCGCGGGTGGAGTGCTCCTCCTCATTGGTGGCCCGGTACGACGGGCACATCACGGCGCCGTGGTGGCTTCGGCAGTTGCCGATGCCGACACAGCGCATGACCGCGCGGGTGAAGGAGTGCTCGTCGTCGGGGTAGCCGAAGTGGGTGTCGGGGGTGGCCGGCCGCCACCCCGGGCCCAGGCGCAGCTGACCGTCGACCGGATTCGGGCCGGTGACGGTGCCAGGGCCGGTGACGGTGCCCGCACCGGTGACCGTGCCAGGGCCGGTGACCTTCGCGGGATTCGGACCGGTGACCTTGCCGGGGTTCATCCGGTTCTCCGGGTCGAACACCGCCTTCACCTCGCCGAACGCGCTCACCAGGCGCTCGCCGAACATGCGGGTGAGCAGTTCGCCCCGCGCCTGCCCGTCCCCGTGCTCGCCGGACAGCGAGCCGCCGTACGAGACCACCAGGTCGGCGGCGCGTTCCAGGAAGCGGCGGAAGTCGGCCACACCGTCGGCGGTCTCCATCCCGAACGGGATGCGGGTGTGCACACAGCCCTGCCCGAAGTGGCCGTACAGCGACGGATGGTCGTAGCCGAACTCCGCGAACAGGTCCTTGAGATCGCGCAGATAGTCCCCCAGGCGCTCGGGCGGGACGGCGGAGTCCTCCCAGCCCTCCCAGGTCTCCCGGTCGTCCGGCGGGCGCGCGGTCACCCCGAGGCCCGCCTCGCGGGCCTTGAGCATCCGCTGCTCGCGCCGGGGGTCGTCGGAGAAGGCCACCGTGGCGTCCTTCTCGTCCCGCCCCACCGAGCGCAGCAGCGCGTGCGCCTGCTCGTCGACGTCCTCCTGGGTGTCCCCGCTGAACTGCACCATCAGCCAACTTCCGCCCTCGGGGAGCGAGTTGAGCGACTCGAGATACGCGTGCTCCTCCCGCATCAGCTGGGCCATCCGCCCGTCGAGGGCCTCCAGTTCGCTGGGTGTGCAGTGCTCCAGGAGCCGCGGCACATCGTCGGCGGCGGTGCAGATGTCGCCGTAGCCGAGCACCAGCAGCGACTGGTACGGGGGCACCGGCACCAGGTCCACTTCGGCGCGCACCACCGTCACCAGGGTGCCCTCGCTGCCCACCAGGGCCCGGGCCACGTCGAAGCCGTTCTCCGGCAGCAGCGAGTCCAGGTTGTAGCCGGAGACCCGGCGCGGGATCTTCGGGTAGCCGCGCCGGATGTCCGCGAGGTACTCGCCGACGACGCGGTCCAGCCCGTCGTAGATCTCGGCCCGGCGGCCGCCCTCCGCCGCGATCCGGGCCCGCTCGGCCTTGGACGTCGGCCCCACCCACATGCGCACGCCGTCGTAGGTGAGGACCTCCAGGCGGCGCACGTTGTCCACGGTCTTGCCGTACGCCTGTGCCGAGGCGCCGCACGAGTTGTTGCCGATCATGCCGCCCAGCGCGCACTGGCTGTGCGTGGACGGCTTGGGCCCGAACTGTAGCTTGTAGTCGGCCAGTTGGCGGTTGAGCTCGTCCAGTACCAGCCCCGGCTCCACCACACAGGTGCGCGCCTCGGGATCCACCGAGACCAGGGCGTGGCAGTACTTGCTCCAGTCGATCACCACGGCGGTGTTCGTGGACTGACCGGCCAGGCTGGTCCCGCCACCCCGCGACAGGACGGGCGCGCCGAAGCGGGCGCACACCTCCACCGCCCGCGCCCCGGCCTCCACGTCGCGCGGGACGACGACGCCGATGGGCACCTGGCGGTAGTTGGAGCCGTCCGTGGCGTACGCGCCCCGGCTGCCCGCGTCAAACCTGATCTCGGCGTCCACCTCCGCACGCAGTGCCCCCTCGAGCCCGCTCGCAGTATGCATGCCGCGCCTCCCCCTTCCGTCAGGAGTGTCCGCGTCCCGGCAGGCGCTCGGCGTACTGGGCGACCTTCTGCCGGATGCCCCGGTGGGTGATCCCGGCCAGCTCGGGGTCGTGCAGAGCGGCCTTCACGGTCTTCTTCGCCATGGGGACCATGAGATGGGGCGGGATCGGTGCGATCTCCTGGTCGACCATGAACTCCAGGACGACCGGGCGGCCACTGGCCAGCGCCTCGTCCCAGGCCCTGCCGACCTTCTTCGGGGAATCGCAGCGGATCCCCCGCAGCCCCAGCAGCTCGGCGTACGCCCCGTAGGGGATGTCGGGGATGACCTGGGAGGCGGGGTATTTCGGGTCCCCGGCCATGGCGCGCTGCTCCCAGGTGACCTGGTTCAGATCCTGGTTGTTGAAGACGCAGAACACGAGCGGCGGGCCGCCCGCCAGCCGGTCCAGATAGCGCTTGACGGTGATCATCTCGTTCATGCCGTTCATCTGGAAGGCGCCGTCTCCCACGAAGGCGATCACCGGGCGGGTGGGATGCGCGAAGCGCGCCGCGATCGCGTACGGCACTCCGGGGCCCATGGTGGCCAGCGTCCCGGACAGCGAGGCGTCCATTCCGTCGCGCAGCTTCAGATGGCGCGCCCACCAGTTGGTGGCCGATCCGGAGTCGGCGGTGAGGATCGCCCGGTCCGGCAGCCGCGAGGAGAGCTCGGCGGCCACCGACTGGGGGTTGATGGTGTCCCCGAAGTGCTGGCCGGCCCAGGTGTCGCAGATGGTGAGCCACTCCCGCACATCCTTCTCGACCTTCTTCCGCCAGGTCCGCTTCTCCTTGCGCCGCAGCAGCGGGAGGAGCGCCTTGAGGGTCTCCTTCGCATCGCCCACCAGATGTGCGTCCATGGGGTAGCGCATACCGATCATGCGGCCGTCGATGTCGATCTCGACGCCGCGCGCCTGCCCCTCGTCCGGCAGCCACTCGGCGTACGGAAAGCTGGTGCCGATCAGGAAGAGGGTGTCGCACTCCTTGATCATCTTGTCGCTGGCGGTGCTGCCCAGCAGACCGATCGGCCCGGTCACATAGGGCAGGTCGTCGGGGAGGACGTCCCGGCCCAGCAGCGCCTTGGCCACTCCGGCACCCAGCAGCTCCGCCACTCCGACGACCTCGCCCGCGGCATCGGCCGCGCCCTGGCCGATGAGGATGGCGACCCTCTCGCCCTCGTTGAGGACATCGGCGGCGCGGCGCAGCTCATCGGGGTCGGGAAGGACGCGGGGACGGCTCCAGCCCACGCTGGAGAACACCGATCCGTGTGCTTTGGGCGGGGAGGGCTGGGCGTCCTCCTCCTGGATGTCGTTGGGGATCACGATCGTCGCCACGCCGCGGGTGGTCAGCGCGGTCTTGAAGGCGCGGTCGATGACATGCCGTGCCTGGCCCGGGTGGGTGACCATCTCGCAGTACTCGGAGACGTCGTCGAACAGCCGGTCCAGATGGATTTCCTGCTGGTAGTGCGAGCCCAGGCTGAGCCGCTTCTGCTGGCCCACGATGGCGACCACCGGCTGGTGGTCCAGCTTGGCGTCGTACAGACCGTTGAGCAGGTGGACGGCGCCCGGCCCCGAGGTGGCGGCGCAGACTCCGACCTCGCCGGTGAACTTGGCGTGGCCGCAGGCCATGAACGCGGCCATCTCCTCGTGCCGGACCTGGATGAACTCGGGGTCCCCCTTGGCCCGGTCGAACGCCCCGAGCAGACCGTTGATCCCGTCCCCCGGATAGCCGAAGACCCGGGCCACCCCCCACTCCCGCAGCCGAGCCAGCACGAAATCCGAAACCTGAGCCACGGCGCCTCCTCGGTAGTGCCGCATGAAGCACCTCCTAGGAGTAGCCGTCGAACGGGCCGGTAAACGTGGCGCGCATGGGGCACGGCCGGCCGGGGCACCCGGCCGCCGGTCGGCAGCACCTACGCATGCGGCGGCCCGGCCGGGAACGCGGCGGCCCGCCGAGGGAGGACACGGTCATGAGCGGCGAGAAGAAGGGCGCCCGGACGGCGGCCGAGGAGATCGAGGCGGAGATCACCGAGGCCGAGACACAGGTGACCGACGACGAGGAGGACAGCCGTTACGGCGAGTCGGGGGACGCCATCACGCCCAACGTCGACGCCCAGGAGGAGAGCCGGGGCGAGGGCTCAGGGGCGGGCGGCCACCAGTAGGTCCACCAGATAGGTCTCCTCCACCCGCTCGTCCGGGAAGAGCTCGCGCAGCCGACCGCGCTCGTCCGCGAGAAACGCCCGGGTGCCGGCCTCGCCGAGGACGAGGAACGCCGAGTGGCTGGTGATGTTGGCCAGGTGGGTGTCGAGGGAGACAACGCGGCTCCAGCGCACATGGCGGCGGGTGACGCGGAGACCGGAGAGGCCCGCGAGCCGGGCGGCGCGGGTGTCGTCCGAACCCACCTGGGGGGTCGACGTCACACCGGAGTGGGCCGCGACGCGCTCGGCCTGGGCGGCGATCCACGGCACGTCGAAGGCGGTGGTGTTCCACCAGACCGCCAGGGCGCCACCCGGGCGCAGCACGCGCAGCGCCTCCGGAACGGACCGGTCGGTGTCGGTCCAGTGCCAGGACTGCGCATACGTGATCAGGTCGCGGGAGGCGTCGGCGAGGGGCAGGGCGTTGCCGTCGCCCCGGACGATCGGCGCGTCCGGAAGCGTCCGGCGGAACTGGGCCGCCATGCCCGCGCCCGGCTCGACGGCGATCACATCGGCGCCGCGCTCGCGCAGGACGGCGGTGGCGATTCCGGTGCCCGCACCGACGTCGGCGACGCGGGCACCCGCGAGGGGACGTCCGGCGAGCTCCTCTACGGCGTCGAAGAGGGCGGGCGGGTAGGAGGGGCGGTTCGCGCCGTACTGGGCGGCGGCCGCGTTGAACGAATGGGCGCGCGAGGTGGCGGTCATCCGTCCATCCTCACCCGTTCGGCCCCTTCTGCCGAGCCCCCGTGTTCCGGCCGCCCCCGGCCGACGCGCCCGACCTTGGTCCAGCCGGTCCAGCCCCGCTGTCTCAGCAGCTCGATCAGCCGGCGGGCCGACGGCATGGTCTCGAACGCGTGGGTGTCCATCACCCTGACCAGCGGTGACTCGATCTCGGCGTCGTCGATGTAGTCCTCGCCCCGCTCCTCGGCCAGCGCCGTGAGGTAGGCGGCCAGCTCATCGGCCGGCCCGTCCAGCCGGGGATCGTCGTCGGCGCGGTCGAGCGCCTGGCCCAGGGTGCGGTAGAAGCCGATGAACCTCGGGTCGGCGATCTGCTCCCGCTTGCGCGCCATCCACTCCGGGACCCGCTCGGGTGCGTGCGCGGCCAGCGGGATCCAGCCGTCGCGCTCCGCCTGGACGATCCGTTCGTCGACCCCGAGCGCCCGCAGCCGGTCGAGAAACTCCACCACCTCCGGGGGCAGCGCCAGGCTGTCCCCGGCGGCCAGGCGGGCGATCCGCGCGCGGTGCCGCCGCCGCTCCCGGATCTCCGCCCGCAGCCGCTGGTCGATCTCCGCGACCGCCGCGGCGAACTCCTCCTCACCGGCCCCGAGCAGCTCCCGTACGCGCGCCAGCGGAACCCCGGCCTCGGCGAGGGTCCGGATCCTGATCAGCTCGACGACGGCGTCGGCGCCGTACCGCCGATAGCCGGAGTGGTCCCGCTCCGGCTCGGGCAGCAGCCCCTTGGCGTGGTAGTGCCGCACCGCGCGCACCGTCACTCCGGCGTACGACGCCAGCTCGCCGATGGTCAGCATCGGACCAGTCTCCTGGAAGTCGCCTATGAAGCCACCTCGTCGGCCGGGTGGCGCCGGATGATCTCCGCGATCTCCCGGGCGTGGGTGAAGACCAGCCGGTGGCCGGTGTCGAGCCAGGTCGCGGAGGTGTCAGGCCGTTCGCGCACAAGCCGGTCGATGCCCGCGCGCCAGAGCCGGTTGTGCCGGGGGGCACGTCCTTCGGTGCTGTCGCCCGCGATCGCGGCCGACATGACCATGTGGATCGGGCGGTCGATCTTCCGGTACCGGTCGAGGATTCCGGCCCGCACCATATCCATCTCCACCTGCAGATCGAGGATGTCCTGCGGGCCGAGCAACACCTGCCGGGCGGTGCCCCTGGCCCGCTCGATCTCCCGCCACATGGCCGGATCCTCCGCCATCGCGCGGAACTCCGGCAGGTCGGCGTCGGTGATGAACGGTTCGGGCAGCGGGTTCGCCCCGTCGATGAGGACCAGCCCGGCGACGGCGTCAGGGCACTCGGAGGCGTAGTGCACGGCCAGGTCCGCGCCCAGCGAGTAGCCCACGAGCACGGGCGGCGAGGGCAGGCCGAGGCACCCCGGCTCCGCCAGCACGGCGAAGAGATCGCCCCGAAACGCGTCGAAGGAGTACCGGTCGGCGGCCGTCGCGCGGCCATGGCCCCGGAGGTCGAAGGTCACCACGTCGTGGTCGCGCCGCAGGAGCTCGATCAGCTCGTGCAGATCGGCCTGGGTGGAGTTGAGTCCGGGGCACAGAACCAGCGGTCGTCCCCGGCCGCCACGGGACACCGGGATCGTGACGCCGTCGTGGTGGACCGTGAAGTGCTGCGTCGTCGTCATGCCGACCATGCTGCGAGGTTGCCCCTGCGTCAGGGTCAACCGCCACGGCGGCCCTCACCACGGAGAGTCCCCTGGGGCCGGTACGGGTTCTTCCACAGGTACACCCTGCGGTGCTTGCTGTCGTTGCCCGCGATCAGCCGACCGTCCTTGCTGAAGGCCACGTCCTGGATCACATTGGCTGTCCCCTCCGCGCTGGTCGACAGGATGGCGCGCGGTTTGCGGGTGGCCACGTTCCACAGCAACAGTCCGTATTCGGAGGGGGTGGCGAGCGTCTTGCCGTCCGGGCTGAACGCCAGGTGGTGGACCTCCGATGGGATGAGGGAGTCGCTGAGGGTGGCTCGCTGATGGCCGGTCTTCGCATCCCACAGCCGGACCTCGCCGTCGTAGCTGCCGGTGGCGAGCGTCTTGCCGTCCGGGCTGAAGGCCAGGCTCAGGACTCCTTGCGCGGGGGAGATGGTGACCCGTGGATCGCCCTGGCCGTAAGGTTCCGGATCGCGGTGTGCCACGTCCCACAGCCGCACCGAGTGTTTCGGGGTGAGATTGCTGTCGGAGTCGTCGCCCGCGGAGGCCAACGTCCGGCCATCGGGGCTGAAGGCCACGCCCGTGACCTTGGCCTCCTGGTCGTAGTAGGCGAGTATCTCGTCCTTGTGGCTGTTGGTGTCCCACAGGTCCACCGAGCCGGGCCCACTGCCGGTGGCGAACAGCTTGCCATCCGGGCTGAAGGCCACCTTTTCGCCGCTGTCGACTCCCTGGAGGAAACGAGTCTGCCGGCGCTTGGCCACGTCCCACATGGTCAGCCAGCCGGTCATATTGGTGGCGGCGAGGAGCTTGCCGTCGGGGCTGAACGCCACGTCGCGGTTGGCGAACCCGTCATTGCCGACGCTGTCGCGCTGGGTGAAGGTGGCTCCTGGCTTGCGGTCGGCGACATTCCACAGCCGCACCTTGCCCTCGTCGTTGCCGGTGGCGAGCGTCTTGCCGTCCGGGCTGAACGCCAAGCCCTCGGCCGTCCTGGACCGGCCGGTGGGGCCGAGGGAGGCCGTGGGCCCGATCGAGCGATAGGGGAGGTCGGGGCCGCGGTCGGGGGAAGAGCCGGGGAGGTAGACGGCGATCAGGACGACGGCGAGGACGAGGATCCCGACCCCGCTGAGCAGGACGGGCAGCCCCGGGGCGGGCGTGGTGAGCGGGTCCGGGACCGGCGGGTTCGGCGAGGTGTCCGCGCCCGGTGGGGTAGCGGAACCGCCGGGGGCGCCGCCCCGTGCCGGGTCGTGCGCGGCCGGAGCGGACGGCGGCGGTACGGGGGCGGCGGGCCCGGACCCTCGCGGCGGCGGTGAGGTGCGGGTCCCGGCGTCGGGCGGGCCGGGAGTGCTGGGCGAGCCCGGGGCGCCCCGCGGGCCAGGGGTCCCGCGCTCGGGCCCTGACGGCGACACCACGGTGCGGGTGCGGGCGTCGGCGATGGCGTCGGCGATGCCCGCCGTGCCGACCCGGCCGCACTGCTCGATGACCTGGGCCGGGGCCGGCCGCCGCTCCGGGTCCTTCTCCAGGCAGTGGGCGGCGATGGCCCGGAGGGGTTCGGGGCAGCCGTCGAGGTCGGGATCCTGCTCCAAGACGCGGTAGATGACGCTGTGGTCGGAGCCGCCGCCGAAGGCGAGCCGTCCGGTGGCGGCGAAACCGGCGATCACGCCGAGGGCGAACACATCACCGGCCTCGGTGACGTCCTGCCCCCTGATGTATTCGGGCGCCATGTACGCGGGCGTTCCGGTGCGCGTCCCGGTGGCGGTCACCGCCGTGACGTCCGCCGCCCGGGCGATTCCGAAGTCGATGACCTTGGGTCCCTCGGCGGTGAGGATGATGTTGGAGGGCTTCAGGTCACGGTGGATCACATCGGCGGCGTGGATGGACTGCAGGGCCTCGGCCACCCTGGCGACCAGCCCCAGCGCCGCGTCGGCCGACAGCGGCCCGCTCTCGGCGACCGCGTGCTGGAGGGACGGCCCGGGGACGTAGGCCGTGGCCAGCCAGGGCTCCTCGGCCCGCAGATCCGCGTCCACGACCGGCACGGTGTAGAGACCCTGGACCCGCCGGGCCGCGGCCACTTCCTGCTCGAAGCGCTTGCGGAACGACGCGTCACCCGCGTATTCGCGGTGGACGACCTTGACCGCCACCGCACTGCCGGCCGGCGTACGCGCCAGGTAGACGCGGCCCATCCCCCCGGCCCCCAGCACCGCCTCCAGCCGGTACGGACCGGCCGTGGCGGGATCGGCGGCCCCCAGGGGGCGGTGTGGGGGCGGAGTCGTCGGCCACCCAGGTTGCTGTCCCGCCCCAACGGGTGGAACCGCCAATCGGCCATGGTCATGGTCCGGTCGGGACATGCTCCCCGTCACCCCGTCTCTCGCCGTTCGAGCGAGCGACAGCGTAAACGAACCCACCACCCCGTAACAGCTCTCCCCTCACAGGAAGACGCGACACGAGGACGGTGGGCCATGCCATACGAAGACCGGTGGGCCGTTCGCCGTGGCGTCGGGCCCACCGGTCTCGCAGGGCGGACAGGGTGGTGGCTCCTGCCCGCTTCACTTCACCGGCGGCTCAGCTACCGGACTGGCCGCCACCGCTGTGGTGGCCGCCCTTCTGACCGGCTTCCGCGGCACGCTGCGGGTCGTTCGCGAAGTTGCCACCGCTCTCGTGGCCACCCCGCTGACCGGCCTCGGAGGCGCGCTCCCGGTCGTTCGCGAAGTTGCCACCGCTGTGGTGGCCGCCCTTCTGACCGGCTTCCGCAGCACGCTGCGGGTCGTTCGCGAAGTTGCCACCGCTCTCGTGACCGCCCCGCTGACCGGCCTCCGAAGCCCGCTGCGGGTCGTTGGCGAAGTTACCGGGGTTGTCAGCCATGACTGGTTCCTCCTTATTCGCGGAGTTTCCATCTTTCTGGGGCGGCGGGTACCCGAGACGCGGACGCTAAACAGGGTGCTTTCGCAGCGGTCGCATCGGACGCCCCATCAGGATTGGCGGCCCGCGAGCGGGTACTCAGGACGCCGGAAAACGTCGGCACAGGGAGGGACCACGCCCGTGTACGAGAAGAACGTCTTCGTGATCGGCCTGGACGAGGCCAATGTGCCCATCCTGGAAAGCGGGCCCCGTGCCGGCCGGATCCGGTTCCACCAGCTGCTCGCGGTCGAGGATCTGCAGAGCGGCGAGGTGTCCGTGGCGGACCTGATCGCGAAGGCGGAAGGTGTTCTGGATGCCTTTGAGGGCAGCATCGACGCGATCGTCGGCTACTGGGACTTCCCGGTGAGCACACTCGTGCCGATTCTCAGCGAGCGCTACGGCACGCGCAGCACCAGCCTGGAGTCGGTGGTCAAGTGCGAGCACAAGTACTGGAGCCGACTGGAGCAGCGGAAGGTGATCGAGGAGCATCCGCGGTTCGGCCGGGTGGATCTGGAGGCGCGGGACCCGCGGCCGCCGGAGGGCGTCCGCTTCCCGATGTGGCTCAAGCCGGCCCTCGCGTACTCCTCGGAACTGGCCTTCTCGGTCAAGGACGAGGAGGAGTTCCGTACCGCGGTGAGCCGGATCCGTGCGGGCATCGGCCGCGTCGGCAAGCCCTTCGACGCCATCCTCGAACGGCTTGAGCTCCCGCCGGAGATGGAGGGTGTCGGCGGTCAGGTGTGCCTCGCGGAGGAGGCACTGAGCGGGGTGCAGGTCGCCGTGGAAGGGTATGTCCACCAGGGCGAGGTCACCGTCTACGGGGTGCTGGACTCCATCGACTACCCCGACAGCTCGTCCTTTCTGCGCCACCAGTACCCCTCCGCGCTGCCCGAGCCCGTGATCCGGCGGCTGCATGACGTCTCGCGGCGGGTGATGCGGCAGATCGGCACGGACGGGGCGACGTTCAGCATCGAGTACTTCTACGACGCCGCCACGGACGAGATCAACCTCCTGGAGATCAACCCCCGGCACTCCCAGTCGCACGCCGAACTCTTCGCCTATGTCGACGGGGTGCCCAACCACCACTGCATGCTCAGCCTCGCCCTCGGCGAGGATCCCGCCCTGCCGTACCGCGAGGGCCCCTACGCGATGGCCGCCAAGTGGTACTACCGGTGGTTCGCCGACGGTGTGGTCCATGACGCCCCCGTCGACGAGGAGATCGAGCGCATCGAGCGCGAGATCCCGGGCGTACGGATCGATGTGGTGCCCGAGGAGGGACAGCGGCTGTCCCAGATGGAGCAGCAGGACAGCTACAGCTTCGAACTCGCGCACATCTTCACCGGCGGGGACAGCGAGGAGGATCTGCGCGAGAAGTACGACCGCTGTGTCGCCGCCCTGAACCTCCTCTTCGACGCCGGCGCCCCGGGCGCCCGGCGGGAGCGGCGGGAGCGGCAGCCGGAGCCGGAGCCGGAGCAGGAGATACAGGGGCAGCACCGCTGAGCCCGACACCGCCACCAGGGAAGGAGCAAGTCGGCCTATGCGCCTCGTGAGCAATCTGCCGTGCGCCACTAAGGAAGAGGAACACATCACCATCCCCATGTCCGACGGCGTTCGCCTGTCGGCGCGCGTCTGGCGTCCCACCTCCTCGGACGAGGAGCCGGTGCCCGCGGTGCTGGAGTACATCCCCTACCGCAAACGGGATCTGACCTCCGTGCGCGACTCCGTCCACCACCCCTACATCGCCGGTCACGGCTACGCCTGTGTCCGCGTCGACCTGCGGGGCACCGGGGAGTCGGAGGGGGTGCTGACGGACGAATACCTGGGGCAGGAGCAGACGGACGCCGAGGAGATCCTGGCGTGGCTGGCCGAGCAGCCCTGGTGCGACGGCGCCACCGGCATGATGGGCATCTCCTGGGGCGCCTTCGCCGCCCTTCAGGTGGCCGCCCGGCGGCCACCGAGCCTGCGTGCCATCGTCATCTCCTCCTTCACCGACGACCGGTACGCCGATGACATGCACTACATGGGCGGTGCGCTGCTGTCCGACAACCTCGCCGAGGCGGGCACCATGTTCGCCTACGCCACCTGCCCGCCGGACCCGGCGGTGGTCGGCGAGCGCTGGCGCGGGATGTGGCACGAGCGGCTGGAGAACGCCCGCCCCTGGGTGGTGGAGTGGCTGCGCCACCAGCGCCGCGACGACTACTGGCGGCATGCCTCGGTGTGCGAGGACTACCAGGCCGTGCGGTGCCCCGTGCTGGCCTCCAGCGGCTGGGCGGACGGCTACTCCAACGCCGTGACCCGGCTGCTCGGCAATCTGGACGTACCGCGCAAGGGCCTGATCGGGCCGTGGTCACACAAGTACCCGCACCTGGGCGAGCCGGGCCCGGCCATCGGCTACCTCCAGGAGGTGGTGCGGTGGTGGGACCACTGGCTGAAGGGCGTGGACAACGGCGTCATGGACGGGCCCAGGCTGTGGACGTGGATGCAGGACAGCGTGCCACCGTCCACCGCCTACGAGGAGCGCCCCGGCCGCTGGATCGCCGAGCCCCGGTGGCCCTCCCCCAACGTCGAGCCGGTGGTGCACCCGCTCGCCGGATATCGCATCGCCGACCCCGGTGACACACTTCCCGGCCAGGAGGCGCGGGGCGAGCCGCTGACCGTCCAATCGCCCCTGTCCGTGGGCCAGTTCGCGGGCAAGTGGGCCTCGTACAACGCGCCTCCGGACCTGCCGTACGACCAGCGGGAGGAGGACGGCGGTTCGCTGGTGTTCCAGACCGATCCGCTCACCGAGCGGGTGGAGATCCTCGGCTCACCCTCCGTCGAGCTGGAGCTGTCGGCCAGTGAACCGGTCGCCATGGTCGCCGCCCGGCTCTCCGATGTGGCTCCGGACGGCCGCGCCACCCGGATCACCTACGGTCTGCTCAACATCGCCCACCGCGAGACCATCGGCGACCCCGAGCCCCTGGAACCCGGCCGGCGCTACCGCGCCCGGGTGCGGCTCAACGGAGTGGCCCAGGCGTTCCCGCCCGGTCACCGCATCCGGTTGTCGCTGTCCACGTCGTACTGGCCACTCGCCTGGCCCCCGCCCCGGCCGGCGCTGCTGACCGTGTACGAGGCCGACAGCGCCCTCACGCTGCCACTGCGCCGGGCCTCCGCGGGCGAGGACCGGCCCCAGCGCCCGTTCGGGGAGCCCGAGGGCACGCCACCCGCCGCCACCACCCGGATCACACCCCACGAGGAGCGCTGGGACGTCAAACGCGATCTGGTCGGCTACCGGTCCGAGCTGGAGATCGTCAAGGACGCGGGCACCCTGCGCTTCGACGACATCGGGCTGGACGTCGGCCGCCGGGCGTACGAGCGCTATACGGCGGTCGCGGACGACTTCAGCTCGGTCGGTGGCGAGTCGACCTGGACCATGCGCTTCCACCGCGACGACTGGGACGTGCGGGTGGTGACGAGCACGGTGCTGCGCTCCAGTGAAACGGAGTTCTTCGTGGACGCCACGCTGGACGGCTACGAGGGCGACCGGCGGGTCTTCTCACGCACCTGGAACGAGACGCTGCCCCGGGACGGCCTGTGACTCTTCCCGGACATCGCACGCGCACGTCACGCTCTGCCGGGGGTACTCGCCGCTGATGGTGTTCAAGACGCCTCCAGGTGTGTACGCCCCGCAGGACGACACATGGCTGTTGTCCGAGGCCCTGCTCCGGGAGGCCATCACGGCGGAGACGGCGGTGCTGGACGTGGGGACCGGCAGCGGGGCCCTGGCCCTCGCCGCGGCCGGACGCGGCGCGGCCCAGGTGACCGCGGTCGATGTCTCACCGCTCGCCGTGGGCGCCACATGGCTGCGCGCCCGCCTCAAAGGGCTGCCGGTGCGTGTCCTCCAGGGCGATCTGCTGACACCGGTCGCCGACCGCGGATTCGATCTCATCGTGGCCAATCCGCCGTATGTGCCGGTGGCGGGGCGGCGGATCCGCCGGGGCCGTGGCGTGGCCTGGCGGGCCGGTGCCGACGGGCGGGCGGTGGTCGACCGGATCTGCCGCGACGCGCCGCCCCTGCTGCGCCCCGGTGGTGTGCTGCTCCTGGTGCACTCGGGGCTGTGCGGCCCGGATCGTACGGTGGAGTGGCTGGCGGGGGCGGGGCTGCGGGCGGCCGTGACCGACCGCCGCACGATCCCCTTCGGGCCGGTGCTGCGCGAGCAGGCCCCCTGGCTGGAGGCCCATGGGCTGATCGCCCCGGGCGAGACGAAGGAAGAGCTGGTGGTGATCCGTGCCGAACGACAATTGTGATCACGCGGTGAGCGTGCGGATGGGCACCGATGGCCCGATGCTGATCGAGGGACCGGTCGAGGTCACCCTGCCCGATGGCGGCGTGGCGCGCTCCGACCGCTTCACGGCGGCCGTGTGCCTGTGCGGCCGCAGCGCGCGCTACCCGTGGTGCGACACCAGCCACCGCCGCAGACCGCCGAGGTCACGGCGCGGAGCGGGCTCGGAGCGGTAGCGCCGGAGCCAGTGGCCCCGGAGCGGACCCGGAGCGGGCTCGGAGCGGACCCGGAGCGGGCTCAGAGCGCGTTCGGAAGTGCGCAACGCGGCCGGATCCCCGGACAGCGCGCGATCATCCGACGTCTGGAATATGTCAGGGTGGGGCACTCATCACGGATGCGCTGTGGAGTGCTCGACATCGGATCCCGTACCGCCCATCTCAAGATCGCCGACCTTTTCCCGGGTCGACCCCCGGAGCCGGTGGTCTCGTGGAAGCAGCCGGTCCGCCTGGCCGACGCGACCGATCGCCAGGGGGTGATCCCCCGCGAGGCGATCCGGTCCCTGGTCGGCGCCGTCACCGCGAGTGCCGCGGCCGCGTCCGCCCACCACGTCGACCGCCTGATCCCCTTCGCCACCTCGGCGGTTCGGGACGCGACCAACCGGGACGCGGTACTCGACGAGATCGAGGCCGCCACCGGCATCCGCGTGGGCTTCATGAGCGGCGTGGAGGAGGCACGGCTGACGTTCAGGGCGGCGCGCGGCTGGCTCGGCTGGTCGGCGGGGCGGATACTGCTCCTCGACATCGGCGGCGGCTCCTTGGAGATCGCCAGCGGAAGCGGCACGGACCCCGCTCTCGCCATCTCCCTGCCGCTGGGAGCCGACCGGCTCACCCGCCACCATCTGCCCGATGCCACGCCGGTGAAGAAGCGGGACGTCAAGGCGTTGCGCCGGCACGTACGCGCCACCCTCGACCAGGGCACAGCCGAACTGCGCGCACAGCCCGCGCCCCTCTCCTGCGTCGCCACGTCCAGGACATTCGCCCAGCTGGCCCGCCTCGCCGGAACCCGGCAGCCCGGCAACGGTCTGCCCGCGGTCCACAGTCTCAGCCGTAAGGAGCTGGCGCCCTGGGTGTCACGGCTCGCGGTCAGAACGGACCGGCAGCGAGCGAAGCTGCGCGGAATATCCGCCTCCAGGGCGCATCAATGCCTGGCCGGTGCCATCGTCGCGGAGGCCGCCATGGAAGTCATGGCGGTGAAACGACTCACCATCTGCCCATGGGCCTTGCGCGAGGGCGTTCTGCTCGACCATCTCTCCCGCCTCGAGGGCGAACATTCGGAGTTCATGACCGCGCCTTTCATGACCGCCCCGCGCGCGATCCGCGCGCTCCCCCAGGAGGCGCAACCCGGCCGAAGGTGACGATTCTGCTGTCGATGAGCCCGATGCCATGGGGCAGCCCGCCACGGCGCGCGGCTGATATCGCCGGTAGACTCGTCAATACGGCGAAGTTGGGCATCCCGGACACAGCGCGCAATGTGGCGTCGGACCTCTACGAGCTGCTGGAGGGTGACAAGTGATCAGCCACCATGCCTATGCCGTCGAGCCGTGGTGTCTCCGCGAGACCGAGCTCAACCTGGACGTACTCGCCCAGAGCGAATCCGTCTTCTCAGTGTCCAACGGGCATGTCGGCTGGCGCGGCAACCTCGACGAGGGCGAGCCGCACGCCCTGCCCGGCAGCTATCTCAACGGTGTGCACGAGCAGCATCCGCTGCCGTACGCGGAGGGCGGCTACGGATTTCCCGAGTCCGGCCAGACGGTCATCAACGTGACCAACGGCAAGCTCATCCGGCTGCTGGTCGACGACGAACCGTTCGACCTGCGCTACGGGCGGTTGCGCTCCCATGAGCGGGTGCTCGATCTGCGTACCGGACTGCTCCACCGCGTCTGCGAGTGGACCTCGCCGGTCGGCAAGACGGTGCGGGTGCGCTCCACCAGGATGGTCTCCTTCAGCCAGCGCGCCATCGCCGCGGTCGCCTACGAAGTGGAGCCGCTGGACGACCGGACGAACGTGGTCGTGCAGTCGGAACTCGTCGCCAATGAGCAACTGCCCACGCTCAGCGGCGATCCCCGGGTCGGCGCCGCCCTGGAGTCATGCCTGCTGCCCGAGGAGAACTTCGCGCTCGACCTGCGGCTGCGCCTGGTGCACCGTACGGCGGCGAGCGGGCAGCGGGTCGCGGCCGCCGCCGACCATGTGGTGCGGGGCCCCGGATCCACCCGTACCTCCGGCGAGAGCACGGATGACGTGGGCCGCGTGACCGTCACCGCCGTGCTCGACCCCGGTGAGCGGCTGTGCGTCGAGAAGTTCGTGGCGTACGGCTGGTCCGGATTCCGCTCGCTGCCGGCCGTCCGGGACCAGGTCGAGGCCGCGCTCAGCGGTGCGCGCAACACCGGCTGGCAGGGCCTGGTCGATCAGCAGCGCGAGTTCCTCGACGGCTTCTGGCACCACTCCGACATCGAGGTGGACGGTGACGCGGAGATCCAGCAGGCCGTGCGCTTCGCCCTCTTCCACGTCATGCAAGCGGGCACCCGGGCCGAACAGCGGGCGATCCCGGCCAAGGGCCTGACCGGCTCCGGGTACGACGGACACGCCTTCTGGGACACCGAGGCGTTCGTGCTGCCACTGCTCACCTACGCCTCGCCGAACTGCGTCGCCGAGGCCCTGCACTGGCGGCAGAACACCCTGCCCGCGGCGCGGGAGCGCGCCCGGCAGCTCGGACTGCGGGGTGCGGCCTTCCCATGGCGCACGATCGACGGCGCGGAGTGCTCCGGGTACTGGCCGGCCGGAACCGCGGCCTTCCACATCAACGCGGATATCGCGGCGGCCGTCGTGCGCTACGTCCGGGCCTCCGGCGACACGGACTTCGAGCGCCGGACCGGGGTGGAACTGCTGGTGGAGACGGCCCGGCTGTGGCGCTCCCTCGGTCATCACGACTCCGGGGGCCGCTTCCACATCGACGGCGTCACCGGCCCCGACGAGTACAGCGCGCTCGCGAACGACAACGCGTACACCAACCTCATGGCCCGGGCGAACCTGCGGGCCGCGGCGGATGTGGCCGAGCGCCACGCGGCGGAGGCCGCGGCGCTCGGTGTCGACGAGGCGGAGACCGCCGCATGGCGCGATGCCGCCAGGGCGATGTCCGTGCCGTACGTCGCCGCGCTGGGCCTCCATGAGCAGTCGGCGGGCTACACCGGGCTCGACGTATGGGACTTCAAGGACACACCACGCGAGCGCTATCCGCTGATGCTGCACTTCCCGTATTTCGATCTGTACCGGAAGCAGGTGGTCAAACAGGCGGACCTGGTGCTGGCGATGTTCCTGTGCGGCGATGCCTTCGAACCCGACCAGAAAGCGCGGAACTTCGCCTACTACGAGCCGCTGACCGTCCGGGACTCCTCGCTGTCGGCCTGTGTGCAGTGTGTGATGGCCGCCGAAGTGGGCCATCTGCGCCTGGCCTACGACTACTTGGGCGAGGCCGCGCTGATGGACCTGGCGGACCTGGAGAAGAACACCCGCGACGGCCTGCACATCGCCTCCCTGGCGGGCACCTGGATCGGACTGGTCGCCGGTTTCGGCGGCCTGCGCGACTACGGGGACGTCCTGTACTTCGCGCCCCGGCTCCCCGAGAGCCTCCACCGGCTGGCCTTCTCACTGCGGGTCCGGCAGAGCTGTCTGCGGGTCGACATCACGGGCTCGCGGGTCACCTACGCGCTGCGGCATGGCGACCCCGTCCGGATCAGCCACGGCGGCGAGGTCATCACCCTCTCCGAGGACGCCCCGCAGACCCGCCCCCTCGGCCCGCCCACCGCCCTTCCCGAGCCCGCCCAGCCACCGGGCCGACGGCCCGAACCACGCCACTGACGCCCGCCGGTCTCACCCCGCGACGGGATGGCCGGCCCCTGGCCGTGGTCAGCTCCGGCACCGCGGCACCGGAGCTGGACGAGAAGCAGTACGGCGCCCTGGGCCATCGGGAGCGGCAGCCGCGTCCGTGCGGCTATCCGTGGTCCAGTGACGCCCAGAAGCGGGTGAGAACCTCGGCGCCACGGCGCGGGTCATGCGTCATCCACCAGTGGCCCAGCCCGTCGAGGACCTCCACCCGGGCACCGGCCCGGCGCGCGCCGCGGCGTCGCTGCTCGGCGGTCCCGACCACGTGGTCCTCGGTGGCGAGCAACACGAGCCCCGGCCGCCGGGCCGCGTTCTCCAGGTCCCGGCCGAGTTCGGTCATCACCGGTCGCGTGGCGGAGGTGTAGAGCGCGATCACGGCCCGGCCCATCGCCTCGTTCTGGCCCTCGGCGACCCGCTCGGCCACCGCCTCGCCCATCCCCCGCTCGACGAGCGTCGCGATCCGCCGCTCGAGGGGCGCGCCGAAGCGTTCGGCCACATCGGCCTCTCCGACGCCCGGTGTCTGCCATCGCTGGGCGAGCTCATGCCAGACGTAGTCGGGATCGTAGACCCCGATCGTGTCGCTGACCCAGCTGCGTACGAGGTCCGGGCGGCTCATGACCGCGTTGAGGACGTGTCCGCCGCCCCAGTCGTGGCCCACCAGGTCGACGGGCTCGGCGAAGCGTGTCAGCTCGCCGATCAGCCAGTCGCGATACTCCTGGACGGTCGCCCCGAACCCGGGCGGCAGCGGCGCGCCGAACCCGGGCGGGGACAGCCGGATCAGACCGGCCGGAGCCGCACCGGCGGCCTCCAGCTCGGCGATCAGGAGATCCCAGACGGCCGCCGTCTCGGGATTTCCGTGCACGAAGACCGCGGGCATCAGGCCACTCCCCCCTGGATCGGAACGGTGGGTTGCAGGACCGATTCCACCAGCGCCTCCGCGCGGAGATGGGCCACCGCCCGATAGTCGGGGTCGCGGGCCATGTCGGCGAACGCCTGGCGGCTGGGGTAGCGCACCAGGAGCACCGCGTCCCATGCCTGCCCGTCTTCGGCGACCAGGGCACGACCGCCGTTTCCCAGGTACTCCACGTGCAGTCCGTACCGCCCGTGGATCTCCGGGCCCAGCGCCTCCATATAGCGCTGGTAACTCTCGCGGCCACCGTCCGGACGGAACCGCAGCAGATTCAGCATCACCACGGGGCCGCCGGGGTCCTCGGCCAGCAGCGTGTCGAGGGCCCGCTCATCCATGTCGATCATCAAAGCCTCCTTCGGATGAAGAGGAGCGTATAAACTTGTTGGTCGACACGCAAGTTAGTTACGAACCACAAGGGGAACGGCCCTGCCCAGGGCAGCGACCCGAAGACGCAGCAGTCACAGGATCACTCGGGCAAGTGCTAAACGGCCGCCACGTCGGACCGCAGGAACTGCGTGTGCACGTCCCCTACGGTGGGGTTCATGACGCCTCTTCACATTCGTGACCATGGAGGCAGTGGCCCGCCGCTGGTGTTGCTGCACGGAGCGGGGAGGTCGCTCGCCGACTGGGACGCCTCGGCTTCCGCGCTCACCGTCGGGCATCGCGTCCTCGCTCTCGACCTCCCCGGGCACGGCCGTTCTCCCGATATCTCCCCCTGGACCTTCCCGGCGGTGGTGCGGCACCTCGCGGACACGCTGGACGCGTATGGGATGCCGGAGGCCGTAGTGGTGGGCCATTCCCTCGGCGGGCTGGTCGCGGTCGAGTACACGCGGGCGCACGCGGGCCGTGTCCGCGGAGCCGTGAACCTGGACGGCTTCTGGTGGGGGCGGCCGGGTCAATTCGCCGGTGCGGAGCGGGTCGGAGAGGTGCTGCGGTCGTCGGCCGGTGCCATCGCGCCACCGGAGTACATCGAGGAGCAGGTCGCCCACGCCGCGCGGTACGGGATCCCCTCCGAGCGCGCGGAGGCGGCCGCCCGCGCTGCCGTACGCCCGTTGCCCGACGGCAGGTGGCAGACACTGCCGAGGCGCAAGGCAGCTCTGGAGATATACGGCGAACTCGACAGGCTGGGTGCGCTCGGTGTCACCGCCTGGCTGGACGGGGTGGACTGTCCGCTGCTGCTGGTACAGGCCGGCCGGCCACAGCCGCCGACGCCCGCGATGGAGTGGTTCGACGACTTCCTCGCCCGGTTCGCCCGAGGGCTCTCCGCGGAGCTGGACGGGCTCTCCCGCATCCGGCCGTCGATCACGGTCACCGGGATCGACGCCACCCACGCGATGGTCCTGGAAGCTCCGGAAGCGGTGGCAACACTCATCGCCGGATTCGTCCGAGAACTGCCCGGCTGACGAAGACGCCGGCGGTCCGCACCGGCCGGCCGCTGGACCGAGCGCTGACCGCATCGGGGTCGGCCACCGGATCCCGATGGCCGACCCCGATGCGGCGGGCGCCGCGACGGTGGGGCTGCTGGGTTACACCAACCCGCTCCCGACGCGGCTGGACCGTGTGCCGACCACGATGGCTTCGACGATCAGCTGGAGCTCCCTCGGAAACCGGACGGCAGTGAGGCGGCCGGAGAGGTCGTACTCCTGGCGGCCGGTGTGCCGCCGAGGGCGGTCAGGGTGGCGTTGTACGCGGCCTTCTTGTTGCCGCTGCCGTCGAAGAGCAGTGGCTTGTCCCCGGCGCGCCAGGAGTCGGTGTCGCGGATGCCCCATACGGTGATGCCGGTGCAGCGCGGGACGTTCATGCAGGCCTTGACCGTGTTGGCGTACGCGGTGGTGGGCGCCTGGGCGATGTCGAGCTCGGTGATCTGCACGTCCACGCCGAGTGCGGCGAAGCTGGACAGGGTGGTCTGGAAGGAGGCCGGCGGGCCGCCGGTGCCGAAGTGGGCCTGGAAACCGACGCAGTCGATGGGGACACCGCGCGACTTGAAGTCACGGACCATGCGGTAGACGCCCTGGGTCTTGGCGTCGGTCCAGTTCTCGATGTTGTAGTCGTTGTAGCAGAGCTTGGCCGCGGGGTCGGCCGAGCGTGCGGTGCGGAAGGCCTGCTCGATGAAGCCGTCGCCCAGCAGGTTCTGGAAGACCGAGGGGCGGTGCTGGCCGCTGCCGCCGTCGGCGAACGCCTCGTTGACCACGTCCCAGGCGTAGACCTTGCCCTTGTAGTGGGCCATCTGTGTGGTGATGTGATTGGCCATCACACTGCGCAGAGTGTTCGCGTCGCCGATGGAGCTGACCCAGCCGGGCAGCTGGGAGTGCCAGACGAGGGTGTGGCCCCGTAAGCGCTGCCCGCGCGAGAGGGCACGGTTGGCGATCTGGTCGGCGGGGCCGAAGTTGAACGAGCCGCGGGACCGCTCGGTGGTGTCCCACTTCATCTCGTTCTCGGGTGTGACCATGTTGAACTCGCGGTCCAGGATGGTCGAGTACGTCGAGTCGCCGAGCCTGCCCCCGGCCACGGCGGTCCCGAAGTACCGCCCGGACTGGGCCGCCTGTGCGCCCAGGGTGGAAGCCTGGGCGGATGCGGATGCGGACGCGGACGCGGCGGTGGGTGCGGCGGTGGCGGTCCCGGCCACCGCCATGACGCCCGCAGCGGCGATGAACCCTAACGCCGAGGCGCGGCGCCGGCCGCGTCGGTCGTGTCGGTCGTGTCGGTCGCGATCGTTCATCTCTCTCCTCACATGGGTGGGGGCACCTTGGGAGCGCTCCCAGAATCGGGCGTACGAGTGCGTTCGCGTCCGGGTACGGACAGTGGCCCGGAGAGAACCGGTCAGGGGGTGGTGAGTTCGAAGCGGGTGACGTTGACCGAGCCTCCGAGTGCTTGGGTGGCGTGGTTGAAGATGGCATACCGGTAGCCCATGAAGAACCGCCAGTCGTTGCCCATGGTGAACGGGGGCCCGAGGCGGGTGAAGTTGGTGCCGTCGGTGCTGTAGGAGAAGGTGCCCGGCCGTCCCGCGCCGGGACGGATGTCGGCGGTGGCGCGCAGCCAGATGCGGCCGCCCTGGACAGCGGCGCTCGCGAGCTCCGTTCCGGTTCCGGTGGTGTTCCAGTTGCCGTCCATGGTCAGCCCGCTCACCATCGTCACCCGGGTCGCACCGCCGTCCCGTTTCACACCGATCCACGCGGACGAGTCGCGCAACAGCGCCAGTCCGGCCCGGTCGCCGTCCCGCATCGCGGAGTGGTCGAGCTGGATGGTGGCGGTGGAGGTGGGCCCCTGGATCCGGTGGGTGAGGGTGTTGCGGGCCCAGTACAGGTCGTTCGTGACCGTCGCGGTTCGCAAGGTCAGGCCGTTGTTCACCGACCACTTGGTGTTGTCCGGGTTGTGGTTCCACTCCCACGTCGGCTTCAGGGACGTACCGTCGAAGGTGTCGACACCGGTCAGCGGGGCGGCCTGGCGGGGCGGGGCCCCGACGGCGGCCGGACTGGGATACGAGGCACCCCAGGCACCGTTGACCAGCTGCACCACGGGCCAGCCGTCGGAGGTCCAGGTGACCGGGGCCAGTACGGGGATCCGGCCGCCGGGGTAGGCGTCCACGAAGGCCATGTAGTACCAGGCGCCGTTCTGGGTCTGCACGAGCCCGCCCTGGTGTGGCACCCCGCCGCCGGAGACCGGCCCGCCCAGGTTGAGCAGAACCTGCCGCATGGTGTACGGGCCGAAGGGGCCGCTGGTGGACTTCAGGATGTACTGGCCGTTGGCGGGGCGGGTGAGGAAGATGTAGTAGTTGCCGTTGATCTTGTAGAAACGGGAGCCCTCCAGGGTCCCGACGCTCGACGGCGTGGTGAACACCTGCTGTGCACGGACCTGGGTACGGCCGTCGGCGGAGAGCTGGGCCACGCTGATGGTGGTGTTCCCGTACGACACGTACATGGTGTCATCGCTGTCGATGAGCAAACCCGCGTCGTAATAAGCGTTGTTGATCGTGGTGAGCCTGGTCCAGGGCCCTTCGACGGACGGGGCGGTGTAGATGTACGACCGGGAGAATTCGATGCAGCCGAGCCAGTAGAACGTCCGGTTGCTCGGGCGGTAGGCCAGCGACGACGCCCAGACGCCCTTGACGTAGGCGCGGGAACCGCTCAGGTCGTACTTGGAGCCGAAGTCCAGCACCGGCACCGAGTGGCCGGCGAACTCCCAGTTCACCAGGTCATACGAACGGAGGATGGGCGCCCCCGGCGAGTAGTGCATCGTGGAGGCCGAGTAGTAGTAGGCGTCACCGACGCGGATGATGTCGATGTCCGCGAAATCCTGCCAGATCACCGGATTCGTGAACTGGGCGGCAGCGGCCGTGGGCGTGACCGCGGCGGAGTCGCGCGGCAAGGCTGCGGCGCGGGCCGCGGCGGAGATGGGCAGGGCTCCTGCCGCCAGCCCCGTGGCCGTTGCCAGTGCCTTGCGGCGACTGTGCTCATGATGGAGCCAGGACATGGAGGGTCGCTCTCTCTCGTGGTGGTCGGGGCGGCGGACCGCACATCGGGCGCGGGCAGCCCTTCGGCGAGAAACAGAACACCTGGGGAGCGGTGGCCCACCGGGTGCGGATGCATGAGGAAACTCCCTGAGTCGGCTGGGGCACAGTTACCGCGACGCCACCGGTGTCCTTGGACCGCGGCACGATGACGCATAAACACATCGCCGGGTACGGCTTTCAGCGGTGGTCTGTGGGGCCGACACAAACCTGTCCGTCCGACGACTATTCGATATACCGAACGCCAATCGGAGGCTCGGACAAGCATGGATGATAGACGGGCGACGAGAGACGTCAACACCTCCGGCGCCAACGAGCCCCACGAATACCGGCGAAGACCGTACGAGGACCGGGGGAAGCCGGAGCGGCGCCTGCTCTCGGCACGTGTGGACGGCGGCTGGTTCCTCGCCTGTCGTTCAGCCGCTGGTGCCGCGGTGCGGGCCGGTGCTTTCGCGGACGATGAGAGTGGGCTCGTCGCAGGGGTCGGGAGCGGGCGCCGCGGGATCGAGCAACCGGTGCAACAGCCCGAAGCAGGTGCGGCCGAGCCCCTCGAAGTCGAGGCGGACCGTGGTCAGCGCGGGGGCGAGGAAGGCCGCGACGGGTACGTCGTCGAAACCGGCCACGCTCAGGTCGCCGGGGATGCGCCGTCCGGCTTCGCGGGCTGCTCGCATCACCCCTGCGGCCACGTCGTCGTTGCCGCACAGCACGGCGGTCACCGACGGAGTCGCGACCAGCTCCCGCGCGGCGAGGTAGCCGGAGCGCGGCGTCCAGCCTCCCTCCACCACGGGTGGCTCCGGGGCGCCGGCCGCACGCAGCGCGTCCAGCCAGCCCAGGGTGCGCTGGGCCACCTGAGCGGTGGAGGACGGCAGCGACAGGTAGTGCACGGTGCGGTGACCCAGGCCCAGCAGATGGCGGGTGGCGCGGTTGGCGGCGATCCGGTCGTCCAGCCATGCCTGTGACCGGGTGGAGACCGGCTCGCTGCCGGAGGGGCACTCGATGGCGGCCACCACCGGTGTGTCCGCGGGCAGCAGCCGCAGGGCGCGCACTCCGGGTGCGTCGAAAGCGATGACCACGACGGGTTCGCCCGGCCGTGCCAGGCGGGTGCGCAACTCGTTCCCGTCCGGAACGGCGTGGCGGTCCAGCACGCTCACGGCGACGGTGAAGGAGGCGGTTCGAGCGGCTTCTTCGATGCCGCGCAGTGTCGAGGCGGCCCCGTACAGGCTGGTGTCGCCGGTGAGGATGGTCAGCGAACGGGCGGCCTTGCCCGCGAGTTCGCGGGCCGCGCGGTTGGGCCGGAAGCCGAGCGAGCCGATGGCGTCCTCGACTCGGTGACGGGTGGCATCGGCCACGGAGGCACGCCCATTGATCACACGGGAGACCGTCTGGTACGAGACACCCGCTACCCGTGCGACGTCGCGGATGGTCACGGTGGGGGCGCCCGCGCTGTCAGGAGTGGTGTGCGTCAGCCCGTGTGTGGACCCCGCGGAGCGCATGTGACCGGTCACTCACCTGTTCCTGGAAGCATGGACGGCGATCACCTCGCGTGGG
Organism: Streptomyces lacaronensis; assembly: GCF_047337785.1. Classification (NCBI taxonomy): domain Bacteria; kingdom Bacillati; phylum Actinomycetota; class Actinomycetes; order Kitasatosporales; family Streptomycetaceae; genus Streptomyces; species Streptomyces lacaronensis. Next base: position 3,085,640 of record NZ_JBLHDK010000003.1, read on the forward strand.
CGCAGGGCCTCTGACCGGGCACAACCGGCCCGGAGAAATCGGCGCTGCGATGGCTCTTGACACTTCGGATTCCGTCACCACAATCATGCGGTGGTGTGACCGTTCACACAAGGGCCAGGCGGCGCAGAACACGAAGTCCTGAGGCGCCTGGGGTCGCCGCACCCCGACGCCCGCTGTTGGACGGTTCCACGGTCGCCAGGGCCAGCGCCGTGAACACCATCGTGATCAGCGGGTTCCGGGGCAGCGGCTGCTCAGCCCCGGAGCCGAGTGCCAGACCGCGTCGGAACGCGCCGCCCTCCGGCGTCCTTGCGCAACGTCCGCCTGACAGACGCGTGTTCTTCCTGGAGCAGGAGGCTCCATGCCCACCACGCCTGCCACCGCGCGCTCGCGAACTCTCGTGTGGCTCGCGGTCGCTGTCGTGGCCTCTCTCACCGCGGCGACCGGTCCGGCGGCGACGCCGGCTTCGGCCGCCACGAGCGGCAGCACCCTTGTCGTCGACACCGCCGCGTCTCAACCAGCTCCGGCAACCCCCGCCCGGAACCGAGCACCGCCCGAACGGCTCACCCGTCCCGGTTGGCGACGCGCTGATCGTCACCCAGCTCCGCCGGAATCCTCAACGACGGCCGGGTCCGCACCTACCGGCGGATCCGCGGGGGCGCCCCACGCCGCTCCTCGGTGCCGGCATCTCCTCGTGGAACGCCGGCTGGACGCGGTCGTTCCGCACCGCGGCGAAGGCGTCGGGGCCGGCCGGGGCGGGAAGCAAGCCGTACCGGTCAGCCGGCGGTGCCGGGTGTGGGCGGGGGGAACGGGTCCGGGCCCGTCGCGTCGTCCGGCGGTGGAATGTGATGAACGTTCAGGGTCAGGGCCACCATGGAGTAGTAGCCGATGAGGGCGGTCAGTTCGACGACCCCCGTCACCCCCAAGGCGCCGAGCGCGTCCTGGTAGACGGTCTCGGGGACGTCGTGGTCGCGTAGCAGCGCCCGGGTGTAGGCATACACCGCGCGGTCGGTGGGGTCGTCGCACTTCGGGGTCCCGCCGAGGCGGATCGCCTCAGCGGCCTCCGGCGGCACGCCGGCCTCGGCGGCGTGGGTTTCGTGCAGCATCCACTCCAGGCGGCTTTCCCAGTGGCGTGCGGTGACGAGGATCGCCAGTTCGCTGGCTCGTGGTGTGAGCGAGGTGCCGTAGCGGAGCAGTGCGCCCAGGTGCTGCCAGCGCTGTGCCAGCTCCGGGTTGTGGATCGCCGCGCGGATGGGCCCCTGCACCTTGCCGCGGGGGCCTCGGGTCATCTCCTCGAAGACCGCACGCTGGTCGGCGTCGAGGTCCTTCCCCGAGGGCAGCGGGATGCGTGGCGGCGGCCAGTCGTCCCCGCTCATACGACTCCCTCCGAGCGGAGTCCCTCGACGGTCTCCTCGTCCATGCCCAGGCCGCGCAGGATCTCGTCGGTGTGCTGTCCCAGCAGCGGTGGCGCCTGGTCGAAGTCGAGCGGGGCGTTGGTGAAACGCATGGGGCTGGCCACCAGCTTGACGCTACCCGACAGGGGGTGCGGAACCTCGACAACCATGCGGCGGTGGCGGACCTGTTCGTCCTCCAGGACCTCTTCGACCGTGTTGACCGTCCCGCAGGGGACCCCGGCCTCGTCCAGGCGGTCCATCCAGTGGCGACGGGTGTGACCGGACAGCGCCTCGGTGATGAGCGGGCGCAGTTGTGCGAGGTTGCGGACCCGGGCGCGGTTGGTGGCGAAGCGCTCGTCGGCGGCAGTGCCGTCCAGGCCGAGTGCTTCGCAGAACCGCACGAACTGGCTGTCGTTGCCGACCGCGACGGCCAGTTGGCCGTCCTTGCAGGCGTACACGTCCTGCGGCTGGATGTTGGGGTGCGAGTTGCCCGTCCGGGACGGAACCCGGCCCGTCGTCAGGTGGTTCATGGCCTGGTTGGCCAGCGTCGCCACCTGGACGTCCAGCATGGCGATGTCGATGTGCTCCCCGGTGCCGGTGACCGCGCGGTGGGCGAGTGCCGCGAGGACGGCGACGGTGGCGTAGGCGCCGGTGGTCAGGTCGACGATCGGCACGCCAACCTTCTGAGGTCCGCCTCCGGGCCGGTCGTCCCGTTCACCGGTGACACTCATCAGCCCGCCCATGGCCTGGATGGCGAAGTCGTAGGCCGGCTGGGCCCGGCGCGGTCCGGTCTGGCCGAAGCCGGTGATGGAGCAGTAAATGAGCCCCGGGTTGACCTGGGACAGATCCTCGTAGCCCAGTCCGTAACGGCGCAGGGCGCCGTACTTGAAGTTCTCCAGGAGGATGTCGGCCTCGGCCGCCAGGGCGCGAATGATCTCCTGGCCCCGCGGGCTGGAGATGTCGACGGTCAGGGACCGCTTGGCCCGGTTGGCGCCGAGGTAGTACGCCGACTCCTCGGTGGGATCGCCCTCGGTGTCACTCAGGAAGGGCGGGCCCCAGGAACGGGTGTCGTCGCCGGTGCCGGGGCGTTCGATCTTGATGACGTCGGCACCCATGTCGGCGAGGAGCTGGCCCGCCCACGGACCGGCCAGTACCCGGCTCAGATCCAGGACGCGTACATGCGACAGCGGTCCGGAGCGGCGGTGAGTGGGTTTTGCTGGTGATGACATATGACCTCGGCTGACGACAGTCGACATGCAAAGCAACGCTGCCTTGCATCCAGAAACTGTATCCAGTTAACTACATCAAATCCGCACAGCCAATGCCTCACGGAGGTCGGCATGAAGCTCTACTGGTCCCCGCGGTCGCCGTTCGTCCGCAAGGTCATGGTGTTCGCGCACGAGGTGGACGTGGTCGACCGGCTGGAGCTGGTGCGTACTCCGGTCGCGCTGACCAGCCCCAATCTGGAGCACATCAGGGCGCGCAATCCCCTCGGCCGTATCCCGACCCTGGAGACCGACGAAGGCTTGCTGCTTCCCGAGTCGGTGCTGATCTGCGAGTACCTCGACTCGCTGCACGACGGGGAGCCCCTGTTCCCCCGGACCGCCGAACGCCGCTGGCCCGCTCTGCGCCGGCACGCCCTGGGCAGCGGACTGACCGAAGTGCTCATCCTCTGGCGCAACGAACGCGCGCGGGAGGAACAGCGGCGCCTGGCCGCGATGCTCGACGCGTGCCGGACGAAGACCCTCGCGACGCTCGACGTCCTGGACCGGGAGGCGCGCGAGCTGGAGCGCACGCCCTTCGACATCGGCCATGTCGCGGTGGGCTGCGCCCTGGGATACCTGGACTACCGCTTCACCGACCTGGACTGGCGCGAAGGACGCCCGGAGCTGATGCGCTGGTTCGAAACCTTCCGCGCCCGGCCGTCGGCCCGGGCCACCGAACCTTACGACGACTGAGAGAGGCCCGAGGTCAGCCGGCGGATTCCAGGACGAACCGCAGGGACTCGCGGATCATCTTCGGGTCGTGCGCGCCGGCGACCGAGGCGATCACGGTCAGCGCGGTACGTGCCAGGTGCTCGGCGACCAGACGCGAGGTGCGCCGCCCGTCGCCCGACTGCGCCGCCTCGAAGATCTCGTCGTGACCGGTGCGGCCCATGGTGATCAGCGCCAGCCGGTAGCTGGGGGCGTTGTGGTAGAGCCGCAGGTAGCGCACCGAGTGGTCCCACATGGACTCCACGTGGGAGCGCAGCCGGTCCTCGGTGTGGGAGAACAGCAGGAAGTGGAACGTGCGGTGGGCCGCGATCGCCTGCTCCTCGTCGCCGCGCTCCGCCGCCTCGTTCATGGTCGTCATCGCCTCACCCAGCTCGGCCAGTTCCTCCTTGCCCAGCTGGGGCACCGACAGCAGGACGGCGAGGGGTTCGCTGGCCAGCCGCATGGCGTAGAGAGTCTCCAGGTCCGGGATGGACAGCGGGGAGACCTGGATCCGGCGGTTGAAGTCGAGCTGGACCAGCCCCTCGGTCTGCAGACGCCGCAGCGCCTCGCGAAGGGGGGTGCGGCTGACCTTGAGATCCGCGGCGAGCTGTACCTGGGAGACCCAGGTACCGGGCTTCAGCCTGCCCTGGAGGATCGCGTCACGGACGTGCTCGTAGGCGAGAGCCATGACGTCGCCGGCCGGGTCGCGTGGCGTGTCGTCGGGGGTGGACGCTGCGATGTTGGACACAACGGAAAGTCTATCGACTTGGCCACTGCGTGTCACCAAACCATTCTGTGAGGCATCCTGGATACAGTTTGCTTGGTTTGAGGCGTCCCTCTGTGTAAGGTCAGGCGCCATGACTTCCTCTTCCACCGAACACGGTGTCCGATTGGAGACGCACGGACCGATCGCCGAGGTGGTGCTCGACCGTCCCCCGGTCAACGCGGTCACCGTGGAGATGTACGAGCGCCTCGTCACCGTCTTCCGGGAACTGTCGTCCCGCACCGACGTACACGCCGTCCTGCTCCGGTCCGACGTCCGGATGTTCAGTGCGGGAGCCGACATCAAGCAGCCCGTGGAGGCGGTGAGCCCGTCCGAGGGCGCGGCCGAGCGACGCCAGCGCATGGCACGGACCGCCTACGAGGCCATCCTCGACTGCTCCCTGCCGACCATCGCGGTGGTCAACGGCGCCGCCCTTGGCGCCGGCGCGGTCCTCGCCGCGTGTTGCGACATCCGCTACGCCGCACAGGATGCCCGGATCGGCCTCCCGGAGATCACCGCGGGCCGCTGCGGCGGCGGCAGCCACCTGATGCGGCTGCTGCCCCAGGGCCAGGTGCGGCTGATGTACTTCACCGGCGAGCCCATCGACGCCGTGGAGGCCCACCGGACCGGTCTCGTCCAGCGCGTGGCCGGCACCGAGGAAATCCTCGCCGAGGCCAGGGAACTGGCCGGCCGCATCGCCGCGAAGAGCCCGCTGGGTCTGCGTCTGGCGAAGCGGGCCCTGGACGAGGCCGAAGTACTGCCCGTCAAGCCGGGTTACGCGGCGGAGCAGGTCTACACCCTGCGCCTGGGCGCCCACCCGGACGCCGCCGAGGCGGCCCGGGCCGTCCTGGAGAAGCGCGCACCGGTCTGGTCCTGGCCCGAGGTGGCCGAGAGCTGAGCCGCACCACCGAACGAGAGAGCCGCGGTTTTTCATGACTGACTTCCTCATCCGAGACCTGGACGTCGGGACCCCCGGCGGTCCGATGCCGACCCTCATCACCGCCCCGGCCACCGGGGGCCCGCACCCGGCCGTCGTCGTCTACATGGACGCGCTCGGCGTGCGGGACGCGCTGCGCGACATCTGCCGCGACATCGCCGCGCACGGTTACACCGCCGTCCTGCCCGACACCTACCACCGCATGGGCACCGGCCTGAACTGGACCACCGAGCAGTTGCTCCACGACCCCGAGGCCAAGGCGCTCATCCAGCGGACCACCCGGTCCCTGCCGGACGCCGACGTCGTCGAGGACACCGCCGCCCTCGTGCGTGCCCTGGCGGACGAACCGCTGGTCGCCGGGGGCGCCATGGCCTGCGTCGGCTTCTGCATGGGAGGGCGGCATGTGCTGCGGCTCATGGCCGCGCAGCCGGAGACCTTCGCCGCGGGCGCTGCGTTCCACCCCTCCGGGCTGCGCACGGACGACACCGACGACCCCGACGCGCCCTATCGGGACGCCGGCCGCATCACCGGCGCGGTCTACGTGGGTCTCGGAGACGCCGACCACCTCTCACCGCTGCCCGCGATGCGGCCCCTGCGCGAGGCTCTTCGTGCGGGTGAGGCGCGGGCCGTCGTCGACGTCCACGCCGACGCCGAGCACGGATACATGTTCCCGGGTCCGCGCTACAGCGAGCGTGGCGCGCGCCGCTCCTGGGACGAGACGTACACGCTGTTCGACGAGGTCTTCGGCCCCCGCGCGGGGACGGCGCGGTGAACACCCTGACGGTCGAGGAACACCCCGACCGGACGGTGGTGACGCTGAACCGGCCGGACGCCCGCAACGCGGTGAACGCGGCGATGATCTCCGAACTGCACGCTGTCTGCGAGGAGTTGGAGCGCACGCCGAAGCTTCTGCTGCTGACCGGCGCGGGCGGTGTCTTCGCCGCCGGCGCGGACATCGGCGAGCTGGCGGCTCGGGGCCGTGACGAAGCCCTCCACGGCATCAACAGCCGCCTCTTCGACAGGATCGCCCGTCTCCCGCTGCCCACCGTCGCGGCCGTGGACGGGTACGCCCTGGGCGGTGGCGCCGAGCTGGCCTTCGCCTGCGACCTCCGGCTGGCCTCGGACACCGCCGTCTTCGGCAACCCGGAACCGGGGCTGGGCATCATCGCCGCCGCCGGGGCGTGCTGGCGCCTGGCCGACCTCGTCGGCACCTCGGTCGCGAAGCAAGTCCTTCTCGGCGGGCTCACGTTGGACGCCGTACGGGCCCATGGCCTGGGGCTGGTCGCGGACGTGGTACCACCGGCCGAACTGCTGGACCGCGCGCACACCCTGCTGGACCGGATGGCCCGGTCCGCCCCCACGGCACTGCGACTGACCAAGATCGTCGTCGACTCCCCGGGCGGCCACCCGCACATCGACGACCTGGCCCAGGCCGTGCTGTTCGAGACACCCGAGAAACGGACACGGATGGACCGTTTCCTGACCGGAGGGAGAAACCCGTGACCCCGGCGATCGCACACGTCGGCGTGGTGGGCGGCGGGCGCATGGGCGGCGGAATCGCGCAGGTCTTCGCCACGCTGGGGGCCCGGGTGGTCGTCGTCGAGGGCTCGGCGTCCTCCGCCGACGCCGCCCGTACCCGTATCGGCGACAGCCTGCGCCGGGCCGCCGACCGGGGCAGACTGTCCGCCGATCCGGCCCACGTGCTGGACCGCGTCGAATTCGTCAGTGAGATCGGCGCCCTGCCCTCCGCGGCGGAACTGGTAGTCGAGGCCGTGCCGGAGGTGCCCGCTCTCAAGGCCGATGTGCTCGCCGCCGTGGAGGCCCGGGTCTCCCCCGGGACCGTCCTGGCCACCAACACCAGTTCCCTGCCGGTCGGTGAACTGTCGGCCGCGCTCCGGCGCCCCGAGCGGTTTCTGGGCATGCACTTCTTCAACCCCGTGCCCGGCTCGAAACTGGTCGAGGTCGTCACCACACCCGCCACAGCGGAGCCGGTGGTCGGCCAGGTGCTCGCCTGGGTGCGCGCCTTGGGCAAGACGGACGTCGTCGTACGGGACTCTCCCGGATTCGCGACCAGCAGGCTGGGCGTCCTGCTCGGGCTGGAGGCGATCAGGATGCTCCAGGAGGGGGTCTCCGACGCCGCCGCGATCGACACGGCCATGGAACTGGGCTATGGCCACCCGATGGGCCCGCTGCGCTCCACGGACCTCGTCGGCCTCGACGTCCGGCTGGCGATCGCCGAGCATCTCCACCGGACACTGGGCGAACGTTTCGAACCGCCGCGCCTGCTGCGCGAGAAGGTCGCCGCCGGCGAGCTGGGCCGCAAGAGCGGTCGGGGCTTCCACACCTGGACCTGACCCTCGGCCGGCCCGGCCCGCACCGCACACCCCAGTGACGACCGCGCCCCGAAGGGCGCGGGAAGGAGTCCTGTCCATGTCCGACGTCTATCTCGTGGACGCCGTCCGCACGCCCTTCGCCAAGTTCGGGGGTGCCCTCAGCGGTGTCCGCCCCGACGACCTCGCCGCCCACGTCCTGCGGTCCCTGATCGACCGCAGCCCGGATCTTGATCCGGCCCGGGTGGACGACGTGTTCTTCGGCAATGCCAACGGCGCCGGAGAGGAGAACCGGGACGTGGCCAGGATGGCCGTTCTGCTGGCCGGACTTCCGGTCACGGTGCCCGGTGTCACCGTTAACCGGTTGTGTGCCTCGGGGCTGGAGGCGGTCGTCCAGGCCGCGCGTGCCATCCGCTGCGGCGAGGCTTCCATCGCCGTGGCCGGCGGGGTGGAGTCCATGAGCCGCGCCCCCTGGGTGATGCCCAAGCCCGAGCGGGCCTTCCCCGCGGGCCACACGGAGCTGTACTCGACCACTCTGGGCTGGCGCATGGTCAATCCGCGCATGCCCGCACAGTGGAGCGTCCCCCTCGGCGAGGGCGCCGAACTGATCGCCGACCGGTACGGCATATCCCGCGAACAGCAGGACCTCTTCGCGCTGGCCAGCCACGACAAGGCCGCCCGTGCTTGGCGGGAGGGGCACTACGAGCGCGAAGTCGTGCCCATTCCCGGAGTGGCCCTGCCCCGCGACGAGAGCATCCGCGACGGCGGAACCCCGGAGTCGCTGGGGCGGCTGAAGCCCTCGTTCCGCCCGGTCGGCACCGGCACGGTCACCGCCGCCAACGCCTCACCGCTGAGCGACGGCGCCGCGGCTCTGCTGCTGTGTGACGAAGAGGGGCTGAAGGCGGTTGGCCGGGAGCCGCTGGCCCGTATCGGCGCGAGCGCGGTCACCGGGATCGAACCGCAGTACTTCGGTCTCGGCCCGGTCGAGGCGGCCCGCACCGCACTCGGACGGGCCGGGCGTGGCTTCGCCGACCTGACCGCCCTCGAACTCAACGAGGCGTTCGCGGCCCAGGCCCTCGGCTGCCTCGACGAATGGCCCGACCTGGACCCCGCGGTGCTCAACCCCCGCGGCGGCGCCATCGCGCTGGGCCATCCTCTCGGCGCCTCCGGAGCGCGTCTGGCGGGAGCCGTCGCCCACCAACTCGCGGCAGCGGGCTCGGGCACCGGACTGGCCGCCCTGTGCATCGGGGTCGGCCAAGGGCTCGCGCTGGTTCTCGAGCGCTGAGCAGCCGCGAGGCACGACCGCGCGACGCGTCCGCGGGGGTCACGCGGACACGGGCGGCGTGTCCCGGCCCGCGGTGTCGAGCAGCCGGCGCCCGGCCGTCGCGCCGCCCCGCCGGTGCGGATGGTGAAGTCCACGGCCCCGGCCGCCCGGGAGGACCGATCCAGGTCCTGCGGGAACGGGCGGGACCGGCAGCTGACCGTGGAGGCGGTGCAGGCGGCGGTCGTCAGGCAGCGACGGCAGGCCGCTCGCCGCCCGGTGGCTGTTGAGCGCCTCGCCGCACGACGCGCCCACCGTGCCGGTCGTCCCGCTCTCACAGCACCGTGCGGCCGGTCTCCTTCCGCAGGGACGGCCGCCGCGGCGGCGGAGGCAGGTGCGGCCGGGGCGGCCGCCGGGACGGAACGCGTCCGGCGCCGACGGCGGCTTCCCCCGAACATCCCTGCGCGCGCTGTCGGGGCGTGCGGCGCCAGGGGCACGCCGACGCCCTCCACCAGCGCCGCGAACTCCTCATCCGGCGGAGCGCACACCCGCACCGCGCACCGAGTTCCCGCAGTCGCGCTGCGAGCGCGGCCACCGGTTCGTCGTTCCCGCGGCCCGGCGCGACGCGGGTCCGCCGCGTACGACATGTCACGCGGTGCGGCCTCCGGTCGCCCGGGACGCTGCCGTGTCCCGCACCCTGGCCTCCAGTGCGCGGACGACGTGGAGGTCGTGGCGTACCCCGCTGAAATCCGAGAGCTGGACCAGTCCGGTCGGGCTGGTGACGTTGACCTCGGTCAGCCGACCGCCGATCACGTCGATCCCCACCAGCCACAGACCGTCCGCGCGCAGCCGCGGCCCGATCCGCTCGATGACGCGCAGGTCGGCCGGGTCCAGCGCACAGGCCAGGACGTCTGCGCCGACTCCGATGTTGGCCCGGAAGTCGCCGGGCGCGGGACGTCGCAGGATCGCGCCCAGCGGTTCGCCGTCCAGGAGCAGGATACGTTTGTCCCCCTGCGACACCTCGGGCAGGAACGCCTGCGCCATCACCTGCCGTTCTCCGCGATGGGTCGCCTGCTCGACGAGAGCGGGGGCGTTGCGGTCGCCGGGCATCAGGGCCACCACGCCGCGTCCTCCGTGCCCGAAGAGCGGTTTGAGGACCGCTCCGCGCTGCGCCACGGCGAAGTCCAGCAGTTGCTCCCGATCGGCGGTGACGAGCGTGGGCGGCATGCAGGCGGGGAAGTGGCAGGCGTAGAGCTTCTCGTTGGCCTCGCGCAGGCCACGCGGGTCGTTGAGCACGAGCGTGTCGCCGCGCAGCCGCTCCAGCAGAAGCGTGGCGGCGAGGTAGGCGGAGTCGAAGGGCGGATCGGACCGTACAAGGACCGCGTCGACGGTGTGCAGGTCGAGGACGGCGACGGGACCGGGCTCCGGCGCCGGGGTGAACCGCACCGGCCGTCCCGTGGCACGCAGCCGGCCGTCGACCAGGGAGAGGGCACCGGGCCGACAGTGCCACACCTCGTGCCCGCGGGAAGCGGCGGCGCGCATCAGGGCGAGCGAGGTGTCCCGGTCCTCCCGCAGGCCGGTGACCCGGCCCATGACGACGACGATGACCATCGCGCCCTCCTCCTGTCCTCGTCCGGTCCTGGCCCGCATTCGTGCGTCGGCGTGGTCAGCAGCGGGAGTCCGCGGGGAACCGCGCGCCGGAAAGGAATCTCAGCAACTGCCGGTTGAAGTCCGACGGGCGCTCCCACTGCGGGGCGTGCCCAGCCTCGGAAAACGTCAGCAGGGAAACATTCGGCAGGTGCGCGGCCACCGTCCTGCCCAGCGGCGGCGGCATGTACAGGTCCGCGTCGCCCACCGTCATCAAGGTACGCGTGCTGATGGTCGCCAGCAGCTTCCAGGTCATGGTGTGGATCAGCCGCGGCCTCGGGTTGGCGGGGCCGGGCCGGGAGAGTTCGGTTGTCCTCTCCCAGGCGTGGACGCCCTCCGGGGCGACGGCACGGTAAGGGGCGCCGAGTTCCCGGAACGAGTGGGGAAGATCCTCGAACTCCGGCGGGCGGATACGTGCCAGAGCCTCCTCGTAATCGGCTTCTTGGATGCCCAGCTGGCTGTTGACCAGGACGAGGGAGCGCAGCTTCGAGGGGTGGCTGACGGCGAAGTCGACAGCCAGGAAGCCGCCGAGGGCCGCACCGACAAGATGGAAGGCGGGCACGTTCAGGTGCTCGGTCAGGGCGAGCAGGTCGTGGACGGCCGGAGGATCGTCCGCGGTCGCCGCCGATGACCGGTAGTGGCCGCGCCGCGAGTAGGAGATCACCCGGTACCCGGCCCGGGCCAGGACGGGCTGCTGGTAAGGCCAGGCCAGCGCACTTCCGGTGCCGGCGTGGGCGAGGACAACGGCAGGCTCTTCGCCTCCGGTGTCCCAGTAGTAGAGCTGTCCGCCGACCACGTCGACGTGTCCCTCGGTGACCGGGAGCTGCTCGGGAACGGGCCGGTGGACCAGCGGGTCGTGTCGCCCGGGGTGTTCGGCGGCGGACGCCGGGACGGGGATCATGGCGGATGCCGCGACGGCGGTCGCCAGGATCCCGCCCTTGAGGGCGGTCCGCCTGTGAGGGTGGGGCCCGGTCTGCTGTGCGCTCATGGTGTCGTCTCCACGCCGTCGGGGATCGAGGTGTTCATCTGCGGCTCCGCAGGACTTCGCGGGTCATGGGGGCGCGGCGGCCGGGGAAGCGTTTCAGGCGGTGTGGAGGCCGTCGACGTCGCTCTTGTAGGTTTCGCGGACGGTCAGGGTGACCAGCACCGAGGTCAGACAGGCGCCGGCGGTCGCGACGGCGACCCAGATCCACCCGCCGTCGGCCGCCACGACCAGGGCCGAGGCGATGGTCGGCGCGAAGCCGGTGAGTACCTGGCCGAGCTGGGAGGAGAGTGCGACTCCGGTGTAGCGCACGGAGGCGTCGAACATTTCCGAGTACAAGGCCGGCGCGACACCGTTGGCCAGCGAGTATCCGACGGCGACCAGCAGGAAGTGGCCGACGAAGATCAGGGGCAGGTTCTCCATGCCGATGGCCCAGAAGAGCAGGAAGGCCGAGGCGGCGCAGATGAGGCCGCCGGCCATGAAGATGGGCTTGCGCCCCACTCGGTCGGCGGCCAGGGCGGCGAGCGGCTGGACGGCGACCGCCGCGCCGGTGGACACGAGCTTCACCGTGAGCATGGTGGTGGCGGAGATGTCCGTCGTGGAGGTGGCGTAGGCCAGCGCGTACACCCCGCCGATGGTGGCGATGACGCTGTAGAGCGAGCAGCCGACGACCCGCGCCACGCTCAGCCCGTGCTTGGTCATCAAGGTGACCACCGGCGGTTTCTCATGGGCCTTGGCGTCCTTGAGCCTCTCAAAACCGGGAGGCTCGGGCAGCTTGGCCCGGACCACGAGGCCGATGCCGACGAGCACCACGCTCAACAGGAAGGGAACACGCCAGCCCCAGGCCATGAACTGGTCCTCCGGCAGTGACGAGAACCCGATGAAGACCACGGAGGCGATGGTCGATCCGGCCAGTGCTCCGCTCGGTGTCCAGCTGGCCACCAGCGCGCGTCGATGCTGGGGAGCGTGTTCCACGCTGAGCGCGATGGCACCGCCCCATTCGCCCGCGGCGGAGGCGCCCTGGATCAGGCGCAGCACCACCAGCAGGATCGGGGCGGCGATGCCGACCGCCCCGTACGTCGGCAGACAGCCGATCAGAAAGGTGGAGATGCCCATGAGCAGAAGGGTCAACACCAGCATCTTCTTGCGGCTGAGGCGGTCCCCGAAGTGGCCGAAGACCACCGCGCCCAATGGACGGACCACGTACCCGGCACCGAAGGTGGCCATCGCGGCCAGGGTGCCGACGGCGGGATCGACGTTCGGGAAGAACAGCTTGTCCAGCACGAGCGCGGAAGCGGCGCCGTAGATGAAGAAGTCGTAGTACTCGACGGCGCTCCCGAGAAAACCGGCCAGCGCGGCCCGCTTCGGTGTCTTCCCGGTAACAGCCTCGGAGTCGGGTTTGACGGTCACTGGCATGGCCGGGCTCCTTCAAGACAATGCTGCCGCGTCCCGGTGCCGGTGTTCGTCGGGCGAGGGGAGGGCGCGCTGGGATGTACGGGGCCGGGCATGGTGGCGGCTCCCGCCCGGCAGGTGTGGACACTACATACAGGGATCGAGCTTCATCAATAGTTCTGTCCACAGAAATTCCCCATGCCATAACGCTGACGGCACCCCCCGTGCGACGCGGCAGACCCACGGAGGGATATTTGCGGCTACCCAATGCCCGAATTACTATTAATAGTCCGACTTTTCTGCCCCGATGGGAGGGACCTCGTTGAGCAATCACCCTCCCCAGGTGAGCCAGCAGCTCCCTATTGTGTATCCAGTAATGCCACTACCGGAGGGTGTCGCCGACCCCGCGGCACGAGCGAGTCTCCCTACGAACTCGCCCGCAAGCACGTGAGGGAAGACCCGACACCCATCGCCGTGATCCGCACCGGGGCCCCCGCCGAACTCACCCATCTCGTCGACCGGCTTGGGCGACGGCCGGGTGGCCCGGACCTTCGGTCACCCGCCCGCAGACCCGCTCGCGGCTGCAGACCTGATGGCCATCACCGTGGCCATCCTCGACGACCCGTCCGGACACCACACCCTCGCGCGCCTCCTGTCCGCCCTGCCCTCGACCAGCACCGCCCACATCCGCCTGCGTCATCACGCCCAGCACTGCTCACCCGCCATGACCGCGGTGATCCGCAGCAGTGTCCGCTTCCCCCGCAAGGCCGCCGGCCGGCCCGCCCGCTTCCCACAGCCGCCACCCACCGCGGCCGACTCGACCCTGGCACCATCTCCACGCCCCTGCCCGAACACTGGGCCGTTCCACTCGACGAACTCGACGCCCCGCAGCGGCAACTGCGCAGGGACGTGGCCATCACCCTCGTCCAGATGGCCACCGGCCGCTCCCGCCGCTCTGCGGCCCTCTACCTCGGGATCCCTCTCGGCTCGCTGCACTCCGCCACCATCAGCATCCGCACCTGGCGGAAAGAACCGGGCAACGATACGGCGTACCGGAGAGCTCTCCACCGCGTCGCCGAGATCGCCATCGCACAAGGCCAGGCCGAGAGGGGCGGTGCCGGAGGCGAGTGACAGCACCGTTTGACGTTGGTCCCGCGGAGAGCCTTGGTCTTGAGCTGTGTCTCGGGGGTGAGGCCGATTTTCCGGCACGCTCGGCGCCTCAGACCCGTCCAATGACACTCGCGCAGCGATGTCTCAGTGGAAGGCGGGAAGGAGTGCCTGCCCGATATTGCCCGCGAGTCGTACGACAGCGTCGAGATCCGGTTCGGCGTCGTTGTCCACGACGATGTGCCGGGCCCCGGACCAGGCGCAGTCCTGGGTCCCGAGCCGTTGCCAGAATGCGGGCCAGTCGGCCAGCTTGGCCCGGTCTCGTGGCAGACCTCGTTGCGTCAGTCGCGTACGAACGGTCTCCGCGGAGGCCCGCACCTCGACCACGACGACAGGTGTTCCCGCGGGCCAGGAGGCCCGGTCGGCGGAGACAGCCAAGAAGTCGGGGTTGCCGAGGTACGCCGCGAAAGGCGCGTCCAGGACGATGGGCAGGCCCAGCCGCAGGTTGTCGGCCGCTGTGGCGAACAGCGCCTTGTACTCGGCCGGCATCAGGCGTTCGGTGTAGGTCGGGTCGTCTTCGCGGCCTCCGGCCCGCCGGCCGACCAGTTCGAGTGCGGCGTCCACGAGGTCGCCGGCCAGGGAGTCCTTGTCGAGGTAGACGGCGCGGAGCCGGCGTGCGAGCTCGCGGGCGACATGAGACTTTCCCGAGCCCGCGGGACCGATCGCGACGAATACCGGTGGTGTCCCGGACGTGGGGGCCAGCGGGTCAGGCGCGGGCATCGGCCACCGCCTCGAGGAATGTCCGGGCCGCCGCACGGACCGGGTGCTGCTCTGTGCTTTCTCGCTGCGCCGCCTTGGTGATGAAGCTTCCGACGCCGACCGCCGCGACTCCGGCATCGAACCACTCGTCCACGTTGTCCGGGGAGACGCCTCCGGCCGGGACCAGGGGGATGTGGCCGAGTGGTTCGAGTACTGCACGGGCGTAGTCGCGGTTGAGGACCGAGGAGGGGAACAGCTTGACGAGATCGGCCCCTGCCGTGGCCGCCTGGACGATCTCCGTGGGTGTTGCGGCTCCGCAGATGCTGACGGCCTGGTACCGGCCGGCGGTCTCCAGCATGCCGGAATCGACCTGGGGGCTGACCAGGAAGCGCGCTCCGGCCTGGATGCTGGCGTACGCGGATGTCGCGTCGAGTACGCTGCCGGCGCCGATCTCGGTCTCGGGGTACTCCGCGCTCAGCCGGCGAATCACGTCCAGGGCACCCGGCGTGGTGAGCGTCACCTCGACCGCTCGTATCCCTCCAGCGATGGCCTCGCAGGCCACTTCGTACGACGCCTCGGCGGTGGGCAGGCGCACGATCAGCACCGTCCCGGAGTCGCAGATGGCATTCAGCGTGCGCAGCTTGCGCATCGAGTCACCTCATGAAAATCCGTTGTCGGGGGGTGTTGACAGAGCTTAGGACCCTCTGTTTCGGTAATGCAACCGATCTCAGCAATCGATTGCAGCGGCCGACCTCAGAGGGGACAATCGGCAGAAGTTGCTCCATACCGAAAGTGAGGAGGCGCGTCGTGAGACGTCCGCGAACGGCAGTTCTAGGCGCCCGCCACTGGCACGTCCCCCTGTATGTCAGCGCCTGGGCGGACACTCACGATGTCGTGCTGGTCCAGGACGTGGAGCCCGACGGGGTCACGGACATCGCCCGACGCCTCGAGGCGCCCGTCTGCGGGGAAATCGGGGAGGCTCTGGACGCCGGACCGTTGGACCTGGCCTACGTCTTCGGGCCGCACGACCGCATGGTGGACACCTGCCTGGCCCTGGTCGAGCGCGGCATCCCCTACGTGGTCGAGAAGCCGGGCGGCACGGGGCCCGAGGACGTGGAGCGGATCCGGGATGCGGCCGCCTCGGCAGGGGTGGCGGCGACCGTCCCCTTCGTCCAGCGCGGCGGCCCCGTGGATCACGCACTGTCCCTGGCCGGCGCGCCGACGTACCAACGGGCGAGCTTCGTAGCCGGCCCGCCGGAGCGCTATCACGCGGCAGGCTGCTCGTGGATGCTCGAGCCCGCGCGCTCCGGCGGGGGGTGCCTGGTGAACCTCGCGCCGCACTTCATCGACCTCTTCCTGCAGCGGAGCCGGGCCCGGCGCGTGGAGCTTGTGGCCGCCAACCTTTCCGCGAGCCTGCACGGCGAGGACGTTGAGGATCACGTCACGCTGGTGCTCGCGGGCGACGACGGCAGCGAGGCCATCATCGAGGTCGGCTATGCCTTCCCGTCGAGTCCCGCCAAGCGGTACTGCTCCTACACCAGCGCGGGCGAGGGGGGATACGTCGACGTGGGTACCTCCGGCGACGTCTCCTTCACGCGTGCGGACGGTGTCACCGAGTCGAGCACCATCGACGTGGACAGCGACCCGCGATACGACGTGTTCGTCCGACAGGTGGCTGACACCTGGGCGGACGGCTTCGCCGGGCTGCCTACCCTGGCCGACCTTGCCGACACAATGAGGCTCGTCTGGGCCGCGTACAAGCGGTCTCCCATTGCGTCTGTGGAGGTCAGCCATGGCTGAGGTGAGCATCGACGACGTCGCCGCCCGAGCGGGCGTGCATCGTTCCACGGTTTCCCGCGCCTTCTCCCGGCCGGAAGCCGTGAATGCCGCGACCCGGCAACATGTCCTGGAGGTGGCGAAGAGTCTCGGTTACCGGGTGAACCCGCTGGCGCAAGCTCTGCGCCGCCGTGCGAGCAAGCTTGTTCCGCTGATCGTCCCGGACATCACCAACCCCTTCTACGGTGAGCTGGCGAGGACCATGGCGGCTGCGGCGGCCGACCGGGGTTATCAGTTGGTGTTGTGCGTGACCGGCGGCGAGGTGGCCCAGACCAACGCGTATCTGACCTCCCTGCAAGAGATGTACGCGCCCTTCGGGATCGTCGCGCCGTCGACCACTGTGGACCTCGACGAGCTGCAGAACGTCGCGCTCGGCAGCAAGGTCGTTGTGGTCGACCGTGTCGAACAGGCGCAGGTGCCGACCGTGACGGTGGACAGCGCCGAGGGCATCGCGCTCGCCGTGGACCATCTGCGCGGCCTGGGGCACCGGCGCATCGCCTATGTGTCCGGCATCTCCGGGGCGTACACGTCCAGGGACCGCCTGGCCGCCTACGAGGGGCTGGCCGTGGAGCTGGACATGCCGACGGTGGTCCTGGACGGAGGCACCGGGCCCGACGTGGGTGAGCGGGCCGCCCAGCGTCTGGTGGACATGACACGTGAAGAGCGCCCGACAGCAATCATCGCGGCCAATGACATGGTCGCCTTCGCCCTCATCTCCGCTCTTGGTGTGCGCGGTGTGTCCGTCCCGGACGAGGTGTCGGTGATGGGCTTCGACGGCCTGGAGTTCGGCGCCCGGTTCAACCCACGGCTGACCACCGTCCGCCAGCCCATCGCCGACATGGGAGTGATCGCCATCGACCTCGCCGAGAAACTCCTCAAGGACGGGGAGACGAGCCATGTCGTTCTGGCCCCGGACCTGCTGATCCGTGAGTCGACCGCGGAGGTGCCCCGATGAGCCTGCCCGCAGGGTTCCAACACGTCGACCATGTCGCCTTCACAGTGCCCGACCTCGGCGAAGCGGTCACCTTCTTCACGGACGCCTTCGGAGCCGAGGAGCTCTACCGCTCGACGCGGGGGCCCGACGCCGACTTCATGCCCGCGCATTTCGAGGTCCCGGCCGATGCCCACCTGGAACTCGCCATGCTGCGCATGCCGCCAAACCTCAACGTGGAGCTGTTCCAGTGGTGGAGCACGGACCAGCGCCGCGACTACCCGCGCCACTGCGATGCCGGCGGCCACCACCTGTGCTTCACCGTGGCGGACGTCGACACCGCCGTCGAGCATCTCCGCTCGCACGGCGCCCGTTTGCTGGGCGGAACCAAGGAGGTCGGCCCGGACAGCCCGCGCGTCGCGGGCAACCGGTGGACCTACCTCCGGGCGCCCTGGGGCCTGTTGATCGAACTGGTCGACCGCTCCCGCGTCCACAACCCGCCACCGCTGATCGGGCCTGCCGACTGGACTGCCCCCTCTCGAACCGAAAAGGACCTGTAGTGCGGATCATTGGCCACACCCTCGGCACACCGGAACAGACCCTCCCCGAGGCGCTGGAACTCTTCGCCTCCGCCGGTCTGGACGGAGCGGAGGTCATCTACCAGAACGGCTACCGCAGCGGACTGCCGATCGGGGACGATGCCGCCGCTGCCGAGGCGGCTCGCGTAGCGGACGATCTCGGCGTAGCGGTGGTGGGGCTCGCTCCGTACACCACGGGGCTCAACCACGAGGACCCGGCGCAGCGTCGTGCCGCGCTCGATGAACTGCGGTCGGCCATCGACTGCGCCCATCGCGTGGGCGCCACCCGGATCCGCGTGTACGCGGGGTCCTGGGGGGCGGATCGAACCGATCACGCCGGACACTGGGAGCGCCTGCGATCGGGGCTTTCGGAGCTGGCGCCGCTGGCCGCCGACGCCGGAGTGCTCCTGTGCGTGGAGAACCACTTCGGAACCATGACGCAGTCGGCGAAGGAGACCGCCCGGCTGATACGCGAGGTGGACTCGCCTGCCGTCCGAGTGCTCTACGACCAGGCGAACCTCACCTTCACCCACGACGAGGCATGGCCGGAAGCACTGCGGGAGCAGGGCGACCTGATCGGGCACGTCCACGTGAAGGACCTCGTCTTCACCGATCCGAACGCACCCTTCGTCGCTTCTGAGACGGCCCGGGTGAAGGCGGACGAGCGGGCGGTGCGCTCCCGTGTCGTCGGCGAGGGCATAGTGCCCTGGGCGGACATCCTGCAGGCGGTCGAGCAGCACGGATACGACGATGTCCTCAGCCTCGAATACGAGTACCGGTGGCACCCGCAGGACCTCCCGTCCCCGGCGGAGGGCTTCACCCGGTCCGCCCGCGCACTGCGCTCACTCCTCGAAGAGGCCGCCGGACTCTCACCCGTGGAGGTATCCCGATGAGCCGGCCTCCGCTGCGTGTCGGAGTGGTCGGCGCCGGGAACATCGCGCATATCGCGCAGCTGCCCACCCTGGCAGCACGGGAAGACGTCATCCTCGATGTCCTGGTGTCCCGGCGCGAGGACCCCTCGGAACTGGTCCGCCGCTGGGGGTTCTCCACGGCGGTCCCGACCGTGGGGCAGGCACTCGAACGTGATCTGGACGCCCTGTTCGTGTTGACCCCGAGGTCGGAGCATGTCGCCGGCGTGAGCAGCGCGCTGGAGGCGGATGTGGATGTCTTCTGCGAAAAGCCCCTCGCGACCGCGACCAGTGACGCGGAGCGGCTCGCCGACCTCGCCGACGCGCGTGACCGCGTGCTGATGGTCGGCTTCAATCGCAGGTTCGCGCCGACCTACGTCGCCGCTCGTGACCAGTTCGGGGACGCCGGTGCCGCCTTCTGCGTCGCGCAGAAGAACCGCCGCGGCAGCGAGTACCGCGCGACCTTCGAGAACGCCATCCACATGGTGGATCTGCTGCGCTGGTTCTGCCCGGGCGAACCGGTCGACGTCTCCGCCCACGCCGCCGGTGACGACCCCTGGCAGGAGGACGGCGTCTCCGCCCTGGTCCGGTTCGCCGGCGGCGGCACCGGTGTCCTGACGGCGGCACGGACCGCTGGTTCGTGGGCAGAAAAACTGGATGCCTACGGCGCCGAGCGCTCGGCCGAGGTGGTGGCTCCGGACACGGTGACCCTCACCCGGGACGGTGCGAGCACGGTGCGCTCGATGAGCCCCGAGGCATTCGGCTGGGCCACGGCGACGAACACCTTCGGGTTCGCCGCCGCCGTTCACCACTTCCTCGACCGCGTACGAGACCGTGGAGCGCCGCTGACGTCAGGGCGGGAAGCCGCCCGCACACAGGCGCTCCTCGACGACATCCTGCAGACCGCCGGTCTGCCCGTGAAGGAGCAGGAGGGCCGCACCTGGTCCAGCCACGCGACGCGCTGACCCTCCGCGAGCCTCGAACGGCCCCTCATGGAGCTCGCGCCGGCGCCGTCCCCTCTCGAAGAAGGCTTCCGGAACCGCCGACGTCGTCGACCGTCACAACCCGGTCCGCGGTGCCCTGACCCGCCGACTGTTCGCACAAATCCCATCCCTCACCGCACTGAGGAGCGCTCAATGGCGAACGCACCAAGAATAGCCTCACCGAAATCCCCCTCCGCAACGGCCAAACCGGCCATCCCACCCCGCGGAAGGCGGCTGAACATCCTGGCCGGTACTGTCGGCCACTTCATCGAGTGGTACGACTGGTACATCTACGGCCTTCTGGCCGCCGTCTTCTCCAGCCAGATCTTTCCCGGAAACAGCCCGGCGATGTCGCTGATCGGCGCCCTGCTGACCTACGCGGTCGGGTTCGTGGTGCGGCCGCTGAGCGGCATCATCATCTCCCCCCTGGCCGACCGCTACGGCCGCCGCGTCGTCCTGGCCACCACCATCGGCGGCATGGCCGCGGGCAGCCTGATCCTCGCGCTCACCCCGCCGTTCTCCGCCATCGGATACGCGGCACCGCTGCTGTTCCTGCTCGCCCGCGTACTGCAGGGCATCTCGGCCGGCAGCGAGATGCAGAGCGCCATCGCCTACATGGTGGAGAACGGCTCGACCGACCGGCGCGGCCTGTTCGGCTCGTTGTCGAATGTGGCCAGCGGCCTGGCGACGCTGGCCGCCACCGGCATGGGGGCGATCGTCACCTCGACCCTGAACACCCATGACCTGGAGACGTGGGGCTGGCGCATCCCGTTCGCCATCGGCGGCCTCCTCGGCATCGTCGGTCTGCTGCTGCGCTCGCGCGCCGACGAATCCCCGGAGTTCGAGGCCGCCGCCGAAGAGGCCGCCGCCGGCCGGCAACCCGAGAACCTGCGGCTGCGGGAACTGCTGCGCAGGCACCCCAAGGCACTGCTGCAGACCGCGGCTCTGTCCGCCCCGGCTGTCGCCTACTACACGTGGGCCACCTTCCTGCCCACCTACGCGCACCTGACCACTGGCCGTGACCTGGACTCCGCCTTGGCCGGCAACACCATCGGACTGGGCCTGCTGGTGATCATCGTGCCACTGTGCGGCCTCCTGTCCGACCGCATCGGCCGGCGCAAGCCCTTCCCCATCATCGGGGCCATCGGCATGGTGGTGCTCTTCTATCCGCTGCTGCTCTTGCTGCAGCAACCCGGATTCGGCGTCTACGTGACGGTGACCGTCTCCGGCTGGGTGGTCCTGGCCATCTGGCAAGGGGTGTACCCGACCATCCAGGCCGAACTGTTCCCCGCCGCCGTTCGCGTATCCGGCATCGGTGTCGCCCACCAGATCGTCATCGCAGCCCTCGGCGGAACGGCCCCACTCATCGCCAGCGCATTCATCGAGGCAGGCCACCCCATGGGCGTAGCGGTATACATGACCGCCATCGTGCTGCTCTGCCTCATCGTCTATCTGACCCTGCCGGAAACGGGCCGCTCAGCCGCGTACACCACCACACCACCCGCTGCGGAATCCGACACAGAGCACAGCCCCGCATCCACAAAGTCCATGAAAGCCACGGAGGACACTCCATGACCGCCCCGTCCCAGATCGCCCTTGTCACCGGGTCCAGCGGAGGCATCGGAGCCGCCACTGCTGAACGGCTGCACGCAGCGGGCACGGTGGTCATCGGCTGCGACCGCACAGCACCGGACAGCCGCCCGAAATGGCTCGCGGATTTCCGTGAGCTGGACGTCACCGACGAGCAAGCGGTGCACGACACCGTGACCGCGATCAAAGCGGAGTTCGGGACAATCGACGTCCTTGTCCACGCCGCCGGCATTCTCGGCAACGAACCGCACCTGCTCACCACCCCGAGCTCCGAGTTCGCCCGGGTGATGGCGATCAACGCCACGGGTGCCTTCTCCGTACTGCGCGAAGTCGGCCTCGTTATGCAAGCCCAACGCTCCGGCTCCATCGTCGCGGTGGCCTCCGTCGCCGCGAAGGAGGCCCGTCGCGCGTACGTGCCCTACAACGCCAGCAAAGCGGCCGTGCTGAACATCTGCTGGTCACTCGCCCTGGAACTCGGCCCGGACAACGTGTCGGTCAACGCCGTGTGCCCCGGACCGGTCAACACCGCCATGTGGGACCAACTGGCCACCCGCGCCGGCGGCAGCGACCCCGACGGAGACCAGCGCGCCCGCCAAGCCCGGGCCGCTCAGATCCCCATGGGCCGATTCGCCGAGCCTGAGGAAGTAGCGGCGACCATCGCCTTCCTCACCGACCCGGCCAACCGCTACCTGACCGGCCTGAGCCTGGATGTCGCCGGCGGCGCCCGGCTCGGAATGGGCAGCTGACGGAGCGACTCCACCCCCAGGGAACAGGTGGCAAGGGCCGGCTTCTTGTGGGCCCAGCCGTCCGCGCTGTGCCCGGCTGGCTCCCACTCATCCTCGGGCACCAGCTCCAGCCGGGTGAGCATCTCCAGCTCCTACAAGGAGTGCAGGTAGATCGCGATGGTGGTCACCGACCGGTACCAGTTCAGCGGGTCACCGAACCCCGCTGATACTGCTCGCGCCACAGCAGCTGAAATCGGAGCCACCCCACACCGCTCCTGCGTCCTCAGTACACAGCCAGCCCACATAAGGCCCCTGGCTCCGACCGCCCAAAACTGAGCACTGTCGTTGGCGAACCGTGCCAGATGGCGCGCTCAGTCACAGTGGCTTGCGAGTGAGCAGGCCCGTGGCCGACCGTCAGTGCGCGACGACCGGGATCTCGACCTGCTGCGCTGTCTCACCGGAGGAGTCGGCCCTGCCTGGCGCTGGCGACGACGGTGTTCAGCAGCGCGGTGCCGATGGAGCCGCCGACCTGCTGCGAGACGTTGACCATCACGGAGGCGACACCCGCGCACGCGTCTACGGACGATCACCGATGCAACGGTGTACGGCACGCGTGCGAGCTGGCGGCTGCACATGACCATGGACTACGCCCGCGAAGGCGACACGTGGTCCGTGATCCGCTGAGCCGCCATGACCTGGTGAGTCATGCCTTCGCCGGAAACCGGAGGTACCAGGCCCTTGGTTCACCGGTCCGGCGACCCGCTCGCCGTCCTGCCGAGTGTGTCGAGTCGGTGGCTCTCCCGGAACTCGTGGCGCAGCCGGGTGAGTTCCTCACGATAGCGGTGTACGTTCCGGACCTTGATCTGCTCGTAGCCCCGGACCATGTCGGGGAGGGAGGCGATTTTGGCGGCGGACGCCAGGGTGAGGGGGCTGAGCCGGGGCAGCAGTTCCTCGACCTCTCGCCGGTACTGCACGATGAGTTCGCGCTCCATACGGCGTACCGGGTGATAGCCGAAGACGTCCAACCGAGAGCTGCGGAGGCGCCGCGCGGCGTACAGCAGGCGGAACATCGGACGGGCCTTCGCGCCGAACGAGATCTTTCGCTTGAGCCCCATCGCGCGCAGCAACGGCGGGTGCAGTTTGACCTGATACGACGCGTCGGTGCCGAACTCGTGCCGGACGGAGGCGTCGAAAGTCTCGTCGAGGATGAGCCGGGCGACCTCGTACTCGTCCTTGTAGGCCATCAGCTTGTACAGGTAGGTCGCCACCGCCTCGGCCAGTTCGGTGGACCCCGGGACGGTGGCCTCTTCAGCGGTGCGCACCTTCTCCACGAAGGTGACGTACTCCCGCGCGTACGCCAGGTCCTGGTAGGCGACGAGTTCAGCGGTGCGACGCGCGACGAGTTCGGAGAGCCGTGAGCTGTCCGTCGCCCGCACCACGGACACCAGGCGTGCCACCTCACCGGAGGGAGTCGGTATGACGGCGGGCGGTGCGTCGTCCTGCGCGAGAACGGCCTGGAGGGTGTCTGGGTCTGCCACGGCCTGGCGTCCCCGGCGGAAGGCCTGGATGTTGGTGGCCGCCGCGGCGCCGTTGAGCGTGATGGCGTGCTCAAGTGCCTCCGCGGTGACGGGGAGCCGGCCGAGCTGGAACGCCGCGCCGACCAGGATCATGTTGGCGTACTGCTCGCTTCCGAAGAGCTCCTGGGCCAGGCGGTCGGCGTCGAGGGACACGGTGCGGGCCACCGTGCGGTCGACGGCGCTGCGGATGGCGCTCTGCTCGGCGAAGCGGATCGAGGTGTCGACGACCATGTGCCCGGTGGGGACCTGAGCGGTCGACAGCACGGCCACCGTCTTGTCGGCGGATGCCGCCTTGAGGTTGACCGGGTCGGTCCCGACGAGCGTGTCGCAGATCAGGTACAGGTCGCAGGAGCCGGCGCGGAGCTTGGAAGAGGCTTCTGACCGCGTGGCGGTGAACTTGAGGTCGGACACCACGGCGCCGCCCTTCTGGGCCAGGCCGGTCTGGTCGAGGCTGCGGACCGTGTGGCCGTCGAGGAACGCGGCGGTGGCGATGATCTGCGCGACGGTGACCACCCCGGTCCCGCCGATCCCGGTGACGCGCATCGTGAAGTCGTCGGGGTCGACCTGCACGGCGGCCTCGGGGATCGCGCCCGGCTCCAGGTCCGCGAAAGCCTTCCGCTCGGCCTTGACCGCGCCCGGCGTCACCGTCACGAACGAGGGGCAGTCCCCCGCGAGACATGAGTAGTCGAGGTTGCACGACGACTGGTGGATGCGGGTCTTGCGGCCGAACTCGGTCTCGACCGGGTGCACGGACATGCAGTTGGACTTCTCACCGCAGTCACCGCAGCCTTCACAGACGCGCTCGTTGATCACGACCCGCGTGGACGGTGTCGGGACGAGGCCGCGCTTGCGCTTGCGGCGCTTCTCGGCGGCGCACTCCTGGTCGTGCACGAGCACCGTCACGCCGGGCACCTTCGCGAGTTCCCGCTGAAGGGCGACGATGTCACCTCGTTCGTGGACCGCCACTCCCGCGGGCAGGCGTCGCCGCGGCACGCGATCCTCGTCCTCGGTCGTGATGACCACCTTGGACACGCCCTCGGCGAGCAGCAGCCGCGCCACCTGGTCCAGGGCCAGGGCTCCGGCCGGATCCTGCCCACCGGTCATCGCGACGGTGGAGTTGTAGAGCAGCTTGTAGGTGATGTTCTCCCCGGAGGCGACCGCGGCCCGGATCGCGAGGCTCCCGGAGTGGGTGAACGTGCCGTCACCGAGGTTCTGGATGAAGTGGTCCTCGGCCAGGAAGGGCGCCATGCCCAGCCACTGCGCCCCCTCACCGCCCATCTGGGTCAGGCCTGTGACGTCACCGGCCTGCTTCTCGTCCATGATCAGCACCATGCCGTGGCAGCCGATACCCGCGCCGACGAGCGTGTCCTCGGGAACCTTGGTGGAAGCGTTGTGCGGGCAGCCGGAACAGAAGTACGGCGTCCGGGTGAGAAGGGGCAGTGCGGTCCGGTTGGTGACCGGCCGGTGCCTCCAGGCCCGCGCCGACTCGATCCCGTGCACCTCGCCCAGCCGTCGGCCGAGGGCGCCGGCGACCTGATCGGTGTCGAGCTCCCCTACCGGGCTGACCAGCTCCCGCCCGTCGGGGTCCGTCTTGCCGATCACGAGCGGTGCCCGCGGGACGCCGTACAGGATCTCCTTGATCGCGTTCTCCAGGAAGGGGCGTTTCTCCTCTACGACGATCACCTCGTCGAGTCCCTCGCTGAACTCTTTGATCATCTGGGGGTCGATCGGCCAGATCATGCCGATCTTCAGCAGGCGGATGCCGTATCGGGTCAGTGCGGCGTCGTCGAGCCCCAGTGCGTCCAGCGCCTCACGGACGTCGAGGTACGTCTTGCCGGCGGCCACGATGCCGATACGGTCCCCGGACGACCGGGCGACGACACGGTCGAGCCGGTTGAGCCGGGCGTACTCGAACGCCCTCGGCAGGCGCTCGGAGAACATGCTCCGCTCCAGCCGGAGCAGGTTCCCGCCGACCAACTTGGCGTCGGGGTGAAACGTGCTCTCGGGCAGGTCCCCGTACCTGGGCAGGACGCGCTCGGGGTGGACGGTCGCCGTGCACGAGCCGTCAGCCACCGCGGTCACGATCTTCAGTCCCGACCACAGGCCGGTGAAACGGGACAGATACGGCGCGTGGAGGCCGAAGTCCAGCACCTCCTGGGCGTCTGCGGGGTACAGGGTCGGGATCGAGAGGTCGGCCAGGGCCAGCTCGGAGGAGCAGGCCAGCGACGAGGACTTGCCCGCGGGGTCGTCACCGACGATCGCCACGGCGCCGCCGCGGGGATCGGTGCCGATCAGGTTGGCATGGCGGATCGCGTCGGAGGCGCGGTCGAGGCCGGGTGACTTGCCGTACCAATAGCCGGTCACCCCGTCGTGCGTCAACGTGCCGACATGCGAGGCCAGTTGCGAGCCCATCACCGACGTGGCGGCGAGTTCCTCGTTGACGCCGGGCCGGTGCACCACGGTGAACTCGTCCAGCATCTTCTTGCGCCGGGCCAGTTCGAGGTCGAATCCGGCCAGCGGCGAGCCCTCGTATCCCGAGATGAACGACGCGGTGGACCGGCCGTCGCGTCGATCGAGCCTCGCACGGTCACGGACCGTCCGAACCAGTGCCTGGATGCCCGAGAGGTAGATGGCTCCTTCGTCGAGCCGGTACCGGTCGTCCAAGGAGACGTTCATGTGCTCACCTTCGAAGCTGGGGGCGGGGTCATTCGGGGGTGTGCCGGGTGCTGGTGCGCCGCACGAGTTCCTCGACGTCGGCACTGGAGCGGATGGCGTCGACGAGAGCGTCCTCCGCGGCCTGAGCGGTGACGCAGGCATCGGCGACGGCCGGCAGGTGCTCGAACGGCACCACGCAGACTCCGTCGGCGTCCGCGACGATGTAGTCGCCCGGCCGGACGGACACACCGGCCACGCTCACCACGTCGTTGATCGCCACGGTGTCCACGCGGTGGCGGGCCGCCCGTGGGGACCGGTTCGCGCTCCAGACCGGCAGACCGGTGCCGACGATCGTCGCGGTGTCGCGCACGGCTCCGTCGACGAGGCAGCCGGCCAGACCGGCCTTCAGCGCCCATTCCGCCGAAAGCCCGCCCAGCAGTGCCCAGTCACGGTTGCCGCCGCAGTCGACGACCGCCACATCCCCGGGACGGGCCACTCCGTAGAGGTCACGGTCGCCGACGACCAGCCGGCTCCTGGCGGACCGGACGACCGCGGGATCGGCGTTCGCCCGGACGTACCGCAGGGTGACGGCGGGACCGCAGACCCGCATGTCCGGCGCCAGGGGCGCCAACGCGTCGGTGGTCAGCACAGCCCCGACGCCGAGCTCGTCGAGGGCGTCGGCCACGGCCGAGGCCAGGTCCGGGAGGGCCAGGAGCTTCGCGGCTTCGGCGGTGTCGTGTCGCGGTACGTCCACCGTCCTGATCCGGTCGTCGGGCACTCGCCCGGTCAGTCTGCGGCGAACGATGTCTGGAACGGCGGTCATGTCACGGCCTCCGGTCCGCGGGCCTTCGGCAGCGAAGGGCGGCGGCGAGCTTCGTACGCGGAGATGTCGTCGCTGTGCCGCAGCGTCAGCTCGATCTCGTCGACGCCGTTCATGACACGCCATCGGAAGTCGTCCGGGTACTCGAACGCGAATCGGTGGTCGTTGACGGAGACGATCCGGCCTTCGAGGTCGACGGTCAGGGGGACCTGCGGCTCGGCCTCGACCTGCTCCCACAGCGCTTCGATCGCGGGCTCGGGCAGGGTGGCCGCCACCAGCCCGTTGTTGGCGGCGTTGCCGCGGAAGATGTCGCCGAAGCGCGGGGACAGGATGACGTGGAAGCCGTAGTCGACCAGGGCCCATACGGCCCACTCACGGGATGAGCCGGTCCCGAAGTCCGGACCGGTGACGAGGATCGAGGCGCCCTCGTAGTCGGGCCTGTTGAGCACGAAGTCCGGCTCCTTGCGCCACTCGCCCATGAGGGCCGCGGCGTGCCCGGTCCTCGTCAGGCTGCCGCCGAGCGCGAGTTGCGCGGGGTAGATCTGGTCGGTGTCGACGTTGGACCTGCGAAGAGGCACAGCCGTGCCGACATGGGTGCGCAGCGGCTTCACCTGCGGTTCTCCAGATCGTTCGGTTCGGCGAGGCGGCCCAGTACGGCGCTGGCCGCCGCCACGGAGGGCGAGACGACATGCGTGCGCACACCTGGCCCCTGACGCCCTTCGAAATTGCGGTTGTTCGTCGATGCCGTGCGTTGCCCGGCGGCGAGGCGTTCGCCGTTGACGGACACGCACATCGAGCAGCCCGGACTGCGCAGCTGGACGCCCGCCGCCTCGAACGTGCGGTCGAGTCCCTCCTCGACGGCCTGGCGACGCACTCCCTCCGAGCCGGGTACCAGATAGACCGACACGTCCGGAGCGACCCGCCGGCCCTTCCAGACCTCGGCGACCTTCCTGAGGTCCTCGATGCGGCCGTTGGTGCACGACCCGATGAACACCGCGTCGATCGGCACCCTCTTCATCGGCGTCCCGGGCGTCAGGTCCATGTAGGCGACCGCCCGCTCCGCGGCGAGCCGCTCGACCGGATCGGCGAACTCCGACGGCGAGGGAACGACCTCGGCCAACCCCACGGTCTGGGACGGGTTCGTGCCCCAGGTCACGTGCGGCGAGAGCGTGGAGGCATCGAGACGGACCTCCTTGTCGAAGACCGCGTCCTCGTCGCTGACGAACGTCTTCCAGTACTCCACCTCATCGTCGAAGGCCGCCCCCTGGGGAACGTGCGGCCGACCGCGGAGGTACTCGAAGGTCACGTCGTCCGCTGTCACGAGCCCGGCCCGTGCGCCGGCCTCGATGCTCATGTTGCACAAGGTCATCCGGGCCTCCATGGACATCGACCGGATGGCCTGTCCCTGGTACTCGATGACGTGCCCCTGGCCTCCGGCTGTGCCGGTCCGGCGGATCATGGCCAGTACGAGGTCCTTCGCGCTCACACCGGGCGGCAGCACACCGTCGACGGTGACCCGCATGTTCTTCATCCGCCGCATCGGCAGGGTCTGTGTCGCCAGTACGTGCTCCACCTGACTCGTCCCGATTCCAAAGGCCAGCGCGCCCATGGCCCCGTGCGTCGTGGTGTGCGAGTCGCAGCAGACAATCGTCGTCCCCGGCTGGGAAAGTCCCAGCTCCGGTCCGATCACATGCGCGATGCCCCGGGATTCGTGACCGAGGCTGAACAACTCGATGCCGAAGTCATGGCAGTTACGTCGCATATGGGTCAGGTACCTCTCGGCGACACCGCCGGAGATGTCCGCGCCGCCGACCGTGGGTGTGACGTGGTCTTCGGTTCCGAGGGTGAGTTCAGGTCGGCGGACCCTACGGTTCTGCTCTCGCAGACCGGCGAACGCCTGTGGCGTGTTGGCCTCGTGCAGGAGGTGGAGATCGATGTAGACGAGATCCTGTCCGTCATCGTTCGACCGGACGATGTGCGTGTTCCAGATCTTGTCGGCCGCCGTTTGGGCCATCTGCCGTCAGTCCTTTCATGTGAGCCCGGATACCACAGCCGCTGAGCCGGGATGCCACAGCCGCGTCAGGACCGGTCGGGAGCCACATCGATTCCGGCGCGGGCCACCTCGGCCGCGGGCCGCGGTACGGAATCGGCCGACGTCCCCTCTCCGCTCCCCGTCACGTCCTCCAAGCTCAGGCCGTTCGTTCGCGGACCCAGAATCGCCAGATCGAGGCACGTGATCGTGATGATCGCGGCGGCCGCCGCGAAGACCTCGACAGGTCCGAAGCGGTCAAGGATGGCCAGCGCACCGAACGGAAGCAGTCCCGCCGTGAGCCGCGAGAACGAGTACGCCACCCCGCCGGCGGTGCTGCGCACCTGCGTGGGGAACAGTTCGGCCTGGTAGACGTGCCATGCGCTCGAGACGACGCTGTTGCAGATGGTGATCGTCACACCGGCGATGACGATGACCGCGCTGTTGGTCGAGCTGCCGAAGACGATGCCGGCCACACCGATGAGCGAAAGCCCGCCGATCACCAGGAACTTTCTTTCCACGCGCTCGACCAACGGCACCGCGAGCAGGGCACCGACCGGTGCGCCGATGAACGACAGCGCCGTGAAGAGCAGCGAGTCCGGGATGTCGTATCCCTTGCTCACCAGGATCAGGGTCGCCAGCGACGCGAAGCCGTACTGGCCCACGGTCTGGGTGATCTGGAAGATCCACATCATCACGGTGCGCCTCACGTAGGGCGGGCGGAACATCGCGCTGAACGGGATCTTCTTCACCGGCCGATAGACGACGCCCTGGACTTCGGGCAACTTGCGGCCGGTCTGCGACTCCACCGTCCGCTCCACCTCGGCGATGATCGCCTCCGCTTCCTGTGGACGGTTGCGCTCGGCGAGCCACCGGGGGGACTCGGGGAGGTTGCGGCGCAGCCAGAACACCAGCAGTCCTCCCATGCCACCGCCGACCAGCATCCAGCGCCAGCCGTCCATCAGGAAATGGACCTTGACGATGAGCATGCCGCCGAAGCCCGCGACGACCGGTGCGGCGAGGAAGCCGATCGCGTAGGCGACCGCGATCAGGCGACCGCGGGCCTTTCCCGGCAGGAACTCGCTCAGGTACGTATCGAGGAGGATGAGCTCCGCGGCGAGGAACACGCCGGAGACGACACGCAGAGCTACGAGCACCTCGATGTTGACCGCGAAGGCCGAGGCGAGCGCGAGCAGCGAATACGCGGCGAGGTTGTAGGTGAACATCTGCCGCCGCCCGAAGCGGTCGCTGGCCATCCCGAGGAAGATCGCGCCGAAGACCATCCCGAAGAACGGCGCCCCCACGAGCAGGGGCTTGGTGTACGAGGTCAGGTGCCACGGCTCCTCCAGCACACTGCCGAGGACACCGCTCATGTAGATCTCGTAGGAATCGAAGAAGGCCGCGAGGCCCACCAGCAGAACGAGCTTCCAGTGCCATCGGGACACCGGGAGGCGATCGAGCCTCGCGGCGATCTGGAGCGGCCCGGAACGAGACAGGTCGGGTGTCGGATTTGTCATCGTGCGGCGTCCCTTCCGCAGAGTGATGCACCTGACTCGCCTGCTGCGGAGTAGCTGGGTACACGACCACTGCTTCTCACTCGAAAGGCCAGCTGAAGAGCCTGATATATCTGAGGTACTCTATGGATGTTCGCCGAGTATGCTGGTGGGCTGAATCGCTGTCAAGAACGTGGTACTTTTCAGCTCGGCAGGATTTGTCGGCTCGTCGGGCGAGAGGCGAGGCACACACCAGTGAGCAGCAGAGACAAAGGATCTTCGATGGGCGCGGCGCGCGACATGCGCCTGTCGCTGACCGAGCGTACGCATGCCCTCCTCAAGGAGGACATCCTCAAGGCCCGCCGACGTCCGGAGAGTCTGCTCATCGAGCAGGAGCTCGCCGAGGAGTACGGGGTCTCCAAGACGCCCATCCGGGAGGCACTGCGGCTTCTCGCCCACGAGGGCTGGGTCATGGTCCTGCCCCGCAAGGGCTACCTGGTGCGCTCTCTTCGGTTCGAGGACGTGCGTGAGGTCTTCGCCCTGCGCCAGATGATCGAGCCGACGCTGGTGGTCGAGGCCGCCAAGCGCAGCACTCCCGAGCAACTCGACGCCCTGGAACGCCACATCGACGACCAAGAGGCGGCGACCGACACGGAGGCCGCTCTGAACGCGGCAACAGCCTTCCACGTCGACATCGCCACACTCTCCGGAAACCGGCGCGCCGAACGCATGATGGTCAACCTGGGCGACGAGGTCCGCCGAATGCACTACCTCGTGCCCAGCCTCCGCAACAGGCTCACGGAGGAAGCCGAGATCAAGGACCACCGGGACCTTGTGGCAGCCATGAGACGCCTCGACATCGAGCAGGCCTACGAGATCATGGACCGGCACTCCCAGGAATCACTGCGGCAGAAACTCCAAGGTCTGACCACCATCTGATCGACCTGTGGATGTCTGCATCATCCCCATCACTGCCCGGTGCCGGAAACCGTGCGGGCCGTCAGGAGTGGCGCCCGCCTCGGCAAGCCGCAGAGGGCGCGGCCCTTCGCCGCAGGCACGCCGTCCACCGCCGGCGCGCCCGCGTCCGCCGCGCGGCACGTGGTGCGCCCCCGTCACGGGTACGCGTTCAAGGGCCTGCTGGTCCACGGCGCCTGCGGACGCCGCATGCAGGGCAACTGGGCTCACGACCAGGCGTACTACCGGCGCCGGTTCCCGCGCGAGTACGCCGTGGCCGACAAGGTCGACCACCCCCTCAACGCCTACCTGCGCGAGACCGACCTGTGCGATCCCCTGGATGCCTGGCTCTCGCAGGCGTTCACTCCGGCGCGCATCGAGCACTCGCTCACCGCGCTGGAGCAGGCCCAGCCGACCACGGACGCCGAGACCGAGCCCCTGCGGCGCGCTCTGGCCGAGTGCGACCGCAAGCTCGCCCGGCATCGCGCCCTCCTCGAAGCCGGAGCCGACCCCGCGCTCGTGGCCACATGGAGCCGGGAGGTCCAAGCCGAGCGGGCCGCGAGCGCCGCCAAACTGGCGCAGGCCGAGAACCGGCGGGGAACTCACCGGCGGATGAGCCGCGAGGAGATCCGCGGCCTGGTCGACGCTCTCGGCGGGCTGCTGTCCGTGCTGCACCAGGCTGAACCCGCTGACAAGGCCGAGGTCTACCGGCAGCTCGGGCTGCGGCTGACGTATGACCATGAAACGCAAACGGTGCTGGCCGAAACCCGGCCAGCACCGACTATGTGCGTAGTGAACGTGTCCGAGGGGGGACTTGAACCCCCACGCCCGATAAAGGGCACTAGCACCTCAAGCTAGCGCGTCTGCCATTCCGCCACCCGGACCAGGTGTGCTCCGCGGCTCGGCCGCGGCGACATGGACCACGATACCAAGGTTTCGGAGTGCGTTTCACCTGCGTATGCCCGGCGCCCGCCCCCGCGCCGACCTGGTGGGACGCGGGGGTGGGCACGGAGGGTGGTCAGTGCGGCATCAGGTGGTAGTCGGGGAAGTTGCCGGGGAGGCGCTCGTTGGCCGGGCCCTCGGTGACGGCGCGGACCAGGAGGTCGCCGCCGACGAAGGCGCCGCGCCAGGAGGCGCCGAAGCCGCCGAAGAGCTCGTCGCGGTCGCCGCGGGAGCGGGGCTTGCCGTGGCCGGTCTTGAAGGCGCGGATCTGGGGGGCCAGGCGGTCGTAGGTGTCGGGGTCGTCGCAGGAGAGGGTGGCGACGAGGGCGCCGTTGCTGGCGTTCATGGCGGCGAGCAGTTCGGCCTCGGTGTCGACCAGGACGAGGGTGTCGACCGGGCCGAAGGGCTCGGCGTGGTGGAGCGGGGAGGTCGAGGGCGGATTGAGGAGGGTGACGGGGGCCGCGTAGGCGGAGAGGTCCTGGCCGGGGAGGAAGTGGCCGTCGGCCAGGTCGCCGCGGTGGAGGGGGACGGCGCCGCGGTCGATGGCCTCGGACACCTGGTCGGCGAGCTCCTTGGCCTTGGCCGCGTTGATCAGGGGGCCGAAGTCCAGGTCGGGGAGGTGGCCGGCGGGGCCCTCCACGGCCAGGGGGTGGCCCACGCGGATGGAGCGCGCCGCCGGGAGGTAGACGGAGAGGAAGGCGTCGAAGGACGAGCGCTGGACGACGAAGCGCGGATAGGCGGTGCAGCGCTGCTTGCCGTAGTCGAAGGTCTTGCGGATCAGCGGGGCGAGGGTGTCCCAGTCGGTGAAGTTCCAGATGCCCCAGGCGTTGAGTCCTTCCTGCTCCAGGATGTGGCGCTTGCCGAGGTCGGCGACGGCGGTGGCCACCCGGGCGCCGGTGTCGCGGCCGCCGACGAAGGAGACGCAGCCGATCTCGGGCGAGCGGACCAGGGCCTCGGAGAGCTCACCGCCACTGCCGCTGAGGAGGGTGACCGGGATGCCCTCGCGGGCGGCGAGCGCGCAGGCGAGGGTGAGGCAGGCCAGCCCGCCGTCGGTGGGCGTCTTGGCGATGACGGCGTTGCCGGCCAGCGCCTGGACGAGCATGGCGTGGGCGAGGACGCTCATCGGGTAGTTCCAGCTGGCGATGTTGGAGACCGGGCCGGGCAGCGGGGTGCGGCCCTCGGCCATGCGGTCGATCTCGCCGACGTACCAGCGGACGCCGTCGATGGCCCGGTCCACATCGGCCTGGGCCAGCCGCCAGGGCTTGCCGATCTCCCAGACCAGCAGCAGGGCGAGCAGCTCGCGGTGTTCGCAGAGCGCGTCGAGGGTGGCGGACACCCGCGCCCGGCGCTCCGGGAGGGCGATGTGACGCCAGCCGCGGTGCTGGTCCAGGGAGGCGCGTACGGCCTGGTGGGCGGTGGTGGCGTCCAGCCGTGGCGGGCCCGCGATCGGGGTGCCGTCCACGGGGGTGGTGGCGGGGAGGGCCCGGCCGTCGCGGTGCCAGGTGCCGTCCCAGAGGTTGAGGACTCGGTCGTCCTGGAACGCCTCGGGGGCGACGGCCAGGCAGCGCTGCCAGGCGTCGCCCCAGGCGGTTCCGGGCTTGAGGGTGAGGGTGGGTGCCATCGGTGATCTCCGCTCTCGTTGCACAGGCGGGGCGGGATGTGGCGGGCCGTACGGCGGGGCTCCCCGTACGGCATGGGTATGGCATGGGTGTGCGTACGGCATGGGTGTGGCTACGGGGAGGAAGGTAGTGGCACGGAGCGTGACCGTGACCCGGTCGCGGACCCGGTATGGCTCACATCACGCGAGGTTGCCGGGTGTTTCGGCCAGAAGGGCCAATACCAGTCCGGCGGTCTCGGTGGGGGTCGCTCCCACCCTCACGCCCGCCGCCTCCAGCGCCGCCTTCTTGGCCGCCGCGGTGCCCGAGGAGCCGGAGACGATGGCGCCCGCGTGGCCCATCGTCCTGCCCTCGGGGGCGGTGAAGCCCGCGATGTAACCGACGACCGGTTTGGTGACACGGTCGGCGATGTACCGCGCGGCCCGCTCCTCCGCGTCGCCGCCGATCTCTCCGATCATCACGATCAGGTCGGTCTCGGGGTCGGCCTCGAAGGCGGCCAGGGCGTCGATGTGAGTGGTGCCGATGACCGGGTCGCCGCCGATTCCCACGCAGGTGGAGAAGCCGATGTCCCGCAGCTCGTACATGAGTTGATAGGTGAGGGTGCCGGACTTGGACACCAGCCCGATCCGGCCCGGCTTGGTGATGTCGGCGGGGATGATCCCGGCGTTGGACTGGCCCGGGGAGATCAGCCCGGGGCAGTTCGGGCCGATGACCCGGGTGGCGCGGGCCCGGGCGTACGCCTGGAAGGCGACCGCGTCATGGACCGGGATGCCCTCGGTGATGACGACGGCGAGCGGGATCCGGGCGTCGGCGGCCTCGGTGACGGCGGCCTCGGCGTGGGGCGGCGGGACGAAGAGGACGCTCACGTCGGCGCCGGTGGTGTCCATGGCTTCGCGCACGGAGCCGAAGACGGGGACCGTACGGCCGTCGATGTCGACCCGGGTCCCGGCCTTGCGCGGATTGACACCGCCGACCACATCGGTGCCCGCGGCGAGCATCCGCCGAGTGTGTTTCATGCCTTCCGCGCCGGTCATGCCCTGGACGATGACCTTGCTGTCCTTGGTGAGGAAGATGGCCATGCGAGGAGCCCCCTTATGCGGCTGAGGTGTCGGACGCGCCGGACGCGCCGGACTCGGCGGTCGCGGCAGACGCGGCAGACGCGGCGAGTTCGGCGGCGCGCGCGGCGGCGCCGTCCATGGTGTCGGCCTGGTGGACGAGTGGATGAGCCAATTGGCCAAGGATGGCCCGGCCACGTGCGGCGTTGTTGCCGTCGAGCCGGACCACCAGCGGTTTGGTGAGGGTCACGGTGTCCAGGGCGCGCACGATGCCGTCGGCCACCGCGTCACAGGCGGTGATGCCACCGAAGACATTGACCAGGACGGAGCGCACCTCCGGGTCGTCGAGGACGAGGGAGAGACCGTCGGCCATCACCTGGGCGGAGGCGCCGCCGCCGATGTCGAGGAAGTCGGCGGGGCGCGCGCCACAGCCCGCGACGACGTCCAGGGTGGACATCACCAGCCCCGCGCCGTTGCCGATCACGCCCACCTGGCCGTCGAGTTTGACGTAGCCGAGCCCGGCGGCCGCGGCCCGGGCCTCCAGCGGGTCCCGGGCGCGGTCGTCGGCGGCGTCCCATGACGGCTGCCGGAAGCGGGCGTTGTCGTCCAGGGTGACCTTTCCGTCCAGGGCCACGATGGCGCCGTCGCGGGTCACCACCAGCGGGTTGACCTCCACAAGGAGGGCGTCGTGCGCGGTCAGGACGGTCCACAGCCGGCGGATGGTCTCGGTCGTCTCGCGCGGCAGTCCCCCGGCGACGGCGATCTCGGCGGCCTTGGCCTCGGTCACCCCCTCGGCCGGGTCGACGGCGATCCGGGCCACCGCCTCGGGGCGGCGCGCCGCGACCTCCTCGATCTCCATACCGCCCTCGGCGGAGGCGATGGCCAGGAAGCGGCCCGCGGTCCGGTCCAGGGTGAAGCCGAGGTACAGCTCCCGCGCCACCTCGACGGGTTCGGCCACCATCACCCGGTGGACGGTGTGGCCCTTGATGTCCATGCCGAGGATCCGGCGTGCGGTCAGCTCAGCCGCGGCCGGGTCGTCGGCGAGCTTCACCCCGCCCGCCTTGCCCCGGCCCCCGGTCTTCACCTGGGCCTTGATGACGACGCGTCCGCCGAGCCGTTCGGCGGCCGCGCGGGCGGCTTCGGCCGTGGCCACGACCTCCGCCCCCGGCACCAAGACACCGTTGTCATGAAGGAGTTCCCGTGCCTGATGTTCGTACAGGTCCATTGCCAGCTCCCGGTGCTCCCTGATGGGCCGTCAACAGCGCTTGATCCAGCGCTGTATGGAACGAGTGGCGTACGCCCCCTGGACATCGCTCGGCCGATGGTGGGATAACAAAGTTCATACAGGATAACGTCGACTGTATGCAATCCAGCTAATTCACCTGCGAGGCAGCACCGAACCCCTACGAAGGGACGCGATTCGCCATGCCCGACGACAGTCAGGACCTCATCTCCGGCGGGCACTTGGTCGCCAAAGCACTCAAGGCAGAAGGCGTCGAGGTCATCTACACCCTCTGCGGCGGCCACATCATCGACATCTACGACGGCTGCGTCGACGAGGGCATCGATGTCATCGACGTACGCCATGAACAGGTCGCCGCCCACGCCGCCGACGGCTACGCCCGGATCACCGGCAAGCCCGGCTGTGCCGTCGTCACCGCAGGACCCGGCACCACCGACGCGGTCACCGGCGTCGCCAACGCCTTCCGCGCCGAGTCACCCATGCTGCTCATCGGCGGCCAGGGCGCCCACAACCAGCACAAGATGGGCTCCCTCCAAGACCTTCCGCACGTGGACATGATGGCGCCGATCACCAAGTTCGCCGCGACCGTCCCGGACACCGCCCGCGCCGCCGACATGGTTTCCATGGCCTTCCGCGAGTGCTTCCACGGCGCCCCCGGCCCCTCCTTCCTGGAGATCCCGCGCGATGTGCTGGACGCCAAGGTGCCGGTGGACAAGGCGCGCGTCCCGCAGGCCGGGCACTACCGCGCCTCCACCCGCAGCGCCGGCGACCCCGAGTCCGTCCAGAAGCTGGCCGATCTGCTGGTCCAGGCCGAGAAGCCGGCGATCCTGCTGGGCAGTCAGGTGTGGACCACCCGCGCCACCGGTGCGGCCACCGAGCTGGTGCGCACCCTGAACGTGCCCGCGTACATGAACGGCGCGGGGCGCGGCACCCTGCCGCCCGGCGATCCGCACCACTTCCAGCTCTCCCGCCGCTACGCGTTCTCCAATGCCGACCTCATCGTCATCGTCGGCACGCCCTTCGACTTCAGGATGGGCTACGGCAAGCGGCTCTCCCCCGACGCCACCGTGGTCCAGATCGACCTCGACTACCGCACGGTCGGCAAGAACCGGGACATCGACCTCGGCATCGTCGGCGACGCGGGACTGATCCTCTCCGCCGTCACCCAGGCCGCCTCGGGCCGCATCAATGGCGGCGCGGGCAAGCGCAAGGAGTGGCTGGACGAGCTGCGCGCGGCCGAGCAGGCGGCGATCGAGAAGCGGCTGCCCAACCTCCGGTCGGACGCCTCCCCCATCCACCCCTACCGCCTGGTCAGCGAGATCAACGACTTCCTCACCGAGGACTCGATCTACATCGGCGACGGCGGCGACATCGTCACCTTCTCCGGACAGGTGATCCAGCCCAAGTCGCCCGGCCACTGGATGGACCCGGGCCCGCTGGGGACGCTCGGCGTCGGGGTGCCGTTCGTGATGGCCGCCAAACAGGCCCGCCCCGACAAGGAGGTGGTGGCGCTCTTCGGCGACGGCGCGTTCTCCCTGACCGGCTGGGACTTCGAGACGCTGGTCCGTTTCGAGCTGCCGTTCGTCGGCATCGTCGGCAACAACTCCTCGATGAACCAGATCCGTTACGGCCAGAAGGCCAAGTACGGCGAGGAGCGGGAGCGGGTCGGCAACACCCTCGGCGATGTGCCCTACGACCAGTTCGCGCGGATGCTCGGCGGCCACGGCGAGGAGGTCCGCGACCCGGCGGACATCGGCCCGGCGCTGCGCCGCGCCCGGGAGTCCGGCAAGCCGTCGCTGATCAACGTCTGGGTGGACCCGGACGCCTACGCCCCCGGAACCATGAACCAGACCATGTACAAGTAGGGAGGTGCCACCATGTCCCAGGCACTCGAGGCCAATCAGGCTCTGTCGGGCATCCGCGTCCTCGACATGACGCATGTGCAGTCCGGTCCCTCCGCCACTCAGCTGCTCGCCTGGCTCGGCGCGGATGTGATCAAGCTGGAGAACGTCACCGGCGACATCACCCGCAAGCAGCTGCGCGACCTCCCGGACGTGGACTCGCTCTACTTCACGATGCTCAACTGCAACAAGCGGAGCATCACCCTGAACACCAAGAGCGAGCGCGGCAAGGAGCTCCTGACCGAGCTGATCCGCCGCAGCGACGTCCTGGTGGAGAACTTCGGTCCGGGCGCGGTGGACCGCATGGGGTTCTCCTGGGAGCGCATCCAGGAGATCAACCCCCGGCTGGTCTACGCCTCGATCAAGGGGTTCGGCGACGGCCCGTACACCAAGTTCAAGGCGTACGAGGTGGTCGCGCAGGCCATGGGCGGGTCGATGTCCACGACCGGCTTCGAGGACGGCCCGCCGCTGGCCACCGGCGCCCAGATCGGCGACTCCGGCACCGGGGTGCACTGTGTGGCGGGCATCCTCGCCGCGCTCTACCAGCGCACCCAGACCGGACGCGGCCAGCGGGTCAACGTGGCGATGCAGCACGCGGTGCTCAACCTGTGCCGGGTGAAGCTGCGCGACCAGCAGCGGCTGACCCACGGCCCGCTCGCCGAGTACCCGAACGAGGACTTCGGCGACGAGGTGCCGCGCAGCGGCAACGCCAGCGGCGGCGGCCAGCCCGGATGGGCGGTCAAGTGCGCGCCCGGCGGGCCCAACGACTACGTCTACGTCATCGTGCAGCCGGTCGGCTGGGAGCCGATCACCCGGCTGATCGGCCGCCCCGAGCTGGCCGATGACCCGGAGTGGGCCTCGCCCGAGGCGCGGCTGCCGAAGCTGGCCAAGATGTTCCAGCTGATCGAGGAGTGGTCCAGCACGCTGCCGAAGTGGGAGGTGCTGGAGCAGCTCACGGCGCACAACATCCCGTGCGGGCCGATCCTGTCCACCAAGGAGATCGTCGAGGACGCGTCGCTCGCGGCCAACGAGATGATCGTCGAGGTCGACCACCCCGAGCGCGGCTCCTTCACCACGGTCGGCTCCCCGCTGAAGCTCTCCGACTCCCCGGTCCGGGTCGAGCGCTCCCCGCTGCTGGGTGAGCACAACGAAGAGGTGTACGTCGGGGAGCTGGGGCTCGGCGACGAGGAAGTGCGACTGCTCAAGACGAACGGAGTGATCTGACGGTGACGTATGACAACGATGCCGTGCGCGCGGTGCTGGACGCCGCCCGCGCCGAGGGGCGCACGGCGCTGACCGCCCCCGAGGGGAAACGGATCACCGACGCGTACTCCATCCCGACCCCGGCCGAGGGACTGGCGGAGACCGCCGACGAGGCGGTGGCGCTCGCCGACCGGATCGGCTTCCCCGTCGTCCTCAAGATCGTGTCCCCGGACATCCTGCACAAGACCGACGCGGGCGGGGTCCGGGTGGGGCTGACGTCCTGCGCCGAGGTGCGGAGCGCGTTCACCACGATCGTCGACAACGCCCGTGGCTACGACGCGAAGGCCCGGATCCAGGGCGTCCAGGTGCAGCAGATGATCCCGGACGGCGGGCAGGAGGTCATCGTCGGCGCCGTCACCGACCCCACCTTCGGGAAGGTGGTGGCGTTCGGGCTCGGCGGGGTGCTGGTGGAGGTGCTGAAGGACATCACCTTCCGGCTGGCCCCGGCGACCGAGGACGAGGCGCTGTCGATGCTGGACGGGATCCGCGCCGCCGAGGTGCTGCGCGGGGTGCGCGGCGGCGAGGCGGTGGACCGCGCGGCGCTCGCCGATCTGATCGTGCGGGTCTCCCGGCTGGTGGCGGACTTCCCCGAGATCACCGAGGTGGACCTCAACCCGGTGTTCGCGACCGCGAGCGGGGTGCTCGCCGCCGATGTGCGGCTGCTGATCGGGGATCCGGCCCCGCACACGCGCCGCCGCTACTCGCGCGAGGAGATCCTGGGCTCGATGCGCCGGCTGATGCAGCCGCGCTCGGTGGCGGTGGTGGGCGCCTCCAACGAGCAGGGGAAGATCGGCAATTCGGTGATGCGCAACCTCATCGACGGCGGCTTCCCCGGCGAGATCCACCCGGTGAACCCCAAGGCCGACGACATCCTGGGCCGCAAGGCCTACAAGACCGTCACGGACGTCCCCGGCGAGGTGGATGTGGCGGTCTTCGCGATCCCCGCGAAGTTCGTGCCCGCCGCGCTGGAGGAGGTCGGCCGCAAGGGCATCCCGAACGCGGTGCTGATCCCGTCCGGCTTCGCCGAGACCGGTGAACACGAGCTCCAGGACCGGATCGTGGCCATCGCCGAGGAACACGGGGTGCGCCTGCTGGGGCCCAACATCTACGGCTACTACTCCACCTGGCAGGATCTGTGCGCCACGTTCTGCACCCCGTACGACGTCAAGGGGCCGGTGGCGCTCACCTCGCAGTCCGGTGGCATCGGGATGGCCATCCTCGGCTTCGCCCGGACGACGAAGACCGGTGTCTCGGCCATCGTCGGCCTCGGCAACAAGTCGGACCTGGACGAGGACGACCTGCTGACCTGGTTCGGTGAGGACGACCGCACCCAGTGCATCGCGATGCACCTGGAAGACCTCAAGGACGGCCGGGCCTTCGTGGAGGCGGCACGGGCCACGGTGCCCCGGAAGCCGGTGGTGGTCCTCAAGGCGGGCCGTACGGCGGCGGGTGCCAAGGCCGCCGGGTCCCACACCGGCGCGCTGGCCGGGGACGACGCGGTCTACGACGACATCCTGCGGCAGGCCGGGGTGATCCGGGCGCCGGGCCTCAATGAGATGCTGGAGTACGCGCGGGCGCTGCCCGTGCTGCCCGCACCCCAGGGTGACAACGTCGTCATCATCACCGGCGCCGGGGGCTCGGGGGTGCTGCTGTCGGACGCGATCGTCGACAACGGGCTGTCCCTGATGGAGATCCCCGAGGATCTGGACGCCGCCTTCCGCCGCTTCATCCCGCCGTTCGGCGCGGCCGGGAACCCGGTGGACATCACCGGCGGCGAACCGCCGTCCACCTACGAGGCGACCATCCGGCTGGGCCTGGAGGATCCGCGGATCCACGCCCTGGTCCTGGGCTACTGGCACACCATCGTCACCCCGCCGATGGTGTTCGCCGAGCTGACCGCGCGGGTCGTCGAGGAGTTCCGCGCCCGGGGCATCGCCAAAC
Source organism: Streptomyces lacaronensis (assembly GCF_047337785.1). Taxonomy (NCBI): domain Bacteria; kingdom Bacillati; phylum Actinomycetota; class Actinomycetes; order Kitasatosporales; family Streptomycetaceae; genus Streptomyces; species Streptomyces lacaronensis. Next base: position 3,127,222 of record NZ_JBLHDK010000003.1, read on the forward strand.
CGGTGGTGGCCTCGCTCGCGGGCGACACCGAGGTCGAGGAGGCGTGCGCGTACCTCTTCGAGCGCGGGGTCGTGGCCTATCCGTACACCACCGAGAAGCCGGTGGCCGTCCTGGGCGCCAAGTACCGCTGGGCCAGGTCGGCGGGGTTGCTCACCTAAGCGCTCGGCTGGAAGTGCCCCGACCTGCCGTCGATCGTCTGCGGCGGCACCGTCGTGGCCGGCCGCGCCCGCGTGGCGGAGCCGCACATCGACACGGCCCCGCGCCCCAATCGGGGCGCCACCGAACTGCAGCCGACTTCCACCGATCCGCTTAAGCAACCCGCGTTTCCCGGAGCACGAAGAGTTTGGACAGGGGGCGCTGGCCGGGTTCCTTCGAAGCCAAGGGGACGACATGAGCACAGCAGAACAGCCGGAAGGGGTCCTCCCCTTCCGTGAGGTGCGGGACAGCAAGGGACGTACGTATCGCATCGGCGAGACCGACCGCGACATCCTGGGCCACAGCCGGAAGCTGATGGTCTATCTGCCGTGGATCGCGATGATGGCCATCAGCGTGTCCGAGTACGCGTACGGCTCGGCGGAGGACACGCTCTCGGAGGCACACGGCTGGACCCAGAGCAACACCTTCTGGATCCTCAGCGTCTGGGTGTTCTTCCAGGCGGGCATCGCCTTCCCGGCCGGATGGCTGCGGGAGAAGGGGATCCTGACCGCCCGCAGGGCGATGTTCCTGGGTGCGGGGCTGTGTCTGATCGGCTTCCTGGCCCTCTCCCATCTCGACAACGTCTTCGCGGCGATCGTCGGCTTCGGTGTCATCGGCGGGCTCGGCTCCGGGTTCGTCTACGCCACCTGCATCAATATGGTGGGCAAGTGGTTCCCGGAGCGGCGCGGTGCGAAGACGGGGTTCGTCAACGGAGGGTTCGCCTACGGGGCGCTGCCGTTCATCTTCATCTTCAACTACTGGTTCGACACCGGGAACTTCGACGAGGTCCTGGACCTCATCGGGGTCTATGTGCTGATCATCGTGGCGATCTGCGCCTGGTTCTTCAAGGACCCGCCGAAGAACTGGTGGCCCGCCGACATCGACCCGCTGAGCTACGCCGGCAACGCCAAGAGCGCGGCGAGCCTGGCGAAGAACCCGCCGGCGGTGCGGCAGTACACGCCCAAGGAGGCGATCAGGACTGGGATGCTGCCGCTGATGTGGGTGTCCCTGGTGCTCACCGCGGGAGTGTCCATATTCGGCATCTCCTTCCAGGTCGACTACGCCAAGGAGGTGGGCTTCGGCCCGCTGGTGGCGGCCTCGTCCATGGGCATCATGTCCGTCGTCAACGGTGTCGGACGCGGGGTGGTCGGCTGGCTGTCGGACCTGTGGGGGCGGAAGACGACGCTGATCTTCGTCATCGTGGTGCTGGGCCTCGCCCAGTTCGGGGTGATCTGGGCCGGCAACATCCACAACGAGGTGCTGTTCCTCTTCTTCGCCTTCCTCTCCGGATTCGGCGGCGGCGCCTTCTACCCGATGTTCGCGGCGCTGACCCCGGACTACTTCGGGGAGAACTACAACGCCACCAACTACGGCCTGGTGTACAGCGGAAAGCTGATCAGCGGGCTGTTCGGCGGCGGCCTCGGCTCGATGGTGGTCGACTCCTGGGGCTACGACGGCGCGTACGCGCTCGCCGGAGGCATCTCCATGGTGGCGGCCGCGGTGGCCCTGCTGCTGCGGCAGCCCGGCCGGCCGCGGATCCGGGGCATCGCCCCGAACCCGCAGCCGATCAGCCGCGAGGCCGTCTAGCGCCGCGAGGCCGTCTGGCCCGGCCGCGGAAGACCCTCGCTCAGCCCCGTCCGCCGCAGCGCAACGACCGCAGATAGCGGGCGGAGCGGCGGGCGGTGGTGAGCGAATCGGCGGGCTGGTCGTGCTCCACCATCCAGTGGTGGTCACGCCGCCCGCCATGGGTCTTGCCCACCGCGCTCAGGAAGCGGCGGTAGTCGATGTCACCGTCCCCGACGTCCACCATCCGGTAGCCGTCGGGGACGGTTTCGTCGTGCTCCCCGTCCTTCACGTGGAAGAGCGGATAGCGGTGCGGGGCCCGCAGGACGTAGGTCAGCGGCTCGAAGGGCGCCGGGGAGCCGTCGGCCTTCCTTCCGAAGCGGTACTGGGCCACATACGCCCAGTAGATGTCCATCTCCAGATGGACCAGCTCGGGGTCGGTCTCGGCGAGCAGCACGTCGTAGAGGCGGACGTCCGGCCGGTCGGTGGCGAAGGAGAACTCCTCGGCGTGATTGTGCTGGTAGAACTTCATCCCGCGCGCCTTGGCCGCCGCGCCGTAGGTGTTGAACTCCTCAGCGCAGCGCTTCCAGCCGTCGACCGTGGAGCCGTAGCGCCAGGGCCCGGAGGCGGTGCCCACATGCGGGAGGCCGAGCGCCTCGGCGTCGTCGAGCACCTGGGTGAGGTTGGTGGCGAAGGTGTACGCCTTCGGGTCGTCGGAGTAGTAGCCGACGTGGCTGCCGATACCGCGCAGCCCGTTGTCCCGCATCAGCCGCCGCAGCTGCTTGAGGGTGATGTCGCCGGTGCCCTGGGTGTATCCGGCGAACTCCACCTGGTCGTAGCCGTACCGGGCCAGTTCCGCGAAGACACCGGCGAAGCCGATGGACTGCACCTGGTCGCGGAGGGTGTAGAGCTGGATGCCGAGGTGGCCGCGGGGCACCAGCGGGCCGCCCAGGCCGTTCTGGGCCGACGCGGCGGCGGTGGTGCCCGTCTGGGCGGCCGCGGCGGTGCCGGTGCCGAGCAGACCGGCGGCCGTGGCGCCCGCGGCGACGCCGAGGAATCTGCGGCGGCGGAGGGTCTCGGCGAGTTCGGGGTTGTCCTGGGCCCTCTTCACGGGGTGTCTCCTTCGGTTGCGTTCGTCAGGCCGGCGAGGCTGAGGAGCAGGTTCTTGACGTCGGTGGCGGCCACTTGGCCGCTCACCGCGCCGGGCTGGGAGCAGAGGAGGACGGGGCCGTCCTCCTCGCGGTCCGGGAGGCGGCCGTGGCTGCCGCGCACCGGGGACGGATCGAGCGGGACGACGGCCATGCGGTAGCGCATCCCCGTCTTCTTGCGGGCCAGCGCGGTGGCGGCCCGCACCCGCACATAGGGGTCCTTGGGGTCCATGAACAGCTCGGCCGGGTCGTAGCCGGGCTTGCGGTGGATCTCCACCAGCTGGGCGAAGTCGGGGGCGCGGGCGTCGTCGAGCCAGTAGTAGTACGTGAACCACGCGTCCGGCGCGGCCACCGCGACCAGCTCCCCGGAGCGGGGGTGGTCCAGGCCGTGGGCCTTCTTGCCCTCGTCGTCGAGGAGTTCGGCGATGCCGGGCAGCCCGGCCAGGGCGGCGCGGGTGGCGTCCAGGTCCTCCGCGCGGCGCACATACACATGGGCGAGCTGGTGGTCGGCGACCGCGAAGGCCCGGGAGGCGCCGGGGTCCAGGTACTCCATGCCGTCCTGGGTGTGCACCTCCAGCAGCCCGGCGCGGCGCAGCGCCCGGTTGATGTCCACCGGCCGGGAGACCCGGGTGATGCCGTACTCGGACAGCGCCACGACGGTACGGCCACGGGCGGTGGCGTCGTCGAGCAGCGGGCCGAGGGCGGAGTCGAGCTCGGCGGCGGCGGAGTGGGCGCGGGGGTCGTCCGGGCCGTACCGCTGGAGGTCGTAGTCCAGGTGCGGAAGGTAGGTCAATACCAGATCGGTGGGGCTGGTGCGCAGGATGTGGCGGGTGGCGTCGATGATCCACTGCGAGGAGACCAGATCGGCGCCCGGCCCCCAGAAGTGGAAGAGGGGGAAGGTGCCGAGCTTCGCGGTGAGTTCGTCGTGCAGGGCGGGGGGCCGGGTGTAGCAGTCCGGCTCCTTGCGGCCGTCGGCGTAGTAGACGGGGCGCGGGGTGACGGTGATGTCGGTGTCCGAGCCCATCGCGTACCACCAGCAGACGTTGGCCACGGTGTAGCCCGGGTGGGCGCGGCGGGCGGCGTCCCACAGCCTGTCGCCGCCGACCAGCCCGTTGTGCTGCCGCCACAGCAGCACCTCGCCCATCTCGCGGAAGTACCAGCCGTTGCCGACGATGCCGTGCTCGGCGGGGGTGGTGCCGGTGAGGAACGTCGACTGGGCGGCGCAGGTGACGGCGGGCAGCACGGTGCCCAGCGCGGCGCGGGAGCCGGAGCGGGCGAGGGCCTGGAGGCGGGGCATGTGGTCCAGCAGCCGGGGGGTGAGCCCGACCACGTCGAGGACGAGGAGGGGAGTGGGGCCGGTCCCGTCGCTCCGGTGGCTCGGGTCGCTCATGGCAGCTCCTTGAGGCCGAGGTCGGTCAGCAGGTCGCGGGCGAGGGCGAGTTCGGCGGCGATGCCGTCGGCGAGCCGGTCGCGGGTGCGCGGGCGCAGCTCGGGCGGGAGCGCCTGCCAGGTGTAGGTCTCCACTTCGAGGTGGCGGGTCAGCGGGGCGGGCCCGCCGACGAGACGGGCCAGGGCGTCGGCGAGCACCGGGAGGGTGGAGGTGAGCGGGGGCTCGGGCGGGGCGTGCAGCGGGACGTGGAAGTGGGATCGCCAGGGCGCGGTGTCCGCCAGCCCGCCGCCGAGCGCCTGGTCGAGGTCGTCGGTGCCGGTGACGCCGCCCTCGGGGGCCCGGGTGCGGGTCTGGTGGAGGAAGCGGGGCTCGGCGAAGGCCGCGAGGGCCTTCCGTACGGCGGGCCGCCCCGGGTCCTCGGCGTGCAGCGCGGCGGACAGCTGCGCCTTGACGACCGGGACCCCGGCGGCGGTGAGCGCGTCTGTGGCCGTGTCCGGATCCTCGAACTGCGTCGCCAGATGGCAGGTGTCCAGGCAGATCCCGATGCGGTCCAGGGGCGGGCCGCCGGGCGCGGTCAGCGCCTCGATGGCCTGCTCGGTGGTCTCCACGGTGCAGCCGGGCTCGGGCTCCAGGCCGATGCGGACGGACCGGCCGGTGAGCTCCTGGATGGCGTCGAGCCGCTGGGCGAGGGTGGTGAGGTGGCGGCGGGCGGTGCGGGCGGCGTCGGCGTCGAAGGGGGCGCGCCAGGCGAGCGGCAGGGTGGAGACGGAGCCGTCGGTGATGTCGTCCGGGAGCAGCGCGGCCAGCAGCCGGGCCAGGTGGGTGGTGTGCTCCAGCCGCTCCGGGTCGGTCCAGTCGGGCTTGTAGACGCGGTACTTGACCTCCTGGGCGCCGAACCCCTCGTATGGGAAGCCGTTGAGGGTGACCACCTCCAGGCCGCGGTTGTCCAGCGCGGTGCGCAGCCTGCGCAGTTCGGCGGGGTCGGCGCTCAGGGTGCGGGCGGCGTCGCGGGCCAGCCACAGGCCGATGCCGAGCCGGTCGCGGCCGAGGCGGCGGCGTACCGGTTCGCAGTGCAGCCGGAGCTGCTCCACGACGCCGTCGAGGTCTTCCGCGGGGTGGACGTTGGTGCAGTAGGCGAGGTGGACGGTGGAGCCGTCGGGGTGGCGGAAGCGCATGGGGTCCTCCTCACCGTTCCGTCGGCGCGGCGGCAGGGGCGCCGCCGCGCAGGATGGAGTTGCCCTCGTGGGTGGCGGTGGCCGTGGTGTCGTCGGCGTCGAGGTCCAGGTCCAGGCGGCCGCTGAGCCCGTAGAACGCGACCGGGTTGCGCCACAGCACGAGGTCGACGTCGTCCTCGGTGAAGCCCTCGGCGCGCATCAGGTCGCCGACCTTCCGGGTCTTGAGCGGGTCGCTCCTCCCCCAGTCGGCGGCGGAGTTGACCAGGACCTTCTCGGGCCCGTACGCGCGCAGGATCGCGACCATCCGCTCCTCGTCCATCTTGGTGTCGGGGTAGACCGAGAAGCCGAGCCAGCAGCCGCTGTCCTTGGCCTCCTTGACGGTGGTCTCGTTGAGGTGGTCCACCAGGACGCGGTCCGGGGGCAGCGCGGACTCCCCGACGACATCGAGGGTGCGGCGCAGCCCGGCCAGCTTGTCGCGGTGCGGGGTGTGGACGAGGGCGGGCAGCCCGTGGTCGGCGGCGAGCTGGAGCTGGGCGGCGAGGGCGGTGTCCTCCGCCGGGGTCATCGAGTCGTAGCCGATCTCGCCCACGGCCACGACGCCGTCCTTGACGAGATAGCGCGGCAGCCCGTCCAGGACGGGGGTGCAGCGCGGGTCGTTGGCCTCCTTGGGGTTCAGCGCGAGGGTGCAGTGGTGGGCGATCCCGTGCTGGGCTGCCCGGAAGGGCTCCCAGCCGAGGAGGGAGTCGAAGTAGTCGTAGAAGCTGGCGGGCGAGGTGCGGGGCTGCCCGAGCCAGAAGGACGGCTCGACGAGGGCGCGCACCCCCGCGGCGTACATGGCCTCGTAGTCGTCGGTGGTGCGGGAGGTCATATGGATGTGGGGATCGAAGATGCGCATCAGGACTCCTCGCGGGTCAGGGCGCGGGGCGCGCCGGGCAGGGCGCGGGTCATGGCCAGTACGCGGTCGAGATCGCCGGGCACGGGACGCCCGGCGGCGGTGCGCTCATGGGCGTAGTCGCCGAGCATGCGGCCCAGCTCGCCGTCCCCGCGCGCCCGCCGCTCCCAGTCGGCCACGGCGGTGAGGGGCACGCCCGTGAACAGGCACTTGAGCACGGCCTGCCGCCAGCTGTGCGGCGGGAGGTGCCGGGCGGCGTACGGCCCGACGGCGGCGGCCACGAGCCGGGTGTCGTTGGTCCGCAGGGCGTCCTCGACGAGCGGCACGGCGTCGGGCCCGGCGAAGAGCCCGAGACGCGGAAGCGCCCGCAGAACGGCCCGGCGCTCGGCGCCCGTGCCGTGCGCGTACAGCCTCGCGACGGTGGGCGCGTCCGCGCGCGCGGCGTGGAGGATGAGGACGCGGGCGGCGTCGGGGAGGTCGTGGGGGGCGAGCTCGTCGGCGCCGATCGTCTCGGTCGGGGCGGTCTGTTCGCCCGGGTGGCCCCGGCCGGAAGGGCCGCCGCGGCCACGGGGAGCGGTCCCGCTGGGCCCGTCGGCGGGGGCGGGCCCAGCGGTCTGGTCCGCAGGACCGGTCATGCCCCCGGGACCGGCCGAAGGCGGACGCTCGCCCACGCCGGGCCGCCCGGCGGGAGCGGGCCGCGCGGCGGAGGCCGGGTCCTGGCGGGCAGGCCGGTCGGCGGCGACGGGCTCGCCGGCGCCGGCAGGTCGACCAGTGGCGGGGGGCGTGGAGCGGACGTGGCGGCCCGCGGAGGCGAAGGCCAGCTCCCAGCGGGCGGGGCCGGGGGCGTCCGGGCGCGGCCCGGATTCCGCCGCGTCCGTCAGCGCTTGATTCAGCCAGGCGCGGCCCGCCTCGTCCAGGCGCCGCTCCACGGCGGCGCGGAGTTCGGTCACGGTCAGCATCGGACGCCTCCCTCGCTCGCGGCCCGTTCGGCGTCCTTGAGGAACCGCAGGGAGGCGCGGGCCAGTTCGGGACCGGCGTGGGAGTGGCGGGGCAGCTCGACACCGACGAGTCCCCGGTACCCCGCCGCGCGCAGCGCCGCCAGGACCGGCGGGAAGTCGATCTCCCCCTCGCCGAACGGCAGATGCTCGTGCACCCCGCGCCGCATGTCCTCGATCTGCGCATGCCGCACCCAGGGCGCCGCCGCGCGGACGCACTCGGCGGGCGGGTCGGGTTCCAGGCACTGGCAGTGGCCGATGTCGAGGGTGAGGCCGAGGGCGGCCGGATCGCCGAGCGCCGTGCGCAGCCGGTGGAAACCGGCCAGGTCGGCGAGGAGATGCCCCGGTTCCGGCTCGATCGCGAGGGAGACGCCCACCGCCCCGGCGGCCACGACCACCGGCCCGAGGGCGTCCGCCAGCCGCCGCCACGCCGTCTCCCCGGACTCGCCGGGCGGCAGCACCCCGCTGAAGCAGTGCACGGCCGGGGCCCCGAGGTCCCCGGCCACCCGCACGGCCCGCAGCAGCAGATCGACCCGGGCGCCACGGGCCTCGGGGTCCGGATCGAGCAGGGTGGGGTGGTGCTTGCGCCGGGCGTCGAGCACATACCGGGCACCGGTCTCGATCGCGACACCGAGGCCGAGCCGCTCGAGCTCGCGGGCCACGCGGCGGGTACGGGCGGCGAGGTCCGGGGCGAGCGGGTCGAGGTGCATATGGTCGAGGGTCAGCGAGACGCCGTCGTAGCCGAGGTCGGCGAGGAGTGCGAGGGCGTCGCTCAGGCGCAGGTCGGTCAGACCGTTGGTGCCGTAGGCGAAGCGGAGCGGTTCCGGGGTGGGGTGGCCGGGGTCGCCGGTGCGGCTCATGTCGCGCTGACCTTTCTCGACAGCCGTCGGGCGACGGGCATCAGCGCGAGCAGCCCCGCCGCCGTACGGTGCGCCCCGGCGCGGGAGGCGAGTACGGCCTGAAGCGGGATCATCGCGCGGATGCCACTGCCGACGGCACGCTGGAGGAGGTACGGGGACGGGTTGAGCGCGGCATGCGCCAACGGCCGGGCGACCGTCGCCACATACCCGCCCGCGAGGGCGGCCCCCGCGACGGCCGCGAGGCGGCTGACCGCCGCGCCGGACGAGGCGATGGTCCCGATGTTCGGGGGCACCGCGGCCCCGGCACGTGTGACGCCCGGCGGGGCGGCGTGTCCGGTGGCGCCTGTAACCGCCGCGACGAGTCGCGCTGCCGGACCGCCGCGCCGTGCGGCCACGCCCTTGCCCCGCGCATGGGCAAGCCCCTGGGGCACGGCGGCCGCGGCGGCCTGGACGACGGCCGGGGCGGATGCGGCGGCCTTGGGCGACGCGGCCGCCCGGACGGTGGCGGCCATGTGCCGTGCCGCCATGCTCCGGCTCCGCATGCCGGTGAGCGCCCGGCCAACGGCCACACCCACAGCCGCGACCGGCGCACCGTGGCCCGCCTCGGGACCGCGCCCGGGGGCGGGGGCCGGGCCTCTGGTCGCGGACCAGGCGATCACCGCCCCCGTCGCGAGGGCGCCGAGGGGGGCCGCCGGGGAGCCGCCGGTCGCCTCCCGCCCGGAGACCGTGGTCACCGCGAGGGTGTGCGCGCCCAGGAGAGCGGCCGGGCGCAGGGCGGAGCGGACGGAGCGCGACGCGGCGGGGGCGGAGCGGGCGGAGGCCGTGGCGCCGAGGAGGAGGTCAAGCGCGCGGGCGGCGGCCATGGCGGGCGGGCCCGCGGGCGTGTTCTTCAGCCCCAGGTCGTACGCCCACACCATGCCCGCCAGGGCCGTCGCCGTGGCGAGGGCCGGGGGGCCCGCGGCGGCGGCGCAGAGGAGCCCGGCGGCGGTCAGCCCGGTCGCGGCGGTCAGCGCCGCGGCCGGGGCGATACGGCCCGACGGCAGCGGGCGGCCGGGGCGCTCCACGGCGTCGATGTCCCGGTCGGCCCAGTCGTTGAGCGCCATGCCCGCCTCGTACAGGCACAGCGAGGCGCAGACGGCGAGCGCCGTGCCCCGGTTGGGGCCGCGCCGGGCGGCGGCCGCGCCCGCCAGGGCGTCACCTGGCACGGTGAACAGGGCCGACACCCTGAGGAGTTCGGCCCAGTCGCCCCACTTCCCGAAGGGCCCCCGTTCCGCCGCCGCGCCCGTCACGACCGGCCCCGCAGCCGCCCGGCGAAGCCGATGAGCGCCGCGTACTGGTCGGCGAGGGCGGCCGGGCCGCCGTCCGGGTCCTTGAAGTAGAAGCCGAGTTCGGGCAGCGGCCCGGTGAGGCCGGCCTCATGGGCGCGGGCGGTCAGCCGGGCCAGATCGAGGACGAGCGGTGCGGCGAGGGCCGAGTCACAGCCCTGCCAGATGGTCTGGAGGACCATCCGCGAGCCGAGGAAGCCCTCGAAGGAGACGTGGTCCCAGGCGGTCTTCCAGTCGCCGAGCGCGGGCACGTTGTCGATGTGCAGCTCGCCGTCGGGGAGTTCACCGAGGGTGTCGGAGAGGACCCGCGCCTTCCCCGCGTTCTTGGCCGCCGCGGCGCCCGGGTCGGCGAGGGCGGCGCCGTCGCCGCCGCCGAGGAGGTTCGTACCGGACCAGCTCCGTACGGCCAGCGCCCGCTGGGCGAACATCGGCGCGAGGACGGACCGCAGCAGCGTCTGCCCGGTCTTGCCGTCGCGCCCCGCGTACGGCAGCCCGGAGCGCTCGGCCCGCTCGCGCACGCGGGGGTGGTGGAGCCCGGTGGAGGGCGTGAAGTTGACGTACGGGCATCCGGCGCGCAGCGCGGCGGCGGCGTAGAGGGAGCTGGGCGGCAGCGTCCCGGCCTCCTCCGGGGCCGCCTCGGTGGAGGCGACGTTGACGACGACGGCGCGGGCCAGCTCGTGCGTACGGAGGAACTCGGTGAGGTCGGCCGCGAAGGCCGCGATCAGCTCCTCCTCGCCGCGGCCGTCGCCGGGCTGTGGCCCGCCCGGACGGACGGCCGCGTCGGCGGCGGCGAGCTCGCCGCGCACGGCGGCGGGCAGCCCATGCGGCAGCACCCCGTCGGCGGCCAGCGCCTCGGCCCGCTTGGGCAGCGGGGTGGCGGCGGTGTCATGCCCGCCGAAGACGAGGTCGGCGAGCGCGGGCAGGCCGCTGTCCGCGAACGCCGGGGTCTCGGTGACCATTCCGGTCGCCGGCTGCAGCCCCCCGGCGACGGCGGCACAGCCCGCCACGGCGGTGGTGGCGACGGAACCGCGGGCGCCGATGAGCCAGACCCCCGTACGGGGTGCGTCGCGGAGTGGAGTGATGTCGTCGGGACGGGTGGTCACTGGCTGCCTCCCGGGGGCTGGACGTGGGTTGCGCAGATGGTTCGGGGCTCCGCGGATCCGCGTGGGCGGCGCCGGTCCGGTCGTGGCGTAGGGGTGTGTGGTCGGGCGGGCGCGGCCGAGGCCGCCCCGCGCCCGGGAGTCGGGGCCGGGGCGGGGCGGCCGGAGCCGCCGGGTGGGTGACCCGGGGCCGTCAGGGTGGCGGCGCCGGACAGGTGGTGGGGGTGGCGGCGGGAGGAGGCGGCGTACTCCTGCCCGCCGCCACGCCGTCCCCACGGCTCCCCTCGGGCCGTCGGGACGGCGGACCGGGGGCGCCTAGCCGTCGTCGTGTTGCTGGTGGTGGCCGCCGCCCTTCGCCGGCAGGTCCTTGACGCGGATGTCGCGGAAGGAGACCTCGTCCCCCTCCCCGTGGTTCTGGATGCCGACGTAGCCCTGGAGCAGGCTGCGCGCCGGGTCCTGGTTGGTGAAGTCGTTGATCTTCACGCCGTTGAGCCAGATCCGCAGCCGCTCGCCCTGCACCCGGATCTCGTACGTGTTCCACTCGCCCGGCGGGTTCAGCGCCGCGTCCCGCTTGGCGAGGTCCGCGGACTGGAAGCCGTAGACCGAGCCGGTGGTGTGATCGGGGGTGTCCGTGGCGTCGATCTGCACCTCGTAGCCGTTGTTGACCGCCGACCAGGGGTCGTCGGAGGCCGGGAAGCCGACGAAGACGCCGGAATTGTCGTCGCCCGCCATCTTCCAGTCCAGCTTGAGCGAGTACGAGCGCAGCTCGCGCGCCTCGTACCAGAGCATCCCCATGCCGCCCGTCGAGGTGAGGGTCCCGGACTCGGTGTCGAGGGTGAAGCTCCCGGGGCCCGCCTGCTTCCAGCCGTCCGTCGAGGTGCCGTCGAAGAGCGGGCGGTAGCCCTGCTCGGGGCGGCAGTCGGCGTGGGCGGCGCCGGTGGCGTAGCGGATGCCGCCGAGGAGGTGCCGGCGGAAGGCGGGGTCGGCGTAGGACTCCTCGGTGTGGCCGAAGCCGGTGTAGAAGGCGCGGCCGCCCCCGTACTCCTGGCACCACGAGATGGGGTGGTCCTCGCCCATCGCGCCGCCCTGGTACGAGGATTCGTCGAGCGTGGCGAGGACCCGCACCCGCTCCCTCGGGTTGGTGCGGTAGTTGTACCACTCATCAGTCCGCTCCCACGTCGGCGCCAGATGCGCGGTCGCGGGGTTGGCCCGGTCCTCGACGTCCACGGTGGCCTGCTGGATCGCGGGGTGGGACTGGAAGTACGCCCCGGCCAGGCCCTCGTAGAAGGGCCAGTCGTATTCGGTGTCGGCGGCCGCGTGGACGCCGACGTAGCCGCCGCCCGCCCGCACATAGCCCTCGAACGCGGACTGCTGGGCCGTGTCGAGGACGTCGCCGGTCGTGGAGAGGAAGACGACGGCGTCGTAGCGGGCGAGGTTGCCGGGGGTGAAGGCGGCGCCGTCCTCGGTGGCGTCGACGGCGAAGCCGCTCTGCGCGCCGAGTTCCTTGATGGCGGCGATGCCGTCGGGGATCGAGTCATGGCGGAAGCCGGCCGTCTTGGAGAAGACCAGGACCCGGTCGTCGGCGGCGCCGGATGTGGCGGCCCCGGACGCGGCGGCGGGCAGGGCCGTCAGGGCGAGCAGCAGCGTGGCCCCGGCGGCGGCGAGCCGCGCCCCACGCCGGGATCCGGAGTCGGGTCTGGAGTGCGGAGAGGTGTGCGGGTGCATATCCGTCGTGCTCCTTCCTCCCGGGCCGGGGGTGGCGGCCGCGTACGGCCGCCACCCCGGGCTCCGGGCGTCAACTCGTCAGCCGGTGCCGATCGTGAAGTCGTCCACGTCGAAGAGCGCTCCCGCACCGCCCTTGAAGACGAGGGACAGCGTGGTGCTGCCGCCCGGGGGGTTCTTCAGCGTCGTCTTGACGTCCTGGAAGGTCTCCCAGTCGCCGGTCACCGGCACGGTGACGGTGCCGAGCAGCCGTCCGGTCGGGGAGCCGCTGTGGATCTCCAGCGTGCCGCCGGCGCCCGCCGAGGAGACCCGTGCGGTGAAGTCCTTGGCGTTGCCCAGCACATACGGGGTGAAGGAGATCCAGTCGCCGTTCTCGATGTCGCCGACCGTCTTGCCGCCGTTGGCCGGGGTGTGGGAGATCACCGAGACGCCCTGGCCGTCGTCGTAGTGCTCGGCCTGCCGGTGCTTGGGCTGGACGATGGACTGGTCGTGGGTGGTCAGCGGCGGCTGGCCGCCCCCGCCGCCGTCGGTGTACTCGGCGTCGAAGACCCCGAAGATGTTGGCGTTGGGGTCGTGCTCCCCGTCCGCGTTGGTCTTGATGGTGCCGGAGCAGCCGTTCGCCTCGGTGACGGGGTGGCCGTGGCTGTCATGGCCGAGGATGTAGGTGACCTTGACCTTGGCGCAGTCGACGGTGCCGTCCTCCGGGTCGGTCACCTTGACCTTGAACGGGACCTCGTCGCCGAAGGTGAACAGCTGGCCGTCGGCGGGCAGTTGCAGCGTCACCTCGGGCGCGGTGTTGCCCACCGTGAGGTGCACATTGGCGCTGGCGGTGCGGCCGGTGGAGTCCTTGACGGTGAGGGTCGCGGTGAAGGTGCCGTTCTTCTTGTACGTGTGGGTGGGGTTGGTGGCGGCGGAGGTCGTGCCGTCGCCGAAGTCCCAGCTGTAGGCGAGGGTGTCGCCGTCGGCGTCCGAGGTGCCCGCCGAGGAGAAGGCGACCTTCATGGGCGCCTTGCCGGAGGTGCGGTCGGCGCTCGCCTCGGCGATGGGCGAGTGGCCGTCGGTGGCGTTCTCGATCCGGTAGAGCGCGGAGTGCTCGTCGCCGTTGAAGTAGCCGAGGCCGTAGTCGAGCACGTACAGCGCGCCGTCCGGGCCGAAGGCCGAGTCCATGACCTGGGTGCCGGACCACGGGAAGTCGTTGATCTTCTGCACGGCCCCGTCGGCGCCCTGCTCGATCCGCTTGATCCACTGGCGGCCGAACTCCCCCGCGAAGAAGTTCCCGTTGTACGACTCGGGGAACTTCACCGGGGAGTCGAGCGAGGCGTCATAGCGGTAGACCGGCCCGGCCATCGGGGACTCGGAGCCGGAGCCGAACTCGGGCACGGAGTCGTTGTCGTACGGGATCCAGGCGGGCTGGGCGGCCGGCAGATCGGTGAGCCCGGTGTTGTACCGCGAGGTGTTCTCGGGCGCGGCGCAGTCGAAGGCCGGGCCGGAGGTGCCGGTGGCGAAGTCGTAGTCCCGGTACGGCTTGTTGTCGGCGATGCAGTACGGCCAGCCGTAGTTGCCGGGCTTGGTCACCCGGGCGAACTCGACCGCGCCACCCGGTCCGCGCTCGGGGTTGGCGGCGCCGGCGTCCGGTCCGTAGTCACCGACGTAGACCGTGCCGGTCGGCTTGTCGACACTGATCCGGAACGGGTTGCGGAAGCCCATCGCGTAGATCTCGGGCCGGGTCTTCTCGGTGCCGGGCGCGAAGAGGTTGCCGTCCGGGACGGTGTACGAGCCGTCGTCCGCCACCTTGATCCGGAGGACCTTGCCGCGCAGGTCGTTGGAGTTGCCCGCGGAGCGCCGGGCGTCGAAGGCCGGATTGCGGTTGTCCCGCTCGTCGATGGGGGTGAAGCCGTCGGACTCGAACGGGTTGCTGTCGTCGCCGGTGGACAGGTACAGGTTGCCGTCGGCGTCGAAGTCGATGTCCCCGCCGACGTGGCAGCAGATGCCGCGGGACGCGGGGACGTCCAGCACCTTCTTCTCACTGCCGGTGTTCAGGGTGCCGTCGGCGTTGAGGGTGAACCGGGAGAGGCGGTTGACGCCGTCGAACTTCGCGAAGTCGGCGGCCGTGCCCTGAGTGGGGGCGTCACCGGCAGGGGTGTCGAGCGGGGGCGCGTAGTAGAGGTAGATGGCGCGGTTGTCGGCGAAGCCGGGGTCGATGCCGACGCCCTGGAGCCCTTCTTCGTCGTGCGAGTAGACGGGCAGCTTGCCGGACACTTTGGTCTCGCCCGTGGCGTCGGTCAGCCACAGGGTGCCGTCGCGCGAGGTGTGCAGCACGGAGCGGTCGGGGAGCACGGCGAGCGTCATGGGCTCGCCGGTCTCCTCAACGCCCTTGGCGAGGGTGACCTGCTGGAACTGCTCGGCTGCCGGGGCGGGTTGGTCCGCTTGATCCGCGCCCGCCTGGGGAGCGGTGAACGCGAGCCCCGCGCCGACGAGCAGTGCGCTCGTGACGAGCGCGAGGGGCCCGCGCAGTCGAAGCCTTTTCCTGTGCACGCTGATCCTCCGTGGAAAGAGGGGGGTACGGGCGGGCCGTCAGGCCGCCGTGACTGGCACAGGCGCGCGCCGTCGCGCCGGGATGACCGGTCCGGGGCGAGGGGCCCCTATGTGTCCGGTACATCTCAAGGACCGTAGCGGGGTTTGTCCGGCCCGGAAACCCCTTTGACATAAAACAGGTGCTGCTTCATCCACGGGCAGGACAAAGCTGGGTGGGGGCGCGGTGTGCGGTCCCCCACCCAGGGGCCCTTCGGGCGGGTCCTCGATGCCCGGACGGGCCGGGCTGGAGCTTGGCCGAACTCCGGCCGGAGCCGGGTTACTTGTCCCCGCCGCCGAAGGCCGCGTCGAACGACGCCGTCGGTGGGTCGAAGTCGAAGTGCTTCAGCCGGGCCAGCGCCTCCGGGGCGCCGGTGAGCCGGTCCATCCCGGCGTCCTCCCACTCGACCGACACCGGTCCGTCGTATCCGATCGAGCGCAGCATCCGGAACACGTCCTCCCACGGCACATCGCCATGGCCCGCGGAGACGAAGTCCCAGCCGCGGCGGGGATCGCCCCAGGGCAGATGAGAGCCGAGGCGGCCGTTGCGGCCGTCCAGCCGCTTCCGGGCCTCCTTGCAGTCCACGTGGTAGATCCGGTCCCGGAAGTCCCACAGGAAGCCGACCGGGTCCAGGTCCTGCCAGACGAAATGGCTGGGGTCGAAGTTGAGCCCGAACGCGGGGCGGTGGCCGACGGCCTCCAGGGCCTGGTGGGTGGTCCAGTAGTCGTAGGCGATCTCGCTGGGGTGCACCTCGTGGGCGAAGCGCACACCCTCGGCGTCGAAGACGTCGAGGACCGGGTTCCAGCGCTCGGCGAAGTCCTCGTAGCCCCGCTCGATCATCCCCGGCACCACCGGCGGGAACATCGCCACCAGATGCCAGATGGAGGAGCCGGTGAAGCCGATGACGGTGCGCACCCCGAAGGCGGCCGCGGCGCGTGCGGTGTCGGCCATCTCGGCGGCGGCCCGCCGCCGGACGCCCTCCGCGTCGCCGTCGCCCCAGATCCGGGCGGGCACGATGGCCTTGTGGCGCTCGTCGATGGGCGAATCGCACACGGCCTGGCCGACCAGGTGGTTGGAGATGGCCCAGCAGTTAAGGCCGTACTTCTCCAGCAGCTCGCGCCGCCCGTCCAGATAGCCGGACTCGCCGAGTGCCCGGTCCACCTCGAAGTGGTCGCCCCAGCAGGCGAGTTCCAGTCCGTCGTAGCCGAAGTCACGGGCCAGCCGGCAGACCTCCTCCAGGGGAAGGTCCGCCCACTGGCCGGTGAAGAGCGTGAAGGGTCTGGGCATTCCGGCCTCCTCCTCAGACGGGTACGGGGGTGTAGACGCAGTTCTTCTCCGCGCTCTCCTCCACGGCGGCCAGCACCCGCTGCACCTGCAGCCCGTCCTCGAAGGACGGCTCGGGGCCGGTTCCGTCGGCGATCGCGAACACCATGTCCCGCGCCTGGTGGACGAAGGTGTGCTCATAGCCGAGGGCGTGGCCCGGCGGCCACCACCCGTCGAGGTAGGGGTGCTCGGGCTCGGTCACCAGGATCCGGCGGAAGCCGGAGTCGACCGCGGGCTCGGTGTGGTCGTGGAAGGACAGCTCATTGAGGCGTTCCAGATCGAAGGCGAGCGAACCGCGATCGCCGTTGAGCTCGATCCTGAGCGAGTTCTTACGGCCCGCGGCGAACCGGCTGGCCTCGAACGACGCCACCGCACCGGAGCCGAACCGCCCGGTGAACAGCGCCGCGTCATCGACCGTCACCGGTCCGCGCGCCGCGCCGCCCGCCCCGGCGCCGCCGAGCCCGGCCACCGCGCCGGCGGGCAGCGGCCGCTCCCGGATGAACGTCTCGGTGAGCGCCGAGACACCGATCAGCCGCTCCCCCGCCAGATGCTGCGCCAGGTCGACGATGTGCGAGCCCAGGTCGCCGAGGGCGCCGGAGCCCGCGTACTCCCGCCGCAGCCGCCACACCAGGGGGAACTCCGGGTCGACGATCCAGTCCTGGAGATAGGTGACCCGGACGTGCCGCAACACCCCGATCCGCCCGTCCGCCACCATCCGGCGGGCGTACGCGATGGCGGGCGCACGGCGGTAGTTGAAGCCCACCATCGCCACCTGACCGCGCTCCCGGGCCCGCCGGGCCGCCTCCACCATCGCCTCGGCCTCGGCCACGGAGTTGGCGAGCGGCTTCTCGCACAGCACGTGCTTGCCCGCCTCCAGGGCCGCGATGGCGATCTCGGCATGGCTGTCGCCGGGGGTGCAGACGTCGACCACCTGCACATCGTCCCGGGCGATCAGCGCCCGCCAGTCGGTTTCGGCGGCGGCCCAGCCGTGCCGGTCAGCGGCGGCCCGTACGGCGTCCGCGTCGCGCCCGCAGACCGCGGACATCGCGGGGCGGGCGGGGAGGTCGAAGACACGGCCGACGGTGCGCCAGCCCTGGGAGTGGGCGGCGCCCATGAAGGCGTAGCCGACCATGCCGACGCCGAGTGTCTTCGCTTCAGGATTTTCCATGGGACTCCTTCTGTCGATCGCAAACCGACGCGAGGTGGGGGGTCTGGCCCTCAATCGGGCTCAGCTGAATCCCGTGGGGAGGTACTCGTCCACGTTGTCCTTGGTGACGACGGCGGAGTAGAGGGTGAGAGAAGCCGGGATCTCCAGCTCCGCGAGACCGCCGACGCCCTTGCCCTGGCCCAGCGCGCGGGCGAGGTCGATGGCGGAGGCGGCCATGGTGGGCGGGTAGAGCACGGTGGCCTTCAGTACGCTGTTGTCGGCCTTGATGGCGTCCATGGCGTGCTTGGCGCCCGCGCCGCCGACCATGAGGAAGTCATCGCGCCCGGCCTGCTTGATGGCGCGCTCGGCGCCCACGCCCTGGTCGTCGTCGTGGTTCCACAGGGCATCGAAGTCGGAGTGGGCCTGGAGCAGCTGGGCCATCTTCGCCTGGCCCGACTCGACCGTGAACTCCGCGGCCTGGCGGCCGACCTTCTTGACGTTGGGGTAGTTCTTCAGGGCGTCGTTGAAGCCCTCGGTGCGCTGCCGGGTCAGCTCCAGGTTGTCGATCCCGGCCAGCTCGATGACCTTGGCGTTCTTCTTGCCCTTGAGCTGCTCGCCGATGTAGCGCCCGGCGTTGAGGCCCATGCCGTAGTTGTCGCCGCCGATCCAGCACCGGTACGCCTGCGGGGAGGCGAAGATCCGGTCGAGGTTGACCACCGGGATGCCCGCCCGCATGGCCTTGAGCCCGACCTGGGTGAGCGCCTTGCCGTCGGCGGGCAGGATGACCAGGACGTCGACCTTCTTGTTGATGAGGGTCTCGATCTGGCCGATCTGCTGGGCGGTGTCGTTGGAGCCCTCGGTGGCCTCAAGGGTGACGTCCTTGTACTCCTTGGCGCGCCGCTTGGCCTGTTCGTTGATGGCGTTGAGCCAGCCGTGGTCGGCCTGGGGCCCGGCGAAGCCGATGGTGACCGCCTTACCGGGCTTGTCATTGGCCGTGTTCGCGGCCTGCTTGGCGTTGTCGCCGTCGTCGTTGTTCTCGTTGCTGGTGCACCCGGCGGCGAACATCGCGCCCGCCGCGGCGGTGCCCAGGAGAAGGTTTCTGCGACTGGTGGTGGCGGAGGAGTTCTTGGCATACCTCATGGCGTCGAACGACCCTTCTGTACCAGGACGGCGGCGACGATGATCGCGCCCTTGGCGATCTGCTGGACATCGCTCTGAAGGTTGTTCAGGGCGAACAGATTGGTGATGGTGGTGAAGACGAGGACGCCGAGGACGGAGCCGGTGATGGTGCCGCGGCCGCCGCTGAGCAGCGTGCCGCCGATGATCGCGGCGGCGATGGCGTCGAGTTCGTAGAGGTTGCCGTTGGTGTTCTGGCCCGAGCCGGTGAGGACGACCAGCATGAAGGCGGCGACACCGCAGCACAGCCCGGAGAGCAGATACAGCAGCAGCCGCTGCCGCCGGACGTCGATGCCCGCGAGCCGGGCCGCCTCCGCGTTGCCGCCGATGGCGACCGTGCGCCGGCCGAAGGTGGTCCGGTTGAGCACCAGCCAGCCCACCACGGTCACGGCGGCGAAGATCATCACCAGCGGCGGTATGCCGAGGACGTAGGCGTCCGGGAGCCCGAGGTCCAGGACCTGGTTGACGGTGACGACCTGGGTCTTGCCGTCGCTGATATGCAGGGCCAGACCGCGGGCGGAGGCGAGCATCGCGAGCGTGGCGATGAACGGCACCATCCCGCCGTACGCGATGAGCACCCCGTTGACCAGTCCGCAGCCGACCCCCACCAGGACCGCGCACAGCAGGATGCCGCCGAGCCCGTAGTCCTGGGTGGCCACCGTGGTGGCCCACACCGAGGCCAGGGCGACGATCGCGCCGACCGACAGATCGATGCCGCCGCTGGTGATGACGAAGGTCACGCCGACGGTGACGACGCCGATGACGGACGCCTGGGTGAGCACGAGCTGGAGGTTGTCGGGCTTAAGGAACGCATCCGGCTTGGTGAAGCCGCCGACGGCGATCAGCACCGCCAGCACCCCGACGAGCGAGAGGTTGCGCAGGTCGGCCAGGCGCCGCAGCCTGCTCAGCGGATCGCTGTCGGTGCGGCCGGCCGGCGGTTTGCCGACCGGACCGGCCTTCAGTGTGGCGCCCGCGCCCGGTACCGGGGCGGGGTCGGCCGGAGGCGGGGACGCCGGCCTGCTCCCGGGTGAATTCACGACGGGCTCCCTTCCATGACGAGATCGAGGACGCGGTGCTCGTCCAGCTCCCGCGCGGGCGCCGTATGGACGACGCGGCCCTCGCGGAGCACCAGCACCCGGTCGGCGAGGCCCAGGACTTCGGGCAGTTCGCTGGAGACGAGGAGGACGGCCATGCCGTCGTCGGCGAGTCGGCGGATCACGGCGTACAGCTCGGCGCGGGCGCCGACGTCCACCCCGCGCGTCGGCTCGTCCAGCAGCAGCACCCGGCAGCCGCGCAGCAGCCAGCGGGCCAGTACGGCCTTCTGCTGATTGCCGCCGGACAGGGTGCGCACCGGCCGCTCCGGATCGTCGGGGTGCAGCGACAGATCGCGGACGCAGCGGCGGGCCGCCGCCCGCTCCGCGCCGCGGTCCACCCATCCGGCGCGGGAGAAGCGGGTCAGCGAGGAGACCGAGACATTGCGGGTGACGGACTCCAGCATCAGCAGCGCCTGCGCCTTGCGCTCCTCGGGGGCGAGACCGAGCCCGGCGCGCACGGCGGCGGTCACGCTGCCGGGGCGCAGCGGGCGGCCGTCCACCAGGACCCGGCCCGAGGTGGGGCGGCGGGCGCCGTAGACGGTCTCCAGGATCTCGGACCGGCCGGAGCCGACGAGCCCGGCGAGCCCGACGATCTCGCCGGGCGCCACCTCCAGGTCGATCGGCTCGAACTCCCCCGGCCGGCCCAGGTTCTCCAGCCGCAGCACGGGCGTCGCGGTGGCGACCGGAGGCGCCGTGGTGCGGCGCGGGAACGCGTACTCCACGTCCCGGCCCGTCATCAGCGCCACGACCTCGCGGGTCGGGGTGGTGCGCGCGGGCAGCCCGCGGGCCGCGGCGCGGCCGTCCTTGAGCACGGTGACGCGGTCGCCGATCCGGCGGATCTCCTCCAGCCGGTGCGAGATGTACACGACGGCGACCCCGGCGGCGGTGAGATCGCCGACGATGCGGAAGAGGTTGTCCACCTCGTCGGGGTCGAGGGCCGCGGACGGCTCGTCCATCACGATCAGCCGGACGTCGTGGGAGAGCGCGCGGGCCATGGAGACGATCTGCTGCCCGGCCGCGGAGAGGTCCCCCACCAGCCGCCCCGGGTCGATCTCGGGGTGCCCGAGCCGGGTGAGGAGGGCGGCGGTGGCGGTGCGGGCCGCGCGGGAGCGGACGAAACCGCCGGTGGCCATCTCATGGCCGAGGAAGACGTTCTCGGCCACGGACAGCCCCTCCACCAGGTCGAGTTCCTGGTAGATGGTGGCGATCCCGAGGCGCATGGCGGCGATGGGCGACTTGAGGGTGACGGGTTCGCCGCGCCAGATGATCTCGCCGCTGTCGGGCTGATGCGCCCCGGCGACCACCTTGATGAGGGTGGACTTGCCCGCGCCGTTCTGGCCGAGCAGACAGTGCACCTCGCCCGCTTCGACATCGAGGTCGACGCCGTCCAGGGCGCGTACGCCGGGGAAGGACTTGGTGATCGCGGACATGGTGAGGAGTGGGCGCGGGTCGGGTGGTGCCGGTGCCATGACGGGCCTCCTCGGCGGGGTCGCTCGATGCGGTGCGGTCGCTCGTATGCGGGTGCGGGTCGCTCGATGCGGTGCGGTCGCTGGGCGTGTGGGGCGCTTGGGCGTGCGGGACGCTGGGCGTGCGGGTGCGCGGCGGGGCGGTGATGTGGTGGTGCCGTGGTGGGGCGGCAGGGCGCGACGGGGTAGCGGCGCGGCCCCGGTGGGAGTGGGGTGCCGGGTGGTGCGGCTCGGTGGTGCCGGTAGTGCGGCTCGGTGGTGCGGCTCGTGCCTCGACGTGGCGTACGCCGAGGTGCGGTGCGGATGCGGTACTGCTGCTGCGCTGTGCCGAGGTACGGCCCGGCCGTGGCCGGGCGGGGTCATGCGGTCATGCGGTCATGCCGTCGTGGATCAGGCGGTCAGGCCGGTGAGAAGAGGTGGTCGCTGATCAGGCGGGCCGC
This sequence comes from Streptomyces lacaronensis, assembly GCF_047337785.1. NCBI lineage: Bacteria > Bacillati > Actinomycetota > Actinomycetes > Kitasatosporales > Streptomycetaceae > Streptomyces > Streptomyces lacaronensis. The sequence continues at coordinate 3,148,805 of NZ_JBLHDK010000003.1, forward strand.
GCCGGTGACCCCGGCGGCCGGGCCGAGTTCGCCCAGCACGATGGGGAGGTTGCCGGTGGCCAGGGGCAGGGACTGGCGGTAGACCTGGGTCCGTATGGCGGCGAGCAGCGTATGGCCGAGCCCGGTGACACCGCCGCCGATGACCACCAGACCGGGGTTGAAGAAGCTGACGAGCCCGGCGATGACCTGGCCCGTACGGGTGCCGCCGTCCCTGATGAGGTCGAGGGCGGTCGCGTCGCCCGCCGACGCCGCCGCGGCGACATCGGTGGCGGCGAGGCTGCCCACTTCCTCCAGCCGGGCGGCGAGTTCGGCGGACCGGCCGTCGCGGGCGGCCTCCTCGGCGTCGCGGGCCAGCGCCGCGCCGCCGAAGTAGGCCTCCAGACAGCCGTGGTTGCCGCAGGCGCAGGGGCGGCCGTCGGGTTCGGCCTGGATGTGGCCGATGTCGCCCGCGCTGCCCGTCGTGCCGCGGTAGACCTCACCGCCGACGACGATCCCGCAGCCGATACCGGTCCCGATCTTCACGCAGAGGAAGTCCTTGACGGAACGGGCGACTCCCGCGTGCTGCTCCCCCATCGCCATGAGGTTCACATCGTTGTCGACCATGACCGGGCAGCCGAGCTCCTGGCTGAGCGCCTCCCGTACGGGGAAGCCGTCCCACCCCGGCATGATCGGCGGCGCCACGGGCACGCCCTCGGGGAACCGCACCGGGCCCGGCACTCCGATGCCCGCCCCGTCGAACCCCTCCGCCACCCCGGACGCCCGGAGCTTCGCGGCCATGTCCAGCACCTGCTCGAAGACCGCGACGGGCCCCTCGCGCACATCCATGGGCTGGTTGAGGTGGCCGAGAATCTCCAGTTCGGCATTGGTCACGGCGACGTCCACGGAGGTGGCGCCGATGTCCACGCCGAGCAGCCGCAACCCGGGCGCGAGCCGGATGTTGTGCGAACGCCGACCGCCCCGCGAGGCCGCCAGCCCGTCCGCGGCCACCAGCCCGGTCTCCAGCAGCCGGTCGATCTCCACGGCCAGCTTCGAACGCGACAGGTCGATCTGATCGCCCAGCTGAGCACGGGAGTTGGGGCCGCCGTCGCGCAGCAGGCGAAGCAATCGCGCCTGATGCGCGTTCGCCGGTCGTGCCGTCATGCGCCTCACGCTGCCCCTCCCGCCGTCATCGGCATCCACGTGGCCGGGCTTTCACGGGGAACGTAGCAGCGGTTGTCGGGAGTGGGAAGAACTTGCGCCGCAATTGGCTCCGACTTTCTCCTGTCTCAGGACAAAGTGAGGCGCGCACGGGTGCGCCTCGAGTGCCCCACGGGTGCCCGGCGGCGCTTCAGCCCGGCTGCCTCAGATGGCGCATGAGCTGCTCGAACAGTGCCCAGCTTGAGGGTGAACTCCCGTCGCCGAGCGGGTAGTAGAAGCCCGGGCGGGCCGCGGGCCCCAGCGGCACGGGCCGGGCGGGCAGCGGTGTGCGCCGGGCGAAGGTGAGGCCGACGTCCTGTGCCTCGTCGGCTCCGAGCGCGAAGCCGACCGGGACGGCGGGCGGTTCGAGGCGGGCGGGCAGGCTCAGGTCGCGGCGGGCGGCCCGCAGCTGCACCAGCAGCGACTGGAGCCGGTGCTCGGTCACCAGCGTGGCCGCGAGGTCGGGCAGGGCGTCCAGCGGCGGCTTCTCGCCGGGGCCGTAGCCGAAGGCCAGCGTCACGTCCTGTTCGACGCCCCGGGCGGTCCGCTCCACGCGCAGCGTGGCGATCGCGGGCCGGTCGGCACGGCCCACCGCGACCACCCAGGTGCTCTCCGGGGCGCGGTCGCGGGCGAGGGCGGTCAGTGCCTCGCCCGACCAGGGCAGATTGACGGGCTCGGCGGTGCTCCAGCCCTCGGGTGGACCACCGGTGACGGCGGTCCATGCCGCCTCGAGGGGCCCGCCGAGGACGAGCCGCTCCTCGGCCGGCTGCACGGTGCGGAAGGACAGGGCGAGTTGGCGCTCCCCCGTGTCCCCGGCGCCCTCGAGGAAGGCCGGGGCCACCGGCGTGCGCTCCAGTTCCGCCTCGACCGGGGTGAACCCCCCGTCGTGCCAGCGCAGCACGGCGCCGGACAGCCCGTCGTAATAGCCGCCGCCCTCGTCGTCGCGCACCACCCAGCGGGACGGCAGCCCGGTGAGCGACAGGCGCGTGGGCAGGCTGAGCCGGGAGGTCGCGGGGGTCACGATCTGGACGGCGCGGTCGTCGGCGGCCGCGGCCCGTATCGCGTCCGAGAGCCAGGCAGTCATGGCGACCACGGGTCTGTCCTGGAGCACCACCGCCGTACGCTCGGTGAGCACGTCGACGGCGGGCTGGGCCGCGGCCGGGGCGGCGGCCGCGGCACCGGCGCCGGACCGTGCGGCCCCGGCGCCGGGCCGCGCGGCCTCGGCGTCCGCCGCCGCGTCCGACGGCCAGACCGAGCCGCCGCACAGCCGGGCGAGACGCCGCGCGAAGGACGCCGCCAGCAGCTCGGCGCGCTCCACTCCGGTGGCGGCCCTGGCCTCGGTCCACCACACGGGCACGCCGGTGCCCTGGGCCTCGGGGCCCAGCAGCCGCGCCGCCTCGCCCGCGACCCGCACCAGCAGCGGCGCCTCCACGGACACCAGCGGGCGGCCCGCCTCGTCGCACAGCTGGATCACCGCGCCCTCGCCGGCCGAGCGCACGTCGAGCTCGGGGCCCCCGGCGAACAGCCCGGCGACGAGGCTCCAGACGTCGGGCATCCGCTCGGTGAGCGCGATCACGTCCTTGGTCATCGGCCGTCCTCCTCCGGGTGCCGCTCCTGCTCCACCCATCCCGTCTGGACCAGGCGGTCGGGCTCACCGCGCCGGACCAGCAGCCCGCGCCCGGGCGGCTGCGCGGACGCGTACACGCCCGGGAACAGCTGGCCTTCCATCCGGTCGCCCGCCATCACCAGGGCCGATGTGCCGCTCTCCCGCAAGGTCATCAGGAACGGCTCGTACAGGGCCCGGGAGCTGCCCGCCACCCGCCGGGCGACCACGAAGTGCAGCCCGATGTCCGGCGCGTGCGGCACATACGGCAGGAAGGGCTGGAGCGGCTGCTGGCCCGCGGTGGTGAGGATGTCGTAGTCGTCGACGAGGATGACGATGCGGGGCCCGTCGTACGCCGGGCCCGCCGAGGGCGGCGGGGTCCCGGCGGTCTCGTCCGGCATGCGCTTGGCCAGCTCGCCCGCGATGCCCGCGGCGAGCCCCTCGCAGATCCGGGCGTTGTACGCGTAGCCGCCCTGGTACGCCTCGGGCACCACCTCGCGCAGCCCGCGCCGCGGATCCATGATCCCGAAGACCAGCTCCTCGTCGGAGTACCGCGCGGCCAGGCCCTCGGCGATCAGCCGCAGCAGATTGGTCTTGCCGCACTCGTTGTCCCCGAGGACCAGCAGGTGCTGGTCGCGGTCGAACAGGTCGAGCAGCACGGGTGCGAGCGCGGTCTGGTCGACCCCGATCGGCACCCGGCGCGGCTGGGACGTGGCCGACGGCAGCGACCGGGCGGGCAGCCGCGCGGGCAGCACCCGCACCCGCTGCGCCGTCTCCCCGGGCCAGGCCGCGCCGATGGACCGGGCCGCCTGCTCGACGGCCGCGCCCAGATCGGCGGTGGAGGCGTGGCCGTCCAGGCGCGGGAGGGCGGTCTGCGCGAACAGCTTGCGGTCGGTCAGGGCGCGCCCGGCGTCGTCGGGGGTGAGGGTTTCGGCGAGCCTGCGGTCGACGCTGCTGTCGCCCGGGTCGTTCAGCCGCAGCTCGATATGGGTGCCGAAGGTGGACTGGTGGCCGATGCGCACGTCGTTCCAGCGCAGCATCGCGGCCACGACGTGGATACCGTACCCGCCGCCGCGCTTGAGCAGGTCGCCCACGGCGTCGTCCAAGGCCTCGAAGTCGTCGCGGAGCGCCCCGAACCCGTCGATGAGCAGCACGATGTCGGTGGACGCCAACTCGGGCAGGGATCCGGCGGCGCGCAGGGCGCGCAGCCGCTCCATCGAGTCGATGCCGTGCTCGCGGAAAAGCTCCTCGCGGGCGTCCAGCATGCCGCGCACCTCCTCGACCGTGCGGGTGGCCCGCTCCCGGTCGGCCCGCCCGGCGACGCCGCCGACGTGCGGCAGCGCGGCGAGCGCCTGCAGACCGCCGCCGACCAGGTCGAGACCGTAGATCCCGACCTCGCGCGGGGTGTGGGTGAGGGCGAGGGAGAGCGCGAGGGCGCGCAGCAGCGTGGTCTTGCCGGACTGCGGGCCGCCGATCACGGCGGCGTGGCCGCCGGCGAGGGTGAGGTCGAGGACCCACTGCCCCTGCCACTGCCGCCCCGGGTCGTCCAGCAGCCCCAGCGGCACCCGCATCGTCCCCGGGCGCCGGACGAACTGCATGCCGCGGGCCGCGTCGACCTCCACCGGCCCCGCCGCGGCGTCCAGCGCGAGTGCGGCGGGCAGCGGCGGCAGCCAGATGCGGCGCACCGGGTCGGCGGCGCCCCTGATCCGGTCGACCATCACGGACATCACGGTCGGCCCGGGGTCCCGGGTGCGCTTGCCCGCGCCGGGCGCGTCGTCCTCGGCGGGTGCGGAATCCTCCGGCCCGGCGAGCGTGTTGTACGCGGGGTACGGGTGGATGGCGGGCCCGGTGTCCTCCACGGTGCGCGACGCAGGGCCCCGGTACGGGCCGGAGACGTACCCGGCCTTGAACCGCTCGTACGCCGTGGTGTCCACCTTGAGGTAGCCGAAGCCGGGCAGCGGCGGCAGGTGGAAGGCGTCGGTGGTGTCCAGGACGGTGCGGCTCTCGTCGGCGGAGAAGGTGCGCAGGCCCAGCCGGTAGGAGAGGTAGGTGTCCAGGCCCTTGAGCCTGCCGCCCTCGATGCGCTGGCTGGACAGCAGCAGATGGACGCCGATGCTGCGGCCGATGCGGCCGATGGACAGGAACAGGTCGATGAAGTCGGGCTTGGCGGTGATGAGTTCGCCGAACTCGTCGATGACCACGAAGAGATGCGGCAGCGGCTCCAGGTCGGGTCTCGTCGTCTCGCGCACCGCGGCGTAACTCGAGATGTCGGCGACGTCGCCCGCGTCCTTGAGCACCTGCTGACGGCGCTTGACCTCGCCCGCGAGGCTGGTGTGCACCCGCTCCACGAGCCCGGCCTGGTTCTCCAGGTTGGTGATGACGCCGGCCACGTGCGGCAGCCCGTCGAACGGGGCGAAGGTCGCGCCGCCCTTGTAGTCGACCAGCACCAGCGCCAGGTCCTGTGGCGGATGGCCGGCCACCAGGGCGAGGACGAGGGTGCGCAGCAGCTCGCTCTTGCCGGAGCCGGTGGCGCCGACGCACAGCCCGTGCGGGCCCATGCCCAGTTCGGCGGACTCCTTCAGGTCGAGCAGCACCGGTTCGTGGGCGTCGTTGACGCCGATGGGCACCCGCAGGAAGGAGCGCTCGCCGCGGGGTGCCCAGGCACGGGCCAGGTCCAGGGCGCCGGGGTCGTCGACGCCCAGCAGCCGAGGGAAGTCGACGGGTCCGGACAGCGGGGCGTCCACGAGGGATTCGGCCGACAGCCGCAGCGGGGCCAGCATCCGGACCAGCCCCTCGGCCCCGGCGGCGGTGACGTCGTCCACGGTGCCGTGGGCGCCCGTCGGCCGCGCGCCGCGCAGGTCCTCCACGACCACCTGGTCCTCGCCGACGGTGATGCGGATCGCCACCTCGCCCGGCTCCTGTACCCGCTCGGCGACCAGGTGGAGCACGGTGACGCCCATCTCGCGGTGGGCCACGGCCTCGTCGGGGCGCGGCAGCTCCCGTGCCTCCTCGCCGTGGTCATCGCTGATGACGAGCAGCCGGCCGGTGAGCCCGAGCGCGTCGGCCCCGGACAGCCCGCGCCGCACCTCGGCCGCGTAGGCGGCGCGCTGCCGGAGGTCGCGGCCGAGCAGCCGGGCGAGCTGGGGCAGGTCGGGGGCGATCCGGCGGGCGGCGACCGGCCCGTCGCGCTCTTCGGCGTCCAGCAGGTGCGGCAGCCACTTGAGCCAGGCCCAGTCCCGCTCGACCCGGTCGCCGGGGGCGGCGAGCGCCAGGGCCACGTCGTCGGGGGCGTGGGTGGCGGCGGTCTGGACGAGCAGCGCCCGCACCACCCGCAGCACCGCGTCCCGCTCCCCCACCACGCTGACGTTGCCCACGCGGTCCAGCGGCACGGTCAGCGGCAGATCGGTGACCAGTGCGTAGCGCCCGACCAGGGCGCCCGCCTCGTTGAGCATGAACGGGTCGGGCGGGGTGAGCACACTGCCCGACTGGCGGGCCACGGTCAGCGGCCGCAGCGGCATCTCGCCGGTGCCGATCCGCACCCGCAGGAAGTCCGGGTCGGTGCGGCGCCGCTCCCACAGCCGGGCCGGGTCGCGCACCACGTCGTACAGGGCCTGCGGCGGCGGGTCGAGCACCCGCGCGGTGGCGCGCCAGGCCCGCTCCTCGGCGCCGAGCTCCTCGCGCAGCTCCTCCAGATACTCCAGATACCGCTCGCGCTGCCGGCGGCGGGTGCGCTGCGCGCGGCCGCGCTGGGAGAACAGCAGCACCAGGGCGCCGACGACGGTGACCACGAGGACGAGGGCGCCGATGGCCGCGAACTGGCCGCTGCGCAACACGGTCATCATGACGACCGAACTCATCACCCCGGCGATCGGCAGCAGCGACATGGCGGCCCCCGCCGCCTTGCCCTCCGGCAGGTTGGGCGGGGCCTCGATGGTGCGCGGCTCGGGCTCGGGCAGCGGGCGGGTGGTGCGGGCGGGCCGGTGCACCAGGTGGGTTGTCATCGCCGTCCTCCCCTGTGTCCTCCCCCGTGTCCTCCTCTGTCGCGCACGGCGCGGTCCAGGAGTGCGGCGGCCAGGCGGCCCGCGGCCAGCCGGGTGCTGTGGGCGAGCAGCCCGGTGCGGATGGCGCCGCCCGCGGCCAGATGACGGTCGTACGGGATGGCCATCACCTCGACCCCGCTCTCGGCGAGGTGGGCGCGGGCCACGTCGAGGTCGAGCGCGGTGTCGGGCGAGGGCTCGGTGAGGGCGACCACCGTGCCGGGCAGCATGGGCCGCGGCACCGCCGCCATCCAGTCCAGGACGGTGCGGGTGCTGGCCACGCCCTCCAGGGTGGCGGGCGCCACCAGCACCCTGGCCTGCACGGTGTCCAGGGCCGTGCGCGCCAGCTCCCCCGGCAGCGTCTCGCAGTCGACGACGGTGACACCGAAGTAGCGGCGCAGCGCCATGGTCACGGTGCGGTAGGCCCGGATGTCCAGCGGAGTGCCGATGCGGCCCTGGCTGCCGGGCAGCAGCCAGCCGCCCTCGGGCAGCTGGACCAGGTAGCCGGTGACCTCCGCGAACTGCATCGAGGGGGATACGACATGGGCCACGTCCGCGCATGTCCAGCGGACCGACTCGGCGCCGAGCCGGATGGGCAGGCTGCCCAGTGCCGGGTCGGCCTCCACGGCGAGGACCGGGTCCTGGCGGTAGTGCGCGAAGGTGAGGTTGAGCAGCGCCGCGACGGTGGTCTTGCCCGCGCCGCCCCGGATGCTGCTCACCGCGATCTGCCGCCCGGTGGTGACCGGTTGCTGCAGCGCCCGGGCGACCTCGGTGGCCTCCTCCACCTCACGCGAGGCAGACGCGGCGGCCAGCCGCCGCAGGGTCCGCCCGGCGCGGCGGGTGACCGGGTCCCCGCTGCGCGGCCTCCCCTGGGCGAGGGCGAGCCGAGGGTCGACGGGGGGCACGGGTGTGGGGGCGGGCAGGTGTTGGGGGCGCGCCTGGGGACGCCGGTCGGGGGGCGGGGCGGGTGCGGCGGGCGGAGCGGGTGCGGGGTCATCTGGGCCCGCGGCCCCGTTCACCCGCCGTGGGGCGGGGGCGGGGCGGGCCTCGGCAGCTCCCGGAACGCCGGGAGCCTCCCCGGCCCCGGGAGCGCCCGAAGCCATCAGAGCGCCCAGAGCCTTGTGGCCTTCCGAGGCCTTGGAGTCAGAGGCGTCCAAGGCACCTTCCGAAACCTTGGGCGCGTGAGCCTTGGGCGCGCCGGCCTCCGGGGCCTCCTGGCCGCTCTCCCTGACGTCCGCGGCCCCGGCGGTCCTGGAGGGCCCGGGGCTCTTGGAGACAGGCGTGTTCCGCAACTGGCGGAGCACATCGCTCTGCCAATCCCCTGCGCCCATGACGCCTCCCCTCGGCTCGGATACGGACAACGGTCGACTACGGCTACGGCAACACCAACGGCTACGGCCGGGAACCGGCGCTAGAACGCGTCCAGCAAGCGCCCGTACACCCCGAACACCCCGACCACCAGCGGAAACAGCACGATGACGCCAACCGTCTCGACCAGGTCCACGATCCGCCGGAGCCGGACGCGGACATGCTCGGGCGGCCGTACGGTCAGCACGCCGAGCGGCAGCAGCGCGGCGACGGCGAGCGCGGCCAGCGGCCCGTACGGTCTGCCGTCGGTGGTGTCGAGCCAGAGCACCACCAGGCGTACCAGCAGCACCAGGGCCGCGGCGAGCAGCGCCACCACCTCGGCCGCCAGCGGGTACGCCCGCGACCGGGACAGCAGGACGACCGCGAGCACCGCGGTGAGCGGCACCGTCCACGCGGAGGCGTCGCCGACGGCGAGCAGCCCGGCGGCGGTGGCGGACACCGCGGTGACGAGCGTGGCGAACACCAGCCCCCGGTGGGTGGCGGCGAGCGCGGTCGCCGCCTCGTGCCGGCTGACCGACGCCCCGCCCGAGCGCCGGTCGTCCAGCCCGGTGAGCCCGGCGGCGGTCAGTGCCAGGCGCGGCAGAAGGCCGAGCGCCACCACGGACACCACGGCGAGCACCGCACCCGACCGGGCCTGCTGGGCGTCGGTGTGGGCGCCGTCCTGCAACGCGGCGACGACCTCCCACAGCCCGCCGGTGACGACGACGGCCCCGGCGCCGATGTACGCGCCCCGTCCGACCGTGGCCGAGGCCCCGAGCAGCAGCAGCGTCACCGCAACGGCACCCGCCACCCCGGCGAGGCGCGCCGCGCCGCCCCAGCCGTGGGCGTCCGCGGCCGTCCAGGCGGCGAGCACGCCGAGGGCGCCGCCGGTGAGCATGAGGGTGGCGCCGAGGTCCCGGTTGCGCAGCCGGGCGGCCGCGGCCCCGGTCAGCGCCGTGGCCGCGGCCGCCACGGCAAGGGCGGTGGCCACGCCGGAGTCGGGGAGGCCGCGCCGCGCCAGCAGCCCGACGGCCAGTGCCAGCGCGAGGGTGGCCGCGCTCGCGGTCCACTGCCGAGCCGCGGCCGACCAGCGCCATGCCCGGAGGTCCAGGTCCTCGGCCACCTCGTCGGTGACGTCGTGCACCACCGGCGCCGCGGGAACGTCCCGCTCCCGTACCAGCCGCAGCACCGCACCGTCCGGCACCGCCGCGGACGTGAGCGTGGCGTCCTGCGGCAGGACGACCCCCTCGGCGGTGACCAGATGCCGCAGCGTCGGCCGGTCCGCCACCTGGTCGTCGACCAGCCGCAGCACATCCGGCAGCAGCCGGCCGACCGGCTCGTCGGCGGGCAGCACGATGTCCACCCGCCGCCGCTCCCCGACCAGCGTGACCCGGCTCAACTCGGCGCGCCGCGCCCGCTTCGCCACCCCCACGATTCCCCCTCCCCCGATGGGCCCTACCGGGCCGTGTCCGTCGCGGCGGTGGACGAAGGCGTCAGCACGCCCGGCCCGGACCGGCCCTGCTTGCCGATGGTGTCGGAGATGAACGACCACCCCACGCACCCGGCACACAGCACCGCCGCGATCACGATGCCCGCGAACACCTTCCCCAGATTCTCATCCACCGACCGCCGCCCCCGCTGCGCGCCGAACAACAACGCGTCCCGGATCCGCCGCCGCCGAACCGCCACCGACTCCAGCAGCTGACTGTCGTAGTCCCGTGCCATCTGCCCGCCCCCTTCTTCCCTCAGCGTCCGGAGAGCGCCTGAAGGTCCTCAAGGCTCGGTGCCACGGCCTCGGACCCCGGAACCACGCGGCCCGAGGCGCTGTCCTCGGCGAGGGCCGAAAACCCCTGGAGGGCCTGCTCCGGGGACAGCCCCCGGCGCTTGGCCTCCCGAAGGCGCGTCAGCCAGACCGCGCCCGCGGCGAACGCCTTCTCCCCCAAAGCGTTGCGCGGTTCATAGCCCGCGGCGCCGTCGGCATCAGCAGCCCACAGATAGCCGAGAACGCTTTCACCTGAGGCCACCGCCACGTACCGCACGGGGGACTCCGTCAGCTCGTGGTACCCCTCCGGGCCCGGGGGAACGCGGGACCGGAGCTTCTTGGAGCGATAGGGGATCTCGAACATATGCCAGGAATCGAGGAGTTCCGGATCCTCGTCCGGCATGTCCTCGAACCCCGTCGGTGTCGGCGTCGCGTACCAGGTGGGGTTTCCGGGATCTGGTTCGCATTGGGTGAATTCCGACACCGCTCGCAGGGCGGCCCTCAGCCTCGGGGCGTTGGCCGCATGGACGTCGGGCTGGGGATGACCGAGGAGATCATGGGTCAACCAGGCGTCCGCGTAGGTGTGGACGGTCACCAGGTCGCTGGCCCGCGCCCACACGCTCACATCCACCGAGAAGACCCGCTCCGCGCTGTGCTCGGCCTCACCCTCGGTCCATCGGCCGGGAAAGGCCAGCAACGCCACGGCGACCCTGAGGCCGCCTCGAACCGCGTTTTCCGCTTCGTGAAGGGCCTGGACGAGTTCGGGAGCAAGTTCGGGCTTTTCGGTAAAGGCCCCGTCCACCGTCACCTCCCAGAGGAAGGCAGGTCCTCCGTCATCGTCGGCGCGGATCTCGAGGCGGGCCGTGGAGGGGCCGTCCACGAGGCCCTGGTCCGCCAGCAGGGAGCCCACGGCCAGGGCCACGCGCACCCCGCGCTCCAACGGCGGCCTTCCCTCGAAGAAACGCGGCCCGGATTCCCACGTCCAACTGCCGACAGGTACTGAAGTAATCACTGGACACTCCTGGGGAATACGTCGGCACCGGGCGGAATGATGAGGGTTCCGTCATCGAGACGGATGACGAACGCCAGTCCTTTACCCCTGTCGAGGGCGTACCGATGTGTTCCCTTGTAGACTTCCATGAGCTCTCGGGGAATCCCCTTCGCCTGCCATTCCGCCAGCGTACCCTGGCCGTCCACCAGCATGATTCGCCGATCGACGTCGGACCTTTGGAGCTGCCCGAGGTACTTCGGCCGCGTAATCTCGTTCAGCGGATCCTTCGGATTGTCAAGACGCTTCATCTGATAGCCGTACGTGTGGTCCGGATTGTCACTGACCCGTACGTCGATGTCGCAGCCATTCTCCTTGATCTCGAAGTCGATGTCCCGAAAGCCGTGGTCGTATAGGTCGTTGGCGAAACGAAGCTGATCGATGGACGGCTGCACCATGAGCACACGGCCGGAGCCGAGGGAGGACACGACCTGCCCGTAGTTCTCGCTGCCGGAGAACCGCCCGGAGGCGAGGATCTCCCCCACCTCGCTGCCGTGCGGGTGCTCCGCGAGGCGGGACAGGGCCTTCTCCAGCACCTGTGGCTTGGGGCGCTCCGGGCCAGGCACCTGCTTGAGCGCCTCCCGGATTCTCCGCTCGGTCTCGCCCCCGCGCTCGAGCGGCCGGGGCTCGTCGGCCGGGACCCCGTCGTCGCCCGGACCACCAGGGTCGTGGGGACCACCAGGACCACCCGGGTCGTGGGGACCACCCGGACCACCCGGGTCGTGGGGACCACCCGGACCACCCGGGTCGTGGGGGCCGCCAGGACCACCGCCGCCGCCGGGGCCGTCACCGCCACCGCCACCGCCCGGGGCGGCGGGGTCGTGGGTGGGGGTGCCGGTGTCGTGGGTGGTGGGGTGGGAGCCGCCGCTCGTGGTGGGGGTGTGCTTCTCGGGCGGGTCGTTCGGCGGGTCGTTCGGGCCGTCGTCGCTCGCGCGGGGGCCCAGGTCGTCGGGGGCGCGGCCCACCTCGTGGCCGGGGGCGCCCACATGGGCGAGCTCCCGCTGCCGGGGTCGCTGGGCCCCGTCCAGCGCCTGCCGGTCGGCGGCGGACAGCTCGTGCACCGGGTGGTGCACGGTGCCGTCGGGGAGTTCGAGGGCGCCGTTCTTGTGCAGGACGCTGCCGTCGGGCAGCTTGACCGAGCCGTCCGGGCGGAAGACCGTGTCGTCCGGAAGTTTGAGTGAGCCGTCCGGCAACTGCACACCGCTCCCGGCGCGCAGGTTCTTCAGATGGCTCACCAAGTCGCCGACCTTGAGCTTGGACAGCCCGATGCCCGCGCCCTTGACGACGTAGGTCATCGGGTCCACGACCTTGCCGACCTTCCCCGCCGCGCTGAGCGTCCGCGCGACGGCGCCCGACTTGGCGGCGGACCCCGCGCCGTCCGTGGCGATCGCCGTGAGCACGTTGAAGGTGACCCCGCCCGCCGCTCGGGCCGGGTTCTTGCCCCACTCGTCCCATGCCACCATCGCCTTACCGGCGTTGATCATGGTGTGTTTGGTGCTCTTGAGGAACCCCGGCAGCATGGAGTCAGGCGTCGCGAACCAGCCCGGCACCAGCGTGTTCAGCGACAGGCCCACGGCCAGCTTGCCGAGGTTCGCCCAGGAGTTCTTGAAGGCGTCCCAGCCGTCCACGCCGATCATGGTGCCCAGCCCCCGGATGGTGCCCCAGACGCCGTCGACGATGAAGCCGTCCCAGACGAAGCTCTTGATCCAGTGGTCGAACTCGTACCAGTGGTGTGTCTCCGACTCCTGGGTGCCCCAGGGCGTCTTTTCCGCGTGCTGGAAGACGTCCGCCGTGTAGCCGTACATCCCCGCCTTGTGGGAACCGTCGTCGACCACCCAGTGGGTGCCGCCGACCAGCGCACTGATCTTGTTGGCGCAGCTCCGCTCGGCGGCCTCGAACGCGGCCGTGGCCGCGCCCACGTCGGCGATCAGGTCATTGTTGTGCTGGACCTTGTCCCCGTCGTCCTTCCAGTCGTCGTCGCCCCCGTTCTCCCTGATGAACTCGGCGGCGTCCGCCCTGAGCCGCTTCAGCCGCTCGACGATGGGCCGCACCTCGGTGGCGTAGGCGCTCAGGGCGCTGCTGACGGCCTCCAGCTTGGTGGCGAACCCGTCGGCCGTCTCCTTGACCGGCCTGGTGGTCGCGAACAGCTGCTCGGCCTCGGGCGCCGTGTAGTACGCCGACAGGCCCTGGAACTGGTCGTGGACCCCCTGGCCGGTCTTGCGGATGTGTCCGGCGTCCGCCTTCAGCGCGGGCGCGTCCTTCTCCAGCTGCTCCAGTCTTCCCGTGAACTCGGGAATGCCATCCAGACTGATCATTTCGGACCGTTCCGATGGTGTTGACCCGGAGGGTTCAGATCGGGCGCCTTCAACGCCTCGCGCTGGGCGTGCGCCGCCATGGCGAGGTCGCCCCCGACGTACTCCTTCGTGGCGGTCGCCGCACCCTTGATCGACTTGCCGGAGCGCGCGGCGATGTACTTGATGTCGTTCTCTGTCTTCTGTTCGAACTCGACCAGGGCCGCCGCGACGGGCCCGCCCTCGGGCTTGGGCCCGCACCCCATGCTCAGCGTGCCCGCCGACTTCGCGGCGCTCAGCAGATGCTTGCCGTACGACTTCGCCTGGCCCTCGATGTCGTCGGCGACATGTCCGGTCTTGAGAAGGACACCGCGCACCCCGCTGATGTCGATGTCCCAGCCGTCGTCAGGCTTTCCCACCACGTCCCCCTTTCAGCCTCAACGGCGCGCGGTGTCACGCGAGTTCAGCCGATGGCGTCCACCGCCGCCTTGGCCCTGGACAGGGTCTGCTGGGCGGTCCCGTCGTTCTTCTCCAGAGTGGCCTTCACCAGGTGGATGATCTGCCGCACCTCGGCGGCGGCCTTGTTCCACCGCGCTTCCTTGCCGTGGTACTCGTCCGCCACGCCGTCGGCGGTGAAGTCCGCCATGGCCGCCTTCACCGCCCGGTCCCGGTCGGTGAGCACCCGCTCCAGCTGCCCGATCACCACGCCGAGGCTCCCCTGCACCTCACCCGACGCCCCCGTGTCGTAGCTGCGCCGATCCTGATTCCCCATTGCTCGTCACCCCCGCCGTGCTCACCGGCCGTTGAAACGGGCCGCGTCGAAATTGGCCGCGGCCATGGTCTGCCGCGCGTTGTCCGCCGACTCCACGTCACCGCTGCCGAATGCCTTGTCCATCCCGGACTGGCCGCCCAGGATGTCCCGCAGCGAGCCGTTGAGCGCCGCGGTGATCTCGTCCGCGTTCTGCTTGAACTGGTCGAACGCCGCCTTGCCCGCGCCGTTGAAACGGCCTTCCAGCGGCTGCGCCGCGGCGATCAGTTGGCGGATGAGCGCCCCCAGGTCATCACTCGATCCGGATGTCTGGGAGGTCAGCGTTGACAGCGTGGAACTGCCCATGTCGAACTTCACGAACCCCACCCCCGTTGGGTAGTCGCCATGGTTCCGTCGAGCGGGCCCCGCGTCGGAGGCCCGACCCATCTCAGTATGGCCCCGGGCACCGACAGTCCCGCCACCGCTCGGTAACAGTCGGTCGCCCAACTCGTAACAGGACCGACGGCGGCCCGACACTACGATCGCCGCTCATGGAGATAGTGGCGTACCTCGTGATCATGGTTCTCATCCTGCAGTTTCCGCTGCTGGAGTCGAGGATTCAGAAGATCCAGCGCAGGGCGGACCGCATCGAGCGCAAGCTGGATCTGATCCTCGGCCACCTGGACATCCAGGTGGCCGAGCCCGGTCTCGAGCGGGTGGCGGCCCTGGTGCGGGAGGGCAAGAAGATCGAGGCCATCAAGGTCTACCGGCAGCTCACCGACGCCGACTTGAAGGAGGCCAAGGACGCGGTCGAGCGCATGGACGTCGCTTAGGGCCTGCCTGGAGGTCGCGGCGCCGGGCGGACCGGCGGGCCGGCGGATCGGGTCAGGAGCGCTCGCGGTCGTGGTAGGTGCGGCGGGTGTGTTCGGTGTGGGCGCGCATGACGGCCGTGGCGCCGCGTTCGTCGCCCGCGGTGATGGCCGCGATCAGCTCGCGGTGCTCGATCCAGGACTGCTTGCCGCGCTGGCGGGCGACCGGGGTGTAGTACCAGCGGACCCTGCGGTCCACCTGGGCGGCCAGCTCGGACAGGACCGCGTTTCCGGCCAGTTCCATCACCTTGGCGTGGAATTCGGCGTTGGCCGCGACCGCGCCGTCCACATCGTCGTCCAGGACCGCGCGCTCGCCCTTCGCGCACAGGCCCTCGAGGGCGGCGACGCCGGCCTCGTCGGCCCCGGCGGCGGCCAGCCGGGCGGCCTCGGCCTCGAGGAGCGTGCGCACCGTAAGGAGCTGATCGGCCTCCTCCTCGGTGGGCTCGTGGACGAACGCGCCCTGGGCGGGCCGCAGATCGACCCAGCCCTCGGTGTTGAGCCGCTGGAGGGCCTCGCGCACCGGCTGGCGGGAGACCCCGAGCTGGCCCGCGAGTTCGCTCTCCACGAGGTGCTGGCCGGGGCGGAGGGCACGGGTGGTGATGAGTTCGAGCAGCGCCTCGTAGACGCGCTCGCGGAGTGGCCCGGGCCGCTCCAGCTTCGGCACCGCGCCGTGCGGCAGTCCCCTGGACAGCATCGCGCCCCCTCTGGCTCACTGTTCACCGAATGTCCGGATTCACGGGATGCGTGAATTGGTTATTGTCTACAGTTTACCCACCCTGTCCACGGCTCCGACACATCCCAGGTACCTTGACGTCTGGTCATTGACTCGTTGAATCCTTAAAGTCCGGGCACATGCTCACCAATGATCGTCTCGGCCCGCTGCATCGCTCACGCACCCTGGCCCCACCGGGCTGGAGCCGCTGGCTGGTGCCGCCCGCCGCCCTGGCCGTCCATCTCTCCATCGGCCAGGCCTACGCGTGGAGCGTGTTCAAGCCGCCCCTGGAGTCCTCGCTGGACCTCTCGGGCACGGCCAGCGCGCTCCCCTTCCAGCTGGGCATCGTGATGCTCGGCCTGTCCGCCGCCTTCGGCGGCACGCTCGTGGAGCGCAACGGCCCGCGCTGGGCGATGTTCGTCTCCCTCGTCTGCTTCTCCTCCGGCTTCCTCGTCGCCGCGCTCGGCGCCGCCACCAGCCAGTACTGGCTGGTGGTTCTCGGCTACGGCTTCATCGGCGGGATCGGGCTGGGCATCGGCTACATCTCCCCCGTCTCCACGCTGATGAAGTGGTTCCCCGACCGGCCCGGCATGGCCACCGGCATCGCCATCATGGGCTTCGGCGGCGGGGCGCTCATCGCCTCGCCGTGGTCCAGCAAGCTGCTGGAGCACTTCGGCACCGACAACGGCGGCATCGCCGCCACCTTCCTGGTCCACGGCGTGACCTACGCGGTGTTCATGACCCTCGGCGTCCTGCTGGTGCGCGTACCGCCCGAGGGCTGGCGGCCCGCCGGCTGGGAACCGCCGCAGGAGCAAGGGCACATGATCAGCACGGCCGACGTCTCCGCGCGCAACGCCATCCGCACCCCGCAGTTCTGGTTCCTGTGGGTGGTGCTGTGCATGAACGTGACGGCGGGCATCGGCATCCTGGAAAAGGCCGCGCCCATGATCGGCGACTATTTCAAGGACACCGACACCCCCGTGACCGCCACCGCGGCGGCCGGTTTCGTCGCCCTGCTGTCGGCGGCCAACATGGCCGGGCGGCTGCTGTGGTCGTCCACCTCCGACCTCATCGGACGCAAGAACATGTACCGGGTCTATCTGGGCGTGGGCGCGCTGATGTATCTGGCCATCTCACAGCTCGGGGACTCCTCGAAGCCCCTGTTCGTGGTGTGCGCCCTGGTGATCCTCTCCTTCTACGGCGGCGGCTTCTCGACCGTTCCGGCGTATCTGAAGGACCTGTTCGGCACCTATCAGGTGGGCGCGATCCACGGGCGGCTGCTCACCGCCTGGTCGGTGGCCGGGGTCCTCGGCCCGTACATCGTCAACAAGGTGGCCGACCACCAGGAGGAGGCGGGGAAGACCGGCCCCGGGCTGTACTCGCTCTCGCTCACCATCATGATCGCGCTGCTGATCGTCGGCTTCATCGCCAACGAGCTGATACGGCCGGTCCATCCGCGCTTCCACGAACCGGCCCCCGCGGCGGCCGAGTCCGAGGCGGCCCCCGCCGCGAAGGGAGGGGACCGATGACCGAGCCCACCAGGAACCGCACCGCGCTGACCGTGGCCGTCTGGGCCTGGGTGGTGCTGCCCTTCGGGTACGGGGTCTACGAACTCGTCCAGAAGGCCACCCAGCTCTTCACCGGCTGAGCTCGCCCCACCGTCCGAGGCCCCACCAACGGGAGACGGAAGGGGGTTGAGGTGTCGTCCGACTCCTTGACCCCCTTCTCGGGCATACTGTATTCAATATTCAGTCGACGATTCCCGGACGCTCGGTCCCTTCACGTCGCACCACGCGGCGTGACCGCCGTAAGGAGCCCGTCGTGGCCCGTAACCGCCAGCGCAACCGACAGCAGAAGCAGTACCCGCGGCTGACCCACCCCCTGGTGCGGGACTCAGTGAGCGGAGAGCTCCGCCGCGCCTCCTGGGACGAGGCGCTCAGCCGGGCCGCCGCCGGGTTCCGGGCCGTGACGGCGGCCCACGGGCCCGACGCGTTCGGCATGTTCTCCTGCGCCCGCGCCACCAACGAGATGAACTACGTGGCCCAGAAGTTCACCCGGGTGGTGATCGGCACCAACAACGTCGACTCCTGCAACCGCACCTGCCACGCGCCCAGCGTCGCGGGGCTGTCCGCCGTCTTCGGCTCCGGCGGCGGCACCTCGTCGTACGGGGAGGTCGAGGACACCGACCTCATCGTGATGTGGGGCTCCAACGCCCGCTTCGCGCACCCGATCTTCTTCCATCACGTCCTCAAGGGCATCCACAACGGCGCCCGGATGTACGCCGTCGACCCGCGCCGCACCTCGACCGCCGAATGGGCGGAGAGCTGGCTGGGGCTGAACGTCGGCACCGACATCCCGCTCGCCCACGCCGTGGGCCGCGAGATCATCCACGCGGGGCTCGCCAACCGGGCCTTCATCGAGCGCGCGACCACCGGCTTCGAGGAGTACGCGGCCCATGTGGAGCCCTGGACGCTGAGCGTCGCGGAGAAGGTCACCGGCGTCCCGGCGGACGCCATCCGCGATCTCGCGCACGCCTACGCCACCGCCGAGCGCGCCCAGCTGTGCTGGACGCTCGGCATCACCGAGCACCACAACGGCACCGACAACGTCCGGGCGCTGATCAATCTCTCCCTGCTGACCGGCCATGTCGGCCGGTACGGCAGCGGACTCCAGCCGCTGCGCGGCCAGAACAACGTGCAGGGCGGCGGCGACATGGGCGCCATCCCCAACCGGCTGCCCGGCTTCCAGGACATCCTGGACCCGCCCATCCGGTCCAAGTTCGAGCGCGCCTGGAACGTGGTCATCCAGCCGCGCTACGGGCTGAACCTCACCGAGATGTTCGA
This sequence comes from Streptomyces lacaronensis, assembly GCF_047337785.1. Lineage (NCBI taxonomy): Bacteria > Bacillati > Actinomycetota > Actinomycetes > Kitasatosporales > Streptomycetaceae > Streptomyces > Streptomyces lacaronensis. The sequence continues at coordinate 3,167,241 of NZ_JBLHDK010000003.1, forward strand.
GGCCATGGAGGCGGGCGAACTGCGCGCCGTCTACTGCGTCGGCGAGAACCCGGCCCAGTCCGAGGCCGACACCGAGCAGGCCGTCCGGCGGCTGGAATCGCTGGAGCACCTGGTGGTGCAGGACATCTTCCTCACCCGGACCGCCGAACTGGCCGATGTGGTGCTCCCGGCGACCGCCGGCTGGTGCGAGACGGAGGGCACCACCACCAACAGCGAGCGGCGCGTCCAGCGGGTGCGCAAGGCCGTGGAGCCGCCGGGCGAGGCACGCGAGGACATCGACATCATCTGCGAGCTGGCGCGGCGGCTCGGCCACGACTGGAAGTTCGAGGGCGCGGAGGAGGTCTGGAACGAGCTGCGCGATGTCTCCCCGGACCACTTCGGCATGACCTACGAGCGGCTGGAGGAGCACCAGGGCATCCAGTGGCCCTGCCCCAGCACCGACCGTCTCGAGCCCACCTATCTGCACGGCCGGCTGTGGGAGAACGATCCGGCGCTGCGCGGCCCGCTCGCCCCCTTCGGACCGGTGAAGCACGATCCGCCGGTCGATCTGACCGATGACGCCTTCCCGATCCGGCTCACCACGGGACGGCGCCTGGACTCGTACAACACCGGGGTGCAGAGCGGGGGTTTCGCCTCTCCGCTGCGGCGCGGCGAGTACATCGAGCTGTGCCCGGAGGACGCGGCCCGCTACCGGGTGGAGGCCGAGGAGCGGGTGCGGATCTCCTCGCGGCGCGGTTCGGTGGTGGCGCCGGTGTGGATCGATCCCGGGCTCCGGCCCGGTCTCGCCTTCATGACCATGCACTTCCCCGACGAGGTGGACACCAACTCCCTGACGATCGAGGCGAACTGCCCCATCGCGGGGACGGCCGAGTTCAAGGCGTCGGCCATAAGGATCGAGAAGATTCCCGTGACCGCCGTAAGGAGCTGATCGTGGATCTGCGGTTCGGTGACAGCAAGCCCACGGACGAGGAGCGGGCCGCGGTCGACGCGCTGCTCGGCCCGCCCGAGTCCGCCTGGGAGGGCGCGGACGACCGTACGGACACGGATCTGCGCTGGGCGCGCGGCGGCCGCGAGGCACGGGAGCGGCGCGATCTGCTGTTGCCCGGGCTGCACGCCCTCAACGACCGGGTGGGCTGGATCAGCGAGGGCGGCCTGGACTATCTGTGCCGTCGGCTGACGGTCCCTCCGGCCGAGGGCTACGGGGTGGCGACCTTCTACGCGATGTTCGCGGTGAAACCCCGTCCGGCGACCGTCGTCCACGTCTGTACGGACCTGGCGTGCGCGGCCCGGGGCTCCGCCGAGCTGTGCGCGGAGCTCGAACGGGACGTGGGCCCGGCGGGCTCGGCGGGGTCCGGGGCCGTCTGGCAGCCCAGCCCGTGCCTGGGCCTGTGCGAGCGCGCCCCGGCGGCCCTGGCGATCCGCGCGGGCGAGGCCCCGCGGACCGCGGTCGTCGCCCCCGCCACCGCCGAGGCGGTCGCCGACGCGGCGTCGGCGCCGCACGAGGCGGCGGCCGAGCCGCCCGCGGTGGCCGCGGTCCCCCAGACCGGCGCCGACGGCCCCCACCCCCCGCCCGCCACGCGGGCGGGGACCGATGACGAGGCGGCCGCGGCCGACCCGGGCCCCGACGCCGGGCAGCGGCCGGAGAACTCCGTAGACACAGGGCCGCACGCCAACCCCGCCGCGCGGCCCTGGAGTTCCGCGCCGCAGGACACATCCGTGCCCCTGGCCGTAGGCAACGGCCTGGTGCTGCTGCGCCGGGTCGGGGTGGTGGACCCGGGGTCGCTGGACGACTACCGCGCCCACGGCGGATACGCCGCTCTGCGGCGCGCGTTCGCGCTCGGACCCGCCGGGGTGATCCGGGAGGTGACCGAGGCGGGTCTGGTCGGACGGGGCGGGGCCGCGTTCCCGACCGGGCGGAAGTGGTCGGCCACCGCCCAGCAGCCCGACCATCCGCACTATCTGGTCTGCAACGCCGACGAGAGCGAACCGGGCACCTTCAAGGACCGGGTCCTGATGGAGGGCGATCCCTACGCCCTCATCGAGGCCATGACCGTCGCGGGCTACGCCACCGGGGCCCACCGCGGCTATCTGTATCTGCGCGGCGAGTACCCCCGCGCGCTGCGCCGGCTGCGCACCGCCATCGACCGGGCCCGGGCCCGTGGCTTCCTCGGTAAGGACGTCATGGGGCAGGGGTTCGCGTTCGACATCGAGATCCGGCGCGGCGCGGGCGCGTACATCTGCGGCGAGGAGACCGCGATCTTCAACTCGATCGAGGGGCGGCGCGGTGAACCGCGCAGCAAACCGCCCTTCCCGGTCGAGAAGGGGCTGTTCGGCAAGCCGACCGCGGTCAACAACGTGGAGACCCTGGTCAACGTATTGCCGATTCTGATCGAGGGCGCGCAGGCGTACGCACGTACCGGCACCGGCACCTCGACCGGCACCAAGCTGTTCTGCGTCTCCGGCACGGTCGCCCGGCCCGGCGTCTACGAGCTGCCGTTCGGGGCGACGCTGCGGGAGCTGCTGGAGCTCGCGGGGCCGCCCGAGACCCTGCGCGCGGTGCTGCTCGGCGGCGCCGCGGGCGGTTTCGTACGCCCCGACGAGCTGGACGTCCCGCTCACCTTCGAGGGCACGCGCGCCGCGGGCACCACGCTCGGCTCGGGGGTCGTGCTGGTGCTGGACGAGGGCGTCGAGCTGCCCCGCGTCCTGCTGCGCATCGCGGAGTTCTTCCGCGACGAGTCCTGCGGCCAGTGCGTCCCCTGCCGGGTGGGAACCGTACGGCAGGAGGAGGCGCTGCACCGGCTCAGGGACCGTACGGGCGCCGCCGCGGCCGGGGACATCGCGCTGCTGCGCGAGGTCGGCCAGGCCATGCGGGACGCCTCGATCTGCGGTCTGGGCCAGACCGCCTGGAACGCCGTGGAGTCCGCCATCGACCGCCTGGGAGCCTTCAAGTGACCGCGATACCGCTGCGACCCCCACGCCGACTGGTGGACCTCACCCTGGACGGCGAGCCGGTCCGCGCCCCGGAGGGCAGCACCCTGCTGGACGCGTGCCGCGCCGCGGACAAGGACATCCCGACCCTGTGTCAGGGCGACACGCTCACTCCGAAGAACGCCTGCCGGGTGTGCGTGGTGGAGGTGGAGGGCGCCCGCACCCTCGCCCCCGCCTGCTCCCGCCGGGTGGAGCAGGGCATGGAGGTGCGCACGGACACCGAGCGGGCCCGGCACAGCCGTAAGGTCGTCCTGGAGCTGCTGGCCTCCTCCACCGATATGTCCACGACCCCGCGCGCCGCCGAGTGGATCGAGGAGTACGGGGCCGAGCCGGACCGCTTCGGCGCGGACGCGGCCCGGGTGGACGAGGAGCCGAAGGTCGACAACGACCTGTACGTCCGCGACTACGACAAATGCATCCTCTGCTACAAGTGCGTGGACGCCTGTGGTGAGCAGTGGCAGAACACCTTCGCGATCGCGGTCGCGGGCCGCGGCTTCGACGCCCGGATCTCCACCGAGCACGACGCGCCCCTCACCGACTCCGCGTGTGTCTACTGCGGCAACTGCATCGAGGTCTGCCCGACCGGCGCGCTGAGCTTCAAGACGGAGTTCGACATGCGGGAGGCCGGGACGTGGGACGAGGCGGCCCAGACGGAGACGACCACGGTGTGCGCCTACTGTGGTGTGGGCTGCAATCTCACCCTCCATGTGCAGGAGAATGAGATCGTGAAGGTCACTTCGCCGCACGACAATCCCGTCACGCACGGGAACCTGTGCATCAAGGGCCGTTTCGGGTACCAGCACGTACAGAACCACGCACAGAACCGGGACTGATCGACATGGGACGGGTCACCGAGCGACGCCGCGTCATCCGCATCCGGGACGGGGCGGTCAGCACCCGGCCGGACACCCTCGTGGCGGAGGAGCCGCTGGAGATCCGGCTGAACGGCAAACCACTGGCCATCACCATGCGCACTCCGGGCGACGACTTCGCCCTCGCCGCCGGATTCCTGGTGAGCGAGGGTGTCCTCGGGCGCGCGGACGAGCTGGCGAACATCGTCTACTGCGCGGGCGCCACTCCGGGGGCACCCCCAGCGGTAGCTGGGGGAGGGTCCAACACCTACAACGTGGTGGATGTGACGCTGGCCCCGGGCGTGCCGGTCCCGGACATCACGCTCGAACGCAATGTCTACACGACCTCGTCCTGCGGTCTGTGCGGCAAGGCCAGCCTGGACGCGGTCCGGACGACCGCGCGCTGGCCGCTGGCGGACGGCTTCGAGGACGCCGGGGGCTCCGCCGTCCGGATCGAGCCCGAGACGCTCTCCGCGCTCCCGGACCGGCTCCGCGCGGCGCAGCGCGTCTTCGACCGGACCGGTGGTCTGCACGCGGCGGCGCTGTTCAGCCCGGACGGAGAGCTGCTGGACCTGCGGGAGGACGTGGGGCGGCACAACGCGGTGGACAAGCTGGTGGGACGGGCACTCCAGCAGGGCCTGCTGCCACTGTCGGGGTCGGTGCTGATGGTCTCGGGCCGCGCCTCCTTCGAGCTGGCGCAGAAGGCCGTGATGGCGGGGATCCCGGTGCTGGCGGCGGTGTCGGCGCCCTCCTCGCTGGCGGTGGATCTGGCGGCGGAGACGGGGCTGACCCTGGTCGGCTTCCTCCGCGGCACCTCGATGAACGTGTACGCGGGCGAGCAGCGGCTCGCCCTGCGGACAGCAGTCGGCGGGGCCTGAGGAGCGGTCCGCCCGCTGCACGGGTTGGCGGGCCGGCCGACGGGGAGCGCCCCCTGCGTCGGCCGGCCCCTACCGGGCCCGGTGACTCCGTACCTACGTTCCACATCGGGACCTTCACTCGAAAGTGTTCTTGACCGCTCGTTCTGGTTAGGTGCTACGGTTGGGTCATGGCCAGAACGAAGGAATTCGATCCAGAGGCCGCCCTCCAGTCGGCTCTCGAGCTGTTCTGGCAGCGCGGCTATGAAGCGACCTCGATGGCGGACCTCGTCGACTATCTCGGCATCGGCCGCGCCAGTATCTACGCGACCTTCGGCAGCAAGCACGAGCTGTACCTGAAGGCCATGGACCGCTATGCGGAGACGCGCGACCCGTCCCTGCTGGCCGAGCTGTCCCAGCCCGGTCCGGCGCTGCCCGCGGTGCGGGCGGTGGTGCGCCGCTTCGCCGAGGAGGCCGCCTCCCCGGAGCTGCGGCTGGCGGGCTGCCTGGTGACCAACACGGCGGCCGAGCTGGCGCCGCACGACCCGGCGGCGGCCCGCCGGGTGGAGCTCAGCTGGGACCGCGTGGAGACCCCGCTGTACTCCGCGCTGATACGGGCCCAGGCCCAGGGAGAGCTCTCCGAGGACCGCGACCCCCGCGCGCTGGCACGGATGCTGTTCGTGCTGTTGCAGGGGTTGCGGGTGGTCGGCAAGGCGTCGGACGACCCGGCTCGGGTGCGGGACGCGGCGGAGCAGGCGCTGGCACTGCTGGACTGATCTCTCACGATCACGGGAGTCACACCGAGCCCATTCGCATGCCCTCATATTAAAACGATCGGTCAAATATTGGGGGAGAGATGACCGTCACCGACACCCCGTGCGACACCGATACCGACGCCAACACAGACACAGACACAGACACAGACCCCACCACCGTCACGACCCACCATCGCCGGGCCTTCGCGCTGCTCGGCTCCGTCCAGATCACGCTGATCTTCACGCTCGCGGCGATCGCCGTGCCGCTGCCCGAGATCGGCCGGGCCTTCGGCCTGGAGCGGGCCGATCTGATTCTGCTCAGCGCGGCCTATGGGCTGACCTTCGCCGGGCTGCTGCTCTTCGGCGGGCGCCTCTCCGACCGCTACGGCGGGCGGCGGGCCCTCACCGCCGGGATCGTCCTCTTCGCCGCCGCCTCGGCCGCCGCCCCGTTCGCCTCCGATATCGGGACCCTGCTCGCGGCCCGGTTCGCCCAGGGCGCGGGGGCGGCCCTGATAGCGCCCGCCGCCATGACCGTGCTGCGCGCCGTCTTCCCCACTCCCGCCGCCTACGGCAAGGCGATGGCGACCTGGGGCGGGCTCTCCGTGCTCGGCGCGACCGCGGGCAATCTGCTCTCCGGTGTCATAGCCGAGCTGCTGTCCTGGCGCTGGAGCTTCGCCGTACCGCCGGCGGTGGCCGTGGCCGCGCTCGTCCTCGCGCCCCGGCTGCTGCCGGACACCCCGCCGAGCCGGGGCCGGGCGCTCGATCTGCCGGGCGCGCTGCTGGCCACGGCCGGAATCACGCTCGCCAGTTACGGGCTCGTGGCCACCGACGCCCTGCCCTGGTCGTCGGCCGGAGTGCTGGTGCCCCTGCTCATCGGAGCCGCACTGCTCATCGCGTTCTGGTACGCGGAGCGCCGGGCGGGCGATCCGCTGCTGCCGCCCCGCTTCCTGCTGGACCGGCGGCGGGCGCTCGCCCTCGCGGCCATCGCGTTCAGCGCCTGCGCGACCGCGATGACCTTTGTGACCCTCTCGCTCCATCTCCAGCAGGACCGTGACTGGTCGCCGCTGCGGACCTCGGCCGCCTTTGTGCCGTTCGCCATCGCCCTGCTCACCTCGGGCCGGGCGGCCGGGCCGCTGATAGCCCGCTTCGGCCCCCGTGTCGTCACCGCCGCCGGACTGGCCACGGCCGGCGCCGGGCTGGTGCTGCTCGCCCTCACCGGCCTTGACCCGCACGCTCCTTACGCCTCCGCACTGCTGCCGGGGCTGGTGCTGCTGCCGGCCGGTGCCGCCGTCTCCTTCGCCGGGGCCGCCGTGCTCACCACCCACGGGGTGCCGCATGAGCGGACCGGGCTCGCGGGCGGGGTGCTGAACACCGCGATGGAGCTCGGCCCGACCGTGGTCTTCGCCATCGTGCTCACCTTCGGCAGCGATGCCGTCTCCCTCGCCGCGACGGGGGCCGCGCTCGCCCTCGTCGCCGCCCTGAACCTCCGCGTCCAGCGGAGCCGTCCGCCCCGTCCATCACGTCCCTCCTCTCTCACTCAAGGAGCCACGCAGTGAACCGCTTCACCGGAAAGACCGCCCTCGTCAGCGGAGCGGGCACCGGTCTCGGCCGTGCCATCGCGCTCGCCTTCGCCGCCGAAGGCGCCTCCGTGGTCGCCGCCGGCCGCACCGAATCCACCCTGGCCGAGACGGTCCGCCTCATCGAGGCCGCCGATGGCCGGGCCACCGCCGTGACCGCCGATGTGACCGACTCCGAGCAGCTTCGGGAGCTGGTGCACAGCGCCGTCGCCCGCTTCGGCGCACTGGACATCGCGGTCAACAACGCCGGGATACTGCGCGGCAAGGGGCCCGTCGGCGAGGTCAGCGAGGAGGACTGGGAGGCGGTGCTTCGCACCAATGTCACCGGTGTCTGGCTGGCCATGAAGCACCAGATCGCGCACATGAAGGAGCACGGCGGCGGGGCGATCGTCAATGTCTCCTCCAACCTCGGCACCCATCTGCGGGTATCGGGCCTCGGCGCCTACAGCACCTCCAAGGCGGCGGTCGCCACGCTGACCCGGATCGCCGCGCTCGACCACATCCATCAGGGCGTCCGGATCAACGCGGTCAGCCCCGGCGCCTCCGACGGCCCCATGTCGCTGCTGCCGGGTGAGACCGAGGCCGACCGCGCCGAGCGGGCGAAGAGCGATACTCCGCTGGGCCGGGTCGCGGAGGCGGACGAGATCGCGGCGGCCGTCCTCTACCTCGCCTCACCGGCGGCGGGCGCCGTGGTCGGCACGGATCTCGTGGTGGACAGCGGCTCGTCGGCCTGACCGCCCCCGAGCGCCCGGCCGGACCCCCGACCGAAGCCGGCCGGAGCCCGGCCATGGGGCTGTCCCCACCCGAACCCGGGGGCTGGCCGCATGGCCGGAGCACCGCCGTCCCCGGAAGCTGGTGAGACATGAACGCACCCACGAAGCGCCCTCGCTTACGCCTCGTTACGGCCGCCGCCGTCACCGCCGCCCTGCTCGGCGGTGCGGCCGCGGTCCCGGCCGCCGCCACAGCACCGAAGTCCCGCCCCGCCTCGTCCCCCGCCGACTCCGCCACCTCCGCCACCTCCGCTGGTCGCAGGCTCACCGAGGCCGAGTTGCGGCGCGCGGTGGCCCGGACACTGGAGGACGCCGGATTCATCGGCATCACCGTGGAGGTGCGCGACGGCCACCGACGGATCCACGCCCGCGCGGGCGAGGCGGAGCGCGACACCGGCCGTCCCATGCCGTACGGGGCGCACTACCGGGCCGCGAGCGTCACCAAGTCCTTCGTGGCCACCGTCGTCCTCCAACTCGTCGCCGAGGGGCGGCTCTCGCTGAGCGATCCGGTGGACAAGTGGCTGCCGGGCGTGGTGAGCGGCAATGGCAACGACGGCCGCCGGATCACCGTCAGGAATCTGCTCCAGCACACCAGCGGCATCCACAACTACGCCTACAGCGACGACACCGGCGACTCGGCGGCGGACTTCGAGCGGACCCGGTTCGACCATGTCTCCCCCGAGCGGGTGGTGGCCGGGGCGATGAAGCACCGGCCCGACTTCCCGCCCGCCCCGGCCGACGACCCCAAGCCCGAGTGGAACTACTCCAACCCCGGCTATGTCCTCGCCGGAATGATCGTCCAGAAGGTCACCGGGCGCGCATGGCCGGAGGAGGTCCGCGACCGCGTCATCCGCCCGCTGGGCCTGACCGGCACCTATGAGCCCGGGGACGATCCACGGATCAAGGGCCCGTACGCCCATACGTATCAGCGCTTCCCCGGCTCCGACGGCTGGACGGACACCACGCTGCGGAACGTCTCCTGGGGCGGTGCGGCCGGTTCCCTCATCAGCACCGACCGCGATCTGGACCGCTTCTACACCGCCCTGCTGAGCGGCCGTCTGCTGCCCCGGGCGCAGCTGGCCGAGATGCGCCGGACCGTCCCCGTCGGGCCGGACTTCGAGGTGGCCTTCCCGCACGCCCGGTACGGGCTCGGGATGATACGCCAGCCGCTCAGCTGCGGCGGCTACCGCTGGGGCCACGGCGGCGACCTCGAAGGGGCCACGGTGCGCACCGGCTTCACCGAGGGCGGGCGACGCTCGGTGACCATCAGCTCGAGTGGCAAGACCGCCGATGACGAGCAGCTGCTCCGGGCCGAGAGGGTCATGCAGGGCCTCATCGACCGCGTTCTGTGCGAGGGGATCGGAGGCCGTAAGCTTTGACATCCCTAGGTCTGACACCCATTGGAGGGTTCGGAGAGTCACCGCCGTGAGGAGGAGGCCCATGCGGATCGGCGAGCTGTCCCACCGCACCGGGGTGAGCGAACGGCTGCTGCGCTACTACGAACAGCAGGGGCTCCTCCGGCCCGAGCGGCTGCCCAGCGGCTATCGCGCCTACCGCGCGTCCGATGTGGCGGTGGTGCGGCGCATCCGCGCGCTGCTGGCGGCCGGGCTGTCGACGGCGACCATCTCCCAGGTTCTGCCCTGCCTCCGCGGCGACGGTGAGCACCTCGTGCCCACCTGCCCGAATCTGCTGGGCGAACTGCGGGCCGAGCGGGAGCGGATGACCTCGGCCATCGAGGAGCTCGAGCTGTCCCGGTCGCTGCTGGACCAGGTCATCACGGCGGGTCAGACGGCCATGCGCTGACCGAAGCGGGGCGCCATCCGGGGGGCGGGCGCCGTCCCCCTCGCGCCCCGCCCTCACCCCAACTGGCGCAGTGTCACGAGGATATGACGCACGGTTCTTGTCCCGGGCGACCGCAGGACGAGACACTTTCAGCCGCAGTCATGTGTGAGACATGGGATGTCTTGATGTCCTGACGGCATGATGCCTCATGGCGTGATGCCCGACGTCCTCGACGTCCAGATGCCGATGCCTCAATGAGGCAGTCTGAAGGGCAGGCAGTGACCATGGCGTCAGTTCTCCGCACACGTCCCCGCACCAGACCACCCCGCTCCCGTACCAGACCGTGGCGGCGCCGCGCCTCCATGCTCCTCACCGCCGCGGCGCTGGCCCTGATCCCGCTTCCGGTACGGGCCGCGGACACGGATTCCTCCGCGTCCGCGGCCCGCGCCGACTCCGGCTTCGAACAACAGGTCCTCTTCAAATCCGCCCAGGAACAGGGCTACGCCTGCTTCCGGATCCCGGCGGTCGTCAAGGCCAAGGACGGCACCCTGCTCGCCTTCGCCGAGGGCCGGGTCGACAACTGCGGCGACGCCGGGGACATCGATCTGGTCCTCAAGCGCTCCACCGACGGCGGCCGCACCTGGGGCCCGCTCCAGGTGGTCAATGACGGCGACGGTGACACCCACGGCAACCCCGCGCCCATCGTGGACCAGCGCACCGGCCGCATCGTGCTCGCCAGCACCTACAACACCGGCCGCGACGACTCCCAGAGCTGTGACATCCCCTGCGACCGTTCCCCGCACCTCCAGTACAGCGACGACAACGGCGCCACCTGGTCGGCCCCGCGCGATCTGAGCTCCTCGCTGATGCCGGCCCAGTGGAACTCCTGGTACGCCACCGGCCCCGTCCACGGCATCCAGCTCCAGCGCGGACACCACAAGGGCCGACTGGTCTTCACCCTCAACACCGAGAGCTTCAGCGGCGGCCGCATCACCGACAACCACGCCGCGCTCGCCTACAGCGACGACGGCGGCGACCGCTGGCGCATCGGCGCGGTGGACAGCTATCCGCTCGCCGAGGACGGCACCTTCCGCCAGAAGCCGTCCGAGATGACGCTGGTGGAGCGCGCCGACGGCTCGATCTACGTCAGCGGCCGGGAACAGGACGGCACCGATCTGGGCCACCGCGACTACGCCATCAGCCGGGACGGCGGCCAGAGCTTCACCGCGCCCTTCCGCGCCATCCCCGATCTGCCCACCCCCCAGGTGCAGGGCTCGATCCTGCGGCTGCGCGACCCGGCCCGCGACGGCTACGGCCGGCTGCTCTTCTCCGCCCCCGCCGACCCCGACCGCCGCCGCACCATGATGATCCGCTCCTCCTGGGACGAGGCCCGCACCTGGGACGGTGGGGACCGCGGCAAGGTCGTCACCACCGACTGGTCCGGCTACTCCGACATGGTCGCGATCTCCCGAGACACGGTGGGGCTGCTGTACGAGGGCGGTGCGGTGGACGCCCGCGACGAGATCCGCTTCGCCCGCTTCACGGAGGACTGGCTGGGCTCCCGGCAGCCGCCCTCCCCCACCACCGACGACCGCGCGCCCGGCGCCCGGTCCGCGACCGTACTCGGCGGCGCGGCGGGGCGCGACGACGGCCGCTTCGGCGACGCGCTGTCCTTCGACGGCACGGACGACGCCGTACGGGTGCCGTACCGGAACGCCCTGCCGCTGGGCACCCGCGACTTCACCGTAAGCCTGTGGTTCCGCTACTCGGCCGCCTCCGGGCAGCATCCGTTCCTGTGGATGGGCGGCATCGGCAACAAACAGCCGCAGGTCTGGCTGCGGGGTGAGCCCGGGAGCAACCGGATCCGGGCGCTGATGACCACGGTCAACGGTTTCGCGACCTTCACCAGCGCCTCGGTGTCCACCGACGCCGCGTACAACGACGGGCAGTGGCACCACCTCGCGCTGGTCCGCGGCGGCGGGCGGCTCTCCCTCACCGTGGACGGCGGCACCGCGGTCACCGCCCCCGACGCCCCGGGCACCGTGAGCCGCACCGCGCCCTTCGGCCTCCACCTCGGCCAGGCCGTGGACAGCCGCTCCCGGATGACGGGCGATCTCGATGAGTTCCGCCTGTACGCCCGTGCCCTGTCCGACACCGAACTGCGCCGTGTCCGCGAGTTCAACGCCCCGCTCGACGGCCCCCACTCCGGCGCCCTCGTCCACCTCCCCCTCGACCGCGTGCGGTCATCCCACGACTAGACGACACAGAACTCATTGCCCTCCGGGTCCTGGAGCACCACCGCGTAGTACTCCATCTCCGGCTCGTCCATGATCCGCAGGACCGTGGCTCCGGCCCCCTTCAGCCGGTCCACGGTCGCGGTGACACGCTCGGTGCGGACCGCGAGGGGCACATCCCGCCCACCGCCCACCTTCAGATCGAGATGCAGCCGGTTCTTGGTGACCTTGGACTCCGGAACCTGCTGGAACCACACCCGTGGCCCCTGCCCCTCCGGATCCACGATGGACTCCGGGATCTCCCCGGCCCCGGGGGGCAGTTCCTCCGCGGGCACCCCCATGTCCGCCCAGTACTCCCGCCAGGTGGCGTGGCCGCCCGGCGGGGGCTCGGGCACATAGCCCAGGGCCTCGGACCAGAAGGCCACCATCCGGCGTGGCTCGGCACAGTCGATGGTCAGCTGCAGCGTGAGCGTCGTCATGTCCGAAGCCTCCCAGAGGGGTCTGACAACGGTGCCCGGCGCAGGTGCGTCCCGCTTCAGGGATGTCCGGCGGTACGCGTACGCCGGCGGCGGGCTGCTCCCCTCCCCGCCCCTTCCCACAACTGGGGCTCCGCCCCTTAACCCCGGGGACCAGGGGCGGAGCCCTTGGTAGCGGGAAGGGGCGGGTTGGGGAAAAATCCGCGGTGCGTCCCGCTAGGGTGTTCGGCCGTGACCGAAGCCGACTTCCTCAACTCCACGCGGGCGTCCTACGACGCCATGGCCCTCGACTACGACGAGCGTTTCCGCGATGAACTGGCGGCCCAGACGCTGGAACGGGCGGTGTTCGCCGGGTTCGCCGAGCTGGTACGGAACGCCGGGGGCGGACCGGTGGCCGATGTGGGCTGCGGGCCGGGCCGGGTGACGGCGCATCTCCACGGTCTGGGGCTGTCCGTGTACGGGATCGACCTGTCGCCGCGAATGGTGGAGCTGGCCCGGCGGGAGCATCCCGGGCTGCGGTTCGAGGAGGGGTCGATGCTGGCCCTGGACATCCCGGACGGCACCCTCGCCGCCGTGGTGGCGTGGTACTCCACGATCCACATTCCGCAGGAGCGGCTGCCGGATGCGTTCGCCGAGTTCCACCGGGTGCTCGCGCCCGGTGGATACGCGCTGGTGGGCTTCCAGGTGGGCGATGAGCAACGGGTCTACACGGAGGCGTTCGGCCATGAGGTGTCGCTGACCTTCCGCCGCTGGCAGCCGGACCGGATCGCCGAGTTGCTGACCGAGGCCGGACTGCCCGTCCACGCCCGGACCTTCCGTGAACCGGAGCGCTGGGAACCCACCCCGCAGGCGTCCCTCATCGCCCGCAAGCCGCTGCCGCCTGCCGACGACCAGACCACCGACGACCAGCCCGCCGGAGACCCGGCCACCGACGACCCGCCCGCCGGAGACCCGGCCGCCGGAAACCCGGGCGCCACACGCTGACGTCAGACGCGGGTCAGCGCGGCGTCGTCCGCGCTGTCCGTATCGGCCCGGGCCACGGACCGGGTCTCGGCTCCCGCCACCGCCGCCTCCGGCGCCCGCGCCGCGAAGCGGCGGGCCAGCACCGCGCAGACCATCAGCTGCATCTGGTGGAAGAGCATCAGCGGCAGCACCGCCAGGCTCGCCTGGGCGCCGAAGAGCACACTCGCCATCGGCAGCCCGGCGGCCAGGCTCTTCTTCGACCCCGCGAACACGATCGTGATCCGGTCCTCGCGGACGAAGCCCAGCTTCCGCGAGCCGTACGAGGTGAGCGTGAGCATCACCGTGAGCAGGACCGCCTCGACACCGAGCAGGATCGCCAGCCGCGCCGGGGTCACCTGGTGCCAGATGCCCCGGACCATGCCCTCGCTGAACGCCGCGTAGACCACGAGCAGCACCGAGCCCCGGTCGACCAGCCGCAGCACCGCCCGGTGGCGCGAGATGAAGCCGCCGATCCAGCGGCGCAGCAGCTGCCCGGCGAGGAAGGGGGCCAGCAGCTGAAGCCCGATCTTGATCATCGAGTCGGCCGAGAAGCCGCCTCCGCTGCCCCCCAGCAACAGCGCGACCAGCACCGGGGTGACCACCACGCCGAGCAGGCTGGAGAAGGAGCCCGCACAGATCGCGGCGGCCACATTGCCCCGGGCGATCGAGGTGAAGGCGATGGAGGACTGGACCGTGGAGGGCACCAGGCACAGGAAGAGCAGTCCGGCGTAGAGGGGATGCGTCAGCACGTACGGCACGAGTCCGCGCGCGGCCAGGCCGAGGGCCGGGAAGATGACGAAGGTGCACACCAGCACGGTCAGATGGAGCCGCCAGTGGCGCACCCCGTCCAGCGCCTCACGGGTGGAGAGCCGGGCGCCGTAGAGGAAGAAGAGGAAGGCGACCGCGACCGTGGTGGCCCCGTCGGTGATGGTGGCGGCCCGGCCGCTGACCGGGAGCAGCACGGCGAGCGCCACGGTGCCGATGAGTCCGAGGATGAAACCGTCCAGGGGGAGCCAGGGGGGAAGGGCGGGAAATGCGATCTTGCGGACGTGCGGGCGGTGCGGCATTCGTTCTCTTTCTCGCTCTTGCTGGTCGGACTTCTCGCTCTTGCTGGTCGGACTCTCGCTTTGCCGGCCTGGCTTCTCGCTCGTTCCCGCCTCGCGTGGACACGGACGGGGCCCGCTCCATAGTGCTCCCGATCAAGGCCATCGGGAATCCCGTATACCGCTCTGACTGTCATCGCCTTCCGTGATGGCCCGGGCGTACAGTGGCCGCCATGTACGACCCCGCCCAGCTCCGGACGTTTCTCGCGGTGTCCCAGACCCTCAGCTTCACCCAGGCCGCCGACCGCCTCGGGGTGCGTCAGTCCACCGTGAGCCAGCAGGTCCGCAAGCTGGAGGCGGCCGTGGGGCGGCAGCTGTTCGCCCGCGACACCCACGGGGTGGAGCTGACCGAGGACGGCGAGGCCATGCTGGGGTTCGCCCGCTCCATCCTGGAGGCGAACGAGCGGGCGGAGAGCTGGTTCCGGGGCACCCGGCTGCGCGGCCGGCTGCGCTTCGGCGCCTCGGAGGACTTCGTGGTGACCCGGCTGCCGGAGATCCTGGAGGGGTTCCGCCGCGACCATCCCGAGGTGGATCTGGAGCTCAGCGTCGAGCTGTCGGGCACGCTGCACGAGCGGCTGGAGGCGGGCAAGCTGGATCTGGTGCTGGCCAAGCGGTCCGAGGACCGGCCGGGCGGGCAGCTGGTGTGGCGGGACCGGCTGGTGTGGATCGGCGCCGAGCGGCTGCGGCTGGATCCGGACCGTCCGCTCCCCCTGATCGTCTTCCCGCCGCCCGGGCTGACCCGGGCCCGCGCGCTGGATGTGCTGGAGCGACACGGCAGGTCATGGCGGATCGTGTGCACCAGTGGCAGTCTCAACGGTCTGGTCGCGGCGGCCCGCGCCGGGCTCGGGGTGATGGCCCATACCCATGGCCTGATTCCGCCAGGCCTGGCACCGGTCCCCGAACGGGCGGGGCTGCCGGAGCTCGGCCCGGTGGATTTCGTACTGTTGTACGGAAAGCGTCGGCAGGAGGGCGCCCCGCACGCCGCCGCGGAGCGACTCGCCGCCGCGATCCTGGCGGGGCCTGTGCCACGATCGGAGAGATTTCGTGCAGAAGACCGTTACATATAAGCCACACACGCGGCGCATAGGGCCAGACTCCACGCAATCCGCCCTCGTCGGTGTCTGATTGATACCCTTTCACCTCACTGTCCGCCCGGCATTCCGTACGTTCCGGGCACAAAACACCTCTCCCGCATCGGGGGCCGGATCGGGTACGGTCGCGGCGCTGTGCCCAGCGGCTTCAAGGAGCAGGTATTGCGCGAGTTCACCGTCCCCCCGTTGGCGACGCCGCCTCAGGCCGGAGGACTGGCGGACGCCGTCTTCGACCATGCGGACTCCGACCCCCTCCGGGTTGCACTGGCGCGCAAAACGGCGGACGGCGGCTGGCAGAACGTGACCGCGGGCCAGTTCCGGGACGAGGTGATGACTCTCGCCAAGGGCCTGCTGGCCCGTGGTGTCCGATTCGGCGATCGCGTCGCCATCATGTGCCCCACCCGCTATGAGTGGACGCTCTTCGACTTCGCCCTGTGGACCATCGGCGCCCAGAGCGTCCCGCTGTACCCCACCTCCTCCGCCGAGCAGGTCTGCTGGATGCTGCATGACGCGGGGGTCTCCGCCTGTGTCGTGGAGCATGAGGACCATGCGATGACGGTCGGCTCGGTGGTCGGCCGGCTGCCGCATCTGAGGCAGCTGTGGCAGCTGGACGCGGGGGCCCTGGAGGAGTTGCTGGCGGCCGGGGAGTCCGTCGAGGACGACATGGTGGAACGGCACCGGCTGGCCGTGACCCCCGAGCAGCCCGCGACCATCATCTACACCTCGGGCACCACCGGCCGCCCCAAGGGCTGTGTGATCACCCACGCCAATCTGATGGCGGAATGCGACAACATCGTCGAGCGGTACGAGGAGGCCTTCCACTCCAAGCGGGGCGACGAGGCCGCCACCCTGCTCTTCCTCCCGCTCGCCCATGTCTTCGGCCGGATGGTGGAGGTCGCCGCCATCCGCGGCAAGGTCAAGCTCGGTCACCAGCCCAGGCTCTCGGCCGCCGCGCTGCTGCCCGATCTGAAGACGTTCCGGCCGACCTTCATCCTCGCGGTGCCGTACATCTTCGAGAAGGTGTTCGCGGCGGCGCGCCGCAAGGCCGAGGCGGACGGCAAGCTGGGGGTGTTCGAGAAGGCCGTGGACGTGGCGGTGCGGTACGCGGAGGCACAGGAGGCCAAGGCGTTCGGCACCGGTCCGGGTCCGGGCGCCGCGCTGCGGGTGCAGCACCAGTTCTTCGAGAAGGCCGTCTACGGCAAGGTGCGCGCGGCGATGGGCGGCCGGGTGCGGCACGCGATGTCGGGCGGTTCGGGCATGGAGCGGCGACTCGGCCTGTTCTTCGCGGGCGCGGGCGTCATCATCTACGAGGGCTACGGCCTCACCGAGTCCACCGCCGCCGCCACCGCCAACCCTCCCGAGCAGACCCGCTTCGGCACGGTCGGCGTGCCGATCCCCGGCACCACGGTCCACCTCGCCGACGACGGCGAGGTGTGGGTGCGCGGCGGCCAGGTCTTCGAGGGCTACCTCGGCGATCCCAAGGCGACCGACGCTGTGCTGCGCGACGGCTGGCTCGCCACCGGCGACCTGGGCACGCTGGACGACGACGGCTATCTCACCATCACCGGGCGGAAGAAGGAGATCCTGGTGACCTCCAGCGGCAAGTCGGTCTCCCCGGCGGGCCTGGAGGAGCGGGTGCGGGCGCATCCGCTGGTGGCCCAGTGCATCGTGGTCGGCAATGACCGCCCGTATGTCGCGGCGCTGGTCACCCTCGACCCGGAGGCCGTGGCGCACTGGCTGACGATGCGCGGCAAACCGGAGCTGCCGCCGGGCGAGCTGGTCCGGGACCCGGATCTGGAGACCGAGATCCGGCGGGCGGTGGTCGCGGCGAACACCACCGTTTCCCAGGCGGAGTCGATTCGTACCTTCCGGATACTTGCCGCGCAGTTCTCCGAGGAGCATGGTCTGCTGACGCCGTCGCTGAAACTGAAGCGAAAGGCAATCGAACAGGCGTACGCCGTCGAGGTCGAGGCGCTGTACAACACCTGAGCCGCGAAGGGGGCACGAAATGATCGATGTCATTCTCCCCGAACTGCCCGAACGCGAACTGGCCCTGCTGTCCGAGGAGACACCCCAGCCCAGCGGCCCGAGGCTGGCCGGGCGGGTGGTCCTGGGCGGGCCGGTGGCCTTACCGGTCACGGCCGACCTCGTCGGACCGGATCCGGAGCTGCTGGACTTCCTTCGTACCGAGGCGGACAACGCCGTCTATCACCTGGTGCATCTGTCGGTGACCTGCGCCCGGGACGCGCCGGACCCCGCCCTGCACTCGGTCAATCTCGATCTCAGCCTCACGGCGGAACCGGTGCGGCGGGGCACCGCGGTCTTCCAGCCGGTGGCCTGGTCCATGACCCCGCGCCAGCTCACCGCCGAGGTGACGGCATCGGCGCCGGCGGCCCATCTCGGCCCGGGGCTCGGATTCCAGGACGGCGGCGACACCGCCTTCGGCGAGCGGGTCTGTCTGGAGGCGCGGCGCGAGCTGCGCTCCGATCCGGGCTGGGAGATCCGGCACACCTCCGCGGTGCGCATCGGCGGGACGTACCGGCTGGCCATGGTGGTGCGGGCACCGCGCGGGGCGGTGAGCCGGGCGGCGGTCGCGGTGGGCGCCACGGTGCGCGAGGGGCACACCCTGCACCGCTTCCGGGAGGAGCTCGAGGAACCGCTGCGCCTGGCCGCGCTTCAGTAGGGACGGAAGCGGGGGCACAGAGCGGTACGAGCACAGGCGAGGAGCGACGGAACACAGTGGACGGCCAGGACGGGGACGGGCATCCGGCGCTGACGGCCGAGGAAACCGAGGAGTTGGCGCGGGTCTTCCCGCCCGGCCCGTCCGCCGTGGCGCTGCTGCGCAGAGCGGGCTTCCCCGCCGAGCACATACCGGCGGCCGCCACGACCGCCGGGGAGTTCTGGTCCGCGGTGGCCGGGGCGGTCGCCGCGGGCCGGGTCGCGGACGGCAGGCTGCGCGTCCTGGCCGCCGCCGGTGTCTCCTATCCGCACAACGAGGTGTTCCGCGCCGCCTTACGGGGGCGGCCGGGCGGGGTCCGGCGGGTGCTGGTGACCGGCGCCGCTCCGGGCGGCCAGGAGTTAGCCGCGGTCCAGCGGGCGGCCCGTGGCGTCCTGACGGTGGACCGGTGCCCCGCCGCGGCCGCCACCGATCTGCGGCGGATTCTCACCGTACGCCCGGATGTGCTGCATCTGGTCTGCCGCCGTGAGGGGCGCACGCTGGTCTTCGAGGACGGCGACGGGCGAGCGCATCACACACCGGCCGCACGGCTGGCCGGGCTGCTGACCGTCTACCGCCGGCTGACCGGCGCCCCGCTGCCCGGTGTGGTGCTGGGCTGCCCCGAGGGCGCCCCGCTGGCCGCGCTCTTCACCGGGGCGGCCGAGGTGGTGATCGCCCACCGCGGACCGCTGGACGGCGCGGCGTCTGCGGCCTTCGCGGGCGGGCTCTACGGTCTGCTGGGCGAGGCGCCCACGCTGGAGCGGGCGGCGCGGCGGGCGGCGGAGCGCATCGGGCGGGACGGGGACGGAGTGGTGATCCTGCGCGGGCGACCCTGGTGAACGGGAATGACGGCAGGCCGTTGATCGTTGTGTTTGTTGGAAGCACGTAATCCACATCCGACGTAAGGATCGACTGCTCGTGAGCAAGGTCCCCTTCATCACGCTCAACAACGGCGTACGGATGCCGCAGCTCGGCTTCGGTGTCTGGCAGATCCCCGACGACGAGGCGCAGGTCGCGGTGCGCAACGCACTGGACGCCGGGTACCGGAGCATCGACACGGCCGCGATATACGGGAACGAGGAGGGCACGGGGAAGGGGCTCGCCGCGTCGGGCCTCGCGCGCGATGAGCTGTTCGTCACCACCAAGCTCTGGAACGGTGACCAGGGGTACGACTCGACCCTGCGCGCCTTCGACACCTCGCTGACCAAGCTGGGCCTGGAGTATGTGGATCTCTACCTGATCCACTGGCCGATGCCCGGGGTCGACAAGTACGTGGACACCTGGAAGGCGTTCGAGAAGATCTACTCCGAGGGCCGCGCCAAGGCCATCGGCCTGTCCAACTTCCACTCCGCCCACATCCAGCGGCTGCTCTCCGAGACCTCGATCGTCCCGGTGATCGACCAGATCGAGCTGCACCCACAGCTGCCGCAGGCGGAGCTGCGCGCCTTCAACGCCCGCCATGACATCGTCACCGAGGCGTGGTCCCCGCTCGGCCAGGGCAAGGGCCTGCTGGAGGACCCGAAGCTGGCGGAGATCGCCGAGAAGCACGGGAAGACCCCGGCCCAGGTGGTGCTGCGCTGGCATCTGGACCTCGGCAATGTGGTGATTCCCAAGTCCGTGACCCCGTCGCGGATCAAGGAGAACATCGACGTCTTCGACTTCCAGCTGGACTCCGAGGACCTGTCGGCGATCGACTCCCTCGACACCGGCAACCGTCTGGGCTTCGACCCCGAGACCTTCAACGGCTGAGCCCGTGACCTTCAACGGCTGAGCTCCGCCGTTCCGCCCCGCCGCGTCCCCCCGCGGCGGGGCGGACCCGTATCCACCGTCACTCACCGCCCTGGCATATCCCGGGCGCATGCCCCCGTGCGGGGCCGGTGCGGCCCACCGAGCGAGGCACGTCCCCGGCAATTACGCTTGGCGCCCAGATGGGCACACAGCGTGACCACTTTCCTAGCCGAGGAGACCGAAGATGTCCCGCAGACGCCGTCACGGCCTTGAGCTGGCCGCCGGTTGCACCGTCGCGATAGCCGCCCTCTTCCTGGGGAGCGGCATACCCGCGGTGGCCGACCCCGGTGAACCCTCCCCCCGCCCCCGGAGGGAGGTGCCCCCCGAGATGCTGGCCTCGATGCAGCGCGATCTGGGCCTGACGGCCGATGAGGCGCGGATGCGGATATCCAACGAGTACCGGGCCGGAGAGGCCGAACCGGGGCTGCGCAAGAGCCTGGGCAGCTCCTACGGCGGCGCGTGGGTGTCCGGCAACACCGCCGAACTCACCGTGGCCACCACCGACGAGGAGCAGAGCGCCACCATCACGGCCGGCGGTGCCAAGGCCGCCGTCGTCAAGCACAGCCTCAAGGCCCTCGTCGACGCCAAGCAGGCCCTGGACCGCGCCGCCTCCGAGCGCCCCCCGGCCGCCGATGTCGCCTCCGCCTGGTACGTGGACGTCAAGACCAACGGCGTCGTGGTGCAGTCGGCCGAGCCCACCGAGGCGGCCGCCTTCGTCGCCGCGAGCAGCGCGGACCGCGAGGTGGTACGGGTCGTGGAGTCGGCCGAACGGCCCAGCCCGCTGTACGACCTGCGCGGCGGCGAGGCGTTCTACATCAACGACGCCGCCCGCTGCTCGATCGGCTTCTCGGTGACCAAGGCCGAGCAGAACGGCTTCGTCACCGCCGGCCACTGCGGCGGCCAGGGCGACACCACCGCCGGCTTCAACCGGGTGGCGCAAGGCACCTTCCAGGGCTCCAGCTTCCCCGGCAACGACTACGCATGGGTGGCCACCAACGCCGACTGGGCCCCGCAGCCATGGGTGATCGGCCCCCAGGGCACCAACGTCACCGTCACCGGCTCCCAGGAAGCGCCGGTGGGCTCGTCCGTCTGCCGCTCCGGCTCGACGACCGGCTGGCACTGCGGCACCATCCAGCAGCACGACACCAGCGTGCAGTACCCCGAGGGCACGATCCGGGGGGTCACCCGCAGCAATGTCTGCGCCGAGCCGGGCGACTCCGGCGGCTCGTTCATCTCGGGCAGCGAGGCGCAGGGCGTCACCTCCGGCGGCTCCGGCAACTGCACCGTCGGCGGCACGACGTACTACCAGCCGGTGAACCCGATCCTGACGACCTACGGGCTCACCCTCACCACCGGTTGACGCCGGGCGCCGAGGCCGCCGCGGTCGATCGGACCGCCGGCGGTCTCACGCGTGTCCGGCACACCTCGACGTTCACCGGCACACCTTGATGTGTTCGGAGCACCTTGACCAATCCGCACCCGTCCGGGCGACGAATGAGATACGACACCTCCGTGTGCGCCGCATCGTTCCCGGAAGGACGGCCCGTGAGAGAACCCGTGTACATCGGCGGACCCGCCGCGCGCGGACCGGACCTCGAAGAGTTGCTCCAGATGGTGGCCCGGGGGGACCAGAACGCGTTCGGGGCCCTCTATGACGCCGTCAGCGGGCCGGTCCTGGGGCTGACGCGCAGTCTGCTGCGCGACCCGGCCCAGGCCGAGGAGGTCACACAGGAGGTCCTGGTCGAGGTGTGGCGGTCGGCGGCGCGGTTCCAACCGGGCCGGGGCAGCGCCATGTCCTGGATCATGACGGTGGCGCACCGGCGCGCCGTGGACCGGGTGCGCTCGGCGCAGGCCGCCTCCGACCGCGAGGAGCGCGCCGCGCTGCTGTCCCGCACCCCGGCGTTCGACGAGGTGACCGAGCAGGTGGAGGCCAGGCTGGAGCGCGAGCAGGTGCGCCGGTGCATGCGGACGCTGACCGAGTTGCAGCGGCAGTCGGTGACGCTCGCCTACTACCGGGGCCGCTCCTACCGCGAGGTGGCGGAGCTGCTGTCGCTGCCGCTCGGGACCGTGAAGACCAGACTCCGGGACGGGCTCATCCGGCTCCGGGACTGCATGGGGGTCGGCGCATGACCAGAGCGGATCTGCACACCTTGACCGGGGCCTACGCGGTGAACGCCCTGTCGGGGCGGGAGTTGACCGAGTTCGAGCGGCATCTGGCGGTCTGTGACGCCTGCCGTCAGGAGGTACGGGAGCTGCGGGAGACCGCCGCCAAGCTGGCGGTGGCCACGTCCCTGACCCCGCCCCCGACGATGAAGGACGATGTGCTGCGGCGGATCGCCACGGTCCGCCAGGAGCCGCCCCGGGTGGCGGCGCGGGAGGCCCGGGAGTCCCACGCGGGCCCCCGGCGGCGCACCGGGCGGCGGGCGGTGAACTTCGCTCTGGCGGCCTGCGTGGCGGCGGCCGCCGTGTGCGGCGGGGCCGCGGTGTGGCAGTACCGGCAGCTGTCCGACGCCCGTGACACGGCCCGCCGCTCCGAGCAGCGGGTGGCCCAGGCGGAGGAGCTGACCCAGGTGCTGGCCGCGCCCGACGCGCACAGCCGCAGCGGCCGGATGACGGACGGCTCGACCGGCACGGTGGTGGTCTCGCGCGGGCTGAACAAGGCGGTGTTCCTCGCCTCCGGGCTGCCCGAGCCGCCCGCCGGGCGGATCTACCAGCTGTGGTTCAGCGACGGCGGCACGATGCGCCCGGCCGGACTGATGGACTCCTCGGGCCGCAGCACGGCGGCGGTCATGAGCGGCGCGGTCGGGAAGGCGTCGGCCATGGGGGTGACGGTCGAGCCCGCCGGAGGGTCGAAGGCCCCGACGAGCGATCCGCTGGTGCTGCTGACGTTCCCCTCGGCGTGAGCGGACGACATCGGGCGTTGCCGGGCCCGCTTCCGGCACGCCCGGGGGTGACCCCGCGCGGCTGATCAATCGGCGCGGGCGCCGTGCTGGGGGGCGATCTCCTCGATCCGGCCGGCGAGCTCGAAGTCGAGCGCGGTCACCTTGCCGCCGACGCTATGGGTGTTCACCGTGACGCCCACCTTGTTGTAGCCGAGGGTGAGGTCGGAGTGGTGGTCGAGCTCCTCCTGGATGGTGGCGATCTCCGCCACCATCCCGGCCGCCTGTGGATGGCCCTTGAACACATACGTCCGGAAAAGCCGGTCCTCCGCGAACGACCAGCCGGGAAGCTGCTCCAGACGTCGCTGGATCTCCTGGTCGGTGAGCGGCTCGACTGCCATGACACATCCCTTCGTCGCGGGTGACCGGAGGCCCTGCGCGGGCGACCGGTGGCCCTTCCACCCTGCCATGGCCCCCGCCCGGCGTCGGCTACCTTCAGGTCATGACGACTGCCGCGCCGCCCCGGGTGGGCACACTGCTGCGCGAGTGGCGGGACCGCCGCCGGATCAGCCAGCTGGAGCTCGCGCTGCGCGCCGACTCCTCGGCCCGCCACATCAGCTTCATCGAGACCGGCCGGTCGCGGCCCAGCCAGGAGATGGTGCTCCGGCTCGCCGACCACCTCGACGTCCCGGTCCGTGAGCGCAACGCCCTGCTGATCGCCGCCGGTTACGCCCCGCACTATCCGGAGCGGTCGGTGGACGACCCGTCGATGAGCGCCCTGCGCGACTCCCTGGAGCGGCTGCTGACCGGCTATGAGCCGTATCCGGCGCTCGTGGTGGACGGCACTTATGAGGTGTTGGCGGCCAACCGGGGCATCGCGGCGCTCCTGGAGGGGGTGGCGGAGCATCTGCTGAGGCCCCCGCTGAACGCGATGCGCCTCACCCTCCACCCCGAGGGGCTCGCCCCGCGCATCCGCAACCTCCGCGAATGGCGTGGCCATCTGCTGGACCAGATGGACCGGCAGCTGGCGCTGATGCGCTCCTCGCCGCTGCGTGCGCTGTACGACGAGGTGGCGGCCTATCCGCTGCCCGAGACCGGCGGCCGGGAGACCGCGACCGCCGGTGACACCCCGCCCTTCGCGCTGCCGATGATGATCGAGCACGGTGGACGGGTGCTGTCGTTCATCTCGACGATCGCGACCTTCAACACCCCCATGGACGTCACGGTCTCCGAGCTGGCCATCGAGACCTTCCTCCCGGCCGACCCGGAGACCGCCACCGCCCTGGGCCGGTTCGGCCGGCCGTAGGAACGCGGTTTCAGCCGGCCGTAGGGACCCGGTCCAGGAAGCCGAGGACGGAGCGGATCCGGCCGTCCTCGGCCAGGGTGATCACATCGGTCGCGGCGACCGGGGCGGAGCCGTCGGCCGTGGAGACCAGCTCCCAGGTGAAGCGGGCCATGTCGTGGTGGCCGTCCACGGCGCCGGTGAGCCGGAACTCATGGCCGGGGAACTGTTCCTGGGCCCCGGCGATGACGGCGGCCAGCTGCTCATGGCCGCGCGCCTCCGCCAGCGGGTCGGTGTAGCCGCCGTCCTCGGTCCAGGCGGCGGCCACGGCCTTGGCGAGGGCCTCGGGGCCGGTGGCGTTCCATGCCTCGAAGTAGCGGGCGACGGCGGTGTCGTACTGCGTCATCTGGTCACTCCTCCATGAAATCCCCTGGTGGGAACGGATCCCGGACCGGAGGGCGCCGGCCCGGAACCCGATGGCTCAACCCTGCCGCCGCCGTGCGCGGGGGTCGATTACCGCCGAGGTAATGGAGGCCGGAATGGTTCAGGACCGCTGGGACTCCACGAGCGCGATGGCCTCCTCCTTGGTGGCCACGGCGGGCGGCGAGCCCTCCAGCGGCTTGCGGGCCGTCTCCTTCATCACCGCCGCGGCGATCATGCCGACGACCGCCGCGAGCATCGTGTAGTAGGCGGGCATCAGATCGTCCCCGGTGCTGCTGATCAGGCCCTCGGTCACCAGCGGCGTGGTGCCGCCGAAGAGCGAGACGGAGATGTTGAAGGCGATGGAGAGCGAGCCGTAGCGCACATTCGTCGGGAAGAGCGCGGGCAGCGATGCGGACATCACGCTCACATACGGCAGCAGACACAGCCCCAGGAGCAGCAGCCCGGCGAAGACCGGGACGATCCCGCCCTGCTTGATGAGCAGGAAGGAGGGCACGGCGAGCACCAGGAAGCCGACGGAGCCGGTCATCAGCACGGGCTTGCGGCCGACGCGGTCGGAGAACCGGCCGACGAAGGTGATGGCCGTCATCAGCACCAGCATCACGATGATGATCGAGACCAGGGCGCTGGTGCTGCTGTAGTGGAGGGCGTCCGACAGATACGTCGGCATGTAGGACAGCAGCATGTAGTCGGTGACGTTGTACGCGGCGACCAGCGCGATGCACAGCGCCATCGCACGCCACTGAGTGCGGAACACCTGCCAGAACGGCAGGCTTTCGCGCTCGGCCGCGTTGCTGGAGCCCTCGTCCTCCAGCTTCTGGAACGCGGGGGTGTCATCCAGCTTCAGCCGCAGATACAGACCGACCAGCCCGATCGGCGCGGCGACCAGGAACGGAATGCGCCAGCCCCAGGAATCCATCGAGGAGTCGGCGAGCGTCACGGTCAGGATGGCCACCAGCCCGGCCGCCGAGGTGTAGCCGATCAGCGTGCCGAACTCCAGAAAGCTGCCGTAGTAGCCACGGCGCTTGTCGGGCGCGTATTCGGCGATGAAGGTCGAGGCGCCGCCGTATTCCCCGCCGGTGGAGAAACCCTGGAGCATACGGAACAGGATGAGCAGCGCGGGCGACCAGAAGCCGATGGCGGCATAGCCGGGGATGAGTCCGATGGCGAGTGTGCTGGACGCCATCATGATCATGGTGAAGGACAGCACCTTCTTACGGCCGATCCGGTCGCCCAGCGGCCCGAAGAACAACCCTCCCACCGGACGGACCAGAAAGGCCACCGCGAAGGTCGCCAGGGAGGAGAGCACCTGGGCCGTGCCATTGCCGGACGGGAAGAACACTTTTCCGATGGTGACCGCGAGATAGCTGTAGATCCCGAAGTCGAACCATTCCATGGCGTTTCCCAGCGCGGCGGCCTTCACCGCTTTCCGGACGGTCCTCGCCTCGGTGACCGTGATGTCGCTCCGACGCAGTGGAGGGTTCTTGCGCCGCTGGACGGCACGCCAGAGCAGGCGGTGCCGGGAGGGACCGGACGCGGAGGCTTCGGCATCGGTTTGGCCAGGCACGAGCAACTCTTTTCAGTGGACAGGCTTGCTGCGCGTACCCGGCGATCGCCGCGGCATGCCCGGCGTGTCGCAGACCGCCCATGACGAGGGGCGCGGCGCTCAAGGAGCGTTCGACCCCGACCCGAGCAGAGCCGGGCATCTTCAACCCGTCGGATCGCTTTACCGTTTCTTGGCCATCCCTAGACCTGTCCGTGCAGACGTATAACCGTCACACAGCGCCGAAAGGCGCCGAACTCAAGGGGACATCATGCTCTACGGCAATGCCCTCCGAAAGGCCGTCAGTTCCTCCCCCACCACGCCCCTCATCGGCATCTACGACATGTACTCGGCGTCCATCGCCGCACAGCACTACAACGGCTTCTTCGTATCCGGATTCGGGTTCGCCGCATCGCATTACGGGCTTCCCGATATCGGCTTCATCGCCTGGCCCGACATGGTCGCCTTCGTGGAGCGGCTGCGGCTGGCCTTCCCCGAACACCATCTGCTCGTGGACATCGACGACGGCTATGTGGACCCCGAGGTCGCCTGCCATGTGGTGCAGCGGCTGGAGCGCACCGGGGCCTCCGGGGTGATCCTGGAGGACCAGCGGCGCCCGCGCCGCTGCGGCCACGCCGACGGCAAGCTGATCCTGCCGCTCGAGGAGTATCTCGAGAAGCTCCAGCTGGTGCTGAGCAGCAGGAGGGACCTGGTGGTGGTGGCGCGTACGGATGCCACCGAGGAGTCCGAGATCCTGCGGCGGGCGGCCGCGCTGGCGGAGACCGACGCGGATGTCGTCCTCGTCGACGGGGTGCGCAGCGTGGAGTGGATCCGCAAGGTCCGTAAGGTCATCGCCGACAAGCCGCTGCTGTTCAATCAGATCGCGGGCGGGAAGTCGCCGCGGCTCTCGCTGTCCGAGCTGTCCGAACTCGGGGTGGATGTCGCCATCTACAGCACTCCGTGCCTGTTCGCCGCCCATGGTGCGATCGACGGTGCGCTGAGCGACCTCAAGACGGCGGACGGGCGACTGCCGGACACCCGGAAGACCGGGGCCATCGGGGTCAAGGGCGCCACGGAGCTGCTGGAGCGGAACATCAGCAGGCACCACGGGGACCGTCAGCCCGCCAGGGTCGGATGACGAGGGTCGCGCGCATGCCCTCGACCTTCGTCGGGCCCGGCCCCGGCCGGCGCCGTAAGCCGCGCAAGAACATCCTCACGATCCGTCCGTCCACGGCGGGGCTCCTCCTCGCGGCCACCGCGAGCGTGCTGTGCGCGGGCCCCGCGGCCCCCGCCAAGGCCACGCCGCCGCCCGCGGGCACCCCGCACGACGAGGACAGCGAACCGGAGGAGGCCGTACCGTCCTCCGACCAGCACAACGGCCTCGTGGTCATCGACAACTCCGGCGCCGACTCCTGGCTGGAGGTCGACCGCACCCTCAACGCCCTGCTGCTGAGCCGTGGCACGGCGGGCAGCGACCACGACGGGGGCGGAGGCGCCATCGACGTCCTGGCCGGTGACATCACCGGCGCGGATCCGGTGCTGCCGCAGATCGGTCACCCGCCGTGGCAGACCGGAGGCGGTGATTGAGGTGAGCTGGAGGTCCTGGCCGCCGTCATGGCCGGGCCGGCTCGGGAGGGCGGTGGACCCCTATGTCGCCGCCCTCCTCGGGACGGTCGCGCTGGCGGCGCTGCTGCCCGCGAGCGGGGCGGCGGCCGCGGCCGTCGGCGACGCCGCGGACATCGCGATCGGGCTGCTCTTCTTCCTCTACGGGTCGCGGCTGTCCACCCGCGAGGCGCTGAACGGGCTGCGGCAGTGGCGGCTGCACCTGGTGGTGGGCGCGAGCACCTTCGTGCTCTTCCCGCTGCTGGGGCTGGCCGCGCGCGGTCTCGTCCCGTTCCTCCTCACCGACCGGCTCTACACCGGTCTGCTCTTCCTGTGTGTGGTGCCCTCGACCGTCCAGTCCTCGGTCGCCCTCACCTCCACCGCCCGGGGCAATGTCCCGGCCGCGATCTGCGCGGGGACGTACTCCAGCCTGCTCGGCATGATCGTCACCCCGCTGCTCGCGGCATGGCTGATCGGCTCGGACGTCCGCTTCTCGGTCGATGGGCTGCTGGCCGTCGCCACCCAGCTGCTGCTCCCCTTCCTCGCCGGTCAGGCGCTGCGCCGCTGGACCGCGCCGTTCATCGGCCGCCACAAAAGGGTGCTCGCCCTGCTGGACCGGGGCTCGATCCTGCTGGTGGTCTATACGGCGTTCAGCCGGGGCATGACGGAGGGCATCTGGAACCAGATCACCCCGGCCCGGCTGCTCGCGCTGCTGGGTCTGGCCGCGGCCGTGCTGGGGCTGGCCCTCACCACGACGTCGTTCGCCGCGCGGCGGCTGGGCTTCCGCCGGGAGGACCGCGTCACCATCGTCTTCTGTGGCTCCAACAAGTCCCTGGCCACGGGGCTGCCCATGGCCGCGGTGCTGTTCGGGGACGCGGCCGGGCCGGTGATCCTGCCGCTGATGCTCTTCCACCAGTTGCAGCTGATGGTGTGCGCGATCATCGCGGGCCGCTGGTCCCGGCGGGCGCCGGAGGCCGCCTCCGCGCAGGGGGAACGCGTCCAGATCACGAAGGCGAGGGGGTGAACCGGAGAGCGGGCGGCGGCTCAGGCGCAGCGGGCGATCACCACGATGGCGGCGTCGTCGTTGACGACCCCGCCGGTGTGCCGGAGCAGATCGGCGTGGAGATAGTCCACCAGCGACTGCGGGCCGCCGCCCTTCCAGACCGCGAGCCGTTCCGGGAGCGGATAGAAGGCACCGCTGTCGTCCCGGGCCTCGACGACCCCGTCGGTGTGCAGCACCAGAAGATCGCCGTACTCGAAGCGGAACCTCTCGACCTGGTAGTCCCGCTCGCTCGGCACGTCCAGGCCCAGCGGCACCGCGGGTTCGTCCACGTCCAGCGTCGCGATCCGGCCCTGGTGCAGCAGCAGCGGTGGGGGGTGGCCGCAATTCACCATCCCCGTCACCGGGCCGTCGTCGTAGACGTCCAGCACCACGGCGGTCACAAAGGACTCCAGACGATTCCGCTCGTCATCGGCGATGTGCTGCCAGTTCCAGCACATGGCGCTGCCCATGTGGGCGGCGATGCCCGGCAGCGAGAGATTGCGGTAGGCGGATCCCCGGAAGGCTCCGATCAACACGGCGGCGTCACCGATCGCCGCCAGTCCCTTCCCCCGTACGTCCCCGATGACGATCCGGGTCGCCCCCTCGGTACGGACGGCGGCATACAGATCGCCGCCGATCTGCGCCTCCTCATCCGCCGCGAGATACAGCGAGGCGATCCTCAGCCCCCCGATCCGTTCGGGCAGCGGCCGCAGCAGGACCTCCTGCGCGGCCACGGCCACTGAGCGCACCTGGCTCAGCCGGCGCCGGTGCCGGTCGGTGACGTAGCGGAAGCTGGTCACCAGCCCCGAGATCACGATCAGGGCGACGAGCTGCGCCTGGTGGTTGGCGGACATCAGACCGCCGTGGAACACACCGATGATGATCTGAGCCCCCACGGCGAGGGCTCCGATCACGGCGGTCCCGCCCGCGCCCGCGAAGGACGCGGTGATCGCGGGTGCCGCGATCAGGAAGGGGCCGAGGTGGACGGTGGAGGGCGTAGCGAGATCGGTCAGCGTGACCGCCAGGATGAGCACGAGCGGGACGGCGAACAGCGCCCTGCTCGACCGCGTTTCCCCACCGATGCGGGTGAGGTCGGGCGAAACGCGCATATCTCCTGCTTACACCCGATAGGGGTGCGGTGCGTTCAGACGGTGCTGTCGGCTGTGACGGCGGGGCCCGCCGCCGTGACGTCGGCGGCCTCCATGACGTCGTTGACTCCCGCCCGGCTCGCCCGCCGCGCCGCCATCCACACGTACACCAGCACACCGGCGAACAGGAACAGCACACCCTGGTACACCGCCGCGTATCCGGCGCCCGCGACCAGCCAGAACGAGAAGCCGAAGCCCGCGAGCGCGAGTACCAGGTCCCGGACGAAGCGCCCCGTCCGCACCTCCTCGCGGCGCCCGGACAGCAGGAAGTACAGCTGCGCGCCCGACGCCAGCAGATACGGGACCGTCGCGGAGAAGGTGGTGATCAGCACGAGGATCTCGAAGAGCCCGCTCGACCCCGAGGTGTAGTTGACGACGGTGAGCAGGGACGCCAGGAGCACGCCGACGATGACGCCGAAGGTCGGCACCCCGCGCCGCTTGGTGGCGAACGCGGCCGGGAAGAGCCCGTCCCGCGCGGCCGCGTACGGGGCCTGCGCGCTCATCAGCGTCCAGCCGTTGAGCGCGCCGACGATCGAGACCACGGCGGCCAGCGCGATCAGCGTGCCGCCCCAGCCGCCGCCGAACATCGCGTCGACCGCGTCCGAGAAGGGGGCGGTGGAGTCCACCAGGTCGTCGTGGGCCACGGTGCCGAAGACCGACACCGTGCCGAGCAGATAGACCACGGCCGCGCCGACCGTGCCCAGCACGCTCGCCCGTCCCACATTGCGCTCCGGGTCCCGCACCTCGCCCGCGCTCATCGAGGCCGACTCCACGCCCACATAGCTGTAGAGCAGGATCGCGGCCGCCGCCGACAGACCGCCGAGCGCGCTGCCGCCGCCCTCGTTGAACGAGCCGAGGTTGTGCGGCTCGAAGAAGAAGAGGCCGACGACGGCGACGAAGAGCAGCGGGATGAACTTCAGCACCGTGGAGACCAACTGCACCGCGCCCACCCAGCGCGTCCCCGCGAGGTTGGCGAGCGCGGGGAGCCAGAGCGTTAGCAGCGCCACGGCCAGGTTCGCGCCCTTCGAGTCATGGCCGGGGACCAGGACGTGCACATAGCCGACCGCCGCCACCGCGAGCGCCGCGTTGCTGACCCAGGTCATCGTCCAGTACGACCAGGCCGACAGGAACCCGGCGAAGTCGCCGAACGCCGCGCGGGCGTGTACGTACGGCCCGCCCGTGCTCGGGTCGCGCTCGGCGAGCCGCCCGAAGACCAGCGCGAGCGCGATGGCGCCCAGCGTCAGGACGCCGAAGGCGAGCAGGCTGAGGGTCCCGAACGGGGCGACGGAGGCGGGCAGCAGAAAGATGCCGCCGCCGATGATGTTTCCCATGACGAGCGCGGTCGCCGTGGGCAGGCCGAAGCGGCGGGGGTGGGGCTGGTCGTGCATATGAACATGGTCACAGAAGGTGTAGAGGGCACCCAAATCGCCGGGCTTTGTTCGGCACGACCCGGCTGACCACGGTAAATGGTGCGGCGGGGGCGCCGTGCCACCGGGAATCCTGCACGGTGCGCGCGGCGTCGGGCACCGTGGCCGGCTGCGCCCCGGCGGGCGCCTCGGCCTCCGCCGGGGCCTGCGCCGCCGACGCCTCCGGGGCGGCCGGGCGCTCTGCCGCCGCAACCGCCACGGGGGCCGTCGCCGCGTCCTCCTCCGGCACCTGGGGCCCGTCCGCCTCCTCCAGCCAGCGCCGCAGCACCTGGTGCACCCGCTCGGCCCCGACCAGCTCCTCCCCCGCCGCCACCGGCGGGGTCAGCCCGGCCGGCCACAGCAGAAAGGGATGACCCTGTTCCCCGCCGAGCCCGCCGTGCGAGCCGATCTGCTCCTCGAAGGCGTGCACCGTGCCGCGCACCGGGTCATAGGCGGAGTTGACCATGATGTCGGGGGTGTTCCGGAAGTGCGCGGTGCGCCGTACGGCACTCTCGGCGCCCGGCCCGAAGACCGTGAGCGGGCTCGTCCCGAAGACCTCCCCGGTGTCCAGCCGGTGCTCGGCCCCGTCCGCGCCCAGCACCACCGCGCCGTGCGCCTCGGACCGTACGAGCACGAAGCCCACGCCGGGGTGGTCGGCGAGTGTGCGCAGCAGCGCGGGGTGGCGGGCGTCGATCTGCTCGCGGCTCATCCGCCCCGGTACATCGGGGAAGGAGATCAGGCCGAGATTCCCGGAGGCGAGCACGATGGGATCGGAAACGGCCGCGTCGTGAGCACCGACGACACCGGCGGGGGCCTCCCGCCCCCCACACCACCCGTCCCCGTCCACCCCGGGCTTCTCCGGCCGGTGCAGCGCCGCCCGCCCCGCCTCGCGCGCCTCCGCCCCGCTATGGGTGCGCCCGGCCCGCCGCGAGACGGGCAGACCGCAACCGACCCGCACCAGGTCCTCCAGCCTCAGCCCGTACGCCCCCGCGAAGGTCTCGCCGGGGCTCTGCCCGTGGTCGGACAGCAGCACGATGCGGTAGTCGCGCGGGGCGTGCTCGGCGACCTTGGCGATCAGCGCGATGGAGCGGTCGAGCCGGGCCAGCACCTGCCGGGCGTCCCGGCTGCGCGGCCCCGAGTGGTGGGCCACCTCGTCATACGCCACGAGGTCGGCGTAGATCGCGGTACGGCCGGAGAGGATGTCCCCCATCACCGCCGTCACCACGACGTCCCGCTCCACGACGGTGGCGAACGCCCGGATGAACGGATACAGCCCGCCCCGCTTCACCCGGGGCGCCTCGCGGCGCAGCTTGGCACGCGTGGACTGGCAGATCTCCCGGACCACCTCGGCGAGGAACGACACGGCGGTGCGGGTGGCGTTGGCGGGGTCGGCGAAGTACGCGAAGTAGCCGGAGCGGGATCGGTTGTGCTTACCGCGCCGTGCCGCGACCGAGAGGACCAGGGCCAGCTGATCGGCGCCGCCGGTGAAGAGGTTGCCCCGACTGGCCCCGTCCACCGTGAGGAGTCCGTCATGTCTCGCCCGGGCGGCGGCGCGGCGCTGGAGCACCGCCGCGCTGGTCGGCCGGTTGCTCACCATCACCTCCCCGGTCTTCTTCTCGTACCAGCGGAAGGCGGGCACGTCCTCGTTGGAGCCGTGCAGGATGCCGAGTTGGCTGGCGCCCGTCTGGCTGGACCAGTCGGTGCGCCAGGGGGTGACCTTGTGGGTGCTCTGGAGCCAGCCCGCGACGGTGGGCATCACCGGGGGCCGGTTCTCGCGCTCCCGCAGCGCCTCCCGGAGTACCGCGTGCCCCACCCCGTCGAGTTGCAGGAACACCGTCCCCGGTGGCTCGTCGCTCCCCCCGTCCTCACCGAGCCGCCGCCTGCGCCGCACGGCCAGCCGCGCCAGCCGCCGTCGGTAGGCGCCGTCGTCCCGCACGGTCAGAAAGGTGCTCGTGGCCGACGACGCGGCGGACATCACGGCCGCCACCACGACGGCCGTCTCCGGCTCGGCGGCGCCGCGCCCGTCCGGGTTCACGCTGAGGGCGATCAGCAGCATCGAGCCGTTGAGCACGAACACCAGGAGCCCCAGCACCAGCGCGGGCATCAGCAACAACGCCCGTACGAGCAGCGGCCACACCAGCGCGCTGAGCACCCCGAAGGCCCCCGCGCCGCTGGCCGCCGTGATGGCGATCTGCGTCGCGCTGTCACCGTCACCTGACTTCAGGCGAAAGTCGGGGAGGATTCCGGCGAGCGCCAGCATCGTGAGCGTGGACACCGCCCACACCGCCGCCACCCGCAGCAGGGTTCCCCCCACGGTCTTCCATCGGGGCTTCTGCACGCCGCGCCCTCACTTCGCGTCACCGGCCCGCACCATGCGCGCGAACCGGCTTCAAGCGTGGCACAGCGCCCCCGCGACCCGGCGGACAGCGGGTTACCAGGACGGATCGATTCCGCTTACGGCAGCCCATCAGCTCGCCAGGAGCGCGACGCGTCGCGCTCGGCGCCACGGGCCCCGGGAACCGACCGGGCTACGGGCCGGGGGGAACCGGCCGGGCCACGGGCCCGGGGAACCGACCGGGCTACGCGGACCACGAATCGGCCGGGCTACGCGGACCACGAATCGGCCGGATCGTCCAGCCACACCCGCTGACCGGCGGGCCCCGGCCCGACCGTAAGGCCGAAGCGGCTGTGGTCCGGCCTGCCATGGCCGGCCCACCACCCGTACGCGGCCTCGACCTCGTCCCACAGCCGACGCGCCCCCGCCTGCCAGACCCGCGCCTCCGCCTCCCCCTCGCGGAAGACGACGCACGCCCAGGAACGGTCGGTCAGCCCGTAGAACCACACGGCTCGCGTGCCTTCGCGCGGGGCGGCCACGACCTGAACGCAATGCCGTACCCGGAGCCCCAGCGCGAAGGGGAGGGCGGAGTACGGCGGGGCGAGGAACTCCCCCTCGGGGATGCCGGTGGTGGACGCGTCAGCGCCACCGCCCTCGTCCGTGACGTAACGGTCGTGCGGCGACAGCGACAGCCGCTGGCCGCGCAGCTTCATGAACTCGACGGGCCCGGTGAAACGCCCCGACGCCGTCCCGTCCCGGCGCACCACCAGCCGGGCCACGGCGTCCGCGTGGGTGTAATGCGTGCCCCAGGGAGCGACGATCACGCCCCCGGGCCGCGTCTGCTCGATCCACGCCCCCGGGATCTCCCGGAGGCCGACGGTGGCCAGGACCCGGTCATACGGTGCGTTGCCCGCACAGCCCTTCGCGCCGTCCCCGAGCACGACATCCGGCCGCAACCCGGCCGCGGCCAGCCGCCGACGCGCATGACGCGACACGTCGGGGTCCACCTCGACCGTGGTGACCTTACGTCCACCACAGCGATGCGCCAGCGCCCCGGCCGTCTCCCCCGTGCCGGTGCCCACGTCGAGCACGGCCATGCCCTCGTCCACGGCCAGGTCCCGCAGCAAGGCGTAGACGACGGAGGGCATGGAGGACGAGCTGGTCGACACCCGCCCCGGCTCGGGGCCGGTGTGCTCGCCGTCGTCCCACTGCGTCACGATGGGCGCATCGCTGTCGGCGGCGGCGAACCAGGCGTCCGGGTCCTCGGCCTTGTCGACGGCGACGGCCCCCTGTGTCCGCGTGTCGAACGGCCACATCAGCTCCGGCAGAAACGCGGCCCGGTCCACAGCGGCGAAGGTCGGCGCCCAGCCCTCCCCCATCACCCCCGCACCGAGAAGCACCCGCCCCAGCGCGGCCCGTCCGGGCCGGGCGATGCCCACGAACGTCATGCGGCCTTGGGCGGGTTCGGAACCCCGGGCCCACCATCGGGAGTCAGCGGCGGATGCGGGCCTGGGTAAGGCTGGCCGGGCAGCTTGTCACCGTTCCCGCCATCGTTTCGGCCCCGGACGATCCGCGACATCAACGCTCTCCCCTCCGTCCAGCCGAGCGGCCCACTCCGCTCGGCCCCACCCCCATCACCATAGGGTGAGCCACTGGAAACGCGCCTGAGCTCAGCCTCGGCCCCACGGCCCTGTGAGAAACTCGGCCGATGATTATCGAACGTGCGTACGCACACATTGACCCGGGGTCGCGTGAGGAGAAGGGGTGGCCCTGGTCCGTGCCGTGTGTGCGGGGGCTACTGGCGGACGGGCTGCGCTTCACCGCACCGGTGACGTTTCTCGTCGGGGAGAACGGGTCGGGCAAGTCGACGCTGGTCGAGGGCCTCGCGGAGGGGTTCGGGCTGGACTCGTACGGCGGCTCGCACGACTGGCGTTACGCCAGCCACCGGCCCAAGTCGGCGCTGGGTGAGCGGATCCGCTTCGACGCGGCGCCGCGCGGGCGGCGGATGCTGGGCAGTTGGGCGGCGCGCAAAGGGTTCTTCCTGCGCGCCGAGACCGCGCTGGACGCGCTGGACCGGGAGGGTTTCGCCCCGCATTCGGTCAGCCACGGCGAGGGGTTCCTCGCGGCGTTCCGGGATAAGTTCCTCCAGCCCGGGCTGTACGTCATGGACGAGCCGGAGGCGGCGCTCTCCTTCGCCTCCTGCCTGGAACTCATGGGCCATCTCAATGAGTTGGTGAAGAACGGCGCCCAGGTCATCTGCGCGACGCATTCGCCGCTGCTGACCGCGCTGCCCGGCGCGGACATCGTGGAGGTCGGCGAGCACGGGATGCGGCGGGTGGCCTGGAGCGAGCTGGCCCTGGTCGACCACTGGCGCCGCTATCTCGCCGATCCGCAGGCCTATCTGCGGCATGTTCTGGGGTGAGTACTGGGCTTGGGTTGTTGGTTATCCGCGGCGCCGTTTCGCGCCTTCGGCGCATTTGAGCATGGGCCGGGGGTGCCGGGGCGCGGGCCGTGTCGCCGGCCGCCGGGCCGGTGGGAGGTTGGGCCCGGTGGCGGCTTCTGTGAGCGGGGGCCTGGGTCGACGCCGGACAACTCTGCCGGGGTGGGGTACCCCTCTGGAGATTGCTTGACTTATTAGTTGCGCCAGATCAAGCGTTTTTGAGAGGGGTACCCGGAGGGGCCAGGATCGACCGCGCCGTCCGGCCCGCAGTCCGGATCCCGCGAGCCCGGATGCCGCCCCTTGATCCGCCCCCAACCTCCCCGCGGCCGGCGACGCGGCCCCCGCCCCGGCACCCCCGGCCCATGCTCAATTGCGCCGAAGGCGCGAGACGGCGCCGCGCCCGGCCGACTACCGCTGGGCCGACCGCCGCCCGACTTGCACCTGACGCCAACGTCAGCTTTTAGCGTGGTGGGCGTCGGCGCTCGCCGGGCATTCACCCCACTGATCTCACGAACGGCCGGTTCAGGCCACGTGGAAAGGCAGAACGTCATGCGCGCAGTCCGTTATCACGAGTACGGCGGTGTGGAGACCCTTGTGGTCGAGCAGGCGCCGGACCCGCATCCCGGGCCCGGCGAGATCCGCGTCCGCGTCGCGGCGGCCGGCGTCAATCCCGTCGACTGGAAGGTGCGTTCCGGCGCGGTGCGCGAGGTGCTCCCCGTGGACCTGCCCGCGATTCCTGGGCGTGACGCCGTCGGCGTGGTCGACGAGACCGGTGAGGGCGTGCAGGGCGTGAGCATCGGCGACCGTGTCTTCGGGCTGGGCGGCGTCACCGGCGCGACAGCGGAGCTGGCCGTGCTCTCGGCCTGGGCCCATGCACCCACCACATGGACCGACGAGGAGGCCGCCGGCGCCGGCCTGGCATCCGTGACCGCGATGAGCGGGCTGAAGGCGCTCGGTCCCCTGCGGGGGCGCACCCTTCTCATCGAGGGCGCCGCCGGAGGCGTGGGCAGTGCCGCGGTCGAGATCGCGGTGGCTCAGGGCGCCACCGTGATCGGGACGGCCAGCGAGCGCAACCACGAGTTCCTCACCTCCCTCGGAGCCGTTCCCACCACCTACGGCACCGGCCTCGCGGAACGCCTGGCCACCCTGGCTGCGGTCGGTGTCGACATCGTGCTCGACACCGCGGCCTCCGGCTCCCTGGCCGACCTCGTCGCGATCGTGGGCGACCCTGCTCGCGTGTCGACGATCGCCGACTACACCAACGCGCAGCGCCTGGGTGTGCATCTGGCCAACGCGGAGAACGACTCCACGCTCCTTGCCGAAGCGGGCGAACTCGGCCGGCAAGGCCGCTACACACCGCGTATCGAGCGGAGCTACCCCATCGAGCGGATCGCGGAAGCGCACGCATACGCCGAGCGCGGACACACGCGGGGAAAGATCGTGGTCCGCGTCTGAGCTTGTCCCAGCCGTTCAGGGCTTCCCGCGGCTTCGGCCACGGGAAGCCCGCACCCCCGGATCACTTTCATGAGGAGTTCTAAGCCCGACCATGCGCCCGCTGCGCTCGGCGCGACAAGGTGTCGACCACGACGGCCAGCAGCAGCACCCCACCAGTGATCATGAATTGCACGGCGGTCTGGATGTCCATCAAGGCCACGCCCGAGGCGATCGACTGGATGACCAGCACGCCCAGCAGGGCGGACCACGTGCTGCCGCGGCCGCCGAAGAGGCTCGTGCCGCCGATGACGGCCGCGGCGATGGCGTTCATCAGCAGGTCGGTGGTGACCGACGTCTGGCTGACCGAGTTGATCCGGGAGGCCAGGAAGAGGCCGCCGATGGCGGCCATCGTGCTCGACATCATGAACGCGGAGGTGCGCACCCAGGCCACGTTGATCCCGGCGCGGCGGGCCGCTTCGACGCCGCCGCCCAGGGCGAAGATCATCCGGCCGTAGGCCGTGCGGCGCAGGACGTAGTCGAGGATGACGAGCATGACCAAGAAGATCAGGAGGGCGAGCGGCAGGCCCTGGAACTGGTTGAGCACATACGCGGCGGCGAAGGAGAGCACCGCGAGCACCCCGGTGCGGACGGCGATCCAGACCGGGGCGCGGGTGGGCACTCCGGCGGCGCGGCGGCGCTGGACGTCGCGCCAGGCGGTGAGGAAGTACCCGGCGGTGCCGAGCGCCGCCAGGGCGTAGGCGGCGGCCACATCGGAGAAGTAGTAGTTGGTCAGCTCGGCGACCAGGCCCTGATCGTCCAGGTTGATGGTGCCGTAGGCGCCCATGATGGAGAGCATCAGGCCGTACCAGCCCAGCAGTCCGGCGAGGGTGACCACGAACGCGGGGACGCCGACCACGGCCGTGAAGAAGCCGTGGACGAAGCCGACCGCCGTACCGCAGAGGGCGCCCAGGATGATGGCGGGTGGTTCGGGCATGCCGAAGTTGACGTTCAACACGGCGAACAGCGCGGAGGCCAGGCCGCTCACCGAGCCCACCGACAGATCGATCTCGCCGATCAGCAGCACGAAGATCACGCCGACCGCGATCATGCCGGTGCCGACGATGTCCACGCTGAGGTTGGAGAGGTTCCGCGGGGAGAGGAAGTGCGGGTTGAGGATCTGAAAGGTGATCCAGATCACGAGCAGCCCGAGCAGGACCGGGACGGCGCCGAACGTGCCGCCCACTCGGCGCCCGAACACGTCGGTGAAGCGTTCGGCACCGTGGGCGCTGGCACCGTGGGCGCTGGCACCGCCGGGGATGCTCACAGCTCCCCCTCCCGCGTCACGCGCCGAGTGATCGCGTTGTCGGACGCGCCGGTGATGGAGGAGACGATCTGCTCCTGGGAGGTGGTGGTGACGTCGAAGAACCCGTTGTTGCGGCCGAGGCGCAGCACCGCGACCCAGTCCGCGACGGCCTTGACGTCGCCCAGGTTGTGGCTGATCAGCAGCACCCCGAGCCCGCGTTCACGGAGCCGTTCCACCAGGTCGAGGACCTGGGCGGTCTGCTCGATGCCGAGGGCGGCGGTGGGCTCGTCCAGCATCACCAGGCTCGGTGCGCCGAGCAGCGCCCGGGAGATGGCGACGGTCTGCCGCTGGCCTCCGGAGAGGGACGCGACGGGCCTGCGGACGTCGGGGATGCTGATGGAGAGGGTGGCCAGCAGTTCGCGGGTGCGGCGCTCCATCTCCACCTCGTCCAGGACACCGATCCGCGTGATCTCCCGGCCGAGGAAGAGATTGCCGACGACGTCGAGGTTGTCGCAGAGCGCGAGGTCCTGGTAGACGGTGGCGATCCCCAGGTGCTGGGCGTCCTGCGGGCGGCCGATGTGGATGGGGCGGCCTCGCCATTCGAGGGTGCCCGTGTCGGCCGGTTCGACGCCCGCGATCACCTTGACCAGGGTGGACTTCCCCGCGCCGTTGTCGCCCACCAGGGCGATGACCTCACCGGCGTGGATCTCCAGCTCGACGTCCGTGAGCGCTTGGACCGCGCCGAAGCGCTTGAAGACGCCGCTCAGCGCCAGCAGGGGCGGGGCCGACGGTCGGGCCATCCGCGCCTCCCTTCATTCCGCGTCGTGCGGTGAGCCGTCCCGGTCGATGAGCCCGGCCTTGCGGCAGTCATCCGCGTACTTCCTGGTGCATATCTGATCGACGCGATACAGACCGTCCTTGATGACGGTGCTCTTGATGTTGTGCGCGGTCACGGCCACCGGCTCGAGCAGCACCGCGGGGATGCCACGGGTGGTGGAGTTGTCGACCCGCTGCTTGGTGATCTTGCTGAGCGACTGTCCGTGTCCCGCCGCGATGGCCATCTCCGCGGCGGTGTACGCCTCGCGCTTGAACGGCTTGTAGACGGTCATGTACTGCTCGCCCGCGAGGATCCGCTGAAGGCCCGCGACCTCGGCGTCCTGGCCGGTGACCGGGGGGATCGGATGGATCCGGGCCGCCTTGAGGGCGGTGATGACGCCCGAGGCCAGACCGTCGTTGGCGGCGAGGACGCCGTCGATGCCGTAGGGGCCCAGGGCGGCGATGGCGGCGGACATGTTGCGGTTGGCGTTCTCCGGGCGCCAGCCGACGGTCTCGTAGGATTTGGCGATCTTGACCTTGCCCCGGAGGACGGACCGCGCGCCCCGCTCGAACCAGCCCGCGTTGGGGTCGGTGTACGAGCCGTTCATCATGACGATCCGGCTGCTCCTGGCCTTCGGGCCGAGTGCCCTCAGCAACGCCTCGCCCTGGAGCCTGCCGACGCTTCCGCCGTCGAAGGAGACATAGCCGGAGATGGGCCCCTCCGCGACGCGGTCGTAGGCGATGACCGGGACATGGGCGCGGTGGGCCTGGACCACGGAGTGACGGACGGCCTTGGTGTCCACCGCGTCCAGGATGAGCACGTCGATCCCGTTGGTGATCATGGCTTCGATCTGGAAGCGCTGGGCGGCCGGATCGTGCTGGGCGCTGGAGTAGCTCACCGTGCAGCTCGGGCACAGCTCCTTGACCCGCTGCTGGATCAGGGGCCTGTCGAAGCGCTCGAAACGGGCGATCTCGTTCTCCGGGAGCAGCAGTCCGATCCGCAGCGGCCCGCGGTGGCGGGTCCCGGCCACGCTCATCGTCTCGCCGAGCTGGGCCGCCTTGCCGCAGGCGGCGAGGGACACGGCCAGGACGAGGCCCACCGCGACGGCGACGGCCGCACGGAGGCGGTCGCGCGTACGGGAGTCCGCACGGGAACGCGTACGGGAACGCGGCGGGGGATGCGCCCGGGAACGCGTCGGGGGGTGCGCCCGGGAGCGCCTACGGGAACGGCTCATGGCCTCGCCCTCCTCCTTCTCGGCCCCCTCCTCCCCGCGGCCCCCTCGTCCCCCTCGTCCCCCTCCGTCCGTTCCTCGGGGTCCGCCTCGGGCGCCCCCTCCGGGAGCTCCGCGGGGGGCAGGGGCCCTTCCGGGGGCCCACCCCCGGGCTCCTCCCCGGGCTCCTCCCGCGGGGTCGACAAGCTGATCTCGCCCCAGACCTGCTTGCCCCCGCTCAGCGGCACCGAGCCCCAGGTCTGCGACATCGCCTCGATCAGCAGCAGCCCTCGCCCGCCGGTGGCCTCCCAGTCCACGGTCGTCGGTTTGACGGGGGTACGCGGCGAGAGGTCGTTCACCGCGATCCGCAGCCGGTCCGCGGTCAGCGTCAGATTCAGCCGGACCTCGCCGCGGGTGTGCACCAGCGCGTTGGTGACCAGTTCGGAGGTGACCAGCAGAGCCACGTCCAGCTCGTCCTCCAGCCCCCAGCTGCGCAGGGTGCGCGCGGTGAAGCGGCGGGCGTGCATCACCGCGTCGGGCAGCCGCCACACCGTCCAGCTCGCCCGGGTGGGCCGCACCCGCATCCCGTCGTAGCGCAGCAACAGCAGCGCCACGTCGTCGTCCCGGCGGCTGTCCCCGCCGAGCAGCG
This sequence comes from Streptomyces lacaronensis, assembly GCF_047337785.1. Lineage (NCBI taxonomy): Bacteria > Bacillati > Actinomycetota > Actinomycetes > Kitasatosporales > Streptomycetaceae > Streptomyces > Streptomyces lacaronensis. The sequence continues at coordinate 3,208,759 of NZ_JBLHDK010000003.1, forward strand.
CGTCCGCGACCCCGCCGGGGTCGGCCGGGTCGGCGCGGGCGAGCGCCTGGCGGGCCCGGCGCACCCCGTCGTCCAGGTCGAGCCGGGCGGACTCGACCAGGCCGTCGGTGACCAGCGCGATCAGGGTGCCGGAGGACAGCCCGGCCGCGGTCATCGGGAACTCGGCGTCCACGACCACGCCCAGCGGCGGGCCGCCCTCGACGTCGAGCTCCTCGGTGGTGCCGTCCGGGTGGCGCAGCAGCGGCTGGATGTGTCCGGCCCGGACGAACCACGCCTCGCCCTCCTCCATGTCGAGGTCGGCGTAGCAGCAGGTCGCGAAGAGATCGGTCTCCATGCCGACGAGGAGGCGGTTGGCGTGCGCCACGACCACGTCGGGCGGGTGGCCCTCCACCGCGTAGGCCCGGATGGCGGTGCGCATCTGACCCATGATCGTGGCGGCCGCGGCGCTGTGGCCCTGCACATCCCCGATGACCAGCGCCACATGGCCGTCCGGCAGCGGGATGACGTCGTACCAGTCGCCGCCCACCTCCAGGCCCATCGTGGCGGGCAGATAGCGGGTGACGGCCACCCCGCCGGGCAGCTCCGGCAGCTTCCGGGGCAGCAGGCTGCGCTGGAGCATGGTGGCCAGTTCGTGCTCGGCGTCCAGGGCGTGGGCGCGCACCAGGGCCTGCCCCACCAGACCGGCTGTCGCGGTCAGCAGCGAGCGTTCCTCCGGGCCGAACTCATGCCGCTCCTCCCAGCCGATCAGGCATACGCCGACGATCCGGCCGTCCGCCGGGAGCGGGAGGACGGCGAGGCCACCGGGGCCGATACCGGCGAGCCCGGGTTCCAGATCGGCGCCCTCGGGCCAGATGCTGACCTGCCCCACTCGCACCGCCTCCGCCAGCGTGGGCAGCGCATGGCTGGGCGGCTCGGGCCATTCGGAGCGCCAGGCGGCCCGCCACACCTCGGGCCAGGCAGTGGGTTCGGCGGGGGCGAGGACGCCGACCACCAGCTGATCGGCCTGGAGCTCGGCGACCGCGAGCCGGCCCGCCCCCAGCGGATCGCGCAGTGCGCCCACTACGGCCCGGCCCACGTCGCGGACGGTGGTGGCCCCGGCCAGGGCGGCGGACAGCCGTTGCACCAGGGACACCTCGTCGGCGGTGGGCCGCAGGTACGAGGTCTCCGCGATCACGCCGAGCATGCGCCGGGGCGTGCCGTCCGCCCCCGTCTCGACCCGGGCGCGCAGGCCCAGCCAGCGCAGCTCCCCGTTGGGCCGGCGGATCCGGAACTCAAGCTGTGCGGTGCCGGAGGTCAGCAGGTCGGGCTCCAGGACCGACATCAGGGCGGGGATGTCGTCCGGGACGGCGACCGCCAGCAGGGTCTCCACCCGTCCGTCGAAGTCCTCCCCGGGGATGCCGAAGAGGTCGAGCACCTGGGTGTCGGCGATCATCCGTCCGCTGTCGAGGTGCAGTACGAACGAGCCGACCCGCAGCCGGTCCAGGGTGAGGCCGGGCAGTTCGGGCCTCCGCTGGGTGAGCACCTGCGGCCCGGCCGCCTCCACCCCGGCGGCCACGTGGTGGGCGTAGAGCTCGATGAAGCCGCGGCGGTCGGCGTCGATCCCGCCGGGTGCCTCGTCCACCACCACCAGACAGCCCAGCCCCTTGCCGTCCCCGCCGAGCGGCAGCGCCCCCAGCGAGACGCCGGGCGTGGTGGGCGTCTCGGGCGTGGTGGGCCCGATGGGGCCGTAGGCGGCGAGTTCGGTGGGGGTCAGCCACAGGGGGCGCCCGGCGCGGAAGGCGTCGGCGACGGGCGAGCGCCCGGACACGGGGTAGCGGGCCGGCAGCGCGTACGACCGTCCGGCGCCGCGCACCGTCTCGGCCAACCGCAGCTCGGCACCCTCCGCGTCCAGCACATAGACAGCCACCAACGCGGTCCCCGTGAACGTCAGCACATGCCCGGTCACAGCACGCCTGCACCGCCTCCGTGCGTGGACCGCCGGTCTCGTGGGCGTACCCGGGCCCTTGGTCGGCCTCCGCGCGGCGACCGGTCACGACCACCGGCGGGGCCTTCGCTGCCGCGCCCCCTCGAAAGGGATGGCGCCTCTCCTCAAATCATGGCACAGCGGGGTGAACCCGGCCATCCCCTCTCGGGGACGGCGGTGCTCGGCCGCGACCCGGCGGTGCGGGAGACTGGGCGGCATGGTGCGGCTGCGAGTGGTCACGACGGACGACTGGCCGCTGTGGCGGGACGTCCGCCGGACCGCGCTCGCCGAGGCGCCGCACGCCTTCAAGTCCCGGCTCGCCGACTGGCACCGCGGCGGCGAGGAGCGGTGGCGCGCCCGGCTGGAGATTCCGGGCGCCTACCACGTCGTGGCCCTGCTGGACGGCCGTGCGGTCGGGATGGCGGGCGGCATGCCCGGGGACGGGGCCGGGCGGCCGCCGGAGCTGAGGTCGGTCTGGGTCAGCCCCGAGGCGCGCGGCCACGGCGTCGGCGGCCGGCTGATCGCGGCGGTCGAGACATGGGCCCTGCGGACGGGCGCCACGGCGCTGCGGCTGGCGGTGATCCCGGGCAACGCACCGGCGATCGCCCTCTACGAGCGACATGGTTTCGCCGCCACCGTGGAGCCGGGGGATCTGCTGTCCGACGGCGTGACCAGGGAGCTGGTCATGGTGAAGGCGCTGCGGCGGAGCTGACCCCACCCACCTCGCTCGCCACCACAGTCGTGAATTCCGTTCATTGATATGGACACGCCACCGTCTCTGCCTTACCTTGACTCTTGGTCTAGACCATGATCCAACAAGGGAACGGAACAGACCGGAGGTGGGTTGATATGCCCGCATTACGCATCAGACGCTCCCCCTGCGCCAGGGCGGCCCTGGCCGTTGCCGCGCTCCTCGGAGTCCTGTCGGCGGGGGTCGCGTCCGGGGGGACGGCCACGGCGAAGGAGGCCGCGGCGTCGCCGACGGATGGCTGGACGCAGACGTCGTTCACATACTCGATGCACAAGCCGTGGAACCTCGACCTGGGCGAGCGCTACAGCTACAACTCGAGCACGAAGACCCACACCATGTGGGTCAACTCCACCGATGAGCCGCTCGAAGAGGGCAGCGACACCGATCCGCGCACCGAAATGCGGTGGAAGCAGGAGTACACCTCGGGACAGCACATGTGGGACGCCGATGTGTATGTGCCGTCCGGGACCAACGGCGCGGACATCATGCAGATCCTGCGGGTCAAGCACCCCAGCGGAACCCCGGCCACCGACATCATGTTCCGGGTGTCCAGTGAGAACGGGGGGACGCTCAAGCGCTATACGGACACGGTCATCAAGTCCGGTATCTACAACAAGTGGTGGAACCTGAAGGTCGCACACAACGCGAGCACCGGAAAGATCCAGGTCTACGCCGACGACAAGCTCGTGCTGACGGTCGACGACCGGGGACCGGCGACCCGCCACTTCAAGAACGGCGTCTATCACCACGGCAGCGGCCGGGCCGAGGCGCGGTTCCGCAACATCCACTATTGGGTCAAGTAGAGGAGTGGGACCGTGCCCAGGAATCACCGTGTGATCGCCGGGCTGTCCGCCGCCTGCGGACTGCTCCTGGCGGCGTCGGGCGTCGCGCACGCCGAGGTCGAACCGGGCGGCTGGTCGTCCGAGTCCCCGGGCTTCAAGGTCCAGGAGCGGGGGTGCGGAGAGGTCGACAACCTCACCTTCGAGCTCACCTGCTCCACCGCGAGCGGGGACCAGCGGGCCGAGCGGCGCTATGACACCTACACCGGCGGGACCCATCAGTTCGAGGGCTACTTCCGGGTCACCAGCATGGGCGGCACCCGGATCAGCCTGAAGCAGACGTTCAACGACACCGATGGGGACGCCGGTCCGTACTTCATGCTCGCGGTCGAGCGCGGCGGGCGGCTGTACGCCGTGCACGGCGGGGACACCCTGTCCAACGCGGGGACGGTCGGGGCCACGGTGCGCGTCAACACGGTGCACCAGGTGGGCAAGGAGCACCGTACGTACATCAACGGCTCGCTCAAGCACACCGTGGACAGCCCCGGCGGCAGCTTCTACGACAAGTTCGGGGCGTACCGCACCGGCAGCGGCAACGGCCCGGCCACCGTGGTGTGGAGCAACGTGAAGTTCTGGCGCAAGTGAGCGGCTCGGTACGCGCCCTGGCGGCGGCGCTTCTCGTCGCCGCCGGGCTTTCCGGAATCAGCGGGTGTGCGGCGTCCACGGAAGCGCCGGAAGCCTCGGACGCCTCCCCGGAGGCCCGGACCGGGACCGTGCTCAGCGTCACCCGGGTCTCCCCCGTCGACGCGGAGCTGAGCTGGCACGGGAAGGCGCCGGGCGCCGCGGGGCGGATCGTGGAGTTCGCGACCGAGCCCGGCGGACCCTGGACGATCCTCACCTACGCCCCGCTCGATCAGACCACCTACCGGCACCCCGACCTGATCCCGAAGACCCACTTCTACTACCGGGTGCGGCCGTACTACGGACCCGCGTCCCGGCCGGTCGACGTCGCCCTGCCCAGGGGGGCGTTCACCAAGGCGGAGCAGCGCCAGGAGCACACATGGGCGCCGCCGCGCACCATCCGGCGGGCCGGGGTGCGCACCAGCCCCGTCCGGCGGCCGTCGGCGACCCCGACCGATCTGCGCGCGACCGTCATGCACGCCAATGGCATCCGGTTCACCTGGACCGACCACGCCGAGGGCGAGCGGGGCTATCTGCTGGAGGACCGGCCCCGGGGCGGCGACTCCTTCCACCCCGTCGCCGTGCTCGACCCGGACATCAACTCCTTCGGGCTGATCACCCTGCCGAACGAGAAGCGGGCCTCCTACCGGGTCCGTCCCTTCACCTACGGCGAGCGCTCCAACATCGCCCGGATGACCACCGGCGAGCGGCCCGCCGGGCGCGGCTGAGCGCCACCGCCTCAGTCCCCGGCGCTCCCGGTGCCCCGGGTGTCCACCGGGGACGGGGCGAGCACCTCCGGCAGCGGGGTGTGCCGCGCCCCGGCGATGAGGACGTCGAAGCCCCAGGCCAGCCGGTCCTGGGGGGACCCGGACAGCAGCCGCGGGCCGAGCGCGGCGACATGTGGATGGGTCCGCGGTGAGACATCCCGCACCACCGTGGCGAGCGCCTGCCAGTCCGCCTCGCTCTGCGGGGTGTCGCCGGGGGCCCGGTGGGCGTGCTCGGCCGCGGTCGCGGTGGCGAACTGGAGCAGCAGATCGAGCAGCCACGCGGCCCGGTCGGGCTCGAGGCCGCCCTCGTCCAGCAGCGCCAGCAGCGCCTCCACCAGCTTCAGATAGTGCTTGCCGAAGGGGCGCGCCACCAGGGCGGACTGGGCGAGACCGGGGTACTCGAACAGCACCGAGGTGTACGAGGTGAGGGTGCGCACCAGCCGGTCGCGCCAGTCACCTTCCGCCTTCACCGGGCTCAGGTCGACGGCCCCGAGGAGCTCGTCCAGGACGGCCGCGTGCAGCTCGGCCATGTTGCGGACGTAGACGTAGAGCGACGCCGGCCCGGTGTCCAGTTCCCTGGCCAGGCGGCGCATCGTCACCCGCTCCAGGCCCTCGGCACGCATGAGGTCGACCGTGGTGGCGATGATGCCTTCCCGGGTCAGGGCCGGTTTCGCCGGACGTTCCCGGCGGCTCCGCGGGACGGTGGGGTGCGCTGTCATGGCGTCATCGTACCGGGCGGCGAACCCGTTCGTCACGAACATGTTTGCCACGAACGCGTTCGTCGCCCTACGCTCACCCCATCCACGGCGCACCCGCGCCGAGCCAGGAGGCCCGGGGAGGCATCCATCGCCATGTCCACACAACGCCGTCAACGCGGTGAACGCGGTCAACGCCGCATCGCCATCGTCGGAGCGGGGCCGGGAGGGCTGACGCTGGCGCGCGTCCTGCACGTCCACGGCATCCCCTCGACCGTCTACGAGCTGGACGCGTCGGCGACCGCACGCGACCAGGGCGGCACGCTGGACCTGGACGAGGAGTCCGGCCAGCGGGCGCTGCTGCACGCCGGGCTGCTCGAGGAGTTCCGGCCGCTGAGCCGCCCCGAGGGCGGGGAGCTGCGCCTGCTCGGCAAGGACGCCGACATCGGCTTCCACATCCCCCCGCCGCAGGACGGTGACGGCAACGACCGTCCCGAGATCGACCGCAGGGTGCTCAAGGAGCTGCTGCTGGGGTCGCTGCCGGAGGGGACCGTCCGCTGGGGCCGGAAGGTGAGGGCGGTTGCCATCGGCGCGGCGGGGCGGCCCACGCTCACCCTGGCCGACGGCACGACCGTCGCGGCGGATGTGCTGGTCGGCGCGGACGGGGCGTGGTCCAGGGTCCGGCCCCTGCTGTCCGAAGCCGATCCGGTCTACACCGGGGTGTCATTCGTCGACGGCCTCCTGAACGACGTGGACACCCGGCACCCGGCCGTCGCCGAACTCGTGGGCCGTGGCTCGATGTTCGCCCTCGCGGACGAGAAGGGGCTGTTCGCCCAGCGCAACGGCGGCGGCCGGATCCGCGTCTACATCGCGGTCAAGGCGCCGGAGGAGTGGAGCCGTTCGGGCCTCGTCGACCCGGCGGACCCGGCGGCGACCCGGAAGCGGCTGCTGGACCTCTTCCCCGACTGGGACGAGGGGCTGCGCGCGCTGATCGCCGACGGCGACGGCCCACTCGTCCCCCGGCCGATCCACGCCCTGCCCACCGGACACCGCTGGGACCGGGTGCCGGGCGTCACGCTCCTGGGCGACGCCGCCCATCTGATGTCCCCCTTCGCCGGGGCGGGCGCCAACCTCGCCATGCTCGACGGCGCGGAACTCGCCCTCGCCCTGGCCGCATACGACGACCTGGAGACGGCTCTGCACGCCTACGAGACAGCCATGTTCCCGCGCGCCGAGGCGGCGGCCACGCAATCGGCCGGCCACCTCGTCGACTTCTTCCAGCCGGACGCCCTGCGGATCCTGCGGGACGCCTTCACCACGATGACCGCCGGAGGTGCGGACCGATGACCACGCCCACCGAATTCGCCGAATTCGCCGGATCCACGGGGTCCACCGGATCCACGGGGTCCACCGGATCCACGGGCTTCACCGTCGAGCCCTACCCCGGTCTGCCCCTGACGGTGCGGGACGTGGGCGCGGGCCGCCCGGTGCTCGTCCTGCACGGCGGCGCCGGACCGGCCAGCGTGAGCGGTGTGGTGGACCACTTCGCCGCCACCTCCCGGGTGCTGGCGCCGACCCATCCGGGCTGGGAGGACACCCCTCGGCCCGACTGGTTCGCGGGCGTGGACGACCTCGTCGAGACGTATCTGGATCTGCTGGACGATCGCGATCTGCGCGATGTCCTGGTCCTCGGCAGCTCCTTCGGCGGCTGGATCGCCGCGGAGATGGCCGTACGCGACCGTGGCCGCCGCATCGGCGGGCTGGTCGTCATGGGCGCGTTCGGGCCCCGGCTCGAGGGGCACGAGGTGCGGTTCCCCACGGCCCCGCCCGGCCCACCGCCCGGTGAGGGCCCCGGGCCCGCCCGGGGATCCGGTGCACCGGCGCCGCGTCGGGGGCCCTCGCCCGCGGCGCTCCAGGCGCTGGCCGCCTACGCCGGGCCGACGAAGTCCGACCCGAAGCTGCTGCACCGGCTCGGCCGGGTGACGGTGCCCGCCCTCGCGGTGTGGGGCGAGAACGACACCGTCGTCCCGCCCGACTACGGCCGCGCGTACGCCGCCGCCATCCCCGGGGCGCGCTTCGAGCTGATCCCGGGCGCGGGCCACCTCCCCACCCGGGAGGCCCCGGAGGCCACGTTCGCCGCGATCGACGCGTTCCTGGCCGCCGCCGGGCGATAGGCGCTACATCTCAGCTGGGGCGCCCCAGCTCCTTGCGGAAGAGCTCCAGCACATTGCCGCCGAGGATCTTCTCGATGTCCGCCTCCGGAAGGCCCCTTCGGACCAGCGCCTCGGTCACCAGAGGCAGTCCGCGGGGGCCTTCGAGACCGGGGACCACCAGCCGGGCGTACTCGACGTCCTCGCAGCAGGGCGGGGTGGTGTCCGCGCTGACCTCCTTGATGAAGTCCGGCCCCAGACCCACATGGCCGACGCCGATCACCTCGGCGATGTGGACGATGTGATCGGCCAGCCGGTCCACCGTACGGTCGGCCGGGGCGGTGGCCAGGAACTCGCCGAGGAAGTTGACGCACACCGTGCCGCCGGTGGCCGCGATCCCGCGCAACTGCTCGTCGGTGAGGTTGCGGTGGTGGTCCAGCAGGGCGCGGGCGGAGGAGTGGGTGGCCATCACCGGACGGGTGGCCAGCTCCAGCACATGGGCCACCCCGGAGGCACCGAGATGGGAGACGTCAAAGAGGATGCCCAGGCGCTCCATCACCTCCAGTGCCCGGACCCCGGCCTCGGTGAGCCGGCTTCCGGTGGCGTCCTCACCACTGCCATCGGCCAAGGCGGTACGGCCCCAGTGGGCGAGCGAGGCGATGCGCACCCCGAGGCGGTGGAGGGTCGGGAGGAGCTCGACGTTGGCGTCCAGCCCGGGGGCGCTCTCCAGCGCCAGCACCAGGGCGATCCGGCCGTCGGCGAGCGCGGCGTCGATGTCGTCGCCGTCCAGGCACAGCCGTACCTCGTCGGCGTTGCCCTCGGCGAGAGTGTGGGCGCACTCGATCATCCGCAGCGTCTCGCGCAGCGCGCCCTCGGGGCGGAACTGGTCGTCGATGAAGACCGGGAGCACCTGGAGATCCACCCCGCCCTCGCGCAGTTGTGGCAGCCAGCGCTCCCGGAAGTAGCCCGCCCAACGGTGCGGCGGGCGGGCGGTGACGGCGATCAGCAGGTCATTGTGGGCGTCGGCGACGACGGCGCGCCGGTGGAGTGCACGGCTCATACGGACGGCGGTGGCCTTTCGTGGACCGGGGCCCCGGGCGCCGGGGTTGGAGGCGGCCATCGTGGCGTACGGGCCGCCCGCCGGTCCACGGATTTTCGTCCGGCGCCGGTCCGCACGCCGTCAGTCGAGGGCGATCAGCCCGATGGCCAGCCCCGCGCCGAGCAGCCCGACGGCCTGGGGCCGGGTGATCCGCTCCCGCAAGAACGTGAGCGCGAGCAGCACCGGCACCGCCGGATAGAGCGCGGACAGCACCACGGCGACGGACAGCAACTCCTGCCGGGTGGCGAGCAGATAGAGGATCGTCGCCAGGGTGCCGAGCGCGCCCGCCACCGCCGCCACGGCGGCCGCCCGGCGGGGCAGCCGCAAGGAGGCGCCGGTCGCGGGGAACAGCGCCAGGATGACGGCAACCGACACGGCCCGGCTGACCACCACCGGCCACCATCCGGCCGAGGCCGGTATCCGGGCGAGCGCGAAGAAGTGCAGCGCCAGGCCCACTCCGGCGACCAGCGCCAGGAGGACGGCCGGGCGCGGCCGGTCGGCGCCCTGCCCGTGCCCCGGCCGCACCTCGTGTGGCCCGCGCGGCCCGCTTGGCTCACCGCGCGAGACCAGCCACAGCGCGGGCAGCCCGAGCGCGATCCCGGTGAGCGCCGGGGGCGAGGGCCGGTCGCCGAGGAGGGCGATCCCCGCCAGCACCGGCAAGCCCACCGCCGTGACATCGCTGACCGGCACCACCACGCTCATCGGCCCCTGGTTCATCGACCAGTAGAGGCACGCCACGCCCACCCCGGTACCGAGCCCCGAAAGCCCGCCCCAGCCCAGGGCCGACGGCGGGGCAAGGGCGCCCTGGGTGAGCAGCACCGGGACCAGGCTGACCACCGTGCCGCCCGCCTGGGCGCAGGCCGCGACCGTCACTCCGTGCCGGTGGCGGGAAACCAGGCCGCTCAGGAAGTGGGTGGTGCCGAAGCAGAGCGCCGAGGCGACGGCCAGCAGCTCACCCATGGTCCGTACGGGCCCCGTCCTCGGCCGCCGCATGGGCGGCCGCCCGGTCCGCGGCCCCGACCGGGCACTCCACGCCGTCCGGGGTACAGGCGGTCCGGTCGCACAGCCGGCACATCCGGTCGGCCGAACCACTGCCCTGGTAGAGCCCGTCGAGCAGCTTCGCCAGCAGTGCGCCGAGGTCGCGGACCTCCGTCTCGCCGAGGCCGTCCAGCACCCCGGTGAGCCGGGAGGTCCGCGAGGTCAGCAGCCGGTCCGCGGTCCGTCGGCCCTTGGCGGTGGGGTGGACCCCGGTCCAGTTGCCGATTCCGCGCCGCCGCTCGACCAGGGCGTCCCGCTCCAGCCCGTCGACCATGCGCACCGCCGCGGACTGGGTGAGCCCCACCCGGCGGCCGAGCTCGGTCACGCTCACGCCGGGGTCGGCGCGGAGCACGATGAGCGCGGCGGCCGCGCTCATGCTCAGGCGGGAGGCGGCGGCCGGGGCACCGAGCAGATCGTCCGTAATCGCCAGCGCCGTGGCCCCCAGCAGATTCGCCACGCGTTCCCTGTCATCATGCATGAGTCATGCATACCCGGCAGAGCTGCTTCCATGCACCACCCGACGGGGTGAGAGGATCGGGGCGGGACGGCCCGAGGGAGGAGGCGGGAGATGTCGGTGGAGATCACCTGGTGGGGGCATGCCACCGCGACCGTGCGGGACTCCGGTGTGCGGGTGCTGACCGACCCCCTCTTCGTACGGCGGCTGGCCCATCTGCGGCGCCGCCGGGGAGCCGTGCCACCGGCCGCCGCGGCGGTGGCGGACGTGGCGCTGGTCTCGCATCTGCACGCCGACCATCTGCACCTCGGCTCGCTGGCCAAGCTGCTGCCCGGCACCCGGCTGGTGGTGCCGCGCGGGGCCGGGCGCGCGGTGCCCGCGCTGCGGCGGGTGGTCGCGGCGCGGGCGCTGCGGGTGACCGAGCTGGCGCCGGGGGACGTGTGCGTGGTCGGCGAGGTGCGCATCCGGGCGGTACCGGCCGCGCACGACGGGCGGCGGCTGCCGTACGGGCCGAGCCGGGTGCCCGCGCTGGGGTATGTGCTGAGCGGCGAGTCGACCACGTACTTCGCGGGCGACACCGGGCTGTTCGACGGGATGGCGGAGACGGTGGGCGCCTGCGATGTGGCGCTGCTCCCGGTGGGCGGCTGGGGCCCGTACCTCGGCCCCGGCCATCTCGACGCGGGCCGCGCGGCACAGGCGCTGGCGCTGCTGGGGGCGCGCTGCGCGGTGCCGGTGCACTACGGGACGTACTGGCCGATCGGAATGGACGCGATCCGTCCGCATGAATTCCACGCCCCGGGCGACGACTTCGTGCGCCACGCCGGGCGGCTCGCCCCCGACGCGGTGGTGCACCGGCTGGTGCACGGGGAGTGCGTGCGGCTGGAGCCCGCCAGGTGATGGGGGATCTGGCGGATCTGGCGCGGAGCGTGCCGTCCGAGTCGACACAGCAGGCGGTGGGGTACCCCTCGCTGTTCCTGCTGGTGGTGTTCGGGTCGCTGGTGCCGGTGGTACCCACCGGGGCGGTGGTCTCCTCGGCCGCGGTGGTCGCCATCCACCAGACCGCTCCCCCGCTGTCGCTGCTGGTGGTCTTCGGAGTGGCCTCACTGGCGGCCTTCTCCGGGGACGTGATGCTGTACTGGCTCGGGCGGCGCGGGGTGCGCTCGAAGAACGGCTCGCGGTGGCTGGAACGGATCCACGACCACGCGGCACCGGAACGGCTGGACCAGGCACAGGCGCGGCTGGACGAGCACGGGGTGGCGGTTCTGGTGCTGTCCCGGCTGATCCCGGCGGGCCGGATACCGGTGATGCTGGCCTGCCTGCTGGCGCGCTGGCCGCTGCGGAGGTTCGCCCGGGGCGCCGGACCCGCGGCGCTGGCCTGGGCGGTGACGTATCAGCTGATCGGGATCCTGGGCGGCTCGCTCTTCCCCGAGCCGTGGGAGGGCGTGGCGGCGGCCGTGGTCCTGACGGTCGTGATCAGCACGACCCCCGCGCTGTGGCGCCGCCTGCGCCGCCGAACCGCCCGCGACGCCCAGAGCGAGGCGGCGGGCTGACCGCGCCACCCTGAGAGCCGGAGCCTCGACCGCTTCGGCGAACGCCAGGCCCAAGGAGACTCAGCCCGTCGATTCACCTGACTCGATCTCCTTGGGCTGCTCACCCGGCAGAAGACGGTCGACCATCGTCTCTGGCTTCGCTTCCATGCCCAGAGCCTTCATCGCGGCAGCCGAGTTGAGGCGGTCCTTCGCCTCCGGGTCTTCAACACGGTCGATAAAGGTTGTCGCCACTTCGAGCTTGTGATCGATGTCGATCTTTCTCTCGTTCTCCTCGGCGGCCGTCGTGAGGTTGGCCATGGTGCGCTTCGAGTGCAGCGCCAGCGCGCCACCGCCAACCGTGATCAACCCACCCGTCAGGCTGGTCACCAGCGGTAGGTAACTCAGGTCAGGGTTCCCGGCGTGCACAAGTGCCAACACACCCCCCGCGAGGATGATCAGAGCACCACCAGTCATAAACCACACGCTCAAGCGGAATGTCCACTCTGCCTGCTTCAGCGTGTGGTTGAGGAAGTCGAAGTGGAACTTCTGCCGCTGCTTTGCCAGGCTCTCTCCTGCGGCAGGCGGATACACATTCCCTGCGGCGTGATCGCCAATGAAGACGTTATGGACTTCTCCTGCGTGCTGGGTTACTTGCTGTTGCGGCGCGGGTTCCGGGCGCTACCCAAGGGACTTGACCACGTTCTTGAACATGGTTGAGGTGATGGGCTCCACGATCTTCGCCATGACCTCCGGAGGCAATGCAAACGGAGAGCCGGGTTTCCTTTCCTCTGGCGGTTCGGCTCCACCATTCGAAGTCGTCGCCATCATCCGCCCCCGATCCGCCAACCGGCGCTCTGCCAACTCAGTTCAGAGTAACGCCAGCAGCAGCAGTCAGAAGGGCACACCAGCGCGTTTGGCGAGCTTGGTCAGCCTGGGGTTGCTGCGGCGGTGCAGCGAGGTGAGCACGCGCATCAGCTCTTGGCTGGTCGGGTGGACGCGGGCCATCTCCGGCGCGACGTCCCAAGCCGCTTCGAGCGATTCAAGGGCGCCCCTCCTGTCGCCCAGCGCGAGCTTTGACCGGCTGATGTTCATGTGCAGCGGGCCAACGCGCGTGGCCGGAAGCGTCAACCCACCCCGGACCAGGTCGTCCGCCGTGTTGAGGGACTCGCGGTAGTCCTCCATGTCGGAAGCCGTCGAGATAACGTGTACGGCCGTGTTCTCGGGGCCGAAGTGGATGCCGTGGTCCTCGATGTCCTCGGGGAACTTTTCGGCCACCTGCCATGCTGCCTCGATGTGCCGTTCGGCGGTGGTCTTCTCCTTGAGCCGACCGGCCAGCGTTAGCCCACGCAGGTGCAGGATGCCCAGACCGTACGCGCGGTCACGTCCCCGCAGCGTCGTCTCGGCCTCAACCACTGCGCGGTCCACGATCGCCAACCCACCAGCGAAATCACCGGAGTTGAGGAAGGCTCCGGCCTCATCCCGGGCGGCCACCGTGGCGGCAATCGGGTGCGCACGCTCGGCGGCCAGTCGCTGTTTCATGACGGCCAATTCGGCGAGGTGCATCCAGCGGTGCCGGGCGGCCAGCCAATAGACCACCGAGTACGCATCGGCGACGCGGGTCCAGGCATCGGGCGACTGGGTGGCGTGCGCACAGTTGGTGGCGTCGGCCAGCACGCCAGGGAGTTTCTGGAGGACCGCCGACAGCTCCGTGCGGTAGCGGTGCTCGTTCAGCTCGGCCAGCTCGCGCGGAAGGTCCTCAGGGTGTGAGGGTGGCGTGTCGGGGATGTCGAAACGCCGAATGGCGTAATTAAGGGCGGCAAGGCTCTTCTCGTCAGTGCGCTCGACGGGGGCCGTGCCCAGCAGCTCATCCAGCGTCAAACCCATGGCCTGAGCGAGAGCGGCGGCAATGCCCTGGGTCAGTGCGCGGTCACCTACCTCGATCTTGCTGAGCAGCGAGACCGACACGCCTGCACGCCGGGCAAGAGCAACCTGGCTGAAGCCGCGCGCCTTGCGGCAGACAGCCACATTCGCACCGGGTCCGGGAATCTTGGTCGCGCTCATAGTGTGCGTCTTCCCCACTCGACTGGCGTTACCTCTCATCCATCGTCTCACTCTCAGCACTCATACGCCTGCGCCCTGTGCAAGAGGTGTGCAAGTTCGCTTTGCACGGCGGCAGTTCTCTTGTGTGAGACACATATGCGCAGGTGGGACGAGGGATCATGGCACAGACAAAAGAGAAGCCACCGACGGTGCTCAGCCACGGCGATCTGCCGTACCCAAAGGGCACGCTTGTCGAAGACACCGAGACCGGATGCACAGGCGAGCTGCAAGGCGTGATTGAGGAGCGCGTCAAGGGGACCGGAAAGCTGTTCAGCCAAACGGCGTACATGCGGCCGAAGGGAGGTGGCCTCGAATGGGAAGCCCCTTTGGACCGCATCAGGCCCGCCGGCAAGAACGGTTAAGCCTGCCCACCAAGCGCGCTGCCCTGATCGGTCCGGGTGACGTGATCGGCTACGACGGCGAGTGGCGCACGGTAAAGGAGGCGTCGACCGCCCAGGGGCCAATGGGCGGGTTAGCTGTCGTGGTCACCTGGGAGGAGGGCGGCACGGCCCGCTTCCCCGCCGGGGACGAACTCCTCCTGAAAGGAGCAGACGTCAACTGACCTGCCGCTGAGCCCCGCCCCCAGCTGTTAGGGGCGAGGCTCAGTGCCAGCCCGGCTGCTTCGGTACGTGCGGGAACATCGCGCCCAAGCGGGGGCAGACGAACCGCAGCCACCGGGAGTCCGAGGCAATGCCCAGCATTGCTTGAGCAGCGGCGAGGCAGACGAGCTCAGAGTCCGTCAACCGCGGCGGGACAGCCCAGCCATCGGGAATCTCCGATCTCGTCGTCGATCTTCACGTAGAGCGCGGTGAGCGGGGTGTCCAGGTCGCCCGTCACAGAACGATCTTGGACGACCTACGGGTTCCTGGCGCCCTCGACGTTGGAGATCATCCTGCGCAGTACCTTGAGCGCGGCCACGTACTCCTCGTCGCTGATGCCGTCGTGGACCACAGCACGAAGTTCGGTTACCAGCTCGCGCAGCCGCATCCTGGCGGCTTCTCCTGCATCGGTGAGGTGCAGACGATGTCCGGCGTCGGTCCGCAGCCAGCCGCGGTGGAGCAACTGGGCGATGACACGGGGGATCTCATGTTGTCCGTCTGCGAGGGGCAACAGCTGGGCGGCTATCTCGTCGCGGCTCGGCGCCGCAGGCCAGTACTTGACGCTGTTGAGTACCCAGTATTGAGGCTGCGTGACGTCGATCCCAGCCATGGCGTCACGCAGCTGCCGGGTAACGACCGCGTGAGCCTGACCACTCCAGTAGCCGATGGGCTGGCTGGCCAGCATGTCGTCGGTGGCAGCCGGATCGGCCGGCGCCTGGTCGGTGGTGGCGCCAGTCAGGAAGTCCATAATCACGACGCTACATCCGCGTTCGGAATAGCGCGTCTAGTGCTCTGACCGCATAGGTTCGCCGGGTTGGTGGTCGTGGCGGTTGGATGTGTGGTGGTGCAACGATGGCCACCAGCCGTGCCGGGGCCAACGAGCCACCAATCCATTCCTAAGAGCCCTGGCGCCATGGCCTCAAAGTGACGGGAGCTCCCGTGTCCGAACGGCCCGAAGAGGAAGTGCCGCGCATCCCCATGACCGCCGAGGAGATCGAGGCGGCCCACGTGGTCGCGCCGCCCAAGCTCAACGGCCAGGTCACGCTGCGGGAGTACGACCCGCGGTGGCCCGCGGTCTTCGAACGGGAGGCCGCCCGCATGCGTGAGCGCCTTGGCCACGTCGACCACCGGATCGAGCACGTCGGCTCCACGTCCGTGCCGGACCTGCCCGCCAAGCCGGTCATCGACATGCTCCTGACCGTCCCCGATTCTGGCGACGAGGCGTGCTACGTACCGGCCCTGGAGGGCCTTGGCTTCACGCTCGTCATCCGTGAGCCCGAATGGTACGAGCACCGCGTACTGCGCAAACACGGCCTCGGCCCGAGCGGCGAATCAGCCAACCTGCACGTCCTGCCCGAGGGCTGCCAGGAAGTCGTCCGTATGCTGCGCTTCCGCGACCGGCTGCGCACGGACAGCGGCGACCGCAAGCTTTACGCGGACGCCAAGCGGTCGCTGTCCCGGCAGTCCTGGGAGTACATGCAGAACTACGCCGACGCCAAGTCCGAGGTCGTTGCGGCGATCCTGGACCGGGCGATGGCGGGTGGTAGTTCCGGGCCGGAGGCGTAGGCGGGCGGGCGGGCGTCGGTCTCAGGCATAATTCCCCTGCAGACTCGCGCTGCGGTCGGAAACGATCACTGGGTTGGCTGGTCAGGCCGCGGTGGTGAGGGGGCGTCCTCCCCAGCGGATGCCTCTCTCACTGCGGATGCGGGCGCGTTCCTTGCGTTCGGCGGCCAGAACATCGCGGTGGCGGGCGTTGGCATTGCGCCAGCGCAGGTAGGCGTGCAGGGCCCGGGTCTGCACGGTGTGGTTGTGATAGTTCGAGTTGGCGATGGTGAACTGCCGCAGCGGTCCGAAGTGGGCCTCGATCGGGTTCGCCCACGAGGCGTAGGTCGGGGTGAAGCACAACTCGACCTTGTTCTTCTTCGCCCAGCGGCGGATGTCGGCGCCTTTGTGGGCGGACAGGTTGTCCAAGATGACATAGATCGGTGCGCCATCGGGCCGGGCGGCACGGATCGATTTCAGCGCGGCCAGCGTGTTCACGGCACCCTTCCTGCGGTGGTTGACGCCCCACAGGCGGTCGTCGCCGACCGAGTAGCAGCCGTGGAAGTAGCGCACCCCGTGGGTGCGGTGGTAGGTGGCCGGCAGCCGGTCGGGATGTCTCCGTTCGGCCCAGCCCGAGCCCGCGGTGGGCCGGATCCCGAGCGGGCCGAACTCATCGAAGGCGAACACGCGGTCGGAAAAGCGGTCCAGGACCTCTTCGATCCGGTCCAGCTTCGTCTCCCGTTCGGGGTCGGGTGATTCCTTCCAGGTCTTGGTGCGTTGGAAGGTGACACCGCGGCGGGCGAGCAGGCTGCGTAAGGTCTCACGGCCGATGCGGATGATCCGGCCGTGGACTTTCCGCAGATAGGCGACCAGTTTGCGCAGCGACCAGCGGGTGAAAGGCTGGCCGAGCTTGGTGGGGCGGGTGGTGGCCGTCGCGATGACGAAGTCCTCGTCATCAGGGCTGAGTTGGCGGGGACGGCCTCCCGCCCATTGAGGGTCCAGACAGGCCAGGCCGATCTCGTTGAACCGGTGGATCACATCCCGGACGGTGTCCTCGTCGGCCTGCACCAGCTGGGCGATCACCGGCACCCGGTTCCCGCCCGCCGAGGCCAGCAGCATCATTGCCCGCCGGTAGCGCACCGAGCTGGTGCTGCCCCGGCGTACGATCTGCTGCAGCTTCTGCCCCTCCTGGTCGGTCAGTCTGCGCACACGGACAGGCTCAGCCACCGCGCCTCCAGCGGTCGGATCGGATGTCACCACACATCCAACCGCCACCACCGCCGACCCGGCGAACCTATGCGGTCACAGCACTAGGTGTGGTGTCTCGGGACATTGGTTACACGAAGTCCCCGAAGGTGAGCTGCTGCGGGATGTCCGCGAGTGGTTCGTGCGGCTGGTTGAAGACGATCCGGTAGTCGCTCCCGGCGGTCCGGCTGATGGGCGGTCGGCCGCCGAGCGTGACGTGCGGCCGCTCGTGGTTGTAGTCGTTCACGAACTCCGCGAGCCCGACGCGGCGTTCACGCCCGGCTGTGTAGTCGCGGACGTACGCCCACTCGCGGGAGAGCGTCCCGTTATACCTCTCCACTTTCCCGCTCGTGCGCGGCGTGTACGGCCTGGTCCGCTTGTGCGCCGCCGGTCGGGATGCGTCCGAGCTTCTTGACGTCGACGTGGACCAGGTCGCCGACCCGGTCGTGCTCGTAGCGGATGACCTCGCGCAGCTGCTCGCCGGTCGGTGGATCGAGGTCCCGGCTCCCGCAGCCACGTACGCGATCGGACGTCCGGCGTCGATCCGCAGACACAAGCGCAGACGTCCTTCGAAGGTCAGCGGTGCGTTCCGATGTCCCCCGCTGGTGGCGCTGCTGGACTCGGTGGCCGCGTTCACCGGGGGGAGCCCTGAGATCTCAGGGCTCCCGCGTGAGCGGCTGTGCGTGGCGTCAGCGTGCGAACTTTTCGATGGCCGCCGGGGTGACGGGGGTGAAGAAGTTGACGAGGTTGCCGTCGGGGTCACGGAACAACAGCGACCGGTTGCCCCAGGGCATCGTGGTGGGCTCGGTGACGAAGTCGGTGACGAAGCCGGTCAGGTTCCGGTGCACGCGGTCCACGTCATCGACGAGGAACTCGGTGATCACGCTGTGGTTGTCCGCCGGGCGGGCGGAGCCCGGGGCGAACAGCGGGACCGTGCGGGTGCCGGCGATCGCGAGGGTGGCGCCCGCGGTCTTGAGTTCGGCGAAGTCCTCGGTGGCCCACGTCGCCCGCGCTCCCGTGGCTCGCTCGTAGAACTCGACGAGGCGCGCTACGTCGCCGGTGATGATGCGGATCGAGACGAAGTCCATGGGGATCTCCTTGGCTGTGCTGAAGGCGTGCACGTCGCAGGCTAGGAGAAATAGTGGACAGAATCGGTCCGGTATTCGCGTTGGAACTGCGAACATGGCTCGACCCACCGGCCGCGTGCTGACACTCCTGGAAGCTCTCGCCTTCACGGATCAGCCCGGCGAGTTCGACACCCCGGACGCTGGGGTCCTGCTCATCGTCGCCGATACGGCCCGGCGCCCGGCGCCGCGTCCCACAGCCCCGGGCGGGTGGACCCGGAAGCGGGGTGGCGTCCGGACGCCGGTGGCCTCCGGGAAAGCGGGGTCAGCCGTCCAGCCGCAGAACCTCTCGCAGCGCTCGCGTCATCGCTGCTTCCGGGTCGGGGACCGAGCGCTCCGCCCGCCAGGCGACGAAGCCGTCGGGGCGGACCAGGACCGCTCCGTCGGGGGCGGTGCCGTGGAGTTCGGCCCAGTCCGTGCCCGGTTCGGGGGCGAGTTCGTGGTCCGGGCCTTCGCCCACCCGGTAGCAGTCCAGGGGGACACCGAGGGCGTCGGCGGTGCGGCGGCCGGCCTCGTGCCAGGCGGCGCCGCCCGGCCCGGTGAGCAGGACACAGGTGCGCTCGTACAGGTCGAGGGTGGACAGCCGCACCCCGCAGCGGTGCACCCACATATGGGGTGCGCGGCTGCCGGGCTCGGCCGAGACCATGAAGTCGTCGGGCACCGCGGGGGCGGCGGGGTCGGCGCCCGCGACCGCGCCGCGCACATAGCGGTAGCCCATGGCGACGGCCATGACATTGGACTGCGGACCCCGGCCCTCGGTGGCCGGTGCCGAGTAGCCGGGGTGGCTGTGCTCGGCGGAACGGGCGGCGGCGCGGGCGCTGGTGGCCTGGGCGACCGGCCGCCGCTCCATGCCGTAGGTCTCCAGCAGCGCGGGGCCCGCCCAGCCGCCCATGACGGCGGCGAGCTTCCACGCCAGGTTGTGGGCGTCCTGGATACCGGTGTTGGAGCCGAAGGCGCCGGTGGGCGACATCTCGTGGGCGGAGTCCCCGGCGAGGAAGACCCGACCGTCGGAGTAGTGGTCCGCCACCCGCTCGGCCGCGTGCCAGGGTGCCTTTCCGGTGACCTCGACCTCCAGGTCGGGCATGCCGACGGCGGTGCGGATGTGCTGGGCACAGCGCTCATCGGTGAACGCCTCCAGCGGTTCGCCGCGCTCGGGGTGCCAGGGGGCGTGGAAGACCCAGCTCTCCTGGTTGTCGACGGGCAGCAGCGCCCCGTCGGCCTCGGGGTTGGTGAGGTAGCAGGCGATGAAGTGGCGGTCCCCGACCGCGTCCGCGAGCCGCTTGGCGCGGAAGGTGATGGACACGTTGTGGAACAGTTCACCGCGTCCGCTCTGCCCGATGCCAAGGGCCTCGCGCACCGGGCTGCGGGGCCCGTCGGCGGCGATGAGGTAGTCGGCGCGGACCGTGGAGCGCCGCTCGGACCTGCGGTCCAGGAGGGTGGCGGTGACACCGTCCGCGTCCTGCTCGAAGGAGATCAGCTCGGTGGAGAACCGCAGTTCGCCACCGAGTGCCTGGGCCGCGTTCAGCAGTACCGGCTCCAGGTCGTTCTGGCTGCACAGGCACCATCCGGCAGGGCTGATCCGGGCGGCCTTGCCACCCGGGTCCATCTCCCGGAAGAGCCAGTTGCCCTCCGTACCGGTGAGGGAGGGAGCCTGGAGGATTCCGTGGTTGTCGGCCAGGACGGACGCGGCCTCGCGGATCGCGGACTCCACTCCGGCGGTGCGGAACAGTTCCATCGTCCGGATGTTGTTCCCCCGTCCGCGCGGGTGGTGCGAGGTGCGGGGGTGTTTCTCGACCAGCAGATGACCGATCCCCAGTCGGCCCAGGAACAGTGAGGCGGACAGGCCCACCAGGGAGCCGCCCGCGATGAGGACGGGCACACGCTCAGCATTGTCGGCAAGACGGTTCATTTTACAGCTATGCCCGGTGTTTCCGGGCTGCTCCGGGGCGCTGACCAGGCGTTCGCTCGGATGGCTCACATATCTCGCGCCATTGGTGGGAGCGCTCCACGATCGTCTAACGGGCGGGTGTCCTCGATGCCCGGAAGGACGCGTCCGCGACATAAGGAGTGGATTATGAGCACCCTGTCCGACATTCCGGAGACCACGGTGGACCAGTCGCCGACGACCGTGGAATCCGCTCTCACCGACACCAGATTGCGCGTCGTATTGCTGGTGCAGGTCAACAGCGGTGCCGAGCAGCGCTTTCTGCGTGCCTACGATCAGTTGTCCCGGCAGGTGGCCGCGGTGCCCGGGCACATCAGCGACCAGCTGTGCCAGTCGATCGAGAATCCCTCGCAGTGGCTGATCACCAGCGAATGGGAAAGCGCCCCTCCGTTTCTCGCCTGGGTGGACTCCCCCGCGCACCGGGAGATGGTCAAGCCCTTCCACGGCTGTGTGGAGGACACCCGCTCACTGCGGTTCAGCATCCTGCGGGAGACCCTGACCGCCGGGTCCGCGCCGGTCGATGTCACCACCCGGGGCGTCGACGCCGCGCTGCGGGTCGGTGACGGGCTGGTCCGGCAGGCGCTCACCTTCACCGTGAAGCCGGGCAGCGAGGACGCCGTCGCCAAGATCCTCGCCGATTACGCCTCGCCCGAGGCCCGGGTCGACGAGACCACCCGGCTCTCCCGTACCTCGGTGTTCATGAGCGGCAACCGGGTGGTGCGGGCCGTGGAGGTCAAGGGCGATCTGACCGCGGCGCTGCGCTTCGTGGCCCGGCAGCCGGAGATCAGGGCCGCCGAGGAGGCCCTCAATCCGTATCTGGAGGAGGACCGCAACCTCGACGACCCCAGCTCGGCACGGGAGTTCTTCGCCCGCGCCTCGCTGCCGGTGGTCCACCACATGACGGCCGGCGGGCCGCGCCCCGCCCAGGGCGTCCACCGGCACGCCCTGCTCTACCCGGTCAAGACCGGCTGCGGCCCGGCGGTGGCCAGTCTGCTGGCCCGGCAGGACGAGCTCGCGGTGAACAGGGAGATGACCGCGGAGCAGCCCGCCAAGGCCCTGCTGAGCAGCACCATCTTCCAGCGTGACGACATCGTGGTGCGGCTGGTGGACCTGGCCGTGCCGCTGGACCGGAACCCCGCCATGGCGGCCGGTGTGAGCGGCCGGCGGGCCGCCGCCGTACTGGGCCGTCTGCTGGACCTCGGGGCGGACGGGGCGGTGATCGACCTGTCCATGGAAGACGGGCAGCGCCGCTTCCTCGCCGACTGCGACATGACCCCGATCACCGACCGCAAGTCGGCGGACCACTGACGACGTCTCTCCCCCTTCGCACCTTTCCACCCCGTGGCGCGGACCGCGCAACGCTACCTGGAGGAACTCATCATGACCACGCAGTCCCCTCTCCTCGTCGACCTCGCCGCGGTCGCCCCCAACCGCCGGCGCGGTGGCGATGTGCGCGCCATGCTCACCCCGCCTCTGGTCGGCGCCACGAGCGGCTTCATGGGGATGGCCATCGTGGGGCCCGGTGAACGGGTCGCCGAGCACTACCACCCGTACTCCGAGGAGTTCGTGTACGTCGTCAGCGGCGACATGGAGGTGGACCTGGACGGCGAGGCGCATCCGCTCCGCCCCGACCAGGCGCTCCTGATCCCCGTCAACGTGCGGCACCGGTTCCGCAATGTGGGGAGCACCGAGGCCCGGATGGTCTTCCACCTCGGGCCCCTGGCGCCGCGCCCCGAGCTCGGTCACGTGGACACGGAGGCCGCCGAACCCGCCGAGGCGACGTCGTGACCCGACGGGTGGTGGTCACCGGACTCGGTGTCGTCGCCCCCGGGGGTGTGGGCGTCCCGGCGTTCTGGGACATGCTCACCGCGGGCCGTACGGCCACCCGCAACATCACGCTCTTCGACGCGGAGCGGTTCCGCTCCCGGATCGCCGCCGAATGCGACTTCGACCCGCTGGCCGGCGGTCTGAGCTTCGAGCAGATCGAACGCTCCGACCGCTATGTGCAGTTCGCGCTGGTGGCGGCCCAGGAGGCGGTACGGGACTCCGGTCTCGACCTCCAGGCGCTCAACCCCTGGCGGATAGGGGTTTCACTGGGCAGCGCCGTCGCCGCGTCCACCCGGCTGGAGCAGGACTACGTCAAGGTGAGCGACGCCGGTGAGCACTGGGACGTGGACCACCGCAAGGCGGGTCCGCACCTTCAGCACGCGTTCTCGCCGAGCGCGCTGTCCTCCGGGGTGGCGGAGCTGACCGGCGCTCAGGGCCCGGTGCAGTCCGTCTCCACCGGCTGCACCTCCGGTCTGGACGCGATCGGATACGCCTTCCAGGCGATCGAGGAGCGGCGGGCCGATGTGTGCGTCGCCGGGGCCGCGGACTCGCCGATCACCCCGCTGACCGTGGCCTGCTTCGACTCGATCAAGGCCACCTCGGCGAACAACGACAACGCGGCCACCGCTTCCCGGCCGTTCGACGCGCACCGGGACGGCTTCGTCCTCGGCGAGGGCGCCGCCGTGCTGGTCCTGGAGGAGCTGGAGCACGCCCGGGCCCGAGGGGCGCGGGTCTACTGCGAGTTCCGGGGATTCGCCACCTACGGCAACGCCTACCACATGACCGGTCTGACCCGTGAGGGACTGGAGATGTCCGAGGCGATCGACCACGCGCTCGGCCACGCCCGCGTCAACAGCTCCGAGGTCGACTACGTCAACGCGCACGGCTCGGGCACCAAGCAGAACGACCGGCATGAGACGGCGGCCGTGAAGCGGTCCCTGGGCGAGCACGCGTACAAGACCCCCATGAGCTCGATCAAGTCCATGGTGGGCCATTCCCTGGGGGCGATCGGCGCCATCGAGGTGGTCGCCTGCGCCATGGCCCTCGCCCATGGCGTGGTGCCGCCGACGGCCAACTACGAGACCCCCGACCCCGAATGCGACCTCGACTATGTCCCGCGCACCGCCCGCGCCCTCCCGCTGCGCAATGTGCTGTCGGTCGGCAGCGGATTCGGCGGCTTCCAGTCCGCGGTGGTGCTGAGCCGGGCGGACGGGAGTGCGGCATGACATCGGCGAAGAGCGCCCGGAACCGGGGCGCGGCCATCACGGGCCTCGGTGTGATCGCCCCGGGCGGAGTGGGCACCGACGCCTTCTGGAAGGCCACCCGGGAGGGGATCACCTTCCTGGACCGGATCTCCCGCGAGGGCAGTGAGCACTTCCCGGTCCGGATCGGCGGCCAGGTCCGCGGCTTCGATCCGGGCTCGATGATCGAGGAGCGGTTCCTCGTCCAGACCGACCGCTTCACCCACTTCGCGATGGCTACGGCCGATCTCGCGCTGGACGACGCCAAGCTGCCGGTGGACGACATGTCGCCGTTCGCCGTGGGCGTGGTGACCGCCGCCGGTTCCGGGGGCGGTGAGTTCGGCCAGCGCGAGCTCCAGCAGCTGTACGGCAAGGGGCCGCGCTATGTGGGCCCCTACCAGTCCATCGCGTGGTTCTACGCGGCCAGCACCGGCCAGGTCTCCATCCGCGGCGGGTTCAAGGGCCCCTGCGGGGTGGTGGCGAACGACGAGGCCGGCGGTCTGGACGCGCTCGCGCACGCCCGCCGGTCCATCCGGCGGGGGGCGGACGCGGTGGTGGCGGGCGCCTCCGAGGCGTCGCTGGCCCCGTACTCCATCGTCTGCATGCTCGGCTGGGACGAGCTCAGCCGGGCCCGCGACGCGGGCCGGGCCTATCTGCCGTTCACCGAGGACGCCTGCGGATTCGCGCCCGGGGAGGGCGGGGCGATGCTGGTCGTGGAGGAGGAGGGGGCCGCCAGGCGCCGCGGGGTGCGGATCCGGGGCTTCATCGCCGGCTACGGCTCGACCTTCACCGGGCCGTCCCGGTGGGAGCGGTCCCGGGAGGGGCTCGCCCAGGCCATCCGCGTGGCCCTGGAGGACGCGGAGTGCGCGCCGGAGGAGATCGACGTGGTCTTCGCCGACGCGCTCGGGGTGCCCGAGGCGGACCGCGCCGAGGCGCTGGCGATCGCCGACGCCCTCGGGCCGCATGGCACCCGGGTCCCGGTGACCGCGCCGAAGACCGGCTTCGGCCGGGTGCACTGCGCGGCTCCCACGCTGGACGTGGCGGCCGCACTGCTCTCCATGGAGCACCGCGTGGTGCCTCCGACCCCGTACGTCACCGACGTCTGCCATGACCTCGACCTCGTCACCCGCAGTTCCCGCCCCGCCGAGCCGCGGACGGCGCTGGTGCTCAGCAGAGGACTCATGGGTTGCAACGCGGCGCTCGTGCTCCGCGGACCGGAAGGAGATTACTGATGTCCAGTCAACTGTCCTACGGGGAACTGGCCACGCTGATGAAGCGATGCGCCGGACTCACCGTCGATCCGGACCTGATGCGGACCCGGCCGGACTCCACCTTCGAGGAGTACGGCCTGGACTCGCTCGGTCTGCTCGCCATCGTCGGCGAGCTGGAGAACCAGTACGGCACCCCGATCGAACCGGGGGCCGAGAGCTGCAAGACCCCCGGTGACTTCCTCGACGTCATCAACACCTCACTTACCTCAGGAGCATGAAGATGGCAGGCCACACCGACAACGAGGTCATGATCAAGGCGCCGTTCGACCTCGTCTGGAACATGACCAACGACCTGGAGAACTGGCCGCAGCTGTTCAGCGAGTACGCCTCGGTCGAGGTGCTCCAGCGGACCGGGGACACCACCACCTTCCGGCTGACCATGCACCCCGACGAGGACGGCAAGGTCTGGTCCTGGGTCTCCGAGCGGGAGACGGCCCGCGATGTCCGCACGGTCTGGGCGCGCCGCGTCGAGCCCGGCCCCTTCGCCTACATGAACATCCGCTGGGAGTACGAGGAGGAGTCCGAGGGCACCCGCATGCGCTGGACCCAGGACTTCGAGATGCGGCCCGACGCGCCGGTCGACGACCCCACGATGACGGAGCACATCAACCGCAACTCCCGTATCCAGATGGATCTGATCCGGGACAAGATCGAGCAGCGGGCCCGGGAGACGGTGGGGGCGTGACCATGTACCGCACCATGATCGTCGCCAAGATGCAGCGGGACGCGGCGCCGCAGGTCGCCAAGATTTTCGCGGACTCCGACCGCGGCGAACTGCCCGGGCTGATCGGCGTCACCGGCCGCAGCCTCTTCCAGTTCGGCGATGTGTATCTGCATCTGATCGAGGCGGAGCGGCCGCCGGCCACGGAGGTCACCAAGTACTCCAAGCACCCGGAGTTCCGCGACGTCAGCGCCCGCCTCCAGCCGTATATGCGGGCGTACGACCCGGAGACCTGGCGCGAGCCCAAGGACGCCATGGCCCACGAGTTCTACCGCTGGGACCGCGACCAGGGCTAGCGCGCAGACGCCGCGCCGCACGGGGCCGCCGACGGAGTTCGCCTCCCGGCGGCCCTTTTCGTATGGCGTCTTTCGTATGGCGTCGCGCGTGGATTATGCACCGGGCGCGAAAATCTCACACTACTGGGCTCATCGGAATGATGTCTGCCGAAAAGGTGAAAGGGCGTCAGTCCATTCGCGCGGCAAATGAGTGATCATTGCGCTTATCTCCACCCAGAGGGCTTACAACCGAGCAGATCGCAGGTCGCGCCGAGTGGCAGGGGGAGCCCTCTTCGCTGACGGTGGACAAGACGCCGCTGCGATCCCTTTATCTGGCAAATAGTCAGTATCGTGACGGCGCCGGAAGGAATGGCTCATGCGATCTACTCGCGCACTCTTCACCGGGGCGGCGATTGCCGCCACCCTGACCCTGGGCGCCCCCGCCGCCGCGTTCGCCGCAGACGTCTCGGACCCGGGCGGTCACGGTGGGTACTCGAGCAGCCAGGAGTCCTCCGAGGACGGCTACGGCCAGGGCGGCAGCTCCTGGAAGGACAAGGACGACCAAGGCCGCGAGGAAGGCCGGGAAGACCACGGCAAGGAAGAAGAGCACGGCAAGGAGGAGATGAAGGGCAAGGACGAGGGCGGCGAGCGCGACTGGTCCTCCTCCCACGGCAAGGACGAGGACGACTGGTCCCACGGTAAGGACGAGGGCCGGGAGCACGAGTGGTCCGGCAAGAAGGACCACGACTGGTCCGGTGGCGACTGGAAGGACCACGAGAAGGGCGACAAGCCGCGCGGTGGCGTCCACACCGGTGGTGGCGGCATGGCCACCACGGGCAGTGGCATGGCCGCCGGCTCGGTCCTGCTCCTCGGTGGCCTCGGCGCCGGCGCCTACGCCCTGCGTCGCCGCAAGCCGACCGGCACCGCGATCTGAGTCTGACTCTTCGTATGCAGTACTGCCGTGGCACCTCCGCCGAGCGGTGGTGCCACGGCAGTTCCACGAGCGCTGCGAGAAAAGCGTGCCGTGAGAAAGGCGCCTTGAGCTGAGGCGCCATGAGACAAGGCGCCGTAAGAAAGGCGAACACCTCTATGGGAAAGCCGGCCAAGCAGGGCGCTGCCGATGGCAACACCCGAATTCTCCGCTGGGCCGCCGCGTCGGCCCTCATCGGCGTATTCCTCATCTACAACTCCGTGGACGCCGCCTCCCAGAACACCCCGTCGGCCCGGCCCGCGGCCAGCGCCCCCGCGTCCATCTCCGAACCGGAGAGCGACACCTCCAACGAGGACGCGTACGCGGATTCCCCGGAGTCGACGACCGCCCCCGAGTCCCGTCCGGGACCCGCGCTGCCGCGCTCCCCCGCCTCCCGTCTGGACATCCCCTCGATCGGCGTGAGCGCGCCCTTCACCCCGCTGTCGCTGGACGCCGCGGGCGTGCTGGTCCCGCCCCCGGACACCGACCAGAACCTGGTGGGCTGGTACGAGGGCGGCCCCTCGCCCGGTGAGCGCGGCAACGCCATCGTGGCCGGGCATGTGGACACCAAGATCGGCCCGGCGGTGTTCTACACCCTCGGCCAGCTCAAGCCGAAGAGCAAGGTGGCCATCACCCGCGAGGACGGGATCGTGGCGACCTTCGTGGTCGACAAGGTCAAGACGTTCAAGAAGAACGCCTTCCCGGACAAGCAGGTCTACGGGGACACCCCCAACGCCCAGTTGCGGCTGATCACCTGCGGCGGGGCCTATGACCACGCGGCCAAGGACTACACGGCCAATGTGGTGGTGTTCGCGCACCTCACCACGTACCGGTACAGCTGACGGAGAAGCACCCACCACGGTGCCCGCGTCGTCGAGGACGACGCGGGCACCGTGGTGTTGTCGGTGCGGCTACGGGGTGCCTTTCCCCTCCCCGCCCCTTCCCGTTACCAGGGCTCCGCCCCTGGACCCCGGGGTCTGAGGGCGGAACCCCGGACCGGGGGCTGGGGCGGAGTCCCGGTTTCGGGGAGGGGCGGGGAGGGGGACAGCCCGCCGCGGGCGTCAGGAGCCGCCGGGCACCCCCACCGTGGAGTCGAAGGCGTGCAGTGCGCCGTTGACGGGCCGGATGTCGGTCACGTTCAGACCGGCCTCGGTCATCCGCGCCACCATGCTCTCCTCGGTGTGCTTCCGGCCGCCCACATTGAGCAGCAGGAACAGGTCCATCGCCGTGGTGAAGGAGCTGAGGCTGTTGTCGACGAGGTTCTCGATGACGACCACCCTGGCGCCGGGGCGCGCCGCCGCGACCACGTTGGCGAGCGTCCGGCGGGTGCTCTCGTCGTTCCATTCGAGGATGTTCTTGATGATGTAGAGGTCGGCCTCGACGGGGACCTCGCGGCGGCAGTCGCCGGGCACGAGCGTCGCCCGCGAGGCCAGCGCCCCGCCGTCCCGCAGCCGCGGGTCGGCGTGCGCCACCACCTGCGGCAGGTCCAGCAGCGCGCCGTGCAGCGCCGGGTGCTTCTCCAGCAGGCTGGCCAGCACATGCCCCTGGCCGCCGCCGATGTCCACCACTTCCTTGACCCCGTCGAGGTCGAGGAAGGCGGCGACGTCGGTGGCGGACTGCCGGCTGGAGGTGGTCATCGCGGCGTCGAACACCCGGGCCGACTCGGGCGCGTCCTCGTGGAGATAGGCGAAGAAGTCCTTGCCGTAGATCTCGTTGACGACACAGCCGCCGGTGCGCACCGCCCGGTCCAGCAGCGGCCACGCCTCCCAGGTCCATGGCTCGGTGCACCACAGGGCGATATTGCGCAGGCTGCCCGGGGTGTCCTCGCGCAGCAGCCGGGACAACTCGGTGTGCCGGAAGCGGCCGTCCTCGGTCTCGGCGAAGATCTGACAGCAGGCCAGGGAGCGCAGCAGCCGGCGCAGCGGATCGGGCTCGACGTCCACGGCGGAGGCCAGCTCGCCGATGGAGGCGGGCCGGTCGCCCAGCGCGTCGGCGATGCGCAGCCGGACCGCGGCGCGCACCGAGGCCGCCCGTGCGGCGCCGAAGACGATTTCGCGCAGCCGCATGGGCGGCGGGAGCGCGGCCGGTGGGGGCTGTGCCGCGGCGGCTCTGTCGGTGTCCACAGTGGTCATGTCGCCACCTCTCGGCACCGGCCCGTGGGCGCGGACAGCTCACACACGTTGTCGGTGAAGGTGTTGTCGGGGCCCTTGTCGCGGTCGGCGAGGTCGGCGGGCTTGTTGCCGCTCATCACGTTCCGGCTGATGGCGTTCTTGGCGTTGGGGGCGCCGACGACGCTGGTGTAGAGCACGATGCCGCCGGACATGGGCGAGGTGCCCACGTTGTCGTTCACCTGGTTGTCCGTCACCCGGGTGCCCTCGGTGCCGGTGAGCACGATGCCGGCGCCCTGGATGAAGGGGAGCCGGTCGGTGGCCTCGCAGTAGGCGTTGTTCTCGTAGACGGAGTTGTGGCGGACGTTCAGATCCCCGGCGCGCGGGGTCGACTCGTCGCCGACGATGAACACTCCGGCGCAGTTGGCGGTGATGGTGTTCCCCTCGACCGAGAGGTCGCGCAGCCGGCGGACCACCACACCGGTCCGGTTGCCGCTGAGCTGGTTGCCGGCCACCAGGGTGCCCAGGGCGTCGGTGGCGCCGCCCTCGGCGTCGATGGTGTTGGCCAGGAAGATGCCGGACTGCTTGTTGCCGCGGGAGACGTTGTCGACGAAGGTGCCGCGGGTGGACATCTCCTGGCCCATGCCCTGCTGGCCGTTGTCCTCGGTGGTGGTGTTCCGTACGGTCATCCGGTCGGTGCCGGAGCCCCAGATGCCGTTCTTGGCGAAGCCGGTGACCTTCAGTGAGCCGATCCGGACATCCGAGACGGGGTCTTCGGCCGTCCCGGTGACGCAGATGCCGTGGCCGGCCTCGCCGCAGGCGTTGGCCGACGGCTTCGCGGCCGGGGAGAGCACGGTGGACTCGCCCGCGCCGACCAGGGTCAGCCGGTCGGTGGTGATCTGGATGTTCTCCCGGTAGGTGCCGGGCCGGATCTCGATGGTGTCGCCGGGCTTCGCGGCGTCCACGGCGGCCTGGATGGACTGGCCGGGCTGGACCACATGGCGGGTCGCGGCCTGGTCGGCGGGGGCGGCGTGGGCCGCGGGGAGCTGGGCGAGTTCGATGACGAGGACGGCCGTGAGGCCGGCGAGGTGGCGAAGTTTAGGTGTGCGCATGAAAAGGAAGTTAGGCGCGCTCCGCACCGCTCGCCACTTATGTCCCACCCATCACTTATGCCCTGTACTACCCCAATTGGCCGCCTCGTGGCCCGGCCGGGGGTCGGCCCACGGTTCCGTCGGCTGGAGCGCGAGCCCACCTGACCCCGCGCGCTCCCCCACGACCGCGGCGCGGCCTATTCGAGCACGCGGGACGCCCCGACCGGCAGATCCCACAGCTCCTCGCGCGGACGCCCGGTGGCCTCCCAGGCCGCGCGGATCCGGTGCAGCGGCTCCAGGGGCGGCTCGGCCGAGAGCAGGAAGGTGGACCAGTGCATGGGCGCCAGCATCCGCGCTCCCAGGTCCAGATGCGCCCGTACGGCCTCCTCCGGATCGGTGTGCACCCCGCCCAGCATCCAGCGCGGCTCGTACGCGCCGATGGGCAGCAGCGCGACATCGATGCCCGGGTAGCGGCGGCCGATCTCCCGGAACCAGTGGCCGTAGCCGGTGTCCCCGGCGAAGTACACCCGCTGTCCGTCGGGCGCGGTGATGACCCATCCGCCCCACAGCGAGCGGCAGGTGTCGGTGAGGGTGCGCTTGCTCCAGTGGTGGGCCGGGACGAAGTCGAAGCGGACCGGGCCGTCCTCGCCGGGCAGTTCGGCCGCCTCCCACCAGTCCAGCTCGGTCACCCGGGTGAATCCGCGCGCCCGGAACCAGCGGGCGAGCCCGGCGGGCACGAAGACCGGCGTCGCCTTCGGCAGCCGTCTGACCGTGGGCACGTCCAGATGGTCGTAGTGGTTGTGGCTGATGACGACCGCGTCGACGGGCGGCAGATCCTCCCAGCGGACCCCCACCGGAGTCACCCGGGCCGGGGTGCCGAGGATCTTACGGGCCCAGACCGGGTCGGTGAGCACGGTGAGCCCGCCGATCCGCACCACCCAACTGGCGTGCCCGGCCCAGGTGAGCGCGGTCCGGCCGGAGCCGGTGAGCGGCAGCGGCCCCGGTTCGAAGGGCAGCTCGGGGATCTGGCGGAGCGTCTCCACGGGCGGTCTGAGCCGTCCCTCCCGGGCCAGCCGGGCCAGCGCCCGCACCCCCGGCAGCGGGGAGGTGAGCCGGTCGGCGAACGACGGCGGCCAGCTGCGGATCTCGCCCGGCGGACGCGGGGCGCCCGGCGCGGGGGCGCCCGGTTCGGCGCCGGGCGACTCGGGGGCGCCGGGCAGCCCGGGGCCGACCGGCTCGACGCCGGGCGGCTCGGTGGCGGGCGGCTCGACGCCGGGCGGCTCGGTGGCGGCTTGCTCGGGCGCGCCCGGCTCGGTGGCGGCCGGGGCCAGCCGGTGCCGGGCGGCGGCGCCGGGCCGGGCGCGGCGCCGCCCGGCCGGTTCCGTCGGCTCCGCCGGTTCCGCCTGCTCGGCGTGGTCGGTCATGGCCTGGCTCCCTTCCGTATCTGGGCCGTGTCCGGGCCGGCCCTTCGGTGCCGGCGCGCCATGGAGGTCCGTGGCCGGGGTCCGGGTCGGCTCAGGTCACCGGACTGCTTTCGATCAGGTCGCGGAAGGCCGCCTCGAAGGCGCCCAACGCCGTGGCCACATGGGGCAGTTCCAGCGGATCCGGCGTCTGGAGCGCCCGCAGCCGCGACTCCTCCGCCGCGCCGAGCAGCGGCAGGGTCGCCAGCCGGAGCCGCAGGGTGTGCGGGGGATCGCCGAAGCGGTGCCCCCCGGCCACGCTCCGGCCGATCCGCCGCATCAGCTCGCGCTCCAGCTCCACCGAGTCGGTGATGCCCCGGGCCGCGAGCACCCCGCGCAGCTCGTCGAGGTCGGCGTAGAGGTGCCGGCCGGCCTGCGGCGGTCGGGCCAGCGCCCCGACGGCGGTCAGCGCGCGGTAGGCGGCCACGGCCACGGCCCCGTGCGCCCGCGCGGCGGCGGTCATCCGGTCCCGTACCGGCTCGGGCTCGCCGAGGGCGTACGCGGCGGCCGCCGCGATGGGCGCGGGCATCCCGGAGCGTACGGCGGTGAGCAGGGACAGCACCCGGCCGCGCAGCTCCGCCCCGCGCTCGGTCGCGGGGAACCGGGCGATCGCGGCGGGCCAGCCCGCCGGGGTGAGGGCGCCCGCCAGATCGGAGAGCACGATCACGTTCTCGGGGGACATCTCGGCCGGGCTGAGCAGCACCGTGCCCTGCGGATGGTGGACGGTGTCCCGCCAGGTCTCGTCGCTGACGATCAGCAGCCCCTCGGCCACGGCCGCCTCGCACACCTCGTGCAGCAGCTCGGGCGGGGCCACCGTGCCGGTGGGGTCGTCGGCCGCCGAAAGCAGCAGGACCCGGGGCACCCCGCCCTCGGCGCGGATCCTGCGCACGATCTCCAGCAGCGCGAACGGATCGGGCAGCCCACCGCATTCGGCCGGGACGGGCGCGTGGTGGGCGCGCCGGCCCACCAGCCGCACCAGCGGCGCGTACCAGGCGGCGCAGGGGCGGGGCAGCAGCACATCGCCGCCGGAGGCCGAGGCGAGCAGCGCCAGCAGCAGCGGCTCGGCGCCGGGGGCGACCACGACATGCTCCGGGTCGGTCCACAGCCCGCGCCGCGACCAGTAGCCGCAGGCCGCCGAGCGCAGCCCGGCCGAGCCGCCGACCGGCTCCGGCGCGGTGTGGCCGGCCGCCCCGACGAAGCTGTCGAGCAGCTCCGGGAGGACCGGCAGTCCGCCGTCGTCCCGGTCCGCCTGTGCCGGGGCGGTCCACTGCCGCTGCATTCCGTCACACCTCCGCCCGTGTCCGGCGGGTCACCGCCCACGTATGTCCACCTTCGCAGATCATCTCCGGCCCCGTTTCGCGGAAGGGGCCCGGGGGACCCGGGCGCCATGACAGCGACGCCGGAACAACACGATGTGGTGACCCTGCTCACCGCGGACCACCACGCGGTGCGCGATCTCTTCGAGGGGTACCGCACCACCACCGACCCGGAGCTGCGGCGGCAGCTGGTCGACCGGATCACGGTGGCGGTGGTGCGGCACTCCGTGGCCGAGGAGGTCCATCTGTACCCCACGGTCCGCAAGGCGCTGCCGAACGGAGACCGGATCGCCGACGAGGAGATCGAGGAGCTGACCGAGGCCGAGCGGATCCTGTCCGACCTGGACGCCGTGGATCCCCGGGACCGGCGGTTCGACCCGCTGGTCCAGGAGCTGATGGACGTGGTGTCCATGCATATCCGCGGCGAGGAGGACCTGGTCTTCCCCGAGCTGCGGGAGCGGCTCACCCCCGAGGAGCGGATGGCGCTGGGCCTGCGGGTCGGCGAGGCGGCGGCCGCGGTGCGAGGGGTGCCCCCGGTCAGTCCGGAAGGTCCCGGTCCGGGCCGGACTCTCGCCGACCGGGTCCGGGAGCAGCTGACCGGCCGAACTCGATGAGGTTCCGCTCCAGACCCCGGCCGCGGGTGCGCACCACGGTCTCGGCGAGCTCCGCCAGCTTGCGGTTGGTCCGCTGGGAGAGCCGGCGCAGCAGGTCGAACGCCTGGTCCGGGTCGCAGCCCAGGACGTACATCACGATTCCGCACGCCTGGTCCACCACCGGCCGGCTGCGCAGCGCCGTGTCCAGCTGGTCGACCTGGACCAGGGCGGCGCGGTAGAGCCGGTCCCGGGCCATGCTCTCGGTGGCCAGGTCGCCGAGCAGCTCGGTGGCGCCCCGGGCGGCCTTCCTCAGCGGCCCCGGGCGCAGCCCGTAGACCGAGACGGTCACGGTGAGCCCGTCGCAGGCGAACGGCAGGGCCGCGGAGGACCGCACGCCCGCGTCCAGGGCCCGGGCCCGGTAGCGCGGCCAGCGGTCGTCGTGGAGCAGATCGTCGGCGCCCGCCGGGCGGCCGGTGTCCAGCGCCGCGAGGATCGGGCCCTCCCCCACCCGCAGCTGGACCGACACCAGCGCGGACAGATCGGGGTGGGTGGCCGCCGTGGTCCGGTCGGCGTCCACGGTACCGGGGGTCTCCTCGGCCAGCACGGCGGTGGCGGTGGCCCCGCAGCTCTCGGGTGTGCCCGCGGCGGCCTGCTCCGCCAGTTCGGCCAGACCGCGCCCGAGGGAGGGTGCGTCGCACTGGAAGGCCGCGCGGATGTGCGTACGGTCGGGCATCGCCGAGTTCACTCCTTTCGCTCCGGTGCGATGTGCTGTCCGGCTCCGTCCCTCCGGGGCCCGGTCTCTTTCGGGTCTCCACGCCCCTGAGTGGAAAACGTCACCCATGTGCTCCCGCGAGTACGGGCAGGCTACGGTGTGCCCATGCCAGACGCACAGGAGTTTGGGGCGGAGCTCTCAGACTTCCGCAGACGGGTTGACGAGTTGCGGACCGCGCGAGCGCTGCCCGCGCACGAGCGGCCTTCCCTGCTGGACGCCGCTCTCTTCGAACTCCAGCATGTGGTGGACGTGCTGTGGCCACGGTACGAGGAGCTGACGGCCGGCTCGTCCCGGGGCCCCGGCGGCGGCCGGGGCGACCCGCAGGAGCAGCAGCTGCTGCGGGCACTGTTCCAGCGGCTGCCGATCGCCACGGTGCTGCTGGACCGCGATGCCGTGGTGCGGCGCATGAACTTCACCGCCACCCAGTTGTTCCACACCCGGGCCGGATACGCCACCGGTCGCCCGCTCACCGCCGCGCTGCGGCACGACGGGCAGGCGGCGCTGCGCTCGCAGGTCGCCGCGGTCGCGCGCGGCGAGGGCGACCGCAGTCTGACGGTGTGGCTGTCGCTGCCGCCCGTCCACGGTGAGGTGCGGGTGACCCTGGCCGCGCTGCGGCCGCCGGGCGAGCCCCATCCGGCGGTGCTGGCGGCGTTCCAGCCCGGGGTGGCCGGCCCGTCGCCGGACGAGAGGGCGGCCGGGGCGTGGGCCCAGGAGTCCCGGCCGGATCTGGGCGAGGTGTCCCGCCATGCCGAACTGCTGGACCTGGTGGACGACATGACGGCGGCGCTGCTGAGGGCGGCGCCGGCCGGGAAAGGCCCGGAGGCGGTGTTGACCGCGGCCGCGGAGGTGCTGCACGGCCGGTTCGCGGACTGGGTGATCGCCGACCTGGCCCCGGAGGACGGTCCCGGCAACCCGCGCCGAGTGGTGGCGCTCGGCCCACGGGACGCGGCGGACGACCGTACGGCGCCCCTGGCCGAGCAGGACCCGGCCGACTGCCCCCTGGTGGTGGACGCGCTGTCCGACGGGACCTCCGCGCTGCGGGTGAGCCCGGTCGACGCGGACGCCTTCGGCCGGGACGCGACGGGCGCTCCCGTGCTGGTGCGGGAGGAGGTCACCTCGCTGCTGTGCATACCCCTGCGCGCCGGCGCGGGCCCGGTCCTGGGGGCGCTCACGCTCTTCCGTACGGGCGGGCGCCGTGCCTTCGAGATGGCGGAGGCGGGAGTGGCGGACCGGATCTCCCGCCATGTCGCCCTGGCCATGGCGCGCACGGCCGAGCGCGCCCCGGCTTCCGGGGCGTGATCCGCGTACGGTACCGGCTCAGACGCCACGGGCACCGGCCTGCCTGCCCAGACGGGCGCAGGTGTCGCTGAGCAGGCGGGAGACCTGCATCTGGGAGATGCCGAGCCGGCCGGCGATCCGGCTCTGGGTCTCGTCGCAGAAGAACCGCAGGTAGAGGATCTTCCGCTCGCGTTCGGAGAGCCTGCGCAGACAGGGCTTGAGGGATTCGCGCTGGACGACCCGCTCGTAGGAGGGCTCGGTCGAGCCGAGGGTGTCCATCAGGCCGAAGCCGTCGTCCGCGCCGCGCGGTTCCGCGTCCAGCGACAGCGGGGCGAAGCTGCCCCGGGCCTCCATGCCCGCGCGCACCTCCTCCTCGCTCAGACCGGTGTGCGCCGCGATGTCGGCCACCTTCGGGGTGGGCGCGTCCGGTGAGCGGGTGAGCTCCTGGACGGCGTCGCGGACCCGGGCACGCAGCTCCTGGACCCCGCGCGGGACGTGCACCCCCCACAGGTGGTCGCGGAAGTGGCGCTTGACCTCGCCGACCACGGTCGGGACGGCATAGCTCTCGAAGGCCGAGCCGCGGTCCGGGTCATAGCGCCTGACGGCCTTGACCAGGCCGACCATGGCGACCTGCCGCAGATCCTCGGTGGCCTCGCCGCGGTTACGGAACTGGCCGGCGAGCCGCTCGGCCATGGGCATCCAGGCGCGCACCACGTCCTGGCGCAGGGCCTCCTTCGACGGTCCGTCCGGCAGGGTGGCGATCCGGCGGAATTCGGCCGAGGTGTCCGGGACGTCGTCGTGAGGATGCCTCGGGTGTGCTCGGGGATGCGCTCGTACAGACGTCATACGCCGTATCTCCCTTGAGCTGTCGTCGGTCTCACCACGGAGGCGAAACCGGCCGAAAAGGGTGATCCGGTGGTCACACCTCTGGCGGTCGGGCCGCTCCCGTGGCGTGCCTCCGGTCCGAAGCACTTGAGTCGCGTGCCCGTCCCGGGCCGGATCAAACGAGGTTTCCCTCCCCGAGCGCCGGTTACCCGTCGCATCTGCCGGAATCCGCGCTCGAGGAGGCCCCATGACCGAGTACGGCTATTTCCTGGCCGCGGAAGAACACGGGCCCGCGGACCTGGTCGAGCAGGCCCGGATGGCGGAGCAGGCCGGTTTCAGCCATTTGTGGATCTCGGACCACTACCACCCCTGGAACGACGCCCAGGGCCAGAGCTCCTTCGTCTGGTCGGTGATCGGCGCCCTCGCGCAGGCCACCAGCCTGCCCGTGCAGACCGCGGTGACCTGCCCCACCGTCCGCATCCACCCGGCCATCGTGGCCCAGGCCGCAGCGACCAGCGCGGTGCTGCTGGAGGGCCGCTTCCGGCTGGGCGTGGGCAGCGGCGAGGCGCTGAACGAGCATGTCCTGGGCGACCGCTGGCCGCCCGCGCCGATCCGGCTGGAGATGCTGGAGGAGGCCGTGATGGTGATGCGCCAGCTGTTCGAGGGGCGCCGCGTCACCCATCACGGCAAGCACTACACGGTGGAGAACGCC
Source organism: Streptomyces lacaronensis (assembly GCF_047337785.1). Classification (NCBI taxonomy): domain Bacteria; kingdom Bacillati; phylum Actinomycetota; class Actinomycetes; order Kitasatosporales; family Streptomycetaceae; genus Streptomyces; species Streptomyces lacaronensis. The sequence goes on from NZ_JBLHDK010000003.1 coordinate 3,245,680, forward strand.
CGGCTGTACACCGTGCCCGAGGAGCCGGTGCCCATCGACATCGCGGCCTTCGGATCGGCCGCCGCCGCGCTGGCCGGACGGGTCGGCGACGGCTTCATCACCATGACCCCGGACGCGGAGCTGGTGGCGCGGTTCCGGCGCGGCAGCGGCGCCGGGGGCAACAGCAAACCGGCCCGCGGCGGCCTGAAGGTGGCTTACGGCCCCGATCCCGACGAGGCCCTGCGCACCGCCCACCGGCTGTGGCCGACCGAGGGGCTGCCCGGCGAGGTGCTGTCGACGCTGACCACCCCGGGCCAGTTCGAGCAGGCCGCCCAGCTCGTCACCCCCGAGCGAATCGCCGAGGAAGTGGTCTGCGGGGATGACGCGGAGGCGCATGTGGCCGCGCTGAGCGCGTACGCGGAGGCCGGGTTCGACACCGTCTACGTCAATCAGATCGGCCCCGACCAGCGCGGCTTCTTCGACTTCTACCGCACCAAGGTGCTGCCGCAGGTGGCCGGTTGACAGCGATCGCCGGGCAGAGCGATCGCCGAGAGGAGCGATGACCCACCATGACCATGAAAGTGGCCGACTATATCCTCGCCCGACTATCGGAGTGGGGGGTCGAGCATGTGTTCGGCTACCCGGGGGACGGAATCAACGGCCTGCTCGCCGCATGGGGGCGGGCCGAGAACGAGCCCCGGTTCGTCCAGGCCCGGCACGAGGAGATGGCCGCGTTCCAGGCCGTCGGCTACGCCAAGTTCAGCGGCCGCCTCGGGGTCTGCGCGGCGACCTCGGGCCCCGGCGCGATCCACCTGCTGAACGGGCTGTACGACGCCAAGATGGACCACGTCCCGGTGGTGGCCCTGGTCGGCCAGACCCACCGCAGCGCGATGGGCGGCTCGTACCAGCAGGAGGTGGATCTGCACAGCCTCTTCAAGGACGTGGCCTCCGACTACCTGGAGACGGTCACCGTCCCCGAGCAGCTGCCCAACGTCCTGGACCGGGCCATCCGCACCGCCTACGCCCGCCGTGCCCCCACCGCCGTGATCATCCCGGCGGATGTGCAGGACCTCGACTACTCCGCGCCCACCCATGAGTTCAAGATGGTGCCCTCCAGCCTGGACCGCAGCGGCTGGTCCGCGGTGCCCTCGGGCAGCGCGGTGGAGCGGGCCGCGGAGGTGCTGAACGCGGGCGAGCGGGTGGCGATCCTGGCCGGACAGGGCGCGGCCGGGGCGCGCAAGGAGGTCCAGCAGGCCGCCGAGACCCTCGGCGCCGGGGTCGCCAAGGCGCTGCTCGGCCTGGATGTGCTCAGCGATGAACTGCCCTATGTCACCGGGTCCACCGGGCTGCTGGGCACCCGGCCCTCGTACGAGCTGATGCGGGACTGCGACACCCTGCTGACCATCGGCTCCAGCTTTCCGTACAGCCAGTTCCTGCCGGATTTCGGCAAGGCGCGCGGGGTCCAGATCGATCTCGATCCGCACATGATCGGAATGCGCTATCCGTACGAGGTCAATCTGGTCGGCGACGCACGCGAGACCCTGCTGCGGCTGCTGCCGCTGCTGGAGCGCAAGGAGGCGCGGGACTGGCAGGAGGAGATCGTCGCGGGCGTACGGCGCTGGCGCGCGGTGATGAGCTCCCGCGCGGAGGTGTCCGCGGACCCGATCAACCCCGAGTACGTGGCCCACTGCCTGGACCCGCTGCTGCCCTCCGACGCCATCGTCACCTGCGACTCCGGCTCCGTGGCCAACTGGTACGCCCGCCACCTGCGGATGCGCGGCGAGATGCGCGGCTCGCTGTCGGGCACGCTGGCCACGATGGGCTGCGGGGTGCCGTATGCGATCGGCGCCAAGTTCGCCCGTCCGGACCGGCCGGCGGTGGCGCTGGTCGGGGACGGCGCGATGCAGATGAACGGCCTGGCGGAGCTGATCACCGTGGCCAAGTACCGCCAGCTGTGGGAGGACCCCCGGCTGGTGATCGCCATCTGGAACAACCAGGACCTCAACCAGGTCACCTGGGAGATGCGCGCCATGGGCGGGGCACCGCAGTTCCTGCCCTCGCAGGCGATCCCCGACGTCTCCTACGCGCGGTTCGCCGAATCGCTCGGCATGACCGGCATCCGGGTGGAGAAGCCCGAGCAGGTCGAGCGGGCCTGGCGCGAGGCGCTGAGCGCGGACGGCCCGGCGGTCGTGGAGTTCCTCACCGACCCGGACGTCCCCCCGATCCCGCCGCATGCCACCCGGGAGCAGATGGAGGCCACGGCCGAGTCGATCATCAAGGGCGACACGGACCGGGCGGGCATGGTCCGCCAGGGCCTGAAGTCGAAGGTGCAGGAGTTCCTGCCGCACCGGAAGAAGACGTCGGACGACGCCTGATGCACCCGACGTTCCCGTTTCGACCCCGTCCGCGCTGGCTACCCGCCGCACCGGACGGATGGATACCAGGACCGGAAGAGACCGGAAGGACGTGAGCAGCAATGAAGGTCGCCTTTCTCGTCGCCCCGGAAGGTGTGGAACAGGTCGAGCTGACCGACCCCTGGCAGGCGGTCCGGGACGCCGGGGGCACCTCCCGTCTGGTGTCCACCAAGCCCGGCCGTATCCAGGCGTTCAACCATCTCGACAAGGCGGACACCTTCGAGGTCGACCAGGTCGTGAAGGACGCGACGGTCCAGGAGTACGACGCCCTGGTGCTGCCCGGCGGGGTGGCCAACCCCGACTTCCTGCGCCTGGACGAGGCGGCCGTCGCCTTCGCCAAGGGCTTCTTCGACGCGGGCAAGCCGGTGGCCGCGATCTGCCACGCCCCCTGGACGCTGGTGGAGGCCGATGTCGTACGCGGCCGCACCCTGACCTCCTGGCCGAGTCTGCGCACCGACATCACCAACGCCGGCGGTACCTGGGTGGACGAGCAGGTCAAGGTCTGCACCGGCGGCCCCAACGCCCTGATCACCAGCCGTAAGCCGGATGACCTCAAGGCGTTCTGCGAGGCGTTCCTGGAGGAGTTCGCGAAGACGACGAAGGGATCGGCACGATGACGGAGGACCGCAAGGAGCGGCAGCGCGATATGTATCGCGCGCCCGACCCCGCCGAAGGGCCGCTGACCACCGACCAGGGCGTGGCCGTCGACCACACCGATGACGCCCTCACCGTGGGCGAGCGCGGCCCGACCCTGATGGAGGACTTCCACTTCCGCGAGAAGCTGACCCATTTCGACCATGAGCGCATCCCGGAGCGGGTGGTGCACGCGCGGGGCGCGGGCGCGTACGGCTATTTCGAGCCGTACGAGTCCTGCGCGGAGTTCACCCGCGCCGCCTTCCTCCAGGATCCGTCCGTGCGCACCCCGGTCTTTGTGCGGTTCTCCACCGTGCAGGGGCCCCGGGGCTCGGCGGACACGGTTCGGGACGTACGGGGCTTCGCGACGAAGTTCTACACCTCGGAGGGCAACTACGACCTGGTCGGCAACAACATGCCGGTCTTCTTCATCCAGGACGGGATCAAGTTCCCCGACTTCGTGCACGCGCTCAAGCCGGAGCCGCAGAACGACATCCCGACCGGCGCCTCCGCCCATGACACCCTGTGGGACTTCGTCTCGCTCCAGCCCGAGACCATGCACATGATGATGTGGCTGATGTCGGACCGGGCGATTCCGCGCAGCTACCGGATGATGCAGGGCTTCGGGGTGCACACCTTCCGCTTCGTGGACGCCCAGGGCCGCGGCACCTTTGTGAAGTTCCACTGGAAGCCGAAGCTGGGCGTCCACTCGCTGGTGTGGGACGAGGCGCAGGAGTGCCAGGGCCGTGACCCGGACTTCAACCGGCGCGATCTGTGGGAGGCGATCGAGGCGGGTCAGTACCCCGAGTACGAGCTGGGGGTGCAGCTGATCCCGGAGGAGGACGAGTTCAACTTCGAGGTCGATCTGCTCGACGCCACGAAGATCATTCCGGAGGAGCAGGTGCCGGTGCGGCCGATCGGCCATATGGTCCTGAACCGCAACCCGGACAACTTCTTCGCGGAGACCGAGCAGGTGGCCTTCCACACCGCGAACGTGGTTCCCGGCATCGACTTCACCAATGACCCGCTGCTCCAGGCCCGCAACTTCTCGTATCTGGACACCCAGCTGATCCGGCTGGGCGGGCCCAACTTCTCGCAGCTCCCGGTCAACCAGCCGGTCGCCCCCGCCCGGACCAACCAGCGGGACGGCTACCACCAGACCGCGATCCACCGCGGCACCAACTACTCCCCCAACTCCCTCGGCGGCGGCTGCCCGGCCCTCGCGGGGGCGGACGGCTATGCCTTCTCCCACTACGCGGAGCGGGTCGAGGGCCATAAGATCCGCAAGCGGAGCGAGTCCTTCAAGGACTTCTACAGCCAGGCCGCGCTGTTCTGGAACAGCATGAGCGACTGGGAGCGGCGCCATATCGTCGACGCCTTCCGCTTCGAGCTGGGCAAGGTCGGCGCGGTGCATGTGCGGGAGCGCACGGTCGAGCAGCTGGCCCAGGTCGACTACGACCTGGCCTCGCAGGTGGCCCAGGGCATCGGCGTGGCGCTGCCGGAACCCGGCGCCAACAACCACAAGCCGCAGGCCTCGCCCGCGCTGAGCTTCGAGAACCTCCAGGGCGACGGCTCGATCCGCACCCGCCAGATCGCGGTACTGGTCATGGACGGCGTGGACACCGGCCAGCTCACCCAGGCCCAAGAAGCCCTCACCGCCCAGGGCGCCATCGTCGAGGCCCTGGCCCCGCACGACGGCAAGGTCCTCGGCGCCGACGGCAACGGCTACGCGGTGGACCGCGCCCTCCCCACGGTCGCCTCCGTCCTCTACGACGCCGTCCTCCTCCCCGGCGGCCCCACCGGCACCCCCGGCCTGGCCTCCGACAGCGAGGCCATGCGCTTCGTCCGCGACGCCTACCGCCACGGCAAACCCATCGCGGCCCTGGGCTCCGGCGTCGGCATCCTCTCCTCCCTCGACCCGGAGGGCCTCCACATCGCCTCCGGCCACGGCCACGTCTGCACCGACCGTGGCGTCGTCACGGACGCCACGACGGGCACGGCGAGCGAGGAATTCACCCAAGCCTTCACCGAAGCCATAGCCGCCCACCGCCACTGGGACCGGCCCCGGATCCGCTGCTGAATTCCGCGGGGCGCGGTGGGCCGATATGCGGGTGGGGGTGTGCACGGAGTCCGCCTCCGCGCACACCCCCCACTCGTTGCGTTGGCTCCTGTGGGCGCGGGCCCGTTGTGCGGGCGCGTCATTGGCGCGTGTGGATGCGGGCTCGCCGTTGGCGCGTGTGGATGCGGGCGCGTCGTTGGCGCGTGTGGGTGCGGGCCCGTCGTCGGCGCGTGTGGGCGCGGGCCCGTTGGCGCGTATGGGTGCGGGCGCTTGCGCCTGGGCGTGGGGGCAGGATCCCGCCGGGGCCCGCCCGCCGCCTGGGCACACTCGGGCCCCGGTCACGTTCGCTCGCTCGGCCCCGTCCGCGTAGTGGCCGCTCCGGCTTCGGGACCTGTCCTCGTGACAGCACATTCGGCTCGGGGCCACGTCGGCGCGTCGACACGGGTCGACCCCTGGGCAGCTTGGGGCGGGGAGCGCCCAATTGAGCCCCTCCGGCGTTTGAGGAGCGGGGTCCGGGGCGGAGCCCCGGCGGGGGTGAGGGGGCGGAGCCTCCTCTTTCGGGAAGGGGCGGGGTGGGGGACTGACCCCTACGGCTCGCGCCCCAGCAGGGCCAGAAGCCGCGCCTGCGCATCCGCCCCCGCCGGAGGCTCAACCGGCGCCGCAAACAGCCCGCTCTCCTCCAAATCCGCCGCGTACGGCGCGACCTCCCGCACCGAGAAATCCACCAGCGGCTTAGGAATGCGCTCATCCGCCCCAATGGCCCGGGCCAGATCCCACGCGTGCACCGCCGCGTCAGCCGTCATCTGCGCGCAGTAATGCGTCGCGGGGCTCTCCCCGTACGAGAGGTCGACCATCCGGTCGAGCGCCCCCGGCTCGCGGAAGGCATCCCGCGCCGCGGCCGCCACCGCGTCCCACGTGGCGACGGGGTCGTCACCGAGCAGATCGCCCTCCAGCGCATCGCTCTGGTCGCCGGCGCTCGCCCCCTCCCGAACCAGCGGCGGCACCCACATCTGCTCGACCGCGAGATGGTTCACGAGGTCACGTACGGTCCACTCGGTGCAGGGCGTCGGGTCGTCCCACTGATCGGGCCGGATCGCGTGCACCCGTTCGGTGAAGAGGTCCAGCGCCTCGCCGTGTCTGGTCAGCAGCGGATTCTCCGCCATGGGCGATCACCCCGTGTGAGGAGGATGAGGGGGCTGAGGAGGCGCACCGGGCCCCGGGGGCGTCGGAGGCGCGGCAGGCCCGCCAGGAGCACCGGGGCCAGGACCACCGGGGCCACCGGCGGGCCCGGCAGGACCGCCAGAAGGACCGGGAGGGGCCACGGACCCCGAAGGGGCGGAGGGCGTACCGGGCGCCGAGGACGCGGAAGGCGCACCGGGCCGTCGCCCCACCTCCTGCCCCGCCGCGTTCTTCAGCCACCCCGCCACCACCAGCAACAGCGCGAAAACGACCAGCGCCGCCGCCCACCCCGGAAGCGCCAACGCGAACAGCAGCACCAGGCACGCCGTCAGCGCACCCCCCGCGTAGAGCGCGACCGCCGCCGCGCCCCCGTAGAGGCGGACCGCGCGCCGCCCGGACTGCTCACGCAGCTCCCGGCGGACCTCTTCGCGGACGGCTCGTGCGACCGGCTCCGCCAGGTCCCCGGCCGAGGGTATGCCCGCCTTCGGATAGGCCGATTTATCAGTCATGCGCCGCCGGGTACCCGTGCCCCACCCCCGTTAACAGTCCTCAACAGTCCTCGTCAACGCGAGCGGACCACGGGTACGCGGGCACTTCCGCAGGGCGTTTCGGCAGGGCACGGCGCCGGACCCGGCCCCTGATGTCCCGCGTCCGGCGCCGCTCCTCATTCCCTACGGGCCGCTCGGCCGCATGACGGGTCCCCCTCCCCCACGAGCCCCAAACGTCGGCTTCGAACGTCGGCCCCAATCGTTCCGACGACCTCGTGTCGATGCCGTCGTCATGGGTACGCGTGGGGGACTCGAAATATGGAGGGAGTACATGCGACTCGGACATCTCCAACCGCTCTACGACCGACCGGGCCCGTGGGCCAGCGTCTATTTCGACACCACGCACCCCGACGAGGCCGCGGCCGAGGAGCAGGAACGCGCCGCCCGCGAGGCGAGCCGCCGGCTGGAAGGGCAGGGCGCCGACGAGGCCACCTGCCGTGCGGTGTACGAGAGGCTGGCCGCACTGCCGCCCGGCGCGGGACCGGCCGGGTGGGCCGTCTTCGCCACGGCCGGTGAGGTGGTTCTCGACACCCCACTGCTGACCCCGCCCGCGATGAGCGAGCCCCCGTGCTGGTCGGCGCTTCCACATGTGGGACCGCTGCTGGAACTGACCGGCGAGGACCCGTCCTGCCTGGTGGCGTACATCGACCGCACCGGCGCGGACGTCGAGCTGCGCGACGCACACGGCGGCGACCGGGTCGGCTCGGTGGAGGGGCGGCAGTGGCCGGTGCACCGGACCGCCACCGCGGACTGGTCGGAGCGGCACTTCCAGCTCAAGACGGAGAACACCTGGGAGCGGAACGCCGCCCTGATCGCCGATGAGCTGGGCGCCTGCCGGCAGGAGACCGGCGCGGATCTGGTGGTGCTGGTCGGGGACCCGCGCGAGCGGCGCTCGGTCCACGAGCAGCTGCCCAAGGAACTGCGCTCGGCCGCGGTGGAGACCTCGCGCGGCGGCCGCGCCGCCGGCTCCGCCCCGCCCGGCAGCCACGCCGCCCGGCTGCTGGACCACGAGGTGGACGAGGTGCGCGCCCGGTACGCCCATGAGCGCGGTGCGGAGGCGCTGGAGCGGTTCCGGGCCGGCCGGACGCCCTCCAGCGGGCGCGTGGAGGCCGCCGAGGGGGTTCCGGCACTGGTCGACGCGGCACGTGAACACCGCATAGGCTCGTTGCTGATACGCCCAGACGGGCCCGATCTGTACCGCGAGGTATGGGTGGGCACCGAGCCCGACCAGTTGGCATTGCGCCGCACCGATGTCCAGTACCTGGGCGACACCCAGCCGTCCCCGGCCCGCGCCGACGACGCGCTGATCCGCTCGGTCGTGGCCACCGGCGCCGAAGCGCTGATGGTGGCACCGGCCGGGGCGGAGCCGAACGGCGACGACGTCCCGGTGGGCGGCCTCGGCGCACTGCTGCGCTGGCCGTACGAGGGCGACGCGGATTGAACATCCCGGAGCGGATTTGGACGTCCCGGGAGCCAATTGACATATCCCGGGAGATGACCGATCCGGGAGACTCGCGGACCCGCTGAGGAAGGGGACCGACATGCAGCGAGGCAGCGACCGGCTGAGCGTCCACAAGGACGACGAGATGAAGCATGAGCTCCAGGGGCTGATCCGCTCCGGGCACCCGACCCGTGCCGAGGAGTGGCACGACCCCGAGCCGGCCGCCGACGACGACCCGGACGTCGCCCTGGGGCCTGTCCCGGCGCGGGGGACGACCGGTGAGGCCGAGACTGTGCGGTTCGAGTTCGCCCGCCGGCTGGGACGTACCTCGTTCCCGGCGGATCGTGAGGGGCTGCTGCGCGTCCTGGAGGACCGGCACGCACCGGACGGGCTGATAGCTCTGGCCGAGGAGCTGCCCCCGGACCGTACGTTCCACACGGTGCAGGAGGTGGTCTCGGCGCTGGGGCTGCACCCGAGCACGTAAGGGATCGCTCAGGGATTGCGGACGGAGCGTTCCGTCGCGCATATCTCCCGCCCCGGCTGGGTACTGCGGGCAGCACGTCACCCAGGAAGGGGAGGTGGACAGGTGTCCCACGACCCACCTCGCGACCCGACGCGCCCCGTGCGGGAGGTCATGACGCGGCCCGCGATCTGGGTGCGCCCTGACGCCTCGCTGGTGGAAGCCGCTCAGCTGATGCGCGCACAGGACATCGGCGATGTGCTGGTCGCCAGCGAGGGGGAGGTGCTCGGCGTCCTCACCGACCGCGACATCACCCTCCGTGCTGTCGCCGAGGGGATCGACCCCCTCGCCGTCACCTGCCATGCCGTATGCACCCCGGACCCGGTGACGATCGGGCCGGACGAGGAGGTGGCCGAGGCGGCCGCGCTGATGCGGCGGCATGCGGTGGGGCGGCTCCCGGTGGTCGAGGCGGGGCGTGCGCTGGGCGTGATCAGCCGGGGCGATGTGACGGGACTGCCACTGCCCTGACTTCCCGCATCACCTTTCCCGCACCACCATTCCCGCATCACATTCCGCCGAAGGGGCGGTGGGGTCCGTTTCCCCACCGCCCCTTCGCCGTCACACCGGCTGTTCGCATACTGAGACAGTTCTTCTCGTGATGCGAGATGCCTTCTACGGTGGAGCCACCCGTTCACCGGTCCCGAAGGGGGAGTTCCGCCATGCCGAAGGACGCCGCCGTCTACACCCACGGCCACCATGAGTCGGTGCTGCGCTCGCACACCTGGCGCACCGCGGCCAACTCGGCCGCGTATCTCACCGGCCATCTGCGGCCCCATATGCGGATCCTGGACATCGGCTGCGGCCCCGGCACCATCACCGCGGACCTGGCGGAGCTGGTCCCCCAGGGGCGGGTCACGGGCGTCGACGCGGAGGGCGCCGTCCTGGAGCGGGCCCGCGCGGTGGCCGACGAGCGCGGGCTGACCAACGTCTCCTTCGCGGTCGCCGACGTCCACGCGCTGGACCACCCCGACGACTCGTTCTGCGTGGTCCACGCCCATCAGGTGCTCCAGCACGTCGGCGACCCGGTGGGGGCGCTGCGCGAGATGCGACGGGTGTGTGCGCCGGGCGGCATCGTGGCAGTGCGCGACTCCGACTACGCCACCATGACCTGGTACCCGTCCGTCCCCGGGCTGGACGGCTGGCTGGACCTCTACCACCGGGTCGCACGGGCCAACGGCGGTGAGCCGGACGCCGGTCGCAGGCTGCGCTCCTGGGCCCTGGAAGCGGGGTTCACCGACATCACCTCGACCGCCACGGCGTGGTGCTACGCGACCGAGGAGGAGCGGGCGTGGTGGAGCGGTCTGTGGGCGGACCGCACGGTCGCCTCCTCCTACGCCCGGCTCGCGGTGGACGGCGGTCATGCCACGGAGGAGGAGCTGCGGTCGATCGCGGAGGCGTGGCGGACGTGGGGCGGGGCCCCGGACGGTTGGTTCGCCGTCCTGCACGGTGAGATCCTCTGCCGCGTCTGAGCAGTTCAACTAGGCTCGCCCGCATGGATATTCTGGGGACTTCACTCCGCGTGTGCGTCGACGACCTGGACTCGGCGATCGCCGTCTACGAGAAGCTGACGGGAGCCGAGGCGGTGCGCTTCCAGCGCGGTCCCGTCGCGGTCGCGGCGGTCGGTTGCTTCTTCCTGATGAGCGGACCGGAGTCGGAGATGTCGATTCTCCGCAAGATCACGGCGACGATCGCGGTGAAGGACGTGGACGAGGCGATCGCCGATCTCACGGCGGTCGGCGGGCAGATCGTCGCCGGTCCGCTGCCCGCCCCCGTGGGCCGTACCCTGGTGGCCCGCCACCCCGACGGCTCGATCTTCGAGTACGTCGACCGGAACCCGGCGTGACCCGCCCGTGAACACACCGTCCGGCAGACCCGTCAGGAGGGCGGTCCCGGATCCACGATGGCCTCCTCGTCGTCGACCTCCTCGTAGAGATCGTCCACATCCCGGAGCTCATCGCTCTTGATCCGGACCGCCTCCTCCTCGGCGGACAGCCCGCTGATCGAGCCCTCCTGGGAGTAGACGTCCTGCTCACGGGGGACGTCGGGATCCGGCTCGTCGTACAGCAGCCCCGCCGGTTCCGCCACCGTGCCGACCGGCTCCCCCGCCTCCGGCTCCTCATCGGTCAACCGCTCGTCGAGCGACTCCCGCTCACGCGTCTCCGCACTCGTGGTGTCCCGGTACACGGCGATCGTCGGCTCGTCCCCGGCCACGGGCAACGCTTCAGGATCCTCGGCCCGCTGCTGCTCGGGCGTCCCGTCCTGGAGATCGGGAATCCCCTCATCCTCCGGATCCGCCCCAGGATCATGCGGTGTCCTCACGGTACGCGGCTCCTTTCCGCTGCTGCGCCATGCCGCCGTCCGTGCCCGGGTGCCCGCCATGGGGCATCGCTATGCGGGGTCCGGCCCCGCCCTGGCCCGCGATGGCCCACGACGCGGGGCCCGCCACGCGGGCGCAGGCCGGTCAGGCCGCGAAGCGCCCTGCGGAGCGCGGACCGCCGACGGGCGCGACCCGGGCTCGCTGCGCGGCCGCACGCCAGGCGGGACGCGATGCGGGCGGCGGTGCGGACCACCCGCGGGCGCGGCCCAACCCGGGCCGCCTCCGCAAGACCGCCTGCGAGCGCACCCCGGATCGGCCCGCCTCCGCGGATCCGCCTACGAGCGCGGGACAAGCACTCGCCATACGGGCGCCCGCCGGTTGGGCCGTCGCACGGGCCGGCCCAGACCACTCGCCGGGCGCGGGACGCATGCGGGCGCGGCCCGGTCGGGCCGCTCGCCGAGTGCGCACAACCCGGGCATGCCACCTGCGGGCCGTAGGCCCGCTAGGCGGGGCGCATGCGGAATTCGTAGTGGGCGGGAAGGGGGTGGTCGGCGTGGGTCCGGGCGCGGGCCTCCTCGGTGAGTGGGTCCTCGGTGCCGGCCGCCAGCCGTTCCACGATCGCGTACCAGGTGTCGCTCAACGCCTCGTCGCCCTCGCGCAGATCGCAGACCTCGAAGCCCTCGTCGAAGACGGCGCGGGCGGCCAGGGCGTCGCCCTGGGCCAGCAGGACCTGCGCGCGCAGCAGCCGGAAGCGGCCGCGGGCGCGGATGGTGGGGCGCAGCGCGTCGAGGACCGCTCGTGCGTCGTCGGCCCGGTCGGCCGCGAGCAGCGCGAGGATCGCCTCCCGGCCGAGCGCAGCCTCGGCCGTCTCCAGGGCGAGCGGGTCGGTGGCGACGGGCGGCGCGGCCACTGAGACGGCCGCCCCCTGCCCAGCGCTCTCCCGCTGCGCCGCGCCCCGCCCCGTTCCCGCCGTTTCGGGCGCCGGGAACGCCTCGGGCTCCGGGGCGGCGGCCGAGGTGAGGAGAAGCCGTACGGCGCGCAGCAGCCGTTCCGCCGCGCGCGCCGCATGGCCCGACGCGGTGTCGGCGACGGCCAGACAGCGCAGCGTCCAGGGCGTCTCCGCGCACCGCAGCGACCGCTCCCAGCTGCGCTCGGCCTGGGCGCGGTCGCCCGCGTGCCACTGGGCGACGCCCAGGTGGTACTCGGCGGCGGCGGTCGAGGGCGCCGCTTCGAGGAGGTCGCGCCAAGCGGGCGCGACCACGGAGGCGCCGGGGTCGGCCCGGGAGGGGCCCGGCTCCCAGTCGGGCAGGGCGCCGGTGCGCAGCAACCGGCGCCACGGCTCCTGCTCCTCCCCCAGCGTGTCCGGGCCGAACGGCGTCCCCGGCAGCTGGAATCCGCCGCGCTCGATCTCCAGCGCGCCCCAGCCGGAGCCGGTCGCGAGGCGCTCCGCCGGTTCCGCGTCGGCGTACGGGCGCCAGGCGGCGTAGGCCGCGTCGACGGCGGCGCGCGGCAGCGCCGCCTCCAGCCGGGTCTCGGTCTCGCGGCGGGCGGCCGCCCAGTCCGCGCCGTGGACGGCCGCCGGGTCGGCGGTCAGCGGGCCGTACGCCTCCAGCCAGGCGAACTCCTCCCCCGCCTCCAGCGGGATGTGCTCGAGCTGAGTGCGGGCGAGCCCGGCCTGGATCTCGGCGTAGCCGCCGGTGCCGGGCTCGGTCAGCCACTGCTGCCAGCGCCGCCCGCCGGGGCCCGCGCCCCAGACGAAGAGCTTGCGGCCGCGCAGCAGATCGGTCGAGGTCTGGACGAGGCCGCCGCCGTCGGCGTCGAGCGAGGCGATCCAGCGGCGGGCGCCGTCGGGCACCTCGTAGAAGTAGTCGGCGGGGTAGTCGCCGCGCAGCGGATAGGTGCGGTCGGCGCCGTCCCACTCCGGGACCGGCACCTTGCCGAGGGTGCGGGCGTAGCCGAAGTGCCAGGCGGCGTCGGCGGGGGCGAGGACGCGGGTGTGCTCGTCCTCGGGGACGGCGATGTTGGACCACCAGTAGACGGGGGCGGGGAGGTGGTGGGGGTTGCGGATTCTGACGCCCACGTAGAGGAACGCGGAGTCGGCGGGCAGCCACAGGTCCACCTGGAAGGGCAGATCCCGCAGCCGCTCCCACTCCCACAGCCGCACCATGGCGCCCCCTTCGGCGGCGTCGGGGGCGGGGACACGGGCGGCGTGCAGGGGTGAGCAGGAGAGGGTGGTGTGGCCGGTGGCGCCGATGTTCCACTCGATCCCGCCGGAGAACCAGGCGCCGTTGAGGGCGAAGTCGGCGGGCTGGAGCACCGGGTTCCGGTACAGCAGCTCACGACCGGTCGGCTTGTGGACCAGTGAGTGGACCCGGCCGCCGAGCCCGGGCAGCACCGTGGCCCGCAGCCGACCGTTCTCCAGGACGATGGCGTCGAGCGCGGCGGAGGCGCGGTCGCGGCCGTAGCCGTCGCGCAGCCGCACCGGCAGCACCGACCGCAGTGGTGCGTAGGCGACCTGACGGGCCATGTCGGTGGGGAGGGTGGCCCGGGTGCGGTCGTCCACGCGGTGCACCTCGTCGAGGGGGCGCAGCGCGGGGAGGGGGTTGTCGGGCCCCACGGGGGCGGCGGGAAGGGTCAGGGTGGTACGTCGCACACTCGTGGCCACGGGCTGCCTCGTTCCGACTGCCTTGGGTCACCTCGGTGCGGCGACCGTCCGGTGACCATGGAACAACGCGGACGGGCCGCTGAACAGACCGGCTTCGGACCGATCATGGTGACCCGTCAGCCAGGGTCGGTCCGCTGGTTCAGCATGTCGCTGGTCATGGCCCAGCGCTCATGGTCGCGCCAGGCGCCCTCGATATAGAGGAAGTCGGGGGAGAACCCCTCCAGCCGGAAGCCATGGCGCTTCACCAGCCCGATCGACGCCTTGTTGCCCGGCTGGATGTTGACCTCGACGCGGTGCAGCCCCAACGGCCCGAAGGCATGGCGCAGTACGAGCCCGAGCCCCTCGGACATATAGCCCTGTCCGGCGGCCGGCGGAAAGGCGCCGTAGCCGATCGAGCCGCACTGGAAGGCGCCGCGCACGATGTTGTTGATGTTGATGAATCCGGCCATGTCACCGGTCTCCCTGGCATGGACCAGGAAGCCCTCGCGGTCCTCGCGCTCCAGCTGGGCGATGTAGTGCTGAAAGGCCGGCTCGGTGGTGGGGAGGGTGAGCCAGGGGCGGTGGAACGGCATGCTCTCCCGGGCGCGCCTGGTGAATTCCGCGGCGTCCTCGCGGCGGGTGTGGCGGATGGCGGCCCGGGTTCCCTCGGCGACATACCGGACGTCAGGCATGCGGCAATGATGTCAGCAGCGCCATGGCCGCCGCATAGCCGGAGCTCCCGGATATGACCCCGTCCACGGGGATGTCGGTCATGGCCCACGGGCCGACCGGCACGGCGGAGAGCCCGGTGCCGACATAGTTGACCGCCGGGTCCCGGGACAGGCCGGTGCCCAGGCCCTTGAGATAGGCCTCCTTGCGGGTCCAGCAGCGGGCGAAGGCGGCGGGCCGGTCGGCGGGCGCCAGCGCGTCCAGCTCGGCGCGCTCCTTGGGGTGCAGGCTCTCGGAGACCTGCTCCACCACCGAGGCGGGCTGGAGCTTCTCCACGTCCACGCCGACCGGGGAGCCCGCGAAGGCGAAGAACACCAGATCACCGGCGTGCGACATATTGAAGTGCAGCGGAGTGCCGGACACGGCGGGGCGGCCGTGCGGCCCGCCGCAGCCGGGGCATGCCTCGCGGGTGAACGGCACATCGGCCGGAGCCGTGCCCAGATAGGCGCCGAGCAGCTCCCGCAGCCCCAGATGGGCCGCCGTATAGCGCTCGCGGTCCTCCGCCCGCAGGAACTTCGAGGCCCGCTCCCGCTCCTCGGCGTCCAGGATCGCGCCGGGCGCGCCCGCGTCCATGGCCGCGGTGTACCGCGAGACGCTGAGCAGCCAGGTCTCGGGCCCGCCGCCCTGCGGCCAGGCATCGGCGACGGCGGTGGGCAGCGGATCACGACCGACGATGCTCGGGGCCGGTGGGGGTGTCAACTCGCTCCTCCAGTGGAGTTCGGGACCGCTGACTTCAGCAGCTCCAGGGTGGGCACATCGGATCTGATCAGCCCGAAGGTCTGGATGTACAGCGACAATTCGGCCTCCAGGGCGCGGATCATCGTATCGGCGCGGCGGAAGCCATGGCCCTCGCCCTCGAAGGTGAGATACGCGTGCGGGACGCCGCGCCCGGAGACCGCCTCGAGGAACCGCCCGCACTGCTCGGGCGGGCAGATGGTGTCGTCCAGCCCCTGGAGCAGTACGAAGGGCGAGCCGACGCGGTCGGCCCGGTGCAGCGGGGAGCGCTCGCGGTAGCGGTGGGCCACCTCATCGAGCGGGCCCACCAGCGATTCGGTGTAGCGCGACTCGAAGTCATGGGTGCCGCCGGTGGCCCAGGAAACCAGGTCGAGAATGGGGTAGCCGATGGTGGCGCACGCGTAGAGATCCGTGGCGGTGAGGGAGGCTGCCGCCGTCCAGCCACCCGCGCTGCCGCCGCGGATCGCGAGCCGGGCCCGGTCGGCGATGCCCTCGTCGGCGAGCGCTCCGGCGACGGCGGCGCAGTCCTGGACGTCGACCACGCCCCACTGCTCACGCAGCCGCTCGCGGTAGGCGCGGCCATAGCCCGTGGAGCCCCCGTAGTTGACCTCGGCGACGCCGATGCCCCGCGAGGTGAAGTAGGCGATCTCCAGGTCGAGCACGAGCGGGGCACGGCCGGTGGGCCCGCCGTGGGCCCAGATGACATACGGCGGAAGCTCACCATCCGGTGCGGTGTGGCCGGGATGGTGCGGTGGGAAGAGATGGGCGTGGATCTCCCGGCCGTCCGGTCCGGTGAAGGTGCGGGCCTCCGGCCGGGGGTAGTAGGCGGGGTCCACGGGGTCGCTGTGGGCGCTGCCGATGACCCGGGAGCGACCGGTGCACACATCCAGCTCCACCACCTCATGGCCGCTGCGCGGGCCGGCCGCGACGCCGACCACGCGGGTGCCGTTGACGGCCAGCGTCGGCTCCCATTCGGTCCAGGGGCCCGGGACATCGGCCAGCTCGCCGGTCCGTGGGTCGAGGATGCCGAGGGCCGCCGCGCCCCGGCCGTGCAGCACCGCGACCAGACCGCCGGCCAGCGGGGCGAACCAGCGGTGGCCGAGCTTCCACAGCGGCCCGCCGAACTCCTCCTCACGGGGGCACAGCTCCACCGGCCGCCCGGCCATGGCCCGTTCCCGCGCCCCGGACGCCTCCTCCGGCGGCTGGAGACGGTGCAGATTCCACCAGCCGGTGCGGTCGGTGGCCACGAGCAGCGCGCCGTCCTCGGCCCACTCGACCTGGGCGACCGACTCCTCCGGCCCGCCCAGCACCGCCCGGGCGCAGGTGAAGGGGCCGTTCTCCGCGACGTCGGCCAGCATCACCTCCGTGCCGTCCCAGGGCATCCGGGGGTGGTCCCAGACGATCCAGGCGGCCCGCCGGCCGTCGGGCGAGAGCCGGGGCCCGGTGAGGAAGCGATGGCGGTCGTCGGTCAGCTCACGCACCGCCGCACGGTCCTCGGCGGCCGAACCGTCCAGCGGTACGGCGGCGATGACCCGCCGCACGTCCGTCGGCGCCACGCCGGTGAACTCCTCCAGCACACACCACACCTCGCCGCGCTCCGGAAGGAGCACCGGGTCGGCCCAGCGCAGCCCCTCCCCCACCGCCGACAGCGGGGTCAGCGGGCGCGGCGCGGCCCCGGCCGGGGCGTCCGGCTCATGGACGTACAACCGCTGGTCGGCGAAGTGGACGAAGACCACCAGCGGGCCGCCGCTCGCGCGGTCCACCGCGGCCCAGGGCATTCCGCCGTACCCCATCACCTTGCTGCGCACATTCCACGGCGGGGCCAGCACCGGGACCTCGGCGCCGTCGGTGCGCCGCCGGATCAGGGCGCGGCGGCCGCCCTCGCCGGGGCGCGGCGCGGTCCACCACACCTCCTCGCCGACCGTGCCCACATACTCCGGATGGCCGTCGTGGGAGGCGACGAGCGCGGCGTCGACCGGGGAGGGCCAGTCGCCGTAAGGGGCCATGACGGCCGTCTGCTGCTGCACCGTGTCTCCTCACGCCCTCTGCAGGAAGTGGTCGAGCACGCGGACGCCGAAGTGCAGGGCCTCCACCGGCACCCGCTCGTCCACGGCGTGGTAGAGCGCCTGATAGTCGAAGCCCTCGGGCAGGCGCAGCGGCGAGAAGCCGTATCCGGCGATGCCGAGCCGGGAGAACTGCTTGGCGTCGGTGCCGCCCGACATGCAGTACGGCACGGCGCGGGCGCCCGGGTCGAAGTGCTCGACGGCGTCGCGCATCGCCCGGTACGTGGGGGTGTCGATCGGCGCCTCCAGCGGGCGCTCCCGGTGGTGGAACTCCCACTCCACATCCGGGCCGGTGAGCAGGTCGAGGGTGTCGTGGAACTCCTCCTCGCCGCCGGGCAGCATCCGCCCGTCCACATAGGCGGTCGCGCTGCCCGGGATCACATTGACCTTGTAACCGGCCTCGAGCACCGTGGGGTTGGCGCTGTTGCGCACGGTGGGCTCGATCAGGGCGGCGGCGGGGCCCAGTTTGGCGAGCAGGGCGTCGACGTCGAAGTCCGGGGCGTCCACCTCGGCCGGAACGCCCTGGAGCGCGGCCAGTTCGGTGAGCGCGGACTTCACCGTGGGCGTCAGCCGGACCGGCCAGCCGTGCTCACCGATGCGGGCGACGGCGGCGGCCAGCCTGCTGACCGCGTTGTCCCGGTTGACCTTGGAGCCGTGTCCGGCGCGGCCGTGCGCGGTGAGCTTCAGCCAGGCGGTGCCGCGCTCCCCCGCCGCGATGGGGTAGATCCGCATCCCGGACCCGGCGTGGAAGGTGAAGGCTCCGGACTCGCTGATGCCCTCGGTGCAGCCCTCGAAGAGCTCGGCGTGACGGTCGGCGAGGAAGCCGGCGCCCCAGGCGGCGCTGTCCTCCTCGTCGGCGGTGAAGGCCAGCACGATGTCCCGGCGCGGCCGCACACCCGTCCGCGCCCAGGCCCGGACGACGGCGAGCACCATCGCGTCCATGTCCTTCATGTCGATGGCGCCCCGGCCCCAGACGACCCCGTCGCGCACCTCCCCGGAGAAGGGGTGCACGGTCCAGTCGGCGGGCTCGGCCGGGACCACGTCCAGATGGCCGTGGACCAGCAGCGCGGGCGCGGACGGATCGGTGCCCTCGATCCGGGCGACGACATTGGTGCGCCCCGGCGACCGCTCCAGCAGGGTGGGCTCGATCTCCACATCGCCGAGCATCTCCGCCACATACTCGGCGGCCGGGCGCTCCGAACAGTCACCGCCGCCGCGGTTGGTGGTGTCGATCCTGATCAGATCGGAGGTGAACCGCACCACCTCCTCCAACGCCTGGGCGTCGATCGCCTCGGCACGGTCCGCGTCAGCCATATTGCTCCTCCACCGCGGCCGAGACGACCGTCGTGACGGCCTTGAAGCAGCGGATCCCCTCGTACATGGTCGGTGAGGTGTACGCGACGCGCCGCTCGCCGCTGTGCTCCACGCCCGGTACGACGCTCGCCGCCCCCACCAGATGCTCGGCGTCGAATTCCAGCTCCAGCGTGAACGGCCCGCCGCGGGCGGGCTCATGGCGCACCGCCAGCACCGCCGCCTCCCGCGCGGCCTCCCGGATGTCCGCGGCCGTGCGGGCGGGGGTGCGGCACACCGCCGCATAGCGCGAGACATAGTCCTTGACCGCGACGCTTCGGGCGCCGGGCACATAGTCCTTGGCGTCCTCGCAGGTCTTGTCGTCCCCGGTGACCAGCACCACCGGCACCCCGTACTCGGCGACCACCAGTGCGTTGAGCCGGCCTTCGCTCGCCCGCGCGCCGTTCACCCATACTCCGGTGATGGAGTTGGCCAGGTAGGTGTGGGCGAGGACGCCCTCGGTGCCCGCGCCGGTGTGATAGCCGACGAACGCCACCCCGTCCACATCACCGTGCTGCACGCCCTCGACCATGCTCAGGGTCTTGTGCCGCCCGGTGAGCATCTGCGCGCGGTCGTCCAGCTCCTCCAGCAGCAGATTGCGCATGCTCCAATGCGCCTCGTTGATGAGCACCTCGTCCGCACCGCCGTCGAGGAACCCGGCGACGGCCGCGCTCACATCGGAGGTGAACAGACGGCGGCAGCGCTCCCACTGCGGGGTGCCGGGCAGCACGTCAGCCGGCCAGGTCACGCCGGTGGCGCCCTCCATGTCGGCGCTGATGAGGATCTTCATGCCTCGTCACGTTACGCGCCGCGCCCGACCCGAACCACCCCTGTGGATAACTGGTCCAGTCCACTGTTCCCGCCTGCGGCGCACGGGGTCCGCCCGCCACATCGGACTACGCCCGCGAGACCACGAACCAGCGGGCCGGCAGCTCGACCCGGGAGCCGTCCGGCCACTGCTCCGTTTGGGCCAGCGCCGTCGGACCGTCGGCCAGGATCTCCAGCCCGGCCTCCGCCAGCACCTCCGGAACCTCCTTGTCCGCCGCGTCGGCCGGCCGCAGCCCGTGGTCGAAGACCCGGCGCAGCTTCGGCGGCGGACCGCCCGGGCTCGCCGCCAGCTCTCCCAACACGGCCTTGGACCGGGCCGTCAGCTCCACGACGAACCCCCGCCCGCGCCGCCCCAGCAGCGTGGCCACCGCCTCCGCGACCGGACGCCGGTCGACGGCGTCGCTCTGGTGGATGACGGCCCGCATGTACACATTGGCGTCGCCGAGCCGCCGGGCCAGGTCCGCCACCGCGGCCGCGTCCGTCAGGCTCAGCCGCCGGTACTCCGCCGCGCCCGCCGGGTCGGCGCGCCGTGCGTGCTCCACCGCGGCCTGGGACAGGTCGACGCCCAGCGCCCGCCCGAAGCGGGCGGCCAGATAGCGGGTCTGGGTACCGTTGCCACAGCCCAGGTCGACGATCGGCAGCGAGGTGTCGGCATGCGGGGCGAGCAGGTCCAGATGCGGGGCGGCGCTCATCGAGGGGTCCGCGTCCCAGATGGCGTCCCCCGGGGCGTCCGAGGTCTCCCGCCAGTAGCTCTCCCACGCCTGCCGGTAGCGCTCCGAGACACTCATCGCCGCTCCCCTGGGTGTACCAACGCCTGATCAGCCGGATGTGCCAACGCCTGCTCGGCCGGATGTGCCAACGCCTGCTCGAACCACACCGTTTTACCGCGCCCCGTGCGGCTCGCCCCCCACTCGCGCGCCAGTTTGCTGATCACCCGCAGCCCGCGCCCGCTCTCGTCGTCGCGATCCGCGCTCAGCAGCGCCGGCAGTTCGTGGTCGTCGTCGGTGACCTCGCACAGCAGGGCGTCGGTGCGCACCAGGCGCAGCCGCACATGGTGGGTGTGGGCATGCCGTATCGCATTGGTCACCGCCTCGCTCACCAGGAGCTCGGCGGTCTCCACGGAGTCCGGCAGCCCCCACCGGAGCAGCCGCTCGCGGACGAGCCGGCGGGCCCGCCCGACCTCGCTGGGGTCCAGCGCGAGCCGCCACTGGGCGACATCCTCGGCCGGTACACCGTTCAGCCGGGCCATCAGCAGCGCCACGTCGTCCTTACGGCCGCCACGGCCGTCCGTGTCGCGGGACGCGGCGGCCAGCGCCCGGATGATGGTGTCGCACGCGTCGTCCATGGACGCCGCCGGATGCGCCGCGGACTCGCACAGCGCGGCGATTCCGGCGCCGATGTCCTGGCCCCGCACCTCGACCAGGCCGTCCGTGCACAGCACCAGCCGATCGCCGGGCGTCACCCGCACCGTCACCGTCTCGAAGGGCACCCCGCCCACGCCGATCGGCGCCCCGGTGGGCAGGTCCAACAGCTCGCTGCGGCCGTCCTGGGCCCGCACCAGCACGGGCGGGATATGGCCCGCGTTGGAGACCACCAGCTCGGAACCGACGGGGTCGTAGACCGCGTACAGACAGGTGGCCAGATAGTGCTCGCCGAGCCGCTGGGCCAGATCGTCGAGGTTGCGCAGCAGCTGTGCGGGCGGCAGGTCGAGCGCGGCCATGGTCTGCACGGCGGTGCGCAACTGCCCCATCATCGCCGCCGAGGTGAGCCCGTGCCCCATGACGTCGCCGACCACCAGCGCGGTGCGCGACCCCGGCAGCTTGATGGTGTCGAACCAGTCCCCGCCGACCCGGCCCAGCCGGGTCCCGGGCAGATAGCGGGTGGCGGTGTCGCAGCCCGCCATGCGCGGCGTCACCTGGGGCAGCATGCTGTCCTGGAGCGTCTCGGCGACGTTCTCCTGGTAGGTGTACATCCGGGCGTTGTCGAGCACGAGCCCGGCGCGGGCGGCCAGTTCGGCGCCGGTCGTACGGTCCATGTCGTCGAACGGCTCCCGCTCCGGGCGCCGCAGCAGCACCATGAAGCCCAGCACCACATCGCGCGCCTTGAGCGGCACGATCAGGATCGACCGGCCGTTGATCAGGGGCCTGAGGTCGCGCTTCTCGAACTGCCCGGCTATCCGGTCGCCCACCTCGTCGCTGATGTGCGGGATCAGCACCGGCTCGCCCGTGACCATGCACTGGAAGAACGGGGTGTGCTCGGGGAACGCGATGCTCTCCCCGACCGGCACGGTGTCGTCCCAGCGGCCCGGTTCGTCGTTGTGCTCGACCCAGACGCGGTGCCAGACGGTGGTGACGTCGGGCGGGCCGTCGGGGAACCCCTCGCCCGCCAGGACCTGGGCGCGCAGATGGGTCCCGGCGAAGTCCGCGAAGCGCGGGACGGCGGCGCTGGTCACCTCGCGGATGGTACGGGCGAGGTCGAGCGAGGTGCCGATGCGGCCGCTGACCTCGTTGAGGAACTCCAGGCGCTCACGGACCGCCGCGTACTCCAGGTCCACCTCGTCGGGGTCCGGCGAACGCTCGGGGGCGTGCGCCCGATCCGGTACGCCGTCCGTCGCGATCGCGCTCCGGCGTACGGCCTCCTGACGTGCCCGGCGCTCGCGGCGCTCGCGGTGGCGGGGCATCCCCCAGTCCGGCGTCACCGGGACGCGCTCGTGGTGGCTGATCTCCAGTACCGGATAGCCCAGTTCCAGCACCTGGGCGACGATCCGGCCGGCCGTGGCCGGGCCCATGTTGGGCAGGATGTCCGGCAGCCGGCCGGCCAGCCGCTCGGCACCGGGGAACTCGGTGTGCAGCGCGAATCCGGGCCCGATCCGCTCGTCCCGCCCCAGCGCGTCGCCGCCCACCCCCTGGGCGTCCGCCGCCAGCACCAGCAGCCGCTCCGGCCCGGGGCCCACCAGCGGATACGCCCACCACAGGACGTCCACCCGGCCATGGCCCGGCTCCGCCATACGCGCCCGCCCCGCGGTGGGGTAGTACACGGTGCCGAGCCGCGAGTCGTCGAGCTCCGGACTGCCCGTCCCGTCGGTGCGCACCTCGGCGCCGCGTAACGCCCCCGAGACCGGCATCAGGTCGACGGCGGTACGGCCGACGGCCTGGTGCCGCGTGGGGCCGAAGAGCCTGCGCGCCCCCGAACTCCAGTGCGTGACCCGCCCCTCGGCGTCGATGACGACGACCGCGAGCGGCATCCTCCCGTGGACACCCCTGCGCTGCTCCGGCACCACGGGCGGCTCGCCCTGGCCGTCGTCGCAGCGCGACGTGCCGTACTCCATAGGCGGAAGACTCCTTCGCACGCAAGATCTGCGACAGCGCTACCCACGGTACGGCTGTTGCGGGCGACTGCGGGAGGCAATACCCGAATAGGTGTCATGTGCGGGTACGTGCGAGGGAGTCGCCGCAGCACGCCTCTCGGCGGATCTTTCCCCTCCCCGCCCCTTCCCGTAACCAGGGGCTACGCCCCTGGACCCCCACGGACCGACGAGCCGATCGCCGCCGCGATCAGCTCACCGGCCAGGGCGCCGACCACGCCGCCTGCGACGCGGTGGCCGAGCGGCTGACCGGTGAGCAGAGGGCCAGGGCGTCCCTGGGCGGGCGCTGTTCGCGGCGGGGGTGAGGGCGTGAACACCCCGCACCGGCGGGCTGATCGCTGTCGGCGCGGCGGCGCGGCGGATGACCGGGCGGACGCCCGCACGCCTCCGGGGCATCCGGCCGGGGGGCTCAGGCGGAGCCCCGGTTCCGCTTCGCCCCCGCACTCCGGGGGTCGGCGAGCCGACCATCGCCGCCGCGAAAACCCGCACCGGGCGGGCTGATCGCGGCCGGCACGCCGGCGCGGCGGATGACCGCGCGTATCCGGGTCGTCCGGCCGGGGTCTGGGGCAGGGCCCCAGTTGCGGGAAGGGGCGGGGAGGGGACAGCCCGCCGCGGGCGTCACGATCCGCCGGACGATCCACCGGACACCCCTAGGGTCCTTCTGGCGGATCTCCGTGGAGGAAGGAGCGGCGTCAGGGGGCACCTCCCAGCGGTAGCTGCGGG
This sequence comes from Streptomyces lacaronensis, assembly GCF_047337785.1. NCBI lineage: Bacteria > Bacillati > Actinomycetota > Actinomycetes > Kitasatosporales > Streptomycetaceae > Streptomyces > Streptomyces lacaronensis. Next base: position 3,269,206 of record NZ_JBLHDK010000003.1, read on the forward strand.
AGCGTGCTCTCGGCGTGCCGCGCGGAAGCCCTCGTAGCGGAGCTACTTGGGGTTTCGCGCGGTGCGCCGAGAGTGCGTGCAGGGCGCCGCGACGCCGCGGAGATCCGTCAGAAGGGCCCTAGTCCTCGTAGCCCAGTTGGAGATCGCGCTCCGTGCGGCCGCCGCCCGCGATCTGGAGGACCGTCGCCACCGGTGGGTAGCCGGCCGCGATGACCGTGTACTCGCCCGCCGACAGGTCGATGAAGCGGAACGCGCCTTCGGGGCCCGTGGTCGCCGTGTCGACCACGTTGCCCGCCGCGTCCAGCAGCGTGACCCGGGCGTCCTCCACCACCCGGCCGCCGGTGGCCCGGACGACTCCGCGCAGGACCGCGCCACCGGCCAGTTCGATGTCCTGCCGGGTCTCGCGGGCGGCCTGGACGGTGACGGGGAGGGCGGCGGGGCGGAACGCGGGGGCGCTGGCGGCGAGGGTGTACTCGCCCGCCACCAACTCGTCCATCACATAGCCACCTTCGCGACCGCTGCGGGTGGCCGCGACGACCTCGCCGCGCACATCGGTCAGGGTGACCGTCGCCTCCCTTACGGGCGTGCCGTCCGCCGTAAGGACGGCACCGGCGAGCCGGCCCGCGCCGCCGAGCACCACGTCCAGTTCGACCGGCCGGTCCCCGACGGTGACGCTGACCGCCCGCGGCTGGTGGCCGCCGGCCGCCGCGATCAGGACGTACGACCCGGCGCCGGGCGTGCTCAGCGCGTACCGCCCGTCCTCCCCGGTGGCACCGCGCCCGATCTGGCGTCCGCCGACGTCGATGAGGGTCAGGGCCGCCCGTGGGACCGAGGTGCCGTCGTGGTGCTGGACCGTGCCGCAGACCGGGACGCCCGCGGTGGGCGGTGGCGCGGTGGGCGAGGCGACGGCATGCCGGGGCCGGGTGCCCGTGCGCGCGGCCGGCACCACGGGGTCGTGCAGATCTTGCGGGTCTTGCTGGACGGCATAGTCGGTGTGGGACACCAGAGGTTTCTCCTTCAGGAGGAAGGCGAGCAGGAAGCCCAGGACGAGCACCGGCACGAGATAGAGGAAGATCCGCGGTATGGCGTGGGCGTACGCCGCGATGTAGCCGTCACGCAGGGCGCCCGGCATGGCGTGCACCATCTGCGGGGTGACGGAGTCGGGGTCGGGCAGGCCGGTTCCGTCGCCGCCGCTCCCGTACGCCGCCCCGGAGGGCAGGTCGACCTGGAGGCGGTCGGTGAGCCGGTTGGCGAAGAGCGTGCCGAAGACGGCCGCGCCGACGCTGCCGCCGATCTGCCGGAAGTAGTTGTTGGCGCTGGTGGCCGAGCCGAGGTCGGCCGCGGGAACGGAGTTCTGCACGGCGAGGATGAGCACCGGCAGGACGAGCCCGATGCCGAGCCCGAGGACGCCCATCCACAGGCTGTAGTCCTGGCGGGAGGTGTCCTCCTCCAGCCGGGAGAGCAGCCACATGCCGGCGATGGAGATCAGCCCGCCGACGACGGGGAAGACCTTGTAGCGGCCGGTGGTGCTGATGAGGTGGCCGGAGAGGATGGAGGCCAGCACCATGCCGCCCATCATGGGCACCATCAACAGCCCCGACTCGGTGGCCGAGACACCGTCGACCATCTGGAGGAAGGTCGGCAGATAGCTGGCGGCGCCGAAGAGTGCGACGCCGATGACGGCACCGATCAGCCCGCTGACGCAGAAGACCGAGTCGCGGAACAGCCGCATGGGGATGATGGGTTCGGGGACGACGCACTCCACGACGACGAAGAGGATCGCCGAACCCGCGGCCCCCAGGGCGAGCCCGAGGATGACGCGGGAGCCCCACGCGTACTCCGTGCCGCCCCAACTCGTCAGCAGCACCGCGCAGGTGGAGAACAGGGACAGGAACAGCGCGCCCAGATAGTCGAAGCGGGCCCGCCGCGGCGGCTCGGGCACCTTGAGGACGGCGGCCACGACGGCGAGGGTGAGCAGCCCGAAGGGGACGTTGACGTAGAAGCACCAGCGCCAGGAGGCATGGTCGGTGAAGAACCCGCCGAGCAGCGGCCCGGCCACCGAGGCGAGCCCGAACGCGGCGCCGATGAGCCCCATATAGCGGCCACGCTCCCGCGGGGGAACAATATCGGCCATGATCGCCTGGACGCCGATCATCAGACCGCCGGCGCCCACCCCCTGCACGGCCCGGAAGGCGATCAGCTCCTCCATCGTGCGTGACCAGCCCGCGAGCGCGGATCCTGCGATGAAGACGACGATCGCGAAGACGAAGACGCTCTTACGGCCGATGAGATCGCCCAGCTTGCCGTAGAGCGGGAGGACGACGGTGACCGCGAGGAGGTAGGAGGTGACGGTCCAGGACATCTTGCCCAGACCGTGGAGTTCGCCGACCACCTCGGGGAGGGCGGTGGCGACGATGGTCTGGTCGAGGGCCGCGAGCAGCAGCGCGAGCATCAGCCCGAAGAAGACCATCCGCACCCGGGCCGGGCTGAGCGGGGCGGGCGCCGGGGCGGCGCCGTCCGCCGGGGGCGGCGCCGGCGCACCCGCCCCGGCGCCGCCGGTTCCGGTTCCGTCGTCGATGGCGTGGGCGGGAAGGCCCGCCGGTTCGTATCCGCCGTGCTCGCGGCTCTCTCGCCGCTTCGGCACGGTGGCGCCGGTGGTCCCGGTGGTGCCGCCCACGTCCTTCTCCCCTCGTCACGTCTGCGCGGCCCATTTCTCGCATCATGCGCAACGGGGGGCAAACAGCGACGAATCGCCGACGAGGGGCCGCGGACGGCATTCGCCCCGGTGAGAGTGTGTACGGGGGTATGCGGGACCGCGGAGAAAACCACCCGAACCGGTGAGTGTGACCTTCGGTCCAGGAGACGAGGCCGGGACGGGGCGGGACAGGACGGGATCATGAGACCATGGGCGCCATAAGTGGCGCCCATGGGCGCTATTCGGCCGTCTCGGCGGCGAGCTTGGCCAGCAGTTCGTCGTAGATCCGGGCCAGCCCCTTGGGGGCGAAGGTCCGCTCGAAGAAGCCGCCGATGCCGGTCGCGCCGGTCCAGGTGGAGGTGACGACGACCCGCGACTTCCCCTCACCCGCCGGGGTGACGGTCCAGGTGGTGACCATCGAGGAGTTGCGGTCCTTCTCGACCAGCCGGCCGTCGGACGGCTCGGAGACCTCCAGCAGACAGTCGCGCACCCGCTTGCTGGTGGCCTGGAGCTTCCAGTGCACGACGGTGCCCTCGCCGTCGCCGCCCTCGCGCACCTCGTACTCGCTGAACTGCTGCGGGAGGAGCCGGGGGCGGGTGTCGCGGTAGTCGGCGATCGCGTCGAACACATCCTCGGGCTTACCCGTGACGATCCGCTCCGTGGTGGCCTCGACCTGCCCCATCGCATTTCCTTCCGCCCTCGACGTGGCGCCTTCAGCCCATGGCGCCCTGACAGGCGCAAGCCAACCACCTCAGGGGCACCGGCCCAAATCCGGGGTTGACGAAAATCAATCAAACATGTGTTCTATTGTGGTAACGAGCGAGACCCGGAGGTGCCTTCGATGCGCTGGGACAACCTGACCCGAGATGACACGGCGGCCACCCCGGCCCTCTTCGCCGCGGACGCGGTGACCACCCGGACCTTCGACACCCCGGAGTTCCGCGGGATCACCTTCCACGAGATCCGGGCGCGCTCGATCATCAACCGGGTGCCCGGGGCCTCCCGGATGCCGTTCGAGTGGACGGTGAATCCGTACCGCGGCTGCTCCCACGCCTGCGTCTACTGCTTCGCGCGCAAGACCCACAGCTATCTCGACCTGGACACCGGGATCGGCTTCGACTCCCAGATCGTGGTGAAGACCAACGCACCGGAGCTGCTCCGCCGCGAGCTGGCCTCCCGCCGCTGGACCGGTGAGCACATCGCCATGGGCACCAACGTGGACTGCTACCAGCGCGCCGAGGGCCGCTACCGGCTCATGCCCGGCATCCTTACGGCGCTCACGGAGCGCGCCAACCCCTTCTCGATCCTCACCAAGGGCACCCTTGTCCTGCGCGATCTGGAGCTGCTGCGGCGGGCGTCACGCGTCACCGACATAGGCGTCTCGGTCTCGGTCGGCTTCACCGACGGCGAGCTGTGGCGCACCGTAGAACCGGGCACGCCCTCGCCCGAGCGGCGCCTGGACGCCGTGCGGACGCTGTCCTCCCACGGGATCCCGTGCGGTGTGCTGATGGCCCCGGTGATCCCCTTCCTCGGCGACTCCCCCGAGCAACTGCGGGCCACCGTAAGGGCGATCGCGGAGGCCGGCGCCAGCTCCGTGACCCCGCTGGTGCTCCATCTGCGCCCGGGTGCCCGCGAGTGGTTCACCGCCTGGCTCACCCACCACCATCCCCGGCTGCTGCGGCGGTACGACGCGCTGTACGAGGGCGGGTCCTACGCCCCGAAGTGGTACCAGCGGCGGATCACCGGGATGGTGCACGACTTCGCCACCGAGTACGGCATCGGCCCGTACGCGTCGGGCGCCCACCGCAATGTGTCCGAGAAGCCGGACGCCCGGACCGAGGAGGAGCCGGAGTCCCGGGCCGACTCGCCGCCGGCCCAGCTGTCACTGCTCTGAACCGGCCCCAGCTGTCACTGCTCTGAAAACCCGCCCCCAGCTCCCTCTCACGGCACCCGTGCCTCACCCACCTTCTCCGCCGCGCCGCCCTGGCCCGCCGGCTCCGGCGCGCCCCCACCCGTGACGGCGCCCTCGCCGGTGATCCGGGCCAGGGCGGCGGCGGCCGCCGCGCTGAGGCGTATGTGCTGGGCGGCGGCGGTCAGGGCGGGGATGGCGCGCTCGTCGCCGATCGCGCCCAGGCCCTCCACGCAGGCGCGGGCGATCGCCCAGTGCCGGTCGCGGGCCGCCAACTGCCGTTCCAGGGCGGCCACCAGAGCCGGTACGGACTCGGGGGCCCGCAGCTCCACCAGCAGCCGGATGGGGTGCAGGGAGTACGCGGTGCGCAGCGGGTTCGTGGCCAGGGCGGCGGCGGCCCGCGCGGTGCGCGGATCGCCGAGCCGGGCCAGTACCCGGGCGGCGGTCGCACAGCGGGCCGGCTCGCGGTAGTTGAGCAGGAGGACAAGGGTTTCGAAGGCCCGGCGGTCTTTGGCGCTGCCGAGCACGAAGGCGGCCGTCTCCCGGGCCCACAGCGGCTGCTCCGGCGCGACGAGGATGCGGGCCAGCTGTTCACGCGCGGCGGGGGTGCCCTGGCGCACGAGCGCGAGCAGCGAGGCATGGGCCGCGGTTTCCTGGGGGGTTGAGAGCGAGGCCCGCACCCGCTCCGTCAGCGTCCGGAATTCATCGTCCATACGAGGTCTCCCCTCCCCGGTGGGCCGCGTTCCGGCACGGCCTCACTTTGAGCTCTGGCATCTTGGTTACCCGCGAGTTAATATGGCGACACGAGCAGTACCCCTGCTCCGGCGGCCTGGTGACGCAGCCGCCTTGTGTGACGTCGGTTCGGCAGTTCCAGAACAGCAGTTGAGGCACGGCCCCGGGACAGGGCCGGCCGCGTGTCTCCCACGGGCAGTTTCCTCCGTGCGGCGCTGTCCGTAAGGGAGCGTGCAAGCCCTTCCGTCGGGGATTTGTGTCAGCCGCGTCAGCCTCCCGCACATGCGTGGCGTGAACGGCAGCAGTGGCATGACACGAGCTCCCCTCAGTCGTCACTTCATCCCCGCATCCGGGGAACACCCTCTGGAGTCCGCGATGGACCGTCTCCCACACACCGGCGTCAGCACTACGTCCCCCTCTGATCTCTCCCCCTCCCGGGCCTCGCTCACTACTGTCGCCGTCGTCGGGCTCGGCACGATGGGCACCGGCATCGCCGAGATCCTGGCCCGGGCGGGCCGCGAGGTGATCGGCATCGACATCGACGAAAGCGCCTGCCGCCGAGCCGTCACCGCGCTCGAGGTCGCCACCGCCCGCGCCGTGCACCGCGAGCGGATCAGCGAACGGGAGCGGACCGGGATCCTCGACCGCTTCCGCGTCTCCACCGATCTGCGCGCCGCCGCCGGAGCGGAGCTGGTGATCGAGGTGGTGCCGGAGGACTACGACACCAAGCACGAGGTCTTCGCCGAGCTGGACACCGTGGTCGGCCCCGCCGCGATCCTCGCGACCGGCACCAACGCGCTGTCGGTGACCCGGCTGGCCGCCGAGTCCGCCCATCCGGAGCGGGTCCTGGGTCTGCACTTCTTCAATCCGGCGCCCGCGATGAGGCTCGTCGAGATCGTCTCCAGCGTGTTGACCGCCCCCGCCGCCGTCGAAGCGGTCACCGCGCTCGCCCGCGATCTGGGCAAGGAGCCGGTGGCGCTCGGCGACCGGCCCGGGTTCGTCGCCGACGGGCTGCTGTTCGGCTATCTCAACCAGGCCGCCGCGATGTACGAGGCCAAGTACGCGGCGCGGGAGGACATCGACGCCGCGATGAAGCTCGGCTGCGGACTGCCGATGGGCCCGCTGGCCCTGCTCGACCTGATCGGCGTCGACACCGCCCGCACCGTCCTGGAGGCCATGTACGCCGCCTCCGGCGACCGGCTGCACGCACCCGCGCCCATCCTGGGGCAGCTCGCCCAGGCCGGTCTCACCGGCCGTAAGGCGGGCCGCGGCTTCTACACGTACGAGGCGCCGGGCAGCGGCACGATCGTCGCCGACGCCGCGACGGCCGAGGTGGGGCGCTCCACGGAGGGGGCGCGCCCGGTGCGCGCCGTCGGGGTCGCCGGCTCGGGCACGATGGCCTCCGGGATCGCCGAGGTCTTCGCCAAGGCGGGCCTGGAGGTGGTGCTGGCCGGCCGGACCCCGGAGAAGGCCGCGGCGGCGAAGGCCCGCATAGGGAAATCCCTGAAAAGGTCGGTGTCCAAGGGGCGGATGACCGAGCAGGCCAGGGAGCAGACGCTGGCGCGGATCACCCCGGCCGACGCGCTCGACGCGTTCGCCGACGTGGACCTGGCCGTGGAGGCGGTGGCCGAGGACCTGGTGGTCAAGCAGGAGCTGTTCCGGGTGCTGGACAAGGTCTGCAAACCGGGCGCGGTGCTGGCCACGACCACCTCCTCGCTGCCGGTCGTCGCCTGCGCGCGGGCGACCTCGCGCCCGCAGGACGTGGTGGGCCTGCACTTCTTCAACCCGGCGCCCGCGATGAAGCTGGTCGAGGTGGTGCACACCGTGCTGACCGCGGACGATGTGCGCGCGACCGCGCACGCCGTGTGCGCGGCGGTGCGCAAACACCCGGTGGACTGCGGCGACCGGGCGGGGTTCATCGTGAACGCCCTGCTGTTCCCGTACCTCAACAACGCCGTGAAGATGGTCCAGGAGCACTACGCCACCCCGGACGCCATCGACGCCGCGATGAAACTGGGCGGCGGCTATCCGATGGGCCCCTTCGAACTGCTCGACGTCGTGGGGCTCGATGTGTCGCTGGCCATCGAGCAGGTGCTGCACCGGGAGTTCCGCGAGCCGGGCCTGGCGCCGGCGCCGCTGCTGGAGCATCTGGTGGCCGCCGGGTGCCTCGGACGCAAGACCGGGCGCGGCTTCCGCGAGTATGCCAAAGCCTGAGTACGTCTCCGGGTGGGGCGGACCGTCTGACTCCGGTACCCGGTGGGGCGGGCTGCTGGAGCCTTCCATTGGTCTGGCCCCGCACCGGCACTCACAAGCGTGTTACGTTCCCCACATGTCCCAGCCCGTGAAGGCCACGCGTACGGAGCGTACGAAACGAACCCCCTCATCCGGTGGCGGTGAGAGCGCGGGAAGCCGCCGCGCCGCGGCTCAGCGTCTGTCCATGCGCCGCAAACTCGCGGCCGCGGCGATGGAGTTGTTCGCGACGCAGGGGTACGAGGCGACGACCGTCGACGAGATCGCGGCCAGGGCGGGGGTGGCCCGGCGCACCTTCTTCCGGCACTTCCGCTCCAAGGAAGAGGCGATCTTCCCGGACCACGACGACACGTTGGTGCGGGCGGCGGCGGTGCTGGACGCGGCGCCTCCGCATGAGAACCCTCTCGACACCGTGTGCCGCGGGATCAAAGAGGTCATGCGGATGTACGCGGCCTCGCCGGCCGTTTCCGTGGAGCGCTACCGGCTGACCCGGGAGGTACCGGCGCTGCGGGAGCGGGAGATCGCCTCGGTGGCCCGCTACGAGCGGCTGTTCACCCGCTATCTGCTGGGCCACTTCGACGAGGGCGCCCACCACGACGGCGATGACGATCCGCTGCTGGCCGAGGTCGCCGCGTCGGCCGTGGTCACGGCCCACAACCATGTGCTGCGGCGCTGGCTGCGGGCGCGCGGCGAGGGCGATGTGGAGTCCCAGCTGGACCACGCGTTCGCGATCGTCCGCGAGACCTTTGGGACCGGCATCGGGGGACGTCCCGCCGTGGCCGGCGGGCGCCCCGCGGCGTCGGTCTCGGCGAAGGAGGAGGACGAGGTGGTGGTGATGGTGGCGCGGACGGACGCGCCGCTGACGGAGGTCATGCGGACGATCAAGGAAGCGTTGCAGCGCTAACGCTGGCGCTTGGGCTAGCCGGGGTTCGCCGGTTCTGGGCTCGCCCCCCGGGCTTGGTGAACCCCGTCCTGGGCTGGGACTGCCCGCCCATGCGGTTGGTCCGGCACCGCCGGACTGCGCCGTCGGGCGCCCCGCCGTCGCGGCGGAGACGAGGGCGGCACCCGCCCCGCCCACAGGCCGACCCCCGACCCGGCGGCCCGCCGAACAGGCAGTTCGGCACCGCCGGACTGCACCGTCGGGCGCCCCGCCGTCGCGGCGGAGACGAGGGGCGGCACCCGCCCCGCCCACAGACCGACCCCCGACCCGGCGGCCCGCCGAACAGGCAGTTCGGCACCGCCGGACCACGCCGTCGCGGCAGAGAGGAAGGGCGGGACCCGCCCCCCACAGGCAGGTCCCGCCCGAGCCGCGCCTGCGCCGCCCCGGTGCGGGGCGGCGCGGCGCGGGCGCCTCAGCTGGTCCTGGTCAGCTTCGCGGCGAAGCCACCGTTCTTCGGGACGTCCACCTTGAGCCGGGAGGTCGCCGTGACCTCCTGGGTCTCGGTGACGACCTTTCCGTCCGGGCCGTCCTTCCACACCTCGATCCGCCAGCCGCCCTTGCCGAGGAAGCTCAGCGGCTCGTCCAGCGTGCGGGCCTCGCCCGAGGTGATCGCGCCCAGGTACCAGGTGTCGCCGGAGCGGCGCGCCAGGACGGCGCGGTCGCCGGGGTCGCCGTCGACCAGCTTTGTCTCGTCCCACACCGTGGGCACCTGGTTCAGGAACTTCAGCTCGAGCGGCCTGCTCTCGTAGGACTCGACGCTGTCGGCGAAGTGCTGCACCCCGGACTCGTAGACGACCGAGAGCGCGAGTTCGGCCGCGTCACTCGTGGGCCGCACGCCGGTGAAGGTCGCCGGCGTGAAGTCCATGGGCCCGATGAGGTTCCGGGTGAAGGGCAGGGTCGTGTAGTGCGCCGCCGGGAAGGGCTGGCGGCCCGGCTTGGGGCGGGTGCCCTCGGCGCCCTTGACCGCCTCGGTGCTCATCAGCTGCGGCCAGGTCCGCTCCTGCCCGCGCGGGATCGTGGCGCCGTGGAAGTTCAGCATCAGCTTGTGCCGGGCGCTGTCCTTGAAGACCGCGTCGTACCAGCGCATCCGGTCCTGGCCGTCCGACTCCAGGAAGTCGATCTTCAGCCCGGCGATCCCCCAGGACTTCCACAGCGGGAACAGCCGGTCCCGCTCACTCTGCGCGTCGATGGTCTGCCAGCGGGCCCACAGCCAGACGCCGACGCCCTTCTCCTTGGCGTACGCGGTCAGCTCGGGCATCCAGGAGTCGCTCCAGCCGGAGTCCACCAGGATGTACTCCCAGCCCTCACGCGCCGCGAAGTCCACGAACTTCTTCTGGGCGTCCAGGCTGGTCGGGCTCTGTCCGTCCGACCACCAGGACCAGGCCGCCTTGCCCGGCTTGATCCAGGAGGTGTCGGCGACCTTGGAAGGGGCGGCCAGATCGGTCGGCAGATCGCTCTCGGTGACGGTGGCGAGGTCGCCGATGACCATGGTCCGCCAGGGGGTGGTCAGCCCGGGGCCGCTGACCTCGGCGGGGTCGGGGAGGGTGAGCTTGAAGCGGTCGGTGGCGGAGTCGAGCGTGAGCCGGGAGCCGCCGTAGGAGCTGTTGAGGTCCGCCTCCTCGATCAGCATCCAGCTGGAGCCGATGTGGAAGAGCGACGGATAGCCGTAGTCGCCCGCCTTGGCGTCGGCCACCGTGCCGTGGTCATGGGCGGACTCGTAGTCCTGGCGGCCGTTGTCGTACGGCAGGAGGAAGGAGTCGGCGGACGGCGGGACGGCGTACTCGGTGCTCTCGCCGAGCACGGTGACCGTCCCCTTGTCCGGCAGCACATAGCGGTAGGCCAGCCCGTCGGCGGAGACCCGGATGACCACCTTCAGCGTCCGCCCGTCCTTGCGGAAGGTGAAGGTCGACTCGGAGGCGTCGGAGGTGTGCTGGGTGCGGCGGCCGGTGGTGGTCGTATAGGTCTCGTGGACCTTGCGGTCACTGCGCCCGGCGAACCGCAAGCCTTTGCTGAAATCGGTCTCGGCGGTGCGGATGCCCAGCCCCGACGGCCGCAGCACGGTGGTGGAGCCATGGCTCGCGGTCAGGGTCAGCGCGCCCTCGTTGTTCAGCTTGAGCTCGCCGCTGACCTGTCCCATTCCGGTTAGCCGCCAGTCCTGCGCACGACCGTCCGATGCCGCCGCCGCCCGGAGCGGCACCAGCACGGCGGCCGCGCAGGCGAGGGCGGCCACGGCTCTGGTGACCTTTGATCGTGCCGTTTGCATCGTTCCTCCTCGTTCACCGCACCCTCGACACGGCGCTCGATACATCAGAGCAATCGGGTGCCTTGACGCATCATCAGCCCGTTTCTACGCTCCCGTCTAGCCAAATCATCGGAGCAATCTGGTCGCTTCGGGGACGGGAGAAGATCGGGATGCCAGTCAGCAGACGTGGGTTCCTGGGCCGGGTGGCGGCGGGCGCGGCCGCGAGCACGGCCGTCGGCGTGGCCCTCCCCGAGCAGGAGGCGGCCGCACAGCCACAGCAATCGGTGACCCTGCGCGGCATGCGCACCGACCAGGAGTGGGAGCGCTTCCTCAGCGGTCAGGATCTGCTCTGGAAGCGCTTGCCGAGAACGTGGTACGAGGGGCCGTTCCTCGGCAATGGTCTGCTCGGCTCGATGATCTACCAGGAGCCCGGGGAGAACGCGCTGCGCTTCACGGTCCACCACAGCGAGGCGCAGGACCACCGGCCCACCGAAGGCGGCAGCGACTGGGGCGTGGCGCGGCTCCCGGTGGGCAATCTGCTGCTGCGCCCGGTCGGCGCCATCACCGGCGTCGATCTGCGACTGGATCTGTGGAACGCCGAGCTGCGCGGCACGGTCACCACGGACAAGGGGAAGCTGAAGCTCCGAGCGCTGGTGCACAACGACCGCACCATGCTGCTGGCCACCGTCGAGGCGAGCGCCGGCGAGGAGGGGTTCCGCTGGGAGTTCAAGCCCTCACCGGCGGTCAGTCCGCGCATCGTCCGCGAGGATCCGCCGAAGGGCTTCGAGCCCAACCCGGCCCCGGTCAGCCGCACCGAGGACGGGCTCGGCGTCACCGTCCAGTCGCTGGTGGCGGGCGGGCAGACGGTGAGCGCGTACAAGCAGCGCGGCAGCGGCCGGGAGCGCACGTACTACCTGGCCGTGGCGCACTCCTTCCCGGGTACGGACGCGGAGGGCCGGGCGCGTACCACCGTGCGCAAGGCGTCCGCGCTGCCGGTCTCCAGCCTGCGGCGCACCCACTACGAGTGGTGGCACCGCTTCTACCGCAAGAGCTTCATCTCGGTGCCCGACGGGATGCTCCAGAGCTTCTACTGGATCCAGCTCTACAAGCTGGCCTGCGCCGCCCGTGAGCACGCCCCCGTCATGGCCACCACCGGCCCGTGGGTGGAGCCGACGCCGTGGCCCGGGGTGTGGTGGAACCTCAACGTCCAGCTGGAGTACTGGCCGGTGCACGGCTCCAACCACCTGGAGCTTGACGCGATTCCGCGCACCCTCGCCGAGAACACCGACGTGCTCATCAGCGGCCTCAAACCCGAGTACCGCGCCGACTCGGCCGGGCTGCGCCGCTCCACGGACGCGCAGTGCGAGGACAACGGCACGGTGCCGGTGCCGGGCGTCGGGGACTCTCCCGAGGTCGGCGATCTGCCCTGGGCGCTGCACAACGTCTGGCTGAGCTACCGCCACACCATGGACCGGGGCCTGCTGGAGGACGTGCTCTATCCGCTGCTGCGCCGCTCCACCAACTACTACCTCCACTTCCTCACCCAGCAGCCGGACGGCAGGCTGCACCTGCCGAAGACCTTCTCCCCCGAGTACGGCGCGGCCCCGGACTGCAACTACGACCTGGCGCTGCTGCGCTGGTCCTGCCAGACCCTGCTGACCACGGTCGAGTTGCTGGACAAGGACGATCCGCTGGTGCCCAAGTGGCGCGAGGTGCTGGAGAAGCTGGTCGACTATCCGGTGGACGAGAACGGCTTCATGATCGGCACCGGTGTCCCCTTCGCCAAGTCCCACCGCCACTACTCCCATATGCTCTCGGTCTACCCGCTCTACCTGGTCAACTGGGACCAGAAGGAACACCGGGACCTGATCGCCCGCTCGCTGGAGCACTGGATCAGCTTCGAGGGCGCGCTGCGCGGCTACAGCTTCTCGGGCGCGGCCTCGATCTCGACGCAGATGGGGCTCGGCGATGACGCGCTGAAGTATCTGCGGGAGCTGGTGGCGCGGTTCATCCAGCCCAACACCCACTACTACGAGGCGGGTCCGGTGATCGAGACCCCGCTGTCGGGCGCACAGGCGATCCACGACATGCTCTGCCAGAGCTGGGGCGGGACCATCCGCTTCTTCCCCGGGGTGCCGGGCGAGTGGCGGGACGTCACGCTGCACGACTTCCGTACTCAGGGCGCGTTCCTGGTCAGCGGGGTGCGTACGGGCGGGACGACGCGCTGGGTGCGGGTGCGCAGCCTGGCCGGGGAGCCCTGCCGCGTCCGCCACTCGATCGGCGGCCGGGTCGCGGTCGCCGGGGTGGGCGGCCCGGCGCCGAAGTGGCGTGACCTGGGGAACGGCGAGGTCGAGCTGGAGCTGGACCGGGAGGATGAGGCGGTGATCTACCCGGCCGGCGCCCGGCCGGACTTCCTGATCGCCCCGGTGAAGGTCACCACCCCGGCCGAGCCCTGGGGCCTGCCGGAGCTGCCGCAGGCGGGCGCGGTCACCCAGGTCGATCTGACCGGGCACTTCGACAACGACGCCATCACCACCGAGATGTACTACGGGGACGGCGACTTCGACGGTACGGGCCGCACCTATCCGATGGCGCAGCTGCCGCAGACCGGGCAGACCGAGGACGACGGGATCACCTTCGCGTTCACCAATGGCAGCGAGGGCTCCAACAACAATGTCATCGCCGCGGGTCAGAAGGTCACGGTCGCGGCGGGCGGCTATACGAAGCTGCATGTGCTGGGCGCGGGCGACACCGGCAATGTGTCCGTCCCCGCCGAGGCCACGTATGGCGACGGCTCCACCGGCAAGCTGACCATCCAGCTGACGGCCTGGATGTCGGGTCCGGCGTACGGGGAGACGGAAGCGGTGCGGACGAGTCAGATCCACACCCGCACCGGCCCGTTGGGCACCAAGGCCGCGATCTTCCACCAGGTGGTGGAGCTGGACCCGGGCAAGGAGCTTTCGGCGATCACCTTGGGCGCCCCCTCGGGCACCGCACGGGCGCATATCTTCGCCCTCTCACTGGAGAAGGACGACTGACGAAGGACGCGCACGACGGGATCCACACCGCGACGGCCGCCCCGCTTGGGGCGGCCGTTGTTGCTCATGTGTGCACTGGAGATGACAACTGAGGGAAATTGTTGGCACCCAGTGTCTTGCGAGGTGGCACAGAGTGCCATACGGTGATGATGTCCGGGCGGCCGGCGCACTGCCAACCATCGTGCGTCGGCTGTCCCCGCAAACCGCTTTGCGCGCCCGGACAACGCCTGCGTCACCAGGCACCCGGCGCCACCCGCGCCGCATCGAGCACCACCTCCGCCGAACCGACGGCACCGCATCAGCATCACCCGTCACGAGCCCAGCGTTCCCTCAGGCGTCCCCCATGGACGCTTCGCCGGAGGCACCGATGAACGAGATACTTGACGCGATCCTGGCGTCGGACACAGCACCCGAGGAGTTCGCGGCACTGCGCGTCCCCGAGTCGTACCGCGCGGTGACCGTGCGGAAGGACGAGGCCGAGATGTTCTCGGGCCTCACCACCCGGGAGAAGGACCCCCGCAAGTCACTGCACGTGGACGAGGTGCCGGTGCCCGAGCTGGGCCCCGGAGAGGCGCTCGTCGCCGTGATGGCCAGCTCGGTCAACTACAACTCCGTGTGGACCTCGATCTTCGAGCCGCTGCCGACCTTCGGCTTCCTGGAGCGGTACGGCAAGCTCTCCCCGCTGGCCAAGCGGCACGACCTGCCGTACCACATCATCGGCTCCGACCTCGCGGGCGTCGTGCTGCGCACCGGCCCCGGTGTGAACTCCTGGAAGCCGGGCGCCGAGGTCGTCGCGCACTGTCTGTCGGTCGAGCTGGAGAGCGCCGACGGCCACAACGACACCATGCTCGACCCCGAGCAGCGCATCTGGGGCTTCGAGACCAACTTCGGCGGGCTCGCCGAGATCGCGCTGGTCAAGTCCAACCAGCTGATGCCCAAGCCACAGCATCTGAGCTGGGAGGAGGCGGCCGCCCCGGGCCTGGTCAACTCCACCGCCTACCGGCAGCTGGTCTCCCGCAACGGCGCCGGGATGAAGCAGGGCGACAACGTCCTGATCTGGGGCGCGAGCGGTGGGCTCGGCTCCTACGCCACCCAGTTCGCGCTGGCCGGCGGGGCCAACCCGGTCTGTGTGGTCTCCTCGCCGCAGAAGGCCGAGATCTGCCGGCGGATGGGCGCCGAGGCGATCATCGACCGCACCGCCGAGGACTACAAGTTCTGGAAGGACGACGGCACCCAGGACCCGCGCGAGTGGAAGCGGTTCGGCAAGAAGATCCGCGAACTGACCGGCGGCGAGGACGTGGACATCGTCTTCGAGCACCCTGGCCGGGAGACCTTCGGCGCATCCGTCTATGTCACCCGTAAGGGCGGCACGATCGTCACCTGCGCCTCGACCTCCGGCTACACCCACGAGTACGACAACCGCTACCTGTGGATGTCGCTGAAGCGGATCGTCGGCTCCCACTTCGCCAACTACCGCGAGGCGTGGGAGGCCAACCGCCTGATCGCCAAGGGCAAGATCCACCCGACGCTGTCCAAGACGTACCGGCTGGAGGACACCGGCCAGGCCACGTACGACGTCCACCACAACCTCCACCAGGGCAAGGTCGGCGTGCTGTGCCTGGCCCCCGAAGAGGGCATGGGCGTGCGCGACCAGGCGATGCGCGAGCAGCACATCGACGCCATCAACCTGTTCCGTGACGACCACAAGCACAACCGGGGCGTCTGATGAGTGGCACACCCCGCCCCAAGGACCGCCCCTGGCTGATGCGCACGTACGCCGGGCACTCCACCGCCGAGGCGTCCAACGAGCTGTACCGGCGCAACCTGGCCAAGGGCCAGACCGGGCTCTCGGTCGCCTTCGACCTGCCCACCCAGACCGGCTACGACCCGGACCACATCCTCGCCCGTGGCGAGGTGGGCCGGGTCGGGGTCCCGGTCTCGCACCTGGGCGACATGCGGCGGCTGTTCCAGGAGATCCCCCTGGAGCGGATGAACACCTCCATGACGATCAACGCGACGGCGATGTGGCTGCTGGCGCTGTACCAGGTCGTCGCGGAGGAGCACGGCGCCGATATCGCCAAGCTCCAGGGGACGACGCAGAACGACATCGTCAAGGAGTACCTGTCGCGGGGGACGCATGTCTTCCCGCCGGGCCCGAGCCTGCGGCTGACCACCGACATGATCGCGTACACGGTCCACCACATCCCCAAGTGGAACCCGATCAACATCTGCAGTTACCACCTCCAGGAGGCCGGGGCCACTCCGGTGCAGGAGATCGCCTTCGCGATGTCCACGGCGGTCGCCGTACTGGACGCGGTGTTCGCCTCCGGCCAGGTTCCCGAGGACCGTAAGGGCGACGTGGTGGCCCGGATCTCCTTCTTCGTGAACGCGGGCGTCCGCTTCATCGAGGAGATGTGCAAGATGCGCGCCTTCGGCCGCATCTGGGACCGGATCACCCGCGAGCGGTACGGCATCGAGAACCCCAAGCACCGCCGGTTCCGCTACGGCGTCCAGGTGAACTCGCTCGGCCTGACCGAGGCCCAGCCGGAGAACAACGTCCAGCGCATCGTCCTGGAGATGCTGGCCGTCACCCTCTCCAAGGACGCCCGCGCCCGCGCCGTCCAGCTCCCGGCCTGGAACGAGGCGCTGGGCCTGCCCCGCCCCTGGGACCAGCAGTGGTCGCTGCGCATCCAGCAGGTCCTCGCCCATGAGAGCGATCTGCTGGAGTACGACGACGTCTTCGAGGGCTCCCATGTGATCGAGTCCAAGGTCGCCACGCTGGTGGAGGAGGCCGAGGCCGAGATCGAGCGGATCCAGGAGATGGGCGGGGCGATGGCCGCCGTCGAGTCCGGCTATCTCAAGGCGCGGCTGGTGGCCTCCCACTCCGAGCGCCGGGCGCGGATCGAGGCGGGCGAGGAGAAGATCGTCGGCGTCAACTGCTACGAGTCCACCGAGCCCAATCCGCTCACCGCCGACCTCGACACCGCGATCATGACGGTGGACCCGGAGAACGAGGCACGGGTGGTCTCGGCCCTGCACACCTGGCGCGAGCGGCGCGACGAGGGGCCCGCCCAGGAGGCCCTCGGCGCCCTCCGTAAGGCCGCCGTGGGGACCGACAACCTGATGGAGGCCACCCTGCGCTGTGCCCGCGCGGGCGTGACCACCGGGGAGTGGGCCTGGGCGCTGCGCGATGTCTTCGGCGAATACCGTGCCCCCACCGGGGTCGGCGGCGCGCCCCTGTCCGTCGCCCCGGAGGCGGGCTCCCTGCTGGCCTCGGTCCGCGAGAAGGTCGGGAAGACCGCGGCCGATCTGGGCGGCGGAAGGCTGCGGCTGCTGGTCGGCAAGCCGGGCCTGGACGGGCACAGCAACGGCGCCGAGCAGATCGCCGTACGGGCCAGGGACGCCGGTTTCGAGGTGGTCTACCAGGGGATCCGGCTCACCCCGGAGCAGATCGTCTCGGCGGCCGTGGCCGAGGACGTGCACTGTGTCGGGCTGTCCATCCTGTCCGGGTCGCACGCCGAGCTGGTGCCGGACGTTCTGGAGCGGATGCGCACCGCGGGCGCCCAGGACATTCCCGTCATCGTCGGCGGGATCATCCCGTCCTCGGACGCGGCCGCACTGCGCGCCGCGGGTGTCGCCGCCGTTTTCACCCCCAAGGACTTCGGTATCACGGAGATCATCGGCCGTATCGTCGATGAGATCCGCGCCGCGAACACGCTTCCCCCTCTGGAGGTTCTCGTATGACCGCCCCCGACCACGCAGAAGCCGCCGGCCGCCTGCGTCCGCGCCGTTCGTGCCTGGCCGTCCCCGGCTCCAATCCGCGCTTCCTGGAGAAGGCCCAGGGGCTTCCGGCCGACCAGGTCTTCCTGGACCTGGAGGACGCCTGCGCCCCGCTGGCCAAGGAGGACGCCCGGCACACCATCGTCAAGGCGCTGAACGAGGGCGACTGGACCGGTAAGACCCGGGTGGTGCGGGTGAACGACTGGACCACCCACTGGACGTACCGGGACGTCATCACGGTGGTGGAGGGCGCGGGCCCGAACCTGGACTGCATCATGCTGCCCAAGGTGCAGGACGCCCAGCAGGTCATCGCGCTGGACCTGCTGCTCACCCAGATCGAGAAGACGATGGGCTTCGAGATCGGGCGGATCGGCATCGAGGCGCAGATCGAGAACGCCAAGGGCCTGGTCAACGTGGACGAGATCGCCGGTGCCTCGCCGCGGCTCGAGACCATCGTCTTCGGCCCGGCCGACTTCATGGCGTCCATCAACATGAAGTCGCTGGTCGTGGGCGAGCAGCCGCCCGGCTATCCGGCGGACGCCTATCACTACATCCTGATGCGGATCCTGATGGCGGCCCGCACGCATGACCTCCAGGCGATCGACGGCCCGTACCTGCAGATCCGGAACGTGGACGGCTTCCGCGAGGTGGCCGGGCGCGCGGCCGCCCTCGGCTACGACGGCAAGTGGGTGCTGCACCCCGGCCAGGTGGAGGCGGCCAATGAGGTCTTCTCGCCGTCGCAGGAGGACTACGACCACGCCGAGCTGATCCTGGACGCCTATGACTACTGCACCTCGGCGGAGGGCGGTATGAAGGGCTCGGCGATGCTCGGGGACGAGATGATCGACGAGGCCAGCCGCAAGATGGCCCTGGTCGTCGCGGGCAAGGGCCGCGCCGCCGGGATGAGCCGCACGTCCACCTTCCAGCCCCCGGAGGCGTGAGCCATGCAGTTCGGCCGTACCTATGAGGAGTTCACGGTGGGCGACGTCTACCGGCACTGGCCGGGGAAGACGGTCACCGAGTACGACGACCACCTCTTCTGTCTGCTCACCATGAACCACCACCCGCTGCACATGGACAGCAACTACGCCGAGAAGACGACCGATTTCGGCAAGAACGTGGTGGTCGGCAACTACATCTACTCACTGCTGCTGGGCATGTCCGTCCCCGATGTCTCCGGAAAGGCCATCGCCAATCTGGAGGTCGAGTCACTGCGGCATGTGGCGCCCACCTTCCACGGCGACACCATCTACGGCGAGACCACGGTCCTGGACAAGACGCCGTCGAAGTCCAAAACCGACCGGGGCATCGTGTATGTGGAGACCAAGGGCTACAAGCAGGACTCCACTCTGGTCTGTGTCTTCCGGCGCAAGGTGATGGTGCCGACCGCCACATACATCAAGGAACGGGGCGGCGAGCAGCCGGGCCGCCCGGAGCTGGGAGAGCAGTGATATGAGCCGCCTCGCACAGACGGAGGGCCTGACCGACATCCAGCGGGAGATCCTCTCCACGGTCAGGGATTTTGTCGACAAGGAGATCCTGCCGGTCGCGACCGAGCTGGAACACCGCGATGAATATCCGACGGCGATCGTCGAGGGACTGAAGGAGCTCGGCGTCTTCGGGCTGATGATCCCGGAGGAATACGGCGGTCTGGGCGAGTCACTGCTCACCTACGCACTGTGTGTGGAGGAGATCGCCCGCGGCTGGATGAGCGTCTCGGGCATCATCAACACCCACTTCATCGTGGCGTACATGCTCAAGCAGCACGGC
The DNA here is from genome assembly GCF_047337785.1 of Streptomyces lacaronensis. NCBI lineage: Bacteria > Bacillati > Actinomycetota > Actinomycetes > Kitasatosporales > Streptomycetaceae > Streptomyces > Streptomyces lacaronensis. The sequence goes on from NZ_JBLHDK010000003.1 coordinate 3,288,562, forward strand.
ACCGAGGAGCAGAGGGAGTATTTCCTTCCCAAGATGGCGCTGGGCGAGATCCGGGGCGCCTTCTCGATGTCCGAGCCGGGGCTGGGCTCGGACGTGTCGGCCATCACCAGCAAGGCGGTGCGGGACGGCGACGAGTACGTCCTGACCGGGCAGAAGATGTGGCTGACCAACGGCGGCACCTCCACCCTGGTCGCGGTCCTGTGCCGGACCGGCGAGGCCGAGGAGGGGGTCGCGCCGCACAAGGCGATGACCACCTTCCTGGTCGAGAAGGAGCCCGGCTTCGGGGAGGTCCGGCCCGGTCTGACCGTCCCCGGCAAGATCGAGAAGATGGGCTACAAGGGGGTCGACACCACCGAGCTCATCATGGACGGACTGCGCATTCCGGCCGATCGGGTGCTCGGCGGAGCGCCGAACCGAGGTTTTTACCAAATGATGGACGGAGTCGAGGTCGGCCGGGTGAATGTCGCCGCCCGCGGCTGTGGTGTGGCGCGGCGCGCTTTCGAGCTGGGCGTCGCATACGCACAGCAGCGGCATACCTTCGGTAAGCCGATCGCCCAGCACCAGGCCATCCAGTTCAAACTGGCCGAAATGGGAACAAAGGTCGAGGCGGCGCATGCGATGATGGTCAATGCGGCCCGGAAGAAGGATTCGGGCGCGCGCAACGACCTCGAAGCGGGAATGGCGAAGTACCTGGCGTCGGAGTACTGCAAAGAGGTCGTGGAGGACGCCTTCCGCATCCACGGCGGGTACGGCTTCTCCAAGGAATACGAGATCGAGCGGCTCTACCGAGAGGCACCGATGCTTCTCATCGGCGAAGGGACCGCCGAGATTCAGAAAATGATTATTGGACGGAGGCTTCTGGAGGAATACCGAACCCAAGACTGAACGTCCCTTTTGGGGTGGTATCCGAGAGAAGAAGGTCACACCGCGCCGAGGGTCTTCGGTCACTGACAAGCCACCGACGGGCCCCGGCGCTTGCCCAGTTACCGCTCGCAACCGATACCATCCCGTAAAGCCGCCGTCCCCAGTCTCGCGTCGCGGCATCCTCCGCTACGAAGGTCATCCATGCCCCACAGCCAATCCTCTGCACAACGCGGCCGCGTCCGCCTCGCGCGCGGAGCGTCGCCGTGGCTCCTCCCGACCGTCGCCACCGCGGCGGTCAGTCTTGCTCGGTCCCGCCGCTCCGGACGCTGGACGGCGGTCGCCGTGCCCGCCACCGCGCTCGCGGCGGGCATGCTGTGGTTCTTCCGCGACCCCGAGAGAGAGATCACGCAGGGCCGCGTGATCTCCCCGGCCGACGGTGTGGTGCAGAGCATCATGCCGTGGAAGGACGGGCGCACCCGCGTCGCCATCTTCATGAGCCCGCTCAACGTCCACGTCAACCGCGCTCCGCTGGCCGGTACGGTGACCTCCGTGGAGCACATCCCCGGCGGCTTCGTTCCCGCGTTCAACAAGGAGAGCGAGAACAACGAGCGGGTCGTCTGGCACTTCGACACCGAGCTGGGCGACATCGAGATGGTCCAGATCGCCGGCGCCGTCGCCCGGCGTATCGTGCCTTATGTGCCACAGGGCACGAAGGTCGAACAGGGTGAGCGGATCGGTCTCATCCGCTTCGGCTCGCGGGTCGACGTATACCTCCCCGAGGGAGTCGATGTCGCGGTCGAGGTCGGCCAGGCCACCACCGCGGGGGTGACTCGCCTTGACCGTGATTGATCCCGATACGCAGGCCGCCTGGGTCCCCGAGGCCGAGGTGGACGCGACCTGCGTCGACGAGACGGACGACATGCCGCTGTCGACGCGACTGTCGATAGCCGACACGCTGACCCTGGGCAACGCCACGTGTGGCTTCCTGGCGGTCTACTTCACCACCACCGGCGTCCTCATCCCGCACCTCACGGGCAGCGAGGACGGCGGGATGACCCGGCACAGCGCCGCCTCCGCGGTGATGCTGATGCTGCTCGCCTCCGTCTTCGACCTCTTCGACGGGCTCGTCGCGCGGAAGCTGCGCAGCTCGGCGATGGGCGCGGAGCTGGACAACCTCTCCGACCTGATCAGCTTCGGGCTGGCCCCCGCGTACTTCGTCCTCGTCTGGGGGATGGTGTCCGACGACGCGTATCAGCGGGTCTCGGTGGTGGGCGCGATCGTGGTGCTGCTGGCGGTGGTGCTGCGGCTTGCCAGATTCTCCTGTGTCACGCTGCGTGACGGCGTCTTCCAGGGCATGCCGAGCCCCTTCGGCGCCCTGACGGTCGTCTCGGTGGTCCTGCTGGGGTTGCCGTTCGTGCCGACGCTGCTCGCGATCGTGGGCGTGGCCTGGCTGATGGTGAGCCGGGTGGAGTACCCCAAGCCGCGCGGCCGGCTCGCGGTGGCCATGCTCGGCTGGATCGTCACCAGCATGGCCCTGCTGGCCGCCTGGGCCTTCGAGGCCCCCGGTGGTGAGCTCCTCCTCCAGTCGGCCTGCGCCCTCCAGGTCGTCATGGGCGCGGTGATCCCCCTCTTCGCCACGGCCCGCCGGGTGAACGCGTTCCGCGACAACCGCCGCGAGGCGAGGGCGGCCCAGCTGCCGTAGCGGCCGGCGGCCGCACCTGCCGGATGGGGTGGGCCCGAGCGTTGTGCTCGGGCCCACCCCGTTCGGCTTTCCGGGGCCGCCCCGGCCCCGCGAGGCCCCCGACCGGCCCGGGTGGCCCTGGCGGGGGCTTGTTTCCCCACCCCGCCCCTTCCCGAATCCGGGGACAAGCCCCCGGCCCCCCACCGGGGCTCCGCCCCAAACCCCGCAGGGCTATGTCCCCGGCGCTCGCCGCGACGCCCGAGCCCCTGCGGGACGAGCCCCACAGGGTCCGGGGCACAGCTCGTGAGGGCCAACGCACAAGCCCCACGGGGGTTGGGGCGCAGCCCCCGTGGAATCCGGCACATCGCCCCATGGGGGCCGGGGCAGAGCCCCATCGAGTCCGGGGCGGAGACCGCAGGGGTCCGGGGCACAGCCCCACGGGGGGGCGGGGGTCCGCCCCCGGGTTCGGGAAGGGGCGGGGTGGGGAACAGCCCCCCGGCCAGCGGCCCAACGGCAGAGCCAAACCCACGGAACCAAGGCGGGGGCACCGCCCCCGCGAAGCCCACGACAGCCCCGCAGGGGTCCGGGGCACAGCCCCGGATTCGGGAAGGGCGGGGTGGGGAACAGACCCCCGGCCAGCGGCCCAACGGCAGAGCCAAACCCACAGAACCAAGGCGGGGGCACCGCCCCCGCGAAGCCCACGACAGCCCCGCACGGGTCCGGGGCACAGCCCCGGATTCGGGAAGGGGCGGAGTGGGGAACAGACCCCCGGCCAGCGGCCCAACGGCAGAGCCAAACCCACAGAACCAAGGCGGGGGCACCACCCCCGCGAAGCCCACGACAGCCCCGCACGGGTCCGGGGCACAGCCCCGGATTCGGGAAGGGGCGGAGTGGGGAACAGACCCCCGGCCAGCGGCCCAACGGCAGAGCCAAACCCACGGAACCAAGGCGGGGGCACCGCCCCCGCGAAGCCCACGACAGCCCCGCACGGGTCCGGGGCACAGCCCCGGATTCGGGAAGGGGCGGAGTGGGGAACAGACCCCCGGCCAGCGGCCCAACGGCAGAGCCAAACCCACAGAACCAAGGCGGGGGCACCACCCCCGCGAAGCCCACGACAGCCCCGCAGGGGTCCGGAGCGCAGCCCCGGATTCGGGAAGGGGCGGGGTGGGGAACAGACCCCCGGTGGGGCGTGCTGTCAGCCGAGGAAGTCCGCCGCCAGGCGTTCCGCGGCGCGTTCCAGGAGGGCGCCGGCCTCAGCGATGCAGCGGGCCGGGTCCGGCTCCAGGTCGGTGAGGACGTAGGCGCGGCGGATGCCCGCGTTGCCCAGGGCCGCCGGGGCCAGGGCCAGGCGGCCGCAGACCGCGACCACCTCGATGCCCCGCGCGCGGGCGGCCGCCGCGACGCCTGCCGGGGCCTTGCCGTGGAGGGTCTGCTCGTCCAGCGAGCCCTCCCCCGTGATCACCAGGTCCGTGCCCTCCAGCGCGGCGGGGAAGCCGAGGACGTCGAGCATCACCTCGATGCCGGGGCGGAAGGCCGCGCCCAGGCCGACGAGGGCGCCGAAGCCGATGCCGCCCGCCGCGCCCGCGCCCGGCGCGAGGGCGTACTCGGCGGCCGAAGCCCCGGCCGCGCGTTCCAGGACGCGTACGTAGTGGGCGAGGGCGGCGTCCAAGGCCGCCACATCGTCCTCGCCCGCGCCCTTCTGCGGGCCGTAGACCGCCGCCGCGCCCTTCGGCCCGGTCAGCGGATTGTCGACATCGCTGGCCAGGACCGTCTCGGTCTCGGCGAGGCGCGGGTCGAGGCCGGACAGATCGGCCGTCGCGAGGTCGCGCAACGGGCCCCCGCCCGGTGCGACAGGGGTACCGTCCTCCCGCAGGAATCGCGCGCCCAGCGCGCTCAGCATCCCCGCGCCACCGTCCGTCGTGGCGCTGCCGCCCACGCCGAAGACGATCGTGCGGGCGCCCGCGTCCAGCGCCGCGCGCAGCAGTTCCCCGCTGCCGTACGTGGTCGCGGTGAGCGGCGCGAAGACCCCCTTCGGCAGATGGCGCAGCCCGGACGCCTCGGCCATCTCCACCACGGCCGTGGTCCCGCGCAGCGCGTACGCCGCCGTCACCGGCGCGCCCAGCGGCCCGGTGACCCGCGCCTCGCGCCGTTCGAAACCGGCAGCGACCGCCGCGTCCACCGTGCCGTCCCCGCCGTCGGCGACCGGCAGCGCCGCGATCCGCAGGCCCTCGCCGCCCCTGGGCGCGCCGCGGCGCAGGCCCGCCGTGACGCGCTCGGCGACCTCCACCGCCGTGAGCGAGCCCTTGAACTTGTCCGCGGCGATCAGCACGCGTTTCGGAGGCGTCGCTTGGCCCTCCGCCCATGTCCTGGTCCCTGCCGCGGATTCCGTCTTCGCGTCCTCCGAAGCCTCCGCCGAAGCGTCCGTCACCTTCGTAACCCCTCGCATTCGCCCAGGCAGTCGCGCCGCTGTGACCCTATCCGGCGCGGCCGCACCGGTACACCCACCTCAGATGGGTACACCTGACCCATGGCCCTCAGCGGGAGCGCACTCGCGGACCGGATCCTCGGCGGCTGGCTCGGCCGGATCGCCGGGAACATGCTCGGCAAGCCCATCGAGAACGGCCCGCATTGGACCCGCGACCGCATCGACCGGTATCTGCGCCGCGCCGACGCCCTCCCGCTGACCGACTACCTCCCCGCCCTGGAGCCGCCGCCCGACCCGGTGGAGTTCGAGCTGCGCCCCGAGTGGCAGAGTTGCGTCCGCGGCCGGATCCACGGCAGTTGCCGCGACGACGACGTGGACTACTCCGTCCTCGGCCTGCACCTGCTGGAGACGCACGGCCCCTGTTTCAGCACCGAGCAGGTCGGCGAGGTGTGGCTGCTACGGCTGCCGTATCTGCAGACCTTCACCGCCGAGCGGGCCGCCTACCGCAATCTCACGGCCGGGGTGAAGCCGCCGCTCACGGCGACCCTCGACAACCCCTACCAGGAGTGGATCGGCGCCCTGATCCGCGCCGATATCCACGGCTGGGTCAACCCCGGCGAGCCGCGGCGCGCCGCCGCGATGGCCCGCCGCGACGCCGTCCTCTCCCACACCGGCAACGGGGTGTACGGGGCGATGTGGGCGGCCGCGCTGATCGCGGCCGCGTTCACGGCGGACGAGCCGCGCGCCGCCGTCGACAGCGCCCTGGACCGGATCCCGCCGCGCTGCCGACTGGCCCGTACGGTACGCCGGATCGCGTCCCTGCACGACGCGGGCGTGGCATGGGCGGACGCGCTCGCCCAGCTCGAGCGGGAGACCGCCGGGCTGCCCTGGATCCATGTGGTCCCCAACGCCGCCGTCCTCACGGCCGGGCTGCTCTACGGCGCGGGCGACTTCACGGCCACCGTCGCCCTGACGGTACGCGGCGGCCTGGACACCGACTCCAACGGCGCCACGGCCGGGTCGGTCGCGGGGGTGCTGTGCGGCGCGGCGGCCATCCCGGCGCAGTGGACCGAGCCGCTGGAGGACCGGGTGCGCAGCGCCGTCTTCGGCTTCGACGGGGCTCGCATCAGCGACCTGGCGGCGCGTACGCACCGGCTGGCGGTCTCGGGCTAGTTTGGGCCAGGGGTTTCGGCCCGCCCGCTCACTGTGTGGGCCGGATCGGCGATGCGGTCCAGCCACTCCCGCAGGAGGCCACGTTCGGGCGCGGTCAGCGCGTCCGTCCGGGGCAGCGCGGCGCGCAGGGTGACGGCGGCCGCGACGGGCCCGGGCTCGGCGGCGGCGGGCGCGTCCGTAGTGATCGCCGCGATGGCCGCCTCGCGGGCGGTACGGGACAGCTCCGGATCGCGGCGGTCCTCGGGCGTGGCGATGAGCGTGAACGTCGTACCGCAGCCCGCCGCGTGGACCAGCGCCGCGGCGCGCTCCTCGGGGATGGCGAGCCGCCCCGCCTCGGCGATGCGCCGGATGAGCCGGGCGAGCATCTCGAAGGCGGTGACGGCGGCCGGTGAGGACACTCCGGGGCGGTGCCCGCCGTACATCAGCGAGTACAGCGCCGGGTTGGCCAGGCCGAGGCCGATGTGGAGATCCCAGCCGGCGCGCAGATCCTCGACCGGGTCTTCGGTGGGTTCCTGGGCGGTCTTGCTGCTCAGGTACTCCGTGAAGCCGTATGCGACGACCGCGTCGAGCAGGCCCTGTTTATCGCCGAAGAGCCGGTAGATGGTCGGCGGCTGCACCCCGGCCGCGGAGCTCACCGCCCGGGTCGAGACCGCGTCGGGGCCGCCGTCGGACAGCAGCCGGGCGGCGGCCGCGACGATGCGGTCGCGATTTCCGTCGCGGTTCCCGTCACGGTCCCGGTTTGCCTCGTGGCCCGTGTCGTGGTGTGCGTCGTGGCCCGCGTTCGGCGCGATGACATCCTCCCTCTCCATGCTTCCAACGATAACAGAGCGCCGTTAGCAGTTCTTCGTTTCCGGTGATACGTTCACAGCGATAGCACTGGAAACACGCAGAGGAGATCACTGTGATCATCGTTACCGGAGCCAATGGCCGGCTCGGCCGGATGGTCGCCGAACGGCTGCTGGAAGCCGTCCCCGCCGAGGAGATCGGCGTCAGCGTGCGCGATGCGGAGGCGGCGCGGGACCTCGGCGCGCGGGGCGTCCGCGTCCGCCGGGGCGACTTCGCCGACCCGGACACCCTCCCCCACGCCTTCGAGGGCGCCTCGAAGATCCTGATCGTCTCGACGGGCACCACGGGCGAGGCCGCCGTCCGAGGCCACCGCACGGCCATCGCGGCCGCGGCGGCGGCCGGGGCCAAGCGGATCCTCTACACGAGCCACATGGGCGCGAGCCCGTGCTCGCCGTTCGTCCCGATGCCCGACCACGCCGCCACCGAGGAGGCGCTGCGGCAGTCCGGTGTCCCCTTCACCTCGCTGCGCAACGGCTTCTACGTCTCATCGGCCGTGGAGCTGGTCAGGGGCGCGCTGGAGACGGGCGTCCTGGCCGTGCCCGAGGACGGGCCGGTCGCCTGGACCGCCCACGCCGACCTCGCCGACGCGGCGGTCCTCGCCCTCACCGGCGAGATTCTGGACGGCCTGAGCCCCGCGCTCACCGGTCCCGAGGAGATCGACATGGCCGGAATCGCGAAGATCCTCACGCGGCTGACGGGCCGCCCGATCCGCCGGGTGGTCGTCTCCGACGACGAGTACCGGGCGCGGTTGGTCAGCCATGGCGTACCCGAGCCGTCGGCCGACCTGCTCGTCGGCCTCTTCGCCGCCGCCCGCGCAGGGGACTTCGCCCCGGTTGACCCCACGCTCGCCGATCTGCTCGGCCGCCCCACGGTGCGTGTGGAGGACTACCTGAAGTCAGCGCTCACGACGCCTCGGTGACGTACCGCGGTCGGCGGTGTCCCATTCGCTGCCCAGCCAGCCGCTGTGGCTTTCGAGCAGGGCGACGAGGGAAGCGATCACGCGGTTGTCCCACCAGTCCGCCACGGCCTCGAGCTCGAAGGCGCCGCCGGGGCCGCTGTGGAAGTCGAGGACGATCCGGCGGTCGGCGCGCCACTTCGTACGGCGCGGGGTGCGGGCGATGTCACCGCCACCGATGATGCTGCCGATCGCGATGGCCACCTGGACGGGCGAGATCAGCCACCACATGAACCACCAGAAGGCCCGCCCCTTCAGTCCGACGGCGGGCGGCGCGCCGGTCTGCCGGACGGTCCAGCGGGTGCGGATCCTGCCGCCCCTCATGGCCGGTTCGCGGGTGATGAGGGCGAGGGATTCACCGGCGGCGCCCAGCACCTCGTACGTGGCCGGACCGCCCTTGACCGCCGAGGCGGTGACCACCTGCGCGAACACCTGCCCGCGGTAGGGGTCGGCCCAGAGGGTGAACACGCGGGTGCCGTCCTTGCGGGCGGCGCGGTATGCCTTCAAATCGCCGCCGGGCGGGTCGCGGCGTTCGGGGAAGGCGAGGGGACCGAAGGCCCGGCCGGGCCGGGGGGCGGTATCGGAGATCCGTATCTGCCAGGTGAGGCCCCCGTCCGGCGGTGGTTGATCCTTCCCGCTCAGGGTTTGCCCGCTCAGGGTTTGCCCGCTCAGCCACAGAAACCGTCCCATTCCCGCACTCTCCCCGTATGCCGTGCCTCACCTGTGCCGGGCCGGACTCTACCCGTCCGGTTAACGGCGCTCGCCACCGTCGGCGACGCGTGCGTACGCTCGCCGCATGAGCAGCGAGACGACGCACCGGCCGCTGGTGGCGATCCTGAGCGGGGCGGGCATCTCCACCGACTCCGGAATCCCCGACTACCGCGGTCCGCAGGGGCTGTGGCGGCGCGATCCCGAGGCCGAGAAGCTCGTGACGTACGAGTACTACATGACCGACCCCGAGATCCGGCGCCGCTCCTGGGAGATGCGGCGCGACAGCAGGGCGCTGCACGCCCGGCCCAACGGGGCGCACGAGGCCGTCGCCCGGCTGGAGCGCTCGGGGGTGCCGGTGCGGGTGATCACCCAGAACGTGGACGGGCTGCACCAGATCGCCGGGATGCCCGCGCGCAAGGTGCTGGAACTGCACGGCACCGCGCGGGCCGTGCGGTGCACCCACTGCGAGGCGCGGTCCGGGATGGACGAGGCGTTGGATCGGGTCGCGGCGGGTGAGGCGGATCCGGCGTGCCGGGAGTGCGGCGGGATCCTGAAGTCGGCCACGGTGATGTTCGGGGAGAACCTCGATCCGGAGGTGCTGACGGAAGCGGTCGCGGTGGCGCGGGCGTGCGAGATCTTCATCGCCGTCGGTAGCAGCCTCCAGGTTCAGCCCGCGGCCTCGCTTGCCGGACTGGCCGCCGAGCATGGGGCCCGGCTGATCATCGTCAACGCCGAGCCGACGCCGTACGACGAGCTCGCGGACGAGGTCGTTCGCGAGCCCATCAGTGCGGCGCTGCCCGCTCTGCTGGATCGCATCGCGGTGGGTGACGGGGGCTGATCACCGAGTTCGGCGTCAGAAGAGGCCGGGCAGTTCTTGCCGGGCCTCGAACTCCAGCAGCCGCCGCTTGCGGTCCAGGCCACCGCCGTAGCCGGTGAGGCCGCCGGACGAGCCGACCACGCGGTGGCAGGGGACGATGATGCCGATCGGGTTCTTGCCGTTGGCCAGGCCCACCGCGCGGGAGGCGGTCGGCTGTCCGATGCGGTCGGCCAGCCGGCCGTACGACCAGGTCTCGCCGTACGGGATGGCCCGCAGCTCGGCCCAGACGCGGCGCTGGAAGGGCGTGCCGTCCAGATGCAGCGGCAGGTCGAAGTCGGTCAGCTCGCCCGCGAAGTACGCCGTGAGCTGGCGGATGGTTTCGGCGAAGGGGGTGTCGGCCGGGTCGCCGGGGGCACCGAAGGTCTCCTCGGGTGGGCGGTGGCGTTGCTCGACCATGTAGAGGCCGGACAGGTCGGTGCCGGTGGCTACGAGGGTCAGGGGGCCGTAGGGGCTGTCGATGGTGGTGTGGGTGCGGTTCATGGTGTTCCTCGGCGGGGTGTGGGGTGGGCGGCTTCCCGGGGTAACGGGCCGCCGTTTCCTTGCCGGGTGCGGCCCGGTGGCCGGTTCGTGCCCCCCGCGGGACGATCGCCCACAAACGGTCATGCTGCCGGCAGGCGGTTGATGGCGTGGGCCGCATCCGTGGCCCATAGGTATTGGACGGCGTAGGCGCGCCAGGGGCGCCAGTGGGTCGAGTGGCGGGTGAGGGCGCCGGGTGTGGCGGGCAGGCCCAGTTCGGCGGCGGCGCGGCGCACTCCGAGGTCGGTGGGGAGGAAGGCGTCCGGGTCGCCGAGGGCGCGCATCGCGATCACCTCGACGGTCCAGGGGCCGAGCCCCGGCAGCGTGCCGAGGCTCGCGCGGGCCTCGTCCCAGTCGCTGCCGACGCCGAGCGCGACCCGGCCCTCGGCGAGCGCGCCGATCAGCCCGGTGAGGGTGGTGCGGCGGGTGCGGGGCATGGCCAGCTTCTCGGGGTCGAGCCCGGCGAGGGCCTGGACGGTCGGGAAGAGGTGGGTCAGGCCGCCCGCCGGGTCCTCCACGGGCTCGCCGTGCGCCGTCACCAGGCGCCCGGCATGGGTGCGGGCGGCCGCCGTGGACACCTGCTGGCCGAGCACCGCGCGCACCGCGAACTCGTCCGCGTCCACCGCGCGCGGCACCCGCCGCCCCGGGGCCTTGTCGACCAGTGGGGCCAGCTGGAGGTCCGTACGGAGCAGGTCGTCCACGGCGGCCGGGTCCGCGTCGAGGTCCAGCAGCCGCCGGCAGCGGCTGATCGCCCCGGCCAGGTCGCGCAGATCGGCGAGGGAGAGCCGGCAGGCGATGTGGTCCGGCCGGGGGCTGAGGGCGACCACCCCGGGCCCGTACGGCAGCCGCAGGGTGCGCCGGTACGCGCCGTCGCGCCACTCCTCGACGCCGGGGACTGCGGTGGCGGCGAGGTGGCCGAAGAGGTTGTCCGGGCACAGCGGCGCCCGGAACGGCAGCCGCAGGGTGAGCGCGCCGGGCACGCCGGCCCGCGGCCCTCGGCCGGCCCGCTGCCGCAGCTCGGTCGGGGAGAGCGCGAAGATCTCCCGTACGGTCTCGTTGAACGCGCGGACGCTGGCGAACCCGGCCGCGAAGGCGATGTCCGCCATCGGCAGCGCGCTGGTCTCGATCAGCAGCCGCGCGGTCTGCGCCCGCTGGGCCCTGGCGAGCGCGAGCGGGCCCGCGCCGAGTTCGGCGAGCAGCTGCCGCTCGATCTGCCGGGTGCTGTATCCCAGCCGGGCCGCGAGGCCCGGCACCCCGTCCCGGTCCACCACACCGTCGGCGATCAGCCGCATGGCGCGGGCCACCAGGTCCGCCCGTTCGTTCCACTGCGGCGAGCCGGGGCTGGCGTCCGGGCGGCACCGCTTGCAGGCCCGGAACCCGGCCTGCTGGGCGGCCGCGGCGCTGGGGTAGAACCGCATGTTCTCGGGCTTGGGCCCGACGACCGGGCAGCTCGGCCGGCAGTAGATCCCGGTGGTCACGACGGCGATGAAGAACCACCCGTCGAAGCGGGCGTCCTTCGCCTGTGCGGCGCGGAGGCACCGGTCGGTGTCGGTGTGCATGGGTCCAGCATCCGCCAGCGGGGTGGGGGCGGGCTCGCGGGAATCCGACATCGACCTTACGCGGTGGGGCGCGCCCCGTCGCCCCGCGCCCCATGGCCGCGCCCCGTCCCCCGCCCGTCGTTCCGGCGGCGTTTGGTGCGAAGGGGCAGACCGGACGCCTGATGATCGGCATGATGAGGAATGTGACGGAACACCGTGAGATCCCCCTGGCGGACGGCACGACCGTACGGCTGGAACTGGCTCCCGTAGGAGACGCCTCCCCCGAGGAGGCGTACGGCGGCGTCGGTGGCGTCGGCGGCGTGACCCCGGTGGGGCGCGGCGCGCGGGCCGCGGCCACGCTCGCCAACGCCGGTCTGGGCGTCATCCTGCAAGGGCTGGGGCCGGTGCTCCAGGACGTCCACGACGCCGTCAGCTCGGCTCCGCGTCCGCCCCAGGAGTTCACCGTGCAGTTCGGGGTGCAGGTCGGCCAGGACCTCAAACTCGGCATCGTGGGCGCCAACGGGAACGCCAACCTGACCATTTCGGCCACCTGGCGGCCGTCCGAGCGGTCCGAGCCGACAGTACCGGCGGTGCCGCCGTCCCGGCCCGGCCCCGCGGCCTGAAGCCCATGGGGTGGTTCCACGCACCCGGGGTCTCGTCACGGCCCGCGGTGTCCATTCTCGCCAAGGCCGACGGAAGACCGGCGGGCGCGGGCGTCCTGCTGCCGCGCCGCCATCTGCTGACATGCGCTCATGTGGTCAACAGCGCACTGGGAAAGGACATGCTGGCCCCGGACCACCCGGGCCCGATCGCCGTGTCCGTACGGCTCCACGGACCTGAGCACACCGTCGAGGCACACGCCGAGCTGGCGGTCTGGATACCGCCCCGGCCCGACGACGGCGGCCTGGGCGCCTTCGAGTGGAACGGCGACCTCGCCGTCCTGCGGCTGAACGTAAGCCCGCCGCCCGCGATCGAGCCGCCGCGCTGGCACCCGATGGCCAAGCGGCAGCTCGTACGGGCCTGGCACGGCAGCGGTGAGCCCGGGGTGTTCGCGGACGCCGAAGTGAGCGCGTGCGACGGGCGGTTCGGCTACTTCGACGGGGCCGAGCGCGCCCTGGACATCGAACCCGCCTACAGCGGCGGCCCGTTGTGGTCCAACGAGGAGGGCGCCGTCGTCGGGCTCGTCACGGCCAAGCTCCGCGTCCAGGGGACGCTGCGCCGCGCCTGGGGGATCCCCTGGCAGCGCGTGGCGCGGGAGCTGGACGACGCCGGGGCGGGCCACTTGCTGCCCCGGCAGCCCGCGGAGGACATGCGCGACCACCCCGCCTACGCCGAGCTCGTCGCCCTGCTGGACGGGCCGCTGCCGCTGTCCGAGGGGTGGGTCCGCTGCTGCCGTACGGTCGCCCGGCAGTGTGGCCTCGGCCATCGCGCCGACGGCGTGCCCACCGCCGAGGAGTTCGCCCATCTGCTGCTCACCCGGGGGCGTGCGCTGCCCGCGCTGGTCGAGGCGGTGCGCGGCACGGCGGGCCCGGTGGCCGACGACCTCCTCGCCATAGGGCGCCGGTGCGGGCTGCCCAAGCTGCTCTCGCCGGGTGAGCACGAGCGGCTGCTGGTCCAGCTGCGCGCCCTGCCCGCGGCCGCCGCGGCCGGTGTCCCCGGTGCCGTACGGGCGGCGCTGCCCCTGGCGGCCCTGCCCGCGGCCCTGCTCACCGGCGGTGACGGTCACCATGAGGGTCACCACGACGGGGACAGCGGGGACGGCACCGGCCGCGGCGGGCGGTTCGAGGCGCTGATCTCCCATGTGGAAGGGCTGCACGGGGACAGCTCCGCGGGCGACGACGGAGTCATGCCCGCCGTGCCGGGCCTGCTGCGGGCCGTGGAGTTCGTGGCCGCCGGATGCTGCCCGGCGGAGCAGCGTGCCGCGCTGCGGCGATGGAACGCGGCGGTCGCCCGCCGTCTCGGTGTCCATGACGCCGCCCTGATGGACCGCCGCCACGACGCCGAGCAGTGGGCCCGGAACGCCTCCCGGGGCGCCGCGCCCCGCGTCGTGGCCGAGCTGGACCGCTGCGGGGCCGCACCGGGCGGTGCGCCGGGCGGTGCGCCGGGCGGTGCGCCGGTGGCGGCGCGCGAGGACGACCCGGAACGCTACCGGCTGCGGCTGTGGTGCGACGACGGGGACGGGCTGCGCCAGGTGTCGGACGACACCGAACGGCCGCGCGGCGCGCAGGAGGTGGCCCAGGAGATCTTCGCCGCCGTGGGCTCGCTGCGCCGCCCCGATCCCTCGGGGCCGCGGCCCGTCATCGAACTGATCGTGGACCGGGACGCCCTGGAGGTGCCCGTGGACCGCTGGAAGGCCGCAGGGCCGGGAGCGGTGCTCCCCATCCGGCTCGGCACCCCGTACCCCCTGGTCGTCAACTGCCCCGAGCTGCGGGAGCTGAACGGCGGCACGATGCTGGACCAGTGGCGGGAGCGCTGGGCCCGGCTGGATGCCGAGGAGCCCGTGCACATCGACGACGCCACGGCCCCGGACCCGGAGGCGGTGTGCGGTCTGCTCATGGAGCGGCTCACCGCCCGGGTCACCGTCGACGTGGCGGCCCACCGGCGCACCGGTGTGGTGCAGATGTGTCTGGCCGCGGGCGTTCCGGTGGTGCTGTGGGACCGCAGCGGGGAGCAGGGGTCCCCGGCCGTGCACTACGCGGAGGGGGCGAGCGCCGGTCAACTGCCCGAGGCGGTACGGATCTACCGCACGAAGACCCTGCAACGGCCCGAGGAGTACACCGGACGGCCGGTGCTCGCCTGGGCCGATGCCGGGCGGGCGCTGCCACGGCTGGACCTTGTGGACCCCACGGAGTGACCGTGAGACCCGCGGCAGTGGTGAGAGAGACGGCAGGAGGCGCGCGATGTCCGCTGAGGCGGGCCGAGAGGGAGGTTCCCCGATGAATCCGCTTGGAGAGCCCGACTGGCGGCTGTTCCGGGGGGACGGCGTGCCCCGGCACATGGAGATGCCACCCGCCCCGCCGTGGCGCCGCTTCGGCGCCGGGGAACGGGCGGCGCCTGACGGGGCGATCCCCGGCGGGGAGCGGGCGCCGTCCGCTTCCGGTCCGGCGCGCCCGGCGCCGTATCTGATCGAGCCCGAACACGCGGACGTGGTCAACGCGGCCCTCCATCTGCGGCGTCCGCTGCTCGTCACCGGCAGCCCCGGAACCGGCAAGTCCTCGCTCGCGCGGGCGATCGCGCATGAGATGGACCTGGGCGAGGTGCTGCGCTGGCCGGTCAACAGCCGTTCCACCGTGCAGGACGCGCTCTACCGCTACGACGCGATCGGTCGGCTGCGCGAGACGGCCCTGACGCGCGACCGTGGCGAGGCCGAGCCCGACATCGGCAGCTTCGTACGGCTCGGGCCGCTGGGCACCGCGCTGGTGCCGGGCGAACGCCCCCGGGTGCTGCTCGTCGACGAGCTCGACAAGGGCGATGTCGACCTGCCGAACGATCTGCTGACCGTCTTCGAGGAGGGCGAGTTCGAGATCCCCGAGCTTGCCCGGCTGCCGGAGGAGCAGTCGGTGGTGGAGGTGCTCACCGAGCGGGCGGGCGAGCGGGCCACGGTGCGGCGGGGCCGGCTGGTGTGCGAGGAGTTCCCGGTCGTGGTGATCACCAGCAACGGTGAGCGCGACTTCCCGCCCGCCTTCCTCCGCCGCTGTGTCCGGCTGGAGCTGCCCACCCCCGACGAGGCGCGGCTCCGGGCGATCGTCACCGCGCATCTGGGAGACGACGCGCTGGAGGACGTCGATCAGCTGCTGGACGCCTTCCTCCGTCGCCGGGCGGCCCGCGAGCTGGCGACCGACCAGCTGCTGAACGCCGTGTTCCTGCGGGCGGGCGGCATGGATGTGACGGCGGACGGGCTGCTGGAAGCGGTGCTGCACCGGCTGGGCGGGGCGGTGTGACACATGGAGCGGGGCGGCGCCGGGCGGCTCGGGCGGCTTGATGAGGCGGTCGCGGTACTCGCCGCCGGCGGTCTCGAGCTGTCCAGGGAGGAGCTGCTCGACGCGCTCTGGCTGGCCGGACGGCTGCCCGAGGACGGCGCGGAGCGGGCGCCCCTGGCCCGCGCGGTGACCCGCGGCGGGACGGCGCTGCCCGCCACGCGCCCCGGGCCCTCGCCCCGCACCGCGACCACGGCCTCCCCGGCCGCGTCCGCTCAGCGGACCGACCAGCCGACCGACCAGCCGACCGCGCCCGCCCGTACCGCGCGGGCCAACGGCGGCGAGCCCGGCGCCCGGCCGTCCGCCCCCGCCGAAACGCGGCCGGACGACCCGCCGGAGCAGCGCCCGACCCGGACCCCGCCCGGTGACGACCAGCGGCTGCGCGGTCTGTACGGCGGCAGCCAGGGGCCCGGTGCGGAGGGCGCGGTGGGCACATCCGCGGAGGCGCGGCGCGCGCTGCCGCTGCGCGTGCCCGAGGACAAGGCGCTGCATCAGGAGCTCTCCATCGGCCGCGCCCTGCGCCCGCTCAAACAGCACCGCCCCAATCCGCTCAAGCGGGAGTTCGACGAGGCCGCCACGGCCACGGCGCTCGCCGAGACCGGTCTGCCGGACGTGGTGACCCGCCCCGCCCGCGAACGCTGGCTCGATCTCGCGCTCGTCATCGACGACGGGATGTCGATGCTGCTGTGGCGGCGGCTCGCCGTCGAGCTGCACACCGTACTGCGGCGCTCGGGCGCCTTCCGGGTCGTCCGGGTGCTGGGCCTGCGTACGCGCGGCGGCGGCGCACCCGCGCTGCGCACCCGCCCCTACGCCCCGGAGGCGCCCCTACTGCCCACGACGGCGCTCTCGGACCCCTCCGGGCACACGCTGGTGCTCGTGGTGAGCGACGGGGTGGGCGCGGCGTGGCGGAACGGGCGGATGGGCCAGGTGCTGGCGCGCTGGGCGGGGCTGGGCCCCACGGCGGTGGTACACGCGCTGCCGCCCCGGCTGTGGGAGGGTTCCGGGATCCGGACGCGGCGCTGGCAGGTGCGCACCCGCAGACCGGGTTCGGCCAACGCGGACTGGACGGTCGCGGATCCGGTGCTGCCCGCCGCCCTGGCGCGTTTCACGGGGGTGCCGGTTCCGGTGCTGGAGCCGGACGCCGGGCCGCTGGCCGACTGGGCCCGGCTGATCGCCTCCGCGAGCGGTACGGCGGTCCTCCCGCTGCTGGTCCCGCCGCGCGACGGCCCGCGCAATGGCCCGCACGACGGCCCCCGCGCCGCCCCGGCCACCGCCGCCCCCGGCCCAGCCGCCGCCCCGGGCCCCGCCGCCGTCCCCGGCCCCGGCCCCGCCGATGAGCTCGGCCGCCTCCAGCGCTTCCGCGACGCGGCGTCCCCGGAGGCGTACCGGCTGGCGGCCCATCTCGCCGCCGTGGCCCCGCTGCCGGTGCCGGTGATGCGGATGGTGCAGAAAGCGGTGGACGGCCGGAGCGACACCGGACGGCTGGCCGAGGTGTTCCTGGGCGGGCTGATGCGCCCCGTCGAACCGCCCGCCTCGGCGGGTTCGGACCCGCTGCCGCCCGAACACCGCCCCTTCACCTTCACCGACGCGTCCCAGCGGGCGCTGCTGGGCGCGGTGCCGCTGGCGGAGCTGGTCGCGACCAGCCGGCTCATCGGCCGTCGTCTTGAGCAACTGGCGGGCCGCTCCCCCGACTTCCCGGCCTGGCTGGCCGACTCGGGCGGCAGCGACCGGCTCCCGCCCGGCGCCCGGCCCTTCAGCACGGTGGAGCGACGGCTGGCGGCCCGGCTGGGGGCGCCGCCGCGGCCATCGGTGTTCACATCTCCGACGGCGGCGCTGCGGTGGCATCCTCTGGCATCCCGCGATCCGCGGACGCTCGGCCCGTACCGGCTGCGGAGGGCCGGACCGCGGGGCGCGCGCGTGGTGCCCTATCTGGGCCAGGACGCCTACGGCGAGGAGGCCGTCGTCACCGTCGTCCCCGAGCTTCCCGCACCGCAGGCCGCGGCCCTGCTCGGAGTACAGGCGGAGGCACTGCGCCGGATGGACGGCCGCCATGCGCCCCGCCTGCTGCGTGAGGGGCTGGACGAGGACGTTCCCTGGGTGGCGGAAGAGGCGTTCCTCGGCCATCGGCTGCACGACGTCCTTTTCGAGCGCGCCCATGAATGGGACGGGCATACCGCCCTCGCGATCGCCCGGCGGATCGCGGACGCGGTGCGCGTGTGCGCGGCCGAGGGGATGGCGCACGGCGACCTCACCCTCAACACCGTGCACATCGCCGGTGAGGACATCTTCGTGACCGGATGGTCCTCGGCCCGCATCGACGGTGTGCCGTCCCCGACGACCCTCGCGGGCGGCCCGCCCACTCCCGAGGAGAATGTCGGAGAGCTGGGCGACATCCTGCGGTGTCTCGGCGGCGGGGGGCAGTTGTACGCGTACGGCCGGGACAGCTATGACATGCCGCGCTGGAGCGGTGACGCGTGGCAGCCGGTCCGGGACATGGTGATGGCATGCCTGGAGCGGCAGGGCCGCCCGACGGCCGCGCAGGTCTGGGAGTTCCTCACCGACTTCCGACCGGACGCCGGGGCTCCGTCCACGACGCCGCCCCGGTCGGCGTCCTCCGACTCCGATGGCGCTCCCCGGGGCAGCACGGAGCCGGAGAGCGGCCTGCCGTCGTTCGACCGGTACCGGGCCTACCGGAGGCTGGGCGGCAGCCGGGGGCAGGACGTCTATCTGGCCCGTCGATCGGGCACGTCGAACGATGTGGTGGTACGCGTCGCCCCGGGCGCCAGTGGGAAACTGCGGGCCGAGGCGGAGGCACTGCGGCGGATGTCCGGGCACTACACGCCCCGGCTCCTCATCGACGCGTCCTCCGGCAACCCTCCGTGGCTCGTCATGGAATGCGTCCGGCTCCCCGACGGCTCACCGGCCCCACCGCTGTCCACGCTCCTGGGCCGCGGGCCCGACGGCTCGCCCCAGTTGGACCCCGTGCGCGCCGCCACCATCGGCCTCCGTATCGCCGAGGCGGTGAACATGTGCGCGCTCAAGGGCGTCGCGCCCGGGGCCCTTACGGCGGACACCGTGCTCGTCGTCGGCCATACGGTGAAACTCATCGGCTGGACCGGCACGAGCCTCAACGACCGCCGTCCGAATGCCCCCACCGCCGCGGACGACGTCCACGCCCTGGGCGAAATCCTCCGTGCCCTGAGCGACGCACAGCCGACCGCTCAGCTCTTCCAGTCGGAAGCCATATGGCGCGAGCCCCGGCTGATCTCGATCATCTCCGCCTGTCTGGACGACCGGCCGAGCAGACGGCCGTCCGCGGGCCGGGTGGCGGACGTCCTCGTCGAGTGCCTGGCTGCCGCGCCGTCCTCGGCCCCCACCCCACCGCCGGACGGGACACCGGACGCCGGGCCCGCCCCCACGGCGGCTCCCGAGCAGCCGGAGCCCCCTCGCTCCGCCCGCTCCCGCCTGGCCGCGCTCGTGGGGCTCGGCGGGCGGTCGGCCAGGGCGGAGCAGCGACAGCGCAAGCTGGACCTCATCCGTACGCCGCTGCCGTCCTGCCACCGCATCGCGGTGATCAGTCGCCCCGTGAGTGCCGGGCGCACCGTCACGACCCTCGCCCTGGGCGCGGTCCTCGCGGGCGAGCGCCAGGACGGGGTCATCGCGGTGGACGCGATGCCCGGCGGCGACACCCTCAGCCGACGGGTCGGAGGACGGTCCGAGGGGACCGTCCACGATCTGGCCCGCGCAGGTCTTCCCGGCGACGACGCGGACTCCATCCGGCGCTTCACCTCGCGGCTGCCCTCCGGGCTCGAGGTCCTCCTCGGAGACACCGCCCCGATGAGTCTCGTGGGCCGGGCGGCCCCGATTGACGACATCGAGTACCGCCGCGTCATGGCCCTTCTGGCGAGCCACTATCCGATCGTCCTCAGCGACTCGGACACCGCCGCACTCCATGGCAGCATGCGGGGGATCCTCGATCTCGCCGACCAGCTGATCGTCGTCACCACGCCCTCGGTGGAGCACATGAGGAGCGCGCACACGGCCCTGGACCGGATGGCCGAGGACGGTCACGCGGACCTGGTGCGACGCGCCGTCACGGTGGTCAACATGTCGCACGACGTGCCGTGGACCGATCACTACGAGGGCCTCGCGGCGACGTTCCGGGATCGCTGCCGCGGCGTGGTCGTGGTGCCGTACGACGAGCATCTGGCGTCCCGGGGCGAGATCGACCCCCAGCGGCTCGCGTCCAGGACCCTCGACGCCTACATCGACCTCGCCGCCCTGGTCGCGGAGGGGTTCCCCGGGGCCGGGACATAGCGCCCGCCGCGAGGGCCTATCCTCTAGGCCATGTCCGCCGATTTGATCCGCGTCGTCTCCCGTTCCTCCCCCATGGCCCTCGCCCAGGTCGAACGGGTCCGTACCGAACTCGCCGCGCTGCGGCCGGGGATCCGTACGGAGGTCGTACCGGTCACCACCTCCGGCGACCGGTGGATGGGCGATCTGTCGAAGCTGGGCGGGAAGGGCGCGTTCACCAAGGAGGTGGACGCCGCGCTGCTGGCGGGTGAGGCGGATCTCGCGGTGCACTGCATCAAGGACGTGCCCGCCGACCGTCCACTGCCCGCGGGCACGGTCTTCGCCGCCTACCTCAAGCGGGACGACATCCGCGACGCCGTGATCCACCCCGGCGGGCTGACCCTCGACGAGATGCCCGCGGGGACCCGGATCGGCACCTCCTCGGTCCGCCGCGTCGCCCAGCTGGCCATCACCCACCCGCAGCTGGAGTGCGTGCCGATGCGCGGCAACGCCAACCGCCGGCTGGAGAAGCTGGAGGCGGGCGACTGCGACGCGCTGCTGCTGGCCGTCTCGGGTCTGGAGCGGATCGGCCGTACGGACCGGATCAGCGAGATCCTGCCGGTGGACGCCATGTGCCCGCCGATCGGAGCCGGGGTGCTGGGGCTCCAGTGCCGGGAGGACGACACCGAGACGATCGAGGCCGTTGCCGGGCTCGGCGACGCCGACGTCTGGAAGGAAATCACCGCGGAGCGCATGCTGCTGCATGTGCTCCAGGGCCACTGCAACTCCCCCATCGCGGGCTACGCCAGGGCCGAGCGCGACGGTCGGCTCTCGCTGCGCGCCCGGGTCTTCAGCCCCGACGGCAAGACGGTCCTGGACGCCCACGAATGGGCGGGCCCCCTGGACCCGGCCACCCTGGGCACGTCGGTCGCGGTGGCGCTGCTCCGGCAGGGCGCCCGCGAGGTCATCGACACCATCCCGCACTGAGGCGGCCTCAGATGGGGGCCCGGCGCCCCACTGCCGGTCCCTACCGCGCCCGTAGCCTCCGCCACACCGCACGCGCCGCGTGGTGGCCCGACATGCCGTGGACGCCGGGGCCCGGTGGGGTGGCGGAGGAGCAGAGGTAGACCGCCGGATGGGCGGTGGCGTAGGGGACCCGGGCGAGCTTGGGGCGTATGACGGCCTGGAGGCCCTCGAAGGCGCCACAGGCGATGTCGCCGTCGATGTAGTTGGCGTTGCGGGCGGCGAGTTCGGGCGGGCCGGCCACCGCGCGGGCCAGGACCAGGTCGCGGAAGCCGGGGGCGAAGCGCTCGATTTGACGCTCGATCACCTCCGTGGCGTCGCCCTTCCAGCCGCTGGGCACATGGCCGTAGGCCCAGAAGGTGTGCTTGCCCTCCGGGGCTCGGGAGGGGTCCAGGAGGCTGGGCTGGGCGGTGATCAGGAACGGGACGGAGGGGTCGCGGCCCTCGACGGCGGCCCGCAGCGCCGCGCCGATCTCGCCCGAGGTGGGGCCGACATGGACGGTGCCCGCGCGGCGGGCGTCGGGCGCGG
The DNA here is from genome assembly GCF_047337785.1 of Streptomyces lacaronensis. Classification (NCBI taxonomy): domain Bacteria; kingdom Bacillati; phylum Actinomycetota; class Actinomycetes; order Kitasatosporales; family Streptomycetaceae; genus Streptomyces; species Streptomyces lacaronensis. The sequence continues at coordinate 3,309,969 of NZ_JBLHDK010000003.1, forward strand.
TCCAGGGGACCGGGCCGGACAGCGCGTAGTCGATTTTGAAGGCGCTGGCCCCGTAGCGGTAGCGCCGGTAGGCGTTGCCGAGACCGGCGATACGGGCCAGGGCGCGCGGCGAGGTGTCGAAGATGTAGGCGCGGGCGGGCGGCAGTTCGTCGAGCCGCTTGACCTCGGTGGAGACGTGGATCGTCCCGCCGTGTGCGCGCAAGTACGCCCCCAGCGCGTCCACGATCGACTGGGAGCCGCCGCGCGGGATCGGCCAGCCGACCTCATGGGCGGCGACGGCGAACATCAGGGCGGGGCCGCCGGTGGCCGGTGCGCTGGTGGGCGCGATGGCGTGCCCGGCCAGTCCGGCGAACAGGGCGCGCGCCTTCTCGTCGCGGAAGCGGAGCGGGCCGGCGAGCAGCGAGACCGGCTGGAGCGCGTGCAGCCCGAAGCGGGCCCAGGTGATCGGGTCGCGGGGCACGCCGTCCCAGTGGGCGCGCAGCAGATCGGGGGCGAGGGTGGCCCAGCGGCCGAGGTAGGGCGCCAGCAGCCGACGGTAGGTGCCGGCGTCGCGGGGGCCGAGCGACATGGCGGTCTCGCCGACCGAGCGGGCCAGCACCGCGGCCGTACCGTCCGGGAAGGGGTGGGCCAGCGGCAGCTCGGGGTGGAGCCACTCCAGGCCGTACCGGGCCAGCGGCATCCGCTCGAAGGCCGGGGAGCCGATGGCGAGTGGGTGCACGGCGGAGCAGGGGTCGTGCCGGAAGCCGGGGAGGGTCAGCTCTTCGGTGCGTGAGCCCCCGCCGATGGTGTCCGCGGCCTCGAAGATCTCCACCGCGCAGCCGCGGCGGGCGAGTTCGACGGCCGCGGTCAGCCCGTTCGGTCCGGCACCCACAACGACCGCGTCGAGCATGGACGGCACGTCGGCTCCCCCTCGTCCTCGAGGTATCAGTGGAACGATCAGCCGGCGTCGGCCAGCAGGCCCAGGATATGCCGAACGGCCCCCTCGTCCCTGGCCGCCGTGAAAGGAAGGGCGTTGCCCCCGCTGATCCGGAACGGCTTGCCGTCGAGCGTGCTGTGGGCGCCGCCCGCCTCGTCGACCAGCAGCAGACCGGCGGCGTGATCCCAGGCGTTCTCCCAGGTGAAGGCGACGGCGTCGAGCAGCCCCCGGGCCACGTTCAGATACTCCAGACCGGCCGAACCGCAGGGGCGCGCCTCGGCCCCCGGCGCCCGCAGGCCCGACAGGGTGCGCTTCTCCGCGTCGGTGGTGAAGTCGAAGTGGGAGATGGCGACGTGGAGGGCCGCGCCGGGCTCCGGGGAGCCGCTGTGGATCGGCTCGCCGTTCAGCAGCGCGCCCCCGCCACGGCGGGCGATGGCCATCAGGTCGAGCACCGGGGCGTACGTCCAGGACGCGAGCAGCTCTTCCCGGTGGGCGAGGGTGACCAGCGTCGAGAAGCCGGGGTCGCCGTGGACGAACTGCCGGGTGCCGTCGACCGGGTCGACGATCCATACGGGCGCGTCGCCGCCGAGGGCGGTGAGCACGGCCGGGTCGGCGTGCACCGCCTCCTCGCCCACCACCACGGAGCCGGGCAGCAGCTTGGTGAGGGCGTCGGTCAGATGCTCCTCGGCCAGCCGGTCGGCGGTGGTGACCAGGTCGTGCGGGCCCTGCTTCTCGACGATCTCATGAGCGGCGAGCTGCCGGAAGCGCGGCATGACCTCTTCGGCGACCGCCGCGCGGACCGCCTTCTCCACCGCGCCAAGATCACCGGCGAGAAATTCATCGATCATGCGTTCATCGAACCACGGCTCGGCGACCACCGGTGGCATGGCGGCTGCCGGACGGTGTCATCGAGGTGAAGGCATCGGAGCGCGGCGGAACGCGCGAGTCCTTATCTGCCCGACCCCGGTTCATCCCATTGACACATGACTGAAACCCGTCTTACGTTGCGGGCACCACAATTCACTAGTGAATAGATATTCACTCCTTCTTCCCCGAATCGCCCTCCTCACCGCCCCCTTGAGTGGCCCCGGCGGTGCGGCACCAGACCTGCCGGACCTCACCAAAGTCAGCGACTAAGGACGTTCAGATGCTCAAGCCAGACCCCGACGGCGCCGAACGGTTCCAGGCGCGACGCCGCCGCATCGCCGACGAAGGCAGCCCCACCGACACCCACGACCTACAACTTCTGGCCACTGAAGTGCGGCGCAGCGTGGTGCGCATGATCGACGAGGCCCAACTCGGCCACATAGGCGGCGATCTGTCGGTGACCGACATCCTCGCCACCCTCTTCGGACGGGTCCTCGACGTGGACCCCGGCGAGCCCCGCAGACCGGACCGCGACCGATTCATCCTCAGCAAGGGCCACTGCTCGGCGGCCCTGTACGCCACGCTCGCCCACTGCGGCTACTTCCCCCTGTCCGAGTTGTCCATGTTTATGGCCCCGCTGTCCGCGCTCAACGGCCATCCGAACCGGACCAAGGTGCCGGGTGTGGAGACGAACACCGGGCCACTTGGGCACGGATTCCCCGTCGCGGTCGGCTGCGCCCTGGCCGCCAAGCTCTCGGGCCGGTCCTACCGCACCTATGTCGTCCTCGGCGACGGCGAGTTGCAGGAGGGCAGCAACTGGGAGGCGGCGATGACCGCCTCCCACTACGACCTCGACTCCCTCACCGCGATCGTCGACCGCAACCGCCTCCAGCAGGGCGCCCGCACCGAGGACACCAAGCGTCTGGAGCCGCTGGCGGACAAGTGGACCAGTTTCGGGTGGGAGGTACGCGAGGCCGACGGACACGACCACGCCCAGTTGCTGTCCGCGCTGCGGCCCTCCACCACGGGCCGGCCGGTCGCCGTGGTGGCCCACACCGTCAAGGGCAAGGGCGTGTCGTTCATCGAGGACCGCGTGGAGTGGCACCACAAGGTGCCCGACGCCCGCCAGGTCCACGCCGCACTGGAAGAGCTGAGCCGATGACCGCCGATCTGATACCCGACAACGCCACTTGGACCTATGACTGCCGGCAGGCCTTCGCCGAGGAGCTCATCGCCCTGGCCGCCGAGGACCCGCGGATCGTCGCCGTCTGCAATGACTCGGTGGGATCGAGCAACCTCGTCCACTTCCGGGAGCTGTACCCCGACCGGCTGATCAATGTGGGCATAGCCGAGCAGGACCTCGTCGGGGTGGGCGCGGGGCTGGCGAACGGCGGGCTGATCCCCTTCGTGAGCGCGGCCGGCCCGTTCCTCACCGGCCGGGCCACCGAGCAGATCAAGACGGATGCCGCGTACAACGGTCTGCCCGTCGTGCTGTGCGGCCAGAGCCCCGGCCTGGCGTACGGCGAACTGGGACCGACCCATCACTCGATCGAGGATCTGTCGTGGATGCGAGCCATCGCCGATCTGGCCGTCGCGGTCCCGGCCGACCCGGCTCAGACCCGCGCCGCCGTACGCTGGGCTGCCGCCCATGAGGGCCCGGTCTATCTGCGCATCCCGCGCTTCAAGATCCCTTCCGTCACTCCGGAGGGCGCGCCCTTCGAACCCGGGCGGGCCATCCAGCTCACCGAGGGCGATGACATCACGGTGCTGGCCATCGGCACCCTGGTCTCCCGTGCGCTGGCCGCGGCCCGGACGCTGCGCGCCGAGGGCATCGGCGTACGCGTGCTGAACATGACCTTCGTCGAACCGATGGACGAGGAAGCGGTGCTGCGCGCGGCCCGTGAGACCACGGGCCTCATCACGGCCGAGGAGGCCACCACCACGGGCGGGCTGGGCGCGGCGGTGGCCGGCCTGGTGGCCCAGAACCATCCGGTCCCCATGCGAATCCTGGGGGTGCCCCGGCAGTTCGCGCCCACCGGCAGCACCTCTTTCCTGCTGGAACACTTCGGCCTGACCGCGGACGGCATCGCCGTCGCCGCCCGGGAGCTGCTGTCCCATGAGCACGGCTGAACCGCTCGTCCTGGCCGTGGACCAGGGCACCAGCGCGACCAAGGCGATCCTGGTCGACCGGCGCGGGGACATCGTCGCCCGTGCGTCCGCCCCGGTGACCCTCGCCACCCCGGCCCCCGGATGGGTCGAACAGTCGGCGGAGGAGATCTGGGACAGCTGCCGCCGCGTCGTCGCCGCATGCCTCGACGGGCAGGACGTCTCGCGCGTGGCCACCATCGGCCTGAGCACACAGCGCGAGTCGCTGCTGCTGTGGGACCGGGCGACCGGGGCGCCGCTGAGCCCACTGCTCGGCTGGCTGGACAAGCGCACGGCGGGCGATCCCGCGCTCCTGCGCGCCGAGCCCGATGCGGAGCTGATCCGCGAGGTCAGCGGTCTGCCACTGGACCCGATGTTCTCGGCGCCCAAGGCCGCCTGGCTGCTGGACCGGCACGACCCCGACCGGCGCCGCAGCCGCGCGGGCGAACTGTGCCTGGGCACGGTCGACTCGTGGCTGCTGTTCAAGCTCAGCGGGGCCCATCTCATCGAGGTCGGCAACGCCACCCGCACCCAACTGCTCGATGTCCGCCGGTGCGTATGGGACGAGCGGCTCACCCGGATCTTCGACGTGCCGCATGAGGTGCTGCCACAGGTCGTACCGTCACAGGGCCCGTTCCCCGGGACGCGCGGTCTCGCGCCCCTGCCGGACGGGGTGCCCGTGACGGCCGTGCTCGGTGACTCCCACGCGGCGCTGTTCGCCCATGCGGGCTGGCAGCGGGGGACGGTCAAGGCGACGTACGGAACCGGTTCGTCGGTGATGGCGGTGATACCCGCCGCGACCAGGGTGTCCTCCGGGCTGTGCCTGACCGTCGCCTGGCAGACCGGCGGCTGCCCGACCTGGGCGGTGGAAGGCAACATCCGCTCCACCGGGGCCACCGTCAACTGGCTGGCGGGTCTGCTCGGGCGTCCCCCGTCCGAACTGGCGGAGCTGGCCGCCGACAGCAGCGAGGGCGTGACCATTGTCCCGGCGTTCGGGGGTCTGGGCGCTCCGTGGTGGGACGAGAACGCGGTCGGCCTGATCAGCGGGATCACCCTCGGCACCGAGACCGGGCATATCGCGCGGGCCGCGCTGGAATCGATCGCGTTCCAGGTCGAGGACGTGGTGGCGGCGGTCGAGCGGGAGACCGGCCCGGTGGCCCGGCTGCTCGCGGACGGTGGAGCGAGCTCCAACCCGGTGCTGATGCAGTTGCAGGCCGACACCAGCGGACGCGTCGTGGAGCGGGCCCTGGCCCGCGATCTGTCGGCCCTGGGCGCCGCCCACCTCGCGGGGCTGACCCGGGGAGTGTGGGACCAGACCGCCCTGGACCAGCTGAACCGGCCCTGCGAGATCTCCACGCCGGTCGGCGACGAGGCCACCCGCACCCGGAGGCTCGCGTCCTGGCATACGGCGGTGCGGCGCGCCCGCCTCCAAGCACCCACCGAGCAGGACGGCCCCGCGCCCACCGAGCAGGACGGCCCCGAGCCGGCCGTCCCCGTGGTGTCCCCGCCCGTCGGCACCGGGACGACCGCCGAACCGGCACCCGCGCCGCGGGCGCCCGCCGCCGCTCGTCGGGCACCCGAGCCCTCGGCCACCGGAGGAACGTCATGACGGGGAGATACGCGGGACGGGCCGTCGTCGTCACCGGAGCCGCGCGCGGGATCGGCCTGGGAATCGCCTCCCGGTTCGCCGGGGAGGGCGCCGACGTCCTGATGGTCGACGCGGACGGTTCCGTGGTGGACACGGCAAGGGACCTGGCCACGACAAGCGGCACCGGAACCCTCGGCCTCCGGGCCGACGTGACCTCGCCCGAGGATGTGGCCCGTGCCTTCGCCCTCGCCGAGGACACCTGGGGCCGGCTCGACGTCCTGGTCAACAACGCGGGCGTCATCACCATCAGCCGGCTCGAAGACCTCACCCACGACGACTGGCAGAAGGTCCTGTCGGTCAACACCACCGGCACCTTTCTGTGCGCCCAGGCCGCGGCCGCGGCGATGCGCCGGCACGGTCGCGGCGGGCGCATCCTCAACGCCGCCTCGGGACAGGCACGGCAGGGGTTCATCTACACGCCGCACTACGCGGCCAGCAAGTTCGGGGTCGTCGGCCTCACCCAGAGCCTGGCCAAGGAGCTCGCCAAGGACCGGATCACGGTGAACGCCTACGCCCCCGGCATCGTCGGCAGCGACATGTGGGACTACAACGACCGCGTCTGGGGCGGGCTCCTCGGCACCTACGAGCCCGGGGAACTGATGGCCGAGTGGATCGCGGGAATCCCGCTCGGGCGCGCCGGAACCCATGACGACATCGCCCATCTGCTGCTCTTCCTCGCCTCACCGGAGGCGGAGTACATCACCGGCCAGACGATCAACGTCGACGGCGGGATGTTCATGAACTAGCGCCGACCGACGTCGGCAACCGAAAGCCATTCGGAGGATTTCCATGAGCACGACCGGCAACGCCGCGACAGCTGTTGACGCACCACCGGACACCCACCGCATACGGCTACCGTCCTGGCTGACGGGCATGCTCACGGGATCGCGCGGGCCCGCCCTCGGGCTGGTCGCCATGTGCGTCGTCTTCTTCATCGCGACGCCGTACTTCCTCACCCAGAGCAATCTGCTCAACATCGTCGACCAGACCGCCGTCCTGGGTCTGCTCGCCCTGGGCATGACCGCCGTGATCGTCATGGGCGGCATCGATCTCTCGGTCGGCGCCGTGCTCGCCCTGGCGACCATGGTGGTCGGCTGGCTCTCCCACAACGAGGGATGGCCGCTGTGGCTGAGCGCGGTGGCCGCGATCGGCGTCGCGGGGGCGTGCGGCCTGGCCAACGGGCTGGGCATCACGTACACCAAACTGCCGCCCTTCATCGCGACGTTGGCGATGATGTCGATCGCACGCGGGCTGGCCAACGTCATCACGGACGGACAGCAGATCGTCGGGTTCCCCGACTGGTTCGACAATCTGTCCACCTCCCGGTACCTCGGCATCTTCACCGCGTCGACCGCCGTGCTGGCGGCGCTGTACGTGGCCGGCTGGGCCTATATGCGTTACCGGTCCGGCGGGCGCGCCCTGTACGCCATCGGCGGCAGCGCCGAGGTGGCCCGACTCGCCGGTATCAATGTGAAGCGGCGGACGGTGCTGGTCTACACCGTGACCGGGCTGTTGGCGGGTCTCGCCGGGGTGTTCCTGACGATGCGCCTGGACTCCTCCCAGCCGAGCGCCGGCACCGGCTATGAGCTCGACACCATCGCCGCCGTGGTGATCGGCGGAGCGAGCCTCAGCGGGGGTGTCGGCTCGGTCAGCGGCACGCTGTTCGGCGTGCTGATCATCGGAGTCCTGCGCAATGGACTCAACCTGCTGGGCGTGTCCCCGTTCATCCAGCAGATCGTCATCGGTCTGGTGATCGCGCTGGCCGTCATGCTCGACGTCCTCCGTCGACGGGAAACGCGCTGACCACCCCGGCCCCTCCCCCTTTGAGCACCTCGGCACGACCAAGGAGTAGTTCCATGACAACGCGACGAGTGATAGCCACCGGGATCGCGGCCGCCATGCTGGTCGGCGTCGCCGCCTGCGGGCGGGGCGGCGACGGCGCCAAGACGGCCGACGGCAAGCAGATCACGATCGGCCTGGCCGTGGCCAACCTCCAGGCCGACTTCTTCAATCAGATCAAGCAGTCCGTGACGGCCGAGGCCAAGAAGAAGGGCATCAAGGTCGTCGTCTCCGACGCCCATGGCGACGCGGCCACCCAGGTCAACCAGATCCAGGACTTCGTCAGCCGCCAGGTGAGCGCCATCATCTACATCCCGGCGGGCGCCACGGCCGCCGGAGTACCGGTGAAGGCGGCGAACCGCGCGCACATCCCGGTCGTCACGGTCGATCGCAACCCACCCGGCCAGCCCGGCAAGTCCTTCATCGCCAGCGACAGCGTCGCGGCTGCCCGGACTCTCGGCGACTGGGTCGTCAAGCAGTCCGGCGGCAAGGGACAACTCGCGGTCCTCCAGGGCCAGATCGGCACCACTCCGCAGGTTGACCGGCAGAAGGGTTTCGGCCAGGCGCTCAAGAAGGCGCCGGGCATCAAGGTGGTGTCCCAGCAGCCCGCCGACTGGGCGCAGGACAAGGCCTACTCGGTGGCCCAGGACATGCTCCAGGCACACCCCGGAATCGACATCCTGTGGGGGCAGGCGGACGCGATGGCGCTGGGCGCCGCCCAGGCCGTCAAGGCTTCGGGTACGCACAAGAAGCATCTGATCGTCGGCTTCGACGGGGACATCGCCGGGCTGAAGGCCGTCCGCAAGGGCACCGTCGACGCCACGATGGTCCAGCAGACGCGGAAGATGGGCCGGATGTCCGTGAACACCGCCCTGGACATCATCAAGGGCAAGAAGGTCCCCGCCGTACAGCTGCAGCCCGCGTTCCTGCTGACCAGCAAGGACCAGAAGAAGGCCACCGAGTTCATCAAGACCCACCCGTGAGCGGCGGCATGGAGGAGAAGCGGCGATGACAGACATCGGCCATCACCCGGCGGCGGGGTCCTCCCAGGGCCTGGCCGTACGGGGGATATCCAAGCGCTTCGGGGCCACTCAGGCGCTCGACCGGTTCGACCTGGACGTGCGCCCCGGTGAAGTGGTGGCGCTGCTCGGCGAGAACGGCGCCGGAAAGTCGACGGTGTCCAACATCGTCGCGGGCACCTTCCCCTCCGACACCGGCCGGATGACCTGGCAGGGGCGGCCCTACGAGCCCAAGTCCCCCGGGGACGCCATCCAGCACGGCATCGGCCTCATCCACCAGGAGATGCGCCTGCTCCCGGACCTGTCCGTGGCCGAGAACGTCTTTCTCGGGCGGCTTCCGCGCCGCCGGGGGCGGATCGACCGTGCCGAGATGAACCGGCGGGCGCGGGAACAGCTGCGGCGGCTGGGGCTCGACATCTCCCCCACCCGGCTGGTCCGCACGCTGCGCGTGGCCCAGCAGCAGCAGGTCGAGATCGCCAAGGCGCTGACCCTCGACGCACGCCTGCTGATCCTCGACGAGCCGACGGCCGCTCTCGGCGGCGAGGAGACCGATCACCTCTTCGGCCGGATCGACGCGCTGCGGAAGGACGGCATGTCCTTCATCTATGTGAGCCACCGGCTGGAGGAGATCGCCCGGATCTGCGACCGGGTGGTGGTGATGCGCGACGGACAGTGCGTCGCCACACACGCGACCGCCCACGTGCCCGTGACCCAGTTGGTGGAGGAAATGGTCGGGCGCAGCATCGAGCGCATCTTCCCCGACACCGGCGCTCCCCGGCCGCGGGAGGTGCTCCAGGTGCGCGACCTGGCGAACCCCTCCTTCCAGGACGTCTCGTTCACGGTTCACGAAGGCGAGGTGCTCGGCATCGCGGGGATCGTCGGGGCGGGCCGTACCGAGCTGGTGCGGGCGATCGCGGGTGTCGACCCGGTGACCGAGGGGTCGGTGGCCGTCGACGGCCGGGTGCTGCGGCTGCGCGGGCCCCGCGACGCCATCGAGGCGGGCATGGTGCTGGTTCCCGAGGACCGCAAGGCCCAGGGGGCCGTACTCGACCTGTCGATCGGGGACAACGTGGCCCTGCCGAACCTCGACCGGATCGCCCGCCGGGGCTGGCTGAGCCCGCGGCGGGTGGCATCGGTGGCCGACGGCGCCATCAAGGTCATGACCGTCAAGGGGCGGGCGGGCCAGCCGGTGCGCACGCTCTCCGGCGGCAACCAGCAGAAGGTCGTCATCGCCAAGTGGCTGGAGCGCAAGCCGAAGGTCGTCATCCTCGACGAGCCGACCCGCGGCATCGACGTCGGTGCCCGTGCCGCGATCTATGAGGTGATCGCGGACCTGGCCCGGTCCGGTATGGCGGTCATCGTGGTCAGTTCCGACCTCGACGAGGTCCTGGGGCTGTCCCACCGTGTGCTCGTCCTCAGCCGGGGACGGCCGCGGGGAATCCTTCAGGCGGCCGAGGCCACCGACGCCGCGGTCATGCGTCTCGCCACGGCATGATGCACTTCGGCGGCCCGCCTTCGCCCAGGCGCCGTCGCCCGAGCGCTTGGGCCTGCCTGAAAGGACGACATGAATCCCCATAGCCGGACCGGTCAGCCGATGACCCGCCGCACCACCCGCATGGCGACCAGCGACGAACAACTGCGTCTGATGACCCGTATCGCCCGCCTCTACCACGAGCAGGGCATGCGGCAGCCGCGGATCGCCGAGGAGCTGCACATCTCCCAGGCGCGCGTCTCCAGGCTGCTCACCCAGGCCGCCAAGCTCGGCATCGTCCGCACCATCGTGGTACCCCCCGACGGTGTCTTCGCCGATCTGGAAGAGGAGATCGCGGCGGCTTACGGGCTTCGCGATGTGGTCGTGGTCGACGTCGAGGGAGAGGCCGACTCGGTCATCCCGGCGCTCGGCGCGGCGGCCGCCGTCTATCTGGAGACGACGCTCATGGAGGGCGACCGGCTGGGAATCTCCTCGTGGAGCGCCACACTGCTGGCGGCCGTCGAGGCCATGCGGTCCCGCCCCGGCGGGCGGTTCCTGGAGGAGGTCGTCCAGCTGATGGGCGGGGTGGGCGAGCCGCAGGTCCAGGTCCAGGCGACCCGGCTGATGGGGCGGCTCGCCGAGATGACCGGTGCGGAACCGGTTTTCATGTCGGCCCCGGGCCTGGTCGCCGGCGCCACCGTCCGGGACGCGATCCTCGCCGACCCCAAGGTGAGCAGCGTGGCCGCGGCCTGGAAGAACCTCACCCTCGCCATCGTGGGCATCGGCAGTCTCGAACCCTCACCGCTGCTGCGCCGCAGCGGCAATATCTTCGCCCTCGACGACCAGGAGAAGCTGCGCAGTCTCGGCGCGGTGGGCGATATCTGTCTGCACTTCTTCGACGAAAACGGCACCCTGCTCGACACCGATCTCAACGACCGCGTCATCGGCATCACCCCGGACGTCTACCGAGCCGTCCCGCGCCGTATCGGAGTGGCCGGCGGAGACCGCAAGTACGCCGCGATACGGGCGGCGCTGCTGGGCGGCTGGGTCGATGTCCTGATCACCGATCTCGGGGTCGCCGGCCGACTGGCCGGCAGGCCCGACCGACCCGCGCCGTAAATCCGGCCGACACACGCCGGGGAACCGGCCGAACGAACCTTGGAGGAACCCATGGCCGTCCCCTCGTTCCGACTCGATGACAGCGTCGCCCTCGTCACGGGAGCCGGCAGCGGCATCGGCCGACGCCTGGCGACAGGGCTCGCGGAGATGGGGGCCGATATCGGGTGCCTCGATCTGCCGCAGAGCGATCTGGCGGGCACGGCCGAGGCGATCGGGGAGACCGGGCGACGAGCGGTCGCGCTCCCCGCCGATGTGACGCGGGCCGAGGATCTCGAGGAGGCCGTGGCCCGGGTCGAACGCGAGCTGGGTCCGCTCCGGCTGGCGGTCAACGCCGCCGGGATCGCCAACGCCGCCCCGGCCGAGGACATGCCGGTCGAGCAGTGGAACAAGGTGATCGAGGTGAACCTGAACGGTGTGTTCCTCTCCTGTCAGGCCGAAGGCCGGGCGCTGTTGCGCAACGGCGGTGGTTCCATCGTCAACATCGCCTCCATGTCGGGCACCATCGCCAACCGGGGGCTGACCCAGGCCCACTACAACGCGTCGAAGGCCGCCGTGATGCAGCTGACCAAGAGCCTGGCCACGGAATGGTGTGACCGGGGCATCCGGGTCAACAGCGTAAGCCCCGGCTATACGGCCACCCCCATGAATCGCCGCCCCGAAGTGGCCGAACGCGTCGCGCGGTTCGAAGCGGACACCCCACTGGGCCGTATGGCGACGGTGGACGAGATGGTCGGGCCGACGGTGTTCCTGCTGAGCGACGCGGCGAGCTTTGTCACGGGGGTGGACCTGCTGGTCGACGGGGGCGTCACCTGCTGGTAGCGGCCCTTTGTCGAGGGCGCGGCACGGGTCAGGGCACGCGTTCGGCGGGCTGGTCGGAGGCCGGTTCGGGGCTGGGCCCCGCCGGGCGGCGGCCCCGGGCGCCGGTGGTGAGCAGGCCCAGTGTCACGATGGCGAGCCCGCACCCGGCCATGATCGCCCAGCCCAGATGGCTGGCTCCGGGGAACCCGGAGCTGAAGGGGCCGTGCACCCGTGCGGTGGAGACCGACCCGAGGACGGCGACGCCGAGCGCCGCCCCCACCTGGCGGCCGGTGGAGGTGACCGCGGCGGCCACTCCGGCCTGGGAGCGCGGCATCCCGGAGACGGCCGAGTAGGTCAGCGGGGCGTCGAGCATGCCGAAGCCGATGCCGAACGCCACATAGGCGATGACGAGGTACCAGATCGGGGTGTCCGCCCGCACCTGGGTCAGCAGCAGTCCGCACGCCGCCGTTCCGGCCCCGGCGATCACCATCGGGATGCGCGGGCCGCGGGCGCCGACGATACGGCCCGCGAGCGGCGAGGAGACCAGGGTCATGGCCGCCATCGGCAGCGTGAGCAGCCCGGTGTGCAGCGGGGAGAATTCCTTGACGTCCTGGAGGTACAGGGCGTTGAGGAAGAGGAACCCGGCGAGCGCGGCGAAGCCGCACACCGCCGAGGCGATGGCGCCGCTGAAGGAGGGGCTGCGGAAGAAGCGGACGTCCAGCAGCGGTTCGACGCGGCGGAGTTCATAGCGGATGAGGGAGACGGCGGCGGCCACGGCGACCGTGAAGCAGCCGACGATCGGGGCCGAGTCCCAGCCCTTGACCGGGCCCTCGATGATGCCGAACGTGAGCGTCGCCAGCGCCACGATCACCAGCAGCTGCCCCACCGGATCGAGCCTGCGCGGCCGCGGCGCCTTGGACTCGGGGACGAACAGCGCGGTGAGGACCAGGGCGAGGGCGGCGACCGGGAGGTTGACCCAGAAGACGGCCTGCCAGCCGGTGGAGTCCACCAGCGCACCGCCGACGACGGGCCCCAGCGCGATGCTCACGCCCGCGACCGCGCCCCACATCCCGATCGCCCTGGCCCGCTCCCTCAGGTCGGTGAAGGTGTTGGCGATGATCGAGACCGCGACCGGGTTGAGCATGGCGCCGCCCATGGCCTGCACCATCCGGAAGGCGATCAGCGAACCGGTGTCGGAGGCCAGCCCGCACAGCAGTGACCCCAGGCTGAACAGCAGCAGCCCGGTCTGGAACGTTCTGCGCCTGCCGAACCGGTCGGCCATGGAGCCGGAGAGCATCAGCAGGCTGGCGAGCACCACGGTGTAGGCGTCCACCGTCCACTGGAGCCCCGAGGGCGTGGCGTCCAGATCCTCCTGGATGGACGGCAGGGCGAGGTTCACGATGGTGGTGTCGAGGCCCACCATGAACAGGCTGATGCAGCAGATCCCCAGGATCAGCCACTTGTGGCGGTGGTGCGGCGACGGGCGGTCGCCCTCGCTGTCCGCGTGGTCCGGGGTGGCTGGGCTCGTGGCGCCGGCCATGGTTCGCCTCCCGATCGGGGCGGGTCATGCCCCCGGCACACGGGCCGCTGCGACCTCCGCATCGCACGGCGCGCCCGCCGGGGGTGTCCTCGCCTGGTTCCGGACTATGCCTTGCGGCCGGTGATCACGACGGTGTCCGCGCCGAGGGGCACCCGTCCGGTGGGCTCGATGCCCACCGCGCGGAACCACTCCTCGTACTCGGCACCCGTGTAGACCATGCCCTCGCCGGAGGCGATGGTGTGGAAGTACGCGGACAGCAGCGCCGCCCGCTCCGGTCCGGTGCCGTCGTCGTCCTGGCGCGGGGTGACCACGTAGACCGCGCCGCCGGGAGGGAGGGCGCGGGCGGCCTTGGCGAGGAGTTCCTGGACCCGCTCGGGGGACCAGATCTCCAGGAAGTGCGCGAAGAGCACTCCGTCGCAGCCGGTCGGGAACTCGTCGTGGAAGGCGTCGAGGCTCACCGCCCGCACCCGGTCGGCCAGCCCCAGCTTCTCGATCTTCTCGTTGGCGGCCGCCGCGATGGAGGGCAGATCGCCGATGGTGATGCGCAGATCCGGCCGGCGGGCGGCGAAGTTGGAGGCGTTGATGGCCGTTCCGCCGCCGATGTCCAGGAGGTGGGTGCACTCGGAGAGGTCGAGCTTCTCTCCCAGTTCGGCACCCACGAGCCTGCTCACCGAGGACATCATGGTGTGGAATGTGGCTTCCAGATCGGGATTTTCGGCGAGTCGCCCGTAGAGGGTGGACGCCGTTCCCGGAATCTCACGCCGCAGACCGACGTTGGTGTCTTCCCTGAGGGATTCACAGAACCAGGACATCGCCCGGTAGATACCGTCTTGTTCCCAGGGAATGTTGGAGGCGGGCGCCTCGTCGAAGTTGGCGGTCAGCGGCTTCGAGAGCGGGGTGGTGTGGTAGCCGTCGCCCTGCTTGTCCAAAAGCCCGAATACCGTACAGCCGAGAAGGAGGATACGGGTGGGCTGCTCCTTGAGGCCCAGCCGGGTGGCTATCTCACCCACGGCCAGGCCGGGTTCCTTCTCCGCGAGCGCGAAGAGCCCTAACTGGAATGCCGCGCTCAGGAACTGAAACCGATAGTGGGCCTTGTAGAGCCCCCGGAGCTCCACATCTATCGGTACCTCGGTTTGTGTCATGCCCAACCCTTCTGTGACAAGGAGTCGTTCGGCCGACCGGACATCAGAGCACAAAAACCGAGGTGATTGTAACCATGTTCGAAGGTTTTCGGGGGTCCGCTTTGTGTTCTCCGCGGCCGCCCGCCGATAGTCGACGGGCGGCCGGGGAAACGGAATTAACCCCTCCTTAGGAAAAGGGGCCATGCCTCGCCGGTGCGCGGCTGAGCCGGTGAGGCGATCAGCCGCTGAACGCGGGAATGACGCGCTCGCCATACGCGTCGAGCGTGCGCTCCTTCGCGTCATGCATCGCGTAGACCGCGAACTGGCCGACCCCCAGCTCGCGCAGCCGCTCCAGCTTCTCGATATGCGCCTCGGCCGGGCCGAGCAGACAAAACCGGTCCACGATCTCGTCGGGCACGAACGCCGTGTCCGGGTTGCCGGCCCGGCCGTGGTGGGCGTAGTCGTACCCCTGCCGCTCCTTGATGTACGCGGTCAGGGACTCGGGCACGGCCCCGGAGTGCTCCCCGTAGCGGGAGATCAGGTCGGCCACGTGGTTGCCGACCATGCCGCCGAACCAGCGGCACTGCTCACGGGCGTGGGCCAGATCGTCCCCGACATACGCGGGGGCGGCGACGCAGATGGTGACCGCGTCCGGATCGCGCCCGGCCTCGGCGGCGGCGGAGCGCACCGCCTTGACCATCCACTCCGTCAGGAACGGGTCGGCGAGCTGGAGGATGAAGCCGTCGGCCTTCCGCCCGGCCAGCGCGAGCGCCTTGGGGCCGTACGCCGCCATCCACACCGGCAGCCTGCTGTCCTCGATCCAGGGGATCCGCATCGGGCTGCCGTCCACGACGGCCTCCCGGCCCTCCGCCAGATCGCGGATGGCGTCGATGGCGTTCTCGAGGCGGGCGAGGGTGTTGGGCTTGCGCCCCGCCACCCGCAGCGCGGAGTCGCCACGACCGATCCCGCAGACCGTGCGGTTGCCGTACATCTCGTTGAGCGTGGCGAAGGTGGAGGCGGTCACCTCCCAGGTGCGGGTCCCGGGGTTGGTGACCATGGGGCCGACGATCAGCCGCTCGGTCCTGGCCAGGATCTGGCTGTAGATGACGAACGGCTCCTGCCACAGCACGGCGGAGTCGAACGTCCAGCCGTAGCCGAAGCCATTGCGCTCGGCACGGCGCATCAGCTCGACGACGGCCGAGGCGGGTGGATCGGTCTGCAGCACGAGTCCGAAGTCCATGCTCGCTCCCTGGGTCAGCTCAGATACTGACAGGTGTCGCGGATGAGGAACTGGCCGTGGCCGGCACGTCCGGTGTACTCCCGCTGGTCGATGACGGGCAGACCGCGCGAGAGCACGGTCTCGACCTGCCCGGTGATCTGCTTGCCCTCGTACGCCGAGTAGTCGACGTTCATGTGGTGGGTCTCGGCGGACAGGGTCTGCTGGGCCCCCGGGTCGTAGACGACGATGTCGGCGTCGGAGCCGGGCGCGATGGTGCCCTTGCGCGGGTAGAGGCCGAACATCCTGGCCGGGGTGGCACAGGCGATCTCGATCCAGCGGCGGCGGGAGATATGGCCGTCCACCACGGCCTGGTGGAGCAGGTCCATCCGGTGCTCCACGCCCGGCATACCGTTGGGGATCTTGGAGAAGTCGCCCCGGCCCAGCTCCTTCTGCCCGGTGAAGCAGAACGGGCAGTGGTCGGTGGAGACCACCTGGAGGTCGCCTGTCCGCAGCCCCCGCCACAGGGCGGCCTGGTGCGGGGCGGGCCGCAGCGGGGTGGAGCAGACGTACTTGGCGCCCTCGAAGTCCGGTTCGGCGAGGTTGTCCGTGGACAGGAACAGATACTGCGGACAGGTCTCGCCGAAGACCGGAAGCCCCAGGTCACGGGCGTGGGTCAGCTCCGCGACGGCCTCCTCGGCCGACACGTGGACCACATACAGCGGCGCGCCGGCCACCCGGGCGAGCTGGATGGCGCGATGGGTCGCCTCCGACTCCAGCAGCGCCTTGCGGACCTCACCGTGGTAGCGGGGGTCGGTCCTGCCCTCGGCCAGGGCCTGCTCCACCAGGACGTCGATGGCGATGCCGTTCTCGGCATGCATCATGATCAGCCCGCCGTTGCCGGAGGCGCGCTGCATGGCCCGCAGGATCTGGCCGTCGTCGCTGTAGAAGACCCCCGGATAGGCCATGAACAGCTTGAAGCTGCTCACGCCCTCCCCCACCAGGAGATCCATCTCCTTGAGGGTGCTCTCGTTCACATCGGAGAGGATCATGTGGAAGCCGTAGTCGATGGCGCAGTTGCCGCGCGCCTTGAGATGCCAGGCGTCCAGCCCCTCGCGCAGGGCGTGCCCCACCGTCTGGACGGCGAAGTCCACGATGGTGGTGGTGCCGCCCCAGGCCGCCGCCCGGGTGCCGGTCTCGAAGGTGTCGGAGGCGAACGTGCCGCCGAACGGCATCTCCATATGGGTGTGCCCGTCGACCCCGCCCGGGATGACGTACTTGCCGGTGGCGTCGATCGTGCGGTCGGCGGTCCAGCCCTGGGCCCACTCGCTGCCGGGCGCGGCGAGGGCGGCGACCTTGCCGTCCTCGATCAGCACATCGGCCGGGGTCTCCTCGGCGGCGGTGACGACCAGCCCGCCGCGGATCACGGTACGGGACATCAGCTCGCGCTCCTTCCGGTCCGGGTGGTCTCCAGGGCGGACGTGAGGGCGGCCTCGAGGATCTCCGCGCCCTCCTCGGCCTCGGCGACGGTGAGGCTGAGCGGCGGGGCGATCCGCAGCACGCTGCTGTTGTGCCCGCCGCCCTTGCCGATGAGCAGCCCGCCCTCCCGGGCGGCTTCCAGCACGGCGGACGCGCCCTCGGGGGACGGTTCGCCGGTGCCCGGGTCCACCAGCTCGATGCCGATCATCAGCCCCCGGCCGCGGACCTCGCGCACACCGTCCAGACCGGCGCAGGCCGCGCGCAGCCGCTCGATCAGCAGCCCGCCGACCCGGCGGGCGTTGCCCTGGAGATCGTGTTCGACCAGATGGCTGAGGTTGGCCAGACCGGCGGCCATGGTGATCGGGCTGCCGCCGAAGGTGGAGATGGAGTTGGCGCCCAGGCAGTTCATGACGTCGGCGCGGGCGACCACACCGCCGATCGACATGCCGTTGCCGATGCCCTTGGCGAAGGTGAGGATGTCGGGCGGCCCGGAGCCGTCGTGCGCCTGCCAGCCCCAGAAGTGGTCGCCGGTGCGGCCCCAGCCGGTCTGCACCTCATCGGTGATCCACAGGATGCCGTGCCGGTCGAGCACCTCACGGAAGGCGGCGAACAGCCCGTCGGGCGGGGAGGTGAAGCCGCCCACGCCCTGGATCGGCTCGGCGATCAGCGCGGCGACATTGCCGTGCGCCTGGCCGAGCACGTCCTCCAGGTCGGCCACGCACGCCTTGATGAACTCGCCGTCGGACAGCCCGGCGAACGGACCCCGGGTGCGCACCGCGCCGTGCACGTACAGCGTCTGCAACGGGGACAGGCTGGTCGGCGACCAGCCGCGGTTGCCGGTGATGCCGACGGCCGAGAAGGAGCGGCCGTGGTAGCTGTTGCGCATCGCCAGGATCTGGTTGGAGCGGCGGTAGGTCGTGGCGAGCAGCAGGGCCGTGTCATTGGCCTCGGTGCCGGAGGTGGTGAAGAAGACCCGCGCGTCCGGGATGCCGGACAGCGCGGCGACCCGCTCGGCCAGGTCGACCATGGGCCGGTCGAGGTAGAGCGTGGAGGTGTGCAGGATCCGTCCGGCCTGCTCACTGATCGCCTTGGTGACCTCGGGGAGGGCGTGGGCGGTCATCGTGGTGAGGATGCCGCCGAAGAAGTCGAGGTAGCGGTTGCCCTCGGCGTCCCAGACATGGCGTCCCTCGCCGTGGGTGATCTCGATGGGGCGCTGGTAGTAGACGGCGAGCCAGTCGGGGAGTACGGCCTGGTGGCGGGCGTGGAGGGTGGCGTGGGGGCCGCTTTTGACGTCGTTGACGTCGTTGATGTCGTTGATGTCGTTGATGTCGCTGCTCATGGCTGCACCAGCCCCTCGTAGGCGTCGGGCCGGCGGTCGCGGTAGAACGCCCACTGCTGGCGCACCTCGTCGATCAGGCCGAGGTCGAGGTCGCGGACGATCAGCTCCTCCTTCCTGTCACTGGCCACATCGCCGACGAACTGGCCGCGCGGATCGACGAAGTAGCTGGTGCCGTAGAAGTCGTTGTCGCCGTACTCCTCGGTGCCGACGCGGTTGATCGCGGCGATGAAGTACTCGTTGGCGACGGCCGCGGCGGGCTGCTCCAGCTGCCAGAGGTGGGCCGACAGGCCACGGGAGGTGGCCGAGGGGTTGTAGACCAGCTGCGCCCCCGCCAGGCCCAGCTCGCGCCAGCCCTCGGGGAAGTGGCGGTCGTAGCAGATGTACACCCCGACCTTGCCGACGGCGGTGTCGAACACCGGCCAGCCCAGGTTCCCCGGCTTGAAGTAGTACTTCTCCCAGAACCCCTTGACCTGCGGGATGTGGTGCTTGCGGTACTTGCCGAGATAGCTGCCGTCCGCGTCGATCACAGCCGCGGTGTTGTAGTAGAAGCCCGACTGCTCGAGCTCGAAGACGGGGACGACGATCACCATCCCGGTCTCCCGGGCCAGCTCCCGCATCCGCCCCACGGTCGGCCCGTCCGGCACCGCCTCCGCCCACCGGTAGTGTTCCGCCTCCTGCACCTGGCAGAAGTACGGCGCGTTGAACACCTCCTGGAAGCCGATCACCTTGGCGCCCTGAGCGGCCGCCTGCCGGGCGTATTCCTCATGCTTCGCGATCATCGATTCGGTATCGCCGGTCCAGGTGGCCTGGACGAGAGCGGCACGTACGAGGTTGGCCATGATCAGCTCCTGAACCTGTGTCTACGCACGTAGAATCCGGGCTGTGAAGAACGTAAGAGCGCACTGACCACTCTGGCAATACCGCCGCCGTTACTCAACGAAGACGATCACGTTTCGTGTTTTGTCGGGTCCGTGTTCAGGCGAGATGGGCTTCTCGGCTCGCCTCGGTGCGGGTTTCGTCTCGCGCCTTCGGCGCATTTGAGCAGCGGGGCAGCGGAGTGGGGGGCGCGCGCCGCGTCGCCGGGCGCCGGGCCGGTGGGTACGGGCGCCGGTGGCGGCATCCGCACCCGGGGGCTGGGGCCGATGCCGGACGGACGGCCCCTCCGGGTACCCCTCGAAAAAGCACTTGATCTGAAGCAACTAATTTGTCAAACGTTTTCGGGAGGGGTACCCCAACCCCTCCCGCTGTCCGGCACCGCCCCAGCCCTCGACCGGGGAAGCCGCCACGGGCGGCCACACCCACCGGCCCGGCGCCCGGCGGCGGCGCCGCGCCCCCACCCCCGCCGCCGCTGCTCAAATGCGCCGAAGGCGCGAGACGGCGCCGCACCCGACCGGGCCGACCAGCCCGAACGCCCTCGCCTCGCCCTCGCCCTCGCCCTCACGCGAGCGTCAGACGAGGCCGGGGACACCAGGCAGGCGCGCGGCGCGTAGGGCGTGGGCCAGGTCGTGGTGGGTGCTGGAGGAGACCTCGGCGGCCGCGTCGAGCAGCAGGGGCACCAGCGTGGTGGGATCCTCGGCCGCCGCTCGCGCCGCGTCCTCCGGTGTACGGGCCCGTACGAGCGCTTCCAGCAGGAACGCGGCTCTGCTCGGGGCGCCCGCCGCGAGGAGCGCCTTCACGGTGTGGGCCACCTCGGGGACGGGGCGCGAAACGCTCTGCCGCAGCAGCCCCTCGCCGTCGGCCTCGCGGTCCGCCGCGACCAGCGCCTCGGCGGCCGCGGCGAGCT
Source organism: Streptomyces lacaronensis (assembly GCF_047337785.1). NCBI lineage: Bacteria > Bacillati > Actinomycetota > Actinomycetes > Kitasatosporales > Streptomycetaceae > Streptomyces > Streptomyces lacaronensis. The sequence goes on from NZ_JBLHDK010000003.1 coordinate 3,330,269, forward strand.
GTGCGGGCGGCAGACACGCCGTCTCCCACAGCAGCGTGGACACATCGGCCCCGAGTCCGGCTCGCTCCAGCTCCTCCGCGAGCACCGGCAGCCGCGCGGCGGGCCAGACGGCGGCCTCGTACAGCACGACATGGGCCTCGCCGGAGCGGCCCTCCGCCCGGAGCCGGCCCAGCCGCGCGACCGCCTCCTGGGCGGCACGCCGCGCCGCCGCGCGCTCCGCCGCCTCGCGGGCAAGCCGCCGCCCGTCGTCCGCCACCCTGTCCCGCTTACGGCGCTTGCCACCGTCCTCGCCCTCATACGCCCCCGCGAACCGCGCCCCACGCGGGGTCGCACGGGCCTCGGCTCCGCTCTCCACCGAGGGAGGCGCGGGCGGGACCAGCGTCGGCGCCGCTGCGGCGTCCTCGCCTCCCGCCCCGGCGAACCGCGCCCCGCGAGGTCGCGGAGCCTCCTCCGCCCCGGCGAACCGCGCCCCGCGCGGCCGAGGTCGCGCGGGTGCAGGAGCATGCTGGGCCGGGACGGGGGACGCCGCCGAGAGTTGGGACTCATCGCGCCCGGCGGCTGCTCGTTCGCCGCCGGGCCCGGCCGACTCCGGGTCGCGCGCGGCGTGTCCGAATGGCGCGGCACCGGGGCCGGTGGCCGCCTCTGCGGCGTCACCGCCCTGGGCTTCGTACGCCACCGCGAACTCCGCCCCCTGCGGATGCCCTGCCCGACCGACCCCGTCCCAGGTGGGCCCGGCGGCACTCGTGAGGGTGCCCGGGGGCCTCGCCACCGCGGCATCCGCGGGCAGCGCGGGACGGGACGCACCCGGAAGCGCGGCCAGGCGGGCGTGGAGTTCTTCCGCGCGGGCGGTGGCGCGCTGGTAGTCGTCGTGGGCCCAGGCCAGTTCCGCGGCGAGGCGGTGCCGGGCGGCCGGGTCCTCGGCGGTGGACAGGGCCGACCGGAGGTCGGCCGCGCGTTGGGCGGCGCCGCCGCGTTGGCGGAGCATGCCGTCCAGGCGGTCCCGGAGGGCCTCGCCGCGGCCGGGTCCGGCGTCGTGGGCCGCTACCGAGGCGCGGTAGAGGGTCGCCGCGCGGGACGCCGCCTCCTGGGCGGCACCGGGGCCGTGCTGGACGGAGAGGTCCTGCAGCAGGGACTGGACGAGGTCCCACGGCGGCACCTCGAGGCCGTCGAGGCAGGCCCGCAGCCCGTCCGGGTCGCGCAGGGCGAAGACGCCGTACCAGCCCGCCCCCGCGTCCAGCCGTCTTGTCAGCCCCCGCAGATATGTCGCGAACTCCTCGACCTCGGCCGGGAGTTGCCCGCTCGCCATGGCCACCCCTCCCCCTCGGACGATGGACGATGCACAACCCGAGGCCACGCATTCGACACCCTGCGTGTTACGGGACCGGTTACGGCTGTGCTACGGGCGCTTTTCCGGCTCCGCACACGACAGGCAAACTTGCAAGTTTGCCTGTCGATTTCCTATGCTTCAGCCATGGCCCCGCATGATCAAACGCACCTCGCCGTCGACCTCGCCGGCGTCGTCACCCAGCTGATGCGCCGTATGCGGGCGGCCTCCTCGCAGGGGGCGCTCACCCCGTCCCAGCGCGCCGTGCTCAGCCGGCTCTGCAACGAAGGGCCGGCCACCACCGCCGCGCTGGCCCGTGCCGAGCTGGTCCGGCCGCAGTCGATGCGCATGATCCTGGCGGCGCTGGAGGAGCAGGAGCTGGTGGAGCGGGCCCCGCACCCCACCGACGGGCGGCAGGTGGTCTTCTCGAGCACCGAGCGGGGGCGGCAGGCGATCACCTCCGTACGGCAGGCCAAGCAGAGCTGGCTGCTGGAAGCGATCGACACCCGTCTCGACGCCGAAGAGCGCCGCACCCTCGCCGAGGCCACCGACCTGCTGAAGCGACTGGTCCAGGAATGACCGACACCGCGGGAAAGCCCGCCATACCGGCGGCCGGGACGGCGGGCGAGGGCCACGCCCCCGCCGATCCCTTCGGCCCCCGGCTGATGGCCCCGCTGCTCATCGGCTCGGTCCTCAACCCCGTCAACTCCACGATGATCGCCACCGGTCTGGTGGCCATCGGCCATGACTTCGGGGTCGGGGCCGCCCGGACGGCCTGGCTGGTGGCCTCCCTCTACCTCGCCAGCGCCGTGGCGCAGCCCGCGATGGGGCGGCTCGCGGATCTGCTCGGTCCGCGCCGGGTCTTCCTCTCCGGGCTGCTCGTGGTGTGCGCCGCCGGGCTGGTGGGCGCGCTGGCGCCCGCGTTCGGCTGGCTGATCGCCTCGCGGGTGCTGCTCGGCATCGGTACCTCCGCGGCGTACCCGGCGGCGATGGCGCTGCTGCGGGCCCAGTCCTTCGCCACCGGCCGGGAGACGCCGCGCCCCGTGCTCGGCCGGCTCTCGCTCGCCGCGCTCGGCAGCGCGGCGGTCGGTCCGGTGCTGGGCGGGGTGCTCACCGCGACCGCCGGATGGCGGGCGATCTTCGCGGTCAATGTGCCGCTGGCGCTCATCGGCATCACGCTCGCACTGCTCTGGCTCCCCAGGACCCGTATCACGGGCGCGGAGGACGGCGCGGGCTCCGGGGGCCGGACGGCGGACACGGCCGGGGACCGGAAGGCGGGCACGGCGTTCGATCCGCTCGGGATCGCGCTGTTCACCGCCACCCTCACCACCCTCATGATCTTCCTGATGGACCTGGCGCGGCCCAACTGGGCTCTGCTGCCCGTCGTCCTGGTGCTCGCGGGCATCCTGACCTGGTGGCAGCTGCGCCGCCCCCGCCCCTTCATCGATCTGCGGATGATCGGCCGCAACCGCTCCCTCGCCCTCACCTACCTCCGCCACGGCACGGCGTACCTGGTCATCTACATGGTCATGTACGGATACGCGCAGTGGCTGGAGGAGGGGCACGGCTACTCCGCCTCCCGCGCGGGCCTGATCATGCTGCCCATGTCGGGCGCGGCCGCCGTGTGCTCCCTGCTCGGCGCCCGTACGAAGGGCATCTACGCACCGCTCGTCCTCGCGGCCGTCCTGCTCGCCGCCGGGAGCGGGGTGCTGCTGCTCGCCGACGAGTCCACCCCGCTCGTCGCGCTGCTGCTGGCCGCGGTCCTCTTCGGGCTGCCGCAAGGGCTGTCCTCGACCGGCAACCAGGCCGCCGTCTACACCCAGGCCCCGCCGACGGGCGTCGGCGCGGCGGCCGGGCTCCAGCGCACCTCGCAGTACCTGGGCGCGATCACCGCCGCCGGGCTGATCGGACTCTTCTACGGGCAGCGGGCGACCGCCGCCGGGCTGCACGGCATCGCCATGGTGGCGGGTGCGCTCAGCCTCGCGGTGCTGGTGCTCACCGCCACCGACCGGGCCCTGCGCGGCCGCGCCCGTACCCGCACCTGACCACCTTCCGTTCCCTCATACGCCCCGCAGACCCGCCTCAGGAGGCACCGTGCCCGCCACCACGCTCGACCCGAACACCGCCCTGGTCCTCGTCGACCTCCAGAAGGGCATCACCGGACTGCCCACCGTCCACCCCACCGCCGACGTCGTCGAGCGCGGCGCCCGGCTGGCCGCCGCCTTCCGCGAGCGCGGGCTGCCCGTCGTCCTGGTCCGGGTAGTGGCCGGGGCCCCGGGCCGCACCGAGGCGCAGCGGGGCGGGGGCGGCGGGGAGTTCCCGGCCGACTTCGCCGACCTCGCGCCGGAACTCGGCCGCGAAGACGGCGACATCGTGGTCACCAAGCACACCTGGGGCGCCTTCCACGGCACCGACCTCGACCTCCAGCTGCGCCGCCGCGGGGTGACGCAGGTGGTGCTCGGCGGCATCGCCACCAGCGTCGGAGTGGAGTCCACGGCCCGTGCGGCGTACGCGCACGGGTATCACGTGACCCTCGCGACCGACGCCATGACCGACATGGACACCGAGGCGCACCGCAACAGCGTCGAGAAGATCTTCCCCCGGCTCGGGGAGACGGACTCCACGGGCGCGATCATCGGCCTGCTGGGCTGACGGCCTGCTCGGCTGACGGACGGCTGATGGGCAGGAGTACGGCGGGCAGGAGTACGGCGGGCTCCGGAACCGGAGCCCGCCGTACCTGGTCAGCGGTCAGCGCTTCGGGCTCACCACCATCGCCGAGCCGCCGCCCCGCCGTTCCGTCTCGGCCGCCGCCAGCCACCGTCCGCCGGACAGCCGCTGCACCCCGGTGGCCGCCCCGATCTCGGGGTTCTGCTTGAAGGAGTGGCCGAGCGCCTCGAGCTTGGCGCGCTCCGGGCCGTTCCAGAGCCCCGGTTCCAGCTCCGTCTGGGCGGCGTTGCGCTGGCTGGCGCGCGGTGCGGCGATCGCGTCGACCAGCGGCATGCCCCGGTCGAGATGGTTCAGCAGGGTCTGGAGCACGGTGGTGATGATGGTCGCCCCGCCCGGGGAGCCCAGCGCCAGCACCGGCTTGTGGCCGTCCAGCACGATCGTCGGCGACATGGACGAGCGCGGCCGCTTCCCCGGGCCCGGCAGGTTCGGGTCGTGGACGGCGGGGTCGGCGGGCGCGAAGGAGAAGTCGGTCAGCTCGTTGTTGAGCAGGAAGCCACGGCCGGGGACGGTGATCCCGCTGCCGCCGGTCTGCTCGATGGTGAGGGTGTAGGCCACGACGTTGCCCCACTTGTCCGCGACCGTGAGATGCGTGGTGTTCTCGCCCTCGTACGTGGTCGGGGCGGCGTGGCCCCGGGTGTCGCAGGAGCCCGGCCCGGACGGGTTGTTCGGGTCACCGGGCGGTACGGGGCTCTTGAGCACCGCGTCGTCCTTGATCAGGCAGGCCCGGGAGTCGGCGAACCGCTGTGAGGTGAGCCCCTCGGTGGGGACGTCCTCGGCGGCGGGGTCGCCGACCCAGCGGCCCCGGTCGGCGAAGGCTATCCGGCTGGCCTCGATATAGCGGTGCAGATAGTCGACGTCGCTGAGCTTGGAGAGGTCGGTCTTCTCCAGGATGTTGAGCGCCTCGGCGACGCTCGTGCCGCCGGAGGACGAGGGCGCCATGCCGTACACGTCCAGACCGCGGTAGTCGGTCCTGGTCGGGGCCTGCCGCTTCGTTCCGTAGGACCGCAGGTCCTCGTCGGTCAGATCGCCCGCGCGCACGACGCGCTGCGACTTCGGGTCGACGGGCGGCTTGCGCACGGTGTCGACGATGTCGCGGCCCAGCTCGCCCTTGTAGATGGCGCCGACGCCCTTCTTGGCCAGCAGCGCGTACGTACGGGCGAGGTCGGGGTTGTGGAAGGTCGAGCCGACCGCCGGGGGCTCGCCGCCGGGCAGGAAGAGCTTGGCGGTGGCCGGGAAGTCCTTGAAGCGGGCCTGGTTGTCGGCGGTCTGCTGCCGGAAGGTGGAGTCGACGGTGAACCCGTCACGGGCCAGTCGCTCGGCGGGCCTCAGCACCTGCCCCAGCGAACGGGTGCCCCAGTCCTTCAGGGCGTCGTTCCAGGTGGCGGGGGTGCCGGGGGTGCCGACGCTCAGCCCGCTGGTGACGGCGTCGGCGAACGGCAGGGGTTTGCCGTCTTTGCCGAGGAAGAGCTTCTGGTCCGCGCTGCGGGGCGCGGTCTCACGGCCGTCGAGCGTATGGACCTTGTGCTGCTTGGCGTTGTAGTAGACGAAGTATCCGCCGCCGCCGACACCCGCCGAGTACGGCTCGGTGACCCCGAGCGCGGCGGCGGTCGCCACCGCCGCGTCCACCGCGTTGCCCCCGTGCCGCAGTACGTCGATCCCGGCCGCCGAGGCGTCGGGGTCCACGCTGGAGACCGCGCCGCCGTAGCCGACGGCCACGGGCGTCTTGGCCGGAGCGCCCTTGTCGGCGCTCTCGTGCCCGGCGGCACCGGCCGGGACGACGCCCAGTACCGCGACCATTCCGGTGGCGGCCGCGAGCGCGGGCAACCGGCGCCGGGCGGCCGCCGCGGCGGACCCGGCGGACCCGGCGGTGGTGGACCTGGTTGACGATGCGGCTGGTCGTACGGCGTGCCCCATCCGTGACCTCCAAGCGAAACGACAGGGGCCGGAGCCTACCCGCGAGCCACGCACCCCCAACAGGGGTGGATCGGTCCCCCATCCGTTCATGTGTCCGTTTCGGTGTCCGTTCATCCGTACGCTCGAACGTGTACCCGGTCGGCCGCTACGATGCGCGGCCATGACAGACACCCTGCAGGACCTGATCGCCTCCGCGGCCGCCCTGATCCTGGGCCTGGCCGCCGGCTGGGCCGTGCACTCCGCGTTCGCGCGCCGCAGGCGCGCCCGCGAGCAGCGCTTCTTCGGTCTGCCGGACGGTTCGGAGTGTGTGATGGTCACCCATCGGGACAGCACCTCGGCCCACTGGAGCATCCCCCGCCATGACGCGCTGGCGCTGCTGGGGCTGGCGTCGGTCGTGGAGAACTGCGGGGCGCACGCCGAGGTGGCCCCGCATGACACGGGGCTGCAGGGCTTCGGGGCACGCACCGAGTTCTGCGTCGGCGATCCGACCGCGCACCGCAGGCTCGCCGCCCATATGGCCAATCTACTGCCGGGCGTCACCGTGCACGCGGGGGACGACTCCGGTGCGGACCGGGGAATGTTCACCATCGCCGGTACCCACTACCGCCCGGACCCGGGCGCGGTCGAGCATGTGCTGCTGGCCCGGCTGACGGCGGGCGACGACAGCCGCCCGGTCTTCCTCGCCGCCGGTCAGCGCCCGGTCACCCATCGCGCCGCCGTCCGCCACCTCGTCCGCAACCGCGCCCGGCTGGCCCGGAAGTACGGCGCGCAGGGCTCCTTCTGCCTGCTGCTGAAGGTGGTCAACTCGCAGGCGTACGGCCCGGATCTGGTCGAGGTGGTCGCGGATGTGACCAAGCCCGCGACCACCTCGGCCGGGCCCCGCGCCGCCGCGAAGGCGGCCGCGAAGGACGACTGAGGCGATCAGGACGACTGGCAATCAGGACGACTCAGCCAACAAGGACGGCTGAGCCGGCCACGGACGACTGAGTCGGCCACGGACGGCTGAGTCAGCCACGGACCCGGGCGAACAGCCGCGCCCCGCCCATCAGGCACAGCGCCGCCAGGGCCAGGGTGACGGCCGCACCGACGGCGACCGTGGTGTTGGCATAGTGCCCCAGGAACACCTGGCGCACCGCGTCGACCGTGTAGCGGAACGGCACGGCGCGCGAGGCGCCCGCGAGCCATCCGGGGGCCAGGGTCATCGGCAGCAGCAGCCCGGAGAGCAGCATCAGCGGCATGCCAGCCGTATTGGCGATGGCGGCGAACTCCGGGGGCGTACGGACGTTCATGGCCAGCCCGTAGGAGAGCGCGGACAGGGCCGCCGCGAGCACGGCCACGAACAGCAGCCCGAGCAGCACGCCGAGGAGCGGCGCGCGCAACCCGAAGGCCAGACCGAGCAGCACCAGCAGGACGGACTGGGCCACCAGCTGGACGACATCGCGCAGGGTGCGGCCGAGCAGCAGCGCCAGCGGGCTGACCGGAGTGACCCGCATCCGGTCCAGAACCCCGAGGTTACGGTCCATCAGCAGGCCGAGCCCGACGTAAGACCCGCCGAGCAGGGCGAGCTGGACGAGCACACCGGGGACCAGCGTCTGCCAGGACGATCCGCTGACGCCCATGTCGAGTTCGGTCAGCAATGGGCCGAAGAGGGCGAGGAAGAGCAGCGGCTGGAGCATTCCGAAGAAGAGATTGGTCTTCGAGCGAAGCGTTGAGCGCAGACAGCGGCCGAAGATGATGCCGGTGTGGGCGAGAAGAGTCATAAGAGGCCCTTGGGTGGGTCGGGTGTTTCTGGATGGTGGAGGGTGCTGGGGGTGTCCGCGGGTCCTTCCCCTCCCCGCCCCTTCCCGCTACCAGGGGCTTCGCCCCTGGACCCCAAGCTCCGTTGGCCGAGCCCCGCCATGGGCGGCGGAGCCGCATTTCGACGCCGCGCGAAGGGACGGAGCCCCGTTCCGGGGTCAGGGGCGGAGCCCGTCCCGGGGCCGGACGCAAAGCCTTCGCCCGGGGGCGGGCGCAGGGCCCTCATCCGGGGTCAGGGGCAGAGGCCGGTCCGGGGGCTGGGGCGGAGTCCCGGTTTCGGGAAGGGGCGGGGAGGGGAACAGCCCGCCGCAGGCGGCACGATCCGCCGGACACCCCCTAGACGGCGAGGGGTTGCTCGGCCGTGCCCCGGCCGGTGATGGCCAGGAAGGCGTCCTGGAGGCTGGCGGCCGTATCGCCCGCATAGCGGGCCTTGAGCTCGGCGGCGGTGCCCTCGGCGACGATCCGCCCGCCGTCCACGACCACGATCCGGTCGGCGAGCGCATCGGCCTCGTCCAGGTAGTGGGTGGTGAGAAAGACCGTGGTGCCGTGCTCGGCGCGGACGCGCCGCACCAAGTCCCACAGCTCGGCCCGGCTTCCCGGGTCCAGACCGGTCGTGGGCTCGTCGAGGAAGAGCACCTCGGGCCCGTTGACCAGGCCCAGCGCGATCTCCACCCGGCGGCGCTGGCCGCCGGACAGGGCAGCGGTCGGGCGGTCCATGAGCCCCGACAGGCCGAGCTCACCGGCGAGTTCCTCGGCACGCCCGGCCGCCGCGCCCTTGGACATCAGATGCAGCCGCCCCTGGGTGACCAGCTCCTCGCGTACGGAGCACCCGGGGTCCAGGCCGCCGGACTGGGCCACATAGCCGATCCGCCGACGCACGCCCGCCGGATCGCGGAGCAGATCGCGCCCGGCGATCTCGGCCTCGCCCCCACTGGGCGGCAGCAGGGTGGTGAGCATGCGCAGGGTCGTGGTCTTACCGGCCCCGTTGGGGCCCAGGAAGCCGAGGATCTCGCCGCGGCCGACGGTCAGATCGATCCCGCGGACGGCGTGCACGGGACCGCTGCCCAGCGAGAACGTCCGGGTGAGGCCGCGAACGCGGATGACGGATGAGGACATGCCCCGATCAGAGCACAACGCGCCCCAAACTTGCAATCGACTTAAGAATTTGAGGCAAGCGCAAGTTTGCAACGGGCTACACTTACGGCCATGAGCGAAGGACTGCGGGAGAAGCACAAGCGCCGTACGCGCCGACGGATCGCGGACGTGGCCACCGGCCTGTTCCTGGAGCGCGGCTTCGACCGGGTCACGGTCGCCGAGGTCGCCGAGGCCGCGGAGGTGTCCGTCAACACGGTCTACAACTACTTCCCGGCCAAGGAGGACCTGGTCCTGCCGCCCGACCAGGCGTCCCCGCGCCGACTCGCCGACATCGTGCGCGAGCGCCCGCCCGGCCGGTCCGCCGCCCAGGCGGTGCTGGACCGGCTGCGCGAAGAGGTGGAGCGGCGCGACCGCTCGCTGGGGCTGACCGAGGGCTTCGGCCCGTTCTTCGCGATGATGCGGGCCGCCCCCACGCTGCTGGCCCGGCTGGAGAAGCTCGGCCACCGGATGAACGACGAACTGGCCGCCGTGCTCGCCGAGGAGACCGGCGCGGCGCCGGAGGATCCGCTGCCGCGCGTGGTGGCCGCCCAGATCAGCGGCTATCACTCACTGATCTTCGGCGAGATCGGACGGCGCGTCACGGCGGGCGAGCACCCCGACGCCATCGCCAAGGCCGTGACGGAACTCCTCGACGCCATCGGGGAGATGCTCGGCGCGCCGATGCTCGGCTACGCCGTACGGGAGGGACGGGAGGAGCGATCGTGTTCCGAGTGACGATCCGGGGCGCCTTCGAGGAGTTGGGCGAGGACGATCGCGAGGCGCTGCGCGGTGCGGCCGACTCCCTCCGGGTGGCCTTCACCGAGGCGGGCAACTTCACCTGCGACCGGAGCCTTTCGGCGTTCACCTTCCGCTGCGAGGTTCCGGCGGAGCCGGATGACGGCGAGCAGGAGGCGACCGAGCGGGCCATCGCGGCGCTGACCGCGCACGGATACCCCCATCGGATCCTGCGGATCGGCGTGACGGACATGCGGACCATCAAGATCCGCCGCAAGGGCGCCCGGCGCTGAACGCCCACGAGGCGAGCGGCACACAGCGCGGTCCCGGGCCCGGCCCTGGGCCGATCCTGGGCCACCCCGGGACCTGGGGCCGGGACTTGGGGCCGGGACTTGGCGCAGGGACACGGCTCGGCGGGCGGCGGGCCTCAGCGCGGGCGGTGCTCGACGGCGGGCGAGCCCCAGCGGCAGGCGGCGCTTCAGGGGCGTACGGGACCCCGCACGGCGGGCCGGATTCCGCGCGAGCGGCACCAAACCCCAAGGGGGCCCAGCCCGGGATCGAGCTCGTCCTGGAGGCAAGGCTCAGTGATCGGCGAACCTTCCGCACCAGCGGAATTGAGCGGGGCCGGACCCTGGCGGATCCGGCCCCCGGATAGCGCCCCGGGCCGGGCCGGCCCCGGCAGCCGACCACGGCCCTCTATCGTTACCCATGCGTAACTTACCGCACTATTACCGCCGGTAAACACCCGAGTTACCGTCAGGTCACAAGCACCGGTGCTCCCCTGCCCCCACGGCATCCCCCACCAGGAGCCATCGTGACCCCTGCCCGAAAAACCCTCCGCCCCACGACCGCCGCCGCCCTCTCCGTCACCGTCATGGCCGGTGCGGCCTTCGGCCTCGCCCCCTCCACCGCCGCCGCGGCACCGGCCCCGACCACAGCCACCACCGCGGCCGCCTCCACCGGCACCTCCTCCGGCGTCTCCATCCGCTTCGTCGACATCCCCGGCGACGGCGGCGTCAACCTGGCCGCAAACGTCGTGGCCCCCGCGAACGCCGACGCCTCGCACCGCCTCCCCCTGGTCGTCCTGCCCACCAGCTGGTCCCTGCCCCAGGTCGAATATCTCGCCCAGGCCAAGAAGCTCGCCGAAACCGGCTATGTGGTGCTGACCTACAACACCCGCGGCTTCTGGCAGTCCGGCGGGAAGATCGAGACGGCCGGGCCGCCGGATATCGCCGACGCGTCCAAGGTCATCGACTGGGCGCTCGCCAACACCCCCACCGACCCCGACCACATCGGCATGGCCGGGCTCTCCTACGGCGCCGGGATCAGCCTGCTCGCGGCCGGTGCCGACCCGCGGATCAAGGCAGTGGTGGCCATGAGCGGCTGGGCGGACCTGGTCGGCTCGATCTACAGCGGCCGCACCCAGCACGCCCAGGCCGCCGGGCTGCTCGCCGGGGCCGGGGCGCTGACCGGCCGGCCCAGCGAGGAGTTCCAGCAGATCCTCGATGACTTCTTCTCCTCCAACCTCGCCAAGGAGAAGGATCTGATCGCCTGGGGCAAGAAGCGCTCCGCCGCCACCTACCTCGACCGGATCAACGCCAATGGCGCGGCCATCATGCTGGGCAACTCCTGGGGCGACTCGATCTTCCCGCCCAACAGCTACGCCGACTTCTTCGAGAAGCTGACCGGCCCCAAGCGGCTGGAGCTGCGGCCCGGCGACCACGCCACCGCCGAGGTCACCGGGCTGCTCGGACTGCCCAACACCACTTGGACCCACGCCCGGCAGTGGCTCGACCGCTACCTCAAGGGCGAGCGCAACGGCATCGACAGCGAGCAGCCGGTGCAGCTGACGTCCCGTACGGCGGACGGTGCCGGCTACGAGGGCTACCCCAGCTGGTCGGCCGTCCCCTCCGAGCAGCGCCGCGTCCCGCTCGCCGCCACCGAGAAGGTCACCGCCAACCACGACTCCGGCGCCAATGCCGGAACGGTGCTGCTCGGCGGCGCCCTCGACCAGTTCCTGAAGCTTCCGCCGCTCGCCTCGATCCCGCTGCTGCCCCGGTCCTACGCGGCCGTCTGGCAGACCGGGGCCCACCATCGCGAACAGCGCGTCCGCGGCACCGTGAAGCTCCACACCACCGTGACCAGCGACCGCTCCGACGGTACGGCGGTGGCGTATCTGTACGACGTGGGCCCGCTGGGCGTCGGCAAGCTCATCACCCACGCCCCGTTCACCTTCCACGACCGCACCCCGGGCACGCCCTTCGGAGTGGACCTGGAGCTGTTCTCCACCGCGTACGACGTCCCGGCAGGTCACCGGCTGGCGCTGGTGATGGACACCGTCGACCCGCTCTACATCGAGCACAACCCCGACGGCACCCATCTCACCTTCTCGTCCCCGGACGCCGACCCGTCCCACCTCACGATCCCGGTCCGCGACTGAGGCGACCGGAGCCACTGAAGCGACTGGGACACCCTCCGGCCGCCCCGGCTCAGCCGCGGGTGTCCCCCGGCATCGGGGCGGCCGGTTCCGGGGCGGCGACCTCGACCTGACGGGTCTTCATGCTGCGCCGCTCCCGCTTGGCCACCCAGTTGGCGAACCACGACAGCAGCATGCACATCCCGATGTAGATGGGAGAGATCACCATGACCACCGGGATGAACGGCAGGTCGTAGTCGAGATTGGACGCGATCAGCTTTCCGGCGTGCAGAAACTCCTCATAGGTGATGAGGAAGCCGAGCGAGGTGTCCTTCAGGGCCACCACCAGCTGGCTGATGATGGCCGGGAGCATCGCCCGCACCCCCTGCGGCACCAGCACGGACATCATGACCTGGGTCTTCCGCAGGCCGAGCGAGTACGCCGCCTCACGCTGGCCGCGGTCCACCGAGTTCACCCCGGCCCGGAACACCTCGGCCAGCACCGAGCCGTTGTAGAGCGTCAGCCCGGTGACGAGCGCGGGCAGCGGCTGGACCCGCAGCGCCACGAAGACGAAGAAGATCATCACCAGTACGGGCATCGCCCGGAAGAACTCGACCACCAGCGTGGCCACCCAGCGCAGCGGGCGGTGCTCGGAGAGCCGCCCGGCGGCGAGCACCCCGCCGAGGGCGAGCGAGAGGACCGCGGCCATGCCGAACGCCTTGAGGGTGCCCGCGAGCCCGTTCAGCAGCAGCTCCTGGATGCCCTTGTACTCGAACGGCATCCACTTGCGGTAGGCGAACTGGCCGGTGTGGATGAGGAGATAGACGATCCAGCCGAGCAGGGCCAGCAGCACGGCCGTCCCGGCCAGCGCGTACATCCGGTGCCGCCGCCGGGTGAGTGGCCCGGGGACGTCGTAGAGGGCGCTGGTGGTCGGGGAAGCGGTCATCGCGGCACTCCCCAGCGCCGCTCCAGCAGGGTGAAGATCGCGCTGATGGCGAGGGTGATGATCAGGTATCCGACGGCGATCCAGACGAAGGACCAGATGACGCTGTAGCCCCGCTCGTTGAGGGGCTTGTAGGTGCCGAGCAGTTCGGTGACGCTGAACGACCCGGCGATGGCCGAGTTCTTGGCGAGCGCGATCAGGGTCGAGCCGATGGGCGGGATGACCGTGCGGAACGCCTGCGGCAGCACCACCGCGCTCAGCGTCTGGTCGAACGTCATGCCCAGGCTGCGGGCCGCCTCGCCCTGCCCCACCGGCACCGTGTTGATGCCCGCTCGCACCGCCTCGCAGATGAAGGCCGAGGTGTAGCAGCCGAGCGCGATCACCGCGAAGACCGTGAACGGCAGCACAAGACCGAAGCGCGGCAGCCCCAGCATCACCGCGAAGAACAGCAGCGTCAGCGGGGTGTTGCGGAGCACCGACACCCAGACGGTGCCGAACGCGCGCAGCGAGGCGACCGGCGCCACCCGGAAGGCGGCCATGAGGATGCCGAGCGCGAGGGCGAGCAGCGAGGCGTAGACGGTCAGTTGCACGGTGCCGAGGAAGCCCTTGCCGTAGAGCGAGAAGTTCTGGGTGAGCACGTCCATGGGATGGCCTTCAGCCGGTGCGGTAGCGGTCGATGGGCGGCGGCTTGGGGGCGGGCACACCCGAGAGGCCGAGGGTCGCGTCGTACGCCTTCTCCCAGTCGCCGTTGCGCTCGTGGAAGAGGATCGCGTCGTCCAGCGCGAAGCGCAGCGCGTTGTCCCGCTTCGGCACGCCGATGCCGTACGGCTCCTTGGAGAAGGGCCGGCCCACCACCTTCAGCTCCTCGGGGATCTTGGCCGCGTAGCCGAGCAGAATGGTGTTGTCGGTGGTCACCGCGTCCACCTGGAAGCTGAGCAGGTTGTCCACGCACACCGAGTAGGTGTCGTAAGCGACCGCGTGGGCCTTGGGGTAGTCGGCCTGGACGCGCTGGAGCGGAGTGGAGCCGGCCACCGAGCAGACGGTCCTGCCCGCGAGGTCTTCCGGGCCGTGGATGTCGTCCTCGTCGGTGCGCACCAGCAGCGACTGACCGGCCATGAAGTACGGCCCGGCGAAGCCGACCAGCCGCCTTCGCAGCGGATTGATGGTGTAGGTGCCGACGTAGTAGTCGATCTGGCCGCTCTGGAGGGCGGTCTCGCGGTTGGCGGAGGCGATGGTCTGGTAGCGGATGGTGCCCGGCGCGAAGCCGAGGGAAGCGGACATCATGCGGGCGATCTCGATGTCGAAGCCCGAGTAGCGGCCGGTGGCCGGGTCCCGCTCGCCGAGGTAGGGCTGGTCCTCCTTGACCCCTACCGTGAGATGACCACGGCGCTCGGCCCGGCGCCAGGTGGGCGAGGAGGGCAGCCGGAACTCGGTGTCCACCTTGTAGGCGGGCAGCTTCTCGGCCCGGGGGCCCTTCGCGGGCGGGCTGCCCTCCTTGCCGCAGCCGGGCACGAGCAGCAGGACCAGGGCCGTGGTGAGGGCGGCGGTCGCGCGGCGCAGACGCCTCATGTCCGTCATCACCCGCTCAGTGCTTGAGGATCTTGGACAGGAAGTCCCGGGCGCGCTCGCTCTCCGGGGATCGGAAGAACTCCTCCGGAGTACGGTCCTCGACGATCCCGCCGTCGGCCATGAAGACCACCCGGTTCGCGGCGGAGCGGGCGAAGCCCATCTCATGGGTGACCACGACCATCGTCATCCCCTCCTGGGCGAGCTGACGCATCACCTCCAGCACCTCGTTGATCATCTCGGGGTCGAGGGCGGAGGTCGGCTCGTCGAAGAGCATCACCTGAGGGTCCATCGCCAGCGCGCGGGCGATGGCCACCCGCTGCTGCTGGCCGCCGGAGAGCTGGGCGGGGAACTTCCCGGCCTGGTCGGCGAGTCCGACCCGGCCCAGCAGCTCGCGGGCGCGCCGCTCGGCGTCCTGCTTGGCGCGGCGGCGGACCTTGGTCTGACCGAGCATCACATTGGCCAGTACGGTGCGGTGGGCGAAGAGGTTGAACGACTGGAAGACCATGCCGACCTCGGCCCGCAGCCGCGCCAGCTCCTTGCCCTCTTCGGGCAGCGGACGGCCGTCGACCACGATGGAGCCGGACTGGACGGTCTCCAGCCGGTTGATGGTCCGGATCAGGGTGGACTTGCCGCCGCCGGAGGGGCCGATGATCACGACGACTTCGCCACGGCCGACGGTGAGCTCGATGTCCCGTAGAACGTGCAGCGCGCCGAAGTGCTTGTTGACGCCGCTCAGCTCGATCAACGGCTCACCGACGGCCATACCCGGCCCCACCCACCTTCCGCTGTGTCCCCGGGTCAGCTGTCTCCCGGTCAGCGCAAGCTATCCGGACAGCCGCGGAGCTTCGGGTACGGACACGCATCGATGGGCGGATACCGCCCGACAGGGCTTACGGGGCGTCCGGCTGTTCTTTCCCCTCCCCGCCCCCGCCCCTTCCCGTAACAAGGGGCTTCGCCCCTGGACCCCCGGGGGCCGATGTGAACACCTGCACCAGCCGACTGAGCGCGGTCGGCACGCTGGCATGGCGGATGACCGGGCGGACACCGCATACAGCCGGTCGCCCGGCCGGGGGCTGGGGCGGAGCCCCTGGTAGCGGGAAGGGGCGGGGAGGGGAGCAGCCCGCCGCAGGCGTCACCATCCGCCGGACGCCCCTAGGCCTCGGCGACCTCCGCGTAGCGCTGGCAGAGTTCGGGGGCGCCGTCGGCCGCCCACTGCTGACCGGCCTCCACGACGTCGACCTCGCGGCCGGACGCCAGCCTGACGACGGGTCGGCCGTCGGGCCACACCTGCCAGACGGCCCCGGGGACGGTGCGGACGATGACCGTGCCCAGGTAGAGACCGGCGTCGTTACCGAGCCAGGGGAGTTCGTCCGGGTCGTCGCGCCAGCGCGGCGCCATCTGGTCCAGCGCCTCCAGGGAGGCCGTGGAGTCATCGAGCCCGATGCCCGCGTCGGAGGCCCGCGCGCGCAGGAGTTCGCATTCGGAGAGCAGTTGGGCGACGCCCTGGGTGTCCTCCTCCTGGGCACCCATCAGGGCCACGCCCGAGGCGGGGCCACGTCGCTTGCGCCAGTTGCCCAAGAAGGAGATGTTCATACCGCTCAGCGTGGCATCCAGGCCACCGGCGCACCACAGGGCGCGCGGTATGAGCTGTGACCCGATGCTTGTCTTGACGACACCCACCTGCCTCCATACGTTCTCCGGGCACCTGTCGAATCGCCGGTCGGGTTGGTTGCGAGAGGGGACACATATGCGCGTCGCAAGACCGTGGACGACCGCCGGGATCGTCGCGGGAGGTGTCACCCTCGCACTGATCGCACCACCCTCCTCCGCCGCACCGGCGGGCGTGCCGACTCACAAGCCGCTCCCTCTGGAGCGGCTTTTCGACAACCGGGCGGTCAGCGATGACACCCGCCCGGGTGACGCCGACTTCGACGGCGCGGGCGCCTCGCTCTCCGCGCAGGATCTGCGGGCCGCCGGCTGGACGCCGGGGCGCGATATCGCCCTGGACTCGGCGCGGCTGACCTGGCCGAGGAGCGCGGGGGCACGGCCGGACAATGTGATCGCCGACGGCCAGGCGGTGCGGCTGCGCGGCCGGGGCGAGGCGTTGACCTTCCTGGTGGCGAGCAGTTCGCCGAACGGGCCCGGCGCCGGGGCGAGCGGTGTCGGAACGGTGCGCTACCGCGACGGGTCGAGCCATCCGTACACGCTGAGCGCGCCGGACTGGCGGGCGGGCCCCGCCGCCACCAAGGCCGTGGGCCTCCCCCATCTCAACACCACCGCCGGGCAGCGGCAGGAGACGGCCCGGCTGTACGCGGTGACGGTGCCGTTGAAGCGCGGCCACGAGGTCGCGTCGGTGGTGCTGCCGAGGGACCCGGGCCCGGCGGCCGATCTCCATGTCTTCGCCGCGTCGCTGCGGCAGCCCGCGTACGGCTGGACCGGGAGCTGGGCGGCGAGCACCGCCGGGTACACCAAGGTGGGGCCGTGGACCGATCAGACGCTGCGGCTGGTGGTGCACACCAGCGCGGGCGGGCCGAGGGCCCGGGTCCGGCTGGACAACACCTTCGCCGCGTCCCCCGTGGAGATAGGCCATGCGACGGTCGCGCTCCAGGCGAGCGGCGCGGCGGCGCAGGGGGCACCGGTGCCGCTGACGTTCGGCGGACGTCCGGGGGCCTCGATCCCCGCGGGCGCGCAGCTGTTCAGCGATCCGGTGGACTTCCCGGTTCCGGCGGACGCCAATCTGCTGGTGAGCTTCCATCTGCCGGGGCCGGTCGCGGCGGTGCCGGTGCACAGCCAGGCCACCCAGCGGTCGTATCTGAGCGCGGCGGGCAGCGGTGACCGGACCGCGGAGCCGGGGGCTGAGTCCTACACCGGCACCCTCACCACCTGGCCGTTCCTGACCGGGGTCGATGTGCGGGGCGGGCCGGGTTCGGTGGTGGCGCTCGGCGACTCGATCACCGACGGCACCAAGTCCACCAATGACGCCAACCGCCGCTGGCCCGATGTGCTCGCGCGGCGGCTGCGCGGCCAGTCCGAGGTCCCGGCGTACGGGGTGCTCAACGCGGGGATCTCCGCCAACCGCGTGGTGGCCGACCGCTATCCGGGCGAGGGCGTCTCCACGGACACCGGCGGGGTCAGCACCCAGCACCGGCTGGAGCGGGATGTGCTCGCCCAGACGGGGGCCCGTACGGTCGTCGTCTTCCAGGGCATCAACGATCTGCGGTGGGGCAGTTCGGCCGAGGAGCTGATCGCGGGTCTGCGGTCGGTCGCGGCGCGGATGCGGGAGCGCGGGCTGCGGGTGGTCGGGGCGACCATCGCCCCGTGCGAGGGCGAGTCGCTGTGTACGGCGGACGCGGACGCACGGCGCTCGGCCGTCAACGCCTTCATCCGGGACAGCGGCGGGGTATTCGACGCCGTGGTGGACTTCGACGCGGTGGTACGGGACCCCGAGCACCCGGCGCGGATCCTGCCCGCCTATGACAGCGGGGACCATCTGCACCCGGGCGACGCGGGGTTGCGGGCGATGGCGGAATCGATCGACCTGCGGAAGCTGATCGGGTAAGGGGAGCCCAGGGGCTCGGGGCTCCCCCTCCTCGCCAGGACATCCCGCCGCCGGGTCACACCTCCAGGTCGACGACGACCGGGGCGTGGTCGGAGGCGCCCTTGCCCTTGCGCTCCTCGCGGTCCACATACGCGTCGCCGACCGCCTTGGCGAACGTCTCGTTCCCGTAGACCAGGTCGATGCGCATGCCGCGGTTCTTGGGGAAGCCCAGCTCGCGGTAGTCCCAGTAGGTGAAGGGGCGGTCGTACTTCAGCGGCCGGGGCACCACGTCCGAGAGACCCGACTCGCGCAGCGCCGTCAGGGCCTCGCGCTCCAGGTCCGTCACATGGGTCAGCCCGTCGAAGGCGGAGCGGTCCCAGACGTCCTCGTCGGTCGGCGCGACATTGAAGTCGCCGAGGACCGCGAAGGGGCGCTCGCCGGCCGCGTCCCCGGCGACGGCCGTGCGCAGCGCCTCCAGCCAACGCAGCTTGTAGTCGTAGTGGGGGTGGCCGATCTCCCGGCCGTTGGGCACATAGACCGACCAGAGGCGGACCGGGCCGCAGGTGGCGCCTATCGCCCGCGGCTCCTGGCCGCCGTCGTAGTCCGGGCCGCCGGGGAGGCCCACGGTGACGTCGGTGAGCCCGGCCTTGGAGAGCAGCGCCACTCCGTTCCACCGGCCGGTGGCGTTGACCGCGGCCTCGTAGCCGAGCTCACGCAGCGGCTCGTGCGGAAAGGCGGACTCGGCGCACTTGGTCTCCTGGACGCACAGGACGTCCGTGCCGCTGCTCTCCAGCCAGGCCAGCAGCCGGGGCAGCCGGGCGGTGATCGAATTGACGTTCCAGGTCGCGATGCGCATAGGGCACAACCTACATCCCGGCTCCGACAGCCGGCCCGGCCCTCAGAGGGTGAGGGATTCGCCCGGGGTCAGCCGCAGGTGCTCGGCGCCTTCCGTGCCGGGTCCCTCGGGGCCGAGCATCCGGCCGTAGACCATGTGCGCGACGTCGGACAGCAGGGCGTCGTGGATGTCGACGGCCCGGCGCGGGCCGACCGCGCGGACGTAGTCGAGGATCTCGGCGAACTTGTTCCAGGGGGCGTGCACCGGCAGCATCAGCGTGTCCACCCGCCGCCCGGCGGGCACGGTAAGGGCGTCGCCGGGGTGGAAGAGCACGCCGTCCAGCAGATAGCCCACATTGGTGATCCGGGGCATGTCGGGGTGGATGACGGCGTGCAGCTGGCCGTGGACCTCGATGTCGAATCCCGCCGCGTTGAAGCTGTCGCCCTCCCCGATGGTGTTCACCCGCCCGGGGAACGCCGAGGAGATGTGGTGGGCGACGCTGCGGAGCGTCCAGATCTGGGCGGCGGGGTTGGCGTCGAGCGCCGTGCGCAGCCGCTCCTCGTTGAAGTGGTCGAAGTGCTCGTGGGTGACCAGGATCGCGTCCGCGCCGACCGCGGCGTCCTCTTCGCTGAAGGCCCCGGGGTCGATGACGAGCGTCTGCCCGTCCTTCTCGATCCGGACGCAGGCATGGCCCTTCTTGGTGAGCTTCATGGAGATCATTGTGCTACCAAGCGCCCCGAAGGGGCGCGGGGCTGTATCGATATGCGGCTCCGCCGCGGGGCGCGACCAGCCACAACGGCGCCGCGGATGGCCAACAACGCATCGCGGCACTTCCAGCGGAGCGCTCAGCCCTCCGGGCTTGTCTCCTCGCGGATGATCCGCTGGGCCACGGCGAAGGCGGAGTTGGCCGTCGGCACCCCGCAGTAGACGCCGGTGTGCAGCAGCACCTCCTTGATCTCGGTGGGGGTGAGCCCGTTGCGCAGCGCGGCCCGGGTGTGGAAGGCGAGTTCGTCGAGGTGGCCGCGGGCGGCGAGGGCGGTGAGGGTGACCACGCTGCGGATCCGCCGGTCGATTCCGGGCCGGGTCCACACCTCGCCCCACGCGTAGCGGGTGATGAAGTCCTGGAAGTCGCCGGTGAACTCGTCGGCCAGGGACTGCGCCCGGTCCACATGGGCGTCGCCGAGCACCTCGCGGCGCACCTTGATGCCCTGGTCGTACGCGTCGGCGCGGGTGTCCAGCAGCGGTTCGGGCACGTTGTGACCGTATTCGACGACCTCGGCGCCGGGCGGCACGGGCGAGAGCACGGGCTTGGGCGGGGGCGCGGGGATCGCGGTCATCCCGGTCGGGTGGTCCGGGCTCTGCCAGGAGCTGGAGAAGTGCCGCACCAGCAGATCGGTGACGGCCATCGGCTGTTCGACGGGGGTGAGATGGGAGGCGCCGGGGACCAGCGCGAGCCGTGCGTCGGCTATCCCGGCGACCAGGACGCGGGCGTCGGCGGCCGGGGTGACCTGGTCGTCGGCGCCGGCCACCACGAGGGTGGGGACGCCGATCCGGCTGAGCTCGGCGCGGATGTCGAACGCGGCGAGGGCCTCGCAGGCGGCGATGTAGCAGCCGGGGTCGGTGGTGCGGACCATCTGGACGGCCCACTCGACGATGGCGGGCTGGGCGGCGGCGAAGCCGGGGGTGAACCAGCGCTCGGGGGTGGCGCGGGCGATCGGGTCGAGGCCGTTGGTGCGGACCACGACGCCGCGCTGCCGGAAGGAGTCGGCGGTGCCGAAGCGCGGGGAGGCGGAGACGAGGGCGAGTGAGCCCACTCTATGGGGATGTCGCAGGGCGAGTTCGGCGCCGATGGCCCCGCCGATCGAGCAGCCCGCGTACCCGAAGCGCTCGACGCCGAGCTGGTCGAGGGTGGCCAGCAGCCGGGCGGCCAGCTCGGCCACGGAGGGGGCCGGATGGGCGGGGGCGCCGCCGTGGCCGGGGAGGTCGAAGCGGAGGACGCGCCAGTGGCGGGAGAGCTCGGGTATCTGGCGGTCCCACATGTGCCAGGTGGTGCCCAGCGACGGTCCGAGGACGAGCACGGGCCCGTCCTCGGGGCCGTCGGTCCGGTACTGAAGTGTCTTCGTCTCGCTCACCCGAAAACGGTATCCGACACGGGTGGCGGGGTTTTCGGGCGCGATGTACCCAGGATGTGAAGGCCTTACGGCGTGACCGTGGAGACGACGTAAACCTTCGGATGCGCGGGGTTGTCGAACTTGACCGTGATCCTCAGCTTGGGTTGTGGATCTTGTCGCTTGACGACCATCCCGGCCCAGTCGTGACCGGGCGCTCCGACCTGCCAACCGACCTTCCGCGCCTGCCCCTTGGTGATGGTCACCTCGCCCTTGTCCAGGGCGGAGCGGCGGGTGCCGAGCTTGGTCAGGAAGGAGTCCAGGCCGTCGCGGTCCGTGACGAACTGCACGTACAGCGAGCTGACCTTCCAGGAGTTGGTCTCGTAGAAGGCGACCTTCTTGGAGTACGGCGGCACCGGCACGTCGTATATGCGCCGCTGCACCCGGGTCGGATAGCCCGGCTCAAGGCCCTTGGCCGACGCCGCCTCCGCCTTGTCCTCACCGCCGTTGCGGCTCTGGAGGGCGGAGATCACCAGATAGCCCGCCGGGATCGTGATCAGCAGGAAGACGACCACCGCCTTGAGCCAGCGGCGGGGCGGACGGCCGCCACCGGGCACGGGCCCGCCGGACGTGGGGCCGCCCGGTGTGGGCCCGCCGGGGCGCATACCGTCGGCCGGGGGCATCGCGGCGCCGGGCCGCTGGTCGGCGGCGGTCATTCGCGGCCTGCCTGACTGCGCGGCGCCAGCCGCAGCGGGGAGGCGGACCCGGCGCGCTCGTACCGCTCGACGCGGCGGCGGTTGGCGCGGCGGAAGCGGCGGGCGACCAGCCGGGCGAGGTCGGCGGCGCCGACCATCCCCGCCTCGGGGCCCAGCTGCGCCTTGACGATCCGGGCCTCCGGCCGGTAGCCGCGGCCGGTGAGGGTGCGCCGGAAGGCGTTCCGGGCGGGGTCGATCAGCAGGTCGTCGGCGGCGCTGACGCCTCCGCCGATGACGAAGCAGGAGGGGTCGAGGGCGGCGGCGAGATTGGCGATGCCGACGCCGAGCCACTGGCCGATGTCCTGGAGCAGTTCGACGCACATGGCGTCGCCCTGCCGGGCCAGCTCGGTGATCAGCGGTCCGGTGATCTCCTGGATGTTGCCGCCGACCCGGTCGTTGATCCCGTACGCCACCGGCGATTCGGCGGCGGCCAGTTCACGGGCCTCGCGGACGAGGGCGTTGCCGGAGCTGTACTGCTCCCAGCAGCCGCGGTTGCCGCACGGGCAGCGGTGGCCGGCCGGGACGACCTGCATATGGCCGAACTCCCCGGCGACCCCGTACTTGCCGCGCTTGACCTGGCCGTCCTCCAGGATCGCGCCGCCGATCCCGGTGCCGAGGGTGATCATGACGAGGTGGTCCTCGTCGCGTCCGGCGCCGAACCGCCACTCCGCCCACGCGGCGGCGTTGGCGTCGTTGTCGACCAGGACCGGGACGGCGAGCCGCTCCGCGAGCCGGTCGCGCAGCGGTTCGTTGCGCCAGGACAGGTGCGGGGCGAACAGCACGCGGTTGCGGTCGGCGTCCACCCAGCCCGCGGCGCCGATGCCCACGGCGTGCACATCGTGCCGGTCGGAGAGGTCAAGCACCAGCTCGGTGATGGTGTCCTCGACGACCTTGGGGCTCTTGGACTTGTCCGGCGTCTCGGTGCGCAGCTTCTCGAGGATGTTGCCGTCGGCGTCGACGACCCCGGCCATCACCTTGGTGCCGCCGATGTCGATGCCGACCGTGGGCACCCGGGGCGCGCTGAGATGCGAGCGGCGCTCACGGGTGCCGACGGTCCGCAGCACGGTGGCCCGGGCCGAGCCCCGGTGCACTCGTTCGCGGTAGATGCTCATCCGCCGGCCCCCTCGCCGGTGTGGGGGGTGCGGTCGCTGCGGGTACGTGCTCGCAAGAGTTCGTCGTCCCTGCGGGGGTCTCGGGAGGCCGCGGGGCCTCGGGTGCGTCGGTCGTGGCGGGAGTGGCCCGCCGTGCGATTGTGCCTCACCCGCGCCTCATGCCGCATGGCGAGCCTACGGCGCGCGGCCCCCGGAAAACACCGGAACACGGCCGACGACCCGGCCGACGACCCGGCCGCGCAGCCTCGGCGACGTCGCTCAGCCCTCGGCGACGCCCTCAGCCCTCGGCGACACCGCTCAGCCCTTGGCGACCCCTCCCGACAGATCGGGGGCGGGGGTGCGGGCCAGCTCATGGCTGAGCTGCTCCAGCTCGCTGCCGCCCGCCATCTGCCGGGTGAGCTCCTCCAGGGCGATCCCGTCCTTGGCGTGGCTGCCCGCCATGGCGCCGCGTTTGAGCAGCACGAAGCGGTCGCCGACGAGATAGGCGTGGTGCGGGTTGTGGGTGATGAGGACCACGCCGAGGCCCGCGTCCCGGGCGGCCGCGACGTACTTGAGTACGACGCCGGACTGCTTGACGCCCAGCGCCGCCGTGGGCTCGTCCAGGATGAGCACCTTCGCGCCGAAGTGGACGGCGCGGGCGATGGCCACGCACTGGCGCTGACCGCCGGAGAGGGTGCCGATGGGCTGGTCGACATCGCGCAGATCGATGCCCATGCGCAGCAGTTCGCGGTGGGTCGTGGTGCGCATCGCCTCCACGTCGAGACGGCGGAGCGGTCCGCGGCCCTTGTGGATCTCCGAGCCCAGGAAGAAGTTCCGCCACACCGGCATCAGCGGGACCACGGCGAGATCCTGGTAGACCGTGGCGATCCCACGGTCGAGGGCCTCGCGCGGGGAGCCCAGCCGGGTCTCCTCCCCCTCGATGGCGAGGGTGCCGCCGTCGTGCTGGTGCAGCCCGGCGACGATCTTGATGAGGGTGGACTTGCCCGCGCCGTTGTCCCCGAGGACACAAGTGATCTCCCCGGCGTGCACCTCGAGGGAGACGCCCTCCAGGGCCTTGACGTTGCCGTAGTACTTGCTGATGTCGCTCAGCGCGACCAGAGCGCCCCGGGGCGCCGGAGATACCTGAGATGCCTTGGATGCCTGGGACGCACTCATTTGCTCTCCTCCGCCCGCTTGCGGACCCACCAGTTGAGCAGCGTGGCCAGCAGCAGCATCGCCCCGAGGAAGAACTTGAACCAGTCGGCGCCCCACTGCGCGTAGACGATGCCCTTGTTGGTCATGCCGAAGATGAACGCGCCGACGGCCGCGCCGACCGCCGAGCCGTAGCCGCCGGTCAGCAGACAGCCGCCGATGACGGCCGCGATGATGTAGAGCAGCTCATTGCCCACACCCTCGCCGGACTGGACCACGTCGTAGTTGAACAGCAGATGCTGGCCGGAGATCCAGGCGGCCAGCGCGACGCCCAGATAGAGGCCGATCTTGGTGCGCTCCACGGGCACGCCGACCGCTCGGGCCGCCTCCTTGGCGCCGCCCACCGCGAAGATCCAGTTCCCGGCGCGGGTGCGCAGCAGGATCCAGGTGGCGAGCGCGATCAGGGCGAACCACCACAGGACGGTGATCTGCACTTCGACGTCCCCGATGGTCAGATGCGAGGCGAAGACCTTACGGGCGGAGGGGAAGCCCTCCATATCGGCGATGCTCTTGGTGGAGACGGTGTCGCTGATCAGCTTGGTGAAGCCGAGATTGCAGCCCTGGAGGATCAGGAAGGTGCCGAGGGTGATGATGAAGCTCGGCAGATTGGTGCGGACCAGCAGATAGCCGTTGAAGAAGCCGATCGCGAGGGTGGCCAGCAGGGACACCCCGACGCCGACCCACACGTTCGCCGTCATCTGGTACGAGAACATCGAGGAGATCAGCGCCGAGCTGGTCACCAGGACCCCGGTCGACAGATCGAACTCCCCGCCGATCATCAGCAGCGCCACCGGCACCGCCATGATCCCGATGGTCGAGGAGGCGTACAGCACGGTGCTGAAGCTCGACCACTGGAGGAAGGCGTCGGCGACGGCCGAGAAGAAGACGAAGACGGCGACGGCGCCGACGACCGCGCCCAGCTCCGGACGGCCCGCCAGCCGGCGCGGCAGCGAGCCGCGCACCGGCCGCGGACTCGAAAGGGTCTCCTCGGCGGGCGGTGCCTCCGCGCTCATCGGGTCCCCCGCTTCGTGTACGACGCGAGCTCGGCGGCGTCGTCCTTGGTGATGATCTGCGGACCGGTGAGCACCGGCCTGCCGCCGCCGAGCACATCGGCGTTGTAGCGGTTGAGCCACAGCAGATCCACGGCCTCATAGCCCTGGAGATACGGCTGCTGGTCCACGGCGAAGCCGAGGGTGCCGTCCTGGAGCGCGGCGGCGACCTTGGCGTTGAGGTCGAAGGTGTCGATCTCGGCCTTGCTGCCCGCCTGGTCGGCGGCCTTGGCGGCGGTGTCCGCGAAGGGCGCGCCCAGGGTCAGCACGGTGTCGATGCCCTTGTCCGACTGGAGCTTGGCCTCGATCGAGGACTGCACGTCGGGCATGTTGGTGCCCTCGACGTAGATCTTCTCCATCTTGCCGTCGAAGGTCTTGGCCGCGCCGTCGCAGCGCTGCTCATGGCCTACGTTGCCCTGCTCGTGGAGCACGCACAGGGCCTTCTTGCGGCCCCGCTCGTTGAGCTCGTCGCCGACGGCCTCGCCCGCGATGGTCTCGTCCTGGCCGACGTGGGTGAGCGCGCCGAACGCCTTGGACACCTCGGAGCCGGAGTTGACGGTGATCACCGGTATCCCGGCCTTGCGGGCCTTCTTCACCACGGACTTCATGGCGTCGGGCTTGGCGAGGGTGACGATCAGGCCGTCGACCTTCTGGTCGATGTAGGACTGGACCAGCTGGGCCTGCTCCTTGCCCTCCTCGTTGTGGGCGTAGAGGAACTTGATGTTGTCCTTGACCGCGGCCTGCTTGGCGCCGCTCTGCACGATGTCCCAGAAGGTGTCCCCGTCTCCGGAGTGGGTGACCATCGCGAACGTCCACTTCGGGGTGTTGACCGCCGCCCGTCCCCCGGCGGCCGCCTCCCGGGCGGCCCGCTCCTCGGCCCGCTTGCCGCCCGTATCGCTGCAGCCCGCCAACGCCGTACCCAGCACCGCCGCGAGCACGGCGGCGGTCATCGCGCGTGCCCCTCTCCGCACCGTCGCCACGAAGACCCGCCCTTCTCACTGTGTGTTCGTCCCCAGCGTCACCTTCGCGGCCGGGCACCGCATGATCGGTCCCGGCCGCCGCCCAAGTATCCGTCACCGGTCATCGCCGGGGCTGCCGGGGTGGGCGGGGCCCGGCGCCCGTACGGCTTGAGGACTTGTAGCCGGGGACGCGGGACACGTCAAGGACAAAGGGCGCGGCACAAGGCGTGGGGCGGCGCTCAGGGGCGTACGAGCAGTTGGAACTCGAAGGCGTAGCGCGAGGCCCGGTAGGTGTGGGAGCCGAACTCCACGGCCCGGCCGGTGTCGTCGAAGGTCGTACGCTCCATGGTCAGCAGCGGCGCGCCCTCCGGCTCCCCGAGCTGCTCCCCCTCCTCGGCGGTGGCCGCGCGGGCGCCGACCGCCTGGCGGGCGCTGTGCAGGGTGATTCCGGCCGAGCGCATCAGCCGGTAGAGCCCGGTGTCCTCCAGCTCGGCGCTGTCCAGCTTGAGCAGGCCCACCGGGAGGTGGTTGCGCAGATGGGCCATGGGCTCGCCGTGCGCCAGCCGCAGCCGCTCGATCAGCACCACCTCTTCGCCCTCCGCGACGCCGAGCGCGGCGGCGACTTGGGCGGTCGCGGGCTCGGTGGTGTTCCGCAGCACCTGGGTGGCGGGGCGCTGACCGGCCGCCTCCAGGTCGTCGTAGAGGCTGCTCAGCTCCAGCGGGCGCTTGACCTGGCTGTGCACGACCTGGGTGCCCACGCCCCGGCGGCGCACCAGCAGCCCCTTGTCGACCAGCGACGAGATGGCCTGCCGGACGGTGGGGCGGGACAGCCCGAGCCGGCCGGCCAGCTCGATCTCATTGCCCAGCAGGCTCCCGGGCGCCAGCCGCCCCTGCTCGATCGCCGCCTCGAGCTGCTGGGACAGCTGGAAGTACAGCGGGACCGGACTGCTGCGATCGACGCTGAGCTGGAGCGCCTCCGCCCCGCCCGAAGCGTCTTCTTCCTCCATAGCCACGCGCCGAGGGTATCCGGATGAGCACATGACGGGAAGTCGTGAAGTTCGGTTGTCAGGACAAACTACGCACAGGTGATCAGTCGGAGCCGACAACGCTGTCAACCGTCACGGCCACGGCCGCCCACCGCCGTCCGCCCCCGGCCGGCACCGGGAGCCGTGCCGCGGCCCGACCGGAGCTGGGCGCGGCGGCGGCCAGGAGCTGGGGCGCCCCGGGCGGAGACCACCAGCTGGGCGAAGACGTCCAGTCCGGCCCGCAGCATCGATATGCCGCTCCGCCGCGTGGCAGGGGCTTCGCCCCTGGACCCCGGGGTCTGGGGCGGGACCCCCACGCGCCGGACGCCCCGGTCCGCCGCCCGCCGGCGTCACGCGCCCGCCTGCTCGCGCAGCCGGGCCGCGGACCGGGCCAGCCGCATGGCGCCGACCACCGGCAGGGTGAGCGCCATCAGCAGGGAGGCCACGAACGCGGGGGCGCTGATCCCGTCGAACGCCAGGGAGAGCGCCACCGCCAGCACCGGCACCGTCACCAGGGGCGACAGGACGAACAGCGTGGCCTGCCGCTTCTCGCGCCGGGCCCATGGCGCGGACCGCCACAGCCGGACGAGCGCGCCGAGGGCGGCGACCAGCCCCAGGGGTATGCCCACGCCCGGGACCAGGCACAGCGGTACGGGCAGCACGGCGAGGCCGAGCGTCACCCACGTGGCACCGGCGTCCTCCGGCTCGGGCGGGATGCTGCCGGACTCCTCGGCCAGCGCGTCCGCCGCGATCTCCTCCGGGGTTCCGATCCAGTCGAGCACCTGCCGCACCCGCTCCTCTCCGATCGCGGAATCACCGTCCCCGGCCGCCTCCTCGGCGAGGTCGTCCGCGAGCGCCGCCGCGATCTCCTCGCGCAGGTCCTCCAGCAGCTCCTCCCGCCACGCGGCGGGAAGCGCCGCGGTCAGCCGCTCGACCGAGGACAGAAAGGTCCGCACGAGGGGGTGGCTGAGGGGGCTGCTCATGTCGTCTCTCCGGGGGCGAGGAAACGGTCACCGGTCCAGGGCATTACAACCGGCATCCGTCAGCGTGTAGCACCCACACGAGGGCCGCGCCCGGATTCGCGCAAATGCGCATCCCGCTGTGTTCGACAGGCTAATGGGCGAGGCTCATGAGCGAGGCCGATGGGCCGTCGCTCCCCCCGCGCCACGGGTCATGACCCGGTCCAGTTCGGTCCCGGTGAGCCCGTCGGGCAGCGGGGCGGTGTCGGGGCGGGCGCGCAGACCGTCCAGGACGAGCGCGGCGATACGGCGGGCGGCGCGCCCCCAGGCCTCGGACGGGAGTTGGGCGTGGGCGAGCATCGCGCCGGTGACGACGAGGTCGGCGGCGGTGGCGTCGGGCCGGATCGAGCCGTCGCCGACACCCCGCTTCAGGACCGCGGCCAGCGACCGGGAGATCCGCGCACCGAGGGGGTCGGCCTCGTCCGCAAAGGGCGGGCCGGGCGGGCCGGGGGCGCCGAGCAGCGGCAGGGCGAGATGGTGCCGTTCGGCGAGCAGCCCGTGCAGAAAACCGGCCAGCGCGTCCAGCGGCGGTGCCGCGCTGTCCTCGGCCTCCTGGGCGAGGGCGGCCACGAGCTCGTAGGAGCGGTGCACGACGGCCGCGTACAGCTCCTCGCGGTCGGCGAAGTTCCGGTACAGCGTCGCGATGCCGACCCCGGCCTCGCGCGCCACCACGTCCAGCGGCACGGCGGGCCCGTCGCGGAGCAGGACCCGCTCGGCCGCGTCGAGGAGGGCGGCACGGTTGGCGACGGCGTCCGAGCGGCGGCGCGCGGGTTGGGCGGGACTCATGAGGCCATCTTCCCGCTCCGGGCCCGGCGGACGCGCGACGGACGCGAGAGTCGTACGGCGATGCCCAGATTTTCAGCCGCTCTCGCGTCCGTCGCCGCGTCACAAGCTGTGCTCGCACCGCGGAAACCGGCGGGACAAGGTGCCGCTCAGCGTCCGCACCTGGACCCCTTCAGGAGGGAGAGGAAGTCAACCACTCACCCTCGTACTTCTTGTACGTACCGTCGTGGGTGGCCAGGTGGACCCACTGGTCGACGTACTCCTTGAACTGGGCGTCGCCGCGCGGCAGTACGTATGCCTTCTCGGAGAAGGAGAACGGCTCATCGGGGTGGACCGCGCACAGCTCCGGGTGGATCGCGGACTGATAGCGGGTCTCGCTGGCGTCCGTCATCATCACATCGGCACGACCCGCGATGATCTCGTCGAAGATCGTGGTGTTGTCCGGGTGGACGGTGAGGGTGGCCTGTGTGACATGGGCTCGGGCGAACTGCTCATTGGTGCCGCCCGGGTTGACCACGACTCGTACGCCCGGCTGGTCGATCTCCTCCAGCGTCCGGTACGTGTCCTTGTCCTTACAGCGCACGATCGGCGTCTTGCCGTCGGTGAGGTACGGCTCGCTGAAGGACGCCTTACGGGCGCGGGCCAGGGTCACCGACACCCCACCCATGCCCACGTCGCAGCGCCCCGCGGCGAGGTCGTCCACCAGGGTGGACCAGGTCGTGGGCACGTACTTCGGTTTGGCGTCCAGACTCTTGGCGAGGTCCCCGGCCATCTTGATGTCGATACCGGTGTAGGCCCCGGACTTGGGGTCGCGATGGCTGAAAGGCCGGTAGTCGCCCGTGGTGCACACCCGCAGCACCCCGCGCTCGGGCACCCGGTCCAGCAGGGTGCCGCGCTGCTGCCGGGCGCGCTCGGCGGCGCTCGCCTGCGCCGACTCGGCCTTCGGCTCAGGCTTCGAGGTCGTGCCGACGGCCAGCGCCGAACCGGCGGCGGTGGCGGCGAGTACGGCGGCGAGGGCGGACAGCGTGACGGTACGTCTCACGGCACCTCCTGGGCGCGGGCGGGCGGCCGTTGCGAGCCGCGTGATCACAGCGCGCTCAGGGTGGCAGAAGTCCCGGCCCACGGGAAGCCGTTGACCGCCGGAGGGGATACGCGGGAGTTGTGTACCGCCGTCAGTACGGCTCGTGCGGCGAGTCCAGCGGGGGCGCCACATCCGCGAGGCGGGCCAGCAGTTCGGCGGCGCGCTTGCCCACGGTGTCCCGGTCGCCCTCGGACAGCGCCGAGCCCATTCCGCACGCGACGGCCCCGGCCGCGATCCAGTCCGGGGCCTCGGCCAGCGTCACCCCGCCGGTGGGGACCACGGCGGCCTGCGGCAGCGCGGCCCGTACGTCGCTGACCCATCTGGGCCCGTAGGCGGAGGCGGGGAAGAGCTTCAGGGCGTCCGCGCCCAGTTCCATCGCGCGCACCGCCTCGGTGGGTGTGGCCACGCCGGGGAAGACCGGCAGACCGTAGCGGTGGCCGGTGCGGATGACCTCGGGGTCCAGGCTCGGCGAGACGAGGAAGCGGGCGCCCGCGTCCACCGCCATCCGGGCCGAGGCGCCATCGAGCACCGTGCCCGCGCCGATCACCGCGTCATCGCCGACCTCCCGGATCAGAGTGGTGACCGCCTCCAGGGCGAAGGGCGTGGTCAGCGAGATCTCCAGGCTGGTGATACCGGCGGAGAGCAGGCTGTCCGCCGTGGCGTGGGCGTGGTCGTAGCTGTCGCTACGGACGATGGCGAGGACGCGCTGCGCGAGCGCGGCCCGGGTGATCTCCCAGCGGTACACGGCGGTCGCCGCCTTTCCTTTCCCAAGTGCTGCTGGCGATGCCGCCCCGGATTGCCTCCGGGATATGCGGCGGTTTCGGTGTGCGGTGGACGATACGCGGTGCTGTGTGCGCTTGGTGGATCAGTATCTGGGTTGTCCGTCTTACCGGTACTGCTCTGTGTTGTTGTGATGTACGCGGCCCCGTGCTCTCCGGGCCGGCCGTGGGTGCCGCGGCCGGTTCAGCGGTATACCGCGTCCCCGCCCTTGGACAGCTCGGCGAGCGCCCGGTCCCGCGCGGCGGCGGTGGGCAGCCCGTCCGTATCGGTGGCGGCCTGGACGACCAGGGCGGCCACGCACGCCGCCTCGGCGAGCGCCTGGTCCTCGTGCAGCCCGCGCAGCCGTGCCGACAGATAGCCGGCCGCGAAGCCGTCACCGGCGCCGATCGGATCGACGACCGGCACCGCGTGGGGCGACTGGTCCCAGCCGCCGTCCGCGGTGAGAACGGTCGCGGAGTGGTCGGTGCGCTTGATCACGACCTCGGCGGCCCCGCCGCGCAGCAGCTCCCGCGCGGCCTCGTCGGCGGGTTGGGCGGTGAGCAGCTCCAACTCCTCTTCCCCCGCGAGGACGATGTCGGCGTCGCGCAGCAACGGGCCCGCCGTCTGGGCCCACTGCGCCGCGCCGCCCAGCTTGTGCCGTACGTTCGGATCGAAGGACACCTTGGCCCCGGCCGCACGGGCCAGCTCCACCAGGCGGCGGCTCGCGGCCGCCGCGGTCGGCGAGAGCATCGGCGTGATCCCGGACAGATGCAGCAGTTGGGTGCCTTCGAGGGCCTCGGGGCGTATCTGTTCGGGCGTCAGCCGGGAGGCGGCCGAGCCCATGCGGTAGTACTGCACATCGATGGCGCGGTACGCATGGCTGTCCCGCATCAGCAGCCCGGTGGGGGCGTGGTCGTCCACGATCGCGTGGGCGACGTCCACACAGTCGGCGCGCAGCTCGCGCAGCACCGCCTCCCCCGCCGGGTCGGCGCCGACCCGGCCGAGCCAGCGCACACCGTGACCGAGCCGGGCGAGACCCACGGCCACATTGGATTCGGCTCCCGCCACCGACCTGCGGAAATGCACGGCCCGGTCCAGCGGAACCCCGGGCTCGGCGAGCAGGAGAAGCATTGCCTCCCCGCACGTGACCACTTCCGGACCCTTCGCCACCATGCCTCCCCGCACGTCCGCTGCTACCGAGACGGTATCGGGAAGCAACGACAATGGCCCGCGCGGGGTTCCCGGGGTCCGCGGCCGATACGGGGCGGTGGCCGATACCGGGCGGTGGCCGTTACGGGCAGGGCGGCGCGGGCGGGCGCACAGCAGCGCGGCCGCTGCCCCGGTGGGGGCAGCGGCCGCGGTTGCGGGGGGTGGCGGTCTTCGGGGGCCGCGTCAGCAGCTGCGGTCCACCAGGTCGAACGAGGCGTAGTGGTCCGCGGTGTAGTAGTCCTCGTCCGTCTGCTTGCCGGTGACGATGCGCCGGGCGCCACGGTCGTCGGAGCCCGGGGTGATCACGGTGTACTCGTGGTAGTAGCCGGAGGACTGGGACGGAAGGACGCCTTCACGGTTCTGGAAGACGGTGCCGTCCTGCGGGAACGGGAAGGGGCCGCCCTTTTCGATCAGGTCCAGGGTGTCATGGGCCTGGGAGGGCAGATCCGAATAGCAGATGTCGCCAACGGCGGCGATGACCTGCGACGTCGCAACGGTCCGCGACGTCGCGACGGTCTGCGGTGCCGCCGGGGTGACGGCGGTGGCCGCGGTGGCCGCGCCGCCGATGAGCAGCGTCGAGACGAGGGCGCCGAGGGCACCGATGCGGGCGATCCGTGGGGGGATTGTCATAGACATAGCATGACGCGCGTAGACGCTGTCGTGTCAATGCCAAGTGCCCGCCGTTCTCCGGGAGTTCACAAGAGATGCGCGAAGCGTCAGAAGAGGTAACGAAAGTGCAACTTCTTGCCTCTGAGGCAAACTTTTTGCCTGGTAGGTCAAGGCTGGCTATACCGGAGACATGAACCCGCTCCCCCACGGGCCCGCCGAGTGGCCCCCGGGCGGACCGGGCGACGGTGACCCCGGCGGACCGGCCGCCGAACTGCCCACCGTCGCTCCCCGCCTGCGTGACCTGCGACGACGCAGCGGTCTGACGCTCGAGGCCGCCGCCCAGCGCGTCGGGCTCTCCCCCGCGCACCTGTCCCGGCTGGAGACGGGCCGCCGCCAGCCCTCGCTCCCGATGCTGCTGGCCCTGGCCCGTACCTACGGAACAACGGTATCCGACCTGCTGGGCGAGGTGCCCGCGGAGCGGGACCCGGTCGTACGCGCAGACCGCATGGAGGCGCAGGAGGCGGGCGGCTGGACCTACTGGCAGGCCGGCGGCTCCAGCCGGGCCATGCAGGCGCTGCGGCTGCACGTACCGGAACGCTCCGCCGCCCAGGAGGACCTGGTGCGGGTCCATCCCGGCGAGGAGTGGCTCTACGTCCTGGGGGGCCGACTGCGGCTGACGCTCGGCGAGACCGTGCACGCCCTCTCCGCGGGCGACGCGGCCCACTTCGACTCGCTCACCCCGCACCGCATCGCCGCCGCCTCGCCCGGCGGCGTGGATCTGCTCTTCGTCCACACGCTGCTGCAGAGCGGCGCGGCCGAGCTGTGCCTCGGAGACGCCGCCCGCCGAGGAAGGCCCGGTACGCCATGAAGGACGCGAACGACATGAGTGCGACCGACGCGACCGATGCACCGATGGTCCCCGCGACGCCGGCCCGTACCGGGCCGAACGAGGAGGACCGGGCGCCGATGACGTTCACGGTGCGGGTCTTCATCTACCTCGTGGGCGTCCACTTCATCGCCGCTTTTCTCTTCTTCCTCTTCTACGTGGCGGGCGCGAAATAAACCTGGGCCCGAGGCCCCGGGCCGTCACCCCGCGTGGGTGGAGAACATCCCGCCCGTCGGCCCCTGCTTGTCGCCGCCCTGCGCCTTCTTCAGGGCGTTCGCCAGGCCCTCGATGGTGAGCGACTGGAGGATCACCCGGCCATTGCCCTCCAGCGTGGCCAGCGACAGCCCCTCACCGCCGAAGACCGCGTTCATCAGCCCCTGGCGGTTGAGCCCGCCGATGCGCTGCACGCCGTACTGGATACCTTCCTCGAAGGCCACGATGCAGCCCGTGTCGACCTCGATCCGGCCGCCGAAATCGGCCGGGTTGAGATCGATGAAGTTGCCCGCCCCACAGATGATCACGGTGCCGTGCCCGGAGAACTTCTCCAGGATGAACCCCTCGCCGCCGCTGCGCCCGGTCTTCCCGCCCTGGAAGGCGATCCCGAACTCCACGGTGGACTCGGCCGCCACGAAGGCGTCCTTCTCCGCGAACCACGCCCGCGCCCCGTCCAGCTCCAGCGCCCGCATCTCACCGGGCAGCACCCCCGCGAAGCCGACGGTGCCCTCGCCACCGGTGGCGGTGAAGTACTGGAACGCCAGCGACTCCCCCGCCAGTGCCCGCTGCCCCACCTGCATGGCGGTGCCCATGGCCTGGCGCAGCATCCCACCCATGCCACCGCCCGCACCGCTCCCGGCGCCGCCCCCGGCGGCCTGACCGCCGCCCCCGCCGGGCCCGGACAGCCGGGTCTCCATCGTCACGTTCGACGTCTTGAACAGGAACTTTCCGGCCTCGCAGTAGACGGTCTGCCCCGGGTGGAGGGTGCAGACCGCCATCTGCATGGCGTTGCCGACGATCTCTTGCCGCAGGGTCACAGCCACTCTCCTCAAGGGTCGCGTCAGGTGGTGTCACGTGGTGCCAGGTGGTGCCATAACCAGACATCCGGGTCAACGTACGACCCGGACCACCCGGTTCCGTGAGCTTGGCACAACGCGCCGAGCTCCAGCCCCGTGCGCGCGACGCGTGGAGGCGTTTCAAGAAGCCCGAGTCGTCCCAGCCCGACGATCAGCCGCCCCCGGCGGATACCGGGCGTAAGCGGAACCGCCGCGCCGCGGGGTCCCAGTTCCTAAGCTGAGGGGAAACCGGGACCCACCAGGCCGTCAGGCGGCGATGGCCGACCGGAACCGGATCGGAGCCGGAGTGGTGCGTCCAGAAAGGGGCCTGCGGAGTGAGCGCTGAGGCAGCTGCCATCAATCTCGGGCGGACCGTCGCGACCCGCGTCGTGCGGTTATGGCTCGAACCACGCCGGCGCGAGCAGGAGAGCCGGATGGAGATGTCCGCCCTGGTCCGGCGGCGGGTGCCGGGGCTGCGGGCGCAGCGGGGTGTGGAGCGGCAGTTCGAGCAGATCGCGGACGCGGTGGCGGCGCGGCTGGAGCCCATGTGCGGGCATGAGTTCCGCGGTCTGGAGGAGGGCGGGCGGCAGGCGGCGCTCGACGCCGTGACGGCGGCCTTCGGCCGCGCGGACCTGTCCGACGAGGCGATCCTCGGGTCCGACGCCAACCCCGCCGAGCTGGCCCGCCGGGTGCGGGCCTCCGCTTCCCCGCCCGCCGGGCTGGGCGAGGCGGCCACGCACTTCTACGAGCTGGTGCTGGCCGAGGCTTGCGACTGCTATGTGCGGATCCTGCAGCGGCTCCCGGTCTTCACCGAGCGCGGGATCTCCGAACTGCTGGGGCGGGTCGGCGAGCTCGGCCCCGAGCTGAGCCGGGTGCTGGAGCGGCTCCCCGTCCGATCGCTGTACGCGCCGCAGGGGGCGGATCAGGACGAAGCCTTCCGCAGGGAGTACCTGGAGTTCCTCAGTCGCACCCTGGACGAGGTGGAGCTGTTCAGCTTCACGGCCGGTCAGGCCCCGCGTACCAAGTTGTCCGTCGCCTACATCAGTCTGCGGGTCAGCGCGGATGAGGAGGGGCGGGCGGCGCGGAGGTCGTCGGGCGGACCCGACCACCGGTTACGGACGGGCATCGGGTCGTGGGGCGGCGCGGAGCACGAGCCTGCGGCGAACGTACGGGTGGAGGCGGCGTTGAAGGAGTCGCCGCGGGTCCTGTTGCGCGGCGAGGCGGGTTCCGGCAAGACGACTCTGCTCAACTGGCTGGCCGTCACGGCGGCGCGCGGCGCGTTCGGCGGGGATCTGGCCGACTGGAACGGACTTGTCCCCGTCCTGGTCAAACTGCGACGTTACGCCTCGCGTGACCTGCCGCGCCCGGAGGAGCTGCTGGACGCCACGGCGGGGCCGCTGACCGGCCATATGCCCCGGGCGTGGGTGGACCGCGCGTTCCAGGCGGGGCGGGTGCTGCTGCTCGTCGACGGGGTGGACGAACTCGTCGCGGCGGAGCGGCGCGGGGTGAGGGAGTGGCTCCGGCTGCTGCTCAGCGCCTACCCGGAGACCCGTACGGTGGTGACGTCCCGGCCGACCGCCGCGCGCGGCGACTGGCTGCGCGCGGAGGGCTTCGCCCCGGTGGGGCTGGAGCGGATGACACCCGCGGATCTTCGGGCGTTCGTCCAGCAGTGGCACCAGGCGGTGGGCGCCCAGGGCGGCGAGCTGCCGTGCGCCCCGGAGGAACTGCCGCACTACGAGCGGGCGTTGCTGACCGCTCTCCAGGACCGCCCGCATCTGCGGGCGCTCGCCGCGAGCCCCCTGCTGGCGGCCCTGCTGTGCGCACTACACCTGGGACGGCGCCGACGGCTGCCGCGCAACCGTATGGAGCTGTACCGCATCGCCCTGGAGCTGCTGGTGCTGCGCCGGGACGCGGAACGCGGGGTGCCCAGCGCGCTGGACGTACAGCTCAGCCTGACGGACAAGCTGTGTCTGCTGCGGGATCTGGCGTGGCGGCTGTCGGACAACAACCGCAGTGAGATCGCCACGGAGAAGGCCCTCGCCCACGTCACGGCCAAGGTGGCGTCGATGCGTCACCTGGACGACGGGGGCGAGGAGGTCCTGGATCATCTGGTGTCGCGTTCGGGGGTGCTGCGCGTCCCCGCCGAGGACCGCATCGATTTTCTGCACCGCAGCTTCCAGGAGTACCTGGCGGCAGAGGAGGCGGCGGCAGAGGACCGCATCGGCAATCTGGTCGAGCGGGCCCATCTGGACACCTGGCGGGAGACCATCATCATGGCCGCCGGACACGCCAACCGCAGCCAGCGGCAGGAGCTGATCACCGGCATTCTGGAGCGCGCCGAGGCCGAGCGCCGCCATGCGCGCGGGCTGCGGCTGCTGGCGGCGTCCTGTCTGGAGACGATGGAGTCGGTGCCTTCCGAACTCACCGAACGGCTGGACGACGCCCTGGGGTCGCTGGTGCCGCCGAGGCGCCGTAAGGACGTCATATCGCTGGCCTTGGTGGGGGATCCGGTACTGCGTCGGCTGCCCTGTTCACTGGACGGTCTGAGCGGGACGGCCGCCAGGACCTCCGTGCGCACCGCCGCGCTCATCGGCGGCGGGAGAGCGCTCGATCTGCTGGCCGCCTACGCGGAGGCCGGGCATGCCGAAGCGGAGAAGGAACTCGCCGACGTCTGGGAGTATTTCGACCCGGAGGAGTACGCCCGGCGCGTGCTCGCCAAGTATTCCTTGGAAGACGTCACGCTGACGCTTTCCCATCCCAGCCAGTGGCCCTCGGCCAGGGAGCTGCGGTCGATGCGGAAGATATGGATCAACCATCCGCTCACCGAGGGTCTCGCACCCCTCGCGGATTTCCCGGAACTCTCCTGGCTGTCGATCTCACGGCTGAGGAGTCATAACGATCTCAGCCCGCTCACCGCTCATCCCCAGCTCACCGTCCTCTCGATCGTCGGAAACACCGCCCTCGAGGACGCCTCCCCGCTGGGAGCCCTCACCCACCTCGAGGAATTGCAGCTCACCCATTGGACCTCCCTCCCGCCCATCGCCGATATCCCGCTTCCGGAGAAGCTGACCTCGCTCGGCCTGGGCGCCCTCCCCCACAACCCCGACCTCAGTTTCCTCCACCAGCTGCCGCCGGTTCGGAAACTGAACCTGGAGGGCTCGGGGAGTCCGCCGCACCTCGCGGACCTTTCCGCGCCGAGCGGCCTGCGGTGGCTGCGGCTGAGCGGCTTCGATCTGTCCGAGGGCTTCCCCGTCCTGTCCGCCTCCCTACGCGTCCAGGAACTGAATTTCTACCGCTGCGCCCTTCCGGCCGACATCGGCGCTTTGAACGGGATCGATTCTCTGCGTTCCGTATTCTTCGGCGAGTGCCACGGGCCGGACCCCGGCCCCCTGGACCTCTCGTCCCTGGCCGGCCGCACGGCCGCGACGCAGCTCACCGTCGAGGTGGGCACCACGCAGACCGTCACCGGGACCGAACGCCTCGGCCCCGGCATCCGAGTCCGCTACCGGTGAGGGGAGACAACACTCAGGCGCCGCCCAGCTCCGCGTGGCGTGCCGCCAGCCGCCGCGCGCCGTGCTCGGTCAGCGAGCCGTGCAGCCGTAGCCGGGCCACGCCGCCGTCCGGATAGATGTCGATCCGGACGTGGGTCACCGGCGGGGCCGCGTCCAGGAGGAAGCGGTGGACCGTATCGGGCTGGAGGCGGGTGCGGGGCAGGAGTTCGGTCCAGGCCGGGGCGGTGTGGTCGGCCGGGTCCGCGCCGGTTGTCGCGTCGAGGCCGTACAGCGCCGCCCAGCCCGGTGCGTTGCCCTTGTAGCAGCCGGTGTCGATCTCCACGGCGCGGATGGACCCCTGGGCGGCGAGGCGGTACCGGACCCAGTCG
Organism: Streptomyces lacaronensis; assembly: GCF_047337785.1. Classification (NCBI taxonomy): domain Bacteria; kingdom Bacillati; phylum Actinomycetota; class Actinomycetes; order Kitasatosporales; family Streptomycetaceae; genus Streptomyces; species Streptomyces lacaronensis. Next base: position 3,368,675 of record NZ_JBLHDK010000003.1, read on the forward strand.
TGGCCCGTGTCCCGGCGGCGGCGGGTCTCCCAGCCCTCGTCCATCCGGGTGGAGCGGCCCGGTCCGATGGAGTTGGCGGGCGGGGAGTAGAAGCGGTCGGAGGCGTCCTCGGCGGCCCCGCCGTGCTCCAGCGCCACCAGGTCGAAGGTGCCGAGGGCGGTGAGCCACGCCGGGTCGGGGGTGACCTCGCCGTGGACACGGAGGCGGGCGATGCCGCCGTCGGGGTACTGCTTGAGTCGGAGGTGGGTGAGGCGGCGGCGGACGGAGACGGGGAAGCCGTTGGCCGCGTGGCCGCCGATCCGCGTACGGGGCACGAGCTCGGTCCATACGACCTCGTCGGCGAGGAGTTCCTCGGGGGACGGGGCGCCGTCCACCGTCGTCGCCTCGACGCTCACCGCCCGCGGGTAGTTGCCGCGGAAGTGGGCGGTGTCGACGACGATGCCGTGGACGGCCCCGGGCGCGCCGAGGCGGATCAGGGCCCAGTCGTGGTCGTCCTCGGCCGGATGCGGGGTGCCGGCCGAGGCCCCGCGCCGCCGCCGGGTCTCCCAGCCGTCCATGACCTTGCCCTTGTGGCCGAAGGACTCGGGGTCGAAGCGCGGCGCTTCGGGCCTCAGCAGATTCTCGCGCTCGGCGAAGAACTCGTCGTTGGCCGCGATCACGCTTCCGCCGAGCCGCCGGTCGGCCAGGTCCACGAGGTGGGTGAAGGGGAGGTCGGCGGTCCGGTAGTCGGCGTACGGGTCGCCACCGCCGTACGGGGCGGCGTCGCCGGTGAAGCGGGGGATCGGCGCGGTCATGTGGGGGGCTGCCTTTCCAGGAGTCGGCCGGTGGGTTCGGCCGGCGTGCCGTGGTCGGCGATCTTCCGGCCGCGCAGCCATGTGGACCGTACGACGCCGTACAGCGTTCTGCCCGCGTAGGCGGTGACCTGGTTGCGGTGGTGAAGGGCGGCGGGGTCGACGGTGAACGTCTCGTCGGGGGCGAGGACCGCGAAGTCGGCGTCGCGCCCGACCTCGATGGCGCCCTTACGGTCGAGACCGACGAGCGCGGCGGGGCCGGTGGACATCCAGCGGGCCACGTCGTGGAGGGTGTGGCCGCGCCGCCGGGCCGCCGTCCAGACGGCGGGGAGCCCGAGCTGGAGCGAGGAGATGCCGCCCCAGGCCCGCCCGAAGTCGTCGACCTTGAGGTCGGCCGTACAGGGCGAGTGGTCGGAGACGACGCAGTCGATCTCCCCGGCCGCCAGGCCCGCCCACAGCGCGTCCTGGTTGGCGGCCTCCCTGATGGGCGGACAGCATTTGAACTCCGTGGCGCCGTCGGGGACTTCCTCGGCGGTGAGGGTCAGGAAGTGCGGGCAGGTCTCCACGGTGATCCGGACGCCCTCGCGCCGTGCGTCGGCGATCAGCGGCAGCGCGTCGGCGGACGAGAGGTGCAGGATGTGGACGCGGGCGTCCAGCTCGCGGGCGAGGGCGATGAGGCCCGCGATGGCCTCGTTCTCGGCGGCGCTCGGGCGGGAGGCGAGGAAGTCGGCGTAGCGCGGGCCGGTGGGCGGCGAGGCGCCGTCGATGAGGCGGGCGTCCTCGGCGTGGACGATCAGCAGTCCGCCGAAGCCCGCGATCTCGCGGAGGGCGGTCCGGAGCTGGCCGGGTGCGAGTGGCGGGAATTCGTCCACGCCGGAGGGGAGCAGAAACGCCTTGAAACCGAGGACGCCCGCGTCGTGCAGCGGCCGCAGCTCCGGGGCGTTCCCGGGCACGGCGCCGCCCCAGAACCCGATGTCGACATGGGCCGACCGCCGGGCGACGGCCCGTTTGACCTCCAGGGCCGGGGCGGTGGTGGTCGGCGGGACGCTGTTGAGCGGCATGTCGACGAGGGTGGTGACGCCGCCGGCCGCGGCGGCGCGGGTGGCGGAGCCGAACCCCTCCCATGCGGTGCGGCCTGGGTCGTTGACATGGACGTGGGTGTCGACAAGGCCGGGGAGGAGGACGTCGTCGCCAAGGTCCTCGACCCTCGCTCCGTCCGGGGCGGTGGTTCCGTACGGCTCGACGGCGACGATGCGGCCGTCGGCGACGGAAACGGTGGCCGCGCGCATGCCGTCCGGAGTGATCACCTTGGTCGAGCGCAGCACCAGCCCCACGTCGGACACCGACACCCTCCTCGCCCTCCATTCCGAGTTTTCCGCAAAATGGAATCAACTTTTCGTTGAATTCTTCACTCCGTCGTCGGCCCGGTCAAGACCCCGCCCGCCGTGGCCCGCGAGGGAATCGGCGCATCGGTGAGTTCACCGCGGGTGCGGACCTTCGCGCACCTCAGGGCATAGATCCCCGCTCCGATGGCCATCCCGAAGACCCAGGAGAACGGGGCCACGTCCTCGAACCCGTCGACCAGGGCGAGCACCGCCGAGACCGCGGCCGAGGGCACGAAGGCGATGATCGCCTCCGGGTTGAAGCCCTTGCGGTAGTAGTACACCCCCGCCTTGTCGGCGCTGAAGAGCGCGTCGACTTCGATGTGTCCGCGCCGCACCAGGTAGTAGTCCACGAGTATGACGGCCACCAGCGGGCCGAGAAAGGCGCCGAGGGCGCCCAGGAAGTACTGGATCACGACCGGGCTCGAGTAGAGCTTCCACGGCATGACCACGATCGCGAGCACCGCCGTGATCATGCCGCCGCGCCGGAAGTCGAGGTACTTCGGCGCGAGGTTGGCGAAGTCGTACGCGGGCGATACGAAGTTCGCCACGACGTTGATGCCGACGGTGGCGACCATGAAGGACAGCGCGCCGATCACCGTGACCGCCGGGTTGTCGATCCGCGCGATGACCTCGACCGGGTCGGAGATCGCCTCGCCGAAGACCGAGATCGTGCCGGCCGTCATCAGCACGGAGACGACGGCGAAGGCGGTGAAGTTCACCGGCAGTCCGAGCAGATTGCCGCGCCGGTAGGCCTGGTGGTCCGGGGTGAAGCGGGCGAAGTCGGCGTAGTTGAGTACGAGGGTGAGGAAGGTGGCGACGGTCAGGCTGACCGCGGTCAGGCTCTGGTGGAGCTGCTCGCCTCCGCTCAGCCCGGTCAGGCTGTCGGTGAGCGAGATGTCGCCGCCCGCCTTGGCGATCAGCCAGCCGGCGAGGGCGAGCATGACCAGCCAGACCACCGGGCCGGTGGCGAGGTCCTGCACCTTGCGGATGAACTCCATGCCCCGGGTGAGCAGCACCGCCTGCAGCAGCCACATCACCAGGAAGGCGATCCAGCCGAGGGTGGACAGGCCGAGGACGGAGTTGTGGTCGTATTCGGCGAGCGAGGGCACCAGCTGGACACCGAGGAGGACCAGGGCCTCGGATGCCAGCCAGGTCTGGATTCCGTACCAGGCGACCGCCATCACCGCCCGCAGCAGGGCGGGGATGTTGGCCCCGTACACGCCCCAGCTGGCCCGCGCCAGCACGGGGAAGGGCACTCCGGTGCGGTGGCCGGCGTGGCCCATCCGGTTCATGAACCAGTAGAGGATGGTGACGCCGGCCAGCAGCGACAGGAAGACCTCCCAGGTGGGCAGTCCGAGCACGAACAGACTCGCCGCGAAGGCGTAGTTGCTGATCGCATGGGTGTCGGACATCCACATCGCGAAGATGCTGTAGGTCCCCCACTTGCGCTCCACGGCGGGCGCGAGGTCGTCGTTGTACAGACGGGGATCCGGCTTGGCGGGTGATGCCATGGCGCCCTCCACAGAATTCGCACGGAAAATCTTTTCCGCATGACGGTGCCGTGCAGGTATTGCCGTTCGATTACACCGACGTTGCCCGTGGATTCGCCCGTGGGATCAGGACGGACGGGCGCTGACCGGCCAGCCACCGATGGCCTTCGGACGGGGCGGGGCGAAGGTGCGCACTTTGCTGGTGGAGAGACCGAGCCCGACCACCGACTCGGCGAACCGCACCGCGGCGGCGACGCCGTCCACGACGGGGACCCCACCCAGCGCCGCCGAGACCCGGTCCTGCAGCCCGGCCATGCCACCGCACCCCAGGCAGATCACCTCGGCGCCGTCCCGCTCCACCACCTCGCGCGCGATCCGCACGATGGCCTCCACGGTCCGCTCCGGGTCCGCCTCCAGCTCCAGGACGCCGAGGCCGGTGCCGCGCACCGCCGCGCAGCGCTGCGACAACCCGGCGGTGAGCAGCCGATCCCTGATCTGCGGTACGGCCCGGTCGAGAGTGGTGACCACCCCATAGGCGTGGCCGAGCATCATGGCCATCTGGGCGGCGGATTCCGTGATGTCGAGGACCGGTACGTCGAGGAGCTCCTGCGCCCCCTCGCGGCCCGGCTCGCCGAAGCCGGCCATCACCAGGGCGTCGAAGGGCTCGTCGTAGGTGGCCAGTCGGTCCAGTACGGCGACGGCGCTCAGATACCCCTCGAAGTGGCCCTCGATCGACTCGGGCCCCCACAGCGGCTCGGTGGCCACGATCTCGGTGCCGGGGCTCGCGCTCGCCTCCGCGATGGCCCGGATCGAGGCCGTCATGGAGGCGGTGGTGTTGGGGTTCAGCACGAGGATGCGCATGGGACTCCCGGAGCGGTTCCGTACAGCGATTCCGTACAGCGATTCCGTAAACTGAAAGTTAGTTTTCGAGAAGCAGAACCTAATCAGCCCCGCCACCGGCGTCAAGGGAGCCCCGCATTCCGGAAGCGGCCCCGTCACGGCCGGGGCGCATACCGGCCGTGACCGGCACCGACAGCATTTCGAAGCCCCCTGTGGGCGCCGCCGTGGACCGGTAGGCTGCCCGTGGCCGGTCGGCAGCGGATCGTCACCGCGTGCGGGCCGGTGCCGACCGCTGTGAAAGGAACACCGACGTGCCGTCCGCCGAGCCCAAGACCGCCGCCACCACCGCCGGATCCGGTGGCGTCCAGTCCCTGGAGCGCGCCTTCGATCTGCTGGAGCGGATGGCCGACGCCGGGGGCGAAGTCGGACTGAGCGAGCTCTCCAACAGCAGTGGACTTCCCCTGCCCACCATCCACCGCTTGATGCGCACGCTGGTGGCCTGCGGCTACGTCCGCCAGCAGCCCAACCGCCGCTATGCCCTCGGGCCCAGGCTGATCCGGCTCGGCGAGAGCTCGTCCCGGCTGCTGGGCACCTGGGCGCGGCCGTATCTGGCGCGGCTGGTGGAGGAGACCGGCGAAACCGCGAACATGGCGCTGCTGGACGGCGATGAGGTGGTGTACGTCGCGCAGGTGCCCTCGCGCCACTCGATGCGGATGTTCACCGAGGTCGGGCGGCGGGTGCTGCCCCACACCACGGGTGTCGGCAAGGCACTGCTGGCGGACACGCCCCCCGAGGAGGTGCGCGCCCTCCTGGCCCGCACCGGCATGCCCGCGGTCACCGAGAAGACAATCACCACGCCGGACGAGTTCCTCGACGCGCTGCGGCAGGTCCACGAGCACGGCTACGCGGTGGACGACAACGAGCAGGAGATGGGCGTGCGCTGCCTGGCCGTCTCGGTGCCCGACTCCCCCGCCCCGGCGGCCATCTCCATCTCGGGCCCGGCGGGCCGGGTGACGGACGAGGCCACGGAACGGATCGTGCCGATCCTCAAGGAGGTCGCGGCCGAGTTGTCGGGGGCGCTGGCCAGCACGGGGTCCGCCTGACGGCGGAGGCGACGACGACCCGCCACCACGGAATCCGGCCCAACGGCCGAGGCGAGAGGACCGGTAGCGGCGACCCGAGCGGGCGGGGCCCGCTGAGCCGCTGCCGGGCGTGGGGCGGGAGCGGCTGGGCCACCGCCGGGTCCGCCTGACGGCGGAGAGGTCCGGTGGGCGGACCGCTACGGGGTGTCCGGGGGATCTTTCCCCTCCCCGCCCCTCCCCGATACCAGGGGCTCCGCCCCTGGACCCCGAGGCTTGGGGCAGAGCCCCGATCCGGGTCTGGGGCGGAGCCCTGGTCCGGGCCCACCCGGGCGGAGCCCCCGGTCTGGGTCTGGGGCGGCCCCACCGGTCCGGGTACCGGGCGGAGCCACCGGTCCGGGCCTGGGGCGGAGCCTCCTGGCTCGGGATGCCGGGGCAGAGCCCCTCTGGTCCGGGCACCGGGGCGGAGCCCCCTGGCCCGGGACCTGAGGCGGGAGCCCCGATCCGGGTCTGGGGCCGGAGCCCCGGCCCGGGGGCTGGGGCGGAGCACCAGTTTCGGGAAGGGGCGGGGAGGGGAGCAGCCCGCCGCAGGCGTCAACCGACCGGCGCGGGCGGAACCGCTGGGGCGACGCCGGGCGCCGCGAGAACGCCCGGCCACCACCCGAGGCAAGCAGGGCCGACGGGCCACCGCCCGGCGCGAGTGGGGCCACCCCGACCACCACCCGACGCGGGCCGGACCACCCGGCCGTCGGCGCGAGCGGGACCCCCGGTCAACTGTCCGGCGCGGCCGGGGCCGCCGTGCCCGTGCCCGTTGGCCGGTCGCTCAGTCTCTCCCTATGCCCGTCTGTGGCACATTGCCGAACTGGTCGATCGCCGCGCGGACGCCCGTCAGGGCGGGGCCCAGGGCGCTGACCGAGCCCAGGGCGCCCGCGATGAGGAGCAGCGAGCGGCGGAGCCGGTGCAGCTCCGGGGCGCCGGTGCGGGCCATGGCGTCGAGCGCGGCCAGTTCGTCGTCCGCGATCGCCCGGTCGGGTAATTCCGCCGGGTGGGCGGCCAGATCGCGCCTGAGCCGGGCCACGGCACGGCGCAGTTCGGCCGCCCTCGGATCGTCCTCGGTGCCCGCCACTCGCCTGACTTCCACGACTGCGGCGCCCTCCACTGACAAGGCGCCGGGTTCACCCCAGAGCCTCGCGCCTTCGTTGGCCAACACTGCCCTTCTCCCCCTCGCGCCCTCTCGCACGAGCCTGCCCCCTCTCCCGCATGACCGCCCCACCCTCCCCCTCGCGTGGATTCGGACACAAGGGGCCGCGGATCAGTTAACGCCACTCAGTGCACGACGCGCTATACGGAGAGCGAAAATCAGACCGGCTGGGATGAAGCCCCCGCGCGGCCACGATGTGCGGTAAGCAGGGCCCATGGAACGTACGACGGAGGACTCCGCGCAGGTCGCCGGGATCGTACTGGCGGCCGGGGGCGGCCGGCGGCTGGGCGGGCGGCCCAAGGCCCTTTTGACGCATCGGGGGCGGCCGTTGGTGGAGCGCGCCGCGCACGCGCTGCGGGAGGGCGGCTGCGCCCCGGTGCACATCGTGCTGGGCGCCGCGGCCGGGACCGTACGGGCGCGGGCGCGGCTGGAGGGGTACGTCCTGGTGGACAACCCCGGCTGGGAGGAGGGCATGGGCTCTTCGCTGCGGGCCGGGCTCGCCTCGCTGGCCGGTACGGGCGCTGAAGCGGCGTTGGTCGCGCTGGTGGACCAGCCGGGGATCGGCGCCGAGGCCGTGGCGCGGGTGGTGGCCGCGTACCGCGCGCCGTCCACTCTGGCGGCCGCCGCGTACGGCGGGGAGCGGGGGCATCCGGTGCTGTTCGGCGCGGACCGGTGGGCGGATATCACGGCGAGTGCGGTGGGCGACCGGGGGGCACGCGCGTATCTGCGGGCGCATCAGTCCGCGATCACGCTCGTCGACTGCTCGGATATCGCCCGTACGGACGACATCGACACCCCCGAGGACTTGACGCTGCTGGAGTGAGGGGTGCCGACGGGCAAGGCGGCGGTTCACCAGGACATCGAACCTCCACCAGCGGTTCAACAGAAGATTGAACTTCCACCATGAGAAACTTATTATCCACAAAGCAGAGGTACCGCGAGCGTCCAGCCGAGACTCGCCCAAGGAGTGACCGCCCATGTCCGCACCAGCGCCGTCCCCGCTGGCCATCGTCGACGCCGAACCGCTGGAGCGTCAGGGAGAGGTGCTGACCGACGCGGCCCTGGCCTTCCTGGCCGAGCTCCACCATCGCTTCACCCCGCGCCGGGACGAGCTGCTCGCGCGCCGCGCCGAGCGCCGCGCCGAGATCGCCCGCACCAGCACCCTGGACTTCCTCCCGGAGACCGCCCACATCCGGGACGACCCGGACTGGCGCGTCGCCCCGGCCCCGCCCGCGCTCGAGGACCGCAGGGTGGAGATCACCGGCCCCACCGACCGCAAGATGACCATCAACGCCCTCAACTCGGGCGCCAAGGTCTGGCTCGCCGACTTCGAGGACGCCTCCGCCCCGACGTGGGCGAACGTGATCGGCGGCCAGCTGAATCTGATCGACGCCTATGAGCGCCGGATCGACTTCACCTCCCCCGAGGGCAAGAGCTACGCGCTGCGGCCCGACGACGCGCTGGCCACCGTCGTCACCCGGCCGCGCGGCTGGCACCTCGACGAGCGCCATCTGCGCTCCGCCGACGGCCGCCCCGTCCCCGGCGCCCTCGTGGACTTCGGGCTGTACTTCTTCCACAACGCCCGCCGTCTGCTCACGATGGGCAAGGGGCCGTACTTCTACCTCCCCAAGACCGAGTCCCACCTCGAGGCCCGCCTCTGGAACGACGTCTTCGTCTTCGCGCAGGACCACCTCTCCATTCCGCAAGGGACGATCCGCGCCACCGTTCTGATCGAGACGATCACGGCGGCGTACGAGATGGACGAGATCCTCTACGAGCTCCGCGACCACGCCTCCGGGCTCAACGCGGGCCGCTGGGACTACCTCTTCTCGATCGTGAAGAACTTCCGCGACGGCGGCCCCGGTTTCGTCCTGCCGGACCGCAACGCGGTCACGATGACCGCCCCGTTCATGCGCGCCTACACCGAACTGCTCGTCCGCACCTGCCACAAGCGCGGCGCGCACGCGATCGGCGGCATGGCGGCCTTCATCCCCTCGCGGCGCGACCCCGAGGTCAACGCCGTCGCGTTCGACAAGGTCAAGGCCGACAAGGACCGTGAGGCCGGCGACGGCTTCGACGGCTCCTGGGTCGCCCACCCCGATCTGGTCCCGGTGGCCCGCGCCTCCTTCGACGCGGTCCTCGGCGACCGGCCGCACCAGAAGGAGCGGCTGCGCGAGGACGTCCACGTCACCGCGGCCGAGCTGATCGACATCGCCTCGCTCGACGCGACCCCCACCCAGCAGGGGCTGCGCAACGCCGTCCAGGTCGGCATCCGCTATATCGAGGCGTGGCTGCGCGGCCTCGGCGCCGTCGCGATCTTCAACCTGATGGAGGACGCGGCCACCGCCGAGATCTCCCGCTCCCAGATCTGGCAGTGGGTCAACGCGGGGATCGTCTTCGAGAACGGTGAGAAGGCCACCGCCGATCGCGTCCGTAAGGTCGCCGCCGAGGAGCTGGCGGCGATCCGCGAGGAGGTCGGCGAGGACGCCTTCGCCGCGGGCAGGTGGAGCCAGGCGCACGATCTGCTGCTGAAGGTCGCGCTGGACGAGAACTACACGGAGTTCCTGACGCTGCCCGCGTACGAACTGCTGGACTGACGCGGCTCGTTCGCGCGGAGGAGGAGCCCCGGACCGCCACCGACGCGGTCCGGGCCGTGGCCATCGCTACGGCGTGTAGAGCTGTGAGCGCGGCACGATCTGCTGGGGCACGCTGGGGCTGGACCACAGCAGCTTCATATGGGCCTCACCGGTCTGCTCGGTGTACTCGATCCGGATGGCGTGCTTCGTTCCGGCGCGCAGCGCGACGGTCGCCTTGTCGACCTGTGGACCGTGCGGGGTGGCGTTGTCGATGACCAGGCGGCCGTCGATCCACACCCGTGCGGTGTCGTCGGAGACGGTGGAGAGCGTGTAGGTCTCGCTGTGCCGGGGCTGGAGGTAGCCGGTCCAGCGGACGCCGAAGTGGTCGGCGGGGACGTCGGTGGCCGGGGAGCCGGCGAACCGCCAGGTGTGGTTGACGGTCCGGTCGGTCCGGGTGACGGCCGGCGGCCCGGTGAAGGTCTCATTGGCGAAGACCTCCTCCCGCAGCCCCTGGCCCCGCCCCTGGGGTGCGGCCGGGGCCGGTTTCACCGTCAGCTCGATCACCGAGGCGGTGTCGTTGGCCGCCCCGCCGGAGGGGGTGAGGTCGAAGCCATCGCCCGCCTCCGCCACCTCGACCCGCCGGTCGCTGCCCAGCACCCGGGCGCCGGCCACCGTGAACGGCGCCTTCGCGGTGAGGTGGAGCGGCTGACCCGCGGCGGGCCAGGAGGTGACGGACGCGTACAGCCGGTTGCCCGACCGGCTGACCGCGCCCCAGGACGGCTCGTCGACCAGCCCGGTGGCCCCGGCCCCGTACACCGCGCGGCCCTGGCCGGAGGTCCGCAGCCAGGAGCCGATCTCGCGCAGCCGGTCGACGGAGGGCTGGGGCACGCGGCCCAGTTTGTCGGGGCCGACGTTCAGCAGGTAGTTGCCGCCACGGCTCGCGATGTCGAGGAGATTGCGGGTGAGGGTGGTGGGCGACTTCCAGTCCTGGTCGTACTTGGCGAAGCCCCAGTGGCCGTTGAGGGTCATACAGCTCTCCCACAGCTGCCCGTCCACGGGCGCGTCCGGGATCTCCTGTTCGGGCGTTCCGTAGTCGCCGTCGACCACGCGCCGCTTGCCGACCCGGTTGTTGGTGATCAGGTCGGGGTCGAGCCCGTGCAGATACGACTGGAGGCGCTCGCCGTCCTGGGCGGACCAGCGGTTGGCGGGGTTGTCCGCGTCCCACTCCCCGTCGAACCAGAGCAGCGCCGGATGGTAGTTGTCGACCAGCTCCTTGAGCTGGGCGTACATCCGCTTCTCATAGCGCGGGAAGGTGGCGGGGTCGGCGAAGTCGGGGTCGTGCCAGTCCCAGATCGAGTAGTAGAAGCCGAGTTTGATCCCGGCGGCGTCCGCGGCGGACTTCAACTCGGCGAGGATGTCGCGGCGTCGGTCGAAGGAGGAGTGGTCGCGCAGATTCCAGCTGTTCTGCTCGGTGGGCCACATCGCATAGCCGTCGTGGTGCTTGGAGGTGATGACGATATAGCGCTGCCCGGCGTCCTTGGCCGCCTTGACGATGGCCTTGGCGTCGAAGGACGAGGGATTGAAGTCCTGGGCGGCGTCCTCGTACTCGCTCATCGGGATCTGGCAGTTCCGCTTGATCCACTCCGCGTCACGGCAGACGGTCCCGTCCGCCCGCCGGTATTCGCCCTCCAGCTGGGAGTAGGCACCGAAGTGGATGAACATCCCGAAGCGGTCCTGCCGCCACCAGTCGGTGCGGGCGGAGGTGAACGGATCGTCGGCCGCGTAGTCGGTACCGGGCCCGGGCTCCCGCGCCGTCGTGGGCGCCGCGGTGGCGGCGGAAGGGCCGCTGAGGATCGTGGCCAGCACCATGCCGAGCAGAAGGCTGAGCGCTCGGAGGGGGATGACGGCCCGTCGTCTGGACGTACGCATGGCGGCTCCTGTGCTCGTGGGGTGGTCGGACAGGAGGGCTGGCCAGCCGCGTACGGGAACCTAGAACCGGAAAGATAGGATGTCAACGGGGCCCGAACGCCCTAATGGGCCACTGGTGACGGCCATAAGGCGGCCGCCCCGGCGACCCATCCGATGTATCGGCTGCGGCGTTCAGTCCTCTTCCGCGATACGGGCCAGGCGCCGCGCCTCGGTGCGCGCCTCCCGCGCGATCTGGTCCTCGTCCACCGTGAGCAGCCGGCCGGACTCCACCACCGGAGCGCCGTTCACCAGGGACAGGGTCACCGGGGCCGGGGCGCCGAGGACCAGCGCCGCCACGGGGTCGGCGATCGACGAGTGGCCGAGGCCGTCCAGCCTCCACAGCACCAGGTCGGCCAGTTTGCCCGGCTCCAGCGAGCCGATCTCCTCCTGGCGGCCGAGCACCCGCGCACCGCCGTGGGTGCCGAGGCGCAGCGCCTGACGGACGTTCAGCGCCTTCTCGCGGTGGCCGCCGAGCCGGTTGATCAGCAGCGCGTTGCGCAGCTCGGTGTGGAGCTCACCGGATTCGTTGGAGGCGGTGCCGTCCACACCGAGGCCCACCGGCACGCCCGCGGCGAGCAGATCGGGGACGCGGGCGATCCCGGCGGCGAGCCGGGCATTGGACGAGGGGCAGTGGGCCACCCCGGTGCCGGTCCGGGCGAACGCCTGGATGTCGGTGTCGCTCATATGGACGCAGTGGGCCATCCACACGTCCTCGCCCAGCCAGCCGGTGGACTCGAAGTAGTCGGTCGGCCCCATGCCGAACCGCTCATGGCAGAACTTCTCCTCCTCCACCGTCTCCGAGCCGTGGGTGTGCAGCCGTACGCCCTTGCGGCGGGCCAGCGTCGCGGACTCGCGGAGCAGTTCGGTGGAGACGGAGAAGGGCGAGCAGGGCGCCACCACGATCCGCAGCATGGCGTCGAACGCCGGGTCGTGGTGGGTGTCGATGGCCGCCTCGGTGGCGGCCAGCGCGTCCTCCATGGACTCCACGGCGAAGTCCGGCGGCAGTCCGCCGTCGGAGGTGCCGAGGTCCATGGAGCCGCGGGCGGCGGTGAACCGCACCCCCAACTCGCGCGCCGCGCGGATCTCGGCACCCAGCAGATCGCCGCTGCCGCGCGGAAAGACGTAGTGGTGGTCCATGGCGGTGGTGACCCCGCCGCGCACCATCATCGCGAGCGAGCCACGGGCCGCCGCGTGGACCATCGGCTCGTCGATCCGCGCCCAGACGGGGTAGAGCGCGACCAGCCAGTCGAAGAGGTTGCTGTCCTGGGCCAGGCCGCGGGTGAGCCACTGGTAGAAGTGGTGATGGGTGTTGACCAGGCCCGGGGTCACCAGATGCCCCGTGCCGTCGACCCGGCGGACGACGCCCTCAAGACCCTCCGGCGCGGGCCCCTCGCCCACCGACTCGACGCGGTGGCCCGCCACGACGACATGGCCGGAGGCGTACTCGGTGTCGTGGGCGTCCACGGTGGCGACGGCGCAGTTCTCGATGACGATGCGGTTCACGGAGCGTGGCCCTCCCGTCGTATCGGTCGGTGGGGATCTGTCGGACGAGCTGTCAGTCGGTGGGGATCCGGGGCTCGGCGCCGTCCCGCAGCACGGTGGCCTCGATGAGTCCGTACGGCCGGTCGGCGGCGAAGTAGACCTCGTTGTCGTTGGTGAGTCCGAAGGGTTCCAGATCGACCAGGAAGTGATGCTTGTTGGGCAGCGAGAGGCGTATCTCGTCGATCTCGGGACGGTGCTCGATCACCCGCGCGCCCATCTGATACAGCGTCTGCTGGAGCGAGAGCGAGTAGGTCTCGGCGAACGCGCTCAGCAGATGGCCGCGCGCCTCGGCGTGGCCGTGGTCCCAGTCCGGCATCGACCGGGTGTCCTCGCTCCAGCCGTAGCGCCAGCGGGCGTGCACATCGGTGGCCAGGATGCGGTCGCGCGCCTCCGGGAGCGTGGTGTACCGGTCCTTCACATAGCCCCAGAACTCGGAGTCCGTGGTGTTCAGGACGGTGAGGCCGGTGAGCCCGGAGACCACCTCCCAGCGCTCGCCGTCGAAGGTGATCTGGGCGGTGCGGACCTCCTGGCCGCGGCGGACGAAGGAGTGCTCGGCGCTCCCGGCCGTCCCGATCCGCTCCCACGCGTACTCCTCGACGCGGACGCGGGCGCGGTGAATGGGCTCCTGGCTGGTGACGAAGTGGCGGGCCAGCCGGATGCCGAACTCCTCGGCCGTGTCGATGCCGTGCTCCTTGGCGAAGGCGTACACGGTGTTCTTGGTGGTGTCGGTCGGCAGGACGTTGGCGTTACTGCCGGAGAGGTGGACCTCGTCCATCTCACCGGAGAGCGCCACCGAGACGTTGAGGTCCTTCAGGTGGTGCACGGCGCCGTCACGCACCACCCGGACGACACGGGTTTCGGCCTTGCCGTAACTGTTCGGGCCGAGCGTGGGCATCGGTGCTAGCTCCCTCGGTAGACGGAGTAGCCGAACGGGGTGAGCAGCAGCGGTACGTGGTAGTGCTCACCCGGCTCGACGGCGAAGGCGACCGCGACCTCCGGGAAGAAGGCGTGGGTCAGATACGGCCCGGTCTCGAAGCGCAGCCGTGCGTGGCTGGTGCCCTCGGGGAGCGCGGGCAGGTCCCCGCAGCGCCCGTCGGCGTCGGTGAGCGAGTCGGCGTGCGCCCTCCACTCCGCGCCGGGCCCCGAGCGGACGGACAGCTCGACGACCACGCCCACGGCGGGGCGGCCGATGCTGGTGTCCAGGATGTGGGTGGACACCGAGGTGGCACCGCTCGCCATCACCGCTCTCCTTCCGCCGGGGCCCGCGGGGCCTCCGGGGTTTCCGGGGTTTCCGCCCAGGATTCCGCCCAGGATTCCGCCCGGGTTTCCGTCAGCGTTTCCGTCAACCGGGTCAGCCGGATGCGATTGATCTTTCCCAGTTCGGTGCGGACGATGTCGCGCTCGGTGTCGGCGTCATGGTGGATCCGCTCGCGCAGCGCGGCCACCATCTCCTCGCCGGTGCGGCCGGTGGCGCAGATCAGGAAGACATGGCCGTGGCGCTCCTGGTACGCGAGGTTCAGCTCCAGCAGCTCCGCGCGCTCCGCCTCCCGTACCCCGCTCTGCTCCCGCGCCGAGGCGGTGTCGCCCGGTGCCGGCCGTCCGATGGGCGGATGCGCGGCCATCGCCTCGGCCAGGTCGGCGGCGGTCAGCCCGGCCATGGCCGCGTCGGCGGCGTCGAGCAGCTCCCCGACCGTGGCGTACGGCCGCCCGGCCGCCACCGCCGCGCCCCAGGCCCGGCTGGCGCACACCTCGCACAGCATCGCGGCGGCGCCCCGGTCGTCCACCGCGTTGAACCGGGCCAGCCCCGGCGGTGCACTGGAAGTCACTCTCGCAAACTAGGAGGCTTCCGCGCCGAACGTCAACAGTTTGTTGAAAACTCTGGGTAACAGGAGTGCGCGACCGGTACGCAAGGGGGCTCGCGGACGGGACGCGGTCAGTCCCCGCCCTTCTCGCGGTTGAGGTAGTTGTAGACGGTGAAGCGGCTCACCCCGAGGGCCCCGGCGACCGTCTCCACCCCATGGCGCACCGTGAACGCGCCACGCTGCTCGAGCTGGCGCACCACGGACTGCTTGGTCTTGCGATCCAGGGCCGAGAGCGGTACGCCGTGGCGGCGCTGGAGGTCGGCGAGGATGCGGTCGAGCGAATCCGACAGATGCGGCAGCCTTACGGCGACCACCGGGCGGCCCTCCCAGGAGAGCACCACATCGTCGCCCCGGGCCCGGTCCGGGGCGATCATCTCGCCGCCCATGGCGTCGACGAGCGGCTTCACCGCGGCGGCGAAGGGGTGGTCGGCCGGCACGCTCACGCCTCGGCCTCCCCGACGACGCTGACCTGGAGCGAGATCCGGGTGGCACCGGCTTCGAGGGAGCTGCGCAGCAGCCGGTCGACGGCCTCCAGCACCGCCTCCGCCCCGCCCTCGGCGGTGTTGCCGAAGGGGCCGACGTCCACGGAGTCCAGCGGGGCGGCCTGGACGGTCTCGCGGGCGGTCACGGCGTGCGGCGGCACCTCGTCGAGGTCGAACGGCTCGGTGGTGAACTCAACCCTCAATCTCACGCCGCCAACCTACTGCGTCCCGCCCTAACACGGCGCCCCCGCTACGTGGGACAGAACGCCCAAGTCCCTCCCCTCGGCCGCCCGCTTCGGGGAGCATGGACCACATACCGCATCCGCCTTCCGCCCACGGAGCGCCCCGATGACAGACGACGTGCCGGTGCGTTGTCCCGCGTGCCGTCGCGAGCAGTCGTTCACGCCGCCCGCCTTCCCCTGTGCGTGCGGCGCCCCGGTCACCCTCCCCGTCCTGCGCGACGGCAGCCCGGAGGAGCTCGGCCACCGCACCTGGGAGAACCTCTGGGTGGCGGTGAACTGCCCGTCCTGCGGCCGCCAGGGCCACTGGCCGCAGCCGGAGCTCGGCTGCGACTGCGGCGCGGTGGTCCGCGTGCCCGTCGCCGCCGCGCCGCCCCCGGTCGGCACGGGCGCGGCGGCCGGGCCCGGCGGCCCGGCGGTGCGGCGCCCGGCCTTCCGGCCGGTCACGATCCGTACCGCGCGGGACGCGGTCACCGCCGCCGCGCAGTATCTGAAGTGGCTCGGCTTCCACAGCCTGCGGCCCTCGGAGGACCGGGCCGTCTCCGGAGTGGACCTCTACGGGACGGGCGTGGTCGCCCAGGTCGATCCGACGACCCGCCCCACCGGGCTGCGGGACATCGAGTGCCTGTGGCTGAACGGGCTCCACAAGTCGGCGATGAGCGTCTTCTTCTCGCTCGCGGGCTATGCGCGGGAGGCGCGGGCACGCGCCGACGCGCTGCATCTGCCGCTGTTCATCATGGATCTCACCGGCACCCCGCAGCCCGTCAACGATCCGGCGGACGTACTGATCCGGATGGGCCCGCCGGACGGCTGACCCGGTCGGCCCTTGTGCTCATGACCGGGGAACGCTTCCTTTGAGGGACCGCTGGGACCGCTGAGGGACCGCTGGGACCGCTGAAGGACCACTGAGGGACCGCCCTCCACCGTTCACCCGTCCCATCCGCTCGACCGGCCGGAGGCCGAACGATGGCTGTTCCGTGGTACCCGAGGTCATGGGCCGCTCTCGCCGCCGCCCTGATCCTCCTCCTGGTGACCGGATGCGGGGGCGACGATGTGCCCCCGCCCCCGGTGGAGAGCTCCTCGCCCGCGCCCGGGCCGCCGTCCAGCGCCCCCGCACCGCCGACCGGCAGCGCGGGACCCGACGGCGGAGGGAGCGTGGAGGAGGACATCCAGGCGGCGGTCTCCGTCACCAACACCTACTGGCAGACCCACTGGTCCCAGCTGTTCACCGGCGGCTACGGCCCGCCCCGGGTCACGGGGGCCTACGACGGCGACACCCCCGGCACTCCGGTGTGCGGCAACGCGCCCCTCCCGGACGACAACGCCGTGTACTGCCCGGACGGCGACTACATAGCGTGGGACATGGATCTGATGCGCTGGGGTCACGCGCGGGGCGACGCCTGGGTCTATCTGGTGATCGCCCATGAATGGGGCCACGCCGTCCAGAACCGGCTGGACGCGGGGCTGGTGGATCTGGCCCGGGAGCTCCAGGCCGACTGCCTGGCCGGGGCGGTCCTCTTCGGCGCCGCGCAGGACGGGACGCTCACCTTCGAGGACGGCGACACCGAGGAGCTGGCGGACGCCCTGACCGCGCTCGCCGACCGGACCCCGTGGACCGATGTCTCCGACCACGGCGACGCCTCCCAGCGGGTCTCCTACTTCAGCCGCGGCGCGCGATCCGGGGTGAAGTCCTGTCTGCCGAACGGCGTTCAGTGACCGGAGGCCGGTGGCGCCTGGCGTTCCCGGCTCGGGGGGTGTGGGCCCCTGCTGTGGTAGAGGGGCCCGCATCTCGTCAGCTGGGCGCGGCCTGGGGCTCGGCCCGCTCGGCAAGCGTTTCCGATCTGGCCGGATCGGCCTCGGACCGGGTCTCGGGCAGCAGCTCCCGGGCGGCCGTCTCACGCAGCTCGACCTTGCGGACCTTGCCGCTGACCGTCATCGGGAAGGCGTCCATGAGCCGCAGATAGCGGGGGACCTTGTAGTGGGCGAGGCGGCCCCGGCAGAAGCGGGCGAGCTCGTCGCGGGTGAGGGTTTTGGCGCCCTCGCGCAGGATGACGCAGGCCAGGATCTCCTCGCCGTACTTCTCGTCCGGTACGCCGACGACCTGCACATCCGCGACCTTGGGGTGGGTGTGCAGAAACTCCTCGATCTCCCGCGGATAGACGTTCTCCCCACCGCGGACGATCATGTCCTTGATCCGGCCCACGATCTGGACGTAGCCCTCGTCGTCCATCACCGCGAGATCGCCGGTGTGCATCCAGCGCGCCGAGTCGATCGCCTCGGCGGTCCGCTCGGGCTCCTGCCAGTAGCCGAGCATCACCGAGTAGCCACGGGTGCACAGCTCGCCACGGGTGCCGTGGGGCACGGTCGCCCCGGTCACCGGGTCGACGATCTTGACCTCGACATGCGGCAGCACCCGGCCGACCGTCGAGGTGCGGCGCATGAGGTCGTCATCGGGCCGGGTCTGGGTGGAGACCGGCGAGGTCTCGGTCATGCCGTAACAGATGGACACCTCCTCCATGTGCATCTCGTCGACCACCCGCCGCATCACCTCCACCGGGCAGGGCGATCCGGCCATGATCCCGGTGCGCAGCGAGCCGAGGTCGAAGGTGGCGAAGTCCGGCAGGGCCAGCTCGGCGATGAACATGGTGGGCACGCCGTACAGCGAGGTGCAGCGCTCCCGTTCGACGGCGGAGAGGGTGGCGGCGGCGTCGAAGGTGGGTGCGGGGATGACCACGCAGGCGCCGTGGGTGGTGGCCGCGAGGTTGCCCATCACCATGCCGAAGCAGTGGTAGAAGGGCACCGGAACACAGATCCGGTCCTGGGCGGTGTAGCGGACCGTCTCCCCCACGAAGTAGCCGTTGTTGAGGATGCTGTGGTGGGAGAGGGTGGCGCCCTTGGGGAAGCCGGTGGTGCCGGAGGTGTACTGGATGTTGACCGCGTCGTCGCAGCCGATCCGGGCCTCGCGCTCGGCCAGCCGCCCGGGGGCGACATCGGCTCCCGCGCGCACCAGCATGTCCCAGGTCCGGTCGCCGATGTAGATGACATCGCGCAGCGCGGAGCAGGCCGAGCGCACCTGCTCGACCATCCGGCGGTAGTCGCTGGTCTTGTGCTCGGTGGAGGCGACCAGGACCGAGATGCCCGCCTGCTGGAGTACATACCGCAGCTCGTGGACGCGGTATGCGGGGTTGATATTGACCATGATGGCGCCGATGCGGGCGGTCGCGTACTGCAACAGCACCCATTCCGGGCAGTTGACGGCCCAGATGCCGACCCGGTCGCCCTTGGCGACCCCCTTGGCCATCAGCCCGAGCGCGACCTCCTCCACCGACCGGCCGAACTCGGCGTAGGTCCAGCGGCGGCCGGAAGGGATGTCGACGAGCGCGTCGCGCTCACCGTACAGCTCGACGGCGCGGGCCAGATTGGCGCCGATGGTGTCGCCGAGCAGTGGGAGGTCACCGACTCCACTGGCGTAGGAGAGTCCGGCTGGGCTCGGTGGGTCGGACGTCAGGTCGGTCATGGCAGCTCCTTGGTGTCACGGTCACGGACGCCTTCACGTTCGTGAGGGTGGGTCATCATATGAGCGTCAGTCATCAGATTTCCTCATGAAACTCGATACCGCCGCCCTGTGCCGTGCGTTCACGCAGCTCGATCCGGCGAATCTTCCCGGAAACCGTCTTGGGGAGGTCGGCGAACTCCAGCCGGCGGATCCGCTTGTACGGCGCGAGCACCGCCCGCGAGTGCGCGAACAGCGCCTTTGCCGTGTCCGGGCCGGGCTCCCAGCCCTCCGCGAGCACGATGTACGCCTTCGGTACGGCGAGCCGCACCGGGTCGGGGGCCGGGACGACGGCGGCCTCGGCGACCGCCTCGTGCTCCAGCAGCGCGCTCTCCAGCTCGAACGGGGAGATCTTGTAGTCGGACGCCTTGAAGACGTCGTCGGCGCGGCCGATGTAGGTGATGTAGCCCTCGGCGTCGCGCGAGCCGATGTCCCCGGTGCGGTAGTAGCCGCCCGCGGTGGCCTCGGCGGTGCGGTCCTCGTCGCCCTCGTAGCCGGTCATCAGGCCGACCGGGCGGCCCTCGGAGCCGGTGAGGTCGAGGCAGATCTCACCCTCCTCACCGGGCCGGCCGGTGACCGGATCGAGCAGGACGACCCGGAAGCCGGGGGTGGGCCGTCCCATCGATCCCGGCTTGAGCGGCTGTCCGGGGGTGTTGGCCACCTGGACGGCGGTCTCGGTCTGGCCGAAGCCGTCCCGGATCGTGACCCCCCAGGCGCGCCGCACATGCTCGATGACCTCGGGGTTCAGCGGCTCACCCGCGGCGACGGCCTCCCGGGGCGGGGTGCGCAGCTGGGTGAGGTCGGCCTGGATGAGCATCCGCCAGACGGTGGGCGGGGCGCAGAAGGTGGTGATGCCACAGCGGTCCATCTCGGCCATCAGCCGGGCGGCGTCGAACCGGGTGTAGTTGTGAACGAAGACGGTGGCCTCGGCGTTCCAGGGGGCGAAGAGATTGGACCAGGCGTGCTTGGCCCATCCGGGAGAGGAGATGTTGAGGTGGACATCGCCCGGTTCGACCCCGATCCAGTACATCGTCGACAGATGTCCGATGGGGTACGAGATATGGGTGTGCTCGACCAGCTTGGGGCGGGCGGTGGTACCGGAGGTGAAGTACAGCATCAGGGGGTCGGTGGCGAGGGTGGGCCCGTCGGGGGTGAAGAGCTCGTCGTCCCCGATGCCGTCCGCCGTGATGGCGGCGGTCCCGGCGTCCTCGTAGGCGAGCCAGCCCCCGGGCGCGCCGCCGACCGCGATCCGGGTGTAGTCCCCGGCCACGTCCGCGAACTTGCCGGTGTCCCCGGCCCGCACGATCACATGCCGCGCCCGGCCGCGCTCGATGCGGTCGGCGAGGTCGAGCGGCCCGAGCAGCGGGGTGGCGGGGATGACGACGGCGCGCAGCTTCATCGCGGCCAGCGCGGTCTCCCACAGCTCGACCTGGTTGCCGAGCATGACCACGATGCGGTCACCGGCCCGCACGCCCCGCTCGCGCAGCCAGTTCGCGGCCCGGTCGGAGCGGCGGCGCAGCTCCTCGAAGGTCAGGCGGATCTCGCCGCCGTCCTCCTCCACGATGTGCAGGGCGGTACGGTCGCCACCGCGCCCGGCGATCCCGTCGAACCAGTCCAGGGCCCAGTTGAACCGCTCCGGGCGGGGCCAGCGGAACCCCTCGTACGCCGCCGCGTAGTCCTCCCGGTGGCCGAGCAGGAAGTCCCGTGCCGCGCGGAAGTCCTGGGCCGGATTCATTGGTGTCACTTGTCCTCCTGAAGGGCGTACCGCTCGCTAGCATCGTGCGACGGGTGATCTGAGTCTCACTACCCCCGGACGGGGGTGGCGCTGGATGCGGGAGGTGGCCGTGGCGGGATCGGACGGGGCGGGATCGGGCAGGGCCGCCGATATGCGGAGCGCGCTCCAGCGGATGCGCCGGCGCGGTGGACTGCCCGTCGCGTTCGGCGGGCTCTTCTCGGGCGCACGGCAGTTCCGGATCTCGGAACTCACCGGCACCACGACCAACTCCCTGCGGGGGCTGGCCATCACACCCGGCAACGGCCTGGGCGGCAAGGTCCTCACCATGTCCCGGCCGATCTCGGTGGCGGACTACCCCACCTCGCGGGCGATCAGCCATGAATACGACGCGGCGGTGGGCGCGGAGGGGCTGCGCTCGATGCTCGCGGTGCCGGTGGTGGTGCGCGGGCAGGTGCGCGGGGTGCTGTACGGCGCGCTGCGCCAGCCGCTGGTGCTCGGCGACCGGGCGCTGGGCTCGGCCGTGGAGGCGGCCCGCGAACTGGAACGGGCGCTGGAGCACGAACTGGCGCAGGAACTGGCCGCACGGGACGAGGCGCAGCGGCTGCTGGCCGAGGCACGGCAGCGGCGGCTGCGGGGACAGCCGCGGTGGGCGCCGCCGACGGAGGAGACCGATCCGGCGGTGTGGGAGGAGGTGCGCGAGGCCCATGGCGATCTGCGGGCCCTGGCGCACCGGGTGCCCGACCCCCAGCTGCGGGCGGAGATACTCACCGCCTGTGGCCGGCTGGCCAGGGCCTCGTCCGGGCGCGGCCGCGAGCGGGAGCGCCCGAGCGGGGTGGAGCTGTCGCCGCGCGAGGTGGACGTACTGGCGTGTGTGGCGTCGGGAGCGACGAATTCGGCGGCGGCGGAGCGGCTGGGGCTGCGGCCGGAGACGGTCAAGAGCTATCTGCGGTCCTCGATGCGGAAGTTGGGGGCCCGCACCCGTCTCCACGCGGTGGTGGAGGCCCGCCGGGCGGGGCTGCTGCCGTAGGGGGTGTCCGGCGGTACGCGTACGCCTGCGGCGGGCCGCGCGGCGGAGCCGCATATCGATGCTTCCCCTGCCCGCCCCTTCCCACAACCGGGGCTCCGCCCCGGACCCCGCTCCTCAAACGCCGGAGAGGCTGATTTTCAGCCCGTCAGGGGGCACCTCCCAGCGGTAGCTGGGGGAGCTTGAGGACACGCCCGAAGAGCGTCCGGGGCCCAGGGGGCGGAGCCCCATGGTTCGGGAAGGGGCGGGTAGGGGAAAGCGTCGATATGCGGCTCCGCCGCGTGGTCCGCCGGACAGGGCCGGGCGCCGAGCGGGCAGTCCGCCGCTCCTCCCAGGGCGCACGCCTGCCATATGGGGCGATATCCTGCACTGAGGTCAGTGCAAGGTGAGGACCCCTCTATGTCCGAGCGCCGTCGCGCCACGAAGCGCCACCTCTGGCGGCGCCCCGCCGGGGCGAACCGGGCCGACGCCACACCCCGCCCCGCCCCGGGCTCGCCGCGCGGCGAGCCGCCCGCCGCCGCGGCCGACGGGGGCCCGCCCGAGGTCGACGAGCGCAGCGTGGTGGACGCCGCCGTGTACCGGGACGGCCGCCGGGTCGGCACCCCCGCCTCCCTCGCCGCCACCTACCGGCGGCTGCGCGAGGAGACGGGCGCCATGGCGTGGATCGGGCTGTACCGGCCGAACGAGGCGGAGCTGCTCTCGCTCGCCGAGGAGTTCGATCTGCACAAGCTGGCCATCGAGGACGCGATGGAGGCCCATCAGCGCCCCAAGCTGGAGCGCTACGGCGAGACCCTCTTCGTGGTGCTGCGCGCCGCCCGCTATCTCGACGCGCCCGAGGAGGTGGACTTCGGCGAGTTGCACGTCTTCGTGGGCCCCGACTTCGTCATCACCGTCCGGCACGGCGCCGCCCCGGACCTGTCCGCGGTGCGCGCCCGGATGGAGTCCACCCCCGAGCTGCTGGCGCTGGGCCCCGAGGCCGTGCTGTACGCGATCCTCGACGCGGCCGTGGACGGCTACGCACCCGTCGTGGCGGGGGTGCAGAACGACATCGACGAGATCGAGACCGAGGTCTTCCGCGGCGACCCCGAAGTCTCGCGGCGCATCTATGAGCTCTCCCGCGAAATGGTGGAGTTCCAGCGCGCCACCCGGCCCCTGGTCGGGATGTTGCACGGGCTGATGGCGGGCTTCGACAAGTACGGCACCGATGAGGAGCTCCAGCGCTATCTGCGGGACGTGGCCGACCATGTCACCCACACCAGCGAGCGCGTGGACGGCTTCCGCTCCGCCCTCACCGACATCCTCGCGGTCAACGCCACCCTGGTGACCCAGCAGCAGAACGCCGAGATGCGGGCGCTGGCCGAGGCGGGCTTCGAGCAGAACGAGGAGGTCAAGAAGATCTCCGCCTGGGCGGCCATCCTGTTCGCCCCCACCCTGGTCGGCACCATCTACGGGATGAACTTCACCCATATGCCCGAGCTGCACTGGGTGCTGGGCTATCCGTTCGCGATCCTGCTGATGGCGGTGGTCTGCGTCAGCCTGTACCTCATCTTCAAGCGCCGCGACTGGCTCTGACGGCGTCACACCTCTCCGGTCGGCCCGGCGTTTCCGGGGAAACCCTTGATGAACCGCTGAATCAGCCGTTTTCCGTAGCCCCTCCTTGCCGTTTGTGCTTCGATGCCGTGCGGCACGGCACCGGCGGGCGAGCGACGGGAGTGGGCGTATGGACCGGCGAGGGTTCCTCAGGGGCGCGGCCGCACTGTCCACCGCGGGGCTGGTCAGCACCGTCGGCGGCACCGCGACGGCCATCGCCGCGCCGCCCCGGCCGACCGCCGCCCAGGACTGGCTGTCGGCCATCGCCGACGCCACTCCGGTCCAGCGGCTGACCCTGCCCGGAACCCATGACTCCGGCGCCCGCTTCGGCGGTCCGTGGACGGAGTGTCAGAACACCACCATCGCCGACCAGCTGACCAGTGGCATCCGCTTCCTGGACATCCGCTGCCGCGCCTTCGAGAACGCCTTCCCCATCCACCACGGCGCCTTCTACCAGAACCTCAACTTCGACGACGTGCTCGGCGCCTGCCGCTCCTTCCTCTCCGCGCATCCGTCGGAGACCGTGCTGATGCGGGTCAAGCAGGAGTACTCGGAGGAGAGCGCCGCTGAGTTCCGCCGGATCTTCGACCTCTACCTGGACGACAAGGGCTGGCGCTCGCTGTTCCGCCTGGACGGCACCCTCCCCACCCTGGGCCAGGCCCGGGGCAGGGTGGTGCTGCTCGCCGACTCGGACAACATGCCGGGGGTGCGGTACGGCGACGGTGCGCTCTTCGACATCCAGGACGACTACATGGCGGAGCCGATCGGCAAGTACCCCAAGATCGAGGCGCAGTTCCGCAAGGCGGCGGCCCAGCCCGGCAAGCTCTTCGTCAACTACGTCTCCACCGCCGCCCTGCTGCCGCCCCGCTCCAACGCGGACCGGCTGAACCCGCGGGTGAAATCGTTCCTGGAGGGCGCCGAGGCACAGGGCTGGACCGGGCTCGGGATCGTTCCGATGGACTTCCCGAACACCGCGTCCGGCCTGGTCGACGCCCTCGTCCGGCACAATCCGGCGGGCTGACCGCGGGGGCGTCAGCAGCCGTGGGCGTCAGCGGCCATGGGTCCGGCGGAAGACGCTGACCGCCGGATCCGCGTAGCGCACCAGCTCCAGCGCCTGCTCCGGGAACCACTCCCCCGCCTCGGGGTTGACGGTCCCGCGCACCGGGTCCAGGGGCCCGTCGGTGCCGCGCAGGCAGCGCCCGTCCGACTCGCCCGGCGTCTTCACCCACAGCGCGGCGTCCAGCAGCGCCTCGCCGGTACGGGTGGTGGGGCGCCGGCCCAGGCCCCGGCCCGGCGGGTTGCACCATGACTGGACGTCGTCGTGCCGGTGGGTCGCGGCCCTCGGGGTCCAGGGGCCCTGGCCGTTGCGGCTGGTGTCGGTGACGTAGTGCTTCATACGGGCCGGGTCGTCCGGTACGTGGTGGCGCAGCCAGCGGCGGGCGTGCCGCCGCGACCAGCTCTGCTCGGCGCAGTCCTCGGGATCCCCGCCCTCGTCGGCGTAGGCGAGGCAGGAGGAGACCAGCCGGCCGTACCAGGCGCTGTCCTGGTCGGTCTGGTAGTGGGAGACATTGAGGGCGAAGCCGGTGGCGCGGTCGATCCCGGCCTTGATCAGCCGGGGCACGATGCTGCTGACGGAGTGCCAGCCGGAGTGGCCCGCGTCCAGGTACACCGACGCGTTGCCGAGCGCGCCGAGGACGTCGACCGCGTAGTTGATCTCGGAGTAGCGGGCGGCGGTCTCCGGGTCCTCGACCACCGGGGTGTCCGGGTCACCGGTGTCGTTCACGTCCTCGGGGGTCACGGGGTCGGGCGTGGGCAGCGCGGGCAGCTCGGGCAGGGTGCTGGGCTGCTCGGCGGAGGGCTCGGGGTCGGGGCTCTGGGACGCGGCGGGCTCGGGGTCGGCGGCCTCCAGGGCCTCCGGGGGCATGGGCGCCGGGAGCTCGGAGGCGTCGGGGCGCGAGTCGGCGGACTGCGGGTCGGAGGACTTCGGGTCCATGGAGGCGTCGGGGTCGGGCAGCGGCGGCAGTTCGGGCAGGGTGCTGGGCTGCTCGGCGGTGGGCGATGCCTCGACGGTGGGCGACCCCTCGACGCCGGGCGATGCCTCGACGGCGGGCGACCCCTCGACGCCGGGCGATGCCTCGACGGCGGGCGACCCCTCGACGCCGGGCGATGCCTCGACGGCGGGCGACCCCTCGATGGTGGGCGACTCCTCGACGGCGGTCTGCTCGGGCTGCTGCGACTCGACGGCGGTCTCTTCGGCGTTCGAGGCGTCGGCGCAGTCGGAAGGCAGCAGCGCCAGCGCATCGGGTTCGAGGACGATCATCACCTTACGGTCGCCGATGCCCTCGGCGACGGCGTCGATCCACGCCTGGTACGCGGCGAGGCCGTCGGCTCCCCCGCTCGAGTAGCTGCCGCAGTCACGGCCCGGGACGTTGTAGAGGGCGAGGACCGGCAGCCTCCCCTGCCGGCCCGCGCTCCGCGTCGTCCGGCGGACCAGCCGTGTGACCTGCTCCGGGGCCTCGTCCCCGTACCAGACCGCGTGCGGCGTCCGCACCATGGCGAGGAGCCCGGCGGAGTCACGGAAGTCGCCCTGCCAGGCGAGCCGGGCCACCTGGCGGTAGGAGTCCCGGTCGGGGGGCGGGGCGTAGAGGCGGGCCACGGGCGGGGACTCGTCGTCGTCCTCCGACACGGCCGCGCTCACCACGGGGCTGATCAACAGGGGCAGGGTGGCCGCGGCCACGACGGCCGTCGACACGGTGAGGATCTTGCGTCTCTTACGCACGTGCGCACTCCAGGGGGGCGGCAGGACCAAGGTCGGTTTTCTGACTCTCACTCAGAAACCAGCGCCCGGCAAATGAACCTTCCGCCAGATGGCGGAGGGTTTTTCCCGCCCAGGAGTGGCCTTATGTCAGACGATCCTTCTGTGATCTGATGCGATTTCAGGTGCGCGGAAGGTCGGGCGACGGCGTTCGACGGCGTGTCAGGCGACCGAGCCGATCCGGTCCGAGGGCGCCCGGGTCTCGTGGTGGATCGGGGTCCTGGCACCCGTCAGCGGCGTTCCGCTGCCGCCCCGCCGGTTCGCGACGATCTCGCCCGCGATGGACAGCGCGGTCTCCTCGGGCGTACGGGCGCCGAGGTCGAGCCCGATCGGAGAGCGCAGCCGGGCCAGCTCCGGTTCGCCCACCCCGGTCTCGCGCAGCCGCCGCAGCCGGTCCCGGTGGGTGCGGGCGGAGCCCATCGCGCCGACGTACGCCACGGGCAGCCGCAGCGCCCGCTCCAGCAGCGGGACGTCGAACTTCGGGTCGTGGGTGAGCACGCACAGCACCGTACGGCCGTCCACCTCGGTCCGGTCCAGATAGCGGTGCGGCCAGTCGACCACCACCTCGTCCGCGTCCGGGAAGCGTAGCTCGGTCGCGAAGACCGGACGGGCGTCGCAGACCGTGACGTGGTAGTTCAGGAACTTCCCGATCCGCACCAGCGCGCTCGCGAAGTCCACCGCCCCGAAGACGATCATGCGCGGCGGCGGCACGCTGGACTCGGCGAGCACCGTGACGGGCCGCCCGCAGCGGCTCCCCTCGGCGCCGATCTCCACGGTCGCGGTGCGCCCGGCGTCCAGCAGGGCACGGGCCTCCGCGGCGGCCGTACGGTCCAGCTCGGGGTGGCCGCCCAGGGTGCCGTCCCAGCCGCCGTCCGGGCGGACGAGCAGGGCGCGGCCCAGCAGCTCGGGAGGGCCGTCCACGATCCGGGCCAGCGCGGTCGTCCGGCCCTCGGCGGCGGCGCACGCGGCCTCGGCGAACACCGGGCGCAGCTCGCGGTTGGCCGCGTGAACCGGGCTGACCAGGACATCGATGACACCGCCGCAGGTCAGGCCCACCGCGAAGGCGTCCTCGTCGGAGTAGCCGAAGGTCTCCCGCACGCTCTCGCCGGTGCGCAGCGCCTCCTGGCACAGCTCGTACACCGCGCCCTCGACACAGCCGCCGGACACACTGCCGACCGCCGTGCCCTCCGCGTCCACGGCGAGGGCGGCGCCGGGCTGGCGGGGTGCGCTGCCGCCCACGGAGACCACGGTGGCGACGGCGAAGTCCCGGCCCTCCGCGCACCAGCGGTGCAGCTCGGCGGCGATGTCCAGCATGGTGATCAGCTCCTCGGGCGGCCATGTGCAGGGCGCCTATATTCGCGTCAACTATTCGCGTCAACGCGCCGGGGCCGCGAAATCTGCCCTCAGCCGCCGGTCAGATGTTCCGGGCGGACGGGCACCCGCCTCAGGGGGAGGCCCGTGGCGGCGCGGATGGCGGCGACGACGGCCGGGGTGGAGGAGAGCGTGGGGGCCTCGCCGACTCCGCGCAGCCCGTACGGGGCGTGGTCGTCGGCCAGCTCCAGGATCTCCACCGGCATGGCCGGGGTGTCCAGGATGGTGGGGATCAGATAGTCCGTGAACGAGGGGTTGCGCACCCGCGCCCCGTCCCGCGAGACGACGATCTCCTCCATCACGGCGAGCCCGAGCCCCTGCGTCGAACCGCCGTGGATCTGCCCGACCACCGACAGCGGATTGATCGCCTTGCCCACGTCCTGCGCGGCCGCCAGCTCGACCACCTTGACCAGGCCCAGCTCGGTGTCGACCTCGACGACCGCGCGGTGGGCGCAGAAGGAGTACTGCACATGGCCGAAGCCCTGTCCGGTGCGGAGATCGAAGGGCTCGGTCGGCCGGTGCCGGAACTCCCGCTCCAGGTCGATCGCCTCGTCGCCGAGGACCCCGGCGAGGTCGCCGATCACCTCGCCGCCGTCGGCGACCACCTTGCCGTCCTCCAGCCGCAGCCGTTCGGGCTCCGCCCACCCGGGGTGGGAGGCGCCGAACCGCTCACGGCCGCGCCGCAGCACCTCCGCCCGGACCGCCTCGCAGGCGTGCTTGACGGCGCCGCCCGTCATATACGTCTGGCGGGAGGCGGAGGTGGAGCCCGCCGAGCCGACCCGGGTGTCGGCCGGGTGGAGGGTGACCCGGTCGACCCCCAGCTCGGTACGGGCGATCTGGGTGTGCACGGTGACCCCGCCCTGGCCGACCTCGGCCATCGCGGTGTGCACCAGGGCGACCGGCTCGCCACCGATCACTTCCAGCCGGATCCGGGCCGTGGAGTAGTCGTCGAAGCCCTCGGAGAAGCCGACGTTCTTGATGCCGACCGCATAGCCCACCCCGCGCACCACGGACTCGCCGTGGGTGGTGTTGGAGAGCCCGCCCGGCAGGGCCCGTACGTCCACCGGGCCGCCCGCCGCCTCCCAGGCGCGCTCGGGCGGCATCGGCAGCGCCTTGACGCGGCGCAGCAGCTCCCCGACCGGGGCCGGGGAGTCCACCAGCTGGCCGGTGGGCATGGTGGCGCCCTGCGACATGGCGTTGCGCTGCCGGAACTCCACCGGGTCCAGGCCGAGTTCGGCCGCCACCGCGTCCATCTGCGCCTCGTAGGCGAAGCACGCCTGGACGGCGCCGAAGCCGCGCATCGCACCGCAGGGCGGGTTGTTGGAGTAGAGCGCGATGGCCTCGACGTCCACGTTTTCGACGACGTAGGGGCCGATGGACAGGGAGGCGGCGTTGCCGACCACCGCCGGGGAGGAGGAGGCGTACGCGCCGCCGTCCAGGACGATACGGCACTGGACGTAGAGCAGCGTGCCGTCGCGGGTCGCGCCGTGTTCGTAGGTGAGCTTGGCGGGGTGGCGGTGGACATGCCCGAAGAAGGACTCATAGCGGTTGTAGACGATCTTCACGGGCCGTCCGGTGCGCAGCGCCAGCAGACAGGCGTGGGCCTGCATGGACAGGTCCTCGCGCGCGCCGAACGCCCCGCCGACGCCGGAGAGCGTCAGCCGCACCTTGTCGGCGGGCAGCCCGAGCACCGGGGCGAGCTGGTCGCGGTCGACGTGCAGCCACTGGGTGGCGATGTAGAGGTCCACCCCGCCGTCCTCGGCGGGCACCGCGAGCCCCGACTCCGGGCCGAGGAACGCCTGGTCCTGCATGCCCACCTCGTAAGTACGGCGGACCACCACATCGGCGCGGGACCGGGCGGCGGCGACATCACCGCGCCGGATGGGCTGGCGGTGCACGATGTTCGGATGCGGGACGTGGGACGCGTGGTGGTCCCGGCGGCCCGGGTGGAGCAGCGGGGCGTCCGGCGCGGTGGCGGTGGCCTCGTCCACGACCAGCGGAAGCTCCTCGTACTCCACCGCGATCCGGGCGGCGGCGCGGCGCGCGGTCTCGGGGTGGTCGGCGGCGACGATCGCGACGGGCTCGCCGTGGAAGCGGACCCGGTCCTTGGCGAGCACGGGCTGGTCACGGATCTCCAGGCCGTAGTGGGTCCCGGCGGGCAGATCGTCATGCGTTATGACGGCGTACACCCCGGGCAGGGCGAGCGCCCCGGCGGTGTCGATGGACCGGATCGCGGCGTGGGCGTGGGGGCTGCGGAGGGTGAAGCCCCACAGCATGTCCTCGTGCCACAGGTCCGAGGAGTACGCGAACTCGCCGGTCACCTTGAGGGTGCCGTCCGGGCGCGGGGTGGACTCGCCGACGGTCCCCCGGGGGGCGCCGGTGGCCTGGGTGAGGGTGGTGGGGGCGCTGGCGGCGCGGTCGGCTGCCATGGTCAGACCGCCTCCCCGGTGCGCGCGGCCGCGAGCCGGACCGCGTCGAGGATCTTCTCGTAGCCGGTGCAGCGGCAGAGGTTGCCGGAGAGCGCCTCGCGGATATCGGCGTCGGAGGGGTCGGGATTGCGCTCCAGCAGCTCATCGGCGGCCACCAGCAGCCCGGGGGTGCAGAAGCCGCACTGGACGGCGCCCGCGTCGATAAACGCCTGCTGGACCGGGGCCAGCGGGGCGACCTGCCCGGACCGCTGCCGGGCGTGGTCCGCGAGTCCCTCGACGGTGACCACCTCGCACCCCTCGGCCTGCCCCGCCGCCACCAGGCAGGCGCATACCGGCACCCCGTCAAGACGGACCGTGCAGGAGCCGCATTCGCCCTGTTCACAGGCGTTCTTCGAACCGGGAAGCCCCAGCCGCTCGCGCAGCACGTACAGCAGGGACTCGCCCTCCCAGACGTCATCGGCCTCGTACGGCCGCCCGTTGACCCTCATGTTCACGCGCACTGTGCGGTCCTCCCCTCTCCCTGGCGATATGCCTCCCAGGTCCAGCCGAGCGTGCGGCGCGCCATGACCCCCACCGCGTGGCGGCGGTAGGCGGCGGTGCCGCGTACGTCGTCGATCGGGCGGCAGGCCTCGGCGCACAGCTCGGCGAAGCGCCGGACGGCCGACGGGTCGAGGGGCGCGCCGCTGTCCCAGAAGCCGCCCTCGTCCAGCTCCGCGGCCAGGAACTCCTCGGCCTCCCGGGCCCGTACGGGCGTGGGCGCGGCCGATCCGATGCCGGTGCGCACGGTGCGGGTGCGCGGATGGAGCGCGACGGCGAAGGCGCAGACCGCGATCACCATGGCATTGCGCGTGCCGACCTTGGAGAACTGCTGCGGACCGTCCGCTCGCCGGATGTGCACCGCCCGGATCAGCTCATCGGGCTCCAGGGCGTGGCGCTTGACCCCGGTGAAGAACTCCTCCACCGGGATCCGCCGGGTGCCGCGCACCGACGCCACCTCCACCTCGGCCCCGGCCGCCAGCAGCGCGGGATGGGCGTCCCCCGCGGGCGAGGCCGCGCCGAGGTTGCCGCCGACGGTGCCGCGGTTGCGGATCTGCGGTGAGCCGACGGTGTGCGCGGCGAGCGCGAGGCCCGGCAGCTCGGTCCGTAGCTCCTCGATGATCCGGGTGTACGGGACGCCCGCGCCCAGCCGGACCGTACGGTCGGTGGCCTCCCATTCGGCCAGTTCGGCGACGCGGGTCAGATCGAGCAGATACTCGGGCCGCCGGTGATCGAAGTTGATCTCGACCATCACATCGGTGCCGCCCGCGATGGGCACGGCGGTGGGGTGCTCGGCCTTCGCGGCGAGCGCCTCCTCCCAGCCGGCGGGGCGCAGAAAGTCCATGGGTCTCTCTTCTCGAATCGGCTCGAATCGTCAGGGACGGCGGGGACGTCGGTTGGGGTGTCGGCGGGGCTCCCCGCACGCGGCCGCCGCGCATGGAAGGGGCCCCGAGCACCGTCCTCCAAGAACTCTGCACACGGCTCAACGCCAGTAGACCCAGGTGTGGGCCACATGGTGCAGTCACCAAAGACATGAAGCAATTGGCTGGCCAGGGGGCAGGTCTTGTAGATTCGAACGAACGGCGGGGGCCGGAAACCTCGCGGTATTCGACCGGCAACACGGAACAAGATCGGCTGGCGTCACATGCGGCTGCGCGCACTGCTGGAGAACGACACCCTGGGGCTGCGTCTGCTCGGCGGCGAGGACGAGCTGGACCGCACCGTGCGCGGCGTGATGACCACCGATCTGCGCGACCCCAGCCGCTATCTCGCCGGTGGCGAGCTGGTGCTGACCGGGCTCGCCTGGCGGCATGAGCCGGAGGACTCCGAGCGGTTCGTCCGCATCCTCGCGGCGGCCGGGGTGGCGGGTCTCGCGGCGGGCGAGGCGGAGCTGGGCGCCGTGCCCGAGGACCTGGTGCTGGCCTGTGGCCGCCATCGGCTGCCGCTGTTCTCCGTGGTCGAGGACGTCGCGTTCGCCACGATCACCGAGCATGTGGTGCGCCAGGTCTCCGGTGAACGGGCCGGGGATCTGGCCGCGGTCGTCGACCGGCACCGCCGGATGATGACGTCCGGGCCCGCGGGCGGCGGCCCCGAGGTCGTCCTGGACCTGCTCCGCTCGGACCTGGACCTGACCGCGTGGGTGCTCTCCCCCACCGGCCGCCGGATCGCGGGCCCGACCGCCACCGGGGCGGCCGCGGAGCCGCCCGCGGCGGTCCGCGCCCAGCTGGCGGGCGAGCAACTGGCCGCCCGCCGCGACGGGCGGCGCGGCCCGCACCGGCTGACCGCCACGGACGGCATGACGTACTCCCTCTTCCCCATCCGCAGCGGTGACCCCGGCGACGATGTGCGCGAGACCGTGCTGTCCGACTGGGTGCTGGCGGTCGGCGCGGACGCCGACGAATGGCCGGAGGAGCGGCTGGATCTGCTCTACGGGGTCACCCAGCTGATCGCGGTCGAGCGCGACCGGCGGAACGCCTCCCGCACGGTGCGGCGCAGGCTCGCCCAGGAGGTGCTGGAGCTGGTCCAGTCGGGCGCGCCGCCCGCCGAGGTCGCGGCCCGGCTGCGGGTGGCCGCCCCGGTGCTGCTGCCGGGCCTCGGCACGGCGCCGCACTGGCAGGTGGTGGTGGCCCGGGTGGAGTGGGGCGTCACGGCGGAACAGGAGTACGGCGCGGACGGCGGGACGCGGCTGGGCGACGCGGGGAAGGGCGCATACGGCGGGACGCGGGGAGGTCCGGACGGCGGGACGCGGGGCGGCCGGGACGCCGGGGCGCAGCGGGGTGGCGCACGGAAGGGCGCGGACGGCGGGGCCCGCGAGGGTGCCACGCGAGACGGCGCCCCACGGGACGGGAGCGCGCGGGACCGGAACGGACGGGACCGGAACGGACGGGGAGGCGCAGTGCGGGACCCGGGCGCGCGGGAGGGCTCCTCGCCGGACAGCGGGGGCCTCCCCGGCGGCATCCCCGGCGGCCGGGTGGCCCAGTCGCTGCTGGAGGAGATCCTGGTCGACCCGTACGCGACCGGGCCGGAGCCCTCGGACCGGATCGCCGTGGCGCACACCGGTGACGAGGCGGTGGCGCTCGTACCCCTCCCGGCGCTCCCCAACGGCCCGTCGGACGGCGCCACGGACCACCCGGAGACGGCGGAAGTGCAGGCCGACGCGCTGCTGGCCGCCGTTCGGGAGCCGCTCTCCCGGGGCCTGGACGGCGACGGCCGGCTGACCCTCGGCGTCAGCGCCGCCGTGCACTCCGCCGACGGGCTGCGCGGCGCCCTGGAGGAGGCCCGGCACGCCCGGCGCGTGGCCGCCGCGCGCCCCGGGCGGGTGTGCGCGGCCGGGCACCAGGAGCTGGCCTCGCACGTACTGCTGCTCCCCTTCGTCCCGGACGACGTGCGGCGCGCCTTCACCGCCCGGCTGCTGGATCCGCTGCGCGAGTACGACCGGCGCCACCGGGCCGAGCTGATCCCGACCCTGGAGGCGTTCCTGGACTGCGACGGCTCCTGGACGCGCTGCGCCGCCCGGCTCCATCTGCACGTCAACACGCTGCGCTACCGGGTCGGCAGGATCGAGCAGCTGACCGGGCGCGAGCTGTCGCGCCTGGAGGACAAGCTGGACTTCTTCCTCGCGCTGCGCATGAGCTGACGCGGCGCGGAAGCGACGGCGGAGGCGCCTGCGGAGGCGTCCGCGGAAGCACCTGCGGAGGTGTCCGCGGAAGCGACGGCGGAAGCGCCCGGAGCGCGTCTCCGTGCCCCACTGCGGCATCACCCTTGCCAGGGGTTTGTGAATTCATTCACACCAACCTCTTGGCCGGGCGCGCGCATTCGTGCTGAGATTCGCCCACGGCTTCCGGCTCGATGGCGCGCTTGGGGAGGGCAATGTGGCGGACACCGCCATGTCACCACCTGGATCGTCAGGTTCCCATTCCGAGGTAAGAACGGGGCGCGGGCCCGACCCGCTTGTGGACGACCCACTCGACACGGCGGTATGGCGGCTGCGCTCGCGCGGCTGCTGGAAGGACGCCGCCGAGCTGCTCACCCCACGGGCGGCGGATGACGCCTCGGCCGCGCTCAAACGCAGCGTCGTCCTGACCGAACGGTGCATGTACACCTCCACCGGCTGGGACGCGGCCGAGGACGCCCTGCGGGCGGCGGAGGCGCTCGCGCTCACCGACACCGAGCGCGGCGCGACCGCGTGCGAGCGGGGCTATCTGGCGTACGCGGCCACGCTGCTCGGCGTGCGGGACCGGGCCGACGAGGCGCGGACCGCGCTCGGCCGCGCCGCCGCGCTGCTCTCGCCGGGCTCCCCGATCCGGCCGCTGCTGGACTTCCGGCGCGGGCTGATCTCCCAGCACCTCGCCCACAACCCGACCGGCGCACTGGCCGCCTTCCAGCG
Organism: Streptomyces lacaronensis; assembly: GCF_047337785.1. Classification (NCBI taxonomy): domain Bacteria; kingdom Bacillati; phylum Actinomycetota; class Actinomycetes; order Kitasatosporales; family Streptomycetaceae; genus Streptomyces; species Streptomyces lacaronensis. The sequence goes on from NZ_JBLHDK010000003.1 coordinate 3,403,070, forward strand.
CGCCCACGCGGGCGCGGCGGCCCACGGCGACACCTTGCTGCGCTCGTTCACCTGGCGCCATCTGGCCGCCATGGCGGAGGCGGACGGCGATCTGCCCGACGCACGGCACGGCTTCGCGGAGTCGCTGCGGATCCGTGAGGAGCTGGGCTACCTGGTCGGCATCGCCCCGGCCCTGGCCGCCCTGGCCGACGTCGAACCCGACCCCGACGAGGCCACCCGCCTCCGCACCGAGGCCGGCCGCCTGGTCCGCCTCCTGGGCGGCGTCCCCGTCTGGCTCGCGGAACAGCTGTCCCCCGAGGAGACCGCCGACTGACCGGCCCCGGCTCGCCCCGGGAGAAGCACGGCACGCCCCGGGGCGAACCCGCCCGGGGGCGCAGGACGACTCGTACGCCCCCAGCGCTACGGGGCGACCGGCGCGACAGGGGCTCCGCCCCCCGGGGCCTGGGGCGGAGCCCCAGTTGTGGGAAGGGGCGAGGAGGGGAACGGCCCGCCGCAGGCACCAAGACCCGTCGGAGCGCGGCCAGGGCGCGGAGGCTCCGCCCGGACCCCGGGGCCTGGGGGCGGAGCCCCAGTTGTGGGAAGGGGCGGGGAACGGCCCGCCGCAGGCGCCGAGAACCGTCGGAGCGCGGCCAGGGCGCGGAGGCTCCGCCCGGACCCCGGGGCCTGGGGCGGAGCCCCAGTTGTGGGAAGGGGCGGGAAGGGGAACGGCCCGCCGCAGGCGCCGAGAACCGTCGGACGCCCCTACCAGCCCCCAGCCCCAGCCCCCAGCCCTCAGACCGTCGGGGCGAAGTGGGCCCTGGTGAGGGATTCGACCGTGTCGAGGTCGCGGGCGGCCAGGGCGTCGAGGAGGGCCATATGCTCCTCCGCGTCGGCGACGAGGTCGGCGGTACGGGTGACGCGGCCGCAGGCCAGGGGCCACTGGGCGCGGCGGTGCAGATCGTCGGCGACGATCACGAGCTGCTGGTTCCCGGCCAAGCCGAGCACCGTCTGGTGGAAGGTGCGGTCCGACTCCAGGTAGGCGGCCCGGTCGCCCCTTACGGCGGCCGCCGCCGTCGCCTCGGCGAAGGGCCGCAGCCCGGCCCAGCGCTCGGGCGCGATCGCCTCCGCCAGGCCGAGCATCACCGGGACCTCCAGCAGCGCCCGCACCTCCGCCAGCTCGGCCAGCTCGCGCTCGCTGCGGCGGGCGACCCGGAAGCCCCGGTTGGGCACCACCTCGACGGCGCCCTCGCCCGCGAGCTGCTGCATGGCCTCCCGTACGGGGGTGGGAGAGACGCCGAAGCGCTCGGCGAGCACCGGCGCGGAGTACACCTCGCCCGGGGTCAGCTCACCGCCGGCCAGCGCGTCCCGCAGGGCGTCCAGGATCTGGCCACGCACCGAGTGCCGGCGCGGGGACCTGCGTGCCGCGGGCGCGCCGCAGGAGGGCAACGGCTCCATCGCCGCCTGTGCTTCGGACTGCTCCACTCCGGTCCTCCTGACATCCCATCGAAACGATATGCGGAGGCCGCCCCCGGGCAAAGCCCGTAAACATCATTTAAGGTCGCGGTAACGTCGCGCCTCGTACACGGACCGTAGCTCGACCGGCAAGCCGATCGGTCGGATTACCCGCGATCGGGTTCCGTGAATAGAATCAAGCCGCTTGCACAGCGCGAGTGTTCGGATCGCATCGCACCTATTCGCGTGTCCCCCCGCCTACTTGGCGGCCTCTTGTCCCAAAACCGCTCGAGGCCCGGCAGGATTCCGCCAGGATGTCGCGCGCGGTAGGCCGTACTGCGGCCAGAACTTCATGGAAGCCAATCAAGGGGCACCGGATGAGACTGACCGACATATCGCTGGTTCTGCCAGTCGTCGTGGCGCTCGCCGGCGTCGTGGGGGCGGCGGTTGTCCTCGCGCGCGGCCGACGGAAGAAGGACGACAGCGTCATCACCGACTCCTGGGAGCGCAGCGAGGAGCGTCGGCGCCGTAAGGAGGCCATCTACGGGATGGCCGCCTACATTCTGCTGTTCTGCTGCGCCGGGGTGGCCGCCGCGCTCTCCTTCCAGGGCCTGGTGGGCTTCGGACGGGAGAACCTGGCGCTGACAGGCGGCTGGGAGTACCTGGTGCCGTTCGGGCTCGACGGCGCGGCGATGTTCTGCTCGGTGCTGGCGGTGCGGGAGGCCAGCCACGGTGACGCCGCGCTCGGCTCGCGCATGCTGGTGTGGCTGTTCGCGGGCGCCGCGGCCTGGTTCAACTGGGTGCACGCGCCGCGCGGCATGGGCCACGCGGGCGCCCCGCAGTTCTTCGCGGGCATGTCGCTCTCGGCGGCGGTCCTCTTCGACCGGGCCCTGAAGCAGACCCGCCGGGCCGCGCTGCGCGAGCAGGGTCTGGTGCCGCGGCCGCTGCCGCAGATCCGCGTCGTCCGCTGGCTGCGCGCTCCGCGCGAGACCTTCGCCGCCTGGTCGCTGATGCTGCTCGAGGGCGTGCGGACGCTGGACGAGGCCGTCGAGGAGGTCCGCGAGGACCGGCGCGAGAAGGAGCACAACCGCGCCCGCCGGCGCGACCAGGAGAAGCTGGACCGGGCCCGGATCCGGGCGATCAACCGGCAGCACCGGATGTGGGGCCGCCGCGGCGGCCGTCAGGTGGAGGTCACCGCCGCCACCCCGCCGCCCGCGCAGCTCAGTTCGGAGCCTGCCATAGGCGAGAAGGTGCTGGAGACCGCCGGGGCCCCGGAGCAGGCCCAGCTGGCCGCCGCCTCCGCCCGGCCCGCCCTGCGCTCCGCGGGCGGCGCCGAGTCCGCGACCGGCGACCTGGGCCATGAGCGGGACAAGGACCGCGACCGGGATTTCAGCTTCGGCTTCGGTGAGAAGGACAAGGACGCCGAGGCCGGTCCCCACACCATCGACCTCACGGCCGAGGACGACACCCTCACCATCCCGCGGCTGGACTCCCTCGAGGAGAAGCTGGCGCAGATCGAGCGCGCCTTCGGCTGAGCGGGGCTGAGGCGGCGGCCAGGGCGGGGGGCACCGATCCCCGCCCGCCGCCCGGCTGGTCCGTACCGCGCAAGGCGCCGACGCGCCGCACGTCCGTGTCACGCGCGCCACACCTCCGTGTCACACGCGCCGCACCTCCGTGTCACACGCGCCACCCGTCCACGGAGTGGCGGCTACGGAACGCCCTCGGCTTCGAGTTCGAACCACAGGACCTTGCCCACCCCGTGCGCCCGCACGCCCCAGGCGTCCGCGAGCGTATGCACCAGCAGCAGTCCGCGCCCGGATGTGCTGTCCTCGGCGGGCCGGTCGCGCAGCGTCGGGTGCCGGGACACGAAGTCCCGCACCTCCACCCGTAATCGCCCGGTGACGCGCGCGCCCGGCCCGTCCCCCATCGAGGCCGTGACCTGCGCACCACGGTCGGTGTGCACCAGCGCGTTGGTCACCAGCTCGCTGGTGAGCAGCTCGGCGAGATCGGCCCGGCCGGGCCCGCCCCAGTGCCGCAGCATCTCGCGCAGCTCCGCGCGGACGCGCGCCACCGCCGCGAGATCGTCGTGCGCCAATCGCTTGGTCAGGGCCGGGCCACGCTCCACCGGAACACCCTCCGGAACGGCCTCCGCGGCCTTCGGCCCCGCATCCGGCCGACCCTGCCCATGCCCCCGGCCCGGCCGTACAGGCTGACGCTTCATCCTCCCCCGCCCCGGCCGCCCCCTGACGGCGGCCAGCGTCGAATGTCGTCGAACACGCTCACGGAAATGCATGCCCGGGTGTTGCCCCCCACACACCGAGGGAAATGCTGGGAGTGATCCGCTGAGTGATCCCCCGAGCTCGAGCCGAGGAGCCGTGATGCACGACGACCGACCACTGGTGGAGGGGCGCCTGGACCGCGCGCTGCGCCAGTTCATCAGGCCCGCCCAGTACACGGCCCGGGTGCCGCTCACCCTCTCCGCGTGGCGCACCCCCGGTGAGCCGGTGCCGGTCGCGGAGGCGCTGGCGGGCACCTACGAGCCGTTCACCACCGGCACGGACTGGGGCAGTCCGTGGTCCACCTGGTGGTTCCGGCTGGAGGGCGCGGTGCCGGAGGGCTGGGCGGGGCGGCGGGTGGAGGCCGTCATCGACCCGGGCTTCACCGACGACGCCCCGGGATTCCAGGCCGAGGGGCTGGTGTACGACGCGGAGGGCGTGCCGATCAAGGGCATCCATCCGCGCAACCGCCACATCCCCGTAGCCGCCCCCGCGGCCGGTGGCGAGCCCGTACGGCTGCTGCTGGAAGCCGCCGCCAACCCGTCCGTGCTGCGCGACGGCTTCGTCCCGACCCGGCTCGGCGATGTGCTGACCGCCGGGGACGAGCCGCTGTACCGTTTCGCCTCGGCCGAGCTGGCCGTCCTCGACGAGACCGTCTGGCATCTGGTCCTGGACATCGAGGTGCTCTCGGAGCTGATGCACGAGCTGCCCGAGGACCGGCCGCGCCGCCATGAGATCCTGCGCGCCCTGGAGAACGCGCTGGACGCGCTCGACCTCCACGACGTCCCCGGCACCGCGGCCGCCGCCCGCGCCGAGCTGACCGACGCGCTCGGCCGTCCCGCGCACTCCAGCGCGCACCGGGTCTCGGCGGCCGGGCACGCCCATATCGACTCGGCGTGGCTGTGGCCGCTGCGCGAGACGGTGCGCAAGGCGTCCCGCACCTTCGCCAATGTCACCGCGCTCGCGGGCGAGTACCCGGAGCTGGTGTTCGCCTGCTCACAGGCGCAGCAGTACGCGTGGGTCAAGGAGCACCAGCCGCATATCTGGGAGCGGATCAAGAAGGCGGTGGCGGACGGCAACTGGGCGCCGGTGGGCTCGATGTGGGTCGAGTCGGACGCCAATATGCCCGGCGGTGAGGCGCTGGCCCGGCAGATCGTGCACGGCAAGCGGTTCTTCCTGGAGGAACTGGGGGTGGACACCGAGGAGATCTGGCTGCCGGACTCCTTCGGCTACACGGCCGCCTTCCCGCAGCTCGCCAAGTTGGCGGGGGTGAGGTGGTTCCTCACCCAGAAGCTGTCGTGGAACCAGTCCAACAAGATGCCGCACCACACCTTCTGGTGGGAGGGCATCGACGGCACCCGGGTCTTCACCCACTTCCCGCCGGTGGACACCTACAACGCCCGGTTCAGCGCCTCCGAACTCGCCCACGCCGAGAAGAACTTCGCCGACAAGGGGCTGGCCACGCGCTCGCTGGTGCCCTTCGGCTACGGCGACGGCGGTGGCGGCCCGACCCGCGAGATGCTGGAGAAGGCGCGGCGGCTCGCCTCCCTGGAGGGCTCGCCGACCGTCGAGATCCAGCCACCTTTGGCGTTCTTCACCGAGGCCGAGCGGGAGTACGGGGCCAAGGCGCCGGTGTGGTCGGGCGAGCTGTATCTGGAGCTGCACCGGGCCACGTACACCACCCAGGCCAAGACCAAGCAGGGCAACCGGCGCGGCGAGCATCTGCTGCGCGAGGCCGAGTTGTGGGCCACCGCCGCCGCGCTGCACACGCCCGGCTACGCCTATCCGTACGACGAGCTGGACCGGATCTGGAAGACGGTGCTGCTGCACCAGTTCCACGACATCCTGCCCGGCTCGTCGATCGCCTGGGTGCACCGCGAGGCGCGGGACACCTACGAGATGGTGTTCGCCGAGCTGGAGGAGATCATCGCGGGGGCGGTGGCCGCGCTGGGCGGCGGCGGGCCCGCCGTGCTCAACGCCTCGCCGTACGAGCGCGAGGAGATCGCCGTCCTGGACGCGCGGACGGCGGCCGCCCTGCCGTCCGGAGCCCCGGTCCAGCCGCTGGGCGAGGGCCGTACGGCAGTCGCGGTGCGGGTCGCCGGGCTGGGCGCGGCACCCGTGGGAACCGCCCCGCAGGCGCCCGCCGCCGGCGGCGCACCCCATGGGGCACCGCCGGTGACCGCCCTGAGCGACGGCCAGTCCATCGTCCTGGACAACGACCGGCTGCGCGTCACCATCGACACCGAGGGGCTGCTCACCTCGGTACTGGACCTGGACGCGAGCCGTGAGGTGCTGGCCCCCGGCGCCCGCGGCAACCTCCTCCAGCTCCACCCCGACCACCCCAACCACTGGGACGCCTGGGACATCGACCGGCACTACCTCCGCCGCCACACCGATCTGACCGACGCCGAGTCCGTGGAGCTGATCGAGTCCGGTCCGCTGCGCGCGACGGTCCGGGTCATACGGTCCTTCGGCGCCTCCCGCATCACCCAGGAGCTGACCCTGGCCGCGGGCAACCGCCGCCTCGACATCGCCACGGAGGTGGACTGGCAGGAGTCGGAGAAGGTCCTCAAGGCGGCGTTCCCGCTGGACATCCACGCCAAGGTGTCCACCGCGGAGATCCAGTTCGGCCATGTGGACCGCGCCACCCACACCAACACCAGCTGGGACGCGGCCCGGTTCGAGATCTGCGCCCACCGCTGGCTGCGGGTCGCCGAACCCGGGTACGGGGCGGCGGTGCTCAACGACTCCACGTACGGCCACGATGTGACCCGTACGGCGCACGACGGGGGCGAGGGCACGGACGCGGGCACGGACGGACGCGAGGGCGAGGTGCTGGGCACCACCGTGCGGCTCACCCTGCTGCGCGCCCCGCACAGCCCCGACCCGGAGACCGACCTGGGCGTCCACCGCTTCCGCTACGCCCTGCTGCCCGGCGCGGGCGTCGCCGAGGCGGTCGCGGAAGGACTCGCCCTCAACCTGCCGCTGCGCACCCTCCCCGCCGGACCGGCCGAGCGGGCACCGCTGATGTCAGTGGACAACCCCGCGATCACGATCGAGTCGGTCAAGCTCGCGGAGGACCGCAGCGGCGATGTGGTGGTGCGGCTGTACGAGTCCCACGGCGGCCGGGCGGCGGGCACGCTGGTCACCGGCTTCCCGGTGCTCGGGGCCGAGGTGACGGACCTGCTGGAGCGCCCCCTGCACGAGGCGGCCACGGGCCCGGGCGGGCTGACCCTGGCGCTGCGCCCGCACCAGATCCTGACGCTGCGGCTGCGGCCGGTGAGCGGCTGACGCCGGGCCTGCCGCCGTGCCCATGGTGACGCCGAGAAGTCCTGGCTGACGGCTGCACGGCCGACGGTCGTCCGGAGCGCGTCAGCTCGGCGACCATCCGTCCGCCAGCCCATGGGCACCCGCGTGCCGTGGCCGCCGCGCAGCCCCTCGCGTAACCCCCTCAGGGAGCGCGCAGGGCTGCGCGGTCGCGGGCTCGCCACGGGCTCTGCTCGGCCTGCCGGCGGGGCCCAGCAGCCCTGGGTGACGCCCGTGTGGAGGTCGGTGATACGGGGCCGTACCCACGCGAGCCGATCGCCGCACGCCCGGGCACGCCGGGAGTGCCGTCCGAGTGTCGAGACATCGGAGGGCAGAAAGGCGCCGTACGGGAAGTCGGTGCCGAGCAGGATCAGCAGATCGCATTCGTGGGCGGCCTCGTACGCCGCGCCATAGCCGAGCAGACCACTCATGCCGACGTCGTACGGGTTGTCGTAACGGGTTGTCGTACTGGACGAAGGTGCGTATCTCGATGCCACGAGGAAGCCCCGCCCGGCGCCACGGGGAAGCGCACGGACGGGGCCGTTGACGGGTGTTGGCTGACCTACGAGACGACGCCCGTTCCACTGCACCTGCTACACGGGACGGCATACATCGCGCCGTCCTCACCGACAAGCACAGTCGCCGAGAATCGGGGCCGAGATCGATGAGGCGATCCCCACCGGCGTCGGCGTCCGGCCCAGCAGCCACAGGCATCATCCGGGAGTGCTGACGGCGCCTGGAACCGACTCGCGAACCGGACTACGTCGACCGCACGAGGATTTACCCATTGCGACATAGTGACCACCTCCTGTAGCCGAGAGTACGTGCCGCGCCTCGGGCTGTCAGCGCGTCAGCTCAGTTCGGGCCCGTGTTGCCGCAGTCGCCGGTGCATGTGCCCTCGCCACCGGGCTCACTGTGCTCACATCCGGCCGCGACCGGGATGCTCTGGTCGGTCGGCGCCAGCCACAGCGCGCGACATCCACGGTGAACCCCGCCTGGGCGATCATCTCCTGGCTGCGCGTCAGCTCGCCCGCGTCGTGGCGGGACCGGTCCGGCGGCTCCCGCATGTGATGCACGAAGCGGCCGAACCCCTCTCGTCGGCGATCCGCTCGGCCTGGAAACGCAAGGCAAAAAGCCCCCGCCGCAGGACAAGTGCGCCCCCCCCTGGAGCGCTACCGGCACGTTCCGGGAGCGGAGAGGATCAGGGACGCGGTACGTTGCGGAGGTTCGAGCGGGCCATCTGGAGCATCTTGCCGACGCCCCCGTCCAGCACCATCTTGCTGGCCGAGAGCGCGAAGCCGGTCACCATCTCCGCCTTGATCTTCGGTGGGATGGACAGCGCGTTGGGGTCCGTGACGATGTCCAGGAGCGCGGGCCCCTTGTGGTGCAGTGCGGCACGCAGCGCGGACCGCAACCGCTTGGGCTTCTCCACCCGCTCGCCGTACACCCCGGCGGCACGGGCGATCTGCGCGAAGTCGGGGTTGTGGTACCCAGTGCCGTGCGCGGGCAGGCCCGAGACCAGCATCTCCAGCTCGACCATGCCCAGCGCGGAGTTGTTGAACAGGATCACCTTCACCGGCAGGTCGTACTGGACGAGGGTGAGGAAGTCGCCCATCAGCATGGTGAATCCGCCGTCGCCGGACATCGAGATCACCTGGCGGCGGCGGTCCATGAACTGGGCGCCGATCGCCTGCGGCAGCGCGTTGGCCATCGAGCCGTGGGTGAAGGAGCCGATCATCCGGCGGCGGCCGTTGGGGGACAGATAGCGCGCGGCCCACACATTGCACATCCCGGTGTCCACGGTGAAGATCGCGTCGTCGGCGGCCTCCTCGTCCAGCACCGACGCCACGAACTCCGGGTGGATCGGGATGTGCTTGTCGACCCGGCGGGTGTACGCCTTGACCACGCCCTCCAGCGCGTCGGCGTGCTTCTTCAGCATGCGGTCGAGAAAGCGGCGGTCGGTCTTGGGGCGCACCTTCGGCGTCAGACAGCTCAGCGTCTCCCGGACATCGCCCCAGACGGCGAGGTCCAGCTTGGAGCGGCGGCCGAGGTGTTCGGCGCGGACGTCCACCTGAACGGTCCGCACATCGGAGGGCAGGAAGGCGCCGTACGGGAAGTCGGTGCCAAGAAGGATCAGCAGATCGCATTCGTGGGTGGCCTCGTACGCCGCGCCATAGCCGAGCAGACCACTCATGCCGACGTCATAGGGATTGTTGTATTGAATCCACTCCTTGCCGCGCAGGGCGTGCCCCACGGGTGCCTTCAGCAGTTCGGCGAAGGCCATCACCTCCTCGTGCGCCCCGGCACAGCCCCGGCCGCAGAAGAGCGTCACCCGCTCCGCCTCGTTGACCATGCGGGCGAACCGGTCGATCTCCGCGTCGCCCGGACGCACGGTGGGCCGGGACGTCACCAGGGCGTGCTCTTCGGCGCGCTCGGGCGCCGGGCGGGCGGCGATGTCGCCGGGGAGCGCCACCACGCTGACCCCGCTGCGGCCGATCGCGTGCTGCACGGCGGTCTGCAGGACGCGGGGCATCTGCTGGGGGTGGGAGATCAGCTCGCAGTAGTGGCTGCACTCCTGGAACAGCCGCTCGGGGTGGGTCTCCTGGAAGTAGCTGGTGCCGATCTCACTGCTGGGGATGTGCGAGGCGAGCGCGATGACCGGGGCCATGGAGCGATGGGCGTCGTAGAGCCCGTTGACCAGATGGACGTGCCCGGGGCCGCAGGAGCCCGCGCAGGCGGCGAGGGATCCGGTGAGCTGCGCCTCGGCACCGGCGGCGAAGGCGGCGGTCTCCTCGTGCCGCACCTGGATCCAGTCGATCGCGGCGTTGCGGCGGACCGCGTCCACCACGGGGTTGAGGCTGTCGCCGACCACGCCGTACAGCCGTCGCACACCGGCGCGCACCAGGATGTCCACGTATTGCTCCGCCACGGTCTGCTTGGCCATCGCGCGCCCTCATCCCTCTCGTCGTCCAGGGTCGATGGGGTGGGTGACGCTTGTCCGCCACCTTGTACCTTTCGTCCATCAACCCATGGACGGCGGGGTTACGCCTCCCAGACGGCGGCCGCCGTACGGTCATCGGCGTAGCCCTTCACCCCGGTCTGGGCGTCGGCGAGGAACGCGGCGAGACCCGGCGCCTCCGCGGTGTCCCAGCGCTCGGCCAGGCGATTGGCGAGGGCGGCCTCGCCGCGCATGGGGTCGGCGAGGCCCGCGCTGCACAGCAGCAGGGTGTCGCCCGGCCGGGCGACGGAGGCACGGAACCGGAAGGGCCCGTGGACGGGCTCGGACTCGGGTGGCGGCGCGGGCTCGGAGTCGGGGTCGGGGTCGGGGTCATGGCTCGGTCGCCGGACGGGCGGGCGACCACTCCCATAGCCGATGACGGGCCCGCCGACGGCGTCCCGCTCGCCCCCGTCGGGTTCCAGGTCCTGCCAGACGCCGTCCCGCAGCCGGAAGAGCCCACCGTCACCGACGCCGAAGAACACCCGGGTACGGCAGGCCGGATGTGCCGGGAGCAGGAGGCAGCGCACCGACGCGGTGTGGTCGGCGGGGGCGAGGCCGCGTACGGTCGCGCCGGCGCGCAGCCGCCCGTAGGCACGGTCGGTGAGCCGGTGCAGCCCGGAGCTGAGAGCGCCGCGGTTGGCGGTGTGGATGTCCTCCGTCAGCCGGAGCTGATTGCTGCCGACCGCCCCGGCGATCCACTCGCACAGCTCGCGCGCCACCCGATGCGCCCCCGGCGCCGCCCGCTGCCCACTCGCCACGGCCACCAGGAGAAGGGCGCTGTCCCCGGTCCCGAACCGCACCGCGAACAGGGCGTCCCGCCGCAACTCGCCCCGGTAGCGGGCCGCGTCCCCGCGCAACGATGCGGCCCGCAGCGTCAGCGTGCCGTACCGGGCGCCCTCGAGCACGGTGTCGGGCACCACGTCCCGGAGCTCCTGCGGATCGGTGACGGGAAGCGTGGTCGGCTCGGTCTCGTACGTGGGCGGCTCGTCCCCGACGTACGAGGCGGCCGCGGCCCGCCAGGGCCGCGCCGGATCGGCCCGCAACGCGGCCTCCGGCGGAGGCGGCACTCCGGCCCCACGCGGCCCCGAGGATGGCGAGGGCGGCCCGGACACCCCGGCGCGCCTGGGTGGGCCGACCGGGGCGGTGGGCCCGGGTGCGCTCCCCCGGCTTGCGGGTCCAGGCCCGCCCGCTGGGCTCGTGGGTCCTCCGGTCGCACTCCTCCGGCTCGTGGGTCCCGGCGCGCTTCCCGAGTCGGTACGTCCGGGCGCGCCCGCCGGACCGGTACGTCCCGGCTGGGCACCGGACCCCGCGCGGCCCTGGGGAGGCGTGGCCGCACCGGACCCCGCGTTGTCACCCTGTGCGGCGTCCGACCCCTCGTTGCCGCCCGCCGAGGGCGATGCGGCACCGGACCCCGCGCGGTCCTGGGTGGGCAGTGTGGCACCGGGCTCCTCATCGGCGGGAGATCGCCACCCCTGCGGGCCACCTCCGGCGTCGGTGTCGGAGCCCGGGGCGGCACCGCCCGGCTCCCCCGTCCGCGGGCCCCAGGGGGCACCCGCGGCCGGTCTCTGATGTCCGGCGTCCTCGTCGTCGGCGAGCGTGCGGGAGGCCGAATCGAACCGGTCGTCCACGGAGTCGGAGGCCGCCGCGGGCCCCGCGTCGGCACGACGCGGGTCGTACAACTCGCCCCACCAGTCGTCCTCATGACGGCGTCGGTCGCCCTGCTGGCTCATCCCCACATTGTCCACAGGGAGGCTCCACGGGGACACCACGCGATGACCGGCCCGAGTTCCGCCCAAGATCCGCTCAAGCAAACCCGAGCACCCTCGGTCGCTGGGCCCCAGGAGCCCGACCCGGCAAGCGGGCAGGCCCTGAGCCCGGGGCGGGGCGTCGGAGACGAGCCGCCGCCCGCCCCCGACGTCATGCGTCAACGCGGCCGGAGGGCAAACCCGAGGAGCAAGGAGTGGCCCCCCGCGAGCCGCCCAAGGCCGGGCGGCCGGGACCGGGGCCGGGAGCCGGGGCCGGACCCGGGCGGCCGGAGCCAGGGGCCGGGGCCGGGAGCCCGAGCCGGACCCGGGCGGCCGGAGCCAGGGGCCGGGGCCGGGAGCCGGAGCCGGACCCGGGCGGCCGGAGCCAGGGCCGGGGCCGGGAGCCGGAGCCGGACCCGGGCGGCCGGAGCCAGGGCCGGGGCCGGGAGCCGGAGCCGGACCCGGGCGGCCGGAAGCCGAGGCCGGACCCGGGCGGCCGGAGCCAGGGCCGGGGCCGGGAGCCCGAGCCGGACCCGGGCGGCCGGAAGCCGAGGCCGGACCCGGGAGCCGGGCGCCGGAGCCAGGGCCGGGAGCCGCACCCGGGAGCCGGGGCCGGGGCCGGGGCCGGGGCGAGCAGGTGGCCGCCGCCCGGTCGGCCCCGCGCCCTCAGCCCCTGTACGCCTCCAGCAGCCGCAGCCAGATCTCGCTGATCGTGGGGAACGACGGCACCGCGTGCCAGAGGCGGTCGAGGGGGACCTCGCCCGCTACCGCCACCGTCGCCGAGTGGAGCAGTTCGCTGACCCCGGGGCCCACGAAGGTGACGCCGATCAGGTGGCCCCGGTCCAGGTCGACGACCATGCGGGCGCGGCCGCGGTAGCCGTCCGCGTAGAGGACCGCGCCCTCGACCTGGCCCATGTCGTAGTCGACGACACGGATGCTGCGGCCCTCGGACTCGGCCTGTTCCGCGGTCAGCCCGACCGCGGCGACCTCCGGGTCGGTGAAGACGACCTGGGGTACGGCCGCCTCGTCCGCGGTCGTCGCGTACGCGCCCCAGCGGCTCGTGTCCAGCCGCTCGACCCCTCGCGCGCGTGCCCCGATCGCCGCGCCCGCGACGCGCGCCTGGTACTTGCCCTGGTGGGTGAGGAGCGCCCGGTGGTTGACGTCGCCCGCCGCGTACAGCCAGCCGTCGGGGACATCCGTCACGCGGCAGGTCTCGTCGACCGTCAGCCAGCCGCCCGGTTCGAGCCCCACCGTGTCCAGGCCCACGTCCGCGGTGTGCGGGGCGCGCCCGGTGGCGAAGAGCACCTCGTCCGCCTCGAGCTGTTCCCCGCTCTCCAGGGTCACCGTGACCGGCCCCTCCGCCCCGCCCGGCCGGGCGAGCCCCTTCACCGACGTACCGGTGCGGATCTCGGCCCCGGCCTCCCTCAGCGTCTCGGCGACCAGCTCGCCCGCGAACGGCTCGATCCGGTTCAGCAGCCCGGAGCCGCGCACCAGCACGGTGACGCGCGAACCGAGGCCGCACCAGGCGGTGGCCATCTCGGCGGCGACCACACCGCCGCCCACGATGATCAGCCGGTCCGGCACCGTGCCCGAGCTGGTGGCCTCCCGGCTGGTCCAGGGCCGGGCCTCGGCGATCCCGGGCATGTCGGGCAGCGCGGCCCCGCTGCCGGTGCAGATGGCCACCGCGTGGCGGGCGGTGAGGGTCCGCTCCTCGCCGCCGGATCCGTCCGGCGGTGTCACCGAGACCCGCCGCGGGCCGACCAGCCGCCCCTGGCCGCGCACCAGGTCGATCCCGGCCGAGTCCAGCCAGGTGAGCGCACCGTCGTCCTTCCAGTTGCCGACCTGCTTGTCGCGGTGGGCGAGGACATCGGCCGCCGCCAGCGACCCCCCGACCGCCTCCCGCAGCCCCGGCACCTGGCGTGCCTCGGCCCGCGCGAGCACCGGGCGCAGCAGCGACTTACTGGGGACGCAGGCCCAGTACGAACACTCACCACCGACCAGCTCCCGCTCCACGATCACCGTGGAGAGCCCGGCGGCGCGGGTCCGGTCGGCCAGATTCTCACCGACCGGGCCCGCGCCCAGCACGATGACGTCGTACTCGTCCGTGGCCTGATTCATCGCAACCCGCTCTCTCGCTCGTATCACCGTCGTCGCAAGGCCTTCGGGGGCCTCGCAGGGTCATCGTGGCGTCGAGTTACCGCGCACAGCCACCCCAATCGGCGTTTCGGCCGAGCGCTCCCGGCATCGGGCGGCCCCGGTCCCATGTCGGGAGGTCCCGGCCCCGCACCGGGAAGAAGCCCCGGCCCCGCATCGGGCGGTCCCGGTCCCGCGTCCCCTGCGTACGGGGCGCGGGCGCGCGACAGTGATCGCATGACAGTTTTCACCGAACCCGAGGCCGGCTACCTCAGATCGCAGCGGATCGGCCGGCTGGCCACCGTGGACGCGCACGGCCAGCCGCAGGCGAACCCGGTGGCGTTCTTCCTCAACGAGGACGGCACGGTCGACATCGGCGGCTATGCCATGGGCAGGACGAAGAAGTGGCGCAACACCGGGACGAATCCGAAGGTGGCGCTGGTCGTCGACAGCCTGGTGAGCGAGCAGCCGTGGATGGTGTGCGGGGTGGAGATCCGCGGCGAGGCGGAGCGGCGCACGGGGCCGCATGACCTCGGCACCCAGCTGAGCGACGAGGTCATCCGGATCCATCCGCGCTGGGTGTACAGCTGGGGCCTGGAGGACGCGCCCGGGGCCAAGACCCGGAGCGTGAGCTGACCGGGGCCGGTCCCGGGCACACCACTACCGCTACCGCTTCGGCCCCCGCTTGCGTTCCATCATGTGGCGGCCGAGCGCCTGCCGCTGCTTCCAGTCCCGCCGCAGCTCGGCCCGCAGCCGCGCGTCCGTACGGGCCGCGAGCCGCTCGTTCTCGCGGAGCAGCTTGCGGTAGCTCTCCAGCCGCCGCTCAGGCAGCGAGCCGTCGTCGATCGCGGCGAGCACCGCGCACCCCGGCTCGGCCCGGTGTGCGCAGTCGGGGAAGCGGCACCGCTCGGCGAGCTCCTCGATCTCGGCGAACGCCTGTGCGACACCGCCCTCGGCGTCCCACAGCCCCACCCCGCGCAGCCCCGGGGTGTCGATCAGTACCCCGCCCGAGGGCAGGGGCAGCAGATCGCGGGTGGTCGTGGTGTGCCGCCCCTTGCCGTCGCTGTCGCGGATCGCCCGTACGTCCTGGACGGCCTCGCCCACCAGCGCGTTCGCCAGCGTGGACTTGCCCTCGCCCGACTGGCCGAGCAGCACGGCGGTGCCGGAGGCGAGCAGGGCACCGAGCTCGTCCAGCCCCTCCCCCGTCGCGGAGCTCACCGCGAGCACCCGTACACCGGGCGCCGCCGTCCCGGTGTCGGACACCAGATGGGCGAGGGTGTCCGGCTCCGGAACCAGATCGGCCTTGGTGAGGACGAGCAGCGGCTGGGCGCCGCTCTCCCAGGCCAGCGCGGTGAACCGCTCCACCCGCCCCAGGTCGAGCTCGGCGGCGAGGGAGACGGCGATGACGGCGTGGTCGACGTTGGCCGCCAGCACCTGGCCGTCCGAGCGCTTGGAGGAGGTGGACCGTACGAGGGCGGTACGGCGCGGCAGCAGCGTACGCACATAACGCGGATCGCCCTCGGCGTCCACGGTGGCCCAGTCGCCGGTGCACACGATCCGCAGCGGATCGCGCGGCGTCACCAGCTCGGTGTCGGCCCGTGCCAGGCCGCTCGGCGTGACCAGATCGCACTGGCCACGGTCCACCCGGATCACCCGGCCGGGCACCAGGCCCTGTGCGGCGTACGGGGCGAACGTCTCCGCCCAGCCGTCGTCCCAGCCATAGGCGGCGAGGGAGTACGGAGAGGCGGAGCCAGACGAGTCAGAGGAGCCAGTAGAGCCAGAAGAGCCGGTGGAAGTGTTCAACACGGAGGAAACCCTTCGAAGGGCGGCCTCCGAAGAGGTGTCAGCCGGAGACCGCAGGGGTGGAAATGAGGAACTCCTGAACGCGAGCGGCGCTCGCCACCGAGACCGTCATCAATGTCCTCACCTCCTGCTTTCCTCCACGCGCGGCAACACGGACCAACACGGCCCGCACGGAACGGAGAAACCGTAGCCCATCCCCGCACGGGCCGCCATCCATTTTTTTCTTTCGTTGAAAACGAAAGAGCCGCAATCAACCGCCCTGTGACCAGCGGAACATGACCCCGAGCAGCGGCTCCCGAACATGCTTGCGCACCCGCCGGACGCTGAGGTACCTTCGCGACAGTTGATCTTTGTTTTCAGGCGCGATAAATGGGTCAGGTCACCAGGTCACGGGGGAGTGTACCTAGTTGTCCACAGTCGCCGATTTGCCATGGCATCACGATGTCCATGATTCGGTAGCGGTCATCGGTTTCTCTTGTCGTTTACCGGGGGCCCGGACGCCCGAGGAATTCTGGCGTCTGCTCAGCGAGGGCGCGGACGCGGTCACTTCCGTACCGGAAGATCGATGGACTCCGCGGCAATCCGACGGCGGGTCCGGGGCCCGAGCCGAACCCGGAGCCGTACCCGGAGCCGAAGCTGGGACGGAATTCGGCGCCTTCCTCGACGCGGTGGACCACTTCGACGCCGACTTCTTCGGCATATCGCCGCGCGAGGCCGCCGCCATGGATCCCCAGCAGCGGCTGACGCTCGAACTGGGCTGGGAGACCCTGGAGGACGCGGGCCTCACACCGGACCGGCTCGCCCAGGGGCGGACGGGGGTGTTCGTCGGCGCCATCAACGACGACTACGCCACGCTGCTGCGGCGCCACGGCGGCGACTCCGCGGTCACCCATCACACCCTGACCGGCCTCCAGCGCGGCATGATCGCCAACCGGCTCTCCTATCTGCTGGGCACCCGCGGCCCCAGCATGGTGGTCGACTCGGGCCAGTCGTCCTCGCTGGTCGCGGTGCACACCGCCTGCCAGAGCCTGCGCAACGGCGAATGCGACACCGCGCTCGCGGGCGGGGTCCACCTCAATCTCGCGTACGACGGCGCGCTGAGCGCCGCACGCTTCGGCGGGCTCTCCCCCGACGGCACCTGCTATGCCTTCGACGCCCGGGCCAACGGCTTCGTCCGCGGCGAGGGCGGCGGTCTGGTGCTGCTCAAACCCCTCGCCCGCGCGCTCGCCGACGGCGACCGGATCCATGGGGTGCTGCGCGGCGGCGCGGTCAACAACGACGGCGGCGGGGACAGTCTCACCACCCCCAGCCGGACCGCCCAGGCGGAGGTGTTGCGCCGGGCGTACGCCGCGGCCGGGGTCGGCCCCGACGAGGTGCAGTACGTCGAACTGCACGGCACCGGCACGCCCGTCGGCGACCCCATCGAGGCGGCGGCGCTGGCCGAGGCGATCGGCGCGGCGCGGACGAAGGACCGGCCGCTGCTGGTGGGGTCCGCCAAGACGAACGTGGGCCATCTGGAAGGGGCCGCGGGGATCACCGGCCTGATCAAGGTCCTGCTCGCCCTGAAGGCGGCGCATCTCCCGCCCAGCCTCAACTTCCGCTCCCCCAACCTCGCGGTTCCGCTGGAGGAGTGGAATCTGCGGGTGCAGACCGAGCTGTCGGCGTGGCCGCGCCCGGACGCGCCGCTGATCGCCGGGGTGTCCTCCTTCGGCGTCGGCGGGACCAACGCCCATGTCGTCGTGGAGCAGGCTCCGGTGGTCTCACGCACCGAGGGTGCGGCCGAAGGCGTCGCGGGCGCGTGGGGTGGTGACGTACTGCCGTGGGTGATCTCGGGCCGGACGCCGGACGGGGTGCGGGCGCAGGCGGCCCGGTTGCGGTCGTTCGCGGCAGGCGGTTCCGCGGACGGTTCGGCGGACTATTCGGCAGGCGGTTCCGCGGACGGTTCGGCCGACGGCGATGTCTCCCCCGCCGACATCGGATGGTCGCTCGCCGAGCACCGTACCGCCCTGGAGCACCGTGCCGTGGTGGTGGCCGGGGACCGCGATGGGTTCCTGGCCGGGCTGGACGCGCTGGCCTCCGGTGAGCCGTCCGCCCATGTGGTCAATGGGGTGGCCGGTGAGTCGGCCCCGGGTCCGGTGTTCGTCTTTCCGGGGCAGGGCTCGCAGTGGGTGGGCATGGCCGCCGAACTGCTCGACGCCTCGCCCGCGTTCGCCGAATCCATCGACCGCTGCGCCCGGTCCCTGGCCCCGCACACCGACTGGGACCTCCTCGACGTCCTGCGGGACACCGAGGACGGCGCCGCGCTGGAGCGCGCGGAGGTGCTGCAGCCCGCGCTCTGGGCCGTGATGGTCTCGCTGACGCGGGTGTGGCGTTCGCTCGGCGTCGTCCCATCGGCCGTCGTGGGCCACTCGCAGGGTGAGATCGCGGCCGCGTGCGTGGCCGGAGCGCTGTCGCTGGAGGACGGTGCCCGGCTGATCGCCGTACGCAGCCGGATCGCGGGGGCCCTGATCGGCCGGGGCGGTCTCGCGTCCATCGGCGCGTCGGAGGAGCGGGCGGCCGAGCTGCTGGCGGACCGGGACGACGTATGGATCGCCGCGGTCAACGGACCCGGTGCGACGGTGGTCGGGGGCAGCCCGGAGGGGCTGGCCGAGGTCACGGCCAGGGCGGAGGCCGCCGGGCTGCGGCACCGCCGGGTGGCCACCGCGTATGCCTCGCACACCCCGCATGTCGAGGCGATCCGCGAGGAGTTCCTGCGGCTCGCGGCGCCGGTCGTCCCGCGCGCCGGGGACGTGCCGATGTACTCGACCGTCACCACCGCACCCATCGTGGGCGAGGCGCTGGGCGCCGAGTACTGGTACCGCAACCTCCGCGAACAGGTCCGCTTCCACGACACCGTCCGGAACCTGATCGCGGACGGCAACTCCCTCTTCCTGGAGAGCAGTTCGCACCCCGTGCTCACCAGCGCCGTCCAGGACACGGGCGGCCTCGCCGTCGGCACCCTGCGCCGGGGCGAGGGCGGTACACAGCGCATGCTGCTCTCGCTGGCCGAGCTGTGGGTGCACGGGGTTGCGCCCGACTGGGGAAAGGTGTTCGCCGGGACCGGCGCCCGCCGGGCCGAGCTGCCCGGCCGTGTCTTCCAGCGGCGGCGCCACTGGTTCGACACCGTGGCGTCTCCGGCGGCCACGGATGCCGCGCCGGGGGCCGCGACCCTTGATGTGGTTCATCAGGTGCGGGCCCAGGCCGCCGCCGTCCTCGGACATACGACGGTGGCCGAGCTCGACACCGGACGGACCTTCAAGGATCTCGGCTTCGACTCGATCTCGCTCAGCGATCTCTGCAACCGCGTCAACGCCGCGCTGGGCACCCGCCTTTCCCCTGCCGCGCTCTTCAGCCACCCGACCCCGGCCAGGCTCGCGGAACACCTCGCCGCCGGCGGTCCGTCCTCCGCACCCGCGGCGGTGGCCGCCCCCGCCGACGAGCCGATCGCCATCATCGCGATGAGCTGCCGCCTCCCCGGTGGGGTGCACTCCCCCGAGGATCTGTGGCGGCTGGTGGCGGACGGACGGGACGCCATCGCGCCGTTCCCGGACGACCGCGGCTGGGATCTGGAGCGGCTGCACGGCACCGAGAGGACCGGCAGCGCCGAGAGCACCGGGAACACCGGCGGCACCGGCAGCAGCTTCGCCCGGAGCGGTGGATTCATCGACGGGGCCACGGACTTCGACGCCCGCTTCTTCGGCATCTCCCCGCGCGAGGCCCTGGCGATGGACCCCCAGCAGCGGCTGCTGCTGGAGACCTCCTGGGAGCTGCTGGAGCGCGCGGGCATCGCGCCCGACGCGCTGCGCGCCACCCGTACCGGTGTGTTCGTCGGCACCATGGACCAGGAGTACGGGCCACGGCTGCACGAGGCGCCGGAGGCGGTGGACGGCTATCTCCTCACCGGCAAGACCGCCAGTGTGGCCTCCGGCCGTATCGCCTATCTGCTCGGGCTCACCGGGCCCGCCATCACGCTGGACACCGCCTGTTCGTCATCGCTGGTGGCCCTGCACCTGGCGGTGCAGTCGCTGCGGCGGGGGGAGTCCTCGCTGGCCCTGGCCGGTGGGGTCACCGTCCTCAACACCCCAGGCATCTTTACCGAGTTCAGCCGCCAGGGCGGGCTGGCCCGCGACGGCCGGTGCAAGGCGTTCGCGGCCGGGGCCGATGGCACCGGAATGGCGGAGGGCGTCGGCATGCTCCTGGTGGAGCGGCTGTCCGACGCCCGCCGCAACGGCCATCGTGTGCTCGGCGTGATCCGTGGCACGGCGGTCAACCAGGACGGCGCCTCCAACGGCCTCACCGCGCCCAACGGTCTCTCCCAGGAACAGGTGGTCCGGCAGGCGCTGGCGGACGCGGGGCTGTCGACGTCCGACGTGGATGTGATCGAGGCGCACGGCACGGGCACGGCGCTCGGCGACCCGATCGAGGCGCAGGCGCTGCTCGCCACGTACGGCCGGGACCGGCCCGCCGACCGGCCCGCGCTGCTGGGGTCGGTGAAGTCCAACATCGGTCATACCCAGGCGGCGGCCGGAGTCGCGGGCGTCATCAAGGCGATCATGGCGATGCGCCATGGTGTCGTCCCCGCCACGCTGCATGTGGACGAGCCGACCCCGCACGTGGATTGGGGGTCCGGAGGTCTGGAGCTGGTGACTGAGGAGCGCCCGTGGCCGGAGGCCGGACGGGCGCGGCGGGCCGGAGTCTCGTCGTTCGGCATCAGCGGGACCAACGCCCATGTGGTCCTGGAGCAGGCCCCATCGGCCCCCGCCCGCGCCCCCTCCCGCACCCCTCGCCCCGCCCATCCGCTCGTCGAGGCGGAAGGTGTGCTGCCGTGGGTGGTGTCGGGCCGTTCGCCCGCCGCGTTGCGGGCGCAGGCGGCCCGGCTGGGTGCGTTCGCCGCCGACTCCTCCGACGCCACACCGTCGGACATCGCGTGGGCGCTGGCGACGCGGCGGGCCGCCATGGAACACCGTGCGGTGGTGGTGGCCGGGGACCGGGACGGCTTCCTGGCCGGGCTGGACGCGATCGCCTCCGGTGAGCCCTCCGCTCATGTGGTGGCCGGGGTGGCCGCCGGGTCGGCCGCCGGTCCGGTGTTCGTCTTTCCGGGGCAGGGGTCGCAGTGGGTGGGCATGGCCGCCGAACTGCTCGACGCCTCAACCGTGTTCGCCGAATCCATCGACCGCTGCGCCCAGGCGCTGGCGCCGCATATCGACTGGGATCCGCTCGATGTGCTGCGGGCGACCGGGGATGGCACGGCGCTGGAACGGGTGGATGTCGTCCAGCCCGCCCTCTGGGCCGTCATGGTGTCCCTGGCCCAGGTGTGGCGTTCGCTCGGCATCGAGCCCTCCGCCGTCATCGGCCACTCCCAAGGCGAGATCGCGGCCGCGTGTGTGGCCGGTGTGCTCTCGTTGGAGGACGGCGCACGGCTCGTGGCACTGCGCAGCCGCCTCATCGCGCGGGAACTGGCCGGATTCGGCGGCATGGTCTCCCTCGCCGCCTCCGCCGACCAAGCGCACGACCTGCTGACCGGGCGCGACGACATATGGATAGCGGCCGTCAACGGGCCCACCTCCACCGTCATCGCCGGGAGCCCCACCGGGCTCGCCGAGGCCACGGCAAAGGCCGAGGCCACCGGGATCCGGACCCGTGCGATCGCCGTCGACTACGCGTCCCACACGCCTCACGTCGAACGCATCCGGGAACAGCTCCTTGAACTCGCCGCGCCCATCACTCCCCGCGCCGGCGACGTCCCCCTGTACTCCACCGTCACCGCCACCCTCATCGACGGCGGCACCCTCGACGCCGAGTACTGGTACCGCAACCTCCGCGAACCCGTCCGCTTCCACGACACCCTGCGGACTTCACTGACCGACGGCCACACCCTCTTCCTGGAGTCCAGCCCCCACCCCGTCCTCACCACAGCCGTCGAGGAGACCGCCCACGCCGCCGACCAGCGCATCCTCACCACCGGCACCCTGCGCCGTGACCAGGGTGGCGCCCGGCAGCTCCTCAGCGCCCTCGCCGCCCTGTGGGCTCATGGCGTGAACCCCGACTGGGCGGCGGTGTTCGCACCCGGCGGTGACGCACCCGTCGAGCTGCCCACCTACGCCTTCCAGCGCGAACGCTACTGGCTCGCGCCCGTCGGCCCCGGCTCCGCCGTACGGGTCGAGCTGCCGTCCGCCACCGTGGCGGCCGAAGGGCCCGAGGCGCTTGAGGGCTTCGCACGCCGGGTGGCCGACGCGGCCGAGGGCGCGCCCCGGCTGCGGGTGGTGCTGGCCGAGGTGTGCCGCCACGCGGCCGCGGTGCTGGGGCTGTCGTCGGTGGACGAGGTCGAGACGCGGAAGGTCTTCCGGGACCTCGGCTTCGACTCGCTGACCGCCGTGGAGCTACGGAACCGGCTGGCCGTGGCGACGGGTGCGGCGCTCGCGCCGTCCGCCGTCTTCGACTATCCGACGCCCCTGACGCTGGCCCAGCACCTGCTGGACCGGATCACGGGCGGGGACACCGCCGGAGCGGGCCCGTACGCGCCGGGCGCCGTCGTGCCGGTCGTGCCGGGGGCCGCCGCCCTGGACGAGCCCATCGCGATCGTGGCCACGAGCTGCCGTTTCCCCGCGGGCGTACGGTCGCCCGAGGATCTGTGGCGGCTGCTGCTGTCCGACCAGGACACGCTCTCCGCGTTCCCGGCGGACCGCGGCTGGGATCTCGACGCGCTCGCCCACCCCGACCCCGAACGCCCCGGCAGCAGCTATGTCCACCAGGGCGGATTCCTCCCGGACGCCGCCGACTTCGATGCCGACTTCTTCGGCATCTCGCCACGCGAGGCGATGGCGATGGACCCCCAGCAGCGGCTGCTGCTGGAGACCTCCTGGGAGGCCCTGGAACACGCGGGCATCGACCCGCTGTCGCTGCGCGGCAGCCGCACCGGGGTGTTCATCGGCCTCGTACCGCACGGCTACGGCGGTGACGGCGCCGACACCGAGGGGTCCGAGGGCTACCTCTTCACCGGGGCGGCGGGAAGCGTGGCATCCGGCCGGATCGCCTACAGCTTCGGGCTGACAGGACCGGCCGTCACGGTGGACACGGCGTGTTCGTCCTCGCTGGTGGCGCTGCATCTCGCAGTACAGGCGCTGCGCAACGGCGACTGCGGGACGGCGCTCGTGGGCGGCGTCTCCGTGATCTCCACACCGGGTGTGTTCACCGAGTTCAGCCATCAGCGCGGGCTCGCCCCCGACGGCCGCTGCAAGCCCTTCGCGGCGGCGGCGGACGGCACCGCGTGGGCGGAGGGCGTGGGCGTGCTGCTGGTCGAACGGCTGTCGGAGGCCCGACGCAACGGCCACCAGGTTCTCGCCGTCATCCGTGGCACGGCGGTCAACCAGGACGGCGCCTCCAACGGCCTCACCGCGCCCAATGGACCGTCCCAACAGGCCGTCATCCGGCAGGCGCTGGCGAACGCCCGCCTCACGCCGTCCGATGTCGATGTGATCGAGGCGCACGGGACGGGTACGGCGCTGGGCGACCCCATCGAGGCGCAGGCGCTGCTCGCCACGTACGGCCTGGGCCGATCCGCCGAACACCCGGCGCTGCTGGGCTCAATGAAGGCCCATGTCGGCCATACCGGCGCGGCGGCCGGGGTGGCGGGCATCATCAAGATGGTGCTGGCCCTGCGCCACGGTGTGGTTCCCCGTACCCTGCATGTGGACGAGCCGACGCCGCATGTGGACTGGGCATCCGGTGCGGTGGAACTGGTGACGGAGAACGCGCCCTGGCCCGAGGCGGAACGGGCACGCCGCGCGGCGGTGTCGTCGTTCGGGGTCAGCGGCACCAACGCCCATGTGATCCTCGAAGCGGCCCCGACGGCCGACACCACGTCCCAGGACACGCCCACGGAGGGTGCGCTGCCGTGGGTGATCTCGGCACGCTCCGAGACCGCACTACGGGCACAGGCGGCCCAGTTGCGCGCGTTCGTGGCCACGAGCGACCGGCACCTCGCCGACATCGGCTCGACGCTGGCACGGCACCGGGCCGCGCTGGAGCACCGCGCGGTGGTCGTCGCCGCTGACCGGGACACCTTCCTCGCCGGGCTGGACGCCGTCGCCACCGGCGAGCCCGCCGCCCATGTGGTCAGCGGAGTGGCCCCGGGCGAGCCGCCGTCCGGAGCGGTCTTCGTCTTTCCGGGCCAGGGATCGCAGTGGGTCGGCATGGCCGCCGAACTGCTCGACTCATCAGCGGTGTTCGCCGAGTCCATCGACCGGTGCGCCCAAGCTCTCGCTCCGCATATCGACTGGGATCCGCTCGATGTACTGCGAGCGACCGGGGATGAGGCGGCGCTGGAGCGGGTGGATGTGGTCCAGCCCGCCCTCTGGGCCGTCATGGTGTCCCTGGCCCAGGTGTGGCGTTCGCTCGGCATCGAGCCCTCCGCCGTCATCGGCCACTCCCAGGGCGAGATCGCCGCCGCATGCGCAGCCGGGGTGCTGACCTTGGAGGACGGCGCACGGCTCGTGGCACTGCGCAGCCGCCTCATCGCCCAAGAACTCGCCGGACACGGCGGCATGGTCTCCCTCACCGCCCCCGCCGACCAGGCACGCGAGCTGCTGACCGGCCGCGACGACGTCTGGATCGCCACCATCAACGGCCCGACCTCCACCGTCATCGCCGGGAGCCCCGCCGCGCTCACCGATGTCATGGCGCAAGCGGAAGCCACCGGGATCCGGGCCCGTGCGATCGCCGTCGACTACGCCTCCCACACGCCCCACGTCGACCGCATCCGGGAACAACTCCTCCAACTCGCCGCGCCCATCGCCCCCCAAGCCGGGCATGTGCCCATGTACTCCACCGTCACCGCCACCCTCATCGACGGCGAGACCCTCGACGCCGAGTACTGGTACCGCAACCTCCGCGAACCCGTCCGCTTCCACGACACCCTGCGGACCTCACTGACCGACGGCCACACCCTCTTCCTGGAGTCCAGCCCCCACCCCGTCCTCACCACCGCCATCCAAGAATCCGACGCCCACGGCCACGCCCACGCCACCGGCACCCTCCGCCGCGACCACGGCGACATCCAACAAATCCTCACCTCCCTCGCCACCCTCTGGACCCACGGCCTCACCCCCAACTGGCCCGCAATCCTCACCCCCAACAACCCCGCCCCCACCAACCTCCCCACCTACCCCTTCCAACGCCACCGCTACTGGCTGGACACCGCAACCCCGGACCGACACCGCGCCAACGCCACGGCGGGCCCGGATCCGCACACCGGTTTCTGGGAAGCCGTGGAGCGCGAGGACCTGGAAGGGCTGGCTCGGACCCTGCGGTTGGAGGAATCCCAGGCGGAGTTGACGACCCTGCTGCCCGCGCTGTCGGCGTGGCATCGGCGGCGGAGCGCGGCGTCCACCATGGACGCGTGGCGGTATCGCGAGGGCTGGAAACCGCTGCCCGACACCACCTCGCCCGCACTGTGCGGCACCTGGCTCGTCGTCCTGGCACCCGACCAGAAGGGCGACGCGCTGTACGAGGCGATCGCCACGGCCCTGAACCGGCACGGGGCCACGGTGGAAACGGTGATCGTGGCGCCCGACGACCAGCGCCGCTGGGCCGACACCCTCGCCCCCCTCACCGCACACACCACGGCGCACCCCACCGCGCCCGTCGTCGGCGTGCTCTCGCTGCTCGCCCGCGACGAGGCCGCCGGGCCGCACCGCACCCTGCGGCTGATCCAGGGCCTGGAGGCGGCGGGGCTGTTCGCACCGCTGTGGTGTGTCACCCAGGGCGCGGTGTCCGTCGGCGCCCACGATCCGCTGACCGGCCCGGCGCAGGCGCTGGTGTGGGGTCTGGGGCGAGTGGCGGCGCAGGAACTCGCCACCCGCTGGGGCGGATTGGTGGATCTGCCCCAGGAGCTGGACGAACGGGCGACGGCCCGGCTGTGTGCCGTACTGGCCGCCGGTGGCCACGAGGACCAGGTCGCGGTCCGCGCCACCGGGATCCTCGGGCGCCGTATCGTCAGGGCGCCACGCCTCGGCGATGTGCTCGATGACGGCTGGTCCCCCGGTCCCGGCACGGTCCTGATCACCGGCGGCACCGGAGCCCTCGGCAGTCAGCTGGCCCGTCGGCTCGCGGCCCGTGGCGCCGAGCATCTGCTGCTCATCAGCCGTCGCGGGGACACCGCGCCGGGAGCGGACGAGCTGGTGGCCGAGCTGACCGCCTCGGGGGCCAAGGCGACCGTGGCGGCCTGCGATGTCGGGGACGCCGACGCGCTCCGCGCGCTTCTGGCGTCGATTCCGGCCGCGTACCCGCTGACCTCGGTGTTCCACACGGCGGCCGTCCTGGACGACGCCGCCGTCACCTCCCTCACCCCCGAGCAGGTGGACCGCGTGCTGCGGGTGAAGGCGGATGCGGCGTGGCGGCTGCATGAGCTGACCCAGGACCTGGAGCTGTCCGCGTTCGTGCTGTTCTCCTCCCTGGCGGGCACCGTCGGCTTGGTGGGTCAGGGCAACTACGCGCCCGCCAACGCCTATATGGATGCCCTGGCTCGCCACCGCCGCGCACGGGGGCTGGTGGCCACCTCCGTGGCCTGGGGTTCCTGGGCTCAAGGCGGGATGGCCGACCGGGACGCGGTGACCGAGCTGCGGCTGCGCCACGGCGTACCGCTGCTGCCGCCGGAGTCGGCACTCCTCGCGCTGGAGGCCGCGTTGACGGACGACGAAACGGCCCTGGTGATCGCCGATATCGACTGGGACCGCTTCGCCCACGCCTACACCGCCGCCCGCCCCAGCCATCTGCT
Source organism: Streptomyces lacaronensis (assembly GCF_047337785.1). Lineage (NCBI taxonomy): Bacteria > Bacillati > Actinomycetota > Actinomycetes > Kitasatosporales > Streptomycetaceae > Streptomyces > Streptomyces lacaronensis. Next base: position 3,429,575 of record NZ_JBLHDK010000003.1, read on the forward strand.
CGAAGAGATCCCCGAGGCCCGGCGGGCGCTCGACGCGGTCGGCGATGCGGCGGCCCCGGCGGCGGGCGAAGGTACGGGCGGTACGGTGGCGGCCCTGCGCGACCGGCTCGCCGACGCGAAGCCCGAGGAGCGCGAACGGCGGCTCCTCGACGCCGTACGCGGCCAAGTGGCCGCGGTCCTCGGCCATGGCTCGGCCGAGGCCGTGGGCACCAGGCGGCCGTTCCTGGAACTCGGCCTGGACTCGGTCACGGCGGTGGAGCTGCGCAACCGGCTCGGGAGCGTCACGGGGCTCCGGTTGCCCGCCACCGTGATCTTCGACTTCCCGACCGTGGCCGAACTCGTCGGCTATCTGAGCACTCAGCTCTTCACCGGCGACGACGGCGAATCGGATGGCGGCGCCACGGGTGGCGGCGTGGCTGGTGACGGCGTGGCTGGTGACGGCGTCGCCGAACTCGACGGCCTGGAACGGCTGTTGGCCTCTCTGCCGAGCGACGCCCCCGCCCGTTCCGAGATCGCCGACCGGCTGCGCCGGCTGCTCCGGTCCGCCGTGGACGCCATGGACGCCGTGGGCACCGTGGACACCGCCGAGGAGCCGGTGACGTCCGACGATCTCGAAGCGGCCACCAACGACGAGCTCTTCGACTACATCGAGAAGGAGTTCGGGATCTCCTGATCCTGTTCCCGCCCACCCCGCTGACCAGCCGCTCTGTCCGCCATACCCACCTCCCACCGCCGACTCTTCGCCAGGAGCCCCGACATGGACGATGTGCACAAGCTCCGCCACTATCTGACCCGGGTCACCGCGGAGCTCAAGGAGACGCGGGCGCAACTGCGGGCGGCGGAGTCGGCGGCCGCCGAGCCGGTGGCGATCGTGGGGATGAGCTGCCGCTACCCCGGCGGAGTGGCCTCGCCCGAGGCGCTGTGGGAGCTCGTCGAAGGTGGCGGTGACGCCATTTCCGGGTTCCCGGTCGACCGTGGCTGGGATCTGGCGGAGCTGGTCGACCCGGATGGCGAGCGGCCGGGCACCTCGTACACCGCCGAGGGTGGATTCCTGCACACCGCGGGCGAGTTCGACGCCTCCTTCTTCGGCATCTCCCCGCGTGAGGCGCTTGCGATGGATCCCCAGCAGCGGCTGCTGCTGGAGACGTCCTGGGAGCTGTTCGAGCGAGCGGGCATCGATCCGGTGTCGCTGCGCTCCAGCCGGACCGGGGTGTTCATCGGCGCCAGCTTCCATGACTACGGCAGCAGGCTGCCCGCGATCCCGGAGGAGGTCGAGGGCCATGCCATGACCGGTGTCGCGGGCAGTGTCGTCTCCGGGCGTATCGCCTACACCTTCGGGCTGACCGGCCCGGCCCTCACCGTAGACACCGCGTGTTCGTCGTCGCTGGTGGCGATGCACCTGGGGGTGCGGGCGCTGCGCAACGGCGAGTGCGGGATGGCGGTCGTCGGCGGTGTCGCCGTGATGTCCACGCCGGATCTGTTCACCGAGTTCAGCAGGCAGCAGGGGCTGGCCCGGGACGGCCGGTGCAAGGCGTTCTCCGCCGCCGCGGACGGCATGGGCGCGGCCGAGGGCGTGGGGCTGCTGCTGGTGGAACGGCTGTCCGACGCCCGCCGCAACGGCCACCAGGTGCTCGGCGTGATCCGTGGCACCGCGGTCAACCAGGACGGCGCCTCCAACGGCCTCACCGCGCCCAACGGCCCCGCCCAGCGGCGGGTGATCCAGGACGCGCTGGCCGATGCGGGCGTGGCCCCGTCCGATGTCGATGTGATCGAGGCGCACGGGACGGGTACGGCGCTGGGCGACCCCATCGAGGCGCAGGCGCTGCTCGCCACGTACGGCCAGGACCGGCCCGCCGAACGCCCCGCGCTGCTGGGGTCGGTGAAATCCAACCTGGGCCACACCCAGGCCGCGGCGGGCGTGGCCGGTGTGATCAAGATGGTCATGGCGATGCGCCATGACGTCGTACCGCGCACCCTGCATGTGGACGAGCCGACGCCGCATGTGGACTGGGCATCCGGTGCGGTGGAACTGGTGACGGAGAACGCGCCCTGGCCCGAGGCGGAACGGGCACGCCGCGCGGCGGTGTCGTCGTTCGGGGTCAGCGGCACCAACGCCCATGTGATCCTCGAAGCGGCCCCGACGGCCGACACCACGTCCCAGGACACGCCCACGGAGGGTGCGCTGCCGTGGGTGATCTCGGCACGCTCCGAGACCGCACTACGGGCACAGGCGGCGCAGTTGCTGACGTTCGCGGCCACGAGCGACCGGCACCTCGCCGATATCGGCTGGACGCTCGCACAACACCGGGCCGCGCTCGAACACCGCGCGGTGGTCGTGGCCGCCGACCGGGACACCTTCCTCGCCGGGCTGGACGCCGTCGCCACCGGCGAGCCCGCCGCCCATGTGGTCAGCGGAGTGGCCCCAGAAGAACCGCAGTCCGGAGCGGTCTTCGTCTTTCCGGGCCAGGGATCGCAGTGGGTCGGCATGGCCGCCGAACTGCTCAACTCATCAGCGGTTTTCGCCGAGTCCATCGACCGGTGCCACCAAGCTCTCGCCCCGCACACCGAGTGGAATCTCCTCGACGTCCTACGCGAGACCTCGGACGACAGCGCGCTGGAGCGGGTGGATGTGGTCCAGCCCGCCCTCTGGGCCGTCATGGTGTCCCTGGCCCAGGTGTGGCGTTCGCTCGGCATCGAGCCCTCCGCCGTCATCGGCCACTCACAAGGCGAGATCGCCGCCGCATGCGCAGCCGGGGTGCTGACCTTGGAGGACGGCGCACGGCTCGTGGCACTGCGCAGCCGCCTCATCGCCCAAGAACTCGCCGGACACGGCGGCATGGTCTCCCTCACCGCCCCCGCCGACCAGGCACGCGCGCTGCTGACCGGCCGCGACGACGTCTGGATCGCCACCATCAACGGGCCCACCTCCACCGTCATCGCCGGAACCCCCGCCGGGCTCGCCGAGGTGACCGCCGCGGCCGAGAACGCCGGACTGCGCACCCGCACCATCCCGGTCGACTACGCGTCCCACACGCCCCACGTCGACCGCATCCGGGAACGACTCCTCCAGCTCGCCGCGTCCATCACCCCCCAAGCCGGGCGTGTGCCCATGTACTCCACCGTCACCGCCACCCTCATCGACGGCGAGACCCTCGACGCCGAGTACTGGTACCGCAACCTCCGCGAACCCGTCCGCTTCCACGACACCCTGCGGACCTCACTGACCGACGGCCACACCCTCTTCCTGGAGTCCAGCCCCCACCCCGTCCTCACCACCGCCGTCCAAGAATCCCACGCCCACGCCCACGCCCACGCCACCGGCACCCTCCGCCGCGACCACGGCGACACCCAGCAACTCCTCACCTCCCTCGCCACCCTCTGGACCCACGGCCTCACCCCCAACTGGCCCGCAATCCTCACCCCCAACAACCCCACCCCCACCAGCCTCCCCACCTACCCCTTCCAGCGGCGCCACTACTGGCTCTCGGCGGCCGAGCGGGTCGGGGATCTCGCGGGCGCGGGGCTGTCCGTGGTGGGGCATCCGCTGGTGGCGGCCGGGGTGAGCATGGCCGAGGGCGGCGGGTTCGTGTTCACGGGCCGGATCTCCACCCGTACGCAGCCATGGCTGGCCGACCACGCCGTCCTGGACCGGGTCCTGGTGCCGGGTGCGGCCCTGCTGGAGCTCGTGCTGGGGGCCGGGCGGCACCTGGGCGCCGAACGGCTGGACGAGCTCGTTCTGCACACCCCGCTGACCGTGCCGTCCGATGACACCGCCCTCGACATCCAGGTGGGCATCGACGCGGCGGACGAGCGGGGCGCGTACGCCGTACGGCTGCACTCCCGGCCGCACCACCCGGAGCAGGACGACGACCCGGCGGACTGGGTGTGTCATGCCCAAGGAACGCTGACGGCGTCCGCGTCGTCGCCCGGCGACGAGCTCATGGACGCGGAGGCCGAGGCCCAGTGGCCGCCCACCGATGCGGAGCCGGTGGACATCGACGCGTTCTACGATCGGCTGGCGGACCACGGCTATGGCTACGGCCCGGTGTTCCAGGGCGTGCGTGCCGTATGGCGCCGGGGGGAGGAGATGTTCGCCGAGGTGCGGCTGCCGGAGTCGGCCGCCGGTGACGCCGACCGGTTTGGTGTGCATCCGGCGCTGGTGGACGCGGCGTTGCAGACGCGTCTTGTGGAGTTCCTGGAGGGCGAGACGGGGCTGATGATGCCGCTGTCGTTCTCCGGGGCGCGGCTGCATGCCACGGGTGCGTCCGTAGCCCGGGTGCGGACAGCGCCCACGGGGCCGGGCGGGATCTCGGTGCGGATGACGGATCTCGCCGGGCTGCCGATCCTCACGGTCGACGAGGTGGTCTCACGGCCCCTGACGGCCGACGCGCTGACGGTCGCCACCGGGACGGTCCCGGACGGGCTCTTCGAGGTCACGTGGACGCCGCTGCCCCTCCGGCCGTCCGAGGCCACGGAGCCCATGGCGGTGCTCGGCACTGCCCTGCCCGACGCCCTCGACGCCCCCGTCCACGCGGATGTGGCCGCGCTCCTCGCCGCCGTACGCGGCGGCACACCGCTGCCCCCGCTGGTGGTGCTGCCCGCTCTCCCGGCGCAAGCGCCGGACGGGGGCGCCGACGTGCCCGCAGCCGGCCGCGAGCGCCTGGCGGCCGTGGTGGCGACGGTGCGCGAATGGCTGAGCCATCCCGAACTCGACGCCGTCCGGCTCGCGTTGGTGACCCGGGGCGCGGTGGCGGCGTTCCCGGGTGAGCGGGCGGAGCTGTCACCGGCCGGGGTGCGGGGGCTGTGGCGTTCGGTGTGCTCGGAGCACCCGGGCCGGTTCGCGCAGGTGGATCTGGACGGTGCTCCCGAGTCCATGGCCGCGCTGACCGCCGCCCTCGCCACCGGTGAGCCCGAGCTCGTGGTGCGCGCCGGAGCGGTGTCCGTGCCCCGGCTGGGCCGGGTCGCGCCGTCGGACGCCGACATGCTGACGGCCCCCGAAGGGGCCTGGAGCCTGGACCTGGACACCGGGGGAACCGTGGAGGGGCTGCGGCTCGTGCCCGCTCCGGGGGCCGAGGAGCCCCTGGCCCCGGGCCAGGTGCGGATCGCGGTACGCGCCACGGGCGTCAACTTCCGTGATGTCCTTGCCTCGTTGGGCGTCGTCCCCAGCATTCGGCCCGGCGTTGGGCCCGGCGGTGAGTCCGGCGGTGGGCCCGGCGGTGAGGGGCTTTTCGCGGCCGAGGGCGCCGGTGTGGTGCTGGAGGTCGGTCCCGGTGTCGACGGCCTCGCGGTGGGCGACCGGGTGATGGGGCTGGTGTCGGGCGCGTATGCGGGCCCGGTGGCGGTGGCCGACGCCCGGATGGTCGTGCGGATGCCTCGCGGCTGGACGTTTCCGCAGGCGGCGTCGGTGCCCGCCGCGTTCCTGACCGCCTACTACGCCCTGGTCGAGCTGGCCCGGGTGCGTGCGGGCGAGTCGGTTCTGGTCCACGCCGCCGCGGGTGGCGTGGGGATGGCGGCGGTACGGCTGGCGCGCCATCTCGGGGCCGAGGTGTACGCCACCGCGAGCGAGCCGAAGTGGCCCGTGGTGCGGGGCATGGGCGTTCCGGCCGATCGGGTGGCGTCGTCGCGCACCCTGGAGTTCGCCGACCGCTTCCTGACCGCGGCCGAGGGCGGGGGCGTCGATGTCGTACTGAACTGCCTGGCCGGGGAGTTCATCGACGCCTCGCTGACGCTGCTGCCGCGCGGCGGCCGGTTCATCGAGATGGGCAAGACGGACGTACGGGACGCCGATGAGGTGGCCGCGCGATGGCCGGGCGTCGGCTATCGGGCGTTCGACCTCGCCGAGGCAGGGGCGGAGCGGCTGGGCGCGATGCTGGCCCATCTCGCCGAGCTGTTCGAGGCGGGTGTGCTGGCGCCACTGCCGGTGACGGCGTGGGACACCCGCCGGGCGCGGGAGGCGTTCCGCCACGTCAGCCAGGCCCGTCACACCGGAAAGGTGGTGCTCACCCCTCCCCGGGACGCGATCGACGGCACCGTGCTGATCACCGGTGGCACGGGGGCCATCGGCTCGGCGGTGGCCCGGCATCTGGTCACCCGCCATGGCGTCACCGACCTGGTCCTCGTCGGCCGCCGAGGCCCGGACGCCCCCGGAGCACGCGAACTCACCTCCGAATTGGTCGCGTTGGGCGCCACGGCCCGGGTGGTGGCGTGTGATGTCTCCGACCGGACGGCGCTGAGCGCGCTGCTGGACGGTCTGCCGGGGCTGCGCGGTGTGGTGCACGCGGCCGGGGTGCTGGACGACGGTGTGGTCTCCGCGCTGACCCCCGAGCGGCTGGACACCGTGTGGCGCCCCAAGGCGGACGCGGCCTGGTATCTGCATGAGCTGACCCGGGACCGGGATCTGGCGCTGTTCGCGCTCTTCTCCTCCGCCGCCGGGGTGCTGGGCTCGGCGGGCCAGGGCAACTACGCGGCCGCCAACGCGTTTCTGGACGCCCTCGCCCGGCACCGCCGCGACCAGGGCCTGCCCGCACACGCACTCGCCTGGGGCCTGTGGGGCGAACGCGGCACGATGACCGGTGGCCTGGGCGCCACCGACCTCGACCGGATGCGCCGTCAGGGCGTACAGCCGCTCACCACCGACCAGGGGCTGGCCCTCTTCGACGCGGCCATACGGGCGCCCCGCGCGCTCAGCGTTCCGATCCGGCTGGACGTGGCCGCCCTGCGCCGCCACGGCGAGCCCGCGCCACTGCTGCGCGGACTGGTCCGTACGACGACGGTCCGGCGCGGCGCCGCCAACACGGCCACGGGCGGCGACGGGCTGCGGGATCGCCTGGCCGCGCTGCCCCCGGCGGGCCGCGAGCGCACGCTGAACGACCTCGTACGGGCCCAGGCCGCCGTGGTGCTCGGGCATGCGGGCGGTGACGCGGTGGCCGGGGACCGCTCCTTCAGGGACCTGGGCTTCGACTCGCTGACCGCCGTGGAGCTGCGCAACCGGCTCGGCACGGCCACCGGGCTGCGGCTTCCGGTGACCACCGTGTTCGACCATCCGACCCCGGCCGCGCTGGTGGCGGAGCTGCTGCGGCTCCTGGCGCCGGACGGCGAAACCACCGCCGCCCGGCCCGCCGCCCCCGCGTCGGCCCATGCGGCCACGACAGCCGATGACGACGACCCGATCGCGATCGTCGGGATGAGCTGCCGCTTCCCCGGCGGGGTGCGCTCGCCCGAGGAGCTGTGGCGGCTGCTCGCGGAAGGGCGGGACGCCATCGGCCCCTTCCCCGACGACCGTGGCTGGCGCGCCGAGCTGGGCCGCCCCGGCGCGCCCGGGACCCATGTGCCGGCCGGTGGCTTTCTGTACGACGCGGCCGACTTCGACGCCGAGTTCTTCGGCATCTCGCCCCGTGAGGCGCTGGCCACGGACCCCCAGCAGCGGCTGCTGCTGGAGACCACGTGGGAGGCGTTCGAACACGCGGGCATCGACCCCACCGCACTGCGCGCCACCCCGACCGGAATCTTCGCGGGGCTGATCTACAACGACTACGCCACGCGCTTCCCCGAGCAGCTGGCCGACGGCTTCGAGGGCTATCTCGGCAACGGCAGCGCGGGCAGCGTGGCCACCGGCCGGGTGGCCTACACCCTCGGGCTCGAGGGTCCGGCCATCACCGTGGACACCGCGTGCTCCTCGTCGCTGGTGGCGCTGCACCTGGCCGCGCAGGCGGTACGGCAGGGCGAATGCGGCCTCGCGGTGGCCGGTGGGGTGACGGTCATGTCGACCCCGCGGCCGATCGTCGAATTCAGCAGGGTCGGCGGGCTCGCCCCCGACGGGCGCTCCAAGGCCTTCGCCGCCGAGGCCGACGGGATGGGCTTCGCCGAGGGCGTCGGCATGCTGGTGGTCGAGCGGCTGTCCGACGCCCGCCGCCACGGCCACCGGGTGCTGGCGCTGCTCCGGGGCTCCGCGCTCAATCAGGACGGCGCCTCCAACGGCCTCACCGCGCCCAGCGGTCCGGCCCAACAGCGCGTCATCCGGCAGGCGTTGGCGAACTCAAGCCTCACGGCCGCCGATGTGGACGTGGTCGAGGCGCATGGCACGGGGACGTCGCTGGGCGACCCGATCGAGGCCCAGGCCCTGCTCGCCACGTACGGCCGGGACCGGCCCGCCGACCGGCCGGTGGTGCTGGGCTCGGTGAAGTCCAACCTCGGCCACACCCAGGCCGCGGCCGGGGTCGCGGGGGTCATCAAGATGGTGCTGGCCCTGCGCCACGGCGTCGTACCCCGCACCCTGCACGCCGAACGCCCCACCGAGCGGGTGGAGTGGACGGCCGGTGCGCTGCGGCTGGCCACGGAGAACCAGGACTGGCCCTCGGCCGATGCGCCGCGGCGCGGCGCGGTGTCGTCGTTCGGGATCAGCGGCACCAACGCCCATGTGATCCTGGAGGAGGCGCCGGACGCCACCACTCCCCCTGAGCCGACGCCGGTGGCGGTGCCGTGGGTGCTGTCGGCGAAGACCGCCGACAGCCTGCGCGACCAGGCCCGCAGGCTGCGGGAGCGGCTGGCCGCCGAACCGGACTTGGCGCCCGTCGACGTGGCGCGCTCGCTGCTGTCCCGGGCCGTCTTCGGCCGGCGCGCCGTGGTGATCGGCCGTACCCGGGAGGACTTCCTGGACCGGCTGACGGCGCTCGGCCGTGGCGAACCGGCCATCGGTGTGGTGCCGGGTGTATCCGCTGACGAATCCCTCTCCGCCGACCGGTCGGGGCCGGTGTTCGTCTTCCCCGGACAGGGCTCGCAGTGGGCCGGGATGGCGGCCGAACTCCTCGACGCGTCAACGGAGTTCGCCGAGTCGTTCGACGACTGCGCCCGGGCGCTGGCCCCGTATGTCCCGTGGTCGCCGCTCGATGTGGTGCGCGGACGCCCCGGCGCGCCGTCGCTGGACCGGGTCGATGTGGTGCAGCCGGTGCTGTGGGCGGTCATGGTGTCCCTGGCGCGGGTGTGGCGGTCCCATGGGGTCGAGCCCGCCGCGGTGGTGGGGCATTCCCAGGGCGAGTTGGCGGCGGCGTGTGTCGCGGGGGTGCTCTCGCCGGACGACGCCGCCCGTGTCGTCGCGCTGCGCAGCCGGCTGATCGGAAGCGAACTGGCCGGCCGGGGCGGCATGGTCTCGCTGCCCGTGCCGGTGGACGAGGCCGGGAAGCTGATGGCGCCCTGGGGCGAGCGGATCTGCGTGGCCACCGTGAACGGGCCCGGCTCGACCGTGGTCGCCGGGGACGCGGCGGCGCTGGACGAGCTGATGGCGGCGTGTGAACGGGACGGGGTGCGGGCGCGCCGCATCCCGGTGGACTACGCCTCGCACACCCCACAGGTCGAACGGATCCGGGAGCGGCTGCTGGAGCTGGCCGCGCCCATCACGCCCCGCCCCGGCGAGGTGCCGATGTACTCGACGGTGACCGGCGCCCTCCTCGACGGCGCGAGTGCCGACGCGGAGTACTGGTACCGGAACCTCCGCGAGACCGTGCGGTTCGAGCACGCGACCCGCGCCCTGGCCGACGCCGGGCACACGGTGTTCATCGAGGTGAGCCCGCACCCGGTGCTGGTCCCCGGGATCGAGCAGACGGTCGAACGGACGCCGCGGGGCACCTCGACAGCCGTGGTGGTGGGCACGCTGCGGCGGGACGAGGGCGGCCGGGAGCGGCTGCTCACGGCGCTCGCGGAGCTGTTCGTGGCCGGTGGCGCGGTGGCGTGGGCGACCGCGTTCGAAGGCGGGCGGCCCGTGGATCTGCCGACGTACGCGTTCCGCGCGCGGCGGTACTGGCTGGACGCGCCCGAGCACACCGGGGACGTGGGCGGCGCCGGGCTCACGGCGGTGGGCCATCCGCTGCTGGCGGGGGCGGTGACCCCGGCCGGGAGCGACACGCTGCTGTTCACCGCGCGGCTGTCGCAGACCACTCACCGCTGGCTCGCCGACCACGCGGTGCTGGGCGGTGTGGTGCTGCCCGGCAGTGTGTTCCTCGACTGGGCGCTGTACGCGGGGCGTACGGTCGGCTGCCCGCACCTGCCCGAACTCACCCTCCAGGAGCCGCTGTTCCTGCCCGCCACCGAGGCGGCCGACCTTCAGATCCAGGTGGGCGAACCCGATGAGGAGGGCCGTCGGGAGCTCACCGTGCACTCCCGACGCGAGTCGGCGGCCGAGGACACGGCGGCGGGCTGGACCTGCCATGTGCGGGCCGTCGTGGCACCGGACGCCGGCCAGGAGGGCGGCGGCACCGGTGTGTTCGCCGGGATGGCCGCCACCTGGCCGCCGACCGGGGCCCGTGCCGTGGACCTGACGGGTTTCTACGACCGGCTGGCGTCCGACGGCTTCGACTACGGCCCGGCCTTCCGCGGACTGCGGGCGGCCTGGCGGCACGACGGGGACGTCTACGCGGAGGTGGCCCTGGGCGAGGGGGAGGGCGGCGGACCGGTGGACGGCTTCGCGCTCCACCCCGCGCTGCTCGACACCGCCCTGCACGCGATCGGCCTCGGCGGGTTCTTCGACCGGGCGGAGTCGGCGGGCGCGCCGGTCCGGATGCCGTTCTCCTGGACCGGTGTCCGGCTGCACTCCGCCCCGGACACCGTCCCGCCCGCCACCGTACGGGTGCGGCTGTCCGCCGTCGGCCCGGATGCCATCGGTGTCCATCTCGCGGGCGACGGCGGTCAACCGCTCGCGGGTGTCGACGAGTTGACGCTGCGGCCGGTGTCCGCGGAGCGGTTGCAAGCGGCCGCGGAGGAGCGTGCGGCCCGCCCCGTACGGCGCGAACGGCCGGGCCCCCGGCCGCAGGACACCGCCGCCGCCCAGCGCGTGCTGGACGCCGCGCCCGAGGGCCGGGAGCGGCTGCTGGCGGACCTCGTCCGGGAACAGCTGCGCGCGGTGCTCCGCCACGAGGCGGACGCGGAGATCGGCCCGGACACCGAGTTCCTGGCGCTCGGCATGGACTCGGTACGCGGGATCGATCTGCGCGACCGGCTCGCCACACTGCTCGGGCTCCGGCTGTCGGCCACGGCGACGTTCGAGCACTCGACCGTGGACCGGCTCGCCGGGCACCTGGCCACGCTGGTGGGCAGCCGGGCCGCCACCCGGCCGAGCCCGCCCGTGGCGGAGGAGTCCCCGGAGCAGACCGCACCCGAAACAGCGCCCGAGACCGCGCCGGACGGCTCCGCGCCGCCGCCGTCCGCCATCGAGCTGGAGCTGGCGAAGGCCACCGCGGCCCCGGAGTCGGACCCCTACGACAGCCTCACCACCCTCTACCACCAGGCGTACGCCAGCGGCCGGGCCCAGTCGGTGGGCATGGCGCTCATCCAGGCCGCGGGACGGCTCCGGCCGTCCTTCACCGCCGAGGACGCCGCCGACCACATCCTCCCGCCGGTGAGGATGGCGAGTGGCGACGGCACCCGGGCCACGCTGGTGTGTCTGCCCGCCATCACCGCCACCGCCGGACCGATCCAGTACGGGATGATGGCACAGATGTTCGAGGGCAGGCGGGACGTGCTGTCGCTGGTCAACCCCGGCTACCTCGAAGGCGAGTTGGTGGCCGACAGCTTCGACGCCCTGATCGAGCTGCACCTCCACCAGCTGCGCGCGGCCATCGGCACCGAGGCTTACGTCCTGGTCGGCCACTCCATGGGCGGGCTGCTCGCCTACGCCCTGGCGGAGCGGGCCGAGCGGGCGGGGCTGCCGCCCGGCGCGGTCGTGCTGCTCGACACCTTCGAGGCCACCCACCAGTTCTCCGAGAAGACCCACATCGCGCTGAACGAGGGCCTGGACTCCCGGGAGCAACTGCTCGGCGACTTCGCGCTGACCGGCGCGAAGCTCTCGGCGAGCGGGCGCTACAACGCGCTGCTGATGGAGGAGTGCGCCCTGCGGCCCGCCCAGAGCCCGACGTTCTTCCTGAGCGCGGCCGAGCCCATGCCCCACCAGGACGAGGGGTTCGAGGGCGACGCGTGGCGCGCGGTCTGGCCCTTCCCGCACACCGCCCGAGCCACCCCCGGAGACCACTTCACGATCATGGAGCACCACCTCCCCGAGACCACCGGGGCCATCGAGAACTGGCTCACCGAACGGGGTCTGTGACCGCGTCCGCCCCAGCCCGCACCGTCCCCCGAAGCCGGGGCTCCGCCACAGACCCCGGGGTCCAGGGGCGAAGCCCCTGCCACCCGCCGGACACCCCGTAAACCTGCCGCCCGAACCCGCCGTCGAAAGGACCTACGCCACCATGACCCTGCCCGCCTTCGAAAGACTCGTCCCGCCCGGTACGGACATCGTCTCCGACCCGTACCAGCTCTACGCCATGCTGCGGGAGCAGGGCCCCGTGCACCGGGTGCCCAGCCACGGCACGGACGACGTCTGGCTGATCGTGGGCCATGAGGAGGCCCGCGCCGCCCTGACCGACCCCCGGATGAGCAATGACGTCCGCCACTCCTCCTCGTGGCAGGACGACGGGGGCAACGCCATCGGCCTGAACATGCTCCAGACCGATCCGCCGGACCACACCCGGCTGCGGAAGCTGGTGGCGCGGGAGTTCACCGCCCGCCGGATCGAGGCGCTGCGGCCGCGCATCCGGCAGATCGCCGATGAGCTGCTGGACGCCATGCTGCCGCTCGGCCGGGCCGATCTCGTGGAGTCGTTCGCCATGCCGCTGCCGATGGCGGTGATCTGCGAACTGCTCGGCGTACCGGCGGCCGACCGGGCCGACTTCCGCGGCTGGTCCAGCGAGATCGTCTTCCCCAGCGGCCCGGAGGCCGCGGGCGCCGCCGTGGCCGCCATGACCGGCTATCTGGCCCGGCTCATCGAGACCAAGCGGGAGGCGGAGAGCGACGATCTGCTGTCCGCCCTGGTACGCACGATGGACGAGGACGGCGACCGGCTCTCGTCCGAGGAAATGCTCGGCATGGCCTTCCTGCTGCTGGTCGCCGGGCATGAGACGACCGTCAATCTGCTCTCCAACGGCACCTGTGCGCTGCTGCGCGCCCCGGAGCAGCTGGCCGCGCTGCGGGCCGACTACGCGCTGCTGGACGCCGCCGTCGAGGAGATGCTGCGCTACGACGGCCCGTCGCAGTCCACGGCGCACCGCTTCACCACCGAACCCTGGAGATCGCGGACACCAAGATCCCCGCGGGTGAGCCCGTCCTGGTGCTGCTCGGCTCGGCCAACCGCGACCCGCGGCGCTTCGCCGACCCCGACCGCTTCGACATCCACCGGGACGCCCGGGGCCACCTGGGCTTCAGCCACGGCGTCCACCACTGTCTGGGCGCGCCGCTGGCCCGGCTGGAGGCCACGATCGCGCTGCGGGCCCTGCTGGAGCGGTGTCCGGACCTGGCCCTGGACACCGACCCGGACACCCTGGCCTGGCGCCCCAGCATGATGCGCGGCCTCCTGCGGCTGCCGGTGCGGTTCACCCCTGCGGGGTAGGGCGGGCTAGGGCGGGATGGGGCGCGGCGTGGTCAGCGCGCGGTCAGCGCACCGGGTGGTCGTCGTCCGCCGCGGTGTCGTCCGCGCCGTCCGCCGCGGACCGTACCTCCGGACGCCTCGGCCCCTGCCGGGGTGTCCGGGGCTCCCCGGCCGCCTTCCCCGAGGGCTGTGTCCCCGTGGGCCGCGCCTCCCCCGTGGGCTGGGGTGCCGTCCCCGAGGGCTGATCGACGGGACGACCGGCGGGCTTCCCGGCCTTCCCGGCGGCCTTCTCGCCCGGCTTGTCGCCCGTCTCGCGCTTCGTGTGCAGCCGGGAGCGTATGTCGCCGTGCGGCAGGAACTGGGCCCAGCGCTCGGGGAACTCCGACGGCGGGGTGATCTCCGCCGCGCCGTCGTCCGCCGTGCGCTGTTCCCTCGCCCGCGGCCGGGCCGCCTCCTCCCGGGCTCGGGCGGCGCGCTCGGCACGCCCGGCGGCCGTGGCCACCGAGGGCCAGACCCGGTCGATCGCGGCGTTGACCGCCGCCCCGACCAGCACCGCGAAGGCGGATACCCCGATCCACAGCAGCACCGCGACGGGTGCGGCCAGCGAGCCGTAGATCGTCGGGCCCTCGACCGTATGCACCAGGTAGATCCGTAGCAGAAAGCTGCCCAGCACCCATATCGCGAGGGCCACCAGCGCCCCGGGAATGTCCTCCGGCCAGGGCGAGCGCACCGGTACGGACACGTGGTAGAGCGTGGTGAGGAAGGCGATGGAGAGCACGATCACCACCGGCCAGTACAGGACCGGTACGAGGTCCCCGCTGGACGGCAGCAGGTCCACCACCGCCTCCGGCCCGATCACCATCAGCGGCAGCGCCACCGCCCCGACCACGAGCGCCACCAGATAGAGCAGGAAGGACAGCAGACGGGTCCTGACGATCCCGCGCTTTCCCTCCAGCCCGTACATGATCGTGATGGTGTCCACGAACACGTTCACCGCGCGGGAGCCGGACCACAGGGCGATGGCGAAGCCCAGCGAGATCACATCGGGACGCCCGCCCTTGATCACATCGTCCAGCAGCGGCCGGGCGATCTCCTTGACACCCCGGTCGGACAGCACGGTCGCGGAGGCGTCGAGGATGTTCTGCCGGATGGTGGCCACCGTGTCGGTGCTGGTCCAGGCGTCGAAGTAGCCGAGCAGTCCGATCAGGGCGAGCAGCAGGGGCGGAAGCGACAGCAGGGTGAAGAAGGCCGCTTCGGCGGCGAGCCCGGTGACCCGGTACTCCATACAGGAATTGATGGTGTCCTTCAGCAGCAGCCAGGCCGTCCTGCGCTTGGACACATTGCGGTACAGGGCGCGGGCCTTGCGGAGCCGGCCGGACGGCTTCGATGTTTCTTCTGCTGGCTGCACCTTCTCACCGTATCGGGGGTTTTCACCGCCGTTCATCCGGTGACCAGGCCGAATCCGCGCAAAAGGGCGCCGCGCAGGCATTGGCGGAGGGGATGCCGCGCCGACTCGGCACCACCCTCCGCCCGCCGGGCCCACTGTCCGTGCCGGGTACAGCCATGCGCAAAGGTTGCGCCGCGTTGCAGTCGTCCGGACGCCGGTGGGGGCGTGGGGGCCGCGGGTCAGCAGCCTCCGCAGTTGTAGTAGGTCACGTCCCAGTGGTTGCTCTCGCGGGCGTAGACGTTGCCCGAACCGGACTTGTACTGCTGGGCACCGTCACCGGGGCGCGGGCCGATGTTGGTGAAGGTGCCGGTGATGTAGTTGCTGAGGCAGCTGGTGGGGCTGAAGTCCAGCTTGTAGCCGTTCCAGTGGCTGTACGTACCGGAGGCGTGCCCGGTCTCCGTGCCGCCGGTGATGGTGAGCGCGCAGCCGGTGGCCCCCTTCAGGGTGATGGCACCCTGCACGGTGGTCAGGTTGATCTGCTCGAACGAGGTACAGCTGGGGTTGTTACGGTCCGAGCAGCCCCCGCTGGAGGTCCAGGAGATCCCGGCGCCGCGCAGCCGGTTCGCCGCGTCGGAGTGGCTGAGCTTGGTCACCGCGGCGGCGGAGGGCGCGTCGGCGGCCACGGGGGCGCTGGGGGCGGCCACCGCGCTCTGGGCGGTGGACACGCCGGTGGCGGCGAGGACCGCGCCGCCGAGCAGGGCGCCGAGTCTGATCCGGGTGCTGGTCACAGCCATGGTCGTCTTCGTCTCCTTCGTCTGCGGATCCGTGGACCGTCGAGGACGGCGGCAGCACGATCCCAGCCCTGCGTGCCGGGCGGGCGACTCACCGGGGAAATCGGGACAGCGGGATCGGAAACCGCCCTCGAGCTGCGAGGACGGCGGGGGCTGGGA
Source organism: Streptomyces lacaronensis (assembly GCF_047337785.1). NCBI lineage: Bacteria > Bacillati > Actinomycetota > Actinomycetes > Kitasatosporales > Streptomycetaceae > Streptomyces > Streptomyces lacaronensis. Next base: position 3,445,320 of record NZ_JBLHDK010000003.1, read on the forward strand.
TGCCCGGTGGGACGCCGGGCGGCGCGGCACGCGGTGATCAGCTCTTCGATCCGGCACGGTAGGCGCGGTCGCAGGCGCTCCAGGCGCTGAAGTCATGGGTGAGCGCCCACAGCCGATGGGCCGCCCGGATGTTCCAGTCCGGATCCAGCGCCCGCTCCCGGGTGCCGCCCAGCTTGCGCAGCGTGCCGTCGTACAGCTGGAAGACGCCCCAGTTCCGGGTCGCGTTGGAATTGGGCAGGGTATGGAGGGGATCGAGGTACGAGGCGCAGTCCGCGATGCCGACCGCGCGCTCGGGGTCCTCGGTGAAGACCTCGCGGATGCGCCGGGTGACCCGGTCCGGCGTCCAGGTGTCGAGCGGTTTGCCCTCGGTCTCGTACAGCGCGCGTTTGGTCCGCTTGTCCACCGATCCGTTGGGCGTCAGCCCGCTGCGGAGCTGGAACACCACGACACGCATCTGGGTGACCGGTCCGAAGGCCCCGTCGACGTCGAGCCTGCCGCCCGCGCGGGCGAGCAGCGACTGGAGCTCACGCACACACGCGTCCGCCTGCCCCATGCTCACGACGACCGGGCAGCGGGAGGACAGCAGCAGGCGGTCGTCCGAGGAGCCGCCCGACCCGTCCGACGACGTCAGGGTCTTCCCCAACAGCGCGGCTGCCACCCCGGCGGCGGCGAAGACGGCAAGGGCGAGCACGGTGAGCAGCGGCCGGCGGCGCGGCGGCGACGCGGCGGAGCCGGGCTCCGGGGCCGGAGCGGTGCGAGGGGACTCCGCCCCGGATTCTGGTTCCGGCTCGGGGTCGGGCTCCGGCTCCGAGGCCGCACCGGGCGCCGTCTCGGCATCCGGCCCACCCATTGTCTCGGCACTTGAGACAACCGGCCCGGCAGCCCCAGCCCGGCCCACCGATACCGCGGCCGGCGCCCGCGACCCGGCCCGCTTGCGCTCCGCGTCCGCCAGAACCCACCGCCGATGCAGCTCCAGCAGTTCCTCACCGCTGGCCCCGCACACCTTGCCGAACCGCGCGAGCACCTCGTAGTCGCCGGGCACGCCCGCCCCCGAGCAGTAGCGGTGCAGCGCCGACGCGCTCACCCCGCTGCGCGCCGCCAGCGCCGCGTAACTGCGGTTCGTCCTCCCCTTGAGCTCGCGCAACAGCTCCGCGAACTCCTCCACATCCCCGTTCCCGGACACCCCGACCCCGCCCTCCCCGCTTGAGCGATACCCGTCAAGGCGAGTCAACGGCGTCCATGGTTATCTGTCCACCATGACCACCACCGTGACCACCTGGCACCTGGAGCAGACCGCTCCTTCCGATCTCAGCCCGGCGCAGGAGCCGCCCGCGACGGCCGGGGTGCGGATCGCCCGGGCCGAGGTGCCGAGCCCCGAGTTCAGCCACTTCCTCTTCACGGCGGTGGGCTCGGATGTGTCGTGGACCGACCGGCTGGTGTGGTCGCGGGAGGCGTGGGAGGAGCGTCTGCACCGGCCCGGTGTGGAGACCTGGGTGGCGTACGAGCGCGGGACCCCGGCCGGGTACATCGAGCTGGAGGGCCAGGACGAGGGCGTGGTGGAGATCGTGTACTTCGGTCTGCTGCCCGCCTTCCGGGGCCGCCGCATCGGCGGGCATCTGCTGACCTGGGGGACCTCCCGCGCCTGGGACATGGCCGACCGCTGGCCGGACCGGGTGCCGACCAAGCGGGTGTGGCTGCACACCTGTAGCAAGGACGGGCCGTACGCGCTGGACAACTACCGCCGCCGGGGCTTCCGGGTGTTCGACGTCAAGACGGCGGACGAGGAGTGACCAACGCCACAGCGTCTTGCATTTCGAGACAGATTCGTCCGCATAGTGGATGAAGGTGGACTCGTCAGAGACCGCCATGCGACGCTTCCATCATGTCTCGAGCTGGAATTGCCTTGGTGAGTCGACGCCACGTCGATCTCGGCCGCATGTCCAGCGCGATCTGTCCGGCGGGCTGACCCGCACCTCGACAGGGCCGTCATCAAGGCCCCGGGCAGCACCACCGCATCTTCCGCACGCCCCCGACGACGTGGGCGGGCGCGCACGCCTCGACACTCCCCGCCGCATTCGCACCGGTCCCCGCCGTACACCCCTGCCCGCCTGCGCATGCGCAGGTCGGACGGTGCGCACCAACGTACTACCCGCCGCACCAGAGTCGCATCGAAGGACATACACCGCCATGGCTGCCACCCCGGAACGCGCAAGCGCTACGCCCCGCCGCAAGGCCGGACGCCACCGCGGCGAAGGCCAGTGGGCCGCGGGGCACTTCACCCCCCTCAACGGCAACGAGCAGACCAAGAAGGACGATGACGGTCTCAATGTGCGGACACGCATTGAGACGATCTACGCCCACCGCGGCTTCGACTCCATCGACGGCGCCGATCTGCGCGGCCGGATGCGCTGGTGGGGTCTTTACACCCAGCGCAAGCCCGGGATCGACGGCGGCAAGACCGCGATCCTGGAGCCGGAGGAGCTGGACGACGAGTACTTCATGATGCGGGTCCGGGTGGACGGCGGCCGGCTGACCACCGAGCAGCTGCGGGTCGTCGGCGAGATCTCGGAGGAGTTCGCGCGCGGCACCGCGGACATCACCGACCGGCAGAACATCCAGTACCACTGGATCCGGATCGAGGACGTGCCCGAGATCTGGAAGCGGCTGGAGGCCGTCGGGCTGTCCACCACCGAGGCGTGCGGTGACACTCCGCGTGTGATCGTCGGTTCGCCGGTGGCGGGGATCGCCGAGGACGAGATCATCGACGGCACCTCCGCCATCGAGGAGATCCACCGGCGCTACATCGGCAGCAAGGAGTTCTCCAACCTGCCGCGGAAGTTCAAGACCGCGGTCTCCGGCTCGCCGGTGCTCGACGTGGTGCACGAGATCAACGACGTCGCGTTCGTCGGCGTCCGCCACCCCGAGCACGGCCCCGGCTTCGACCTGTGGGTCGGCGGCGGTCTTTCCACCAACCCCAAGATCGGCGTCCGGCTCGGCGCCTGGGTGCCGCTGGAGGAGGTCCCGGAGGTCTGGGCCGGGGTCGTCTCCATCTTCCGCGACTACGGCTACCGGAGGCTGCGCACCCGCGCCCGGCTGAAGTTCCTGGTCGCCGACTGGGGCCCGGAAAAGTTCCGCCAGGTGCTGGAGGACGAGTACCTGAAGCGCCCGCTGTCCGACGGCCCGGCACCCGAACAGCCCGTCCAGCAGTGGCGTGACCACATCGGCGTCCACCGCCAGCAGGACGGCCGCTACTACGTGGGCTTCGCACCGCGCGTCGGACGGGTGGACGGCGCCACCCTCACCAAGATCGCCGACCTGGCCGAGGCACATGGCTCCGGGCGGCTGACCACCACCGTCGAGCAGAAGATGATCGTGCTCGATGTGACCGAGGACCAGGTGGAGTCGCTGGTCGCGAGGCTGGAGGCGCTGGACCTCCAGGTCAAGCCGTCCGCGTTCCGGCGCGGCACGATGGCCTGCACCGGTATCGAGTTCTGCAAGCTGGCGATCGTCGAGACCAAGGCGCGCGGCTCCTGGCTCATCGATGAGCTGGAGCGCCGGCTGCCCGAGTTCAACGAGCCGATCACCATCAACCTCAACGGCTGCCCGAACGCCTGCGCCCGTATCCAGGTGGCGGACATCGGTCTCAAGGGCCAGCTGGTCATGGACGACAACGGCCAGCAGGTCGAGGGCTACCAGGTACACCTGGGCGGCGCCCTGGGCCTGGAGCCGGGCTTCGGCCGCAAGGTGCGCGGGCTGAAGGTCACCGCCGCCGAGCTCCCCGACTATGTGGAGCGGCTGCTGCGCCGCTTCCAGGAGCAGCGCGAGGACGGCGAGCGCTTCGCCACCTGGGCGGGGCGTGCCAGTGAGGACGCCCTGAAATGAGCGTGTCCCGGCGCGCTGCGCGGGCTGGACTGAGGAGCCGCGCAGCGACGAAGGAGCGAGCAGTGACGAAGGAAGCCCGCGCAGCGATGCGCGCCGGGATCGAGCGGGGGGCAAGGTGACCGAGCGTGCCGCGCCGTTCTACTGCCCTTACTGCGGGGACGAGGATCTGCGTCCCTCGGAGGAGGGCCATGGCGCGTGGGAATGCGCGTCCTGCAACCGCGCGTTCCGCCTGTCGTTCCTCGGGCTGCTGGCCAAGGGCCTGCGGCGCGACCCGATCGATGAAGGGGGCACGGCGATATGACGACACGCCTTGAGGACACCGATCTCGAAGAGCTCGCCGAGAAGGCGGGCCACGAACTCGAGGACGCCCCGGCGCTGGACATCCTGCGCTGGGCGGCGGACACCTTCGGATCGCGTTTCTGCGTCACCTCCTCGATGGAGGACGCGGTGGTGGCTCACCTCGCCTCCCGCGCCTTCCCCGGTGTGGACGTGGTCTTCCTCGACACCGGCTACCACTTCCCCGAGACCATCGGCACCCGTGACGCGGTGGCGGCCGTGATGGACGTCAATGTCATCACCCTGACCCCGCGCCAGACGGTGGCCGAGCAGGACGCCGAGTACGGTCCCCGGCTGCACGACCGCGACCCCGACCTCTGCTGCGCCCTGCGGAAGGTCCAGCCGCTCGAGGAGGGGCTGCGGGAGTACGACGCCTGGGCCACGGGGCTGCGCCGGGACGAATCGCCAACTCGCGCCAACACCCCGGTCGTTGGCTGGGACGCCCGGCGCCGTAAGGTGAAGGTCTCGCCGATCGCCCGCTGGCGCCAAGCGGATGTCGAGGCCTATGTCGCCGAGCACGGTGTGCTGACCAACCCCCTGCTGATGGACGGCTATCCGTCGATAGGCTGCGCGCCCTGCACCCGTCGGGTTCTGGAGGGCGAGGACAACCGGTCCGGCCGCTGGGCGGGGAGCAACAAGACCGAATGCGGGCTGCACGGCTGATGGCTGTCGACCAGGAGAACGAGATGAGCGCCCCCACGACCACCGGTGCCACGGTGTGGCTGACCGGTCTGCCGAGCGCGGGAAAGACCACGATCGCCTATGCGCTGGCCGAGCGGCTGCGCGGCGAGGGCCGCCGGGTGGAGGTGCTCGACGGGGACGAGATCCGCGAGTTCCTCTCCTCGGGTCTGGGGTTCTCCCGCGAGGACCGGCACACCAACGTCCAGCGGATCGGCTTCGTGGCCGAGCTGCTGGCCTCCCACGGGGTCACGGTGCTGGTGCCGGTCATCGCGCCGTACGGGGACAGCCGCGAGGCGGTCCGCAAGCGCCACCAGCGCGAGGGCACCCCGTATCTGGAGATCCACGTGGCCACGCCCGTGGAGGTGTGCTCCGAGCGGGACGTCAAGGGGCTGTACGCGAAGCAGGCGGCGGGCGAACTCTCGGGTCTGACCGGTGTGGACGACCCCTACGAGGCCCCTGCCGACCCGGATCTGCGCATCGAAACCCACAGGAACAGCGTGCAGGAGTCGGCGGCCGAGGTGCGGTTGCTGTTGAGTGAAAGGGGACTGCTGTGAGCCACGCACGGGCGGCCGCCGCGTCACGGGCCATGGCGCTCCCCGCATCGGGGCGCCGTACCCACAGCGAATCGGCCGATATGACGGGAAGCTACTACCGCAGCCGAGCGAACGAAAGGGGCGCGGCATGACGACCGTGACGGCGATCAACGCGGGCGAGGGCGCGGGCCTGTACGCGCTCTCGCACCTGGACGCGTTGGAGTCCGAGGCGGTACACATCTTCCGCGAGGTGGCGGGCGAGTTCGAGCGGCCGGTGATCCTGTTCTCCGGCGGCAAGGACTCCATCGTCATGCTGCACCTCGCGCTCAAGGCGTTCGCCCCGGCGACGGTCCCGTTCTCGCTCCTCCACGTGGACACCGGGCACAACTTCCCCGAGGTCATCGCCTATCGGGACGCCACCGTCGCCCGGCACGGGCTGCGGCTGCACGTGGCCTCGGTCCAGGAGTTCATCGACGACGGCCGGCTGCGCGAGCGCCCGGACGGCACCCGCAATCCGCTCCAGACCGTGCCGCTGCTGGACGCCATCGAGAAGAACCGCTTCGACGCGGTCTTCGGCGGTGGCCGCCGGGACGAGGAGAAGGCCCGCGCCAAGGAGCGGGTGTTCTCCCTCCGGGACGAGTTCGGCGGCTGGGACCCGCGTCGGCAGCGCCCCGAGCTGTGGCAGCTCTACAACGGCCGCCACTCCCCCGGTGAGCACGTCCGGGTCTTCCCGCTGTCCAACTGGACCGAGCTGGACGTGTGGCAGTACATCGCCCGGGAGAAGATCGACCTGCCGCAGATCTACTACGCGCATGAGCGCGAGGTCTTCCGGCGCGCCGGCATGTGGCTGGCGCCCGGCGAGTGGGGCGGTCCGAAGGACGGCGAGACCGTGGAGCGGCGCATGGTGCGCTACCGCACCGTGGGCGACATGTCCTGCACCGGCGCCGTCGAGTCGAACGCGGTGGCCATCGAGCAGGTCATCGATGAGATAGCCGCCTCCCGGCTGACCGAGCGGGGTGCGACCCGCGCCGACGACAAGCTGTCGGAGGCCGCGATGGAGGACCGCAAGCGCGAGGGGTATTTCTAACGATGACGAGCGATCTGACGTCCGAGGAGCAGGCCGCGGCGGCCGCCGTGGAGCGGTCCGCGGCCACCTCGCAGCTGCGGTTCGCCACCGCGGGCTCGGTGGACGACGGTAAGTCCACGCTGGTCGGGCGGCTGCTGCACGACTCCAAGTCGGTGCTGGCCGATCAGCTGGAGGCCGTGGAGCACGCCTCGCGCAGCCGTGGCCAGGAGGCGCCGGACCTGGCGCTGCTGACGGACGGGCTGCGGGCGGAGCGGGAGCAGGGCATCACCATCGATGTCGCCTACCGCTACTTCGCCACGCCGAAGCGGCGGTTCATCCTCGCCGACACCCCCGGCCATGTGCAGTACACCCGCAACATGGTCACCGGCGCCTCCACCGCCGAGCTCGCGGTCGTCCTGGTGGACGCGCGCAACGGCGTGGTGGAGCAGACCCGGCGGCATGCCGCGGTCGCCGCCCTGCTGCGGGTCCCGCATGTGGTCCTCGCCGTCAACAAGATGGACCTGGTGGACTACGCGGAGCCGGTCTTCGCGGCCATCGCCGAGGAGTTCACCACCTACGCGGCCTCGCTGGGCGTCCCGGAGATCACGGCCATCCCGATCTCGGCGCTGGCCGGGGACAACGTGGTGACCGCGTCGGCGAACATGGACTGGTACGGCGGCCCGACCGTGCTGGAGCACCTGGAGACCGTGCCGGTGGGCACCGACCCGTCCCAGGACCCGGCGCGTTTCCCGGTGCAGTACGTGATCCGTCCGCAGACCGCCGAGCACCCCGACTACCGCGGCTACGCGGGCCAGATCGCCTCCGGTGTGCTGCGCGTCGGCGACGCCGTCACCGTGCTGCCGTCCGGCCGGACGTCCGCCATCACCGGGATCGACGCGCTGGGCGCGATGGTGGACGTGGCGTGGGCCCCGCAGTCGGTGACCCTCACCCTCGCCGACGACCTGGACATCTCGCGCGGGGATCTGCTCGCGCCGAGCGACCACGCGCCACGGACCACCAGGGACGTCGAGGCCACCGTCTGCCATCTGCACGACCGTCCGCTGCGCGTGGGCGACCGGGTGCTGCTCAAGCACACCACCCGCACGGTGAAGGCGATCATCAAGGACATTCCGTCGCGGCTGACGCTGGCCGATCTGTCGCACCACCCGGCGCCGGGTGAGCTGGCCGCCAATGACATCGGCCGGGTCGTGCTGCGTACCTCCGAGCCGCTGGCGCTGGACGCGTACGACGCCTCGCGCCGCACCGGTTCCTTCCTGCTGGTCGACCCGGCCGACGGCACCACGCTCACCGCCGGAATGGCGGGCGACTCCTTCGCGACACCGGCCAAGGGCGCCGAGGCCGCGCGGGACGACGAGGGATGGGACTTCTGACGATGGCCGGTGAGGTGTTCTCGACATTCGCCAAGGAGGGCGGCCGCGTGGGCAGCGGGGCGCTCGGCAGCGGGCAGGGCGGGGTCGGACGATGTGTGCGCTGATGCCGCAGTCCGCACCCGTCCACCAGCACCGCCGCCGAAAGCCGTCTGAACCGCCGGGCGTCCTCTGACGCCGCCCCGGCCCGTCGAGAGGAACACCCCGTGTCGTCTGCCGTCCGCCTCATGGCTCCGCGACCAGCCGAGCACCCCCACCGCCGCACCCGGATCCTGGCGGCGGCGGCCGTCCTCCCCCTGCTGATGGGCGCGCTGGGCGCCTGCGGCTACGGCTCGCAGAAGAAGAACGACGACGCGGGATCCTCTGCGGTCCCCGCGGCCGGCGGTGAGAAGGTCGACGGGCTGGACAAGGTGAAGGTCGGCTACTTCGCCAACCTCACCCATGCCACCGCGCTGGTGGGGCTGCGCAAGGGCGGCCCGATCCAGCAGGAGCTCAAGGGCACGAAGGTCGCGCCGTACGTCTTCAACGCCGGGCCGTCGGAGATCGAGGCGCTCAACGCGGGCTCCATCGACATGGGCTGGATCGGCCCGTCGCCGTCCATCAACGGCTATGTGAAGTCCCACGGCTCCAACCTCAAGATCATCTCGGGGTCGGTCTCGGGCGGTGTCAAGCTCGTGGTCAACCCGAAGAAGATCAAGACGCTGAACGACGTCAAGGGCAAGAAGATCGCCACCCCGCAGCTGGGCAACACCCAGGACGTGGCGTTCCTCAACTGGGTCAAGAGCAAGGGCTGGAAGGTCGACGCCCAGAGCGGCAAGGGCGATGTGTCGGTGGTCCGCAGCGACAACAAGGTCACTCCGGACGCGTACAAGTCCGGTGCCATCGACGGCGCGTGGGTGCCCGAGCCGACCGCGTCCAAGCTGGTCGCCGACGGCGGCAAGGTGCTCCTGGACGAGTCCTCGCTGTGGCCGGACAAGAAGTTCGTGATCACCAACCTGATCGTGAAGCAGTCGTTCCTCGAGGAGCACCCGAAGGTCGTCGAGGCCGTGCTGCGCGGCTCGGTGAAGACCAACGCCTACATCAAGGCCAACCCCGAGCAGGCGAAGAACGCGGCCAACGCGGCGCTCAAGGAGGAGACCGGCAAGCCGCTGCCCGCCGAGGTGATCGACCCGGCGTGGAAGTCCATCCAGGTCACCGACGACCCCCTGGCCTCGACGCTGAACACCGAGGCCGACCACGCGGTCCAGGCGGGGCTTCTGGAGAAGCCCGATCTCAAGGGGATCTACGACCTGGGCCCGCTGAACAAGGTCCTCAAGGCCGAGGGCAAGCCGGCGGTCTCCGCCGCGGGCCTCGGCAGCCAGTAGCCGCCCGTCCGTCCCGTACGCACCGTACGCATGTACACGCATGTACGCATCCATCAGGAGGTGACCGGATGTCCCCGGCACTGACCACCGAGAAGGACGACCGGGCGAGCACCGCGACGGCGGGCTCCCCCGGCCCCGCCGACGCCACCGGATCCGTCTCGATCGCCCATGTCCACAAGGCCTTCGGCCGTCCCGGGGCGGCCCAGCCCGTGCTCGAGGACATCAACCTCCAGGTGCGGCCCGGGGAGTTCGTCTGCATCCTGGGGGCCTCCGGCTGCGGTAAGTCCACGCTGCTCAATCTGATCGCCGATCTGGACAAGCCGACCTCGGGGGCCATCGAGGTCCCCGGCGGCCGGCCGGCCCTGATGTTCCAGGAGCACGCCCTGTTCCCGTGGCTGACCGCGGGGAAGAACATCGAGCTGGCGCTGCGGCTGCGCGGTGTGCCGCGCGCCGACCGCAGGCCGCGGGCCGAGCGGCTGCTGGAGCTGGTGCGGCTCAGCGGCGCCCACGGCAAGCGGGTGCACGAGCTCTCCGGCGGGATGCGGCAGCGCGTGGCGCTGGCCCGCGCGCTGGCGCAGGACTCCAGCGTGCTGCTGATGGACGAGCCGTTCGCCGCGCTCGACGCCATCACCCGCGATGTGCTGCACGAGGAGCTGACCCGGATCTGGAGCGAGACCGGCGTCTCGGTGCTGTTCGTGACCCACAACGTCCGCGAGGCCGTCCGGCTGGCCGAGCGCGTGGTGCTGCTGTCCTCCCGGCCGGGGCGGATCGTCCGCGAGTGGACGGTGGACATTCCGCAGCCGCGCCGTATCGAGGACGCGGCCGTCGCCGACCTGTCCGTTGAGATCACCGAAGAACTGCGTGGGGAGATCCGCCGCCATGGCCAGCAGTAAGACCACCCGCGGCACCGCGGTCGAGGAAGCCGACGGCGGGAAGCGGCCCATCGAGAAGTCTGTGGAGAAGTCCACGGCCAAGGCGGGTCCAAGGGGTCCGGGCCAGGATCTGGCGGGCCTGGAGGCCGGTCTGGACGCCCTGGACGCGGTGCAGACCAAGCGGGTCTCACCGGCCGAGGTGCTGGTCCAGAAGGTGCTGCCGCCCATCGTGGCCGTCGCCTTCGTCCTGGCCCTGTGGAAGGTGCTCGTCGTAGCGAAGGTCACCCCCGACTACAAGCTCCCCGACCCGGGGCTGGTCTGGGACTCGCTGCGCCAGCTGTGGCTCCAGGGCGAGTTGCTCGACATCATCTGGACCAGCGTCTCGCGCGGTCTGTTCGGCTTCCTCATCGCGCTGGCGATCGCGACCCCACTCGGTCTGGTCGTCGCCCGGGTGAAGTTCATCCGCGCCGGTCTCGGCCCGATCCTGTCGGGGCTTCAGTCACTGCCGTCGGTCGCCTGGGTGCCGCCCGCCGTGATCTGGCTGGGTCTGAACGACCAGATGATGTACACCGTCATCCTGCTGGGCGCGGTCCCCTCCATCGCCAACGGACTGGTGGCCGGCATCGACCAGGTGCCCCCACTGTTCCTCCGCGCCGGACGCACCCTCGGCGCCCGCGGCCTGGTCAGCGCCCGGCACATCCTGCTGCCCGCCGCGCTGCCCGGTTATGTCGCCGGGCTCAAGCAGGGCTGGGCCTTCTCCTGGCGCTCGCTGATGGCCGCCGAGATCATCGCCAAGTCCCCGGACCTGGGCCTCGGTCTTGGCCAGTACCTGGAGAACCAGCGCAACAACTCCGATATGGCGGGGGTGCTCCTCGGCATCCTCCTGATCCTCGTCGTCGGCATCGCCATCGAGCTGCTGATCTTCGCCCCGATCGAGCGCCGGGTGCTGCGCAGCCGCGGCCTGCTGGCGAGCGCGCGCTGACCGAAGACCGCTGAACGAAGACCGCTGACCGAAGACCGCTGAACGAAGGCCACTGACCGAAGACCACTGACCGAAGACCACTGAGCGGAAAGCCACCGAACGGAAGGCCACGGAAAGCCATCACCATGTCTGCCCCGACTCTGCTGATCATCGCCCACGGCAGCCGCGATCCCCGCCATGCGGCGACCGTCGACGCGCTGCGCGCGCGGGCGCGGTCGCTACGGCCGGGGCTGCGGGTGGAGGCGGCCTTCCTGGAGTTCAACGCGCCGCGCGTACCGCAGGTACTGGCCCGGCTCGCCGCGGAGGACGCCACCGAGGTGATCGCCCTCCCGCTGCTGCTGACCCGCGCCTTCCACGCGAAGACCGACATCCCGGCGGTGCTGCGCGAGGCCACGGCCCGCCACCCCCGCCTCTCCGTCCGCCAGGCCGACGTCCTGGGCCCGTCCCCGCTCCTGATGGACGCCCTGGAACGCCGCCTTCACGAGGCGGGGCTGCGCCCCGCCGACCGTTCCTCGACCGGGGTCGTCCTGGCCTCGGCGGGGTCTACCGACCCGGAGGCGATCGCGGTGATCGCTGAAATCGCGCGGGAGTGGCGGCACACCGGATGGTGCGCCGTGCGACCCGCGTTCGCCTCCGCCTCTCTTCCCCGCACCGAGGACGCCGTCCGCGCCCTGCGCGCGGACGGCGTACCCCGGGTGGCCGTGGCCCCCTACGTCATCGCCCCCGGCCGCCTCCCCGACCGCATCGTCCACGGCGCCGAAGCCGCCGGCGCCGACCTCCTGGCCCCCGTCCTGGGCCCCGCCCCGGAACTGGCCCGCCTCCTCCTGACCCGCTACGACGAGGCCCGCACGACACCCCCGGCCCTGCTGACCGCCTAAGGGCCTAAGGGCCTTAAGCGATCGTCTCAGCTGTCGGAATCCGCATCCGACACCGAGATCGGGCGGGAACACCGCCCAATCCTGAGCGGTGTTCAAACGGGCGGCGTCACAATTGGGTGCCGCCACCGTCCACCGCGAGCTCGGCGCCGGTGGTGTAGGTCGCATCGAAGGCGAAGAAAATGGCAGCACGCGCGACCTCCTCCGGATTCCCTATACGCCCCATCGGAGTCTGGGCGGCGAAACCCGCCGCCATTTCGTCCGCCACCTCTACGGGCAGCTTCTTGTGCAGAATTCCTGTGTCGATCGGCCCCGGGCTCACCGCATTGACACGTACGCCACGCGGCAGCAGTTCGCGAGCCCAGGTACGCGCCATCGACCGGAGAGCCGCCTTGCTCGCCGCGTAGACACCATGGTCCGGATACCCCAGCACGTTCAAGACCGAGGTGGTCAGCACCACGCCGCTGCCCTCGGCAAGCAGCGGAAGCAGCCGCTGCAAGGTGAAGTAGGGCCCCTTGGTGTTGGCCGCGAAGACGGCATCGTAGGTCTGCTCGGTCGTCGCCTCGAACGACACCGAGTCGGTGATGCCCGCATTCAGGAACACCGCGTCCAGTTGACCGAACGCCTCCTCGACCTTCCCCGCCAAGTCATCGATGTCGGTCTTTGAGGTGGCGTCGCTGCGAACCGCGACCAGCCCCTCTTTGCTCGCCGCTTCGAGCGCGGCTTCCTTGCGTCCCGTGACCATCACCTGAGCACCCTCGGCCGCCAGCAGACGTGCGATCGACAGGCCGATTCCGCTACTGCCACCGGTGATGAGGGCGCGCTTTCCGCTGTACTTTTCCATGCCTCGATTCAAATCCCGGACCGGCGACGGCGTCCAAGACCTGATCTGCAACCCGTCATGCGCACATTGCATGTTGGTACGCTCCAAGCGTGCGCGTTCCCGGATCGGACCTCAACTTGCGGCTTGTCGGCTACTTCACGGTCGTCGCGGAGCACGCCAACTTCAGCCGCGCCGCCGCGGTGCTGCACGTCGCCCAGCCGTCCCTGAGCCGCCAGATCCAGCGCCTCGAGGAACATCTGGGCGTGCGCCTCTTCGACCGCAACCCCACAGGGCAGCCGGCTCACCAAAGCCGGTCGCGCCTTCCTGCCGCAGGCTCAGGCACTGCTCCAAGCAGCCCATCAAGCCGAGCGCACCGCCCGCGAAGGCGCCACCCCGCGCGAGTTCACCATCGGCTACGTCGAGGACCTGGTCATCACCCACGCCGTACGCCAACTGCGGCACCGACACCCCACGGCCCGCATCCGCACCCGCCACCTGGAGTGGAACGACGCCCACGCCCTCACCGACCGCCGCGTGGACGCCCTGGTCGCCCGCGCCCCGCTGCCCTTCCCCACCGAACGCCTGCGCCTCACCGATCTGTGGACGGAGCCACAGGTTCTGGTCGTCTCCACAGACCACCGCCTGGCCGGAAAGGAATCGGTGACCGTCGACGACCTCAGCGAAGAAGTTCTGCCGCAATGCCCGAGCGCGGTCCCGCAATGGAGCGATTTCGCCCGCCTGGAGCCGCGCCCGGACGGCGTTCCGGCTCGCAGCCCCGGCCTCACCACCGTGCCCATCGAGGGCATCGACCCGGTCCGCGTCGTCCTGGCAACCCGCTCCGCCGAGGCCAACCCCCTGATCAACGATTTCCTGAACGCCTGGTCATCCGACACACCCGCTCCTCGGGGTCGTTGAGCAGTGCGTCCAGGGGACGGCGCCCGGACGGTCTCATATCGCTGAGCCAGCGCTGGTGCCGGGCTCGACCGCGTTGAACCGAGTGGGCCGTTAGTTGAACCGAGTGGGCCGTTAATGGTGTTCGGACACCGTGCGGCCACCGGTTACGGGAACAGCAGCAGTTTCCCGGTGGTCGTGCGTGACTCGATGTCCGCGTGGGCCCTTGCCGCCTCCGCCAGCGGGTACCGACCGCCGATCCGGACGACCAGTTCGCCGCTCTCGACGAGCGCGAACAACTCGGCCGCGCGCGAGGCGAGTTCCTCGGGTGTGCGGACATGGTCCTCGGTCACGGCGTAGGTGAGGCGGGTGCTGCGGGGGATGTCGTTCATCGCGATCGTCGGCACGTCCCCGATCAGCGGCCCGTAGAATACCAGCGTGCCGTGCGTGCGCAGCACCTTAAGCGATGCGGCGAACGTGGTCGCGCCCGCGCCGTCGAAGACCACATGCACACCCTCGCCACCGGTCAGCTCACGCACCGGTTCGACGAACGCGTCACCGGAGGAGACCAGGACGTGGTCGGCGCCCGCGTCGGTGGCGATGCTGACCTTCTCCGGCCGCGACACCAGACCGATCACGGTGCCACCGCGGGCCTTGATGATCTGGGTGAGCATCATCCCGACCCCACCGGCGGCCGCGTGCACGAGCGCGACGTCCCCCGGGCGCACCGGGTGGGACACGGTGGCGAAGTGGTGCGCGGTCAGGCCCTGCACGAGCAAGGCCGCGGCCGTCGCGTCGTCGATGGCGTCGGGTACCCGGACGACACCGCTCGCCGGGAGCACGATCTGCTCGGCGTAGCTGCCGAGGCTGTTGATCGTCAACCACGCGACACGATCACCCGGCGTGAATCCGTGCACGCCCTCGCCCGTCTCCGCCACCACGCCGGCACCTTCCGCGCCCGGCACCTCGGCCATGGCCTGTCTACGGATGGCGGTGTCGAAGAAGTTCACGCCCGCCACGCGGACGTCCACCAGGACTTCTCCCGGCCCCGGGCGGGGTGCCGGCCGCTCCCGCAACCGCAGCACCTCCGGTCCCCCTGCTTCGTTGATGACTATCGCTCTCATGCGGCCGAAGGTATGTTCCAAAAAATGTACCCACAAGTACAATTTGGCCGGTGACGACCATGAAGAAAGGCGCCGCGACCCGCCTGCGCATCGTCGAAGCCGCCGCGGCCGAGATCCGGGAACGGGGCACGAACGCCACCACGCTCGACGACGTGGGCCGACGCAGTGGCACCGGCAAGGGGCAGCTGTTCTATTACTTCCCGGGAGGTCGGGAACAGCTTCTTCTCGCGGTCGCCGAACTCGAAGCCGAGCGAGTCTTCGAGGACCAGCAGCCGTACCTGAACGAACTCACCTCGCGCGCGGCCTGGGAGGCGTGGCGCGACCTCATCGTCGAGCGCTACCGCGACCAGGGGCTGTACTGCCCGCTCGGGGTGCTGATCGCCGACGTGGGCCGGTACAGCCCGGCCGCGCAGGCCGTGTCGGCGCAACTGGTGCGGCGGTGGCAGGAGTGCGTCCGAGCCGGTATCGAGGCCACGCAAGCGGCCGGCGAGGCCAACCCATCACTCGACCCCGATCGCACGGCCGCGGCTGTGATCGCCACGATCCAAGGCGGTGTCACCGTCCTGCTCTCCACCGGCTCCGCGGAGCATCTGGAGGCCGGGCTGAACCTCTGCCTGGACCACCTGCTGTCGTAGCCCCGCAGGCACCAGTAGTTGGGCGGCCGCGTCCCTCCTCGGCCCAAGCATGAGCTTGTGAGCAGTGGGGCCTAACCCCCCGCCGAGGCGAACTGCCAGGACCGGCAGTCCGGCTGGTGCCGCCAAGCCTGCTGAGGAATGAACACCGGCTTGGCTACCGGCTGTCCGTACAAGGCCCGCAGGGCCTCGACGGCAGCCTCGTCCCCGAGGACCACGGCTGCCGAGGGCCGGTCCGCGATGCGCCGCAGCTCTTGCAGAACATCCGCGAGCGGCTGACGTCGCAGCCTCAGCATGCGCTTCTGCGCACCGGCCGTGTCCTCCGCCGCCAGGAGTGCGGCGCAGCCTGCCAGGGTGTCGAGGCACTGGCCGACGGCGTCCAGTCGGCCTTTGCGCAACGGACCCCGGTTGAGCTGGAAGACATCGATGGTCGCGCAGCCACGCGGAGTCAGACAGTGGTACTCACCGCTGGTGAGGGACAGCCGGAGATGGTGTGCGGGTTCGTCCGCCGTGGGGTCGATGATCAGTGGCTCCCCGGTGGCGATGTCTTTGGGGAAGGTGCCGCCCTTGGCGTGCGAGTTGCAGAAGGAGCACGCGAGGAGGTGGTTGTACCAGTCGAACACCCGGTGGGGCGCGAGGCGCAGGGGTTCGAAATGGTCGATCGCGGTGCCGAGACTCTCCGAGCAGTACATACAGCGCTCGATACCACTGGCCATCGTACGGAGGGCCGTGGCGACGCGAGCACGGGTGCCGTCGGCCGCGTTCCAGGCGTTCCGGGCCACCTTCTCGGTGAGACCGACCTCGGGTAATCGAGCCTGCGCCTGTGCGAGCAGTTTCACCGTTCGGCCGTCGAGTGGTGATCGTTCCAGCCGGATCACTCGTCACGCCCCAGATGGGCGGCCACTTCGCTTACCCGGGCCGACAGAGAGCTGTTCAACTGGGCACTCAGTCGGCGGTACTCGGCCAGTTCCGCCTCGCTCGCCTGGCCATCCAGCACCCGGAACTCCATGGCCGCCAGCCGTCGCCGAAGCTCGTCCGCCCGCTCGGAGTACGGCGAGTCCACCCCGAAGAGGTCGGAGAGAATCGCGTCATCCCCGCTGCCGTACACCACACGCTGATACAGCTCATCGTCGGCCACCTCGGGCGGCCGCTCCTCGGTGGGCGCGGCCAGCCGGATCAGCCCACCGGGGTCGGCGGACTGGCAGATGTAGGGGCTGTGGGTCGTGACGATGAACTGAATCTCGGGAAAGTGCTGCTTCATCCACTGACCGATCCTCTTCTGCCAGCTGACGTGCAGGTGAGCGTCGACTTCGTCTATGAGCACGACGCCCGGCATGGGGATGACGGGGTGTCCGCCACACTCCTCGACCCGGAGTGTCCCGTAGGCGCCGTGCAGATGCCGCACCAGGTCCACGACGAGTGCGGTCACGGAGCGGTAGCCGTCGCTCATGCCGCGCAGGGCCAGAACACCGCGCGGCGTTTTCACCCAGAGGCCGTCGGAGTCGACTCCGGTCACCTCGTGATCATCGGGCAGCAGTCCATCCCCGAGCAGCAGTTTCACCGTGTCCACCAGCTCAACGGCACCGGGACGTCCCTCAAGGCCGCGTAGGTGCTGGTCGATCAGCCAGGTGACGCCCTCGGCCAGGCAGACGTTCTCGTCGAAGAGCGTTGCCAGCCGGTCGACACGCTCGAATCCGGCAGCCGACCGCCCACCATCGAGTCGGCGGTACGGGCCGTACCCAAGGCACAGCCACCCCTGCGGAGTCTCCTGCCACGGTCCGGACTCGGCCCTGCGTTGAAGTTCGAAGGCGTTCGTGGTGGACGGGCGCCGCAACCGGACATGGCTCTCGCCACGCTTCGTCATCCGCTCCCAGACCATGCGGACGTTTCCGGTCTCCGGAAACCAGTCGTTGGGCAAGTCATCCACGTTGACCCACCGCGCGTCCACGTGTTCCGGCCCGACCACCGACGCCTCGACGACCGCCTTACGCGCCCCTCGCGTCATCCAGTCACCGGCGTCCTTGAGCAACGCATGGGTGACGGCAGGGCCCTGTAGAACCAACGCGAGGGCTTGCAGCACCGTCGACTTGCCTGAGCCGTTCCGTCCGGCCAGCACGGTCCAGCCCGCGTAGCTGCCATCCTCACGCCGAGGGAATCGCAACCGGGCCGCCCGGTGACCATGGAACCCTCGGACGCCGGACAACTCCAAGTCCGTTACGTACATGCTTGCCTCCTGCTACGGACCGGAGCGGGTAACTCTCGGCAGCCTATCGATTCGGACAGTCGGCCATGGACCATGACCGAGGCGCTCAAGCGGCCTCGGCGTGGTCGAAAGCGGCGCCGCCCGACCGGCCGAGCCACACCAGCCGTGCCGTCATGCCGTCCTCACCGCCGCCTCGCGTGAACCATCGAAGCGCCCGCTCCGGCGAGTTGAGGACCATCTGGCCGGTGCCGTCGGCCGTGATCACGTGGACGGGTCCCTCGTGGAAGGCCACACCCCACGCCGCGACGCACCCGTCCTTCAGGCCGGGCCGCACCTCGCACTCCTGGACGACGGCGAAGATTCTGGGCGCGATGGCGAGGACGAGGTCGCAGAGTTCCTTGTCGAAGAGTTCTGAGGGGTCCGGTGTCTGCATGTGGGCCTCCGAGAGAGCAGGCATGAGGGGGCAGATACGCTTCCGGCCGACCGACCACCACTACGTGATGAGCGCGTCACTCACCGTAGAGCATAAGGTTATGCCGACACAACCTTATGCTCGCAGCTATGGGGCGTTGGACCTGCGTCGTGGCGCACGGCAGACTGCCGAACAGCCTGGAGGAGAAGAGAGCATGCCGAGAAGTCAGCCCACAGCACGACAGCGCCGACTCGGTACCGAGCTGCGCAAGATGCGCGAGGCGGCTGGTGTGACCGCCCGCCGGGCGGCCGAGCTGATCGGTACGAACCCCATCCAGATGAGTCAGGTCGAAGCGGGCAAGGCCGGTATCAGCGAGGCGCGACTGCGCTATATGGCCTCTCAATACGCTTGCTTCGATACCGCGCTGATCGACGCACTGGTTGCCATGGCCGGTGAGCGCGGCAAGGGGTGGTGGGAGGAGTACCGGGGCCTCCTCGCGCATGGCGCGCTGGACCTTGCCGAGTTGGAACACCACGCAACCCACATGCGCATGCTTCAAGCCTCCTACGTGCCAGGACTCCTGCAGACCGAGGCGTACATCCGGGCGCTCATGGCCTACGCCGTTCCTCCATTGCCGCCACCACATCTCGACGCACTGGTCTCCTTCCGCGTACGGCGGCGGGAGGTGTTGTCCCAGGACTCGGCGATCGCCTTCTCGGCGTTGATCCACGAAAGTGTCCTGCGCACACGCGTAGCCGACCGGAAGGTGGCACGCGAGCAGCTCGCCTTCATCCTGGAACAGTCGGAGCGCCCGAACGTCAGCGTCAGGGTGATCCCTTTTGATGTGGACGGCTTCGGCGGAGCCGGAAACTCCATGCTCTACGTCGGCGGGCCCGTGCCCAAGCTCGATACCGCGCAGATCGACGCCATGCACGGCTCGTTCTGGATGGACGCGGAGTCAGAGCTCACGAGATACCGCGCGCTACTCGACAAAGCCGAGGCTTCTTCCCTCGCGGTAGGGGCGTCTCGGGATTTCATCCACCGCATCGCGCAAGACATATGAGAGAGGCAGCCATGTCGAGCCCGGCCAAGTGGCGCAAGTCTTCGTTCTCCGGAAACGGGGAGGACAACCATTGCGTCGAACTCCTCCCCGTCGACGGCAACATCAAGCTTCGGGAAAGCGACACACCCGCCGACATCCTCACCACCACACCGGGCCGACTCGGAACCTTCATACGCGCCGTCAAGGCGGGGGCGCTCGACCACTTCGAGCGGTAGGCGCGAGGGGCGATGCGGCCCTCGGCCCTTCCCCCGCCCGTTCACCGTACGTTCCGCGGACCGCCCTCCGCATGTGCCGTCCCGGCCCCCGGCCGGCGCTGGACTGCCGGTCATGCGCAACGAAGAGAGCACCGTCCGCCGGAGACTGGGCGCCCGGATGGGGGCCGCGCTGGGGGCCGTCGTCGTGCTGGCGGCCGTCCAGCCCCCGGCGCAGGCGGCACCGGATACCGGATCCTGGACGACGGAGGCGGTGGCCCCGGGGGTGCGGGTGCGGGCCGGGGTTCTCGGGGACGCGGACGCGAAGCCGAGCTGGACGGTCACCGTGCAGGGGCCCGGTGCCGCGCCGCTGGGCGACCGGTCCTGGGCGGACGACACGGCGGGGCGGCTGCGCGACGCCGGGTTCGAGCCGCGGGTCGAGCGGGTGGTGTGGCCCGCCTACGCGGACACCCCGCACGGCACCATGGGGTGGCGGGTCCGGGTGGGCTCGTACGGCACCTCCGGCCAGGCGCAGGGCGCACGCGAGAAGGTGGCCGCGGCCGGGTTCACGGCGGTGGCGGAGTGGACCGGCTACGACGGGCAGCGGCCCGCCGACCGGGAGAGCGTGCATGTGGCGGTGATCGACCCGGCCCGGTTCACCGGCAGCGTGGCGGCCACGCACGACCTCAGCGTGGCGGACCGCGAGACGACCTCTTCGGTCGCCGCGAAGCGCCACTCGCTGGTCGCCGTCAACGGTGGCTTCTTCGTCACCTCCGACGCCGACGGCGTGCAGGGCACGATGGCCGGAATCGCCGCGTACGACGGCGAGTTGGAGTCGATGGCCGCCGGTTCCCGGGCCTCGCTGATCCTCGCGGACGGCGGTCGGCACGCCCGTATCGCCGACCTGACCAGCACGGTCACCGCGCGGGCGGGCTCGTCCACGTATGCGGTGCAGGGCATCAACCGGGTGCCCGGCAAGGTGCGCAACTGCGGCCGCCCCGGGGCCACTCCGACCGAGCTGCCCCGGCAGGACCTGACCTGCTCCGAGGCCGACGACCTCGTGAAGTTCACACCGAGGTTCCGCGCCGCGCTGCCCGCCGGGCCCGGGACCCAGGTGGTGCTCGACGCCGACGGCCGTGTGGTCTCCACCGGCCCGCGCGGCGGCGCGGTCCCGGCCGGGGGCTCCGTGCTCCAGGGCATCGGCGCCGCGTCCGGCTGGCTGACGGACCACGCCCGGCAGGGCGAGCGGATCGCGCTGGAGGAGACCGTCCGGGACACCGCCGGCCGCCGGGTCCGGCTCGACGCCGACGACAGCATCGTCAGCGCCGCCCCCACCCTGGTGAAGGACGGCCGCATCGCCATCGACGCCGCCACCGAAGGCACCCTCGACCCCAAGAACCTCTCCTTCGGCTACGCCTGGTCCAACGTCCGGCAGCCCCGCACGATGGCCGGGCTCGACAAGCGGGGCCGGCTCATCCTGGCCACGGTGGACGGTCGGCAGCCCGGCGTGAGCGAGGGCTTCACCCTGGAGGAGGCCGCCCGCTTCATGCGCTCCCTGGGCGCTGTCCAGGCCCTCAACCTGGACGGCGGCGGCTCCACCGCCATGGCCGTGAACGGCCGGCTCGCCAACGTCACCTCCGACGCGACGGGCGAACGCGCGGTGGGCGACACGGTCCAGGTACTGCCGTAGCGGGACGGCTCGTCATCGCTCAGTGTTCGACTCACTCCCGTGGGTGATATTCGCCCCTTCTGGCCGCCATCTCACGGCTCGGGCTGGAAGCGTCGGCAGTCGTCAGAGCTGCGTGCCATGCTGGAGCCAAGGAACACACGAGGAGGCGGTGGTGGCGATCATGAGCGTCGCCGAGACGCGAATCGACGATCACGAAGGCCCCTGGACGGTCGAGGACGTCCTTGCACTCCCGGAGCATCCGGCACGCGCCCGCTTCGAAGTCGTGGACGGTGTCCTCATGATGTCCCCTGCTCCTGACTGGGACCACCAGACCGTGTCTTCCGAATTGCACAGTCAGATCAAGGCTGCCCTGGCCAGGTCGGGCGCGCCGTTCCGCTCAGGCGAAGCGGTGAACGTGACGGGCGAGGCCAGACTGTTCATTCCCGACATCGCCGTCGTAGACCGCGCCGCCGTCCCACGCGGCACACTGGCTGCGCCCCTCGATGCGGCCCTGCTTCTGGGTGAAATCGTGTCGCCGTTCAACCGAGCCGCCGACCGCATCCTGAAGCCCACGCTCTACGCCCAAGCGAAGGTGCCCGCCTATTGGCGGGTCGAGATGGAACCAGACCTGTGCGTGGTGGTGCACGAGCTGAACGGAGACACCTACCGCGAGGCTGCCACCATCACGGGCAAGGCATCCGTCGATGTCGCCGGAGAGTTCACCGTTGACCTGGATCTCGACGTCGTGCGCCGCGAGCTGGAGGGCTGACGCCCCGGCTTAGCCCTCCGGGTACAAGACGAAGAGCGAGGCATGACCGCCCAAGGGCGCAGCCGGTTGGTTTCGCCACCCGGCTGCGCCCCTGGACTGGTCACTTCACCCGTATGAACCTTGCTCGGCCGAGCCTTACTCGACGACCTTCAGCAGCTTGTTCGGCGTGCCGTCGCCCGGGTTGGAGATCTTGTCGGCCGTGGCGCCGTCCGTCAGTCCCTTCGCCACGTCGGCCGGCTTGGCGTCCTGGTGGCCGCTGAGGTAGACGGCGGCGGCGCCCACGACGTGCGGGGTGGCCATCGAGGTGCCGGAGATGGTGTTGGTGGCGTCGTCGCCGGTGTTCCAGTCGGAGGTGATGTCCGAGCCGGGGGCGTAGATGTCCACCACGTCGCCGTAGTTGGAGAAGTCGGACTGCTCGTCCTGGTCGGTGCTGGAGGCGACCGTGATCGCGTCCTTCACCCGGGCGGGAGAGCTCTGGCTGGCGTCGGCGGACTCGTTGCCCGCCGCCACGCCGAAGGTGACACCGGAGTCGATGGCCTTCTGCACGGCCGCGTCGAGGGCCTCGTCGGGGGTGCCGCCCAGGCTCATGTTGGCGACGGACGGGCCCTCGTGGTTCTCGGTGACCCAGTCGATGCCCGCGACGACCTGCTCGGTGGTGCCGGAGCCCTGGTCGTCCAGCACCCGCACCGCGACGATCTTGGCCTTCTTGGCGACGCCGTGCTCGGCACCGGCGATGGTGCCGGCCACGTGGGTGCCGTGGCCGTTGCCGTCGTCGGCGCTGTCGTCGTTGTCGACCGCGTCGAAGCCGGACGTGGCGCGGTCCTCGAAGTCCTTGTGGCTGGTGCGGACACCGGTGTCGATGACGTACGCGGTGACACCCTCACCCGCGCCGTCGGGGTAGGTGTACTTCTTGTCGCCCTGGGTGTCTTCCTGGTCGATCCGGTCCAGGCCCCACGACGGCGGGTTCTCCTGGGTGCCCTTGATGGTGTAGCGGTGGTTCTGGACCACCTTGGCGACCGACGGGTCGGCGGCCAGCCGCTTGGCCTCGGTGTCGGAGAGCCCGTTGGCCGAGAAGCCGTTGATGGCGGAGTCGTAACTGCGGCGCAGCTTGCCACCGTACTGCTCGGCGAGGTCCTTGCCCTCCGAGGCGGCCTTGATGCTCTTGCCGCCCTTGAGCATGACGATGTAGCTGCCGTCGACGGCGTTCTTCGCCTGGGTGCCGTAGACGGTGCCCTCGGCGGGCTGGGCGGTGGTGGCGCCGGCCGGAACGGCCACGAAGACACCGGCGGTGACGGCGGTCGCGGCGGCTATGGCCAGACCGAGTCGACGCGCGTTGCGCTGCTTGTGAACTGCCATGACGAGGGTTCCTCCTCGTGCGGTTGTGGGGGGAATCCGCACCCCGGATCGCGTCCGATCCTCAAGTGCGGTAGATCCGGGGTGTGTTGGGGCCACTCCGGTTCTGACAAAACCCTGACTGATGAGTACGGGTCAATTCAAGATCCCCACCGATGTGTGACATAGGCAACGTTCTTCGCATCGACCCCGCGCCGACCATGGCGTCAACGCCCTTTGTGTGTAAGGGGCTCGAATCAGGGAGGGTAGGGCTGTCCCCCCTTCTGCGGTTGGAGGGAACCACCGGACGGTTCACCGGTCAGCAGGATGGGTCGGCCCGACGCCACGGCCTAGCGTCGTCAACGAGTGGCGGGGACGGTCCGCCACCAGGGCATAAGGGGATGTCGTGGCGGACACAGGCCGCTTGGAGAGGCCGCGCGGGATAGCGGCGCGCGCGGGCAGTTGGAGCGCCCGTCACCGGTGGGCGGCGGTCGGGGGCTGGGTACTGCTGGTCATCCTCGCCCTGGCCGTCGGCTCGATGACGGGCCGGGTCGATGTGACGGACAGCGAGCAGGTTCCCGGCGAGTCCGGGCGCGTCTCGAAGATTCTCGACGAGGCGGGCATTGACGACGCGGCCGGGGAAACCGTGCTGATCCAGGCGAAGGGCGGTCAGACGAAGGGCGGTCAGACGAAGGGCGGCGGGCTCACCGCGAACGACCCGGCCTTCCGCAAGGCGGTCGACGCGGTGATGGCCGGCGTACGCGACACCGGCCAGGTGACCGCCGTCCGCTCCCCGTACGAGACGAAGACCATCTCCGCCGACCGGCGCTCCGCGCTGGTGCAGTTCGAGATGCGCGGCGACGCGGAGAAGGCGGCCGACCACGTCCAGCCGGTCCTGGACGCGGTGGACAAGGCCAGGGACGGCCACCAGGGCCTGCGGATCGAGGAGTTCGGCGACGCCAGCGGCCAGAAGGCGTTCGACGACGCGTTCGGCGACGACTTCACCCAGGCCGAGTACTCCGCGCTGCCGGTGGCGCTCGGCATCCTGCTGATCGTCTTCGGTGCGCTGGTGGCCGCGCTGCTGCCGGTGGTGCTCGCGATGACCGCGTTCCTGGCCACCACCGGTCTGGTGGCGATGGTCAGCCACTGGGTGCACATGAGCGACACCGCCAACTCCGTGATGCTGCTGGTGGGCCTGGCCGTCGGCGTCGACTACTGCCTGTTCTACCTGCGCCGGGAGCGCGAGGAGCGCGCCGCGGGACGGGACGCGCAGACCGCGCTGCGGGTGGCGGCGGCCACCTCCGGCCGCGCCATCCTGGTCTCCGGCGTCACGGTGATCGTGGCGATGGCGGGCATGCTCTTCACCGGTATCGCGGAGTTCAAGGCGATGGGACTCGCCACGCTGATGGTGGTGGCGGTGGCGATGGTCGGCTCGGTGACGGTGCTGCCCGCGCTGCTCTCGCTGCTCGGTGAGCGGGTGGAGAAGGGCCGGTTGCCGTTGCTGGGCCGCGCCAAGCGGCGCGGCGGCACCGAGAGCCGCGTCTGGCGCGCCGTCCTCGGCCCGGTGCTGCGCCGCCCCAAGCTGTCCCTGGCCCTCGCCGGTGGCGCGCTGATCGCGCTGGCCGTCCCCGCCGTGGGGATGAACACCGCGAACCTCACCATGGACCAGGAGTTCGGCGACCGGCTGCCGGTCGTGAACGCGTACAACCACATCGACGAGGCGTTCCCGGGCGGCTCCGACCCGGCCAGGGTCGTGGTGAAGGCGGACGACATCGACGCGGCACCGGTGCGCGACGCCCTCGCCCGCTTCCGCGCCGAGGCAGTGGCGAAGGGCGCCTCCAAGGGCCCGGTCGAGGTGACCGTCCACCACGAGCAGAACCTGGCCGTGGTGGAGGTCCCGCTGATCGGCGGCTCGGACGAGGGCAAGGCCGAGAAGAGCCTGGACGTGCTGCGGAACGAGGTGCGCCCGGCGACCCTCGGCACGGTGGACGGGGTGGACGCCCCCATCGGCGGCTCGACCGCCTCCTCCAAGGACTTCAACGACAAGCTCGGCTCGGCCGTCACCCCGGTCTTCGCCTTCGTGGTGGTCTTCGCCTTCCTGCTGATGCTGATGTCCTTCCGGTCGCTCACCGTCGCCGTGACCTCCATCGTGCTCAACCTGCTGTCGGTGGGCGCCGCGTACGGCGTCCTCACCGCGGTCTTCCAGCACGGCTGGGGCGCGGGGCTGGTCGGCGCGGAGGGCGTGGGCGCGATCGTGTCCTGGCTGCCGCTGTTCCTCTTCGTGATCCTGTTCGGGCTGAGCATGGACTACCACGTCTTCGTGGTCTCCCGGATCCGCGAGGCGCGCCTGGCCGGCCGCACCACCAAGGACGCGGTGGTGCACGGCGTGGTGACGACGGCGGGCGTGGTCACCAGCGCCGCCGTCATCATGGTCGCGGTCTTCTCCATCTTCGGAACGCTGTCGATGCAGTCCATGAAGCAGATGGGCGTGGGTCTCGCGGCCGCGGTCCTCATCGACGCCACCGTCATCCGCGGGGTACTCCTCCCGGCTGTGATGTCGCTGCTGGGCGAGCGCAACTGGTACCTGCCGAAGTGGCTGGGGTGGCTCCCGGACCTCGCCCACGACGAGCCCGCCCCGGCCCAGCGGTCCAGCACCCTGGTGGGCGCGTCCCCGATGCCGGAAGCGGAGGAACGGCCCCGGCACGCGAGGGTCTGACGCCCACGTCCCGGCACACCCTGACAACCCTCAACCGGTCGCACGGCCTTCGGGCCGTGTGACCGGTTCGGTGTGTGGGGTGGAAAAGGCGTTGCGGGATGTGCCGGCCGATCCCTACGGTGCGGGGATACGGCGGAGATCCGCATACGCGTCCTTTCGCGTACGCGCGCACGGGAGGAGTACACCGATGGGCGGAAGTCCCGGCATCGGCGTGTTCACCCGCATCACCCGCGGCTGTGCCGGGGTGGCGTGTGCGTGCGCCTTTCCTATGCCTGCCCGCCGCCCGCGGCGCGGCCCCGGTGCCCTGGCCGGCCCGGACGCGCCCGGTGTCTCTCCGAGTCTGTGATCGGTTCGCGCTCGAGGTGGTACCCCTCCACCTGAGCGGCTGACCCGCCGGACTTCCCATCGGTCTCTCACCGTGAGCTGAGCTCACCCATCCACGCGCCCTCGGCCAGGGCCCCCGCCAGTCCAGGAATCACTCGTTCCGGGACGGGCGGCAGGGCCCGTTCCGCGCTGCTGCCGCCCGCCCGGCTCCGAAAGGACCGTGGCCGTGGCCCGCAATCGACACCATCCCCATGACCCACGCGGTGGCGAACCGCGCCGAAAGACCGAGTCCCTCCGCACGGAACCGCGCCGTACCGAACGCGACCGCGCGAGGCGTGCGTACGGGCAGAACTTCCTCATCGACCCGGGCGCCGTCGCCCGCGTCGTACGCGCCGCCCGCCCCGGGCCCGGCGATCTCCTGGTGGAGGTCGGCGCGGGCAAGGGGGCGCTCACCGAGGCGCTGGCCCCGCGCTGCCGTGAGCTGATCAGCTATGAGATCGACCGGCATCTGATCCCGGGGCTGCGGGAGCGGCTCGCCCGCTGTCCGCGGGTCCGGGTCGTGCACCAGGACTTCCTCAAGGCCGCGCCGCCTCGCGAGCCGTTCGCCCTGGTCGGCAACGTGCCCTACGCCCGTACCGCCGAGATCGTCGCCTGGGCGCTGCGGGCGGTGCCCAGGCTGACCTCGGCGACGCTGCTCACCCAGGCGGAGTACGCCCGTAAGCGCACCGGGGACTACGGCCGCTGGTCCCTGCTGACCGTACGGTCATGGCCGGAGGTCGAGTGGCGGCTGTGCGGGCGCGTGGCGCGGGCCGCCTTCCGGCCGGTGCCCGCGGTGGACGGCGGGATCCTGCGACTGACCCGCCGGCCGCGTCCGCTGCTCACCGACCCGGCGGCCCGGTCCGCCTACGCGGACCTGGTCGAGCTGGGCTTCACCGGGGTCGGCGGCTCGCTCCACGCGTCACTGCGCCGGGTCTGCCCCGCCCGCGCGCTCGACCGGGCGTTCCGGGCGGCCGGGCTGGGGCGGGACGTCGTGGTGGCGTATGTGACGCCGGAGCAGTGGCTGGTCCTCGCTCAGGAGTTGACCGAGGTGGCGGCCGGAATGCGTTCTTCGGCCGTTTCGAAGGAGTTGATGGTGCGGGTGAAGTCCCGGGTGGACAACAGCAACTTGTAGATGATGGCCAGCTCGAAGACGAGCAGCAGCGCAGCCGATACGACGGTCGTCGCCACCACCGCGTCGACGGCCGGGCCGATGATGAACACGCCCATCTGGAACTCGATACCGCTGATGAGATGAGCGCGGATGCGGTGGCGCTGCAGGAAGTTCCGGCACCGGACCCACCACGGGAAGCGGCGCCGGAACTCCTGGTGCAGATCGACGACGGCGGGGCGGCGGCGCGCGGCCGGGACCGGGGCCGGGGCCGAAACCGGGGCGGCCGTGGATTCCATGGTCGCCGTGGCCTCCAGAGGCGCGACGGGCTCCAGAGGCGCGAGGGGCTCCAAGGGAGCCACCGTGTCGCGGTCCGTCTCCAGGTCGGCCTCGGGGTTCTCCCGCAGCAGATCCTCCATGAAGGCCAGTTCGGCCTGGTTCTCGGCCTTGCGGGCCGCCCGCATCCGGGCCTTGATCTGCTTGCGCATCCCGTGCCGGATCTTGAAGATCTCCAGCGAGTCGATGTAGCGCAGCGCGTCCAGGGAGGCGACGGCCAGCGCCAGCCACAGATACAGGACGTCATCCGTGCGCGCGTACTGACCGCCCATCAGGGCGATCGAGCAGACCAGCACCCGGATCCGGTCGAAGACGAAGTCCAGCCAGGCCCCGAAGACCGAGCCGGTGCCGGTCAGCCGGGCCAGCTTGCCGTCCATGCAGTCGAAGATAAAGCTCACGTGGTAGAGCACGGCCCCGAGCAGCAGCCATCTCCAGTCGCCCTGAGCGAAGCACGCGGCGGAGCCGAGGCCCACCAGGAAGGCACCCCAGGTGAGCTGGTTGGGCGTGGCCCGGGTGTACTTGGCGATCCAGCGGACCAGCGGTGTGGCCACCGGGTCCACGAGCATGACGGTCCACCACGCGTCTCGCTTCTTCTCGGTGATCCGGCGGACCTCGGCGAGCGGCGGTATGTCTCGGGGCATGGTCAATCTTTCTGGCGTTAGGCATGAGTTCACCTGAAGGTAAGAAGTCGTTAAGTGAAAGGACAAGATCGGGCAAGGGCAACCTTTGCCGGGGGGTAACGGTCTGCTTGGAGGACCGGGTCTATGG
Source organism: Streptomyces lacaronensis (assembly GCF_047337785.1). NCBI lineage: Bacteria > Bacillati > Actinomycetota > Actinomycetes > Kitasatosporales > Streptomycetaceae > Streptomyces > Streptomyces lacaronensis. The sequence goes on from NZ_JBLHDK010000003.1 coordinate 3,473,699, forward strand.
CAGGACCAGGTGCGTCGGCGGCGCAGCGGGTCCTACCGCTGGTAGCGGGCGAGCACCAGGTTCCCGTCGTCGACGAGCCGCTCGCGCAGCTCCCCCATTCCGATTGCCCCGCTGTAGTACTCCTGCAGCGCCGGGGTGGCCACTTTGTCCTTCCACTCCGGGTAGCCGCGCACCGTCTGCGCGGGCGCCGGGCGCAGCTGCCCGGCCAGGGCGGTGCCGGTGGCCCAGCCGTGGCGGCGGGTGCGCAGGGCGGGGTCCCGCAGCGCGGTCCGGCCCGTGGGGAGCATCCAGTCGCCCCGGGCGAGCCGCACCATATGCGGCGGGCGCAGGAAGAAGTCGATGAAGCGGGCGGCCTCCCGCTGGTACGGGCTGTCGGCGGCGATGGACAGCGTCTGCGGGCTGACCCCCTGCCGCTGGTCGCCGCCGGGCCCGGCCGGGGACGGCAGTACGGTCCAGGCGAACCCCTTGGGCGCCTGCTGCACGATCTGCTGGCGGTAGGAGAAGCCGAGCGGCACCATCGCGTACTTCCCGCCGAAGAAGCCGGGGAGGGTGTCGGAGCCGCCCATGCCGAGGGTGGTCCGCGCGGCGGTGCGGTCGCCGCCCAGCTGGTCATGGATGACGCGGGGCACCCGCTGGTCTGCGGCGTCGAACCGGACGGTGACCTTGCCGTCCGTGCCCCGGTGGAAGACCTTGCCGCCGGTGGAGAGCGAGAGGTTGAGGGTCGCGGAGACCGGCTCCTTGAGCGGCCAGGCCACGCCGTACGCCCCGTCCCGGGTCAGCTCCTCGGCCGCGTCCTCGAACTCGGCCCAGCTCCAGGGCCGTTCGGCGGTGGGCATCCGCACCCGGGCCCGCTCCAGCAGCGCGCGGTTGGCGATGAGCACGCGCGGCTCCTGGAGAAACGGCACACCGTGGACGCCACCGTCGAAGGTGGCGGTCTGCCAGGTCCGGGGCGGGATCTCGTCCTTGAGCCGCCGGGGCAGCAGACCGGTGAGATCGGCGAGATAGCCGCCGTAGGCGAAGTCGGCGAGGTCGTCGGTGGCGTCATGGATGATGTCGGGCGCCTCACCGCCCTCGAAGGAGGTGAGCAGCTGGTCGTGGACGCCGTCCCAGCTGCCCTGGACATACTCGACCCGGATGTCGGGATGGGCCGCGTTCCACTCCGCCACCAACTGCTTGTTGGCCGCCACCGATTCCTGCTGCCAGGCCAGGGACTGGAAGCGCAGGGTGATCCGGCCGCCGGTCGCCCGCCGCCGCTCGGGCGCGCAGCCGGACAGCAGCGCCCCGGTGGCCGACGCGGCCAGCAGCGTTCGGCGGCGCATCAGTGCTTCACCGCCCCGGCCAGGGTGCCGCTGGTGATCCGGCGCTGGATGAGGGCGAACAGCACGAGCGAGGGCAGCGTCGCCAGCAGTGAGGCGGCGGCGAGCGGGCCGAGGTCGGCGACGCCCTCGGTTCCGATGAAGTGGGTGAGGATGATCGGCATCGTCTGTTTCCGCGGGGATTTGAGCAGGACGAGAGCGAAGAAGAACTCGTTCCAGGCGGTGATGAACGCGAAGAGGGCGGTGGCCACGATGCCGGGGGTCAGCAGCGGCATGGTGACGGAGATCAGCACCCGCAGTCTGCCCGCGCCGTCCACGGCCGCGGCCTCCTCCAGCTCGCGCGGTACGGCCCGTGCGTACCCGGCCAGCATCCACAGGGCGAACGGCAGGGACCACACCACATACACCATGATCAACCCGGAGAGGGAGTCGATCAGACGGACCTCCTTGAGCACCAGGAACAGCGGAATGATCACCAGGACGAAGGGGAATGCCTGGCTGACCACGATCCAACCGGTGGCCGCCCGGGACAGCGCGGAGCGGTGGTGGCGGGCCATCACATAGGCCATCGGGGTGGCGATGACGACGGTGATGACCGCGGCGGCGAGGGAGGCGATCAGGCTGTTGCCCGCGGACCGCAGCAGCGGCTGCTCCTCGAAGGCCTGGCGGAAGTTGTCGAGGGTGGGGTGGTCGGGGATCCAGCCCGGGTGGAGGCTCGCCAGCTCGCGCGGCGGCTTGAACGCGGTGGAGATCAGCCACAGCAGGGGGAAGGCGAGGAAGACCAGATAGCCGAGGAGGGCGAGGTACTGGCCGGTGCGCGCCGCGCGGCGCCTGGCGGTGGGGCGGGGGCTCATGCCTCGTCGTCTCCCCTCAGCCGGGCCACGAGATGGACGGCCAGCAGGATGGCGACCACCGCCACCAGCACACAGCCCATCGCCGCCGCGTAGCCGAACTGGCCGTAGCGGAAGGCCTCTTCATAGGCGAAGAGCATCGGCAGCCGGGTGCGGCCGCCGGGTCCGCCGCCCGTCAGGACGTAGACCAGCGCGAAGGAGTTGACGTTCCAGATGAAGCTGAGCGCGCTGACGGCGAGGGCGATGGGCCTGATGGCGGGCCAGGTGACGGTACGGAAGCGGCGCCAGGCACCGGCGCCGTCCATGGCGGCGGCCTCGTGCAGTTCGCGCGGCACATTCGAGAGCCCGGCCAGCAGGGTGACCGTGACCTGCGGAAGCCGTGCCCAGATGCCGACCACGACGACGGCGGGCAGGGCGGTGGACAAGCTGCCGAGCCAGTCGCGGTGAGTGCCCAGCGTCTCGTTGAGCACCCCCGCGTCGGGGTGGTAGACCAGCCGCCACATGATGCCGACCACGACCTCCGGCATCGCCCAGGGAACGATCGCGAGCGCCCGCGACAGCCAGCGGAACCGCAAATCCTGGTGGAGCAGCAGCGCGAGGCCGAGCGCGAGCAGGAACTGCGGTACGGAGACGGCCACCGCCCACACCAGGCCGATCCGGAACGACTCCCAGAAGAGGGTGTCGCGCAGCAGGTCCTGGAAGTTGAGCGGCCCGATCCACTGGGTGGGGTCGGTGCGGCCCGCCTGGGAGTCGGTGAAGGCGAGCGCGATGCCGTAGAGGAGCGGGCCGACGCTGAGGAGGAGGATCGGGATCAGCGCGGGCAGAACCAGGAACCACGCCCCGTGGGCGGAGCCCTGACGGCGCGTCACGCCGCTGCCCCGGCCCTTGTCGGAGCCCCGGCCCTTGTCGGAACCCCGGCCCTTGTCGGAACCCCGGCCCTTGTCGGAACCCGGGTCCGAGCGCGCCGGGTCGGCGGTCACGGGTATCACGGCGGGTCCCCCTTCGGACGCGGTGAGAGGGCGGTCCGGGAGGGAGAGCCCACGTCATCGTGCGAAGGGCGGGCGGTGCAGTCAAGCGGTTCTACCTGCGACAGTCGACGCGGCGGTCGGTACGGCGCTACGGACGTCGATGCGGCGGTCGGTACGGCGGGTGGCGCACGGCTCGATGCGAGACTTGGCCGTCGGCAACGAGAGGTCGGCAACGAGAAGACGAGAATCGGCGACGAGAATCGGCGAGGAGAAGGGGCATGCGGTGGCGGAGGTCGCGTTCACGGAGGAGCGGGCGCGGGCGGTGCTCTCGGCCGCGCTGCCGCCCTACCGGGCCGGTACGGCGGAGGCCCGGCTGCTGGCCCTCGGTGAGAACGCCGTCTTCGCCGTCGACAGCCTCTCCCTGGTGGTCCGGATCAGCCGCGACCTGGAGGTGTGGGACCGGGCCGCCCGGGAGCTGAGGATCGCCGACTGGCTCGCCCGGGAGGGGCTGCCCGCGGTCCGCCCCGACCGGCGCTTCGGTCCCGAGCAGCCGCTTCCGTTCGCCAACCATCTCGTCACGTACTGGCAGCGGCTTCCCGACCCGGTACGCCCCGCCGGGGCCCGCGATCTCGCGGAGCTGCTGCGGATGGTGCACGCCCTGCCCGACCCGCCCGGCGACCCGGCGCCGCTTCCGCTGCCGCGCCGCGATCTGCTGGGCGGGGTCGAGCGCTGGCTGCGGCTGGCCGGGAACGCGGTCAACGCGGCGGACGCCGCGTATCTGCGCGCCCGCCGGGACGACTTCGCTGCCGCCGTCGAGGAGCTGACCCCGCGCCTCGCCCCCGGCCCGATCCACGGCGACGCGCTGCCGCGCAATGTGCATATCGGCCCGGAGGGTCCGGTGCTGGTGGACCTGGAGACCTTCTCGCACGATCTGCGCGAGCACGATCTGGTGGTGATGGCCCTGTCCCGGGACCGCTATGGGCTCGACGCGGCGGAGTACGACGCGTTCGTGGCGGAGTACGGCTGGGACGTCCGCGAGTGGCCCGGCTGCGCGGTGCTGCGGGGCGCGCGCGAGACCGCCAGCTGCGCCTGGGTCGCCCAGCACGCCCCGGGCAACCCGGCGGCCCGCGCCGAGTTCGCGCGCCGCATCGCCTCTTTGCGGGAGGGCGACACGGCGGTGCGCTGGCACACGTTCTGAACGAGCAGCTCCGCTTCGGGCCCACCTTCAGGGCCCACCACGCGCCGCACCACGCGGCGGAGCCGCATATCGGTGCTTTCCCCTCCCCGCCCCTTCCCGATACCAGGGGCTCCGCCCCTGGACCCCGGGACCTGGGGGCGGAGCCCCTGCCAATCGGCGGAGCCACGTATCGACGCTGCGGGAAGGGGCGAAGCCCCGGTTCCAGGGTCCAGGGGCGGAGCCCCGGTTCCGGGGTCCAGGGCGGAACCCCGGTTCCAGGGTCCAGGGGCGGAACCCCGGTTCCAGGGTCCAGGGGCGGAACCCCGGTTCCAGGGTCCGGGGCGGAACCCCGGCTCCGGGGTCCGGGCTGAAGCCCCGGCTTCGGGGGCTGGGGCGGAGCCCCAGATTTGGGAAGGGGCGGGGAGGGGAACAGCTCGCCGCAGGCGTAAAGGGCCGCAACGCCCCACCGGGCCGCCACCCGGGCCCCGACGCGCCCTGCGGCATTCGCTCAGGCGCGCCATCCCGGGTCGCGGCCGCTCAAGGCAATCGCGCGGTCCAGCGGCGACGCGTCGGCCGGGACGGGGACCATGGGGCCGAACAGCTCCTTCGGGCGCTCCTCGTCCGGGACCGCCGCCAGCCATTCGATGATGGTCTCGACACTGCGGGGATCGCAGTCGTAAGGCTGCCCGGTGGCGCGGGCGAGATCCCAGCCGTGGATCACCAACTCGTCCAGCGCCACGATGCCCATCATCTGGGCAGGCATGGTGACGCCCCCGGCCTCCGTGGTGCCCAGCCAGGCGGACGGCTCGCGCCAGGCCACGGCCAGCGCGTCCAGGCGGCGCGGCAGCTCCTGCCGCCAGTCGGGGTCCAGCCGGTCGGCCGACCCCTGTCCGGGGGCGGGGCCCGCCGCGGACGTGGTCTTCTCGGCGGCCTGGCGCATGGCGAGGGCGAGCCCCATGAAGTGGTCGAGCAGATCTGCGACGGAGTAGGCGCCACACGGTGTGGGCGCGCTGAGCTGCTCGTCCGTGACGCCGCTGAGCAGCGCCGTCACCCGCTGGGCCGTGGGTCCGAAATCGATCATGGTTGTCTGTTCGTCGGTCACCGTCGTCTTCTCCTCGCTCGAGTCCGTGGTCCGTGGTTGGTGGTCCATGGTGGTGGTCCGTGGTGGTGGTCCGTGGTCCGTGGTCCGTCCCCCATACGTACGGACCGGCCCGCCGCCGGAAAGTCATCGGTGCGGCGCGCTCCGATCCGCCCGGCGGGCCGCTGCGCCGCTACCCCACCACGGCCCCCGCCTCCCGCAGCGGCCAGCCGCCGTCCACGACCGCGTCCGGGCTGCCCTTGCGGCGCAGCCAGGACTGGAAGTCGGCCGCCCAGTGCGCGTACCACCCCACCTGCTTGCGGTGGAGGTCCCACAGCTCGAGCCCGGCGACCTCGCCGTACCGCTCGGCGAGCGCGCAGGCGACCAGCACGGCCGCCAGCGCGTCCGCCCCGGCGTCATGGGCGCGGTCGTGCACCACCCCGTACTCCCCGCAGACCGCCTCCAGCGTGCGCTTGCCCTTGCGATAGCGGTCGACGGCGCGGTCTATCGTGTACGGATCCACGACCGGGCCGGTCTCGGCGCCCTCCAGCCGCTCGCTCAGCGGTCGCAGCCCGTGCCGCCCCAACTCGGCGGCGAGCAGGCTGAGATCGAACGCCGCGTTGTACGCCACCACCGGGGCGCCGGCCCGCCAGTGAGTCACCAGCACCTCGGCGACCTCCTCGACCACCTCACGCGCGGGCCTGCCCTCCGCCGCCGCCCGCTCACCGGTGATGCCGTGCACCGCCACGGCGTCCTCGGGGATGGGCACTTGGGGGTCGGCCAGCCACTCGCGGCGCCCGACCGGCTCCCCGCCCCTCACCTCGACCACGGCCGCCGTCACGATCCGTGCGGTGCGCGGATCGGTGCCCGTCGTCTCCAGGTCGAATCCGATCAGCAGCCCCCGGTGCCAGCCCATGGCCGCCCCTCCCTTTGTCGTACTTCCCCCATGTGTGCACCACCTTCCCATGCACCACTGACAACGACCGGTGCGCCCAACCGAGTCCTCAGACGTCTGAGGACTCTGTGTTAGAGTCCCCGCCGTCCTCGGTTGATCGTTCAGGGAGAGGCGGCGCGGTGGCGGCGGAGACGGCACGCTTGCGGCACGGACCCGTGGTGCCACGGGTCGAGAGCGCCCTGCGCGCGATGCTCGACGAGGGCCGCTGGCGGCCCGGTGAGCGGCTGCCCAACGAGATGGCACTCGCCGCCGAACTGGGCGTCGGCCGCTCCTCGGTGCGGGAGGCCGTACGCCTGCTGGCCCATGACGGGCTGGTCGAGGTGCGCCACGGCTCGGGCACCTACGCCGCGCGGCCCCCGGCCCCCGCCGGGGAGGGAGATATGCGGCGGCTGCTGCGCCGGGCCCGGCTGCGGGAGGTGTACGAGGTGCGCCGCGCCCTCGATGTCGAGGCCGCCCGGCTGGCCGCCGGGCGCATCCGCCCCGAGGACATCGAGCGGCTGCGGGACCACCTCGCGCTGCGCGAGGAGCGGGCCGGAGGCGATCCGGCCGCCTTCGTGGACGCCGATCTGGCCTTCCACCGGACCGTGGTGGAGCTGTCCGGGAACGCGGTGCTGCTCGGCCTGTTCACCTCCGTCCTGCCGGTGCTGCGCGAGGCGCTGGTGGAGATGGTCAGCCACGAGCCCGCCCTGCCCGATGTGTCGTGCGCCCACGCCGAGCTGCTGGACGCCCTGGCGCGCGGGGACGCCGACGCCGCGATCGCGGCCACGGTCTCCCACCTCGAGGCCGTCATGGAGCTCTTCGACGGCGACGGCAACGGAGACGGGGACAGCCACAGCGACAGCCACAGCGACAGCCACAGCGACAGCCACAGCGACAGCGACAGCGACAGCGACAGCGACACAAGCGAACTCGAAAGCGACAACAGCGAAAAGGAGGTGGCGGCCCCGTGACCGCCCCGGCCGTCCCCGTACTCAGGCTGCGCGAGGTGGATGTGGTGCGCGACGGCACCCCGCTGCTGCGCTCGATCTCGCTCACCGTCCACCAGGGCGAGCACTGGGCGCTGCTCGGCTCCAACGGTGCGGGCAAGTCCACCCTGCTCAGCCTGGCGGGCGCGCTGGTGCACCCCACACGCGGCACGGTGGAGGTCCTCGGCCGCACGCTGGGGCGGGTGGATCTGCGGGAACTGCGGTCGTTCGTGGGCCATGTGGATCCCCGTCATCCGCTGCGCTCCCCGCTGCGGGTGCGGGACGTGGTGCTCACCGGGCTGACCAACACCGTGGAGCCGGTCCCCCGCCACCGCCCCGGCCCCGACCAGCGCGACCGGGCCGATCGGCTGCTGACCACCCTGGGCATGGGCGGGAAGCTGGACGCGCGCTGGCCGACCCTGTCGCAGGGTCAGCGCGGCCGGGTACTGATCGCCCGTGCGCTGATGCCACTCCCCCGGCTGCTGCTGCTCGACGAACCGGCCACCGGTCTGGATCTGGCCGCCCGTGAGCAGCTGCTGGAGAGCCTGGACACCCTGCGCCGGGACCACCCCGAACTGGCCACGGTCCTGGTCACCCACCACCTGGAGGAGCTGCCCGCCAGCACCACCCACGCCATGCTGCTGCGCACCGGGGAGTGCCTGGCGTCGGGCGCGGTGGACGAGGTGGTGACCACGGACCACATCACCAAGTGCTTCGACCACCCGGTGCACATCAGCCGCACCGACGGCCGCTGGGCCGCCCGCGCCCTGCGGCCGCCGCACCAGGACTCAGGCTCGTACCAGGGCACCGGCTCCTGAGGGTGTCCGGCGGTACGCGTACGCCTGCGGCGGGCTGTTCCCCTCCCCGCCCCTTCCTCACAGTTCAGGACACCGGCCGGGAGTCCGCCCAGACGCTCTCGAACTCCTCGCGGTAGGTGCCGAAGAGCCCGCCCTCGCCCTCCTCGGCCGCACCCTCGCGGACGACCTCGCGGCCCCGTCCGCCGCCGCGCAGCACCAGGACCGGGGCCTCCATGCCCCGGGCCTTGCGCAGATACGACTGGACGACGGCGAGGCCGTCCGCGCCGTCGCCGTTGACCAGGTAGGCGGTGAAGCGGGGCGTCTCGTCGAAGACATGGATCTCGAACGCGTCCGGGTCCCGCAGCCGGGCGCGCACCCGCCGCATATGGAGGATGTTCATCTCCACCGAGCGGCTCATCTCGCCCTTCTTCAGGCCCAGTTCGCGCTCCCGCCGCCGCACCGCGCTGCTCGCCGGGTTGAGGAAGAGCAGCCGGGCCCGGCAGCCGGATTCGGCCAGCCGGACCAGCCGGCGGCCCGAGTAGTTCTGGACCAGGAGGTTGAGTCCGATGCCGACGGCGTCGAGGCGGCGGGCGTTCCCGAAGAGATCCTCGGCGGGCAGCTGGCGCTGGAGTCGCACCCGGTCGGAATGGACGCCGACCACATCGGCGTAGCGGTCGCCGACGAGGTCCTCGACGGCGTCGATGGGCAGCCGGTCGGCGGAGGGGGAGCCGGTGCCGCTGCCGAGGATCTCCAGCAGCCGGGCGGAGGCCCGCTCGGCCTGGGCGAGGACCGTCTCGGACAGGGCGCGGTTGCGGGAGACCACATTGCGGGAGACCTCCAGCTCGTCCAGGGCCAGCTCCACCTCGCGGCGGTCGTCGAGGTACGGCTCGAAGCACGGCCAGTGCTGGACGAGGAGCTCCCGCAGCTGCGGCAGGGTCAGGAAGCTGACGACATTGTCGTCGGCCGGGTCGAGCAGATAGCCCTTGCGCCGGCTGACCTCCCGTACGGCGACCGCCCGCTGCACCCACTCCTGCCCGGCGGGGCCGGCCGCGGCGATGACCCAGTCCTCGCCGTGGACCGGTTCGTAGATGGGCCGCAGTACGGCGCTGACGACGGCGCGCAGCCGCTGTTCCACGAGGTTGAGCCAGATATAGGCCCGCCCGGCCCGGCGTGCGCGTGTGCGTACCTCGCTCCAGGCTTCGGCGCCCCAGTCCAGTTCCGCTCCGATCTCCATCGGCCGCACCAGGGACACCGCGCCGGGAGGTGCGTCGGTGGAGCCGTCACCCCCGGGACCTCCGTCACCGGGGGGCAGCTCCAGCCCGCCCGAGCTCACCTGTGCACCGCCTTCCGCCCCCGTCCAACGATCACCGCAGACTACTGCGCTGGCGGGGGCGGTGCGACACTCAGGTCCTGCCTATCAGGTCAACGTTCCTCTTCTGTATGGCCGTTGTGTCCGGACAGTGCAGGCGGCGTGAGGGGATTCATAGCGGTGACGTCGCGCGGGGAGAGCTGGAAGCCCTGCCAGTGCAGCGGCATGGGCTCCTGGTCCTCATCCCGGGCGATGTGATGGAACCCGATGTTGACCCACACGATGGGGTGCTTGAGGGTCTGTCCGTTGACCCACTTTTCGACGCTCTTACCGGCACCGGCGCCGCAATTGCGCAGATTGTTGCTGGCGAACTGCTCACACTTGTTGTACTCGGTGAAGTAGACGTCGTGTTTGGTGAAACTACGTCCCTGGTACTTGGTGGTGTGGCCGGGAACGATCTCGTAGCTGCGCGGATGGCCGTCCTTGTTCTTTCCCGCCGTGCTGACCACGCGCCACCAGCGCGCCGCCGCCGCGTCACCGGCCAGCTCCTTGCCGACCGAGGTGCGGGTGGTCCTGGTCTTCGGGATCCGCCCGGAGGCCGCGGTGGTCTTGGAGTCGTACTGCTCGACCTTGCTCTTGGGCGAGCCGTCCAGCCCGAAGTTCAGCCGCCAGAACACGTTGTGCGCATGGCTGGTGGCGTAGTCCTTGGCACCCTTGCCGATGGGCCAGCCGCGGCCGTCGCCCGCGTCGTAGTCCATCGGGGAGAGCGTGCCGGTGGCGCCGACCTGCATGGTCATGGTGCCGTCACCGGCGAACCGCCACTCGGTGATGTACTCGTACCAGCCGACCTGGTTGACGGTGTAGAGCAGCAGGTCCTTGCCCTGGAGCTGGTAGACCTTGTTCTCACTGCCCGCCCCGAAGCCGCCCTCGCCCATGCGGTAGGCGTGGCCGCGGGCCCGGGTGGTGGCGCACAGCCCCTTCACATTCGGGTGATCGGGGTCCCAGGCGTCGGGCACCCGTACGGTCTTGATGGTGCCGCCGGGGCACTCGGCCGGATCCAGCTGCTGCAGCCCCTGGGCGAAGTCCTGCCCGGTGAGGTCGTCGTACTCATTGCTGCCGTCGTCGTAGGGCACATGGATCTGGCCCAGCTTCGCCGAGGTCAGCACCTTGATCGGGGCACTTTCGCCCTTCGGCTGGTACGAGACGTCGTCGAGCACCAGCCCGGCCTTGCTCTCGTAGTGCCAGCACATCCGCCAGACGGTGCCGCCGTCGAGCTTCTGCTCGATTCTGTACGGGGCGCTGCAATCCGCCGCGGCAGCGGTCCGCGGGGCCGCCTGGGCGGTGCCGACCGGCCCGGCGGCGATCGCCACGGTGCCGAGCAGCGCCGAGGCGCCGATGGCCGCCGCGACCCGGGCACGGGCGCGGCGGAGCCTGCTGTCAGGCATGGGGAGACTCCTGTAGTGAAGCGTCGAGGGGTGTGCGAAGCGCCGGTGCCGGGCGCTTCGGCCGTCAGCCGTCGGCCGTCAGCCGTCGTCGGTCAGCCCAGCTTGGTGACCCTGTGGGCGCTCAGGTCGACCACCATCTGCCGGGCGTCGATCCAGGGACCGTTCACCACCCGGGTGAACAGCCGTACGCAGCGGTGCTTGCCGCAGTCCTGGACCGAGGCCGGACCGGGGTTGCTGCCCTCGCCCGCGCGGTAGACGAAGCCGGTGACGGTCAGCTGGTCCGGGCGGGTCAGCGCCTTGCCGGTGGCGTCCTTGAAGTCCTTCTTCAGCCCCTCGCCCAGCTTGTCGGCCATCAGCAGCCGCGCGGCCTCCATCACCTCGTCGCGGTTGGGCGGCGGCTGCACCCCGCGCTGGGTGTCGGTGCCGGTGACCTTGCCGCTGCCGAGGTCGACCGTCTTGGTGACGTAGGTGTCGTCCTTGTAGTCGTAGTACGTCACCTCGGCGCGGCGCGGCGGGTCGGCTGCCCCCACCTCGTCGGGGCTCAGCTCGGCGAGGTCGGTGGAGAGCCGCTCGGGGCCCTTGGCGCCCTTGACGTCCTCGCTGCTCATGCGGAAGTCACGCCCGGCCGCGAGGCTCTGGGCGCGCTTCATCTCGTCGTCGGTCAGCGGATCGCGGCCGCTGCCGGTCCTGCCCTGCTCGGGCGCCTCTTCCACCACTCCGGGCTGCTGCTGCCGGGCCGCCTGGCCCTGCTCCGCCGAGGAGCTCTGGGGTCCCCCACCCGAACCCTCCTCGCCGGACGCGCTCCCCGGGAGCGTCACCCCGACCATGACCGCCGTGGCGGTGATCGCCACGGCCGCTCCGGCCACCACCTTGCCCAGGTGGCGGTGCATCACCTTGCGCACATCCTCCCCCAACCCACTCTGTCGTCTTATCAGACCGCATAGCGGGATACGCGTATGCGCCAGGTCACCCGGTAGGACGAACCGATATGGCCGTAGGTTGCCTCACTTTTGAGGAAGTTCTGTCGAAAGAGCGGATGGCTCCGGTGAGTTGGGAAAGGATGCATGGTCGGTCATGTTCCGTCCGGTGCCCGGGGTGCTCGCGGCCCCCGGAGAAGAAGTGGAAGAGTCGACGTATGCAGGTCTGGCCGGGACAGGCTTATCCCCTTGGCGCCACCTACGACGGCGCCGGAACCAACTTCGCGGTGTTCTCCGAGGCCGCCGTCCGCATCGAGCTGTGCCTCCTGCACGACGACGGCTCGGAGACGGCGGTCGAGCTGCGGGAGTCCGACGCGTTCGTCCGCCACGCCTATCTGCCGGGGATCATGCCGGGGCAGCGCTACGGCTTCCGGGCCCACGGCCCGTACGAACCGGAGCTCGGCCACCGCTGCAATTCCGCCAAGCTGCTGCTGGATCCGTACGCCAAGGCGATCAGCGGGCGGATCGACTGGGGCGAGGAGGTCTACGGCTACCACTTCGGGCGGCCCGACAAGCGCAATGACCTCGACTCCGCCCCGCACACCATGGCGTCGGTGGTGGTCAATCCGTACTTCGACTGGGGCGACGACCGCCCGCCCCGCACCGACTACCACCGCGTGGTCATCTACGAGGCGCATGTCAAGGGGCTGACCATGCGCCATCCCCGGCTGCCGGAGGAGCTGCGCGGGACCTACGCGGCGCTCGCCCATCCGGCGATCATCGAACACCTGACCGAGCTGGGCGTCACCACACTGGAACTGATGCCCGTACACCAGTTCGTCCACGACCACCGGCTGGCCGACGCGGGGATGGCCAACTACTGGGGCTACAACACCATCGGCTTCTTCGCCCCGCACAACGCCTACGCCTCCTGGGGCGACCGGGGCCAGCAGGTGCTGGAGTTCAAGTCGGCCGTCCGGGCGCTGCACCAGGCGGGCATCGAGGTCATCCTGGACGTGGTCTACAACCACACGGCCGAGGGCAACCACCTGGGCCCCACGCTCTCCTTCCGGGGCCTGGACAACGCCTCGTACTACCGGCTGACCGAGGACCGCCGGTACTACATGGACACCACCGGCACCGGGAACTCCCTGCTGATGCGGTCCCCGCACGTGCTCCAGCTGATCATGGACTCGCTGCGCTACTGGGTGACCGAGATGCATGTGGACGGCTTCCGCTTCGATCTGGCGGCGACGCTGGCCCGGCAGTTCCACGAGGTGGACCGGCTGTCGTCGTTCTTCGACCTGGTCCAGCAGGATCCGGTGGTGAGCCAGGTGAAGCTGATCGCCGAGCCCTGGGACGTCGGCGAGGGCGGCTATCAGGTCGGCAACTTCCCGCCCCTGTGGACCGAATGGAACGGCAAGTTCCGGGACACCGTGCGGGATCTGTGGCGCGGTGAGCCGAGAACGCTGGCCGAGTTCGCCTCCCGGCTGACCGGCTCCTCCGACCTCTACCAGGGCGACGGGCGGCGCCCGCTGGCCTCGGTCAACTTCGTCACCTGCCATGATGGCTTCACCCTGCGCGACCTGGTGAGCTACGACGAGAAGCACAACGAGGCCAACGGCGAGTCCAACCAGGACGGCGAGAGCTACAACCGGTCCTGGAACTGCGGCGTCGAGGGCGAGACCGACGATCCGGCGGTGCGGACGCTGCGCGAGCGCCAGATGCGCAACTTCATCGCCACCCTGATGCTCTCCCAGGGCGTGCCGATGCTCAGCCACGGCGATGAGTTCGGACGCACCCAGGGCGGCAACAACAACGCGTACTGCCAGGACAACGAGGTGTCCTGGGTGCGCTGGCCGGATCACGCCAAGGGGCAGGACGGCGAGTGGGAGGACCGCTCGGCCCTGGAGCTGCTGCGCTTCGCCCGCTCGCTGGTGTGGCTGCGCCGCGACCACCCCGTCTTCCGGCGCCGCCGCTTCTTCCACGGCCGGCCGGTGGAGGGCACTCATGACGAGCTGTCGGACATCGCCTGGTTCACCCATGAGGGAGAGGAGATGACCCCACGCGACTGGCAGGCGGCGCACGCCAAGTCCCTCGCGGTCTTCCTCAACGGCAGCGCGATCTCCGAACCGGGGGCGCGCGGGGAGCGGATCACCGACGACTCGTTCCTGCTGCTGTTCAACGCCCACCACGAGCCACTGGACTTCGTCGTGCCCATCGACCATGGCAAGCAGTGGCAGCTCATCGTGGACACGGCGGTGCCGGAGGGCGTGGAGCCGGGCAGCGGGCCGAAGGTGGCGGCGGGCGACCGGCTGACCCTGGTGGACCGCAGCCTGATGGTGCTGCAACGGCCGGCCTAGGGGCGGGGGTCCGCTCAGGTCCGGGGCCCGCCTGAGCCAAGGGGTCCGCTCAGGTCCGGGGCCCACCTGAGCCAAGAGGTCCGCTCAGGTCCAGCGCCCGCCTGCGGGGTGTCCGGCGCGTCCGTTCGGGTGCGCGGAGCTCTGGTGGGGCGTGCCGGGTGGGTACGTACGTTCATATGACGGCTGACCCCGGCACACCCACCGCCACCTATCGCCTCCAGCTCCAGCCCGCCTTCCCCTTCGCGGCGGCGGAGCGAGCGGTGCCGTATCTGGCCTCGCTCGGCGTCTCCCATCTGCATCTGTCCCCCGTGCTGGAGGCGGTGCCCGGTTCCACCCACGGCTATGACGTGGTGGACCACTCCGCCGTCCGGGCCGAACTGGGCGGTGAGGAGGGGCTGCGCGCGCTCGCCCGTACGGCGTGGGCGCACGGCCTCGGGCTGATCGTCGACATCGTGCCGAACCATATGGCCGCCCCCGCCCCCGAGCGGCTCAACGCCCCGCTGTGGGAGGTGCTGCGGGAGGGGCCGGAGTCGCCGTACGCGCGGTGGTTCGACATCGACTGGCGGGCCCACGGCGGCAAGGTGCTGCTGCCGGTGCTCGGCGGTCCGCTCGGCCAGGAGTGGGACCGGCTGCGGATCGAGGACGGGACGCTGCGCTACTACGACCACGCCTTCCCGCTGCGACCCGGCACCGAGGGGCTGCCGCTCGCCGGGCTGCTGGACGCCCAGTGGTACCGGCTCGGCTGGTGGCGGCTGGCCCGCACCGAGCTCAACTACCGGCGCTTCTTCACCATCTCCGAGCTGATCGCCGTGCGGGTGGAGGATCCGGAGGTGTTCGACGCGACCCATGCCACGCTGCTGGAGCTGGTGCGGGACGGGGTCGTGGACGGGCTGCGGATCGACCATCCGGACGGGCTTGCCGACCCGGAGGGCTATCTGCGGCGGCTGGACCGTGCGGTGCGGGCGGCGACGGGAGACGGGGAGGGCGGCGGCGGGCGGCGGGCCGCACCGGACGGCGGCGGCGCCCGCTGGACCGTCGTCGAGAAGATCCTCGCCCGGGACGAGCGGCTGCCCGCCACCTGGCCGGTCGCCGGGACCACCGGCTATGACGCGCTGCACCACATCGACGGGCTCTTCCTCGACCCGGACGGTCTGGAGAAGCTGACCGCCCTCTACCGCGCCTTCGCCGCTCCCCCGGCCGACCTGGGCGGCGACTGGGCCGCCACGGTCCGCCGCGCCGCCCATGAGGTGGTCACGCATGAGCTGGCCGCCGAGGTGGAGCGGCTGACCCGCACCGCCTCCCGCATCTGCGCGGCCGATCCCCGGCTGCGCGATCACGCGCCCTGGGCGCTGCGCACGGCGATCCGGGAGCTGCTGGTGCGGCTGCCGGTCTACCGTCCGTACGCCTCCGTGGGCGGCCCGCCCGCGACGGACGCCGACGCGGTGATGCTGCGCTCGGCGGCGGCGGACGCCCGGGAGGCGTTCACCGTGGCGCAGGAGGCCCAGGTGGTGCGGGTGGTGCGGGACGCCGCGCTGGGCGGGCTCGGGGATGGCCCGGACCACCGCGACTTCTGCGCCCGCTTGGCCCAGACGGCGGCCGCGCTGCGTGCCAAGTCGGTCGAGGACACCGCCTTCTACCGCTACGCCCCGCTGCTGTCGGCCGCCGAGGTGGGCGGCGATCCGGGGCGACCGGCCGTGGCGCCGGAGGAGTTCCACGCCTTCGCGGCCCGGCGCTCGAGGGACTGGCCCGCCACCGGCACGGTGCTCTCCACGCACGACACCAAGCGCAGTGCCGACGCCCGGGCCCGGCTCGCGGCGCTCACCGAATGCCCGGACTGGTGGGGGCGGACGGTCGAGGAGCTGACCCGCTCGGCCCCCGCCCCCGATCCCCATCTGGCCTGGACCGCCTGGCAGACCGCGCTCGCGCTGGGTCAGGGGGACGCGGAACGGCTGGTCCCGGCCGTGCTCAAGGCGGTGCGCGAGGCGGGGCTGCGGACGACGTGGACGGAGCAGAACGCGGCGTACGAAGCGGAAGTGACCGCCTTCCTGGAGGCCGGGCCCTGCGCGGCCGGCCCGTCGGTGTGGGCCGCGATCGGCGCCGAACTCGACGGTCCGGCGCGGGCCAACGCGCTCGGCGCCGCCCTGCTCCAGCTCACCATGCCGGGCGTTCCCGACCTCTATATGGGCACCGAACACGTCTATACGGCCCTGGTCGACCCGGACAACCGCCGCCCGCCCGAGCTGGGCGGCGAGCCGACGGACGGCCCGTCGGCCGAAAAGCTGCTGCTCACCCGGGCGGCACTGAACCTGCGACGGGAGCGTCCGGGGTGGTTCGGCCCCGGGAGTACGTATACGCCGCTGCTCGCCTCCGGTACGTCTGCCGAGCACTGCGTGGCCTTCTTACGGACAGAGGGCACGGACGGGACGGACGGCACACCCGGCGGCGCCGTCACCGTGGTCACGCGGCTGTCGCGGCGGCTGGGGGAGGCGGGCGGCTGGGGCTCCACCCGGCTGCCGCTGCCACCGGGCCGCTGGCGGGACCTGCTGACCGGGCGGACCGCCGAGGGTTCGGCAGTGCTGGACGAACTGCTGTCCCGGCTTCCGGTGGCGCTGCTGGTCCGGAACTGACGGGCCCATCGGAACAGCCCGTGGGAGGCCACCGGATCAGCCCGTCCGGGTCCACCGGAACGGCCCCGTCCGGCAGTTCGCCTGACGGCCCGGCAGAAAGCCTGCGCCTTCACGTCCTGAAGCATTTACAGCTGCCCGGGGGCGCGCTACGTTCACCAAGGAATTGGGAGCGCTCCCACACCGACGGTTCCTGACCCGTTCACGTCGAAGGGAAAGTACGCGCAATGCCTCGACGATCATTGGCTCTCGCCCCCTCCGGACACCCGCCGGTCCGCTCCCGCGCGCGCCGGTCCGCACTGCTGGTCCTGCTCTCGGTCCTGCCCGCCCTGGGCCTTGTCTTCTTCTCCGGAAGCAGCGCTTCCGCCCATGGCGCACCGTTGGCACCTGGCAGCCGCACCTATCTCTGCTGGAAGTACAGCCTGTCCTCGACCGGTGAGGTCAAGCCGACCAACCCGGCGTGCAAGGCCGCGTACGACAAGAGCGGTGCGACGCCGTTCTACAACTGGTTCGCGGTGCTCCGCTCGGACGGCGCGGGCCGCACCAAGGGGTTCATCCCGGACGGCAAGCTGTGCAGCGGCGCGGCCACCGTCTATGACTTCTCCGGTTTCGACCTGGGCAGCAAGGACTGGCCGGTGACCCATCTGACGTCCGGCAAGTCGATGCAGTTCTCGTACAACGCCTGGGCAGCGCACCCGGGCTCGTTCCGCAGCTATGTCACCAAGAGCCCCATCGACCCGACCAAGCCGCTCACCTGGAACGACCTGGAGGACCAGCCGTTCAACACGGTGACGAACCCGCCGCTGTCCGGTCAGGTCGGCACGGTCGACGGCAAGTACACCTGGACGGCCAATCTGCCCTCCGGTAAGAGCGGACGCCACATCATCTACACCGTGTGGACGCGCTCGGACAGCCAGGAGACCTTCTACAGCTGCTCCGACGTGGTCTTCGACGGCGGCAACGGCGAGGTGACGGTCCCGCAGTGAGCGGGGGCAGCGGCGGCGACCCCACGGATCCGCCGGGCAACCCGCCACCGGCCTCCCGCGCCGCCACTCAGACCTTCGGCCATACGGCCGGCGGCGGCTCTCCTGACACAACGGCCGCACCGATCCGCATGGTGCACTAGTCTGCGTTTCACACCGGTCCACGCAGGTGCTCCGACCCGCTCATTGATCTGTCAGGTGCACCTCATTCCGCGCGCCGGTCTGCCGCTCCTTCCCCCTCGCGGGCGGCAGACCGGCCCCGCCCGCGAAAGCTCCGTGGACATGAAAACCCCGTGGACACGGAGACATCGGCGCCCATAGAGTGCGGGCGCGCCCTTGATCGAGGAAGGAGGCGAGAGCAATGGACATCACGACGTTTCCGCGCTCCCGCCCCCTGTCCCCCGGGCGTACCCACGTCTGATCACACATCGTTCGATCAGGCATCTGCCGATATGGCATCCGACCGGGAGCGCATCACTCTCCTGGAAGGAATTCCATGACCGATCTGGTCATCCGTCCCCTCACCGAGGGCGACGCCCATCTGTTCCATGATCTGCACGTGCCCTCGCTCGTCGGCCGGGGCATCCTCGGCCACACCTACGCCACCGTCGGCCAGGGCGGCGAGTACCGCCCCGACTGGACCTGGGTGGCGCTGCGCGAGGGGCGGGTCGTGGCCCGCGCCGCGTGGTGGGCCGGGCCGGAGGACTCCGCGCCCATCGCCCTGGACTGGTTCGACTTCGCCGAGGGCGAGGCCGACGCCGCCGCCGAGCTGCTGCGCACCGCACCGCTGCGCACCGAGTACAGCCTGCTGGCCCCGCCCGGCTGGCGCGATCGGCCCGAGGTGCGGGCCGCCGCCCAGGCCCGTGTCGACGCCGCTGTGGCGGGCGGGCTCGAGCCCCTGGTCGAGCGCTACCGCTATGAGTGGACGCCGGAGTGCGGACTGCCCGCACGCCCGGGGCGTCTTGAGTTCCGGCCGGAGCCCGATGACGCGGCGATCGAGGACGTGCTGCGCCGCATCATGCCGGGCTCGCTCGACGCCCACGACCGGCGCGCCATCGAACGAGGAGGGGTCGAGGCCGGGGTGCGGGAGCTGATGGACTTCTTCTCCTGGTGCCCGTCGCCGCGCGAGTGGCGGCGGCTGGCGTGGACGCCCGAGGGGGAGCTGGTCGGCATCCAGGTGCCCGTGCACAACCCCAGCGGCCCGTGCGTGGGCTTCATAGGGGTCGTCGCCGAGCAGCGCGGCCACGGCTACGCGTACGACCTGCTCGTGGAGTGCACCCACGATCTGGTGGAACGGGGGGCCACGAAGATCGCGGCGGCGACGGACCAGCCCAACCTCCCCATGGCCGCGCACTTCGCCAGGGCGGGGTATCCCCTCACCCAGGAGCGCATCGACCTCGTCTGACCGATGCCGCCCTGCTGCGCCGCCGGCGCCGCGTCCCGCAGCATGGTCGAGGACCGCAGCATGGTCGAGGACCGCAGTCAGGTCGAGGTGAGGAGACGCCAGTGCTGTTCGAGGTGTGGGCGCCGCACGCCGAGCGGGTCGGGCTCCATGTGGACGGGCGGGACCGCCCCATGGAGCCCGACCCGGGCCGCGCCGGGTGGTGGCGGGCCGAGGTCGAGGCCGGGCCCGGCACGCGGTACGGCTTCGCGCTCGACGACGGCCCGCCGCTCCCCGATCCGCGCTCCCGCCGCCAGCCGGACGGCCCGGAGGGGCTGAGCGCGGTGGTCGACCACTCCCGCTTCCGCTGGGAGCGGGAGTGGTTCGGGCGGCCACTGCCGGGCGCGGTCCTCTACGAGCTGCACATCGGCACCTTCACCCATGAGGGCACCTTCGACGCGGCGGCCGAACAGCTGCCGCACCTGGCCGAGTTGGGCATCACCCATGTGCAGCTGATGCCCGTCTGCCCGTTCCCCGGGACTCACGGCTGGGGTTACGACGGGGTGGCGCCCTGGGCGGTGCACGAGCCGTACGGCGGGCCGGAGGGGCTGGCGCGCTTCGTGGACGCCGCGCACGGGCACGGCCTCGGCGTGGTCCTCGATGTGGTCCACAACCACCTGGGCCCCTCCGGGAACCACCTCCCGGCCTTCGGCCCGTACTTCACCGACACCCACCACACCCCCTGGGGCGCGGCGGTCAACCTCGACGCGCCCGGCTCCGACGAGGTCCGCGCGTACTTCCTCGGCAGCGCGCTCGCCTGGCTGCGCGACTTCCGGCTCGACGGGCTGCGGCTGGACGCGGTGCACGCGCTGCGCGACACCCGGGCCCGGCACTTCCTGGCCGAGCTGTCGGCAGCCGTGGACGCGCTGGCCGCCCGCACCGGCCGTCCGCTGTTCCTCATCGGCGAGTCCGACCTCAACGATCCGCGTACCACCGCCCCGCGCGAGGCGGGCGGCCACGGTCTGCACGCACAGTGGAACGACGACTTCCATCACGCCCTGCACACGTTCCTCACCGGTGAGCGGCAGGGCTACTACGCCGACTTCGCCGCCGAGGGGCCCGGGGCCCTGGTCAAGACGCTGATGGGCGGCTTCTTCCACGACGGCACCCATTCGGCGTTCCGGGGCCGCCGCCACGGCAGTCCGCTGAACACCCACACCACCCCCGCGCACCGGCTGCTGGGCTACGCCCAGACCCATGATCAGGTGGGCAACCGCGCGATCGGCGACCGGCTCTCCGCCCGGCTCTCCCCCGGGCTACTGGCCTGCGCGGCGGCCGTGGTGCTGTGCGCGCCCTTCACCCCCATGCTCTTCATGGGCGAGGAGTGGGGCGCCCGCACGCCCTGGCAGTACTTCACCGACCACCAGGATCCGGAGCTGGCCGAGGCGGTGCGATCCGGCCGCCGCCGGGAATTCGCCGCCCACGGCTGGGCGGCGGGGGACGTGCCCGACCCCCAGGACCCGGCCACCCGGCTGCGGTCCTGCCTCGACTGGCGGGAGCCGGAGCGGGAGCCGCACCGGGCGCTGCTCGACTGGTACCGCCGGTTGATCGCGCTGCGCCGCGCCGAACCGGCCCTGACCGACCCCACCTGGTCGTACACGGGCCTGTCCTCCGGTTCGGACGGCTGCTTCAGCTTTCAGCGCGGACCGCTGCGGGTCCTGCTCAACCCGGGCGACCGGCCGGTCAAGACCTGGCTCGGGCCCCGGACCGGCGAGGTCACCGAGGTGGTGGCCGCCTGGCGGCGGATCGAGCTGCCGGGCCCGGACGGCATGCTGAGACTGCCGCCCGAGACCGCCGCCGTGCTGCGCTGCGGCTCACGCTGAGGAGCCCGAGGCTCAAGCCGAGACGCCTGGGCCTCGCCGCGGGCTCAGCTCTCCTCGGGGGTCAGCCGCAGCGAGATGGAGTTGATGCAGTACCGCTGGTCGGTCGGGGTGGGGTAGCCCTCGCCCGAGAAGACATGGCCCAGATGCGAACCGCAGCGGGTGCACCGCACCTCGGTGCGGACCATGCCGTGCGAGCGGTCCTCGATCAGTTCGACGGCCGAGCTGTCCGCCGGGTCGTAGAACGACGGCCAGCCGCAGTGGCTCTCGAACTTCGTCTCCGAGCGGAACAGCTCCGCCCCGCACGCCCGGCAGGAATAGACGCCGACCGCCTTGCTGTCGGTGTACTCACCGGTGAAGGCGCGCTCGGTACCGGCCTCCCGCAGCACGTGGTACTCCTGCGGAGTCAGCTCCGCGCGCCACTGCTCCTCCGGCTTGTCGATCTCGTACGCCATGGGGACGGACCTCCTCAGTTCTCCGGGCTCTGCAGACGCGCGAGGATCTCCGGACCGAGGTCCGTCACATCGCCGGCGCCCATGGTGAGAACAAGGTCACCGGGCTTCGTCATTCCGGCGATCAGCTCGGGCACCGCGTTCCGGTCGTGCTCGGCGGTCACATCCGCCCCGTGGCGGGCCGCGGCGTCGATGATCAGGGCGCTGGTGACGCCGGGGACCGGGTCCTCGCGGGCGGGGTAGATGTCCAGGACCACGGAGGCGTCGGCGAGCGCGAGCGCCTCGCCCA
This sequence comes from Streptomyces lacaronensis, assembly GCF_047337785.1. Taxonomy (NCBI): domain Bacteria; kingdom Bacillati; phylum Actinomycetota; class Actinomycetes; order Kitasatosporales; family Streptomycetaceae; genus Streptomyces; species Streptomyces lacaronensis. The sequence goes on from NZ_JBLHDK010000003.1 coordinate 3,495,449, forward strand.
TCTCGGTGCCCAGCTCCTGGGTGCGGCTGAACAGATGCGGCTGGAAGACCACCAGCACCCGGCCCTCCCCGGCGCCGCCGCGGATCGCCTCGAGGTCCGCGGCGATCTCGGTGGGGTGGTGGGCGTAGGAGTCGATCACCTGCACCCCGGCCGCGGTGCCCTTGAGCTGGAGCCGCCGCTTGACGCCCGTGTACGAGGCGAGGGCGGGGGCCAGCTCGGCGGCCGGGACGTCGAGGGCGGCACCGGCGGTGAGGGCGGCCACCGCGTTGAGCGCGTAGTGGCGGCCGGGGACGGAGACGGTGAAGGTGAGCTCCGCACCGCCCAGGGACTCCGCGAGCCGGACGGTGACCTCGCTGGTCAGCCCGTGCGGCTCGATGGCCAGGACTCTCACGTCCGCGCCCGCGTCCTCGCCGTAGGTGAGCACCCGCAGGCCGTCGCGCCCGCCGACCCGGGCGGTCAGCTCACGGGCGCCGGGGTGGTCGGCGGAGATCACCAGCGCGCCGCCGGGCCGGACCCGGTCGACGAAGGTCTGATACGACTCGTAGATCTCGTCCATCGAGGCGTAGTTGGCGTGGTGGTCGAGCTCCACATTGAGGATGATCGCCACCTCGGGCGCGTACTTGTGAAAACTCCGGTCGCTCTCGTCGGCCTCGGCGACGAAAATCTCGCCCTCGCCGTGGAGGGCGCTGGAGCCGGGCGCGTCCAGATCGCCGCCGATGACGTACGACGGGTCCAGGCCGAGGGTGCGCAGCGAGACGGCCAGCATCGAGGTCGTGGTCGTCTTGCCGTGGGTGCCCGCGACCGCGATCGGCCGGGAGCCGTCCATCAGCGCGGCGAGCGCGTCGGAGCGGTGCACCACCGGGATGCCGCGCTCCCGCGCCGTGACCAGCTCGAGGTTGTCGTCGCGGATGGCGCTGGAGACGACGACGCCGGTGGCGTCGGCGGCGACGTTCCCGGCGGCGTGGCCGATGTGCACCGTCGCGCCGAGCTCGCGCAGCGCCCCGACGATCGGCGAGTCCTTGGTGTCGCTGCCCGAGACCCGCGCCCCGCGCATGGTGAGAACCTTCGCCACGCCCGACATCCCGGCGCCGCCGATGCCGATGAAGTGCGGTCGATCCAGCGTGTCGGAGGCGGTGCCGGCCGGTGCCATGTACGGGTCTCCCCTGGTTCGCGGTGTGTGCTGTCGGCCCGATTCTCGCACCCCCGGCGGCCCGCCCCGCCGATGGCCGACGGGGGCCGGGGCCGGGTCGGGACCGGTGCTCAGCCGATGGCCGCCCGGACCGGGGCCGCGACCGGGCCGCGGCTCAGCCGCCGGTCGAGGGCTGGTCCTCGTCCACCGCGTGCGCGAAGAGCTTCAGCACCGGGACCCCCACCTTGTGGCGCGCCCGCGAGGCCCAGTCCCGGTGGAAGAACTCCTCCACGAAGTGCGGGGCGGTGAGCACGATCACCTCATCGGCCCCGGTCTCCCCCACCACCCCGCGCAGCACCTCCAGCGGACGGCGCTGGACGACATGGCCCCGGGCCCGGCTCCCGGCCGCCTCGAGCGCCGCCACCGAGTGGGTCAGCGCCCGCTCGGCGGGCTCCAGCGCCTCCTTGCCCTCCGGCTCGTCCCCCTCCTGGGCGGCCTGCTCCAGCTCGCCGAGGGCGATGTCGTCGATCGCGCGCAGCAGCCGGTCCTTGCTGCCCCGGGGTTGCATCAGGACGACGAAGGAGACCGGATCATCGCCGTGCAGGGTGGTGACGAATTCAACGTCGGCGGGGGTCAGGGGCTTCTCAATCATCAATACGCTCGTGAACACGGCGGATGCCCTTCTCCTTCGCGATCCCATTCGCGGGTTTACAGACGTTTTTATGAGTTATTGGTAAATCCGACGGTAGCGGGTGAAAAGAAACCCGGCTTCCTCCAGAACGGAAGCGAGAGTGAAGCGTTCCGGTTCCCCCAGTACGGGACCGTTCATGATCCGCTTCGCGTCTCCCGCGGTGACCAGGGGGGCCACCGCGAGACACAGCTCGTCCAGCACCCCGGCCGCCGCGAACTCCGCCAGCAGCGTGGGGCCGCCCTCGGTGAGCAGCCGGGTGTGGCCGAGCTCCGCGAGCGCGGCCACGATCGCCGCCGCGTCCACCCGCCCGGACGGCCCCGCCCCGGCGAAGACCACCACGGCCCCCGCCGTACGGGCCGCTTCGATCCGCTCCTCCGCGGCCGTCGCGCCCGTGATCACGATCGTCGGGACCAGCGGCTCGGTGAACAGCGGCTGCGCGAAATCCAGCTCCAGGCTCGCGCTCACGACGGCGATCGCGGGCGCGGGCGACTGGCCGAGCGCCGCTCGCCGCTCGGCGAACGCCTCCCGGGCGCGCGCCGGGCGGTAGCCCTCGCGGCGCACGGTCTCCGCGCCCACGACGACGGCGTCGGCGAGCCCGCGCAGCACCCCGAAGATCCGCATGTCCGCGTCGGAGGACAAGGGCTTCGACCGGCCGTCGTGATGGGCCGCCCCGTCCAGCGAGGACACCATGTTGGCCCGCAGCCAGGCGCCGGAGGGGCCGTGCGGCGGCTCCGGGTACGCATAGGCGTCGGCGAGTTCACCCAGGGCCCATTCGCGGTCCTCGGCGGGCGTTTCGGCGGAAATGCGCGCAGGCGTCGCGGCGGACGTCTCGACAGGCGTTCCGGCGGGCATTCCGGCAGGTGCTTGGGTGGGCGTTTCGGCAGGCGCGGGGACAGGCACGGGGAACAGGCGTCGCATAGGCCGCAGTGTGACATGCCTCCCTCTCGGACAGTGGTCGGGTGAAGAGCGACTACCCTGGACATCCGTGTCCGCACCAACTACCGCATCCGGCTCGGCAGGCCGCATAGCCGCCGAAGCCACCGAAGCCCCCGCAGCCCTCACCGCCCGTGCGCCGCAGGTTCCGGCGGAGCGCCTGGTCGCCGAGATGGTGCCGCCGCCCCGCTTCGCCACCGTGAGCTTCGACAACTACATCACCGACCCCGGCCGGCCCAGCCAGGCCGAGGCGGTCGAGGCGCTGAGAGCCTTCGCCGCACGGCTCGGCGACGGCGCGGACGCGAAGGGCGGGCGCCGCAGGCGCTGGTTCCGCCGGGAGGCCAAGCCCGCCGCGAACGGCGGCCCGCGCGGGATGTACCTCGACGGCGGCTACGGCGTCGGCAAGACCCATCTGCTGGCCTCCCTGTGGCACGCCACCCCGGCCGCCCCCGAGCTGAAGGCGTTCGGCACCTTCGTGGAGCTGACGAACCTGGTCGGCGCGCTCGGCTTCCAGCAGACCGTGAAGACCCTGAGCGGGCACCGGCTGCTGTGCATCGACGAGTTCGAGCTGGACGACCCGGGCGACACCGTCCTGGTCTCCACGCTGCTGGGCAAGCTGGTCGAGGCGGGCGTGGCCCTCGCCGCGACGTCCAACACGCTGCCCGGCAAGCTGGGCGAGGGCCGGTTCGCCGCGGCCGACTTCCTGCGCGAGATACAGGGGCTGTCCGCCCGCTTCCGTACGCTGCGCATCGACGGCGAGGACTACCGCCACCGCGGCCTTCCCGCGGCCCCGGCCCCACACTCCGACGAGACGGTCACCCGGGCCGCGCACCGCGTCCCCGGCGCCTCCCTGGACGACTTCCCCGCCCTGCTGGACCACCTGTCCCAGGTGCACCCGAGCCGCTACGGCGCGATGTGCGACGGCGTCCAGGCCGTCTGCCTGACCGGGGTCGCGCCGGTGCCCGACCAGTCCACCGCGCTGCGCCTGGTGGTGCTGGCCGACCGGCTCTACGACCGCGAGGTGCCGGTGCTGGCCTCCGGGATGCCGTTCGACCGGCTCTTCAGCGAGGAGATGCTGAGCGGCGGCTACCGGAAGAAGTACTTCCGGGCGATATCCCGGCTCACCGCGCTGGCCCGGGACGCGAAGGGGCTGGCCGACGCGTCGTACGCACGCTGATCGGGACCGGATGGTTCTCGCGCATCGCTGATCGAATGGTTCCCGCGCGCCCGCGCGCGTGATACACACATCCGGTCATCTTCTCTGTCCGCCAGCAGGGAGTTACCGCATGTCAGCGACACGACGTCAGCTTCTCGGCCGCACCGGCGCGCTGGGGGCCACCATCGCCTCGATCGCCTTCACCGGCAGCGTCTCCGAGCTCTTCGCCGGAACGGCCGCGGCCGCCGAACCGGATTCCCCACCACTCGGCCGGGATGGCTACGGCCCCCTGGTCCCCGACCCCGACGGACTGCTCGACCTCCCGGAGGGATTCCGCTACCGGGTGCTCTCGCGCGAGGGCGATGAACTCCGCTCCGGCGAGGGCAAGGTCCCCAGCCACTGCGACGGCATGGCCGCCTTCCCGGGCCGCGCCGGCGGCCACCGCGGCCGTACGCATCTGGTCCGCAACCATGAGAACCGTAAGGACGCCACGATCCGCGTCCCCGCCGTGGACGGCCTCACCTACGACCCGATGGGCCTGGGCGGCTGTACCGCCCTGGAGCTCGACTCCGGCAACCACGTACTGTCCGAACGGGTGGCCATCGCGGGCACCGCGGTCAACTGCGCGGGCGGCCCCACCCCCTGGCACACCTGGCTGACCTGCGAGGAGACCGAGGACCGGGCCGGTACGAACGGCTACACCAAGGACCACGGCTTCATCTTCGAGGTCGACCCCTACGATCCCCGCCGCACCGGCGCCGTGCCCCTCACCGCCATGGGCCGCTTCCAGCACGAGGCCATCGCGGTCGATCCGCGCAGCGGCGTCGTCTACGAGACCGAGGACGCCTTCGAGAGACCCTTCGGGCTCTTCTACCGCTTCCGGCCGGAGAAGCCGCTCGGCGGCATCGGCTCGCTGCGCGCGGGTGGGCAGCTGCAGGCGCTGCGGGTGCCGGGGGTGCCCGATCTGTCCACCATCCAGGAGCCGGGCACCACCTTCGACCGCGTCGAGTGGGTGGACGTCCCCGACCCGCTCGCCCGCGAAACCCCCATCCGCTTCCAGGACTTCGGCCCGGGAGGCATCACCCACGCCCAGAAGCTGGAGGGGTGCTACTGGGGCGGTACGTCGGTCTACTTCGTCTCCAGCTTCGCCAAGAGCGCGGACGGCTCGGCGGCCGACCACTTCGGCCAGATCTGGCGCTACGACCCCGACCGGAGGCGCCTCACGCTGGTGATCGTCTTCGGCCCCGGGACGGATGTCCAGCTCCCCGGCGAGTCCCCCGACAACATCACGCTCGCACCCAGCGGCGGCCTGATGGTCTGCGAGGACGGCAACGGCGCACAGCATGTCTTCGGGGTGACCCGGCGCGGCGAGGTCTACGCGATGGCGCGGAACCGCCAGGCTCTGACATCAGCCGCTACCGCGGCGGGCGGCACACCGGAGGAGCCGGAGTGGGGTGAGTTCGCGGGCGTCACCTTCGCACCGGACCGCCGCACGATGTACGTGAACTGCTATACCCCGGGCACGACGTTCGCCGTGACGGGGCCCTGGCGTCGTTGAACGCCTGTCCGGCGGAGCGGAGCTTCGTGGCGCCGCGCGGCGGGCGGCCCGCTGGGCGAGCGATGCACGATCGCTAGCCCGAACAGGCGGTGCGCTGGGCCTCCTGCCATTCGCAGACGGGGCACAGCGTCGCTCCGGGGCGCGCGGCGGGGTACTCGGTGGGCTCGCCGCACTGCACGCAGTCGGCGTACGGCGGGCCCTCGGGAAGGTCCGTACGGTCGTCCATGACCCGAACCCTACGACCGGCGGGAGCTCAGCGCGCAGGCCAGCGCGGTCGCCCCGGCGGCGGCCGCGCCGGTCAGGGCCAGGGGCAGCAGGGGCATCGGCACGGTGCCGCTGTGCGAGCCGTCGACCAGCCCCGACACGGCCGCGTTCGCGGGTGAGGCACCGGCCACCGACACCAGCAGGGCGGCGAGCAGCGTGGCCGGGATCGCCCAGCCGGGGCGGCGCAGCAGCGGCCGGTTGCACAGCGCGCCGACGGCCGTGCCGAGCAGCGCGCAGGCGACCGCGGTGAGCAGCCCGGAGACGGTCGCCTCGGGCACGGGGATCTCGTGCAGGTGATCCGCGGTGTACGGATCGCTGACCGCCGCGACGAACAGCGTCCCGGCGGTGCCGAGCACCAGCGCCGCGCCCAGCGCGGTCAGCACCGAGGCGAGGTGCACCCGGCCCGGCCCCACCGCCGCCGAGGCGCAGTCGCGGGCCGCGGCGGGCTCCTGGGTGACGCACACCCGCACCAGCCACGCGGCGACGGGCAGCAGCGCGGCGGCGGTGTAGCCGAGCGAGTCGAGGATCGGCTGTCCGGTCTGCACCCCGATCCCCAGGAACGCGCCGTAGAGCAGCAGCGGCGGCAGCCAGCGGTGCGAGCGTGCCAGCAGGGCCGCCTGATAGCGCAGCAGCGCGGTCATGCCTTCTCCTTCGCCCCTTGGGCGGGCTCCTGGGTGTCGTTGTCGTTGATGGTCGTCACCGCCCGGATGTGCCAGGGCGGGTCGGCGGTCAGGAGGGCGCGGAGCAGACCGTCGGAGTCGGCGGCGCCGACCTCGACCGTCAGCCGTACGCCCCGCCCCGCCGGACCGTCGGCCCCGCTCCCGTGCGCGGGCGCGGGGCCGTACTCCCGCACCACCGCGCCCGCCAGCTCACCGGGCAACCCGGCCCCCGGCCGTCCCTCGGCGTCCACCCGCACCCGCGGCCCGACGCCGGGCCCGTCCTGCTCCTGCGCCGCCGCCGGCCGAACCGTGCCGTCCACCGGCTGCAGCCGGGTCTCCGGCTCCAGCCGGGTCTCGGCGACGCGCAGGACGCGGTCCGGGGCCCCGGCCAGACGGCGTGGGTCGTGGTCGACGAAGACGACCGCGCCGCCGTCGGCGACGCGCTCGGCGACCGCCGTGTCCAGCACCCCGCGTGCGGCCTGGTCGAGGCCGGTCCACGCCTCGTCCAGGACCAGCAGGCCGGGGGCGGCCAGCAGCGCCTGTGCCACGGCGATCTTCTGGCTGGTGCCCTTGGACAGCTCGGCGAGCGGGGTGCCCGCGTAGCCGTCCGCGCCGAACCGCTCCAGCCACTCCCCCGCCCCGCACGCCGCCGCGGCGCGGGACAGCCCGTGGATCCGGCCCAGGTGGGTGAGGTAGCCGAGGGCGGAGAAGGGCAGCTCGGCCGGGAACCGCTCGGGGACGTAGGCGGTGGGCGGGCGGCCGGTGATCCGGCCCGCGCTGGGGGCGTCGATCCCGGCGAGCAGCCGCAGCAGCGTGGACTTGCCGCTGCCGTTGCGCCCCTGGATACGGGTCAGCGAACCCGGCGGCACCTCAAGGTCGACACCCCGCAGCACCCAGGGTCCGCCCAGGCCGTAGCGGCGGCCGACTCCTCGCAGTCTCATGCCGGTTGAGCATAGGCGCGCCCCTCGGCGAGGGGAGGCCATGGGAGAGGGGAGGCCCTCGGCGCGGGGAGGCCCCGGGCCCGGTCCGCGGAATCGCCGCGGGTCCGCGAGGCCTGGGATCGCCGCGGGTCCGCGAGGCCTGGGATGGTCGCGGGTCCGCGAGGCCTGGGATCGCCGCGGGTCCGCGACGCCCGGCACCGCCCCCCCGGCCAGAGGCGCGAAGATCCCGGACAGGTCTGGCGGCGGTCCTGGCACACTTGGCGCGTGACCAGCACCGACACCGACACCGAGACCGGCACCCGGACAACCGCTCACCAGGGCACCGGATCCGCCGCCCGCAGCAGCCCCTTCCGGCACGCCGAGATCGACCGGGACGCCGCGCCACAGTTCGTCCTGCCCCTGGTGGTCCGGATCGAGAAGGCCGCGCCCCCGACGCGTACGGACGCCCTGGAGACGGCGGCGCGCGCGGTGCTGGTGCTGCTGTCGGACGAGCGGGCGACGGCCGCCGACGGCGAGTGGGCCCAGGCCGTACGGGACTGGCAGGACGCCCGGATCCGCAAGGTCGTACGGCGGGCGCGCGGCGCGGAGTGGCGGCGCGCGGCCGGGCTGCCGGGCATCACGGTCGCGGGCCGGGCACCCGACCGCCCGTACCCGGCCGAGGACGTAAACGGGCACGAGGACGGGGGCGAGGCCCCGTCGGCGGCCGCCGAAGTGCGGGTGTTCCCGCCGGTACCGCTGGACGGCTGGCCCAAGGAGCTGGCCAAGCTCCAGGTCTCCGGCACCGACCTGGACGACCCCGAGCCGCCGCCCGCCCCCGACCCCACCGATCCGGTGCTGTGGCTGAGCCCCCATGTGGAGATGTCGGCGGGCAAGGCGATGGCCCAGGCCGGTCACGGCGCCCAGCTGGCCTGGTGGGAGCTGGACGACGCGGCGCGGGCGGCCTGGCGCGAGGCCGGGTTCCCGCTGACGGTGCGTACGGCCTCGCCCGCGCGGTGGGACGAGCTCACCGCGAGCGGCCTGCCGGTGGTGCGCGACGCGGGGTTCACCGAGATCGCGCCGGGGTCCTGCACGGTCGTGGCGGACCACCCGGCCCTGCGGCGGGGTTGAGGCCGTCCGCGGCGCCGGGGGTCTTCGGAGCCCGGGGACAGACTCCGGGAGCCCTGGGGCGGACGGCCCCCGGACTCCCCTCCGCGCCCGGGGAGCTATCCCTTGCGGCGGCGGATCGCCCGGGTGACGACCGGCGGGAGCACATCGGCGGCGAACCGCCGGACCGCGGTGGGGCGGCGCGCCGCGGGTGCCGACGCCGGTGCGGTGGACGCGGAGCGCGGCTCGGGAGCCGGGTCGCGCGGCTCATGGGCGAAGCGGGAGGTGGGCGGGGTCGGGTTCGCGGGCTTCCCCGAGAACCGCAGCACCCTGCGGCCCGCGATCTCCTGCACGCTGGTGTGCATCCCCTTGCGCCACTCCTCGTCCGCGAGCATCTCGTCCTGGATCGGCTCCGGGTCGCCCCAGGTGCCGTAGAGCTTCTGTGTGGACAGGCAGATGGGCCGCAGGCCGCGGGTGAACACCGCCTCCCAGGTCGCGGCGGCCACGCCCGGGGTGTGCTCGGAGCGGAAGTCGTCGAGGACGACGAGACCGTCGGGCACCAGCGTGTCGTGCGCGGTGTCGATGTCGCCCGCCACGTGCTCGTACAGATGCGAGGCGTCCACGTGGATGAAGCGGCAGGTGTTCGCGCCGACGTGGTCGGGCACGACCGAAGTGGGGCCCTGGATGACGTTCGGCAGCTCGTCCCAGAAGGCCAGGTAGTTCTGCTCGAAGGCGGTGCGGGTCAGGGTGGAGTACGACTTGCGCGCCTCCGCCGCGTTCTTCTCGTCCGGCGCCTCGGCGTCGAAGAGATCACAGACCGTGAACCGCTCGTTCGCCCTCAGATAGGCGGCGGTGAAGATGGCGCTCTTGCCCATGTAGGCACCCATCTCCATCAGGTCCCCGCGCTGGCCGAGGCGCTCCTGGCGGCTCAGAAAGCGGTCGAACAGCACTTGGTCAAGGCTGGGGAACCATCCCTTGACATCATTGAGGCAGCGGGGACGCTGGGCCGCGGGGGCGGTGGTGACCGTCATGTGGCTCTCTGTTCGTCGATGGCGGCGGTCTTGAGAGACGTGTCCGGTTGAACGTGTCCAGTTGAACGTGTCCGTTTGAACGTGCCCGGGGGCCCCAGGAGGACAGGCCTCGGGGACGGAGTCCAGGGGACGCGAGTGGGCGCCACGGTCGCAGTGAAAGGCAACGCGGGGCAGTCCCCCTTGTGACCATTCTGTGACCACGCCTCCTCCGGAAGGTCTTACGGAGCGGTGACGGAACGGCGCGGGGGCGGGCCCGGACGCCCGCTCGGGCCTAGCGTCGCCCCCATGCGCGTACTGGTCACCGGAGGTGCGGGCTTCATCGGCTCGCACATCGTCACCGCCCTCGTCGAGCACGGCCATGAGCCGGTCATCCTCGACGCCCTGCTTCCCGCCGCTCACCCGACGGCCACCCATCCGGCTCCGCCATCCGTGGCCGGGGAGTGGATCCATGCCGATGTGCGGCACCGTGAGGCGGTGGTCGCGGCGCTGCGCGGAGTGGACGCCGTATGCCACCAGGCGGCGATGGTCGGTCTCGGCAAGGGCTTCGCGGACGCCCCGGCCTATGTGGGCTGCAACGACCTGGGCACGGCGGTACTGCTGGCGGCGATGGCGGAGCGCGGGGTGCGCGAACTGGTCCTCGCCGGGTCGATGGTCGTCTACGGCGAGGGGCGCTACGACTGCCCCCGCCACGGCCGGGTCCGTCCCGGCCCGCGCGCCGAGGCGGATCTCGCGGCGGGCCGCTTCGACCCCCTCTGCCCCGAGTGCGACACCCCGCTGCGGCCCGGTCTGGTGGGGGAGGACGCACCGGCCGATCCCCGCAATGTGTACGCGACGACGAAGCTGGCCCAGGAACACCTGGCGGCGGCCTGGGCCCGGTCGGTGGGCGGCCGCGCGGTGTCGCTGCGGTACCACAATGTGTACGGTCCCGGGATGCCGCGCGACACCCCCTACGCGGGCGTCGCCTCCTTCTTCCGCTCGGCCCTGGCACGCGGCGAGGCGCCCACGGTCTTCGAGGACGGGGGCCAGCGCCGGGACTTTATCCATGTCCGTGATGTGGCCGCCGCCAATGTCGCCGCCCTGGAGGCGGCGCCGGAAGTGGTGGCCCCGGCCGCGCTGACCGCGTACAACACCGGCAGCGACGACCCTCACACGGTGGGCGAGATGGCCACGGCCCTGGCCACGGCGTTCGGCGGCCCCGCGCCCGTGGTCACGGGCGGCTACCGGCTGGGCGACGTCCGGCACATCACCGCGTCGTCCCGCCGGATCCGCGACCAGCTGGGCTGGCGCCCGGCGGTCTCGTTCCACGAGGGCATGGCCGAATTCGCCCACGCCCCGCAACGAGAAGCGGAGGTGTGAGGGAGGGGCGTGAGGGGAGCGGGGTTGCTCAGGACGTGACGGCGGCGGGGAGGCGGACCTCGAAGCGGCAGCCGCCGTCGACGTTGCGGACCGCCGCCTGGCCGTCGTGGGCCTCGACGATGCCACGGACGATGGCCAGGCCCAGACCGGCGCCCGCCGGGGGTGTTCGGGCGTCGCTGCCGCGCCAGCCGGTGTCGAAGACGCGCGGCAGGTCCTCCTCCGGGATTCCGCCGCAGCCGTCGGTGACCGACAGCACGACCGTGTCCGCCTCGCGCTCGGCGGACACCGCGACCGTGCCGTCCGCCGGGGTGCGGCGGACCGCGTTCACGAGGAGGTTCCCGAGCACACGGGTCATCTCCTTGCCGTCGACCTCCACCGGCACGGGGTCCACGCGGTCGCCGATCAGCTGGACGCCCAGCTCACGGGCGAGCGGATCGACCCCGGCCAGGGCATCGCCGACCAGGTCGTAGACGGAGATCCGGGTGGGGGCGAGAGAGAGCGCCCCGGCGTGGATGCGGGAGAGCTCGAAGAGGTCGCCGACCATCGTGTTCAGCCGCTCCACCTCGGTACGTATCCGGCGGAGGTAGCGGTCCGGGTCCGGAGCCACCCCGTCCTCCAGCGCCTCGGACATCGCGCGCAGCCCCGCCAGCGGGGTGCGCAGATCGTGGGAGATCCAGGCGACCAGCTCCCTGCGGGAGGACTCCAGGGCGCGCTCACGCTCGCGGGAGGCGGCCAGCTTGGCGCTGGTGGCGGCCAGTTCACGGCCGAGCGCGGCGAGTTCGGCGGTGGCCTGGCCGTCGGGGGCGGCGAAGCTCCCGCCGTCCCCGAAGGAGCGGGCGGCCAGGGCCAGCGCGTTGCTGCGCGCCACCACCCAGCGGCCCAGCAGCAGCGCGGTGGCCAGGGACACCACGGCGGCCATGGCACAGACGGTCGTGACCACGGTCAGGTCGTGCGGGGACAGGAACATCGCCCAGGCGACCGCCAGCGTCCCGGTGAGCATCGCCGTGACCGCGACGGCGGCGACGACGGCGAGCGACACCGCGACCGAACGACCGCGCACCAGCCGCAGCGCCAGCGCGCCCAGCAGTCCGGCCGCCGCCGCGCCGAGGAAGGCGAACACCGCCATGAGGAGCACATCACGCATCGGAGCCCGGCCCCCATCCCTCGTCCCGCCCCTGGTCCCCGCGTCCCTCGTCCTGTCGCCCCTCGCCCCCGCGTCCCTCGTTCCCCCGTCCCTCGTCCCGCCGTCTCTCGCCGTGGGTCTCGTCGTCGGCCTCGGGCGGGGCGTCGAAGCGGTAGCCGATGCCCCATACGGTCTGGATGAGCCGGGGCGCGGCGGGATCGTCCTCGACCTTTCCGCGCAGCCGCCGCACATGGACGGTGACGGTGGACAGATCGCCGAAGTCCCAGCCCCACACCTCGCGCATCAACTCCTCGCGGGTGAAGGCCACCCCGGGGTGCCGCAGCAGAAAGGCCAGCAGGTCGAACTCGCGCACGGTCAGGGCGAGCTCCCGGCCGTCCCGGATGGCGCGCCGGGCCAGGGGGGCGAGGGTGATCCCGGCCCGGTGCGTCACCTCGTCCGGGTCGGGGCGCGGGCCGGAGCCGGGGCCTGACGAGCCGGGGGCCCGCGGGCCGGTCCGGCCGCGGCGCAGCACCGACTCCACGCGCAGCACCAGCTCCCGGGGGCTGAACGGCTTGGTGACGTAGTCGTCCGCGCCGATCTCCAGGCCGAGGATCCGGTCCTCCTCGTCGCCGCGCGCGGTGAGCATGATGACCGGCACCGGGCCCTTGTCCCGCAGCGCCCGGCACACCTCGAGCCCATCCATGCCGGGCAGCATCAGGTCGAGGACGACCAGGTCCGGCCGGCGGGCGGCGGCGCGGGCGAGCGCCCCGGGGCCGTCGGCGGCCCGGTCCACGGCGAAACCGGCCCGGCCGAGGTACCCGGCGACGACCTCGGCCACGGTCGGGTCGTCGTCGACGACGAGCACGCGGGTGGGAGTGGGGTTCTGCTGCATGCCCCACAGCGTGACACCGCGCGCCGCACCAGGGGGCGCCGGGGAGCCAGCTGACCGGCCGACGTCCGTGTTTCGTAAGAACCTGAAGCCCGAAATGTCACTTTCTCCTTCGTAGTGTGGTGCGGGTGACGAACTCGACCACCCCCTGTGCGGACGTCGTCCTGCCGTGTCTGGACGAGGCCGCCGCCCTGCCCTGGGTGCTGGCCCGCATCCCCGACGGCTGGCGCGCCATCGTCGTCGACAACGGCTCCACGGACGGCTCGGCCACCATCGCCCGTGCCCACGGCGCCACCGTCGTCCACGAACCCCGCCGTGGCTTCGGCGCCGCCTGCCACACCGGGCTCCTCGCCGCCGAGGCCGACATCGTGTGCTTCTGCGACTGCGACGCCTCGCTCGACCCCGGGCTGCTGACCGCCTTCGTGCGGACCGTGGCGGCGGGCGACGCCGACCTCGTCCTGGGCCGGCGACGCCCCCAGGAGCGGGGGGCCTGGCCGGTACACGCCCGGCTCGGCAACCTCGCGCTGACCCGCATGCTGCGGCGGCGCACCGGCCTCACGCTGGGCGACCTGGGCCCGCTGCGGGCCGCCCGGCGCGAACCGCTGCTCGCCCTGGACCTCACCGACCGCCGCAGCGGCTACCCGCTGCAGATGGTCGTGCGGGCCGCCGACGCCGGATGGCGGATCGAGGAGCGCGAGGTGCCGTATCGGCCGCGCACCGGGAAGTCGAAGGTCACCGGCACCTGGCGGGGCACCTGGCACACGGTGCGCGATATGCGCGCCGTGCTGCGCCGGCCGCCGGAGGCCCACGACCCGGCCACCCCCACGAGGGCCGCGCGGTGAGCGCCGCGCCGCACGAGGGTGCCCACGCGGCGGAGGCCCCCTCGGCTCCGGACCGCCCCGACTCCGGCCCAGGTAGCGCCGACGGGCGGCCGGTCGCCGGTGCGGACGTCCGCACGGACCCCGGCTTCCGGGCGGCCCACGGGGACGGGACGACGCTGCTCATCATCGCCAAGGAGCCGGTGCCCGGGCGGGTGAAGACCAGGCTCACTCCCCCGTACACCCCCGCCGAGGCCGCGTGGCTCGCCGAGGCATCCCTCGCCGACACGCTGCACGCCGCGCTCGCCATGCCCGCCCGGCGCCGGGTGCTGGTGCTCGACGGCCGGCCCGGGCCGTGGCTGCCGCCGGGGTTCGAGGTGGTGGGGCAGTGCGACGGCGGTCTGGACGAACGGCTCGCCGCGGCCTTCGCCGCCTGCCGGGGCGCCACCGTGCTGATCGGCATGGACACCCCGCAGGTCACCCCCGCTCTCCTCGCTCCCGCGCTCGGCCCGGGGAGCTGGCACGACTGCGACGCCTGGTTCGGCCCGGCCGCCGACGGCGGCTTCTGGGCCTTGGGCCTGGCCGAACCGGACCCCGAACTGCTGCGGGGCGTGCCGATGTCCACCGCCACGACCGGTGCCGCCCAGCGGCGTCGGCTGACGGACGCGGGGCTGCGGGTGCGCGACCTGCCCATGCTGCGCGACGTGGACACGGCCGAGGACGCCGTATTGGTGGCGTCCGACGCCCCGGGCGGGCGGTTCGCCCGGACCCTCGCCCGTCTGTCGTCCCGGACCACCGCCCGATGAGCACGGCTGAGACGGTGCGCGAGGGAGCGGTGCATGAGGGATCCGTACCCGACGGAGCGGTGCGTGAGGGGTCCGTACATGACGTATCGGTGCGCGAGGGATCCGTACATGACTTGTCTGTGCACCACGGAGCGGTGCGCGAGCGGACGCCCGCTCGCCGCGCGGCCGCACCCTGGCACGCCGATCCCTATGTCCGAGCGCTCCACGCGGGCCGGGGGCCGCTGTTCCTGCGCCGGGCCGACGGCTGGATGCTGCCCTTGGACGTCGAACGCTGGTGTGCGGACGCCGACGCGGCCGACCGGACCGTGCTGCGGCGCTGCCAGGGCCCGATACTCGACATCGGCTGCGGACCCGGCCGGCTGGTGGCCGCGCTGGCTCTGCACGGCCGCCGCTGTCTGGGCATCGACGTCAGCCAGGCGGCGGTCGCCCGTACGGTCCGCGCGGGCGGGCCCGCGCTGTGCCGCTCGGTCTTCGAACCACTGCCCGGCGAGGGACGCTGGGGCACGGCGCTGCTGATCGACGGCAATATCGGCATCGGCGGCGATCCGCGCGCCCTGCTGGCGCGCGTCGCCCAACTCATGGCCCCCGACGGGCTGCTGATCGTGGAGGCCGCCGCGGCGGATGTGGACGAGCGGGTGAGGGTGCGCGTGGACGACGGCCGGGGCGACGCGGGAACGGCCTTCCCCTGGGCCCGCGTCGGCGTCCGGGCGCTGCTGCACCACGCACACGCGGTGGGCTGGTGCCCGGTCGAGCAGTGGACCGCGCGGGACCGAGGCTTCGTATCGCTGCGCCGCACGCCGCCGCTGCCCCGGTCCGGCACGGAGCGCTGACCCGTGCCCGCGTCGCCGCGCGGCCTGCCGCGGCCCGGCCGGCTCGCCCGGTGGACCGGCCGGGCGCCCGATCAGGCGCCCCGGCCACACTCCGTCCCGGCCCCCCGGCCATCGGCCGGCGACCGCCCCGCACCACCGCCCGACGGCGCGGACGAGCCCCGTCCACCTGAGCGCCCCACCCCGCCCGCGCAGGTACGGACCGCCCCGCCCGCGCGGGCGCGGACCGCCCGCCGCTGGATCACCCCGCTCGCTCTGGCCGCGCTGCTCGGCTCGCTCGTCGCCGTCCTCGCCCTCACCTTCCGCAGGGACGACTTCCACACCGCGCCCGGCGTACTGTCCCGCTGGTACGCCATCGCCTGGGCGCTGTTCGCCGCGGCCGCCTGGGCCGTCCGCCGCCTGGGAGCCCGTCAGGCCGCGGTGTTCGTGCTCGCGGGCAGCGCGGCGGTCGCCGCCACGGGCCTGCTCGCCCCGCCGCGCACCAGCACCGACGCCTACCGCTACGCCTGGGACGGGCGCGTGCAGGCCGCCGGCATATCCCCCTATGACCACGCGCCCGAGGACCCCGCACTCGCTTCGCTGCGCGACCGCTGGCTCTTTCCGCGGGGCCCTGCCTGCCATGGCCCCGACCGCGCCCCGGTCCGCCCCGCGCCCGAACGCCCCGCGCCCGAACATGCCACGCCCGGCGCCGCCCCGCGCGCCCATCCGGAACCCGATCACCCGCCAAGCGCCGCCGCCGAGCCGCAGTGCACGCGCCTGAACCGCCCCTCGGTCCATACGATTTATCCTCCCGCCGCAGAGGGCTATTTCTTGCTTGTACACCGCTCGGCGCCGTCAGGTTCCACCCTCCTCCCCCTCCAGACCGGCGGCGCGCTGCTCTCCGTCGCCACCACCGCCGTACTGCTCGCCGCGGCACGGCGCCGCCGCGATCCGCGCCTCGCGACCGCCCGTGCCGCGCTCTGGGCCTGGTGCCCGGCCGTGCCGGTGGAGGCGGTGAACAACGCCCATGTCGACGCGCTGGGCGTGCTGTTGACGGTCGCGGGCCTCGTCGCCGTCCCCCGCCGCCGCGCCCTGGGCGGTGCGCTCCTCGGCGCGGCGACCGCGGCCAAGCTGCTGCCCGCCGTGACCCTGCCGGGCGCCCTCTCCGGCGTCCTCGCCACGGCCACCGCCAAGCCCCTCACCGCGCTCAAGAGGTCCAGGCCCGCCGGACGCCCCACCACGCAGACCGCGCCGACCGCGCCAATCCGCCGCGCCGCGGCCATCGTGCTGCCCGCCACCGCCGTCGTCGCGCTCGGCTACCTCCCGTACGTCCTGCTCTCGCGCTCCTCCGTCCTCGGCTATCTCACCGGCTACGTGGCCGAGGAAGGCTACGAGACGGGCTCCACCGCCGCCGACGACAAGAACCGTTACGCCCTGCTGCGCCTGCTCCACCCCGACCCGGAGACCTGGGCCCTCCCCGTGATCGCCACCGTGCTGCTCGTGGTCGTGGTCCGGGTGCTGCTGCGCGGCGACCCCCAACGGCCCTGGTGCGGCGCGCTGGTGGTGACCGGGACCGCGTTCCTGCTGATGACGCCCGGCTACCCCTGGTACGCACTGCTGGTGGTGGCGCTGGTGGCCCTCGACGGGCGCTGGGAGTGGCTCGGCCTGCCGCTCGCGGGAGTCGCCCAGTATGTGACGGCCCGTGCGGTGGACGACGGCGCGTGGGTCGGGACGCTGGGGTACGCGGTCGCCGCTGCGGCGGTCATGGTCGGCTGGGCCCTGCGGGCCCAGCAGGCCCGGCGGGCGGCTTCCGCTCCCCTGCCGAGGCAGCCGACTCGGCCTGCGCGGCCCCGCTCCGAGCCCCCGGGCGACGCCGCCACCCCCGGATCGCCACCCTGATCACCAGCCACAGGGCCGAGGCGCCGAAGAGTACGGCGGTGATCAACAGCCAGCGCGGCCAGAAGACGTCGGCGCTCAGCCCGGTCGCGTTCTCGTAGCGGCGCTCCTGCCGGCCGAGGATCAGCGGGAACCACACCAGCAGCAGCACACCGGAGACGAAGGCGGGCACCCGCACATGGTTGGTCCACCCATGCTTGATCCCCCGGGCCGGGGCCGGGGCCGGGAGCACGGCCGCCACGGCCCGGTCGGCGAGCGCGTACAGCGGCAGCAGCACCAGGTCATGGAGGACGGCGGCGCCGATGAACCACAGCGCGATCCCGAACCAGTCACCGCTCAGCAGCCTGACCCCGGCGTAGCCGGTCAGCGCGAAGGAGCACAGCAGCAGCACCAGCCTCAGCGGGGACTCCCCGTCCAGTCGCCGCAGCCCAGCACGGCTCCGCCCGAGAAACCTCATACCGTCCCCCCGAAGTCCGGGAATCCTCACGCCGTCCCCCCGAACGTCAGCCGCCCGACCCACTTGGTGTTGTGCACCCCCGGGGCCCCGGGCACGATCACCCGCGCCGGATAGCCGTGGTCCGGCGACAGATCCGCGCCGTTGACCTTCAGGGCCAACAGCGAGCGCGGGTCCCGGGCCTGGTGCTCGCTCAGCACGACGCTGCGGAAGGAGCCGTGCCGCTGCACCGACTCCACCAGGACCCTCGGCGGCCGGTCGGCATGCCCCACCAGCGCGGCGAGGTCGGCCAGCCGTACCCCCTCCCACCGCTGGTCGGCCGTGGACCACCCCTCCACACAGGCGATGGGCAGCGCCGCGCCGTGCTGCTCCAGCCGCAGCAGCCGCTCCCGGGTGAGGACGGTCTCGTGGCCCACCGCGCCCCGCACCACCAGCCGCCAGTCGGGCCCGATGTCGCGGGCGCGGATGCCGACGGCCACGGTGCTCTTGTTGATCTGGAAGCCGTTCGGCCCCCGGCCCGGCTCGCGCCCGTGCGGGGCGAGCAGCGCGCTGCCGCGCAGCGGGCCGCCGATGCTCTGACCGGCCGTCACCACCAGCAGCGCGAGGGAGCCGGTGCCGACCATGGCGAGCGCGCCCCGCCGCGACATGGTCGGCGCGGCGGGCCGCGGGCTGACCAGGCCGGTCTCGTCGGGCGGCTCCGGCCGGGTGTCGGAGGTGCGGGTGCGCAGCTCTGCCCGCAGCTCGCGGCTCCGCAGCGTCCGCACCATGAGCGGGATCCGCAGCGCCACATGGACCACGAGGGCGGCCATGAAGATCCATGCCCCGTAGAAGTGCAGCGGGTAGAAGGAGCCGGGGAAGATGTAGTCCAACTGGACGTTGAGCACGCCGGTCGCGAACTCGAACAGCCCCCCGCCGACCAGCAGGAGCAGTGAGAGCCGCTCCAGCGCGTGCCCCAGGGACCGCACCGGCGGCCAGGCGAACAGCTTGGGGATGACCGACCACAGCTTGGCCAGCAGCACGGGGACGAGCACGACCCCGAGCGTGACGTGCACCCCCTGGGTGACGCGGTAGAGCCAGGAGGGGTCGGTCGGCCAGGAGAAGAGATAGAAGCCCAGCAGCCCCTTGTCCGGTGTCTTGTCGTTGACCGGGGACAGATCGGGGTTGTAGGCGGCGTACGACAGCAGTCCGGTCACGAAGAGCACGGGGATGCCGAAGAGCAGGATCAGGCCGAAGACGGACGTCAGCCAGGGGCCGCGCAGCGGGCTGCGCCACAGGGTGCGGCGATCACGGTCGGTACGGGGAGGGTGGCTCATGGCATGACCGTAGGACCGCCGCACCGCCTCCAGTGGCCTTGAGCCCATGACGAAACGGTGACGTCACGGGCCCTGGCCGGGAAGATCTGACGGTCCGGTGACAGCGCGCGGCGCGGCGGCCCGGCGGCGGGCTTGGCGACGTAGCGTGACGTCGTGAAGCTCCCTCTCCGCAACGACGTCGACATCCAGCCCACCCGGGACGACACGCGGACCGGCCGTCGCCGGGATGTGCTCGCCGCCGCTGCCGCCGCCCTGCTCTTCGCCGTCGCCGCCGTCGTCGGCACCCTGATCCAGCGGACCGATCACTCCCTGTACGTCGACTGGGCGCCGCTGTACGCCGACTGGCTGCCCCATGTCGGCCCCGGTACGCCTCTCGCCCTGGCCGTCGCCGCGGCGGTCGTCCTCCACGGCCACCGGCTCGCTGCGCGGCTGCCGTGGCGGGGGCTGCTGGGGGCCGTCTGGGCGGCGGCCATGGCGTGGATCTGGTCGCTGGCGCTGGTCGACGGATGGCGGCGCGGGGTGGCGGAGCGGCTGACGGCGCGTCACGAGTATCTGCGCGGCATCGACCGGTTCCAGGACGTCGGCGCGGCCCTGCGCGGCTTCACCAGCCATATCCTGCTCACTCAGCCCGACCACTGGCCCGCCCATATCGCGGGCCATCCGCCGGGCGCCGTGCTCACCTTCGTGGGCCTGGACCGGCTGGGCCTGGGCGGCGGCGGTTGGGCGGGGGCCTTCTGCGTCACCGTGGGCGGCTCGGCGGCGGTCGCGATCCTGGTCACGCTGCGCGCCCTGGGGCAGGAGCGGGCGGCGCGCACGGCCGCCCCGTTCCTTGTCCTGGCGCCCGGGGCGGTATGGGTGGGCGCCTCGGCCGACGGCTACTTCGCGGCCGTCGCGGCCTGGGGGCTCGCGCTGCTGGCGCTCGCGGCGACGCGTACGGTCCGGGCGCCCGGGGCGGTCGCGCTGGGCTCCGGGCTGCTGCTGGGGCTGACGGCCTATCTCTCGTACGGGCTGACGCTGCTGGCGCTGCCCGCCGCCGCCGTACTGCTGCTGGCCCGCACCGCGCGGCCGCTGCCCTTCGTCCTGACCGGGGTGGCGGTGGTGGCCGGGGCGTTCACGCTGGCCGGGTTCCGGTGGTGGGAGGGGTACTCCCTGCTGGTCGAGCGCTACTACCAGGGGGTGGCCTCCGATCGCCCGTACGCGTACTGGGTCTGGGCCAATCTGGCCGTCGCGTCGGTGGTCGCCGGTCCCGCCTGTGTCGCGGGCGCGCGGCGGATGCTGGCGGCGGCGCCCGACGCCGCCCGGCGGCTGCGCCCGGTCAGGCCGGGCGGTCCGGGCGGTCCGGGCGGTCCGGGCGCTCCCGGCGGTCAGGGGGGTCCAGGCGGTCCAGACGGTCGTGGTGGTCCAGGCGCGCCGGACGGGCTCGTCGTGCTGACTTTCGCCGCGCTGCTCGCGCTCGTCGTGGCCGATCTGTCCGGGATGAGCAAGGCCGAGACGGAGCGGATCTGGCTTCCCTTCCTCGTCTGGCTGCTGCCCACCACCGCGCTGCTGCCCGCTCGTGATCGCCGCCGATGGCTCCTGGTCCAGGCCTGCCTCTCACTGCTCGTCAACCACCTGCTTTTGACCGGTTGGTGAGGATGACCGATGTGAAGGGTACGTGATACTTCTGTGATACTGAGGGGGACGTACATCTGTACTGTTGCCAGGGGGCGGGACCCGTGAAGGCGCTGAAGATCGTGCAAGCGTTGAAGGCTTTAAACGCGAGGAACACCTATGGCGTGGCCGCGCCCATAGGCGCGCTGACGGCCGTGGCCGTCGTGGTGGCGCTGCTGATAGCGCTGACCTCGCCGGGGGACGCGGGGGGCGCGCAGGACGGGGACCTCCCCGCCGCCGCGGCGTCCCCCAAGTCGGACCGGGTCCCCAAGGAGCCCAAGAAGGAAGACAAGTACGCCCGTTGGGACGGCAAGGTCAAGGTGCTCGGGGACGGCTCGACGTCCTACACCGGACCGCAGCCGCACCAGCTCAAGCCCAAGAAGCTCAAACCGGGTGAGAAGCCCCCGCAGTTCGTGGTCTTCTCCTGGGACGGCGCGCTGGAGAACGACGACCATCTCTTCTCCCGCTTCCGCGAGGTGGCCAAGGAGACCAACGCCACCATGACGTTCTTCCTGAGCGGCATGTATCTGCTGCCCAAGTCGAAGAGCGACCTCTACCGGCCGCCCCAGCACAAGCCGGGCTCGGCCGCCATATCCTTCCCCACCGACGAGCACATCAGGGAGACCCTGGAGCAGCTGCGCGGGGCCTGGCTGGACGGCAATGAGATCGGCTCCCACTTCAACGGCCATTTCTGCGGCGCCAAGGGCGGGGAGGACTGGTCCACCCAGGAGTGGAAGAGCGAGACGGAGCAGGCATATTCATTTGTGAAGCAGTGGAAGACGAACACCGGCTTCACCGACATCAAACCGCTGCCGTTCGACTATGACGTGGAGCTGGTGGGCGGGCGCGCGCCATGCCTTGAGGGCCAGAAGACGCTGATTCCGGCGATCAAATCCCTCGGCTGGCGCTATGACGCGAGTTCCCCGGGCGACTTCCAGCTCTGGCCGTCCAAGATCGATGGAATCTGGAACTTCCCGCTGCAACTGGTGCCGTATCCGGAGAGCGAGAAGCAGGTCCTCTCGATGGACTTCAACTTCCTCTTCAACCAGTCCGGTGACAGCACCGAGGGCGATCCGGCGAAATACGCGGAGTGGGAGCGGCTGACCCGCCAGGGATATCTGAACGGATTCGAGCGGGTCTACAACGGAAGCCGGGCGCCGCTGTTCATCGGCAATCACTTCGAGACCTGGAACGACGGCATCTATATGCAGGCCATCGAGGACGTGATGAGGAGTGTCTGCCGCCGCGACGGAGTGCGGTGCGTGTCGTTCAAGCAGCTCGCCGACTGGCTGGACGCCCAGGACCCGAAGGTTCTGGCGAAGCTGCGGATGCTGGACCCGGCGGAATCGCCGGACTGGTCCACGTACGCCAAGACCAAGTAAGCCGTCGCATTGCGGGGCCCATTCCGCCGGTGCGGCTCATTCGGCCGCCCTGTCCGTCATATAGCTCTTCCAGATGTCCATGGGGTAGGTGTCACCCGGAGTGTCGGCGCCTCCCCCGCCCATTCCCTTGAGCGGCATCAGCTCCTGCGACTTCGGATCCACCCGGGACAGCGAGACCGCCGTCGAGAGCTTCTTGGTGTACCCCACGAACCAGGCGGAGGTGCCGTCCTGCGCCGTGCCGCCCTTACCGGCCACCTCACCACCGCCCACGGCGGCCTCGCGCGCCGAACCGTCCGGGCTCTGGACCGCGCCGCGCAGCGCGTCGTCCACCTGCGCCGCGACCGCCGCGCTGAAGGCCCGCTTGGCGCGGTCCTTGCGCAGTTCGAGCCTCTGCCCGCCGTGGGTGAGCCCGCTCACCGAGTACGGCGCGTGGTGCGTGCCTTCGGCGGCGAACGTCCCGTAGGCGCTGGCCATACGGATCGAGCTGGGGGTCGCGGTGCCGAGCGAGAACGCGGGCACCCGCGCGCCGAAGCTGCTGGGCAGCAGCCCCGCGTCGATGGACGCCTGCCGGACCCGGTCCAGGCCGACGTCCATGCCCAACTGGATCATCGGGGTGTTGATGGACCGCACGATCGCCTGGCGCAGCGAGACCTGCCCATAGGAGGCGTCGTCGTCATTGGTGGCCCGCACGATCTTGCCGCCGCGGTCCCAGTACGGGCCCTCGGGCGTATGCACCGCGATCTTGTTGTCACCGTTGTAGAGCGTCGAGGGCGTCACGGGCGTCCGCGCCCCGTTGCGCTCCAGCAGGACGCCGTCGCGCAGCGCCGCGGCGTAGACGAAGGGGGTGAAGGAGGTGCCGGCCGGGACGGTGGAGGCGTTCGCGTCGTTGAATCCCTGCTCCAGATAGCCGGGGCCGCCGTACAGGGCGCGTATGGCGCCTCCCGGGGCCACGGACGCGGCGCCTATGCGCACATGGCGGTCCTCGGGGCGCTCCTCGGGGTCGAGGTTGTCCCGGGTCTCCTTCACCGCCTTGGCGAGCGCCTGGACCTTCGGCTTCTCGAAGGTGGTGTGGATCTGATAGCCACCCAGGTCGAAATCGGCGTCGGATATGTCGGTGTGGGAGCTGACGTACGCCTTGGCCGTCTCCACCAGATAACCGACCTGACCGGTGAGCCCCACCGGCCTGGGCTGTGCCTTGGGCTCGGGGAACGTCGTATAGCGCGCCCGCTCGGACTTGGACAGCCTTCCGATGTCCACCATCCGGTCCAGCACCCACTTCCAGCGGTCGACGGCCCGCTTGTGGTTCTTGGCGCTGAGCGTCGGATCGAAGGTCCCGGCGCCCTTGAGCAGCGAGGCGAGCAACGCGCCCTCGCTGGCGTTGAGTTCCGAGACGTCCTTGCCGTAGTAAGCGTACGCCGCCCGCTGAATGCCGTAACTGCCGCGCCCGAACCAGCTGGTGTTCAGATAGCGCTGGAGGATCTCCCGCTTGCTCATCCGGTCGTCCAGCTTGATGGCCATGAACATCTCGGTGAGCTTGCGGGAGAAGGTCTGGCGCTGATTCAGATAGGCGTTCTTCACATACTGCTGGGTGATGGTGGACCCGCCCTGCGTCTCACCACCCGTCACCATCCGCGTCACCGCGCGCATCAGCCCGCTCGGGGACACTCCGCTGTCGGTGTAGAAACTGGCGTTCTCGGCGGCGAGCACCGCCCACTGGACGTCTTCCGGCACCTTGTCCAGCGGCACTTCCTGCCGGTTGACCGGGCCGGTACGGGCCATCTCGGTGCCGTCGGCCCAGTAGTAGACGTTGTCCTGCTGGGTGGCGAAGTCGTTGAGGTTCTTCGGGATATCGGTCTGCAGATACAGAAAGCTCAGCAGACCCGTCAGACTGCCGAGGCAGAACAGGAAGAGCAGGGCTGTCTGACGCCACGACGGCAGCCATCGCCTCACACCGCGCCGCCCCGCCCGGGGGTAGTCCAGCCGGATCCGCGCGGCCGCCCAGCGGCGCAGCCGCATCCCCCGGCTGCTCGAGGGCGGCTTACGGCGGTGCTTGCGGTGCTTCCCCATGGCGTTGTCGCTGCTGCCCAGCACGTGTTTCCCCCACGCTCGCTCCGCGCGCGGGCGCGGCACAAAGGTGTGATCTTCCATCCCCCCAGACCAGACCGATCCTATTTTCCCTTCTGAACGTCTGTCGCCACAGGGCCCTAATTTTTTGTAACAGTGACCATATTCAGGGACTCCACCCACCCGGTGACCTTTCGCACCGCCCGAGCCGCCGCCCGAGCCGCCGCCCGAGCCGCCGCCCGAGCCGCCGCCCGCGGTGGCGTCCCCGCCGTCCCCCGCCGTGACACCCCGAAGCTCAAATGAACCTCTGAACCATGCGGCCGGGGGATTCGTCCTCCCTGTATGGGGTCATGACCCCGGCACGCGAGAACACACCGCGGGGACGCGGTACGGAACGAGGAGGGGGAGCCATGGTGCGCCTCGGTACCGGAATCGGCTGGCGACCGGAGATCGCCGACGACATCGCGCGGCTGCCCGGCATCGACTGGGTGGAGGTGGTGGCGGAGAACATCTGCCCCGGCCATGTGCCGGACGCGCTCCGGCGGCTGCGCGAGCGCGGGACCACCGTGGTCCCGCACGGGGTGTCGCTCGGCCTCGGGGGAGCCGAGCGGCCCGACCCCGGCCGCCTCCGGGCGCTGGCCGAACGGGCCGAGGCGCTGGGCTCGCCGCTGGTCACCGAGCACATCGCGTTCGTCAGGGCCGGGGGGCCGCTGACCGCGTCACCGGTCATCGAGGCCGGGCATCTGCTGCCGGTGCCGCGGACCCGTGACGCGCTGGACGTGCTGTGCGAGAACGTGCGCATCGCGCAGGACGCGCTGCCGGTGCCGCTCGCGGTGGAGAACATCGCGGCGCTGATCTCCTGGCCCGGCGAAGAGATGACCGAAGGCCAGTTCCTGGCCGAGCTCGTGGAGCGCACGGGGGTGCGGCTGCTCATCGACGTGGCCAATCTGCACACCAACCACGTCAACCGGGGCGAGGACCCGGCCAAGGCGCTGGACGAGCTGCCCACGTCGGCGATCGCCTACGTCCATGTGGCGGGCGGGGTGGAGCGGGACGGGGTGTGGCACGACAGCCACGCCCATCCGGTGACCCGGCCGGTGCTCGACGTGCTCGCCGAGCTGTGCGCCCGTACGACACCGCCCGGGGTGCTGCTGGAGCGCGACGAGGACTTCCCGGCGGCCGATGAGCTCGCGGGCGAGCTGGACGCGATCCGCGCGGTGACGGCGGCGGGGGCCGGGGGCGGAGCCGGGGGGCGAGCCGGGGCCGGGGGCGGAGCCGCCGAGGCTTCGGCGAGGGCGTCCGCCGCACCCGACGCGCCCGTGCCGGACGACGTCCGGGAGCGGCTGGCGCTCGCCCAGGCAGCGTTGCTGTCCGCGCTGGTCGGGGACACCCCGCCGCCCGAGGGCTTCGACCGGCGGCGGCTGCGGGTGCAGAGCGCGGCGCTGACCGCCAAGCGGGCGTCCGTGATCGCCAAGGTGGCCCCTGAGCTGCCCGAGATCCTGGGCACCGGCTACCGCCCGGCGTTCGCGCGGTACGCCGACGGCCGCCCGATGACCGGCGGCTACCGCCGCGACGCGATGTCGTTCGCCGAGCATCTGCTGGCGGACGGCCGGCCCGAGGACGCGGCCGCCCGGCGCCGGCTGACGCTGTGGTGGCAGGAGCGGTCCGGGCCCGCGCCCCTGCCGTCCCATCCGGCGGCGCGGCTGGCCCGCCGGGTCCGGCTCGCGCTGAGCGGGGGGCGGTGAGCGGCATGGGCGCGATCGTGACCCTGGTCTACCTGGCGGTCGCCGTGTCGTCGGTGGTGCTCATCTCCGGAACGGTCCGGGCCCGGCGCAGGGAGGTCGCGGGACCGGTGCACGCCTGGGCGCACGACCTGCTGGAGGCCGCCTTCCTGGCGGGCGGGCCGGGGCGGGTGGCGGACACCGTGATCAGCGCGATGTACGCGGACGGGCGGCTGGCGATCGGCCACCCCGGCGTGGTCTCGGTACGGCAGCCGGTCGCGCGCGGCCCGGTCGAGGAGGAGTTGCTGCGGCTGTGCGCCATCTCCCCGCACGGCGGCCTGAAGTGGCTGCGCCGGGAGCTGATGCGCAGTCCGGTGGTACAGGCGATCGGCGACCAGCTGGCGGGGCGCGGGCTGATGGTGCGGCCGGACGCCCTCCGGTTCTGGCGGGGCGTGGCACAGACGCAGATCGGGCTGTGCGCGATGGGGGTGTTTCTGGCCGTCCTGATCAGCATCGGCTCCGTCGCCGACAGCGGGCCTCCGCTGATCTTGTTGATCGCCCCCGCGCTGTTCACCGGCTTC
The DNA here is from genome assembly GCF_047337785.1 of Streptomyces lacaronensis. NCBI lineage: Bacteria > Bacillati > Actinomycetota > Actinomycetes > Kitasatosporales > Streptomycetaceae > Streptomyces > Streptomyces lacaronensis. The sequence continues at coordinate 3,521,753 of NZ_JBLHDK010000003.1, forward strand.
CTCATCGGCGGAATCTGCGCCGGTGCGGGCAAGCGCAGGCTGACCGCCGACGGGCAGCGGGCGCTGGCGACGTACCGGAGGGACTCGGGGGTCGGCGTACGGCGCGCCCGGTCCGTCGGCCATCCGGCGACGGTCCCCCTGGCGGTCGTCGTCGCGCTGACCGGTGCGGCCGCCTTGGCGGACGATCCACTGCTGCGGGCCCAACTGCTGGACGCGCAAAAGGTGCCCGTCACTTCGGGGTCGTCGGCCGACTCGGGTTCGTCGGGGTGGTCGGGACCCTCGGACTCCGGCGGCGGATCGTGGTGCGGAGGCGGCGGAGGCGGTTCCGGTTGCGGAGGCTCCTCATGCGGCGGCTCGTCCTGCGGCGGAGGCGGCGGCGGTTCGGGCTGCGGCGGGGGCGGGGGCTGCGGTGGTGGTGGGGGCGGCGGCTGCGGGGGCGGCGGCTGAAGCATCGATATGCGGCTCCGTCGCGCGGCAAGGGCGTCGCCCCTGGGCCCCGCGGCTCCGTCGCGCGGCAAGGGCGTCGCCCCTGGGCCCCGGCGCTCGACGAGCCGACCGTCGCCGCCGCGGCCACCCGCACCGGCGGGCTGATCGCGGTCGGCGCGCCGACGCGGCGGACGCCCGCACACATCCGGGTCGTCCGGCCGCGGTCCGGGGCGGAGCCCCAGTTGAGGGAAGGGGCGGGGAGGGGAAGAGCCCGCCGCAGGCGTCACGATCCGTCGGACGGCCCGTCGCGGGTCTGCGCGGAGCGATCCGCATTCGCGCGAGTCGTTCATATCGTGAAAACTGTGGCGCGGTGGTGGCCGGGTCGAGTAGAACTCGGCCATGTTGTGGGTCCTCTTCCTGCTCGTCGCGTGGGGCGCGGCGGTCGTCAGTTGCACGCGGCTGTGCCTGGCGGCGGTGGCCGCCGCTCAGCCGATGGAGCCCGAGCCGGAGGCGGACGGGAAGGGCCTGAGCCTGTACGAGGCGGCGTTCCTGTCCGGCGGGCCGCGGCGGGTGGGGGATCTGACGCTCGTCACGATGTACCGGGAGCGGCGGCTGCTGCTCGCGCACACCGGCTGGGTCACCGTGGTGGATCCGGACGGACAGGACGAGCTGGAGCGGGCCGTGATCAGCGCGATAGGGCCGGAGGGGCAGGCCCCGGTGCGGCCGGTGCGGGTCGCGCTCGCCACGGCCACCCCGGTGCGGGCGCTGGGTGACCGGCTGGTGGCGGCTGGGCTCGCGGTGCCCGCCTCGGCCCGTACGAATGTGGCGGTCGCGGTGCGGCATGTGCGGGCGGCCTGCGTGCTGGTGCTGGTGACGGCGGCCGCCGCGCTGCTGCTGGTGCCGCCCGCGGCGGGGCGCGGTCCGGTGGCCGCGTGGTTCGTACTGCCGCTGCTGCTGACGGCGAGCTGTCTGCTGATCGCCCGGGTCGAGGCGCATCCGTACTCGCGGTGGGCCTCCCCCGTCGGTCAGCGGCTGCTGGGCCGGATCGACGTGCCCCCGCGGCGGTCCCTCGCCCAGCGCTCCGGCGGCGACGCGGACGGCGGTGGCGACGACGGCGACCTGCTCACCGCGCTCGCCGTGCACGGCACCGCCGCCCTCCCCGACCCGGCGCTGCGCGCGGCCCTGAAGACGCATTGGGGTCATTGACCCCGACACCGCGGCCCGGTGCTTTACATGGTCATCCGGCGCGCCAAATATCCCTTTCATCGCGTTCATCGCGCGATGCACGAAGGGACGGCCAGTGAGAGCAGCAGCGCTGTACGGCATCCTCGGGCCGCTGTCCCTGTCGCTTGCCATGAGCGCGCTGCTCGCGACGCCCGCCACCGGCGGCACGCTCGCCGCGCCCACCGCCCCCGCCGTGGCCACGAATCCCGCAACGCCCACCGCGTCCACCAGGTCCGCCACGGCCCCGGCCGGTGCGGCGGGCGCGCCCTCCGCGACCAGTTCGGCCTCCGCCGCCTCCGTCGCCCCCATGGCCACCGCCGCGCCCACCTGGACCACCTGGTCCGCCCCACCCGCCCCGGCCGCCCCGGCCGCCGCCCCGCCCGGCGACGCGGCCGCGACCCGCGGTGTGGCGTTCGCCGCCCGGCGCGCGGCGCAGCGCGGTATCGCCTTCCGCCGCTGTCCCCGCGCCGAGGCGCTGGCCGCCCCCATCACCTGCGGAAAGGTCTCCGTACCGCTCGACTACGCCCGTCCCCGCGGCAAGCACGTCTCCCTCACCGTCAGCCGGATCCGGGCCACCGGTCCCAAGGCCCGGCGTCAGGGCGCGCTGATCTACAACCCCGGCGGACCGGGCGCCTCCAGCATGGCGTTCCCCGAGTACGCGGCCGAGGACGCCTTCCGCCGGGTGGCCGCCGCCTACGACTTCGTCGGCTACGCCCCACGGGGTGTGGGCCGCTCCGCCCCGCTGTCCTGCCAGCGGCCGTCGGCCTACGCCAAGGCGCCGACCAGTTCCCCGCCGCACCCCACCGCCGCCTTCAAACGGCGGCTGGTGGCAGGGGCGCGCGCCTACGTCCGGGGCTGTGTGCGCCGCTCGGGCCGCGCGCTCGCGCACTACACGACGCTGAACAACGCCCGCGACCTGGAGGTGCTGCGCGCCGCGCTGGGCCAGCGGCGGCTCACCTTCGTCGGCGCCTCGTACGGCACGTACTACGGGGCCGTCTACGCCACGCTCTTCCCGGGCCGGGTGCGCCGGATGGTCTTCGACAGCGTGGTCAACCCCGCTCCCGGGCGGATCTGGTACCGCGACAACCTCGACCAGTCGCTGGCCTTCGAGCGGCGCTGGCGGGACTGGCGCCGCTGGGTCGCCCGGCACCACGCCGTCTACCACCTGGGCGCCACCGCGGACCGGGTGCTCGCCTCGTACGACACGGCGCGGCGGCGGCTGGCGCGGAAACCGGCGGGCGGGGTCGTCGGCACCGCCCAGCTCCAGAGCGCGTTCCTGAGGACCGGCTACAACGACGCCTACTGGGACCCGGCCGCCCGGGCGCTGGCCGCGTATCTGCGCGGCGACCCCGAGCCGCTGATCGAACTCGCCGCGCCCGATCCGGCGGAGGCGGCCGACGACGAGAACGGCAACGCCGTCTACACCGCCGTGGAGTGCAACGACGCGCCCTGGCCGCGCGCCTGGGCCACCTGGGACCGCGACAACACCGCCCTCGCCCGCCGCGCGCCCTTCGAGACCTGGGACAACGTGGCGATGAACCTGCCGTGCGCCTTCTGGCCGCTGAAGCCCGGCCGCCCCCTCGACGTGGGGAACCTGGAGGCCGTGGGCCCCCGGACCGGGCGCGTCGCGCTGCCGCCGGTGCTGCTGCTCTCGGCGGAGCGGGACGCGGCCACGCCGTACGCGGGGGCGAAGGAACTCTGGCACCGGCTGCCCAGGGCCTCGCTGGTGACCGAGCGGAAGGTGGGGACGCATGGTCTGTGGGGCGGTCCGAACGACTGCGTCAACCGCCATGTGGACACCTATCTGCTGACCGGCAAGACCCCGGGCCGGTCCGCCTTCTGCGACCCGCGCGCGGAACCCGCACCGCTGCCGGAACCGGCCCCGCTGCCCGAGTCGGGCAAGCAGCCCGCGACGATCCCGGGCACGCCGTAAGAGGGTCCCGGTGACGCCTGCGGCGGGCTGCTTTCCCCTCCCCGCCCCTTCCCGAAACCGGGGCTCCGCCCCAGGCCCCGGGCGCGCCGCAGGTGACACGATCGGCGCCCCGGCCGGTCAACTGACCGCGGCGACGATCGGCTCCTCGCCCCCGGAGTCCAGGGGAGCGGAGCCCCTGCCACGTGGCGGAGTCCGCCGGACAACCCCGTAAGGGCGTCAGGCCAGGCCGGCGACGAGTTCGGAGACCGCCTTGCGCCGCCCGGTGTAGAACGGCACTTCCTCGCGCACGTGCCGGCGCGCCTCGGAGCCGCGCAGATGGCGCATCAGGTCGACGATCCGGTGCAGTTCGTCCGCCTCGAAGGCCAGGATCCACTCGTAGTCGCCGAGTGAGAAGGACGCCACCGTGTTGGCGCGTACGTCGGGGTAGCCGCGGGCCATCTTGCCGTGGTCCGCGAGCATCCGGCGGCGGTCCTCGTCGGGCAGCAGGTACCAGTCGTAGGAGCGGACGAACGGGTACACGCTCACGTATTCGCGCGCGTTCTCGTCCGCGAGGAACGCCGGGATGTGGGACTTGTTGAACTCGGCCGGGCGGTGCAGCGCCATGTTGGACCACACCGGCTCCAGGTGCCGTCCCAGCCGGGTGCGGCGGAAGAGGTTGTACGCCTCCTGGAGGGCGTCGGAGGTCTCCGAGTGCCACCAGATCATGACGTCCGCGTCGGCGCGCAGCCCGGATACGTCGTAGGTGCCGCGCACGGTGACGTCCTTGGCGGCGAGCTGGGAGAAGAGCTCCTCGACCTCGTCGGCGTAGCCGGTGCGGTCCTCCGGCAGCACATCGCGCAGCCGGAACACCGACCACAGGGTGTAGCGGATGACCTCGTTGAGGTCCTTGGCCTTCTTACCGGCGTTGGGAGTCTTCTCAGGTGCAGCAGTCATGGCCCTATTCTCGCTCTCCGGCTCCGCCGCCCGGCCCCAGGGGGCCCGCCAGGGCGCCCAGCAGCTCATCGGCCGCCTTACGGGCGCTGCCGACGCACGCGGGGATGCCCACCCCGTCGTAGAGGGCGCCGCACACCGCCAGCCCCGGCACCTTGGCGACCTCGGCGCGGATGCGGGCGACCCGGTCGAGATGGCCCACCGGGTACTGGGGCAGTCCGCCGTCCCAGCGGTCCACGCGGCTCGCGACGGGCCTCGCCGCCAGGCCGACGGCCTCGCCGAGATCGGCGAGCGACATCCTTACCAGATCGGCGTCGTCCCGCTTCAGATCCGCCTCGTCGTCAAACCGCCCGATCGAGGTACGCAGCACGAAGAGATCGGGACCGGCGTCGCGCAGCCAGCCCCACTTGCGGCTGGAGAACGTGGCCGCCTTGATCGTCCGGCCGTCGACCGGCGGCACCAGGAAGCCGCTGCCCTCGGCGAGCGAGGCCACATCGGTGCGCCGGAAGGCCATGGTGACCAGCGCCATCGAGGCGTAGTCCACGGTGGCCAGCTCGGCGGAGGCTGCCGGGGCCCCGGCAGCCAGCAGCCGGGCGGCGGCGGGCGCGGGCACCGCCAGCACAATGGCGTCCGCCGCCAGCACGGTGGTCTCGGCCGCCACCACCGCCGGGCCGCCGGTGCCGTTCGTGCCACCCACGCCGCCCGTACGGCCGGTGCTGCCCGCACCGCCAGTCCCGTCCGTGACGCCCGCGCCGTCCGTGCCGTCGGTGACGCCCGTAAGGCCCGCACCGTCCACGCCGCCCGCGCCACCCGCGCCACCCGTACGGCCCGTACCGCCAACGCCGCCCGTACCGCCCACCGTGACGACCCAGCCGTCGGCCGTGCGCCGCAGCTCCCGTACGGGCGCCCCGGTGCGGATCTCGCCGCCCGCGGCCCGTACGGCGTCGGCGACCGCCAGCGGCAACCGCCCGATCCCGCCGTCGATGCCCATGAACACGGGACCGTCCTGCCGTCGCGCGGAGCGCTCGGCCAGTTCCCGGACGCCTTCGGTCAGCGGGCGGCCGGACTGCGCCACCTCGAAGAGGGTGGGGACCGACGCGCGCATCGAGGTGCGGTACACATCGCCCGCGTACACCCCGCCCAACAGCGGTTCCACCAGCCGGTCCACGACCTCGCGGCCGAGCCGCTCCGCCAGATACCCGCCGAGCGCCACGTCCTCGCCGACCGGCGTGGGCGGCAGCTCGCGGTCGCGGGCGATCCGGGCCAGCCCCTCCTCCGAGATCACGCCGGACGCGGCCAGCGGCTCCAGATCGCCGGGGACGCCCATCACATGCCCCTTGGGCATCGGGCGCAGCCCACCGCGCGTCCAGAGGGAGGCGGTGGCGGTCGCGGGCGGCCGCAGCCGGTCGCCGAGGCCCACGGCGCGCGCCAGCTCGACCGCCTCCGGGCGGCGAGCGAGCATCGACTCGGCGCCCAGGTCGACCGGTACGCCCTCGATCTCGCCCGAGCGCAGCTTGCCGCCGAGCCGTCCCGACGCCTCCAGGACCGTCACCCGCGCCCCGCCGTCCAGCAGCCGGTGAGCCGCCGCGAGGCCCGCGATTCCGCCGCCGATGACCACGACATGGCCGGTGCGCCCTGCCCCCGGGGTGTTCGCCGCTCTCATGCCCCCACTCTCTCACCCGCCCCCAGGGCGTGCTGCGCCGAGGCCGTGGCCAGGTCGGCCTCGATACGGGCCGCGGTGGCGCGCAGCGCCGGGAGGAGCTCGCCGCGGGCGCTCTCGGCGGTGCCGCGACCGGCGTGGGTCGCCACGTTGAGCGCGGCCACCACACGTCCGCGCGCGTCCCTGACGGGCACGGCGAGCGACCGCAGACCCTCCTCCAGCTCCTGGTCGACCAGGGCGTGCCCCTCCGCCGCCGCGCGCTCCACGACGCGCGCCAGTTCGGCCACGTCGGTCACGGTGTGCCGGGTCAGCGGCTCCGGCCGCACCCCGGCGAGGTGGGCGGCGCGGGCGTCGGCGTCCAGGCCCGCGAGCAGCACCCGGCCCATGGAGGTCGCGTAGGCGGGGAAACGGGTGCCGATGGTGATGTTGACGCTCATGATGCGGACGGTGGGGACACGTGCGATGTAGCGGATGTCGCCGCCGTCGAGGACTGCCAGGGACGCCGACTCATGGACGGTGCGGACCAGTTCGCGCATGTGCGGCTGGGCGATGTCGGTGAAGCCGAGCTCCGCCAGGGGGGCGTAGCCGAGCTCCAGCACGCGCGGCAGCGGCCGGAAGGTCCGGCCGTCGACCTCCGCGTACCCCAGCTCGACCAGGGTGAGCAGCGAGCGCCGGGCGGTGGCCCGCGCCAGCCCGGTGGCCTCCGCGACGGCGCTGAGCGTCATCCCCCCGCCCCGGCCGCCACCGGGCCCCGCGCCGACGAGGCCGTACGTCATGCCCCCGGTGGCGCCGGACGCGCCGCGCGCCGCGTCCTCCACCGCGCGGGCCTCGCCCTGGCCCGGGCCCTGTGTCCCGCCCGAGCCCTGTGTCCCGCCCGAGACCTGCACCCCGCCCGGGGCCGCCCCGCCCAGGGCCCGCAGCACGGCCAGCCCGCGCGCGAGGGACTGCAGGAAGCCCGCTCCCAGCTCCCGCTTGGCCATCCGCGCGGGGTCCTCGCCCACGGCCGTGCCGGAGTCCCCCGTAACCGGAACGACCGAAGCGACCGAGGCGACCGAGGCAGCTGAAGCGACCGAAGCACCCAAAGCGGCCAGCCGTGGCCGCCGGGCCGTCAAAGCCGCCTCCATCGCCGGGAGTTCCGCACCCAGCGGCCCCAGCACCGCCGCCCGCAGCGAGTCCACGTCATGGCGGCTGGTGTGGCTGACCACGTTGACCGCGCAGACGATACGGCCCGAGGCATCCCGCACCGGAACCGAAACCGCCACCAGGCCCGGTTCGATCAGCTGGTCGTCGACGGCCCAGCCGTCCCGGGCGGCCTCCTTGACGCGGGCCTCGAAGTCCTCGCCGGAGGCGGGCCGATGGCGGGGCGGGACGCCCGGGAACGCGGTGTCCAGGGGGTCCTCGACGCGGCGGGCGCGCCAGGCGGCCCAGTCGGCCCCGGACCACTCGGCGGCGAAGAGCGCGCCGGGCGAGCAGCGCTCGGCGGGCAGCAGATCGCCGATCCGGAAGGCGAGGGACATGGTGCGGCGGCGGGTGACCTGGACGACGAAGCGCACCCCGCCACCGTCGGGGACGGCGACCGAGACCGACTCGTCGAGCCCGTCCGCGAGCCGCTCGGCGAACGGGCCGAGCGCGGCGGGCAGTCCGCTCGCGGCCAGATACGCGTTGCCCAGCTCCATCAGCCGGACCGCCAGGCCGATGTCGCGGCCGTCGAGCGTGACGTAACCGAGCTGTTCGAGCGTGCCCACGACGCGGTCGACCACGGACCGGGCGAGCCCCGTGCCGCGCACGAGATCACCGGGCCGGACGGTGGTCCGTCCCTCGTGTGCGGCCAGCCGGGTCAGCTCGCGCAGCACGGCGAGGCCGCGCTCGAGAGGCCCGACGGGGCCATTGACAGGTGGTGGCACCGGGCTGAAACTCATCACCAGTCGATTATGAACGAAGTTTCACTCAGCGAACAAGTGGCGAAGGTGAAGCGGGCCGCATGGATCACCACGGCGGCATGGACCACCACAGCAAGGGGACGATGTGATGCGCACGACCGTCGGCATCATCGGCGGGGGGCCCGCCGGGCTGCTGCTCGCCCGGCTGCTGCACCGCGCCGGGATCGACTGTGTGGTGCTGGAGAGCCGGGACCGGGCGTATGTCGAGCGGCGCCAGCGGGCCGGGATCCTGGAGCAGGGCACCGTGGATGTGCTGCGGGAGTGCGGCGCCGGCGGGCGGCTGGACCGCGAGGGGCTGCCGCACCAGGGCGTCGAGCTGCGCTTCGAGGGCCGCGGCCACCGCGTGGACTTCCCCTCCGCCACCGGCGGCAAGTCGGTGATGGTCTACGCCCAGACCGAGATCGTCAAGGATCTGATCGCGCTCCAGCTTGAGGAGCCGGGCGGTCCCCCGCTGCTGTTCGAGGCCGAGGCGCTGGCCATCGAGAAGCCGGACTCCGCCGCGCCGGTCATCCGCTTCCGTCACAAGGGCCGCGAACAGAACCTGAGCTGCGACTACGTGGCGGGCTGCGACGGCTTCCACGGCATCGCCCGGCGCGCGATCCCCGCCGACCGGGTGCGCGCCTTCGAGCACACCTACCCCTACTCCTGGCTCGGAGTGCTGGCCGATGTGGCGCCGTCCTGCGAGGAGCTGATCTACGCCCGCCATCGGCGCGGCTTCGCCCTGCACAGCATGCGCTCTCCCCATGTCTCCCGGCTCTACCTCCAAGTGCCGGGCGGCACCAACCCCGACGCCTGGTCCCATGAGCGGATCTGGGACGAGCTGTCGGCCCGCTTCGCGCTCGACGGGGACTGGACGCTGGAGCGCGGCCCGATCACCGCCACCTCGGTCACCCCGATGCGCAGCTTCGTCCAGGAGCCGATGCGGCACGGCCGGCTCTTCCTGGCGGGCGACGCGGCGCACATCGTGCCGCCGACCGGCGCCAAGGGGCTCAATCTGGCGGTCACCGACGTGATCACGATGGCCCGGGCCCTGATCCACCACCAGGAGACCGGCTCGTCCGAGCTGCTGGACGGCTACTCGCGGACCTGTCTGCGCCGGGTGTGGCAGGCCGAGCGGTTCTCGTACTTCATGACGGACACGCTCCACCGCCGCCCGGACGAGACCCCGTTCGAGGACCGGGAGCGGATCGCGCGGCTGGAGCGGATCGCCTCCTCCCCCACCGCGTCCGCCGAGCTCGCCGAGAACTACGTCGGCCTCCCGCTGTCATGACCGCCTCCGGCCCCCTCACCCCCATCAGCCCACCGGGCACCCGCGCCCCCGACGGCCGGGACGGCGGCCGCTCGGTCGCGGGCCGGATGCTGGCGGTCCTCGACGCGTTCGACGCCTCGCACCGCTCGCTGTCCCTCACCGCCCTCGCCCGGCGCGCCGGGCTGCCGCTGGCCACCGCGCACCGGCTGGTCGCCTCGCTCACCCGCTGGGGCGCCCTGGAGCGCGACGCCACCGGCGCGTACCACATCGGGCTGCGGCTGTGGGAGGTGGCGACCCTCTCCCCGCGCGGGGTCGGGGTGCGCGAGGCGGCCCTGCCGTTCATGGAGGACCTGTACGAGGCCACCCATGAGAACGTCCAGCTCGCCGTGCGGGACGGCCTGGAGGTGGTCTATGTCGAGCTGATATCGGGTCACTCGGCGGTCCAGGTGCGCACCCGGGTCGGCAGCCGCTGGCCGCTGCACGCCACCGGCGTCGGGCTTGTGCTGCTCGCGTACGGGCCGCCACGGCTGTACGAGCGGGTGTGCACCCGCCCGCTGCGCCGCTACACCGAGATGACGATCCAGGACCCGCACCGGCTGCGGGCCGCCCTGGCCGAGGTGCGGCGCACCGGGATCGCGGTCAGCGACCGGCAGATCACCATGGACGGGCTCTCCATCGCCGCCCCGGTGCGCGGGCCGGGCGGGGAGGTGGTGGCCTCGCTGTCGGTGGTGGTCCCGGCCGCGGAGGGTCGGGCCCCGGGGCTGATCCCGGCCGTACGGGTCGCCGCGCACGGCATCTCCCGTACCCTCGCCGCCGCCCTGGGGCAAGACTCCGTCGCGGAGGCTTCCGGTCGGTGAAAGACCCGCGAACACGCCTTGCCGCGCCCGATGTCCGGCCACATTCTGTGTGGCACCAACCGCGCCGCCGGCCGACACGCCCAGGCCCGAGAGGGGACATGGAGACATGCCCGAAGTGACCGCAGAGCCCACCGCGCAGGGCCGGGAGGCGCCCCGCGGCGGCTGGCAGCCGTATCACACCCTGTGGGCCATGCTGCTGGGCGGCTGGCTCTTCAGTTACGCCGACCGCACCATCACCGGCCCGGTCGTCACCTGGCTGATCGAACACGACCACGGCATGCTGGGCTCCGCCAGCCATCCGCATGCGCTCGGCGGTCTGATCGGCAGCCTCTTCTTCGCGGGCTACATGCTCACCCAGTTCCCCGGCGGCTATCTCGGCGACCGCTTCGGGCACCGCACCATGCTCGCGGTCTCGCTGCTGTGGGCGGGGGTCGCGACGCTGGCCAGCGGCATGATGAGCGGGCTGATCGCGTTCGTGGTGCTACGGGTGCTGACCGGGCTCGGCGAGGGCGTCTTCTACTCCAACGACCGCTCGCTGATCGCCCAGCGCACCCCGCCCGCGAAGGCCGGTCTCGGCATGGGCGTGGCCATCACCGGGCTGTCCATCGGGCTGACGATCGCGACCATCAGCGCGCCGTACCTGATCGACTGGGGCGGGGAGGTGTTCGGCGAGGAGGACGCCTGGCGGATGCCGTTCCTGGTGCTGGGCGCGGCGACCCTCGCGTTCGGCTGGGCCACGGCGGTCTATATGCGCCGCATCGGCGGCCCGCTCAAGGCCACCGGCTCCACGCTGCGGCTGCTGGGGATCTCGGCGGTGCTGTGCGCCGCGGTCATGGCGGTCTATCTGATCGCCGACGGGGCGGGGATGCCGAGCTGGGGCGTGGCCATCCTCGAGTGCGTGCTGGCGTTCGTGCTCATCGGGGCCATCTTCGCCCGGCGGAGCGGCCGGCTGGGCGCGGTCTCGCGGAACCGCAATGTGCTGCTGCTCAGCTTCGCCTTCATCGCGGTCATGTGGAATCTGTGGTTCTTCAGCTTCTGGTCGGTGTCGATCGTCGCGGACGCCGCCCACAGCTCGTTCCAGAACGCCGCGCTGGTGGCCACCTTCAACGCGGGCGCGGGCATCCTCGGCTTCCCGGCCGGGGGCATGCTCTCGGACCGGGCGAAGGCCCGGGGGTGGGGGCGGCGGCCGCTGCTGATCGCGTTCACCGTGGTCCAGGGGGTGCTGGTGCTGGTATTCGCGGCGTATCTGCACACCCATGAGAAGCCCTCCCTCTGGGTGATGTCCATTCTGCTCTTCGTCTCCAGCCTGTTCTTCAACGCGCTCCAGCCGATGGCGCACGCGCTGCTGAACGACGTGGTGGACGCGGCCGAACGCGGCGCGGCCTTCGGGCTGTTCAACCTGGTCGGGGAGATCGGCGCGGTGGTCAGCCCGGCGCTCAGCGGCACCCTCTTCGACCACTACGGCAGCTGGACGAACGCGGTCTACATCGACGGCGCGCTGATGCTCGTCAGCGCCGTGCTCTACACGCTGATCCGGGAGCGGACCTCGCGCGCTTAACTTGGTGCCCTATAGCCGGACATCCAGTGGCGGAGGGGCATACATGACGGCGGCACGGCGCATGGTGGTCATCGGAGGCGACGCGGCGGGCATGTCCGCCGCGTCGCGGGCGCGCAGGCTCAGGAGCCGGGGCGAGCTGGAGATCCTCGCCTTCGAGCGCGGCCAGTTCACCTCGTACTCGGCCTGCGGCATCCCGTACTGGGTCGGCGGGCTGGTGAACGGCCCGGACGAGCTGGTCGCCCGGACGCCCGAGACCCACCGGGGCCGCGGGATCGACGTACGGACCCACACCGAGGTCGTCGAGATCGACCTCGCCGGGCAGCGGGTCCTGGCGCGGGACCTCGATCCGCGCGGCGAGGGCGAGCAGTGGTACGGCTTCGACGACCTGGTCATCGCGACCGGCGCCCGGCCGCGCCGCCCCGGGATGCCCGGGATCGACGCCCCGGGGGTCCACGGGGTGCAGACCCTGGACGACGGGCGGGCGCTGCTGGAGTCCCTGGAGGCCACCCCGGTCGAGCGGGCGGTGGTGATCGGCGCCGGGTACATCGGGGTGGAGATGGCCGAGGCGCTCATGCAGCGGGGCGCCCAGGTGACCGTCCTGGAACGCGGTGAGCAGCCGATGTCCACGCTCGACCCCGACATGGGGCGGCTGGTGCGCGACGCGATGTCGGGGCTCGGGATCGACACCGTGACCGGCGCGGAGGTCGCCGAGGTGGTCACGGGCGAGGACGGCCGGGTGCGGGCGGTGGCCACCAAGATGAGCGAATACCCCGCCGATCTGGTGGTCCTGGGCCTCGGGGTGGCCCCGGAGACCGGACTCGCCCAGGAGGCGGGGCTTCCGGTGGGCGAGTACGGCGGGCTGCTGACGGATCAGGCCATGCGGGTGCGCGGTTACGACAACGTCTGGGCGGGCGGTGACTGTGTCGAGGTTCTCGACCTGGTCTCCGGCCGCACCCGGCACATTCCGCTGGGCACCCACGCCAACAAGCACGGGCAGGTCATCGGCTCCAATGTGGGCGGCGACTACGCGACCTTCCCCGGTGTCGTCGGCACGGCCGTCAGCAAGGTCTGCGATCTGGAGATCGCCCGCACCGGACTGCTGGAGGCCGAAGCCGCCGCCGTGGGGCTCCAGTTCGAGGCGGTCACGATCGAGGCGACCAGCCGCGCCGGGTACTACCCGGAGACCCGGCCCATGACGGTGAAGATGCTCGCCGAGCGGCGCACGGGACGGCTGCTCGGCACGCAGATCGTCGGCCGCGAGGGTGCGGGCAAGCGGGTGGACGTCGCGGCGGTGGCGCTGACCGCCGGAATGACGGTGGAGCAGATGACGGCACTGGACCTGGGCTACGCCCCGCCGTTCTCACCGGTGTGGGACCCGGTACTGGTGGCGGCACGCAAGGCGGCGGCAACCGTAAGGACGGCGGAACGCCGCTGAGCCCGCCGTGCGCTCTTTTGGGTGCCCGCTGGGTGCCCGCCGCGTGTCAGGGGCCCCGCCCCTGGCCCGGGGTCTGGGGCGCAGCCCCAGGTCGGGTCCGGGGCGCAGCCCCAGTTGTGGGAAGGGGCGGGGAGGGGAACAGCCCGCCGCAGGCGGCAGGCCCCGTCGCCCCCCGCGTCGCCGATCAGCTCGCGCCGTCGATGATCCGCAGCGTCTGCCGGACCCGCTCGGCCACATGGCGGGGGCAGCCCCACTCCTCGGGGCCGAAGGACGGCTCGGGCGTGTCGTACTCCCCCGGCGCGTACAGATGGTTGAGATGGGCGCCGTAAGGATCCTCGTGGAAGCCGAAGTGACGGCGTCCCGCCAGCTCGGCCAGCACCTCCCACGGGTGCGCGTCCCCGTGCGGGCAGGCCCCGGCCGCCAGGCCGGTCCGCACCGCGCCGAGGATCGCCCGCAGATCCCGGTGGACGGCCTCGGGCGGGGCCTCCTCGCCCGAGGTCACCGACCAGCAGGCCACCAGCAGCAGCACCAGCCGCTCGCGCGGATCGGCCGGGCCCGCCGCGAACCGCCGCGCGGCCCACAGCCCGGCGTCCTCCGCGGCCTGCCCGTCCCGGCAGCGGAAGCGCACGGCGTGGGTGAGCCGTTCGATGTCGAGCCGTCCGTCGGGTCGCAGCAGCGTCTCGTCCAGGTGGGCGGTGTCCCGGAGGCCGAAGAGCCGCTCACGGCCGGAGCGCAGATGGTCCAACGCCTCGCGGGCGATCGCGGCGAGGAACGCGGGGCACAGCCATGCGTCCAGCGGCGCCGTCTCCAGCTCCTCGCGGTGCCAGTGGCAGTAGACGCCCCGGCCACCGGGGCTGAGCAGATGGATGCCCACGGTGGCCTGCTCCGCGGTGTCCCGGCCGACCTCGGGATGCTCGCCCTCGCCGTGCGCGCAGGAGGCGCCGCCGAGACCGGGCAGCACCGCCTCCAGGGCGTCCACCATGGTGTCCAGGACGCGCCGGTCGCGGATCCGGCCGCTGGCGGCGTACCAGCAGGCGGCGTGCAGGACGACCACGAGCCCGGCGCGGTGATAGCCCAGAGGGTTGGCGACCAGGTTCCTGGCGTAGGCGGACAGCTCCTGGGCGGGGTCCACCGCCGCGCTCGGGTAGTCCCAGACGATCGAACGCAGATCCTCGGCGCGGCGCGCGTCGCGGACCGGGAGCCGGGGCGGGATGCCGCCCACGCTGCCGGGGGCGATGATGTCGATGGCGACCCGCGCGTACCCGGCGATGTCGCGCGGGCACAGCCACTGCTCCTTGGTGGCGTCGTCCTCCCAGTCGGGGTCCTGGTCCTCGGCCAACCCGTTGGTGAGCAGCGGCAGATCGTCCACGAAGTGGTCGATCCGGTCGTCCAGATCGCTCTCGTACGGATGCGTCCGGTGGGCGCAGGGGGCCTCGCGCAGCCGCCGGTCCGTGGCGTGGAGCGCCTCCAGGGCCGCCGCCGCGACGTCCTTACGGGAGAACCGGCCGATGTGTGCGGCCATCATGACCAGCCCGAGCGTCCAGGCGTACGCCTCCTCGCCCGCGGGATCGGCAACCAGCCGCCTGGCACAGTCCAGGGCGACCCGGTCCGAGTCGCCGCCATAGGTCTCGTGGAGGATGCCGTGCCAGTCGTCGACGAAGTGGACACACTCCGGCTCCGGCGACTCCTGCGGGGCTGACAGCGCGGTGGCGGGCATGTCGGTCATGCCCCTCACGACGCCACGGGAGGCACGCGGGTTCCCGCTTGGTTCAGACCTTCACAGAAGGTGCGCGCGATGCGCTCTGGGTGTGCACATACTCGACGAGCCGGGTGAGCGCGTCCGGATCGGTGCTGGGCGGCACGCCGTGGCCGAGGTTGAAGATATGCCCCTCCACCCCCCGGGCCGCCTCCAGCACCTCGTCCGCCTTGGCCTCGACGGCCGTACGCGGGGCGAAGAGCACCGCGGGGTCGAGATTGCCCTGGAGCGCCTTGCCGGGGCCGACCCGCCGGGCGGCCTCGTCCAGCGGCACCCGCCAGTCGACGCCGACGACGTCCGCGCCCGCCTCGCCGAGCAGCCCGAGCAACTCACCGGTGCCCACGCCGTAGTGGATGCGCGGCACGCCGTATCCGGCGACGGCGGCGAAGACCTTCGAGGAGGCGGGCAGCACGCTGCGGCGGTAGTCGACGGGGGCCAGGGCGCCCACCCAGGAGTCGAAGAGCTGGACGGCCGACGCGCCCGCCTCGATCTGCACCTTGAGGAAGGCGACGGTGATGTCGGTGAGCCGGTCGAGCAGCGCGGCCCAGAGCGCCGGGTCGCCGTACATGAGCGCCTTGGTGTGCTCGTGGTTGCGCGAGGGGCCGCCCTCCACCAGATAGCTGGCGAGTGTGAAGGGGGCGCCCGCGAAGCCGATGAGCGGGGTCGCGCCGAGCTCACCGACGAGCGACCCGATGGCCTCGGTGACGTACTTCACATCGTCCGGGTCGAGCGGGCGCAGCCGCTCCAGATCGGCGCGGGTGCGGATCGGCCGCTCGACGACCGGCCCGACACCGGGCTTGATGTCGAGGTCGATGCCGATGGCCTTGAGCGGTACGACGATGTCGCTGTAGTAGACGGCCGCGTCCACCCGGTGGCGGCGCACCGGCTGGAGGGTGATCTCGGTGACCAGGTCGGGCCGCGTGCAGGACTCGAGCATCGCGATGCCCTCACGCAGCTTGCGGTACTCCGGAAGCGAGCGCCCCGCCTGCCGCATGAACCACACAGGCGTGTGGGGCACCGGCTCTCGGCGGCAGGCCCGCAGAAAGGCCGAATCGGCTGTGGAACTGGCCGCTGCACGGCCGGTCTGCTGCTGGCCCGAGGGCCGCTCGTTGGCGCTCATGCCCCAGATTTTCGCACGGGCCGAACGAGTGACCCGCCAACCCGGGTGTTCCTCCCCGGTTAGGGCCCTCAGTGCGCCTAGTCTTCCGGGCATGGCAGCGGTTCAAGGACACCTCTCGAACGGTGCTGACGGCCCTGACGGCACGGACGCGGGCGGTGAGGACACTCCTCCCGCCTTCCGGCATGCCGTCACCGCGCTGCGCGGTGTGCGGGTGCGGCCCGAGGTGGAGCTCGATCCGACCCCACCCCCGCGTCGGCTCGCACCCTACTCGTACGCGCTGGAGGCGGTGGTCACCGGCGCGGCGGGCGATGACGAGGAGCTGGCCGAGGGGCGGCTGATCCTGCTGCACGACCCGGCCGGACACGACGCCTGGCGCGGCACCTTCCGCCTGGTCACGCTGGTCCACGCGGACCTGGAGCCGGAGATCGCGGCGGATCCGCTGCTGCCCGAGGTGTGCTGGTCCTGGCTCACCGGCGCGCTGGAGGCACGCGGGCTGCCCTACGGGGAGCCCAGCGGCACGGTCACCCGGGCGAGCTCGCACTACTTCGGCGCGATGGGCGAGCGGGAGCCGTCCACCCGGATCGAGATCCGCGCCTCCTGGACCCCGTCCGACCACCCATCCCCCGAACCGGCCCATCCCGGCCCACGCCGCCCGGAGCCGGCGGGAGAGGGCGCCACCGAACGGCTGGGCGTGCCGGACACCGCGGGACACCTGGCCGCGTGGTGCGACCTCCTGTGCCAGATCGCGGGCCTGCCTCCGGTCGGCGCCGCGGAAGCGGGGGTCGTCTCGCTGCCGCAGCGGAGGGGCCCTCAGGCGCGTTGAGTTTCGGGATGTTCGGGATGTGATGTTCGGGGTGTCCGGAAAGAGATGCCGAGCTTCCGAATGTCCTGAAAAAGATCAGGCACGATCGATCAGTCGTCCTAATTGCCCGAATTGTTACTCACCAAATCGTGATCATTCCCTAAAGCCAGGCCGTATCGGTGCCGAAGGACGTGGTGACCCGTCCCACAACTCCCAGGAGGCCTGGTGTCTGTTCTCCTCGAGCAACCGTCCAGCCTGGTCGCCTACCGCCCGAACAAGCCGACGGCCATGGTCGTCGTCGCCGACCCCCGTGTACGTTCCACCGTCACCCGCCATCTCTGGGCCCTCGGGGTGCGCGACGTCATCGAGGCGTCGTCCATCGCCGAGGCCCGTCCACGCATCGGAAACCCGCGCGACATCTGCGTCGCCGATGTCCACCTTCCCGACGGCTCCGGCCTCACGCTGCTGTCCGAGACCCGCGCCGCGGGCTGGCCCAACGGGCTGGCCCTGTCCGCCGCCGATGACATCGGCGCCGTACGGAACGCACTGGCCGGCGGCGTCAAGGGCTATGTCGTCACCGGCACCCGCACCAACCTCGGCATCCCGGGCCGCCCCGGCGCCGCCCCGCTCGGCGCCGCCGCCCGGATGCACCGCCGCCCGCCGGGCGCCCCCGGCCATCCGGGTGGCTACCGGGAGCTGTCGGGCCGCGAGGTCGAGGTGCTGAGGCTGGTTGCGGAGGGCCAGTCCAACAAGGCCATCGGCGTCTCGATGGGCCTGTCCGCGCTCACCGTCAAGAGTCACCTCGCCCGGATCGCCCGCAAGCTGGGCACCGGAGACCGGGCGGGAATGGTCGCGGTCGCGCTGCGGACCGGGATCATCCACTGACCCGTACCGCCCGCCCGGCCGCCACGCCGCCGCCCACCACCCCCCGCGCCCGTCGACGGAACGTTCCGTCGACGGGCGCCCTGCGTACTCCCCGCACACAGCTACCCTTGACAGGTGACCGACGCCCAAGAGACCGCAGCAGAGACGACACTGCGAACCACCGGGGGCGCTCCTCCGGACGACCTCCCCCCGGCGCCGGTCCCCTTGCTGGAGCCGCGCGAGGGCATCCCGCCCGTCACCGCCGACACGGACACGCTGGCCGAGGTCATCGCGACCTTTGCCGCGGGCCACGGCCCGGTGGCCGTCGACGCCGAGCGCGCCTCCGGCTACCGCTACGGACAGCGGGCCTATCTGGTCCAGCTGCGCCGGGCCGGAGCGGGGACCGCACTGATCGACCCCGTCGGCTGCCCCGACCTCTCGGGTCTGGGCGCCGCGATCGCCGACGCCGAATGGGTCCTGCACGCCGCGACCCAGGATCTGCCCTGTCTGCGGGACATAGGCATGGTCCCGGCCCGGATCTTCGACACCGAACTCGCGGGCCGGCTGGCCGGGTTCGCCCGGGTGGGGCTCGGCGCCATGGTCGAGAACATCCTCGGATACGCCCTGGAGAAGGGCCACTCCGCCGTGGACTGGTCCACCCGCCCGCTGCCCGAGCCCTGGCTGCACTACGCCGCGCTCGACGTCGAGCTGCTGGTGGACCTGCGCGACGCGCTGGAGGACGAGCTGGAGCGGCAGGAGAAGCTGGAGTGGGCGCACCAGGAGTTCGCGGCCATCGCCGCGGCCCCGCCCGCCCCGCCGCGCAAGGACCCCTGGCGGCGTACGTCGGGGATGCACAAGGTCCGGCGGCGCCGGCAGATGGCCGTGGTGCGCGAGCTGTGGACGGCCCGGGACCGGATCGCCCAGCGCCGCGACGTCTCACCGGGCAAGGTGCTCGGCGACGCGGCCATCGTCGAGGCCGCGCTGGCCCTGCCGGGCGACGTCCGGGCACTGTCCGCGCTGAACGGTTTCGGCCATCGGATGAACCGGCGCCAGCTGGAGCAGTGGCAGGCCGCGGTGGACCGGGCGCGGGCGCTGCCGGAGGCCGACCTCCCCCAGCCGGGCCAGCCGGTGGCCGGTCCGCCCCCGCCACGGGCGTGGGCCGACAAGGACCCGGCCGCCGCCGCGCGGCTCTCCGCGGCGCGTGCGGCCGTCACCCAGCTGGCCGAACAGCTGAATCTCCCGCAGGAGAACCTGATCGCCCCGGACACCGTCCGGCGGCTTTGCTGGGAGCCGCCCGCCGAGCCGACGACGGATGCGATCGCGTCCGTTCTCGCAGGTCACGGCGCCCGGCCCTGGCAGATCGACCAGGTGACCCCGGTGCTGACGGCCGCCTTGCTGACGCCCCCGGCGTGATGTGACGCGCGTGGACTGGCGGCCCCGCCGCCGGTCCACGGCTGTGACCTTCAACCCTCCGGCGGTGGGGACTGGGCAGCTTGGTTACTCATAAGTAGCATGAGGGTGTGACGGCGCGCCCCCGGCGTGCCCGCAGCAGTGCCATCCCGCACCTGGAGGAGAGCCAACGTGCCTCGTACCGCTAGGGACGTCGTCTTCGTCGACGGCGTCCGGACCCCATTCGGCAAGGCGGGCCCGAAGGGCATCTACCACGAGACCCGCGCCGACGACCTGGTCGTCAAGTGCATCCGGGAGCTGCTGCGCCGCAACCCGGATCTGCCGCCGGAGCGCATCGACGAGGTGGCCATCGCCGCGACGACGCAGATCGGCGACCAGGGCCTGACCATCGGCCGCACCGCGGGCATCCTGGCCGGGCTGCCCCAGTCCGTCCCCGGCTACGCGATCGACCGGATGTGTGCCGGCGCGATGACGGCCGTGACCACCACCGCGGGATCCATCTCCTTCGGCGCCTACGACGCCGTGGTCGCGGGCGGTGTCGAGCACATGGGCCGCCACCCCATGGGCGAGGCAGTCGACCCCAACCCGCGCTTTGTCTCGGAGAAGCTGGTCGACGAGTCGGCCCTGTTCATGGGCATGACGGCGGAGAACCTCCACGACCGGCTGCCGCACATCTCCAAGCAGCGCGCCGACGAGTTCGCGGTGCGCAGCCAGGAGAAGGCCGCCAAGGCGTACGCCAACGGCAAGATCCAGCAGGACCTGGTGCCGATCTCGGTGCGCCGTACCTCCCCCGAGGGCGGGGAGCTGGGCTGGGGCCTGGCGACGGCCGACGAGCCGATGCGCCCGGGCACCACGCTGGAGGGCCTGGCCACGCTGAAGACCCCGTTCCGCCCGCACGGCCGGGTCACGGCCGGTAACTCCGCGGGGCTCAACGACGGCGCCACCGCCTCGCTGATCGCCTCCGAGGACTTCGCCCGGGAGCTGGGCCTGCCGGTCAGGATGCGCCTGGTCTCGTTCGCCTTCGCGGGCGTCGAGCCCGAGGTGATGGGCTACGGCCCGGTCCCGGCCACCAAGAAGGCCCTGGCGAAGGCCGGTCTGTCCATCGAGGACATCGGCCTGTTCGAGATCAACGAGGCGTTCGCCGTCCAGGTCCTGTCGTTCCTGGACCACTACGGCATCGCGGACGACGACGAGCGCGTCAACCAGTACGGCGGCGCGATCGCCTTCGGCCATCCGCTGGCCTCCTCCGGTGTCCGCCTGATGACGCAGCTGGCACGGCAGTTCGAGGAGCGCCCCGAGGTCCGCTACGGCATCACGACGATGTGCATCGGCTTCGGCATGGGTGGCACCGTGATCTGGGAGAACCCGCACTTCGAGGGGAACAAGTGACCAACACCGCAGAGCTTCTCAAGGGAGCGGCAGAGCTCTTCCCGGGCGAGGTCGTGACGCAGGCGCACGTCCGCCACCTCGATCTCCCCCAGGGCGCGGGCCGCTTCGCGCTCATCACGCTGGACAACGGCCTGGACCACACCAAGCCCACCACCTTCGGCCCGGCCTCGCTCGCCAACCTCAACACGGCGATCGACCAGGTCGAGAAGGAGGCCGCGGACGGCGAGATCACCGGCGTCGGCATCACCGGCAAGCCGTTCATCTTCGCCGTCGGCGCCGACCTCAAGGGAGTGGAGCTGCTGAAGCGCCACGAGGACGCGCTGGCCATCGGCAAGGGCGGCCATGACGTCTTCAAGCGGCTGTCCACGCTCGCCGTGCCCACCTTCGCGTACTACAACGGCGCGGCGATGGGCGGCGGGGTCGAGGTCGGGCTGCACTGCGCCTACCGCACCGTCTCCGCGGCGCTGCCCGCCTTCTCGCTGCCCGAGGTGTTTCTCGGCCTGGTGCCCGGCTGGGGCGGCTGCACCCTGCTGCCGAACCTGATCGGCGCCGACCGCGCGGTCTCCGTCATCATCGAGAACTCGCTCAACCAGAACAAGCAGCTCAAGGGCGAGCAGGTCTACGAGCTCGGGATCGCCGACGCGATCTTCGAGGGCGCGGACTTCCTCGAGCAGTCGCTGATCTGGACCGCCGCCGTCCTCAAGGGCGAGATCGAGGTCGTACGGCCCGAGATCGACCGCGGCGACGCCTGGCACGAGGCCGTGGTGCGCGGCCGCGCCATCGCCGACGGCAAGGTGCACGGGGCGGCCCCGGCCGCCTACCGCGCGCTGGAGATCATCGACGCCGCGCGCAACGGCGACCTCGCCCTGGGCTACGAGGCCGAGGAGAAGGCGCTCGCCGACCTCATCATGGGCGGTGAGCTGCGCAGCGGCATCTACGCCTTCAACCTGGTGCAGAAGCGCGCCAAGCGCCCGGCCGGCGCCCCGGACAAGTCGCTGGCGCGCCCGGTCTCCAAGGTGGGCGTCGTGGGCGCGGGGCTGATGGCCTCGCAGCTGGCGCTGCTGTTCGCGCGCCGTCTGGAGGTGCCGGTCGTGCTGACCGACATCGACCAGGAGCGCGTCGACAAGGGCGTCGGCTACGTCCACGACGAGATCGACAAGCTGCTGCTCAAGGGCCGCATCAACCAGGACAAGGCCAACCGCCTCAAGGCCGCGGTGACCGGTTCGCTGGACAAGGCCGCCGCCTTCTCCGACGCCGACTTCGTCATCGAGGCCGTCTTCGAGGAGATGGGCGTCAAGCAGCAGGTGTTCGCCGAGGTCGAGGCGGTCGTGCCGGAGCACGCCATCCTCGCCACCAACACCTCCTCGCTGTCGGTCTCCGAGATGGCGTCCCAGCTCAAGCACCCCGAGCGGGTCGTGGGCTTCCACTTCTTCAACCCGGTCGCGATCCTGCCGCTGCTGGAGATCGTCCGCGGTGAGAAGACCGATGACGCGTCGCTGGCCACGGCCTTCGGCGTGGCCAAGAAGCTGAAGAAGACCGCCGTCCTCGTGAAGGACGCCCCGGCGTTCGTGGTCAACCGGATCCTGACCCGCTTCATGGGCGAGATCCAGAACGTGATCGACGAGGGCACCCCGGTGGACGTCGCCGAGCGCGCCATCGAGCCGCTGGGCCTGCCGATGTCCCCGCTGGTGCTGCTGGAGCTGGTCGGCCCGGCGATCGGTCTGCATGTCTCCGAGACCCTGCACGGCGCGTTCCCGGACCGCTTCACGGTCTCGGAGAACCTCAAGCGCGTGGTCGAGGCGGGCAAGCGCGGCTTCTACGTCCACGACTCCGGCAAGCCGGAGCTGGACCCGGAGGTCGCCGCGCTGCTCCAGCAGGGCGACACCGTCCTGACCGAGGAGCAGGTGCGCGCCCGGGTGCTGGACGCGGTCGCGCAGGAGATCGGGCTGATGCTCGAGGAGGGCGTCGTCGCCGAGGCGCAGGACATCGACCTGTGCCTGATCACCGGCGCGGGCTGGCCCTTCCACCTGGGCGGCATCACGCCGTACCTGGACCGCGAGGGCGTCTCGGAGCGGGTGAACGGGAAGACGTTCCTGGCGCAGGGCGTGGCGAGCGTTCCCGCGTAGCGTCGGCGGCGCATGGCGTACCCGGGTGCCGGGCGGGCGAAGGCCCGTCCGGCACTTGGGCGTTCCGGGGCCCGCGCCACCGGCGGCGCCGCCCCCGCGCCCCGGCGAAGGGCGCCCGCCCGCGCCACCCGCCGCCGGGCCGCCGCCCGGCGGCGAGCACCCCCTGACGCCGTCGGTCGAACGCCGCGGTGCCGGCCAGCAGCTCGGGTGCGGTCCACACGTACCCGGGGCGGGTCACTCCCGACGGCCGGGCCACTCCCCGGGACGGGCCACTCCCGACGGCCGGGCCACTCCCCGGGACGGGCCACACCCGACGGCCGGGCCACACCCCGGGACGGGCCACACCCGACGGCCGGGCCACACCCCGGGACGGGCCACACCCGACGGCCGGGCCACACCCCGGGGCGGGAAACCGACCGGCTCCGCCTTCTCCGGGCGCCGGGCCGCCGCGCCGAACGGGCTCTCAGCGGGGCTGTGGCGCCGCTCAGCCGCTCCCCACGCGGGTCCAGGCCTGGAGTGCCAGCCCTCGTTCGTCGGTCTTCTGACGGGCCACCAGGAGCTTTCCGTCCAGCGCCAGTGCGGCCAGCACCACCCGGCCCTGGTCGTCCAGCGCCAGCGCCGGGGTGTGGGCGCCCTGCTCTCCCGAGGGCGTCCACCACACCCCCGCCGCCTCGTCCTCGCAGGGATGGGCGGCGACGGCCAGCCCGCCCGTCGCGGGGTCCTGGTGGGCCAGGACGGTGCAGTCGTGACCGTCCACCATGGCGCGCACCGCGGCGACCGGGCCGGTGCCCGTGGCCCCGCCCAGCGGCGCGGGGGCCGGGGCGTCCGGCCGCCAGGCCATGACCTCACCGCTGCGGGCGTCGCGCCAGTAGTGGGTGAGGGTGCCGGGGCTGCTCTCCACCATGGACGCCGAATCCGGCCGTGCGTCGGCGGGGACATCCTCGCCCCGCTTGGGGGCGGCGCCGGGCTTGGGCTGGTACCAGCGCAGCGCGGCGCCCTTCCCGGCCGGTGCGAGCAGTTCGAGACGGCCGTCGGCGGTCGCGGCCGCCGACATGCCGCCCATTACGTGCGTGCCCTTCCAGTCGGTCCAGCGCTCCCACGTGCCCTTGGGGTCCTGCCGCCGCGCGCTCACCCCACCCCCGGCGTTGCGCACGAAGACGCGGAGGGCGCCGGAGGAGTCCACCGCGGCGGCCGGGGGGCCGGTGCGCTCGGCCTTGCGGGCGTCCCTAGGATGCGGGGTGCCCAGCGAGTGCCACGCCGTCAGCGGGCGACCGGACTGGAACTGGGTGGCGTGGACGATGTCCACGCGCGCCGGTTCCCCGGCGCCGCCCGGCCGGTGCCGAAGCCCCACCAGATGGGCATAGCCCTCGGGGCTCTGAACGACGGTCAGCCCGGCCAGGCGGCCGGACACCTCGATCAGCCACGGCCCCGACCACTCCGCCCCTCCGGGGCGGTCCTCGGTCCAGCGGGCGACACCGCCCGTCACCGGTGCGTAGGCCGTGAGCCTGCCGTCCTTGCCGCGGAGCAACCGCAACGCCATGGCCCGCTGCCAACCCTTCCCCGAGCCCTTCCACCTGATCGAACGATGTCCATAGTAATTTGCCTGGACTATGGATGGGGTTGTGGTCGTGGACGCCGCCAATGTGGTCGGCTCGGTCCCGGATGGCTGGTGGCGTGACCGGCACGGCGCCGCCGAGCGGCTCCGCGACCGGCTGGCCGTCCTCGCCGGGGCCGGGCTCCCCGGCCGTCCGGGCGTGCCCGGCTGGGCCACCGAACCTCCGGTGGACATCGTGATGGTGGTCGAGGGCGCGGCGCGGGGCGTCGAGCCGGTGGCAGGCGTACGGGTGGAGAGCGCGCCGGGCAGCGGCGACGACCACATCGTGGCCGTGGTGGCGGCCCGTGAGGAGGGCCGCCCCTGCCTGGTGGTGACGGCGGACCAGGGGCTACGGGCGCGGGTCACGGCGCTGGGCGCGGAGACGACGGGCCCCCGGTCGGTCCGCCCGGACGGTTCGGCGTCCTAGGCCCTGGCCCTGTCAGGGCTTAGGAGATGTCCGACGGACCGTGGCGCCTGCGGCGAGCCGCTCCCCTCCCCGCCCCTCCCCGCGACCGGGGCTCCGCCCCAGACCCCGGCCAGCCGCTCGGCCACCGCGTCGCACGTGGCGTGGTCGGCGCCCCGGCCGGTGAGCCAACCGCGGCGGCGGTCGGCTCTTCCACCCCCGGGGGTCCAGGGGCGGAGCCCCTGCCACGCGGCGGACGCCCTCGCGGCCCTACCCCGTACGCGTCCCCGCCTCCGTCACCCGGCTGTGGCGGCGCCCGTAGAGGAAGTAGACGAGGAGGCCGATGGCCATCCACACCCCGAACCGCACCCAGGTCTCGGCGGGCAGGTTGAGCATCAGCCACAGCGACGCGGCCACCGACAGGACCGGCAGCACCGGGACCCAGGGTGTGCGGAAGGCGCGGGGCAGATCGGGCCGGGTGCGGCGGAGGATGATGACGCCGAGCGCGACCACGACGAAGGCGAAGAGCGTGCCGATGTTCACCAGGGCCGCCAGCTCGGAGATGGACGTGAACCCGGCGACCACGGCGATGACCACGCCCAGCACGATCGTCGAGCGGTACGGCGTCCCGAAGCGCGGATGCACCCGGGAGAAGACCCTGGGCAGCAGCCCGTCGCGGCTCATCGCGAAGAACACCCGGCTCTGGCCGAGCAGCAGGATCATGGACACGGTGGTGAGTCCGACGGCGGCGCCGAAGCTGATGAGGCCCGCGTAGAACGGATGGCCGGTCGCCTTGAAGGCGTCGGCGAGCGGGGCGTCCACCGACAGCTTGGTGTACTTCTGCATGCCGGTGACCACGATGGACACCGCGACGTACAGCACCGTGCAGATGAGCAGCGAGCCCAGGATGCCGCGGGGCATGTCCCGCTGCGGATTCCGGGTCTCCTCCGCCGCGGTCGCCACGATGTCGAAGCCGATGAAGGCGAAGAAGACCACGGCGGCGCCGGTGAAGATGCCCTGGACGCCGAAGGTCGTCGGTTCGTAACCGAACATCAGCTGGATCAGCGGCGCCTTCAGCCCGGAGCCGGAGATCGAGCCCTGGGCCTCGGGGATGAAGGGGTGGTAGTTCTCCGGGTGGATGAAGAAGGCGCCCGCGATGATGACGAGCAGCACCACGGCCACCTTGATCGCCACCACCGCGGAGGTGACCCGCGCGGACAGCTTCATGCCGAAGACCAGGATCGCGGTGATCACCAGGACGAGCAGGAAGGCCAGCAGGTCGAAGGAGAAGCCGTGCGCGGCATCGGGCCCGGACAGGGCGTCGGGCAGATGCCATCCGGCGTTGTCCAGCAGCGAGCGGATGTACCCCGACCAGCCCACCGAGACCACGGCGCAGGCCAGCGCGAACTCCAGCACCAGGTCCCAGCCGATGATCCAGGCGGGCAGTTCGCCGAGCGAGGCGTACGAGAAGGTGTACGCGGATCCCGCGACCGGAACCGTCGAGGCGAACTCGGCGTAGCACAGCGCGGCCAGGGCGCAGGCGATACCGGCGGCCACGAAGGACAGCGCGGTGGCGGGCCCCGCCTGCTCCTTGGCGACCGAGCCGGTGAGCACGAAGATGCCGGTGCCGATGATGACGCCGACGCCGAAGACCGTGAGGTCCAGGACGGACAGGGACCGGGTGAGGGCGTGGTCGGGCTCCTCGGTGTCCTGGATGGACTGCTCGATGCTCTTCGTCCGCAGGTAGCGCGGCCGGACTCTGCCTCCGGTGCCTCCGCCTGGTTCCGATACGTTCACCGGTGCCACCTCCACGCCTGCCGTGCGGTTCATGCTTCTGGTTACCGATCGGCGGCGAGGTATGCACGCTCAGGGCCGTCCCCGATTCACCCGATGGGGGCGGGCGGCGCGACGCACGCTGGGCCGGTCGGAGCAGGAAGCGCTCCGGCCGGCCCAGGCGGAAAGGGGCGGTGGCTCAGTCGCGCACCGGTTCGGCCGTCGTCGACCGGGTCACATCGGCGCCCCGGGAGCCCGCGTCCGCGGACTCGTGTCCGTAGCGGCCGCCGATCCTGGAGACCAGCCCGGTGACCTGCCGGGCGATGTCCGGTGCGGTCAGCCCGATCTCCGCCATGACCTCCTTACGGGAGGCATGGTCGAGGAAGCGCGGCGGGATGCCGAAGTCGCGCACCGGCATGTCGACGCCCGAGTCGCGCAGCGCCTGGGCGACGGCGGAGCCCACCCCGCCGACCCGGCTGTTGTCCTCGACGGTGACGACGACGCGGTGGCGCTCGGCGAGGGCGGGCAGCTCCTCGTCGACCGGCTTGACCCAGCGGGGGTCCACCACCGTTGTGGAAATGCCCTGTTTGTCGAGAAGGTCGGCGACCTCCAGACACATCGGGGCCAGCGCGCCCACCGAGACCAGCAGCACATCGGGCCGCTCGCGGTCGGCCGCCGCGGGCTCCCGCAGTACGTCCATGCCGCCGATCCGGCCGACGGCCGCGACCGCCGGGCCCACCGCGCCCTTGGAGTAGCGCACCACGGTCGGCGCGTCCTCCACCTCCACGGCCTCGCGCAGCTGGGCGCGGACCTGGTCGGCGTCGCGCGGGGCGGCGATCCGCAGACCGGGCACCACCTGAAGGAGCGACATGTCCCACATGCCGTTGTGCGAGGCCCCGTCCGTGCCGGTGATACCGGCGCGGTCCAGGACGAAGGTGACCCCGCATTTGTGCAGCGCCACATCCATCAGGACCTGGTCGAAGGCGCGGTTGAGGAAGGTGGCGTAGACCGCGAAGACCGGGTGGACGCCGCCGGTGGCCAGGCCCGCCGCCGAGACGGCCGCGTGCTGCTCGGCGATGCCCACGTCGTAGACCCGGTCCGGGAAGCGCTTGGCGAACTCGGTGAGCCCCACCGGGTGCAGCATGGCCGCGGTGATCGCGACGATGTCCTCGCGCTCCTCGCCGAGCTTGACCATCTCCTCGCCGAAGACCGAGGTCCAGTCGGCGCCGGAGGCCGAGATCGGCAGCCCGGTGTCCGGGTGGATCTTGCCGACGGCGTGGAAGCGGTCCGCCTCGTCCTGGAGGGCGGGCTGGTAGCCGCGGCCCTTCTCGGTGAGGCAGTGCACGATGACCGGCCCGCCGAAACGCTTCGCCCGTTGCAGCGCCGACTCCAGCGCCTCGATGTCGTGGCCGTCGATCGGGCCGACGTACTTCAGCCCCAGATCCTCGAACATGCCCTGCGGGGTGATGAAGTCCTTCAGCCCCTTCTTGGCCCCGTGCAGCGTCTCGTACAGCGGCCTGCCGACGACCGGGGTGCGCTCCAGCAGATCCTTGCCGCGGGCCAGGAAGCGCTCATAGCCGTCGGTGGTGCGCAGGGTGGCGAGGTGGTTGGCCAGGCCGCCGATGGTCGGGCCGTAGGAGCGCTCGTTGTCGTTGACGACGATGACCAGCGGGCGGTTCTTGGCGGCGGCGATGTTGTTGAGCGCCTCCCAGGCCATACCGCCGGTCAGCGCCCCGTCGCCGATCACGGCGACCACATGGTCCTGCTTGCCCAGCAGCTCATTGGCCTTGGCGAGGCCTTCGGCCCAGCCGAGGACGGTCGAGGCGTGGCTGTTCTCGATGACGTCGTGCTCGGACTCGGCGCGCGAGGGATAACCGGACAAACCGCCCTTGCTCTTGAGCTTGGAGAAGTCCTGGCGGCCGGTGAGCAGCTTGTGCACGTAGGACTGGTGGCCGGTGTCCAGCAGCACCTTGTCCCGGGGCGAGTCGAAGACCCGGTGCAGGGCGATGGTCAGCTCCACCACGCCGAGATTGGGGCCGAGATGACCACCGGTCTTGGAGACGGCGTCGACGAGGAAGGAGCGGATCTCCGCGGCCAGCTGGTCCAGCTCCTCCGGAGTGAGCCGGTCCAGATCGCGCGGTCCCGTGATGCGGGTCAGCAGCACCCGTGCCTCCTTGCTTCGAGCGTCTCCATGGAGCTTGCCGTCCGCCCGAGTCTAATGTTCCGCCCTCCGGCGCAGACCTCCCCCCATGCGATCTCCGTCACGCGTGTTCTTTTCAGACAGCTGCCCGGTGCCTTCCGTGAAGGCACCGGGCAGCCGGGTGAGCGGATGAGGCGTCCGGGGTCAGCCGCGACCCGCGGACCGCTGTGTCCTGCGCGACACCGAGTCGATGACGACGGCGGCCAGCAGCACGCCACCGGTGATCATGTACTGGACGGAGTTCGCGACGCCCAGCAGGTTCATCCCGGACGAGATCGAGCCGATGACCAGCATGCCGAGCAGCGCCGACCAGACCGAGCCCCGGCCACCGAAGAGGCTGGTGCCACCGATGACCGCGGCCGCGATGGCCTCCATCAGCAGGTTGCCGGTGCCGGCCTGCTGGCTGGCGGAGCCGATCCGGGAGGCGATCATGATGCCGCCGCACGCGGCCATCAGCCCGGCCAGCGAGTAGACCGAGATCCGGATGGCGACGACGTTGATGCCCGCCCGGCGGGCGGCCTCGACGCTGCCGCCCAGGGCGATCACCTTGCGCCCGTAGGAGGTGCGGCGGACCACGAAGTCCAGGATCACCAGGACCGCCACGAAGATCACCAGAGCGAGGGGCAGACCCTTGTACTCGTTGAGCCGCCAGGCCGCGGTGAAGAGGATCAACGCGAGCACGCCCGTACGGACCAGGATCTCGCTCAGCGGCCGCGAGGGTATGCCGACCGCCTTACGGCGCCTGCTGTCCAGGAACTGGGCGAGGAAGAAGCCCGCCGTCGCCACCGTGGCCGCCCCGTACGCGGCGATGAGCTGGCTGAAGTAGTGCGCGGTGAGATCGCGCACGAAGCTGTCGTCCGCGATGCTGATGGTGCCGGTGGTGCCGAGCACCTGGAGCATCAGACCGTTCCAGGCCAGCAGACCGGCCAGGGTCACCACGAAGGCCGGTACGCCGATCTTGGCGAAGAAGAAGCCGTGCACCGCGCCGAGGGCCGCGCCGCTGGCGAGCGCCGCGAGCACCGCGATCCCCTCGGGCACCCCGTGGTTGACGTTGAGCACCGCCAGGGTCGCCGCGGCCAGACCGCTGAGCGAGCCGACGGACAGGTCGATCTCCCCGAGCAGCAGCACGAAGACGATCCCGACCGAGATCATGCCGGTGCCGCCGAGCAGGATGGAGAGGTCGGAGAGGTTCTTGGGCGAGAGGAAGGCACTGTCCTTCGCCTGGAAGACCGCCCAGATGATGGCGATGCCGACGATGACCGGGACCGCGCCCAGATCACCGCTGCGCATCTTGCGGCCGAACTCCGTCAGATAGCCCTTGAAGCCCTCCTGACGGACCAGCAGCCGGGGGTCGACGACGGTGACCGCGTCCTTGGCGACGGGGTTGGCGTCGGCCGGGCCGCTCGCCTTGTTGGCGCCGTTCGACGGGCCGCCGTTGGTCTTGTCGACGTTCGTGGTCACTTCGCGACCTCCCCGCTACGCGCCTTGCGGCGGGTCACGGCGTTGTCCGTGGCGCCGGTGATGGCGGAAATGATCTCTTCCTGAGAGGTGGTCTTCACATCGAAGATGCCGTTGTTGCGACCCAGCCGCAGCACCGCGACCCGGTCCGCGACGGCCTTCACGTCGGCCATGTTGTGGCTGATGAGGATGACGGCGAGGCCGCGGTCGCGCAGCCGCTCGACCAGGTCCAGGACCTGAGCGGTCTGCTCGACGCCGAGGGCGGCGGTCGGCTCGTCCAGGATCACCAGCTTGGGCTCGCCGAGCATCGATCGGGCGATGGCGACGGTCTGCCGCTGGCCGCCCGAGAGCGAGGCGATCGGGATCCGCACACTGGGGATGCGGATTGACAGGGTCTGGAGCAACTCACGGGAGCGCCGCTCCATTTCGACCTCGTCGAGCACCCCGGCGCGCAGTATCTCGCGGCCGAGGAAGAGATTGCCGACGACGTCGATGTTGTCGCAGAGGGCGAGGTCCTGGTAGACGGTCGCGATGCCCAGCTGCTGGGCATCGTGCGGCCGGGTGACCTGGACGGGCTTGCCCTGCCACTCGACGACGCCCTCGTCGGCGGGGCCGACTCCGGCAATGCTCTTGACGAGGGTCGACTTGCCGGCGCCGTTGTCGCCCACCAGGGCGACGACTTCACCGGCGTGGACCTCCAGATGGATGTCGGTGAGCGCCTGGACGGCGCCGAACCGCTTGGAGATCCCGCGCAACGCCAACACGGGTCCGTTCGGCACGATGGCCATCTCCGTTCCGGGCAGGGTGGTCCCTGCTGTGTGACGGAGGGGAGAGCGCGCTCTCCCCTCGGATGGGGGGTGAGTCAGGGGGCGGGCGGGCCGTCCGCGAGGATTCGGACGGCCCTGCTCCACCCTTTGCCGGAGACCGGCCGTTACTTCAGACCGATCTCTGCGCACGCCGCCTTGATCTTGGCGGTGCAGATCTGGTCGACCTTGTAGATCCCGTCCTTGATGACGGTGTCCTTGATGTTCTTCTTGGTCAGCGAGACCGGCGTGATCAGCGTCGCCGGGATGTCCTTGGTGGTCGGGCTGTCGACCGTGTTGGACTCGTTGACCTTCTCCCCGCGGCCGAGCGCGATGGCCATCTCCGCGGCGGCGGTGGCCTCGTCCAGGTAGGACTTGTAGACGCTCATGTACTGCTCACCGGTGACGACCCGGCGCACACCCTCGATTTCGGCGTCCTGTCCGGTGACCGGGGGCAGCGGGGTGAGGCCGCCGCTCTTGAGCGCGGTGATCGCGCCGCCGGCCATGCTGTCGTTGGCCGAGTAGACGCCGACGATGTTGTCCTTGCCGAGCGAGGAGATGGCGCCCGTCATAGCCTCGTTGGCCTTGTCCGCCAGCCAGCGGTCGATGTCGTACGACTTGCCGACGTCCACCTTGCCCTTGAGGACGGACATCGCGCCCTTCTTGAACATGGCGGCGTTGGGGTCGGCCTCCCAGCCGTTGAGCATGACGATCTTGCCGCTCTTGGCCTTGTCGCCCAACGCCTCGAGCAGAGCCTTGCCCTGGACCTTGCCGACCGTCTCGTTGTCGAACGAGGTGTACGCGGAGACCGGTCCCTCGGCGAGCCGGTCGTAGGCGATGACCGGGATACCGTCCTCGTCGGCCTTCTTGACCGAGCTGGCGATGGACTTGGAGTCCACCGAGTCAAGGATGATCGCGTCGACCTTCTTGGTGATCATCGAGTCGACCTGCTGCTGCTGGACCGAGGGGTCCGACTTGGCGTTGACGTACAGAACCTTGCAGTCGGCGCAGAGTGCCTTGATCTTCTTGGTGACGAAGGGCCGGTCGAAGTTCTCGTATCTGGCCGTCTGATCCTCGGGCAGCAGCAGCCCGATCGTGAGCGGACCGGTCTTCTTCTTGTCGTCCTTCTTGTCGTTGTCGGCTTCCTTCGCCGAGCCACAGGCGGCGAGGGCTACCGTCATCGACATGACAGAAGCGGCAAGAGCGACGCGACGCATCGTTGCGTTCATTTAGGGGTGACCTCCCTGACGAGGCCGCGTCATTGCGGCCGAGGTGGCTGGAAGTCAACTCGGCCGCCCGCATGGCGTCAAGAAGTAAATCCTTAACGAGATGGCAACGGTGCCATTCGTTATCTGAGTGAACGCAGCCGGACAGGCCGGATAGACGGAGCGTGACCGGACAAAGCCTCTCAAGGCCTGCCCACGGCCCACCAGCCCCCGCCCGGTGGTCAGGTGAGGGCGGGAGCCCCCGCCGAGAGCGCGCCGTCCAGCAGCGTCGAATCGCCCATCTCGCTGAGCACCAGCGCGAGCGCGCCCAGCACCTCGGCCCGGCCGCCCAGCGCCCCCGGCATGACCGACAGCTGATGGGCCGCGCTCGGGATCGCGTACCGCGCGACCGACTCCCGGATCGGTCCCAGCACCAGCTCCCCCGCCTCGGCGAGCTGGCCGCCCAGCACCATCCGGCTCGGGTTGATCAGATTGCAGAGGCTGGCCACCCCGCTGCCGATGTGCCGGCCGACGTCCCCGATCACCCGCCGGCAGCCCGGGTCGCCCTCACGGGCGAGCTGCACCATGCGCTCCACGGTGAGGTCCGCCCCATGGCTGGAACGCAGCAGCGGCAGCACATAGCGGGCCGCGGTGAAGGTCTCCAGACAGCCGCGGTTGCCGCAGCGGCACACCGGGCCCGACTCGTCCAGGGTGATGTGGCCGATCTCGCCCGCCGTACCGCCGGGGCCGCGGTAGATCTTCCCGCTGATCACCAGCCCCGCGCCGACACCGTCGGCCACCTTGATGTACGCGAGGTCGCCGACCCCGCGGCCGGAGCCCCAGACCAGCTCGCCGAGCGCGCCGAGGTTGGCGTCGTTGTCCACGTGCACCGGCACCCCGAGCCGCTGGGCCAGGTCGTCGCGCGGATTGGTGCCCGCCCAGCCCGGCAGGATCGCGGTCGAGCCCAGCGTGCCGGTCTCCACGTCGATCGGGGCGGGCACGCCGAGCCCGACGCCGACCACCTTGTCCTGGCTCAGCCCGCTGGCCGTGATCAGCCTGCTGACCAGCTGCTCGGCCCGGTCCAGACCCTGTGAGGAGGAGGCGTCCACATCCAGCGGCTCGGCCTCCTCGGCCAGCACCTGATGGGCGAGGTTGCCAATGGCGACACGCAGATGCGTATGGCCGAAATCCACCCCTACGACAATGCCCGCGTCACCGCTGAGCGAGACGCTGCGCGCCCGGCGGCCGCCCGCCGAGGTGGGCGTGACCTCGACCGTTCCGCCGTCCTTGAGCTCGCGCACGATGTTGGAGACGGTGGCGGCGGACAGCCCGGTGGACCGGGCGATCTCCGCCTGGGTCAGCGAGCCCGCCATCCGCACCGCACGGACCACCCGCTCGAGATTGGCCCGGTGCAGCGACGACTGCGATCCCGGAGTCTCCACGCCCATCCACTCCCGCCTTCGCGGGCGGCACGACGGCCGCTCCGCCCGACCGGACCGCAGCAATGAGGCCCGGCTGTGTCTCCAACATGTGAACTCTAAGCTGAGCCGCCACGGTTGTCCCACGTCAAGCCCCCGACGGCCGTGGGAACGCTCGCGGTACCCTTCGCCGCCCACAGCGGCACGGTCCCGTCCTTTCCGCGAAACGGAAAGGACGGGACCGTGAAAAAACCCTCCGCGAGATGCTCCTATTTGAGTGCGCCCGCGGTCAGACCCGCCTGGACCTGCCGCTGGAAGAGGATATAGACGGCGAGTACGGGAAGCATGGCCAGCACCAGACCGGCGAAAAGCGCTGACCAGTCGCCCTTGTACTGCTGGCTGGCCGCGAGCTGCACAAGGCCCTGGGTGAGCACCCGCTTGTCCTCATCGGTGTTGAGCACCGTGGGCAGCATGTACTGATTCCACTGCCCGAGGAAGTTGAAGATCCCCACGCTGATCAGCCCGGGCTTCGCCATCGGCAGCATGACCTGGAAGAACGTCCTGGTATGGGACGCCCCGTCGATCAGGGCCGCCTCCGCGACCGAGGACGGCAGCGTCTTGAAGAACGAGGTGAGGAAGAAGACCGTGAACGGCAGCGAATAGGCGATATAGACCAGAATGAGCCCATGGAAGGTGTTGAGCAGGCTCATGTTCTTCATCACGAAGAACAGCGGCACCAGCGCCAGGATGATCGGAAAACTCATCCCGCCGACGAACATGAAATAGATGAACCGCTTTCCCGGGAATTCGAAGCGGGCCAGGATGTACGCCGCCATCGAGCCCAGCAGCATCGTCCCGATCAGGGAGCAGCCCACCACCAGGATCGTATTGAGGAAGAAGTCGCCGATGTTCGACTTGCTCCAGGCCCTGCTCCAGTTGTCGAAGTGCAGGGCCGAGGGCAGCCCCCAGGGCGAGGTGAAGATCTGCTTGTCGGTCTTGAGGGAGCTCATCACCGCCCACAGCAGCGGCAGCGTGACCAGGAGTCCCCAGACCACCAGGATGCCGTGCGAGAAGACGTTGAGGACCTTGCCCTCGCTGCCGATCCGGCCCTCGGGAGTGAAGCCCGGCGGCTGCTTGGCGACGGGCCCGGTGGCCGGTGCCTCGTCCTCCTTGGTGACGCCCGGGAGCTCCGAGGGCTCTGCGTGCGAGGTCACTGTGGTACCCCCAGATCGGCGGTCGGGCGGCGGTGGCCGGGTGCGGTCGGTGTGATCGGCATCAGTACTCCAGCCGTTCGCGCCGGCCGAGCCTGGTCACGATGACCGCGAAGATCAGGGTGACGATGAGCATCGCGACGCCGATCGTGGTGGCCCGTCCGGCCTGCCCGTCGTGGAAGGTCTTGGTGTAGACGTAGTAGCCCATGACCTGGGTGGAGTCGGCGGGGCCGCCCGGCCCCACGGTCATGATCTGCACCACGGCGAACGCGTCGAGCGCGATGATGCCCATATAGATCCAGCCGGTCTGGACCGTGTCCCACAACAGCGGCAGGGTGATCTTGAAGAAGGTCTCGATCCGGTTGGCCCCGTCGAGCA
Organism: Streptomyces lacaronensis; assembly: GCF_047337785.1. NCBI lineage: Bacteria > Bacillati > Actinomycetota > Actinomycetes > Kitasatosporales > Streptomycetaceae > Streptomyces > Streptomyces lacaronensis. The sequence continues at coordinate 3,556,875 of NZ_JBLHDK010000003.1, forward strand.
GCGCCGCCTCGTAGAAGTCCCTCGGGATGGAGCTCATCCCGGCGGAGAAGAGGACGACGTAGAAGCCGACGTTGCTCCAGACCATCACCGCCATCAGGCACCACAGCGCCAGCTTCGGATCGGCCAGCCACTGCTGCTGGAGCGAATCCAGGCCGACTCCGTCGAGGAAGGAGTTGATCGCGCCGTTGCGCGGGTTGTAGGTGAACTGGAACAGCAGGGCGACGATCGCGATCGACAGCACCTGCGGGAAGAAGTAGATCACCTTGTACAGGCTCGACCCGCGCACCCCGGAGATCGCCGCGTTCTTACGGCGCCGGCCGCCCACATTGAGCATGAAGGCGAAGAAGAGTCCGAGGCCGAGCGTCACCAGCGGCACCACCAGCAGCAGCACGACATTGTGCCCGACCGCTTTCCAGAAGAGGTCGTCGTGCAGCAGCCAGTTGTAGTTCTTGAACCCGACCATCTTGAAGTCGGAGCTCAGACCCGTCCAGTCCGTGAAGGAGTAGTAGATGGCCTGGACGAACGGCGAGATCACGAAGACCGCGTAAAGGATCACCGGCAGGGCCAGGAACCCCGCGATGAACCGGTACTTCCCATGCTGCATTTCTACCGACCTCGGTCTTCCCCTACGGATAATGCCGCCGGCGACGCGTGGACCCGCATCAGACGTGCTTGTACTTCTTGACGGCGTCGTCCTTGGCCGTGTCATCGGCGAACTTCTGGCACTTCTTGATCGTCTCGGCGGGGGTCATCCGGCCGGCCATCATCTCGCCGAGCGCGCCGACGCCGATCTGCTGCTTCTGCAGCGTCACGTACCAGTCCTGCATCCGCGGGTTGACCACGTTCTTGCCCGCCTTGGTCAGCGCCTCCTGCGCCGACGCCAGACCCGGCGGCAGGCTGAGCCCTTCGGTGCCGCCGTTGAGGGAGGAGAGCGAGGAGACCTGCTTGATGAAGTTCTTGGTGGACTTCTCACCGAGCATGATCCGCAGCAGCTCCATGCCGCCCTCGGGGTTCTTCGCCGACTTCGGGACGATGAAGGGCTCACCGCCGGAGGCCCACAGGGTGCCGAACGGCATCTTGTCGCTCTTGTCCAGGCTGGAGGGCGCGGCCACCGCCATCTGGAAGTCCTTCGGGGTGGTCTTCTTCGCCTCGTTCTCCACCCAGGAGCCGTTGGGGATGAACAGCGCCTTGCCCTGGTTCCACGCGGTCTGGGACTCGATGTGGGTCAGGCCCGGGGTGCCCCTGAGGATGTAGCCCTTCTTGTAGAGCTCGTAGTACGCCTCGAAGGCGGCCTTGACGGCCGGGTGCTTCCAGGCGTTCGGCTCCAGGTTGTCGATCGAGTCCAGGACGTCCCGGCCGCCGATCTTGGCGATGAAGGGGTAGAGGCTGAACGGCAGGTAGTAGGGGTACTTGCCGGGGTAGGTCCAGCCCGCGATGTTCTTCTTCTTGGCCTTCTCGCAGACCTTGAGCATGTCGTCCCAGGTCTCGGGGTACTCCACGTCGAGCTTGGCGAGGTTGCTCTTGGAGTACCAGACGCCGTAGACGGTGTAGGCGTAGTAGAGGATCCACACCGGCTTGCCGTCGAACTGGCCCATCTCCACGACACCGGGGCGCAGCGTCTCGCGCACCGTCTTGTTCGGGTCGTCGAGGGAGGGCGCGTCCAGCAGCGGGGTGAGGTCGGTCAGCTGGTTCTTGGCGACCAGGGTGCCCATGTCCATCTGCTCGGCGCCGGAGTTGTCGACGAGGTCCGGCGGGGTGCCGCCGTTGAAGCGCGGCTGGAGCACGGTCTGGATCTTCTGGGTGGCGGCGTGCTTGACCTTGCCCTTGGTCTTCGGGAAGGCCTTGGCGTACTCCGCCTCGGCGTCCTTGGCGTACTGCTGGCCGAAGCCGCCGTCGAAGATGACGACGTCGAGCGCGGCGCTCTCGTTGACCGCGAGCGGGTTCTTGGCGCTCTTCTTGCCCTTGTCGACCTTCTTGGAGTCGTCGTCACCGCCACTGGCACAGGCGGACAGCGCGCTCATCGCCGGCACGGTGATCAATCCGAGCGCCGCCGAGCGCTTGATCAGATCGCGACGGCCGACATCTGAGGTGGATCCCATGCTCAAGTCCTCGCCTTCGTCAGGACTCAGGCGGTGTAACGGTCTCCCGTACATACTCGCCTCCGGCGAGGGGCCCGACACCGCGGGTCAGTTGAAGCGTCAAGCGGAGTATTGCTGGGTGTACGCCGGGGAGAGCGGATGACCCGCCGAGGCCCTCCGATATGGGCCGCGGTGCGGCCTTCCCCCTGGGGCGACAGGTATAGTCCACTGGGCCTCATATGGGCAAGATCGAGAGGTCATCGGGTGCCAGTCTTTCCCGAGTTGAGACCTGCCCGACATACCGTAAGGGGAGACATGCCGCGCGGCACGCCGCCGTGCGCGCTCCCCGAAAGGCGGTTCCCGTGTCCCGGAAGCAGCTCACCCTCGCCACCAGCATTGTCGTGACCGCGACACTCGCGGCCACCGCGGGGTGTGGCTCCGGCAGTGGGGGCTCGTCCGCCGGGGACAGCAAGGGCGGCGCGGCGATCGGCAAGGGCATGGCCCAGCTGCCGGTGGAGCCCACCCAGGCGCCGACCGAGGAGCCCACCGACGATCCCTACGACGACCCGTATGACGAGCCGTCGGACTCCCCCACCGGCGGCTCAGGACTGGTCACCCCGGACGCCAAGATGGGCACCTGCGGTTGGGGTTCGAACGGCAAGCCCTACGCCAATGTGAAGATCAGCAACTCCGGCTCCGGCACGGCCTACTACTCGCTGCTGGTCGGCTTCGTGGACAGCTCCGAGGAGGTCGTGACCACCGGGGTGGAGTCCGACGCCTCCGTGGCGGGCGGCTCCGAGAAGACCATCAAGGTCACCGGGCTCAAGGCGGACAGCTCCCACACCGCGAAGAAGTGCCGGCTGTCGCTCGCCACCAAGTCCGACAAGGCGGGCTGACGACACGCCAGGAGCAACCTCGAGGGGCGCACGGAATCGCCCCCATGGACGCGGGCCGTACCGCCGACAGGGGGACGGCCCGCGGCGTACCACCCGCCGCACGGGCGCCCATTGAGGGTTGTCCGCAACCTTGACACCACCCTCCCCCTGCCTCCCTACTTATCTCTGCCCGAACCAGTGGACAACGTTGTCAGACTCGTTGAGAGGCTGAGTATGCGACAGAGACGACCCCAGAGACGATGGCGTGGGATCGGACGGTCGGCCGCCCTGGTGGCGGCCGTCCTGCTGGCGGTGACGGCCCAGGGCGGTGCGGTCGCCGCCCCCGCCGGCCCGGACTCCGCGCACCACGCCGACCGCACCTTCGCCTCGTCCTTCGAGTCGGGCGATCCCCAGCCCGACTGGCGGAATACGGTCGAGACCGGCCCCGACGGCAAGAAGAAGGCGTCGGGAGTCGACGGAGGCTACTCCTCCGGGATCCCCGGCAATGTCACCGACAAGGTCACCGAGGTCCGCGCGAGCGGCGAGAACACCGACGGCGGGGAGATCAAGGAGAACCTCGTCGACGGCGAGGTCACCAGCAAGTGGCTGGCCTTCGAGACCACCGCCTGGCTCGAGTTCGACCTGAGCGAGCCGGTGGAGGCCGTCCGCTACGCCCTCACCTCCGCCAACGACGCCCCCGGCCGGGACCCGAAGGACTGGACCCTCAAGGGCTCGGCCAACGGCTCCGACTGGACGACGCTGGACACCCGTGAGGACGAGACGTTCTCCTCGCGCCAGCAGACGCGGGAGTTCTCTTATCGCAATTCGACGGCCTTCAAGCACTTCCGGCTGGAGATCACCCGCAACGCCGGGGACGACATCGTCCAGCTCGCTGAGGTGCAGTTCGCAACCGGCGACACCACTCCGCCCGCGGCCTCCGACATGCGGACCCAGATCGACCGCGGCCCGACCGGCTCCCCCACCGCCAAGGCCAACGCGGGCTTCACCGGCACCCGAGCCCTGGCTTACGCGGGCACCCACAAGCCGGACGGCCGGGCGTACTCGTACAACAAGGTCTTCGACGTCGACACGGCCGTCACCCGGGACACCCAGCTGTCCTACCGGATCTTCCCGTCGATGACCGAGACGGACCTCGACTACCCGGCCACCCATGTCTCCGTCGACCTCGCCTTCACCGACGGCACCTACCTCAGCGAGCTGCCCGGCGCGGTCGACCAGCACGGCGCCCGGATGAGCCCGCAGGGCCAGGCCGCCTCCAAGACGCTGTACGTCAACCAGTGGAACCACAAGGAGTCGCGGATCGGCGCGGTCGCCGCGGGCAAGACCGTCGACCGGATCCTCGTGGCCTACGACTCCCCCAAGGGCCCCGCACAGTTCCGCGGCTGGGTGGACGACATCTCCATCGCCCCCAAGGCGCCCGAGAAGCCGCTGGCGCACCTGTCGGACTACGCGCTGACCACCCGCGGCACCAACTCCAGCGGCAGCTTCTCGCGCGGCAACAACTTCCCGGCCACCGCCGTCCCCAACGGCTTCAACTTCTGGACGCCGGTGACCAACGCGGGCTCCACCGACTGGCTCTACCAGTACGCCCGCGCCAACAACGCCGACAACCTCCCCACCATCCAGTCGTTCAGCGCCAGCCATGAGCCCAGCCCCTGGATGGGCGACCGGCAGACCTTCCAGGTGATGCCGTCCGGGGCGGGCGGCACCCCCGACGCCGGGCGCACCGCCCGCGCGCTCCCCTTCCGCCATGAGAAGGAGACCGCCCGTCCCTACTACTACGGGGTGACCTTCGAGAACGGCCTCACCGCCGAGATGGCGCCCACCGATCACGCCGCGGCCATGCGCTTCACCTACCCGGGCGAGGACGCGAGCGTCATCTTCGACAACGTCAACAACAACGGCGGGCTGACCCTCGACGCCGAGCACGGCGTCGTCACCGGCTACTCCGACGTCAAGAGCGGACTGTCCACCGGCGCCAGCCGGCTGTTCGTCTACGGCGTCTTCGACACCCCGGTGAGCGCGAGCGGCAAGCTGGACGGAGGCGGCGGCAAAGACGTCACCGGCTACTTCCGCTTCAAGCCGGGGAAGGACCGCACGGTCACCCTCCGACTCGCCACCTCGCTGATCGGCGTCGACCAGGCGAAGGCCAACCTCGACCGGGAGCTGCCCGCGTCGCGGTCGTTCGGGCAGGTCAAGCGGGCCGCCCAGGCGGAGTGGGACAACATCCTGGGCCGGGTCGAGGTCGAGGGCGCGGACCGCGGCCAGCTCACCTCGCTCTACTCCAGCCTCTACCGGCTGTACCTCTATCCCAATTCCGCTTTCGAGCACACGGGCACGGCGGCGAAGCCCCGCAACCAGTACGCGAGCGCCTTCTCGCCGGCCACCGGGGAGAACACCCCGACCCACACCGGCGCGAAGATCGTCGATGGCGAGGTGTACGTCAACAACGGCTTCTGGGACACCTACCGCACCACCTGGCCCGCCTACTCCCTGCTCACCCCGAAGCGGGCGGGCACGATGGTCGACGGCTTCGTACAGCAGTACAAGGACGGGGGCTGGATATCCCGCTGGTCCTCACCGGGCTACGCCGATCTGATGACCGGCACCAGCTCGGACGTGGCCTTCGCCGACGCGTATCTGAAGGGTGTGCGGTTCGACGCCGAGGCCGCCTACGAGGCCGCGCTGAAGAACGCCACCGCCGTGCCGCCCACGTCGGGCGTCGGCCGGAAGGGCATGGCCAGCTCGCCCTTCCTCGGCTACACCAGCACCGAGACCCATGAGGGGCTGTCCTGGGCGCTGGAGGGCTATCTCAACGACTTCGGCCTCGCCAACATGGGCAAGGCGCTCTACGCGAAGACGAAGAAGGCCCGCTACAAGGAGGAGTCCGAGTACTTCCTGCACCGTGCGCAGGGCTATGTCTCGCTCTTCGACGACAAGGCGGGCTTCTTCCAGGGCAAGGACGCCAATGGGAAGTGGCGCGTGCCCTCCGACAAGTACGACCCCCGGATCTGGGGCTACGACTACACCGAGACCAACGGCTGGGGCTATGCGTTCACCGCGCCCCAGGACAGCCGGGGCCTGGCCAACCTCTACGGCGGCCGCGCGGGTCTGGCGAAGAAGCTGGACACCTATTTCTCCACCCCGGAGACCGCCTCGCCGGAGTTCGCCGGTTCCTACGGCGGCGTCATCCACGAGATGACCGAGGCGCGGGACGTCCGCATGGGCATGTACGGCCACAGCAACCAGGTCGCCCACCATGTGGCGTACATGTACGACGCGGCGGGACAGCCGTGGAAGACCCAGGAGAAGGTGCGCGAGGTGCTCTCCCGCCTCTACACCGGCAGCGAGATCGGCCAGGGCTACCACGGCGACGAGGACAACGGCGAGCAGTCCGCCTGGTACCTCTTCAGCTCGCTGGGCTTCTATCCGCTGGTGATGGGCGGCTCGGAGTACGCGGTCGGATCGCCGCAGTTCACCAAGGTCACGGTGCATCTGGAGAACGGCCGCGACCTCGTCGTCAAGGCCCCGCGCAACAGCGCGCGGAACGTGTACGTCCAGGGTCTGAAGGTCAACGGCAAGGCGTGGAACTCCACCGCGCTGCCGCACTCGGTGATCGCCAAGGGCGGCACCCTGGAGTTCGCGATGGGCCCCGAGCCGTCGGCCTGGGGCACCGGCGCGAACGCCGCGCCGTCCTCCATCACCAAGGACGACAAGGTGCCCACCCCGCGCCACGACCTGACGGTGCCGAGCGGCGGTACAGCGCTGCTGGACAACACCTCGGGCACCGAGACCACCTTCGAGTCGGCGGAGCTGCCGGTCACGGAGCCGGGCCGCGCGGTGCAGTACACCCTGACCTCGTCGGACCGCGGCAAGGCCCCGGCGGGATGGGTGCTCCAGGGCTCCGCGGACGGCGAGAAGTGGCGGGACCTGGACCGCAGGTCGGGCGAGTCCTGGTCCTGGGACAAGCAGACCCGCGTCTTCTCGGTACGGACGCCGGGTACGTACGAGCACTACCGCTTGGTGCCGGACGACAAGTCGACACTGGCGGAGGTGGAACTCCTCGGCTGAGCCGTTGGGTGGGCCGGGCCCGTATCCGCGGACCCGGCCTGCCCGGCCCTGAGGGCGGCTCACGCGCGGCGAGCCTGGGCGGCCCGATACGGTGAGTCCATGTCACATACCCCCGCGCTCCTCGTCATCGACATGCAGAACGCCCTGGCGGCGATCTCGCACCGGGCCACCGAAACCGTCGCCGTGATCGCGGGGCTGCGCGAACGTGCCAAGGCCGCGGGCGTGCCGGTGGTGACGATTCAGCAGCAGGGCGTCGAGTTGGAGCCTGGTACGGAGGGCTGGCAGGTCGTGCCCGAACTCAGGCCCTCCGCCGACGAGGTGATCGTCCACAAGACCAGTGCGGACAGCTTCCTCGACACGGATCTCGACAAGACCCTCAAGGCGCTGGGAGTCACCGAGGTGGTCGTCACCGGGTTCGCGACCGAGATCTGCGTGGACACCACGGCACGGCAGGCGCTGAGCCACCAGTACGACGTGGTGCTGGTCGCCGACGGGCACACCACATCCGAGCGGCCCGACACCGGCGACTTCGCCTCGCCGGAGCGGTCGATCGCCCATCACAACGAGATTTTCCGGCACATCGACTTTCCGGGGCGTCGCGTCCGCGTGGTGCCCGCGGCCGAAGTGGATTTCGCCGCCGCCTAGCGCTGTCCTCGACTTGCGGCCCGCCGGACGGCAAGGGCGCGGGCCCCGCGGCGGGAACGTCATGATCATTCACCGAGGGGCGGTAGGGGCCGTCTCCGCACCGTCGTAATCCAGCCGGGCCCGCTCGACCTTGGCCAGGTTCTCGGCCGACCAGGTCGCGAGCGTGGCGAAGAGCGGGCCGAGGCTCCGGCCCAGCTCACTGATCTCGTACTCCACCCGGGGCGGGACCTCCGGGTGGTACGTGCGCCGCACCAGCCCGTCGCGCTCCATTTGCCGCAGCCGCTGGGTCAGCACCTTCGGGGTGATGGTGCCGATATGGCGTTGCAGCTCCACGAAGCGCTGACGGCCGTGTTCCCGCAGCGTCCAGAGGATGGGGGTGGTCCAGCGGCTGAAGACGATGTCGACCACCGGTGCGATCGGGCAGGCCAGTTCCGGTTCCAGTTCCTTGGACATAGCCACTTTCCTCTAGGTACCTACTATCTCCATGATGCTAGCTTCACCGTGCCGCGGCAAGGACAACGTCTGACACTGTGAGAACGGGGAGCTGCACATGATCGTGGTAACCGGAGCGACCGGGAATGTCGGCCGACCGCTGGTGGAGAAACTCGCCGCACTCGGCGAGCGCGTGACGGCGGTCTCGCGGCGGCCGTCGGCCGGGGCCGCCGGGGAGCCGCCGCAGGGGGTACGGGGCCGACAGGCCGATCTGGCGCACCCCGAAGGGCTGCGGCCCGCGCTGGAGGGAGCCGACGCGCTGTTCCTGCTCTTCGCGGGGGAGTTGCTCGCCGGGACGCCGCGGACCGGCGAACTCCTGGACGTCGCGCGGTCGGCCGGCGTACGGCGTGTGGTCCTGCTCTCCTCCCAGGCCGCCGGGACCCGCCCGGACGCGGTGTCCCACGCCCCCCTGTGGGCGTTCGAGGACGCCGTGCGGCGGTCGGGTCTCGACTGGACGATCCTGCGGCCCGGGGGCTTCGCCTCGAACGCCTTCGCCTGGGCCGAATCCGTCCGTGAGGAGCGCGTGATCGCGGCACCCTTCGCCGATGTCGCACTGCCGGTCGTGGACCCCGCGGACATCGCGGAGGTCGCCGCCGCGGCCCTGCGGGAGCCGGGCCACGCGGGACGTACGTACGAACTCACCGGCCCCGCCCCCGTCTCCCCACGCGGACAGGCGGACGCGATCGCCGACGCGCTGGGCGAGCCCGTGCGGTTCGCCGAGCTGAGCCGGGAGCGGGCGCGGGCGGAGATGCTGCGGTTCATGCCGGGGCCCGTCGCGGACGGCACCCTCGACATCCTGGGCGAACCGACGGCGGCCGAACAGCGGGTGAGCCCCGACGTCGAGGCCGTCCTGGGCCGCCCACCGCGGTCCTTCGCGGAGTGGGCGCTGGGCCATGTCGCCGCCTTCGCTTGAGCGGCGACCGTCCCCGCTCGTCCGACCGCTGCTGGGCCGGGAGCGGTTCATCGATGTCTCCCCTCCCGGGCCCGCGACGCCAACTGTCGGCGAAGAGTTCCTCCGCACGTGAGACGGTCACCGCACGGTCAAGCCACGTGTCGAGAAGGTCCCTGGGCTTCGGCCCGGGTGAAGAACTGACCACGCGTCGAACGCCGGAGAGATGAGGGCAAGTGCTGGTGGCACTTGCCCTCATATCACTCCATGGTGTGCGCCGGACTCAGCCGCGGGCGACCGCGAAGACGTGGAGATCCGCGTTGTCGGGGAGGGTGACGCTCTTGACCGTCTTGCCCTCCGGCGCCCGGAACGCCTTCGTGGCGAAGATGTAGGCGTCCACCACATCCTTGTCGCCGCCGCTGATGTTGCGGTACGGGGTCTTGGCGAGGGTCACATTGCCGTATTGGACGGTTCCGGCGCCGCCGCCCACCGTCCAGTCGGTGAAGGACAGGTCCGCCTCGTCCGAGCCGCCATCCGTGTAGGTGACCTTGGCGGTGGCCTTCTGGTTGCCGTTGACTGCGCTGCCGATGAAGGAGAGGCCGGTGGACGGGGGCAGGGCGATGGTCTGGCCGGTGGCGGAGGCGTTGTCGGGGCGGCCGGACGGGGAGGCGGGCCAGGTGTAGTCCAGGCCCTGCGTGGTCCCCTTGGCGCCCGGCTCGAGGCCGGCGGCGGCGAGGGCCTGGCGGGAGTAGCTCCAGCCGCCGCCGTCGTAGTCGCCCTCGTCGTGCTCGCCGGCGTCCTCGGTCGCGCCGACGTTGTTGTACGCGGCGAGCAGCGAACCCGGGGCGGCCACGGTCAGCGTGATCGGCTGGACGACCTCGGTGCCCTCGCTGGTCACCGTCACCTTCGCGTCGTAGAACCCCTCGGCCGTGTCCTTCCCCGCGCGCAGTGCGATCTCCGCCGTGCCGTCCGCGCCCACCGTCCCGGAGGCGGGCGAGGCGGTGATCCCGTCGGGGGCGTCGGTGGTGAAGCGCACCTCGGGGCGGTCGCCCTCGCTGACCGGGACGGCGGCCACCTTCACGGTCAGGCTGTCGCCCGGGGCGAGCGTGCCCGTGGTCGGGCCCACCCCGATCTGGTACGGCTGCTCGCCCTCGCGGAAGGAGGGCGGGGCGTCGGACGGGGCCGAGCCCCAGGCGCGGTCGGGGGCGTCGGACAGGGTGTAGTCCAGCGTTCCGCCGTGCCGTACGAAGGACTCGGGCAGCCAGGGGCGGTCGCTCGCCCGCCCGTTCACCTTCAGCGCCTGGACGTAGGGCGCGCCGGGCGCGGCCTGCGGGGCGCGGATGGAGATGTCCCGGCCGCCGCGGTCGATCTCGATCCGCGGGAAAAGGGGCGAGGCCAGCACCAGTTCGGCGCGGGAGGGTACCTGCGGATACATGCCGAGGGCCGAGAAGACGTACCACGACGACATCTCGCCGAGGTCGTCGTTGCCGGGGATGCCGTCGGACTTCGTGGTCCACAACTGGCGCATCGCGGCGCGCACGGTCTCCTGTGTCCTGTACGGCTGTCCCGCGTAGGCGTACAGATAGGGGACGTTGATCGACGGCTCGTTGTCCAGCTCGGACTTCTCGCCGCCCGCCCCCGTGAGCGCCCAGCCGCCGTCGGCGTCGTGGAAGAAGGCGTCCAGACGCTTCACCGCGGCGTCCTTACCCCCCATGGCGGCGAAGAGACCCGCGGGGTTGTGCGGGACCATCCAGGTGTACTGGGCGCTGGTGCCCTCGACGAAGCCGTTGCCGGTGGCCGGGGTGAAGCCGGTGACCCAGCTGCCGTCGGCCTTGCGGTTGGCGGCATAGCCGCCGGTCTCCGGGTCGGCGGCGGCGTTGAAGTTGTTCTGCCACCACTGGGCGCGGCGCGCGAAGGTCTCGGCGGTGTCCTTACGGCCCGCGGCCCGCGCCAGCTGGGAGAGGGCGAAGTCCGCGCCGGACATCTCCAGGGTCTCGGCCGCGCCGCCCCAGGCGTTGGAGACGGACGGCATGTAGTGCAGCTTCAGATACTTGTCGAGGGAGGGCCGCTGACCGGCCGACATGATGGGCTTGCCCGCCGGGCTGAGGTCCTTCTCGGTCGGTTCGGTGGCCGCCTTGACGAGCGAGTCAAGGGCGGCGTCGAGGTCGTAGTCGTCGCCGCCGAATGCCCGGATCCCGGCGAGGGCGGCGGCCGACGGGTCGCCGTTCATCACATGCGTCCCCGAGGCGCCCTGGAGCCAGCGGTCCCAGACGCCGCCGTTCTGCTGGGCGAGGTTCAGCAGGGACTGGGCGATGTCGGAGCCCTTGTCCGGCTCCAGCAGGGTGAGCAGTTGGAGCTGGGAGCGGTAGACGTCCCAGCCGGAGAAGGTGCCGTACTGGGCCCGGTGGCCCCGGCTCACCCGGTGCACCTCACCGTCGCTGCCCCGGTAGCGGCCGTCGGTGTCACTGATGACGTTGGGGTGCAGCAGCGAGTGGTAGAGCGCGGTGTAGAAGGTGGTGCGGTCCGCGTCCGCGCCGCCGCCGACCCGGATGGCCGACAGCTGCCGCCGCCAGGCGTCGTACGCGGCGCTCCGCACCTGGTCGAAGCCGCGCCGCGGCGGGTTCTCGGCGGCGAGGTTGGCCCGGGCGCCCTGGTCGCTGACGTAGCTGATGCCGACCTTGACGCCCACCCGGCGGGTGCCCGGGGCGAATTGGAGATAGCCGCCGGAGCCCTTCCCGGCCACCGGGCGGCCGTCGCCGCCATAGCCGCCGGAGCCGCCCTGGGCGCTGGTGGTGCCGGGCCGCAGGGTGCCGTCCCGCCAGGTGCCCTGGGCGGTGAAGGCGGTGTCGAACGTGGCGGTGAAGTGCAGCGTGTAATAGCTGCGGCGCCCCTCGGGGTCGAGATAACCGCAGAAGTTGCCGCTGGTGACCGAGCCGGAGACGGTGCGGTGCGCCGGGTCGATGGTGAGGTCGGCGTCCGAACTGCCGACCTCGGAGGAGGAGGTGCGGATCAGCAGGGAGGCGGTCTTGTCCGCGGGGTAGGTGAAGCGGGCCGAGCCGGTGCGGGCGGTCGCGGTCAGCTCCGCACCGGCGCCGGAGGCGAGGGAGACCTTGTAGCGGCCGGGTTCGGCGGTCTCGTCGGAGTGGCTGAAGTCGGAGGCGTAGACCTGGTCCTCGGTGTCGGCGGCGGGTGAGGAGGTGACCTCGCCGACGTGAGGGAAGAAGGGGATGTCGCCCGCGCCGCCCGCACAGCCGGTGCCGGACATATGGGTGAGGCTGAAGCCGCGGACGCGGGTGGCGTCGTAGTGGTAACCGCCGGGCGCGGCGGTCCGGGTGGCGTCGCCGCGGGTGTTCTCCGGGCTCCACGCCAGCATGCCGAAGGGCGTGACGGCACCGGGGAAGGTGTTGCCGCCGGCCGAGCTGCCGATGAGCGGGTCGACGTACGCCGCCGGGTCCTTGACCAGCGTCGGCGGCGGGGCGGCCGACGCGGGCGCGGTGGCCGCGGTGGCGAGGAGCCCCGCGGTCAGGGCCGCGGCCGCCAGGGCGGCCAGGGGTCTTGAGGGCATTGCGGTCCCACCTTGTTCGGAAGGGCCGCGATCGCCGGGTCGAGCAAGCCGTGGGGACCGTACCGCACGGGGGCCGTCGGCCGTAAGGGTGCGGTGACGGTCTTGACAGGGACACCTGGTTGGCGGCGTACTGATCGTTACAGTCAGCCTGACAACGTTGTCGCGTTCGCCGGTCGAGCAAGCCGCTTCCGCGTACCGACAATCGCTCATCGGACGCGCCATCATGGGCGCATGATCCTCCGCCAGCTACGTGACACCGACGAGGACGCCGAGGCGGCATGGGAGGTGGTGGCCGCCGCCTTCGGGGACTCCGCCGCCCTCCGGGACTCGGCCGCCCTCGGGGACCCGGCCGCCCTCGCGGGCAAGGACGGATGGCCGCCGGGATACGTGGCCGAGGTCCATGAGCGGAACCGCCATCTGGCCCGCACCGACCCGGGCGGCTGCTGGCTCGCCCTGGACGAGTCCGGGATGCCGCTCGGCGTGACGCTGTCGGCCCGGCGCGAGGGCACCTGGGGGCTGTCGATGTTCGCGGTGCTGCCACGGGCCCAACGGCAGGGCGTGGGCCGGGAGTTGCTGGCCGCGGCGCTGCTGTACGGACGGGGATGTCTGCGCGGCATCATCTGCGGATCGGAGGACGCGCGCGCGGCGAGCACCTACCGGCGCGCGGGGTTCGCGCTGCATCCGGCCATGCGGCTGCGCGGCACGGTCGGACCGGAGACCAAGGAGCGGCTGTCCCCGCCGGACGGCGCGGTGCACGAGGGCGTGGCCCGCCACCGGGACCTGCTGGACTCGGTGGACCGCCGCACCCGGGGCGGCGCGCACGGCGCCGACCACGAACTGCTGCTCACCCAGCGGCGGTTGCTGGTGGTGGACGACCTCGCGGGCAGCGGCTACTGCTACGTCGGCGAGGACGGCAAGGTCGAGATGCTGGCCGCGACCTCGCGGCGGCTGGCGAAACGGCTGCTGACCGCCGCGCTGCTGTGCCTTCCGGAGGGCACCGACGCGCGGGTCGCGGGGCTGACGGCCGAGCAGCAGTGGGCGGTGGACGTGGGGATCGAGGCCGGGCTCGAGCTGTCCACCGGCGGCTATGTGTGTCTGCGGGGGATGCCGCCGCCGATGCCGTACATCCCTTCGGGGACGTTTCTCTGACCGCGGTGCCACCCGGCACGCGAACGGGCCGCACCCCCGCCCGGGGGTGCGGCCCGTCGTCGCCGTGAGCCGCTGGGCCGCGCTTACTTGCGGATCAGCGAGCGCAGCACGTACTGCATGATGCCGCCGTTGCGGTAGTAGTCCGCCTCGCCGGGGGTGTCGATGCGCACCTTGGCGTCGAACGCAACTTCCCCTCCGCGGTCGTCCCTGGCCTTGACCTTCACCGTCTCCGGGATGCCGCCCTCGTTGAGCGCGGTGACGCCGGTGATGTCGAAGGTCTCCTCGCCGGTCAGGCCCAGCGACAGCGCCGAGGCGCCCTCGGGGAACTGGAGCGGCAGGACGCCCATGCCGATGAGGTTCGAGCGGTGGATGCGCTCGTACGACTCGGCGATGACGGCCTTGACGCCGAGCAGCGCGGTGCCCTTGGCGGCCCAGTCGCGGGACGAGCCGGAGCCGTACTCCTTGCCCGCCAGGATGACCAGCGGGGTGCCGGCGGCCTGGTAGTTCTGCGAGGCGTCGTAGATGAAGGAGACCGGCCCGCCGTCCTGGGTGAAGTCGCGGGTGAAGCCGCCCTCGGTGCCGGGCGCGATCTGGTTGCGCAGCCGGATGTTGGCGAAGGTGCCGCGGATCATGACCTCGTGATTGCCCCGGCGGGAGCCGTAGGAGTTGAAGTCGCGACGCTCGACACCGTGCTCGGTGAGGTACTTGCCCGCCGGGGTGTCTGCCTTGATCGCACCGGCCGGGGAGATGTGGTCGGTGGTGACCGAGTCGCCCAGCTTGGCCAGGACGCGGGCGCCGGTGACGTTCTCGACCGGCGCCGGGTCCATGGTCAGGCCCTCGAAGTACGGGGGCTTGCGGACGTAGGTGGACTCCGCGTCCCACTCGAAGGTGTTGCCGGTCGGCACGGGCAGCGCCTGCCACTGGGCGTCACCGGCGAAGACGTCCTGGTAGGACTTGTTGAACATGTCCTCGCCGATGGCGTTGGCCACGACCTCGTTGACCTCGGCCTCGGTCGGCCAGATGTCCTCGAGGAAGACCGGCTTGCCCTCCTGGTCGGTGCCCAGCGCGTCCGTGGTGATGTTCACCTTCATCGAACCGGCGATGGCGTACGCGACGACCAGCGGCGGGGACGCCAGGTAGTTCATCTTGACGTCCGGGTTGATCCGGCCCTCGAAGTTCCGGTTGCCGGAGAGCACCGAGGTGACGGCGAGGTCGGCCTCGTTGACGGCCTTGGAGACCTCGTCCGGCAGCGGGCCGGAGTTGCCGATGCAGGTGGTGCAGCCGTAGCCGACCAGGTTGAAGCCGACCTTGTCGAGGTAGGGGGTCAGGCCCGCCTTGTCGAAGTAGTCGGTGACGACCTTCGAGCCCGGCGCCAGGGTGGTCTTGACCCACGGCTTGCGGGTCAGCCCCTTCTCCACCGCCTTCTTGGCCACCAGCGCGGCGGCGACCATGACGTACGGGTTCGAGGTGTTGGTGCACGAGGTGATCGCGGCGACGGTCACGGCGCCGTGGTCGATCTCGTACGTGGACCCGTCGGGGGCGGTCACCAGGGTCGGCTTGGTGGGCACGCCGTTGGAGACGGCAGGGGCGTCGGAGGCCGGGAAGGACTCCTTGCCCGCCTCGTCCTCCTCCGCGTCCGGGACGTAGTTACGGACGTCCTGCGCGAACTGCTGCGCCGCCTCGGCGAGCACGATGCGGTCCTGCGGGCGCTTCGGACCGGCGATCGACGGGACGACCGTCGACAGGTCCAGCTCCAGCTTCTCGGAGAAGTCCGGCTCGGCGGCCGGGTCCAGCCACAGGCCCTGCTCCTTGGCGTACGCCTCGACCAGCGCGAGCTGCTGCTCGCTGCGGCCGGTGAGCTTCAGGTACTTGATCGTCTCGTCGTCGATCGGGAAGATCGCGGCGGTGGAGCCGAACTCCGGCGACATGTTGCCGATGGTGGCGCGGTTGGCGAGGCTCGTGGCCGCCACGCCCTCGCCGTAGAACTCGACGAACTTGCCGACGACACCATGCTTGCGCAGCATCTCGGTGATGGTCAGCACGAGGTCGGTGGCCGTGGTGCCGGGCTTCAGCTCACCGGTCAGCTTGAAGCCGACGACGCGCGGGATGAGCATCGACACCGGCTGGCCGAGCATCGCGGCCTCGGCCTCGATGCCGCCGACGCCCCAGCCGAGCACGCCGAGGCCGTTGACCATGGTGGTGTGGGAGTCGGTGCCGACCAGGGTGTCCGGGTACGCCTGGCCGCCCCGGACCATGACGGTGCGGGCCAGGTGCTCGATGTTGACCTGGTGGACGATGCCGGTGCCGGGCGGGACGACCTTGAACTCGTCGAAGGCCGTCTGGCCCCAGCGCAGGAACTGGTAGCGCTCCTTGTTGCGGCCGTACTCCAGCTCCACGTTCTGGGTGAAGGCGTCCGGCGTGCCGAAGCGGTCGGCGATCACGGAGTGGTCGATGACCAGCTCGGCCGGGGCCAGCGGGTTGATCTTCGCCGGGTCGCCGCCGAGCTCCTTGACCGCCTCACGCATGGTGGCGAGGTCGACCACGCAGGGCACACCCGTGAAGTCCTGCATGATCACGCGGGCCGGCGTGAACTGGATCTCCTGGCTGGGCTGGGCCTGCGAGTCCCAGCCGCCCAGCGCGCGGATGTGGTCGGCGGTGATGTTCGCGCCGTCCTCGGTGCGGAGCAGGTTCTCCAGCAGCACCTTGAGGCTGTAAGGGAGCCGGGCCGACCCCTCGACCTTGTCCAGCCTGAAGATCTCGTACGATTCGTCGCCCACCTGCAGGGTGCTGCGGGCGTCGAAGCTGTTCGCCGACACGACAGTCTCCTTCATGCATGATTTCGCGCGTACCACCGCAATGCTGCCGTCACATGCCCGCGCCGATCCGCTAAGGTATGGCTAAGTTAGGTAAGCCTTACCGGCGCGGGGCGGCTGTGCGCCTTCCAGCAGATATCTCGATGTCGAGATAACTCTAGTACATCGCCCCCGCACGGTCATGTCCTGCCCGGGTGCGGGCGCGGTCGGGGCATCGATGTTCACCCGTGTTCACTCGTGTTCACCGGTAAGGGTGATCGCCGACTGAGCCGCCCCCACCACCGCGATACTGCTGCCATGGACCCGCATCTGCTCCGCACGTTCATCTCCGTGGCCCGCTGCGGATCCTTCTCCGACGCCGCCCATGAGCTGGGCTTCACCCCCGCGGCGGTCTCCGAGCACATCGCGTCCCTGGAAGCGGATCTGCGGACGACGCTGCTGACCCGGCGGCCGGTCATGCTCACCAGCGCGGGCGCCCGGCTGCTGGAACACGCCGGTCCGCTGCTGCTCCGTCTGGACGCGGCGCGGGCCGACGTCGAGCGGCTGTCGGGGTCGGGCGGCGCCCGGCTGGTCGTGGGGGCCTCGCCGCTGGCGATGACCCCGAGAATCGCCACGGCCCTGGACCGGGTGCGCCAGGCGCATCCGGCCGCCAAAGCCTCCCTGCGGATCCTCGGCCGCCGGGAGATCCCGGCCGCGGTGGCGTCCGGAACCCTGGACCTGGGACTGATCGACGGCCCGGCCACCCCCGCCGACGCCCTGCCGCTGCCCGAGGTGGGCCCGCTCACCGCGGTCACGGTCGCGGAGGCCCCGCTGGTGGTCGCCCTGCCCACCGGCCACCCCCTGGCCCGCCGCCTCGGCCTGCGACTGGCCGACCTCGCCGACACCCACTGGCTGGATGCCCCGGACGCCGCCATGCCGCTCGAGCAGCTGCGCGCGGTCAGCCGGACCGACGGCTTCCGCGCCTCGCTGACGTACGAGGGCACCGACGTCCGCGGCCTCCTCACCCTCACCGCCGCCGACCACGGCCTGGCCCTCCTCCCCCACCCCGCCACCAAGGGCACCCCCGGCATCGTCACCGCGCCCTTGATCGCCCCCCGCCTCCTCCACCGCACCGAGCTCCTCCACGGCCCCGCGGTCGACGGCCCGGCCCGGACGCTGGCGGCGGTGGTGACGGGGGATCGTCACCGGTACGGGTGATCCCCGGGCCGTGACCCCGCACACCGCGTATCGGCCGCGATAGACCTCGCGTTCCGAAACCCGGTGGAGGACCGATGAGCACACGACCACCCGCGTACCCGGCCGACGATCCCGAGACCGCCCTCAAGTACGCGGTCCAGCGCATCCGCGGTTTCGACCGCGTACAGATCATCGAGGGGTTCATCGAACCGCTGTCGCCGGCTTGGGATCACGAGACCACGATCGGGAAGGTCCGGGAGCGCATGGCGCCCAAGGTGAACGCCCTGGGCTGCATGGCGGGATCAGGCGATCTGGACTTCCCCGGCACCCCCAACTGGTTTGTGCCGGACCTCGCCGTCGTCCCCCGGGAGCTGACCAAGGACGCCGGGGTCCTGCTCCCCGACCAGACCCTGCTGATCGTCGAGGTGACCTCCGAGTCGAACGGAGACACCGACCGGGTCGTCAAGCGGCGCCGCTACGCCGAGTACGGCGCCCCGCTGTACCTCCTGGTCGACCGGCAGCAGCGCGCCTGCACGCTCTACTCCGCGCCTGGCAACCTCGGCTACACCAAGGTGGACGGTCCCCACCCCTTCGGCACCCCGCTCCCGCTCCCCGAGCCGTTCGACCTGGAGCTGGACACCTCCGAGTTCTGACGGGCCTCAGCCGCCCGCGAGGCGGGTTCTGACCAGGGTCAGGACCTCCTCGTCGGAGAGGCCCAGGGCGCGGGCCTGGTCCACCAGGCCCTGGACGCCCTCCAGGAGCCGGGCGCGGGCCGTGGGCTGGTCGCCGGTGACGACCGCGCCGCGGCCTCGGCGGAGTTCGATCAGGCCCTCCTCGCGGAGCCGTTGGTAGCCGCGCAGGACCGTGTGGACGTTGACGCCGAGGGATTCGCCGAGCGCGCGGGCGGCGGGGAGGCGTTCGCCGGGGCGTACGGTGCCGTCGGCGATCGCGCCGCGTACGGAGGCGGCGATCTGGTCGGCCAGCGGGACCGCGGAGCCGGGGTCGACGCGGAAGAGCATCTCAGCCGCGCTCCCCCGCCGCGGGGCGGTCGCGCTCGATCAGGGTGTTGAGCAGCGCGGCGGCGGTGGCGGCGTCGTCCACCGTCACCGCGAACTCCCGGCCCGTGGCGAGCGTCAGGAACAGCGCGTCGCCGGAGCGGAACACCAGGGCGCTGCCGCCGCCGCGGACCCGATAGCCCCAGCCGCCGAGACTCAGCGCGGCGGCCTCGCGGCTGGTGGCCCGCTCGATCCGGTCCAGCGGTATCCGCATCCGGGGCCGCGGGGCGAACCATAAGGCCACGGCCAGGCCCCGGCGGTCGACGGTCACCCGGCAGCGGGCCAGTGCCGTGCAGACCAGCCCGATGACGATCAGCCACGCCTCCGTCCCCAAGCCCACGGCGAACAGCACCGCGCCCAGCAGCGTGGTCCCCACGCCCACGGTGAGCAGCACGGGCGATCCGACGGTGCGCGTCCAGATGGCCACTTCGCCCGTGGCCAGCGGGAGCCGGGGCGCGGCGGCCCGCCGCCCGGCATCGGTCTCCGGCGCCGCGTCCCGGCTCGCGAGCAGCCGGCCCAGCGCGCCCATGAGGGCCGCGACGGCCAGGGCGATGCCCAGTTGCCACAGGGGCTGGGAGACCCGGGAGGCGCGGGTGGCGTCGGCGTTGGCGAAGAGCAGGGCGGCGAAGGCGTAGCCCAGCAGGCCGGACACGCCGTAGCCGAGGGCGACCGCGAGCCGCTGGGCGCGGAGGCCCTTGGTCAGGCGGAGGGTGGGTACGAGGGTGAGGAGGCCGGAGCCGAGGAGGACGGCGGTGGCCACCGAGAGGAACGCACCCGTACCGGTGAATCCGTCGGCCTTCCCGTCCGCGCCGAAGTGCGTGGCGAGCGGGTCCGGCAGCCGGTCGCGCAGCCCGGCGAAAGTCGCCACGACCACCGCCCACGCCAGCACAAAGGGCAGTGCGACGACCAGCGCGCGACGTCGGACAGGACGCATATCGACCCCTCACTTCACTCCGTGTTTCCCCACTTGTTCGCATACTAATAGAACAATGCCCGAGTGGAGAGCCGTCACTCCTTCCGCCCCTCACGTCGCGTGCGCATCTCATATGTGAGATAGCCTCTTCTCCATGACTGACGACTACCTCTCACGTATCGGCAAGCTCATCCGTGACGCCCGTCAACACCGGGGCTGGACCCAGTCCCAGCTCGCGGAGGCCCTCGGCACAAGCCAGAGTGCGGTCAACCGCATTGAGCGGGGAAACCAGAACATCAGCCTTGAGATGATCGCCAGGATCGGCGAGGCCCTGGACAGCGAGATCGTCTCCCTCGGCTACGCGGGCCCGATGCACCTCCGGGTGGTCGGCGGCCGCCGGCTGTCCGGGGCCATCGACGTCAAGACGAGCAAGAACGCGTGTGTGGCGCTGCTGTGCGCCACGCTCCTCAACGCGGGCCGTACGACGCTGCGGAGGGTCGCCAGGATCGAGGAGGTCTACCGCATCCTCGAGGTTCTGGGCAGCATCGGCGTCCGCACCCGCTGGATCAACGACGGCGCCGATCTGGAGATCGTGCCGCCCGCCGTGCTGGACCTCGAGTCCATGGACACCGAGGCCGCGCGCCGGACGCGCAGCGTCATCATGTTCCTCGGCCCGCTGCTGCACCGGATGGACCGCTTCCGGATTCCCTACGCGGGCGGTTGCGACCTCGGCACCCGCACCGTGCAGCCGCATATGACCGCCCTGCGCCACTTCGGCCTCGAAGTAACCGCCACCGACGGGATGTACCACTCCCACGTCGACCGCTCGGTCACCCCCACCCGCGCCATCGTACTGACCGAACGCGGCGACACCGTCACCGAGAACGCGCTGCTGGCGGCCGCCCGGCACGACGGCGTCACGGTGATCCGCAACGCCTCGTCCAACTACATGGTCCAGGATCTCTGCTTCTTCCTGGAGGAGTTGGGCGTCAAGGTCGAGGGCGTGGGCACCACGACGCTGACCGTCCACGGCGTGGCCCACATCGACCGCGATGTCGACTACTCCCCCTCCGAGGACCCGGTCGAGGCGATGAGCCTGCTGGCCGCCGCCGTCATCACCGAGTCGGAGCTGACGATCCGCCGGGTGCCGGTGGAGTTCCTGGAGATCGAGCTGGCCGTCCTGGAGGAGATGGGGCTGGACCACGAGCGCGGCCGGGAGTACGCGGCGGACAACGGCCGCACCCGGCTGGTCGATCTGACCGTGCGCCCGTCCAAGCTGCAAGCCCCCATCGACAAGATCCACCCGATGCCGTTCCCCGGCGTCAACATCGACAACGTGCCCTTCTTCGCGGCGATCGCGGCCGTCGCCCAGGGCTCGACGCTGATCCACGACTGGGTCTACGACAACCGCGCGATCTACCTCACCGAGCTCAACCGCCTAGGCGCCCACGTCAAACTCCTCGACCCGCACCGCGTCCTGGTCGAGGGCCCCACCCGCTGGCGCTCCGCCGAGATGATGTGCCCGCCCGCCCTGCGCCCCGCCGTGGTCGTACTGCTGGCGATGATGGCCGCGCCGGGCACCTCCGTGCTGCGCAACGTGTACGTCATCAACCGCGGCTACGAGGATCTCGCGGAGCGGCTGAACTCGATCGGCGCCCAGATCGAGACCTTCCGCGACATCTGACGAGCGGCAGCAGATCGCGCGTCGGGACAGCACCGGCTCGGTGCGCTACCGGCGCGCGATGATGCTGTTGGCCCCGGCGGGCGACAACCGGGCGCCGGTGATCGCCCTCAAGGCCGCGGCCTGACCCGCCCGGCATCGCGAAATTGTCTGGGTGAGGAGCCGACCACGCGACGGAATGCGGTGCTGAACGCGCTCTCGGATTCATAGCCGGTCGCGAATGCCAGTTCGGAGATCGATTGAGTGCCGCGGCGCAGGGCATCGCGGGCAAGGCTCATTCTCCATTCGATCAAGTAGGTCAGTGGTGCGGTTCCGACCTGCTTCTTGAAGGATGCGGCGAACAGCGAGCGTGACATGCAGCTGATACTGGCGAGCTCTTTGAGTGTCCAATGGTGCGCCACGTCCGCGTGCATGGCGCGAAGTGCGGCACCGATGCCGTCGTCGTTGAGCGCCCCCAGCCAGCCAGTGGGCCGGCCGGATTGGTCGGCGTGGGCGCGCAGCATATGGACGAACAGGATCTGTGCGAGATGGTCCAGGACCAGAGAGCCGCCGACGGCGGTGGTCTCGGTTTCGGCGACCATCAGTTCGCTCAGGTGCGCGAGCAGCCGGCCTCGGGGATCCGCGGCATGGACGTGCACGAGCGGCGGCAGAACATCGATCAGGATTGAGGCGTTCATGTCGTCGAACGAGAAGTGCCCGCCGCACAGGTAGGTGTCTTCCTCGTCCTTGGGTCCGATACGCACAGCGCCGTTCACAGCGCTGTCCCACAACGGCTTCGCAGAGCGGGGTTTCACGGTGGGCGAGCTGGCCAGTACGTAGGGCGGAGGGTTGCCCAGCAGATAGAAGTCGCCCTCGTTCAGCCGAACGGGCTCGAGCCCTTCGATGGCCAGCCAGCATTCGCCACGCACGACGACGCCGAGCTTCACGTGGGGGAACGGGTCGAAACGCACCGCCCACGGTCCCGCGGCGTGGAGGCCGGCTTCGACCACGGTGCGGGGCCGCAGAAGGCCGATGGCATCAGCGATCGGATCGCTGGAGCCGAGCACCGATCCATTCGTGGACGATGCATAAAGAATCGGAGACTTCACATGATGCATCGTACCGCTTTGGTACCGCAGTATCGAGATCATGAACACCGCGAAGCAAACGGCGCTTATCACAGGCGCCAACAAGGGCATCGGATTCGAGACCGCACGTCAGCTCGCGCAGCAGGACTTCACGGTCTGGCTGGGGTGTCGCCATCAAGGGCGAGGTGAAACCGCGGCAAAGGAACTCTCCCAGGATGGAGACGTTCGATTTGTCAGCCTCGATGTGACCGATACGGAAAGCGTCAGGGCCGCCGCAATGCACATCGGCGACGAAACCGGCGCGCTGGACGTGCTGGTCAACAATGCGGGCGTCGCGATCGGGGAAGGTGAAGGTCTTCCCGGTGCGGTGCGGCTGGAAACGATCCAGCACACGTTCGACGTGAACTTCTACGGGGCTCTGCGCGTCACGCAGGCATTCTTGCCGCTCGTACAGAAGGCGAGGGCCGGACGCATCGTGAATGTGAGCAGCACGGTGGGGTCGATCACCACGCTCGTGTCTCCGGGCAACCCGCTGGCGCAGTTTCCGGCCTTCGCCTACCCCGCGTCGAAGACCCTCATCAATGCGCTCACCGGATGGTTCGCCGTCGAACTCAACGATACGCCAATTAAGATCAACTCCGTGTGCCCCGGGTACGTCGCCACCGATCTGAACAACCACCTCGGAACGGAGCATCCAGCACAAGGCGCGAAGGTCGTCGTGCGCGCCGCCACGCTCCCGGCGGACGGTCCCAGCGGCAGCTTCTTCGACGTGAACGGCCCCGTGGGCTGGTGACCTTCAGGGCGCCGGCGGGCAGCTCCGCCACTTCCACGCAGGTGCCGTGCGGCATGTCCCGCCCGACCTCGGCGCGGCGGAGGGCTGTTTAAATAAATTAGGAATAATTCTTGACAGGGTTTCGGCCACGGGCCACAGTCTTCGCCGTGACGCCGACGACGCCCTGTCCGAGGGCGGCCGCGTCATGTCTTCCTCCTGCTTCCCAACCCTCGGGAGAGGCACGTGACTTCACCCCCGCCCGCGCGGAGACCCCGCCACCGCACCCTCACCCGCGGCGCCGTCGCGACCGCGATCGCCGTGGTCCTGGCGACCGCCGCGGGCCCCACGGCCACGGCCGCACCCGCCATGGACCAAGGGGCACCCGCCGTGGACCAGGGGGCGCCCGACTACTACGAGAGCGGGCTCGCCCCGACGCCCTACATGGGCTGGAACACCTACTACGGACTGGGCGCGCCCACCGAGAAGGAGGTGCGGTCGGTCGCCGACCGGCTCGTCAGCAGCGGGTTGCGCGACAGCGGTTACGACATCGTGTGGCTGGACGGTGGCTGGCAGGCCGACGACCCGCGTGACGCGCGGGGGCGGCTGGCGGCTCACCCGGACCGCTTCCCGTCCGGTATCCCGGCCCTCGTCTCCTTTCTGCACCAGCGCGGTCTGCGGGCCGGTATCTACACCGACGCCGGCACCTACGACGGCGGCAAGAGCTGCGGCCTCGGCAGCCGTGGCCACTACACCGAGGACGCACGGCAGTTCGCGGACTGGAAGATCGACGCGATCAAGGTCGACTTCCTGTGCGGCATCGGCGAGAAGCTCGATCCGGGCCCGGCCTTCAAGGAGTTCGGCGACGCGGTCGCGAAGTCCGGGCGCCGGATGCTGCTGAACCTGTGCAATCCGCTCACCGACGACTGGGGCCTGCCGCACACGCCCGAGCAGGACGCGCACAACGCCTTCGCCTACGCCCCGACCATCGCGGACTCCTGGCGCACCGGCACCGATATCGCCTGGGGCACCCCGAGCCCCGGCCAGTGGCCCAATGTGCTGCGCACCATGGACGCCAACGCCTGGCACCCCGAGGCGCAGGGGCCCGGTCACTACAACGACCCCGACTACCTCATCCCCATGCGCCGCATGGCCGACGGCTCGCTGGAGCTGACGGAGGAGGAGTCCACCACGCAGCTGGTGATGTGGGCCGAGATGGGCTCCCCGCTCGTCATCGGCTCCGACCCCCGCACGCTGTCCGATTCGATGCTCCGGACGCTGCGCAACCCGGAGATCATCGCCGTCGACCAGGACCCGCTGGCCGTCCAGGGCGTGCGAGTGGCCACCGACTCCGTCGGCGACGTCTACAGCAAGGCCCTCTCGGGCCACGGCCGGCGCGCCGTCGTCCTGCTCAACCGCTCGGACCGGCCCGCCGAGCGCACGGTGACCTTCTCAGACGTGGCGCTGGGCGGCCCGGTCACGGTCCGCGACCTGCGCGCGCGTACCGGCCGCGGGACGCACACCGGGTCGTACACGGTCGAGGTGCCGGCGCACGGCACCGCGTTCCTCACGCTCACCGGCGAGGACGCCCTCCCCGGCGCGGACCTGGGCCGGCAGACCTCGGCGAGCCCGGCCGTCGTACGCGACGGCGACACGCTGACCACCTTCTTCCGCGGACCGGGCGGCACCCTCGTCCAGCACACGGACGACGGCGGCGACGGCGGGCCGCGGACGAGGGATCTCGGCGGCCCGGCGAGCGGGCGGATCCTCGGGCAGCCCGCCGCCCACGCCTCGGCGGGCGGGCGGATCGACGTCTTCGTGCGGGGCGCCGACTCCCGGGCGTACCGGCGGGTCTTCGCGCACGGGCGCTGGGGCGGCTGGGAGGGCCTCGGCGGGAGGCTGACCGACGCGCCGTCGGTGGCGTTCACCGACGGGACGCACTGGACGCTGACCGCGCGCGGCGCCGATGGGCGGATCACGCAGCGGGGGCCGTCGTCCGGCTGGTCGTCGCTCGGCGCGCCGGGCGACCGGCCGACGTACGGCAGGCCGTCGGCCGTCGTGGACGCGCGGGGGCGGATCCATGTGGCCGGCCGGACCTCGGCGGACGAGGTGTGGACGCGGTCGCGCGACGCCTCCGGGCAGTGGTCGGAGTGGAGTTCGCTCGGCGGGACGGTGAGCGGCAGCCCGACGCTGGTCGCCATGGGCGACGCGGTGGTGCTGTACGCGCGGGCCGGCGACTACACCCTCTGGCAGCGGCGGTACGAGAACGGCGGCTGGCAGGGGTGGACCAAGCGGCAGGAGTTCCCCGGCGCCGCGTTCGACGGTGCGCTCGGGGCGGTCGCGGGTCCGGACGGCGCGGTCGACGCCGTGTACCGCGGGGTCGATGGTTCCGTACACCGAACCCAGTTCAAATAAATTAGGAATTAATATTGACGTGGTGCGAGCGCCACGCGAACCTGGACCCGCCGCGAGCGCGCCCCGGCCCCGTCAGCGGGGCCGGGCCCCGCCGGGTGGATCCACAAGGAGCGCTTCATGAGACACGCACACCCCAGCCGACGGCTGTTCCTCGCCGGCCTCGGCGCCGCCGGGACCACGGCGCTGCTCAGCGGCTGTGTCACCGCCGGCTCCTCCGGCAAGAGCTCCTCCGGGGGCGGAGCGGTGACCTTCCAGTCCAACCTGTCCGCGCCGCAGGCGAAGGCGGCGATGGAGGACCTCGTCGCCGCCTACGCCAAGGAGGGCGCCGGGCGCGCCACCCTCAACACCGTCGCCGCCGAGACCTTCCGCACCCAGCTGCCCACCTATCTGACCTCCGCCAACCCGCCCGATGTGTACACCTGGTACCCGGGCTCGGTGGCGGACGCCTACGCGCGCAAGAACCTGCTGCTCGACCTCGGCGAGGTGTGGTCATCCTCGCCCGACCTCAAGCGCTACTCCAAGGCGCTGACCACCCAGTGCACCTCGACCGCCGGAAGGAAGGTCTTCGTGCCCAGCACCTACTACTGGTGGGGCATGTTCTACCGGAAGTCCCACTTCGCCAAGTGGGGCGTCAAGGAGCCCAAGAGCTGGGACGACTTCCTCGACCTGTGCGACAAGCTGAAGGCCGAGGGCGTGACGCCGATCGGCCTCGGCGCCGGCAGCAATACCCCGTGGGTGGCCTCCGCCTGGTTCGACTACCTCAACATCCGCGTCAACGGCGCCGACTACCACCGCCGGCTCCTCGCCGGAAAGCAGCGCTTCGACGACCCCGAGGTGCGCGAGGTCTTCGACCGCTGGCAGGAGGTACTTCCCTACTTCGACCCCGACGGCACCGCCCTCGCCTTCCAGGACGCCACGACCGCCCTGCTCGCCGGCCGGACCGGCATGATGCTCATCGGCACCTTCTTCGCCGACGCCGCGCCCAAGGGCGCCCTCGACGACATCGACTTCTTCCGCTTCCCGGTCATCGACCCCAGGGTCCCGCTCGCCGAGGAGGCGCCCACGGACGGCTACTTCGCCAGCGCCCGCACCGGACACCGCGACGGGGTCTTCGAGCTGCTGCGCTACCTCGCCACGGCCGAGGCACAGGAGATCTACATCAAGGGCTCGTCGGGCACGGTCCTGCCCTGCCACCCCGACGCCGAGGACGCCGGGACCGCGCTGGTCAAGAAGGGCCGCAAGCACGTCGAGGAGGCCGCCGAGATAACCCAGTTCTTCAACCGCGACTCGAGCGACGCCCTTCAGCCCACCGCGGACACCGCGCTGACCAAGTTCCTCGCCAAGCCGAAGAGCATCGGTTCGATCCTCACCGACTGGCAGCGCGACGCCGAGAAGGTCTGGAAGGCGTGACGTGGCCGTCCTCACCGCGCCCGAGCGCACCTCCCCTGCGCCGCCCCCGCCCCGCGGCAGGTGGGCCCGGGGGCCCCGGCGCACGCCCCCGCTGGTGCTCGCCTTCCTCCTCGTCCCGCTGCTCGCCGAGTCACTGTGGGTGTTCTGGCCCGCGCTCCAGGGCTTCTATCTCGCCCTGACCAAGTGGGACGGGGTGTCGGCACCCGAGTTCGTCGGCCTGGGCAACTTCGCCGAGATGGCCCACGACGAGGTCTTCCGCACCGCGGCCGTCGACACCGTGCTGTGGCTGGTGCTGTTCGGCGGCCTGTCCGCGCTCCTCGGCCTCGGCGCCGCGCTGCTCCTCCAGCAGGAGCGCCGGGGCGTGGGCTTCTACCGCGCCGCCCTGTTCCTGCCCGTCGTGTTCTCCCTGGTGGCCACCGCGCTCGTCTGGCAGGCCATCTACCAGCCCGACGGCGTCCTCAACCGGCTCCTGGAGTCGGTCGGCCTGGACAGCCTGCGCCACGCCTGGCTCGCCGACCAGGACACCGCCCTCTACGCGGTCATCGTGCCCGCGCTGTGGCGCCAGGTCGGCTATGTGATGGTGCTGTACCTGGCCGGGCTCAAGGGCATCGACCCGGCGCTGTACGAGGCGGCCAAGGTGGACGGCACCGGACGGTGGCAGCGCTTCCGGCATGTGACGCTGCCCCAGCTGCGCAGCGTCAACGCCGTCGTCCTGTCCGTGATCGTCATCGACTCGCTGCGCTCCTTCGACGTCGTGTGGTCCCTGACCCGGGGCGGCCCCTACCACTCGTCCGAACTGCTGAGCACCTATATGTACTCCACCGCCTTCCAGTCCCTGCGCCTGGGCTACGGCTCCGCCCTGGCCGTCGTGATCTTCGTGCTGGCCTTCGGCGTCATCGCCTCCTACCTCGTCCGCGCCTTCCGGGAGGCCGACTGATGACGGCACTTCGCAGCTCCGCGGCCCTGCGCCGGCGCCGCGCGGCCACCGCCGGCTTCCACCTCGGGGCCGGGGCGCTCGCCGCTCTGTGGCTGCTGCCCATCGCCCTGGTCGTGGTGACGAGCCTGCGCTCCTTCGACGACATCTCCGCCCACGGCCTGGGCAGCCGGCCCCACTCCTTCACCCTCGGCAACTTCCAGCAGGCGTGGAGCGACGGCGGCCAGCAGCGCGCTCTGATCAACAGCCTGATCGTGACCGTCCCGTGCGTGCTGGTGACCCTGGCCCTGGCCGCCATGGCCGCGTTCGCCCTCAGCCGCTACGAGGTGCCCTTCCGCCGCTCCCTGCTGCTGCTGATGCTCGGCGGCAATCTGCTTCCGCCGCAGATCCTGCTCATCCCGGTGTCCAAGCTGAGCGAGCTGATGGGCGTCCACGACACCCTGCCCGCCCTCATCGGCGTGCAGATCGGCTTCGGCGTCGGCTTCTACGTCTTCGTCCTGTACGGCTTCATGCGGGCCATTCCGGTCGAGATCCAGCAGGCCGCCGTCGTCGACGGTGCCGGTCCCTGGCAGATCTTCTGGCGGATCATCCTGCCGCTCAGCCGCCCGGCGCTCGCCGCGCTCAGCGCCCTGTCCTTCACCTGGATCTTCAACGACCTGCTGTGGGCCATCACCGTGCTGCGCAGCGACACCAAGATGCCCATCACCGCCGCCCTCATCGGGCTCCAGGGCCAGTTCGTGTCGATGTGGAACGTGATCGCGGCCGGGTCCGTCATCGCCGCGGCACCCACCGTGGCCGTCTTCCTCCGGTTCCAGCGCCACTTCGTGGCCGGTCTCAACCTCGGAGCGGTCAAGTGACGCCGAACCAGCGCTGGACGCTGCGCACCGACCGGACCAGCTATACGGTGCGGCTGTCCCCGGACGGCCCCTGGGCCGAGCTCGACGCCTGGGGCCCGCTCGGCGTCGAGACCGGCCCCTCCGCGCTGGACTGGTCGCACCGCACCCACTTCATCACCCCCGCCGACGCGGCGCCCGCCGAGTACCTGCCGTACGGGCTGCGGCCGTTCACCGGCGCCGACCTGGTGGCCGCACGCCCCGGTGCGGAGCGCGGCGTGTGGTGGGCGTTCGAGGGGGCCGCGGAGGAGGCGGGGAGTCTGCGGCTCACCTTCACCGACGATGTGCTCGGCCTGCGCACGGCCCTGTGCTACGCCACGGTGCCGGGCACCGACGTCATCCACCGCTGGACCGAGCTCAGCTGCACCGGCGACGAGGAGCTGTGTCTCGAGCGTTTCGACTCGGCCGCCGTGAACGTCCCCGTCACCGCCGGAGCCCGGCTGACGTATCTGGCCGGTCAGTGGTCGCAGGAGTTCCAGCGCACCCAACTCACCCTGTCCAGGGGCACGTTCACCATGGGCAGCCGTCAGGGCGTGCCCGGACACGCCTACGCGCCCTGGCTCGCGGTCCAGGACGCCGCGGACCCGGGCGACGCCCCCGCCTACGGCCTGGCCCTGGAGTGGCCCGGCAACTGGCACCTCACCGTGGAGGCCGAACCCGGCGGCGCGGTGCGGATACGCGCGGGCCGCGTACCCCACGAGGGCCGGGTGCGCCTGGCGCCCGGCGACACCCTCACCACACCACGGCTCGCCTGCGCGTTCAGCGCCGACGGACTGGACGGGCTGTCCCGCGTCTGGCACCGCTACGAACGCCGGCTGACCGGCGAGCGGCTGCGCCGCCCCCGCAAGGTCCTCTACAACTCCTGGGAGGCCACCGCCTTCGACGTCGACGCGGCGGGGCAGCTGGAGCTGGCGAGGGCGGCGGCGGACATCGGGGCCGAGCTGTTCGTGGTCGACGACGGATGGTTCACGGGCCGCGCCGACGACACCGGCGGACTGGGCGACTGGTACCCCGACCCGGTGGCGTTCCCGGAGGGCTTCGGCCGGTTCGTGGCGGACGTCCGCGCCCTGGGCCTCGACTTCGGCCTGTGGATCGAGCCGGAGGCCGTCAGCCCCGGCAGCGCGCTGTACGCCGAACACCCGGACTGGGTGTACCGGATCGACGGCCGTCCGGCCCGGCTGGTGCGCCACCAGCTCCTGCTCGACCTGGGCCGGACCGATGTCCAGGACTTCGTCATCGCGACCCTGGACCGGCTGCTGACCGGCCATGACATCAGCTACCTCAAGTGGGACATGAACCGGCCGCCGACCGAGCGCGGCCGCCCCGGCGCCGGTCCCGCCGACCGCCTCGACCTGGACGCCCAGCACGTCGCGGGCTATCTGCGCGTCCTGGACCGGCTGCGCACCGCCCACCCCCGGGTCACCGTGGAGGGGTGCGCGGGCGGCGGCGCACGCGTCGACCACGCGACGATCGCCCGCACCGACGTCGTCTGGCCCAGCGACAACACCGCGCCGCTGGACCGGCTGGCCGTCCAGTACGGCTTTCTGCACGCCCATGCCCCGCATGTGATGAGCTCCTGGGTCACCGACGCCCCCGGTGTCTTCGACCCCCGTCCGCGCAGCCTCGCCTTCCGCTTCGTCACCGCCATGTGCGGAGTCCTGGGCATCGGCGCCGACCTGCGCCACTGGGACGCCGGGCGGCGCGCCGAGGCCGCTCGCTGGATCGCCCGCTACAAGGAGGTGCGCGATGTCATCCACCTCGGCGAGGCCCGGCTCCTGGGCAGCCCGCTGGACGCCACCTGCGGGGTGCAGTACGACGGTCCCGACGGACGCACCGTCGTCGCCGCGCTCGGCACCGGCCGCCTGGACGGCGCCCCGCTCGTCCCGGGACGTCCGGCCCGGCTCCGGCTGCGCGGCCTCGACGCGGCCGCCCGCTACCGGGACGCCGCGTCGGCGACCACCTACAGCGGCGCCCATCTGCTGCACTACGGGCTGCCGTTCGCCTGGAGCGCCGAGCACGACGCGGAACTGGTGGTCCTGACCCGGCAGTAGAGCCCCCGCCCCCGCCCGAAGTCCAGCGAAGGAGCCCGACCCCCGATGGAACAGCCCCGCCGCCACGGTGACCGCTTCACCGACCGCACGGCCGTGGTCACCGGAGCCGCCTCCGGCATCGGCGCCGCCACCGCCGAACGCCTCGCCCAGGAGGGCGCCGCCGTCGTGCTCGCCGACATCGCCGAGGAGCGCGGCACGGCGGTCGCCGAGCGGATCGCCGAGGACGGCGGCCGCGCCCGCTTCGTGACCGCCGACGTCTCCACGGAGGAGGGCTGGCGGCGGATCGCGGCCACCGCCCGCGGCTTCGGGCCCGTCGACGTGCTCGTCAGCAATGCCTACACCGTCGACGTCACCCCCGCCCACGAAACGTCCCTCGCTTCCTGGCAGCGGCAGCTCGCCGTCAACCTCACCGGCGCCTTCCTCGGCTTCCGGGCCGTCCTGGACGATCTGCGCGCCCGCCGCGGAGCCGTCGTCCTGACCTCGTCCGTCCACGCCCACAAGGGCATCCCCGGCCACCCCGCCTACGCGGCATCCAAGGGGGCGCTGCTGTCCCTGTGCGGTCAGCTCGCCGTCGAGTACGGACCCGAGGTGCGGGTCAACGCGGTCCTGCCCGGCCCGATCCTGACGGCGGCCTGGGACCGGGTCTCCCCCGAGGACCGCGCGCGCAGCGTCGCCGAGACCGCGGCCGGGCGGTTCGGCACCCCCGAGGAGGTGGCCGCGGCCATCGCCTTCCTCGGCTCCCACGAGTCCTCGTACATCACCGGTGCGAGTCTTCTCGTGGACGGCGGCTGGAGCGTCGTCAAGTCCTCCGCATGACCACCGCGATCAGCTCGCACCAGAAAGGCAGTACGACATGACGCCCTACGCCCGCCGCGGCGTGCACGGCCAGACCGTGGAGGCCCTCGCCCGCCGCGTCCTGAGCGGCGACCTCCCCGAGGGGTCCACCCTGGACCTGGTCGCCCTGCAGAGCGAACTGGATGTCAGCCTCACCGCCCTGCGCGAGTCGCTGAAGGTCCTGGCCGCCAAGGGGATGGTCGACGCCCGGCAGAAGCGCGGCACCTTCGTACGGAGCCGTTCGGACTGGAACCTGCTCGACGCCGACGTCCTGCGCTGGCAGTTCGAGAGCGACCGCACCACCGACGCCGACAGCGCGCTGCTGCGCAACCTCGCCGAGGTGCGCGGCATCATCGAGCCCGCGGCCGTACGGCTGGCCGCCGAGCGGCGCACCGAGGCCGACCTCGCCGCCCTGGACGCCGCCGTGGACGCGATGGGGCAGGGCGGCTCCGACGCCGCCCACGCGGTGGAGGCCGACCTCGCCTTCCACCGCGCGCTGCTCGCCGCCACCCACAACGAACTCCTCGAACGCATGGAGATGGTGATCGAGTCGGGCCTCGCCTACCGCGATCGCATCGTGCACAGCTCCCCGCACAGCGAGGATCCGGTCCCCGCCCACCGCGCCGTCCTGGACGCCGTGCGCGAGCGGGACCCGCGGGCCGCCGAGGCCGCCATGCGGGCCCTGCTCGACCAGGCCGGTCGCGACCTGGACCGGATCGGCGGCTCGCCCGAGACCGGCGGCTCCGAGGAGACCGGCGGCTCCCAGGAGATCGGCGGCTCCCACGACGACACGGAAAGGCCCACCCGCCAGTGAAGATCACCCGTATCGAGACCTTCCTCGTGCCACCGCGCTGGCTGTTCTGCCGCGTAGAGACCGACGACGGCGTGATCGGCTGGGGCGAGCCCGTCGTCGAGGGGCGCGCCGAGGTGGTCCGCGCGGCCGTCGACGTCCTCGCCGGCTATCTGATCGGCCAGGATCCGCTGCGTATCCAGGACCACTGGCAGGTGCTCACCAAGGGCGGCTTCTACCGCGGCGGACCCGTGCTGTCCAGCGCCGTCGCCGGTCTCGACCAGGCCCTGTGGGACATCGCGGGCAAGACCTACGGCGCCCCGGTGCACGCCCTGCTGGGCGGCCCGGTGCGCGACCGCGTCCGGGTATACGCCTGGGTCGGCGGCGACGAGCCCGCCGAGCTGTCCGAGCAGATAGCCGCGCAGGTCGAGGCGGGTTTCACGGCGGTGAAGATGAACGGCGCCGGGGCCACCTCCCCGATGCCCACCGCGGCCGAGACCACCGCGGTCGTGGACCGGGTGGCCGCCGCCCGGGAGGCGCTCGGCCCGGACCGCGACGTGGCCGTCGACTTCCACGGCCGCTTCACCGCCGCCGGGGCCCGCCGCGTCCTGCCCGAACTGGCCGCCCTCCACCCGCTGTTCGTGGAGGAGCCCGTCGTACCCGAGCACGGCCATCTGCTCCCCGGCCTGGTCGCCGCGAGCCCGGTACCCCTCGCCACCGGTGAACGGCTGTACGGGCGTACGGAGTTCCTGCCGGTCCTCGCCGCGGGCATCGCCGTCGCACAGCCCGACCTGTCCCACGCGGGCGGCATCTCCGAGGTGCATCGCATCGCCTCGCTCGCCGAGACCTACGGCGCCCAGCTCGCCCCGCACTGCCCGCTCGGCCCCATCGCGCTGGCGGCCAGCCTCCAGGTCGCGTTCGCGACGCCGAACTTCCTGATCCAGGAGCAGAGCCGCGGCATCCACTACAACAAGGACGCCGATCTGCTGTCCTACCTCGTCGACCCCGAGCCGTTCCGCTTCGTGGCCGGCCATGCGCCGCGCGGCGACGCCCCCGGCCTCGGCATCAGCATCGACGAGGCGGCCGTACGCGCGGCCGACCGCACCGGCCACGCCTGGCGCAACCCGGTCTGGCGGCACCCCGACGGCTCCTTCGCGGAGTGGTGACGGCGTGCTGGAGATCGTCACCGATCCCGCGCGCGGCGGTCGCTGGACCTCGCTCCGCGCGGGCGGACACGAATGGCTGTGGCACCGCCCGGCGCCGGAGCGGGAGCGGGTGTCGCCCGGGGACGCCTTCGTGGACGCGGGCGGCGTGGAGGAGTGCGTCCCCACCGTCCGCGGCACCCCCGACCACGGGGACGCCTGGTCGCGCCCGTGGCGGCGCGAAGGGGACGCGGAAACCGTGCGCTGCGACCGGTTCGCGCTGACGCGCACGATCCGCGGCACGGCCGAGGAGGCCGAGGCCGACTACGTCCTCCGCGCCGATCCGGGCTTCCGCTTCATCTGGGCCGCCCACGCCCTGCTCGACCTGACCCCGCGGGCGGCCTTGCGGCTGCGCGAGGGGGCGCGCACGCGGCTCTTCCCGGAGGCCGCGCCGCTGCTGGACCGGCCCTGGCCCGCCGGGGCACCGTGGGCCGAGGGCGACTGGCCCGCACCCCTGGGCCTGGCCCTCGACCGGTTCGGACCGGACGACGGCACCGCGGTCGGCGCGGTCGTGGACACCCCGCGCGCATGCGTCCACGACGGCACGCGGTGCCTGGCCCTCGCGCTCGAGGCCGACGGGCAGCCGCTGTCCGTCGCCGTGTGGCGCAACCTCGGCGGTTTCCCCGCCGAGAACCCGTACCGCAGCACAGGGGTCGAGCCGATGCTCGGCCGCGCCTTCGACGTCGCCGACGCGGGTCCCGGCGACGCCGCGCGGGTCCCCGCCCGGGGCGAGGTCCGCTGGCGGCTCACGCTCTCCGCGACCTGCCACTGCCCCTGAACCCACCCCATTGCCTGCGAGGAGTTCCGCCCGTGGACCTGCGAGCCGCCCTGGCCGCCCATCGGCTGGTCGCCGTCGTGCGCGGCAGCGACCCCGAGGCCGCGCTGCGCACCGTACTGACCCTGGCCGACGAGGGCATCGAACTGATCGAGGTGTCTCTGACCACCGAGCGCGCCCTGACCGTCATCGAGCGGGCCCGCAAGGCCCTCGGCCCCGGCCGTCCGCTCGGCGCGGGCACCGTGCTCACCGCCGACGACGCCCGCGCCGCCCACCGGGCGGGCGCCGACTTCGCCGTCACCCCCGGCCTGGGCGAGGGGATGTCCACCGCACGCGAACTGGGCCTCCCGGTGCTGGCCGGGGTCATGACTCCGACCGAGATCATCGGCGTACGCGCGCTCGGCGCCGAGGGGCTGAAGATCTTCCCGGCCGCCCAGGCGGGCGGGCCCGGCTATCTCAAGGCGCTGCGGGGGCCGTTCCCGCACGAGGTGTTCGTACCGGTCGGCGGCGTCGACGAGACCGCGGCCCGCGCCTACCTGGCCGCCGGGGCGACCGCGGTCGGCATCGGCTCGCCCCTCGTCGGCGACGCCGCGGACGGCGGCAGCGCGGACGCCCTGCGCGCCCGCGCACGCGCCTTCCGCACCGCCGTCCAGGAGGCCACCCGGTGACCGAGGACCCGCGCCCCGCCCACCCCGACCGCCTCGGCCTGGGCGAGGGCATCCGCGGCGCCCTGTTCTCGGGCCGGGTGGGAGTGCCGGGGCCACCGGCGGCGGAGTACCGACCGGTGGCCGGTGCGATCGGGGGCCCGGTGTGAGCGGGTCGGGTTCCACGGGCGATACGGGAGCGGGTGCGGCCGCGCCGGGTGCGGTGGCCGGTGGCGGCGCGGCGACGCGCGCGGCCACGTCCCCGCCGGTGGGCGGCCGTGCCGCGGCCGGTGGTGGCGAGGCATCGCGGACCACCTCGTCCTGGCCTCCCGCCGGCGGCACCGTGGTCTGCGTCGGCGAGACGATGGCCGCGCTCGCCCCCGAACCGCCCGGGTCGCTGGACACCGGCGAGAGCCTGCGGCTCTCCGTCGCGGGCGCGGAGTCCAACGTGGCGATGTACCTCGCGGACCTGGGCGTATCCGCCGTGTGGCTCTCGGCCCTCGGCGACGACCCGTTCGCCCGGCGGGTGCGTGCCGCCGTCGCCGCGGCGAACGTCGATGTCTCGGGCGTACGGACCGACCCCGACCGGCCGACCGGCCTGCTGGTGAAGGACCCCGGCCCCACGGGCACCCGCGTCCACTACTACCGGCGCGGTTCGGCGGCCTCGGCGATGGGACCCGAGCTCCTGGACGATGCGCGACTCGGGTCGGCGGCCCTCGTGCACCTCACGGGGGTGACGCCCGCACTCTCCCCGTCCTGCGGCGCCCTGGTGGAACGGGCGCTCGCGACCCCTCCGGCCGACCGCGCCCACGCCATCAGTTTCGACGTCAACCACCGCCCGGCGCTGTGGCCGGACGGCACGGCCGCCACGGTCCTGCGCGATCTGGCCGACCGCGCCGACATCGTCTTCGTCGGCCTCGACGAGGCACAGCACCTGTGGGGCGCGGAGCTCGACGCGAGCGGCGTACGCGAGCTGCTGCCGCGTCCGCGTCTGCTCGTCGTCAAGGACGGCGGGCGGGAGGCGATCGCGTTTGACGGCGACGGGCCGGAGGTCACGGTGCCTGCCCCACGCACGGAGGTGGTGGAGCCGGTCGGCGCGGGGGACGCCTTCGCCGCCGGTTTCCTGGCGGGGCTGCTGCGCGGCGGGGGCCTGACCTCGGCACTGCGACTCGGCCACATCACGGCCGGGTCCGCGCTCAAGGTGACCGGGGATCACGGCCCGCTGCCGGACGCCGCCACGGTCGAGCGGCTGCTCGGGCTCACGGATCGGGCGTGGGCGGCGCGCGCCTGAAGCCCTCGCTGAGTCGTCGCCGAGGCTGTCGCCGCGGCCGCCACCGCGGCCGCCGCTGAAGCCGTCACGCGCCGCGCGCGGAGCCGCCCGCCGGACAACCGGCGCCGCCCATTTGCCTCGTATGGCGTGAATGCGCCTTTCAGTCCCTAGGTCCCGTCAAGAGTGGCCCACAGCCCCTTCCGGAACTATCGTCCGCTTCATACCGTCAAGGGCTGCGGTACTCCGCTTCACGCCGACCGACTGGACGCCTTCCGTGCCCGATCCCTCCCACGCCGCCACCTGGCGCTTCGCCCTGCCGCACACGACGGCCGCCGTACCGCTGGCGCGTGCGCTGATCCGGAACACCCTGGCCGACATCGGGGCGCCCGTGGACGGCGACACGGCGGAGCTGCTGACGGCCGAGCTGGTGGCCAACGCGGTGCGGCACACGACCGGCGACGAGCCGATAGAGCTGGTGGTGGAGCTGGTGCCGACCGGAGGCTGGCAGGTCGAGGTGCACGACCAGGACCCGAATCCGCCGGGCGGGCTGGACTCGCTGGGGCGCCCCGAGGGGCCCAAGAGACCCGACGGCCTCGCCGAAGGCGGACGCGGTCTGCTGCTGATCCGGACCCTCAGCGCCGACGCGGGCTACCGGCCGACCCCCTACGGCAAGGCCGTCTGGTTCGTCCTCCCGCCCACGGAGGACTGAGGGCCGCCCAACGGAGGGCTCAGGGCCGCCCACCGACGGCTGACGGCCGCCCGTCGGGCGCTACCGGGCGCCGAGCGTCGCGACCAGCACCGCCTTGATCGTGTGCATCCGGTTCTCCGCCTCGTCGAAGACGACGGAGTGCTCGGACTCGAAGACCTCGTCGGTGACCTCGAGCTCGGTCAGCCCGTGCCGCTCGTGGATCTCCCGGCCGACGTCGGTGCCCAGGTCGTGGAAGGCCGGCAGGCAGTGCAGGAACTTCACCGCGTCGTTGCCCGTGGCACGCAGCACATCCATCGTCACCGCGTACGGCCCGAGCAGCGCTATCCGCTCGTCCCAGACCTCCTTGGGCTCGCCCATGGACACCCACACATCGGTGGCGACGAAGTCCGCGCCGCGCACGCCCTCCGCGACGCTCTCGGTGAGCGAGATCCGGGCGCCGGATGTGGTGGCGAGCTGCCGCGCCAGCTCCACGATGGTGTTGTCGGGCCACAGCAGGCTGGGCGCGACGATGCGGACGTCCATGCCCAGCAGGGCGCCGGTGACGAGGTAGGAGTTGCCCATGTTGTACCGGGCGTCGCCGAGGTAGGCGTAGGCGACCCGATCCAGCGGCTTGTCGCTGTGCTCGGTCATGGTCAGCACATCGGCGAGCATCTGGGTGGGGTGCCACTCGTCGGTGAGGCCGTTGTAGACGGGCACCCCGGCGTGGGCGGCGAGCTCCTCGACGACGCCCTGGCCATGGCCCCGGTACTCGATCGCGTCGTACATCCGGCCGAGCACCCGCGCGGTGTCCCGCACCGACTCCTTGTGACCGATCTGGGAGCCGACCGGATCGAGATAGGTCGTCGAGGCACCCTGGTCGGCGGCCGCGACCTCGAAGGCGCAGCGGGTGCGGGTGGAGGTCTTCTCGAAGATGAGGGCGATGTTCCTGCCCCGCAGCCGTCGCTCCTCGGTCCCCGCGCGCTTGGCCGCCTTCAGCTCGGCGGCCAGGTCGATCAGGCGGCGGAACTCGTCGGCGGTGAAGTCCAGCTCCTTGAGGAAGTGGCGGCCGGTGAGGTCAATCGCCATAAGGGTGGCTCCTAGGTCACGGCGAACACGTGGCGGATCAGCGGCTACGGCGGGGTGCCGCGGCCCGGAATCATGGAAGCATATACGATGCCTTGCATATATGCGGAGACGGGTGGGTGAATCCTGGCCCTACGGTTCGAGGGCGAGTCGTGGCCCTACGACTCGAGGCGAAACTCCGGCCCTACGGCTCCACCGGGTCCCGCTCGACCGGACAGCTCATGCACCGCGGCCCGCCCCGGCCCCGGCCCAGCTCACTGCCCGGGATGTCGATGACTTCGATCCCGCACTTGCGCAGATGGGTGTTGGTCGTCGCGTTCCGCTCGTAGGCGACCACCACGCCCGGCTCGACCGCGAGCACGTTGCAGCCGTCGTCCCACTGCTCGCGCTCGGCCGCGTGGACATCCTGGGTCGCGGTGAGCACGCGGATGGAGTCCAGGCCGAGGGCCGCGGCTATCGCGCGGTGCATATGCTCCGGCGGATGGTCGGTGACCTTGAGTTCCTGGCTGCCCGCGCCCGGCTCGATGGTGTACGAGCGGAGCATCCCCAGCCCCGCGTACTGGGTGAAGGTGTCCCCGTCCACCATGGTCATCACGGTATCCAGGTGCATGAAGGCCCGCCCCTTGGGCATGTCGAGTGCCACGATCGTCCGGGCCGAACCGGCCTCGAAGAGCCGGTGGGCGATCATCTCCACCGCCTGCGGAGTGGTCCGCTCGCTCATCCCGATCAGCACCGCGCCTTGGCCGAGCACCAGCACATCGCCGCCCTCGATGGTGGAGGGGTACGCGGCCTGGCCCTCCGACCAGACGTGGAAGTCCTCCTTCGCGAAGAGCGGGTGATGGCGGTAGACGGCCTCGTAGTGCACCGTCTCGTGCCAGCGGGCGGGCCAGCGCATCGCGTTGATCGACACCCCGTCGTACACCCACGCGGAGGCGTCCCGGGTGAAGAGGTGGTTCGGCAGCGGATTGACCAGGAAGTCATCGGCTTCCATGGCGTGGAAGCGGACGGAGATCGGCTCCGGGTACCGCTCCAGATACTCCCGCTTGGTCATGCCGCCGATCAGCGCCTCGGTCAGCTCCGGAGCGGTCAGCTCGTCGAAGGCGGCGCGCAGGTGGTCGGTGGCCAGCGGCCCGTACTCCTTCTCGTCGAAGACCCGGTCCAGCACCAGCGCCCGCGCGTCCGGCAGGGTCAGGCTCTGGTTAAGCAGGTCCCCGAAGAGATGCACCTCGACCCCGCGGTCCCGCAGCACATCGGCGAAGCCGTCGTGCTCCTGGCGGGCACGGCGCACCCACAGGACGTCGTCGAAGAGCAGGGCGTCCTTGTTGGTGGGTGTGAGCCGCTTGAGCTCCAGGTCGGGGCGGTGCAGTATGACGCGGCGCAGCCGCCCGGCCTCGGAGTCGACATGGAATCCCATGACCCCATCTTCGCCGCTCGCGGCCCATTGTGAACGCTCCGCGCCA
The DNA here is from genome assembly GCF_047337785.1 of Streptomyces lacaronensis. NCBI lineage: Bacteria > Bacillati > Actinomycetota > Actinomycetes > Kitasatosporales > Streptomycetaceae > Streptomyces > Streptomyces lacaronensis. The sequence continues at coordinate 3,596,583 of NZ_JBLHDK010000003.1, forward strand.
CGGATCTCCCGATCTCTCGCGCGGTCCGCCGACCGCCTTCGGCGGAGTGGCGGTGGAAACGCGCGCGCCGCGTGGGAAGGCCACCGCGGTCCGCCGCGGACGGTGAGCGGGCGCCGGTCGGCCCCCCGTCGGTTCCGGCGCGGGGCGGAAGCCGGGCGGCTGAATGGCCTCGCTGAGGTCCGGTGTGGTCCGGTTGCGCCCCGAAGGGGCGCGGGGCTGTGCCGGTATGCGGCTCCGCCGCGCGGGCGGGACCAGCCACGGCGCAGCGTGCGGATGAACGACCGCACCTCGCGGCCCTTCCCGCGGAGCGGTCAGCCTGCCGCGATCACCACGATCAGCACGAGCGCCACCGCGATGAACCCCAGCAGGGCGGAGACCCACAGCTGGCCGGGCTTCAGATCGATACGGCTGCCGTCCTCGGCGCCCCCGCGCCGCCAACGCCGCCGTGCCGCGCGCCGGGCGGCGCGGGCCGCCGCCTCCCGGTGCTCCCGGGACTCCTCGGCCACGCCGCCGAACAGCGCCTTCCAGCCCTTCTCGCCGAACCCGGTGCTCTGCCGGGTGCCGACGATCCGGCGCACCACCTCCCGGCCCGCGCCGTCCCCGGCCGTCCACAGGCCGGGCAGGACGCAGGCCATCAGCTCCGGCACCGCGCCGCGCCGCGCGTACGGGCGGACCAGCCCCTCGTACAGCATCAGCGCGTTGCGCACCCGCAGCCTGCGGTCGGGGTCCGGGGCAGGTCCGCCCGCGCCGCCCGGGGCGCGGTGCGGCGGGTCGAGATAGAGCTGGGCGAGGAGCACCTTCTCGCAGACCGCGTCCGCCAGCTCCGGGCCGCGCTCGGGCGCGCGGCGCACCAGTTCGACCACGACGCGGGTGGCCCGCTCGGCGGGCAGCCCCTCGTCCAGCGCGCTCAGCAGCAGGCCGTCGTCGGCCTCCCGCAGCGCCGCGGACAGGGCGTCCCCGCCGTGGCGCAGCGCCTCGCGCAGCTTCCGCGCCCCGGTGACCGAGATCCGGCGCGCCCCCGCGCTCGCCGGCCTCTCGTGGGCGTGGTCGTGTTCGGTCTCGTGGGTGGTCTCGGTACCTGTCGGGTCCTCTGTCTCTTTCACCATCGGCGTTCTCCTCACAGTGCCTCCAGCACCTCCCGTATCCGCGTGGCCGCCCCGGCGTCGAGCGGCTCGTCGCCGTCCTGCGCCAGCCGGGGCAGGAAGTCGCACAACACGGCCAGCTGCCGCTCGTCCCCCGCCGCCCGCCGGATCCAGCCGACCAGCGCGTCCTCGGCCGCCCCGGCCGATCTGGCCCAGGTCAGCGCGGCCCGCAGCAGCTCGGCCAGCCGTGGCCCGCACTCCGGATGGGCCGCGAGCAGCGCCGTGGCCAGCGGCCAGGCGGCGTACGGCTCCAGCTCGGGCACCTCGCCCAGCCCCCACAGATGCGAGGTGCGGATGGTGACCGCGCGCAACGTCGCGAGCAGCGCCAGGTCCCGGCGGGCTCGCCGGGTGTCGCGCAGCCAGTGGGTGAGCGCGGCCAGTACGGTCTCCGGCTCGGTCCCGGCCAGCAGCCGCACCACGCTGTAGGAGGTGGTGTGGCCGTCGTCGGCGCGGGCGAGCCGGCCGAGTTCCTCCAGGGACGTCGCGACCGAGCCCGCCGCCAGACCGTAGCCGTGGGCGAGCGCGGCGGTCTCGCGCTCGCGTTCGTCGTCGCCGCGCGCCCATGCGTGCAGCAGCCCGTTCACGGCGGGGCGCACGTCCGGGGCGCGGGACGCCTCGGCGAGCGCGGTGCCCGCGGCCATCCGCTGCACCGGGCTGTCGGTACGGGCCAGCGGCAGCGCCAGCTCGACCAGGCCGTAGAGGTAGTCGCGGGCGCACAGCACGCCCGCCGCGACCGCCGCGCGCACCCACACCTGGGGGCGTGGGTCGTCGCACAGCGCGCGCAGCCAACGGGCCATCGGGCCGCGGAGGTTGTGGTGGACGTCCCAGGACTCGTGGAGCACGGCGGGCGCCAGCCGCCGCCCCTCGAACCACACCGCGCGCACGGGCACCGAGGCGTCCCCGAGGTCCTCCAGCCCCTCGCCGTGGACCGCGCGCGCCGTGGCGAGGAAGGCCCCGGGGCGGGCGGTGAACAGCGGACGGCCGGGCGCGTACTGCGGATCGAGCGTGACGGCCAGTTCCCAGGCCAGCAGCTCGGCGGCCTCGGCCATGACGCTGTGCGCGGAGCCGTCGAAGACGGCGAGCGCGATCCGCAGCGCGGCGGCGCGCAGCGCGGGCAGCGCGGCGGGCAGGGTGCCGGAGGCCCCGGCCTCCAGGAACCACTCCCGGGCCTGGTGCGGGGCGAACGACCGGCAGTGCTCCAGCAGCCGCTCGTCGGACAGCCTGCCCTCGGCGTGCGCGGCCAGATGCCCGGCCAGCCGGGCGGCCTCGCCGGGCCGTGGCTCGTCCAGGCCGAGCGCCTCGGCCAGCTCGGGGCGCCGGGCGGTGGCCCGCGCCGTCTCCAGCAGTCCGGTGGGGCGGTCGGCGAGCAGCTCGGTGAGATGGCGGTCGAGGACGTCGGCGGCGGCCGGGGGCCGGTACGCCACGGCGTGGCGACGGCCGCGCAGCAGCCGGTCGGCGGCCGGGCCGCCCGCGACCAGTACCACGCAGAACGCCTCGTGCTCGGCGAAGTGGGCGCGCAGCCGGTCCAGCAGGGGCTCGGCCGTGGATTCGGCCTGGTCGGCGGGGAGTTCGAGGAGATAGCCGTGGCCGCGCTCGGTCTTCTCCACGCCCTTCTCCACGCCGGGCGCCCCGTCCGGGCCGGTGTATCCGAGCCGGGAGACCCCGCCGCCGGTCAGCTCGGCCAGCTCGGCCAGGAGGGCGAGCCCGGTCCAGGCGCGGCCGGTGCCGGGTTCGCCGCACAGCGCCACCAGGTGGGTGCGGCGCAGATGGTCGCGCATCGCGGCATGCCCGGGGACGGCCCGGTGGAGCCGGCGCAACCGGGCCAGCTCCTCGCGCGGCACCGGTCCTTCGGGCAAGGGGTACGGCGCCGGATCGGCGCACAGCCGGGCGGGGCCGTGGGCGATGTGCAGATGGGCGCGGGCCTCGCGCGCCGTACGGGCACCGCCCGGCTGGCCCGCCCCGTCCAGCGGGCCGCCCTGGGGGATGTCCAGCCGGCGTCCCCGCGACTGTGCCGGGGCGCTCACCTCTTCCGGTGTGTTCACGTCTTCCGGTGCGCTCATCGCCCGCCGTCCTTCATGCCGTGGCCCCCGTCTCGCGATGCGGTGGTGGATGCGGTGGTGACGGGGTGCCGGTGAATGCCGGAAGCGGGCGGCGGGGCTCGTCCCCCTGCCCACCCCGCCGCCCTTCTCCGGTGCGGGGCGCTCGGGCCTCGTCCGGCAGACCGTCACCGGACAGCGGCCGGGCCGTGCGCACCCCCGTCGCTCACGGTCCCGCGCCCTGTGCCAACCCCAGGGTCGCCGGGGAACGGCGGGACGGCTGTAGCCGTTTACACAGTCGCGTCAAAACGCGGGGAAGTGCGCGCCCGCGCTCAGTCGCGGGACGCGCTCAGTCGCGAGGGCCCGCCGGGATCCGCTCCCCCGTCGCGCGGCCCTCGGCCAGCAGCCGCAGCAGTCCGATGTCCATCACCTCGAAGCGGCGCGAGGCGGTCCGGACCACGCCCTGGCCACGCAGCAGCCGCAGCGCCTTGGCGACCGCCTCCCGGGTCGAGCCCACGGCGGCCGCGATGTCGTGCTGGGGCATCTGGAGATCGATGGTGATGGTGCCGTCGGCGCCGGAGTGGCCGGTGCGCTCGGCGAGTTCGACGAGCCGGGCCGCCAGCCGCTGGAGCACCTTCTCGGAGGCGAGTGACCGCCGCTCCCCGTCGGAGCTGCGCAGCCGGGAACTGAACTGACGCATGATCAGTACGGTCGCGACGGGACGCGCGGCCAGATACGCCCGGAACCGGTCGCCGGAGACCACCACCGCCTCCATCCGGCCGAGCGCGGTGACGGTGGCGCTGCGCGAGCCATGGTCCACCGCGGCCTGGTCGCCCACGACCTCGCCCGCCCCGCGCAGCGCGAGGATCAGCCGCACCCCGCGCTCGGTCTCCACCGAGACGGTGGCCCAGCCGGAGGTGATCGCCACGACGAAGGTCGTACGGTCGTGTTCGCGCAGCACGACCTCGCCGGGGGCGTAGGCGCGGGGGGTGCCGAGGGCGAGCAGCGCGCGGCGGTCCTCTGCGGGGAGCGCGTGCAGGAAGGGCCGTCCGTCCTCGAAGAGGCTCATCCGCCCTCCCCGCTCAGCTCGTCGTCGTCATTGCCTGCGGAGAACCCAGCGACCGCTCAGCACGCTAGGCAGGTGGCACGGGCACGTCAATGGTGCCGTATCGGGTCCGTGCCGGATCCACGGCTCTCGCCGGGGGCGGTAGGCATCTCCCGGTTGTCGGCACGAACGCGTGTGCCCAAGGCGGCGCCCGCGACGGCCGCGAGCGCGGCGGTCACGGCCGTGAAGGCCCACCCGGCGCGCAGCGCGTCGAGACCCGGCCGTGCGACGCCACCGGTGATCACCACCAGCGCCGCGACGCCCAGGGCCGAGCCGCCCTGCCGGGACATCATCAGCACCCCCGAACCGAGGGAGAGCTGACGGGCCGGAAGCAGTCCGGCGGCCGCGAACATCACCGGCTGGTAGAGCCCCGCCCCGAGCCCGGTGAGCACCAGGCCGGGCATGAACTCCAGCACGTAGTGCCCACCGTCGCCGCCCGCGAGGAGCAGCCACCACATCGGCCCCGCGGCGAAGCACAGCCCGCCGACGATCGCCGCGGTGCGCTCCCCCAGCGCTCGTACGATCCGTCCCGACAGCATCGACACCACCAGGACGGTGAGCGGCCAGGGTGTGACGGCCAGGCCGGCGCCGACCGTGGACCAGCCCCACGCCCCGGTGAACAGCAGGGTCGCGGCGAGGAGCGCGGAGCCGTAGGCGAGGAAGTAGCTGAGCAGCCCGAGCGCGGCGGCGGTGAAGGCACGGGTCCGGAACAGCGCGGGGTCCACCACCGGATCCGGGTGGCGGCGCACGTGCGCCACGGCCAGCGCGCCCAGGACCAGGCCCACGGCGAGGAAGCCGAGGGTGGCCGGGGCGCCGTAGCCCCAGTCGGCGGCCTCGACGCAGGCGGTGGTGAGGGACCCGGTGCCGAGGAGGACGAGCAGCGTGCCCAGTGGATCGAGGCGGCGGCGCTCACCGCGTACCGGTCCGGTGCGCGGCAGCAGCCGCAGCCCGGCCACCCAGGCCACCAGCACCACGGGCGGGTTGATGAGGAAGATCCAGCGCCAGTCGGAGGCGGCCAGCAGACCGCCCGCCACCGGCCCCGAGCTCGCCGCGACCGCGCTCACCGCCGTCCAGACGCCGACCGCCGTGGCCCGTTCGCGCGACGGGAAGGCGGGCAGGGCGAGCGAGAGGGAGGTGGGCACCAGGACGGCCGCCGCCACGCCCTGCACCACGCGCGCCACGATCAGCGTGCCGAGCCCGGGGGCCGCCCCGCAGGCGAGGGAGGCGAGCCCGAACAGCGCGATGCCGGTGAGGAACGAGCGCCGCCCGCCGATCGCGTCGGCCAGCCGCCCGGCCGGGACCAGCAGCGCCGCCAGCACGATGGTGTAGGCGTTGAGCACCCAGGAGAGCTGGGCGGTGGAGGCCGAGCGGAAGTCCGTGCCGATCGCGGGGAAGGCGATATTGACCGCGATCATGTCGAGCACGGCCAGGAACTGGGCCGCCGACGCGACGGCGAGTATCAGCCAGCGGCGGCGGCCGGGGGCCGTGTCGGAGACGGGGGCCGTGTCGGAGCCGGGGGCCGTGTCGGAGCCGGGGGCCGTGTAGGAGGCGGGGGCGGGCACACCGCTCCCCTGGGCCTTCGCGGAAGGGGTCGTCATGCCCGTCCAGCATCGGCGCCGCGGCCCGGCGGAACGAGTGGCAGGAGTGACAGCATGCGCTACATTTCTGCCATGCGGTCCATCGCCCTCGCCGTCACCCCGGGCATGCCGATCTTCGATCTGGCGGTGCCCTGCCATGTCTTCGGCTCCGATCGCCCCGGACTCCCCGACCCCTGGTACGAGCTGCGGGTCTGTGCGATCGGGCCGGGCGGCGACGGGGCCGGTGCACCGGTCGCCGCCCGCTCGTGGTTCGCCGCCCACACCCCGTACGGCGCCGAGGAGCTGATCACGGCGGACACGGTGATCGTCCCGGCCTCGGCCGATGTGCGCGGCGATCCGCCCCAGGAGCTGATCGACGCGGTGCGCGAGGCCCATGGTCGCGGCGCCCGCATCGTGTCGCTGTGCTCGGGCGCGTTCACCCTCGCCGCGACCGGACTGCTCGACGGCCGCACGGCGGCCACCCACTGGATGTACGCGGCGCTGTTCGCCGGGCGCTATCCGGCCGTACGGCTCGATCCGTCCGTGCTCTACGTCGACCACGGGGATGTGCTGACGGGGGCGGGATCCACGGCGTGCATCGACGTCTGTCTGCATCTGGTGCGCGAGGACTACGGCACCGAGGCGGCGAACGCCCTGGCCCGGCAGCTCGTCGCGCCCGCCCACCGGCCGGGCGGCCAGGCCCAGTACATCGAGGCGCCGCTGCCGGAGCGCACCGACGACTCGCTCGCCCCGCTGCTGCACTGGGCCGCCGAGCGGCTGCACGAGCCGCTGACCGTGGCCGACCTGGCCCGCCGCGCCCACACCAGCCCGCGCACCCTGGTCCGCCGCTTCCACGCCGCCACGGGCACGACGCCGCTGCGCTGGCTCCAGGGCCAGCGGATCGCGCGCGCCCGGGAGCTGCTGGAGGGCGGCGATCTGCCGGTGGACCGGATCGCGGAACTGTGCGGCCTGGGCACGGCGGCCAACCTGCGCCGCCACTTCACCCGAGCGGTCGGGGTACCCCCACACGACTACCGCCGCGCCTTCCGCGCCCGGGAGGCGCGGGCCCCGGCCGTCTGAGCCCCGGCAGCCGGGGGCCAGGGGCGAAGCCCCGCACGCGGCGGAGCCGCATAGCGTCAGGTGTCGGGAAGGGGCGGGGAGGGGAAAGCATCGACATGCGGCTCCGCCGCGTGGTCCGCCGGACACCCCCGGACCGTCGCCCCTACAGCCGTGGGTCCACCGGCTCCGACTCCAGCGCGAGCACCGCGAAGACCGCCTCGTGGACGCGCCACAGGGGCTCACCCTCCGCCAGTCGGTCGAGCGCCTCCAGGCCGAGCGCGTACTCGCGCAGGGCGAGTGAGCGCTTGTGGCCCAGGTGGCGCTCCCGCAGCCGGGCCAGGTTCTCCGGGCGGGTGTACTCCGGGCCGTAGATGATGCGCAGATACTCGCGGCCCCGGCACTTCACGCCCGGCTGGACCAGCCGGCCGTCGCCCTTGCGGACGAAGCCCTGGAGCGGCTTGACCACCATGCCCTCGCCGCCCTCGGCCGTCAGGTCCAGCCACCACCGGACCCCCTCGGCGACCGACGCCTCGTCCTCGGTGTCGACGATCAGCCGACGGGTGGGGGCCAGCAGCCGGGCGCCGTCGGCAGCCGGCTTCTCCGCCTCGATCACCCGGTCGATCAGGGCGAGCTGCTGATCGTGCGGAAGCGCCGTGGCGAGGTTGCGGCCCTGGACGGCCAGAATCTGGAACGGTGCCATCCGGATGCCGTCCAGTCCGTCGACCGGCCAGCAGTAGCGCCGGTAGGCATCGGTGAACGCGGCCGCGTCCGAGGCCCGGTCACGCTGCTTGGCGAGCAGCGCGGACACCTCGACACCGCGCGCCTCCGCGCCCTCCAGCGCCGCGAGGACGCCGGGGAAGACGGCGCGCGAGGCGGCGCCCACCGCCGCGTACTGGTGGCGCAGCAGCCCCTCCGCCTTGAGCGACCACGGCATCAACTCGGCGTCCAGCAGCAGCCAGTCGGTGTCCAGCTCCTGCCACAGCCCGGCGCGGTCGAGGCAGCCGCTCAGCCCGCGCAGCACGGTCTCCGTGAGCTGGGCGTCGTCGAAGAACGGCCGTCCGGTACGGGTGTGGACAGCGCCGGAGACGCCGTCCGGCGTGCCGAAGCGCTCCCGCGCGATGTCCGCGTCACGGCACACCAGCGCCACCGCGCGCGAGCCCATGTGCTTCTCCTCGCAGATCACCTGGCGCACCCCGTCCGCGCGGTAGGCGGCGAACGCCTCCGCAGGGTGCTCGAGGAAGCCGCCGTCGGCGGCTCCGCCGCCGGCCCCCTCCTTGGAGGTGGCGGTCGGCGCCATGGTGGGCGGGAGATAGCCGAGCAGCCGGGGGTCGACCGCGAAACGGCTCATGACCTCCAGCGCCGCCGCCGCGTTCTCCTCCTTGACCGCGATCCGGCCCATGTGGCGGGTCTCGACGATCCGGCGGCCCCGCACATCCCCCAGGTCGAGCGGACGCCCGTCCGCGCCTCCGGGGGCCTCTGTGGTCAGCGGCTTGACCGGTTCGTACCAGACCCGCTCGGCCGGAACGTCCACCAGCTCGCGCTCCGGCCAGCGCAGCGCGGTCATCCGGCCGCCGAAGACACAGCCGGTGTCCAGGCAGATGGTGTTGTTGAGCCAGGAGGCGCGGGGGGTGGGGGTGTGGCCGTAGACCACCGCGGCGCGGCCGCGGTAGTCCTCGGCCCACGGATAGCGCACGGGCAGGCCGAACTCATCGGTCTCCCCGGTCGTCTCCCCGTACAGCGCGTGCGAGCGGACCCGGCCGGAGGTGCGGCCGTGGTACTTCTCGGGCAGCCCGGCGTGACACACCACCAGCGCCCCGCCGTCCAGTACGTAGTGGCTGACCAGCGACTCGATGAAGTCCCGCACCCGGTCGACGAAGGCCGGGTCCGCACGGTGCTCCCGGTCCAGCTGCTCCACGGTCTCGGCCAGGCCATGGGTGACCCGGACCTTGCGGCCCTTGAGATAGCGGCCGAGCTTGTTCTCGTGGTTGCCGGGCACGCACAGGGCCGCGCCGGAGGCGACCATGCCCATCACCAGGCGCAGCACCCCGGGGCTGTCGGGGCCGCGGTCGACGAGGTCGCCGACGAAGACCGCCGTACGGCCCTCGGGGTGGGCGGCGTCGACCGGGCGGCCGAGGTCGTCGCGGCGCAGGGCGTAACCCAGCTTGCCCAGCAGGGTCTCCAGCTCGGAGCGGCAGCCGTGGATGTCGCCGATGATGTCGAACGGGCCGGTGAGATGGCGCAGATCGTTGTAGCGGCGCTCGGTGGCGACCTCCGCGGCCTCGACCTCCTCGACGCCGCGCAGGACATGCACCTTGCGGAACCCCTCCCGCTCCAGGGACTTCAGCGAGCGGCGCAGCTCACGGCGCTGGCGGGGGATGACATGGTCGGGCATTCCGGCGCGGTCGGGGCGCTGGGCGTTGCGCCGGGCGCACTCGCCCTCGGGGACGTCGAGGACGATCGCCACGGGCAGGACGTCATGCTCGCGCGCGAGATTGATCAGGCCGCGGCGGGACTCGCTGCGGACGTTGGTGGCGTCGACGACGGTCAGCCGTCCGGCGGCCAGCCGCTTGCCCGCGATGTAGTGGAGCAGGTCGAAGGCGTCGGGGGTGGCGCTCTGGTCGTTCTCGTCGTCGGCGACCAGCCCGCGGCAGACATCGGAGGAGACGATCTGGGTGGGCCGGAAGTGGCGCCCGGCGAAGGTGGACTTACCGGAGCCGGTGGTGCCGACGAGCACCACGAGGGACAGGTCGGGCACGCCGATGGTGCGCTTCTCCTCGGTCATGCTGCTGCCTCCTTCGTCGTGGTCGCGGTGGCGGTGCTGTCACCGCTCCCGGCGCCGATGCGGAAGAGCGCCAGCTGGGTGGGCGGGCCGACCTCGGGGTCCTCGGGGCCGACTGGGCGGAACTCCACCGCGTAGCCATGCCGTTCGGCCACCGCCCCCGCCCAGGCCCGGAACTCCTCGCGCGTCCACTCGAAGCGGTGGTCGCCGTGGCGCATCCGCCCGGCGGGCAGCGTCTCCCAGCGCACGTTGTACTCCACGTTGGGGGTGGTCACCACGACGGTCTCGGGCCGTGCGGCGCCGAACACCACATGCTCCAGGGCGGGCAGCCGGGGCGGATCCACATGCTCGATCACCTCGCTGAGCACCGCCGCGTCATATCCGGCGAGCCTGGAGTCGGTGTAGGTGAGCGCGCCCTGGGTCAGCTTCAGCCGCGCGGACTGCCGCTCGGCCGCGCCCGTGTCGAAGCCGGGGCGGTCCAGCCGCAGCCTCCGCGCCGCCTCGTTGAGCGCGCGCATCGACACATCGACGCCCACGATCTCGGTGAACCGCGCCTCCTGCAGCAGCGCGCCCAGCAACTGCCCCTGGCCGCAGCCCAGATCGAGCACCCGGGCCGCCCCGACCCCGCGCAGGGCGTCGAGTATCGCCTCCCGCCGCCGGACCGCCAGTGGCACCGGCCGCTCCTCGGAACCCTCCTCGCTCTCGTCCTCCTCCATCAGCTCGGCCGCCGCCGGTTCGCCGACGGCGTTGTCGATCTCATCCGCCGCGGTGTCGTCGGCCTCGGCGAGCCGCGCCAGCTCCAGCCGCTCCAGCGCGCTGCGCGTCAGCGACCAGCGCCGGGCCAGATAGCGGTTGGTGATCAGCCGCTGCTCGGGGTGGCTCTCCAGCCAGCCCTCACCGGAGCGCAGCAGCTTGTCGACCTCGTCCGGGGCGACCCAGTAGTGCTTGGCGTCATCGAGCACGGGCAGCAGCACATACAGATGGCGCAGGGCGTCGGCCAGCCGCGGTTCGCCCTCCAGCACCAGCCGTACGTACCGCGAGTCGCCCCATGCCGGGAACTCCTCGTCCAGCGCCACCGGTTCGGCCGTCACCGCCCAGCCCAGCGGCGCGAAGAGCCGCTCGACCAGGGAGGCACCGCCGCGCGCGGGCAGCGCGGGCACCTCGATCCGCAGCGGCAGCGCCCGCTCCGGCAGCTCGGGCCGGGCCTTGCACTGGCCCCGCAGAGCGCTGGAGAAGACCGCGCTCAGCGCGACCGCCAGCAGCGAGGACGCCGCGTACGGGCGGTCGTTGACGTAACTCGCGAGCGCGGAGTCGGGGGCGCCGCCCCGGCCCTTGCCGCGGCCCCGCCGCACCAGCGCCACGGGGTCCACCTCCAACAGCAGCGCCACGGTGCAGCGTTCGGCGGTCGCCTCGGGATAGAGGACATGCGCGGTGCCGTAGGAGGTCGAGAACCGCTGCGCCTTGTCGGGATGCTTGTGCAGCAGAAACCCGAGGTCGGTCGCCGGGTGCTCGGCGGTGCCGGTGGTGGTTATCGTCAAGAACACCCGTCCGAGTATCGCCCGGCGATCCTCCCTCGCCTAATGGTTTCTCACCACGGCCGCCAGCTCAGCGATCCGCTCCGGGCCCACCCGGCAGCAGCCGCCGATGAGCCGTGCTCCCGCGTCCCGCCATGCCTTCACCCGCCCCGGGTCGAAGGTCGCCCGGCCGCGCCAGCTCCGTGCCGTGGCATCCCACTCCTCTCCGCTGTTCGGATACACCACCACCGGTTTGCCGGTGATGTCGGCCGCGATCTCCACGGCCCGGTCCGCGTCGCCCGGCTCACAGCAGTTGACGCCGACCGCGATCACCTGGTCGACCCCCGCGGCCAGGGCGAACGCGTCCCTCAGCGGCTGCCCGGCCCGGGTGGTCTCCCCCGCGATGCTGTAGGAGAGCCATACCGGCACCCCGCATCCCTCGACGGCGCTCAGCATCGCCGCGGCCTCATCCGCGTCCGGCACCGTCTCCAGCGCCAGCGCGTCGGGACCGGCCGCGGCCAGCGCCTCGATCCTCGGCCGGTGGAACCGCGCCAACTCGGCCACGCTCAGCCCGTACCGCCCGCGGTACTCGCTGCCGTCCGCCAGCATCGCCCCGTACGGGCCGACGGAGGCGGCGACCCACACCGGCTCCGCGCCCCGCTCACCCGCGGCCGCCCGCTCGGCGGCCGCCCGCCCGGCCCCCGTACGCGCCAGCTCGACACTGCGCCGCAGCAGCGCCGTGGCCTCCTCGCGGCCCACGCCCCGGTGGGCGAAGCCCTCGTAGGTGGCCTGATAGCTGCCCGTGATGAGCACCCGTGCGCCCGCCCGTGCGTAGGCGGTGTGGGCCGCCTCGAGCTGCCCCGGGTCGTCGGCCAGCAGCCGGGCCGACCACAGCTCGTCGGAGAGATCGCAGCCCTGTGCCTCCAGCTGGTTGGAAAGACCGCCGTCGAGGACGAGCGGTCCGCGCTCCAGCGCGGCGGCCAGGGAGATGGGGGTTACGGACATCACGGGTGCTCCTGGTGGTGCGCTCAGCCCAACTGGGCCTGGACCTGCGAGGAAATCAGCTCCAGGTGGTCGAGGTCGGTCAGGTCCAGCATCTGGAGGTAGAGCCGGGAGGCGCCCGCCTCCGCATAGCGGCCGATCTTCTCGACGACCTCGGCCGGGGAGCCCGCCAGACCGTTCTTCTTCAGCTCCTCGACCTCCCGTCCGATCGCCGCGGCCCGCCGGGCGACCTCGGCGTCGTCCTTGCCCACGCACACCACCAGCGCGTTGGAGTACACCAAGTCGTCACCCTTGCGGCCGGCGGCCTCGGCCGCCGCCCGCACCCGGCCGAACTGGCGCTCACTGTCCTCGGGCGAGGCGAACGGCATATTGAACTCGTCCGCGTACCGTGCGGCCAGCCGCGGGGTGCGGGTGGCCCCTTGGCCGCCGATCAGCACCGGCACCTTGCTCTGCGCGGGCTTGGGCAGCCCCGGGGAGTCCACCAGCTGGTAGTGGGCACCGTCATGGCCGAAGGTCTCACCGACCGGGGTCTGCCACAGCCCGGTGACGATGGCCAGCTGCTCCTCCAGCCGGTCGAACTTCTCCTTGGGGAAGGGGATCCCATAGGCCCGGTGCTCCTCCTCGAACCAGCCCGCGCCCAGGCCCAGCTCGACTCGTCCACCCGACATCTGGTCGACCTGCGCGACCTGGATCGCCAGCACACCGGGCAGCCGGAAGGTGGCGGCGGTCATCAGGGTGCCCAGCCGGATCCGCCGGGTCTCGCGGGCCAGCCCGGCCAGGGTGATCCAGGCGTCGGTGGGGCCGGGGAGGCCGTCCACATCTCCCATGTGGAGGTAGTGGTCGGACCGGAAGAAGGCGTCGAATCCGAGGTCCTCGGTGGCCTTGGCGACGGTGAGCAGCGTGTCGTAGGTCGCCCCCTGCTGGGGCTCGGTGAAGATGCGAAGATCCATGGCACCCATCCTGCCTCGTCACGCGGCACCACCCCACTCCCCACCCCACTCGCGGAAGGTGAGGTGCCTGAGCATGCCGTGCACCCGGTCCCGGGCCTCGTCCGCGGCGTCGATCGCCTCCACGCACTGCCAGTACAGCGCCTCCTCCTCGGTATTGGAGGCGACCCCGACCAGCGCGAAGCCCGCCTCCGCCAACAGCTCCCCCAGCGCCGGCAGCACCTCCCTCGGATCGCGCACCTCCGAGAGCTGGGCGGCCCGTAATCCGCCGCCGCGCAATGTGGGGTGGTGCAGCGCCGGGTGGAACAGGGCGCCGCGCGCCCGCCCGCCCGCCTCGCACAGACCGCGCGCCTCCGCTCGCGCGGCCGCCGGGCCGCTCACCACGAAATATCCGCCGACCGCTTCGGCCAGCGCTTGAACCTGCCAGGCTTCGGCCACGATGTCGTGCACGCTCCCGGCCTTCGCCAGGGCGTGCCGGGTGACACCGATCAGCCGCATCGCGTCCATTCCCGCACCCCTCTCAACGGACTTCCGAGCCCGTCACTCCTCCACTACCCAGAGTGATGACTAACAGGCCGAAAAGCTAGGGGAATTCAGGAATCTGTTGACAACAGTTGCGATGTGGATAACTTCTTCACTACGGAGAGTGACGGATCAAGGGGTCGGAGCCCCGCGAGTCACCGGAGATCGCGGTTCACCGTCACGCCCCCCGTTCACCGGCATAGCCCCCCGTTCACCGCGAGATCACCCATTCACCGCCAAAGCCCCCGTTCGCGCTCAGCCCCCACCGACACCGCGCTCAGCCCCGAGTACCTCGCCCCCACCCGTCCGCGTTCAGCCCCCGTACGCCGTCAGCGCCCCCCGTTCACCGGAAACCGCACTTCATTCCGGTCGATCTTCGCCGAGAGCGCCGCGAGCGCGTCGATCCCCAGCACCTCACAGAACTGGAGCAGATACGCCAGCACATCCGCGACCTCGTCCTCGACCCGGCCCGCCCTCCCCTCCTCCTCCATCACCCGCGCCGACTCCTCAGGCGTCAGCCACTGGAAGATCTCCACCAGCTCCGACGCCTCGACGCTCAGCGCCGCCGCGAGGTTCTTGGGGGTGTGGTACTGCTGCCAGTCGCGCGCCGCCGCGAAGGCGGCCAGTCTGCGCTGCAGCGCCGCCACATCCAGGCCGTCGGTTCGTCGCTCGCTCTCATGGGACTCACTCACGCCCCAGGTTTACCACCGTGACGGGGGCGTCCCCGACCGCCCCCGTCACGTCCCCCACCGTCCCCACGAGCCGGATGTGCCCCCGTGCGCACATCCGGGCCGCCACCCCCAGGAGCTCCCGCGCCTGCCGCCGGTCCAGACACCGGTCGAAACCGTCGGCCAGCACGGTCAGCACCTGCCGCGCGGGGAGCACATCGGCCGCCGGGTCCATGGCCAGCACACCGGGCCCGGTCAGCAGCACCAACGCGAGCGCGAGATACCGCAGCTCGCCGTCGCCGAGACGCTCCACGGGCATCGCGCCGAGCTCCCCCTGCTCGACCAGGGCCCGCACCACCCCGTCCGCGCGCCCCTCCGTGACCAGCCCCTCGACCGGCCCGGCGCACCCCGCCCGGACCGCCGCGACCAGCGCCGCGTGCCGCGTACCGCACTCCCGGCTGGTCCGCCGCAGCACCGCCGCCAGGTTCTCGCAGCCGCCGCGCAGCCGCCCGTCCCTCGGCGGCGCCGGCGCCCGCATCCGGTCCGGCCGCGGATCGCAGGGGAAGACCGAGCGCAGCGCGATGACCACCTGCTCGGCGGCGGCGAGCGCGAGCCGCTGCCCCTCCGTCGTGCCCGCGACCCGCAGCGGCAGCAGGGAGGTCGCCAGCCGGTCGTCGGGCAGCGGGGCGCGGGTCACCGCGACCGCGCCCGCCGTATGCCAGGCGGCCTGGACACAGCGCCGCCCCGGGTCGCGCAGCGCCGTCTCCAGCAGGGTCTCCCCCGCCCCCGTCATCCGCTCGCCCACGATGCGCAGTTCGGGCTCGGCCTGTACGGCGACATCGATCCGTACGGGCCCGACCGGGCCGTCCACGGTGCAGCCGATCCGGAAGCCGCGCCGCCCCTGCCGGTCCGGCCGCGCCCGGCGCGGGATGTACGCGGCCGGATCGCGGAACACCTCCGCGAGCCGGGCGCCGCCCGCGAGCCGGGCGAGCGCCGCGTACGCCTCCAGCACCCCGGACTTGCCGCTGCCGCTCGGACCGGCGATCAAGGTCAGCGGTCCCAGCCGAAAAGCGGCACGGCGGTGGCTCTTGAAGGCCGACAGCCTCAACTCGGAGACGATAGGCCGCAGCTCGGTCCTTGCGGGCAGCAGCCCGGATGCGCTCATGCTCCGGAACATATCTGTGGCACATACCGCCGAACCGTTACTCCTTCCGTATCTTCCTACCATCGGGGGATAGCCGCGGTGGCCGATGATGACCAAGGGACAGCGGATGTTCGGCGCTCGAGGAATTGAGGACGGTACGGGGGCCCATGGCTGACAGCACGTTCTGGATCGCGGCCCTCACCGGCGGCACCGCCGTCCTGGCCAGCTGGGTCACCAGCCGCGGCAACACCCGGGCCGCCCGGATCCAGGCGGACACCGCGGCGCTCGCCCAGCGCGCGGAACGGCTGCGCGACAGCAGGCGCACCGCGTATCTCGATCTGATCGAACAGACCCACAGCATGGGCGAGTTGTACTGGGAGGTCGCCGCCGTCGAGCGCACCGGCACGGCGGAACGCCGCCCCGGCCTCCTGGACGAGCTGGCCGAGCGCGAACGCGACGAGTACGGCAAGATGCGCCGCTGTGTGCGCGTGGTCGAGCTGGAGGGTCCGGCCGCCGCGGCCACCGCCGCGAACGCGCTGCAGAAGGCCACCGGCCCGTTCCACCGCGCCCTGGGCGCGATGCGCTCCGGCGAGCCGGAGGCGGGGCAGCGCTTTCACGACGCGTTCAGGCCGTTCTGGCAGGCCCTCACGGACTTCGTGGACACGGCGAAGACGGCCCTCCAGGAGGTCTAGCGCGGGGTCCTGACGAGGCGTATGGGGTGTGTTGTCAGGAAGCGGACGCGCCGGGCGGGAACACGTTCGCGAGCAACCACCGGACGCGCCAATTTTGTCAACTACGTGTCAGCCCGGCCCACTTCGCGGCCCGCCCGCACCGCGACCCCCGAAACTCGGACGGTGGCCGTCGGCCCGGAGCCCGAGGGGCGCCATCATCAGCACGGATGCTGAGAGGCGGATCGCTTCCCTAAACCCTTTGGTGGAGCCGCCCTCACCCCCCAGGCCGATTTCCACGAGGACACGTGGTGCCGCCCGAACGGCTGTCCTAGCGTGCCCTCTTACTGGAACCTTAAATCCCTAAGGAGCGTCATGTTCGGGCGAATAGGACGGTTCTCCGTCAACCGTCCATGGTTGATCGTCGCGATGTGGATCATCGCGGCGATCGGCCTGGCCATCCTTGCCCCACCGCTGAAGTCCAGCACCGACCAAGCCGACTTCCTGCCCTCGCACTATGAATCGGTGCGGGTGTCCAAGCTCCAGGAGCACGCGTTCCCGCAGCAGGAGAGCGCGGCCGCCATCCTGGTCTACCAGCGGCCGGACGGCGGAAAGCTCTCCGAGGCCGACAAGGCCGCCGTCATCAAGGCGACCAAGGGGTTCCAGGACAAGAAGTACAAGACCTTCAAGTCCGTGGTGACCACGCCCGAGGCCGTCTCCAAGGACGGCAAGATGGCGCTGGCCAACATCTACTCGACCAAGAAGGACGTCTACAACCAGGACACCCAGAAGTCGGTCAAGGATCTGCGCGCGGACCGCGACAAGCTGCTGAAGGGCACCTCGCTGAAGGTCTCCGTGGCCGGTCCCGCGGCCTCGGCGCTCGATTCCACCGAGTCCTCGGGTGACACCGACGCCATGATCATGATGGCCACCCTGGTCCTGATCATCGTACTGCTCGGCGCCATCTTCCGCAGTCCGCTCATCGCGCTGATGCCCGTGCTGATGATCCTGGTGATGTTCATCATGGCCCAGGGTCTGATCGCCACCGCCAGCGATCTGTTCGGACTCGAGGCCGACAGCAGCGTCTCCGCGATCCTGATCGTGGTGCTGTTCGGCGTCGGCACGGACTACATGCTGTTCCTGCTGTTCCGCTACCGCGAACACCTCCGCCAGGGCCAGGAGCCCAAGGAGGCACTGGTCAAGGCGGTTTCCCGGGTCGGCGAGACCATCGCGTCGGCGGCCGGCGCGGTCATCGTGGCGTTCCTCGCCCTGACGCTGTCGACGATGGGCAGCATGCGCGCCATGGGGCCCTCGCTGGCGATCTCCGTCGCGGTGACCCTGGTGGCCGCCCTCACCCTGGTGCCCGCGGTGTTCTCACTGCTGGGAACGAAGGCGTTCTGGCCGTCCAAGGCGTGGAAGCAGGCGCCCCGCAACCGGCTCGCCAACGGCACCGGCTCCCTGGTCTCGCGCCGTCCCGGGCTGATCGCCACGGTGTCCGCCTGTGTGCTGGCGGCCCTCGCGGTGGGCGCGTTCGGCTTCAAGGCCGAGTTCGACACCGACAGCTCGCTGCCCAAGGACCTGGAGTCCGTCCAGGCCATGGCGGAGCTGCAGAAGAGCTTCTCGGCCGGTGAGTCCGACCCGAGCCTGGTGTACGTCCAGTCCAAGGACGGCGCCAAGCTGGACGCCGCGGCGCTGACCGGGTTCCGCAAGAAGCTGGAGGGGGTCGAGGGCGTCGGCGAGGTCTCCCCCGCCGTGCCCAACCCCAAGGGTGACGTGGCCCAGTTCAGCGTCGTGCTGAAGTACCGGCCCGCCTCCGAGAAGGCCATCTCGCTGGTGGCCGGGGAGCTGCGGGACACCGCGCACGCCTCCGCGCCCCAGGGCAGCGAGGCCCTGGTGGGCGGGACGACCGCGGTGCTGAGCGACATCGAGGACGCGGTCAACCACGACTACCGGCTGGTGTTCCCGGTCGCGGGCGTGGCCATCATGCTGATCCTCGGCCTGCTGCTGCGCAGCGTGGTGGCGCCGCTGTACCTGATGCTCGCCGTGGGCCTCGGCTTCGCCGCGACCCTGGGCTCGACGGTCTGGCTGTTCCAGGACATCAAGGGCGAGAACGGCCTGCTCTTCATGCTGCCGATCGTGGTCTATCTGTTCGTGGTGGCGATCGGCACGGACTACAACATCCTGATGGTGGCCCGATTGCGGGAGGAGGTCGGGAAGGGCAAGTCCCCGGCCGAGGCGGCCCGGCTCGCGGTGGCCCAGTCGGCGCCGACGATCGGTTCGGCCGCCATCATCCTGGCGGGCACCTTCGGTGTGCTGATGCTGGCCAGCAACACCATGCTCCAGCAGATGGGCTTCGCCGTCGCCTTCGGCATCCTGCTCACCGCGTTCATCATGGCGCTGCTGCTGGTGCCGACGGTGACCGCGATGCTCGGCTCCAAGGCGTGGTGGCCCAACCACCGCTTCGACTCCCCCCACGCGTCCGGTACTTCCGGTCCGGGGCGGGCCGAGGAGCCCGACACCGCGGAGACCGTACGGGTGTGATCCGCGGCTCATACGGCCGCCGAAACGCCGCGGTGGCCCTTCGCGACATCGTCGCGGAGGGCCACCGCCGGCAGACCGCGTCGAGCTTCCGTCGCAACGCACGGAAGGAGAGCTCGATGGACCGGTGGGACCGGATCGGACGGCCGGCCGCGTACGGGGGCGCCGCCGCCATGGCCCCCTATGCCGTGATCAAAGTGTCGTGGGTGGTCGGCTCACTGCTCGGACTGGCGCCCGTCGGGGCCGGGTTCGGGCTCGCCGAATGGGTGGTGCTCAACACCGTCACGGTCGGCATGGCGGTCATCGGGATCACTCTCGTACTGGCGCTGGCCCGGCCGTGGGGGATGCGGCTGCCCGGGGTGCCGCTGGTCTTCTGCGCCTGGGTCGGCGCGGGGTTCCTGGTGTCGATGCTGCCGTACGCGGTGGCCGGCTCGCTGGTGTCGGAGCCGGACACCCCCGGGTCCGGGGGCGACAGCGACCCGCAGATGCCCGGCTGGGAGGCCGCCCTGATCCAGTTCGGCTTCATCGGCATGGGCGTGGGCCTCACCCTCGCGCTCCCCGCCTATCTGCGCAGGCGCTGGCCGGAAGCGTTCACCGGCCGGACCGGCGGTCCCTCACCGCTCGGCCGGGCGGCCGTGGCGCTCGGTTCCGCCGTCGGCCTGATGTGGCTGTACTGGGCGGCGGGCGGCACCGCGGGCCTCGCCCACCCCGACGAGGGCCGCACCGCCTGGCGCCTGCTGTGCGGGATCTGCGGCACCTGGGCGCTGGTCGCCGCGTGCGCCGTGGCCCGTCCGGGCCGCGAGGGCCCCGGACGGCTCCCCCGCTGGCTGCCGTCGGTCCTCGGCTGGCTCGGCTCGGGCTCGCTCTTCGCGTGGAGCGGCTGGAAGCTGCCCTTCACCCTGTACGTCGCGATCGCCTCGCCCCCCGACGCCGTCCTCCCGGAGCGGCTGGGGCTCGCGATCGCCCTCCACCTGTGCGCCGTCGTGGCGGGCGGCGCCATGATGTGGGCCCTCACCCGCGCCCCGGGTCCGCACCCGCCGGATGTCGGACTCAGCGGATCTCGAAAGGGGCCGGCCGGCCCGCGGCAGAGCCCTGGACCGGTCGGCCACCGCCCGGTGCGCCGGGCCGCGGGATCGATGCGCTGGACGAAGACATCGAGTTCGCCGCCGCGGGTCAGGTCGACGGCGATGGCGTCGCCGTCGGAGCAGCCGAACCGGGCCGGCCGCGGAGCGCCCCGGTCATGGAGCACCTGTCGGCACAGCTCGTAGACCGCTCCCTCGACGCGGCCGCCGGAGATGCTGCCCACCGCGTTGCCATCTCGTCCACCGCGACCGACGAGCCGGTCGGCAGAGGAGCGCTGCCGTGCACGCCGACCACCGTGGGCAGGGCGAAGGGGCGTGCCTCGCGGCACCAGCGGCGCAGTGTCCGGCAGCCGGATGGGCCGGCGCTGCCGGACGACGAGCGGTGCGCACTCCGCCGGACCGAAGTGCCGGTGGGTCAGAGCTACGCCTCCGCGGTGATGGGCATGTCGCGGACGCGGCGGCCGGTGGCGTTGAAGACCGCGTTGGCGATGGCGGGCGCCACCCCGATCATCACGAGCTCGCCGAGACCCTTGACGCCGAGCGGGTCGGCCTCGCGGTCCTCGCCGTCCAGTAGATCGCCTTGAGGTCGGGGACATCGGCGTTGACGGGCACGAGGTAGTCGGCGAGGTTGGTGTTGACGATGCGTCCGTCGCGGTGGTCGGTGACCGTGTGTTCCAGCAGGGGCGTGCCGATGCCGCCCACCATGCCGCCGATGGCTTGGCTGTCGGCGAGCTTGGGGCTGATGATGCGGCCCGCGTCGTACACGCCGAGCACACGCCGCACCCGCACGAGGCCCAACGTCGCGTCGACGGCCACCTCGGCGAAGGTCGCGTTGTAACCGTAGAAGGAGTGCCGCTGCGCGCCCGACGGCGGCACACAAAGAGCCGCCGCTTCCAGGTGGGTGCGGTCGTTGCGGGCCAGCAGCCGCCGGTACGTCTCCCCGCGCGTGGGGTTGTTCTTCACATGCAGTCGGCCGTTGCGTACCACGACATCGCCGGCCGCCACCCCGTACAGCGGCGACTCGGGGTCCTCGACGGCCAATTCGATCGCCTGACGGCGGACCTTGTCGCAGGCGTCGAGGGTGGCGGAACCGACGCTGGCCATAGTCATCGAGCCACCGTGCGGTGGGGTCGGCGGGTAGCGGGAGTCCCCCAGCCGGAAGGTGACCGTGCGCACGGTCAGTCCGAGGGCGTCGGCGGCGACCTGGGTCTGGGAGGTGTACGTACCCGGGCCCATGTCGGTGGCGGCGGCCTCGACCAGCGCGGTGCCGTCGGCGTCCAGGCGGGCCCGGGCCTGGGCGGGCATGCGCGCGGTGTCGTAGACGCCGGCGGCCATGCCTCTGCCGATCAGCCAGTCCCCCTCACGCGTCGAGCGCGGCCTGGGGTTACGGCGATGCCAGCCGAACTCGCGGGCACCGACGGTGTAGCACTCGCGCAGCCGACGGGTGGAGAAAGGCAGCCCGGACGACTCGTCCTCGTTCGGCTCGTTGCGCCGGCGCAGCGGCGTTCGCCGACGAGGTGTCGCTCGACGGCGGGCAGCTTCCAGGGCACGGTGCCCACGCCTCCGACGGCGACCTTGGCCTCGCGGATCACCCCGCCGCGTAGGTGCAGCGCGACGGCCGCCGACGTCAGGGCGAACTCGTACGACTGCCGGTCACGCACCTTCAGATAGCCGGACCTGAGCGGGCGCGGAAGAGCGGGAATCTCCACTTCGGTGATCAACTCACCCTTGTTCAGGGCGTGTTCGCGTTGCGGGGTGCTGCCGGGCCGCAAGAGGAAGTCGGCAAACGGGACTTGGCGTGCCCCGTCGGGGCCCAGCAAGTGCACCTGGGCCTCCAGGGCGGCGAAGGCCACGGCGGCGTCGGACGGGTGCGTGGCCACGCAGGCGCCGGAGGTCCCGAGGATGGCGTGGGTGCGGTTGACACCATGCAGCGCGGCGCAACCAGAGCCGGGCTCACGCTTGTTGCAGTCGGAGCTCACGTCCCGGAAGTACGTGCACCGGGTGCGCTGCATGATGTTGCCGCCGATGGTCGCCATGTTCCGCAGCTGGGCCGAGGCACTCAGCTCCAGGGCCTCGGAGACGACGGGATACAGGGTGCGCACCTTCGAGTGGGCGGCGGCCTCGGACATGGTCGCCAGGGCGCCGATCCGCAGGCCCCCGCGCTCGGTCACCGTGATCTCGCGCAAGGGCAGGCCGCTGATGTCGACCAGGCCTTCGGGGCGTTCGAACGGTCTCGCGCATGAGGTCGACCAGGGTGGTGCCCCCGGCGATGTAACGCCCGCCGCGACGGCCGGCGTCGAGAGCTTCACCGGTGTCGGAGACACGCGTGTAGGCGAAGGGATACATGGCGGCCGATCCTCACTTCCGTCGCGCGGTCTGCTCGACCGCGCGCACGATCTTCACGTATCAGCCGCAGCGGCAGATGTTGCCGCTCATCCACTCCCGGATCTCCTCCGGCGAACCGGTGTGACCCTCCTGGATGCAACCCAGCCCGGAGACGATCTGACCCGGGGTGCAGTAGCCGCACTGGAAGGCGTCCTCGTCGATGAACGCCTGCTGCAACGGGTGGAGTTCGCGGCCGTCGGCGAGGCCCTCGATGGTGGTGACCTCGGTACCCTCCAGCCGGACGGCGAGCGTCAGACAGGCGTTGACCCGGTGGCCGTCGACCAGCACGGTGCACGCCGCAGGCCCCGGCGTCGCAGCCCTTCTTCGAGCCGGTCAGCCCGAGATGCTCGCGCAGCAGGTCCAGCAGAGAGGTGCGGTTGTCGACCGTCACGGTCCGGCGGGTGCCGTTGACCGTCAGGGAGACGCGGCTGGACGGTGGCCGCTCGGCGGCCGTCGCCTCCTCCGGGCCGAGGAGGGAGGTCCCTCCGATCACGCCTCCCGCGACGACCGCGCCACCGACCGCGGTGCTGGTGGCGATGAAGGTGCGCCGGGTGGGGGCCGGGGAAGACTCGCGGGATCCGGTGGGGGGTGGAACGGCAGACTCAGGGAGTTCAGTGGACATACGTACGCCTTCGTATCGCGGACGGATCGGCTGGACACGACAGCGGGTCGCCGAGAGTGGATCGTCGTCACCGCGGGGAACCGGTCAGCCGCGCGCTTTGGCGGCGGCGACTGGTCACCTGGGCAGTCTTGCACCACCGGCAACGCTCATGGCAGGGAGAGTTTCCTCCCCCTTTACGCTCCGTCCGGAGCAACCAGCCGACATCATCGGGGGCACTTTCGCGCGGGGAGAAGCGGGACGGAACCCCGTCGCCCGCCGATTGCGGACGCGGCAGGACGCCCTGACTCCCCCACTGGCCCGGGTTGCGTGATCGATGGGCCGGAGCTACTGGTTGCGGGTCTCGCCGGTGCGGGCCTCGAAGACGGTGCCGTCCCGGGTGCCGATCAGGGCGATGCCGGAAACGATGTGCAGGGTCTGGCCCAGGGCCCACGAACGGCTCCGCATCCTGGCCTCATGGGCCGCCGACCAGGACCTGTCGGCCTCCTCCCCCGTCACCTGACCGCGACGGGGCCGCCGAACCGCAGCACGTCCGTCAGGCCGCGCTCTCCGGTGCGGTGTTCCGCCGGCAGGATGTAGGTGCGCAGGCCGCAGGCGGCCGCGCCGCCGTCGCGGACTGGGTTGTCGCCGACCATGAGGGTGGCGCGGGGGTCCGCGCCGAGGTCGGCGCAGGCTTTGAGGAACAGTTGCGGGTCAGGCTTTTCGCGGTTCTGCTCGTAGGAGATCACGCAGGTGTCGATCAAGGCGTCCAGCCCGTGCTGGGCGAGGTGGGTGCGCAGGTCCCAGGCGAAGTCGCTGACGATGGCGATGCGCAGACCGCGCTCGCGCAGGGCCCGCAGGACCGGTTCGCTGTCGGGATAGGGAACCCAGGCGTCCGGAGCGGTGAGTTCCCGGTAGGCCAACTCCTCCGCGCCGCGCAGGAAGTCCACCTGCTCCCACCATCCCCACATGGCGCGGCGGTGCCGCTCGGGAGAGAGATCACGGCCTTCCTGGAGGGCGACGACGGAGGGCAGCCGGAAGGCGGTGCGCAACTGGCCGGAGATTCCGGCCACCGCGCCGGGCTCGTCCAGCACGGCGTGGCGGCCGGAGGCGGAGCCGACCCGGCGCAGCCATGTCTCCAGGTCGATCATCTGGAAGAGGGTATTGCTGAAGTCGAACAGGACGGCCTGGACCGGTGGCACGGGCGCGGCCATCTCGGCATCGCTGGGACGGTAGGCGCCGGGCGTTTCGAACAGGGTGTGGATCACGGGGAGGGCTCTTCGGGTTCGACCGTCTCGACGGGGACGTCGAGGTCGCGTATGGCCGCGAGTTCCGCGTCGGGGGTGCGGCTGTCGGTGATGACGGAGTGGTAGTCGGCCACGGTGCCGTACGCGTACGTGGCGGTCTTGCCGAACTTCGAGTAGTCCACCAGGAGCAGCGCCTGTTCGGCGGAGGCGAGCATGGCCAGCTTCACCTCGACGTAGTCGCTCACGGGGTGGAAGAGCCGTCCTTCCAGGACGGCGGTGGCGGACATCAGGGCGAGGTCGGCCCGGATCCGGGACAGGGCGCGGGTGACGGTGGGGCCGGTGCAGGAGTTGAAGTCGCCGCGGTAGTGGCCGCCCAGCAGGGTGACGTCCACCCCGGGGGCGGCGGACCCGAGGCGCTGCGCGAGGCCGACCGAGTTGGTCACGACGTGCAGCTGATCCACCTCCGCCAGCGCCGGGACCAGAGGGAACAGGGTGGTCGAGTCCTCCATGAGCACCGTGCTGCCCGGCCCGATCCGGCCGGCGACGGCCGCGCACAGCGCGTTCTTGGCCGCGAGGGCGTTGGTCTCACGGAAGCGGGTGGCCATCTCCATGGTGAGGGCGGGGAACGCGACGGCCCGCCCCCGCTCCTTGCGCAGCAGATGCCGCCCGGCGAGGTCGTCCAGGTCCCGGTGCATCGTCATCAGACTGACGCCGAAGCGCCGGGCGAGGTCGTCGATGCGGGTCTCGCCATGGTCGGCGACGTACCGCAGCACAGCCTGGCGCCGCTCCTCAACGGCGGCCTGCGACAGTCGCGTACGGGCGGTCACGGTGCCCCTCCTTCCCGGTCGCTCCGGTCTCGCAGTTTCCCATACGGGCCGGTGCGGGTCGGGGCCCGTCCGGCTCGCGGGTCCCGGGCCACCCGTGCGGCGACGACTGCGGCGTACGACGTGCGTATCCGCGTCCATATCCGCGTCCATGCCCGTGTGGCCGTGGGCTACGGTCCGTCCACCGTGACCAGTACCTTGACCTGCTCGGGGTCGAGGGATGCGGCGAAAGCCCCGGCGGCGTCCTGAAGCGGGTAGGTGGCGGTGACGATCTCGGCGGTGTCGATGGCGCCGGAGGTGATCAGGGACATCGCGGTGCGGTAGTCATCGCCGGTGTACATCAGCGTGCCCTCGATCCGGATCTCCCGGTCCTGCACCAGGTCGAGGCGGACGGGGGTCATCCCCGCGGCGCCGACGCCGACGACGATGATCGTGCCGCCCTTGGTGACCAGGTCGGTGGCCTGGGCCATGGACTGCTCGCGGACCACGCAGTCGAAGACGACGTCGACCGGTCCATCGAGCGTCTGACGGGCCTGGTCGGCGAGGCCGGTGGCGTCGGCGGGCAGGGCCACGTCGGCTCCGAGGCGCAGGGCGCGGTCCCGCTTGCCCGGCAGCAGGTCGGTGACGGCGATCTTCGCGGCGCCCGCGTGCCGGGCGGCAGCGAGGACGAGCAGACCGATGGGCCCGGCGCCGAGCACGACGACCGTGCGTCCGGTCAGATCACCGGCCTTCGCCACGGCGTGGACGGGGGTGGCCAGGGGTTCGACGAGGGCGGCCTCGATGTCGGTCATGTCGTCGGGGACGCGGTGGACGCGGTGGGCCGGGATGGTGAACAGGTCGGTCATGGCGCCGGGCGTCTGGCAGCCGAAGACCTTCAGGTCCTGGCAGATGTTGTAGCGGCCGGAGCGGCACTGGGGGCACCGGCCGCAGTACAGGTTGGGCTCGATGATCACCCGGTCGCCGGGCGCGAAGCCCCCGGCTCCCTTCCCTGCCGCGGCCACGACGCCCACCGCCTCGTGGCCGGGGCGGTAGGGCAGGTCGATGAAGGGATGGTGGCCGGCCGCCGCATGGGTGTCGGAGCCGCATACGCCGACGACAGTGGTACGCACCAGGAGTTCGTCGTCCCCGGGCACAGGGGCGGGCACCTGCTCAAGGGTGATGTCGTCGAGGGAACGGACGAGAACGCGGCGGATCTGCTCGGTCATGGTGACGGATTCCGTTCGGTGGGGGGTGTTCACGAGGAGACCAGGCCGGGCGGCCGGATCCCGGCCGTACTTCGGCGGGGTGCGTTCGTCGGCTGATGCGGCGCTCGCGGTGCAGCCCAACCGCCGTGCCTGGCCAGGCGTTCTCCGTTGATGTCGGCGGCGTCGAGCGCCCGGGGGCCGGATCGTCGACCGTGGCGATTTCGACGCGCCTGACTGGATGATGACGGCCGCTCTCACTTCACCGCTCCCAGGGACAGGCCGCGGACGAGCTTGTCCTGGGCGGCGAAACCGGCGATGAGGACGGGCAGCGACACCAGCGTGGCCGCCGCGCACAGCCGGGCCAGGAACAGGCCCTCGTTGGTGATGAAACCGACCAGGAACACCGGCGCGGTGGACGCCTGCGTGGCGGTGAGGTTGACGGCGAACATGAACTCGTTCCAGCTGAAGATGAAGCAGATCAGCGAGGTGGCGGCGAGTCCGGGCATGGCGATCGGCGCGACGACCCGCCACAGCACGGTGAGCAGATTGGCCCCATCGACCTCGGCGGCCTCCAGGATTTCCTGGGGGATTTCGGCGAGGAACGAGCGCATCATCCACACCGCGATCGGGAGGTTCATGGCGGTGTAGAGGACGACCAGTGTCCACACGTTGTCCAGCATCCCGGCGTCCTTGACGATCAGGTACACCGGCAGCAGGGCCGCGATGGCCGGCAGGAACTTCGTGGACAGGAAGAAGAACATCACGTCGGTCCACTTCTCGACCGGCTTGATGGACAGCGCGTAGGCCGTCGGCACCGCCAGGGCGAGCACCAGCGCCGTCGAAACCACGCTGGCCATGGTCGAGTTGAGGAGGAACGGCGTGATGTCCCGGCTGAACAGCAGCTTGTACTGGTCGAAGGTCAGGGGGGCGAAGGGGGTCGGCGGATTGGTCGCGGCGTCGGACTCCTGATGGAAGGAGGTGAGCACCATCCACGCGACCGGCGCGAAGAACGCCAGCGTGGCGAGCCAGGCGACGAACGTCCACAGGGGCGACAGGCGCTGCGCACCGGCGTGGTTGTCGTGGCGGCGGAGGAGCTTCTTGAACCTCGCGCCGGGGGCGGCGACTGCTGCGTGGGTCATCGGGATGCCTCCTCGCGGAACAGCGACGCGATGGTGCGCAGCGCGAAGGTCGCGATCACGATCGAGCCGAGCACGACGACGACACCGGCCGCGGCCGCCTCGCCGTACTCGTACTTGCGGAACATGGTCAGGTAGATCTCGTAGGGCAGGTTCGTCGTCTGCGAGCCGGGGCCGCCCTGGGTGATGGTGTAGACAGCGTCGAAGGTCTGGACGACGTAGATCGTGCCGAGCAGGATGCCCAGCTCGAGGTACTGGCGCAGATGCGGCAGCGTGATGTGGCGGAAGGTCGCCATGGCCGACGCACCGTCCATGCGGGCGGCCTCCAGGACGTCACCGGGCTGTGACTGCAGGCCGGCCAGGAGGATCAGCATCATGAACGGGGTCCACTGCCAGACCAGCGAGATCACGACGGCGGGCATGGGGTAGGAGGACACCCAGTCGACCGTGGGGCCGTGGTGGGCGCCGAAGAACCTGTATACGGCGTTGAGGGTGCCGTTGAGCAGCCCGTAGTCGGGGTTGTAGATGGCGTGCTTCCACAGCAGCGACGCCGCGACCGGCATGACGAGGAACGGGGCGATGAGCAAGGTGCGCGCGAGCCCGCGGCCGAGGAACCGGCGGTCGAGAAGCATCGCCAGGCCGAGTCCGAGGAGCACGCTGATGAGCACCACCGACGCGGTGAGGACGACGGTGTTGAGCACCGCTGTGCGCAACCGCTCGTCGGTGAAGACGAACGTGAAGTTGGACAGGCCGACGAAGTGCCGGTCGCCCGGCTTGAGGATGTTCCACTGGAACGTGGAGATGACGAGCGTGGCCACGAAGGGCAGTTGCGTGACGGCGATGGTGAAGATCAGCGCCGGCAGCAGCGGGATGCGGCGCCGCCACGTGGCCGTGCCCGAGGGCTTCCGGGTACGGGCGGGAGGTGGCGCTGTCTTGGGGGGAGCGGTGAGCGTGGTCATGAAAGGTTCCTCCGCCAGTGACGGCCGGTCAGGGAAGCGACGCCCGGCCGGGGGAGCGCCGGCCGGGCAATGAAGGTCACTTCTGGTAGTTCTCGGCGACGTCCTCGGCCTGCTTCTGGCCGTCCTTCAGCGCCTTGTCCACGCTGGTCTTGCCTGCGATGGCGGCGGAGATCTCCTGGG
Source organism: Streptomyces lacaronensis (assembly GCF_047337785.1). Taxonomy (NCBI): domain Bacteria; kingdom Bacillati; phylum Actinomycetota; class Actinomycetes; order Kitasatosporales; family Streptomycetaceae; genus Streptomyces; species Streptomyces lacaronensis. The sequence goes on from NZ_JBLHDK010000003.1 coordinate 3,624,879, forward strand.
TGACCTTGGTTCCCAGGTCCTGGAACTCGGGGATGGCCACGTACTGGATCCCCACGGTCGGCCGGGGCTGGACACCCGGGTTGGCCGGGTCGGCGTGCTCGATGGACCTCAGGGTGATGTCACCGAACGACCCGGCGGCCTTCTGGTACTGCGGGATCTCGTACGTGCTGGCCCGCTTGCCGGCCGGAACGCGCGACCAGCCGAGCTTATCGCCGACCAGCTTCTCGTACTTCTTGCTGGAGGCCCACAGCATGAACTTCGAGGCGGCGTCGGCCTTCTTGGTGGTCTTGGGCATGGCCCACGCCCAACTCCAAAGCCAGCCGCTGTTCTTGGTCCGGGCGGTCGGCGCGTAGGCGTAGCCGACATGGCCGGCGATCTTGCTGGAGCTGGGGTCTTCCAGTGACCCGGCCGCGCTGGTCGCGTCGTACCACATCGCGACCTTCTTCTGGCTCATGGCGTTGAGACACTCGGTGAACCCGGACTGCGCCGCTCCCGCCTCTCCGTGCCTCCTGACCAGGTTGACGTAGAAGTTGGTGGCCTTCTTGAAGGCGGGGCTGTTGACCTGCGCCTTCCAGTCCTTGGTGAACCAGGTGCCGCCGAAGGTGTTGACCACGGACGTCAGCGGCGCCCCGAGCTCGCCCCAGCCGGCCAGACCGCGCAGGCAGATGCCCCGCATCCCCGGCTCGGCGCCGTCGACCTTGGCCGCGATGTCGGCGATCTGCTGCCAGGTCGGGTGCTCGGGCACCGTGATGCCCTTCGCGCTCATGACATCCTTGTTGTACATGAGGAAGGACGACTCGCCGTAGAACGGCAGGGCGTAGAGCTTGCCGTCGGAGCCGGACAGCGACTGCACCATCGGCCTCAGCAGGTCGGCCCTGCCGAAGCTCGTGTCCTTGTCGGCGTAGGAGCCGAGTTCGTGCAGCCAGCCGTTCTTCGTCCAGATGGGCACCTCGTAGGCGCCGATGGTGGCGACGTCGTACTGGCCGGCCTGGGTGGCGATGTCCTGCGTGACCTTGTCGCGCAGCTCGTTCTCGGGAAGGACCGTGAAGTGCACCTTGATACCGGTGTCCTTGGTGAAGGTGCTCTTGGTCAGCTTCGCGATGTCCTCCATTTGCGGGTTGCCCACCATCAGCACGTTGAGGCTCTTGCCACCGCCCGAGGATCCGCCGGCTCCGGCTCCGGAACAGGCAGTGGCGAGCAGGGCGGTGGCGGCGGCGCCGGCGATGAGGGCGTATCCGGTGGATCGCATGAGGGACCTCTCCTGCGGGTGGGGCTGGAATCTGCGTAGGGGGCTCCCGCCGCGGCGCCGCTCGTCGGGACCTTGACCGAGCTCGGCTGGGGAGGGGTGTGGACGCGGCCCTGGGGTGTGGGGCGCGATATCGATGACGGAATTATTAGCAGGAGACCGCGCCTTTGTTAACACATCTTGCGAGAAAAGTTCTCCGAATCTATCGGATGACTGTCTCGCGAGGGGGTGCGGGACGCCTCCGCCCCTCCACCTCCAGTCGCCGCCGAGATGGCTGACGACCGGGTCACGGTCGGCGGACGGAACAGCCTGCCCCGACCGTGCCACCGCCGTCTCCGAGGAGTCCCGTACGAGTGCCAGACCGGAAAGAGCCTCCAGCGCCTCCCGGTACACCGCATACGGCTCGTCGAGTACGGCGACCCGGTCGGGGCGGGGTTCGTGGCGTCTGAGTACGGCGGCGAAGGAGGGCACCTCCCGCTCCTCCTCCTACCGGCTGGACCCGGTGCTGCCCGCCGACCGCATACGGGCTCTGCCCAAGGGCACCGCCCTGCTGCTGGCCACCGGTGTACGGCCCGCCCTGATCCGGCCGCGCCCCTGGTACAAGGAGCCGGGCGCGGGCGCCATCTCGGCGGCGGCCAAGGCCGAGACGGCCGCCATCACCGAACGGGCCGCCCGCGCCTGGGCGGGTACCCCCTCGGCCGCCGAAGCCCCGACCAGGTGGCAGCGGGGAGCGGTACGCCTGGAGAAGCCGCACGCCGGGTAGGCGTCAGGGCCCGCGCGGCGGCCACCGGACCGTTCCGCGCCGTACGCGGCGCGACAGCCGCCTTCCGGCGGTGAGTTGCGCCGCGTACGGACGGGGCCCTGCCGGTACGACCGCGGTGCCGTAACCGGGCCGGACGGCATCACTGCCACACCGTTTCCCTCGCGAAGACGTCGTGGCCCGTGGCCAGCCGTGGAGGAGAGGTGCCGTCAGGGGGTGCGGAGAAGTCGGACACGGCGAGGTCGACCAGCTCTTCGCAGCCCTCCCGCGCGCATTCGCAGGAGAAGGGCAGCACGACGTCCGAGGCGTCCCCGAGCGCCCGCGCCCACCGGCGGGTGAAGAAGGTCCGGTACTGATCGACGAAGGCGCGGTTGGCGTAGCGGAGCAGCTGCCGCCGCTCGGTCCGGCTCGTCGCCGCCGGCCCGCGAGCGAGCACCTCGTCGAAGTGGCCTTCGACCTCCGTGACGACCTGCTCCAGGCCATACGAGCCGTCGACCACCAGCATCCGCCCTCCGCGTTGCTTCACCCCAGCCGCGATCACGTCGCCCAAGTGCTGGTAGAAGTCCCGTACGCCGGGCAACAGGTGGCGCTCGTCCAGTCGGCCCCGTTGCAGCTCCGGAGTCGGGATGAGCCATAGGGCCGTGCCGCTGCCGACCACCTTCGGCGTGATCGGTGTGCCCTCGGCAATCGTCAGCGGTGCGGCCGGGAGCGCGCGGAGGTCGTCTTCGACCATGAGCCCCGCGTACGTGGTGCAAGGACATCGCGAGCCTGTCCTCCATCGGCGCTGACCAGCGGTCATGGGTCGACATCTCCTCGAACTGGATCGCCGCCGGGTGGCCCGCGGCGATCGCCCGGTCGCGGTGTTCCCACGTGTGAGCGTCGGCGTTGTACCACCGCAGCCCGTGGCGCCGGGCGAGCAACCGGGCAACGGTGGTCTTGCCCACCCCTGGCGGGCCGCCCAGCCACAGAACGGATTCGAGGCCATGCGTCAACTGTCGCTCCTTGATCTGTAAGTCGAGCGGGGTGTTGGGGTCCCCGTGGTGTTCTCATCGGATACAGAACGCCGTCGGCGACCAGCGCCAGCCGGAGGTGTGCAGCATTTCGGCACGGTCGACGGCGATCTCCTGGCGCAGTCTCTTCTCGTCCTCGTCGTGGTAGGCTGCGGTGACGGTGGTCTGTCCCGCGTGCTTGCGGTAGAGCTCGCCCGGCTCGGCCTGCATCCATCCCTGGCTGACCGCCTCGCAGTACAGGACGAGGGCGGCATCCTCGAACGCCGGGATCGCCGACCAGCCGCCCACGAGACGCACCAGCTCCGTACGGGCGGTGAGCGTGGTGCCCATCACCGGCAGTTCACCGCGCTTGGCACCGTCCAGGAGCGCCCGCTCCGGCAGCGGCCCGGGGCCGGGGTCGTACGGGGGTCGTCGGCGTCGACGCAGCGCAGCAGCGCTCCGGAGGCGCGCGCCAGCCCCAGCGTGCGGGCCTGGGCGGCTCCACCCCAGCGGCCGGCCCCCTTCCCGATCCACGGTGCGTCCGGGAGGGCATCCAACGGCTTACCCGTCCGCCCGTCCTCCTGCACCGCCCACTCAAGCCGCCAGCCGGCCGGGAGCCTCTGCCCGGCGAGGCACTCGTACAGTTCGGGCAGGTGGGCGTACCCGCCCTCGTGCACGGGCGTCAGAACAGTGATCGTCGTCATCACGAGCCGCAACGGAGAGAGGGCCTGAGCGGTTCGGCGGACCGCGAGACACCGGTGACCCCGCCGAGGAGGCATCAGGGACTGCGCGCCGGCGTCACCGCGCGCACCAGCCGCTCGCCGCGACCGGCCCCACGGGCTTCACCGGTCGCGGCTCAGACGGTCACCGCGGAAGCCCCGCCCGCCGTTCAGCCGATCCCGTCCGGCGCCATCGCGCCCACTCATGTTCCCGAAGAGTGTTGAACCGAGTCCGCGCTCGCCCCGTAGTAGTGACCGACGAAAACCGCACGCGGAGGAGACCTTCCCCGGGCCTCGCCTCCCTTCACCAGGCAGGACACAGGCCGGTGACGCGGGCCCCGGGACCGTTCGCGGGCCCGTGAACACCCACTACGGGACTCGCGTCTGCCTTCGTGAGCTTAACGGCGGTTTCCCGTGAAGGGCACACGACCTGCCCGATCGGGCCTATCTCCACGGACGGATGTTTTGGATACCGGACCCATGAAAGCCACGATCACCGAGAAGACCGAGAGGGGGACGACGGGAAGGCGCCGGCACTCGGTGGTCTCCGTACCAACCACCGTGCTCGGCCTGCTTCTTCTGCTGCTGCCGGCCGCCACGGGGTGCGTCAGTGTCCAGGACGAACCGAAGGCCGAGAAGAAGCGGCCCAACGTGCTGATGGTGATGACCGACGACCAGTGGCTCGAGTCGATGAGAGTCATGTCCGAAACCCGGAAACTACTGGGCGACGAAGGCGTCACCTTTGACCGCTACCACCCGTCGTCACCGCTGTGCTGTCCCTCACGGTCGACCTATCTGAGCGGGCAGTTCGCCCACAACAACGGCGTACGGCACAACTCCGCCCCGCAGGGCGGCTACGACAAGCTCAACGAGAAGAAGACGCTGCCGGTGTGGATGCAGAAGGCCGGCTATGTCACCTCGCACATTGGCAAGTACCCCAACGGTTACGGCGTAAAGGATCCGAAGCACGTGCCGCCCGGCTGGGACGAGTGGCGCGGCGCGATCGATCCGACCACGTACAGGATGTGGGGCTACCAGCTCAACGAGAACGGGAAGCTGCACACGTACGGGAAGCCCAGCGAGGAGGACCCGAAGCTCTACCAGACCGATGTGTACCGCGACAAAGGCGTCGACTTCATCAAACGCAAGGCCGAAGGGGACAAGCCCTTCTTCCTCAGTCTCGCCTTTCTCGCACCGCACAGCGAGATCCTCCCGAATGAGGAGAAGGTGAACTCGGGCGACACCCCGGAATCCGGGCCGCCCCCGCATCCGGGCGTCGGGGCAGCCCCCCGTCCGGCGCCTCGCCACAAGGGCACGTTCGCCAACGCGAGGCTGCCCGAGAACCCCGCGTACAACGAGAGCGACATGCGGGACAAGCCACTGTTCCTCCAGCAGCGCCCGAATCTGGACAGCGAGACCACAGAGCGCATCACCGAGAGCTACCGGGGACGGCTGGAATCGCTGCTGGCCGTCGACGAGGCCGTGGCGAAGCTGATGAGCACGCTGAAGTCCACTGGTCAACTGGACAACACCTATGTGCTGTTCGCCGCCGACAACGGATTCTTCTTCGGCGAGCACCGCGTGCCCACGGGAAAGTTCCTTCCGCACGGCGCGTCGGGACAGGTGCCGATGCTGCTGCGCGGCCCCGGCATCGACGCGGGGCAGCACTCGAAGGAACTCACCAGCAACGTCGATCTGGCCGCCACCATCTCGGACATCGGCGACGCGGACCCGGACCTCGCACTCGACGGACGGTCGCTCCTGCCGTACGGGCGTGATCCCCGCAAGAGTAGCGGCAGGCCGGTGCTTCAGGAGATCGCGGAAGGTGCCCGCCGCACACCGGTGGCTCCCCCGGGCCCCGGCAAGCCGCCGGCCGGGGGGCCGCCGAACGACGACGTCTCCGCGGGGCGGGCCGCGGCTGCCGGGGACCTCGACATGGATGGCCCCGCCTCGCCCACCCCTCAGTCGCCTGGGAAGAAGCGGAAGGTCGGCAAGGGGGAAGAACTTTCCGCGGCGTACGAGGCAATCCGCATCGGCGACTATCTCTACGTCCGCTACAACGCCGGCGGCCGGGAACTGTACGACCTGGCTACCGATCCGCACGAATTGACCTCACGCCACAACGATCCGCGCTACAAGAAGGTCCGCGCATTCCTCGACCAGCGGCTGGACAAGCTGCAAGGGTGTGTGGGCGAGGAGTGCCGGGAGGAAATACCCCAGCCTCCCGAGCCCGAGTGAGCCGCCGTTCTCCCGCAACGCCAGATCCTGGCACGCAGCCCGGTAGTGCACGGAGAAAGTGCCCTCGCCTGGCTCTGCGTCCGTCATGTCCGACGGATACCGGGAGCACCGATCGGGATGATCGGCCGCCTTGCCGTACACGTGCGTGAGGCAATCGCACGACTCGGCGGGCGAGTTGAAGTGAACGGGCTCGGACGCGTACAACAACGGCAACAGGGCCTCCGGGAACCGCTCGGAATGGGGTCGCACCCCCGAGCTACAAAGGGCCCTAATCCCTAATCCCTTGCTATGGGTGTTCCGAGGGATCGGTTGGTTCTCGGGATGTTCGAGTGTCGGACCGCGACACCTCGTGGCTGCCAGGCGGGCAACGCCTCGCTTTGGACAGCGTGCGCGGTCCTGGTGCTCATGGTGGTGGCGGTCACGTGGGCGCCGCACGGATGCCCCAAAAGGCCCTGGCGTGTGACGCCTCAAGGCAGAGCGGCGACATGCGGTGCAGCGGGGCCGCCACCACCGTCGACGGGTGCTCGTCGGCACTGGACGGACACCTGTCCAGGTCTGGTCTCGATATCTCCAGCCAGAGCGGCGACGTCCAGGGCCGTCGAGCGTCAATACCGACCTTCTTGATCACTCGTTGGTGTTGGTGGTGCGAGCCCGCCGCACGGTGACCTCTTGATATGCCCGAGCCGTCCGAGCTCCTGCGCAGACCTCGGAGCGAACCCACGACGTCGCCCTGGTCGACGACGCCGGGGCGTTGGTGGCCAAGCGGCACATCACCGACGATGCGGCCGGCTACAAACTGCTGCTGGAACTGCTCGCCGAATACGGAGACACCGAGGAGAACCCGATCCCCGTGGCGATCGAGACCTCGCGCGGCTTGCTGGCAGGCGGCAGGCGCGGGCGTCGTCGAGCAGCGTGGCCCGCGTCCTTGACCTGCATGATTCTCCCACGTCCAGCGGTCACCGACACCGACTCAAGCTCCGCCACGCGGCACCATAAGAGCCTGGACGCTCTCCCGGACCCGGTCGGACCACGGCGTTGGCATGAGCGTGGTGACATCGACCCAGCCGGCCGTGCGACTGCCATGTGCGTACGTGGTGTCTCCTTCGGCTGAGCACACCCTGTAGCCCGCGGTGGCCGAGGTGCTGCCCATACGCTGCATCCACAGGTGTACGGCGTACTCACCGAACTTCCCTATGGGGGCGGGAAGGTGATGGTGAACGCTTTGAGGAAATGGAAAACATCTCCTTCGAGGCCCGACTCGCTGACGAAGCCACGATCACGCCACAGGGTTGTCAACGCTCGCTCAACCAGCCACCTGATAGCGGCTGTTGTGCAGCATGCCCATCGAGTCCATATCGTCAAAGTGCACGGTGACCGGCACCAGGACACCAACGTCGGAACTCGGCATGGGCACAATATCGTCAGTACGCGTCGTCCTCTTTCCCCTTGGCGGCGCACGTAGAAAGGATCTTTCAGCTCCTACAACGGATTGCCTGCTCTATCGGGTTCACTCTGTGACGCACAGCATGGTTGAACAGCCATCCGGCCTTGACTCAAGGCCGGATAGTCAACGTTTTCGCAGATCACATAAGGGAGTTGATCGTTCTCGTTGTCGGCTGTGCAGGTGTCGGGGCCGCACGTGCGGAGGAGTCGGCCCGCAGCCCGGCGGTTCAGTTGTCTGTACATGGTGCCGACAGTGATATCGCCGAGCTGCCGTACTCGTTCGCGGGCGGGCCAATGGCAGTCAGGATCGGCCCGGAGCAGGGACATGACCCGCTCTCGGCGGCTTGAGGTGACGGGCCCGTGAGGTGCCGTTGGAGACGCTGATGAGCTTCAAAACAGTGATCGTCGTCATCACGAGCCGTAACGAAGAGAGCCTGAGCGGTTCAGCGGGCCGCGAGATACCGGTGACCTCGCCGAGGAGGTATCAGGGCGTGCGCGCCAGCGTCGCCGTGCGCAGCAGCCACTCGGCCGGTCCGTGCCGTACGCGGTCCAACAGCCACCTCCCGGCCGCGAGTTGCGCCGCGTACAGCACGAAGCACCCCGCCAGCACGGCCGCGGTGCCGTAGCGGCCGTACCAGCCCAGCCCGTAACCGGTGAAGACCAGCGCCATCACCAGGGACTGGGTGAGGTAGTGGGTCAGGGACAGGCGGCCGGCCCCGGCCAGGAGGCCTACGATGTGGCGGCCGGGCCGGGTCCGCGAAAGGCGGCGCGACAGAAGCAGCAGGCCGCACGCGTAGGCCGCGGTCAGAGCCGGGGCGGTGAGCACTCCGACGGCCGAGCCGACGTCGTACCAGCGCGCGTCCAGCGGCCCGTTGCGGCAGATCGCCATGAACACGCCTCCGGCCAAGCCGACCGGCAGACCACTGACGACGATCTGCGCCATCCACACACGGTACCGGCCGGTCTCGGCGAGCAGCCCGCGCCGACCCGCGGCAAGGCCCACCAGGAAGGCCGCCAGCATGTCGGCGCCGTACAGGATGTTCCAACCCAGTCCGTCGCGCAGCCACCGCACGTTGGCCCGCACGACCGATCCGGGACCGCCCCGGCGGTCCGCCACCATCTCACCCGCCGCGGCCGTGACGTCCTGCGGACGCAAAGGCTCCGCGAGGGCGACCGTGAGCAGGCCCCAGGCCAGCAGGCACGCCGCGACACCGGCGATGAGCCAGGCCGCTACCCGTATCGCGGTGCGCGGCGCGATGTCCCGGATCGCGAACAGGACGAGGCTCAGCACCCCGTAGACCATCAGGATGTCCCCGGGGAACAGCAGGACGCCGTGCGCGAGGCCCAGCAGGAACAGGCAGCCGAGCCGCCGCAGATGCCGGGGCCCGAAGGCCACCATCGCCCGCTCGGCCGACAGCCTCTGCAGGGTGAAGCTGTACCCGAACAGGAACGAGAAGAGCAGATAGAACTTGGCGCTGACCAGCGCCGTGACCAGCCACCCGGCCACCTCGTCCGCCCACCACACCACCATCCCGCCCCCCGGACCCACGTGCGGCCCGGCCATGCTCTGGACGTTGACCAGGAGGATGCCCAGCAGCGCGAACCCGCGCAGGACGTCGACCTCCCGTACCCGGTCGTGCCCGGACACCGCCTCAGTAATGGAACAAGCCCGTATACGAGGCGAGAAGTGCACGGCGGGCCTCCGTGGCCAATGCGTCAGCGGAACGGAACAGGAAAAACCGCGACCGGCCTCGGACGCCCCCAGGCTCCCCGCCGGTCGCGGCTCAGAAGGCCACCACGGAAGGCCCCCGTCAACGGTTCAATTCGCGGAGACCACCGCATGCGTGGACCCCTTCGAGGCCGCCCCCACGTGGTGCTCTGAAGAGCTTTTGGCCGAGCGCGACGCACGCTTGGGCGACGCCACCTGGCTGAATGTGCTCAACGACCACCCGACGACCCGAGTCGGGAAAGTGGCGGCCGTGTCCCGGCCACACTCAGCGCCATGTCCCACCCGGCGATCGCGCCGTGCGACCGCAGACCGGCGGCGCCAGGCGAACCAGCACCGACTCGTGACGAACGTCCACCTCACAGCAGATGGCTACTCATGGCCCCGAGAAGGATTGAACCGGTTCTGTGCTCGCTCCGTAGTGACGACGAATGCAAGGACGCGCTCGGAGGAGACCCTCTGCGGCTTTCCCTCACCGGGCAGGGTCCAGACCGTCCGTAAACCTGCCGGCCGCAAGGCGGACGGCCGGAACAAACAGCTCGAAGGAAGGGACCAAGACATGCCGGAATCCACACAAAACCCATAAAACAACGCCGCCGGTCATGTGAACAGCACCGTCCCTCCCGTAACTCAGAGTAATACGCGCACCCCTGCGCAGCAGCGGCAGGCGGGCTACGAAGGCCGACAGGCGTACTGGCAGGTGCAAAATCAGCCGAATGGTGGGCCGACGCACGGGCGATAAGGCCCCTTTCCGTCACCATCTCACTCAAGGGCAGGCGGTCGCGTAGCGCGACCGCCTGCCCGGCCATCAAGCGCCGATCCGTTGTGGTCGGGCGGCCCGACCAGCCCTGCTTTCGCCATGCCGGTAAACCCGGGCTTGTGGCGAACGTGCAGTTCACAACGGGCGGCGCGTGGCCTCCGCCGCCGCGACCATCCGCCGACAGGGCCACTTCCGCCCCCACGGCGGTCCGGGCGGCGGCACCGCAACTTCCCGACACGGGCGAGGGAACAGGCCCGGGACGTCCGCCTTGGGCAGACCCGACGCGGCTCGTACATCGTGCCCATCATCAGCCAGGCCCGCGCTCCTGAGGACGTCTGCTCCCCCGGCCAGAACCGGATCGACGTGGGAGTGGAAGAGACCCTCTTCGACCGACGCGTCACCGCCACCATGTCCCGCGCCCTTGGAGTCCTGGAGGAAATGGCGGGCGCCGACCGGGAGCCCACCCCCAGCGAGATCACCGACTCAGTAGGCGAAGGTGTCTCGTACGAACTTTGCCAGGCTCTCAGCAAGGTGGTGAGCGCCGACGCGGTCGGAACCCTCGCCGTCTCCTTCAACTGGTCCCGCGTGGCCGCCCCGCCCCCGGGAACACCACCGCTCGTCAAGTTCAACCAGGAGGCGATCGACGTCGTGGACCGTGTGTCGGCTCAACTCAAGACACGGATCTACACAAGTCGGCACCTGATCTACGGCATCGTCACTGACCTCAGCCGCCACCCCGACGACGAAACCGGCCGAGTAGGCGTCCAGACCCTGATCAACCGCCGCGGCAGAACCGCGTGGATGGACCTGAGCGACATCGACTACCACGCGGCAGTCCACTGCCACGACACCGGCGTCCCCGTCCGCGTCCAAGGCTCCCTCACCAGCCCGCCGGGCGGCCAAGCCACCATGGAGGTGGACGACTTCGGACCCGACCCCTCGCTGACGGCCGCTTCCCTCGGCAGAGCAACGGACACCGGAACGCCACAGCGACGAAACGCGTGACGGCACCAATCTGGTCGAGGGCCGAGCCGTCAGGATGCTCGTCTCGCATGTCATCGTCCAGCCTGCCGCTCGGGCCGGTGCGGACTCCAGCCCTTCAGATACGGCTGGAGCTCACCTGGCGTCGGATCACGCGGAGTCGGCATGCCCCAAGGATGCTTTAGGGGGTCGATGCCCCGCATGTACTCGCGTGCCCAGTCCAGCCAACGTCGGGCTGATTCCAGAGCCTGCTCGTTCAGGTCCCCCTCCAGCTCGGCGAGGCGACGTTCCAGGGCATCGCAGTACTCGCCGATGGCGACAACTTCCCGCCAACGCCCGGTCTCCTCGCGCAGCACCTGGGCGAGTTGCTCCCGGACAGCGAGTTCCTTCGCCTCCTCCATGGCCGCCCCCCAGCGAACCTCACGGTCTTTTCTTGCGCGTTCCTCGCTCTCCCTGCGGCGGGCATCCTCCACCGCTCGCGCCTCGATCTCCCCGAGGATCACGCCCAGTGCCTGCTCAAGGGTCCGGTCCTTACGGTCCCGCCAGCGACCCGGCCGACTGGTCAGACCACGGGCGACCTCGACGACTAGGCGCGCGAAGCGCTCCGGATTCGTGGACTGCGGGAACTCCTGCCGGACGGTGACGGCATACTCAAAGCCATCGACAACGACGTCCACTCCACCCTCGCGCCTGTAGAAGGAGGACTGGACTTTCCGCACTTCGTACCCTCGCCGCACCGACTCGGCAGCCAATCCCTGAAGCAGCAGGAGCGACCTACGGCCCAGCCTCGGCGGCATCACAAGCTGCCCCTCGTCGTCCCTGAGCGCAGCCACGACCGGATGAAGGGACGCCAGCCGCAAGGGCACGGGGACCTCCGATGCAGTCGCCCTCGACCGCTGGCTCCGCGCATTGGGATGCGGGCCCTCCGCGAGGAAGAACTCCAGCCCAAGCCCACCGTACGGAACCCTCTCGATGCGCCTGCCTTCCGGCTCCATGCCGTGCCGCTTCGCGTAATTGACAACGCGACGCCATTCCGCGACATCAACATCATCGGGATCGGAAACCCGGACGTGTCCCTCGGCGATGAGCCGCTCGACCAGTTCCTGTGCCTTCGCCCGCCGCGCACGGGCGACAGGCCGCTCGCCGTACGGCGTCGAGGGCTCGGACGGCACCAGCGACTCGTCATCGTCGGCAAACGCCGGGTCGTCGGGATGATGACCATGCTGAAGATAGAACCGGCCGGCCTCGGTGACCTCGACACGGACACCGTCGCCGCCCTTGTCCACCGCCAGGAGCTCACGGTCACGCAGGGCATACGCCGAGCGCCAGTCCCCCGGCGTCCAGGCTCAGCGTCAAGATATCGCCCGTAACGCGCACACCGCGCATAGTGCGCACCGAAAAAGCCGCAGGTCAGGAACCCTTAGCGGCCGGTTCCAGGATGGCCACGCACTCCACGTGGTGGGTGACCGGGAAGAGGTCGAAGGCGCGGGTGCGGCGCGGGGCGTAGCCCGCGTCGCGGAAGTACTTGAGGTCGCGGGCGAGGGCCGCCGGGTCGCAGGCGACGTAGGCGATGCGGCGGGCGCCCAGGGCCGCGACGTGGGTGACCGTCTCCTTGCCGGCGCCCGCGCGGGGCGGGTCCAGGACGATCAGGTCGGCCTCGGTGATCCCGGTGCGGGGCAGCACCTGCTCGACCTTGCCGTGCTCAATACGGACGCGCTCCAGGTCCTGGAGGTTGTGCCGGGCGTCCTCGACCGCGCGCTTGCTGGACTCGATGCCCAGCACCGCGCCGCGCTCCCCCACCCGCTCGGCGATCGCGCCCGCGAAGAGGCCGACGCCGCAGTACAGATCGAGGGCCATCTCGCCCTTACGGGGCATCAGGCCCTGCATCACGGCCTCGACGAGGACATCCGCCGCCTTCGAGTGGACCTGCCAGAAGCCGCCCTCGCCGACCCGCCAGGTGCGGCCCGCCGCGCGCTCGCGGACGAAGGGGCGGCCATGGACGCGGTGCACCAGACGGGTCCGCTCCCGGCCGCGGGACTCGCTGACCCGCAGCACCGAGACCGGCCGGTCCAGCTCCACGATCGGCAGCCGGCCGCCGGGGCGCGGGGTGAGGACCACCTGCCGGTCGGAGGAGCCGGTGGCGGCGATGGCCTCCACGGTGGCGATCTGGGGCCATTCGCGCTTCTCGACGCCGAGTTCGGTGACGCCGGGGGCGGCGATCAGACAGTGGTCGATCGGCTCGACCTCGTGCGAGCGGTGGCGGCGCAGCCCGGGACGGCCCTGCTCGTCCACCGCGTACTGCACCCGGGTGCGCCAGGCCGGGACCTCGCCGCGGGCCACCTTGTCGCCGGGCGCGGGCTCGACCGTGCCGTCCCAGCCCGCCCCTTCGGGGGTGAGCCCGGCCAGCCGGGCCAGCTGCTCGGTGATCACGTCGGCCTTGAGCCTGCGCTGGGCACCGGGGGCGGCGTGCTGCCAGTCGCAGCCGCCGCACTTGCCGGGGCCCGCGAACGGGCAGGGTGCCTCGACCCGGTCCTTGGAGGCGTCCAGTACCCGCACCGCGTCGGCGCGCAGGAAGCGCGCGCCCTCCTCGCCCTCGGTCACCCGGGCGACGACCCGCTCGCCGGGCAGCGCGTGCCGGACGAACAGCACCTGGCCCTCGGCGGTCCGGGCGATGCAGTGGCCGCCGTGCGCCACCGGGCCGACCTCGACCTCGTACTCCTCGCCGACCAGCGATGCCTTGGGTTCACTTTGCATGGCGGGCTCAGGCTCCAGAAGGGTGAGGGGGCGCGGTGGGACAACAGCCCACCAGTCTACGTCGCGCCGGACCTCACCCCGTCACCCCTGGGCCCCTGGGCCCCTGGGCCCCTGGGCCCCTGGCCTAGCGTCCCGGCACCTGCGAGGTGACGCCCGGCTTCTCGCCCTTCGCCCCCTTCTCGCCCTTCTCCCGCTTGGGCGGGATCACCGGGCCGCGCCGCACCGCACCCGGCGCGCTCCACTCGGCCCGCTTGCGGGCCCGCTTCCGGGCCAGCTCGGAGGAGTCCAGCTGCCACGGCACGGAGGTCACCATGACGCCCGGGGTGAACAGCAGCCGCCCCTTGAGCCGCAGCGCGCTCTGGTTGTGCAGCAGATGCTCGTACCAGCGGCCGACCACGTACTCGGGGATGAAGACGGAGACCACATCACGCGGGCTCTCCCGGCGCAGGCTCTTGACGTAGTCGATGACCGGCCGGGTGATCTCGCGGTAGGGCGAGTCGAGGATCTTGAGCGGCACGTCTATGCCGCGCTCGTGCCACACCGTCTGAAGCGCCTTGGTCTCGGCGGGGTCCACATTGATGCTCAGCGCCTCCAGCCGGTGCGAGCGCATCAGCTTGGCGTAGGCCAGGGCGCGCAGCGTCGGCTTGTGGACCTTGGAGACCAGGACGATGGAGTGCACCCGGGAGGGGCGCACCTCCTCCTCGTCGAGCTGTTCGGTGGCCGCCGCCAGCTCCTCGGAGACGCCGTCGTAGTGGCGCCTGATGGCCGTCATGGTGACGTAGAAGATGACCATGCCGAGCAGGGCGACCCAGGCGCCGTGGGTGAACTTCGTCAGCAGCACCACGACCAGCACCAGGCCGGTGAAGAAGGCCCCGAAGGTGTTGATCGCGCGGGCACGGATCATACGGCGGCGGGCGTTGGGGTTCCGCTCGGTGGCCAGATGGCGGTTCCAGTGCCGCACCATGCCGGTCTGGCTGAGGGTGAACGAGACGAAGACACCGACGATGTAGAGCTGGATCAGCCGGGTGGAGTCGGCCCCGTAGAGGTAGACCAGGACCGCGGCGGCCGAGGCCAGCAGCACGATGCCGTTGGAGAAGGCGAGCCGGTCGCCGCGGGTGTGCAGCTGGCGGGGCAGATAGCGGTCCTGGGCCAGGATCGAGCCGAGCAGCGGGAAGCCGTTGTACGCGGTGTTGGCGGCGAGGAACAGCACCAGCGCGGTGGCCGCCGCCAGCACCACGAAGAGGAACGAGCCGTCGCCGAAGACCGCGGCAGCCACCTGCGAGATCACCGGGTTCTGGGTGTAGTCGGCGCCGAGCGGTGCCCCGTTCTTCAGCAGGTCGTGCGCGGGGTTCTCGGCCATCTTGACGTTGGTGGCCAGGGCGAGGGTGATGATGCCGACGAACATCGCCACGGCGAGGCCGCCCATCAGCGCCAGCGTCGTCGCCGCGTTACGGCTCTTGGGCTTGCGGAAGGCGGGCACGCCGTTGCTGATCGCCTCGACACCGGTCAGGGCGGCACAGCCGTCGGAGAACGCCCGCAGCAGCAGGAAGATCAGCGCGAAGCCCGCCAGCCCGGTCTGCTCGGCGTGCACCTCGAAGCCCGCGGTGGGGGCCTTCATGTCGTCGCCCAGGACCAGCCCGCGGTAGGCGCCCCAGAGGATCATCGCGAAGACGCCGCCGACGAAGACATAGGTGGGGATCGCGAAGAGCTTGCCCGACTCCCGTACGCCCCGCAGGTTCATGAGGGTCAGCAGCAGGATGATCCCGACCGCGCAGAACGTCTTGTTCTCGACGAAGAAGGGGACGGCCGAGCCGAGGTTCTCCACACCGGAGGAGATCGACACCGCCACCGTGAGGACGTAGTCGACCAGCAGGGCGCTGGCGACGGTCAGCCCGGCCTTGGGGCCGAGGTTGGTGGTGGCGACCTCGTAGTCACCGCCTCCGCTGGGGTACGCGTGGACGTTCTGGCGGTACGAGGCGACCACCGTGAACATCAGCACGACGATGGCGATCGTGATCCACGGGCTGTAGTGGTAGGCCGACGCACCCGCCACGGACAGAACGATCATCACCTGCCCCGGCGCGTACGCGACGGAGGACAGGGGGTCGGAGGCGAAGACGGGGAGCGCGATGCGCTTCGGGAGGAGGGTCTCCCCGAGCTTGTCGCTGCGCAGCGCCCGCCCGATCAGGATCCGTTTCGGGAGGTCGGTCAGTTTGGACACGCAGAGGATCGTAAGGGGTATCCCGGGCCCCCGCCCACCCGCCCACCCCTGGGAATAGGGGCGGGCGGGGGCGCGGAGCCCCGGGCGGTCAGGCCAGCCGCGCGGGCAGGGTGCGGTGGCCGTTGGAAATGAAGGACTCCACCGGCTCCAGCGGGTCCTGCCCGGACGCGAGCGTGAGCCCGGGGAAGCGGTCGAAGAGCGCCGGGAGCGCGATCGCGGCCTCCAATCGCCCCAGCGGGGCGCCGACGCACAGGTGGACGCCGTGTCCGAACGCCAGATGGCTCTTGAGCTGGCGGGTCACGTCGAAGGCGTCCGCGTCCCCGCCGTGCACCTCCGGGTCGCGTCCGGCGGCCGCGTAGGCGGCCAGGATGGCGTCGCCCTTGCGCAGCACCACTCCGCCGTCCAGCTCGATGTCCTCCACCGCGTAGCGCAGCGGCAGGTTGGCGACCGGGGCGGAGTGTCGCAGTGTCTCCTCGATCACATCGTCCCAGGTGGCCCGGCCCGCCCGGACGTGCTCGAGCTGCTCGGGCCGGGTGAGCAGCGCGTGGATGGCGTTGTCCAGGAGATTGACCGTGGTCTCGTGACCGGCCGAGAGGAACAGGGCGAGGGTGTCGGTCAGCTCCTTCTCGCTGAGCCTGGAGTCGCTCTCCTCCTCCCGCACCGCGATCAGCCCGCTGGTCAGGTCGTCGCCGGGCTGCTCGCGCTTGGTGGCCACCAGTTCGCCGAGGACGGCGTACATCTCGCCGTAGGTGGCGGTGACCTCCTCCGCGGAGGCGGAGGTGTGGAAGACGCTGTCCACGACCCGGCGCATCCGCTCGCGCAGGTTCTCGTCCTCGAGCCCGAAGAGCTCGGAGATCACCTGGATGGGCAGCGGGTACGCGTACGCCTCGCGCAGGTCGACCACCTCGCCCGGCCCGGCGGCGGCCAGGTCGTCCAGAAGCCTGGCGCAGATCTCCTCGATGCGCGGCCGCAGGGCGGAGGTGCGCCGGGCGGTGAACGCCTTGGAGACCAGGGTGCGCAGCCGCCGGTGCTCACCGCCGTAGGCCGTGAACATGTTCTCCACGGCGACCCAGGTGATCAGCGGCCACTCGGGCGAGATCTCACCGTTGTTCCACGCGGGCCAGTGCTGCCGGGGGTCCTTGGAGACCCGGGGGTCGGTCAGCAGCTGTTTGAGCGTACGCTGGCGGGTTATTGCCCACGCCACCACGCCGTCAGGAAGCTCAACAAGCGTCGCCTCGCCGCCTGCTGCGACTCGGGCTGCCTCTCCGACGATGTCGCGGCCGGTGGGGTCGAGGACGATGGGACGGGGTTCCACTGGCTGCCTCCAGGGCTCTCGTCGAATGGGACCGACTTGGACACGGACGCCGCGAACGGCTCGGCCTGAGCCGCCGCCTGGGCGGGGAAGCGCACCGGCAGGGCGGCCAGGGCGCGGTGGAAGGGTCCGGTCCGCCAGGTCAGCCGCTCGGCGGGGACCGCCAGTTCCATGTCCGGGAGGCGGTCCAGAAGCCGCTCGATGGCCACGGAGGCGATCACCCGGGCGGGCCGCTCGGCGGGGCAGCGGTGGGCGCCCGCGCTCCAGGCCAGATGGGCCCGGTTGCCGGAGCGGCGGTCGGAGGCCAGGGCGGCCTCGTGGTTGGCCGCCGCGTAGCTGATGAGCACCGGGTCGCCCTTGCGCAGCCGTACGCCCGCCACCTCGCAGTCGTACCGGGGGAAGCGGGTGCCGTAGTTGGCCATCGGCGGATCGTTCCAGAGCACCTCGTCCAGGGCGTCCTGGACGGGCATGCTGCCGCCGGACAGCTCACCTGCGAAGCGGTCGTCCGACAGCAGCAGGCGCAGCGCGTTGGCGATCAGGTTCTGCTGGGGGTCGGTACCGGCCGCCATCAGCAGGATGATCTGCTGCATCAGCTCGTCGTCGGAGAGCTGCGAGGGGTGCGCGATCAGCCAGGAGGTGACGTCGGCGGCGAGCTGCTCGCGCTTCTCCCCCACCAGGCCGGAGATCCACCGGAGCAGCTCGTCGTTGGCCGCCGCCGCGTCCTCGCCGCTGTCGAAGAGCTTCATCATCGTCTCGACCAGCTTCGGCCCGTCCGCCGGGCGGGCGCCGAAGAGCTGGTTGAAGACCAGCAGCGGGAGCACCGACGCGTACTCGGTGATCAGATCGGCCTGGCCCCGGGAGGCGAAGGCGTCGATCAGCGTCTCCGCGCTGCGCTCGACGTACTCGCTGAGGGCGTGCGGATCCACCCGGTCCAGGCTGTCGGTGATCGCCCCGCGCAGCCGGGCGTGTGCCTCCCCGTCGCTGAACAGCGCGTTCGGCCGGTACATCATCATCGGCGCGACCGGGTTGTCCAGCCCCACGGTGCCGTCCTGCGTCGCCCGCCAGCCGCGCGGGTCCTTGGCGAACCGCTCGGTGTCGCGCAGGATCTCCAGGCCGAGCTGATAGCTGGTGACCAGCGAGGCGTACACCCCCGGCGACAGCTCGACCGGTGCGATGGGCCCGAACGTGGCGCGCATCCGCGCATAGGCGCCGTGCGGGTCGTCGGCGAATTCCTGACCGTACATCGGTACGGCCGCACGGGACCCGGTGGCGCCCCCGGCCTCGGCGGGGGCGGCGTGCGCGGGGCAGCCGGGCGGCGGAACGGGTCCGGCGGCTGGACTGTTGGTCACACAATCTCCTGAGAACTACGGGTCTGGCGGGCCTGTAGGTACTGGACGAGGGCGATCAGCGCGTGGGTGGAGGAGACCCGGTCCCGGGCGTCGCAGGTCACCAGGGGCGTCTCCGGAAGCAGATCGAGGGCCTCCCGGACCTCCGGCTCGGCGAAGCGGGGAGCGCCCTCGAAGTGGTTGACGGCGACGGCGTACGGCAGTCCGTGCTCCTCCAGGACGGCCATCACCGGGAAGGACTGCTCCAGCCGCCGGGTGTCGGCCAGCACCAGCGCGCCCAGCGCCCCGAGCGTCATGTCCCGCCACAGCCGGGTGAAGCGCTGCTGCCCCGGCGTGCCGAACAGATAGAGCACCAGGGACTCGCTGAGGGTGAGCCGGCCGAAGTCCATGGCGACGGTGGTGGTCGTCTTGCCCTCGGTGCCCCGCAGATCGTCGGTGAGCGCACCGGCCTCGGTCATCGTCTCCTCGGTGCGCAGCGGCCGGATCTCGGACAGCGAGCTCACATAGGTCGTCTTGCCGACCGCGAAGTGCCCGACGACCAGGATCTTCGCCGCCACCCGCACCGTGGCCGGGAGATAGGCCGCCTGGTCAGAGGCGAGCGCGGAGTCCATCGAGCACCTCCTGGAGCAGCTGGACCTCGGGGAGCTCGGCGGGCGGGATGGGGGCCCGCGCGCTGATGTGGCCGCTGTCCACGAGGTCGCCGAGCAGGACCTTGGTGACGCTGACGGGCAGCTCCAGATACCCGGCGACCTCGGCCACCGAGAGCGCCCCGCCCAGACACAGCTCCATGACCCGCCGCTTCTCCGGGCTGAGCCCGGTGAGCGGCCGGTCGGGGTGAGCCATGACCAGGGTCACCAGGTCGAAGGTGTTACGAGTCGGGTAGGCACGGCCGTCGGTCACGACATACGGCCGTACCAGTCCTCGTTCGCGCCTCCCAGGGCTCATGCGTGGCTGCCGATCCCCTGCCGCGGGAGGCCCTGCCTCGGCGGGCTGGTGAGCTCCTTGCCGAGCCGGTCGACGAGTTTCTGCATCCGGTAGCTGACCGCCTCCATGTCCACGGCCTCGGTGGCCGAGACCGCCAGATACGCACCGGGCCCGGCGGCGATCAGGAAGACGTACCCGCCGACGAACTCGACGAGCGTCTGCTGCCAGGGCGTCTCGTGCGGATCACAGAACTCGGAGGTGGAGCGGCTGATCGACTGCAGTCCGGAGAGTGCGGCGGCCTGGCGCTCGGCCTCGTCGCGCGCGATGCCCTGGGAGTGTGCCCGGAGCATCCCGTCCGCGGAGAGCAGGATCGCGTGCCGCGCCTCCGGCATCTTGACGACCTCGTCGAGCATCCAGCCGAGCTCGTTGTTGAGATGGTCGTTCATGCCTGGCGATTCCCTTCGTCATGGTCAGGGGCGGAGTCCTGGGTGGCGGAACGGCCGGAGCGGGTGCCGCGGGCGAACGCGCCCATCCGCGAAGCGGTTTCCTTCGCCGACCGCACGCGGAACGCGCCCGTGTCGGGGTCGGCGGCGCCGGTCTGCCCGGCGCCGGTGGTCCAGTCGCCGGGCGGCGGGGTGGCGGCGGCCTCCCGGCGGCGGCGCTTGGGCAGACCGCCCGCCGTGGTGCCGTAGACGCGGGTGCCCTCGCTGTCGGGGGACGGCTGGGGCGCCGGGGCGGGTGCCGGTTCCGGGGCGGGTGCCGCCGGGGCCGGGGCCGGGGGCCGGCCCTGGTGCGGGATCGGTGCCTGGTGCGGGGCCGGGGCCCGGTGCGGGATCGGGGACGGGTCCTGCGCCTGGGCCGGGACGGTCGGCGCGTGCGGCGCTCTCCTGGGGGGACGGGTCCGGCGGGAGGGCAGGGTGTGCAGTGGCTCGGCGCCCTCGGGGTCCTGTCCGGCGGTGCCCGGCCGCTCGTCGGGGTCGATATGGGTGAGCAGCTCGGTCGGCAGGAACAGCACGGCGCGCACACCGCCGTACGGGGACCGGGTGTCCACCGAGACGCTGAAGCCGTACCGCGCGGCCAGCAGGCCCACCACGGCGAAGCCGAACTGCGGCGGGTCGCCGAGCCGGGAGACGTCCACGGCGCGCTGGCCGGAGAGCAGGTTGGCGGCCCGCTGGACCTCCAGGCCGTCCATGCCCACACCGGCGTCGTCGATCACGATGCAGGCCCCGTTGTGCACCGGCTGGAGGCTGACCTCCACCGAGGTGTTGGGCTGCGAGTGGCGGGCGGCGTTGTCCAGCAGTTCGGCGACCGCGAGCACGGCGGGCTCCACGGCCCGGCTCACCACGGCGACGTCGATCAGGGCGTGCACCTGAACCCGCTGGTAGTCGCGGATGCGCGACTTGGCGCCGCGGACCACATCGGTCAGCGAGGAGGCCAGCCGCTGGCGGCCGGGCCAGGAGCCGCAGAGCACCGCGATGGCCTGGGCGCGCCGGCCGAACTGGGCGTTGGCGTGGTCGATCTCCAGCAGGTCCCGCAGCACATCGGGGTTGTCGTGCCGCTCCTGCATCTCGGAGATGGAGACCTGCTGTTCGTTGGCGAGTCCCTGGACGGCTCGCATGGACGCCTTGAGCGCCGCCTTGGCGGAGGCGTCGGCGCGCGACTGCGCCTTGTCCACCGCCCGGGTGAACTGCTCCATGACGGAGTGCAGACTCTGCGCGAAGGCCGTACCGGCCAGCTTCTCGTCGCGCAGGCCCGGCAGCGGGCCGGGCTGGCTCAGCGCGTCGGCGATCGAGGGGAGGCGTACGTCGACGAGGTGGCGCACCTCCTCGTCACGGGCGCGCAGGCTGTCCTCGAGCGTGGCGTTGCGCCTGCGGACTCCGGCGGTGATCTGCCGCTGGCGGATCAGAAGCACCAGGACGACGAGAAGCGCGGCGGCCAGACACCAGCTCACCGCCTCCGATATGTGATCAGTCATCAGGAACCTCGTGCAGGGGAAGCGCGGGCGCGGAAGGAACGTTCAGAGCCCTGATGTCCCGTCCGGAAACGGAATACGACGATCATCCTAGCCATGTCGTGACCCGGCGTCCGACACCCGTGACAAAGTTCGAACCAGCGGGAATCACTGGCCATTTGTCATGTGGTTTCGGTGAAGATCCGTGATTTCAGACGAAGATGAAGGCTCGCGACCACCCGAGGAGCGCCGTAACCCGGGCCCACCGTAGTGGTCACGGCTGATCACCGACAGCCTTTTCACTCTCCATCCGCAACCGGAAATGATCGTTACCTCTTTACTCCCGGCGTGTCCGCGATCACCTTCGGCCACCTCCCCTCATCACCGATCACCGTGGGAACTTTCGCGCTATGTCGTACGTCACCACCTTCATTTCCAGACCGTCGCGCGCGGACGGGGGAGCCGGCCGCCGGTACGGATACGGTGGGGACAGGTGCCGCGGCGGCCGACTTCCGTCGTCCCCGGGCACCGGCATCGGGGTCCCGCCCCGCTGTCGCCCCGTAAGTCCTGGAAGGAAGATGTGAGCAGGGTGTTTGCGCAGGTCGGCACGGTCATCAGGAGTGCGGGGTAGGACGCATGCATATCGTGATCATGGGCTGTGGCCGGGTGGGCGCGGCCCTCGCCCAGACCCTGGAGCAACAGGGGCACACGGTCGCGGTCGTCGACCAGGACCCCACCGCCTTCCGCCGCCTCGGCGCGGGCTTCGGCGGACGCCGGGTGACCGGCGTCGGCTTCGACCAGGACACCCTGCGCGAGGCGGGCATCGAGGAGGCCGGGGCCTTCGCCGCGGTCAGCAGCGGCGACAACTCCAACATCATCGCCGCCCGGGTGGCCCGCGAGATGTTCGGCGTGGAGAACGTGGCGGCCCGGATCTACGACCCCCGCCGCGCCGAGGTCTACCAGCGCCTCGGCATCCCGACCGTGGCCACGGTGCGCTGGACCGCGGACCAGATGCTGAGGCGACTGCTGCCGTCCGGCGCGGAGCCGCTGTGGCGGGACCCCAGTGGCGGGGTCCAGCTGGCCGAGGTGCACATCTCCCCCTCGTGGGTGGGCCACAAGGTCAGCACCCTCCAGGAGGAGACCGGTGTGCGGGTCGCGTTCCTCACCCGGCTCGGCGAGGCGATGCTGCCGACCTCCGGGACGGTGCTCCAGGAGGGCGACCTGGTGCATGTGATGATGCGCACCGACGAGGTCGAGAAGGTCGAGGCGACCTTCGAAAAGGGTCCCGAGGAGGCAGGCCGATGAGGGTTGCCATTGCCGGTGCGGGCGCCGTGGGGCGTTCCATCGCGAGCGAGTTGCTGGAGAACGGGCACGAGGTGCTCCTCATCGACAAGGCGCCGACCGCCATCTCGGTGGAGCGGGTGCCGCAGGCCGAGTGGCTGCTGGCCGACGCGTGCGAGATCACCTCGCTGGACGAGGCCGCGCTGCAGCGCTGCAACGTGGTCATCGCGGCCACCGGTGACGACAAGGTCAACCTCGTCGTCTCGCTGCTCGCCAAGACCGAGTACGGGGTGCCCCGGGTGGTCGCCCGGGTCAACAACCCCAAGAACGAGTGGCTGTTCAACGAGGCGTGGGGCGTCGATGTGGCCGTCTCCACCCCGCGTCTGATGTCGGCGCTGGTCGAGGAGGCGGTGAGCGTCGGCGATCTGGTGCGGCTGCTCCGCTTCAGCCACGGCGACGCCAACCTGGTGGAGCTGACGCTGCCGCCGGAAGCGGCGCTGGTGGGCACCCGGGTCGGCGATGTGGAGTGGCCGGAGGACACCACGCTGGTCACCATCATCCGCGGCACCCGCGTGCTGACCCCGAACAAGGACGATGTGCTGGAGGCCGGGGACGAGCTGCTGTTCGTCGCGGCTCAGGCGCGCGAGGAGCAGCTGGAGCAGCTGCTGTCCGTCCAGCGCCAGGACGCCGCCGGCTAGGCCGTGAACTCCCGTCCCGGGCTCCCGGGGCGGGAGCCCGGGACGGCGGGTCTCAGTGCCGGGGCGGCTGTCGGTCGGCGGATTCGGTCCGGGCCTCGGACACGATCTGGCCGGTCCACTCCGAGAGCAGCGGATCGGTGATCTTGTCGGCCTCGGCCTTCGCCCGCTCCCGGTCCCGCTCGGCCTTCTCCTCCGCCTCCATCTCCGCGATGACGTCGATCGGCGGCGGGGCCTTGGCCAGGAAGATCCAGGTCAGATAGACGCAGAGCAGGAACGGCGGAATGCCGAGCGCGACCTTGACCCAGCCGAGCTGGGTGGCGTCCCCCCACCAGTACAGCGGGAACAGCACCGCCGACTTGGCCAGCAGGATCAGCCCCCACGCCCACGTGGAGCGGGTGTAGGCGCGGAACCGGCCTGGGTTGCGGGTGCGCCAGGAGAGGTTCTCCTTCAGCATCGGCCCGAGCAGCACCCCGATCAACGGGAAGCGGAAGATCGCCGAGAGGATGTAGGCGATCGCCAGGCCCAGGGTGTAGAGCATGCCCGGCAGATAGAAGTTCTTCGCGTCGCCGGACATCATCGCGAAGATCGCGCCGAACGCGACCCCGAAGATCCCGCTGAAGGCGTGCTTCAGCGTCTCCTTGCGCACCAGCCGGGCGACCCCGAGCAGCACGGTGAGGCCGAGCGCGGCGATCGCGGCGAGGTGGATGTCCCGCTTGATCGTGTACAGCAGGACGAAGACCAGACCGGGGACGGTGGTGTCCACCATGCCCCGCACCCCGCCGAACGCCTCCAGGAGCGCGGTGTCCGCCGCCGCCCTGCTGTCGGCGGCGGTGCGTCGGTGCCCGGTCGGGGGCGTCTTGTCGTCTGGCGTCACCGGCTACTCCTGTCCGAGCGGTCGGAGTTCGTACTTCGGATTGAACAGCACCCGGCGCCCATGGCTCATGGAGATCCGGCCCGAGGCGATCAGCTTGCGCCCCGGTTCTATCCCGATGATGGAGCGACGGCCCAGCCACACCACGTCCAGCGCGGCGGTGCCGTCGAAGAGCTCCGCCTCCAGCGCGGGAACTCCGGCCCGCGGTCTGAGCGTCACCGTGCGCAGCGTGCCCGTCACCTTGACGATCTGACGGTCACCGCAGTCGCCGATCTTGGTGCAGCCCGCGGCCTCCGCGTCCTGCTGCAACTCGGCGGAGTGCAGTTCCTCCTGGGAGCTCGACAGCCGGTCCAGCATCCGCCGGAACCGGCCGGCCGGTTTCTCGGATCTGTCTCCCCTGTCGGCCCCGTCGGAGGGGTGGCGTACGGAACTCATACGGCCAGCGTACCGGTGAGCCATCGCCGAAACGCCGTCCCCGGGCTCATCGCTCGAACCGGTAGCCCATGCCCGGCTCGGTGACGAAGTGACGCGGATGGGAGGGGTCGGCCTCCAGCTTGCGGCGCAGCTGCGCCATGTACACCCGCAGGTAGTTGCTCTCGGTGCCGTACGAGGGGCCCCAGACCTCCTGGAGCAGCTGCTTCTGGCTGACCAGGCGGCCGGCGTTGCGCACCAGGACCTCCAGCAGATGCCATTCGGTGGGGGTCAGCCGCACATCGCGGCCGTCGCGGTGGGCCTTCTTGGCGGCCAGGTCGACGGTGAACACGTCGGTCTCCACCACCACCGAGTCCTCCGGCCGCCCGACCGGCTCGGCGCGGCGGACGGCCGCGCGCAGCCGGGCGAGCAGTTCGTCCATGCCGAACGGCTTGGTGACGTAGTCGTCCGCCCCGGCGTCGAGCGCCTCGACCTTCTCGTCCGAGGTCTGACGGGCGGAGAGCACCAGGATCGGCACCCGGGTCCAGCCCCGGAGCCCCCTGATCACCTCCACCCCGTCCATATCGGGCAGGCCGAGGTCGAGCACGATCACATCGGGATGGCGGGCGGCGGCGAGCCGGAGTGCGGTGGCGCCGTCCGAGGCCGCGTCCACCTCGTACTTGCGGGCCTTCAGGTTGATCACGAGGGCGCGCACGATCTGCGGCTCGTCGTCCACCACGAGCACCCGGTTCATCTGGCGGGCCTGCCTTTCCGTGTCGTTGTGCCTGACGTGGAGCCGACCTGGACCGGGAGGCCGGGCACGGCCGGCGGGCGGTCGTGAGCGACACCCAGCGTGAGCACCATGGTCATCCCGCCGCCGGGGGTGTCCTCGGCGGTCAGCCGCCCGCCCATGGCCTCGGCGAAGCCGCGGGCGACGGCGAGCCCGAGGCCGACCCCGGCGCCGCGCGGGGCGTCCCCGTACCGCTGGAAGGGCTCGAAGATACGGTCCTTCTCGCTGTCCGGCACGCCCGGCCCGCCGTCGGCCACGCGCAGCTCCACCCGGTCGCCGAGGGCGCTCGCGGAGACCAGCACGGGGCGGTCCGGCGGGCTGTACTTCACCGCGTTCTCCACGATGTTGGCCACGGCGCGCTCCAGCAGCCCGGGATCGACCGCGACCATCGGCAGCTCCTCGGGGATGTCGAGGGCGACATCGGCCTCGGGGACGCCGACGAGCGCCATCGGCACCACCTCGTCCAGGTCGATCTCCCGGATGAGCGGGGTGACGGTGCCGGTCTGCAGCCGGGACATGTCCAGAAGGTTGCCCACCAGGTGGTCCAGCCGGTCGGCGCCGCTCTCGATGCCCTCCAGCAGCTCGGCCTCGTCCTCCGCCGACCAGGCCACGTCATCGGAGCGCAGGGAGCTCACGGCCGCCTTGATGGCCGCGAGCGGGGTGCGCAGATCGTGGCTGACGGCGGCGAGCAGCGCGGTGCGGATGCGGTTCCCCTCGGCCAGCTCACGGGCCTGCCCGGCCTCCTGGGCCAGCCGCTGCCGGTCGAGGACGACGGCGGCCTGGGCGGCGAAGGCGGCGAGCACCCGGCGGTCCTCGGCGGGCAGGACCCGGCCGGAGAGCGCGAGCGCCATATGGTCGCCGACCGGCATGTCCACCTCCGCGTCCTCGGGCCGCTCGGGCGGCGGGGTGCCGCCGTGGCCGCCGACGCTGCCCGCGCAGGTCCAGGGGGCGACGTCGCTCTCTCGCTCCAGCAGCGCGACGGAGTCCATGGCGAAGGTCTCGCGGACCCGCTCCAGCAGCGCCTCCAGGCTGGTCTCTCCGCGCAGCACGCTGCCCGCGAGGAAGGACAGTATCTCGGACTCGGCGCGCAGCCGGGCGGCCTGATGGGTGCGGCGGGCGGCGAGATCCACCACGGAGGCCACACAGACGGCCACCGCCACGAAGATCGCTATGGCGACGATGTTCTCGGGGTCGGCGATGGTCAGGGTGTGGGTGGGCGGGGTGAAGTAGTAGTTGAGCAGCAGCGATCCGACGGCCGCCGAGGCGAGCGCGGGCACCATGCCGCCCAGCAGGGCGGCCAGCACATTGAGGAACAGGAAGAGCAGCACCTCGTTGGCGAACCCGGGCCCCGCCTCGGAGGCGAGGGTGGCGCCGGTGGCGGTGAGCAGCAGCGTGAGCAGGGCCGGTCCGGCCACCCCGACCACCCAGCCCGCGATCAGCCGGGAGCGGCCCAGCCGGGCACCGCGCGCGACCGGCAGCCCTCGGCCCTTGGCGACCTCGTCATGGGTGACGATGTGGACGTCCAGGTCCGGCCCGGACTCCCGGGCGACGGTGGCGCCCACCCCTGGTCCGAACATGTACTGCCAGGTCTTGCGGCGGCTGGAGCCGAGCACGATCTGGGTCGCGTTGACCCCGCGGGCGAACTCCAGCAGCGCCCCGGGGATGTCCTCCCCTATGACGTGGTGGAAGGTGCCCCCGAGGTCTTCGACGAGGGTGCGCTGGACCGCCAGCTCCTTGGGGGATGCCGAGGTCAGACCGTCGCTGCGGGCGATATAGACGGCGAGGATCTCGCTGCCGGAGCCCTTGGCCGCCATCCGGGCCGCCCGGCGGATCAGCGTCCGCCCCTCCGGGCCGCCGGTCAGCCCGACGGCGATGCGCTCACGGGCCTGCCAGGTGGAGCGGATGGAGTGCTCGTCGCGGTACTGCTGGAGGTATTCGTCCACCCGGTCGGCGGTCCACAGCAGGGCCAGCTCGCGCAGCGCGGTCAGGTTCCCGGGCCGGAAGTAGTTCGAGAGCGCGGCGTCGACCTTGTCGGGCGCGTAGATGTTGCCGTGCGCCATACGGCGGCGCAGCGCCTGGGGCGACATGTCGACCAGCTCGATCTGGTCGGCCCGGCGCACCACCTCGTCCGGGACGGTCTCCCGCTGGCGCACCCCCGTGATCGACTCCACCACGTCCCCCAGCGACTCCAGGTGCTGGATGTTGACGGTGGAGACGACGTCGATGCCGGCCCGCAGCAGCTCCTCGACGTCCTGCCAGCGCTTCTCGTTCCGGCAGCCGGGGACGTTGGTGTGGGCGAGTTCGTCGACGAGCGCGACGGCGGGGCGGCGTGCCAGCACCGCGTCCACGTCCATCTCGCTGAAGGTGGACCCCCGGTACTCCACCTCCCGGCGGGGCACCTCCTCGAGCCCGTGCATCATCACCTGGGTGCGCCGGCGGCCGTGGTGCTCCACGAAGCCGACCACGAGGTCCGTGCCCCGCTCGACCCGGCGGTGCCCCTCGGAGAGCATCGCGTAGGTCTTGCCGACGCCCGGTGCCGCACCGAGGTAGATCCGCAGCTTTCCGCGTCCCATGCCCCTATTTTCCCTGTTGGACGTCGCCTGAGCGCTCGGCGAGCCTCCGGCGGGCGATACCCGTCGAGCAAACCCCGCTCCCGGCCGGAGCGGCCGTCCCTTGACGCCTCCCTTACGGTCGACGGCGCCCTCTTGACGCGTCTCTGACGCGCGGCACCTGAACACCTCGGGGCGACGCCCGGACACCTCGGGACGAACCCCGGGAAAAAGCCGGTGGGCCGTACTCCGCAGAGAAGAGTACGGCCCACCGGTAGGCGCTCACATCGGGCCGGGCCTTACGCCGTCGGCTCAGCCGGACGCGAGCGAGCAGCCCGCCAAGGCGTCAAGACCGGAGGGGGCGGTCGAGCCCTGGCGGGAGATCGAGAGTTCGATGCGGTCGATCGTCGAGGCGCGCTTGTCCTTCAGCGGGCCGAGGATCGCGTTCTGTACGAAGTTGGGGCCGCCCTCGCCCGCGGAGGAGGCCAGCCGCTTGTTGGCCTCGTCGAGCTGGGTCTGGAGCAGCGCGATATTGCGGTCCACCTCGGCCTGGGCGGCGGCCGGTACGTCGCCGATCCCGGAGGCGACATCGGGGCAGCTGATCGTCTGGCCGGAGCCCGCGCCGGCCCCGCCGCCCTGCTCCTGCCCGCCCTGGTCGGCTCCCCCGCCCTGCTCGTCCGCGGGCTGGGACGCGGCGGCGGTCGGGCTCGCGGCGCCGCCCGCCTCGCCGCCCGCGCCGGTGTCGGAGCCCGCTCCCTCCCCGCCGTCCGACAGCGTGCACTCGGCGAGCGCGTCCAGCCCCGCCGGCTTCTCGGCATGCCGTCCTATGGAGATCGCGATGCGGTCCAGGGTGGACTTCCGCTTGTCCGCCAGCGGCCCGAGGATGGCGTTCTGCACGAAGTTGGGGCCGCCCTCGCCCTGGCTGGTGCTGAGCCGCTTGTTGGCCTCCGCCAGCTGGGTGTCGAGCAGCGCGAGGTTGCGGTCCACCTCGGCCTGGGCCTCCGCCGGGATCTCCGGGAGGGAACCGGAGACGGCGGGGCAGCTGATGGCCGAGGCCGCCTTGGTCGACGCACTGGCGTCGCCGCCGCCGTCCTGACCGGCCATGGCGGCTCCCACCACGACGGCCGCACAAGTGATACCGCCGATCGCCCCGGAGAGGAGGATTCTCCGGCGGTGGAGTAACGGAAGGCCACGCGACATCTGATCACTCACCTCGTTGAGGTCGGACAGGGGGTGTCTCTCGCGACGCGTCCTCTCCCCCTCGGAGCGTCACAAGGTCTCGCGCCCATGAGTACGGCCGGTGCGGCGGGTGTGTTCAACGGGTTCCGGGAAAACCCCGAAAGCCCGAAAGGGAGGGCTCCGGAACATGCCGAAGGGGCCCGGGGTCCCTGCCCCGGGCCCCTTCCGGGCCTTGGCGCTCTGTCGTACGGGAACCGCCGTACGCCGGCTTCCGTACGCGAACTGTCGTACGCGAGGGCGGCTCAGCGCACCTCGGAGATCTCCGGGCCGCGCTGGAGCCGGTCGGCGCCGCCCGCGAACCGCGAGCCCTGCGCCTCGTCCTGCTGCACCCCGTCGGGCACCATCTGCGCGTCGTCCGGCAGCTTGAGGACGATCGGGTCGCGCGGGGCCATCGGGCCATCGCCGCGCACCACGACCGTGTCCCGGAAGATCGCTTCCAGGAGGCTGCCGGTCTCGGGCTGCACCGCGCCCTGCCCGGAGATCACACCGCGCAGGAACCAGCGGGGCCCGTCCACGCCGACGAAGCGGACCACCTGCACACCGTTCTTGCCGTCCGGGAGCTGCACCGGCACCTGGGCGCGCAGCTCCCAGCCGAGCGGGCCCTCGACCTCGTCCACGATCCCGCCCTGCTGGGTGATGCCGGTGGCGATCTCGTCGCGCACCTCGCCCCAGATGCCTTCCTTCTTGGGCGCGGCGAACCCCTGGAGCTGCACGGCGCTGTCCCGCAGCACCACGGTCGCGGCGACGATCGCGTCCCCCGCGACCTCCACCCGCAGCTCCATGCCCTCCACGCCGGGCACGAACAGACCACCGAGGTCCACCCGGCCCTCGCCGGGCTCGCGCACCTCGGACACGTCCCAGGGGCCCTCGGGGCGCGGGGCCGGCGGCAGGCTCACCCGCTCGCTCTCCGCGGGTGCGGCGGTGTCCTCAGCGCCGTCCGCATCCTCCGCGTCCTCGGCCAAATCGTCGGAGGTCACGTCGAGCGACTCGACGTCCTCCTTGCTGCGCTTGCGGCGACGTCCGAACACGTCATCGTCCTTCCCGGTCGGAACCGACCGAAGCGTATCCATTCCCACCCGTTGTGCCGTCCACGGCGGCATGACCGCCGGTGGACCCGAAGCCCCCTTCGGCCCGCGCCGACCCGGGAAGCTCCGCCACCTCCTGGAAGCGCACCTTCTCGACCTGCTGGACGACCAGTTGGGCGATCCGGTCGAAGCGCTCGAACCGCACGCTCTCGCGCGGGTCCAGATTGACCACGATCACCTTGATCTCTCCACGGTACCCGGCATCGATGGTCCCCGGGGCATTCACCATGGCGACGCCGCAGCGCGCGGCGAGTCCGGACCGTGGATGTACGAAGGCGGCATACCCCTCCGGGAGCGCGATAGACACTCCGGTGGGCAGAACCGCGCGCTCCCCCGGAGCCAGCTCGGCGGGCTCGGTGGTGACCAGGTCGGCTCCGGCGTCGCCGGGGTGGGCATAGCCGGGGACCGGCACCTCGGGGTCCACCCTGCGGATCAGCACGTCTACGGGCAGCGGGCTCATGGGTTCACCTCGAAAGCGCGCGCGACCTTCACCTGATCCGGATCGGCGAGCGCCGCGTCGATCTCCTCCGCCCGGCCGTTCTCGATGAAGTGGTCGACCCGCACCTCTATGAAGAGGGCCTGCGCCCGCACCGCGACGGGGCCGTCGGGGGCGTCGATCCGGCCCGTGGCCGAGCAGTAGATCTTGCGTCCGTGCACGGCGGCCACCCGTGCCTCCAGGTGGAGTTCGGCGCCGACCGGCACGGGCCGTACGAAGTCCGTCTCCAGCCGCCCGGTCACCGCGATCACCCGCTGAAGCCAGTTGAGCGACCCGAGCGTCTCGTCCAGCGCCGCGGCCAGCACCCCGCCGTGGGCCAGGCCAGGCGCGCCCTGATGGCCGCTGCGCACGGTGAACTCGGCGGTGACGCTCACGCCCTCGCCCGCCCGTGTGGTCAGCCCCAGGCCGCGCGCCTGGTCGCCGCAGCCGAAGCACTGGTCGTAGTGCGCGCCGAGGGTCTCCCCGGGCGCGGGCGCGTCGGGGTGGCGCACGGGGGCCTTGGAGCCCTCCGGCGGCGTCAGCCCTGTCGTTCGTCCACTCACAACGGCTGACCTTACCCGCGCGAACAGTCCGGGTCGGCGGCCATGCCAAGCTGATACGCATGCAGCCTTACGACGAACGCCTCAGCGCGCCCCGTTCCTGGTGGTTCATCGCCCTCCTGATGGGCGTCTCAGTGGGGTTGATCATGCTGCCGTTCGGCACCCTGCCGATGCTCGGCGGGCTGATCGGCGGGGCGGCGCTGGCCTGTGTGGCGGTGAGTTCGTACGGCTCGGCGCGGGTACGCGTGGTGGCGGACTCGCTGGTGGCCGGCGAGGCGAAGATCCCGGTGTCGGCACTGGGGACGCCGCAGGTGCTGGACGCCGCCGAGGCGGCCGCCTGGCGGACCTACAAGGCCGATCCGCGGGCGTTCATGCTGCTGCGCAGCTACATCCCGACCGCGCTGCGGGTGGAGGTCACCGATCCGGAGGACCCAACACCGTATGTGTATGTCTCCACACGGAATCCGGAGGCGCTCGCCGCCGCGCTCACGGCCGTTCGCTCGGCGTGACAAGGGCGCGCGAGGAGCTCATTTCTCCAGGGCCACGGGGAGGTCCCAGGGAATCTGCTTGGCCCGCAGATCCTTGCGGACCTTGCGCGCGAGCTTCTTGGTGTCGCGCCGGTTCATCGCGGCTCCCACGGCCGCGCCGACCATGAAGGGCGCCAGGGACGGCATGTTCCGGAAGCCGCGTCTGAGGACCTGCTGCCGCAGCTCGCGCTTCATCTGGACGCCGAGAGCCGCGTTGACGGTCGCCGGCTGGGCGACGTCGATACCGCGCTCCTCGGCCCAGGCGCCGAGGTAGGCGACGGCGCGCTGACGCGTGGAGCCGGGCGCGCGCACCCCGTAGACCTCGTGCAGCTCGGCGATCAGCTTGAACTCTATGGAGGCCACGCCGACGATCTCGGCGGCCAGCTCGGTGGGCATGGCGGGCGGGGCCGGCAGCATCGCCGCGGCACCGACGCCGGCGCCCACTGTGGCGGTGCCGCCCGCGGCACCGGCCACCAGCTTGTCCGCGAGCTCTTCGGGGCCCAGCCCCGGGAACTGCTTGCGCAGCGTCGCGAGATCGCGGACAGCAATACGTGGAGCGTTCGCGATGATCCGGTCGGCGACCGCGTAGACCCCCGCTCTCGCGCGCTCACCGCCTCGTCGCACACCACGGCCGACAGCGGTCGCGAGCGAGGCCATCCGGCCTCGCCCGGTCTCGTTCATGTCGTCGTGTTCCACCTCCACGCCGACTCCGCGGCTCAGGCCGCGCAGTCGCGGCAGATCGGCTGGCCGTTCTTGGTCTCGGCGGCCAGCTGGCTGCGGTGGTGCACGAGGAAGCAGCTCATGCAGGTGAACTCGTCGGCCTGGCGGGGCAGGACCCGGACGGACAACTCCTCGTTGGAGAGGTCCGCACCGGGTAGCTCCAGGCCCTCGGCCTGCTCGAACTCATCCACGTCGACGGTGGACGCGGACTTGTCGTTCCGCCGGGCCTTCAGTTCCTCGATGCTGTCCTCGTTGACGTCATCGTCGGTCTTGCGTGGGGTGTCGTAATCCGTTGCCATGTCTGTCTCCCCCTCTGGGTGTCTGTGGTGTCTCCAGCGCACGTAACGCGTGAGAGGCCGGACTTGTGCCCGACCCGAGGCGGAGATTTTGCCTCACATCAAGGTCTGTTACTCAATCGACACCCAACCGCACCCCTGAAGAGGTGATCGGGTTGGATGGCCATCGGGACCGTACACGGTCCGAATGTCGCACTCACATGCGCCATGACGTGTACTTCCCGTGATCACGGCCCCTGAAAACCCGGATTTTCCCGGCTTTCCGTCAACCGTGACGATCACACAGAGTATATGGCTGGAAAATCGTCCATGTGATCGATCCCACACCCTACCTCGGGTGGGCGGATCCCGAAAATTCCGCCCAAAGCGAACATATCCCGGCGGAGCCCTGGCCGCGCGCTCTCCGGCGTCACACCGGCAGCACCACCCGCATCACCAGGCCACCTCCCTCACGCGGCTCCGCCGCGATGCGGCCGCCGTGGGCGCGCGCCACCGAGCGCGCGATCGACAGCCCGAGGCCGACGCCCTTGTCGCTGCCGGTGCGCTCCGTACGGAGCCTGCGGAAGGGCTCGAAGATGTTGTCCATCTCGTAGGCGGGGACCACCGGGCCGGTGTTCGCGACCACCAGCACGGCCTGGCCCTGCCGGCTCTCGGTGGTGACCTCCACCCAGCCGTCCCGGGCCACGTTGTACCGCACCGCGTTCTGGACCAGGTTCAGGGCGATCCGCTCCAGCAGCACCCCGTTGCCCTGGACCACCGCGGGGGCGCGCTGCCCGCGCAGCTCCACGCCCTTGTCCTCCGCCTCCGCCCGCACCTGCTCCAGCGCCTGGGAGGCCACCTCGGCGAGGTCCACCGGCTTGCGGTCGACGATCTCGTTGTCGCTGCGGGCCAGCAGCAGCAGACCCTCCACCAGCTGCTCGCTGCGCTCGTTGGTGGCCAGCAGGGTCTTGCCCAGCTGGGTCAGCTCCGGGGACGCCTGCGGGTCCGAGAGCTGCACCTCCAGCAGGGTGCGGTTGATCGCCAGCGGCGTGCGCAGCTCGTGCGAGGCGTTGGCGACGAACCGCTGCTGGGCGGTGAACGCCCGGTCCAGGCGCTCCAGCATCTCGTCGAAGGTGTCGGCGAGCTCCTTGAGCTCGTCGTCCGGGCCGTCCAGCTCGATCCGGCGGGACAGGTCCGAGCCCGCCACCTGGCGCGCGGTCCGGGTGATCCGGCCGAGCGGCGAGAGCACCCGCCCGGCCATCGCGTAGCCGAAGGCGAAGGCGATCACGGACAGGCCCAGGAGGGCTATCAGGGAGCGGCGGAGCAGCCCGTCGAGGGCCAGCTGGCGCTGCTCCTTCATACAGGTGTTCAGGACCGCGTTGAACTGGTCGGGGCTGCTCTGGCCGATGATCTCGGGGCAGGTGTTGTTGGTCGGCTGGACACTGCCGCCGACCAGCTTGAACGGCAGCTCGTTGCCGACGTGCAGGGCCTGGGCGGCCAGCAGGTAGATGATCGTCAGCAGCACCACCCCGGCGATCAGGAACATCCCGCCGTACAGCAGGGTGAGCCGTATCCGGATCGTGGGGCGCAGCCAGGGGTTGGGGCGCGAGCCGGCCTGCGGGTCCCAGCTGGGCTTGGGCGGCGCCGTCGGCGGCAGCGGGGTCGGAGTGGTCGCCATGCCCGATCAGATCCGGTAACCCGAGCCGGGGACGGTGACGATCACCGCGGGCTCGCCCAGCTTGCGGCGCAGGGTCATCACGGTCACCCGCACCACGTTGGTGAACGGGTCGGTGTTCTCGTCCCAGGCCTTCTCCAGCAGCTGCTCAGCGGAGACCACGGCCCCCTCGCTGCGCAGGAGCACCTCCAGCACCGCGAACTCCTTCGGCGCCAGCTGGATCTCCTTGCCGTCCCGGAACACCTCGCGGCGGTTGGGGTCCAGCTTGATCCCGGCGCGCTCCAGGACGGGCGGCAGGGCCACGGTCGTCCGGCGGCCGAGCGCCCGGACGCGCGCGATCAGTTCGCTGAAGGCGAAGGGCTTGGGCAGATAGTCGTCCGCGCCGATCTCCAGGCCCTCCACGCGGTCGCTGACGTCGCCGGACGCGGTGAGCATCAGCACACGGGTGGGGATGCCGAGTTCGACGATCTTGCGGCAGACGTCGTCACCGTGCACGAGGGGCAGGTCCCGGTCGAGGACGACGACGTCATAGTCGTTGACGGCGATCCGCTCCAGGGCGGCGGCTCCGTCATACACGACGTCGACGGCCATGGCCTCCCGGCGCAGTCCGGTGGCCACCGCATCGGCGAGCAGCTGCTCGTCCTCGACGACGAGTACGCGCACGTCGTTGGTCCTTCCTTGATTGCCGCAGTGGGCGGGATGATCTCGCCGAACTCGATGGGTGTTCGGCGCCTCCATCCTGCCTCGAAGTCTCATAAACCGGCGGTAAGAGGGTCGCCGCGGGACCCCGAGCGCGGATCATGGCCGCGACGGAGGGTTCCGCGGCGACCGGAACACCGAATTCAGATTTCTTTCGGGTCCGGAGGTTTCCCCCGAAGACGGGGTGGGGAGGACGACTGCACACCCGCGATCACGCCCTGTCCCCGGCATATCTGGCTGGCATTGCCGTCGGCAGGGGCCATTCACGTGATCAACCCGCCGTCGGCACACCCCCGTGCCACCGACCCACGACGAGGGGGCGCACATGGACGCGTTCACCGCAGGCATTCTGCAGCGCATAGAGAACACCAAGTCCGATCTCATTCGCGCCCGTGAGACGGGCGACGACTTTCTTGTGGACGTGGAGCAGTCGGAGCTGGAAGACCTCCGTCGCCTCGCCGCCGAGCACGGCGTCGAAGTAAGCGCCTCGTTCGCTTGATCCCTTGTGGATTCCGGACCCGATCCAGATCCGGATTCCATGTGACCGTGTGACCGATTCCCAATCACCGCCGGATGGTGATCCAGAAAACATCCGGTAACCACGCCGAAGCGCTCCGGTGTCCTCGTGACTCCGGGGCGCTTCCTGGTGTGTGGACGGGCCTGGGGCGGGATTCAGTCGTGCCAGGCGCCCAGGTCGTCCAGAAGCCCCCGCAGCGGCTCGAAAAGGCCGGGCGCGGCAGCGACGGTCAGCTCGGTGGAGGCCGGGACGCCCGGCCGCCCTCCGGTGAGCGCGCCCGCCTCGCGCGCTATGAGCGCACCGGCCGCGAAGTCCCAGGGGTTGAGCCCGCGCTCGTAGTAGCCGTTGAGCCGGCCGCAGGCCACGTCGCACAGGTCGATGGCGGCCGATCCGCCGCGCCGGATGTCCCGCACCCGCGGCAGCACCCCGCCCAGCACCCTGGCCTGCCCGATGCGGCGCTCGCGCACATACCCGAAGCCGGTGCCGATCAGCGACTCCTCGAGGGGGGCCGCGGGGCGGCAGTGCACCTGCTCCCCGTTCCGCCAGGCGCCCTGGCCCAGGACCGCGTGGAAGGTCTCGCCGCGCACCGGGGCGATCACCACCCCGACGACCGCCTCGCCGTCCTTCTCGGCGGCGATGCTGACCGCCCACGACGGCAGGCCGTAGAGGTAGTTCACGGTGCCGTCGAGCGGGTCGATCACCCAGCGCACCCCGCTGCTGCCCGCGCTGCTGGAGCCCTCCTCCCCCAGCACTCCGTCCCGCGGGCGGCGGCGCGCGAGGAGATCGGTGATCAGCTTCTCGGCGGCGATGTCCATCTCGGTGACGACGTCGATCGGGCTGGTCTTGGTGGCCGCCACCCCGAGATCGGCCGGGCGGCCGTCGCGCAGCAGGTCCGCCGCGCCGCGGGCGGCCTCCAGCGCCGTCTCGAGGAGTTCGGTCATGAGCGGGTCGGTCATCGTGCTCCTTAGCGGATTGCCCGGAGGGGCGAGCGGCGGTGGCGGGCCGGGACGGCGGGCGCGGTCGGCCGGAGCCCTCGGCGTGAGGGCGGGCGCGGTCGGCCGGAGCCGGGCCGTGAGGGCGGGCGCGGTCAGTCGGCGCCCGCCGCGGCGGGGCGCGGCGACCGGGCCGGGCAGCAGCCCACCGGACACACCTCATGGCTCGGGCCGAGGGCGCCCAGGGCGCAGCGCTCCGGGGCGGCCGCAGCCCGGCCCTCGGCGAAGCGCTCGGTGGCCGCGCGCTCCAGCACCAGATCGCGCACGCACGCGGCGAACCGCGGATCGGCGCCGACGGTCGAGGCGCGGGAGACCGGCAGACCCAGCTCGGCGGCCTTGGCCGTGGCCTCGGTGTCGAGGTCGTACTTGACCTCCATATGGTCCGAGACGAAGCCGATCGGGACCATGACGACGGCGGGCGCGCCCTCGCCGTGCAGCTCCTCGAGGTGATCGCAGATGTCCGGCTCCAGCCAGGGGATGTGCGGGGCGCCGCTGCGCGACTGGTAGACCAGCCGCCAGGGGTGCGGGGCGCCGGTCTCCTCGCGCACCGCGTCCGCGATCAGCCGGGCGACATCGAGGTGCTGGGCGACGTACGCACCGCCCTCCCCGTCCTCGGTGTGCGCCTCCACCGGGCCCGAGGTGTCGGCGGCGGCGGTCGGGATGGAGTGGGTGGTGAAGGCGAGGTGGGCCCCGGCCCGCCGGTCCTCGGGCAGCTCCGCGAGGGCGGCCAGCGTGGTGTCCACCATGGGCCGCACGAAGCCGGGGTGGTTGAAGTAGTGCCGCAGCTTGTCCACGCGCGGCAGCGGCAGGCCCTCGCCCTCCAGGGCGGCCAGGGCCTCCGCCAGATTCTCGCGGTACTGCCGGCAGCCCGAGTACGAGGCGTAGGCGCTGGTGGCCAGTACCAGGATCCGGCGGTGGCCGTCGACGGTCATCTCGCGCAGGGTGTCGGTCAGATACGGCGCCCAGTTGCGATTGCCCCAGTAGACCGGCAGGTCCAGGCGGTGCTCGGCGAAGTCCTTGCGCAGCGCGTGCAGCAGCTCGCGGTTCTGCGCGTTGATCGGGCTGACCCCGCCGAAGAGGAAGTAGTGCCGGCCGACCTCCTTCAGCCGCTCGCGGGGGATGCCCCGCCCGCGCGTGACGTTCTCCAGGAACGGCACGACGTCATCGGGGCCCTCCGGACCGCCGAAGGAGAGCAACAGCAGTGCGTCATAGGGGTCGGGGGCAGGCTGTACTGACTGATCCGGCATGCTCCCGATCCTGCCACCCGCCGCTGACGGGCGGGAAACGGCCCTGCGCGAACCGGGGACGGGCCCGTAATCTGTATCAGCGCTCGACGATCCTTACCCTGCTCACGGCGGAGACTGCCTTGCCCAGTGCCAGCCCCTACCGCGCGATCTTCGCCGCCCCCGGCGCCAAGGGGTTCTCCGCGGCCGGCTTCCTCGGGCGGATGCCGCTGTCCATGGCGGGCATCGGCGTGGTCACCATGGTCTCCGAACTCACCGGCCGGTACGGGCTCGCGGGCGCCCTGTCGGCCACGCTGGCGCTCTCCGCCGCCGTCATCGGCCCGCAGATCTCCCGGCTGGTCGACCGGCACGGCCAGCGCCGGGTGCTGCGCCCGGCGACCCTCATGGCGCTCGCCGCCGTCTGCGGGCTGCTGCTGAGCGCACACCGGGGCTGGCCGGACTGGACGCTGTTCGTCTTCGCCGCCGCGTCCGGCTGTGTGCCCAGTGTGGGCTCCATGGTGCGGGCCCGCTGGGCGGCCATCTACCAGGACTCCCCGCGCGAGCTGCACGCCGCGTACGCGTGGGAGTCCATCGTCGACGAGATCTGCTTCATCGTCGGGCCGGTCATCTCGATCGGGCTGTCCACCTCCTGGTTCCCGGAGGCGGGCCCGCTGCTGGCCGCCTGCTTCCTGGCGGCCGGGGTCTTCTCGCTGACCGCGCAGCGGGCCACCGAGCCCGTACCGCATCCGCGCGGGCACCACGCGGGCGGTTCGGCGCTGCGCTCGCGCGGGCTCCAGGTGCTGGTGGCCACCTTCATGGCGACCGGCGCGATATTCGGGGCGATCGACGTGGTGACGGTGGCCTTCGCCGAGGACGAGGGCCACAAGGGCGCGGCCAGTCTGGTCCTGGCGGTGTACGCGGCGGGCTCCTGCCTCGCGGGCGCGGTCTTCGGGGTGCTGCGGCTGAGCGGTCCGGTGTCCCGTCGTTGGTTGTGGGGTATTTGTGCGATCGCCGTGAGTATGATCCCGCTCCAACTGGTCGGGAACCTGCCGTTCCTGGCCGTGGCGCTCTTCGTCGCGGGCCTGGCCATCGCACCCACGATGGTCACCACCATGGCCCTAGTCGAACGGCACGTACCACGCGCGCATCTGACCGAGGGGATGACCTGGGTGAGCACCGGGCTCGCGGTCGGGGTGGCGCTCGGCTCGTCGGCCGCCGGATGGGTGGTGGACGCGGCCGGCGCCCGGGCGGGGTACGCGGTGCCGGCCGTGGCCGGGGCGCTCGCGGCCGCGGTGGCGTTCCTCGGGTACCGCCGGCTCCGGCCGGCGCCACAGCGGGAGGGGTCGGGTGCGGATGGCCGTCAGGACCGTGAAGACCGTACGGAGCAGCGTGTGGCGTAACTGGGCGGGGAACGTGATGGCCCGCCCGACGCGGATCGTCGCCCCGTCGTCCACGCAGGAGTTGGCCGAGGTGGTGCGCCGGGCGACTGCGGAGGGGCTGAAGGTGAAGGCGGTGGGCACCGGGCACTCCTTCACCACCGCGGCCGCCACCGACGGGCTGCTGATACGCCCCGACCGGATGGCGGGGGTACGCGGGCTCGACCGCGAGGCGGGGACCGTGACCGTCGCGGCCGGCACCTCTCTCCGACAGCTCAACGAGACGCTGTCGGCCCATGGGCTGTCGCTGGTCAACATGGGCGACATCATGGAGCAGACGGTGGCCGGGGCGACCTCCACCGGAACCCATGGCACCGGCCGGGACAGCGCCTCGATCGCCGCCCAGATCAAGGGCCTGGAGCTGGTGACGGCGGACGGTTCGGTGCTGCGCTGCTCGGCGGAGGAGAACCCGGAGATCTTCGCGGCGGCCCGGATCGGGCTCGGCGCGCTCGGCGTGGTCAGCGAGATCACCTTCGGGGTGGAACCGGAGTTCCTGCTCTCGGCGCGCGAGGAGCCCATGCCCTTCGACCGCGTGATGGCCGATTTCGAACAGCTCGTGGCCGAGAACGAGCACTTCGAGTTCTACTGGTTCCCGCACACCGGCAACTGCAATACCAAGCGCAACAACCGCAGCACCGGCCCCGCGGCCCCGGTGGGCCGGGTCAGCGGCTGGGTGGACGACGAACTGCTGTCCAACGGCATCTTCCAGGTGGCCTGTTCGGTGGGCCGGGCGGTCCCCGCCACCATCCCCGGAATCGCCAAGATCTCCAGCCGCGCCCTGTCCGCCCGGACCTACACGGACATCCCTTACAAAGTCTTCACCTCTCCGCGCCGAGTGCGGTTCCTGGAGATGGAGTACGCGGTGCCGCGCGAGGCCGCGGTCACCGTGCTGCGCGAGCTCAAGGCGACCGTCGAGCGGTCCGGACTGCGGGTCAGCTTCCCGGTGGAGGTGCGCACCGCGCCCGCCGACGACATCCCGCTGTCCACCGCCTCCGGGCGCGAGACCGCGTACATCGCCGTCCATCTGTACCGGGGCACCCCGCACCGGGCGTACTTCACGGCCGCGGAGCAGATCATGATCGCGCACGGCGGGCGTCCGCACTGGGGCAAGCTGCACAGCCGCGACGCCGCCTATCTGGCCGGGGTCTATCCCCGGTTCGGCGAGTTCGCGGCGGTGCGCGACCGGCTGGATCCGGACCGGCTGTTCACCAACGACTATCTGCGGCGGGTGCTCGGCGACTGACGCCTCACGACCCGTCGGGCGACTGACGCGTCACGGCGCGCCGGTGGCGCCGGGCGTGGGCGTGGCCTCGCCGGAAGCATCCGTTCCGCCCTCCGTGGCACCGCCGGACGGGGTCCGGGAGGGGCCCGGGGTGGCGGGCGCGGAGGTGCCGGGCGCGGTCGCGCCGCCGGTGCCGCCGTCCTGGCCGGAGCCGTCGCCGGAGCCCTTGCCGGAGCCGGACGATCCGGACGCGTCGGGCGTCGGCGCGGCCGAGGCGTCGGCCGCGCCGCCCTCGCGGGAGGTGCCCGGGGACGGCGCCTCGTCGCCGCCCCGGGAGGAGCCGGGGCCGTGCGCCGGGGCGGTGGGGTCGCGGCGCGAGGGGCCGGGGGTGGACTTCGACCCCGAGGAGCCGCTGACGCTGTCGCTGACGGTGGTTCCGGTCCGGTTCTCCCCCCAGACGTTGGACACCGGGCCGCCGGAGAACATCTCGATCCCCGTGATCACGCTCATGGCGACGACGAAGACGGCGGCCGCCCCTACGGCGTGGCGCCGCCGGACGCGCGGACGGGCGCCGTGCGTGGTCGGCTCGCCGTATTCGCCGGGGGCCGGGGCCGACGGAGGTGCGACCGGCTCGGCGGGACCGGCGGGGCCGCCGTACCGCCGGCGCCCGGTCGGCCGCGTCTGGACCCGTACTTCCTTGATCTGCTCACCGGTGCGCCGGAACAGATGCTGGAAGACGGTGCCGCCCGCGGTCGCCACCACGCTCACCACACCGGCGCCCAGGATCGTCCCGTAGACGCCCAGTTTGGACGCGAGCACCGCGGCGGCGACGGCCGCCAG
The DNA here is from genome assembly GCF_047337785.1 of Streptomyces lacaronensis. NCBI lineage: Bacteria > Bacillati > Actinomycetota > Actinomycetes > Kitasatosporales > Streptomycetaceae > Streptomyces > Streptomyces lacaronensis. Next base: position 3,666,334 of record NZ_JBLHDK010000003.1, read on the forward strand.
CGCGCTGCCGGCCACATGGGCCATGCTCAGCTCGATCCGCCCGCTCTTGTGTTGTCCGTCGCTGTCGGCCTTGCCGTGCATCTCCCGCCTCGCTTGGACATTCGTTCCACCCTGCGGGGAGAAGTGACCGATAAACGAAGCAGATCGTTCCGATTCTGTCGTTTCTGTGAAACTTGCCACCCAAATTGGGCCTCACTCCGAAGGATTCAGGCTGCCGCCCCCCTCCCGGCCATGAACTCGGCTGGCGTGCCGCTCTACCTGAGCGGCCCGAATGGAGTACTGTGGCGAGCCTTGGCCCCGCTTTCCCGTCCGGCCGCCCGGACCCAACGGGAGGGGTCGGAGGGCGGCAACCAACCGGCCCGGGCAACTCGGCAAAGTTGTGGCAGGCTGCACCCGGGCAGGCCACACTCGTCTAGCGGGAGAGCAGCGACGCAACCGTGACGTCGGCAGGCACCACCCGGGAGGTCCCCATGCCCGAACTGCGTGTCGTGGCCGTCAGCAACGACGGCACACGGCTGGTGCTCAAGGCTGCGGACAGCACGGAGTACACACTTCCCATCGACGAGCGACTGCGCGCCGCGGTGCGCAATGACCGCGCTCGGCTCGGCCAGATCGAGATCGAGGTCGAGAGCCATCTGCGGCCCCGTGACATCCAGGCCCGTATACGTGCCGGCGCCACCGCCGAAGAGGTCGCGCAGATGGCGGGCATCCCCGTCGACCGCGTGCGGCGTTTCGAGGGCCCGGTGCTCGCGGAGCGCGCCTTCATGGCCGAGCGCGCCCGTAAGACTCCCGTGCGCCGCCCCGGCGAGAACACCGGACCACAGCTCGGCGAGGCCGTCGCGGAGCGGCTGTTGCTGCGCGGCGCCGAGAAGGACACCACGCAGTGGGACTCCTGGCGGCGCGACGACGGCACCTGGGAGGTGCTGCTGGTCTACCGGGTCGCCGGTGAGCCGCACTCGGCGAGCTGGACCTACGACCCGCCCCGGCGGCTGGTCCAGGCGGTGGACGACGAGGCGCGGGCGCTGATCGGCGAGGCCGACGACACGCCCGAGCCGAGCTTCCCGTTCGTGCCGCGGATCGCCCGGCTGCCGCGCGACCGTGACCGGGACAGGGACCGCGATCGCGACAGGGACCGGGACCGGACGTCGCCCGAGCGCCTCGACGACGACGCCCCGGCACCCGCGTCCGCCTCGCTGGACGACGGTCTCGGTGAGCGGGACTCGCTCACCAGCCTGCTGGAGGCCGTGCCCAACTTCCGGGGCGACATGGTCGTGCCCGAGGCGCCGGTCGCGTCGGCGGCCCCGCCGCCGGACGAGCCGACCGAGGAGCCGGAGGCCGTCGAGCCGCCCGCCTCCGCGGCGAGCGCGGGTTCGGCGTACGCGGATGTGCTGATGCCGCGCTCGGTGGCGGGCCACCGCGACCGGCTGACCGGTACGACGGACCGCCAGGCGGAGGCGGACGGCGTCCGCCCGGGCCGCCGGGCCGCGGTGCCGAGTTGGGACGAGATCGTCTTCGGCACCCGCCGCAAGAAGCAGGAGTAGCGGCCGCCGCCGCGCCGACGGGCCCTGCCATCGCACGCCGGTGGCAGGGCCCGTCGATGTGGTCAGCCCCGCTCGGGGCCGGTGGCCACCGGACGGGCGCCGTCCGAGGACCATTCGCTCCAGGACCCGACGTACAGGGCCGCCGGAACGCCCGCGACCGCCAGCGCCAGCACCTGGTGCGCGGCCGAGACCCCGGAGCCGCAGTACACCCCGACCTCGGCGTCCCCGGTGGCACCCAGGGCCGCGAACCGCTCGGCCAGCCGCTCGGCGGGCAGGAAGTGGCCGTCGTCCGTGACGTTCTCCGCCGTGGGGGCGGAGACCGCACCGGGGATATGGCCGCCGACGGGGTCGATGGGCTCGACCTCTCCCCGGTAGCGCTCGCCCGCACGCGCGTCCAGCAGCACTCCGCGCCGCGCGAGTGCCGCCGCGTCGTCGGCCTCCAGCAGCGGCAGGGCCCCGGGGCGCGGGGCGAAGTCGCCCTCGGGTGCGTCCGGCACCTCGGTGGTCAGCGAGCCGCCGACCGCCGTCCAGGCGGGCAGACCCCCGTCGAGCACCCGGACGGACGGATGGCCCGCCCAGCGCAGCAGCCACCACGCGCGCGCCGCGGCCCACCCCTGTCCGCCGTCGTACGCCACCACGCGCCGGTCCTGGCTCACCCCGGCCCGGCGCATCGCGGCCGCGAACGCGGAAAGATCGGGCAGGGGGTGGCGGCCGGACTTTCCGGGCGGGCCCGCGAGCTCGGTGTCGAGGTCGACGTAGACGGCACCGGGCAGATGCCCCGCCTCGTATGCGGGGCGGCCGGGAGGCCCGCCGAGCTGCCAACGCACATCGAGCAGGAGCGGAGGATGATCCTCCGCCAGCTCGCTCATGAGATCGGATGCGGTGATGATGGCATGCATAGGGATCATCCTTGCGTAGGTATCTCTGCGTCGATTGGACCACCCGGTCACCCGGTGTACGTCTGGGTGACACCCGAGCGCAATGAAGCCGAAACGGATGTGCGGTAATAATTCGGGCATTCCGCTGCGAGGCACGGCGAATTGCGGTTCCGCCAGGGCGCCATGTGCCACAGGTGGTGCAAACATCTGTCGGGCCCCCCGCATCAGCACCTCCGCACGACCGCCCCGCGCCGCCGACCGGCCCGGGGCCGTACGTCCACCACGATGGTCCGAGGAGAGAATGACGTATGACCGAGGCAGCGACTCGGCGCACACCGGGCACGCCCTGCTGGACGAGTCTGATGGTGCACAGCCTTGCCGCGACACAGGACTTCTACCACTCCCTGTTCGGCTGGGAGTTCACGCCGGGCCCCCAGCAGCTCGGCGCGTATGTCCGCGCGGTCCAGGGCGGCCGGCCGGTCGCCGGGTTGAGCGAGCTGCCTCCGGAACGCCGTCTGCCAGTGGCCTGGATGACCTATCTGGCCTCCGACGACGCCGATGAGACCGCCGAGATGATCCGCGCGTGCGGCGGCACCGTGGCGGTGGGCCCGCTGGACGCCGACGAGGCCGGCCGGATGCTGATCGCCGCCGACCCCGAGGGAGCGGTGTTCGGGGTGTGGCAGGAGTGCACGTACGCGGGGGCGGAGCCCGGGGCGCCCGGCACCCCCGTCTGGCACGAGCTGCTGACCCGAGACGGCACCGGAGTGCTGAAGTTCTACAAGATGGTCTTCGGCTATCAAGCGGAGCCGGCGGCCCCGGAGGAGCCGGGCTGCCGCACGCTGCACCTGGACGGGCGGCCGGTCTGCGCGATCCAGAGCGTGGGCGACGCCCTGCCGCGCGACCGGGGCCCGTACTGGATGACCCACTTCGCGGTGGACGACGTGGACGAGACGGTGCGCCGGGTGACCGCGCTGGGCGGTCAGATGGTGCGGCCGCCGTCACGGGGAGCGAGCGGCCATCGGGCCACGGTGCGGGACCCGGAGGGGGCGGCCTTCACCGTCGTACGGCGCACGGAGGGATGAGCCGGGCGCCGGGCCGGGGCCGGGACCCTGAGCCGGGGCCGTGAGCACGGCGACGGCCGGAGGACCGGGGGCCGGAGGGCCGGGCCACGGGAGGACGCCGTCAGTCGACGGGCAGCACATCCGGTGACAGGGCGGCGGCACGCGCCCGGGCGGCCGTCATCCGGCGCCGGTGGTGGCGTCGGCACAGCACCTCGTAACCGACCTCGCTCCCCGGCCGGTTGACGTCGCCCACGACCACCTGGGCGCCCTCGACGACCATCTGGCCGCCGACGGTACGGGCGTTGTGCGTCGCCCGGGCGCCGCACCAGCACAACGCCTCCACCTGCAACACCTCCACCCGGTCGGCGAGCTCCACCAGGCGCTGGGAGCCGGGGAAGAGCTTGCTGCGGAAGTCGGTGGTGATGCCGAAGGCGAAGACGTCCACCTCCAGGTCGTCCACCACCCGGGCGAGTTGGTCGATCTGCGGCGGGGTCAGGAACTGCGCCTCGTCGGCTATGACGTAGTCGACCCGGCCCCCGGCGGTCAGCGCCTGGACCACATGGGTGTAGAAGTCGAGGTCGTCGGCGACCTCGATCGCCTTGGTGGCCAGCCCGAGCCGCGAGGAGAGCTTGCCCTCGCCCTCCCGGTCGTCCCGGGTGTAGATCATCCCCTGGAGCCCGCGCGCCGAGCGGTTGTGCTGGATCTGCAGAGCGAGGGTGCTCTTTCCGCAGTCCATCGTTCCGGAAAAGAACACCAGCTCGGGCATGAGGAGGCGGGGCCTTTCGTAGGGCGGGGATGACCGGGGCGGGCGTGAACGGGGACGCTCAGGAGCGTACTTCGAGAAGCGGCACCAGCTGCTCCAGGGGGGTCATCGAACCGTGCAGCCCGACCATGGCGGACTCCTTCGGCTCGGTGTGCGAGGCGACGATCGCGACGTCGTCGCGCGCGGCGGCCACGATGTCGCCGATCCGCCCGTACACCCGGTCGTCGACGCCCTTACCGCCGCCATCGGCGCCGCCGGGCCCGCCGAACCAGCCCGCCTCGATGGCCTCGTCACGGCCCGCCACCCACATCCGCTCCCCCAGCACCTCACGCCAGACGGCCAGCACATCGCCCGCGGCGCCGGGGACGGCGTACACATGGCGGGCGCGGCCCTCGCCGCCCAGCAGCGAGACGCCCGCGCGCAGCTCCCAGTCCTCGTCGAAGTCGATGCGCGACTCCGGGTCGAACGGGATGTCGATCATGCCGTGGTCGGCGGTGACATAGAGCGCCGAGCGGGGCGGAAGGCTCTCGGCGAGCCGTTGGGCGAGCCCGTCGACATAGCGGAGCTGCTCGCGCCACTCGGGCGAGTCCACGCCGAAGCGGTGCCCTTTGCCGTCCACCTCGCTGTAGTACGTGTAGACGAGCGAGCGGCCCGCGGCGGCGAGCTGCTCGGCCGCGAGGTCCATCCGCTCCTCACCGGTGAGCCGCCCGTGGAAGGTGCCGCCGCTGAGCGCGACCTTGGTGAGCGGGGTCTCGGCGAAGGTCGGCGCGGAGACCTGGCAGGTGTGCACGCCCGCGACGTCGGCGAGCTGGAAGACGGTCGGATACGGCTGCCAGGCGTGCGGCTCCGTCCAGGGCTGCCAGCGCAGCTGGTTCATCAGCTGGCCGGTGTCCGGGTCCCGCACCGTGTAGCCGGGCAGGCCGTGGGCGCCGGGCGGCAGTCCGGTGCCCACCGAGGCGAGCGAGGTCGCGGTGGTGGACGGGAAACCGGCGGTGAGCGGCTCCCCCGAACCGTTCAGCGAACTGGGCAGCAGCGAGGTCAGAAAGGGCGCCTCGCCGGGGTGGGCGCGCAGCAGCTCCCAGCCGAGGCCGTCCACCAGGAAGACGCAGACGCGGTCGGCGGGGGCGAGCACGAGATCGGAGGAGAGCCCCGGGACCTGCTGGCCCGCGGCCACGGCGGGCAGCAGATCGGCGAGCGAGCCGGTGCCGTACCGCGGCAGGGGCGCGGAGCGGGGGTCGAGCGGGGTGGGCTCGGGCCAGAAGGAGGCGGTGGAGGGCAGCGGGCCGGTGGCGGGGCCGGACATCAGCGGCCGGTGTCCGGGGTGGCCGCGGTGGCCTCGGAGAGCGCCTGGGCGAAGGCGAGAGTCTGACGGACGGTGTCGGGGCCGTCCCCGGCCTCGCTGACGCGCAGGCTGAGGTCGTCGGCGGTGGAGGAGCCGGTGTAACCGTGGTCGGCCTCGCAGTTGGGGTCGCCGCAGGCGGCGGGCTCCAGGTCCAGGCGGCTGACGGCGCCCCAGCCGATGGTCAGCACGACCTCGCGGGGCAGCGTGCCCGGGGTGTACGACTCGGGGTTGGCGACGACGCGGCTGAGCACGACCGAGGAGATCCGCTGGAGCTTCACGGACTCGGTGGAGGTGGTGGCGTACGGCGACGGGGAGGTGCCGTCCGCGGCCTGCTCGTCGGTGTGGCTGACGATGAAGCGGTTGTCCGTGAGGACGAGGACCGTCACATGGCGGCGGACCTCGTTGGCATCGAAGGTGGTCTCCTGGTGGACCAGGTACGACACGATGGGCTCGCCGCCCACGGCGGCCTCCACCGCCTCGGCCACGAGTGCCGGGTAATAGCCACTGCGCTCGATCGCCGCGCGCAGCCCCTGGGTCGTCGTACCGGTCTTCGCCATGTGCACCATCCTACGGGGCGACGCCGACACGGGCGCCCGTGCCTGTCGAGGCTCGGACGACTCCCACCAAGGTTCGGACGACCGCACGCCAAGGTTCGGACGACTCGGCGGACAACAACTCAGCGGACAACTCGGAGGACGACTCCGCAGGGGGCCTCAGCAGGCGGCTCAGTAGGCGGGCATGTGGCGGGGGCCGAGGTCGGTGCGCGGGGGCGGCGGGGCGAGCCGCGCCGAGGCGCCCAGCACGGACAGGCCGTGCTGGGCGACGACGACGGGCTCGAGGTCGACGGCGACCATCTCGGGGTGGTCGTCCACCAGGCGGGACACCCTCAGCAGCAGCTCCTCCAGGGCCGCGGTGTCCACCGGCTTGGAGCCGCGCCAGCCGAACAGCAGCGGCGCGGTCCGGATGGACCGGATCAGCTCGGCGGCGTCCTGGCCGGTGACGGGGACGAGGCCGTGGGCGGTGTCGCCGAGCAGTTCGGACGGGGCACCGGCGAGCCCGAAGGAGAGCACGGCCCCGGCGGCGGGGTCAATGGCGGCCCGTACGACGGTGTCCACGCCGCGCGGTGCCATCCGCTGCACGACCAGCCCCAGCTCCTCGGGGCGGCCCAGGTAGTCGGTCAACTCGGCGTAGGCCCTGCGCAGTTCGGTCTCGCTGCCCAGCTCCAGCCGCACCCCGCCCAGGTCGGCGCGGTGGCGCAGATGAGAGGCGGTGGGCTTGAGCGCGACCGGGAAGCCGAGCCGCTCGGCGGCCCGTACGGCGGCGTCGGGGTCGGGCGCGGGGAGGGCGGGCAGCACGCTGACGCCGTAGCGGGCCAGCAGGCGCTGGGTGTCGGCGGCGGACAGCTCGACGCCGGGGCCCGTGCCGTCGAAGGCCCCGCCGCTCGTGGCTTCGCCGGTTCCGCCACCCACGCCATCGCCGATCCCGCCGCCCACGGCATGGCCGGTACCGGCACCCGGGCCGTCGCCGCCCGTGCCGTCGGCCGGGGCGAGCAGCACCTGGATGTCGGCGGCGGCGCCCGCCTCGTCGATGTCGTCGTATTCCGGCACCCGGCCGGGCTCGGCGGCCTCCTCCCGCCAGCGCGCGTACCGCACGGCCTCGGCGAGCGCCCGCACTGCCCGCTCGGCGGCGGGGTAGGCGGGGATCCGGCGGGTGCCGGGGGCGGGCTCACCGCCGGTGCCGGCCAGGGCCTGCGCGAGCTCCTGGATCTCCAGGTGGACCACCGCCACCGGTTTGGCCGGACCGGGCCCGGGAGCCTGCGCCGCCTCCCTTACGGCCGCGGCGAGGGCCTGAGCGCTGCCTTCGCCGACCCACGGGATGGCCGTGACGACCACGGCGTCGCAGGTGTCGTCGGCGAAGGCCTCGGTCAGGGCGCGCCGGAAGTCGTCCGGGGTGGCGTCCGTGGTCAGGTCGCGGGGCGGCAGCGGGCGGAGTTCCTCGGTGAGGCAGGCGTCGTAGGTGATCAGGCCGAGCGACTCGGAGTTGCCGAGGATGGCGACGCGCGGACCGGCGGGCAGCGGCTGGGAGGCGAGCAGCACCCCGGTGTCGGCGAGTTCGGTCACGGTGTCGACCCGGATGACGCCGGCCTGCCGCAGCAGATCGGAGACGGTGGCGTCCGGGATCCGGGTGGTGGGCACGGCGTGGCCGGTGGGGGCGCTGCCGGTGTGGCGGGCGCCCTTGACGACGACCACGGGCTTGACGGCCGCGGTGCGCCTGGCGAGCCGGGTGAACTTGCGGGGGTTGCCGATCGACTCCAGGTACATCAGGACGACGTCGGTGAGCGGATCGTCGTACCAGTACTGGAGCAGGTCGTTGCCCGAGACGTCGGCGCGGTTCCCGGCGGACACGAAGGTCGATATTCCGGCGATCCCGGCGAGGCTCGCCAGCCCGGCGCCGCGCCGGTTCAGCCCGGACAGCAGCGCGATGCCGATCGCCCCGGACTGGGTGAACAGTCCCAGCCGACCGGGGTTGGGCAGCTGCGGGGACAGGGAGGCGTTCAGCCGGACGCCGTCGGCGGTGTTGATGACGCCGAAGGCGTTGGGGCCGATGACGCGCATGCCGTAGGACCGGGCCTGGCGCACGAGGTCCCGCTGCCGGTCGCGGCCCTCGCCCCCGCTCTCGGCGTATCCGGCGGAGAGCACGACGAGCCCCTGGACGCCGTGGTCGCCGCATTCGGCCACGACGGCGGGCACCCGCTCGGCGGGGACGGCGACGACGGCCAGGTCCACGGGCTCCTCTATGGCACGCAGCGAGCGGTGGGCCGGGACGCCCTCGGGTTCCAGGCGCGTCATGTCGTCGGGGAAGGCGTGGTTGACGGCGTGGACGCGCCCCGTGAAACCGGCGTCCAGGAGGTTGCGCAGCACGGTGCGGCCGACGCCGCCGGGTGTACGGCTGGTGCCGATGACGGCCACGGAGCCGGGCGCGAGCAGCCGCTGGACGGACCGGGCCTCGGCACGCTGCTCACGGGCGCGCATGACGGCCAGGGAGCGGTCGGTGGGTTCGAGGTCGAACTCGAGGCGGACGACCCCGTCCTCGAAGCTGCGCTTCTGGGTGTAACCCGCGTCCGTGAACACCTTGATCATCTTGTTGTTGGCGGGCAGCACCTCGGCGGCGAACCGCCGGATGCCCCGTTCGCGCGCCACGGCGGCGATGTGTTCGAGGAGCGCGGAGGCCACCCCGCGGCCCTGGTGGGCGTCCTGGACGAGGAAGGCGACCTCGGCCTCGTCGGCGGGGGCCGCGGCCGGCATCCCCCGGCTGTCGATGCGGTCATACCGAACGGTGGCGATGAACTCATCCCCCACGATGGCCGCCAGGCCCACCCGGTCGACGTAGTCGTGGTGGGTGAAGCGGTGGACATCGCGGTCGGAGAGACGGGGGTAGGGCGCGAAGAAGCGGTAGTACTTCGACTCGTCCGAGACCCGCTCGTAGAAGCTGACCAGCCGCTGGGCGTCATCGGTGGTGATGGGACGGATCTGTGCCGTACCGCCGTCCCGGAGCACCACATCGGCTTCCCAGTGGGTCGGGTAGGCGTGATGGTCCGACGGGCTCCGCATGGGAGCCAGGGTACGGGCCCGCCCGGTCCGGATGGTGGACACCCTTGCGTCGGGGCCAAGTGTCGGGGGAAGGTCCGTATCGGGCCAGTCCGGGCATGGCCGGGCTCACTCGGACATCGTTCGGGTGAATCCGGACACCGTATGATTTTGGTCTAGACAACAGCACCGTCACACCTGAAGGGCAACACCATGGCTGAGCGCCGCGTCACCATCGGCTGGGCCGAGGGCCTGCACGCCCGCCCTGCGTCGATCTTCGTCCGGGCGGCCACCGCCGCCGGCGTCCCCATCACGATCGCCAAGGGCGACGGCACCCCGGTCAACGCCGCCTCCATGCTGGCCGTGCTCGGCCTGGGCGCCCAGGGCGGCGAGGAGGTCGTCCTCGCTTCCGACGCGGATGACGCCGAGGTCGCGCTCGACCGTCTGGCGAAGCTGGTGGCGGGGGGCCTCGAGGAGCTTCCCGAGACCGTCTGACCCCGGGAGGGCCCTGTCTGGAATTCCGGGGTGATTCCCGGGTGGTTTCAGGGATTCGGCACGGCGGGGCCGCGGTGGCCTTAATAGTCACCGCGGCCCCGCCGTTTTTCTGTTTTCGCGCACAGAATTCCCAAGGACTCCAAGGAGTTGTATACGGGAACTCTGTTAATTCCGGCCGCTCGCCGTGTTGACGGAATGTTTCGAAGTCCTCACCGGAATCGGGCGGCGCAGCCGGTATTCCGACAGCGCGCGCTCGGTGTGCGCCGTGGCGAGCGCCCGCGCGCGGTCGGCGTCGCCGCGCGCCACCGCGTCCACCAGCGCGCCGTGCTCCGCCCAGGACTCCACGGCCCGCCCGGCCGGATCGGGGCGCGCGGCGCCCTCGGGCGGCACGGGCCGCGGCCCGGGAGCGGCCGCGTACACCCACGCGGTCTTACGGCGCAGCTGGACGAGCAGCGCGGCCAGGCTCGGGCTGCCGGACGCCTGGGCGAGCGTCTCGTGGAACCAGTCGCCCAGCGGCCGCAGTTCGCCGAGCTGACCGCCCTGGGCCCGTTCCCGGCCGAGCCGGACCAGTCCGCGCAGCACCTTCAGATGGGCCTCGGTGCGGCGCTGTGCGGCCCGCGCGGCACCCAGCGGCTCCAGCAGCGCGCGGATGTCCAGCAGATCGGCCGCCTCGCGCTCGGAGGGCTGGGCGACGCAGGCCCCCGCGTGCCGCCGGGTCGTCACGAAGCCCTCGGACTCCAGGGTGCGCAGGGCCTCGCGGACCGGCACCCGGGAGACGCCGTAGCGCCGGGCGAGCAGTTCCTCGGTGAGGCGGCTGCCGGGCTGATACGCGCCGGAGACGATGTCGTCGCGAATCGCCGCGCAGACCGCGTGTGCCGAAATCCGGCGACCACCCTGGACCGCGTTCGTATCCCCGCTCACTTACGGTCCCGCATTGTCGAACCTCCGCCTTAACGCCCGCGAAACGCGGCCATGGAATGCGCGTTGAACGACTCTATTCCACGCGGACGCCATTTCCGATGGCGGGAAGCATTTCATGGCTATTTTTTGGTCAGGCGGGCGGTGGCACGCCGAAGGCCCCGTCCGGCGGACGGGGCCTTCTCGGAAGTCTCACGGGGTCTCGGGATCCCGGGATCGTGAGACCACGCGGCGTTCGCGTCGGACGCGACGGGTCAGACGTTGACGCCGTGCGTACGCAGGTACGACAGCGGGTCCATGTCCGAGCCGTAGTCCGGGCTGGTGCGGGCCTCGAAGTGCAGATGCGGTCCGGTGACGTTGCCGGTGGCGCCCGACAGGCCGATCTGCTGGCCCGGGGTGACCTTCTGGCCGACCGAGACGCTGATCGACGACAGGTGGGCGTACTGGGTGTACGTGCCGTCGTTCATCTTGATGACGACGTTGTTGCCGTAGGAGCCGCCCCAGCCCGCCTCGACGATCTCGCCCATGCCCACGGAGTGCACCGTGGTGCCGGTGGAGGCGTGGAAGTCGATGCCGGTGTGGCTGCCGGAGGACCACAGCCCGCTGGACGCCTGGTAGCCGGTGGAGACGTAGGAGCCGCTGATCGGCGACACGAAGGTGTTGAGGCGCTTGCGCTCGGCCTCGCGCGCGGCGCGCTCCTTGGCCTCGCGCTCGGCCTTGGCCTTCTTCGCCGCGGCCTCCGCCTTTCTGGCGGCCTCCTGGCGGGCGATCGCCTCTGCCTTGGCCTTGGCGGCGGCCTGCTCGGCGGCGGTCTCCTGGGACTGCGCCTGGGCCTCGATGTGGTCCGCGATCCCGTCGCCGATCACGATCGCCTGGGTCAGACCGGTCTGCTGGGGATCGGGGCCCCCGTCGGCCGCGAACGCCTGTCCGGTGATCCCGGCGACCACACCCGAGGCGACGGTCGTGATGCCCACGACGTTCGCACTCGTACGGATGTTGACCTTGGTGGTGCGGCGATGCTTCCCGGTGGCAGTGCGGGTGGACGCCATACTGAGGCGCACTCCTTTCCTTCCTTCTCGCCTACCGGGTTAGCTGACGGGTTCGGAGCAGGAAGGTCTCCTACGGACCCCTCCCCCGGCCGGGGAAGGCGCCCGATTCACCCCTGGGGACGTGTTGGGTCCCCGGCTCCCCTGGCTTGCGCCGTACGGGGACTCGGCGATGACTGTCCGGTGCCGCGGGTGCGGCGGGTCGCTGGCGAACAGCCGGACTGACGCTAAACGGGCCCGCTTTCGATCACCAAACGGTTCCGGTTTTTTGTTGCTCTCCCCACAAACCAAACAAGCAGTCAATCCCATAAATCGGGCAAGTCGGAAGGACCCCGGCGCCCTTACGGGGCCGGGGTCCTTCCGCTGTCGGCTCATGGACCGGACGTCTGCCGGACCGCCTGCCGGACCGTCGGCGAGCCGGCCGGACCGGCGGTTCCGCGCATGAATTCGGCCAACTCTCCTCGGCTCAGTTGGAGATGACGCGCACGTCGCCGATGCCCAGCGCGCGGACCGGCTCCTCGATCGCCGAGGCATCCCCGACCAGCACCGTGACCAGCCGGTCCGCCGGGAAGGCGCTCACCACCGCGGCGGTGGCCTCGACCGTGCCGGTCTCCGCCAGACGGGCGTACAACTGCGCCTGGAAGTCGTCCGGAAGATGCTGCTCGACCTGGTCGGCGAGGGTGTTCGCGACGGACGCCGCCGTCTCGTACTTCAGCGGGGCGACGCCCACCAGGTTCTGCACCGCGACATCGCGCTCGTCGTCGGTCAGCCCCTCCTCCTTCAGCGTGCGCAGCACCTTCCAGAGGTCGTCCAGCGCGGGGCCGGTGACCTCGGTGGCCACCGAGCCGCTGATCGCCAGCATCGAGGCGCCCGAGGAGCCGCCCGCGGGCGACGGGGGCCCGGAGCGCAGCACCTGGCCGAAGGCGCGCACCCCGTAGGTGTAGCCCTTCTCCTCGCGCAGCACGCGGTCGAGTCGGGAGGTGAGGGTGCCGCCCAGGCAGTACGTGCCGAGCACCTGCGCGGGCCAGACCCGGTCGTGACGGTCGGCGCCCACGCGCCCGATGAGCAGCTGGGTCTGCACCGCGCCCGGCCGGTCGACGATCACCACACGGCCGGTGTCGTCCGCGACGATCGGGGGAGCCGTGCGCGGCACGCCCGCCCCGCCCGTCCAGGCACCGAGGGTGTCGGCGAGCGCCCGGTCCAGGTCGACGCCGCCGAGGTCGCCCACGATGACGGCGGTGGCGGTGGAGGGGCGGAGATGCGCCTCGTAGAAGGCCCGCACGGCCGCGGCGTCGATGCCCTCGATGGTCTCCTGGGTGCCCTGACGCGGCCGGGACATCCGCGACTCGGCCGGGAAGAGCTCCGCGGAGAGGGCCATGGAGGCGCGGCGGGCCGGGTTGGCCAGCTCATGGGGGATCTCGTCCAGCCGGTTGCGCACCAGCCGCTCGACCTCGCCGTCCGGGAAGGCGGGGGCGCGCAGCGCGTCGGCCAGCAGACCGAGCGCCTTGGGCAGCCGGGAGGCCGGGACCTCCAGGGAGACGCGGACGCCGGCGTGGTCGGCGTGGGCGTCCAGCGTGGCACCGCAGCGCTCGAGCTCGGCGGCGAACTCCTCGGCGTCGTGCTTGTCGGTGCCCTCCGACAGGGCGCGCGCCATGATCGTGGCGACGCCTTCGAGCCCGGCCGGCTCGGCGTCCAGCGGCGCCTCCAGGTTGATCTCGACGGCGACGACCTGCTGACCGGGGCGGTGGCAGCGCAGCACGGTGAGGCCGTTGGGCAGCTCACCGCGCTCGGGGGCCGGGAACGCCCACGGCCTGGGGGCGCCGCCCTTGGGCTGCGGGTGGAAGGTCATGGTCGCGGTGACGGCGTCGCTCACTGGGCCGCCTCCCCTTCTGCGTCGGTCTCGGCGGCTTCGGCGGTGTCGGCTGCGTCCTCGGCGCCCTGGACGGGCTCGTAGACCAGCACGGCGCGGTTGTCGGGGCGCAGCCGCGCCGCGGCCACGGCCCGCACCTCCTCGGGGCTGATGTCGAGCACCCGCTCCACGGCGGTCAGCGCCAGCTGCGGGTCGCCGAAGAGCACCGCGTAACGGCAGAGCTCGTCGGCCCGGCCGCCGACCGTGGCCAGCCGGTCCAGCCACTCGCGCTCGATCTGCGCCTGGGCGCGCTCCATCTCCTGCGGCGTCGGCCCCTCCTCGGCGAAGCGGGCCAGCTCCTCGTCGACGGCGGCCTCGATCGCGGGCACCTCGACCCCGCCGGAGGTCTTCACGTCCAGCCAGCCCAGCGAGGGGGCGCCCGACAGCCGCAGCAGGCCGAACCCGGCGGCCACGGCGGTGCGGTCGCGGCGCACCAGGCGGTTGTGGAGCCGGGAGGACTCGCCGCCGCCGAGGACGGTCAGCGCCAGGTCGGCGGCGTCGGCCTCACGGGTGCCGTCGTGCGGCAGCCGGTAGGCGGCCATCAGTGCGCGGGCCGGGACCTCCTCCTCCACGACCTCGCGCAGCTGACCGCCGATCACCTCCGCGAGCGTGCCGTCGCGCGGCGGCCGCTTGCCATCGTGGGAGGGGATGGAGCCGAAGTACTTCTCGATCCAGGCGAGCGTCTGCTCGGGGTCGATGTCGCCGACGATCGACAGCACGGCGTTGTTGGGGGCGTAGTAGGTGCGGAAGAACTCCCGCGCGTCCTCCAGGGAGGCCGCGTCCAGGTCGGCCATGGAGCCGATCGGGGTGTGGTGGTACGGGTGGCCCTCGGGGTACGCCATGGCGACGAGCTTCTCGAAGGCGGTGCCGTACGGGACGTTGTCGTACCGCTGGCGGCGCTCGTTCTTGACGACGTCGCGCTGGTTCTCCAGGCTCTCCTCGTCCAGCGCGGTCAGGAGGGACCCCATCCGGTCGGCCTCCAGCCACAGGGCGAGCTCGACCTGGTGGGCGGGCATGGTCTCGAAGTAATTGGTGCGCTCGAAGCTGGTCGTGCCGTTGAGTGAGCCGCCGGCCCCCTGCACCAGCTCGAAGTGGCCGTTGCCGGTGACCTGCGCCGAGCCCTGGAACATCAGGTGCTCGAAGAGGTGCGCCAGGCCGGTGCGCCCCTTGACCTCATGGCGCGAGCCGACGTCGTACCACAGACAGACCGCGGCGACCGGGGTCAGATGGTCCTCGGAGAGCACCACGCGCAGGCCATTGGCCAGGCGGTGCTCAGTCGCTTTCAAGCCGCCGGAGCCGGCCTGCTGCGTGGCCGTGTGACCCATGGGCATGTACGTCCCTTCGATCGCGTGATGGAGCGCGTGCCAGCCGCTTGCGCAGCGCTTCTGTCACTGTATGCAAGGGGACGGACATCTGGCGAAGTTCCGGTCCACTCCCGTCCCGCCGAGCTGTCCCGAACCGTTTCGGCGGGCCCTCCGGCGCCGGATCCGGACCCCTTCGAGGGGGCTTCGCCGGGTGCCGCCGGGCGCGGTTCCGGGGCCCGCACCGGCCGCGAGCGCCCCGGGCCGTTCCACACTTGTCGGTGGACCGGGCCACAATGGTCCGCGTCAGATCCCGCATCGGCAGTTGAAGGAGCCCCAAGCGCGATGGCCCGCCGCCGCACGAAGACCCCGCCGCCGGACGACTTCGAGGAGCGCATCCTCGACATCGACGTCGTCGACGAGATGCAGGGCTCCTACCTCGAGTACGCCTACTCGGTCATCTACTCGCGCGCGCTGCCCGACGCACGAGACGGGCTCAAGCCCGTGCACCGCCGCATCCTCTACCAGATGAACGACATGGGCCTGCGCCCCGAGCGCTCCTATGTGAAGTGCGCCCGCGTCGTCGGCGAGGTGATGGGAAAGCTCCACCCGCACGGCGACGCGTCGATCTACGACGCGCTGGTGCGCATGGCGCAGCCGTTCTCCATGCGCCTGCCGATGGTCGACGGCCACGGGAACTTCGGCTCGCTGGGCAACGACGACCCGCCGGCCGCGATGCGGTACACCGAGTGCCGGATGGCGTCGGCGACCTCGCTGATGACCGAGTCGATCGACGAGGACACGGTCGACTTCTCCCCGAACTACGACGGTAGTGAGCAGGAGCCGGTCACCCTCCCCGCCGCCTATCCGAACCTGCTGGTCAACGGCACGTCCGGGATCGCGGTCGGCATGGCCACCAATATGCCGCCGCACAACCTGGGCGAGGTCATCGCCGCCGCCCGCCATCTGATCAGGCACCCGGGCGCGGACCTCGACACGCTGATGCGGCATGTGCCGGGGCCCGACCTGCCCACCGGCGGCCGGATCGTGGGCATGAGCGGCATCAGGGACGCGTACGAGACGGGCCGCGGCACCTTCAAGATCCGCGCCACGGTGGCCGTGGAGGACGTGACGGCCCGCCGTAAGGGCCTCGTCGTCACCGAGCTCCCCTTCGCGGTGGGACCCGAGAAGGTCATCTCCAAGATCAAGGACCTGGTCGGCGCGAAGAAGCTCCAGGGCATCGCGGACGTCAAGGACCTCACCGACCGTGAGCACGGGCTGCGGCTGGTCATCGAGATCAAGAACGGCTTCAACCCCGAGGCCGTCCTGGAGCAGCTCTACAAGCTCACGCCGATGGAGGAGTCCTTCGGCGTCAACAACGTGGCGCTGGTGGACGGCCAGCCGCTCACGCTGGGCCTGAAGGAGCTGCTGGAGGTCTACCTCGACCACCGCTTCGACGTGGTCCGTCGGCGCAGCGAGTTCCGGCGCACCAAGCGGCGGAACCGGCTGCACCTGGTCGAGGGCCTGCTGGTGGCACTGCTCGACATCGACGAGGTCATCCGCCTCATCCGGCAGAGCGAGAACGCGGCGGAGGCCAAGCGGTCCCTCATCGAGCGCTTCGGCCTCTCCGACGTCCAGACGCAGTACATCCTGGACACCCCGCTGCGCCGGCTGACCAAGTTCGACCGGCTGGAGCTGGAGTCGGAGCGCGACCGGCTCAACGCCGAGATCGAGGAGCTGACCCGGATCCTCGACTCCGACGCCGAGCTGCGCAAGCTGGTCTCCTCCGAACTGGCCGCGGTGGCCAAGAAGTTCGGCACCCCGCGCCGCACGATGCTGCTGGAGTCGTCGAACGCGCCGGTGACCGCGGTGCCGCTTGAGGTCGCGGACGACCCCTGCCGGGTGCTGCTGTCCTCCACCGGGCTGCTGGCCCGTACCGCCAACGGCGAGCCGTTCCCGGTCGAGGGGAAGGCCAAGCGCGCCAAGCACGATGTGATCGTCTCCGCGGTCCCGGCCACGGCCCGCGGCTCCGTAGGGGCGGTGACCTCCGCCGGGCGGCTGCTGCGGCTCTCGGTGATCGACCTCCCGATCCTCCCGGAGTCGGCCGCACCCCCGAATCTGTCGGGCGGGGCGCCCATCGCCGAGTTCCTCTCGCTGGAGGACGACGAGGAGCTGATCTGCCTCACCACCCTGGACGAGTCCTCACCGGGGCTCGCGATCGGCACGGAGCAGGGCGTCGTCAAGCGCGTGGTCCCCGACTACCCCGCCAACAAGGACGAGTTGGAGGTCATCGGCCTCAAGGAGGGCGACCGGATCGTGGGCGCGGTGGAGCTGTCCACCGGCGAGGAGGACCTGGTCTTCATCACCGACGACGCCCAGCTGCTGCGCTACGCGGCCGGCCAGGTGCGGCCGCAGGGCCGCGCCGCGGGCGGTATGGCGGGCATCAAGCTCACCTCCGGCGCCAAGGTGATCTCGTTCACGGCCGTCGACCCGGCGAGCGACGCGGTGGTCTTCACGGTCGCGGGCGCGAGCGGCACCCTCGATGACTCGGTGCAGCAGTCGGCCAAGCTCACCCCCTTCGACCAGTACCCGCGCAAGGGCCGGGCCACGGGCGGGGTGCGCTGTCAGCGGTTCCTGAAGGGCGAGGACTGCCTGGTCATGGCCTGGGCGGGGACGGTCCCGGCCCGCGCGGCGGGGGCGAACGGCTCCCCGGCGGCCCTCCCGGAGATCGACCCGCGCCGCGACGGCTCGGGCGAGCCGCTCGCCAAGCCGGTGACGGTGGTGGCCGGGCCGGTGTAGCCCGGGCGGGCGGGTCCGGCGGACGGGCGGGCCGGCCCGGACGGGCAGGACGGGCGCAGGGGCGCGGCACCGCGAGCGTGCCGCGCCCCTCGCCGTTCCCGGGGCCCCTCGCCGCTCACGAGCGCCGCCGTTCCCGGGCACCGCGCCGCTCCCGGCCGCAGGCGCCGCTCACTCCCTCGGGCCCGTCCGCACAACGGCCCGCCCCGCTCCCCGACCCGCGGCACGGCTCGCCGGGGCCCGGCATGACCCGGTGTGACGGCTACCCCGCTCCCTTCGCCCGGCACGATCCCTCGCCGCGGTGCCGCAGGGGCCCGAGTACGCCCGCCCTGCCCAGGGCGAGGGCCATCCTCCGCCGTGCGGGCGACCGCGCCAGGCTCCCCCGGCCGCCGCCGGGAGAAGCCCCCTGTTCGCGGCCGCGCGCCCCGGTCCGCGGCCGGGCGCCACGGTGAGGTCGGCCCCGGACAGCCGACGGCCACGGCAAACGATTCAGTGGCCGCTGCCGTTGCGCCGGGCGCGCATCTGCCGGAGGGCAAGGCGCGCGCCGTCGTGGCCGCGGTCGGCCGCCCGCTGGAAGTGCCGCTCCGCCTCGCCCAGCTCGCCGCGGTCCAGATGCACGGTGCCGAGCACTACCATGGCCGAGAGATCCCCCGTCCCGGCGGCCTTGCCGAGCCAGTGGACCGCCTCGGCGTACGCGCCCCGCTGCCCCAGCCCGATGCCGTAGACGGTCATCCCCCGCGGATCACCGGCCTCGGCCGCCTTACGGGCGAGCGGTTCGGGAATCGGCCGCCCCTCGTCGTAGGCCGCCCTCACCATGGCCCTCAGCCCGGGATCCAGCGGGCGCGCCCCGCGTCTTCCCCGGCGGCCGCGCCACCGCGCCCATAAGCCACCCATATCCGCCCCCTCCGCCCCCTGGGTGCCATTTTCCCGGCTGCTCCCACCCCATGGAACGGTGAGTACGCGGCGGAATACGGACTGCCGCGCTCCGCCGGCCTGGGGCCGATGAGGCGCCGTTCGGCTCGGGTCGTTCGTCCCTCCACCACGGCTCGGGCGCGTACGCACGACCCGGTGAGCGCTCTCGATCAAGAGAGGTTAGGCTTACCTTCGTGAGCACGTGCGCGACCGCCTCCCGCGACCTGTCCGAGCCGCTCGCCGGGACGGCGGCCACCGCCTCCACCTGGCTGCTGGTGGAACAGCCCGGGCCCTGGGGCACCGAGGCCCTCACCGCCAGCCGCCTCGACCCGGCCGTAGGGCGCGCCCTGGAGCGCGCCGCCGAGGGCACCGGCGTACGGGTCGCGCTGATCCGCCGCCCCGGCCGCCACGCCGATCTGCACACCGGCGCCAGGCACCGGGTGTTCGTGGCCCACACCCGGCCCGGCCGCTCCTGGATCCGCACCACCGCGCTGGACGATCCGGCACGGCTGCTCGGCCTTGACTTCGCCGCACTGGGCGCGGGCGACCCCGACGGGCTCACCCTGCGACCCCATGTGCCCCACGAATTCCACGAGCCCCACAGCCCCGCCGCTGATCCCGCCGCCTGGGAGGAGTACACCGGCGACCCGCTGGTGCTGGTGTGCACCAACGGCAAGCGCGACCGCTGCTGCGCCCTCCTCGGCCGCCCCCTGGCCGGTGAGCTGGCCGCCTCCGGGGTCCACAGCACCTGGGAGATCACCCATATCGGCGGCCATCGCTTCTCCCCCACCCTCGTCGTACTGCCGCACGGCTACGCCTACGGCAGGGCCACCGCACGGGGCGTCAAGGACGCCATCGAGGCGCTGCGGAACGGCCGGGTGGTCACCGACGGCTGCCGCGGCCGCTCCACCTGGGAGCGCCCCGGCCAGGCGGCGGAGCTGGCCATCCGCGAGCTGACCCGCGAGGACGGGGCCGACGCGCTGACCGTCGTACGGACCGAGGGCGAGGCCCCGGTCTGGTCCGTGACCGTCGCGCACCGCGACGGGCGGGCCTGGCGGGTGAGCGTCGCGCAGCTCGCCGCGGCGCCACCGCGGCCGGAGAGCTGTGGCTTCCCCCTGGGCTCCCCGGCCCGGATGGAGGTCGTCGGGGTCCGGGCCGCCCGGCGGCCCACGCACGGCGTACGGGCGATGGCCGCCGGGCGCCTCTGACGCCCAGGCCCCGCCCCCGTAAACCCATGGCGCCTCTGACGCCCAGGCCCGGCCCCCGGTAAGCCCGCACCCACTCCCGCAGCACCCCGGGATCGCCGCTCCCGGCCCCCTCCGCGGGCGCCTCCCCGGGTCCTGCCCCGGTCCCTCCCGCCCGCCCTTGGTTACCCTTCGTTGCCATGAGCGCCGCGATACCGCCGGGGCCGGCAGCCACGGCCACCAGGTGGCGCATCGGCTGGCCCCGACGCGTCTTCTCCCAGGTCCTGCTGATGCAGCTGGCCATCGCCACGGGTGTCACCGTGCTCGCGACCGGCCTCTTCCTCGCGCCGCTCAGCGACCACCTCGACGACCAGGCCATGCGCCGTGCCCTCGCCATCGCCCAGACCACGGCCGCCGAGCCCCGGATGGCCGACGCGCTCCAGCACACCCGGCCCACCCCCGGCGGGCCGGTGCAGACCGAGGCGGAACGCATCCGCCGGGCGACCGGCGCCGAATATGTCGTGATCATGGACCGGCGCGGGGTGCGCTGGTCCCACACCTCCCCGGACGAGATCGGGAAGCATGTCTCCACCGACCCCACCGAGGCCCTCGAAGGCCGGGAGGTCATGGAGATCGACGACGGCACCCTCGGCCGGTCGGCCCGCGGCAAGGTGCCCCTGCGCGCCGGGGACGGCCATATCGTGGGCGCCGTCTCCGTGGGCATCTCCTACGAGAGCGTGCGTGCCCGGCTCGTCGCCGCGGTCCCGGAGATGCTCGCCTACGCGGGCGGCGCGCTCGCCGTCGGCGCCCTGGCCGCGTACGTGGTCTCCCGCCGACTCCAGCGACGCACCCATGACCTGGCCTTCTCCGATATCTCGGCACTGCTGGCCGAGCGTGAGGCGATGCTGCACGGCATCCGGGAGGGCGTCGTCGCCCTCGACGCCCACGGCCGCATCCGCCTGATCAACGACGAGGCCCAGCGGCTGCTGGATCTGCGCCCCGAGGACACCGGGCAGCCCCTGGAGGCGGTACTGTCCCCGGGCCGTACGACCGATGTGCTGTCCGGGCGGGTCACCGGCGCCGATCTGCTGGCCGTCAGCGGCGGCCGGGTGCTGGTCGCCAACCGGATGCCGACGGACGACGGCGGAGCGGTGGTCACCCTGCGTGACCGCACCGAGCTGGAGCGGCTGGGCCGCGAGCTGGACGGCACCCGGGGGCTGATCGACGCCCTGCGGGCTCAAGATCATGAGCACGCCAACCGGATGCACACCCTCCTCGGCCTGATCGAACTCGAACTGCACGACGAGGCGATGGAGTTCATCACCGAGGCGATCGGGGTGCACCGGGCCACCGCCGAGCAGGTCACCGAGCGGGTGCACGATCCGCTGCTGGCCTCCCTGCTGGTCGGCAAGGCCACGGTCGCCACCGAACGCGGCGTCTCGCTGTCCGTGGCCGAGGACAGCCTGCTGCCCGACCGGCTGGTGGACCCTCCGGGGGTGGTGACGATCGTCGGCAATCTCATCGACAACGCCCTGGACGCGGCGGTCGGTTCGCCGGAGCCGCGGGTCGAGGTGGAGCTGTGTGCCGACGACCGTACGGTTTTGCTGCGGGTCTCCGACACCGGCCCCGGGATCCCCGCCGACCGGCGCGACGTGGTCTTCACCGAGGGCTGGTCGACCAAGGAACCGCCCGCGCACGGCAAGCGGGGCATAGGGCTCGCGCTGGTCCGCCGGCTCGCCGAACGCCAGGGCGGCAGCGTCCGCGTGTCCGACCGCGAGGGCGGGGGCGCGGAGTTCACCGTCGTCCTCCCCGAGGCGCTGGCCGAACAGCCGGCTGGGGCGCCGCTGACCGCGACAGGAGAGCCACGATGACCCTTGGAACCGGACCGGGCGGGCCCCTGGGGGTGCTGGTCGTGGACGACGACGTCCGGGTGGCCCGGGTCAACGCCGCGTACGTCGGCAAGGTGGCCGGATTCCGTGTCGCCGGGCAGGCGCACACCGCCGCCGAGGCGCTGGCCTTCCTGGAGGACGCCCAGGGCGCCCACGTCGACCTGGTACTGCTCGACCACTATCTGCCGGATGAGACGGGGCTGTCGCTGGTGCGACGGCTGCGGCAGCTCGGCCACCACACCGACATCATCATGGTGACCGCGGCCCGCGACATCGCGACCGTCCAGGCGGCGATGCGCCATGGCGCACTCCAATACCTGGTCAAGCCGTTCACCTTCGCGGGGCTGCGGGCCAAGTTGGAGGGGTACGCGGCGCTGCGCCGCGCCCTGGAGGGCGACGGCGAGGCCGGGCAGGACCAGGTGGACCGGATCTTCGGTGCCCTGGGCGGCGCCTCGGCCGGCCCCGCGGAGCTGCCCAAGGGCCACTCCGCGCTCACCGCCGATCTCGTACGGGAGGTGCTGCGCGGCGCTGAGGGCCCGCTGTCGGCGCAGGAGGTGGCCGAGCGCTCCTCGCTCAGCAGACAGACCGCACAGCGCTATCTGAAGCTGCTGGAGCGCACGGGCCGGGTGCGGCTCAGCCTCAAGTACGGCGAGACCGGCCGCCCCGAGCACCGCTACGACTGGGTCTGAGCCCTTCCCCGCCTCAGGCCGCGCCCGCCCCGGTGAGGGCCCGCACCTCCGTCTCGGCGTGCTTGGCGACATGGGCGGGGACGTCCGCGGGGGCGGGTGAGGTGACCGTCCCGAGCCAGCCCGCCAGGAACCCGAGGGGCACCGAGACCAGCCCCGGGTTCTGGAGCGGGAAGAGGTGGAAGTCCACCCCGGAGAAGATCGCGTCCGGACCGCCGGAGACCACCGGGGACAGCACCACCAGCGCCACCGCGGGAAGCAGCCCCCCGTAGACCGACCAGACCGCGCCGCGCGCGGTGAACCGCCGCCAGAACAGCGAGTACAGCAGCACCGGAAGGTTCGCCGACGCGGCGGCGGCGAACGCGAGCCCCACCAGGAACGCCACATTGAGATCCTCGGCGAGCAGCCCAAGACCGATCGCGGCCGCCCCGATCCCCACCGCCGCGATCCGCGCGACCACCACCTCGCCGCGCGGGGTGCGGCCCGCCCGTCTGCTCAGCGAGGCGTAGAGGTCATGGGCGACGGAGGCCGAGGAGGCGAGGGTGATCCCGGCGACGACGGCCAGGATGGTGGCGAAGGCGATCGCGGCGACGACCGCGAACAGCACCGTGCCCCCGGTCGATCCGGCGCCACCGCCGAGGTCGAGCGCGAGCAGCGGAACGGCCGTGTTCCCGGCCGCGTTGGAGGTCCGTACGGCATCGGTGCCCAGCACGGCGGCCGCGCCGAAGCCGAGCACGATCGTCATCAGGTAGAAGCCGCCGATCAGCCCGATGGACCAGATCACCGAGCGGCGGGCGGCACGGGCGGTGGGCACGGTGTAGAAGCGCGACAGGATGTGCGGCAGCCCGGCGGTGCCCAGCACCAGGGCGACGCCGAGGCTCACGAAGTCCAGCCGGGCGGTCCAGTCGCCGCCGTACTTGAGCCCGGGGGCGAGGAAGTCCACGCCGTGGCCGCTGTTACGCGCGGCGGTGCTGAGCAGGGTGTCGAGATCGCCGCGGAAGCGGACGAGGACCAGGGCGGTCAGCGCGATCGCCCCGCCCATCAGCAGCACGGCCTTCACGATCTGGATCCAGGTCGTGGCGCGCATCCCGCCGAGCGCCACGAAGACCACCATCAGGGTGCCCACGCCGATCACCGTCCAGGCGCGGGCGCGGCCGCCGGTCTCCCCGAGCAGCAGGGCGACCAGACTGCCCGCGCCGACCATCTGGGCCACGAGATACAGCACACAGACCGTGACCGAGGAGATGCCCGCGGCGATCCGGACCCGGCGCTCCCGCATCCGCGCGGCCAGCACATCGGCCAGGGTGAACCGGCCGCAGTTGCGGACCAGTTCCGCCACCAACAACAGGACCACCAGCCAGGCCACGAAGAAGCCCACGCAGTAGAGCACCCCGTCATAGCCGAAGAGCGCGATCAGGCCGGAGATCCCGAGGAAGGAGGCGGCGGACATGTAGTCACCGGCGATGGCGAAGCCGTTCTCCATCGGGGAGAACAGCCGCCCGCCCGCGTAGAACTCCTCCGGCGAGCCGTGCCGCCGGCGCCCCGCCCAGGTGGTGATGGCCAACGTGGCCGCCACGAAGAGGCCGAAGAGCAGCAGCGCCAGGCTCTGCTGATTGCCGGTCACCGCCCGTGCCCCCGCATCATCTCCTGCGTCACCCAGCGGAGTTCGAGCGCGACCCGGTCCCGGCGCAGCCGTGCGTGCCGGGCGTACGCCCAGGTCAGCAGGAAGGTGGTGGCGAACTGCGCGAGTCCCGCGACCATCGCCACATTGAGCGTGCCCACGACCGGGCGGGCCATCAGTCGGGGTGCGGTGGTGGCCGCGACGACATACGCGAGGTACCAGATGAGGAACGCGGCGGTCACCGGGAACACGAACCGGCGATAGCGGCGGCGCACCTCCTGGAAGGCGGCGCTGCCGTGCACCTCCGTGTAGACCGCCTGGGCGGCGGGTGGACGCGCGCCCCTGGGTTCGCCGTCCGTGTCGTCCGCCTCACCCCAACCGGACGCGAGCGCGTCATACCACGGGTCCTCCAGTCGCGCCGCTCCCGTGTCGCGCGCGTTGTGCATGTCCACCCGAACACTCCTTGTTCACTGCGGCATTCACCGCGTGACCAAGGATGTGCAGATCAGAAAGATCCAGAGCCCTTCAATACCGGACCTTCACCCCATCAGGTGACTCAGGTGATGAACGGCCCGGAAACGGCACTACAGAAGCGGGCAGCGCGGGGAAACGCCCGGCGGGGTCTCCCGGGTGGGAGACCCCGCCGGACCGGCCCTGCCGAGGGGCCGGGCGTCAGACGTCGATGCGCGACCGGTCCAGGGTCGCCGCCGAGTTGGTGATGAACTCCTTACGGGGCGCGACCTCATTGCCCATGAGCAGGTCGAAGGCGCGCTCGGCCGCCTCCAGGTCGCTGATGTTGATGCGCCGCAGGGTGCGGTGGCGCGGGTCCATCGTGGTCTCCGCGAGCTGGTCGGCGTCCATCTCGCCGAGACCCTTGTAGCGCTGGATGCCGTCCTTGTAGCGGATCTCCCGGCGCTGGAGGTCCAGCAGGGTCTCCTGGAGCTCCTGGTCGGAGTAGGTGTAGAGGTACTTGCTCTGCCCCCGCTTGGGGTTCACCAGCTCCACCCGGTGCAGCGGCGGCACCGCCGAGAAGACCCGCCCCTGCTCGACCATCGGCCGCATATAGCGCTGGAAGAGGGTCAGCAGCAGACAGCGGATGTGGGCACCGTCGACATCGGCGTCGGCGAGGAAGATCACCTTGCCGTAGCGCGCCTGGTCGATGTCGAAGGTCCGGCCCGATCCGGCCCCTATCACCTGGATGATCGCGCCGCACTCGGCGTTCTTGAGCATGTCGGAGATCGACGACTTCTGCACATTGAGGATCTTGCCGCGGATCGGCAGCAGCGCCTGGAACTCGGAGTTCCGGGCCAGCTTGGCCGTACCCAGCGCCGAATCCCCCTCGACGATGAACAGCTCGCTGCGGCCCACGTCGTCGCTGCGGCAGTCGGCCAGCTTCGCGGGAAGCGAGGAGGACTCCAGCGCGGTCTTACGGCGCTGCGCCTCCTTGTGCTGGCGGGCCGCGATGCGCGTACGGGCCGCGGCCACGACCTTCTCCAGGACGGCGCGGGCCTGCTGCTTGGCGTCCCGCTTGGAGGAGGTCAGGAACGCCTTGAGCTCCTTGGCGACCACATTGGCCACGATGCGGGAGGCCGCCGAGGTGCCCAGCACCTCCTTGGTCTGGCCCTCGAACTGCGGCTCCGCCAGCCTTACGGTCACCACCGCCGTCAGGCCCTCCATGGCGTCGTCCTTGACGACGTCGTCCTCGGCGACCCGCAGCAGCTTGGTGGCGCGCAGTGCCTCGTTCACGGTCCTGGTGATCGAGCGCTCGAAGCCGGAGACATGGGTGCCGCCCTTGGGGGTGGCGATGATGTTGACGAAGGACTTGACCGTCGCGTCGTAGCCGGTGCCCCAGCGCAGCGCGATGTCGACGCCCAGCTCGCGGGTGACCTCGGTCGGGGTCATGTGACCGCGCTCGTCGAGGACCGGCACGGTCTCCTTGAAGGTGCCCTGCCCGGACAGCCGCAGCACATCGCAGACGGCCTTGTCCTGGGCGAGGTACTCACAGAACTCGCTGATCCCCCCGTCGTAGCGGAAGGTCTCCTCGACCGGCCCCTCCCGCCCCTCCAGACCCCGCTCGTCCCGGACCACCAGGGTGAGCCCCGGCACCAGGAACGCGGTCTGCCGGGCGCGCGCGTACAGCGTCTCCACGGAGAGCTTGGCGTCCTTGAGGAAGATCTGGCGGTCCGCCCAGTAGCGGATGCGGCAGCCGGTGCGGGTCTTGGGAACCCTCTTGCCCTTGAGGAGGCCGCTGGACGGGTCGAACGGGGCGTCCGGCCCGGATTCTGTGAAGATCCCGGGGACGCCGCGGCGGAAGCTGATCGAGTGGGTCTTGCCGTCGCGGTCCACCTCCACGTCGAGACGGGCGGACAGCGCGTTCACCACGGAGGCGCCGACGCCGTGCAGACCGCCGGAGGCCGCGTACGAGCCGCCGCCGAACTTTCCGCCGGCGTGCAGCTTGGTCATCACGACCTCGACGCCGGACAGCCCCGTCCTGGGCTCGACGTCCACCGGGATCCCCCGGCCGTTGTCCCGCACCTCCACGGATCCGTCGTCGTGGAGGATCACCTCGATGTGATCGCAGAAGCCACCCAGGGCCTCGTCCACCGAGTTGTCGATGATCTCCCAGAGGCAGTGCATGAGGCCACGGCTGTCGGTGGAGCCGATGTACATACCGGGGCGCTTGCGCACCGCCTCGAGCCCCTCGAGGACGAGAAGGTGCCGCGCGGTGTAGTTACCGCCGCCCCGGTCTGCTCCGGTCAGCAGCGCAGTGGACGGCACGGACGTGTCGGCGGTCACGCGGTTCGCTCCTCGCTGAATTTCTGGTTGGCCCAGCTGTGGGCACGATGGTGGCATGGTCGCCTGTCAGAGCGTACCGAGGCTTGATAGAGCCTTTGTGCCGCCACCCGCTGAAACGTCCATGCTAGTCGCACCGGCCACCGTTTCGCTCGTACGTTCGATACCTCGCGGCGGTGCCGCACACATCACGTTCCCTTTCAGGCATGAACCATTTAGGCTCCGGGCACGTCCTCATTCACAACCGGCAACCCGGCCGGGAGGGCAAACCAGACAATCGACGCGAAGCATCAAAGCTAGGCAATACGGCTCATTCGCCGCCAAACGTCACCATCCGGCCTACTCAGAAGCAACTTTTGGGAAAAAGCCACGAGCGGGAACGATTTCAGGCTGGTTGGATGTTGACCCTGGTACGACAGCTCGTCGAGCTAGAGAAGAGGCGACGTGACTACTGTTCTGACCCCCGCGAGCCCGTTGACGGCCGCTGACCGCTGCGATCGCTGCGGCGCCCAGGCGTACCTGCGCGTCGTTCTGATCAGCGGTGGTGAACTGCTCTTCTGTGCCCACCACGGGCGCAAGTTCGAGCCGGAACTCAAGAAGATCGCCGCGGAAATACAGGACGAGACCGAGCGACTCACGGCCGTTCCGGCGTCCGCGTCCGAAGACGAACGCTGACGCCTCACACCCACGACGACGAGCGACGCCGGCCCAGGGCCGGATTCCGGGCGGTCTGCCCCCTGAGCGGGGCGGCCGCCCACGCTCGTATCGTGGGTCTTTCCGCGCTTTCGGCATGGCCCAGGGACAGTCCTTCGACATGGCCCAGGGGCAGTCTTCCGGCGTGACCCAGGCAGTCTTCCGGCATGGTCCAAGGGCCCTGCGGAGCTCGCTCCGGGACCCCTTCCGGGCCCTTCCACAGGTACCCACGGACCCCGGTCAGCCATGGGCGGCCACCAGCTCGGCCACCGAAGAGATCCGCGTGTAGACGCCGGGCCGCCCGGCCACGGCGCATCCACTCCCCCAGGACACCAGGCCCACCAGCCGCCCCCGGACCACCAGAGGCCCTCCGCTGTCCCCCTGACAGGCGTCCCGGCCCCCGTCCGGCAGCCCCGCGCAGACCATGGAGCGCGGGTCGTAGTCCCCCTCGGCATTGCCCGGATAGGCGCTCTCACAGACGCTGTCGGCCAGCACCCGGACCGTGGCGGTGCGCAGCGACGAGGCATAGGTGCCATCGCCCTCCGTATCGCCCCAGCCGTACACCGCGGCCCGTTCACCCGGCCGGTAGGCCTGGTCACCGGTACCCGCCATGCGGATGGTGTAGGCCGCGGGCACCGCGACCCCCAGGGTGAGCACCGCGATGTCCCCGGCCCGGTTGTCGCCCTCGTACGCCGGATTGACCCACACCCGCGCGAGCGGGTACTCCACCCCGTCCTTCTTCCGCAGGTCGTTGCGACCGATGATCACCTTCAGGTCCCGTACCTCGCGCCAGTCCTTGCCGAGCACCCCACGGCTCAGACAGTGGGCCGCCGTGACGACCGTTGTGGGCCCCACCATCGCCCCGCCGCAGAACTGGCCCGACCTCTTCTCCCCGAAGAGCGCACGGCTGGCCACGGCCACCGCCCAGGGCGCCTCGACCGTACGGGCCGGATGCCCGCCGATCACCACCCGATCGGCCGTCGCCGGGGCGGGCGCGGTGAGCACTATCGCGAGCGCGGCGGCCAGCGGCACCGCCAAGGCGATGAGCAGCGAGCGGGGCGACCTGAACATGCGGCCTCCTGACCATACGGAGTGAGACGCACACTCAGCGTTACCCTCCCCGTCGCGAAGCGCATCCCGAGTGGGCCAAGCGGGGAACATGGCGCCGGAGGACTTGGCACCGCGCCTGGCGGCAACAGCGCGAAGGCCGGGCCCCTCGGAGGGGGCCCGGCCTTCGCGCCGCTGCCGCTTCCGCCATAAGGCGGCTATGAAGCGGCGGTCCGCATCAGTCCAGGTAGTCGCGGAGAACCTGGGAGCGGGACGGGTGGCGCAGCTTCGACATCGTCTTGGACTCGATCTGGCGGATGCGCTCACGCGTCACGCCGTAGACCTTGCCGATCTCGTCGAGGGTCTTCGGCTGGCCGTCGGTGAGGCCGAAGCGCATCGAGACCACGCCCGCCTCGCGCTCGCTGAGCGTGTCGAGCACGGAGTGCAGCTGCTCCTGCAGCAGGGTGAAGCTGACCGCGTCGGCCGGGACGACCGCCTCGGAGTCCTCGATGAGGTCGCCGAACTCGCTGTCGCCGTCCTCGCCCAGCGGGGTGTGCAGCGAGATCGGCTCACGGCCGTACTTCTGGACCTCGATGACCTTCTCAGGGGTCATGTCGAGCTCCTTGGCCAGCTCCTCCGGGGTGGGCTCACGGCCCAGATCCTGGAGCATCTGGCGCTGGACGCGCGCCAGCTTGTTGATGACCTCGACCATGTGCACCGGAATACGGATGGTGCGGGCCTGGTCGGCCATGGCGCGGGTGATCGCCTGACGGATCCACCAGGTGGCATACGTGGAGAACTTGTAGCCTTTGGTGTAGTCGAACTTCTCGACCGCGCGGATCAGACCGAGGTTGCCCTCCTGGATGAGGTCCAGGAAGAGCATGCCACGGCCCGTGTAGCGCTTGGCCAGCGAGACCACCAGACGGAGGTTGGCCTCCAGGAGGTGGTTCTTGGCGCGGCGGCCGTCCTCGGCGATGATCTCCAGCTCGCGCTTGAGCTTGGGGGCCAGCTTGTCGGAGTTGGCTAGCTTGTCCTCGGCGAACAGACCGGCCTCGATGCGCTTGGCGAGCTCGACCTCCTGCTCGGCGTTGAGCAGCGGGACCTTGCCGATCTGCTTGAGGTAGTCCTTGACCGGGTCGGCCGTGGCACCGGCCGCGGCGACCTGCTGCGCCGGGGCGTCGTCCTCGTCCTCGTCGGAGAGCACGAAGCCCGCGTTCTCCGGCTCGGCCTCGGCGCCCTCGGGGCCGGGCTTGCCCGGTGCCTCCTCGATGACCTCCTCGCCCTCGAGGAGCTCGTCGGTGACGTCCTTCTTGGCGGTGGTCTTCTTCGCGACCGTCTTCTTCGCGGCGGCGGCGGTCTTCTTGGCGACCGTCTTCTTGGCCACGGTCTTCTTGGCGACGGCCTTCTTCGCGGGGGCGGCCGCGGCCTCACCGACCGGGGCAGCGCCCGGGTCCGCGGTGGGGGCGACCGGGGCGGCGGGGGTCTTCTTGGCGGCGACCGTCTTAGCCGCGACAGTCTTGGTGGCGGTGCGCTTCGCCGGGCTCTTCGCTGCGACGCTCTTACGGGTGCGCTTGGGCGCCTCTGCGGCACTGACCATCAGCGTCACACCCTCCTCGTCGAGGATCTGGTTGAGGCTGCGCAGTACGTTCTTCCACTGGGTTGGCGGAATCTGGTCAGCCTCGAAGGCCCGGCGCACATCGTCGCCGGCGATCTGCCCCTCAGCCTTTCCCCGCTCGATGAGCGCCATGACAGACTCCGACTCGGCGATCTCCGGCGGGAGCGTACGGGATGTGCTGGCCGACACGAACAACCTCTCGGAACGTTGGAAACGGCTTCCGGCTCAGTCCGCTGGGGACCGGAGCCGACGACCGCCGGCAGGGATGAACCGACGGCGCGGGCGGAGTGCGGAGGGGTACAGCGTTTTGAGCGACATCCGTATTCCCTCCGCGGCTGCCACCTCTTTAATCATCGCGCTGCCCCAAAGAGCGTTACGCCCAATACTCGTGGCCCGAGTCACACCCCATAACGGTCTTAATGCCCATCCAACGGGACAGAAAACTCCCAGTCGCGCACCGATGGGAGTCACACGGCGCCGATCGATCACATCGCGCCGCGCCGCCGAACCCGCGACGCGGGATCCGGCGACGCCCTCTCGTACGCCGTACGGCATTCATCGGGCCGGAATTCGCCGCCTACTGACACCGCCCTGCCGTACGTCGCACGCCGCATGCTCCGGAAGCCCGGCGATCCGGGTGACCGGACGCGCCGCGGCTCAGTGCTCGCGCGGCGCGGGCACCCCGACCTCGGCGTGATCGAGATCCGGGTGGACGGTCAGCAGCTGGCGCATCGCCGCCTCGGCCGCCGCGGCGTCACCCTCGCCGACCGCCTCGACGATCCTGCGGTGGTGGGCGACCCCCGCCTCGGTGAGGCGGTCGCAGCCGGAGACCGGGGCCCCGGAGACATGGAGCGCGGCGGCGACGATGCCCGCCAGGTGCTCCAGCATCCGATTGCCCCCGGCCTGGAGCAGCAGCGCGTGGAACTCGGCGTCGGCGCGGGAGAAGGTGAGGGCGTCACCCTGTGCCAGCGCATGGCCCATGATCTCGACCATGTCGGCGAGCCGCTGCTGCAACTCCTCGCGGCCGTGCCCGGCGGCGAGGCGGGCGGCCAGCGGTTCGATGGTCCAGCGCAGCTCGCACAGCTCACGGCGCTGGTCGTCGCGCTGCGGACCGAAGGCGCGCCACTCGATGATGTCCGGATCGAGCAGGTTCCAGTCGCTGACCGGGCGGACCCGGGTGCCCACATTGGGGCGGGCGCTGACCAGGCCCTTGGCCTCGAGGACGCGCAGCGATTCCCGTACGACGGTACGGGAGACCTCGAAGCGCTGCCCGATCTCCTCGGGGACGAGCGGACGGTCCGCGCCCAGGTCGCCGGAGACGATCATCTGGCCCAGCTGCTGAACGAGTTGGCCGTGCAGCCCGCGGCCCCGGTTGCCGGCCGCGCGTCGGCCCACCCGGCCGATCTCCGCCTCGGTTCCGTCCCAGGCGGAGGGGGCGCTGCCGCGGTCGGCGCCGGGGGCTTCGGCGTAGGTGTAGCGGTCAAGCTCGCCCGAACCGGCCAGGCCGGAGTCGGCGGGGCGAGCCGCGGTCATCGTGGTGTGCGCAAGGGTACTCACGCATCCTTTGTCGGCGACGCCTCGGAAGCCCTTGAGGTCTTTGGTGAAAAGCACACGAAAGGGTGATCGCCCATTACCTCATAATTGACGCTCAATCGGACAGAAAGAAGCATCCCTCGGGGAGTTGCGAGCAGTTCGCGCGATGGCTGTGCGAATCCACTTCGGGCCTGATCCACTGGCCTGGGGACGGGGCCTCGCGGCCTCCGGACCGAGCGGGCTACGGGGTGGGTGCGTCGGAGCGGGCGGGCTGGTGGTCGACGGGGCGGGCGGGCGCGCCCGGCGCGGGACGGGTGCTACCGGCGGGTGCTACTGGCGGGTGCTCTTGCCGCGCAGACCGGTGAGGGCGTAGGCGCACAGCAGGACGGCCACCGACAACATCAGCGCCTGTCCGACCGGTTGGGACGCGAGCCGCAGCGCGACCCCCAGCCCTCGGTCGATCATGGAAGGCGACCGGTCCAGCGTCGCCGCGCGCAGCCGGTGCGGCAGCATGACCAGCGAACGCAGCGACGGGTCCTGCGCCGCGCGCTGGACGACGGGCACCGCGAGGATCGGCACGGCGAGCAGGGTGGCCAGCCCGAGCGCGGTGGAACGGAAGACTCCGGCGGCGAGCAGCCCGGCCCACGACGAGCCGATGGTCAGGCCGAAGACGCCGACCACCAGCGCGGGCCAGTCGCCGGGCAGCGGCACCGCGTTGCCGCCCACGAGCAGCAGGAGCGCCGCGCTGTCGAGCACGATGACGCCGAGCGACAGCAGGACGGCCCCGGCCGCGCAGACCGCGAATTTGGCGGCCAGCAGCCCGAGTCGGCGGGGCACGGCGTCCCGGGTCGCGCCCAGCGCCGGAAAGCGGAACTCGTCGCCGAAGGCGAGGGCGCCCAGGAGACCGGCCGCGATGGCGACGGGAGGCAGCGGGAGGTCGGCGGGCCAGCCGGTGAGCCGGTGCAGCTCCCCGGTGCCGCCGGCACGGGCGAGCAGCACGGAGGCGAGGAGCGAGGCCACGATGGAGGCGACGCCGATCAGCCAGCCGGTCCTTACGCCGGTGGCGCGGCGCACCTCGTAGCGCATCGGCCAGGCGGGGCCGGGGAAGCGGAGCTTGGGGAGCAGCCGCAGCGGGGGCGCCTCCGGGTCGCGGGCGCGGGCGGCCGCGGGAGTCCCCGGGCCCAGATCGGCGGTCTCCTCGACCAGCCGGTGGACCACGATGCCGTGGCGGTATGCGGTCTCCCCGACCGATGCGGGGGACAGGCCGTAGACGGAGATATGGGTGTCGTCGTCCCGCACCACGGAGAACGGGTCGGCGGGCGCGGCGACCGCCTCCTCATCGGACTCGGTCCCGGCTCCACTCCCGACCCCGGCCCCGGCTCGCGCGTGGACCGCTTCGGCGCCGACCGCTTCGGCACCGGCAGCGGGGGCGGGGATGGAGGCTGGGGCGGGGGCAGGGGCGGAGGCAGCCTTGTCCGCCGGGTTTGCCGCGTCTGGTTTGTTCGCCTTGTCGTTGGCCGCCTTGCCGCTGGCCGTTTTGCCGCTGGCCGTTTTGCCGCTGGCCGCCGTGTCGTCGGCCGTCTTGTCGTTGGCCGCGGCTTCCGCGGTGGCCTTCTTCGCCTCGGGCGCGGCGGAGCCCCGAGTGGCGAACTGGGCCATCCTGACCTTGCGCCAGAGCGCCCTCTTCCTGGCCTTGGGCCCGGCGCTCTCAGCCTTGACGACGTCGTCCCCGCCGGCCACGTCGGGCTGGGCCGTGTCGGCCTGGGCAACCTCGGCTTTGGCCGCGAGCTCGGCCGCCGCCCGCGCCTCCTCCGCCGCCTGGGCCTCGGCCAACTGCCGGGCGGCCACGACCTCCTCCTCCAGGACGGCGGCGAGGCGGCCGACGAGCGGCGAGTGGACGACGACACGGGGGCGCAGCCGGGTGCGGGCGAACTCGTCCACCGGCTGATCGGCCACCAGCCGCCCCGATTCCAGGGTGAGCACCTGGTCCGCCAGGCGGATCACGCCCTCGGCATCCTCGGTGGCGACGAGGACGGCGCCGCCGTGGGCGGCGAATTGACGCAGCAACCCGTAGAGCCAGGTGGTCTCCCGCGCCGACAGGCCCCGTGCGGGCTCGTCGAGGACCAGGGTGTGCGGGTCTCCGAGCAGCGCGGTGGCGATCCCGAGACGGCGCTCCGCCCCGGTGGAAAGATCACCGAGACGCTCATCCGCCAGATCGGTGAGGCCGACCACATCGAGCACGACATCGGCGCGTGCGGCAGCCACCCCGGCCGCGGCACCGAGCATCCTCAGATGCCCCCGCACGGTGCGGCCCGGGTGGCCCGGGACGTCCTCGAGGAGAACGCCGATCTCATGAGCCGGGCGCCGGATGCGGTGCAGGGGGCGGCCCCGGAAGAAGGCGGAGCCATGGCCCCGGTCGAGCTGCAGCAGAAGCCGCAGCGCGGTGGTCTTGCCCGCGCCGGGGCCGCCGAGCAGTGCGGTGACCCGGCCCGCCGGGGCCTCGAAGGTGAGGTCGTCGACAACGGGCGGATGGTTGCGGCGGGGGGTGCTGGTCAGTCCGGTGGCCTGGATCATGGCTTCTCCCGCGGGGCATGGAACCGCTCGATGGCACGTGGGGACTGGTCGCGTACCGGAGAACGTTAACCCGCTATGTCCTATTTCGTCAGGACATAGCACTCCCGGGGAGTCGTCGTGTCATGGCCCGTCACACCTCGGGACGAAGCATGGGCGGATTGAGCAGCGTCGCCCCTCCGGCCCTGAACAGCTGGGCGGGACGGCCGCCCTGACGGGTCGTCGTACCACCGGTGGGCACCAGGAAGCCCGGGGTGCCGGTGACCTTGCGGTGGAAGTTGCGCGGGTCCAGCGCCACACCCCACACCGCCTCGTACACCCGGCGCAGCTCGCCGACCGTGAACTCCTGCGGGCAGAAGGCGGTGGCCAGCGAGGAGTACTCAATCTTGGAGCGGGCGCGCTCGACCCCGTCCGCGAGGATGCGGGCATGATCGAAGGCGAGCGGGGCGGCCAGATCACTGTCCCGCCCGAAGACCCCGTCCTGGTCGAGCAGCGATTCGACCGGCGCCCAGCGGACGCTGTGCGCGTCGCCCCCGGCCCGGGGAGCGGGCAGATCGGGCGCCAGCGCGAGATGCGCCACGCTGACCACGCGCATCCGGGGGTCCCGCTTCGGATCGCCGTAGGTGGCGAGCTGCTCGAGGTGGGCCGCGTTCGGCGGAACCGGAAGCGTGGGGTCATGGGCGAGTAGCCCGGTCTCCTCGGCCAACTCCCTGGCAGCGGCGACGGCGAGATCCTCATCGGGCCGCACGAAGCCGCCGGGCAGCGCCCACCGCCCCTTGAAGGGCGGCTCCCCGCGGCGAACGGCCAGCGCACACAGTGAATGCCGCCGCACGGTGAGCACGACCAGATCAACGGTGACGGCGAATGCCGGGAAAGCCGACGGGTCGTAGGGCATGACGCGATCATAGTCGTCTGCCTGACGATAATCAGGCCCTTGAGCATGATCACCGATGTTCGTGAAATCGCTCTCTCAAGCGCTCGCCTGCGCGATTCCCACACCCCCTTCCGAATCCCCCGAGCCACCCCACGCGGGCGAACCGCCACCCCCAACCCACCGGCCGCCCCGGACCGTCGCGCCTCGTCAGACCCCCTCACCGTCCACTGTCCACCCCTTGGCCGCCGGACCTCAGCACACCACCGCCCGCCCACCGCCCGCCCCCGGGGCCGCCGTGTCTCAGGTCGGAGCCGTCCGGCGGATGGGCACCCCCAGGGCAACCTCGCAGCCGCCCCAGGACCCCGGCCCGGCCGGGTCAGCGGCGGCTGCGCGTGCCCCGGCCGCCGGTGCGGCGCCGGGCGCGTGGCCGCCCTTCCGGGCGGCGCCTGCCACCCGGGGCGCTCGACCCTGCCGAGCCGCTCCTGCCGCCCTGCCCCGCCACCCCGCTCGACCGCTCCCGCGCCGACTGCTGCTCCCTTTGGCCTTCCGCCTCCCCCGATTCCTCCGCTTCGTCCAACTCCTCCGCTTCCGCGCGGGCGGCCGATACGGCGGGCTCAGCCGACTCGACCGGTCCGGCCGCTTCCATGCTCGTTTCGGCCGGGGCTCCGGCCACCCCCTGCGGCTCGGCGGCGGCAGCCAAGTCGCCGCGGCGCTCCAGCTCCGCGTGCACCGCGGCGTGCACGGCACGGTCGGCGCGGTCGGCCAGGTCGGAGCGCTCGGAGTCCTCCCGGCGCAGACATTGCCGCAGCAGTTTCGGATGGACCCCCTCATTGCACGCCTGGTGCAACAACCTCGCGAAGAGGTAGTCGGGATCGACTCGCAGGGCTCGCCCGAGCGCCACCCGTGCCATGAGCTCATCACCCGCCGACCAGGCGACCCACCCCGCCAGGGTGAGCGGCGCCGCCGCATGCTCCCCGTAGGAGCCGACACAGCGTCGGGCCAGCGCGCGCCACAGCCGCAGCGCCGCGTCGGCGTCCGCTTCCTCCATCCAGCCGGCCACCCGGTCCCGGGTCCGCCGGTCCTGCAGCCCGATGATCATCGCGGCCGCCTCCTGGTCGTCGAGCAGGCCGTCATCGCGCAGGTCGGCCGCACAGGCGTCGGCGACCGGCGGCGCGGCCTGGAACGAGTCCAGCATCCGGCCCACCAGACCGAGGGTTTGGGCACGCACCGTCACGGAGCCACCGGCATCCAGAATCCTCGGTACAAGATCGGCCCCGGCCGTATCCAGCGCCCGCTCCTGCCCATCGGCCCGAGGCGCCCCGAGCGGGGCGAGCCTGGCCTCCATCTCGCGCAGCGAGCCGCGCACCTGGACTCCCGCGAACGTCGCCGCCGCGGCCATGACCGATGTGCCGGGCAGGGCGAGCGGAACGCCTTCCGGCGGACAGCAGCGCCGGTCGGGGCAGACATACGACCAGAACCGGCCGCCGGAGATGCACAGCGCCTCGAACACCGGCACCTCCAACCCGCCGCACGCGACACGCAGCCGCTGAGAGAGTGGCCGCAGCCGCTCCATCGCCTCCTGCGCGGACTCGCCCTCGGCCGGCTCCTGGCACAGGAACAGAACGACTCCGTCCGGCCGCACGCCCCGCCGCTCGCTGCCGCTGATCAGGCATTCGGCGAGCTGATCGCAGACCTCGGGCCACTCCTCCGGGACCCTGGGAATGCCGAGCCTCAGCCTGCCGCCGAACCGGCCGCGGGCGCCGTGCAGCGCGATCATCACGATGCTGTCGTCCGGCTGAAAGCCCAGGACATAGGGCAGGGCATCGGCGAGCTCGGCCGGGCTGCGGAGGGTGACCTGCTCTTCGCCGGGCAGACCGGCCGCTTCGTTGTGTCGAGTCATGGCCCGACGGTCCCTCAGCCCAGCCGACCCCGCCACCCCTGTGGATAACGTTATCCACAGGCTGCCGGGGGCGTTGGCGCGATGTCGGCGGGATCGGGTTGCATGGGGGCATGAGCGACGAAGACCTGCGCCTCTCGGCCGACCGCGTCCTGGCCCGCCTCGTCGGGGACACCACCGGCTCCGCCCGGCTCCGGGAGGATCAATGGCGAGCGATCGAGGCGCTCGTCGCCGAGCGCCGCCGGGCGCTGGTCGTGCAGCGCACCGGCTGGGGCAAGTCGGCGGTGTATTTCGTCGCCACCGCGCTGCTGCGCGAGCGCGGCAGCGGCCCGACCGTGATCGTCTCCCCGCTGCTCGCGCTGATGCGCAACCAGGTCGAGGCCGCCGCGCGCGCCGGTATCCAGGCCCGAACGATCAATTCCGCGAACACCGAGGAGTGGGACACCATCCAGGCGGAGGTGGCCGCGGGAGAGGTGGATGTGCTGCTGGTGAGCCCTGAGCGGCTCAACAATCCCGACTTCCGCGACCAGGTGCTGCCCCAGCTCGCCGCCGCCACCGGCCTGCTGGTCGTCGACGAGGCACACTGCATCTCCGACTGGGGCCATGACTTCCGGCCCGACTACCGCAGGCTGCGCACCATGCTCACCGATCTTCCCCAGGGTGTGCCCGTGCTCGCCACCACCGCGACCGCGAACGCACGGGTCACCGCCGATGTGGCCGAGCAGCTGGGCACGGGAGAAGGAGCCGGGCGGGCGCTGGTGCTGCGCGGCCCGCTGGACCGGGAGAGCCTGCGGCTGGGCGTGCTGCCGCTGCCGGACGCCGCGCATCGGCTCGCCTGGCTCGCCGACCACCTCGAGGAGCTGCCGGGCTCCGGGATCATCTACACCCTCACCGTGGCCGCGGCCGAGGAGGTGACCGCGTTCCTGCGGCAGCGCGGCCACACCGTCGCCTCCTACACCGGCAAGACGGAGAACGCGGATCGCCAGCAGGCCGAGGAGGACCTGCTGGCCAACCGGGTCAAGGCGCTGGTCGCCACCTCAGCGCTGGGCATGGGCTTCGACAAGCCGGACCTCGGCTTCGTGGTGCATCTCGGTT
The DNA here is from genome assembly GCF_047337785.1 of Streptomyces lacaronensis. Classification (NCBI taxonomy): domain Bacteria; kingdom Bacillati; phylum Actinomycetota; class Actinomycetes; order Kitasatosporales; family Streptomycetaceae; genus Streptomyces; species Streptomyces lacaronensis. The sequence continues at coordinate 3,704,381 of NZ_JBLHDK010000003.1, forward strand.
CGCCGTCCTCCCCCATCGCCTACTACCAGCAGGTCGGGCGCGCCGGGCGCGGTGTGGAGCACGCGGAGGTGCTGCTCCTGCCCGGTCGCGAGGACGAGGCGATCTGGCGGTATTTCGCCTCGCTCGCCTTCCCGCCCGAGGAGCAGGTGCGCCGCACGCTCGACGTGCTCGCGTCGTCGGACCGGCCGGTGTCGCTGCCCGCGCTCGAACCCCAGGTCGAGCTGCGGCGGTCGCGTCTGGAGATCATGCTCAAGGTGCTCGACGTGGACGGCGCGGTGCGGCGGGTCCGCGGCGGCTGGACCGCCACCGGGCAGCCCTGGGCGTATGACGCGGAGCGGTATGCGTGGGTGGCGCGCCAGCGGGAGACCGAGCAGCAGGCCATGCGGGAGTACGCCACGACGGCCGACTGCCGGATGGAGTTCCTGCGGCGGCAGCTGGACGACGAGAAGGCGGCGCCCTGTGGCCGCTGTGACAACTGCGCGGGGGCGCGGTTCACCACCGAGGTGTCCGCCGCCGCGCTGGACGCGGCGCGCGGTGAGCTGGGGCGGCCCGGTGTCGAGGTGGAGCCGCGCCGTATGTGGCCGACCGGGCTGCCCGCGGTGGGCGTCGACCTCAAGGGCCGCATTCCGGCGGGTGAGCAGGCCGCTCCGGGCCGGGCCCTGGGCCGTCTGTCCGACATCGGCTGGGGAAACCGGCTGCGGCCGCTGCTGGCCCCACAGAACCCGGACGCCCCGGTGCCCGACGATGTGGCCGGTGCGGTGGTGACCGTGCTCGCCGACTGGGCCAAGGGTCCCGGTGGCTGGGCTTCGGGCGCGCCGGATGCCCCGGACCGCCCGGTGGGCGTGGTCACGATCGCCTCGCGCACCCGCCCACAGCTGATCGGGTCACTCGGCGAACGGATCGCCACCGTCGGCCGGTTGCCCCTCCTTGGAAGCGTCGCGTACCACGACGGCGAGATCGACACCCGGGTGCCGCGCACCAACAGCGCCCAGCGGCTGCGGGCGCTGCACGGCGCGCTGACCGTACCGCCCCCGCTGGCGGCGGCCCTTGCCGAGGCGGGTGGACCGGTGCTGCTGGTGGACGACCTGGCGGACACCGGCTGGACCTTGGCCGTCGCCTCCCGGCTGCTCCGCCGGGCCGGGGCGGCCGGGGTGTTTCCGCTGGTCCTGGCCGTGCAGGGATAGGGGCGGCCGCGGTTGCGTCGAGGCGCGAACCGGCGAGGAATATAGAACGCACATCCCGCCAAAACGGTCAGTGGTGCCGACTGTGCATTGCCGCACGCGGGCGCTACCGCGAGAATCGTCATCAGCTCCCCCGCCCCCGGTCCGGCCGTGGTACCGACGGGGCTGTGTCGTGGCCCGCGCCCGTGCCCGACCCTTCGCACGGACCGTGGGCGCAGACGAAGGGAGGACCGTGACCTTCGGCTTCGTTCCGCCACCGGCCGCCGATTCCGCTTCCCGAGCCGGCCGGATGCTCCAGCCCGCCGAGTGGGCGGCAGCGGGAATCCCGTTACTGCGCAATCCACGCGAGGTGGTCACCGGACTGCACATCCGCCATCTGCCGACGCCCTCGACCGCCGTCGTCGCGGTCCTCGATCCGGAGGAACGGCTCGCGGCGAGCGCCTCGTTCGTCCGCCGCGGCGCTGCCGCCGTCGACGGATGGGACTTCCGGAACGCCCTGCTGGCACAGTTGCGCCGGGTGATCCCGCACGATCTGCGACGCCGCACACCGATCCGCACCGCCGTGCTGCTCTACTGCCGCGAGGGCGAGAGCCGGTGGACGGAAGAGGACGGCGCCTGGATGTGGGGACTGCGCGACGCCTGCACCCTGCACGGCCTGCGCTGCGGTGCGTACATCACGCTGACCCACGACGGATGGCGGGTCCTCGGTGAGGGGCGGGGCGGCCGTCGGCCGCACTCCGCTTCGCCGCCGACCGAGCTGGGCGTGGCCGTCGAGGGCGACGGCGACGCCAAGGCGCTGCCGCGGCCCCACCTGGGAGGGCGGCGCAAGGCACTGAGCCACCCCGCCGCCGTCTGACGGTCGCGGGCCGCACGGCCACCGGCCGTCCGGACGCCGGACAGCTCCGCCACGGGGGGCAGAGACCGCCGGACACCGGGCGTTCGGGGACGTGCGGCCTCAGGCGCCCGGACCGATGAGGGTGTTGATGCGCTCCGGGTCGCCGCAGACGATCAGCAGCGTCCCGGCACGGCCCATCGCCTCGGGCAGCGCGCGGGCCACGGCGTCGTCCACACCACCGTTGACGGCGACGACCACGACCGGACGGTCCTTGAGACGGTCGGCGTCCGCGCCGGCGTAGAAGACATCGTCTCCGGCGTCGTGCTGCGCCCAGTAGGACGCCTCACCGAAGGACAACTCATGTGCCGCCCACGGATGCTGCTCCCCGGTGGTCAGCACCAGGATCTCACCAGGGGGCCGACCGGAATCCAGCAGCAGGTCGACCGCCTCATCCGCCGCGTCCAGGGCGCCGTCCACCGTGGCGGGGATCAGCTGGATCTGGGGCGTGGCCTTCGTGGCGGTGGGTGCGGCCTTGGCAGCCGAAGCCGCCGGGGCGGTCGGCACGGGCTTCGTCGCATCGCTCGTGGTGCGCTGCGACTGAGCCGACGAGGTTCCGGCGGAGCCACGGTTGGGACCGGGGCTTCCGGGCCGCCGCGGTGCGGGCCGGGGGCCGGGACCAGGGACAGGACGAGGGGTCGGCGCGGTACGGCCTGCGGCCGGTGTCGCGCGGGGACCCGGGACACTCTCGTGAATCTGAGGCTCCTCGGGGATGAGAGGCATGGGCTGATGTCTATCAAACGTCGATGCGAGTCGCATCGGCGGGTGGCGGTTTTGACCGCTTGGTCTGCTCAGAAGTCGAAGCCGAGTTGGCCTTCGTCCTCCAGCCCGACCGGTTCGGATGTGCTGCGGAACCGCTTCAGGTGCCGCCAGCGGGGCAGCCCGTCCATATAGGCCCAGGACAGCCGGTGGTGGGGCGTGGGCCCCAGTTCCCGCAGGGCGGCGCGGTGTGTGGGGGACGGATATCCGGCGTTGTCCCCGAAGCAGAAGTCCGTGTGCTCGACTCCCAGTTCGGCCATCATCGCATCCCGGTGGACCTTGGCGATCACCGAGGCGGCGGCGACGGACACACAGGACTGATCGCCCTTGATGACCGTACGAACCGTCCAGGGACCGCCGAGGTAGTCGTACTTCCCGTCCAGGATCACCGCATCCGGCCGGACCGGCAAAGCGTCCAGCGCACGCGTGGCGGCCAGCCGGAGGGCGGCCGTCATCCCCAGGTCGTCGATCTCCTCGGGAGAGGAGTGACCCAGGGCGTGTGCCGTGACCCAGGAGTCCAACTCCAGGGCCAGGGCCGTGCGCTTCTTGGGACTCAGCAGCTTGGAGTCGGTGAGCCCGGTCGGCGGACGGCGCAGACCGGTGACTGCCGCGCAGACCGTCACCGGACCGGCCCATGCCCCGCGCCCGACTTCGTCGATACCGACGACGATCTTGGCTCCCGTCGTGGCTCGGAGCGAGCGCTCGACACTGTGGGTGGGCGGTTCATAGGCCATGGCGAGGACAACCTTACGCCGCTCTTACCTGCGTTCGGAACCCGGATCCCCAGCAGTGATCACGGGGCGCCGCCGACGGTCGCCGCCCTGGTGGATCCGGTGGCCGCTTCCATCCAACACGGCGCGACGCAAGGCTGGTTCGAAGGATGGGGCAAACCGGACGGCGCACCGCACCACGCCCACGCGAGAGGTCAGCCGGTGCCCGCCGGGACCCACTCCGGCAACGCCTCGGTGCGCTCCAGCCAGTCGGCGGGCGGCGCACCGGCGGCCTCGGACGCGATCACTCCCCCGACGATGGCGCAGGTGGTGTCCACATCTCCGCCGGCCGAGGCCGTCCTCCAGAACGCCTCCTCGTAAGAACCCAGGTGGCGAGCGGCCGCCCACAGGGCGAACGGCACGGTGTCATGGGCGCTGGTGCGGCGGCCACAGCCGAGCACCGCGGCGACGGTCCCGGCGTCCGCGTAGTCGAGCATGTCGCGGGCGCGGCGCAGCCCCGCCCGGACGGCGCTGCGCGGCACCACCTCGACCACCCGGTCCAGCAGTTCCCCGGGCCCGCCGTGGCCCGCCGGATCGGCCACCAGAGCCGCGGCCGCGGCCACCGCCATAGCTCCCGCCACCGCCTCGCGGTGCTGATGCGTGGTGTACGCCGAGATCTCCGCCTGATGCGTGGCCTGCTCCACATCGCCCGCGTACCAGGCACCCAGCGGGGCGATCCGCATGGCGGCGCCGTTGCCCCACGAACCCTGGCCCTGGAACAGCCCGGCGGCCAGGTCACGCCATTCGCCGCCCTCCCTGATCAGGCGGAGCATCCGGTTCACGGCGGGGCCGTACCCCCGGTCGAAGTCATGGTGGTCGGCGAAGGACCGGGCGAGATCGTCCTGGTCGATCCGGCCGTGGGTCACCAGGGCGGCCAGGATCGAACAGGCCATCTCGGTGTCGTCGGTCCACTGCCAGGGGGTGGGCGGCAGCTCGCGGCGCTTGAGGTAGGGATAGTTGGCGGGGACGAAGAACTGGGAGCCGAGGGCGTCGCCCACGGCCAGCCCGCGCAGGCTCCGCAGAGCCCGGTGCAAACGGTCAGCGGTCATCGCTGCGCACTCTAACCGGTGTGACCGTAGGACTTGGGGGCGCACCAGCGCTCGAAGGGCCGGTCGAGGTGGTAACGCCCGTCGGAGCCGAGCAGCAGGGTCCGCATCTCGCCGTTGCCGGGGTTCGACAGCGACTCGAATTCGGCGACGCTCCAGTGCAGCCACCGCATGCAGAACAGCCGCATGGTCATTCCATGGGTCACCAGCAGGACATTCGGCGGATGTGCCGGGTCCTGGAAACTGCGCCACAGGCTGTCCAGGAAGGCGTCCACCCGGTCGTAGACGTCGGCGCCCGACTCACCCTGAGCGAACCGGTAGAAGAAGTGCCCGTAGGCGTCGCGGTACGCCTTCTGCTTCCGCACGTCCTCGCGGTCCTGCCAGTTCCCCCAGTCCTGCTCCCGCAGCCGCGGCTCCTCCCTGATCCGGGTGCGGGAGGGGTCGAGATCGAGCAGTTTCAGGGTCTGGTGGGTCCGGCGGTACGGCGACACATAGATCGACACTCGCTCGTCGCCGAAGGTGGCGCGCAGCCGCTCACCTGCCTCCTCCGCCTGCCGGCGGCCGGTCTCGGTCAACTTCAGAGCATGGTCGGGCACGGTTTCGTACACCGAGTCATCGACATTCCCCTCCGATTCTCCGTGCCGTAGGAGGACGATGCGCCGGGGTCGTGCCATGGCGCCACCCTAGATCGAGGCTGCGGCCGACGCCTCGCTCCCCTCCTCGGCCAGGGGCCGGCCTCCTCGTATCTCGCGGCGCCGCCCGGTGAAGCGGCTGCGCAGCAGCCGGTCGTGCGAGACCACCACCAGCGCCCCGGTCCACTGGGCCAGCGCCTCTTCCAGCTCCTCCACCAGGCCGAGGGCGAGATGGTTGGTCGGCTCGTCGAGCAGCAGCAGATCGGCGGGGCGGGCCAGCAGCCGGGCGAGCGCCAGTCGGCGGCGCTGGCCGGCGGAGAGCGACCCCACCGGGACGTGGAGGGCCTCCGGGCGGAACAGCCCGTACGACAGCAGCAGGTCGGTCTGCTCCTCCGGTGTCCCCGGCAGCCCCCGGCCGAAGGCCGACAGCAGTCGCTCCCGGGGCCGGGCAACCGATATCTCCTGGGCGAGGTAGCCGATCCTGCCCCGGCGGGCCACCCGGCCGGCCTCGGGTTTCTCCATCCCGGCCATGACCCGTAGCAGCGTGGACTTGCCCGCGCCGTTGACACCGTGGACGAGGAGTCTGTCTCCGGCCGCCACCGTGAGCCGGTCGACCGCCAGCCGCTCCCCCACGCGGACGTCGTGAAGGTCGATGAGCAGACCCTCCGTCGTGCCCGCGGCGGGGAGCGCCGCGAACCGCAGCGGCTCCGGTGGGCGCGGCACCGGATCCTCCTGGAGTCTGCGCAGCCTCTCCCGCGCGTTCCGCACCCTGCTGGACACCGAGGACTGCACACGTCCCCGGTCCCGGTCGTAGGCCATCTTGTTGCCGTCCTTCATGCCGCGGCCGGGGGCGACCCGCCGGGCGACAGTGGTGGCGGCCTCGGCGAGCGCGGCCGTCTCCGCGCACCACTCCTCGTACGCCTGCTCCCAGCGGCGGCGCGCGGCGGTCTGCTCAGCGACGAATCCGCCGTACCCCCCGCCGTACCACACCAGGGTGCGCCGGTCGGCATCCACCTCGACGATCGCGGTCGCCACCCGCTCCAGAAAGACCCGGTCGTGGGAGACCGCGAGGACGGTGCCCGGATGCGCCCGGAGTGCCTCCTCCAGCCAGCCGAGCGCCGTGCCGTCGAGGTGGTTCGTCGGCTCGTCCAGCAGCATCACCTCGGGGGCGGCCGCGATCAGACAGGCGAGCCCGAGGCGGGCCTGCTCACCGCCCGACAGGCTGCCGAGCCGCCGCTCGTACCCGATGCCGCCGAGCCCCATGCCGTGCAGGGCCTTCTCCACCCGGGCATCCGCCTCATAGCCCCCGCGGGCCTCGAACGCGGTGAGCAGATCGCCGTACGCGGCGAGCACGTCGGGGGCGCCGCCGCCGAGCTCCGACTCCAGCTCGCGCAGCCCGCGCTCCATGGCGCGCACCTCGGCGAGGGCGGTGTCCACCGCGTCGCGCACCCTGTGGTCCGGCGGCAGCTCGGGCGTCTGGCCGAGGTGGCCGACGCCGCCGTCGGCCACCGTCACCACGGCCCCGTCGTCCGGTGACTCGTACCCGGCCAGCAGCCGCAGCAGGGTGGACTTACCGGCCCCGTTCTCCCCCACGACGCCGATCCGCTCCCCGGGCCGCACCGCGAAGGACACGTCGTCGAGCAACAGCCGGTCACCCCGGGACAGCGTGACGCCTCGCAGCGAGATCTGAGTGGGCAAGGACGCACCTCCGAGCACGCGAGCGGCCGCCCGGACCGCACACTCCAAACACAACTGAAGTTGCGTTACCCTCAGCATGACACAGCGAACCCACTAACACAACTGGAGTTGCACTTGTCCGCAGAGAGCGCCGCCCCGAAACCGGGCACCGTCCGCCCCGGCGGGCGCACCGCGCGCACCCGCTCGGCGGTGCGCGACGCCGTGCTCACCGGCCTCGCCGAGCACGGCTACCCCGGTCTGACCGTGGAGTACGTCGCCGAGCGCTCCGGCATCCACAAGACGACCGTCTACCGGCGCTGGGGCAGCGTCGAGGGGCTCGTGGCGGACGCGCTGGACCTGGCGGGAGAGGACGCCTGGACTCCGCCCGACACCGGGGATCTGGAGGGCGATCTGCGCGCCCTCGCCCGCGAGGTGATCGAGACCTTCGGCAGCGCGTCGGCCGCCGCCGCGCCGACCGCCTTCATCGCGGCCGCGTTCCAGTCCGAGCGCGCGGCGCGGGCGCTGCGCGACTTCTACACCGAGCGCTTCGCGCGCTGCGAATCGGTGGTGCGGCGGGCCGTCGACCGAGGTGAGGCACCCTCCGGCACCGACGCCGCGGCGGTCGTACGCGCCGTCTCCGCACCCTTGTTCTTCCGGGCGCTCATCACCCGCGAGCCCATCGACACCGCGCTCGCCGACCAGACGGCGGCCGCCGTCGCCGCCGCGGTCCGGGCCGGGGCCTACCTCTCCGCCCGCCGCTGATCAGGACCGCTCCTCGACCGGCACAGGGCTCCGCCTCACACCGTCCAGGCGGAGTCGACCCGTACGACATCCCCGGCGATCGCCGCCACATCCGCTTCCGTCTGCGCGCGCAGGCCGAGCCGCTCGACCCGCTCGACGCGGTACTTCCCGTGCTCGGCCGCCGAGTCCCACATCGACAACACCAGGAACTCGTTCCCCGGCGCCTCCCCGAACACCCCGCGCAGCATCCCGGGCGATCCGGCCATGGCCGGATTCCACACCTTCTCCTGCACCAGCGTGAAGTGATCCACCCGGTCGGGGCGCACCCGGCAGTGCGCGACGCGCACCACGTCCGCGTCGGAGAACCGCGGCTCGAAGCCGACCTTCACATCGAATCGGTGCTCGAACAGCCGGACTTGCATATCCCGGTACGTGCCCGACTGCGAGGCCGCCAGCCGGTCGTGCGAGCGGGCCATGAAGGAGTCGTAGAACGCCCGGCTCTCCCAGAACGAGAAGACATGCGCCACATTCGGCCGCCCCCGGCTCCAGCCACCGCCCTGCCCCCGGAATCCCGGTTCGCCGGGCAACCCCGCCCACTTCCGCTGCCCCCGCTCGAAACCCGGGCGGTCCACCACGGTGCAGCGAATCCACTTGACCAGCACCGCGCCATCCTACGGCCGTACGGTGGCCCTCATCACATACCGGAGAGTCCGCCCCCGGTTCGCCATCGCGCCGTACGGCGCCGGGGACAACGGCGGCGGGGCGCGGACCCGAAGGCCCGCGCCCCGCCTCGGACGTCATCCCTCGGATGTCATCCGTAAGGGCTCGCGATCAGCTGCAGCCACTCGTCGAACCGCAGCCCTCGCACAGGTAGCAGCTGCCCGCCCGGCGCATCTTGGTGCCGCAGGAGAAGCAGAGCGGTGCGTCCGCGTTCAACCCCAGCTGGATCTCGACCAGTTCGGTCGAGCTGTGGGCCTCCTTCGCCGGCTCGGACCCGCTCCGCGACTGCGACGACGACCCAGTGCTCTCCGGGGCAGCCACATGGCGCGGCGCCGACTGGGCCAGGCCCTCGACGTCCACCTCGTCGTCGGCGGCCTCGTAGGACCCGGTCTCCAGATGGCGCTGGCGCTCCTCGGCGGAGTGGATGCCGAGCGCCGAGCGGGTCTCGAAGGGCAGGAAGTCCAGCGCCAGCCGACGGAAGATGTAGTCGACGATCGACTGCGCCATCCGCACGTCCGGGTCGTCCGTCATACCGGCCGGCTCGAAGCGCATGTTGGTGAACTTCGAGACGTAGGTCTCCAGGGGCACGCCGTACTGCAGGCCGACCGACACGGCGATCGAGAAGGCGTCCATCATGCCCGCCAGGGTCGAGCCCTGCTTGGACATCTTCAGGAAGACCTCGCCGAGACCGTCGTCCGGGTAGGAGTTGGCGGTCATGTAGCCCTCGGCGCCACCCACCGTGAAGGAGGTGGTGATGCCGGGACGGCCCTTGGGGAGGCGCCTGCGGACCGGGCGGTACTCGACGACCTTCTCGACCTCGGGCTCGGCCTGCTCCTTCTCCTCCTTCTTCTTGGCGGAGAGCGGCTGGCCGACCTTGCAGTTGTCGCGGTAGATCGCCAGCGCCTTGATACCGAGCTTCCAGCCCTCGAAGTAGATCTCCTCGATCTCCTCGACGGTGGCCGACTCCGGCATGTTGACCGTCTTGGAGATCGCGCCGGACAGGAACGGCTGGGCAGCCGCCATCATCCGCACATGGCCCATCGGCGAGATGGAGCGCTCACCCATCGCACAGTCGAAGACCTCGTAGTGCGCGGGCTTCAGCCCCGGCGCGTCGATCACATTGCCGTGCTCGGCGATGTGGGCGACGATCGCCTCGACCTGCTCCTCCTGGTAGCCGAGCCGCTTGAGCGCCTTGGGGACCGTGTTGTTCACGATCTGCATGGAGCCGCCGCCGACCAGCTTCTTGAACTTGACCAGGGCCAGGTCCGGCTCGACGCCCGTGGTGTCGCAGTCCATCATCAGGCCGATGGTGCCGGTCGGCGCGAGCACCGACGCCTGGGCGTTGCGGTAGCCGCTCTTCTCGCCGAGGCGCAGCACGTCCTGCCAGGCCTCGGTGGCCGCGGCCCAGACCGGGGTGTCCAGGTCGTCCATGCGCTTGGCGGCGGCGTTGGCGTCCGAGTGCTGCTTCATGACGCGCTTGTGGGCGTCCGCGTTCCGGGCGTAGCCGTCGTACGTGCCGACCACGGCGGCGAGCTCAGCGGAGCGCTTGTACGAGGTGCCGGTCATCAGGGAGGTGATGGCTCCGGCCAGGGCCCGGCCGCCGTCGCTGTCGTAGGCGTGGCCGGTGGCCATCAGCAGGGCGCCCAGGTTGGCGTAGCCGATGCCCAGCTGGCGGAAGGCGCGGGTGGTCTCGCCGATCTTCTCGGTCGGGAAGTCCGCGAAGCAGATGGAGATGTCCATCGCGGTGATGACCAGCTCGACGACCTTGGCGAAGCGCTCGGCGTCGAAGCGCTGGTTGCCCGCGTCGTCGTCCTGGAGGAACTTCATCAGGTTGAGCGAGGCGAGGTTGCACGAGGAGTTGTCCAGGTGCATGTACTCGCTGCACGGGTTGGAGGCGGTGATCCGGCCCGACTCCGGCGAGGTGTGCCAGTGGTTGATGGTGTCGTCGTACTGGATGCCCGGGTCGGCACAGGCCCAGGCGGCCTCGGCCATCTTACGGAAGAGCGCCTTGGCGTCGATCTCCTCGATGGGCTCACCGGTCAGCCGGCTGCGCAGCCCGAACGAGGAGCCGGACTCCACCGCCTTCATGAACGTGTCGTTCACGCGGACGGAGTTGTTGGCGTTCTGGTACTGGACGGACGTGATGTCGTCGCCGCCCAGGTCCATGTCGAAGCCCGCGTCGCGCAGGGCGCGGATTTTCTCCTCCTCCTTGACCTTGGTCTCGATGAACGCCTCGACGTCCGGGTGATCGACGTCGAGCACGACCATCTTGGCGGCCCGGCGGGTGGCGCCGCCCGACTTGATCGTTCCGGCGGAGGCGTCGGCGCCGCGCATGAAGGAAACGGGGCCGGAGGCGTTGCCGCCCGAGGAGAGGAGCTCCTTGGAGGAGCGGATGCGGGAGAGGTTCAGGCCGGCGCCGGAGCCGCCCTTGAAGATCATCCCCTCTTCCTTGTACCAGTCCAGGATCGACTCCATGGAGTCGTCCACGGAGAGGATGAAGCAGGCGCTGACCTGCTGCGGCTGCTTGGTGCCGACGTTGAACCAGACAGGCGAGTTGAAGCTGAAGACCTGGTGCAGCAGCGCGTAGGTGAGCTCGTGGTCGAAGATCTCGGCGTCCGCGGGCGAGGCGAAGTAGCCATTGTCCTCACCGGCCTTGCGGTAGGTGCGCACCACGCGGTCGATGAGCTGCTTCAGGCTTGCCTCGCGGTCCGGGGAGCCCACCGCGCCACGGAAGTACTTGCTTGTGACGATGTTGACCGCGTTCACCGACCAGAAGTCGGGGAACTCCACGCCGCGCTGCTCGAAGTTGACCGAACCGTCGCGCCAGTTGGTCATGACGACGTCACGGCGCTCCCAGACCACCTCGTCGTACGGATGCACGCCGGGGGTGGTGTGGATGCGCTCGATGCGCAGACCCTTGTTCGCCTTGCTGCCCTTGGAGCGGGAGCCTCGTGCCGGGCCGCTCGTCGTCTCTGTCATTCCGCCTCCCTGTACGGGCGAAAACGCCCTGATGTGCCCATTTCTTCCCCGGGCACGGTGTGTCTGTCTTTCACCCGGACGCGGTAAGCGCCCCGGGCGGGTATGTGGGCCGCCGGTCAGTCGGCGGCGATGGCCGGCGCGGGGGCCTCCGCGGCCCCTTCGGCGCCGGACCCGCGGTCGTGCGCGGGAGGCCGTTGCTGATCACGCAGCTCCGCCACGGCGGCCTCGAAGTCCTCGAGGGAGTCGAAGGCGCGGTAGACGGAGGCGAAGCGGAGGTAGGCGACGAGGTCGAGCTTCTGGAGCGGGCCGAGTATGGCGAGCCCGACGTCATGGGTGGACAGCTCGGCGCTACCGGTGGCCCGGACCGCCTCCTCCACCTGCTGACCGAGCTTGGCGAGGGCGTCCTCGGTGACCGGACGGCCCTGGCACGCCTTGCGAACCCCCGAGATGACCTTGTCGCGGCTGAAGGGCTCGGTGACCCCGCTCCGCTTGATCACCATGAGTGACGCGGTCTCCACGGTCGTGAAGCGGCGCGAGCAGTCGGGGCACTGGCGGCGCCTGCGGATCGAGCAGCCGTCATCCGTGGTACGGCTGTCGACGACGCGGCTGTCGGGGTGCCTGCAGAAGGGGCAGTGCATGACTCCGAGCCCTCCTCACCCTCAAAAACGGCGTATGACTGAACATGCCTGAACATGCCTGATGAGCCCCGTCCGGGCCGTAAGGCCCTCCGGGGCGGCCACAAGCATAGGCCAAAACTCTGTCGGCGAATCCACCAGAGACCACAACCTGTGGGTGGCTTGCATCCATCAAACCACTAGATCTGGTGTCCGGCACTCAACCGAGCCGGATGGCGTGTCACGGGTCGGGAGCAGGCACGAGACTACGCGAACCCCGTGCGTCCCGGATTCACAGGGGTCGGGATGCAAGACTGGGGGCGCCGCACGGCGACCGGACCAAACGGCCTATACACCCAACCCTGTGATCACGTCAGTCCATCTGCGATATTTCACTCGAACGTGTGTTTGGCGCAACCTTTCGAAAGCAACTACCGTTGTCCAACTAGGGAGAACATCTCGAGAGGGGCCGTCGTGACCACCACCGCAGAGAGCGCCACTGTTACCGCCCAGGAGCGCTCCCAGAGCCGACTCGAACAGACGCACACGATGAACCAGACCCACCCGATGAACGACGACGCCACGACTCCGGAGGGGCAGAAGCCCGCGCGCTCGCTACCAGGGCGACCTCCAGGCATCCGGGCGGACAGCTCAGGACTGACCGACCGGCAGCGGCGCGTCATCGAGGTCATTCGCGACTCTGTGCAGCGGCGTGGCTACCCACCGTCCATGCGGGAGATCGGTCAGGCGGTGGGCCTCTCCAGCACCTCGTCCGTCGCCCATCAGCTGATGGCCCTGGAGCGGAAGGGCTTTCTGCGGCGCGACCCCCATCGTCCCCGGGCCTACGAGGTCCGCGGCTCCGACCAGCCCAGCACCCAACCCCCGGACACCACCGGCAAGCCCGCCGCCTCCTATGTGCCGCTGGTCGGCCGGATCGCGGCCGGTGGCCCGATCCTCGCCGAGGAGTCGGTCGAGGATGTCTTCCCGCTCCCCCGGCAGCTGGTCGGCGACGGTGAGCTCTTCGTGCTGAAGGTGGTCGGCGACTCCATGATCGAGGCCGCCATCTGCGACGGCGACTGGGTGACGGTACGCCGCCAGCCCGTCGCGGAGAACGGGGACATCGTCGCCGCGATGCTCGACGGTGAGGCCACGGTGAAGCGTTTCAAGCGTGAGGACGGCCATGTGTGGCTCCTCCCGCACAATGCCGCCTACCAGCCGATCCCCGGCGACGAGGCGACCATTCTGGGCAAGGTGGTCGCGGTGCTGCGGCGCGTCTGAGCGCGCCGGATCGAGGTGCGCCCTTAGCGTGCCCCACGACCGGGCCCCGGGACCACTGCGCCGGTTCCGGGGCCCTGCTGTGTCTCGCGACCGTCGAGGCCCTGTCGTATGAGACGACCGCCGAGACGACCGCACCCCCGCTAGGCCTCCTGTTCCTTGGCCGCCGCGTCGATGGCGGCCAGCGAGCGGCGCACCTGGTTGCGATCGGTGGTGTACCAGAATTCCGGCATGGACTTGCGGAGGAACGAGCCGTAGCGGGCCCGCTCGACCCGCGGGTCCAGGACGGCGACAATCCCCCGGTCGCCGGAAGCCCGCACCAGTCGGCCCGCACCCTGGGCCATCAGCAGCGCGGCATGGGTCGCGGCGACGGCCATGAAGCCATTGCCCCCGGCCTCCTCCACCGCCTTCTGGCGGGCACTCATCAGAGGGTCGTCGGGACGAGGGAAGGGCACCCGGTCCATCACCACCAACTGACAGCTCGGCCCCGGCACATCGACGCCCTGCCAGAGGGACAGCGTGCCGAACAGGCAGGTCCTGGCGTCGGCGGAGAAGGAGCGGATCAGCTCGCCCAGCGTCTCCTCGCCCTGGAGGAGGATGGGCATGTCCAGACGCCCACGCAGTTCCTCCGCGGCCGCCTGGGCGGCGCGCATGGACGAGAACAGCCCGAGCGTGCGACCCCCCGCGGCCTCGACCAGCTCGGCGAGCTCATCGAGCATATCGGCGCGGCTGCCCTCGCGGCCGGGCTGGGCAAGATGCTTGGCGACGTAGAGAATCCCCTGCTTGGAGTAATCGAAGGGCGAGCCGACGTCGAGACCCTGCCAGCGCGGCGCGGCCTCCTCGCCGCCCTCCGGATCCTGCGGACTCTCGGGGGCGAGACCGAGTGAGGCCGCCACCCCGTTGAAGTCCCCGCCCAGCTTGAGCGTGGCGGAGGTGAGGACGACGGACCGGTCCTCGAACAACTTCTCGCGCAGCAGACCCGACACGGAGAGCGGGGCGACGTGCAGCGAGGCACCGAAGCGGTCGTGCCGCTCATACCAGACCACGTCGTACTCGGAGGCTTCGACGATCCGCTCGGCCACCTGGTGGATGTTCTCCACGGCGCCCAGCGCCTGCTTGCGGACCGCGTCCTCGTCCTTGACCGAGGCGTCCCGTGTGGCGCCGAGCGCCGAGATCACCGTGCGGGCCGCGTCGCGCAGCGCCATCAGTACATAGCCGAGATCCTCGGGGATCTTCTCGAGGCGGCCGGGCAGGGCGAGCTCCATCAGCCGCTCGAAGCCCTCGGAGGCGGTCTGCAGAGCGTCCGCCGCCTGTTCGTTGACCAGCTTCGCGGCACGCCGCACGGCGCGGTTGACCTGGCCCGGGGTGAGCTCTCCGCTGGCGACGCCGGTGACCCGGGAGACCAGCTCATGGGCCTCGTCGACGATCAGCACCTCATGGCTGGGCAGCACGGGGGCGCCCTCGATCGCGTCGATGGCGAGCAGCGCGTGATTGGTGACGACGACGTCGGCGAGCTTGGCCCGCTCACGGGCGGCCTCGGCGAAGCACTCCGCGCCATAGGCGCATTTGGACGCGCCGAGGCACTCCCGGGAGGTGACCGACACCTGGGACCAGGCGCGGTCCGAGACTCCGGGGGTCAGATCGTCCCGGTCGCCCGTCTCGGTATCGTCCGACCAGTCGCGCAACCGCAGCAGATCCTTGCCGAGCTTGCTGGTGGGCGCGGCGGCCTCGAACGGGTCGAAGAGCCCGGCCTCATCCGCGTCCTCCTGCGGGACGCCCTCGTGGAGCCGGTGCAGGCACAGATAGTTGGAGCGGCCCTTGAGCATGGCGAACTCGGGGCGGCGGCGCAGCAGCGGATGCAGCGCCTCCACGGTGCGGGGAAGGTCGCGTTCGACGAGCTGCCGCTGCAGGGCGAGGGTCGCCGTGGCGACGACGACGCGCTCGCCGTGGGCGAGCGCGGGCACCAGGTACCCCAGGGACTTCCCGGTGCCGGTGCCGGCCTGGACCAGCAGGTGGGAGCTCTCGTCGATCGCCTCCGCCACCGCTTGGGCCATGGCGGTCTGGCCAGGGCGCTCGGTGCCGCCGACGGCGGTTACGGCGGCGTGCAGCAGATCTTCGAGTGGAGGCGAGGACGATTCAGTCATAGGGCTGCCAGCCTAAAGGGCGGCACCGACATCACTCCTGTCGGTGTGGTCGGTGACGGACGGTTTCGGCCGGGGCGGGGTTCGGGCGGATCTTCACTCCGTGGTACCGGCGGATCCGCGCCGCGTGGGAACCGGGACCGGGCGAGCGGTGTATCAACAGTGGAATCTCGCATCGAGGCAGATGGATCACCGGGGGGCACGGATGGTTGCGGAGGCTCACAGGACGTGTCGCAGGGCACGGTCGCACAGCATCAGCGCGGCGCGTTTGCCGGGGAGTTCGACTTCCGCGGAGAAGCGGAAGCCGGCGCCGAGGAAGGCGGCCACGGAGGGGGTGTTGCGGAGATCCGGTTCGGCCACGACCCGGGTGCAGGACGGACGGTGCTCGAGGACGAGGTCGGCGGCCGCGCGGAGCAGCGTGCTCCCCAGGCCGCGGCCGCGATCGCTGACCCGGCCGATGAGCAGGTGGATACCCGTGTCGTGCGGCCGGGCCGGGTAGTACCGCGCGAGCGGGTCCAGATCGGCGCGGTACACCTCCCAATAGCTCATCGGGACGCCGTCCAGGACGCCCAGACAGGGCACGCTGCGCCCATCGCCGTCGAGCTGGTCCCCGAGGTGGCTCGCGGTCGCCTCCTCTGGGCCGTCGAGCGCCCAGAAGGCGGCCACGGACGGGTCGTTCATCCATTGGGCGATAAGCCGCAGATCGCGCCCGATGCGGACGGGGACGAGTTGGAAGGTGCCCAACGGGGTGTTGGTGGGCCCCCATTCGACGATGTGGTCGAGCAGATCCGGCCGGGCGTCGGCCTCCGGTCGGGCGGGGCCCAGGTCGATGAGTCGTGCGATGTCCTCTTCCTGGCGCAGCCGCATGTCGATGGTGTCGTCGGTGCTGGAGCTCGTACTGGAGTCGGTGTGCGGCACGGCGATGCTCTCCTCTCAGGGGTCTGGGCACGTCGGGAGGGACGTGGGCGGTGAGGCGCGTGATCGCGGGTCGTGGAGTCAAGCCATGGGGGTGACAGCGGTGGAGCCGGAGGGCGAGACGGACAGGGAAAGGGGGTTGGGGATGGTCACATAGACGGACTGGGTGTCCACCGGTCCCACGAGCTCGTCCAGGCCGCGCAGCCGCGTGAGCAGATTGGCCTTGCAGCGCAGGGTGGGTGATTCCAGGAGCCGGGCGGGAAGCGGTGAGCGGGTTCTGCCCGGGCCGGACGCGGCCTCGGCGAGAAAGCGGCGGAACGCGGCCAGCAGCACGCACTCGTCGACGAGTCGCTGGGACCCGAAGGCGCCGATCAGTCCGAGGACGTTGTTGATGCCCAGGTAGTAGGCGAACCGTTCGTCAGTGACGTCATCGGAGACGAAGGTGTCGCTGCGGCCGCCGATACCGGGCAGTCGGCGCTGGAGTTCGGCGTGCCGGGACGCGCGGAAGTAGTAGCCCTGGTTGTCCCGGTAGCGGCCACCGACCGGCCAGCCGTCGGGACCCAGCAGCACCAGAGTGTTCTGCTGGTGCGCCTCGAGCGCGATGCCGGCCTCTCCGTCCAGCCAGAGTAGGGGGCGTACGACCGTGTGCAGATAGCGCAGGAACCACTCCGTGCCGACGGCCGCGGTGGAACGGCCGGTCCGAGCGGCGAGCCGGGCGACGAGGTGGGCGAGCCGGGAGCGCATCACCGGCTGTCCGGGCCAGGGGCGCGGCGCGAGGAGTCCGGCGACGCAGACGGCGTCGTCGCCGGGACCGAACGGGTTGTGCCGGATGACGACGTCAAGGCCGGTCAGGGGCTCGCCATCCGGTCCGTCGACGGCGAGCCAGGCCGGATCCCGGACGATGTCGAAGCCTGGGAAGCCGGGGAAGGCCGCCCGCCACTGCTCGGCCAGTCCGCTGCGGAGCAGCCGGTGCATCTCGACACCACGGCGGAGTTCCTTACGGAGGTTCTCACGACGGGAGTTGGTGATCCGCAGGCCGAGGGAGAGTTTCAGCATGGCCGGAGCGCCGGGCCGGTAGACGGTGCGGACCGATGAGGTGGGGTGCCAGGGCCCGCCGGACGGCCCGAGGTCGTGCAGCAGGCCGGCGTCGAAGAGCGCGGCGACCTCCGGGCGGTGCCGGATCTCGCGAGCCTGCCAGGGATGCAGGGGCAAGGGCACGGTGCCGGTGGGCAGTTGTAGGCCGCTGCCCGCCAGGGAGAGGGCGAGCCGTTCGGCGGGCACGGTCCGGCCGCGCTCCGTCCAGGCCGACTCACAGGCCAGCGTGGACCGGCCGACCGCGATCCAGTGAAGGGGGAAGGAGCCACGCGTTTCCGGTGAGCAGACGGTGGATTCGGAGTCGGAGAGGCCCTCGCGGCTCTTCGGCGTGGGATGCAGCGGGTGACCGAAGAGGAGGGACTGTTCGGCGCTGAGGAACGGGGTGCTCGTGCTCGGATCGGCGGGTGTGGCCCGGCGGAGGGTGAGAAAGAGGGCGGTGCGCCGCACGGAGTCCGCGACACGGCCGACGAGCTCGGTGGCGTCCGCGTCGGGGTCGTCCCGCCGCGCGCTGTACGTCGCCTCGCGGCTCAGCAGGGCCGCCAGCGTGACGGCGCCGACAGCGGGCGCGTCATGGGGGCCGTGCTCCAGCAGTGGCGGGCCGAAGCGGTGCCAGCCGGTGGGCGACCAATAGCGCACCGGGACGAGGAGGACGGTTCCGCTGGCGCCGAGGGGAATGCGCAGGGTGTCCCCGTCGGTGCGCACAAGGCCGCGCTCGCGCACCCAGCAGCGCAGCAGGTTCTCGACGGCTGCGGCGTCGGCCGCGATCTGCGGGTCGGGATCGTCGAGCGGATCCGCGCAGAGCGCGCGGGTACCGGGCTCGCGGGTGCCGTTGTCCGACGACGCTTCATGGCTGTCGTGGTTCTGCCGGGGCACGGCCGTCGCGGCGGGGGGCGGTCCCTGGGAGGGCAGCCGCAGCGCGGGCGGCTCCTCCGCCGAGGGCTCCGGGGCGGGTGGCGGCTCCGTAGCAGGTGGCGGCTCCGGGGCGGGCGGCTGGGGTGCTCCCGCTCCCGCTCCCGCCACGCCGGCGGTCGGCGCCGTGGCGGGCGATGCCGCCGGGGGCAGTGGCACCGGTGCCGGGGACGGTGGCGCCGCCCTTGAGGGCGATGGCGGTGCTGGGGGCGCCGTCTGCTCGCCGGCGGCCGTCGTGGCGGTGGACGGTGCCCTGACCGTCGGGACGGCCGCAGGTGGGACGGGCGGTCTTGCCGCCTCGGCCGGGGGAGGCGCTGTGTGAGGCGGGTCCGGGAGGGGCGGCGGGGGGCCGGGGCGGGCGGAGTCGTCGGGGTCGGTCAGGGCGCCGGGCACGGGCTGCGGTTGGGGAGGCAAAGGGACTCCCCCGGGGGTGTGCGGCATGGTGGGTGCGGCGCGGGCGTCACGGCGATCATGTCCTGGGCCCGGCGCCTGCCTCCTTCGGTGGTGCGATGGCAGTGCGGTCGTCTGGTGCGGGACGCGTCACCGGTGATCTCCGGCGAGCGGCGGGGCGAATGGGGAAGCGGTGGGAGGGAGTTCGTGGGAGCGGACTCCGGCGGTGTGGATCGCCACCTCCAGGGCGTCGGTGAGCCGGTCCAGGACCGCCTCTGTCTGCTCATCGGTGATGGTGAGTGGGGGGAGAAGGCGGATCACCGCGCCCTGGCGTCCGCCGAGTTCGACGATGAGCCCGCGCCGCAGGCACTCCTGCTGAACCGCCGCAGCGAGGGCGGGATCGGCGGGCGGAGCCCCCGTACGCGCGTCACCGGCGTACGGCGCTCCCCCGTTCAACGCCCTGCCCGTACCGTCACCTTGAGCGCCCTCCCGTCGGGCTGCCTCCCGTCGGGCTGCTTCCCGTCGGGCTCCCTCGTGCCGAGTCATCTCGCAGGGGGCCGCCTCGCTCGGGGATGCCTGGTACGGGGATGACTGGTACGGGGACGCGAAGCCCGGGGTTCCCTCGCGGGTGGCGTTCGTTGCGGACCCGGCCCCCTCGGCATGCCCGGCCCCCGCGGCATGCCCACCCGGCGGCGCGTGACGGCCGGAGCACTGGCCGCCTCCGGCGGAGCCCCTGCCGCCGGTGTGACCCGGCTGCCCTTTCCGTACGACTACCGCTGCCCCTTCGGGCTCGGCGGGGAGCACGGCGCCGAACTCCCCGCGCGCTGGACCGAGAGGCTGCTCGACGACCCGGAGGGCGGGGTGCCCGACCAGGATCTGCAGCGGCGCCTCCGCGTCCAGAACGGCCCGGATCGCGTCCAGTACCACCGGGTGGTTGTGCCCCAGGGCCAGCGCCCCGGCCCCGGAGAGACAGTCGAGATAGCGGCGGCCGTCGGCCCCTTCGACCGTCATCCCCCGGGCGCGCACCGGAACGATGGGCAACGCCCGGGCGTGGGTGCGGGCGGCGGACTCACGCAGCGCCTGGCGCCGCAGAATGCCCTGGGCGGCAATGCCCTGGGCGGCGCCGGCGTCGTCGGAGACGGCGGCCAGGGCCATCGGCGGGAGCTGGGTCACGGCCACGCGTCTCGGTCCTCCTGCTGCTGAACACCCTCCGGCTGTCCCCCGTACGTACCAACGACGCGTGGCGCTCTGGATCACGGGCTGGGCGAAGATCCTTGCGGCCGGGAACCAAGGACCCGCTCACAGCCGTCGTAGGCGGCACCGGCATAGTGGGGTACCACCCCATTGCCGGGGCGGTGCATGACAATTCCATACAGGCCGTAGAGCAGCTCAGAACCTCAGGGGGAGTCCCACCCATGCCATCCAAACGCCGACCCGCACTGGCCGTGGCCGCCATAGCCTCGGTTCTGGCGCTCACCGCCACCGCGTGCGACTCCTCGAACGACAACACCGACGCCAAGCCGGCCGCGTCGTCGGAGCAGCAGGGTGTGGACGACATCAAGCTGCCCGACAACCTCAACGACAAGTTGAAGAACCTCGGCATCGATCTGGACCAGTGGAAGAACGGTGCCTGGAACAAGTGGGACAAGGACGACTGGCTGCGCGAGGCCGGTGACTTCATCAACCCGATCATCAAGGGCCTGTGGAAGCCGGACCGGATGCGCGAGGCGCAGGAGCCCGACAAGCCGGTCGACGACGGCGACATCGCGGACGACCAGGGTGTGACCGACCCCGATCCGCAGCCCGTCCCGGCCAAGGAGGTCACCAGCCCGTACAGCTCCAAGGTCCCCTACGCGGGCAAGGTCTTCTTCGACGGCCCCGAGGGCTCGATGGTCTGCTCCGCGACGGTGGTCGAGGACCCGGCGCACCCCGGCAAGTCCAACCTGGTGTGGACGGCGGGCCACTGCGTCCACGCGGGCAAGGGCGGCGGCTGGTACAAGAACCTGATGTTCGTGCCCTCCTACAACGACGCGGGCAAGTCGCAGGCGGAGCTGGAGAACGCCACCAAGGAGGAGCTGGCCCCCAAGGGCGTCTGGTGGGCCGACTGGGCGCAGACCTCCTCGCAGTGGATCGACAACGGCGCGGCCGTGGGCGGTAAGGGCGCTCCGTACGACTTCGCGGTGATGCATGTGAAGCCGGAGGTCAGCGGCGGCAAGTCGCTCGAGGAGACGGTGGGCGGCGCGCTGCCGGTCGACTTCAACGCCCCGGCGGTGAAGTCCATTGACCAGATCACGGCCACCGGCTACCCGGCCGCCCCGCCGTTCGACGGCCAGAAGATGAACCAGTGCGCGGACAAGCCGGGACGGCTCTCCCTGGACGCCAAGCAGCCGACGATGTACCGCATCGGCTGCACCATGACCGCGGGTTCCTCCGGCGGTGGCTGGGTCGCCGACGGTGCGGACGGCAAGCCGGCGCTGGTGTCCAACACCTCGATCGGCCCGTCCAACGCGACCTGGCTGGCGGGCCCGCATCTGGGCCCCGAGGCGAAGGGCGTCTACAGCGCGGTCAGCAAGAAGTTCGCGAACCAGTGACCGGCTGAGCCGGTAGCCGTCAGGCAGTCGGCCATCCCATGGCGAGGGCCCGCCCCCGGAAATCCGGGGACGGGCCCTCGTCGTACAGGCGCAGACGTCGTGGCCGACGCGATGCGAGCGGTGTGACCAGCCGACTAGCGCTGTCCGGCGGCCGTGGCCGGGATGAAGCGCCGCAGCTCCGCCGCGAGCTCCTCGTGCACACGCGCCTTGAGCAGCGTGCCCTCGGGGGTGTGCTCCTCGGAGAGCACCTCGCCCTCGACGTGGGTGCGCGCGACGAGCTTGCCGTGGGTGTACGGCAGCAGCACCTCGATCTCGACCTGGGGACGGGGCAGCTCCTCGTCGATCACCGCGAGCAGCTCGTCGATGCCCAGCCCGCTGCGGGCCGACACCGCCATGGCGCGCCGCTCCATGCGCAGCAGCCGCTGCACAACGAGCGGATCGGCCATGTCCGCCTTGTTGATCACGACGATCTCGGGCACGTCGACCGCGCCCACATCGCGGATCACCTCGCGCACGGCGGCCAGCTGCTCCTCCGGCGTCGGATGCGAGCCGTCCACCACATGGATGATCAGATCGGCGTCGCCGACCTCCTCCATCGTGGAACGGAACGCCTCCACCAGGTGGTGCGGCAGATGCCGGACGAATCCGACGGTGTCCGCCAGCGTGTAGAGCCGCCCGCTGGGGGTCTCGGCCCGGCGCACGGTCGGGTCGAGGGTGGCGAACAGCGCGTTCTCCACCAGGACGCCCGCGCCGGTGAGCCGGTTGAGCAGCGAGGACTTGCCCGCGTTGGTGTATCCGGCGATGGCGACCGAGGGGACCTTGTGGCGCCGGCGCTCCTGCCGCTTGATGTCACGGCCGGTCTTCATCTCGGCGATCTCGCGGCGCATTTTCGCCATCTTCTCGCGGATGCGGCGCCGGTCAGTCTCGATCTTGGTCTCACCGGGACCACGGGTGGCCATACCGCCGCCCGAGGATCCGGAGCCACCGCCACCCATCTGGCGGGACAGCGACTGTCCCCAGCCTCGCAGCCGCGGCAGCATGTACTGCATCTGGGCGAGCGAGACCTGCGCCTTGCCCTCTCGGGACTTGGCGTGCTGAGCGAAGATGTCGAGGATCAGGGCGGTCCGGTCGACCACCTTGACCTTGACGACGTCCTCGAGGTGGATCAGCTGTCCGGGGCTGAGCTCACCGTCACAGACCACGGTGTCGGCACCGGACTCGACCACGATGTCACGCAGTTCCTCGGCCTTGCCGGATCCGATGTAGGTGGCGGGATCCGGCTTGTTGCGCCGCTGGATCACGCCGTCGAGCACCAGGGCGCCTGCGGTCTCGGCGAGCGCGGCGAGCTCCGCCAGGGAGTTCTCCGCGTCCCGCGCCGTGCCAGAGGTCCATACGCCGACCAGCACCACGCGCTCCAGGCGCAGCTGCCGGTACTCGACCTCGGTGACGTCCTCGAGCTCGGTGGACAGCCCCACCACACGCCGCAGCGCGGCACGGTCGGAGCGGTCGTACTGGTCGCCGTCACGCTCCTCGTCGATCTCGTGACTCCAGGCGACGTCCTCTTCCATCAGGGCGTCGGCCCGAAGGCTCTCGGCGGGGCGCTGCCGGTCCTGCGGAAGGGAAGAGGAGTGGGTCAAAGGAATCCTTACGTCGTGGAATACCGTCACTGTCGACAACGCGTGGCGGGCCCGCGGGATTCCCCCGCCGGGGCCGGTCACGAACGCCGACCCCTTGATGGTCGCACGCGGCGGGCGGGCCGTCACCCGGGTTTCACGGCCCATGGCACCGCGTAACGTACCGCGTGCCGCCCCGCTCGCGCGCCGGGCAGCGCGGCGCCCTTCGTGGTCACCTTCTCCGTCTGCTTCCAGTCGGGGTGTCCCGGCATCGGCGGCGTCTTCCTGCCGTACAGCCACGGATGGAGGAATTCGCTCAGATCGCGCCCCGCCACGGTGGAGGCCAGCCGGATGAAGTCGGCGGTCGAGGCCACGCCGTCGCGGTGGCGGAGCACCCATTTCCGCTCCAGCCGTTCGAAGGCGGCCCGGCCGATCCGCTGCCGCAGCGCGTACAGCACGAGCGCACTGCCGTCGTAGACCACCGGGCGGAAGATGCCGATCGGCTGGCCGGGGTCGGCGGCCTCGGGGGCCGCGGGCGGCCCTCCCTCGGCCCGCCAGGCGTCGGACTGTCCGTACGCCTTGCGCATCCGCCGCTCCAGGCTCGCCTTACCGCGCTCATCGGCGTACAGCGCCTCGTACCAGGTGGCGTGGCCCTCGTTGAGCCACAGATCGGACCAGCGGCGCGGGCTGACGCTGTCGCCGAACCACTGGTGCGCCAGCTCATGCACCATGATCGACTCGATGTACCACCGGGGCAGCTGACCGCTGGTGAACAGATCGCGCTCGAAGAGGGAGAGCGTCTGGGTCTCCAGCTCGAAGCCGGTGGTGGCGTGGGCGATCAGAACGCCGTAGGTCTCGAAGGGGTAGCGCCCGGCCTTCTTCTCCATCCAGGCCAGCTGCCCGGGGGTGCGCGCGAGCCACTTCTCCAGCCGTGCGCGATCCGCCACGGGGACGACGTCGCGCACCGGCAGCCCATGGGGCCCGGTGCGGCGCGGCACGACGGAGCGGCCGATGGAGATCTGCGCCAGCTCGGTGGCCATGGGGTGGGCGAGGCGGTACGTCCAGGTGGTGCGCGATCCCTTGCGGAGGCGCTGTCCGGGCAGACCGCCCGCGACGACCGTAAGGCTCTTCGGAGCGGTGATCCGGAAGGTGAAGCGGGCCTTGTCGGCGGGGTGGTCGTTGCACGGGAAGACCCGGTGGGCGGCGTTGGCCTGGTTGGCCATGGCCAGCCCGTCGCTGGTGCGGACCCAGCCGCCGTTGGTGCCGCTCTGCGGATCGCTGGTGTGGCGGACGGTGACCCGGAAGGCGGCGCCCTTACGGAGGGGGGCGGACGGGGTGATCACCAGATCCTCTCCGGCGGTGGCGAACCGGGCCGGCGCTCCGTCGACCCGCACCGAGTCCACGACCCCCTGGGCGAAGTCGAGGTTGACGGTGCGCAGCGGGGCGGTCGCGCGGGCCTCGAGGGTGGTGACGGCGTCGAGCGGCCGGTCCTGACGGTGGTAGGCGAACGCGATGTCGTACGCCGTGACGTCGTACCCGGGGTTCCCGAGCTGGGGGAAGAGGGGGTCTCCGATGCCCAGGGGAGTCGGGTGCGAGGGGGACACCGGCCCCGCGGCGGAGGAGGGGCCGACCGCGAGGAAGACGGCGGCCATGGCGGCGGCCACCGACGCGGTCCTGCGGCGCCCGGTGCGCGGCGGCCAGGGGCGGCGCCCCGAAGAAAGCGTCATGCCCTACGGCTACCAGCGCCCCGGCGCCCGCGCAGTCGCTCCCGGCCTTGATCCACCCGAAGGAGTTCAGACGCCCGAAGGAATTCAGACGCTGGAGGGAATTCAGACGCTCGAAAATGATCAGGAGCGTGCCGCTCGGGAGCGCGCACCGCCCGCCCGTCAGTGCGCCGCGGCCACGCTGCGGCCCTCGCGCGTCACGTCATAGACCCCAGGGACGTTCCGCATGGCACGCATCAGCGTCGGCAGCCTGCCCGCGTCGGGCAGCTGGAGCGTGTAGGTGTGCCGGACCCGCTGCTCACGCGGCGGTTCGACGGCGGCCGCGACCACCTCCGCGCCCTCGGCGGCGATGGCCTCGGTGAGATCCGCGAGCAGATGCGGCCTGCTGAACGCCTCCGCGAAGAGGGTCACGCGATAGTCGCCGCCCCCGTCCCCGTCGTCCTCGTCCGCCCAGCGCACCCCGACGGCCGTGCGCCCGGCCGAGGTCATCCGCGCCACTCCGGGGCACCGCTCGCGGTGCACGGTGACGGCGCCGCCGCGGACCGCGAAGCCGGTGATCGCGTCGGGCGGCACGGGGGTGCAGCAGCGGGCGAGCCGTACGGTCGCGCCGGGCAGGTCGACGGCGATGCCCGCCTCGGGGCGGCCCGCACCGGGCGACGCGGGGGCGACGGTCTGGCCGCCCTGCGAAGTCTGCGTGCCCCGCGTGGCCTGCGGGTCCTGATCCTGACCGCCCTGCGGGTCCTGGCCGTCCTGTCCTTCCTGTCCGTCCTGTCCGTCCTGTCCGGTGGGCTCGGAGGCGGACTCCGGCTCCTCGGCGGCCTCCCGGGGCTCGTGCTGCGACGCCGGATGGGCGGCCAGCCAGCGGTTGATGGCGATGCGGGCGGCCGGGGTGCGGGCGTGGTCGAGCCACTCCGGCGAGGGGCCGTGGGAGGCGGTGTCCCGGGCGTCGCTGGCCATCAGCAGTTGGAGGGTGTCGCCGTCGCGCAGCACCGTGCTCAGGGTCGCGATCCTGCCGTTGACCCGGGCGCCGATACAGGAGTGCGCGTCGTCGCCGTACAGGGCGTACGCGGCGTCCACACAGCTCGCGCCCGCGGGCAGGCCGAGCGTCCCGCCGTCGGAGCGGAAGACGGTGATCTCCCGGTCCTGGGCGAGGTCGTCGCGGAGCGAGGTCCAGAAGATGTCGGGGTCGGGGGTGGCGCTCTGCCAGTCGAGCAGCCGGGACAGCCAGCCGGGGCGGGTGGGGTCGGCCCGCTCGCCCTCGGGGGCGTCGGCGCCCTCCGTCGGGGCGTACGGATTGCCGAGGGCGATCACTCCGGCCTCCGCGACCCGGTGCATCTGGTGGGTGCGGATGAGGACTTCGGTGACCTCGCCGTCGCGCCCGGCCACGGCCGTGTGCAGCGACTGGTAGAGGTTGAACTTGGGGACCGCGATGAAGTCCTTGAACTCCGAGATCACCGGGGTGAAGCAGGTGTGCAGTTCGCCGAGGACCGCGTAACAGTCCGCGTTGTCGGAGACCAGGACGAGAAGGCGGCCGAGGTCGGCGCCGGTCAGCTCGCCGCGCTTGAGCCCGACCCGGTGGACGGAGACGAAGTGCCGCGGCCGGACCAGGACTTCGGCGGTGATGCCCGCCTCGTGCAGCACGCCCCGTACGTCCTCGGCGGCCTGGGCCAGCGGGTCGGGGCGGCCGGCGTGGGCCTGGAGGAGCTCGCGGGTCCGCGCGTACTCCTCGGGGTGGAGGATGGCGAAGACCAGGTCCTCCAGCTCGGTCTTGAGCGCCTGCACCCCGAGCCGCTCGGCGAGCGGGATCAGCACATCGCGGGTGACCTTGGCGATGCGCGCCTGTTTCTCGGGGCGCATCACGCCGAGGGTGCGCATGTTGTGCAGCCGGTCGGCGAGTTTGATCGACATCACCCGGACGTCGTTGCCGGTGGCGACGAGCATCTTGCGGAAGGTCTCGGGCTCGGCCGCCGCGCCGTAGTCGACCTTCTCCAACTTGGTGACGCCGTCGACGAGGAAGCGGACCTCCTCGCCGAACTGCTCCCCCACCTGATCCAGGGTCACATCGGTGTCCTCGACCGTGTCGTGGAGCAGCGAGGCGGTCAACGTCGTGGTCTCGGCGCCCAGTTCGGCGAGGATCAGCGTGACGGCCAGCGGATGGGTGATGTACGGCTCACCGCTCTTGCGCATCTGACCGCGGTGGGAGGACTCGGCCAGGACATACGCCTTGCGGAGCACGTCCAGATCGGCTCCGGGGTGGTACGCGCGGTGGACCTTGGCCACATGCTCGATCGCGTCGGGCAGCCGGCCGCGGGAGGCGGACCCCAGCAGGGCGGCCCGACTGAACCTGCGGAGGTTGCGCAGGTCGATGCGGGGGAGGCCGCGCCTGCGGCCGAACGGGGCCTGGTCGGTGGCCTCTGCGCTCATGGGCACCTCCGGCGGCGTCGAGCGTCAACCGGCGTGGGTGCTCCCCCGGGGCCGGTGCTTGATGCTATCGAGCCCATCACGCACGGCCGACCGGCTCTCGCCCAGAGTGAAACGGATCACCCATTCGAGGGAAGTGTCAGCCGAGGTCCGTGCCCAGCCAAGAGGGATCGATCTCCCCCTCGGCCACGATCACGGCAGGGCCGGTCATCTCCACCGTACCGTCCGGCCGTTCGCTGATGACAAGCCGCCCTCCGGGAACGTCCACGGTGTATGTGACGGGGTGCCCGGTGACGGCCGGATCGGCCCCGTCACGGCGTGCGGCGGCGACCATCACGGCGCAGGCGCCGGTGCCGCAGGAGCGGGTCTCTCCGGAGCCGCGCTCATGCACCCGCATCGCGACATGGCGCGGGCCGCGATCGACGACGAATTCGACGTTGGTGCCGTGCGGGTACGCGGCGGCGGGGCGCACGGCGGGGGCCGTGTACAGATCCCCGGCCTGGGCGAGGTCGTCGACGAAGGCGACGGCGTGCGGATTACCCATGTTCACGTTGCGGGCGGGCCAGCTGTGGTCACCGACCGTGACCGTGATCTCCCCCTCGGGGCCGGGCGCGGGCAGCGCGGCCTCGCCCATCACCACGGTGATCGGGCCGTCGGACCCGGCCGTGGCCTGGCCCGGCCGGGCGGCGTCACCGGCGTCCTTGGCGATGTGGGCCCGGCGCACCCCGGCCCGGGTGGCGATCGCGAGATCGCCCGCCTCGACCAGCCCGGCGCGCTGAAGGTACCGGGCGAAGACGCGGACTCCGTTGCCGCACATCTCGGCGATGCTGCCGTCGCTGTTGCGGTAGTCCATGAACCATTCGGCCCGGTCGGCCATGGCCCGCGCCTCGGGGTGTGCCGAGGACCGCACGACGCGGATCAGGCCGTCACCGCCGATACCGGCGCGGCGGTCGCAGATCCGGGCGACGGTGGCCGCGGACAGCTCCAGATGGCCGTCCAGGTCGGGGACGATGACGAAGTCGTTCTCGGTGCCGTGCCCCTTCAGGAAGGCCAGCCGTGGTGCGGTGCTCATTCCTCGATCCTACGGGGCTCCGCCCGCACCGGCTCCCGGTGCCCGGTGGCCCGGGGGAACCACTGGACGGAGGGCCTAGCGGAGGCGGGCCACCCGCCAGAAGGTGAGGGCGGCCAGCAGCGCCACGATCGCGACATAGAGCACGACGAAGCGCCAGTCCGGGCGGCGTCCGGAGCCTCTGGGGGGCAGGCCCGGCCAGGTGTAGCCCACCCGGCGGGCGGCCATCAGGCCCCAGCCCGCCGCACAGCTGCTCAGCAGCAGGCCGAGCATGGCCACGACCGCCCCTCCGTCGCCGAACTCGAAGGCGAGCGGGAAGGCGAACATCAGCGAGCCGAGGATGGCCAGGGCGACGATCGGCGCGATCTGCCAGATCCGCAGCCGTCGCGGCGGGCGCAGCTCCCGGAAGGACTCCTCGGAGACCGAGCCCGCGCCGACCTCGCCCTCGGAGCCGTCCTCGAGGACCGGCGCGCCGGGTTCGTGGAGCCCTCCGTCCTCATCGGGGCCGTCCGGGGTCAGCGGCCGCGCGTCTCCGTGCGGCGATTGCTGCGATGCGTCGCGAGGGCCGGCCTCCATCGCCACACGCCCTCCCAACTCCAGACACCACGGCACGATCGGAGCTTGATGATGGCATGTCCTTCGGGGCCCGAATGACGAGCTGAGCTTCCCGATGCCATGACGTGATCAGGCTGTGACCGCCCGTTCAACCAACGCGAGCGCGCTCGCCAGGAGTTCCCCTCTGTGGTCGGCTGCTCCGCTGAGCCAGTGGACCCTGGGATCGCGGCGGAACCAGGAGTCCTGACGGCGTGCGAACCGCTTGGTGGCACGCACGGTTTCGGCCCTCGCCTCCTCCTCGGCGCACTCTCCCGCGAGCGCGGCGAGCACTTGCTGATAGCCCAGCGCGCGGGAGGCGGTACGGCCGGAGCGCAGCCCAACGTTCTCCAGCCGGCGCACCTCCGCGACCAGCCCGGCGTCCCACATCCGGTCCACCCGCAGGGCGATCCGCTCATCCAGCTCGGGCCGCTCGACGTCGACGCCGATCTGGAGGGTGTCGTAGACCGCCTCGTGCCCGGGCAGATTGGCGGTGAACGGGCGGCCGGTGATCTCGATGACCTCCAGCGCCCGGACCACCCTGCGGCCGTTGCTGGGCAGGATCGCGCGCGCCGCCTCGGGGTCGGCGTCGGCGAGCCGGGCGTGCATGACCCCGGAGCCCCGCTCCTCCAGCTCGGCCTCGAGCCGGGCCCGGACGGCGGGGTCGGTACCCGGGAACTCGAGGGCGTCGATGGCCCCTCGGATGTACAGGCCGGAACCGCCGACCAGGACGGGGGTACGGCCCTCGGCGAGCAGACGGTCCATCTCGGCGCGGGCCAGCCGCTGGTACTCGGCGACGCTCGCGGTCTGGGTGACGTCCCAGATGTCCAGCAGCCGGTGCGGCACCCCCTGCCGCTCGTCCTCCGTCAGCTTGGCGGTGCCAATGTCCATGCCCCGGTACAGCTGCATGGAGTCGGCGTTGACGACCTCGCCGTCGAGGTGTCTGGCGAGTGCGACGCCCAGATCGGACTTTCCGGCCGCTGTGGGGCCGACGACGGCGATGACTCGCGGCGGATGGCCTGCAGTATTCACCGGGCCAGTCTCGCAAATGCCCCGGGGACTCCTCGAATGAGCGACGTGACGGGGCACGGCCGGGTTCGTTGCCTGTTGGGAGGTTCCGAGGGCCGGTTCGGGGAATCGGCCGCCGCGCGCCGCGCAGTCGCCGCGCACCGCACAAGGGGGCACTCCGGGCGGCACGGGATTTCGCCCACACGGGTTTCGCCCACACGAGTAAGGTATGGAGTAGATATGGGCGTGTTTTCCAGGTTTCGTCGTGCGTCGAGGGAGGCGAGCCATTCCTCCGAGGGGGCGCCGTCCGTGCGGGACTCCCAGTCCACGGCCGACGCCATGACGGCGGAGACCAAGTCCGGGACCGCCGATGAGGCTGAGGCCGCGCGGAGCGGGAAGGAGAACCCGGCGGGTGAAGGCGCCGGGATCCCCAAACAGCAGTCCGCGGCCGAGGCGGCCGACAGCGAGACTGGTGAGAGCGCCCGCGCATAGGCAACCGACGAGGGTAGGTGGCACATGGGCCTGATGGATAATCTCAAGGCCAAGGCCGGTCAGATGAAGGGCAAGGCCGGCAGCTTCGCGCAGCAGCACGAGGCCAGGATCGGACGGGGCCTGGAGAAGGCGGCCAAGTCGGTCGACACCAGGACCAAGGGCAAGTACAGCGCCAAGATCGAGACTGGCACGGGCAAGGCGAAGGACGCTCTCAACCGCCTCTCGCAGATGGACGAGCGCAAGCCCAAGCACAAGGGCGACGCATAAGACCGGCCAAGCGAACAAGGCACAGAAGACGGGGGCGGGCGATGCCGGGCCCGGACCGGCCGGCCCCGCTGGTACGCGGCCGTGGAGCGCGGGCTCCACGGCCGCGAGCGTGCTAGGACGACCAGCTCGCCACGAAATACCCCACGCCGTACGGCGCTTCGTCATACCGCAACTCCCCCTTCAGGCGCGCCCCCTCGCCCGCCCCCGCGAGCACCTGCAGCGGCGCGCGACCTGCCGCCTTGAGCTCATACGCCAACTCCTCGTCGAGCGCGGCCAGCGCCCCGGTGTCGGCGGCCGCCAGCGCCCGAGCCACCTCGGCGTCGAACGCGGCCGCCCGCTCGTCGAGATAGCCCGGCGCCTTCAGCGTGCGGCATGCGGTGCCGTCGCCCATCACCAGCAGCGCGACCCGCTCCGCCCGCCCGGCGAGCTCCCTTCCGACTTCAATACACCGCCCGGCCGCGAGAGGTTCCCCCACACCCAGCCCCTCGACGGGCACCGCCGGGTCCCACCCCGCGTGCTCCAGCAGCCAGGCGCCGACCGCCAGCGACGTCGGCAGCGAACGCGAGGGCCCGCCGTCCGGGGCGTCCTCGCCGTCGGACGCCCCGTCCTCCGTCGCAGGTGCGTCTCGCCGTTCCGTCGCAGGTGCGTCTCGCCGTTCCGTCGCAGGTGCGTCTCGGCGTTCCGTCACCGGAGCGGCTCGGCGTTCCGTCACCGGCGCGGCGAGCCGCACATCCACCTCCACGCCGAAGCCGCGGAACGTCCCGGGCGCGCCCTGCGCATGTGGCCCGCGCCCGGCGCGATCGGCGGGCCCCACCACGATCAGGCGCTCCGGACGCGCCGCCGCGAGGGCGTGGATGACCTCGAAGCACTCCGCGCGCAGCCCGTCCAGCTCGGGGGCGGCTCCGGCGGCGACCTCGGGCACCAGCAGCGGCGGACACGGGCAGACGGCGGCGGCGATCAGCATGATCGTCAGCCTAGCCGTGCGCTCAGTCGCAGCCGCAGCCCGCGGTGGGCGCGGCCGGCTGCGGCGGCGGGGCGCCCACCGTCGGCAGGCCCAGCATCACACCCGCGGGCTTCTTCTCCTCGGGCGCGTTCCGCCGCTCCCAGGCGTCCCCGGCGCGAGTGCGCCGCACGCCCCGGGCCGGGCCCTCGGCCAGCAGATGGTGGGGGGCCGCGTAGGTGATGTCGACGGTGACGACATCACCGGGGCGAACCGGCTCCTCGGGCCGCGCGAAGTGCACCAGACGGTTGTCGGGGGCACGGCCGGACAGCCGCCGCGTGGCGTCGTCCTTACGGCCCTCGCCCTCGGCGACCAGCACCTCCAGCGTGCGCCCGACCTGCTTCTTGTTCTCCTCCCAGGAGATCTCCTCCTGGAGGGCGACCAGCCGCTCGTAGCGCTCCTGGACAACCGCCTTGGGCACCTGGCCGTCCATCTCGGCGGCGGGCGTCCCGGGCCGCTTGGAGTACTGGAAGGTGAACGCCTGGGCGAAGCGCGCCTCGCGCACCACGTGCAGCGTCTGCTCGAAGTCCTCCTCCGTCTCACCGGGGAAGCCGACGATGATGTCGGTCGAGATGGCGGCGTCCGGCATCGCGGCGCGCACCTTCTCGATGATGCCCAGGTAGCGCTCCTGCCGGTACGAGCGGCGCATCGCCTTGAGCACGGTGTCCGATCCGGACTGCAGCGGCATGTGCAACTGCGGCATCACGTTCTCCGTCTCCGCCATGGCGGCGATGACGTCGTCGGTGAAGTCACGCGGATGCGGCGAGGTGAACCGGACCCGCTCCAGGCCCTCGATCTTCCCGCAGGCGCGCAGCAGCTTGCTGAACGCCTCGCGGTCGCCGATGTCGGAGCCGTACGCGTTCACGTTCTGGCCGAGCAGGGTGATCTCGGTGACGCCCTCGGCGACCAGGGTCTCCACCTCGGCGAGGATGTCACCGGGGCGGCGGTCCTTCTCCTTGCCGCGCAGCGCCGGGACGATGCAGAAGGTGCAGGTGTTGTTGCAGCCCACGGAGATGGAGACCCATGCGGCGTACGCGGACTCGCGCCGCGTCGGCAGGGTGGAGGGGAAGGCCTCCAGGGACTCGGCGATCTCGACCTGGGCCTCCTCCTGGACGCGGGCGCGCTCCAGCAGCACCGGCAGGCTGCCGATGTTGTGGGTGCCGAAGACCACGTCGACCCAGGGGGCCTTGTTGACGATGGTGTCGCGGTCCTTCTGGGCCAGACAGCCGCCGACGGCGATCTGCATGCCCGGCCGCCGCGCCTTGATCGGCGCGAGCCGGCCGAGGTTGCCGTACAGCCGGTTGTCGGCGTTCTCCCGCACCGCGCAGGTGTTGAAGACGACGATGTCGGCCTCACCCTCGCCGGTGCCCTCGGGCGCGCGCACGTAGCCCGCCTCTTCCAGGAGGCCCGAGAGCCGCTCGGAGTCATGGACATTCATCTGGCACCCGTAGGTGCGGATCTCGTAGCTCTTGGGTGCTTGAACGTCCACTGCCGGGCTCCGGTCGCTGCTGATGGTCACCCAACAAGGGTAGGCGCTCACGCAAAGCCCCTCTGCCGGGCGGTGGACCGGGCCACCGGCCCGTCCCCCGGGTGTGGGCCGACAACCGGGCACCGGCACACTGTGTTCCATGACACGGAACAGCGCACGGGGCAACATGCTCGACAAGGCAATGGCCGTCCTCGACTGCTTCCGTCCCGATGGCGGCGCGTTCCGTCTCACAGAACTGTCCGCGCGTACCGGGCTGGCCAAGACCACCGTGTTCCGGCTCTGCGCCGATCTGGTCCGTCTCGGCCTGCTCGAACGCGACGCCGAGAGCTACCGGCTCGGGGGCGCCCTCTTCGAACTGGGCTCACTCGTCCCGCGCCGACGCGATCTGCGGGAGGCCGCGCTGCCGTTCCTACAGGACCTCTTCGAGGCCACGCACGAAACCGTGCACCTCGGCGTGCGCGAGGGCCACGAGGTGGTCTACGTCGAGCGCATCCACGGCCACGACGCCCTTCGGCTGCCGTCCCGCATCGGCGGCCGACTGCCGCTGACCTGCACCGGCGTGGGCAAGGCACTTCTGGCGTTCTCGGGCTCCGAACTGGTCGAGGAGATCCTGGCCGCGCCTCTGCCCGCCCTCACCCCCCACTCGATCACCGACCCGGACCGGCTGCGCACGGCCGTCGAGCAGGCCCAGGTCGCGGGTCTGGCCTACGAGGAGGAAGAGACGGCTCCCGGGGTCAGCTGCATCGCGGCTCCCGTCTTCGACGGACCGACCTCGGTGGCGGCGCTGTCGGTGGCCGTACCCCGCGGCCGCTTCCGGCCGGCGCAGCTGGCACCGGCGGTCCGGACCGCGGCCCTGGGCCTGTCGAGAGCCCTGCGCTCCGGCAGATGAGCGGGCGCCGCCCGCATGACGGGATCCGCGGGCGACTCGCCCCTCCCCTCCCTCAGCGGCTCCCGTAGCGGCTCGCCCCTCCCCTCCCGTCAGCGGGCCTGGCAGGATCCTCGCCATGGCCCTCACCCTTCCGCGCCTGGACCGGCGCCGCGCCCTGCAGTCCGCCGCCGCGGGCCTCGTCGCCCTCGGGCTGCTGCTGTGGTGGCTGCTGGCGTCGGGCGGTGGCCCCTCGCCCAGCGGCCGGGTGACGTTCGCGACGGGGGTCTCCACCGGGGTCTACGACACCTACGGCCGAATGCTGGAGCAGGACCTCGCCCGGGACCTCCCCGATGTCGATGTGCGGCTGGAGCAGTCCAGGGGGTCCCCGGACAACGTCGAGCGGCTGGCCCGGGGCAGGGCCACCTTCGCCATCGCCGCCACCGACGCCGTCGCCGCCTACCGGGGCGAGGGAGCGGGGCGGCTGCGGGCCTGTGCCCGGCTGTACGACGACTACATGCAGCTGGTCGTGCCGAGGGGCTCGTCCGTACGGTCGGCCCGCGATCTGAAGCATCTGCGGGTGGGGGTGGGCGACGACGGCTCCGGCGTGCAGCTGATCACCCGGGCGCTGATCAAGGCCGCCGGGCTCGACTTCGACCGGGACATCCGGGCGAAGCGGGTCGGCATCGACGCCATGCCGAGGCTGCTGCGGCAGGGCAAGCTCGATGCCTTCTTCTGGTCGGGCGGGCTGCCGACCACCGCGGTGCGCACCCTGGCCCACGCCTACCCGATCCGGCTCGTCCAGCTCGGCGACCTCACCGGCCCACTGCACCGGCAGGGCGGGGTGACGCGCTACTACCGGGCGGCCACCGTGCCCGCCGACGCGTACGAGGAGATACGCAGGCCGGAGCCGGTCAAGACGATCGCCGTACCGAATCTCCTGGTCACCACGGACCGGGTGGCCCCCGGTCTGGCGGAGGGCGTCACACGCACGGTGATAGAGAACCGGGACCGCATCGGGGCGAAGGTGCACGCCGCCCAGAAGGTGGACCTGCGAACCGCCGTCTTCACCGATCCCCTCGCCCTCCACAAGGGCGCGGCGCGCTATTACCGCTCGGTCAAGCCGTAGCCCGGCACCGCTGCCGCCCCGATACGGCCGACGACCGGGACCTGGTCCGGCAGGATCCTCATATGACAGTGAAGAACGGCAGGCGGTGGAACCACAACATCCACTACCACCCCCGCATCCTCCACGCGGTCCCCGATGGCGCCCAGCGCGCCCTCGACATCGGCTGCGGCGAGGGCATGCTCGCCCGCGCGCTCCGGCGGACCGTGCCGCACGTCACCGGGATCGACCTCGACGCGGCCAGCATCGATCAGGGACGTGCGTACGGGGACGACGTCGACTACGTCCTCGGCGACTTCCTGAGCCATCCCTTCGAGCCCGCCTCGTTCGACGTCATCGCGTCGGTGGCCACCCTGCACCACGTGGACGCCGCCACCGGGCTGACCCGCATGCGCGAGCTGCTGCGGCCCGGCGGGGTCCTGGCCGTCGTCGGTCTCGCCCGGAACACCATGCCCAGGGACCTGCCGCACGTCCTCGCCGCCGTGGCCGTCGGTAAGGTCCACCGCGCGAGGAAAGGGCACTGGCAGCACCCGTCCCCCGTCGTATGGCCGCCGCCGGTGACCTACCCGGAGATGCGGGCGCTGGCCGCCGAGCTCCTGCCCGGCTCGCGGTACCGCCGTCACGTCCTGTGGCGCTACAGCATCGTCTGGCACAAGCCGCGGGGCTGAGCGGCGAGCGGGCCTTACGATCCGCGTCACGTCCTTACAGCCCGCGTCACGGTCCTCACAGGCCGCGTCACGTCCCCACGGCCCTACCCGCCCGCGTCACGTCCTTACGGTCGTCACGGTCTCACCGGGCCCCGTCCGCGGCACCGTGATGGTCACGCGCAGACCACCGGGCTCGTTGGGCGCGTAGTGGATCGTGCCCCCGCCCGCCGTGAGCAGCGCGCGGGTGATGGACAGGCCCAGGCCCGAGCCCGAGACGTTCTGGTGGCGGCTGCTGCGCCAGAAGCGGTCGCCGATGCGGGCGAGTTCGTCCTCGGTGAGGCCCGGGCCGCCGTCGGCGACGACGATCGCCACGGTGTCGGCCTCCGCCCGCGCCGAGACCTCCACATGCGCCCCCTCGGGCGTGAACTTCAGGGCGTTGTCGACGACGGCGTCCAGCGCGCTGGACAAGGCCACCGGGTCGGCCCAGCCGGTGATGGCCGCGGGGCCCATGTAGGCGAGCCCGACCTCCTCCCGCTCGGCCACCGGAAGCCAGGCGTCCACCCGGTCGGCCGCCAGCTCCGCGATATCGGTGAGCCGCAGATCCGCGGCGGAGTGCTCGGCCAGGGCGAGGTCGAGCAGATCGTCCAGGACGCTGGCCAGGCGCTTGCCCTCCGCGCGCACCGAGGCGATCTCCTCATGGCCGTCCGGCAGCTCCAGCGCCAGCAGCTCGATGCGCAGCAACAGCGCGGAAAGCGGATTGCGCAGCTGGTGGGAGGCGTCGGCGACGAACGCCCGCTGCTGCTCCAGGACTTGCTCGACATTGTCGGCCATCTCATTGAACGAGCGGGCCAGCCGCCGCAGCTCCGGGGGGCCGGAGGCGGCCGCGACGCGTGACTGCATCCGCCCGGTCGCGATGTCATGGGTCGCGGTGTCCAGGACGCGCACCGGCCGCAGCACCCATCCGGTGAGCCGGAACGCGGCGCCGACGGCCAGCAGCATCGCGGCGCATTCGCCCGCGCCGATGACCAGCCAGCCGTGCAGGATCCGCGACCGCATCTGGCCGGTGGGCGAGTCGGTGACGACGACGGCCACCACGTCGCCGTCGCGGACGACGGGAGAGGCCACGGTGAGCCTGCCCCGCTGCCAGGGCCACACCTGGGGCGGATCGTGGCTGCGGCGCCCGGCGAGGGCCTCGTCGAACGCCTGGGCGCTCTCGCCCGTGTCCGGCAGCCGCCAGCCACCGGGCGCCTCGGCCATGGGCGGTGCCTCCCGGTCCCGGTAGAAGACCCCGGCCCGGATGCCGTACAGGTCGTGGTAGCGCCTGAGCTCGGAGCGCAGGGTGTCCAGCCGCTCGTTCCCCTCGGCGCCGACCGCCCCCGTGGGCCCGGCGGTGACGAACTGGGCGAGCGCGGCGAAGCGCGCGGTGTCGTCGATCCGGTCGACGACCACACGCTGCTGCTCCCGGGCGGCCAGGCTCCCGGCGAGCGGGAAGCCGAGCGCGAGCAGCACGCCCGCCATGAGGACGATGAGGAGCGGGAGGAGCCGAGTGCGCACCGAGGGGCCCCGGTCGCTCAGCCGGCCGGGGCGACGAGGCGGTAGCCCACCCCGCGCACCGTCTCGATCAGGGCGGGCATCCGCAGCTTGGAGCGCAGGGAGGCGATGTGGACCTCCAGGGTGCGCCCCGTCCCTTCCCAACTGGTGCGCCAGACCTCGCTGATGATCTGCTCCCGGCGGAAGACCACACCGGGGCGCTGGGCGAGCAGGGCGAGCAGATCGAACTCCTTACGGGTGAGCGAAACGGTCGTCCCGTTGACGGAGACCTGGCGGGTGGGCAACTCGATGGTCACGGGGCCGAGCCGCAGCGGCGGATGGGAACCGTCCGGGCTCTCCTCGGTGCCATGGCCCGGGTCGTGGGCGGCGGTGCGGCGGCTGACGGCGTGGATCCGGGCGAGCAGCTCCATGGTGTCGTACGGCTTGACCACGTAGTCGTCGGCGCCGAGGTTGAGCCCGTGTATGCGGGAGCGCACATCGGCGCGCGCCGTCACCATGATCACGGGGGTGGCGGTGCGCTTGCGGATCTTGCCGCACACCTCGAAACCGTCCTGGTCGGGCAGGCCGAGGTCGAGGAGGACGACGCCGAAGGGGGCGCCGGAGTCGGGCAGCAGCGCCTGGAGCGCCTCCTCGCCGCTGCGGGCGTGGGTGACCTCGAAACCGTGCTTGGAGAGGATGGCGGACAGGGCCGCGGCGACATGGTTGTCGTCCTCCACGAGCAGCAGTCTCACCGGCCCCTCCGCCACCTTTCCGTATCAGGGGAGACGCGCCCCGTACGCGTCCCCGTCACCATGTCTTCGAATGCGGCCACGAACATGGCCACAGGGCATCCACGCCGATCGACGGGCAGCCGTCAAGACGCATTGGGTCACACACTGGTTTCCGTTACGCAGCCGGTACGGCGCGCGTCGTCCCGTTCACGTAGAGTGTCGTGTCGCGGCCATATCGTTATCCTCAATTTCAGCTCAGATGTAATGACGCTGGTCGCGGGCGCTCATTAGTGTCCTCCCAACCGAGGAGGACGGAGCGAGACGCCGATGAGCGAAGTATCGGTGACCAAGGACGCCGCACCGGTGGCGAACGCGTTGGTTGCGTTGTCAGGAGTCAACAAGCACTTCGGCGCGCTGCATGTGCTCCAGGACATCGACCTGACCATCAGCCGCGGCGAAGTGGTCGTCGTCATCGGGCCGTCCGGGTCCGGGAAGTCGACGCTGTGCCGCACGGTCAACCGGCTGGAGACGATCGACTCCGGCTCCATCACGATCGACGGCAAGCCGCTGCCCCAGGAGGGCAGGGAGCTCGCCCGGCTGCGTGCCGACGTCGGCATGGTCTTCCAGTCCTTCAACCTCTTCGCGCACAAGACGGTGCTCGAGAACGTGATGCTGGGCCAGATCAAGGTCCGTAAGTCGGACAAGAAGGCCGCCGAGGAGAAGGCGCGCACGCTGCTGGACCGGGTCGGCGTCGGCGCCCAGGCGGACAAGTACCCCGCCCAGCTGTCCGGTGGCCAGCAGCAGCGTGTGGCGATCGCGCGCGCCCTGGCCATGGACCCGAAGGTGATGCTCTTCGACGAGCCGACCTCGGCGCTGGACCCGGAGATGATCAACGAGGTGCTGGAGGTCATGCAGCAGCTCGCCCGGGACGGCATGACGATGGTCGTCGTCACCCATGAGATGGGCTTCGCCCGCTCCGCGGCGAACCGGGTGGTCTTCATGGCCGATGGCCGGATCGTCGAAGAGGCCGAGCCGGAGCAGTTCTTCAACAACCCCCGCAGCGACCGGGCCAAGGACTTCCTGTCGAAGATCCTTCACCACTGACCCCGCTGAGCCCGCCGGGCCCGCACTCGGCCCGGCAGACCGCTCCACGTTCGCCACTGCGTATGTGAACCACGTACTGAACACAGAGGGATGGGCACCATGAGGATTCGTAAGACGGCCGCAGCGGCCACGGTGGTTCTCGCGCTGGCCGCGACGGCGACCGCCTGTGGCGGCGAGAAGGGCACCGCCGGCGACAAGCCGAAGGGCGGCGAGGTCTTCAGCGGCGACTACACGGTCGCGAAGGATGTGAAGATCGACTCGCCGACCCTGAAGGCGGCGCAGAAGCGCGGCAAGATCGTCATCGGCGCCAAGGCCGACCAGCCCTTCCTCGGGTTCCAGGACACCGAGGGCAAGCGCTCCGGCTTCGACATCGAGATCGCCAAGATGGTCGCCGCCGACCTCGGCTTCTCCGCGGACAAGATCACCTTCAAGACGGTGGACTCCAACGTCCGCGAGACCTCGATCTCCAAGGGCCAGGTCGACTACTACGTCGGCACCTACACCATCAACGACGAGCGCAAGAAGCAGGTCGGCTTCGCGGGCCCGTACCTCACAGCCGGCGCCGACCTGCTGGTCCGCATGGAGGACAAGGGCAAGATCACGGGCCCGGACGGCATCAAGGGCAAGAAGGTCTGCTCGATCGTCGGCTCCACCCCGCTCCAGGAGATCAAGAAGCCGAAGTACGGCGCAAAGACCACCGAACTGAGCAAGTACTCGCTCTGCGTCAAGCAGCTGCTCGACGGCCAGGTCGACGCGGTCACCACCGACGACGCCATCCTCAAGGGCTACGCCGCCCAGCGCCCGAGCAAGCTGCACGTGGTCGGCAAGCCTTTCACCGAGGAGCCGTACGGCGTCGGCATGAACAAGAACGACAAGGCGCTCCGCGACGCGATCAGCGACTCGCTCGAGAAGCACATCAAGAACGGCGACTACAAGAAGGCGTACGAGGGCACGCTCGGCAAGTCCGGCTCCTCCTACGAAGCGCCGAAGACGCCCCTGCCGCGCTACTGAGCAGGGCTCTCCGTCCGCTCGTTCACCCGTTCGCCTGTTCACCTCGAAGCCGGTGCGCTCCGCACGCCGCTGACCTGACCGCTACCGCGGAGAATCGATGAACGTACTTCTCGATCATTTGCCCCAGTTCCGGGAGGGGTTCCTGGGAACCCTCTCCATCACGACGGCCAGTGCGGCGCTGGCCCTCGTGCTGGGCGTCGTCATAGCCGGCTTCCGGGTGTCGCCCATACCGCCGCTGCGGGCGTTCGGCACGGCATGGGTCACCCTGCTGCGCAACACCCCGCTGACCCTGCTGTTCCTGATCTCGTTCTTCGTGATCCCGCAGATCTTCTTCCCGGGGA
The DNA here is from genome assembly GCF_047337785.1 of Streptomyces lacaronensis. Lineage (NCBI taxonomy): Bacteria > Bacillati > Actinomycetota > Actinomycetes > Kitasatosporales > Streptomycetaceae > Streptomyces > Streptomyces lacaronensis. Next base: position 3,744,737 of record NZ_JBLHDK010000003.1, read on the forward strand.
CGAGCCCCTTCGTCCTCGCCATGATGGCGCTGGGCTGCTACACGTCGTCCTTCGTCTGCGAGGCCGTGCGGTCCGGTATCAACACCGTGCCGCTCGGCCAGGCGGAGGCCGCCCGCAGCCTGGGGATGACCTTCTTCCAGACCCTGCGGCTGATCGTCCTCCCCCAGGCCACCCGGTCCGTGATTCCCCCCATGAGCAGCATCTTCATCGCGCTCACCAAGAACTCGGCCATCGCCGGGGCATTCAGCAACACCGAACTGTTCAATGTCTCGAAGCTGCTGAGTGACAAGGGCTTCGCGATCGGCTGGATCTTCCTGTGGATCGCGCTGTGCTACCTGGTCATCACGTTCGCCATCAGCGGTCTCTTCCGGCTGCTGGAGAACCGCCTGGAGGTGGCCCGATGAGCTCGAGCGTCCTGTACGACGCCCCCGGCCCCAAGGCCCGCGTCCGGAACCGCATCTTCTCCGTGGTCGGCGGCCTGGCCGTCCTCGGGCTGATCATCTTCGCGGTGGTGCGGCTGAACGCCAAGGGTCAGTTCGCGCCCGAGATGTGGGACATCTTCAACTACGCGGGGGTGCGGACCAGCATCCGCGACGGTGTGGTCACCACCCTGAAGGTGTTCGCGGTCGCGGCGGTCCTCTCCCTCGCCCTCGGTGTGCTGCTGGCCGTGGGCCGGCTCTCGGACCACAAGCCCGTCCGCTGGTTCGCGACCGGCTTCATCGAGCTGTTCCGGGCCGTCCCGCTGCTGATCACCATCTACGTGCTGTGGGTGCTGTTTCTGACCTACCGCTCGGATCTGGGGCTCAGCGGTGACAACACCGGCTTCTGGGCCCTGGTCATCGGCCTGACCGTCTACAACGGCTCGGTCCAGGCCGAGGTCCTGCGGGCGGGCATCAACTCGGTGCCCAGGGGCCAGCGCGAGGCCGCGTACGCCCTGGGCATGCGCAAGACCCAGGTCATGATGACGGTCCTGGTGCCGCAGGCCGTAAGGGCGATGCTGCCGACCATCATCAGCCAGCTGGTGGTGACGCTGAAGGACACCTCCCTCGGCTATGTCATCACCTACCAGGAGCTGCTGTTCCAGCTTCAGCAGCTGGCCGGCAACATCGTGGTCAACGACGAGAACCCCTACGTCCCGGTGATCATCGTCGGCGGTGTCATCTATATCGCGATGTGTCTGGCCCTCTCCGCCCTCGCCACCTGGATCGAGCGGCGCGGCCGGCGCGCCAAGACCGGCATCCGGGTCGCGGACGCCGGACAGCCGCTCGCGGCAGCCGACGCCCTCGACGTCGTCGACCAGTCCGCGACCTCCGCTCCGGACGCGTCCGCGGGCAAGACGAACTGAGGGGACGTCCCCGGCGACCGGGCGGACGCCATCCGGGGGTCGTCCGGACGCCATCCGGGCCGGATGGATGAGCGAGACCTGTACCAGGGCGGTGGCGCACGCGCCACCGCCCTTCGTCGCTTGACGTGGGCAGCGGCAGTGGGTTGCATGCTTTCTGTGATCGCTCACCGGGTTTCAACTGCCAATTTCCGTACGTCACGTACGACCCGCAGGGCCACAGGAACCGCACCGTGGACCCGGTGATCGTCGCCGGGGCGGGCCCGGTCGGCCTGACCCTGGCCCTCACCCTCGCGCGCCTCGAGGTGCCCGTCATCCTGCTGGACGAGGCCACGGAAGCCGAGGAGAGCCGTCTGGCGCGCACCGTCGTGCTGCGCCCGGACGCCGCCGCCGTGCTGGAGCGGCTGGGCTGCCGGGTCACCGCCCGCACCCGGCCGTGGACCGGATGGCGCACGATGCGGAGGCGGCAGCTGGTGCGACAGGTGCCCCTCACTCCCGGCGGCCTCTTCACTCCCGGCGGCCTTTTCGGCGGTTCGCCGTCGCCCGAGCGCGGCACCGGCGGCTGGGACGGCGGCCTTAAGGAGGCCATGGAGGCTCCCGACGGTGACGCGCCCTTCTCCGAGGGCGAGTCGGCGCCGGTGTCGGCGCCCTCACCGCTGCATCTGCCCCAGCACGAGCTCACCCGGGCGCTGCGGGGCTCGCTGGCCGCCATGGGCGACGAAGACCTCGTCCGGATCGTCTCCGGAACCCGGATCGACGACCTGGAGCAGGACGACCACGGGGTCGGGGTGCGCACCCGGGGCGCCCAGGCCACCTGGTGGCGGGGCAGCTATCTGGTGGGCTGCGACGGGCCGCGATCCACCGTCCGCAAGCTCCTGGGCGTGCGCTTCCCGGGCCGTACGGCGGTGGAGCGGCACGCCGTCGCGGCGCTGCGCGCCGAACTCCCCTGGCCCGGCGAGGCCCTGCTGCACCGCTCCCCGCCCTGGCGCAGCATCGACGCCGAGGTCACCGCCAGGCCGCTGCCGCACGGCCTGTGGCGGATCGACTGGCTGCTGCCGCCCGGCCGCGACCTTGTCACCCCTGACGCCCTGATGGTTCGGGTGCGCGACACCCTCGCGGGGTGGTGCGGCGAATCCGAGCCCCCCTATGAGCTGCTGGACACCGGCGTGCACACCGTGCACCACCGCCTCGCGCTGCGCTGGCGCGTCGGGCGCGCCTTCCTGGCCGGGGACGCCGCCCATCTGCTGGGCGCTCTCGGCACCCAGGGGCTCGAGGAAGGGCTGCGGGACGTCGACAACCTCGCCTGGAAGCTCTCCCTCGCCTGGCACCACGGGGCCTCGGACGCCCTGCTCGACAGCTATCAGGCGGAACGGCGGGGAGCCGTCGGGGCCCGGCTGCGCGCGGCGGACCAGGCGCTGCCGCTGGTGCGGGCGGCCGGCGGCTGGCACGCGGTACGGCGCACCGTGCGGCCCGGCGGGGCGCGCGGGCACGACGCGCTGCTCACCGAGGGTCACCTCGGGCGGGGTCCGCTGGGCGCGCCGCCGGTCTACGACCGTTCGCCGCTGGCCCCGGCCGCGCCGCCGGACGGCTCGGTCACGGTGGGGACGGCGCTCGGGGCGCCGGTCGCCGATGTGCCGGTGACCGCGCCGGACGGTTCGGTCGTACGGCTGCGGGAGCGGCTCGGCCGGGAGCTGCTGGTGGTGCTGGTCGCACCGGGCACCGGGGTGTGGGACCGCCGCCACTGGATGCGGGCCGGGCTGATGCCGCGGCTGGCGGCGGCCGTCGCGGCGCTGCCCCTGCCCACCGAGCTGCTGGTCACCGAGGCGTACCCGGGTGCCCCGGCGCATACCGTGCTGCTGGTGCGGCCGGACGGCCATCTCGCCGCGGCGCTGTCGGGGGTGCGGCCGAGTGCGCTGTACGCGTGCGCGGACGCGGCCCGGGGCGGGAACGCGGCCAGGGGCGCCCCGGCGGAGGCGAGCGCACGGCGGTAGTGCGTGCGGGAACCGCGGGCTCAGCGGGGCGCGCCGGGGGCGCACTCAGGCGCTGGTCGCGTGTCCGGCCGCGGGTGGTCGTCTGCGGGCGTGCGTGATCGTCTCCGGGCGCGGGTAGTCGTGTCCGGGCGTGTGTGATCCGGGCGCGCGTCCAGGTCCGGGCCGGTGAGGTTGACCTTCCTTTCCGGCACATGATTCACTTCGCAGCGTGACTGACACCTGCTTGCCTCGCTTCTGGCGGAGGGTCCATCTGGATCTGGTCCGCTACGCGGGCTGTGTCTGTCGTCCGTCCTGTTGATCCGCCTCTTTCCCGCGCGGCGCGGCCGCGCCCCTTTCGCGATCATTCAGGACGGTGCTCTGTGCCCGACGTACGCACTTCCCCCTCCAGTCCCGTGCGCCCCTCAGCGGACCTCATCACGGACCCCGCATCCGGCCCCGTCGCCCCGCCCAGCGCCGCGGAACTGCTCGACTTCGCCCGCCGGACCGCCGCCGACGCCGAACTCGTCGCCTCCCTTCCGCTCGATCCGGAGGGCCGCACCTGGCTGCGCCTCGACGGGCCGGGCGGCAGCGAAGCCTGGCTGATCGGCTGGCCTCCGGGCACCGGCACCGGCTGGCACGACCACGGCGGGTCGCATGGCGCCTTCGTCTCGGCGGCGGGTGAGCTCAACGAGCAATCACTCGCCGCGCGTCTGCCCACCGAGGGCTGGAAGACCCTGGAGCTGGCCGACGGTGTGGACCGCGAGCGGCGGCTGCCCGCCGGGCAGGGCCGGGCCTTCGGACCGCATCATGTGCATGAGGTGATCAACCCGTCCGACACCGAGCATGCGGTGTCGGTGCACGCCTACTATCCGCCGCTGCCGCTCATGCGGCGCTACAGCCGCACTGGTCACACGCTGCGGCTGGAGCAGGTCGAGCGGCCCGAGGAATGGGGATGAACGCGATGGGCACGACTGGTACGGCCAAGCGGAGCGTGGACGAGCTGCTGGCCGAGGCTCGCGAGGAACTCGACCGGCTGGAGCCCCTCGACGCCGCGGCGGCGCAGGTCGAGGGCGCACTGCTGGTGGACATCCGGTACGCGGCGCTGCGGGAGCGCGACGGCACCATCCCGGGGGCGCTGATCGTCGAGCGGAACGAGCTGGAGTGGCGGCTCGACCCGCAGTGCGACCACCGGCTGCCCGAGGCCACCCACCATGATCTGCGGGTCGTAGTGGTGTGCAACGAGGGCTACGCGTCCAGTTTCGCCGCGGTCTCGCTGCACCGGCTGGGGCTGGCGCGGGCGACCGATCTGACCGGCGGCTTCCAGGCGTGGCGCGCGGCGGGCCTCCCGGTCGACTAGCGCCCCGCGTCTCGTGTGCCGTGACGGGCCCGGAGCTCTCGGAGGTCGGCCGCCGAGGCTCAGAGCTCCGGAAGGTGGTACTCCAGCAGCTCCGTGTCCTCTCCCTCCTCCTCCAGCGCGCGCCGCACCACCCGAAGCGCCAGACCCTCGGAGTAACCCTTGCGGGCCAGCATCCCGGCGAGACGGCGTATCCGCTTCTCCCGGTCCAGGCCACGGGTGGCCCTCACCTTGCGCTCGACCAGCTCGCGTGCGGTCTGCTCCTCCTGATCGGCGTCGAGCTGGCCCACGGCGTCGTCGATCAGGGTGGAGTCCACGCCCTTGGTGCGCAGCTCACGGGCGAGCGCCCGCCGGGCGAGCCCCCGGCTGTGGTGCCGGGACTCCACCCACGCCTCCGCGAACGCCGCGTCGTCGATCAGACCGACGTCCTCGAACCGGGACAGCACCTCCTGCGCCGCGTCATCGGGGATGCCCCGGGTGCGCAGCGCATCCGCGAGCTGCTTACGAGTGCGCGGGGTCCCGGTGAGCAGGCGCAGGCAGATTGCCCGCGCCTGCTCCTCCGGGCCCGGCGGCGGCCCCTGCTCGGCCCTCGACAAGGAGGGGGCGCCGCTGTCCGGACGGTCCGGGCGCTCCGGACGGCCTGGGTCGTCCGGCCATTCGGTCCGCCGTGTCATGGATCAGCTCTTGGCCGCGGCGGTCTTGGCCGCCTTCGCCCCGGACTTGGCCGCCGGGGCGGCCACGGCCTTCGCCGGTGCGGCGGCGGCCACGCCCGCGGCACCCGCCGCGTCCGCGGTGGGCTCCGCGGCGGCCGGGTCCTGAGGCTTCACTCCGATTCCGAGCTTTTCCTTGATCTTCTTCTCGATCTCATTGGCGAGATCGGGGTTGTCCTTCAGGAAGTTGCGGGCGTTCTCCTTGCCCTGGCCGAGCTGGTCGCCCTCGTAGGTGTACCAGGCACCGGACTTGCGGACGAAGCCGTGCTCAACACCCATGTCGATCAGACCGCCCTCGCGGCTGATGCCCTGGCCGTAGAGGATGTCGAACTCGGCCTGCTTGAAGGGCGGCGCGACCTTGTTCTTGACGACCTTGCAGCGGGTGCGGTTACCGACGGCGTCGGTGCCGTCCTTGAGGGTCTCGATGCGACGGATGTCGATGCGGACCGAGGCATAGAACTTCAGCGCCCGACCACCGGTCGTCGTCTCCGGGGAGCCGAACATGACGCCGATCTTCTCGCGCAGCTGGTTGATGAAGATGGCGGTGGTCTTGGACTGGTTCAGCGCGCTGGTGATCTTGCGGAGCGCCTGGCTCATCAGCCGGGCCTGGAGACCGACGTGGGAGTCGCCCATCTCACCCTCGATCTCCGCGCGCGGCACCAGGGCGGCGACCGAGTCGATGACAATGAGGTCGAGAGCGCCGGAGCGGACCAGCATGTCCACGATCTCGAGCGCCTGCTCGCCGTTGTCCGGCTGGGACAGGATCAGCGAGTCGGTGTCCACACCGAGCTTCTGCGCGTAGTCCGGGTCGAGGGCGTGCTCCGCGTCCACGAAGGCGACCGTGCCACCCGCCCGCTGGGCATTGGCCACCGCGTGCAGGGTCAGGGTCGTCTTACCCGAGGACTCCGGGCCGTAGACCTCCACCACGCGGCCGCGTGGCAGCCCGCCCACGCCGAGGGCGACGTCGAGAGCGGTCGACCCGGTGGGGATGACCTCAATGGGGTCGTTCGGCCGGTCGCCCATGCGCATCACGGCGCCCTTGCCGAATTGCCGTTCAATCTGTGCGAGCGCGGCGTCGAGGGCCTTCTCGCGGTCGGTTCCTGCCATGGGTCCCACCCGGTTTGCTTGAGTCGATCGCTTCACGTCCAAGACGCTAGCGCCTGCCACTGACAAGCGGCCCTGACGTCCTCGGCCTGTGGATAACTGCCGGGGCCTCCATGAGAATGGATGTTCGATTTTTGTGTCAACCACGCCGCGCCAGCGCGGCGCGCATCCGCGCGAGGGCCGAGACTCCGCGCCGCCGCGTGCGCCCGTGCATCCGCGGATCGTCGGTCACGTCGTAGCGCTTGATGTACGCGCCGAGGAACGCCTGGAGCGTCGCGGTCGCCGGAATCGCGATCAGCGCGCCCACCGCGCCCAACAGCGCGGTGCCCGCTATCACCGATCCGAAGGACACGGCCGGGTGGATGTCCACCGTCCTGGCGGTGATCCTCGGCTGGAGCAGATAGTTCTCGAACTGCTGGTAGATCACGACGAAGATCAGGACCCACAGCGCGTACCAGGGCTCGATGGTGAACGCGATCAGCATCGGCAGGGCCCCGGCCAGATAGGTGCCGATGGTCGGGATGAACTGCGAGATCAGCCCCACCCAGACGGCGAGCGCCGGGGCGTAGGGCACACCCAGGGCCTCCAGCAGGATGTAGTGGGCGACACCGGAGATCAGGGCCATCAGCCCGCGGGAGTAGATGTAGCCGCCGGTCTTGGCGACCGCGATCTCCCAGGCGCGCAACACCTCGACCTGCCGGGTCGGCGGCAGCACCGAGCACAGGGCGCGGCGCAGCCGGGGGCCGTCGGCGGCGAAGTAGAAGGCGAACAGGGTCACCGTCAGCGTCTTGAACAACCCGCCGAGCACCTGTGCGGAGACGTCCAGCACATTGTCGGCGCTGTTCTTGACGTAGCTCTGGAGCCAGTCCGAGTGCAGCAGGCTGTCCTGGATCTCCAGACGCGACAGGTGCGTATGGAAGGTGTCGTTGATCCAGCTGACCACGTCATCGAGGTACTTCGGGAAGTCCTGGACCATGGTGATGATCTGGTCGGCGAGCATCGAGCCGAGCAGGGTGAAGAAGCCGGCGGCGCCGACGAGGATGGCGAGAAAGACCAGCCCGGTGGCCAGCCCCCGGCGCATGCCCCGGGCGGCCATCCGGTCCACGGCCGGTTCGATCGCGAGCGCCAGGAAGAACGCGATCAGGATGTTCAGCAACAGCCCGGTCAGCTGGTCGAAGGCCCAGGTCGCAAGGCGGTAACAGGCCACCAGCGCGAGTGCGAGGACCATGGCGCGTGGCAGCCAGCGCGGCATGCGCGCGGCGGGTTGCGGGGATTCCGAGGAGGCCCGAGCGGCGCTCGGGTTGTCGTCGGCGTCGGAGGAGAGGGTCTCTTCGGTCGGGGCCACGGAGCAAGTGTGGCGTACACCGGTCGAAGAAATCCGGCCACCCCGGGAAGCTGATACGCCCGGAGCGCCCGGCGACCGCTCAGCGCCTGCCCTCGGGGATCTCCATCGCGGCGCAGACCCCGCGCCAGACGTCCTTGGCCTCCCAGCCGTCCCTCAGCGCCTCGTGCACCGTCCGGCCACCGAGTTGCGACATCACATGATCGTGCGCGAAGGAGTCGGCGTACGCCTCGCCGAAGTGATTCGCCATTCGCTGCCAGAAGTCCGTCAACCGCATGCGACCAGTATCGCGCTCCCGGGGTGCAACCGGTGCGTGAGCCCCCTACCGACCGTGTCTTCCGGCCTACGGTCTGTCCATGGATCGATCCGCAAGCCTCCCCTCCTCGCCGTCGTCGTCCCCCTTGCCCACGACCGGGTCCGCCGAGCCGGCCCGGCCGGCCGGGTCCTCCGCGCTCGCCCGCGCCGAGCGCTTCGTCTGGCTGTCCGCCCGCGTGCTGGAGCAGCGCAGATTCGCGTATCACTTCCTGGGCGGCGGCGCCGAGGCGGTCGAGACTGCGCTGGCCGCGTACCTGGGCACCGACGGGGGCTACGGCCATGCGCTGGATCCGGATCTGCGCGGCCCGGTGAGCCAGCCGCCGCACGCCGTGCACGCCTTACGGGTGCTCGACGGGATCGGGCGGTGCGGCGGGCAGCGGGTGGAGCGCCTGTGCCGCTATCTGACGTCCGTGTCCACCCCGGACGGCGCACTGCCCGTCTGCCACCCCTCGCCGCACGGCTATCCGGCGGCCCCCTGGGTCCCGCCGGCGGACGATCCGCGCGGTGATCTGCGGACCACCGGGCCGGTGGTGGGGCTGCTGCACCGCAACGAGGTGTGGCACGCGTGGCTCTTCCGGGCCACGGACTTCTGCTGGGCGGCGGTCGCCGCCCTGGGAGAGGGCGGCTCGGCGGTGCGTCCGTACGAGGTCGCCGCGGCCGTCGCCTTCCTCGACGGGGTGCCGGACCGGGCCCGCGCCGAGGCGGCGGCCGAGCGGCTCGGCCGCCGGGTGCGGGAGGAGCGGCTGATCATGCCGCCCCCGGCCTCCGAGCCCGCCGAGGACCGCCCCCTGCCGCCGGCGTCCTGCGAGCCCCTCCAGGTGCACGACATCGCCCGTACGCCCGGCTCACCGGCGCGCCGGTGGTTCACCGACGCCGAGATGGATCGGTCTCTGGACGCTCTCGTGGCCGCACAGCAGGAGGACGGCGGCTGGCCGCCGCACAGGCGTGCCTGGACGCCGGGGGCCACGCTGGAGTGGCGGTCGGTGGCGACCATCGAGGCGCTGCTGACGCTGCGGGCCTACGGGCGGCGGATCTGAGCGCGGGCGTCCGGGGCGGTCACAGGGCCCGGACGCCCGCCGTGACGGCGACGGCCACGGCGACCACGACCAGGAAGGGGGCGCGGAGCACCAGCGCGAGCGCTGCCGCCCCCAGCCCGGCCGCCCTCGCGTCCAGGAGGAGGTGCCGGCCGTCGCCGAAAGTCTGCTGGGCGGTGAGGGCGGCCAGCAGGGCCACGGGCAGCAGCGCGGCCAGACGCCTGACGAGGGGGCGCTCCAGCACCCCGGCGGGCACCGAGAGGCCCAGCAGCTTGACCAGGTAGCAGCCCGCCGCGGTGACGCCGATGGCGATCCAGGTGGTCATCGGCGCTCACCCGGCTCCGCGCCGCGCGCCATGCGCCCGTGCACCGTAAGGACGACGGGAGCGGCGAGCGCAGCCACCAGGACCGGGACCCCGGCGGGCAGCACCGGCTGGCACAGCAGCACCAGCAGGACGCCGAGGCCGGCCACGGCCCGTTCGACGGTGCCGCTGAGCATGGGGGCCAGCAGGGCGAGGAAGACGGCGGGCCCGGCGGCGTCCAGGCCCCAGGCGTCGGTGTCGCCGAGGGCGGATGCCCCCAGGGCGCCGATCAGCGTGGTGAGGTTCCACAGGACGTACAGCGTCAGCCCGGTGACGGTGAAGCCGAGGCGTGCGGTGCGCCGGTCGGGCTGGGCGAGGGCGACGGCCGAGGTCTCGTCGATGACCCATTGGGCCGCCAGAGGGCGCACCGCGCGCGGCAGCCCGAGGAGCCCTGACAGCCGCAGTCCGTAGAAGGCGTTGCGTACCCCGAGGAAGAACGCCCCGGCGGCGGCGGTGAACGGATTGCCGCCCGCCGCCAGCGCGCCCACGAGGGCGAACTGCGACGCCCCGGTGAAGACCAGCAGGCTGAGCGCGCAGGTCTGCAGCAGGCCGAGCCCGGCGCCCGCCGATGTCACCCCGAAGGCGATGCCGGAGAGTCCGACCGCCACACCGACGCCCAGGGCGTCGCGGACGACGGCCGAGTCCGCCGGGGGAGCGGCAGGATCGGTTCGTATCTCTATCTGTTCTGACACAGCGTGCACGTTAGGAGAACGCTTCAGCTCCGGTCTTGTACGTTCTTGCGCGCTCGCGGCGGTAGGCGCCCGGCGGCACCCCCACGATCCGGGTGAAGTGACGGTTCAGGTGGGACTGGTCGGTGAAGCCGACGGCGACGGCCACCTCGGCGGGCGCGCTCCCGGCGTCCAGCATCCGCCGGGCCCGGCGGACCCGCGCGTCGGTGAGCCAGGTGTGCGGCGGCATCCCGTAGACCGCGCGGAAGGCACGCAGGAGGGCGAAGGGACCGGTGCCCAGCTCGGCCGCCAGCCGCTCCAGGGACGGCGGGTCCGCCATCCGCTCCTGGAGGATCGCGCGGGCGCGCGCCGCCGTCCGGGCACCCGCGGTGCGCGCCGTGCGCTCGGGGAGCGGGCCGCCGTGGTCGCGCAGCAGCCGGGCCAGCGCGACGCGCAGCAGGCTGTCGGCGGCGAGCGCGTTGCCCTCCTCGGCGGCCCGGTGCACCGCGGTGACCAGCCGCGCCCCCTGGGGATCGTCGACGGTGGGGATCCGGAACCCGGCCGTGCCCCGGAGCGTGGTCGTCTCGGCGGCGATACCGGCGACCAGGTCCGCGGCCGGGTACAGCACGCTGTACGCCCACCCCTCGGGCGTCCCCGCCCGTCCGGTGTGCGGCACCTCCGGGTTGATGAGCGCGAGCCCGCCGGGCCCGGTGCGCTCGATGGCGCCGCGGTGGTGGAACTCCTCGACACCCTCGGTGATCGCGGCGATCACGAAGGTCTCGTGGGTGTGCCAGACGAAAGTCTTGTGGATGTAGCGGGCACGCAGCAGGTCGACGCCCGGAAGCTGGGGGTACCGCCAGTGCCGCGCGCTCTCCCGGTTCGCCATGGCACCATTGTGCGCCCCGCCCGGGCACCCTCTGACCTGCGGCTCCGTCCATTGTCAGTGGTGCGGTGCACGATGGAGGGCATGGCAGGCTCGGCGCTCGACGGTTTCTCCCCGGCCACCCGCGGATGGTTCACGGGTGCGTTCACCGCGCCCACGCCCGCGCAGGAGGGCGCGTGGCGGGCGATCGGCGCGGGCTCGGACGTCCTGGTCGTCGCCCCCACCGGCTCGGGCAAGACCCTGGCCGCCTTCCTGGCGGCCCTGGACAAGCTGGCCGGTGAGCCGCCGCCCGCCGAGGCGAAGAAGCGCTGCCGGGTGCTCTATGTCTCCCCGCTGAAGGCCCTTGCGGTGGACGTCGAGCGCAATCTGCGCAGCCCGCTGACCGGTATCCGCCAGGAGGCGGTGCGGCTGGCCCTGCCCGAGCCGGAGATCCGGGTGGGCACCCGCTCGGGCGACACCCCGGCCGCCGAGCGCCGCGCTCTGGCCACCCGCCCGCCGGACATCCTCATCACCACCCCCGAGTCGCTGTTCCTGATGCTCACCTCCGCCACCAGGGAGGCGCTGCGCGGGGTGGAGACCGTGATCCTGGACGAGGTCCACGCCGTCGCGGGCACGAAGCGGGGCGCCCATCTCGCGCTGTCCCTGGAGCGCCTGGACGAGCTGCTCGAGCGCCCCGCCCGGCGCATCGGCCTGTCCGCGACCGTACGGCCGGTGGACGAGGTGGCGCGGTTCCTGTCGCCGCGGCGCAAGGTGGAGATCGTCCAGCCCCCGTCGGGCAAGGAGTTCGACCTGTCGGTGGTCGTGCCGGTGGAGGACCTGGGCGAGCTGGGCGGTGCTCCCGCCCAGGAGGGTGAGGCGGGTGAGCGGCCGTCGATCTGGCCCCATGTGGAGGAGCGGATCACCGATCTGGTCCAGGCCCACCGCTCCACCATCGTCTTCGCCAACTCCCGCCGGCTGGCCGAGCGGCTGTGCAACCGGCTGAACGAGATCGCCTACGAGCGGGCCACCGGTGAGGCCCTGCCCGAGGACCACTCCCCGGCCGAGGTGATGGCCGAGGCCGGTGCGGCCCGTGGTGCGCCCGCGCTGCTGGCCCGCGCGCACCACGGCTCGGTGTCCAAGGAGCAGCGGGCGCTGGTCGAGGAAGACCTCAAGGCGGGCCGGCTGCCCGCCGTCGTCGCCACCTCCAGCCTCGAGCTCGGCATCGACATGGGCGCGGTCGACCTGGTCGTCCAGGTCGAGTCACCGCCCTCGGTGGCCTCCGGGCTGCAGCGGGTGGGCCGGGCCGGCCACCAGGTGGGCGCGGTCTCCACCGGCGTCGTCTTCCCCAAGTACCGCGGCGACCTGGTGCAGGCCGCGGTGGTCACCGAGCGGATGCGCGAGGGCGCCATCGAGTCGCTGCGGGTGCCCGCCAACCCGCTGGACGTGCTCGCCCAGCAGCTGATCGCCATGACCGCCATGGACACCTGGGACGTGGACGAGCTGCTGGCCCTGATCCGCCGCGCCGCGCCGTTCGCCTCGCTCCCGGAGTCGGCGTACACCTCGGTCCTCGACATGCTCGCCGGCCGCTACCCCTCCGACGCCTTCGCGGAGCTGCGGCCGCGCCTGGTGTGGGACCGCGTCGCCCATACGGTCACCGGCCGCCCGGGGGCGCAGCGGCTCGCGGTGACCTCCGGCGGCACCATCCCCGACCGCGGGCTCTTCGGCGTCTTCCTGGCGGGCGCCGACCCCAAGAAGGGCGGCGGCAGGGTCGGTGAGCTCGACGAGGAGATGGTCTACGAGTCGCGGGTGGGCGATGTGTTCACCCTGGGCACCACCTCATGGCGGATCGAGGACATCACCCGCGACCGGGTCCTGGTCTCCCCCGCCCCCGGCGTCCCCGGCCGGCTGCCCTTCTGGAAGGGCGACCAGCTCGGCCGCCCCCTGGAACTGGGCCGCGCCCTGGGCGCGTTCCTGCGCGAGGTGGGCGCGCTGCGGCCGGAGGACGCCCGACTGCGGCTGCTGGCCGCCGGTCTGGACGCCTGGGCCGCCGAGAACGTCATCGGGTATCTGGACGAGCAGCGCCGCGCCTGCGGGCATGTGCCGGACGACCGCACGATCGTGGTGGAGCGGTTCCGCGACGAGCTGGGCGACTGGCGCGTGGTGGTCCACTCCCCCTTCGGCGCGCAGGTCCACGCCCCCTGGGCGCTCGCCCTGGGCGCCCGCCTCTCCGAGCGATACGGCATCGACGCCCAGGTCATGCACGCCGACGACGGCATCGTGCTGCGGCTGCCCGACGCCGATCTCATGGGCCTCGACCTCCTCGACGCGGACCCGATGCGCCAGGGCGTCGAGTACGACACCGAGCAGTCCCCGGTGGGCGCGGCCGATGTCGCGTTCGACAAGGGCGAGATCAACCAGATCGTCACCGACCAGGTCGGCGGCTCCGCGCTGTTCGCCTCCCGGTTCCGCGAGTGCGCCGCCCGCGCGTTGCTGCTGCCCCGCCGCGACCCCGGCAAGCGCACCCCGCTGTGGCAGCAGCGCCAGCGCGCCGCACAGCTCCTCCAGGTGGCGAGCGAGTTCGGTTCCTTCCCGATCGTCCTCGAAGCGGTCCGCGAATGCCTCCAGGACGTCTTCGACGTCCCCGGGCTCACCGAGCTGATGGGCGACATCGAGGCCCGCCGGGTCCGGCTGGTGGAGGTGACCACCCCCGAGCCGTCCCCCTTCGCCCGCTCGCTGCTCTTCGGCTATGTGGCGCAGTTCCTCTACGAGGGCGACTCCCCGCTCGCCGAGCGCCGCGCCGCCGCGCTCTCCCTGGACTCGCGGCTACTGGCCGAGCTCCTGGGCCAGGCCGAACTGCGCGAGCTGCTCGACGCCGACGTCCTGGCCGAGCTGGAGCAGGAGCTCCAGTGGCTCATCGAGGACCGCCGGATCAAGGACGCCGAGGGCGTGGCCGACGCCCTGCGGGTGCTCGGCCCGCTCACCGCCGCCGAGCTGGCCGAGCGCGGTGCCGAGCCCGGGTGGGCCGACGATCTGGCCGGGGCCCGGCGCGCCATCCGGGTCCGGATCGCGAGCGAGGACCACTGGGCCGCGGTGGAGGACGCGGGGCGGCTGCGGGACGCGCTCGGCACTGCTCTGCCGGTGGGCGTCCCCGAGGCGTTCACCGAGCCGGTCAAGGACGCCCTCGGCGATCTGCTGGCCCGCTACGCCCGCACCCACGGCCCGTTCACCTCCGCCCAGGCCGCCGCCCGCTTCGGCCTCGGCACGGCCGTCACCGAGGGCGCCCTGCACCGGCTCGCCGCGAGCGGCCGCGTCGTCCAAGGCGAATTCCGCCCACCCGTCACCCAGCACCACCCTTCTGACGATGCGCTTCGCGCCACCTCTTTCTTGGGCACGGGCCAGGAGTGGTGCGACGCGGCGGTGCTGCGCCGCCTGCGGCGCCGCTCCCTGGCCGCGCTGCGCCATGAGCTGGAGCCCGTGCCGCCCTCGGCGCTCGCCGCCTTCCTCCCGCAGTGGCAGCATCTGGGCACCCACAGCCTGCGTGGTATCGACGGGCTGGTGCGCGCGGTCGAGCAGCTCCAGGGCGCGCCCGTCCCCGCCTCCGCCCTGGAGAAGCTGGTCCTGCCGTCCCGGGTGAGCGACTACACCCCCACGATGCTCGACGAGCTCAGCGCCTCCGGGGAGGTCGTCTGGGCCGGCGCGGGCGCGCTGCCGGGCAAGGACGGCTGGGTCACCCTGCACCTGGCCGACACCGCCCCGCTGCTGCTGCACACCCCGCACCCCCTCGAGGCGGGCCCGCTCCACCAGGCCGTCCTCGACTCCCTGGCCGGGGGGTACGGGCTGTTCTTCCGCCAGATCGCCGAGCAGGCCCGCGCCGCCGGGCACGAGTTCCTGGATCCCGAGCTCGCCGAGGCCCTGTGGGACCTGGTCTGGGCGGGCCGGGTCACCGGCGACACCCTCGCCCCGCTGCGCTCCCTGCTCGGCTCGGGCCGTACGGCGGGCTCCACGGCCCACCGCGCCAAGCGCACGGTCCCCCGGGGCCGCTATGGCGGCCTTACCGGCCGCACCGGCCGGCCCACGGCTTCGCGCAACGGGCCGCCCACCGTCGCCGGGCGCTGGTCCCTGCTGCCGGAGCGCGAGCCCGAGCCCACCCATCGCGCCCACGCCCTGGCGCGCACCCTGCTCGACCGGCACGGCGTGGTCACCCGCGGGGCGGTCGCCGCCGAGGGGGTCGAGGGCGGCTTCTCCGCCGCCTACCGGGTGCTGTCCGCGTTCGAGGAGTCCGGCCAGGCGCGCCGCGGCTATGTGATCGAGGGGCTCGGCGCCGCCCAGTTCGCGATGGACGGCGCGGTGGACCGGCTGCGCGCGGTCAGCACGGCCCGCGACCGCTCGGCGGCCCCCGCCTTCGACGGACAGCGCGGGCAGTCCCGACGTGCCTTCGTGCTCGCCTCGGCCGACCCCGCCAACGCCTTCGGCGCCGCTCTCCCCTGGCCCGATCCACCCGCCGACGCGAGCCACCGGCCGGGCCGTAAGGCGGGAGCGATGGTGGTGCTCGTCGACGGGGAGCTGACGCTCTACATGGAGCGGGGCGGCAAGACCCTGCTCGCCTGGGCCTCGGGCGAGGCCGAGGCCACCTCCCCGGAGGACGACGCC
Organism: Streptomyces lacaronensis; assembly: GCF_047337785.1. Classification (NCBI taxonomy): domain Bacteria; kingdom Bacillati; phylum Actinomycetota; class Actinomycetes; order Kitasatosporales; family Streptomycetaceae; genus Streptomyces; species Streptomyces lacaronensis. The sequence continues at coordinate 3,760,449 of NZ_JBLHDK010000003.1, forward strand.
AGGCTGTGGACGGCGGTGGAAGCGCTGGCCGAGTCCGCCCGCGCGGGAGCGCTCGGCTCGGTCACCGTCGAGCGCGTCAACGGCGCCCAGGCGCTCTCGTCCCCGATCGGCAAGCTCCTGGAATCGGCGGGCTTCCATCCGACCCCACGGGGCCTCCGCCTGCGCCCATGATCAACGCCCGTGGTCCGCGCCTCTGATCGACGACCGGCATCTGCGCCCCTGGACAACGGCCTCCGCCCGCGCCCCTGATCACCGGGCGCTCCCGCCCGCCCTCGCCCACCGGCATCATGGATGGCATGCCCGAAGGAGACACCGTCTGGCAGGCCGCTCAGCGCCTGCACCAGGCCCTCGCGGGATCCCCGCTCCTCCGCAGCGACCTGCGCGTCCCACGGCTGGCGACCGCCGACCTCACCGGCCGCCAAGTCCTCGAGGTCGTCCCGCGCGGCAAGCATCTGCTGACCCGTGTCGAGGGCGGGCTGACCCTCCACTCCCATCTGCGGATGGACGGCTCCTGGCAGGTGTACGGGCCGGACGAACGCTGGCGCGGCGGCCCGCACCACCAGATCCGGGCCATCCTCGCCAACGCCGCCCACACCGCCGTCGGCTACCGCCTGCCCGTCCTGGAACTGCTCCGCACCGGCGACGAGGACCGTGTCGTCGGCCATCTGGGCCCCGATCTCCTCGGCCCCGACTGGGACCCGGACGAGGCGCTGCGCCGGCTGCTCGCCGATCCCTCCCGGCCCCTGGGCGAAGCGCTGCTCGACCAGCGGAACCTCGCCGGGATCGGTAATGTCTACAAGTCCGAGCTGTGCTTCCTGCTGCGCGTCTCACCCTGGCTGCCGATCGGCGAAGTGTCCTCCCCCGAGCGCCTGGTGGCCCACGCCAAGAAACTCCTGGAGGCCAACAGGAACCGGCGCGCCCGGGTCACCACGGCCGAGTCGCGCCGCGACCGTCGGCTGTGGGTGTACGGGCGCCCGGGGCGGCCCTGTCTGCGCTGCGGTACACCGGTGCGCGCCGCCGACCAGGGGGACGCGGGTCAGGAGCGCTCGACCTTCTGGTGCCCGAGCTGCCAGGCGGTGCCGCAGGGACCCGTCCCGTCCTGACGTGGAGGGCCTCCGCGGCGGCGGGTGCCACCCCTTCTGGGCGAGGGACCGCAGTGCACCGGCAACAGGCTCAGCCCCCAGCCGCCGACCGCTAACGCCCCCTCCACCGGCCCGGCCTCCCCCGGCTGCACCGCCAGCCGCAGCACGGACCACCACCAGACGCCGCCCAGAGCGAGCGCGAGCACCCATCGGACCGGCCTGAGGCCCTGGGTGTGGGCCCCTCCGACGGCTGCCATGGCTGCCTCCTTCGGCGACGCTGAACTCCGCGGGAAGTGGCGGTGCGGTCGTGTGCGGTCGTTCATCCGCGGCTGCGTCGTGGCTGGTCGCGCAGTTCCCCGCGCCCCTTGGGGACGCAACCGAACCGCACCGGACTTCAGTGAGGCCGCTTAGACGCCTGTTCGCACACGGCGGGAGGGCGCACAGGAGGCACGTCGGCGCGTGTCGGACACTCGTGCTCCCTCTCATTTTGCCCAGCCGGGCGATACGGCGCACCCAGAGCGGGCCACCGGGCCGGAGGGAGGCGGCCTCAGCCTCACCCGACCTGGCCCGACGTCCGCCTCAGCCCCGCTTGCCGCCGTTCTCGGCCTGGAACATCCAGTGGTGCTTCTCCAGGTCACGGGTGAGCTCGATGAGAATGTCCTGGGTCACCGGGTCCGGCTCGTCGGTCGCCCTGATGCGCTCCCGCATCCGCCCGATCACCGCTCCGAGGGCGTCCACGAGCGTCCGGACGGCCTGCGCGTCATCGGTCCAGCCGTCCTTGACCGTGTCGACACCACTGGTCGCGGCGACCGTCTGGGCCCGTCCGTCCGGCGGCACCCCGAGCGCGGAGGCCCGCTCCGCCACCGTGTCGGCATACTCCCTGGTCGACGCCACGACGTCGTCGAGCTGCAGATGAACCGTGCGGAATCGCGGGCCCACGACGGTCCAGTGGATCTGCTTGCCCACCAGGTGGAGGTCGACGAGGTCGACGAGGGCGCCTTGCAGCGCGTCGGCGACGATCTTGAGGTGCGCCTCCGGTAGCGGGCTCTTCACCACAGACATCCACTTCCTCCTGTTCGACCGTTTGGCCCCTCTTGGTTGCCTCTCTTCCTCTGGAGTGACCCGAATCCGGCCGGACAAACATCGAGGCCCCGACCGGTATGGCTACCGGTCGGGGCCTCGGAGAGCCGGCTTCTGAGGGCCTTCTCAGGCCGCCACCACGTCCACGGCTTCCTTGGGCGTCTTGATGGTCACCCGCTCCTCCGGGACGCCCGTCACGGACGTCACAGACACGGGGTTGAGCACCGGTCGCATGGGCGCCGGCACCTTCTCGGTGGTGGACGCGGCCGACTCGGCCAGTTCAGCGAGCGACAGCTCGTCGCTGACCTCGCGCATGACCTGCGACATCCGTACCTCCAGGGCGTCGCAGATGGCCGACAGCAGCTCGGATGAGGCTTCCTTCTGGCCGCGCTCGACCTCTGACAGATAGCCGAGCGACACCCGGGCGGAGGAGGAAACCTCGCGCAGAGTACGGCCCTGGCGCTGGCGCTGCCGGCGCAGCACGTCACCCAGCAGGCGACGGAGCAGAATCATCGCTGGCTCCCTCCTCGGACCTCGGATCCGGATCCTTCACGCCCCACCGTACCGCCTCGGGCTGCGCCCGTGCGGGGAGCGATGTCGTGTTCACTCAGGGCTGCAAACATCAAATCTCGTCGTGTTGTTCCGTATCCTTTGCCCCCGCTGTCGCGATCAATTCGCTGAACAGCAGCTTGACGGCGGCATGAACGGTCTGGCCGCGGATTCCGGCACGGTCTCCTTCGAGCCGCAGCGCCGCCGCGGCCACCGCGTCCGAGGGCCCCGCGACGGCCACATGAACGGTGCCCACGGGCTGGCCGTCCTGTGGTGTGGGACCCGCCACACCGGTGGTGGCCACACCCCAGTCCGCGCCCAGCGCACGCCGTACGCCCCGGGCCATCTGCCGGGCCACCTCGGCGTCGACCGCGCCGCGCTCGGCCAGCAGGGCCCCGTCCACGCCCAGCACCTCGTGCTTGAGGTCGGTGGCGTACGCCGTCACCGAGCCCCGGAAGGAGCGGGAGGCGCCGTCCACCGAGGTCAGCTCGGCGGCCACCAGACCGCCGGTGAGCGATTCGGCGGCGGCCAGGGTCTGCCCGCGCCGCTCCAGCAGCGCCAGCACATCGGCTGCCGTCCCGCCGTCGCTCACTGTGCGGCCTCCTCCGTCGTCCGTCCCGCCCGGCGCAGCACGATCGCCTGCCGGACGTAGTCGAGGCCGGTGACCACGGTCAGGACGACGGCCACGGCCATCACCCAGAACCGCAGCGAGGCCAGCGGTCCGGTCAGCGCCAGGATGTACATCCCGACGGCGGTGCCCTGCGCGAGCGTCTTCATCTTTCCGCCCCGGCTGGCCGGGATGACCCCCAACCGGATCACCCAGAACCGCATCAGTGTGATTCCGATCTCACGGAAGAGGATCACTCCCGTCACCCACCAGGGGAGGTCGGACAGGGCCGACAGACAGATCAGCGCCGCGCCCATGATCGCCTTGTCCGCGATCGGATCGGCGATCTTCCCGAAGTCGGTGACCAGGTTATACCGGCGGGCCAGATGACCGTCGAAGAGATCGGTGATCATGGCGATGGCGAACGCCGCCCACGCGAAGGAACGCCACGCCGGGTCGTACCCGCCATTGTGCAGCATCAACAACACAAACCCGGGCACCAGCAGCAGCCGCACCATGGTGAGGATGTTGGCGATGTTCCACAAACGGGCGGGCCTGACCGTGGCGGCGGCCGGTCGGCGGTGACCTCCCGCGGCGGAGGCCGGGACACCCGTCATCTGTCCGCCTCTCCGGTGGACGCGCCGCCGCCCTGCCGCTCCAGCGGCTCAAGCGGCTCCGCGACGAGGTCCACTCCCTCCGTCGCGATCACCTTCGCTTCGACCATACGGCCCGCCTCCGGCTCTCCGTCGGTGCGCAGCAGCGTCTGGCCATCGGTCTCCGGCGCCTGGTGGGCGCCACGGCCCAGGACCGCCCCGGTGTCGTCGATCTCCTCCACCAGAACCTCCACGACCTCGCCGAGCCGCTCCTCCGCCCGCTGGGCGGTCAGCTCCTCCGCGAGCCGCGAGACGCGCTCCAGGCGCTCCGCGACCACCTCCGGGTCGACCTTGTTCTCATAACCGGCGGCCTCGGTGCCGTCCTCGTCCGAGTACCCGAAGACGCCGATCGCGTCCAGCCGCGCCGCATTGAGGAAACGCTCGAGCTCGGCCAGGTCCTCCTCGGTCTCGCCGGGGAAGCCGACGATGAAGTTGGACCGGGCGCCGGCCTGCGGCGCCTTGCCTCTGATCGTCTCCAGCAGCTCCAGGAACCGGTCGGTGTCGCCGAAGCGGCGCATGGCGCGCAGCACCCCCGGCGCCGAGTGCTGGAAGGACAGATCGAAGTACGGCGCGACCTTCTCGGTCGAGGTGAGCACGTCGATCAGCCCGGGACGCATCTCGGCGGGCTGCAGATAGCTGACCCGGATCCGCTCGATGCCGTCCACCGCGGCCAGCTCCGGCAGCAGCGTCTCCAGCAGCCGGATGTCCCCGAGATCCTTGCCGTACGAGGTGTTGTTCTCCGAGACCAGCATGATCTCCTTCACCCCCTGCTCGGCCAGCCAGCGGGTCTCGCCCAGCACATCGGAGGGGCGGCGGGAGATGAAGGAGCCGCGGAAGGACGGGATGGCGCAGAACGAGCACCGTCGGTCGCAGCCGGAGGCCAGCTTCACCGAGGCGACCGGGCTGCTGTCCAGTCTGCGCCGCAGCGGGGCCCGCGGCCCGGAGGCCGGGGCCACCCCCTCGGGCAGATCCTCGGGCGCGGTGCCCTGGGCGTGGCCGGGGAGCGCCACCGAGGTGGCGTCCTGCCGCTCGGCGGGGCTGATCGGCAGCAGCTTGCGGCGGTCGCGCGGGGTGTGGGAGGCGTGGATGCCGCCGGAGAGGATGGTCTGGAGGCGGTCGGAGATATCGCCGTAGTCGTCGAAGCCGAGCACCCCGTCGGCCTCGGGCAGCGCCTCGGCGAGCTCCTTGCCGTACCGCTCGGCCATGCAGCCGACGGCCACCACGGCCTGGGTGCGGCCGTGGTCCTTCAGATCGTTCGCCTCCAGCAGGGCGTCGACCGAGTCCTTCTTGGCGGCTTCGACGAAGCCACAGGTGTTGACGACGGCGACGTCCGCGTCGGCGGCTTCCTCGACGAGCTCCCAGCCGTCCGCCGCCAAGCGGCCTGCGAGCTCCTCCGAGTCCACCTCGTTACGGGCGCAGCCAAGAGTGACAAGGGCGACGGTGCGGCGTTCGGGCATGGGCTCAGACTACTTTGTCCCCACGACAGCCCCCGCTGCCAGGGCTGCCGATCTTCGCGCGGGTCAGCCCGCCTCGGGGTCTCCCTTGGTGTAGCTCAGCCGCTGGACGGCCCCGCTGGTGCCCACGTTCTTCACTTCCTTGCCGTTCACGAACAGCTTGATCGCCCCGGCGTTGCCCAGCACCAGGTCGATGCGCCTGCTGTCGCTGAAGGTCTTGGAGTCGCCCTCGCGCAGCACGCCCTCCTGGATCAGCCGGCCGTTGTGGTCCTGGGCGGAGATCCAGCTCTGGCCGCCCTCGGCGGTCAGCTTGACGGTGACCTTGTCCGCCGGGACGCCCGCGATGGCGCTGTCGGACGGGTCGGGCTTGTGCGGGGTGGCGGGCTTGGAGGGGGCGGCGGTGTTGGTGGGCGCGGAGGCGCTGGGCTTGGGCGAGGCGGTGTCCTCGGCGACGCTCGAGCCGTCGCCGTCGCCGCCCCGGAACAGGGTGAAGCCCACGAATCCGACGACGGCGACGATCGCCGCGACCATCGCGGCCGTCCAGTTGGGGCGCCGGGGCTCGGGGCGGATCCGCTCGGCCTCGAACAGCGGCGCCGGCGCGGTCGGCGCGGGCCGGCCGCCGTGCTCGGCGTCGAACTGCGCGATCAGGGACTCCGGATCGAGGCCCACGGCGCGGGCGAGCACCCGGATGTGCCCCCGGGCGTAGACATCGCCGCCGCAGCGCGAGAAATCGTCCTGCTCGATGCCCCGCACGATGGGGGTGCGCACCCTGGTCGAGGAACTGACCTCGTCGACGGTCAGCCCCGCGGAGATACGGGCCTGCTGGAGGGCGCGACCGATGGAAGGCCGGTCGTCTTCGGGGGAGTTGCCGTCTTCGGGAAGGTTGCCGATGGACACGGGGGCGCCTTTCGAGCGTGAGCCACCTGCTGGGGGTTCAGTCTAGGGGTGGGGCGAAAGGGTCGGGCAAGCGGGAGGACGGAGTTTGTCCGCCATCGGGATTGCCGTTCGATCACGATTCTGGGATCTCACTCCGCCACCTCCCTCAACTTGACGTTTCGGTAGGGGAAACGGTTGCCCGCCAAACCCTTATGAGTGAGCCTTACCGCGGATCACGTCGAGCACGCCATCCAATTCATCCGGCTTGACGAGCACATCGCGCGCCTTCGATCCCTCGCTCGGGCCGACGATGTTCCGGGACTCCATGAGATCCATCAGCCGCCCCGCCTTGGCGAAACCCACCCGCAGCTTGCGCTGAAGCATCGACGTGGAGCCGAACTGAGTGGAAACCACCAGCTCAGCGGCCTGGCAGAGCAGATCGAGGTCATCGCCGATCTCCTCGTCGATCTCCTTCTTCTTCGACGTCCCGACCGTCACGTCGTCGCGGAAGACCGGTGCCATCTGCTCCTTGCAGTGCGCGACGACGGCCTCGACCTCGGACTCGGTGACATAGGCGCCCTGCATCCGGGTGGGCTTGTTCGCGCCCATCGGCAGGAAGAGGCCGTCGCCCTTGCCGATCAGCTTCTCGGCGCCGGCCTGGTCCAGGATGACGCGGCTGTCGGCCAGCGAGGAGGTGGCGAAGGCGAGCCGTGAGGGCACATTGGCCTTGATCAGACCGGTGACCACGTCCACGGAGGGGCGCTGGGTGGCCAGCACCAAGTGGATCCCGGCCGCGCGCGCCAGCTGTGTGATCCGCACGATCGAGTCCTCGACGTCCCGCGGTGCGACCATCATCAAATCGGCCAGCTCGTCGACGATCACCAGCAGATACGGATAGGGCTTGAGCTCCCGCTCGCTCCCCTCGGGCTCCTTCACCTTCCCCTTGCGGACCGCCGCGTTGAAGTCGTCGATATGGCGGAAGCCGTAGGCCGCGAGGTCGTCATAGCGAAGGTCCATCTCCCGTACGACCCATTGAAGCGCCTCGGCGGCGCGCTTGGGGTTGGTGATGATCGGTGTGATCAGATGCGGGATGCCCTCGTAGGCGGTCAGTTCCACCCGCTTGGGGTCGACCAGCACCATCCGCACATCGTCCGGCGTGGCCCGGACCATGATCGACGTGATCAGGCAGTTGATACAGGACGACTTGCCGGAACCGGTCGCGCCCGCCACCAGCACATGCGGCATGGTGGCCAGGTTGGCCGCCACATAGCCGCCCTCGACGTCCTTGCCCAGCCCGACGAGCATCGGATGGTCGTCGCCGACGGAATTCGCCGAGCGCAGCACATCGCCCAGGTTGACCATCTCGCGGTCACTGTTGGGGATTTCGATGCCGACGGCCGACTTGCCGGGGATCGGGCTGATGATACGGACATCGGGGCTGGCGACCGCGTAGGCGATGTTCTTGGTCAGCGCGGTGATCCGCTCGACCTTGACGGCCGGGCCCAGTTCCACCTCGTAACGGGTGACCGTCGGGCCGCGGGTGAAGCCGGTGACGGCGGCGTCCACCTTGAACTCCGTGAACACCTTCGTCAGCGAGTCCACGACCGCGTCGTTGGCCGCGCTGCGGGTCTTGCCGGGGCCGCCACGCTCCAGCAGGTCGAGCGAGGGCAGCGAGTAGGTGATGTCACCGGAGAGCTGAAGCTGCTCGGCGCGCGGCGGCAGCGGCGCGCCGGACTCGACCGCGGCCCGGGTGAGATCGGGGACCTGCTGCGGATCCGCCTCGTCGGCTCCGTCCGTACGGCCCTTCCCGGCCGCCGCCTTGCCCTTGGGGCCGCCCTTCCCGGACTCCTTGTCGGCATCGCGCGCGCCCGGCACCCCGCCGCTCGCGGCTCCGTCCTCGCGCTCGCCCGAAAGCCCGTTGCTGAGCCCGGCGACGAGCGGCGAGGGCTGCACACCGTGCAGCACGGCCCCGTCCAGCGAGGCGGCGGCAGCGGCCGCCACGTCCACCGCGTCCAAGGGCCGGTCGAGCGGCGGTTGAGCGGACGACGAGCGGCGCGAGCGCCGGCGCTTGCGCAGCGCCTCCTCCTCGGCCCGCTCCGGGCCTCCGGCACCGTCCGGGTCCTCTTTGGCGAGCGAGGTCCTGCGAGGCCGTCTGCCGGGCGTCTCGCGCCATTCGTCGGCGTACTCCGCCGGGTCGTACCCGGCCTCCGACGCGTACGCGTCCTCGCGGTCCCGCACCAGGCCCAGCCGTACGCCCAGCTGCCGCAGCCGCTGCGGAATCGCGGCGACCGGCGTCGCGGTGACCACCAGCAGCCCGAAGACGGTGAGCAGCACCAGCAGCGGTACGGCCAGCACGTCGCCCATCAGGTAGATCAGCGGCCGGGAGACGGCCCAGCCGATCAGACCGCCCGCGTCCTGCATCGCCGCGGTGCCCTCGCCGCGCCCCGGGGCGCCACAGGCGATGTGCACCTGCCCCAGGACGCCGATGACGAGCGCCGAGAGCCCGATGACGATCCGCCCGTTGGCCTCCGGCCGCTCCGGGTGGAGGATCAGCCGGACCGCGATGGTGCCCAGCAGTATCGGCACCACCAGGTCGAGCCGGCCGAACGCGCCGGTGATCAGCATCTCGACCAGCCTGCCGACCGGCCCGTCCAGATTGGACCAGGTGCCCGCCGCGACGATCAGGGCGAGCGCGAACAGCAGCAGGGCGCTGCCATCCTTGCGGTGGGCCGGGTCGAGCCCCTTGGCGCCGCGTCCTATGCCGCGGAACATCGCCGCGAGGCCGCGCGCCATGCCCATCCACACGGCGCGCACGATGCGGAACACGCCGCTGGTCGGATTCGGGGCGGGTGAGGGCGCCGCCTTGGCCGCCGCCTTCTTCGACGCCGCCTTCTTCGCGGGCGCGGCGGACTTCTTGGCGGGTGCCTTCTTCGCGGGCGCCTTCTTGGCGGCCGCCTTCTTCGCCGCGCCTCCGGACTGCCCGGCGCGCTTCTTCGAGGTGCCCGCCGTGCTCTGGGAACCCTTGCCGGACGTACGAGAGGCCATGGAGGCGAGGTTACCCGCGTCCGCCGTACGGAGCACGCATGGCGGGGGTATCAGGCACCACTGACGTCACACCGGTGCCGCCGCGCCGACGAGGCGGTGAGACGGCCGTGACGGCGCGTCAAAGTGCGGGTGACCGGTCGGCGATGACCGGCCGACGGTGCCGGTGGGGAGGGCGGATCAGTTCTGCGAGGGGACCTGGCCGGCTCCGCTGCCCGCACCCGGCTCGAGCGCGTCCAGCGCCCGCCGCAGACCGGTCAGCTTGCGCTCCAGATGGGCCGCGGTGGCCACGGCCGCGGCGTCGGCCGACTCGTCCAGCTGCTTGGACAGCGCCTCGGCCTGCTCCTCGACGGCGGCGAGCCGCGCGGACAGCTCGGCGAGCAGCCCCGCCGACTCCTTGGCCTCCCCGGCGGCGGGCTGGCCACCCTCCAACTGCAGCCGCAGCAGCGACGCCTGCTCCCGCAGCTGACAGTTCTTCATGTACAGATCCACGAAGACCGAGACCTTGGCTCTGAGCACCCACGGGTCGAAGGGTTTGGAGATGTAGTCCACCGCGCCGGCCGCATAACCCCGGAAGGTGTGGTGCGGGCCGTGGTTGATCGCCGTGAGGAAAATGATCGGGATGTCCCGGGTCCGCTCCCGGCGCTTGATGTGCGCCGCGGTCTCGAATCCGTCCATGCCCGGCATCTGGACGTCCAGCAGAATCACCGCGAAGTCGTCCGTCAGCAGCGCCTTGAGCGCTTCCTCCCCTGACGATGCCCGCACCAGGGTCTGATCGAGCGCGGAGAGAATGGCCTCCAGCGCCAGCAGATTCTCCGGCCGGTCATCGACCAGGAGGATCTTGGCCTTCTGCACCATGCCCCGTCCTCCTCGTCCCGGCTTGGGGTCTCCCCAGCTCACAGAGCTGGGGGAAGCACCGGGCGCCGCCCCAGGGGACGGCTCCCTTGCGCCGCCCGTCCTTGTGCCGGTCATGGTAGCCGCACCCCGCTGTTCGCCACACCCTGTCACCGCGATGTCACTGTGCACGTAGCAGAAACGCGGTGGGAGACCAGAAGGTTCCCCGAATACCGCGTTCCCACACGTGTTCGGCGACACTCAGTCAACACCACGGTTGTCCCGCGCGTACCTCGGGTCACTCCACCGACATCCACTGCTCCATCACTGCAAGAAGATGATCGGTGTCGACCGGCTTGGTGACGTAGTCCGACGCACCCGCTTCGATGCTCTTCTCCCGGTCGCCCTTCATCGCCTTCGCGGTGAGGGCGACGATCGGCAGCCCGGCGAACTGCGGCATCCTGCGGATCGCGGCCGTCGTCGCGTATCCGTCCATCTCCGGCATCATGATGTCCATCAGGACCAGTACGACGTCGTCGTGCTGCTCCAGGACCTCGATGCCCTCCCGGCCGTTCTCCGCGTACAGCACCTGCAGCCCGTGCTGCTCCAGCACGCTGGTCAGCGCGAAGACATTACGGATGTCGTCGTCGACGATCAACACCTTCTCGCCGTGGAAGCCGCCCACCGGCTCCGGGGCCACCAGATCCTGGCCGCCCAGCAGCCACGGCTCGGGGGCCTGCGCCTGCCGTGCCGGCCGGCGGCCGGCCGACCGGGCGCCCGACTCCGTCTCCGGCTGCGGCGGGGCCTGCTCCGCGTCGGTCCGCGACGCCTCCTGCTCGGCCCGCTGACGCCGCCGGAACAGCCCGGAGCCGCCACGGCCGCGCGCCGCCGGAGAGCCCTCGGAGGCGTCCTGTGCGGCCTCCTCCCGCTCCGCCGCGGCACCGTTCTCCGCGGTCTCCTCCACGGCGCCGGGGAACGCCTCGAGCGCCAGCGGGGCCGAGCTGCTCGGGGCGAGCTGCGGGTAGCCCTGGGGCGGCAGCTCGCTGGGGTGCAGCGGCAGGTAGAGCGTGAACGTCGAGCCGCGACCCGGCTCGCTGGCCGCGTGGATCTCGCCGCCCAGCAGCCGGGCGATCTCCCGGCTGATGGACAGGCCCAGTCCGGTGCCGCCGTACTTACGGCTGGTGGTGCCGTCGGCCTGCTTGAACGCCTCGAAGATCACTCGCATCTTGCTCGCCGCGATGCCGATACCGGTGTCGGTCACCGAGAAGGCGATCATCTCGGCGTCCGCGTCGCGCAGCGCACCGTGCTCCAGCAGCTGCTCCCGGATGGCGTGCGGCACATCCGCGCCCGCCGGCCGGATGACCAGCTCCACGGCGCCGCTGTCGGTGAACTTCACCGCGTTGGACAGCAGATTGCGCAGCACCTGCAGCAGCCGCTGCTCGTCGGTGTGCAGCGTCGCCGGGAGCTCCGGCGACACCCTTACGGAGAAGTCCAGGCCCTTCTCCGCGGTCAGCGGCCGGAAGGTGGCCTCCACATAGTCGACGAGCTGGACCAGGGCGATACGGGTCGGGCTGACGTCCATCTTGCCCGCCTCGACCTTCGACAGGTCCAGGATGTCGTTGATCAGCTGCAGCAGGTCGGAGCCCGCGCCGTGGATGGTCTCGGCGAACTCCACCTGCTTCGGCGAGAGGTTGCCGTCGGCGTTGTCGGCGAGCAACTTGGCCAGGATCAGCAGCGAGTTGAGCGGCGTGCGCAGCTCGTGCGACATGTTCGCCAGGAACTCGCTCTTGTAGCGCATCGAGACGGCGAGCTGCTCGGCACGCTCCTCCAGCACCTGCCGGGCCTCCTCGATCTCGGTGTTCTTGACCTCGATGTCGCGGTTCTGGCGGGCCAGCCGCTCGGACTTCTCCTCCAGCTCCGCGTTGGACGACTGGAGGGCCTTCTGCCGGTTCTCCAGCTCGGCCGACCGCTCCCGAAGCTGCTCGGTCAGCTCCTGCGACTGCTTCAGCAGCACCTCGGTCTTGGTGTTGACGCTGATGGTGTTGACGCTCGTGCCGATCATCTCGGCGATCTGGTTGAGGAAGTCCTTCTGGATCTGGGCGAACGGCTGGAACGACGCCAGCTCGATCACGCCCAGCAGCTGCCCTTCGAAGAGCACCGGCAACACGATCACATGGGCCGGAGCCGCCTCGCCGAGCCCCGAGGCGATCTTGAGATAGCCCGGTGGCACGTTCTCCACCAGGATCGGGCGCTTCTCCTCGGCGACCGTGCCGATCAGCGTCTCACCGGGCTTGAAGCGGTTGGGCATCGAGCCCTGGGTGTAGCCGTAGGAGCCGACCAGCAGCAGTTCGTAGCCGTCGTCGGAGGTGCTGTCCGCGACCACCTCGGTGCCCTCGCCCGGCGGTACGGCCAGGAAGAACGCACCGTGCTGGGCGGAGACCACCGGGGTCAGCTCGCTCATGATCAGCCGGGCGACGTCCTCCAGGTCGCGACGGCCCTGCATCAGTCCGGAGATCCGGGCCAGGTTGCCCTTGAGCCAGTCCTGCTCCTTGTTGGCGAGCGTGGTCTCGCGCAGGTTGGCGATCATGGTGTTGATGTGGTCCTGGAGGACCTGGATCTCCCCGGAGGCGTCCACGTCGATCTTGAGGTTCAGATCGCCGCGGGTCACCGCGGTGGCCACCTCGGCGATGGCGCGCACCTGACGGGTCAGGTTCCCGGCCATCTCGTTCACCGACTCGGTCAGGTCCTTCCAGGTGCCGGCCACGTCCCGCACCCGCGCCTGGCCGCCCAGCTGGCCCTCGGTGCCCACCTCACGGGCCACCCGGGTCACCTGGTCGGCGAACGACGACAGCTGGTCCACCATCGTGTTGATGGTCGTCTTCAGCTCGAGGATCTCGCCGCGCGCCTCGATGTCGATCTTCTTGGTCAGATCACCCTGGGCGATGGCCGTGGTGACCATGGCGATGTTGCGGACCTGGCCGGTCAGGTTGGACGCCATCGAGTTCACGGACTCGGTGAGGTCCTTCCACGTGCCCGAGACGCCGGGCACCCGGGCCTGGCCGCCCAGGATGCCGTCCGTGCCCACCTCGCGGGCCACGCGGGTGACCTCGTCGGCGAACGACGACAGCGTCGTCACCATCGTGTTGACGGTGTCGGCCAGCGCCGCGACCTCGCCGCGCGCCTCGACCGTCACCTTCTTCGTCAGATCGCCGTTGGCGACCGCGGCCGAGACCTGCGAGATGTTCCGCACCTGGATGGTCAGGTTGTTGGCCATCAGGTTGACGTTGTTGCTCAGGTCCTTCCAGATACCGGTCACGCCCGGAACCCGCGCCTGACCGCCCAACTGCCCCTCGGTGCCCACCTCACGGGCCACCCGGGTCACCTGCTCGGCGAACGACGACAGCTGGTCCACCATCGTGTTCACCGTGGTGACCAGCTCGAGGATCTCGCCCTTGGCATCGACGGTGATCTTCTTCGACAGATCGCCCTTGGCGACCGCCGTCGTCACCTCCGCGATCGAACGCACCTGGGACGTCAGGTTGTTGGCCATGCTGTTGACGGACTGGGTGAGGTCCTTCCACGTCCCGGAGACGCCCTGCACCTCGGCCTGGCCGCCCAACTGGCCCTCGGTGCCCACCTCACGGGCGACCCTGGTGACCTCCTCCGCGAAGGACGACAGCTGGTCGACCATCGTGTTCAGAGTGTTCTTCAGCTCCAGGATCTCGCCGCGCGCATCGACGTCGATCTTCTGGGAGAGGTCACCGCGCGCGACCGCCGTGGCCACCTGCGCGATATTGCGCACCTGGGCGGTCAGGTTGCCCGCCATGCCGTTCACCGAGTCGGTCAGATCGCGCCAGACGCCCGCCACACCGGGCACCTGCGCCTGACCGCCCAGCCGGCCGTCCGTACCCACCTCGCGGGCGACCCGGGTCACCTGCTCGGCGAAGTCGGAGAGCTGGTCGACCATCGTGTTGATGGTGTTCTTCAGCTCGAGGATCTCGCCGCGCGCGTCCACCTCGATCTTCTGCGACAGATCGCCGCGCGCGACCGCCGTGGTCACCTGGGCGATACCGCGCACCTGCGCCGTCAGGTTCCCGGCCATGGAGTTCACGGAGTCGGTCAGATCGGCCCAGACGCCGCTGACCCCGTCCACCCGGGCCTGACCGCCCAGCCGGCCCTCGGTGCCCACGTCCCGCGCCATCCTGGTGACCTGATCGGCGAACGAGGACAGCTGGTCCACCATGGTGTTCACGGTGTTCTTCAGCTTGAGCATCTCACCGGAGACGTCGACCGTGACCTTCTGCGACAGATCGCCGTTCGCCACCGCCGTGGTCACCTGGGCGATGTTGCGCACCTGTCCGGTGAGGTTCCGGAAGGCGGTGTTCACCGAATCGGTGAGATCCTTCCACGTCCCCGCCGCACCCGGCACCTGCGCCTGACCGCCCAGCTCGCCCTCGACGCCGATCTCCCGGGCGACCCGTGTCACCTCGGCGCCGAACGACTGCAGCTGGTCCACCATCGTGTTGACGGTGTTCTTCAGCTCCAGCATCTCTCCGGCCACATCGACGGTGACCTTCTGCGACAGATCGCCGTTCGCCACCGCCGTCGTCACCTGGGCGATGTCCCGCACCTGAGCGGTGAGGTTCCGGAAGGCGGTGTTCACCGAATCGGTGAGATCCTTCCACGTCCCCGCCGCACCCGGCACCTGCGCCTGACCGCCCAGCAGCCCCTCGGCACCGACCTCGCTGGCCACCCGCGTGACCTCGTCCGCGAAGGTACGCAGCGTCTCGGTCATGGTGTTGATCGTGTCGGCCAGCTGCGCGACCTCGCCGCGTGCGCTCACCGTCACCTTCTGCGACAGATCACCATTGGCGACCGCCGTGGTGACCTGGGCGATCCCGCGCACCTGCGCGGTCAGGTTCCCGGCCATGAGGTTGACGGAGTCGGTGAGGTCCTTCCAGACGCCCGCGACACCCGGCACCTTCGCCTGCCCGCCGAGCTCACCCTCGGTGCCCACCTCACGGGCGACCCGGGTCACCTCGGAGGCGAAGGAGGAGAGCTGGTCCACCATCGTGTTGACGGTTTCCTTCAGCTCGAGCATCTCCCCGGACACATGAACCGTGACCTTCCGGGACAGATCGCCCTTGGCCACCGCCGTGGTCACGAGAGCGATGTCACGCACCTGAGCGGTGAGCCGGGAGGCCATGGTGTTCACGGACTCCGTGAGATCCTTCCACGAACCCGACATTCCGCGCACCCGGGCCTGGCCGCCCAGCTTGCCCTCGGTGCCGACCTCACTCGCGACCCGCGTCACCTCGTCGGTGAACGCCGAGAGCTGATCCACCAGGCCGTTGACCGTGCGGCCCACCTTCAGGAACTCACCCCGCAGGGGATGCGCCGACCCGTCGGAGCCCTGGGCCCGCAGGTCCATGCGCTGCTCCAGGTCGCCCTCGGCGACCGCCGACAGCACCCGGCCCACCTCGGACACCGGCCGTACGAGATCGTCCACCAGGGCGTTGGACGCGTCAATGGCCGCGGCCCACTGCCCCTCACAGGCGCCGGTCTCGAGCCGCTCGGTGAGCTTGCCCTCGCGGCCGACCACCCGCCGCACCCGGGTCAGCTCGCCCGTGAGCTGCAGATTGCGGTCCGCGACCTCGTTGAAGACCGCGGCGATCTCGGACATCACGCCCTCGCCCGAGACCGTGAGCCGCTTGCGGAAGTTCCCGTCCCGCATGGCCGCCATCGCGGTCAGCAGCCGGTTCAGGGCCGCCGTCTCCACTTCAGTCGTCCCATTGCTCCGGGACCGTCCGCCTTTCGCGCGCGTATTCGTGCCCCGCGCCGCTGCGCCAGACTCCACCGTGTCCCTCCCGCAGGGTTGACCGTCCTCGTCGGGTTCTTCTTCCAGCTTCCCCAGTGTTTCACCATGCCCCAACCAGGCCATAACAGTTCGGCAGCATCCCACACCGCCGAGGCACCTCTGGGTGGAATCAAAGCGGACCGGCATTCGCGAAGGCATCGGTGGTAAGTAACCTGGCAACCGGCCAGGGCATCGGAGGGGCGCTGCGACATGGGTGAGCAGTTCGCCGAGACATTCATGAGGAGACCTGTGATCACCGCGCGGGCAGCCGCCACCTTCGAGCCGGTGGGACGCTCGGTCGCCGCCGCCCGCACCTTTGTCCGGGACACCCTCCAGGGGTGGGGCCTCACCGACATCGTGGACGACGCCGTCGTCCTGACCAGCGAACTTGTCACCAACGCGGTGGTGCACGCCGGTACCACCGCCGATGTGGTCTGCATCCGCGCCGACACCGGGGTGCGCGTCGAGGTCGCCGACCGCTACCCCGAGCGCGAGGTCCCGCTGCAGAGCAACGGCGGCCACCACTTCGGCCACCCCGACCGCGAGGGCGGCCGCGGTCTGCTGCTGTGCGCCGCGCTCGCCGCCCGCTGGGGCGTCGAGTACACCGCGACCCACAAGCAGGTCTGGTTCCAGCTCGACTTCCCCGACCGCCCGGCCGGCACCCGGGCCGCCGGGCCCGCCCTGCCCTCCAGCGCCCTGCCCATCGCCGACTCCCGGGTCCGGGTGGGCGTCGTCCAGGTCGACAGCGGCGGACTGATCAGCGCCTGGAACGAAGACGCTCAGGAGCTGTTCGGTTACCATTCGGAACAGATCATCGGCAAGCCGCTGACCGACCTCGCGGCCTGGCCGCACACCCCCGGCACCGGCACCGGCGTCGCCGAGGCGCTTCTGCTCTCCCGCTGGGAGGGCTCCTACGGCATCCGCGGCGCGGACGGCCGGGTCTCCCCCGTCTACGCGTCCCACCTGCGCATCCGCGATGCCGAGGGCGAGCCGTCCACCGTCTGTCTGATGGTGCGCGACCGCGAGCGCGCCGTGCTCCAGAGCCCGATGCGCGGTGCGAACGTGGACACCGCCGAAACCGCCGAGCGGGGCGGCCCGTCCAGCGACGCCTTCGAGGTCTTCATCGGCTCCCCCGCCCCCGATGACCTCGACGGACTCCTCCAGCGCACCGTCGAACGCGCCCGCGACATGCTCGACGGGGACGCCGCCTATCTGCTGCTCGCCACCGACGACGAGACCGAGCTGGAGGTGCGCGCCTCCACCGGGCTGCCGTCCGCCCGGCAGCGCTTCGCCCGCGTCCCCGTCGAAGCCGGCACCGGGCGCTACGGATCGGCCCGGATGCCCGCCGTCCACGAGGATCTGTCCGCGGTTCCCGGCGCGGTGCCCCTGCTCATCAACACCGGTATGCGCTCGGTCGTCACGGTCCCCCTCAAAGTCGAGGGCCGGCTCACCGGCTCGCTCGGCGTCGCCGCCGAGTCCCCCGCCCGCTACAGCAATGAGGAGGCCCTCCGGCTCCAGTTCGCCGCCGACCGCATCGCGCTCGCCGTGGAACGCGCCCGCCTCACCGAGCTGGAGAAGCTGCGCCGCGGTTCCCTGTCCTTCCTCGTCGAGGCGTCCGACCTCCTCGCGGGCACCCTGGACCGCGATCAGACGCTGGCGCTCATGGCCCAGATGACGGTGCCCACGCTGGCCAGTTGGTGCGCCGTCTATACGGTCGCCGACCAGGCGTCCGAGCCCGAGCTGTCGTACGTTCTGCATGAGGACGAGGACCGCATCGACGGGCTCAAGGCCCTGCTGATGAAGATCGACCCACCGGAGCAGGTCCCCACCGGCGGCGCGCGCAGCTGGTCCGGCCCCTATGACGCCGCTCACGCCGCCGCCCTGCGCACCTCGCTGCGCAGCCTCAGCCTCGGCGACTCCGCCCG
Organism: Streptomyces lacaronensis; assembly: GCF_047337785.1. NCBI lineage: Bacteria > Bacillati > Actinomycetota > Actinomycetes > Kitasatosporales > Streptomycetaceae > Streptomyces > Streptomyces lacaronensis. The sequence goes on from NZ_JBLHDK010000003.1 coordinate 3,778,408, forward strand.
CCCCTCCTCCGGCCCCGGCGCCTCGCTCGCGACCGCCTCCGCGGTCGGCGGCGAGACGGTCGTACTGCCCCTGGTGGCCCGCAACCGCGTCATCGGCATGCTCATCCTCGGCAAGCCCACTGACGAGCACTTCCGCCAGGAGAACCTGGAGCTGGCCGAGGACCTCTCCCGCCGGGCCGCGCTCGCGCTGGACAACGCGCGGCTCTACTCGGAGCGCACCGCGATCAGCCAGTCCCTCCAGCGCAGTCTGCTGCCGCCCGAGCAGCCCGAGGTCCCCGGAGTCGAGGTCGAGGTCATCTACCGCGCGGCGGGCGAGGGCAACGAGGTCGGCGGCGACTTCTACGACCTCTTCCCGATCCGCGACGGGGCGTACGGCTTCGCCATCGGCGATGTCTGCGGCACCGGACCGGAGGCCGCCGCGGTCACCGGACTCGCCCGGCACGCCCTGCGGCTGCTCGCCCGCGAGGGCTTCGGCGGCCCGGCGGTCCTGGAGCGGCTCAACGCGGCGATCCTCGACGAGGGCGCCCGCAGCCGCTTCCTGACCCTCCTCTACGGCGAGTTGTGGCCGCAGCACGACGGCAGCGCGGTGCTCAAGGTCGTCTGCGCCGGGCACCCGCTGCCGCTCCGGCTGCGCCAGGACGGCAGTGTGGAGGCGGCCGCCGAGCCCCAGCCGCTGCTCGGCGTCATGGAGGATCTGGAGCTGTACGAGCAGACGGTGACGCTCGACCCGGGCGATGTGCTGCTGTGCGTCACCGACGGCGTGACGGAACGGCGCGAGGGCACCAGGATGCTCGGCGACGACGGCCTTATCGACGTCCTCACGACCTGCACCGGCCTTACGGCGGGCGCGGTGGCCGCCCGGGTACTGCGGGCGGTCGAGCGCTTCGCCGCGGAGCCGCCGTCCGACGACATGGCGATCCTGGCGATGCGCGTCCCGGAGCCGGAGCCCGCCGACGCCTGAGGCGCCCAGGGCATCGCCGGGCCTCCGGCGATGCCCGAACATGACGAAGGCCCCCGCCAATTGGCGGGGGCCTTCGCAGGAGAGCCCCAATACGGAATCGAACCGTAGACCTTCTCCTTACCATGGAGACGCTCTGCCGACTGAGCTATTGGGGCGCGTCGACGAGATCGATCATACCCGAACTCAGTTGCGCCCCCGACCACTCGCCCCGTGGCTCAGGCGGCTGACTGCAGCAGCCCGCCCAGCGCGTTGCAGGCCGAGACCACGCGCTGCAACTCCCGCCGCGACATGGTCGGATCGACGGGCAGCGCCAGGCACTCATCGGCCGCGCGCTCGGTCTCAGCGAGCCACAGATCGCGCCGGAAGCGCGCGGTGCGGTGCGCGGGTGTCTGTACGGGCACATGGCATACGACGCCGCGAGAACGCAGCGTACGGGCGAAGGCGTCCCGGTCCGGCCGGCCATTGCCGGGGACCCGGACGACATATTGCTGGTAGGTGTGTTCCACACCGGGCGCGACAGGCGGCGTGAGGACGCCACGCAGCTTTCCGTCCAGATAGGCCGCGTTGGCCTGCCGCCGCAGTATCTCCCCGGCGGGCTCGCCGGCGGCCCCGTATCCGATCACCAGCACGCCGTGCCGCTGGCCGAGCCCGGTGAGGGCCGCCATGTCGGCGGGATGTCCGAAGGTGTGAATGGCCACGATGGCCGCGGTCCTGGGCGTCAGCGCCTCGGCCACCGCGGCCGGGTCTATGCAGTAGGTATGGGCGTCGATGTCCACGAACACCGGCCTGGCACCGACCAGCAGTACCGCTTCCGCGGCTTCGGGAGTGCCGTAGGACGGCACGATGACCTCGTCGCCCGGTCGCACACGCGCCCGGGTCAACTCATGCAGCAGCTCATCCGTAGGAGTCCCCATGAGCGGCATCGTGCCCAGGCAACATGAACACCGAGTGGCTCGCAACACAACAAGAGAAGAGCCCTGCCGGTGACCGAAGTACCGACAGGGCTCTCTGCAAAATTTGTTCGGCGGCGTCCTACTCTCCCACAGGGTCCCCCCTGCAGTACCATCGGCGCTGAAAGGCTTAGCTTCCGGGTTCGGAATGTAACCGGGCGTTTCCCTAACGCAATGACCACCGAAACACTATGAAACACCAAACCGGACCCATATACATCCATACGCATATGGGGGTCGGACGGTTCGTTGCTTCAGAACCAACACAGTGGACGCGAGCACCTGAGGACAAGCCCTCGGCCTATTAGTACCAGTCAACTCCACCGGTCACCCGGCTTCCATATCTGGCCTATCAACCCAGTCGTCTACTGGGAGCCTTAACCCATCAAGTGGGTGGGAGCCCTCATCTCGAAGCAGGCTTCCCGCTTAGATGCTTTCAGCGGTTATCCCTCCCGAACGTAGCCAACCAGCCATGCCCTTGGCAGAACAACTGGCACACCAGAGGTTCGTCCGTCCCGGTCCTCTCGTACTAGGGACAGCCCTTCTCAAGACTCCTACGCGCACAGCGGATAGGGACCGAACTGTCTCACGACGTTCTAAACCCAGCTCGCGTACCGCTTTAATGGGCGAACAGCCCAACCCTTGGGACCGACTCCAGCCCCAGGATGCGACGAGCCGACATCGAGGTGCCAAACCATCCCGTCGATATGGACTCTTGGGGAAGATCAGCCTGTTATCCCCGGGGTACCTTTTATCCGTTGAGCGACGGCGCTTCCACAAGCCACCGCCGGATCACTAGTCCCGACTTTCGTCCCTGCTCGACCCGTCGGTCTCACAGTCAAGCTCCCTTGTGCACTTACACTCAACACCTGATTGCCAACCAGGCTGAGGGAACCTTTGGGCGCCTCCGTTACCCTTTAGGAGGCAACCGCCCCAGTTAAACTACCCACCAGACACTGTCCCTGATCCGGATCACGGACCCAGGTTAGACATCCAGCACGACCAGAGTGGTATTTCAACAACGACTCCACACTAACTGGCGTCAATGCTTCACAGTCTCCCACCTATCCTACACAAGCCGAACCGAACACCAATATCAAGCTATAGTAAAGGTCCCGGGGTCTTTCCGTCCTGCTGCGCGAAACGAGCATCTTTACTCGTAATGCAATTTCACCGGGCCTATGGTTGAGACAGTCGAGAAGTCGTTACGCCATTCGTGCAGGTCGGAACTTACCCGACAAGGAATTTCGCTACCTTAGGATGGTTATAGTTACCACCGCCGTTTACTGGCGCTTAAGTTCTCAGCTTCGCGGAGCCAAAACCCCACTAACCGGTCCCCTTAACGTTCCAGCACCGGGCAGGCGTCAGTCCGTATACATCGCCTTACGGCTTCGCACGGACCTGTGTTTTTAGTAAACAGTCGCTTCTCGCTGGTCTCTGCGGCCACCACCAGCTCAAGGAGCAAAGTCCCATCACCAGCAATGGCCCCCCTTCTCCCGAAGTTACGGGGGCATTTTGCCGAGTTCCTTAACCATAGTTCACCCGAACGCCTCGGTATTCTCTACCTGACCACCTGAGTCGGTTTAGGGTACGGGCCGCCATGAAACTCGCTAGAGGCTTTTCTCGACAGCATAGGATCATCCACTTCACCACAATCGGCTCGGCATCAGGTCTCAGACACATGCAAGGCGGATTTGCCTACCTTGCGTCCTACACCCTTACCCCGGGACAACCACCGCCCGGGCTGGACTACCTTCCTGCGTCACCCCATCACTTACCTACTACCACCTTGGACCGGCGGCTCCACCACTCCCCTTCACCCGAAGGATCCAGGACGGCTTCACGGCCTTAGCATCAGAGGATTCGATACTGGGCGTTTCAAAGCGGGTACCGGAATATCAACCGGTTGTCCATCGACTACGCCTGTCGGCCTCGCCTTAGGTCCCGACTTACCCTGGGCAGATCAGCTTGACCCAGGAACCCTTAGTCAATCGGCGCACACGTTTCCCACGTGTGTATCGCTACTCATGCCTGCATTCTCACTCGTGAACCATCCACAACTCGCTTACACGGCTGCTTCACCCGGCACACGACGCTCCCCTACCCATCACAACGGCCGTTGGACCACATGCTGCAATGACACGACTTCGGCGGTACGCTTGAGCCCCGCTACATTGTCGGCGCGGAATCACTTGACCAGTGAGCTATTACGCACTCTTTCAAGGATGGCTGCTTCTAAGCCAACCTCCTGGTTGTCTCTGCGACTCCACATCCTTTCCCACTTAGCGTACGCTTAGGGGCCTTAGTCGATGCTCTGGGCTGTTTCCCTCTCGACCATGGAGCTTATCCCCCACAGTCTCACTGCCGCGCTCTCACTTACCGGCATTCGGAGTTTGGCTAAGGTCAGTAACCCGGTAGGGCCCATCGCCTATCCAGTGCTCTACCTCCGGCAAGAAACACACGACGCTGCACCTAAATGCATTTCGGGGAGAACCAGCTATCACGGAGTTTGATTGGCCTTTCACCCCTAACCACAGGTCATCCCCCAGGTTTTCAACCCTGGTGGGTTCGGTCCTCCACGAAGTCTTACCTCCGCTTCAACCTGCCCATGGCTAGATCACTCCGCTTCGGGTCTTGAGCGCGCTACTAAACCGCCCTATTCGGACTCGCTTTCGCTACGGCTTCCCCACACGGGTTAACCTCGCAACACACCGCAAACTCGCAGGCTCATTCTTCAAAAGGCACGCAGTCACGAGACACCAGCAAGCTGATGTCCGACGCTCCCACGGCTTGTAGGCACACGGTTTCAGGTACTATTTCACTCCGCTCCCGCGGTACTTTTCACCATTCCCTCACGGTACTATCCGCTATCGGTCACCAGGGAATATTTAGGCTTAGCGGGTGGTCCCGCCAGATTCACACGGGATTTCTCGGGCCCCGTGCTACTTGGGTATCGCACAAGCAAGTTGCTGACATTTCAGCTACGGGGGTCTTACCCTCTACGCCGGGCCTTTCGCATGCCCTTCGCCTACATCAACAATTTCTGACTCACCCAGCCGCCGGCAGACGACTGAAGTACGAACCCACAACCCCGTACGCGCAACCCCTGCCGGGTATCACACACATACGGTTTAGCCTCATCCAGTTTCGCTCGCCACTACTCCCGGAATCACGGTTGTTTTCTCTTCCTGCGGGTACTGAGATGTTTCACTTCCCCGCGTTCCCTCCACATACCCTATGTGTTCAGGTATGGGTGACAGCCCATGACGACTGCCGGGTTTCCCCATTCGGACACCCCCGGATCAAAGCTCGGTTGACAGCTCCCCGGGGCCTATCGCGGCCTCCCACGTCCTTCATCGGTTCCTGGTGCCAAGGCATCCACCGTGCGCCCTTAAAAACTTGGCCACAGATGCTCGCGTCCACTGTGCAGTTCTCAAACAACGACCCGTACCCCGTCACCCACACTCACACTCACCGTGCAGTACACCGGGACCGGCCGAAGAAACAAGCATTCCTGCCCGTACCTTCAGACACCCAACAGCGTGCCCGACACTCCCGCCTCCCCCTATCGCGTTCCACGCCGAAGCAGTACTAGCGACCAGAGCAGGCCAAGTGTGCCGAATAGTCAACGTTCCACCCATGAGCAACCGTGCAGGACACTTGCCTGCAGTCGGCTATGCGCTCCTTAGAAAGGAGGTGATCCAGCCGCACCTTCCGGTACGGCTACCTTGTTACGACTTCGTCCCAATCGCCAGTCCCACCTTCGACGGCTCCCTCCACAAGGGTTGGGCCACCGGCTTCGGGTGTTACCGACTTTCGTGACGTGACGGGCGGTGTGTACAAGGCCCGGGAACGTATTCACCGCAGCAATGCTGATCTGCGATTACTAGCGACTCCGACTTCATGGGGTCGAGTTGCAGACCCCAATCCGAACTGAGACCGGCTTTTTGAGATTCGCTCCACCTCACGGCTTCGCAGCTCATTGTACCGGCCATTGTAGCACGTGTGCAGCCCAAGACATAAGGGGCATGATGACTTGACGTCGTCCCCACCTTCCTCCGAGTTGACCCCGGCAGTCTCCTGTGAGTCCCCATCACCCCGAAAGGCATGCTGGCAACACAGAACAAGGGTTGCGCTCGTTGCGGGACTTAACCCAACATCTCACGACACGAGCTGACGACAGCCATGCACCACCTGTACACCGACCACAAGGGGGACCCTGTCTCCAGGGTTTTCCGGCGTATGTCAAGCCTTGGTAAGGTTCTTCGCGTTGCGTCGAATTAAGCCACATGCTCCGCCGCTTGTGCGGGCCCCCGTCAATTCCTTTGAGTTTTAGCCTTGCGGCCGTACTCCCCAGGCGGGGAACTTAATGCGTTAGCTGCGGCACGGACAACGTGGAATGTCGCCCACACCTAGTTCCCAACGTTTACGGCGTGGACTACCAGGGTATCTAATCCTGTTCGCTCCCCACGCTTTCGCTCCTCAGCGTCAGTATCGGCCCAGAGATCCGCCTTCGCCACCGGTGTTCCTCCTGATATCTGCGCATTTCACCGCTACACCAGGAATTCCGATCTCCCCTACCGAACTCTAGCCTGCCCGTATCGAATGCAGACCCGGGGTTAAGCCCCGGGCTTTCACATCCGACGCGACAAGCCGCCTACGAGCTCTTTACGCCCAATAATTCCGGACAACGCTTGCGCCCTACGTATTACCGCGGCTGCTGGCACGTAGTTAGCCGGCGCTTCTTCTGCAGGTACCGTCACTTGCGCTTCTTCCCTGCTGAAAGAGGTTTACAACCCGAAGGCCGTCATCCCTCACGCGGCGTCGCTGCATCAGGCTTGCGCCCATTGTGCAATATTCCCCACTGCTGCCTCCCGTAGGAGTCTGGGCCGTGTCTCAGTCCCAGTGTGGCCGGTCGCCCTCTCAGGCCGGCTACCCGTCGTCGCCTTGGTAGGCCATCACCCCACCAACAAGCTGATAGGCCGCGGGCTCATCCTGCACCGCCGGAGCTTTCCACCACCAGACCATGCGGTCGGCAGTCATATCCGGTATTAGACCCCGTTTCCAGGGCTTGTCCCAGAGTGCAGGGCAGATTGCCCACGTGTTACTCACCCGTTCGCCACTAATCCCCGGCCGAAACCGGTTCATCGTTCGACTTGCATGTGTTAAGCACGCCGCCAGCGTTCGTCCTGAGCCAGGATCAAACTCTCCGTGAATGCTTCCGGGCTATCCCGGCAACACATCACGAGAGCGGAACGGAACCGGAGGAATAACCCGGCCCGTCCACAGCGTCCTCGCTGTGTTTTTTCTTCAAAGGAACCTCGTCCAAAATGGACGGGGTATCAACATATCTGGCGTTGACTTTTAGCACGCTGTTGAGTTCTCAAGGAACGGACGCTTCCTTCGAAACCATTTCACCGGCTTCTCCGGGCGCTTCCCTTCGGTGTTTCCAACCTTACCAGATCCGATTTCCGGTCGTTTCCGATCCGAATTCCGCTTCCGGTGGCCGCTGGAGGGCCTTGCCTTTCGGCTTCGTCGACTTTATCAGAATTTCTCCGAGTCGATTTCCGCCCCCGCCGGTGGACTCCCCCGAAGACCGTTGAGTGCTCCGGGTTCCCCTCTGGCGGAGCCGTAAACGTACTGGAGCGGGGCTCCTCGATGCAAATCGAGGAGCCCCGCCGGGTGTTCAGCGCCGGTGTGGTGCTGACCGGGTGTCAGACGTGACGTCAGACCTCGACGACCACGGGAAGGATCATCGGGCGCCGACGGTAGCTGTCGGAGACCCACTTGCCGACCGCGCGGCGCGCCAGCTGCTGGAGCTGGTGCGGGTCCACGACCCCGTCGGAGGCCGACTTGATCAGGGCATCCTCGATCCTCGGGATGACCGCGGAGAAGGCGGAGTCCTCGATACCGGAGCCCCTCGCGTGGATATGCGGACCGCCCACGACCTTGCCGGTCGTGCTGTCGACGACCACGAAGATCGAGATGATGCCTTCCTCGCCGAGGATGCGGCGGTCCTTGAGCGAGGTCTCCGTGACATCGCCGACCGAGAGGCCGTCCACGTACACGTATCCCGCCTGCACCTTGCCGACGATCTTGGCGATGCCATCGACCAGGTCCACCACGACACCGTCCTCGGCGATGACGCACCGGTTCTTCGGAACCCCGGTCAACGCCCCCAACTCGGCGTTGGCGCGCAGATGGCGCCATTCGCCGTGCACCGGCATCAGGTTCTTGGGCTTGCAGATGTTGTAGAAGTACAGCAGCTCGCCGGCCGAGGCATGGCCGGAGACATGGACCTTGGCGTTCCCCTTGTGGACGACCGTGGCGCCCCATCGCGTCAGTCCGTTGATGACCCGGTAGACCGCGTTCTCGTTGCCGGGGATCAGCGACGAGGCCAGGATCACCGTGTCGCCCTCGACGATCCGGATCTGGTGATCGCGGTTGGCCATCCGGGAGAGCGCGGCCATCGGCTCGCCCTGGGAGCCTGTGCAGACGAGCACCACCTCGTCGTCCCGTAGGTCGTCGAGGGTCTTCACATCCACCACGAGACCGGCCGGCACCCGCAGATAGCCGAGGTCACGGGCGATGCCCATGTTGCGGACCATCGAGCGGCCGACGAAGGCGACCCTGCGCCCGTACTCATGCGCCGCGTCGAGGATCTGCTGGATGCGGTGCACATGGCTGGCGAAGCTGGCGACGATGATGCGCTTCTGCGCGTTGCCGAAGACCTGGCGCAGCACACCGGAGATATCGCGCTCGGGCGGTACGAACCCGGGGACCTCGGCGTTGGTGGAGTCCACCAGGAGCAGATCGATGCCCTCCTCGCCGAGCTTGGCGAACGCGGGCAGATCCGTGAGCCGGCCGTCGAGCGGCAGCTGGTCCATCTTGAAGTCGCCGGTGTGCACGGCCATGCCGGCCGGGGTGCGGATGGCGACCGCCAGGGCGTCCGGGATGGAGTGGTTGACCGCGACGAACTCGCACTCGAAGGGGCCGATCCGCTCGCGGTGCCCCTCCTCGACCTCCAGGGTGTACGGACGGATCCGGTGCTCCTGAAGCTTCGCCTCGATCAGGGCGAGCGTCAGCTTGGAGCCGATCAGCGGGATGTCGGGCTTCTCGCGGAGCAGGAAGGGGACGCCGCCGATGTGGTCCTCATGGCCGTGGGTGAGGACGATGCCGTCGATGTCGTCGAGACGGTCCCGGATGGATGTGAAGTCCGGCAGGATCAGGTCGACTCCGGGCTGCTCCTCCTCGGGGAAGAGCACCCCGCAGTCGACGATCAGCAGCCGGCCGCCGTACTCGAAGACTGTCATGTTCCGGCCGATCTCACCGAGGCCGCCGAGCGGGGTGACACGCAGACCGCCCTCGGGGAGCTTCGGCGGAGGGCCGAGCTCAGGATGCGGATGACTCAAAAGACTCTCCTCACCACGCGCGCCACATGCCCCCTGGGCACATGGCGCGCGTGACATTCGTGCACTTGCTGATGTGTCTGTATGCAGTTGTGAAGTATGAAGGTGCGAGAAATCGCCTCTTTGCTTAGAGCTGTACCCCGCCGGCGGCGAGATCTCGCTTGAGCTGTTCGGTTTCCTCGGCGGTCAGCTCGACCAGCGGGAGGCGCAGCGGCCCCGCGGGCTGGCCCTGGAGGGCGAGCGCGGCCTTGGCCGTGATCACACCCTGGGTGCGGAACATGCCGGTGAACACCGGCAGCAGCTTCTGGTGGATCTCCGTTGCCTTCGCGACGTCGCCCGCGAGATGGGCCTCCAGCATGGCCCGCAGCTCGGGGCTGACCAGATGGCCGACCACGGAGACGAAGCCGACCGCGCCGACCGACAGCAGCGGCAGGTTCAGCATGTCGTCGCCGGAGTACCAGGCGAGGCGGGAGCGGGCGATGGCCCAGCTGGCGCGTCCGAGGTCGCCCTTGGCGTCCTTGTTGGCGACGATGCGCGGGTGCTCGGCGAGCCGGACCATGGTCTCGGTACCGATCGGGACACCGCTGCGGCCCGGGATGTCGTAGAGCATGACCGGCAGGCCGGTGGCGTCGGCGATGGCGGTGAAGTGCCGGAGGAGGCCTTCCTGCGGCGGCTTGCTGTAGTACGGCGTGACGGCCAGCAGCCCGTGGGCACCGGCCTGCTCGGCGGCGCGGGCGAGCTCCACACTGTGCCGGGTGTCATTGGTGCCCGCTCCGGCCACTACATGGGCGCGGTCGCCGACCGCCTCCACCACGGCGCGTACGAGCTGGGCTTTCTCCGCATCGCTGGTGGTGGGGGACTCGCCGGTGGTGCCGTTGACGATCAGTCCGTCATTGCCGGCGTCCACCAGATGAGCAGCGAGTCGCTGGGCGCCGTCGAGGTCGAGCGCGCCGTCAGTGGTGAATGGCGTGACCATGGCGGTCAGCACCCGCCCGAAAGGGGTCTGCGATGTGGATGTCGGTGCCATGGGCTCCACGCTACTCGTAGCGCGCCCCACGGCGCTCGCTCGGGGCTGCGGACGGAGCGAAGAGATGGGACCCGGCACTGCCTGCTCGGGGGTTCAAGCAGTGCCGGGCCCGTTTGTTCAGCCTAGATGAACTTCTCGAAACGCCGCAATACGGACACTTCGCCCGATGATCCGTCCGAGGCGCGGGCCCCGCGCCACGGGGGTCGGCTACGGAGCCACTCGGCCGCCTGCGTTGAAGGCGGCGTGGGTGAGCGGCATCAACCCCGCCCAGTGCGCCTCCATCTTCTCCCCCACCATCTCGATCTCCCGCTGCGGGAACGAGGGCACCGCGGCCTGCTCGTGCTGGGTGCGCAGACCCAGAAAGTGCATCAGCGAGCGCGCGTTGCAGGTGGCGTACATCGAGGAGAACAGGCCGACCGGGAGCACGGCCCTGGCCACCTCGCGGGCCACTCCGGCGGCCAGCATCTCCTGGTACGCCTGATAGGCGTGGCGGTAGGCGTCCTCCATGACCCGGCCGGTCAGCTCGTGCTGCGCCGGGGTGCCCTCGACGAACTCGTACTTCCCCGGGCGACCCTGCTGGATCAGCTTGCGGGCCTCCCCCGGGACGTAGAACACCGGCTCCAGACGGCGGTAGCGACCGGACTCCTCGTTGTACGACCAGCCCACGCGGTGCCGCATGAACTCGCGGAAGACGAAGATCGGGGCGCTGATGAAGAAGGTCATCGAGTTGTGCTCGAACGGGCTGCCGTGGCGGTCCCGCATCAGGAAGTTGATCAGCCCCTTGGAGCGCTCCGGGTCCTTGGTGACCTCCTCGAGGGACTGCTCGCCCGCGGTGGACACCCGCGCGGCCCACAACACATCGGAGTCGGCGGCGCTGTGCTTGACCAGTTCGACGGTCACATCGCTGCGGAAACTGGCCTTCTCGATCTCGGCGGAGGGGATCTCGGTCACCGGGCGGGTCCTTCCATGGTGCGTCGCTCAGGGCGGCGCCCAGCTTACGGGGCACCACCGACAGTCCCGCTCAGCCGAAATTTTTGACTGAAGTCGGCGGATACGGGCACCCAACCGGTCATTCACACGTCCTACACATTGAAGTACTCACGTTCGAGGTTCCAAGGAGAGCCCGCAGATGTTCCGCCGGCGAGAGCCCGTGCCGTTCGCCTTCGTCGCCGAAGCCGACCGTTTCCGCAGCAATGTCACCCCACCACCGCGCCCCCGCGCCACACCGTCCCAGATCGCCGGACGGACCCTGATCGGGCTCACGATCGTCGCGGGGTTCATCGGCTCGTTGATGTTCGGGATACCCGCCCTCGACAGCCAGTCGCACCCCACCCACCAGATCCAGCAGTCAGAGGCGTCCGACGGACGCTGACCACCGCTGGGATAGCCTCACCCAGCACAGGCCCATCCGGACATGTGTGTGAGTGAGGAACTCCCGTGCCCCTGCCCTTCCTGACCGCCGACCGCGCCCGTGACGACGACGCGGCGGCCGGAGCGGACCCGCTCGGCTACGAGGACCCGGACCGCTGGCGCCGCCCCTACCGGCCGGGACCCTGGAGGGTCGGGGGCGCCGCTCTTCTGCTGCTGCTCGCCTCGTACGTCCTGTTCTCCGCAATGATCATCGCGTTGGCGGGATCGCTGTCCGCGGCGGGTGTCTGCGTCGGCGTCGCGGCGCTGATGATCGTGACAGCCGTAAGGCTGGTGCGCAGCGGTGTCGTGGTGAGCGCCCAGGGGCTGCGCCGGATCGGCCTCCTGCGCGGCACCACCGTGCGCTGGCAGGACATCGCCGCGATACGCACGGCCCAGCAGCCGGTCCGGTGGCTGGGCCTGCCACGCACGGTCCAGGGGCAGGCGCTGCTGCTCCAGCCGGTGCGCGGCGGAGCGCCGGACACCCTGTTCACCAGCCATGACGCCGACTTCCTGGGCCAGGCGGAGAGCTTCGAGAGGGCCGCCGACGCGATCGAGGGCTGGGCCGCCGCCCACCGTTGAGCCGTACCGCTGCCGAGCCTCCCGCACCACCGCGGGCGACCGGGGTCAGCCCCCGGCCGCCCGCACCGGCTTGCCGTCGTGCAGGGCGATGGCGCGCTGCATCGCCTTACGGGCGCGCGCGGTGTCCCGTGCGTCGTGGTACGCCACGGCGAGCCGGAACCAGGACCGCCAGTCGTCCGGCGACTGCTCCGTCTCGGCCCGGCGCTTGGCGAAGACGGCGTCCGCCGAGTCCCGGTCGATCCGCCCGCCGGGCGACCGCACCAGCTCGTCGACCGGGAGGCCGCCCTCCGCCTCCAGCTCCCGGGCCAGCCGGTCCGCGCTCCGCGCGAACTGCGTGGTCTGCCACAGGAACCAGGCGCCGATGAGGGGCATCACCAGCACCGCCACACCGAAGACGACGGTGACCGGGGTGCCCTCCCGGATCAGCAGCACCCCACGGTCGCCGACCAGCACGAAGTAGACGACCAGGACGGCCGCGAGAACGAAATATGTGATCTTTGCGCGCACCGCTGTGCCCTCAGTCCAGATCGAGGAAGTGTTCCAGGCCGATGGTCAGGCCGGGGCTGGCCACCACGCGGCGGACGCCGAGCAGGATGCCGGGCATGAAGCTGCTGTGGTGGGTGGAGTCATGGCGGATGGTGAGCGTCTCGCCCTCGGCGCCCAGCAGGACCTCCTGATGGGCCAGGAGCCCGCGCAGCCGCACCGAGTGCACCGGCACCCCGTCCACGTCCGCGCCCCGCGCCCCGTCGAGCGCCGTGGCGGTCGCGTCCGGCTGCGGGGCGCGGCCGGCCTCCCGCCGGGCCTCGGCGATCAGCTGTGCGGTGCGCGCGGCCGTGCCGGAGGGGGCGTCCACCTTGTTGGGGTGGTGCAGCTCGATGACCTCGACCGACTCGAAGAACCGGGCGGCCTGGCGGGCGAACCGCATGGTCAGCACGGCGCCGATGGAGAAGTTCGGCGCGATGAGCACACCGGTGGTCGGCGAGGCGTCGAGCCAGCCGCGCAGCCGCGCCAGGCGCTCGTCCGTCCAGCCGGTGGTGCCGACGACGCCGTGGATGCCGTGGCGGACGCAGAACTCGAGGTTGTCCATCACCGAGGCCGGTTCGGTCAGCTCGACCGCCACCTCGGCGCCCGCCTCGACCAGGGCCTCGAGCTGGTCGCCCCGGCCCAGCGCGGCGACCAGTTCCAGATCTTCGGCGGCCTCCACGGCTCGTACGGCCTCGGAGCCGATCCGGCCCTTGGCGCCGAGGACGGCCACACGCAGCTTGCTCATCGATCCTGTTTCCTTCGATCCCGGGGGCTCTGGCACGGACTAACCGACGTACGGACCACGCCGACGTACGGACTAAACCGACGCTATGGACCAAACCGACTGTCGGGCTAGGCGACGGCCTCGTCGAGACGCGCCGCCTGCTTGTCCTTCAGCGGGCCGATGACGGACAGCGAAGGACGCCGTCCCAGTACATCGCGCGCCACCTCGCGCACCTCGTCCGGGGTGACCTCCGCGATCCGCTCGAGCATGTCGTCCACCGACATCTGCTCGCCCCAGCACAGCTCGCTCTTGCCGATCCGGTTCATCAGCGCGCCGGTGTCCTCCAGGCCCAGCACGGTAGAGCCGGAGAGCTGGCCCACGGCGCGCCGCAGCTCCTCGTCGCCCAGGCCGTTCTCCGCGACCTGGACGAGCTCGTCGCGGCAGATCTTGAGGACGTCGTGCACCTGGTTCGGGCGGCAGCCGGCGTAGACGCCGAAGAGCCCGCAGTCGGCGAAGCTGGAGGTGTAGGAGTAGACGCTGTAGGCGAGGCCGCGCTTCTCCCGGACCTCCTGGAAGAGCCGGGAGCTCATCCCGCCGCCGAGCGCGGTGTTGAGCACCCCGAGCGCCCAGCGGCGGTCGTCGGTGCGCGGGATGCCGGGCATGCCGAGGACGATATGGGCCTGCTCGGTCTTGCGGTTCAGCAGCCCGACCTTGCCCGCCGTACGGATCGCACGGGTGCCGGCGCGCGGGGCGACCGGGGCCGCGTCGGCGCGGGACAGGGCGCCCGCCCTGTCGAACGCGGCGTGCACCTGGCGTACGACGTCGTCGTGGTCCACGTTGCCCGCGGCGGCGACGACCAGGTGCGTCGGGTCGTAGTGCTTCCGGTAGAAGCGGGCGATCTGGTCACGGCCCAGGGCGTTGACGGTGTCGACGGTGCCCAGGACCGGGCGGCCGAGCGGGGTGTCGCCGAGCATGGTGTGCGCGAACAGGTCGTGCACACAGTCGCCCGGGTCGTCCTCGGTCATCGCGATCTCTTCGAGGACGACACCGCGCTCCGCGTCCACGTCCGCCGCGTTGATCACCGAGCCGGTCAGCATGTCGCAGACGACGTCGATGGCCAGCGGCAGATCGGTGTCGAGCACCCGCGCGTAGTAGCAGGTGTACTCCTTGGCGGTGAAGGCGTTCATCTCGCCGCCGACCGCGTCGATGGCGGCGGAGATGTCCAGCGCGGTGCGCCGCCGGGTGCCCTTGAAGAGCAGATGCTCCAGGTAGTGGGTGGCTCCGCCGAGCGTACGGGTCTCGTCGCGCGAGCCGACGTGCGCCCAGATGCCGAAGGTGGCCGAGCGCACGGAGGGGAGGGTCTCGGTGACGACGCGCAGGCCCCCGGGGAGGGTCGTCCTGCGGACCGTGCCGATGCCGTTCTCGCCCTCGAGAAGCGTTTGGGTACGGGCGACGGCCCGCGCCTCCGAGGAGGTGCGGGCCGTCGTCACGGTGTCGCGGGACGTCACTTGGCGCCCGCGGTGGAGCCGCTGTCGGACGCGGCGTCCTCCGTCTGAGGCTGGGCCTCGGCCGGGGACTCGTCCGCGCCCTCCTCGTCCTCGATGACCGGGATGAGGGAGAGCTTGCCGCGCTGGTCGATCTCGGCGATCTCGACCTGGACCTTGGCGCCGACCTTCAGCACGTCCTCGACGTTCTCCACGCGCTTGCCGCCGGCCAGCTTGCGGATCTGCGAGATGTGCAGCAGGCCGTCCTTGCCCGGGAGCAGGGAGACGAACGCACCGAAGGTGGTGGTCTTCACGACCGTGCCCAGGTAGCGCTCGCCGACCTCCGGCATGGTCGGGTTGGCGATGCCGTTGATGGTCGCGCGGGCGGCCTCGGCGGCCGGGCCGTCGGCGGCACCGATGTAGATGGTGCCGTCGTCCTCGATGGTGATGTCGGCGCCGGTGTCCTCCTGGATCTGGTTGATCATCTTGCCCTTGGGGCCGATGACCTCACCGATCTTGTCGACCGGGATCTTCACGGTGATGATCCGCGGCGCGTTGGGGGACATCTCGTCCGGGACGTCGATGGCCTCGTTCATCACATCGAGGATGTGCAGCCGGGCGTCGCGGGCCTGCTTGAGGGCCGCGGCGAGCACGGACGCCGGAATGCCGTCCAGCTTGGTGTCCAGCTGCAGCGCGGTGACGAACTGCTTGGTGCCGGCGACCTTGAAGTCCATGTCGCCGAACGCGTCCTCCGCACCGAGGATGTCGGTGAGGGTGACGTAGTGGGTCTCGCCGTCGATCTCCTGGGAGATCAGGCCCATGGCGATGCCCGCGACCGGGGCCTTCAGCGGCACACCGGCGTTGAGCAGCGACATCGTCGAGGCGCAGACCGACCCCATGGAGGTCGAGCCGTTGGAGCCGAGCGCCTCGGAGACCTGGCGGATGGCGTACGGGAACTCCTCGCGCGTCGGCAGCACCGGCAGCAGCGCCCGCTCGGCCAGGGCGCCGTGGCCGATCTCGCGGCGCTTGGGGGAGCCGACGCGGCCGGTCTCACCGGTGGAGTACGGCGGGAAGTTGTAGTTGTGCATGTAGCGCTTGCGGGTCTCGGGCGCGAGCGTGTCCAGCTGCTGCTCCATGCGGAGCATGTTCAGCGTGGTGACGCCCAGGATCTGGGTCTCGCCGCGCTCGAACAGCGCCGAGCCGTGGACCCGCGGGATCGCCTCGACCTCGGCGGCGAGCGTACGGATGTCCGTGACGCCGCGGCCGTCGATGCGCTTCTTCTCCTTGATGACGCGCTCGCGCACCACGGCCTTGGTCAGCGCGCGGTACGCCGCCGAGATCTCCTTCTCGCGCCCCTCGAACTGCGGCAGCAGCTTCTCGGCGGCCACGCCCTTGACGCGGTCCAGCTCGGTCTCCCGCTCCTGCTTGCCCGCGATGGTCAGCGCCTGGGCCAGCTCGTCACGGACGGCGGCGGTGAGCGCCTCCAGGACGTCGTCCTGGTAGTCGAGGAAGATCGGGAACTCGGCGGTCGGCTTCGCGGCCTTGGCGGCGAGGTCGGCCTGCGCCTTGCACAGGACCTTGATGAAGGGCTTCGACGCCTCCAGGCCGGCGGCGACGATCTCCTCGGTGGGAGCCTCGGCGCCGTCCTTGACCAGCTGGATGGTCTTGTCGGTGGCCTCGGCCTCGACCATCATGATCGCGACATCGCCGTCCTCGAGCACCCGGCCGGCGACGACCATGTCGAAGACGGCCTCCTCCAGCTCGGAGTGGGTCGGGAAGGCCACCCACTGGCCCCTGATCAGGGCGACGCGGGTACCGCCGATGGGGCCCGAGAAGGGCAGCCCGGCCAGCTGCGTGGAGCAGGACGCGGCGTTGATCGCGACCACGTCGTAGAGGTGGTCGGGGTTGAGCGCCATGATCGTCTCGACGACCTGGATCTCGTTGCGCAGGCCCTTCTTGAAGGACGGGCGCAGCGGGCGGTCGATCAGCCGGCAGGTGAGGATCGCGTCCTCGGAGGGGCGGCCCTCACGGCGGAAGAACGAGCCGGGGATGCGCCCGGCCGCGTACATCCGCTCCTCGACATCGACCGTGAGCGGGAAGAAGTCGAGCTGATCCTTGGGGTTCTTGGAAACAGTGGTGGCCGACAGCACCATGGTGTCGTCGTCCAGGTAGGCCACGGCCGAACCGGCGGCCTGACGGGCCAGGCGGCCCGTCTCGAAACGGATGGTGCGAGTGCCGAAGGTGCCGTTGTCGATGACCGCTTCGGCGTAGTGGGTCTCGTTCTCCACCAGGGAAATCTCCTCTTCTGCGTCCCTCGTCCGTGTGACGGTGGACGGTGGTGGAGCAGCGCCCCGGGCCTTACTGGCCGGCGGCCGGGCCGGTCTTCGATCGAAGCCACCGGAATTGCCAGTTCCGGGAGCCACTACCGAGGACCGGCTCCTGTGGCGCCGGTGCGGCGGGAATGAGGCGCTCCTCCTCGTTCGTTATGGCGTTGTTGGGACCAGACTACAAAGCTTCGGCCGTCATCACGACGGCTGCGTCGTCCGTCCCCTACGGTACGTAGCGCCCACGCTACGCACCGGCGCGAAGACCGTACGGATCACCATTGGCTCACCTTTGGCTGAAACCGTACGGCGCCGCGTATGGCAAAGGGAGCGGCCCCCGTCATGGGACCGCTCCCTCCTTGGCGTCTTACTTGGCGCCCGCCGCGCCGCGGCGGATGCCCAGGCGCTCGACCAGCGCACGGAAGCGCGTGATGTCCTTCTTCGCCAGGTACTGCAGCAGGCGGCGGCGCTGGCCGACCAGGAGCAGCAGACCCCGGCGGGAGTGGTGGTCGTGCTTGTGGGTCTTGAGGTGCTCGGTGAGGTCGGAGATGCGGCGCGTGAGCAGCGCGACCTGGACCTCGGGGGAGCCGGTGTCGCCCTCCTTGGTGGCGAACTCGGTCATGATCTGCTTCTTGGTAGCGGCGTCGAGCGACACTCGGTACTCCTTGCTTTCGTCATCAGCCGCCGAGTGCCCCTGGTCGATGTCTCAGGGGATCTTCCGTGACTCGGGAGGCGGGGTCCGCTGGGCGCTGTCTCCCGAGACTCGGAGCCTCCGGGGACGCGTACGCAAACGGCCAGGACACAGGGTACCAGCGTCTTGGTGGGGTGTGTGCGGGGGCGGGGTGGTGGGGTGTCCGGGGCTGCGGTCCTAGAAGACCGGCATGGCGGTGAGCGTGCCGGACTGGAGGGCGAACACACGGTTGCCGGCCGCCGCGAGCCGCCAGCCTCCCCCAGTCCCCGGAGCGTACGGCCAAGCGACGCTTCCGCTGCGGACATCGACCGCCACCACGCCTTGGTCCCCGCGCTGGTCGAGAGCCGCCCACACACTGCCACCCTCGGCGACGGGGGCGTCAAGGGGATGGTCGTCGGACGCGAACGGCAGTGTCCACATCTCCGCCCCGTTTCCCGCCCGCCGTGCCGAGAGGTCGGTGCCGTTCACGGCGTACACCACGCCCTTCCGCACGGCCGGCGCGGTCCAGCCGGTCCCGTCCTGACCGGCATGGGCCCACTTCTCCTCACCGCTCGCCAGGGCCAGCGCCCTCAGACTCTTCCCCCCGAGGTAGACGACGCCGTTCGCGATGGCGGGGGCGAGGGCGGCGGGGGACCCCTGCTCACGCGGGCCCCAGGCGGCCCTGCCCGTTCGGGCGTCGAGGGCGGCCACACCGCCGTCCGAGCCGTGGATCACCAGGCGGCCGTCGGCGACCGCCGCCTGGGCCGGCGTCTCGGTGGATGTGGCCACCGGCGACGGGACGCTCCAGAGCGTGCGGTGCGAGGTGAGGCCCACGGCGCGTATCCGACCGCCGCGGGTGGCGAGGTAGGCCATGCCCTCGTCGGCGCCGAGCAGCACCGCCGCGTCGGCGCCCGGCACCGACCACCGCTTCCTGCCGTCCTTGGTGCCCAGCCCGAGCAGCGCCCCCTTGGCGTCGGCGGTAAGGACGACGTCGTCGGACGCGGCGAGCACGCGGGCGGTGGTGGCGGCCGTGCGCTCGGAGGTCCACCTCCGCTTCCCGTTCCGCACGTCGTACGCGCGCAGCGCACCGCTGGGGGTCGCGACGACCACGAGGTCGTGGACGGGCAGCGGGGCGGGCAGATTGGTGCCGGAGCTCTCGGCGACGCGGACCGGACCCCACAGCGGCTGTGGCGCTGTTCCTTCGTCATAGCGTGACAGCGGCTCGGCCTCCCAGGGCCGCCCGCCGGCCTCCGCCGCGTCGCCGCGCAGCAGCCACCACGCGACGCCTCCCCCACCCGCCGCGAGCACGGCGCCGCCCGCGGCGAGCGTGCCGATGAGCCGCCGCCTGGAGGGGCCCGGCCGGTCGCCGGGCAGGGCGGCCATGCGCCGGGCGTCCGCCTCGCGCCGCGCGATGTCCTGCGCGAGCGGCCCGTTCCTCCAGACCCGGTCCGCGCCCCGGGGCGGCGCCAGCGTCCGACCGATCCAGTCGAGACCGGGCCGGGCCCCGGGGTCCTTGGCCAGACAGGGCTCGACCAGGGGCCGCAGCGCCCCGGGCACCGCGCCCAACTCCGGCTCGCCGTGCACCACCTGGTACTGCACGGCGGCCACATGGCCGCCCTCGTAGACCGGCCGGCCGCCCGCCGCGTAGGCGAGGACCACTCCGAGGGAGAACACATCGCCCGAGGGGCCGGTCCGCTGCCCCAGGACCTGTTCGGGCGGAGCGTAGCCGGGGGTGGCGACGGTCTGTCCGGTGGTGGTCAGGGTCAGCCCGTGTTCGGGCCTGGCGATCCCGAAGTCGATGATCCTTGGACCGCGAGAGGTGAGCACGATGTTGGAGGGTTTGAGGTCACGGTGGACCAGCCCGACACCGTGGATGTCGTGGAGCGCACGGACGAGCGCGGCTCCCAACGCCCTTACGGCGGACTCTTCCATGGCGCCGTACCGTTCCACGGCCTGGTCGAGCGTAGGTCCGGCGAGGAACTCCGTGGCGATCCACGGCCGCCCGCCCTCTGTCTGCGCCGCGAGCACCCGCGCCACCCCGTCGCCCCGCACGGCCTGGGCCGCGTGCGCCTCACGCACGAAACGCTGGGCCATATGGGGGTCATGGGCCACTTCGGGCCGCAGCACCTTCACGGCGGTCGTGCGGCCCTGCCCGTCCCGCCCGAGGTAGACCTGGCCCATGCCGCCCGCGCCCAGAACGCCGATGAGGCGGTACGGGCCCAGGCGCAGCGGATCGCCGGTGCCGAGGGGTTTCATGGGAGCGGTCTCCTGGTCGATGAGGGTTGGTCGGATCAACGAGGCGGTGGGGCAGCCGGGCGGGCCACGTGCCGGGTCATTCCAGTGGGATGGCGCAGACGGTGTTGCCATTGGTGATGACGACCAGGCCCGCGCGGCGGTGCGCCCGCATCACGGAGGCGGACATGCCGTCCTTGTCACCGGAGGGGCCCTGGAAGGTCCATGCCGTGCGATGGGTGCGGAGGTCGACGGCCCTGACCCAGCGGTCCCTCTCCGGCGAGGCATAGAAATACCTCTCGCCGACGACTGGAGTGGATTCATAGGCTTCGGAGGAGGCCGCCTGGTCGGCGGCCCCCTTCTCCTGCCACAGCAGCCGCCCGCTCTTCGTGTCCAGGGCGACGAGGCCATTCCTCCGCTCAACGCTGTAGACGACACCGTCCTTGACGACCGGCGGGCCGTAGTGCTCCATCCGCGGGTCGTAGCTCTCCCCGGATTTGCGCTCCGCGCCGAACCGCCATGCGGTCGCACCGTCGGTGGTGCGCAGCGCGAGGAGCTCCCGGCCACCGGTGAACACATGATCGTCGGTGGCAGCGAAGGCCCTGTCCAGGAAGATCACCGCGTCGGATCCGAGTGGAATCCGCTTCGACCAGCGCTGGGCCCCGCTGTGGGGGTCGATGGCTATGGCTTCGTCCCCCGAGAAGCGCAAGAGCGTGGCACCGGCGGATGCCGCGGCGATGGGGTCGCTGGTACCCGGGGCGATGGCACGGGCCCAGAGCCACTTCCCCGTACGCAGGTTGACGGCCAGACGCTTCTCTCCGCCCTTCGCATATCCCTCGGCGAACAAGGTGCCGTCCGTCACGGCGAGGAGTTTCGGTTCGAGGCCCAGGGAGCCGGTGCGAGCGATCGGGGTCTTGAGATTGCCCGTCGTGAGGTCGACGGGAGCGATCTCGGTGGCGCCGCTCTGGTCGTCCGTCTCACAGGTGAGGAGCCGGTCCCCGTCGACGACGACGGGGACGGTCCGGTCGCTCTCCCCGCGCTTCTCGCCGGTCTTCGCATCCACGCACAGGAGGCCGTTGTCGTGGACGATGACGACATGGTCGCCGACGATCAAGGTCTCGAGGTCCGTGGTCGCCTCGGGGACGGACATCTTCCACACCAGACGCGGGCCCGCACCGGCGGGGCGGCGGGTGGAGCGGGGCGCTGCGGCCGTACCGCCGTTGGATTCCTCCGGGCCGAGCCAGGCCCACGCCCCGGCCGCCCCACCGGCGGCGAGCGCGCCGCCGCCCACTGCCGCGATCAGTTTCCGCCGGGAGAGCGCGGCTCCTATCCGCGGCCCAGCGGTTTCGGTGCGGTGCTCCGCCTCCCGGGGAGCCGGGAGCCTGCTGGGCTGGGCCTCCCATACGGCCGTGCATCGCCGGGCGATATCGGCGAGGACCAGTTCCGGCAACTGGTCCGCGAACCGCCGGAGGTCACCCGCGTGATGGGTGCCCGTGCGGAGCCGTTCTCCCAGCTCCACGGTGCCGGGCCGCTGCTGGGGACCCTTGGCGAAGCACGGCTCCAGTACTGTGCGCAATCCCCCCGGCAGCCCGGACAGGTCGGGGTCGGTGTACCGCACCCGGTAGAGCAGATCGGCGGGCTGTCCGCCGCCGAAGGGCGGGCGGCCGGTGGCCGCGAAGACGAGCACTCCGGCGAGGGCGAACACATCACCCGCGGCGGTGTGTTCACCGCCGGAGACCTGTTCCGGCGACATATAGGCGGGCGTTCCGGCCGCCGCGCCCGTACGGGTCAGCCGGTCGTCGCCGACCGCGCGGGCGATGCCGAAGTCGATGACCTTGGGGCCGAGTGCGGTCAGCAGGATGTTGGAGGGCTTGAGGTCGCGGTGGACCACATCGGACCGGTGCAACTGCGCTAGCGCGTCACACAGGGCGGCTCCCATGGCCCGTACGGCCTGCTCGGGCAGCGGCCCGGCAAGGGCGACCGCGTCGTCGAGCGGTGGGCCGAGGACGTATTCGGTGGCCAGCCAAGGCGTTGGGGCCAGCGGATCGGCGTCGATGACCTGTGCGCCGTGCTGTCCGCCGATGACGCGTGCCGCGTCGGTCTCCAGCTGGAAACGGGTGCGGAATTCGGCCTGCTCGGCGTAGTGCGTGTGCACGGTCTTCAAGGCGACCATCCGCCCCTTGGGCGAGCGGCCCAGATAGACCGTGCCCATTCCACCGCCGCCGAGCCGGGCGAGAAGAGTGTACGAACCGAGGGCTTGCGGATCGTCGTGGGTCAGGGGAGAAACCATCGGTATCCGTATCAGTCCACTGGCAGGGCGTAGAGGATGGTGCCGTTCAGGACGAGGACGATTCCGGGTGCGACGCCCACGACCTGGCCCGGCACAGCGGCTTGTTGGCCCTTCCCGGTGAGTGCCGACCGCCACCGCAGGGAGCCGTCCGCCGCGTCCAGGGCCTCGATCTCCGCGTCGGTCACCTGGAAGACCGTGGCGCCCGAATGGCTGACCGCGGTCTCGCCCCTCGTCCACGAGGATTCCAAGGGGGTGGCACTGCGGCGCCGCCAACGCGTCCTGCCGCTGCGCACATCGACGGCATAGCTGGTGGCGCGGGAATCGGTGGCGTACACCGCCTGCCCATGAGCGGCCGGAATGCCGGACACCCTTCCGTTGGTCGCGACCCGCCAGCGCTCCTTACCGCTGGCGAGATGGTATCCCCTCAGCATGTGCTCGTCGCAGGAGACCAGGAGATCTCCCGGAGCCACCAGACGCTGCTTGGCGCCCTCGTCCTTCATCCCGGCGAAATTTCGCGTCCACAGCTTCCGGCCGCTGCGGCGGTCGAGGGCCAGATACGAGAAGGTGTTCTCCCCGCCGTCCCCTTGGCTCGGCAGCAGGAGCATGGTGCTGAGCAGCAGCGCGGTGGTGTCGCCGTCTCCCTGATACCGAACGGGGAGCGGCGCACGCCATATCTCCTTGCGCCGCACGGAGTCGTAGCAGACCACCGCGTGGTCCTCGGTCCCCGTGCTCCCACTCGCGTACTTCCTGGTCAGGAACCAGCAGATGTCCTTGTCGGCCCCGAGGAATTGGTAGATCGCCGGGCCCTCCACTCCGTCGTACCGCCGCTCCACCGCCTTGATGCGGCCCGTGGCGAGCGAGACCACGGAGAAGGCCGAGGTGTCCGGGGAGACGAAGGTGCCGTTGCCGAGAAGGGTGAGGGCGGACATGGGATAGAGCTTGTCGCGCGACCAGATCTTCTTGCCGGTCCGGAGATTGAGCGCGGACACGGAGTCGCTGGTCCACACGAGGACGGTCCTGCCGCGCCAGAGCAGCGGTGTCTGCTGTGGCTCGCTCCCGAGGTTGTGGCGCCACAGCGGGGCGGGCGCGATCCCGCGCCGAGCGGACGTCTCCTGTGATCCCGCCCCTTCGCCGACCGCCCGCCAGCCGGCCACTCCGCCCGCTCCGAGTGCGAGGCCGACCGCTCCGGTGAAGCCACCGACGACTACGGCGCGCCGGGAGCGAACCGGCGGTGGGATGGCAGCCGCGTCCTCAGTGGGCGCCTGGGCGGCCATGGGAGCCTGCGCCGGATACGCCGCGGCCTGCCGGGCGAGGGCCATCGCCACAGCGTCGGGCAGACGGCCGACGGCTTCGCGGCCCGACGCCGCCCGGAACTCGCGGGCCGCCGTGCCCGGCCGGGGCCGCTGCCCGGGATCCTGCGCGAGACAGACCACGAGCAGTTCTCTCAGCCCTTCCGGCAGTGCCGCGCGCGTCCCCTCGGCCACATCTCGCCGACCCGTCGCGGCGTAGCAGAGCGTGGCGCCCAGCGCGTAGACGTCCCCTGCCGGGCTGGGGCGTTCACCCGCTCGCTGCTCAGGCGGCACGGTGAAGGCATCGACCCCGAGCGATGTGCCACGACCCGGGCCGTTCAGCGCCGCGGCTCGCGCCAGTCCGTACCCGGTCAGCCGGGGCCCGTCCGCCATGAGCAGCGTGGCCTGCGGCGAGATCCCGGCGTGAACGAGACCGCTGGCATGCCAGCCGGCGAGGGCGTGAGCGAGGACCGCGCCGAGCGCGCGCACCGTGGGTTCGGGCAGCGGACCGTCGTACGCGGCCAGCGCGGCGGGAAGCGGCAGGGCGGGGAAGCAGGCGTAGGCGACCCAGGGGAGATCCTCGTCCGGCCCGGCGACATCGATCACGGGAGCCGCCCAACCCCCGGTCAGGCGACGGGAGTTCTCGCCCTCCGACCGGAACCGCACCCGGTACCCCGGGTCGTCGGCGAGGGTTTCGTGCGGCAGCATCAGCACGGCCGTGTGGCCGGTGCGGTCCTCCCTGGCGATACGGCGGCGCGCGTCGTCGGCCTGCCCACCGGCGTCCAGCGTGCCGATGATGCGGTACGGGCCGAGCCGTGTCGGTTCGGCCGGTCGCTGCGGTTCCATTCGCTCCTCCGGACAGCCGTGGCTCAGCTCAACGGCAAGGCGTAGACGCTTCTCCCGCTGGTGACGACGGCCAGGTCGTCTGTCACGGCCACCCGGCGCCGCGTCGCGACGGACCCCTTGTCCGCCGCGGCGCCAAGGTCCATGAAGCGCCACCGCAGGGCGCCGTCCTCGGCGTCGAAAGCGTCGACTTCCACGTCATTCGCCGTGAGCACCGTGCGCCCGGACGGATCCACGGCCGTGTCGGGTGTACGCGCTCCGGACAGCGTCTTCATCGCGAAGGCATAGGTGCGCTGCCACCGCACCTCTCCCGTGGCCGTCGACAGCGCGTGGACCGCGTAGCCTCCGTCGGTGGCGTACACGACCTCGCCGTGCACGACCGGAGCGCCGAAGTCGGCGGTGTGCCCGGATCCGGCCTCGCCCTTGGCCTTCACGCTCCACGCGGAGCCGCCGCCGTCCGCCAGGCCGTACCCGCGCATGGTGTTGGTGACAGCAGCGATGAGGGTGTCGCGGCCGTCGGTGGCCACCCGCCGTCCGGCGGTCACACCCTCATAGGAGCGCCGCCAGCGCCGTGTCCCCCGTTCCCGGTCGAAGGCCAGGAACATCTCGCCCCGCACGACGAGGGCGTCCTCTGTCAGATACCCCTCGTCGAAGCCGACGGGCAGCGGGGCGCGCCAGAGCTCTTCCCGCCCGGTGAGGTCATAGGCGATCACGAAGCCATCGTCGGCCGCGCCGCTCCCCCGACGGGCCGCCGCGAGCCAGACGGTCCCGCCTTCCGCCGCCAGCAGGGCGGCGTACGGAGTGCGTCCACCCGGCCGGAAGCTCTTCGGCCACCACTGGATGTTGCCGGTCTCGGCGGACAGCGCGGCGAGCCCGTCGCCCGGGACCAGGATCAGATCCTTACCGATGGGCAGAAGTCGCCCCCTGGGGCGAACGCCGTCCTGCGTCCAGAGTCGCCTGCCCGTACGGAGGTCGATTCCGGTGACGGCCGCGTCGTTCGCAACGACGGCGATCTTGTCCGACCAGATGAGCGGGGGGTGTGTCGGTGACCCACCGGCGATGTCATGGCGCCACAGCGGTGTGGGCGGGGCACCGGCGAGCCGATGACGGGACTGATTGGCCGCTGCCAGGCGCTCGGCCGGGGTCGGCGGAGGGTCGTCCTCGGCGGTCGCCATCCACATCGCACCGCCGCCGAACGCGAGACCGGCCGAACCAGAGGCGACCCCGACGAGCAGGGCACGCCTGGAAGGCCGTGCGGCGTTCTGCCGAGTCGGACTCCCGGCGACGCTCGCGCCGCCCGACAGGTGAGTCGGCGCATGCGGGGCGCCGGGCGGGTCACCCCGGCCCGCGGAGATGGGGCCGGGCGCGCCCGGTGGCTCTCCCGGGATCGGCGCGCCCTCTTTGAGCGGCGCGCCCACCGCCGACTCCGCTTCCGCCGGCTCGACTTCCGGCTCGACCTCCGATGCCAGCGTCGCCGCGGACTGCTCGGCCAGCGCGACGACCACCGGTGCCGGCAGCCAGCCGGAACTCAGCAGCACCGCCGCCCTGCCGGGGCCCCCGTCCACCGTGGTCGAACCTGGCCCACCGCCCGGCATCGCCGAGGGCGGGCCTACGGACCCGCTTTCGAGGACCGTCGGCGTGGGTCCGGACGGTTCCGCCGTGACGCTCGCCGACATCGGGACCTGCATACCCCGGGTCAGCCCGTCCACCAGCGCCGCCGCCGTCGGCCGCTCCGCCGGGTCCGAAGCCAGACAGGGGAGCACGATGCTCCTCAGCTCCTCCGGCAGATCGCCCACCTCGGGCAGCCGCCGCCCGGTCGACGCATACGCCAGCACCGCGCCCAGCGCGTAGATGTCTCCGAGCGGCCGTGGGCGCCCGCCCGTGGCCTGCTCCGGCGGCAGGGCGTCGGCCGCCAACCCGGAAAGTCCCACTCGACTCTGCCCGTCGGGCCCCGCTGCCCGTACCGCGCCGAAACCTCCCAGCCAGGGCCCGTCACTCGCCACGAACACGTTCTCCGGCGCGATTCCCTCGTGGGTGAAGCCCGCCCGGTGGATCTCCGCCAACGTCTCGGCCAGAGCCGCTCCCAGCGCACGTATGGTCCGGACCGGAAGCGGCCCCCCACACATCTGCATCACACCCGGCAGCGGCAGTATCGGGCGGTACGGAAACGCGCTCCACGGGGGTTCGGGCGCACGGTCGGAGATCTCGACGGGGGCGAGCCGGGCAAGCGGCCAAGCGCCACCGAGCCGTCGGGCGCTCTCCGCCTCCGTGAGGAAGCGGCCCCGATAGGCCGCGTCGTCGGCCAACTCGGCGGAGAGCGTGCTGATCAGCACCGTACGAACCCCGCCGGCGCTGCGAGCGAGAAAGAGACGGGCGGCCACCGTCGGGTCTTCCTCACCAGGAGCCAGCCTGGCGATGATGTGATACGGCCCGAGCCGCCGCGGGTCGTGCTCGCTCAGCGGTTCCATGTCCCCCCAACCCCCACGGTATGCGGAGCACTTCCGTCAGCCGCCGGGGTGAGCCTTCGGAAACGATTTCCCCGACATAGCCGTCGGAGGCGGTGAAGGTCAGGTGGCGGTCCGGTGGCTGCCTGCGTCGATACCGCAGATGCCACAGACGCTCCGCAGCATGCGCCCCGCCACCCTACCTACTCCGACCACAGCAGCCACACGGCAGGTGCACCCCGCAGACGTGGTCGCCTCCAGTTCCTGCCCGACCGATCGGACAGGACTCCCAGCACCAACCATCCGACCTGCGTGCGGTTGGACTCGCGCGAACCATAAGGCCCAGAAAGGCCCAGTACCAAATGGTCATGCGTACCTGCAATTCAGGCCACGAGAACGGCGCACAGAAGGGCTGCAAACAGACACAACCCCTTGCTAGCTTAGCCCTTTACATCAATCACCGGACGCGCTGGCGGTGTTCAGCCACGGGGGGAAATGTGTCATTCGAGGATGAATGGGCCCAGATCAAGTCCGAGGCCGCGGATCGACAGGAAACGCACATGCGCCTCAATCAGGTCGACGGTCCAGGTGGTACCGCCCCGAGTCCTGCGGCCCAGAAGGGAGACCTGAGCGTCAAGGCCAAGGACTTGGCTGCGATCGGTGACGCGGCGTTCAAGCTCTACCAGCGGCTCGACAAGGACGGCGATCACGCCCAGACCACCAGCGCCACAGCGGCCAAAGACCTCAAGGACGACTTCGACATCGGCGGAGCACTGAGCGAAGTCGTCGAAACCTGGCGCAGTCAGGTCAACTCGCTACTTGCCGCCTGCGCTCACATCTCCAATCACCTGGATTACACCAAGAAAGCACATGCAGGCGACGAACAATACATCGCCGCCTCGTTCAGCTACGAAACCCTCGACGAGAACTTCCGCTAGGAGCACAGAGCCATGAAGTTCGAAGCCCTTCTCCACGGAAATTTTTCGTCCCTCGGCAAAGCGGTGACGGACTGGACCGAAATGATCGACAAGCTCGAGTCGCTCAAGTGGGACGCCGAAGAGGTACTGCAAGGACGCGCGAAGAAGGCCGACTGGGCGGGCGAGAATGCCACCGTGACACGCGAGTTCGTCACCAAAACCGCCAAAGAGTTCGGCGACGCCTACAATCAAGCGGTCACCATACGCAATATCCTTCAGGACACCCGAAACGAACTCATCGGCTACCGGGACGAACTCAAGAGGACGATCAGCGCCGCTCAAAAGGAGAAGAACCTCACGGTGGTGCCCAGCGGAAACGGCTGGACGATCCAGATGAACATCCATCCCGATCGAGCCGGAAAAGGGGTTGATCTACCCGAACACAACCACGCCGATATGGAGGACCTGTCCGGCGACATCAAGCGGATCGTCAAGAACGCCACGGAGTCCGACACATCGGCGGCGCAGGTACTCCGTATGCTCACCACACAGAGCCCCTACGGATTCTCCGAGGCGTACTATCAGGACCGCGACCACGCCGCGAAGGCCATCGCCGACGCCGACAAGATCGTCAAATTGGCGAAGAAGGATCCCGGCGACCTCACCAACACGCAACTCGCCCAGATCAACACGGCGCTGGACACCTACAAGGATGACCCACTGTTCGCTGAGCGCTTTGCGACAGGACTGGGGCCCAAAAAGACCCTGGAATTCTGGGCCGGTGTCGCCGACCCTTACCAGGGGAGCTACGATCCCGGCCGCGGCGATATCGCCAAGAAACTCCAGAAAAGCCTGGGCACCACCATCGGCACTGCCACACTGTCCGATAGCAGCGACATGCAGGTATGGGAAAGCAAAATGGTCGAGCTCGGCCCGCAGCGGCTGGAGATCGACCACGCCGGAAATCCGCAGGGTTTCCAGGTCATGAGTAATCTGATGCGATTCGGTGAGTACGACAAGACGTTCCTCACCAACTACGGGAATGATCTCATCGCGTACGACAAGAAGCACAACTCCAAGGACCTCCCCTACTGGACGAGCAATGCGGACACCGCCGATCTCAACTTCTATGGAAAGAGCGACCGCGGCCGCGACCCGATGAATGGCTTCCTCGAGGCCCTGGGCCATAACCCGGAGGCATCGACCGATTTCTTCGCCGCGCCCCCGGGAGAGAACGACACGGTAGACAGGGACTCCGAGGTCAATGAGAACCTGAAGTACCTCACCAAGGAGCGGGTCTGGCGCTCCGACGCTCCCATGGGTGATCCTGACAAGATCGTGGGCTACAACAAGCTCGGTCACGCTCTCGAATCAGCCACCACCGGCTACGCGTACGACGCGCCGGAACTAAACGGAAAGCACCCGATGGTGCCCGGTTCCACTGATCGGAGGACCGCGGAGACCGCCGATGTCATGGAACAGGTCGCCTACATTTACGGCGGCAAGGACGGACCCAAGCTCATCCACGAGCAGGAGGGCATCTCCGACAGTCTCGGCAGGATGGGCGCCGCCTACATCGACGACATCAACAACTCCGTCTCCGGCATCAGCGACAACGCCGGCCACGACCCGAGTGAGTTCCCCGCGAAGTACCAAGGCCGGGCTGAATTCGGCAATCAGGGGGCCATCGACTTCCTCAGCGTTCTGGGTCAGGACGAGAAGTCCCACAGCATCGTCACCGCTGCCGAGCACGTCTACTCTCTCAGCGTCCTCGACGACAGTCCCGCCAACAGCGATGCACACTACCAGCGCGGTAAGGACGCCCTGCTGACGGACGCTGAAGTCCGAGGGATCCTGGACCACTCACGTGTGCAACAGGCCGAGGCCACGTACGGTGCGAATTCGGAGGAGGCCAACAAGTCCATCGCCAAGTCCGGAGAGTGGGGGAAGTACCTCATTGGGACCGGTGTCGCCGCGGGCGTCGCGATGGTCCCCGTCCCCGGCTCCACCGGTGCGGCCATCGCCCTGGCCCCCGTGGCCACCGAGGCCGCTGGTGAGATGCTGAACACGTTCCTCGGCCAAAAGGTCGACGAAGCGGTGGACGGTGCGAACAGCGACCCCACAGAACAGACCCAGGACGCGAGAAGGAAGTTTTTCGCGGCAGGCGCCGACGACATGGGCAAGGCATACGACCAGTACTTCAAAGACTCTCGATTCGCGGACAAGGCCGATGACGACGACTTGGACCGCGATCTCAAGGATATGTACTACGGGACCGGACCGAACGAGGACAAATACCGCGGGCGACCTCCCTACAAGAAGGACTGACCACCAGTGCACGCTTCTCTGAAGTCCTCCCAAGAACCTCGGCTCAAGCCACTGGCGCGCGGGACGCTTCTCATCGCTTCGGTCTCCCTCCTCGTACTCACCAGTGCGTGCTCAAACTCGGACGGCGACCGGGAAGAGGCAAACGAGGGGAAACCGAAGGGGCTGTCGGCCACGAAAGTGTGCGACGCGTCGATCACCGGGCAAGCAGCGCAGGATCTGCGCAAGCTCACCGGCGCGGACACCTTCGAACAGACTGACGAGGCCAAGCTCAAGAGTGCTGCCGAGAAGCTCACGTCATCGTCGAGCACCGTTCGAAACGCCTGTGAGATCTACCTTCCCGACGCGAGTAGCCCAGCCGTACAGATCGACTTCTCCCGGCGGACCGAGCACCCAACACGTAGCAGCTTCGAGTCGAGCGACGCGGATGAGTGGACCGTCTTCCCCATCGCGCGGCACGCCCGCGCGTCGGGCAGCGGGGCGGACATCTACTTCTCTTGCCCGGCCAAGAACAAGGACGTTCCGGACCTGATCCACGGAAGTCTGCGCAGCTCGAAGTCCTCACTTTCCGAGAAGAACACCGACTTCGCAAGGATATCGATTCTGAATTCCGTGTCGCGGAACCTCGCCAATGCCCTGGGCTGCTCGGAGGAGTCGCAACTGCCGGAGAAAGTGCCGGTCTCGTCGGAGCGTTGGACGAAACATTGAGGACACTTCGAGGAAGCTGTCCTCAATTGTGACCAGAAGCGTCAGCCACTGGTCAGGCTCCGTGCCGAGCTGTAGACGTCCAACACGGCGAGGCACAGGGGCACCAGGGCGAGCAGGAAGGCGCTCTCGGCCAGGTCGGACAGACGTCCCCAGAAGGGCGACAGGCCGTTCTTCGGAATGATCAGCGCGACAGCGATGATCAACCCGGCGCCCACGGTCACGGCAGCGACGAGCCAGATCGTACGAATGTCCAGCGGGCCGCGGTCGTTCTCGGTCAGGAGCTTGAGAACCGCGTCGGCCGGCGGATTCAGCGACAGCCCCAGGACGAGCAGGGCGAGGGCGAGCAGACCCGCGCCGAGGACGGCTGCGACCTGGGCGGTGTAGCGGAAGAGGCGGGCGCGCAGCAGCATCGCCAGACCGGCCGCGAGCGCGAGGAGCTGCGCCCACGCACCATCGGAGAAGCCCAGGACCGCAGCGGCACCGACGACGACGGCCGAGCAGCCACCGACCATGCCCAGCAGCATCTCGTGGCCGCGACGGGTCTGGGCGGCGATGCGGTGGATGTCAAGGGGCTCGGCGTCCGGACCGGCGTCGAGCTCATCGGCCGAGGAGTGTGGTGCGTCGTAACCGATGGGCAGACGAGCGACTCGAGCCGACAGACCTGGCAGGAACGCGATCACTCCGATCGCGACGACGGCACACACTGCGGCCGTCTCGGTGGCCCCGGTATCGGTGACGATCTCGCAGAAGGTGGCGAGGGTCCCGACGCTCGCCGCGAACACGGCGGCGACGAACGGAGCGTCGCCGCCGGGCATGACGACGACCAGGACGGCCGAGCCGACGAGCACAGTGACGCAGCCGAGCAGGAACTGGAGCCGTCCGACGCCCTCCCCCGCGTCCAGGGCCAGGATCCCCGATCCAGCGATCATGAGATGGGGAAGGGCGGACATGCCGAGGGCTATGGCGGAGGCTCGGTCCTCGTACACCCGTGCCCGCACCCCCGCGAGGGAAGTCAGCAACACGCCGACGGCGGCGGCGATGACACCCGGGAGGCCGTGCATGTCGTGCTTGACCGGATCGGCGAACCAGAGCACGAAGCCCATGAGGATGAGCAGCAGCGCCCCTCCGAGCAGCCCGGCGGCCCGCAGGAACCGGTCGTTCCACAGCGTGCGGTCGCGTGTGACCGCGGAGGCGATCGCATCGGACACATCGTCGTAGACGGCGGGGGGCAGTGACTCGGCGAAGGGCCGCAGGGCCAGCAGTTCCCCGTCCAGAACCTGCTGGGCCAGGAGAGAGCGGCCGCTGTCCAGGACCGTGCCGTCGCGTCGCACCAGGTGATATCCGGTAGGAGCGCCAGCCGGCTGTGTCTGCCCCGTCAGACGCAGAATTTCCGGGTAAACGTCGGCGACAGGGATGTCCTCCGGAAGGGCGACATCGATCCGGCTGTCGGGCGCGACGACGGTCACCCTGCAGAAACCGGTTGTTGCGGACGTACTCACGTGTAAGGCCCCCTGGTTCGGTCTGCGACTCGCCGGTGTCATGCGCGCGGCGGCCACCCTACCGGGGCTCAGGGGCCGATACGTCGATAGGATCGCTGACTCGCGGAGGGAGGCCGTCGCCACGGGGGTGCCGGACGAGAACTGTCCCTCCGTACGGAGGGATGAGGGATCCGGTGAGCCAGGTCGTCGTCAAGCGCCAGCCACGGGCTCTGCCGCCCGAGGTGCCGACCGAGGAACTCCGCCTCGAGCCACCCCCGGAGCTGCCGCGCGGCCAGCAAGAAGGCATGCTGATGCAGCTGCTGCCGACGCTTGGCATGGGCTCGTCGATGGTCTACTTCTTCATGCCGGGCGCCGCCCCGATGATGAAGATCATGGGCGTGATGATGATGTTCTCCACGCTCGCCATGACCATCGCCATGATCACGCGGCATCGGCAGGGCTCTCAGGGCCAGCGGGCGGACATGCGCCGCGACTACCTCAAGTACCTCGCGCAGACGCGCCGAACAGTACGGCGCACCGCCCGGCGGCAGCGCGACGCCCAGTTCTATCTGCACCCCGCCCCGGAGCAGCTGTGGGCGATCGTCGCCGAAGGCAGCCGGGTGTGGGAACGGCGGCTGACCGACGACGACTTCGTGCAGGTGCGGCTCGGGCTGGGCACGCAGCAGCTCTCCACTCCCCTGATCGCCCCCGAGACCGCCACCGTGGACGAGCTGGAGCCGCTGACGGCAGGCGCGATGCAGCGCTTCCTCGCCACCCAGGGGTCGCTGGACAACCTGCCCATGGCGGTGTCGCTGCGCGCCTTCTACCACATGACCGTGTCCGGGGCTCCGGAGCAGGTGCACGGGATCGCCAGGGCGCTGATCGCCCAACTGGCCACCCTGCACTCACCGGAAGACCTCGTCATCGCGACGGTCGCCTCGCCCGGCGCGGCGGAGCAGTGGGAGTGGACGAAGTGGCTCCCCCACTCCCAGGTGCCGGGGTCCTTCGACGGCGCCGGCTCGCGGCGGCTGTTCGGCGACTCCCTCGCCGAGGTGGAGGAGCTGCTGCGGGGGCGGCTGGAAGGCCGTACCCGCTTCAGCAGGGAGGGGCAGCCGCTGCTCGACCAGCCGCATCTGGTGCTCGTGCTGGACGGAGCGATGGTGCCACCGGACTCGGCGTTCGCGGCGCCCGAGGGTCTACAGGGCGTCACCGTCATCGAGGTCCTGGCGGGCGAACTCGACGAGCCGCGCGGCGGTCTGTCGATCGTCGTCCGGCCGGGCAAGCTACAACTGGAGTCGCAGGTCGCCGGGTACGACGGGACCCCCGACTCGCTGTCCGTGGAAGCGGCGGAGGCACTCGCCCGGCAGCTCGCGCCGCTGCGCATGGGTGGGGACGACGACGATGAGCCACTGCTCGCCAACCTCGACTTCACCGAGCTGCTGGGGCTGGGCGACGCCGGTTCGGTGGACGTCTCCCGCACTTGGCGGCCCCGCTCGCTGGCCGAGCGGCTGCGGGTGCCGATCGGCGTCTCGGAGGACGGCTCCCCGGTCATGCTGGACCTCAAGGAGGCGGCTCAGGAGGGTATGGGCCCACACGGTCTGTGTGTCGGCGCGACAGGCTCGGGTAAGTCGGAACTGCTGCGGACACTGGTGCTGGGGCTGGCGGTCACGCATTCGTCCGAAACTCTCAACTTCGTCCTCGCGGACTTCAAGGGCGGCGCCACCTTCGCGGGTATGTCGGAGCTGCCTCATGTGGCCGCGGTCATCACCAACCTCGCCGATGACCTCACGCTGGTCGACCGCATGCGCGACTCGATCACCGGTGAACTACAGCGCCGTCAAGAGCTGCTGCGTTCGGCGGGTAATTACGCGAACATGCACGACTACGAGAAGGCACGGGCGGCCGGGGCCCCACTGGAGCCCCTGGCATCACTCGTTCTGGTGATCGACGAGTTCAGCGAGCTGTTGACGGCGAAGCCGGACTTCATCGAGATGTTCATCCAGATCGGCCGTATCGGCCGATCGCTGGGTGTGCATCTGCTGCTCGCCTCACAGCGACTGGAGGAGGGCCGCCTGCGCGGTCTGGAGACGTACCTCTCCTATCGCATCGGTCTGCGCACCTTCTCCGCCGCCGAGTCCCGTACGGCCCTGGGCGTGCCGGACGCGTACCACCTTCCCTCCGTGCCCGGCTCCGGCTACCTGAAGTTCGGTACGGATGAGATGACCCGCTTCAAGGCGGCGTACGTCTCCGGCACGTACCGCACGGGCCCCGCGCAATTCGACAGCGCGTCCCTGCCCGTCGAGCGCCGGCCGGTCCTGTTCACGGCCGCCCCGGTCCCGGTGACGTACGCCGCCCTGGACCCGGAGCGGCTGACCGCCCCGGTTCGGCCCGAGGACGACGCGCTGGCGGAGACGGTCCTCGACGTCATCGTGAGCCGTCTGGAGGGTCAAGGTCAGCCCGCCCACCAGGTCTGGCTGCCTCCCCTGGACGAGGCACCTTCCATGGACGAACTGCTGCCGCCGCTGGCACCCACGCGGGAGCGGGGTCTACAGTCGGCGGACTACGCTAGGCCGGGCGGTCTCGTCGTGCCCTTGGGCCTCATCGACAAGCCGTTCGAGCAGCGGCGCGACATCCTCTACCGCGACTTCTCCGGCGCCGCGGGCCATATGCTCGTGGTGGGCGGCCCGCAGTCCGGCAAGTCCACCTTGATGCGCACGCTGGTCACGGGCTTCGCCCTCACCCACACCCCCGCCGAGGTGCAGTTCTACGGACTCGACTTCGGTGGCGGAGGTATGAGCGCCATCGCGGACCTTCCCCATGTGGGCGGGGTCGCCTCCCGTCTGGACCCCGAGAAGGTGCGGCGGACCATCGCCGAGGTCTCCGGTGTTCTGGCCCGGCGGGAGGAGTACTTCCGCGCCAAGAACGTCGACTCCATCGGCACCTACCGACGCCAGCGAGCTGCCGGACAACATGCCGACCAGGGCTGGGGCGATGTCTTTCTCGTCATCGACGGCTGGGGCAACTTCAAGGCCGAGTACGACATGCTGGAAGGTGTCGTCACCGACATCGCCGGCCGAGGACTCGGTTACGGCGTCCATGTGGTCATCACCGCCTCCCGCAACATGGAGGTCCGCGCATCGCTGAAGGACCAGCTGCTCAACCGGTTGGAGCTGCGCCTCGGTGACACAATGGACTCGGAGTTCGACCGCAAGGTCGCCGCGAACGTTCCGGTCGGTGTCCCCGGCCGCGGTCAACTCCCGGAAAAGCTCCACTTCATGGGCGCTCAGCCGCGTATCGACAAGGGCCACGACCCCGACACGATGACGGATGCGACGACTGAACTGGTCCGCGCAGTAAGCGCGGCTTGGTCCGGGCCGCCCGCCCCGCGCGTGCGGCTGCTCCCGCGCAAGCTCCGCGCGGATGAGCTTCCCAAGGGCTTCGAATACCCGCAACACGGCATTGCGATCGGCATCGACGAGACAAATCTGGAACCGGTATTCGTCGATTTCGAGACCGACCCGTTCTTTGTCATCTTCGGTGAAAGCGAGTCGGGCAAGACATCGCTCATCCGCCTGATCGCCAAGCAGATCATCGAGCGGTACGGCCCGGACGAAGCGAAGATCGTGGTCGGCGACTACCGCCGTTCCCTGCTCGGTGTCATCCCGGACAGCCATCTCCTTGAGTACGCCCCGATCGCGTCCGCCCTGGAGCTCCACGCCAACGCGCTGCACGGGCTGATGGAACGGCGCGCCCCCAAGCCGGACATCACCCCGCAGCAGCTCCGCGACCGCAGCTGGTGGACCGGCCCTCAGTTCTTCGTCATAATCGACGACTACGAACTGGTTTCCACCAGCAGCGGCAACCCGCTGGCAGTCCTCACCGAGAACCTGCCGTTCGCCCGCGATGTCGGCATGCGTTTCATCATCGCCCGCAATTCCGCGGGCGCCTCCCGTTCAATGTTCGAAACCTTCATGCAGCGCGTGAAGGAACTCGGCGCCCAGGGCATGGTGCTCTCCGGCGACCCCGGCGAGGGCGACGTCTTCGGCGGAGTCCGCCCCCGCCCCATGCCGCCCGGCCGCGGTTTCTTCGTCTCCCGTAAGCGCGGGGTACCGCTGACCCAGGTGGGGTGGCTGCCGGAGCAATAGGACCGCACGTGCGGGGCTGCGGTCCGCGCAGCCCCCTGCTAGCTTGACGTCTGAAGTCAAGCAAGCAGGCTCGCTTTGCGGCCTGAGCCACAGGGGGAAACATGTCGTTCAAGGATGAATGGGCTGAGATCAGGTCCGAAGCCGCAAAGCAGTAGGAATCCCATATGCGGCTCAATCAGCTCGACGACGGCAATGGCGGCCGGGGAGTTCCCCAGAAGAAGCTGAAGGTCACCGCTTCAGTGTTGCGAAGCAAGGCGGGCAAAGTCGACCACGTGAGCACCGGCTTTGCCAAAGCGGACAATGAGACCAAGGCCGAGACCGGTCAGGTGAAGGCGAGTCTCAAGGGCCTCGACTCCGCGGCGGCTTTCGCTACATTCCAGGAGCGGTGGCGGGAGCAGATGCGTTACGCCCAGGGTCTCCTGTCACAGGGGCTGGCTGGTCCGTTGAGGGATGCGGCCACGCACTTCGAGGTGACCGACAAGGGCGTCGGCGAGCAGATCGACCGAGGGAAGAAGAAGCAGGGCGGCGGCCAGGACAAGGTCGCCAGGTAGCACCTGCCCTCCCCCGGAACGACGATCCAAGCTCAAGGCGGAAGCACTTATGGTCACCTATCACTCCCTCATCACCGTCGACCACACCCCACTCACCGAAGCGGTCAGCAAATGGCGCACCCTGCCGGGGAAGTTCCGGCAGGTCGGCACGAATCTGCGCACTGATGTGCAGACACCCCCGACCAACTCGGATTGGGCGGGCGAAGCAGCGGATTCGGCTTTCAAGTGGCCTGGGCTCTGACACAGGACGGCAACGGCCGGAAGGAAGGATTCTCCGCCGACGAGTACAACAGCACCAAGGACGCCAAGGCGGGGAGCGAGCAGGCAGCCAAGGACCTCAAAGAGGTCGAGAAGCTGGTGCGGTCCAAGAAGAACCTCAGCCCTACCGAGATCGCCCGGGCGAACACGCTCCTCTCCCGGCACGAGGGCGACCCCTACTTTTCCGAGAAGTTCGCCACCGACCTCGGCACGAAAGAGACTCTGGAATTCTGGCAGCACGTCACGACCGGCCAGCAATTCGGCGACGAACGCACCAAAAACCTGGAGAAACTCCAGAAGTCGCTGGGCTACACCCTCGCCACCGCCTCTCACTCCAACAGCGATGCGATGAAGCAGTGGAAGAAGGACGTCATCAAGCTGGGGCCCCAGCGTGTCATGGACACCGACTGGGAGGCCGGGACGAGCACGCCAGGGTCGTATGGCTTCCAGGTGATGAGCAGCCTGCTGCGGTACGGCGAGTACGACAAGGACTTCCTCGTCGACTACGGCAAGGGCTATCCCGGTCCGCACAGCAGGACGGCCGCACCGGCGGCCTCTTCGAGTTCGACCGCAAGCACAAGGACGACCTGAAGGATCTCTACTGGCCCGACGGATACGAGACGTACGTCAACTTCGGTGAGGACAATGACCACGGAGTCGATCCCATGGCGGGCTACATGGAGTCGCTTGGGCATAATCCCGAAGCGGCCCAGACAATTTTCCACCGCGACCGCGTTGAACAGGATGAGAAGGTCCCGCCGAACGACGATCTCATGTATCTCCTCAAAGAGCGCAAATGGCTGAACGGGAACTTCTACGCCGACGACGGCAAGGGCTACGGCTACGACGAACTGGGGCACGCCTTCGAGGCTGCCGCGCTGGGCCATCCGTATGACCAGCCCGAGTTGGGCCTCCACCGCAACCCCGCCAGCGTCAATGTCGCGACACAGCTGATCAGCGTTGTCGGCGACAACTCCGGCATCCTCGCGGACAAGCACGGCCTCAGTGACAGCCTGGCCCGCGTCGGCGCCGGATACATCGACAATCTGGACTGGGCCACGGCCAACCACGGTGATGCCGAATCGGGGTCGAAGACCCGCGACGCGGCTTTCGGTGCTCTCGGCCCGTCCGATATCTCCGTCGCCAATGAAACAGCCAAGAACTTCCTGTCGGCGGTCGGCAGGGATGACGGCGGCTACCAGATTCTCTCCGCGGCCCAGCACGACTTCACGACAAACGTTCTCAAGGCCCACCCGAATGCGGACGACTCTCTCACTCTGGCTCTGGGCAGCGGTGCGGAGACGCAGGGCATCCTGGACGAGGCCCGCTCGGACGCCATCATGAGCGACGCGAATGACAGCAAAGAGGAGAAGGCGAGGAAGCTGTCGGAGGCGGGAGAGTGGCAGAAGTACCGGACCAGTACCGGAATCTCCACCGTCACCAGCCTCGTCACCGTGCCGTTCGAGGCGGCCCGGGCAACGCCTTTCGTCACGCCCTTCGTGGACGCCGCCACCGGTGCAATCGACACCCAGACGGGCATCAACATCGACCGGGAGATCGAGAAACAGCAGAAGGAGTTTGACGCCAAGGTCGACGCGGACGCTCACAACATGCAGAAGAAGTTCGTCGAAGCGAGCCAGCGTCGTTCGGTCAACCCACTCGATGCCTATATCGCCGCCCACCCCGGTCTCGACGACAGCGCTTGGTACAACCAGGCCAGCGAGCGCGTAAAGGCTGGCTACATCCGTGGCGTGGGGGACGCCCAGCTGACCGGGAGCGGCAGCTAATGGAGCCGACAGGAGAGATCGTGCCACGCAATTTTCGTCTGACTCTTGGGCGTCTGGCGGCCCTCGCCTGCACGTCCGTGATCGCCGTCACAGGCTGTGGCGGTGGCGACGACGAATCCGGGACGTCGAAGCCGACTGCGGCGAAGCCGACCTCCGGCGCCGGGCTCATTCCTGTCGCCCAAGCCTGCGGCGGCCTGTTCGACGATGCCATCGCGAAGGAGGCCCGGGAGCCGAACGGACCCAGCAAGGTCTATCCGGTCAAAACCAAGAGCACCGACCAAGTCGCGAAGGCATTGCACGAGGAGCCGGCCAGGAGAAGCACGCCCGAGGACCTCTGTACCTTGACGGACAAGGCCGACGGGAAGGAGTTGCTCGCCATCACCGTGGCGTGGACTCCTCACTCACCTCCGTCGGGCCAGTCGGTGCACTACACGACCACTGTCGGTCCCGAGGACGCAGGCAGGCTTCTCGTTGCGTGTGATGTCGGCAGCGGCGGCGCAAAGGGATCGGGAGAAGACCGTTCCCTGGAGTTCGCCATGCGCGACTACTTCACTGTCAGCGACCACTCGCACGCCAAGCTGCTCATCGCCTTGGCGAAACGGATAACGTCGGATTTGGACTGCCGGGAAGATCCCGAATATCCGGATCCGAAGGTTGTGGCACCGCCGCCGAAACGGGGACTGCGGTAGAACGTGAACATGGGGGTGGGCAACCGCTGAAGCGGTTGCCCACCCCCATGTTCTTGCGACCGCAGCCTCAGATGGTGATGTCCTGGAACAGCTGGGCCGACTTCTTGTCGGTCGCGTGGTAGTCCATGCTGCCGGTCCTGACCTTGGTCGCGACCTCTTTGAGCGTGCTCTCGATGTGGTTGGCGCGCGTCTTGAACTGCCGCTCGGCGGCCAGCATCATCTGGTGAGCCTCGCCCTCCCAACCACCGGTGACAGCCTTGACCGCGGCGATGATGGCCTCGATCTGCTGGCTCACCACCCTGGCACCGCGCTCGAGGTCACCGGCGGTGTCCTCGAGTGAGTTGTATGTGACTTTGATGTCCATCCCGTCATCGGACACTTATGCTCCACCCCTCATGGTGTCTTGATGGTTGTCGATCGTTTCGGCCGCAAGGGCCTGCCGTGATGGCGCCCTCAACCGACTAGAACTGGTCGACCTTGCTGTGGGCCAGGCCATCCGCACCGCTGCCGAGGTGCCCGCCCGCCGCGCTGCCATTGACGTCAACGCTGCGGAGCTGCGATGCGATCTCGGTGTCGTTGGCACCGCCGGAACGGTGCGTGAGCTGCACCGCTTCGTGGATGTTGACGATCAGCTGTCGCAGGGCCTCATGATCCTCGTTGAGGCTCATCTGCGCCCGCCGGAACGCGCTTCCACCCTGACCGGTCCACGCCGCCTCCACCGTGTCGATGGCGTTGATCAGCGTGCGCAGGTTCTGCGAGAGGTCCTCGCTGACGCGGCCGAGGTCGCCCTCGAACTTCTTGAAATGTGCGTCGCTTATCCGCTGCGAGCCCGACATCTTTCCACCTTCCCCCATGATGTGTTGGTGAGCCGAGCTGGGGATTCTTTCGTCAGCTCACCGCTCTGTGGAGTTTCCTACCCGACATGGCAGGAAGCGTATAGCTGTTGTTGGTGCTGGTTACGGCCTGGCCATCGTTCCACCACGACGCCGTACGACAGTGAAGGCGACCGCGGCCCCGACGACCACGACAACACCCGCACCCAAGGCGACCCAGAGCGTCGTGTTACCGCCGTCGTCGCTCGCCTTGGCCTCCGCTGCGGGTTTCTTAGCGGCTTGCTCATCCGATGCGGGAGGCTGTGAGGCATCCCCTGCCGACTTAGACGCCGACTCGGAAGGCTTTGGTTTCGTCGCTCCCTCACGAGCAAGCAACGGATTGGTGTTGGCCGGCCCCGGGTCCCCTTCGCCATCGAGGAGCACCTTGCGAGGCCGGACCGAGCCATACCCGAGGTAACTGCTTGGGACGTCACCGGCCTTGGGCTTCGCGGCGGTCTGCATCATGACGCGGAGGACCTGGTTGTTGGTCCACTTGGGGTGCTTGGACCAGATCAGGGCGGCGGAGGCGGAGGTGATGGCGGCTGCATCGCTGGTTCCGTGCGTCATGCAGACCGACTCGATGTCCTTACACCGCACGGGGATCTTGTCTCCGACCGCCACCAAACCGACCTGATCACCGGTCGTTGAAAATTTGGCCACCTTGCCTGTGCGATCAATGGCGCCTACGCCAACGACACCGGGAAGCACCGAAGGGTATTCGGAATGGTTCTCCTTGTCACCGGCGTTTCCAGTTGCCGCAAAAATCAAGGCTCCCTTTTTGAGGGCGTAGTTCACGGCACTCTGAGTTTTGGAGAAGTATGCAGGAAGTCCCGTCACTCCGAGCGAAACGTTCAAGACTTTCGCCCCGTGATCAACAGAATATTTAATGGCTTTTGCCATCACTGATCCGACGGATTCCGACTTCATGTCGATGAGTGATGCTTTCACCGGCAAAATTTTCGCCTCAGGTGCCAGCCCCTGAATGCCACCGCCTTTACCGGTACCTGCGATAAGGCCTGCCATATTAGTACCGTGCCCGTTGGGATCGTCATTGGGATCGGTAGCCTTATCAGAGGCGTCTATACCGTCGAGGACCCGACCTTGGAGCTCTGGCAGTGAATCATCCACGCCAGTGTCGATGACGGCGACAGTGACCCCTTTGCCCTTACTCACCTTCCACATGTCGTCGGCCTGCATGTCCTTCAGATACCACTGCTGAGAGCTGATGTCCTGTGCAGCTGCCGCGGGCGCAATACCACCCACCACCATGAGGCTGGCTCCGAGTGTCGCCAGAGCCGCCAGAGAGCGCCGCCGCGCTCCGTACTTCTGAAATGGCATAGGTAAGTGCTCTCCTCGGCATTGCACAGGGATCTGTCGATCTACTCGATGACCGGCGGGACCGTGTCACGCCGTCCACCCGACCAACTCTCTTCGTCTTCCTGAAGGTAATCGGGCCTGGAGCCGGAGGGCTCCGAGCAGTTCGGGGCTGCCCTACCAGACCGCGGCATCGACTCAGACTCCTCCTGGTTACCGCGCACAAGCCCGGATCCGCCTGGGGTGAAATCGGACTGTGTTCCGCGTGCAGAACGCCTACCGCTGATGGAACCTCCCGACTCCGAGGCGAGCCGCCGACCCTGGCCGCCGCTGCTCCCGGGCGCGTGCGCACCCCCAACAGCAGGCACACCCCCCGTGCCCAGGGGACCACGCCTCGGAGGGATGCCATGTTCGTCTCCGACGACCGTGCCCTTCGGCAGACGCTGCCCATTCGCGTTGTTCGGTCCTCGTGGACTGTCCACGGTGCCACCCGGCTCTGAGGCGAGCCGTCGGCCCGGCCCGCCGTTCGCAGGCGAAGGCGTGCCTTTGAAGCCGTGCGTCGCGGGTCCCATCGGCCCACGCCTCATGAGCCCTTGCTCTTCTCCGATAACCCTGCCTCGGGGAATCCGGGGAGTGTTGGTCTGCCCCGGTGGGCGAGCCTGTTGCCCGCCGTGAATGCCGTCAGGCAACCCGGTTCGAGGAAGGCTCGTCGGCCGAGGCTGCTTTACGGCGCCCTGGTAGGGGCCAATGGGCTCTCGTACAGGCTTCCCCCCACCTCGCATCGGCGGCGGAGCGCTAGGCAAAAGCGGCCGGGGGCCGTTGGGCACCACAGGGGTCGGTTGCCGCTCCGGCATATTAGGCGGTGAAGCTGGATGCCTGGTCTTGTCGATGACCTCAGGTGAAGGCAGAGTGTCCGTGGAGTCGATAGTCGTATGCGCATCCGGCATCGTGCCCGGATCCACTACGGGTCCATGTGTGCCAGCGCCATCAGCCCCCAAGGGC
Organism: Streptomyces lacaronensis; assembly: GCF_047337785.1. Lineage (NCBI taxonomy): Bacteria > Bacillati > Actinomycetota > Actinomycetes > Kitasatosporales > Streptomycetaceae > Streptomyces > Streptomyces lacaronensis. The sequence continues at coordinate 3,821,615 of NZ_JBLHDK010000003.1, forward strand.
TTCTGCGAATGAGCAGCAGTGATCGGTGACGAGGTACCGGCGGCGGTTCCACCGCCAGTCGTTTCCTCTCCCGACCCCCCTTGAGGCCCAGAGTCGACTTCATTACGGGGCGGAACGAACCCGGTTGGCAGGGGCGGAAAGTTCGGCTCCTCCAGGTCCTTGATCTCGGTATGCGCCGTCTCATAATACGAGTCCAGCTTGTCCATCTGCTGGAGCGCTTCAAGGTGGTGCTTGTCCGCGACCGCCTTTTCCGCATCGTTCTTGTGCTTCTTGTCGTCCGCCGCCGTCGGGGCCGGCATCGCTGCCTTGACCTCGGTCAGGCCCTGGCCCGCAGCAGTCATGTGTACGCCGACGAGCAGGGTGTACTCGGCCATCTTGTGGGTCTGTTTGGCTACCTCACGACCCCACTCACGGAAGGCGTCGGCGCCCTCACCCTCCCAGTGCACCCGCTCGGCGTGTGCCTTGAGTTCCTCCGCGATGGCACTGATGTCGTCGAAGGCAGCCGACAAAGCGGCCCCGACGTCGGTCAGCGCGCCCGGCTTCGCGGTCGCGACCATGTTGTAGAGCTCGTCGTGCGACCGATCCTCGAACTTCCCTCCGGCCATCTACCTTCTCCCCCTCACAGCGCGTCGCCCCCGACCTCTTTGCCGCCGTGATTCCCGCTCTGATCAGCGTGCTTCTCGGCGGGGTCACGGTAGTACTTCTGCGCGCGTGCCTGGATCTCCCGCATTCGACGGGCCTGTTCGGCGTCCATGCCGTCGAAGCCACGCTCGGCGACGATCGCCATGAGACCCATGGCCTCGATCTGATCGCCGAAGGACTTGGACAGGGTCTCCAGTCGCACGTGGACCTTCTCGTAGAGGTTGGCCAGGTCGTCAGCGGAGGTGAATCCAGTGCCCGAGCCGTACGCGTCCCTGGTGATGGACTGTTGCGAGATCGTCTTGCGGGATGCCGGGGACTTATCAAGGTCGGTCAGTACCTTGTCCAGGCGCTTCTTGAACTTGGCAAGCGTCTCGGCTTCCTTGACGAGCTTCTTGCCGAACGGCGTCTGTGGCTCAGACCCCGGCTCTATGGGCCTCACGCTGTCCCTCCCCGTATGACACCAACGATGTCCTAGCCCACTCTATCCATCAGCGTTGGACACCCCAACTGCCCCGTAGGTGCGGGCCGTCGACGGTTCAGTAACAGTCTCCTCCCCCAAACAAGGCATACGAGGCACACGCCACATCTGATGACACTAGCGACTTCACCACAGGCGCACATGAGTACGCATACCTATTTCGCAGGGCGAAAGCACCGCAGCTGTGCACGGCGGGGAGGTGGGCCGAAGTGGAGCCTCTGCCTCCAAGTCAAGTCGTATGGTCAGTACTCGTCCACGGTCTTGCCGTCGGGAACCTGGAAGCAGGCCGAGGTCAGAAGTACATAGATCAACGACTTGGGCGCCTTGGACCCGGTCTTGTCGCTCTCGTCGTAGAGATGGATGCTGACCGAGTACTGCTTCTTCGTGGAATCGGCGATGAGCTCAGGGCTTTTGCTCGGGCTCTTGTCCAGCCCGTATTTGACGATCTTCCAGCCCTTCTGCAGAAGATCTTCCTTGCGCTTCGACATTGCCTGCTTCATGTCCTTGACCGGCACGCCCCACAAAGACCAAGCATGGTTGATCTTGTAGAACTTTTCCTCATCCTTGCCGCCACAGCGGGCGACCGATGGCCCCGGTTTACTCGTCTTCCCACGCAGGTTAATCACATCGAAGATCTCGCTGGAAAGGCCAGCCGCTTCTTCCTCCGCGTCAGCAACGTGTCGCGTCTTCGGCGTGTAGCCCAGCTCGTCCTTCTTCTTGTCACTCATTCCCGAGCACCCTGCCAATGCAACTACCGCAGCCAGAGACATAATAATACCGAGGGGCGAAAGGATGCCGATTCGGCTGCCTGCGGAGCTAGTCACTGATTTGCACCTTGTCATGTCGCCCCACCACCACATTGGCCTGGTTGAGTAGACTTTGCGAACTGTCTTCGTCATTCAAGTCGTAATCCCAGTAGCCGCTGTGCCCCTCGGTGTCGGTCGTCATCTGATGCGCCCCGAATTCGACATCAGCGGGAATGATGGGCATGTCCGCGTCCTCCCAGAAGCGACTGCTCTTGTCACCACCGTGGAATGCACGACCAAGTTCAGGTACTGGATCTCCATCAGCGTACTCGTTCCAGACATGCCCCTTGGGTACGTCCAGGTCCTCTGCACTGCCGACCTGGACACCCGGGCTTCCGGCGAAGATGATGTCGTCCGCATTCAGGTCGCCCTGACGTGCTGCGGAACCGATGAGGGTGGATCCGTAGGAGTGGCCTATCGCGGTGACGTGGCTATCCGTCCCCGACTCACTCGATGCGTTCAGACCATCGACGAACTGGTTGAACGCGGGTGCGCCGGTATTCGCGTACCCGGGGCGAGTGGCGTCTGTGACAATGTTCTGCGGGGCGTCGTAGCCAAGCCAGGTGATGGTCCAGACCTGTTGCCCGGGCGCCAGTGGTTCGGATGCATGCCACAAGTTGGTCATGCGATTGATGTCCCCATGAACTTTACTGAGGTTCGAGGTTGTGCCAGGGACATAGACGGCGGTGTGGTCGGCCGTGTCTGGATTTCCATTGGCGACAATCGCACGCCCTCGTCCTTCGGGGCTGAAACCGAGCAGGTATGCCTCCGGCAATTCCTTTCGACCGGTCTGGTCGAATCGATCCTGAATGGCATCCATGCCCTTCAGGGCACCTTCCAGACGTTTCTTCTCTCCTTCATACTTATGGTGCCAGTCAAGCCATTCCTGAGTGTAGGCCGTAGCGTTGGGACCGAGATCCCTGAATTTCGTGGGTTCTTTTGGAATCGCGTCAAGCCGAATCTGGTAGTCGGCTCGTTTTTCCGCCAGGTTAATGCGGTTCGCCTCATCACGGACATCCGCAGGAATACCATCCACTTTGCCGAGGCTGGCGGGGTACATGGCGGCATAGTCGGCCTTCTCCTGATCGGAAAGCCCCTTCCACCATTTCGCATTATCGTTGGGACTACCGTCCTTGGGCGGATGCTTGATGTCGTCGAGGTAGTCTTTGGCTCCGCTGCGGACACCGCTCGTGTCCTCTGGGCGTCGGTCCAGTCGTAACGGGAAGCGTGCAGGTCGTCGTCGGCCTTCAACTTGCGTAGCTTGGGAGCCCACTTCTCGTCCGCCTGCGTGACGTCATCGACGGCTTGGGCGATGCGGTTAGCGATGACCACCGCACGGCCGAAGTTCGGATTGGGGTGGATGTTCCCCGCCTGGCGTTCCAGAGCGTCGGCGGCGTCATTCGCGTCGCCGGTCGGGTCGATCGGCTGGTTCGTCGGCTTGCCCTTCGCGCTGCCCGTGACCGTGCCGCCATCCGGCACTTTGCCGTCGACCTTGTCGCCGGCCGCCGGGTAGCTCACCGAGCCATCGGAGCCCACCATGAATTTCTCCGCCTCGGCGTCCGCCACAGCGGCGTCGAGCTTGTCCTTGGCTGCCCGCAGTTCGTAGGCCAGAGAGTTAAGCGCGGTGGCGATGAGGGCACATTCGACCTGGGTGTAGTGGAAGTTCGTCGCCAGCTTCCGGAGCTGCACCACCGCGGCGTCAACCGCCTCGCCCTCGAGCGTCTTCCGCATGCCCGCGGCTATCCGCTGCTCGAGGTCGTCCTTGGCCTGACTGGCCATGTCGCCGACGGTCCGATAGCCACCCGCGGCATCCTCGAACTCCGACGGCTTCAGAGATTTGAGAGTCGCGTGATCCACTGGTCCGCGTCACCGACCCCGACTCTCACCGCCGACAGGCTTCGTGTCCTTGTAGAGGACGTCCAGCCCGTCGAACGCGCACTTGGTGGCCTCGTCGTTCTTGTACTGGTGATCCCCGGCTCTCTCAAGCCGGTCCTGAATCGCCCCGCACTTCCCACTCACGGCCTTCAGGTAGCGCTTCCAGGAGTTGTAGAGCTCCCGCTGAGCCGCCGCGCTCTCGATGCCGCCGCTCTTGCTGCCCGCGCCCAGGCCGGTCTGGTCCCCCTCCAGCTTCGTCAGCGCGGTCTCGATGTCCCCCCCGGAGTTTGCCGACGCTCCGACCGGCTGCGGTCCAGGCGTTCTTGCTGGACTTCAAGTTGCCCGATCCGCCTTGCTCCCAGCCAGGCTTGTTGTCGGCGCTCGCAAGGCTCATCCCGGTGTCACCGGACGCCTCCCGCTTCGCCTGCGCCCATTCCGCCTCGAACGTCGACATACGCTCCCCGATCCCCCCGACTCACAGTTACGTCAAATAGCTCAGTGTAGATGACGCTTCGCAGACGTCCATGAGTACTCCTACTCAGCCATGCCGGAGCGCCGCCGCCTCCGTTCGTTGAGAACTGCCGCCAGGCCCGCGATGCCCGCCGCCACGATGGCAGCGGCGCCCACGGAGTACGTCGCGAGGCGTTCCTTGCGCTCCTGAGGGGTCTCACCCAGGGGCATGGGAGCGGGGTCGGGCGCGGCGACGTCGTGGGCTGAGCCCTTGTCCAGCGTGACGTGGTCGATGCGGGTTTCGTCGTCGGTGAGGGCGCGGACAGGGTCGACGACCCCCCAGCCGATGAAGCGGTCATGGTGGTTGACGGCGCGTTCAGCGGTCTGCTCGATCTGGGCAACCACCTCGTCCTGGTGCCACTCCGGGTGCTTGGCGCGGATCAGGGCGGCGACGCCGGCGACGTAGGGCGCGGAGAAGCTGGTGCCGTTGTCCACGCATTGGCCGCCCTTGGGGACGGTGGAGACCATTTCCACGCCGGGAGCGGCGACATCGACGAAGTCGCCGGGCTGGGAGAAAGGAGCGCGTTCGTTGTTGCGGTCCGAGGCGCCGACGGCGAGGACGCCGTCGTAAGCGGCCGGGTAGGTCTTCTTGACCTTGCCGTCGAGACCGTCGTTTCCGGCGGAGGCGACCACGACTACATCCGCTCGCAGCGCGTTCTCAACAGCTTGCTCTAGCGTGCTGTTCGTCTGGAGCGGCTTGACGGTGTCCTGGGAGATATTGATGACGCGGGCTCCCGCGTCCACCGCCCAGTCGATAGCCGTGGCCATGGTGTCGGTCGTCCCGGAGCCATTTTCATCGTTCTGCCGGATCGGGATGATCTTGGCTTTCGGTGCCATGCCGATGAATCCCGTGCCCGAGCGCGGGCGGGCGGCGATAATGCCGGCGACCTTGGTGCCGTGGCCGACCGAGTCGTCCGTCCCGTCGCCCTTCTTCCCCTTGGACAGACTCTTCTTGCCGCCCTTACGGACCTCCTTGCCCTTGCTGGTGTCGACAGCGTCCTTGAGCTGAGGATTGGTGTTGTCGACGCCGGTGTCGATGACGGCGACTTTGACCGGACGGCCCTTCGAATCCAGCCCCTTGGTGTCCTGCCACAACTGGTCGAGCATGACCCGCTGGAGGGACCAGGGGGTGCCCTTTATCTGTTTGGCGGGGTAGGTGCATTCGCCACTGCCCGCGAGGGACAGTTCCGGAGCCGCGGAGGACGATGCCGGTCCGCCTGCCGCCGTCAGTGCCATGAGGACGGTCGCCGCCGACAGGGCGAGGGGTTGGATGGTGCGCCTCATGTGTTCGGGCTTCCTCATGTCCTATGAACCCTGGGGCTGCTTGGCACTGTTGGCGTCGAGACGTGGACCGGTGGGCAGGAATTCGGACCAGTCCACGGGCACCGGAGTCGGTTTGACGTCCTGGTATCCGAGGCTGCGCTGGGCCATGTTGACGTCCTGCTGGGTCTGAGTGGCCTTGTCCTTGTCCGAGCCTTGGTCACCGATTTTCGACTTGCCGGAATCGCTATCGTTGTTGGACTGGACCGAGTAGCGAAGACCGGTGTCGGTCACCAGGAAGACCGGACCGTTCTTGATCTGTCGGCCGCTCACCTGGCGGTAGAGCACTCCCGACCCCGGGGTCACATAGGCGCTGGTGGCGCCGTCCGGGATGGTGGCCGGGAAGTCCTTCCCAGCCCAAGTCGCCACCTTGGCACCGCCCTTGGTGGTCACCCCGTCCAAGATGCTGCAACTGGTGTCCCGCGCTCCGCTGCCCAGCGCGAGATCGACGGAGTTGGCCTGGCTCGGGATTTCGCTGGGCCAGTGGTACTGGCCATAGAAATCGTTCTCCGTGTCCGGGTTGAACGACTGGGCCGCCACTCGCTTGGCCATACTCGCCTCATTGATAGAGGTCTTACTCCTGAGTAGGAGCTTGGCCACGAACTCGGAGACACGTTGGACCTTTCCCGGCAGCACCACGTACTTCTGGGTGCTGGCTCCGGTGGGCGCTTCGAGCACCATGCCGACCCGGTTCGCCTCGCCGAGGCTCGGGACCCCGGCGTCATCCCCGATCTGACCCGGGACCTGCGGAAAGTCGATTGGTGCCCCGTCCCTGAAGGTCGCCAGCCAGTCCTTGGTGACTCGCTGCGGCTTCGCACCGTCGTGAAAGATCGAGCGTTGTAGAAGATTGGCGTCCTCGGCAGACTTGGCCTTCCAGTCCCGACCGCCGATCAAATACTTGACACCCCGGGGGTCAACGAGATAACGGGCGCCGTCCTGACCCTGCACGTAGAGGGCCTGGCCACCGTGGAGCGCCTGGGATCCATGCAGCTTCTTGAGCTTCGGGTCCCGGTCGGAAAAGAGGAAGACGGCCTTCTGTGTGGTCTTCCCATTGCCGCCCGGCTGTTCACAAACCGCCCACGTCATGCGCTTCTTCGCCTCGTCCGCACTGGGGATGCGGTCCGGTGCGTACGGAATGCCGATCGTGGGGCCTCGCGGGATGTGGCCGTCGTCCAGCTCCGACTCCTTCACTTTGATGATGCTGGACTTCTCGGGGGCGAGCAGGAGCTTGGCGGAGGCGAGGTTCAGCACCGGGTGGAGTTGGGGCTTGCCGCCGGTCTTCAGGATGACGTACCGAGTGGTGGAGTCACTGCCGACGATGACATGCGATTCCGGTGTGTCCCACCCCTTGGGGGCGACGGGCTTGAACATCCCCCAGGCGCCGAAACCGGCGAGGATCAGGGCCCCGACGACGACTCCGGGAAGGACCGCGCGCAGCGGACGCGGCGCACCCTCCTCCGTGCCGCTCGGCGTGGGTTGCAAAAAGGCGGCGACTGTCCGCTTCTTCGCATAGATATAGGCGTTGAGTTCATCCCGCCGTGATGCCATTTTTAGCCGCTTCTCCCCGCTTTTCGGCCTCGGTAGTCAGGTGGCCTGCCCTCGGTCCTGGCGTCGTACCGACCCTCTACTATGCCGGTAGTGAACTGGCTCATGCCGCCCGGGGACACTCACCGGGGCAACGGCGACCGGGCCGTTCGGGCCGGTTTCGGACATTAGGGGGCTGACGGGGATGGCTGCCGCAACGCGCGCACGTGCCGCGAGGAGCGCGTCCGGCCGAGGGGCACCGAGCGGACCCCGTCCGCCCGCACCCGCTGACGCTCCCCCGACAGCGGCTCCCATCACCTCCACCACCCCCCGCACGATGTCCCGGCCCGGCAGCATCGGCCCCCTGCGGCTACAGCAATTCGTGTTGATCGAGGTGGCCGCGGCGATCGTGCTGGCCGCCGGGGTGGTCGACAAGCTCCTGCTGGTGCCCGCTGGAGTCGTGGGTGTCGTCCTGGTTCTGCTGGCCGTGGTCACGCGTCATCAGCAGCCGATACCGGAATGGCTGAGCACCGCGCTCGCACTTCGCAGGCGCCAGCGGCAGGCGGCGAAGCCGCTCGACGCGGGCACGGACCCCGGTTTCACACCGGCCCTGGAGTGCGAACCGGCCCTGCGCACCTATACGTTCACCGATCGCGAGCGGCGCATGGTCGGCTTGGTGGGCGACGGCACATTTCTGACCGCGATCCTCCAGGTGGACGCCACGGACTCACCGCTGCGCCCGCACCGTATGCAGCGTCCGCTGCCGCTTTCGCTGCTGCGCGACGCCATGGACGTCGACGGAATCCTGCTGGAGTCCGTGCAGGTGGTGCAGCATGCGTTGCCGGCACCCGCACCCCAGCTGTCGGCGCAGACGGTGCCCGTGCGCAACTACGGGCCGCTTCAGGAGCAGACCGGCGCGCCCGCGGTCCGTCTGACGTGGGTGGCCCTGAAGTTCGACCCGGAGCTCTGCCCGGAGGCCGTCGCGGCCCGGGGCGGGGGCCTCGAAGGCGCGCAGCGGTGTGTGCTGCGGGCGGCGGATCAGCTGTCGAGCAGGCTACAGGGGGCGGGGTTCGGCGTGACGCTCCTGCCGGAGGAAGGCGTGACGGCGGCGATCGCCACCGCCGCGAGCGTCAATCCGAGGGCGACGGCGCAGGCCCGGCAGACCAACACGCTCAGTCGACGCACGGTCGAGAGCACACGGGCCTGGCGCTGCGACGACCGGTGGCACACCACTTACTGGGTCAGCAGGTGGCCACAGTTGGGACCGGGAGCCACGCCCCTTCCCCAACTGGCCGCGCTGCTGACCTCACTGCCCGCCCTCGCGACCACGCTCAGTCTCACCCTGCGACGGGGTGGGACGCAGAGCGGCCGCCCCGCGCCCACGGTGAGCGGGCATGTGCGGATCACGGGTCATAGCGCGGACGACCTGGTCGCGATGAGGCGCGAGCTCCAGCGCACCGCCCGTGGGGTGCGGGTGGGTCTCGCCCGGCTGGACCGCGAGCAGGTACCCGGCGTACTCGCCACTCTGCCCCTGGGAGGGACCCGCTGATGGCCATGCCGACGACCGTCTCAGGTGGCCCTTCCTACGCCCCGGCCTCCACACCTGGCCATATGCCCGGTCAGCCGGACGAGCCCGTGGCTCCCGCCCCGCACAGGACGCGACGGGGATTCGGGCTGATCGGACCCCGGCGTCAACGACATGAGCTCCCCCCGGAGCAGTTCGACGCACTGGCGCTGCCGATCGGCGACGACGGGGTGGTGATCGGTGTCGGCGCGCGGGACCAACCCGCCGTGCTGGGCCTGCACCGTCCCACACCCTTCAACGTGGTCCTGGTCGGAGGGCTGTGGACGGCGCAGGTGATCGGGTTGCGAGCGGTGGCCACGGGCGCCCGGGTCACCGTTGAGACCGGCCGTCAGCAGATGTGGGCGTCATTGGCACAGGCCGCGAACGGCGGGTACCAGAGCATGACGCTCCACGATGTGGGACGTGTGCCACCGCAGGGGCCGTCGATCGGCAGTCCCGTTCTGGTGATCCGTGACGCGGGCATGCGACCGCCGCGCGGGCGGGTGACTTCGGCGCCGTGGCAGTCCGTGCTGACGCTTCTGCCCTACCTGAGCCCGGTCGCCCCCCGGCTCATGGAGAACGCGGACCTGGTGGGCGTCCAGCGGGTGTCCCCCGAGGAGGCCACCCAGGTCGGACGCATCATGGGACTGCCGTCCACGGATGTCGAATCACTGTCCACGCTTCCGGACGGGGTCACTCTTTGGTGTGATCGTCAGTCGCGGCTCTACGTGGCGACGCATCCGACTGACATCGAATCCGGCCTGCTGGGTGGGCCTCGCCGCATGGACTGACGGTGTTCGATTGCCGCCGCGCACACGGTGGATGAAACTGTCAGCCAAGCACCAGGCGGGCTTGTCTCCGCGGTACCCGAAGGGATTCTCCACCAATGGCCGATGCCAAAGAGAAGGAAGAGCTGTACGCCCTCGACATCTCCGGTGTTGAGTGGCTCAGCGCACCTGGCAGCAGCTCCGAAGACCGGGTGGAGATCGCCTACCTGCCGAACGGGGCAGTGGCCATGCGGAATTCCACCGACCCCGAGACCGTGCTGCGCTACACGGAGGCCGAATGGCGTGCCTTCGTCCTGGGCGCGAGGGATGGCGAATTCGATCTGAGCTGAGGAGCGCGGGTGCGGGGGCGGACGCCGGTCGGAGTCCGCCCCCGCGGTCGTGTCCCACCGCTCGGCCGTCGTTCGGCCGCCGCTCAGCGGCCGAAGGCCAGCAGTAGGTTTTCGGCGGTGGTGTCGGTGCCGGTGATGCGGTTGGTGGCGATGTAGAAGTTGCCGTTGCGGTAGGTGTGGGTGGCCGAGTAGAAGTCGCGCTCTGCTTTTTGGGTGGCCTGGGGGAGGCGTAGGAGGGTTTTGGGCTTGCCGCCGCTGGGATCGATGCGGACTATTCGGCCGGGGGCGGTGTATGTGGGCTTTTCGTAGGCGATGAGGTTCTTACCGTCCATGTTCAGCGGGAGCAGGAGCCGTTCGGCCACCTTGACCGCCCATTTGCGCTTGCCGGTGGTGAGGTCGAAGGCGTGGATCTCGCTTGTGGAGCCCAGGCCGTGGTCCTGGGTCATCTCGGTCGGCAGGTAGAAGGTGTCGGCGGAGACGGCGACGCCCTCGCAGTTGCCCATGTTGGTGCCGAAGATGTCCGTGCCGCACTCCGGCTGGTAGGACTGCTCGCCCAGCGCGAGGGTCGAGCGTTCCTTGCCCTTGTCGGAGAGGGCCAGGATGCCTCCGGAGCGTCGGTCCTGGTCAATGAGGGCCACCACAGCGGGGCTGCTGGAAAAGATATTGCTGACCTTGAAGCCCTTACGGATGGTGTAGGTCCACTTGATCGAGCCGCTGGGGGTGAGCTGCTGGAGCTTGGCGGTGCCATTGGAGCAGGAGTAGGCGCGCAGCAGGACCCTGCCGCCCGCGTAGCCGTCAATGGAGCAGCCTGCGCTCGGCTTTTCGGGTGAGACTTCCTGGCCGTCGCTGACCTTGATGACGGCGGAGCCGCCGAACCAGGCCATGCCGACGAGATTGCCGCTCTGCGCCATGCCCACGTTCGTGTAGCCACCGCCCAGGGCGTCACGCTCGGGGGCGGGATGGTCCCAGAGCTTGATGCCCGTGTTGAGGTCGATCAGGGCGAGTTGGCTGCAAGAGTCCTTTCCATGGCCCGCATAGGCGACCACGACCTTGCCGTCGGTCGTGGAGGTGGGAGCGGCGCAGACCGCCTTGGGGAGCGAGAGGGTCCACTTGCTGCCCCCTTCGTCCTCGTACGCGACGATCTTGTTCTCGACCGCCTTGACGACATAGCCCTTCATCGCCCAGAAGCCGGGCACTTCGAGGTTGCTCTTGCTGACCTGGGGCGCGGGCTTCTGGTAAAGGACCTTGGCCTCGCCTGCCCGGCGCTGGTCGTTGGGGTCGCTTTCGCCGTTGCCGCGGCCGCCGGTGTTGTCGCCGTCACCGGTCGTCGACTCGGGTGTCGGGTCCTGTGTCTTGGAGTGGCTCGGGGTGGTCGTCGTGGAACTCGCGGTGGGGTTCTTACCGCCGTCATCACCGCCCACCGCTGCGTACACCCCGCCACCGGCCGCGAGCAGTACCGCCACCGCCGCGCCGACGATGACAGCCTTCCGCTTCGGAGTCCGGCCACCGCCGGCGGGCGGAGACGTGTCGTACGGGCCGCCGGGCAGTGGGATGTACGGGCCGCCGTACTCCGGCCGGCGTGCGTACGGATTCTGGGCGTACGGGTTCGACGGGTCCGGGCCCGGGGGCTCGCCGGGCGGTGGTGGGGTCGGGCTCGGCGGGAGGGCGCCGTCCCATATCTGGGGCGGAGTGCGGCCCGTCGACGGAGCTGATGGGAGCCTCTGGGGCGCGGGGGGCGGCGTGGGCGGCGTTGGAGGTCTCCGCGGCGAGCCGAGGCCGCCCTGTCCGGGCTCCCGGGGCTCCTGGGGCTGATCGGGCTGATCGGGCTCCTGAGGCTCTGGGGGCGGTGGGCCGAAGCCACCGGAGGGCGGCTGGTTGGGTGGCCGGGGCGGCTGCGGCATCTGCGCCTACCTCTCACAAGAGTCCACCGACCGGTCAGCCTCCTCCCCGCGATCCGGTCGGCGGCACCGGCCGGAAAGGGGCGACATGGTCGCAGGTCCCACTGTGCAACGGCATTCGAGCGGGGATTCTTTGTACCACCGGACGCTTGGACTTCTCCCCGCGGTTGCCGGGTACGTACCGCCGTAAGGCACGGTGAGGTCTCGGACAGCTTCGAGTGGCGGATGGGCCTGCCCCCTCGGCGCTCATGGTGATTAGTCTTGGGGTACCCGGTGGAGCGCCCGTTCAGGGGCCCCCGGCGTCACAAAAGGGGAAAGCCGAACGGTCGGACGACAGTAGCGATCGGCAACAGATCGGCCTCGCCAAGAATTTCAAGGGTGTTCGACCACACCAGGAGGCATTGTGAGCAGCGATCGGGACGAGATCCGCACGGGCGGAAACACACCCGGCGATGATCGGTCCGACGCGGAGACCGAGCACACGGGCGAGTTCACCATCGACTACACCCCACCCGCCTGGTACACGCAGAACGCTTCGTCGTCCACACCGTCCGCCACGGCCCCCACGTCGACCGGCGGTTCCGGGGGGAGCGGGACGGGCGCCGGTGCGGGGATGCCGGGTCCGCCGCCTCCGCCGCCCACCGGCAGTCCGGTGCCCGTGCCGGGGGTGCCGGAGCCAAGCGGTTTTCCGGGTGCCTGGCCGCCGCCGGCCCCGGTGCCCTCCTCCGATGTCGCGTCGGACGCCTCCGAGGTGGAGGAGGTCCCCGCGCGGAGGGAGGACGAGGCACGGTCGGAACCGGAGAACAGAGAGTCCGACTCGGGCATTCGTATGTCGTCTTTGTCTGACTCTGGGTCGGATTCGATTGGTGCCGCGCCCGCGGGTGACAGCGTTACGGATGGCGGCGTTTCGGACAGGGCTGAGTCCGAGCCCTCCTACGAGGTTTCCGCTCCGGCTTCCGACGTCGAGACGGAGGATTCGGCTGCGGCTTCCTCTTCCGCTTCCGCTCCCGTCGATGACGACTTCACGCTGGCGCCCGCCGCTGCCGCGCGGGACGACGACGCCTTCCGGCCGGACTCGGATTACGCCTCCGATGCGGGCTCCGACGAGGGCGCGAACGGCGATCTGGGCAGCCCCTCCACCGTGCGGTTCTCCACCGCCTCGCTGCGGCGCGAGATCGCCGAGAGGCGGAGTGAGGAGTCCGGGGCCGGGGTCGCTGATTCCGGCTCCGGTTCTGATTCCGGTTCTCCGTCCGGTTCCGGTTCTGCTTCGGGCTCCGGTTCCAGCTCTCCTTCCGGTTCCGGTTCTCCGTCCGGCTTCGATTCCGATTCCGGTTCCGACTCTGAGTCCGGGTCCGGGTCTGAGTCCGGGTCCGGGTTTGCGTCCGGTCCCGGTTCGGACGGCGATCCCGGCTCTTCGGACTCGGACGACCGTACGGACGACGATGCGCGCGGCGAGGGCACACTGCGCTTCTCCACGGCCGCGCTGCGGCGTGAGATGGAGGAGTTGCGGCAGGCGAGCGCCGAGCCTCAGGACGCGGTTCCCGAGGACGCGGTCCCCGAGGACGCCGTGCCGCCGAGCGCGCCGTCGCCCGAGCAGCCCGCCACCACCTGGGCGCCGCCGCCCGCTCCGCAGTCGGGGCTGCCGCCCCTGCCGCCGGACTTCCAGCCCGCGGCGCCCGAGGACGCCCCACCGGCTCCGGGTCCCGCCCCGGTTCCGGAGCAGCGGACGGATGGGCCCGCCACCCCGGCTGCCGGAGTGCCGCTCCCGCCCCAGGACACCTCCTGGGCTCCGCCCCCGCCCCAGGCGCAGGGCCGGCCCGGACAACCCGCAGCCGGGCCGGGGCCGCAGGGCGGATACGGCTATCCGCGTCCCGGTGAGGGCGCTCCCGGTGCGATCCCCGGCCAGCCCGGTCCGGCCCCGCTGCCGGATCAGGCCCCGGGGGCGCAGCCCCCGGGGGGCAACGTGCCCGGCCCGCAGGGCGGTTACCAGCAGCCCGGCCCGGGCGTACCGGGTCCCGGTCCGCAGGGTGCCCCGGCTCCGCAGGGGCCCCACTACGGCTACCCGCCCCCGGGGGCCCAGCCCGCGCCCGGCCCGGGCGGCCCGGGACAGGGCCAGGGGCCGGCGCCGGTCCCGGGCGGTTACGGCTTCCCGCAGCCGCCCGCCCCGGACCAGCAGGGCCAGGGCCCGTACCAGCAGCCCCCCGCACAGCCCTACCCCACGCCCCAGCCGGGGCAGGCCGAGCACCCCGGACAGCCCGGCCAGCCCACCCAGCCGATGTACCCGGGCCAGCCCGGACAGCCTGCCCAGCCCGGACCGTACGCGCCGAACGGCCCCGTCCAGGGTCAGCCACCGCATGACCCCCAGGGTCAGCAGTTCCCCGGGCCTCAGGGTCCGGGCGCGCAGGGTGGATACGGCTTCCCGCGGCCCGGCGACGGCGGTCCCGGGCCCGTGCCCGGGCAGCCGGCGCAGCCACAGCCGCATGACGGCTACGGCTATCCGCGCCCGGACGCCCAAGCCGCCCCGGCGGCCCCGGCCGACCCTCGTACCGGCGGCTGGCCGACCGTGACGCCCGACCAGCGGCGCCAGGCCGGAGGCGCGGGGGCGCCGCTCGGGTACACCGCCGCGGTCGAGCTCTCCTCGGACCGGCTGATCAAGGGCAAGCAGAAGCCGAAGAAGAACACCCCCGGCCCCTCCCGCTTCAAGCTCGGCGGCAAGAAGGAGGAGGCGGAGCGGCAGCGCAAGCTGGAGCTGATCCGCACGCCGGTGCTCTCCTGCTACCGCATCGCGGTGATCAGCCTCAAGGGTGGCGTCGGCAAGACCACGACGACCACCGCCCTCGGCTCGACCCTGGCCATCGAGCGCCAGGACAAGGTCATCGCGATCGACGCCAACCCGGACGCGGGCACCCTCGGCCGACGGGTCCGCCGCGAGACCGGTGCGACCATTCGCGACCTGGTCACGGCGATCCCGTACCTCAACAGCTACATGGACATCCGGCGGTTCACCTCACAGGCGCCGTCCGGGCTGGAGATCCTCGCGAACGACGTGGACCCGGCGGTCTCGACGACGTTCAACGACGACGACTACCGCCGCGTCATCGACGTCCTGGGCAAGCAGTACCCGATCATCCTCACCGACTCGGGCACGGGCCTGCTCTACAGCGCCATGCGCGGCGTCCTCGATCTCGCCGAACAGTTGATCATCATCTCCACGCCCTCGGTGGACGGCGCGAGCAGCGCCAGCACCACCCTGGACTGGCTGTCCGCGCACGGCTACGCGGATCTGGTCTCGCGGAGCATCACGGTGATCTCCGGGGTCCGGGAGACCGGCAAGATGATCAAGGTCGAGGACATCGTGTCCCACTTCGAGACCCGCTGCCGCGGGGTGATCGTCGTGCCGTTCGACGAGCATCTGTCGGCGGGCGCCGAGGTGGACCTGGACATGATGCGGCCCAAGACCCGTGAGGCGTACTTCAACCTCTCGGCCATGGTCGCGGAGGACTTCACCCGCGCCCAGCAGGAGCAGGGTCTGTGGACGGGCGACGGAGGAGCCCAGCCGCCGCAGGTGGCCCCGCCGCTGCCAGGACAGGCCCAGCAGCAGCCCTATCCGGGCGCCTACGCGCCTCAACAGGGCCAGCAGCCGCAGTACCCCGGGTACCCGCAGCAAGGCGGCCAGCAGGGCTGGCAGCAGTCCTATGAGCAGGGGCAGCAGCCACAGCCCGGCCAGCCGTGGCAGCAGGCCCAGCCGGGTCAGCCCGGGCAACCGGGGCAGCCCTGGCAGCAGCAGCCCCCGCAGCAGTAGCGAGCGAAGAAGCGAACGCGCCCCGTGGACCGGTGATCCGGTCCACGGGGCGCATTCGCGTCTCTCCCGTTCACCACGCGGCGCACGGCGCCTCAGCGCCCCCCTCAGCGGCTCCCGTACGCCCCCGCGGCTCCCGTAAGCCTCAGCCGCCGCCGTACGTACGCCTCAACGGCTCCCGTGCTCCTCCACAAGCTCCCGCGCCCGCTTCACATCGGCCGCCATGCGCTCCAGCAGCGCCTCGATCGAGTCGAACTTCTCCTGGCCCCGCAGATAGGCGAGGAAGTCGACCTCGACATGGAGTCCGTACAGATCCAGTCCGACCCGGTCGATCGCATACGCCTCGACCGTTCGCTCGGTCCCGTCGAACTGCGGATTGGTGCCGACCGAGATCGCCGCGGGCATCGCCTCGCCCCGCGCCGTCAGCCAGCCGGCGTAGACGCCGTCGGCCGGGATCGCGGTGTGCGGCAGCGTCTCCAGGTTGGCCGTCGGGAAGCCCAGCTCACGGCCGCGCTGCGCACCGCGCACCACCACGCCCTCGACCCGGTGCGGCCGGCCGAGAACCTCCATCGCGCCCGTGACATCGCCCTCCGCGACCAGGCGGCGCACCAGCGTGGAGGAGAACGGCTCGCCGCCGCCCGCCTCGCCGCGCTCGTACAGGTCGATGACCTCGACCTCGTAGTCGTAGGTGGTGCCGAGCTCGCGCAGGAAGGCCACGTTTCCGGCGGCCTTGTGACCGAACCGGAAGTTGGGGCCCTCCACCACGACCTGGGCGTGCAACTTGTCCACCAGCACCTTCACCACGAAGTCGGCGGGGGTGAGCCGCGAGAACTCCGCCGTGAACGGCAGGATCAGCACCGCGTCCACACCCAGCCCGGCCATCAGCTCCGCACGCCGCTGGTGCGTGGCGAGCAGCGGCGGATGGCTGCCGGGCCGCACGACCTCGCTCGGATGCGGGTCGAAGGTGACCACGACCGCCGGTACGCCCAGCTCACGCGCCCGTGCCACGGCACGGCCGATGATCAGCTGGTGCCCTCGGTGCACCCCGTCGTAGGAACCGATGGTGACGACGCTGCGCCCCCAGTCCTCGGGGATGTCCTCCAAGCCACGCCAGCGCTGCACTTTGCCCGCTCCTCGCCCGAACCTTCGTCTGTCGACTTCGCAGGTCTAAGACTGCCATGCCCCGGGCGCCCGCCTCGCATCGGTGGCCGCCTCAAGCGCCCGGACCGGCCGGAAAGCCACGGTAGGCGGCCGATCCCGGCGCGTGCAACGCGGCCCGGAGTCGGCAATGACACACCGGCGCCGCACCGGCCGGGCCGGGGCTCCGACACCGTCAATGCCGTCAACGCCGTCAATGGCGTCGACGCCGTCATACGAAGACGGCCAGGCTCTTCGCCTTGCCCTTCGACTCCTCCACCAGGGCCAGAAAGCGCCCCTCCGGCCCGAAGACCGCGACCGGCCCCGGCCCCGGCCCCGTCTCCCCCGACGGCATGTCGATCCGCACCCCATTGCCCAGCAACCGGGCCTGGCGCTCGTCCACGTCCCAGCGCGGGAACGCGGCGGCCGCCGCCTCCGCGATGGGCAGGATCTCCAGCGACTCCTCCAGCCGCTCCAGCGTCCTGGCCGCCTCCAGCCCGTATGGACCGACCCGGGTCCGGCGCAGGGCCGTGAGATGGCCGCCCACGCCGAGCCCTGCGCCCAGGTCGCGCGCCAGGGCCCGGATGTAGGTGCCGGAGGAGCACACCACCGTGACGTCCAGGTCGAGGACGGTGGTGCCGTCCTCCGCCTGGGCCTCGCGGCGGTCGTGGAGGACGAAGGAGGAGACGGTCACCGGCCGCGCCGGGATCGCGAACTCCTCGCCCTCCCGCGCCCGTGCGTAGGAGCGCTTGCCGTCGATCTTGATGGCGCTGACCTTCGAGGGGACCTGCTGGATGTCCCCGGTCAGCGCCTCGATCCCGGCCTGGACGGCGCCCGGGTCGACCCCGGCGGCGCCGTCGGAGGCGGTGTTCTCGCCCTCCGCGTCATCGGTGACCGTGGTCTGCCCGAGCCGGATGGTGGCCCGGTACTCCTTCTCGGTCAGCGCCAGATGGCCCAGCAGCCGGGTGGCCTTCTCCACGCCGACCACGAGCACGCCCGTGGCCATCGGGTCCAGTGTCCCGGCGTGGCCGACCCGCCGGGTGCCGGCGAAGCGGCGCATCCTGGCGACGACGTCGTGCGAGGTGAAACCGGCCGGTTTGTCGACGATCACCAGGCCGTCCGGTGCCCCGGAACCGGCCCTGCCGTTGCGCGTCATGCGTCCGCTGAACCCTTGCCGTCCGTGCCGGGCTCCTCGTCGTCCTCCTGGCCGGGCTTGCGGTACGGGTCGGCCTCGCCCGCGTAAGCGGCGCCCGAGGACGCCTCGCGCACCTGGGCGTCCGCCTCCCTGGCCTTGGCGAGCAGATCGTCGATGGTGCGGGCGTTCTCCGGCAGCGCGTCCGGGACGAACGTCAGGGTCGGGGTGAAGCGCACCCCCGTCTGGCGCCCGACCTCCGACCGCAGCACGCCCTTGGCGCTCTCCAGGGCAGCGGCGGAGGCCGCCCGCTCCTCGTCGTCGCCGAAGACCGTGTAGAAGACGGTCGCCTCCCGCAGATCACCGGTGATCCGGGTGTCGGTGATGGTCACATAGCCCAGCCGCGGGTCCTTGATCCGCCGCTGCAGGGTCTCCGCGACCACGACCCGGATGCGGTCCGCCAGCTTGCGTGCCCGCGCGGTGTCGGTCATGCGTCTTCTTCTCTCTTCTTCGCGTCAGTCATCGATGGCCGGGGGCGCGGTCTGCGACCACCGGTCCGGCCCTCATTCATCATCGCCACTGTGGAACCGCCGTCGCACGGACAGCAGCTCCACCTCCGGCCGCGCCGCCACCAGCCGCTCGCAGCGGTCGAGCACCTCCCTGAGGTGGCCCGGGTCCCCGGAGACCATCGCCAGGGCGATCTGGGCCCTGCGGTACAGATCCTGGTCGCCGACCTCCGCCACGCTCACCGCGAACTTGCGGTGCAGCTCGGCGACGATCGGGCGGACGACGGAGCGCTTCTCCTTCAACGACCGTACGTCGCCGAGAAGCAGGTCAAAGGACAACGTCCCTACATACATGCGGTCCGGGTCAAGCCACCCGTGGGGCCTTCGTGATTGCGGGCTTCTCGCACCGTACACGCAAGGGCCGGGGCCGATCGACGGAAATTCCTCCGCCGATCGGCCCCGGCCGCCGCCGCTTGTCAGCCGCGCGGCTTCTCGCGCATCTCGTACGTCGCGATGACGTCGTCGATCTTGATGTCGTTGTAGCTGCCGAGGTTGATACCGCCCTCGAAGCCCTCGCGAATCTCGGTGACGTCGTCCTTGAAGCGGCGCAGGCCCTCGATGTTGAGGTTCTCCGCGATGACCTTGCCGTCGCGGACGAGGCGGGCCTTGGTGTTCCGCTTGACCTCGCCGGAGCGGATGAGCACACCCGCGATGTTGCCCAGCTTGGACGAGCGGAAGACCTCGCGGATCTCCGCCGTACCCAGCTCGACCTCTTCGTACTCCGGCTTGAGCATGCCCTTCAGGGCCGCCTCGATCTCCTCGATCACCTGGTAGATGACCGAGTAGTAACGGACGTCCACACCCTCGCGCTCGGCCATCTGCGTGGCACGCCCGTCTGCGCGCACGTTGAAGCCGATGACGATGGCGTCCGAGCCCGTCGCCAGGTCGATGTCGGTCTCGGTGACCGCACCCACACCGCGGTGCAGCACCCGCAGGTCCACCTCTTCGCCGACGTCGAGCTGGAGCAGCGAGGACTCGAGAGCCTCCACCGAACCGGACGCGTCGCCCTTGATGATGAGGTTGAGCTGCTGGACCTGACCGGCCTTGAGCACCTTGTCCAGGTCCTCCAGGGAGACCCGGCGGGTGCGCTTGGCGAAGGCCGCGTTCCGCTCGCGGGCGGCGCGCTTCTCGGCGATCTGGCGGGCGGTCCGGTCCTCGTCCACGACGAGGAAGTTGTCACCCGCACCGGGCACGTTGGTCAGACCGAGCACCAGGACCGGGGTCGCCGGGCCGGCCTCCACCACGTTGTTCCCGTTGTCGTCGAGCATCGCCCGGACTCGGCCGTACGCGTCGCCGACGACCATCGTGTCGCCGACCCGCAGGGTGCCGCGCTGGACCAGCACGGTGGCCACGGCGCCGCGGCCGCGGTCGAGGTGGGCCTCGATCGCGATGCCCTGTGCGTCCTGCTCCGAGTTGGCCCGCAGGTCGAGCGAGGCGTCGGCGGTGAGGACGACGGCCTCCAGCAGGCTGTCGATGTGCAGACCCTGCTTGGCGGAGATGTCGACGAACATGGTGTCGCCGCCGTACTCCTCGGCCACCAGGCCGTACTCGGTCAGCTGACCGCGCACCTTGGTCGGGTCCGCGCCCTCGACGTCGATCTTGTTGACCGCGACCACGATCGGCACATCGGCCGCCTTGGCGTGGTTCAGCGCCTCG
This sequence comes from Streptomyces lacaronensis, assembly GCF_047337785.1. Classification (NCBI taxonomy): domain Bacteria; kingdom Bacillati; phylum Actinomycetota; class Actinomycetes; order Kitasatosporales; family Streptomycetaceae; genus Streptomyces; species Streptomyces lacaronensis. Next base: position 3,841,639 of record NZ_JBLHDK010000003.1, read on the forward strand.
ATCGTCTGGGGCATCACACCGTCGTTGGCCGCCACCACGAGGATCGCGATGTCGGTCGACTTGGCACCACGGGCACGCATGGCGGTGAACGCCTCGTGACCCGGGGTGTCGATGAAGGTGATCCTGCGCTCTTCGTCGTTGACCTCGGTCGAGACCTGGTACGCACCGATGTGCTGGGTGATGCCGCCGGCCTCGCCCGCGACCACGTTGGTCTTGCGGATCGCGTCCAGCAGTCGGGTCTTACCGTGGTCGACGTGACCCATGACGGTCACCACCGGCGGACGTGCGGAGAGCATCTCCTCGCCGCCCTCGTCCTCGCCGAACTCGATGTCGAAGGACTCGAGAAGCTCGCGGTCCTCCTCCTCCGGGCTGACGATCTCGACGTTGTAGTTCATCTCGTCGGCGAGAAGCTGAAGCGTCTCGTCGGAGACGGACTGCGTCGCGGTGACCATCTCGCCGAGGTTGAGCATGACGGCGACCAGCGACGCCGGGTTGGCGTTGATCTTCTCCGCGAAGTCGGTGAGGGAGGCACCCCGCGACAGCCGGACCGTCTGGCCGTTGCCGCGCGGCAGCATCACGCCGCCGACCGACGGGGCCTGCATGGCCTCGTACTCCTGGCGCCTCTGCCGCTTCGACTTACGGCCACGACGCGCCGGACCGCCGGGACGGCCGAAGGCGCCCTGCGTGCCACCGCGGCCACCGGGACCGCCGGGACGGCCGCCGAAGCCGGGACGGCCACCGCCGCCGCCGAAGCCGCCACCGCCGCCGGGACCCCCCGGACGGCCGGCGAAACCGCCGCCGCCACCGGGACGACCGCCGCCGCCACCGCCGGGACGGCCGGCGAAACCGCCGCCACCACCGGGACGACCGCCGCCGCCGGGACGACCGCCGCCGCCGGGACCGCGACCGCCACCGCCGCCGGGGCCCGGCCGCGGGCCCGCGGCCGGACGCTGCGGCATCATGCCCGGGTTCGGACGCGCGCCACCGGGACCCGGACGCGGGCCGCCACCCTGGGCGCCCTGCGGACGGGGCATCTGGCCCGGAGTGGGACGGGGACCGCCGGGACCGCCCTGGCCACGGCCCGGACCGCCCTGGCCGCCGCCCTGCGGGCGGGGACCGCCGCCGGGCTGGCCGCCGGGACGCGGGGCGCCGCCGGGACGAGGCGCCTGGGGGCGCGCCATACCGGTGGAGCCGCCGGAGGTGAAGGGGTTGTTACCGGGACGGGGACCGGCCGGACGGGGACCACCCGGACGCGGACGCTCCTGACCCGGACGCGGGCCGCCACGGCCACCCTGGCCGCCCTCGCGCTGACCACCCTCGCGCTGGCCGCCCTGGCCCTGGCCCGGTGCGCCCGGACGGGCGCCGGGGCGCGGACCGGAAGCGGCACCCGGCTTGCCGGGCGCGCCCGGCTTGGCCGCGGCGGGCTTGGGCGCGGGGGTCGGCGGCGCGGTGAACTCGGGCTGCGCCGGAGCCGCCGGCGCGGGACCCGGCTTGGGGCCGGGGGTCGGACGGGCAGCCGGCGTGGGACGCGGGCCCGGAGTGGGCGCGGCGGAGGGGGTGCCGCGCTGGCCCTCGGGGGCACCGGCCGGCTTGGGGCCGGGCGCCGGGGGCTTGGGGGCGGCCGGACGGGCCGCCGCCGCCGGACCTGGGGTCGGCGGCTTGGGCGTCGCCTTTCGCGGCGCCGATGGCTTACCGGCGGCGCGGCCGGAGCCGTTGCCACCCTGGAAAGCGTCAGTCAACTTGCGGACAACCGGCGCCTCGATCGTCGAGGACGCCGAACGTACAAATTCACCGAGTTCCTGGAGCTTGGCCATGACGACCTTGCTCTCGACTCCGAACTCCTTGGCGAGTTCGTATACCCGGACCTTAGCCACTTCGCTCCTTTTAGGTCCGGGTTGTCGCCGGACCGTCGCTACTTCATGGGCGTACTCATCGCGTACTCATCGAGTGCTCATCGCAATCTCGACCTACTTCCGACTCGCGAGGTACCTGACCGCACGGTGTCCCGTGCCGTTCTTTCAACTACTCAGGGTGTCGCCTGTTCACCCTGCTCGACAAACCGGCGGAGCGCCGTGGTGTCGAGCGCTCCCGAGCCCCTGAAGGCCCGGGAAAAGGCCCGGCGGCGAACCGCCAGGTCAAGGCAGACCCGTGTGGGGTGAACATAAGCACCCCGACCGGGGAGCGTACCGCGCCGGTCGGGGACACAAACACCCTCGACAGCCACGATGCGCAGCAGATCGTTCTTGGCCGCCCGATCCCGGCATCCCACACAGGTTCTCTCAGGGCAGGCACCAGCTCGCGTGCGGCCAGACACTGGTTAAGTCTACCTCCCCGTACCGACCTCATCCCCTGGGGGGAGTGATCGAACCGTCACTCGATTTGGCCCGGATCCCGGGGAATCCGGCCTGAATCAGCCTTGATCGCCCGACTGCTCGGTGTCCGGCCGGATGTCGATCCGCCAGCCGGTCAGCCGCGCCGCCAGCCGGGCGTTCTGCCCCTCCTTGCCGATGGCGAGCGAGAGCTGGTAGTCCGGCACGGTGACCCGGGCCGAGCGGGCCGCCAGATCGACCACCTCGACCTTGCTCACCCGCGCGGGTGACAGCGCGTTCGCCACGAGCTCAGCGGGCTCGTCCGACCAGTCGACGATGTCGATCTTCTCGCCGTGCAGCTCGGCCATCACGCTGCGCACCCGCCCGCCCATCGGGCCGATGCACGCGCCCTTGGCGTTCAGCCCCGCACGGGTGGACCGGACCGCGATCTTGGTGCGGTGACCCGCCTCACGGGCGATCGCCGCGATCTCCACCGAGCCGTCCGCGATCTCCGGCACCTCGAGCGCGAAGAGCTTCTTGACCAGATTGGGATGCGTACGCGAAAGAGTCACCGACGGTCCGCGCACGCCCTTGACGACTCGTACGACGTACGTACGCAGCCGGGTGCCATGGGCGTAGTCCTCGCCCGGGACCTGCTCCTGCACCGGCAGGATCGCCTCGAGACGGCCGATGTCCACCAGCACGTTCTTGGGGTCCTTGCCCTGCTGGACGACGCCGGCGACGACATCGCCCTCCCGCCCCGCGTACTCGCCGAAGGTGATCTCCTCCTCGGCGTCCCGCAGCCGCTGGAGGATGACCTGCTTCGCGGTCATGGCGGCGATCCGGCCGAAGCCGGAGGGGGTGTCGTCGAACTCCTGGGGCTCCTGCCCCTCCTCCAAGTCCTCGGCGTCCTCACGGGCCCATACGGTCACATGGCCGGTGTCGCGGTTGAGCTCCACGCGGGCCCGGCGGCGGCTTCCCTCAGTGCGGTGATAGGCGATGAGGAGGGCCGATTCGATCGCCTCGACCAGCAGGTCGAAAGAGATCTCCTTCTCCCGCACCAGACCCCGCAGGGCACTCATGTCGATGTCCACGGCTACGCCTCCTCCTTGCTCTCGTCGTCGTCGCCCGCGGCCTTGTCCGCGGACTTGCGGTTGAACTCGATCTCCACCCGGGCCTTGGAGATCTCCTCGAAGGCCAGCCGCCTGGCGGTGGGCTTGCGCCCCTTCACACCGGGAACCTCCAGGTCGAGGCCCTCGTCGTCCACCGAGACGATCCGGGCCACCAGCTCGTCGCCGTCGCCGAGGCGCGCTCTCATGAGGCGGCCGGCGGCGCGGCGGTAGTGGCGAGGCTCGGTCAGGGGGCGCTCGGCGCCGGGAGAGGTGACCTCGAGGACGTACGCGGTCTGGCCCATGGCGTCCGTGTCGTCGAGGGTCTTGGAGATGTCCCGGCTCAGCTCCGCACACGTGTCCAGCTGGACGCCGTCGTCGGAGTCCACGACCACTCTCAGCACACGCCGTCGCCCGGCCGGCGTCACCTCGACCTCTTCCAGATCCAGGTCTCGCGCGCTGACGAGCGGTTCCAGCAGTCCGCGCAGCCTCTCGCTCTGGGTGGTGCTCATCCGGGTGACTCCTCGGCCGCGTGTGCTGTTGTGGGAAGGTCGCGTGTCAGGTCAAAGCCTATCTGTTCCGGCGGCGGGCTGACGATTCGGTGGCCGCTGCCGGGCAGACGGCCTCGGCGCGGGTACGCTCGCCTGCTGTGATCACTACCGGCGGCCGGGAGCGGCCGCAGCCCGGAAAGAGGAACGTGTCGATCACCACTCCCCCGCCCCGTGTCACGGCCGCGCCTGACGCGGTGTCCGCGATCCCCGCCGCGTCTGCCGCGTCCGCGGTGTCTTCGGCGTCCGCCGCCTCTTCGGCCTGCGCCGAGCCGGTGCCCCGGCGGCGGAGTCTGCTGCTGGGCGGCGGGGCGCTGGGGGCCGTCGCGCTGCTGAGCGGCTGCTCCGGCGACCCCGAGTCCCGGCGCGAGGCGGACGGCGGGGCGGACGTCGCGCTGCTGCGGGCGCGGGGCGCGCGGGACTCCACCGCACTCCTCGCGCGCTACGACGCGACCGTGGACGCGCACCCCGCCCTCGCGGACCGGCTGGCGCCGCTGCGGGAGGAGACGGCCCGGCATGTCGCGGCCTTCACCGCCAAGGGCCGGTCCCCCTCCCCCTCCGCGACCGTGTCGCGCTCGCCGTCGGCGGGCGGGCGGCGGATGCCGAAGGTCCCGAAGGACGAGAAACAGGCCCTCTCCGCCCTCGTCCAGGCCGAGCGCCAGACCGCCGACACCCGCACCGCCGCGCTCACCACCGCGCCGCCCGAGCTGGCCCGGCTGCTGGCCTCCGTCGCGGCCTGCGGCGCCGCCCACGTGTATCTCCTCACGCAGCGCGACACGGACTCGTGATCACGCTCGGGACCACCGGGAAGGGGTACTGACATGGCCGCTCGAGCAGACCGCCCGGCCGTCGGCGAACGAGCCGCGGCGCTCAGGGCCGCGCAGGCGGCGCTCGCCGCCGAGCACGCCGCGGTGTACGGCTACGGCGTCGTCGGCGGGCGGATCGGCGACGACCGGCTCGCGGAGGCGCGCGAGGGCTACGCCGCGCACCGCGCCCGCCGGGACGAACTCGCCCGCACCGTGCGCGACCTCGGCGGCCGCCCCACCAGCGCGGCGCCCGCCTACGCCCTGCCCTTCGCGGTACCGGACGCGCCCGCCGCGGTGCGGCTCGCGGCCGAGCTGGAGAATCGGGTCGCCGCCGTCTACGCCGACCTCGTACGGGCCTCGGCCGGATCCCTGCGCCGCCAGGCGGCGGGCGCGCTGCGGGAGGCGGCGGTCCGGGCGGTGCGCTGGCGGGGCGGCGGCGTAGCCTTCCCTGGGCTCACCGAACGGGCCGCACCGGCCACTCCGTCGGCGTCGCCGAGCGGTGGGTCGGACGGGGTATGACGTCACTGATGGTGGAGGGGACAGCTCAGGAATGGCATCGGCACCACGGCCCGGCGGCCGCGATACGGACCGCGTCCCCGTGCCGAAGCGGCTTCTGGACGCGCTGAGCGACGACCCCACGAGCGCCGCGCGGAGCTGGCTGGACGTCCTGCCGGGGACGGCGGAGCGGCAGCTGGCGGCCTGGGAGCTGACCCTGGAGCGGGTCGCGACACCCGGGGGGCGTCGCGGGCTCGTCGCGCTCGTACGGCAGGCGGACGGCACCCCGGCGGCGCTGAAGTTCCCGGTCCCCGGTCCGGACGCGGACCGTGAGCGGGCCGCCCTCGCGCACTGGAACGGCTGGGGCGCGGCCCGGCTGCTGCGCGCCGACCCGGACACCGGTGCGCTGCTGCTCGAGCGGCTGCACGGCGCGGTGTCGCTGCGCTCGCTGCCCGAGCCGAAGGCGCTGCTGGAGGCGGCGGGCACGGTGCGGCGGCTGTGGGTGCCGCCGCCCGAGGGGCATCCGTTCGCGTCGGTCACCGGGCGTACCGAGGAGGAGCACGAGATCCTGCGGATGCTCGGCGCCGGGGACTGGGCGGCGGACGCCCGCCCGCTCACCGACGAGGCGCTGGAGCTGCGGGCGGCGCTGCCCGCCGAGCCGCCCGAGGAGGTGCTGCTGCACGGGGCCTTCCGGCAGGGGAAGGTGCTGGCCGGGGAGCGCGCGCCCTGGCTCGCGGTGGGTCCGGCGCCGCTCGTGGGCGAGCGCGCGTACGACCTGGCACGGCTGGTGCTCGACCGCTGCGAGGATCTGGCCGCGGGCCCCGGCCCCGCCGCGGCCGCGCGCCGTCGGGTCGCCAAGCTGGCGGATTCCCTGGACGTCGACCGCGACCGGCTGCGCGGCTGGTCCCTCTACCGCGCCGTCGAGACGGGCCTGCGCCACGCCGCCGCGGGTGACCGCCGCCGCGCGGAGCTGCTGCTGGAGTTCGCGGGCTGGCTCTGACGGGGCTGCTCGGCCCGGCCGGGTACGGCTTCCGTCCCGCGCCCACGGCGCGATTGAGCAGCCGGGGCGGGGCGCGGGCCTCGCCGCCCGGCGCCGCACCCCCGGCGCCGCCGCGGTCGTCAGCCGGTGGTGGTGAGGCGGGCGATGGCCTCGTCGATGGGGAGGTCCTGGCGCTCGCCCGTGCGGCGGTCCTTCAGCTCGACGACGCCGTCCTTCGCGCCGCGGCCCACGACCAGGATGGTCGGGACGCCGATCAGCTCGGAGTCGGTGAACTTCACGCCCGGGGAGACACCGGCGCGGTCGTCGACCATGACCCGCAGGCCCGCCGTGCCCAGCTTCTCCGCGAGGTCCAGGGCCATCTCGGTCTGGAGGGCCTTGCCCGCCGCGACGATATGGACGTCGGCCGGGGCGACCTCGCGGGGCCAGCAGAGCCCGGACTCGTCGTGGGTCTGCTCGGCGAGGGCGGCGACGGCGCGGGAGACGCCGATGCCGTACGAGCCCATCGTGACCCGCGCCGGCTTGCCGTTCTGCCCGAGCACATCGAGCTGGAAGGCGTCGGCGTACTTGCGGCCGAGCTGGAAGATGTGGCCGATCTCGATCGCCCGGTCCAGCTCGATGCCCGCACCGCAGCGGGGGCAGGGGTCACCCGGCTCGACCACGACGACGTCCAGGTACTCGTCGACCTCGAAGTCACGGCCGCAGACCACGTCGCGCGCGTGGGTGTCGGGCTTGTTGGCGCCGGTCACCCAGGCGGTGCCGGGGGCGATGCGCGGGTCGGCGATGTAGCGGAAGGACTTGCCCGCCAGGCCCTGCGGGCCGACGTAGCCGCGCACCAGCTCGGGGCGGCCCTCGAAGTCCTCGGCCGTGACGAGCTCGACGACGGCCGGGGCGAGGTGCTCGCCCAGCTTGCCCAGGTCCACCTCGCGGTCGCCGGGGACGCCCACCGCGGTGATCTCGCCGTCGACCTTGACCAGGAGGTTCTTCAGGGTGGCGGAGGCCGGGACGCCGAGGTACTCGGCGAGGGTCTCGATGGTCGGGGTGTCGGGGGTGTCCAGCTCCTCGAGGGGGCCGTGCGCGGCGCCCTCGACCGGCGGCACGGTCACCGTGACCGCCTCGGTGTTCGCGGCGTAGTCGCAGTTCGGACAGTCGACGAAGGTGTCCTCGCCGGCCGCCGCCGGGGCCAGGAACTCCTCGGACGCCGAGCCGCCCATCGCGCCGGAGACCGCGGAGACGATGCGGTAGTCCAGGCCGAGGCGCTGGAAGATCCGCTGGTACGCCTCGCGGTGCAGCCGGTAGGACTCGGCGAGGCCCTCGTCGGTGGTGTCGAAGGAGTACGAGTCCTTCATCAGGAACTCGCGCCCGCGCAGCACACCCGAGCGGGGGCGGGCCTCGTCCCGGTACTTGGTCTGGATCTGGTAGAGCATGACCGGCAGGTCCTTGTAGGACGTGCACTGGTCCTTGACCGTCAGGGTGAAGATCTCCTCGTGGGTGGGGCCCAGGAGGTAGTCGGCACCCTTACGGTCCTTGATCCGGAAGAGCAGATCGCCGTACTCGTCCCAGCGGCCGCTCGTCTCGTACGGCTCACGGGGCAGCAGCGCGGGCAGGAGGACCTCCTGGGCGCCGATGGCGTCCATCTCCTCGCGGACGATCCGCGAGACGTTCTCCAGGACCTTCTTACCGATCGGCAGCCAGGTCCAGATGCCCGCGGCGGCGCGGCGGACGTACCCGGCGCGGACGAGCAGCTTGTGGCTGGCGGTCTCGGCGTCCGCCGGGTCTTCGCGCAGCGTCTTCAGCATCATCGTGGACATGCGCTGGACGTTGACGGCGTGGGCCATGGGGTCTCTCCTGCGTGCGATGGGATGTTCAGGAGGTTAGCCGCACGGGCTGGTTTCCCGGAAATGCGTAAGGCCGCGGCGGCGCCAGGCCGGGGCCTAGCGGCGCAGCGGCAGGGGGGCTCCCATCACGGCGTACGGGCTCGGGGCGCTCGGGAAGAGCACGGGGCGGGCGAGGTCGCGGTAGCCCAGTGAGCGGTAGAGCGCGCGGGCCGGGCTCTCGGTGTCGATCGCGGACAGGATCGAGCGCGGCTCGTCGGCGCTGTCCGTGATGGTCGTGATCAGCCGCCGGCCGATGCCCCGGCTCTGGTACTCCGGGTGGACGTGCAGTTCGGTGATGACGAACGAGTCGTCCAGCCAGTCCTCGTGCCCGGCCGCGCGCAGATACGGCTGGACGACCGTGGACCACCAGTGGGTGCGGTTGTTGGGCATGCCGTAGACGAAGCCGACGAGCCGTCCGGAGGGCGTGGTCGCGCCGAGCGCGCGGGCGCCGGGGCTCTTGAGGTGGCGCAGCACGATGTGGCGTCGTACGCCGACCTCCTCGTCCGTCAGCCCGAAGGCGACGGCCTGGACGTCGAGCGCTTCGTCCACGCGTGCGGCGAGGTCGAGCGACCCGACGACGACGTCTTCGGGTTCCGGGCTCATCCCCCCGGGGTGATGCAGCATGGGCGGCACCCTACTGGCCTGTCGATCAGAACAGCACACTCATGAACGCGCCGACTTCCCGGAAGCCGACCCGGCGGTACGCGGCGCGGGCCGCGGTGTTGAAGTCGTTGACGTACAGGCTCGCCACCGGGGCCACCTCGCTCAGCGCATAGCGCAGCACGGCCGCCATTCCGGTCTCGGACAGGCCGCGGCCGCGGTACTCGGGGGCCACCCATACGCCCTGGATCTGGCAGGCGTGCGGGGTGGCCGCGCCGATCTCGGCCTTGAACACCACCCGGCCGTTCTCGACCCGGGCGAAGGAGCGCCCGGCGGTGACGAGCTCGGCGACCCGCGCCTGGTAGAGCAGCCCGCCGTCGCCCGCGAGCGGCGAGACGCCGACCTCCTCGGTGAACATCGCCACGCACGCAGGCATGATCACGTCCATCTCGTCCTTACGGACGCGGCGTACCAGCGGATCGGGCGGGACGTCGGCGGGCATCGTGCTGGTGACCATCACCGGCTGACGGGCGCGGACCTCACGGGCCGGGCCCCAGTTGGGCTCCAGCAGGGACCACAGCCCGGCGGTGGTCTCGGCGGGGCCGACGATCGAGGAGCAGCGGCGGCCCGCCCGGCGGGCGCGCTCGGCGAAGCCGCGCACGGCCTCGGGGGTGGCGCAGATGGGTACGAGGTTGGCCCCGGCGTAGCAGAGCGACTCCAGCCGTCCGCCGGAGTACCAGCCCCACATCTCGCCGCCGAGCCGCCACGGGTCCAGGCCGGCGACCTGGACGCGGGCGGCCACGAAGGCGTTCGAGACGGGGTCACGGTCGAGCACCGCAAGGGCCGCGTCGAGCTCATGGGGCTCGAGGACCCTGGTGGTGGACGTGGTCAGCACGTGTCGGTCTGCCTCACGTGGTGCGGGCCCGCGGGCCGGGGACGTCGATTCTCCAGACTCTACCGCGCAGGCCAAGAGGGCCCCTCACCGCCTTTTCCACGGCTCGGGTTCGCCTCCAACGGGAACTGGATGAGCCGAAGGACACCGGAGAGCGTCGGGTGCTTGGTCTTACCGGCCGGGGGCACCCCCAGCGGTGGCTGGGGGTGACTTTTGCACCCCGGCGGGGGCCACTCCCAGCGGTAGCTGGGGGAGAACCGAGCCTCAAAAATCAGCTGACCGAGACCTCAGGCTCGCCGGAGGCGATGCCGTCCTTTTCCATCTGCTCGGCGATCTTCATGGCCTCGTCGATCAGGGTCTCCACGATTTTCGACTCCGGCACGGTCTTGATGACCTCGCCCTTGACGAAGATCTGCCCCTTGCCATTGCCGGAGGCGACGCCCAGGTCCGCCTCGCGCGCCTCGCCGGGGCCGTTGACGACACAGCCCATGACCGCGACGCGCAGCGGGACCTCCATGCCCTCAAGACCGGCCGTGACCTGGTCCGCGAGCTTGTACACATCCACCTGCGCCCGACCGCACGACGGACACGAGACGATCTCCAGCCGCCGCTGCCGCAGATTCAGCGACTCCAGAATCTGGATGCCGACCTTGACCTCCTCCGCCGGAGGCGCCGACAGCGACACCCGGATCGTGTCCCCGATCCCCTCACTCAGCAGCGCACCGAACGCCACCGCCGACTTGATCGTCCCCTGGAACGCCGGACCCGCCTCCGTCACACCCAGATGCAGCGGATAGTCACACTGAGCCGCCAGCTGACGGTAGGCGTTGACCATCACCACCGGATCGTTGTGCTTCACCGAGATCTTGATGTCCCGGAACCCGTGCTCCTCGAACAGCGAACACTCCCACAACGCCGACTCCACCAACGCCTCCGGCGTGGCCTTGCCGTACTTCTCCAGCAACCGCTTGTCCAGCGACCCCGCGTTCACCCCGATACGAATCGGCACACCCGCCCCCGACGCCGCCTTCGCGATCTCCTTGACCTTGTCGTCGAACTGCCGGATATTCCCCGGATTCACCCGCACCGCCGCACACCCGGCATCAATCGCCGCGAACACGTACTTCGGCTGGAAATGAATGTCGGCGATCACCGGGATCTGAGACTTCTTCGCGATCACCGGCAACGCGTCCGCGTCATCCTGCGACGGACACGCCACCCGCACGATCTGGCACCCCGACGCCGTCAACTCCGCGATCTGCTGCAGCGTCGCACCGATGTCCGCCGTCACCGTCGTCGTCATCGACTGCACCGAAACCGGCGCGTCACCACCCACGGCCACCGACCCGACCTGGATCTTCCGGCTGACCCTGCGCTCGGCGAGCTTGGCCGGTACGGACGGCATTCCTAGCGAAATCGCAGTCATCTGGTTCGTAACCCCAAGGTGTGTGCGTGGCTGGAGATCAGCGGACTCCGATCTCCGAGATTACGGCACCGGTCATGTCCTCAGCACACCGCGCTCCTGAAGTCCACCCAAAGGTGAACTTCAGGACATCTCGCGTCATCAGGAGATTTTCACGGGGTTCACGACGTCCGCCACCAGGACGAGCAGCGTGAAGCAGATGAAGACTCCGGCGATCACATAGGCGACCGGCATCATCTTCGCCACATCGAACGGTCCGGGGTCGGGCCGCCGGACCAGCCGGGCGGTGTGGCGCCGGACGGCCTCCCACACCGCGCCCGCGATGTGGCCGCCGTCCAGCGGCAGCAGCGGCAGCATGTTGAACAGGAACAGCGAGAGGTTGAACCCGGCGACCAGGAAGAGCATGGTCGCGATCCGCTGGGAGGGCGGGATGTCGAGGCTGGCGACCTCGCCACCGACCCGGGCCGCGCCCACGACGCCCATCGGGGAGTCCGCCTTGCGCTCGCCGTCCCCGAACGCCGCGTTCCACAGGTCCGGGATCTTGGAGGGCAGGGCGATCATCGAGTCGATGCCGTCCTCGACCATGTTGCCCATACGGTCCACGGACTGCCCGAAGGACTGCTGGACCACTCCGTTGGCCGGGGTGAAGCCGAGGAAGCCGGCGGTGACGAATTCGCCCTCGACATAGCCGCCGTTCCCGTCGGACTTGGCGACCTGGTTCTTTATGAGGTCGGCGTGCAGGGTCTTGCGGACGCCGTCCCGCTCGACGGTGATCGTGGCGGGGCCGGTGGTCTCGCGGATGTCCTGCTGGAGGGCGCCCCAGTCCGGGGTGGGGTGGCCGTTGAAGGCGACGATCTTGTCCCGGGGCTGCAGACCGGCGGCCTTGGCCGGGGAGTCCTTGGCGCCCTTGGGGCACTTGTCGGTGGAGGACGAGGCCGCGACCACGCACTGGGAGACCGTGCCCACACTGGTGGTCTGGGTGTTGACGCCGAAGCTCATCATCACCCCGAGGAAGATCACCACCGCGAGGACCAGGTTCATGAAGGGCCCGGCGAACATGACGATCACGCGCTTCCACGGCTTGCGCGTGTAGAACAGGCGCTTGTCGTCGCCGGGCTGGAGCTCCTCGAAGGCGGCCGACCGGGCGTCCTCGATCATGCCGCGCCACGGTGAGGTGGAACGCGCGGTGATCTTTCCGTCGTCGCCCGGCGGGAACATCCCGATCATGCGGATGTAGCCGCCCAGCGGAACCGCCTTGATGCCGTACTCGGTCTCGCCCTTCTTCCGGGAGAAGATGGTCGGCCCGAAGCCGACCATGTACTGGGGCACCCGGATGCCGAAGAGCTTGGCCGTGGAGAGATGGCCGAGCTCATGCCAGGCGATCGAGATCAGCAGGCCGACGGCGAACACCACTATGCCGAGGACCGTCATCAGTGTCGTCATGCGCGAGCCTCCGGGGTCGCCTTCGCCGCTCTGGCGGCCAGTTCCGTTGCGCGGGCGCGGGCCCATGTCTCGGCCTGGAGGACGTCCGCGACGGTGAGCCGGGTTCCCGCGGCCGGGGTGCCGTGCTCGGCCACCACCTCGGCGACCGTATCGACGATTCCGTCGAACGGCAGCTTTCCGTCGAGGAAGGCGTCCACGCACTCCTCGTTCGCCGCGTTGAAGACGGCCGGGGCGGTGCCGCCGAGGTCGCCGACATGCCGGGCGAGCCCGATCGAGGGGAACGCCTCGGTGTCCAGGGGGAAGAACTCCCAGGTGTGGGCCTTGGTCCAGTCGCAGCCGGGCGCGGCGTCCGGCACCCGCTCGGGCCAGCCGAGGCCGAGCGCGATGGGCATCCGCATATCGGGCGGGCTCGCCTGGGCGAGCGTCGAGCCATCGGTGAATTCAACCATCGAGTGGATATACGACTGAGGGTGGACCACCACCTCAATCCGCTCGAAGGGAATGTCGTAGAGCAGATGAGCCTCGATGACCTCCAGGCCCTTGTTGACGAGGGTCGCGGAGTTGATCGTGATCACCGGGCCCATGTCCCAGGTGGGGTGGGCCAGCGCCTGCTCAGGGGTGACCGAGGCCAGCTCCCGCTTGGTCCGGCCGCGGAACGGGCCGCCGGAGGCGGTGACCACCAGCTTGCGGACCTCCTCGCGGGCGCCGCCGAGCAGCGCCTGGAAGAGCGCGGAGTGCTCGGAGTCGACGGGGACGATCTGTCCGGGCTTGGCCACGGCCTTGACCAGGGGGCCGCCGACGATGAGCGATTCCTTGTTGGCCAGCGCCAGCACCCGGCCCGCCTCCAGAGCGGCCAGGGTGGGCGCCAGGCCGATGGAGCCGGTGATGCCGTTGAGCACGGTGTGGCACTGGGAACGGGCGAGCTCGGTGGCCGCATCGGGCCCCGCCAGGATCTCGGGGAGCGGCTCACCGGCGCCGTAGCGCGCGCTCAGCGCCTGGCGCACCTCGGCCACCGCCTCGGGCCGGGCGACCGCGACCCTGTCCACCCGCAGCCGGTGGGCCTGCTCGGCGAGGAGCCCGGCCCGTCCCCCGGCGGCGGACAGGCCGGTCACGCGGAAGCGGTCGGGGTTGCGCAGCACCACGTCGATGGCCTGGGTGCCGATCGAACCGGTGGAGCCCAGGATCACGATGTCGCGCACGCTCGCCGCGGCGGTGGCCGCCGGAACGCGCAGATGCGGGTCAGCCAGGGAATCCGTCATCCCCCCATTGTGGGGGCAAGGGGTGACGGCTCGGTGACAAGGCCCGGGATCCGGTGATCGCGGATCCCGGGGGCTCGTCAGCACGTGCTCCGGCGGCTTCCCCGCGGCTCCTCAGTGGATGGGTCGGTGGACGTTCTGTCTGGCGGTCGGGCCGGGGGCGGCGTCGGCGATCCAGGGGCCGTCGCCGCTGGGGTCGATCACACCGTCCTCGAGCCACTCGTACGCCCCGGAGAGCACCCCGGAGACCACCTTGCGGTCGAGCTCGTCGGTGTTGGTCCACAGCCGCCCGAAGAGCTCCTCGGCACGGATCCTGGCCTGCCGGCAGAACGCGTCGGCCAACTGGTAGGCCGCGACGCCGTGGTCGCCGCGGGAGCGCAGCATCTCGGCCCGTACGCAGGCCGCGCTCATCGCGAACAGCTCCGCGCCGATGTCGACGATCCGGCTGAGGAAGCCCTGTTTGGTCTCCATCCGGCCCTGCCAGCGGGACATGGCGTAGAACGTAGAGCGGGCCAGTTTGCGCGCCGAGCGCTCCACAAAGCGCAGGTGCGGGGAGAGGTCCGGGTGCCCGGCCGGGCAGAACTCCGGGTAGGCACGGGGCAGTTGGCCGGGGCCGGTGAGCAGGCCGGGCAGCCAGCGGGCGTAGAAGCCCCCGGCCTTGGCGGCCGCCTTGCCCTTGTCCTGGAGGGACTTGTCGGGGTCGATGAGGTCGCCCGCCACCGACAGATGAGCGTCCACGGCCTCGCGGGCGATGAGGAGGTGCATGATCTCGGTCGAGCCCTCGAAGATCCGGTTGATGCGCAGATCGCGCAGCATCTGCTCGGCGGGGACGGCCCGCTCCCCGCGGGCGGCCAGCGAGGCCGCGGTCTCATAGCCCCGGCCGCCGCGGATCTGGACCAGTTCGTCCGCCATCAGCCAGGCCATCTCGCTGCCGTAGAGCTTGGCGAGCGCCGCCTCGATGCGGATGTCGTTGCGGTCCTCGTCGGCCATCTGGGAGGCGAGGTCGATGATGGCCTCCAGGGCGAAGGTGGTCGCCGCGATGAAGGAGATCTTGGCGCCGACGGCCTCGTGCTTGGCGATGGGCTTGCCCCACTGCTCACGGGCGGCGGACCATTCGCGGGCGATTTTCAGACACCATTTCCCGGCGCCCGCGCACATCGCGGGCAGCGACAGCCGTCCGGTGTTGAGCGTGGTCAGCGCGATCTTGAGACCGGCGCCCTCGGGTCCGACCCGGTTGGCGGCCGGGACGCGGACCCGGTGGAAGCGGGTGACGCCGTTCTCCAGGCCGCGCAGCCCCATGAAGGCGTTGCGGTTCTCCACGGTGACGCCTTCGGAGGCGGTCTCGACGACGAAGGCGGTGATGCCGCCCTTGTGGCCCTCGGAGCGCGGCACCCTGGCCATCACCACCAGCAGGTCGGCGACCACGCCGTTGGTGGTCCACAGCTTGACGCCGTCCAGCAGGTAGTCCTCGCCGTCGGGCACGGCGGTGGTGGCGAGGCGGGCCGGGTCGGAGCCCACGTCCGGCTCGGTGAGCAGGAAGGCCGAGATGTCGGTGCGGGCGCAGCGCGGCAGGAAGCGGTCCTTCTGCTCCTGGGTGCCGAAGAGCTTCAGCGGCTGCGGTACGCCGATGGACTGGTGGGCGGAGAGCAGGGCGCCGATCGCCGGGCTGACGGAGCCGGCCATGGCCAGGGCCTTGTTGTAGTAGACCTGGGTGAGGCCCAGCCCTCCGTACTTGGTGTCGATCTTCATGCCGAGCGCGCCGAGCTCCTTGAGCCCCTTGATGGTCTCGTCGGGGATCTGCGCCTCGCGCTCGATACGGGCGGCGTCGACCCGCGTTTGGCAGAACTCCTGGAGCTTGGCGAGGAAGGTCTCGCCGCGGCGTACGTCGTCCGGGGCGGGGGCGGGGTGGGGGTGGATCAGATCGAGTCGGAAGCGGCCGAGGAAGAGCTCCTTGGCGAAGCTGGGCTTGTGCCATACCTGTTCGCGTGCGGCCTCGGCGACCTGGCGCGCTTCACGCTCGGACACCGGCCTGACGGAGGATGCGGTCATCGGTGCTCCCTTTGCCGCGACGATCTCGTGACATTACCGGCACGTACCGCTGCCAGTGTGCATCCGGTCCGACGGGACGGCAAAGCGGGAGGACACCGGGATCTGGAGGTTCGGGAGGGGTCACCGCGGCGGCGGACCCGGCAGGGGTGGAGAGGGATATGGACGGCGCGTTGAAGCGCTTCGACATCCTCTGGACAGCCCTTGCGCTGCGGGTTTAGGGTCAATCCACATGGCCAGGCGGAAGAGGATCGGGCCATGTGTCGAAGCGCTTCGCTGACAATCCCCCGGATGGAGTCCCCCGCATGGTCACCCTCGCCGAGGTCGCCCGTCACGCCGGAGTCTCCGCCAGCACGGTGAGCTACGTCCTCAGCGGCAAGCGGTCGATCTCCGCTCCCACGCGCGAGCGCGTCGAGCACAGCATCAAGGAGCTCGGCTACCACCCGAACGCCGGAGCCCGCGCCCTGGCCAGCAGCCGCTCCAACATCCTCGCGCTCATGGTGCCACTGCGGACGGACATGTATGTGCCGGTGATGATGGAGATCGCCATCGCGGTCGCCACCACCGCCCGCTCCCACGGCTATGACGTCCTGCTGCTCACCGGCGAGGAGGGCCCGGCGGCGGTGCGCCGGGTGACCGGCAGCGGACTCGCCGACGCCATGATCGTGATGGATGTGGAGCTGGAGGACGAGCGGCTGCCACTGCTGCACGCGGCCCGCCAGCCCACCGTACTGATCGGTCTTCCCGCCGACACCGTCGGCCTGACCTGCGTCGATCTGGACTTCACCGCCACCGGCGCGCTGTGCGCCGAGCATCTGGCGGACCTCGGCCACCGGGAGATCGCCGTCGTGGGCGAGGCCCCGGCCGTCTACGAGCGCCACACCGGCTTCGCCGAGCGGACCCTGGAGGGGCTGCGCCGCCGCGCCGCCGAGCTGGGGGTGCGGCTGCTGCACCGCCCGTGCGAGGGCAGCTACGAGTCCATGGACGGCACCCTCTCCCGGATCTTCGACGAGCGGCCCGGCACCACCGGCTTCGTGGTGCAGAACGAGGCGGCCATCGATCCGCTGCTCAGCCTGTTGCGCCGGCAGGGCCGCGCGGTGCCCGAGGACGTCTCGGTGGTCGCCATATGCCCCGAGCAGGTGGCCACCCAGGCGTCGGTGCGGCTCACCTCGGTGGCCATCCCCGCGCAGGAGATGGGGCGGCGGGCCGTGGAGCTGGCGGTGGCGAAACTGGCGGGCGGCGCCCGTGCGGAGCAGGTGACCCTGCTCGCCCCGGAGCTGACCGTACGGGCCAGCTCGGGCCCGGCGCCCGGCACGTCCTGACGCGACCTCGCCGGGCCGGTGGCGTACCGCCGCCGCGTGGCCGGGCGGCGGCGGTACGCGGGAGTCAGCTCGCGCTCACCCCGAAGCTGTTGGTGCGGAAGTCCAGACCGCCGGCCGAGGAGGTGATCTCGTAGCCGAACTGGACGTCACCGATGGTCACATCGCCGAACCAGCCCTTGGTGTTCTTGATCCAGTTCACGATGGGCTTGATGTCCACGGAGCCGGAGGTGGAGTTCGAGGTGCGGATGAACGAGAAGACCTCATTGGCTCCGTTGCTGCCCTTGTAGACGCTCCAGGTGTGGCCGCCGAGGGTGACATCGCCCTGGGCGGTGCCGAGCGGGCCGACCGGGCCGGTCTTGTTGACCCACAGCATGATCTCGTAGTCGTAATTGGAGTCCCAGATGTCGTACGAGGTGTTGTACGCGCCCGAGGACGGCACGGTGACGTTGTAGGTGCTGGTCAGCGTGGAGATGGCGCTGATCTTCTTGCCGACGACCTTCTTGGCGTTGGGGTAGGACTTGATGCCGCCGGTGTTCGGATGGTTCGCCCACACTCCCCAGTCGCTGTAGGAGTTGGCCGAGATGGTCTGGGATCCGGCGCCGGACCCCCAGATGTTGTTGTAGAGGGTGTAGCCGCCGTTGGACCAGGTGCCCCACTGGTCCGAGGAGGACCAGGTGGCGGCCTGGGCGGGGGCGGCGGCGAAGCCGATCAGCGCGAGTAACGCGATCAGCGGGGTGAGGAAGAGCGTTCGAGCGGCTCGTTGCACGGGACCTTCCCTTTCACGTGAGGGATTCGGGGGGGAGCTTCAGGCGGGGGATTCGGGCGGAGCCAGGACCATGACCGCGAAGCGGTCCAGCCGGACGCTGGTGTGGTGGGTGCGCCCGGTGAGCAGATCCGTCCGCGCGGACGGAGCGGACGGGAGGGGGACGACCGCCGGGGTGCGGCCGTGGTTGAGCAGGAAGAGATACGGACCGCGCCGCACCGCCTCGACGCCCTCGGGGAGGCCGGGCAGCGCGGGTGCCAGCCCCGCCTCCTCGGCGGCGCGGCCGAGGAGGGCGCGCAGGGCGGCGGGTTCGGGGAGGGTGGAGACGTACCAGGCGGTGCCGGTGCCGTAGGCGTTACGGGTGACGGCGGGGCGGCCGTCGAGCTCGCCGCCCTTGATCCGGGCCACCGGTTCGGCGGTTGACGGCTCCAGCTCCTCGGACCAGAGCGTGCCGTGGAACGCGCCCAGCCAGGCGCCCTCGGCGGTGAGGGTCTCGCCCTCGTCCAGCGGCCACCACTCGTGGACCGTACGGATGCCGAGGAGCCCACGGAGGCGGCGGTCCACCCCGCCGGGGCGCACCCGGTCGTCCTCGTCGGCGACGCCGGTGAAGAAGCCGCAGACGAGGGTGCCACCGCCGCGTACGTACGCCGCGAGGTTGTCCAGTGCCTCGTCGGTGAGCAGATACAGCTGGGGGACGGCGACGAGGGCGTAGTCGGTGAGGTCGGCGTGCGGATGGGCGAAGTCGGTGGTGAGGTTCCGCTCCCACAGGGCCTGGTGCCAGGCGCGCAGCAGCCGTTCGCAGGAGACCAGGGAGGAGGGGCGGCCGTCCTGGACGGTGGCCCACCAGGAGTGCCAGTCGTGCAGGATCGCGGCCCGCGCGGGGACGTCCGTGCCCGCGACCGGGGCCAGTTCGCGCAGCTCGGCGCCGAGTTCGCGCACCCGCGCGAAGGTGCGGCTGTGCTCACCAGCGTGCGGGACCATCCCGGAGTGGAACTTCTCGCTGCCCTGCCGGGACTGCCGCCACTGGAAGAAGCAGACCGCGTCGGCGCCGCGCGCGACGGCCTGGAGGGACCACAGCCGCATCAGCCCGTGCGGCTTGGGGTGGTTCACACCGCGCCAGTTGACCGGGCCCGCGGCCTGCTCCATGAGGACCCAGGGGCCGCCCGCCTGGGAGCGGGTCAGATCCTGGACCAGCGCACCGTAGGCGGCCGCGTGCGGATCCTTGGGGTCGGGGTAGAGGTCCACGGAGACCACGTCCTCCTCCGCCGCCCAGGCCCAGCCGTCCTGGCCGATGAACAGCGGCATGAAGTTGGTGGTCACGGGGATGTGCGGGGTGCGGGCGGCCAGCGCGTCGCGTTCGGCGGTGAAGCACTCCAGCAGGACGTCGCTGGTGAAGCGGCGGAAGTCCAGCGCCTGACCGGGGTTGATCAGGTACTGGGCGCGGCGCGGCGGGATGATCTCCTCCCAGGAGTCGTAGCGCTGGCTCCAGAAGGCCGTCCCCCACGCCTCGTTGAGGGCGTCCAGGCCGCCGTACCGCGCGCGCAGCCAGCGGCGGAAGTGCCGGGCGGTCTCGTCGCACCAGCAGTGGGTGCCGTACTCGTTGCCGACGTGCCACATCCGCAGCGCCGGATGGCCGCCGTAGCGGTCCGCCAGATCCTCGGTGATGCGCAGGGCGTGGTCGCGGTAGACGGGCGACGAGGCGCAGAACTGGTTCCGTGAGCCGTACCAGACGACCGTGCCGTTCTCGTCGCGCGGCAGGGTCTCGGGGTGGCGGGAGCCCATCCAGGGCGGCGGGGAGGCGGTCGGGGTGGCCAGGCACACCTCGATCCCGCCCTCGTGGAGCAGGTCCAGAACCCGGTCCAGCCAGCCGAAGTCCCGTGCCCCGGGGCGGGGTTCGAGCCGCGCCCAGGAGAAGACGCCGACGGTGACGGTGGTGACGCCCGCCCGGCGCATCAGCCGGATGTCGTCGTGCCAGACGCTCTCGGGCCACTGCTCGGGGTTGTAGTCGCCGCCGTAGAGGACGCGGCCGCGGGTGGCGTCGGTCAGGTCGGGCATACCGGCTCCCGTCTCGGGTCGGCTGGATACGGGGGCAACCGGCGTCAGCCCTTGACGGCGCCGGTGAGCATGCCCTTGGTGAAGTGCTTCTGGACGAAGGGGTAGAGCACCGCGACCGGGATCAGCGCGAGCACCATGACGGCCATCTGCACCGCCAGTCCGGGGATCTGCTGGGTGGAGATCATCTGGGACATGCCCTGCGGCGCCTGCTGCTTGATCACCAGCTGGCGCAGGATCATCTGGAGCGGCCACATGTCCTGGTCGTTGAGGTAGAGCATGGCGTTGAACCACTGGCTCCAGTAGCCGACCGCGTAGAAGAGCGAGACCACCGCGATCACGGCCTTCGACAGCGGCAGCACGATGCGGAACAGGATCCGCCAGTCCCCCGCGCCGTCGATCCGGGCGCTGTCGATCAGCTCGGGCGCGATGTTCTGGAAGAACGCCCGCAGCACCAGGACATTGAAGACGGAGACGGCCCCGGGCAGGATCATCGACCAGTAACTGCCCTCCAGGCCGACTCCGGTGACCAGCAGATACGTGGGGATGAGACCGGCGTTGAAGAACATGGTGACCAGCAGCACCATCAGGATCGGCCGGTGCAGGAAGGACCCCGGGCGGGACAGCCCGTAGGCGCACAGGACCGAGACGACGGTGCTGAGCACGGTGCCCACGGCGGTGAGCGCGAGGCTGACGAGCGTCGCCCGGGTCACCGTGCCGCCGCTCAGCAGCTCGGTGTAGGCCCGGAAGGTGATCGTCTTGGGGACGATCACCAGCCCCCCGGCGTCGGTGATGGTCCTCTGGTCGGAGAGGCTGGTGACGATCACCACCCACAGCGGGCCGAGGATCGCCAGACACACCCCGACCAGGGTGGCCCCCTTGAGCCCCTGGCCGACCCGGCCGGGCTCCTCCTCCCACACCGGGCGCCGCTCGTCGCGGCGCCGCCGCGGGGGCGGGGCGGCGGGTCCGGCCGGGGCCGCGGTCCGCTCGGTTGTCACGGTCATTTCCGGTAAACCCCCTGCTCGCCGAGCATATGGGCGACCTTGTTGGCGATCAGCACCAGCACCAGGCTGAAGACGCCCTTGATCAGACCGCCGGCGGCGGCGATCCCGTAGTCGGTGTTGGCGATGCCGACCCACCACACATAGGTGTCGAAGACCTCCGAGGCGCCGGGCCCCACCGCGTCGCGCTGGAGCAGGATCTGCTCGAAACCGACGGTCAGCGAGTCGCCGACGCGCAACACCAGCAGCAGGGCGACCACGGGGCGCAGCGCGGGCAGCGTGACGTGCCACATCCGGCGCCGGCGGTTCGCGCCGTCCACGGCCGCGGCCTCGTAGAGGTCCTGGTTGACGGCGGAGAGCGCGGCCAGGAAGACGATCACGCCCCAGCCCGCGTCCTTCCACACCAGCTGGGCGGTGATCAGGAACTTGAAGACGCCCGGGTCGGTCATCAGGTCGAAGCCCTCGTGCCCGTGGGCGCGCAACTGCTGGGCGAGCAGTCCGGCGCCGCCGAGCATCTGCTGGAAGATCGTGATCACCAGCACCCAGGAGAAGAAGTGCGGCAGGTACAGGATCGACTGCACCAGGCCGCGGACCTTGTCGCTGAGCACGCTGTTGAGCAGCAGCGCCAGCGCGATGGGCACCGGGAAGAACAGCACCAGCTGGATGAAGGTGATGGAGAGGGTGTTGGCGAAGGCGTCCCAGAAGCGGCTGTCCTGGAAGAGCAGGGTGAAGTTGTCGAACCCGACCCAGGGGCTGGTCCACAGCCCCTGGGTGAACGGGTCGTAGTCCAGATAGGCGACCGTGGTCCACAGCAGCGGGACGTAGGTGAAGAGCAGGAGCAGACCGACGGCGGGGGCGACCATCAGCAGCAGGGTGCGGTCGCGGCGCAGCCGGTGCCACCATCCGGTGCGGGCGGTCGGGGTGCCGGGGCCCGGCAGGGCATCGCGGCCCGCCGGGGCACCACGGTCCGTCAGGGCGCCCCGGGCCGGCTTGGCCATCAGGCGCCGCTGCCGTTCTTGTCGAGGAGCCCCGCGTACCAGTCGCGGAGCCGGTCGCCGCCACCGCTGCGCCAGTCGCTGATGGCCCGCTGGGCGTCCTTGACCGACTTACGGCCACGGGTGACGTCCTTGGCGAGGTCCTCGAACGGCGTGTAGAGCGAGGCGTACCGATTGGGCTCCTGGATCTGCATTCCGTAGAAGAGCGGTTTCCTGGCGAACTTGCCCATCCGCCGCATCCAGCCGCAGTAGTCCTCGACCATCTGCGGGAAGTCCGGATAGGCGACGCTCGCCTGCGGGGAGACGATGAAACGATAGGTGTCCTGGACGTCCCGGACTCCCGTGGCGTTCTTGACCGGTACGCCCTTCTTCATGTCGTGGTGCACGCCTTCGACGCCGTAGTCGATCAGGCGCTGCTCCTTGGTGCCGAAGGGCGCGGCGATGAAGTTCGCGAGGGCGAGGATTTCCTCGATCTGATCCTTGGAGAGGTTCTTGTTGAGGAAGGACCAGATCTGGGCGGGCGGGTCGAGGTAGATCACCGGATCGCCGCCGTCGGGGCCGAAGTAGTCCATTCCCTGAATCTTGAAGTCGGGGTTGGGACCGGCCTGTTCGAAGGTGGCGCCGTACCACTTGGCGTCGCCGTCGTTGTAGAAGAGGGTCTGCCCGGAGGTGAATCGGGTCAGCGCGTCATTGGCCTTGCCCGCGACCGCGTCGGGGTGGACATAGCCCCCGGCGAAGAGCTTGCGGCACCATTCCAGGGCCTCGAGATAGTTCTCGGTCTCGACCTTGTGGACCAGCTTGCCGTTCTTCTCGATCCAGTAGTACGGCTTCTCCCCCGGGCAGCCGAAGAACCGCTGCGCCGACCACCACATGTCGTCGCAGGCCCACACCTTGCTCTTGGGCCGGGTGATCTCCTTGGCCAGGGCGAGGAATTCCGCCGGACTCTTGGGAACGTGATAGCCCTCCTTGGTGAAGATGTCCTCGCGGTAGTACGGAATGACGCCGGTGAGCGGACGGGAGGGCATCGGCAGCCCGCGGAGCCTGCCGCCGAAGACGGACATCTGCCAGGCGGCGGTGGGAATGGCGGCGAGGTTCGGATATTTCTTGACCTTGTCACCGGAGAGATACGGGCCCAGGTCGGCGAATTTGGCGCTGACCGCGCCATGGATCCGCCCGCCCATCTCCCAGAGCGGGATCATCACGATATCGGCGATGTCACCGGAGGCGAGGACGGCGCCGAGCTTCTCGCCGTAGGTGTTGCCGTCCTGCGGCTGGAGCTTGACCGTGGCGCCGAGCGCCTCGTTGACCGCCTTGTAGTAGGCGTTGTTCTTGGGCGGCGGGGTGCCCCAGAGCGGTTCGAACATCGTGTAGCTGCCGCCGTGGCCGGGCTTGCCCTGCACGGAGGTGACCAGTTCGGCGGCGGGCGGGGCCTTGGTGTAGCCCGGGCTGGAGCCATTGACGCTGGGGATGTCCGGGTCCGCGACCTTCGAGGCCACATAGGTCGGCAGCAGGTTCTTCAGCTCTTTGCCCGAGGTGGTGCCGCCCTTGCCGGAGCCTTCCTCGGTGGAGCAGCCGGTGAGCAGCGGAACCCCTCCGGCGACGGCCGCCGCGGCAACCGCCGTGGAGGCCAGGAAGGTTCTCCGGCTGGGAGGGGAAGTGGAGGCCGAAGCCTGGGAGTTCGGCATTGCGTCAACCCTTCGTGGCGTGCCCGCCGTACGACCGATGGTCGAATTGGCCGAGATTGATCGAAGATTGGTCGAAGCGCTTCGATATTGCGCTGAGGTTAAGACGGGGGGTGGGGTCGCGCAAGAGTGGTGGCGCAAGGTGCCGTTGGGTTGTGCTCCCGTGGAGCCTTGACAGGGTGGGCATGGTGCGCCCAGCATCGAAGCGCTTCGAATCGACGTCGAATCGAGTCGATTCGACGTCAGGGGCTGGGGAAGTCGGCGCACGAGCTGGGGAAAAGGGGCCGTATCCGTGAGCGATGACGGTGATCTGATCACGCGTCCGCCCTTCCGCGATCCGCCCTTCCGCGATCCACGGCTGCCGGTGCGTACCCGCGTCGAGGATCTGCTGGCCCGGCTCACGCCGGATGAGCGGATCGCGATGCTCCACCAGTACGCGCCCGGGGTGAAGCGGCTCGGCCTCGCGCCCTTCCGCACCGGGCAGGAGGCGCTCCACGGCGTCGCCTGGATGGGCCCGGCGACCGTCTTCCCCCAGGCCGTCGGGCTCGGCGCGACCTGGAACCCGGAGCTGGTGCGGCGCGTCGGCGAGGCGGTCGGCCGCGAGGCACGGGCCATGCGCGCACGCGATCCGCGGGTGGGTCTCAATGTGTGGTCGCCGACGGTGAATCCGCTGCGCGATCCGCGCTGGGGCCGCAACGAGGAGGGGTACGCCGAGGATCCGTACCTCACCTCGGCCCTGGCCACGGCCTACACCCGCGGACTGCGCGGCGACCACCCGGAGCTTTGGCGCACCGCGCCCGTCCTCAAGCACTGGCTGGCGCACAACAACGAGACCGACCGGGACACCACCTCCTCCTCGGTACGGCCACGGGTGCTGCACGAATACGATCTGGCGGCCTTCCGCGGGGCCGTGCGGGCGGGTGCCGTGGCCGGGGTGATGCCCGCGTACAACCTGGTCAACGGGCGGCCCAACCACGTCTCCCCATATCTGCGCGAACACTTGCGCGCCTGGACCGACCAGGAGCTGGTGGTCTGCTCCGACGCGGGCGCGCCATCCAATCTGGTCGACTCCGAGCACTACTTCGACACCCATGAGGAGGCCATCGCGGCGGCCCTGCGGGCGGGGGTGGACAGCTTCACCGACCACGACCAGAACCCGTCGAAGACGATCGCGCGGGTGCGGGGCGCGCTGGCGCGCGGGCTGATCGACGCGTCCACGGTGGACACGGCGGTGCGGCGGCTGCTGGGGATGCGGTGTGCGCTGGGCGAGTTCGACGAGCCCGGCGGGCGACCAGAGGAACTCGACGGTGCCTTCGACACCCCCGCCCATCGGGCGCTCGCCCTGGAGGCCGCGGAACAGGCCGTCGTTCTCCTCACCAATGACGGTCTGCTGCCGCTCTCCGAGAACGCCGTCCGCACCCTCGCGGTCGTCGGTCCGCTCGCCGACGAGTGCAAGCTGGACTGGTACAGCGGCAGCCTGATCCACCGAGGTTCGCCGCGCGAGGCGCTGGCCGAGCGGCTCGGCGCGGACCGGGTGGTGTTCGCGGACGGCCTGGACACCGTACGGCTGCGCACGGCGGCCGGTTGGGTGCGGGTGCCGGACGCGGCGGCGGAGGACGAGGGTCCGGCGGAGGCATCGGGCTCGCTCGACCCGGCGCATACGGCGGGCCGTACCGATCTGCCGCCGCTGACCGTCGGCGGCACCCCCACCGATCTGTCCCTGGCCGACTGGGGCGGCGGTGTGCTCACCCTGCGCGCGCCCTCCGGCCGCTATCTGACCGTGGCCGAGGACGGCTTCGTCCGCGCGGCGGCGGAGCAGCCCGGGGGCTGGGTGGTCCAGGAGACGTTCACGCTCGAAGCGCACCCCGACGGACACCTCCTCAGGCACCTGGGGACGGGCGGCTACGTCTGTGTCGCCGCGGGCGGGCTGAAGGTTGCCGAACGTGACGGCGGCGAGGAGGGGACCGGGACCGTCTTCCGGCTGGAGGTCGTCGAGCGCGGCGAGGACGCGGTGGCCCGCGCCGCCGCGCGGGCGGACGCCGTGGTGGTCGTGGCGGGCAACGACCCGGCACATCGGCGGCCGGGAGACCGAGGACCGCACCACCCTCGCCCCGCCCGCCCAGCAGCAGCGGCTGTGGCGCGCGGCCCACGCCGCCAATCCGCGGACCGCGCTGGTGCTGACCTCGAGCTATCCGTACGCGGTCGCGGAGGCGGCCGATGCGCTGCCCGCGCTGCTGTGGACGGCGCACGGCGGCCAGGCGGCGGGCACGGCGCTGGCCCGGGTGCTCTTCGGGGACGTCTCACCGGCGGGGCGGCTGCCGCAGACCTGGTACGCCTCCGACCACGATCTGCCCGATCCGCTCGACTACGACATCATCGCCTCGCGCGCCACCTATCTGTACTTCGACGGCGCCCCGCTCTTCCCCTTCGGGCACGGCCTGTCGTACACCGCCTTCGCTTACGGCGAGCTGTCGGTGCGGCGGGAGGCGGGGCTGACCGTGGAGTGCGAGGTCGCCAACTCCGGTCCGTGCGACGGCGAGGAGGTCGTGCAGATCTACGCGAGCGCCCCGGGGTCGCGGGTCCCGCTGCCGCACCGCCGGCTCATCGCCCATCGCAGGGTGCGGCTGCGCCGGGGTGAGAGGGTGCGGCTGTTCTTCACCGTGCCGGTCGAGGACGCGCTGGGCTTCTGGGACGTGGCGCATGGCCGCTGGACCGTCGACCCGGGGACGTACGAGATTCACGCGGGCGCGTCCAGCGCGGACCTCCGCGCCACCGCCACCGTGACCGTCGAGGGCCCGCCGCCGGCACCGCGCCCGGTGCTGCGGCGCGGTCTGGAGGCCGCGGACTACGACGCGGCGGACGGGATCGTGCTGGTGGACCGCGCCAAGGTCCGTGGGGACGCGGTGGCCTGCCGTGACGACGCGGTCGGCCGGCTGCTCTTCCGCGCCTGTGACTTCGGCGCTGGGGCCACATCGATGACGGTCGAGGCCGCGTACGGCTCCGCTGAGGCGGAGCACGGCGCAAGGGTCGAGGCGCACCTCGCCGACGGCACCACCCTGACCACCGCCGCCGTCCCGCCCACCGGCGGCCGCTACCTCTACACCACGGTCCGCGCCGCCCTGCCCACGCCACCGGCCGGCGTTCACGACCTGCACATCACGCTTCGCGGCGGCGGCCTGAGACTGGCCCGTCTCGGCTTCTCCGGTTGAGGGTCCGAAAGTGGCCGGGACGGGTCAACCCCATGCCTTTTGATGCGCCGGGCCCCTTCTCGCGGCGGGGCCCTTCTCGCGGCGGGGCCCTTCTCGCGGCGGGCCCCTGCTCGCGGCGGGGCCCGGCGGTGGGTGGATCAGAGGTCGAGGCCGGTGAGGACCATGACCCGCTCGTAGGTGTAGTCCTCCATCGCGTACCGCACGCCCTCGCGGCCGACGCCGGACCTCTTGGCGCCGCCGTAGGGCATCTGGTCGGCGCGGTACGAGGGCACATCACCGATGATCACGCCGCCGACCTCCAGCGCGCGGTGGGCGCGGAAGGCGGTCCGCACCTCGCGGGTGAAGACGCCCGCCTGCAGGCCGTACTTGGAGTCGTTGACCGCCGCGAACGCCTCGTCCTCATCCGCCGCCTTGTGCAGGGTGAGCACCGGTCCGAAGATCTCCTCGCAGGAGAGGGTGACATCGGCGGGGACGTCCGCGAGCACGGTCGGGGCGTAGCTCGAGCCCTCGCGCTTGCCGCCGGTGAGCAGCTTCGCACCGGCCCGGACGGCCTCGTCCACCCAGGACTCGACGCGCTTGGCGGCATCCTCGCTGATCAGCGGGCCGACATCGGTGGCGTCCTCGGTCGGGTCGCCGGTGGTCTGCGCCTCGACGGCCGCGACGATCTTCGGCACGAGCTCCTCGTAGACGGACGTGTCCGCGATCACCCGCTGCACGGAGATGCAGGACTGTCCGCCCTGGTAGTTGGAGAAGGTGCCGATGCGGGTGGCCGCCCAGTCGAGGTCGGCGTCGGCGGCGTAGTCCGACAGGACGACCGCGGCGCCGTTGCCGCCGAGCTCCAGGGTGCAGTGCTTGAGCGGCACCGACTCCTTGATCGCGTAGCCGACCTTCTCCGAACCGGTGAAGGAGATGACCGGCAGCCGCTCGTCCTGGACCAGCGCGGGCATCCGGTCGTTGGGCACCGTAAGGACGCTCCAGGAGCCCGCCGGGAGCTCGGTCTCGGCCAGCAGCTCGCCGAGGATCAGCGCGGACAGCGGGGTCGCGGGAGCCGGCTTGAGGATGATCGGCGTGCCGACGGCGAGCGCCGGGGCGACCTTGTGGGCGCTGAGGTTCAGCGGGAAGTTGAACGGCGCGATGCCGAGGACGGTGCCGCGCGGGAAGCGGCGGGTCAGCGCGAGCCGCCCGGTGCCACCGGCGTCGGTGTCCAGCCGCTGGGCGTCCCCGCTGTTGAAGCGGCGGGCCTCCTCGGCCGCGAACCGGAAGACGGACACGGCGCGGCCCACCTCGCCGCGCGCCCACTTGATCGGCTTGCCGTTCTCGTCCGAGATCAGTCGGGCGATCTCCTCGCCGCGCTCGGCGAGACGGCGCGACACATGGTCCAGCGCCGCGGCCCGGACGTGCGCGGGGGTCGCGGCGAACTCCTCACGCACCGCGTCGGCCGCGGCCACGGCCTCCTCGATCTGCGCATCGGTGGGAACGCTCACCACGCCGACGCGGCGGCCGTCCCAGGGCGAGGTGACCTCGAGCGTGCTCTCGCCCGTCGCCTTGCGGCCGGCGAGCCAGAACGCATGGGTGACAGCTTCGTGTGTGTCTGGCACAGCGGATCCCGACCCTTCTGAAGTGGTGTCTCTCCTCCCACCGTAGGCGCGCCCCGCCTGCTCGGCGTTTGTCCGAGGCGTAGCAGTCGGGCGCGCGGGCGCTACGCAATGGCGTGCCGGAATGGGGAGGGATCGGGAGGAGGGGGCTGTCGGCGGTGACCGGAGTGGGACAGCCGGGCCGTGATCGGTGAAGAGTCGGCGGCTCGGGGCGGAGATGAGGCGGAGGTGGGTGCGGTTCAGGCCGAGGCGCCGGGGGCCGTGGCCTTGAGGGCCAGCCAGAGCTCCATGCGGACGTCCGGGTCGTCCAGGGAGCGGCCCAGGATCTCCTCCACGCGGCGCATCCGGTAACGCAGGGTGTGCCGGTGGACGCCGAGGTCGGCGGCGGCCGCGTCCCACTGGCCGTGCCGGGAGAGCCAGGCGCGCAGCGAGGCGACCAGATCGCCCCGGCCGGTGGCGTCGTGCTCGTGCAGGGCGCGCAGCATGCCGTCCGCGAACGCCCTGACGGCGTCGTCGGCGAGCAGGGGCAGTACCGAACCCGCCGCCACCTGCTCATGCTCGACCAGCATCCGGCCTCGGCGGCGCGCCACCGACAGCGCCTGCTCCGCCTGGCGGTAGGCGGCCGCGGCGGCGATGGGGCCCGTGGGGGCGGACAGCCCGATGACGAGCTCGTCGCCGGGGGGCGCGGCGACCGCGGCGCGGTCGCGGGGGCGGGCCTTCGTACCCCGGCGCGCCTCGACGGCCCTGGCGTGCTCGGCGCATGCCGCGACCGCCGCCCCGCCGTCGGGGGCCAGCACGATGAGCCGCTCACCGTCGGGCACGACCAGCACCGACTCGCCGATACGGGCCGCGGCCGCCTCCATGGTGTCGACGAGCGTGCCGAGGGGGTCGCTCTCCCCGGCTTCACCCGCGGCCGTGGTGGTGGCCTCTGTGGGGAGTTGCGCGGGGGCGTCGTCCGCGGCGGAGGGCGCCGCGTGGGCCTGCTGGGCCGTACCACCGGACGGCACCTCGGCGACCAGCATCCGGAACGGCGCGTCGAGCAGCCCGCCGTACAGCCGCCCGGCGACCGCCCGCGCATGGTCGGGCTCGCCCGCGAGCAGCATCCGCAGCACGGCGGCGCCGAGCCGCTGCTCGGCCTCCTGGAGGGCGCGGGAACGCTCGGTGGTCAGGGTCAGCAGCGCGACCGCGGAGTGCACGGCGTAGCGCTCGGCGGTGCCCAGCGGCGCGCCCGTGCCGACCGCGAGCACCCCACGCGTACGGCGCCCGGTGCCCAGCGACTGGAGCTCCACCCGGTCGGCGACGGCCGAGTCCTCGGCCGGTTCCGCGCCCGTGGCCCCGGCCGGTCCGCAGCCCCCGCCGACCACGATGCTCGCGGGGCCGGGGCGGGAGCGCAGCCGCTCGACGTCGGCGGCGAGCCGGGCGGCGCGGCGCGCGGCCCAGTCGGGGGCGGCGGCGACCACGGCGCCGGAGACGTCGTAGAGCGCGGCCCAGCCGTCGACGTGTGCGGCGAGCCGGGCGAGCAGCGCGGCGGGCCCCTCGGCGCCGATGGCGGCACGGGTCAGCTCGCGCTGCGCCTCGAACCCGGCCGTCACGGCCCGGTACTGGTCCGCGGCTATCGCCGCGGAGACGGCCTTGCTGATCGCGATGAACGGGGTGCGGCGGGGTACGCCGAGCAGCGGCAGTCCCTCCTCCTTGGCCGCCGTGGCGAGCGCGGGCGGCACCTCGGCGTAGTTGACGCCGAGCGCGAAGCCGAGCCCCACGACGCCCGCGCCCACCAGCCGCCGCACATAGCGGCTCATCTCCTCCGGGTCATCCGCCTCGATCTGCATCGCGGTGATCAGGAGCAGTTCGCCGCCGTCCATATAGGGCACGGGGTCGGCCAGCTCGCTGACATGCGCCCAGCGCACGGGCGTCTCCAGCCGGTCCTCACCAGCGAGGACGGACAGCTTGAGACCGGGGTGGCGGACGAGTGAGGCGAGCGTGGGAGGCATGGCACCTTCGAAGCGAATGCGACGACTTGCGACGACTTCACCGTCCCGTATGAACGGCTACTGCCGATTCTGCCTCAATGGAGGAAAACGCGGAATTGACGACCTGATTTCGCCACGGGTATGGCCGTGACGCTGCGGTTCCGGTTGCCCCGGCCACCCCGAAGGGGGCAACCGGGGCTGGCTGGGCTGGCTGGGCTGGCTGGGCTGGCTGGGCTACGGAACAACCGGGGCCACCACGGCGACCAGGGCGGAGCGACCGATGACGGCAATGAGGACCGGCCGGAACGGCCGCCGATCACCCGCGCAGATCCACCAGCACCGGGGGCCCGCCCTCGCCCCTTACGGAGGTCACCGACAGCACCGCGTGCCCCGGAGGAACCGCATGGGCCAGCTCCGAGGCGGACCAGCGCTCGCGCTCCACCGTCCGTACGGTCACCGACTGCGTGGTCACCGCCTTGCCGGTGGCGACCTTACGGATGAAGTGCAGCACCTTCGTGAGCGGCTCCTCGGCGATGATCTGCCGGTCGGTGACGTCGCGGGTCTCGACCCACTCCGTCCCCCACACCTCGGCGAACCGCGCCCCGTCCCAGGTCGTCACCCCGGCACAGGCCATCCGGCAGCCGACCGCGCCGAGCAGCGCGCTGCGCAGCGACTCGGGCACGTCGTCGAGGGTGCGGAGGGTGAGCACGGCGCCCGCGTGGGCGGAGCGGAGCCGCTGGATACCGCGCAAGGCCTCGGGCGTGATGGTGTGCGAGGCGTCGTCCAGGACCAGGCAGGCGAACAGCGAACGGTCGGCCCGGCCCACGGCGCACTCGGTGAACTGCGCCAGGACCAGCCGCGCGAGCATCCGCGACGCCTCCGCATGGCCCCGCTCGGGCAGGTCGATACGGACCCGGAGGGGGTGTTCGAGGGCGCGGAGCGAGAACGGGCGGCGGTCGCCCGTGGTGTCGAAGAAATCGGCGAACGCGGGCCGGTCGAGCAGCGCGATCCGGTCCGCGAGCAGCGCGCCCACGTCCCCGGGCGCGCCCGACTGCCGGACCCGCGCCTCCAGCTCACGGGCCTGCGCCCGCTCCCCCGCCTCGTCCAGCGCCTCACGCAGCGCGTTGACGGCCGCCTTGGAACCGTCCAGCAGCTCCCGCAGATCCGGGACGGACGGGAAGCGGCCGTGGGCCGCGCGGTAGGGGCCGAGCAGCTGGGCCAGCGCGGTGGCGGCGCGCCGGCTGTCCCCGCCGGGCAGCGAGGCCGCCATGTCGCCGATCAGGGCCTCGGCGAGGATGCCCGCGGCCTCGTCGGGGTCGGTGGTGCCGCCGTAGAGGTCGAGGTCGTAGCCGGAGTCGGGCCGGCCGATCTTCACCACGACGTCGAACGCCTCATCCGCCCCGAGCCCGGCCCCCGCCGCCCCGACCACCACGACGGCGACCTGCCCGGCGAGCGCCTGCAGACACAGCGACTCCACGACGGGCCGCACCACCCGCCCCGTCTTCCCCGAACCGGGCGGCCCGACGGCCAGCAGCGAGGTGCCGAGCACGTCGGGATCGAGGGCGAGCCCGACGCCGCGGTGCTGGTAAGGATTGCGGGGATCCTCGGCGGCGGTGCCGAGACGGACCTGATGGGCGAGGAGATCATGCCGCGCCGTCCGGACGGGCAGATCCCGCGCCCCGGACGGATGGCCGTACGAGGCGGCGCCATGGCGCAGCACGGTGTCGGTGAACGAGGCGAGCGAATTCCTCCCCGCCCGCACGGACTGCCAGGCGCGCTCGATCCGGGCGTGGTCGACGTCATTCATCGCCCCCGCCCGCGCGTCCGCCGCCAGCCGGTCAGCCGCACTGTGCCCCCCTGCGGCCCGCACATGCGGCCACTCCACCGGATCCCCCTCCGGCCGCCCCGCGGCTGCCGCCTCAGGAGCGGGCTCATCCCAGGCCCGCCGGAAGAGGGGCGCGACGTAACGGCGCCAGACCTCGGGCCAGTGGCCGACACGGCCGAAGATCACGGCGAGGACCCCTGCGAAGATGACTTGGTAGATACGCCAAGCCCAGACAAACGCCATCTTGTCGCCGCCTTCGACCCAGGACTCCGGGGTCAGCAAGTACAGCGGCCAGAGGTAGAAGCTGCCGAAGTACTCGTAATAGATCAGTGACCAGACCAGCCAGCCGCACAACCCCGAGATAAGGGCCCCGCCGAGCAGCCGCTGTCCCGGAATCCGATCCGGCTCCTCCGGAGCCTTCGGCTTGTGCTCGTACGTCCACACCCCCGGCGCCGCCTCGGACCGCGGAGCGCGCAACCAGGCGACGAAGGACGGGCGGGCCGCGGGTGCGGGGACCGGAGGCCCTCCGGGGGCCGCCGGGGGCGCGGTCGGCGGCATCGGCGGCGGGGCGGCGGGAAAGGAGGGCGGGGATTGCGGGGGCGGGGGTGGGGGCGGGTTGTGGCGTGTGCTGCGTGGGTCGAACGTGCCCTCGGTGTCCATGTGCTGCCCCTTGCCCCCTGACCGGCTGTTCCTCGGCTTTCGCGCCATCGCTCAATCTAGTGTTCCCGCGCGGGGAGTTCAGCGACCCGGGCGGGCCCGTCTCACTCGCGGGATCCGTAAGGCCGCTGTCGGGCTATGGCCGTCGCGGACAAGGAAACACGCGCAGTGCTCCCGAACGGAACATGCCTCATCCCTCGCCACACCCATAGCCTGCGACTAAAACCCCTGTTCTTTCCCCTGGAGCCCGTCATGACCGAACTGTCCGGAGGCCCGGCCCTCCCCCAGGAGCGTCGCGTCGTCACCGCCATTCCCGGCCCGAAGTCGCAGGAGCTGCTCGCCCGCAAGAACGCGGCGGTCGCCGGTGGGGTGGGGAGTGTGCTGCCGGTCTTCACCGTGCGCGCGGGCGGCGGTGTGATCGAGGACGTGGACGGCAACTCGCTGATCGACTTCGGTTCCGGTATCGCCGTGACCTCCGTCGGCTCCTCCGCGGATGCCGTCGTGCGCCGGGCGTCCGCGCAGCTGGCGGACTTCACGCACACCTGTTTCATGGTCACGCCGTACGAGGGCTATGTGGAGGTCTGCGAGGAGCTCGCCCGGCTCACGCCCGGCGACCACGCCAAGAAGTCGGCGCTGTTCAACTCGGGCGCCGAGGCGGTGGAGAACGCGGTGAAGATCGCCCGTTCGTACACCAAGCGCCAGGCAATCGTCGTCTTCGACCACGGCTACCACGGCCGGACCAACCTCACCATGGCGCTCACCGCCAAGAACATGCCGTACAAGCACGGCTTCGGCCCCTTCGCGCCGGAGGTCTACCGCGTTCCGCTCGCCTACCCGTACCGCTGGCTGACCGGCCCGGAGAACTGCGCCGAGGAGGCCGCGGCCCAGGCCATCGACATGATCAGCAAGCAGGTCGGGGCGGAGAACGTGGCCGCGATCATCATCGAGCCGATCCTCGGCGAGGGCGGCTTCATCGAGCCCGCCAAGGGCTTCCTGCCCAGGATCGCGGAGTTCGCCAAGTCCAACGGCATCGTCTTCGTCGCGGACGAGATCCAGTCCGGCTTCTGCCGCACCGGCCAGTGGTTCGCCTGTGAGGACGAGGGCATCGTCCCGGACCTGATCACCACCGCCAAGGGCATCGCGGGCGGTCTGCCGCTGGCCGCCGTCACGGGCCGCGCGGAGATCATGGACGCGGCGCACTCCGGTGGTCTCGGCGGCACCTACGGCGGAAACCCGGTGGCGTGCGCGGCGGCGCTCGGCGCGATCGAGACGATGCGCGAGCTGGACCTCAATGCCAGGGCCAGGCGGATCGAGGAGGTCATGAAGGGCCGCCTCTCCGCGATGCGGGAGAAGTACGACATCATCGGCGACCTCCGCGGCCGCGGCGCCATGATCGCCATCGAACTCGTGAAGTCCGGCACCAAGGACCCCAACCCCGAGGCCACGGCCGCCGTCGCCAAGGCGTGCCACTCGGCCGGGCTGCTGGTGCTGACCTGCGGTACCTACGGCAATGTGCTGCGTTTCCTGCCGCCGCTGGTGATCGGCGAGGACCTTCTGAACGAGGGTCTCGACATCCTCGAGAGCGCCTTCGCCGAGCTGTGACTGTGAGTGGTCGATGGGTGGCGTGAAGAAGATGTGCGGGGCCGATGACAGGTGGGTGATCGGTCTGTCGGGCGGGGCTTCGCTGCCGTACGGTCATTGCAGATGAGAGAAACACCCCGCTCGCAGGGGACTGCGGGCGATGCCGAGCCGGTGCTTCCCCAGCCCCGACCCGGCTGTGCCCTCGCGCACACCACTGGAGCCTCCGGCTCCGGATCTCCTCACCGGTCGGACGGCCGCCCGCCCCAAACCCCCCGGGGCGCGCGGCACACCGATCGCCACGGCGGCCCCGGAACCACCCCCCCTGTTCCGGGGCCGCCGACTGTTCACTCCCCTTCCGCGCCACGGGCGCCGTTTTCCGCGCTCCTCACGCCCCTCGCACTGCTCGCCTTGCTCGCGCTGTGCACCTGGCAGATCGCCGCCCACGGCCCCCTGCGCACCGACGACGAACGGCTCGGCCGCACGATCGCCGGCTCGCCGCTCCCCTCCCCCGTCGCCGAGTTCCTCGCCGACCTCGGCAATACGGCGGTGGCGGTCCCCGTCCTCGCCGTCGCCCTCGGCTGGGCGGCGTGGTGCGCCCGGCGCGCGGAAGAACCGCGCTGGTGGCTGCCGCCGCTGGCCGCCGCGGTGGCGATGGCGGCGGTTCCGGCGCTGGTGGTTCCCTTCAAGGCGCTGATCGACCGCCCCGGCCCGCCCGGGCCGCTGGCGGACGAGACCGGATTCTTTCCCTCCGGCCATGCCGCGACGGCCGCCGTCGCCTACGGCGCGGCGGCGCTGCTGCTCCACCCTCTCCTGCGCCCGCGGCTCCGGCGGCCCCTCCTGGTGGCCGTCGCCGTGCTGAACCTCGCCGTGGCCGCCGGGCTGGTCCGGCGCGGCTACCACTGGCCGCTGGACACCACCGCGAGCTGGTGTCTGTCCGGTCTACTGCTGTGGACGGTGCTCAGGGTCAGCCGTTTGAGCCACAACGGCCAGTCCAGCCCCGTCGGCCAGCGGAAAGCAGCGTCCGGCCCCCACAAACCGCAGCCACCCCGGACCGCGCCGAACGACCCGGGGTGACCACGGCGCGGGGTTCCCCCCTCAGCTGTCGAACCCCAGCCCCACCTTGTCCATCGCCTTCAGCCACAGATTGCGGCGCCCACCCTTCCCGTCGGCCCGGGTCATGGACCACTGCGTGATCCCGATGCCCGCCCACCGCACCGGTTCCGGCGGGAAGGGCAGGGGCTTGCTGCGGACCATCTCCAGACGGGTGCGTTCGGTGCGCTCACCGGCGAGCAGGTCGAGCATCACCTCGGCGCCGAACCTGGTCGCCCCGACGCCAAGGCCCGTATAGCCGAGCGCGTACGCCACCCTCCCCCCGTGCGCGCTGCCGAAGAACGCGGAGAAGCGCGAGCAGGTGTCGATGGCGCCGCCCCAGGCGTGGCTGAAGCGCACGCCCTCCAGCTGCGGGAAGCAGCGGAAGAAGTGCTGGGCGAGGGTGCGGTAGGTGGCGGGGTGGTGGTCGTATTCGGCGCGCACCCGGCCGCCGTAGCGGTAGATAACGTCGTACCCGCCCCACAGGATGCGCTGGTCGGCGGTGAGCCGGAAGTAGTGGAAGTGGTTGGCGGTGTCGCTGAGTCCCTGCCTGCCCCGCCAGCCGATCGCGTCGAGCTGCGCCCGGTCAAGCGGCTCGGTCATCAGCGCGTGATCGTAGACGGGGGTGATGTACGGGCGGACGCGGCGTACCAGTGCGGGGAAGGCGTTGGTGGCGAGCGCCACCTGGCGGGCGCGCACCCGGCCGTAGGGGGTGCGGACGGCCATCGCCGCCCCGGTGCTCGCCGGCCGTTCGGCCGGGGTGTGTTCGTAGATCCGTACGCCCAGTTCGGCGCAGGCCCGCGCCAGGCCCCAGGCGAGCTTGGCGGGGTGCAGCATGGCCACGCCGCGGCGGTCCCACAGCCCGGCCAGGAAGGTGGGCGAGTCGACCTCGGCGCGCACCGCGTCGCGGTCGAGGAACTCCTGCTCGCCGACGCCGAGTTCGGCCGCCAGCCGGGCGGCCTCGCGCAACTCCGCCACCTGGTACGGCTCGGTGGCCACATCGATCTCGCCGGTGCGCTCGAAGTCGCAGTCGATGCCGTAGCGCTCGACGGCGGACTCGATGGCGTCGAGGTTGTGGTGGCCGAGCCGTTCGAGTTCGCGCAGCTCATCGGGCCAGCGGGCGGCGCCGTTGCCGAGGCCGTGGGTGAGGGAGGCGGCGCAGAAGCCGCCGTTGCGCCCCGAGGCGGCCCAGCCGATCTCCTCGCCCTCGACCAGGACCACCTCGCGGTCGGGGTCGCGCTCCTTGGCGATCAGGGCGGTCCACAGTCCGCTGTAGCCGCCGCCGACGACGAGCAGATCGCACTGCTCCTCCCCGACGAGGGCGGGGCGGGGGCCGGGCCTGCCGGGGTCGTCCAGCCAGTACGGCCGGTAGGCGGCCCCGGCCAGGGCCTTCCAGGCGGACGGGGTGGGGGCACCCTCGCCCCCGGACGAGCGGGTCATGGCGTCCGTGGCCATGGTTCTCAGCTCCTCTTGCGGCGGGCGCCGGCCAGTTGGCCGACGAGAACGCACAACACCGCGACCGCGAACATCGCCGTTCCGATCACATTGATCTGCACGGGCGTGCCGCGCTGTGCGGATCCCCAGACGAACATGGGGAAGGTCACGGTCGAGCCGGCGTTGAAGTTGGTGATGATGAAGTCGTCGAAGGAGAGCGCGAAGGACAGCAGCGCGCCCGCGACGATCCCGGGCGCGGCGATCGGCAGGGTGACGCGCAGGAAGGTCTGCGCCGGGGAGGCGTAGAGATCCTGGGCAGCCTGCTCCAGCCGGGGGTCCATGGACATCACCCGCGCCTTGACGGCCGTCACCACGAAGCTCAGGCAGAACATGATGTGGGCGATGAGGATCGTCCAGAAACCGAAGTCCACGCCCATGTTGAGGAAGAGGGTGGCCAGCGAGGCGGCCATCACGACCTCGGGCATCGCCATGGGCAGGAAGATCAGGCTGTTGACCGCGGAGCGGGCCCGGAAGCGGTAGCGGGCCAGCGCGAAGGAGATCATCGTGCCGAGGACGGTCGCGCCGATCGTGGCCCATACCGCGATCTTCAGGCTGAGCGAGAGCGAGCCGCACAGGTCG
This sequence comes from Streptomyces lacaronensis, assembly GCF_047337785.1. Classification (NCBI taxonomy): domain Bacteria; kingdom Bacillati; phylum Actinomycetota; class Actinomycetes; order Kitasatosporales; family Streptomycetaceae; genus Streptomyces; species Streptomyces lacaronensis. Next base: position 3,879,254 of record NZ_JBLHDK010000003.1, read on the forward strand.
GCGACGCCGCACGGATCGGTCCAGGCGTCGGTGGAGAACCGCTGCCATTCGTAGTTGAACCGGCCGTTGGGCTTGTTGAAGGAGAAGACCAGGACGACGACGTTGGGCAGGATCAGATACGCGAGGGTGCCGAGCCCCGCGATGATCACCAGGTTCCGCCGTATCCAGCGCGTCAGGGCCGTCACACCAGATCCTCCGTCCCGGACTTGCGGATGTAGACGGTGACCATCGTGAGGATGGCCGCCATGAGGATGAAGGACAGTGCCGCCGCCGTCGGATAGTCCAGCACCCGCAGGAACTGCGACTGGATGACGTTGCCGATCATCTTCTGGTCGGTGGAGCCCAGCAGTTCGGCGTTGATGTAGTCGCCGGCGGCGGGGATGAAGGTGAGCAGCGTGCCCGCGACGACGCCCGGCATGGACAGCGGGAAGGTCACCTTCCGGAAGATGGTGACGGGTCGGGCGTAGAGATCTCCGGCGGCCTCGTGCAGCCGGGGGTCGATGCGCTCCAGGGAGGTGTAGAGCGGAAGGATCATGAAGGGCAGGAAGTTGTACGTCAGCCCGCAGACCACCGCGAGCGGCGTGGCCAGCACCCGCTGCCCCTCGGTGATCCCCAGATAGCTGGTGACGTCCAGCATGTGCAGCGAGTTGAGCGCGCCCACCACCGGGCCGCTGTCGGCCAGGATGGTCTTCCAGGCGAGGGTGCGGATCAGGAAGCTGGTGAAGAACGGCGCGATGACCAGGATCATCACCAGGTTGCGCCAGCGGCCCGCCCGGAAGGCGATGAGGTACGCGAGCGGATAGCCGAGCAGCAGGCACAGCACGGTGGCGGTGGCGGCGTAGAGCACCGAGCGCAGGAAGTGGGGGTAGTACTCGGTGAGCGCGTCCCAGTAGGTCTGGAAGTGCCAGGTGACCTTGAAGCCCTCTTCGAGGGAGCCGGTCTGCACGGAGGTCGACGCCTGGTAGACCAGCGGCGCGGCGAAGAAGATCAGCAGCCAGAGGATGCCGGGGAGCAGCAGCCAGTAGGGCACCAGCCGCTTGCGGACGGCGGAGTTGACCAGGGGCGGCTTCCGTACGGGCTCGGGTACGGGCCCGGCGGCGTCCGGCGGGGCGTCGGGAGTCGCCGTCGCGCTCATGGGGCCTCCTCGTCCAGCTCCGTACCGGCGTCGATGTCCTGGGCCGCGTCGAGGCCGAAGGTGTGGGCGGGGTTCCAGTGCAGGACGACCTCGGCGCCGGGGACGAGCCGGGCGTCGCGCTCGATGTTCTGCTCGTAGACGGTGATCTCGGGGCAGTCCGGGGTGTTGATGAGGTACTGGGTGGAGACGCCGATGAAGCTGGAGTCGACGATCCGCCCGGTCATCCGGTTGCGCCCCTCGGGGACGGTCCCGGCGTCCTCGGAATGGGCCAGGGTGATCTTCTCGGGACGCACCCCCACCAGCAGTTTCCCACCCGTGCGGACGGGGGCGCTACATCGGTCGGCGGGCAGGGCGAGCTTGCCGCCGGCGGCGGTGAGCACGAGGTCGCCGCCGCTCTTGTCGGTGATCTCGGCCTCGATGAGGTTGGAGGTGCCGAGGAAGTTGGCGACGAAGGTGGTGCCGGGGTTCTCGTAGAGCTCGGCGGGGGCGCCGCGCTGCTCGACCCGGCCGCCGTTCATCACCGCGACCGTGTCGGCCATGGTCATGGCCTCCTCCTGGTCGTGGGTGACATGGACGAAGGTGATGCCGACCTCGGTCTGGATGCGCTTGAGCTCCAGTTGCATCTGACGGCGCAGCTTGAGGTCCAGCGCGCCCAGCGGCTCGTCGAGCAGCAGCACCCTGGGGTGGTTGATCAGGGCGCGGGCGACGGCGACGCGCTGCTGCTGGCCGCCGGAGAGCTGCTGCGGTTTGCGGCGGGCGAAGTCACCGAGCTGGACCAGCTCCAGCATCTCCTCGACCTGCTTCTTCACCGATTTGACCCCGCGCCGGCGCAGTCCGAAGGCGACGTTCTCGAAGATGTCGAGGTGCGGGAAGAGGGCGTAGCTCTGGAAGACGGTGTTGACGGGCCGCTTGTGGGGCGGGAGGACGGTGATGTCCTCGCCGGCCAGCTGGACGGTCCCGGTGGTGGGGTCCTCCAGGCCCGCGATCATGCGCAGAGTGGTGGTCTTGCCGCAGCCGGAGGCGCCGAGCAGGGCGAAGAAGGAGCCGGCGGGTACGTGCAGATCGAGCGGGTGGACGGCGGTGAAGGACCCGTAGGTCTTGCTGATCCGGTCGAGCCGGACGTCGCCGCCGGAGGTGGGCTGGGTCATGGCGGTGCGCTTCCTCGCTTGTCAGGCGCCGGTGAGCTTGGCGAACTTGTCCTCGAATGCCGCCTCTTCCTTGCTGGAGAGCGAGCGGAAGGAGTGGGACTTGGCGGCCATCTCCTCGTCCGGGAGGATCAGCGGATTGTCCGCCAGCGCCTTGTCGATCTTCGCGAGCTCCTCGCGCACCCCGTCGACCGGGCAGACGTAGTTGATGTACGCGGCGATCTTCGCGGCGACCTTGGGCTCGTAGAAGTAGTCGATGAGCCGTTCGGCGTTCCTCTTGTGGCGCGCCTTGTTGGGGACCAGGAGGTTGTCCGTGGCCGTCATATAGCCGGCGTCGGGAATGGCGAACTCGATCTCGGGGTTGTCCGACTGGAGCTGGATCAGGTCCCCAGCCCAGGCCATACAGGCGGCGATGTCGCCCTTGGTGAGGTCGCCGGTGTAGTCGTTGCCGGTGAAGCGGCGGACCTGGCCCCGGTCGGACGCCTTCTGGAGGCGGGCGATCGCGGCGTCGTAGTCGTCGGCGGTGACCGTCTCGGGGTCCTTGCCCATGTCCAGGAGGGTCAGCCCGACGGTGTCGCGCATCTCGGTCAGCAGCCCGACCCGGCCCTTGAGCTCGGGGTCCTCCAGCAACTGCGAGACCGAGGTGACCTTACGGCCGCCGGTGGCCTTCTTGTTGTACGCGATGACGGCGGGGATACCGGTCCACGGGTAGGAGTGGGCGCGGCCCGGGTCCCAGTCCGGGGTGCGAAAGGGTTTCGCCAGGTTGGTGTACGCATGGGGCAGTTGGGCGGGGTCCAGCGGCTGTATCCAGCCGAGCCGGATCATCCGGGCGGCCAGCCAGTCGGTGACGCAGATGAGGTCGCGGCCGGTGTCCTGACCCGCCGCGAGCTGCGGCTTGATCTTGCCGAAGAACTCGACGTTGTCGTTGATGTCCTCGGTGTACTTGACCTTGATGCCGGTACGGCGCCGGAACGCGTCCAGGGTCGGATGGCGGCCGCCCTTGCCGACGTCCATGTACTCGGTCCAGTTGGAGAAGGCGAGCCGCTTCTCCTCGGCCGAGTGGTCATCCGAGGCGTTGTCCACCTCGGTGCGCCCCGCGGGCGGGATACCGCAGCCACCGAGTGCCCCGAGCCCGCCGACGGCGATCGCGCCGGCGCCTCCCGCACGCAGCAGGGAGCGGCGGGTGAGCGCCATCCGGCCACTGGTCATGGAGCGCCGCATCGCGGCGATCTGTGGTGGTGACAGGCTCTCGGGCTCGTGCCGTGCTTCCATAAGCTGTGCCTTTCGAGGGTGTCGGCCGGTGGCGGCCGGCCGAGGCCACGCGGAGGTGGCCGCACATTCAGGTCTGTCGGTCACCGAAGACCGTGCGGTGCCAGTCCTTGCGGACCACCGCGGTGTTGTCGAACATCACATGCTTGACCTGCGTGTACTCCTCGAAGGAGTACGCCGACATGTCCTTGCCGAAGCCGGATGCCCGCACCCCGCCGTGCGGCATCTCGCTGATGATCGGGATGTGGTCGTTGATCCAGACGCAGCCGGCCCGGATCTCGCGGGAGGCGCGACCCGTACGGTAGACATCGCGGCTCCAGGCGGAGGCGGCGAGACCGTAAGGGGTGTCGTTGGCGAGCGCGATGCCCTCGTCGTCGCTGTCGAAGGGGAGGACGACCAGGACCGGGCCGAAGATCTCGGACTGGACGACCTCGCTGTCCTGGGGCGCCCCGGTGATGAGCGTGGGCCGGTAGTAGGCGCCCTTGGCGAGGTCGCCGCCCGGGGCCTCGCCGCCGGTGACGACGGTGGCGTAGCCGCGGGCCCGCTCCACGAAGCCCGCCACGCGGTCGCGCTGGGCGTGGGAGATCAGCGGGCCGAGGTCGGTGTGCGGATCGAAGGGATCGCCGAGCCTTACGGTCGCCATGAGATCGGCGACGGCGGCGACGAACGCGTCGTACAGCGGGCGCTGCACATAGGCCCGGGTGGCCGCGGTGCAGTCCTGTCCGGTGTTGATCAGCGCACCCGCGACGGCGCCGTGGGCGGCGGCCTCCAGGTCCGCGTCGTCGAAAACGACGAAGGGCGCCTTGCCGCCGAGTTCGAGATGGATCCGCTTGACGGTGGCCGTGGCGAGCTCCGCGACCCGCTTGCCGACCGCCGTGGAGCCGGTGAAGGAGGTCATCGCCACGCCGGGGTGGGAGACCAGGCGCTCGCCCGCCTCGCGGCCGGTGCCGCTCACCACGTTGACGACACCGTCCGGGAGGCCCGCCTCCGTGGCCGCCTGGGCGAACATCAGCGAGGTCAGGGGCGTCAGTTCGGCGGGCTTCAGCACGATGGTGTTGCCCGCGGCGATGGCCGGGAGGACCTTCCACGCCGCCATCTGGAGGGGGTAGTTCCAGGGGGCGATGGAGCCGATGACGCCAATGGGCTCGCGGCGGATGTACGAGGTGTGGTCGCCGCTGTACTCGCCGGCGGCCTTGCCCTCCAGGTGGCGGGCGGCGCCCGCGAAGAAGGCGGTGTTGTCGATGGAGCCGGGCACATCGAACTCGGTGCTGAGCTTGATGGGCTTACCGCACTGCAGCGACTCGGCGTGGGCGAGGTCGTCCGCCCGCTCGGTGAGCGCCGCGGCGAAGCGGTGCATCGCGTCGGACCGCTCGCCGGGGGTGGCGCCCGCCCACTCGGGGAAGGCGGCCTCGGCGGCGGCCACGGCGGCGTCGACATCGGCCATACCGGCGAGCCGGTAGCTGAACACCTGCTCGCCGGTGGCCGGGTCGACGACCGCGTGCGTGCCCTCGGAGCCGCCCTCGCGCGGACGGCCCGCGATGTACTGGGCACCGTCGGCGAATCGCTCCGTCACGTCGAACCGCTGATCCATCGCGCTCTCCTCCGCCGATCCGCCCATAGGGGCACGGCGTAGCTACAACCGGAATTGATGGCCGATCCTGACAGAGGAGCAGCGCTTCAACAAGGGATTCCGTTGTTGCTTTTTGGTTTCGCGACGGATTCAGTGATCAGAGTGGGCTCGGCGTCACCGTTTCCGAGCCGGACCCCGGTCCGGACCGACGGATTGAGCAGCCGGTCCGGACGGCCGGTCCGGGCGCCGTCTAGAAGACGGAGTCGATGGCGGCGTCCAGCGCGGCGAGGTAGATCGCCGGGAGCACCATGCCGATGATGCCGCAGACCAGACCGGCGGTGGCCGAGCCCCCGTTGTTCGCCTCGCCGCGGCCGACCTTCCCCTTGCCGATGGCGCCGAAGATGATCGCCAGGATGCCGAGGATGACCGCGAAGACCCACAGGAAGTAGGTGATCCCGCAGACCAGACCGACGATGCCGCAGACCAGCGCGGCCGTGCCCATGCCATTGCTCAGCTGCGTCGGCATCCCGGCCGCCCCCGGATAGAGGGGCGGCGCGGCGGGGTAGCCGGCCCCGGGGTACTGCGGCTGCTGCCCGGCCGGGGGCTGCGCCGGCGGCGGGGGCGCGGCGTAGGGATTGGCCTGTGGGTCGTACGGCCCCTGCTGTGGGCCGGGTGTGTTGCTGGACATCGTCGGTCTCCCCTCCTGGTTAACGTCCGGCAATGTTATGGGCAGGACTCATCCCTGGACAGGCCAATTGCGCAGGTCGGCGGGGCTGTCGGTGGCGGATGCGAGAATCCTGGGCATGAAGACGAACGGGGTGGGGGATTCGGTTTCGGCGGAGGGGAGTCCACCGGTTTCGGCGGACGGGGGCCCTCGGTCGGTCGAGGAGCTGGTCGAACGGGCGGCGCGCGGTGAGCGGCTGAAGTACGTCTGGTTCTGGGGGCATCGGCCCAGGCCGGACGGAAGCGTGGGCTCCGGGTGCTTCAGCCAGTGGTGGCCGTCGCCGTTCACCGTGGCCGGGGTCACCTACGCGACGGCCGAGCACTGGATGATGGCGGGCAAGGCGCGGCTGTTCGGCGACGCGGAGGCCGAGCGCTCGGCGCTCGCCGCCTCCCATCCCAAGCAGGCCAAGGACGCGGGCCGCGCGGTGCGCGGCTTCGACGAGGAGACCTGGCGGCGTCATCGCTTCGGGCTCGTGGTCGAGGGCAGTGTGCACAAGTTCGGCCACCACCCCGAGCTGCGCGACTATCTGCTGGGCACCGGGTCGCGGGTGCTGGTGGAGGCCAGCCCGGTGGACCGGGTGTGGGGCATCGGGCTGGCGGCGGACGACGAGCGGGCGGCGGACCCGGCCCGCTGGCGCGGGCTCAATCTGCTGGGGTTCGCGCTGATGGAGGCGCGTCAGCGGCTGATGTCGGCGAGCGGGGGCGGGAGCACCGCGGGGGCCGAGACGCTGGCATAGCCCGGGTCGTCATCGCTGCCCGAGTCGTCGTCCTCGGCGGCTATGTAGACGAAGATCATGACCACGCTCGCCACCACGGCGCTCACCCCGAGGATCACTCCGGCCAGCGCGGAGCCGCCGTTGGTCGCCTCGCCGCTGGCCGCCCTGGAGCGGCCGAGGACCCCGAAGATGATCGCGAGCACACCGAGGACGATACCGAGCACGATGCTCGCGAAGAGCACCAGGCCGATGATGCCGAGGACCAGGGCGGCCGTGCCATGGCCGTTGTTCGGCACATACGGCCCGCCCGGCCAGCCCTGGCCGTACGCCCCTCCGGGGTGGGCGGCGGTGCCGGGATAGCCGGTGCCGGGGTAACCCGTGCCGGGCTGGGCGGTGCCGGGGTAACCCGTGCCCGGGTAGGCGTAGCCGGGATGGCCCTGGCCCGGTGCCCCGCCGTAAGGGGACTGCTCGTACGGCGCCTGCTGCGCGTACCCGGGCTGGGCGTACCCGTTCTGGGCATACCCGTTCGGCTGGGCGTACCCGCTCTGGGCGTACCCGTTCGGCGCGTAGCCCGCGGGGCCGTACGGTCCGGCCGGGTAGGCGCTGGGCGTGCCCGGGCCGGTCGGCGCGGGTGGCGGCGGGGGCACCGCGCCCGGCGGGAGCACCTGGCCCCGTGGCCGCGCGGCGCTCGGCGGGGGCGGCGGAGGGGGCGGGGGCGTCGGGCCCGGCATGGCGGGATGTGAGGTGAGGGTCGGCTGCTCGGCCACCTTGGGCCGGGGAGCGGGGGCCGCCGGGGACCGGGGCGCGGATATGTCCTGTTCGCCCCCGCCCACCGCGCCGTCCGCCGCCTTGTCCGCCATGCCCGCACCGCCCGCGCCGCTGTCCGCCGCGCCTGTCTCCCCAGCGGCCTTGTCCATCGCGACCCGCCGCGCCGGTGGAGCCCAGGGGTCGCGGTCGAGCGGCTCGGGCTGCCTCGGCAGTCCGGGTCGCCGCTGCTCATCCGGCGGCTCGGACGGGTCGTGCTGGTCGGCCATGGAGCTCCCCACAAAGACGTCCGCCCATGCTACGGCCTGTGGCGAGCCCGTCGGCGCCACACAATACGATGACCGGAACCCGCCGTCGGCGGGCGTCTCCCGGAGGTTTTGTTGACCGATCTGACCACCTTCATTGCCGGGCTGCCCAAGGCGGAGCTCCATGTGCACCACGTGGGATCCGCCTCGCCGCGCATCGTGGCCGAGCTGGCCGCCCGCCACCCCGACTCCAAGGTGCCCACCGATCCCGAGGCCCTCGCGGAGTACTTCGTCTTCCGGGACTTCGCGCACTTCGTCGAGATCTATCTCTCCGTGGTGGACCTGATCCGCGACGCCGAGGACGTCCGGCTGCTGACCTACGAGATCGCCCGCGACATGGCCCGGCAGCACATCCGCTACGCCGAGCTGACCGTCACGCCCTACAGCTCGACCCGGCGCGGCATCCCGGACACCGCCTTCGTCGAGGCGATCGAGGACGCCCGTAAGGCCGCCGAGTCGGACTTCGGCACGGTGCTGCGCTGGTGCTTCGACATCCCCGGCGAGGCCGGTCTCGAGGCCGCGGAGGAGACCACCCGGATCGCCTGTGAGCTGAACCCCGAGGGGCTGGTCGGCTTCGGTCTCGGCGGTCCGGAGATAGGGGTGCCGCGCCCCCAGTTCAAGCCGTACTTCGACCGGGCCATCGCCGCCGGACTGCGCAGTGTGCCGCACGCGGGCGAGACCACCGGGCCGCAGACGATCTGGGACGCCCTCATCGAGCTGCGGGCGGAGCGCATCGGCCACGGCACCAGCGCCGTCCAGGACCCGAAGCTGCTCGCCCATCTCGCGGAGCACCGCATTCCGCTGGAGGTCTGCCCGACCTCCAACATCGCCACCCGCGCCGTCGCCACGCTCGGTGAGCACCCCCTGAAGCAGATGGTCGAGGCCGGGGTGTTTGTCACGATCAACAGCGACGACCCGCCGATGTTCGGCACCGACCTCAACACCGAGTACCAGGTCGCGGCCCATCTGCTCGATCTGGACGCGGCGGGCGTCGCCGCCCTCGCCAAGAACGCGGTCGAGGCGTCCTTCCTGGACGCCGAGGGCAAGGCGCGGCTCTCGGCGGAGATCGACGCCTACACGGTGGTCGCGGGCCGATGAGCCCGGCGGGGGCGGGATGCGTCCCGGTCGGCCACCGCGGCGACCCGTATGTGTGCCGTGAGAACACCCTGCCCTCGATCCGCTCCGCGGTGCGCGCGGGGGCGGGCGCGGTCGAGATCGACGTACGGCTGACCCGGGACGGTGTGCCGGTGTTGCTCCACGACGCCACGCTGAAGCGGCTGTGGGGCGAGGACCGGCCGCTGTCCGGGCTGACCGCCGAGGAGGTGCGGCAGCTGACCGGCGGGGGCGTGCCGACCCTGCGCGAGGCCCTCGCCCGCGCCGGTTCCACCCGGCTGCTGATCGACCTGCCGGACGCGTCGGCCGCGCCCGCCGCCGTCGCCCAGGTACGGGAGAGCGGGGCGGCCGACCGGGTGTACTACTGCGGCGCCCTGGCGGCCCTGCACGCCGTGCGCCGCGCGGACCCGGATGCCGAGATCGCGCTGACCTGGACCACGCTGGCCCCACCGCGTCCGGCGCTGCTGGCCGCGCTGCGCCCCCGGTGGCTCAACTACCGCTTCGGGCTGGTCTCCCGGGAACTGGTCGCCCGCCACCACGCCGACGGGCTGCTGGTCTCCGCCTGGACCGCCGACACCCGGCGGTCGATGTCCCGGCTGCTGCGGGCGGGCGTCGACGCGATCACCACCAACCGCGTCGCCGCGCTGGCGGCCCTGGTCCGGATGTCCCCCCTTGGCCATGACAGATGACCCTGCCATGACCAAGTGACGAGCCGGGCGCGGAAATCGGCCCGCCCCGCACGGAAACCACCCGCCCGGGGCGGACATCGGCCCGCCCCGCACGGGAGTCGGCCCCGCATCAGCCCAGGGACGTCATGACGTGCTTGATGCGGGTGTAGTCCTCGAAGCCGTACGCGGACAGATCCTTGCCGTAGCCGGACTTCTTGAAGCCGCCGTGCGGCATCTCGGCGACCAGCGGGATGTGGGTGTTGATCCAGACGCAGCCGAAGTCCAGGGCCTTGGACATCCGCATCGCGCGGGCGTGGTCCTTGGTCCACACCGACGAGGCCAGCGCGTACTCCACACCGTTGGCGTAGGAGATGGCCTGCTCCTCGTCCGAGAAGGTCTGCACGGTGATGACCGGGCCGAAGACCTCGTTCTGGACGATCTCGTCGTCCTGCTTGAGGCCGGAGACCACGGTGGGCGCGTAGAAGAAGCCCTTGTCGCCGACCCGGTGGCCGCCCGCCTCGACCTTGGCGTGCGCGGGGAGCCGGTCGATGAAGCCGGTGACCTGGGCCAGCTGGTTGGCGTTGTTCAACGGGCCGTACAGCACGTCCTCGTCGTCCGGCGCGCCGGTCTTGGTCTCGGCGGCGGCCTTGGCGAGCGCGCTCACGAACTCGTCGTGGATCGACTCGTGGACCAGCACCCGGGTGGCGGCCGTACAGTCCTGGCCCGCGTTGAAGAAGCCCGCGACCGAGATGTCCTCGACCGCCTTGGGGATGTCGGTGTCCTCGAAGACCACGACCGGGGCCTTGCCGCCGAGCTCCAGGTGTACCCGCTTGATGTCCTTGGAAGCGCTCTCGGCGACCTGCTTGCCTGCCCGCACCGAGCCGGTGATGGACGCCATGGCGGGCACGGAGTGCTCGACCATCAGCCGTCCGGTCTCGCGGTCGCCGCAGATCACGTTGAACACGCCCTGCGGATGACCCAGTTCCGCCAGCACCCCGCCGATGATCTCGGCGAACAGCACGGTGGAGGCGGGCGTGGTGTCCGAGGGCTTGATGACGACCGTGTTGCCCGCCGCCAGCGCCGGGGCGAACTTCCAAACGGCCATCATCATCGGGTAGTTCCACGGTGCGACCTGGGCGCACACCCCGACCGGCTCACGCCGGATGATCGAGGTGAGCCCCTCCATGTACTCACCGGCCGAGCGGCCCTCCAGCATCCGGGCCGCGCCCGCGAAGAAGCGGATCTGGTCGATCATCGGCGGGATCTCCTCGTCCCGCGTGAGACCGATCGGCTTGCCGGTGTTCTCGGACTCGGTGGCGATCAGCTCCTCCGTCCGCGCCTCGAAGGCGTCGGCGATCTTGAGCAGGGCCTTCTGCCGCTCGCCGGGCACCAGGTCGCGCCAGGCCGGGAAGGCGGCCTCGGCGGCGGCCATCGCCGCGTCCACGTCCGCGGCGCCCGACAGCGGCGCGGTGGCGTAGGGCTCGCCCGTGGCCGGGTTGACCACCTCCGTGGTCCGCCCGTCCGCGGCGTCCCGGAACTCTCCGTCGATGTAGTTGCGCAGACGACGCAGTTCGGTGGTCACGTGCCACCCCTCCTGTCAGCTGTCCGATTGGTGAGACACCCACAGTAGTCGCCGGTGCTGCGTTTTCAACATACCCGCCACGCCAGAACAACGGAATCAGTGTTTTCGAGGCCCCTTGACGACGAAATTCATCGAAGCAGGGTTGCGACACGGGCGAGGCTCGTGCACAGTGAGGGTCGTGGCCACACCTGACAAGAACGGCACGCCGACCCTCGACTCCGTATCCCTGGCGATCATCGAGCAGCTCCAGGAGGACGGTCGCCGGCCGTACGCCGCCATCGGAAAGGCCGTCGGGCTCTCCGAGGCCGCCGTACGGCAGCGTGTGCAGAAGCTGCTCGACCAGGGCGTGATGCAGATCGTCGCTGTTACCGATCCTCTCACCGTGGGGTTTCGGCGGCAGGCGATGGTCGGCATCAACGTCGAGGGCGATCTCGACCCGGTCGCGGACGCGCTGACCGCCATGGACGAGGTCGAGTACGTGGTCGTCACCGCGGGCTCCTTCGATCTCCTGATCGAGATCGTCTGCGAGGACGACGACCATCTCCTCGAAATGATCAACAAGCGGATCCGCACGCTGCCCGGTGTGCGCTCCACCGAGAGCTTCGTCTACCTCAAGCTCCGGAAGCAGACCTATACCTGGGGAACGAGATAGCAATGAGCGCCGACCTCTCCAAGACGGCGTACGACCACCTGTGGATGCACTTCACCCGCATGTCGTCGTACGAGAACTCCCCCGTGCCGACGATCGTGCGCGGTGAGGGCACGTACATCTACGACGACAAGGGCAAGCGGTACATCGACGGCCTGGCCGGCCTGTTCGTGGTCAACGCGGGCCACGGCCGGGTCGAGCTGGCGGAGACGGCCTACAAGCAGGCCCAGGAACTCGCCTTCTTCCCGGTGTGGAGCTACGCCCACCCCAAGGCCGTCGAGCTCGCCGAGCGGATCGCGGGCTACGCGCCCGGCGACCTGAACAAGGTCTTCTTCACCACCGGCGGCGGCGAGGCCGTCGAGACCGCGTGGAAGCTGGCCAAGCAGTACTTCAAGCTGACCGGCAAGCCCACCAAGCACAAGGTCATATCCCGGGCGGTGGCCTACCACGGCACCCCGCAGGGCGCCCTGTCGATCACCGGTCTGCCGGGGCTCAAGGCCCCCTTCGAACCGCTGGTCCCCGGCGCCCACAAGGTCCCCAACACCAACATCTACCGCGCCCCGATCTTCGGCGACGACCCCGAGGCGTTCGGCCGCTGGGCCGCCGACCAGATCGAGCAGCAGATCCTCTTCGAGGGCGCGGACACCGTGGCCGCGGTCTTCCTGGAGCCGGTGCAGAACGCGGGCGGCTGCTTCCCGCCGCCGCCCGGGTACTTCCAGCGGGTCCGCGAGATCTGCGACCGCCATGACGTGCTGCTCGTCTCGGACGAGGTCATCTGCGCCTTCGGGCGGCTGGGCACGATGTTCGCCTGCGACAAGTTCGGCTACGTCCCGGACATGATCACCTGCGCCAAGGGGATGACCTCCGGCTACTCCCCGATCGGCGCGTGCGTCGTCTCCGACCGGCTCGCCGAGCCCTTCTACGAGGGCGACAACACCTTCCTGCACGGCTACACCTTCGGCGGCCATCCGGTCTCGTCCGCCGTGGCCCTGGCCAACTTCGACATCTTCGAGCGCGAGGGCCTCAACCAGCATGTGCTGGACAACGAGACCGCGTTCCGCTCCACGCTGGAGCGGCTGCACGATCTGCCGATCGTCGGCGATGTCCGGGGGAATGGTTTCTTCTACGGCATCGAGCTGGTGAAGGACAAGGCCACCAAGGAGTCCTTCGACGAGGAGGAGACCGAGCGGGTCCTCTACGGCTTCCTCTCCAAGGCGCTGTTCGAGAACGGGCTGTACTGCCGCGCCGACGACCGCGGCGACCCGGTCGTCCAGCTGGCCCCGCCGCTGATCGCCGACCAGGCGGTGTTCGACGAGATCGAGCAGGTGCTGCGAACGGTGCTGACGGAGGCGTGGACCAAGCTCTGAGGCTGACGTCAGCAGCTCAGCCGCCGTCTGAGCTCGAGGCCTCGTGTTTCACGCCCACTTGAGGGCGAACCACAGCTCCATACGGACGTCCGCGTCGCCCAGGTCCACATCCAGCAGGGCCCCGGCGCGGGCGATCCGCTGACGGACCGTATTGCGGTGGACCTCCAGCGCCACCGCCGTACGGTCCCAGCTGCCGTGCAGCGACAGCCACACCCGCAGCGTCTCCAGCAGCGCCGGTGCGCCCTCGAGCGGCGCGAGCAGGGCCTGGCCGTGCGCTCCCGCCTCGGCCGGGTCCACCAGCGAGCCGACCCCGCCCGCGCGGGCCGGGCCGTCCCGCACCAGCGGCACCCGTTCGGCCACCGCCCGCCGCAGCGCGCGGGCGGCGTCGGCGCCGCCACGCGTCAGGTCCCCGGCCGGTACCGGCGCCCCGACACCCAGGGTCCAGCCGGGCTGGGGCCGTACCTCCCCCTCGCCCGGGACGAGGGCGCTCAGCGCGTCCCCGTCGAGGTCGACCAGCGGGGTCCCGAGCCCGGCCGCGAGCGCCGCCGTGGCCAGCAGCCCGTCGTCCCGGCCACGGCCACGCCGCCGCCCGTGCACCACGGTCCACAGCCCGCCGTCCTCCGGAGGCTCAGGGGACGTCCCCGGCTGCCCGGACTGTGCGGGCTGCCCCGGCTGCCCCAACTGCCCCGACTCTCCCGGCTGCCCCGGCTGCCCCGGCTGCCCCGGCTGCCCCGGCTGCCCCGGCTGCCCCGGCTGTCCCGGCTGTCCCGGCGAGGGACTCAGCAGCCCCGCCACCCGCGCCGGTTCGGCGCCGAGCATCAGCCGCACCAGCGCCGATGTGCGCTCGGCCTCGGCCCCGACCACCCGGCGCGCCGTCAGCAGCGACAGCAGCACCACGGCCACCCCCACGATCGCCCCGTCCGCCCCGTCCCGCCGGGGTGCGCAGACGCCGAGCGCGAGCCGGTCCTCCGGCCCCGCCGGGCCGCCCAGCCCGTACGCGGTCAGCAGCAGTTCCTCACCGGCCGCGCCGGTCGCCCTGCCCGCCGCCGAGGACGGGCCCGAGCGCAGCCGCGCCGCGAGCGCGCCGAGCGCCTTACGGGCCTCGCGCGGCGGCCGCGGCCCGGCGGCCGCCAGCTCCGCGCCGTCCGGGGCGTCCGGACCGGCCGGGCCGTAGAGCACCGTCCAGGCCCCGAGGTGCTGGCCGAGCTGGCGCAGCACGGCCGGTACGGGGTGCGGGCGCGCCGCGGCCGTCGCCAGCGACTGCTGCGCCTCGGTGAGGCTGCGCAGCTCATGGTGGCGGCGCTCGGCCATCGCGTCCCATACGGCGCTCGCCACGGCCGTGAAGGTCGTCTGCCGGGGCACCTCCACCAGCGGCAGCCCGTGCCGGTCGCACGCCTCGGCCAGCGCGCGGGGCACCGTGTCGTGCACCGGCGCGATGCCGAAGCCGAGCGCCGCCGCGCCCGCCTGGACCGTACGGGCCACATAGCGGTCCCAGTAGGTGCCCGCGCCCGCCGCCTCCGGGCAGTGCACCCCCGCGCTGAGCAGCAGCTCTCCGCCCAGCAGATACGGGACGGGATCCTCCATCTCGCTGGTGTGGACGAAGTAGACGGGCGTGTCCGTCTCGCGCCCGCCCGCGACCTGCCGCAGCCCCAGGGCGGGGTGGCGAAGGAGGGTGGAGAGCGGGACGGGGGCCGTCGGGGGGACGCGGTCGTTCATCACGGCGGACCTCGCGAGGGGATGGTTCGTACATCCCGGGGATCGGGAGTGGAGGAAACGTACACTTCCCGGACGCTTCGGCGACACCTAGGGTCTCCGTCACTCCCCACATTCCCCACACCTCCCCGGGGCTCGATCCCCGCGGATCGCCGGGACCTCCCGATCCCATGCGTCCCCGCCCGCCCGACGTCCCGACCTCCCGAACGCCAGCCGACCCCCGCCGGACCGAGGAGCACCCCCATGACCGCTGTCGACTACACCGTGATCGTCGTCTATCTCGCGGGCATGCTCGCGCTCGGCTGGTGGGGGATGCGCCGCACCAGCTCCACCAGTGACTTCCTGGTCGCGGGGCGGCGGCTGGGGCCGCTGATGTACTCCGGGACGATGGCCGCGATCGTGCTCGGCGGCGCGTCCACCATCGGCGGCGTCGGGCTCGGCTATCAGTACGGGCTCTCGGGGGCCTGGATGGTCATCGCCATCGGTCTCGGGCTGCTGGCGCTGTCGGTCTTCTTCTCGGCGCGCATCGCCCGGCTCAAGGTCTACACGGTCAGCCAGATGCTGGACCTGCGCTACGGCGGCTCCTCCGGGCTGATCTCGGGCATCGTGATGTGGGCCTACACCCTGATGCTGGCGGTCACCTCGACCATCGCCTACGCCACCATCTTCGACGTGATCTTCGGGCTGGACCGGGTCGTCGCCATCGTGCTCGGCGGGGCGATCGTGGTCTGTTACTCGACGCTCGGCGGCATGTGGTCGATCACCCTCACCGACATGGTGCAGTTCGTCGTCAAGACGGTGGGCGTGCTGCTCCTGCTGCTGCCGATCGCGGTGGTGAAGGCGGGCGGCTTCGACGCGATGAAGGCCGAACTCCCCCACGGCTACTTCTCCCCCATGGGCATCGGCGGCCAGACCGTCTTCACCTATGTGCTGATCTACTCCTTCGGCATGCTGATCGGCCAGGACATCTGGCAGCGGGTCTTCACCGCCCGCGATGACCGGGTCGCCCGCCTCGGCGGCACCGCGGCCGGTACGTACTGCCTGGCCTACGCGGTCGCGGGCGCGATCATCGGTACGGCGGCCAGGGTGCTGTACCCCAAGCTGGGCGCCCCGGACGACGCGTTCGCGACCATCGTCAAGGACGCCCTCCCGGTGGGCGTGAAGGGGCTGGTGCTGGCCGCCGCGCTGTCCGCGGTGATGTCCACCTCCTCGGGCGCGCTGATCGCCTGCGCGACGGTGGCCAACAACGACATCTGGGCCCGGCTGCGCGGCCGTACGCTCCGTACGGCCGGTGCCTCCCATGACGAGATCGGCGGCAACCGCGTCTTCATCCTCATCATGGGCGTCGCCGTGATCGGCATCTCCGTGGCGCTCAACGATGTCGTGGAGGCGCTGACCGTCGCCTACAACATGCTGGTCGGCGGGTTGCTGATGCCGATCCTGGGCGGGCTGCTGTGGAAGCGCGGCACGGGCGCGGGCGCACTGGCCTCGGTCGGTGTCGGCGGCCTCACGGTCATCGCGCTGATGGGGTGGAAGGGCATCCTCGCCAACGAACCCATCTACTTCGGGCTGCTGGCCTCGCTGGTGGCGTATGTGGCGGTCAGCCTCGCCACCAAGCCGACGGACGCGGCGATCCTGGACGTCTGGCGGCGACGGCTGGCCGGTGAGCCCGCCGCCCCCGTCTCGGAGACCACCAGTCCGGCCACCGCAGGCGCCTGACACGGCGTCACGCTCGCTCTCTTCGATACACATCGTCAGAAAGGCACCAACCCATGCCCACCGCACAGCGCGCGCGTCACGGCGGCGATCTCGTCGTGGAGTCCCTCACCGCGCTCGGGGCGAGCACCGTGTTCGGGCTTCCCGGACAGCACGCTCTGGGGGCGTTCGACGCGCTGCGGCGGTCCCGGCTCACCTATGTGGGGCTGCGGGTGGAGAACAACGCCGGGTTCGCCGCCGACGCCTTCGCGCGTGTCACCGGCACGGTGGCGCCGCTGCTGGTGTCCACCGGGCCGGGGGCGCTGATGACGCTCGCCGCGCTGCAGGAGTCGGCGGCGGCGTCCGCGCCGGTCCTCGCCATCGGCAGCCAGGTGCCGACAGCGGGGCTGGGCGGCGGGCGCAAGGGCTATCTGCATGAACTCGTGGACCAGAAGGCGTCGTTCCGCGACGTGGTGAAGTCCGTCCACACCGTCCGTACCGCCTCCCAGATCCCCTCTGCGGTCGCCGCCGCCTGGGCGTCCGCGCTGGAGGCCCCCGCCGGGCCGGTGTGGCTGGAGATCCCGCAGGACGTGCTGCTCGCACCGGTCTCCGTGCCGCCGGTGACCTCGCTGCGGGCCGAGCCCCGGCCGCTGCCGCCCCGGCCCGAGCTGACGGCGGAGGCGGCGAGGCTGCTGAACGCCGCCGAGCGTCCGGTGATCCTCGCCGGGGGCGGGGTGGTGCGCGCCGGGGCGCGGCAGGAGCTGCGGGCACTGGCCGAGGCGCTGGACGCTCCCGTGGCGACGACCTTCGGCGGCAAGGGAGCGTTTCCATGGGGTCATCCGCTCTCGCTCCAGTCCTGGCTGGAGGACGCGCACACCACCGAGTTCCTGGAGGACGCCGACGTCCTGCTGGTCGTCGGCTCCGGACTCGGCGAACTCTCCTCCAACTACCACACGTTCAGCCCGCGAGGCCGTCTCGTACAGATCGAGGCCGACCTCGGCAAGCTGGAGTCCAACCATCCGGCGCTCGGCATCCACGCCGACGCCCGCGAGGCACTGGCCGCCCTCACCGAGGCCGTGACGCCCCGCCCGCCGGGCACGGCGGCCAAGGCCGCGGCCGGGCTGCTCACCCGGGTGCGGGAGCGGATCGACGCACAGGGCCTGGAGCTGGAGCGGCGGGTGCTGGACGCGGTGCGGGACGCGCTGCCCGATGACTCCCCCAGCTTCTGGGACATGACGATCCTCGCCTACTGGGCCTGGTCCGCCTTCGATCCCCGTGCGGGCGCCCTGCACTCGGCGCAGGGCGCGGGCGGCCTCGGCTACGGCTTCCCGGCCGCCCTCGGGGCCGCCGCCGCGGACCGCGGACGGCCGGTGCTGGCCGTGTCGGGCGACGGCGGCGCCATGTACTCGATCGCCGAACTCGCGACCGCCCATCAGTACCAACTCCCCATCACCTGGCTGATCGTGGACGACGGCGGCTACGGCATCCTGCGCGAGTACATGACGGACACATTCGGCGAGGCGACCGCCACCGAACTGTCCCGCCCGGACTTCGTCGC
Organism: Streptomyces lacaronensis; assembly: GCF_047337785.1. Taxonomy (NCBI): domain Bacteria; kingdom Bacillati; phylum Actinomycetota; class Actinomycetes; order Kitasatosporales; family Streptomycetaceae; genus Streptomyces; species Streptomyces lacaronensis. Next base: position 3,897,227 of record NZ_JBLHDK010000003.1, read on the forward strand.
GCTGACCGAGTCCTTCGGCGTCCCGGCGGTCCGTACCACACCCGAGCGGCTGCGCGCGGACCTCGCCGACGCCCTCGCGGCCCCCGGGCCGTCGGTCGTGGTACTGCCCGCGCTGCTGCGGATGTTCGCGCCCACCCACCTCGACCGGCTCACCGACGGCGGTCCCGATGGCGGCCCCGGTCCCGATCAGGGCTGATCGGAGCCCGACCCGATCAGGGCTGATCGGAGGAAATGGGGGCCACCCGCGCCGAGCCTGGGCCCGGGCCCCCACCGGAGTCCTTACCGTGCCAGTGACCCATTGGCTCCGCGCTCGTTCCCCCAACCGGGGGAACGAGACGGTCGCAGGTAAGGCGAGGTGCTCGGGATGGTGGCTCCGCCGGACGACGACATGCTCGCGGCACACACCGTGTCGTACGCCTACGGCGGCTCGCCCGCCCTCATCGGGGTCTCCCTCGGCGCCCGGAAGGGCGAGATCGTCGCCGTCACCGGTCCGCGCGGCTGTGGCAAGACCACTCTCCTCGCCTGTCTGGCGGGCCAACTCGTCCCGGACAGCGGGGAGGTGTGGTTCAAGGGCGTGCCCGTGCACAGCCTCCCTCCACTCGGCCTCGAACGGCTGCGGCGCGAGCACTTCGGCTGGATCGGCACCGAACCCCAGCTCGTCCCCGAGCTCACCGCCTGGGAGAACGCGGCGCTCGCCCTGATGCTGCGCGGCACCGGGCGGCGCGCCGCGAAGAGCGCCGCGTGCGAGTGGCTGGACCGGCTCGACATCGGCGAGTTCGCCCGGGCGCGGCCCGCCGCACTGCTGCAGTCGCAGCGCCAGCGGGTCGCGCTCGCCCGCGCGCTGGCCGCCGGACCCGGTGTGCTCTTCGCCGACGAGCCCACCGCCCCGCTGCACCAGGCCGACCGCGCCCAGATGCTGCGCACCCTCACCTCGGCGGCCCGCTCCCACGGCATCACCGTGGTCCTCGCGACGCACGACCAGGAGGTGGCCACCCTCGCCGACCACACCGTCGCCCTGCTCGACGGGCGCCGGATGGGCTCGGACCCCTCCGAGGCGGAAGGCAGGGCCGCATGCTCAGCCTCCGCCTAGCCCGCGGCGCCCGCCCGTCGGTACTGCTGCGGCGGTCGCTGGTCACCGTCGCGGCGGCGGGCGCGAGCTTTCTGCTGCTGAGCGCCCTCGGGTTCGCCTCGGGCCATCCGGACGACTCGCGGGGAGCGGTGGGGCGGCTGCTGTGGTGCCTCGTACCGCTGGCCGCGACCGTCCAGCTGGCCATCGCCGTAGGCCGCGCCGACCCCAGCACCGGCCCTGGCCCCGGTTTCGCGGCGGCCGGAGTCGGCCCGGCCCGGGCGGCGCTGCTCGCGGCGGTCTCGATGGCGGCCGCCTGCGCGCTCGGCGGGGCGCTGGCACTGCTGGTCTTCCTGCATCTGCGCGGCGATCTCGGGGACTCCTGGCTGGACTGGGCCGGAAGCGGGACGGCCGGCCGGCAGTTGGGCGGCGGCTGGCCGTTGCCCTTGGCCGGTACGGTCACGCTGCTCGCCGTCGTCCCCGCGGTGGTGGGCGCGGCGTGTGCGGCAGAGCTGTGGCCCCGGCAGCCGAGGGCGGTGCACCAGCCGGTCCGCGGGCCACGGGGCGCCCGCCGCCCGGCGGCCCCGGCCCGGCCCACCGTTGTGACGGGGCCGGTCGCGCCCCGGCCCCACCAGGCCACCTCCGGACTTCCCTGGGGCATCGCCCTGACCGCGGCCGGACTCGCCCTGCAGGCGTACGCGAGCGGTGACGCACCCCCGCTCCCCGACGCCCTGCTCGCCGTGCCGGGCCGGCTCGGCGGCAACCCGCCCGGTGTGGTGGGCGGCTGGGCGCTGGCGGCGCTCGGGCTGGTGCTGGCCGGGCCCGGCCTCACCCATCTGTGCGGCAGGCTGCTGGCCGTCGGCCGGCCTGGCGTGCTGCGGCTGCTGGCCGGACGGATGCTCCAGCAGGAGGCCGGGCTGATCGGACGCCCGGTCGGCGCGCTGTGTGCTCTGGCCGCCGCCGGATTCACCGTCCTCGAACTGTATGGAAGGGCCTCCGGGCCGTCCGGCGCCCATGCCTTCGGCCCGCTCACCGGCCTGGGCGCGGCCCTGGTCACGCTGTGCGCCGCGGCCACGACCCTGACCGCGGTCGTGGAAGCGAGGAGCGCGCGCGAGCGCACGACGGCCGCCCTGGTCCGCCTCGGCGCCCCGGCCCGGCTGCTCCGCGGGGCGGCCGCGCTGCGCGCGTCGGCACTGCTGGCGCTCCTGGTGCCGCTGGTGTGGGTGGTGGCGCATCTCACGGCGATGCCGTTCCACCGCTGAAAATCCCGGGTGTCGGTGTTCATGTCTGGATTGTGCGGCGAAGCGGCCCGGTCACGATTGCCCCAATCCACAGCCCCCTGCCTCCGGTGTGATTAGCATGTCGGCGTGCAGGAACCAGACCGGGAAATAGAGTCCATCGAGGAGTTCGACCAGGTCGTCGCCCGCGGCACCCTGGCCGGGTTCCGGGTCCAGTCCGTGGACCTGACAGGCCGTACGGCCGCGCTCCTCTCCACCGACACCAGCGAGGCCGTCTTCCTCGGCTGCCCGATGGAGACCGAGGCGGCGGCCAAGGTCCGGGCCGGGGGCGCGCTGGTGTTCCCGCCGGTGCCGGATCTGCCGTTCGACCCGTACCGCGGCACCCTCTACTCCCCCGCGGAGCTCTTCGAGGGCCTCGCCGAACACGGTTACGTGCGGACGCCGGACGCGCTCGCCTACGCCTGGTTCCAGCGGACCAAGACCGACGGCGACATCTTCGCCTCGATGCTGCGCTCCATCCACGACGACGCGGTCTCCGACGCGCTCGACGAATTCCTCGTCGGGACGCGGGTGGTGGGCGTCATGGGCGGTCACGCGCTGGAGCGCGGCTCCGACGGATTCGCGGGCGCCGCACGGCTCGGCCGTGCCCTGGCGCGGACCGGCCTCACGGTCGCGACGGGCGGCGGGCCGGGCGCGATGGAGGCCGCGAACCTCGGCGCCTACGCGGCCCCGCACGAGGACGCGGTGCTGGACGAGGCGCTCGAACTGCTCGGCAAGACGCCCTCCTTCCGGCCGTCCATCGGGGCCTGGGCCGAGGCCGCCTTCGCGGTGCGCGAGCGCTGGCCGGACGGCGGGGCGTCGGTCGGCATCCCCACCTGGTTCTACGGGCATGAGCCGCCGAACGCGTTCGCCTCGCACATCGCCAAGTACTTCGCCAACGCCACCCGTGAGGACGGCCTGCTGGCGCGCTCGACCGCGGGCGTGGTCTTCCTGCCCGGCGCCGCCGGGACCGTCCAGGAGATCTTCGACAACGCGACGCCGAACTACTACGAGTCGCGCGGTGAGCCGACCCCGATGGTGCTGGTGGACCGGGACCACTGGACCCGGCGGCTGCCGACCTGGCCGCTGCTCGAAGCGCTCGCGGAGGGACGGTCCATGAAGGCCCGTATCGCCCTGGTGGACTCGGTGGACGAGGCACCCGCGGCGCTGCTGTCGATGCTGGCCTGAGCGGCGGCGAGGAAGCGCTGAGTACCAGGGGAGGCGTACCAGCGGAGGCAAGGGGCCCCGGCGTCAGGGCTCGGGGTCCAGGAGCACCACGTCGCCCGGATCGATGACCGCCCCGACCCGGGCCCCCGCCTCCGGGGCGTCCCGCAGGGCGCAGGACGCCTCCAGACGCGGCGCGGCCGGGTCCGACAGCCGCAGGATGAGCGCCACATGGTCACCGCGGAAGGTGCGCGCCGCCACGGTGCACGCCAGCCCCTCCCCGGGGTCCGTCAGCCGCACCCCGGCGGGGCGGACCAGCAGCCTGCCGGGGCCCGGCCGGGAACCGGGCGGCACGGGCAGCTTGCCCCATACGGTGTCGGCGACGTCGCGGTGCACGATCGCCTCGACCACATTGTCGAAGCCGAGAAACCGGGCGACGAACTCGGTGGCGGGCCGCTGCCACACCTCCAGCGGGGTGCCCGTCTGGGCGATCCGGCCGTTCTCCATCACCACCACCCGGTCCGCGAGCGCGAACGCCTCCCCCTGGTCGTGGGTGACCGCGAGAACGGTGGTGCCCAGCCGTTCGAAGAGCTCGCGCAGCTCCACCACCAGCCGCTCCCGCAGCCCCCGGTCGAGCTGACCCAGCGGCTCGTCCAGCATCAGCAGCTTGGGCCGCGGGGCAAGCGCGCGGGCGAGCGCCACCCGCTGCTGCTCACCGCCGGAGAGCGAGTCGACGGGGCGGCGCTGGGCGCCCGGCAGCCCCACCAGCTCCAGCAGTTCGGCGACCCGGCGATCCGCCTCCGCACGGCCCACCTTGCGCATCCGCAGCCCGAAGGCGACATTGCCGCCCACGTCCCGCTGCGGGAACAGCTGGTGGTCCTGGAACATCAACCCCACGCCGCGCCGGTGCGTAGGCACCCCGCTCTGGTCGCGTCCGGCGAGCCACACCCGGCCGGTGTCGGGTCGCCGCAGCCCGGCCACCACGCGCAGCATGGTGGACTTGCCGCTTCCGCTCGGCCCCAGCACACAGACCGTCTCGTGCTCGGCGACCTCCAGGTCCACGGCGTCCAGCGCGTCGCGCCGGCCGAACCTCACGGTCACCTCGTCCAGTCGCAGCAGCGTCATTCAGAACTCTCCGGAACGGTCGGTGCGGATGCGCTCGAGCGCCAGCAGCGATCCGGCGCAGACCAGCATCAGGATCGTGCTCAGGGCCATCGCCTGCCCGTAGGTGAGCTGTCCGGCCCGGCCCAGGAAGCGGGCGATGGCCACCGGGAGGGTCGGATGGTCGGGGCGCGCGATGAAGACGGTCGCCCCGAACTCGCCCAGGGAGACGGCGAACGCGAAGCCCGCCGCGACCGCCACGGCCCGTCCGACCAGCGGCATGTCCACCTCCCGCCAGACCCGCCACGGGGACGCCCCGAGCACGGCCGCCGCCTCCCGGAGCCGGTGGTCCACCGCCCGCAGCACCGGCAGCATGGTCCGTACGACGAAGGGCACGCCCACCAGGGCCTGGGCGAGCGGCACCAGGACCCAGGAGGCGCGCAGATCCAGCGGGGGCTCGTCCAGGGCGATCAGGAAGCCGAACCCCACGGTGACGGCCGAGGTGCCCAGCGGCAGCATCAGCAGCGCGTCGAAGCCCCGCACCAGCCTGCCCGCCTTACGGGTGAGCGCCGCGGCGGCGAGACCGCCCACGACGAGGGCGAAGACGGTGGCGACCGCCGCGTACCACAGGGAGTTCCCGACGGCCTCCATGGGAGCCACGAAGAAGGTGCCCCCGCTGTCCGCGGCCGACCGCAGCGCCTCGTAGTAGGTGAACCCGTAGCCGTCCGGTCCGTTCAGCGAGCGCTCCACCAGCACCGCGAGCGGTGTCACGATCAGCAGCGCGACCACCGCCAGCACGCCCCACAGCAGCGCCCACTGGGCCGGGCCCTTCGGGCGGCGCGCGGTGCGGCCCGGGTCGACGAGCCGCAGGGCGCTCTCGCGGCGCCTCACTGTCCACGCGTGCAGGGCCAATACGGCCGCCACCGCGGCGAACTGGAGGAGGGTCAGCACCGCGGCCGAGGGGAGGTCGAGCAGTTGCGCGGTCTCCCGGTAGATCGCCACCTCCAGGGTGGCGTAGCGGGGGCCGCCGAGGATCTGGATCACACCGAAGGAGGTGAAGGTGAACAGGAACACCATCAGCGCGGCCGCGGCCACGGCCGGGGCCAGGGCGGGCAGCGTCACCCGGCGCCAGGCCGACAGCCGGCTCGCGCCGAGTACTCGCGCGGCCTCCTCCTGGCGCGGGTCGAGCTGGGCCCACAGCCCGCCCACGGTCCTGACGACGACCGCGTAGTTGAAGAAGACGTGGGCCAGGAGGATCGCCCAGACGGAGGTGTCCAGCCGCACCCCCCACAGCTCGTCCAGCAGCCCGCCCCGGCCGAGCAGGGCCAGGACGGCCGATCCGGCGACGACGGTCGGCAGGACGAACGGCACGGTCACCACGGCCCGCAGCAGCCCCTTGCCGGGGAAGTCGAAGCGGGCGAAGACATACGCGCCGGGCAGCGCCACCGCGAGCGTGAGGGCGGTCGACGCGACCGCCTGCCAACAGGTGAACCACAGGACGTCCAGCGTCGCCGGATCGGTCACCACCTCGGCGATCCGGCCGAACCGCCACCGACCGCCGACACGCAGCCCCCGGGTGACGATGGCGGCCACGGGATAGGCGAAGAAGACCGCGAAGAAAGCGAGCGGCACCGCCATCAGGGCGAGCCGGAGGGCGATCGCGCGACGGCCGCCGCCCTCGCCCCTATCGGCCTTACGGTGGTCATTGGCCTTCTTACGGTTCTCGCGGGGCTCTACAGGACCAGCGAGGACCATGTCTTGACCCACGGCTCACGATTCTTGGCGATCTTCTGCGGCGCCAGGGTGGCCGAGTCGGCGATCCTGACCCCGTATCGGGTGAACAGCTCCGGCAGCTTGGCGTCCTCGCGCGCCGGGTTGACGTACATGTTCAGCGGGACGTCCTCCTGGAACCGCTTGCTCAGCAGGAAGTCCAGCAGCGCCTTGCCGCCCTTGGTGTTGCCCGCGCCGTTCAGCAGTCCGGCGAACTCCACCTGCCGGAAGCAGGTGCCCGTCGCCACCCCGGTGGGGGCCTTCGCGGGCTTGCTCTTGGCGTCGGCCACCTCGGCGGGCGGGCTGGAGGCGTAGGAGACGACGAGCGGCCGGTCGCCCTTGCCGCCGCCCGCCGAGCCGGAGAACCGGTCGTAATACGCCTGCTCCCAGCCGTCGACGACCTCGACGCCGTTGGCCCGCAGCTTCTTCCAGTAGCCCTTCCAGCCGTCGTCGCCGTACTTCGCGGCCGTGGCGAGGAGGAAGCCGAGACCGGGGGACGAGGTGGCCGCGTTCTCAGTGACCAGGAGGTTCTTGTAAGCGGGCTTGGTCAGATCGTCCAGCGTCCGGGGCGGCGTCAGCTTCTTGTCGGCGAAGTACTTCCGGTCGTAGTTGACGCAGATGTCGCCGAAGTCGACGGGGGTGACGCGGTGCTCGGCCCGGTCGAGCTGAAGGGCCGCCGGGACCTTGTCGAGGCCCTTCGCCGGGTAGGGGGTGAACAGGTCGTTGTCGAGCGCACGGGAGAGGAGCGTGTTGTCGACACCGAAGAACACATCGCCCTGGGGATGGCCCTTGGACAGGATCGCCTGGTTGACGGCGGCTCCGGCGTCGCCCCCGGCCTGCACGCGCACCTTGTAGCCGGTCTCCTTGGTGAACTCCTTGAGGACCGCCTTGGAGGCCGCGAACGAGTCATGCGTGACCAGGGTGACCGTCTTGGAGTCCGAGCCGCTCTTGGTGTCCTCGCCGCAGCCGACGAGCGCGCCCAGGGCCAGTGAGGCGAAGAGGGCGGCCGAGATGGCACGCCGAAGCTGACTGTTCATGGTGATGCTGACTCCCTACGCCGGTATGACCCGGATCAGGTCCGAGGGTCTGCGGCCGTGCCGCACTCTCAGCGCTCTGAGCGCTCCCCTGTCGGAATGTTCACTTGTACGGATGTTCGCTTCTATGACGATCGCATGATGCAACGATGCCCAGGCACCGTATCAGCCGGTGCTCAGCGCTCCGAAGCGGCCAGCTGCCCGCAGGCCCCGTCGATCTCCTGGCCCCGGGTGTCCCGGACGGTCACCGGCACCCCGTGGGCCTCCAGGGCCGCCACGAACGCCTTCTCGTCCTCGGGCCGCGACGCCGTCCACTTGGAACCGGGCGTCGGATTGAGCGGGATGAGGTTCACATGCACCCGGTGGCTCTTGAGCAGCCGGCCGAGCAGATCGGCGCGCCAGGCCTGGTCGTTGATGTCCTTGATCAGCGCGTACTCGATGGAGATCCGGCGGCCGGACTTCTCCGCGTACTGCCATGCGGCGTCCAGGACCTCGCGCACCTTCCAGCGGGTGTTGACCGGCACGAGGGTGTCGCGCAGCTCGTCGTCGGGCGCGTGCAGCGACACCGCGAGCCGGCACTTGAAGCCCTCGTCCGCGAACCGCAGCATCGCCGGGACGAGGCCGACGGTGGAGACGGTGATACCGCGCTGCGACAGACCGAGCCCGTCGGGCTCGGGGTCGGTGAGTCGGCGGATGGCGCCGACGACACGGTTGTAGTTGGCCAGCGGCTCGCCCATGCCCATGAAGACGATGTTGGACAGCCGGGCCGGGCCACCGGGGATCTCCCCGTCCCGGAGGGCCCGCATCCCGTCGACGATCTGGTGCACGATCTCGGCGGTGGACAGATTCCGGTCCAGCCCCGCCTGCCCGGTGGCGCAGAACGGGCAGTTCATCCCGCAGCCCGCCTGTGAGCTGATGCACATGGTGACCCGGTCCGGGTAGCGCATCAGGACGGACTCCACGAGCGTGCCGTCGAACAGCCGCCACAGCGTCTTGCGCGTGGTGTCGTCGTCACAGCTGATGTGCCGCACCACGCTCATCAGATCCGGCAGCAGCCCGGCGGCCAGCTTCTCGCGCGCGGCGGCCGGGATGTCGGTCCACTGAGCGGGGTCGTCGGCATAGCGCGCGAAGTAGTGACGCGACACCTGACCTGCCCGGAAGGGCTTTTCCCCGAGGGCGGCGACGGCCTCCCGGCGCTCGGCGGGCGTGAGGTCGGCAAGATGCCGCGGGGGCTTCTTGGCCCCACGCGGCGCGACGAAGGTGAGTTCTCCGGGCTTAGGCATGGTTCACCCAGTGTCGCAGACATACGAACGGCCCCGCGCCGGGAGTGGCGCGGGGCCCGTGGGCGGGCGTGGTCAGCCGCCACCCACGAAGATCACCAGCAGCAGCCACACCACCGGCGCGGTGGGCAGCAGCGAGTCGAGCCGGTCCATGATCCCGCCATGGCCGGGCAGCAGCTTGCCCATGTCCTTGATGCCGAGGTCGCGCTTGATCATGGACTCGCCGAGGTCGCCGAGGGTCGCGCTGACCGCGGCGGCGAGGCCGAGCAGCAGGCCCTGCCACCAGACGCCGTCGTCGATGAGGTACTGCATGCACAGGGCGCCCGCGACCATCGCGAAGGCCACCGCGCCCAGCAGCCCCTCGCGGGTCTTGCCGGGGCTGATGCGCGGGGCCAGCGGATGCTTGCCGAAACGCCAGCCCACCGCGTACGCCCCCGTGTCGCTGACCACGGTCAGCAGCAGGAAGGTCAGGACCCGCCACGGGCCGTCGTCGGTGTCGAGCATCAGCGCCACGAAAGTGGCCAGAAACGGCACGTAGAAGGCGGCGAAAACGCCTGCGGTGACATCCCTGAGGTAGTTGTCGGGCGGCTCGGTCATCCGCCAGACCAGCACCGCGAGCGCAGTGAGGGCGACCGCCACCACCGCGCCCTGGGCACCGCGCACATAGCCGGCGACGACCATGGCGACCCCGCCGACGGCGAGCGGCACCAGGGGGACCCGGATGTCCTTGCGCTCGGCCAGCCGCGAGGTCAGCTCCCAGAGCCCGACCACCACCGCGACCGCCACCACGCCGACGAACACGGGCTTGTAGATGAAGAGCGAGGCCAAGATGATCACACCGAGGCCGATGCCCACCCCTATCGCGGCGCGCAGGTTCCGGCCCGCGCTCTTCTTGCCCTGCCCGGTGCCGGGCGCGCCGTCGGCGGAGGCCGGGTCGGGCGCGGGCTCGGGGGGCGTCGGCCGGCGCCCGGCGGGCTGCCGGGGGCCGGGCTGCGGCTCCCGCTCGTCGCGGAAGAGGGGGCCGCTCAGCCGAGCGGCCCCCCGGTCACGGTCGGCGGCCTCGCCGGAGTCGCCGCCTGCGTGGGGCACGGTGGGCATGGGGCGAGTTTGCGCCGCCTCACCCACCTCGTGCGCGGGACCCGCCGAAGAAGTGGGCACCTCCCAGCCGTAGCCGGGGGAGGTGCCCTGACGGCCCGGTCCCCGGAGTCCGGCGCTTGGTGGGGCCCCCCAGGAAGAGTCGTTCATCAGACCTCGAGCAGCTCGGCTTCCTTGTGCTTGAGCAGCTCATCCACCTGCGCGACATACTTCGCCGTGGTGTCGTCGAGCTCCTTCTCCGCGCGGCGCCCCTCGTCCTCGCCGACCTCGCCGTCCTTGATCAGCTTGTCGATGGACTCCTTGGCCTTGCGGCGGACGCTGCGGATCGAGATCTTCGCGTCCTCGCCCTTGGCCTTGGCGACCTTGATGAACTCCTTACGGCGCTGCTCGGTGAGCTCGGGGAACACCACACGGATGATGTTGCCGTCATTGCTCGGGTTGACGCCCAGATCGGAGTCCCGGATCGCCTGCTCGATGTTGCGGAGCGCGGTCTTGTCGAACGGCGTGACCACGGCCATCCGCGGCTCCGGCACCGAGAACGACGCCAGCTGATTGATCGGCGTCAGCGCACCGTAGTAGTCCGCCACGATCTTGTTGAACATCGCCGGGTGCGCACGCCCGGTGCGGATCGCGGCGAAGTCCTCCTTGGCGACCACAACGGCCTTCTCCATCTTCTCCTCGGCCTCGAGGAGGATCTCTTCGATCACCACTTGCTCCTGGTGTTATCAGTAAGCAGAGCCTCGCCCCTGCGTGCGTCTTCTCCTGCACGGTGTCCGACCGGCAGGCCGTTGTCCATCCCCCGTTCGAGCCGTCAGGCCCGGGAGCCCTGGTCGCTCACCAGCGTGCCGATCTTCTCACCCTTCACCGCACGCGCGATGTTTCCTTCGGCCAGGAGCTCGAAGACGAGGATGGGCAGCTTGTTGTCCCGGCAGAGCGTGATCGCGGTGGCATCTGCGACCTTGAGATCCCGGGTGATCACCTCGCCGTACTCCAGGGCGTCGAACTTCACCGCGTCGGGGTTGCGGGCGGGGTCGGAGTCATAGACCCCGTCCACGCCGTTCTTGCCCATGAGCAGGGCCTGCGCGTCGATCTCCAGCGCTCGCTGGGCCGCGGTGGTGTCCGTGGAGAAGTACGGCATACCCATACCCGCGCCGAAGATGACCACACGCCCCTTCTCCAGATGGCGCACCGCACGCAGCGGAATGTACGGCTCCGCGACCTGGCCCATGGTGATGGCGGTCTGGACGCGGGAGTCGATGCCCTCCTTTTCCAGGAAGTCCTGGAGGGCGAGACAGTTCATGACGGTTCCGAGCATGCCCATGTAGTCCGAGCGGGCCCGGTCCATACCGCGCTGCTGCAGTTCCGCACCGCGGAAGAAGTTTCCGCCGCCGATGACGATGGCGATTTCGGCACCGTCCCTGACCACGGCGGCGACCTCGCGGGCGATGGCGTGCACGACATCGGGGTCGACACCGAGTCCCCCGCCTCCGGCGAACGCCTCGCCGGACAGCTTCAGCAGGAAGCGACCGTGTGGGGCCGCGCCGTGCGCCTTCTTGTCATCGGCGGCCTGTTTGGCGTCCGCGCCGTGATTCATTGGAGATCTCCTCGTGCACATACGAAGGAGGCCACTGCCGGACGGGTCCTGTTACGACCTCTGCGGCAATGGCCTCCTCGTCACATCTGCGGCCGACCGGTCGACGGTTGGCTGCCTACGACCCTATCGGGGTCGCCGGTCATTCGCTGCTCGGCTCAGACGCCGACGCGGAAACGGGCGAAGCGCTTGAGCGAGACACCGGCCTCGTCCAGGATCTTCTGGACGGACTTCTTGTTGTCCTTGGCGAACGGCTGGTCCACCAGCACGTTCTCCTTGAAGAAGCCGGTGACGCGACCCTCGATGATCTTCGGCAGGGCGCCCTCGGGCTTGCCCTCCTCGCGGGCGGTGGCCTCGGCGACCCGGCGCTCGTTCTCGACCGTCTCGGCCGGGATCTCGTCGCGGGTGAGGAACTTCGGGGCGAAGGCGGCGATGTGCTGCGCGACGTCCTTGGCGACCGTGGCGTCTTCCTTGTCCAGCTCGACCAGGACGCCGACCTGCGGCGGCAGGTCCGGGCTGGTGCGGTGCATGTACGCCGCGACGAAGCCGCCGGAGAACTGCGCGAAGCGGTCCAGGACGATCTTCTCGCCGAGGGTCGCGTTGGCCTCGTCGACGAACGCCTGAACGGTCTTGCCCGCCTCGATCTCGGAGGCCAGCAGGGCCTCCAGGTCGGCCGGGGAGGTCTTGGCGACGTGGGCGGCGATGGCGTCGGCGACGGCCACGAACTTGTCGCCCTTGGCCACGAAGTCGGTCTCGCACTTCAGCTCGACCAGCACGCCGGAGGACTTGTCGTCCGCGATGAGTGAGACGACGGCACCGTTCTCGGCGCTGCGCCCCTCACGCTTGGCCACGCCCTTCTGGCCCTTGACGCGCAGGATCTCGACGGCCTTGTCGACGATGCCCTCGGCCTCGTCCAGCGCCTTCTTGCAGTCCATCATGCCGGCGCCGGTCAGCTCACGGAGCTTCTTGACGTCAGCGGCGGTGAAGTTCGCCATGATCTGTGAATCTCTTCTCGAAAGTCGAAAGCTCTACGGGTGAACGGCGGGGGCGGCGCCACCGGCACCGTCCCCCGCCGTCATACACCGTCTGAGTGACGTCTGAGTGGTCAGCCCTGCTCGGTGCCCGCGGCGGGGGTCTCGACGGGCTTGACGTCCTCGGCGGGCTTGGCGTCCTCGGCAGGCTTGTCCGCGGCGGCCTCGACGGCCTCAACGGCCTCGGCGGGCTTGGCGGCGTCCTCGGCGGGCTTGTCCGCGGCGGCCTCGGCCGGCTTGGCCTCGCCCTCGTCGGCCTTCTTCTCGCCCTCGAGCAGGTCGCGCTCCCACTCGGCGAGCGGCTCGCCCGCGGCCTTGTCGGCCTTCTCGTCACCGGTGGCTACACCGGAACGGGCGATGAGGCCCTCGGCGACGGCGTCGGCGATCACCCGGGTGAGCAGGGTGACGGAGCGGATCGCGTCGTCGTTGCCCGGGATCTTGTAGTCGACCTCGTCCGGGTCGCAGTTGGTGTCGAGGATCGCGACGACCGGGATCCGGAGCTTGCGCGCCTCACCGACGGCGATGTGCTCCTTCTTGGTGTCCACGATCCAGACGGCGCTCGGCACCTTCTGCATCTCGCGGATACCGCCGAGGGTCTTCTCCAGCTTGGCCTTCTCGCGGGAGAGGACCAGGAGCTCCTTCTTGGTGAGGCCGGAGGCGGCCACATCCTCGAAGTCGATCTGCTCGAGCTCCTTCAGGCGCTGCAGGCGCTTGTAGACGGTCGAGAAGTTGGTGAGCATGCCGCCCAGCCAGCGCTGGTTGACGTACGGCATGCCGACGCGGGTCGCCTGCTCGGCGATGGCCTCCTGCGCCTGCTTCTTGGTGCCGACGAACATGATGGAGCCGCCGTGGGCGACGGTCTCCTTGACGAACTCGTAGGCGCGGTCGATGTACGACAGCGACTGGAGCAGGTCGATGATGTAGATGCCGTTGCGCTCGGTGAAGATGAAGCGCTTCATCTTCGGGTTCCAGCGGCGGGTCTGGTGCCCGAAGTGGACGCCGCTCTCCAGCAGCTCCCGCATCGTGACGACGGCCATGGCCGTACTCCTTGAGGTACTCGGTTCCACGGCGGCCGGGCGGCCGCCGCTCCTGACGTCCCGGCGCGCCTGCCACGGACGGGGCCCTTTCGGGGGTCGTCCGAGGACCGAGGGGCGCGGCCACCGAGCTGACCGATGCGCGATCGGAGCACCGGTGGCGGGGCGTGCGAAGTCGATCCGGTGACCCGGATCGCCATAAGAAGTGTACGGGACCGGTGCGGTGCCGGGTGACGGCGTTATCCACAACGCGTGAGTAGTCCCCCGATTCCGTCCATGATCCGCCCGTTCCGGGCCGCCCGGCCATCGTGGGGGTATGCGAAGGCTTGTGGTGGGGCGGGCTCTTGCCCTGGTGATTCTTGTGCTGTCGGTGCTGTCGGTGCTGTCGGTGCTGTCGGTGTCTCCGGCCTCTCTTCCGGTGTTGTCTCCTTCCGCGGTACGGGCCGCGGCGGCGGATCCGCGCGCGGCGCCTGCTTCGCGCGCGGCGCCGGATCCGGGGACGAGGCCGGGCGGGGGACGATCGACGGCGGGCAGGGAGCGGTCGAGGCCGGGCGGGGAGCGGTCGTGGCCGGTCGACGGTGCGCCGGGGGCGGTGCGGCCTGCCGTGCTGAGGGGCTGGCGGCCGCCTCCGGCGCCCTGGGCGGCGGGGCACCGCGGGGTCGACCTCGCGGCGCGTCCGGGCGAGCGGGTCCGGGCGGCGGGCCCGGGGCGGGTGAGCTTCGTGGGCCCGGTCGCGGGCCGAGGTGTACTGGTGATCGAGGTGTCCGGGACCGGCTCCCCTCCCCTGCGGACCACCTACGAGCCGGTGCGCGCCACAGTGGCCAAGGGGGAGCGGGTGGCCGCCGGGCAGGTGGTCGGCGTGGTGGCGCCGGGCCCCTTCCACTGCCGGTCGGGCTGTCTGCACTGGGGGCTGCGGCGCGTGGACCGCTATCTCGATCCGCTGTCGCTGCTGCCGCCGTCGATGCTGCGGGGCGGGCCGTCCCGGCTGCTCCCGGTGTTCGGGGTGCGCGACGCGCCCACGCTCTCCGGGCTCGCCTCCCCCGCCGGGGACACCCGGCTGCCGACGGCCGCGGCGCTGATGGCGGCATCCCTCTGGGCCCGGATCCGGCTGGGTCGCCCGAGCCGGTCCGGACCGGGCGGGATCGCCCGGTCGTCCGGGCCGCGCCCCGCGCGCGCCCGCGGGGCCAGTGGAAGGGCCGCGCGGTCAGCCCCGGACGCCGCGCAGGACCATGACGACGGCCGCCTCGGTGATCCGCTCAGGATCCTCGGCCGCGCCGAGCTCGATGCGCCGGACCGCGGCGTCCACGACGCCCTGGAGCAGCACGGCCGAAAGCCGGGGCTGCTCATGCCCGAGGCTCGCGAGAGCCTCGACCACCATGGCGATCAGCCCGCCATGGGCGGCCCGGATCTTCTCCCGCGCGCCCGCGTCCAGCTCACCGGCGGAGATCGCCACCACCGCGCGGTGCCGGCGGTCGCCGACGAGCGCGAGCTGCCGGCGGACATATGCCTCGATCTTCGCCTCGGGCCCGTCGGCCCGCTCCATCGCGGCCTCGACCTCGGCGGCCCAGACCGGGAAGTCCACGGCGCACAGCTCCTCGACCACGGCGGCGCGGGAGCGGAAGTACTCATAGACGGAGGACCGTGCGAGTCCCGTGCGCTCGGCGAGGGCGGGGAAGGTCAGCGCCTCCGTACCGCCCTCGGACAGCAGGGTGCGGGCGGCCTCCAGCAGGGCCGCGCGCTGCATCGTCCGGTGCTCGGCCACTGAGGCCGCTCGAATCCTGGGCACCCGACCACTCTACGGAAGAGGCCGCCCGGAGGGCGATGCCGGAGGGACGATTCAGCGCCCGACGTCGGCGAGTTTCGCCCGCAGCTGGAGCACCGACTTGGTGTGGATCTGGCTGACCCGACTCTCGGTGACGCCGAGCACCTGGCCGATCTCGGCGAGCGTGAGCCCCTCGTAGTAGTAGAGCGTGACCACGGTCTTCTCCCGCTCCGGGAGGGTGTTGATCGCCCGGGCGAGCAGCCGCCGCAGCTCCCGGTCCTCGGCCACCTCGACGGGGTTGTCCGCGGCGGTGTCCTCAAGGGTGTCCATGAGGCTGAGCCGGTCACCGCCCTCGCCGCCGACGTGCAGCAGCTCCTCCAGGGCGACCACATTGGCGAGTGACAACTGGCTGAAGACGCCGTGCAGTTCCTCGAGGCTGATGCTCATCTCGGTGGCCACCTCGGTCTCCGAGGGAGTGCGGCGCAGCTGGGCCTCCAGCGTCGCGTACGCCCGCTCCACGGCCCGGGCCTTCTGGCGGACCGACCGCGGGATCCAGTCCAACGCCCGCAGCTCGTCGATCATCGCGCCGCGGATCCGGGTGATCGCGTAGGTCTCGAACTTGATGGCGCGCTCGGGGTCGAACTTCTCGATGGCGTCGATGAGTCCGAAGACCCCGGACGAGACGAAGTCCGCCTGCTCGACATTGGAGGGCAGCCCGACGCTGACCCGGCCGGCCACATATTTCACCAGCGGCGAGTAGTGCAGGATCAGCTGCTCCCGCAGCCGGCCGTCGCCCGTGGTCTTGTACGACCGCCACAGCTCGTCGAGTGATGAGGGCGCGGCAGGGTGCACCGCGCCGCGGGCCGCGGGCGGCGCCGCGCTGTCAGACCCGGAGATGTGCTGGGGCATTCGTCGCCTTGAGCCGTTCTGCCATGACATGGGTGAGGACGTACGCTTCCGCCGGAAACCTTGTGAGCGTAGCGTGACTAAGGCGTCGCGGTATGCGAAGGGCGTCGGCTCGGCGGTGTGCGGATACGGTCATCGCCTCAACCCTTTCACCCGATTGCCCCGATTCGGGGGATCGCCTCGCCGTGCGCCGTCGCTCCGGCGCGCGGGCGGAACCAACTCCCATCGATCGCCATGACGTTCGACAAAGCCCAGGGCGAGCAGTTCATGGAGCCGGCCCAGGGCCTCGTCGCATCCGGTCCCGGACTCCCGGGCCACATCCCGCAGGTGGTTGCCGCCCCGTGCCGACAACGCTTCCAGCACCCGTGCCGTCACGGGATCGAGCAGGTCCCGCTCGACCAGCGGCCCCCGCCGCTCCGGGGCGAGGTCTCCGATGCCGCCGATGAGCTCGGCCACTTCGGCGGCGTCGGTGACCAGGACGGCCTCGCCGCGCAGCAGTTCATGCACACCGGCCGAGAGGGCGCTGGTCACCGGTCCGGGCACCCCCATGGTGGACCGCCCGAGCTGTTGTGCCCGGCGCGCGGTGACCAGCGATCCGCTGCGGTACTGGGCCTCGACCACGACCGTGCCGCGGGTGAGGGCGGCGATGACCCGGTTGCGGAGCACGAATCTGGGGCGCGTCGGATGCGCTCCGGGTGGCAACTCGGCCAGCACCAGGCCCTGTTCCGCGATGCGCTCGATCAACTCGGCGTGCGCTCGCGGATAGGGGACGTCCACACCGGAAGCGAGCACCGCGATGGTGGCCCCACCCGCGGCGAGCGCCCCTCGGTGAGCCGCGCCGTCCACACCGTGGGCCGCCCCGGAGACCAGCACCCAGCCCCGCTCGGCGAGCCCTGTGCCGAGGCACGCCGCGACATGCGCGCCGTAGTCGCTGCAGGCCCGCGCGCCCACCACGGCGACCGAGCGCAGCGCCCACATCCGCAAGTCGGCCCGACCGCGCACCCATAACCCGACCGGGCGAGCGTCACCGAGATCGTCGAGCTGACCGGGCCAGTCCAGATCCCCGGGGCAGATGAACCGTCCGCCGCACCGGGCGATCAGCGCCAGGTCGGCGACCGGGTCCACCCCGGCCGCCCGGAGGGCACATCCGGCCAGCCGCTCCCCGGTGGCCCCGGGCGGGGGCTTGCCCTTCCCGGTGAGCGCCCGCCACAGCGCCACGGGCCCCATACGGCGCAGCCAGCGCCCCACGGTCTCGTCCCCGGGCTCCACGAGCCGGGTGAGCGCCGCCCGCGCCAGCCGCTCCGCGTCCGGGACGCCCCGGCGCTCAGCGAGCTCCGGCCCGTCGTCCGGGGTGGCCCGTTCCTCGAGGAGCTCCTGCCCCTGCTCCGGGACGCCCCGCCCCTCGGGCAGCCCCTTTCTCTCATCCGGGACGCCCCGCCCGTCCGGGAGCGCCCGCCCCTCGTACCAGCCACCCTGCCCCTGCCCGGGCTCGGAGAACAGGGCGGGAACGGCGCCGCGACCGCCCGTCGAAGAAGCCGACATCAGCACTCCCCCGCCGGGACCGGGACCCCACGGCTGATCCCGGTCCGCAGTTGCAGCGCCTGGGCGATGTCCGGCGCCAGGGGCCGGTCGTGCCCGGCCAGGTCGGCGACGGTCCAGGCGACCCTCAGCACCCGGTCGAGCCCCCGGGCGGTGAGCAGCCCGCGCTCCATATCGCGCTCGGCCTCGCGCAGCGCACCGGGGGACGGCTGCCAGCGGGTGCGCAGCTCATGGCCCGGCACCTCGCTGTTCAGCCGCCAGGGGGTGCCGTGGAGTCGGGCGGCGGACCGCTCCCGGGCCTCCTGGACCCGAGCCGCGACGGACGCGCTGCTCTCCGCCCCGGCGCGTGCCCCGGTGAGCTCGGTCCGGCTCACCGCCTCAACGCGGACCCGCAGGTCCACCCGGTCCAGTAGCGGTCCGGACAGCCGTGCCTGATAGCGCCGGACCGTGGCGGGTGAGCACTCGCAGACGTCGCCCATCAGACCGTGGCGCCCGCAAGGGCAGGGGTTGGCCGCCAGCATCAGCAGGAAGCGTGCCGGCATCCGCATCATCCCGGCGGACCGGGCGACCACCACATGCCCCGATTCCAGGGGCTGCCGCAGGGCGTCCAGCGCCTTCCCGCTGAACTCGGGAGCCTCGTCCAGGAAGAGCACTCCACGGTGGGCGAGCGAGACCGCGCCGGGTCTCGGCAGCCCGTTGCCCCCGCCGACGAGCGCGGCCATGGTCGCCGAGTGGTGCGGGGCGCAGTACGGCGGGGTCTCCACCAGGGGCTGCCCCGGCGGGAGGACCCCGGCGACCGAGTGGACCGCGGTGACCTCCAGGGCCTCCTGCTGGGTGAGCGGCGGCAGCAGTCCGGGCAGCCGCTCGGCCAGCATGGTCTTCCCGGCGCCTGGAGGCCCGTTCAGGAAGAGGTGGTGCCCGCCCGCGGCCGCGACCTCCAAGGCGGTGCGCGCGGCCCGCTGCCCTGCGACCTCGGCCAGATCGGGCCGCCCCGCCCCGGGCACCGCGGCCACACCGGTGCCCATACCGGCGCCGGGCACGGTGAGCCCCGCCAGCATCGGATCGGGACGGCCCAGCTCCTGGGGCTCCTCCTCGGGCACCGGCTCGTCCGTCAGCACCGCGATCAACTGGCGCAGGCTCCGCACACCCAGCACCGAGACGCCCGGCACCAGGGCCGCCTCCGCCGCCGTCTGCTCGGGGACCACGACCTGGCGGTAGCCCGCCTCGGAGGCGGCGAGCACGGCGGGCAGCACCCCGCGGACCGGCCGCACCCGGCCGTCAAGACCCAGCTCCCCGATCATCATCAGATCGGCGATCTCCCGTGGGTCCACCCGCTCGGCCGCGCCGAGCACCGCACAGGCCACGGCCAGGTCGAAGCCGCTGCCGCCCTTGGGGACGGATGCCGGGCTGAGTCCGACCGTGAGCTTCTTCTGCGGCCAATCACCGCCGGAATTGACCACGGCCGCGCGGACCCGGTCCCGGCTCTCCACCAGGCTCTTGTCGGGCAAACCGACCAGGGCGAAGGCGGCCACTCCCGGCTCCAGATCGGCCTGGACCTCCACCACCACGCCCTCGACCCCGACCAGCGCCACCGAGCAGGTGCGGGCGAACCCCATCAGGCCACCCCTCGCACATGCTCGACCACGGGCGCGCCCCGGCGGGGCAGCACCACCCCCACCACATCGATCCGCACTCCGCCCGGCGGCGGGCCGCCGTGCCGCTCCAGCCAGCGCTCCGCCAGCCACCGCAGCCGATCGGTCTTGTCCGGTCCCACGGCCGCCATCGGATGCTCATAACCACCCTCACGGCGCGTCTTGACCTCGCACACCACCAGCGCCCCGGCGTCGAGCGCGACGATGTCGATCTCGCCGTCCCGGCATCGCCAATTGCGCTCCAGGACGGTCATCCCGGCTTCCGCCAATGTGCGGACCGCCACACCCTCGCCGTAGCGGCCCAGCGCTCCTCGGGCGTTCATTCGGCACCACCTCCGGCACCGACTGTGACGCCCCCGCGCCCCGCTCAGGGATCTTGGAGCATTCCTGTGGACAGCCGCCCGGCTGTGGAAAACTCAGCCACCCGGAAGGCTGAGTCAGCGGCCCGGAAGATGGGGCCAGTTGCCCGGAAGGCCGAGTCAGCCGCCCGGAAGGTCGAGGTCGCTCTTGTTCAGCTCCTCGATATTCACGTCCTTGAACGTGAGGACCCGTACCTGCTTCACAAAACGGGCCGGGCGGTACATGTCCCAGACCCAGGCGTCGGCCATCGACACCTCGAAGAAGACCTCACCCTGGACCGAGTGCACCTGCATCTCGTAGTCGTTGGTGAGATAGAAGCGGCGCTCGGTCTCGATCACATATTTGAACAGACCGACGACATCGCGGTACTCCCGGTAGAGCTTCAGCTCCATCTCGGTCTCGTACTTCTCGAGGTCCTCGGCGCTCATGGCATGTTCCCCTTCAGCCGTGCGTCCCCCCATTGTGCGTCAGACGCGCTCAGTCTCCAGGATCACCGGTGCACCCGGGGGTCCCTCGACGAGCAGCGTACGCAACAGCTCCGCCAGCCGTGTCGGGTACACCGGCTCGGTGGCCGTGGCCAGCTCATCCGCCGTCCACCAGCGCAGACCGGCCACGCTCCGCCGCTCCAGCTCCGTCAACCCGCCGCCGGCACGCGCCGGAGTCTGTTGGGTACGACACAGGTAGTACCACTCGTCCTGGTCCCAGCGCCGCCCGGCGAACGGGAAGGAGCAGATCCGACGCCACAGCAGCGGGCCGAGCCGCACATCGGTGATCCCGGTCTCCTCCGCGAGTTCGCGGAGCGCGGCCTCCTCGCGGCTCTCCTCGCCCTCCAGGCCGCCTCCCGGGGTGAACCACCAGGTGGACGACGGATCGTCCGGTTCGAAGCCGTGCAGCAGCAGGATCCGGTCCTGCGGATCCAGCAGCACCACCCGGGCGACCTTGCGCAGCCGCCGCTCGTCCGTGCCGGTCGTCCGCTCGGCTCCGTCGGGCCCGTCAGCCACTCGCGGCCACCCTCCCCTTCGCCGCCTGGTCCCGTCGGGTGCCGCCGCCCGCCCTGCGCCGGGCGATCGGCCCATGGGCCGCGCCCACCAGGATCAGCACCGCGCCCACGATGACCGCGATCAGGAGCGGCCCCAGCGGCCCCGGCTGCGAGATCCCGCCCGGCAGCGCCTTGAAGGCGTCGGGCCGCCCCACGGTCCCCCAGGACCCCAGCGGCCAGGCGGTGGCGTCCACCCGGGCGTCCACCGCGCCGCGCTCCACGGCGCCGCCCGCCTCGTCGGTGAGGTGCACCCGCGAGTCCAGGGAGTCGCTGCGATGGTCGCCCATCAGGAACAGCCGGTTCTTGGGCACGGTGGTGGAGAAGGCCGAGGAGGACGCCTGCTCCCCCGAGCGCAGATACGGTTCCTCGAGGATCTTGCCGTTCACTCGCAGCCGGCCCTGCTTGTCACAGCACTCGACCCGGTCGCCGCCGACCCCGATGACCCGCTTCACCATGGGCAGGTCGCCCCACACCTGGTCGCGGAAGACCACCACATCGCCGCGGCGCACGTCGCCGCCGTCGACCCGCTCCGCCAGCACCCGGGCGCCCTTGCCGATCGTCGGCGTCATGGAGTCGGTGGGTACCGTATACGGCTTGTAGAGCACCGCGCCCCAGACGAAGCCTCCAAGGAACAGCACACAGCCGACGGCCACCGCCAGCCCGGACAGCACGCTGCCGGGCGTGCGCCGCGGCTTGCCGCCCCCCACCCCTCGGGCTCCGCTCATTCCAGTGCTCCCGCCGTACGCAACAGACGTAGAAGATCAGGTTCCGTGTGCCCCGGGGCACACGGAACCGCACCTTACCCGGCGGTACGGGCCCCGTCAGCAGTCGGCGGCGGTCAACCGCTCCGGCCGGCTCCCGGCCTCCGTACGGACCTTGGCGATCAGCCGGCGGCGGCGCCACAGCACAATCGGCAGCGCACCCGCGAACCCCAGGGCGGACGGGGCCATCGCGGCGGCCGCGCTCAGACCCGGCTGGTCGAAGGTGCTCGGCACCGGCAGGGTGGTCCAGCGGTTGATCGGCCAGGCGATGACGATCGCGCGCCCGACGACATCGTCCACCGAGACCGTGCCGTTGTTCAGGTTCTGGTGATAGCGGGAGTCCAGCGAGTCCTGTCGGTGGTCGCCCATCACCCAGATCCTGCCCTCGGGCACCTTGATCGGGCCGAACGGCTTCTCGTCACAGGGCGTGTTCCCGGGGAAGATGTACGGCTCGTCCAGCGGCTTGCCGTTGACCATCACCTTGCCGCCGCGCTTGCAGGAGACGGTGTCCCCGCCGACCGCGATGACCCGCTTGATCAGATCCTTCTCCTCCGCCGACGGCATCAGCCCGATAAAGCTGAGCGCCTTCTGGATGCCCTCGGCGACCGGGCCGGAGCTCTTGGTCTGCGACTCGCCGAGCCAGCCGCCCGGATCGTGGAAGACGACCACCTCGCCGCGCTCCGGCTCGGAGCCGAACCACGGGGTGAGCTTGTCCACCAGCACCCGGTCGCCCCGCTGCAGGGTGTCCTGCATCGAGTCGGACGGGATCGAGAACGCCTGCACCAGGAAGGTCTTGATCAGCAGCGCCAGAGCCAGCGCGATGATGACCAGGATCGGCAGCTCCTTCCAGAAGGAGCGCACCTTCTTGGGCTTGCCGAGCTTCCCGGGCCCGCCGGGCTTCCCGGGGCCCGGCGTCGACGCCCCGTCCCCGGGCCCGGACGGATCAGCCGCGCCGGGACCGTCCTGGGGATCGGAGGGTTCCGGTCCGCCATCGGCTCCGTGTGGGTCCGACGCCCTGGGTGCGGCAGCCGCCCCGTTCGTGGGTGCACCGGCTTCGGGCGCCTCGTCCGCCCCGTCCGTGGGCTGCTCCGCCCCCGTCCCGGGCTGCCTCTCGGGCTCTTCGTGACCGGATCGTGCGCCGACCGCCAAATCCCCCACATCCACTCCTCACGCCTGACTGCCGCCTGCCCCACGAACGGCGCAGGATCACCACTCCCATAACGAGCGGGAGTTCCGCAGGGGTCGGGAGCTGGACCATTCCTTGCTGATCCATGGGGGACAGCCTATGTGCCGCGCCCTCGGCCTGTGTCGCCCCACTCGGCGCGTCCTTCACCGAGGCGTAGGTGCCCGGTTCTTCGAGCCGCCGCATGTGCCCGAACGGCCAAGCGATCACCACGGCGCGGCCGACCACCATGTTGTCCGGCACCGTGCCCTGGTACGGCTCGTCCAGATGGACCCGGGAGTCCGCCGAGTTGGACCGGTGATCGCCCATCACGAACATCCGCCCCTGAGGAACCGTCACCTTGAACTGCTTCTGCGACGGCGGGTTGCCCGGGTGCAGATACGGTTCGTTCAGCGGCGTTCCGTTGACGGTGACCTTACCGTTCGTATCGCAGCACTCCACCGTGTCGCCGCCCACCGCGACCACCCGCTTGATCAGGTCCTGCTCGTCGGAGGACGGCAGCAGCCCGATGAAGGTCAGGAACTCCTTGCCCTGCTTGATGACCGGCGGGTCGTCCTTGGGCGGCTTCCGCTCGTCGTCCAGCCACCCCCCGGGGTCCTTGAACACCACCACATCGCCGCGCTCCGGCTTCGAGCCGAACCACGGGGTGAACTTGTCCACCAGCACCCGGTCGCCGATCCGGATGGTCTGCTCCATCGAGCCGGACGGAATGACGAACGCCTGCACCAGGAAGGTCTTCAGGACGAGCGCGATCACCAGCGCCACGCCCACCAGGATCGGGATCTCCTTGACGGCCGAACGGCGCCGCCTGCGCTTGATACGGCGCTGGATCTTGCGCCGCTCCGCACGGCCGCCCACCCGGCGCTCGCCCGGCGGACGGGGGGTGCCCAGGTCGACGCCGACGGGCGGAGCGGTCTGGCGCGCCCTGGCACGAGGACGCCCGCGCTTACCCATGGGCACCACCGGGGGCAGCGGACGGTATGCGGCCGGGCGCCGCGGGCACGCTCGTGAAGGCGTCCGTCCGGGGTACGCCGGACCAGCGGCCGAACGGCCAGCCGATCCATTCGGCGCGGCCGATCACCTTGTCGACGGGGACCGTGCCCCCGCCAGGGGCGCCCAGATAGTCGCGCGAGTCCCGGGAGGCGTCGCGGTGGTCGCCCATCACCCACAGCCGTCCTTCGGGCACGGCGATGTCGAAGCGCACCCGCGAGGGGCTGTCCCCGGGGTGCAGATAGTGCTCGTCCACCGGCTGACCGTTCACCTCGATCCTCCCCCGCTCGTCGCAGCAGGTGACCCGGTCACCACCGATGCCCACCACGCGCTTGACGTAGTCGGACTCGGCCGGTTCGGCCAGACCGACCGCCGCGGCGGCCTTGCGCAGCAGACCCGTCACCGGATTCCCGGACGGCTCCTCCTCGCCGAAGGAACCGGCTCCGTCGAACACGACAACGTCGCCGCGGCGCGGATCGTCCCCGAAACGGTAGGCGAGCTTGTTCACAAGCACCCGGTCCCCGGGGCGGAGGGTGCTCTCCATGGAACCGCTGGGGATCAGGAACGGCTGCATCACAAAGCCGCTCACCAGCAGCACGAACGCGGCACACGCGGTCGCGAGCAGCGCCGCCCGCCGCCAGCGCCCGCCGCCGGTCAGCCAGCCCCAGGCCCGCCTGTGCGGCAGCCGCCCGGCGGACGGGGGCTCCGCGGTCCGCGCGGAGGCATGCGAAGAGCGCGACCGCGCCTCGCGCTCCTTCTCGGAGCCCGGGGAGCGGTCGCGCTCCGCGAGCTGTCCTTCGGTGTTCATCGGGCCAGAGCCTATCCGGCCCGGCCGGATGATCCGGCGGTAGCTCAGTAGTCGCGCAAAATCGCCGCGATCCAGCCGCGAGCTCAGCTCTCGCGCTTCTCCTTGATCTTGGCGGCCTTGCCGCGGAGGTCGCGCAGGTAGTACAGCTTCGCCCGGCGCACATCACCGCGGGTGACGACCTCGATCTTCTCGACGATCGGGGTGTGCACCGGGAAGGTGCGCTCCACGCCGACGCTGAAGCTCACCTTGCGGACGGTGAAGGTCTCGCGGACACCGGAGCCCTGGCGGCGGATGACGACGCCCTTGAACTGCTGGACACGGGAGCGATTGCCCTCGATGACGCGGACGTGGACGTTGACCGTGTCGCCGGGGCGGAAGGTCGGGATGTCGCTGCGCAGCGACGCGGAGTCGACGGTGTCGAGCAGGTGAGACATGATCGTCTGCTTTCCTCGCTGATGCCACAGGTCATCAGCGGCATATCGGATGATGATTCGGAGTGCCGCCCTCATCGGGTGGGCGTCGGTCCCCCTGTGGCAGGGGCGCACACCCGGACGTACGGCAGCGGCCTATTCTTCCACGGTCCGGTCCGGCCGCCCAAATCGGGCCCCACGGGTCGCCCCACTGGTAGCCCCGCTGGACGTACCGCCCGTCCCGGGCAACTCCTCCCAGCCCAGTTCGGCCAGGAGTGCGCGGTCGTGCTTGTCGAGCGTCGCCGGGTCGCAGCGCTCGATCAGATCGGGGCGGTTCTCGCTGGTGCGGCGGAACGCCTCGTCCCGGCGCCAGCGGGCGATCCTGCCGTGGTGACCGCTGATCAGCACCTCGGGGATGGAGCGGCCGCGCCACTCGGGGGGCTTGGTGTAGACGGGCCCCTCCAGGAGGCCGGCCATCGCGCCGGGGGCGAAGGAGTCGTCGCGGTGCGACTCGGCGTTGCCCAGCACGCCGGGCAGCAGCCGGGCCACCGCCTCGGTGATCACCAGCACCGCGGCCTCGCCGCCGGCCAGGACGTAGTCGCCGATCGAGACCTCGTGGACCTCCAGCCGCTCGCCGTACTCCTCGATCACCCGGCGGTCGATGCCCTCGTAGCGGGCGGGCGCGAACACCAGCCAGGGGCGCTCGGCGAGCTCGACGGCGAGGGCCTGGGTGAACGGACGGCCGCTCGGGGTCGGCACGATCAGCGTGGGCTTGACCAGCCCCTCGGCCTCGCCCGACGCCATGATCGAGTCAAGCGCCTCGCCCCAGGGCTCGGGCTTCATCACCATGCCGGGGCCGCCGCCGTACGGGGTGTCGTCGACCGTGTTGTGCCGGTCGTGCGTCCAGGCGCGCAGATCGTGGACGCGCACGTCGAGCCGGCCGCGGGCGCGGGCCTTGCCGACCAGCGAGACGTTGAGCGGCTCCAGATACTCGGGGAAGATCGTGACGACGTCGAGCCTCATGACGACCCATCCTCACGGCCGCCCGCGGTGTCGCCCTTACGGTCCTTCTCGGTCGCACCGCTGTCGGCGGTGTCGCCCTTACGGTCGTTCTCGGGCTCCTCGTTACGGCTGCCCGCGATCTCCGCCTCGGCCTCGTCGAGCAGCCCCGGCGGCGGGTCGATCACGGCGCGCTGCGCCTCCAGATCGACCTCCGGAACCACCTCGGAGACGAACGGGATCAGCACCTCACCCCCGTCGGGGCGCTTCACGACCAGCAGATCCTGGTACGGCAGATGGGAGATCTCGGAGATCCGCCCGACCTCCGTGCCGTCCACGGTGACCACATCGAGGTCGATCAGCTGATGGTCGTAGAACTCCTCGGGGTCCTCGGGGAGTTCCTCCGGGTCGACCTCCGCGATCAGCAGGGTGTTGCGCAGCGCCTCCGCGGCGTCGCGGTCGCGTACGCCGTCGAAGCGCAGCAGCAGCCGGCCGCTGTGCACCCGGCCGGACTCGATGGTCAGCGGCCCGGCCGAGGCGGGCTCGGTGGCCAGCACGGCGCCGGGGCCGAGCCGCAGCTCCGGCTCGTCCGTCCGCACCTCGACGGTGACCTCGCCCTTGATGCCATGGGCACGGCCGATCCGCGCGACAACCAACTGCACGATGCGATGTCCCTTCACACACACGGGCCGGGGACGGCCCAAGGCCCTCCCCGGCCCGTGCCGGTGCTCTTCTTGATCGCCTCAGCGGACCTGATCGACGTCGACGAGGTCGACGCGGATCCCACGGCCGCCGATGGCGCCCACGACGGTGCGCAGGGCACGTGCGGTGCGGCCGTTGCGGCCGATCACCTTGCCGAGGTCATCGGGGTGCACCCGGACCTCCAGCACCCGCCCGCGCCGCAGGTTGCGCGAGGCCACCTGCACCTCGTCGGGGTTGTCGACGATGCCCTTCACCAGGTGCTCGAGGGCCTCCTCGAGCATCCTCAGGCCTCAGTCGACGCGGTGGACTCAGCGGACTCGGCCGCCTCGTCCGACTTCTTGTCGGCCTTCTTCGCCTTCGGGGTGATCGCCTCACCCTTCGGCTCGTCACCGGCGTCCTTGGCGGCCGCCTCGAACAGCGCGCGCTTGTCGGCCTTCGGCTCGGCGACCTTCATCGGAGCCGGGGCGGGCAGACCCTTGAACTTCTGCCAGTCGCCGGTGACCTTCAGGATGGCCAGCACCGGCTCGGTCGGCTGCGCGCCGACCTTCAGCCAGTGCTGCACACGCTCCGAGTCGACCTCGATGCGCGACGGGTTCTGCACCGGGTGGTACAGACCGATCTCCTCGATCGCCCGGCCGTCACGGCGGGTGCGGGAGTCGGCGACGACGATGCGGTAGTGGGGCGACCGGATCTTGCCCAGACGCTTCAGCTTGATCTTGACTGCCACGGAAGTGGTGTCTCCTGGTCTTGACGTGGTTGAGCACTGCGAAGTGCCGCGTGGGGTTGCGGTACCCGAGTGCCCGATGGACGCGTCAGTCGGAGGAGAGAGGGGTCCTGGTCGACTGTCGAGTACAGCAGACCATTCTGCCACACCGTGACAGGTCAGCCGACCGCGGCCACCGGCTCCGGAATGCGGAACGGCTTCCCGCATCCACCGCACATGATCGGCGCCTGGGCCAGCACCGATGGGACGACGCGGACATTGCGCCCGCAGTCGCACACCGCCTTGACCCGGACCCCGCCACCGGACGAGCCGTGGCGCGCGGCGGGCCCGCGGAAGGTGCGGGAGGTCTCGGCGGTGGTCGCGACGGTGTGCGCTTTGAGTGCGCGCTGAAGGCGTTCGATCGTCGTCCGGTACCGCTTTCTCGCCTCCGGGCTGAGGGTGACCAGCGAGAAGCCGCTGCTGGGGTGCGGCTCCTCGGGATGGTCCAGCCCCAGATCCTCGGCGATCGCCAGGAACCGGCGGTTGTGGTAGCGGCCGGCGCGTGAGGTGTCACGGACACCGCGGGCAGCGGCGATCCCATGCACTGCCTCATGCAGCAGCCGTTCGAAGGAGAGCTCGGCGCCACATGCGGACGACGATTCTCCGATCAGCGATTCGGGCGCGGCTAGATCCGGCAGCTCGGGGTGGTGCCGTTGAATGTCGGCCCACGCCTGCGCCAGCTCTGCGGCGAGAACAGGTGGTGTCGTGCTCACGTCGTGCTAACGAGCGGGACCGGTCCGGTGTTCCGATTCCGGGGCATCCCAAATAATTTGCACGTACCAGTCAGTTCACGGTGATGTACGACGACGAGGGGCGGGTGCGTAAATGTATGGATGAGCCACGCACCGCGTACCAAGCCGGTACGTACCGGTTCAGTAGGCCCTCGCGACGTCAGTTCCCGCGACGTCAGTAGGCCCTCGCGACGAACGCGACGTTACCGGGAGCGTCGTCGGCGTCCGGCACCGCCCCGTCCTCGGTGACCAGACACCGGACGGACACGGACCGCTCGGCGAGCGCCGCCTCGCCCTCCGGCCCCAGGTCCGCCCATCGGATGCGGGCCCAGCCGCCCGCGGCCGCGGCCTCGGCGGCCTCCTCCATGGTCGTCACGTCCGTGGTGCGCGCCTTACGGCGCTCACGGGCCTGCCGCAGCAGCAGCGCCTGGTCCTCCTCCAGGACCTTGGGCAGCAGCTCCGGCAGCAGCTCGGCGCGGACCGGCTCCTTGCCGCCGGGGATCCGCCTGACCACCATCGCGGTGCCGCCCTCCAGGTCGCGCGGGCCGACCTCGACCCGGACCGGCACGCCCTTGAGCTCCCAGTCGACCGCGCGCCGCCCGAAGGGGGTGTCCGTACGGTCGTCGACATGGACCCGCACGCCCGCCGCGGCGAGCAGCTCGCCGATCTCGCGGACCTTGGCGAGCACCGCGTCGTCGCCCTTGATCGCCAGCACCACGACCTGGATCGGGGCCAGCCTCGGCGGGATACGCAGGCCGTTGTCGTCACCGTGCATCATCACCAGCGCCCCGACCATCCGGGTCGTGCTGCCCCAGGAGGTCTGCCAGACCAGCTCCTGCTCGCCGTCCTTGGACAGATAGCTGGTGTGGAAGGCCCGGGCGAAGTTCTGGCCGAGCTCATGGCTGGTGCCCAGCTGGAGCGCCTTGCCGTCGCCCATCATCCCTTCGAGGGTGAGGGTGTTGAGGGCACCGGCGAACCGCTCCCTGGCGGTCTTGCGGCCCAGGACCACGTCCATCGCCAGGACGTCCTCCATGAACCGGGCGTAGACCTCGCGGTGGATCCGGGCGGCGAAGGCCCGGGCGTCCTCGTACGACGCGTGCGCGGTGTGGCCCTCCTGCCACAGGAACTCGGTCGTCCGCAGGAACAGCCGCGGCCGCAGCTCCCAACGCACCACATTGGCCCACTGGTTGATCAGCAGCGGCAGATCGCGGTAGCTCTGCACCCACTTGGAGAAGTACTCGTTGACGATCGTCTCGGAGGTGGGCCGGACGACGACCGGCTCCTCGAGCTCCTTACCGCCGCCATGGGTGACGACCGCGAGCTCCGGCGCGAACCCCTCGACGTGATCGGCCTCCTTGGCCAGATACGACTGCGGGATGAAGAGCGGGAAGTACGCGTTCTGGACGCCGACCGCCTTGATGCGGGCGTCCATGTCCTGCTGCATCCGCTCCCACAGCCCGTACCCGTACGGTCGGATCACCATGGTGCCGCGCACCGGGCCGTTGTCGGCCAGTTCGGCCTTGTTGATCACGTCCTGGTACCAGCGGGGGAAGTCCTCCGCCTGGGGGGTGAGCACGGGAGCCTTAGCCATGGCGCCGATCGTACGGCCCGGGGGTACCGAACCGTGAATCGGACCAAAACGAGCCGATCAGTGCTGGCCACCGCCCGCGCCGCGCCCACGGCCGTCCGGCGGCCCGGCGGAGGTCGGGGGGGCGGCTCGGGGAGCGAGACGTACGCACAGGTGTACGGGGGCGCACAAAGGGGGCACGCAAGCACGGCCGTGAAACCTCTGGACGCGGGGACGGATGCGGAGTTCCCTGGCATTTGGGGGTGGGACGTCACAACGCACCACGGGGGAAGCGCACCACGGGGGATGTGACACCGAATCTGACCTTGATCCTTAACCTCGGGCCCGATTCGTGTGGTCACTCTTTGGAGTGATTGCAGGGTATGAGGGCGGCCTTCCTCATGATCCTGAACTCTGCGATGAGATGCGGGAGTTCACAAGGAAGGCCGTAATGATGAGTGTGCTGGTGCCAGCCGGCGGGCGGGATGCGTTCGCGGAACTGTCACGCTTTCGGACGGTCTTCTACGGGTGTCTGTCCAGGCGGGCGGACGCATTCTTCGAACTGGCCGACGCGCTGCTGTGCGCGGACGGCCCGACGCGGACACCGGTCGAGCTCTCCCTGCTCGCCGAGCACCGCCGGGGCTACGGCTCGCTGTACGGTGCGTTGAACCACGGCCGCCTGGACGTGGACCGGCTGCGGGATCTCCTGGCGTCAGTGCCACTGCCGCGTTTCGGCGGGCGGATCGTGCTCGCCGTGGATGTCTCCCCGTGGCTGCGCTCGGACGCCGCGTGCTCGCCGGAGCGGCTGTTCTGCCACGTCCATGGCCGTTCCAAGGCGGACGCGCAGATCATTCCGGGCTGGCCGTACTCCTTCGTCGCCGCGCTGACACCGGACCGCACCTCGTGGACCGCGGTGCTGGACGCGGTCCGCCTCGGGCCCGCCGACGACGCGGCGGCCGTCACGGCCGACCAGCTCCGGCAGGTGGCCGAGCGGCTGATCGCGGCCGGGCAGTGGCGACCCGGAGACCGGGACATGCTGATCGTGATGGACGCCGGCTACGACGTGATGCGCCTGGCCTGGCTGCTGCGGGACCTGCCCCTCGAACTGGTGGGGCGCCTGCGTTCGGACCGTGCCCTGCGGCTTCCGGCCCCACCCCGCGTCTACCGGCCCAAGGGTGGTCGGCCGCCCAAGCACGGCAAGGAGTTCAGTCTCGCGAGGCCGCAGACCTGGACAGAGCCGTCGGTGGTGACGGTCAACGACACGCCTCGCTACGGCAAGGCAGAGGCCCGTGCATGGGACCGGCTCCACCCGGAACTCCAGCAGCGTTCCGCCTGGATCGACCACGACGGCGAACTCCCCATCATCGAGGGCACGTTGATCCGCCTCAAGGTGGATCATTTGCCCGGCGACCGCGACGCGCCACCGGTCTGGCTGTGGTCCTCGGCCACCGGCGTCGACCCGGCCGATGTCGACTTCGTCTGGTCCTGCTACCTGCGAAGATTCGACTTGGAACACACGTTTCGCCTATTCAAACAGTCCCTGGGCTGGACCCGGCCGCGGCTACGTGAACCGCAGGCGGCAGACCACTGGACCTGGCTGGTGATCACTGCGCACACGCAGCTCCGCCTCGCCGCCCCGCTCGCCATCGACCAGCGCAAGCCCTGGGAGAAGACCACCCGCCCCGGCGTCGCTCTCACCCCGACCCGCGTCCGACGCGGGTTCCGACACCTCCGACCCAACTTGCCATGCCCGGCCCGCGTGCCCAAACGCAGCCATCCCGGCCCCGGACGCCCGCCCGGCTCCAAGAACCGGCACCCCGCCATCCGTCGTGACGTGGGCAAAACCGTCAAACGCCCGAGCACCCTCTACGAACGAGACCAAGCCAGACGTTAAGGATCAAGCTGACGACGGCACAGCTCTTCGCTGATTGGGGCCCTTTCGATGACATCTACGCTCGTACGGCGGCACCGCCCGCGCCCCTCCTCGTCGTGGACGACGGACGCGCACGCTCGCACCCGGGACTGGGCGGAGATCCAGGAGCGGATGCTGGTCCCGCTGTACGAGGCCGTGTACGGACGGCTGGACGTCGGCGCCGGAACGCGTCTGCTGGGCCTGGGCTGCGGCTCCGGGCTCGCCCTCCTCATCGCGGCCGCGCGCGGCGCCGCGGTGTGCGGGGTGGACACGGACGAGCGGCGCCTGGACCTCGCGCGGGAGCGGCTGACCGCCGCGGGCGCGCCGGGCGACCGGGCGCGGCCCGCCCGGCTGGGCCTCGGCGGCCCGGAGAGCCCCTGCGTGCGGGAGGCGGCCGCAGACGCGGACTTCACGGTGGTGACCGCCTTCGAGCCGCTGTGCGCTCTGAGCGCGGGAAGCCCCGGTGCGACGGTGTCCGCCGCCGCGTCCACGCTCGCGGCCGCCGCGGCCGGCACCGAGCGCGGCGGGGCCGTGGTGCTCGCCGGATGGGGCCCGCCGGAGCGCTGCGCCACCTCCGGGGTGCTGTGGGTGGGCGCCCGGCTCGCCGACCCCATGGGTGCCCCCGGCCACCGCCGCGAGGTGCCCCCTCCCGAGCGCTGGCAGCTGTGCGGCCGGGACGACCTGGAGGAGATGGCCGCGCGGGCGGGCCTGCGGCCCGACGGCTCGGGCCGGGTGGCCTGCCCGTTCGGGTACGCCGACATGGACAGCGCGGTGCGCGGACTGCTGTCGACCGGGCTGTTCGACGCGGCGGAACGGGCCACGGATCCGACGCAGGTCCGTAAGGAGATCACCGAGGCGCTGCATCCGCATCAGCGGGCGGACGGCACGGTGTGGATGCCGAACGTCTTCCGCTATCTGATCTGCCGCGTCTGAACGGGCCATCACGTAAGGCCCCTGACGGTGTGCGCAGGGGCCTTACGGTGCGTTCGTTCGTACGGGGCTCGGGAGCCGGGGCGGCTCAGCCCATGAACTTCTTGAACTCGTCGGGGAGTTCGAAGTCCTGACCGCCCTGGTCGCCGTTGGGCAGCCCGAACGCGCCGCCCTGCTCGCGGCGCGCCGCGGCGGCCTGCTCCTCGGCCTTGCGCTTCATGGGGTTGCCCGAGCGCTGCTTGCCCTTGGCCTTCTTCTGCTGCTTGCCCTTGCGCTTGTTGCCGCCACCCATGCCCGGCATGCCCGGCATCCCGGGCATCCCCGGCATGCCTCCCCCCTGGGCCATCTTCGACATCATCTTGCGCGCGTCGAAGAACCGCTCCACCAGGTTCTTGACCGCGCTCACCTCGACGCCGGAACCGCGGGCGATACGGGCGCGGCGCGAGCCGTTGATGATCGTGGGGTCCTGGCGCTCGCCAGGGGTCATCGACTTGATGATGGCGGCGGTGCGGTCCACATCCCGCTCGTCCAGGTTGTTGATCTGGTCCTTCATCTGGCCCATGCCCGGCAGCATGCCGAGCAGCTTGGAGATGGAGCCCATCTTGCGGACCTGCTCCATCTGCGCCAGGAAGTCGTCGAGCGTGAACTCCTTGGGGCCCTTCGCCAGCTTGGCCGCCATCTTCTCGGCCTCTTGCTGGCTGAAGGTCTGCTCGGCCTTCTCGATCAGGCTGAGCATGTCGCCCATGCCGAGGATGCGGGACGCCATGCGGTCCGGGTGGAACGCGTCGAAGTCGTCCAGCTTCTCGCCGTTGGAGGCGAACATGATCTGGCGGCCGGTGACATGCGCGATGGACAGCGCGGCACCGCCGCGCGCGTCGCCGTCCAGCTTGGAGAGCACCACACCGTCGAAGCCGACGCCGTCGCGGAACGCCTCCGCGGTGTTCACCGCGTCCTGGCCGATCATCGCGTCGACGACGAAGAGAACCTCGTCCGGGCGGACCGCGTCGCGGATGTCGGCGGCCTGCCGCATCAGCTCCTCGTCGATACCGAGGCGGCCCGCGGTGTCGACGATCACGACGTCATGCTGCTTGGTGCGGGCGAACTCGATCGAATCCTGTGCCACCTTGACCGGGTCGCCGACGCCGTTGCCCGGTTCGGGGGCGAAGACGGCCACTCCGGCCCGCTCCGCGACCACCGAGAGCTGGTTGACCGCGTTGGGGCGCTGGAGGTCACAGGCGACGAGCAGCGGGGTGTGGCCCTGGGCGTTCAGCCAGCGGCCGAGCTTTCCGGCGAGCGTGGTCTTACCAGCGCCCTGCAGACCCGCAAGCATGATCACGGTCGGCGGCTGCTTGGCGAAGCGGAGGCGCCGGGCGTCGCCACCGAGGATGCCGATGAGCTCCTCGTTGACGATCTTGATGACCTGCTGGGCGGGGTTGAGCGCCTGGGAGACCTCCGCGCCGAGGCTGCGCTCCTTGACCTGCTTGATGAACGCCCGGACGACGGGCAGCGCCACGTCGGCTTCGAGCAGGGCGATCCGGATCTCGCGTGCCGTGGCGTCGATGTCCGCCTCGCTGAGGCGTCCCTTGCCCCGGAGGTTCTTGAAAGTCGCTGCGAGGCGATCGGAGAGGGTATCGAACACGGTGGTCGCGAATCCTTCGGTCGGATGTCGGGTCGGTGGTCGGCCTCCAAGGGTATCCGCCCGCCGCGTGAACGGTCTGCCCCCGGGTTTGCGACGCGGCTGTTGTTCCGGGGCCTCCGCCCCCGTGCCCCCGCCGGGGCTCCGCCCCGGACCCCGCTCCTCAAGCGCCGGAGGGGCTGGGAAGTGGGGCGATCCGCCCCCTCCGGCGCCGGTGGCCTGAGCGAGGCTCAGCCCCTCCCGGCCCGCTCCTCAAGCGCCGGAGGGGCTGAACACGGGCCCCGCTCCCCAAGCTCCGGTCGAGCTGAATCGTGCTCTCAAGCATCAGGTGGGCTGGTCAGCGCCCGCTCGACTTCCTGGGCCACCTCGGCCGCGTGCATGGGCTTCAGCGGGGCACCGGAGTCGTCTGTGACATAGAACGCGTCCACCGCGTTGGCGCCGAGGGTGGAGACGTGGGCGCTGCGGACCGCGACGCCGGCGTGTTCCAGGGCGCGGCCGATGCGGTGCAGCAGGCCGGGGGCGTCCTGGGCGCGGACCTCGATCACGGTGGCGAGCTGGGAGCTGCCGGGGGCGACCGTGACCCGGGGTGGTGGGGCGTGCACCCCGCGGCGGCGGGGGTACTTGCGGTAGGCGGCCTCGCGCTCGGCGAGGCGGGCGACGATGTCGAGCGAGCCGTCCAAGGCGCGGAGCAGGTCGTTCCGGAGCCGGGCGGCCTGGGGCAGCGAGCCGTACTCGGCCGCCACCCGCCAGCTCAGCAGCAGCACCCCGCCCGCTGCGCCCGTCGCGTCCAGCTCCGACGGCAGCTCGACGGTGCGCAGGTCCGCCGCGCGCACCGTAAGGCGGTGCAGGGCCAGGACGCCGGCCGCCGTGGCGAGGACGCCGGACTGGTCGGGGACGGCGATGAGGAGTTCCACGCCGATCGGCTCGGGGCCGGTGGGCCCCTCCTCCGGCGGCCCTTCGGTGACCTCCGTGGTGACCTCCGTAAGGAGGCCCGTTTCGCCCGGCGGCAGCGCCTCGGAGCGTGCGTGCAGGGCCAGCACCGGGCCGCCGGTGCGCCATGCCTCGACCGCGAGGCGTTCCTGCTCGGCCGTGGTGTGCTGCGGGGTGGACCAGTCGTCCGCGGGTTCGCCGGCGAGCACCGCCGAGACCCGTTTGACCAAGTCGGCCACGAGGGAGCCGCGCCAGGCGCTCCAGGCCGCGGGGCCGGTGGCGAGGGCGTCGGCCTCCGTGAGGGCGTGCAGCAGTTCCAGGGTGGTGGCGCTGCCGACGGCCTCGGCGACCGAGCGCACCGTGGCCGGGTCGTCCAGGTCGCGGCGGGTGGCGGTCTCGACGAGCAGCAGATGGTGGCGTACGAGGGTGGCGAGGACCGCGACGTCCGTGCGGTCGAAGCCGATACGGGCGGCGACGTCGCGGGCGATGGTCTCCCCGGCCACCGAGTGGTCGCCGGGCCAGCCCTTGCCGATGTCGTGCAGCAGCGCGGCGATCAGCAGCAGATCGGGGCGGCCGACCCGGCGGCTGAGGGCGCTGGCCCGGACCGCGGTCTCGACCAGGTGCCGGTCCACGGTCCAGCGGTGGACGGGGTTGCGCTGCGGACGGCAGCGCACCCGCTCCCAGTCCGGCAGCAGCCGGGTGATCAGTCCCTCGGCTTCCAGGGCCTCCCACACTCCGACAGTGGACTCGCCCGCGCCCAGCAGCGTGATCAGCTGCTCCCTGGCCTCGGGCGGCCACGGCACGGGCAGCGGCCGGGCGGCGGCGGTCAGCCGCCGTACGGCGTGCGGGGACAGCGGTAGTCCGGCCTGGGCGGCGGCCGCGGCGGCCCGCAGGGGGAGCACGGGGTCGCGGTCGGGGCGCGCGGCGCGGGCCAGCACCACCTCGCCGTCCTGCTCCACCACGCCCTCGGCGAGCGGGCTGCGCTCCCCCGCGTCCGCGCCGCTTCCGGCGCCCCCGCGCCCGCCGCGGGCGCCGAGGAGGGCGCGCAGCCGGGGCCGGGCGGCCGAGCGGGCACGCAGCACCCGTTCGACCTCGCGCCAGGTGACATCGGAGGCGTAGGAGATGATCCGGGCGGATTCGTAGATCTGACGCAGCAGGGCGTCGGCGTCCAGCAGCCCGAGGGCGCCCGCGACCTGGTCCTGCTCCTGGAGCGCGAGGCGGTCGGTGGCGCGGCCGGTGGACAGATGGAGCGCGTCGCGGGCGTCCAGCAGCCGCCGCCGCGCGTCGTCGAGGCCTTCGCGCGGGGCGTCGGCGAGCCAGGAGGCGGCGATGGCGCGCAGCGCGGTGGCGTCGCGGAGCCCGCCGCGGGCCTCCTTCAGATCGGGTTCGAGCAGGAACTGCAGCTCTCCGTGGCGCTCGGCGCGCTCCTGGCACAGCGCGTGGAGCTCGGGCAGCCGCCGCGGGGCCTGGGCGCGCCAGTCGGAGAGGACGGTGGTGCGCAGATCGGCGGTGAGCGCGGCGTCGCCCGCGATGTGGCGGGCGTCGAGCAGGCCGAGCTGGACCTTCAGATCCTCAGCCGCGGTTCCGCGGGCCTCGTCGGGGGTGCGCACGGAGTGGTCGAGGGCGAGGCCCATGTCCCAGACGGGGTACCAGATGTGGTCGGCGAGCGCGGCGAGGGCCGAACGGTCGGCGGAGCCGTCGTGCAGCAGCAGCACATCGAGGTCGCTGCGCGGGGAGAGTTCGCCGCGTCCGTAGCCGCCGACGGCCACCAGGGCGACGCCCCGGTCGATCCCGGCGGTCTCCGCGCCGCCGGTGAGCAGGGCGGCCAGCCACTGGTCGGTGAGGTCGGCCAGGGCGGTGCGGCGCGGTGGCCCGGACCGCGCCCCCTCCTGGAGGAGTCGCAGCCGCGCCGCCGCGTAGCCGCCGGGCCCCGAGTCGGTGGTGTGGGTCGTGGTCTCGAGGCTGTCCGTCAACTCGGCTCCCTGTCCGCGTGCCACTGGTGGTCCGGAGGGGTCAGAGGGCGTCCGGGCCGCGCTCCCCGGTGCGGACGCGGACCGCGGTCTCCACGGGGACGCTCCAGACCTTGCCGTCCCCGATCTTTCCGGTGCGGGCGGCCTTGACCACGATGTCGACGAGGTCATCGGCGTCCTCGTCCTCGACCAGGACCTCTATGCGCACCTTGGGCACCAGGTCGACGGTGTACTCCGCGCCCCGGTAGACCTCGGTGTGGCCGCGCTGGCGGCCGTAGCCGCTGGCCTCGGTGACGGTCAGACCCTGGACGCCGAACGCCTGCAGCGCTTCCTTGATCTCGTCGAGCCGGTGCGGCTTCACTACTGCGGTGATGAGCTTCACGCGTCCACCTTCTTGTTGTGCGTCTTCTGCGGCGCGGACGCGCCGGCCTGGCCCGCGTCGGGCACCGTACTACGCGGGGATCCGCCGACCGCGCTGAAGTCGTAGGCGGTCTCTGCGTGGAACGCCTGGTCGACGCCGCCGAGTTCGTCGTCCTCATTGGCCCGGAAGCCGATGGTGACGTGGATGATCTTGGCCAGGATCCAGGAGACGGCGAAGGAGTAGAGCAGCACCGTGAAGGCGCCGAGTGCCTGCTTGCCCAGCTGGGTCACGCCGCCGACGCCGTCGGTGGCCAGGACGCCGACCAGGAGGGTGCCGATGAGACCGCCGACCAGGTGCACTCCGACCACGTCGAGCGAGTCGTCGTAGCCCAGCTTGTACTTGAGGCTGACGGCCCAGGAGCAGACGACTCCGGCCACCAGGCCGATGACGATGGCGCCCCAGGCGTTGACCGCCGCGCCGGAGGGGGTGATGGCGACCAGGCCCGCGACCGCGCCGGAGGCGGCGCCCAGAGTGGTGAACGCGCCGTGCCGGATCCGCTCGTAGGCGAGCCAGCCGAGCATGGCGACGCCGGTGGCGATCTGGGTGTTGAAGGCCATGTTGGCGGCGGTTCCGTTGGCGGCGAGGGCGGAACCGGCGTTGAAGCCGAACCAGCCGAACCACAGCAGACCGGAGCCGAGCATCACCAGCGGCAGGTTGTGCGGGCGCATCGGGTCCTTCTTGAAGCCGATGCGCTTGCCGAGCACCAGGGCCACGGCGAGGCCCGCGGCGCCCGCGTTGATGTGGACCGCCGTGCCGCCCGCGAAGTCGATGACCTCCTTCTTGAACAGCCAGCCGTCGGCCTGCCAGACCCAGTGCGCGACCGGGAAGTAGACGACCGTGGACCACACGGTGATGAAGAGCGTCCAGGCGCCGAACTTGACGCGGTCGGCGACGGCTCCGCTGATCAGCGCGGGGGTGATCACCGCGAACATCAGCTGGAAGAGCGCGAAGGCCAGGACCGGGACCGCGTCCGGCTTCTCGCCCCACAGCGAGGTCGGGTCGATGCCCTTGAACCCGATGTGGTCGAGATTGCCCAGCAGCCCGCCGCCGACGTCATCGCCGAAGGTGAGCGAGTAGCCGAACAGCACCCACAGCAGCGAGACGACGCCGAGCGAGATGAAGGACATCATCAGCATGTTCAGGGCGCTCTTCACCCGCACCATGCCGCCGTAGAAGAAGGCCAGGCCGGGGGTCATCAGCATCACTAGCGCGGCGCTGATCAAGACGAACGCTGTATTTGCGCCATTCAATGTGGACGTCTCCTCGAAGCGACGGCCCGTGCGGGCAGGACATCGGTGGGCCGGTATTCGCCTTGAGGTTGGCGCAGCGCCGTTTCAGCCAATGCCGCCCGATGTTTCACCGCAGTGACGAAGGACGCGCGAGTGTTACGTGGCGGTGAACCGCGGTGGGCGTGCCGGAGCCCTCCGTTACGGTGTCGCGATCACCGCCGGGGCCGCTCAGACGGCCTGGCCGGGACCCGTCGTCTCGGGGGTGTCGGGCATCAGGGTGGCCAGTCGCTCACTGAGATCGGTGATCTCCGGCACGTCGCCGAACTGGCGCACCGCCGTGTCCACGGTCTTGCGCAGCCGGTTGTTGACCCGCTCCGAGCGCACCCGCTTGGCGAGCGGCAGCGCCTCCCGGGCGACGGCCGCGGCCTGCTCGGGTTGCTTCTGCAGGAGGTGGACGGTGGCCATGCCGATCAGGTTGAGCGCATACGAACGCTGGGGGCCGGACTCCTTCTCGGTCTCCTGGCCGAAGAGCTGCACGGCCTTGCGCATCACCGGGTCGGCCATCTTGGCGTAGGTGGGGCTGCGGCCGGCCACATAGGCGAGATCGCGGTAGGAGTGGGCGTTCTCCGCGTTGAGCTCGGCCTCGGAGAAGAAGCGGATCCAGTCCGGGTCGCCGTCGCCCCCGGCGCAATCGGCGAAGGTGTCCTCGGCCATCTTCACCGCGCGGTGGCACTTGCTGGGCTGGCCCATATTGGCGTAGGCGCGGGCCTCCATCGCATACAGCATGGCCTGGGTGCGCGGCGTGGCGTTCTCCCGGCTGCCGTACTGCGCGAGGTGGATCAGCTCCAGCGCGTCGTCGGGCCGCCCGACGTGGATCATCTGGCGGCTCATGCTGGAGAGGACGTACGAGCCGAGGGGGCGGTCGCCGGACTCCTTGGCGGCGTGGAGGGCGAGCACGAAGTACTTCTGCGCGGTGGGCTGGAGTCCGATGTCATAGCTCATCCACCCGGCCAGCTGGGCGAGCTCGCCCGCGACCTTGAACAGCCGCCGGGAGACGGCGTCCGGATGCGGCTCCTGGAGCAGGTCGGTGACCTCGTGCAGCTGGCCGACCACCGCCTTGCGGCGCAGCCCGCCCCCGCACTGGGCGTCCCAGGCGCGGAACATCACGATGGTGGACTCCAGCAGCTCCAGCTCGGGCTCGGAGAGCCGCGAGATCCGTCGCGCGCGCCCGCCGTCGGCCGCCCTGGCGCCGCCGGACTGTCCGCTCGTCGAGGGCACCAGCCAGCGCTGCATGGGCTCGATGAGGGCGGGGCCCGCGGACAGCGAGAGCGAGGTGCCGAGGAAGCCGCGGCGGGCCAGCATCAGATCGCTGCGGGAGAACTCGCCGATCAGCGCGACGGTTTCGGGCCCGGCCCAGGGCAGGTCCACTCCGGACACGGACGGTGACCGGTGGACGGCGCGCAGCCCGAGGTCCTCGATGCCGACCACACAGCCGAAGCGCTCGGAGAACAGCTCGGAGAGGATCTGCGGAATCGGCTCGCGGGGCTGCTCGCCGTCCAGCCAGCGGCGCACCCGCGAGGTGTCCGTGCTGATGTGATGGGCACCTAACTGCCGCGCTCTGCGGTTGACTTGGCGCGCCAGCTCCCCCTTCGACCAGCCGCTGCGCACGAACCACGACCCCAATTGCGCATTGGGGCGCTTCCCAGCACCGCCGCCGCCGTCGTCCACCCGGAACGCCCCCATCCCACGAATTTTCCCGGACCGCCACCAGAATGCCTTCTGTCACGGTCAGTTGTCCCCGGGATGCGGCGCATCAACCGTCCGGAGAGGGAACCGCCTCATGCCAGTGGCATGTACCGATCCGTACTCCGCCCGTCGTCAGCTCGCATTCGAGCGAGCGCCACTTCCAGGGACTGTGCACTGAAAGTAATCCTACGATCACGCCTCCGGCGAGGCGGTTCCCGAAAACGCCACCATTCGCCACCCCTTCGAATGAACCCGGTTGCCGTTTCCCACGATTCACTTGACACCGAGGCGACGGGAAGAGGTGAAGGGGTGCACGTGGGGGCGCGCGGGTCGCGTCTCACCACCTCCGTCACATCGGAGCGCACGGCGCCGCACCTCATCGGCGACGGAGCGTCATCGCGGCGCTCCGACTCGTAACCATCGAGAGCGGGACCCGTTGGAGGGGGCATGGGCTTCACGATCGGCGGCATCCGGGACATGCGGTCCGGCTCGCGGCGCCGCGGCCGTACGTCCGAGTCCACGACGGTGGCGGAGTACACCGGACTGTGGGGCTGGGACGTGGTGCCGGGCGCACGGGCGGCACGGGGCTCGGGGGGCGGCAGAAACGAATGTTCATGCGGTGACCGGGACTGTCACTCCCCCGGTGCGCATCCGCTCGCCTTCGCCCCCGGCGTCCCGGCGGGCGCCACCCTGGACGCCGCCGCGGCCGCGTGGGAGCGGGTCCCCGGGGCGGCCGTATTGCTGCCCGTGGGCCGCTCGTTCGACGTCCTGGAGGTCTCGGAGTACGCGGGCGGACACGCGCTGGTCCGGCTGGAGCGGATGGGGCTGCCCCTCGGCCCGGTGGCCGCCACCCCGCACGGGCGCGCCCAGTTCTTCGTCGCCCCCGGCGCCGCCGCCGAACTTCCCGAGCTGCTGTACCGCATGGGGTGGGACGACGCCGACCTCGATCTGCACTGCCTGGGCGCGGGCGACCACATCACCGCCCCGCCCTCGGACCTCGGCGGGCTCGGACCGGTCCGCTGGCTGCGCCCGCCGACCCTCGACACCGCGGGCCGCCCGCCGCACGCCCGGCTGGTGCTGGGGACTCTGGCCTATGTGAGCCATCGGGCCGGAGGCTGAAGGCGGCTCGCTCCTCGCGTGCGAACGCCGGACGGGCCGGGAGTTCCTCCCCGGCCCGTCCGGCGCGATACGGGTGATCCCCCACCACCGGCCTCAGCCGCCGATCAGCGCGTCGACGAACGCCTCCGGCTCGAACGGCGCGAGATCGTCCGCGCCCTCGCCCAGGCCCACCAGCTTGACCGGGACGTTCAGCTCACGCTGGACCGCCACCACGATGCCGCCCTTGGCGGTGCCGTCCAGCTTCGTCAGCACGATGCCGGTGATGTCCACCACCTCGGCGAACACCCGCGCCTGCACCAGGCCGTTCTGCCCGGTCGTGGCGTCCAGGACCAGCAGCACCTCGTCCACCGCGCCGTGCTTCTCCACGACCCGTTTGACCTTGCCCAGCTCGTCCATCAGACCGGTCTTGGTGTGCAGCCGCCCGGCGGTGTCGATCAGGACGACATCCGCGCTCTCGGCGATGCCCTCCTTCACCGCGTCGAAGGCCACCGACGCCGGATCGCCGGCCTCCGGTCCCCGGACCGTACGGGCACCGACCCGCTCGCCCCAGGTCTGCAGCTGATCGGCGGCCG
The DNA here is from genome assembly GCF_047337785.1 of Streptomyces lacaronensis. Taxonomy (NCBI): domain Bacteria; kingdom Bacillati; phylum Actinomycetota; class Actinomycetes; order Kitasatosporales; family Streptomycetaceae; genus Streptomyces; species Streptomyces lacaronensis. The sequence continues at coordinate 3,939,307 of NZ_JBLHDK010000003.1, forward strand.
CGGCGCGGAAGGTGTCGGCCGCGCCGAGCACGACCGACTTGCCGTCGGCCACGAGCACCCGGGCCAGCTTGCCGGTCGTGGTCGTCTTACCGGTGCCATTGACGCCGACGACCATGACGACACCGGGCTTCTCCTCACCGTTCGCGCCCACACCGCTCTCGGTGTGCACCGAACGGTCGGCCTCGGTGCCGATGAGGTGCAGCAGCTCCTCGCGCAGCAGACCGCGCAGCTCGTCGGGCGTACGGGTGCCGAGCACCTTCACGCGCTCCCGCAGCCGCTCGACCAGCTCCTGGGTCGGCGCCACACCGACGTCCGCGGTCAGCAGCGTGTCCTCGACCTCCTCCCAGGTCTCGTCGTCGAGGTGCTCCCGGGACAGCAGCGTCAGCAGCCCCTTGCCCAGAGTGTTCTGGGAGCGGGACAGCCGGGCGCGCAGCCGGACCAGCCGACCTGCGGTCGGCTCCGGGACCTCGATCGGCGGGGCCTCGGGCGCGGGTGCCTCCGCGGTCGCGGCCGGGGACTCGGCTCCCGGAAGATCCACCTCCTCGATGGTTCTGCGTGGTTCCTCACGCGGGGTTTCGGCCTCCTCACCGACGTGCGGTTCGGCGGGCGGCGCGGTGACGGTGGGGCTGCTCGGCGGGGGCGGGGGCAGCCGCTTCTTCTTGCGGCCGCTGATCACGAGCCCGCTGATCGCGGCGACCGCGACCACAGCGATGACTACGGCAAGGATGAGGTATTCCATAACGCCCCCCAGTATCAGCCACGAGGGGGAGCGAGTCATTCGCCTCCCAGTCCGGCCTGCCGGGCGCGCACAATCGCCTGGGCGCGGTCGCGCACCTGGAGCTTGGCGAAGATCGATCCGACGTGATTGCGCACCGTCTTGTCCGTCACCACCAGCCGCTGGGCGATCTGGCGATAGCCGAGCCCGGCCGCGAGCAGATCCAGCACCTCCAGCTCCCGGGCGGTCAGCGTCGGGAAGGCCTCCTTCGCGGACGCCGAACCCGACGCGCCGACCAGCGCCCCGAGCCGCTCGGCCATCCGCGGGCTGAAGACCGCGCCGCCGCGCGCCACGGTGTGCAGCGCCCGCAGGATCTCGTCCCGGCCCGCGCCCTTGAGCAGATAGCCGCGGGCCCCGGCGCGCAGGGCGGCCAGCAGACTGTCGTCGTCCTCCGACATCGTCATGACCAGCACCCGGACCTCGGGGTGATCACACAGGATCCGCCGGGTCGCCTCCAGCCCGGACCGGCCCGGCAGCGCGAGATCCATCATCACCAGATCCGGGCCGGTGCGCACGGCCTCGGCCATCGCCCCGTCCGCGCAGGCCGCCTGGCCGACGACGGTGAACGCGTCATCGAGATTGACGGCGGCGGCCAGACCCTCCCGAAAGAGGGGATGATCGTCCACCAGCAGCACTCTCCATTGCGACACGCTTCGCTCGCACCTTTCTCTTCGAGGCTCGGTTCTCCCCCAGCTACCGCTGGGAGGTGGCCCCGCCGGGGCGCAAAAGCCTTACGGCGCCCGGCTCATCGGTCTGTTCGTCTTGAGGAGGGCCCGGCAGGCCTCGTGCCCAGTCGGCTTCCGGTGCTCCTCCGGGTTGCCGTGTTCGCCCGGTCCGGCGAGGGGCAGCACCGCGTGGACCACCGTGCCGGTCGCCGCTCCGGTCACCGAACAGGAGCCGCCGATCTCCTCGGCCCGTTCGGTGACCGAGGCGAGGCCGACGCCGGGCACCGCGGTCTCGCGCAGGCCGCTGCCGTCGTCGGTGACCTTGACCTCGAGGGTGTCCGGGCCCGCGGTCAGCTCGACGCTCACCTGGCGCGCCCGGGCGTGCCGTACGGCGTTGGTCAGCGACTCAGCGGCGATCCGGTACGCGGCCGTCTCCACGCCCGGCGACAGCGGGGGCAGTGCGGCGGGGCGGCTGGCCACGCCGACCCGCAGGCCGCCGACGCCCAGCCGGTGCGCGAGGTCGCGGACCGCACCGGCCAGTCCACGCTCGGCCAGCGCGGCCGGGGCGAGGCCCGCGGTGATCCGGCGCACCTCGACCAGGGCCTCGGCGAGCGTCTCGGCGGCCTCGCACAGCTGCGGGGTGGCGGGGTGGCCGGGCGGGCAGGAGGTCTGGGCGATGTCCAGGCGCAGCCTTACGGCGGCCAGTTGGGGGCCGAGTCCGTCGTGGATCTCCCGGCGCAGCCGGCGGCGCTCCTGTTCGCGGGCGAGCACCAGGCACTCGCGGGCGGCCTGGGCCTCCTCGGCCAGGCGCAGCGCGGCAAGCGCGGGGGCGGCCTGGTCGGCGAGGACGGAGAGCAGTCCGCTGTCGCGTTCAGCGGGGGTGCCGGAGCCGTCGCGAGAGACCTCCAACCGGCCGACGGTACGGCCGTGGTGGCGCAGCAGGAACGTCTGGACCGGGCCGGTCAGCGGGGCCCCCGCGGAGGCCAGCCGCCGGGGCCCGGCGCGGGTGTCGACGCTGACGGCGGCACCCGAGACGCCGAGGTCCTCCACCGCGCTGCGGCAGATCTGCTGGGGCACCTCACCGGGGTGCGGGGCCTGTTGGAGCCGTGCGGCGAGGGCGCTCACGGCTTCGTGCGGGCGGGCCCGGGGCCCGTAGAAGACGCGCTCGACGCAGAGAGTGAGCTTGCGGGCGCTGGGCCGCAACCCCCAGCCCAGCACCAGGGCGCATCCGGCGGTGATGGTCGTGGCCCCGCTGCGTACGGAGGGGAGCCCGGCCTGGACGGCGACGACCGCGCAGACCACCACGGCGGCCAGGGAGGTGAGCACGAAGGCGCGGGCGAGGCGGTGGCTGGTGGAGCGGTCCAGCCGCCATATGCCGGTGCGGGCGACGCCGAGGCAGATCGCGGCGGCCCATACGGCGCTGCCGACCGTACGGGCCACGATGGTGGCCACGCCCTCGCCCCACTGGGACAACAGGAGCGAGACGCAGGCGGGGTAGGCGGCGGCCAGCAGCGCCCAGTCGCGCCGCTCGGCGCCGCGCGAGCCGGCGGCGCGGCAGCACAGGGCGGCGGTCACGGCCGCGGCGACGCTGCGCAGCACCCAGGGTTCGGCCTCGGCGTAGGCGTCGAGGTGGTCGAAGGCCCACTGGCCGCTCTCGGTGGAGAACGCCGGGTTGGCCACGGAGCCCACCCGGGGCTCACTGATCAGCCACAGCCCCGCGTACCCCAGCCAGTAGCCGGACGCGCCCAGGCTGATCACCCACCACTGCCACCGTCGGCGCCTGCCCCGGGGGAACAGCCACAGCGGCAGCAGCAGTACGGTCAGCGGGCGGCAGGCCATCTTGGCGGCGGCGAGCAGCAGGGACAGCACGGCGCCCGTGGTGCCCAGGTCGGCCAGGCCCAGCAGCCCGGCGGCGGCGGAGGGCAGCAGCCACAGACCGCCGGCCACCAGCAGGACGCCGCCGTAGCGCCGGGCCGAGCGCTCGGCGAGCAGCAGCACGCCGACGCCCAGCACCGGGACGCCCACGGCGACCCTGGTCAGCACGGTGGCGCCCCGGGGGTGGGGGTAGGCGAGCGCGAGCCACTCGTCGTTGACCCGCAGCAGCCCGGCCACCCATCCGGCCAGGACCACCACGATCAGTGCCGATACCCCGCCCGCGGCGCGCACGGCGCGGTCCTTCGGCAGTGCGGCCTGTCGCATCTCAACCGGCGGTCGGCCCGGCGGTCAGGGCGCGCGCCGCGCCGGAGCCGCCGCCTCTGGCCCACAGCGTGACGTAGTTGTCGTTGCGGCCGGGGCGGCATTTGTACTCCGCCCACTTGTGCCGTTCGACACCGGCCTTGCCCGCGCGCTTGCAGGCCGCGGTGGTGTCGTAGTGCCCCGCCTCCCGCCAGTCGGTGTCGGCGGTCGTGACGGCGTCGGAGGAGGCGGTGGCGGGGGAGGCGGCCGCGGTCCACATGACGGCCCCGGCGCTCAGGCCGAGGGCGATCGCCGTGCGGATTCGGGTAGGGCGCATGGTCGTTCTCCTTGTGTCTCGCCCCGAGCACTACCCGCCACCGCCGCCGTGAAGTGCGCGGATGCCCCGGCCCACCCGAACCGGTGACCTCCTAGCACCCCCGTTTCCATAGCCGGCGCCGGTCTCCGGTGCTCACCCCACGAGCAGCAGTACTGCCACCGCGATCGTCTCCGCCTCTCCGTAAGGCAGTCCGAAGCGCATCAGGGCGAGCATGATGGGCTGCGCGGCCCAGACCTCCAGCGTGTCGAGGAAGTTCGCGAGCCGGTGGGCGTAGCGGCGCACCATGGCGGTCTCGCGGGGGCTGAGCCGGCTGAGCAGCTTGGCCAGCAGAGCGCCCCCGTGGCGGAGGGCGGTCACCAGCAGCCGCTGCCGGATGATCCGCGCCGCTTCGGGGTCGGGACCGGTACCGGCGCCGTCGCCGTCGCCGTCGCCGGAGAACAGCGTGGCCTTGGCGGATTCCAGGGGCCCGGGGTCGCCGGCGGTCTGCCGGACCCGGGTGATGAGGTCGTCGATGTCGGCCGCGGTGATGAGCGATTCCCCCGTGCTGATCGTCACGCGCCCCTCCTCAGTTGGTGTGTGCGGGCTGTGGCCCATGGGGCGGGCCGACCCTCACCTTCGGCCGCCCCGCGTCCCAGGCACATGAGTCATCCGCCCCGGCCGTGCCCGTGCGGTGGGCCGAACGAGCCATGACGGTGGCAATTTGACGGTCCGTCAGATACGGTCCCGGCTGCCGCGCCCCATGACGAAGGAGGACATCCGCATGCCCGTCACGGTCGTACGCCTCAACCTCGTCGATCCCGACGCGACCCCGAGCGGCCTGTCCGAGCGGTACCGCGCCGCGCTGGAGATGGCGGCCTTCGCCGATGAGCGGGGCGTCTCCACCCTCCAGACCGAGGAACACCACGGGTCCCCCGACAACTGGCTGCCCGCCCCGCTGGCCTTCGCGGGCACGCTGCTGGGCGCCACCCGCCGGATCACCGTCACCGTCTCGGCGCTGATCGCGCCGCTGTACGACCCGCTGCGGCTCGCCGAGGACCTCGCCGTGCTGGATCTGGCCAGTGGCGGGCGGCTGATCACGGTGGCGGGGATCGGTTACCGGCCGGAGGAGTACGCGGCCCTGGGCACGGACTGGAAGCGGCGCGGCGCGCTCCAGGACGAGGCGCTGGAGACGCTGCTCGCGGCCTGGACGGGCGAGCCCTTCGAGCACCGGGGCCGCACCGTCCGGATCACCCCGCGCCCGTACACCCGGCCGCATCCGCCGCTGCTGATCGGCGGCAGTTCCCAGGCGGCGGCCCGCCGCGCGGCGCGCCTGGGCCTGCCGTTCTTCCCCAGCGCGCATCTGCCGGAGCTGGAGGCGTACTACCACGCGCGGCGGGAGGAGTACGGCACCGAGGGCTGGTGTCTCATGCCCCCGGCGGCCACCCCGCTACTGCATCTGTCCGAGGACCCGGACCGGGCCTGGGAGGAGTACGGCACCCATCTGCTGTACGAGGCGCGCAGGTACGCGTCCTGGCAGCAGGGCACGGTGCGCTCGGCGGTGCGTTCACGGGCCGAGGACGTGGCGGCGCTGCGCCAGGAGGGCGTCTACCGCATCGTCACCCCGGAGGAGTGCGTGGCGCTGGCGGAGGAGGGCGGCGAGATGGCGAGTCTGGTGCTCCATCCGCTGTGCGGCGGGATGCCGGTCGAGGAGGGCTGGCGGTCCCTGCGGCTGTTCGCGGAACGAGTGCTGCCCCGCCTCAAGAGCTGAGGCGGGGCAGTTCTCCTGTTGCGAGGAGTGGGCGGCGGGGGGGTTAGCCCATCTCCTCCAACGCCTTGCCCTTGGTCTCCGGCACCCACTTGAGGATGAACGGAATCGAGAGCAGGGCGAAGGCCGTGTACATGATGTACGTACCCGACAGGTTCCAGTCCGACAGGCTCGGGAAACTGGCGGTGATGGCCCAGTTGGCGATCCACTGGGCGGAGGCGGCGACGCCGAGGGCGGCGGCGCGGATCTTGTTCGGGAACATCTCGCCGAGCAGGACCCAGACCACCACACCCCACGAGAGGGCGAAGAAGAGCACGAAGGCGTGGGCCGCGATCAGCGCCAGGACACCCTCCGCGTGCGGCAGCTTGCCGTCCACCAGGTGCGCCGAGAAGGCCCAGGCCACCAGGCCGAGCGAGACGGCCATGCCCACGGAACCGATGAGCGCGAGCGGCTTGCGGCCGACCCGGTCGACGAAGATCATCGCAATCACGGTGCCGAGGATGTTGATGATCGACGTGGTGAAGGAGTAGAAGAACGAGCTGCTCGGGTCGACGCCGACGGACTGCCACAGCGTCGAGGAGTAGTAGAACGCCACGTTGATGCCGACGAGCTGCTGGAAGACCGAGAGCCCGATGCCGATCCAGACGATGGGCAGCAGCCCGAACCGGCCGCCGAGGAGGTCCTTGAAGGTCGACTTCTCCTCGCTGCGCATGGCGTGGTCGATCTCGGCGACCCGCACATCGAGGTCCACGGTCTTGCCCTCGACCTCCTCCAGGACCTGCTTGGCCTGGGCGGTCCGGCCGACGGAGATCAGGAAGCGGGGCGACTCGGGGATGGCGAAGGACAGCAGCCCGTAGAGGACGGCCGGGATGATCATGACGCCGAGCATCCACTGCCATGCCTCCAGGCCGGCGATCTGCCCGCGCTGGTCGCCGTCGGCGAGGTTGAGGATGCCCCAGTTGACGAGCTGGGAGATGGCGATGCCGACGACGATCGCGGCCTGCTGGAACGAGGCCAGCCGGCCGCGGTAGGCGGGCGGGGCGACCTCGGCGATGTAGGCCGGGCCGATCACCGAGGCCATGCCGATGCCGACGCCGCCGAGCACCCGCCAGAAGGCCAGGTCCCACAGCGAGAAGGGCAGCGCCGAGCCGACCGCGCTGATCGTGAAGAGGGCGGCGGCGATCTGCATGACGCGGATCCGGCCGATCCGGTCGGCTATCCGGCCCGCGGTGGCGGCGCCGATGGCCGAGCCGATCAGGGCGATGGCCACGACCTGGGCGAGGGCCGCGGAGCCGATGTCGTACTTGCCGCGGATGGCTTCGACCGCTCCGTTGATCACCGAGCTGTCGTAGCCGAAGAGAAAGCCGCCCATCGCGGCGGCTGCGGTGATGAAGATGACATGGCCGAGGTGCTCCGGCTGGGCCTTGCGGCCCTCGGCTCCCTGTGCCTGCACGGTGGTGGACAACGTGAACTCCTGACGCCCGCCCGGCAACGGCGCCGGACGTGGGGGGACGGCTGACCCTTCCAGCGGTCGCTGCTGAGGCGTCGACCACCACTTGAAGGTAAAAGCAACGTTGCAGAGACTATTCCTTCAAGTTTCGAAGTCAATAGGGTGTGACGAAGAAATCGCCCCAGCATGCCGACACGCAGGAGCAAGTCTTGACTTCAAGTATTGAAACGGTCACCGCAGGCGCTGGCTGATGACCTTCGAGACACCGTCGCCTTGCATGGAGACGCCGTACAGCGCGTCGGCGACCTCCATCGTCCGCTTCTGGTGGGTGATCACGATCAGCTGGGAAGCCTCCTGGAGCTCCTGCATGATCCGGATCAGCCGCTGCAGATTGGTGTCGTCGAGCGCCGCCTCGACCTCGTCCATCACATAGAACGGGCTCGGCCGCGCCTTGAAGATCGACACCAGCAGGGCCACGGCGGTCAGCGAGCGCTCACCGCCCGAGAGCAGCGACAGCCGCTTGACCTTCTTGCCCGGCGGCCGGGCCTCCACATCCACGCCCGTGGTCAGCATGTTCTCGGGGTCGGTCAGCACCAGCCGCCCCTCCCCGCCCGGGAACAGCCGCGAGAAGACGCCCTCGAACTCGCGCGCGGTGTCCCGGTAAGCCTCCGTGAAGACCTGCTCGACCCGCTCGTCGACCTCCTTGACCACCTGGAGGAGATCGGCCCGGGTCTTCTTGAGATCCTCCAGCTGCTCGCTCAGGAACTGATGCCGCTCCTCCAGCGCCGCGAACTCCTCGAGCGCCAGCGGATTGACCTTGCCGAGCTGCTGATACGCGCGCTCCGCGGCCTTCAGCCGCTTCTCCTGCTGCGCCCTTACGTACCGCCCCGGCTGGTTGCGCGGATGGTCCGGAGCCTCCGGCAGCACCTCGCCCTCGGCGGGCGGGGACGGCGGGACGAGCTGGTCGGGGCCGTATTCGGCGATCAGCCCGGCCGGTTCGACACCCAGCTCCTCCAGCGCCTTGGTCTCCAGTTGCTCGATCCGCATCCGCTTCTCGGCGCCCAGCACCTCGCCCCGGTGCACCGAGTCGGTCAGCTTGTCCAGCTCGCCCTTGAGATCACGCCCCTGGCCGCGGGCGGCGTCCAGCTCCCGCTCCCGCTCGGCCTTGGCGCGCTCCGCGGCGTCCCGCTCCTGCTCGGCCCGTACCAGCGACACCTCGACATGCGCCAGCAGCTGGCGGGCGCCGGAGGCCACGGCCGACGCCACCTCGGCCTCATGGCGCAGCCGGGCGCGCCGCTGCTCGGCGCGTGCCCGGACCTCGCGCTCGGCGCGCGCGCCCCGGTCGAGCGCGTCGGCCCGCCCCGCGAGCCCCTTGACGCGCTCCTCATGCGTACGAACCTGGAGCCGCGCCTCCATCTCGGTCTGCCGGGCGTTGGCGCCGTCGGCCGCCAGCCGGTCCCGTACGGAGGTGTCGGGCTCCTCCTCGCCCGGCTCCTCCTCCGCCACGGCCAGCCGTTCGGCGAGCTCCTCGGCCTCCTCGGTGGCCCGCTCCAGCGCCTCCTCGGCCCTGGCGACCGCCGCGGTGCTCCGCTCGGCCTCCCCGGCGGCCCCGCGCGCCTGCCCGGCCAGCCGGCCCAGCGACTGCGCGACCCGCGACTTCTCCCGGTCCGCCGCGCTCCGGCGGCCCGCGAGCTCCTCGACGAGCGCCAGGCACTCGGCCCGCCGCTCCTGCGCCGCGCGCTGCGCCCCGGCCAGCTCCTCGCACCGTACGGCGAGCCGCTCGAGCTCGGCCGCGGCCTCGTCGACGGACGCCTGCACCTCCAGCAGCGTGGGCGCCCCGGCGGACCCGCCCTGCGCGAAATGCGCCCCGAGCAGATCGCCCTCGGCGGTCACGGCCGTCAACTCCGGCCGCCGCGCGAGGAGTTCCTCGGCCTCCTCCAGGCTCCCGACCACCACCATGCCGTCGAGCAACCGCCTTACGGCGGGCAGCAGCCCCGCGGGCCCAGCCACCAAGTCCGCCACCCGCGGCAACGCTTCGACGGCCGCGGCCCTCCCGCCCGGCTCGCCCCCGGGTCCGGCACCCGGTACGGTCGCCTCTCCCCCGGCGGGCTGCGGCACCCGGGCGGAAACGACCGCCGCGGACGCCCCACCGGCGGCTGCGACCGCGGCACCGGACTCCGAAGCGGCTGGGGCGCCGTCAGACGCCGTATGGGGATCGCGGCCCTCGTCCCCGGACGCCCCCGGCACCATGGGCCGGTCCGCGCCGGGCCCCGCGGACGCGCTCGCGGCACCCGTGTCACCCCTGCTCGCGTCGTCGGCGCCCGGCGCGTGTGTGCCCGGGACGGCACCGCCCCGCGCGTCGGGGGACGCTCCCGCGGCATCGGTGACGACCTGCGCGGACCTCGGCGCGGTACCCCAGGAGTCCGCCCCGCCGGGCCGAGAGCCGTCATCGGAGCCGGAGGACCCGGCTACCGGACCGTCCGGGGACCGCGTGCCCGGTACGGCGGCGGCACCGTCACCCACGTCCGGGGATCGACCAGCCCAGCCGTCCGGCGGGGGCGCGGCAGCCGGGGAACCCGCCCCGGCCGTGGGCGCTTCGGCATGCGCACCCGGCGCCCCGTCCGCTTCCGAACCGCCGGGCTCCGGCGCGAAGGGGGGAGCGGGGGAACCGGCCGCTGCCGGGGCCGCTGCCGATCGCGACGGGTTCAGCTGACCCGGCCCGCCCGGCGCCGTCCCTTCGGCGCGCGTCCCCGGCACCAGGGCGGCGCCGCCTGGGCCGGGCTCACCGGAGGCGGTTCGCGGTGCGCCGGAACCGCCCGGCTCCGAGGCGGCGGCCGGGGGCTCCGCGCCGTCGGGGGCGGTCGTGGTCAGCAGCAGGGCGGCGCGGCCGGCGTCGTCGGCGCGCAGGAGGCGGATCGCCTCGGCGGCCGCGTGGGGGCCGCTGACGGCGATCGCGTCGGCGGCGGCGCCCAGGGCCGTGGCGACCGGGACCTCGAAGCCCGGGGTCACGGTGAGGAGTTCGGCGGCGGGGCCCAGGAGTCCGCCGAGGCGGTCGGCGGCTGCCATAAGGGCGCCCGTGCCGTCCTTACGGCGCAAGCCGAGGGCGAGGGCGTCATGCCGGGCGGAGGTGGCCGCGCGCTCGCGTTCGGCGGCCGTCGCCGCCTCGCGGGCCGCGCTCAGCGCGGCCTCCGCCTCGGCGAGCTCCCGCTTCGCGGCCTCGTGGCGCTCCGCCAATTCCACGTCGTCCGCGTCGAGTCCGTCGACCTCCGCCTTGAGCTGCTCGTACTCCTCCTGTGCGGCGACCGCCCGGGTCTGTGCCTCGTCGCGGGAGGCGGCCAGCCGCTCGATCTCGGCGCGGGCCGAACCGGCCCGGCCGCGCGCGGCGTTCACCTGGCCCTGGAGGCGGGCGAGCCCTTCGCGGCGGTCGGCGATGGCGCGGGCCACGTCCTTGAGGCGGCGTTCCTCCTCGGCCAGGCTCCGCTCGAGCTCGGCCCGGTGCTCCACGGTGTCGTCCAGCGCCCGGCTCGCCGCCTCCAGGGCGGCCTCCAGCTCGGCCTCCTGCTCCCGGATGCGGGCCGCCTCGCGCTCCATGTCCTCGGGGTCGCGGCCGCGCCGCTCCTCCCCGGGGGCGGAGGTGGCGCTCTTGACCCGGGCGTCCGCCAGGCTGATCGTGCCGCGCACCCGCTCGGCGAGCTGCGAGAGCTCGTACCAGGTCTGCTGGGCGTCCCGGAGCCGGGGCGCGAGCCGCCGCACCTGTTCCTCCAGCGCCGCCTCGCGCTGCTGCGCGGCGCGCAGATCGGTCTCGGCCGCCTCCTTGCGCCGCTTGAGCTCGGCCTCGTCGGCGACCTCGGCGCGCAGCGCCTCGCGCAGGGTCACCAGGTCGTCGGCGAGCAACCGCAGCCGGGCGTCGCGCAGGTCGGCCTGGATGACGGCGGCCCGCCGGGCCACCGCGGCCTGCCGGCCGAGCGGTTTGAGCTGGCGGCGCAGCTCGTCGGTGAGGTCCTGGACGCGGGCGAGGTTGGCCTGCATCGCGTCCAGCTTCCGCAGCGCCTTCTCCTTGCGCTTGCGGTGTTTGAGGACGCCCGCGGCCTCCTCGATGAAGGCGCGGCGGCCGGTCGGGTCGGCGTGCAGCACCCCGTCGAGCTGGCCCTGCCCGACGATGACGTGCATCTCACGGCCGATGCCGGAGTCGGAGAGCAGTTCCTGGATGTCCAGCAGCCGGCAGGTGTCCCCGTTGAGCTGGTACTCGCTGCCGCCGTTGCGGAACATGATCCGCGTGATGGTGACTTCGGCGTAGTCGATGGGCAGCGCGCCATCGGCGTTGTCGATGGTGAGCGAGACCTCGGCGCGGCCGAGCGGGGGACGGCCGGTGGTCCCGGCGAAGATGACGTCCTCCATCTTGCCGCCGCGCAGGGACTTGGCACCCTGTTCGCCCATGACCCAGGAAAGTGCGTCCACGACATTGGACTTGCCCGAGCCATTGGGGCCGACGACGCAGGTGATGCCCGGCTCGAACCGGAGCGTCGTGGCGGAAGCGAAGGATTTGAACCCTCGCAGGGTCAGGCTCTTGAGATGCACGCCTTTGGACTCTACCCGCCGCGCTTCCTCCCGTACCGTCCCATGACGGTGGCGCGGCGCACCCGCCCCGGCTTTTTCTCCGTTTCAGCAATGATCGGTTTCACCGCTGGGAGAGAGGGGCACATCAGTCGGTAAGGGTGGCTCGGAGGCACACTGGGGATACGACGAAGGGACGCCGAAGCGTCCCTTGAAGATTCTCAAGCGGCTGACGATGCAGCCCGACCGGCCCTGGGGCTGGGTCAGGCGAGCGCAGGCTCCGCCTGGGATACGTCGATGCTTTCGAGCAGCGAGTCGCCGTGACGAGCGGCGGCGGACAGCGCGTCGTTCTCGGCCTGAATCCGGACGATCTCGGATTCAAGGTCCTGAACGCGCTGCTGAAGCCGTCGCATCTCGGCGAGGACTCGGGGGTCGGAACCGCCGACGTAACCGAGAAGCGCCTTTGCCATGATGGATGGTCCTCCACACTGAGTGACCGACCGAAGCGGTGTGGGTCGTGAGGGATTTGCACCCGCGATGCCTGCCAAATTACTACCGTGCTGCGCGGCAAACAGTTAAGGTGCGCGGGGCTTCCAGCGTCTCACCAATTGGTTTGAGGGTCAACACGATCACACGCCGACGGGCCCGCAGGGGCCGAGAGCACACTGACGGCGGACGGTCCCGCCCCTCTCCAGATGACCCATCGCGGTCGGGGATCTTTCGTGACTCCGCAGCCTTCCATGGCGCGGCCCCGTTGGCAACCATCAGCCGATTTCTGCTCACCGTGCGCAGGGAAGGCGTGGTCAGAGGGGGGCGCGAAGGGCGTCTCCGGTGAGTTGATCAACGGATCTCGAAGGCGTCGTAGCCGCCGCGAGGTGTGTCCCAGATCTCGGTGATTCCCTCGACTTTCCCGGGCGTGTCGCCATCCCGGAGCCATTCGAGCAGCTGTTCGCATTCCGCACGCGGGCCCTCCGCGACCACCTGCACCCGCCCATCGGCGAGGTTGGACGCAAAGCCGACGAGGCCCCCGATGCGCAGCGCGTTGGCCCGGGTGTACCAGCGGAAGCCGACGCCCTGGACGCGGCCGCGGACCCACACGGTGAGGCGGACTCTTTCGTTCATATGCGCACGCTAACCCCCCGTCCGAGCAGCCGCTAAACCATCGAATTGCCCAGTAGGCAGGCGCGTTGGGGCCCGAATGGCGTACAGTCCCGGCTCAACAGGACTCACCCACACGAGTGATACATGGCTCGCGCACACGAGTGACACATTTCGAGCGACATTTGACGCCGAGCACACAAGGAAGGCAGGAGATGGGCCGCCATCGACGATCTGCCCCCGGTACCCCGGCGCAGGTGGCCGCCGCAGGCCGCCACCGGGGACCGCACCGGAGCCCCCTCGCTCCGGTCCGGACCGGACTGTTGGGCGTGTCCGCCGCTGTCGCGGTCGGCGCCGTGGCGATGGCCTCCGGACTCGGTCCGAACGGCTACGAACTCGGCGGGGGCAACGACTCCGCCGGACAGGTCCAGGCGGGCGGTCCCCCGGACTCCGGCCTGGAGACACAGGGCTCGCAGTCCGCGGCCCCCACCGATCGCGGCACGGTGCCGCCCAGCCGTGGTGACGATCGCCCTCACGCACCCTCCACAACTCCCTCCAAGACCCCCGCCAAGCCCTCCGAGACGCCCTCCACCACCCCGCCGGAGCAGCCGGGGCCCTCCCAGCCCTCCGGGAACGACCGGCCCGGCGGAAACGGCAAGGGCAAGGGAAGCGACAACAGCAACGGCAAGGGCGGCGCGAACGGCGGCGGGCACGGCAAGCCGTCGCAGACGCCCTCGACGGAGCCGACCGCACCCGAACCCCCGGCGGAGTCGGCCGGACCCGAGACCGCCTCGGAGGCCGAAGTCCTCACCCTCGTCAACAAAGAGCGCAAGAAGGTCGGCTGCGACCCCGTGACGGCCGACTCCAAACTCGCCCAGCTGGCCGAGGACTTCAGCGAGGACATGTCCCTGCGACAGTTCTTCGACCACATCAACCCCGACGGCGACAGCCCCTGGGAGCGCGCCGAGGGCGCGGGCATCCTGGACCTGGGCGGGGAGAACATCGCCCGCGGCCAGTCGGACGCACAGTCCGTGATGGACTCCTGGATGAACAGCTCCGGCCATCGCGCCAACATCCTCAACTGCTCGTTCAAGCGACTGGGTGTCGGCGCGCACTTCGGCGACGGCGGCCCCTGGTGGACCCAGGACTTCGGCTACTGAGCCACCGAGGGGAGCCCCCGAGCGGGCCTCCGCATCCGGCCAGGTAGGAAAGCCCGGGGCGCACGAAGGCGCCCCGGGCCTCCACATGCCCGTACGAGCAGCACACTCACCAGCCGAAAGCGCGACCCTGGAGTCAGCGCTGAGTGCGCGTATGGTGTGGGTATGGACAGTGAACGCACTGGCGGGGCGTCCACCACGGTGGACGCGGAGAACCTGGCCTTCGACGTGTTCGCCCGCGCCTGCCCCTCACGCGGCACGCTGGAGCACGTCACCGGCAAATGGGGCGGCCTTATCCTGGGCGCGCTCCACGACAGCACCTTCCGCTTCAACGAACTGCGGCGGCGGGTCGACGGCGTCAGCGAGAAGATGCTGTCCCAGACGCTGCACGCACTGGAGCGCGACGGTCTGGTGCACCGCGAGGCGCAGCCGACCAACCCGCCCCGGGTGGACTACCGGCTGACCCCACTGGGCAGCGCGGTCGCCGAGCGGCTGCTGGCCCTGATCCATCTGGTCGAGGACCGGATGCCCGAGGTGCTGACGGCCCGGGAGCGCTACGACACCACGCGCGCCGGGAGGGGCGAGGCGGCGGCCGTGCCGGACGCCGGACGGGCCCCCGTGGTGGTCGGGCGCGGCGGGCGCTGACAGCGCGGGCAGAAGTAGCTGGAGCGGTTCATCCAGGGGCGGCGGCGCATCGCGGTGCCGCAGCGGCGGCAGGGCTCGTCCTCCCGGCCGTAGGCGTCCAGGGAGCGCTCGAAGTACCCCGACTCGCCGTTCACATTCACATAAAGGCTGTCGAAGCTGGTGCCGCCGACGGCGAGCGCGGCGGTCATCACCTCGCGCACATGGTCCAGGAGTTCGGCGGCGCGCGGCCGGGCGAGGGTGGCCGTGGGCCGGTCGTAGTGCAGCCTGGCGCGCCACAGCGCCTCGTCGGCGTAGATGTTGCCGACCCCGCTGATCAGCGACTGGTCCAGCAGCGCGCGCTTGATCGTGGTGCGGCGGCGGCGCAGCGCGAGATGGAACGCGGCCTCGTCGAAGGCGGGGTCCAGCGGGTCGCGGGCGATGTGCGCGATGGCGTCCGGCAGCCCCTCCGGATCGCCGGGGACGGTGTCGTGCAGCGAGAGCCCGCCGAAGGTGCGCTGGTCGACGAAACGCAGCTCGGTGCCCGCGTCGTCGGCGAAGCGGACCCGGATGCGCAGATGCTTCTCGTCGGGCGCCTCGGCCGGCTGGACCAGCAGCTGCCCGCTCATCCCGAGGTGGGCCAGGACGGACTCGGCGGGCGCGTCGTCGTCGAACGGCAGCCACAGGTACTTGCCGCGGCGCCGGACGGTCCCGGCGCGGCGGCCCCGGAGGCGGGCCGCGAAGTCCTCCGCGCCGCCGAGGTGGCGGCGGACCGCGCGCGGGTGCAGGACCTGGACCTCGGCGACCGTACGGCCGCTGACCCAGCGCTCCAGTCCGCGGCGGACCACCTCGACCTCGGGCAGCTCGGGCAACGGGGGCCTCCTCAAGCCTTCGAGCCCTCACCGCCCCCGGGCGGAACGACCCGGGCGGGCCGTCCGCCGCGGGGGCGGTGAGAGGCGTTACGGACGTGATGGACGGTGCGGGTCGGGGAAGGCCGATCAGCGTGCCGGGGAGGCCGTGTCGGCGGCGGCTCCGCCGTCCACCGCCGTGCCCGCGGTTCCGGCGTCGGCCGCCTTGGCCTTCGCCTGGGCCTCGTCGGCAGCCGCGCGGATGGCGCGCCAGGCGGCCTCGGCCGCCTGCTGCTCGGCTTCCTTCTTGCTGCGGCCGGTGCCGGTGCCGTACGCGACACCACCGACGCGGGCGGCAGCCGTGAAGGTCTTCTCGTGGTCGGGACCGGTCTCGGAGACCAGGTATTCCGGGACCCCGAGGCCCTCGGTGGCGGTCAGCTCCTGGAGGCTGGTCTTCCAGTCCAGGCCTGCGCCGAGGTTCGAGGACTTCTCGATCAGCGGGTCGAAGAGCCGGTGGACCAGCTCCGCGGCGGCGTCGAGCCCCTGGTCGAGATAGACCGCGCCGATCACCGCTTCAAGGGTGTCGGCGAGGATGGAAGCCTTGTCCCTGCCGCCGGTGCCCTCTTCGCCCCGGCCGAGCCGGATGAAGGCGCCGAGGTCGAGGCCGCGGCCCACCTCCGCGAGCGCGCGCGAGTTGACCACCGCGGCCCGCAGCTTGGCCAGCTGGCCCTCGGGCAGGTCGGGGTGGATGCGGTACAGCGTGTCGGTGACCACCAGGCCGAGCACCGAATCCCCGAGGAATTCCAGCCGCTCGTTGGTGGGCAGCCCGCCGTTCTCGTACGCGAAGGAGCGGTGGGTCAGCGCACGCACCAGAAGGGCGGACTCGAGCTGGTACCCGAGCCGCCCTTCCAGGATCGTGTGAGACGAGGCCGTGTCCGCCTGGGCCGCTTCACCGCGCTTGCGCGGGGGCGTGGTGGCGTCCGACATAGAGCCTGTCACCCGCCGATCAGACCTCGAGGACCTGGCGGCGGTTGTAGGTGCCGCAGCTCGGGCACGCGATGTGCTGCTGCTTCGGCTCGTGGCAGCGCTCGCACGCCACCAGGTTGGGGACCGCAGCCTTCCACTGCGACCGGCGGTGGCGCGTGTTGCTGCGCGACATCTTCCGCTTCGGAACAGCCACGGCTACTTCTCCTGTGAGTCATCCCCGCGCTCGCGGGGTGCGTTGTCCTTCTCGCCGTCCCTCATGGTCTCGGCGAGTCCCTGCAGTGCCGCCCAACGGATGTCGGCGGACTCGTGGTGGTGGCCGGGGTCGTCCGCGAGCCGGGCGCCGCAATCGGCGCACAGCCCCGGGCAGTCCTCCCGGCACACCGGCTGCAACGGCAGTGCGAGCACCACCGCGTCGCGCAGCACGGGCTCGAGGTCGAACAGGTCGGCCTCGAGGAAGAGCATGTCCTCCTCCTCGGCGTCGTCGCCGGTATCCGCTTCGCGGCTCCGGTCGTCGGCGTCGGGGTAGGAGTACATCTCCTGGAAGTCCACTTCGAGCTCTCGCTCCAGCGGCTCCAGACACCTTACGCACTCCCCCGTGAGCGGCGCACGGGCGGTGCCTGTGACAAGCACCCCTTCCATGACCGACTCCAGGCGGAGGTCCAGCTCGATCGTCGCGCCCTCCCGCACCCCGATGACCTCGATGCCGAGGCCCTTGGGCGCCACCACGGAGCGGGAGACCCTTTTGAGCGCACCAGGACGACGGCCCAGCTCACGCGTGTCGAACACGAGAGGGGCGCGGTGGTCGAGGCGGGCGTTCAGGGCTTCCTGCTTTCTACGCTGCGGCGGGCCACCCGATCCATTACGAAACAGGCAGCCGAGATCGCGGACGTACGCGCGACCGAAGGGCCAGGATACTGGACGGGCCGCCGTAGACCCAATCCGCCCGGTGGGGAAGGGGTTCTGGCGGCCGGTGGCGAGCGGGCGGGGAACAGCCCGCCACAGGCGTCAAGACCCGTCGGACACCGCTAGCGGCCCTGCTCGTACTGGCGGAGCTGATCGAGGTCGATCATGCTCGTGTCGAACAGGCTGGTCTCGTCGAGCGCGGCGCCCGGCTGCTGCTGATGGTGCTGGGGCGGCTGCTGGGGCTGCTGGGGCACGTAGGCCGCGTTCGGGTCGTAGCCCTGGGCCTGGGCCTGCTGCTGCCAGCCATAGGCGTCCTGCTGATAGCCGCCCTGCGCGGCGTACGGGTCCTGCTGGACGTACGCCTGCTGGTAGCCGTACGCATCCTGCTGCTGGTAGTTCGCGGTGGCGGCGTAGTACGCGGCGTCGGCGGCCGCCTGGTCGGGCGGGGCGACGGGCTGGACGAGGTCCGCCTGGGACTGGGCCAGATCCGCCAGATAGTCGTCGTCGGTGGTCCGCAGGGCCATCCCGGCCTCGTCCTGGGCCGCCATATGGGCGCCGAGCTCATCGGCGGGCCGGGCCCCGAGCAGCTTCTGGCGGCCCCGGCCGACCGCCTCCAGGGTCTTGGCGAGGACCGCCGAGACGGCCCCCAGCTTGGTGTCCACGTACTCGTCCGCACGGTGCCGCAGAGTGGCCGGGTCGGCGCTGCGCTCCGGGCCCTCCTCGGGCTGCCCGAGACCGTCCTCGGCGCCGGGGGCGCGGCCGAGCAGCTTCTCCCGGCCGCGGTCGACCGAGCCGATGGTCTTGGTGAGCACGACCTCGAAGTTGGCCAGCTTGCTGTCCACGTAGTCGTCGGCCTCGACGCGGATCTCCTCGGCCTCCCGGCGGGCCTCGGTGAGGATCCGGTCGGCCTCCTCCTGGGACTTCCGCACCAGCTCGGTGTCCGAGATCAGCGAGGCGCGCTGGGCGTGCGCGGACTCGATGATCCGCTCGGCCTCCCGGTGGGCCTCCTCGACCATCTGGTCCCGGCCGCCGATCAGCTCCTGGGCGTGGGCCAGGGAGTCCGGCAGCGCCGCGCGCACCTCTTCGAGCATGGCGAGCAGCTCGGCGCGGTTGATCACGCACGAGGCCGACATGGGCATGGACCGGGCGCCGCCGACGGTATCGACGATCTCGTCGAGCTTCTTCTGCACGTCCACTGTGGGTGCTCGCAGACTGTCTGGATGCGGATGGGGACGGGACACGAACGGGACGACTGTACGGCCAGCGGGCGCCTCCCGGACAGCCACTGACGCCCCGTCAGCCGCTACTTCCGGCCGAGCCGCTCGGCGAGCGCCTCCAGGACCAACGGGGGCACCAGGTGGGAGACGTCGCCGCCCCACGCCGCGACCTCCTTGACCAGGCTGGAGGAGAGGAAGCTGTAGGTGGGGTTGGTGGGCACGAACAGCGTCTCCACACCGGAGAGGCCGTTGTTCATCTGGGCCATCTGCAACTCGTAGTCGAAGTCGCTGACGGCCCGCAGCCCCTTGACGATCGCGGGGATGTCCCGCTGCTTGCAGAAGTCCACCAGGAGGCCGTGGAACGCCTCCACCTGAACGTTTCCGTACTCCTCCGTGGTCTGGCGGAGGAGATCGATCCGCTCATCCACTGTGAACAGGCCCTGCTTCGACTTGTTGATCATCACGGCGACGTGCACGACGTCATAGAGCTTGGAGGCACGGGCGATGATGTCGAGGTGTCCATTGGTGACGGGGTCGAACGACCCCGGACAGACTGCGCGGCGCAACGGAAGTTCCTCGCTCTCGGGTCCGGTCATGACGCGTCCTCGCACGTCGAGGCGGCGCGACCGTACCAAAGCGTGCCCTCCCCGTAGCGACGGGCCCTGAGCCCCTCGAATCCGGCAGGCCACACGAACTCCCCACCTCGTGTGCTCCGCTCAACGGTGGCCAGCGCGCCGGGCGCGAGCCAGCCCTTCCCCAGGAGTGTGAGGAGTATCTCGCGGAGTTGGCCGTCGGTGACCGCGTAGGGCGGATCCAGGAAAACGACGTCGTACGGGCCGGTGTCGGGGGCCTGTCCGGCGATGGTCTGTTCGGCCTTGCCGGTGCGCAGCTCCGCGCCGGGCAGACCGAGGGTGCGGACGTTCTGGCGGATCGTGCGGGCCGCCCGCGGGTCGGACTCGACCAGCAGCGTGTGGACGGCGCCGCGGGACAGCGCCTCCAGGCCGACCGCGCCGGAGCCGCCGTACAGGTCCAGGACGCGGACCCCGTCCAGCGAGCCGAGCAGCGACTCCCAGGTGGAGAACAGGCCCTCGCGCGCCCGGTCCGAGGTGGGTCGGGTGCCGTTTCCCGGCGGCACGGCCAGGCGGCGGCCGCCGGCCGCTCCGGCGATCACGCGGGTCATGGGTGGGGGCCGTCCTTCGCGGTGGTCGGGGCAGCGGCGCCGGGTGCCCGTCCGGGCGGGGCCGCCGCATCTCCACGATATGGCGTACGGGGGCGGTCGGGGGCCGGGCGCTCCCCGCCGGCTCAGCTCAGCCCTTGTCGAGGAACTCCGCGCGCTCCTTGTCCAGCAGGGCGTCCAGCGCGGTGCGCAGCTGCGGGTATCCGGCCAGCTCCGGGTCGGCGGCCACGATCGTGGCCGCCTCCTCCCGGGCCGCCGCGATGACCTCCTCGTCGTCGATGACGGCGAGCACCCGCAGCGAGGAGCGGACCCCGGACTGGGCCTGGCCGAGCACATCGCCCTCCCGGCGCTGCTCCAGGTCGATCCGGGACAGCTCGAAGCCGTCGAGCGTGGCCGCGACCGCGCCCAGCCGGGCCCGGGCGGGGCTGCCCTCGGGCATGTCGGTCACCAGCAGGCACAGCCCGGCGGCCGAGCCCCGGCCGACGCGGCCGCGCAGCTGGTGCAGCTGGGAGACGCCGAACCGGTCGGCGTCCATGATCACCATGGCGGTGGCGTTGGGCACGTTCACACCGACCTCGATGACGGTCGTGGCGACCAGGACGTCCACCTCGCCCGCGGCGAAGCGGCGCATCACCTCGTCCTTGGCCTCGGGCTGCATCCGCCCGTGCAGCACCTCCACCCGCAGATCACTCAGCGGGCCCTTGACGAGCTGCTCGGCGACGTCGACGACGGCCAGCGGCGGGCGCTTCTCGGCCTCGTCCTCGGCGGACTTCTCCTTCGCCGCCTTGGACTCGTCCTCCTCGTCCCCGATCCGCGGGCACACCACATAGCCCTGGTGGCCGGCGGCCACCTCCTCGCGCACCCGCTCCCAGGCGCGGGTCAGGAAGTGCGGCTTGTCCCTGGCGGGCACCACATGGGAGGCGATCGGGGAGCGGCCCGAGGGCAGCTGGTCCAGGACGGAGGTCTCCAGGTCGCCGAAGACGGTCATGGCGACGGTGCGCGGGATCGGCGTGGCCGTCATCACCAGCAGATGCGGGGGCTGCTTGCCCTTGGAGCGCAGGGCGTCGCGCTGCTCGACCCCGAAGCGGTGCTGCTCGTCCACGACCACCAGGCCGAGATCGTGGAACTGGACCTTGTCCTCGATCAGGGCATGGGTGCCGATCACGATCCCGGCCTCGCCGGTGACCAGGTCCAGCAGGGCCTGACGGCGGGCCGCGGCGCCCATGGAGCCGGTGAGCAGCACCACCTTCGTCCCCCGCTCGGCGCCGCCGAGCATCCCGCCCTCCCGTCGCCCACCACCGCCCTTCTGCGGAGGCGCTTCGCGCCACAGCCCCCAACTGGCCAGCTCCCCCATCATCTCGGTGATCGAGCGGTGGTGCTGCTGGGCGAGCACCTCCGTGGGCGCGAGCATCGCCGCCTGGCCCCCGGCGTCCACGACGCCGAGCATCGCGCGCAGCGCGACCATGGTCTTGCCCGAGCCGACCTCGCCCTGGAGCAGGCGGTGCATGGGATGGTCGGTGGCGAGGTCGGCGAAGATCTCCTCGCTGACCTTGCGCTGGCCCTCGGTGAGGGTGAACGGCAGCCGGGCGTCGAAGGCGGTCAGCAGCCCGTCCGGCGCGGGCTTGCGGGGCGCGGCGGGCAGCTGGGCGTCGGCCTGCCGCCGCCGGGCGAGCGCCACCTGAAGGACGAACGCCTCGTCCCACTTCAGCCGGTCCCGGGCCGTCGCGATATCGGCCTTGGTGCCCGGCCGGTGGATCTTGCGCAGCGCCTCGGGGAGCGTGGCCAGCCCCCGGCCCTCGCGCAGGCTCTCGGGCAGCGGGTCGATCAGCCCGGCCAGCGCGGACTCCTCATGACCGGCCGGGCCGAGCACGGTGTCGACGGCCTGCTGGATCTGCCAGGACTCCATCTGCTTGCACGCCGGGTACAGCGGCAGCAGCTGATTGGCGAACGCCTCCACGGTCTCCGCGCCGCTCCCCGCACCCAGCGTCTTGAACTCCGGGTGGGCCAGCTGCCGCTTGCGGTTGAAGACCGAGACCTTCCCGGCGAACATCGCGCGGGTGCCGGGCTGGAGCTCGGTACGCGGCTTGTGGACGCCCTTGCCGAAGAAGACCAGCTGGAGACGGCCGCTGCCGTCGGTGATGGTGACCTCCAGCCGTCGGCCCCGGCCGCCGTTGAACGTGTGCACCCGGGCGTCGGCGACCTGCGCCACCACGGTCACATGCTCGTCCAGGGGCAGGTCGGACAGCCGGGTCAGCTCACCGCGCTCCGCGTACCGCCGCGGGTAGTGGTGCAGCAGGTCGCCGACGGTGTGCAGGTCGAGATGGTCGGCCATCACCTTCGCGGTGTTGCCGCCCAGGACCTTCTTCAGGGATTCATCCAGCACGGGCACTCGTCCATTGCACACCACGGGGGTGACAATCGGGATGACGAGCGGGGTGATTCCGGCGGGGCGGCTCAGGGATCGGCCGCCGGGCTCATTCGATGCCTATGATCAGCGGCGCGGTGGGCTGACCGCCGCGGTAGACGACCGTGTCGACGGCGAAGTGCCCCTCCCGCACATGCCGCTCCAGCAGTTCGGCGACCTCGTCCGGAAGGTCCGCGCCGAGTACCAGCGTGACCATCTCACCGCCCGACGCCAGCATCCGGTCCAGCACCGTCTCGGCGGTCGCGGCCAGCTCCGAGCCGATCACCGCCACATCGCCGTCGATCATGCCCAGGACGTCCCCGGCCTGGCACACCCCGGCCGTGGTCCAGGACTGGCGCTCGGCGACGGCCAGTTCCGCGTAGCGGGTGGCGCCCGCGGCCGAGGTCATGGCGACCACGTCCTCGTCGAAGCTGCGGCCCGGCTCGTGGACGGCGAGCGCGGCGATGCCCTGGACGGCGGAGCGGGTGGGGATCACCGCGACCCGTACGCCCTCGGCGCGGGCCTGGGCCGCGGCCGCGGCCGCCGTGTGGTGCAGCTCGGCGTCGTTCGGCAGCAGCACGACCTCCCGGGCGTGGGCCCGGCGGACGGCGTCCACCAGCTCACCGCCGGCGGGCGGCTCCCCGGGGCGGGTGGCGACCGCGGTCGCGCCCGCCTCCGCGCACAGCGCGGCCAGTCCGTCGCCGGGGACGACGGCGACCACGGCCCGGGGCGCGCGCTCGGCGCGCGGGCCGCCCGTGGGGGCCTGGGCACCGGACTGATCCGGCAGCACGATGGCCGGGCCCGGCCGGTCCGGACCGCCCGAGCCCGCCTTACGGACGGCGGCGCCGTCGAAGTGGGTGATCCGGATGCGGTACGGGCGCCCGGCCTGGATGCCCGCCTCCACGGCCGCCCCCGCGTCGTCCACATGGACGTGGACGTTCCACAGGCCGTCGCCGCCGACGACCACCAGGGAGTCGCCGAGGGCGTCCAGCCGCTCCCTCAGGGCGGTCACGGCCGTCTCGTCGGCCTCCAGGAGGTAGATCACCTCGAAGGCGGGCCCGCCGCCCGGGGTGCCGTCAGCGGAACAGCCCGCCGGATCCTGCCCGCCGGTCCCGGTGGGCGCCAGGGCGTCACGGCCGGGGCGGGCGGGGGCGGGCGCCGCGGGGGCCTCGCCCGACAGGGCCTGGGCGAGCCCGCCCAGGACCGTCACCAGGCCGTAGCCGCCCGCGTCGACCACCCCCGCGCGGGCGAGGACGTCGAGCTGTCCGGGGGTGGCCTGGAGCGCCGTACGGGCGCCCTCGTACGCGGCGCGGGCCACCCTGGCGACGTCGCCCGTGGCGCGCTCCGCGCTCTCCGCGGCGGCCACGGCGACCGTAAGGACGGTGCCTTCGACGGGGTGCGCGACGGCCAGGTAGGCGAGGTCGACCGCGCGCCGCAGCGCCCGCCGCAGCCCGTCCGCCTCGCCCGCGCCCGGGTTTCCGCCCGGCGTGCCGTCGGCCAGGACGTCCGCCATACCGCGCAGCAGCTGCGCCAGGATCGTGCCGGAGTTGCCCCGCGCGCCGATCAGCGCGCCATGGGCCATGGCGCGCACCACATCGGCGAGGGTGGGACGGGACACGGCGGCCGAGTTCGCGTGGCCGTCGAAGGCGGCGTCCACGGCCCGGGCGGCGGACTCGACGGTCAGATACAGATTGGTGCCGGTGTCCCCGTCCGCGACCGGATAGACATTGATCGCGTCGATGTCCGCACGGGCCCGGCCCAGCGCGTCGAGGGCGAGCCCGCACCAGGTCCGTACCGCATCGGCATCGAGCGTGTGCGGCACGAAAGATCCTCCTCGGAGGCTGCTGGGGCGGGGTGGGCATCGCGTCATCGCAGGGTAGCCGCCGCCCTCGGCGGGTGCCGGGGCAGCCATGATAGTTTCGTTGTACGGGAGTGGCCGTTGTATGCTGCTCCGG
The DNA here is from genome assembly GCF_047337785.1 of Streptomyces lacaronensis. Taxonomy (NCBI): domain Bacteria; kingdom Bacillati; phylum Actinomycetota; class Actinomycetes; order Kitasatosporales; family Streptomycetaceae; genus Streptomyces; species Streptomyces lacaronensis. The sequence goes on from NZ_JBLHDK010000003.1 coordinate 3,963,374, forward strand.
TTGCCCGATGCGAATCGGGCTATTCCCCCCAGGCGCCGCCGATCCTCCACGATCCAGGCAACGTCCGGGGCATCCGTTCAGTGTCCTGTCTCCTCGCGAGAAGCGAGGGCGACCCGTCTTTGGAGTAACCCGTGGCTGCCAACTGCGACGTCTGCGGCAAGGGGCCGGGCTTCGGCAACAACATCTCGCACTCGCACCGCCGCACCCGCCGTCGTTGGAACCCCAACATCCAGACGGTGCGCGCTGTGGTCGGTCGCACCCCGAAGCGGCTCAACGTCTGCACCTCGTGCATCAAGGCCGGCAAGGTTTCGCGCTAGTCGTCTAGTCGCACGGCCTCCCCGCGCAAGCGGGATACCGGTACGCCAGGCCGGTCCACCACTGGAGTGGACCGGCTCTTTATTTTGTGGGCTCGGTTCGCCTCCGGGGCGCAGAAGTCTCCCCCAGCTACCGCTGGGAGGTGCCCCCGGCCGGAAGACCCGAGCACCCCTCAGCCGGTCCCCTCCGACAGCCACCCGTGGTCGACCGGGCCGATGCCCGTGCCCAGGGGGAAGCCCGCCGCGATGGCGCCCGTGACGTAGTCCTTGGCCGCCGTGACGGCCTCAGGGACCTCGTAGCCGCCCGCCAGATACGTGGCGATGGCCGCGGCCAGGGTGCACCCCGTGCCGTGCGTATGGCGGTTGTCCTGGCGCGGCGCGCGCAGCCAGTGCTCCTCGGTGCCGTCGGTGAGCAGATCCACCGCGTCGCCGCCGGGCAGATGGCCACCCTTGATCAGCGCCCACCGCGGACCGTGGCCCAGCACCGCCCCGGCCGCCCGCCGCTGGTCGTCCTCCGACGCCACCCGGACGCCGGTGAGCTGGGCCACCTCGTCCAGGTTGGGCGTGGCGACGGTCGCGGTCGGCAGCAGCTTCGTACGGACCGCGTCGAGGGCCTCGGCGGCCAGCAGCGGGTCACCGTGCTTGGAGACGCCGACCGGATCGACGACCACCGGGGCGGTGACGTCCGCGAGCAGCGCGGCGACGGTCTCGACCAGTTCGGCGGTCGCCAGCATGCCGGTCTTGACCGCCTGGACGCCGATGTCGTCGGCCACACTGCGGAACTGGGCCCGTACGGCCTCGGCGGGCAGCTCCCAGGCGCCCTGGACGCCCAGGGAGTTCTGCGCCGTCACCGCGGTGATCACGCTCATGCCGTGGGCGCCCAGGGCCAGCATGGTCTTCAGGTCGGCCTGGATGCCCGCGCCGCCGCCGGAGTCCGATCCGGCGACGGTGAGGACGCGCACGGGCGCCGTGCCGTCATGGGCGGGGCGGGGGACGCGGGGAGGTAGAGCCATGGCCCCGAATCTACTCGGCGCCCCGGCACCCCCGGACGTCCCCCAGGGCGCCCTTACGGTCGCTCGGCGCCCTTACGTCCACACATCACCGTCACTCGGCGCCCTTACCGTCGCCGAAGTGGTCCCAGCCCCCGTGTGCCCAGGGAGCTCCGTCCACCGTCACCTGGGGCAGCGCCGAGGGGTTGAGCACCTCGCCGATCACCTTCCAGCGGGCCGGCAGCTTGGCGTCGGGCGGGAAAGTGGCCACGATCGCGTGGTCCTCTCCCCCGCTGAGCACCCACTGGAGCGGATCGACGCCCACCGCCTGCCCGATGTCCGACATCTGCGAGGGGACGTCGATGTCCGCCGAGCGCAGATCGATGCGGACCTTGCTGGCCTCCGCGATATGCCCGAGGTCGGCCACCAGCCCGTCGCTCACATCGGTCATCGCGGTCGCGCCCAGCCCGGCGGCGGCGGGACCGGCGTGGTACGGCGGCTCCGGCCGCCGGTGCGCCTCGACGAAGGCCCGCGGCGAGCGGAAGCCGCGCGAGAGCACCGCGTGTCCGGCCGCCGACCAGCCCAGCCACCCGGTGACGGCGACGACGTCGCCGGGCTGGGCACCGGATCGGGTGACCGGATCGTGGTTGCGCAGATCGCCCAGTGCGGTGATGGAGACGGTGATGGTGTCCCCGCGCACGACGTCACCGCCCACCACGGCCGCGCCCGCGACCTGGCATTCGTCGCGGATGCCGTCCATCAGCTCGGCCGGCCAGGTCACCGGCAGATCGGCGGGGACCACCAGGCCGAGCAGCAGGGCCGTCGGCACGGCGCCCATGGCCGCGATGTCGGCCAGGTTCTGGGCCGCGGCCTTACGGCCGACGTCATAGGCGGTGGACCAGTCCCGGCGGAAGTGCCTGCCCTCCAGCAGGATGTCCGTACTGGCCACGACCCTCCGGTCGGGCGCGGCCACGACCGCGGCATCGTCACCGGGCCCCAGCCTCACCGCCGGGGTGGTGGTGAGCCGGGATGTGAGTTCTCTGATGAGCCCGAACTCCCCCAACTCGCCCACGGTGCCCTTCATCCCATCGCCCCTTCGTACTCGTGACCACTTTCCGCCGCGCCGCGCTCCCCGCGCGGGTCTCCCCGCGCCGCATGGCGACGCGGTACCGTGGCGTCCCTTCTTTCCACATGATCCTCGTAGCCGCCCTGGAGGTTCCGTGGTACAGGCGTACATCCTGATCCAGACCGAGGTCGGCAGGGCCTCGACCGTGGCCGACGTCATCGCCAAGCTCCCCGGGGTGATACAGGCGGAGGACGTGACGGGCCCCTACGACGTGATCGTGCGGGCCCAGGCCGACACGGTCGATGAGCTCGGCCGCATGGTGGTCGCGAAAGTCCAGCAAGTGGAAGGGATCACCCGTACCCTGACCTGCCCCGTCGTCCATCTCTAGCTCCCCCGTATGATCGGCCGGTGAATTCCGCACACCGTAGTCTCACCCGACGGCTCGTTCCGCTGTCCGCCGCGGTGGCCCTGGCCCTGGTGCCGGTAGCCGGTTGCTCCTTCACCGGGGATTCCGACGACACCAAGGCGCCCGCGGTTCCCACGCCGGCCCCACAGGCGGCCGCCATATGCCGGGCGCTGCACAAGGAACTGCCCGATGCCGTGGACGGGCTGAAGCGGGGCACCGCCGAGCCCGCCTCGGACTACACAGCCGTGTGGGGGGACCCCGCCGTGCAGCTGCGCTGCGGGGTCCCCCGGCCGGAGGCGATGGGCTCCAAGACCGATTCGGCCGAGGTGAACGGCGTCGAGTGGCTCCCGGAGAAGCGACAGGACGGCTACCGCTTCACCACCGTACTGCGCCGGGCCTATGTCGAGGTGACCGTGCCCGGGAAGTACTCCCCCGAGATCAACCCCCTGCTCGATCTCGCCCGCGCCGTCAAGAAGGCGGTTCCGAAGGGCGTGGCCTAGCCCGGCCCCGTGCGACTGCGCGGCCGGTCGGCTAGCGCAGCCCCGTCGAGCGGCGGAGCGCGGCCTCCAGCAGCCGGTCCACCAGCTCGGGGTAGCTCACGCCGCTCTCCTGCCACATGCGCGGGTACATCGAGATGGGGGTGAAGCCGGGCATGGTGTTGATCTCGTTGATCACGAACTCACCGCTGTCCAGCAGGAAGAAGTCGGCCCGCACCAGCCCCTCGCAGGACGCCGCCTCGAAGGCGGCCACCGCGAGCTCCTGGACCCGGCGGGTCTGCTCCTCGGTGAGCGGCGCGGGCACGATGCCGTCCGCCGCGTCGATGTACTTCGCCTCAAAGTCGTAGAAGGCGTGGGAGGAGACCGGCGGAATCTCGGCGGGCACGCTGGCGCGCGGCCCGTCCTCGTACTCCAGCACCCCGCACTCGATCTCGCGGCCGCGCAGCAGCGCCTCCACGATGACCTTCGGGTCGTGGCGCCTGGCCTCCTCGACGGCCGCGTCCAGGTCCGCCGGGCCCTCGACCTTGCTGATGCCGAAGGACGAGCCGGCGCGCGCGGGCTTCACGAAGAGCGGCCAGCCGTGCTCCTCGGCGAACTCCACGATCCGTTGGCGGGCGGCGGAAGGTTCCTGCTCCCAGGCCCGGGGTCGGATCACCTCGTACGGGCCGACGGGCAGCCCGAAGGAGACGAACACCCGCTTCATGTACTCCTTGTCCATGCCCACGGCGGAGGCGAGCACCCCTGCGCCCACATACGGCACCCCGGACAGCTCCAGCAGCCCCTGGAGGGTGCCGTCCTCGCCGTACGGACCGTGCAGCATGGGGAAGACGACGTCGACGTCGCCCAGCGCCTTGGGCACCGCCCCCGGCTCGCTGTAGACGACCTCGCGGCTCCCCGGGTCGACCGGGAGGACGACCGAGCCCTCGCTGGACTCGGCGAGCCGTTCGACGCTGGGCAGCTCGCGGTTGGCGATGGCCATCCGCTCGGGCTCGTCGGCGGTCAGCGCCCAACGGCCGTCCGTGGTGATGCCGATCGGCAGCACGTCGTACTTCTCGCGGTCGATGGCGCGCAGCACGGCGCCCGCGGTGACCACCGAGATGGCGTGCTCGGAACTGCGGCCGCCGAAGACGACGGCGACGCGCGGCTTGTGCCGCTCGCCTCCGGAGGAAGCCGGAACAGGGCCTGGGGAAGGGGTCTGGCTGCTCATATCGCGTTGAGGTTACCTTGCGGTCCGCGTGGCGTCAGTGCCGCTCGGCCTTGGCGCTGCGGGACATCAGCTCTTTGAGTGCGACAAGGGGCTGTTTGCCGTCGTGCACGATCTCGACGACGGTTTCGGTGATGGGCATGTCGACGTCGTGGCGGCGGGCGAGATCCAGCACCGACTCGCACGACTTGACGCCCTCCGCGGTCTGCTTGGTGACCGCGATGGTCTCCTCCAGTGTCATCCCGCGGCCCAGGTTGGTGCCGAAGGTGTGGTTGCGGGAGAGCGGGGAGGAGCAGGTGGCGACGAGGTCGCCCATGCCCGCCAGGCCCGCGAAGGTGTGCGCGTCGGCGCCCATCGCCAGCCCCAGCCGGGTCGTTTCGGCGAGGCCGCGGGTGATGAGCGACGCCTTGGTGTTGTCGCCGAGGCCCATGCCGTCGGCGATGCCCACGGCCAGCGCGATGACGTTCTTCACCGCGCCGCCCAGCTCGCAGCCGACCACGTCGGTGTTGGTGTACGGGCGGAAGTACGCGGTGTGGCAGGCGGTCTGGAGACGGCGGGCCACGCTCTCGTCGGGGCAGGCCACCACGGCGGCGGCGGGCTGCCGGGCGGCGATCTCCTTGGCGAGGTTGGGTCCGGTGAGCACCGCGACGCGCTCCGCGGGCGCCTTGGCGACCTCCTGGACGACCTCGCTCATCCGCTTGGCCGTGCCGAGTTCGACGCCCTTCATCAGGGAGACCAACACGGTGTCGGCGGCCAGCAGCGGGGCCCAGTCGGAGAGGTTGCCGCGCAGCGTCTGGGAGGGCACGGAGAAGACGGTGAACTCCGCGCCTGCCGCGGCCTCGGCCGGGTCGGTGGTGGCGCGCACACCGTCGGGGAGCCGCACCCCGGGGAAGTAGTCGGGATTGCCGCGGCCGGTGTTGATGGCCTCGACGACACCGGGCCGGCGCCCCCACAGCGTCACCTCGCACCCCGCGTCGGCGAGCACCATCGCGAAGGCGGTGCCCCAGGAGCCGGTGCCGAAGACGGCGCAGCGCGTCACGTGCTCTCCTCATCGGCCAGCGGGAGCGGCGGGCCGTCGGTGCCGGCCCCGGTGGGCCGGTCGTACCTCTGAACGGGCGCCGGCTCGCCGCGCACCTCGGAGAGGAGCTCGGTGATGGCGTCCATGATGGTGTCGGTGGCCGCCCTGAGGACCTCGGCGGTGGGCTCCTGGCCGTAGAACTCGGACAGGTCCACCGGCGGCCCGGCGTGCACCTTGAGCGTCTTACGGGGGAAGAGGCGGACCCGCCTCTCCTTGGCGTAGGGCGGCACGGCCTCGTTGGCGCCCCACTGGGCGACGGGGATGACCGGGGCCTTGGTGAGCAGCGCGACCCGCGCGGCGCCGGTCTTTCCGCGCATGGGCCACATCTCCGGGTCGCGGGTGAGGGTGCCCTCGGGGTAGAAGGCCACGCACTCCCCCTTGTTGATGGCGTCCACGGCGGACCGGAAGGCGTTGGCGGCGTCGGCGGACTCGCGGTAGACGGGGATCTGGCCGGTGCCGCGGAGCATGGTGCCCACGAAGCCGCCTCTGAAGAGGGCGGCCTTGGCGAGGAAGCGCGGCACCCTTCCGGTGTTGTACTGGAAGTGCGCGTAGGAGAGCGGGTCGAGATACGAGTTGTGATTGATCGCGGTGATAAATCCACCGTCGGCCGGAATGTGCTCCATTCCGTGCCAGTCCCGCTTGAACAGAACCACCAGCGGCGGTTTGCACAAGACCGCTGCCATGCGGTACCAGAAGCCGATTCTGCGGCCGGACACTCGGAACATCCTCTCTTGGACCCTGCTGACCTGCTGGCTTGCTGCCGCCCGGGCAGCCGCACAAGTGTCGCTCCGGGCACCCTGTCTGTCGAGGACACCGTAACCCCGCACGTCTTCGGCGAGCCGGGCAGCAGGTCAGAATGAGGCCGTGGGAAGAAACGGAGCCCCTGTGACCTGGACCCTCGTGGTGCCGCTGAAGCCCTTGACGCGGGCCAAGACCAGGCTCTCCGACGCCGCGGGGGACGGTCCCCGGGCCTCGCTCGCCCTCGCGTTCGCCCAGGACACGGTGGGCGCGGCGCTGGCGAGCCGATGGGTGCGGGGGGTGACCGTCGTCACCGACGACCCGCTCGCCGGGCGTGAGCTGTCGGCCCTCGGCGCCCGGATCCTGCCCGACTCCCCGGGGCGCGGGCTGAACGCGGCGCTGGCGCACGGCGCCCGTGCGGTCCGCGGGGAGCGCCCCGAGGCCGCCGTGGCGGCGCTCAACGCCGATCTCCCGGCGCTGCGGACGGTGGAGCTCGACCTGGTGCTCGAGGCCGCGTCCGGCTTCTCACGCGCCTTCCTGGCGGACGCCGCGGGGGTGGGCACCACGCTGCTCTCGGCGGCGCCCGGCGCCGAGCTGGCGCCCGCCTTCGGGGGCCCGTCGCGGGACCGGCACCGGGCGTCGGGGGCGCGGGAGATCGAACTGGCGGGGGTCGACTCGGTGCGGCGCGACGTGGACACGGCCGGGGATCTGCGCGCGGCGGTGGCCCTGGGCGTGGGTGCCCACACCAGGGCTAGGCTGGCGGACATGCAGGGAACCGCCTATACGTACGACCCCGAGACCCGCGCCGGCAGCGTGCTGCTGGACGACGGCACGCCGCTGCCGTTCGACACCGCGGCCTTCGACGCCGGGGGGCTGCGGATGCTGCGCCCGGGGCAGCGGGTGCGGATCGAGGTGGAGGGCGAGGGCGAGCAGCGCCGGGTCGTCTTCGTCACGCTGCAGACATTCTGAGCGCCGTAAGGCTCCGGGCCCGGCGGACGAATACGAGCGCCACGGAGGTTTCCGGGCACGGGCCCCTGGGACACCGGGCGCCGACAGCACCGCGGGCCGGGCTCCCTCGGGGAGCCCGGCCCGGCGCGGATGCGGTGGGGCGCCTGAGCGCCACCGGCTAGCGCTTCCTGGCGGTGGTCTTCTTCGCGGTGGTCTTACGGGCACTCGTCTTGCGCGCCGGGGCCTTCTTCGCGGTGGCCTTGGCGGGGGCCTTCTTGGCCGTGGTCTTCTTGGCGGGGGCCTTCTTGGCCGTGGTCTTCGTCGCGGGGGCCTTCTTGGCCGCCGCCTTCTTCGCGGGAGCCTTCTTCGCAGGAGCCTTCTTGGCGGTCGCCTTCTTGGCCGCGGCCTTCTTCGCCGCCGCCTGGAGACTGCCCTTGGGGGCCTTCTTCACGGCGACCTCGCCGCCGCGCGGAAGCTTCTTGGAGCCGCTCACCAGATCCTTGAAGCCCTGGCCGGGACGGAAGCGGGGCACCGAGGTCTTCTTGACCCGCACGCGCTCCCCGGTCTGGGGGTTACGGGCGTACCGGGCGGGTCGCTCCACCTTCTCGAACGAACCGAATCCAGTGACCGAAACTCGCTCCCCGGTGACGACCGCCCGGACGATGGCGTCCAGGACGGCGTCTACGGCATCGGCGGCCTGCTGACGGCCGCCGACCTTGTCGGCAATCGCTTCTACGAGCTGCGCCTTGTTCACGTCTTCCCCTTCGGAGACATTGCCGGAATCAATGTGTTCAAGCCTTTTCGCACGTTAGGCAGATATATACCGCAAATCAAACACGAAACGGGCTAATCACCCTTGTGCCGCAACGCACTCGATCGTCACGGACTTCTGTCGGTGTCGGGATCTTGAGGGAAACGCCCCTCGTCGAGGTCGTTCATCAACCGCTCCAGGCGCTTTGCCGCGTCTGCGAGATCGTGTTTCGCCGCTGAGGTGATGACCAGCAGCTTCCGGGACAGCGCCATCCGTACGCCCTCCGGGACTTGCAGTGCGCGCACCTTTGCGTGCGCTTCCTTGAGCCGGTCGGCGACGATGCCGTAGAGCTCGAGTTGGCCGTCGCGTTCCATGCACTGATTGTGCCATCTGAGGCGAGTTGTCGCTTCACGGGGCCTCAACGTGCCGATGCGCCGCCGGTCCGAGGACCGGCGGCGCATCTTGCCAAACCCGCTCTGTACAGGGAGAACCGGGGGTCAGACCTCCACGGTGCGGGGCTTGAAGGAGGGGCGACGCGCCTCGTACGAAGCGATCGAATCCTCCTCCCTGAGGGTGAGGCTGATGTCGTCCAGACCCTCCAGGAGTCGCCACCGGGCATTCTCGTCAAGCTCAAAATCAGCCGTGATGCCCTCGGCCCGGACCTGGCGCTCGACGAGGTCCACGGTGACTTCCGCGGTGGGGTCCGCCTCGACCAGCTTCCACAGCCGGTCCACGGTCTCCTGCGGCAGGACGACGGTCAGCAACCCGTTCTTGAGGGAGTTGCCCCGGAAGATGTCGGCGAAGCGGGCCGAGACGACGGCCTTGAAGCCGTAGTTCTGCAGCGCCCACACCGCGTGCTCGCGCGAGGAGCCGGTGCCGAAGTCGGGGCCGGCCACCAGAACCGTTCCACCCTTGTACTCGGCCTTGTTGAGCACGAACTCCGGGTCCTTGCGCCACGCCTCGAAAAGGCCGTCCTCGAAGCCGTCGCGGGTGACCTTCTTGAGCCAGTGCGCCGGGATGATCTGGTCCGTGTCCACATTGCTGCGGCGCAGCGGGACGGCCCGGCCGGTGTGCGTGGTGAATGCTTCCATGACTGCTCAGGCCCCCACGGGAGTCGATACGGCGGCGTCGGACAGGTCGGCGGGCGAGGCCAGGTGGCCCAGCACCGCGGTGGCGGCGGCGACCTGCGGCGAGACCAGGTGGGTCCGACCGCCCTTGCCCTGCCGGCCCTCGAAGTTGCGGTTGGACGTGGACGCCGACCGCTCACCGGGCGCGAGCTGGTCGGGGTTCATGCCCAGGCACATCGAGCAGCCCGCGTGCCGCCATTCGGCCCCCGCGGCGGTGAACACCTTGTCCAGCCCCTCCTCGACGGCCTGGAGGGCGACCCGCACCGAACCGGGGACCACCAACATCCGTACGCCGTCGGCCACCGCACGTCCGGACAGCACCGAGGCGGCGGAGCGCAGGTCCTCGATGCGCCCGTTGGTGCAGGAGCCGACGAAGACCGTGTCCACCCTGATGTCGCGCAGCGGCTGACCCGCCGTCAGGCCCATGTACTCCAGGGCCTTCTCGGCGGCGTAGCTCTCGCTGGCGTCCTCGAAGGAGGCCGGGTCCGGGACCGACTCCGACAGCGGCGCGCCCTGGCCCGGGTTGGTGCCCCAGGTGACGAACGGGGCGAGTTCGGAGGCGTCGATGACGACCTCATGGTCGAAGACCGCGTCGTCGTCACTGCGCAGGGTGCGCCAGTACGCGAGCGCCGCGTCCCAGTCGGCGCCCTGGGGGGCGTGCGGGCGGCCCTCCAGATAGGCGAAGGTCGTCTCGTCCGGGGCGATCATGCCCGCACGGGCGCCCGCCTCGATGGACATGTTGCACACGGTCATCCGGGCCTCCATCGAGAGCTTCTCGATGGCCGGGCCGCGGTACTCGATCACATAGCCCTGGCCGCCGCCGGTGCCGATCTTCGCGATGATCGCCAGGATCAGGTCCTTGGCGGTGACGCTCTCGGGCAGCTCACCCTCGACGGTGATCGCCATGGTCCTGAACGGCGCGAGCGGCAGCGTCTGCGTCGCCAGCACATGCTCGACCTGGCTGGTGCCGATGCCGAACGCGAGCGCGCCGAAGGCGCCGTGGGTGGAGGTGTGGCTGTCACCGCAGACCACGGTCGTCCCCGGCTGGGTCAGTCCCAGCTGCGGTCCCACCACGTGGACGACGCCCTGCTCGACATCGCCGAGCGGGTGCAGCCGGACGCCGAACTCCGCGCAGTTCTTGCGCAGCGTCTCCAACTGGGCGCGCGAGACGGGGTCCGCGATCGGCTTGTCGATGTCGAGGGTGGGGGTGTTGTGGTCCTCGGTCGCGAGAGTGAGATCAGTACGACGGACCGTGCGGCCGGACTTGCGCAGGCCGTCGAACGCCTGCGGGCTGGTCACCTCGTGCAGCAGATGCAGATCGATGAAAAGCAGGTCAGGCTCGCCTTCGGCGCGCCGGACGACATGGTCGTCCCAGACCTTCTCCGCCAGTGTCCGTCCCATCGCTGTCCCTCCGGCCGGCGCCAGCGCCGGCCCAAACTCGAGTCGAGTGCGTGCCCTGGTCCGCGGGCCCGCCATTTACAGGGTGGCGGGTATCCCCGGAAATTGAACTTGCGTTTCACACTGTGAGACGTGAGTATCGTCCCATGGACAACACTAGCGGTGTCGGCGTTCTCGACAAGGCGGCTCTGGTTCTGAGCGCCCTGGAGTCCGGTCCGGCCACCCTCGCCGGGCTGGTCGGGGCGACCGGCCTCGCCCGCCCGACGGCACACCGACTGGCGGTGGCACTCGAGCACCACCGGATGGTGGCACGGGACATGCAGGGGCGCTTCATTCTGGGCCCCCGCCTGGCCGAGCTGGCGGCGGCCGCGGGCGAGGACCGGCTGCTCGCCACGGCCGGGCCCGTACTCACCCATCTCCGGGACGTGACCGGCGAGAGCGCGCAGCTCTACCGGCGCCAGGGAGACATGCGCATCTGTGTCGCCGCGGCCGAGCGGCTGTCCGGACTGCGGGACACCGTGCCGGTCGGCTCCACGCTCCCCATGAAGGCCGGCTCGGCCGCCCAGGTGCTGATGGCCTGGGAGGAGCCCGAGCGGCTGCACCGTGGACTCCAGGGGGCCCGCTTCACCGCCACGGCCCTGTCGGGCGTACGGCGGCGGGGCTGGGCCCAGTCGATCGGCGAGCGGGAGCCCGGCGTGGCGTCCGTCTCCGCGCCCGTGCGCGGCCCGTCCAACCGCGTGGTCGCCGCCGTCTCGGTCTCCGGACCGATCGAGCGGCTGACCCGCCACCCGGGCCGTATGCACGCCCAGGCGGTCATCGACGCGGCGGCACGCCTGACGGACGCCCTCCGCAGGGGCAACTAATGACCGCCTTACGGCGCCCATGGCTCCCTATTACACCTTGTTCAAGCTCAGCCGGTCGGCCGCACGCTCCCCGCGGCGGCCGACCGGGACGACTCCGGTGGCCTTGCCCAGACCGAACGCCGGCATGTTGTAGTAGATCGCCTCATGCGCCCCCGCAGGGACCACATAGGTCTCGTGCCAGAGGCCGACCTTGCCCTTGCCCTCGCGCATCCGCCGGTTGAACGCCGCCCAGGCCGGACGGTGCTCCCCGTCCTGATCCGCGGCGTACTCCAGCAGTTTCTCGTGCGAGCTCCAGTACTGGACGACGTACAACACCCGGGGCGGACCGAACAGCAGCTGGTAGCCCAGCAACCCGCTCTCCGCATCCCGTGACAGTTCACGCAGCATCCGCGGCATCGCCGTGAAAGTCGGCCACCAGCTGCGCGGCGCACGGAAACGGTTGACCCGCATGCCGATCAGGAAGACGGTCACCTCCCCCTCGGCCTCGGCGGTCATACGGCCCGCGATCGGCCTGGTACGCATGGCGATCCCCTCGCTTCAGATCTTGGCGATACTATTGGATAGTCAAGCTACCCAACTCTTGGATAGTGCCACTCTCCCATGGAAGGTGCAAGAGGGATGCGACTGGCGGAGCTGAGCGAGCGCAGCGGGGTGTCCACCGCCACGATCAAGTACTACCTGCGCGAACGGCTGCTGCCGCAGGGCGAGCGGATCACCGCCACCCAGTCCGACTACGGCGAGGAACACCTGCGCAGACTTCGGTTGGTGCGGGCACTGATCCAAGTGGGCCGCATGCCGGTGGCCACCGCGCGCGAGGTGCTGCAGGCCGCCGAGGACGAGTCGCTGAGCGAGCACCTGCGGATGGGGGCCGCCGTCTGGGCGCTGCCGCACGGCCCGGAGCCCGAGGCGGAGACACCGGAGACGGTGCGCGCCCGCGATCAGGTGGACGCCCTGCTGGAGCGGCTCGACTGGGGCTACAGCCAGGAACTCGGCGACACTTCCCCGGCGTACCGGACCCTGGTCGAGTCCGTGGTCTCGCTGGCCCGCCTCGGATACCCGCACGACACCGACCACTTGCTGCCGTACGCCCGACTGGCGTCCCAACTGGCCGTCGAGGAGCTGAACGCCGTGGAGGAGTACGACACCCTCTCCGAACGGATCGAGGCGGCGGTGGCGCTGACCGTGCTGTACGAGCCGGTACTGCTCAGCCTGCGGCGTCTGGCCCAGGCCGAGGAATCCGGCCGCCGCTTCAAGGAGTGATCAGAGACAAGGGCGCGTACGGGACACGAAAAAGCCCCCCGCTGTCGCGGAGGGCTTTTCGCTGGTACCCCCGACCGGATTCGAACCGGCGCTACCGCCTTGAGAGGGCGGCGTGCTAGGCCGCTACACAACGGGGGCCTGAATCAGCACAGGTGCTGCGCTGGGCTACCAGGACTCGAACCTAGACTAAATGAACCAGAATCACTCGTGCTGCCAATTACACCATAGCCCATGGTATAGACCAGTACCCCCGACCGGATTCGAACCGGCGCTACCGCCTTGAGAGGGCGGCGTGCTAGGCCGCTACACAACGGGGGCCCTAGCGATCTCCGTCTTGCGAAGAGATCCGTACCCCCGACCGGATTCGAACCGGCGCTACTGCCTTGAGAGGGCAGCGTGCTAGGCCGCTACACAACGGGGGCTTGGTCCTGCTTTGATCAAGAAATCCACCAGACATCCGGGAGATCTCTTGCTGGGGTACCAGGACTCGAACCTAGACTAAGTGAACCAGAATCACTCGTGCTGCCAATTACACCATACCCCACCAAAACGCCACCCTCGTAAGGGGTTTTGTTTGGTTTGCGTCTCCGGTCCGACCTCTCGGCGGCCCGTCCGGCGCAGGAAGAACATTACCCGATGGTGGACGGGCCACCAAAACGAGTATCACCGCGAGTGGCGCCGCCTCGCGGGCGCGGGCGGCGCCTCACGCCGCCTATCCGGCCAGCTTCGCCAGCGCCGCTTCGACCCGGGCCAGCGTGCGCTCGCGGCCCAGGACCTCCAGGGACTCGAACAGCGGGAGTCCGACCGTGCGACCGGTGACCGCGACCCGCAGCGGCGCCTGGGCCTTGCCCAGCTTCAGGCCGTGCTCCTCACCGGCCGCGAGGACCGCGGCCTTCAGGGTCTCGGCGTCCCAGTCCGCCTCGGCGAGCCGGGTGCGGACCGAGGCCAGGAGCGCGTCCGCGCCCGGCTTCATCGCCTTGGCCCAGGACGCCTCGTCGGCCACCGGCTCGTCGAGGAAGAGGAAGTCCACGTTCGCGGTGATGTCGGACAGAACGGTCAGCCGGGTCTGGGCCAGCGGGGCCAGCGCCTCGAAGGCGGCCGCGTCGAAGGCCTCCGGGGCCCACGGCGCGTGCGGGGCCCTCAGCCAGGGCTCGCAGGCCTCGATGAACGCCTTCACGTCCAGCAGCCGGATGTGGTCCGCGTTGATCGCCTCGGCCTTCTTGAGGTCGAAGCGCGCCGGGTTGGCGTTCACCGCCGAGATGTCGAACGCCTCGACCATCTCCTCCAGCGAGAAGACGTCCCGGTCGGAGGAGAGCGACCAGCCCAGCAGGGAGAGGTAGTTGAGCAGCCCCTCGGGGAGGAAGCCGCGCTCCCGGTAGAGGTTCAGCGAGGCCTGCGGATCGCGCTTGGAGAGCTTCTTGTTGCCCTCGCCCATGACGTACGGGAGGTGCCCGAAGGCGGGCACCGCGCCGCCGCCCGCACCGATCTCGGCGAGCGCGCGGTAGAGCGCGATCTGCCGCGGGGTGGAGGAGAGCAGGTCCTCGCCGCGCAGTACGTGCGTGATCTCCATCAGCGCGTCGTCGACGGGGTTGACGAGCGTGTAGAGGGGCGCGCCGTTGGCCCGCACGATCCCGTAGTCCGTGACGTTCTCGGGGGCGAAGGTCAGCTCACCGCGCACCAGGTCGGTGAAGGTGATCGGCTCGTCCGGCATCCGGAAGCGCACGATCGAGGCGCGCCCCTCGGCCTCGTACGCCGCGATCCGCTCGGCGGTCAGAGTGCGGCACTTCCCGTCGTAGCCGGAGGGCCGACCGGCCTTGCGGGCCGCCTCGCGGCGCTCCTCCAGCTCCTCGGCGGTGCAGTAGCAGCGGTAGGCGTGGCCCGCCTCCAGCAGCTTCTCCGCGACCTCGCGGTAGAGGTCCATCCGCTGCGACTGGCGGTAGGGCGCGTGCGGACCGCCGATCTCGGGGCCCTCGTCCCAGTCGAAGCCCAGCCAGCGCATGACGTCCAGCAGCTGGGTGTAGGACTCCTCGGAGTCGCGCGCGGCGTCGGTGTCCTCGATGCGGAACACCAGGGTGCCGCCGTGGTGACGGGCGAAGGCCCAGTTGAACAGGGCCGTGCGGACCAGGCCGACATGGGGGTTGCCGGTCGGCGAGGGACAGAAACGAACCCGCACGGGGGCGGAGGAGGGTGCGCTAGCCACGCTTGATCACCTTGTTGGTGAGAGTGCCGATGCCTTCGATGGTGACGGCGACCTCGTCGCCGACGGAGAGCGGGCCGACGCCCGCCGGGGTGCCGGTGAGCACGACGTCGCCGGGGAGCAGCGTCATCGCCTCGGTGATGTGCACGATCAGATCCTCGATCGGGCGCACCATCTCGCTCGTACGGCCGAGCTGACGCTGCTCACCGTTGACGGTGCACATGATGCCGAGGTCGCCGGCGCGCGTCAGGTCGATATCGGTCTCCACCCAGGGGCCCAGCGGGCAGGAGGTGTCGAAGCCCTTGGCCCGCGCCCACTGCTTCTCGCGTCGCTGGGCGTCGCGGGCCGTGATGTCGTTGCCGCAGGTGTAGCCGAGGATGACGTCCTGGACGCGGTCACGCGGAACCTCGCGGCACATCCGTCCGATGACCACGGCCAGCTCGGCCTCGTAGTGGACCTCGGAGGAGAAGGAGGGGTACGCGACGGGGTCGCCGGGGCCGACCACGGAGGTGGACGGCTTGAAGAAGACGACCGGGACGTCGGGGACCTCGTTGCCCAGCTCCGCCGCGTGCTCGGCGTAGTTGCGCCCGATTCCGACGACCTTGTTCGGCAGGACGGGCGGCAGCAGCCGGACCTTGCTCAGGGGGACCTTCTGGCCCGAGCGCTCGAATTCGGCGAAGGGGTGGCCCTTGATGATGTCGATGACGGGGCCGTCCGGATCGGACGGTTCACCCTCCACCACGCCGAAGGCGACGTTGCCGTCGATGGAGAATCTGGCGATGCGCACGGGAAGCCTTGGCTCCTGACTGAACTCGCTGGAGACTGACGCTCCAGGCTATCGCTCCGCGTCCCGCGCGCCGCCGTCCCGCCTGCCGCCGATGGTGGTGCCCACCACGGCCCCGGGGTCAGTTGCCCGGGGTCTCGGTCAGCACGGTGCGCTTGGGGTTCGCGGTCCGGTGGGGCAGATCGACGCGCTGCTCCGGCTGCTCCTCGGACGCGCCGGTGTCCTCGTTGTCCGTGGCGATGTCCTTGGCGTCCTTGAGCTCTTGGACGTCCTTGACATGGGCCAGGGTGGTGCGCCGCGGGTTGGCTATGGAGTGGAACATCATCGTCGTCTTCACTGGGGTGTACGCCTCGCTCTTGTCGTTCGTTCCGGCTGTGTAAAGCGTCAGGCTAGAGGCGGCCTTGCCCATCGATTCGCAGGAAAAGTCGCCGCCAGCATGTGATATTGCTCACGAATGATCAGGCAAATGCGACATAGAAGACAGTTGCCCAATCACGCTAAACGGACATCGCATACCCGAACCTGACGTTCCGCTCTTGATCATCGCTAGCCGGACACTCGATTGCGGCCTTCGATTCGTACGCGAAAGTCCGTTATCACCGACATGGCTTTCTACGTCCCGTAATAAGGTCCGTACTGAGCGTCACGCGCATCACAGCCTTACCCATTGCCCTTGTTGCAGCATCCGGCACTGTGCTGGAATTCCCGGGACCGCCGCGGGAATCACCGGCGCGCACGGGGGCGCAACGTCAGAGGCGCCGAGCGGCGGGGGGCTCCTCTTGTCGACACGAAAGGATGCGCGCCGGTCACTCACGACCGACAGGGGGGATCGCGGTCCCCCACGACTCGACACCGCTCCGCCGCTTAAGCCGGTGGGGCGCCTGGTCCAGAGGTTGCGACGCTAGTGCAGGGACGTTTCAAGAGGGATGGTATGGGGGCTCCCCAGGCCCGCCAGGGCCGAGGGGAAGCTTCGGCGGACCCGGAGCCGCGTGGCGCGGCCGACCGCGGCTCCTCGCCCCAGCGCGCCCAGGGAAGCAACGGCAGGACGCTGAGCGATCAGAGCCCCGATGCCGGTGCGCAGAGCGCCACCCGGGTCAGTGCGCCCAGCGGCGGTGGCGGCGGAGACGCCACGGAGCCGCCGGCCAAGACGAAGCCCTCCGGCCCCACCGGGCCCGGCAGTCGCATGGCCCTGCGCAACTGGCGCATCAGCACCCGACTGGTCTCCCTGCTCGCGCTCCCGGTGGTCGCCGCGACCACGCTGGGCGCGCTGCGCATCGAGGGCTCGCTGGACAACATCCAGCAGCTGGACCAGATGAAGCTGCTCACCGAGATGACGCAGCAGGCCACCCAGCTGGCCAGCGCGCTCCAGGAGGAGCGCGACAAGTCGGCCGGTCCGCTGGCGGGCAAGGGCAACGACAAGGACGACCGGGTCGTCTCCACCCGCGAGGACACCAACCGCGCGATCGCGGCGTTCCGCGATGCCACCCACCAGATCGACCCCGGTGACCAGTCGCTGGCCGGTGTGCAGTCCACGCTCGTCAACATCGACCGCCAGCTCGGCAAGATCAACGAGGTCCGGGACACGGCCTACGACAACAGCCAGTACTACTCGCTGACGGTCCAGAACTACAACGAGCTGATCAACTCGTTGCTGTCGCTCTCCCAGGACATGGCGCAGGCGACCAGCAATCGCGCGATGATCAACAACACCCGCGCGCTCGCCACCTTCTCCTCCGCGAAGGAGTACGCCTCCATCCAGCGCGCGCTCATCAGCGCCGCTCTCGCCGACCCCAAGGGCGCCGACTTCTCCGCCAACGACCGCCGCTTCGCGAGGACCGCGGTGGACAAGGAGAACGAGGCGCTCGGCCGCTTCAAGCAGATCCGCCAGGGCAACTCCGAGGACCTGCTCGAACCGCTGGACAGCCGCCCCGACATCAAGGCGGCGACCATGTACGCCGACCGCGCGGTGCGCGACCCCGAGGGGCTCAAGGCGGAGAAGCGGACCGATCTTGACTGGTACGACCAGGACAGTATCAAGATCGAAGAGATGGGCAAGATCGAGGAGACGCTGCTCAGCGAGATGCAGCAGAAGGCTCGTGAGCTCCGCGACTCCGCCCAGCAGGACGCGATCCTCAACGGTGCGCTGATCCTGCTGGTCCTCGGCGTCTCCCTGGTCGGCGCCTTCGTCGTCGCCCGCTCCATGGTCCGTTCGCTGCGCCGTCTCCAGGACACCGCGCAGGAGGTCTCCCAGAAGCGGCTGCCCGAACTGGTCAAGCAGCTCTCCGAGTCCGATCCGCAGGATGTGGACACCTCCGTCGAGTCCGTCGGCGTGCACAGCCGGGACGAGATCGGAAAGGTGGCCGCGGCCTTCGACGACGTGCACCGCGAGGCGGTCCGGCTCGCCGCCGAGCAGGCGCTGCTGCGGGGCAACGTCAACGCGATGTTCACCAACCTCTCGCGCCGCAGCCAGGGCCTCATCCAGCGCCAGCTCTCGCTCATCTCCGAGCTGGAGAGCCGCGAGGCCGACCCGGACCAGCTCTCCTCGCTGTTCAAGCTGGACCACCTCGCCACCCGTATGCGCCGTAACGGCGAGAACCTCCTGGTGCTCGCGGGCGAGGAGCCGGGCCGCCGGTGGACCCGCCCGGTGCCGCTGGTGGACGTGCTCCGCGCGGCCGCCTCCGAGGTGGAGCAGTACGAGCGCATCGAACTCAGCTCGGTCCCGGCGACCGAGGTCGCGGGCCGGGTCGTCAACGACCTCGTCCACCTGCTCGCCGAGCTGCTGGAGAACGCCACCTCCTTCTCCTCGCCGCAGACCAAGGTCAAGGTCACCGGTCACGCGCTGCCCGACGGGCGGGTGCTGGTCGAGATCCACGACACCGGTATCGGGCTCTCGCCCGAGGATCTGGCGGCGATCAACGAGCGGCTGGCCTCCCCGCCCACCGTCGATGTGTCGGTCTCCCGGCGCATGGGCCTGTTCGTGGTCGGCCGCCTCTCGCTGCGCCACGGCATCCGCATCCAGCTCCGGCCGTCCGACTCGGGCGGTACGACGGCGCTGGTCATGCTGCCGGTCGATGTCGCCCAGGGCGGAAGGAAGCAGGCCCCGCAGGCCGCCGGCGGCCAGGGCGGACCGGGCGCCGGCAACGGCGGCGCCCAGGGCGGCGGCGCGGGACTGCTCGGCTCGGCGCCCTCGCGGCGCCAGGTCCCGGGCTCCGGTTCGCGCGCCGCGCTGCCGGGCAACGGCGGCGGCAGCGGACTGCCGACCCGGCCGGTCGGCGCGGGTGCGCCCTCGGGCGGCGCCCCGTCCGGCGGCACCAACTTCTTCGAGGGCGGACGGCCTCCCGGCCCCCGGACCAACGCCCCCTCCGGTCCCGGCGGTCAACAGGGCGGTCCCGGCGCCCCCTCCGGCCGTCCCCCGCTGCCGACGCGCGGCGAGAACCCGACCGTCGCCCCGCCGACCGGCGCCCCGGCCCGGGCCGACGCGGGCGACCAGGGCGGCCGCCCGCAGCTGCCCACCCGCGGCCCCGCGCCCGAACTTCCGGCCCCCGCGCAGCCCGGCACCAGCTGGGGCGCGCGCCGCGCGTCCGGCGAGGACGACTGGCCGGGCACTCCGCGCGACGCCGGGGACACCCCGCGCGGGCACGAGGAGTACGAATCCACCGGCCAGTTCGCCCGTCCGGAGCTCGGCGGCCCGTCGGAGCGGCGCGATCCGTTCGGCAACCGCGGCCCCGGCGACACCGGCGAGCTGCCGCAGCTGACCGACGGCCCCAGCATGTTCGAGCCGCGCCGCGCGCCCGGCGGGCCACAGGCCGGGCAGGGGCTGTCCGACACCGGCCAGTTCAACCGCCCCGACTACGGCCGCGGCCCGGGGGACACCGGTGAGTACGCCCGTCCGGAGCTCGGCCAGGGCCCGGGCGACACCGGCGAGTACGCCCAGCCCCGGTTCGAGGACGCCGCCCCGCGCGGCGGCCGCGGCCCCGGCGACACGGGCGAGTTCCCACGTCCGGACATCGGCGGCCCGGGCGACACAGGCGAGTTCCCGCGTCCGGACATGAGCGGCCCCGGCGACACAGGCGAATTCCGCCGCCCGAACGTGGGCGGCCCCGGCGACACCGGCGAATTCCCGCGTCCGGACATGAGCGGCACCGGCGAGTACGCGCTGCCCCAGGACTCCCAGGGCGGCGAGCCCGAGCGGCGCACGAACGACCCGCTGCCGCCCGCCGCCGGTCCCGGCGACGGCCGTACGCCCATCTTCGACACCATCGAGTCGACCTGGCACCACCCCCAGGTCGTGGACCCGGGCAACTCGGGCCCGCAGGACGGGGGCCGGTCGTTCCCGTCCGCGCCCTCCGCGCCCGAGCCAACCCCCGGCCGGCCCGCCTCGGCCGTACCGCCCCCCTCGCCCCGTGAGCCGCAGCCGGCGTCCCAGGGCATGGGGGACTTCGCCGGATCGGGCGCCTCGGCGGGCCAGGGCGGCGCCGGTCGGGGCAGTCGGACCACGGGTTCCCACTGGCGTACGTCGCCCCACAACGACGAGCGCTGGCGCCGCGCCGAGCAGATCCGCGAACCCGCGGCCGGCGGTATCACGTCGTCCGGGTTGCCACGGCGGGTGCCGCGCGCAAACCTCGTGGAGGGCGCCGCGCACCAGCAGCCGCAGCAGCCCGAACGGACTGGGCCGCAGGTGTCTCGCGCGCCCGATGATGTACGCGGAA
Organism: Streptomyces lacaronensis; assembly: GCF_047337785.1. Taxonomy (NCBI): domain Bacteria; kingdom Bacillati; phylum Actinomycetota; class Actinomycetes; order Kitasatosporales; family Streptomycetaceae; genus Streptomyces; species Streptomyces lacaronensis. The sequence continues at coordinate 3,983,703 of NZ_JBLHDK010000003.1, forward strand.
GGCTGACCAACCTCCGCCGTGGGATCCAGCAGGGTCGCCGGGCCGGTACCGGACTCGACGACAACCATGATCGCGGCATTGGCCCGACTTACCAGCAGGAGCGTTAGTTGAGCCCGATGAGCCAGGCGGCGCAGAATCTGAACTGGTTGATCACGAACTTCGTGGACAACACCCCCGGGGTGTCCCACACGGTGGTGGTCTCCGCCGACGGACTCCTTCTGGCGATGTCCGAAGGCTTCCCCCGTGACCGAGCCGATCAACTGGCGGCGGTGGCCTCCGGCCTGACCTCGCTCACCTCCGGAGCCTCCCGCATCTTCGAAGGCGGCGTGGTCAACCAGACCGTCGTCGAAATGGAACGAGGCTTCCTCTTCATCATGTCGATCTCCGACGGATCCTCCCTCGCCGTGCTCGCCCACCCCGAGTGCGACATCGGCCTCGTCGGCTACGAGATGGCCCTGCTGGTCGATCGCGCGGGCAACGTCCTCACACCGGACCTGCGCGCCGAACTTCAGGGCAGCCTGTTGAACTGATCCAACGACCATCCGACGCCCGCCCGCCCGGCCATACGGCCGGGCGGCCCCCCCACCGGCACCGACCGACGGCACCACCGTCACCTTGTTGTCCGACCGGAGGATCCATGACCCCGCCCCCCGCCTCGCCCGGCCCGTACGGCGGCCATCACCAATCGCCGTACGGGGGTGAAGGCGACCAGCCATTGGTGCGCCCCTATGCCATGACCGGTGGCCGGACCCGGCCCCGCTACCAGCTCGCCATCGAGGCACTGGTCAGCACGACGGCCGACCCCGTGCATCTCCAGGGGCTCCTTCCCGAGCACCAGCGGATCTGCCACCTGTGCCAGGAGGTCAAGTCGGTCGCCGAGGTCTCGGCGCTGCTGAACATCCCCCTCGGTGTGGCACGCATCCTGGTGGCGGACCTGGCGGAGGCCGGCATGGTGGCGATCCACCAGCCCGGGGGCGGTTCGGAAGCGGGCGGGACTCCGGATGTGACACTGCTCGAAAGGGTGCTCAGTGGACTTCGCAAGCTCTAGCGGTGCTCCCCCCTCCCGCGCGACCACCTCGGCGAAGATCGTGGTGGCGGGCGGCTTCGGCGTGGGCAAGACCACGTTCGTCGGCGCGGTCTCGGAGATCAATCCGCTGCGCACCGAAGCCGTGATGACGTCGGCCTCGGCGGGGATCGACGATCTGAGCCACGTCCAGGACAAGACCACGACGACCGTGGCGATGGACTTCGGCCGCATCACGCTCGATGACGACCTGATCCTGTACCTGTTCGGCACGCCCGGCCAGGACCGCTTCTGGTTCATGTGGGACGACTTGGTGCGCGGCGCCATCGGCGCCGTGGTCCTGGTGGACACCCGCCGCCTCGCCGACTGCTTCCCGGCGGTCGACTACTTCGAGAACTCCGGCCTGCCCTTCGTCATCGCCCTCAACGGCTTCGACGGCCAGCAGCCCTACAACCCCGAAGAGGTCCGCGAGGCCCTCCAGATCGGCCCGGACACTCCCATCATCACCACCGACGCGCGCCATCGCAGCGAGGCGAAGAGCGCGCTCATCACGCTGGTCGAGCATGCGCTGATGGCCCGACTCAAGTAGGGGCCACTGTCCGGAAGTTGTCGGAAAACCGACGCAGGGCGGGCTGTGTCGAACGACACGGCCCGCTCGTCATTCATAACGTTTCGACAGAGATATGCACCGGCAGTCGGCACAGAGCGCGATCGCGCAGCTCCGGTGCGCACTCAAAATAGTTCGGTATTCGACATGTCTCGGCCGTAACGCCCCTTTTTTCTCTGGTCCAGACAACGCACTGACCGCTTTGCGCACTGTTTGGAAAGCACCCGCGCGGCGTGCTGGAATTCGCTGAACTGGGCAGTCAGGGCTCAGCTGGGAACGGCACGAATCAGGTGCCGATGCCGAGAGGTTGTTGGTCGAGTGAGGCGAAGCAAGCCGGACCCCGCGCAAGAGGCGCGAGGGAACTTCACCCCGCCGCCGCGTACAGGCACAGCGGCGTCGCCCGCCGAGGCAGCGGAGCCACCCGCACCCAGCGGTGGCCGGATCTCCCCTCGGAACTGGCGGGTGCGCGGCCGGCTGTACGCGATCCTGCTCATCCCCGTGCTCGTCGCCCTGGTCTTCGGTGGCTTCCAGGTCGCCTCATCGGTTTCCACCTGGAACGAGGCGCGGGACGCCGAGCGCACCGCCCAGGTCGTCCGGGCCGCCACCACCTACGCCCACGCCCTGGTCAACGAGCGCGACCTGACCGCGGGCCCGCTGCTCAGCGGCACCAACGAGGCCACGGTGGCCAAGGCCCGGGACGCCAGCGACGCGGCGAAGAAGGATTTCGACAAGGCCGTCGCCGACATGCCGCAGACGCCGACCTTGAAACGCCGCCTCAAAGCGTTCAGAGCCGCCGAACCGCAGCTGGCCGCCCTGCGCCGGAACGCCTACACCGACCGCCTCGACGGGGTGAAGACCGAAGAGGGCTATGTGGCCGTCGAGCACGGGCTGATCGAGTTCGCCAATGAACTGGGCCTGGGCACCGGCAATATCACGTCATACGGCCGTACCGTCTACGCGGTATCCCTGGCCAAGGGCGCGGAGTCGCTCCAGCGCTCCATCGGCACCCATCTGCTGGTGAAGCCCGGCCCGTCCGCGACCGACCGCAAGACCCAGCTCACCGCCTTCACCTCGTACGTCTACCTCGAGGGCATCGCGCTCGGGGAGTTCGAGGCCGCCGGCACCCCGCAGGACGTGACCCGGCTCGAGGACACCCTCACGGCGGCGGAGAAGCGTGCGCAGACGCAAATCGCCGAGGCGAAGCGGAAGGCCGAGGCGGCCGGCAAGAAGTTTGTGGCGCCGCCCGGCATGGACAAGATGCTCAAGGCCATGGGCAGCGGAGCGAGCCCCTCCGCGCTGGCCGCCCAGGGGGTCACCCCGGACTCCTGGTTCAACGCCTCCACGATCAAGTTCAACGCCTACCGGGACGTCGAGCAGACCCTGGTGAACAAGGCCGTGGACGAGGCGGCGCAGATCTCCTCGGACGCCCGGCGCGACGCGATCGTGAACGGCGCGATCGTGGTGCTGGCACTCCTCGCGGCCTTCTTCGTGGCCGCCCGGATGGCCCGCTCGATGAGCCATTCGATGCGGCAACTGCGCAACGCCGCCTTCGAGGTCGCCGAGAAGCGGCTGCCGGCGGTGGTCGGCCAGCTCTCCCGCACCGACCCCGGACGGGTGGACACCCGGGTCACCTCGATACCGATCAACACCCGGGACGAGATCGGCGAGGTGGCCCGCGCCTTCGACCAGGTGCACCGCGAGGCGATCCGGCTCGCGGCCGAGCAGGCGATGCTGCGCGGCGGCGTCAACGCGATCTTCACCAACCTTTCCAGTCGCAACCAGGGACTGATCGAGCGGCAGCTGACCCTGATCTCCGAACTGGAGAGCCGGGAGGCCGATCCGGACCAGCTGGAGCACCTCTTCCGGCTGGACCACCTGGCCACCCGTATGCGGCGCAACGGCGAGAACCTCCTGATCCTCGCGGGCGAGGAGCCCGGCCGGCGCTGGAACCAGCCGGTGCCGCTGATCGACGTGTTGCGGGCCGCCTCCTCGGAGGTGGAGTCCTACGAGCGGATCGAGCTGGCCGGGATCTCCGAGAGCGAGATCCACGGCACCGCGGTGACCGACCTGGTGCACCTGCTGGCCGAGCTGCTGGAGAACGCCACCACCTTCTCCTCCCCGCACACCAAGGTGCGGGTCACCTCGACCCGGCTGCCCGACGGCCGGGTGGTGGTGGAGATCCACGACAAGGGCATCGGCCTCACCGCCGAGGACTTCGCGGACATCAACCACAAGCTGGCCAATCCGCCGACGGTGGACGCCTCGGTGTCCCAGCGCATGGGCCTGTTCGTGGTCGGCCGCCTCGCCGACCGGCATGGCATCCGGGTCCAGCTGCGCCCCTCCGGGGAGCTGGCGGGCACCACCTCGCTGGTGATGCTGCCCGAGGCGATCACCCACGGCGGTGGCGGCGAGGAACTGCCCCAGGACGACTTCACGGTCTCCCGGATCGCTCCCGAGCCGCGGCCCGCGCCCACCTACGAGGACGCGACCGAGCTGTCCTCGCGCACCGCCGCCGAGCTGGGCTTCGACGACTCCGCATACGACCGGGACCAGGGGCAGAACCAGTTCCTGGGCCAGTACAGCGGAATGGGGGCCACCCCGCCCGAGCAGGATCCGCGGCATGACCAGGCTGCTTCCGATCCGTTGGCTCAGTCCCCCTACCAGAATTCCGCCTTTACGCAACCGGAAGCGGATTACACAACTCAAACGGAATCCGAACGGCAGCCGTACATCGACTACAACTCACCCTCTCAGCAGGGAGAGTGGGGCGATTCCGGATCTTTCGAGATGCCCTACGCGTCGCAGTTCGGGACCGAAGCGGAATCAGGACCCAGCGCTCCCGAAGTTTCCCGGGACCGCGTAGAGTTCCACCGTCCGGGCCCCTCCCCGAGCGGAATCCACTCGCTGACCGACGCCGGGCTTCCGCGTCGTGACAAGCAGTGGCAGCCGTCCGAGGAAACAGGGGCACAGGGGATGGTCGGGGACCCGGCGGCGCCCGCGGCGCCGGAGCGGCCCCATCAGGCTCCCCAGCAGCAGGAGGACGGTGCCCCGTGGCAGTCGGAGAACGACCACCGCTGGCACCGTGCCGAGCGGCTGCGCGAGCCGAAGGCCGGCGGGGTCACATCGTCCGGCCTGCCCCGCCGGGTGCCCAAGGCCAATCTGGTCGAGGGCGCCGCGGAGCCGACCGGACAGGGCGGCCCCCAGGTCTCCCGCGCCCCGGAGGACATCCGCGGCAGGCTGAGCAACCTGCGCCGCGGCGTCCAGCGGGGACGCGACGCGGGATCCGGGACCCCCGGGCGTGACCAGCATGACCAACAGGGCTTCGGCCCCGGCAGCACCTACGATCAGGAGCGTTAGTGTGAGCCCGATGAGCCAGGCGGCGCAGAACCTGAACTGGTTGATCACGAACTTCGTGGACAACACCCCCGGGGTGTCCCACACGGTGGTGGTCTCCGCCGACGGACTCCTTCTGGCGATGTCCGAAGGCTTCCCCCGTGACCGAGCCGATCAACTGGCGGCGGTGGCCTCCGGCCTGACCTCGCTCACCTCCGGAGCCTCCCGCATCTTCGAAGGCGGCGTGGTCAACCAGACCGTCGTCGAAATGGAACGAGGCTTCCTCTTCATCATGTCGATCTCCGACGGATCCTCCCTCGCCGTACTCGCCCACCCCGAGTGCGACATCGGCCTCGTCGGCTACGAGATGGCCCTGCTGGTCGATCGCGCGGGCAACGTTCTGACCCCGGATCTCCGCGCGGAATTGCAGGGCAGTCTTCTCAACTAGCAAACATGGAGTGCGTTTCGCGCCACCGCGCCATAGGGTGCGGTGGCGCGACCGGCAAGACAGGCGAGTTGGAGGAGGACACGTGGCAACGCCCCCTAGCGGATATCCGTACGCCCACGGGCAGCCGTCCGAGCCGCGCGGAGAGGGCCCAGTGAAGCGCTACAACTTCCCCTCCGCACCCAGCCGCCAGGCCCGCTCGCCACAGCAGCCGGAGCCCCAGCGGGAGCAGCAGCCCCCGCGGCGGCAGCAGCAGCGGCCCCAGCAACAGCCGTACACGCCCTCCTACGCGCCTCCCGGGCCGTCGGAGGGGTCCTGGTACGACGCGCCGCCCGCGCCCCGTATCGAGCCCGTACAGCCGCCTGAGCGCCCAGCCCCGGAACCTTCCTCCCCCGCGGGTGGCACTCATAACCCTCTGGTGCGCCCGTACGCCATGACAGGGGGCCGGACCCGGCCCCGGTACCAGCTCGCCATCGAGGCGCTGGTGCACACCACGGCAGACCCCGCTCAGCTCCAGGGCCAACTGCCCGAGCACCAGCGGATCTGCCAACTGTGCCGCGAGATCAAGTCGGTCGCCGAGATCTCCGCACTGCTCACCATTCCTCTCGGCGTAGCCCGCATCCTCGTAGCCGACCTGGCCGAGGCGGGGCTCGTCGCGATCCATCAGCCCGGCGGCGACGAGTCCGCCGGCGGTCAGCCTGACGTGACACTGCTCGAAAGGGTGCTCAGTGGACTTCGCAAGCTCTAGCGGTGCAGCCCGCTCCACCACCTCCGCGAAAATCGTGGTGGCGGGCGGCTTCGGCGTGGGCAAGACCACGTTCGTCGGCGCGGTCTCGGAGATCAACCCGCTGCGCACCGAAGCCGTGATGACCTCCGCCTCGGCGGGGATCGACGATCTCACCCACGCGCCGGACAAGACCACCACCACGGTGGCCATGGACTTCGGCCGCATCACGCTGGACCAGGACCTGATCCTGTATCTGTTCGGCACGCCCGGCCAGGACCGCTTCTGGTTCATGTGGGACGACCTGGTCCGCGGCGCCATCGGCGCGGTCGTCCTGGTGGACACCCGCCGCCTCGCCGACTGCTTCCCGGCGGTCGACTACTTCGAGAACTCCGGCCTGCCCTTCGTCATCGCCCTCAACGGCTTCGACGGGCACCAGCCCTACAACCCCGAAGAGGTCCGCGAGGCCCTCCAGATCGGCCCCGACGCGCCGATCATCACCACCGACGCCCGCCACCGCAGCGAGGCCAAGAGCGCGCTGATCACCCTGGTCGAGCACGCGCTGATGGCCCGGCTGCGCTAGCCGAGGCCGACGGCGGAAGCCAAAATCCCCTGCTCTCCGGAGGAGAACAGGGGATTTGTGCGTTTCAGCGGGCCTTCTCGGGTCCAGGCGGTGTGCGGCCGTCCGGGCCCGGCGGCGCCTGTGGGCGCTCTGCCGGCTGTGCGGCTGGGCGGTCAGCCCTGCCAGCTGTGCGGCGCGCTGAACGCCGGGCGGCGCTCCAGACGGCGCCAGCGGGCGGCGCTGCGGCTCGGGCGGGTGGAGCCGGCGGTCCGGTGGGTGCCGGCGGCCGCGCGGGCGAGCAGTACCGCGGTGACCGCGGCGAGCTCCTCGGCGTCGGCGTGGCCCTTCTCGACCCGGACCAGGGTGGCCGCCGCCGCGGCGGCGGGATCGGCGGTATCGCTGGGTGTGCTCACGGTTTTCTCTTCTCCCTTGTCGCGCGGGTCCCGCGCGAGGTCATGAACGTGAGGGTTACTGCGGCGGGTTGCCGTGCTTGCGGGACGGCAGGTCGGCGTGCTTGTCGCGCAGCATCGCCAGGGACCGGATGAGGACCTCACGGGTTTCGGCCGGGTCGATCACATCGTCGACCAGCCCCCGCTCGGCCGCGTAGTACGGGTGCATCAGCTCGGACTTGTACTCCTTGACCATGCGCGCGCGCATGGCCTCGGGGTCGTCGGCCCCGGCGATCTGACGGCGGAAGATCACGTTGGCGGCGCCCTCGGCACCCATCACCGCGATCTCGTTGGTCGGCCAGGCGTAGGTCAGGTCGGCCCCGATGGACTGGGAGTCCATCACGATGTAGGCGCCGCCGTACGCCTTGCGCAGGATGACGGAGATCCGCGGCACGGTGGCGTTGCAGTACGCGTACAGCATCTTGGCGCCGTGCCGGATGATCCCGCCGTGCTCCTGGTCCACACCGGGCAGGAAGCCGGGTACGTCGAGGAAGGTGACCAGCGGGATGTTGAAGGCGTCGCACATCTGGATGAAGCGCGCGGACTTCTCCGACGCCTCGATGTCCAGCACCCCGGCCAGCGACTGCGGCTGGTTGGCGATGATGCCGACCACCTGGCCGTCGAGCCGGGTCAGCGCGCAGATGATGTTGGTCGCCCAGCGCTCGTGGACCTCGAGGTACTCACCGTCGTCGACGATCTCCTCGATGACCTTGCGCATGTCGTACGGCCGGTTGCCGTCGGCCGGGACCAGGTCCAGCAGCGCGTCGCCGCGCCGGGAGGCCGGGTCGTCGGACTCGACGGTCGGCGGGTTCTCGCGGTTGTTCTGCGGCAGCAGCGACAGGAGGTAGCGGACCTCCTCGAGGCAGGTCTCCTCGTCGTCGTAGGCGAAGTGGCACACACCCGAGGTCTCGGCGTGCACATCCGCGCCGCCCAGTCCGTTCTGGCTGACCTTCTCGCCCGTCACCGCCTGGACCACATCGGGTCCGGTGATGAACATCTGCGAGGTCTCCCGGACCATGAAGACGAAGTCCGTCAGCGCCGGGGAGTACGCCGCGCCGCCCGCGCACGGGCCGAGCATCACGCTGATCTGGGGGATGACACCGGACGCCTTGGTGTTCCGCTGGAAGATGCCCCCGTAACCGGCGAGCGCCGAGACGCCCTCCTGGATGCGGGCACCGGCGCCGTCGTTGAGGGACACCAGCGGCGCCCCGGCCGAGATGGCCATGTCCATGATCTTGTGGATCTTGGTGGCGTGGGCTTCCCCCAGCGCCCCGCCGAAGATCCTGAAGTCGTGTGCGTAGACGAACACCGTCCGTCCGTGGACGGTCCCCCAGCCGGTGACGACACCGTCGGTGTAAGGCTTCTTGGCCTCAAGCCCGAACCCGGTCGCACGATGCCGCCGCAGCGGCTCCACTTCGTTGAAGGACCCCTCGTCAAGCAGCAGATCGATCCGCTCGCGAGCCGTCAGCTTCCCCTTGGCCTTCTGGGCCTCGGTCGCCCGCTCGCTCGGGCCGCGCCGAGCCTGCTCGCGAATCGCGTGCAGCTCGGCGACGCGCCCGCGAACGTCACTCGCCTCAGCAGGCGCACCTTCGAGATTGGTCATGCAATGACGGTACGTTCCCGGACCCCCGGAAACGCATGTCAATTCCCTACAACGTCAAGGGCGTTTTGGTGGGCAGGCGGAACAGAACTGGACAGCGGCTTTCTCACTACCTGGTGTCCTAAAGGACTATCGGCCCTGTCGGCACCCCACAAACCTCCAGGCCGTGATGGTGCGAGGGGCGGGCGCGACCACCCGGATGGGCGCCGTCCGCCGGAGCGGCCGTGCGGCCGGATCGGGCAACGGAGCACGTCGGCCGCGCTCCGCTCCCCGCACCCTACTCCCGCGGCCGCCGGAGCCGCACCATCCGGATATCCGCGCCATCCGGCCGGCGTCACTCCTGAGGGTCCACTCCGGCCCGCAGCAGCCCATAGGCGTAGGCGTCGTCCAGGGCCTGCCAGGACGCGGCGATCACGTTCTCCCCGACGCCCACGGTCGACCACTCCCCCTGGCCGTCCGCGGTGGAGACCAGCACCCGGGTGGTGGACTCGGTGCCGTGCTTGCCTTCCAGGATGCGGACCTTGTAGTCCACCAGCTCCATCGTCGCCAGCTGCGGATAGATCCGCTCAAGACCCACCCGCAGCGCCCGGTCCAGCGCGTTGACCGGACCGTTGCCCTCCGCCGTGGCGACGATGCGCTCGCCCTTGGCCCACAGTTTCACGGTGGCCTCGTTGGCGTGGGTGCCGTCCGGGCGGTCCTCGACGATCGCCCGCCAGGACTCGACGCGGAAGAAGCGGCGGGGACGGCCCTCGACCTCCTGGCGCAGCAGCAGCTCGAAGGAGGCGTCGGCGGCCTCGTAGGTGTAGCCCGCGAGCTCCCGCTCCTTGACCCGCTCCACGATCCGGCCCACCAGCGCCCGGTCGCCGCCGAGGTCGATGCCCAGCTCCTTGCCCTTGAGCTCGATCGACGCCCGTCCGGCCATGTCGGAGACGAGCATCCGCATGGTGTTGCCGACCCGCTCGGGGTCGATGTGCTGGTACAGATCCGGGTCGACCTTGATCGCGGAGGCGTGCAGTCCGGCCTTGTGGGCGAAGGCGGAAACACCCACATAGGGCTGGTGAGTGGACGGCGTCAGATTGACGACCTCGGCGATCGCGTGCGAGATCCGGGTCATCTCCTCCAGGGCGCCCTCCGGCAGTACCCGGCGGCCGTACTTGAGCTCCAGGGCCGCGACGACGGGGAAGAGGTTGGCGTTGCCCACCCGCTCGCCGTAGCCGTTGGCCGTGCACTGGACGTGGGTGGCGCCCGCGTCCACGGCGGCGAGGGTGTTGGCGACCGCGCAGCCGGTGTCGTCCTGGGCGTGGATGCCCAGCCGCGCCCCGGTGTCGGCCAGCACGGTGCGGACCACCGCGTCGATCTGGCCGGGGAGCATGCCACCGTTGGTGTCGCAGAGGATCACCACCTCGGCGCCCGCCTCGTGGGCGGCGGAGACGACCTGCTTGGCGTAGCCGGCATTGGCGCGGTAGCCGTCGAAGAAGTGCTCGCAGTCGAGGAAGACCCGGCGGCCCTGGGACCGCAGGTAGGCGACGGTCTCGCGGACCATCGCGAGGTTCTCCTCGAGCGTGGTGCGCAGGGCCAGCTCCACATGGCGGTCGTGGGACTTCGCCACCAGGGTGATCACCGGCGCCCCGGACTCCAGCAGCGCCTTGACCTGGGCGTCGTCCTCGGCGCGCACCCCCGCCTTGCGGGTGGCGCCGAACGCCACCAGCTGGGCGTGCTTGAAGTCGATCTCGGCGCGGGCCCGGGCGAAGAACTCCGTGTCGCGCGGGTTGGCGCCGGGCCAGCCGCCCTCGATGAAGCCCACGCCGAAGTCGTCCAGGTGACGGGCGATGGTCAGCTTGTCCGCGACCGTGAGGTTGATGCCCTCGCGCTGCGCTCCGTCGCGCAGGGTGGTGTCGAAGACATGCAAGCCGTCGTCGGGCAGATCCTTCATGGTTGGTCTGGCTCCTGTCGGATGGATCTCGGTCTACCGGAATATCCGGTTCCGCGCCCTCCTATGATCCCTCACGCTTCGCCTCCGGCGGGATGGTCCGGAAAACGAAAAGACCCCTCGCGGGTGCGAGAGGTCTGCGCGCGGGTCTGGGGCACGGTGGCCGCCCTGTACCGGGTCGTACGGGCGGTCACTGCGGACCGGCGCGCCTGCTGCCAATAATCATGGCGAACGAGAGCACGGAGGCAGTCTGGCACATTCCGCCCCCGCTCTCTCATCCGTCTCAGGATGCGAACCCCCGGTGTCAACGAGGTGACGCCCGAAGGTCGGCCCAGAGGGTTCAGCCCAGAGGGTGCATCCAGCCATGCGGGTCCGGGGCGGCGCCGGTCTGGATGTCCAGCAGCGCCCTGCGCAGCCGCATCGTCACCTCGCCCGGCTCACCGTCGGCCACCGTCCAGCTCGCCCGGGCGGACTTGACCGAGCCGACCGGGGTGATCACGGCCGCCGTACCGCAGGCGAAGACCTCGGTGAGGGTCCCGTCGGCGTTGCCCTCGCGCCAGTCGTCGACGGAGATCCGGCCCTCGGTGACCTCGTAGCCGAGGTCGGCGGCGATCTCCAGCAGCGAGGCGCGGGTGATCCCCGGCAGCAGCGAACCCGACAGCTCGGGGGTCACGATGCGGTTCCCGTACACGAAGTACAGGTTCATCCCGCCCATCTCCTCGATCCAGCGGCGCTCGATCGCGTCCAGCCAGACCACCTGGTCACAGCCCTGCTCGGCGGCCTGTGCCTGGGCGACCAGGGAGGCCGCGTAGTTGCCGCCCGTCTTGGCCGCGCCGGTGCCGCCGGGCGCCGCGCGGACGTACTCCTCCGAGAGCCAGACCGAGACCGGCCGCACACCGCCGGGGAAGTAGGCCCCGGCCGGGGAGGCGATCACCACGAAGAGGAACTCGTTCGCGGGCCGGACGCCGAGCCCGACCTCGGTGGCGAACATGAAGGGCCGCAGGTACAGGGACTGCTCCCCGTGGCCGGGCACCCACGCCTTGTCCTGGGTGACCAGCGCGTCACACGCCGCGATGAAGGTTTCGACGGGGAGCTCCGGCATGCCCATGCGGCGCGCGGACGCCTGGAACCGCTCGGCGTTCTGGTCGGGGCGGAACGTGGCCACGGTGCCGTCGGGCCGACGGTACGCCTTGAGCCCCTCGAAGATCGTCTGGGCGTAGTGCAGCGTCATGTTCGCCGGGTCGAGCGAGAGCGGGGCGTACGGCACGAGCTGGGCCTCGTGCCAGCCACGGCCCTCCGTCCACTTGACCGTCACCATGTGATCGGTGAAGTGGCGGCCGAATCCGGGGTTGGCCAGGATCTTCTCCCGCTCGGCGGCGGGAAGGGGGTGGGAGGAGGGCTTGAGCTCGATCGTGGGCGTCGTCATGGCAGGTAGTCCTTCACCTTCGGTTGTGGCGGACCGCGCTCACACCATCCTGCCCGCAAGCGGTACTAGGACTTCCAAGCTCTTCTTCACACAGCGGCCCCACCGGGGATTATCTCCTAGGTGAGGCCGGGGAAGTGAGCGTTGTGCAACGCGCGGCCCAAGGTCGATGGTCGCACCCAGCCGCGCACTGGCACAGGCTGGGGTCAGCCGGATACTCGGGCGGCGAGCGCGTCGCCGATCTCGTCGGTGGTGCGCGGCGCGGCCGCGTCCCGCTCGGCGAGGTCCGAGGCGACGGCGGTCTCGATACGGGCCGCCTCGTCCCCGTAGCCGAGGTGCGACAGCAGCAGGGCCACCGACAGGACGGTCGCCGTCGGGTCGGCCTTGCCGGTGCCCGCGATGTCCGGCGCGGAGCCGTGGACCGGCTCGAACATCGACGGGAAGGCGCCGGAGGGGTTGATGTTTCCGCTCGCGGCGAGTCCGATGCCACCGGTGACGGCGGCGGCGAGGTCGGTGAGGATGTCACCGAAGAGGTTGTCGGTGACGATCACGTCGAACCGCTCCGGCTGGGTGACGAAGAAGATCGTCGCGGCGTCGACGTGCAGATAGTCCGTGGTGACCTCGGGGTACTCCTGGCCCACCCGGTCGAAGATGTTCTTCCACAGGTGGCCGGCGTGCACCAGGACGTTGTTCTTGTGCACGAGGGTCAGCTTCTTGCGCGGCCGGGAGTTGGCGCGCTCGTAGGCGTCCCGGACCACGCGCTCGACCCCGTGGGCGGTGTTCAGGCTGACCTCGGTGGCGACCTCGTCCGGGGTGCCGGTGCGCATCGAGCCGCCATTGCCCACGTACGGGCCCTCGGTGCCCTCGCGGACGACCACGAAGTCGATGTCGGGGCGGCCGGCCAGCGGGGTCGGGGTGTTCGGGAAGAGCTTCGACGGACGCAGGTTGACGTAGTGGTCGAAGGCGAAGCGCAGCTTGAGCAGCAGCCCGCGCTCGAGCACGCCCGAGGGCACCGACGGGTCGCCGATGGCGCCGAGCAGGATCGCGTCGTGGTCCTTCAGCGACTCCAGCTCCGCGTCCGGCAGGGTGTCGCCGGTGGCGTGCCAGCGCTGGGCGCCGAGGTCATAACTCCTGGTCTCCAGCTTCACGTCCTGCGGAAGGGCGGCGGAGAGGACCTTCAGGCCCTGGGCCACGACTTCCTGGCCGATACCGTCACCGGGGATCACTGCGAGGCGAATGCTGCGAGACATACCGGGACCCTACCGCTCGTCCCATGGATTGACATAGGCGTTCCACCATTCGGACGGTCGCCCAGCGGCAATCGCCCGTTCATCCCCTGTATGGTGCGCCGTTGACCGCTCGGGGGACATTCCGGTCCATGGATACACCACGGTTCGGCGTACCGGAGCGGCTCGCCCGGCGGATGACCATGGCGGAGCAGCACGAGTATCTGCGGGCCCGGCTCTCCCGCCGCCGGGTGCTGCGCGGGGGCGCCGCCACGGCGGGCACGGCCGCGGGCGCGGGGCTGCTGGGCGGCGCGGCGTGCGCGGCCGACACCAAGCCGGCGCCGGCCGCGAGCCCGGAGCCGGGGGCCGCCACGGTGGACGGCGCGCTGGTCGCCCCGTTCGGCCGCCATCTGGCCTTCGGTGCCGATCCGCGGACGCAGATGCGGATCTCCTGGCAGGTGCCGTTCGCGGTGCGCAAGCCGTATGTGCGGCTCGGCACCAGCCCGTTGGAGCTCACCCGCAAGGTCGAGGCCGAGGTGCGCCATCTGCACACCCCGTCGCTGAGCGACAAGCTGCCCGCGGTCGACCAGTTCTATCTGCACGCCGCGGTGGACGGCCTGCGCCCCGGGGTCACCTACTACTACGGCGTCGGGCACGCGGACCGCGACCCCGCCGAGCCGCGTCACTTCGCGTCCGTGGGCACCTTCCGCACCGCGCCGGACCGGCCCGGGAAGTTCGTCTTCACCGCCTTCGGGGACCAGGGGGTGAGCTATGACGCGCTCGCCAACGACCAGTTGATCCTCGGCCAGAACCCGTCGTTCCATCTGCACGCCGGGGACCTGTGCTACGCGGACACCACCGGCCACGGGAAGAAGTCCGACCTCTATGACGCCCGGGTCTGGGACTCCTTCCTCGCCCAGACCGACTCGGTCGCGGCGAGCGTGCCGTGGATGGTGACCACCGGCAACCACGACATGGAGGCGTGGTACTCCCCCGACGGCTACGGCGGCCAGCTGGCCCGCTGGTCGCTGCCCGGGAACGGCCCGGACCCGCGCAAGGCACCCGGGGTCTATTCGTTCGTCTACGGGAACGTGGGCGTGGTCGCCCTGGACGCCAATGACGTGTCGTACGAGATGCCGGCCAACAAGGGGTACACGGACGGGGCGCAGACCCGCTGGCTGGACCGGGAGCTGGGGCAGCTGCGCAAGCGGCCCGGCATCGACTTCCTGGTGGTCTTCTTCCACCACTGCGCCTACTCCACCACCAGCGCCCACGCCTCGGACGGCGGAGTGCGCGACGCGTGGGTGCCGCTGTTCGACAAGCACCAGGTGGACCTGGTCATCAACGGCCATAACCACGTCTACGAGCGGACCGACGCCCTCCGGGGCGGCAAGGCCGCCCGCCGGGTCCCGGTGGAGGGGAGCGCCGACGCGGTGCGCGACGGGATCGTCTATGTGACGGCGGGCGGGGCGGGCGCGAAGCTCTACGAGTTCCCGGTGCCCGACAGCTACGAGGGGCACGTCAAGGACCTCGACGAGGTGAAGACCTACCACTGGACCAAGGACGGCGAGAAGGAGCGGGACGGCGCGGACTGGTCCCGGGTCCGCTACACCGGCTTCTCGTTCCTCGCGGTGGAGGTGGAACCGGGCCCCCGCCCCAGGCTCACGGTCACGGCCCTGGCGGAGTCGGGCGAGCGAGTCGACCGCTTCGAGGTGACCCGGGCCCGGCGTCAGTGACCGGTGGCGCCGCCGTTGTCCCGGCGGTCGAGGGCGCGCTGGAGCGCGGCGGCCGCCTTCTTGCGGTCGGTGTTGTCGGTCTTGCGGCGGATCCTGCGGACAGTCGTCTCGGCCATGATCACATCTCCTCTGCTGAACCCCGGTGAACGCCCGGGAGGAAGGAAAGCTCCCCGAGAAGGTGGCTGCCGGAAGGGGCGGGGGCCTGGGTGCGGCAGGGGTCGCCTGCGCGATGTGCACCGGCCGCGGCCGCCATCGCTGGATGCAGCGAGACGTTCGGCTTCCACAAAAGTAAGGCAGCGGAGCGTCAGTGTCTGCACAATTAGTCGGACGTCCTACTATCTGAGACGCGAACAGCGCGATATCGGCCACTGACCCAGGGTGATCATCTCTCGGCGTCACGCCGATGATCGAGGCCGACCCCCGTCCGACCTCGACCAACGGCGGCCGATCGCAAGTCCGTGGGCGATCCCGCGCCTGGTTACCCACGTAAACTGCGGTAAATAGTGCCTACTTGACTGCTTGACGCTAGCACCGCCGCGTATCGGGCGTCCACAGATTTCCCCCGACGCGCCCCCGGACAGCACCGCGCCCCCGGACCACTTCAGCGCGGTCCGGGGGCGCGGTTCGCCGGGCCCGAGGGTCAGCCCATGTGCGGGTAGCGGTAGTCGGTCGGCGGGACCAGGGTCTCCTTGATGGAGCGGGTGGAGGTCCAGCGCATCAGGTTCTGCTTGGCGCCCGCCTTGTCGTTGGTGCCGGAGGCGCGGCCGCCGCCGAAGGGCTGCTGGCCGACGACGGCGCCGGTCGGCTTGTCGTTGATGTAGAAGTTGCCGGCCGCGAAGCGCAGCGCCTCACAGGCGGCGGCCGCCGCCGCGCGGTCCTGGGCGATGACGGCGCCGGTCAGCCCGTACGGGGCGGCGGACTCCATCTGCTTCAGCATCGCGTCGTACTCCTCGTCCTCGTAGACGTGCACCCCGAGGATCGGGCCGAAGTACTCGTCCTTGAAGATCTCGTTCTCCGGGTCGGTGGAGACCAGCACGGTCGGGCGGACGAACCAGCCCTCGCTGTCGTCGTAGGAGCCGCCCGCGACGACCTCGATCGTCGGGTCGGACTTCGCCCGGTCGATCGCCGCCTTGTTCTTGGCGAAGGCGCGCTCATCGATGACCGCGCCCATGAAGTTGTCGAGGTCGGCCACATCGCCCATGGTCAGCCCGTTGACCTCGGTGGCGAACTCCTCCTTGAGGCCGTTCTCCCACAGGGAGCGCGGCACATAGGCGCGGGAGGCCGCGGAGCACTTCTGGCCCTGGAACTCGAAGGCGCCGCGGGTCATCGCCGTCTTCAGCACCGCCGGATCGGCGGACGGGTGGGCGACGATGAAGTCCTTGCCGCCGGTCTCACCGACCAGCCGCGGATAGGTCTTGTAGTTCTCGATGTTGTTGCCGACCGTCTTCCACAGGTACTGGAAGGTACGGGTCGAACCGGTGAAGTGGATGCCCGCGAGGTCCGGGTGGGCCAGCGCCACCTCGGAGACCTCCTTGCCGTCGCCCGTGACCAGGTTGATCACTCCCTTGGGCAGCCCGGCCTCCTCCAGCACCTCCATCAGCAGCACGGCGGCGTGCGTCTGGGTCGGGGACGGCTTCCAGACCACCACATTGCCCATCAGGGCGGGGGCGGTCGGGAGGTTGCCCGCGATGGCGGAGAAGTTGAAGGGGGTGATCGCGTAGACGAACCCCTCCAGCGGCCGGTGGTCGGTGCGGTTCCAGACCCCGGGCGAGTTGGTCACCGGCTGCTCGGCGAGGATCTGGCGGGCGAAGTGGACGTTGAAGCGCCAGAAGTCGATCAGCTCACAGGGGGTGTCGATCTCCGCCTGCTGCGCGGTCTTCGACTGGCCCAGCATGGTGGACGCGGCGAGCGTCTCCCGCCAGGGGCCGGAGAGCAGATCGGCGGCCTTGAGGATGACCGCGGCACGGTCGTCGAAGCTGAGCGCGCGCCACGCCGGGGCCGCGGCCAGGGCCGCGTCGATCGCGTCCCGCGCGTCCGCTTGAGTGGCGTTGGCGTAGGTGCCCAGGCGGGCGGAGTGCTTGTGCGGCTGGACGACGTCGAAGCGCTCCCCCGCTCCCATCCGCTTCTGGCCGCCGATGGTCATCGGCAGGTCGATGGGGTTCTCGCCGAGCTCCTTGAGCTTGGTCTCGAGGCGGGCGCGCTCCGGGGTACCGGGGGCGTAGGTGTGCACCGGCTCGTTCACCGGCACGGGGACCTGGGTGACGGCGTCCATGATGGCCCTTGTCTCCTTCGATCGTCGGGGGCGTCGGGGGTTTACGAGGTCTGCGATCCCGGGAGCGGTCAGCGGCGGCCGACCAGCGAGCGCAGGAAGAATGTGAGGTTGGCGGGACGCTCCGCGAGGCGGCGCATGAAGTACCCATACCAGTCTGTGCCATACGGCACGTAAACCCGCATACGGTGACCTTCCGCCACCAGCCGCTCCTGCTCGGCCACGCGGATCCCGTACAGCATCTGGAACTCGTACTCGTCCAGCTTGCGCCCGAGGCGGTGCGCCAGGTCCTGGGCGATGGCGACCATGCGCGGATCGTGCGACCCGATCATGGGGTAGCCGTCACCGGCCATGAGGATCTTCAGACAGCGCACATACGCGCGGTCCACCTCGCGCTTGTCCTGGTGGGCGACGCTCGCCGGCTCGTTGTACGCGCCCTTCACCAGCCGCACCCGGGAGCCTTCCCCGGCCAGCGCCCGGCAGTCGTCCTCGGTCCTGAAGAGATACGACTGGAGCACCGCGCCGGTCTGCGGGAAGCGGGTGCGCAACTCGCCGAGGATGGCGAGAGTGGAGTCCACCGTGGTGTGGTCCTCCATGTCGAGGGTGACCGTGGTGCCCGCCGCGGCGGCGGCCTCCACGACCGGGGTCACATTGGCCAGCGCCAGATCGTGGCCGCCGGGCAGCGCCTGGCCGAAGGCGGAGAGCTTCACGGACATCTCCGCGCGTCCGGCGAGCCCCTCGGTGGCGAGCGCCTCGGTCAGCGCCAGATAGGCGTCACGGCTGCGCAGCGCCTCCGACCGGTCGGTCACGTCCTCGCCCAGATGGTCCAGGGTGACGTCCAGGCCGCGGGCGGTCAGCGACCGCACCGCCCCCAGGGACTCGGCCAGCCGTTCCCCGGCGACGAAGCGGTCCACCATCGGGCGGGTGACCGGCGCGGCCGAGACGATACGGCGGATGGCGGCACTGCGCGAAGCGGCGAGCAGCACGGGTCCCAGCACGGGGCACCTCCACGATGACGGCCGATGAACGGCAACGGCAACTCACCGTGAAACTTAAGGATGGCGCGGATTCCGGACCATCGACAGCTGTCACGCATCCGTGGCCGGGATCTCAGACATCTGTATGAGAGTGTGGGAGGCGAAAGCGGGAAGAGGCGGGACCCATGCGCGACGACTACCAGCAGTTGGTGGACGAGATCACGGCGGTGCTCCGGGCACCCGCGACCCTGGAGAACCGCGACTTCGCGCTGATCGCCTTCGGTGCCCAGGACAGCGAGGACAGCGATGGCACAGCGGAGCCCGCGCTGGACCCGGTGCGCACCCGCTCGATCCTCCAGCGTCGCTCGACGGCGGCGGTGCGGGCCTGGTTCGAGGCGTTCGGGATCGCCCGGGCGCAGGCTCCGCTGCGGATTCCGCCCGACCCGGCGGCCGGGGTGTTCATGGGCCGCATCTGTCTGCCCGTCCGGCACCGCGGGGTGGTGCACGGCTATGTCTGGCTGCTCGACGACGGCCATCTCGCCGATCTGGAGCTGGGCGGCCCGGCGGGCGCGCGGGACCCCCGGCTGGTCCGCGCGATGGAGACCGCGGACCGCATCGGGGCGCTGCTGGCGGCCGAGGCACGGGCCGGGGAGGAACTCGGCGAGCTGCTGCGCGATGCGCTGACCGGACCGCCTGCCGGGCGGGACACCGCCCGCTCCGGGCTGCGGAGCGCGCTGCGTGGAGCGGCCGACGGGCCGCTGGCGCTGGTGGCGGTGGTGCCGTGGACGCCGGGGACCGGCGAGGACGCGGACCACCCGGGCCTCCCCCATCTGCCGGGCATCGTGGCGGCGTGCGCGCTGCTGGGGGACGCGGCGGCCGGGATGTCCGGGTCGCCCGGAGCGGCCGGGGCACCCGGCGCGGGGCTCGCGGCACTGGTCCGGCTGCGCGCGGCCTCCGCCCTGGACCCGGCCCGCGCGACGGCCGAGCAGCTGTTGCGCTCGCCCCGGGCCACGGCGGCCGGCCGGGGCCCGGGAAGACCGGCGCCCGGGGCCGCCGCCGGGATCAGCGCTCCCCGGCGCGGGCTGGAGGATCTGCCCGCCGCCTGGCAGGAGGCGCTGGCCGCCGCGCGGGCGGCGCACGCCGACACCCACCTGGGCCCGGTCGCGGAGTGGTCCGCCATCGGCCCGTACCGACTGCTGGCAGCGCTGCCCGCGCTGCCGCCCGACGCCGCCGTACGGCCGCTGCTGGAGCCCGCCCACGCCGAGCTCGCCCGCACCGCCGAGACCTTCCTCGACTGCGCGGGCCAGGCCGGGCGCACCGCCCAGCGGCTGGGCATCCACCGGCAGACGCTGTACTACCGGCTCTCGCGGGTGCGGCAGCTGACCGGTCTCGACCTGGACGCGGGCGAGGACCGGCTGCTGCTCCATATGACGCTGAAGGCGGCGCGTCTCGGGCCGCCGGGACACTGAGCCCGGGGGTCAGCCGACGGGGGCGTCGGGCGCGTCCGGGGCGTCCGGGGCGGCCGGTGCCACGGGGACGTCGCCGACGATCCGGCGCATCGCCTCGACGAGGTCATGGGCGCTGGGCATGAGGTCGGGGTCGATGGCCATCTGGACGACCATCCCGCTCACCAGCGTCATATAGAACGAGCCCATGACCCGGGAGGTCTCCTCGTCCACATCGCGCTCGTCGATGCCGTGGATCAGCCCCACCAGCCCCTGGCGCCCCTCCGGTTGGGCCCGGCCGAAGGCCGCGCGCAGCTCGGGATCGTTCTGGACCTGGAGGATGGCCTCCAGCTGGGAGCGCCACACCGCCTGGTGCTTGTCGAACAGCTCCAGCACTCGGGTCCACCGGGCCTCGAACCGCTCCCGCAGCCCGGTGTCCGGGCCCTCACCGGCCGGGGCGTCCGCCTCCAGGGACCGCTGGACGTCATCGGCCCAGTCGCCCATGGAGGCGAAGAGCGCCTCCCGCATCAGGGCGTCCTTGGAGCCGTAGTGGTAGCCGATGGAGGCCAGGTTGGCGCCCGAGGCGGCCACGATGTCCCGCGCCGTCGTACGCGACCAGCCCTTCTCCTCAAGGCAGCGCTTGGCCCCGGCCAGCAGATCCTCTCGATGTCCCATGGCGCCAGGGTATCCCGATCCCATACGACCGTCCTAGACGAACGTCTCACACGATCGTTTTACACAGACGTACTAGACGCTTGTTTAAGACGCTCGTATAGTCGCCGTCATGACCTCGCCTTCCACCGGCCCACGCGCCGGACGCAGGGAGTGGACCGCCTTCGTGGTCCTGATGCTTCCGCTCCTCCTGGTCTCCATGGATGTGTCGGTGCTGTACTTCGCGGTGCCGGCCATCAGCCGGGAGCTGCACCCCAGTTCCACCCAGCAGCTGTGGATCTTCGACATCTACGCCTTCGCCCTCGCCGGGCTGCTCATCACCATGGGAGCGCTGGGCGACCGCTTCGGACGGCGGAAGCTGCTGCTGTTCGGGGCCGCGGCCTTCGGCGCCGCGTCCGTGGCGGCGGCGTACGCGCAGAGCGCCGGGATGCTCATCGCCGCACGGGCGGTGCTCGGGATCGGCGGCGCCACCCTGATGCCCTCGACGATGGCGCTGGTCCGCAACCTCTTCCTCGACGAGAAGCAGCGGGCCAAGGCGATCGCGATCTGGTCGTCGGCCATGGCGGGCGGTATCGCGCTGGGCTCGGTGCTGAGCGGGGTGATGATCGAGCACTTCTGGTGGGGCTCGGTCTTCCTGATCAACGTCCCGGCGATGGTGCTGCTGCTGGCGCTGGTGCCGCTCCTGGTGCCGGAGTTCAAGGACCCCGCGCCCGGGCCGTTCGATCTGCCGAGCGTGCCGCTGTCGATGGCCGCCGTGCTCCCGGTGATCTATGGGCTGAAGAAGATCGCCGCCGACAACGGTGTCGGCCTGATCCCGGTGCTGTCCATCCTGGCCGGTCTCGTCATCGGCACCGTCTTCGTACGGCGCCAGCGCATCCGGCGCGACGCGATGATCAGCCCGGAGCTGTTCCACCACCGCGGCTTCGGCCCGTCGATCGCGCTCAACGCGCTGGCCACCTTCGCCATGATGGGCTCGGCCTACTTCACCACCCAGTATCTGCAATCAGTGCTCGGCAAGGGCCCGTTGGAGGCGGCGCTGTGGAGCCTGGCCCCGTCCGTCTGCGTCGGCCTCGCCGGTCCGGCGGCGGCCGCGGCGGTCCAGCGCGGCGCCAACCGGGCGTACGTGATCGGCGCGGGCTTCGCGACCGCGGCCATCGGCTACGGGATCCTGGCCCTGGCCGGTACGGACGCGCTGTGGACCGTGTTGATCGGCGCCGCGGTCCTGGCCAGCGGGATCGTCGCGGTGATGTCGCTCGTCACCGACCTGGCCATCGGCACCGTCCCGCCGAAGCGGGCGGGTTCGGCGGCCGCGCTGCTGGAGACGGGCCAGGAGTTCGGCGGGGCGATGGGCATGGCGGTGCTCGGCAGCGTCGGCACCGCCGTCTACCGGAGCGACGTCAAGGACTCGCTGGGCGCCGGACTGCCCGCCGACTCCCTCGACCAGGTGCGCGAGACGCTGGGCGCGGCCGCCGCGGTGGCGGGTTCGCTGAAGGGGCGGGCCGGTGAGCATCTGCTGGACGCGGCGCGCGAGGCGTTCACCCACGGGATGCGGATCGCGTGCGGCGCGGGGGCGGCCGTCCTGGTGGCGGGCGCGATCCTGGCCCTGGTGACGCTGCGCCGGGTCGGGGCGGAGGAGGCCGGACCGGCGGTCGAGGACGCGCCCTCGACCGACGCGGACGAGGCGGTGCCGAGTCACTGAGCCATGGCCTGACGCCTGTTGGGGACTCCACCGCGCGGTGGAGTCCCCAACAGGGCTTATGCACAGGCCGAGTTCAACGCACACGTACGGGTTTCCTCGAACACGACGGCAACCATTCCCCGCCCGGCGGCAACCAGAGGACGGCGGCCGGACACGGCGGCCAGAGGTCTGAGCAGCCACCCCACGCGAGAGGAGTGACGCACCGTGCGCATCACCAGAGCGTTAGCGGCGGCCGGGCTCGCCGCCGCCTTCCTGATCGGCGCGGCCCACACACCACAGGCCGTCGCGGGCGAACTGCCGGGCGACACCCGGTTCTTCAACAACCCCGACTCGCTCGTCAACAAGTGGGTCGCCGCCAATCCGGGCGACTCCCGGCAGCAGCGCATCGCCTCGCGGATCGCCAGTCAGCCCCAGGCCGTGTGGTTCTCCCGGTACTCCCCCGCCACCGTCACCGAGGACGTCCGCAAGGTCACCTCCGCCGCCTCCGCCAATGGCCAGACCCCCGTCCTGGTGACGTATCAGATCCCCAACCGCGACTGCGGCGGGGCCTCCGCGGGCGGCGCGCCCGACCTGGCGAGCTATGACGCTTGGGTGCGCGGCTTCGCCGCCGGGCTGGGCAGCGGGCCCGCCGTCGTCATCCTCGAACCCGACTCGATCGCGCTCATCAGCTGCCTCTCGCCCACCGAGCTGAGCGGCCGCTACGCCTCCCTGGCCCGCGCCGCCACCGCCATCCACAGCGCGAACCCCAACGCCCGGGTGTACTTCGACGCCGGGCACTCGGCCTGGAACAGCGCCGCCGTCCAGGCGTCGCGGCTCCGCTCGGCCGGGGTGCTGACCAGCGGCGACGGCATCTACAGCAATGTCTCCAACTTCCGCCGCACCGCCGACGAGGTGGCCTTCACCAAGAGCGTGCTCGCTCAGCTCGGCACCTCCTCCGGACTCACCGCCGTCGTCGACACCAGCCGCAACGGCAACGGCCCCGCCCCCGACAACGCCTGGTGCGACCCCCACGGCCGCAAGGTCGGCGAAAACCCCACGGCGAACACCGGCGACCCGGCCATCGACGCCTATCTCTGGGTCAAGCCCCCGGGCGAGGTCGACGGCTGCGCGGGCCCGGCGGGCACCTTCGCACCGGACTACGCCTACGAACTGGCGGGCTGACGGCCGGTCGACACGGCCGCCTGCCCGCCACTCCGGTCAGAGGTGGTCAATCTCGGTGAGGTCGATGTCGATGGTGAACGGGACCGAGACCTTCAGGCGGTCGTGGTAGATGCCCGTGGGCACATAGGTGCGGGTCACCGGGTCCAGCTCGAAGACGTGAACCACCGGACGCCGCTCCTCTCCCTTCTCGACCAGCCAGAAGTGCCGGATCCCCGCCTCGGCGTAGAGCTGCGGCTTGCGCTTGCGGTCACGTGCCTCCGAATCCGGCGAGACCGCCTCCACGACGAGCAGGACATCGGCCGCTTCGTAGCCCGTCTCATGCCCCTCAGCGGACACCGCATCGGCACACAGCACGGAGAGGTCGGGCTCAGGACGGTTACGCCGGTCCAGGGTCACCGTCATATCCCGGCACACCCGCAACGACTTCGGCGCCCACTGACGAAGAGCGGCATTCAACAGACAGACGACCAGTGAGTGGAAGGCTCTCTGCGGGCCCGCGAAGACGAGACTGCCGTCGATCAGCTCGGTGTGTCGCGGATGCTCCGGGATGCGATCGAGGTCGTCAGCGGTGAATCCGTCCGGAGGCGGAAAGACCCAGGCCGGGAGCGGCTCTTCAACGGCTGGGAGACCATCCATGGACGGGATTGTGGTCCCCCAAGCGAGGACAACGGCCAGGAACGCCGGGAACGCCCCCACACGGGTGAGCGGCGCCCCCGGCGTTGACGCGACCCGGCTATGCGCCCAGCCCGCGCAGGAACACCTCCAGCCCGCCGAAGAACTCCCGCTCCACCCCCACGCTCCGCGCCTGTCGTGCCGTGTCGGCCATGTACGGGAACTCGTCGGACGGCAGCTCGGAGATCGTGACCGTGCCCGCGCCGGACAGCGGTCCGAGGTGTTCGAGCTGGATCGCGCCGATCACATAGCCGAGGAGGGCGCGCAGGGCGAGGACCCGGCGTTCGCCGTCCAGGCCCGCCTCGGTGAGGATCGCGAGCGCCGCCTCCGCCCACCGCAGTGAGCTGGGGGAACGGTGCCGGTGGGTGAGGGTCAGCGGGAGGACCGCGGGGTGGGCGCTGACGGTGTCGCGCAGCCGGCCGACCATGATCCGGAGTCGTTCGTCCCATGGGGCTCCGGGATCGGGCGGGGCGGTGTCGACAGCACCGAGGACGCGCTCGACGACCAGCCCTTCGAGCTCCTCGCGATCGTCCACATAGCGATAGAGCCCCATCGTGCTCATCCCGAGTTCCTTGGCGACGGCGCGCATCGAGAGCCCGGTGAGCCCCTCACGGTCGAGGACGGCGAGGGCGGCCGAGGCCAGCTGGGCGGGGGTGAGGGAGCGGGGTCGTGGCATGGCGGTTGACAGCGTACGGCATACGCCTACGCTGGTAGGCGTATGCCGTACGCTTACGAAAGGGGGCTCCCGTGGAGCCCGGTTCCGTCGTCTCCGCCCGCACCCTCGCCCCCGTGACCGGTCCGGCCGTCGCCGTGCCCGACCCTGGCCGGCTGATCCACCTTCAGTTCCGGCGCTTCGCCGGATGCCCCGTCTGCAACCTTCATCTGCGATCGATCGTGCGGCGCCACCAGGAGATCGAAGCGGCCGGAATCCGGGAGGTCGTGGTCTTCCACTCCCCCGCCGAGGAGTTGCGCGAGCACACGGACGGGCTGCCGTTCGCCGTCGTCGCCGACCCCGGGAAGCGGCTGTACCGGGAGTTCGGGGTGGAGCAGGCGCGCAGGGCCCTGCTCAGCCCGCGTGCCTGGGGGCCGATCGTGTGGGCGCTGGTCACCGGCGTGTGGGCGGTCCTCCGCGGCAGGGAGAAGCTCCCCGAGCCCAGCCAGCCCGGGGGCCGCCTCGGGCTGCCCGCGGACTTCCTGATCCGCGGGGAGGGCATCGGCGGGGACGGCCGCGTCATCGCCGCCAAGCACGGCGAGCACGCCTATGACCAGTGGTCGGTGGATGAGCTGCTGGAGCTGGCCGCCCGCGCGCCGCGCCCCGACCCCACTCCCTGACCCACCACCGCCAGAGGCCCTCCGCTCCGGCGATGGGGCGAAGGACCTCCTGGGCCTCCTGGGCCTCCCGGGCGTCCGGGATATCCGGAACGCACCGGACGCGAGGCGTCGTCAGCCCATGTGGGCGGGGAGCGGGGTGGCGCCTTCGGCGCCGGGCTCGCGTACCGGGCGCGGGGTGTTCATCAGCAGGGCCACGACCACCGCGGCGCCCGCGAGGATCGAGGACGAGACGACGAAGGCGTGCGAGAAGCCCTCGACCAGACCGGCCTTGGCGGTCGCCTTGGCCGTCTGCGGTGTCATCTGTCGGGCGTGCGAGGCCATGTAGTCCGAGGTCGCGCTGGTGGCGATGGTGTTGAGCATCGCCGTGCCAATGGAACCGCCGATCTGCTGGGCGGTGTTGACGGTGGCGGAGGCGACGCCCGCGTCCCCCGCCCCCACGCCATGGGTCGCGTAGTTCATCGAGGGCGCCATCACCAGGCCCATGCCGAAGCCGACCAGGAGCTCGGCGGGCAGCACCCCCGCCGCGTACGAGCTGTCGACGTCCAGGGGCACCAGCAGGACGACTCCGGTGGCCGCGATCAGCAGACCGGGGGCCACCAGCAGGCGCGGCGGCACCTTGGGGATGAGGCGGGAGGCGACGCCGCCCGCGCCGATCAGCACCGCCCCGGTCATCGGCAGGAACGCCACACCGGTGAGCAGCGCCGAGTACCCCTTCACGAGCTGCATGTAGTACGTGAGGAAGAGGAACATCGCGAACATGCCGACCACCGAGAGGCCGACCGCCAGATAGGCGCTGCCACGGGTGCGGTCCGCCACCACGCGCGGCGGCAGCAGCGGCCGTGCCACGCTCCGCTCCACCATCACGAAGGCGAAGAGCAGCACCGCGCCCAGGATGAGCAGCCCGGTCACCAGCCTGGAGTCCCAGCCCTCGGACTCGGCCTCGCTGCATCCGTAGACCACGGCCACCAGCCCGCATACCGCCAGCACCACACCGGGGATGTCGAACCGGGCCCGGCCCTCGGCGCGGGTGTCGGTGGGCAGCACGGACCAGCTGATGGCGGCGACGACGGCGATCGGCACATTGACGTACAGGCACCAGCGCCAGTCGAGGTACTCGGTCAGCAGTCCGCCGACGACCAGCCCGATCGCACCGCCACCCGCCGCGATCGCGCCGAAGATGCCGAACGCCTTGGCGCGCTCGCGGGGCTCGGTGAAGTTCACCGCGAGCAGCGACAGCGCCGAGGGGGCGAGCAGCGCGGCGAAGGCGCCTTGCAGGGCGCGGGCCGCGAGCAGCATCTCGAAACCGGAGGCGGCGCCGCCGAGCGCGGAGGCCCCGGCGAACCCCAGCAGGCCGATGAGAAAGGTGCGCTTACGGCCCGTGTAGTCCGCGATCCGGCCGCCGAGCAGCAGCAGACTGCCGAACGCCAGGGTGTAGGCGGTGATGACCCACTGCCGGTCGCCGTCGGAGATGCCGAGGTCCCTCTGGGCCGACGGCAGGGCGATGTTCACGATGGTGATGTCGAGGACGATCATCAGCTGGGCCAGGCCGATGAAGACGAGGGCGAGCCAGCGCCGGGGGTTGGCTTGCGGCGGTGCCTGCGAGAGCTGGGACATGACGATGCCTTTCTGGTCTTGCGGAAGGCGAGCGGAGAGGGAGGTCAGGCGGGGCCGGAGTGGGTGTCGCGGGCGTCGTGGGCGCCTCGGGCCTCCCGGACGTCGTGGGTCTCGTGGGCGTCGTCGATCACTCGCTCCCGGATGCGTTTGAACGCCTCGGCGTCGACGGCCGGGCCGCCGAGCGGGGCAGTGGGGCGCGGGGAGCCGGTGGGGCGCAACCCGTCGATGTAGACATCCAGTTGGCGATGGGCGAGGGCGTCATCGGGGGCGAACCGGCCGCCGCCGGGCAGCGGCCGCGTCAGCCGGATGATCATCAGCGTGATGTCGCCGAAGACGACATCACTCCGGACCAGCCCCTGGGCCTGGGCGCGCAGGAGCATCGCGTCGATCGGGTCGACGGCGTCGCCGGGGACGCTGTCGAGGATCTCGTCCACGGTGAACCGGCCCAGCAGCGCGAGCATCACCGAGCCGATCTTGAGGTCGAGGGCGGCGTGCATGAAGCGGCGCAGCGCGAGACAGGGATCGCCCTCCTCGGCGGCGGCCCGGCTCGCGGCCTCGACCAGCGCGGTCAGCACCTCGATGGCGACCCCTCGGTGCAGATCGGCACGGTGCGGAAACCGCCGGTAGAGGGTCGCGATGCCGACCCCGGCGCGCCGGGCTATCTCATCCAGCGGGGCATCCGGCCCCTGATCGGCGAAGACCTCGCGGGCGGCGCGCAGGATCTGCTCCCGGTTGCGCCGCGCGTCGGCGCGCATGGGGGGCGACAGGACGTCGGCAAGGGCGTCGGTGTCGGTCTCAGCGTCTGCGGACACGGCACTCTCCTGACAGCACGGCACATACCTACAGCTATGTGGAGAAATTTTCTCCACATAGCTGCGAGCGTAGCGAGCCCACCGCCATTATTCAACACACGATGAAAAAGATCCGGAACCCCTCCGGCGCGCCTTGGCGCCATGGACGCACAAAGACCTGGGCCCGGCCCCCGCCGAAGCGGGGACCGGGCCCAGGTGGGTGATGCCTTGAGCGGCTCAGACCAGATTGACCGAGCGGGCCGAGGTGGCGCCGATCTCCTCGGCGATCTCGGTGAGCACGGGCTGCGGAATGGTGTCGTCCACCGTGAGCGCAACCAGCGCGGCACCGCCCGCCGTGGCCCGCGAGACCTGCATCCCCGCGATGTTGATCCCCGCCTCGCCCAGGATGCGGCCGAGCGTGCCGACCACACCCGGGCGGTCGGTGTAGCGGAGGAAGGCCATGTGGTCGGCGAGCGCCAGATCCACGTCGTACTCCCCCACCGCGACGATCTTCTGCTGGTGCTTGGGGCCGGCCAGCGTGCCGGAGATCGAGACCTCCTCGCCGTCCGACAGGGTGCCGCGCACGGTCACCACGTTGCGGTGCTCGCTCGACTCCGAGCTGGTGGTCAGCCGCACCTCGACCCCGCGCTCCTGCGCGAACAGCGGCGCGTTCACATACGAGACGGTCTCGTCCACGATGTCCTCGAAGACGCCCTTGAGCGCCGACAGCTCCAGCACCTTGACGTCGTGCTGGGTGATCTCGCCGTACACCTCGACATCGAGGCGGACCGCGACCTCGCCCGCCAGCGCGGTGAAGATCCGCCCCAGCTTCTCGGCCAGCGGCAGCCCGGGCCGTACGTCCTCGGCGATGACGCCACCCTGGACGTTCACCGCGTCCGGGACGAGCTCGCCGGCCAGCGCCAGCCGCACCGAGCGGGCGACCGCGATGCCCGCCTTCTCCTGGGCCTCACCGGTCGAGGCGCCCAGATGCGGGGTGACCACCACATTGTCGAACTCGAACAGCGGGGACTCGGTGCACGGCTCCTGGGAGAAGACGTCCAGCCCGGCCCCGGCCACCCGGCCCTCCTTGAGGGCGGCGGCCAGCGCCGCCTCGTCCACGATCCCGCCGCGCGCGGCGTTCACGATCCGGACCTCCGGCTTGACCTTGTGCAGCGCCTCGTCGCCGATCAGGCCGACCGTCTCGGGGGTCCTGGGGAGGTGGACCGTGATGAAGTCGGCGACCTCGAGCAGCTCGTCCAGCGAGAGCAGCTTCACACCCATCTGCGCGGCCCGCGCGGGCTGCACATACGGGTCGTAAGCGACGACCTTCATGCCGAAGGCGGACATCCGCTGGGCCACCAGGACGCCGATACGGCCGAGGCCGACCACGCCCAGGGTCTTCTCGCTCAGCTCCACACCGGTGTACTTGCTGCGCTTCCACTCGCCGTTCTTCAGCGCGGCATTGGCCTGCGGGATGTTCCGGGCCGTGGCCACCAGCAGACCGCAGGCCAGCTCGGCGGCGGTGACGATGTTGGACGTCGGCGCGTTGACGACCATGACGCCCGCCTTGGTGGCGGACGAGACGTCCACATTGTCCAGGCCGACGCCCGCGCGGGCGACCACCTTCAGCTTCTTCGCGGCGGCGATGGCCTCGGCGTCGACCTTGGTCGCGCTGCGGACGAGGATCGCGTCCACATCGGCGATGGCGGGAAGGAGCTCGGCTCGGTCCGCCCCGTTGCAGTTCCGGATCTCGAAGTCCGGGCCCAGGGCCTCGACCGTCGCCGGAGAGAGCTCTTCGGCGATGAGTACGACGGGCTTACCAGTGGAAGCAGTGCTCACGTGGTCTTCAGTCCTCACTAGTCCTCAGCGGACGGCCGTCCCGACGGCCGCTGGCGGTGAAGGGGTCAGCCGCGTGGGAGACGCACGACGCTGTGAGCCTGACGCGCTTGCTGTTGATGAGTGTAGTGGCGGTCGGGCCTTCGTCATGTGCCGTTGCGGCAGGATCACCCGCACGTGGTGGTGCGCGATGGACAAAGCGCGAACCGGGTGCGGCGGGGGTCCGGCGGACCCCCGCCGCACCCGGGGCACGGCCTCCGCGCCACCAGGCGCGGTTACGCCTCCTCGTCGACCCAGCTCATGAGCTTGCGCAGCTCCTTGCCGGTGGTCTCCAGCAGGTGGTTCTCGTCGGCCTTCTTCAGCTCGTTGTACTTCGGCAGGCCGGCGTTGTACTCCGCCATCCAGTTCTTGGCGAAGGTGCCGTCCTGGATCTCGCCGAGGATCTTCTTCATCTCGGCCTTGGTGGACTCGTTGATGATCCGCGGACCGGAGACGTAGTCGCCCCACTCGGCGGTCTCGGAGATCGACCAGCGCATCTTCTCCAGGCCGCCCTCGTACATCAGGTCCACGATCAGCTTGAGCTCGTGGAGGCACTCGAAGTACGCGATCTCCGGCTGGTAACCGGCCTCGACCAGGGTCTCGAACCCGGCCTTGACCAGTGCCGAGGTGCCGCCGCACAGCACCGCCTGCTCACCGAAGAGGTCGGTCTCGGTCTCCTCGGTGAAGGTGGTCTTGATGACGCCGGCACGGGTGCCGCCGATGCCCTTGGCGTACGAGAGGGCGAGCGGAAAGGCGTTGCCCGTGGCGTCCTGCTCGACGGCCGCGATGCACGGCACGCCGCGACCCTCCTCGTACTGGCGGCGGACCAGGTGGCCCGGGCCCTTGGGGGCGACCATGCAGACGTCCACGTTGGCCGGGGGCTTGATGAAGTCGAACCGGATGTTGAGACCGTGCCCGAAGAACAGCGCGTCGCCGTCCTTCAGGTTGTCCTTCACGGACTCCTCGTAGACCTTGGCCTGGATCGGGTCCGGGACCAGGATCATGATCACGTCGGCCTCGGCGGACGCCTCGGCCGGGGTGACCACGCGCAGGCCCTGCTCCTCGGCCTTGGCCTTGGACTTGGAGCCCTCGTGCAGGCCGACCCGGACATCGACGCCCGAGTCGCGCAGCGACAGCGCGTGGGCGTGGCCCTGGCTGCCGTAGCCGAGGATTGCGACCTTGCGGCCCTGGATGATGGACAGGTCAGCGTCGTCGTCGTAGAACAGCTCGGCCACTTCGGGAATCTCCTAGCGTGTGGGTTGTGCTTCCCACCGTATGACGGGCGGGCGGGCGAAGGTTTCGGGGTCTCGCCATCCGGTCCGGCGCGGGGTGGCGCCGGACCGTGGCTCCGCTGGTCGGGCGGGGCCGGGGTCAGGCGGACCGGTCGAGCGCGCGCAGGCTCCGGTCGGTGATGGAGCGGGCGCCGCGCCCTATGGCGATGGTGCCGGACTGGACCAGCTCCTTGATGCCGTACGGTTCCAGCATCTTGAGCATGGCCTCGAGCTTGTCGCTGCTGCCGGTGGCCTCGATGGTCACGGCCTCCGGGGAGACGTCCACGGTCTTGGCGCGGAACAGCTGGACGATCTCGACGATCTGGGAGCGGGTCTCGTTGTCGGCGCGGACCTTGACCAGGACCAGCTCCCGCTGGATCGCCTGGCCGTCCTCCAGCTCGACGATCTTCAGCACATTGACCAGCTTGTTGAGCTGCTTGGTGACCTGCTCCAGCGGCAGCTCCTCGACATTGACCACGATGGTGATCCGGGAGATGTCGGGGTGCTCGGTGACGCCGACGGCCAGCGAGTCGATGTTGAAGCCGCGGCGGGAGAACAGGGCGGCGATCCGGGCCAGGATGCCGGGGGTGTTCTCCACCAGGACGGAGAGCGTGTGCTTGGACATGGGCTCGGTCTCTTCTCTCTCTCGGTCCTGGTCTCAGTCGTCCGCGCCGTCGCCGAAGTCCGGGCGGGTGTCGCGCGCCGCCAGGATCTCGTCGTTGGAGGTGCCGGCCGCGACCATCGGCCAGACCATGGCGTCCTCATGGACGATGAAGTCCACGACCACCGGGCGGTCATTGATCGCGTTGGCCTTCTCGATCACGGCGTCGAGGTCGGCCGGGTCCTCGCAGCGCAGTCCGACGCAGCCCATGGCCTCGGAGAGCTTCACGAAGTCGGGGACGCGGGTGCCCAGGCTCGCTTGCGCGGGGGTGTCGGGGCCGGAGTGCAGGACCGTGTTGGAGTAGCGCTGGTTGTAGAAGAGGGTCTGCCACTGGCGGACCATGCCCAGCGCGCCGTTGTTGATGATCGCGACCTTGATCGGGATGTTGTTCAGCGCGCAGGTGACCAGCTCCTGGTTGGTCATCTGGAAGCAGCCGTCACCGTCGATCGCCCAGACCGTACGGCCCTCGTCGGCGCCGGCCTTGGCGCCCATGGCGGCCGGGACGGCGTAGCCCATCGTCCCGGCGCCGCCCGAGTTCAGCCAGGTCGCGGGGGTCTCGTAGTCGATGAAGTGGGCGGCCCACATCTGGTGCTGGCCGACGCCCGCGGCGAAGATCGTGCCCTCCGGCGCCAGTTGCCCGATCCGCTGGATGACCTGCTGCGGGGAGAGGCTGCCGTCGGTGGGCTGGTCGTAGCCGAGCGGGTAGGTCTCCCGCCACCGGTTCAGGTCCTCCCACCAGCCGCTGTAGTCACCGGCGCGGCCCGCGTCGTGCTCGGCCTGGACGGCGACGACCAGGTCCGCGATGACCTCGCGGGCGTCCCCGACGATCGGCACGTCGGCGGCGCGGTTCTTGCCGATCTCGGCCGGGTCGATGTCCGCATGGACGATCTTGGCGTACGGGGCGAAGGAGTCCAGCTTGCCGGTGACGCGGTCGTCGAAGCGGGCGCCGAGCGCCACGATCAGATCGGCCTTCTGCAGCGCGGTCACGGCGGCGACGGTGCCGTGCATGCCCGGCATGCCCAGGTGGAGGTGGTGGCTGTCGGGGAAGGCGCCCAGCGCCATCAGGGTGGTGGTGACCGGCGCGCCGGTCAGCTCGGCCAGCACCTTCAGCTCGGCGGTGGCCCGGGCCTTGATCACACCGCCGCCGACGTACAGCACCGGGCGCTCGGCCTGGGTGATCAGGCGGGCGGCCTCGCGGATCTGCTTGGCGTGCGGCTTGGTGACCGGGCGGTAGCCGGGCAGATCGGTCTGCGGCGGCCAGGAGAAGGTGGTCTGCGCCTGGAGCACGTCCTTGGGGATGTCGACCAGGACCGGGCCGGGGCGGCCGGTGGAGGCGATGTGGAACGCCTCGGCGATCGTGCGCGGAATGTCCTCGGCCTTGGTGACCAGGAAGTTGTGCTTGGTGATCGGCATGGTGATGCCGCAGATGTCCGCCTCCTGGAAGGCGTCCGTGCCGATGGACTTGGACGCCACCTGGCCGGTGATCGCGACGATCGGGACCGAGTCCATATGGGCGTCGCCGATGGGGGTGACCAGGTTGGTCGCTCCGGGGCCCGAGGTCGCCATGCAGACTCCGACCTTGCCGGTGGCCTGGGCGTAGCCGGTGGCCGCGTGGCCCGCGCCCTGCTCATGACGGACGAGCACGTGCCGGACCTTCGAGGAGTCCATCATCGGATCATAGGCGGGGAGAATCGTGCCACCGGGGATGCCGAAGACGGTGTCGGCACCCACTTCCTCGAGGGAACGGATGAGGGACTGCGCGCCCGTGACGTGCTCGACGGGGGCGGACTGCGGTCCGCCGCTACGGGGCCGAGGCTGGGGGTGATGGGACCCGGGGGCCTGCTCGGTCATCGGCATTCTCTTCTCGAAGATGAGGTTCGGTGCGGGAGGGAGGGGGCGGGGCGGTGCACCGGGCC
Source organism: Streptomyces lacaronensis (assembly GCF_047337785.1). Classification (NCBI taxonomy): domain Bacteria; kingdom Bacillati; phylum Actinomycetota; class Actinomycetes; order Kitasatosporales; family Streptomycetaceae; genus Streptomyces; species Streptomyces lacaronensis. The sequence continues at coordinate 4,017,117 of NZ_JBLHDK010000003.1, forward strand.
CTGCCGGTGCAACAAAAAACCCCTCGTGCCGTAAGGCAAGCGAGGGGAGCGCGCCGGTGAGGGTCCGCAGGGCTTCGATGAGCCCTGCTCAGCCGACGCGCTGTCCAAGTACGAGAATTCGGGTGCGCATGGCTCCGACCCTCCCCCCCGCGCATATCGGGTGTCAAGTGGGTGGGACGGGCGTCTCAGTATTTGAGCGGGTCGGCGGGTGGGTGTGCGGCTCCGTACGGCGCGGGCCGTGGGAGCCGCCGTGCCCGCCATGACCGCCGTGCCGGATCGGCAGGGCGCCACCGACCAGCAGCGGGGGCTCCGGGCGCGGCACCGGATAGCCGCCGCGCAGCAGCGCCCGGCGCAGCCGGTGCTCGTCCAGCGGCCCACTGAAGGCCGCCCCCTGGGCGTGGGTGCATCCCATACCGCGCAGGGTGACAATCTGCTCGGGCAACTCCACCCCCTCTGCGATGGACTGCATTCCGAGGTCGCCGGCGATCCTCAGCAGCCCTGCGGTGATCTTGTGCAGCCGTGAGGACTCGACCACTCCCTCGACCAGTCCGGGGTCCAGTTTCAGCACATCGATGGGGAGCCTGCGGAGCGCCCTGATCGCGGCGTAGCCACTGCCGAAGCCGTCGAGGGCGATCCGCACCCCCAGACGGCGCAGCGCGCCGAGGCGGTGCTCGAGCTCGTCCAGCGGCACCCGTGGATCGCTGTCGGTGAGCTCCAGGATCAGCGCGCCGGACGGCAGCCCATGGCGGGCCAGCAGGGTTTCCACGGCCTTGGGCGGCATCGACTTGTCCACCAGCCGGCTCGCGGGGAGCCGTACAGAGACCGGGACCGGATGGCCGTCGCGGCGCCGCTGGGCGGCCTGCTCCACGGCCGCCTCCAGCATCCAGCGGGACAGCTCGGCGGTACGGGCGGTGTCCTCGCCGCTCCCCCGGCCGTTGTCGGCGACCCGGAGGAACTCGGCGGGGGTGAACAGGATGCCCTGGGCCGAGCGCCAGCGGGCCTGGGCCGCGACCGCGGTGATCCGGCCGCTGGTCAGCTCGACGACGGGCTGGTGCAGCAGTACGAACTCCCCGTCGTGCAGGGCGGCGCGCAGTCTGGTGGCGACCTCGGCGCGCCGCGCCACCTCGGCCTGCATCTGCGGTGCGTACAGCTCCACGCGGTTCTTGCCCGCGGCCTTGGCGCGGTACATCGCCAGGTCGGCGTTGCGCATCAGGGCGCCGGGGCTGGTGCCGGACTCGGCGAAGGCGACGCCGATGCTGGCGGCCACGCGGACCTCGGTGCCGCCCTCGACCCGGTAGGGCTGGGAGAGCCGGAGCCGCAGCCGGTCGGCGATCTCCATGATGCGCTGCTCTCGGGTGCCCGCGTCGCCCTCGCCGTCACCGAGGATGAGGGCGGCGAACTCGTCGCCCCCGAGCCGGGCCGCGCAGTCGCCGGACCCGGACCGCACGGACTCCTGGAGCCGGCGGGCCGCCTGGACCAGCAGTTCGTCCCCGGCGTGGTGGCCGACGGTGTCGTTGACCGCCTTGAAGCCGTCGAGGTCGATGAAGAGCACGGCGGTGCCGGCGTCCGTACGGCGGCGGCCGGCGACGGCGTGCGCGACCCGCCGGGTGAACAGGGCGCGGTTGGGCAGATCGGTGAGCGGGTCGTGCTCGGCGTTGTGCTGGAGCTGGGCCTGGAGCCGGACCCGCTCGGTGACATCGCGGCTGTTGAAGATCAGCCCGCCGTGGTGGCGGTTGATCGTGGATTCCACGTTGAGCCAGTCGCCGGAGCCGGAGCGGAAGCGGCATTCGATCCGCGTGGTGGGCTCCTCGCCCGGTGAGGCGGCCAGGAACCGGCGGACCTCGTGGACCACCGATCCGAGATCCTCGGGGTGGATGAGGGAGGCGAGCTCGGAGCCGATCATCTCGTCCGCGTCGCGGCCGTAGACCCCGGAGGCGGCCGGGCTGACGTAGCGCAGGATTCCGGTGGGCGCGGCGATCATGATCACATCGCTCGAGCTCTGCACCAGGGAGCGGAAGTGGTTCTCCTTGTGGGCGAGTTCCTGGGTGAGCCTGATGTTGTCCATCAGCATGATCGCCTGTCGGACGACGAGCGCGAGCACGACCGCGCAGGCGGTGAAGAGCACCACCCCGTCGATCGGCCGGCCGTCCATCACGTTGAACAGGACCCCCAAGGTGCAGACGGCGGCGGCGAGATAGGGCGCGAGTGCGGCGAGCGAGCCCGCGATGGGGACGCTCTGCTGCGGGGAGCGGCGCGCCGGCGGCGGGTTCTGGGCGGCCTCGCGGCGGGCCACCCATGGTGCGTACGCCAGCAGCGCGGAACCGGCGAACCACCCGGCGTCGAGTATCTGCCCGGAGCGGTAGTGCTCCCGCAGCAGCGGGGAGGTGAACAGCGCGTCGCACAGCACGGTGAGCGCGAAGGCGGCGATCGCGGTGTTGATCGCGGAGCGGTTCCCCGAGGAGCGCCGGAAGTGGAGCACGATCACCATGCTCACCAGCACGATGTCCAGCAGCGGATAGGCGAGCGACAGGGCGCCGCGGGCCACGGAGGCGCCGTCCGCGCCGAACTCCCCGGTGTGGGCGAGCGCGAGGCTCCAGGAGAGCGTGACCAGCGATCCGGCGATCAGCCAGGCGTCCAGCCCCAGACAGATCCACCGGGCCCGGCTCGTGGGGCGCTTGGCGAGCACCAGCATCCCGACGATGGCGGGCGGCGCGAAGAGCAGGAAGCAGAAGTCGGCGACCGAGGGGGTCGGCACGGAGCGGCCCAGCACCACCTCGTACCAGCCCCATACGGCGTTCCCCAGCCCGGCCATGGCCGAGGAGGCGGCGAACAGCAGCCAGGCCGGACGCAGCCGCCCGGCGTGCCGGCGGCCGTGCCACAGACAGGATGCCGTGGCGGCGAACGCGGCGGCACTCAACCCGAAGTCACCCATGAAGAGGGCCAGTTGGGACGATCCCCAGCCGATGATCGCCCCCGCCGCGTAACCGCCGCAGACCAGGGCGAGGACCACTTGCGGCAACAGCCCGGCCCCGCCGCCGGAGACCGACGGCCGGGCGAGCACCGCTCCCGTGGCGCTCACTGGACTGCCATCCACTGCGTGGCGGACCACTGGCGCCTCGGGGCTCCCGGCAGCGGTATCCCCGCGGACCTCGTCGAGTTGGAGAACCGCGCGGCTGCGCGGAAGTGTCGCGGTCGACGCCTGAGCTGCGTCGGGTTGTCGGTCCATCGGCCATACATCGCCCGTCGCCCCCCTCGAGTTCCGGTCCATCGCTGACGCCGTCAGGTCAGTGGCGCAGCCCCCGCTCGGGACGATACACCAGAGTGGTCACTCAGGGACATAGGTCATCTACGGACCGTAACCGACCAGGGCGTTGTATATACGGAGGGGAGTCAATCGGTGCCTGTATGTGGTGCCAGAGGCATGTCTACCCCGTCGTGGCGACGAGATGTGCCAGCGACTCGCCGCGCGCGTAACGATGCAGCTGATCCCTCAACAGCCGCTTGGCGCGCGGGAGGAAGGCCGACGTGGGGCCGCCCACATGCGGGGAGATGAGCACCCCTGGAGCGTGCCACAGCGGATGCCCGGCGGGCAGTGGTTCGGGGTCGGTCACATCGAGCGCGGCCCGGAGCCGGCCCGACTCCAACTCCGTGAGCAGGGCCTTGGTGTCCACGACCCCACCACGGGAGACATTCACCAGCAGCGCCCCGTCCTTCATCAGCGACAGGAATTCCGCCCCGGCCAGACCACGGGTGGCCTCGCTGAGCGGGGTCACCAGCACCACCACATCGGCTTCCGGAAGCAGTCGGGGCAATTCGTCGATCGGATGCACCGGACCGCGCTCGGACGTGCGCGGGGAGCGCGCGACGCGCGCCACCCGCTCGCACTCGAACGGCACAAGCCGATCCTCGATCGCGCTGCCGATGGCCCCGTAGCCGACGATCAGTACGGACTTGTCGGCGAGCGCGGGACGGAAGCCGGAGCGCCACTCCTCGGCGTCCTGGCCCCGGACGAAGTCGGGGATACCGCGCAACGAGGCCAGGATGAGGGTGAGGGCGAGCTCGGCGGTGCTCGCGTCGTGCACCCCGCGCGCGTTGCACAGCCGCACCCCGGGCGCGAGATCGGCCAGCGCGGGCCTGATGTGGTCTATTCCGGCGGTAAGGGTCTGCACCACCCGCAGGTTGGTCATGGCGGGCAGCGGGCGGGTGCACACCTGCGGCGGCTTCATGTAAGGCACGCAGTAGAACGCGCAGCGCGCCGGGTCGGTGGGGAAGTCCTCGCCGCCGTCCCAGTGGGCGTATTCGAGGGTGTCGGGGAGGCCTTCCATCTCCTCGGGCGGGATGGGCAGCCACACCAGGTCGCGCGCTTCGGATGAACCGTGAGTCGAACCGTGGTGGCGGAACGTATCGCTGTGATCTGCACTCATGCCAGGAGGCTATGCGATCACCGGCCGTTGGCAGAGGTTAGTTTGGGGTCCGAGGAACGGGAGGGGTCAGGCCAGGTGGAGCGCAGGAGAATCGGAGCGGCGGCGCTCGAAGTGGGGGCCATCGGCCTTGGATGCATGCCGATGAGCTGGGCGTACACCGCTTCGCAGCGCAGTGGCGAGCACTCGGTGCGCACCGTGCACACCGCGCTGGACTCGGGGGCGAGCCTGCTGGACACCGCCGACATGTACGGCCCCTTCACCAATGAACTGCTGGTGGGGCGGGTCCTCAAGGAGCGGCGGGCGGACGCCTTCGTGTCCACCAAGTGCGGACTGCTGGTGGGCGACCAGCACATCGTGGCCAACGGGCGGCCCGGCTATGTGAAGCGGGCCTGCGACGCCTCGCTGCGCCGGCTCCAGACCGATGTGATCGACCTCTACCAGTTGCACCGGGCCGACCCGGAGGTCCCCATAGAGGAGACCTGGGGCGCGATGGCGGAGCTGGTCGCGGCCGGGAAGGTACGGGCGCTCGGGCTGTGCGCCGTGGGCGCGCGGGCGCAGCGGAGGGCGGGAGCCGGGATGCACGACGCGACGGTGCGCCAGCTGGAGCGGGTCCAGCAGGTCTTTCCGGTCAGTTGTGTGCAGGCGGAGCTGTCGGTGTGGTCGCCCGACGCGCTGGAGGCGCTGGTGCCGTGGTGCGCCTCGCGCGGGGTGGGCTTCCTGGCGGCGATGCCGCTGGGCAACGGCTTCCTGAGCGGGACGCTCACTCCCGGGCAGGGCTTCGAGCCGGACGACATGCGGGCCCGGCATCCGCGGTTCACGGCGGAGATGATGGCGGCGAACCAGCCGATCGTGGCCGGTCTGCGACGGGTCGCCCAGCGGCACGGGGACGGGGTGACCCCGGCGCAGGTGGCCCTGGCCTGGCTGCTGGCGCAGGGGCCGCATGTGGTGCCGGTGCCGGGGACGAAACGGGAGCGGTGGGCGGCGGAGAACTGCGCGGCGGCCGGTCTGCCGCTTTCCCCCGAGGATCTCGACGAGATCGCGGGGCTGCCGCCGGCGCGGGGGTCGTGGGACTGAGCGCGTCGCGCCCGGCCGCCCGGCGCGGGCCGCCGTTGTGCGTTCGGCCCTGGTCCGGGCCCGATTCGGGGATGGGAACCCGGCGCGGGTCCGCGGTGTATAAGAATCAGTGCCGTGCCGCGGCACACGTGCCCATGGAGAGGAACCCGACCGTGCGACGTCATCGCGTCACCTCTGTTCTCGCCGCCGCTGCCGCTGCCGCCGTGGTGCTCGTGGCGGGCTGCTCGTCCGACGGTGACAGCATCAACAGACCGGGCGGCCGCTCGTCCGCGCCCACGAAGCCGGACGGCGGGGGCTCCTCCTCGGGCACGCCCTCGCCGACGGAGTCCGCGGCGCCCGCGAAGGGCTCGGTGAAGGTGGAGCGCACGCTCACCACGAAGCTGAACTCCCCCTGGGGGCTCGCGCCGCTGCCCGGCGGGGATCTGCTGGTCTCCTCGCGGGACACCGGGAAGATCTTCAAGGTCTCGGCGGACTCGGGGAAGAAGACCGAGCTGGGGTCCGTCCCGGGCGTCTCCGCCGCCGGTGAGGGCGGGTTGCTGGGACTGGCGGTCTCCTCCGACTTCGGCACGGACCATATGGTCTACGCGTACTTCACCACCGATTCGGACAACCGCATCGTCCGGATGGTGTACGACGACAAGCGCCCCGCCGGCGATCAGCTCGGCGCCCCGGACACGATCTTCAAGGGCATCCCCAAAGGCACGATCCACAACGGGGGCCGCATCGCCTTCGGCCCGGACAAGATGCTCTACGCGGGCACGGGCGAAAGCGGTGACCGCGGGCTCGCCCAGGACATGGATTCCTTCGGCGGCAAGATCCTGCGGATGACCCCGGACGGCGAGCCCGCGCCCCGCAATCCGGACGCCCAGTCGGTCGTCTACTCTCCGGGCCACCGCAATGTGCAGGGCCTGGCCTGGGATGCGGACAAGCGGCTGTGGGCCTCCGAGTTCGGCCAGGACACCTGGGACGAGCTCAATCTGATCGAGCCGGGCAAGAACTACGGCTGGCCGGAAGTCGAGGGCAAGGCCGGGAAGAAGGGCTTCGCCGATCCGCTCGAGCAGTGGAAGCCCAAGGACGCCTCGCCGAGCGGAATCGCCTTCGCCAAGGGCTCGATCTGGATGGCCGGGCTGCGCGGTGAGCGGCTGTGGCGCATTCCGCTGAAGGGCGACAAGGCGGTGGCGAAGCCACAGTCGTTCCTGGACGGGAAGTACGGACGGCTGCGCAGCGTGGTGGCGGCGGACGACGGGGGGCTGTGGCTGACGACGAGCAATACGGATGGGCGTGGTGAGCCGGGCCGGGAGGACGACCGGATCCTGCGGCTGGAGGTCCGCTGAGGGGAGAGCCGCTGAAGGAAGATCCACCGAGGGGAGGGCGAATCGGCTGGTCGTGGCGTCGAGTTCGGCCGACATGGTGCGGAGTGCCCGTTCTGTGACGGGTCTGCCTACACTGGCAGCAGTCGCACGCCTACGGGGGTCGTCATGTTCAACCTCATCGAGGAACTGTTCGCGCCCGGCCGCAAGCACACCGAGGAAGAGCGCAACCGGCTGGAGTTCACGCTCGACGAGACGCGCAGCAGCGACCCGGGGAAGGGCCCTATAGACCTTGACTCGGGGACAGTGGTGATCCGTCCCCGCGGAGGGGACTGACCCGGAAGAGGACTGACCCGGAAGGGGCCGGCCCGGCGGGCGGTCGGGGTACCGCGCGTTCTGTCAGCGCCCCGGCGTGCTGACGGTGCGCACCGCGCACCCCGTCAGCGGGCCGCCGCCGCGCCGTCGGCCAGGCCGTCCACCAGGCGCAGTCGGTGGGCCACGGCGGCAGCCTCGGCCCGGCCCGAGACGCCCAGCTTGGCCAGGATGTTGGAGACATGCACGCTGGCCGTCTTGGGCGAGATGAAGAGCTCCTCGGCGATCTGGCGATTGCTGCGCCCGTCGGCGACCAGCCGCAGCACATCCCGCTCCCGTGGCGTCAGCCCCAGCTCCTCGGCCGGATCGGCGGCCTCGGCGACCGGGGCCGGGGAGCCAGGGGCCGGGGGCAGCGCGGGGGTGCGGCCCGGGGACGCGTCGAGCGCGGCGCGGGTCGCGGCGGACGCCAAGGACAGCCGGGCGCGCCGGGCCAGCAGCTCGATCTCCTCGCGCAGCGGACGGGCACCCAGCCGGTCGGCCACGGCATACGCCTGGGCGAGCAGTTCTGCGGCATGCTCGCGATCAGCCTGGGCCGGGGTGCCCCGGCCCAGGACACCCCGGCCGGAGGCACCCACACCGGGGGCACCCCGGCCAGAGGCACCTGGACCGGAGGCACCCGGGCCGGGGGCACCCGGACCGGAGGCACCCACGCCGGGGGCACCCACGCCGGGGGCACCCACGCCGGGCATACCCGAGCCAGAGGCACCCTCGCCAGAGGCACCTGGACCGGAAGCACCCCGGCCAGAGGCACCCACGCCGGGCACACCCGGGCCAGAGGCGGCCTCGCCAGAGGCACCTTGGCCAGAGGCACCCTCGCCGGGGGCACCCTCGCCGGAGGCACCCTCGCCGGGGGCACCCCGGCCGGAGGCACCCACGCCAGAGGCACCTGGACCGGAAGCACCCGGGCCGGAGGGGCCCTCGCTGGGGGCGCCCGGGTCGGAGGGGGCTGGGCCGGGGGTGAGTAGTGCCTCTGCCCAGCGGTGGCGGGCGCGGGCCAGCGGGTAGGGGCGGTCCAGCGCGGCGAAGGCCGCCGTGGCCTCGGCCCAGAGGTCGGGCCGGTCCCGGCCCTCGGCGCGCGCCAGTTCGGCCCGGACCATCGCCGCGTGGGCCCGCCACACCGGCACGGGCTGCGGCACCCGCTTCACCGCCGCCCGGAGGCGGGCCAGCGCCTCGCCCCGGCCCGGCTCGGCCGTGGGCAGTCCGCGCGCGGCCGACTCGGCCGCGGCGGCCGTGTACAGCAGCCGCCAGGCGTAGCGCTGCATCCCGGGCGGGAAACCGGCCTCCACGGCCTGGTCCAGCAGGGCCCGGACCTCCAGGATCCGGCCACGGGCCGCCGCGAGTTCGATGGCGTGCCCCGTGATCTGGAGGGTGTACTGCGGTTCGGTGTTGCGGGCGCCGTAGTGCTCCCGGGCCGCGGTCAGCTCGCGCTCCGCCGTGTCCCACTCCCCGCGCGCGAGCGCCAGCTGGGCGAGCCGGTTGGCGGCGGTGCCGCGCGGCTTGGTGCCGAGGGCGAGCCGCCGGGTCTTCAGGGCCGCCGCCTCCGCCTCGTCCCAGCGGCCCAGGGAGAACAGCGACTCGGCCAGATTCCCGTAGACCCAGGCCCGGGAGTCCACCAGGCCGACGCGGTCCAGGGCCCGGGCGCCCTCCTCGGCGGTCTCCACCGCCTCGGCCGACCGGCCGACCCCCTCCAGCACCGAGGCCAGATTGACATAGCAGCGCCCCAGGACGCTGATGTCATCGAGGTCCAGGGCCCGCTCGCAGACCTCGCGCATCTCGGCCAGCCCGCGCTCGATGTCGCCGGAGTCACCGGTGAAGTAGCCCAGCGTCAGGCGGGCGTTCAGCTCCGTGCTCTCGGCACCGACCAGCCGGGCGACCTCCACCGCCCGTTCGGCGGCGGCCAGGCCCTCGGCACCTGGCCGGTGGGTCATCGTCCAGCCCGCCACCTGCGCCATGACCTCGGCGTGCACGGGGGACGGCGGCAGCCCGCGCACCAGCTCCTGGGCCCGGCTCAGCTCCTCCCAGCCGTCACCGCGGGCCAGGCCCTCCATCAGTTTGCCCTGCTGGGTCCAGAACCAGGCGGCCCGCAGCGGGTCGTCACCGCCCCGGTTCAGCGTCCGCAGCGCCCGCTTGCTGACGGCCAGCGCGCGCTCCCGCTGCCCGGACATATGCGCGGCCACCACCACCTCGGCGAGCAGATCGAGATGGCGCAGCGCCTGGTCCTCACAGCCGCGGGCGGGGTACACCTCCGCGTAGTCCATGGGCCGCTGCGCCCGCCGTATCTCCTTGGGGGCGTCCTCCCACAGCTCCATGGCCCGCTCCAGCAGCCGTAGCTGCTCCGCGTGGGCGTACCGCCGCCGCGCCGCGACGGACGCCTGGAGCACGGCGGGCAGGGCCTTGGCGGGGTCGTGCGCGTGGTACCAGTAGCTGGCCAGCCGGGCGGCCCGCTCATCGGCCCGTACCAGCGCGGGCTCGGCCTCCAGGGCCTCCGCGAAGCGCCGGTTGAGCCGGGAGCGCTCTCCGGGCAGCAGATCGTCGCGCACGGCCTCGCGCACCAGCGAATGCCGGAAGCGGTAGCCGGTGTCGTCGGCCGTGGGGCGCAGGATGTTCGCCCCGACGGCGGCCCGCAGCGCGTCGATCAGTTCGTCCTCGCCCAGCCGGGCGACCGCGCGCAGCAGTTCGTACTCCACCGAGGAGCCGCCCTCGGCGAGGAGCCGCACCACCCCCTGGGCCTCCTCGGGCAGCGCCTCGACCCGCACCAGCAGCAGATCGCGCAGCGATTCGCTGAGCCCGGTGGCGCAGCCCTCGTTGAGGGAGCGGGCGATCTCCTCCACGAAGAAGGCATTGCCGTCGCTGCGCTTGAAGATCCGGTCGACCAGCTCGCGCTCCGGCTCGGCCCCGTTGATCCCGGTCAGCTGGGCGTGCACCTCACCGCGGGTGAAGCGGGACAGCTCGATGCGCCGCACCTCGCGCATCCGGTCCACCTCGGCGAGGAAGGGGCGCAGCGGATGGCGGCGGTGGATGTCGTCGGAGCGGTAGGTGGCCACGACCAGCAGCCGGGCGCTGAGCAGCGAGCGGAAGAGATAGCCGAGCAGCTCGCGGGTGGAGCGGTCGGCCCAGTGCAGATCCTCGATCGCGACGACGAGGACGCGCTCCGCGGCCAGCCGCTCCAGCAGCCGGACCGTGAGCTCGAACAGCCGGGCCCGGCCGTCGCCGTCACGGGAAGCGCGGGAGGTCTCGCCCAGCTCGGGCAGCAGCCGGGCCAGTTCGCCCTCCTGCCCGGCGGCGGCCCCGTCCAGCTCGGTGCCCAGCTTGCGGCGCAGTGAGCGCAGCACGGTGGACACGGGCGCGAACGGCAGCCCGTCGGCGCCGATTTCCACACAGCCGCCGACCGCGGCGACCGCCCCCGCGGCCACGGCCGAGGCCAGGAACTCGTCGATGAGCCGGGTCTTGCCGACCCCCGCCTCTCCCCCCACCAGCAGCACCTGTGGCTCGCCCGCGGTGGCGCGGGCGAGCGCGTCCTCGAGGGTCGCCAACTCCTGGGCTCGGCCGATGAAGACCGGGCTGACGGACGTGGTGTGCACGTCGCCGAGCATCGCACAGGGCACCGACGGCGCGGCACCGGCTTTTCCGGCACCCGCCGTTCCGGGTTCCACCGCTCCGGCTCCGGACCCAGCTCCAGTTTCGGCTCCTATGACGAGCGGCACGGCCCGGCCGCCGTCAGGCCGCCGTGCGGTACGACCGTGGTGAGCGGTCGCCGCGCCACCGCCGGACCGGCCTCGGCCGACCTCCCCTCTCCCGCCCGGCCGACCGGCCGCTGGGCCCCTCGGCCGCCTCCCGGACCAGCCGGTGGGCGGCGGCCTCCCGCAGCAGCTGGGCCTCACGGATCCGGTACAACTCATGGTGCAGCATGGCGTTCTCCCTGGTGACGAGTGGTTTCGTGGAACGCGTCCACTGTCGTCGTCCAGGAGGGTCCGGCACATCGGCAGGCTGCCCGATCTTCGCTCGGGCCAAGGCCTTAGGCACCCCGCCCACACGGCTGAGAAGGCCCGGGGAGGGTCCTTAGGGCACCGGCGAACGTGCCGTACCGGTCCGCGCCGCGCCGTTCGCGGGCTGCCCCGGCAGTGGCACGGGCACCGTCACCGGCCCGGACGCCGGGCCATCGCCATCGCCATCGCCATCGCCCTCAGCGTCACCCTCGGTGTCGCCCGCGCCGGCGCCCTCCGCCTCGATGCTGATCCTCGGCAACAGCCGCTCCAGCCAGCCCGGCAGCCACCAGTTGGCGCCCCCGAGCAGATGCATCAGCGCGGGCACCAGGAGCGTACGGAGGACGAAGGCGTCGAGGGCGACCGCGGCCGCCAGTCCGATGCCGAACATCGCGATGATCCGGTCGCCGCTCAGCACGAACGCCGAGAAGACCGCGATCATGATGACGGCCGCGGAGTTGATGACCCGGCCGGTCTCGGCGAGCCCGACCCGGACCGCGGTGCGGTTGTCGCGGGTGCGCCGCCACTCCTCGTACATCCGGCTGACCAGGAAGACCTGGTAGTCCATGGAGAGCCCGAAGAGCACCGACACCATGATCACAGGCAGGAAGGGCTCGATCGGGCCCGCCCTGCCCAGCCCCAGCAGTTCGCTCCCCCAGCCCCATTGGAAGATCGCGACCACCACGCCGAAGGACGACGCGACGGCGGCCACATTCATGACCGCCGCCTTGATCGGGATGCCGACGCTGCGGAACGCGAGCAGCAACAGCACACATCCCAGCGCCACCACCACCCCCACGAACAGCGGCAGCTTGCTCACGATCACCGCGGCGAAGTCGTCGTAGCCCGCGGTCAGCCCGCCCACGTAGACCCGCAGCGAGCTGCCCTCCTCGGCCCGGGGCAGCACCTCGGCGCGCAGCCGTCCGACGAGGTCGGAGGTGTCCCGTGACTGCGGTGCCGTTGTGGGGACGACCGTGATGACGCCGGTGTCGCCGCCTCCGCCCAGGTCCGCGGCGCTCACCGAGGCCACCCCGTGGATGGTGCGCAGGGTCTCGGACAGTTGGGTGAAGGCCATACGGTCGTCGGCCCCGTCCATGCTGCCTATCAGCGTCAACGGGCCGTTGAAACCTGGTCCGAACCCCTCGGCCAGCAGGTCGTAGGCCCGTCGTGTGGTCGAGGCCGAGGAGCCGTTGCCCTGGTCCGAGGTGCCCAGGTGGAGCGAGAAGGTGGGGAGGGCGAGCACCGCGATGAGCGCGGCCGCGACCGCTCCCAGCAGTTTGGGGCGGCGCTCGACGTAGAGCGCCCAGCGGGCGCACAGGCCCTGGGACGCCGCGGCTTCCGGCCCGCGCTCGGCCAGCCGTCCGCGCTCCTTCCGGCTCAGGGCCCGCATGCCGATCAGGCCGAGCAGCGCGGGCAGCAGGGTGAGCGAGGCGGCGACCGTAAGGGCGACGGTGAGCGCCGCCGCGACCGCCACCCCGTTGAGGAAGGACAGCCGCAGGACGAGCATGCCGAGGAGCGCGAGACAGACGGTCGCGCCCGCGAAGACCACCGCGCGCCCCGAGGTGGCCACCGCGCGCTGGGCGGCCTGGTCGACCGACAGCCCCCGCCGCAGCCCCTTGCGGTGCCGGGTGACGATGAACAGCGCGTAGTCGATCCCCACGCCGAGGCCGATCAGCATGCCGAGCATGGGCGCGAAGTCGGCGATCGTCATGGCGTGGCCGAGCAGCCCGATGGCCGCGTACGCGGTGCCGACGCCGATGAGCGCGGTGGCGATCGGCAGCAGCGTCGCCGCGAGCGAGCCGAAGGCGAGGAAGAGCACCACGGCGGCCACGCCGACCCCGATGGCCTCACTCAGATGGGCGGGCCCGGTCCGCTCGGTGAGCCCGGCGCCCGCGCCGCCCATCTCGACCTGAAGGCCCTCGGCCCCGGAGGCGGCGGAGCGCACCGTGTCGAGCACTCGGCGCACCTCCGCCTCGCCCAGGTCGGCGGCGGGTTCGCGGAAGACGACGGTGGCGTAGGCGGTGTGCCCGTCGGCGCTGATCCGGCTGTTGTCGCCGGCTTCGCCGAGCCCGCCGGATCCGCCCAACCGGCCGGTGTCTCCGGCGCCGTACGGACCGGTCGCGGAGACGGCGCCGTACGGACCGGTCGCGGAGACGGCGCCGTACGGGCCGGTCACGGAGGCGACGCCGGGCAGGTCCGCCACCTGCCGCAGCGCCGCCGTCATCCGGCGCTCGACCCCTGGGGCGCGTACGGTGCCCGAGCCGTCCGCGGTGTGCCAGACGATGGTGTCGCTGTCCCCCGCCCGCTCCGGCAGTCGCCGCTCCATCAGGGCGGAGACCTTGGAGGAGTCGGTGCCCGGGATGTCGTAGTCGTTGGAGTACGCCGAACCCGTCACGGCCGCCGCCGCGGCGACCCCGGCGAAGGCGGCCAGCCACAGCGCGATGACGATGGCGCGGCGCCTGAGACACCAGCGGGCGAGTGCGGCCATGGCTGCTTTCCGGGTCGTGCGCCGGGGGGCGCCGTGATGTGCTTGTGACCTGGCACTCTGCCAGGCGGAAAAGATCCTTTGTCCCCTTTGTGGGCTTCACCACATACGGGAGGGGAAGTCGGAGAGCATGAATCCTGCCGCGTCCGGAGGCCGCCGCCCGCGTATCGGCGTCGGCGGTATGCACATCGAGTCCAGCACCTTCAGCCCGCACCGCGCGGCCTACTACGACTTCCGCGTGACCCGCGGCGCCGAACTGCTGGACCGCTACGCCTGGACCCGGCCGGACGGCGATCTGGCCGGGCGCGCCGAGTGGGTGCCACTTCTCCATGCCGTCTCGCTCCCCGGCGGTCCGGTCGAGCGCGGGACCTACGACCGGATCAAGGGCGAGCTGATCGAGCGGCTGCGGCGGGCCGGTCCGCTCGACGGGCTGGTCTACGACATCCACGGCGCGATGAGCGTCATTGGCCTGGAGGACGCCGAGGGCGATCTCACCGAGGCCGTACGGGAGGCGATCGGGCCCGACGCGCTGATCTCCGCCGCCATGGACCCGCACGGCAATGTCTCCCGCCGCTTCGCCGGCCGGCTCGATCTGATCACCGCTCACCGGCTCGCCCCGCACGAGGACGCCTGGGAGACCCGCGAGCGCGCCGCCCGCAAGCTGGTGGAGCGCCTGGCCTCCGGCCGGGGCCGTCCGCATCTGGCCTGGGTGCAGATCCCGGTACTGCTGCCCGGGGAGCGCACCAGCACCCGTCTGGAGCCCGCCAAGTCGCTGTACGGGCGGCTGGCCGCCGTGGAGGCGATGGACGGTGTCGTGGACGCGGCGATCTGGGTGGGCTACGCCTGGGCCGACGAGCCGCGCTGCCGGGCGGCCGTGGTGGTGACCGGCGACGACCCCGTGCTCGCCGTCGAGCAGGCCCGCTCCCTGGCCCGCGAGTACTGGGAGATGCGCCGCGACTTCGCCTTCGCCGGCCCCACCGGAGGCGCCGACGAGTGCGTCGCCGAGGCCGTCGCCTCCTCCGCCCGCCCCTTCCTGATCAGCGACTCCGGCGACAATCCCACGGCCGGGGGCGCCGGGGACCTCACCTATATGCTCGGGCGGCTGCTGGCCAACGAGGATCTGGCCGCCGGCCGCGCCACCGCCCTGCACCCCGGGATCACCGATCCGGCGGCGGTCGCGGAGTGCTTCGCCGCCGGGCCGGGCGCGACGGTCCGGCTGTCCGTCGGCGGCGGGATCAGCCGGGGGACGGCGGACCACGCCGCGCCCTGCGAACTGACCGGCGAGGTGGTCGCCCTGCGCCGGGACGACCCGGTCGGCGGGGACCTCGCGGCGGTGCGCCACGGGGGCGTCACGGCGATCCTGGCCAGCCGCCGCAAGCCGTTCCACACCCTGGCCGACTTCGGCGAACTGGACCCGCGCGGCTATGACCTCGTCGTCGTCAAGATCGGCTATCTGGAGCCCGAGCTGTACGACTTGGCGGCGGACTGGCGGCTCGCGCTCACGCCCGGCGGGGTCGACCAGGATCTGGCGCGCCTGGGCCACCGGCGCCTCGTACGGCCGCTGTACCCCTTCGACGACGAGGGGTTCGAGGTGCCGCATCTGGAGCCGATGCTGCTCTAGGGGTGTTCGGTGGATCGTGGCGCCTGCGGCGGGCTTCTCCCCTACCCGCCCCTTCCCACAACTGGGGCTCCGCCCCAGACCCCGCGGCCGGACACCCCGGATGTGCGCGGGATTCCGCCCGGTCATTCGCCGCGTCGGCGTGCCGATGGCGAACCGCGACCAGCCCCCGCCTCGCGGACGCCCTGGCCCCTGCCCACCGGCCGGCCGCTCGACCACCGCGTCACAGGCGGCGCGGACGGCGCCCCAGCCGGACACCCCGGATGTGCGCGGGCATCCGCCCGGTCATCCGCCGCGTCGGCGTGCCAACTGCGATCAGCCCGCCCGTGCAGGTGTTCACGGCGGCGACGGCCGACCCGTCGGCCCCCGGGGTCCAGGTGCGGAGCCCCTGCCACGCGGCGGAGTCGCATATCGACGCTGAGGGAAGGGGCGAGGAGGGGAAAACATCGATATGCGGCTCCGCCGCGTGGTCCGGCGGACAGCCCGTAGACGCGCGGAAGGGCGCGTACGACGACGGCGGCGGGGCGCGCTCTCGCGCGCCCCGCCGCCGTCAGGAACCGAAACGGACGAACGCCGAGCCGGTCAGCCCTCGACGCCCAGCTTCTCCAGGATCAGCTCGCGCACCCGCGCCGCGTCCGCCTGGCCGCGCGTGGCCTTCATGACCGCGCCGACCAGCGCCCCCGCCGCCGCGACCTTGCCGCCGCGGATCTTGTCGGCGATGGCCGCGTTGGCCGCGATCGCCTCGTCCACGGCGGTGCCCAGCGCGCCCTCGTCCGAGACGACCTTCAGCCCGCGCTTGGTGACGACCTCGTCCGGGTCGCCCTCGCCCGCGAGGACGCCCTCGATGGTCTGGCGGGCCAGCTTGTCGTTGAGCGAACCCTCCTTGACCAGCGCGCACACCCGGGCGACCTGCGCCGGGGTGATCGGCAGCGCCGTGAGTTCCACACCGTCCTCGTTGGCCCGGCGGGCCAGCTCGCCCATCCACCACTTACGGGCCTGGTCGGCCGGGGCGCCCTCGTCCATCGTGGCCGTGATCAGGTCGATCGCGCCCGCGTTGAGCACCGACTGCATCTCGTGCCGGGACAGGCCCCACTCCTCGCGCAGCCGGTTGCGGCGCACCCGCGGCAGCTCCGGAAGCCCGCCGCGCAGTTCCTCCACCCACGCCCGGGCGGGGGCGACCGGCACCAGGTCGGGCTCGGGGAAGTAGCGGTAGTCCTCGGCCTCCTCCTTGACCCGGCCGGAGGTCGTGGAGCCGTCCTCCTCGTGGAAGTGGCGGGTCTCCTGGATGATCGTGCCGCCGTCGTTCAGCACCGCGGCATGGCGCTGGATCTCGAAGCGGACCGCGCGCTCGACCGACCGCAGCGAGTTGACGTTCTTGGTCTCGGAGCGGGTGCCGAACTTGTCGGCGCCCTGCGGGCGCAGCGACAGGTTCACATCGCAGCGCATCTGGCCCATCTCCATGCGCGCTTCGGAGACCCCGAGCGACTTGATGAGCTCGCGCAGCTCGGTCACATACGCCTTGGCGACCTCCGGGGCCTTCTCCCCGGCGCCGACGATCGGCTTGGTGACGATCTCGATCAGCGGGATCCCGGCCCGGTTGTAGTCCAGGAGGGAGTGCTGGGCGCCGTGGATGCGGCCGGTCGCGCCACCCACATGGGTGGACTTGCCGGTGTCCTCCTCCATATGGGCGCGCTCGATCTCGACGCGGAAGACCTCACCGTCGACGTCGACGTCCAGATAGCCGTTGAAGGCGATCGGCTCGTCGTACTGCGACGTCTGGAAGTTCTTCGGCATGTCCGGATAGAAGTAGTTCTTCCGGGCGAAGCGGCACCATTCGGCGATCTCGCAGTTGAGCGCGAGCCCGATCTTGATGGCGGACTCGACGCCGGTCGCGTTGACCACCGGGAGCGAGCCGGGCAGGCCGAGGCAGGTGGGGCAGGTCTGCGTGTTGGGCTCGGCGCCCAGCGCCGTGGAGCACCCGCAGAACATCTTGGTCTTGGTGCCGAGCTCGACGTGCACCTCGAGCCCCATCACGGGGTCGTAGGTGGCGAGGGCGTCCTCGTACGACACCAGTTCAGTGACGGTCACGGAAAACTAACCTCTCAGTCCGCGAGGACGTCGTCGTCGCCCATGCGCTTGAGCTCGCGGATGAGCAGGGCGACGCCGGTGACGATGGCGGCGGCCGAGACCACCGCGTCGGCCAGCTGCAGCTTGTCGTTCTCGGATCGGGCCTTCTTGGCCTGCTTCGCCACACTGACCGCGCCGAACAGCGAGGTCGCGATGGACAGGTAGGTGCCGGGCCTGGACTTCTTGAAGCCCTTCGCCTTCTTGATCGCACTCATAGTGACGGTGCCTCCTCGATCAGCGGGTGGCCCCACTTGCCGATGAGCGCGGCCTCGACCGCGGCACCGACCTTGTAGAGCCGGTCGTCGGCCATGGCGGGGGCGATGATCTGCAGTCCGACCGGCAGACCGTCCTCCGGTGCCAGACCGCAGGGCAGTGACATGGCCGCGTTCCCCGCGAGGTTGGTGGGAATCGTGCAGAGGTCGGCCAGATACATCGCCATCGGGTCGTCGGCGCGCTCGCCGATCGGGAAGGCGGTGGTCGGAGTGGTCGGCGAGATCAGCACGTCGACCCGCTCAAACGCGCGTTCGAAGTCGCGCTTGATCAGCGTACGGACCTTCTGCGCGGAGCCGTAGTACGCGTCGTAGTAGCCGGAGCTGAGCGCGTAGGTGCCGAGCATGATCCGGCGCTTGACCTCGGCGCCGAAGCCCTCCGCGCGGGTGAGCGCGGTGACGTCCTCGGCGGACTTGGTGCCGTCGTCGCCCACCCGCAGGCCGTAGCGCATGGCGTCGAAGCGGGCCAGGTTGGACGAGCACTCGGACGGCGCGATCAGGTAGTACGCGGCCAGCGCCTTGTCGAAGGACGGGCAGGAGATCTCCTCGATCTCGGCGCCCAGCTCCCGCAGCAGCTCCACCGACTCGTTGAAGCGCTGCATGACGCCGGCCTGGTAGCCCTCGCCAGCGAACTCCTTGACGACGCCGATCCGCATGCCCCGCACGCTTCCGTTGCGGGCGGCCTCGACGACGGCCGGGACCGGCTCGTCGATGGAGGTCGAGTCCATCGGGTCGTGCCCGGCGATGACCTCGTGCAGCAGCGCCGCGTCCAGCACGGTGCGGGCGCAGGGTCCGCCCTGGTCGAGCGAGGACGAGAACGCCACCATGCCGTAGCGGGAGACCCCGCCGTACGTCGGCTTGACCCCGACCGTGCCGGTGACGGCGGCGGGTTGGCGGATCGAGCCGCCGGTGTCGGTGCCGATGGCGAGCGGGGCCTGGAAGGAGGCCAGCGAGGCGGAGGAGCCGCCGCCGGAGCCGCCGGGGACCCGGGTGAGGTCCCAGGGGTTGCCGGTGGGGCCGAAGGCGCTGTTCTCGGTCGAGGACCCCATGGCGAACTCGTCCATGTTGGTCTTGCCGAGGACGATCATGTCCGCGTCCCGCAGCCGCTGGGTGACGGTCGCGTCGTACGGCGGGATCCACCCGTCGAGGATCTTGGAACCGACCGTGGTCGGGATCCCCTTGGTGGTGAAGATGTCCTTGAGCGCGAGCGGAACACCGGCCAGCGGGCCCAGCTCCTCACCGCGCTCCCGCTTCGCGTCGACGGCGCGCGCCTGGGCGAGCGCCCCCTCACGGTCCACGTGCAGGAAGGCGTGCACCTTCTCGTCGACGGCCTCGATACGGGCCAGATGCGCCTCGGTCACCTCGACGGCGGTGACCTCGCCGGAGGCGATCCTGGCGGCGATCTCGGCCGCGGTGAGCCTGGTCAGGTCGGTCACGGTGGTCACTCCTCCCCCAGGATCTGCGGCACCTTGAAACGCTGCTGCTCCTGGGCCGGGGCGCAGGCCAGCGCCTGCTGCGGGGTCAGGGACGGACGGACCTCGTCCGGGCGCATGACGTTGGTCAGCGGCAGCGGGTGAGAGGTCGGCGGAACGTCTTGGTCGGCGACCTCGGAGACGCGGGCGACCGCGCCGATGATGTCGTCGAGCTGTCCGGCGAAGTGGTCTAGCTCTTCGGCCTTCAGCTCCAGACGCGCCAGCCGGGCGAGGTGGGCGACCTCCTCGCGCGTGATGCCAGGCATGCAGCGATCCTCTGGGTGAGTGTGGAGTGTTTCGGGCCCAATCCTATGGCTCTCCCCACACGGCGCGCGAAAGGCTTTGGCGCACCCGCGTTGTGGGCAATCTTTCCGCGGGCCGGAACGGGTGGGCACAACCCACCCACCGGCCCGCACCCGGCAACGAAACACCAAGGGCAGCACCGGCGCCGCACGCCTACGTCACCGGCTGATCCGCGTCCTCGTCCGCGGGAGCGTCTTCGCTCGACGGCTCCGCCGTCTCGCGGTGCCAGCCACTCTCACCCCGCGCCCGCAACCACGCCGTCATCTCCTCCGGCGGCATCGCCGCGGCCACCAGCCAGCCCTGGACCGCGTCGCAGCCCAGATCCCGCAGCCGCTCCCAGGTCTCGTCGTCCTCGACGCCCTCCGCGACCACGAGCAGACCCAGCGAGTGGGCGAGGTCGACCGTACAGCGGACGATCTCCGCGTCCTCGTTGTCCACCGCCAGCCGGGCCACGAAGGAACGGTCGATCTTGAGCTCGCTCACCGGCAGCCGCCGCAGATGGACCAGCGACGAATACCCCGTCCCGAAGTCGTCCAGCGACATCTTCACCCCATGGCCGGTGAGCCCGGCCAGGGTGTCGGCGGCCCGCTGCGGGTCCTCCAGCAGGACGTGCTCGGTTATCTCCAGTTGCAGGGCGCCCGCCGGGACCCCGTGCCGGGCCAGCCGCCCGGCGACCGCGCCCGCGAAACCGGGGGTGTGGACATCGCGCGGCGAGACATTGACGGCGACGGGCACCTCGAGGCCGTCGGCGCGCCACCGCGCGACCTGGCCCAGGGCCGTCTCCAGGACGTACTCGGTCAGCCGGGGCATCAGCCCGGAGCTCTCGGCCATGGAGATGAACTCGTCCGGCGGCACCTTCCCCCGGTCCGGGTGCACCCAGCGCACCAGGGCCTCCAGGCCCGCCACATGGCCGTCGAAGCCGACCTTGGGCTGGTAGTGCAGCTCGACGTCGCCCGCGTCCAGGGCGCGCCGCAGGTCGCCGAGCAGACCGAGCCGGTCGGGGGTGTTGCCGTCCCGCCGCGCCTCGTACAGCTCGACTCCGCTGCGGTCCCGCTTGGCCTGGTACATCGCGACGTCGGCGCGGCGCAGCAGCCCCTCGGCGTCCAGGGCGTGGTCGGGGTAGACGGCGACGCCCGCGCTGGCCTCGAGCACCAGGGTCAGCCCGTCCAGGTCGAGCGGGGAGCCGAGGTCGCCGACCAGGACGCGGGCGCTGCGCTGGGCGCTGGTGAGCGAGTCGGTGGTGGGCAGCAGCACCGCGAACTCGTCGCCGCCGAGCCGGGCCACCTCCGCCCCGCGCGGCAGGGCGAGCCGCAGCCGCTCGGCGATCTGGAGCAGCAGCCGGTCACCGGCCAGATGGCCCAGGGTGTCGTTGACCGAACGGAAGCGGTCGAGGTCCAGCAGCACCAGCGCGGTACGGGTGCCGGTCCGCTCGGCCTCGTCCAGCGCGGTCCAGGTGCGCTCCAGCAGCCACTGGCGGTTGGGCAGCCCGGTGAGCGGGTCGCGCAGCTGCTCCTCGGCGCGGACCCGGGCGATCCACAGCGTGGAGTCCAGGGCGACCAGCGGCACCGCGAACAGCGGGAGCAGCAGCGGGGTGTCCCCGGCGACGACCACGATGAGGGGGGCGATGCCGAGGAGCGCGATCCCGACGAGGGCCTGCCGGAAGAGGGCGGTGCGGGCGACGGTGGGCAGCCCGGCGCCGGGCGGGGCGAGGGAGCACCACAGCAGGGCGCGGGTCACCGCGAGATAGACGAAGGCGGCCAGGGCCGTCTGGGGAATGGCGGACGCATGCCAGGTGTCGGTGCGCCAGGGGTGTTCGACGGAGGGGGTGGTGCCGAAGGCGGCGAGGGTGAGGGCGGCCGCGCCCACCCCGAGGATGTCGACCGCGCCGTGCAGGGCGGCCTGCCGCCATCGGTGCCGGCGGGCGGCGCCGACCAGGACGACCACGGCGAGGCTGACCAGCACGGCCGGGATCCAGCCGTAGAGCAGCAGCGCCGCCAGGGTTAACGCGGCCCCGGAGCCGGTGCCGCCCCACCAGCGGTCCCGGCCGAGTGCGACCAGATGGCCGACGATGATTCCGGTGAGCACGGCGAGCGACCAGCCCACGGTTCCGTCGGGAAAGAGCGCATTGCCCGCGTCGAGCACTCGGAACACTCCGATACCGAGTGCGAAAGCCGCCATGGCGACCGCCGCGGCCGGCAGCGCGGGCAGCACGGCCCGGCGCAGCCGCGACGCCGGGGCGGCGCTTTCGGTCGGTTTCATACCCGTCCCTCTCACAGCCGGCGGTGCCAGCGCCACGGCGGGCGCACACCTCAACAGTAGGCGGCAGAAGGGGAAGACGGGCGGCGATCGGCGACGGTTCCCCGAATGCCGCCCGACGATCCATGACCTTCTGCTATGCGCTGTAAGAGTGATGCCCGCCGGCTGTACCCGGGAAGTGCTCCCAGTCGTAATCCGGCCAGGTTTGGGCCCATTGAGCGGACAAGATGGCCGGAGCGCTGCGCCGGATGGGTGGAGCGGCTACTCCAGGGGCTACTCCAACCGCCGCTCCACCGGCCATCCGTGCTACTCGGCGGGCTCTTTCGCGGACTCTCCCTCGGACTCTTCCGGGGGCGTCAACGCGACCTCTCTCGCCGCGTCGGGACCCTGTTCGAGCAGGACGCCAAATCCGTCCTCATCGAGCACGGGAACCTTCACCTGCATGGCCTTGTCATACTTCGAGCCCGGATTGTCGCCGACAACGACGAAATCGGTCTTTTTCGAAACCGATCCGGTGACTTTGGCACCACGGCTCTGCAGGGCCTCCTTGGCCCCATCCCGGGTGTACGACTGCAGTGTTCCGGTGACGACGACGGTGAGGCCCGCCAGCGGACGGGGGCCTTCGTCCTCGCTGCCCTCCTCCTCCAGCCGCACCCCGGCGCGCCGCCATTTCTCGACGATCTCGCGGTGCCAGTCGACCGCGAACCACTCCTTGAGCGAGGCGGCGATGGTCGGCCCGACCCCCTCCACGGCCGCCAGCTCCTCCTCGTCCGCCTCGGCGATCCGGTCCAGCGAGCGGAATTCCCGGGCCAGCGCGGTGGCGGCGACGGGGCCGACATGACGGATCGAAAGGCCGGTGATGATCCGGGCCAGCGGACGCTCCTTGGCCGCCTCGATATTGGCCAGCATCGCCAGGGCGTTCTTCTTCGCCTCGCCCTTCTGGGTGGCGAAGAAGGTGACGACCTTCTCCTCACCGGTCTCCGGATCACGCTTGGGCAGTCCGCTGTCCGGATCCAGTACATGCGACCGAATGGGCAGCAGTTGTTCGATCTTCAGGTCGAACAGATCGCCCTCGTCCCTCAGCGGCGGTTCGGCGGGTTCCAGCGGCTGGGTGAGGGCGGCGGCGGCGACATAGCCGAGGTTCTCGATGTCCAGGGATTTCCGCCCGGCGAGATAGAAAATACGCTCGCGCAGCTGGGCCGGGCAGGACCGGCCGTTGGGACACCGCAGATCGACATCGCCCTCCTTGGCGGGCTGGAGCGGTGTATCGCACTCGGGGCAGGCGGCCGGCATCACGAATTCCCGCTCGCTGCCGTCCCGCAGACCGACGACCGGGCCCAGAATTTCCGGAATGACATCGCCCGCTTTGCGGAGCACGACGGTGTCGCCGATCAGCACGCCTTTGGCCTTGACCACATCCTGGTTGTGCAGCGTCGCGAATTCGACCTCCGAGCCCGCGACGGTGATCGGCTCCACCACCGCATAAGGCGTCACCCGTCCCGTGCGCCCCACGCCCACCCGGATGTCCACCAGCTTGGTGTTGACCTCCTCGGGCGGGAACTTCCAGGCGATCGCCCAGCGCGGCGCCCGCGAGGTGGAGCCGAGCCGCCCCTGGAGCGGGATCTCGTCCAGCTTGACGACCGCGCCGTCGATCTCGTGCTCCACCGAGTGCCGGTGCTCGCTCTCGCCGTAGTACCCGATGTACTCGCGCACGCCCTCGATCGAGTCCACCACCGAGAAGTGGGCGGCGGTGGGCAGCCCCCACTCGTGCAGCAGCTCGTACGCCTGCGACAGCCGGTCGATGTCGAAGCCCTCGCGCGCCCCGATGCCGTGCACCACCATGTCCAGCGGCCGGGACGCGGTGATCTTCGGGTCCTTCTGGCGCAGCGAACCCGCCGCGGCGTTCCGGGGGTTGGCGAAGGGCGGCTTACCCGCCTCCACCAGCCGGGCGTTCAGCTCCTCGAACCGCTCGCGGGGCAGGAAGACTTCGCCGCGCACCTCCACCAGCGCCGGGACGCGGTCGCCCGTCAGCCGGTTGGGGATCTTGGCGATCGTCCGCACATTGGGCGTGATGTCCTCGCCGGTGCGGCCGTCGCCACGGGTCGCGGCGCGGGTCAGCCGCCCTTGCTCATAGGTGAGGTTGACCGCGAGGCCGTCCACCTTCAGCTCGCACAGGAAGTGGTACGAACCGCTGCCCAGCTCCTTGGCGATGCGGTCCGCCCAGGTGGCCAGCTCATCGTCGTCAAAGGCGTTGTCCAGGCTGAGCATCCGCTCACGGTGCTCGACCTCGGTGAACTCCGTCTCGTACGCCCCCGCGACCTTCTGGGTCGGCGAGTCGGGCGTACGGAGCGTGGGATGCTCCTCCTCCAGCGCCTCCAGCCCGCGCATGAGCTTGTCGAACTCGGCGTCACTGACGACCGGCGCGTCCTTCACGTAGTACCGGAAGCGGTGCTCCTCGATCTGCTCAGCGAGCCTGGCGTGCCTCTCCCGCACCTCGGCGGGGACCTTCGACTGCTGTTCGCCGGCCACCGTGTCGTCCTCCCGTTACTCAGGGTTGTCCGCGAGCGATCTCGCCGCCCGGACGCAGTGGGCCAGCGCGGCGCGGGCATACCCGGGCGAGGCGCCCGCGAGCCCGCACGACGGGGTGACCACCACCGACTCCGCGAGAGTCGCCGGTGCCAGCCCCAGCCTGCGCCACAGCGTCCTGACACCCCCGACGCTACCGGCAGGGTCCGACAATGGGGTGTCGGTGGCGGGTACCGCGCCGACGAGGAGTGCCGTACCGCCTTCCACGGCTTCCCCGATCGCCTCCTCCTCACCCTCCGTGAGCAGTGACAGATCGAAGGAGATCCCCGCGACGCCCGCGCGCCGCAGCAGCCCGAACGGCACGGCCGGCGCGCACGAGTGCACCACCACCGGCCCGTCGGCCGCCTCCACCAGGGTCCGCAGCGCGCCCTCGACCACGCTCCGGTCCACGGCGGCGTGGGTGCGGTAGCCGCTCGCCGTACGGACGTTCCCGCGCAGCACCGACGTCAGCGACGGCTCGTCGAGCTGGAGTACCACCTCGGCGCCCGGCACCCGGCGGCGCACCTCCGCCAGATGGGCGCGCACGCCCTCGGCGAGCGAGGCCGTGAGGTCCCGGCAGGCGCCCGGGTCGCTCAGCGCGGCCTCGCCGCCGCGCAGTTCGAGGGAGGCGGCCAGGGTCCAGGGCCCCACGGCCGACACCTTGAGCGCGCCCCGGTGCCCCTGGGTGAACTCCTCCAGCGCGTCCAGGTCCTCGCCCAGCCAGGAACGGGCCCGCCGGGTGTCCCGGCCCGGCCGGTCGCTGATCCGCCAGCCGCTGGGCTCGACATGCGCGTACAGCTCGGCCAGCATCCCGGCGGTGCGTCCGATCATGTCCGCGCCGGGCCCGCGCGCGGGCAGCTCCGGAAGGTGCGGCAGGGCCTCCAGCGAGCCGGTGACGGTCTTCGCGGCCTCCCGCGCGTCGCCGCCCGGCATCGATCCGACGCCGCTCGCGGCCCCGGGGGGCCATGGGTGGTGGGTGTTGGTGCTCTTCTCGCTCACCAGCGAAGCGTAAGCGCTCCGCTGAAAGCGTTGATATGCCGTCGGTCGTCTGCGGCAACATTGTGGCTGGTCGCGCCCACGCGGCGGAGCCGCACATCGATACAGCCCCGCGCCCCTGCGGGGCGCACCCGAACCGCGACCGGCCTCCGCCGCCGAGATGGCTCAGCCGCGCGGACGCACCTGGAGGTCGGTGATCTCGGCGTCGTGCGGCAGGTCGAGCGCGGTCAGGATGGTCGTCGCCACGGTCTCGGGCGCGATCCAGCGCTCCGCGTCGTACTCCTTGCCCTCCTGCTGGTGCACCTTCACCTGCATCGGGGTGGCCGTGCGTCCCGGGTAGACGGTGGTCACCCGGACGCCGTTGCCGCTCTCCTCCCAGCGCAGCGCGTCGGCCAGCGCCTTGAGCCCGTGCTTGCTGGCGGCATACGCGGCCCACTGGGCGTTGGCGCGCAGCCCGGCGCCGGAGTTGACGAAGACGACATGCCCCTGGGCGAGCCGGAGCTGCGGCAGCAGCAGCCGGGTCAGCTCGGCGGGGGCCACGAGGTTGGCGGCGAGCTGGCGGTTCCACGCCTTCGGGGTCAGCTCCCCGACCTCGCCCAGGTCGACCACTCCGGCGATGTGCAGCAGCGAGTCCAGCCGGTCGGGCAGCGTCTGATGGCCCAGCGCCCAGGACAGCCGGTCCGGGTCGGCCAGGTCACCGACGACCGTCCGCACCCCCGGGAACCGGCCCGCCAGTTCCTTCGCCCGCCCGGCGTCCCGGGCGAGGAGCCACAGCTCGTCGCCGCGCTCGGCCAACCGCTCGGTGACCGCCGCGCCGATGCCCGAACCTGCCCCAGTAATCAGATGCGTTCCCATGCTCCCCAGCTTGCCTCACCCAGGGACGCGCCCCGACCAGGGTCCCGGCTTGGCGCGATCCCATGCCCGAAACCCGCGCGGACTTCCCGCCGAGCGCTCCCATCCTGTAACGGGCGCGGTTACGGGACCAACGCTCGGGCGGGTTCCGGATACGTCATGAGCTCGCCCGCGCACCACTTCTGGTCGCGTCCCCGGGACGACGCCGCCGGACCACAGCTCGCGAGGGACAGCCGCGACGGCGTCGCGCCATCCGGAGTCAAGGGTCGGATGGGCGGCGGCGATCTCCTCGGCCAGGGCAAGGCGGAGCGCGGCGGGGTCAGCGGGCGCATTCGCGTCGGCCATCCCTGACACCCCCAGATACCCGCAGAGCGCACCCGGGCGTCGCGCGGTGAGCGCGACGCCGCGGATGCGTGTCTCCAGTGGCACCCGCGTCAGACGGACTCCAGATACGTCATGGCCTCCGCCCCGTTCTCCGCGAAGAAGACCAGCTCGCTCAGCGGCCGGGGCAGGAACCCCTCCTCCTCCATCCGCTGGAACTGCTGCTTCAGGCCGTCGTAGAACCCCGCCGCGTTGAGCAGCACCACCGGCTTGATGTGCAGCCCGTGCTTCTTGAGCTCCAGGATCTCGGTGGCCTCGTCCAGCGTCCCGGTGCCGCCGACCATGATCACGACAGCGTCGGCGCGGGCGAGCAGCTGCGCCTTGCGCTCGGCGAGGTCCGCGGCGATCACCATCTCGTCGGCGTTCTCCCGCGCCTTGGCGGCGAGGAACTCCACGGAGATCCCGACCAGCCGCCCCCCGTGCTCCTGCACCCCGTCCGCCATCACCTTCATCAGCCCGACGTCGGACCCGCCCCAGACCAGCGTGTGCCCGCCCTTGCCGATCAGCTCGGCGAACTCGCGGGCGGGGGCGGTGTAACGGTCGTCGAGGTCGGCGGCGGAGCAGAAGACGCAGATGTTCATGCGCGCCACTCTACGAGCCGGGTCGGACACCCCCGCCGCCCCGCGCCACGGGTCGCGCCGTGGGGCGGATCTTTCCCCTCCCCGCCCCTTCCCGTAACCAGGGGCTCCACCCCTGGACCACCCCTGGACCCGGTGGCCCGGGGGCCAAGCCCCTGCCATGCGGCGCAGCCGCATACCGATGCTGCGGGAAGGGGCGGAGCCCGGATTTCGGGGCCTGGGGGAAGGCCGTTTTGAGGCCTGAGGCAGAACCCCAGTTACGGGGTCTGGGCAGAGCTCCAGTTACGAGGTCTGGGCAGAGCCCCAGTTACGGAGTCTGGGCAGAGCCCCAGTTTCCGGGAGGGGCGGGGAGGGGAGCAGCCCGCCGCAGGCGTCAAGACCCGCCGGGCCTCAGACGCCCTGTCGCCGCGCCCGGCCTTACCCTCTGTCCACCGCGCCGACATGGGCCAGCACCGCCGCGGCGCCGTCCTCCGCACCGATCGCGTCGGCGAACTCCGCCGCCCGGCGCCGGAGGGCGGATTCGGTCAGGCAGGTGGTGATCGCCGCGCCGAGGGATTCGGCGGTGAGCTCGTCGAGCGGCAGCGGCCGGGGGGCGACTCCGAGCCGGTGCAGTCGCGCCGCCCAGAACGGCTGGTCGGCCATGGCGGGCACCGGCACCGCGGGGACCCCGGCGCGCAGTCCGGCCGCGGTGGTGCCCGCTCCGGCGTGGTGGACGACGGCGGCCGTGCGCGGGAACAGCCAGTCGTGCGGGAGGTCACCGACCGCCAGGACGTCGTCCCCGGCCGCCGTCAGCCCGGCCCACCCCGCCTGCACCACCGCGCGCACCCCCGACCGGGCCACCGCCGCCGTCACGAGCTCGCCCAGCCGCTCCCCCTCGCCCGGCGCCATGCTGCCGAACCCGATGAACACCGGCGGCGGGCCGGCCTGGAGGAAGTCGACCAACTCGGCCGGGGGCCGCCAGCCGCGGGGCCGGGCCGGCCACCAGTAACCGGCGACCTCCACCCCGGACGGCCAGTCCGCCGGGCGCGGTACGACCAACGGGCTGAAGCCGTGGAAGACCGGCCGGATGTCCGCCCCCGTCGTCTGTGCGGTGGCGGTCGGCAGCCCGAGCCGGGTGCGCAGCCCCGCCACGGCGCCCTGCTGGAGCGCCCCGGCATCCGCCAACAGCCGCTGTCCCGCCGCCAGATTGCCGTCCGGCCCGAGATCCTCGGCGTCCGCCGCACCGGCCGGCGGGAACTCCCTCGTGGCACAGGCCGGTGCGAGGAAGGTGCCGATGACGGGGACGCCGGACGCCTCACCGGCCGCCCGGCTGAGCGCCGCCGGGCCGAACGCGGTGAGCACCAGGTCGGCCCCGTCCGCCACCGCCGCCGCCACCCCGTCGGCGAGCCGGTCCAGGAACGCCGACATCGCCGCCCGCGCCTCGGCCCACGAGGCCGCCCGCGCCCTGGCGCGGATCAACTCCCGTGGATCGCCCGGCAGCGGCCGGTGATCCAGGCCGCATCCGTCGATGAGCCCGGCGAAGGGCGGGTGTGCGGCCACGGCCACCTCATGACCAGCCTCCGCCAGACGCCGCCCCAGTCCCGTGTACGGAGCGACGTCCCCGCGCGAACCGGCAGTCACGATCAGAATCCGCATGTGATGATCCTCCTCGGCGAGCGTCGCCCGGCGCGCACTCGGACGACGGCGTTCGCCACGGACGCTAAGGGCTCCTGCGCGGTGGAGGTTCAAGCAACGGTGACGGGCGGCACCCAGGGCGGCGACACGATGGGCATCGGCGAGCTGGCCGCGCGCACCGGACTGCCGGTGAAGACCATCCGCTACTACTCGGACGCCGGGCTGCTGCCCGAGAGCGGACGCAGCCCGGGTGGCCACCGCAGATACGCCGCGGACGCGCTGCCCCGGCTCCGGCTGATCCAGCGCCTCCGCGCGCTCGGCACCCCGGTCGCCGCGATCGCCGCGGTGATGACGGGGGAACGCCCGCTGGCCGAACTGGTCACCCGTGAACTGGACGTCGTCCAGGCGCGGTTGCGGGAGGCGACGTGGCGCCAGGGGTTGCTGCGGGCCCTGGACGACTGCCCCGGCCCGGAACGGCTGCGCCGCCTCGCCCTGCTCGCCGGGGTGGGCAAGCTGGACGACGCCCACGACCGGCTGGTGCGGTACTGGCGCTGGGCGCTCCCGGCCAGGCTGCCGCGCCGCCTCGCCCAGGCCGTCATCGACGGCGCGGTGCCCACGCCACCGGCCGCCCCGACCACCGCGACCGTCCTCGCCTACGCCGAGCTGCATGCCCTGGCCACCGCGGACGACCGGCGCCGCCAGCCGCAGCCCCACCAGGTGGGCGACGTGGCGTCGTTCTACGCCGGTCTCCTGGACGCCTGCGCGCTGGCCGGTGAGGCCCTGGCAGCCAGCTGCCAGGACCGGCTCGCCGAAGCGCTCGGCCACTTCGTGCGCGCCTACGCCCGCATCGACGGCCACGACGACACACCGGCGTTCCGCGCGCATCTGCGCGCACTGTTCCGCCGCGGGACGCGCGCCGGTTCCTTCTCGCTGCGCTACTGGCGACAGGCCCTCGTCATCACCGGCGAGAGCCCGCCGCCCTCCGCGACCTCCGGCCAGGGGCACCTGGCGGCACCGCTCGCCGCCCTGCACCACCGGGTCGCGGCGCCGCCCCCTGACCGCGAAACCCGGTGAACGCCCCGGGCGACCAGCAGCGGGTACGGAACCCGCCACCGGCCACCCGACCGGATCAGAGGTCAGGGTCCAGGGGCCCCGGGTCAGCGGGTGAAGTGGAAGATGCCCCAGGTCACATGGCGGTTCCTGCCGCCCTCGACCCAGTTGCTCAGCCCCTTCTTCATATGGGTGAGGTAGTCGGCGCTGACCTGCTCCGCCAGGCCGTCCGCCTCCTGGCGCCGGGTTTCCTCCAGGACCCGGGCGTAGTGGGTGATCAGATGCTCGCGGTGTTCCTGGAAGCCGCCGCCGACCTCGATGAAGCCGAGCCGCGCCAGTTCATGGCGGTAGAACTCGGGCGACCCCATGGTCTCCAGATGGATGCGGTCCAGGATGGGGCGGAGGGTTTCGGCGGGGCAGCCGTCGGCCGCCATGGGGTCGGTGAAGATGAGGTGACCGCCGGGGCGCAGCACGCGGGCGGCCTCCTCCAGGGGGCGGGCGCGGTTGCCGCTGTGCAGGAACGCGTCCTGGGACCAGACGACGTCGACGCTGTCGTCCGGCAGCGGGATGGACTCGAAGGAGCCGTCCATCACCTCGATGGCCTCGGTCAGCCCGCGCTCGGCGTTCAGCGCGCGATGCCGCTCGTTCTCCACCTCGCTGAGGTTGAGCGCCATGACGCGGCAGCCGTACGTCTCGGCCAGATAGCGCGCCGAGCCGCCGAAGCCCGCTCCGAGGTCGAGGACGACGGAGGACTCGGTCAGGCCCAGCTGCCCGGCCATACGGGCCACGGTGCGCCTGCTGGCCTCGGCGATCGGCTCGTCGGGCCGGTCGTAGAGGCCGATGTGGATGTCCTCGCCGCCCCAGACACTCCAGTAGAAGGCGTCGGCGTCCGCGGAGTTGTAGTAGTCGCGGGCGGTGCCCACGGCTCCCGAATACTCCCCGTTGGCCGTGGCCGAACCGTTCGGCCCGACCGGCTCGTCCGTCGTGCGGTATTCCTTCTCCGCGACGTGGATGAAGAAGTCGGGCCGCTCCTCCCGGTAGGTGTGCTGGAAGTCGCCGTAGGTCTCGATCCGCTGGAAGCCGACCTCCTCCATCAGCCTGCGCGTGTAGTCCTTGCGCAGCGGAAACATGTTGAGGTGGTAGACGGATTCGTCGGGGAAGCTGTAGCGCATGCGCACCAGCCCCTCGTCCACGTACTCCGGTTCGACGGCGACGTCTTCTCCGCAGTAGTAGTACACATGCTTGCTGCTGTAGCCGCGATCGAGGATCGCGTCGTAGTTGCGGTGGTCCAGGATCAGGATTCCGTCATGCTTGAGCATGGCGTAGAACTCCGCGAGGGCCTTGCGCCGGTCGCGCTCGGAGAACAGATGTGTGAAGGAGTTCCCGAGACAGACGATGGCGTCGTACTCGCCGTGGGCGTCGCGGTTGAGCCAGCGCCAGTCGGCCTGGACGACGCGGAGGATGTGGTCACCATGCTTGAGCCCGTTGGAGAATGCCTGGGCGAGCATCTCGGCACTGCCGTCGGCGCTCACGGCCTCGAATCCGGCCTCGAGCAGCCGGACCGAATGGAAGCCGGTCCCGGTGGCCACGTCCAGGACCTTCTTGACGCCGCGCTCGCGCAGCAGGTCGATGAAGAACGTACCCTCGCTCTCCGCCCTCCGGTCCCAGTCGATCAGCGAGTCCCACTTTTCTACGAAGCTGGGTACGTACTCCTCTGTGTAGTGATCAGTGTCCCTGACATCAACTGGATTGTCGCCAAATTTCTGTACAGGTTGCGCAGAAATAACGGAACCTCCGGTGCTGAGACAGCGGACCACGGCACCCGTGTCCGCGGGGCGCATTCCCAGATTCACGTGCCGCATGCCACTGGAATGGCCGGGCGCACGTTAATTTCAGAAAAACTGATCGCGCCAAACGGAGATCAACCACCCAATCCTGACTTTCGGCTTCTTTCTCACCAAAAGTGGATATCACCGTGGAATTCTCTGCGGTCTTCCAGAGCCTTCAAGAGGCTTCCGGAGCCTGCCGAGGCCTTCCGAGGCCTTCCAGCACCGTCGGGACGACACCGACGGCACCGACGCTACGAGGCGACCGCCTGGGCCCGCTCGGTCGCGGCGATGGTCGCGGAGCCGACCACCCGGGTGTCGTCGTAGAGCACGATCGCCTGCCCGGGGGCCACGCCCCGCACCGGCTCGGTGAAGGTCACCCGCAGCTCGGTTTCCCCGATCCGCTCGGCCATCACCTCGGTTTCGCCGCCATGTGCGCGCAACTGGGCGGTGTACGTACCCGGGCCCACCGGAGGCGCCCCGCACCAGCGCGGTTTGATGGCGGTGAGGGCGGTCACGTCCAGGGCCTCGACGGGGCCGACCGTGACCGTGTTGTCCACCGGGGAGATGTCCAGGACATAGCGCGGCTTGCCGTCGGGCGCGGGATGCCCGATGCGCAGCCCCTTGCGCTGGCCGATGGTGAAGCCGTACGCGCCCTCGTGGGTGCCCAGCCTGTGCCCGTCCTCGTCGACGATGTCGCCCTCGGCCGTGCCGAGGTGCCGGGCCAGGAAGCCCTGGGTGTCGCCGTCGGCGATGAAGCAGATGTCATGGCTGTCGGGCTTCTTGGCCACGGCCAGGTCCCGCCGCTCCGCCTCCGCGCGGATCTCGTCCTTGGTGGTCAGGGTGTCGCCGAGAGGGAACATCGCGTGGGCGAGCTGGCGCTCGTCGAGCACGCCGAGGACATAGGACTGGTCCTTGGCCATGTCGCTGGCGCGGTGCAGCTCGCGCGAGCCGTCCTCGCGCTCCACGATCGTGGCGTAGTGCCCGGTGCAGACGGCGTCGAAGCCGAGGGCGAGCGCCTTGTCCAGCAGCGCGGCGAACTTGATCTTCTCGTTGCAGCGCAGACACGGATTGGGGGTGCGGCCCGCCTCGTACTCGGCGATGAAGTCCTCGACCACGTCCTCACGGAAGCGCTCGGCGAGGTCCCACACATAGAAGGGGATCCCGATCACATCGGCGGCCCGCCGGGCGTCCCGCGAGTCCTCGATGGTGCAACAGCCACGGGCACCGGTGCGGAACGACTGCGGGTTGGCGGAGAGCGCGAGATGGACACCGGTCACATCGTGGCCCGCCTCGGCCGCCCGCGCGGCGGCGACCGCGGAGTCCACACCGCCGGACATGGCGGCGAGGACGCGCAGCCGACGGCCGTCGCGGGGACCTGTGGGCGCACCGGGGAAGTCAGTCATAACCCCGCCAGCATAAGTCGCCACATGCGCAACGACTAAATGGGTATGGAGCGGCCTGCCACCGCCCCGCTCAGCTCGCCCGCGCCCGCTCCAGCACCCGCTGGACGAGGTCCAGGGCCTGGTCGGCGTCCTTGCCGAGGTAGATCAGATCGACGAAGGCGTGCTGGATGCCCGCCTCCCGCTCGGCCCGGACCAGGGCCGTCGCGATGTCGTCCACGGAGGCGTCGGCGCTCGGGTTGACGCGCAGGATCGCGTCGAATGCCGCCGGGTCCCGGCCCTCCCGCTCGACCGCTTCCCGCACCCCGGGCAGCCGCTCGGCGAGGGCGGCGATGGGGTCGGGCGCTCCGGACGTGGCGGGGACGACCGCGATGGGCAGCCAGCCGTCGGCGCGCCGGGCCACCCGGCGCATGGCCGCGGGCGCGAAGGCGGCGAGGTAGACGGGCGGGCGGGGGCGCGAGGCCGGTTTGAGGTCCACGTGGGAGGCGGGCACGGTCCAGTGGTCCCCGCGGTACTCGACCGGGTTCCGGGTCCACCAGGCGTCCAGGGCGTCCAGGCATTCGTCCAGGCGCCGGCCGCGCTCGGCCATGGGGACGTCCACCGCCTCGTACTCCTCGGGCGACCAGCCGGTGCCGAGCCCGACCAGCAGCCGCCCCGCGCTCAGCAGATCGACGGTGGTGAGGGAGCGGGCGAGCAGCGCGGGCGGGTACCAGGGGGCGTTGATCACATCGGTGCCGAGCCCGACCCGCTCGGTGGCCGCGGCGGCGGTGGCCAGCACGGCGAAGGGGTCCAGCGCGGCGCGGAATTCGGGCGGGATCACATCGGTGCCCGCGTAGCCGACGATCGGGTCGACCGGGGCGAGCAGGCGGTCCCCGACCCACAGGCTGTCCGCGCCGAGCTCCTCGGCCTGGCGCGCGAACCGCGCGATGTCCTCGGGGTGGTGGGCGAGCGGACCGAACTGGGGAAGGGCGAATCCGATACGCATACCGTCAGCTCCTCGTCGAGCGGATGGACACATTCCGGCGGACACGTTCCGGCGGACGCACTCCACAGTACGGAGAGGTACCGGGAAGTACGGGAGGCACGAGGCCCAGAGACAGTTCAAAGTTCATCTACCCGGGAGGCCAGAGGGCCACCACCCGGGACGAACGGTTCCCGCCATGATCCCGGCGGCCGGAACCCGACGCCCTCCCCCGCGCGTTGAGCGTTCCGTGAGCGAGACCACGACCGGCGGTGGACGCCGCGTCAACAGGCGCACCCTCCTGATCGGCGGTTCGGCGGCCGGTCTCGGGGCGGGTGTCGCGGCCTATGCCGCGCGGGACGAGCTGGCCCGGATGTGGTGGCGGCTGCCAGGGATCGACAAGCCCCGTAAGGCGGGGGCGGTCGATCAGCCGGGCGCGAAGTGGATCGCGGCCTCGGGGGCGAACTGGCGATGGGCGGACCGCCCGGACGACTACGTCATCGACCGGGTGGTGATCCATGTGGTCCAGGGCAGCTTCGACGACGCGGTGCGGGTCTTCCGGGACCCCGGACACCGCGCCGCGGCGCACTATGTGGTGCGCCGCGACGGGCATATCGCGCAGATGGTCCGGGAGCTGGACGTGGCGTTCCACGCGGGCAACCGCTCCTACAACGAGCGCAGTATCGGCATCGAGCACGAGGGGTTCGTGAGCGACCCGAGCTCCTTCACGGACCCGATGTACCGCGCCTCGGCACGGCTGACCGCGTCGATCTGCGAGCGGTACGACATCCCCCGGGACCGTGAGCACATCGTCGGCCATGTGGAGGTGCCGGGCACCGATCACACCGACCCCGGCCGCCACTGGGACTGGGACCGCTATATACGGCTGGTGCGAGCGGTGCGCGTGGCACGGACGGCGAAGTGACGGACCCGGCTCAGGCTCCGAAGACGATCGCGAGCGGACGGGCCGCGCTGTCGCTGGTGGGCCTGCTCGCCCGGCTGTCGCCGATGTAGAGCTTCTTGCCGGTGTAGATCATGGTGCACTCCCCGTAGGTGTCCATGTCGGACTCCACGTCCTTCATGTCGTCCGGGTGGGTCTGGAGCGTCTCCATCGCGAAGGTCTTGGGGTCGACGCGCACGACCCCGCCGGCCTCGCTGTACATGGAGCCCAGATAGGCGATCAGGGAGCCGTCGTCATCGGTCTGGACGGGGATCAGCGACCGGCTCTCCGCCATCTTCGTCTTCCCGGTCTCCTTACCGGTCTTCAGATTCAGGCCGCTGATCCGGTCCCCCGGGCCGCCGTGGTCCACGTCCACCTCCGAGGAGAGGTAGAGGGTGCTGCTCGCCTTGTCGAGGGCGAGCTCGGTGCAGCCCTCCACGCTCGTGGCCGGGCAGTTGGGCTGGTAACCCTTGGCCAGCACGTCGATCGTGCTGAGCAGCTTGCCCTGCTTGCCGCTGTCGTCGATGGTCAGGATGTCCGTGGTGCCGGTCCCGGCGTCCGAGTCGCCGGTGTCGACGGCCACGACGAGCGGCGCGGTGGAGATCACATGCGCGTACTCGACCTTCTCGTCCAGCTTGTAGGACGACTTCACATCGCGGGTCTTGGGGTCGACCGTCTGAACCTCCAGCCGCTCGGTGCTGGAGTCCTCGCTGTCGCAGCCCCGGATCGCGACGATCTTGTCATCGCCGCCCGCGTAGCCGTTGTCGTCGCAGTCCGCGAGGTACGCGGGCTTCCACAGCGGCTTGCCGTCGAGCGACCAGGCTCCGCCGCCGCCGGTGCCGCCCGCGGCCACGGTGCCACCGCCGATGGTGACCTCGTCGAACTGCACCCCGGCGTTGCCCTCGCTGTCCGACCCCTCCTTCTGCCAGACCAGCTTGCCCTTCTTCAGGTCGACAAGACCGACCTTGGTGCACAGCGCGTCCTCGCCCGCGCCGTCCCGGAACAGGATCGCGGTCAGACCGTCCTTGGTCATATGCGGTGAGGCCCAGCAGAGCTGTCCGCCGAGTGGAATCCGCCACTTGGACTCGGCGCCGTCCAGCGAGTAGCCGACGAGCTTGTTGACGTCGCCCTTCACAAAGGTCGAGTCCGTCACCCAGGTACCCATGGTGTTGGCCTCCTTGCCGACCTTCGGCATGGCGACCTTGCCCAGCGTCTTCGCCTGGGCGCCCTTGGACGAGCCCCCGCTCTCACCGCCGTCGTCATCCCCGGACCCGCAGCCGCTCACCAGGGCGGCCGCGAGGACCCCGCCCGCGATCAGCTTCAGGGCGGGCTTGGAGCGCCACCCCCGCGACGGCGGCCGCCGTACCCCCTGCGGCTGCGGGGGCTGGTGCGACGGCTGGTGGTGCGGCGGCAGCGAAGGCTGCGACATCGATGAACTCCTGGATTTCCCCGTGAAGAAAACCTGTGCGCTTATCCCGCATGACAGGTCTCGTTGACGGGTAAATCCTTTCCCACGGCTCTCCGCCATTTCAAGCGGAGATTGATGTTCCGTAGGTTATGTGAAATGGCCGCCGGAACAATTCGAATTCCGTGGTTATGATGAGGCGGTCCGGGCGGGGGCCGCCGGCGAGGCCGTCAGCTGAGCCCCGCCCCGCGCGCCCGTTCCACCGCCGGGCCGATCGCCTCCGCGACGGCCTCCACATCGGCCTTGGTCGAGGTGTGGCCGAACGAGAAGCGCAGGGTGCCCCGGGCCAGCTCGGGGTCGCTGCCGGTGGCCAGGACCACATGGCTGGGCTGCGCGACACCGGCCGTGCAGGCCGAGCCCGTCGAGCATTCGATGCCCTGCGCGTCCAGCAGCAGAAGCAGCGAATCGCCCTCGCAGCCGGGGAAGGAGAAGTGGGCATTGGCGGGGAGCCGGCCCGCCGGATCGGGGTCACCGCCGAGGACCGCGTCGGGCACGGCGGTACGGACGGCGGTGATCAGCGCGTCACGCAGGGCGCCGACCTCGCGGGCGAACTCCTCGCGGTGCTCGGTGGCATGCGTACCGGCCACGGCGAAGGCGGCGATGGCCGGGGTGTCGAGCGTCCCGGAGCGCACCTGACGCTCCTGGCCGCCGCCGTGCAGCACCGGCACGGGCGTGTACTCACGGCCGAGCAGCAGTGCGCCGATGCCATAGGGACCGCCTATCTTGTGGCCGCTGACGGTCATCGCGGCCAGCCCCGAGGCGGCGAAGTCGACCTCGATCTGGCCGAACGCCTGGACCGCGTCGGCATGCAGCGGAACGCCGAATTCGGCGGCGGTGGCGGCGAGTTCACGGACCGGCTGGACGGTGCCGATCTCGTTGTTGGCCCACATCACGGTGGCGAGGGCGACAGCCGAGGGGTCGCGGGCGATCGCCTCGCGCAGCGCCTCGGGGTGGACCCGCCCGAGGGAGTCGACCGGCAGCCATTCGACCCGCGCGCCCTCGTGCTCGGCGAGCCAGTCGACCGCGTCGAGCACGGCGTGGTGCTCCACGGGGCTGGCGAGCAGCCGGACGCGGGCCGGGTCGGCGTCCCTGCGGGACCAGAAGAGCCCCTTGACCGCGAGATTGTCGGCTTCGGTCCCCCCGGCGGTGAAGACGACCTCGCTAGGGCGGGCGCCCAGCGAGGCGGCCAGGGATTCGCGCGACTCCTCGACGGTACGGCGGGCACGCCGGCCGGCGGCGTGCAGCGAGGAGGCGTTGCCCGTGACGGCGAGCTGGGCGGTCATCGCCTGCACCGCCTCCGGGAGCATCGGGGTGGTGGCGGCGTGGTCGAGATAAACCATGGTGGCCTCGATTCTACGAGGCGTTGCGGGGGTGCGTACCGGGTGCGCGGCCGAGTGCGCGTGGGCGTGGCTTGCGCAGGGCTTTTCGCGCCATCTCTTCGGATCGTCCCGCGGTAACCCCTCGACAGCGGCGGTAAGGAGTGTCTACGGTTTTGCTCATGACAGGCACTGAGTGGAAGACCGGATGGAAGACCGAGTGGAACCTGGACCGCACCTACCTCAGCTCCTCCGGCGAGGTCCGCTGGGCCGCGTTCGGCGCGCCGGACGCGTCGCCGGTCGTGCTGCTGCACGGCACGCCGTTCTCGTCGTATGTGTGGCGGGGCGTCGCCCGTGCGCTGGCCGACCGGTACCGGGTGTTCGTCTGGGACATGCCGGGCTATGGGACCTCCGAGAAGCGGGCCGACCAGGACGTCTCGCTGGCCGCCCAGGGCCGGGTCCTCGGTGAGCTGCTCGAGGAGTGGGGACTGACCGGGGAGGGGGCGGAACCGGCCGTCGTCGCCCATGACTTCGGCGGATGTGTCGCCCTGCGCGCGCATCTGCTGCACGGTGCGAGGTATCGCCGGCTGGCGCTGGTCGATCCGGTGGCCCTTCCACCCTTCGGCTCCGCCGCCTATCAGCTGTTCGGCGGTCACGCCGAGGTCTTCGGGCAGCTTCCACCGGCGCTGCACCGGGCGCTGGTGCGGGAGTACATCGGGTCGACGGGCGGGCCGGGGCTGCACCCGGCGGTGTGGGAGCGGCTCGTCGAGCCGTGGTGTGGTGAGTCGGGGCAGCCCGCGTTCTACCGGCAGATCGCGCAGAACGATCAGCGGTTCATCGATGAGATCGAGGGACGATATGGGGAGGTTGAGCCTCCGGTGCTGGTGTGCTGGGGCACGGAGGATGCGTGGATTCCGGTGGCGCACGCGGATGAGCTGGCCGCTCGGATTCCGGGGGCGCGGCTTCGGCTGATCGAGGGGGCGGGGCATTTGGTGCAGGAGGACGCGCCTGCGGAGCTCACGGCTGTGCTCAGTGGGTTCCTCGGCGACGGCTGAGGGGCGCCTACGGCGATTGCTCCCCTATCCCGCCCCTTCCCGAACCGGGGCTCCACCCCGGGCCCCGGTCCTCAAACGCCGGACGGGCTGGATTGGGTGGGCTCGAGGTTCAGGTGCTCATCCGGAGAAGTTCGGCCGCGAAGAGGGCGATGTGGTGGCGCCAGGCCTTTTGGGCTTCGGTGCGTTCCGCATCGGCGGCCGCCGGGCCCGTTTGGGTGAGGATGAGGCGGGCGCCGTGGCCGGTGCCTTCGGTGAGCTCCCAGCGGACCGTTCCGGCGGGGTGGCCGCCGCGCTGCCAGTCGTAGGTGAGCATCCGGGGCGGGCGCGCCTCGGTGATCGGGCCCGCCGGGACCGCGTCCGTGCGGAAGCCCGAGGGGACCGGCGCTCCGGCCGCCGGTTCGGCGGTGGTGTCGGCGGCCGGGCCGGTCAGCGCCCGCCATGCCGTCTCGGCGGGGCGGACCAGCTGGCGCTCGAAGCGCAGCCGCCAGCCGCCGTCCCCGGTGGTCTCCACCGTGCCCTCGGCGAGCCCGAACGCCTCGACGTACTGCTCGTGCAGTTCGGTCATGTCGCCGTGGGCGACCTCCTCGCCGCCGAGCAGGGCCGCGAGCCCCGTGATGCAGGCGTGCCAGCCGGAGGCGAAGCTGGCCGCGCCGAAGCGGTCGCCGAAGGTGTGGGTGAGGGTCAGCACAGAGCCGTCGCCCTCGGGGCGCAGCTCCCAGCGGAGCTCGTCCTCGCCCCAGGTGAAGGCGAAGACATGGGGCGGATCGAGCTCGGTGACGACGCCGTCCATGTCCGGGCCCTCGCGCCCGGGGAAGACGAAGCCCATCCTGCCCCCGACCTTCAGCTCCACCTGGACCTCGGAGGGGAACCAGTGGACGAGCTGGGCGGGATCGGTGAGCGCCCGCCAGACCTTCTCCGGGGGATGGGCGAGCCGGCGCTCGAGGCGCAGGGCCGAGCGGCCGCCGTCGGACTGGGCGAGGGTGTCTTTCATGGCGCTTCTCCGTCGGGTGCGTCGGGGGGTGCGTCGCGTGCGTCGGGTGGCTCGGGTTCGCCGGTCGCCTCGGGGAGCTCCGGCATCGTGTCCAGGTGCCGTTCGAGCGCGTCGAGACGGTCGGTCCACAGCCGACGGTACGGCGCCAGCCAGGCGTCCACCTCGGCGAGCGGCTCCGGGCAGAGCTCGTACCAGCGGCGCTGGGCGTCCCGGCGGACCCGCACCAGACCGGCCTCGCGCAGCACCCGCAGGTGCTTGGAGGTGCCGGGCTGGGTGAGCCCCAGGTGCTCGGTCAGCTCACCGACCAGGCGGGGCCGCTCCAGCAGGAGGTCCAGGATCTGCCGCCGACTCGGCTCCGCGAGCACATCGAACGGTATGGCCATGGCCTCAACATAACGCCTCGGCTATATAACCGCAAGGGAATGAAAGCGTGGAGCGAGCCCCTCAGGGCTCCTCCGTCGCCGTACTGCGCCGGTTCCACGCCCTCGGCGCGCGCCAGCCGAACCGCATCGCCGCCAGCCGAACCGCGAACGCCATGGCGGCCGCGAGCGCACTCGTGGCCGCCGTAAGGGCGTCGAAATGGAGCAGCAGCGCCGCTGTCGAGGAGCCGACGATGGCCGGGACGGCGTACAGGTCCCGGTCCCAGCGCAGCAGCGAGGGCACCTCATGGGCGAGGAGGTCGCGGAGCACACCGCCGCCGACCGCCGTGGCCATGCCGAGGGTGACGGACGAGGTGAGGCCCAGCCCGAAGTCATGCGCCTTCATCGTGCCCTCGACGCAGAACAGCCCCAGCCCGGCCGCGTCGAAGACCCCCACCGCCGCCGTGATCCTCTCGACCTCGGGGTGGAGGAAGAAGACGAGCGCGGTGGCGACGAGCGGGGTGAGGAAGTAGCCGAGGTCGGTGAAGGCGATGGGCGGCACCGCGCCGATCACCAGATCGCGGAAGACACCGCCGCCCAGCGCGGTGACCTCGGCGAGCACCGCCATGCCGAAGACATCGAAGTTCTTCCGGACGGCGAGCAGCGCGCCGGATATCGCGAAGACGAAGATCCCGGCGACTTCCAGGGCGTGCTGGACGGACGGGGTGAACAGTTCGATGGGCACGCGACATTGTTATCCGCGAAGGCCCACGGCCCCGTCCGGACCCCGTCCCGTCTCAGCTGTCGGTCTTCTTCGTCACCTTCTGTACCGACTCGGCACCGGGCCTCTCCTCCGGCGCCTGGTCAGCAGCGTTCTCGGGGTGGTGGCAGGCCACCTGGTGGCCGGTGGCCAGCGACACCAGCGGCGGCTCCTGCCGCTTGCACACCTCGGTCGCCTTCCAGCACCGGGTGTGGAAGCGGCAGCCGGAGGGCGGGGCGATCGGCGAGGGCACATCGCCCTTGAGCAGGATCCGCTCCCGCTTGGCGCGCCGCCTGGGGTCCGGCACCGGCACCGCGGACAGCAGCGCCTTGGTGTACGGGTGCATGGGGCGCTCGTAGAGATCCTTGCGGTCCGCCAGCTCCACGATCTTCCCCAGGTACATCACCGCGATCCGGTCCGAGACATGGCGGATGACCGACAGGTCGTGCGCGATGATCACATACGTCAGGCCCAGCTCGTCCTGGAGGTCGTCCAGCAGGTTGACCACCTGCGCCTGGATCGACACATCCAGCGCCGAGACCGGCTCGTCGGCCACGACCAGCTTGGGCTTGAGGGCCAGCGCCCGGGCGATGCCGATGCGCTGCCGCTGACCGCCGGAGAACTCGTGCGGATAGCGGTTGTAGTGCTCGGGGTTGAGCCCGACCAGCGCCAGCAGCCGCTGGACCTCCGCCTTGATCCCGCCCTCGGGGGTGACGCCCTGGAGCCGGAAGGGCGCGCTGACGATCGCGCCTACGGTGTGCCGGGGGTTCAGCGAGGAGTACGGGTCCTGGAAGATCATCTGGACGTCGCGCCGCATCGGCCGCATCTGGGCGGTATTGAGATGCGTGATGTCCTTGCCCTCGAACTCGATCCTGCCCGAGGTGGGTTCGAGCAGCCGGGTGACCAGCCGCCCCATGGTGGACTTGCCGCAGCCGGACTCGCCCACCACGCCCAGGGTCTCCCCCGGCCGGACGTCGAAGTCGAGCCCGTCGACCGCCTGGACCGCTCCGGACTGCCGCTGGAACAGCCCCTTCTTGAGGGGGAAGTGCTTGACCAGACCCGACACCTTGAGCAGGGGCTCGGGCGACGTCGTCGCCTTCTCCGGGACCGTCATCTTCGGATCCTTCGTGTCGGTCACAGCTTCGGCGCAATCTCTTCGGTCCAGATCCGGGTGCGCTCGTCCTGCGTCATATGGCACGCGGAGAAGTGCCCGCCGCCCCCGGCCTCGGTGAGCTCCGGCCGCTCGGTGCGGGTGATGTTGTCCTTCGGCACATCGGCGTACGGGCAGCGCGGGTGGAAGGCGCAGCCGGACGGCACGTTGATGAGGCTGGGCGGGGAGCCCTTGACCGGGATGAGCCGCTCGGTCTGGTCGCGGTCGATACGGGGCATCGAGCCCAGCAGCCCCCAGGTGTACGGGTGCTGGGGCTCGTAGAAGACCTTCTCGGCCGGGCCGCGCTCGACACAGCGGCCGCCGTACATCACCAGCAGATCGTCGGCGAGTTCGGCGACCACGCCCAGGTCGTGGGTGATGATGATGACCGCCGAGCCGAACTCCTTCTGGAGGTCCCGGATGAGGTCGAGGATCTGCGCCTGGACGGTGACGTCCAGGGCGGTGGTCGGCTCGTCGGCGATCAGCAGCTCGGGGTTGTTGACCAGCGCCATCGCGATCATGGCGCGCTGGCGCATACCGCCGGAGAACTCGTGCGGATAGCTGTCCACGCGCTTGTCGGGCTGCGGGATGCCGACGCGGTCCAGCAGCTCGATCGCGCGCTTGCGGGCCACCTCCTTGGTGACCTCGTGGTGCACCCGGTACGCCTCGATGATCTGGCGGCCGATGGTGTAGTACGGGTGCAGCGCGGACAGCGGATCCTGGAAGATCATCGACATCTCGCGGCCGCGCAGCTTGCGCACCTCGTCGGGGTCGGCGCCCAGCAACTCCTGGCCGTTGAGCCAGATCTCACCGGAGATCCGCGCCTTGCGGCGGCCGTACTGGCCCGCGGTGTGCAGCCCCATGATGCCGAGCGAGGTGACGGACTTGCCGGAGCCGGACTCGCCGACGATGCCGAGCGTCTTGCCCTTCTCCAGCCGGAAGCTGAGCCCGTCCACGGACTTCACCAGACCGTCGTCGGTGGGGAAGTGGACACGCAGATCGCGCACCTCGAGGAAGGCGGTGGGGGCGGGCGAGCCCGCCGCGGCCACCTCGCCCACGGCGGCGGTCCCGGTGGCCGGCAGATCGCCGTTCCCGGGCTGTCCTGAGGGCTTGGTCAGGTCGGTCATCCGAGCCTCACTCGCGGGTCGATGACGGCGTACAGGAGGT
The DNA here is from genome assembly GCF_047337785.1 of Streptomyces lacaronensis. Taxonomy (NCBI): domain Bacteria; kingdom Bacillati; phylum Actinomycetota; class Actinomycetes; order Kitasatosporales; family Streptomycetaceae; genus Streptomyces; species Streptomyces lacaronensis. Next base: position 4,060,239 of record NZ_JBLHDK010000003.1, read on the forward strand.
CCACGACGAGGTTGGCGACCACGATGAAGACGGCCGCGATCAGGGTGACGCCGAGGATGACCGGCAGGTCCTTCTCGGTGATCGCGTTCACCGCGAGCCGCCCGAGGCCGGGCAGGTTGTAGGTGGTCTCGGTGAGGACCGCACCACCCAGCAGCGCGCCCAGGTCGAGGCCGAGCAGGGTGAGGACCGGGGTCCAGGTCGAACGCATCGCGTGCCGGCCGATGACCACCCGCTCCCGCAGGCCCTTGGCGCGGGCGGTGCGGATGTAGTCCTCGCCCATGATCTCCAGCATGGTGGCCCGGGTGAGCCGGGCGTACATCGCCGCGTAGAGGAAGGCGAGCGTGATCCACGGGAGGATCAGGCTCTCGAACCACATCGCCGGATCGTCACCGAGCCCCTTGTAGTCCACGTTGACCCACTTCAGCGAGTAGCTGAAGATCGCCAGCGAGAGCAGACCGGTGAAGTAGATCGGCAGCGAGACACCGGCCAGCGCGACCGTCATCGCGGAGCGGTCCCACAGGGTGCCCCGGCGCAGCGCGGAGACGACACCCGTGGTGATGCCGCCCACCAGCCACAGCAGACAGGCGCCCGCGGCGAGCGAGAGGGTCACCGGCATGGCGTCGGTGAGCTGCGGCCACACGGCCTGCTCGGTACGGAAGGAGTAGCCGAAGCAGGGCGCCGGGCAGTGGGTGACGTCCGTGCCGTTGGCGTAGTCCCGGCCGACGAAGAGGCCCTGGACGAAGTGCCAGAACTGCACCAGGACCGGATCACCGAGGCTGAGCTTCTGGCGGATGCCCTCGATGGCCGCGGGGTCGGCCTGCTTGCCGACGAACAGCAGCGCGGGATCGGAACCGGCCCACTTCGGGATCACGAAGAAGATGGCGAAGGTCGTAAGGGTGACGACCAACAGCATCACGACGACGGCGAACAAGCGCCGGATGAGATAAGCAAGCACTGTGCGCGGCCCGGGGGTGGCCCGTGATACCCCGGTCGAGGGGTGTCACGGGCCACCGCCCGCGGCCATCACCTGCCCTTCGGGCCTATCGGGTGCGGCGATGGTTAACGTGTGCGGCGGGTCGGGTGACCGGCCGTCACTTGACGACGCCCAGCTGGGAGTAGTCGTAGCGGCCGTTGTAGGCCGCCGACGAGAAGGCGTTCGTCAGCCGCGAGCTGCGCCAGGTGATGTTCTTCTCGTAGATGAACGGCATCTGCACGGCCAGGTCGCTGACCTTGTGGTTCATCTTCTGGTAGATCTCGCCGGCCTTGTTGGGGTCGGTCTCCTTGAGCGCGTCGTCGAAGTACTTGTTGATCTCCGCGTTGTTGGTCTCGGAGACGTTGTAGTTACCGGTCTGCTCGATGAAGCGGCCGTCGATCAGCGGCTGGGAGAAGCCCTGGCCGGTCGGGAAGTCGGGGCCCCAGCCGGTCATGGACAGGCCGTAGCCGCGCTTCTTCATCACCGACGGCGAACCGGTGATGCTGGCGGAGGTGCTGCCCTGGATCGGCTCCACGTTGAGGCTGATGCCGACCTTCTTCAGCGACGCCTGGAGCGCCTCGGCGGCGTCGACCTCGGCGGGCTGGTCGTTGCGGGCCACGATGCTGGTGGAGAAGCCACCCGGCTTGCCGCACTGCTTGAGCTCGTCCTTGGCCTTGGCCACGTCCGCCTTGCCACCGCGCTTCAGGACACCGTACGGGTCGTAGTTGTCCGAGCCCTTCACGCTCTTGGGGAGCATGTTGGTGGCGATGTCACCACCGGCCTGCGGGCCACCGCGGGTGGTCTGGAGCGACTTGTAGTCGGTGCCGTAGATGACCGCCTTGCGGCAGTGGATGTTGTCGAACGGCTTGACCTTGGTGGTGAAGTCGACGTACCGGACGAAGCTGGTGGTGATGTTGTCGACGTTGCCCTTGTTGTGCTTGAGGGCGTCGTTGCGGCCCGAGGGGGTCATACCGGTGGCGCTGAGGAAGACGTCGTAGTCGCCCTTGATCAGCAGCCGGTCGATCGCCTCGAGGTTGGAGTTGAAGGTGACCGAGACCTTGTCCGGCAGGGCCGGGCGGATCGGGTCGGACGCCTTCTTCCAGTTGGTGTTGCGGACCAGCGACAGGCTCTTGCCCGGGGTGTACGACTGGACCTTGTACGGACCGGAGGAGAACGGCCGGTTGGTGTACTTGGCGCCGGTGTCCTTGTCCGCCTTCACCGGGGAGCCGGTCGGCATCGCGAGCATCTGCTCGAAGTCACCGTTGGGCTTGGCGAGGTTGAAGACGATGGTCTTGTCGTCCGGCGTCTGGATCGCCTTCAGGCCCAGCTTGTCCTTGGCCTTGTCCTTGTACGGGCCCTTGTACTCGCCCTTGGGGTCCAGGACCTGGCGCAGATAGCCGGGACCGCCGGAGACGACGTCCTTGGCCCAGATGCGCTCGATGCCGTACTTGATGTCCTTGGACGTGATCGGGGAGCCGTCCTCCCAGGTGATCCCGTCGCGCAGGGTGTAGGTGTAGGTCTTGCCGCCGTTAGTGATCTTGCCGGTGGAGGTGGCGAGGTCCGGGGTCAGCTCGTTCGCGGCGTTGCCCGGCTTCGGCGTGTAGGAGATCAGTTGGCGCGCGTAGAAGCGGGAGAAGTCCCAGGCGAACCCGTAGTACTGACGCTGCGGGTCGAGGGAGTCGAACTCCTGCTTGTTGATGAACTTGAGGGTGCCGCCCTTCTTGGCGGACTTGGCTGCGACACCCTTCACCGCGGCGTTGAACCCGGCACCCGAGCCCTCGTCGTCGGAACCGCCCCCACCGCAAGCGGCGGTGGCCAGGAGAGCGCCGACGACAGCCGCGGCTCCGGCGATCCGCCTGCTTCTCGACGAACGTTTCATAGTTGCTGCAACCTCCGGGTTAGAGCGGTCCTGAGCATGGCGCCGCGGAATACCTTGGGGAGCCGTCTGCCGGATGTGGCAGGGGCTGCTGATTGCGTTCGAGTACGACCGGGCGGCCGGGTGCCGCGCCGTCATCGGGTGCCCTTCGGATCCAGGGCGTCGCGGACGCCGTCGCCGAAGAGGTTGAAGGCCAGCACCGTGACGAAGATCGCCACACCCGGGATGATCATGAACATCGGGTCGTCCTCATAGGTGCCGACCGCCTTGGAGAGCATCTGCCCCCAGGAGGCGGTGGGCGGCTTCACGCCCGCGCCGAGGAAGCTGAGCGCGGCCTCGGTGAGGATGTTGGTGGGGATCATCAGCGTCGTGTAGACGGTGATCGGCGCCACCAGGTTGGGCAGCAGCTCACGGAAGAGGATATAGCGCCGGCCGGCGCCCAGGCTCCGCGCGGCCTCGATGTACTCCTTCTCGCGCAGCGACAGCGTCTGGCCGCGCACGATGCGGCCCACGTACGGCCAGCCGAAGAAGCCGATGACCGAGACCAGGATCGCGATCCGCACCCCGCTGCCGGTCAGCCCCAGCAGGTCGTTGGGGAGCACCGAGACCAGGGAGATGATGAAGAGCAGCTGCGGGAAGGCCAGCAGCATGTCCATCACCCGGCTGATCAGCGAGTCCACCCAGCCGCCGAAGTACCCGGCGATGATGCCGAAGATGGTGCCGAGGACCACCGCGACCACCGCCGCGAGGAAGGCCACCAGCAGCGAGATCCGGGCGCCGTAGATGACCCGGCTGAAGACGTCGCGGCCGTTGGACGGCTCCACACCGAAGAGGAAGTCCGGGCTGATACCGCCCAGGGATCCCTTCGGGGTGCCGAACAGCGGGTCGATCTCCTCCTGGTGGAACTCATTGGGCGGATGCCCGAGCAGACTCACGATGAGTGGAGCGAAGATCGCCACCAGTACGAGGAAGACGACAACGATGCCACCCGTCAGTGCGAGCTTGTCCCGCTTCAGGCGTGACCAGGCGATCTGCCGCAGCGATCTGCCTTCGACGGACGCTTTGACCACATCCGCCGCTACATCGGCAGTCGCGACCGGATCGCTGTCCGTGCTCGTGCCGTGCAATGGTGCCGTCATCGTGGTGGAGACCCCTCTCGGCCGGTGGTGACCGGCCCACGACTCGCCGCTGTGGCGGCTTCGTCCACAACCTGGGTGAAAGTCGCGTTCTGGTACGGAACCTTCTCGGAAGGGGTCGTACACAGGAACCGCACCCCTTGGAGCGGGAGTCTTCAACGCGTTTGTGATCACCCGCCAGTACTCCCGGACAATGGATGCCTAACCGTGATGTGGTGAGTACCGCTCCGCTATACGGACGGTCGCGACACGAGAACGCAGCAGTAACCTCGCGCCCGTAATGGGGGGTTCGGCCCGATAGGGGCGGAAGGCCGGTCGGGCAATCCCGTCAATCGGTGCGCGGCTCAGTACGCGATGGGACGCGGCGGGACGCGGCGGCTCAGTACGTGGGACGGGGGACTCGGCACGCGGGGCGCGGCGGCTCGGTACGCGGCGGCTCGGTACGCGGGGCGCGGCGGCTCAGGACGCGGGGCGCGGTGGCTCAGTACGCGGGGCGCGGCGGCGGATAGCCGTAGCCGTACGACGGCGGCGCGGCGGACGCGGCGCCATAGGCCTCACGGTCGAAGAAGGGCCGGGCGTTGGCCCGCATCCACATGGCGACGGGATCGTACTCGTCCGAGAGCGCGACCGTGGAGACCGGCAGCCCGTCCGGCACGGCGGTGATCGACTGCTCCATCATCACCCGCACCGACTGCACCGACGCGGCGCCGGTGTCGTACAGATCCAGGCCGATCGCCAGGTACGGGGCGCCCAGCGCGGGCTGCACCCAGACGCGACGCAGCGATCGCACCGCGGCGGTGCGATGCGCGTTCTGCCCCAACAGGGCGTAGAACTGGGGGATGTCGATGGCGGGCTCGGACAGCCGCAGCGGCCCGGCGGGCAGCCGGTCCAGACCGCCCGCGATCCGGCGCAGATCCGGCCAGGGGATGCCCACTCCGCCGCCGCGGGCGTGGGGGTTGAGCCAGAGGCCGTAGCGGTCGCGGTAGAGCGAGTCGGCGATGAGGCGTCCTTCGACCACCTCATGCGCGCGGTTCCAGCCACTGGCGGCCAGTTCCTGCGCGGAGGTCACACACGGGGCGTAACCGAGGCCGTCCACGTCCATGTTCCCGTACTGTGCGTCGGGGGAGCCGGGCGCGCCGTGCCACAGCAGCATCCAGACCTGGCCCTCGCCGATGGCGTGCAGCAGCGCCTCGTAGGCGTCGTACCGGCCGGGAGCGACCTGCTGCAACGCTCGCTCAACCTGGCCGGCCGCCGCCCCCCAATCCGCGCCCGCGCTCACCTGGGTCCGCCCCTTCTCATCGCCTTGCCCACACCTCACCGGGGAGCGTGCTCGCACCCCTCCTGGTCATCAAACCAGCTTACGGGCCGCGGCAGCGGACCCAGGGGTGAGTCAGAGGTCACGGTCGTAGAACGGCCGCACCCGTCCCAGCATCCAGTCGGCCACCGGATCGCCCTGCGCCACGTCCAGCAGTACCAGCTGAACCTTCCACGGCACCGGCACCGAACCGAGGGCGCGGCCCAGCGCCTCCACCGCGCGCGCCTGCCCCTCGGGGCCGGGCTCGTCGAGCTGCACACCGACGAAGAGCGCCGGCTCGTCGCCCTCGACGCTGGCCAGGGCGCGCCGGGCGGTCCGCACCCCGGTGCCCTTGGCGAACTCGATCCCGGCGGCGGCCAGGAAGTCCACCGGCTCGTCCTGCCAGTCCGGTTCGAAGAGCCGCACCCGGCCACCGTTGGCCGGGCCGTCGAGCTCGGTACGCCCGGCGCGGCACAACTCCCGGACGGCGGGCGGAGGCAGCGGTACGACCACCGCGCCACCGGGGTTCACCGCGATGCCGAGCTGGGGCGGCAGCCCGCGGGCGAACTCCACGGCCGGGGCGATGGTGAAGGACATATGGGAGCCGACGATTTGGAGGAACTGCTGCTCGGAGCTGAACACCGGGACATACGCGCCGCCGTCGATCTCCATCGTGGGCAGATCGAGGCTCGGGCTGCCCGGGCCCCCGCCGTTGGGCAGTGGAATCCAGAGGTGGCTGCGGGAGAGCGTCTCGACGATGCGCGCTCCGGCGCCGGGGACGTCGACGGAGGCGGCCATCACCTCTTCGAGCTCATTGCCGGGAAACGCCGGATGCGCGGCATACCCGCCGTCCGGGAATCCTCCGTGCGCCGGGGCCGCTCCGTACTGCTCCGGGAAGCTCATCTTCGTCCAACCGCCATCTCGTCCGACCTGCCCGAAGCACCCTAACCGCTGGGCGGCCCGGGGCCGGAGGGGGCGGCGGCGATCTCCACAGCACTTCCCCACCTCGCCCGGACTCGCCCTCGTCACGCTGTGTGATGCCAATGGCCGATTTTCGGCCACTTGGGGGAGAGGCGTGATCACTCGAAGGAGATGCAGCGCAGCGCGCTCGCGCCTCGCCGGTCCAGCAGCACCGCCGACGCGCACCCCCGCGGCGGCCGCCCCTCCTCCATCCCGGTGATCAGCCGCCGCATCGCGCGCAGATGCCGCCCGAAGGCGTAGGCGGAGACCCCGCGGCCACGGGCGGCCTGGCCCTCCAGCGCCTCCGTGGCGCCCACGTCCAGCAGCACCATGTGGAGACTGCGGCCCCGGCGCCGCACGTCCCGGGCCAGCCAGCGGCGGACCCACGGCAGCGCCCCGCAGTCGTGCACCACCACGCTCACGCCCGAGCGCAGCGCCCGGCGCAGCCCGGCGTAGTGGGCGTACCGGACCAGCGGTCGGTAGAGCGCGTACGGCAGCCAGCCGGGCAGCCGGCGCTCCCACGTCTCCCGGGTGTTCTGCGAGTCCACCCTGATCACGACCGCGCCCGTCTCGTCCAGGAGCGGCACCGTCCGGTTGATCAGGGTGCTCTTGCCACTGCCCGGCAGCCCGGAGGCGACCAGCACATCCCCTGCCGGAAACCGCAGCTCACGCGGGTCCGCGCCGCCACCCTCCGCCCCGGCGCGCAGATCGTGCACCGCGCTTCTTCGACCGGGCCGGGCCGTCGACCCGGAGGGGGTGCGCCCACGCCGCGCCGGCAGGAGCCTCTGTGTTGTCGCGTACGTTCCCTGCCCATGCACCGTGATCGTCCTCCCAGGTCGGTCAACGCTGCTCGTACCCGCAGAGTGTCAAGAAAAGGTAATGTCGGGCAAGGCTGCCCCTGACCGGGCGGCCGGAGCCCCGTCGGATCGGGGCTTCCCTTCTCGGCCATACATGCGATGATGTCCGCGCAACTCCATACCGGCCGCTTGAATCCGCGCGGGAGAGTCCTTGGTCATCGGCATCCGTGCCGGGTGTCCAGGGCGCCGAAGGAGCAAGTCCTCCCTTGAATCTCTCAGGCCCCGATACCGCACGGACGAGGCAGATCTGAAAAGCGGGCCGCGCGGGCGCGGCTCCACCCAAGGTGCAAACCGGGCCCCTTACGGGCGTCACGGCGAACCTCTCAGGTTCCGATGACAGATGGGGAGGACGCACGCGTCCTTGTCGTCCGTCCTCGCCGTCGCGCGACCCCGACCTCTGGAGCCTGAATCGTGACCGACGCCCCGCCCACCCCACGCCGTACCGCGCTGGACGCGCGGCACCGCGCGCTCGGCGCCACCATGACCGACTTCGCCGGCTGGGACATGCCGCTGCGCTACGGCAGCGAGCGCGACGAGCACACCGCGGTACGCACCCGCGCCGGGCTCTTCGACCTCTCCCACATGGGTGAGATCTCTCTCATCGGTCCGCGGGCCGGGGACGCCCTGGACCACGCGCTGGTCGGCCGGCTGTCCGCGCTCGCCGTGGGCCGCGCCCGCTACACCATGATCTGCGACGACGAGGGCGGCATCCTGGACGACCTGATCGTCTACCGCCTCGGGGACGAGGAGTTCCTGGTCGTGGCCAACGCCGCCAACGCGCAGGTGGTGCTGGACGCGCTGACCGAGCGGGCCGGCGGTTTCGAGGCGACCGTGAGGGACGACCGCGACGCCTACGCGCTGCTCGCCGTCCAGGGGCCCGAGTCCGCGGGGATCCTGAAGCGCCTGACCGACGCCGACCTGGACGGGCTGAAGTACTACGCCGGGCTGCCGGGCACCGTCGCGGGCGTCCCCGCCATGATCGCCCGCACCGGCTACACGGGTGAGGACGGCTTCGAGCTGTTCCTGGCACCGGACGACGCCGAGCGGGTCTGGGAGGCGGTGACCGAGGCGGGGGCCCCGGTGGGCCTGGTGCCCTGCGGTCTTTCCTGCCGGGACACCCTGCGTCTCGAGGCGGGCATGCCGCTGTACGGGCATGAGCTGACCACCGACACCACCCCCTTCGACGCGGGGCTCGGCCGGGTGGTGAAGTTCGACAAGCCGGGCGGCTTCGTCGGCCGCGAGGCCCTGGAGGCCGCGTCCCACCAGGCGGACACCGTCACCCCGCGCACCCTGGTCGGCCTGATCGCTTCAGGCCGCCGGGTGCCGCGCGCCGGATACGCCGTGGTGGCCGCCGACGGCTCGTCGATCGGCCAGGTCACCTCGGGCGCGCCCTCGCCGACGCTGGGCAGGCCGATCGCGATGGCGTACGTGGACCCGGAGTACGCGAAGCCCGGCACCGAGGGGGTCTTCGTGGACATCCGTGGTGCCCGGGAGCCGTACGAGGTCGTGGCGCTCCCCTTCTACAAGCGCGAGCGCTGAGCTACCACCGGCGTGAGCGCCGGGCTTCCATGAGCGCGGACGCCGGGCTTCCATGAGCGTGCGCGCCGGGCTTCCACAAGGGCGGGCGCCGAGCGGGCCCCCGGCCCATCGCGTCCCCTCGCCGCCGTATCCCTCGGCACCGTATTCCTCGGCGCCGCGTCCCACCAGCTAAGACCCGTTTCCCAAGCACTCCCCCGTATCCAGGAGAATCGGACCATGAGCAACCCCCAGCAGCTGCGGTACAGCAAGGAGCACGAGTGGCTGTCGGCCGCCGGCGAGGACGGCGTGTCGACGATCGGCATCACCGAATTCGCGGCCAACGCGCTCGGCGATGTCGTCTATGTCCAGCTCCCGGACGTCGGCTCCACGGTCTCCGCCGGTGACACCTGCGGTGAGCTGGAGTCCACCAAGTCGGTCAGCGATCTGTACACGCCGGTCTCCGGTGAGGTCACCGAGATCAACGAGGACGTGGTGAACGATCCGGCGCTGGTGAATTCCGCCCCCTTCGAGGGCGGCTGGCTGTTCAAGGTGAGGGTGACGAGCGAGCCGGAGGACCTGCTCTCCGCCGACGAGTACACCGCTTTCGCCGAAAACTGACCCTCCTTATTCGATCGGGACCCTCGATGTCGCTTCTCAACAGCTCCCTGCACGAGCTCGACCCGGACGTCGCCGCTGCTGTCGACGCCGAACTCCACCGCCAGCAGTCCACCCTGGAGATGATCGCCTCCGAGAACTTCGCTCCGTCGGCGGTCATGGAGGCCCAGGGCTCGGTCCTGACCAACAAGTACGCCGAGGGCTACCCCGGCCGCCGCTACTACGGCGGCTGTGAGCACGTCGACGTGGTCGAGCAGATCGCCATCGACCGGGTCAAGGAGCTCTTCGGCGCCGAGGCGGCCAACGTCCAGCCGCACTCGGGCGCCCAGGCCAACGCGGCCGCGATGTTCGCCCTGCTCTCCCCCGGCGACACCATCCTGGGGCTGAACCTGGCGCACGGCGGCCATCTGACCCACGGCATGAAGATCAACTTCTCCGGCAAGCTCTACAACGTGGTGCCCTACCACGTGGACGCCGAGACCGGTCTGGTCGACATGGACGAGGTCGAGCGGCTGGCCAAGGAGCACCGCCCCAAGCTGGTGATCGCGGGCTGGTCGGCATACCCGCGCCAGCTGGACTTCGCCGCCTTCCGCCGGATCGCGGACGAGGTCGGCGCGTACCTGATGGTCGACATGGCCCACTTCGCGGGTCTGGTGGCGGCCGGGCTGCACCCCTCGCCCGTACCGCACGCCCATGTGGTGACCACCACCACCCACAAGACCCTGGGCGGTCCGCGCGGTGGCGTGATCCTCTCCACCGCCGACCTGGCCAAGAAGATCAACTCGGCGGTCTTCCCGGGTCAGCAGGGCGGTCCGCTGGAGCATGTGATCGCGGCGAAGGCGGTGTCCTTCAAGGTGGCGGCGAGCTCGGAGTTCAAGGAGCGCCAGGAGCGCACGCTGGAGGGCGCCAGGATCCTCGCCGAGCGCCTGACCCAGGACGATGTCCGGGAGGTGGGCGTCGCCGTCCTCTCCGGCGGCACCGATGTCCATCTGGTCCTGGTCGATCTGCGCGACTCCGAGCTGGACGGGCGGCAGGCCGAGGACCGGCTGCACGAGGTCGGCATCACGGTCAACCGCAACGCGATCCCGAACGACCCGCGGCCCCCGATGGTCACCTCGGGCCTGCGGATCGGCACCCCGGCGCTGGCCACGCGCGGCTTCACCACGGAGGACTTCCGCGAGGTCGCCGACGTGATCGCGGAGACGCTCAAGCCGTCGTACGACGCGGAGGCGCTGAAGGCCCGGGTCACCGCCCTGGCCGACAAGCACCCGCTGTACGCGCATCTGTCCAAGTGAGCCGGAGCAACCCGGAGTAACGCGGACCCGGGGGCGCGTCCGCCCTGGCGCGCCCCCGCCGCACCACCCCACGCACGGCCCCGCACCGACCCCGCAGCACCTCACACACCACCCGCACCACCTCACACACCACCCGCACCGACCCCGCACCACCCCACGCACGGCCCGCACGCTTCCCCCGCGGGCACACGCTTCCCCCGGCGTGCAGACGAAGGAGTCCCCCGGTGGCCATTTCCGTATTCGACCTCTTCTCGATCGGCATCGGCCCGTCCAGTTCGCACACCGTCGGCCCGATGCGGGCCGCGCGGATGTTCGTCCGCCGGCTGAAGAACGAGGGTCTGCTGGCCCACACCGCGTCCGTCCGGGCCGAGCTCTTCGGCTCGCTGGGCGCCACCGGTCACGGCCACGGCACCCCGAAGGCCGTGCTGCTGGGCCTGGAGGGCAACTCCCCGCGCACCGTCGACGTCGATACGGCCGACGGCGAGGTCGAGCGCATCCGCACCACCAAGCGGCTGCGGCTGCTCGGCGCCGAGATCGGCCCCGGCCACGAGATCGACTTCGACGACTCGGCCCAGCTGATCCTGCACCGCCGCCGCTCACTGCCGTACCACGCCAACGGCATGACGCTGTGCGCGTACGACGCCGGGGGCCATCCGCTGCTGGAGAAGACGTACTACTCGGTCGGCGGCGGCTTCGTGGTGGACGAGGACGCGGTCGGCGAGGACCGCATCAAGCTCGACGACACCGTTCTCACCCACCCCTTCCGCACCGGTGACGAACTGCTGCGGCTCTCCCAGGAGACGGGCCTGTCCATCTCGGCCCTGATGCTGGAGAACGAGAAGGCATGGCGCACGGAGCCGGAGATCCGGGCCGGGCTGCTGGAGATCTGGCAGGTCATGGAGGCGTGCGTGGCCCGCGGCATGTCCCAGGAGGGCATCCTGCCCGGCGGCCTCAAGGTCCGCCGCCGAGCCGCCACCGCCGCCCGCGCCCTGCGCTCCGAGGGCGACCCGGGCGCCCGTGCCATGGAGTGGATCACCCTCTACGCCATGGCGGTCAACGAGGAGAACGCGGCGGGCGGCCGCGTGGTCACCGCCCCCACCAACGGCGCGGCGGGTATCATCCCCGCCGTCCTGCACTACTACACCCGCTTCGTCCCGGGCGCGGACGAGGAGGGCGTCATCCGCTTCCTCCTCGCCGCGGGCGCCATCGGCATGCTCTTCAAGGAGAACGCCTCGATCTCCGGCGCCGAGGTCGGCTGCCAGGGCGAGGTCGGCTCCGCCTGCTCCATGGCCGCCGGCGGCCTCGCCGAGGTTCTCGGCGGCTCCCCGGAGCAGGTGGAGAACGCCGCCGAGATCGGCATGGAACACAACCTCGGCCTCACCTGCGACCCGGTCGGCGGCCTGGTCCAGATCCCCTGCATCGAGCGCAACGGCATGGCCTCGGTCAAGGCGGTCACCGCCGCGAGGATGGCCCTGCGCGGCGACGGCCGCCACCATGTCTCGCTCGACAAGGTCATCAAGACGATGAAGCAGACGGGCGCGGATATGAAGGTCAAGTACAAGGAGACGGCGCGGGGCGGGCTCGCGGTGAACGTCATCGAGTGCTGAAACGGCCCTCGCGGCCCGCCGGATGTCACACTCCGGCGGGCTGCTCTGTCGCACCTGTGCACGGCATTGCCACCACAGGTACGACACGATGGAGAGCCCGCCATGGCCCGTATTTCGCTCACTCCGCCCAGCACGCTGCTCAACCGCGTCGGCGCCTGGTACTCCCGGCGCGCCTACGGCAAGGTGCTCGACCCCGGTCTGGCCGTCGGCCACAATCCGCGGGTGCTGCTCACCTACGTACGGCAGGAGCGCGGTGCCGCCAAGTGGAACCGCCTCGACCCGGGCCTCAAGCACCTCGCGGTCATGGCCGTGGCGGCCAGGATCAACTGCTCGTGGTGCATGGACTTCGGGCACTGGGAGGCCGACAACCTCGGCCTCCCGAAGGACAAGATCTCCAAGGTGCCGCGGTGGCGCGACCACCAGGACGCCTTCACCGAGCTGGAGCTGCTCGTCCTGGACTACGCCGAGGCGATGACCGAGACCGCGCCCCGTGTGACCGACGAGCTCGCGGCCGCCCTGATCGAGCGGCTCGGTGAGGCGGCGTTCGTCGAACTCACCGCCATGGTCGGCCTGGAGAACTACCGCTCGCGCGTCAACAGCGCCTTCGGCCTGACCAGCCAGGGCTTCTCGGACGCCTGCGAGGTACCGTCGCGGGCGTGATCGACACGACCACCTTCGAAGAGCACCGGCGGATGCTGTTCGGCATCGCCTACCGCATGCTCGGCTCCGTCGCCGATGCCGAGGACGTGGTGCAGGACGCCTGGCTGCGCTGCGGTCAGGTGTCCACGCCGGTGGAGAACCCGGCGGGCTATCTGGCCCGTACGGTCACCAACCTCGCGCTCAACCGGCTCACCTCGGCCGCCGCCACCCGCGAGCAGTACGTCGGCCCCTGGCTGCCCGAACCGCTGGTCACCCGGCCGGACGTCGGCGAGGAGGTGGAGCTGGCCGAGTCGGTCTCGCTCGCCATGCTCGTCGTACTGGAGAGTCTGTCGCCGCTGGAGCGGGCGGTCTTCGTACTCAAAGAGGTCTTCGGCTTCTCCTTCCGGGAGATCGCCGGAATGCTGGACCGCGGCGAGGCGGCCGTACGGCAGGTGGGCAGCCGGGCCAGGGCCCATGTCCAGGCCCGCCGGCCGCGTTACGACGCCCCGGCGGAGGTGCGGCGGCAAGTCACCGAGGAGTTCCTGGCCGCGTGTCTCGGCGGCGACCTGAACCGCATGATGGAGCTGCTCGCCCCCGATGTGACGGCGTGGAGCGACGGCGGCGGCAAGGTGAAGGCCGCCCTCCGCCCGCAGCAGGGCGCGGAGAAGGTCGCCCGTTTCCTCGCCGCCGTCATCGCCCAGCCGATGGACGACCCCCAGGTGCACGCGGTGGACGTCAACGGCCGGCCGGGACTGCTGCTCACGGTCGCGGGCCGCCCGGACACGGTCGCCTGTGCGGAGGTCGAGGACGGGCGCATCACCGAGATCCGCATCATCCGCAACCCGGAGAAGCTGCGGCACCTGCCGCCGCCGTAGGCCGCTGGGGGCGCCGCACACCGGCGAACAGGTCGTCCTCGGGAGTCGCGACATCGATGTCGACATCGACGTGGGACCGGGCCAGGTGGTAGTCCTCAGTGGGCCAGACCTGCCGCTCAGTGTCACGGTCATGAAGCATGAACCCGGCGTTCGGGTCGATCTGCGTGGCATGGGCGAGCAGGGCCCGGTCCCTGGTCGCGAAGTACTCCGCACACGGCACCCGCGTGGTGATCTCCAGCCCCGCCTCGGGCAGTTCGGCCAGCACCTCCCGCATGCCCGAGTCCATGCCGCGCGCGGTCATGGCGTCGTGCAAGGCCTGGAACCAGGGCCGCGACAAGCCGCCCTGGTAGTAGAGCTTCAGGGGGCGCCAGGGCGCGCCCGCCTCGGGATGGCGGTCGGCCTCCCCCGCCGCGTCGAAGGCGGCGACCGTCACCTCATGGGTCCTGATGTGATCCGGGTGCGGATAGCCGCCGGTCTCGTCGTACGTGACGACCACATGCGGCCGGAAGCTCCGCATCAGTCCCGCCAGGCGCCCGGCCGCCTCCTCCAGCGGCGCGAGGGCGAAGCACCCCTCGGGCAGCGGCTCGCCCGGCCCCGGGAGCCCCGAGTCGACGAACCCCAGGAAGTGCTGCCGTACGCCAAGGATCCGGCGGGCCTCGGCCATCTCGTCCCGCCGGATCGCGGCGAGGTTCTCCCGCACACCGGGGCGGTCCATGGCGGGGTTGAGCACATCGCCACGCTCCCCTCCGGTGCAGGTGACCACCAGCACCTCCACCCCCTCGGCGGCGTATTTGGCCAGCGTGGCCGCGCCCTTGCTGGACTCGTCGTCGGGGTGGGCGTGCACGCTCATCAGACGCAGGTTCAAACGCGCTCCTGGGATGGCTCGTGGTGGCTGAGTGACCGATTGACCGAGTGTTTGACGACCAAAAAATAGTCCGAACCCAAATTTAGGTCAACCACAAACTTAGAGCCGCCCATGCGAGGATGGGTGCCATGACAGCAGGACTGCGTGAGCTGAAGAAGCGGCAGACGCGCCAGATGATCTCCGACACCGCGACCAGGCTCTTCATGGAGCGCGGCTTCGAGGCGGTGACCATCGCCGAGATCGCGACGGCCGCCCAGGTGGCCAAGATGACGGTCACGAACTACTTCCCGCGCAAGGAAGACCTGGCCCTCGACTACCACGAGACCATCACCACCGCCCTGGCCCGGACGGTCGCGGACCGCCCGACCGGCGAATCCGCCCTGACCGCGCTGCGCCGCGCATATCTGGCCGCGGTCGAGCGTCATGACCCCGTCGTCGGCTTCTCCAGCCCGGAGTTCGCCCGCATGCTCGCCGACAGCCCCACCCTGACCGCGAGACTCCGCGAACTCCACGACCAACGCGAGGAAGCCCTGGCGGACGCACTCACCACCGCCACGGCCCCCGCCCCGGAGGACCCCACCCCCCGAGCCGCCGCCGCCCTCCTCACCGCCGCCCACCGGACCCTGTTCCACCACGTCCAGACCCTCACCCGCGCAGGCCGCCCCAACCACGAAATCGCCGCCACGGCAACCCGCTCAGCCGAGAAGGTCTTCGACCTGCTGGAGCCTTCCTTGGGCGGCTACGCGGTGCGCTGAGCCGTCAGAGCTGACCGAGATCGACCCGCACCGGAAACGGAGCCGCGACCTTCACCACACCGGTGAACACGTCTCCCTCCCGGTAGGTCCGGGTCGCGGGGTCGAGGACGTAGGTGTAGACGAGCGGGACACCGGTGGCCGCCTGCTCGATCCGCCAGTAGAAGGCGATGCCCGCCTTGGCGTACTGGTCCACCTTCACAACGCGGTCGGTGGTCTCCGAACCGGGCGACACCACCTCGGCGACCAGCAGCACATGCTCGGGGCGGGTGGGCGTGACGTCGATCGTTTCCGCGCGATACACGACCACGTCGGTACGACGATTGGTGAGCGGCACATCCTGAAGCCGGACGTCGAAGTCCGTATCGGCGTTCCAGTCAGGGCCCGCGGCGTCTTCCAGGGCGTTGGCAAGGATCCGGGCCAGGCGGTTGTGCCGCTTCGACGCGCTGGGGCCCACCACGACCATCCCGTCCACGATCTCGATCCCCGCGCACTGCTCCTCGGACCAGGAGTCGTACTGCTCAGCCGTGATCTGCTCATGCATCCACGCCGGAGCGACCATCTCGGCGGTCATGACTCACCTCCCTGACCCTGCGCGACGGGTGTGGCACTGCTGCGCTCAGCGTACCGGGGCAGGCGCCCCTGCTCCGGGCTCACGGCCCAGCGCAGGGACCCGCCGGCCCGCGTCCCCCGTCCCGTCACGGTTCACGGGTGAAGATCTCCACGTCGTCGAGCGCGTCGGCGGACGCCCCCTTACGGCGGCCTCCCCGGCGGCCGGGGCGTTCGGCGCGCATCGAGCGGAAGCCGGGGTGAACGCCGGGGCTGAGGCCCTGCCGGTCCGCCAGCCGCCGCAGCAGTCCGGTCAGTTGATCCCGCTCCTGCTCCGAGAGGCCATCGGTCATCCGGCGCTCGTGCTCCGCGCCCACCTTCCGCAGCCCTGCCAGCAGCTTTCCGCCCTCATCGGTCAGATGAACCGCGTACAGGCGCCGGTCGGCGGGGTTCCTGCGGCGCTCGATCAGCCCGCGCTCCTCCAGTTCGTCGGCGAACGCGACAAACCGGCTCGGCGGCATGCCCAGGTCGTCGGCGAGTTCGCGCTGGCTGCGGCCGGGTGAGTCGGCCAGCAGCCGGAGCAGGCCGCCCTGCGGCGGGGTCAGGTGCAGCTCGGCGAGGCGTTCGGCGAACAGCTCGGCGGCGTGGGCGCCGAGCTGGGCGAGCAGGAAGGCGGCACCGGTCGGGGGCGGACCCGGTGGCCGTTCACCTTCATTGGTCATTCCCATGCAGACATCATAGCCGCTTGACAATCGTTTCAGCTTGTAATCATTATCCTTCGTATCGGTTGTCCGAACCGACCCAACGGAGGAGAAGCCATGCCCAGCACGACCCCCCAGACGTCCCCCACCCCTTCCACCGCCCCTTCCACCCGGACCGCCCCCGCCGGGCACACCCCCGGCCGCCGCCCGCAGGGCGGGCCTCCGCTGCTGGCGCCCGTGCTGGCGTTCGCGGTCCTGACCATCGGCTACGTCGTCGTCAACAGCTCGACCCCACGCCCCGACGCCTCCGGCAAGGAGGTCCTGAAGTACGCGCGGGACAACGGCAGCACCATCGAGCTGGGTTCGCTCCTGCTGTTCGCCTCGGCCACGCCACTGGCGCTGATGGCGGCGGTGCTCTACCGGCGGCTGCGAGCGCTGGGCATCACCGCACCGGGCTCGGCGATCACGCTGGTGGGCGGGGTGCTGGCGGCCGGGGCGCTGACCGGCAGCGCGCTGTTCGGCTGGGCCGGCGGCCGTCTGCCCATGGACGCCGATCCGGCCCTGGCCCGCGCACTGGCCGACCTGTCGTTCCTGTCCGGCGGCGTCGCCTACTCGGTGACGTTCGCGATGCTCGTCTCCGGCATCTCGGTGACCGGGCTGATGACCCGCCTGCTGCCTCGCCCACTCACCTGGACCGGGCTGGCGCTGGCCGCCGCGGGCATGGTCTCGCTGCTTTCGCTGATCGCCGACCCGTTCGGCTACCTGCTGCCGGTCGTCCGCTTCGGCGGGCTCATCTGGCTGGTCATCACCGCGTTCCTGCTGCCCCGCACCCGCCCGTCCCGGCACCAGTGACCGTCGGACGCGCGCACCCGCCGAGGACACGCACAGAGCGTGGATCCATAGACCACATGACCATGAACTCCCTTGTAGGTCACCGCCGTTCGACTTAGCGTGACGGATCACTGACAACATTGAGGGGGCACGGGGCGTGGCGTTCTGGATGGCTGCGGCGTCGGTATGGGCTGTGCTGCAGCTGTTGTTGCTGTCCTGGCCGGTGCGGACGGTGCGGTGGCCGACGGTGCTGCTCGCCTTCGGGGTGGGCGCTTACGGCTGCGGTGTGCTCTCGATGGTGCTGGAGCTCGTGGTGGCGCGGCAGTTGGCCACCGCGAGGGGGACCTCGCTGTCGGCCGTCATGGATGCGGTGTCGTGGACGACGGCTCCGGTGGTGGAAGAGCTGATCAAGATCGCACCGCTCCTGATCGCGGGGTGGGCGCTGCGCGGGCGGATGCAGTGGGGCCTGGCGGACTTCGTGGTGCTGGGCGGGGCCGCCGGTGCCGGATTCGGTCTGCTGGAAAAGCTTCTGATGTACGCAGAGTCCGCGGGCAAGGCCGTTCCCCTGGATGAGGGCGGCTGGCAGATCGCGGAGGGGCTGATCGACCCCCCGTATGTTCCCGGCCTCGGGCAGATCGTCAGCAGCTGGTTTCCCGCACCGACCGGCACCGTCGAGGTCGGAGGGCCGGTACTTCCCCTATGAGGCGCACATCTTCACCAGCGCGCTGGCCGGGCTGGGGGTGGGCCTGCTGTGGTGTGGTGCCCGCGCAGTGACCCGGGCCGCGGCACTGCTGCCGCTGGCCGGGGCGGTGGCGATCCACTGGGTGACCAACTACGCCGCCGTCTTCCAGGGCGATGACACGGCGATGGAGTGGCGGGAGCGGCTGGCCGGGGAGTGGGGGCTGTGGATCATCCTGGGGTGCCTTGCCGCCGCGTGGATCTGGGATCTGCGCCGGTCCCGCCTCGGTCGACGCCGTGCGCCTGACGTCGCGCTGGCGGCCGAGCGCCAGGGCCAAGCCGCCCCCGAAGCTCTCTCCGGATACGCCCTGCTGCGCCTTCCGGCCACTTGGATCATCGCCCTGGGCTACGCCCGGCAGCGCCGAGCGCTGCTGTACGCCACGGCCCACCCCCGTACCCGCGCGGAGAAGCTGGAGCCGCTGCGCGAGTCGGTCGTCCAGCAGACCCACCGTATGGACGCCACCCACAGCCAGGAGGCATGGCGTGGCGTGACCTTACGGCAGCTGTGGCACCGGGCCCGGGAGCAGCGCCCCCGCTGGCCGCGGCACGAGAAGGCGCTTCTGGTGCTCAGTCTGCTGCTGGCCGTCCCCTCCCTGCTGTATCTGGCGGTGGGCTCCTTCCCGTCCACGAAGGATCTGCAGGAGTACTTCACCGGGGGTACCGGGCGGCGCGTCCTGGTCGGCGTCGGCCTGGCCGCGCTGGCCCTGACCCTGTGGCGCCTGATCTCCGCCGTACGCGGCTATCGGAGGGCGAGCGCGTCTCCGCTGGGCGAGGCCGTCGCCCTCGTCCAGTTCCGGATCGCCGTCTGCGCGGGCTCACTCGTCGTCGGCGTCCTGCTGCTGTCCCGCTGGTCGGCCATCGCGGCCGGCGAGGCCCCTCTGGGGGGTTACCGCATCCTCGGCACCGACCGCTTCCTGCTGGAAAAGCTCCTCGAGACCGGCCTTCCCCTTCTCCTTACCCTCGCCATGTTCGCCATGCCCTACGCGCTGCCGCTGGAGCTCGCCATGGGCGGAGGGCTGGCGGAGACGCTGTTGATGGGCCTCGCCCCGCGCGCCCTGGCCCCGGTCGCCTCACGCGTCGGAGCCAGGCTGGCGGCGCGTGAGGCGACGCAATGGGCGCGCGGCGCGCTCCGGAGCCGAGGCCGGGGGGTGTTCTCCCGTACCTGGGACCGGGTGCGGCACGGTCGCACCGATCCGGTGGATCTGGCGACCGGGCGGATGTTCCTGCCGCAGACGGATGTGGAGCTGCCGGGTGTGCTGCCGCTGGTGTTCTCCCGCCGAGTGGACTCCGGATACCGCGCCGGGCGGTGGTTCGGCCCGACCTGGGCATCGACGGCCGACCAGCGACTGGAGTCCGACGAGCAGGGCGTGCTCTTCTTCACCGAGGACGGTCTGCTGCTGGCCTATCCGCATCCGGTGCCGGGCGGCGCCGCGGTCCTGCCCGCGGAGGGCCCGCGGTGGCCGCTGGCACGGACGGCGGACGGGGTTACGTACACCCTCACCGACCCGGACGCCGGGCTCGTCCGCACCTTCACCCCTTGCGGCGACGAGGCGTCGGCGCTGCTCCGGGAGATCGCCGACCGCAACGGCAACCGCGTCATTTTCACCTACGACGACGCTTCCGGCGCGCCGGTCGAGATCCTCCACAGCGGTGGTTACCGGCTGCGGCTGACGTCGGAGAACGAGCGGATCACCGGCCTGTGGGTGGGGGACGTACGGGTGATGGGCTACGGCTACACCGACGGCCAACTCACCGAGGTCACGGGCTCCTCGGGCCTGCCGCTGCGTTTCGTCTACGACCGCGCCGGGCGGGTCACGTCCTGGATCGACACCAACAACCGCTGGTACTCCTACGCCTACGACGAGCGGGACCGGGTCGTCGCCGAGGGCGGCGAGGGCGGCCACTACACCTTTCGCATCGGATACGACGGGGTGGACCCGGATTTCCCCGGATGGAAGGTCACGACCCTGACCTCCCCGGACGGTGCGGTCACCCGCTATCTGATCGACGAGGCGCACCAGGTCGTCGGGGAGATCGACGCGGCCGGCGCGGTCAGCCGCACGGTGTACGACCAGGCGGGCCGTACGGTCGCCGAGACCGACCCGCTGGGCCGCACCACCGGCTTCCGCTACGACGAGCACGGGCATCTGACGGCCGTCATCCGGCCGGACGGCAGCGAGATCAGCGCGGCGCTCGACGCACAGGGCAACCCTGTACAGATCACCGATCCGGGCGGCGCGGTGTGGCGGCAGACCTTCGACGCGGCAGGCAACCGAACCACCCTCACCGACCCGCTCGCCGCCACCACCCGCTACCGCTACGACCCGCGCGGAGGTCTGCTCGCCGTCACCGATCCGCTGGGCGCGACCACCCGGGTGCGCTGCGACGGGGCCGGACTCCCGATCGAGATCACCGACCCGCTGGGAGCCACGACCTTCTTCCAGCGGGACGCGTTCGGCCGCGTCGTGGCCGAGACCGACCCACTAGGCGCGGTGACCCGCTACGACTGGAGCCCGGAGGGCGAACTCCTGCGCCGCACCGGGCCGGATGGATCGGCGGAGTCCTGGCGTTACGACGGCGAGGGCAACCGCACCACGCACACCGACCCCGTCGGCGGCACGACGGTGTACGAGTACACCCACTTCGACCTGCTCGCGGCCCGCACGGGCCCGGACGGGGTCCGCTACGAGTTCGAGCACGACGCGGCGCTGCGGCTGACGAAGGTCACCAATCCGCAAGGGCTGACCTGGAGATACGCGTACGACCTGGCGGGCCGCCTGACAGCGGAGACGGACTTCGACGACCGAACCGTGCGATACGCATACGACGCGGCGGGCCATCTGACCGCCCGGACCGATCCACTGGGCCGGACCATCACGTACGAGTACGACGTGCTCGGCCGACTGATACGCAAAGCGTCCGGCGACCGCACCACAACCTTCACCTACGATCCCGCCGGGCTCCTGGCCTCAGCTGCCGACCCGGACGCGGAGGTCGTCTACCAGCGCGACCCCCTGGGCCGGGTGACGTCCGAAATGGTGAACGGCCGCGTCCTGACGCATGCTTACGACCCCCTGGGCCGCCGCACCCGCCGCACCACACCCACCGGTGCCGTCACGGGCTACGCCTATGACACCGCGGGCAACCGCACCACCGTGACCGTCGGGAACCACACCCTCGCCTCGGCACACGACGCGGCGGGCCGCGAGACCACGCGCCACATCGGCAACGCCCTCACCCTCACCCACACTTGGGACCCGCACGGCCGCCTGACCACACAATCGCTGACCGGCGCAGCTGGCGGCATCCACCGGACGTACAACTATCGAGCCGACGACCACCTCATCGCGGTGGACGACCACTTGTCGGGCCGACGCACCTTCGACCTGGACGCGGCAGGCCGGGTGACGGCCGTCAACGCCCACGGCTGGACCGAGACCTACGCCTACGACGAGGCAGGCAACCAGACACACGCGACCTGGCCGAGCACACAACCCGCCCAGGAGTCGACGGGCCCCCGCACCTACACCGGCACGCGCATCACCGGCGCGGGCTCGGTCCGCTACGAACACGACGAGGCGGGCCGCCTCACTCTCCGCCAGAAGACCCGCCTGTCCCGCAAGCCGGATACCTGGCGCTACACCTGGGACGCCGAAGACCGCCTGGCATCGGTCACCACCCCCGACGGCACCGTCTGGCGCTACCTCTACGACCCGTTCGGCCGTCGCACCACCAAACAACGCCTCGCGGCCGACGGCGAAAGCGTCCTGGAGCGAACGGATTTCACCTGGGACGGTCCCACCCTCATAGAACAGACCACCACCACCCCGGGCCTCCCCCACCCGGTCACCCTCACCTGGGACCATGACGGCCTTCACCCCATAGCCCAGACCGAGCGCGTCACCGAAGCCACCACCCAACGCGAGATCGACGCCCGCTTCTTCGCGATCGTCACCGACCTCGTCGGCACCCCCACCGAACTCGTCGACGAATCGGGCACCATCGCCTGGCACACCCGCTCCACCCTCTGGGGCACCACGACCTGGGCCGCCGACAGCACGGCCTACACCCCGCTCCGCTTCCCCGGCCAATACTTCGACCCCGAAACCGGCCTCCACTACAACCATCACCGCTACTACGACCCCCACACCGCCCGCTACCTCACCCCCGACCCCCTGGGCCTCACCCCAGCCCCCAACCCGATCACCTACGTCCACAACCCCCACACCTGGACCGATCCCCTTGGCCTCGCCCCCTGCCGCGAGTTCCACACAGTGCAAGGCCCTGAAGATGCCGTGCGGCTACGAGGTGACGGCACCCCGTGGCCTACAGAAGCAAACCGGGGCCAATACGGAGAAGGTGTCTACTCGTGGGGGAGCAGGGCGGATGCCGAGCGCTATCTGGAACGTCGACAGAGCCGTGGGTATGACGTAGAGATACTGACCTTCAAAGTCTCCGAACGCGACTTTGCAATCCTACGCAAGGCCGATATCATCGAAATGAGTCCCAGGGAAGCGGAATTATTTATGGATCGCCATAGTCGACTATACGGAGATGGAATGCCACACGGTTACGACTACATACGAGGCAGAACGGGAATGGGCGAAGAGCATTTCTTCAGCAAATCCGTCTTTCACCTGCTGAAATTCCTGGAATAGCAATGACAGCCATTCGGACTTTCAAATTCCGTAAACGCTTCCCAAATGGGGGGCTTGCCGCCGACTTGTCCGCCGAGAGCGTCGCGAACGGCAGACCGGATCAACAGCACATCCAAATCCACCGAAATATTCACCTATCCCCTCCCCGGGGCATCAATTGGAAAGATCTGGCGTGGCTCTGCGTCGGCGTATCGCTTCACTCGGATAAACTCACCTCACGCTTCCCCGAAGGAATGGAGATCGCAGTCCATCGACTCACGTTTCCGCTCAGCGACTACCGCGCGGAAGTCGCCGCCCTCGCCATCGACGGATGGCTGCGAGAAGAATTCAACCTTCCCGACGCGGGAGCGCGAGTAGAGTATTCATCTGAAACAGGCTCACATGTATTCCATTGGGGAGGAATGCATGATCCGTTCGCGGATAACTTCTAGGCATCCGCCCAGCTGGCCGCGCGTCACTGCGGCTCAGGCGGTCGGGAACTGTCCGCTGCGCACGGCGCTCGTGAACGAAGTCCACGCCTCCACGGGGAAGACGAGGGCAGGGCCTGCCGGGTGCTTGCTGTCCCTGACGGGGACGATACCGGCAGTGATGGCTATGCCGGGTGCGAATTCCACGCACTCACCTTCGTTGCCGTTGCTGTAGCTGGACTTGACCCACTCAGCACGGGACAGGTCGAGGGCGGTCTTCATCGGGCGTATTCCTCCATCACTTTACGGATCATGGACAAGGATTGACCGGGGTGCAGAGCGGCAGCCCGCAACCGTTCGTAAGCGGCCGTAGCGTTTGCCACCCGCTCCGGCGAATCGATGAGTTGGCCTGCCATCGCCGTGTCCGCGTAGGCGACGTTCGGCCCTTCGTCGAACGTCAGGAGCGTGAAACTCTCCGCCGCCGGGGACGCTCCCACCGCGAACGGTAGTACCTGAAGGGTGATGTGCGGAGACTCGGCCTCCTTCAGGAGGTGGGCGAGCTGTGCGGCCATGACTTCGGAGCCACCCACCGCAGTCCGTAGGCACGTCTCGTTCAGAACGCTCCAGAGCAGCGGAGGTGCGTCCTTCTCCATCACCTCGCGCCTCCTCAATCGCCGCTCGATCTTCGCGTCGATTTCGTTGGCCCGCCCGGGGATGCGCGGCCTGGAAGACCTCCCGCGCGTACTCGGCCGTCTGAAGCATGCCCATGACTAGCGCCGCCGAGTAGTTCGAGATGCCCGTCAAACGACACCTGTCCCACCTGCCGCCACTACGCGGCACTGCGCGAACAGGCCAAACGAGCCGGGGACTACAGCAAGGCCACCGACTACGAGGTACTGCGCCGACGCCACCCCGCCCACACCGTCCACATCCCCCGGCAGCCCGAAGGACGAGCCGTATGAACCACCGGCTCCATCAGCCACAGCCCAACAACCACCGTCCAGTGCCCGCCCCCGGCCAGGTGGCGTACGACCCGGCCAGTGGCCGTACCGGCGTGGTGCAGGCGGTGGACAGTGTCGCCGAATTGCGCTTCGACCACCGGATGACCAGCGATCGCGTCGCATTCCTCCGGCCGGAGCGAGGCGGGGTCGAGTGGACGGCCGACGCCTGGGCCCTCCGTTTCCCGGCGGCCGGGGAGGGCGGCGCGCAGCACCCGCACGCGCCATAACCGTGATCGGTGCGGTCCGCGCCCCGCCGCCGTCATGTGACCTCCTGGGGGCAGTGGCCTCCCGGTCAGGGGGCGTGGGCGCCGGAAAGGGCCGTCCCACGGGTACCCCGCGCCGGGCTCGCCACCACGCCCCCCTCACCACCACATCGGCTCCCGGCTCCTGGCCGCGAATCAAAACGGCCCGTCGCCGCGTTTCCAGAACCTCGGACCGCGGATCGAGGAGATGCGCCGCCCGCCGGGGTGGCCAGCGCCCTGACGCCGCCAATCTTCGGCGGCGCCTCCGTCCGGTGGCGCTTCCCTCCGTCCCGCGCGAGGGAGGACCCATGGATCCGTCCGCCGACGCCTCCGGCCCCGCCGAGCCCCACCCGCTGAGCGGGAGCGAGCGACGGGAGTACGAGCGGCTGCGCGGGGCCGCGGCCGTACGCCACCGGCGGCTTCGCCACGCGGGCGCGTGTGTGCTGCTCGTCCTGGCGGTTCTGCTCTCCCCGCTCGCCGTCGTCGCCACCTGGCTGCACGAAGAGATCACCGACCCTCACCGGTATGTCCAGACCGTCGCCCCGATCGCCAGGAACCCCGGCGTCCAGTCCACCGTCACCAACCGGCTCACCAAACGCGTGGTCGACCGGGTCGACGTGCCCGCCATCACGGCCCATCTCGCCAGGAACCTGGACAAGACCGGAGCCCCGTCCGTCGTCGTGGACGGCACCCGGATGCTCGGCGGGCCGCTGGAGAGCGCCCTCACCAACGCCGTGCACCGCGTGGTCCACAAGGTGATCGCCAGCGATCAGTTCCCGTTGGTGTGGGACGCGGCCAACCGCCGCGCCCACGCCGCCGTCGTCAAGGTCCTCACCGGTGAGGGCACCAGCGCGGTCCAGGCCCGTGGGAACGCGATCGTCCTGGACATCGGCACCCTTGTCGACAACGTCAAACAGCGCCTCGTCCGGGCGGGCTACGAGAAGGCCGCCAGGATCCCGCACATCGACCGGCAGTTCACGCTGGTGCGGACGGACAAGCTGGACGAAGCACAAGGCGCGATGCGCCTCCTCGACATCGTCGGCATCTGGCTGCCCGCCGTGACGATCGTGCTCGCCGCGCTCGCCGTGTGGGTCTCCCCCGCGCATCGGATCACGCTGCTGGCCGCCGGGATCGGCACGGCGGTGATGATGATCGCGCTACTGGTCGGCCTGGCCGTGGTGCGCGGCGTCTACCTGGACTCCGTCCCGCCCACCACGACCCTGCCCCGGGGCCCGGCGGCCTTCATCTTCGACACGCTCGTACGCTTCCTGCGCGAAAGCACCCGCACCCTTCTCGTCGTCGCGATCGTCACCGCGCTCGCCGCGTATCTGTACGGCCCCGGGCGCGGGGCCCACGTCGTGCGCTCGGCCGCGGCACGCGGCACCGGCGCCATCGGCCGGGGCCTGGCTCGCGTCGGAGCCCGCACCGGGGGCTTCGGCCGCTGGCTGGACACCCATCGGGCCTGGACCACCGGCGTGGCGATCACGGGCGGCGCGCTGGCCCTGGTGCTGTGGAACCACCCCACTCCGGCGTCCGTCGGGCTCGTCCTCGGCATCGTGGTGGGGGTCCTGGCGCTGCTCGGCGTCCTCGCCGGGGCGTCCGGGCCAGCGCCGAACGGCCCCACGGCGAGCGGCCCCGCGGCGTCCGGGCCAGCGGCGAACGGCCCCGCGCCCGACGGCCCCGCGGCGGGCGGCCGTCCCGGGCATCCCTGACGGCCGGGCGGTATGCCATGAGGGCGCCGCGGACGCTGTGGGAGCGCGTCACGACCGCGATCGGCGGCGGCCCGGCCGCCCGGTTCCTGGAGCGGCTGGTGGCGGTGAACGTGCTGGAAGCCGCCACCCGTCTGGCGGCCCAGGCGTTCCTCACCGCTCTCCCCCTGCTGATGGCGGTGGCGGCCTTCGTCCCCGATACGCTGCAGAACCTCCTGGCCGACTCCCTGCGCTCGGTGGTGGGCGTGCGCGGTGACGTCCTCGACGAGGTGCGCCGTACGTTCACCACCCGGGGAACGGCCAAGAACACCTCGGGGATCGTCGGACTGCTGGTCGCCCTGGTGTCCGCGACGGCGTTCAGCAGGGCGCTCCAGGCGATCTGCGAACGGTGCTGGGGGCTGCCCAGGGCGGCGGTGCGCGTCACGGCGTGGCGCTGGCTGCTGTGGCTGCTCGTCTGGCTCGCGGTGCTCCTCGTCCAGGCGCCGGTGCGCAAGGGGTTCGGTACGGGCATCGTGTCCGGGCTGGCGCTGTCCCTGCTGTCCGCCGTTCTGCTGTGGTGGTGGACCCAGCATCTCCTGCTGAGCGGCCGCGTCACCTGGACGCACCTGCTGCCGGGCGCCGTGCTCGCCGGTGTGGGGACCGTCCTGCTGGGTTACCTCTCCCGGCTGCTCATGCCCGTGGCCATGGCCCGCAGCCTCGCCGACTTCGGCCCGCTCGGCCCGGTTTTCACCCTTCTGACCTGGCTGATCGTCGTCTTTCTCATCGCCGTGGCCGGTCTCGCGGCCGGGCCGGCGGTGACTTCGTCGGCCTGGTACGCACGGACTATCCGCCCGCTGCGGGGACGGGAACGCCCCTGAAGGCCGCCTCGAATATCGTTCGAGAGCGGGCGTTCCGCACTGCTAGCGTCCCTCACGTGGCGAAACTCAATCAGATCATCGCAGTGGAGAAGGGCGTCAAGTCCAAGACGCAAGCGGACCTGACGGCGTCCCAGCGCCGGCTGGACAAGCCGGTGCTGCTGGCGGGGATTTCCCGGACGTATCAGCCGAAGGACGAGGAGGGCGAGCAGTTGCCGCCCGAGTCGACGCGGGTGCAGGTGAAGGCGGAGGACATCCTTCGGGAGACCGCGACGACGCTGACCCGGCTGTTCGATGTGACCGCCACCAAGGACTGGACGAACTGCGAGGCCCGCGCGGACATCGAGGTCGAGGGGCGCACGCTGCTGCGTGAGGTGCCGGTCTCGTATCTGCTGTTCCTGGAGAAGCAGCTGACGGATCTCGCCACCTTCATCCGCAGGCTGCCGACCCTGGACGCCGCCGAGTCGTGGTCGCTCGACCCGTCGACGGACTGCTGGAAGACCGAGGCGGTGCGGACCGTCCGCACCAAGAAGGTGCCCAGGAACCATGTGAAGGCGGAGGCCACGGAGAAGCACCCGGCGCAGGTCGAGGTGTACTACGAGGACATCCCGGTCGGCTACTGGACGACCGTGAAGTTCTCCGGCGCCCTCCCGGCGCGGCGCGTCAACGAGGTGCTCGACCGGGTGGAGAAGCTCCAGCAGGCGGTCAAATACGCCCGCGAGGAGGCCAACGGCGTCGAGGTCACCGATCAGCGCGTGGGTGAGGTGGTCTTCGGCTACCTGTTCGGGTAGCGTCATGGACTCCCCGGCCGCCGGGTCAAGCGGCGGTGCGGGGTGCGCGAGGAGCGCAAGCTGATACTGAAGCTCGTCGTGATGCACGCGGTTGCGTTGGGAGGTATTGACCACCTCCCCGAGCACTTGGTCACGAGAGGGGACGGTCCGTCCCAGGAGGTAGCCGGGTTCAGCCCCCGGTCTTCGAGCGGACCGTGCGCCCGTGGCACGCGTTCAATCTCAGATTCTCGCTCCAGCCTCAGCATTCGCCGCCGATCGTCTCACCGACCGGGCACGGGCTCGGTCGTCGGATGCCGGTTCGAATCCGGCCCGCCCCGCTTCGTGGAGCGGTAGTTCAACGGAAGAACACGACGACATCAGACTGACCCGTTCCCATCCGGGCGGGCGTGCGCAGTTGGGCGGCATCACAGGGCCCGGGGGATGGCCAAACCCTCGGGTCCGCTTCTCCTCCCGCCCGTCCCCCTTGGTGTGGCGCCGAACGGCTGCGGATCGCGATCCCGTCCCAGTAGGGTCCTGCGTACGAGAGGGGGAATAACACCCGTGTATTCACCCGTTCTTGACCCGAGGTAGGCGCCATGCTGCACGGCATCGACGTGAGTTCGCACCAGTCCACGTTCGACGCGGACGGACTGGCCTTCGTCTTCATCAAGGCCACCGAAGGCCGGTCGTACATCAACCCGAAGCAGACCTCGCAGGCGTCCCGGGCGCGCAAGGCGGGATGTGTCGTCGGCTTCTACCACTTCCTGTGGCCGGGCAACATCTCGGCGCAGGCGCGCTACTTCGTCGAGAAGTGCGCGTCCCAGAAGCACGATCTGCTCGCCGTGGACTGGGAGACCACCGGTTCCGGGACCCGCGCCAGCAACGCCGAGAAGGACCGGTTCATCCGCGAGGTCAAGAAGCTGCGGCCCACCCACCGGGTCATGCTCTACTGCAACCGGAACTTCTGGCTCAACTACGACACCACGTCGTACGCGGGCGACGGCCTGTGGATAGCGGACTACGTGACGGCGGGCAAGCCGCGCATCAAGGCGAAATGGCGTATCCACCAGTACACCGACCGCCCGCTGGACAAGGACGTGGCGAACTTCTCCAGCAAGTCCGCGCTCCAGGCATGGGCCGACCCCAGCCGGGCGGCGCTCACCGCCGATGAGGAGGCGGAGGACATGGCGGAGGTCCACACGGCGGAGGACGTGGCGGACGAGACC
This sequence comes from Streptomyces lacaronensis, assembly GCF_047337785.1. NCBI lineage: Bacteria > Bacillati > Actinomycetota > Actinomycetes > Kitasatosporales > Streptomycetaceae > Streptomyces > Streptomyces lacaronensis. The sequence goes on from NZ_JBLHDK010000003.1 coordinate 4,089,187, forward strand.
TGACCGGCCCCGCCCCGGGCCCCTCGGGGGCGTTGTCGGTGGGGACGCCTACGCTGCCCGGTATGAGTTACGCAGACCTGCGCGAACTCCGCAGCGCGCTCACCACCGCGTCGGACATCGCCTTCTCGCTGGACGCCGCACCCTCCGGGCCGGAGACCGAGCTGCTCACCGACGCCCTGCGGCGGGCGCTCGCCGCGGCGGGATCGCTGACCGCCGAGCACGGATCGACGGGCTGCCCGGAGCATCCGCGCGGGGCCGTGGATCCGCTGTACGGGGATCCGGACGACCCGCTGCCACCCGGCTACGGCCGCTGTCTGCTGTGCAATGACCGCAGACGGCGGGCAGGCGCACAGCGGCGCGGCTGGCGCTGAACGCGCCGGCCGCGCCGCCGTCCGTACGGCCTGTTCTCAGGCGGTCTTCTCGCCGCTCTTGTTCTGGGCCGCCCAGAACTCGTCGAAGGTGAGCAGCCCGTCACCGTTGGAGTCGTGGGCGTTGATGACGGCCTGGGCGACGGGCTCCGTGACATACGGGTCCCCCAGCTGCGCCATCACGCTCTTGTACTCGGCCGCGGTGATCTGGCCGTCACCGTTGAGGTCATACCGCTCGAACGCCTTGCGCGCCGCCTCGATGTCCGCCACCTGTTCCGCCCCTTCCGTGCGTTCCTTGACCCGCACAGATTAGCGGTCGGGGGTGGCCGGTTCGTCCCGGCCGTGTCACGGCGCGCTCGGCTTCGGTGCGCGGCCTCGGACTCCGCGCGGTGCGCGGCCTCAGACTCCGCGGCGCACCCGGCTCCCTCCGTTGACCAGCCTCATATAGCGGTCCCAGTCCCACAGCGGGCCGGGGTCGGTGTGGTCGGTGCCGGGGACCTCCACATGACCGATGACGTGGTCGCGGTTCTTGGGGATGCCGTAGCGGTCGCAGACGGCCGCGGTCAGGGCGGCGGACGAGGCGTACATCTCGTCCGTGAACCACTTGGGGTCGTCCACCCAGCCCTCGTGCTCGATGCCGATGCTGCGGTTGTTGTAGTCCTTGTTGCCCGCGTGCCAGGCGACGTCCTTCTCCCGGACGAACTGCCCGATGTAGCCGTCGGCCGAGGCGACCATGTAGTGGGTGGAGACCTGCTTGGCCGGGTCCTGGAAGATCTTCATCGCGTCCGGGAAGGTCTCCTGCGTCACATGGATGACGATGAAGTCGATCGGATACGAGGTCGGGCGGCTGGAGACGCGGTAGTTGGCGGTGGAGGCCGGGATCCAGTGGGTGGGGGGATAGGCGGCCACGCGGCGGCGGTGTCTGCCGTCGGCGTGGGCGGTGGTGGCCGTCGCGGCCGTGGCGGCGAGTCCGGTGGCGGCGGTGGCGAGATAGGCGCCCGAGCGGAGCAGAGCGCGCCGGGTGGGGGTGCGGCCGTGCGCTTCCATGGAGGGTCTCCCGAATGTCGTAGCGGGGACAAAGGGGGTGACGCGTGGGGGTAGTGACGCGCGTAGCGCGGTTCCATGGTGGGTCCTCGGCAGGGCCATGCCAAGGACCGACGGGCAAAGAAAGATTTCGTGTCACGGTCTGGACCACTGGAGTTTCGAAAGAATCAGGTCGACAACGAAGGAAATTTGCCGTTCTACCCGCCATTAACAAGGCAAGTGTTACACCTCACCTTGGGTTGGCTTGGAACTGCTCTACCGTCTCTGCGATAGTCGGGGCCGCGACCCCCATTGACCCGAGCGAGGTCGCTTCCCCCGAATGCCACGGCGAACACCCCTTTCGCGCCATGGCCGGGAACGGAAGGGGTCCCCATGCCGTCGGCGCACGACGACACGGGGACCCCTTTCAGCCTCTTTCACCCTCCGCGTGAGGTCCGCATCGGCGCACGCACCATCAGTTTTCGGCCACTCGCATCTCGAACCAGGTCGTCTTGCCGCACGGCAGCAGATCGACGCCCCACCGCTGGGAGAGCTGGTCGACCAGCATCAGCCCGCGTCCGCTGGTGTCCAGCTCCCCCACCGGCATCAGACACGGCAGCCCCCGGGACGGGTCGCGGACCTCGATCCGGATCCAGCCGCGCCGCCGCAGCATCCGCAGCCCGAAGGTGCGGGCACCGGTGTGCCGCACGGCGTTGCCGACGAGCTCGGAGACCAGCAGCACCGTGTGCTCGGCGAGCTGAAGGCCCAGCCCCCAGTCCCGCGCCACCACGAATTCGGCCATCCTGCGGGCGGTCCCCGCGGACTCGGGGCGGGAGGGCAGCCGCACCTCCTCGCACGCCGGGTTCCCGAAGAGGTCAAGCGCTCTGAGGGCCAGGTCGTCCTCGACGGACGGCGCCCCCCGCACCGCAGCCGTACCAGTGCGCTGCTGCGGCTGCTCCATTCCCTCCAAGCCCGCCATGCCCCCCATCATGGCCGCCCAAAAGGCCATCCGGGGCGGAACCGTGGGATTCCGAACACCGGAGCCCCAGGCTCCATAAATCCGATCCGACATATGCCAAGGGCAGTTGGGGAACCGCAACACCCCACCTGACCAGCGATGTCACCGCGCGTACGCGTGATCACCCAGCGTACCGGACCGGGTCAGTCGAGGGCCGATCGTTGGCGAAGAAAATTCGCTCGCACGGGGCATACGCGACTCCACGCGACTCCACGACCTCGGCCGGGGTGGCTTCGCCAACCCCGGCCGAGGCGATCGGAAGCGGTCGGGTGTCAGCGGAACGTGGCCTTGCCCGGCCCGTCCTCGACAAAGCTGCGCATCCCGATCTCCCGGTCCTCGGTGGCGAACAGCCCGGCGAACCAGTTCCGTTCGATGGCGAGACCGCTGTCGAGGTCCGTCTCCAGCCCCCGGTCCACCGACTCCTTGGCCGCGCGCAGCGCGATCGCCGGGCCCTTGGCCAGCTTCGCCGCCCAGGCGTGGGCCTGCTCATAGACCTCCTCGGCCGGTACCACCCGGTCCACCAGGCCGATCGCGAGCGCCTCGTCGGCCTTGACCTGACGGCCCGTGAAGATGAGGTCCTTGGCCTTGGCCGGGCCGATCAGCCGGGCCAGCCGCTGGGTGCCGCCCGCGCCCGGGATCAGGCCGAGCAGGATCTCGGGCTGGCCGAGCTTGGCGTTCTCGGCGGCGATCCGGAAGTCGGCGCACAGTGCCAGCTCGCAGCCGCCGCCGAGGGCGTAGCCGGTGACGGCGGCGACCACGGGCTTGGGGATCCGGGCCACGGCGGTGAAGGACTCCTGTAGATCACCGGAGCGGACCACCATCGCGGCATGGTCCATCTCCCGCATCTCCTTGATGTCCGCGCCGGCCGCGAACACCTTCTCACCGCCCCAGATGACCACCGCGCGCACGTCGTCGCGGCGGGTCACCTCGGCCGCGAGCTCTCGCAGCCGGTCCTGGGTGGCGATGTCGAGCGCGTTCATCGGGGGGCGGTCAAGGCGGAAGGTGGCAACGCCGTCGGCGACCTCGAGGTTCACAGTCATGAGCGCAGGTTAGCGTCCGCTAACAAGGGAGCGGAGGGCCGGGGGCGGCGTCGGGACGCCCCCGACAGGGCGCCCGGGCACCGGCCGGGGTCATGCCTTCCACTTCTCCCAGGACATGTTCCAGCCGTTGAGCCCGTTGTCCGGCTGGATGGTCTCGTCATCGGAGTTCTTCACGATGACCACATCGCCGATGATCGACTTCCGGAAGAACCAGGACGCCGGGGTGGAGGAGTCCCCTCCGCCGCGCTGGTCGAACAGGCCCACACAGCCGTGGCTGACATTGGCCGAACCGAACGTGGGCCGCCCCGCCCAGTAGTTGCCGTGGATGAAGGTGCCGGAGGTCGACAGCCGCATGGCGTGCGGCACGTCCTTGATGTCGTACTCCCCGTCGAAGCCGACCGTGGCGCCGTCCATCCGGGTCACCGGATGCTTCTCGCTGATCACCATCTTGCCGTTGTAGGTCTCGTGGCCGGGCGCGCCGGAGGTGATGGGAATGGTCTTGATGGTCTTGCCGTCCCGCTTGACCGTCATCTTCTTGGATTTGGCGTCGACGACGGAGATCTGGCTGCGGCCGATGGTGAACGTCACGGACTTCCGCTGCTCGCCGTACACCCCCGGCCTGCCCTCGATCCCGTCGAGGTCCATGCGGAGCGTCACCTTGGTGCCGGGCTTCCAGTACTCCTCCGGCCGGAAGTCCAGCCGGTCGTTGCCGAACCAGTGGCCCTCGATCGGCACCGACGGCGAGGCGCTGACCTTTATCCCCTTCTCCACGTCCGCCGGGTGGGTGATGCCGCGGGTGAAATGGAGCGAGACCGGCATGCCGACGCCGACCGTCGTGCCGTCCTCCGGGGTGTAGATGCCCACGAAGGTGTTCTTGGGACGGAGAGTGGTGAAGGTGGCGTGCTCGCTCGTGGTCAGACCGTGGGCGTCCTTGGCGGCCGCGTCCACGGTGTAGGTGGTGTCCGAGCGGAGATGGGCGTCGGGCCGCCAGCTCTTCCCGCCCTGGGCGATCTTCCCCTCGACCGCGGTGCCCTTCGCGTCCTTGACCCTGACCGAGGACAGGGTGCCCTTCGCCGAGGTGACCTTCAGGGCGCCGCTGGTGTCCACGCCCTTGGCGCCGTCCTTCGGCGCGATGGTCACCACGGCCCGGGAGGTCTTGGGCCGGTCGCCCTTGCCGTCCTTGCCCTTATCACCGTCGTCGCCGGAGCCACCGCCGCCGCACGCGGCCACCGCCATCAGCAACGCCCCGAGCAGCAACGCGAGAAGCCCCTTGCGGCCGCCCCGCGCCGCCCCCGGTATCCGCCGCACCGTCACAACAGTTCTCCCCTCCCCAAGGCCGCGCCCCCGCGGCAACCCCGATCACGCGCAGGCGCGCCTGGCGATAGGTAATCACACGCCGCCGACAGTGGACTCCCCTCGATGGTCACGTTTCAGTCCCAGGCGGGAGGGGTTCCACGACGATCGGCCGGGGGCACCTCCCAGCGGTGGCCGGGGAAGACTGAGGCGCCCCGGCGGGGGCACCTCCCAGCGGTAGCTGGGGGAGAACCGAGCCTTATAGAAAGGGGATTGCGGGCAGAACAGGTGGGAGGGCGGGGGCCGGGCCGTGCGGAACGGGACACCGCGGGCCCACCGGCCCGCCATGAGGTGCTGTCCGCCTCCCTCCCACGGGGCGGAGGCGGTTGGCCGCGAGCCGCGGAGGCCGATGTGTCCAGCGCAGCCGAGCAGGAGACGCGTACAGCCCAGCAGGCGACGCGCGACGGCTCCCCCGTACGCCCCTCGGCGACGGCGGTGGGGCACCCCGTCGGCCACCGCACCCCGGCCGTCGCGCCGCGCCGCGACCGGACCACCGCCCCCGCGGCGGGCCCCGCCGTCCTGCCGGGCAGCCCGGAACCGCTCGGCGCCCGCCCCTGCCCGGGGCCTGACGGGGCGTGGGGGACCAACTTCGCGCTCTGGGCGGGCGGCGCCGAGGCCGTCGACCTCTGTCTGTTCGACGACGACGGCCAGGAGCTCCGCTGTCCGCTCACCGAGCTCACCCATGAGGTCTGGCACGGCTTCGTCCCCGGTGTGCTGCCCGGCCGCCGCTACGGCTACCGCGTACACGGCCGCTGGGATCCCTGGACCGGCGCCCGCTGGAATCCGGCGAAGCTGCTGCTGGATCCGTACGCCCGCGCCGTGGACGGGGACTTCGCGCTGCCGGCGGAGGTCTACGGACATGTGCGGGACTGGCCGCAGCAGCATGTGGCGGACACCGTACGGGACGATCGCGACTCCGCCCCGTACGTCCCCAAGGGCGTGGTCACCGGCGACGACGCGGCGGACGGCGCGCCCGACGAGTGGACCGAGGACCGGCGGCCCAAGACGCCCTGGGCCGAGTCGGTGATCTACGAGCTCCATGTGCGGGGCTTCACCATGCGCCACCCCGGGGTGCCGCCCGAGCTGCGCGGCACCTACGCGGGGCTGGCGCATCCGGCGGCGGTCGAGCATCTGACCCGGCTCGGGGTCACGGCGGTGGAGCTGCTGCCGGTGCATCAGTTCGCCCATGAGGACCATCTGCTGCGGCGTGGCTTACGCAACTACTGGGGCTACAACTCCATCGGCTACTTCGCGCCGCACGCCGGTTACGCGGCCGACGGCACCCGGGGCCAGCAGGTCGCGGAGTTCCGGCGGATGGTGCGGACCCTGCACGCCGCCGGGATCGAGGTGATCCTCGACGTCGTCTACAACCACACCGCCGAGGCCAATGAGCTGGGCCCCACCCTCTCGCTGCGCGGTGTGGACAACCGCGGCTACTACCGGGTGCAGCAGGACCCGCGCCGCTACGCCGACTTCACCGGCTGCGGCAACACCCTCAACGTCCTCCAGCCGCAGGTGCTGCGGCTGATCACCGACTCGCTGCGCTACTGGGTCACCGAGATGGGCGTGGACGGCTTCCGCTTCGACCTGGCCAGCGCGCTCGCCCGCGCCGCGCACGGCGTGGACATGCTCTCGCCCTTCCTGGCCGTGATCGCGCAGGATCCCGTGCTGCGCCGGGTCAAGCTGATCGCGGAGCCGTGGGACGTGGGCTCCGGCGGCTATCAGGTGGGCGCCTTCCCGCCGCTGTGGGCGGAGTGGAACGACCGCTACCGCGACGCGGTGAGGGACTTCTGGCGCGGGGCGCTGCCCGATGTCCGCGAGCTGGGCTACCGGCTCTCCGGCTCCAGCGATCTGTACGAGCGCGGTGGCCGCCACCCGTACGCCTCGGTCAACTTCATCACCGCACACGACGGTTTCACCCTGCGCGACCTGGTCTCGTACGAGCGCAAGCACAACGAGGCCAATGGGGAGGGCAACCGCGACGGCTCCCCCGACAACCGCGCCTGGAACTGCGGCGCCGAGGGCGAGACCGACGACCCCGGCATACGCGCGCTGCGCCGCCGCCAGCTGCGCAATCTGCTGACCACCCTGCTGCTGTCCACCGGGGTGCCGATGCTGGTCGCGGGCGATGAGCTGGGCCGCACCCAGGGCGGCAACAACAACGCGTACTGCCAGGACAACGAGACCGGCTGGCTGGACTGGTCGCTGCTGGAGGACCCCGGCTGGCGCGCCCTCACCGAGCTCACCGCCCGGCTGATACGGCTGCGCCGGGCCCATCCGGTGCTGCGCCGCCCGGCCTTCTTCTCCGGTCTGGCCCGGCCCCCGGAGGGGCTGCGCGACCTGGCGTGGTTCACCCCGCACGGCACCGAGATGACCGAATCCGACTGGTACGCGCCGACGACCGCCCTCGGGGCCTATCTGTCGGGCCGTGAACTGCCCCAGCGCGATCCGCACGGCGCCCCGGTCACCGACGACAGCTTCCTGGCGCTGCTGCACGCGGGCCCGCGGCCGGTCTCCTTCACCCTGCCCGGACCGCCCTGGGCCCGGGGGTACGAGCTCCTGCTGGACACCGCCCGCGAGGAGCAGGACGCGCCCCCGGGCACACTCCTCGCGGCGGGCGCGCCCATCGAGCTTCCGGAACGCTCGGTCCTGCTGCTGCGCGCCCTCACCTCCGTGGACCTACGCCAAAAAACCGAGTGAGCACTGTCAGTGGCGGACCGTAGTCTCCCCACTGATGGCTGTGACGAGTGAACCCCGCGCCCAGGAAGGCGGTGCCGCCCCGCGGCACCGCTCCGCCACGCGTTCGCTCCTGCGGCTGTGGCCATATGTGCGCCCGGTGCGGGCGCGGCTGTTCGGCGCGGCCGGGGTGGCGGTCGTCGCCTCCTGTATGGGGCTGGTCATCCCGCTGGTCCTCAAGTGGATGGTGGACGGGCCGGTGGCCCACCGGGACCCGGGCGGGGTCTGGCTGGGCGGTGCGCTGCTGCTCGCCCTCGGCACGGCCGAGGCGGGGCTGTTCGGGCTGCGGCGATGGCTGGTGGGGCGGCCGCTGGCGTCCGTCGAGGCCGCGATGCGCGCCGATCTCTACCGCCATCTCCAGCGGCTGCCGGTCTCCTTCCACGACCGCTGGGCCTCCGGGCAGCTGCTGTCGCGGGCCACGACCGATCTGATGCTGCTGCGGATGTTCCTGGCCTTCCCGCTCACCTTCCTGGTGGTCAACGGGGTGACCATCCTGGCCGGGTTCGCCATTCTGCTGTCCCAGGAGTGGACGCTGGGCCTGGTCCTGGTGATCCCGGCGGTGCCGCTGGTGATCCTCTGCTCGCTGTTCGAGACGCGGTACTCGACGGTGGCCCGCACCGTGCAGGACCAGACCGGCGATCTGACGACGGTCGTGGAGGAGGGCGTGCTGGGCGTCCGGATCGTCAAGGGCTTCGGCCGCCACCGCAGCCAGGCCCGCGCCTTCCGCACGCTGTCCGAGCAGGTCCGCTCCACCGAGCTGCACAAGGCGCGGCTGCTGGCCACGCTCTGGGCGCTGATCATGACCCTGCCGGAGCTGGCGATCGGCGCGGCGCTGGTGCTGGGCACGGTGCGGGTGGCCGACGGGGATCTGTCGGCGGGCACGCTGGTCGCCTTCCTCTCCACCGCCCTGACGCTGCGCTGGCCGGTGGAGTCCCTGGGCTTCCTCCTCGCCATGAGCCAGGACGCGGCCACGGCCACCGACCGCTACTTCGACGTCATGGACGCGGAACCGGCCACGGCCGCCGACCGGCTTCGGGCCGAGCCGTCGCGGGAGGGCGGCCAAGAGCGGGAGCGCGGCCAAGAGCGGGAGGGCGAAGGCGGGCTCCGGTTCGAGGGGGTGGAGTTCGCCTACGCGGACGCGCCGCCCGACGAGCCGCCCGTGCTGCGCGGGGTCGATCTCCACATCCGGCCCGGCGAGACCATGGCACTGGTCGGGGCGACCGGTTCCGGGAAGACCACCCTCACCGCACTCGTCCCCCGGCTCCATGAGGTCACGCGCGGCCGGATCACCCTCGACGGCCGGGACATCACCGCCCTCTCCCGGGAGGAGCTGCGCGCCCTGGTGGCCGTCGCGTTCGAGGAGCCCACGCTGTTCTCCGCCACCGCCGGGGAGAACGTCCTCATGGGCGCCGCCGACGCGGGGACGGAGGAGCTGCTGCGGGCCCTGAAGGTGGCGCAGGCCGACTTCGTGCACGCCCTGCCGGAGGGCACCGACACCGAGGTCGGCGAGCAGGGGCTGAGTCTGTCCGGCGGTCAGCGGCAGCGGCTCGCGCTGGCGCGGGCCGTCGTGGGCGGCCCCCGGTTCCTGGTGCTCGACGATCCGCTGTCCGCCCTCGACGTACACACCGAAGCGCTGGTGGAGGCGGCGCTGCGGCGGGTGCTGGCGTCCACGACCGCGCTGGTCGTCGCCCACCGGCCGTCCACCGTGCTGCTCGCCGACCGGGTCGCGCTGCTGTCGGGGGGCCGGATCGCCGCCGTCGGCACCCATCAGCGGCTGCTGCGGCAGAGCGCGGAGTACCGCTCGCTGATGTCCGGGCAGGAAGCCGAGGAGGGGGAGAGAAGCCCATGACCACGGTCGAGGAGGAGCGGGAGAGCGCGGACGACTGGGACGGCGAGGACGGGGGCCGGGCGGCGTCGTCCGACGACCCGTTCGACCGCGATGTCCTGCCGGTGCCCAAGGGCGCGTCGTTGGCCCTGCTGCGCTCGCTGCTCTCCCCGCGCCGGCAGCGAGTGTGGCTGGCGGCCGTTCTGCTGCTGCTCCAGCAGGCCGCCGTCCAGGCGGGTCCGCTGCTCGTGGCGTACGCCATCGACCGTGCCGTGCCCGCCTTCCGCGACGGTGGCCACGGCCCGCTGATCGCCGTCGGCGCGGGCTATCTGGGCTGTGCGCTCGCCTCCGGGGCGCTGCAGTACGCGTTCATCCGCGCCTCCGCCCGGATCAGCCAGGACGTGCTGCTGGATCTGCGCGGCCGGATCTTCCGCCATGCCCAGGCGCTGAGCGTGGACTTCCACGAGCGGTACACCTCCGGCCGGCTGATCTCCCGCGCCACGACGGACGTCGAGTCGCTGCGCGAGCTGCTCATCGAGGGCCTGGAGGAGCTGCTCGGGGTCGCCCTGTCGGTGGTCTACATCTCCATCACGCTGCTGTATCTGGACTGGGGCCTCGGCGGGGCGGCCGTGCTCTCCTTCTGGCCGCTGTATCTGCTGATCCGCTCCTTCCAGCGCCGCTCCATGCGGGTGTACCGCAAGCGGTCGACGGCCATCGCGGCGGTCATCGTGACGTTCACCGAGACCATGAACGGCATCCGCCCCGTGCAGGCGTTCCGCCGCGAGCGCGCCAATGACGCGCGCTTCGGCGAGCAGAACCACCGCCATGAGCGCGCCAATGGGGACGCGATCCTGGAGATGGCCCGCTATGTGGTCAGCTCCCGGCTGGTCGCCAACGCGGCGGTGGCCGCCATCGTGCTCTGGGGCGCCTACCGGGTGGCCTCCGGTTCACTCGCGCTCGGGGTGCTCGCCGCGGCCACGCTGTATCTGCGCAGGCTGTACGACCCGATCGACCGGCTGGGGATGTTCCTCAACTCCTACCAGTCGGCTGCCGCCTCGCTGGAGAAGATCGCGGGCCTGCTGGCCCAGCGCCCCTCCGTGCCCGAGCCCGCGGACCCCAGGCCGCTGCCGCCGCGCCCGACGAAGGCCCCCGGCCGGGAGGTGGTCTTCGACGGGGTGCGCTTCGCCTATCGCACCGGCGGCGAGGTGCTGCCCCGCTTCGACCTCACGCTGCCCGCCGGGCAGACGGTGGCGGTGGTCGGGGCCACCGGCGCGGGCAAGTCCACCCTGGCCAAGCTGCTGGCCCGCTTCTACGACCCCAGCGACGGCCGGGTGCTGCTCGACGGGGTGGATCTGCGCGAGCTGGCCATGCCCGAGCTGCGGCGCGGTGTGGTCATGGTGACGCAGGAGGCGTTCCTGTTCTCCGGCACGGTCGCCGACAACATCACCATCGGCCGCCCCGACGCCACCCGCGCCGAGATCGAGCAGGCGGCGAAGGCGATCGGCGCTCATGACTTCATCGCCGCGCTGCCCGACGGCTACGACACGGATGTGCGCAAGCGCGGCGGCCGGATCTCCGCCGGTCAGCGCCAGCTGGTGGCGTTCGCCCGCGCGTTGCTCGCCGACCCGTCCGTCCTCATCCTCGACGAGGCCACCTCCTCCCTCGACATTCCCGGCGAGCGGGCGGTGCAGCGCGCCATGGACACGGTGCTGCGCGGCCGTACGGCGGTCGTCATCGCCCACCGGCTGTCGACCGTCGAGACGGCCGACCGGGTGCTGGTCATGGCCGACGGCCGGATCGTCGAGGACGGCCCGCCGGACCGGCTGATCGCGGGCGAGGGCCGGTTCGCGGCACTGCACCGGGCGTGGCGGGACAGCTTGGTGTGAGGCGGGGGCCGGATTCGAGGTGAGGCGGGCGCCGGGTGCGGCCCGGCAGTCCGTTGCGGTCCGCTCAGTCCCCGTACGCGTACGAGGCCAGCAGCCCGGCGGCGAGCACCGGGTCCACGACCGGGACGCCCAGCCGCCGCTCCAGCAGGGGCCGGATGCCGATGGTGTTGAGGCCCGTACAGGCGAGGAGCAGCGTGTCCGCGCCCGAGGCGACGAGCCCGGCCGCGGCCTCCAGCAGCACCGCCTCGGGCCCCGCCGGGGCGAGCAGGTCGGTGGTGCGGTGCACGCCGTGGGGGCGGGCGGAGGCGGTGAACCGGTCACCGAGCAGGGCGCGTACGGCGGGCGGTGCCTCGTCCCGGATGCCCAGCACCCCGACCCGGCGGCCGAGGCCCAGGGCGACGGCGGCGGCGGCCGACCCCGCGCCGATGACGGGGACGCCGACGGCCAGGCGCGTCTCCTGGAGCGCCGGATCGGCGGCACAGCTGATGATCAGCGTCTGCGCCCCGGCCTCGGCCAACTCCCGGGCGAGGGCCACGATCTTGGGTTCGGCGCGGGACTCGGACTCGTCGTCGTGGATGCCGTACGGCTGGTCGGGGATGCACCGCGAGACGGTCGGCAGACCGTAGCGCCCCTCGATGGCCGTGCCATGGGTGGCGACGGCGGCGGGATCCTCGCTGGTGAGGACCCGGATCACCCCGATGGGCCGGGCCGGGGCTTCGGACGGGGGCACGGACATGGTGGACCTCCGGCGGGTGAGGCACATCGGGGCGAATGAATGGTCGGGCGGGGGCGGAGGCGCCGCACGCCCGTCGCGCCGAGGGGGCGAGTGGGGAACGCGGCAGACGCCGCACGCCCGTCATGCCGAGGCCGCCACCACCTCCGCCGCCATCCGGACGGCGATGGCGCGGGCCAGCAGTACGGGGCGGTCGGCGGCCCGCAGGGCGGCGGTACGCATCCGCTCGGTGTAGCCGATGCAGTCCAGGACGAGCCAGGAGCTGCCGCGCTCGACCAGGCCGCGCGCGGCGGCGGCCACGTCGTCCAGGACGCGCTCGGCGGGGCCGTACGGATCGGCGACCGCGGCCTCCACCCGGCCGGGCAGCAGCTCCGCCCAGCGCCGGGAGACGTCCTCCGCCTGGTCCGGGTGCGGGCAGACGATGCCCACGGGGTCGGTGCCCACTGCCGCCGCCACGGCCTGCTGCACCAGCGGTTCCGCGAACAGCAGCGGCCGCCTGGCCCGTACCGCCGGGAAGCGGCCGGTGCACAGCAGCAGCGTCGCGGCGGCGCCGTCCCGCTCCGCGCGGGCGACCGCGTCCGTGATGCGCGGGACGATCGCGCCATGCCCGAGCAGCACCGAACGGCCGTCGCGCAGCCGGGAGACCAGCGGTGCCTCGCCCTGTTCGGGGGCCAGCAGCCGGCGGGTCGCGGCCTCGGCGTCGCCGTCGAACCGGTCGGCGTCGAGCGCGCCGTGCTCGACCAGGCGCACCCCGGGCAGCAGCGGTTCGGCGTCCGGGCGGAGGTCGGCGCGCGGGGCCTGGCCGATGGTGACGAGGCCGAGGGCCGGGCCGCCCGCCGGGTCTTCGCGGTCCACGGTCTCCGTGGTGTCCACAGCCTCGGTGGTGTCCACAGCGTGCATGTCCTTCCTCACAGGGCCGTTCACAGAACTGTTCAAGGGCTCGGGCCCGCCACAGGCTCGTTCACAGCGCCTTGGTGAGCTGGCCGACGTCGTTGAGGGAGCTTCCGGCGACGAGTCCCGCGCCGACCAGCGACAGATCGTTCTCGGCCTGCTCGTCGGACTCCTTGCGCGCCCTCGCGTCGGCGATCCCGCGCCGCCGCCACACGGTGTAGAGCTGACGGACCACCAGGGCGCCGAGGACCATCCATCCGGCCTGGGGCGTGGCCACCAGAAGGCCGGTGGCCAGCAGGACGCCCATCTGCCGGGACGGTCCGCCGATGAGCTGGACCAGCGCGCCGGGGATCGCCCACAGCAGCATGGTGGTCATGGTGCCGGGCTCGAGGCCGGTCTTGATGGTGGTGACGTAGACCTCGGCGACCGGCGGCACCTTGCCGTCGGAGAAGAAGGCCTTCCAGGCGACGGCGACGACGACCAGCGCCACACCGAAGCCGACGAGCTGGGCGAGGTACTGCTGACGCCGCCCCTCGATCTCGAAGGGCCGCCAGGGCGCGGCGTCCCGGCGCAGCAGCCAGCCCGCCTTGAAGTCGTAGCCGAGGTCGGCGAAGGCGGGGCCGGTGGAGGCCGTGTAGCCGACCAGCAGGGCGAGCGGGACGGTCGGTATGTGCAGCACCAGGCCGATGATCAGGAAGATCAGGGTGACGGCGAAGGCCGGGAACCAGCCGGAGTGCATCGCCGCCAGCCCCACGATCAGCTGGTGGACGATGGCGGCGACACCGGCCAGCAGCACCCAGCCGACCAGGGCGGGCAGGGAGAGTCCGCCGACCACGCCGCCCGCGATCGCGATCACGACCGCGCCGCAGACGAAGAGGCCCATGCCCTCCAGCAGTCCCCGCCGCAGCTGGGGGGCCTGGACCGTACGGCCGCCGTCGACGCCTTCGGCCTCCGGGCCGGCGTCGGCGCCCTCCGCCCGATCAGCCCCATCGCCCCCGCCCTTCCGCGTCCGCATCAGCAGCAGCGCCTGGGTCAGGGCGACCAGCCCCGCGCCGATCATCAGCCCGTGCGGAACATGGTTCCCGCCCAGGTCGTAGCCGAAGTCGGGGGCGTACTGCCCCACGGTCAGCCCGACGCCGAACATGGCGAGCGCCCAGATGTTGCCCAGGAAGCCCACACCCGCGGCGCTGGTCGGCAGCTTGAACAGCGCGCCGACGAAGCCGACCACGGCGCCCACGCCCAGGATCGCGGCCTTGCGCCCACCGGTGTCCCCGGCCTTGATCGTCTCGGCCGCCGCGATACCGGCCGGCCAGGAGCCGGTGGCGGGCAGCAGCTTGGAGTCGAACACCCGGTACAGCACCCAGCTGTCGACGGCCAGGCCGATGACGGCCCCGCCGAGCATGGGCCACACCAGGTCGTTACGCCCGAGGGCGAACGGCACCGCGATGGGGGTGAGCAGGGAGTTGGCCGCGGCGAAGGTGGAGCCGGAGATCGCCGACTGCACCAGGTTCTGCCGGTGCTTGGAGCGCATCCGGGTCAGCGCGCCCACCGGGATGCGGCCGACGAGCATCGCCACCAGGGCTCCGATCACCGCCGTATTGGGCGACACCCCGAGCGTGGTGATCAGCACGATGCCGATCAGGGCGCCGAGGACCGACAGCACGATGGTCAGGACGAGGGTGACCGGTTCGAAGGCTCTGGGGTGCGGCCGCGGCGGGGCGTCCGCGGCCGCGGCGGTGGCCTGAGGGTTCGGGTTCATGGGGACTCCTGCGGGGTCCGGGTGGGGACGGGTCGGTCACCCCGCTGGGGTGAGGGCCTGGAGGTGGGTCATGGGTCCGTACAGCTCGACCAGGCGCGCGAACTCCTCGGCGTCCAGGAAGCGGGCGACGCCGCGTCCGAACTCCTTGGCGGTCTCGACGGCGAACCGGGCCGCGACGGCGATGTCGGTCTCGTGGCTGGCGCCGGTGGCGCATCCGGCCACCGCCGTGCCCGCCGTGATCGCGAGGCCGACGACGGGGGCGGTGGTGGCCACGGCGGGCTGGAGGATGGAGTTGAGGTGGTGCACTCCGTTGCCGTACGGGGTGATGTCCTGGGTGGTGATCGGCAGGATCCGCGCCGACTCACCGGTCACGCTCTCCAGGACGGACACCAGATCCTCGCTGACCCGCAGGATCCAGCCCTGGCAGACCGTGGGCGACAGGGCGACGCCGCGGTGGTTGAGCAGCCGGTTGCCCTTGGTGGTGTCGATGGAGACGACCGCGTCCATCGCGGTCGAGATCTCCTCGCGGTTGCACACCAGGGTGTCCACCGGGGAGTCCATGAAGGGCACGGGGTCGTGCGGCTGGGTGGGGGCCCAGCCGGAGACGTGGGTGGAGAGCGTGACATCGCCGTCCAGGACGTCGCCCCGGGCGTGCATGTCCAGCAGCTTGGCCGCGGCGGACAGCGCCGCGACCGCCCCGTCGGCGTCCGAGACCAGCCCGATCCGCTCCGGACGGGCGCCGACTCCGCCGAGCCGGCCGAGGATGCCCAGGGTCGGGGCGGCGCCGCCGGCCAGTTTGCCGCGGCGGCCGGGGACGGTGACGGAGACGAAGTCCGTGCTGCCCTTGTCGCCCTCGACGGTGCGCACCTCGATCGCGGGCGCCGTCTGCGGGTCGGCTCCGGCCGCGGCCTGGACCGCGCGCAGATGGTCGGCGAGGAGGGCGCCGCTGGTCTGCGGACGGTCGAGGAGTTCGATGATGTCAAGGACGTGTTTGAGCACGGCTGGCCTCTCACGGCGGGTAATGCGGTGGTCGGGGTGATGCGATCGGTCGGGGGATGCGGTCGGTGACGTCGATGGCCCGACCGGACACGAGCGGGGAAGCGGTGCGCGGGGCGGGCACTGCCACCGGGCACCGGCCTGGCCAGGGTCCGCCCGGTGTCGCGCAGTGCGCAATGTTTTCTCTATATCCGAGAATGTTTACCCTTTCGTCATGGCTGAACAGACGCCCGTAACCGGCGCCCCACCCCTCCAGACCGCGGACCGCGTGCTGAATGTGCTGCTGTCCTTCGACCGGGAGCGCCCGGAGTGGGGCGTCACCGAGATCGCCGAGGAGTTCGGGCTGGACAAGTCGGTGGCCCAGCGGCTGCTGGCCGCGCTCGCCTACCGGGGCTTCCTGGTCTCCGACAAGCGCTCACGCCGCTACCGGCTGGGCCCGGCGGTGTGGCATCTGTCCTGGGTGTGGGAGCGGGGCGGCGGCATGGCCAGCCTGGCCCGGCCCACCCTGGAGGCGCTGGCCGGGGCGGTCGGGGTGAACGCGCTGTTCGCGGTCCCGGACGGGGTGCATATGCGCTGCGTCGCGGCGGTGGACGGGGCCACCGGCCCGCTGCGGTACTACGTGCTGGCGGGCGAGCTGTACCCGGCGCACGCCGGGGCCACCTCCCGCGCCTACTTCGGTATGCTCGCGCCCGGTGACCGGGCCGTGCTGCTGTACGGCCGCCCGATGGCGCGCTTCGGCGAACACACCCTGACCGATCCGGTGCGGCTCGAGGAGCGCTTCTCCGAGGTGCGGCGCGAGGGCTACGCCTACTCCGAGGGCGAGTACGATCCGGACACCGCGGCGCTCGCGGCGCCGGTTCTGGTGGGCAGACGTCCGGTGGGCACCCTGACCCTGGCCGCCACCCCCGAGGTGCTGCGCCCGCGCCGGGAGCAGCTGGTGGCACCGCTGCTGCAAGGCGCCGCCGATCTGGGCCGGGCGCTGACGCCCGCCCGGCCTCGGCGCGCCCCGCACCGCGAGCGGCGCTAAACGGCGCGGCGTCGGCGCCGAGCCGCCCGGCGTCCCGCCGTCTCCCTTGTGACCCGTCTCGTGACCCGTCTCGGAAAGGCCCCCTCATGCAGTTGCTGCTGCTGTCGAACTCCGCCGCGCCCGGCCGTGGCTATCTGGAACACGCGCGGGAGGAGATCGCCTCGGCGCTGGACGGCGCGCGCCGGCTCGTCTTCGTGCCGTACGCGCTGGCCGACCACGACGGCTACACCGCCCAGGTGGCCTCGGCCCTGGAGCCGCTGGGCGTGGAGGTCACCGGTGCGCACAGCGCCGACGACCCGGCCGGTCTTGTGCGCGGGGCGCAGGCGGTGTTCGTCGGCGGCGGCAACAGCTTCCGGCTGCTCAAGGCGTTGCACGAGCGCGATCTGGTCCGGGCGATTCGGGAGCGAGTGGCCTCGGGCGCGCTCTACATGGGCTCCAGCGCGGGCACCAACATGGCCTGCCCGACCCTGCGCACCACCAACGACATGCCCATCGTCCAGCCGCCCACCTTCGAGGCGCTGGGCCTGCTGCCGTTCCAGATCAACCCGCACTACCTCGACGCCAAGCCGGACACCGCCCACATGGGCGAGACCCGGGCCCAGCGGCTCGACCAGTTCCTCGAGGAGAACGACGTCCCCGTACTCGGCCTGCGCGAGGGCACCTGGCTGCGCCGGAACGCGGACCGGCTGACCCTGGGCGGCATCGACGCCGGGGCCATCCTCTTCCGCCGGGGCGAGGACCCGGACGAGCTGCGCCCCGGCGCCGATCTGAGCGCCCTGCTGCGCGAGGAGCCACGCTTCGACTCCGCCGCGCGCTGACGGCGCGGATCGGGTTCGCCGAATTCAGGGGGCATGGGGAATGGGACATGGGGGCGGGATATCGCGGGTGATGCCGGGAAACGCCACTGACATCGCCCCTTACCGAAATTGACCGTAAATCACCGTCATATGAACACGGCACACCTGTCAACGGACGCTTTCCGGACAAGTTTTTGTCGCGATCCTGACAGGTCGAGTCCATTGGTGGCACTCTTCCCTCGGCCGAGGCGCGGCGCTTCCCCCCAGCCCATAGCCGCGCCCGAAGCCACAGCCACGCCACAGCCGCCCCAGCCCTTCACACCTGCACCCGCTCTGCCCTGCCCTGCCCGGACGGCGACCCAGCCGCCCGGTCGTCCCGGCCGTGCCACCGCGCGGCCAGCGCAGAAGGAGTCAGCGTGAGATCACTCCCCCAACGGCACCTCAGACCCAGGAGCCGCAGATCCGGCCGCACCCCGGGCAACCGGGCCATCGCGACCGGTGTGCTGGTCGTCGCGGCGGCGATGATCGGCGTCGGCTTCCAGAGCGGCACCGCCGCCGCCCGCCCGGACGACTCCGCGAACGCCGCGAACGCCGCCGACCGCCCCGCCGCCCGCACGATCTCCGGCGCCCCCGACCGCGGCGCCCTCCCCTTGAAGCTGTCCCCCGCCCAGCGCGCCGAGCTGATCCGCGAGGCCGATGCCGCCAAGGGCGGGGCCGCCAAGGACCTCAAGCTCGGGGCCAAGGAGAAGCTGGTCGTCAAGGACGTCATCAAGGACGCCGACGGCACGACGCACACCCGCTACGAGCGCACCTACGCCGGACTCCCCGTCCTCGGCGGCGACTTGGTCGTCGACCGGGCGAAGAGCGGCGCGCCGCTGACCGTCGCCAAGGCCACCAAGGCCCGGCTGACCGTCCCGACCACCAGCGCCGCCGTCGCGCCCGCCACCGCCGAGAAGGCCGCCGTGAAGGCGGCGAACGCGCAGGGCTCGCGGAAGACCTCGGCCGACCGAGCGCCCCGCAAGGTGATCTGGGCCGCGAAGGGCACCCCGACCCTCGCCTACGAGACGGTCGTCGGCGGCCTCCAGGAGG
Organism: Streptomyces lacaronensis; assembly: GCF_047337785.1. Lineage (NCBI taxonomy): Bacteria > Bacillati > Actinomycetota > Actinomycetes > Kitasatosporales > Streptomycetaceae > Streptomyces > Streptomyces lacaronensis. The sequence continues at coordinate 4,107,728 of NZ_JBLHDK010000003.1, forward strand.
ACGGCACCCCGAACGAGCTGCACGTCATCACCGACGCGGCCACCGGCAAGAAGCTGTTCGAGTTCCAGGGCGTCAAGACGGGCACCGGGAACAGCCAGTACAGCGGCCAGGTGGCCCTCGGCACCTCGGGCAGCGCGGGCTCGTACAACCTCACCGACTCCGGGCGCGGCAACCACAAGACGTACAACCTCAACCGCTCCACCTCGGGCACCGGCACGCTCTTCACCGACGCCGACGACGTCTGGGGCAACGGCACCACCTCCGACGCCGCGACCGCCGGGGTGGACGCGCACTACGGCGCCGCCGAGACCTGGGACTACTACAAGGACGTCCACGGCCGCACCGGTATCCGGGGCGACGGCGTCGGCGCGTACTCCCGGGTCCACTACAGCAGCGGTTACGTCAACGCCTTCTGGCAGGACGCCTGCTTCTGCATGACCTACGGCGACGGTTCGGGCAACGCCAAGCCGCTGACCTCCATCGATGTCGCCGCGCACGAGATGAGCCACGGTGTCACCGCGGCCACCGCCAACCTCACCTACAGCGGTGAGTCCGGCGGGCTCAACGAGGGCACCTCCGACATCTTCGCCGCCGCCGTCGAGTTCTACGCCAACAACGCGAGCGACCCCGGCGACTACCTCATCGGCGAGAAGATCGACATCAACGGCAATGGCACCCCGCTGCGCTACATGGACAAGCCCAGCAAGGACGGGGCCTCCAAGGACAGCTGGTACTCCGGTGTCGGCAACGTGGACGTCCACTACTCGTCCGGCATCGCCAACCACTTCTTCTACCTGCTCTCCGAGGGCAGCGGCGCCAAGGTCATCAACGGCGTGAGCTACAACAGCCCGACGTACGACAACCTCCCGGTCACCGGCATCGGGCGGGACAACGCGGAGAAGATCTGGTTCAAGGCGCTGAGCCAGCGGATGACCTCCAACACCAACTACGCGGGCGCCCGCGACGCCACGCTGTGGGCGGCGGGCGAGCTGTTCGGCCAGGGCAGCGCGCAGTACAACGCGGTGGCGAACGCCTGGGCCGGGGTCAACGTCGGCACCCGGATCGCCGACGGCGTCACCGTCACCCCGCCCGGCGACCAGACCAGCATCGTCGACCAGGCCACCAGCCTACAGATCACCGCGACCAGCTCCAACCCGGGCGCGCTGGGCTACGCGGCCACCGGGCTCCCCGCGGGCCTGGCCATCGACTCCGCCAGCGGTCTGATCTCCGGCACCCCGACCGCGGAAGGGTCGAGCGCGGTGACCGTCACGGTGACCGACTCGGCCGGCAAGACCGGTACGGCGTCCTTCACCTGGACGGTCAACACCAGCGGCGGGAATGTCTTCGAGAACACCGCCGACATCGCCATCCCGGACGCGGGTGAGCCGATCACCTCGCCGATCTCGGTGAGCCGGGCCGGCAACGCGCCCAGCAACCTCCAGGTGGGCGTGGACATCGTGCACACCTACCGCGGCGACCTGGTGATCGACCTGGTGGCCCCGGACGGCACGGCCTACCGCCTGAAGAGCGCCAGCCTCTTCGACTCGGCGGACGATGTGCGGACCACGTACACCGTGGACGCGTCCTCCGAGACCGCGGTCGGCACCTGGAAGCTGAGGGTGCAGGACATGTACGCCCAGGACACCGGCTACATCAACAGCTGGAAGCTGACCTTCTGACGGAGCCGTGAGGCTCACTCAGGACAGGCGCCGCCAGGGGTCGACCCGACTCCCCCTGGCGGCGCCTCTTTGAGGTCCACGACCCTTACGGCCGGTTGTCCGGAATCCGAAGGTTGATCAGCATTCAACGAACATTTTCCCTTCGACCTGTTGTGAAACCCGTGACATGTCCCGGACTTGTGTGACAGTCTGCCCAACGCATTACGCATCAGTACCTCTTGTTCAGCACCGGGCCGCACTTCCCCGCAGCCCGGCGCTGACCCCCCACAGCAACGAGGAGATCGCGTGCGCAAGACCTTCAGCATGCCCATATCCGGTGCCGCGAAGCGGCGTTCCGCCATCGCGGCCGGTACCGCGGTCGCCGCGGCGGCCCTGCTCGCCTCCGGACTGAGCACCGGCACCGCGGGTGCCGCCCCGGCCAAGTCCGGTGCCCAGCCCACGGCGCTCACCGCCTCGGCCCGCGCCGAGCTGCTCCGCGAGGCCAACGCGACCAAGGCGGACACCGCCTCGTCGCTCGGCCTCGGCGCAAAGGAGAAGCTGGTCGTCAAGGACGTCATCAAGGACGCCGACGGCACCACCCACACCCGCTACGACCGCACCTACGACGGTCTGCCCGTCCTCGGTGGCGACCTGATCGTCCACCGCGCCAAGGGCGGCGACGTCCGAAGCGTCACCAAGGCCACCAAGGCCACCGTCAAGGTCGCCTCCACCACGGCCGGGATCGCCCCGAGCGCCGCGGCGAAGTCGGCCGTCAAGCTGGCCAAGGCCGACGACACCGCCAAGGCCGCGGCCGACCAGGCCCCGCGCAAGGTGATCTGGGCCGCCGACGGCAAGCCCGTGCTCGCCTACGAGACCGTCGTCGGCGGGGTGCAGAAGGACGGCACCCCGAACCAGCTGCACGTCATCACCGACGCCGCCACCGGCAAGAAGCTCTACGAGTACCAGGGCATCGAGACCGGCAAGGGCGAGAGCGAGTACAGCGGCTCGGTCGAGCTCGGCACCAGCAAGGAAGGCAGCGGTTACACCCTGACCGACGCCGACCGCGGCGGCCACAAGACCACCAACCTGGAGAACAAGGAGGACGGCGAGGGCAAGGCCTTCACCGACGACGACGACAACTGGGGCACCGGCAAGCCGGACGACCCCCAGACCGCCGCCGTCGACGCCCACTACGGCGCCGCCGCCACCTGGGACTACTACAAGAACGTGCACGGCCGCGACGGCATCGGGGGCGACGGCAAGGGCGCCTACTCCCGCGTGCACTACGGCGACAACTACGTCAACGCCTTCTGGGACGACAGCTGCTTCTGCATGACCTACGGCGACGGCCAGGGCAACAAGGCCCCGCTGACCGCGCTCGACGTCGCGGGCCACGAGATGAGCCACGGCGTCACCTCCAAGACCGCGGGCCTGGAGTACAGCGGCGAGTCGGGCGGCCTCAACGAGGCCACCTCCGACATCTTCGGCACCTCGGTGGAGTTCAACGTCAAGAACACCACCGACGTCGGCGACTACCTCATCGGCGAGGCCATCGACATCAACGGCGACGGCACCCCGCTGCGCTACATGGACAAGCCCAGCAAGGACGGCCAGTCCGCGGACAACTGGTCCGACGGCGTGGGCGACCAGGACGTGCACTACTCCTCCGGTGTCGCCAACCACTTCTTCTACCTGCTGTCCGAGGGCAGCGGCGCGAAGGAGATCAACGGTGTGAAGTACGACAGCCCCACCTCCGACGGCTCCAAGGTCGAGGGCATCGGGCGGGACAAGGCCGAGAAGATCTGGTACAAGGCCCTGACCACGTACATGACCTCCAACACCGACTACCACGCCGCCCGTGAGGCCACGCAGAAGGCCGCCACGGACCTGTACGGCGCCGACAGCGCCGAGGCCAAGGGCGTGGACGCCGCCTGGGCCGGGGTCAACGTCAAGTAAAACCACCTGAGTTACCGCACGACACTCCGCCGGTGCCCGGGGCCTGAGGCCCCGGGCACCGGTATGTTTTATCCACGGCAAAGCGACATCTTTGTCGCGTTGGGCGGAAACTTCGCCCAACTCCCCATGACAACTGGAGATACGCGTGGATTCACGTTCGACGTCGGCCATATCCGGCATATCCCGTCTCAGACGCTCGCGTACCGCCCTCGCCGCCGGAGCGGCGACCCTGGCCGCCTCCCTGCTCGCCGCCGGCGCCACCGCCGGATCCGCGAACGCGGCCACCTCCTCGGCCACCCGCTCGGATGCCGCCACCGTCTCGCTCTCCCCCTCGGTCCGCGCCGAGCTGCTGCGGGAAGCGGGCTCCACCGCCGTCTCCACCGCCAAGTCGCTGGGGCTCGGGGCCGAGGAGAAGCTGGTCGTCAGGGATGTCGTCAAGGACGCCGACGGCACCACCCACACCCGCTACGAGCGCACCTACGCCGGACTGCCGGTCCTCGGCGGCGATCTGATCGTCCATGAGTCCGCGAGCGGCGCCTCCCAGGGTGTCGACAAGGCGACCGACGCCGACATCAAGGTCACCGACACCAGCGCCGCCATCGCCCCCTCCGGCGCCGAGCGGTCCGCCCTCAGCGCGGCGCGGGCCGCGGGCGACAAGAAGACGGACGCCGACAACGCGCGCAAGGTGATCTGGGCCGCCACCGGCAAGCCCACCCTCGCGTACGAGACGGTCGTCAGCGGCGTGCGGAAGGACGGTACGCCCAGCAAGCTGCACGTCATCACCGACGCCGACTCCGGCAGGAAGCTCTACGAGTTCCAGGCCGTCGAGAACGGCACCGGCACCGGTCAGCACAACGGCAAGGTCACCGTCGGCTCGGTCAAGAGCGGCAGCCAGTGGCTGCTCAAGGACACCGCGCGCGGCGGCCACCAGACGTACAACCTCAAGCACTCGTGGGACGACACCAAGAAGGGGTCGGCCTTCTACGACGCCAACGACGTCTGGGGCAACGGCAAGCCCACCATCGCCCAGACCGCCGCCGTCGACGCCCACTACGGCGCCGCGATGACCTGGGACTACTACAAGAAGGTCCTCGGCCGGAACGGCATCAAGGGCAACGGCAAGGCCGCGTACTCCCGCGTCCACTTCGGCGACGCGTACGAGAACGCCTTCTGGGACGACGACTGCTTCTGCATGACCTACGGCGACGGCGCGGGCAACAAGAAGCCCCTCACCTCGCTCGACGTCGCGGGCCACGAGATGAGCCACGGGCTCACCTCGGCCACCGCCAACCTGGAGTACAGCGGCGAGTCCGGCGGGCTCAACGAGGCCACCTCCGACATCTTCGGCACCGCCGTGGAGTGGTACGCCAAGAACGCCAAGGACCCCGGTGACTACCTCATGGGCGAGAAGATCGACATCAACGGCGACGGCACTCCGCTGCGCTACATGGACAAGCCCAGCAAGGACGGCCTGTCCTATGACTACTGGAAGAGCGGTGTGGGCAACGACGACCCGCACTTCACCTCCGGTATCGCCAACCACTTCTTCTATCTGCTGGCCGAGGGCAGCGGCCGCAAGGTCATCGGCGGGGTGACCTACAACAGCCCGACCAAGGACGGCCGCACCGTCAAGGGCATCGGCCGCGCCAAGGCCGAGAAGATCTGGTACAAGGCCCTGACCACGTACATGACCTCGACCACCAACTACGCCAAGGCCCGCACCGCGACCCTCAAGGCCGCGAAGGCGCTGTACGGCGCGAGCAGCGCCGAGTACAAGGCGGTCGACAACGCCTGGGGCGGCGTGAACGTGAAGTGAGCCCCGCCGGTCGGCCGGGCTTCCACACCCGCCCGGCCGACCGGTCGCGCTCCCCCATCGCTTCCCCTACCGTCCGCCGGCCGCCAGCTGGCACGCCCGCTGGTTCTCCGCGGCGGCGCAGGGCAGATGGCCATGTTTCTCGATGAGGTTCCGCCCGGTGTCCCCGGCCAGATAGTCGAGGAACTTCGAGGTCAGGGAGTTCGGGGGCGGCGCGGTGTAGGTGTACGCGTACTCCGGCTCCCAGAAGGGGTAGATCCGCTCCCGCACCGCGTCAATGGAAGGCTTGCGGTGATCGAGGGCCACCAGATGGAGACCCCCCTTCCTGGCGCTCTCCTCGGCGGAATGCAGTTCGGCGTACCCGATCGCACCGGGGGTGTTCGCCACTGTCTTCAACACCTCGCCGGTGCTGTCGAGTTCACAACGGACGACGGCGTCCCCGGTGAATTTCGGGGTCCGGCAGTTGTCGGATGTCCGCGAGATCTCATTACGCCTCAGCACCCGGTTCTCGAACACCCCGCGGGTCCCCGATTTCGCGTCCCGGCTCACCAGCCGCACCGGCAGATCGGGCCCGCCGGGCAGCTGGTTCCAGTTGGTGATCCGGCCCGAATAGAGCCTGCGGAGATCGTCGAGCGAGAGATCGGACATCATCCGTACGTCCTTGTTCACCACCACGCTGAAGACGGACAACGCCACCAGATGCTCCTTGAGCTTGGGGTCCCCATCCCCCTCCGGGCCGTCGGAAAAGGCGAGATACGACGGGAATCGGCCCTTCGCCGCCTCCCCGACGTCGATCAGCGTCTTCGTACCGCGCCCACTGCCCTGCGCCTCGACGGTGACATGGGCATTCCGGCAGTCCCCCTGATACGCCTCGCCCGCGTCCTGCGCCACCGGCTTGAACGCGGTCGAGCCGACGATGGTCAGATTTCCCTCGGCGCAGCCGCGCGGCAGCGGATCGTCCCGCCACAGCTGCATACCGAACGACTGGAGCATCAGCATGGCCAGCAGACTGCCGATCAGCCCGAGCATGCGATTGCTGGGCCGCCGGAACTTCTCATTGTTGCGGATCCTGCCCTCTTTGATCCGCCCGCCCACATGCGGCGGCTTATCGGTCCCGGCACCCGTCAGCAGCACCAGCAGCTTGAAGTGATCCCCCTTGTTCAGCGGCACCCGGGGCAGCGAGATCTCATTGCCCGCACAGACCAGCCCGGGATTCTCCGGAGTCCCGCGCTGCGGCAGATGCCGCAGCAGATCCGGATGGCTGGGCTCGGTGACCGCCACATCCCGCACGGTGCGATTGGGAAAGGTCGCGGTGAGCCCGCGATGATTCGTCGCCGGCGCCGTGATGTAGTCGTCGGCGTCGATGCTCCGAAACCCGTCATTCTCGATCCGCAACAGGACGAGCGAGGCCCCAGCCAGATCCGGGGTATTCTCCAACATCCGCAGCCGCTGATGAATCGGCCCGTCCTGGGTGCTGTCGTCTATCAACGTATCCATCTGCACGCGATAACCGATACGCTTCCGCCCGGGAATCAGCCGCTCATACGAGAGCCCCCCGACCGTCACCACGACGCCGAACAGCGCCAGCAGATTCTCGGGCGCCATCAACTGCTCCAGCCACTTCATGGTTGCCCCCCGTGCATGCAATGGCTTCAGGGGGGCGAATGTACGCTCCAAGAACGCACATGTGGCCGACGTGGCCCACCTCTCATCCAATGTTCGTCCCGCGTTCAACCACCACGGGCGCGGAGGCGCGAGCACCACGGCGGCGCCGCGCGGCAACCTGTCTGCCGCACGGCGCCGCCGCCTCATGCAGAGTCAGTCAGGCAAGGGCAGGCGGATGACGGGATCGAAGGGACGCTTCTGGAAACCGGTCCGCAGATTGCGACAGTCGGGCGCCTTGCACATGAAGAACTCCTCGACCGTCTTCCGCCCCGTGCGGTTCTTGAGCCACGCCTTCTCGTTGGCGGTGAGACGACGGTGCGTCTCGTCAGTTCCACAGGTGTAGCAGTACATCTTCTGGTCGCGCACGACACCTCCTGAAACGGGCGGACAGCCAACCCGCGAGCCTACGAGGCGCATTGAGCAACGGACAGTACACAACCGGACAACTCGACCCCTCCCCGGCGGACGCCTCACACCCCGGCGATGCGCACGGTCCGGGGAGGGTTCCCGAGGCAGGGGCGAAACCATCCCGGCTGGTGGCCGGGCGTCCTGGCCCCCATGGCCCACGGCGGAAGCGGGATGACGTGCGCGATGAGAGCACTTGTCGCCAGCGACCACGCCGACGCCGCGCCCCAGGCGGGTGAGCGGCGTGGGCGTGGTCGCGCTGGGCGGCGCGGTCGCCCTGGGCGGTTGCTCATCGTCGCCTCCCGGGCTGGTCGAGAGTGCCGACAAGAAGTGCGACACCATCACCGGCCGGTTCACAGGGGACCTGGCCTACGGCCAGGGAATCGGCCCGGACGACCTGACGAAGATCCGCAAGCGGAATGCTCCGATCAGAGACCTGCGGAAGGACATAAAAGAGCTGCCCAAACTCGATTCCACGTCCGACCGAGCCGCGTTGAACACCTGGACCTGCTGCTTGCCCTGACCGCCAACATAGTCAAGGACAGTGCGGAGGAGGCCGGGGCGGCAGCCGGGAAGGCCGGTTTGCACAGCTGTGAACGCGTCAAGCGGTGGGAGTATCTGCTACCGGATTGATCCTTCGGCAGCGCCAACGGGGCAGGGAATCTCCGGGCGCAGACGGTGCGGACTGCACGCGATAAGGCACACGGACAGGAATCTCTGTCCCGTGAGATACCAGCCGCCGACCACGTCCTCGCCGGTCGCCACCCGTTCGGCCATACGACGGATCGTGTCGGCGAGCCGGGTGGCGTCCCGGTCGCGCTCCGACGCGAATGCCGCTGCGGAAGCCCGCACTTGCCGACCGAACCATTCGGCCGCCTGTTCTGCGTCGCTCCAGGTCCCCTGGACGAAGGGGGCCGGTTTGAGCAGCCAGTGAGCACATTCCAGGGGGACGACCTTGCTGGATCTGAACTCCGGGTGCAGGGAGCGCCGGGGACCGTCCTTGAGTAATTCGTGGGCGGAGCCGAGCCAGGTGTAGCCGTGATGGTGCATGTACTCGCTCTCTCGGTGAGAGCGACCCCCACGAGACGTGAGGGCCGCCCGCCTACATCACGCGGCTACTGCCGACCGCAGCCGTCGCCGTCCCCACATCCGCCTTGCTGGCCGCCCTCGGTCGGCCCGTCGTCCTCCGGGTCCTGTCGGACGACGGCCTTGAATCCGCGTAAGCGCATCGAGATGATTCCCTTCGGTGCTGTCGACGCGGGGGCTCTCCTCGCGCCGTCGTGCACATGCACCCGTTCCGCGCTGGGCTCGACCTGCCAGGGCTCCGGTCCAGCCGGGACGAGGGTCTTAAGAGACGGCTCACCGAGTGGTGACCTTCTTGGTCTGCTCCTCCAGAGCGGCGCGCATGAGGATTTCCGCGAGCCGATTCGCACTGTCGAGCGGGATACGTCCCAGGGCGACCATCGGATGTCCCGAGACCGTCACCTCGCCTCGCAGAACCGGCCAGGACAGGACCTCGTCCTTTTCGCCGTGAGGCATGGCTACGTCCGGAGTGAAGCCGAGACGGCCCAGCGCCTTGCGGAGCAGTTCAGCGACCGCTCTCGCGTCTTCTCCGGCCGCTCGGTGACGCTCGGAACGCATGGCGTCGATGGTCTCTTCGGTGATTCTCATGGCTGCCAACTTCTCCGCACGAGTGGGTGACGGAGACGCTACGGAGCGCACTCATGGCTGCTCAACGCGATTGCTCGAAGTTGCTCGACCATCTCGTGCGAGCCGGAGATTGGCTTCCTCTCAAGGGAGCGCGCAGCAACCCGCACGGGTGAATGACCGCCGCAATCCCGCGCAATCGCCTCTTCCCTTCGACGTTATCCACGACATTCTGATGACCTGATCGACCACCCAAGGGAGGGGAAACGCTATGGCGTTGAGGTTCCTCGGCACGACGTCCGAGCACGGCAACTGCCCAACGCTCTACGAAATCGAAGAAACCGGCGATCTTATCGTCCAGGGAGATCCGCTCACCGACCCCAAGCACCTTGCCCAACTCCGAGACGTCAAGGCGTCAGAGGCATTTGTCGTCGTCCCACGCGAGTTGCTGACTCGTTACGCACCCAAGGAGTAGAAAACGTGCCCGACCTCGTTCCCTTCGAAGATGTCTCCCACTTCTTCGAGGACTTCAAGCACACTGCCTGGCGGCTGGAGACACAGCGGGGTTACGCCTCCGACCTCACCAGCCCCAACTGGCCGCGCTTCCAACGCGGGGAAACCTTCGGCTACAACCCGGACAGCCCGTGGCACGTCAACGTTCGCGAACAGACGACGCAGGGCAAGCGCTTCGAACGAGTGCGACTGGTGGACCAGCCTCCCACAGAGGGGCAACGGTTCCTGCTCGCGTCCGGGCTCGGCAACGTCGAGGCCGGAGAGGACATCCGGAACCTCTACCGTTCGGACGCGGAGCGTATCGGCCTGCCGGACTATGACTTCTGGCTGTTCGATTCCCGCTCCGTTGTCAAGTTCGTCATTGACAACGGCGGGACAACCCTGGGCGTACGCGTCCTGGAGGACGCCGAATCAGTGGTCCGCGCGTGTCAGGTCCGTGACGCCGCATGGCACCACGCCGTGCCCACGAAGGAGTTTGAGGCACAGGTACCGTCGTCCGTGTGAGCACTGACTTTCAGGCCGGCCGTATCGCCCTCGGTGCGCGGCTACGTGAGCTGCGCACCGAGGCCGACCTCAACGGCAAGGAGCTGGCGGCCCGACTCGGCTGGCAACCCTCGAAGGTCTCAAGGCTGGAGAACGGCAGACAGACCGCTACCGTCATGGACCTCGAAGCATGGGCCGATGCGGTTGGGGCCCGGTCTCAAGCCGAGGATCTGAAGGCACGCCTCCGCGGCCTCGAATCACAGCAGCGATCGTGGCGGCGCCAGCTCGCCTCTGGCCATCGCGGCGTACAAGAGAAATACGTCGTCGAGTACCGCCGGACGTCGACCGTTCAGGGCTATGAGGCCACCGTCATCCCGGGCTTGTTCCAGATTCCGGAGTACGCACGATGCCTGTTGCTACAGAACGCCGAGCTGATGCGGACGCCTCGGGACACCGAGGAGGCGGTACGTGCGCGGGTCAAACGCCAGGAGGTTCTCTACGAGCCGGGCAAGCACTTTGACATCCTCATCTGGGAGGGCGTACTGCACGCCCTGATCTGCCCCCATGACGTGATGGCGGCACAGCTTGACCGGCTCGTCGGCCTCATCGGGATGAGCAGCGTCTCGTTCGGCGTCATCCCTCTCGGCGCACCCCTCAAGCTCACGCCCAAGCACGGTTTCTGGATCTTCGACGACGAGCGCGTGATCGTCGAGACGATCAACACTGAGCTGCGTCTTGAATCGGCAGACGATGTCGCGCTCTACAAGCGCGTCTGGGAACGGCTGAGTGAGACCGCCGCTTACGGAGCCCAAGCGCACCGTCTCATCGCACGCGCAAGGGCCTGTCTGAGTCGCTCGTAGATCATCGCCTGGGCTCGCCAATGTGGTCGAACTGGCCCGCCTTGACGGCGCGTATGAAGATTCTCAGGCGCGTCCGGGTGGTCGTGAGTATGACCCCTGGCCGATCGCTCTCACGGAGCATTATCGCCTCGCGCTCCCCTGCTGCGATGTACAGGCAGTTGGACCCCTCCACGCTGTAGGAGGATTTCTGCCAACGGCATTCAGACACGTAGATTCCCTTCTCAGGTGTCGAGAGCGACGCGGCGCATCAGATCGCGCGATGCCTCGGGAGTCAGCGCGGTCTCCTCCAGCCGGTCCAGGACGGACCGGTACTTCGTCAGCTGCGCCTCCGCGTCCAGAAACTCGCAGCCGTGGTCGGTGTCCAGCGTCACCGTGTCGAGTTGGGGCACCGCACCGAATACGTAGTCGATCGGTTGGCCGGACCCGGGGAAGGAGCCACGCCCGAAAGGAATCACGAGCACAGTGATGTTGTCGCGCTCGCTCATCGCCACAAGGTGTTCCAACTGCGCGCGGGCGACCTTCGGCCCACCGCAGCCCAGCCGCAGGGCGGCTTCGTGAATGATGACCTTGTATGGCATCGGCCGGTCGCCGTGAAGGACTCCCTGTCTGCGGACACGGAACGCGACACGGTGCTCCACTTCGTACGGCTCCAGGGCCGGAACCGTCTCGTGGTAGAGCGCGCGGGCGTGGTCCACCGTTTGCAGCAGGCCAGGGATGTGAACTGCCAGGGCCACCCGAAACCCCGAGGCTTCGTGCTCCAATTCGGCGATGTCGAGCATGACCTTCGGGAGGACATCCCGGTAGTCCTCCCACCAGCAACGGTCCCGTCGCCCAGCCGTAGCTGCCAACGCGTCGCTAACACAATGTAGAAATTCTTCTAGCGCTTGCTCTGTGTTGTGAGGCAGGCCACTTCGAGTCGGCCGCTGCCGCCGATTCCGCATGCCCGGCCCCGAACTGACCAACCAGCTCCATCTCTCAGCAAAGGGGACTCACCATGACCGCCGTATCCCCGCAGGAAACCCCGTCCCAGTCGTTCGACCTCGGCAAAGAACTCCGCGCCCTCGTCCTCGCCACCGCGCCCCGCCTCTTCGCCGTGGCCCGTATCCACCCGTACGAGGACACCGGAGAATCAGACGTGGAGATCGCGGCATGGGGCATGGCCCATGAGGACGCACTCCCGCAGCCGAGGGTCCTGGTGGATGGGAATGGTGGTCCCAGCGAACGCGATCTGGGCGGTCTCCATCGCCCGATGGAGGTCGGAGACGAAGACGGCCGCGAAGTTGTCGTGGCGGCGGCGGTCGCCGAGCTCGGCGGCGACGCGCCGCCCAGCGGCGGAGAGCCTGCCTGGCAGCCAGCCGGTGGCGATGCCGTTCTCGTTGTCCTCCGTGATCGAATGAGTCTCGTAGGCGATGTCGACCGCCATGGCGGCTCCGTTCCGGTCGTGGTCCAGGCCATCTGTGCGCTGGGACGGGCATCGCCAGAGGACGCGCTTCTCGCTGCGGATGCGGGCGTGTTCGTGTCGTTGGGCGGCCAGGACGTCAGGCCAGCACCCTTTGGTGCTGCGCCGGACCGGGCCCACACCGGTTCTCCCACCAGGAAACGCGCCCTGTGGTCAACCGACCCTGCCGGTTGGGCGGCTGACCGCCGAAGGACCCACCGCCCCGGCGCCCCTCCCCGTCTCCTCACGGGCGCGCAGGTCTCCGTGGAGACGGGCGACCACCGCGCACACCAGCGGCATGACCACCGGGGGCAGCAGGAGAAGGGCCACGGCTGTGGGGAAGATCATCACCAGCACGCCGGTGATCCACACATTGTCGTCGCTGAGCCACAGCATGCCTAGTCCGGCGAAGTGGGCGAGGGGAGCGGCCGCGTACCGGGCCAGCCAGAAGACGAGCACGGCGGCCGCGGTGACCAGCGCGCCCAGGCCGAGGGTGTGCCGTCGTGCGCGGCGGGTCAGCACCCAGGAGCGGTACAGCGCCACGAAGGGGGAACGGCGCTCCAGCACCGTCTCGGCGGTGGCCGCCGACAGGCGGAAGTACAGCAGCGGGCCGAGACACCACACGGCGATCGGCAGTACCCATCCCACCAGTGTGTACTGCCAGGTCGCGGTTTCGTGCAGGGGCGTGGGCTCGACACCGGGCACCTCGCCGCCGTCGACGAGGCTGAACAGCACCAGGCCCGCCAGCTCCACGACGCCCACAGCCACTCCGGTCAGCGCGTTGACCACGAGGGCGGCGGGAAAGCGCCGGCGGTTGCGCCGCCACAACTCGCGGGTGGCCAGCGGTCCGCCGTCGCGGGTGGCGTGAGAGTCGCCGATGGCGTACGCGGTGTGCAGGACGGAGACGACGAGGAGTCCCAGCATGAGCAACAGCAGCGCCACCACGACACCGACCCGCACCAACGGGGGCAAGCCACCGTCGGCGTAGGCCACATAGGAGTCCTCGTTGGCGATGTTGCGGTCCGCGTAGTCCCGGACGCCCTCGAAGGTGTCCCACGCCGCCGCGAACCCGCCGGCCACGATCGCGCAGCCGAGCACGGCTGTCAGGGCGGACACGCGGAGGGTGAAGCCGTACAGCGTGCCGCGGTAGCGTCTGACGACGCCCAGCGACGACCGGAGCGCCCCACCGATGCTGCCGCCCTGCTGCTCGGTGGGGTTGTCGTCGATGCCATCGGCCACCCGGTCGGTCGACGGGGTTCCCTCGTGCGCCATGACCTGATCCGACCTCCGTGCGACTCTGTGGTGACGGCAGCCAAGACGTCGCGCCGGGCGCGTGGGTTCCCGGAGACCGGGTTCCTTCCCGCAGGTCCGCGTCACCGGCTACGGGCGTACCGCGCTCAGTTCCTTACGAGGCCAACGGCTCACGCGCGGTGTGACCGGAGGTGGTCGGTCCGACACCACCTTCGGGTTGGTTGATCTCGGTCCACACCGCGTCGAGGGAGAGGCCGAGGACATCGGCGATCGCCGCGATAGTCGGAAAGGCGGGGGTGGCTACGCGACCCGACTCGATCTTCCGGAGGGTCTCCGGTGAGACACCCGCGTCGAGCGCGATATCGAGCATCGAACGTTTTCCCCTGGCCCGACGCAGGAGGGCGCCGAGGCGCTGTCCGCGTTCGACCTCGGCGGGAGTGAGCGGCAACCTGACCATGGCCCGATTCTAGTACCGGTATAGTATGGCCGGTATAGTTATTGGTTACATGAGGAAGGCGCCGCGTGATCGAGATCCTGAACCGCACCAGGCTGGCCCGAGCAAAGGACACCGGCGCCCTGGTCGCCGACATCCTGCAGACGCTGAAGAGCCGCAGCACGATCGGCACGAACCTTCTGGACATCGACCGGTGGGCCCAGACCATGATCGTCGAGGCGGGAGCGCTGTCCTGCTACGTCGACTACGAACCGTCCTTCGGACGCGGCCCCTTCGGCCACTACATCTGCACGGCCGTCAATGACGCCGTGCTCCACGGACGGCCATACGACTACACGCTCGCCGACGGCGATCTGCTGACACTCGACCTCGCCGTCTCCCAAGGCGGAGTCGCCGCGGACGCCGCCATCAGCTTCATCGTGGGCGACGCGAAGCCGCCGGAGAGCGTCGCGATGATCAGCGCGACCGAACGCGCGCTGGCCGCGGGGATCGCCGCCGCCGGGCCCGGGGTTCGCATCGGCGACATCTCCCATGCCATCGGCACGGTCCTCAGCGAGGCGGGGTACCCGATCAACACCGAGTTCGGAGGCCATGGCATCGGATCAACGATGCACCAGGACCCGCACGTCGCGAACACCGGACGGCCCGGCCGTGGCTACAAGCTGCGCCCTGGGCTGCTGCTGGCACTGGAGCCGTGGGTCATGGCGGACACCGCTGAACTCGTCACCGACGCCGACGGGTGGACCCTCCGAAGTGCGACAGGCTGCCGGACGGCACACAGCGAGCACACGATCGCCATCACCGACGACGGAGCCGAAATCCTCACCTTGCCGAAGCAGGCGCGGCCGTGAGGTCGAAGCCCTCGTGTTCTTCCACTCGTCGGACGTGAAGTCGGACGTCAAGTCGGACGTGAAGGTGGCACCTTCCTCCGTGCCGGACGGTCCGTCGTCAGTTTAGCCGCCGGAGGCTCAGCGCATCAGGACTCCCGCCGCTCCGGTCGCCGCCTCCGACGGCAGAGCGATGAGGCCCGGTTCGGCGGGGTGGGAGAGGAGGGGGTGGGTGGGCAGGATGCGGATGGTGTAGCCGAAGGGGCCGGTGCGGTTGAGGGGCAGGGATGCTTCGTAGAGGCGGTTGCCTTCGAGGTCGGGGCCCGCAGTGGGTTTGAGGGGGACATGGGTGGCGTCGGTGATGTGGTCGGTGTCGTCCACCCGGCCCGCCACGGCTTGGACTTCGACGTCCGCCGGGTCCAGGGCGCCGAGGCGCACCCGGACGCGGAGGGAGAGTGTCGAGCCGAGTTCCGCGGCGCCGCCCGGGGTGGGTGGGGTGAGGTGGGCCTCGACGTGGTCGACGGTGACGTCCGGCCAGGCGGCGCGGATTCGGCTCTTCCAGGTGGCGAGTTCGGCTGCGGCCTCGAGGTGCAGGGCTCGGTGGGAGCGGGCGGCGGGGGCGTAGAGGCGCTCGACGTATTCGCGGACCATGCGGCCCGCGAGCACCTTGGGGCCGAGGGTGGTGAGGGTGCGGCGGACCATGGCGATCCAGCGGCCGGGGAGGCCGTCCAGGCCGCGGTCGTAGAAGCGCGGGGCGACCCGCTGCTCCAGCAGGTCGTAGAGGGCGGCGGCCTCCAGGTCGTCGCGGCGGGGCTCGTCGATGGCGTCGCCGTCGGCGGTGGGGATGGCCCAGCCGAAGTCCGGCTCGTACCACTCGTCCCACCAGCCGTCGAGGACGGAGAGGTTGAGACAGCCGTTCAGGGCCGCCTTCATACCGCTGGTGCCGCATGCCTCCAGCGGGCGCAGCGGGTTGTTGAGCCAGACGTCGCAGCCGGGGTAGAGGTTCTGGGCCATGCCCATGCCGTAGTCGGGCAGGAAGACCAGGCGGTGGCGCACCCGGGGGTCGTCGGCGAAGCGGACGAGTTCCTGGACGAGGCGCTTGCCGCCGTCGTCGGCCGGGTGGGCCTTGCCCGCGACGACGATCTGGATCGGCCGCTCGGGGTGGAGCAGCAGCTCCATCAGCCGGTCCTGGTCGCGCAGCATCAGGGTGAGCCGCTTGTAGGACGGGACGCGGCGGGCGAAGCCGATGGTGAGGACGTCCGGGTCGAGCACCCCGTCGATCCAGCCGAGCTCGGCGGTGCCCGCGCCGCGCTGCCGCCAGGAGGCGTACAGCCGCTGCCGGACCTCGGCGACCAGTCGCTTGCGCAGGGTGCGGCGCAGTTCCCACAGCTCGGAATCGCCGAGGTGGCCGAACTGGCGGGCGCCGAGCCGGGTGACCTCGGGGGCCGTCCAGGTGGGTGCGTGCACCCCGTTGGTGACGGAGGTGATGGGCACCTCCTCGGGGTCGAAGCCCGGCCAGAGCCCGGCGAACATCTCCCGGCTGACGCGGCCGTGCAGCGTGGACACCCCATTCGCGCGCTGGGCCAGCCGCAGCCCCATCACGGCCATGTTGAAGAGGTTGGGCTCCCCGTCGGGATAGGTCTCCATGCCGAGCGCGAGGATCCGCTCGACCTCGATCCCGGGCAGCTCGGCGTCGTCGCCGAAGTGGCGGGCGACCAGTTCGCGGTCGAAGCGGTCGATCCCGGCGGGAACGGGGGTGTGGGTGGTGAAGACGGTCCCGGCCCGCACCGCCTCATGGGCGGCGTCGAAGTCGGCACCGTCGGCGATCAGTTCGCGGATGCGCTCCAGGCCCTGGAATCCGGCGTGACCCTCGTTGGTGTGGAACACCTCGGGTTCGGGGTGGCCGGTGAGCCGGCAGTACGCGCGCAGGGCACGCACGCCGCCGATCCCCAGCAGCATCTCCTGGAGCAGCCGGTGCTCGCTGCCGCCGCCGTAGAGCCGGTCGGTGACCTCGCGCTCGCCGTGGCCGTTCTCCTCCACGTCGGAGTCGAGCAGCAGCAGTGGCACCCTGCCCACCTGGGCCTGCCAGACGCGGGCGTGGAGCGGACGGCCGCCGGGCAGGGTGAGCGGGATCCGGACGGGCCGGCCGTCCGCCTCGCACAGCTGGGTGAGCGGGAGCTCGTCGGGGTCCAGGACCGGATAGTGCTCCTGCTGCCAGCCGTCGCGGGAGAGCGACTGCCGGAAGTAGCCGTGGCGGTAGAGCAGTCCGACGCCCATCAGGGGGACGCCGAGGTCGCTGGCGGCCTTGAGGTGGTCACCGGCGAGGATGCCGAGGCCGCCGGAGTACTGGGGCAGGGCGGCGGTGATCCCGAACTCCGGCGAGAAGTAGGCGATGGCGGTGGGCGGTCCGGAGAGGGCGGGCGGGACGGATGGTACGGGCGAGCCTGAGGGCGCGGGCGGGACGGAGGGCGCGGACGTGCCAGAGGGCGCGGGCGCGCCTGAGGGTACGGACGCGCCTGACGGCACGGGCGCGCCTGAGGGTACGGACGCGCCCGGGGACACAGCAGGTACGGACTCGACCGGGATCGGCCCGGCTCTGTCCTCGGCGGCGACCCGCCCCTGATACCACCGGGGCCCGGTCAGATAGTCGTGCAGATCATCCGCGGCCGCCGTGAGACGGCGCAGGAAGGAGCGGTCCTCGGCGAGGTCCGCGAGCCGGGAGAGGGGCACGGCGCCCAGCAGCCGCACCGGGTCGCCGCCCGACTCCCGCCATCCCTCGGGGTCCACGGACTCGAAGAGCTCGCGGGTCTCGGGGTGCCAGGACCAGCGCAGATTGCGCGCCAGCCGGTTGAGCGGTCGCAGGGGCTCCGGAAGGACGGGGCGCACGCTGAATCGACGAATGGCCTTCACCCTTCGACGGTAGCGGCCGACGAGTCCCTGTTTCGACTGTTTCGCCCCGCTCCCGAGAAGTGGGCCCGAAGGCGGCAACCTTTCCGGCCAAGGGGACGACTAGGGGTCACACCTTCCCCCCATGCCTTGGAGGACCACGTGCGCTCTCGGGACAGTTCGCACACTCCGCCCCCCGCTCATCCGCCCAGATCCACCCCGCGCAGGGGCCGGACGCTGCCCCGCGGCCGGATGCCGGCCGCCGCCTGCGCGGCGGGCGTGCTGACCGTCACCTCGCTGGTGGGCGTCTCGGAGGCCGCCGGGGACAAGGGGCCCGCGCCGAAGGCGGCCGCAGCGGCCCAGCTCGAGAAGCTGGACCGGGGGCTGGTGAGCGTGCACACCGGCAATGACAACCTGGTCAGCTGGCGCTGGCTGGCCACCGACCCGGACGGGGTGACGTTCAACCTCTACCGGGGTGGTGTCAAGGTCAACTCCTCCCCCATCACCACGGCCAACTACCTCCACAAGGACGCCCCGAACAGCGCCGACTACACCGTGCGGGCTGTTCGGGACGGGGTGGAGCAGCCCGCCTCGCCGAGCGCGATCCAGTTCCGCCCGGGGTACTACGATGTGCCGATCTCACCCCCGGCGGGCGGCTCGGACTACACCTACGAGGCCAATGACGCCTCCGTGGGCGACCTCGACGGCGACGGCGACCTGGACTTCGTCCTGAAGTGGCAGCCGACCAACGCCAAGGACAACTCCCAGTCGGGCGTCACCGGCAACACCATCGTCGACGGCTACACCCTCCAGGGGCAGCGGCTGTGGCGGATCGACCTGGGCCGCAACATCCGCTCCGGCGCCCACTACACCCAGTTCCAGGTGTACGACTACGACGGCGACGGCCAGGCCGAGATCGCGATGAAGACCGCGGACGGCACGGTCGACGGGGCCGGTAAGACGCTCGGCAGCGCGTCCGCCGACTACCGCAACTCCAGCGGCTATGTCCTCAGCGGACCCGAATATCTGACGATGTTCAACGGCCGTACGGGCGCCGCGATGAGCACGGTGGACTACGTCCCGCCGCGTGGCACCGTCTCCTCGTGGGGCGACTCCTACGGCAACCGCGTGGACCGCTTCCTGGCCGGGACGGCGTATCTCAACGGCTCCACCCCCTCGCTGATCGAGGCGCGCGGCTACTACACCCGCACCGTGATCTCCGCCTGGAGGTTCAGCGGAGGCCAGCTCACCCGGCAGTGGACGTTCGACACCAACAGCTCCACCAACACCGGCAAGGGCTACGACGGCCAGGGCAACCACGCTCTGGCCACCGGGGATGTGGACGGCGACGGCAGGGACGAGATCGTCTACGGCTCGATGGCCGTGGACGACAACGGCTCCGGGCTGTGGACGAACAAAAACGGCCACGGCGACGCCGCCCACCTCGGCGACCTCGACCCGTCACGGCCGGGCCTGGAGTACTTCAAGGTGGACGAGGACTCCTCGAAACCGGGCTCGTACTTCGCCGACGCCCGCACCGGCCAGGCGCTGTGGTCCACCGCGTCCGGCGGCGACAACGGGCGCGGTGTGGCCGGTGACATCTGGGCGGGCAACGACGGCGCCGAGATGTGGTCCGCGCGGGACGACCAGATCCGCGACGAGGGCGGCGGCGCCAAGGGCCGCAAGCCCTCCTCGATCAACTTCCTGGCCTGGTGGGACGGCGATCCGGTGCGCGAGCTGCTGGACGGCACCCATGTCGACAAGTACGGCACCTCGGGTGACACCCGGCTGCTCACCGGCTCCGGGGTGCACTCCAACAACGGCACCAAGGCCACCCCGTCGCTGTCCGGCGACATCCTCGGCGACTGGCGCGAGGAGGTGGTCTGGCCGACGAGCGACAACAAGGCGCTGCGGATCTACTCCACGCCGTACGAGACCGACCGGAAGATCACCACGCTGCTCCATGACCGGCAGTACCGCGAGGCGCTGGCCTGGCAGAACACGGCCTACAACCAGCCCCCGCACCCCAGCTTCTTCATCGGCAACAAGATGGCGACCCCGCCGCGGCCGGCCATCACCACCCCGTGAAACCCCCCACAGAGAAGGAGATCCGACATGGCTGAACCACGTACCGGGTACCGGGCGATAGCCGGGGCCCTCGGCGCCGTCGCCCTCACCGCGGGCGCGATCACCACCGGGCTGACCCTGCCCACGGCCTCCGCCGCCACCTGGCCCACACCCAGCGGCACCCCGCAGGCGGTCTCCAAGACCATCAGCGTCAGCGGGACCACCGACGGCGGTATGAAGCGCTACTACGGCTCGGGCGACCTCGGCGGCGACGGCCAGGACGAGGACCAGGGCCCGCTGTTCGAGCTGAAGGACGGCGCCACCCTGAAGAACGTCATCCTCGGCGCCCCGGCCGCCGACGGCGTCCACTGCGAGGGCAGCTGCACCCTGCAGAACGTCTGGTGGGAGGACGTCGGCGAGGACGCCGCCACCTTCCGCGGCACCGGCAAGACGTTCAATGTCATCGGTGGCGGCGCCCGTAAGGCCGCGGACAAGATCTTCCAGTTCAACGGCGGCGGCACGCTCAACATCTCGGGCTTCGCCGGACAGGACTTCTCGACCTTCGTCCGCTCCTGTGGCAACTGCTCCTCGCAGTACAAGCGCACGATCAATGTGAGCAACTCCGAGATCACCGCTCCCGGCAAGGTCATCGGCGGGATCAACACCAACTACGGCGACTCGCTGACCCTGCGCGGGATCACGATCGTCGGCGACAGCAGCAAGAAGATCGTCCCGTGCCAGAAGTACATCGGGAACAACACCGGCGCGGAGCCGAGCAAGAACGGCAGCGGCCCCGACGGCACCTACTGCAAGTACAGCAGCTCCGACATCACCTACAAGTGATCGCCCACACGTGATCCCCATGGCCGCGCCGTGCCTGACCCTCACAGGGACAGGCACGGCGCGTGCCCGTACCGGACACTGGTGGGTATGGACACGACTGCTGAGCTGGGGAGCTTTCTGCGCACCCGCCGCGCCGGGCTGAGCCCCGAGGACGTCGGCCTGGTCGCGTACGGGACCCGGCGCCGGGTCCCGGGGCTGCGCCGCGAGGAGCTGGCGCAGCTGGCCGGGGTGAGCGTGGCGTACTACACCCGGCTGGAGCAGGGCCAGTCCACCGGCGCCTCGGACGGGGTGCTGGACGCGCTCGCCCGCGCGCTGCGGCTGAGCCCGGACGAGCGGGCGCACCTCGGCAACCTGGCCCGTCCGCCGCGCGCCGGGCGCCGCCCCGCGTGCCGCGCCGAGTCCGCGCGCCCGGCGACCCGGCGGCTGCTCGCCGCGATGGACGGCGTACCGGCCGTGGTCCTCGGCCTCCGCTTCGACGTCCTGGCGTGGAATCCACTGGGGCACGCCCTGATCGCCGGGCATCTGCCCGCCGACGCGCCCGAGCACCCCGACGACCGGCCCAACACCCAGCGGATGCTGTTCCTCGATCCGCACACCCGTGAGCTGTATCCGGACTGGACGGGCGAGACGCGGCGCGCGGTCTCCTCGCTGCGGGTGGTGGCCGGGGCGCACCCCGACGACCGGCGGCTGGCGGAGCTGGTCGGCGAACTGACCATGAAGAGCGGGGAGTTCGCCGCGCTGTGGTCGCGCCACCCGGTGCGCCGGTGCGCCTTCGGCACCAAGTCCTTCCACCACCCGCTGGTGGGGCCGCTGGAGCTGGACTTCGAGATGACCCGGCTGCCTGACTCCGGGGGCCAGGCCCTGCTGATGTACGGGGCGGAGCCGGGGTCGCCGTCGGAGGCGGCGCTGCGGCTGCTGTCGAGGGAGGCCGTCGCGTTTTACGCCCCCTGATGCGCCCTTGTCCGGATCTTTCATCCCACGTCAGGCTTAGGGTCCTTCCGACGGATCTCCGCGGCGTCGCGACGCCGCGGAGATCCGTCGGAAGGACCCTAGCGCCGTCGAGTTGGGGAGGGGATCGTGCCATGGCATGCGCATCTGCGGGCCCCCGTCGGAGGGTGGCGGCGCCGGCCGCCCTCGTCGCGGTGGTCCTGGTGGTCTTGTCGCCCGCTCAGACCGTTCCCGCGCAGGGGGTCCAGGCCTCGGGCGGGGCGGGGACCCACGGCTATATCGTCGCCCTGAAGCGGGGCCCGGGAGCGCCCGCGGCGGCGTCCGGGGCGGGCCGGGCGCTGGTCGAGCGGTACGGGGCGCGGGTGCGCCGGGTCTACCGCACCGCGCTCAACGGCTATGCGGTACGGGCGAACGCGGCACAGGCCGGGCGGCTGGCGGCCGATCCGCGCATCGCCTCGGTGACCCGGGACGAGCGGGTGTCGCTGCGCTGGTCCCGGGAGCGGTTACCGGCCCCGCCGCGCGGCCGGGCGCGGCCGCCGTGGGGTCTGGACCGGATCGACCAGCCGGACCGGCGGCTGGACGGGGCGTACACCGCGCCCCGCGGCGGCGGGCGCGGCACCACGATCTATGTGATCGACTCCGGGGTCCGCACCTCCCATGAGGACTTCGGCGGCCGGGCCCGCTCCGGCTGGGACTTCGTGGACGACGATCCGGTGGCCGAGGACGGCAACGGCCATGGCACCCATGTGGCCGCCACGGCGGCGGGCACCCGCTACGGCGTGGCGAAGGAGGCCACGATCGTGGCCGTACGGGTGCTGGACGACCGGGGCGAGGGCACCATCGCCCAGGTGCTGGCCGGAATGGACTGGGTGCTGCGACACGCCAGGCGGCCCGCAGTGGTCAATCTGAGCCTGGGCTCGGCGTCCGCCACTCCGCTGCCCGAATGGGACGCGGCGGTGCGGGCGGGGATCGCCGCCGGTCTGGTCTTCACCGTGGCGGCGGGCAACCAGGACCGGCCCGCCGCCTCGTTTTCGCCGGGCCGGGTGGAGGGGGCGCTCACGGTGGGCGCGACCGACCGCGCCGACCGGCGCTCGGGATTCTCCAACTGGGGCCCGGGAGTTGACCTGTTCGCGCCCGGGGACCGGATCGTCTCGGCGTCCGGCGCGAGCGATACCGCGGCCAGGACGCTCTCTGGTACGTCGATGGCGGCACCGCATGTCGCGGGCGCCGCCGCGCTGTATCTCGCCGGCCATCGCTTCGCGACTCCGGCCCAGGTGGGGGCCGCGCTGACGGCCGGGGCGAGCAAGGGCCGGGTGCGCGGCGCGGGCCCGGGGTCGCCGAACCGTCTGCTGCGGGTGGCCAACTGACGTAACGACAGAACGCATCGGGTGGACGGCCCCGCCTACGGGCGGGGTCGATTCATGCACCCGGCGTTACGAACCGGTAGTTAACGGGAACCCGGATTGTCTCCCCATTCCGCGGGGGAAGGCTTTCCACGCGCGCCCCCCATGGCCGACCCCATCCGCCCACCAGAGTGAACGCGGACAGGAGCTGTCATGCCCGCAACCCAACACCCGGCGGCAAAACCGATACAAAGGACAAAAGCCGCCCCCGCGTCTCCATCCGCACTGCCGTCAGGTGATCCTATGATCGGTCGCATTCCCATTCTGGATATCCGCCCGCTGATCGACTGCGGCCGCCGCCCCGCCAAGGCGGTGGTGGACGAGACCTTCGAGGTCAGTGCCACCGTGTTCCGGGAGGGCCATGACGCGGTCAACGCCAATGTGGTCCTCCGGGATCCGTCCGGCCGCTCCGGCCCCTGGACCCCGATGCGTGAACTCACCCCCGGAACCGACCGCTGGGGCGCCGAGGTCACCCCCGGCGCGCCCGGCCGCTGGACGTACACGGTCGAGGCGTGGAGCGATCCGGTCGCCACCTGGCGCCATCACGCCCGCATCAAGATCCCGGCCGGGATCGACACCGATCTGGTCCTGGAGGAAGGGGCCCGGCTGCATGAGCGGGCCGCGGCCGGAGTGCCCAAGAACGACGGCCGGGAGGCGGTCCTGGCGGCCGTCGACGGGCTGCGCGACGAGCGCCGCCCGGTGGCCGACCGGCTCGCCGCCGCCCTCGCGCCCGATGTGACCGCGGCCCTCGACCGCCACCCGCTGCGGGAGTTGGTCAGCTCCTCGCGCCCCATGCCGCTCCAGGTGGACCGGGAGCGCGCGCTGTTCGGCTCCTGGTACGAGCTCTTCCCGCGCTCGGAGGGCGCCAAGGTGTCCGAGGGGCGGCGGCCGGTCAGCGGCACCCTGCGCACCGCCGCCGAGCGGCTGCCCGCGATCGCCGCCGCGGGCTTCGACGTGGTCTATCTGCCGCCGATCCACCCCATCGGCACCGCCTTCCGCAAGGGCCCCAACAACACCCTCTCCGCGGGCCCCTTCGACGTGGGCTCGCCCTGGGCCATCGGCTCGGCCGACGGCGGCCATGACGCGATCCACCCCGACCTCGGCACCTTCGAGGACTTCGACCACTTCGTGGCGCGCGCCCGGGAGCTGCGCATGGAGGTGGCGCTGGACTTCGCGCTCCAGTGCTCCCCGGACCACCCCTGGGTCTCCCAGCACCCCGAGTGGTTCCACCAGCGCGCCGACGGCACCATCGCGTACGCCGAGAACCCGCCCAAGAAGTACCAGGACATCTTTCCCGTAGCCTTCGACCGGGACTTCCCCGGGCTGGTCCGGGAGGCCGAGCGGGTGCTGCGCTTCTGGATGGCGCGCGGGGTGCGGATCTTCCGGGTGGACAATCCGCACACCAAGCCGGTGGTCTTCTGGGAGAAGGTGCTCGGCGACATCCACCGCTCCGACCCCGATGTCCTCTTCCTCTCCGAGGCGTTCACCCGCCCGGCGATGCTCAACGCCCTCGGCGCGGTCGGCTTCCACCAGTCGTACACCTACTTCACCTGGCGGAACACCAAGCAGGAGCTCACCGACTACCTCACCGAGCTGTCGGGGGACGCGGCCGCCTGGATGCGGCCCAACTTCTTCGTCAACACCCCCGACATCCTGCACGCCTACCTCCAGGAGGGCGGCCGCCCCGCCTTCGAGGTGCGGGCCGTGCTCGCCGCCACCCTCTCCCCCACCTGGGGCGTCTACGCGGGCTACGAACTGTGCGAGGGCACCCCGGTGCGCCCCGGCAGCGAGGAGTACCTGGACTCGGAGAAGTACCAGCTGCGGCCGCGCGACTGGGCGGCGGCCGAGCGCGAGGGAAGAACGATCACCCCGCTGCTCGCCCGGCTGAACCGGGTGCGCCGCCGCCATCCCGCCCTCCGCCGGCTGCGCAACCTCAGATTCCACCACGCCGACAACGATTCCGTCATCGTCTACTCCAAGCGCGCGGGCGACTCGTGTGTGGTCACGGTCGTCAACCTCGACCCTCACCACACCCAGGAGGCGACGGTCTCGTTGAACATGCCGGAACTCGGCCTCGAGTGGCATGAGTCCGTCCCGGTGCGCGACGAGCTCACCGGCGAGACCTATCACTGGGGCAGGGACAACTATGTGCGCCTGGAGCCGGGGCGGGATATGGCTCCGGCGCATGTGCTGTCCCTGCGACCGTCCTCACCGATCGGAGGGTCACCCACAACATGATCGTCAACGAGCCCGTACCGGACACATTCGAGGACACGCCCGCGGGCGACCGCGATCCCGACTGGTTCAAGCGCGCGGTCTTCTACGAGGTCCTGGTCCGCTCCTTCCAGGACAGCAACGGCGACGGCGTCGGCGACCTCAGGGGCCTGACGGCCAAGCTGGACTATCTGCAGTGGCTGGGCGTGGACTGCCTGTGGCTGCCGCCGTTCTTCGCCTCACCGCTGCGCGACGGCGGCTATGACGTCTCGGACTACACCGCCGTGCTGCCGGAGTTCGGGGACCTCGCGGACTTCGTGGAGTTCGTCGACGCCGCTCATCAGCGCGGAATGCGCGTGATCATTGACTTTGTCATGAACCACACGAGTGACCAGCATCCGTGGTTCCAGGAGTCCCGCGGCGACCCGGACGGACCGTATGGCGACTACTACGTCTGGGCCGACGACGACAAGCAGTACCAGGACGCGCGGATCATCTTCGTCGACACCGAGACCTCCAACTGGACCTTTGATCCGGTACGTAAGCAGTACTACTGGCACCGCTTCTTCTCGCACCAGCCGGACCTCAACTTCGAGAACCCCGCCGTCCAGGAGGAGGTACTGGCCGCCCTGCGCTTCTGGCTGGACCTGGGCATCGACGGATTCCGGCTCGACGCCGTCCCATATCTGTATGCCGAGGAGGGCACCGACTGCGAGAACCTGCCCCGGACACATGAGATGCTCAGGCGCGTCCGGGCCGAGATCGACGCCCACTATCCGGACACCGTGCTGCTGGCCGAGGCCAATCAGTGGCCGGAGGACGTCGTCGACTACTTCGGCGACTTCTCGGCGGGCGGCGACGAATGCCATATGGCCTTCCACTTCCCGGTGATGCCGCGCATCTTCATGGCCGTGCGGCGCGAGTCCCGCTACCCGGTCTCGGAGATCCTCGCCAAGACCCCTGCCATCCCCTCCGGCTGTCAGTGGGGCATCTTTCTGCGCAACCACGACGAGCTGACGCTGGAGATGGTCACCGACGAAGAGCGCGACTACATGTACGCGGAGTACGCCAAGGATCCGAGAATGCGGGCCAACATCGGCATCCGCAGACGACTGGCGCCCCTGCTGGACAACGACCGCAACCAGATCGAGCTGTTCACCGCGCTGCTGCTGTCCCTGCCCGGCTCGCCGATCCTCTACTACGGCGACGAGATCGGCATGGGCGACAACATCTGGCTCGGCGACCGCGACGCCGTGCGCACCCCCATGCAGTGGACCCCCGACCGGAACGCGGGCTTCTCCTCCTGCGATCCGGGGCGGCTGTTCCTGCCGACCATCATGGACCCGGTGTACGGCTATCAGGTCACCAATGTCGAGGCGGCCATGAGCAGCCCGTCCTCGCTGCTGCACTGGACCCGCCGGATGATCGAGATCCGTAAGCAGAACCCCGCCTTCGGGCTCGGCTCCTTCACCGAGCTGCCGTCCTCCAACCCGGCCGTCCTCGCCTTCCTGCGCGAGGCCCCGAGGACCCGGGACGGCGAGGACGACCTGGTGCTGTGCGTGAACAACTTCTCGCGCTTCGCCCAGCCCACCGAGCTGGACCTGCAGTCCTTCGCCGGCCGCCATCCGGTCGAACTGATCGGCGGGGTCCGCTTCCCGGCCATCGGCGAGCTGCCGTATCTGCTCACCCTGGCCGGGCACGGCTTCTACTGGTTCCGGCTGCGGCGCGGCGAAACGGCGGGGCACTGGGCCGACCGCGTCAGCTGAGCGATGCTTTCCCCTCCCCGCCCCTTCCCTCAACTGGGGCTCCGCCCCAGACCCCGCTCCTCAATCGCCGGACGGGCTGAAAATCAGCCCGTCCGGCGATTGAGGACACGCCCGAAGGGCGTCCGGGGTCCAGGGGCGGAGCCCCATGGTTCGGGAAGGGGCGGGGAGGGGGAAGCACCTATATGCGGCTCCGCCGTGTGGTTTCGGCCGGGCACGGCCTTCACTCGTCCGTCCGCGTCCATCTCGGGCGCGTACGGGCGTTTTCGACCCCCTGTCATGGGCACTCTGTACTCACACCGTCACCGACGGGCCCGATGGCGTTCACCGGGCTCGCCGTACGGACGATCCTCGCCCGACACGTCCCGCACCGTCGCACAGTCAATGCCGCAATCCGGGACACTTTGCCCTGATCTGTCGTGTGCCCGGGGAAAGGACGCGACGCCATGCCGGAAGCTCCGCTCTCCCGGGGGGCACATCACCCGCCGACCGCCGTACCGCGGGACCAGCCCCCACCGGCCGCGGCCCGCACCACCGCGGCCGCGGGCCCGCCCGGGCTGCTCACCTCGCTCGCGCCACTGCTCGCCGAGTGGCTGCCCCGGCAGCGCTGGTTCGCGGGCAAGGGCCGTCCCGTCAGCGGCTTCGCGCTGGTCTCCGCGACCGAGCTGCTGCCGTGGCGGGCGAGCGGCGGCACGCCGGGGCTGCTCCATCTGCTGATCCGCGCCCAGCAGCCGGAGCCGCCCGGCCACCGGCACGGCTTCGGCTGCGGCCACCGGCGCGGGGCGGCGGCCAGCGACTGCTACCAGCTCCTGCTCGGGGCGCGCCCCGCCCTGCCGCCGCCGCTCGCCCCCGCGCTCATCGGCCGGCCCAGCGGCGGGCCGCTGGACGGGCAGACGGTGTACGAGGCGCTGGCCGACCCCCGGCTCACCACGCTGCTGCTGGAGCGGCTGCGGATGCCCGGACGGCTCGGCCCCTTGCGCTTCGTACGGGAGCCCTCCACCGCCATCCCGTCCGCGCTCGCGCCCCGGGTGATGACCGCGGAGCAGTCCAACTCCTCGGTGGTTTACGGCGATACGTTTATTCTCAAGCTCTTCCGGCGGGTCAGCCCCGGCACCAACCCGGACCTCGAACTCCCCCTCGCGCTCGCCCGCACCGGCTGCCCCCGGGTGCCCGCGCCCGCCGCCTGGTTCGAGGCCGAGCCCCCGGCCGAAGCCGCCGGGCCACGGCCGGAGCCGTTCACCCTGGGGGTGCTCCAGCCCTTCCTGGCCGGTTCCCGGGACGGCTGGCAGCTGGCGCTTGACGCCCTGGCCGCCGACGGCGACTTCACCGACGCCGCCCGCGCGCTGGGGCACGCCACCGCCGAGGTCCATCTGGCCATGGCCCGCGCGCTGCCCACCTCCGTGCTGCGCCGCCCGCAGATCGAGCATCTCGCCGCCGCGATGAGCGAACGGCTCGACTCGGCCGCCGCCGCGGTGCCCGCCCTCCAGCCGTACCGCACCGCACTGCACGGGGCGTACGAGGACTTGGCCGCGCTGGGGCGCGCGGGCCGCACCTGGGCGGCCCAGCGCATCCATGGCGATCTGCACCTGGGGCAGGCGCTGCTCACGGGAAACGGCGGGGACGGCGGGGACGGCGGCGGAGCAGGCGGGCGGTGGTCGCTCATCGACTTCGAGGGCGAGCCGTCCCGTCCGCTGGCCGAGCGGCGCCGCCCGCAGCCACCGGTGCGCGACATCGCGGGCATGCTGCGGTCCTTCGACTACGCGGCGGCCGTAGGACGCCATGAGCACCCGCAGCAGTGGGCGGGCCGCACCCGCGCCGCGTACTGCGCGGGCTACGCGGAGGCGTCCGGCACCGATCCGCGCGACGAACCGGAGCTGCTGCGCGCCCACGAGACGGACAAGGCCGTCTACGAGGTGCTCTACGAGGCGCGGCACCGCCCCGACTGGCTGTCCGTCCCGATGACCGCGATCCACCGCCTGGCCGCCACCCGCGCCTGACCCCGGGCCGGACCGGGGCGGCCCGCCCCGGCCCGGCCCCCTTGCCCGCCGTTCCCTCCGACACCTCCGACACCTCCGGGAGGACCACCCCGTGACCGCACGACCGCCGTCCGGCCAGTACCCGTCCGACGAGGGACCGGGCCACGCGCCCGCCGCCACCGGCGCCACAACCGGCCCGGCGGTCCCGGACACGTTCCTCTCCGGCCACCCCCATCCGCCCGGGCATCCGGGCTCCGAGGCCCGGGTGTCCTACGGCTCACCGCCCGTGCCCCGGGCGTCCCGCGCGGGCAAGGAGCGGCAGGAGGAGGACGGCGCCGTGGGCGGGCCGTCGCGGGTGGCCGGGCGGCCCGTGGCCGGGGGCGGCGCGGGCCCCGACGACGTGATGGAGGACGAGCGCGGGGTGCGGGCCGCGCCCTCGCTCGGGGAGGAGGACCGGCGGCGGCTGCTGGCCGGGGCGCATCACGATCCGCACGCGGTGCTCGGCGCCCACCCCGTGCCCGGCGGGGTGCTGTTCCGGGCCCTGCGCCCGTACGCCCGGTCGGTGACCGTCGCCGCCGCCGGGCTGCGCGCCCGGCTGCGGGCCGAGGGGGACGGGCTGTTCTCCGGGGTGCTGCCGCTGCGGGAGGTCCCGGACTACCGGCTGGTGGTGGCGTACGAGGACGCCGAGCTGGAGCTGCACGACCCGTACCGCTTCCTGCCCGCCATCGGCGAACTCGACCTGCATCTGATCGGCGAGGGCCGCCACGAGGAGCTGTGGCGGGCGCTCGGCGCGCGGCCGATGACCCACCAGGGTGTGGCCGGCACTCGCTTCACCGTATGGGCGCCCAACGCCCTCGGGGTGCGGCTGACCGGCGACTTCACCTATTGGGACGGCACCGCGCTGCCCATGCGCTCGCTCGGCGGCAGCGGCGTGTGGGAGCTGTTCCTGCCCGGCGTCGGCGAGGGCGCGCTCTACAAGTTCGAGATCGCCCGGCCCGACGGCGGCCACTCCCTGCGCGCCGATCCGATGGCGCGGCGCACCGAGTGCCCGCCCGCCACCGCCTCCGTCGTCCACGCCTCGCACCACGACTGGGGCGATGAGGCGTGGATGGCGGGCCGGGCGGGCGGCCGCGTCCACGAGCTGCCGTTCTCCGTCTACGAGGTGCATCTGCCGTCCTGGCGGCCGGGGCTGACGTACCGGCAGCTCGCCGAGCAGCTCCCGGCGTACGTCAAGGACCTGGGGTTCACCCATGTCGAGCTGATGCCGGTGGCCGAGCACCCCTTCGGCGGCTCCTGGGGCTACCAGGTGACCGGCTTCTACGCGCCCACGGCCCGGCTCGGCACCCCCGACGACTTCAAGTACCTGGTGGACGCGCTGCACCGGGCGGGCATCGGGGTCATCGTGGACTGGGTGCCCGCGCACTTCCCGAAGGACGCCTGGGCGCTGGCGGAGTTCGACGGCCGTCCGCTGTACGAGCCCGCCGATCCGCAGCGGGCCGCGCACCCCGACTGGGGCACGCTGGAGTTCGACTACGGGCGGACGGAGGTGCGCAACTTCCTGGTGGCGAACGCGGTCTACTGGTGCGAGGAGTTCCACATCGACGGTCTGCGCGTGGACGCCGTCGCCTCCATGCTCTACCTCGACTACTCCCGCGAGCCCGGCCAGTGGACGCCCAACGCGCACGGCGGGCGGGAGAACCTGGACGCGGTCGCCTTCCTCCAGGAGATGAACGCGACCGTCTACCGCCGCTGCCCGGGCGTGGTCACCATCGCCGAGGAGTCGACCGCGTGGGACGGGGTCACCCGCGCCACCCACCATGTGGGCCCCAGCGGCTTCGGCGGCCTCGGCTTCGGGCTGAAGTGGAACATGGGGTGGATGCACGACTCGCTGGCCTATCTCGCGCATGAGCCGGTGCACCGCGCCTATCACCACCACGAGATGACGTTCTCGATGGTGTACGCGTACAGCGAGAACTACGTGCTGCCGATCTCGCACGACGAGGTGGTGCACGGCAAGCGGGCCCTGGTGTCGAAGATGCCCGGCGACTGGTGGCAGCAGCGCGCCACCCACCGCGCCTACCTCGGCTTCATGTGGGCCCACCCGGGCAAGCAACTGCTGTTCATGGGCCAGGAGTTCGCGCAGGGCGCCGAGTGGTCGGAGGCGCACGGTCCCGACTGGTGGCTGCTGGACCCGTCGTACTCCGCCGAGCCCGACCACCGGGGCGTCCGCGATCTGGTCCGCGACCTCAACCAGGCGTACGCGGCCACGCCCGCGCTGTGGCAGCGGGACACCGACCCCGAGGGCTTCTCCTGGATCGAGGGCGATGCCCGCGAGGACAACGTCTTCGCCTTCCTCCGCTACGACGCCGACGGCTCCCCGCTGCTGGCCATCAGCAACTTCTCCCCGGTGGTCCGCCATGAGTACCGCGTCGGGACGCCGGAGGCGGTGCCGGTGTGGCGCGAGGTGCTGAACACCGACGACCGGCGCTACGGCGGCGGTGGCGTGGTCAACGCCGAGCCGCTGAAGGCCGAGCCCACGGGGTGGCACGGCCGTCCGGCCTCCATCCTGCCGGTGCTGCCACCGCTGGGAACGATCTGGCTGCGGCCCGCCTGAGCCATCCCGCTTCAGCCGAACCGCCCGATCCGTACGCCTCGTCAGCCGTCGGTCCCGCCCAGCCCGGTGAGGCCGTCCCGGACCCGGTGGGCGTCGGGGTGGCCGAGGGAGTCGAACCGGGTCAGGGCCCGCTGCCAGCTGCGGCGGGCCCCGGCCGGGTCCCCGGCGGCGAGCTGGGCGCTGCCGAGCCGGTGCAGGGACTCCGCCTCCCGGACCCGCTCACCGCGGCCGCGCCGCAGGTCCACCGCGTGCCGGTAGCAGCTGATGGCCTGCTGGTGGTCGCCGACGTGCTGATGGGCGTAGCCGAGGCTGTCCCAGGCGGCGGACTCCCCGCGCCTGTCCCCCGCCTGCCGCAGCATGGTCAGCGCCTTCTCGCAGTGGACGAGGGTCTGCTGGAAGTCGCCCAGCATGGCGTACGCCCAGCCGACGTTGTTCAGGGCGTACGCCTCGCCGCTGCGGTGGCCCGCCGCCCGGTACAGCTTCAGGGCGCGCAGCGCGTGGTGCAGCCCCTCGTCATGGCGCCCCTCCCGCTCACTGGCGAGGTTGAGCGCGCCATGGGCCAGGGCCTGGCCGACGGCGTTGCCGGTCTCGCCGTGCAGGTTCAGGGCGCGCACCAGATGGCCGCGGGCCCGGTCGTAGCGCCCCATCCGCAGATCGGCCAGGCCCAGGGCATAGCAGGAGTGGGCCTGGCCGACGAGGTCGCGGATGCGGTGGGCCGAGCCCAGGGCGATCCGGTGCACGGTGCGCTGGTCGTGCCAGTGGCCCCGCTGGTCCAGGAACTCCGTGAGCGACCAGGCCAGTTGCCAGGTGTGGGTCTCGAATCCGGCCTCCGCGGCCTCCTGAAGGGCCGCCATCAGCGCCGGATAGGTGACGATGAACCAGAGCAGCGCCTGGCCGTGCCCCGCGAACTCGCCGACGCTGACACCGGGCCTGACCGGCTCGACCGTGATCGGCTCCCGGTGCGGGGTGAAGGCCCTCCCGGCGGCCACGGCGGTGTGCAGATAGTGGTCGAGCATCCGGTGCAGCGCGGTGCGGCGCTCCTCCTGCGCGTCGTACGCCTGGGTGAGCTCCATGGCGTAGGCGCGCAGCAGATCGTGGAAGCCATACTGACCGGGGGCGCGCTCGGTGATCAGATGCGCCCGGGTCAGCTGGATCAGCAGCCGGCGGGCCTGCGGCACCGGGATCCCCACCAGGCTGGCGGCCGCGGGGGCCGCGATGTCGGGTCCCGGGTGTACGCCCAGCAGCCGGAACAGCCGGGCGGCGTCGGCGCCCAGGGTGTGGTACGACCAGGAGAAGACGGCCCGGACATCGGTGGTGGCGTCCCCGCCCTCGAACGCGTCGAGGCTGCCGCGGGCGTCGCGCAGCTCCCCGGCGAGCGCCTCCAGGCCGAAACGGGGGTGGGTGGCGGCGCGGGCGGCCACGATGGCGAGCGCGAGCGGCAGCCCGGCGCACACCGTGATGACCTCCTCCACGGCCTCGGGTTCGGCGGCCACCCGCTCGCCGCCCACCCGGCTGATCAGCAGTTCGCGCGCCTCGTCGCGGTCGAGCAGATCCAGCGGCAGCGGCTGGGCCTGCTCGGCGACGACCAGGCTGGTGAGCTCGTTACGGCTGGTCAGCACCACCAGACAGCCGGGGGAACCCGGCAGCAGGGGCCGCACCTGCTCGGCGTCCCGGGCGTTGTCGAGCAGGATCAGCATCCGGCGGTCGGCCAGCAGGCTCCGGTACAGCGCGGTCTGCGCCTCCAGGGTCGCGGGGATCCGGTGGGCGGGCACCTGGAAGGCGTCCAGGAAGCCCCGTACGGCCTCGGCGACGGTCATGGCCGAGTCGGTGGGGCCGAAGCCGCGCAGATTCACATAGAGCTGGCCGTCGGGGAACCGGTCGCGGACGCGGTGGGCCCAGTGCACCGCGAGGGTCGTCTTGCCGAGGCCGCCGCTGCCCGCGATCACGGTGATCCTCGCGGCCGTGGACGCCCGTCCCCCGCCCTCGCCCGTGCCGACGGGCAGCAGGGCGTCCAGCCCGGCCAGTTCGCGCTCACGGCCCGTGAAGTGGGCGACATCGGAGGGGAGTTGCTGGGGTACGGCGGTGACGACGGTGATCTGCTCGGGGGCGGTGGCGGGCATGCCCGAGGGCTCGGCGGCGGGTTCAGCGGCGGGTTCGGGGGCCTCGTCGGCGGCCGGGATGCCCTCCGGGGCGGGCGCGAGGGCCGGGGCGGGTGCCGCGTCGGGCGGCACCGGCGCCGCGGGAGCGCTCCCGTATGCGCCGGACGGCCCGGAGGCATCCACGGAACGGCCGTCCCTGACGTCTTGACTGTCCCGCCCGTCCCGGCTGTCCCTGCCGTCCCTGCCGTCCCGGCTGTCCTCGAGTGCCTGCCGGTGGAGCCGCTGCAGCTCGTCGCCGGGCTCGATGCCCAGCTCCTCCACGTACCGCCGGCGGGTGGAGCGGAACAGCGCGAGCGCGTCGGCCCGCCTGCCACAGCGCCGTAGCGCCTCCATCAGCAGCGCCACCGAGCGTTCCCGCAAGGGGTGTTCGGCCACCAGGGCGGACAGCTCCGCGGCGGCCTCGTGGTGGCGTCCGGAACGCAGATCGATCGCGGCGCACTCCTCGACCGCCGCACGCCGCTCCTCCTCCAGACCGGCGCCCAGGGTCTCGGGCAGCCAGCCGCCCGCGACATCCGCCAGCGCGGGCCCGCGCCACAGCATGAGCGCGGCGCGCAGCAGCTCCCCGGCCCGTGCCTCGGCGGCCACGGCGGCCTCGGGCTCCCCGGTGACCCCGGCGTCCTTGGGAGTCTCCCGCGCGGCCCGCACCAGATCGCGGAACCGGTGCAGATCGACCTGCTCACGCGCGACGGTGAGGGAATAGCCCTTCGCCGACGTCGTCAACTCGGCCCCGGGCAGGGCGGACAGGATCCGCCGCAGCTTGGAAATCTGTACCTGTACGGCGTTTCGCGCGGACCCCGGCGGGTCCTCGCCCCATACTGCCAACACCAGCCTGTCGACGGACACCACGCGGCCGGAGGCCATCAGCAGCATCGCCAGAACGGACCGCTGTTGTGCGGCGGTCGGCCCCAGGAGACGCTCGCCCTGCCATATTCCGACCGGTCCCAACAGGCGAAACTCGGTCCCATCCACACACTGCCCCCGTTGGTACCAGAGATTTCACTGTGACCACTTGGAAGCCTACCCACGGGTTCGGGTCAGCGAGGCATCAGCGGGATATCAGCGGCTCGTAGCACCCTACGAGTGTTCGAGGGTCCCACGGGCACCAGAAGCTCTCCCCGGTCACCGCTGACGGCGGCGGCCGGACCGGAACTCTCCGGTCTCCGGGCCCTCTTCCGACGATGAACGGGGGACGGTATGGCAGTGAGGTGCCGGGGAGGCGGCTCATGACCACCGCAGGAGGAACACGGAGCACACCACGGATCGGCGAACTCGTCTACGACCTCGAACGCGGGGCCATGGGCCGGGTCGCCTACGTGGACACCGGCGGGAACATCGCCTGGGTCAAACCCCTGCGCGAGGGCCCCGAGTGGACGGCCCTGCCGGAACAACTGCGCCGCGCGCCGGACGGCGAGCGGTAGGGCGCCTTCGGCGCCGAGGACCAGCCGAGTACCGCCAAGAGGCCCTTGGCGGCCGGGCCGATGCCGGCGTCTCGCGTCTTCCAACGGGGGGAAGACGCGGGGCGCCATTCGTCGTGTCCACCACGCCATGCGCCCCGGGCCCGTGAAACGCGCACGGCCCTGCCCCGATTCAGGAGGGCAGGGCCGCGTTGCGCGTGGGGTGTCAGGCGTTCACGTGCTCCTTCGCCGTGTCACCGTCACGCCGCTCGGGGAGGGACTTGCCCTCGGCCGCCTCGGAGTCGTCGGCGGCCGGACCGTGACCGCCACCGCTGCGGGCGAAGCTCTCCGCGTCGAACGGCAGCCGTCCGGCGAGGACTTCGTTCATCCGCTCCTTGTCGATCTCCTTGGTCCAGGTGCCGACCAGGACGGTCGCGACCGCGTTGCCCGCGAAGTTGGTGAGGGCGCGGGCCTCGCTCATGAAGCGGTCGATGCCGACGATCAGGCCGACGCCGTCCACGAGTTCGGGCCGGTGCGACTGGAGACCGCCCGCCAGCGTCGCCATGCCCGCGCCGGTCACACCGGCGGCGCCCTTCGACGCGACGATCATGAAGACGAGGAGCGATATCTGCTGGCCTATGGAGAGCGGGTCGCCCATGGCCTGCGCGATGAACAGCGAGGCCATCGTCAGGTAGATGGCGGTGCCGTCCAGGTTGAAGGAGTAGCCCGTGGGGACGGTGATACCGGCGACCGGCCTGCTGACGCCCGCGTGCTCCATCTTCGCGATCAGCAGCGGCAGCGCCGACTCGGAGGAGGACGTCGACAGGATCAGCAGGAACTCCCGCGCCAGGTACTTCAGCAGCAGGAAGATATTGATGCCCGCGACCAGCCGCAGGATCGTCCCGAGGACGAGGAACACGAAGAGCGCACAGGTCACATAGAAGCCGATCATGATGACCGCGAGCGCCTTGAGCGCGTCCAGGCCGGTCTCGCCGACCACGGCGGCGATCGCGCCGAAGGCACCGACCGGGGCGGCCCACATGACCATCGACAGCAGCTTGAAGACGAGCTGCTGTATGTGGCCTATGCCGCGCAGCACCGGGTCGCCCGCCTTGCCCATCGCCTGGAGGGCGAAGCCCGTGAGGAGGGCCACGAACAGGGTCTGCAACACCTGCTCCTGGGAGAAGGCGGAGACCAGCGTCGTCGGGATGATCCCGAGCAGGAAGTCCGCCGTCGACTCGGAGCCGCCCTCGGCCTGGCTCTGCCCGGCCTGGGCCGCCTCATGGCTCATGTGCAGGCCGCTGCCGGGGTCGAGGAAGTTGCCGACGACCAGGCCGATCGCGAGGGCCACGGTCGACATCACCATGAAGTAGCCGAGCGCCAGACCGCCGACCGCGCCGACCTTGGCCGCCTTGCGCACCGAGCCGACCCCGAGCACGATCGTGCAGAAGATGATCGGCGAGATCAGCATCTTGATGAGGTTGACGAAGCCTTCGCCGATGGGCTTGAGCTCCACCGCCACATCGGGGGCCACGAAGCCCACGAGGATGCCGAGCGCCACCGCGCCGATGACGGCGAGGTAGAGGTAGTGAATCCTTTCTTTCTTCGGCTTCGTCCCATCCGGTTCCGTACGCCCGGATGCGGGCGGCGTGGTGTCCGCAGCCACGGTGCTGCCTCCTTCTTTTCTGCCGTCCAACTGTCCCGGCGCTGTACTGTGTGCGGCTCGCACACCGCCTTGAACGGTCCCGGCGACTATGCCCCAGCCTGTGACGGGGGTCACCCTTCCGTTCATTTCGTTCACACAAAGATGCGTGTGCAGACTGATGGCCATGCGCATCCCCCACCCCCGGAGCCTGGCGGGCCAGCTGTTCGCGATGCAGGTCGTGCTGGTCGCCGCCCTGGTGGCCGGGTGTGCCGTCTTCGCCTACGTCACCGACCGGGAGCAGGCGGTGGTGGCCGCGCGGCAGCGGGCGACCGCCGCCGCGGTGGCCGTCGCCGACTCCCCGTCGGTCGCCGAGGCCGCGCGGTCCGAGGACCCCACGGCCCGGCTCCAGCCGTACGCGGAGAAGGTGCGCCGGGACACCGGCGTCACCTTCGTCACGATCATGGATACCCACGGGGTGCGCTGGGCGCACCCCGATCCGCGACAGATCGGCGCCACCTATCTCGGCCACATCAAGCCCGCGCTGCGCGGCCGGATCTTCGACGAGACGTACACCGGCACGCTCGGCTCCTCCGTGCGCGTGGTCGCCCCGGTGCGCGACGCCCGCGCCGACGACCGGATCACCGCGCTGGTCAGCGCGGGCATAACCGTGGACACCATCAGCGCCCAGGTGCGCCGGCAGCTGCTCGCGCTGCTCGGCGTGGCGGCGGCGGCGCTCGCGCTGGGCGGCCTGTGCGCGTATGTGATCAACGCCCGGCTGCGCCGCCATACGCACGGGATGAACGCGGCCGAGCTGAGCCGGATGCACGACTACCACCAGGCCGCGCTGCACGCCGTGCGCGAGGGGCTGCTGATGCTCGACGGCCAGCGGCGGATCGCGCTGATCAACGACGGCGGGCGGGAGCTGCTCGGCCTGCCCGAGGACTCCGTGGGCCGCTACGTCTCCGGCCTGGGCCTGCCACCCGCGCTGACCGGCGCCCTGCTGGCCACCGAGCCGCGCGTGGACGAGCTGCATCTGACCGCGGAGCGGGTCGTGGTCGTCAACACCTCGCCGGTGAGCAGCGGTGAGCAGCGCGGCACGGTCGTCACGCTGCGCGACCACACCGAGCTCCAGGCGCTCTCCGGCGAGCTGGACTCGGTACGCGGCTTCGCGGAGGCGCTGCGCTCCCAGGCCCATGAGGCCGCGAATCGGCTGCATGCCGTCGTCTCGCTGATCGAACTGGGCCGGGAGGACGAGGCGGTCGACTTCGCCACCGCCGAGCTGGAGCTGGCCCAGGCGCTGACCGACCAGGTGGTGGCGGCCGTCGCCGAGCCCGTCCTGGCCGCCCTGCTGCTGGGCAAGGCGGCCCAGGCCAGTGAGCGCGGCGTCGAGCTCGTCCTGGCTCCCGACAGCCGTATCGACGACGGCGTCCTCCCACCCGGCCTGCCCGCCCGCGACCTGGTGACCATCCTCGGCAACCTCATCGACAACGCCACGGACGCGGCCGCCGAGGGCGTCGGCAACGAGTCGGCCCCGCGCAGCGCCCGCGTCACGGTCACCGCCCGCACGGACGCCGGCGAGCTGACCCTGCGCGTGTCGGACACCGGCGCCGGGCTCGACCCGGCGGCGGCCGAGGAGGTCTTCCGCCGCGGCTGGAGCACGAAGTCCCCGGGCCGCGGCATCGGCCTGGCCCTGGTCCAGCAGGCCACCCGCCGCAACGCGGGCACGGTCGAGGTCACCACCTCCCCGGACGGCGGCGCCGAATTCACCGCCCGCCTCCCCCTGACAACCCCGGCCGCCACGCCTTGAGCCCCGCGTCGAGTGGAGCCGCCCCGACCGGCCGCCCGGCGGCAACGGGGGCGGGGGCGAGCGCCCGGCACCCCGGCGCGGGGCCGCCACCGAACCACCCCGCTGAGGGCGGGGTCAGGCGAGCCCGGCAGGACGAGCCCACCGGATGCCCGCACCCGCCGCCGGACGGCCGCCGGGGCCGAGGTGCGGCCACCCCGGGCGGGGTGCCGCCTTCACGCCGCTCCGCCGGGGCGGGCATGTCCGGCCGTACACGGGCAGGCCCGGCTGGACGGCCGGATGCCTCGCTCGGCATCCGGCGGGCGCGGCTGCGTCGGATGGGGCCCGCGCCATCCCGCCCGGCCCGGCCGCCGACGGCCATATCCGGCCGTCCGGGAGCGGGGGTCCGGGGGCGGAGGCCCCGGGAGACAGGGCGTAGGGGAATCGTCACCGTAGGGATCTGGCCACTTGCGGTTACCCTCCGTAAATTGGACCCCTGAGCTTCTGTGTGCACCGCGTTTCGACCGCGTTTCGAGAGGAATCCGTTCATGAGCCCCCCGCAGGCGAGACCGGGGGATCCGGCGCCGATCCGGGTTCTCGTCGTCGAAGACGACCCCGTCGCGGCGGACGCGCACCGGATGTACGTCGAGCGCGTTCCCGGCTTCGCCGTCGTCGGGGCGGCGCGCAGTGGCGGGGACGCGCAGCGGTTGCTGGAGCGGACGCCCGCCGACCTGCTGCTGCTGGACCTCTACCTCCCCGACGGGCACGGCCTCCAGCTCGTACGGGCGCTGCGCGCGGCCGGGAACGGGGCGGATGTGATCGCGGTCACCTCGGCCCGGGACCTCGCGGTGGTCCGTGACGGGGTCTCCCTCGGGGTCGTGCAGTACGTGCTGAAACCGTTCACCTTCTCCACCCTCCGGGACCGCCTCCTCCGGTACGCCGAGTTCCGCGCGACCGCTGGCGAGGCCAGCGGGCAGGACGAGGTGGACCGGGCGCTGGCCGCGCTGCGGGCGCCGCAGCCCGCCGCGATGCCGAAGGGGCTGACCCAGGCCACCCTCCACGCCGTCACCGAAGCGCTGCGCGGCGCGGAGGAGGAGGGCATCTCGGCCGCGGCCACCGCCGAGACCGTGGGGATCTCCCGGATCACCGCCCGCCGCTATCTGGAGCACCTGGTGGAGGCGGGGCGCGCCGCCCGCGCCCCGCACTACGGGCAGATCGGACGGCCCGAGCTGCTGTACCGCTGGCTCAGCGAGCACTAGGAGCTACCAGCTGGAACCCGCCGCGGCGGTCGCTCGATGTCTGCCATGCGGCGCTTACATCAGGACATGCACGGCAGTGCTGCCCAGGTCCACGCCTACGTTTGCGGAATGAATTGTTCCCCGAGCGTCGCCCCCTTGGCGCCGACGGCAGACAGCAAGCGGCGTCCGCTCCTCGGCCCCAGTTGGTTCGCGGCCGTGATGGGCACCGGCATCGTCGCCAATGCGGCGGTCACCCTGCCATGGAGCTTCCACCTGCTGCGGACCGCCGCCACGGTGGTCTGGCTGGGCGCCGCGCTCCTGCTGGTCCTGCTGGCCGTCGGTTACCTGCGGCAGCGGGCGCTGCGGTCGCACGCCGGTGATCCGGTGACGGCCCAGTTCTTCGGCGCGCCGCCGATGGCGCTGCTCACGGTGGGTTCCGGGGCGCTGCTGCTCGGCCGCTCGCTGATCGGGACCGAGACGGCGCTGGACGTGGCCTGGGTGCTGTGGTCGCTCGGCACCGTGCTCGGTCTTGTCACGGCCTGCACGGTGCCCTATCTGATGGTCACCCGGCACCGCTTCACGCCGGACGCGGCGTTCGGGGGCTGGCTGATGCCGGTGGTGCCGCCAATGGTCTCGGCCGCGACGGGCGCGCTGCTCGTGCCTCACGCACCGGCGGGGCAGTCGCGGCTCGCTCTGCTGCTGGGCTGCTACGCCATGCTCGGACTGGGCCTGGT
Organism: Streptomyces lacaronensis; assembly: GCF_047337785.1. Classification (NCBI taxonomy): domain Bacteria; kingdom Bacillati; phylum Actinomycetota; class Actinomycetes; order Kitasatosporales; family Streptomycetaceae; genus Streptomyces; species Streptomyces lacaronensis. The sequence goes on from NZ_JBLHDK010000003.1 coordinate 4,148,365, forward strand.
CGCCGCACTGCTGGTGCTGGCCATGATTTACGGCCGTCTGGTGCACCATGAGGCCCCCACCGGAACGGTGGTGCCCACGGTGTGGATCGGGGTGGGGGCGTTGAGCCAGTCGGTGACGGCGCTCGGCGCGCTGGCGACGGTGGCGCCGAGCGCGCTGCCCGCACCCTATGCGCGGGGCGCCGAGGTGTTCGCGCTGCTGGGCGGGATCGTGGTGTGGGGCTTCACCATGCTGTGGGTGGCGCTGGCCACAGGACTGACGATACGGACGATCCGGGCCGGGCTGCCGTTCGCGCCCACGTGGTGGTCTTTCATCTTCCCGGTCGGCGCCTGCGTGACGGCCACCAGCGCCCTCGCGGCACGGACCGGTTCGCAGATGTTCGTCTGGATCGCGGTGGCGTTCTATGGGCTGCTCGTCATCGCCTGGGTGGTGGTGACCGGCCACTCCCTGCGTCATGCCGCCAGGCACCTCCTGCTCGACCCGGCAGGCGACATGTCCTGATGTGCTGCCTTTATGGCACATTCACCGGTCTTTCTCAGCTTTCCAACTGTTTTAGCGTGGATGGCATGACACAGTCGTATGAGCTGGAATTCGGCCTCAACGAATGGCTTGTCGAGGAGCAGCACGAGCGGTATCTGCACGACCCGGGCTCGGTCGACCAAGCGTGGCGGGACCTCTTCACCTCTTCCACCCCCGTGACGGGCCGGGAGCGTCACGACTCCAGCACGATGAGTGATCGTGCGGTCAAGGCGGTCCGCGTCGCGGCACTCATCCACGCCTATCGCGTGCGCGGACATCTGATGGCCGACACCGATCCGCTCACGGCGGAGCGGAGGGGCTCGCATCCGGAGCTCGACATCACGGCATTCGGGCTCGGCGACGAGGACCTGGAGCGGACGTTCGCCGTCGACGGCTTCGCCGGGCAGGTCACCATGTCCCTTCGCGACGTTCTGCGGGTCCTGCGGGAGTCCTACTGCGGGAGCGTCGGCACCCAGTACATGCACATCCAAAGCTCCGAAGAACGTCGCTGGGTCCAGCGGCGGATCGAATCACCTCGCCCCGAGGCGGACCGCGCCGAACAATTGCAGATCCTCTACCGGCTGGGCGCGGCGGAGGCCCTCGAGACGTTCCTTCACACCAAATACGTGGGCCAGAAACGGTATTCGCTCGAAGGCGGCGAGTCCGCGATCGTGCTGCTGGACGCCCTGCTGCACCGCTCCATCAAGGCCGGGGTGACGGAGGCCGTCATCGGTATGGCACACCGCGGCCGGCTCAATGTGCTCGCCAACATCGTCGGCAAGTCCTATGCGGAGATATTCCACGAGTTCGACGACGCGGTGGACATCCGGTCGGTCCAGGGATCCGGGGATGTGAAGTACCACCTCGGTGCCGAGGGGACCTATCGGGCCCTGAGCGGGGGCACCATCGCCGTCTCCGTCGTGGCGAACCCCTCGCATCTGGAGATCGTGGGGCCGGTGGCCCAGGGAGTGGTCCGCGCCAAGCAGGAGGTGGCCGCGGACGGTGCCGACACCTTCCCCGTCCTGCCCATCGTCGTCCACGGGGATGCCGCGTTCGCCGGTCAGGGTGTGGTCGGCGAGACGCTGAACATGTCACAGCTGCCCGGCTACCGCACCGGGGGGACGGTCCACATCGTCATCAACAACCAGCTCGGCTTCACGACCTCACCCGCCTACGGCCGTACGAGCGGCTACGCCACCGATGCGGCACGGACCATCGAAGCCCCGATCTTCCACGTCAACGGAGACGACCCCGAGGCCGTCGTCCGTATCGCACGGCTGGCCTTCGACTACCGTCAGGCGTTCCACAAGGACGTGGTCATCGATCTGATCTGCTACCGGCGCCACGGCCACAGCGAGGTCGACGACCCATCCATTACGCAGCCGGCGATGTATGACCGCATCGTCGCCAGACCTTCGGTGCGCAAGCTGTACGCCGAGGCGCTGATCCGCCGGGGAGACATCAGCGAACGGCAGGTGGAAGGCGCCCTCCGGAACTACCGGGAACGCCTCGAGCGTGCCTTCGTCGAGACCCAGGCGCTTTCCGTTCCCGGCCGCTCACCGGCACGCGTCGTTCCCGGGGACGCCGGAGACACCGGAGACGCCGGAGACGCCGAGGACGCGGCCGTCGCTCAAGCGCCCACCGCGATCACCGAGGCGACCGCCCGGCATGTGATCGCGGCCCAGACCAGTCCGCCACAGGACTTCACCGTGCACCCGCGCGTACTGCCGCAGCTGCGCCGACGTGCCGCGATGCTGGACGCGGGAACGATCGACTGGGCCACCGCGGAAACCCTCGCCATCGGCTCCCTGTTGCTGGACGGGGTTCCGGTACGGCTGGCCGGGCAGGACTCCCGCCGCGGCACGTTCGGGCAACGGCACGTCGTGCTCACCGACCGGCGCACCGGCGTGGAGTACACACCGCTGAGCTCCCTCGGCGCGCCGGCCGCGGGCTTCGCGCCCTACGACTCGATGCTGTCCGAACTGGCGGCACTGGCCTTCGAATACGGCTACTCCGTGGCACGGCCCGACGCTCTGGTGCTGTGGGAGGCGCAGTTCGGCGACTTCGCCAATGGCGCCCAGACCGTCGTCGACGAGTACATCGCGTCATCCGAACAGAAATGGGGGCAGCGCTCCGGGGTGACGCTGCTGCTGCCGCACGGCCTGGAGGGGCAGGGACCGGACCACTCCTCGGCCAGGGTCGAGCGGTTCCTCCAACTGTGTGCGCGGGGGAACATGAGCGTCGCCATGCCCTCCCTGCCCGGCAACTACTTCCACCTGCTCAGGCAGCAAGCGCTCGGTGAGCGCGAACGCAGAAGGCCACTGGTCGTGTTCACTCCGAAGTCGATGCTGCGGTTGAAGGCGGCCACCTCCGCGCTGACGGAGCTCACCACGGGTGCGTTCCGTGCGGTCCTGCCGGATGAGACGGCCGATGCCGCCCGGACCGGGCGCGTGCTGGTGTGCTCGGGCAAGGTCTTCTACGACCTGGACGCCCACCGGCGAAGCTCGAACCTGCCGGACACCGCGATCGTCCGCGTGGAGCGTCTCTACCCGTTCCCGGAGCGGGAGCTCGGCGCGGAACTCGCCCGTTTCCCCGCCGGCGCCGAGGTGCGGTGGGTGCAAGAGGAGCCGGAGAACCAAGGCGCCTGGTCCTTCGTGGAGCCGCGGGTGCGGCGGCCGGCGAACCGTCCCATCGGATGCGTCAGCCGACCGCCGGCGCCGGCCCCGGCCGTGGGCTCCGCCCGGCGGCACGCCGCCGAGCAGAAGGATCTTGTGGCATCCGCTTTCCGCTGACCACGCGGCCTGCCAAGCCGCGGAAGGGCCCGGCACGCCTCGGCTACGGCGAGTCGGCTTCGGACGCCGAATCCTCCGCGCCCACGCCGGTCGTGCGGAAACTGGTCCGGTAGGCACCGGGCGTCACATCCAGGTGTCGCACGAACGCTCTGCGCATCGACTCCGGCGAGCCGAACCCGGTACGCCGCGCCACCACCGTCATGGCGTCATCACCCGTCTCCAGCAGCACCCGGGCGGCCTCCAACCGGACCTGCTCCACATACCGGGCCGGAGTGGTTCCCACCTCTTCGTCGAAGAGCCGGGTCACATGGCGGACGCTGACGCCCGCCCTGCGCGCCATGGCCGACAGGGTGTGGTTGGCCCCGGGGTTCTCGGCGACCTCGTCCAGCACCCGGCGGAGGGTCTCCCGATGGGAGTGCGGGACCTGGGAGCGGACGCTGAACTGGGACTGGCTCCCCGGTCGTTGCATGAAGACGACCATGTCCTTGGCAACCGCCCGAGCGACCTCCGCACCGTAGTGATCTTCGACGAGCGCCAGGGAGAGGTCGATGCCCGCGCTGACCCCCGCCGAGGTCATCATGCGCCCGTCCCGCACGAAGATGGCGTCCGGTTTGACCCGCACGGAGGGAAAACGTGAGGCCAGCTGGTGTGACTGCCGCCAGTGCGTCGCGGCGCGACGCCCGTCCAGCAGTCCGGCCGCCGCCAGCAGAAACGCCCCCGTGCACACCGATGCCGTGCAGCGGGCCTTCTCATGCAGTCGCCGGACGACGTCCAGCAGCGCATCGTCCTTGATCAGCGTTTCCCATTCCGGACCGCCCGGGATCACCAGAACGTCGCACGGCTCACGCACATCATCGACACGCAGGTCGGCACCGAGGCGGGTCCCGGCGGAGGTGATCACCTCCGCCCCGTCCTCGGACGCGGTCCGCACCCGATAGCGCCCGCCGAACTCGTTCGCCGATGCGAAGACCTCGATGGGGCCGGTCACATCGAGCAGCCGCACCCCCGGGAAGACGAACACCGTCACGGTGAGCGGGCCCTTTCCAGGGCGCCTGTGGTTCATCGGATGCCTCCGGGCCATACGCGGACCTGCGGTCATTATCCGCCTCCGACCCGTACCGCGGCTATGACCGGCATCCTCCCTGCTGGGAGGCGCGTCCTCCCAGGCGCCCGCGAGCCCAATAGGAAAGTTTCCTATCCGACGTCTTGTCGCGGCCATGCCGCCTCGCTAGGTTCAGCCTCGCTCGACTTCCTCCCACCCCCCACCCAGGAGGCTCCATCAGCCATGCCTCTTTCCAAGCCGACGCACCGCAGACTCGCCCTCGCCGCCGCCATCGGCCTGCTCGCCGCGGGCGCCACCACGGCGGCCACCGCACAGGCGGCGCCGCGGGCGGCGCACACCGCCGCCGCCCCCAGTGGGCTCAACGGGCCGTATCTGTACCTGGGTTGGGGCTCCCCGCCCAAGGCCACGGACGTCATGTCGGCCACCGGTATCCAGCAGTTCACGATGGCCTTCATGCTGTCCGACGGCGGCTGCAACCCCAAGTGGGACGGCTCCCGCGCGCTCACCGGCGGCAACGACCAGTCGACGATCAACTCCATCCGCTCTGCGGGCGGCGATGTCACCGTCTCCTTCGGCGGCTGGAGCGGTAACAAGCTGGGCGAGAAGTGCTCCTCCGCGTCCGCGCTCGCCGGCGCGTACCAGAAGGTCATCGACGCCTACAAACTCAAGTCGATCGACATCGACATCGAGTCGACCGAGTTCGAGAACGCCACGGTCCGCCAGCGCGTGATCGACGCGCTCAAGACGGTCAAGCAGAAGAACAGCGGCATCAAGGTGTACATCACCTTCGGCACCACCACGAGCGGCCCCGATTCCAACGGCAAGGACCTGGTCAAGCGCGGTGCCACGGCCGGGCTCGACGTGGACGGCTGGGCGGTCATGCCGTTCGACTTCGGCCAGGGCTCGATCGACATGGCGGCGGCCACCAAGTCCGCGGTGGACGGCCTGAAGAACACGGTGGCGAGCGCGTACGGCCTCTCCTCCGACGCCGCCTACCGCAAGGTCGGCTTCTCCTCGATGAACGGCAAGACCGACGTCGCGGGCGAGACCATATCCCTGAACAACTTCAAGGACATGGTCTCCTACGCCAAGGGCCACCACCTGGCCCGCGTCAGCTTCTGGTCGCTCAACCGCGACCGCAAGTGCGGCTCCGGTACGGACGGGGACGCGTGCAGCGGTATCAACCAGGGCACGTACGACTTCACCAAGGCGCTCGCGGGCTACAACGGATGACACCGGGCTGAGCCGCGTCCCGTTCCGCGCGAGGTGGCGGCGATCGATCAAGTGACCATCCAGGTCACGGGGATTGACCTTCCGTTGAAGCCGACCTTACGGTCAGCCCGCAGCCCACAGAGGCCAGCAAGGAGGTCGTGCCCGTGCGCCCCACCGCCCCACTGATCCTCGCCGCCACCCTCGCCGCCACCGCCGGACTCACATCCTGCGGTGGCGGTTCGGGCAGCGACCCGGACACCGTCAAGGTCGCCTACAACCGCTCCACCGACAACAAGATCCGCTTCAAGGACAACCATCTGGCCGAGGTCAAGAAGCAGTTCGAGAAGGCCAACCCCGGCAAGAAGGTCAAGCTGATCCCGATCCAGGCGCAGGACAACGACTACGCCACCAAGGTCCAGCAGATGATGCGGTCCCCGAAGACCGCCCCGGACCTGGTCTACGAGGACACCTTCCGGATCAACTCCGACATCAAGGCGGGCTATCTGCGCCCCCTCGACGACTATCTGGCCAAGTGGAAGACCTGGGACCAGTTCGTCGACACCGCCAAGGCCGCGGCCAAGGCCGAGGACGGCAAGACGTACGGCGTCCCGGACGGCACCGACACCCGCGGCCTGTGGTTCAACAAGAAGATCTTCGCCAAGGCCGGGCTGCCCGCCGACTGGTCCCCCAAGAACTGGAACGAGATCCTCGCGGCGGCGCGCACGATCAAGAAGAAGGTCCCCGGCGTCACCCCGCTCAACGTCTACACCGGCAAGGCGCCGGGCGAGACCTCCGTGATGCAGGGCTTCGAGATGCTGCTGTACGGCACGGGCGAGGCCGGCGGGAACCCGCTCTACGACCCCGGCGCCAAGAAGTGGGTCACCGGCGGCAAGGGGTTCAGCGACGCCCTCGGCTTTCTCAAGACCGTCTACTCCGAGAAGCTGGGCCCGGACATCTCCGACGCCCTCGACCCCAACGTGGGCACCACCGTCTACAGCGAATGGCTGCCCCAGGGCAAGCTGGCCATCGCCCTCGACGGCTCCTGGCTGGGCCAGAACTGGCTGAAGACCGGCGGCAAGCCGTGGCCCGAGTGGTCCAAGACCCTCGGCCAGGCCCCGATGCCCACGCAGCACGGCCAGGCGCCCGGCAAGGTCAGCATGTCCGGCGGCTGGACGTGGGCGATCACCGCGAAGTCCAAGAACCCGGATCTGGCCTGGAAGTTCATCGAGCAGCTCCAGACCAAGGACAACGCGGTCACCTGGGACATCGTCGACGCGCAGATCGCGGTCCGCAAGGACGTCGCGCAGGACCCGAAGTACACCTCGTCCATGCCCGGGATCACCTTCTTCACGGGCCTGGTGAAGAACACCCACTACCGCCCCACCACCCCCGTCTATCCGCAGGTCTCCACGGCGATCGGCGAGGCGATGGAGGCCGCGACCACGGGTGACACCTCACCCGAGAAGGCCGCGAAGTCCTACGACGACCAGCTGAAGTCCATCGCCGACGGCGCCACCGTGGCGGCGGGCGGCCAGGGCTGAGGGCCGCCCCCCGATGGCAACCGCGACCAAGGTGGCGGCGGCCCCGACGGAGACCCCGGCCCGGCCGGGCCCCCGTCGCGGCCGCCCCCTGCGCTGGCTTCCGCTCGCCCCCGCCACCGTCATGCTGCTGCTCTTCCTCGGTGGCCCGATCGCCTACTGCGTCTATATCGCCTTCACCAATATGCAGCTCACGGGCGCGTCCTCCACCGACTTCGTGGGCCTGGACAACTTCCGGCGCGCCTTCGGCGACGACGACTTCCGCAACGCGGTCGTCCTCACTCTCGTCTTCACCCTCCTCTCCTCCCTCGTCGGCCAGAACACCCTCGGCCTGGCCCTGGCCGCCCTGATGCAGCGCGCCTCCCGGCCGGTGCGCACGCTGACCGGCTCGATCGTCATCGCGGCCTGGGTCGTCCCCGAGATCGTGGCGGGCTTCCTGCTGTACGCGTTCTTCCGCCGCGAGGGCACGCTCAACGCCCTGCTGGACTGGCTGGGCCTGCCGTCCCAGAACTGGCTCTACACCCTGCCCATCCTCGCCGTCTCCTTCGCCAACGTCTGGCGCGGCACGGCCTTCTCGATGCTCGTCTACTCCGCCGCGCTGTCCGAGATCCCCAAGGAGATCACCGAGGCGGCGGAGGTCGACGGCGCCGGCGGCCTCGGCCGCTTCTGGCACATCACCCTGCCGATGATCCGCCGCTCCATCGGCACCAATCTGATGCTGAACACCCTCCAGACGCTGTCGGTGTTCGGCCTCATCTGGGCCATGACCCGAGGCGGCCCGGGAAACCGCAGCCAGACCCTCCCGGTCTTCATGTACGACCAGGCGTTCAACAAGTCCCTGATCGGCTACGGCACGGCGGTGGCACTGCTGTTGCTGCTGGTGGGCGCGCTGTTCTCGATGGTGTATCTGCGGCTGATGCGCGAGGAGGTCTGACACCCCCGCCGGGACCGGCGTACCGGCCGCCCCGGCGGGGGTGCGTAATCGGCTATCGGCTATCGGCTAGGTGAGCAGATACGCCTTCACGATCGTCACCGCGTAGGTGTTGCCGTCGGTGTCGGTCAGGTCGGCCTTGAAGGAGACCGAGCGGGCTTCCCGCGGATGGGTCAGGTCCAGGCTCCTCTCGCCGTCCCGCGTGGTCACCGGGGCATCGGTCCAGGTCTCGCCCTCGTCGTAGGACACCTGCACGGCAAGCGACCTCAGACGCGTGGCGGCCGGTCCCTGGAGGGACAGCGGGACGGTGATCCGGCTGCCCGTCTTCGCCGCGCTGCCCGTCGTCAGCCCCGGATGGAAGCGGACGGTGGACAGGGGCAGGGACGCGGTCCCGGTGCCGTTCGGCTTCGCGGAGGCGAAACTCCAGTCGGCGGTGAGACGGCTGGTGACACCGGCGACGTCGGCCGGGCGCCGCACATCCGTGTGGAGCGTGTACCGCGACGACGCGGCCTGGAGGCCCCCGACGGTCTGGCAGAGGTCGAGGTCGTTGTCGAGCAGCTTCTCGCCGCCCGGTCCGGTGAGCGTCGTGTGCCGCTCACCGGCCCGGGATTCTCCGCCGTGGCCCGCGCCGTCGGCGAAGTCCGCGAGGCATATGTCGAGCGTGTCACCCGCTCGCCGCGCGGCGTGGTCCTCGTCCACCGCCGGGCTGAAGACGCCGACGTTGTAGGTCGATTCGTAGGTCCGGCCCGCCTGGTACGTCGTCGGGCGCGCCTCGGGGTAGTGCACATCGGTGTCGTCCTCCGCGGCGGGACCCCGCTGGCCGACGGCGACCGTCCAGGGGAAGCCCTCGGGCGTGGTCACGTACGTCTTCGCCGTCGCCGGGAGCGGGAACGGGGCGCTGGTCGTGCCCAGGGACAGCTCCGGCCCCCTCCACAGCGCGTTGACGACTCCCTTGCGGTCCGGGGCGGACGAGCCGATGTGCCGCTTCAGCAGGGCGAGTTCGCCCGCTTGGGCCGTGCGTCGGTAGCCGGTGGGGAAGCGGTCGGGCAGGTTGTAGAGCAGGTTGTAGGTGGTACTGCCCTTCTGCCACAGGCCGCCGATCTGCGTGCTGAATTTCCCGGCGTCCGGGGACGGGCCCAGGGTCGCGGTGCGCAGCCCCTTGAAGGATTCGCCGTAGAACAGGGTGGCGTTGAGAGCACTGGGCACGCCCAGGCGGTAGTTCAGATAGCCGATGGCCATCTTCGCGCTCTCCGGGGCGGTGACCTCGACCGGCTTCGTCTCGCGGGCGTCGAAGGTGATCGTGGTGTCCTTGGTGACCGCGAGCTTCGGCCGGACGAGGAGCGAGGTGTCCGTGTCCTCGGACATCACCGTGTCCACCACATAGTCGCCCCGGGGGATACGCAGCTTGTAGACGCCCTTCGAGGTCTCCTGGTGGTCCTCCAACGCGGTGGTCCAGTAGTCGGTGGTGTAGCTCTTGATCTCGGTCAGCGGCGAACTGACGGGCTTGCCCTGCCGGTCGAGGAACTTCAGGGTGACGTCGTACGCCTCGGCCTCGCGGATGACGCCGAAGGACGTCCGTACCTCCGTGTCGCCGCCCTGCGCGGTGGCAACCAGCGCGCCCGAGTACGCGCCGTCCGGCCCCTCGGTGCGGGTGTCCGCGGTGAGGTCGACGCTCGCGGTGCCGCCCGCCGGGACGGTGAGTCGGCGTGCGCTGAGGCTGAAGAGACCGTCCGGGGCGGCCTTGCCCTGCGGGCCGGTCGCGGCGGCCGACAGGTCCAGCGTGACGGGCTTGTCCCCGTGGTTGCGGTAGGTGATCCGCTTGGTGACCGGCTCGTCGTCGGTGTGGGGCCACATCTGCTTCCCGAAGGACACGGGCTCGCTGGTCACGCTCTGGGTGATCCCCTTGGCCACGTCGACCCGGCCGGTGCCCTGCTGGTACGCGTCGAGACCGGCGGTCGGCTTCGTGGACGCGGTGAGCGCCTGCTTGATCCGCTGTCCGGTCCAGTCCGGGTGCTCCTGGGCCAGGATCGCGGCGGCGCCCGTGGCGTGCGGTGCCGCCATCGACGTACCGGACATGGTGACGTAGCCGTCCGCGGCCGGGTCCCCCATGTCGCCGTGCGCCGCCTTCGCCGAGACGATGTCCACGCCCGGCGCGGTGAGGTCCGGCTTCAGCGTGCTGTCGGCGGTCGGGCCGGTGCTGGAGAATTCGGCGATGCCGTCCTCGCCGTCGACGGCTCCGACGGTGAGCGCCGAGTCCGCCGAGCCGGGGGTGCTGATGGTTCCGGCCGTGGGGCCGTCGTTGCCCACCGAGGCGACGGTGAGCAGGCCCTTGTGCTCCGAGAGGGAGTTGACGGCCGTCTCGACCGGGTCCTGCCCCGGGGTGTCCAACTGGCCCAGGCTGAGGTTGGCGACCTTGGCGCCCTGGTCGGCGGCCCACTCCAGGCCCGCGATGACGCTGGAGTCGGTGCCCTCGCCGCTGTCGTCCAGCACCTTGGCGTTGAGGATCTCCGCACCGGGCGCGACGCCCTTGTAGAGGCCACCGGACCGGGCGCCCGAGCCCGCCACCGTCGCCGCGACATGGGTGCCGTGACCGGACCTGTCGTCGGTGCTCCCCGTTCCGGAGAAGTCCTTCGCCTCCGTCACCGCCTTTTGGAGGTCGGGGTGGGTGGTGTCGATGCCGGAGTCCAGGACGGCGACCTTGACGCCCTTGCCGTCGTATCCGGCGTCCCAGGCGGTCGGCGCGCCGATCTGGGTGACGTTCCGGCCGACCTCCTTGCCCTTGCCCTTGGGCTCGGCCGATGCCTTGAACCGGCCGTCGAGCCAGACGTGGGCGATCCCCGGGGCCGCCGTGCGGGCGTGGGGTGTGCCGCCGGGCGCGGTGAGGGCCTGCCACGCGTCGTCCGTATCGGCCTTGCGCACGCTGAGCGCGGCTCCGTCCACGCTGGGCAGTGCGCGGCGCACGGAGGCACCCGCCTCCGAGAGCGCCGCCGCGCCCTTGTTCTTCCCGGAGCCCCCCTTGTACGACACGATCAGCGGCAGCGTCCCGCGACGGGCGTCGTCGTACCCGGCTCGTAAGAGCGCGTTGACGTCGAACAGCCGCTTGTCCAGGACACCTTGGCCGATCAGGGGGACGGCGTCGGCCGGCAGGACGAAGCTGTCGCCACCGGAGCGCCGGACGGATACCGGGATGTCCTTACGGCCCGGTCCCTGCTGGACGCCGGTCACCTGGCCCTTGGCGTCCAGCTGGACCCGGTCCCCGGTGACCAGGGTGATGCCCCTGACCGGGTCACCGGTGCCGGACCTCCCGGCGGTGGCGGCGCTCCCCGTCCGTATGCCGAGGCCGGACCCGGGGGCCGCGAGCGCGGCCCCCGCCATCACTCCCGCGACCACCAGGGCGCACACCGCGGTCCTGGAGGTCGCCGACGCTCGCTCACGCAGTGTCGGATTCACATCAGCCCGCCTGCGAGGGCGTCTGCTTGTTGCCGTCGACGACCGCGCGCTGAGTGATCGCGCTGGTGGAGACCACGGTGCCGGGCTTGATCGGGTCGTTCTTGTCCGGGCTCGGCTTGACCTGGACGGTGCGCTCGCCGAGGAACTTCAGGCTCTTCTTGTCGAAGATCCACTCCTCGCGCTGGCCGGTGTCGTCCATCCGCGCCACCGCGACCCCGTGACGGCCCGTGGCGTCAATCGCGTCGTCCACCGCGACCACCCCGGGGATCTTGGCGGCGGCCTTGTAGAGGGCGCGGGCGAGCTCGGCGGGCGGGTAGCTCTCGGTCAGCAGATCGCCGATGGCGACGAAGGCCGCCTGGTCGACGGGGACCCCCTTGTCCTTGTCCGCGCGGGCATGCTTATAGATCTTCCGCAACAGCGCGTCGGGGTCGGCGGGCAGCTTGACGAGGCTGTTGTACGCCGAGCCGATCGGGTGCGGACCGGCCAGGGTGGTGCCCTCGTCGCTGGTCTCGCCCGGCTCGATCAGCCAGCCGTCCTTGCCGTCCGCCGACTGCCAGACCTGACGGTCGTGCAGTTCGGTACTGACCACGGTGGTCTTGTCGTTCACGGTCTTGGGGTAGGTGTTGGCCACCTTGGAGGCGATGTAGACGTACTGGCCGTCGCGCACCACGGGACCGTCGGTGTCGCCGGATCCCGCCGCCAGGGAGATGCGGTCCAGCAGCTGGGGACCGCCCTTGGCGTCGACTGCGCCCAGCCGGGTGGTCAGCGCGGGACCGGTGGCCAGGGGGGTCACACCGTCGCTGTCGCCGTCGCCCCCGGACAGGGCGACACCGCCCACGATCGCCCCGGCCAGGGCGCAGGCCCCGGCGGGCAGCAGGATCGCCTTGCGCAGGAACGGGTTGCGCTGCCGGGCGGGGGCGGAGGTTCCGGTGCTGCGGATGTCGTCACGGATCTGGGCCATCAGGTGCTCCTTGTGCAACGCGTGGCGGCCCGCCGGCAGACTCCGCTCCTCGGTGTCCCGGAGCTCTTGGGTCTCCGGCCACTCAGCCGGGTGCGGCTGGGAGGGGCTGGCGTTCATCGGTTTCCTTCCTCTGCGGACCGGATCGCGTGGCTGCGATCACCTCTTATCTGCCGGATGAGAGAGGCGAGTTCCCGTTTTTTCCCGACGAGTTCGGCATCAGCGAGTTTGCGCAGCTTCGTGCGGGCGCGGGACAGCCTGGAGCGGACGGTTCCGAGGGGGATTCCGAGGGCGCGGGCGACATCGGCGTACTCCATGCCCTCCCACAGGCACAGCACCAGGACCTCGCGTTCGGCACGCTTCAGCGAACCGAGGGCGGTCAGTGTGGCGTTGATGCGCCGCCGGTCGTCCACCCGGCCCGCCGTCTCCTCGGCGTGGTCGGGAATCCGCTGGGCCTCGGGCCCCGCCTCGGCGGCTGCGGCGGCCGCGGCCCGGTAGCGGCGGTTGCCGCGGCAGTGCGAGCGGGCCACGTTGGTGGCGATCCCCAGCAGCCATGGCCGCAGCGAACCCCCTTCGGCCTCGACCGACGCATGGCGCCGCCACGCCTCCAGATACGTCGCCGACATGACGTCCTCGGCCACGGACCAGTCGGCGGTCAGCCGGAAGGCGTGGTTGTACACCGCGCGCGCGTAGTCGTCGAACAACTCCGCGAAGGCGTCGGGATCCCCGGCCCGTACCCGGGTTCGCATATCTGTGGTCACGTTGGTTGACTGACCGGCACTACCGACGAGTTCCGGTGATGCGGGTCACACCTCATTCTGCCGGGGCTCCTGAGTGAGGACACCCTGAGACATCGTTCCGGCCGTCGACCAAGCGGCCTCGCTGAGGTCCGGTGCGGTTCGGTGGCGCCCCGAAGGGGTGCGGGGCTGTGTCGATGTGCGGCTCCGCCGCGTGGGCGCGAACGGCCACGATGCGGCCGCGGATGAACGACCGCACCTCGCGGCACTTCCCGCGAAGCGCTTAGCCTCGTCAGGTTGCTCTTTCGCGCCTTCAGGAGGAGACCGCCATGGCCGAGCCGTTCCCGCCCGTCGAACCGTACGCGCAAGGCCTCCTCGATGTCGGCGACGGAAACCGGATCTACTGGGAGACCAGCGGGAATCCCCAGGGGAAGGCGGCCTTGTGCGTGCACGGCGGCCCCGGCGGCGGAGGGCACCGCGGCGATCGCGGGATGTTCGATCCCGAGGTCTTCCGGATCGTCCTGTTCGACCAGCGTGGCTGCGGTGAGAGCCTGCCGCACGCCTCGGACCCGTCCGTCAGCCTCGATCACAACACCACCGACCACCTCATCGCCGACATGGAGCGCCTGCGCGAGCACCTGGGCATCGACCGCTGGCTCCTCTACGGCGGCTCCTGGGGCTCGACGCTGATCCTCGCCTACGCCGAGCGCCACCCCGAGCGGGTCTCCGAGATCGTCATCGCGGGCGTCACCATGACCCGGCCGGACGAGACCGACTGGCTCTACCGCGGTGTCGGACGCCTGTTGCCCGGCGCCTGGGAGACCTTCCGCGACGCGGTGCCGGAGGCGGAGCGGGGCGGCGGTCTCGTCGCGGCCTACGACCGGCTGGTGAACAGTCCGGACGAGGCGGTCCGGGTCAAGGCGGCGCGGGCCTGGTGCGCTTGGGAGGACGCCGTCATCGCCCACGAGGCACTGGGGCATCCGGGCTACTACAGCGACAAGCCCGACAACGCGCTGATGGCCTTCGTCCGGATCTGCGCCCACTACTTCTCCCATGACGCGTGGCTCGAGGACGGACAGCTCCTCCGTGACGCGCACCGGCTGGCCGGCATCCCCGCGGTGCTGATCCACGGGCGACTCGACCTGGGCAGTCCGCTGCAGAGCGCATGGGAGCTGTCCAAGGCCTGGCCGGACGCCGAGCTGAAGGTGATCGACGACTCGGGGCACACGGGCAGTCCCACGCTGCGGGCCGCGGTCCTGGAGGCGATCGCCGGGTTCGGCAAGGAAGGCCGGTGACTGGCTCCGCGGTGCGCCGCGCGGCCGGAACAGGGGACTGAACCCGGGCGCGCGGCGATGGCCCCAGCCGGGTCCCCGGCGGCGGCCGCCGCGGCGGTGGCGGGGCTCCCGGTGACGGCTCCCCCGGCGGCGGCGGGGCCCTCCGTCCGTACGCCGAGGCCGGACCCGGGGGCCACGAGCGCGGCCCCCGTCAGCACCGCCGCGACCAACAGGGCGCACACCGCCGCCGTGGCGATCGCCGACGGTCCGGCGCCCGACGTCCGGCTCATGTCCTTGTCAGTGCTCACACCCTCAACTGTCCGCGGGAGCGATCGGGTTCACATGACGTACGTCACGGCCCCCGGGTACTAGGTCGTCGCGCCAGGACTCGTATGCGACGAAGCGGTTGCTTCAGGCCATATCCAGCCACACTGGGCGGGACCGGTCCCGGCGGGCGTGCGGTACACCCGGAATGTCGCCGAATGAGCGACTCACGCAACCGGAAGGACACCAGCCATGGGTACGCGCAACGCCCTCCTCGGGACCATCGCCGCAGCGGGGCTCACCGGAGCCATGCTCACCGCGGTGGCAGCGACTCCGGCTCAGGCCGCCGAAGGCTGCAACACCAACAACGCCAGGACGGTCGCGTCCGCCTCGACCCACTCCCGCGGCATCGAGCTGCGGTACAACGGGACATGCGCATGGGGCAGGATCTTCGGCTCCCCGGGTGACCTGGTGTGGGTGGACCGCAGCTACGACGGCGGCCGAACCTGGAACCAGCTCAGCGTCACCAAGATCAACACCGGCGGCAGCAACCACACCGACGCGTTCAACAACAAGGGCAATCTCATGCGGGCCTGCGGCAAGGCCGGCAACTATCCGGATGTCGCCTGCACCATCTGGTGGTGACCTGGGCGCATCTCCATGGCCCGTGGTGTCTGCTTCCGCAGGCACCACGGGCCGTGTGTTCAGCGTCTCGTTGCCTCAACCCCGGCCTTGTCCCAGGTGAAGACACCGTGGCAGGCGGAATCGGAGTCGGTGCGCCGCACGGCGAGGGTCAGGACCCGGGCCTGCCGCGGGATTTTCCCCGTCAGCGTCCTGGATTCGAGAGCGCCGTGGGTGGTCATGGTGCCGGAGGCGACCTGCCGCGAGCCCGCCGCGATGGACCACCGTACGGAGATGTCATCGAGGCCGCAGGGGTCCAGCCACAGCTGGCCACGCAGGGCCCGGGACGTACCGGCCCCGTCCAGGGCGAGCGTGGTTCTCAGCGGCTCATCGGCCGGGATGGACCACCACCACTGGTTGCCGGGGCATCGCGGGTAGCCGCTCACCAAGCAGCTCTCCAGGCCCGACCGGTTCAGCGTCGGCTCGGCCCCCGACGCGTAGTCCAATCCGGGGGTGCCGTCGGCGGAACGGCTCACGACGATCAAGACCACGACACATGCGGTGAGGCCCAGGGCCGCGGCTGCCGCCGGCCATTCCGCCCCGTACGTCATGATCCGCCCGCCCTCCCGCCTCAGCGAGTGGACCAACTTCCCGACGCCGGTGACGAGCAACACCAGGAGGCCGCCCACCCCACCGGCCAACGAGCCCGGTGGATGCACCAGAGCGAACGACACGGCACACGACAGGAGGAACAACCACAGGAGGAAGAGCCCTACCAACTCGGCGCGGAGCTTCGACAGTCCGCGGGCCCGATGTGCCGATACCGTCCCCACCTGCACACGCATCTGGGCAGCGACATCGGAGCGCGGCAACCCGTGCTCCACCGTTCCCTCGACCGCGCCGCGCTGCAAAGGGGTCAGCCGTTCCTTGGCCGCGGCGATCTCGCTCGCCGTCTCCTGTTGCAGCACCCGATACTCGACCGGGGAGTTCCACTCCTGCTCACGCTCGGTCGGGTACGCCTCGCCAAGCACGGGTACGTCATCGGAAGCCAGGGCCGTCGAGGCGGTCCGACGGCCTTCCCGGGCGGCCCGGCGGATCGCGTTCCGAGCCACGCTGTACGCGTATCGATCGGCCCACCGGATCTCCGCTTTCGCGCTGTGCAGCTCCAGCCAAGCGGACTGGACCACATCGTCGGCGTCCAGCCGGCCCGACGGCACACCGTGCTGTCTCAGTTGGCGCTCGGCATAGGCGCGAAGGTCCACCTTCCAAAACCGCCCGTTGTCACGATCCAGGTCGGCCACCGTCAAGCCATCGGGCCAGGGGCGACCGCCCGCAGCTTCATCGCGCACGCCCGCCGCCCTCCGTCCGGGCCGTCCGCACGTACCACGTCGCGCCGTCCCGCCCGCGCCCTCCCAGCTCAACCCCTTCCGGCGCCCTGGCGGCCGCCGCGGTCAGCCGGGCCCGCCCGCGCAGCACCCACACCTCGGCGGCGGCAGCGCCCAGGTGGACCACCAGGGACAAGCCCGCGCCGAGCACCGGAAGAAACAAGGGATCGATCATCACATCGCCTCGCGTTCGGACGGCCGCATCCTGATAACGCGGCACACGACCGGTATGGGTCGATGGACACCCGATCCGTTACGCCGACGCCGAACTTTCTTCCTCCAGCCACCGCCGCACCGCCGCCGCGAAGGTTTCCCACGCGGGGGGGTGCGGCGGAGTATTCGACCCTCCGGGTCCTTGGAGTCGCGTTTGGTCACACCGAGTTGAGACCCTGGGGGGAGGCACCCCGGAGTGGTGAGGGATGTCGTTCACCGAGCAGGTCCAGGAACGCCTCGGTGGCCGCGCTGGGGCGCCGGGTCGCGGCGGTGGCGACGGTGAGCCGCCAGCGCGGTTCGTGGTCCGCGACCCGCACCGTGTCGAGGCCGGTCCGGTCAGGGACCAGGAAATGGCCGAGAAAGCCGATTCCCAGCCCCGCCCGGATGAAGTTGACGGCAGTGCCGACGTCCGCGACCTCGACGGATACTTCCCTCCGCACCCCCGCGGCGGCGAAGGCCTGGTCGACCACGGCGCGGTTGCCGAAACCCGGCGGGGAGTCGATGAACGGGAACTCGGCCAGCCGCGCCAGTGGCACCCGGCCCGCCCCGGCCAGCGGATGTGAGTCGGCCACGTACACGACCATGGGTACGGTGGCCAGCAGCCGGGTGGTGAGATCGGCCGGTGGCGGCCCGGGCAGGGAGAGGAAGGCGACGTCGAGTCGCCCGTCGCGCAGCTGCTCCGCCAGGCCCGCCGATCCCGCCATGGCCGCTCGGAGCCGCACCGTGACACCGGGATGCCGGGCGCGCAGCGCGGCCAGGAGGCCGGGCAGGTCGACGAGGTCGACCGAGGTCTGGGTGCCGACCGTGACCGTGCCGTGCAGGGCGCCCTGTGTCCGGTGAACGGCGTCCTTGGCGGCGCGCGCGGCGTCGAGGGTCTCTCGCGCCCGGGGCAGGAAGGCACGTCCGGCCGCCGTCAAGGTGACTTCCTGTGGGCTCCGGGTGAACAGGGCGGATCCCAGCTCCCGTTCCAGCGCCCTGACCGTCGCCGACACGCCTGACTGGACGACGTGCAGCGTCTTCGCCGCGCGGGTGAAGCTCCCGGTGTCGGCGACCGCGAGGAAGTATTCGAGATGGCGCAGTTCCACGCCTTCCATTATCACTGATCGTGCTGGTGCCCAGCAGCAGACATCGTTGGACGTGATGGGCACACCCGGGTGAGGGTGGGCGGGTCGGCTCGACCCACGACCACCAGAGGAAACGTCGATGGACCATCAGTGGCACTACACCGAGCTGCCCGTGAGGGCACGGCAGGCCATCGAGAACTTCGTGCCGCCCGACGCCCTCGTGGCCCGGCGCCTTGAGCGCTACGCCGATGTGCGGCCCCGCCCCGCGGATCACGAGGGGGACACCGAGAAGCTCGACGGGGCCGTGTTCACCCACCACTTCGAGGACGTCCCGGGCGATCACGAAACGGTCCGGTGGCACTACGTCGAGACCGGGACCGGGGAGCCCGTGGTGTTCCTGCACGGGATGCCCGACTCATGGTTCCTGTGGCACCACCAGATGGCCGCGCTGTCGGACGCGTACCGCTGCGTCGCGATCGACCTCAAAGGCTATGGACAGTCGGAGAAGGGACGAGGCGACTACCGGCACTCCGGCGCGGCCGGGCAACTCGTCGCGCTGCTCGACGCGATCGGAGTGGATCAGTTCACTCTGGTCACCCACGACCGGGGCACCGTACAGGGCGACCACATCGCCGCCGCCCACCCCGGGCGAGTCCGCCACTATGTGCGCGGCGAGCAGCACCTCCACCACTTCCACCCCGACCTCGCCCCGCAGGACGACCTCCTCGCCGAGGCACCGTGGAGCGGGATGATGGAGGACCCGAAACGGTTCGTCGTCTGGGCGTACGCCTTCGTCGGGAACCTGCCGGTGGCCGACGAGGACATGCGCCGCGTCATCCAGGAGTACTCATACCCCGGGATCACCCGCGCCGTCCCGCGCTACAGCATGGCCTCCACCTTCCGGAAGGAGTGGATCGAGCGGCGCGGCGACCTGATCCCGCGCTGGCGCGCTCCGGTGACCCTGCTGCAAGGCTGGGACTCACGCAGCCAGCCCCGCGAGTTCTACGCCGACGCCGCCGAGCACATTCCCCATGCGGCCGGCGTCGAGGTCCGCTATGTCGCCGGGGGGCACTTCTGGCCCCTGGAGAGCCCCGAGGAGACCAGCGCCATCCTGCGCGAGGTACTCCGCGTCCGACGCTCACCGGCGTCCTGATCCTCGCCGCCACCGCATCCTCTTGGAGGGACAACCATGGATCTCATGCTCAAAGGCCGGACCGCGATCGTCTGCGGCGCCTCATCCGGACTGGGGCTGGCCATAGCGGAACGCCTGTCCGGCGAGGGCGCCAACGTCGTCGCCGTCGCCCGGCGCCGGGAGAGCCTCGAGTCGGAGGCGACGCGTATCGGCGCCGTTCCCATGGTCGCCGACCTCTCCGAGGAGGGTGCGGCGGAACGGGTCGTCGAGCACACCGTCAGCCGCTTCGGCGGTGTCGACATCCTGGTGTGGAACACGGGAGGGCCGCGTCCGGGCAACGCGCTACAGATCGACGAGCACGCCGCGCACGACGCGTTCCGCACCCTGCTGCTGCCGCTGGTCCGCATGGTCGGCGCCGCCGTACCCCACCTGCGGCACAGCCCGTACGGCCGGATCGTCGCGGTGACGACGACCACGGTGAAGGAGCCGTCGTCACTGGTCGCGCTGTCCAACCTGATCCGGCCCGGGGTGACCGGATACCTGAAGACGCTGGCCAACGAACTGGCGCCGGACGCCATCACGGTCAATTGCGTGGCACCCGGCCGGATTCTGACGTCACGAGCACGCGAGCTCTACCCGGACGGCGTGCCGGCGGACGCCACGGACGACATCCCCATGGGGCGGTTCGGCACACCGGACGAACTCGCGGCCGTCGTCTGCTTCCTCGCCACGTCGTTGGCCTCGTACGTCACGGGCACCACGATCGCCGTAGACGGCGGCCTCACCCGCTCGATGCTCTGACGCTCCGCTTGGGTTCGTGGGTGAGTGCTCCTCGGAAAGCCGCCCAGGCGGCGGGGGTGAACCGGAGTATTCGGCCCTCCGGGTCCTTGGAGTCGCGTATCGCCACGGTGTCGGGCACGTTCGTGGCCACCTCCACGCACTCCCGATCGCCAGTGCTGAAGCTGGACTTCCGGAACTCAAGAGCCGCCATTGCTCACATCTCTCCTCGGAGCGCTTCGATGAATGATCTGCTCTCCGACTCGGCGAGGGCGTGGTGGGCGATTTTCTCGAACAGCTCCTGGTGCTGAGCGGCTTCGTCACCTCCCTCAACCCAAAGCTGGCCGAAGGCAGTTTCTGTATACACCACGTCCATGGCTCCCGGCTCCGCGAACGAGATGACGTTGAATGCCCCGCCCATGCCCAGATGCTCTCCGGCATCGAACGGCAAGATCTGGACGGTGATGTTCGACTGCTGAGTGGCCTCCTCCAGGCGTTTCAACTGGTCACGCATCACCGTCGAACCGCCGACACGATGCCGGAGTGCGCTTTCGTGGACCACCGCCCACAGGCCGAGAGTCGGCTCCTCGGAAAGCCGTCGCTGTCGCGCGATTCTGCTGGCAACCAACGTCTCACCTCTGTCGGGGTGGCCCTTCGTCGAATTGCCCATCGCCAATGCACGTGCGTAGTCGGGGGTTTGGAGCAAGCCAGGCACCAGGCAGAGCTGCCACGTCCTGATGCTCGTTGCCGCGTTCTCCAACGCGACGTATTCCTGCATGTCCCCGAGGTTCGGGAACTCATTCCACCAGCCCTTCGCCTTGCGGCGCTCACGGTCAACGCGAGCCAGCTCCAGCAACCCGCCCACCGCCGCCGGGTCGCTCAAGCCGTACAGCTCGCACAGCGCGCGGATGTCCGGGTCCCGCATCGGGACCCAGCCGCCCTCCATCTTGGCGACCTTGGTCGTGGACCCGGTGAGCACCTTGGCGGCGTGGGTCTGCGTCAGGCCCGCCGCGGTGCGGAGCTTGGTCAGCTCACCACCGAGCCTGCGTCCCAAAACGGTCGAGGTGCTATTGCCCTGCATGGGCTGACTTGTCGTCACGCGCACAGTCTGGCCGCCGGGCGCGGCCGCCGCAAACCAGATTGGGGGAAATCCTCCAAGAGGAACTTGTGCACCACGAGACGACAGGGCTACGGTCCGTGATGAACCGCTCGCACAGGGACGTCAGTTGGCGGACGCACTCCGCCCTGCCCTGCCCACTGGAGGTACGCGATGGCATTCGCGCCCCAAGACCCCCGGATCCCGGACCCCAGCGACCCCCTCGTCCAGGAGTCCCGCGTCGACTACGTCCCGACACCGATAAGCGTGACCAGGGCCCGCCGGCACGCCACACGGCTGATCTCCGAGTGGGGGCACCCCGCGCTCGCCGACGACACGGCGCTCATCGTGGCCGAGCTGGCCACCAACGCCGTACGGCACGGGCACGTACCCGGGCGGCTCTTCCGCGTGGAGCTCACGCTCACCAAGACCCGCCTGCGGATCGCCGTATCCGACCCCCGGGGCGAGCGGCTCCCCCGCCCACGCCACCCGTCGCCCCGCGACAAGCACGGACGCGGCCTGCTCATCGTCCGCGCCCTCGCGGACCGCTGGGGCGTGCGCGAGCGCACCGTCGGCAAGGAGACCTGGGCCGAGCTGGACCTGACGGCCTCACCAACCTAGAACTTGCGGGCCACGCATATTTGCGGAGCCAGCAAGTTTTGCTACGCTCGCCGTATGGGACTGCGAGAGCGGAAGAAGGCCCAGACGCACGCCGCGCTCAGCTGGGCCGCGGTGCGGCTGACCGTGGAGCGTGGGTTCGACAAGGTCAAGGTGGAGGACATCGCCGAGGCCGCCGGGGTCTCGCCGCGTACGTTCAACAACTACTTCTCGAGCAAGGCCGAGGCGATCGCGTTCCGTCACCTCGACCGCTGTCTGCGCGTCGCGGAGGAGTTGCGCGAACGGCCGGACGAGCCGCTGTGGGACGCGATCACCGGCTCCGTGCTGCGGCAGTTCGCGCCGGACGCGGAGGCGATCGCCCATCCGCCCGTCGCCGACGCGGCGCAGTGGACGGCGGGTGTGCGGGTGATGGTCGCGGAACCGGCCCTGCGGGGCGAGATGCTGCGGGCCGGGGCCGTCGCCGAGGCCGAGATCGCGGCGGCCGTCGCGGAACGCACCGGCGGCGACCTGGAGCAGGATCTGTATCCGCACCTGGTCGCTTCGGCGGTCATGGGCGCGGTCAACACCGCCATCGCCCACCATCTCCGCACCGACGCGGCCGTGCCGGTGAGCCGGCTGCTCACGGATGCCCTCGCCCGGATCGCTCCGGGGCTGTCCACCCCGTAAAGCCCCCAACCAACCTGCCCCGAAGGGGAATTCATGAAAGAGGTCGTCATCGCAGGCGCGGGGCCCAATGGCCTGATGCTCGCCTGCGAACTCGCCCTGGCCGGTGTGCGCCCGGTCGTCCTGGAGCGCCTCACCGAACCAACCGACACGCAGCGCGCGAACGGCCTCGTGGGCCAAGTCATCCGCATGCTCGACCGGCGCGGACTCTACGAGCGGCTGACCGCGCCCGGCACCACGCCCGAACCGGCGCCCCGTTTCACCTTCGGCGCGTTCCCGCTCCATCTGAGCGATCTGCCGGACAACCCGCTCTACACGCTCCTGGTGCCGCAGCGCCGGATCGAGCGCATGCTCGCCGGGCGCGCGGCCGAGCTGGGCGTCGACATCCGGCGCGGCCACGAGGTCATCGGCCTGACGCAGGGCGAGAAGTCGGTGACGGTCGAGCTGCGCGATCAGGACCCGATCGAGGCGGAGTTCGTGGTCGGCGCCGACGGCGGGCGCAGCACGGTCCGGAAGCTCGCCGGAATCGCGTTCCCCGGCGTGACGACGGACGACTCGGTGTCGCGCACCGGACATGTGAGCGTGGACCCGGACGCGGTCGGTGCCGACGGCGGCCTGGCCGTGCCCGGTTTCGGCGTCATACCGCCGTACCAGCATCTGCGGACCGAGCAGGGGCTGATCGCCTGGGCGCCGTCCCCGGACGGTGACCCGAAGCTGACCACCGTGGAATGGGGGCAGCCGGCCGAGGGCGAGGCGTCGCTGGACGAGCTGCGGGCCAGCGCCCGCCGGGTGCTCGGCGCGGACATCAGCCTCGGCCCGCCGACCGGTCCGGGACCGCATCTGATGCGGCGGCTCTTCGGCGGCAACACCCGGATCGCCGAGCGGTACCGCGCGGGCCGCGTCCTGCTGCTCGGCGACGCGGCGCATGTGCACTCGGCGATCGGCGGCCCGGGGCTCAACCTGGGCCTCCAGGACGCGGTGAACCTCGGCTGGAAGCTGGCCGCGGAGGTGCGCGGCCACGCGGCGGAAGGGCTGCTCGACACGTACGAGTCGGAGCGGCACCCCGCGGCCCGGCGGGTCGCCATGCACACGCAGGCCCAGTCGCTGCTGACCCGGCCGGGCGGCGATGTGACGGCGCTGCGCGCGCTGTTCGGCGAGCTGCTGGAGCAGCCCACGACCCGGCAGCACATCGCGGGGCTGCTCTCCGGCGCGGACGTCACCTACGCCATGGGCCCTGCGACCGGCCCCCTCGTCGGCCACTGGGCCCCGGACCTCCCGGGCCTCCGCGACCTGACCCGCACCGCCCGCCCCCTCCTCCTGGACCCCACCGGCACCCTCGACCCGGGCCCCTGGTCCCCCCACGTCGACACCGCGACCGTCCCCGGCCTCGACACCGCCCTGCTGCTCCGCCCCGACTGCTACATCGCCTGGCAGGGCGCCACGAACGAGGGTCTGCACGAGGCCCTGGGCATGTGGTTCCGGGCCGCCTGAACCCGCCGCGGCTCCCAGCGCCACCTCGACGTCCGATACCCGCCGGACCCGGCCGGACAGTCCTCAGGCTCAACCTCTGACTGCTTGTCAATTGAACCTTGACGCCATGCCCTACGTTGGCACTGACCGGTGGGCTCTGGGCATACCTGGGGCCGCGCCGCACAGGCAGTTCGCCGACGCCGCGTCTTCTGCGGCCAGGCGAGAACCGTCGACGAGAAAGACTTCGACATGAACAAGCGCATCCGGGCTGCAATGATCGCGGCTCTCGCCGCGACAGCAACGCTGGCGGGCGTCGCCACGGCCGAGGCGACACCGGCTGGTCCCGGTGTGACCGGCAAGACCATTTCGCAGACAACGGTGGGCGGCAGGGACTACATCTTGCGCCAGATAACCATCCCTGCCGGTCAGAGCACCGGCTGGCACTTCCATGACGGCACTCTGTACGGCTACGTCGAGAAGGGAACGCTCAGCCACTTCGACTCCACTTGCAAGTCCGACGGTGTCTACAAGTCAGGCAGTTCGCTGACTGAACCTTCCGGCCCTGTTCACATCGGGCGCAACCTCGGCACCACACCAGTCGTCCTGGACGTGCTGTATGTCCTCCCTCATGGTGCACCGCTGTCGGAGGATGCCCCCAACCCTGGCTGTGACTTCCAGTAGCCAAAGGGTTTCGTCGGTACACCAAGTGAGACCCCCCAAGCGCTGATTTGTCGCGCGTCGCGCATATTCACGGCGCTCTTTTCCGCTGCGGTCTTCTCGCTGGAACCGGTGTATCCGTGTGTCGCGGCTATGCCCCTCGAATCCGAAGGCCCGGTCCGCCGCGCGGACATCGCGGAAGACCTGGGTGGCCAGGATGACCTCCGGCACCCGGAACCCGGCCTCGCTCCTGCCTCACGGCGGTCACTGTCCACGCGTAGCAACCGGCAAGGCGACCGCGACACACAGCGCCCCTCGCGCTTCCCGTCACCGGGGAAGCGCGAGGGGCGCCTCGCTGTCGGCGCATTACGCGACCCGGTGGCCCCGCGTTGAACGGCTGCCCCGGCCCTGGGCCACCTGGCCAACCTCGGACCGCTGCCCAACGACATCTCACCTCGCCGCTCAGGACCGGCGACAGGCCGCCACGCCGCGGGGCATTGAACCGAGGGCCACTGTTTCCCGTTGCAGCTAACAGTCGGGAGCAACCGCACAACCACCGAAGTCCGTGCGGTGACCGTACCCGTGCACAGCCGGGTTCACCACGACATCGCGAAATCGGACTGGAGTGGCCCTGGAAGTCGCCACCCCGGTTTTTCGTCGTCAGTTCGTTGGTGAGCGGCGCGCCGACCCCTGTCAACTCTGAAAATGAAGCGGAGGGCGAATGCTTAAACAACGTCGTGGAATACTGGCCCACCGCTGGAGAACGGCGGCCGTCGCCTCCACGGTGGCCGCGGCGATCGCGGTACCGGTGGCCATGGCTCAGGCCTCCCCCGAGCCGCCGCCGGAGGTCAGCGCCAAGGGCGCCTACCTGCTCGACACCGGTTCCGACAAGGAACTGATGGCCAAGGCCGCCGACACCAGGCGCCCGATGGCGAGCACCACCAAGATCATGACCGCTCTCGTGGTGCTCCAGACCAAGGGCCTGAACCTGAAACAGCAGGTCACGGTCAAGCAGGAGTACCGCGATTACGTGGCCGAGGCGGGAGCCAGCACGGCCGATCTGCAGACCGGCGACAAGCTCACCGTCAATCAGCTGCTGTACGCCATGCTGCTCCCGTCCGGGGCCGACGCGGCGATGGCCCTGGCCGACACCTTCGGCACCGGCGCCACCACGGACGAGCGCACCAAGTCGTTCATCTCCAAGATGAACACGA
Organism: Streptomyces lacaronensis; assembly: GCF_047337785.1. Lineage (NCBI taxonomy): Bacteria > Bacillati > Actinomycetota > Actinomycetes > Kitasatosporales > Streptomycetaceae > Streptomyces > Streptomyces lacaronensis. Next base: position 4,174,011 of record NZ_JBLHDK010000003.1, read on the forward strand.
AGGCGCGCAACCTGGGGCTGAAGAACACCAAGTTCGACTCCTTCGACGGCCTCGCCCCGCGCAGCGACAACTACACGACCCCGCGCGACCTGGCACACCTCACCGAGCGCGCGATGAAGAACAAGACGTTCGACACCGTCGTGGGATCGGTGTCGACCGAGCAGGAAGCACCGGCGGCCAACGGCAACACCCGGTACTACTCCTGGGACAACACCAACCAGCTCCTGGGCTCCTACAAGGGCGCGATCGGTGTGAAGACGGGGACCACCACCCCCGCCGGCCCCTGCCTGGTGTTCGCCGCCGAGCGCGATGACCGCACGGTGGTGGGCGTCCTTCTCAACGACCAGAAGAACCGCTACCCGGACGCGCAGAAGATGCTGGACTGGACGTACGACACCGAGACCAAGGTGAAGTGGCGCCAGCTTCCCAAGGGCGCTCAGCACGACTGACACCCGCGGACAGCAGGGCTCACGGGCCCACCAGGTGCCCCGGCCGGACCCGTTCCGGCCGGGGCACCGTCGCGACCGGCCGGGTACGGGCACGCTGTCGGCGCATTACGTAAACCGGCGCCCCCGCGTTGAACGGCAGCCGATTCTTATCCACAACCGCCGGTTCGCGGATCCCCCTGCGCGCCCGTGACTACGGTGCGAGCGACCATGTTTGAGGGCAACCGGCTCAGAAATCCCCAGTCCATGTTGAACGACCGTTCATGCGTCGGCCCATCCGGCCGACGCGTATACGCCCGCCCGTGCGCGGCGCCGACGGCCGCCGCTCCCGGCCGCAGACGCGCCGCGCCGACAGCGGCGGCTCGTGCGGCCCCGACCGCTGGGGGACGATCCGCCCGATGAGCGATGCAATCCGAGGAGGTCGGCACAAGGCGGCCCGTGATCCGCGCGCGCACTGGCTGCTCCTTCTCCTCGTCCTTCCCGTCATGTTCGGCCTGCTGATGTTCCAGGGCTGGACCAACCACGAGGTCGACGCGGCGAAGGCGCGGCGGCCGTGCACCAGCCCGGTGCCGCGGGCGCTGGCCGACGGCGGGCCGGTGGTGCAGATCAACGGGGCCCGGGTGCGGACCGTGGGAATGCCCGCCGGGACGGTGGCGCTGACCTACGACGGCGGTCCTGACCCCGTCCAGACGCCGCGGCTGCTGGACCTGTTGCGCCGGTACGACGCGCGGGCCACGTTCTTCGTCTCCGGCGCCAAGGCGGCCCAGTACCCCGACCTCGTACGCCGGATCCGCGCCGAGGGCCATGAGATCGGGTCGAACACCTACACCGGCGCCGACATGGGCACGGCGTCCGCCAGCCGCTCCCGGATGGAGCTGTCCCTGACCGAGTCGGCGCTGGCGGGGTCCGTGGGGGTTCAGCCGAGGCTGCTGCGGCTGCCGCTGACCACCGATGTGGACACGCTGTGCGGCGACGAGTGGCAGGCGGCGCGGCGCGTGGCGGCGGAGGGCTATGCGCTGGTGGCCGCCGACCGGTCGGGCACGAAGCCCTCGCAGGGGATGGTCCGGCAGTTCAGTCAGACGGACACCGCGTACCAGGAGACGGAGAAGCTGCTCAAGGACCCGCGGGCCAAGAAGTTCACCACCGTGACCGGCGGGCTCGGCGTGCCCCCGGTCGACGTCCCGGTCTCCGGCCTGGAGCGCTGGGAGGGCAAGGCGCTGATCTGGGTCGCGGCCATCGGCCGGGGCTTTGTGTCCACCATGGCCTGGGTGCTGGGGATCGCGGGAGCGCTGGGGGTGCTGCGGCTGCTGATGCTCGTGCTGTTCGCGCGTACCCACGTCCGGCGGCTCACCCGCTTCCGGCCCGGCGCGCCCTGGCTGCGGGAGGTGAACGAGCCGGTGACGGTGCTCATCCCCGCGTACAACGAGGAGGCGGGCATCGAGGCCACCATCCGCTCGCTGCTCGCCTCCACCCACCAGCGGCTGCAAGTGGTCGTGATCGACGACGGCTCGACGGACCGTACGGCCGACATCGCCGCGAGCGTCAGGGACCGCCGGGTGCTGGTGGTCCGGCAGCCCAACGCGGGCAAGGCGGCGGCCCTCAACACCGGTCTGGTGCACACCAAACACGACATCGTGGTGATGGTCGACGCCGACACCGTCTTCGAACCGGACGCCATCCACCAGCTCATCCAGCCGCTCGCCCACCCGGCCATCGGCGCGGTCAGCGGCAACACCAAGGTGGGCAACCGGCGCAGCCTGCTGGGCAGGTGGCAGCACCTGGAGTACGTCTTCGGGTTCAACCTCGACCGGCGGATGTTCGAGGTGCTGGAGTGCATGCCGACCGTGCCCGGCGCCATCGGGGCCTTCCGGCGGGACGCGGTGATGGGCGTCGGCGGGGTCAGCGAGGACACCCTCGCGGAGGACACCGACCTCACCATGGCGCTGTGGCGGGCGGGCTGGCGGGTGGTGTACGAGGAGACCGCCGTCGCCTGGACCGAGGTGCCCACCTCGCTGCGCCAGCTGTGGCGCCAGCGGTACCGCTGGGGGTACGGCACGCTCCAGGCCATGTGGAAGCACCGCCGCGCGATGATCTCGCTGGGCTCGGTGGGGCGGTTCGGCCGCCGGGGGCTCAGCTATCTCACGCTCTTCCAGGTGCTGCTGCCGCTGCTGGCGCCCGTGATCGACCTCTTCGCCCTGTACGGCGCGCTCTTCCTCGACCCGGCGGAGGCGGCCGGGGTGTGGTTCGGCTATCTCGCCATCCAGATGGTCTGCGCGGGATACGCACTGCGGCTGGACGGGGAACGGATGCGGGCGCTGTGGTCGCTGCCGTTCCAGCTCTTCGTCTACCGGCAGCTGATGTATCTGGTGGTCATCCAGTCCGTGGTCGCCCTTCTGCTCGGGACGCGGCTGCGGTGGCACCGCATCCAGCGCTCCGGAACGGCCGCCCAGGCGCTCGGCGGGGCACCCGCGCACCGGAGCCTGACATCGAGGTGACGTACGGAGGGTGACGTACGGAGGGATACGTGCGTCGCGGTGACGTACGGCCACCGGGTCCGCGTTCAACGCGGCACCGAACTTGTCATACCTCTATGAATGGACGGCGGGCGGCTCCGGCCGCTCGGCAGACTGCCGTCCATGAGCGATCGGTTGGACGGGTGGGCCGCCGGGGACCGGCCGTCGGCGCGGGCCTGGGACATCTCCACGGCGGACACGCAGAGCATCCCCGTGCAGGGAGCCCAGGGCATGCCGCCAGCAGGACCCCAGGGTGTCCCCGCGCCCCGTGGCGTCCCCGCGCCCCATGGCGTGCCCACCAAACCGGCCCCCTACCGGACGGGCGACGAGACCAGCACCCTCGAACCCGTACCCCCACCGGTGCTCACCCCCACCGTCCGGCGCCGCGCCCCCAAGGAGCCGCTGAGCAGGCGCCGCCGGATCGTCCGGCTGGCCATCGTGGCGGTCTCCGCGCTGCTCCTCGCCTCCGGCAGCGCCTACGTCTGGGCCGACACCCAGCTCAACCGCGAGGTCGACCTCGGCAGGGCCCCGGACCGCCCACCGCCCGGCAAGGGCACCAACTACCTGATCGTGGGCTCCGACAGCCGGGAGGGCCTTTCCGAGGAGGCCAGGAAGAGCCTGCGCACCGGATCGGCCGAGGGCCGCCGCACCGACTCGATGATGGTGCTGCACACCGGCGCAGGCGGCACCACGATGATGAGCCTGCCGCGCGACTCCTGGGTGAACATCCCCGGTTTCGTCCGCCCCGAGACCGGCAGGCGCTACAACCCGTCCCAGAACAAGCTGAACGCGGCCTATTCGATGGGCGGCCCCGATCTGCTCGTCTCGACCATCGAGCGCAACACGGGACTGCGCATCGACCACTACGCGGAGATCGGCTTCTCCGGGTTCGTGGACGTCGTGGACGCGGTCGGCGGGGTGCGGATGTGTGTGGACCGGGACATCAAGGACCCCAAGTCCGGGCTGGACCTGAAGAAGGGCTGCCACACCCTCGACGGCGCGAAGGCGCTCGCGTTCGTCCGCCAGCGCAAGCAGGAGGCCAAGGGCGACCTGGGCCGCACCCGGAACCAGCAGAAGTTCCTGGCCGCGCTCGCGGCCAAGGCCGCCACACCGGGCGTCCTGGCCAACCCGTTCGCCGCCTTCCCGACCGTACGCGCGGGTCTGGACACGCTGATCGTGGACAAGGACATGAGCCTGCCGACCCTGATGTCCCTGTTCGAGGCGGTGAAGGGCGTCACCTCGGGCAACGGCAAGCAGCTCAACGTCCCGGTGTCCAACACCAACCTCCGGACCTCCAAGGGCAGCGCGGTGCAGTGGAACGTGACACAGGCGCGGCGCCTCTTCGACCAGCTGCGGAACGACCAGCCGGTGACGATCGCCCCACCGGCGCCGTAAGGAGGCGCCGCAAGGGGACGCCGTAAGGAGCGAACCGCGCACGCGTCTTCCCCAACGCGAGTGGCAACCGGTTTCATGGACGGACGCTGATCGACTGCGCTCGCAAGCGCGCGAGGAGGTCCGAGGTTGTCCGCGCTCTCCGCCCGCACCGCCCGCCCCTGGCCCCGCTCCGCCAAGCGCCGTACCGGCGGCCCCCGCTGGTCCCCACGGCTGCGCCGCCGGCTGGCCGCCGACGCCGCGCTGCTGCTCATCGCCGCCGCGTTCCTGCTCCCGCTCGCCTGGCTGGTCCTGGCCTCGATCGACAACGATGCCACCCTGCGGGTCTCGGCGCCCGGCTCGCCCACGATGGACAACTTCTCGGCGGTGTGGACGGACGAGATCACCTTCACACCGATGCTCAACAGCCTGCTCCTGTGCGGCGGCGCCACCGTCCTGACCGTCGCCTGCGCGGCCCTCGCCGCCTATCCCCTCTCCCGCTTCCGCTCCCGCGTCGTGCGCCCGTATCTGCTGACGGTGCTCTTCACCACCTGTCTGCCGATCACCGCGATCATGGTTCCGGTCTACGGACTCTTCGTCCAGGTGGACCTCGTCGACACCATGTCCGGTACGGCCCTCTTCCTCGCCGCCTCCCAACTCCCGTTCGCCATCTGGCTGATGAAGAACTTCATGGACGGCGTGCCGGTGATCCTGGAGGAGGCGGCGTGGACCGACGGCGCGTCCTGGCTGCAGAGCCTGATCCGGGTGATCCTGCCCCTGATGGGGCCGGGCATCACGGTGGTGATGATCTACAGCTTCATCATGATGTGGGGCAACTTCTTCGTCCCCTTCATGCTGCTGCTCTCCCCCGAACAACTCCCCGCGTCCGTATCGATCTTCACCTTCTTCGGCAACTACGGCCAGGTCGTCTACGGCCAGCTGGCCGCCTTCTCGATCCTCTACTCCACGCCCGTGCTCCTGCTCTACGTCCTGATCTCCCGCCGCCTGGGCGGCGGCTTCGCCCTGGGCGGCGCCGTCAAGGGATGACGGCGCCGCCACCACGGGGTATCCGGCCGGTCTTTCCCCTACCCGCCCCTTCCCGATACCAAGGGCTCCCGCCCCTGGACCCCGGGGCCTGGGGGAGAGCCCCACCTTCCAACCCCTCCGGCACTTGAGGAGCGGGGTCTGCGGCGGGAGCCCCGCCTCCCAGCCCCTCCGGCGGTTGAGGAGCGGGGGCTGGGGCGGAGCCCCAGTTGTGGGAAGGGGCGGGGAGGGGAACAGCACGCCGCAGGCGTCAGGGCCCGACGCACGCCCCCTCGTTCGGCCGGTGGTTCAGCCCTGGGGCAGGCTCGGCGCCGCGCAGCCGTGGTGTTCGGCCGATGCGGCGGCGAAAGCCGCCAGGGCGGCGCGTTCGTAGGCGAGGTCGGGGCGGCGGCGGGTCTCGCCGTCGGCGGCGTCGGCGCGGATGAGGTAGAGAGCGGACTCGGCGCCGCGCGGGCAGGTGGCACCGGCCCAGTAGGCGCTCCGGCCGAGCCGCCCGGCGGGCTGCTCGGCGGGGGTCACGTTCTCGTAGTCGTAGTCCCGGGTGTACTGGGAGCGGGCGTCCTCCGCGTAGGGGCCGTAGTACGCCTCCAGCCGGTAGAGCGGTGAGCCGTCCCGGGTGCCGAGGACGCAGGCCTCGCGCGGTGCGCGGTCGCGGGCGGTCTCGCGGGCGGTGGAGACGGCGGAGCGGGAGGCGGTGGGGACGGCCGCGCAGGTGCCCTTGGCGCCCAGCAGCGGTTCGTACTCGTCCTCGTTCACCGGCAGGCCGACGGTGCGGACCGGCTTGCCCAGGCGCGCGCCGCAGCCCCAGTGGTCGTTGGCCGCCTCGGCGGTCGCGGTGGCGGTACGGACGAAGTCGGGGCGGACGGCGGGGTCGTCGAGGGTGGTGTGGCCGCGCAGCGCGGTCTCGACGGTGATCAGCAGACTGTCGCCGCGCCGGGCGCAGTCGAGGGTTACGGCAGTGGTGGCGGTGCCGTCCTCGGCGTCGTCCAGCCGTGCGCTGTCGGTGGCGAACAGGCCGGACCAGCCGTGGCCGAGGGGGACGGGGAGCGTGCGGCGGGCGGGTACGGCGGTGTAGAGGTCGTCGTATCCGTACTCGGCGCGGGGGCGGGGCGAGCCCGCGATGGAGACGGCGATGTGGCCGGTGTCCTCGGCGGTGATCCGGCAGTGGACGGAGAGGGAGTTGGCCCGCCCGGCGCCGTTCTCGTCGCCCTCTTCGCCCTCTTCGCCCTTGGCGGCCGTCCTGCCGAAGGAGCCCTCGGTGCGGTTCGTGACGTCCAGTTCGGTGTCGTCGCCGAGCACCGCGCGGACCTCGCCGACCGGAAGCACCCCGTCGCAGGCCCCTTCCAGCGCCCGGTCCTCGCTGCCCGCGAACCAGACGAACGCTCCGGTGAGGGCGGCCAGCGCCACCGCGACGGCCACCAGGGCGCGGGCCTGTCGCCGGGTGAGTGTGAGCCGGGTCAGTGCCACTGCTCCACCTCCCCGAGCACCTTGGTGTCGCGGCACTTCGCGGACGCGGGCCAGCCGCTGTCGGCGTCGAGATAGCGGTCCAGGACCGTACGCGCGGCGGTGGAGAGCCTGGCGCGGTCCTTGCCGCCGATGACGGCCGTCTCGCCGTCCTCGAGCCGGATCTCGGGGAGGACGGCGACCCGGTGGTAGGTGGTGCGGCCGCCGCACACCGACCGGGCCCACAGGGCGAGTTGGGGCCGTCCGGCGTAGGAGGAGACGCGGTCCTCCTGCCGCACACCACGATCAGCGTCCGTCTCGGAACCGGCCTCGGAGGGGCGTTCGTCGTCCTCCGCTCCCCACCCGGGCACATGGCCCTCGCGTTCGTAGGAGTCATACGCCGACCGGCCGAGGATCCCCGACCAGCTGGCCGCCTCGACCTCGGTGACCTGCCACTGCTTCGGGCGTGGGCGCTCACCGGCGTTCTTCTCCGCGTCCCACTCCCCGGCGCACGCGCTCTGGGCAGTGGACTCCTGGAGATCGCCGAGGGTGGTCCAGGAGCCGGAGGCGACACCGGGGAGCGAGGAGCCGTCGATCCACTCGCATTTGCGCAGGCCCTGACCGGGCGCGCCATGAGTCTCGTCCGTGTCCACCACGGCGGTGGGCGTGGTGAGCGGGCCGGAGCCGCAGTGCTGGGCCTTGGTGAGGGCGTTGGCCACGTGCACGGCGGTACGGAAGCCGAGGAGCGCGGTGGCGCGGTCCGGCTTGCCGTTCCCCGCTGCCGCCTCGTCGGCCTCGTCTGGTTCCTCTGCTTCGTCGGCCTCGTCTGCTTCGTCTGCCGAGCCGGTCCCGTCAGTCCCGCCGGTCCCGTCCGTCACCCGGGCCGTCACATACAGATCGGTCGTGGGCCGGACCCGGCCGCCGAGCCCGCCCAGGCAGTCGGCCACCAGCCAGGCACCCCGCTTCCCGTACTGGCCGGTGGTGCCCGGCGCCACGAACGTGCCATGGCCACCGGCCGGTTCGAGGAGGTCCCGGGTCTCGACGGCCTCGGGCACATCGGAGACCAGCGCCTCGGCGTGGACCGTGACCCCGTAGCCGTCGCCCCACGACAGCGAGCAGTCCAGCAACGAGCGGCTCTCCTGACCGGGGGCGAGTACCGTGCCGTGCTCTCTGAGCTCGCCCGGCCGCTCGTCACGCACCAGCCGTTCGAGGTCCCCGTACGGCAGGGTGCCGTCGCATGCCTTCCTCAACTGGGCCCGGTTGGCGGCGAGATGGCCGCCGCCGCTGTCCCGGGTCACGAGGACGGCCCCCGCGATCCCCACGACCGCCATCAGTACGACAAGGGGCGTGCGGCGCTGCCACACACGGCCCCATAAACCACGCATCCCGCCCGTAACTCCTTACATCCCCTGACCAGTTCCCCCCTTGATCAGGCGGGGACAGTACCAGAGGGCCGGAACCACCACGGCAGCCCGGCTACCCCTTCGCCCCGGAGCCCACCGGGTCGAAGCGGAACGTGTCCCGGACGCGGGACAGGGCACCAGAAGGCCGTGGCGGATCAGAAGACCGACTCGGCCTCGTCCATCCGGTCCACCGGCACGGTCTTGAGCTCGGTGACCGCGTTGGCGATCGGCACCATCGTGATGTCCGTGCCGCGCAGCGCGGTCATCATGCCGAAGTCGCCCCGGTGCGCCGCCTCGACGGCGTGCCAGCCGAAGCGGGTGGCCAGCACGCGGTCGTACGCGGTGGGCGTGCCGCCGCGCTGCACATGCCCCAGGATGACCGGGCGGGCCTCCTTGCCCAGGCGCCGCTCCAGCTCGGCCGCGAGGCGGTTGCCGATCCCGGTGAACCGCTCATGGCCGTACTGGTCGATCTCGCCCTTCTGGTAATCCATGGAGCCCTCGGCGGGATGCGCGCCCTCGGCGACGCAGATGACGGCGAACTTCTTGCCGCGGGCGAACCGCTCCTCGACCATCTTCACCAGCCCGTCGACCTCGAAGGGCCGCTCCGGCAGGCAGATGCCGTGGGCGCCGCCGGCCATCCCGGACTCCAGCGCGATCCAGCCCGCGTGGCGCCCCATGACCTCGACGACCATCACCCGCTGATGGGATTCGGCGGTGGTCTTCAGGCGGTCCATGGCCTCGGTGGCGACGCCGACGGCGGTGTCGAAGCCGAAGGTGCGGTCGGTGGAGGAGATGTCGTTGTCGATCGTCTTGGGGACGCCGACGATCGGCAGCCCGGCGTCGGAGAGCATCCGCGCCGCGGTGAGGGTGCCCTCGCCGCCGATCGGGATCAGCACGTCTATCCCGTAGTCCCGGGCGTGGTCCTTCGAGGTCTCGCACGCCTCGCGCAGCCGGGCGCGCTCCAGTCGGGAGGAGCCGAGGATGGTGCCGCCGCGGGCGAGGATGCCGCTGACGGCGTCGAGGTCGAGCTTGCGGTGACGGCCGTCGAGGAGCCCCTTGAAACCGTCCTCGAATCCGATCACCTCGTCTCCGTGGCCGGCGACCGCGCGGTGCACCACCGACCGGATCACAGCGTTGAGACCGGGGCAGTCGCCGCCAGCGGTGAGAACTCCGATGCGCATCGTGCTGTGTCTCCTGCTCCCTACGGGTAGATGTGAGCCAGTCCGATTGTTTCATGGGCGGGGTGGTGCTGTATCCCCCGAGCGACAAGCGCCTTAATCACGGTCGCAGGTATTGTCAAGAGGACTGGGCCGGTCAATGTGGCCGATTTGTGTCCGTTGGGCGCACATAAGGAAAACACCGACGAACGCCAGAGGAACGGAGAGCACGCGTGACACGCAGCGTGTACGTGACCGGAGTCGAGCGTGGCGACGGACGCCAGGTCGTGGAGCTGGGAGTCATGGAGCTCCTGACCCGCCATGTCGACCGGGTCGGCGTCTTCCGCCCCCTGGTGCACGACGACCCCGACCGCCTCTTCGGCCTGCTGCGGGCGCGCTACCGGCTCAGCCAGTCTCCGGAGTCCGTCTTCGGCATGACGTACGGAGACGCGGCGACGCTCCAGGCCGAGCGGGGCACCGACGAACTGGTCTCGCAGCTGGTCGGCCGCTTCCACGAGGTCGCCGGCGCGTATGACTACGTCCTGGTGCTGGGCAGCGACTACGCGGCCACCAGCCTCCCCGACGAGCTGGGGCTGAACGCACGGCTGGCCAATGAGTTCGGCGCCTCGGTGATCACGGTGGTCGGCGGGCAGAAGCAGACCGCCGAGTCGGCCGGTGCCGAGGCCCACAACGCCTACCGCGCCTATGAGGGGCGGGGCTGCGACGTGGTCGCGGTGGTCGTCAACCGGGTGGCGCCCGGGGACCGCGCGGCCATCGCCGAGCGGCTGACCGCCAAGCTGCCGGTCCCCAGCTATGTGCTGCCGGAGGACGGGGCGCTGTCGGCGCCCACCGTCTCCCAGATCGTCCGCTCCCTGGGCGCCGAGGTGCTGCTCGGCGATCACACCGGGCTCTCCCGGGATGTGCGGGACTTCGTCTTCGGCGGCGCGATGCTGCCGAGCTTCCTGCCCGCACTGACCGAGGGCTGTCTGGTGGTGACGCCCGGGGACCGCGCCGACCTGATCGTCGGCGCGCTCGCCGCGCACAGCGCGGGCGCCCCGCCGATCGCCGGGGTGCTGCTCACCCTGGACGAGCGGCCGGGTCCCGACATCCTGGCGCTTGCCTCGCGGCTGGCCCCGGGGACCCCGGTGGTGTCGGTGGCGGGCGGGTCCTTCCCGACGGCGGCCGAGCTGTTCGCCATCGAGGGCAAGCTCACGGCGAGCGCGCCGCGCAAGGCGGAGACCGCGCTGGGCCTCTTCGAGCGGCATGTGGACACCGCGGCGCTGACCGAGCGCATCTCGGTGGGCCGCTCCAGCCGGGTCACCCCGATGATGTTCGAGCGCGAGCTGATCGAGCGGTCCCGCTCCAACCGCCGCCGGGTGGTGCTGCCCGAGGGCGCGGAGGAGCGGGTGCTGCGCGCCGCCGACGTACTGCTCCGCCGCGATGTGTGCGATCTCACACTGCTGGGCGAGGAGGACTCGATCCGCAAGCGCGCCGCCGAGCTCGGCATCCAGCTCGCTGAGGCGCAGATCATCGATCCGCAGACCTCTCCGCTGCGGGAGCGCTTCGCGGAGGGCTACGCGAAGCTGCGCGCCCACAAGGGCGTCTCCTACGAGCTGGCGTACGACGTGGTGGCCGATGTGTCGTACTTCGGCACCCTGATGGTCCAGGAGGGGCTGGCCGACGGCATGGTCTCGGGCGCGGTGCACTCCACCGCCGCCACCATCCGGCCCGCCTTCGAGATCATCAAGACCGCCCCGGGCGCCCAGATCGTCTCCTCGGTCTTCTTCATGTGCCTGGCCGACCGGGTGCTGGTGTACGGCGACTGCGCGGTCAACCCCGACCCGGGCGCCGAGCAGCTCGCGGACATCGCCATCCAGTCGGCGACGACGGCCGCCCAGTTCGGGGTGGAGCCGAGGATCGCGATGCTGTCGTACTCCACCGGCACCTCGGGCTCCGGCGCGGACGTGGACAAGGTGCGCAAGGCGACCGAGCTGGTCCGCGAGCGCCGCCCGGATCTGCTGGTCGAGGGCCCGATCCAGTACGACGCGGCGGTGGACGCCGCGGTGGCGGCGACCAAGCTGCCCGAGTCCGAGGTGGCGGGCAAGGCCACCGTGCTGATCTTCCCGGACCTGAACACCGGCAACAACACCTACAAGGCCGTGCAGCGCTCGGCGGGCGCCGTCGCGGTCGGCCCGGTGCTCCAGGGCCTGCGCAAGCCGGTGAACGACCTGTCCCGAGGGGCACTCGTACAGGACATCGTCAACACCGTCTCGATCACCGCCATCCAGGCCCAGTCCCCCACGTCTCCGGCGTCCCCGGCGGCCGCCACCTCCCCGGCCTCCCCGACCTCCCCGACACAGAAGGCGCAGTCCGCGTGAACGGCTCCCGAGTCCTCGTCCTCAACTCCGGCTCCTCGTCCGTGAAGTACCAGCTGCTGGACATGGCCGACGGCTCCCGTCCGGCCTCCGGCATCGTGGAGCGGATCGGGGAGGGCCCCGTCACCGACCACGCGGCGGCCCTCAAGCAGGTGGCCGACGAACTGGCCGCCAAGGGCCTGGGTCTCGACTCGCCCGAGCTGGCGGCGGTCGGCCACCGGGTGGTGCACGGCGGCACCCGGTTCACCGAGCCGACCCTGATCACCGACGAGGTGGTCGAGGAGATCGAGAAGCTGATCCCGCTGGCCCCGCTGCACAACCCGGCCAATGTCACCGGGATCAAGGTGGCCCGCTCGCTGCGCCCGGACCTGCCGCAGGTCGCGGTCTTCGACACGGCGTTCCACTCCACCATCCCGGAGGCGGCGGCGCGCTACGCGATCGACGTGGCGACCGCCGACCGCTGGGGGGTGCGCCGCTACGGCTTCCACGGCACCTCGCACGCGTATGTCTCCCGGGCCACCGCGGAGCTGCTGGGCAAGGAGCCCGCGGAGGTCAACACCATCGTGCTGCACCTGGGCAACGGGGCCAGTGCCTCGGCGGTGCGCGGCGGGGTGTGCGTGGAGACCTCGATGGGGCTGACCCCGTTGGAGGGCCTGGTGATGGGTACCCGGTCCGGGGACATCGACCCGGCGGCGATCTTCCATCTCTCCCGGGTGGGCGGCATGTCGACCGATGAGATCGACACGCTGCTCAACAAGCGCAGCGGGCTGGCCGGGCTGTGCGGGGACAACGACATGCGCGAGATCGGCCGCCGGATGGGCGAGGGCGACGAGGCCGCCCAGCTCGCCTTCGACATCTACATCCACCGACTGCGGAAGTATGTGGGCGCGTACACCGCGGTGCTCGGACGGGTGGACGCCATCGCGTTCACCGCCGGTGTGGGGGAGAACTCCGCGGCGGTACGGGAGGCGGCGATGCGCGGCCTCACCGCGTTCGGCATCGAGGTGGACGGCGTCCGCAACGCGCTGCGCTCCGCCACGGCGCGGCTGATCTCCACGGAGGCCAGCCGGGTCGCGGTGGCCGTGGTGCCCACCGATGAGGAGCTGGAGATCGCCAGCCAGACGTATCACCTGGTCAGCGCCTAGGCTCCGGTTCCGCTCCGCTATGCCCTTGACTTAAATATTCCGCTCCGAAACAAACCCGATAGGATCCGCCTCATGCGCCGTTCCAAAATCGTCTGCACTCTGGGCCCCGCCGTCGACTCCTATGACCAGCTGAAGTCCCTGATCGAGGCCGGGATGAACGTGGCCCGGTTCAACATGAGCCACGGAAGCCACCCGGAGCACGAGGAGCGGTATCACCGCGTCCGCAAGGCATCCGAGGAGACCGGGCACGCGGTCGGCGTCCTGGCCGACCTCCAGGGCCCCAAGATCCGCCTGGAGACCTTCAAGGACGGACCGGTGGAGCTGGTCCGCGGGGATGAGTTCATCATCACCACCGAGGACGTGGACGGTGACCGGACCATCTGCGGCACCACCTACAAGGGGCTGCCGGGCGACGTCTCCAAGGGCGACCAGGTCCTGATCAACGACGGCAACGTCGAGCTGCGGGTCACCGCCGTCGAGGGCCAGCGGGTGCGGACCATCGTCATCGAGGGCGGGGTGATCTCCGACCACAAGGGGATCAACCTGCCGGGTGCGGCGGTCAATGTGCCCGCGCTGTCCGAGAAGGACATCGAGGACCTGAAGTTCGCCCTGCGGATGGGCTGCGACATGGTCGCCCTGTCCTTCGTCCGGGACGCGGGCGACGTCCGGGACGTCCACCGGATCATGGACGAGGTGGGTCGCCGGGTGCCGGTGATCGCCAAGGTGGAGAAGCCGCAGGCGGTCGCCAACATGACCGAGGTCGTCGCGGCCTTCGACGGCGTGATGGTGGCCCGTGGTGACCTCGCGGTGGAGTATCCGCTGGAGAAGGTCCCGATGGTGCAGAAGCGGCTGATCGAGCTCTGCCGCCGCAACGCCAAGCCGGTGATCGTCGCGACCCAGATGATGGAGTCGATGATCACCAACTCCCGGCCGACCCGCGCCGAGGCGTCCGACGTCGCCAACGCGATCCTGGACGGCGCCGACGCGGTGATGCTCTCCGCCGAGTCCTCGGTCGGCTCGTACCCGATCGAGACGGTCAAGGTGATGTCCCGGATCGTCGAGGCCGCCGAGCAGGAGCTGCTCTCGCGCGGCCTCCAGCCGCTGGTGCCGGGCAAGAAGCCGCGCACCCAGGGCGGTTCGGTGGCGCGTGCGGCGTGCGAGATCGCCGACTTCCTGGGCGCCAAGTCGCTGGTGGCGTTCACCCAGTCCGGCGACACCGCCCGCCGGCTCTCCCGCTACCGCGCCCAGCAGCCGATCGTGGCCTTCACCACCGACGCGTCCACCCGCAACCAGCTCACGCTGAGCTGGGGCGTGGAGTCCTACGTGGTGCCGTATGTCGAGCACACCGACGCGATGGTCGACCTGGTGGACGCCGAGCTGCTGAAGCTGGGCCGCTACTCCGAGGGCGACACCATGATCATGACCGCCGGTTCGCCCCCCGGCGTCCCCGGCACCACCAACATGGTCCGGGTGCACCACCTGGGCGGCGCGGGCCAGTAGCGCCGAACGCGCCCGTAACGCGTCCGTGGGCACCGTCTCCGGGTGGAGGCGGTGCCCACGGGCGTTTCCCTCCTCATGGAGGGGTGTGCGGCTCCCGAACGGGTCGGTGGGGGCGCGGGATCACTCCCCGGTCTTGAACAGATGCATACCCGGAACGGTCAGATCGCCACCGAACTGACCGGCCTGGGTGACCGTGACATCGGTGAAGAACACCTCGGGGATGTTCACCGGCGGCGGGCTCTTGGGGCTGAAGGTGATCGGGATGAGCCCCAGGAGGTTCCCCTTCAGCTCCTCGGTGTACATGGTCACCGTGCCGTTGCGAATGGTCGAGGTGGACCCCTCGCGCGCCTGCACATGCGTGGTGGTCCCGGCCGGGCCCACCACCAGCTGGTGGAGATCCTTGATGTCCACGCCCGAGGCGGTGAACTTCAGGACCTTCTTGATCTGGCCCCCCTGCGTCTTGACCTCCACGATGCCCTTGTAGTCCAGGCCGTGCAGGCTCAGCAGCGTGCTCTTGAGGGTCCAGGGGTCCTCGGGCAGCAGGCTCGAGGTCGGGTCCGTCTCGGCGTTCTCGTACGCGTCGGCGTCGAACTTCGGGCAGGGGAACGCCTCCTTGCCGTCCGCGTCCTTCGAGGCGGACGCGGAGGGCTTGGGAAGCGCCTTGTCCGCCTTGTCCTTGGCGTCGTCGACGGTCTTGCCCACTCCGTCCACGGTGTCCTTGACGCCCTTGCCCACCTTGTCCACCGTGTCCTTGACCGGATCGGTGGGCTTGTCGGAGGACTTGGACGGGGACGGCGACGGCGACGAGCCGGGCTTGTCGCTGGAGGACGGGCTCGGCGAGGCGCTCGGCTCGGCCGAGTCGTCCCCGCTCTTGTCGTCGGGCGTGAGGACGTCGTGGAGCGTGTCCCCGAGTCCCAGCGGGTCCAGCGGGTTCTTCGACTTGGAAGGGCTCGGCGAGGCCGAGGGCTCCTTCGACTCCGTCTCGTCCTCGGAGCCGGACGAGGGAGCGGAGGAGGAACTGGACGGAGACGGCCTGGGAGCGGCCTTGTCGTCCCGGGACCCGGTCTGGCCGCCCGAGGACTCCTCAGAGCCCTTGGAGCCGTCCTCGGAGCCCTTCTCGGACGAATCCTTGGCGTCCTTGTCCTGGCCCTGGGCGTCCTTGCCGCCCTTGGCGTCGTCCTTGTCCGCCTCGTCCGGTTGCGACACACACGGGCCGGGCTTGTAGCGGTCCTCGGGCCGGGGGTTGGCCGAGGCGAGCTGCGGAGTGAGCCCCATGCCCATCAGCACGGCCGTCGGCATGGCGGCCAGCGCTATGGCCTTGCCGGCGGGCACCTGAAGGCGGGTGAGTACCGACTTCTTCGGTGCCGCGTGCCGCGGGCCGGTTCTGACCCGGCGTGGGCTCACTCCCTCCGGCTGCTCGGGTCGGTCTTCACCCCGCACGGTGCCTCCCATTCCTGGCTTCCTGGTCCGACGCGGACCCGGCCCCGGCCGGCTCCGGCACGCTGTCACCGTTCCCGTCGTCCTCTGACGCGTTTCCCGGCCCCTCGGCCGGCTGCGCGGAGGGAGTCTCCCCGGGTGCCCAGGCGATGCTCATGCCGCCGCCGAACAGCGCGAGCAGGAATCCCATCAGGAAGCCGCCGAAGTTCGAGACGGGGATCGACACCAGACCGAGCAGGATCGTGGCGACTCCGGCGAACACCCGCACCATGGGCTGGAACCACATGGTCAGGCCCAGGACCACCAACAGCACCCCGATGATCAGCGAGGCCGATCCGGCGGTGGTGGACATGTTGATGGTGAATCCACCGGCGTTGAGGTCGTTGTACGGGAAGTACATGATCGGTACGCCCGCCAGCAGGCTCAACAGCCCGGCCCAGAACGGGCGCTGCCAGCGCCATGCCCTGAAGGACCCCCGCCAACGGCTGATACGGTCACTCGCCCCCGGCGACTCGGCACTCATTGAAAACAGCTCCCTGGGGCCGGCGATCGGTGTGATCGCGGTTGTTCTACAGCGGTACAAGCCTGGCGCATACCCGCTGCGGGTCGATGCCCGGGTGAGGGGCAGCACGGCGGCCCCCCACCCTTGGCTCAGCTGATCAGAAGCACTCGTTCTTGCCCTTGCTGACCTTCATCGAAAGGCCGGAGAGCTTGAACGTGCCCGCACTGGTCGCCCAGGCGGTCTGCTTCACACCGGTCAGCGTGGCGGAATCGGACTGCTGGCCGAACGAACCGGGATCGGCCACGTCGCCCTTGTTGATCCCGGGACCCTTGTGGGCGTCACCCGCCGCGACACCGATGTCGATCCCGCGGAACGTGGCGTCCGCGTTGAGCTGATCGAGATCGATGAAGAGGTTCTTGGCCTCAACCTGCTTGCTGCCGTTGCCTGCCGTCAGCTTCAGCGACACATCGCCGAAGACCGGAACCGGGATCACGACGGACTGGCACAGGCCCTTGAGCTTCGCGCTCTTGAACGCCGACACCGCGACGGGGATCTTCTTGCCCCCGTGCTGGGTGTCAAGCGCGCCGTACTGCGCGAACCCGGTGCCGTCGAGCCGGTCGACCGAGACCTTGAACTGCTGACCGGACACGTTGAACGAGGCCGCGAGCGCACCCTGGGACAGGGCGACGCCGATCGCGGCCGTGGCAGCAACGCTCGGCACCATGACAACGGCGAACCGCTTCCATCTGGTGCCGCCACGAGCCACGGACTCCATGACTTTCCTCCTTCTCGGACGTACATCTCCGGCCGGGGCGGGGCCCCGGACCTGGGATGGGAGAAGTGCTACGTCCTCGGGAAGGAGAGCGCCCACGTCTCACAGGCGCACACCGCACCCGCAACACCGGCGATCACCCCCGAGCGACAACCACTGGCCACGCAATCTCGCGCAACCTCCTGGACAGGCCCTGCTTTGTGGGCAGAGACCCCCCTGTCCACGGTCGGCGCCACTGCCGCCGACCTGCCCGGTGGGGACCCAACCACACCGACGCGCCGACCGGATGCCGAGCTACGGGGGGATGGACCGAGCTTGGCCGATCGTGGTCCATTCCCGGCCTGGACACAAGGGGTTCGTTACTAGCGAGTAACGGACGGATAACCGAACTGCGGCAGGACGGTCGAGATCGGCCACACAGGGTTGCCGGACAGTGACCGGAAAGAGACGGAGATTTACTCCAAGACCGGACAAAGCCCGGACTCGCATTTACTGGCAGTAACAGCGACCGCGTTTACCAAGTTTTAGTAAAGAGCGGTCGCTGTGTTGTTTGAGGAGCCGGAGGTCAGAACAGCACCCGCGCCAACGCGCCGCGCGCCGCCACCACTCGGGGGTCCTCACCGCCGATCACATCGAACAGACTCAGGAGATGAACCCGGGCCGCGTCCCGGTCCTCCCCCGCCGTGCGGCGCACCGCGTCCACCAACCGGCCGAAGGCGTCCTCCACATGACCGCCCACCAGGTCGAGGTCGGCCGCCGCGATCTGGGCCTTGACATCCGCCGGGCTCTCCGCGGCCGCCTTGCGCACCTGCGTGGCGTCCACTCCCTGGACGCGCTCCAGCAACTGGGCCTGGGCCAGGCCGAGCTTGGCCTCGCTGTTGCCGGGGTCGTCGGCGAGCAGGCCCTGGTACGCCCGCACCGCACCGCCCAGGTCACCGGCGTCCAGCGCCTGATGGGCCGCGGCGAGCGCGAGATCCTGCGGCGACTCGGGGACCTCCGGGGCGGCCTCCTCGGCACCCTCGTCCTGGGCGCCGGGTTCAACCGGTGTACCCACGATGCCGAACTGCTGCTCCGCCGCCTGGATCAGCTGGTCCAGCACCTGGCGGATCTGTGCCTCGGGCGCGGCGCCCTGGAAGAGCGGCACCGGCTGGCCCGCGATCACCGCGAAGACGGCGGGGATGCCCTGGACGCCGAACTGCTGGAAGAGCATCTGGTTGGCGTCGACGTCGATCTTCGCGAGGACGAACTGCCCCGCGTACTCCGTGGCCAGCCGCTCCAGGACGGGGCCGAGCTGCTTGCACGGCTCGCACCACTCGGCCCAGAAGTCGATGACGACCGGCACTTCGGTGGAGCGCTGCAGGACGTCCTGCTGAAAACCCGCCTCGTCGACATGGAAGATCAGACGGCCGGGCGCGGGGGCGCCCCCGGTGCGGGCCGACTCGGCCCGCGCCCGCTCCGCCTTCTGCTTCGCTTCTCCGGCCGCCTTCACCGCGGCGAGGTCGACCACTCCACTCATGGACATGTTCCGTGGCTGCATGGTCCCATCCTCCCCTCTTCGCGCGGTGAAGGGAAAAGCGCGTCAGCCGATGGACCGGCCGTGGCACACCCTTACGCTACGAGTCGTAGCGTAACTCACCCGGGACGATGCGCGGTACTGGCGGGTAGGGTGCCGCGCATGAGCCCGTCCGCACGCCGCACCGGGCGCCCGCGCAGCGCCGAGGCCGACCGCGCCATCCTCGGCGCCACGCGTGCCGCCCTGGTGGAACTGGGCTGGGCGAAGCTGACCCTGGGCGATGTGGCGGCCCGCGCCGGAGTCGCCAAGACGACCCTCTACCGCCGCTGGGCGAGCAAATGCGAGCTGGTGGTGGACGCGGTCGCGGCGGTCTTCGACGAACACCTGGAAGCGGGCGACCACGGCAGTCTGCACGCCGATGTGGAGGCCGCGGTGATCCGGCTGGGGGCGCTGCTGGAGCGCCCCGAGACGGGCACCGCGCTGATGGCCGTCCTCGCCGAGGCCATGCACGACGAGTCGCTGCGGTGCCGGGTGCGCTCGGCGATCGTGGACCGGCAGAAGCGGCTGGTGACGATCGGCCGGGAGCGCGCCCGGCTCCGAGGTGAGCTGCCGCGCGCGGAGGACCCGGAGGCGTCGGCCCGCAACGCGGACCTGATCTTCGACGCGGTCGCCGGGACGGTGCTCCACCGGCTGATGGTCAGCGCGGAGCCGGTGGACCCGCACTGGGCGCGGGACTTCACGGATCTGCTGCTGTACGGGATGACCGGGGCGGACTCCGGCGGCGCGGCGGCCGCCGGACCCGCCCCGGACGCGGCTCAGAAGCCGGCCGGTTCCGTATAGACGCCCCACTCGTCGCGGAGGGCGTCGCAGATCTCGCCGAGTGTCGCCTCGGCGCGCACCGCGGCCAGCATCGGCTCGATCATGTTGGACCCCTCACGGGCGGCGGCGATCATGGCCTGGAGCCCCTTGGCGATCTCGGCCTCGTCACGCCCGGCCTTACGGCCGCCCAGCGCCCGCACCTGCTCGCGCTCGACCTCGTGGCCGACCCGCAGGATCTCCAGATCGCCGGTGACCGAGCCCTCGTGGCAGTTGACGCCGACGACCTTCTTGTCGCCCTTCTCCAGGGCCCGCTGGTAGCGGAAGGCGGATTCGGCGATCTCGCCGGTGAACCAGCCGTCCTCGATGCCCTGGAGGATGCCGGCGGTGATCGGCCACTGGGGCTCCTGCCCGTCCGGCACCGTGCGGCGGCCACGCTCCTTGATCTGCTCGAAGATCTTCTCGGCGTCGGCCTCGATCCGGTCGGTCAGCGCCTCGATGTACCAGGAACCGCCCAGCGGGTCGGCCACATTGGCCACCCCGGTCTCCTCCATCAGCACCTGCTGGGTGCGCAGGGCGATCTCGGCGGCCTGCTCGCTGGGCAGTGCGAGGGTCTCGTCCAGGGCGTTGGTGTGCAGCGAGTTGGTGCCGCCGAGTACGGCGGCGAGGGCCTCCACGGCGGTCCGCACCACGTTGTTGTACGGCTGCTGGGCGGTGAGCGAGACCCCGGCGGTCTGGGTGTGGAACCGCAGCCACTGCGCCTTCTCGGTGGTCGCCCCGTAGACATCGCGCATCCAGCGGGCCCAGATCCGGCGGGCAGCGCGGAACTTGGCGATCTCCTCGAAGAAGTCGACATGCGCGTCGAAGAAGAAGGACAGGCCGGGCGCGAAGGTGTCGACGTCCAGGCCCCGGGAGAGGCCCAGCTCCACATAGCCGAAGCCGTCGGCGAGGGTGTACGCGAGCTCCTGCGCGGCCGTCGCCCCGGCCTCGCGGATGTGGTAGCCGGAGACGGACAGCGGCTTGTACGCGGGGATGCCCTCGGAGCAGTACTCCATCAGGTCGCCGATCAGCTTCAGATGCGGCTCGGGCGGGAAAAGCCACTCCTTCTGGGCGATGTACTCCTTGAAGATGTCCGTCTGGAGCGTGCCGTTCAGCCGTGAGGTGTCCACGCCCTGGCGCTCGGCCGCGACCAGGTACATACAGAAGACGGGGACGGCCGGACCGCTGATGGTCATCGAGGTGGTGACATCGCCGAGCGGGATGTCCTTGAAGAGGATCTCCATGTCGGCGGCGGAGTCGATGGCGACACCGCAGTGGCCGACCTCGCCGAGCGAGCGCGGGTCGTCGGAGTCGCGGCCCATCAGGGTGGGCATGTCGAAGGCGACCGAGAGCCCGCCGCCGCCCGCCTTGAGGATCATCTTGTAGCGCTCATTGGTCTGCTCGGCATTGCCGAACCCGGCGAACTGGCGGATGGTCCAGGACCGGCCCCGGTACCCGGTGGCGTAGAGGCCACGGGTGAAGGGGAACTCCCCCGGCCAGCCGATCCGCTCGAACCCCGCCACGGAGTCGCCCGGGGCGGGTCCGTAGACCGGATCGACGGGGTCTCCCGACAGTGTGCTGACGTCCTCGTCGCGCTTGCGTGCCGCGTCGTACCGGGCCTGCCACCGTCGGCGGCCCGCCTCAATGCCTTCGGTGTCCATGCCTCAAAAGTACTTGGACGTCCTACTAATTGTCGAAGGGAGACACGCCGCACCCGGCCGATCGGGTGACCCGGCACTCGCGTCCGCGCGCCTCGTCCGGGCTCGGACGGGACGCACGGAAGGGCTACAAACCGCCGGGTCAGACCTGCGCGGGCGCCGGCTCGGCGCCGCTGACCAGCGGCTCCACCTCATGGGTGACCTTGCGCTCGACGAAGAACGCGGCCGTCGGGATGGTGCCCGCCACCAGGACCCACAGCAGCTTGCCGAACGGCCACTTGGCCTTGGAGCCGAGGTCGAAGGCGAAGACCAGGTAGATGATGTAGAGCACGCCGTGGATCTGGGAGACCACGAGCGTGAGGTCCTCGCCCGTGTCGAAGCCGTACTTGAACACCATGCAGGTGCAGAGCACGAGCAGCATCACTGCGGTGATGTAGGCCATGACCCGGTAGCGGGTCAGCACGCTGCGTTTCATGCCCTGAGCGTAACCGTCCGTTCCGGGGCGATCTTCGCCACCCCCGGTCTTCGGCGGCGGTCTTCGGCGGCCGTTCCCCAAGCCCCGCTCAGTCGTCCTCGAAGTCCTCCGCCGAGACCCTCAGCGGGCGCAGCATCTCGAAGATCTTGCCGCAGTCCTCGGCGTCGTAGACCCCGAGCCCGAACTCCATCGCCATCAGATCGCGGCTGGCCGACTCGACCACCTCCCGGCCCCGGTCGGTGATCGAGGCGAGGGTGCCGCGGCCGTCGTTGGGGTTCGGCCGCTTGTCGACCAGACCCGATTTGACCAGGCGGTCCACCGTATTGGTGACCGAGGTCGGGTGGACCATCAGCCGCTCGCCGATCTTGGACATGGGCAGCTCACCGGCCTTGGAGAAGGTCAGCAGCACCAGCGCCTCATAGCGGGCGAAGGTCAGACCGTAGGGTCTGACGACCGCGTCGACCTGGCTGAGCAGGATCTGGTGGGCCCGCATGATCGAGGTGATCGCGGCCATCGAGGGCACGGACCCCCACCGCTGCTTCCAGAGCTCATCGGCGCGGGCGATGGGGTCGAACGAAAGGCTGAGCGGCTTCGGCACACCACCGACCCTACCGGCCGGTCATATCGTGGTCAGCCTTATCTCGCACTTCGGGCCGGACGGGCCCTTCAGACCGTACGCCGCACCTCCAGCGCCACCAGCAGCGAGCAGAGCGCCCCGCAGCCGCCCGCGGTCGCGGCCACCACATGGACCGGTACGAACTCGGCGACCGCGCCCGAGACCGCCATGCCGAGACCCTGCGCGGTCATCAGCCCGGCCGTCATCACCGTCATCGCCCGGCCGCGCAGCTCATCGGGGACGGCGGCGAAGAACCACTGGTCGAGGCCGAGGCTGTAGGCGATACCGCAGCCGGTCAGCACCTGGAGGGCCAGCGCCCAGCCGAACGACGGATGGACGGCGTACCCCAGGGCGGGCAGCATCGCCGCGACGCCGACCGGCAGCGTCAGCCGGGCCCGGGCGCGCGGCCCCAGCAGCGAGCCCACCAGGGCCTCACTGACGACCGCGCCCACCGGCATCCCGCACATCAGCAGCCCAAGACCCACCGAGCCGAGGCCCAGCCCATCGGAGTACGGCGTCAGCAGAGCCTCGGGCATCACCACGAACATCGGCGGCACCCACGACAACAGCATCAGCGCCCGGATCCGGCGGTCCCCGAACAGCCGCCGGATCCCGCTCAGCGAACTCCCGAACAGCGCCCCGCCCCCGGTCAGCTGCCGCGCGGGGCGGCGCCGGGTGCCGAAGCGGAGCACCAGCGCCGAGCCGACGAGCGCCGCCGCGGTGATCGCCAGCGCGGCCCGCGGCGAGACGGCGGCCAGCAGCAGCCCGCCGACGCCGAACCCGGCGAGCTGCGCGGTCTGGGCGGTGATCCGGATGACCGAGCGGCCCAGCACGAAGGGGTCGCCCTCGCCGAGGATGTCGCCGAGCGTCGCCGACCGGGTGCCGCTGAACACCGGGGAGATCGCGGCGGGCACACAGCGCAGCGCGAGCAGCGCCGCCACCGGCATCCCCGGCACCACCATGGCGGCCACGCACGCGGCGTGCACCAGATCGCAGACCACCAGCACCCGGCGGGCCGGGAAGCGGTCCGCGACGGCGGACAGCAGGGCGCCGCCGATCACGTACGGCAGCATCGAGGTGGCGAACGTCAGGGCGCTCAGCAGCGGCGATCCGGTGAGCCGGAAGACCAGGACGGACAGCGCGAGCTGGCCGACCACTTCGCCGAGCATGGAGACCAGGTGCGCGGCGAAGACGGCCCGGAACTCACCGACCGCGAACACCGCGCGGTAGCCAACGCTCCCCGGGCCCCGCGGCGGCCCCTCGTCGGCGCCGGGCGCGAGCTCGGGTCGGGAGGCGGGCGCGTCGGGGCGCGACTCGAGGGGGCCCGTGGTGCCGGGCCCGGAGGGCGTTGCCATGCCGGAAGCGTGCCCGTACGGGCGGGGCGGGCTCTAGTGTTTCGGACTGAGCCGAATCTTCGGGATCCCGGGGGCGCAGATGCCACTGCACATGCAGTTCGGTACGGATGATCTGCTGCGCTGCCGGTTCGCCATCTCGCCCTTGTGCCAGACCCATGAGGCGGTGCGCACGCTGCGCAGGACCGAGCGGCACGGCTACCACCTGCCGTGGCTGCGCCGGGTGCGGGAGGCGCTGGCCGGGCTCGATCTGTCGGAGCTGTGGCTGCTGATGCCGGTGCGCGGCTACACCCCGGACTTCCTGGGCCCGCCGCCGGAGGTGCCGTACGCGCCGTTCGAGGACGAGCTGGCGCGGATGCGGGCCACGGCCCCCGCCGTCGCCCGGCGTGAGCTGGCCCTGTCCCTGGAGTGCACGCCGGGGGCGGCAGACTCCGCGCGGGGCCGGGCGATGCTGGACGATCCGGCGCGGGCCGTCCAACGGCTGGCGGATGTGACCGAAGCCGCCTGGCGGGCCCTGGTGGCACCGGACTGGCCCCGGCTGCGGGCGTTACTGGAGGCCGATATCGCCCATCGCTCACGGCAGCTGGCCGAGGGCGGCCTGGAGCGGCTGTTCGCGGATCTGCGCCCGGCGCTGCGCTGGGCCGACTCCACGCTCACCATCCGCAACTCCGTGGTGCCCGCCCAGACGCAGGATCTTGACGGCCGTGGGGTGCTGCTGATGCCCAGCGTCTTCGTCTGGCCGGATGTGATCAGCGGCTTCGCCCCGCCGTGGCAGCCCACGGTGATCTATCCGGCGCGCGGGGTCGGCGGGCTGTGGCGGGAGCCGGACGCGGTCACGGCGGACGCGCTCGTACGGCTCCTGGGGGCCAGCCGCGCCGCGATCCTCTCCGGTCTGGAGGAGCCCGCGTCCACCACGGCCCTGGCCGCCCGGCACCGTCTGGCGCCGTCGTCGGTCTCGGCGCATCTGGCGGTGCTGCGCGCCGCCGGGCTGCTCAGCTCACGCCGCCAGGGCCATCAGGTGCTGTACGAGCGGACCCCACTGGGCATGGCCCTGGTGGGCGGGGGCTGAGGCCACCCGCCCGCACCGGGGCGCTCAGTCGGAGAGGTGACGCTCGACCGTCTCGACCTTGGAGGTCAGACCGTCCGTGACACCCGGGCGGATATCGGCCTTGAGGACCACCGAGACCCGGGGCGCCCGCGCCTCCACCACCGCGACGGCACGCTTGACGACGTCCATGACCTCGTCCCACTCGCCCTCGATCGAGGTGAACATCGCGTCCGTACGGTTCGGCAGCCCCGACTCCCGGACCACCCGCACCGCGTCGGCCACGTACTCCCCCACGTCCTCGCCGACGCCCAGCGGCGTCACCGAAAAGGCGACGATCATGCGTTGACCACGCCCTCCTTACGGGCGCGGGCCGCGATCACCCCGGCCTCGGTCTCCCGCTTGAGCTTGCGCTCGGCGAAGAAGCCGCCGGTGGGCAGGACGGAGAGGACGAAGTACAGGGCCGCGGTCTGCCACTTCCACTTGGCGCGGTTCCAGGCGTCCGCCCAGAAGACCACGTAGAGGATGAACAGCACGCCGTGCACCATGCCCATCACCGGCACCGCGTTGAAGTCCGTGGTGCGCTTGAGCACCGAGCAGATGAGCAGCAGCAGGAACGACACGGCCTCGGGCGCGGAGACCAGGCGGAGCCGGCGCAGCGCGGTGGCGGTCTTGAAGTCCACGAGAGCACCTTCGTGTGAAGAGAGGGACACGGACCAGCTTGTGAAGCGATGCACAAGCTTTCGCCCATTGTCGCAGCCGCGCGGGCGATCTCCGTCCGGGGGGCGCCTCACGCCCCTGGCGCTCCCTGTCCCCCGACGTCGCCGGACCGCTACCGTCGGCTCCGTGGCTCAGTTTCGGCTCCAGGGAAGCAGGGTGCTCGCGGTCGATCTGACCGGCGACTCCGTGAAGGCCAAGAACGGCGCGATGGTCGCCTACGAGGGGGACATGACCTTCAAGAAGAGGACGGGCGGCGGGGAGGGGCTGCGGGGGATGGTGACCCGGCGGCTCACCGGTGAGCAGATGGCGGTCATGGAGGTGAAGGGGCACGGCACGTGCTACTTCGCCGACCGGGCGAGCGAGATCAACCTGGTGTCGCTGCAAGGCGAGAAGCTCTATGTGGAGTCCAGCAATCTGCTGTGCACGGACTCCGCGCTGCGCACCGGCACCTCCTTCACCGGGCTGCGCGGCTCCGCCCAGGGCAACGGGCTGTTCACCACGACCGTCGAGGGCACCGGCCAGGCCGCGCTCGTCTCCGTCGGCACGGCGGTCGTGCTGCGCGTCACCCCGCAGACGCCGCTCCAGGTCGATCCGGGCGCGTACATCGCCCACACCGGCGGTCTCAAGCAGCACTTCCAGGCGGGGGTGAACTTCCGCGCGCTGATAGGCGAGAGCGGCGGGGAGTCCTTCCAGATCCGCTTCGAGGGCGATGGGCTGGTCTACGTCCAGCCCAGTGAGCGCGACACGATCGGGGGTGAGGTGTGATGCCGTTCACCATGCTCACCTCGCGGATGGTCGAGGCCCAGGTGATGCCCGGGCAGACCCTGTTCAGCCAGCGTGGCGCGATGCTCGCCTACCGCGGGGACGTCCGGTTCACCCCCAGCATCACCGGCGGCCAGGGCGGGGTGCGAGGGATGATCGGGCGGCGGGTCGCCAATGAGGCCACCCCGCTGATGACCGTCGAGGGCCAGGGCGCGGTGATGTTCGGGCACGGCGGCCACCACGTCCATGTGATCGACCTGGTCGGCGACACCCTCTATGTGGAGTCGGACCGGCTGCTGGCCTTCGACGGCTCGCTGCGCCAGAGCACGATGTTCCTGGGCTCCCAGGGCGGGGTGATGGGCATGGTGCGCGGCCAGGTCACCGGCCAGGGGCTGTTCACCACCACCCTGGAGGGGCACGGCTCCGCGGCGGTCATGGCGCACGGCGGGGTGCTGGAACTGCCGATCGGCCCGGGACGTCCGGTGCATGTCGATCCGCAAGCCTATGTCGCCCACCGGGGTGATGTTCGCAATAAGCTCTCGACGGCGATCGGCTGGCGCGAAATGGTGGGCCGCGGCTCGGGCGAGGCGTTCCAACTGGAGCTGTCCGGCACCGGCATGGTCTACGTCCAGGCATCGGAGGAGAAGCTGTGAACGGCCCCGTCATCCATGACGCCTGGACGCTGCCCGTCGACGACAACATCAATCCGTACGCCTTCAGCGTGGATCTGAACGGCCAGTGGTTCCTCCAGAAGGGGAAGATGGTCGCCTACTACGGCCAGATCGACTTCCAGGGCGTCGGGCTCGGCCACCTCGACCACCTCATCGCCCACAGCTTCCACTCCCCGCTGCACGCGGCGGACTGGGTGGTGGCCGAGGGAAAGGGCAAGATGGTGCTCGCGGACCGCGCCTTCGACGTCAACTCCTACGACCTGGACGACGGCAACCTCTCCATCCGGTCCGGCAATCTGCTCGCCTTCCAGCCCTCGCTGTCCCTGAAGCAGTCCATCGTTCCGGGCTTCCTCACCCTCCTCGGCACGGGGAAGTTCGTGGCCGCCTCCAACGGGCCCGTGGTCTTCATGGAGCCGCCGATCCGGGTGGATCCGCAGGCGCTGGTCGGCTGGGCGGACTGCCCGACGCCGTGCCACCACTACGACCACCAGTATCTGCGCGGCTTCCTCGGGGCCGTCCGGTCGCGTACGGGTCTCGGGGGCGCCTCGGGCGAGGAACACCAATTCGAGTTCGTGGGCGCGGGGACCGTACTGCTCCAGTCCACGGAGGAGGTCGTCGCCGAGATATCGGTCGGCGAGACGGGGGGTACCGGTTCGTGAGCGCGAAGGTGCGGAGTGTAACGTCGAACAGGTGACCTCTAGCCCGATGCATCCATTGGTTCGGAATTCAACTTCTATAGGTAGAATACATCCCATGGAGACCGAGAACGGCACGCGCTGGCTCAGCGACGAGGAACAGCGCGCCTGGCGCACCCACCTGGATGTCAGCCGGCTGCTGACCTACCAGCTCGAAAAGGACCTGCAGCCGTTCGGCCTGACCATGAACGACTACGAGATCCTGGTCAACCTCTCGGAGTCGGAGGACCACCGGATGCGGATGAGCGATCTCGCGTCCGCGACCCTGCAGTCCAAGAGCCGGCTGTCCCACCAGATCACTCGGATGGAGAACGCCGGCCTGGTCCGCCGCGAGAACTGCGAATCGGACCGGCGGGGGCTGTACGCCGTGCTGACCGAGCAGGGCTGGGACACCATGCGCAAGGTCGCCCCCCACCATGTGGCGTCCGTGCGCAGGCACTTCATCGATCTGCTCGCGCCGGAGGACCTCAAGGCGCTGTACGGATCGCTGGTACCCGTCGCGGAGCATCTGCGCACCCAGCGGGGCCGGGTCTAAGTGGTGTCCGGCGGGTCGTGACGCCCGCGGCGGGCTGCTCCGTGCCGCACCGGCCGCACCGCCTGCGTCGGCAGCCGCAGCTCGAACAGGGCGCCGCCCTCGGGTGCCGTCCCGACGGTCAGTGCGCCACCGTGGCGCACCGCGACGTCCCGCGCGATGGCGAGGCCGAGCCCGGCCCCGCCATCGTCGCGGCTGCGGGCGTCGTCGAGCCGTACGAACCGCTCGAAGATCCGCTCCCGCTCGGCCCCGGGCACCCCCGCGCCGTCGTCCGCGACCTCCAGCACGGCCCACCGGCCCTCCTCGCGCACCGTCACCCGCACCCCGCTCCGGGCGTGCCGCTGGGCGTTGTCGACCAGGTTGCCCAGCACCTGGGCCAGCTGCCCGCGCGAGCCCGGCACCGCGACCGGCGCCGCCTCGTCCCGCACCGGCACCCGGTCCGCCACCCGCTGGGCCAGCTCCTCGCGCACCAGGGCGTCCAGCGCCACCGGTGTCTCCCCCGTGGGCCGCTCCCCCGCGTCCAGCCGGGCCAGCAGCAGCAGGTCGGCCGCGAGCCGCTGGAGCCGCACCACGTCCTCCACGGCGCCGTCCAGGTCCAGCAGCTCCGGATGGGCGGCGCCCACCTCCAGCTGGGTGCGGAGCGAGGCCACCGGGGAGCGCAGCTCATGGGAGGCGTCGGCCACGAAGGCCCGCTGCCGCTCCACGGACGCCTCCAGCGCCGTGAGCGTCTCATTGGTGGTCCGGGCCAGCCGCGCCACCTCGTCGTGCGACCCCGGCTCGGGCACCCGCCGGGCCAGGTCCGTGCTCGCCGTGATGGCGGCCATCTCGCGCCGGATGCCCTCCACGGGCCGCAGCGCGCGCCGGGTCACCAGCCAGGTCACGGCCGCCACGACCACCAGCAACAGCGGCAGCCCGAGCAGCATCGCGTTCCGCACCGTGGTGACCGCGCCGCGCTCCGTGGCCAGCGGGGCGCCCGCGTAGACGGTGACGTCCTCGCCGGAGGTGTCGGTGGCCTCCACGGCCGCCCAGACGTAGTCGGCGGTCTCCCCGTCGACACGGGCGGAGCCGTCGCCGTACTCCTCCCCGGAGGAGACCTTTCCGGCGCCGCGGTCGTCATCGTCGGTGTCGTCGTCCCCGACGCCCGCCGCGACGGGCCTCACGGACGCGCTCCCGGTGCCCTTCACGGCCTCCAGATCCTCACTGACCGCCCGCACCCGGCCGTCCTCGTCCACGACCTGCACCGGGACGCTCTCGTCCAGCTTCAGCGACCCGTAGTCCGCCCCGGCGGCTATCTTCGACGCCACCTCCCGCGCGTCCACCTGGGCCTTCAGCCGCGCCTGGTCCCCCAGATCGGCGCGCAGCACCTGGAGCACCGCGATCCCCGCCGACACCAGGGCCACCGCCACCACCAGGGTCGCCCCCAGCGCGGCCCGCGCCCGTACCGAACCGAACACCTTACGCACGGAGCCGGTACCCCGCTCCCCGTACGGTCTCGATGAGCCCCGCGCCCAACTTGCGGCGCAGGGCGCTCACATAGACCTCGACGATGTTGGGGTCGCCGTCGTAGGCGAAGTCCCACACATGCTCCAGGATGTCGGGCTTGGAGACGACGTCCCCCGCCCGCCTCGCCAGCTGCTCCAGCACGGAGAACTCCTTGGCGGTCAGCGGCACCTCCCGGCCGTCCCGCTCCACCCGGCGCGCGCCCCGGTCCACGGTGAGCGGCCCCACCCGCACCACGGGCGAGGCCCCCGGGCCGCGCCGCCGCAGCAGCGCCCGTACCCGCGCCACCAGCACCACATACGAGAACGGCTTGGTCAGATAGTCGTCGGCCCCGGTGTCGAGCCCCTCCGCCTCGTCGTACTCGCCGTCCTTGGCGGTGAGCATCAGGATCGGCACCTCGTTCCCGGCCGCCCGGAGCGCCCCGCATACGCGGTAGCCGTTCAGCCCCGGCAGCATGATGTCGAGGACGACGAGGTCGTACACCCCCTCCTGCGCACGGTGCAGCCCCTCCTGGCCGTCGTGCGCCACATCGACGGCGAACCCCTCCGCCCGCAGCCCCTTGGCCAGCGACAGGGCCAGCCGCCGCTCGTCCTCCACGATCAGCAAACGCATGCGACCAGCGTCGCAGAGCGAACCTGAAGATCTCTTCAGGCGCCTTCAGCCGGGCTTCAGCATCGATCGGCCAGGGTGGTTGACGTCCAAACACGAATGGGGAGGAACCCACATGAAGCGCGTCATCATCGCATCTGTCGCCGCGGCTGCCCTGGTCGGCGGCGGTACGGCCGTCGCCGTGGCGGGCACCCAGTCCTCGTCCCCGGCGGCCCGGTCCGCGTCCCCGGCAGCCGCGTCCACCGGCGCCTCGCTGACCCAGGCCGCCGGCGCCGCGCTCAAGGCCGTCCCGGGCACGCTGGACTCCATCGACCGCGACCACGGCCGCTGGGAGGCGGACGTCCTGGGCAAGGACGGCAAGTGGCACGAGGTCACGCTGGACGCCAACGGCAAGGTGATCGACCAGCGGGTGGACCCGGACGACAACGACCCCGAGGACGCCGCCGAGGCCAAGGCCCTGCGGAACGCCGGCGTCTCGGCCATCGAGGCGGCCGGGAAGGCCGCGTCGCGATCCACGGTGACCTCCGTGGAGTTCGACGGCGACCGCACCCCGGTGTGGGAGGTCGAGACCGTGAAGAACCACAAGGAGCGTGACCTGAACGTAGACGCCCACTCGGGCAAGGTCATCCAGGCCCCGGCCGACGACGACCACGGTGACGACGACAGCGGCGACGACGACTGACCAGGCGTCGGCCGAGAGGGGGAGCGGGGGCGGGCCCCGCTCCCGTCACCCCTGTTCGGTCACCGCCGCCACCAGCTCGTCCGCCGCCGTGTACGGGTCCAGCTCGCCCGCGACGACCCGCTCCGCGAGCGCCCCCAACCGCCGGTCGCCGTGCAGATCGCCGATCCGCTCCCGCAGGGCCGTCACCGCGATCGTCTCGACCTCGCCCGCGGCCCGCCGCATCCGGCGCTCCGCGAGCACACCGTGCTCCTCCATCCACGCCCGGTGCTTCTCCAGCGCCTCGACGACCTCCTCGATCCCCTCGCCGCGCGCCGCCACGGTCTTCACGATCGGCGGCCGCCAGTCGCCCGGCGACCGCGACTCGCCCAGGCCCAGCATGTGGTTGAGCTCGCGGGCCGCGGCGTCGGCGCCCTCCCGGTCGGCCTTGTTGACCACGTACACATCGCCGATCTCCAGGATCCCGGCCTTGGCCGCCTGGATCCCGTCGCCCATCCCCGGCGCGAGCAGCAGCACGCTGGTGTCGGCCTGGGCGGCGATCTCGACCTCGGACTGGCCGACGCCCACCGTCTCCACCAGGATCACATCGCAGCCGGCCGCGTCCAGCACCCGGATGGCCTGCGGGGCGGCCCAGGCGAGCCCGCCGAGGTGGCCGCGGGTGGCCATGGAGCGGATGTAGACGCCGGGGTCGGAGGCGTGCTCGGACATCCGTACCCGGTCGCCGAGGAGCGCCCCGCCGGAGAACGGCGAGGAGGGGTCCACGGCGAGCACGCCCACCCGCTTGCCCGCCCGCCGGTAGGCGGAGACGAGCGCGGAGGTCGACGTGGACTTGCCGACCCCCGGTGAGCCGGTCACCCCGACCACATACGCGCCCCCGGCCAGCGGAGCGAGCGCGGCCATCACCTCGCGCAGCCGCGGCGAGGCGCCCTCGACCAGCGAGATCAGCCGGGCGATCGCACGCGGCCGCCCCTGCCGTGCCTGCTCCACCAGCGTGGGCACATCAGCCATGGGTGCCGTACTCCTTATCGCTTGAGCACCATCACTTGAGCGCGATCGCTTGATCACGACGGAAACGGACGTCCCGCGCGGGGACCGCGACCGTCCACTTCCCGTCTACTTCCCCGCCGGCACCCGCAGGATCAGCGCGTCGCCCTGCCCGCCGCCACCGCACAGCGCCGCCGCGCCGGTGCCGCCGCCGCGCCGCCGCAGCTCCAGCGCCAGATGCAGGGCGATGCGCGCACCGGACATTCCGATGGGGTGGCCGAGGGCGATCGCGCCCCCGTTCACATTCACCTTTTCGGGGGAGACGCCCAGGTCCTTCATTGACTGCACGGCGACCGCGGCGAACGCCTCGTTGATCTCGATGAGATCGAGATCGTCCACCGTCAGCCCGTCCTTGCCCAGGGCGTGCGCGATCGCGTTGGACGGCTGCGACTGGAGGGAGTTGTCGGGTCCCGCCACATTGCCGTGGGCGCCGATCTCGGCGATCCACTCCAGCCCGAGTTCCTCGGCCTTGGCCTTGCTCATCACGACGACCGCGGCGGCACCGTCCGAGATCTGCGACGACGTGCCCGCGGTGATCGTCCCGTCCTTGGTGAACGCGGGCCTCAGCCGGGCCAGCAGCTCCGCGGTGGTCTCGCCGCGGATGCCCTCGTCCTTGTCGAAGACCACCGGCTCGCCCTTGCGCTGCGGGATCTCCACCGGGGTGATCTCGGCGTCGAAGAGGCCGTTCTTCTGCGCGGCGGCGGCCCGCTGGTGGGACTGGGCCGCGAACTCGTCCTGCTCGGGGCGCTGGATGCCCAGCCGGGTGTTGTGCTTCTCGGTGGACTCGCCCATGGCGATGTGCTCGAAGGCGTCCGTCAGCCCGTCGTACGCCATCGCGTCGAGCATCTCGACCGCGCCGTACTTGTACCCCTCACGGGACTTGGGCAGCAGATGGGGGGCGTTGGTCATGGACTCCTGGCCGCCCGCGACCACGATGTCGAACTCACCGGCGCGGATCAGCTGGTCGGCCAGGGCGATCGCGTCCAGCCCGGAGAGGCAGACCTTGTTGATCGTGAGGGCGGGGACGCTCATCGGGATACCGGCCTTGACCGCCGCCTGACGGGCGGGGATCTGTCCGGTGCCCGCCTGGAGCACCTGCCCCATGATCACGTACTGCACCTGCTCGGCACCGACCCCGGCGCGCTCCAGCGCGGCCTTGATCGCGATCCCGCCCAGATCGGCGCCTTCGAACGAGCGCAGACTGCCGAGCAGCCGTCCCATGGGCGTGCGCGCGCCCGCCACCATCACAGAGGTCGTACGAGTCATTGGTGCGTCCCCTTCACGAGGAGAAGGAAGTTAACGAGGGTTATCGTCAATGTACTGACGAGTACCCGCGCGGTCACCGGCCCATCGGTGTGATCGCGCGCACGTTGCGTAACCGACCGTACGGCGGTGCACTGTTCCCATGCTGACGAGAATCGACCACATCGGAATCGCCTGTTCCGACCTCGACAAGACCGTCGAGTTCTACCGTGCCACGTACGGCTTCGAGGTGTTCCACTCCGAGATCAACGAGGAGCAGGGCGTCCGCGAGGCCATGCTCAAGATCAATGAGACCTCCGACGGCGGGGCCTCCTACCTGCAGCTTCTCGAGCCGATCCGGGAGGACTCCGCGGTCGGCAAGTGGATGGCCAAGAACGGTGAGGGCGTCCACCACATCGCCTTCGGCACCGCCGATGTCGACACCGACTCCGAGGCCATCCGCGACAAGGGCGTCCGGGTCCTCTACGAGCAGCCCCGCCGCGGCTCGATGGACTCCCGGATCACCTTCCTCCACCCCAAGGACTGTCACGGTGTGCTGACCGAGCTCGTCACCGCCGCGAACCCCGCCGCGGACAAGGACGAAGAGGATCACTGAAGCGGACCACTGACCTACCCCTTCCCCGGCCGGTAGAGTGCTGCATCGGCCGGGGTACGGAAACGGAGAGGGTTCGGGGTCCGGCCCGGGCTTCGCCGATGATCTGACACCATTTCTCGGAAGGGCCAGCTCCGGTCCGACCCGGCACGCACCTCGCCTGGTCGGTACCGCAAGGGAAACCGTCGAGGGACCCCCGGGCACCGCAAGGGACCACGGGAGCCTGGAGGGTTACGGAGCCGGCCGCCAATGCGACCAGGGGACGGATGGGACCGCGCAGTGCGGGGCTACGACCGCTACGAGCCTGACGATCAGCTCTCGAAGTTCGAGGCCGAGATGGAGCGGCTGAAGACCGAGCGGGAGAAGGCCGTCCAGCACGCCGACGACCTCGGCTACCAAGTCGAGGTGCTGCGCGCCAAGCTGCATGAGGCGCGCCGTAATCTGGCGGCCCGCCCCGCCTACGACAGCGCCAACGCCGGCTACCAGGCTGAGCAGTTGCTGCGGGACGCGCAGCTCCAGGCGGACCAACTGCGCGCCAACGCCGAGCGGGAGCTGCGCGAGACCCGGGCCCAGACCCAGCGGCTGCTCCAGGAGCAGGCCGAGCGGCAGTCCCGGCTCGAGGCCGAGCTGCACGCCGAGGCCGTGGCCCGGCGCCAGCGGCTGGACCAGGAGCTGGCCGAGCGCCGCGCCACCGTCGAGTCCCACGTCAACGAGAACGTGGCCTGGGCCGAGCAGCTGCGGGCCCGTACCGAGGCGCAGGCCCGCCGGCTGATGGACGAGTCCCGGGCGGAGGCCGAGCAGGCCCTGGCCGAGGCCCGCGCCGAGGCCCAGCGGATGACCGAACAGGCGCGCCAGCGGCTGGGGTCGGAGGCGGAGGCCGCCCGTGCCGAGGCCGAGGCGATCCTGCGCCGGGCCCGTACCGATGCCGAGCGGCTGCTGACCAACGCGGGCACCCAGGCCCAGGAGGCCACCGACCACGCCGAGCAGCTGCGCACCTCCACCGCCAGCGAGGCGGACCAGGCCCGCCGTGCCGCGGCCGAGCAGACCCG
This sequence comes from Streptomyces lacaronensis, assembly GCF_047337785.1. Lineage (NCBI taxonomy): Bacteria > Bacillati > Actinomycetota > Actinomycetes > Kitasatosporales > Streptomycetaceae > Streptomyces > Streptomyces lacaronensis. Next base: position 4,208,749 of record NZ_JBLHDK010000003.1, read on the forward strand.
CGCCGCCGAGCAGCGGATGCACGAGGCCGAGCAGGCGCTGCGGGAGGCGCGCAGCGAGGCCGAGAAGGTGGTCGCCGAGGCCAAGGACGCGGCGGCCAAGCGGCTCGCGGCCGCCGAGTCGGACAACGAGACCCGCACCCGTACCGCCAAGGCGGAGGTCGCCCGGCTGGTCGGCGAGGCCACCAAGGAGGCCGAGCGGCTGCGCGCCGAGGCCGAGCAGCTGCGGGACGACGCCCGCGCCGAGGCCGAGCGGATGATCGCCGAGGCGGGCGACGACGCCCGGGCCAGGGCCGCCGAGGACTCCGCGGCCCAGCTGGCCAAGGCGGCCCGGAGCGCCGAGGAGGTGCTGACCCGCGCCTCGGAGAAGGCGCAGTCCACCACCAAGGCGGCCACCGACGAGGCGGAGCGGATCCGGCGCGAGGCCGAGGAGGAGGCCGACCGGCTGCGGGCCGAGGCGCACGACACCGCCGAGCAGCTCAAGGGCACGGCCAAGGACGACACCAAGGAGTACCGCGCCAAGACCGTCGAGCTGCAGGAGGAGGCCCGCCGGCTGCGGGGCGAGGCCGAGCAGCTGAAGTCGGACGCGGTCGCCGAGGGCGAGCGGGTCCGCGCCGAGGCGCGCCGGGAGGCGGTCCAGCAGATCGAGGAGGCGGCCAGCACCGCCGAGGACCTGCTGACCAAGGCCAAGGCCGACGCGGAGGAGACCCGCTCCGGTGCCACCGCCGAGAGCGAGCGGGTGCGCACCGAGGCCATCGAGCGGGCCAACGCGCTGCGCCGGCAGGCCGATGAGCTGCTGAAGCGGGCGCGGGGCGAGGCCGAGGAGCTGGTGACCTCGGCCGAGGAGCAGGCCGAGCGGGTCAAGTCGGAGGCGGCCACCGCGGCCGAGGAGCTGCGCGAGGAGGCCGAGCGGGCCGCCGAGGACCGCCGCGCCGAGGCCGAGGGCGAGCTGAACCGGCTGCACCAGGAGGCCGAGCAGCGGCTCTCCTCCGCCGACCAGGCGCTGCGGGACGCCCGCGAAGAGGCGGAGCGGCTGCGCAAGGAGACCGGCGAGGAGATCGAGCGGCAGCGCGCCGAATCCGCCGAACGGCTGAACGCGCTGCGCCAGCAGGCCGAGGACGAGGCCGCCCGGCTGCGCGACGAGGCCGCCGCGGACGCGTCGAACGCGCGCGCCGAGGGCGAGTCGGTGGCCGTACGGCTGCGCGGCGAGGCCGCCGCGGAGGCCGAGCGGCTGCGCTCGGAGGCCCAGGAGACGGCCGACCGGGTGCGCGCGGAGGCGGCGAGCGCCGCCGAGCGGATCGGCACCGAGGCCGCGGAGGCCCTGGCCGCCGCCCAGGAGGAGGCGGCCCGCCGCCGCCGCGAGGCCGAGGAGCTGCTCGCCGACGCCCGCGAGGAGGCGCAGGCGGAGCGTACGGCGGCGCGGGAGCAGAGCGAGGAGCTGCTGGCCGCCGCCCGGAACCGGGTCTCCGAGGCACAGGCCGAGGCGCAGCGGCTGGTCGAGGAGGCCGAGCGGCGCTCGGCCGATCTGGTCGCCACCGCCGAGCAGACCGCCCAGCAGGTGCGGGACTCGGTCGCCGGGCTGCACGAGCAGGCCGAGCAGGAGATCACGGGGCTGCGCAACGCCGCGGAGCACGCCGCGCAGCGGGTGCGCGACGAGGCGCAGGCCGAGGCCGACCGGGTCCGCGCGGACGCCTACGCGGAGCGGGAGCGCGCCTCGCAGGACGCCACCCGGGTGCGGCGGGAGGCCACGGAGGAGTCCGAGGCCGCCAAGTCGCTCGCGGAGCGCACGGTCGCGGAGGCGATCGCCGAGTCGGAGCGGCTGACCGAGCAGGCCCGCGAGGAGGCGAACAGGCGCCGCGCCGATGCCGCCGAGCAGGCGGACCGGCTGGTCACCGAGGCCACCCACGAGGCCGAGCGGCTGCGCGCCGAGGCCAACGAGACACTCGACGAGGCGCGCCGCTCGGCCAACAAGTCCCGTGCCGAGGCCGCCGAACAGGCCGATACGCTCATCAGCGGCGCCACCGAGGAGGCCCAGCGGCTGGTCTCGGAGGCCACCACACGGGCGCAGGCGCTGCGTACGGAGGCCTCCGACGCGCGGGCGACCGCGGAGCAGGACGCGGCCCGCACCCGGGCCCAGGCCCGCGGCGACGCCAACAGCATCCGCTCGGAGGCGGCCGAGCAGGCGGACCGCCTGGTCACCGAGGCCCGGCACGAGGCCGACCGGCTGCACGCGGAGGCGAGCGGCGAGGCGGAGCGGCTGCGTAGCGAGGCCGCGGAGACCGTCGGTTCGGCGCAGCAGCACGCGGCGCGCACCCGCGCCGAGGCCGAGCGGGTCGCGACCGAGGCGGCGGCGGAGGCGGAGCGGATCCGCAACGAGGCACAGGCCGAGGCGGACCGGTTGATCGACCGGGCGCGCGAGGACGCCAACAAGCGGCGTTCGGACGCCGCCGAACAGGCCGACCGGCTGATCACCGAGTCCTCGGCGGAGGCCGAGCGGCTCACCTCCGAGGCGCAGGAGGCCGCGCTGCGCGCGGCGACCGCGGCCGAGGAGCAGGCGGACACCATGGTGGGCGTGGCCCGCCATGAGGCGGAGCGGCTGGTCTCCGAGGCCACGGCCGAGTCCAACGCCATGGTGGAGAAGGCCCGTACGGACTCCGACACCATGCTGGGCGAGGCCCGGGGCGACGCCACGGCCATCCGGGAGCGCGCCGAGGAGTTGCGGGCCCGTACCGAGGCCGAGGTCGAGGAGTTGCACGAGCGGGCCCGCCGGGAGTCCGCGGAGCAGATGAAGGCGACCGGCGAGCGGGTCGACAAGCTGGTCGCGGCGGCCACCGCGCAGCTGATGAAGGCCGAGGAGAAGGCCAAGTCGCTGGTCGCGGAGGCGGAGAGCGAAGCGAGCCGGGTGCGGATCGCGGCCGTGAAGAAGGCCGAGGGTCTGCTGAAGGAGGCCGAGCAGAAGAAGACCGAGGCCGAGCGGGAAGCGGCCCGGCTCCGGACCCAGGCCACGGACGAGGCACAGCAGATCGTGGACGAGGGCAAGCGCGAGCTGGAATTGCTCAAGCGCCGCCGCGAGGACATCAACGCGGAGATCTCCCGTGTCCAGGACGTCCTCGAGGCGTTGGAATCCTTCGAGACCCCCGCGTCGGGTGGCGCGGGCGGCAAGGAGAACGGCCAAGTCAAGACAGCGGCGGGTGCGGGTGCGACGAGGAGTGGAAAGCGGTCGGAGGGGTAACCGTATCCGGGGGGACGAGTCTCAGCTGTGCCTATCGAGGTTTCGCTTAAGTCTCGCGTCGGTTTCGCGTAAGTCTCGCGTCAGGCTGCGTCCATCACGGCATGTCCGTATCATCCCGACGAGTGACGAGGTCTCCGTCTTACTGCCACTCAAAAGGCTGGAGATTCAGCAGATCAAACAGACGTTGACTCGATGACACGCCGTTCGGCCCCCTAGGATTCCCTCTATCACCTCACCGGTCTCTTTCGACAGGAACCCCATGAGCGACACTTCCTCCCCCTTCGGCTTCGAGCTCGTGCGGCGTGGGTACGACCGCGGTCAGGTGGACGACCGCATTTCCAAGCTCGTCGCCGATCGTGACAGTGCACTGGCCCGTATCACCTCTCTGGAAAAGCGCATCGAGGAGCTGCACCTCGAGACGCAGAACGCTCAGGCCCAGATCAACGATTCGGAGCCGTCCTACGCGGGGCTCGGCGCCCGGGTCGAGAAGATCCTCCGTCTCGCCGAGGAAGAGGCGAAGGATCTGCGCGAGGAGGCTCGGCGAGCCGCCGAACAGCACCGTGAGCTGGCCGAGTCGGCCGCCCAGCAGGTCCGCAACGACGCCGAGTCGTTCGCCGCCGACCGCAAGGCCAAGGCCGAGGACGAGGGCGCGCGGATCGTCGAGAAGGCGAAGGGCGAGGCGGCCACGCTGCGCCAGGAGGCGCAGAAGGACGCCCAGTCCAAGCGCGAGGAGGCGGACTCCCTCTTCGAGGAGACCCGCGCCAAGGCCGCGCAGGCCGCCGCCGACTTCGAGACCAACCTCGCCAAGCGCCGCGAGCAGTCCGAGCGCGATCTGGCCTCGCGTCAGGCCAAGGCCGAGAAGCGGCTCGCGGAGATCGAGCACCGCGCCGAGCAGCTGCGCCTGGAGGCCGAGAAGCTGCGCACCGACGCCGAGCGCCGCGCCCGCCAGACGGTGGAGACCGCGCAGCGCCAGGCCGAGGACATCGTGGCCGATGCCAACGCCAAGGCGGACCGCATCCGCAGCGAATCCGAGCGCGAGCTCGCGGCCCTCACCAACCGCCGCGACAGCATCAACGCTCAGCTGACCAACGTCCGCGAGATGCTGGCCACGCTGACCGGCGCGGCGGTGGCCGCGGCCGGTGCCCCGGGCGAGGACGAGGCGGCCACCCGCGGCGTCCCGGCCCAGCAGTCCCGGTGACCCTCGGTCACACCCGAGCGCCCGATGCCCCGCGCCGCCCAAGCGGCGCGGGGCACGCGCACGTTATGGGCAACGATCGCCTTCCCGGCCAGGCCGGCTACGGCATTGCGGCCGCGTTCCGACGCGAGGGGATTCAGGGCCAGGGCAACCCGCCCTCCCGGAGGCGCAGCACGGACAACCGGCCCCTCCGGACGCCCAATCCGGCCCTTCCGGCGGCCAATCCAGCCCTCCGGGCGAACATCCACCGCCTCCGGGCTGACAAACCAGCCCCTTCGGGCTGACAAACCAGCCCCTTCGGGCGAACAATCCGGTCCCTCCGGGCGAACAAATCCAGCCCCTCCTGGGCAAAAGTCCAGCCCCTCCTGGCGGAACAGTCCAGCCCCTCCGGCGATTGAGGAGCAGGGACCCGGGACGGAGCCCCCGCACACCCGGGCGGGGCACCGACAAACCCAGCCCCTCCGGCGATTGAGGAGCGGGGGTCCGGGGGCGGAGCCCCCGGTGGGGCCGGGCGGGGCCCGGTTTCGGGGAGGGGCGGGGTGGGGGAGGCAACCCCCCGTGACCGACCGCACCCTGAAAACCCTCGGCTTCGCCGACGTCCCCGCCCAACAACCCCTCACCTACCCCGGCCGCCCCATCACCCGCCCCACCCTCCTCACCACCGGCGAACTCTGGGACCTCACCCCCACCCCCGGCCCCCACCTCGGCACCTGGACGGTCAACCCACGCCCCGACGACAACGAAGCGCCCGAAGAGCCACTGGACGCCGTCCTCAGCCACCTGGGCCACCCCCCAACCCCCCACCGCCACCCCGTCATCGCGGTCGGCTCCAACGCCTCCCCCGCCCAGCTCCACCACAAGCTGTCCCGCCCGGGCCACCCGGCCACCGTCCCCATGGTCCCGGTCGACGTACACGGCATCGCGGTCGGCTGCTCGGCCCACATCGGCCGCTACGGCTACGTGGCCTCCGCCCCGTACACGGCACCCGGCGCCCGTACCCCGCTCGTCATCAGCTGGCTGGACGCCGAGCAGCTCGCGGCCGTGGACGCCACCGAGTACCCCAACTACCGACGCGTCCTGCTGCCCGGCAGCCAGTACCCGATGGTCATGCCGTCCGGCGAGCGGCTCGGCGGCGCGTACCTCTACGTCGGTGAGCGCGGAGTGCTGATGTCCCCGGACGGCACCGAGCGTCCCCTCCCCGGCGGCGGTGATCAGAGCGCGCTGCTCACCCGCCTGCTCGCCGGCTCACCTCGGCTGCGCGCACTCCTCGGCCCGGACCCCCGCGCCTGGGTCACCCGCGCGGGCGCCGACCCCGCCGTACGCGGAACCGGTACCCGGATCTTCCAGGAGGAGGGCTGGGCGCTGCCGCAGCCCGACCTCCTCCGCTGCCCGGAGGACGAGCGACATGGCGGGCCCGGAGGGCACGACGGCCCAAAGAGTTACGATGCGCTCTCATCTCCCGAGTAACGGGAACCGTCAACGCGCCGTTAGGCTCCTAAGCCTCATCGGGGGCGAGCACGCCCGACCCATGCTCATGAGGGGCGGAGAATGATCGAGGCAGTCGGTCTGACGAAGCGCTACGGTGCCAAGACGGCCGTGTACAACCTGTCCTTCCAGGTGAGGCCCGGTGCCGTCACCGGCTTTCTCGGGCCCAACGGGTCGGGCAAGTCCACCACCATGCGGATGATCCTGGGCCTCGACGCGCCCACCGCCGGCCATGTCACGGTCGGCGGCTACCCGTTCCGCAAGCTCCCCAACGCCCCCCGCCAGGTGGGCGCGCTGCTCGACGCCAAGGCGGTGCACGGCGGCCGCAGCGCCCGCCAGCACCTGCTCTGCCTGGCCCAGCTGTCCGGCATCCCGGCCCGCCGGGTGGACGAGGTGCTGGGCGTGGTGGGGCTCCAGAACGTGGCACGCAAGCGCTCCAAGGGCTTCTCGCTCGGCATGGGCCAGCGGCTGGGCATCGCGGCCGCCCTCCTCGGCGACCCACAGGTGCTGCTCTTCGACGAGCCGGTCAACGGCCTGGACCCCGAGGGCATCCTCTGGGTCCGCAACTTCATGAAGCAGCTGGCCGCCGAGGGCCGCACCGTCTTCGTCTCCAGCCATCTGATGAGTGAGATGGCGCTCACCGCCGACCATCTGATCGTGATCGGGCGCGGCCAGCTGCTCGCCGATATGAGCGTCAAGGACTTCATTTCCTACAACTCCGCGGACTTCGCACGCGTCCGCACCCCCGAGGGCGACCCGGGGCAGCGCGAGAAGCTGACCGCCGCGCTGAGCGAGGCGGGCGGCCAGGTGCTGCCGGAGCAGGACGGCGCGCTGCGGGTGACGGGGCTGCCGCTGCCGCGCATCAGCGATCTGGCGCGTGCGGCGGACGTACGGCTGTGGGAGCTCTCCCCGCACCAGGCGTCGCTGGAAGAGGCGTACATGCGGATGACGCAGGGCGCGGTGGACTACCGCTCGACCATCGACGAGCGCGCCGGCCTGCAACAGCAGATGCCGGGCGCGGTGCCGCAGGGCGGGCCGTACGGCCATGCGCCGGGCGCTCCGGCACAGCAGGTGGGCTTCCCGCAGGGAACCGTACTGCCGGGCTACGCCGAACCCCCGGCCCCGCCACAGCAGCACGCCCCGGGCGCCCCGCACACCCCGGGCGCCCCCATGCCCACCGCACCGGCGGCCCCGTCCGCCGCTCCAGCCGCCCCCGCGATGCCGCCCACCGCTCCCCCCGCGGTTCCGGCGGCCCCCGCGACCCCCGTGGCTCCCCCCACTCCCCCGGCTCAGCCGCCCGCGGCGCCGTCCGCCCCCGCCGATCTGACCAAGAGCGACACCGAGGACGCCCGATGACGACCCCGTACCAGCAGCAGTACCAGGCGCCCGTCCCCCCGCAGGGTCCTCCGCAGGGTGGTCCGCAGGGTGGTCCTCCGCAGATGCCGCCGCAGGCGGCCCCGCACCAGCCGGTGCCCTCCGGGCCTCCGTCGCAGCCGTACGCCGGTGTCGGCCCGTACACCTCGCCGATCCCGGTCCGCCAGACCCACCTCGGCAATGCCCTCGCCTCCGAGTGGACCAAGATCAAGTCGGTGCGCTCCACGATCTGGACGCTGAGCGTGATGGTCGCGCTGGTGGCCGGGATCGGACTCCTGGTGGCGGCGAGCACCAGCGACGGCGACTACGAGACCGTCCCCACCACCCTCCCCGGGTTCTTCGGCACCCTGCTCGGCCAGTTGTGCATCGTCACCCTCGGGGTGCTCGTGGTCACCTCCGAGTACGGCACCGGGATGATCCGGACCACCCTCACCGCCTCGCCGCAGCGCTCCCGGGTGCTCACCGCCAAGGCGCTGGTGTTCTTCACCCTCTCGTTCACCACCACGACCCTCGCGCTCGTGCTGGTGGCCCTCGCCAGCACCGGGATGCACAGCGGTCCGGGCGTCCAGGAGCCGACGAGCGACCAGCTCCTCGGCGCGACGGTCGGCGCCGGGCTCTATGTGTCGCTGCTGGGGCTGCTCTCGCTGGCCGTCGGCTCCATGCTGCGGCACTCCGCGGGCGCGATCACCACGATGCTCGGTGTGGTGCTGCTCCCGGCCATCCTCCCCGCGTTCCTGATGATGTCGGACAGCCTCCGCGAGCTGGGGGAGAAGATGCAGGAGTACTCCTCGCCCCAGGCGCTGGCCGCCCTCTTCCGGCTCGACGAGAGCCTGAACAGCGGCTGGCCCCAGCTGTGGGCGCTGGCCGGAGTCACGGCGGGGGCCATGATCGCCGCCTATGTGCTGCTGGAGAAGCGCGACGTGTAGGGCTCGCGGGGCCCGAGCCGGATGCGCGGGGCCCGAGCCGGATGCGCGGGGCCCGAGCCGGGCAGGCCGCGCCCGAGTCAATGTCGCGGCGCGTTACGGGACCGCTGGAGCTTCGCGCTCCGGCGGTCCCGTGCGTTCCAGCACGCCTTGTGCCAGTGTCGCCGGTCGTCCGCGCCCATGTACTGCTGCCAGGCGACGACATGCGCCACCCCCGGCGGAATCTCCTGGTCGCAGCCCGGGCAGCGGTAGTGCTTGGCGGCCGCCCCGCCGCCGACCTGCCGGACCACCCACTCCTCCCCCTGCCAGGTCTCCATGCGGTCGAGGCCATAACGGTCCGTGCTCTCGTGGCCGACGGGGGTTTCGCCGCCTCGCGGGCGGTTTCGGCGTGGAGACACGGGGCACCTCGACAGAACTGGCAGCTAACGGGCTGTGACCAGCGTACGCGCTACGGTCACCCTCCGGGAAAGCCGTCATCCACACCCACCCTCTGATCATCATGAAAACTTCATGCTCGGCCGTGCCTTTGGCACGTGTCAGGCGTTAATGCCTATGAGGGGGATGCCCGCGCCGGCACTTCAGCCGCGACAAGGAGGCAGTTTCACGATGGATGTGGGGGCTTTCATCCTGGCCGCTCAATTCCCAGGCCAGGGACAGGAGGAGGCGCTGCACCGGGCGGTGCGGTCGGCCGAGCTTTCCGAGGAGACCGGGCTGGACGCGGTCTGGGTCGCCGAGCACCACTTCGTTCCGTACGGCGTCTGCCCGTCCGCGGTCACCCTCGCCGCGCTGCTGCTGGGACGTACCCGCCGGATCGGCGTCGGTACGGCGGTGAGCGTACTGCCGACCGCGCATCCCGTCGCGCTGGGTGAGCAGGCGGCACTGCTCCATCTCCTCTCCGGTGGCCGGTTCACGCTGGGTGTCGGCCGTGGCGGTCCCTGGGTGGACCTCGAGGTCTTCGGCTCAGGCCTGCGGGCGTACGAGCAGGGCTTCCCCGAATCGCTCGATCTGCTGCTGCGCTGGCTGCGCGAGCCCCGGGTGGAGGCGGACGGCGAGCGGTTCGCCTTCCGTGAGGTGGCGGTGGTGCCGCGCCCCGACGACGCCGTCGCCGGACCGGTGGTGGGCGCCCCGCCGGTGGTGGTCGCCTGCACCTCGCCCGCCAGTGTGCGGCTGGCCGCCGAGCGCGGGCTGCCCATGCTGCTCGGCATGCACTGCGGGGATGAGGAGAAGGCCGAGGTGGTCGGCCTGTGGCGGAAGTCCGCGCTGGCGGCGGGCCGTTCGCCGGAGCATGTCGAGGCGGTGGCGGCCCGCCATGTCTCGGCCGGGGTGGTGCAGATCGCGGACACCCGCCCCGCGGCGGCCGAGATCCTGACCAAGGCGATGCCCGGCTGGCTGCGGCAGGGTCTTGAGGCGCATGTGACGGTCGACGGCCGGGAGCGCCGGATGCGCGACCCCGTGGCCTATGCGGAGTTGCTGTGCGAGCTGCATCCGGTGGGCTCGCCGCGGCTGTGCGCCGACCGGCTGGCGGCGACCGCGGAGCGCACCGGGATCCACCGGTTCGCGCTGCTGGTCGAGGGGTCGGGCGATCTTGCGGCCACGGAGGAGAACGTACGACGGCTCGGTGGTGAGATGCTGCCGCTCCTGCGCTGATACACCTCCCCCTGGTGGAGCGGCAGCGTACGTCCCGTCAGCAGTCGCGGAGTTCGGGTGACTGGTTGAGCAGCTGCCCCCGGACCGAGGTGAAGCGAGCGAGGCGCTCGTCGGCCGATGCGTCCGTCGGGAAGACCGCCACCCGGTGACAGTTCTGGAAGGCCAGCCGCACCCCGAAGTGGCGCTCCAGCGCGCCGCGTATCGCGTCACTGGCGAGTGCGCGGAGCAGTTGACCGCGTGCCTGCTCATCGGGCGGCGGCGTCTGGTTGTCGGCGAACTCCCCGCCGTCCACCTTCAGCTGGGCCACCAGCGAGCTGATCATCTCCCATGCGTACGGTAGGGAGTTCCGGACGCAGTCGACGAAGGCCGCTTCGTCGACCTCGCCTCGCTCGGCCTGCTCGAGCAGGGCCGGTTCGACGTCGAGCGACATGGGTTCTCCTCTCGCGACCCCGCGAGCGGGGTCTCAGGGATGGGAAGGGCGGACGGCGACGCAGCGTACCCGTCCGACGACCGCCCGCTTCAACGGTAATTCGGCCACTGCGCCCGCACCAGGAGAATGGGCACACAACCAGCCATCGCCGAAGGGGTCCATCGGCGGACGAATCGCGTGCGGCGGTGGTGGTCGAGTAGCGTTGCCGACCATGCGTCTCGTCATCGCCCGGTGCTCGGTGGACTACGCCGGCCGCCTCACCGCCCACCTCCCCTCGGCACCCCGTCTGATCCTGGTCAAGGCCGACGGCAGTGTGTCCATCCACGCGGACGACAGGGCCTACAAACCCCTCAACTGGATGTCTCCGCCGTGCACGCTGAAGGAAGGCGACGACGATGTGTGGACGGTCGTGAACAAGGGGGGCGAGAAGCTCATCATCACCATGGAGGAGGTCCTCCATGACTCCTCGCATGAACTCGGCGTCGACCCCGGCCTGATCAAGGACGGTGTCGAGGCCCATCTGCAGGAGCTGCTCGCCGATCGTATCGAGACACTTGGCGATGGCTGGACGCTTATTCGGCGTGAATACCCCACCGCCATCGGCCCCGTGGACATTCTCTGCCGCGACGCGGACGGGGCGACGGTCGCCGTGGAGATCAAACGCCGTGGTGAGATCGACGGTGTCGAGCAGCTGACCCGCTATCTCGAACTCCTCAACCGGGACCCGCACCTCGCCCCGGTGAAGGGCGTCTTCGCCGCCCAGGAGATCAAGCCGCAGGCCCGCGTCCTCGCCACGGACCGGGGCATCGGCTGTGTGGTGCTGGACTACGACGGGCTCCGGGGCATCGAGGACGACAAGCTCCGCCTCTTCTGACGCGGAGCCCGATCTGATGTGGGAGGCCGGGGCCTGCTCCCGTCGTACGGGCTCACGCCCGCCCCTTGGAGCCGGGCCCCTACGGGATGCCCAGCGGACCACGCGGCGGGCCGCATGGCGTTGCCTTCCCCTCCCCGCCCCTTCCCGCTACCAGGGGCTCCGCCCCTGGACCCCCGGGGCCCGGAGCGGAGCCCCACCACGCGGCGGAGCCACATACCGACGCCCTCCGCGCCCCGCCCCCTCCCGCTGCCAAGGGCTCCGCCCTTGGACCCCCGGGGTCTGGGGGCAGCCCCCGGCCGGGCCCGGGACACATCCCCTGCCCGGGGCCCGAGGCACAGCCCCCGCCCGGGGCCTGGGACGCATCCCCCACCCACGACCCGAAGCACAGCCCGGGACCCGAGGCGCAGCCCCCGCCCGCGACCCGAAGTACAGCCCGGAACCCGAGGCACAACCCCCACCCGCGACCCGGGAGGCAGCCCCTGCCCGGGACCCGAGGCGCAGCCCGGGACCTGGGGGCACAACCCCGCCCTGACCCGCGACCCGAGGCACAGCCCGAGACCCGAGGCGCAACCCCCACCCGCGACCCGAGGCACAGCCCGGAACCTGGGGCACAACCCCGCCCCGACCCGCGACCCGAAGCACAGCCCGGAACCCGAAGCGCAACCCCCACCCGCGACCCGAGGCACAGCCCGGAACCTGGGGCACAACCCCCGCCCGGGGTCTGGGGCGGAGCCCCAGTTTCGGGAAGGGGCGGGGAGGGGAACAGCCCGCCGCAGGCGGCACGGTCCGCCGGACGCCGCCCCTGAGCCGATCACATCACGCCACGGAGGCGCGGCGCCCCCCGGCGCGATCCGGCGCCCCGCACCGCCTTCCCGGGCCGCTACGCGACCGGCGTGGCCGGCGTGGCCGTGCTTGACGCCGTGTGGGTCGTGGGGGCGCTCGCGGTGGTCGAGGTGTCCCCGGTGGGGGTCGTGGTCGGGGACGACGTCGTGGGCGTCGGCTTGGTGGGCTCGCCGGTCGGCGTCGTCGGCCTGCCCGTCGGCGGCTTGGTCGTCGGCCGCGGGTCGGAGGTCGTGGGGTGCGACGACGGCGGCGAGGGCGGCTGCTCGGTGTCCGAGGGCGAGCCGCTGGTGGACGAGGGGCCGCTGGTCGGCGTGGAGCCGCTGGGCGAGCCGCTGCCGCTGGGGGCGGTCGGGGACGTGGACGACTTCGGCACCCCGCTGAGGCCCGGCTGGGGGGCGTGGCTGGTGCCGCTCGTGGGCTCGTCGGCGGTCAGGCCCTTGTCGTCGTCGCGCTGACTGGCCGAACGGTCCGGCTTGACCTTGTCGGCCGGGCTGTCGGAGTCGTCGCCCGAGGTGGCGCCCAGGGTCACCACGGTGCCGAGCACGGCCACCAGCAGCACACCCGAGGCCGCCGCGACCACATTGCGCCGGCCACCGCGCGTCGCCAGCCGCCGCGGACCGCCCGGCTTGCCGCCCGAGGCCCCGGCGGGGGCGGACGCGGCGGTGAGGGCCGTGGGGGTGGCGGGGGTGGCGGGAGCGGCGGCGGTGGCGGGGGTGGCCACCGAGGTCCGGGAGGCGGACGGGACCGCCGCGGTCACCGCCCTCGTCGCCGCCGTGCCGCCCATGGCGGCCATGGGCGTCGTCGTCGCCACGTTGGGGGTGACGATCGTAGTCTCGGTGTCGTCCGGCGCTCCGTCCGCCGCCGGGGGCGCCGCGTCTTCCTTACGGTTCCCACCGCTCGTCCCGAACGCCCCCGCCATCGCCGAGCCGGGCGAGCGGTCGGCGACCAGCGCCAGCGCGCGCCGGCCCGCGACCGTGCCCCGCTTGTCCGCGAGCACGCCCCGCAGCCCGATGGACGCCTCCAGCTCGGCGCGGGCCCGGTCCAGATGGCCCGTGCACAGCGCGAGGACGCCCAGCTCGTGGTGGAAGTACGCCTCGTCCGCGACCTGCCCCGCCAGCCGCGCGGCCTCCTGGCCGTGCCGCACCGCGCGCTCCCAGGCGCCCCAGTGCAGCGCCGCGGCGAGGGCGGGCGCGGCGGCGCGGGCCAGGAGCACGGCGGCGTCGGCGTGGCCCGCCTCGCGGCTGCCGATGAGCGCGGTCATCGCCGCGAGGATCGCGTCGGCCTCGGCGGCGACGCGCTCGGGGGCCACCGAGGGGTGCGCGGCCCACCAGGCGTAGTGCTGGGCGACGGTGTGCGCGCGCCCGGCGTCCTCGTCGGCGTAGCCCGCCTCCGCGAGCTGGGCGGTGACGCGCGCCGCCAGCCGGTAGTGCGATCCGGCCGGGGTGACGAGGCCGCAGCCGAGCAGCTCGCCGAGGGCCGCGTCCGCGTGGGTGTCCGCGGACAGCGCGCGCAGATGCACCTGGTGCGGGCATTCGCCGCCGAGCGCGACCGCGAACCGCAGGGCGTCGTGGGCCGCCTCGCTCAGCCGTCCGGCGAGCAGCGCGGCGGGGGACGCCGCCTCGGCGATCGAGGGCAGCGGGATCTCGGCCTCCGCCGCGGAGGCGTCGTCGCGCCGGGCGTCCCGCTGCCGCAGCAGCGCGCCCGCCTGGACGAAGCGCAGCGGCAGCCCCTCGGACTCGAACCACAGGTCCGCCGCCCAGCTCGCCTCGCCCTCGTCCAGGGGCCGTCGTGCGGCCCGCTCCAGCAGCTCGAGTCCGGCCGTACGGCTGAGCCCGGAGAGGAAGACCTCCTCCAGGTGGGAGTCGGGGGACGGCGCCGGGACATCGGGGGTGGCGGAGATCAGGAACGCGCATTCGGGGGTCGCGTCGAGGAACTCGTCCAGCGCGGCGCCGCCGAACTCGATGTCGTCCAGGACCACGACCGCGCCGATCTCCTGGACCGCCGCCAGCAGCTCCGCGCGGTCCGGCCGGTAGAGCGGGGCGCTGAGGACGGCGGCGTACAGGTCGTGGAGGAGGTCGGTGGCGGTGCGGTGGTAGCCGGAGAGGCGTACGACGCCGTCGGGGGCGAGCCGCTCGCAGTCGGAGGCGACGGCCTCCAGCAGGGTGCTGCGCCCGGCGCCGGAGGGCCCGGTGACCCGCACCGAGCGGCCGCGGGCGAGCAGCCGGGCCAGCCGCTCCCGCTCCTCGTCGCGCTCCAGCATCGGCAGCTCGGGCAGGACGGTGCCGGATGGGCGGGGCGCGGCGGCGGCCCGGCGCAGCTCGGCCCGCTCGTCGGGGCCGTGGCGCTCGGGCCGGCCGGGGCGCTCACCGGGCGGGCAGGGTTCTATCTCGCTGCCGTCGACGGGGTTGACCGTGAGCAGATGGTCACCGGCGACGATGCGCGCGGTGCGGGCCGGAGACGCGGAGGCAGGCGCGGAGGAGGGAGAGGAGAAGGGAGCGGAAGCGGAAGAGACGGAGGAGGGCGGGGAGGCGGACGCGCCGGGCACCGGGGCGCCCAGCGGTGGCGTCGGTACGTCCCCCGTCGGTCCCGGCGGCGCGGGCGGGTGCGGCGACGAGCCGTCGCCCGGACTGTCCGCCGCACGCGACGCACCGGAAGCCACACCCGGCGCGGCCTCGTCGTGGCCGTGCTCCTGCGATCCGCGGTTCTTCGGGTCCAATGTCCTTGCCCCCCAGATGCGTGGCGTGCTGTAAGGCTCCCCGGCCTGCCTTCGCTTCTGGTCCGGTGCCGCCGTAGGGAATGTGTCCGGCGCTCGCCGGACCCCGGGCCGTATCAGACGGCCTGGACCTGCTCACAGTATCCACCGCGCCGGAGGGGGCCCGCGCCACCCCGGGTAACCCCCGGAGCGGGCGGTCCCCGCCGCTCAGACGCGCGGCAGGGACTCCGCCTCCAGTCCGCCTTCGATCGCGAGGATGCGGTGCAGCCGGGTGGCCACCAGCAGCCGCTGCATCTGGGGCGGCACCCCGCGCAGCACCAGCCGTCTGCCCACCCGGCCCGCGCGGCGGTGCGCGCCCATGATCACCCCGAGCCCGGTGGCGTCCCAGGAGTCCAGTTCGGTCAGGTCGAGGACGAGATCCCCGCCGCCCGTGTCAACGGCGGTGTGCAGGGCCGTACGGGCGTCCGCCGCGCTCCGGACGTCCAATCGGCCCCCGACGACCAGCTCGGCGTGGTCGCCCCTGATGTGCATATGCGCTCCCCAATACGGTGCGTCGTGTCGTCAATGCGCCATTTCTGTCTACAGAACTGACTGCCTCTCACACGAGGAAGTTGCCGTCTGTAAGCGAACCGATACCGAATTCACCCAGGAGGGTGAGTTCCGGGCCTGGCGCCGCACCAAGGCCCTCAGTAGCGGTAGAAGCCCTCGCCGCTCTTCCGGCCGATGTCCCCCGCATCGACCATCCGGCGCATGATCTCCGGCGGTGCGAACTTCTCGTCCTGCGATTCGGTGTAGATGTTGTCGGTGGCGTGCAGCAGGATGTCCACGCCGGTCAGGTCGGCCGTCGCGAGGGGCCCCATCGCATGGCCGAAGCCCAGCTTGCAGGCGGTGTCGATGTCCTCGGCCGTGGCGACCCCCGACTCGTACAGCTTCGCCGCTTCCACGACGAGGGCGGAGATCAGCCGGGTGGTGACGAAACCCGCGACATCGCGGTTGACGACGATACAGGTCTTGCCGACGCCCTCCGCGAACTCCCGTGCGGCGGCCAGGGTTTCGTCGCTCGTCTTGTGCCCGCGCACCAGCTCGCACAGCTGCATCATCGGCACCGGCGAGAAGAAGTGGGTGCCGACGACCCGCTCCGGGCGCCGGGTGGCCGCGGCGATCTTGGTGATCGGGATGGCCGAGGTGTTCGATGCCAGGATCGTGTCGTCCTTGACCAGTTCATCGAGGGTGCCGAAGATCTCCCGCTTGACCTCGATCTTCTCGAAGACCGCCTCCACCACGACATCCGCGTCGGCGGCGGCGTCCAGGTCGGTCGTGGTGGTGATCCGGCCCAGCGCCCGCTCGGCCTCCTCCGCCGCCAGCTTGCCCTTGGAGACGAACTTGTCGTACGAGGCCCGGATGGTGTCCGTACCGCGCCGCAGCGCCTCGTCGGTCACATCGCGCAGCACCACGTCCCAGCCGGCCTGGGCCGAGACCTGCGCGATACCGGACCCCATGAGTCCGGCTCCGATGACCGCGAGCTTCTTGGCCACGACACACACCTCTCCGTTCGGTAGCTTCCGTACGTTCCGCCGGCAGTCCGTCTGATCCGTCGACAGTCCGATGTGCCGGACCTTAACGTCCGTTCACCCCCGCGGGCAGCCCCTCGTAACGCGCGTCACGGTGTGTTCTTCGCCGCATAGTTGAGGACCGCGTCGCTCAGGAGCGACTCCATGACGTCGACCTTACGGAGAGCGTCCTCGGCGACGGCGTCCACGCCGCCGCCCTCCGCGAGCCCGCGGATGATCGAGCGCAGCACCGCGTTCTGCAACCCGACGAGCTGGTGGGCGATGAACTCGGGCCTGGGGTCCCCGGGGTCGGCGGCGGCCTCCTCGCGCAGGGTGACCCCGAGCTGGTGGACCGCCTTGCCCTGGATGGTGAAGAGCCTGGCCATCAGCGTCGGGGACTCCACGATGACCTGCCGGAACCGGTCGTAGCCCTCGCTCAGCCCGACATAGGCGTGCCGTTCGCGGATGTCCTGGCGCAGCTGGTCCATCAGCGCCCGCGCCGCCGACTGCCCGGCCGCGCGCTCCCGTACGAGCCGGGAGGGGCGGTCGACGACCTCCTCCTCACGGTCGACGAAGAGGTCTTCCTTGGTCGGGAAGTAGTTGTAGACCGTGTTGACGGAGACCTCGGCCGCCTCGGCGATCTCCGCGATCGTGACCGCCTCGAAGCCGCGCGCCATGAACAGCCCGGTCGCGACGTCCGAGATGTGCTGCCTGGTCTGCCGCTTCTTCCGCTCCCTGAGTCCTTCCGCCATGGCCTCATCCTAGCTTCGCTGGGGCTCCTTGATTTTTGGGGTGATTGCAAAATTGGTGCTGCTCTGTTTTTCTGGGTCCCATGGCAGTCATCACGACGAACGACCTCACCCACACCTTCCGGACCAAGCGCGGCCCGGTGGCAGCCGTGCGCGGTATCGACCTGACCGTCGAGCGCGGTGAGATCCTCGGCTTCCTCGGACCCAACGGAGCGGGCAAGACCACCACGCTGCGCATGCTCACCACGCTGCTCCCGCCCACCGGCGGCAGCGCCACCGTCGCCGGGCACGACCTCACCCGCGATCCGGCCGGGGTGCGCCGGCGGATCGGCTATGTGGCCCAGTCCGGCGGGGTCGATCCCACCGTCTCCGTACGGGAGGAGCTGGTCACCCAGGGGCGGCTCTACCGGATGGGCAGGGCCGAGGCCACCGCCCGCGCCGGGGAGCTGGCCCGGGACCTGGGCCTGGCCGAGCTGCTGGACCGCCCCTGCGCCGCGCTCTCCGGCGGCCAGCGGCGGCGGCTGGACATCGCCCTCGGCCTGGTCCACCGGCCCGAGGTCCTCTTCCTGGACGAGCCGACCACCGGGCTCGACCCCGGCAGCCGCGCCGATCTGTGGCAGCTGATCCGCCGGCTGCGCGCCGAGCACGGCATGACGGTCTTCCTGACCACCCACTACCTGGACGAGGCGGAGGCGCTGTCCGACCGGCTGGTCATCGTCGACCAGGGCCTGGTGGCCGCCGAGGGGACGGCGGAGCGGCTCAAGGCAGAGCACGGCGGCGCACCGGACGCCACCCTCCAGGACGCCTTCATCGCCATCACCGGGCGCGGCGCCGCCCCGCGGAACCCCGCCCCGCTCGCCGTCTGACCCGGACACCTGCCGCAAGCCCCGGAACCGCCCCAAGCAGAGGACCAAGGCCCCATGCCTCATCTCGTCTCCGACACGGCCCTGATATTCGGCCGCTACGCCCGCCAGACGCTGCGCTCCAAACCCGCGCTGATCTTCGGGATGGTCCAGCCGCTGCTCTTCCTCGTCTTCTTCGGCCCGCTGCTCACCGATCTGCCGCTCGGCGGCCGGGCCGGCTCCTGGCAGACCATCGTCCCCGGCATCCTCGTCCAACTCGGCCTGTTCAGCGC
The DNA here is from genome assembly GCF_047337785.1 of Streptomyces lacaronensis. NCBI lineage: Bacteria > Bacillati > Actinomycetota > Actinomycetes > Kitasatosporales > Streptomycetaceae > Streptomyces > Streptomyces lacaronensis. The sequence continues at coordinate 4,226,896 of NZ_JBLHDK010000003.1, forward strand.
CTCGTTCACCGGAATCGGGCTGATCCTCGAGCGGCGTACGGGCGTCATCGAGCGGATGCGGGTGACCCCGGTCAGCCGGCTGGCGCTGCTGATGGGCCGGGTGCTCAAGGACGTCGTCCAGTTGCTGTGGCAGTCCCTGGCGCTGGTGTGCGTCGCCGTGGCGCTCGGGCTGCGCGCCCCGGTGCTGGGCGTGGCGATCGGCTTCGTCTTCGTCGGCGTGCTGACCATCTCGCTCGCCTCGCTCTCCTACGCGCTGGCGATGCGGGTGTCCTCGCCGCAGGGGTTCGCGCCGGTCATCAACTCCATCACCATGCCCGCGATGCTGCTGTCCGGCATCCTGCTGCCGATGTCGCTCGGGCCCCGCTGGCTCGACATCGCCTCGCACTTCGTGCCGTTCCGCTATCTCGTGGACGGCGTGCGGGCCGCCTTCGCCGGGGAGTACGGGGACGGGAAGATCGCGCTGGCCGCGCTGGTCGCCACCGCGCTCGCGGCCGTGGCCGTCACCCTCGGGGCACGGCTCTTCCAGCAGGCCGGGGCGTAGGGCCGCCGCGTAGGCTCGGAGCCATGGTCAATCTCACCCGCATCTATACGCGTACCGGCGACACGGGCTCCACCGCCCTCGGCGATATGAGCCGCACCGCCAAGACCGATTCGCGGATCGGCGCGTACGCCGACGCCAACGAGGCGAACGCCGCGATCGGGGTGGCCATCGCACTGGGCCAACTGCCCGCCGAGATCGTCAAGGTGCTGGTCCGCGTCCAGAACGACCTGTTCGACGTGGGCGCGGACCTGTGCACACCGGTGGTGGAGGACCCGGCCCATCCGCCGCTGCGCGTGGCCCAGAGCTATATCGACAAGCTGGAGGCGGACTGCGACCGCTTCCTGGAGGGGCTGGAGAAGCTGCGCAGCTTCATCCTCCCGGGCGGCACCCCGGGCGCGGCGCTGCTGCACCAGGCGTGCACCGTGGCCCGCCGCGCCGAGCGCTCCACCTGGGCGGCGCTCACCGAGCACGGGGACTCGATGAACGCGCTCACCGCCACCTATCTCAACCGGCTCTCGGATCTGCTGTTCATCCTGGCCCGCTCGGCCAACAAGGAGGTCGGCGACGTCCTGTGGGTCCCGGGCGAGAACCGCTGAAAAACCACGGGCCCCGCCGGCCCGGCCGCGCGTGGCGCGTCGCCGGGGCCGACGGGGCGGGGCGGGGCCCGGCGTCGTCTGCCCGTTACGGGGGTCAGCGGGCAGACGACGCGGAGCGCTCCCGCTTCGGAAAGAGCGTGTAGCTGAGCGCGATGAGCACGTTGATGCCGATCAGGAACAGCATCTTCTGCTGCCAGTCGCGCAGCGAGCCGATCTCGCCGTCGTCACCGACGTACCAGATCGCGCCCTGGAGCAGTGCGATGGCGATGACCGCGGCCAGTACCCAGCGACCGGCGGTCTTCCACTCGTGCAGCGTGCGCGCCGCACCGTACTTCGCGGGCTTGACCGGCGGCGGCCCGCCGAAGAAGCGATGGGCCACGCGGGCGTCGACCCATTTGATCGTCGAATGGCCGAGCGCGGCCGAATAGCCGATGTAGACCGCGGCGAGGCCGTGCTTCCAGTCCGGCTCGGCGCCGTTCCTCAAGTCGATCACGGTCGTCACGAACAGCACCAGCTCCAGCAGCGGTTCGCACAGCAGCACCACGGTGCTCGCCTTCGGCATCTTCGCCACGTAGCGCAGCAGAAGGCCGAGGGCCAACAGCACCCAGAAGCCGACCTCACAGGCGATGATCAGCGCGACAACCACGATGTTTCCTCTCTCACTCTGCCCTTGGCCCCAAGCCTCCCCGTCGATCGGGCCGCGCGCGTCGTCGGCGGCGATGAGTCCCGACTGCATCCTTCGATGTACGCCGCCGCGCGGCGGGCCCGGCCCCAAGGGGGAGGTCCGCCCGGCGCGCCACATGGTGTGATGGGTGCCATGCCGTCCCGTCCCCACCTCCCACGCCCACACCGGCATGACGTCCTGATCGGTCTTGGCGGACTGCTCGGCGGGGTCCTGATGTGGGCGCTGGGGCTGCACAACTATCCGTCGTACTACGGCACGCCCCGGTGGCTGGGGCTGGTCACGCTGCTCGTGGTCTCGGCGGCCGAACTGGTGCGGCGCTCCAGGCCCCTCATCGGGCTGGGCGTGGGGACCGCCGCGCTCGCCGTCGACGTCCTCAGCGGCGGGCTGGCCGCGACGATGCTGATGTACACCGATCTGGTCTACGCGGCCGTCATGTATTCCGGCGCCACCGCCGCCCAGCGCATCCCCCGGATCTGCTGGCTCGTCACGGGGCTGGTGACCGTGGTGCCGCTGGCCGTCTACAACGACCCCCTGGCACTGCTGGCCGGAGCGTTCGTCGGAGTCCTCGTCGTCACCCCGGCGTGGACCGGGACGGTGATCCGCAACCACCGCGAGGAGGCCCAGGCCGCCCGTCTGGAGGCCGAACGCGTCGCGCTGCTGGCCGAGTTGGACCGGCGGGAGGCGGTGGCCTCCGAGCGCTCCCGGATGGCGCGCGAACTCCACGACATGGTGGCCAACCACCTCTCGGCCATCGCCATCCACTCCAGCGCCGCCCTGTCCCTGAAGGACCCCGCCGCGACCGACGAGGCGCTCGGCGTCATCCGGGAGAACAGCGTGCGCGGCCTGGCCGAGATGCGCCGGCTGATCGGGCTGCTGCGGGACCCCGGGGAGACCTCGGAACCGGCCGCCATCTCCACCCTCGACGCGCTCGACACCCTGCTGGAGCAAGCCCGCACCAACGCCCGCCCCGGCGGCCAGGACATCGTCCTGTGCGACGAGCGGCCGGACGGCGCCGCCCCGCTGCCCGCCCCGGTCGAGCTCGCCGCGTACCGCATCGTCCAGGAGTCGCTCACCAACGCCCTCAAGCATGCCGCGCCCGGCCGGGTGGACGTCACGCTGGCGCACCGCGCGGACGGCCCCCTCGAGGTCAGCGTCATCAGCCCGTACGGCGACCGCGAGGGCCCCCGGGCGCCCGGCTCCGGCACCGGGCTGATCGGGATGCGCGAGCGGGTGTCCCTGCTCGGCGGCACCCTCGACGCCGGTCCGGTCTCCGGGCCCGAGGGCAAGGTGTGGCGGGTGCGAGCCGCGCTGCCGCTGGACGACGAGAGCGCCCAGAGCATGAGCGCTCAGCGTGTGCCATGACCCTTCGGCTCAGCGTGTGCCATGACCCTTCTACGACCAGGAGCCGCCGTGACCCCGCCCGCCCCGCCCGCCCGCTCCGTGTCCAAGCCGATCCGGGTACTGGTCGCCGAGGACCAGGGCTCGGTCCGCTCCGGGCTGGTGCTGATCCTGCGGTCCGCCCCCGATGTCGAGGTGGTGGGCGAGGCGGTGGACGGCCTCCAGGCGGTCGAGATGGCGCGGGCGCTGCGCCCCGACGTGGTGCTCATGGACGTCCAGATGCCCCGGCTGGACGGGGTCTCCGCCACCCGCCAGGTGGTCGACGAGCAGCTGGCGGACGTGCTGGTGCTGACCACCTTCGACCTGGACGAGTACGTCTTCGGGGCGCTGCGCGCGGGCGCCGCCGGGTTTCTGCTCAAGGACAGCGAGGCGGCCGATCTGATCGAGGCGGTCCGTACGGTGGGGCGCGGCGAGGGCATGATCGCCACCGCGGTCACCCGCCGTCTGATCGCGGAGTTCGCCCGGCCCCAGGCCGTCCCCTCCCCCACCACGCCCGGCCCCGAGGTGCTCGCCACGCTCACCCCGAGGGAGCGGGAGGTGCTGGCCTGTCTGGGGCAGGGGCTGTCGAACGCGCAGATCGCGGAGCGGCTCACGATGGCGGAGGCGACGGTGAAGACGCACGTCAGCCGACTGCTGAACAAGCTGGAGCTGCGCAGCCGGGTCCAGGCCGCGGTACTGGCCCAGGAACTGGGCGTGCGCTAGGGCCCTTCTGGCGGATCTCCGCCGCGTGGGCGCGACCGGCCACGACGGCGCGGCAGACGATCGACGGCAGATCAGGGCGGGTCCAACGAAAGCTTCAGGCCACGTTGACGCGCTGGCCGGGGGGCGCGGCCTCCAGCCAGGCCAGAAATCCGGTCAGGGCGTCATCGCTCATGGCCAGTTCCAGCCGGGTGCCACCGTGCCGGCAGGCGAGCACCACCGCGTCGGAGAGCAGCGCCAGCTCCTCCTCGCCCTTGGGGGTACGCCGCTCCAGCACCTCGATCGAGGCGCGCTCCAGGATCCGCCGGGGCCTGGGCGCGTAGGAGAAGACCCGGAACCATTCGACGCGGTCACCGTTGTAGCGGGCGACGCCGTACACCCAGCCCTTGCCGCTGGGTTCGGATTCGCTTGGCGGTGGATCCCAGCGCAGCGAACAGTCGAAGGTTCCGCCGGACCGCTGGATCAGCCGCCGCCGGAGACCGAAGACGAAGAGTCCCACCACCACCAGCGCGACGACCACGCCGCCCACAAGCAGAGCGAGGACCATCTTCACCGACCTCCTCGCGTCATCCGGAAAAACCGCACCTGCATCGCCTCAGCCGCGGACCCGCTGAAGGGGAGCTCCAGCGAGGTCCGCGGCTGAGGTTTTCCGACCGTACGTGACAGGCTCAGTGCGCTCCCGCCACCGCGCGCAGCCGGACGTCGGCGCGCCGCTCGGCGGCGGCATCCGCCTCCGACTTGGCACGCTCCAGCGCCCGCTCCGCGCGCTTCACATCGATTTCGTCGGACAGCTCAGCGACCTCGGCCAGCAGTGAGAGCTTGTCGTCCGAGAACGAGATGAACCCACCGTGCACCGCGGCCACGACCGTCCCGCCGTCGACCGAACGGATGGTCACCGGGCCGGACTCCAGCACACCGAGCAACGGCTGGTGGCCGGGCATGACGCCGATGTCACCCGATGTGGTGCGCGCGATGACCAAGGTGGCCGCACCGGACCAGACACTACGGTCCGCCGCGACCATCTCGACGTGCAGCTCAGCAGCCAACGTGGCTCCTCGGGTCTCTCCCTGCCGGGTCGGGCAGGGCTTTCGTCAAAGAATAACGGGCGTACGGAGAGGGGCGGGACCGGGCCCACCCCTCTCGCGGAGCTACCGGGCTCAGGAGACGCCCAGCTCCTTGGCCTTGGCCTTGAGGTCGTCCAGGCCACCGCACATGAAGAAGGCCTGCTCGGGGAAGTGGTCGAACTCACCGTCGGCGATCGCGTTGAACGCGGCGATGGACTCGTCCAGCGGCACGTCCGATCCGTCGAGACCGGTGAACTGCTTCGCCGCGTGGGTGTTCTGCGACAGGAAGCGCTCGATACGACGGGCGCGGAAGACGGTGAGCTTGTCCTCCTCGCCGAGCTCGTCGATGCCCAGGATGTTGATGATGTCCTGGAGGTCCTTGTACTTCTGCAGGATCGACTTCACGCGCGAGGCGCAGTCGTAGTGGTCCTGCGAGATGTAGCGCGGGTCCAGGATCCGGGACGTCGAGTCCAGCGGGTCCACCGCCGGGTAGATGCCCTTCTCCGAGATCGGCCGGGAGAGCACCGTGGTCGCGTCGAGGTGCGCGAAGGTGGTCGCCGGGGCCGGGTCGGTCAGGTCGTCCGCGGGGACGTAGATCGCCTGCATCGAGGTGATCGAGTGACCGCGGGTCGAGGTGATGCGCTCCTGGAGGATGCCCATCTCGTCGGCCAGGTTCGGCTGGTAGCCCACCGCGGAGGGCATCCGGCCGAGCAGGGTCGAGACCTCGGAACCGGCCTGGGTGAAGCGGAAGATGTTGTCGATGAAGAACAGCACGTCCTGCTTCTGCACATCGCGGAAGTACTCCGCCATGGTCAGACCGGCCAGGGCGACGCGGAGACGGGTGCCCGGGGGCTCGTCCATCTGGCCGAAGACCAGCGCGGTCTGCGGGAGCACGCCGGACTCGGCCATCTCCTCGATCAGGTCGTTGCCCTCACGGGTGCGCTCACCGACACCGGCGAACACGGAAACGCCCTCGTGCAGCTTGGCCACACGCATGATCATTTCCTGGATGAGGACGGTCTTGCCGACGCCCGCGCCGCCGAACAGGCCGATCTTGCCGCCCTTGACGTACGGGGTCAGCAGGTCGACGACCTTCAGACCGGTCTCGAACATCTCGGTCTTGGACTCGAGCTGGTCGAACGCCGGGGCCTTGCGGTGGATGGACCAGCGCTCGGTGACCTCGGACTCGGCCTCGGGCTCGTTGAGGATCTTGCCCAGGGTGTTGAACACCCGGCCCTTGGTGACATCGCCGACCGGCACCGTGATGCCGTCGCCGGTGTCGGTCACCGCGGCCTGGCGGACCAGACCGTCGGTGGGCTCCATGGAGATGGCGCGGACCAGACCCTCGCCCAGGTGCTGGGCGACCTCGAGGGTCAGGATCTTCTTCGCACCCTCCTGCGCCGGGTCGGCGACCTCAACGGTCAGCGCGTTGTAGATTTCCGGCATCGCGTCGACGGGGAACTCCACGTCGACGACCGGGCCGATGACCCGCGCGACGCGGCCGGCGGCCACAGCGGTTGGCTCAACAGTGGTGGTCATAGTGTCAGTCACTCCCCGCGGAGGCGTCGGCCAGAGCACTCGCGCCACCGACGATCTCGCTGATTTCCTGGGTGATGTCGGCCTGGCGGGCCGCGTTGGCAAGCCGCGTGAGCGACTTGATGAGCTCTTCGGCGTTGTCGGTCGCCGACTTCATCGCCCGCCGGGTGGCCGCGTGCTTGGAGGCGGCGGCCTGGAGCAGGGCGTTGTAGATACGGGCCTCGACATACCGGGGCAGCAGGGCGTCCAGGACGTCCTCGGACGACGGCTCGAAGTCGAAGAGCGGGAGGATCTCGCCCTTCCTCTCCTGCTCCTCCGCCTTCTCCTGAAGGCTGAGCGGCAGCAGCCGGTCCTTGACCGGGGTCTGCGTCAGCATCGAGACGAACTCGGTGAAGACGATGTGCAGCTCGTCCACGCCGCCCTCGGCCGTGTCCTTGAGGACGGCCTCGATCAGCGGGCCCGCGATCTTCTTGGCGTCCGCGTAGGTGGGGTTGTCGGTGAAGCCACTCCACGACTCCGTGACCTTGCGCTCACGGAAGGAGTAGTACGCCACGCCCTTGCGGCCGACGATGTAGGCGTCGACCTCCTTGCCCTCACGGGTGAGCCGCTCGGTGAGCTCCTCGGCCGCCTTGATCACGTTGGAGGAGTAGCCGCCCGCGAGACCCCGGTCGCTCGTGATGAGCAGGACCGCGGCACGGGTCGGGTTGTCGCTCTCCGTGGTCAGCGCGTGCTGGGTGGTGGAGCCCTTGGCGACCGCGCCCACCGCCCGGGTGAGCTCGGTGGCGTACGGAGTCGACGCGGCCACCTGGCGCTGCGCCTTGACGACGCGCGAGGCGGCGATCATCTCCATCGCCCTGGTGATCTTCTTGGTCGCGGAGACGGACTTGATCCGCCTCTTGTAGACCCTCAGCTGGGCACCCATGCGCTCAGTCCTCGCCCAGCAGCTTGCCGCCCGAGGTCTCGAACTGCCGCTTGAAGGAGTCCACGGCCTCGCCCAGCGCCTGAATCGTGTCGTCGGACATCTTGCCGCCCTCGACGATGCTGGTCAGCAGCGACTTGTGCTCACGGTGGAGGTAGTCGAGCAGCTCCCGCTCGAAGCGGCGGATGTCCTCGACCGGGACATCGTCCATCTTGCCGGTGGTGCCGGACCAGATGGAGACGATCTCGTCCTCGGTGGAGAACGGGGCGTACTGCCCCTGCTTCAGCAGCTCGACCATGCGCGCACCGCGCTCCAGCGACGCCTTGGAGGCCGCGTCCAGGTCCGAGCCGAAGGCGGCGAACGCCTCGAGCTCGCGGTACTGGGCGAGGTCCACCCGGAGGCGGCCGGAGACCTGGCGCATGGCCCGGTGCTGGGCGGATCCACCGACGCGGGAGACCGAGATACCGACGTTCAGGGCCGGGCGCTGTCCGGCGTTGAACAGGTCGGACTCCAGGAAGCACTGGCCGTCGGTGATGGAGATGACGTTGGTCGGGATGAACGCCGACACGTCGTTCGCCTTGGTCTCGACGATCGGCAGACCGGTCATCGAACCGGAGCCCATCTCGTCGGAGAGCTTGGCGCAGCGCTCCAGCAGCCGGGAGTGCAGGTAGAAGACGTCACCCGGGTAGGCCTCACGGCCCGGCGGACGGCGCAGCAGCAGGGACACCGCGCGGTAGGCGTCGGCCTGCTTGGACAGGTCATCGAAGACGATCAGGACGTGCTTGCCCTGGTACATCCAGTGCTGGCCGATGGCCGAGCCGGTGTAGGGGGCCAGGTACTTGAAGCCCGCCGGGTCGGACGCCGGGGCGGCGACGATCGTCGTGTACTCCAGGGCGCCGGCCTCCTCCAGCGCGCCGCGCACGGACGCGATGGTGGAGCCCTTCTGGCCGATGGCGACGTAGATGCAGCGGACCTGCTTCTTCGGGTCGCCGGAGCGCCAGTTGTCGCGCTGGTTGATGATCGTGTCGACGCACAGCGCGGTCTTGCCGGTCTGCCGGTCGCCGATGATCAGCTGACGCTGGCCACGGCCGATCGGGGTCATCGCGTCGACGGCCTTGTAGCCGGTCTCCATCGGCTCGTGCACCGACTTGCGGTCCATGACCGTGGGGGCCTGCAGTTCGAGGGCGCGGCGGCCCTCGGTCTCGATCTCGCCGAGGCCGTCGATCGGGTTGCCCAGCGGGTCGACGACGCGGCCGAGGTAGCCCTCGCCGACGGCTACCGAGAGGACCTCGCCGGTGCGGTGCACCTGCTGGCCCTCCTCGATGCCACTGAACTCGCCGAGGACAACGGCACCGATCTCGCGCTCCTCGAGGTTGAGGGCGAGGCCGAGGGTGCCGTCCTCGAACTTCAGCAGTTCGTTCGCCATGGCCGAGGGAAGACCCTCGACCTTCGCGATGCCGTCGCCGGCAACGCTGACCGTACCGACCTCCTCGCGCGAGGCCGCGTCCGGCTTGTACGCCTGGACAAAGTTCTCCAGCGCGTCCCGGATCTCCTCCGGCCGGATCGTGAGCTCCGCCATCTGGGTTCCCTGCTCTCCTTGTTGGGCCCGAAGTGTTTGACTACGGCCCAACTCGGGCCGCTTACATGCTTGTTGAGTTGGTGGCTGCGTCAGCCGGCCATCCGCCGGGTCGCCTCTTCGAGGCGGTCCGCGATGGTCCCGTTGATGACCTCGTCGCCGATGCGCACCGAGATCCCGCCGAGGACCTCGGGGTCCACATCGAGGTTCAGGTGCATCTTCCGTCCGTACAGCTTCCCCAGTGCGTCACCGAGCCGCTGCTTCTGCCGGTCGCTGAGCGGCACCGCGGAGGTGACGACCGCGACCGTACGGTCCCGGCGCGCCGCCGCCAGCTTGGACAGCTCGTCGAGACCCGCCTCCAGGCTACGACCCCGCGGATGGGTCACCATGCGGATCACCAGCCGCTCGGTCCGCTGGTCGGCGCGGCCGCCGAGCAGCTCGCCGACCAGCCCGGACTTGGCGGAGACGCTCGCGCGCCGGTCGGTGAGCGCACCGCGCAGCTCGGACGAGGAGGAGACGATCCGGCCGAACCGGAACAGCTCGTCCTCCACGTCGTCGAGGGTGCCGGCCCGCTCGGCCGCGACCAGGTCGGCGGCGCTGGCCAGCTCCTCGAGCGAGTCCACCAGGTCGCGCGAGCGCGACCAGCGGGACCGGACCAGGCCGGAGACCAGGTCGATGGTCTCGCCGCCGACCTGCCCGCCCAGCACCCGCGCGGCCAGCTCGGCCTTGGCCTCGCCGGGCTGCGCCGGGTCGGTGAGGACCCGGCGCAGCGAGACCTCGCGGTCGAGCAGCGCGGTGACGGCGGCCAGCTCATCGGCGAGCTTCGTCGCGTCGACGGCGGTGTTGTCCGTCAGTGCGTCGAAGCGCTCGCGCGCGGCTGCCAGTGCCTCCCGGCTCGCTCCGTTCATCGGCCGGCCTCGGCCTTCGATCCATCGGTCGCCTTCGCCTCGAGCTCGTCGAGGAACCGGTCGATGGTGCGGCTCTGCCGGGCCACGTCCTCGAGCGACTCACCGACGATCCGGCCGGCCAGGTCGGTGGCGAGCCTGCCCACGTCCTGGCGCAGGGTCTGAGCGGCCTGCTTGCGATCGGCCTCGATCTGCGAGTGACCGGCCGCGATGATCTCCTCACGCTGCCGCTGGCCCTCCGCGCGCATCTCGGCGATGAGCGCGGCGCCCTGCTCCTGCGCCTCCTGGCGCAGTCGCGCGGCCTCGTGACGGGCGTCGGCGAGCTGGGCTCGGTAGTCCTCGAGGACCTGCTGGGCTTCGGCCTGAGTGGCCTCGGCCTTCTCCATGCCGCCCTCGATCGCCTCGCGGCGCTCCTCCAGAACCCGGTTGATGTTCGGGAGGAGCTTCTTGGCGAGGAAGATGAAGACGATGGCAAAGGCGATCAGGCCGATGACCAGCTCCGGGATCGGCGGGATGAGGGGGTTCTCACTCTCCTCAGCCGCCACCTGTACCAGGGCGTTCACATCAGTGCCTTCCGTCTGTCGTGGTTAAAGCGGTCCGTTCAGGACTTGAAAAGGAAGCCCATGACGATACCGATCAGCGCGAGCGCCTCACAGAAGGCGAAGCCCATGATCTGGTTGGCGCGGATCAGGCCGGCCGCCTCGGGCTGACGGGCCAGGGCCTGGGTGCCGTTACCGAAGATGATGCCGACGCCGACGCCGGGGCCGATGGCGGCGAGACCGTAACCGATCGAACCGAGGTTGCCGGTGATGCCGTCGGCGGCGAGGGTCTGGAGAGCGGACATGCCGGTTCTTCCTTTGCGTTTCATGGGCCGGTGGGGGTTGGCCACCGGACGTCTGATGGTCTGGGAGGCAGGTGTGCTCAGTGGTGCTCGGCGAGCGCGCCCTGAACGTAGTTGCAGGCCAAGAGCACGAAGACGTACGCCTGGACAGCCTGGATGAAGAGCTCGAAGGCGGTCAGCAGAATCGTCATCACGAAGGACGCGCCCGCGTAGGCGATCCCGATGCCGTTCAGCAGGTACCAGGAGCCGATGGTGAACATCAGCAGCAGCAGGTGGCCGGCGAACATGTTGGCGAAGAGCCGGACCGCGTGGGTGAAGGGCCGGATGATCACGTTCGAGAAGAACTCGATCACGACGATCATCGGCAGGATCGCGCCGAGCTCCTTGTCGTAGCCGGTGATGTTCTTCCAGCCGCCGACGAAGCCGTGCTTCTTGAAGGTCAGGTACATCCAGAGGACGTAGACGATGGCGGCGAGACCGGCCGGGAAGGCGATGATCGACGTCACCGGGAACTGGGCGACCGGGATGATCGACCACAGGTTCATGATCCACACGAAGAAGAACAGCGAGACCATGAGAGGGACGTACTTCTCGCCCTCCTTCTTCCCGAGGGCCTCGTAGACCAGCCCGCGGCGCACGAAGTCGTAACCGGCCTCGCCCACCATCTGCAGCTTGCCGGGGACCACCTTGGCCCGGCCGAACGCGGCCCAGAAGAACCAGACAATGACGACGGTGCCCACCAGGGCGAGCAGCATCGGCTTGTTGAAGTCGAATCCGCCGACCGAGAAGAGCGGCTCGAACTTGAACGAATGGAGTCCGGGTGCCGGGAAGCCGCACCCGTCGAAGATGTGGCAGTTCGTCTCGAAGGCGAGCGTCTGGTCAGAACTCACCGCGAGCTCCTTCAGCGTGGCGCATGGGTACGGCAACCTCGTTGTGTCGGCGCGGCACGCGGCCACGGAACGGCACTGGACTGGTCTTACGAATGTGGGGGCGGCTGATCGGCGCGTGGCCGAGTGGTATGTCGGGCATCAGCTGCATGGGCCGCCGATTCCGTCCCGTGGATTCCGGGGGTTCCGCTACCTGCGCCCGCTGTGCCTCAGATGGCACCGGACGATAGCAGGTGAGCGCAGATGCTCTTATCCCGGCCCTACTTCTCACGGCGTGGACCCGGCGGGAGCGGACTTCTTCGCCCCCCCGGGCTTGCGTTCGTCCTCGGCTTCCGGCTCCACATAGAGGATCTTGGCCTTCATGTGTGCACGGGTCTGTGCGCCGACCCACACCAGGGTCGCGGCGAGCAGTGCGAGGGCGAACGCCTTGACGTTGAACAGCGTGGTGTCCTGGAACACCGCGAGCACGACCGCCACCAGCAGGAACTCGGTCATGAAGAGGACCATGCCCATGGCCTGGAACAGATGGGGCAGGTGCTTCGCCGTGCGCTCCAGCACGATCAGCCCGGAAGCCATCACCACCACGGCGACGAATGTGCCGAAGCCCGCGCCGATCGCCCCCTTGCCTCCTGCGAGCACAGAACCGACGGCGACGGCGACCACACCGGCGATGGCTGTGGGCACGGCGCAACTCAGGAGCGTTCTGGCGTCGTTGGACTGCATGAAGGGTTTCTCCGGCAAGTGTCGGAAGCAACGATTCGTCGTGGACGAGCGTATCCCCGGGGACAGAGGGGACCTCACGAGGAAGAGCCGTCGCCCTACGGCCCCTCGGGTCTAGCACCGGGTTTAGTGAACGGTATCACAAACTATTTGATGAGGTCTTTACCCACCGAGTGTGCTGCACGTCACACGGGAGAGTTATGAGGTGTGTACCGTGCTGACGCCGCCCTGTGATCTTCGGCGCTCTCGCCGGACCCTTTGACCCGGGCGATGACTGGGGACATCGCGGCGATGACTGGGGAGATTACTGGGGTGTTCCGATGCGCCGGCGGTGGGTGAAGCGGGACCGGTCACCGATCGCGGTGGCGCCGTTCACACCGTTCGCCCCGTTGCTCGCACCGCCGTTCAGCCCGGAGCCCACCGGCTCGGGCTTGACCAGGTCCGGCTCCGAGGCGGCGGACCCGGCACCGGCCGTGGCCGCCACGGGCTCGGCGGGCGCCTCGGCGCCCTGCTCGGCGCGGGCGATGCGGTTGGCGCGGCGATAGCGCGGCGGAACGAACGCCTCCGCCCAGCGCGGAACGCGCGGGGTGAACCGCGGCAGCAGCAACAGCACCAGCCCGACCCCGCTCAGCGCCACGATCGCCAGCACGAACCACACACCGGCCGAGTTCACCGAGTACGCCACGGCGCCGAAGGCGATCAGCGCCGACCAGAAGTACATGATCAGGACGGCCCGGCTGTGCGAGTGGCCGATCTCCAGCAGCCGGTGGTGCAGATGGCCGCGGTCGGCGGCGAACGGCGACTGACCCCGCCAGGTGCGCCGGACGATCGCCAGCACCAGGTCGGCGAAGGGCACCGCGATGACGGTCAGCGGCAGCAGCAGCGGGATGTAGACCGGGACGGTGGCGTGCACCGCGGCCTGCTCGGACCCCTCGAACAGCTTCATCGCGTCCGGGTCCACCTGGCCGGTGATGGAGATGGCGCCCGCCGCCAGAACCAGCCCGATCAGCATCGAGCCCGAGTCGCCCATGAAGATCCGCGCGGGGTGGGCGTTGTGCGGCAGGAAGCCCAGGCACATCCCCATGAGGACGGCGGCGAACAGGGTGGCGGGCGCGGCCGCCTCCAGGCCGTAGCCGTACCAGATGCGGTACGCGTACATGAAGAACGCCGCGGCGGCGATGCACACCATCCCGGACGCCAAACCATCGAGCCCGTCGACGAAGTTGACCGCGTTGATGGTGATGACGACCAGCGCGACGGTGAGCAGCGTGCCCTGCCAGGGCGTCAGCGAGACCGGTCCCACACCGGGCACCGGAAGCCACAGGATGGTCAGACCCTGGAGCACCATCACACCGGCGGCGATCATCTGGCCGCCCAGCTTGATCAGCGCGTCCACGCCCCACTTGTCGTCCAGCACCCCGAGCAGCCAGATCAGCCCGGCGCCGGACAGCAGCGCCCGTGGCTCGTTGGAGACCTCGAAGACGTCCTTGAGGTTGGTCAGGTGGGCGGCGACCAGCAGCCCCGCGCACAACCCGCCGAACATGGCGATGCCGCCGAGCCGTGGCGTGGGCTCACGGTGCACATCACGGGCGCGGATCTCGGGCATCGCACCGGCCGCGATGGCGAATTTCCGCACCGGCCCGGTCAGCAGATAGGTGACCGCGGCCGTGATGCACAGAGTCAGCAGGTATTCACGCACAGGCTGCCCCAGAGGTATCGCTGGCCATCACAGCCCCACACCCTATGCGTGTCCGACGCCTCGCGGTGAACGTACTTACAGACGTCCTACACCTTCGGATGGTTGCATGATTCGGCCGTCGTCCGGATAGGGCGGAAATCTCCCCGCCAGATCCGCCACCTTTTCCCGTACCACGCCCTCGTCCCGCAACGCGGTTCCCATGAGATTGGCTATGCGCTCCATTTCCGGAGCTCCCATTCCCTGGGTGGTCACCGCGGCGGTGCCCAGCCGCAGTCCCTTGACGCATCCCCGGGGCTCGGTGGCGGACGCCAGCGCGCAGGTGTCCAGGACGATCCCGGCGGCCGCGCAGCGGCCCTTCGCGGTGCGTCCGTCCAGGCCCAGCGGGGCCGGATCGGCGGTGATCATATGGGTGTCGGTGCCGCCCGTGGCGACCGCCAGACCCTCCCCGACCAGGGCGTCCGCCAGCACCCGGGCATTGGCCACCACCCGCCGCGCATAGGCGGTGAAGGCGGGCGCCGCGGCCTCGCCGAACGCCACCGCCTTGGCCGCGACGGTGTGCATCTGGGCCCCGCCCTGGGTGAACGGGAACACCGCCCGGTCCACCCGCTCGGCGAGTTCCGCACCGCACAGCAGCATTCCGCCGCGCGGCCCGCGCAGCACCTTGTGTGTCGTTGCGCACACCACGTCCGCGTACGGCACCGGGGAGGGCGCCACCTTTCCCGCCACCAGGCCGATCGAATGGGCGGCGTCGGCGATGAGATACGCGCCCACCTCGTCCGCGACGGCACGGAAGGCGGCGTAGTCCAGATGGCGGGGATAGGAGATCGACCCGCAGACGATCGCCTTCGGGCGATGGGCGTGGGCGAGCCCGCGCAGCTGCTCGTAGTCGATCAGCCCGGTCGCCGGATCGACGCCGTAGCCGATGAAGTCGAACCAGCGGCCGGAGAAATTGGCGGGCGAGCCATGGGTGAGATGGCCGCCGTGCGGCAGCGCCATCGCCAGCACCGTGTCCCCGGGCCGCAGCAGCGCGGCGTAGGCGGCCAGCACCGCGGAGGACCCCGAATGCGGCTGCACATTGGCGTGCTCGGCGCCGAACAGCGCCTTCGCCCGGTCCTGGGCCACCCGCTCGGCGATGTCCACGATCTCGCAGCCGCCGTGGTGGCGGGCGCCGGGATAGCCCTCGGCGTACTTGTTGGCCAGCGGTGAGGCGAGCGCCGCCAGCACGGCCGGCGAGACGTAGTTCTCGGCCGCGATCAGCTGGAGTCCGCCGGAGACGCGGTCGATCTCGCTCAGGATGATTCCCGCCAGCTCCGGGTCCTGGCGGGCGAGGCCCCCGAAATCGGGGCCCCAGGGGGTGACGGCCATGGCGTGCTCACAGCCTTCGGAGGGGACAGCGGGTCGACGCTTACGTCAACCCCCAATGTAGGCCTCGCGACGCCGCACGGCGCGCCGTGCGGCCCGTGCGGGCCCCTTGAGGCGCGCCCCCGGGCCGCCGAGGGGCCTACGCGGGGGCGGGAACCCCCGTCAGCGCCGTGACGACCGGGTCCAGGGCCTGGTTGATCTCGTCCCCGATGGAGCGGAAGAAGGTGATCGGAGCCCCGTACGGATCGTGCACCTCGTCCGCCTCCTCGTTGGGCGCCAGCAGCCAGCCGCGCAGCGCGGCCGCCGCCTGCACCAGGGCGCGGGCGCGCTCCACCACACCGCCCGCCTCCTCCGGGTCGGGCAGCGTCGCGGGGTCTATGGCCCGCACCAGCCGGGTGAACTCCTTGAGCGTGAAGGTGCGCAACCCCGCCGAGTGCCCCATCGAGATCACCTGCGCCCGGTGGTCGCGGGTGGCGGTCAGGACCAGGTCGGCGCGGATGACGTGCTCGTCCAGCAGCTCACGGCCGAGGAAGCCCGCCGGGTCGGCCCCGAAGTCGGTCAGGACCGTCGCGGCGTGCGCCTCCATGGGCGCGCCCTCATGGCCCCAGGTGCCGGCGGACTCCACGATCAGACCGCGGGTGCGGACGCTTCCGAGGCGGTGGGCGAGGGCATGCCGGGTCAGCCGCTCGGTGATCGGCGAGCGGCACACATTGCCGGTGCTGACGTGGAGGATGCGGAAGGTGGCCTCGGCGTTCTTCTCACGGTGTTCCGCTATGCCACGCCCCTCAGGGGCTGTCAATTGGCCACCTCGAGGTCGGGTACGACCTCCCGGAGCTGCTCGGCGGTGAGCGCGCCCGCCCGGAGCAGCACCGGCACCTTGCCGGTCACGTCGACGATCGAGGAGGGCACGGCGGCCGGGGTCGGCCCGCCGTCGAGGTACACCGAGACGGAGTCCCCCAGCATGTCCTGGGCGGCGTCGCAGTCCTGCGGGGAGGGGTGGCCGGTCAGGTTGGCGCTGGAGACCGCCATCGGGCCGAAGTCCGTCAGCAGCTCGATCGCCACCGGGTGCAGCGGCATCCGGACCGCCACCGTGCCCCGGGTCTCCCCCAGGTCCCAGGTGAGCGACGGCTGGTGGCGGGCGACGAGGGTGAGCGCGCCGGGCCAGAAGGCGTCCACCAGCTCCCAGGCCATCTCGGAGAAGTCGGTGACCAGTCCGTGCAGCGTGTTCGGCGAGCCGACCAGCACCGGAGTGGGCATGTTGCGGCCGCGCCCCTTGGCCTCGAGCAGATCGCCGACCGCCTCGGCGTTGAAGGCGTCCGCGCCGATCCCGTAGACGGTGTCGGTGGGCAGCACGACCAGTTCGCCGCGGCGGACGGCGGAGGCGGCCTCGCGCAGGCCGGTCTTGCGGTCGGTCGCGTCCCCGCAGTCGTATCGCCGTGCCATTTAACGGACCTCCTCGTACGTGGCCAATGTGTGGTGCGGTGCCGCCGTCACGGCATGGCCTTCCGCGCGGTGGCGAACCGGGGCCGGTTGTTCAGGTCGGGGTGGTCGGCGGCGTCCGCCCAGCCACGCTCCTCCGTGAAGATCCACGGCACTTGGCCGCCCTGGGTGTCTGCGTGCTCGATGACCACCACGCCCCCGGGGCGCAGCAGCCGGTGGGCGGTGCGCTCCAGGCCACGGATGACGTCGAGGCCGTCCTCACCGGAGAAGAGCGCGAGCTGGGGGTCGTGATCGCGGGCCTCCGGCGCCACGTACTCCCACTCGGTCAGCGGGATGTACGGCGGGTTGCTGATGACGAGGTCCACCTGCCCGTCGAGCTCGGGCAGGGCCGTCAACGCGTCCGCGTGATGGAGAACGACGCGGGACCCCTCGACGTTCTTGCGGGCCCAGCGCAGGGCGCCCTCGTCCAGCTCCACGGCGTGCACCCGGGAGCGCGGCACCTCCTGGGCGAGCGCGAGCGCGATGGCCCCGGAACCGGAGCACAGATCGACGATGAGCGGTTCGACGACGTCCATGGCGCGCACCGCGTCTATCGCCCAGCCGACCACCGACTCGGTCTCCGGCCGGGGCACGAAGACCCCCGGGCCGACCTGGAGCTCCAGATAGCGGAAGAAGGCGCGGCCGGTGATGTGCTGAAGGGGCTCGCGGGCCTCGCGGCGGGCGACCGCCTCCCAGTAGCGGGCGTCGAAGTCGGCGTCGGGCACGCCGTGCAGCTCTCCCCGCTTGACGCCGTGCACAAAGGCGGCGAGCTCCTCCGCGTCGAAGCGCGGTGAGGGCACGCCCGCGTCGGCCAGCCGCTGAGTGGCCTGCGCCACCTCGGCGAGCAGCACGTTCACTGAATTCCTCCAGCCGGTCCGGACAAGGGCACGAAGCGTTGATCAGTGGGTGGCTCAGCCCGCCGCCGCCAGCTTGGCGGCCGCGTCGGCGTCGACGCACGCCTGGATGACCGGATCGAGTTCACCGTCGAGCACCTGGTCCAAGTTGTACGCCTTGAAACCGACACGATGGTCCGAGATCCGGTTTTCCGGGAAGTTGTACGTACGGATGCGCTCGGACCGGTCGACGGTGCGGACCTGGCTGCGCCGCGCGTCCGACGCCTCCCGCTCGGCCTCCTCCTGGGCCGCGGCCAGCAGCCGCGAGCGCAGGATGCGCAGCGCCTGCTCCTTGTTCTGGAGCTGGCTCTTCTCGTTCTGGCAGGAGACGACGATGCCGGTGGGCAGGTGGGTGATGCGCACCGCGGAGTCGGTGGTGTTGACCGACTGGCCGCCGGGTCCGGAGGAGCGGTAGACGTCGATCCGCAGATCGTTGGGGCCGATCTCGACCTCGACCTCCTCGGCCTCGGGCGTGACCAGCACACCGGCCGCGGAGGTGTGGATACGGCCCTGCGACTCGGTGGCGGGCACCCGCTGCACCCGGTGCACCCCGCCCTCGTACTTCAGCCGGGCCCAGACGCCCTGGCCGGGCTCGATGGTGCCCCTGGTCTTGACCGCGACCTGGACGTCCTTGTAGCCGCCGAGGTCGGACTCATTGGCGTCGATGACCTCGGTCTTCCAGCCGATCCGCTCGGCGTACCGCAGATACATCCGCAGCAGGTCGCCGGCGAACAGCGCGGACTCCTCGCCGCCCTCCCCGGCCTTGACCTCCAGGATGACGTCCTTGTCGTCGCTCGGGTCGCGGGGGACGAGCAGCAGCCGCAGCCGGTCGGTGAGCCGCTCGCGGCTCTGCTCCAGCTCCTTGACCTCGTCCACGAAGTCGGGGTCGTCCTGGGCCAGCTCGCGGGCGGTCTCGATGTCCTCCCCGGCCTGCTTCCAGGCGCGATAGGCGGTGATCATCGGGGTCAGCTCGGCGTAGCGCTTGTTGAGCCGCCGCGCCTCCCGCTGGTCGGCGTGGACCGCGGGGTCGGCGAGCCGCTTCTCGAGGTCGGCGTGTTCGCCGATGAGTTCCTCGACCGCCTCGAACATCGGAGGGCTCCCTGAGTGGTCTGCGTGGTGGCGTTGCGGAAAGTGCCGGAGGGCCGGTGACGACAAAACGCCGGTCCGGTCGCCCCAGGGGAGGGGCGACCGAAGACCGGCGCCGTGCGGGTCGCTACTTCTTGGCGGACCCGGCGTTCTTGCCGAAGCGGGCCTCGAACCGCGCCACACGGCCACCGGTGTCGAGGATCTTCTGCTTGCCCGTGTAGAACGGGTGGCACTCGGAGCAGATGTCGGCGCGGATGGCGCCGCCGCTCACGGTGCTACGGGTGGTGAAGGACGCGCCACAGGTGCAGCTGACCTGCGTCTCGACGTACTCCGGGTGGATCTCGCGCTTCAAGGGAATCTCCTAGGTTCGGGAGGGCACCGGGTCGACGGGCGGGTTGCCTGTCGTGAACCGGGACCGACGGTCCAGTTTGCCAGTACTGGCCGCATCCCCCAAAACCGGGGGGCGGGCCCGGATATTCCCGGCCCGCCCCGGAGGCTGTCGGACGCCCTGGAATGACCCTGGACGGCCCTATTTGACGACCTCGCCCGCGCTGGTGGCGTCACCCGCGGAGCCCTTGGTGGCGGAGGCGGGGACCGGCCGGTCATGGCGGAGCGCGGTCCATACCAGCTTGGCCTTGCGCTCCATGGGCAGCACCCGGGCCGGGTTCTGCGGGTCGTACTCGACGGGCAGCGTGGTCATCTTCATGTTGCCCGAGCCGATGCCCTTCAGGGATTCGGCGAAGCCCTTCAGCTTGCTCACCGAGGCGAGCTCGGAGTCGGTGGTGAGGGCCTTGGTGGAGGTGTCCGCGAGGTCGTAGAGCTTCTTCGGGTTGCCGAACACGTCCACGTGCTTTACCTGGTCAAGCAGCGCCTTGACGAACGCCTGCTGGAGCTTGATCCGGCCGAGGTCGCTGCCGTCGCCCACGCCGTGCCGGGTGCGCACCAGGCCCAGCGACTGCTCCCCGTCCAGGGTGTGCGCGCCCGGCTCCAGGTCGAGGTGGCTCTTGGGGTCGTGGATCGGGGCGGTGGTGGTGATGTTGACGCCGCCGAGGTCGTCTATCAGCTGCTTGAAGCCGGAGAAGTCGACCTCGAGGAAGTGGTCCATGCGTATGCCCGTCATGGACTCGATGGTCTTGATGGTGCAGGCCGGACCACCGGCCTCATAGGCGCTGTTGAACATGGCCGCCCGCACGGCGGGCGTCCGCTGCCCGCCCTTGGTGGTGCAGGACGGCCGCTCTATGAGGGTGTCGCGCGGGATGCTGATGACGCTGGCCTTCTTGTGGCCCTTGTAGACGTGGACGATCATCGCCGTGTCGGAGCGCGAGGTGCCCTCGTCCGTGCCGTACTTGGCGTTCTTGCCGGCCCGGGAGTCGGAGCCGAGGACGAGGATGTCCATCGAGCCGTTGTCGACGTCCTTGGGGCGGTTGGCGCCCAGGGCGGCGTTGACGTCGACGCCGGTGAGGTTGCCGTTCAGCTTGTAGTAGAGGTAGCCGAGTCCGGCGCCGCCGAGCACCAGCACGGCGGCCAGCGTCCACACCGTGTAGAGCACGGCTCTACGGCGCGTGCCGGGCCGCTTACGACGGCGGCCCGCCGTCGCACCGCGTGCGCGGTGGCGGCCTGGGCCCACCGGTGCGTTGCTGCTGTCCTCGGCCATGTGCTCCTCAGTTCTCTTTCGCTGCCCGAGTACCCCCTGCCGTCACGGTCAGGCGTGGCGCCGCGTTCGCGGTGGAGTCAGCCTGGGTTCCGGCCCCGTGTTCCGACCTGACAGATGGAAGGCCGGCCGCCAGGGTTGCATATCTGCGATGGCCGGTTTTCGCGCGGGCGGCCCGGCGCACCGTTCGTCCCCTTCGTCCGCCTTACCGCTCTGACCTGCACTTTCGCGGGCGATAACATGATCAGAACCGGTCCGCGGCCTGGCCGGAAAATGTGGCTCACCTCTCATGGAACGCAAACGAGGCCCCCCGCGGTGCGGGGGGCCTCGCTACGGAGCGTTCCGGCGGGTGTCCGGTCAGTCGCCGTTGTTGCCCGGGGTGGGCGTGGTCTTGGCGATCTGCATCAGGAACTCGGCGTTCGACTTCGTCTGCTTCATCTTGTCCAGCAGCAGCTCGATCGCCTGCTGGGAGTCGAGCGCGTGCAGCACCCGGCGCAGCTTCCAGACGATGCTCAGCTCCTCCGACGCCAGCAGGATCTCCTCCTTGCGGGTGCTGGACGGATCGACGTCCACCGCCGGGAAGATGCGCTTGTCGGCGAGCTTCCGGTCGAGCTTGAGCTCCATGTTGCCGGTGCCCTTGAACTCCTCGAAGATCACCTCGTCCATGCGCGAGCCGGTCTCGACCAGCGCGGTGGCCAGGATGGTCAGCGAGCCGCCGTCCTCGATGTTGCGCGCGGCACCGAAGAACTTCTTCGGCGGGTAGAGCGCGGTCGAGTCGACACCACCGGACAGGATGCGGCCGGAGGCGGGCGCCGCCAGGTTGTACGCACGGCCCAGGCGGGTGATCGAGTCCAGCAGGACGACCACGTCATGGCCCAGCTCGACCAGGCGCTTGGCCCGCTCGATCGCCAGCTCCGCGACGGTGGTGTGGTCCTCGGCCGGACGGTCGAAGGTCGAGGAGATGACCTCGCCCTTGACCGACCGCTGCATGTCGGTGACCTCTTCCGGCCGCTCGTCGACGAGGACGACCATCAGATGGCACTCGGGGCTGTTACGGGTGATCGCGTTGGCGATCGCCTGCATGATCATGGTCTTACCGGTCTTCGGCGGGGCCACGATCAGACCGCGCTGGCCCTTGCCGATCGGCGCGACCAGGTCGATGATCCGGGTCGTCAGCCCGCCGGCCTCGGTCTCCAGACGCAGCCGGTCCTGCGGGTAAAGCGGCGTCAGCTTGCCGAACTCCGGCCGCCCGCGCCCGGTTTCGGGCGCCATGCCGTTCACCGAGTCCAGCCGCACCAGCGCGTTGAACTTCTCGCGGCGCTCGCCCTCGCGCGGCTGACGGACCGCGCCGGTGACGTGGTCGCCCTTGCGCAGACCGTTCTTGCGGACCTGGGCGAGCGAGACGTACACGTCGTTCGGGCCCGGGAGGTAGCCGGAGGTCCGGATGAACGCGTAGTTGTCGAGGATGTCGAGGATGCCCGCGACGGGGATCAGCACATCGTCCTCGGACACCTGCGGCTCATTGCCGAAGTCTTCGCGGCCACGGCGGCCACGGCGGTCGCGGTAGCGGCCGCGGCGCCCGCGGCGCCCGCCCTCGAAGTCGTCGTCGCCCTCGTCGGCGCGCTGCTGGCTCTGGCCGCGCCCGTCGCGCTGCTGGCGGCCGCCGCCCTGCTGGCCGTCCTCGCCCTTGCCGCGGCGGTCGCCGCGGTCGCCGCGGTCGCGCTGGCGGTCCCGGCGGTCACCCTTCTGACCGCGCTCCTGGCGGTCACCGCCCCTGGCGCCCTTGCCCTCGGCGGTGTCGGCGGCGGCCTCGGCCTTCCCGTCGCCCTTGGGCTCGGTCCTGGCCTCGGTCTTGGCGGAGACGTCGCTGCGCGCCTCCGTCTTGGTCTCGACAGCGGTGGCCGTGCCCCCGGAGTCGGGGGTGGTGGCGGGCGCGGTGGCCCGGCGACGGCGGCGCTCACCGGCCGGCTGCTCATCGCCGGCGGGCTCACCGGGCTGGCCGGGGATCTCGATCTGCCCTTGCCCGGCCTTCTCCTCGGCGTCGGCCTTGTCGGCCTTCTCCGCCTTCCCGGCGGACTTCGAGGACTTGGCGCCGGTCTTCTCCTCGGCGTCGTCGCCCGTACGGGCGCGGGAGGTGGTGCGGCGCTTCGGCTTGGTCACCCCCTCCGCGTCGGACGGAGTGCTCTCGGAGCCCTGGGCGGAGCCGGAGCTCGCGGCCTGCTTCTCCTTGATGACCTCGATCAGCTGGCCTTTGCGCATCCGCGCGGTGCCCTTGATGCCAAGGCTCGAGGCGAGCTGCTGAAGCTCGGCCAGGACCATGGCGTCAAGGCCAGTGCCCGAGCGGCGTCGCCGCGGGGCAGCGCCAGTGGCAGCACCGTTGGCGGGCGCGGAAGCGTCCGTGGCGGGCGCGTTGTTGCCGACACCGCTGTCGGAGGTGCCGGAGGCGTTCACGCCCATCAGATCGGTGGTGTCGCTCACGAAGGGTCCTTCCCTGGAGCGGGCGTCGGCCTGTCTGGCTCGGCGACCGGTTGTGCTGTCCGGCTGTGGTCCTTCCGTTACGGACCGGGCCGGGGCGGTGGTCCGCCGGGTACGGCGGAGAGATCAGTTCATGGTTCCGACGCGGCGGAGGATTCACGAGAATCCGCCACGCCGATTCCGGAGCGTGCTCGATACTGCTCAGGCAGGCTGCTCAGGCAGTGTGGGAGGCTCCCGGAAGAAGGGTGGTCCCTGATGGGGACACTGAGCACCTCGCCTCCGAGTACATCCAAGAGGCATCGGGTGCAGACTTGAGGTTAACACTACCGGATCCAACAAACATTCCCCCTCTCCAAGACCGGCTATCGAGTTTTCCCGGCTCCGGGGCACCCCCGGAGCGCGGTGTCAGGTGAGCGGCAGGACGCTCGCCCCCCCGGCGTCGAGAGCAAGCCGGTTGGCCGCCCACCCCTCGCCCGCCAGTCGTGCGACCTTGTCGGCCGCACCGTCCTCGACCAGCGCGAGCACCGTGGGGCCCGCGCCGGAGATGACCGCGGGGACGCCGTCCGCCCGCAGTCGGTTCACCAGGCTCACGCTCTCGGGCATCGCCGGAGCACGGTATTCCTGGTGCAGTCGGTCCTCCGTCGCGGCCAGCAGCAGCTCGGGACGCCTGGTCAGGGCCTCGACGAGCAGTGCGGCCCGGCCCGCGTTGACCGCGGCGTCCACATGCGGGACGGTGCGCGGCAGCAGGCCGCGGGCGGTCTCGGTGAGCACCGGCCGGCCAGGGACGAAGACCACCGGAACGATGGAATCCGCAGGGTCCATCCTGATCGCCCGCGCGGATCCCGCGTCCGTCCAGGCCAGGGTGAAGCCGCCGAGCAGACAGGCGGCGACATTGTCGGGGTGGCCCTCGATCTCGGTGGCCAGCTCCAGCATCGCCGCGTCGTCGAGCCGCTCGGCGCCGCCTATGGTCACCGCGCGCGCCGCGACGATCCCGGCGCAGATGGCGGCGGAGGAGGAGCCCAGGCCCCGGCCGTGCGGAATGCGGTTGGCGCAGACCAGCTCGAGGCCGCGGGGCTGCCCGCCCAGCAGGTCGAAGGCGGTGCGCAGGGAGCGTACGAGCAGATGGTTCTCGTCGCGCGGGAGCGACTCCGCGCCTTCACCGGCGATGTCGACGTGGAGACCTGAGTCGGCCACCCGGACCACCACGTCGTCGTAGAGGCCCAGGGCCAGGCCGAGGGCGTCGAAGCCAGGACCGAGATTGGCGCTCGAGGCGGGGACGCGCACTCGGACGGCGGCGGCGCGGAACGCTGGACCGGCCATCGCTCGATGACTCTCCTTGTGGTTACGTGCGATTGCTCGAAGAGGTACGGAACACCGCGAGGGCCGTGACAAGTACGGCGACGCCGCGCAGAGGCGAGCGCTCTGCGTCGGGGCGGATTCAGTACAGCCTATCGAAGGAAGGTTCTGTGGCGACATAGGGCGCACGGGAGGCGCACGATGCGTGTCGCGCTCCCTGCCATCGTCCGCGACCACTCTACTGGAGCGCTCCGCGCCCCCTCGCGCTGTTCTGCCACCACTTGAGTGGATCTTTAGAGAAGCCCCCGGAACGGGCTGAGTGGGGTGCGCGGAGGCCCGGCGGGCCGGGGCCGACGGGGCGCGCGTGCAGAGGCCCGGCGGGCCGGGGGCCGACGCGGCGCGCAGGGGCCCGGCGGGCCGGGGTCGACGCGGCGCGGAGGGGCCCGGCGGGCCGCGCCGGGCGGCCCGCCGAAACCCCCATCGCATCAGGTCCCGGCCCTGGTCAGGACCGGGTCGCGCCGTACCGGACCGGCACGGTCCGAGGCGCGCCGTCCCGTGTCGGACCGGCAGGACCCGAGGCGCGCCGCGCCGTACCGGACCAGCATGACCCGGGTCGCGCGCAGCCCCGTGTCAGGCCAGCCCGAGCCGTACGGCTGCGGCGTCCGCGTCCACCGGGACCACGACCGGCTGCGGCGCACCCGCCACCGCCCAGTCCGGGTCCTTGAGCCCGTTCCCGGTCACCGTGCAGACGATGCGCTGGCCCGGGTCGACCAGCCCCTGCTCGGCCGCCTTCAGCAGACCCGCCACGCTCGCCGCGGAGGCGGGCTCGACGAAAACGCCCTCCTGGGCGGCGAGCAGCCGGTAGGCGGCGAGGATTTGACGGTCGGTCACCTCGTCGATGAGGCCGCCGGACTCGTCGCGCGCCTGCTCGGCGAAGGTCCACGAGGCGGGGTTGCCGATGCGGATGGCGGTGGCGATGGTGCTCGGCTCCTTGACCGGCTCACCGCGCACGATCGGCGCCGCGCCGGACGCCTGGAAGCCCCACATCCGGGGCGTACGGGAAGCGTGCGGCTCGCCGTCGGCGAACGGCGCCGCGTACTCCGTGTAGCCCTTCCAGTAGGCCGTGATGTTGCCCGCGTTGCCGACCGGCAGCACATGGATGTCGGGTGCGTCCCCGAGCATGTCCACGATCTCGAAGGCGGCGGTCTTCTGGCCCTCGATCCGGGCCGGATTGACCGAATTGACCAGCGCCACCGGGTACTTCTCCGACAGCCCGCGCGCCAGCGTCAGACAGTCGTCGAAGTTGCCGTCGACCTGGAGGATCTTCGCGCCGTGGACGAGGGCCTGGCCCATCTTGCCCAGTGCGATCTTCCCCTGCGGGACCAGCACCGCGCAGACCATCCCGGCCCGTACGGCGTACGCCGCCGCCGAGGCCGAGGTGTTGCCGGTGGAGGCGCAGATGACGGCCTTGGCGCCGGCCTCCTTGGCCACGCTGATGGCCATCGTCATCCCGCGGTCCTTGAACGACCCGGTGGGGTTGGCGCCCTCGACCTTGAGGTGGACCTCACAGCCGGTGCGCTCGGAGAGCACCTGCGCGGGAACCAGCGGCGTACCGCCCTCGCGCAGGGTGACGACGGGGGTGGTCCCGCTGACCGGGAGGCGGTCGCGGTACTCCTCGATGATGCCCCGCCAGCCGTGCCACTGGCGGGTGCCGGACATTCGAGGCCCGGCGTCGGCGATTGCGTTCATGATTTTCCTTACTCTCCGCTCACCCTCTGTTCGGCCTCAGCGCGGCCGCTACCCGGCCTCTGCTCGCCCGCTGCTCGGTCACGGCTCGTCCTCCACTCGACCTCGACCCGCCCTCGACCCGGCCTCTACTCGCCCTCGACCCGCATGATGCTCGCGACATCGCGGACGGTGTCGAGCCGGCGGAGCGCCTCCACGGTCGACGACAGCGCGGCGTCGCTCGCCCGGTGGGTCACGACGACGAGGGACGCCTCGCCGTCCTTCCCCTGCTGGCGGACCGTATCGATGGACACGCCGTGCTCCGCGAAGACTGTGGCGACCTGCGCCAGAACTCCCGGTTTGTCGGCGACGTCCAGGCTGATGTGGTATCGAGTGATCACATCGCCCATCGGGCTCACCGGGAGCCGGCTATAGGCGGACTCCCCGGGTCCGGTGGCGCCCGCCAGCTTGTTGCGACAGGCGGCGACGAGGTCGCCGAGGACGGCCGAGGCGGTCGGCGAACCGCCCGCCCCCGGGCCGTAGAACATCAGCTGCCCCGCGGCGTCGGCCTCCACGAAGACCGCGTTGTACGCCTCGCGTACGGAGGCGAGGGGGTGGCTCAGCGGAATCATCGCCGGGTGCACCCGCGCGGTGACCGACCGGCCGTCGGCGGCCCGCTCACAGATCGCGAGCAGCTTGACCGTGCAGCCCATGCGCTTGGCGGAGGCGATGTCGGCGGCGGTCACCTCGGTAAGGCCCTCGCGGTGCACATCGTCGAGGGTGACCCGGGTGTGGAAGGCGATCCCGGCGAGGATCGCGGCCTTCGCGGCGGCGTCGAAGCCCTCGACGTCGGCGGTCGGGTCGGCCTCGGCGTAACCCAGCGCCGTGGCCTCGTCCAGCGCCTCGCTGTAGCCGGCGCCGCTTCCGTCCATCCGGTCGAGGATGAAGTTGGTGGTGCCGTTGACGATGCCGAGGACGCGGTTGACCTTGTCACCCGCGAGCGACTCGCGCAGCGGCCGCACCAGCGGGATCGCCCCCGCGACCGCGGCCTCGTAGTAGAGGTCCGCACCGCGCTGCTCGGCCGCGGCGTGCAGCGCCGCGCCGTCCTGGGCGACCAGCGCCTTGTTCGCGGAAACCACGCTCGCGCCGTGGTCGAAGGCGGTGGTGATGAGGGTACGGGCGGGCTCGATCCCGCCGATGACCTCGACCACCACATCGATGTCCCCGCGTTTGACCAGGGCCGTGGCGTCGGTGGTCACCAGCTCCGCGGGCACCCCCTCCCGGACCCGGCCGGGGCGGCGCACGGCGATCCCGGCCAGCTCGACCGGGGCCCCGATGCGCGCCGCGAGGTCGTCCGCCTGCGTCGTCATGATGCGCGCCACCTCTGAGCCGACCACTCCACAGCCCAGCAGCGCCACTTTCAGCGGACGCGTACGCATCATCCGACCTCGTTTCTCATCCATCGCGTTAATGCATCAGCGCGTTAGTGCACCAGTCTCATGCACTGGACGGGATTTTCTGTCCCGGGTCCAGTATCCGAGATCTATTTCTCGCTGGCCGATTCCCACCGGTGGTGGCGGTTGGCGAGTAGCGGGTTCTCGCTAGCCGACATCGAGCCGCAGCAGATCTTCCTCCGTCTCCCGCCGGACGATCTCCCGCGCCTGCCCGTCCCGTACGGCGACGACGGGCGGCCGGAGCGCGTGGTTGTAGTTGCTCGCCATCGAGCGGCAGTACGCGCCGGTGGCGGGGACCGCGATCAGATCACCGGGCGCCAGATCGGCGGGCAGGAAGGCGTCCCGTACGACGATGTCGCCGGACTCGCAGTGCTTGCCGACGACGCGGGAGAGCATCGGCTCGGCGGTGGAGGCGCGGGAGACCAGCGCGACCGAGTACTCCGCGTCGTAGAGCGCGGTACGGATGTTGTCGGACATCCCGCCATCGACACTGACGTACGTCCGCAGCCCCGGCAGCTCCTTGACCGTGCCCACCTCGTAGAGCGTGAACGCGGTCGGCCCGACGATCGCCCGCCCCGGCTCGACCGAAAGCCTCGGCACCGCGAGCCCGGCCGCGTCGCACTCCCGGTGCACGATGTCGCGCAGCGCCTTGGCGATCTCCTGCGGCTCGCGCGGGTCGTCCTCCGAGGTGTACGCGATGCCGAGACCGCCACCCAGGTCGATCTCGGGCAGCTCGACGCCGTGCTCGTCCCGGATCTCCTTCAGCAGCCCCACGACCCGGTGCGCCGCGACCTCGAACCCGGACGTGTCGAAGATCTGCGACCCGATGTGCGAGTGAATGCCGATGAGCTCGAGCCCGTCGAGCTTGAGCGCCCGCCGCACGGCCTCGGCGGCCTGCCCGCCCGCGAGCGGAATGCCGAACTTCTGGTCCTCGTGGGCGGTCGCGATGAACTCGTGGGTGTGCGCCTCCACACCCACGGTGATCCGGATCTGCACCCGCTGCCTCTTGCCGAGCCGCTGGGCGATGTGCGCGACCCGCACGATCTCCTGGAACGAATCGAGCACGATCCGCCCGACACCCTCCGCGACCGCCCGCTCGATCTCGGCGGTGGACTTGTTGTTCCCGTGCAACGCGATCCGCTCGGCGGGCATCCCGGCGGCGAGCGCGGTGGCCAGCTCCCCGACGGAGCACACGTCGAGGTTGAGCCCCTCCTCGTTCAGCCAGCGCACGACGGCGCGGGAGAGGAACGCCTTCCCGGCGTAGAACACATCGGCGTCCTCCCCCTCCGCTGTGCCGGCATCCTCCTCGAACGCATCCCCCTCGAACGCCTCTCCCTTGAACGCCTCCCGCCAGGCCCGGCAGCGGGCCCGGAAGTCGGCCTCGTCGAGGAAGTACGCGGGTGTCCCGAACTCCTCCGCGAGCGTCTTGACGTCGATCCCGCCGACGGTCACGACGCCATCGGCGTTCCGGCTGACCGTACGGGACCATACGCGCGGATCGAGCTGATTGAGATCGGCGGGCGGCGCGGCGTAGTGCCCCTCGGGGAGGACATCGGCGTGGCGGGGCCCGGCGGGATGGGCGGAACGGCTCATGCTGTCTCTGCTGTCTCTCTCAAGGTCTTACAGATGTTCGGGTGCGCTGATGCCGAGCAGATGCAGGCCGCCGGCGAGCACCGCCCCGGTGGCGTCGGCAAGGGCCAGCCGGGAACGGTGGACGGCCGAGGGTTTGAGCTGGCCGGTAGGGATCGGCGGGCAGTCGTCATGAAACCGGTCATGGAACCGGAAGAAGGCATCGGCGACGCCGACAAGATGCCGCGCGAGCTGGTCGGGCGCACGATGCCGGGCGGCGCCCTCGATGATGCGGGGGTGATCGGCGAGGAGGGCGAGAAGGCCGATCTCGGCGGGGTGGTCGTACGCCCCGGAGTCGGGCGTGATGCCAAGCTGGCTGGCAGTCCGCATCAGGGCGCGGATACGGGCATGGGCGTACTGAACCCGAAAGAGCGGGTTGCCCTCGCTCTGCAAGAGAAGACGGGCGGGGTCGAGATCGGGCAGATCATGCCCGGCGGGCCGAAGCAGCGCCCAGCGGGCGGCGTCGGACCCGAGGGAGCGGAGCAGATCAGCTCCGGAGACCGGAACGGGCCGAACGACAGGCCCATGACCAGGCACAACGACTCCCCCGACGGCGCCGACGAGCCCACGCACCACATGAGCGACCAAGGCGGCCCGCACCTCGCTCGCAGGCCCAAGCGGAACGGAAACCCCGGCAAGCGCCTCCCCGTGCCCGTAGCGAGACCCCTGGGAGAGGACGTCCCGCACAAGCTGAGCATGGGAACTGGCATCAAGGGTGATGTTGAGAAACCCGGGGTCGGCGACATCAACGCGAGCGATCCCAGGCGTACGGACAAGCCGCCGCCGCAGAACCTCAGCGATAACGAGCGCGTCCCCCTCACCCCTGGCCAGCAGCAGGGCGACATTGGTGGCGTAATCCCCACACCCAGCCCGAGGAGGCGTCCGCACCTTCACCCGCTCCGGCACGGCAACGCACAGCTCGTCGTCCTCAACGGCACGACGCACGGTGTGCAGCACAGTGCGGGAGAGCTGGGCGGGAGTCACGGGACAAGCGTATGGGAGGAGGGGGGTACGAAAGCGAACCGGTTTCGCCCTTCGGACGAGCACACGACTGGGTTCGTCCGGGCCCCGGGCCCAAAGAGACCCGGGGCCCGAACAAACCCACAAAGAAGCCCAAGCCCCCGGACAGAACCGAAGTCCAAGCCCCCCGGGCCGAACCGGAAGGAAGAGCCCCGGGCCTGGGGCCCACCGCTTACCCGGTGGGCCCCACAACCGGCTCGGCATCACCGGGCGCGGCCGCACCGGCCGCCCCCTGCCGCATCAGCCGCCGCACGAGCTCGACAAGATCGACGGGCTCGAAGGGTTTCGCGAGGAAGGCATCGACGCCCAGCGCCTTCCCACTGTCCATCTCGTACTGCGTACACGCACTGATGATCGCGACGGGCACATGACACGTTCGAGCATCAGCACGCAGCCTCGATGCCGTATGCAGCCCATCGAGTCTGGGCATCACGACATCGAGAGTGATCACATCGGGCCGCACCTGGTGAACGATCTCCAGGCACTCGGCACCATCGGCCGCGGTCACGACCTCGAAGCCCTCCAGCTCGAGGTTGACCCTGATCAGCTGCCGGATGACCTTGTTGTCGTCGACGACAAGGACCCGGCCGGACAAGCCAGGCACATCCTGAAGAGTAGGCGCGCAGCCGCGGCTGCGTCCGGGTTTTCCCCACTTCCGCCCCGTGCGAGGGACCTTTCCCCAAGACCCCTGCGCCCCACCCTCCACATGCGGTATACGCCCCTCCGCTCCCACATCCACTCCCTGCCCGCCGGCTCCCGATAAACGTTCATGACCACCCTGATCGAGCTGGTAGGGTTCTACCCGTCGCCGCAAACAACAGCGACAGGCCCCCGTAGCTCAGGGGATAGAGCAACGGCCTCCGGAGCCGTGTGCGCAGGTTCGAATCCTGCCGGGGGCACCTCGCAGAAGGTGCCAGCAGACCCCGCCGCCAGCCACAATGCTGGATGCGGGGTCTTGTCGTATGCGCACCCGGATGCCGCTGAAGGCAGCCCCATGCAGTGATCACGTAATGACCACGTAATGATCTTGAGGGTCACTTCGCAGCTCAGAGGCTTATGTGACGCACCTCGGCCCAGCGCAAGGTCTCGCGCATAGGCGGTCCACCACGCCACGGACAGCATCGCCTATCTACGCAAAGCCACTCTGGCCGGATGAACGAGCGAGCTACGCGACGATCGACCGCACCTACAACCGTACGTAGATCGCTCGCGGGACAACCAATAGATCACCGCGACAACAGCACCCTGCCACTCAACTCATCCGCAGCGGAGCGCTGTTGCGCCTACGACTATCCGGCTTTGTTGTACTATCAGGGCTAGTGGGCCCCTACAGCCCCGCGTACCTGTGCGCCCTCGGGATCTCTACGAGGAGTTCAGGACAAACCAGCATCACTGACGGGGATGTGACCGCCAAGGCACCCCACGACGCGAGTCGGTGAAGCTGGTGGGTTTATATCCACCACAGCTTTTGCATGACCCGAAATACCCAGGGCTAAGAGCAACAGCCCACAACGAGAACATTTGCGTGCGCGTCAGCGTAGGTGTCTCGACCCAAATCCACGGGTTTGGATCGAGGCTGCCTAGGGCGGCGCCGATCCGGTGTGGCTGGACAACCGAGGGAAATAGAGAGAAGCCCCGGATCGCTCCGGGGCTCGCGTGGGTCGGTCCTGCCGACTGATTTACTCTCCTGCGCCTCTCTCCTCCGGTTCCTCCTCACCGAGACTCTTCATGATCCGTTCATTCATCTCGGCCTCTTGGCCATCGATGCACTTGGCATAGATCTTGAGCAGCACCTCCACCGAGTGCCCGGCCCGAGCAGCCACCTCCGGAGCGGGAACGCCGGAGTTAAGCCATTGAGAGACACTCCGCATGCCGCAGGTCATGGGGGCGAGCGGCCGGCACCGAGGAGACCTGTCCTGGCAGAAGCGCCAGTTCCCGCGTCGCCTTCCAGACACGGGAGTACGACGACGCCGCTACGACGTTGCCCCTCTCGCTGTTGAATAACCGCCCGTCTTCCCCCGTCCCGAACTCCTCCAGGTGTTCCCGGAGCAGCCGGACCACCGTGCGTACAGCAGTCCGACGCCTTACGGGGGCGGCAGGCCCGCACCTGGCCATCCTTCTCACGGCGCGTGTGGACGGGCCCGAAGCCGGGAGCGGGGAGGGTGGCGAACACCCGAGGGTGCCCGCCGACCTCCGCCGGGATCTCCTTGCCGCCAACCAGTCCTCGGTGGGAGGTCGGTGTGGTCTGCGAGCGATCGGTCGCTCTGCGCATGCGGGGTGTGACGCGTAGGCGGCCGGCAGGGCGTCCTGTCAATCCCCGCGGCGGGGATTTCCGCCCTGGTGTACGTGTCGGGAAGAATGCCGGGACGATGACGTCACCAGCTTCCGGTCCGCGCGGCAGCGAGCACGCGCCGTTCATCCATCTGACCGTGCCGAACGCGGCTTTGTACCGTCAGGTGATGTGTGCGTTCCTCGCGGCGAAGGAGCGGTTCGCGGTGCATCTGCGGCCCGAGGACGTGCACGCCGCGCTGCCGCCTGAGCACCGGCCGCCCGATCTGGACGCGGTGGTGAAGGCGCTGGACAGCCTCGTGGAGTGGGGCAATCTGCGGGCGGATCCGGACACCTCCCGGGTCACCGCGGTCGAGGACTTCTACCGCAAGCGGTTCATCTACCAGCTCACGCAGGCCGGGGAGGCCGCCGAGCAGGCGTTGTCGGTGTACGACGAGACGCTGGGGCGGCGCGGTGCGCTGCAGGCGGTGGCGCTGCACGACATCGTCACGCAGCTGCGGGCCCTTCTGGTGATCGCGGCCGAGCGGGAGGAGGCCGGGCCGGACGCGGCGAAGGCGCATCTGGCGCTGTCGGCGCTGACCGGCCGGTTCGAGGCGCTGGCGGAGAACGCGCGGGCGTTCATGGGGTCGCTGCAGCGCACCATGGATCTGCACGGGGTGGAGGTCGAGGTGTTCCTCGCCTACAAGGACCGGCTGATCCAGTACCTGGAGCGGTTCATCCAGGACCTGATCACGCTGGGCGGGCGGATCGCGGTGCTCATCGGCGAGCTGGAGCAGGACGGGCGGGCCGGTGTGCTGCTGCGGCTGGCGGCGGCCCGTGAGGCGGCCGACGCCGCGCCCGAGGACGCCGAAAGCGCCGAGGAGCAGGCGTATGAGCGGTGGGCGGCGAAGTGGTCGGGGCTCACCGCCTGGTTCGTCTCCGCGGACGGCCGCGAGTCGCAGGCCCGGCTGCTGCGCGGGCGGGCCCTCGGGGCGATCCCGCAACTCCTCGCGGTTGTCAGGCAGTTGAACGAGCGGCGGGCCGGGCGTTCGGACCGGTCCGCGGACTTCCGTACCCTGGCCCGCTGGTTCGCCGAGGCCCCGGACGACGAGGCGCGGCACCGGCTGTGGCGCGCCGCCTTCGGTCTGTACTCCGCGCGTCATCTGACCGTGGACGCCGATACCCTGGCCGAGCGCACGGCCCGCCCGGTGCCCGCGTCCACGTCGTGGGCCGAGGCCGAGCCGCTGCGGATCAGCCCGCAACTGCGCCGTACCGGCAGTTACGAACGCCGCGGGCGGGCCCGCCGGGTGCGGGACCGCTCCGAGCAGCGACACCGGCTCGCCGAGATCGCCGCCAGGCAGGCGGAGGAGATCGCCGCCGCCCGTGCCCGGCTCGCGACGGACGGCACCATACGGTTGTCCGCGGTGGGAGAACTCGACCCGGTGGCCTTCGGGCTGTTCTTGCAGCTACTCGGCGATGCCCTGGCCACGTGGCGACCCGGTATGACGAGCACGGTGGCGACCAGCAACGACGGCTCGATGGAGATCCGGCTGACGGCCCTCGCCGACGGGATGACGGCCGAAATCCGTACGCCGGGCGGCACCTTCCGCGGCCCCGACCACCTGATCGAGATCACCGACCTCACCCGGCCCGGCAGCGCGGGACACACCCCGGCCGAGACGATTGAGGGGGAGCCATGACCACGCCCCTGGGCGAGGTGCTGGACGGTCGGCGGACGGCCGAGGTGCACAAGGCGGCCCGGACGCTGTTGAAGGAGCCGCTGCTGCTGGCGCGGGGCCCGCACGCGGACGAGTTCCGGCTGGTGCGGCAGCACTCCTCGGAGCTGCGCGACTGGTTCGACCGCAACACCGGCTGGTCGCTGCGGGTGGACGCGGAGGCCGCCCGGCTGGCCCGGACGCCCGGCACCTTGGCCGATCCCACCCATCCGGCGCGCGAGGCGTCCCGTGGCCGCGCCGCGTTCACGCGCCGCCGGTATGTGCTGCTGTGTCTGGCGCTGGCCGCGCTGGAGCGGGGTGAGGCACAGATCGCCCTGGGCCGCCTCGCCGAGCAGGTGGTGCTGGACGCCGCCGATCCCCACCTGGCCGCCGCCGGGGTGGAGTTCACCATGGAGCGCCGCGACGAACGCCTGGACCTGGCGGCGGTGGTGCGGCTGCTGCTGCGCCATGGGGTGCTGCGGCGGGTGGCCGGCGAGGAGGAGGCATACGTCAGCGGTAGCGGCGACGTGCTCTACGACGTGCAGCGGCGCGTCCTGGCCGGGCTGCTGGCCGCCCGCCGGGGCCCGTCGACGATCACCACCGAGGACTTCGAGGACCGGCTGGCCGAGCTGACCGCCGAGAGCGCGCTGGACAGCGACGAGCTCCGTTTCCGCGCGATCCGCCAGCGGCTGACCCGGAGGCTGCTGGACGACCCGGTGCTGTACTACGAGGAGCTGACCGACGAGGAACTCGGCTACCTGACCCGCCAGCGCGCCTTCCTCACCGCCCGCATCACCGAACTGACCGGCCTGGTTCCCGAGGTGCGGGCCGAGGGTATCGCCATGGTCGACCCGCACGACGATCTGACCGACGTACGGATGCCGGAGCAGGGCACGCACGGGCACGTCACCCTGCTGCTCGCCGAACACCTGGCGGCCATGGACGGCGAGGTGAGCCGCGCCGACCTCGAACGCAAGGTTCGGGAGCTGGCCGCCGAACACGGTGCGTTCTGGTCGAAGAGCGCCAAGCAGCCCGGCGCGGAGGCGGAGCTGGTCGGCCAGGCGCTGGAGAGGCTCACCGCGCTCGGCCTGGTCGCCGCCACCCCGAAGGGCATCGTCCCGCTGCCCGCGCTCGCGCGGTACGCGGTCGGCGAGACCGTCGTGACGGAACCGGGACAGGCTTCCGCCCGCACACCCCGTGCTCCTCGCACACCCCGCACACCCCGCACACCCCGCACACCCAAGCGAAAGGCACCGCAGTCGTGACCGCCCTGCCCGACCCGACACCCGGCCGGTGGCAGCCGCTGCGCATCGGCCTGGTCGATCTCTTCCACTACGACACGGAGGAGTTCTGGTTCCGCGACGGCCGCCTGCTGCTGCGCGGCAACAACGGCACCGGCAAGTCCAAGGTGCTCGCCCTGACCCTGCCCTTCCTCCTGGACGGCGACCTGTCCGCCCGCCGGGTGGAACCGGACGCCGACCCGGGCAAGCGCATGGAGTGGAACCTGCTGCTCGGCGGCCGGCACCCGCACCCGGAGCGGCTCGGCTACACCTGGATCGAATTCGGCCGCCGTGACCAGGACTCGGGCCGGGCACACTTCCGCACGCTGCTGTGCGGGCTGAAGGCGGTAACGGGCCGCGGCATCGCCCGCCACTGGTACGCGGTCACCGACCAGCGCGTCGGTGAGGAGCTGACCCTGCTCGACGCCACCGGCACCGCGCTGTCGCGGGATCGCCTGGCCGAGGCCGTCGCCGGCCGCGGCATGGTCCACGACCAGGCGAAGGCGTACCGCAGGGCGGTCGACGAGGCGCTGTTCGGGCTCGGTGAGCGGCGCTACGCCGCCCTGGTCGACCTGCTCATCCAGCTGCGCCAGCCCCAGCTGTCCAAGCGCCCCAATGAGACGGCGCTGTCCCGCGCGCTGACCGAGGCGCTGCCGCCCATGGACCAGGCGGTGATCGCCGACGTGGCCGAGGCGTTCCGCTCCCTGGACGAGGAGAAGGAGGAACTCCGAGCGGCCAGTGAGGCCGAGCGGGCCGCTTCCGCTTTCCTCGACCACTACCGCCGCTACGCCCGCGTGGCCACCCGCCGACGGGCCCGGCTGCCGCGCAGCGAACACGCCCGCTACGAACAGCTGCACCGTGACCTGTCGCAGGCGCGGACCGAGCGGGAGGAGGCCGAGCGGCAACGGGCGGAGGCCGCGGAGCGGATCGCCCAGCTGGAGGAGACGGCCGTGCGCCTGACGGCCCAGGACGCCGCGCTGCGCGCGGGTCCGGAGATGCGCAGCGCCCGGGAGCTGGAGCAGGCGGCGGCCGATGCGCGGCGCACCGCCGACGAGCGGAACGTCGCGGAGGCGGACCGGGACCAGGCCGCCCAGGCGAACTCCCGCGCCCTCGGCCGCCTGACGAGCGCGGAAGGGCGGCTGTCAGCGGCCGAGCAGCGGGTCGGGAGCACGCTGCGCCAAGCACGGGAGACGGCCAGAGCGGCCCGGCTCGACGAGGTGCTCAGCACCCACGACACGGTCCCGGAGGCGGAACTGCGCCACGCGGCCGAGGAGTCGGTGGCACGCAGGAGGCGCACCCTCGACCACGTGGAGGAGCTGGCCGCGGGGGCCGAGCAGGCCGCCGGCGAACGGCGGGCCGCCGCCCGCCGCCTGGACGAGGCCCAGACCGAGGCCGCCCACACCGCCGAACGCCAGGCCCAGGCGGAGGCGTCCGCCATACAGGCAGGCCAAGACCTGGTGGGTGCCGTACGCGAACACCTCGACCGGTGCACGGAACTGAACCTTCCCGACCCGACGGGGCTCTTGGACGCTCTGCACTACTGGGGCACGCATCTGCACGGCCCCAGCCCCGCCCGGGAGCAGACCGCGGCAGCACACCGCGGGCAGGCCGCGGACCTGGCCGACCGGGCCGCCGCACTCGGCCAGCGGCTGGTCGAACTGGCCGAGCGGCGCACCGCGGCGAGAAGGGAGCTGGCGGAGCTGGAGGCCGGTGGCCAGCACGGACCGGAGGCACCCCGCACCCGTACCCCGGGCCTGCGCGACCGGACTCCCGGAGCGCCTCTGTGGAGGCTGGTCGACTTCCAGGACCACGTCACTCCGGACGAACGGGCGGGACTGGAGGCCGCGTTGGAGGCGTCCGGGCTCCTGGACGCGTGGGTGTGCCCGGACGGCACCGTGCTGGAGGCGAGCGGGCACGACGTGCTGCTGTCCCCGCTGTCTTCGCATGCGTCGCGGGCCGGCTCCGTGCTCGCCGACGCGCTGCGGCCCGCCGTCGACCACGGTGATCCCCGGGCCACGCGGGTCGGTGAACCGGCCGTGTCCGCTCTCCTGGCGGACATCGGTCTCGGGGATACCGGGGCGCCCGGCACGTGGGTGGCGGCGGACGGTCACTTCCGCATCGGCACGCTGACCGGCAGCTGGTCGAAGGAAGCGGCCATGTACGTGGGTGAAGGCGCTCGCGAGGAAGCACGCCGCGCCCGGATCGCCACCCTGCGCGGCGAACTGGACGCACTGGCCGCCGGCACGGCACACCGTGAAGCCGAACACGCCACGGTGGCCGCGCGCCGCCGCACCCTGGACGCCGAACTGGCCGCTGTCCCCGACGACACCCCCCTGCGCCACGCCCACGCGGTGGCCGCCGCGGCGGCGGACGCCGCCCACCGGGCCCGCACCCGCCAGGAGGAACGCGCGGCCGAACTCACCGAGGCGGCCCGCCGCGAGGCCGAAGCGGTCACCGCACTGACCGAGACGGCCGACGCCGTGAACCTGCCCGCCGACCGGCCGGCTCTCACAGCCGTCCGCCAGGCCCTGGCCGACCACATGGCCGCCCTCGCCGCCCTGTGGCCGGCCCTGCGCGACCGGGCCGAGGCGCGACGTGCTGTCGCCGACGAGCAGGCGGAAGCCGGCCGGACCGGGGAACGGGTGGCCGAACTGGACCAGCGTATGGCCGAGGCGGCCCGGCTCGCCGCCGCGGCGGACGAGCACCACACCACGCTCCGCTCGACCGTCGGCGCGGCCGTCGCCGAGCTGGAGCGCCGTCTGGCCGAAACCGCGGGTGCCCTCGGCGCCTGCGAGCGGGACCAGAAACAGGCCCGTCACGAGTACTCCGCCGCGGACCGCCGCGCCGGTCGTGCCGAGGGCCGTATCGAGCAGCTGGACAAGGACGTCCATGAAGCGGCGGCCACGCGCGCCGAGGCCATCGCCGCGCTCCAGCGGTTCGCGGTCACCGGCCTGCTGACCGTCGCCCTGCCCGAGGCTCCCGTACCGCCGCTGGACGGCGGATCCTGGGCCGCCACCCCGGCGATCGCGCTCGCCCGGGCGATCGAGGCGGCACTGTCCGGTACGGACGACTCCGAAGGCGCCTGGGAACGCGTGCAGAAGCGGCTCAGCGAGGAGTACAAGAAGCT
Source organism: Streptomyces lacaronensis (assembly GCF_047337785.1). Classification (NCBI taxonomy): domain Bacteria; kingdom Bacillati; phylum Actinomycetota; class Actinomycetes; order Kitasatosporales; family Streptomycetaceae; genus Streptomyces; species Streptomyces lacaronensis. The sequence continues at coordinate 4,265,422 of NZ_JBLHDK010000003.1, forward strand.
CCAGGACGTCCTCTCCCGGGGCGGCCACAGCGCCACGGCGCGCATGACCGAGGACGGGATGATCGTCGACCTCGTCTACCAGGGCCACGGGCGGGCCGTGCCCGAACTGGCCGATGCGCTGGCCACCGAGGTCCAGGAGCTGACCCGCATACTGTCGGCGCACGAACGCGAAATCCTGGAAACCCACCTGCTGACCGAGGTCGCCGGCACCCTCCAGGAGCTGATCGACACTGCCGAGCGCCAAGTGCACACCATGAACAGCGAACTTGAGCAGCGGCCGACCTCCACCGGCATGAAGCTGCGCCTGGTGTGGCGGCCCTCCCGCAAGGCACCGGCCGGACTGGCACAGGCGCGGGCGCGGCTGCGCCAGTCCGCCGACGCCTGGGCGGCCGAGGACCGGGCGGCGGTCGGCGAGTTCCTGCAAGCCCAGATCGCCCGCGCGCAGGCCGAAAACGCCACCGGCAGCTGGCTGGAAGTGCTCACCACCGCGCTCGACTACCGCGCCTGGCACGAATTCGGCATCGAACGCCACCAGCACGGCGCCTGGGTGCCCGCCACCGGGCCCGCCTCCGGCGGCGAACGCGTCCTGGCCGTCTCCGTACCCCTGTTCGCCGCCGCCTCCGCTCACTACGCGACCGCCGCTCCACACGCCCCGCGCCTGGTCACCCTGGACGAAGCCTTCGCCGGCGTCGACGACGACTCCCGCGCCAAGTGCCTTGGCCTGCTCCACGCCTTCGACCTGGACGTGGTGATGACCAGCGAGCGTGAATGGGCCTGCTACCCGCAAGTACCCGGCATCGCCATCGCGCAGCTCTCCCGCGTCGACGACATCGACGCGGTCCTGGTGACCCGCTGGCAGTGGGACGGCACCGAGCGGGCACGGGCCCCCGAACCCGACCGCCGCAGGGCGACGGTTCCCGCACCGGCGCACTCCCCCGGGGAGCCCGAGCCCAACCCTGCCGAGAACCCCGCGCCCGGCCAGGACGCCCTGTGGGCCTGAGAAGTGACGCGGGACCGCCCGCGGAGAGACCTCGTGGAGAAGAAAGAGAAGACCCTCACATGAGCACACCCGACGCCCCAGCCGGGCGCGTCGACCACGTCCGTCTCACCCGTCTCCTCGGCGATCCGGGCTGTGCCTGGCTGCTGGACCGGATACGCCGCCGCATGGAACGCGCCGAGCCACTCACCGGCCCGGTCATCCTGGCCGCGCCCACCGACGGCGAGCGGGCCGCCGCCGAGCGCCTGCTGGGCCGCGCCCCCGGCGGCGGGCGCTCGCTGAGCATCCGGCTCGACGCCGTCGACACCATCCTGCGCCGCTCCGGCGTCAGCCCCGACGGCCTCGCCACCGCCGTCATCGCCCTCACCGGACCCGTCACCCTCCTCAGCGACGCACGCCGGCGGGAGGCGGACGCCTGGCACGACGCGTACACCCCGCTCGCCGGTTTGTGCTCCGAGCGGCCCGAACTGACCGACTGGGGCGAGCACATACGCGTGAGCGGCCTCATCCGCCGCCTCGCACGCGGCCCGGAGACCGCCCGCGCCCTGCTCGCCTCCGCCGCGACGGCGCTGCGGAGCCTGCCCACGGATCCGGCCGTCTCCCTCCCGGCCTTCGCCGCCCGCACCCTCGGCGATGCCCACGCCCTCGACGACGGCACGCCGCTCGCCACCCTCGTCCACTCCGGCATCCGCGCCCTGACCGGCTTCCCCGACGGCACCGGAGCCGAGTGGCGCCGCGAAGCATGGGCCTCCGCGGGACTCCTCAAGGACGCCCTGTCCTCCACCGTCCTGACCCTGGGCCTACGCGGCACTCCCGCGCTCGACTGGGCCACCGGCACCGGGGAACCCGCCGTGCTCACCCTGCGCCAGCTCACCCGCACCCCTCCCCGCACGACGCCCCCGGTGGTGCACATCTGCGAGAACCCGACCGTGCTCGCCACTGCGGCCGACACCTACGGCCCTGCCTGCCCGCCCCTGATCTGTCTCCAGGGCCAGCCCTCGGCCGCCGCCCTCACCCTCCTGCGCCACCTGCACTCCCACCGGGCGAAGCTGCTCTACCACGGCGACTTCGACTGGGGCGGCATACGCATCGCCACCGCCCTGCTCCGGCGCGTCCCCTGGCGCCCCTGGCGCTACACCACCGCCGACTACCGCGCCGCCGCCGGCAGAAGCCCCATGGCACCATCCCTGACGGGCATACCTGCCACCGCTCCCTGGGACCCGGACCTGCGGGCCGCCCTCAGCGAACTCGGCGTACGCGTCGAGGAGGAAACCGTCCTCGACGATCTCTTGACCGACCTCGCACCCTGATAACTCAACGGGATCGCATGGAGTACAAAGAGCATGAGCGAGCCCACCCAGAAGTACTCGATCATGATGCCGCGGGACATCGCCGACGCCGCTCGCGCACGCAGCGGGTCGTCCGGCCTGTCCGAATACGTCGCCGCGGCCGTGGCCCGCCAGATCGAGCGCGACAACCTCAACGAGCTCATCACGGTCGCCGAGGCCGAACACGGACCGATCACCGACGAGGAGGTCCAAGCGCTCCGGGACCAACTCCAGCAGGCCCGTAGGCAGCAAGCGCCCAACGGAGCGAACACGGCATGACGCGATCACCCGCCGCCGTACGCGGCGGCACCCTGGTCCTCGACAGCGAGGGGACTCGCCAAGGCCGCAACTGCGGGACCGCATGGCCACCGGCTGGCTCGCCCTGGCCCGCGCCGACGACATGCGGGTGATCACCAGCGCCGCCACCCTCGTGGAAGTGGTCCACCCCCGGATCAACCGGCCGGCGTTGGAGTGGACGCTCTCCCGCATCGTCGTCGAGCCGATCACCGAGATCCTCGCCCGCCACGCCGCCGCTCTCCTGGCCGACACCGGCCTGCACGGGCACAAGTACGCCATCGACGCCATGCTCAGCGCCACTGCCCTCGCCGCCCCTGGGCCCACAACAGTGCTCACCTCCGACCCCGAGGACATCACGGCACTGTGCGGCGGACGCGTCACCGTCATCAAGATCTGACGGCGCGCTCCCCGCACCTGCCGGACGTGCACCGCACGCATGGGGGCCCGTGAGGCGCCCCCCCGTAGGCCGAAGCGCCGATCGTCTACTTGCCCGCCCGATGCACCGGGACGACCGTCTGGATCACTAGCTCACCCGCACCGGCCCATGATTCCGCTCGTCCCCATGTACTGGGCCCTCACGCCCACCGGCAAGACCGTCTGGGCCGAGCAGCCCCCGCCCCCGCACCCCCGGTTCCAACCGCGGCGCCCTCTCGCACCGCGAACCCTTCTCACCGGCAACCGCACTTGCGGCAGTCCAAGCCAACCGGCGCGCAGACCACAGCACGTCGGCCGCCAGGCGCGCGGATCCCGGGGTCCCTGCCTGAGGTGCCGCCAACGCCCGTTGTCAGGACCGCGGGCAACCCACCGGCAGGGCGGTCACGTGCACGCGAGTGAAAAAGCGATACGCATAGAGCGCCGACATCCCGCCAGCTCAATTCGCATAGCGACCGCACGATCACACTCCGATACTCCAGGCCACGCTTTCAACGCGACGCAAGTCATGCTTGCACCTGACTCGACATTGCTTCTGTTACCTGATTCAGGTAATCCAGATAAAGAGCGCATAAATCGGAGATGGAGAGGAGACAACGACAATGTCGTATCCGCAGCACTCCAGTGACATGACCGGGCATCCCGAGATAGCGGAGATGCGGGAACGGCTCAAACGCGTACCGCCTCCACCGGCAGGGCGATCGCACTCGAAGGACTGATCCTGCTGGCGGGCGTCTACGGCGCGATCTCACCGTGGGTCGTCCACTTCTCGGGTCAGCCGAATATCGCCGTCAACAACCTGATCGTCGGCATCACTGTCGGCCTGATCGGTTTCGGTCTCACCCTTGTCCCGGAGCGGATGTTCCGCCTGGCGTGGACGCTTGCGCCGCTCGGCGTCTGACTTCTGATCTCCCCATGGGTGGTCACCGCCACGCACGGCGCACGGGCCGGCATCGTCTGGAACAACTGTTGGCTCGGTGCCGTCACCATGGTGCTGGGTCTGGCAGCAATGGGTCTCACCATCGGCGTCACCCGCCCGGCTCAGCGGTGAAGCGTCACCCGCCCGGTTCAGCGTCCGCGCGAACCGCGCGCTTCGATCACGGCCGCACGAGTACGCCACCCGGTTCAGCCGTTGGCACTCCAGGCCCAAGAGTGCTCATTCCTCACATAACACGCTGGAAGCCCCACGACAAGGGGTAGCTCCTGAGTCCCGTCGGGATCAGCGGATCCCGACGGGAGTGAGGACGGAGGGGAGGCAGTTGACGATGGCAGGGATGCTCACCCAGGACGATCAAGTGGTCATGCGCCTGGCGTGGTGGGAAAAGGCGGCCACCCGTCATCGTGACGTGCGGGTGCCACTGGAGGCCGTGCGCCGGGTGACGGTCGAGCCCGAATGGTGGCGGGCTCTGCGCGGTGTTCACGAGAGGGGCCTCTGCATCCCTGGCGCCCTGTCCATCGGCATCCGCTGCCATCAGGCAGGGAAAGACTTCGTAGCCGTGCGGCGAGACAGGCAGGTGGTATGCGTCGAACTCCGGCCCTCCGCCCCGTTCCGCCTTCTCGCCGTCTCCGCACGGGACGGAAACGAAGCCGAGGAAACGGCCGAGCACATCGCACGGGCCGCGCCGAAGACCGACACGTCAGTGTCGTGGCGGCAGCCCGTGCCCGTGCCCGATGAATCGGAATATGCGGCGGCACTGGAATATGACCACAGACACTCCCATGCGTGGCATCGGATGCGGAGCACGCTTGATCGTTTGAGAGTGCGAGCTTGGTCGGGCCTGCGTCAGGCTGCGCAACGCCCCCACCTGGCAAAAAACAGTCCCCGGTAGTACTGCGCGTGTCCTGAAGCTCCAGTCGTCACTGTCGCCTCGGTATCGCGCCGGCTTGCCGGGGGCCTGAACCACATCCTGTCCAAGCCACTCCGCCGACTAGACGTCCTCACCGGCTTTGTGACTCTTTCGGTGTTGTGGTCTATTAACCACTCTCCATGAGAATCCCCTCAAGTCAAGGCATCTTGAGTAAATTTTTCGACGTCCGAACGCATGGAGGCGCGGGCCTCGCATGGCGAAGGTTCAGAGCCGAAGGCCATCCACAATCGGTGGAAAGTAGCACCCGGCCGCGGTCGCGGAGGCCGCCGACGGGCCGTCGCCCAGCTAAGGCGGTGGGGACTGACCGAGGCCGCGCGCCCCACCCCCGCGCCCGGCAACGGCGTCGAGAACGGGCAGGAGGGCGCACAGGACGTTGGCCGCGGCGTTCTGGCGACGGCCATGCGGTCGCCCCCGCCCTCCGTGTTGGTGATGACGGTGGGCTCACCGCCCTCCAGGACCGAGACCATCCGAGTTCGTCGTACCGAGGTCAATACCGGGCCCGTCCGGGCGGCGGTACGTCCGCTCGTATGCCTGGTCGCAGGCCGCGCGCCGCACCGGGTCGCGCAGCGTCTCGCGCGCAGACCGCACCTCGCCGAACCGTTCCGCCATGACGGCGTCCACCCGGGTAAACGCGAGCAGCGATCCCATCCGGTTGAACAGGTCGTCGAACTCGGCCAGCCGGTCCCTCAGCCACCTGGGGAACGGCGGCTCGGCGAGCCCGCCAGGCGTACGTCGTACAGGCAGAGTCATGGCAGTCCGCCTCCTGTCCATGTCTCCCGAGCGGCGCCGAACGAGTATCCGCGCGGATGCTGCTCACGCCGCTCCAGGGGTAAAGGCGGTGCAGGGGGTGAAGGCGGTGCGGCGGGCGGGCGGGGCACGTGTCGGCTTGCCGCCTCCCGGTGGAGCGCGGAGCCTGGGCATTGTGACGCTTGCGCACGGCGCGCCGGCCCACCGGGTCATCGCCGGTCATCTCGTCGACGGCGTGATGGAGCCGGGCGGGAGATCGGTCTGCGGATCGACCAGACGCTCACCCAGGACGCCACCGCCACCCTGGTGATGCTGGAGCTGGAGGCCCTGGGCCTGGACCGGGTCCGCGGCGCGCCGCCGACCTGGCCACCGACGGCCATCCCGACACCGGCGACCGGCTACGGCTGGGGACCTCCACACCGCCCTGGCCCCGGAAATCGAGCCCCGCCTGCGGCCGCACAACACCACCAAGGACGAGACCCACCAGGTCCGGCGCCGACATCGCGGCCACGCCAGAGGACCCGGGCGATCTCAGTCATGACGGCGGCTGCCCGGGCTACCGCCCGCAAGCACGCTTCGCAGCAGGCTCGGTACGCGACGGGTGCATCCGCGGTGCATCCGCTCACTCCTCGGGGGCTCGCTCGTCCACCCGGTACGTCCTGCTCCATGTGGCACCGCAGTGACAGTGCGACACCTCGATCACATCGCCGCCGTCGCTCACCGCCAGGCCATCCCAAATGCGGACGTGCACGTGCTCACCCATCGCAACTCCTCTAATAGGCGGGATGCTATTAAACGAGATGTCGAAATAGGTAGAAGATATCCACATAGCGAGATTTGCGGGCAGGGTAATCCCACCCTGCGTATCGGTAACCCCGCCCATCAGAAGGCCGACCCCGCCCGGGTCGCCACCGGCCCGAACATCGCGCAGTGGCCGGCGGCCGGTTTCCTGCTCCATCGCCTCCTCCGAATGGGCGTCAGCGGGCCATACGGCCCGGCAGGCCTCGTCCACTTCGCTACGGGTCCGATCAGGTGAGCGATCGCCCTCCGACTCCATCAGCGGCGGCCGATCCGGCCGCTCCACCAACGGTTTCACCACTCGCCGGGTCCGATCGGGGGCCTTACCTGGAGTGGCCCGTCCGATTGCGGTCGCGACCTCGTCAACTTAGCTTCAACGCGTCGGGTTTATTCCGATAAGGCCAGCATCATTCCTTATGTTGACCTTCCCATGGCATCGAAAGGAGCATTCATGTCGGTGATGACCGGTATCCAGCCCCAGCAGCAGTTCGGCCAGCAGATCGGCGCCCCGCAGGGCCAGCTCGCGCAGGTGGTCCAGCAGGCGATCCAGCAGGCATGCCAGCAGGCGAGCCAGCAGATCGCGCAGCGCATGCAGCAGACGCTGCAGCAGATCCAGCAGGTCCAGCAGCAGCTGCAGCAGCAGGGCCTGGCCCATCAGGCGCACCCCTACCTCGCGGTCGCGCTGCACCACACGCTGCAGCAGGGCGTCCGCGGCGCGGTGGAGCAGTCCGTGCAGCAGGCACTGCCGACGGCGATCGTGACGCTGCTCCAGCAAAGCCAGCAGGGGATGCAAAGCCAGCAGGGCCAGCAGGGGATGCAGGGCCAGGGAATGCAGGGCCAGGGAATGCAGGGCCAGGGAATGCAGGGCCAGGGAATGCAGGGCCAGCAGCCGTGGGGCGGCGGGTACGGCCCGCAGTCGTTCGGCCAGCAGTCCCAGCAGCCCGGCTTCGGCTTCGGCCCGATGGGTCAGCCCTTCGGCATCGGCTGACGTAGGGCAGCGCGCGATGCGGTGTGCCCGGAACTGGTTCCCGGGCACACGGCATCACTGTGGAAGCGCGAGCCGCCCCACACCGGATCAGAAGCGCAGGACGACACAGGCATGCGGACGTGGTGAAGGTGGACGTAATGGTCAAGGACAGACCCGGGAGCAAACCCCGAAACAACGGCGAGACCGGATCAGAAGGCTCGGGGGCCGGCGGGCCGGGACCCAAAGGCATGGGCGCACGACCACGCAAGGCGGGCGCGCCATCACCCATCACGGTGCAGCCGCGCCGGGCGCGGTACATGGTCACGCCGCTACCGCAGCATCTTCTGCCACCGGGAGTTCCCGAACCGGGCATGGACGCGGTGTGCGACCAGTTGGAGCAGATGCCCGAGGTCACGGTGGTCCGCAGACTCCGGCCGTCGGAGAAGCTGAAAGCGTCCGGCACGCCCCTCGCCTGCCCGGACATCGCGGTCGTCGAGGCAGCCGAGGCCCAGCTCCCGGCGATGCAGACGCTGCACGTCCACATCGAGCCGGACCTGCCGCTGTCCGCGTCCGGACCCGCCGCCGCGCCGTCCGCAGGCGGCCTGCCGCTGCGCGATCCGGGGCTGATCATGCCGCTGGAAGAACCCGTGGAGATCTCCCTACGCGTGTGCGGCCCGGACGGCGAACCGCTGGCCGGCGCGGGCGTGTTCCTGATCGGTTGGTCCTGGCCCGGCCAAGGCGTCACCGGGGCCGACGGGACGGTCACCGTCACCATGTCCACGGAGACCGTGGAGTCCGTCCAGTCCCTGTACGTACGTCCCGTGGGCGGGTACGCCGACCGCTGGATCAGCCGTCCAGACCTGTCGGTGACCGCGGAGAACCTGGTCACTCTCACGCCGCTGGCCAAGGTGTACCCGGGACTCGAGGAGAGACAGCAGTACGCCTGGGGCCAGCAGGCCATGCGGCTGGACAGGTTGCCTCCCACGTTCCGCGCCTTCGGCATCAAGATCGCGGTCATCGGTTCGGGTGTCGCCACCGAGCATCCCGACCTGAAGCGGCGCGTGCACAACGGTGTCGATCTCGTCCGCGGCACGAAGGAGGGCTGGGCCCGCGACACGGTGGGCACCGGGACGCACACGGTCGGCGTCATCGCCGGGGCGGACACCGGCAAGGGCATCATCGGCACCGCGGTCGACGCGGAGATCGAGGTCTGCCAGGTGCTGCCCGGGGGCTTCTTCAGCGACCTGATCGCCGCCCTTGACCACTGCATCGAACGGGAGGTCGACGTCGCGCACATCGCCGTGGCGGCGCCGTACCCGTCGGCGCTGGTCTCCCGGAAACTGGCCGACGCAGGCGCGGCGGGCATCGCCTGCGTCGCCCCTGCGGGCGACTCGGGCGGACCGGTCTGCTTCCCCGGCTCGCTGCCCACCGTGTTCACCGTGGGTGCGCTCGGCGTCTTCGGGTCCTTCCCGCCGGACACCTCCCAAGCCACCCATGTGGGCCCGCAGCTGACACCTGAGGGGTTGTTCGCCGCGCCGTTCAGCGCTTACGGCCCCGGCGTCGACGCGGCCGCTCCCGGCATCGCGGTGTTGTCGTGCTCGCCGCAGGGCGGATACACGGCGCTCGACGGCACCGGCACGGCCTCGGCCCACGTCGCCGGTCTCGCGGCCCTGGTTCTCGCGCACCACGAGGACTTCCATGGCCAGCTGCTGCCCCGCGGACCGGGCCGGGTTCAGCACCTGTTCGAGATCATCGCAGCCAGCTGCCGCCCTCTGGCCGCCCCGGGCACTATGGACGCGGCCCGCGTCGGCCGCGGTCTGCCCGACGCCCTCGTCGCCCTCGGCCTGGCACCCGGAGTGCAACTCGCTCCGGCTCTGTCCTCTTACGCCCCCACGATGGCCGGTTAGGCCACCCAACACGAAGCGGCACCCCATACCCGCGCGGCTGTGCACGCCGACAACGAGCGATCGCCATCGCGACGGTACTGGGCTGACCGCTGGGTGTACGCGGGGATACAGACCACTTGGCCGTATCCCCGCCTCGTCTGTCAGGGCCGCGTCGCGAAGTCCACGAACGCCGCCCAGCTCTGCGCCGCGAAAACGAGTTGAGCCCCCATCGGCTCCTTGGAGTCCCGCACGTGAACGGCGCCGGGAGTCATGGCGACCTCCACGCATTCACCCCCCTCATTGCCGCTGTAGCTGCTCTTGAACCAAGCGAGTCGCGCGGAATTCTGGACCTCGGTGTACCCGACCACGCGAGGGCAGGAAACCGCTGATCGCACGGTTCGGTGGTATTCCCCTGATCCGGCAGCGGAAGGGCGTAATCGACGACCTTCCGCCCACCCAGTTCACCCCCCGCATCCGCCGCGCGGAAGCCAGCTCATCGACCGGCTCCGCAAGGCACGGTGCGAACTCTGAAGCCCACATGGGTGCAGTTGATGCGCAAAACCCTCGTGGTCTGCCCGCCCTGTCATGAAGACATCCACGCATAGCCGGAACCAGGATCACGCCGTAGTCACTGGAGAGCCCGCTGCACCGAAAGGGTGCGCGGCGGGTTCGGGCCGGCGGCCACTGGAAAAGGATCCGCGCAGCGGAAACGTCGCCAGTGGCCTACCGGTACTGAAGCACGGGCACGTACCCGGGCGGGACTTCTTGCTGGCTCTCCTTCTGACGAGGCCCGAAGCCGGGCCCGCCACCTTGCGCATCGAGGTCGCCGACTGCCAGGGCGAGCGGCTTCCCCATCCGGCCTCCGCCACGCCGCCGGAAGCCTGGGAAGAGCACGGACGAGGTTTGGTCATCGTCGAGTCCCTCGCGGAGCGATGGGGCTTCCAGCCCAGGCGCCTGGTCGGCAAGACCGTGTGGGCCGAGATCCAGCTCAGCCCCGGCTCCCCGTCCTGAACCGCACGGCCGTCTCCCACGCCCGGTTGCCCCGTCGCCCCGGGCACGTCCGGTTGAAGCACCGCCAGTACCAGGATCCGTTCACCCGGCGGCGCAGATCCACCTCGTCTCCCTTGCACGCACCGCATCGCGGTGGCCTCGCGAAGTCCTCGGCGTGCTCGTGGGCGAGGATCTTGCGGGCGAAATGGTGGCCCTTGATCGTCAGCATGACTTCGCGCGAGTGGTTCTGGGAAAGGGAGTTGAGGCTTCCCAGCAGGGTTGTGAATTCGTCGATGACGACGATCTTCTGGTGCATCACATTGACGCGGACAACGGTCTGCACCACGTCTCGAAGGCGCTGGACCAGCGCGGTCTGTTTCTTCTGACCTGTGTCGTAGGGGTCCCGTACGAAAATGGTGACACGGACTCCGCGGCGTACGGCTTCCTCAAGTACCGGAAGTAGGCCGATCAGCCGTTTCGCCGTCCACGGAGACCAGATCCATAGAGAGGTCTTGGCCTCGGCAAGGCGGGCGGCGAAGGTCTCGTAGAAGGAGATCTCGTCGTCGACCTCGGAGACCTCGACGTGACGCGAAAGGACTTCGGCGAGGCGGGACCCGAATTCGCCAAGGCCGGTGACAGGCCGCGTGGCAGGGGCGATGAGCCGGGTTGCGGGGACAAAACGGGTGCGGCCGACGCGGATGAGCGCACCTAGTTTGCCGAGGGCCGTCTCCTCTCCCGAGGCGAGGATTCGGCTGCGGCTGCCGATGACGTAGAGCCTGGTCTGGAAACGGGTGACGGCGACATTGCACAGGCGTACGCCGTCGCGGGCCCAGGCCGTTGCCTCAGAGGCTCGGGAAGCATGGGCCATCCAGAGACCGTCACCGTAGTCGTCCTCGACCGTGTCGAAGATGACGACCGGAAACTCGCGGCCCTGGAAACGGTGGGCGGTGCCCACCTCGGCAAGCTGCCCACCCGTCTCGGTATCGCGGAGAGCCTCCAGGGTGGCCTCGGCCTGCACTGAATACGGCGTGACCACACCAGCCGATTCGCTGTCCTCGCGGTGTAGATCGATGAGTGCGCGTGCGAGCAAGGATCCCGCCGGCCACCAACCTTTGCGGCGACCGGTGCGGTGAGCCTGGGCCAGGCTCTGGAGGCCGTCCGTATCGATGATCACGATTTCGGGATCGCCCGACTCGCGTCTTTCAGCCCGCCGCACGACGTCGGGGCCGGGCTTCAGTACGCCGTCGTACGCAAGAGTGTTCGCCAGATCCATGACGTCAAGCCCGAAGCGGTGCTGGACATCCAGCACGACACACCCGTTGTGGTTCACCGCTGCCGTTGGCGACTCGATGCCGAAGTGTTCGAAGACCTCACGCAGAATCCACTTCGCGACATCAGTCCGCTTGCTGCCATCCAGTTTCGGCAGGACGGGGCCAAGCTGCATGAAGTCGCCGAGCAGTACAGCCGTCGTCTTGGCCTTGCCAATCGCGAGGAGCACTTCGGGCAGGGTTGCCGCACCGGCCTCGTCGACCAGGACGACGTCGTAATCGCCTTCGAACACCGCCTTGACAGTGCGGAAACGCGCGAGGGTAGTGGCAACGACTTTCGCACCACGAATGATCTCGCCTTGTGCGTCGCGTGCGAGCTTGTCGTACTCCTCCTGCAACTCTCGATGTCGGCGCTCCAGGGTCGGACGATTCTCCTTGTCCGCAGTGACCTGAGGCTTCAGTGTTGCTGCCGCAGCATGGCGGTGGGGGTGTCCGAGGCGATCGGCCTCCATGACACGTGCTTCGGCCGCCTTTGACAGGTCGAGTTGTTTGGCGAGGGGAGAAAGTTGGGCAGCCGCCGCCCTCTCCACTCGCCACGCGTCCTCCAGGTTGGTCTCCACAGTGCGCAGGGTCGTCTTGCGGAGCGTGATCTCCTCCTTGCTGAAGGAGATCTTGGCGCGGTGAGCCTCAAGCCGTGCTGCGTATTCCTGCTCGGTTCGGGTGAGTACGGACCGGGCCTCCGCTGCTTTCGTCTGGGCCTTCTCGGTCTCGGTGCGGGCCGTCTCCAGCCGAAGGCGCGCCTTCTCCCTGTCCCGCTTGGCCCGGCGCTTCGCCAAGCCGGTCAACCGCTCAAGGTCCATCAGGGCACGGTCGGCCGCGTCGCGCTCGTTCTCCGCGAGCAGTGCCTTCGCCTCCACCGCTGTCACAGCGACTCGGAGCTCGGCGAGGTCTGCCTGCACGTTGTCGTATGCCTTCCAGTCGGCCTGGGCCTGCTCCGTGGCGCGCACGGCCGCAGCAGCCGCCTTGTACTCCTCCTCCAGTCGCTCGACCCGCTTCCCGGCTTCCTCTGCTTCGCGATCCGCCTGACGACGCGCGCGGGTGAGAGCTGCGGAGGTGCGGGCGGGGTCGTCCAAGCGGGTGCGGTCCGCGGCGTACCCGATGGCGTCGAAGTTCGCGAGGCTCCGCTCCAGCTCCTCCAGCTCGCGCGTCCGCGCCCGCGCTTCAACCAGCTGCGCGGCAACCGCCCGGCGTCGTTCGTCGACATCGGCGAGCCGCTCGCGCACCATCAGTGTCAGACAGACGCTTGCGTCCTCAGCCACTTCACGCAGATGGGGCGGTCCGACACGGACGATGTGACCGTCCGCGTGCCGCCGCTCCTTCATCACGCCCCACAGGGCGTTGTCCACGGCGACATTGGTCGCGGACACCAGCAGGATGCGTTTGCCGCGCGCCATCAGATCCACGATGGCCCGCTTGAGGACGGTGGTCTTGCCGGTGCCGGGAGGTCCCCACACCAGCCACAGCCCTTCGCCCGTGCATGCGCGATACGCGAGGTCCTGAGCGGGCAGCAGCACTCCCGGTGGCAGCCCGGTCGCCGCGAGCCGTCCCGTCCCGGCTTCGCCTCGCGCCATGAGGTGAGCGAGAGGGGCATCGGTGAGCGCGGCCAAGCCTTCACGCAATGCCTTCACGAGGAAGCCGGCGGGCTGCGGCTTCATCCATAGATGAGGGTCGGCGGGGTCGGCGAACTCGGCGACACGCACCCGCAGTGCGGTGCCGTCCTTGAACACGTCGAGCACGGAGTGGCCTGCGTCCACACCGCCTTCGTCCGGCCCGGCCAGCCTCAGGCTGTCACCTTGAAGTTGGTCTGTCGTGATGTCGGTGCCACGTACGTCGACGACGTACTCCCCCGGCTTCCCACTCTTCGCCGCTCGCCCCAGCGGACGCCACCGCGGCTCACGCGCCGGCACGCCTTCGTGCGCGACCCAGGCGTCCAACGCCGAGACGACTTCTTCCTGCCAGCCCACATTCCCCCGCTACGACGGCGCTGCCGAGTTCTTGTCCCCGTGGTACCAGCGAAGCCGAGCGATAACCACAGGGGATCTCGCCAAGGTCGGCCTGCCCTGCCCAAAATGCTCCTCAGTGCGTGAGCGGTGGCTTGGGGGTCATGAGCAAGCCAACCCAGATGCACTCGATCATGATGGCTCGGTGGCACTCCTCAATCCCACGGGGCGGTCAAGCCATGCTCTCCAACGGACTCGCTTCCATGTGCTGGGGATTCAACCCCGTCTCCACTCCTCCAGCACCAACCAGACGTCGCGAGGCCAGGACATGGTCAGCGGGTCGAAGGAGTAGTCCTCCGCGGTGGTCTCCTTCCACAGGCCCTCAGCATGCTCGACCTCGTCTGCGAGGAGGCACGCAGCCGCCAGATGACCCCGGGCAGAGCCGTAGTTCCTCTCCTTCGCGGTCTCCACCAAAGCGGGCCAGATCTCCCAAACCAGGCACTGTTGAAGGTTTCGGAGATGATCGACGGCCTTCTGAAGGATCACGCCGCTCACGTGTCGGTTGACCTCGTGCCACTGGTCGTCGACTTCATGAATCCGATCGTTGTCCCAGCCGTGTTTCTCGACAAGTTCTCCCCAGAACGTCCAGGAACGCTGGGCCTGTTCACGCGCGTGCTCGGCAAGCTCCTGCCGAGTCAGCCGAGGGAAGTCGTCGTCCGGTGTGACGGGCTCGGATCCATCCGGCGGCAGGCTCGAATCGTCTCCGTACCTGATCCGGGTCAGAACCTCCAGTGACCGGAGGGCAGACTCAACGTCCTCGTCACGTACCAGGCCGCAGATCTCAGCCACGTCTTCTGCCACAGCGGCCCAGTCGGTCTCTGCGAGGTGGTTGTCCAGATCAGTGGCCAACCAGTCCGCCGAACCGCGACCGCCAAGGCCATCCAGGATTCCCTGGATCTCGGAGTCAAGCCGCTCCAGAACAGCCTCGGGGGTCTCTCGCGCCCGCTGGGCCGCTACCTCGTGTTCCGCCCGCTCGGCCGCCTCTCGGTGCTGGTCACGGGCCGCCCGCACAGTCGGAAGACGTGTCTGCAAGGCACGCATCTCCTGAGACTTGGCCGCGTCGACCTCGTCCAGCAATTCGATCGCCTGCATCCGGTGGCTGGGCTGGACCAGCGGATCTGACGCGAGACGGCAAAGCAGACCCACACTGCTCTTGGGGGCACGCTGGGCCACGGCTATCGCCAGAGCAAGACGGTCCGCGCTCGCGGCATCCGGGTGAGCCACAAGCTTCTCCACGGCTTCGGGTACGTACCCGGCCGGACGGTCGTGCTCAGCGAGGGCGAGGGCAACTTTCATGCGAGTCCTGAGTGGGACTGTCTCGTCTTCGGCAAAGAGCTGCGCAGTCCAGACAGCCCAGCCTTCGCGCACCGCATGTGCCAGCAAGCCCCAGCTGCTTCTGGGCAGCAGGTTCCGCGCTTCCGCATAGCCCGCCTCATTGGCTCCGGCCACGAGTGTGTCGGCGGCACGGAGGCGTAGTTCCGGCGGCAGCCCCTTGGCGCCTGCTACGTAGCAGAGTCCGACGGTGTACTCGGCATAGGTATACGAGGGACGGAATGCGTCAGCCCTCAACTCTGGGGCGATGCGCTGCAGGTCCTCGTGGAATGGGCCCGGTGTCTGGACCATGAACGATGCCGCTGCCAGCGCTGCCCCGCCGCGAATCTGACACGCCCGCAGGCCGCCGATCCGCCAATTGTCGGCCTGCGTCTCGTCGACAAGGCGAACCAGGGAAGTCTCGATCGCCTCGTCGGGTTTTCTGCGAGAGGCCGGTACGTCGCAGTCCGGCAACAACTCAGGGCGCTCTATGCACCCCGCCACATTGCGTTCCTTCATCGACACCAGATAGATCCTAGCCGTGATGCAGGTGATCTCCAGGTGAGCAGGATGGCCACCCACCAGGCTGGAACCACCACCATGACGGCGTCTGGCCTAGCAAGCAGTTTCACCGCAGACAAGGCTTGCCACAGCAAACTCTGCACCTGCTGTCACGCTGAGTGCGGGATGCGTTCCATCGAAGACGCAAGTCAACGGGGGTGCCCTGCGAGACAACTGACGACGAACGTCATGTGCTGGATGTTCCCCATCCGGTTCCAAACAGAGTGGTTGCCGGTAGTGACGAACCCCTGAGCACAGTCCCGCAGCCAACCCTCCCCTGTTCCGGCCGACGGGCCACGGAAGTCCGCGAGGCAGGTGAGGCGCCGGGCGGCGTCGCGGTTGATCGCGTCGCGGTGCTGGCCGCGTTGCAGCACCTTGGCCAGGAAGTAGGAACGGGCGGTGGTGTAACGGAGGATGCCCCACTCCGGTCCGCCGTTGCCCGAGACCGGGGTCTGAGCGGCGTATCCGGTGGGAAGGATGCCGTAGTCGCCGTAGTGCAGTTGGGAAAGGTAGGAGCGTCCGCTGTGGTGGATCTCGTGCCACGTATCCCAATCCGGTCGTGGGGCCTCGTGCCAGCCGCTCTCCAGGAAGCCCTCAGGCCGGTCGGGGAAGCCGCCCGCCGCGACAGCCACCGTCCGCCAGGTGGCGAGCGGGACCAGCGCGTCGAGAGCGCGCAGAGCCTCTTTGGCGGCGTCCCGGCGAGAAGGCAGTACGGCGCCCAGATCGAGGAATAGATCGACCGGTCCGATGGGACAGGCCCGGTCGAGCAGTTCGCCCAGCCATGGAACATCCCGGTCATGCCACTCACCTGGGACCTGCATGCGGATACCCAGACCGCCGCCATGCTGCTCGGCCGCCGCAAGGGCCAGGGACTGCTGAGCGACGGGTCGACGCGGGCCGGTCACGGGGCGCAGGTTTCGCAGGGCCCACCACTCGGGCGGCAGGGTTTCGGCTAGGACAGCGGCCTCGCTCTCGTCAGCGAACGGCGCGTCCAGCCACGCAGGCCAATGGCGGTGCGCGGCCGCGACCCGGCGTGCGTCCTTTCGAAGTTCTATGGCAAGCGGATCTGGCAGCATCCTCGGGCGGGGTGGCAAGGTCCACAGCGGAGCGACCGTGGCCTGTATGTCCGGCCGTAGTCCACGGTATGCCTCCACCGCATGCGGGCGGGTCGGCAGAACGGCAACGTACAACGGTCCGGACATGGCGGCCCCCTCGGCACAGTCCGTGTCGTCTCCCCGCCCTCAGGGTGATTTGGGGGCCGAGGTATGGAAAGGGTGCTAATCAGCCACGACGGCGTGTATGCGTCAGGGGCGAGGGGTCGAGGAACCAGGGCCCGTGCTTCTCTGCTGACGGACGTAGTGCCCTCGCAGCGATGTGGGCCGCCCCGAGAGCCACGGCCGGCCTCACCGCGGACGGGCAAGCGTCGGCAGCGGCTCACCTGGCGCGTCCAGGCACGTGGTGTGCGTCGAGCCCTACAGGAACGTCCGCCCGCCGTTGTCCAGCTCTGCCCCGCCGGGAGCGTGGCCAGCACACCCGAGCTCAGGCTGCTACTGCGACACCCCAATGGGGTCTTCGGCTGATCAGCGCCGGACACCATCCGGAACGGTCAGCCCCTGCCTCAGCTTGTTTCTGCCAGTCGACGTTCGATGGTCTCGCGCACTGCTGCCGCGCGAGGGTCATCGAAAGCGGTGAGGAACCTCAGCGCCTCTGCCCAGTGCCGACGGGCCTCCTCCGGGCTTTCGCTGAGTACGGCCGCAGCCAAGCCTTCGAGGGCCAGGGCCTGATACCACTCATCGCCCAGATCGCGATGCGCCGAGGCAGCCTGGCGGTGGAAGTCGGCTGCCTCGGCATGACGCCCGAGCCGACGGTAGACCTCGCCGACGCCCTGCCAGGCCAGAGCCTCTCGACTGCGGTCGGCGAGGCGTCGGTGGAGTGTGGCGGAGCGCTGGTAGGAGGTCAGGGCCTCGGCGCACTGGCCCTTCGCCTGCTGGGCATCGCCGAGGGTCAGCAGCCAGAAGCCCTCCAGGCGGAGGTTGCGGAGGATGAGGGCGATGTCGAGGGCGGCCTGGGCCGTGGCCAGGGATGCTTCGACATCGCCCCGCTCGCGTTGGACATCGCTCAGCACGCGCAGGATGTTGCCCTCGCCGCGCTGATCACCGAGGGTTCGGTGCGCTGCCAGGGCTTGGTCAATGACGGTTGCCGCCTCCGGGAGCCGTCCGGCGCGGTAGTGGGTGGTCGCGAGGTTGGACATCGCCGTGGCGGCCCAGTGGGCGGCGTTCTGCTCCTGGAAGGCGGAGATGGCCTGCTCGAAGTGGCGGGCAGCGAGGTCGAGTCGTCTGCCGCGGAGGTGGTTCAGCCCGATCAGGTTGAGTGAGCGTGCTTCGCCAAGGCGGTCGCCCAGGTCGCGCCGGATCGTCAGCGCGTTCTCGTGGGATTCGAGGCTCTCGGTCTGGCGGTTGAGGCGGGTGTAGGCCATGCCGAGGTAAGTGTGGAGTGCGCCTTGCGCGGCACGTTCTCCCAGCCGTTCGGCCGTCTCCAGGCCGATGCGGCCCACGGCCGGCCAGCTTGTGCCCGAAACGGAGGGGAACTGCGCGTTCCATAGGACTGTGGCCAGCTGCCACGTCAGTCGGTCCTGCCCGGCGTCGGCCGCCGTACGGACGGACTGGAGGAGGTTGGCGTGCTCCCGCTCGGCCCAGTCCACGGCAGCGTCGTACTCGGAGAACGTCAGCGGGCTGACGTCATCCGGGGCAGGTGTGAGGGCCACACGGTCCTCAGCGGGGTTGATCCAGCCCTGCGCGGCGTCGGCGGTGTGCAGGTACCACTCCAGCACGCGTCGCAGCGCTGCCTCCCGCTCGACCGGCGGCTCCTCGTGCTGGGCCTGGTCGATGGCGTACGCGCGCAGAAGGTCATGGAACTGGTAGCGGTCCGGAGCGGTCTGTTCCAGGAGGTGTGCGCCGACCAGAGAGTCCAGTAGTTGCCGGGGCCGACTGATGCTGGTCGACCCTGCCAGGGCCGCCGCGGCCCGCAGCCCGAACTCGGGTCCGGGATGCAGGCCCAGCAGGCGGAACAGGCGGGCGGCCTGCTCGGACAGGGCTCGATAGGACCACGCGAAGACGGTGCGGACGGCTTCGGCTTCCTCGTCGTCGCCAGTGCTCAAGGCGTCCCAGAGGGCCGATTCGTCGCGTAGTTCGGCGATCAGGTCATCCAGCCGTAGGTGGGGGTGACTGGCGGCGCGTTCCGCGGCTATCCGCAGAGCGAGCGGAAGTCGTGCGCACAGCCGGGCCAATTCGGCGAGCTGCCGTTCGTCATCGACCGGCCGGTATCCCGCGGTGACGACGCGCAGCAGGGCAACCGCCTCCGGCTCCGGCAGCACACCGAGCGTGAGTCGGCGAGCTCCATCACGGACGGCGAGACCGGACAAGCGGCTGCGGCTGGTGACCAGCACCAGGCTGTGTGCGCTCCCGGGCAGCAACGGCCTGACCTGGCCGACGGTGGCCGCGTTGTCCAGGACAACCAGTACCCGGCGGTCGGCCAGCAGCGAGCGGTACAGCGCGGCGGCCGCGTCGAGATCCTGCGGTACGGCTTCGGGCTGAACACCGAGCGAGGTCAGCAAGCGGTGCAGGGCCTCGCGTGCCGCGACCGGCTCTCCGGGGTCGTAGCCGCGCAGATTGGCGTACAACTGGCCATCGGGGAAACGCTCCCGGACCTGGTGTGCCCAGCGCAGTGCCAACGATGTCTTTCCGGCGCCGGCGGTGCCGGCGATCACGTATACCGAGACGACAAGCGGACTGCCGTCGTCGCTGGTGAGGACGGCATTCAACTGGCCCAGTTCATCGGTTCGGTTGACGAATCCGCCCACGTCGGCCGGTAACTGGCGTGGGACAGGGCTGGAGGAACTCCCCGCGTCCGGTGTGCCCTGCGCGTGGAAGTGGATGCCTCCGTGCACACTTCTCGCCTGGACGACGTCGCGTGAGGATCCCGACAGCTCGGAGTGGGTGCTGCCGAAGTGCTCGTCCTGTCCGCCTGGCGATGTGATCGGCCTACTCCCTTCCCGCGTCGCTCAGCGTCGGCGGATCAAGGTGCGCCACGTCACGGTCGAAGTATGAGATCACTTCTTCACCCACCGCGTAGAGCGCCTTGATGTAGTTCTCCCAGCGCTCGACAAGGTCACGGTCGGTGTAGCGGATCGCGCCGTTCGCAACTCCTGCTTCGGTGTAGAGGACTTGGAAGAGGGTGCGGCCGCCCAGCACAACCACTTCCGGGAGCGGGCCGGTGTCCTCCGAGGCGGCCACCTGCGCGGCGGAGACGATCCTGATCCGCTGCCCGTATTCCGCACGCTGCCGCTGGGAGTGGAGTTCCCATTGCACATACGGCGTCAGTGGACTCTCGACCACCCGCACACGGTGAAAGGCATACCCCCTGCGCTCGTCCTCCTGAGCGGCCTTGGCCAAGGTGTCGCGCCGGTCGGCGAGGAGCCGAAGCGCCTCCTCCCAGTCGCCCCGGCGCAGGGCATCCCGGCTCGGACTGCCCTGCTCTTCGAAGTGCTGTCGGCGCTCCAGCTTCCAGGAACTTCCGTCGCGGACCGCGTCCTCCCGTTGCCGGAAGTCCTGCTTGTAGGCGGCGCGGGTGAGCCTATCGCCCTGCTCGGGAACGAGTTCGGGGGCGAGGAGGTCAAGCATCGGGGATGTCCTTCTTTGCCGCGCTGAGCATGTTCCCTGGGATGACGACCAGCCGCTCATCCGAAGCAATGTTCACGCCCTGCGGCAGGCGGGGGCCGTAGACGGCGGTCAGATCCCTGCCGATCACAGCAACATCACCGTTGTCGAGCTGCCAGATGTCCGGACACTCGTCGTTGCCGTCGGAGTTCCCGAGCTCTTCGGCCGACTTCCCCAGCCGACGCTCGAATAACGCGGACGGGTCAGCCTCCCAGGCACGGGCCATGTCTGCCTCCGGTCGAGTGGTCGAGCACGCTGTGGCTACCCACTGTATCCAGGACCACACCCATAGGTGAGAGGGTCGCCCCCACGGCCGAGCCGCCGGGTGGTGGCACCGAAGCCGTCAGGGCGGCTCCCCGTGCGGTCGGAGCGCCGGTCGGTTACGTGCGCGCTCGAGTCACGGACACCGGGAAGGTCGTCTGGATCACCAGCTCACCGCCCACCAACGGCTCAGTTTTTCACTATTTGCCGCGTCCCCCATCTCTCCCTCCACTCCGTCGCGAGGTTCGTCGCCGGTCATCCCAAGTGGTGGTCGCAGTCGTACTTCGGCACGGTCGCCCGCCGGGTCGACCAGATCGCGGTGATGTCCTACGACACGGCGATGCCCATGGAGAGCCTGTACGGAGGCTATGTGGCCCAGCAGACGCGACTGGCCCTCGAGGCGCCCCCCACCCCCCACCGCACCGACCTGCTGATGGGCCTCCCGGCCTTCCACACCGACGACCTCGGCCACCACGAATCGGCCGAGACGGTGGCGGCCGCCGCCCGGGGCGCCCGCCTCGGCCTGAGCCGCGAGGACGCGCGCCGCGAGCGGTTCGGCCTCGCGCTGTATGTGGACTTCGCGGCGACGCCGGGTGACTGGGCCGCGTACCGGAGGGACTGGGGCGCGCCGAACTGACGATGCCGGGATGCCTTCACAAAAGGTCCAGCACATGGTAAGGCGCTGGTCTCTCGGTAAGCCCAAGTCCTTCAGGGAGGTCCAAGAGAACTTGCCGACGATCCTCATCCCCGACTTCTTGACCCATCTGGGTAATGATCGAGATCAGTTTCGCTCGTTCGGTATCTGATAGAGCCCCTAGCGACGTGGCGGCATCCTCAGCCAGAACTGCCGACGCCTCCACAGAGACAGACTCTTCGTCGGACAACTCAAGGGATACAAGCAGCTCGATCAGCGTGCGAGCAATGATGGCATTCATGGGCCTGCTGCCGTGCCCGCCGTCTTTCGATGTCATCCCGCCGGCTGTGGAGCGTTCCATACTCCTCTTCGATCACTTCGATGAAGTCAGCCTTCACTGCCTGATCTGCCTCTTCGACGAATTATCCGACGCCCACCCCATGGATTCGCCCAGTTGCGATCACGCGCACCAGAAGCGCGGCACCACTCACGGGGCTACTGTTCGCTCCATCGTGCGATCTCGCCACCCGGCATGCATACCACTCGACTCCGGTTCGGCCCCACAAGCTCCCATGCCTCGTAATCGGAATCCGGAGCCACGGCCAATTCCGCACCACTCTCGAACGAGATAAGCAGATCTCCAACGCTTCCCACCTCGGCCGAGGTAATCGTATCGTGCACGAGGCTCACCAATTGGGCAGCAGTGGCACCTGGGGATTCGGGATCAAACACCACAAGATCTCCACCGGGCGCCTGGATGCTTGCATCGGCCTCCACGCGCACCTCGTAATCCTCGCTGGTGAGTAGCGTGAAAGCCGCGTCGAAGCAGACACGGGTGACTGATTGGCCTCGGAGGTTCAGGTCCACGCCTACCATCCTGCTGGGAGTGAATACGTGCCGTCGGGATTCATGGGAATGTGTGTCTCAGCCTTCGAGCCAGGCTTCCCGTTCAAACCTATCGGCTGACCGTGCTTATTATAGAAACGCACATACCCGTCGGGATATCTATCGGTCGGATTCATCACTCGAATCATGTCAGCATTGCCCTTGGCACCAGGAGCCTGCCAGACGCTTCCCTTGCCGTTATCGGCAGTTCTCGCCACCCAATCATCGCCCGTTCCAGGGGGACGCTGCGGGCCGTAGACACGCGGCTGCGCGGGGTTATTTTTGGCACCATCACCGCAGCCTGCCAGGCCTAGGCGATCACTCCAGGTGTAAGGGTTATGGACGTACGTCACCGCATTGGGGGCAGGGTCCAGGCCCAGAGGGTCGGGGGTAACGTAGCGGGCCGTCTCCGGGTCGTAGTAGCGGAAGTAGTTGTAGTACAGGCCCGTTTCGGGGTCGGCGTATTGGCCGGGGAAGCGGAGGGGGCAGTCGACCGTTGGTGTGCTCGTCCCGGAGGGGAAGTGGGTGCCCCAGAGGGTGGTGCGGTGTTGCCAGGCCAGGTCACCGGCCGCGGTGACCAACTCCGTTGGGGTGCCGACCAAGTCCGTGATGATGGCGTGGAAGCGTGGTGTGGTGTCGTCATCGGCGCCGGTGAATTTCTCTATGAGGGATTCGCCGGGCTCGCGCACCAGTGACGTGTGGTCGGTTTGGGTCAGGGGGCGGTGGGTGCCCGGGGCGTAGTCCCAGGTGGTGTGGTTGCCCTCCGGTGTGGATTGTTCGGCGAGGCGGGTGTCTTCCCACGCGAAGGTCAGCGATTCCGCCACCGTGCCGTCCTCGGCCAGGCGTTGTTTGGATATGCGGCGGCCGAGGGGGTCGTATGTGTAGTGCCAGTGGTCGCCGTCCGGGGTTGTCGCGTCCGCCAGGCGGTCTTCCGCGTTCCAGGTGTAGGTCCAGGTGCGGGTCTGGCCGTTGAGGAGTTTGCGGGTGCGGCGGGTGAGGCGGCCCTGGGGGTCGTGTTCGTAGGTGGTGCGGCCCGCGCGGTGGATCATGGTGCCGGTGAACTCGCGGTCGCCGGGGGACGCGTGGGCAGGGGCCGTGGCATTCGTGAGGTTGCCCGCCGTGTCGTAGGCGTAGGTCTCGGTCCAGCCGTGCGCGTGGACCGCCGTCACGCGGCCGACCGGGTCCAGGTCGAAGCGGCGGGTGCCGGAAGTGAGTTCGCGGATCTCGGTGAGGTAGCCGTCCGCGCGGTAGGCGTAGGAGCGGTGTTGGAGGATCCGGTCCGCCTCGTTGCCACGGCCCTCGGTGATTGTCTGGGTCGTGAGGCGGTCTGTCCCATCCCAAGTCTGCGTCAGTCGCACCGCCTCGCCGACGCGGCGTTCCGTCTCGCGGCCCGCCGCGTCGTACGTGAAGGTCAGGGTGTCGGCCGCCCCCGTACGCAGTGCGGCCGGGCGGCCTGCCTCGTCGTAGGCCCAGACGCTTCTCAGGCCCGAGGGCATCGTGCGTTCGGTGCGGCGGCCCACGGCGTCATACGCGTACGTCGTCCTCCGGCCGTTGACCGTTTCCGACAGGACTCGGCCCAGCGCGTCCCGTTCGAAGGTCAGCTCAACGTCCGGATTCGCCGCTCGCGTCAGGGCGCCCTGTGCGTCGTAGGCATACGTCGTCCGTGCGCCCGCCTCGTCGCGTTGTTCCGTCGTGCGGCCCAGCGCGTCCCGGGTGAAGTACAACGTCTCGCCCGCACCGTTGGTGCGGGTCAGCAGGTCGCCCGCCGCATCGTGGGTGTAGCCGAGGGTGCGGCCGTTGAAGTCGGTCTCGGAGGTGAGCCGGCCCGCCGGGTCGTAGGTATAGGTCCAGGTCAGGCCCTGGGGGTTGGTGACCTCGGTCAGGCGCAGCTCGGTGTCGTAGGCGAACGCGTACCTCGCGCCGTCCGGCTCCGTACGGGTCGCGGGTACGTCGAAGTGGGTGGAGGTCTGGTGGGTGGTGTGGCCCGCCGGGTCCGTGTGGGTGAGGAGGTTGCCCTCGCCGTCCCAGGTCCAGCTCTCCCGGGTCCCGTCCGGCTCCTGGCGCCACGCCGGTTTGCCCTCGGTCGTCCAACCCATACGGGTCGTACGGCCCAGCGGATCCGTCGCCTCGACCACCCGGCCGAAGGGATCCCGGCGGACGGTCGTGGTGTGGCCCAGCGGGTCCGTCACGGCAATGGGCAGCCCGGCCGGGTCCGGGGTCAGACGCGTGGTGCTACCCAGCGCGTCCGTCACCTCGGCCAGATGGCCCCGCTCGGTGTAACCGTAGGCCGTGGTCGCCCCCGCCGGATCGGTCGTCGAGAGGAGGTTCCCCGTGTCGTCATACGTGTGGCGCCACGTCCCGCCGCCCGGCTCGGTGACCTCCACCGGCAGGCACAACGCGTTGTACGTGGCCTCCGCCCGCGCCCCGTCCGGCAGGGTGACGCCGGTCAGGTTGCCGTCCTCGTCGTACCCATAGCGGGTGGTACGGCCCAGAGGATCCGTCACCGCGACCTTACGGTCACCGCGCGCGTCCCACTCCGTCAGCGTGGTGTGGCCCAGCGGATCGGTCTCCTCGACCAGCTGACCGTCGGCGCTGTACCGATACCTCGTCGCGTGGCCGAGCGAATCCGTGTAGACCGTCGTCCGCGCCTCGTCGTCGTACTCCAGACTGCCGTTGAAGACACCGTCGCTGCCCTCGGTACGCACCACCCTCCCGTCCGGCCCGTACACATACCGGAACGACGTGCCATTGCGGTCCGTCCACGACGTCACCCGCCCCTCACCGTCGTAGGTGAACCGCAGCGGCTCGCCGCTGGAGTTGATGACCTCGGTAAGGTTGCCCGCCTCGTCGTAGCCGTAGCGCATCACCACCGTGCCGCCCCCACGGCCCCGCTCCGGCTCGTAGACCGACGGCGGCTCGTCGAGGAGCCGCAGCGCGGTGACCCGCTCGCCCTCGGTGTCGATGGCCAGGTAGTAGCCCCCGGAGTGACGCACGGCCAGCGGGGCGCCACTCAGAGCGCGCTCGATGTCGATGCGCGCGCCATTGCGGTCCTGCAAACTCTCCAGGGCCAGGTAGACCGCGCCCGGCTCCTCCGTGGCGGCGGGACGGACGAACGTCCGCACCACACCCGCCTCCGGATCGGTGACCGTCATGACACCGTCCGGTTTGCCGTCCCACTCCAGCGGCCACCGCGCGCCCTTCACGGGCAGCGCCGGCACCCCCGGCTCCGGCACCGGATACACCAGCCGCATCCCGTCCGCGGCGGCGAACACCACACCCTCCGCGTCCAGTTGCACCCGCTCGTCCAGCAGACTGGCCCAGGTCGGGCCGAACCACACCCCGCCCCGGTACGAGGACACATGGGTGCGCTCGAAGACCAGCGGCAACGAACCAGGCAGCGTCAGATCGGCGTGCTCCATCAGCATCGCGCCCGTCGCGATGTCGATCGGCTCACCCGTGCACGGGCACTTCTTGGCCGGGCGCGCGGCCGGACCCTCCTCCACGAGATTCGGGCGCATCGAGGGCACCTTCGGCGGCTTGAGCAGGTCCGGGACGCCGGTGAGCTTCGGCGTCACACCGGGCTTGAGCACCCCCAGCCCGGCGCCGAAGATGCCTCCGTCGATCATGCCGTCCTTGGCGGCCTGGTTGACCTCGTCCAGGCTGAAACCCTTCTGCTGCCCCAGGGCGATCTTCACCGGCTGGGCCACCGCCGCGTCGATCGTCACCGACAGCACACTGGTGAAGACCGCGCCAGTCAGCATCTCCGCCGCGATGATGGCGACCGACTCCTCCACGGCGACGCCCAGGCCGGCGGCCATGGCGATGATCTCCGCCGCTACTCCATCGGAGGCGCCCCCGGTGACGATGGTCAGCAGCCCGCCGCCAACGAGTGCGACGGCATCGATGCTGATCTGCGTCCACAGCTTCTCGATCGCGTCATCGACCGTGTCGGCGAACTTGTCCAGCGCTTTGGCCATGTTCCGGGCCGACTTGGCGAGGTTGCTCAGCCAGCCCTCGTCCTTACCCTTGGCGTAACGCCCCCAGAAGGTCTCAAAGGCGTCGATCGCCTCGCCCTTGTTGTGGTGGATGAGCGTCGTGGCCGCCTTGTTGGTGGCGACCCGCACATCGTCCACGCTGTCGGCGAACGTCCGCCAGGCGTCCGCGGCGTGGCGCAGCGTGCCGGAATTGGCATCCGGCCACCACATGCCCAGCTTCATCAGCAGGGCCTTGGCCTTGTCCTCGATATCGCTGCCGAAACTCACCGATGCCCGCCCGCGCCCGGCCCATGGCCGGAGCCGTGCTTGGCCTTGGTGAACATGCCCTCGATAAGCTTGTCGTTGTCGACATGCCCGTCGGCCATGTCGTTCATCGCCTCATAGATGCTGGTCAGCCCGAGAACGAGAATGCCGGCCGCCGACTCGATGTGCTTCTGGTTCGGCTTGTACTGCTTGCCGAAGTCCTTCCCCGGCTTGTCATCCCCCCACGGCTCGCCATAGCCGTCCAGCGTCGAGATCAGCGTGGTCAGCGCCTCACTCAGCTTCACCGCCTGGTGATGAAAGGTCGGCGCGACGGACTTGATGTCCGCCACCTTGATGTCCAGAACCTTGCCGCCGCCCCCGGTGCCCATGCGACGCCCCCTCGACCGAACGAACGTATGGCAAAAGGTTCATCATATGAAGGCGTGAACGAGGCTCGGCCAAGCTGAGGTATGGCATGTGCAAAGCCGTGGTCATATGTGCCAGCCAGGTCGAGCACTCGCTGTCTGAGGCCATGGGATCAGGGGTAGGTTCAATTCCTGTCGTCCCCCGGTGTGATCAGCAAGTTTGCCCGAAACAGCGGGCACGCCGGTGATGTCCGTGTGCGCGCCCCCGTGGTGGCGACGTGATGACCCAGTTCTTCGGCCGATCTCCCCAGCCGACGCTCGGATAACGCGGACGGGTCAGCCTCCCTGACGCGGGCCATGCCCGCCTCCGGTTGAGGTGGTCGAGCGGGCCATTGCTACACAATGCAGTTGCCTCACGGCCAAGCCGCCTGGTGGTGGCGTGGGAGCCGCCCGAGGTGGCTCCCACGCGGTGCGGTCGGAGCGCCGGTCGGCTACGTGCGCGCTCGGGGCACCGGCACCGGGACGGTCGTCTGGATCACCAGCTCCCCGCCCAACAACGGCTCGGTTCGCCCCCATGTGCTGCGTCCCCCGCCGGGGGCACCCAAGGAACGGGAAAAGAAGGCTATGGTTTCGCCGCGTTTGTCGGTCCCAGGTGCCAGCGCTTCGGTGCGGGCGCCCGATTTTCCATTCCATGGGTCCAGCTCATGGGTGACGACCACCAGTCCGTCAAGCACATGTCCCGGGACCGCCACCGTGGGGTCACTTCTGCGCGGGGCCGCTCATCGTCGCCCAACTGACGCCCCGCTGTCGGTCACCCCGCGCGACAGCGGACCGAGGAAGACCGTAAGGGCCCAGCTACGCCTCCTGTGAAGGACGCGTAACCGCCACCGGCCGGCCATTTTCGGGTCCATGCCCATCGGTTTCCGGCAATGGACGCGCTCGTTGTCAGTCCCGGGGACTAACCTCGTGCGCTCCGTGTGGGCGTGAGCCCATGCGGCCCGACCACACCACGGAAGCCCAGGGGGGGAAGCACCGTGACCACCACGTCCAACGACCGGACCGGATACCGGATCTCCATCGTCGACGAGGACCCGTTGCGCGCCCGCAAGGAGGCGCGCGAACTCCTCGCCGAGCTCGCCGACGCCGATCCGGACGCGGCCCTGGACGTCCCCCGGCAGCGCACGCCCGAGGACACGAAGCTCGGGGGCATGGACAAGGGCGGGCTGTCCGTCGACACGGTCGGGGTGTTGATCAGCGCCGGCTCGTTGGTCGCGTCCGCAGTGCAGATCTGGCTGGCCCGCTTGCCGCAGCGGACGATCGTCGCCAGGCGGCCCGACGGCGCGACCCTCCAGATCACGGGCAAGGAGGCGCGCGAGGACGACGAGCGGATCGAGCGGTTCCTCGCGGGCGTCGGCGGGCCCGCCGACGGCCACGAGGGTGACGACGGCGACGCGACGGCGGCGGCGGGCTGAGCGCGCATGACCGACAACGACCGGTACGCCATGCTCGCCGGCGTCTCCACGTACGACAGCGACGCCTACCCCGATCTCCCGCCCGTCCGCGCGGACCTGCATTACCTGCGGGCGGTGCTGGAGAACACCGAGATCGGCATGTACAACGACTGCGCGATGGTCGCCGAGCCGACCCGCGCCGAGATGCTGCACACCGTGGAGACGTTCCTGGAGGAGCGGCAGCCGAGTGAGACGGCCCTGCTGTACTTCAGCGGGCACGGCGAGTTCTGCGAGGACGACAACCAGCTGTACTTCCTCACCCGGGACGCGGACCCCGACGACCTGCCGGGCACGGCCGTACCGGCGGAATTCCTGGAGCGGATGCTCCAGTCCTGCCGTGCTGCGTCCAAGCTCGTGCTGCTGGACTGCTGCTCCAGCGGGTCCGTCGTCCAGGGCTGGACCGCCAAGGGCGGCCCGGGAGGCACCGATGAGCGGCCCGTGCCCAGTACCCTGCTGCGGCCGACCGGCGTGTACTTCATCACGGCGTCCGACGCGCTGCAGTCCGCCTCCGCGATGGCGCCACCCGGCTCCACGCTCGGCACGTCCCGGTTCACCGGTGAGATCGTGGAGGGCCTGCGGAACGGGCGGGTCAAGGGCGGCGGATGGATCACTCCGGATGATCTGTTCGACTACCTGACGGCGCAGATGGCGCGCAACGGCGTGCCGGAGGAGCAGCGCCCCACCAAGTCCACGATCCGGGCCACCCGAAGCCTGCCCTTCGCTCGGTCGGTGGCGCGCCCCGTCCACCTCCCGACCCTGCCGTGTGACGCGACGGAGGGGGCACAGCCGTCCCCCGCCCTGCTGAAGGCCCGAGATCTGGCGACGCTGGACGCGCGGGACGGGGTGGACTGGCAGCGGCTGCTGCACTACTACGTGCGGTGCCTCACCGCCGAGGCGGCGGCCGGGATGCTGCCCGACCGCGACAGCGGGCGGGATGCGGGGTACTTCCTGCTGGCCAGGGGCGAGGAGGTCATCCAGTCGGGCCGGGGCTCGAGTTTTCGGGCTCCCGGGCAACTGCCCAGGCCGCAGGCCCGGCCGGGCAAGGGCGACGGCGACGGCGACGGCGACGCGGGAACACAGCAGGAGTACTGGTACGGCTATCCGGCCGTCACGCTCCCCGTACGCGAGGGAGGCGGCCGGGGACGCCGTACGCCCGTGACGATCGCGCCGCTGTTGGTCCAGCAGATGGAACTCGCGCCGGACGAGAACGGCCAGGACGTACTCCGGCCGACCGGGGTGCCGTCCCTCCACACCGGTGTCGTCTCGGAACTACTGGACGCCGACGACGCGGCCGACCTCGTCGCCGGCTGGCAGCCGACCTGGCAGGAGGGCAACGACACACAGATGCTGCGGGCCGTACGGCAGTTGCTGGAGGAGTTGAAGCTGCCGGAGCTGGAACCGCTCGATCCATCCGGGCTCAGCGAACGGACGGTGATGCAGGCCCTGCGACCGGGCGCGCACAACGCGGCCGTCCTGCTGGTGCCGTCCGGCGTGGAGGCGAACGCGACCCAGGGGCTGCTGGACAACCTGCTGCAGATGTCGGCACGGACCGGCGAGATCCCCGGCACCGCGCTGGACGCGCTGCTGAGCGGCGGTGAGGCGGACGCTGAGGCAGGCTCCCCGGCTGTCGTGGTGGCGCCCGGGCCGTGCAACGAGAGCCAGGAGCGGGTGGTCTCCTCGGCGATGACACGGGCGCTGACGGTGGCCACCGGACCACCCGGCACGGGCAAGAGCGAGGTGGTCACGGCCACCGTCACCACCTGTGTCGCCGCCGGACAATCCGTGCTGGTCGCGTCCACGAACAACGAGGCGGTGGACGTCGTCGCCAAGCGCTGCGACGACATCGCGCCGGGGCTCATGATGCGGACGGGCAACGCGAAGGCACTGGGGAAGGAAGCGGAGAAGCTGGAGCGGCTGCTCGGCGAGCCCACGGAGGCCCCGCGGCGGGGTTCGGCGACCGTGGGCGGGGAACTGCGCAACACCCGTGCGCGGGCCGCCGGGCAACGGGAGGAGGCGGAACGCCGTGTCGGCGAGGAGGGGCGGCTGCTGGACCTGCTCCGGGAACGGGAGGAACGGGCGGCCGCGCTGGAGCTGCCGCTGACGCTGCTTGAGTCCGCGTGGGCGGCAACGGCGGCCGGGGACGGTACGGCCGCGCTGGGCCGCTGGGAGAGCAGGGCCCGGAAGGCGGCCGGAGCCCGCCGGTGGCTGCTCGGCGGGTGGCGCAGGGCACGGGCGCTGGCCGCACTGGTGGCGGCGGCCGACACCCCGGAGGGGGACGGCCCGCCGTGGCCGGGGTGGGCGAACGAGCAGCCCGTGCCGCGGGAGCTGCTGGAGGCCCTGGCGGACGCGGTGGCCGTGGAGGGCCGGCTGAGGGAGCTCGTACCCGGGCATACCGATTGGGACGAAGACGGGCTGAAGCAGGCACGGCTGGAGACGGCGAGTGTCCTGTCGGAGCTGTCCGCGGAACTGTCCCGGGCCGTCTCAGCGGAGGCACTGTCGCGGGCACAAGGACTGATGGGGCAGCGGCTCCAGGCCTTGCGGAGCCGTCGGGGATTCCGCAAGAGCCAGCAGAACCTGATGGCTCACCTCAAGGGGTGGGCGATCAGCACCCACTCGGTGCGGCAGCTCGAACTCGCACCGAAGCTGTTCGACTTGGTCGTCATCGACGAGGCAAGCCAGTGCTCCATACCGTCGGTGCTGCCGCTGCTCTTCCGGGCCCGGCGGGCACTGATCATCGGCGACCCGATGCAGCTGGGCCACATCGCCGACATCGCACCGCAGCAGGAGCGGCAGGCGCGGGTCCGGGCCGGGCTGAGCGCGGCGCAGCTGGAGGACCATCGGCTCACGTACCACGTGCACTCCGCATACCACGCGGCCGCGCAGCACGGCGACACCGCCCTGCTGCTCGACGAGCACTACCGGTGCCACCCGCGGATCGCCGATGTCGTCAACGGCTACTGCTACGCGGGCCAGTTGCAGGTGCTCACCGACGTACGGCGGCAGGTTGCGGCACTCGACCCCGTGGGGGCGGCCGATCCGGCGCCGGTGCTCGGCTGGGTGGACGTGCCGGGCGGCGAGTCGGCGCGGGGCGGTGACGGACAGTCCTGGCGCAACGAGGCCGAGGCCGGGGCCGTGCGGCGGGTGGTGGACGAACTGCTCGCGCGGCTGCCGCAGGACGCGACGGTGGGCGTGGTGACGCCGTTCCGGGCGCAGAAGCAGGCGCTGGCGCGGGTGTGGCGCGACGACGACCGGGTGCGGGTGGGGACGGTGCACGCGTTCCAGGGCGGACAGCGCGATGTGATGGTGCTCAGCCCGGTGGCCACGCTCAACACCCCGCCGAGGACGACGCACTGGGTGGCAAGCCAGGTCAACCTGTGGAACGTGGCGATCACACGAGCCAAGTCGCAGCTGATCACGGTGGGCAGCCACGCCTTCTGGCAGGGGCAGAGCGGTCTTCCGTCGATGGTCGCCGGGCGCTCCGCGCTGCTGGGGGCGGGGGCCGGTGATGACCACGGCCCCGGCGCCGGGCATGTCATCGACGCGGGGCAGGGTGCGGCCGGTTCAGCATCCGCGTTCCGCGAGGAGCTCGCCGACCGGCTTCAGCAGTACCTCGGTGAGCACGGCATCACCGATCTGGAGCGCGCGGCAGTCGTCGGCGGACATGCGGTGGATCTGGTCTACACGGTGGAGGGGGAGAACACGGCGGTACTGATCGACGCGGGCCCGCCGCCCGGCCGGGACCTGGCGAGGCACCTGCGGCTGACGCATGCCCGCGGTGATCTGCTCACCGGGCTGCCATCCGGTGGCCACGGGGCGAAGGCGTGCGAGGTGGGCCGGACGGTGCGGGTGCCGGCATGGCGGATCCTGGCGGGCGAGGAGACGCTGGCACCGCTGTTCGCCTGAGCCCGCTCACGCCCGGGCCGGAAGGGCGCAAGGCGGTCAGCCACGCCGTTCAGCACCTTGCACAGCACAAACCCGGGTTCACAGGCCGTGCTGGTCGAGGAGTCGCATCAGGTTGCGTTTGCGCTTCTGGTCGGCGCGCAGGGCGGTGAGGTACGTGGTGAACTCGTCCTGGGTATCCAAGCGACGGTGGCAGTCGCGGATGCTCAGCAGGAGGCTGGTGAGCTGCTCGTAGATCGCGTTGCCCGTCTGCTTCGTGAGGGGTTCGGCCAGGCGCCGGTAGACGCCGAGCGCGTCGGCGGGGCGGGCGGCACGGACCTGGTCGGCGAGCGTGAGCCACTGTTGGTCGTGGGCGCCGGTCTCGGTGGCGGCTTGCCAGGCCGCGTCGGTGTCCTTGTCATCAAGCAGGGCGTCGATCAGGGCTGGGCCGCCGTAGCGAGAGTGCTGTTGCTGCTCTGCGTCAGCACGCAGCAGGGCCAGCGCCCCCTCGCGCTCGGCCGGCCAGCAGTCCGCGGCCCGGGCGGCGGCTCGCAGCTGCTGGTACGTAAGCAGGGTGCGGCGGGCGCCGAAGTGGTCACGGCGCAGGGCGACGGCATCGGGGAGCCGATCCGCCTGGTTGTAGCGGTCGCAGAGGTAGTCGACGAGGGCGGTGTCGACGGCGGCGAGGTCCCGGGCGTCCTGAATGCCGCGTTCCGCCCAGCGCAGGGCCTCGTCGAAGCGCCGGGCGGTGTCCAGCTCGTGGGCGATGACCAGGTGCGTATGACCGTTCGGTGAGAGGTCGGCCGCATGCACGGCGATCACCGCGTCGACATCCCCTCCCGCCTTGGCCAGACGCTCCATCAGGTACTTCTCCGCCCAGCCGCGGCGGTTGCCCCGCCACGCCTCGACCGCCAGCTTCCGCAGGACGGCCATCCCCTCTTCGCCGAGGATTTCCTCGTAGTCGAGCGGGTCGATGTCCGTGAGGCCGTCGTCCACGTCGCCGAGCGCATGGCCCACCAGCCAGCGCGCGAGCTCCCCGGGGTCGGGGCGGGCCGAACGGCACGCTTCGTGGTGGGCCTCGGCGAGGTCTGTGCCGACCTGCCCGAGCCATCCGTCGGAGTCGTCGACCGTCTCCACCGCGTCGGCCAGCAGCCGCATCGCCTCCCGCGCCAGGGTGATCGCGTCGTCGGCCCGGCCCGAACCGGTGAGCGCGCCGATCGCGGACACCGCCTGACCGGCCTGGTCGGCGTAGGCGCGGGCATCGGCGTACTCGACGTACCCGTACCGCGCGAACGGACCGATGTCGAGCAGATCGCGGATACGGGCACGGACAGCGGAGAGGTCCCCGCGAGAACTCGCGGCCCGAAGCTCCAGGCGGCGCCGTAACTGCCAGTCCTCGCCGACCTGTTCCCGCACCAGAGCGAGCAACTCGTCCTTGGGCAGACCGGACAGCCACCCGTCAAGGTCCTGCGCACGGTCCCGGGCCGCCTTCCGCTGCCTCGGCAGGCTCTCCCGCTGGGCGAGCACGGTCAGGCCGAGGGCGACCAGATGCTTGCAGAAGTTGCCCTCCATGCCGTACGGGCAGTCACACTCACCGGACAGCCCGCCGGGCCCGTCCAGCGTCAACTCCACCTCGTACCGCTCCGTGCCGTGGACACTCGCGGTAACCCAGCCGTCACCGACCTCAACCCCGGACAATGCGTCCAGATATCCGAGCCCACGCTCGTAAGAACGGGGGCCGGCCAGCAGCTTGAGGTTCTCCTCAGTGAGGCCTTGCATGATTCTTTCCCTCTGCTGTCGTTTGTGCGTGTGATGCTTCGCCAGCCCCGTGCTCCGGTCCGGTTTCCAGATCTTGCCCCCCGCGGCCCCGGCTGGTGAGGGCTACGGCCACCGATTGATCACCGGGGTTGTGCGGACTCCTGGGGACCGTGCGGCAGCGACGGGCCATAGGGTAGAGCCAGTCCGGCGGCGGGCGATGGCCGATCGGGTCATGGCCCGCGTGGACCGACAGCCGACGTCCCGTTCACGGGGAGCGACCAGCCCCGTCCGAGCAGGCGACCTGCGTCGATGCCGTGCCACCACGGCCGTCGGCATGGCTACAAAGGCTCGCCCGCCGGTCCCCGGTGGGCGGCCACGCCGTCACCCCGGCCCACGGGTGCCTCAAGCAGATGCCGCATTGACTCGGCAGCACGGACGGCGGCGTCGGCGCAGCAGTTGTTGAACAGGGCGTGGACCTCGTCGGCCTGTTCGGCCATCGCCTGGAGGCGGGGAATCCACTCCGTCAGTTCCTCCGGGGCGTAGGTGTGGCGAAAGCGCTCCTCCTTGGTGCCGGTGCCCCAGGCGTCGTTGCGGCCGTGGAAGCGGGCAACGGCCAGGTGAGGTGCGGTGACCGGGGTAACCGGGGGTATGGAGGTGGGCAGCTTCTGGGTCATGTCCACAGCCACGGCGGACATTCCCCAGTCCCTCAGCGCCGCCTCGGTCTTGGCCCGCTCGTCCCCTTGCCACCAGGCGGGGTGGCGGAACTCCACGGCGACGGGCCAGCCCGCCGTGCGCTGCGCGCATTGGGCGAGGAACGCCTTTGACCGTGCGTCGCCGGGGGTGAACCAGGGCGGGAATTGGAAGAGCAGGGTGCCGAGCCGTCCTGACCTCTTCAGGGGTTCCAGCGCTCCGCTGAAACGCTGCCACACCTTGTCGAGCAGTCCCGGATCGATGTCAGCGGGCCTCGGGCGTCCGCCCCTTCGTCTGGGCAGTGCGTCGCGCAGATTGGCGGGGAGGGAGTTCGGGCTTGTCGGGTGGCCGGTGAGGAGGCAGAACGCCTTGACGTCGAAGCGGAAACCGTCCGGGGTGCGCTCGGTCCACAGGGTGCTGTTGCGGGCGCTGGGCAGGGAGTAGTACGTGGCGTCGACCTCCACCACCGGGAACTGGGCGGCGTAGTGCCGCAGTCTCCCCTCCGCGTCGCGCAGCCCGGGTGGGTACCAACCGCTGGACACCAGAGCGCGGTCCGTCCATGAACACGTGCCGACCAGAATCTTGCCCATGCAGTGTCGACTACCCCGGGTGGGGGTGGGTGCCACTGACGGGCTGTCGGTGGGCGGACGTGCGGCTGCGGCCAACCGTCGCTCGTGGGGCGGTAGTTGGCGCGGCTGGCAAAAACCGCCACCGCCAGGACCTTTTGGTGCGCGGCCCCCCGCTCCACGTTTCGAGGGTTCCCGCTCGGGGAAATCCCCCGTTTGGGAGCGCTCCCACCGCTCTCCCACTCCCCCTAGGACGATGGAGGAAGATCGCGAAATGATTTGTCATGAACGCGGCAATTCCTTACGTTGGGCATCTCGCGCACTCGGTCTGCTGGCCGCGGCGCTGCTGTGTCTGATCCCGTGGTCCACCACCGCGAGCGCCCATGGGTCCGTCGTCGACCCCGCGTCCCGCAACTACGGCTGCTGGCTGCGTTGGGGAGACGACTTCCAGAACCCCGAGATGGCGCAGTTGGACCCCATGTGCTGGCAGGCGTGGCAGGACAACCCGAACGCCATGTGGAACTGGAACGGGCTGTACCGCAACGGCTCCGCCGGCAACTTCCCGGCGGTGATCCCGGACGGGCAGCTGTGCAGCGGTGGCCACACCGAGGGTGACCGCTACAACTCGCTGGACAAGCCGGGCGCCTGGCAGACGACGAACATCGGCGGCAAGTTCACCGTCAAGCTGTACGACCAGGCGAGCCACGGTGCGGACTACTTCAAGGTGTATGTGTCGCGCCAGGGCTACGACCCCACCACCCAGCCGCTGAAGTGGAGTGACCTGCAACTGGTCGCCACGACCGGCAAGTACGCCCCCAGCCAGAACTACTCGATCGACGTCAGCACCTCCGGCTACACCGGCCGCCACGTCGTCTACACGATCTGGCAGGCGTCGCACATGGACCAGACGTATTTCCTGTGCAGTGACGTGAACTTCGGCTGAGCCGTAGCCCCGCAATCTCAGGCTTCAGCACCCGGCCCCCGCTGGGCGTACCCCATCCAGCGGGGCGCCCGGTCGAGCTCCGGTCATACACGGCTCAACATGGCGCTTCCTCAGGCCCCGGCCGTTCTCTTGGCTGGCTGTGGCGAGCGCTTGCCTGCACAGCGCCTTGGGCTCCGCCACCGATTCGGCCCGGGCCGCCTTGGGCAAACCAACCGCAACTCTGCCGTTGGGATTTCCTGCCGCTTCACGGATCGCGGCGTGGTCAAGCAGCAGCCACGCTTCCAGCATCCGCACAGGGATCACCGGTAGGTGCCCCAAACCCGGGCTCACTTGGGCCACGGCTTCGGCGCTCTCTCTGCGGCAAACATCCGCGGGGTGGCCCGTCCGAATCGCGGTGGATGACCACAAGGTCGTACGCGCGCCCGCCATCGCTGAGATGCTGTGCGGCTCGTAGCTTGTCCCTGATCGAGCGGCCGGGCTTGCTGGGCAGGCGGTCGAGGTCGGGAACCGTCACGAGGATCTGCCTGCTCGTCTCTGCGGCGAGTCCAAAAGAGGTCCGCAGTTCGTCCAGGTGGTGCTGGAATTTCTCGGGGTGCCGGACCAACCGAGCAGCAGAGCGCCGCCCACGACTTGGCTGTCTGGCGGCCACGCAAAACGGCCTAGAGCCACATCAGCGGTTGGCTGCCTGATGAAGTCGGCTCGCACCGCTACTGCACGCCTGGCGGTCCGGCTGCGGCCGCAACAACCGCCGACCCCGGACATCAGGGGATAGGTCACGAGTGTTTCGTCAACTCGAAGCGGGGCCCCCACGAGGCGCTTCCTCTCCGCACTGAGTTCATCTGGCGACGTTGTTGCAGTGCCAGGTGAAAAAGGGTTCCCGGCTGGGGCCGTATTCGGCGACTGTCCGTCCTTCGAGTGCCTTGGCCGCTTCCGCGAGGTCCGGGGTGGTGTTCGCCTTGCCGCTCACGGCGATACTGCCGTCGCTCGTGACGTGCACGTAACCGTGTTCGAAGAGCTCGTCACAGCCGAGGAGGCAAGCCGGCATGACATTGGCGAGCTGGAGGCGCTCTTCGCGGCTGGCGGCACTGCGACGCTTGATGTGGGCGGCACGGATGAAGCGGACGGGGAGGGTGCGTCCGCACAGGGCGCACGTGGCCTGCGTGGCGCCGTTGAGGAGGCGTCTGCGGAGCTTGGCCTGCTCGCGGCGGACGAGCACCTGAGCGACCGCGTTTTCCTCCCCGTCGTGATCGATGCTGCCGTCCCCCGAGCCGCGTTCCACTGAGGGAAGGGCATCGGCCAGGTTCGCGACAACCGCGGTACCCGCCTGCAGGATGGCAACGCCTTGCTTGTTCGAGGACAGCCGGAGAGCTTCCATGCCCTCGGCGCCCAAAGCACTACCGTGGACGTCCTCCTCTTCGTTGAGAACGTCGATCCCGATGCGCTCGGGGTATTCGGCGTCCGGCCATACCGGCGTGCGCTCGACGAAGTAGGGATTGTTGACCCTGGTGACGATGACGCGCCGGAGGCTGACGTCAGCCCACTCTCCGGGCGGCACACGGTTCGCGGGCCCCCCGTACCCGAAGACGATGAGGTCGCCCTCCTTCAGGGACTGGACAGCGGCGCGCGCGTTGGCACGGTCCAGGCCGCTGGTGTGCCAGCCCCAAAGGCCGCGGCTGAGCCCAATTTCAAGGTTGCCGCTCGAGGGCTTGGAGACGTAGATGTACGCGGTGGTGGACATCAGCGCTCCATGCCTGGAGAAGCTTCCACATCTCCCGATGGCCACGGAGCACGGATGTCAGTGTTGACCATCTCACGCAGCATGGCCTGCGTGTCCGGATCATCGGAGTAAAGAACCGTCCCCGCCAGGCCACGGGTAAGAAGAACCTTGTAGGTATGGCGGATGAGTCTCTCGAATTCAGCCGGTTTCGTTCGGGCGGCGACGGACGTGTCCTTGTTTTCCGTCTGGTTCCCGCGCCACTTATTGCCGGCCCACACCAGATCCTTACCGAAGATGACCCCGTTCCAGGCGTACTCGAAGCCCTGAGCGGTGTAGATACAACCGATCTGGCCGAAGCCCGCCGGATCGGTGGCCCACAGCGACGAAGCGGGCGCTCCGTTCAGGGATCGCTCACTATCGACGTTCCAGGGCCTGCGCCACTCACCGATGGCCACGTCGCTGACCAGGGTTCCATCGGCTTTCGGTTTGCTCCAGCCCCAGCAGAAGCCTGCCGTCATGCGGGCAGTGAGCCCGGCCTCCTGCCGCACTCGGAGAAAATCCTCCATCTCCTGAGGGGAGTCGGCGACATATACCTGAAAATTTTCCTCATTGGTCCACGGCAGAGGCCCGCCGGGCTCAAGCCCCAGAAGACGAAGGACCCAGTGCTCATATGCGCGACTACCGCCGCAGCGGAATTGCTCATTCAAGTCGACGCGTCGGACAATATGTCCACGCGCGTCGGCGGCATCGCTTATCTTCTTGACGCTGCCCATTTCGCGAGGACGCACGCCCTGGTAGTCATCGAGCAGGAAGACCGGAACCCTGGCCGCATCAAGAAGTTCATCTATTTGCCGACCTTCTCCAGTATGGGAGATTTCCCGGATTCGATGCGCCTCGTCGCAGATCAAGACGTCGAGCCCGTTACGCTCGGCCTCCGAGAAGCTATTGAAGTACTTGAACAGTTCCGCAACGCTCCCATTCCTCTTGCCGACCACCGTCCGCAGCGTAGTGGTGAAGGATTTGGAACCGGTGGCATGCACAACGCTTCGGCGACTCCGGCCCAAGTGCCCCATGACCTGCGCGGCGATGACACTTTTCCCGGAACCGGGCCCCCCTGAAACGACGATGACTTCTTTCGTATCGGACTGACGCGACAAGTCCACCGCACGCTTGACCAGAGAGAAAGCGACCTGCTGTCCGTCCAGGAGCGTGAATTCACCACCGTCTATTATTTCGTCTGCGGCCGCATCCATCAGAGGGCGGCTCGGCTCACGGGGACTGTCCAGCAAAAAGTCCGCAGCCGAGCCTCCTGCCGCTGGAGCGAGACAGCGCCGCAGATGCTCCATCAATGCGCCGCGCGTCGTCTTCGTGAAGAGCTGCGCGCGAGCGTCGGGCAGCCTGAACAGCTCCACAACCTTTTGGTCATCGGCATTGTGTAGGTAAGCGATCCCGGAAACGTCATAATTTCCCGATTCCAGCACGCTGGTGAAATTCTGCAGGCAGTCACAGTAACGGCGCACCTGGGCCACGGGATGCAGTCGAGCCTGGTCGTCGAGCTTGTCCACGAGGCACAGGTCGTCCGTGGACGGCACAAGCCTTGCCGCGCTCCACTGTTTCAGCTCCACGACCACGTACGACGGCTTGCCTGTCTCCGGATGCACGCCGGCGAGGACAGCGTCCGCACGCAGACTGGACAAGGGCAACTGCTGCTCGATCAGCACTTCCACCTGGCCGAGCCCGGCGTCACGCAGAACCTCCCCCAGCGCGGCGAGACTCTTCTCCCAGGACCGCTGCTCCCTGGAGGAAGGGCGTTTGAAGAATGCGGATCGGTACTGCTCCGTGAGGTCCGTGACGAGCACTCCGGCGTTGCTGCGCTCCAGCAGGGAAAGTCCGGACATGCGGAGGAGTGGTGGCACGGAGCGGTCTCCATACAGCTGAGGGGTCAGATGCACATTGCTGACGCACTGGTCGACGCAGCCCCGCGTCGCCATGAACAGATAATAATATCAATGACTGAAGCGTCGTCAGCTCACAACAGAGGCTCTCTCAGTCAGGGCAAAATCGAATAAATCGCATCACTTAGGACAATGTGTCCCACTCAGCCCCTCCCGCTACGACGGTCCCAGGCCCCCCTGCGGGCAGCAGGTCGCAGCGCTGCCGCCTCCCACCTCGTAACCGATACGATCTGGGCCGGGGATATTGCTGCCGAGCAGCCGCAATCGGTACAGATCGACGACAGACACGAAGCGGGGATGGCGCATGCGGGACGGCCGGTGGGTCACGGTCACCGAATCCGAGTTCCAGCACGAGCGCCGGGGGCTGGAGGCCATCCGGGAGAAGCTCCCCGACAACGATCCGTGGCGGGCCTGGTCGAACTTCACCTTCACCGCGCACAGCGGCCACGTCAGGGAAGTGGACCTGCTCGTGGTCGCCCCCGGTGGGGTGTATCTGGTCGAGCTGAAGGACTGGCACGGCTCGGTCGAGTCCCGTAACGGCACCTGGCTGCAGACCCAGCCCAGCGGGCGGCAGATCACCCACGGCAACCCGCTCCATCTGGCGAACAAGAAGGCCAAGGAACTGGCGCAGCTCTTGGCCCAGGAGGGCGAGCGGGTGTGGGTGTCGGAGGCCGTCTGCTTCACCGACTCCTCGCTGAAGAACCGGCTGCCCGCCCACGACCAGCACGGCCTCTACACCATCCACCAGCTCGCCCAGATGCTGGCCGAACCTCCTCACGACGAGCGCCGCCGCATCGACCGGACCCGGTCGCGCCGGATCACGTCGGCCCTGGATCGGGTGGGCATCGGCCGGAGCGACGCCGAGTACAAGGTGGGCCCCTACCTGCTGCACCGGAAGTCCTTCGACTCGGGCCCGACCTGGGCGGACTACCTGGCCCGGCACAGCGAGCTGCCCGAGGCCGCCCGGATCCGCGTCTATCTGCGGGAGCGCGGCTCGGACGCCGAGCTGCGGGCCTCGGTGGAGCGGGCGGCGCGGCGCGAGGCCGCGGTGCTGCGGCGCTTCCGGCATCCCGGGGTCGTCCAGCTCAAGCAGTACGACCCGTCCGGGCACTCGGCGGGCCCCGCCTTGATCTTCGACTTCGATCCGCGGACGCTGCGCCTGGACGAGTATCTGGCGCAGT
Organism: Streptomyces lacaronensis; assembly: GCF_047337785.1. Taxonomy (NCBI): domain Bacteria; kingdom Bacillati; phylum Actinomycetota; class Actinomycetes; order Kitasatosporales; family Streptomycetaceae; genus Streptomyces; species Streptomyces lacaronensis. Next base: position 4,306,230 of record NZ_JBLHDK010000003.1, read on the forward strand.
ACGGCGAGAAGCTGGACATCCTCAGCCGCATGGCGCTGGTTCGGCAGCTCGCCGAGACGGTGCGTTCGGCGCACGGCCGCCGGATCTACCACCGCACGCTCGCGGCCCGCGCCATCCATGTGATGCCCCGTCCCCGGAAGCAAGCGGCGGGCGCGGACGGAAACGCGAACTGCATCGGGAACGGGAACGGCGAGGAGTCGGCCTGGCTCACCCCGTATCTGCAGATCTCGGACTGGCAGGTCGCCGTCCAGCGCGGCCCGGGGTCCGGCACGCCGAGCAGCGGTGAGCGGTTCGCGCCGACCACGCTCTCGCGCGCGGGCGCCCATCTCGCGGAGGGCGCGGACCCGTATCTCGCCCCGGAGCTGACCGCGCTGAAGGCCGACCCCGTGGCGCTGGACATCTACGGCCTCGGCGTCCTCACCTATCTGCTGGCCACCGGCAAGGCCCCGGCCGCCAGCCAGGCCGAGCTGCTGGCCCGGTACGAGGCGGGCGAGGGGCTGCGGCCGAGCGCCGTGGTGGACGGCCTGTCGGGGTACATCGACGAGCTGGTGCAGGCGGCCACCGCCTACCACGTCGACCACCGACTGGACTCGGTGGACGACTTCCTGGAGATGCTGGAGGTCGTCGAGGCGGACCTGACCGAACCCGCCCCCGCGGAGCCCGCACGGCCGGCCCAGCCCGAGAAGGACCCGCTGGAAGCGGTCGCGGGCGATGTGCTGGCCGGCCGCTGGGAGGTCAGGCGCCGCCTCGGTACGGGGTCAACCAGCCGCGCGTTCCTCGTACGGGACCTGACGGCAGGCCCGGACGTGCGCTTCTCGAAGACCCTCGCGGTGCTGAAGGTCGCCAACTCGGACAGCAAGGGCGAGATGCTCGCCCGCGAGGCCGAGATCATGGGACGGCTGCGCCCCGATTCGCGGATCATCCGCCTCGTCGAGCCGGAGCCGCAGCGCATCGGCGGCCGCACCGTCCTCGTCATGGAGTACGTCGGCAACGAGCGCGAGGCCGAGGACGGCGAACCGGCCGGGCCCGGGGAGCGCAGGAGCAGGCGGCGCGAGGAGACCGTCGCCCGCCAGCTCCGGGAGTTCGGCCGACTGTCCGTGGACCAGCTCGAGGCATACGGCGACTACCTGTTCGGCGCGGTGGACTTCCTCGAGGGCGAGGGCGTGTGGCACCGCGACATCAAGCCGGACAACATCGCGATCCGCATCCGTCCGAACCGCACCCGTGAGCTGGTGCTCATCGACTTCTCGCTGGCCGCGTATCCGGTGCAGGAGACCGGGGCCGGGACGGACGGCTATCTGGACCCGTTCATCGGCACGCTCACCGAGCGCTCGGTGTACGACGGGCACGCCGAGCGGTACGCCCTGGCCGTCACCCTCCACGAGATGGCCTCCCGGGAGCTTCCGGTCTGGGGCGACGGCCGGGTCTCGCCGCGCCAGACCAACGCCAAGAAGGAGCCGTACCCGAAGATCGCGGCCGATGCCTTCGACCCGGCGGTGCGCGACGGTCTCGTCGACTTCTTCCGCAAGGCCCTGCACCGGGACGCGGCTCAGCGCTATCCCGATCTCAAGCCGATGCGGGACGCCTGGAAGAAGATCTTCCTGGCCATGGACGAGGCGAAGCCGTCGTCGCGCCGCTCCCGTCAGCCCACCGCCGCGCCGGGCGGTGCGAGCGGTACGGGCGGTACGGGCGGCACCGGGGAGACGCCGACGGAGGCCCAGGAAGCTCCGATCCCGGCCGCCGAGGAGGAGAGCGCCGAGCAGCAGCGCGACCGGCTGGCAGCCGAAGCCGATCGCGAAACCCCCATCTCCGCCTCGGGACTCAGCCCGGCCGCCCAGTCCTTCGTCTACGGGCTGCACGTCAACGATGTCGGTGGCCTGCTCGACTACAGCCGCCACCAGCTCGTCAACGCGCCCGGCCTGGGCGCCAAGACTCGTAAGGAAGTCCTCCGCCGCATCAAGGAGTGGCGGCAGCGGCTCGCCGAACAGCCCGCCGCCCCGCTCACCCCCGAGGGGCGCAAGGACGCCAAGGAGGAACTGTCGGTCGCGGAGGCCGCCCTCGCGACCGCGATCGCGGAGAACGGCGACGCGGAGGGCCTGCCGGAACGCGCCCTGCGCAGAGTCACCCTGGACACACTCGCGACCATCTTCGTACCGGAGTTGAAGAAGGACGAGGGGAACCGCAACGAGTGCGAGATGGTGCGGCTGCTGCTCCGGCTCCCGGATGAGCGGGGCACGCTGCCCGACATCGGCGTCTGGCCCAAGCAGAAGGACGTGGCGAGCGCGCTGGGGCTGTCGGCGGGCCGCATCCCGCAGATGCTGAAGAACCAGCGCACCCGGTGGAAGAAGCACCCGGCGGTGCGGGTGCTGCGCGCCGAGATCCTGGGTCTGCTGCGGGACCTGGGCCGCGTCGCCTCCGCGGCGGAGATCGCCGACGCCCTGGCCGTACGTCGCGGCACCCAGCTCCCGGAGCGCGAGCAGCGCCGGGCGCTCGCGCTGGCCGCCGTACGCGCGGTGGTCGAGGTCGAGCAACTCGTACCGGATGAGGCGGAGTTCCAGCACGCGCCGAACCGTGACGCGGCCGACGAGGGCATGGGGGCGGGGCTCCTGGCCCTGGAGGTCGGCCCCGACGACGCACCCGAGACCCCGTCCGGGCCGGGTCTGCTCCACTACGCCCAGAAGCTGGGCAAGCACGCCGACCGGCTGGCGGACCTCGACACCCTGCCGACCGCGGCCACGGTGCTGGCCGAGCTGGGCGCCATTACGCCTCCGAGCCCGGCCGTGGAGTGGGACGAGCGGCGCATCGTCGAGATCGCCGCCGCCGCCTCGCGCCGGGCCGCCGCGACACCCCGCCTGGAGATCTACCCCCGCGATCTGTCGCTCGTACGGGCGCTGCGCCTCACCCAGGCCGGCCTGGTACCGCGCGTCCCCGGCATGCCGGACGAGCGGCAGCCGGGGCTGACGCCCAAGGACATCCACGAGCGGGTACGGGCCCGCTTCCCCGAGCTGCTCAACGAGCGGCGCGGGCACGCGCTGCCGACGGACGGGCCGCTGACGCGGGCGCTACGGGAGGCCGGGTTCGACCTGGAGCTGAAGACCCGCGAGGGCCATGGCACGCTGCGCTACATCCCGCGCCAGCGGGACGGCCAGTCCACGTACCTGTCGTCGGACGCCGCCCGCCAGGCCACCGGCGTCCTCACCGCGCACCGCTACTCCGACGACCCGCAGCTCGCGGGCGCGGCGGTGGCCGAGGAGCGACTGCTGGCCTCGGCCCGCCGGGACGGCTTCCGGGTGCTGACGGTACGGACGGGGCTGGCGAGCCGCGCGGTGTGCGAGCTGACGACGGACCGCTTCGGTGCGGAGGCGGTGTCGGTGACCGATCTGTTTGTGCGGGCCCTGCACGAGCAGGTGGACCCGCGGCCGAAGCCGACGTGGGAGACGATCCTGCGCGCGGACGCGGCGGAGCCGGGTTCGAAGGCGGCGATGCGGTTCGGTGAGTACGCGCGGACGAGCTGGGGCGCGGTGGAGCCACGGCTGCGGGAGCTGGTGTCGGGGGCGCGGGGGTCGGGCTCGGGGTCTCCTGTGTTGCTGACGGACGCGGGCGCGTTCGCACGGTACGACGCGATGGCGGTCCTGGAACGACTGGCCGACGCGGCGCGGGACGGCGGGCGCGGCCTGTGGCTGCTGTGCCCGCAGAGCGACCCGGCTCGGCCGCCGAGGCTGGGCGCGGTTGCTGTGCCGTACCAGTCGGGGCTGGGAGAATGGATCGAGTTGCCCGAGTCGTGGGTGGCCAACTCCCACCGGGCCGAGGCGTTGGCGGCGCGCGCGGGCTTGCCGGGGGACGGCTAGCGGCGGTGTGGGATCCGCCGGGGCGATGGGCAATGGGCAATTGGGGACAACGGGGACCATGGGAGATGTGACGACGTGATTGACGCTCCAGCGCTGCGGACCGACCTGATCAAGCAGGTCAAGGCGATCGAGGTGGATCTCGCCAAGCAGGTCAAGGACGGGGAGTCGGTCCTCAAACCGCTGCGGCAGGAGTTCGAGAAGGCGAGCAAGGCGGATCCGGCGACTCCGAGGTGGAGTGCGTGGCTGGATGCGCGCTTGGGTTCGGGTTCGGCTGAGGGTGAGTTGTCGGCCGACCGCGTGGAGCGGGTACGGGCGGCGGACGCGGTCGCGGGCAGGCTGCGGGCGGAGTACGACGAGGCGCGCAAGCTGGGGCGTACGGCGGCGACGTGGAACGCGTGGCTGGACGAGCGGGTCACGCAGGTCGCGGTGGCGTGGGTGTTGGGCACGGTATTCGTGCGGTTCTGCGAGGACAACCGGCTAATTGAGGAGCCGTTTCTGACGGGGCCGGATGCGGAGCGGCGGGACCTGGCGGAGGCGCGGTACGCGCAGTACGTGGAGGAGGACCCGGACCCGACGTACCGGGGCTGGCTGGAGCGGGCGTTCGAGGAACTGGGCGCGGGCCAGGCGGGGAAGCTGCTGTTCGACAAGCGGCGCAATCCGCTGTACCAGATTCCGCTGTCGCATGATGCGGCGCGGGCGCTGGTGGAGTTCTGGCGCGAGCGGGGTGAGGGGGAGGACGCCGACAGGCTGGTCCACGACTTCACCGACCCGTTGGATGAGGACGACCCTACGAAGGGGTGGGACACCCGGTTCCTGGGCGACCTGTACCAGTGGTTGTCGGAGTCGGCGCGGAAGACGTACGCGCTGCTTCAGACGCCGGAGTTCGTGGAGGAGTTCATCCTCGACCGGACGATGGACCCGGTGGTGCGGGAGCTGGGCGGGAAGTTCGGCGAGCTGAAGATGATCGACCCGACGTGCGGGTCGGGGCACTTTGTGCTGGGTGCGTTTCGGCGGATGGTGCGGTTGTTCGCTGAGCGGGAGCCGGGGCGGGATGTGCATGAGCGGGTGCGGGATGCGCTGAACGCGGTGCACGGGGTGGACATCAACCCGTTCGCGGTAGCTATTGCGCGGTTCCGGTTGCTGGTTGCGGGAATGGCGGCGGCGGGTGTGCGGACGCTGGCGCAGGTGGGCAGATACGACTGGCCGATTCACCTGGCGGTGGGTGACTCGCTGATTAAGGCGCGGCAGCTTGAGTTGACGCTGCTGGGTGAGGAGTCGGGAGACCCGCTGGCGGAGTTCGCGTACGCGACGGAGGACGTGCACGAGTATCCGCGCATTTTGGACCAGGGACGGTACGACGTGGTTGTGGGAAACCCGCCTTACATCACGATTAAAGATAGGAGCCTCAAGGAGATTTACAAAGACCTATACAAGTCGTGCAATAGGCAGTATCAGATGACTGTCCCCTTTGCGGAGCGATTCTTCGAGCTAGCCAAGTTCGGAACCAGCGATGGACGAAACTTCGGACGCGTTGGCCAAATCACATCCAACGGCTTCATGAAGCGTGAATTCGGAAAGAAACTCATCGAAGAATTCTTTGCACACAAAGTTGAACTTACAGAGGTTATCGACTCTTCTGGAGCATATATCCCCGGGCACGGGACGCCTACGGTCATACTGATCGGACAAAGGAAGTCTCGCGACAGGTCGCCCACCGTACGGACCGTAATGGGAATCCGGGGCGAGCCTCAGGTACCCGAGGACCCCGCACTTGGTTTTACCTGGCAAGCAATCTTGAATCAGATCGATAGGCCAGGATCAGAAAGCGCCTGGGTCACCAGCTCAGACACTCTTCGGACGAAACTTTCGAAACACCCGTGGAGCATGTCGGGAGGTGGAGCATCCGACCTACGCGATCGTCTTGAAAATTCGCCTGGAACCAGTCGGCTGAAGAGCATCATTGCCGACTGGGGGAACATGCTCAACACCCGCGAGGACGACTCCTATGTAACAAGGGGAGCGGCACGCCGAACTGGTGTGTCTCGCATGTTGACTCGCCACCTTATCGAGGGGGCCGAAATTCGGGACTGGACCCCTCAAAAGACTGTCGAGATTCTATTCCCGTACAACAATATGGGCGCTTTCCGTGAACTCACAACTCCAGAGTTTCGACTTCTTTGGCCGTCAAGGACACTACTAAATATCAGAAAATCTTTGTCCGGGACACAGGCGGATCGCGGCCTTCCTTGGTATGGGTACTCTTCTTTTGCACCCAACCGCTACACCGCAGCAGAATCCGTTGTTTTCACTCTTGTAGCAACTCACCCTCACTTCCTTATTCGGCGGTCTACCGAACTCTACTCTCAGGCCGCAACCGTAGTCACCATAGACAGCGATTCGGAAGTTGCCCCTGTAGCCCTCCTCGGCGTCCTAAACAGTTCCACTGCCTGCTTCTGGCTCAAGATGGTCAGCCACAGCAAGGGCACCGAGGGCCATCAATCCGGAATCAAGACGGAACTGTGGGAACAGTTCTATGAATTCACCGGCACGAAGCTGCAGGAATTCCCCCTTCCTCGCGATTACCCCGCGACGCTTGCCGCCACCATGGACAATCTCGCTCGAGAACTCGAAATGACCAGCCCGGTATCGCTCACCACTTCGAATTCACCTACACCCAATGCGCATTCTCTTCGAAAATGCAGCGCCAATTGGGAGTCCACTAGAGGCCGGATGGTCGCTCTACAGGAAGAGCTTGACTGGCAGGTCTACTCACTGTATAAGTTGCACTCCGAAGATCTCCGCGCGCCTGAAAAAGAAATCCCCGAATTGTCCCTCGGTCAGCGTGCCTTCGAAATCGTGCTCGCCCGACGCGTTGAGAAGGGCGAAGCATCCGACGAGTGGTTCAGGCGGCACAAATCCACTCCTATCACTAAGCTGCCCGACCACTGGTCAGACGCCTACAAGGCCATCGTTCAGAAGCGCATCGATGTCATCGAGACCTCCCGTGCCATCGGCATGGTGGAGCGCCCCGAGTACAAGCGTCGCTGGGCAACCGAGGGCTGGGACACCCTCCAACACCGCGCGCTCAAGTCATGGTTGCTCGACCGGATGGAGAACCGCGAGCTGTGGTTCCAAGATGGGCAGCCGACCATCCTCACCCTCGACCAGCTCACCTCGGCGCTATCCCTCGATGAGGACTTCGTGTCCGTTGCAGAGCTGTACGCACCGCGCACCGAGCTAGCAACAGTCGTGGCTGACCTCCTCGCCGAGGAGCACGTGCCGTTCCTCCCCGCGCTCCGCTACAAGCCCAGCGGCTTGAAGAAGCGCGAAGACTGGGAGCACGTCTGGGGTCTCCAGCGGAAGGAAGACGCCGCACCGGACGAGCCCGCCAAGCGGAAGATCAGGGACACCATCCCGGTGCCGCCGAAGTACACCTCGGCCGACTTCCTCAAACCGTCCTACTGGCGGGCCCGGGGCAAGCTGGACGTGCCCAAGGAGCGGTTCATCTCGTATGCGACCGGCGCGATCTCCGGGACGCCGAAGCTGTTCGGCTGGGCGGGCTGGGACCACCGAGAGCAGGCTCAGGCGCTCGCCACGTACTTCACCAACCACGACGGGCTGTCCTCCGAGGAGATGACTCCGCTGCTCGCGGGCCTGCTCGAACTTCAGCCCTGGCTCGACCAGTGGCACAACGACTTCGACCCGCTCTACGGCAGCTCTCCCGCAGCCTTCTTCGCGGGCTACCGCGCCACCCAGCAAGGCGAACACGACCTGACCGATGACGACCTGCGGGCCTGGCGGCCCGCCCCGGCCACTCGCGGCCGGCGCTCGGCCAAGGGCTGATCACCTATCCGGGTGTGTCCTCGCCGTCTCTGTGCGGGGAGGACACACCGGCGTCTCGTACGGTCAACGGCGCGATGGGATCGACCCGCAGCGCCGGACCGTCGTCCAGCTCAAGCACGACAGTGCACCCGTCGCCGGACGCAGAACGCTCAGTACCCGCCTTTCGGACCGTCTGCCAAGCGCCCCACACCCGTACGCACTGGCCTGGGCGGACCGCTGCCGCAGCGATCTCGGTTCCGCTGCGTTCAGGAACGTGCTCCGGGGCCTGCAGCTCGGCCCAGACGGTTTTTCCGATTCCGCAAGCGCGTTGCTCGAACCCCCAACGATCAGCCAGCGCCTCCACGAGCATCAGCCCGCGCCCGCCTGTCTCGTCCTCGCCTGGCGCCCGCACCTCGGGCTTCCCTTCACCGGCGTCGCTGGCTTCCAGGCGCAGCAGGCCGTCTTCCGGCAGCCATGCGATCCGCACTCCGACCAGCCGGTCATGCGGCACACGCACTCGCATCGCGTTGGTCACCAGCTCCGAGAGGACCAGCTCAGCAGTCTCCGCCGCCTGTCCGATGCCCCACTCACCGAGCGCGGAATGCAGTAACGCACGCGCTCTGGGCACGCTGCTCCGCCGACGAGGCAGCCGGAACTTCACTTCGTAAGCGGTGGAGTGCTCTGCCATGACGCCCCCTGGGGGTCGGTAGCTGTCGATCAAGTCCCTGTGGACTGATGGCGGTTCGAACCGTCCTGAGCAGATTGCCCTCGCCACAGAGACTCACGCAACGTTGCATGAGTTATCGCTTCTCGATTCACTCGTTCGTGCTACTTCGGGAGCCATCAAGCCCAGGCCCTGATAGGTAGTGACGTATGCCAACCGTCAAACCCTCCACCGTGCTGGGCCGCCAACTCGGCGACGAACTCCGCAGATTCCGCGAGAGCGCGGGCCTCTCCACCGCCGATGCGGCAGAAGTCCTCGACTGCACCAAGGGGAAGATCAGCCGCATCGAGAACGGTCACGTTCCCGTCCGCACGCCGGACCTGAACGCCCTCATGCACGCATACGACGTCGAAGACAGCGAGGCACGCGAGCGCCTCGCTGCACTGGCGCGCAGGGCCAATCGTCGGCGGCGCGACGGCTGGTGGCGTCAGTACGAGTCCGTACTCGGTGACGCGTACCGCGACCAAATCGAGATGGAGGCCATCTGCGACAGCATCCGCACGTACGAAGTGCAACTCGTCCCCGGACTCCTACAGACTGCCGAGTACGGGCGCGCAGTGACGGTGGCCTCGCGCTCTTGGCAGACCCCCGAGGAGATCGAACAGTTCGTCCAGGTGCGGCTCACCAGGCAAGAACGGCTGACTGGCGAAACGCCCATGGACTTCTGGGCCGTACTGTCCGAAGGGGTCCTGCGGCAGCAGGTCGGCGGCCCGGCCGTGATGCGAGCGCAACTGGAGCACATGGCCGCCATGGCGGAACAGTCCAACGTCACCGTGCAGGTACTGCCGTTCTCACGCGGTGCGCACTCAAGTATGTTCGGGCCGTACCTACTTCTCAGCTTTCCGCAGTTGGCATCGCTCGACCTTGTGTTGTCAGAAACTCCGACCGGCAACATCTGGATGGAGCGGGAACTCGAGGTCGCTCGCTATCGCGAACTCTTCGACGATGCACGCACGGCAGCGCTGCCACCAACGGAATCGCTCGCTCTGATCCGTCGCGTCGCCAAGGAGTACTAGTCATGAGCAATGAAACCGATATATCGCCAGACCTGATGGAGGCGGCGTGGCGTACGAGTAGCTACAGCGGAGGGCAGGGCAACTGCGTCGAGATCGCCGACAACGTCTCCCACAGTGTCTTGCTCCGCGACAGCAAGCACCCCGCCGGTCCCGTCATACGCGTCGGTCGCACGGCCTGGGCCGCGTTCATCACGCACCTGCGCTGAGCCTGATCACAAGGCCGGAATGGCCGCCGGAGACTTCGACAACCTGTAGTCCCCTCCCCCACCGGTCACTCCACCCCACCCCCGGCCCGCCCCGCACACCGGTTCCCTCCCCTACGCAAACCGTTACGATCGTGGACGGGCCACAGCCGTCGCACGACGACTGACGACAACACACCGGGGCCGCGCGGAGACCATCCGTAACCGTCGCCGCCCCGGGCCAGGGGGGAGACCCTGCTGTCCAGGCCCACGCGCTCACGCGCACCCAGGACGCAGGAACCAGGAGAAGCGAGACACAGATGGCCCCGAACGCCACCGGCACGGCACCTCTCCTCCGCGACGTCATCGACATCAAGACGTCGATCTCCACCTCCGACTTCGTGCTGAAGCTCGCCGAGGCCGTCACCGAAGAAGGTGCAGCCCGCGCGCTGCGGGACTACGTCGTCACAGAACGGCTCCTGGAGAACTTTGACGAGGCCCTCAGCCTCATCAAGGCGTCCCTCGACGGGCACACCTCGAAGGCCGCCTATCTCCACGGCTCGTTCGGTTCCGGTAAGTCCCACTTCATGGCGGTCCTGCACGCCCTCCTCCGGGGCGACGCGGCCGTCCGCAGCCGCGGGGACTTCGACCCGGTGCTGACCAAGCACGAGTGGCTGGGCGCCGACGGCAAGCGGTTCCTGCTCGTCCCGTACCACATGCTCGGCGCGAAGTCCCTGGAGCAGCGCGTCCTCGGCGGGTACGTCAGCCACGTCAAGTCCCTGCCCCAGCACAAGGACGCCCCGACCCCGCAGGTGTACCGGACCGACTCGCTCTTCGAGGACATCCGCTCCCACCGCCACCGCGTCGGCGACGAAACCTTCATCGCCGGGCTCGCCGACGCCCCCACCCCGGGGGCCGCCGACGACGACGAGGACGACGACGAGTGGGGCGATCCGTTCACCTGGACGCCGGACCTGCTCGACACCGCGCTCGCCGCCGAGGAGCTGGACGGCGGCGAGGTGAACCTGAACCTCGTCAACCCCAGCACCCCGGCCGAGCTACGCGCGAAGCTGGTCCACGACGCGAGCATGACCTGGTTCCCCGGGTTCGCCCGGCACGCGGCCGAGGACGAGCACGGGTTCATCTCCCTCGACGCCGGCCTCGCCGTCATCGCCGAACACGCGAAGTCGCTCGGCTACGACGGGCTGATCCTCTTCCTCGACGAGCTGATCCTCTGGCTCGCCAACCGCATCCACGACCAGAAGTTCGTCTCCCGCGAAACCGACAAGATCACCAACTTCGTGGAGGGCGCCGACTCCCGCCGCGCCATCCCGATCGTGTCGTTCATCGCCCGCCAGCGTGACCTGCGCGAACTCGTCGGCGAGGAGACCTCCGGCGCCGCCGAGACCGCGATCCAGGACAGCCTCAACCTGGCCTCCGGCCGCTTCGACAAGATCACGCTGGAGGACCGCAACCTCCCCCAGATCGCCCACGCGCGTCTCCTCACGCCCAAGGACGCCGAGGCCGCCGCCAAGCTGGACGCCGCCTTCGCGAAGATCAAGCGCGTGGGCCCGCAGATCTGGGACGTGCTGCTCGGCTCGGACGAGGCGACGACAGGGGCCGACGAGGAGTCGTTCCGGCTGACCTACCCCTTCTCGCCCGCCTTCATGGACACACTCGTCCACATCTCCTCGGCCCTCCAGCGCTCCCGCACCGGCCTCAAGCTCATGGGCCAGCTCCTCGCCAACCACCGGGACGACGCGACGCTGGAGAACCTGATCCCGCTCGGCGACCTCTACCCCGTCATCGCCGACGGCGGCGACAAGCCGTTCGTGGACAGCCTGAAGGTGGAGTTCAAGGTCGCCGACAAGCTGTACCGAACCAAGCTGCGGCCGCACCTCCTCGGGACGTACGAGATCACCGAAGAGGACGTCGAGCGCTACCAGCACCGCCGCGGGACCATCACCGACCCGCAGCTTCTCGAACGCTGCCGGGGCTTCGTCGGCGACAACCGGCTGATGTGCACGCTGCTGCTGTCCGCCCTCGCCCCCGGCGTGCCCGCCCTCCGCGACCTCACCATCCGGCGGCTCGGCGCGCTCAACCACGGCTCGGTCCTCTCCCCCATCCCCGGGGCCGAGGTCGGGATGATCAAGGCGAAGGTCGACGAGTGGGCCACCCACTTCGTGGAGATCAAGGCGACCGGCACCAAGGTCAACCCCGGCGTGCGGCTCGAACTGGCCGGGGTGGACGTCGACTCCGTCATCGCCAACGCCAACGTGAACAACAACCGCTCCAACCGCAGGGCCCTGGCCAGGCGGCTGCTGGCCAAGGAGCTGGGCCTGGAGGTGCACGAGCGGCTGGGCAGCGCCGATGATCTGGCGCTCGTCTGGCGCGGCTCGAACCGCACGGCTGAAGTCGTCATCGGCGATGTCAACGACCAGGAGAACCTGCCCGACCACGAGTTCTCCCCGAGCCAGGACGGGCTGTGGCGGCTGGTCATCGACCTGCCGTACCAGGAGAGCGAACACGGTTCCGTGGAGGCGGTCAACCGGCTGCGCACGCTGCGCGAGCAATCCGGTACCGGGACCCGCACCGTGGGCTGGATCCCCACCTACCTGTCCGCCCCCCGCTACAAGGACTTCCAGAAGCTGGTAGTCATCGACTACGCGCTGGCCGACCAGCGGCGCTTCGACACCCACTACGCCCAGCACCTCAACGCCGACAACCGGGCGCGGGCCAGGGTGCTCCTCGAAGAGCAGCGGGAGTCCCTGATCAAGACAGTGACGGCGGCCTTCAAGCAGGCGTACGGCTGCGCGGAGAAGAAGGCGTCCGACGTCGACGTGTCCTTCGAGGACCACTTCGAATCACTGCGTGACGTGCCCGACCTCAAGGTCTCCATCGGCCAGTCGCTGTCCGACGGGGCCCGGCACATCGCGAAGAAGCTGCTGGCGCACCAGTTCCCCGCGCACCCCGATCTCGACCCCGACGGCACCAACACGGCGGTCAAGCCGTCGGACGCCCGTACCGTGTTCGGGCACATCAGGGCGGCGGCGGAATCCGCCGAGCGGCAGGTCGAGGTTCCTTCGAAGGACCGGCCTCTGATGCGGCGGATCGCCGCGCCCCTCGGGCTCGGCCAGCAGGGGGAGGTCTACTTCCGGCCCTCCAGCCGCTGGGTGGACCACTTCAATCTGCAGGCCCGTACCGATGGCGGTCCGGGCGACCTGAGCGTGGTCAAGCTGGCCGAGTGGATCGACCGGCCCGAGCCGATGGGCCTCGACGCGTTCCTCGTCAACCTGGTCATCGCCTCGTACGCGGAAATGGACGACCGGGTGTGGGTGCGCGCCGGGTCGCTGCTCGACCCCGCGCCCGAACTGTCGGCCATCAAGCCGCAGGACGGTCTGCGCTCCCAGCCGCTGCCGGACGAAGCGGTCTGGGAGGAGGCGGGGCGCCGGTTCTGGGACATCTTCGGTGAGCAGCCCCCAAAGCTGCGCCGGGGACGGCTGGTCAGCCACTTCGCCCGGCAGATCACGACCAAGGCCCGCGACTACAAGCCGCATGTGGACACGCTGGTCGAGGAGCTGGAGAAGCACGCGAAACTGCTCGGCCTGGACGGGGCCGACGAGTCCGCGACGGGCAGGCTGACCCTCGCCCGCCGCTCCCGTGACCTGCTCAAGGAGCTGCGCGACCTCTCCGAGAGCACGGCCGGAGGTTCGGCGGCGGCCAAGCAGGTCATCACCACGTTCGCCACCTTCGACCTGGGCGAGGCGTCCGCCGGCCGCTACGGGGCCACGATCAAGCAGGCCAAGACCGTCGCCGACGCACTGGTCGTCGCGGCCTGGGACATGCTGAAGCTCGCGCCCAACTACGGGCCGCAGGGCGAGGCGGTGCTGGAAGCGCTGCGCGGCGCTGCACGCGCCGATCAGCGCACGATGCGGCTCGAGGACGCCCTGCGGGAGGCGCGGAAGTCCATCGTCTCGGTCATCGAGCGCAGCCAGGCGGCCGCCCGCCCGCAGCCGCCCACGGCCAACCCCACGGACCCGCCGGCCCCCGTGTCCCCGCCCGCCCAGCCCACCACGCCCAACGCGGTGAGCCTGAACGACGACACCGCCCGGCCGCCGGTGTCCACCAACCACCCGCTCCCCGGCCCTCGTGCGGGGCGCCGGTCGGGCGGCGGACGGGCCAAGGCGTCCCAGGTGATCGCCCAGCTCCGGGCCGAACTGGACGAACTGACGGCCACCGATCCCGACGCGACGATCGAGATCAGCTGGCGGGTCGTGGAATGAGCGGAACGAGGCAGGTGCGGTGACGACCACGACGACGAGCACGAGCGCGGGGCCCACCACCAGTGCGGCACGGCTCAACTCCGCCACCATCGCCCAGTACCTGGCGTCCCAGCCCGGCCTGAACCCGGGCAAGCGCCGGGCCGTACTGCTGCGCGCCGCGCCGCGCTGGGACGGCCCGGCCGAGCTGGCGTGGGGCGAGCACCGGCACGCGTCGGTGGCCACCGCGCCCTCGCCGCTCGCCGCGTACGAGCTGGTGCTGGCGCACCGGGCACAGGCGGCGCCCGGACCCGACGTGCTGGTGGTGCTCACCGATCGGGAAGAGGCCGAACTCGGCCCCGACCTGCTGGCCAAGGTGCACCGGCACCGCGTCAACGTGGTGGACTCGTGGGACGTCGTGCGGGAATCCTTCGGCGCGGTCAGCGCCGACCGCTGGCTGGTCGACGAGACCTGGGCGGCCGAGGCGCTGCTGGACGCCACCCCACCGGGCGGCTGGCCGCGGCTCCCGGGCGGGGTGCTGTCCCGGGACAAAGCGCTGAGCGAACTCACGCTCCGCAGGCTCGGCATCGGCCGGTACGACCCGGACCGCGACCAGCAGCACACCCTGTCCGCGAACGGCGACGAACTCGACATCCACACACTGCTGCGGTGGTCGCTGGCGTCCGGCGGCCCGGACCGCTATCTGGCGCTGCGCGCACCCGAGCGCGCCGGCATCCGTGAGTTCCTCGGCTCGTCGGACCAGGCGGGCCAGGCGGGACGGGCGCTGCTCGCCCTGGTCGAGGCCGAGCACGGGCCGGACGCCGTCGCCTTCGGACTGGTCTGCGCCGCGCTGTGGGTGCATGCCGACGCGGCGGCGGACGCGGAGAACTACCGGGCCCGGGGGCGGGCCGAACGCTGGTTCGGCGAGGAGCCGCCCGCCCACGGCGAGGCCCTGGACGCCCTGGTGGCGGCCTTCGGCCGCGCCTGCGAGGAGTACGTCTCCGGGCTGCTGCTAACGGGACGGTCGGCGCACGAGGAGTCGGCGGCGACCGCACGGCGCCTCTCCGGTTCCGTACGCGACCGTGCGGCCTCGCTGGCGCGGCAGTTGGGCGCGGAGCAGGCCACCCGTACGAGCCCTGTGCTGGCCGCGGGGCTCGAGGCGCGCTTCACCGCCGTCGGTGAAGCGCTGTCGGCCGGAGAGCAGGCGCGGATCGCGCAGGCGGTGGCGGCGCTCGACGACCACCGGCTCGCGCCCGAACCCGATGCCCGGCCGCGTATCGAACGGGCCCGCATGGCGCAGCGGCTCACTCGGTGGCTCGCGACGGAACCGGCGACGGGCGGCGAGGCGGAGAGCGGAAGCGTGCGGGCCGGCATCGGACGGCACGTCACCGACACCGGCTGGGTGGACCTCGCGCTCGACCACATCGAGTCCGGCGGCGACCCCGATGCGACGCTGAAGTCGGCGTACGACGCCCTGGGCACCTCCGTACGCGACCGCCGACGGGAGATCGACCGCCACTTCGCCCGGTCCCTCGCGGCCTGGACGGCGGGCGGCAGGCCCCCGGAGGACATGCTGACGGTGGAGACCTTCCTGCCCAAGGTCGTCGCCCCTGTGGTGAAGTCGGGCAAACGCCGGGTGCTGCTTCTGGTCCTCGACGGGATGAGCGCCGCCATCGCCGCCCAGCTCGGCGAGGAACTGCGCGAGCACTGGGTGGAGTACGACCCGCTGCCCAAGGCGAAGGGCACCCCGGTGCGCCGGGCGATGGCCGCCGCGCTGCCCACCGTCACGGCCGTGTCGCGCACCTCTCTGTTCGCCGCGCGTCTCATGAGTGGCACCCAGGCCGACGAGAAGCGGCTCTTCCCGGAGCACCGCTTCTGGGGCGAGGAGGAGGCCGCCGTCTTCCACAAGGACGACCTGCGCGGCGACACCAGCGGGGCGCCCCTCGGGCCCGAGCTGCGCGAGGCGCTGGACAGTGACCGTACGCATGTCGCCGTGGTGCTCAACACCGTCGACGACCGACTCGCCACCGAGCAGAAGCTCGGCGACGGCGCCTGGCGGCTCGGGGACATAGGGCGGCTGCGGGACTTGCTGCACTTCGCCGCCACCCAGGGCCGGGCCGTGATCCTCACCAGCGACCACGGCCATGTCATCGACCGGCACGGGACGCGGGTCGACACCGATCCGGAGCGCGTGGAGTCCGCCCGCCACCGCTCCGGCAACAGCCCGCTCGCCGAGACGGAGATCGTGCTCTCGGGGCCGCGGGTGGTGGCCCCGGAGCCCGGCGGCGAGATCGTCGCCCTCTGGGACGCGGACTCCCGCTACACGTCGCAGAAGGCCGGTTACCACGGCGGTGCGTCCCTGGCCGAAGTCGCCATCCCCGTCCTGGCCTTCCTGCCCTTCGGCGCCGAGCCGCCGAGCGGCTGGCGTGAGCTGGGAAGCCAGCAGCCGCCGTGGTGGCCGCTCGACACGGCAGCCGACGAGCCGACGCCGGTACGGCCGGCCGTGGCGCCCGCCCCGGCGAAGAAGCCGTCGAAGCGGGCGAAGGCGGACGCCGAGCTGGCCAGAAGCCACGACCCGCTCTTCGACGTGGCACTGGTCCCCTCGGAAGGGGATGACGCCCTGCTCGCCGCGAAGCCGGTCTCATCGGTGTCACCGGATGACGCTCTGGTCGAGGGGCTGATGGCATCGGAGATCTTCGAGGCTCAGGTGGACCTGCTGGCCCGCAGGCCCCGTCCGCCGGAGCTGGCCCGGGTGGAGAGGGCCGTACGAGCGCTGCTGGACGCCGGTGGCACGCTGCCGGTGACGGCGCTGGCGCAGCGCGTCGGCCTGCCCGCCTCCAGGGCGGCCGACGGCTTCGCCGCCGTGCTGCGGCAGCTGCTGAACCACGACGGGGTGCAGGTCCTGGAGACGCTGCCGGACGGCAGGACGGTTCGGCTGCACACGGGTCTGCTGCGGGACCAATTCGAGCTGCGGTGACGGGACGAGGCATGCCGCTGAGTGCCGGGCCGGACAGCCGGTCCGGCACCCGGCGGCCGTCAGGTGTACAGGCGGAGCAGCCCGAGGAACTGGCGTAGTTCCTGGCAGAGCTTCTGCGACAGCGGCTCGGGGTCGAAGTGCGCGATCATGTTGCGGATCTCCCGCACCCGGTCGAGCTGCCGTACGAACTGGACACGGTCCGCGAGCGACCAGCCGAGAGCTTGCCAGTTCTGGTCCGCCTTCTGGCGGAGCGCCGGGTTCTCCTGGTGGCCGTCGAGAAGTTTCACGTAGCCGTTGAACATCAGGTCCGTGATCTGACCCGTCTGCTTGTTCTTCCGCTGGACCGCGCGGATGGCGTCCGGTTCGAGCGCCGCGCCCAGGCACTTGCGGAGCCGGAACTCAATCTCACCGATGACGAAGAAGGGCCATGCCGTCGCCTCGAAACGCTCGGTGACGTCAGCAGCCGTCACGATTCCGGTGATACGGCCGCTCATGTCCCGGACGAGCAGGTAGCCGTACTCACTGATCATCGGCAACAAGGAGAAGAAATCTCCGTGGACATCGGCCGTCGGTGGATCTTCCACCATTGCGTTCGCGAGGGCGGCGTCCTCGTTCTTCTCGTACATCCTGGCCACCGAACTCCAGGTGACCACACCGCGCAACGTCGATATGCCGTCGATGACCGGAACCTGAGAGTAGTTCTTGACGAGCATGAGATGGGTGGCCGTCTTGACCTGCGCGGTGGACGGAACGGAGTCGACCCCATTACGGGCAGCCGGAAGGTCACCGATTCTGAAGGAATGCTGCGGCAGCGTCCCTCGTGACAGTGCGTCCTGCTCCGCCTCCTCGTCCTCCCCGCCGTCGGGCTCCGGGGGCGCGACCGACTCCTCGGGGACGACCTGCACCTCGCCCCTGAGGCTACAGTGGGCGAAATAGGGGATGGTCGAGAGTCCGGCATCTTTCAGCGTCTGCGTGATGAACAGGACGGACTGTTCGTTCCTCACCCGCGTGCCGAAGAGCGCGAGAAGCTCGGAGACCGGGATCAGCTTCCCCCGGAGTTCGCGGAGCTGCTCCTCGGACGGTGCATGCGACATTCCCGCGCTCACCAGCTCGCCGTGTCACGGAAGACGGTGCGCTTACCCATGGCGGACCTCACCAGGTCGAGCAGCTGCAGGGCACGGTTCTCGTAGAAGCGCTCGAAGTCCGCTTCGTGCAGGGCGGCCGGATCGATGAGATGAGTGGCGAGAACGTCGTCGAACCACTCCGGGCGCATCCCGGACTCCAGCGTGAGCGACTTGAGGTACACGGCGGGAGATCCCACGAGGCTGCGGCTCGCCCGGGCGGACAACGGCGTCTTGTTGACGATGGAATTCGCCTTGGCCGATTGCGCCGAGACGTTCTTGGCGATCCACCCCTTGGGGAAGATCTGTCGCACCTCCACGTTGTACTCGATCAGCCGACCCGCCGTGAGAGGCGCCTCGGTGAAGTACCAGTCCACCGCACCCTGCTTGACCAGCAGGGCGTAGATGCCCTTGTAGGCGGCGCTGTTGCGCGTGGTGAGGCTGTCCAGCCGGTCGTCCAGGAAGGCGGCTTCCGCGATCGTGTCGGGGAGGGTCCCTTCCTCACCGCGGATCCAGCCGATGAGCTGCTCCACGTCGCGCGTGAAACGGCTCTCGGTCGACCCGCCGTACATCTCGCCGAGCACCCCGCACCAGTACCACTGGGCGATCCGCTCGTCCGAGCCCGGCGTGTCCAGCTCCTCGCCGAGGACGGCGCGGACGGCGGCCAAGGGCACGAGCTGGGTGCGGTACGGAAGGTCGCCGGTGCGGACGATGCACTGCTGCTCCAGAAACGCCCCCACCCACTTGAACGCCTCCGCCACCCGTGGCGCCAGGCGCCGGAAGTCCGTAAGCGGCAGCCGCAGCAGGTCGCGGCGCTTGCAGGAGACCGAGCTGCGCTGGCCCGCCTGCTTCTCCTCCCAGGTGCGGACGAGCGCGACGGCCTGGAGGAAGTCACTGCTGCTCAGACCGTCCTCGACACCGGCCTCCATGCGGCCGAACACCGGATACGACGAGGTCAGGTCCTTCTTGATCTGCTCCCACTCGACCGGGAGCCGGTAGTAGTCGCCGCGCTCCGCGACATGCTCCTGGTTGCCCGCGTAGGTGGCGGTCAGCAGCTCGAAGACGTTGAGCGACACACCACCGGTGTTGACCCGTTCGAAGACGGCACACACTGCGTCCATCGTGGTGGAGGCCGGGAGCTTGATCATCGGTACCTGGAACTGCGTCACATGGTTGAGGACCTGCTCCTGGAATGTGCTCCAGGTCTCCCAATTCGCAGCGTCGGCCTTCACGAACTCTTGCAGCCACTGGGTCACGCGCTGCATGTCGAACACGATGTGGAGCGGAAAGAAGCCGGCCGCGCACTCCTTCTCGACCGTGCTCAGATCGAGGACGACCTTACGGGCGAAGTCACTCCGGAGGATCCGGTCCTCGGGCACGGAGACGACCGCGTCGTCACGGTCCGCCGGTGCTCCGATGGCCTTGGCGATGTCGATGTAGTACCAGCGCTTGAGGTCCTTCCCCCGCGTGTCGACCGTCTCAACCGGTTGATCCCGGTACAGGGACTGGTACAAGGAGGTCATGCGCTGCTGCCCATCCAGGAGCAGTAAGTCCGGCGTCGTTCCCTCGGCGCTCTCCGCACCGCTCAGCGTGCGGGGCTTGAACTGGGCCGTTCCACCAGTCTGCAACGCCATCACGACGCCGAGCGGATATTCGAGCGTCACGGTCGCGATAAGGGCCCTGATGCGTTCGTCATCCCATTTCCACTCGCGTTGGAAATCAGGAAGCTGAAGGGCTCCGCATGCGACGTCCTTGAGAACGTTGCCGAGATTGAGGCCGTCGAGCGCCACGCTGGGTCGTCTCCCCGATTGAAGCTGAACGGTGAACGTACGATTGCACCAAGTGACCAACCGTGCGTCAAGTGCAATGGTTGACCCCTCAGGTTCGCCTCTCGCAGTGCGAGACTGATGGGGTGAGTACCGACAGCCTCGGCCGATCCGGACCCGTCAGCGCGGCCCGGCGCCGTGACGTCATCGACGCGCTTCGGCGTGGTGCCGTTCCCGAAAGCGGGCTCGATCTCCTCGCGACAGGTCTGGAACGGTTCGAGAGCGCGCTCGACTCGGAACTCGACGCTGCCGCGTCGGGCGCTTCCGTCTTCAAGGCCGTCCGAGGCGAGTACGGATCCGGCAAGACGTTCTTCACGCGGTGGCTCGGCGAGCGTGCCAAGCGCCGTAAGTTCGCCGTCGCCGAGATTCAAGTCTCCGAGAACGAAACACCGCTGCACAAGCTGGAGACCGTCTACCGCCGCCTCACCGAGCGGCTGACCACACCCGGATTTCCCCCGAGCGCCCTGCGGCCCGTGGTGGACGCGTGGTCCTACGCCCTGGAAGAAGACGCTCTCGCCGACGGAGCCTCGGAGGAGGAGCTGCCCGACGAGGTCGAACGGCTGATGACGGCCCGGCTCGTCGAGGTCTCCCGGCACGCTCCGTCGTTCGCCATCGCGCTTCGCGGATACCGGAACGCGCTCGCGGTCGGCGACGAGGCCACCGCGTCAGCGGTCATGGCCTGGCTGGGCGGTCAGCCTCATGTGGCCGCCGCGGCCCGCAAGGCGGCCGGTGTGCGCGGCGATCTGGACCACTTCGGCGCCCTCGGCTTCCTGCAGGGGCTGTTGACCGTGCTGCGCGACTCCGGACATGCAGGGCTCTTCGTCGTCCTGGACGAGGTGGAAACGCTCCAGCGGGTCCGCTCCGACGCGCGCGACAAGGCGTTGAACGCACTGCGCCAGCTCATCGACGAGGTGCACTCCGGGCGCTTCCCGGGGCTGTATCTGATGATCACCGGAACACCGGCCTTCTACGACGGGCAGCAGGGTGTCCAGCGGCTGGCCCCCCTGGCCCAGCGGCTGGCCACCGACTTCAGCACCGATGCCCGCTTCGACAACCCCCGAGCAGTGCAGCTCCGGCTGTCCGGTTTCACACTCGAATCGCTCATCGGTCTGGGACTGACGATCCGCGACCTGTACGCGAATGGTTCATCGAACCCTGACCGCATCAAGGCCCTCGCGGACGAGACCTACATCGCCGATCTCGCCAAGGCCGTGGGCGGAGCGCTGGGCGGCAAGGTGGGTGTGGCGCCCCGGCTGTTCCTGAAGAAGCTCGTGGGCGATGTCCTCGACCGTATAGACCAGTTCGAGGAGTTCGACCCACGCGAGCATTACGCCCTCACCGTGAATACGTCGGAGCTGAGCGAGATCGAGGCCAACGCCGCGGCCGCCACGAGCGCCGGTGACATCGCGCTGGACCTTCCGTGACGGAAGTTCCCGCTGGCCCCGACCCACTGGACCGACTGCACCGAGGTCTGGTCCACCACATCGTGAATACCCTGGGCTGGCTGGGCCTGCGACCGCTCCAGGAGGAGGCGATCGCGCCGCTGATGGCCGGGGCGGACGCGGTGCTGCTGGCGCCCACCGCCGGAGGGAAAACCGAGGCGGCATGCTTCCCCGTGCTGTCGCGGATGGCGGAGGAAGGTTGGACCGGCACCTCGGTGCTCTACGTCTGTCCTCTCAAGGCGCTGCTGAACAACTTGCTGCCCCGGCTGGAGACGTACGCCTCCTGGCTGGGCCGCACCGCCGCCCTCTGGCACGGTGACGTTCCCCAGACCCGTCGCAAGCGCATCTTGCGCGACCGGCCGGATGTGCTGCTGACCACGCCGGAGTCATTGGAGGCGATGCTGGTCAGCGCGAACGTCGACCACCGAGCCTTCTTCTCGGGGCTGCGCACGATCGTCGTCGACGAGGTGCACGCCTTCGCGGGGGACGACCGCGGCTGGCATCTGCTGGCCGTACTGGAACGGCTGGAGCGGGTGGCCGGCCGGCCGGTCCAGCGTGTCGGGCTCTCCGCGACGGTGGGCAACCCCGAGGAGCTGCTGACCTGGCTACAGGGGTCCGGAGCCGGGAAGCGCACGGCGCGGGTCGTCGCTCCTCACCTGCGGGAGAAAGCTCCGGCGCTCCCCCCGCCCGGAGACGTCGAACTCGACTATGTGGGTTCGCTGGCCAACGCCGCGACGGTGATCGCGGCACTGCACCGGGGTGAGAAGCGTCTGGTGTTCTGCGAGGCGCGCCGGGACGTGGAGAAGCTCGGCGAAGCACTGCGGGCGAAAGGAGTGACCACCTTCCTCTCCCACGCCTCACTGTCCGCGGACGAGCGGCGCCGGGCGGAGGAAGCCTTCGCCGAAGCCCGTGACTGTGTGATCGTCTCCACAAGCACACTGGAACTCGGTATCGATGTCGGTGACCTGGACCGGGTCATCCAGATCGACTCGCCAGCAACGGTTGCCTCCTTTCTTCAGCGGCTCGGCCGCACCGGCCGCCGGCCCGGGTCGAAGCGCAACTGCCTCTTCCTGGCGGTGGACGAATCCGGGCTGCTGTCAGCGGCCGCCCTTCTCCTGCTCTGGTCCCGCGGCTGGGTGGAACCGGTCGTCGCTCCGCCGGAACCCCGGCATCTCACCGCCCAGCAGATCCTCGCCCTGTGCCTTCAGGAACACCGTGTCGGCGACCGGTTGTGGCGGGACTGGTGGGGCGGGCTCAGCCCGTTCGGGGCGTCGGCGGAGCCCATCGTGCGTCATCTGCTCAACGAGGGCTATCTGAATCTGGACGGCGGGCTGATGTTCATCGGTCCCGAGGCGGAACAGCGCTTCGGCTTCCGGCACTTCATGGACCTCACGGCGGTGTTCACCGCCGCACCTGAGTTCACCGTGCTGTCCGGCCGTACCGTGATCGGTACGACTGACCCCGCGCTGCTCACCGACGAGATCGTGGGGCCGCGGCGACTGCTGCTCGCCGGGCGCAGTTGGCAGGTTACCTATATCGACTGGTCGCGGCGGCGCTGTTTCGTCGAGCCGGTGGACGGGGGCGGAAGGGCTCGCTGGGGCGGCGTCGGATTTGCCCGCGCCGCCTCGTACGAGCTGATGCGGGCGGCGCGGGAAGTGCTGCTCGGTACGACGCCTCCGGTCAGACTCACCCGGCGCGCCGAGGGGGCACTCGCCCAGGCTCGCGAAGCGAGCACCGACCTGGTGCATCCCGGTGGCACAGTGATCATGCGGAGCGGACGGGACACGAACGTCCGCTGGTGGACATGGGCGGGATACCGCGCCAATGCCACCCTCGCCGCCACGCTCACCTCTGTCGCCGACCCCCTCCAGCGACCCACGGACGCGTATGTCCGGCTGCGCGAGGACATCACCCCACAGGAATGGAAGGAAGCCGCTGCGGAGGGCGCCGAGCACCTGTGCCTACCCGCAGTGGATCCGCGTGCCCTGATCGGCTTGAAGTTCAGCGCGGCACTTCCACCGCGCCTCGCCGAGGCGACGCTGGCCGCCCGCCTGGCCGATCTCGACGGAGCGTCCGCGGCGCTCCGCGAACCGGTCAGGTTCACGACGCCGAGTAGGGGCTGAGTCAGCGTCTGCCCTGCCCTGACTCACAGCTCGTCGCCGTCCATCCCAGGTGCTTTGCGTGGTCAGAGAGCCGGATACCCTCCCGCACCGAGCGCTGAAAGTGCTGCGCCCCGTGCTGCCTGGCGCCACCGCGAGGCTGCAGCACCCACTGGATCGGACGGCCTTCCGCTGCCTCGCCTTGCCTGCCGCTCTCCGCGTTGTCTGATCGCGCCGAGCCGGGCGCCGGGCGACCCCGTTCATCACTCCTCATATTGATCAGATTTTCACATCTTCGCCCTTCCGTAGCATCCCTGATGTCACGTCACGAGATAGGTAGCGGAGGTGAGCGGCCCAGCCACGGAACGTCGGGGACACGGGCTCTTGTTGCCGCACAGGTGACGCGGCGGTCATCGGCAACGCCGTTAAACGGCGGCGGGTAAAAGCCATGCCGGTCAGATGAGGGGGCACCGGAGGTCCCGGGTCCAGTGGTTGGGGGTGCACGTCACCAGGGCCAGGGAGAGGAACGACGTGCGGCCCAGGTAGAAGCCGAAGGAGACGTCCGTGCCGTGGGTGAGGCGGTCGGTGGCCGTGGTGACCAGGCGGGACAGGCGGGCGGTGTCGGCTTCCTGGTGGGAGAGGAAGCCGGGGGCGTGTTCGGTCAGTTCGCGGCCCAGCCAGGCTGCCGCGTCCTTCGGTTCTTCGAAGGTGGCGCGGATGAGGGTGGGGGATTTCAGGAGCCAGAGGGATGTCTCCAGTGGGGGGAGCTCCGAGTGGCGGAACGTTTCCAGGAGCGTGCGGTAGTGCTCCTCGTCCTCCGTCGTGACGGGCGGGTGGGGGCGGTCGGGCGGGCGGCGGAGGGCCTCCCGGTCGAACAGCTCCTTCTCGCCCAGCCACGAGTACGCGTGGATGTGCACGCGTCAGGAGTTCCCCCTGGGGGTCTTTCGGAAGGCCCCTGACTGGGTGATGTCAGGGTGGGGCACCCTGCCGGTCTGTTGGTGTTCGTTCTCTTAGTTTGTGACGTCGATCTTTGCCACCTCGTCGTAGAACGACAGATGGTCCTTGATCTCCGACACCTTCTCGATCGGCTGCGGGTACGCCCACACCACGTCCGGCCGCGGCTCCGCGCCCTCGCCTGCCGCGCCGCGGTAGGTCCAGTACGCGGCCTCGCCCTTGAAGGGGCAGACGGTGTGGGTGTCGGTCGGCTCGAAGAGGGTCAGGTCCACGTCCTCCGGGGGGAGGTAGTAGCGGACCGGGAGACCGGTCTCGTGGACCAGCAGGGGGCGGGTCGACTCGGCGACTACGCGGCCGTCGATCGTGACCGTGACGTGCTGCGCGCCGCGCTCCACGTCCACGCGGTGTCCGCCGCTGGTGCCGGTGGTCTTGGGGTGGGAAGCGGGGGTGGACATGTCTTCCTGGCCTCCTCGGTGGGTGTGACGGGCGTCATGCCTTTGCCCCTCACAACACTCTTCGCGGCGCCCTCATTCCGCGGTGCGGGCCGCCTCGTCCGTCTCCCGTGGCCAGGCGCGGCCGTCCTGGCGTTCCACCTCGCGGTTGAAGCGGGTCAGGACGTCCTCGAAGCGGGCCACCTCCTCGGGAGGCCACGACTCCAGTAGCCGGGACAGGTCCTTCCGTCTGCACGTCCGTTCCGCCGTCATGCGGTCGGCTCCCTGCGGGGTGACGCGGAGCTTGCGGGCCAGGCCGCCCTCCGGGTCCGGGATGCGTTCGACGAGGCCGGCCCGGAGCAGGGCGCCGGTCTGGCGGTTGACGGTCGAGACGTCCAGCTGGAACGCGTCGGCCAGCTGGCCGATGGTCATCGCACCCTCGGCGTCCAGGCGGGAGAGGAGCAGATAGCCGGAGCGGTCCAGGCGGATGGGAGCGCACGGTTCGGCGGGGGGAGCTGTGCCGGTGTTCGGCTGCGCCGTGGGGTCCTGGGCGTCCGCCGCCTGGCCCTTTCGTTCGCGGGGGGTCAGGACCGAGCACCTGGCCACCAGCATCAGCTCGCGTTCCAGTCGCTCCAGCCGACGATCCAGCACGATTCCTCCTCGCCTCCCCCGCGCCCCTCAATGGAAGTGTGCACGATACACACCCTGTGTAGGATGCACATCTCTCATGCTTCCATCAATACTCCTGAACTTTCTTTGGAGGCGGCATTCGCATGCCCCAGTCAGCCCCACCTCGCGTCGCGGAACATCTGAGCGCCGCGCCGTCCGGCACGCCGCTCCCGCGGGAGGTCGGCGGCGGCTTCGTGGCGGTGCTCGCGTTCTGCGGCATCGCCGTGTCCGTGATGCAGACACTGGTCGTTCCGCTGGTCACCGAGTTGCCCCAGCTGCTGCACACCACCAGCTCCAACGCGTCCTGGGTGGTCACCGCCACCCTGCTCGCCGGTGCCGTCTCCACGCCCGTCATGGGGCGGCTCGGGGACATGTTCGGCAAGCGCCGGATGCTGATGGTCGCGCTGGCGCTGATGGTCATCGGCTCGCTGACCTGCGCCGTCACCTCCGACCTGGTGGTGATGGTGATCGGCCGGGCCATCCAGGGCGGGGCCATGGGGGCCGTTCCGCTCGGCATCAGCGTCATGCGGGACGAGCTTCCGCCGCACAAGCTCGGCTCGGCGATGGCCCTGATGAGCTCGTCGCTCGGCATCGGCGGCGCGCTGGGGCTGCCCGCCGCCGCGTTCGTGGCGCAGCACACCAACTGGCATGTGCTCTTCTACGGGGCCGCGGGGCTCGGCGTGATATCCATCGCCCTCGTGCTCGCCGTCGTCCCGGAGTCCTCCGTCCGTACCCCCAGCCGCTTCGACGCCATCGGCGCGCTCGGGCTGACGGTCGGTCTCGTCTGTCTGCTGCTGCCGATCACCAAGGGCGGTGACTGGGGGTGGACGAGCGGCACCACGCTCGGGCTGTTCGGCGCGTCCGTCGTGATCCTGCTGCTCTGGGGCGTCTTCGAGCTGCGTACCGCCGAGCCGCTGGTCGATCTGCGGACCACGGCGCGGCGCCAGGTGCTGCTGACCAACCTCACCTCGATCATGGTCGGCTTCTCGTTCTACGCGATGTCGCTGATCCTTCCGCAGCTGCTGCAGCTGCCGGAGGCCACCGGGTACGGCCTGGGCCAGTCCATGGTCATGGCCGGGCTCTACTTCGCCCCCATGGGCGTCGCGATGATGCTGGTCTCCCCGCTGTCCGCGCGGATCAACGCCTCGAGCGGGCCGAAGGTCTCGCTGGTCCTCGGGCTGATCGTCATCGGCGCGACGTACGGTGCGGGGCTCGTCATGATCGACCACATCTGGCAGATCGTGGTGCTCTCCACCGCGCTCGGCGTCGGTATCGGCATCGCGTACTCGGCGATGCCGACCCTGATCGTCAGCGCCGTCCCCGCCGCTGAGACGGGTGCGGCGAACGGGCTCAACACCCTCATGCGGTCGATCGGCATGTCCACCTCCAGCGCGGTGGTGGGCGTGATCCTGGCGCACCAGACCATCGACTTCGGTGGGGTGGCGCTGCCGAGCAAGGACGGGTTCAAGATCTCGTTCCTGGTGGCGTGCGCCGCCTCGGTCGGCGGTCTGCTGATCGCCCTCTGCCTGCCGGGGCGGCGGCGCGCGGGGCGGGTGGCGGGCTCGGGTCCCGCTGCCACTTCGGCTCCGGTGGTTGATTCCGCCCCTGTTGCTGATTCCGCCCCTGTGGTTGATTCCGTTCCGGTTGGCGCTTCGGCTGGTGCTCCGGTTGCCGTCGCTGCCGCGGAGCCGCTCGACAAGGACGCCGAGGTCGTCGACGACCTCCCCGTCCTCACCGGCAGCGTCATCCACGGCCGTGTCCTCGGCCCCGGCGACACCCCGCTGGCCGACGCCGCCATCACCCTCATCGACACGGGCGGCCGCCAGCTCGGCCGTGCGGTCACCGGCCGCGACGGCCGGTACCGGCTGCCCGCCCCCGACGCCGCGAGCGTCGTCCTCATCGGCTCGGCCGCCGGACATCAGCCGCAGGCCGCCACGCTGCTTGTCTCGGATCTGCCGGTCGTCTGCGATCTGCGGCTGTCCGGCGGGGGCGGGCTGACCGGGTCCGTACGGGCCGTCGGCGGGGAGCCGCTGGCCGGTGCGACCGCCACCGCCACCGGGCCCGAGGGCGAGGTCGCGGGGTCGGTGACCGCCGACGAGAAGGGCGAGTTCGCGCTGCCGGAGCTGGCCCCGGGGACGTACACGCTGACCGTGGCCGCCGCCGGGCACCGGCCCTACGCCGCCCAGGTGGAGCTCACCGCCGGTGAGCCGCTGCGCGTGGACGCCGAGTTGCCGCCCGCGGCCCGCGTCCGGGGCACCGTGCGGGACCGGGGCGGCCTGCCGCTCGGGGACGCGCGGGTCTCGCTGCTGGACGCCTCCGGGGACGTGGTCGGCCAGGTCATCACCGGTGCGGACGGGTCCTTCGGCTTCGAGGCGCTCACCGGCGACCACTACACGGTGGTGGCCAGCGGCTACGCCCCGGCGACCCGCCAGATCACGGTCGGCGGCGCGGCGGGCACCGAGCGGCGGGATGTGGACTTCCTGCTGGGGCACGGCGACGACGGCGAGGAGTGAGGCCGGGCGTCCGGGCCCTCAGCGGCAGGGCCCGGACGGAGCATGACGTAATGAGGAGCATGTAAGGAGCGGCGCCCTGGGCGCTGCTCCTTACTCATTCGTCCTCCTCGGCGAGGCCCTCCTCGGCGAGGCCCTCCTCGGCAAGCCCCTCCTCGCCAAGCCCCTCCTCCTCGGAGACCCCCTCCTCCTCGGGGAGGCTCTCCCACGCCTCGCCCTTCCGGTACAGCTCGAAGCCCTCCTCGTCCGCGATGGACTCCGCCTGGGCCCGGCTGCGGAGGGAGATCTCGTACGTATGGCTGTCGACGGTCGCGTGGACGCCCGAGCCGTCGGTGACGGTCTCGATCGAATGCGTCTCGTAGATCACGCGTCCCGGCTCGCACTTGCTCCAGACCACGTGCATGCTCACTGCCATCGGACCCACTCCCGCAGACGAGTCCCCTGGTTTCAGGGTCTCACCTGATCGCCGCGTACACATGGCCTGACATGGCCGTCAGGCCTTATGTGCCCCTCACGGCCCGACGTGCCCCTCACGGCCCGACGTGGCCCTCACGGCCCGACATGGCTCTCATAGCCTTACGTGGCCCTCAGCCCTACGTGCCCCTCATGGCCTCCCCACTCCCCGCGGCCCCTCACCGCCGTCTCCCGAACAGCACCACGTTCGCCAAGGCGAGGACCACCAGCGCGCCCCCGAACCACATCACACTGGGGACCGCGATCCCGTCCGCCGCCCGGCCGCCCAGCAGCGCGCCCAGCGATATCGCCACGTTGAAGACCCCGACGTACAGGGCCGACGCCGCCTCCCGCGCGTCCGGCGCCGCGTGCAGCACCCAGGTCTGGCAGGTCACCGACACCCCGCCGTACGCCAGGCCCCA
The DNA here is from genome assembly GCF_047337785.1 of Streptomyces lacaronensis. Taxonomy (NCBI): domain Bacteria; kingdom Bacillati; phylum Actinomycetota; class Actinomycetes; order Kitasatosporales; family Streptomycetaceae; genus Streptomyces; species Streptomyces lacaronensis. The sequence goes on from NZ_JBLHDK010000003.1 coordinate 4,334,985, forward strand.
CGCCAGCAGCAGTACGGCCGCCCCCGCCGCCGTGGCCCCGGCCACCGGGACCAGCAGCTCGGCCGCCGCCAGCAGGGTGAAGATGACCACGAGGGTGCGGCGCGGATCGCGGTGGGCGGTGGCGCCGGCCAGGAAGTTCCCGGCGATGCCCGCCACGCCGTACACCAGCAGCAGGGTGCTGATCGGGCCCGCCCCGGCCCCGGCGACGTCCTCGAGCACCGGGCGGACATACGTATACGCGCCGAAGTGGCCGGTGACCAGCAGCAGGGTGGTGATGAGGCCGGTCCGCAGCCGGGCGTTGCGGAACAGGCCCGGCACCTCGCGCAGCCGGATGGCGCCGGTGGCGGGCAGCGGCGGCAGGGTGACGGCCATGGCGGCGGCCACGGCCAGCGACAGGGCGGCGAAGGCGGCGAACGCGACCCGCCAGTGGACCAGATCGCCGATGAGTGTCCCGATCGGCACCCCGAGCACCGAGGCCACCGCGATACCGCTGAAGATCAGCGTGGTGGCGTGGCCCGCGGAGCGCTCGGGCACCAGCCGCACCGCGAGCCCGCCCGCGATGGACCACACCCCGCCGATGCTCACCCCGACCAGCACCCGGGCGATCAGCAGGACGGCGAAGCCGGGCGCGAGCGCGGAGAGCAGATTGGCGACGGCCAGCAGCCCCATCAGACCGCACAGCACCAGCCGCCGGTCGTAGCGGCCGACGGTGACGGTGAGCAGCGGGGCGGCGAGCGCGGCGACCAGACCGGGCACGGTCATGGCCAGCCCCGCCGTACCGTCCGAGACCCGGAGCGCGGAGCCGATCGAGGTGAGCAGGCCGACCGGCAGCATCTCGGTGGTGACCACCGCGAAGGTGCCGACCGCGACGGCGACGACGGCGAGCCAGGCTTCGAGCCGGGCCCCGAGCCGGGCTTCGAGCCGGGCCCCGAGCCGGGCTTCGAGCCGGGCTCTGAACGGCGAGCGCACCACCGGAGGTGACCCGGATGTGCCTGCCGGAGCGCTGAGTTCCGTGCTACTGGACATGTCTTTAGCGAACAGCTGTGCCCCTGCCGGAACAACGCCGAAGTTTTCAGCCTTCCATGAGCGAGGCTCATCAATCGGTGGAGCCTCATCAATCGGTGATCGATATCAGTGTCGGTGGGAGGCCATGGCCGAGTTGGAGATCCGCGAGCTGGAGTGCTTCCTCGTGCTGAGCGAGGAGCTCCACTTCGGCCGCGCGGCGGAGCGGCTGTACGTCTCGCAGAGCCGGGTGAGCCAACTGCTGCGGAACCTCGAGCGCCGGATCGGCGCCCGGCTGCTGGAGCGCACCAGCCGCCGGGCGCGGCTGACCCCGCTCGGCGAGCGGTTCCTGGCCGAGCTCCGGCCCGCCTACGAGGCGCTGTACGGGGCCTTCGAGAGCGCCCGCGGAGCCGCGCGCGGGGTGGACGGCGTGCTCCGGATCGGGTTCCAGGGAGCCGCCGACGAACGAGTGACCGCGGCCATCGCGGCCTTCCGGGAGCGCCACCCCGGCTGTGAACCGACGACCGTGGAGATTCCGCTGGCCGATCCGTTCGGGGCGGTGCGGGCCGGCGAGGTGGACGCCGCGATCGTCTGTCTGCCGGTGGCCGAGCCCGATCTGGTCCTCGGCCCGGTCTTCTCCAAGCAGCCGCAGACCGTGGTGGTCCCGGCCCGCCATCCGTTCGGGGACCGCGGCCGGGTGGACGCCGAGTCGCTGGCCGACTGCCCGCTCATCGGCCCGTCCGCCCCCGCGCCGCGCTACTGGCACGACGCGATGGCGCCCGCCGCCACCCCCGGCGGGCGGCCCATCCCGCGCGGGCCGCTGGTGCACACGCTCCAGGAGGGGCTGGCGGCGGTCGCGGCGGGCCGGGGCGGGATGCTGCTGTGCGCCCCGACGGCGGAGTACCACCGCCGCCGGGACATCACCTTCGTACCGGTCCAGGGGGTGCCGGACTCGATGCTCGGGCTGGTGTGGCGCCGGGCGGACGAGACCGCGCGGTTACGGGCGTTCGGGCAGGCGGTGGAGGAGCTGTGCACGTAGGCGGCGCGGCGGCCTGGGCCAACGCCCTTAGCCTGCCCACGTATCGGCCAGCCCACGTATCGGCCAGCCCACGCTTCGGCCAGCCCACGCTTCGGCCAGCCCACGCTTCGGCCAGCCCACGTATCGGCTAGCCCACGTCCCTGCGCATGCACACCCGTGGCCAGCGGTCCAGCCCATGGCCGGCCTCGCTGAGCCGGATCTCACGGAGCCCGGGGGTCAGCTCGGCCTCGGTCAGGGCCCGGAAGCCGCATCGCGCGGCGTAGTACGGGGCGTTCCACGCCACGTCGACGAAGGTGGTCAGGGTGAGCGCGGGGACACCCTCGCCCGCGGCGCGCTCGGCGATGTGGTCGATCAGGGCCCGTCCCACGCCACGGCGGGCGCTGTCGGGGTGGACCGAGACCTGCTCGATATGGATGTTTCCGTCGACGGGGTCGGTGATCAAGTACGCCATCGCCCGGTCGGCGTCGTCCACCGCGACCCAGGCCCGTCCGGTCCGCTGGTAGCGGCTCAGCTCTTCCAGGCTCAGGGGCTCGTCATCGGCGACTTCGTCCATTCCGATGTCCCGGAAGCAGAGTCCGGCGGCACGCTCTATGTCCTGGAGGACGGGGAGTTCTTCACTGGTGCTCGTTCGAATCCGCACCGCACCATCATCCTCCGGAACGCCGGGACAAAGGCGTGCCCCCCACCGCCGTGGAGAGCACCCTTCGGCCGTTCCTTCATATGAACGCATATGGACGCATATGAACGCCACCGGACCGAGGGCACCCCAATGACCTCGGCCTCATCCGCTGGCGGTGATCATGAATCTACCAAGGTCGGTGCGTGGAGGCGAGGTTGAGGGGGACGTCATGTCTGGAGGAGAGGTTGAGGGGCGTCATGTACGTACTCACGCCTGCGCCTCGGCCGTCGCCCCCTCCGCGATCGCCTCGTCGACCTCGCCCGTGCGCGCCGCCTCCTCCGCCGCGAAGCGCTGCTGGTCCAGCCGCTCGGCCAGCTCCTCGTCCTGGTTCATCAGCAGGTCGAGATTGCTGTCGCCCAGCTCCAGCACGCCCATGTCGACATACGCCCGCTGGAGCCGCTCGCCCCACAGCCCGATGTCCTTCACACACGGCACGATCCGGCTGAAGAGCAGCTTGCGGAACATGTGCAGGAACTGCGACTGCTCGCAGTACTCCTCGGCCTCGGCCTTCGGGATGCCGAAGTTCTCCAGGACCTCCACGCCGCGCAGCCGGTCGCGCATCAAGTAGCAGCCCTCGATGACGAATTCCTCGCGCTCGCGCAGCTCCGCGTCGCTCAGCTGCCGGTAGTAGTCGCGCAGCGCCATCCGGCCGAAGGCCACATGGCGGGCCTCGTCCTGCATCACATAGGCGAGGATCTGCTGGGGCAGGGGCTTGTCGGTGGTGTCGCGGATGAGGCCGAACGCGGCGAGCGCCAGGCCCTCGATGAGCACCTGCATGCCCAGGTAGGCCATGTCCCAGCGGGAGTCGCGGAGGGTGTCGCCGAGGAGGGTCCGCAGATCGGTGTTGATGGGGTAGACCGTGCCGAGCTTGTCGTGCAGGAAGCGGCCGTAGAGCTCGGCGTGGCGGGCCTCGTCCATGGTCTGGGTCGCGGAGTAGAACTTGGCGTCGAGGTCGGGCGCGGCCTCCACGATCCGGGCCGCGCACACCATCGCGCCCTGTTCGCCGTGGAGGAACTGACTGAACTGCCAGGCGGCGACGTGATGGCGCAGCTCGCCCTTGTCCCGGTCGGTCATCCGGTCCCAGTGGCGGGTGCCGTAGAGGGCGAGCGACTCATCGGGGGTGCCCAGCGGATCGTGCGGGTCCACGTCCAGGTCCCAGTCGATCCGTTTGACCGCGTCCCACTGCTTGTCCTTGCCCTTCTGGTAGAGGGCGAGCAGCCGGGCCCGGTGGTCGTCGTACTCCCAGCTGAATCGGGCGGCGCCGCCGGCGGGCACCTGCCAGAGGGGGTCTCCGGGATCCATCGCGTAGAGCTCTTGCGTCGCCACCGACGCCTCCTTCGCCTCGCTCCCCCGTGAACGGATGCGTACTCGGCAGGCTCACACGTCCGTTACTCAGCGGTCAATAAGACCTCCTCAAGGGATTGACGGGCTTGCTGACGCGGAGTCTCATAAGAGGTATCCGCCGGCAACCGTGCCCACCGGCGTCTGACCGAGCCATCAGTGAGGTGCCCTCGACGATGTCCACCATGACCGAACCACCCGCGCTCAGGGACGCGCTCGGCCTGATCAAGGACCGCGAACGGGTCGCGGAGCGGCTGCTCCAGTCCTCCGCCAAGCACTCCTTCGACCCCGACATCGAACTGGACTGGGACGCGCCGTTCGAGCCCGGCAAGTGGTTCTGGCCACCGGAGCTGGTGTCGCTCTACGACACCCCCATGTGGCGCCGGATGTCGGAGGAGCAGCGGCTGCTGCTGTCCCAGCACGAGGCGGCGGCCCTCGCCTCCCTGGGCATATGGTTCGAGATCATCCTGATCCAGCTGCTCACCCGGCACATCTACGACAAGCCCGCGACCAGCGCCCATGTGCGGTACGCGCTCACCGAGATCGCCGACGAGTGCCGTCACTCCAAGATGTTCGCGCGGCTGATCACCAAGGGCGGCACCCCGGCGTATCCGGTCGCCCCGCTCCACCACAACCTGGGCCGGTTCTTCAAGACGTTCTCCACCACGCCCGGTTCGTTCACGGCGACCCTCCTCGGCGAGGAGATCCTGGACTGGATGCAGCGGCTGACCTTCCCCGACGAGCGCGTTCAGCCGCTGATTCGCGGGGTCACCCGGATCCATGTGGTCGAGGAGGCCCGCCATGTGCGGTACGCGCGCGAGGAGCTGCGCCGCCAGATGCTGCGGGCGCCGCGCTGGGAGGCGGAGCTGACCCGGATCGGTTCCGGGGAGTTCTCCCGGATCTTCTCGCAGGCGTTCATCAACCCCAAGGTCTACACGGACGTGGGACTCGACCGGCGCGCGGCCGTCGCTCAAGTGCGGGCCAGCGCCCATCGGCGCGAGGTGATGCGCAACGGCGCCCGCAAGCTCACCGAATTCCTCGATGACGTCGGGGTGATGCGGGGCGTTGGGCGCCGACTGTGGAAGAGCTCGGGGCTGCTGGCCTAGGGGCCGCCTGCGGCGGGCTGTTCCGCTCCCCGTCTCCCCGTCCCTTCCCACGCGGCGGAGAGCATATCGATGTGGCGGGACGGGGCATCGGGCGCCGGGCCAAGGGGCATTGGGCCGACGGGCCCAAGGGCGCGTTCGGGCCGGCCCCAAGGGCCCATTCGGGTCGGGCCGAAGGGGGCATCCGCTTCGTAACGATGGGCGGTTACGCTGCCAGGCATGACGACAGGCAGCGGCACCGCTCCGGCGCCCCCGGAGGCGACACCCCCGGCGGAGGCGAGTGCCGCCGCGCGCCCGGCGGCGGAACCCCCGGCCGCCGCGAGCCCATCGGCCATCGCGCGGCCACCGGACACCGCGAGCCCACCGGCCGCGCGCCGGGGCAGCTACCGCAGGCTGAGCGTCGAGGCACGGCGCGCCGAACTCCTCACCGCCGCGCTCGACCTCTTCGCCCACCGCGCTCCCGAGGATGTGTCGCTGGACGATGTGGCCTCGGCCGCCGGGGCCTCCCGTCCGCTGGTCTACCGCTACTTCCCGGGCGGTAAGCAGCAGTTGTACGAGGCGGCGCTGCGCAGCGCCGCCGATGAGCTGGAACGGTGCTTCGAGGAGCCCAGGAGCGGCCCGCTCAGCGCCCGGCTGAGCCGGGTGCTGGACCGCTATCTGGCCTTCGTGGACGAGCACGACACGGGGTTCAGCGCGCTGCTGCAGAGCGGCAGCGTGGCCGAGACCTCGCGCACGAACGCGATCGTGGACGAGGTCCGGCGGGCGGCGGCCGAGGAGATCCTGCTCCATCTGGCGGTCAAGGAGCCCGGTGCGCGGCTGCGGATGATGGTGCGCACCTGGATCACGGCCGTCGAGGCGGCCTCGTTGATCTGGCTGGACGAGGAGAAGCGGCCGTCGCCCGCGGAGCTGCGCGACTGGCTGGTGGACCAGTTCGTGGCGATGCTGACCGCCACCGCGGCCACCGATCCGCAGACGGCCCGGGTGATGAGGGCCGCGGTCAGGATGGAGCCCGCCGAGGGACCGGTCGGGCGGCTGGCGCGCCGCGTGGTGCCCTCGCTGGGCGAGGCGTCGCATCTGCTCTGACGAGCGCGGCCGGTGAGACGTACGGTCGTGGCGGGACGTACAGCCGTGGTGAGACGAACGGTCGTGGCGGGACGTACAGCCGTGGTGAGACGAACGGCCGTCGTGAGACGTACGGTCATGGCGTGAGAAGCGAGGAGACGCCCTTCGTGGGCGGGCCGCTGGACGGCCGGGTGCTGCCGGTGCTGGTCGGCCTCACGGGCCAGCCGCCGAAGACCTACGAGGTGCCCGTGAAGGACGAGGCGGGCGGACCGCCCACGGTGTATGTCTACCGCAGGGTTCCCGCCGCCACCTCCAAGCGGCTGGGCCTGGTCCGGGGCTGGGCCTATGAGTACGACCCGGAGGGGAAGCCGGGTGGCGGGCCGAAGTGGCCGTGGTCCAAGCCGGACTGACCGTCGGGCCGAGCTGATCGCCCGCCGGACGGGTGACCGCATTCGTCCGACTCGCCCACAATTCTCCTGAAGATACGAACGTCATGCCACGATCCCTGCTGAGCTGGACGCCGAACAGAGGCGTCTCATAGCCGGAGGTGATCACGTGTCAGGACGGATCGTGGGCTCGGTCTGCGCGGCGGCGATCACCGCGGCCGCCGCGCTGGTGCCCGCCGTTCCGGCGGCCAAGGCGTCGGCCGCTCCCGCCCGCCCCGCCGACCGGTCCGTGTCCGAGCTGCTGACCCAGCTCAAGACGCTGTACCGGAAGGCCGAGGAGGCGACGGAGGCGTACAACGCGACCGAGGAGAAGCTGCACAAGCAGCGCACCAGGACCAGGGAGCTCACGGCCCAGCTCGTCCGCGCCCGTACGGAGCTCGCCGTCAGCCACGACGACGCGGGACGGCTGGCCCGTCGGCAGTACCAGGGCCACAGCGCGCTCTCCTCCTACGGTTTCCTGCTGACCCTGCTCACCCCGCACCCGGAGAACGCCGCCGACGAGGCGCGGGAGCTGGATCGGGCGGCCGGGCGCGAGGCCGCCCTGATCCACCGGCTGACCAAGGGCGAGCGGCGCGCCGACACCACCGCCACCCGGGCACGGACCGCGCTGGACAAACAGCTGTCCCTGGCGGCGAAGCGCAAGAAACAGCGGGACAAGGTGAAGAAGCAGCTCCGCTCCATCGAGAAGCTGCTGGCCGCGCTCAGCACCCGCCAGATCGCCCAGGTGGCCCAGCGCGAACGCCAGGAGACCGCGAAGGCCCAGCGCAAACTGCTCGCCTCCGGCGCGCTCGGCTCCGCGAACGGCACCTCGAACGGCGCCGCGGGCCCGCCCGCCACCACGAACGGCGGCACGGGCGGCGCCACCCCGGCCCCCGGAAGCCGCCAGGACACCCCGGCGGCGGGCACCCCCTCCCCGGTGGCCACCGTCACCGCGCCCCGCCCCCGCCCCGACCAGTCCCCCGGCCGCCGCCCCGGGATGGCGTCCGCGGAGGCCGGGCGGCGGGCGCTCGCCTACGCCCTGAACCAGATCGGCAAGCCGTACGTCTGGGGCGCCGAGGGGCCGAACTCCTTCGACTGCTCGGGGCTGACCTCCTCCGCCTGGGCGTATGCCGGGCGGACCATCCCGCGCACCAGCCAGGAGCAGTGGCGCCAGCTGCCACGGGTGCCGCTCAGCCGGCTGCGCCCCGGCGATCTGGTGATTTACTACAAGGGGGCGAGCCATGTGGCGATGTACGCGGGCAACGGCCAGGTGGTCCAGGCGCCACGCCCCGGCCAGCGGGTGAAGCTCTCCCCGCTCGCATCCAATCCGCTCCAGGGCGTGGTGCGCCCGGGGCCGGTCACGGTGGCCAAGAAGCGGTGACGGCTCCGGCGACGGCCGGTGTCAGCGGAAGGACCGGACGGCCTCGGGGGCGTGGTCGTCCACCTCGACCTCGACCTCGACCTCGTCCTCGTCCTCGGTCCCGGTCCCGGTCCCGGTCACATCGTCGGCGGCCACATCGCCGGCCTCGGCGGCCTCGGCCGCTTCCCTGACCTCGTCCAGATAGGCGGCCGTCTTCTCCGGCTCGTAGAAGAAGTTCTCGAAGTCGGAGGGGTCGTCGAAGCCGTTGGCGATGCGGTGGGCGACGGTGGGAAAGGCGGACCCCGCGCCGAGGAGGTTCACGATGTGTTCCGGCGGCGGGGCCAGCATCGCGTTGGTCCACTTGGTGACGTGCCGCGCGCTCTCCCAGTAGCGGTCGAACGTCGTCCGCATCCACTCCTCGTCGAACGGCCCGTCGCCGCGCTCGAGGATGCTCTCCAGATAGGCCGCCGCGCACTTGGCCGCGGAGTTGGAGCCCTGGCCGGTGATCGGGTCGTTGGCCACCACGACATCGGCGACGCCCAGTACCAGCCCGCCGCCCGGCAGCCGCCCGATCGGGTGGCGTACGGTCGGCGCGTACCGCCCGGACAGCGTGGCGCCCGCGTCCGTCAGCTCGACCTTGGTGGCGCGCGCGTACTCCCAGGGCGTGAAGTGTTCCATCAGCTCCAGGACCCGCTCCAGGTGCTCCGAGGGATCGGTGATGCCCTGGAACGCGTCGGCCGGACCGCCCGGAACCGTCTCCCAGAAGAGGATGTCGGCGCGGCCGCTGGTGGTGAGCGCGGGCATCACGAAGAGTTCGCCGACGCCGGGGACGAGATTGCAGCGCACCGCGTCGACGTCGGGGTGCTCGGGGCGCGGGCCGAGGCCGTGCACATAGGCGACCGCGAGGGCGCGCCGCGGGGTGTCGTACGGGGAGCGGGCGGCGTCCCGGCCGAAGAGCGAGACCAGTTCGCCCTTGCCCGCGGCCACCAGCACCAGGTCGTACTTCCTGACGAGGACGTCCAGGTCGGAGACGGTGGCGCCGTGGATGACCACCTGGCCGCCGCGCTGCTCGAACGTCTCCATCCAGCCGGCCATCTTGATCCGCTGGTCGACGGACTGGGCGTAACCGTCGAGCCGGCCGACCCAGTCGATGACCCGCGGATGGCCCCCGGGAGCCGGCGGCCCGGCGACCGAGACCCCGAGGCCCTCGATCCGCGGCGCCCGCTCCTCCCAGAAGTTGAGCTCCAGATCGCGCTCGTGCCCCAGCGCGGTGTGGAACATGCACTGGGTGGACATCACCCGCCCGCCGCGGATCTCATCGGCCGTCCGGTTGGACATCAGCGTGAGCTCGTAGCCCTGGGACTGGAGGCCCAGAGCGAGTTGGAGGCCGGATTGACCGGCACCCACGATGAGTATCTTCCGCATGGCTGTCGACTCTCCCTCACGCTCGGGCCGAAAAGAGGAACGGAGCGTTCCATCCCACGGGCGGAGCAGAGGTTACGTCACTCGGGTGACACGTCAACGGCGTGCCTCACCAGCGCCAGCAACGCGTCCACGACCGCGATCCGGCGTCGTGCGTCCATCATCACCACAGGTACGGAGGACGCCACGGAGAGCGCGTCCCGTACGTCCTCGGCCTGGTAGAGCGGAGTCCCCTCGAAGTGGTTGACCGCCACCACATACGGCAGTCCGAGGCTCTCGAAGTAGTCCAGTGCCGGGAAGCTCTCGTCGAGGCGCCGGGTGTCGACCATCACCACCGCGCCGATGGCCCCGCGCATCAGGTCGTCCCACATGAACCAGAAGCGCTGCTGGCCGGGGGTGCCGAAGAGATACAGGACCAGATCGTTCTCCAGCGTGATCCGGCCGAAGTCCATCGCGACGGTGGTGGTCAGCTTCTCGGGCGTCGCCTCGAGGTCGTCCACACTCTCGCTGGCCTGCGTCATCAGCGCTTCGGTCTGGAGCGGGGTGATCTCCGAAACCGCGCCGACGAAGGTCGTCTTGCCGACGCCGAAGCCTCCCGCTATCACGATCTTGGTGGCGATCGGCGCGCGGGAGCGGTCCGTCTGCCACCTCTGGAGCACCTCCTCGGCCCCGGGTATCCCGGCCCCGGGTATCTCCGACGTCGCCGGCGGGGTCGCCGTGATCGTCTCAGAGCCTGCGAAGTCCACTGAGCACCCTTTCGAGCAACGCGCGGTCCGGCTGGCCGGGGCCCCGCCCGGTGCCGTAGACGCGGATCTTTCCCTGGTCGGCCAGGTCACTGAGCAGGACGCGCACCACACCGAGTGGGATCTTGAGCATCGCGGAGACCTCCGCGACGGAGCGCATCCTGGCGCACAGTTCGATGATCGCCCGGATCTCCGGCAGCATCCGGGAGTTCAACCCGCTGGGGGCCGGGTCGAGCCGTCCGTCCGGAGATTCCAGCGCCGCGACGAAGGTCTCCACCAGCAGCACATGGCCGGAGCGGGTGCGGCCACCGGTGAGTGAGTACGGACGTACGCGAGCGGGTTTACGGGCGGGTCGGCCGGACCCGGCAGCCGTCACTGTGCGTGCTCCAGCGACCTGCGTAGTTCATTGCGGAGCTCGGGGGTGAGCACATGTCCGGCCCGGCCCACGAAGAGCGCCATGTGATAGGCGACGACGGTCATGTCGCAGTCGGGGGTGGCGTGCACCCCCAGCAGCGAACCGTCGCTGATCGACATGACGAACAGACTGCCCTCGTCCATCGCCACCATCGTCTGCTTGACACCGCCGGCGTCCATCAGCTTCGCCGCGCCGAGCGTGAGGCTGCCGAGCCCCGAGACGATCGTCGCGAGATCCGCGCTGGAGCCCTTGGGGCCGTCCTGCGCCGACGGATCGGCCGCCGCGGCCGCGGCGTGGTGCCGTGTGTCGGAGGAGAGCAGCATCAGCCCGTCGGTCGAGACGACCACGACCGAACGGACGCCCGGAACCTCCTCGACCAGGTTCGCCAGCAACCAGTGCAGATTACGGGCCTCGCGACTCAACCCGTAGGTACTACTGGGCGCATTCACCCGCGTGCCTCCTCAACCGTGCCACCCTCGTTCTGCGCCCCCGTTTGCCCTGCTGGTCCCCCGTGCCCCCGCGCGGGCCGGCCGCGGGCGGCGAGCTCGGCGGCGGCGTCGCGGTGTCCCTCGCGGGCACCGCGCTGGAAGCCGCCGAGCCGGCGCCGCAGTTCCTCCGCGTTCACCGAGCCGGTCCGCTCCTGTGGATCGGGCTCCCGGAACGCCACGTTCCGCGGTCGGCGCTTGGGAAGTCCCTTGTCGGTGCGCGCCACCTCGTCGTCCGGGCGGGCGTGCTGATCGGGGCCGATGGCGTACGGATCGGCGGACGGCTCACCGCCGCCTGCCCGCTCACCACCCTCCGCCGTCCTGCCGCCGGGCGACGGCGGGACGCTGCCTTCCGGCCCGCCGTACGACGCCGGACCGCCGCCCGCCGCCGGGCCGCCGGGCCGCGCCCGGCCGCCGTTGGCCGGGCCCCAGGCGTCCGCGCCGACGGGGCGTATGCCGTGGCCGCCGATGTACCACTCTCGGTCCGCGTGGTCTTCGGGGTCCACGTGGCCGTCGCGGCCGTCGGCGTCCGCGCGGTCCGCCGCGTCCTCATATACGTCGCGGCCCTCACGGTCCTCACGGCCTTCGCGGCCCGCTCGGCCGTCGGGGTCCGTACGGTCCGAGCGGCCACCGCGGTCCTCGGGATCCTCGGGATCCTCGGGGTCCCCTTGGCTCTCGCGCAGACGGCGGAGCATCAGCTCCATCGTCTGCTCGACCGCCGGGATCTCCGGCTCCTCGGGCCGAGGTACCGGGGGCTTGTCGTCCGCGCCCGACCCGGTGCCGTCCTGCCCGTCGGCCTGGGCCAACTTGGGGACGCGCTTGGGCAGGGCGGGCAGCGCACCGGTGCTTTCCTGGGCCGGATGGCCGCGCGGCGGCGTGGGCTCCATGGGGTAGTCGCGGCCCGTGTCCCCGGTCCGTCCCCACTGCTCACCGGGGACGGCCCAGGGAGCGCTCGGCTCCGGTTCGGCGGCGGCGTCGACGGGCTGGGGCTCAAGGCGGGGCTCGTCCTCGGGCTCCGGCTCGGCGCCCCGGGGCGCCGGGTCCGGCTCCGCGGGGGGAGCGGGCGGAGCGGGCGGAGCGGGCGGAGCGGCCGCCTCGGCCGGCGGCTCGGCACCGGCCCCCGCCACACCCTCCTGACCGCGCGCGACCGAACGGGCCTGCCCCGGCAGCGCGTTGGAGTTCGCCTCGGCCTCCGAGCCCGGGAAGCCCAGGAAGGAGGAGGGTCCGGGGGCGCCGAACGTCGCGCCCACGCCCACCGGCGGGGCGGGCGGCAGCCCGGCGCCGGGCGGACCGGTGGGGAGGATCTTCGTCGGGAGGACGACCACGGCCGCCACCCCGCCCGGCTGCTGCTCGCGCAGCTGTACGCGGATGCCGTGGCGCGCGGCGAGCCGGGTCACCACATACAGCCCGAGGCCCAGCGGGTCCTCCGGCTGGGGGCCCTGGCAGTACTCGGGCACGGGGTCCGCGAGCCGGTTGTTCAGCTCCACGAAGCGCTCGGGCGTCATGCCGATGCCCTCGTCCTGGACGGAGAGCATGACCTCGCCGGTCTCCAGCAGCCAGCCGGAGACCTGGACCGCCGCGTCCGGCGGAGAAAACGATGTCGCGTTCTCCAGGAGCTCGGCGATCAGGTGGCTGACGCTGTCCGCGGCGAACCCCGCGACCTGGGCATGCGGCGGCAGCGCCTGGATCTGCACCCGGTCGTACCGCTCGACCTCGCTGATCGAGGCGCGCAGCACATCCAGCAGCGGCACCGGCCCCGGGTGGGTGGCCTTCTGCTCGGAGCCCGCGATGACCAGGAGGTTCTCACCGTAACGGCGCATCCCGGTGGCCAGGTGGTCGAGCTGGAAGAGCGTCTCGAGGCGGTCGGGGTCCTGCTCCCGCTCCTCCAGGGACTCGATGATGGCGAGCTGGCGCTCGATCAGGCCCAGTGAGCGCAGCGCGAGGCTGACGAAGCTGCCGTGGACCCGGGCCCGCAGCCCCTCCAGCCGGGTGGTGACCGCGTCCCGCTCGGCGCGCAGCCCGTCCCGCTCGTCGGCCAGCCGCTGCCGCTCACCGACGAGCCGGGTGCGCTCGCGCTCGAGCTCGGCGACCCGCTCGTACGTCTGCGCGGCCTTGGCGTGCAGTTCGTTGACGGCCCGTACGGCGTCCGCGAACTCGTCGTCGCGGCCCTTGAACTCCACCGGTTCCTCGGCCGCCGGATCGGCCGCGACCCGCCGCGCGCCGAGCCGGAGGGCGGCCAGCGGCCGGGTCATCGAGCGGGCGCTGTGCACTCCGGCGCCGAGGGCGACCAGCAGGGCCGCGCCCACGATGCCGATGCGCAGCTCCAGGTCGGTGACCTCGTCGTCCCGCACCCGCGCGAGCTGGGCGGCCTCGGCGGAGGCCAGCGAGGACTGTGCGCCGCGCATCTGGTCGATCCGGGCGTTCAGGGCGGTCTCGACACGGTCCTTCTGGAGGAAGAAGTCATTGCCGGCGAGGCGGCTCTGGTCGGTGAGCCGGGCGAGGTAGCGCTCGGCGGACCCGACCTCGGTGCCGCTGACGGTGCGCTGGTACGCCTCGCGCATGGCGGCCGGGGCCAGCTGCTCGAAGTCGTCGAGCGCCGACTGCTCGCGGACGTTGGTCCGCTGCGCGGCCGAGACCAGCGTGGGCTGGCCGCCGCCCGCGTCGAGCGCGGCCAGCAGCAGTCCGCGGGTGGCGGACGCCTCCTCCACCGCGCGGCCGAGCGGGGCCAGCGCGGCGGTGCCGCCGGACTCGGCGTCGGCCGGGAGCCGGCGGGCGAGGGTGTCGGTGATCCCGTTCAGCGCCTGGACTGTGCGGGTGTAGGCGGTGAAGACGTCGATGGCCGAGCCCTTGCCGGTCAGCGCCTCCTGCCGCAGTTCGGGGAGGGCGTCGAGGCGTCGCCGGACGGAGGCCGGGACGTCCCCGCGCACCTCCCGGACCCGGCGGTCGACCCGGGCGCGCATCTCCTCGGAGACCCCGTGGCCGGAGGCGGAGGTGCGGCCGTCGGCGACATAGCGGGTCATGGCGTCGCGCTCGTCGGCGAGGGCGTGGGCGAGGGTCACCGTGGAGCGGTTGGTCTCCGCGAGGTCGACGAGGGCTTGCGCGTCGGTGGTGTCGTCGAGCGCGAGCAGGACGGCGGGGGTTCCGGCCCCGAGGACGGCGACGGAGACGAGGGCTACGGACGTGGTGAGCCGACGACGGACGCGTACGGTGCGCCGTCGCGGCGCCGCCTCATCCTGGCGCGGCTCGCCGACCGCATCGCGCGTGGTGCCCCGAAGCCGCTTCTTCCGCACCGGTGCTCACAATCCATTCTCGCCCGACCGCTGACGTGGACCAAGAGGTGACGACGGATCAACCATTGTGTTTCCCCACCCCTGGTAGGGATTCCGACCCTTTCAGGACGGGTCTGGGGCGGGTACGCATCACCCACCCGGCCACCCGAACGAGTGAACCGTATTGCGTAGTTGACCACCAACCTTGGCTCGCGGCCATACCTTCCCGCCACCTTGCGCGGATTGGTAAAGACCTCGGCGCCCTGACAAGATGCCCACCCGCAGCTTCCCAGAAGTGTCAATCCCGTCCCAATCAGGCAGCGGAGAGACCGGCGACGGATTTGGTACGGACCAATGCCCCGGCCCGGCCCTCGCCGCCGTGGTGGCCGACAGGGGTCCGGCAGACTGAGGGAATGCGCATCGAACTCGCGACCGCCCCCGGCGATCAGCAATATCCCAACGAGGACTACGCGTCAGTAGCCCTCCCGGCCTCGGGGAGCGGCGGTGCGCTCGTGGTACTGGACGGAGTGACCCCGCCCGAGGGAGGGGACGGATGCGTCCACAGCGTGGACTGGTTCACCGCGCGGCTCGGCGGATCGCTGCTCGAACTGTCCGGTTCGCGACGGGATATGCCACTGGCACAGTGCCTCTCCGAGGCGATCACCCGGACCGCCGCCGCCCATAGTTCAACATGTGACCTTTCTCACCCCCTTACGCCCCAGGCGACCGTCGTCGCGGCGCGCTGGGACACCGAGCGAATCGAGCATCTGGTGCTGTCCGACTCGGTGTTGCTCATCGAGCGGACCCATGACGGAGTGATCCCGGTCCTGGACGACCGCATCGACCGGCTGCGGGCCGAGGGCCGACGGCTCGCCCCGCTGCGCAACGTGGCGGGCGGCTTCTTCACCGCCGCCGCCGACCCCACCGTCTCCCGTAAGGCGGTCACCGGGGAGCTCCCGCGCGGTGAGGTACGGGCGCTGGCGGCGCTCACCGACGGGGCGTCGCGCTGGGTGGAGAGGTTCGGCGAGGGCGACTGGACCGAGTGCTTCGCGCTGCTGCGCAAGGAGGGCCCGCAGGCGCTGATCGACCGGGTGCGGGCGGCCGAGCACGCCGATCCGGACCGTACGGCCTTTCCCCGGGGCAAGAGCCATGACGACGCGGCCGTGGTCTACGTGGAGCCCTGACCGCAGGTACTGCCCCACCAGCGGGGTAGCGCGGTTGCCACGTCCGCGTCGCCGGATGCGCGCCGGTCGCCGATCCTGACGGGTATGAGCGCCCTACTCCTGCGCCGCACGCGCCGTCTGACCGCGGTCGTCGGCCTCCTGCTCCGCGTTCAACCGGTGCAGCAGCCTGGCGAGTTCGGCGATCTCGCTGCGCTCCCACGCGGCGAGGCGGCGGGCGTACCGCGCCCGCCGCGCGCCCCGCACGGCGCGGAAGCGGCTGCGGCCCTCCTCGGTCAACTCCACCAGGAAGGCCCGGCCGTCGGCCGGATCGGGCGTCCGCGTCACCAGTCCGAGCCCCTCGAGAGCCCGGAGCTGACGGCTCATCGTGGCCTTGCCGACGCCCACGAAGCCCGCGAGCTCGGTGGCGCGCTGCGGACCGGCGTCCTCCAGCCGCATCAGCAGTCCATAGGCGGCGGATTCGAGCTCCGGGTGGACCTCCCGGGCCAATTCCCCCGAAGCGGCACGGGCCCTGCGGAGGAAAACCGCCAATTCGCGCTCCAGAGCCAGGAATGCATGGTCCACACCAATGCCGTCCACGGTGCCCCCCTCACCCCGCTCAGGGGGCAACGCCCCGTTGTTGTGCACGTCAGAGCCCTCTCCGGGTTTTCACTTCGTGAAAGTTTCTACCACGCACGGCTGTTACCGCAGCTCCACCAGTATTTCGCAGGATTAGACCAACGGCATCACACTCTCCCCCTTCCGTCGGCCTATCTACGCCCGTAGCGTCAACTCTGACATGGTCATTCCAATCGGAGCTCCCCCCACCGAGGTTTCGGAGGCAACGCCATGCCCGTGCACAGACCTGGTTCGGTCCGACGCGCCCTCAGTGCGCTGATCGGCATTCTCGCCGCGGTCCTCGCCATGACCCTCGCACTGCCCGGTTCGGCGTTCGCCGCCCAGGGACAGGGCGACAAGGCCATTCCCCATCCCGAGGACGACTGGGCGGGTTCCCAGATAGCCAAGCACGAGGGCGGATCCACGACCGGTGAGGCGCCGACGGGGCTGCTCGCCACCGTCGAGGGCGTGGACGTCAGCAGCCACCAGGGCAATATCAGCTGGTCGACGCTGTGGAGCAGCGGCGTCCGGTTCGCCTATGCCAAGGCGACCGAGGGCACCAGCTACACCAATCCGTACTTCGCCCAGCAGTACAACGGCTCGTACAACGTCGGCATGATCCGCGGCGCGTACCACTTCGCCCTGCCGAACAACTCGACCGGTGCCGCACAGGCCAACTACTTCGTCGACCACGGCGGCGGCTGGTCCAAGGACGGCAAGACCCTGCCGGGCGCGCTCGACATGGAGTACAACCCCTACGGCGCGACCTGCTACGGGCTGAGCGCCAGTGCGATGGTCAACTGGATCAAGTCCTTCAGCAGCACCTACAAGTCGCGCACCGGCCGCGATCCGGTGATCTACACCTCCACCAGCTGGTGGAAGACCTGCACGGGCAACTCCGCCGCCTTCGGTGGCGTCAACCCCCTGTGGATTCCGCGCTACGGCTCGTCCGTCGGCGAGCTTCCGGCCGGCTGGGGCTTCCACACCATCTGGCAGTACACCTCCTCCGGCCCGACGGTCGGCGACCACAACAAGTTCAACGGCGCCATGGACCGGCTACAGGCCCTCGCCAACGGCTGAGCCCCGCATCGCGCCACCCCCCACACCTGGCGCGTCCGACCGCATGCGACGCGTCCCGCCCTCCGGCATACGGACAGGTCTGTCTGTAGGCTGGAGGGCGCAGGTCGTTCTACGGCCCCGGTCGCTCCACGGCCCCGGTCGCCCCCAACGGTCCCGTGTGTCCGCGTCAAGGAGTTTGATCATGAGCAGCGCCCGCCCCTCCGCCCATGAGCGGATCCTGTCCACCGCGACCGCGCTGTTCAACGCCCATGGGGTGCGCGGGGTCGGAGTGGACCGGATCATCGCCGAGTCGGGCGTGGCGAAGGCGACGCTCTACTCCCACTTCCGCACCAAGGACGATCTGGTGCTGGCCTATCTGCGCGGCTCGGACGAGCGCTGGCGCGGGGCGCTGCGGGAGGCCGCCGAGGCGGTCGGCGCCGACCCCCGGGACCGGCTCATCGGCCTCTTCGACGCGCTGGGCTCGGCGACCGAGCGGAACGGCTTCCGCGGCTGCGCGTTCATCAGGACCGCGGGCGAGACCGATCCGGGCACCGCCACCCACACCGCGACGGTCGAGCACAAGCGCGCCGTACGGGCCTGGCTGACCGAGCTGGCCCGGGAGGCCGGGGCCGCCGACCCCGAGCGGCTCGCGGTGCAGATCTCCGTGCTCGTGGACGGGGTGATGGCCGCGGCGGCGCTGGAGCCCATGCCGGAATTCACGGAGGCCGCCCGAGAGGCGGCGCGGGCGCTGGTCGCGCAGGCGTGCCCGGTGCGGGCGTAGCACCCCTTGCGTACGAGGAAGGCGGGCACGGCGCCCCTTGCGTACGCGGAAGGACCCGGCCGCCAAGTGAGCGGCCGGGCCCTTCTCGTGTCTCGCGCCCCGGGTCGTCAGGCCGCGGTCAGCACGCGCTTCCGTATCACGCCGGAGGCCAGCAGCTCGCGATAGTGGTCCTGGTACGCGGCGAGCCGGGCGTCGTCGAGCCCATGGGTGCCGTGCACGATGAACGGCTCCTCGTAACGCATCCCGGTGATGTTCGCCGTGGCGTCGAAGCTGTTGAGCAGATCGACCACCGGGTAGGGGTGGGCCCCGCCCGGCCGGTACTGCTCCTCGGTGCTGCCCGCCGAGGTGGCGATCAGCAGCGACTTGCCGCGCAGCGAGGTGCCGCCGCTGCCGTAGGCGAAGCCGCGCAGGAACACCTCGTCCAGCCACTTCTTCAGCAGCGGCGGCGCCGAGTACCAGTAGAAGGGGAACTGCAGGACGATCCGGTCGTGCTCCAGCAGCAGCCGCTGCTCGCGCTCGACGTCGATCCGCAGATCGGGATAGGCGGCGTAGAGGTCGTGGAGCGTGACGTTCTCCACCGGCCGGGCCGCCTCGGCGAGGGCGGCGTTGACCCGGGATGCGGCGAGATCGGGGTGGGCGAGGACGAGCAGGGTGCGCACGGAGTCCCTCCGAGGACGATACGACAGCGAACAGACAGGTCTGTCTGCTTCCTTTTCGAAGCTACCAGACAGACCTGTCTGTCTCAATGTCAGGCCGCCGCTACCGGAACCTCGGGGGTCGCCGCACGGGCGGGCTCGAGGGCCAGCTCCAGCACCCGGCGGACGTCCGAGACCGGGTGGACGTCGAGCTTGTCCAGGACCTCGGCGGGGACGTCGTCCAGGTCGGGCTCATTGCGCTTGGGGATGATCACGGTGGTCACCCCGGCCCGGTGCGCCGCCAGCAGCTTCTGCTTGACGCCGCCGATGGGCAGCACCCGCCCGGTCAGGGACACCTCGCCGGTCATCGCCACGTCCGGGCGCACCTGGCGGCCGGAGAGCAGCGAGGCCAGCGCGGTGGTCATGGTGATGCCCGCGCTCGGGCCGTCCTTGGGCACCGCGCCCGCCGGGACGTGGAGGTGGACGCCGCGTTCCTTCAGGTCGGCGACCGGCAGCTCGAGTTCCGCGCCGCGCGAACGCAGGAAGGAGAGCGCGATCTGGGCGGACTCCTTCATGACGTCGCCGAGCTGACCGGTGAGGTTCAGCCCCGCGCCGCCCGTCTCCGGGTCGGCCAGCGACGCCTCCACGAACAGCACGTCACCGCCCGCGCCGGTGACCGCGAGCCCGGTCGCCACACCGGGGACGGCGGTGCGGCGCTCCGCCGGGTCCTGGGCGGACTCGGGGGTGTGGTGCGGCCGGCCGATCAGCGGGCGCAGCTCCTCCACCCCGACGGTGAAGGGCAGTTCGCGCTCGTCGAGCTCGTGCTGGGCCGCCACCTTGCGCAGCAGCCGGGCGATGGACCGCTCCAGGGTCCGCACACCCGCCTCGCGGGTGTACTCGCCCGCCAGCTTGCGCAGCGCCTCGTCGGTCACCGTGACCTCGCCCGGCTCCAGACCGGCCCGCTCCAGCTGGCGCGGCAGCAGGTGGTCACGGGCGATGGTGACCTTCTCGTCCTCGGTGTAGCCGTCCAGGCGCACCAGCTCCATCCGGTCCAGCAGCGCCTCCGGGATGGCCTCCAGGACGTTGGCGGTGGCGAGGAAGACCACATCGCTCAGATCGAGTTCGACCTCCAGGTAGTGGTCGCGGAAGGTGTGGTTCTGCGCCGGGTCCAGGACCTCCAGCAGGGCCGCGGCCGGGTCGCCGCGGAAGTCGGAGCCCACCTTGTCGATCTCGTCCAGGAGGACGACGGGGTTCATGGAACCCGCCTCCTTGACGGCCCGGACGACCCGGCCGGGCAGCGCGCCCACGTAGGTGCGCCGGTGGCCGCGGATCTCCGCCTCGTCGCGGACGCCGCCGAGCGCGACCCGGACGAACTTCCGCCCCATCGCGCGGGCGACGCTCTCGCCCAGGCTGGTCTTGCCGACGCCGGGCGGGCCCACGAGGGCGAGCACCGCGCCGCCGCGGCGGCCGCCGACGACGCCGAGGCCCCGGTCGGCGCGGCGCTTGCGCACCGCCAGGTACTCGGTGATCCGCTCCTTGACGTCCTCCAGGCCCGCGTGGTCGGCGTCGAGCACGGCCTTGGCGCCCTGGATGTCGTACGCGTCCTCGGTGCGCTCGTTCCAGGGCAGCTCCAGGACGGTGTCCAGCCAGGTGCGGATCCAGCTGCCCTCGGGGCTCTGGTCGCTGGACCGCTCCAGCTTGTCGACCTCCTTGAGGGCCGCCTCGCGGACCTTCCCGGGCAGATCGGCGGCCTCCACGCGGGCGCGGTAGTCGTCGGACTCGTCCTCGGGGTCGCCATTGAGCTCGGCGAGCTCCTTACGGACGGCTTCGAGCTGGCGCCGCAGCAGGAACTCGCGCTGCTGCTTGTCGACGCCCTCCTGGACGTCCTTGGCGATCGACTCGGCCACGTCCTGCTCGGCGATGTGGTCGCTCAGCCAGGTGACGGCGAGCTTCAGCCGGGCCACCGGGTCGGTGGTCTCCAGCAGCTCGACGCGCTGGGCCACGGACAGGAAGGGCGAGTAGCCGGAGTTGTCGGCGAGCTGCGAGACATCGTCGATCTGCTGCACCCGGTCCACGACCTGCCAGGCGCCGCGCTTGCGCAGCCAGCTGGTGGCCAGCGCCTTGTACTCCTTGATCAGTTCGGTGACGGCACCGGGCAGGGGGTCGGGCACGATCTCCTCGACCGTGGTCCCCTCCACCCACAGGGCCGCCCCGGGGCCGGTGGTTCCGGCCCCGATGCGGACGCGGCGCACTCCGCGGATCAGCGCGCCGGGGTCGCCATCGGAGAGCCGGCCCACCTGCTCGACGGTGCCGAGCGTGCCGATACCGGCGTAGGTGCCGTCGATGCGCGGCACCAGCAGCACCTTCGGCTTACCGCCTCCGCTCCCACTGGAGCGGGCGGCGGCCTGGGCGGCCTCCACAGCGGCGCGTACCTCGGTATCGGAAAGGTCCAGCGGCACCACCATGCCGGGGAGCACCACCTCGTCCTCGAGAGGCAGTACGGGCAGGGTGAGCGGTGTGGACAGCGAAGCCATGATCTCCCCTTCGGCAGGCAAGTTGAGTCCCAAGGACTCAATAAGTCAATGCCCACTCAATGCGCGGAGGGGGTTCAGGTGTTCCCGGACGCTCGTTCGCTGTGAGCGAAGCCGGGCGAGGCGCCGTCCTCCCGCCGTGACCGGGGGCGCCACCTGGCGTTCCGCCGGGCGTACGGCCAGGAGAGGACGCCGAGCAGCAGGGCGAAGGCATGGCCCCAGCCGGTGAGCGGATCGAAGTCGACCAGGATCCCGGCGGCGAGCGCGAGGCCGACTCCGCCCAGCAGCGCCCACCGGCGCCGGGGCGACAGCAGCCCGGCGAGCGCGGCGGCGCAGGCGATCAGCCCGTAGCTCACCCCGTAGTCGAGGCGGCGCAGCGAGCTGTCCGGGAGATGCCCGGCGGCCACGGAGACGGCCACCGGGACCTCGGTGAGCAGCGTCGCCAGCACATGCCCGAGCAGGAACACCCCGGCGGTGCGCACCCCGCCGAGCCGCCGCTCCAGCGCACCGAGCACCAGGGGGAAGGCGACCAGATACGGCGAGGTGATCCCGCCCACCGCCCACAACGCGCTGACCAGCAGCGTCAGCACCGGCCGCTGGGAGAGGTGGGACACATCGGTACTGGAGCCGGCGAGCAGATCGCGCACGGTGCCGGGGTCACCGAGGCGGGCGTAGAGCCCGGTGCCGAACAGGACGAGCGTGTAGCCGAGGGTGAACGGCACGGCCAGGAGCGCACGCGGCAGCGAACGCGCCACCGCCGCCATGCGGCGCCCGTGCCCCCGCCCGGCGCTCGGCACCCGAGGCGTACTCGCCCCGGCGGCCGCGGGCCCGCCGCAGCCCGCCACCCGCCGCACATCGGCCGGGCGGGCGCATGGACTGGCCGCGGCGACGGCCCGGAGGCCATCCGGGTCGCCGCCGTCCGGCGTCCGCGCACCCGGAACGCCCGAGGCACCCGTCCCTCTCACCGATGTCGTCAACGCCCGCGCCCCTTTCTCACTCGCGCCGCCGCCCCCCTGCTCCCCGCTTATCCGCCACGGCCGGAACAACAACCAGGACGCCGTGAGTCATGTCACGGCGCCCCAGGTTGTGACATGGACGACGCGCCATGACATGGACGACCCGCGCGACGCCACCGGGCGACCGTGAATCGGTTGGACCGGCGAGCGGAGGCGGCGCGAGGATGGCGGGGTCAGGAACCATCCGGGAGGACCCCACACCCATGCAGCCGCAGCCGCCGTACGACCTCCACGCCGCCGACGACGACCGGCCGGTGACCGTCGACCGCCGGGAGGGCCCGTACGGCGAGGTGGTGCTGCGGCGGCGCGGCGGCGGGGGATCCCCGGCCGACGTCGTCTTCGAGATCATCGCCAACGGCTGCTTCCTCATGGACACCTCCGACGGCCGCTCCGAGCGGCTGCTCATCCGTGCCGCCCTCGACGCGCTGCCCGCCGACCGGCCCTCCCCCGCCCTGCTCATCGGCGGGCTCGGCGTCGGGTTTTCGCTGGTCGAGGCGGTGGCGGAACCCCGCTGGGGACGGATCGCGGTGGTCGAGCGGGAGGCCGCGGTGATCGACTGGCACCGCGCGGGCCCCCTGGCGGCCATGACCGCCGGGGCACTGGCCGATCCGCGCACCGAGGTCGTCCACGCCGATCTGGTCGAGTGGCTGCGCACGGGCCCGCGGAGCTATGACGCGCTGTGCCTGGACATCGACAACGGCCCCGACTGGACCGTCACCGAGGACAACGAAGGCCTCTACTCCCCCACCGGGCTCGCGGCCTGCGCGGCGCGTCTCGCACCGGGCGGGGTACTGGCCGTATGGTCGGCGCAGCCGTCGCGCGCGTTCGAGGAATCTCTCCGGAATGCCGGGTTCACACAGGTGCGTACGGAAGAGGTCGCCGTTGCCCGGGGTGTTCCCGACGTCGTCCATCTCGCGGTTCGGGGCGCGTAGCAAAGCCGCGTACGCTGGCTTTACGCTTGCTTGCCTACCAAACGCGGCTGAGCGATGACCAGGCGCGAGCCGCGGGTTTCACCGGAAGACGCAGGGGCGGGCGTATGGAGCAGACTCACAACGGTCACAACGGGACCGCCACGACCACCCCTGGCGCACAGCGCCGGGTCCTCGTCGTCGAGGACGATCCGACCATAGTGGACGCCATCGCGGCCCGGCTGCGCGCCGAGGGGTTCCAGGTCCAGACGGCGGGAGACGGTCCGGCGGCGGTCGACACGGCCGAGGCGTGGCAGCCCGATCTGCTCGTCCTCGACGTGATGCTGCCGGGCTTCGACGGTCTGGAGGTCTGCCGACGGGTGCAGGCCCGGCGGCCGGTGCCCGTGCTGATGCTGACCGCGCGCGACGACGAGACCGACATGCTGGTGGGGCTCGGGGTCGGCGCCGACGACTACATGACCAAGCCGTTCTCCATGCGCGAACTGGCCGCGCGGGTGCACGTACTGCTGCGGCGGGTGGAGCGGGCGGCGCTGGCCGCGCACACCCCGCGCAGCGGAATCCTCCGCCTGGGCGAGCTGGAGATCGACCACGCCCAGCGCCGGGTGCGGGTGCGCGGCTCGGATGTGCACCTCACCCCGACCGAGTTCGACCTGCTGGTCTGTCTGGCCAACACCCCGCGCGCGGTGCTCTCGCGCGAGCAGCTGCTGGCCGAGGTGTGGGACTGGGCGGACGCCTCGGGCACCCGCACCGTGGACAGCCACATCAAGGCGCTGCGCCGGAAGATCGGCGCGGAGCGGATCCGTACGGTGCACGGCGTGGGCTACGCCCTGGAGACCCCGGCGGCATGACGAAGGCCCGCTGGGCACGCACGGTCACCAAGTTCCGGGCAGGCACGGATCCCAGGGGCTGGGCGCGCGGGGCTCCCCGGGTCTGGGCGGACAAGGCGCCCAAGCTCTGGCCGCGCAAGGTCCCCAGCGCCTGCCGGCTGCCCGGGGTCCCCACGGGCCGGCGGGCGTGGTCCCGCGCCACCTGGGCCCGGATCTGGGAGGCGCTGCGCCCCTTCGACCCTTACCGCTCGGTCAAGGCGGCGCTGGGGGCGCTGGTCGTCGGCTCGGTGATCATCACCACGCTGCTCGTCTTCGCGGCGATGCACTCCGACACCGAGCTGCGTGTCATCACCATCTTCTCGATCATCGCCTCGCTGCTGATCACCCAGTTCGTGGCGAACGGGCTCACGGCCCCGCTGGACGAGATGACCGAGGTCACCCGGGCGATGGCCAACGGGGACTACACCCGGCGGGTGCGGGCGGCGCAGCGCGGGGACGAGTTCGGCGACCTGGCGTCCGCGTTCAACCGGATGGCGGCCGACCTGGAGGCGGTGGACACCCACCGCAAGGAGCTGGTGGCCAACGTCTCGCATGAGCTGCGCACCCCGATCGCGGCGCTGCGGGCGGTGCTGGAGAACGTGGTGGACGGGGTCTCGGACGCCGATCCGGAGACCATGCGGGTCGCGCTGAAGCAGACCCAGCGCCTGGGCCGTCTGGTGGACCAGCTGCTCGATCTCTCCCGCCTCGACAACGGGGTGGTGCCGCTGCACGCGCGGCGGTTCGAGGTCTGGCCGTATCTGGCCGGGATCCTCAAGGAGGCCGGGATGGCCAAGGGCGCGGAATCCCATTCGGGCGCGCACACCCGTAAGGACGTCCATCTCAACCTGGACGTCTCGCCGCCCGAGCTGACCGCCCACGCCGACGCCGAGCGGCTGCACCAGGTGATGGCGAACCTCATCGACAACGCGGTGAAGCACAGCCCGGCACACGGCCGGGTGACCGTGCGCGCCCGGCGCGGTGACGGCCCGGAGAGCCTGGAGCTGGAGGTGCTGGACGAGGGCCCCGGCATCCCGGAGGCGGAGCGGCACCGGGTCTTCGAGCGGTTCAACCGGGGCGGACTCTCCCCGGTGGACGGCCGGCGGCGGCCGGGGCCGGGCACCGACGGCGGCACCGGGCTGGGGCTGGCGATCGCGCGCTGGGCGGTGGATCTGCACGGTGGGCGGATAGGGGTGGCGGAGTCCCCGCGCGGCTGCCGGATCAGGGTCAGCCTCCCCGGGCCCGCCCCGGAACCCAAACCAGGCACCCACAAAGATCAAAGCTGAAGTAAAGTCGATCCTGTCGCGCACATACGAGCGGCAGGGGTGCACGTCTGCGTTGCCCCGCGCCTGAGGAAACGCACGAAACCCCGTGTGTTTCCCGGCGCGTCATGCGCTGAAACCCGCCAATCAATGTGACTTGCGCGACGATGACCAGTGCGGCCTGCACGTAAGGGTCCAAGAGGCGTAGCCTTTATTCCCGCTGTCCACCACCTTTAGGAAGCGGAAGAGGGCGGTTGCCGCCGTGTCGCCACAGTCCCCCAACACCTCGAGCGTCTCGACCGATGAACAGGACGGGCAGGGGAGTAACCCTGCCGCTGCCTTCGGCCCCAACGAGTGGCTCGTCGACGAGATCTACCAGCAGTACCTCCAGGACCCGAACTCGGTCGACCGAGCCTGGTGGGACTTCTTCGCCGACTACAAGCCGGGTCAGGACACCGGCTCCGCGGTGGTCACGCCACCACAGGGAGTAGCCGCGAGCGCCGCCCCGGCGGCCCCGGCCAAGCCCGCAGCGGCCAAGCCCGCGGAGGCCAAGCCCGCCGCCCCGGCCGCGAAGCCCGCCGAGGCCAAGCCGGCCGGCGCGGCCCCCGCCGCTCCCGCCGCCGCGAAGCCCGCGGCGGCGCAGCCCGCGCCCGCCGCCAAGGCCGCCCCCGCGGCCCCGGCCAGGCCCGCGCCGGTCAAGCCGACCCCGGCCGAGCCGACGGTCTCCAAGAAGGAGCCCGCCGCGCCCTCCGCGGGGCCCGAGCTGGTCACGCTGCGCGGCCCGTCCGCCGCCGTGGCGAAGAACATGAACGCGTCGCTGGAGCTGCCGACCGCCACCTCGGTCCGCGCCGTCCCGGTGAAGCTGCTGTTCGACAACCGCATCGTCATCAACAACCACCTCAAGCGCGCCCGCGGCGGCAAGGTGTCCTTCACGCACCTGATCGGCTACGCCATGGTGCAGGCGCTGAAGGCGATGCCCTCGATGAACCACTCGTTCACCGAGAAGGACGGCAAGCCGACCCTGGTCAAGCCCGAGCACATCAACCTCGGTCTCGCCATCGACCTGGTCAAGCCCAACGGCGACCGCCAGCTCGTCGTCGCGGCGATCAAGAAGGCCGAGACGCTCAACTTCTTCGAGTTCTGGCAGGCCTACGAGGACATCGTCCGCCGCGCCCGCGCGAACAAGCTGACGATGGAGGACTTCACCGGCGTCACGGCCTCCCTCACCAACCCCGGCGGCATCGGCACCGTCCACTCGGTGCCGCGGCTGATGCCCGGCCAGGGCCTGATCATCGGCGTCGGCGCCATGGAGTACCCGGCCGAGTTCCAGGGCACCTCCCAGGACACCCTGAACAAGCTGGGCATCTCCAAGGTCATGACGCTGACCAGCACCTATGACCACCGAGTGATCCAGGGCGCCGCCTCCGGCGAGTTCCTGCGGATCATGAGCCAGCTGCTGCTCGGCGAGAACGACTTCTTCGACGAGATCTTCAAGGCGCTGCGCATCCCGTACGAGCCGGTCCGCTGGCTCAAGGACATCGACGTCAGCCACGACGACGACGTCACCAAGGCGGCGCGGGTCTTCGACCTGATCCACTCCTACCGGGTCCGCGGCCATGTCATGGCCGACACCGATCCGCTGGAGTACCGCCAGCGCAAGCACCCCGATCTGGACATCGTCGAGCACGGGCTCACCCTGTGGGACCTGGAGCGCGAGTTCGCGGTCGGCGGCTTCGCGGGCAAGTCCATGATGAAGCTGCGCGACATCCTGGGCGTGCTGCGCGACTCGTACTGCCGCACCACCGGCATCGAGTTCATGCACATCCAGGACCCCAAGCAGCGCAAGTGGATCCAGGACCGCGTCGAGCGCAGCCACGACAAGCCGGAGCGCGAGGAGCAGCTGCGCATCCTGCGCCGGCTCAACGCGGCCGAGGCGTTCGAGACCTTCCTCCAGACCAAGTACGTCGGCCAGAAGCGGTTCTCCCTGGAGGGCGGCGAGTCCGTCATCCCGCTGCTGGACGCGGTGCTGGACGCGGCCGCCGAGTCGCGTCTTGACGAGGTCGTCGTCGGCATGGCCCACCGCGGCCGGCTGAACGTGCTGGCCAACATCGTCGGCAAGTCGTACGCGCAGATCTTCCGCGAGTTCGAGGGCAACCTCGACCCGAAGTCCATGCACGGCTCCGGCGACGTCAAGTACCACCTGGGCGCCGAGGGCACCTTCACCGGTCTGGACGGCGAGCAGATCAAGGTCTCGCTCACCGCGAACCCCTCCCACCTGGAGGCCGTGGACCCGGTCCTGGAGGGCGTCGTCCGCGCCAAGCAGGACATCATCGGCAAGGCCGGCACCGACTTCACGGTGCTGCCCGTCGCCCTCCACGGCGACGCGGCCTTCGCGGGCCAGGGCGTCGTGGCCGAGACGCTGAACATGTCGCAGCTGCGCGGCTACCGCACCGGCGGCACCGTGCACATCGTGATCAACAACCAGGTCGGCTTCACCGCCGCCCCGGCCGCGTCCCGCTCCTCGATGTACGCCACGGACGTCGCGCGCATGATCGAGGCGCCGATCTTCCACGTCAACGGCGACGACCCGGAGGCCGTCGTGCGCGTCGCGCGGCTCGCCTTCGAGTTCCGCCAGGCGTTCAACAAGGACGTGGTCATCGACCTGATCTGCTACCGCCGCCGCGGCCACAACGAGACCGACAACCCCGGTTTCACCCAGCCGCTGATGTACGACCTGATCGACAAGAAGCGTTCGGTGCGCAAGCTCTACACCGAGTCGCTGATCGGGCGCGGCGACATCACCCTGGAAGAGGCCGAGCAGGCGCTGCAGGACTTCCAGGGGCAGCTGGAGAAGGTCTTCACCGAGGTCCGCGACGCGGTCTCGGCCCCGGCCCCGGCCGAGGTCCCCGAGCCGCAGGCGGAGTTCCCGGTCATGGTCCAGACGGCCGTCTCCCAGGAGGTCGTCAAGCGGATCGCCGAGTCCCAGGTCAACACCCCCGACCGGATCACCGTCCACCCGCGGCTGTTCCCGCAGCTCCAGCGGCGCGCGGCGATGATCGAGGAGGACTCGATCGACTGGGGCATGGGCGAGACCCTCGCCATCGGCTCGCTGCTGATGGAGGGCACCCCGGTCCGGCTCGCCGGCCAGGACTCCCGACGCGGCACCTTCGGCCAGCGCCACGCGGTGCTGGTGGACCGCGAGACCGGCGACGACTACACCCCGCTGCTGTACCTCACCGAGGACCAGGCGCGGTACAACGTCTATGACTCGCTGCTCAGCGAGTACGCGGCGATGGGCTTCGAGTACGGCTACTCGCTGGCCCGCCCGGACGCGCTGGTCATGTGGGAGGCGCAGTTCGGTGACTTCGTCAACGGCGCGCAGACCATCGTCGACGAGTTCATCTCCTCGGCCGAGCAGAAGTGGGGCCAGACCTCTGGTGTCACCCTGCTGCTGCCGCACGGCTACGAGGGCCAGGGGCCGGACCACTCCTCGGCCCGGATCGAGCGCTTCCTCCAGCTGTGCGCGCAGAACAACATGACGGTCGCCGCGCCCACGCTGCCGTCGAACTACTTCCACCTGCTGCGCTGGCAGGTCCACAACCCGCACCACAAGCCGCTGGTCGTCTTCACCCCGAAGTCGATGCTGCGTCTGAAGGCCGCGGCGTCGAAGACGGACGAGTTCCTGTCCGGCTCGTTCCGCCCGGTGATCGGCGACGAGACGGTCGACCCGGCGTCGGTGCGCAAGGTGGTCTTCTGCTCCGGCAAGGTCTACTACGACCTGGCCGCGGAGCGGGACAAGCGCGGTGCGAACGACACGGCGATCATCCGCCTGGAGCGGCTGTACCCGCTGCCGGGTGCGGAGCTGCAGGCAGAGATCGCCAAGTACTCGGGCGTCGAGAAGTTCGTCTGGGCGCAGGAGGAACCGGCCAACCAGGGTGCGTGGCCGTTCGTCGCGCTCAACCTGATCGACCACCTGGAGCTGTCGGTCGGCGCGGACGTCCCCACCGCCGAGCGCCTGGTCCGGGTCTCCCGTCCGCACTCGTCCTCGCCCGCGGTGGGGTCGAACAAGCGGCACCAGTCGGAGCAGGGGGCGCTGGTGAGCGAGGTCTTCGAGATCTGATTCACCCTGTTCGCCACGGAAGGTCCGGTCCCGCGTCGCGCGGGACCGGACCTTCCGGCATAGGGGCTGTCGTCAGACTGGCAGCGGCTCGAAGTCCCAGATGGGGCGGGTTCGCTGCCAGGCCGCCAGCACCTGGGGGTGCTTCGGCCCTAATTGGGCTTCAAGGGTTCCGATGGCCATCTGCCTGATAAGCCGTGCCTCTTCCTGCCCGTCTTCGGCCTCCCGCAGATCAGCGGCGAAAGCGAGCTGCGCCGCCAGGGTCAGCGGATGCCCCTCGCCCAGCATCTCGGTGGCACGTCGCGCGGTCTCCCGGCTCATGGCGCAGGCGTCCCTATACCGCCCCATCGCGTGGTATGTGGCGGCCGTGTTGAGCGCGATCCCCAGCGTCCAGGGATGGCGCTCGCCGACGGCGGCGGTCATGTCCGCGAGCGCGATGTCCAGCAGCCGTACCGCGAAATCCTTAGGCAGCACGAGCGTTTGGTTCGCGCGGGCACCGATGGTGTACGGGTGGCGCTCCCCCAGAGCTGCCCGGTAGAGGTTCGCCGTATCCGCGGCGATGCTCTCGGCCCGGACCAGGTCACCCTGGCGCCGGAGGGCGCGGGTGACCCCGGCCGCGATCATCAGCGTCAGCGGGGCGTCCTCGCCCAGCAGGCGCTTCGCCCGCTCCCACAGGGCATGGATGTCGAGGTCGCCCTCCCAGTCACACCTCCACAGGTGGTACAAGGCGGTCAGGGACAGCGGATGCCCGGTGCCCAGCACCGCGCAGTGCCGATCGACGCTGGGCGCCTGAAGCTCCAGGGCGTCCCGGTGACGGCCGGAGAGCCGCAGGTCGTACGCGTGCTCCGTCTCGCAGGCCAGCGTCACCAGCGCCGTCGGGCCCAGCTCCGCACGTGCGCTGTCCAGCGTCCGCCCGGACAGCTCCGCGGCCTCGGCGTAGGAGCCGAGCATCCGCAGCGAGTGAGACAGGCTGCGCTGGGCGTTCCGCGCCTCCGCACCATCCTGTGGACAGCTGTCGGCGCACAGGGCGCGCTGCCGACGGGCGAGTTCCTGCGCCTCGTCATAGCGGGCCAGGCCCCGCAGATCCGTGCCCAGCCGGGCCATCGCGACGAGCCTGCCCGGCGCGTCGAGCCCGGCCAGGCCCTTCAGCACCGCCCGGTCCAGCGCCTCGGCGGCGGCGTAGTCCCCGGTCTCGCGCAGCAGCGCGGCCCGGCGCGCCACCAGTTCCTGATAGTCGCCCGCCGCACGTTCCGCGATATCCCTGCCCGTCGTGTAGTCGCCGCTCAGGGTCAGATACGTGAGGAACCCGACGACCAGCCGGCGCGCCGCGGCGTCCGGTGACTCCAGCGCGCCCGACGGCTCCAGATACGGCACCAGCCGGGCGTAGCGCGGCCATGCCGCCGGGTCGTCCGGGCATCGCGGATCCGCCGCGACAAGGGCGCCGCGGACGACCCGGGCGTCCTTCTCCCGCTTGTCCTCCGGCGTCCGCCGCCGCACCGCGTCCCGTACGAAGCGGCTCATCCACACCGCGTCGGCCTCCAGCGCCGACCGCCGCATCACCGACCACTGGGCCAGCTTGCCGATGGCCAGCTCCAGCTGGCTGGGGTTCTCCAGGAGCGCCGCCACCGCCGGGGAGACCTGCCCCGCCGGAACGGCCCGCAGCAGGGCGAGCGGGACCGGGCCGGGGCCGAACAGGGCGCACAGGCGCAGCAGTTCGGCCGCCGCCTTCGTGCTCTCCCGCACCCGGGTGATCAGGTTCTTGAAGGCGGAGTGGTACGGCATCGGGTAGTCGGCGGCGGGCCGTACCGGGTTGGGCTCGCCGTCGCTCGCCATGCGCACGTACTCGGCGACCGGTGTGGACGCGCGGTCCAGCCAGCCCGCCGTCTGGTCCAGCGCCAGCGGCAGGTCCTCGACGGCCGCCGCCAGCCGGTCCGCGTCCTCGGGGCCGATGCGCGGCGCCCGGCGGCGTACGAAGGCGACGCTGTCCTGCCGGTTCAGCGGCGGGACGTCCAGCAGCTCGGCGTAGTGGTCGGCCCAGGCCCGGTTGCGCGAGGTGATCAGCACATGGCCGGCCCCGGCGGGCAGCGCCCCGGCGATGGCCTCCGGGTCGTCGGCGTCGTCCAGGACGATGAGCCAGCGACGGTAGGGATCGCCCCGCCGCAGCGCCTCCAGGGCGGCGCGGGCCAGGTCCGGGTCCCTGCCGCCCACGCCGCCCAGGGCCCGGGCGAGCGCGCCCAGCCGCTCGACCAGGGCGGGCAGCCCGTCCACGCCGACCCACCACACGACGTCGTACCGAGCGGCGAAACGATGGGCGTACTCGGCGGCGAGCTGCGTCTTGCCGATGCCCGGCAGCCCGACGAGGGCGACCACGGCGGTGTCGGCGGGGGCGGCCTCCAGCCGCTCGCGCACCTCGGCGAGCAGCTGGTCCCGCCCGGTGAACCGCGGATTGCGGCGCGGCACACCACCCCAGACGTCGGGGACGCGTCCGGATTCCATCGGTGAACGGTCGTCGGGGGCGGCGTCGCGGGCCCGTAACGCCGCCAGTTCCCGCTCCAGCTCCCTCGCCCGCTCCTGGGCCACCACCACCTGCTCCTGGACGTGCGACAGCCGGTAGGACGCGGGCTCCTCGGGCTGGGCCTTCGCCCCGGCGGCCTCCTCCTCCGCCTGAAGCTGGTGTTCCAGCGCCTCGCAGCGCCGCTCGGCCTCCAGTGCCTGACGGCGGGCCTGGGCCAACGCGTCCTGGAGGCGGGCGACTTCCTCCCGCAGCCGGTCGCGTTCGGCCGTCACGTCCTCGTGCTCCTGGCGCAACCGGTCCAGCTCCGCGCCGCGGGTCTCGCGGTCCGCCGCCGCGACCGCGATCCGGCGCTGCTCGACCTCCATCTCGGCGATGCGCTGTTTCCGTACCAGCAACGCCTCCGACAGCGCCTCGGCCCGCACCTCGGCCTGCCGGCGCTGCCGGTCCGCGTCGGCGAGCTGGTCGCGCAGCCGCTGAAGCTCCCAGCCCACCTTGTTGGTGGCCTGCAACGCCCGGCGTTGCAGGGTGTGCACATGGGCCACGACCTCGGTGGCGGGCGGCCGTCCGGCGGCATTGGCGGCATGGGTGAAGAGCTGGTCCACGAACTCGGCCGGTGGCACCACGGTCCCGTTGAGATAGCGCGAGACGGTCCCCGCGTCGTAGTGCAGCCGTACGGCGAGGACCCGCAGCGACACCCCGACCGTGCCGAACAGCTCCCGCAGGCTCTCGGCCAGCGCCCGGCACTCCGGTCTCACCTGCTCCGGGATCGGCTTCAGGTCCCCGATCCGCCGCGCCGCGTCCCGCTCCGGCACCAGCTCCCCGCTGACGGGTCCGTCCTCCATGGATCGTCCCTCCCCCGTTGCGGCCCACTGCAACGCGTGCGGGCTGCCGCAACACCCCAGACCCCGCACATCGTGAAACGTACCCCCGGCGCCATCGCCGGTTTTACGAAAGCAGGTCAAATATGCCGAACCGCCACCGCCCCGCCCTTCTCGCTCTCATCGCAGCCGCGCTCGGCGGCGCCGTCCGCGCGCTGGTGTCCTGGCTGCTCAGCCAGACGGACTGACCGCGGCCCGGTCGCCGGAGGCGGCGGCCAGCAGCCCGGCCAGCTCGTCGCGCACCCGCGCGAGGGAGGCGATCCGGCCGTCCAGCACGCTCAGGCGGCGGCGCCCGATGTCCAGCATGGCCTCGGAGGGCCGGCTGCTCGGCACGTCGCCGTCCAGGCAGGCGCCGAAGTGCTCGATGTCCTCGAGCGTGAGCCCGGCATCGAGCAGATAGCGGATGTTGGCCACCCGCCTGACCGCCTGCTCGTCGTACACCCGGTAGCCGTTGACCGCGCGTGCGGAGCTCAGCAGCCCCCGCTCCTCGTAGAAGCGCAAGGCCCTGGTCGTGGCACCGGTGGCCTTCGCCAACTCCCCTATCCGCATGCCGTGAGACTACTCGCGGACGGGACGCCCGACGGCCCGCGCCGCCTACGGCGGGCTGCTCCCCTCCCCTTCCCGGCCGCATATCGATGCGGCCGGGAAGGGGCGGGGAGGGGAAAGAACCGCCGGTCCGCGGCTAGCCGACCAGCGCGCCGCCGTCCACCGGCAGTACGACCCCGGTGGTGTAGGCCGCCTCGGGCCGGGCGAGCTGGGTGATCCAGAAGGCGACCTCCTCCGCCCGGCCGAGCCGCCCCAGCGGCACATGCCCGATCAGGGTCGTCCGCAGGGCGTCGATCTGCTCGGCGTCGAGCCCCTGGTGATGCCCGATCCCGGTGGCGATGGGGCCGGGGGCCACACCGGCCACGCGCACCCCGCGCGGGGCGAGTTGGACGGCCCAGCTGCGTGTCAGCGTGTCGAGGGCGGCCTTCAGCGCCGCGTACAGCTCCGAGCCCGCGATCGGCCAGCCGCGCTGACCGATCGCCGTACTGACGTTGATCACGACACCCGCGCTCTCGCTCAGCGGCGGAAGCGCGGCCTGG
Organism: Streptomyces lacaronensis; assembly: GCF_047337785.1. NCBI lineage: Bacteria > Bacillati > Actinomycetota > Actinomycetes > Kitasatosporales > Streptomycetaceae > Streptomyces > Streptomyces lacaronensis. Next base: position 4,368,779 of record NZ_JBLHDK010000003.1, read on the forward strand.
GTGAGGTACATCGGGGCGAGCAGATTGACGGCCAGCATCTCCTCGGCGGCGTCCCGCCGGATGTCCCCGAGCGGCGTCTGCCGGACCACGGCGGCGTTGTTGACCAGCACATCGATGCGGCCGAACGCCTCCATCGCGGTGTTCACGATCAACTCGGCGGCGCCGGGGGCCGCGATGTCGGCCGTCAGCGGCCGGATGCCCGGGGCGTCGGCGGCCGTCTCGGCGAGCCGGGCCGCCGTACGGCCGACCACCAGGACCTGGGCGCCCTGCTCGGCGAAGGTCCGCGCGGTGACCCGCCCGATCCCCGTGCCCCCGCCGGTGACGATCACTGCTCTGCCGGAAAAGTGCGCTGCTGTCATGTCGGTCATGTCGATGGACCGTAAACATTGACGCATGCGTCAATGTCAACCCCGGCGGCCCTCGGTCGCTCACCGGGGCGCGGGGCCGCATATCCTGAGCGGGTAGATCCACACCACCCTTCCGGAGCGACCCTTGTACTTCACCGATCGCGGTATCGAGGAGCTGGAGCAGCGGCGCGGCGATGAGGCGGTCACCTTCGAGTGGCTCGCCGAGCAGCTGCGGACGTTCGTCGACCTGAACCCGGACTTCGAGGTCCCGGTGGAGCGGCTGGCGACCTGGCTGGCCCGGCTCGACGAGGAGGACGACGACGTCTGAGGGTCACGGCCTCTGAGGGGCACGACGTCGGCCGCCCCTCACGCCACCACCGGCCCCCGCCCCGGCGCCCCCGCCTCGTGGTCCAGCCGGGGGTCGGACACCAGCACCGCCTGCTGGAGCCGCTGCAACTTCGCCGAGGGCTCGAGCCCCAGCTCCTCCGTCATCGCCATCCGCAGCCGCTGGTAGACCGTCAGGGCGCGGGTGCGCTGGCCGGAGCGGTGGAGGGCGAGCATGTACTGGCCGTGCAGGCCCTCGTGGAAGCGGTGCTCCACGACCAGCGAGGCGAGATCGCTCAGCACCTCCAGATGGCCGCCGAGCCGCAGCCGGGTCTCGATGCCGCGCTCGGTGACCGTGAGCCGGGACTGCTCCAGCCGGGCGACCTCCGCCTGTAGCGGCCGCCCGTGCGGGGTGACGTCGACCAGGGCCGGGCCCTGCCAGAGGGCCAGCGCCCGCCGGAAGGAGGTGTCCGCCGTCCGCTCGTCACCGGCCTCCAGCGCGCCTTCGCCCTCGGCGACGAGGTCGCGGTACGCATGGACGTCGAGCTCCCCCGGGCTCACCACCATGGCGTAGCCCCCGGGCCGGGTCTGCAGCACATCCCGGGTGACGGCGGCCGACGACATCCCCAGCCCCTCGGCGAGCAGCTTGCGCAGATGCAGGATGTACGTCTGGAGCGTGGTCAGCCCGGTGCGCGGCGGCTGATCGCCCCACAGCTCGGCCATCAGCGACTGCACCGGCACCATCCGCCCCGCGTTGAGCAGCAGCAGGGACAGCACCTTGCGCGGCTTCATCGCGCTGGGCACTCCGGACCGGGCGCCGAGGCCGAGTGTCAGCGGTCCGAGCACGCTCACCCGCATGGGTGGCACCTCTCTTCGGGCTTCATGGGCGGTACGCACGGACGAGCAGGTCGGCGGCGCTCTCGCAGACGGCCGTGGCCTCGTCCTCGGCGAGCGGGCGGGTGCCGTACATCGACTGGTAGAGCCCCTGTTGGATGATCAGGGCAACGAACTGGCGGGCGGCGGTGGCCGGGTCGGGCACGCTCAGCTCGCCGCTGCCGGTGCGCCGGCCGAGCATCTCGGCGAGGTACTTCACCAGTTGCTGGGGCTCCCCCTCCGCGCACGCGGGGCGCAGCGAGGGATGGCGGGCGACCTCGGCGATGACCAGGCGGCGCAGCGCGGAGGCCCGCGCGTCGAGCAGTACGGCGAGCACCCGGTGGCCGAAGGCGAGCAGCGCGGTGCGGGCGTCGCCGGAGTCGTACGCCTCGGGGGTCCCGGCGCTGTCCGGCCCGAGGCCGTACGGGGAACCGGCGGCGAAACCGGCCGCCACCCGCTCCCGCTCCTCCTCGACGGCGGCGATGAACAGCCGCTCCTTGTCGCCGAAGTGGTTGTAGACGGTCTGTTTGGACACGCGGGCCTCGTCCGCGATGACGTCCACGCTCGCCCGGTCGTACCCCTCGCGCAGGAAGACGGCCACCGCCGCCTCCAATATCGCCTGCCGCTTGGCGGGCTGGGGGCCCACGGGCCGTCCCGCCGCGCCGCGCCGGGGACCGCTGTCCGTCCGCAACGGCCCAACCTCCTCGTCCCAAGCCGGTCTTGCCCTCGATGGACTTGTGAGTCTAGCCTTCGTTTACCTCAATGGACTAGCCCGTCTAGTCCAATTAATTCATCGGCGGATCACGTCGTTTCACGATCGCTTCACAAGGAGAGATCCATGAGCGGACCGGAGAGCAGCGAGGCCCTGAGCCCTCTCACCCTGGCGCCGGAGGCGCAGCGGCAGCTGTTCCTGGAGGCCCGTACGGCCAACACCTTCACCGATGAGCCGGTGACGGACGAGCAGGTCCGCGCGATCCACGAACTGGTCAAGTACGCCCCTACCTCACTGAACCAGCAGCCGCTGCGGGTGGTGCTGGTGCGCTCTGAGGAGGCGCGCGCCCGGCTGGTGGCGCATATGACGGGGCGGAACCAGGAGAAGACGGCCAAGGCCCCGCTGGTGGCGGTGCTCGCCGCGGACCTGGACTTCCATGAGGAGCTGCCGCGGCTGGTGCCGTTCATGGAGAACCCGCAGGCGTTCTTCGCCGACCCGGAGGCCCGGGAGGGGTCGGCGCGGTTCAACGCCGCGATCCAGGTGGGCTACTTCATCCTGGGCGTGCGCGCCGCGGGACTCGCCGCCGGGCCCATGATCGGCTTCGACCACGCGGCCGTCTCCAAGGAGTTCTTCGAGGACGGGCGGCACGCGGCGGTCTGTGTGGTCAACATCGGGAAGCCGGGTCCGGACGCCTGGATGGGGCGGCTGCCGCGCCTGGAGTACGAAGAGGTCTTCCGTACGGTCTGAGACCTGAGACCCGACGGCCGTCCGCTCCCGTGCCGAGGAGGCGCGGGAGCGGACGGCCGGTATGCGATTCCGGTCAGCTCTCGATCAGTTCGTGGAACGCCACCGTGTCGAAGATGTCCTCCATCCTCGTCGCCCTGCCGTCCCGCATCGTCCACGAGTGGACGAAGTCCAGCGTCACGGTCCTGCCGCTCCGCGAGGTCACCTCGCGGGTGCCGAACACCACGACCCGGTCGCCCTGTTCGATGAACTCCTTCGGCGCGAGCTTCATCCCGCCCAGCACGGTCGGCACATGGGCGAGGAACTCCTTGATGCCCGCATGGCCCAGCTTGGTGCCGCCGAGCCCGTACTTGGCCATCCCCTCCGGATGCACCCACTCCACATCGGGGTGCATCCCCGAGAGGATCCCCTCGATGTCGCGGTCGCGGAAGCCCGCGTAGGAGGCGCGGATCGCCTCGATGTTCGGTGATGCCATGGTGGTCGCCACTCCTCGAAACGGCGGTGTGCCGCGGCTTAAGACGGAAGGTACTCGGGGTGGAGCGCCTGGAGCGTGCGCCGTACGCCCTCGCGCCACGGCACCCGGCAGGGGCCGGTGAGCTCCCGGCGCTTCGTGGGGTCGAAGTGGTAGGTCTCCCGGGTGACCTCGCTCGGGACGAGCCGGGCGGTGACGCCGGTGAGCTCCTCCAGATGGCGCACGCAGTCGGTCATCCCGACCGCCTCGTCCCCGCCCCAGTTGACCAGCGTGGCCGGGGTCGACGCCGCCTGCCACAGATGGGGGACATGGGCGATGAGGTCGTCGGTGTGGAGGAGGGAGCACCAGTTCTGGCCCTCCATGGGCACCGGTATCGGCTCGCCCGCGAGCATCCGCTTGAAGTAGAGCATCGGCACCCCGCCGTAGCCGCCGGGGCCGTAGGCGATATTGAGCCGGGCGATGGTCGTCGGCAGGTTCAGCACCTGGGCGAACGCCCGTGCCGCGCCCTCCGCGGCGATCTTGCCCACCGGGTAGGCGGGCAGCCAGTCGGCCACCCCGTCCACGGGGTCGTCCTCGGTGTACGCGTGGTCGAGGGTCTGCCGCTTGTAGAGCGCCCCGGTGGAGACGAAGAGGAACGCCTCCGCCGTCCGGCAGTGGGACATCAGCCGGCCGGTGGCCACCGAGTTGACCTCGATGGCCGCGTTGACGTCGCCGTCCTCACCGCGGCGCACCGCGGAGTGGAAGACATGGGTGAAGTCGTCCGGCAGCCCCTCGTACGCCGCCTCGCGCGGGTCGTTCATGTCCCAGTGGAACGTGGTGATCCCCTGGTCGTTCAGCTCCTTCTCGACACCGGGGGTGCCGAACCGGCCCAGACACCACACCTCGTTGCGCTCGGCCAGCGCCTCGGCCACCGGCCGGGCGACCTGCCCGGTGCCGCCGGTGACCAGGATCTTCTTGCCTTCCACCCTGTTCTTCTCCTTGTGCCTGGCCCTGTCGGGGCCTGTGCCTGGCCCTGTCGGGGCCTGTGCCTGGCCCTGTCGAGGCCTGTGCCTGGCCCTGTCGAGGCCTGTGCCTGGCCCTGTCGAGGCCTTGTGTCCGGCCCTTACGGGCCTATGACCGGCCCGCGGTCCGGGCCCGGTCGGCGTCCTCCAGCGCACGGTCGAGCTCCCGGCGCAGAACCGCCTGGAAGGCCGCGACATGCCGCGGACCCATCAGTGTGTAGTGCTCACCGGGTACGTCCAGATACCGGTTGGGTTCGGTCGTGTAGTCGTCCCACCGGCGCAGCTCGTTCGCCAGCCAGTCCTCCTTGGTGCCGCGCAGCGGGATCGCGTAGAAGACCGTCATGGACCGGGTGGTGCCGCTGGGGTGGTAGTCGCGGCCCAGGGTGGTGAGGCCATGGGCCAGCTCCGCCCAGGCGGTGAACTTGGTCAGGTCCAGGTCGAGTTCGTCCAGCCGGGTCGGCGGGGCGATCCGCAGCAGATGCGCGAGCTGCTCCTCCTGGGACAGCGGGCGCAGTTCGGCGGGGAGGTCGAGCGACTGCTTCTTGTTGATCAGGTCGAGGAAGAAGGCGAGGTTGGTCGCGGTCTCGATGAAGTCGAGCTCGTCCATGCGGTACTTGATGTGCGGCGGAAGGTTGAAGCTGCCGACGAAGTCGACCCGCTCACCCTGGGCCTCGAGCGCCTTGGCTATCTCGAAGGCCACGGCGCCGCCGTAGGAGTATCCGGCGACGGCGTAGGGGCCGTGCGGCTGACGGGCGCGGATGGCCTCCACATAGCACTCCACCATCTCCTCGAAGCTCGTGAAGGGCTTCTCGCCCTCGTTGAAGCCCCGGGCGCGCAGCGCGTGGAACGGCCGGTCGCCGACGAAGTACTTGGCGAGGTTGACGAAGACGAGGACCTCACCGACGCCGGGGTGGACGCAGAACAGCGGGGTCTTCTCGCCGCCGGTCTGGAGCGGTACGACCGGGTCGTACGCCGCGGCGCCGGACGCGCCGCCGCCGTCGAGCCGGGCGGCGAGCTGCCGTACCGACGGCGCCGTGAGCACCGTGATGACCGGTAGATCCGCGACTCCGAGGCGCCGGTGGACCTGGCGCCGCAGCCGCAGGATGTCCAGCGAGGTGCCGCCCAGGTCGAAGAAGCTGGCGGTGGCGCTGATCCGCTCCGCGGTGGTGTCGAACATCTCGGCGTAGATCTCGGCGAGGATCCGCTCGGTCTCGCCCTCGGGCGGGGTGTGGCCGCCGAGCCGGCGGGTGGTCAGCTCCGCGACCCGCTCGATGACGTCGTCGTATCCGCCGGACTCCAGGCGCTGGCGCATCCGGCGGCGCAGCGTCTTGCCGAGGCTGGTCTTGGGGAAGGCGTCCTTGGGCAACGGCAGGATGAGCGAGGGCCGGAAGCCCCAGTGGATCACGACGGTCGAGCGCACCGCGGTGATCATGCGGTGCAGCCCGGCCTCGTCGTCGTCCGCCGGCTCCGGGCTGACGGCGATGACCAGCTGCTCGGTGTCGCTGCCGGGGCGGCGGGTCGGGAACGCCGCGACATAGCCGCCGGCGACATCGTCCAGCTGCTCCAGGGCGGCCTCTATCTCATGGCTGAAGTAGTTGACGCCATTGACGATGACGCTGTCCTTGCTGCGCCCGACGAGGGTCAGCCGGCCCTCGTCGATCCGGCCCAGGTCGCCGCTGCGGAACCAGCCGTCGGGGGTGAAGGCTTCCTCGGTGGCCCCGCCGTTGTTGTAGTAGCCGGGGGTGATCATCGGGCCGCTGAGCTGCAGCTCTCCGATCTCGCCTTCCGGCAGCGCCCGGTGGTCGTCGTCGGCGACCCGGATCCGCAGCCCCTCGACGGGGGTGCCGAGGTTGGCGAACTCCCGGCCCGCGTCGGTGGCCGGGAACTCGCGGTTGTAGATGCTGCCCGCGCAGGTCTCCGTCATGCCGAAGGCGGGCCAGAGCGCCGCCTCCCGGAGGCCGTACGGGGCGTAATGCGCCAGGAATGCCTCGCCGGTCGCGACGACATTCGCCTCACCACCGCTTACGATATGGCGCAGCGCGCTGAGATCGAGCCCTTCGCCGCCCGCCGATATCTCCTCCGCCACCTCATGGACGGAGGAATTGAGCGGACCGAGGAGGAAGTTCGGTGTAAAGGTCATCGTGACCTTGTGGCGGGATATGATCCGGAGGAACCGCAGCGGCTCCTCGAGAATGACCGCGGCTTCCGCATGCAATTGCTCGGCGCCCACGTACAGCGGCAGCATATGCGCTTCCAGAAGCGCGGCCACATGGTCGTAGGAAATCCAGTTGAAGGTGGTGTCGGCGGCGGTGAGCCGCTGCTTTCCCGCCTTTCCGGCCATCGACGCCAGGATATTCCCATGGGTCAGCATGACCGCCTTGGAATTCCCGGTGGAGCCGGAGGTGAGCACCAGCAGGGCGAGGTCGTCCGGGTCCGCGTGGTGCACGGCGGGCGGGTGCGCACGCTCGGCGCCGGAGGCGTCCTCGGACTCCCGCAGCTCCTCCACGACGGCCACCGCGAGCCCGGGGACCTCGGGCAGCTCGGCCCGCGTCGCCTCGGTGGTCACCAGCAGCGGGCCGTCCAACAGCTCGTTGACATGGGTGAGCTGGGTCGCCCAGCGGGCCGGGTCGCCGGAGATCGGCACCATCGGACAGGGCACGAAGCCGCCCAGCAGACAGGCCCAGAGGACCGTCAGGAATTCCGGTTGGCGGTCCAGCAGCAGGGCCACCTTGTCCTGCGGCCGCAATCCCCGGTCGCGGAGTGCGGGGAGAAGCCCGAGCGCCGATTCCAGAAGTTCCGGATAAGGCTGCCGTACGGATTCACTCGCGGTGGGCCCGACCAGATAGCGCACCCCCGAATGGGCGTGGTCGCGCGCCGCCCGCAACAACAGCCGGGCAACCGAGTTCGGCTCCGCGTCTTCCTGTGGTACCGAGGTATTCAAGGGTTGTGACGTCATTCCCCCACGGCCCCTCTTCCTTCCCGATTCTGAGGCCACGAAGGTAACAGTCCCGAACATATGTCTCCATGACGCTCTACCAGGACTCTAGCGAAGCTCTAGCGGAAATTCCCAGGCCGGAGGAGTTTCTTCAAAGAGTTCGATTCAGCCCACAGAGAAACGATGGGTGCGCCATGCATCTTCCACCGCCTCGTGCGATTGTGCACGGATGCGGACCCGGGATCAGGGACGGACCGGGGACGGACCGGGGACGGATCAGCGCCGGACCGGGACGGACCGGGGACGGACTCCGGCCGGTCGGGGCCTGACCGGGCTTGACTCCGCCCGGCCGCGATATATCGTGTTGTGTAGGAGACACGATATGTTGCGTCCAAATGGCGCGTCGCACGTCCAGCCAGGGGAGGCCAGGGATGTCAGCCCGATCACAGTGGTCGATCAACGCGCCACAGAAGCTCACCCTCGACGACCCGGTGTCCACGCTCGACATCCAGATCGCGGGCGGCACGGTCAATGTGGTCGGCGCCGCCCCCGGACCCGCCCGCCTCGAGGTCTCGGAGATCGACGGCCCGCCGCTGAAGGTCACCCACATCGACGGCACCCTGAGCGTCGGCTATGACGACCTCCCCCGGAAGGGCTTCCGCAAGTGGCTCGGCCATTACACCCGCACCGCCCATGTCACCCTCACCGTGCCCGTCGACACCAGCGCCACCGTCGGCGTGGTCGGGGGCTCCGCCGTGGTCTCCGGGCTGTCCGGCCGTGCCGAGCTGCGCGGTGTCTCCGGCGACTTCACCCTGCTCGGGCTGACCGGTCCGGTCCAGGCCGACACCGTATCCGGCCGGGTCGAGGCCCAGGCCGTCACCGGCGACATGCGGTTCCACTCCGTCTCCGGCGACCTCACCGTCATCGAGGGCTCCGGCCCCTCGGTGCGGGCCGAGTCGGTCAGTGGCGACATGGTGCTCGACCTGGCGCCCGCCCTCAAGTGCTCCGACATCTGCCTGACCACCGTCTCCGGTGAGATCGCCATCCGGCTGCCGCACCCCACCGACGCGGAGGTGGAGGCCAATACGGCCAGCGGCTCGGTCTCCAACGGCTTCGACGATCTGCGGGTCACCGGCCAGTGGGGCGCCAAGAGGATCACCGGACGGCTCGGCACCGGCAATGGCAGCCTCAAGGCCACCACCCTCTCGGGCGCCATCGCGCTGCTGCGCCGTCCGTCGTCCGAGGAGGACACGGACACCACCGACGGCACCCAGGGAAAGGTCCTCTGATGCCCCCCGTATTCGCCCACGGCCGACTGCGCCTGTATCTGCTCAAGCTGCTCGACGAGGCGCCACGCCACGGCTATGAGGTCATCCGTCTGCTGGAGGAGCGGTTCCAGGGGCTGTACGCGCCCTCGGCCGGCACCGTCTATCCGCGGCTGGCCAAACTGGAGGCCGAGGGGCTGGTCACCCACACCACCGAGGGCGGCCGCAAGGTCTACTCCATCACCGACGCCGGGCGCGCCGAACTGGCCGACCGCAGCGGTGAGCTGGCCGATCTGGAGCTGGAGATCCGCGAGTCGGTCGCCGAACTCGCCGCCGAGATCCGGGAGGACGTCCGCGGTTCCGCGAGCGATCTGCGGCGGGAGATGCGCGAGGCGGCCCAGCAGGCCCGCGCCTCCGGCGGCGCCCAGGACAAGCAGGCCCCGTGGGAGGGGTCGTGGGGCGACAAGGAGACGTGGCGGCAGGCGAAGGAGGAGATGCGGCGCGCGAAGGAGGAGTGGAAGGAGCAGGCGCGCCGGGCCAAGGAGGAGAGCCGACGGGCCCGGCAGGACGCCCAGCGCGCCCGTAAGCAGGCCAGGGACGCGCAGGACTTCGCGCGCGAGGAGGTCCAGCGGATCGCCCGGCGGGTCCAGGAGCAGACGCAGGAGCACATCCGGGCGGGCGACTGGCAGCGGGCGGTGCGCGAGGGGCTGGCCGAGGTGTCACGCGGGATGGGCCGGATCTCCCGGCCGGGCACCTCGCGCTCGGACCGGGGCTCGGACCGGGGCTCGGATTGGGGCTGGGATTGGGGCTCGGACTGGGGCTGGGGCGACGAGGCGTCCGGGCCGGATGTCACGGTCGAGCGGGTGGACGTGACGAAGCCGGAGGGCGGCAGCGCGGAGGAGAAGCCGACCGCCGGGGACGGTGGCGGCGGCCCGGCCGGGGTGCGGGAGCCCGAGTGGGCCAGGGACTTCACCCCCTCCGGCGCCCCCGCCCGTGATCTGGAGCGGTTGCTCGACCGGTTCCGGGACGACGTCCGCGACGCGGCCCGCGACCACGGGGTGACGGACGCCCAGCTGACCGAGGCCCGCCACCACCTGGGGGCGGCCGCGGCGCGGATCACCGCGCTGCTGCGGGGGGATCGGGCGTAGGGCCGGCCGGGTGGGGGTGACGCCTGCGGCGGGCTGTTCCCCTCCCCGCCCCTTCCCTCAACTGGGGCTCCGCCCCAGACCCCGACCTCTGGGGCGAAGCCCCCGCCGCGACGGAGCCGCATACCGCTGCCGCGGGCAGGGGCTACTCACGCCCAGGGATGTCCCGCGGACCGTGCCGCCCGGGGCGGACTGCTCCGCTTCCCGCCCCGGGACCCACACCCCGGAGCCCGAACCCCGACGTCTGGGGCGAAGCCCCCGCCGCGGCAGAGCCGCATACCGCTGCCGCGGGAAGCGGCAGAGCCCCGGTCCGGGGTCTGGGGCGGAGCCCCCCACGCGGCGGAGCCGCGTATCGATGCTGCCGGGAAGGGGTGGGGAGAGGGGAAGCGCCGATATGCGGCTCCGCCGCGTGGCCCGCCGGACACCCCCGTAAGCGCTCTACCGGCAGTGCCCTGACCTGCCGTCGACCGTCCGCAGCGCCGCCGTGGCTGTTCATGCCCACACGGTGGAGCCGCATCGCCACAGCCCCGCGCCCCTGGCCGCTTGACCTGAACCGCGGTTGAAGTTTCAGGATCGGGGTCGGAGGGGCGCGTAGACGGGGGAGCGCCCCTCCGGACCCAACGCCTCTCCCCCGGCGTGTTCGGCTTTCCGACGTCCCCAACCGCGAGGAGACCGCCATGTCCGCCCCGACCAGCTCCGGACCGCTGCCCGACCTCACCCGGCCCGATGTGGGCGCCGCGCTGTTCAGCACCTGGAGCGTGGGCACACCGGAACGGCAGCGGGCCACGGTCGACGCCATCGCCGCCGCCTGGGACAGCCGCCCCTGGCCGACGCCCGAGCTGCTCTCGTACAACCTCTACGCGGGCACGGACGGCGATACGCTGATGCACCACTCCCAGTGGGCCGACGAGGCCGCGTACCACGCCTTCTTCCGGACCCAGCGCCGGCAGCGCAATGACGCGGTCGACAGCGCGGTCCCGGACATCAAGCGGCTCGGTCTCGCGTACTACCGCCACTACCGCGGCTTCCAGGCACCGGCCGCCGACCAGGGCGCCACCACGGACCCCGGGCTGTTCGTCGTGGTCGAGATCGACTTCAACGACCCCGATCCCCAGGCCCGCCGGTCCTGGGTGGACCTGGTCATCGACGCCCTGGAGAGCGAGCCCGACCCGGGTCTGCTCTCCGCCGACTTCCATCTGATCGCCGATGGCGAGCGCCATCTGTCCACCGACCGCGCCCGGGTGCTCAACTACGCCCGCTGGACCGACGTGGAGGCGTACGAGGCGGCCCTGGCGGCCGACGGGCCGCGCGGCGGCGGCTCGTCCGCCTGGGACCGGGTGCGTGACTTCCCCGCTCTGGTGGGTGCCTCTTCCCGCTCCTATCGCTTCCGGCGGAGCTTCGTACCGCCGTCGGCGCCGTAACGGAATTCCGGGAATTCACCGGAGCACGTGTCAGCGGGCAGCCTCGTATTACTCCGCGAATCCCCGGCCCGCACAGCGGCCGGGGATATGCCGCCGCGATATTCAGACCGTCAGCACGACCTTGCCGAAGAGATCGCCGCCCGCCATCTTCTCGAACCCCTCGCGGGCCCGGTCCAGCGGCAGCACCGAATCGATCACCGGCCGTACCCCGCGCGCGGCGCAGAAGCTCAGCAGATCCTCCAGCTCGTCCTTCCCGCCCATCGTGGAGCCGACGACCTTCAGCTCCAGGAAGAAGATCCGGTTGAGTTCGGCGGCCTTCGGGTTGGGGCCGCTGGTGGCGCCCGAAATCACCAGGGTGCCGCCGGGCTTGAGGGACTTCACCGAATGCGACCAGGTCGCGGCGCCCACCGTCTCGATCACGGCGTCCACCCGGCGCGGCAGCCGCTCCCCCGGCTCGTACGCGCCCTCGGCGCCCAGCTCGACGGCGCGGGCCCGCTTGGCCTCGTCACGGCTGGTGGCCAGCACCCGCAGCCCGGCGGCCGCGCCCAGCACGATCGCGGCGGTGGCCACACCGCCCCCGGCGCCCTGGACCAGGACGCTGTCGCCGGGGCGCACCCCCGCGTTGGTGAACAGCATCCGGTACGCGGTCAGCCAGGCCGTGGGCAGGCAGGCGGCCTCCTCGAAGGAGAGCTCCTCGGGCTTGCGCAGCACATTCCAGCTGGGGACGGTCACCTTCTCGGCGAAGGTGCCCTGGTAGCGCTCGGTGAGGATGGAGCGGGGCTCCTTCGGGCCGACACCGTGTCCGCTCTGCCCGATGACGGAGTGGAGGACGACCTCGTTGCCGTCCTCGTCGATCCCGGCCGCGTCACAGCCGAGGATCATCGGAAGCGACTCCTCGCCGAGGCCCACGCCGCGCAGCGACCACAGGTCGTGGTGGTTGAGCGAGGCGGCCTTGACGTTCACGGTGGTCCAGCCGGGCCGGGCCTCCGGCTCGGGGCGCTCCCCCAGTTCGAGGCCGCTCAGCGGCTGGTCACGGTCGATACGTGCGGCATAGGCAGCGAACATGATCCCGACCTTAGGCCGCGGGGCGACCCCACGGAACCGCACCACGGTGTGACCCCGCTCGCCCGCCGGACAGCGCACGGGCCGGGCCACCCCTCCGGCTGAGGGGCGGCCCGGCCCGTGATGGCCTGGCCGTTGGTGAACGCCACCGGCGCACCTGGCGGGGCGTCAGCGGCGGGCGACGCCCTCCGCGCGGGCGGCCGCGGCGACGGCCGCGGTCACGGCGGGGGCGACCCGCTCGTCGAACGGCGAGGGGATGACCTTGTCCGCGCTCAGCTCGTCGGCCACCACGGCGGCCAGCGCCTCGGCGGCCGCGAGCTTCATGCCCTCGGTGATCCGGGAGGCCCGGACCTGGAGGGCGCCCGCGAAGATGCCGGGGAAGGCGAGGACGTTGTTGATCTGGTTCGGGAAGTCGCTGCGCCCGGTGGCGACCACGGACGCGTACTGGTGGGCGACGTCCGGGTGGATCTCCGGGTTGGGGTTGGCCATCGCGAAGATGAAGGCGTCCGGCGCCATCTTGGCCACCGCGTCCGCCGGCACCGTGCCGCCGCTGACGCCGATGAAGACGTCGGCGCCGTCCAGCGCGGCCTCCAGGGATCCGGTGAGCCCGGCCTTGTTGGTGAAGCCGGCCAGCTCGCGCTTGACGTCGGTGAGGTCCTCGCGGTCCGGCGAGACGACGCCCTTGCGGTCGCACACGGCCACATCGCCGATGCCCGCCTCGGTGAGGATCCGGGCGATGGCCACACCGGCGGCGCCCGCCCCGGAGATGACGGCGCGCAGCTGACCCAGCGCACGGTTCGTCAGCTTGGCCGCGTTGCGCAGCGCGGCGAGGGTGACCACCGCCGTGCCGTGCTGGTCGTCGTGGAAGATCGGGATGTCGACCCGCTCCTGGAGCTTGCGCTCGATCTCGAAGCAGCGGGGCGCGGAGATGTCCTCCAGATTGACGCCGCCGAACGAGGGCGCGAACCGGGCGACGGTCTCCACGATCTCGTCCACGTCCCGGCAGTCGAGCGCGATCGGCACCGCGTCCACACCGCCGAACTGCTTGAAGAGGATCGCCTTGCCCTCCATCACCGGAAGGGACGCCTCCGGACCGATGTCGCCGAGCCCCAGCACCGCGCTGCCGTCCGTCACCACGGCGACGACCTGGGACTTCCAGGTGTAGTCGTGGACGAGCTCGGGCTGCTCGGCGATCGCGCTGCACACCTTGGCGACGCCCGGTGTGTACGCGAGGGACAGATCGTCCCGGTCGCGCACGGGCACGGTCGCCTGGACGGCCATCTTGCCGCCGCGGTGCAGGGCGAACGCCGGATCGAAGGGCTCCCCGTCGGTCACGCCTTCCACTCCTTCGCCGCTGCCGCTTGTGCTGTCGCTGCGAGGATTGACCATCTCCGCTGCCACTGTTTTGACCCCTTTGTCGTTTTTCTATCGAGGGTATCCGCCCCAGGTTCGGAGCGGGCGGGCACCGCGTCGTCCCATTCAGCGGATGACCACCGCATGGGTGTGGGTACGAACGCCGGGCGCGTCGCACACGCGCCCTGAGCCCCGGGTGAGGGGTGTAGCCGTCTGTTCTACCTGAAGCGCGCGCCGAGGGACGAGCGAGTTCGGGTGCCATGACGCCGGAAACCAGGCATTACGCCTGAAGGCGGGCGAAGCTCTAGGGAAAGTCCATGCCGCTGTCACGCGCTGTTCCCCGCATGATCACGAGCCCGCCCCGCGTCACCGGCCGCCGCTGTCCGGCCGGTACCGCTGTCCGATTGTGCACCACGGGGATCGCCCGTTATCCGATTTTGACATGGCCAGCGGCCCGTACGGGCCCGTCCGATGGCAAGATGCCCCAATCACACGAGATCGCGACACCCACAAACGTGTTCCCGAGATCTCGCCCCCTCACCCTGCCGGAGGAACCAGCATGACCGCCAGCTTCACGCCCCGTGGGGCCACCCTGAAGTCCCGGATGGCCCCCGTCGGCGCGATAGCGGTGGTAGGCGTCCTGCTGCTGACGGGCTGCGGCGATCAGACGGACAAGGCCACGGGCGGCTCCAACACCAACTCCGCCCCGCTGTTCAACCAGCTGCCCAAGGAGATCCAGAGCGCCAAGGTGATCAAGGTGGGCTCGGACATCAACTACCCGCCGGTCGAGTTCAAGAAGAACGGCCAGGTCATGGGCATCGACCCGGACATCGCCGACGCGCTCGGCAAGCAGCTCGGGGTGAAGTTCGAGTTCAACAACGGCACCTTCGACACCCTGCTCTCGGGTCTGCGCTCCAAGCGCTACGACATCGCCATGTCGGCCATGACCGACAACAAGGGCCGCCAGGAGGGCGTCGACCCGGACACCGGAAAGAAGGCGGGCGAGGGCGTCGACTTCGTCGACTACTTCACCGCGGGTGTCTCGATCTACACCAAGAAGGGCGACACCAAGGGGATCAAGACCTGGGACGACCTGTGCGGCAAGAAGATCGTCGTGCAGCGCGGCACCGTCTCCCACGACCTGGCCAAGTCCCAGTCGAAGACCTGCCAGAAGAACGGCAAGGGCAAGATCTCGATCGAGGCGTTCGGCAATGACACCGAGGCCCAGACCCGGCTGCGCGGCGGTGGCGCCGCCGCCGGCTCCAGCGACTTCCCGGTCGCCGCGTACGCGGTGAAGACCTCCGGCGGCGGCAAGGACTTCGAGCTCGTCGGCGATCAGGTGGAGGCGGCCCCGTACGGCATCGCCGTCGCCAAGAAGAACACCCAGCTGCGCGATGCGCTCAAGCAGGCCCTCGCCCTGATCATCGCGAACGGCGAATACGACAAGATCATCGCGAAGTGGGGCGTCAAGGACGGCGCGGTCACCAAGGCCATCATCAACGGCGGCAAGTGATCCGGCCCTCCCCCGTCCGCGCTCGCGCTGAAAGGCACCATCCGTGACTACTAAGATCGAAAAGGCGGGTCCGGTCGACGCCCCGCCGCCGGCGCCGGAGAGCATCAAGGCCATCCCGGTGCGGCACTACGGCCGCTGGGTCGCCGCGGTCATCGCCATCGCCCTGATCGTCCTGCTGATCTCCGCCTTCGCCCGCGGTGACGTCAACTGGAACGCCATCCCGGACTACTTCTTCGACGACGAGATCCTCAGAGGTGTCCGCAACACCGTCTGGATCACCATCCTCTCGATGGTGGTCGGTGTGGCCCTCGGCATCGTCCTCGCGGTGATGCGGCTGTCGAAGAACCCGGTGACCGCCTCCATCGCCTGGGGCTACATCTGGTTCTTCCGCGGCACCCCGGTCTATGTGCAGCTGCTGGTCTGGTTCAACCTCGGTCTGGTGTTCGACTACATCAACATCATGCCGATCTACAAGGACGAGTGGTCGGACTTCATGACCCCGTTCCTGGCCGCCCTGCTGGGCCTGGGCCTGAACGAGGCCGCGTACATGGCCGAGATCTGCCGGGCGGGCCTCCAGTCGGTCGACGAGGGCCAGTCCGAGGCCGCCCAGGCGCTCGGCATGAGCCACGCCAAGACGCTGCGCCGGGTGGTGCTGCCGCAGGCGATGCGAGTGATCGTGCCGCCGACCGGCAATGAGTTCATCAACATGCTCAAGACCACCTCGCTGGTGATCGCGGTGCAGTACTGGGACCTGCTCCAGGCCACCTCCGAGGTCGGGCAGAACTCCGGCGCCACGGCGGAGATGCTCTTCCTCGCGGCCGCCTGGTACCTGATCCTCACCTCCGTGCTCAGCGTCGGCCAGTACTACCTGGAGCGGTACTACGCACGCGGCTCGAGCCGTAGCCTGCCGGCCACCCCGCTGCAGCGGGTCCGGGCCAATCTGCTCTCCTTCAGCAACCGCTCCGGAGGTGTCGGCGCATGACCGCCATGGTGAAGGCCGAGGGCGTCCACAAGTCCTTCGGCCCGGTTCAGGTCCTCAAGGGCATCGACCTCGAGGTCGCCCCGCGCGAGGTGTTCTGCCTGATCGGCCCGTCCGGCTCCGGCAAGTCCACCTTCCTGCGCTGCATCAACCACCTGGAGAAGGTCAATTCCGGGCGGCTGTACGTGGACGGCGATCTGGTCGGCTACCGCCAGAAGGGCGACAAGCTCTACGAGCTCAAGGACCGCGAGGTGGCCGAGAAGCGGCGCGACATCGGCATGGTCTTCCAGCGCTTCAACCTCTTCCCGCACATGACCGCGCTGGAGAACGTGATCGAGGCGCCGGTCCAGGTCAAGCGGGAGTCCAAGGCGGTGGCGCGGGAGCGCGCGCTGAAGCTGCTGGACCGGGTGGGCCTCGCCGACAAGGCGGCCAGCTACCCCTCCCAGCTCTCCGGCGGCCAGCAGCAGCGCGTGGCGATCGCGCGGGCGCTGGCGATGGAGCCGAAGCTGATGCTCTTCGACGAGCCCACCTCGGCGCTCGACCCGGAGCTGGTCGGCGATGTGCTCGATGTGATGCGCGGGCTCGCGGAGGACGGCATGACGATGATCGTCGTGACGCATGAGATGGGCTTCGCGCGCGAGGTCGGGGACTCGGTCGTCTTCATGGACGACGGCGTGGTGGTGGAGTCCGGGCATCCGCGGGAGGTGCTGACCAATCCGCGGCACGAGCGGACGAAGTCGTTCCTCTCCAAGGTGCTGTAGGCGCTCACGCGCGCGAGGGCGGTACGGCATCGGCCCGTACCGCCCTCGCGGCGTCTGTCCGCTGCTCAGGCGGTCACTTCAGCCCGATCACCATCGCGTCCGAGGGCGAGCACCAGACGGCCCGCGCCTCCCCGAAGCCCGCCGCGCGCAACGTCTCCGCATGCCAGGCGACCGGCTGGAACGCCTCGGCCACGCCGTTCGCGTGGTCCGGCCCGTCGGCCGGATTGCCGAAGATCGCGAACCGCTCGGCCACTGGCCCCGCGAGCGCCTCGTCCCGCGCGGCCGTCTGCCACCAGTCCACCCAGTCCTGGGTGCCCTCGGCCCTGGCCCGCGCCTGCCGCGCCTTCTGGTACGCGTGGTCGGCCGCGTTGAGCCGGGGCGTGGCCGGATCGGGCATGTGGTCGGCGTTGAGGAACACCCCGCCCTCCCGCACCACCCCCGCGATCTGCCCGTACAGCGCCCGCAGCTCGTCCGAGCGCAGCCAGTGGAGCGCCGTGGCGGTCAGCACGGCGTCGTACGCACGGTGCGGCAGCCGCTCGGTCCAGCCGGGGTCGCGCAGATCGGCGGTCATGAACTCGGCACGCGGCTCGGCCGCGAAGTGGCCGCGGGCGATCGTCAGCAGCGCGGGGTCGAGGTCGACACCGGTGCTGGTGGCGCCCGGGAACCGGCGCAGCGCCCGGTCCGAGATACTGCCCGTGCCACACGCCAGGTCGAGGATCCGGGGCTCCGGGCCGACGACGGCCTCGACCGCGTCGAGCATCACCCGGAACCGTTCCTCACGATCGGGGAGGTACCACTCCTGCTGCCGGTCCCAGCTCCGCTGCCACGCCTGCCAGTCCGCCACGGCGACGGTGTCCGTCATCGAGCCCCTCCAAGCCATGCGTCATCGTCTCGGCGCAGCCGCCCGTAATACCCTCGAAGGCAGAACGCCTCTTACCCGACCTGATGTGACCATAGACCGCCGTTCGTAAGGACCACAAGTGGAACTGGCTTATTACTCGGATCTCGCCGTGCGCCTGGTCAACAGCGAGGAGCCGAGCCGTGGCACCGACACCCTGACCTCGGTGGAGGCCGTACGGGCGCTCTTCGGGGAGAGCCAGCAGTCGACCCGGCGGACGACCGACGCCGATGTCACCCGGCTGAGGTCGGTCAGGGCCCGGCTGCGCGCGGTCTTCGAGGCGGCGGCGGGCGGCGACGAGGTGCTGGCGGTGGACCTGCTGAACGCGCTGCTCATCGAGTTCCCGGTGAGCCCGCAGATCTCCGGCCACGAGCTCCGCGACGAGGACGGCCGCCCCGACTGGCATATGCATATCGCGGACTACGCCGCCAACGCGGGCGCGGGCTACGCCGCGACCGCCTCGATGGGGCTGGCCTTCCACCTCACCGAACTGGGCGCCGACCGGCTGGGCATCTGTGAGGCGTCACCCTGCCGCAACGCCTATCTCGACACATCGACAAATCGTTCCCGGCGCTACTGCTCCGACCGCTGCGCCACCCGCGCCAATGTGGCCGCCTACCGCGCCCGCAAACGCCTGGACGCCGAGCGGACGGCCAGCACGGAGCGCAGCCGCCGCCAGGACCCCGAGCCCACGGGCCGTACGGCGGACACCGCCCAGGAGACCAGCCCGGCCATCGACCGCTGACCACCGCGCCCGGCGCTCCGCAGCGGCCGCAGCCGCACCCAGGCCCGGGCCACCACCAGCTCGTCCGGCACGACGCCGAACTCCCGGCTGTCGTTCTCCACGTACGGGTTGTCGCCCTTGACCCACCAGCCGCCCTCGCGCCGCTCCACCGCGCGCTTGACGATCAGCAGATCCTGCCGGAACGGATGACGCAAAACCACCACGTCCCCCGGCCGTACGGGCGCGCCGTAGCGCACCACCAACTGGTCGCCGGGGTACAGCGTCGGCTGCATCGACGGGTTGTACACCTCCGCGAGCCCGATCCGCAGCAGCCCGCGCTGGTCACGGTCCGGCTCCTGCCCGCGATCGCCCTGCTGCTCCCGCATCACGGCACCTCCGGTCCTCACCCTGCACCCATCACGATCCCAGGCATTCCAGCCTTGCACTGGACTTTTGACCTAAGCCCCCCGGGGCACCCGAGAAAAGGCTTCCCCCACGGAGTAATCTCGCACCTGAGAAGACGATCACGAATGGAAGGACAGCTCTATGCTCTCCCGCCTGTTCGCCCCCAAGGTTCAGGTCAGCGCCCACTGCGACCTGCCCTGCGGTGTGTATGACCCGGCCCAGGCACGTATCGAAGCCGAGTCCGTCAAGGCCATCCAGGAGAAGTACCAGGCCAACGAGGACCCGCACTTCCGTGCCCGTGCCACCACCATCAAGGAGGAGCGCGCGGAGCTCGCCAAGCACCATGTCTCGGTGCTGTGGAGCGACTACTTCAAGCCCCCGCACTTCGAGAAGTACCCCGAGCTGCACCAGCTGGTCAACGACACCCTCAAGGCCCTGAGCACGGCCAAGGGCTCGACCGACCCGGCCACGGGGCAGAAGGCCCTGGACTACATCGCCCAGATCGACAAGATCTTCTGGGAGACCAAGAAGGGCTGACCCCGCCCTTCCCCAGCACCACCAGACCGCACCCGAGCCGCCCCGAGTGGCCCGGGTGCGGTCTTCTCTTCCTCAGCCGCGGATGCATGGATCCTTCGCGTGATGTGGCGGCTCAGCGCCGGCAAACGAGTACACCGCCCTTGCAGTGGATCTCGAACGCACCGCGCCGGGAGATGTGATCGGCCAGGATGGCGCGTGCTCGTTCGATGATCGCGTCGAAGGGCACGTCGTGCTGGTCGGCCCACGCACGGTACGACGCCATGTGCGCGATGACGGGTGCCGGGTCACGGACCGTGATGACACCCGGCAGCTCGATGGTCTGCACGTCACCGAACTCCTCCCCGAGGAAGGCAGGGGCCTTCTCCAGGGAGAAGCGGGCACTGAGCGAGATGCGGGACGGTCCCCGTCCGGTGCCGAGGACGTCCCCTGCGGCCCGCTCCCAGAGGTCGTCCAGTTCGGCCTTGTCCCGGTCGCTGTTGGTGGAGGCGATCACCAGCCCGTCCCGCTTCACCACGCGGGACAGCTCGCCGACCGCCTGGGCGATGTCGGTGACGTGATAGAGCATGTGCAGGGCCAGCGCCGCATCACAGCTCGCGGTGGCGATCGGCAGGCGAGTGGCATCCGCCACAGCGACCGGGCCGGGTACCCCGTCGAGGATGCCGGGGGCGATGTCCAGGCCCAGCACGGTCAAGTCGGTGCGATCCCGGCGGAGCCGCTTGATGAACCGACCGTTGCCGCATCCAACATCGACCACGAGTCCGTGTAGGTCACTCAATCGCTCGGCGACCATGCCAGGGAGGTCGTAGCGGGGCGTCTGCCACCGATAGAGAGACTGCCGGGCGGCGAGGTCCCGGTCGCCGTTGTACGCGCTCCCGGCGAGGCGGTCCCGATCGGTGACGGCGGCATCGTGGGCGGCGGACAGTTCGGTCACGTCGATAGCTCCGAAGGACGGGCGGCGGGCGAAGCCGCGAGGACTGCCGTGCACTGGAGTCTTTCGCGTAAGTCTGCTGCCCGCGCGGCTCCCCCGTACTGCGGACCACCCAGCTCGCGGCGCAGCGCGATGAGTCGTCGCACGATGCTGGCCGAAATGCGCTCCGGTGGGGCGTCCAGGACGAAGGCGAGCATCGCCTCGGTGCCGTCCAGATCGCCCAGAAGCAGGTGGCCACGGGCGAGGTCGAGGTGGGCGGCAAAAAGGTCGCCGACCGACCGGTCGTCGTTCTCCGCATCACCGTAGAGGCGGATCGCGGTGCCCGCGCAGGCGATCGCCTGCTGGATGTGTGCCGGTCCGCCCACGGCGAGGTGGGTCGTCCCGGCATATGCGAACTGTTTGGCCGCCGGGAAGGCGAAGAGTCCCGGTGCCTCGTCCGGGTCGGATGCCGCCTCACGGGAACGATCGGCGTCGGCCAGCGCTGCCACCGCGCCTGCCCGGTCTCCCACTATGGCCAGAGCACGCCCCTCCAGACTGGCCAGGCGGGCGGTGATACTCCCACTCGCTCGGTGCCTTCGCCCCGCCCGGGCCAGTCCGGCCGCCTGCACGTACCGCCCGGTCCAATAAGCGATCAGAGACTCCACGGCTCGCACCCAGGCCAGCATCCCTTCGTGCCCGGCCGCCCCCGCGCACGCCCGGGCGGTACGTGCGTGGGTGGCCGCTGAGCCGTAGTCGCCCAGGTCCAGGCAGACGTGGGCGGACAGGCCGCACAACCGTGAAGCCGCGACGTACAGATCAGCGGTCTGCCGAGGGTGCTGACGCCCGCGCAGCAACTGGAACACCCCGTCCCGTAAGCGCTTGATCTCGACGTACAGCTCCAGCAGTGGGTGGCTGACGTAGGCGCGGGCAAGCTGAGCGACGTCAGCCTCCAACTGCTCGACAACGGACTCGTCGGCGTTGCGCTGCGCGATGAACCGGGCGAAGTCCGCGGACGCCGTGGCATCCGCCGACACCGCGTTCGCCACGGGACATGGACGCGCCTCGCGCGACACGGGCGGCTCCTGCGCCTGCACAGCCCCGTCGTCGCCGCTCCGGCGTCTTTTGGTGACTGTGGCGGCCTGGTCGAGTGCCGCGACGTCGATGCCGAACACCTTCGCCAGGTATCTCCGCGTGTACGGAACGGGGATACGTGTCTCGCGCTCGTAGCGGCCCATCTCCTTGCCGGTCTTGGTGCAGCGCCCTTCCAGTGCGTTGTACTCATCGGCCACCCGCTGCTGAGTCCAGCCTCGCTCGGTGCGCAGCCGGGCGAGCAGCGCTCCGATCCCCAAGTCGCCCATCCCACTCTCCCCGGAGCACAGGACTTCTGGCCCCCATAGTGGCCCCCAGAACGGCTCCCACGCTGGCTCCCGACCCGAACGAGCTACGGCGGTTGGCTAGGGGACATGTCGAGGAAGCCGCCCAAAGAACAGGACATGCCCGAGCCGGACCCCATCGGCAGCAGGCCCGTCGAGCACCGCTCAATGAGCTTCGCCCGGCGCGAGCACACCGTCCCCGCTGTTCGCGGTTTCGTTTCCGAGGCACTTACGCAGTGGCAGCAAACCGAACGCATCGACGACATTCGGCTGTGCGCCTCCGAGCTGGCCACCAATGCCCTGCTACACGGAGCCTCGGAGGACGGACGACCGGTTCTCGTACGCATCGAACTTCACGACGCCCTGCTGCGCCTCGAAGTGCACGACAGCGGTGACGGCACGCCCACCATGCGGGAGCCGCAGGCAACGGCAGACGACGGCCGTGGCCTGCTACTCATCTCCGCTGTTGCCGACAACTGGGGTGTGGATCAACAACAAGGCCCCGGCAAATGCGTCTGGGCCACCTTCGAACACAGCTCGGTACCAGCATGCTGACACCCAACTCAGGGAGATATCCCGTGACAATCCGCCCATTATCACCGAACACCGTGCTCGCCAACGCCCTCCACCACGCAGAAGACGTCCTGACCCCGCGCATCATGGCTGCGCCGCCCGAGCGGATCACAATGGTCGTCGGTACACAGATCAACGGCGCCCCCCACATCGGCACATCGCTCGTCCAGTCCCTGGCCTTCACCATGGCCGCCCGCTTGCGTGACCGCTTTGGCCTCCCCTCCGAGGTCCTGTTCAGCGCCCTCGACAACGCTCCGTACGAGTTGGCTACCGACCCGGTCAGCGGCCACCGCTATCAGCGCGCCTACGCCCAAGCACTCAGTGACGAGGCTCTGACCAACCTCATCACCACCCTCTACCAGCCCCTGTTCACCTCGCTGTCCCGCCACCTGGGAATCCCGCATCGAGTCGAGATCTACAGCCAGCAGCAGGCCGACGAGCACTTCCGCCGTACCTGGCTCCGCCTCCTGCCCCGCCTCGACGCCGCCCGCTGGTGGCTCGCCCCCTCCACCGGCACACCACACCTGCGCGTCCCCTGCCCGCACCTCGGCTGCGGCTGGGCCGAGAAGCACGCCGAACGCACCCGCGTCCACCTCACCGGCCGCGAGACCGCCCAAGTGGCCGCCGTCTGCCTCCACCACGGCCCCTACCGGGCCACCGTCTCCCCCACCGGAGGGGCATACCTGGACCTGGCCACCCTGTACCGCAACGTGGTCAAGGAACTGGCCCTGTCCAGCCCCCATGGCACCCTGCACATCATGGTCAAGGGCGGCGACTGGGTCTTCGGCTCCCACCTGGTCGACGAGGCTCTCCAGTCCGTCGGCTTCATCCGCTCCCAACTGCCAGCCCGCCTCTTCTGCCCCCAAGTCGTCACCGACACCGGCGCCAAGCTGTCCAAATCCCTCATCCGCGAAGGCCGCACCCCCGCGCCTGACGGCACCGCCGACTGGATGCTCGACACCCGGAAATGGCCCGGCACCACCACGGAGTATGCCGAGCAACTGCTGTCCCTGGCCGATACCTTGCTCTCGGACCCGCGCCACTTCTTCCGGTCGTACTCAGCCGCCGAGATCGGCCGCATGATCACCACACCAGCCATCAGGAGCGTCCCCGCCCCATGACCGATACCACTGCCCGCGTCCACGAGCTCAACCTCTACCGCCAGTACTTCGGCCTCGTCGCCGCGGGCGCCAAGAACATCGAGGTGCGGGTGAAATACCCGCACCTCGCCGACCTCGCCCCTGGCGACACCATCCGATTCCGCATCAAGGGCACCGACGAAACCTGCGAGGTCAAGGTCAAGCGGGTCACCGAGTACCCGAGCTTCGAGGCCCTGCTCGACGGCGAGGGTCCGGCCAACGTCAACCCGACCGCCACTCGCGAACAGCAGCTCAACAACATCCGAGCCATCTACCCGCCCGAGAAGGAAGCCCTTGGCGCTCTGGCCATCGGAATCGAACGTACCGCTGATCATTAGGCCGAAGCTGTCCACCAATGGGGCGAAGAAGGAACGTAACCGTGGCTCAGCCTCAGTCCGACGACCAGCCCAAAGCCCTGCCGCCCGCCTACGAATCCATGACCCTGCTGGTCGCCGCCGTCATCGTCCACGACAAGGCCAACAACCGCGTCGTCCTCCTCCAGCGCAGCCAGAACGCCAAGTTCGCCCAGGGCATGTGGGACCTCCCTGGCGGCAAGAGCGAACCCGGCGAACCCATCAGCGAGACGGCAGTGCGGGAGCTGCACGAGGAGACCGGCCTGACCGTGACGTCAGAGGCACTGAAGGTTGCCCACATCATCCACGGAACCTGGGGCGTCGAAGCCCCCAACGGCTTCCTCACCGTCGTCTTCGCCGTCTACGAATGGACCGGCGAGCCCGAGAATCGCGAACCGCGCAAGCACGCGCAGGTCTGCTGGGTCGATGCCGACACCATCCCCGCGCAGTTCGTGGACACCACCGCCAGTGCCCTTCACCGCTACCTCGCGGGTGGTCCGGAAGTCTCCCTCGACGGCTGGCGTTAGGAACACCGACGCCCTTGCTGGGCAGGTGGGTTGAGACCTCGCCCCTCACCCCCGCGGACTGATGCCCGCCACGGTCAGGTGCAGCAGCCGGGTCGCCTCGGTGGCGGGGTCGGGGTGGTGCTGGGTGGCCAGGGCGATGCCGGCGACCAGGGTGACCAGGTCGACCGGGGTCACGCCGGGGGCCACCGCACCGGCCCGCTCGGCTCGCCGTAGCAGGGGCTCGCCCGCGTCGGCGAGGGGGGTCACGCAGGGGTTCGCGTGTTCCGGGTCGAGTTCGCCGTCCCGTAGGAGCGCGGTGGCCAGGCCCTGCACCGTGGCGGAGTAGACGGTGAGCGCGCCCAGCCAGTCCAGCAGGGCGGCCCGTACGTCGTCCGCCTCCGCGAGTTCACGGGCGCGGGTGGCCAGGGTTTCGATGCGCTCGCGGAAGACCGCTTCCAGCAGGGCGCGCCGGGTGGGGAAGTGGCGGCGCACGGTGGCCGAGCCGACTCCGGCGGTGCGGGCGATCTGCTCCAGGGAGGCGTCGGCGCCGTGCGTGGCGACCTCCTCCTCGGCGACGGCGAGGATGCGCGCGTAGTTGCGCCGGGCGTCCGCGCGCTGGGCGGGCATGGCGTCACCTCCGGGTCGCCAAGTGGCGGGTTGCTAAGTGGCGGGGCCCTCCGTATCGTACCGAGTCATAAGTGGCGGGGCCCGCCGTTTAGCCTTTCCAGTCGACTTGTCGATGAGTCGATACCCTTCTGCCCGAGGAGCAGCAGCATGACCGTGGAATCCCCGACGTCCGCCCCCGTCCTCGTCACCGGTGCCACCGGACAGCAGGGCGGCGCCACCGCCCGGGCCCTGCTCTCGGCGGGCGTTCCCGTGCGGGCCCTGGTCCGCGACCCCGCATCCGAGCGGGCCAAGGCCGTGGCGGCGCTCGGTGCCGAGCTGGTCAAGGGCGACCTCCTCGACCTCGACTCGGTGCGGCGGGCCGCCGAGGGGACGCGTGCCGTCTTCTCGGTCCAGTTGCCCGATATGAACGACCTCCAGGGCGACTCCGAGTGGGTCCAGGGGCGCAACCTGATCGACGCCGCGCGGGACGCGGGGGTGGCGCAGTTCGTGCACACCTCCGTCTCCGGCGCCGGGCAGCACCACAACGCGCCCGGCTGGGCGGAGGGCCGCTGGGCGGCGCTGGAGAACTACTTCGCCACCAAGACCGGCCTCCAGGACCGGGTCCGCGAGGTGGGCTTCCGCCACTGGACGCTCCTCAAGCCCGCCTTCTTCATGGAGAACTTCCTGTCCCTGCTCCCGAACGGCCCCGAGGGCGGCCTGGCCACCATCCTCAAGCCCGGCACCGAACTCTCCCTCATCGCCGTCGCCGACATCGGCACGGCGGCCGCCGCGGCCTTCGCCGACCCGGAGCGGTTCCACGAGGTCGAGCTGGAACTGGCGGGCGACCGTATGACGATGACCCGGGTCGCCGAGGTCCTCTCCGAAGTCACGGGCGCCGAGCTGACCGCCCCGTCGATGACCGTGGAGGAGGCGCTCGCCGCCGGGATGCCGCAGTGGGGCTTCGGGCATGAGTGGACGAACACGGTCAGCCAGCCCGCCCGCCCCGAGTTCGCACGCGCCCTCGGCCTCCCGCTCACGAGCTTCGCCGAGTGGGCCGGGCGGCATCTGCGGCCCGCGGTGGTCTGACCCGCGCGCTCCCCAAGGCGTCCGCTCCGGGCTCGGGAGGGCCGTCCCCTCCGGGCTCGGGAAGGCGTCCGCTCCGGGCTCCGGAAGGCGTCCGCTCCGGGCTCCGGGCTGTGGTTGATGCCCGGACCGGAGTGGACCAGGCTGGAAGGGAACCCTGGTGGACGGACCCGGTGCCGTCCTCGGAGGGATGGCGAGGATGAAGCGCCACGACAGCGGCTCCGCGCGGGAGCGGGGCGGCTTCGACGAAGCGGATACGGCACGAGCCACCGTAAGCGATGACGGGACGCTGACCAGCTGGAACGAGGGCGCCCGTCGATTGCTCGGGCATCCGTCCCCCGATGTCGTGGGACGGCCCGCCGCCGATCTGCTGGCCGATCCGGGCCGCGCGACGGGCGCCGAGGCCCGCCGTGCCCGCACCCGGCTGACCCGGTGGCACGGGATCGTGGCGCTGCGCCACCGGGACGGCCGCGAGATGCCCGTACCGCTGCTGGCGCACCGCAGACGGCCGGAGGGCGACTGGCTGCTGGTGACCGCGGCGCCCCGCGCGGAGCAGCCCCCCGAGTCATGGGACGACGCGCTGATGCAGTGGGCCTACGCCCAGTCGCCCTGCCCGATGGCGATCTACGACGCCGATATGCGGCTGCGCAAGGTGAACGCCGAAATGGCCCGCGTCACCGGCCTCCCCGAGACGGAGATCCGCGGTCTGCGGCTGTCGGAGATCAAGGGCAAGCTCCAGAGCGAACAGCTCGAAGCGGCCATGCGCCATGTGCTGACCACCGGCGAGCCGCGCGAGGTGGAGACGTATCTGCGCACCGGAAGCGGCGAGCTCAAGGAGCAGGCGTGGTCGGCCCGGTTCGCCCCGCTACGGGCGAGGGACGGGCGGGTGTACGCGGCCTGCCTGGCGGCGCACGACATCACCGATCAGTATCTGGCCCGCCAGCGGCTGCTGCTGCTGAGCGCGGCCAGCGAACGGATCGGCTCCACCCTCGACATCGACCACACCGCGCAGGAGCTCGCCGACGTCTGCGTACCGCGGCTGGCCGACTACGCCAGCATCGACCTGCTGGACCGGCTGACCCAGGAGGAGGAGCTGCCGTCCGGGCCGCTCACCGACCCGGTCGTGCTGCGCCGCGCCGCCCGGCAGTCCATTTACGAAGGGTGCCCGGAGTCCGTGGTGCCGGTGGGGAAGGTGGACACCTACCCGAAGGTCTCGCCGATGGCCGAATGCCTGGTGGCGGGGCATCCCATCATCCACACGTCCACCCATCCCTCGATCGCCGAGTGGGGTGCGCTGAAGACCGACCGCGCCGAGACGATCCGGCGGTTCGGCGTCCACTCGATCATGTCGGTGCCGATCCGGGCGCGGGGGACGACGCTCGGAGTGGCCGTATTCGCCCGCCACCGCACCCCCGAGGCGTTCACCCAGGACGATGTGGTGCTGGCCGAGGAGATCACCACCCGGGCCGCCGTCTGCGTGGACAACGCCCGCCGCTTCACCCGGGAGCGCAACACCGCTCTGGCGCTGCAGCGCAGCCTGCTGCCGCGGACCCTCCCCCAGCCACCGGCCGTCGAAGTCGCCTCCCGCTATCTGCCCGCCGGCCCGTACGCGGGCGCGGGCGGGGACTGGTTCGACGTCATCCCGCTCTCCGGGGCGCGGGTCGCGCTGGTGGTGGGCGATGTGGTCGGCCACGGCATCCAGGCGTCGGCCACCATGGGCCGGCTGCGGACGGCGGTCCGTACCCTCGCCGACGTCGATCTGCCGCCGGACGAGCTGCTCACCCACCTCGACGACCTGGTGATCCACCTGGCCGCGGAGACCGGGGCCGAGGAGGCCACCGGGGACGTGGGGGCCACCTGTCTGTACGCGGTCTACGACCCGGTCTCGCACCGCTGCTCGCTGGCCGCGGCCGGGCACCCCGCCCCGGCGCTGGCCAGGCCCGACGGCTCCGTGGAGTTCCTGCCGGTGCCGCCCGGACCGCCGCTCGGGGTCGGCGGGCTGCCCTTCGAGGCGATGGAGACCGAACTGCCCGAGGACGCCGTGCTCGCCCTCTACACCAACGGGCTGATGGGGGAATGGGACCGCGATGTGGACGAGGGGCGGCTGCTGCTGGCCGACGCGCTGGCCCACCCCTGCGGCTCCCTGAGCGGCACCTGCGACGCCGTGCTGCGGACGCTTCTCCCGGGCGAGGGCGTGCCGGACGACGTCGCGCTGCTACTCGCCCGCACCCGCGCCCTGGACGCGGCACACGTGGCCACCTGGGACGTGCCCGCCGACCCGGCGTGGGTGGCGCGGTCCCGCCGGAACGTGACGGAGCGGCTGACCGAATGGGGACTCGACGAGGCCGTCTTCACCACCGAGCTGGTCGTCAGCGAGCTGGTCACCAACGCCATCCGGCACGCCGTACCGCCCATCCAGCTGCGGCTGATCCATGACCACTCGCTGATCTGCGAGGTCACCGACTCCTCCAGCACCGCCCCGCATATGCGCCGCGCCCGCACCTTCGACGAGGGCGGCCGCGGGCTGCTGCTGGTCGCGCGGCTCAGCCAGCGCTGGGGAAGCCGGCAGACCGCCGAGGGCAAGACGATCTGGTCGGAGCAGACGCTGCCGGTGGGGCTGCCCGGCGGGCTGCTCGACCTGGACTGACCGGACCGAACGGCTCGGGGGTTACGAACGGCCGGGGGTTACGAACGGCCCGGGGGGTTGCGAACGGCCCGGGGGGTTGCGAACGGCCCGGGGCCTCCGTGGGCGTCAGAAGCGCCAGCGCGTCTGGCCGTACTCGCCCTTGCGGAAGCCGAAGGCCGTGGCCGGGGCGACCCGGAAGACCAGGGCCTCATGGCCCTCGTGGTGGAAGGCGCCGTCGCGCACCTGGAAGGTCCACTCCTCGCCGTACTTCTCCACATACGCCGCGGCGATCCGCCGCAGCGTGGCATCGTCCCGCACCGGCTCGGCCGCGCCCTCGACCACCAGGTCAAGACCCTCGCGCAGCACGCCCGCACCCGTGGTGAGGGCACAGCGCGGATTGTGCGCGAGGTTGCGGGCCTTCTGCTCGGCGGGGCCGGTGCAGAAGCAGAGCGCGCCGTCGAACCAGACGGCGATGAGCGGGGTGACGTGGGGACGGCCGTCCCGGCGGACCGTGGACAGCCAGTAGAGCTCCGCGGCCGCCAGCCCCTCACGCCCCTCGGGCCAGGCGGTGGCGGTGGCGTCCGGGCTGCTGAAACGAGTGTCCAGCGCGGTCTGCGGTTCGTGCTCGGTGATCATCTGCTCGCTCCTCGCATGGCGTGGCGGTCCGGTGCGGTCCCGTGTGCTTGGACCGCCCGGCGGAGCGGAAGTCATCGCTCGCCACCCATTAGGGGCTACGGGTTCGGGGCTACGAGACCTCGGCGGGCCCGGCGAGCCCCAGGATGTCGAGCTCGTCGCGGGTCGGGGGCTCCTGGAGGCGCAGCAGCGGGCTCTCGTTGCGGACCAGCCACTGGCGGTACGCGACGCTCGCCCAGGCGATCTCGAAGTACGCGTCCGCCAGGTCGCCGAAGAGGGCGTCCACGTCGAGGGGCGCACCGGACGCCGTGGCACCGACGCCGACGGGCACACCGGACACCCGGTCCGGGGCGAGTTCGGTGGCGCCGGTACGGACCACCGTGTCCGGGGCGGATCCGTCAGCGCCGGTACGGGCCGCCGGGACCGCCCGTGAGGCCAGGAACAGCCGGACCGTCAGCGGATCCCCGTGCAGCGGGCGGACCGCCACGCCCTGGCGGGACCGCGCGGTGGGCTGGCAGGGGGTGACCACCTCGCCCGAGGCGACCAGGTCGGCGGCGGTCAGATAGTCCCCGTAGACCACCCTCGGATTGAGCCCGGCGGCGGCCAGCACCCGGCGCAGCCCGGGCCCCTCGCCGTCCACGCTGGGGTCCACCATCCACTGGTCGGCGGCGAGCTCGGCGAGCCGCACCACGGGGCGCGCGGCGGCCGGATGGGTTTCGGCCAGCGCCACGAACTGCGGCTCCCGCTCCACGAGCACCCGGCGCTCCACGCCCTCGGGCACCCGCAGCGGCGCGCCCTCGACCTCGTGGACGAAGGCGACGTCCAGCTGATTGGCGGCCACCATCTGCAACAGCGCGTTGGCGGAGACGTCGATGTGGATGGTGGTGTCCGCGTCCGGGTAGCGGGCGCGGAGCCTGCGCAGCCAGCCGACCACGGCCCGGCTGCCCGTGCTGCCGATGCGCAGCCGGGCGTCGGCGGTCTGCCCCGCCTCCAGCCGGACCTCGCTGACGAGGGCGTTCATCTCGGCCACGATCGGCCGGGCGCGGCACAGCACGGACCGCCCCAGCGGGGTCGGCCGACTGCCGGTGACCTCCCGCGAGAACAGCCGGCCGCCGACGGTGTTCTCGATCCGCCGGAGCTGGGTCGTCAAGGACGGCTGGGTCATGCCCAGTTGACGCGCCGCCTTCCGTAGGCTGCCGGTGTCGGCTATGGCGCACAGTGCACGGAGGTGCCTCACCTCGAGCTCCACGGCGGGAGCATAACTGCGCACTTGTCCGTCACACCAGACTCTGAAATCCCGCCAACCCGTACCGGAATCGATCAATCGGTGGTCAAACACGGGTCAACGGGGTGTCAAACACCGGTCATCGGCGGACCCTGAACGCCCGGCGGGGGATATGCCCTCGTCCTATCACCAGTTGATATCTCCGCGTACGGCCGGTTCTCCTCAAGACTCTGCGTCAGCCAAGAGTTCATCCCACGGCCCCGGCCGCCACCCCACACGGCGACCGGGGCCCGAGGACGATGAGGAGCCCCCCACATGTCACTCCCCAAGCTGGCGCTGTCCGCGACCATCGGCCTCGGCCTGGCGGTCTCCCTGTCCGCCATGCCCGCGTCCGCGGCCACGCCCGACCACGCCACGGCCCAGCGCGGTGCCGCGGCCGCCGCCTACACGGCGAGCGGCGAGGAGCGGGCCGACACCGACGCCTTCATCAAGGCCGTCATGAAGTCGGCGCTGGAGAAGCGGGCGAAGTCGCGCAGCGCGACGGCGGCCGTCACCGTGACCTACAACGCGAGCCAGGCCCCGACCTTCAAGTCGGTGATATCCCGCTCCGCCCAGATCTGGAACTCCGCGGTGAGCAACGTGAAGCTCCAGGAGGGCAGCAACGCGGACTTCACCTACCGCGAGGGCAATGACCCCCGAGGCTCGTACGCGAGCACCGACGGGCACGGCAGCGGCTATGTCTTCCTGGACTACGCCCAGAACCAGGAGTACGACTCGACCCGGGTCACCGCGCACGAGACCGGCCATGTGCTGGGTCTGCCGGACCACTACGAGGGTCCGTGCAGCGAGCTGATGTCCGGTGGCGGCCCCGGCACGTCCTGCACCAACTCGCAGCCGAACCAGGCCGAGATCAGCCGCGTCAACCAGCTCTGGGCCAATGGCCTGGCCAAGCTCGAGAAGCAGCTGGCCAAGACCCACTGAGCCCGCCGAACCCACTGATCCACTGATCCGCTGGATCAGGGCCTGACCGCCCGCACCCGGTTCCCGACGCCGGGTGCGGGCGCTCGGCGTGTGCGGACGTGCGGGGTGTCCGGACGTGCGGGGCGTCCGGCGGACCACGCGAGGGCTCCGCCCCTGGACCCCGGGGCCTGGGGCGGAGCCCCAGTCGCGGGAACGGGCGGGGAGGGGGAGAGCACACCTGGGCCCGTGCGGCCCCGGTCGTCACGGGAAGCGACGCCGCCTCCGGCCGGAGGTACCGTATAGACACCAGGAGCATTTCGCACAAACCGGCCGGATTCCCTCCAGCTCTGGGCCCCGGCCGCAGGAAGTGAGCACCATGGAGACCCTGATCACCGTGGTCGTCATCCTCGCGCTGATCGCCGTGGGCGCCCTGCTGATCCACCGGACCAATGTCCAGAACGGCAACCGCATGTCCCCCGAGAGCCACGAGACCCTCCCGGGCGGCGGGCGGCCCCGCCATCGCGCCTGGGGCCGCGGGCGGCAGCACCGGGGCCATCGGGTGGCTCCTCCCCCGCCCCAGGACCGCCGCCCCTAGGGTCCTTCTGACGGATCTCCACGGAGATCCATCAGAAGCCCCCTAGCGCGCCCCGCCGGGCGACCGGCGCAGGGGTCTGGGGCGGAGCCCCAGTTGTGGGAAGGGCGGGGAGCGGAGCAGCCCGCCACAGGCGTCAAGCCCCGCCGGACACCTGGCCCTCCTCCTCGCCCAGCGCCTCGTCCAGCGTGGCCACCGGCTCGAGCACATCCAGCATCCGCCCCGCCCGCAGCGTGCGGAGGATCAAGGGGTCGTCGCAGACCAGCCGCATCCGCCCGCCTCGCTCCCGCACGCGCCGATGGGCCCGGCACAGCAGCCCCAGGCCCGAGCAGTCGAAGAAGGCGGTCGGGCGTAAGTCCACGATCACCGCGGGCCGGTCCCCGGCCGTGGCCGCGTCCAGCGCCGGTCCCACGCTTCCCACCCCGGCGATGTCGATCTCACCGTGGAGCTCCACGACGGCGTACCCGCCGACCCGGTGCGTACGAACCCGGGGAACGACGTCATCGACCGGATCCTCGCTCGCGGGCTCCCGCCCGGCGTTCTGGGCACCGCGATCCATCGGCGCCGGCGCATCACGGGGAGCGCCTTGCTGCGTCATCGCGATATCCCCTCGGAACGGCACACTGCCCCTCTCACCTTCGTCAGGTCCCGGAAGCGGGCAAGGTCGGGCATCGGGTGCGAAATCCGCCGGGTCCTCAGGCGACGTTCCGCGAGCGTAAGGGGGTGACCCCCGGTTACAGAGGGAGGGACGCAGCATTCCGCCGGTAAAGACCGTTCGTTCGAGTGAATTTCGGTTTTTACTATTGACACTTGGTCAGATACGGCCTATGCGAGGGCGTCACCGCCTCCTCCGGCCACCGGACCCGCCGCGCCCGCGATCGCCGGAGTCAGATCTTCCAGTACCTCGAAGGCGTCGTCCAGCCGGACCATGCGCAGCAGCCGCAGAAAGCGTGGATCGCCGATGACGAGCCGCAGCCGCCCGTCCCGCTCCAGCACGCGATTGCGCAACCGGCACAGTAACGACAGTCCGGCGCAGTCCAGGAATGTGACCGGCCGTAGGTCCAGGATCAGATCCGGGCACCGCACCTGAACGAGGGAATCGAGTCGAGCCACGATCCGCCCCGCGGCGAAGATGTCCAGTTCTCCCGCGATTTCGGCGACGGTGACTTCGCCGAGCGCGTGGACTCGGACGCCGAAGGCGGGCCGATCATCGAACATGCAAGCCTCCTTGACCTGGTGGAGGCGCGCGACACCGGAGCCCGCGGCCACGCCGGTCATCGCCGGGGTCCAGGCCGGCCCTTCAGTAGATGACATACCCATCTACCGGCTGACCAGTCAACGAAGGGCCCGACACGTGTCGTTGACCTATTTAAGGCCCCTCGGTCGCGAACCGTTACTCGCCGGTAAAGCAGAGGCCTTCTCATGTCCACCGGCAGCCGTGAACATGCCATCCGGCAATCGCCTCGACGCGAAGGAAGTGACCGATGACAGCAGGACGCGTGCGATCACGGCGGCTCGGCATGACGACGGTGGTCGTCGCCCTCACCATCGGCGTCGGCGGAACGGCCACCACGGCGACCGCCGCCACGCCCGGCACCACCGGCACCACCGGCACCACGGCGGCCACGGCGACCGCAGCGGCGCCGTCGAGCGCCACCGCCGCCGAGGAGGTCGACTACGAGACCTGGCAGCGTGATGTTCGCGCCATCATCGACGAGCAGGCCCGCCCCTACATCGAGGAGCGCACGGCCGACCCCTCCGGCGAGAAGCGGGCCATCGTGCTGGACATCGACAACACCTCGCTGGAGACGGACTTCGGCTTCAGCTACCCGCAGCCCGCCGTCGAGCCGGTGCTGAAGCTCGCCCAGTACGCCCACGACCGCGGTGTGGCCATCTTCTTCGTCACCGCGCGCCCCGGCATCATCTACCTGCCGACCGAGTACAACCTGGAGAAGGTCGGCTACCCGGTGGCCGGTCTGTACGTACGCCATCTGCCGGACCTCTTCCAGGACGTGGCGGAGTACAAGACCGCCAAGCGGGCGGAGATCGAGAAGAACGGCTACACGATCATCGCCAACATCGGCAACAGCCCCACCGACATCACCGGTGGCCACGCCGAGAAGTCCTTCAAGCTTCCGGACTACGACGGCCAGCTCTCCTGATACGACGGCCAGGTCCCCTGATCCGACTGCCCTGAGCCGGCTCTCCTGAGCCGCGGTCAGAGGTCATCCCCTCCCGCCACGACCCCCGGTACCCGCCAGGGAAAGGCCGGGAACTCCAGATCTTGGCGCCCAAGATTGGTGAGTAGCCCGAGCGCACGGCACGTCTGCTCCGCTCAAGACTGGACACACCGCAGACTGTCCGTCGAGATCTCCGCAAAATCGCGCGGATACGTCGACACTGGCGCTAAGGGGATGACCGATGACCGGCTCGCACGTACTGGCGCTCGGCCACTACCAGCCCGCGAAGGTGCTCGACAACAACGACCTCGCGGCCATGGTCGACACCAGCGACGAGTGGATCCGCAGCCGGGTGGGCATCCGCACCCGCCATCTGGCCCGCGCCGACGAGACGGTCGACGAGATGGCCGCGGCGGCCGCCGCCAAGGCGCTGGCCAACAGCGGGCTCGCCCCCTCCGACATCGACCTCGTGCTCGTCGCCACCTGCACGGCGATCGACCGCAGCCCCAATATGGCGGCCCGGGTCGCCGCCCGGCTCGGGCTGGCCCACCCCGCCACCATGGACCTCAATGTGGTGTGCGCGGGCTTCACCCACGCCCTCGCCACCACCGACCACACCATCCGGGCCGGGGCGGCCGGCGCGGCCCTGGTGATCGGCGCGGAGAAGTTCAGCGCGGCCACCGACTGGACCGACCGCTCCACCTGCGTGCTGACCGGCGACGGCGCCGGCGCGGCCGTTGTGGTGGCGGCCGAGCGGCCGAGCGTCGGCCCCGTGGTGTGGGGCTCGGTCCCGGAGATGGGCGATGCGGTCCGTATCGAGGGCACACCGCCCCGGTTCGCACAGGAAGGCCAGGCCGTCTACCGCTGGGCCACCACCCATCTGCCGCCGATCGCGCGGGAGGTGTGCGAACGGGCCGGGCTCTCCCCGGAGGACCTGGCCGGTGTCGTACTGCACCAGGCCAATCTGCGGATCGTCGAACCGGTCGCGCGCAAGCTGGGCGCGGTCAACGCGGTGATCGCCCGCGATGTGGTGGAGTCCGGCAACACCTCGGCGGCCAGCATTCCGCTCGCCCTCTCCAAGCTGGTCGAACGCGGCGAGGTGCCCTCCGGCGCCCCGGTGCTGCTGTTCGGCTTCGGCGGCAACCTGTCGTACGCGGGCCAGGTCATCCACTGCCCGTAAGGGCGCCCCGCTCTCGACGGGGGCGTCCGATTCGTTCAAGACCGGCCGCCCGGGCGCTCCCTACGCTGCCCGTATGACAGCACGATTCGACGCCATCGGCCTGGTCGTCGCCGACATGGCCGCCTCCCTCGCCTTCTACCGCCTTCTCGGCCTCGACATCCCCGCCGACGCCGACACCCAGCCCCACGTCGAGGCCGCCCTGCCCGGCGGCGCGCGGCTGATGTGGGACACCATCGCGACGGTGCGCTCCTTCGAACCGGAGTGGACGCCGCCGAGCGGCTCCCACCAAGTGGGGCTGGCCTTCGCCTGCGACAGCCCCGCCGACGTGGACAAGACCTACCAGGACCTCGTGGAGGCGGGGGTGCGCGGCAAGCTGGAGCCGTGGGACGCGCCCTGGGGCCAGCGCTACGCCACGGTCCTCGACCCCGACGGCAACGGCATCGACCTCTTCGCCCCGCTACCCTCCTGACCCCCGCAGCAGCCGTCCCAGGGGCACCCCCGCCAGCGCCCTGACGTCGCGGGCGAGATGGGCCTGGTCGGCGTAGCCCGCCGTGGCCGCGACCTCCGCGAAGGGGAGGCCGGTGCGCGCCAGGTCCAGGGCCCGGTTCAGCCGGAGCACCCGGTCCAGCGTCTTGGGGCCGTAGCCGAACGCGGCGAGGGAGCGGCGGTGCAGTTGCCGCTCCCCCAGGCCCACGGCGGCGGCGATCCCGGCCACTGCCGTACCGTGCGAGACCCCCGCGACGATCGCGGCGAGCACCGGATCGGGCGGTTCCGCGGTTCGCAGCCGTCCGAAGGCCGCCTCCTCCAGAAGGCGGCCCGCGGCCGTCTGCCCGGTGGCGATCCGCTCGGCCAGCCGCCGGACCTCCGCGCCCGGCCAGAGCGCGGCCAAGGGCACCCGCAGATCGCGGAGTTCATGCGCTGGTACGCCCAGTACGGCAGGGCCGGTGCCGGGCGCGAACCGCAGCCCCACGGCGCGGGTGCCCGGCGCGCCGGAGGCCAGGTGCGCACGGGTGTCCGGCCCGGCGACCAGCAACTCGCCGTCCGGCCCCGGTCCCGCCTCGCTCCAGATCAGATCCGTGCAGCCGTCGGGGAGCACCCGCTGCGGCCCGGTGCCGGCCGTACGGGTCCACACCACGGCGCCGTGGCCGATCAGCGCCCTCCGCTCCCGGTACTCGCTCAAGGCGCTCAAGGGACCTCGCGCAGATACATCGCGCCGCAGGAGTGACAGAACGGCCCCGCGTCGCCCGTGGCCCACATGTCGGCGGCCTGGGTCTCGGCGTCCGGATCCAGCTCCCGCCCGCACATCGCGGTCGTTCCGTTCCCGCGGACCATGTGCCAGATCTTGACCGGCGCGCCCGCGACCCGCCCGGGGCTGCCCTCCTCGTATTCGGCGCGCATCTCGTGCTGCATGGCGGTACACCTCCTGCTCACACCACCACTACTCTCCATGCTCCCGCCACGCCAGGCCGCGCGCCACCTCCACCAGCGCGCCGCCCGCGCTCCCACGCGCCCGCGCCGGAGCCATGCGCCCACGCTACGGGGTGTCCGGCGACCCACGCGGCGGAGCCGCAAATCGCCGCTTTCCCCTCCCCGCTACCAGGGCCTCCGCCCCTGGACCCCGAAATCAAGGGCCGGCCCCCACCACAACGCACGGCCTGGCCCGCAGCCGGTGGCTCCACCCCCGTACACCGGGGCCTGGGACAGAGCCCCAGTCACGGAAAGCGGCAGGGAGGAGAACAACCCGCCACAGGCGGCACGAGCCGCCGACGCGCGGCCTGACCCGCAGCCGGTACCGGGGGGCTCCCCCGTTATCTTCTTCGCGGTCCTGCAAGGGGACCGCTGGCCTCCGGGCCCGGCATGACTGTTCCCCCCTGTCGAAGGGATGACCTGGGGGGTGGTGTCACCGGACCCGAGGGGTGCCGTTGGAGACGCTGATGAGAGGTCCGACTACCGCCCGGCCTGGCGCAACGCCAGGCCGCTTGCGGGCGGCAGGTCTGCATAACGTGGATGCGCGCGTACGGCCCCGAAGCCCTGGCCAGCACCGCACGAACCCCGCTTTGGGAGGATGGGTTGGACGACATCGACGACGTGGGCGTCTTCCTCGGCCTGGACGTCGGCAAGAGCGCCCACCACGGGCACGGCCTCACCCCGGCCGGCAAGAAGGTCTTCGACAAGCAGCTGCCCAACAGCGAGCCCAAGCTGCGGGCCGTCTTCGACAAGCTGGCCGCGAAGTTCGGCACCGTGCTGGTGATCGTGGACCAGCCCGCCTCGATCGGAGCCCTGCCCCTGACGGTCGCCCGGGACACCGGCTGCCAGGTCGCCTACCTGCCGGGCCTGTCCATGCGGCGAATCGCCGACCTCTACCCGGGAGAGGCAAAGACCGACGCCAAGGACGCCGCGGTGATCGCGGACGCAGCCCGCACCATGCCGCACACCCTGCGCTCGCTTCAGGTGACCGACGAGATCACCGCCGAACTGACCGTGCTGGTCGGCTTCGACCAGGACCTGGCAGCCGAGGCCACCCGCACCTCCAACCGGATACGCGGCCTGCTCACCCAGTTCCACCCCAGCCTGGAGCGCGTCCTCGGACCCCGCCTGGACCACCATGCTGTGACCTGGCTGCTGGAACGCTACGGATCCCCGTCCGCCCTGCGAAAGGCCGGTCGACGCAGACTGATCGAGGTGATCCGGCCCAAGGCCCCACGCATGGCCCAGCGCCTGATCGACGAAGTCTTCGACGCACTCGACGAGCAGACCGTCACCGTCCCCGGCACGGGCACCCTCGACGTCGTGATCCCCTCGCTGGCCCGCTCGCTCGCCGCCGTTCACGAACAGCGGCAAGCTCTGGAAGCGCAGATTGCGGCCCTCCTGGAGGAGCACCCTCTTTCCCAGGTCCTGACCTCGATGCCGGGGGTCGCGGTCAGGACCGCCGCCACCTTGCTGGTCACCGTCGGCGACGGCACCAGCTTCCCCACCGCCGCCCACCTGGCCTCCTACGCCGGCCTCGCCCCGACAACGAAGTCGTCGGGCACCTCGATCCACGGCGAACACGCGCCCAGAGGCGGCAACCGACAGCTCAAACGGGCCATGTTCCTGTCCGCGTTCGCCGCCCTGCACGATCCCGCCTCCCGTTCCTACTACGACCGGTGCCGGGCCCGAGGAAAGACCCACACACAAGCCCTCCTCCGCCTGGCCCGCCACCGCATCAGCGTGCTGTTCGCCATGCTCCGCGACGGCACCTTCTACGAACCCAGAACCCCCCGCCTCGCTTGACGAAAGACATAGAGGCACCCCCACCCCGTCACCAGGCACCCCACCCCCGCACACCGGGGCCTGGGGCGGAGCCCCAGTTACGGGAAGGGGCGGGGAGGGGAACAGCCCGCCGCAGGCGGCACGAGCCGGCGGGCGCCGGCTAGAAGACGGACCAGCCGGTCAGCGTGGTGAAGTGGTCCAGCGCCGCCAACCCGGCCACCGAGTTGCCGCGGTCGTCGAGACCAGGACTCCAGACGCACAGCGTGCAACGCCCGGGCACCACCGCGACGATGCCACCGCCGACCCCGCTCTTGCCGGGCAGCCCGACCCGATAGGCGAAGTCGCCCGCCGCGTCGTACGTACCGCAGGTGAGCATGACCGCGTTGACCCGCTTGGCCTCGCTGCGCGACAGCAGCCGCGAGCCGTCCGCGCACACCCCGTGGCGGGCGAGGAAGCCGCCCGCCAGGGCGAGGTCGCGGCAGCTCATCTCGATCGAGCACTGCCAGAAGTAGTGCTCCAGGACGGTCGGCACGGGGTTGTCGAGATTGCCGTATCCGGCCATGAAGTGGGCGAGGGCGGCATTACGGTCGCCATGGGCGGTCTCGGAGGCGGCGACCTCCTGGTCGAAGGCGAGGCCCGGGTTGCCGCTCTCGGCGCGCAGGAAGTCCAGCATGGTGGTGCTGGCGTCGCCGGTAAGGGTGTGCAGCCGGTCCGTGACGACGAGCGCCCCGGCGTTGATGAACGGATTGCGCGGGATGCCGTGCTCGTACTCCAGCTGTACCAGGGAGTTGAAGGGGTTGCCCGAGGGCTCCCGGCCGACCCGCCGCCACAGCTTCTCGCCGTCCTCGGCGAGGACGAGCGCGAGGCTGAACGCCTTGGAGATGGACTGCATCGAGAAGGCCCGCTCCCAGTCGCCGACCCCGGTGACCCGGCCGTCGACGTCGGCGAGCGCGATCCCGAAGCGGTCCGCGTCCACCGAGGCGAGCGCCGGGATGTACTGGGCCACCCGGCCCCTGCCGATCTGCGGCCGAACATGGGCCGCGACCTCCTCCAGCACTGCCTGGTAGTCCATGGTGCGGTGCGTCTCCTGTTGCGAGGTCGTACGGATGAGCCGGTCCGCACGATAACGCGCCCCCCACAATTCATCACCCCATGTGTTTATGGGTGTGCGTGGGGTAAGCAAGCGGGTGAACGTGGCGGACCGCGACCGGGGCCCGCCACAGGACCAGAACGGAGGCAGGGCATGGCCTCACCCATGTCCGCGGGGGACTTCCTGGCGGCGCTGACGAACGAGGGCGTAGAGGTGACGCAGGTCGGCGACTGGCGGCACCACAACCGGAACCACAAGGGGCCGTGGGGCCCGGTGCACGGGGTGATGATCCACCACACCGTCACCTCCGGCACCGAGGAGACCGTGGAGATCTGCCGGGACGGCTTCGAGGGGCTGCCCGGCCCGCTGTGCCACGGCGTGATCGCCAAGGACGGCGGCGTCCATCTGGTCGGCTACGGCCGCGCCAACCACGCCGGGCTGGGCGACGACGACGTCCTGCGGGCGGTGATCGCCGAGAAGGCGCTCCCGTCGGACAACGAGGCGAACACCGACGGGAACCGCGCCTTCTACGGCTTCGAATGCGAGAACCTCGGCGATGGCGAGGACCCATGGCCCGAGGCCCAGCTGGACGCGATCACGCGGGCCGCGGCGGCCGTGTGCCGCCATCACGGCTGGACCGAGCGCTCGGTGATCGGCCACCTCGAATGGCAGCCGGGCAAGGTGGATCCGCGCGGCTTCACCATGGCCTCGATGCGCGACCGGATCCGCGAGCAGCTCAAGTAGGACGCTCAGGGACGCACAGCGCACCCTTGGGAAGCACGCAGCGTGTGAGGACGGCCGCGGAGCGGCCGGGGCTCAGGCCCCGTCCTCCGTGGCCCCCTCCCGGTGGAGCGCCGCCTCCTCCAGGTCCAGCCGCCGCAGCAGCGACCGCAGCATCTCCTCATCGATCCGCCGGGCGTCCCGCAGGTCCACGAACACCGCCCGCTCGGCCTCGATCATCTCCCGGGCCAGCCGCCGATAGGTGTCGTCCGCCGATTCGCCGGTCACCTCGTTGACCGCGCCCAGCCGCTCCCACACGGCGTTGCGGCGCTGCTCCAGCACCGTGCGCAGCCGGTCGGCGAGCGGCGACGGCAGGGCGTTGCGCTCATCGGCGAGCAGTTCCTCCAGACGGCGCTCGGCGGCCAGTGACGCGGTGTTCTGCGCCTGGGCCTCGGCGAGGGTCTCGGCGTGGGGGTCGCGGCCGGGCAGCCCGAGCAGCCGGATCAGGGACGGCAGGGTGAGCCCATGGATCACCAGGGTGCCGATGACGGTGGTGAAGGTGAGGAAGAGGACCAGGTTGCGGGCCGGGAAGGGGGCACCGCCGTGCACGGTCTCCGGGATCGAGAACGCGATGGCCAGCGAGACCACGCCGCGCATCCCGGCCCAGCCGACGATGACCGGCGCGGTCCAGTTGGTGCCGGGCTCGCGCTCGCGGATCCCGGGGAAGAGCATGCGCGGCACGAAGGTCGACGGGAAGACCCAGACGTAGCGGGCGGCCACCACGGCCAGGAAGACGACGGCCGCGTACCAGGCGGCCTGGTCCGCCCCGTACTCCTCCAGGCCGCCCACCACGACCCGAAGTTGCAGCCCGATCAGCGCGAACACCGCCGACTCCAGAACGAAGTCGATCATGCGCCAGACCGCCGCCTCCTGGAGCCGGGTGGCGAAGTCGACCTGCCAGGAGTGGTGTCCGAGGTAGAGCCCGACCACCACGACGGCCAGCACACCCGACGCCTCGAACTGCTCGGCGACGGCGTAGGCGACGAAGGGGATGAGCAGCGAGAGGGTGTTCTGCAGCAGGGAGTCCCGCAGCCGGGTGCGCAGCCAGTGCAGCGGCACCATCAGGATCAGACCGACCACGACGCCGCCGATGGCCGCGAAGGCGAACTCCCGCAGCCCCTGGGCCCAGCTGACGCCCTCCCCCACCGCCGCGGCCACCGCCACCCGGTAGGCGGTGATCGCGGTCGCGTCATTGAACAGGGACTCGCCCTGGAGGAGCGTGGTGAGCCGGGAGGGCAGCCCGATCCGGCGGGCGATGGCGGTGGCGGCCACGGCGTCCGGCGGCGCGACCACCGCGCCCAGCACGAGGGCGGCGGTCAGCGGCAGCTGCGGGATCAGCAAATGGGCGACCACGCCGACCGCGACCGTCGCGAAGAGCACATACCCGACGGAGAGCAGCGCGATCGGCCGCAGATTGGCCCGCAGATCGAGGTACGAGCTGTCCAGCGCGGCGCTGTGCAGCAGCGGCGGCAGCACCAGGGGCAGCACGATGTGCGGGTCCAGCGTGTAGTCCGGCACCCCGGGTACGTACGAGACGACGAGCCCGACCGCGACCAGCAGCAGCGGCGCGGGCACCGGGGTCCGGCGCGCCGCGCCCGCGACCACCGCGCTGCCCGCGACCAGCATCAACAACGGCAATACGTCCATCGTCCGGCCCTGTCTCCGTCGGCCGTCCCGACGGTCGTCCATGTGCTCCGCTCACGCGGCGTTTTAGTCTGGCAATCATGAACGAGTGTCCGCATGTTCCCGCACTGCCGCGTCCGGAACCGGAGGCGCGGTCAGACACCTGTCCCGAATGCCTGGCGGTCGGCAGCCACCCCGTCCAGCTGCGGAAGTGCCTGGTGTGCGGGCATGTGGGCTGCTGCGACTCCTCGCCGTACCAGCACACCACCCGGCACTTCGAGGAGACCGGCCATCCGGTGATGCGCAGCTTCGAGGAGGGAGAGGACTGGCGCTGGTGCTTTGTGGATCAGCTCATCGTGCGGTGAGATGCCGACGCGTGGTGGGTCCCGGCTCCGCGGGACGCCCTGGTCTTGGCGTTTTCCGCGCAATGCCGGAGATCGACTGCCGCGTTTGTCGGTGTGGCCCGCTAGCCTTCACCACATGATCCGATCAGCGAAGCCGTCCGACGTCCCGGTGATCCATGCGATGATCCGCGAGCTGGCGGACTACGAGCGGGCTCCGCAGGAGGCGAAGGCCACCGAGGAGCAGCTGCGCGAGGCGCTCTTCGGGGCGCATCCCGCGGTGTTCGCGCTGATCGCCGAGGAGGCCGGTGGCGCGGGAGGGCCCGCCGGTCCGGTGGGGTTCGCCCTGTGGTTCCGTAACTTCTCCACCTGGACAGGCACCCATGGCGTGTATCTGGAGGATCTGTACGTCATCCCGCGGGCCCGCGGGGGCGGCCACGGCAAGGCGCTCCTCGCCGAGCTGGCTCGGATCTGTGTGGAGCGGGGATATGCCCGTTTCGAATGGCCGGTGCTCGACTGGAACGAGCCCGCGATCGGCTTCTACGCCGCGATCGGCGCGGAGGCCATGGACGAATGGACGGTGCGCAGGCTCTCCGGAGAGCCGCTGCGAGCGCTGGCCGCTCAGGCCATGGGCACCGCCGTGACCAGCGATTTCCTGAGTGAGGCGACATCTCTTTCGAATTGAGACCGCAAACCCTCTAGCCACGCTGCGTACTCATGTGCTTACTATGAGTGATATCGCGGCCTTGTGGGCCGGGGTTCACCCGTGACGGGGGGCCGTGCTCCGTCCGGGCGACACCGAACCGCAGATCGCGATAGCGTCGCAGCCAAAGTACGTACAGCGCCGACCCGTACCACCCTCCACCATAAGGGTTCGGGGCCGACGCTCCAATCAGCTCAGCTCAATCAGCTTGTGTCACCTTGGAGGTGAGGGTGTCCCAGATCGCAGGCGAGCCCGGGACCCAGGACTTCGTGGAAGTCCGGCTGCCCGCTGCGGGTGCCTATCTGTCGGTGCTGCGGACGGCCACCGCCGGCCTCGCAGCCCGCTTGGACTTCACCCTCGACGAAATCGAGGATCTGCGTATCGCCGTCGATGAGGCATGCGCGATCCTGCTGCAGCAAGCCGTGTCCGGCAGTGTGCTGAGCTGCGTCTTCCGCTTGATCGACGACGCACTCCAGGTGACCGTCTCGGCTCCCACCACCGACGGTCGCGCCCCCGAGCGCGACACCTTCGCCTGGACGGTGCTCTCCGCACTGGCGGGCAAGGTGGATTCGACGGTGGCCGAGGACCGAACGG
Source organism: Streptomyces lacaronensis (assembly GCF_047337785.1). Classification (NCBI taxonomy): domain Bacteria; kingdom Bacillati; phylum Actinomycetota; class Actinomycetes; order Kitasatosporales; family Streptomycetaceae; genus Streptomyces; species Streptomyces lacaronensis. Next base: position 4,412,569 of record NZ_JBLHDK010000003.1, read on the forward strand.
TCAGCATCAGCCTGTACAAGGAGCGCGGCGCCGGCCCCGGACAGCCGTGACGGAACAAGGGGGCTCCGTGAGCACTGCATCATCGCGGGGAGTAGGTACCCCGGCCATCCCGCACCCGCCGGCCCGGCCGCATCCCGCGGACTCGGAGGCGGCAGGAGACCGACCAGAGCGGGCGGACCACATGGATCAGCACGAGCAGGTGCATCAGCAGCACGATCCGCAGGACCGGAGTGGCGCGCGGGCGATGTTCGCCGAGCTGCGACAGCTGCCGGAGGGGTCCGCCGAGCGGGCCGAGCTGCGCAACAACCTCGTGCGTATGCATCTGCCGCTGGTGGAGCATCTGGCCCGGCGCTTCCGCAACCGCGGTGAGCCGCTGGACGACCTCACCCAGGTCGCCACCATCGGGCTGATCAAGTCCGTGGACCGGTTCGATCCGGAACGCGGTGTGGAGTTCTCCACCTATGCGACACCTACGGTCGTGGGCGAGATCAAGCGCCACTTCCGCGACAAGGGCTGGGCGGTGCGGGTGCCGCGCCGGCTTCAGGAGCTGCGGCTGTCGCTGACCACGGCCACCGCGGAGCTCTCCCAGCGCCATGGCCGCGCCCCGACCGTCCATGAGCTGGCCCAGCATCTGTCCATCTCCGAGGAGGAGGTGCTGGAGGGGCTGGAGTCCGCCAATGCCTACAGCACCCTGTCCCTGGACGTCCCGGACACGGACGACGAGTCCCCGGCGGTCGCCGACACCCTCGGCGCGGAGGACGAGGCGCTCGAGGGCGTCGAGTACCGCGAGTCGCTCAAACCCCTGCTGGAGGATCTGCCACCGCGCGAGAAGAAGATCCTTCTGCTGCGCTTCTTCGGCAATATGACGCAGTCGCAGATCGCGCAAGAGGTCGGCATCTCCCAGATGCATGTCTCCCGACTGCTGGCCCGCACGCTCGCGCAGTTGCGCGACAAGCTGCTGGTCGAGGAGTAGCGAGTGCTAGGGGGTGCCCGGCGGGCTGCTCCCCTCCCCGCCCCTTCCCGCTACCAGGGGCTCCGCCCCTGGACCCCAGAGTCTGGGGCGAAGCCCCACCACGCGGCGGAGCCATATACCGATACCGCGGGAAGGAGCGAAGCCCCGCGCCGGAGTCAGGGGCGAAGCCCCGGTTACGGGGCCTGGGACGGAGCCCCCGCTCCGAGGCCGGGGAGAAGCCCCGGTCGCGGGTCTGGGGCAGCCCCGTCCGGGGCCAGGGGCGAAGCCCCAGTTGCGGAGGATGAGACGGAACCCCGGTCGCGGGGGCTGAGGCGGAACCCCGGTCGCGGGGGCTGAGGCGGAGACCCAGCCCAGGGCTCTGGCGCAGAACCCCGCCCGAGACCACGGGCAGCCCCGTCCGGGGCCAGGGACGGAACCCCGGTTTTTCGGAGTCTGGGGCGAAGCCCCAGTTTCGGCGCCTGGGGCGGAACCCGGTCGCGGGGTCAGAGGCGAAGCCCCGCCCGGGGCTGAGGCGGAGCCCCGGGCGCGGGCCCGTCCGCGGCTGGGGCGGAACCCCGGTCCGGGGTCTGGGGCCAAGTCCCGGTCCGGGGTCTGGCGCAGAACCCGCCCGGAACCAGGGGCAGCCCCATCCGGGGCCAGGGGCGAAGCGCCAGATCCGGGGGCTGGGGCCAAGCGGCCCCAGATTTGGGAAGGGGCGGGGAGGGGAACAGGCCGCCGCGGGCGGGAAGGGGCTACGCGTCGCGGGGGCCGATGCCGAGGGCCTCGGTCGCCGTCGGGTTGATCAGCAGCGCCAGCACGGCGAGGGCCGCGACGGCGGTGGCCGCTCCGGCGACGATCAGCCCGCCGCCGTTCTGCAGCAGCGTCCAGGCCACCGGCAGCGCCATCAGCTGGGTGATCATCGCGGGCCCGCGGCTCCAGCGGCGCCGCAGCCACAGCCCACGGGCCGCCAGCAGCGGCAGCAGGGCCAGCGCCAGCACGGTGACCCCGAGCATCTCCGCCTGCTGCGGGCTCTCCGGATCCCCGGTCAGCCCCATGATCAGTACATAGACGCCGAAGCCCAGCAGCACCACGCCCTCCGCGGCGGCCAGCACCGCGGCGGCGGTCAGCCGGGCGGGGCGGGGCCCGGTGGGCGCGGCGTCGGCCGCCTTGACGGCAGCGGCGGCGTCGGCCACCTTGGCGGCCCCGGCCTCCGGCCGGGCCGTGGCCCTCTGCGCCTTCTTCGCGGTAGCGGACTTCGCCGTAGCGGACTTCTTACTGCTCACCCCAGCAGCCTAGCCGTCCTCGAGGCGCCCGGACCCTACCCCCCTGGGGCCCGTCGTCCCGGATGGGTAGGCTGGCGCGCATGCGCGCACTCCTCGTGGTCAACCCGGCAGCAACCACCACCAGTGCCCGCACCCGGGATGTTCTGTTCCACGCGCTCGCCAGCGATCTGAAGCTGGACGTGGCGACCACGGAGTACCGGGGGCACGCCCGCGACCTGGCCCGGCGGGCGGTCGACGGCGGCACTCATGAACTGGTCGTGGCGTTCGGCGGCGACGGCACCGTCAACGAGGTCGTCAACGGACTGCTGCACCATGGCCCCGCCCCAAAGGAGTTGCCCCGGCTCGCGGTCGTGCCCGGCGGCTCCACCAATGTCTTCGCCCGCGCCCTCGGGCTGCCCAATGACGCCGTCGAGGCGACCGGCGCCCTGCTGGACGCGCTGAGAGACGGCACCGAGCGCACCGTGGGCCTCGGACTCGCGGGCGGCACTCCGGGCACCCGGGACGAGTCGGTCCCGGCCCGCTGGTTCACCTTCTGCGCCGGGCTCGGCTTCGACGCGAGCGTCATCGGCCGGGTCGAGCAGCAGCGCGAGCGCGGTAAGCGGTCCACTCACGCGCTCTACATACGGCAGATGGTGCGGCAGTTCATGGGGGAGCCGCACCGGCGACAGGGCACCATCACCATCGGGCGGCCGGGCGAGGACCCGATCGAGGAGCTCGCGCTGTCGATAGTCTGCAACACCTCCCCGTGGACCTTTCTGGGCAACCGCCCGGTCTACGCGGCGCCCCAGGCGTCCTTCGACACCGCCCTCGACGTGCTGGGACTCGCCAAGCTGTCGGCGCCGGCGATGACCCGCTACGCGACCCAGCTGCTGACGTCGACACCCGAGCGCGGGCCCCGCGGGAAGCATGTGGTAGCGCTTCACGATCTGACGGACTTCACCTTGCAATCCCAGGCGCCACTGCCGTTCCAGATGGACGGTGACCATCTGGGACTGCGTACGAGCGTGACGTTCACAGGCGTACGCCGTGCACTGCGTGTGATTGTGTGAGTGAGACCGCAAAAAGTCCTTCCAGTCGAACGTTTACCCTGGACTCCACCCACCGGAAGTACGGCTGTGACCGAGCCGACACCAAGGAATCAAAAAAAACTTTCCGGAAGGGGTTGTATCCGTCGCCGAGGTTTGCGAGTCTCTTCTTGGCGATCGGGACGGCCTTCTGAAAGGCCCCCTTGAGAGCCCGAACCCCCTCCTCATTCCACAGGACCGCACCAGCCCCAACTGGTGTGGCGGCCCTGCCCTTGCGGGGGGATTCGTGAAAGCGTTCACATTCACAAGCAACGAGCCCGCAATACGAGGAGATGGAGCAGCCATGGACTGGCGTCACAACGCCGTTTGCCGCGAGGAAGACCCCGAGCTGTTCTTCCCCATCGGCAACACCGGTCCTGCGCTGCTGCAGATCGAGGAAGCCAAGGCCGTCTGCCGCCGCTGCCCCGTCATGGAGCAGTGCCTGCAGTGGGCGCTTGAGTCCGGCCAGGACTCCGGCGTCTGGGGTGGAATGAGCGAAGACGAGCGCCGCGCCATGAAGCGCCGTGCCGCTCGCAACCGGGCACGCAACGCCAGCGCCTGAAGCCCGGCACCCCGTGGCCCCCGAGCCGCAGCGCGTAGTAACCCCCATGCGCACAGCATCATGAGCTTTGAGCCCCGGACCAGATGGGTCCGGGGCTCAGTGCTTTCCGGGCTCACAACAATTCCGATAACGGTACTGATAACGATGCGGACAACGATGTGCTCGGCGCCTGAGTGCCGCTCATCACACGCTCAGTGCTTCTCCGCACCCATCGGGAAGTCCAGCACCACCCGGGTGCCGCGCTCCGGGGCGGGCACCATGTCGAACGTCCCGCCCAGCTCCCCCTCCACCAGGGTGCGGACGATCTGAAGCCCCAGGTTTCCGGCCCGCTGGGGGTCGAACCCCTCGGGCAGCCCGCGCCCGTCGTCCTGGACGACCACCGCCAGCCGGCTCTCCTCACCGCTGCCCCCGCGCACCGCCGAGACCTCGACCGTGCCCTGCTCCCCCGGTCCGAAGCCGTGCTCCAGCGCGTTCTGCAACACCTCGGTGAGGACCATGGACAGCGGGGTGGCCACCTCGGCGTCCAGGATGCCGAACCGCCCGGTGCGGCGGCCGGTCACCTTGCCGGGCGATATCTCGGCCACCATCGCCAGCACCCGGTCGGCTATGTCGTCGAACTCGACCCGCTCGTCGAGGTTCTGCGAGAGGGTCTCGTGGACGATGGCGATCGAGCCGACCCTGCGCACCGCCTCGTTGAGCGCCTCCCGCCCCTGCGCCGAGTCCATGCGGCGGGCCTGGAGCCGCAACAGGGCCGCCACCGTCTGGAGGTTGTTCTTCACCCGGTGGTGGATCTCCCGGATGGTGGCGTCCTTGGTGATCAATTCGCGCTCGCGGCGGCGCAGTTCGGTGACGTCCCGCAGCAGCACCAGCGAGCCGATGTGCAGCCCCTTGGGCTTGAGCGGAATGGCCCGCAGCTGGATGACGCCGTCGCCGCCCTCGACCTCGAACTCCCGGGGCGCCCAGCCGCTGGCCAGTTTGACCAGCGCCTCGTCCACCGGGCCGCGCACCGGGGCGAGTTCGGCGGTGGTCTTGCCCAGGTGGTGGCCGACGAGGTCGGCGGCGAGGCCCAGCCGGTGGTAGGCGGAGAGCGCGTTGGGGCTCGCGTACTGGACCACGCCGTCCGCGTCGAGCCGGATCAGCCCGTCGCCCGCACGCGGTGAGGCGTCCATGTCGACCTGCTGGTTGGGGAACGGAAACGATCCCGCGGCGATCATCTGGGCGAGGTCGGACGCGCTCTGGAGGTAGGTGAGCTCCAGCCGGCTGGGGGTCCGTACGGTCAGCAGATTGGTGTTCCGCGCGATCACGCCGAGGACCCGGCTCTCCCGCCGGACCGGGATGGACTCCACCCGGACCGGCACCTCCTCGCGCCACTCGGGGTCGCCCTCCCGGACAATCCGGCCCTCGTCCAGGGCGGCGTCCAGCATGGGGCGGCGGCCGCGGGGGACGAGATGGCCGACCATGTCGTCCTGGTAGGAGGTGGGCCCGGTGTTCGGCCGCATCTGGGCCACGGAGACATACCGGGTGCCGTCGCTGGTGGGGACCCACAGCACAAGATCGGCGAAGGAGAGGTCGGAGAGCAGCTGCCACTCCGAGACCAGCAGGTGGAGCCACTCGAGATCAGAGTCGTCGAGTGCGGTGTGCTGGCGGACGAGGTCGTTCATGGAGGGCACGTTGTGAGCCTACCCTCACTGGTGGATTAGCCTATTCGCGCATAAGCATGGACAGACAGCAGTGGTCTAGTCCAGAATATCGAGCACTGCGATCTTCCGCTCTCCCCGCACAGGAGGGCGGATCGAGGAACCCGGAGCGCTCTGCCCTGACCGCCCGGGAATCCTCAGGTCGGCCGCTCGGCCGACGCAACTCCGGGCTGCGGTGCCGGGCGGGTTGAGGGTCCCGCCCTGGCGCCGCGGCCCGCGGGTGTCACACATCCGCGGCCGCGGGTGTCACACATGGCTCCCGCGCCTCTCGAAGGCCGCGGGAGCCGTTTTCTGTGCGCCTCAGCGGGCCCCGCCACAAGGCTCAGCGGGCCCCGCCGCACGGCTCGGCGGGTCTCCGCCGCAAGACTCAGCGGGTCTCCGTCACCTTCGCCAGCGCCCGCGGCGCGTCCGGGTCCTGCCCGCGCGCGATCGTCACCTCGTACGCCAGCATCTGCAGCGGCAGGATCTCCAGGATCGGCTGGATCTCCTCGGCGACCCCGTCCGTCGGCAGGGCGAACCCGGCCGAGGCCCGCTCCACCTCCGACGCGCCGCCGATGACCACGAGGTCCGCGCCCCGGCCGCGCAGCCGCTCCAGGACCGGCTGCAGCGCCTGGCCGCCCTTGCCCTCGGTGACGATGGCGATCACCGGCGAGATGTTGTCGACCATGGCCAGCGGACCGTGCAGCAGATCGGCGCCGGAGTAGGAGAGCGCCGGGATGTAGCTGGTCTCCATCAGCTTCAGGGCGGCTTCCTTGGCGGTCGGGTAGCCGTAACCCCGGGAGGTGAGGACCATCCGCTCGGCGAAGCGGTAGCGCGCCGCGAGCTGCCGGACCTCGTCCTGGCGGTCGAGGATCTGCTGGGCGAGGTCGGGCAGCACCTTGGCGGCCGCGCCGTCGCCGCCGCGCAGCCCCTCCACGAAGAGGTAGAGGGCGAGCAGTTCCGCGGTGTAGGTCTTGGTCGCGGGCAGCGCCTTCTCCGGCCCGGCCAGGACGTCGATGTGGAATTCGGAGACGGCCGCGAGCGGCGAGTCGGCGTTGTTGGTCACCGCGAGGGTGATCGCACCGGCCGCGCGGGCGGCCTCGGTGGAGGCCACCAGGTCCGGGGAGCCACCGGACTGGCTGACGGTGATCACCAGGACGTCGGTGAGGTCCGGCTGGGCGCCGTACGCGGTGGTGGTGGACATGGAGGTCAGCCCGCACGGCTTGCCGAGCAGCACCTCGAGCAGGTACTTGGCGTACAGCGCCGCGTTGTCCGAGGTGCCCCGGGCGGTGAGGAGGACGAAGCGCGGGTTGCGGGCCGCGATCCGCTCCGCGACCTCGCGGATCCTCGGGGCGCCCTGGTCGAGGATGCGGCGCAGCACCGCGGGCTGCTCGGCCATCTCGCCGGACATGATCCGGCCCGGCTGGTCGCTGCGCTGGGCCGTCGTCGTGGCGGACATGCTGGGTGCCTCCAGGTGGCTGGTGTGCCGGGCTGGGCCGAGGGGGCTGAGGAGTCAGTCCCCGGGGTGGTCACCGGCGCCGTTGCCGACGATCACTTCCGCGGCCGCCCGGCCACACACCCGGGCGGCGCCGTGGGTCGCGATGTGCAGCGCTCCGGCGGGCGGCGCCTGGGGCACCCCCATCTCCACGACGACCGTCTCCGGCCGGGCGGTGAGCAGGGCGTCCAGCGCGTCGGCCATCCAGGGATGGCGGTGGACATCGCGGACCACAGCGACGATCCTACGGTCCCCCGCGGTGTCGAGCATATTTTCGATCAGGCCGTGGACGCCCAGGGCGTCGGCGTCCTGCCGCCCGTAGGTGGCCGCCCCGGTGCCGGGGCGCAGCCGGGCCAGTTCGGCGCCGACGCCCCAGGGGGTCTCCTCGCCGACGGCGATGTTGGCCACCGGGGTGAAGGCGGCCACGTAGGCGGGTCCGGTCACCGGCTCGTACGAGGTCCCGGCCGGGGTGACTCTGAGCGCCCGGCGCGCGGCGGCGAGCCCCACCCCCGCGGCGGGCTCGATGTCGTGCGCCGCGCGCGGTCCTCCGGAGCGCCGCGTCCACTCCCCCAGGGCGCGCACCCGCGCCGCCGCCTCGGCCAGCCGCTCCTCCGCCAGCCGCCCCTCGATGACGGCGGTGACCAGCGCGTCGCGCAGCCGCAGCACGGTGCCCTCGTCGGCGAGCCCGCCGCCCACGCAGATGGCGTCGGCGCCCGCGGCGATCGCCAGGACGCTGCCGTGCTCGATGCCGTACGCGTCGGCGATGGCCCGCATCTCCATGCCATCGGTGACGATCATCCCGTCGAAGCCGAGTCCGCCGTCGGCCACCGGCCGGCGCAGCAGGCCGTGCAGCGCGGCGGGGCTGAGGGTGGCGGGCAGGTCGGGGTCGAGCACGGGCAGCAGGATGTGCGCGCTCATCACGGCCTTGGTCCCGGCGGCGACGGCGGTGCGGAAGGGCACCAGCTCGCGGTCGGTCAGGGTGTCGAGCCCCGCGTCGATGCGCGGCAGGGCGTGGTGTGAGTCGACGGCGGTGTCGCCGTGGCCGGGGAAGTGCTTGGTGCAGGCGGCCACTCCGGCGCCCTGGAGGCCCTCGATGTACGCGGCGGTGTGCCGCGCCACGAGTCCCGGCTCGGCGCCGAAGGAGCGCACGCCGATGACGGGGTTGTCGGGGTTGGAGTTGACGTCGGCGGAGGGCGCCCAGTTGAGGTTGACGCCGCATTCGGCGAGGCGGCGGCCCAGCTCGCGGGCGACGGCGCGGGTCAGCTCCGGGTCGTCGACGGCGCCGAGCGCCAGGTTGCCGGGGAAGGAGGAGCCGGTGCGCACCTCCAGCCGGGTGACGTCGCCGCCCTCCTCGTCGATCGCCACCAGGACGTCGTCACGCTCGGCGCGCAGCTGGGCGGTGAGGGCGCCCAGCTGCTCGGGGGTGGCGATGTTCCGGCCGAACAGGCCGACGGAGGCGAGCCCCTCACCGAGCCGCCGCAGCACCCAGTCGGGGGCGGTGGTTCCGGTGAAGCCGGGCTGGAGAACGGTGAGAGCGTCGCGGGTGAGGGTGGCGGGGTCGTGTGCGAGGGTCGTCATAAACCGGGATCATCCCTTCACAGCGCCGGAAGTGAGCCCACCGACCGCCTTGCGTTGCAGAAACAGGAACAGGAGCAGGATCGGGATGGCGAACAGCGACGCCGCCGCCATGGTGGCACCCCAGTCGTCGCCGAAGGCGGTCTGGAATCTGGACAGCCACAGCGGAAGCGTCTGGGCCTCCGGGTCCTTGTTCAGGATGAGCACGAGCGGGAATTCGTTCCAGGCCGTGATGAAGCCGAAGAGCGAGGTGGCCATCAGTCCGGGCGCCAGCAGCGGGAAGATCACCCGGATGAACGCCTGCGGACGGGTGCAGCCGTCGACCATCGCCGACTCCTCCAGTTCCTTGGGGATCGCGGCCACGTAGGCGCGGAGCGTGAGGATGGTGAAGGGCAGCACCATGACCATGTAGAACAGGGTCAGCGGAAGCAGGCTGTTCAGCATGTCGCCGTCGCGCACGAGCATGTAGATGGCGATGACCAGGACTTCCCAGGGCGCCATCTGCGCGATCATGAACGTCACCAGGAAGCCGCGGCGCCCCTTGAACCGCATCCGGGCGAGGGCGAACGACGCGAGGAGCGCGATCAGCAGGGAGAGGCCGACCGCCGAGAGGGTGACGGTGAGCGAGTTGCCCACCAGGGTCCAGAAGTGCTCGGCGTCCACGGCCTTCTGGAAGTGTTCGAGGGTGGCTCCGGTCGGGAACCACACCGGGTCCTCGGAAATGATGTCCGAGGTCGGCTTGAGGGCCGTGGTGAACATCCAGTAGACGGGGAACGCGAAGCCGAGAAAGAGCACGACGGCGGTCGCATTGGGCCACAGCCGGGCGAGCGGCGAGCGCTTCACAGCTCGTCCTCCTCTTGCCTGAGCACGGTCCGGAGGTAGTAGGAGGTCAGCGCCAGCAGGACCACGATGGTCAGCAGCGAGATCGCGGCGCCCATGCCGTAGTGCTGGTTGCCGACGCCCTCGATGAAGGCGTAGACGGGGAGGGTCTCGGTGAGCCGGTCGGGGCCGCCCTCGTTGATCGCGAAGACCTGGGTGAACGCCTTGAAGACCCAGATGACTTCGAGGAACGTCGTGGCCAGCAGGAACGGCTTGAGGAAGGGGAAGGTCACCGAGGTGAAGCTCTTCCAGGTGCCGGCGCCGTCGAGCGCGGCCGCCTCGTAGAGCTCGCCGGGGATGGTGGTGGTCGCGGCGTAGAGGTTGATCGCCACGAAGGGGATCGACTGCCAGACGATCAGCACGGTGATGACGAAGAAGGTGGAGAACTGGCCGCCGGTCCAGTTGTAATGCGCCATGGAGTGCCAGCCGAGCGCGTCCAGCACCCAGTTGACCACTCCGAAGCGGGTGGCGAAGAGCCACTGGAAGACGGTGGTGCCGGCGATGGGCGGCATGGCCCAGGCGAGCACCAGACCGACCGAGAGCAGCAGCCGCATCTTGCTGCCGAGGCGGGCCAGCAGCAGTCCGACCAGGGTACCGAGCAGCATGATCAGCACGACGTTGACCGCGGTGAAGATCACCGACCGGAGGGTGACCCGCCAGAAGTCCTCGCTGGTCAGCGTCTCGCGGTAGTTGTCGACGCCGTTCCACTCGGTGAGGTGCTGGATCAGCTGCCGCATATTGAGGTTCTGGAACGACAGCAGGCCGTCCTTGACCAGCGGCCAGCCCAGCAGCAGTACGGTCGCCACCAGCGCGGGCAGCAGCAGGAGGTATGGGGCGGCGCCGTTCAGCCGTGCGCGCCCGGCGACGCCCGGGGCCGGGCGGCCAGGCCGCGGCGGCGCCCCGCCCCGGCGGACCCCGGCCGCCGCCGGGCCGGGGTCCTGGCGTTCGGTCGCTACGGCCATCGGGCTCAACGCTCCTGGCTGAGGCGCTTGTTCAGCTCGTCCTCGACCGACTTGGCCGCCTCGGCGGGCGACTTACCGGTGAGCACGGCGGTCATATAGCTCTTGACGGGGTTCGGGGCGTTCTCCACCGCGGCCCATTCGGGGATCAGCGGGGTGGTGCCGCCGGTCGCGGCGGCCGGAGCGGCCGCCTGCCCGGCGGGGTTGCCCTTGAGCCGCGTCTGGAGCGACTCCTTGTTGGGGATGACACCGCCTTCCTTGGCGAGCTGTCCCTCGTAGGTGTCATTGAGCGCGATCTTCAGGAACTCCTTGGCCAGTTCCTGCTTCTCGCTGCCCGCGGCGATCGCGAGATTGGAGCCGCCGAGGAAGACGCCCTCGGGCTTGCCCGCGGTCTCGCCCGGGATGGTGAAGTAGCCGATGTCCTTCTCGATCTTCGGGTTCGCCTTGATGGCGATCCCGGCCTCCCAGCCCATGCCGATGAAGGCGCCGGTCTTGCCCTTGGCGAAGATCTCGCCCTGCTGGGGGGTGGCCTCGTCCTTGTCCTTGGGGGCCTTGCTGAAGGACTGGTACTGCTTGTAGATGTCCATGGCCTTGCCGACCTTGGGGTCGGCGAGGTTGGAGACCCACTTGTCGCCGTCCTTCTTTACGAGGTCGGCGCCGGTGCCGATGGTCAGCCCGTCGAAGAAGTACCAGTTCTGGCCCGGGAGGTAGATGGGCTCGGCGTCGGTCTTCTTCTTGATGGTGTCGAGGTCGCGGAAGAACTCGGTACGGGTCTTGGGGGTGTCCTTGATCCCGGCCTCGGCCCAGATCTTCTTGTTGTAGAGGACGACCCGGTTGGCCGCGTACCACGGCGCCGCGTACTGCTTGCCGTCGTAGACCGCGGACTTGTTGATCGACTCCGACCAGTCGGCGCCGATCGACTTCTTCAGGTCACCGAGTTCGGCCAGGCCGCCGGTCTGCGCGTAGGACGGGGTCTGGGTGTTGCCGATCTCCAGCACATCCGGCGGGTCGGACTCCGAGAGCGCGGTGGTCACCTTCTGCTGAATGCCGTTCCACTGCTGGATCTCCAGCTTCAGCTTGGCTCCGGTCTTCTTCTCGAAAGCGGCCTTGACATCCTTCGTCCAGCCGTCCGGAGTGGAGCCGTCCATCGCCCAGACGGTGAGCGTCTGCCCCTTGAAACCGTCCGCTCCGGCCTTGTCGTCATCGCCGTCGGACCCACAGGCCGCGACGGATACCAGCATTGCCGCGACACCCGTCGCCGCTATGAGCCCACGCTTCACAGCACTCTCCTCAGAAGGCCGGATCAGGGGGTTTAATGGTCCAGACCAGCGTCCGCAGCTTGGCCTAGACCTTTTGGGGTGTCAAGGGTGTATAAGAGTCACCGGAGGCTCCGTTACCGGACCGACACTTCCCGACATCCGGACCGACGGACCGCCCGGAGCGGGGACCGTGCCACGATGTGAGGCGCTGGATTCTTCAGGAGACCGGTGACGGCGGTGGACGCCGGTGACGGCAGCGGACCAGGAGTCGGAAGGGCGCGCGATGGACACCGAGGGGGCAACGGCGGCAGCGGCGGCCACCACGACGGCCGAGAGCGACGGCAACGGCTCCAATGGGGCACGCACCGCGCGCGTCCCGAAGTACTACCGCCTCAAGCGCCACTTGCTGGAGATGACCGAGACCCTGCCACCGGGCACCCCGGTCCCACCGGAGCGCACCCTGGCCGCGGAGTTCGACACCTCGCGCACCACCGTGCGCCAGGCGCTCCAGGAGCTGGTCGTCGAGGGGCGTCTGGAGCGGATCCAGGGCAAGGGCACGTTCGTGGCCAAGCCCAAGGTCTCCCAGGCGCTGCAACTCACCTCGTACACCGAGGACATGAAGGCCCAGGGCCTGGAGCCCACCTCCCAGCTGCTGGACATCGGCTATGTCACCGCCGACGACCGGCTCTCCGGGCTGCTGGACATCGCCACCGGCGGACGGGTGCTGCGCATCGAGCGGCTGCGGCTGGCCAGCGGCGAGCCGATGGCCATCGAGACCACCCATCTGTCGGCCAAGCGCTTCCCCGCGCTGCGCCGCAGCCTGGTGAAGTACACCTCGCTCTACACGGCCCTGGCCGAGGTGTACGACGTCCGGCTGGCCGAGGCCGAGGAGACCATCGAGACCTCGCTGGCCACCCCGCGCGAGGCGGGGCTGCTGGGCACGGACGTCGGGCTGCCGATGCTGATGCTCTCGCGCCACTCGCGGGACGCGTCCGGGGAGCCGGTGGAGTGGGTGCGGTCGGTCTACCGCGGGGACCGCTACAAGTTCGTCGCGCGGCTCCAGCGGCCGAACGACTGAGGAGCGCCGCCGTCCGAGCCGGGCCGTGATACGGCTGACCGGCTATCTTTCTCATACCGATATACGGACGGGTAGTGACGGCCGCCGGGCCCCGGGCTTAGATTTCCTGCGCATTACACAAATGATCAGCTGTGATCCAGGTGATCGACTGTGACGCAGGTGATGAGCCGAGGGGACTGGAGCCCGCCGCATGTCAGACACGTCCGCTTCACCCGGCAGGAGACCGGTCGTGACGCCCACGCGCGTCGTGGCCGCTCTGTGCCTGATCGCCCCGTTTGTCGGGATGCTCTGGGTCGGTTCGTACGGCAAGGTCGAGCCGACCCTCATCGGGATCCCGTTCTTCTACTGGTACCAGATGCTCTGGGTGCCGGTCTCGGCCGTGCTGACCTCGGTCGCCTACATCCTGGTCCGCCGTGAGCGGCGGGAGCGCAAGGGGGGTGACTCCGCATGAACGGCGGAGTGAACGGCGTCGCGCTCGCCGTCTTCATCTTCTTCTTCGTGGCCGTCACGGTCATGGGCTTCCTGGCCGCGCGCTGGCGCGCCGCCGAGAACGCCAACAACCTCGACGAGTGGGGCCTGGGCGGCCGCAGCTTCGGCACCTGGATCACCTGGTTCCTGCTCGGCGGCGACCTCTACACCGCGTACACCTTCGTCGCCGTCCCGGCCGCGATCTACGCGACCGGCGCGGCCGGGTTCTTCGCGGTGCCGTACACCATCCTGGTCTACCCGCTGATCTTCACCTTCCTGCCCCGGCTCTGGTCGGTGTCCCATAAGCACGGGTACGTCACCACCTCGGACTTCGTCCGCGGCCGCTTCGGCTCCAAGGGTCTTTCGCTGGCCGTCGCGATCACCGGCATCCTCGCCACCATGCCGTACATCGCCCTCCAGCTGGTGGGCATCCAGGCGGTGCTGGACGTGATGGGCGTCGGCGGCGGCGAGAACACCAACTGGTTCATCAAGGACCTGCCGCTGCTGATCGCCTTCGGTGTGCTCGCGGCGTACACCTACTCCTCGGGTCTGCGCGCCCCCGCGCTGATCGCGTTCGTCAAGGACACCCTGATCTACATCGTCATCGCGGTGGCGATCATCTATATCCCGATCAAGCTGGGTGGCTTCGACGACATCTTCAGCGCGGCGAACGACAAGTTCACCAAGGCCGGCGCGGGCGGGCTCGCACCCGCGGCGGAGGGGCAATGGGCGTACGGCACGCTGGCCCTGGGCTCGGCCCTCGCCCTGTTCATGTATCCGCACTCGATCACGGCGACGCTCTCCAGCCGCAGCCGTGAGGTGATCCGCCGCAACACCACGATCCTGCCGCTGTACTCGCTGATGCTGGGGCTGCTGGCGCTGCTGGGCTTCATGGCCATCGCCGCCGGGGTGACGGTCGAGAACGGCCAGCTGGCCATCCCCCAGCTCTTCGAGGACATGTTCCCCGACTGGTTCACGGGCGTCGCCTTCGCCGCGATCGGCATCGGCGCGCTCGTCCCGGCGGCCATCATGTCGATCGCCGCGGCCAACCTCTTCACCCGCAATATCTACAAGGACTTCCTGCGGCCGAACGCCACGGCCGAGGAGGAGACCAAGGTCTCCAAGCTGGTCTCGCTGCTGGTGAAGGTCGGTGCGCTGATCTTCGTGCTGGGCATGGACAAGACCGTCGCGATCAACTTCCAGCTGCTGGGCGGCATCTGGATCCTCCAGACCTTCCCGGCCCTGGTGGGCGGCCTGTTCACCCGCTGGTTCCACCGCTGGGCGCTGCTGGCGGGCTGGGCCGTCGGCATGGTCTACGGAACGTGGAAGGCGTACGACACCCCGAGCGGCACCCAGAAGCACTTCGGCAACACCGCCGATGTGCCCGGTATCGGCGAGATCGGCTACATCGGCCTCACCGCCTTCGTGCTCAACGTGGTGGTCACGGTCGTCCTGACGCTGCTCCTGCGGGCGGTCAAGGCCCCGGACGGCGTGGACGAGACGTCCTCCGCCGACTACAAGGCGGACGCGGGCGACCCGGGCGTCCGGACCGACCTCCCGCCCGCCACGGCGGGCGCCCCGGGCGCCCACTGACGCCTTGGCGGCGGGCCGCGCGGATTGACGGTGGAACGGGCCGTCGGCTCCTTTCGGGGAGCCGACGGCCCGTTCGCGTGCGTACGGCGCCGACGTCAGGGGGTGACGGACGGGGCGTGACGCCTGCGGCGGGCTTGCCCCTCCCCGCCCCTTCCCGACACCTGACGATATGCGGCTCCGCCGTGTGGTGGGGCTCGGCCACGTGCGGGGCTCCACCCCCTAGACCCCGGGCCTGGGGCGGAGCCCCACTTTCCAGCCCCTCCGGCGCTTGAGGAGCGGGGCCTGGGGCGGAGCCCCAGTTTCGGGAAGGGGCGGGGAGGGGAACAGCTCGCCGCAGGCGTCAGGAGGCGGGTGCGGTGAGGTAGTCGCCGTGCTCCACGTCGTGGAGCAGGGTCGGATGGCTGGGCGTCCAGCCGAGCAGCTCCTGGGTGTGGGCGCTGGATACGGGCCCGTCGAAGCCGTAGAACGTGGCCATGGCCGGGCTGGGGAAGTGCGTGGCGGCCTCGTCGGCGGTCAGGGAGACCGCGGGCAGACCGAGGCCCCGGGCGATCGTCTCCGCGATGCTCTTGAAGCGGACGCCGCTCTCGGCCACTCCGTGCAGCACGCCGCCCGCCGGGGCCTTCTCCAGCGCCAGCCGGAACAGAACGGCCGCGTCGCGCCGGTGGACCGCGGGCCAGCGGTTGCTTCCGTCGCCGACGTAGGCCGAGACCCCGGTCTTCCGGGCGGTGGCGACGAGCATGCCGATGAAGCCGTAGTCCCCGGGGCCGTGGACGGTGGGGGCGAGCCGGACCACGCTCGCGCGGACTCCCTGGGCGGCGAAGCCCAGGCAGGCCCGCTCGCCCGGGATCCGGAAGCCGGCGATCCCGGCCGTGTCGGGCTCGTCCTTCTCGGTGCTCTCCCGGCCGCCGGGCATGACCAGCGTGCCGGAGGTGGAGACGAACGGCTTGCCCGAATGTGCCAGCGCCCCGCCGAGCGCCTCGATCGCGGTCCGGTCGCGCCGCTCCAGGTCGTCGGGGTCGGCGAAGTCGCCGCCGAAGGCCATGTGCAGAACGCCGTCGGCGGCCTCGGCGCCGCCGCGCAGGCTGCCGAGGTCTTCCAGGGAGCCGCGGTGCGGTGTGGCGCCCAGCGACTCCAGCCTGGCCGCGGCGGTGTCCGAGCGCGCCAGACCGGTGACGGTATGACCGGCCGCGACGAGCTCGGCGACGACGGTGGGGCCGGTCAGCCCGGAACCACCGGTAACGAAGACATGCATGGGACTCCCACTCAATGCCAGTGACTGGCGCTACTTAGCGCCAGTCACTGACCTTACGGTAGCGCCAGTCACTGACGCAACGGAATGTCGGCCGTCGGCATATGCGGTAACCTCGGGGCGTGCCACGGAGCGGAGCAGAAGCGCGCCGCCGCCTTCAGCAGGCGGCCCTGGAGCTGTACCGGGAGCGCGGATTCGACCGGACCACCACGGCCGAGATCGCCGCCCGAGCCGGTGTCAACGAGCGCACGTTCTTCCGGCACTTCCCCGACAAGCGCGAGGTGCTCTTCGACGGCGAAGCCGACCTGCGCGCCGCGTTGATGCGGGAGGTGGCCGAGGCACCCGACGGCCTGCGACCGCTGGAGATACTGCTCCACGCCTTCCGGAAAGCCGGACGGATCCTCGAGGAGAACCGCCCGTTCTCCGAACCACGGCTGGCGATCATCGCCGTGACGCCGGCGCTCCGCGAACGCGACTTGGCCAAGGCCGCGTCCCTCACCGAAGCCGTGGCGGAGGCCCTGCGGCAGCGCGGCGTCGCCGACCGGCTGGCCGACCTGGCCGCCCACACCGGCTGGGCCACCTTTCACCACGCGGCCGGGGCCTGGATCGACGACCCCGAGCAGGGCCTGGAGGCGCACCTCCTCCGAGCCTTCGACGATCTGCACGACCTCTCCACGGCAATGACGCCGGGCGGGCGTGGGCGTTAGGCGGCGACCTCGAAGGCGTCGCAGGGGTGTTGCGGTGCGAGCTCGAACCAGAGCAGCTTGCCGCTCCGCCCGAAGAGCTCGTCGGCGAGCGCGTAACCGCCCCAGTTGTCGGCGCAGATCCGGACGATGAGGAGGCCACGGCCATAGGTGGCCTCGGTGTTCGCGGCGGCCTCCGCGAGGGCGGACGAGCGGTCGAAGAGGGCCGGGGGCTTGTCGAAGGGCGGCGGGATGTCCGGATTGGTGTCCCACACGCTGATCCGCAGACGCCCCTCCTCCACGGCGCGGATGCGCATTTCGGCCGGGCCGGTGGTGTGGCGGTAGGCGTTGGTGACCATCTCGCTCGCCACGAGGGTCGCGGGGTCGGTGAGCTCGCCCAACTCGTGCCGGGCGAGGACCGCACGGAGGGTAGTGCGGGCGATGGCCGCGGCGCGGGGGTCATGGGGCAGGCGTAGTGAGTAGGACCAGGGGTTTTCCATTGCTGCGGTGGGCATGAAGTCTCCGGTTTGTGCGGGGAGTTGTGCGGTGTCCGGGCACACACCGTAGTCGGCATGCCTTAAGGTATTTACCCCTGAGCGGAAAAGGGCTGCATATACCACTCGTGTGAGTGACACGCCTGTTGCGCATGAGCAGAGAGAATCGGCAGATGCCCATGAGAAGCGTTCCGACCGCACGCCAACTCCGCCTCGGCACCGAGCTCCGTAGGCTCCGCGAGCGCGCTGGGATGTCGTCGACCGAGGCCGGGAGCTTGCTCGGCACCAACCAAACAGCGATCAGCAATATCGAGGCAAGCCGGTTGGGCGTGAGCGCGGACCGGCTACGAGCACTCGCGCGGAACTACTCCTGCGCGGACCAGGCGCTGATCGCGGCGCTCATCGACATGTCGGCACAGCGCAAGCGCGGCTGGTGGGAGGAGTACCGGGAAATCCTGCCCACCGGGCTGCTCGACCTGGCCGAGCTCGAACACCACGCCGTCTCACTGCGCACGGCGTACATCGCCCACATTCCCGGTCTGCTTCAGACGGCCGAGCATGCCCGCGAGATCTTCCGGCAGGTCGTACCGACGCTGCCTCCGCCAGAGGTGGAGCATCGCGTCTCGCATCGCATCAAACGCCAAGGCATTCTGTACCGGGACAAGCCCACGCCGCTTACGGCCATCGTCCATGAGGCCGCTTTGCGTATGCGCTTCGGAGGACCGGATATGGCACGGGCGCAGTTGCAGCACATCCTGGACATGAGCGAGCACGGACACATCAAAGTGGTCGTGATCCCCTTCGAGGCCGGATCGTTCCCCGGCTCGGGGCAGTCGATCCTCTACGCCGCTGGGCAGGTCCCACAGCTGGACACCGTGCAGCTCGATACGGAGCATGGCTCCGAACTTCTAGACGCGGCCGCCCAGTTGGAGAAGTACCGCGTCGTGCTGGACCGTATGGAAACGGTCGCGCTCCCGGAGAGCCGATCACGCGATCTCATCCAGAGCATCATCCGCACCCTGAAAGGTGAATGAGTTGTCCGCTCGCGATTGGCAAAAGTCCTCGTTCAGCGGGGAAGGCAATGCCTGCCTCTACATCTCCGCACTCGACAGCGCCACCATCCGGCTCCGCGAGAGCGACGAACCCGAGACGATCCTCACCACCAACCCCAGCGCCCTACGGGCACTCATACGCAGCGCCAAGACAGGGCAGCTCGACCACCTCGGCACGGCGTAAGGATCAGCGGTCGTCCGCGGCCTTCTCGGCCGCGGACCAGCCGACCAGGTCGTCCACGAAGCGCCGCATGAGCCGTTCCAGCTCAAGCAGGTCGCGGTCGCTCCACTGCTCGAACACCGGCTGGCTGAGGCGTCCGCGCGCGGCGTCGATCGCGTCGATGACGCGGCGCCCCTCTTCGGTGAGCAGGGCTTCCTTGACGCGGCGATCTTCCGCGCTGGGGCGACGCTCGATCAGGCCCAACGCCGCGAGCTTCGCGACCTGGCGGCTGACCGTGGTGTGGTCGCGGCCCGCGCGGTCGGCGAGCTCGACCACGCCGATCGGGGCGAACCGGTGGATGCCCACGATCAGCTGGAAGAGCGCCCGGTCGAGCTGGATACCCGCTTCGGCGATGAGGATCTCGTCCCGGTGCGGCTGGTTCATGATCGCGATCAGATCGATGATCGACTCATGCAGCCGTCGCTGCGTGACCTGCCGCTGGCGTCGTGTGGCCATGGCCCAGAGACTACCGCCACCCGGGTGAGGCACCCCCGGTGCGCAACCCGACGGCGTCGAGGCGGGCCTCGATGGTGTGAAGGTCGGCGATGGCCGCTATGTATCCGTCGGGGCGGATGAGCGCCCACTGCCCGGCCGCCAGGCCGTACGCGTCGCGGAAGTGGCCCCCGGTGTCGTTCAGATCGCCGCGCGGGCCGGTGGTGTGGATGTGCAGGCCCTTGCGAACGGCCGGGACGGCGGTGCGGTCGGTCTCGTAGCCGAGCAGGGTCCAGTGGGGGCCCTGGAAGAGGCTGAAGAGGCGGGTGTCGAGCCCTCCGGCACCGGTGACGGGGGCGTCGGGGGCGCGTTCCCCGGCCAGCGGACCCTTGTCCCGGTGCGGCGTGGCGATCGTGAGAGGCGAGTCCGCATAGCCGAGGTCGAGCTGGCTGGCCTCACGGCCCCGGCTGGTGAAGCGGCTCTTCGCGGCCTCCAGCAGCCGCTCGGAGAGGCCGAGAACCGCCTCGGCGATCGGGCGGCGCTCCCGCTCGTAGCTGTCCAGGAGAGAGCGCGGGGCGCCGTCCAGGGCGGCGGCGAGCTTCCAGCCGAGGTTGTACGCGTCCTGCACGCCGGTGTTCAGGCCCTGCCCACCCGTCGGCGGATGGACGTGGGCGGCGTCACCGGTCAGGAATACCCGGCCGATCCGATACGTGTCGGCCAGGCGGGCGTTCATCGAGAAGACGGAAGCCCAGGCCACCTCGCGGACGACGATGTCGGTGCGGCCCGTGCGTTCGTGGAAGAGGGCGGTCAGGCCCGCCGCCGAGACGTCGATGTCCACGTCGAAGGGGACCGGCCCCACGTACTGGAACATGTCCGTGCCGTACAGCGGGCACAGTGACACCTGCGCGTCCGTGCCCTCCCCCCAGCGGTGCCAGGCGTCCGTCGAGACGCCGTCGGCGCGTACGTCGGCGACGACGGCCCGCACGCCGAGCGTCTTGCCCGGGAAGCCGATGTCCAGGGACTTGCGGACGAAGCTCGATCCGCCGTCGGCACCCACGAGATAGGCGGCGCGCACGGTCCGCTCCCCGGACGGAGTGGCGATCCGCGCGGACACCCCGTCGTCGTCCTGGTCGATTCCGGTGAGCTCGTGGCCGTACAGCGGGGCGTGCCCCAGCTCGGCCAGGCGCTCGCGCAGACAGCGCTCGGTGAGGAACTGCGGGACCAGCAGCGGGATGTGGTACGGCTCCGCCGGGGTCGGGCCGGACACCCCGAAGGGCCGGTCGACCGGCCCCTCGTCGGCGTAGAAGCGCATCACGGGGTACTCCCCGCCGGAGGCCACGATCCGGTCGATGACACCGAGGTCCTCGAACACCTCCTGGCTGCGGGCCTGGATCCCCTTCCCACGGGATCCGATGAAGGGCCCGGCCGCCTTGTCGATCAGCAGGAAGTCCACGTTTCTGCGGGCGAGGTCGATGGCGAGTGTCAGTCCGGCGGCACCGGCGCCGCAGATGAGCACTTCGAGTTCCGAGACACGGGGCATGGCTTCGCCTTCCACGGGTAAGTTCATCGTGTGCAGAATGCACGCGATGAAGAGGTGAAGTCAAGCGGAAATAGGCCCCTGGGCGGAGATAATATGTGCTTCAAGCACACACTTGGACGACGGTGCCGCAGAGCCGCTCCCGTCCCCGGCCCCACCCCGCCGCTACGGTGTTTTCCATGTCTGACGAGACCCTGTGGGACTTCCCCTCCGATGAACCGGTGGAGCGCCACGGCGAGTTCACCCTGACCGTCGTGCGCCCGCCGTTCCCCGGCCCGGACGGCGTGCTCGCGGCCCATGACGAGGGGCGGGCGCGGGCGTTCGCCGAGGCGTTCGGCACCGTCGACCAGGTCCTGGACCACCGAGGGACGATTCCCGTCACCGAACTCATCGAGGTGGACACCCGCGCCGACCTGGAGGTGGTCCGGGTCGGCTGCTGGAGCGGCGTCACCGAGATCAACGACCCCGCCCTGATCAGCCTGTCCGAGCGGTTCCCCATCGAGGAGCAGGCCGAGGCGCTCGCCGACCGCCATCCCGACGCGGCCATCGTCGCCGCCGCGGAGATGGACCTCCCCGGCGCCGACTACGGAACCTGGAAGATCGTCCACCCCGGCGGCGCCCGTATCTTCGCGGCCGGTTTCGCCGGTGAGGAGGACTGGGACGTCGAAGGTGAGGTGACCGCGATTCTCGACGCCTTCGGAATCACCCCGGAGCAGGCCGCCGCCGTCGGGGTCGACCCCGCCCACGCGCCGGGGAGCTTCGCGTGGGACGCCCTCGCGAGTCTCGCGCTCAAGGCGGTTTCGCCCACCGACCGGCGCGGTCTGATGGCCTCGGTCTTCCGGGTGCGGCGCACCGAGGATGCCGTCGTGGCGATGGAAGACACCTGGTTCGAACGGTAACGAGACGCGTGGTTCGAACGGTAACGATCCGAGAACCAGTCAGTTTTGACGCGGACACGCCGAGCGAAACTCCACGGCAACACCCGCCCCACCCACTAGCGTTGGGCCGCCGTCGGCGCAACCGACACCCAAACGCAGCCTCGGAGTCCCTTTACGCGCCGCGGCATTGAACGGGGGCTCCAGGGGGAGGGCGCACGTTGTCCAGCCTCATACCCAAACCTACGCATCCACGGCGCCTCTGGGCGCGCCTGGCGGTCGCCTTCACCGCGGCCAGTGCCGTTACGCTGAGCGGCCTGCCCGGCCTCCACACCGACGAGGCCGAGGCCAAGCCGCGCACGCAGCGCTGTGACGAGAAGTACCTGGGCCAGAAGATGGACCGCACCCCGGCGAACTCCGGCCCTCCGGACAACCTGGAGTACGACCCCTGGCCCAACGACGAGACCTACACCTACGACAACCCGGCCAAGGCGTACGACGGCGTCCTCCCGCCCACGGAGGAACAGCTCAAGAAGGCGGGCACGGACTACCGCAAGTGGCAGGAGGACGCCGACAAGTCCGGCAAGCCGGCCGACCGCGTCATGGAGATCTACGCCCGCTACCAGGAGCAGCGCGAACGTGGCGGATACACGGACTTCAGGCGCTACCTGGACGTGAAGTACATCGGCAAGCCCGGCAACAACTACCGCGGCGAAGCCTTCATGGCCCGCATGGTCAAGAAGTACAACATGGTCGGCCCCGACTGGTGGTGTGAAGACCCCGTCGACTACATCGACGAGAACGGCAACAAGAAGCGCCGCTGGATCGACGCCCGCAACCGGCGCACCGATGTGCACGTCGAGGGCAAGTCCAACGGCGAGGTCAAGCAGGGCCAGGTCGACGCCGACCGGCAGATCGCCAAGCAGAACCAGAAGGTCACCAACCGGTATCTGACCGGTGCGCACACCGAACAGAGCACCAAGGACCGGATCTCCCAGCTCAACAAGGACATCCAGCAGCACCGCAACACCACCCGCACGGTGGCCGGGATCAACGAGCGCCGCTCGAACGCGATCGAGCGCACCCAGAAGCCGAACAACTACACGCGCTACGACCCGCGGTTCAACCCCGACCCGCGCAAGAACGGCATGCGCGGTCCGCTCATCGACCAGGCGCTCCGGTCGGGGAAGAGCCTGGAAGAGGCCCAGAAGATCCAGCGGATCTACAACAACAACAATTCCCGCGGCTACTTCATGCGCGGCCCCGGCGGCATCGACTTCTCCAGCCTTGAGCTCAGCTATGTGGGCGACCCCGTGAAGGGCAAGGGCTTCAACTACTCGATGAAGGCCGACTACGCCAAGAACCCCGACACCAACCCGGGGTACGGCGGGGACGCCAAGCTGTCGATGTCCTCGGACGCCATGTTCACGTGGCTCGCGCTCACACCGGACAAGTTCTGGGTCAACCTCAACCCGGACCAGCCCGAGACGATCATGGACAACAAGTTCGCGTCCACCGATGCCGGCCGGGTGCTGCTGGAGGCCGACCTTCAGCTCAAGCACGACTTCTTCAAGGCCATGGACCCCAAGACCGCCACCGGCAAGGCGGCGTGGGACGGCCTGGTCAAGCGGAACGGCTGGCCCTGCCTGAACTCCGGCCGCAACTGGATCGAGCCCAAGACGGCCAAGGTCCGCGAGCAGGACGGCGGTGTCTACATCCTCGACGCCCCGCTGAAGCTCCAGTCGGAGTACGCGGAGGTCAACACCCCCGGCCCCGGGGGCGGCAACTCCTGCGCCAAGGACCTCACCAAGGCCGAGATCGAGCAGAACCAACGCGTCCTCGACAGCACCGTGGTCCCGCTCGTCGAGAAGTGGATCAACACCGAGCCCCAGTACGCCGACCTGCGCCGGGTCTACAACGCCCGGGTGGCGGCCGAGTACATCCGCCGGAAGGACGCGGCGTCGCCGACGGACTTCCACAACATCATCGACAGCAACGACGTCAAGCGGTGGCCGCTGCGCGCTCCGAACCAGGACTGGGACAAGCAGCAGGTCTTCGACAAGTACCGGAAGATCTTCACCGAAGGTGAGTTCAAGTACGAGCTCACCAAGGGCCAGGAGGTCTGGGTGATCACCGTCGGCGGCGTGGACTTCTCCAAGGCTCCCAAGCGGAACATCAGCCGCACCCAGTTCAACCTCCAGCACCGCGGCCTGGACAAGACCACCAAGACCTCCACCGGCGCCGAGACGACGTACCAGGACACCGAGACCGCGTACCTCGGCGGGACCTCGGGCAAGCTCCCCGGCGGCGACGAACCCAACCCGACGCCGACCCCGACCCCGACGCCGACCGACAAGCCGACGGACAAACCCACGGACAAACCGACCGACCAGCCGACCACTCCGGCACCCGACCCGTCCACCCCGGGCGCCGGGGACGCCGGTCAGCCGCCCGCGACCAAGGACCCGGACGGGGACCTCGCCGACACCGGTTCCAACATCCCAGTGGGCCTGATCGCAGGCATCGCCGCGGCCCTCGCGGCAGCCGGCGGAACGCTGGTGTGGTGGATGCGGCGGCGCAGGACCACCGAGGACGGCTAGGCGGTTTCCACCGCCCTGATGGCCCAGGCCGGGGCCCGCGCTTCGCGGGCCCCGGCCTGGGCCGCTGTCCGGATGAAACGGTCGGGGGCCGTGCGGCCAAGTACCGGGTGAAGGGATCACCGACACCTTGGAGGAACGGGTGCCCCTCATACCCGAACGACCCATGAGCCGGGGCGCGCCGCCACGGCCGGACGCCGCGGGATTCGCGGCGTTCTACGAGGAGAACTTCGACGCCGTCCTCGGCTTCGTGACCCGGCGCACGACCTGCCCGCAGGTGGCCGCGGACCTCACCGCCGACATCTTCGTCGCGGCGCTGGAGGCCGCCGGCCGGTACGACCCCGGGCGCGGCTCGCCCGCCGCCTGGTTGTACGGCATCGCGCGCAACGTCCTGTCCTCCCATTTCCGGGGCAACGTCCGCGAGCGGCACGCGGTGGCCCGGCTGAACGGGCACCGGCTGCTGGACGAGGAGGACATCGCCGCGCTGGAGGAGCGGATCGACGCGGAACGGGCGGCGCGGGAGCTGGCCGAGCGGCACAGCGCGCTGAGCGAGCCGCTGCGCGAGGTCCTCGATCTGGTGGCCGTCGACGGCCTCACCCCGCGCGAGGCCGCCCAGGCCCTCGGGCTCAACCAGGCGACGGTGCGGGTCCGACTGCACCGCGCCAAGCGGGCGCTGCGCGCCGCACACCCGGCCCGCGCCGACCGCGCCGACCGATCCGATCGCACAGAACGCGCCTTGGAGGTTGTCTCATGAGCACGCCCACCGGATTCAAGCAGCGTCTGGCGTCGGAGCTGTCGGCCATGGCCACGGACCCGGCCCCCGTTCGGGCCACCCGGGCCCCGGCCCGCCGCCTCCGCGTCCGGTTCGCGGTCGCGGCGGTGGCGGCGGCCGCCGCCGCCGCGGTGGTCGTGCCGACGCTGAGCGGCTCGGGCGCCTCGCCCGCGTACGCCGTGACCGAGCAGGACGACGGCTCGCTGATCCTCCACCTGGACCGCGCCGAGGGGCTGCCCGGTCTACAGAAGCAGCTGAAGGAGATGGGCGTGCGGGCGGCCGTCCTGGAGGGGGACGAGAACTGCCCCACGGGCGCACCGCCCCATGCCCCCTGGGCCACGGCGGGCTACGCGCTGACGTTCCCGTCCGCGCCCGGGAGGGCCCTCATCCACCCGGACATGATCCCGGACGACACCGTCCTGCCGAATGGCAAGCGGATCAAGGGCGCGACGCTGCTCATCGTGGCGGAGTTCGGCAAGGACCACACGACCAAGTCGGTGTCGTTCCGGCTGGTGCGGAAGGTCCCGAAGTGCAGCGTGCCGGGAATCGGCGGCGGTCAGGACGCGCACGCCTGACGCGAGGGCGGAGCCGCGGGCGACTCCCCCGGCTCCGCCTCCGTGGCCCGCCCGTCGAGGAAGGTGACCGTCTCGGCGAGCGGGGCCCGTTCCGTGCGGGCGTGAGGCGCGGTCGGGTCCTCGTAGCCGATCGACATGCCGCAGAAGAGGATCAGCCCCTCCGGGGGCGACACGACCTCCGCGACGGTCCGGCGGTACACCGACCACGCCATCTGGGCGCAGCTGTGCAGCCCCTCGGCACGGAGCAGCACCATCACGGTCTGGAGATACATCCCGGCGTCGGCCCACTGGGCCGGTCCCATACGGCGGTCGAGGTAGCAGAACAGAGCGGCGGGCGCGCCGAAGCAGTCCCAGTTCGCGGCGACGGCCGCGTGGCGGGCCCGCTGGTCGTCCCGTGGGATGCCGAGCGCGGCGTACCGCCGCTCGGCGGCCTCGGCGCGGCGCTCGCGGTACGGGCTGCTCAGCTCGGGCGGGTACATCGGGTACTCCCGCTCGTCCCCGCGATCCTCCGCGGCCACCCGCTCGGCGGTGCGCTTCTTGAGTTCGGCCAGCGGGTCGCCGGTCACCACATACGCCCGCCACGGCTGGAGGTTCCCGCCGGAGGGTGAGCGGGCCGCAGCGGACAGCACCCGCTCCAGCACCTCCCTCGGAACCGGCTCATCCGTGAACCCGCGCACCGCCCGTCGGCTCATGACCGCCTCGTAGACATCCATACCGACCTTGACGGGCGAGGGCGAGGAAAGGTGACCGGTCCATCCTCAGCAGCTCGAACGCACGTCGCCGGTCACCGGGCCCTGCCGGTAGGGGCCCGGTGACCGGCGTGGTCCGGCCGGATGCGTGCGGTCAGACGTAGAGGAAACCGCCGGGGACGTTGACAGTGCCGAAGGCGGTCACCAGAGTGACCGTCGCGTTGCCGACGGCCCCGGGCGGGGTGATGCCGGCCACCGTCGTGGGAGTGGCGGTCACACCGGTGGCGGGGACGCCGTTGAACAGCACGGCCAGCACACCACCGAGGCTGGTGCCGGTGATGGTGAACGCGGTGCCGCCGGTGGCGGGTCCGGTGGCGGGCGTGATGGCCACGGGCGCCGGTGCCGGCGGCGCGACGAAGTAGGTGAAGCCACCGGGCACGTTGCCGCTGCCGCCGGGGCCGGTGAGGGTCACGGTGACATTGCCGCCCGCGGGCGGGCCCGCCGGGGTGATGCCGATCAGGCTGGTCCCGGCGGGGTTGATGGCCAGGATGGCCGAGGGGCTTCCGCCGAAGGTGACGCCGGTGACCCCGGTCAGATTGGTGCCCGTGATCACGTACACGGTGCCGCCGGTGGTCGGGCCCACGGTCGGGGTGATGGCGACGGCGGCGGGCGGGGCCGGTGCCACGTAGGTGTACGGCAGGCCGTTGCTGGTCCCGGCGGCGGTGGTGACGGTGATCTGGACGGTACCGGGCGCGTGCGGCGGGGCTATCACCACGATGCCGTCGTAGCCGGGGTTGCCGCCGCCTCCGGGCCAGCCACCTCCGCCACCCCAGCCGCCGCCACCGCCACCCCAGCCACCACCGCCGGCAACGCCGGGGTTGTCCTGGTAGACGATGGTGGCGGGCGTGCCGCCGAAGGACACGCTGGTGACGCCGCGCAGGTTCTGCCCGAACAGCCGGACGTAGTTGCCACCGGCGGCGGGGCCCGAGTCGGGCACCACGGCGAGCAGCGTCGGCGGTCCCGACGGCGGCCAATAGCCCGCGGCGGCGGCGTTGGTGGCGGCGGTCGCGAGAGCGGTCGAGGTCATGGTCGGTCCTCCCGGGGAGGGGTTCGGGTGATGTGCGCCGACGGCATGCCGACCGGCGTGGGCACACACCGCCGGTCAACGCCTCGTCGTCACCGCGCGGCCGGGACAGGCCGCACCGGAGCAACGGATGAGCCACGGGCGGCCGGTCGGGGCGCGGGAGCGGTGCGCGGATGAGATCGGAGTCATGGGCGGACGCCCAGCTCCTGGAGTGGCCGATGAGGTATGGGGCAGCCACGGCGGCCACGTTCCCAGTTACCCACGCCCCTCGGCCTCGCTCAAGGCCTCACGGCGTCCATCACTCGTTTGGCGCATGAGGGCGCGCGTGGCGCCGAGCTTGTATGACAAGCGCTCGGCTATTCGGGCGAATGCGTGCCAAGGGGTATGGCTTGGCGTCGCCCGTCATGCCTCTAATGAGTGACATCGGCAGTGCCGACCCAGCAGTGACATCGGCCGTGCCGACCCCCGTATGACCACCCGGGGAGGAAACGATCCGATGAGCCTCGCCGCGTTCCTTCTCGCCCTCGGCACCACCTGCCGGATCACCCGCTTCATCACCAAGGACACCCTGGCGGCGGGGTTCAGGATCTGGGTCGCCGACCGCTTCGGCGACGACTCCCGCGCCTCCTACCTGGTCAACTGCGGCTGGTGCACCAGCACATGGGTGGCCGCCGCCATCGCCGTCTACGCCTCCTTGCTGCACACCACCGCGTGGTTCCACCTCCCGGCCACCGCCCTGACGCTCTCCTACCTGGCCGGTGTCGCCTCGCGATGGCTGGACTGACCCACCGCCCCACAACGACCCGAGGGAAAGGAAGGGCAACCATGGCCTGCAACTGCGGCGGAACAGCGGCTCAATGGCCGCCTCAACCCGTTGTCGTCTATGAGCTGACGCTGCCGGACGGCACGGTCCGGCGCTACGTCACCCACCAGGAAGCCGACGCCGCCAACAAGCGCGCGGGCTCCACCGGAGTGATCACCGCCGTCACCCGGTGACACCGAGGACCCACACCCCACACCCCCCACACCCCGCGCCCGGCGACCCGGCTGTCAGTGGCCTGCGGCAGACTGCGGGCATGGACATCACGATCAGGCGCGCACGGGACGAGGAACTGGACGCAATCGGAGAGCTCACCGCGCAGGTGTATCTGGGGGACGGACTCCTGGACTTCGGGGACAGTGATCCTTATCTCGCCACCCTGCGCGACGCCCGCCGCCGGGCCGCCGAGTCCGAGCTGCTGGTCGCGGCGGACGCGGCGAGCGACGAGGTGCTGGGCGCCGTGGCGTTCGCCGTGCACGGCGGGGCGTACGCGGAGCTGGCCCGCCCCGGCGAGGGCGAGTTCCGGATGCTGGCCGTCCGCCCCGAATCGCGCCGACGCGGCGCCGCCGAAGCGCTTGTGCGAGCCTGCCTTGACCGGGCCCGCGCACTGGGCCTGCGGCGCATAGTGATCAGCAGCCAGCACTCGATGACCGCCGCCCACCGCCTGTACGAGCGGCTGGGCTTCACCCGTGCCCCGGAGCGCGACTGGGGGCCCCTGCCGGGGACGGACCTCACCCTCTTGGCCTTCACCGTGGAGCTGTGACGCCCCGCGCCGCACGCCCCAGGTGATGGCCTGACCCGCGCCCCAGGTCACGGGCCACCTTCGGAACGCATTAGCACATTCATGCGAAACTCCGCAGCTCCGACACAAGATATGGGGGTGCGTGCGTCGGCCGACACAAGATGTATGCTCGTCCTCGCTGTCACCGCAGGGGAATCCGGTGGGAATCCGGAACTGTCCCGCAACGGTGTACGTGTGCGCTCATTTCGGCGTGCCCGTGAGTCCGAGCACCTGCCGACGGCCCTGTGAACACGTCCCCCGGCCCCGAGGGTTGGGCCGATGGACGCTGCGTGGTGTGCCCGGCGTACGAGGAGTGCGGCATCGGCATGCCCGTACGCGCCCATCGCACCACCCCTGGCGGCCTCAGGGCCTGTCCGGAGTTGTGATCTGGGCTCGCGGGGCGTGGTACGCACGCTCGCGGAGGTTGCCGAAACGCCCTAGTAGCTCCGCTACGAGGGCCTTCCGGCGCCTTGCGATCGCACGCACCACGCCCCGCTCCCTGAGCCCAGATCACAGCTCCGGACAGGCCCTGACCGAGCGAAGGAGAGCACCTCAGTGACCATCGCGCCCGCCGATCCGGTTTCAGCGCAGGCGGCTTCTCAGGCAGCGGACGACGCGCCCGGGACCGCCCTGCTACGGACTCTCACCGGACTCACCGCCGATCTGCCCGCCACCGATCCCGGCAAGGTCGCGGCCGCCGCCCTGCGCGGCCGTCATCCCGGTTCGGACGAGGCGGAGTTGCGTGCCCTCGCGACCGAGGCGGCGGCCGGACTGATCGCCGAGGAGCCGGAGTACTCGCGGCTCGCGGCGCGGCTGCTGGCGCTGACCATCACGGAGGAGGCGGCCGGGCAGGGCGCGGTCTCCTTCTCGGCCTCCGTCCGGGTGGGCCATCGCGAGGGCCTGCTCGCCGACTCCACCGCGGAGTTCGCCGCCGCCCACGCCGAGCGGCTGGACGCGCTGGTGGAGCGGGCGCTGGCCGACGGCGCCGACAACCGCTTCGGGTACTTCGGGCTGCGCACCCTCTACAGCCGCTATCTGCTGCGCCACCCCCTCACCCGTCAGGTGATCGAGACCCCGCAGCACTTCCTGCTGCGCGTGGCCTGCGGGCTCGCCGAGGACCACTCGGAGCGGGCGCTGGAGGACGTGGCCGAGCTCTACCGGCTGACCAGCACGCTGTCGTATCTGCCCAGCTCCCCCACGCTGTTCAACTCCGGCACCCGGCATCCGCAGATGTCGTCCTGCTATCTGCTGGACTCCCCGCTGGACGAGCTGGACTCGATCTACAACCGCTACCACCAGGTGGCGCGGCTGTCGAAGCACGCGGGCGGCATCGGCCTGTCCTACTCCCGCATCCGGGCGCGCGGTTCGCTGATCCGGGGCACCAACGGGCACTCCAACGGCATCGTGCCGTTCCTGCGCACGCTCGACGCCTCGGTGGCCGCCGTCAACCAGGGCGGCCGGCGCAAGGGCGCGGCCTGTGTCTACCTGGAGACCTGGCACGCGGACCTCGAGGAGTTCCTGGAGCTGCGGGACAACACCGGCGAGGACGCCCGCCGCACCCACAACCTCAACATCGCCCACTGGATCCCGGACGAGTTCATGCGCCGGGTCGAGGCGGACGCCGACTGGTCGCTGTTCTCCCCGGCCGACGCGCCCGATCTGGTGGACCTGTGGGGCGAGGAGTTCGACGCCGCGTACCGCAGGGCCGAGGCCGAGGGGAAGGCCGTCAAGCAGGTCCCGGCGCGCCAGCTGTACGCCCGGATGATGCGCACCCTCGCGCAGACCGGCAACGGCTGGATGACGTTCAAGGACGCCGCCAACCGCACCGCCAACCAGACCGCCGAACCCGGCAGGGTCGTCCACTCCTCCAACCTCTGCACCGAGATCCTGGAGGTCACCGACGACGGCGAGACCGCCGTGTGCAACCTCGGATCGATCAACCTCGCCGCGCACCTGGGCGAGGACGGGCAGCTGGACTGGGAGCGCCTGGACGCCACCGTCCACACCGCCGTGACCTTCCTCGACCGTGTGGTGGACATCAACTTCTACCCCACGGAGGAGGCCGGGGCCTCCAACTCCCGCTGGCGCCCGGTGGGTCTGGGCCTCATGGGGCTCCAGGACGTCTTCTTCCGGCTGCGGCTGCCGTTCGACTCGCCCGAGGCCACGGCGCTCTCCACGCGGATCTCCGAGCGCATCATGCTCGCCGCGTACGAGGCGTCCT
The DNA here is from genome assembly GCF_047337785.1 of Streptomyces lacaronensis. Taxonomy (NCBI): domain Bacteria; kingdom Bacillati; phylum Actinomycetota; class Actinomycetes; order Kitasatosporales; family Streptomycetaceae; genus Streptomyces; species Streptomyces lacaronensis. The sequence goes on from NZ_JBLHDK010000003.1 coordinate 4,443,493, forward strand.
GCGAGCTGGCCGAGCGCCACGGCCCGCACCCCGCCTGGGCCGAGACCCGCACCGCGCGCGGTGTGCTGCACCCGGACCACTACCCGGACGCGGTGGCCACCTGGCCGGAGCGCTGGCAGGCGCTGCGCGCGCGGATGGCGAAGTCCGGGATGCGGAACTCGCTGCTGCTGGCGATCGCGCCGACCGCGACCATCGCCTCCATCGCGGGCGTCTACGAGTGCATCGAGCCGCAGGTCTCCAACCTCTTCAAGCGCGAAACGCTCAGCGGGGAGTTCCTCCAGGTCAACTCCTATCTGGTGGACGACCTCAAGAAGCTGGGCGTCTGGGACGCCCAGACCCGTGAGGCGCTGCGCGAGTCCAATGGCTCGGTCCAGGACTTCTCCTGGGTGCCCGCGGACGTACGGGAGCTGTACCGCACCGCGTGGGAGGTCCCGCAGCGCGCCCTGATCGACATGGCGGCGGCCCGCACCCCGTACCTCGACCAGAGCCAGTCGCTGAACCTCTTCATGGCCTCGCCGACCATCGGCAAGCTCAGCTCGATGTACGCGTACGCCTGGAAGCGCGGCATCAAGACCACGTACTACCTGCGCTCGCGTCCGGCCACCCGGATCGCCCAGAGCGCCCGGGGCGGCGCCGCCGCGGCCGCCACGCCCACCCCCACCCCCACCCCCACTGTCCCCGTCCAGCAGGCCCCGGCCGAGGCCGACACGATCGCCTGCTCCCTGGAAAACCCCGAGTCCTGCGAGGCCTGCCAGTAATGCCCACCGCATCCGAGATGACCACCGTGAACACCGCGCCGGGCCACGCCAAGAACCTGCTGGACCCCGGGTTCGAGCTGACCCTGCGGCCGATGCGGTACCCGCAGTTCTACGACCGCTACCGCGACGCGATCAAGAACACCTGGACCGTGGAGGAGGTCGACCTCCACTCCGACGTCGCCGACCTCGCCAAGCTCTCCCCCGGTGAGCAGCACCTCATCGGCCGCCTGGTCGCCTTCTTCGCCACCGGCGACTCGATCGTGGCCAACAACCTGGTGCTGACGCTCTACAAGCACATCAACTCCCCCGAGGCGCGGCTGTATCTGTCGCGGCAGCTCTTCGAGGAGGCGGTGCACGTCCAGTTCTATCTGACGCTGCTGGACACCTACCTCCCCGACCCGGACGACCGCGCCGCGGCCTTCGCCGCCGTCGAGAACATCCCCTCCATCCGGGAGAAGGCCGAGTTCTGCTTCCGCTGGATGGACTCGGTGGAGAAGATCGAGCGGCTGGAGACCAAGGAGGACCGCCGCCGCTTCCTGCTCAACCTGATCTGCTTCGCGGCCTGCATCGAGGGGCTGTTCTTCTACGGCGCCTTCGCCTACGTGTACTGGCTCCGCTCGCGCGGACTGCTGCACGGCCTGGCGACGGGCACCAACTGGGTGTTCCGCGACGAGTCGATGCACATGGAGTTCGCCTTCTCGGTCGTGGACACCGTCCGCGAGGAGGAGCCGGACCTCTTCGACGACGAGCTCCAGCGGCAGGTCACCGACATGCTGAAGGAGGCCGTCGAGGCGGAGCTCCAGTTCGCCCGCGATCTGTGCGGGGACGGGCTGCCGGGCATGAACACCGCGTCGATGCAGGAGTATCTGCAGTGCGTGGCCGACCAGCGCCTCCAGCGGCTCGGCTTCGCCCCGGTCTTCGGCTCGGAGAACCCGTTCTCCTTCATGGAGCTGCAGAACGTCCAGGAGCTGACCAACTTCTTCGAGCGGCGCGCCTCGGCGTACCAGGTCGCGGTCGAGGGGTCGGTCGCCTTCGACGACGACTTCTGACGTCAATAGGGCCGGGCCCCGGGGGCCCGGCCCTATTGACGTACGGCACACTCAGTCGTTCGGCACCGTCTCATAGCGGGCGGTGCCCTCGGCCATCTGCTTCAGCACATCCTTACGGTCGCGCTTGGAGAGCCGGTCGATGTAGAGGTAGCCGTAGAGGTGATCGGTCTCGTGCTGGAGGCAGCGCGCGAAGTAGCCGGTGCCGCGCACCGCGATCGGCTCACCGTCGAGATCCTGGCCGCGCACCACCGCGTAGTCGGGGCGGGCCAGCTCCGCGTAGGCCGTGGGGACCGACAGACAGCCCTCGTTGGAGTCGTCCAGCATCCGGCGGTCGGCGGGCAGCTCCTCCAGCACCGGGTTGCACACCACGCCCACATGGCGAACGCCCTCGTCGTCCATGCAGTCGTAGACGAAGACCTTAAGGTCGACACCGATCTGGTTGGCGGCCAGGCCCACGCCCTCCGCCGCCCGCTGGCTGGCGAACATGTCGTCGACGAGCCGCGCCAGCTCCTCGTCGAACACGGTCACGTCCCGGCACTCCTTGTGCAGGACCGGGTTGCCGTACACGGTGATCGGGCGGGCGGTGCCGCGCTCGCGGAAGGCCCGCTCGCGCTCCTCGCAGTCCTCCGTGTCCACGATGAACTCGTCGTCCACCCGCTGCTTCGTCCCTTGCTGCGACATCGTCCGCCGTACGCCTTCCTTCAACCATGATGCGTCGCCCTACAGGGTACGGGCACGGCGCGGCGGGGTGCGGTGTGCTTACACGGTGTGACCGGGCCTCCACGCATGCCTTCGGGGGCCTTCCGGGGCCTGTCGGGCCGCTACGGGGGCCCGGCGGGGAGGGGACAAGCCCGCCGCAGGCGCCACGACCGCCGGCCGCCCCAGAACCCAGGGCAGCCGCCAGCCGCCAGGCGGTCAGCAGACCTCTTCCAGATCCCGCCACTCACGCGTGTCCGGACTGTCGGCGACCCACCCGTCCAGCAACCCCCGCACCAACCCTCCAGGCGCCGCGATCCCGCATTCGCGCTCGGGCGCCCACAGCGAGCCCGAGCCCGCCATACGGTGACCCAGCGGCCCAGGATGGCCCGGTTCGCTGTGGTCGTGCGGGTCCAGATGCTCGCCCTCGCCCTCGTCGCTGGGCATCCGGCTCTCCGAGCAGGAACGGCACAGCAGCCGCACCGACGACGACCAGTCCTCGGCCGCGAAACCCGCGTCCGCCGCGAGCCGCTCCAGGGCGTCCCGGTCTGCCTCGGTGGCCGCCTCCAGCAGCACCACCCAGGTCGGCACCGGGGACGGCGCCCACAGCTCGATCTCGTCGAAGACCGGGTACGCGGGGCCCGCGGAGGTCACCCGCTCACCGTGCGGCACGCCGTCGTGCAGTACCACCTCGCCCCAGCGCCGCCCGGACGACGGCAGCGGGATGGACAGCACCTCGATCCGGGCCGGGTCCAGCCGGCGGCCCCAGACGACCTCGGCCTCGCCCTCCGGGGACAGCCGCACCGCCGCGCTGCCCAGCTCCATGCCGAGCGGCTCACCGGACGCGGACGCCTCTCCGGGCACCTTCAGCCCGTACGCCTGCCAGGCGCGGCGGGCCAGCGGCCAGTCCTGGAGCGCGGTGGCCGCGATCCCCACGTTCCACCAGTCCGGAGCGCCCGTCTCGCGGTCCAGCAGCGCGACCGCCCGCAGCCCCGCGGCGCGCGCCTGCTCCCAGTCGTGCCGGAACTTGTGCAGCAGCGCCAGGTTGAACCAGGACTCCGACAGCCACGGCTCCAGGTCGGCGGCGCGGGTCAGCAGCGCGCCCGCGTCCTCGTACCGGCCGTCGCCGATGAGCGTGAACGCACGGTCCGTGGCCTGCCGCCATGAGGCGGACGGCCGGTGCCGTACCTTGCCGAAGATCTTCACGATTCCCGCCTGCCGGTATCGAAGTCGTCCCGTACCAGATGCCTTCGCGGACGGCGTCGCCCTCCCTCGAAGACAACCTGCCACACATTCGCGGACATCTCAGCCCGACCCCTCACGCTGCGGCCGGGATGCGACGCCCACCACACCTCCTTGCCACCGGCCATCTGGCCTGGCACCCCTCTCCTCGCATCCAACCATGCCCCTCGGGAGCCCCGCTCATTACCGGCGAGTTATCAGTTCTCACCGGGGGCGGCCGTAAACCCCGCGCGACAGCACCGTGGCGAGCGCCTCGACCACGACCGGGTCGAAGTCGCGCGCCGTGGCCAGCCGCAGCCGCTCCAGGGCGCGCAGCGCCGCCACCCCGGCCGCTCCCTCGGCCGCGGGCCCGCTCACCAGCTCGGTGTACGCGTTCACCGCGCGCACGATACGCGCGGCGAGCGGCTGCTCGCGGTACGGGTCCGCCTGGCGCTCCACGACCAGCGCCACCTCGGCGGGTACCCCGGTCTGGCGCACCACAGCGCCGCCGAGCAACGCGATTTTGCGCTGCTCGGCGGCGGGCAGCGGCTCGGTGGCCCCCGCGGGCACCGGGTCCACCAGCGACAGCTGGCCGATGTCGTGCATCAGCGCCGCGTACTCCAGCACGGTCAGCCGGGGCTCGGAGAGGCCCAGCTCACGCCCCACGGCCCGGCTGAGCCCGGCCACCTCGCGGGCGTGGCCCGTCGGGGTGTACCCGGCTATCTCGGTCGACCGGGCCAGGGAGGCGATGGTCTGGCGGTAGGTGGCCCGTATCCCGGCGTAGCGGCGGTAGGAGTACTGGATCAGCAGCAGCGGCACCGCCAGCACCGGCACCGGCCACAGCCCGGCGACGGCCACGGTGAGCGCCATCACGGCCGCGGTCGCGCACACCGCCGCCCCGACCCCGGGCAGCGACCGCAGCTCGTCGCGGAGCAGCGGCCCGTAAGGCCAGCCGGTACGGGCGCGCGCGAGGGCGGCGGCCAGGACGGCGTCGCACAGGGCGGTCAGGGCCACCAGGGCGAGCAAATAGCCGACGAGGGACGGACCGTGGCCGAGCCAGTCGGCCAAACGGCCGGTCCGGTGCAGCGGTTGGAAGCAGACGGCGGCGAACGCGGCGGTCAGCACCCGGCGGGCGGTGTGCCCGGGGTCGACCGGGCAGCCGAGCGCGAGCGGCGCCACCAGCCCGGCGAGCGACGCGGCCACGACGACGGTGACCACCTGGAGGACGCCATGGATGGCGGGCTCCCCGCCGAGCCGCCCGAGCAGGGCGTAACCGAGCGCGCCTGCGGCGGCGAGGGGCGCGGGCTCACCGCGCGGATCGGACACTCCCCCGCCGCCGCCCGGCAGCGCGGGCGGCGCCTCGACGCACCGGATCGCCTCCCCCACGGCGATGAGCGCCCCGAAGGCCAGCGCCGCCTCCGCCTGCCGCACCCCATGCCACTCGGTCCACACCAGCGCCACTACGGCGAGCGCCCCCGCCGCGCCATACACGGCGACGACCGTAAGGCCGCCATAACGTCCCCGGGATATGCGCTCCCGCCCCTCCTCACGGACGGCGGCGGCCTCGGCCCGTTGGCGGCGGGTGCGATGGAGGGCACGAGCGTGCCGCGCGGCGATCCGGGCGAGAGCGTTCGGAGGTCGGGGGTCGGCCGCTGCCGAACCGCGGCGACCCGCCCTGGCAGCCCACTGAGCCGCGCTCGCGTCCCGGCCGCGCGGTCCGGAGCGGCCCGGGGCACCGGTCCCACCTCTACCCGGGGTGTCGGGGGCTTCCCCGGCCCCCGCGTCGGCCGGCCCGGGGGCAGGCCGGGGACCCCGATCGGAGCCGCAGCGGTCCTGGGCGCCCGTCCCGCCTCTGCCCGTGCCTGAAGAGCCCGGGGCTTCCCCGGGCTCCGCGTCGGCTGGCCCCTGGACGGGCCCGGGGGCCCCATCGGGGCCGAGGCGACCCGGGGCGCCCGCCTCGCCTCTGCCCGAGCTGTCGGGGGCTCCCCCTGCTCCCTCGTCGGCTGGCCCGGGGGCAGGCCGGGGGGCCTGGTCGGGGCCGGGACCGGACGGGGCGCCCGTCTCGCCTCTGCCTCTGCCCGAGGAACCGGGAGCTCCCCCCGGGCCCTCTTCGGCTGGCCCGGAGGCGGGCCCGGAGGCGCGGGCGGAATCGTTCGTGCTGGGCGTGGTGGGGCCCTCGGCGGAGGTCATGGGCCACCGCCGGGGCCGCCCGCGCCGGGGTGGGGCCCGCCGGGGGCGTCCGACGCGCCCGGGGCGGCCGCGCGTACCAGGGGCGGGGCGGGCTCTGCCGGGACGTTTCCGCGCTCGTCAGGGGCGTCCGCGGTGACGGCCGCGTGCCAGCCGTGGCGGTCCAGGGCACGAGTGAGGGCCCCGACCATGCGGGGGTCGAACTGCGAGCCCGCGCACCGTCGCAGCTCCTCCACGGCCGTGGGCACCGGCCGGGCCCTGCGGTACGTACGCGTCGAGGTCATCGCGTCGAAGGCGTCCGCCACCGCGACCACCCGGGCGAACTCCGGGATCTGCGCCCCGGCGAGCCCGTACGGATAGCCGCTGCCGTCCAGCCGCTCATGGTGGTGGAGAATCGCGGCCCGCGCCTCGCCCAGGAAGCCGATGCCGCGCACCATCTCGTCGCCGTACTCGGGGTGGAGCTCGATCACCCGGCGCTCATCGGGGGTCAGCGGACCGTTTTTGCGCAGTAGCCGGGTGGGCACGCCGAGCTTGCCGACGTCGTGGAGGATGCCCGCGATCCGCAGCGCCTCCAGCCGGTCGCCGCTCATGCCCAGCTCGCGGGCGATCATCGCGGAGGCGCGGCCGACGCGCTCACTGTGGCCGCGGGTGTAGCGGTCCTTGATGTCGACCGCCTGGACCAGGGCCCGGATGGTGGCCTGATGGGCGGCGCTCTCGCGGCGGTAGAGCACGAAGCCACAGGCGCAGACGTACATCGGCAGCAGCACCAGCAGGGCCGCCGCCGGTCCGTAAGGGCTGCGCCACAGCACCGCCATGGCCAGCCCGGCGGGCCCGTGCACCAGATACGGGGCGAGGGCGCCGGGCAGCCGCCCCCACCAGGCGGCGCGCGGGGACTGCCGCTCGGCGGTGACCAGCACCCCGCCCTCCAGGGCGGTGGCGGTCAGGCCCAGGACGAGCGCGGCGGCCACGGCGGCCGCCAGGGCGTACGGAAAGCCGGGCGTACCGGGCGACACCCGTCCAGCGGGGGCCTGGGCGCCGTCGCCGAGGGCCCAGAGCGCGCTGAGGGTCCCGGGGCCGTCCAGGGCCGCGAAGGCACACGAGGCGGCCCAGACGGCCAGTGAGAGCCGTGCGGCCCGCCAGGCCCGCCGCGCCCCGGCCGGGGGCCGCTCGACACGGGCGAGCAGCGCACCGGGTACGGCGACCAGCGCCGCGGCGGCGGGCGGCAGCAGAAAAGCCCCGGCCAGAAGGACGGGGCTGCACCATTCGGGCCAGCGGGCGCGGACCCTGGAGCCGACCGCGTGAACCGCGGCGAGCAGGGCGGTCGTGGCCCAGGGGACGGCCGCTCCGGGCCGTACGGCCGGGGCGGCGCAGTACGCCCCGGCGAGCACGGCGCACAGGACATAGGCGCGCGCCCCGTGGGGAAGTGCCCGCACGGTGTCCTCCTCCCCATCCATGTCCATCGCGCCACCCCTCTCGGGCGGGGCGGCTCAGGTGGTTGGGGAGCTTAGGACGAGGCGGGGCGTATGGGACCGGAGGGGCTGTCCGATTACACCCCTTCGAGTGATGATCTGATCACCGAGGGTGGGAATGAGAACGCGCCGACTCGATAGGCGTTCGACCGGGGATCCACTGGGGCCTGAGCCCCGGGGTCACTGGGCCCTGAGCCCCGGGGTCACTGGGCCCTGAGCCCCGGGGTCACTGGGCCCTGAGCCCCGGGGTCACTCCTGGGCGCTGCTCGGCGCGTTCGTCTCCGTCGTGATCTCGCGCTCCGGCACCGCCTGCCCGGAGCGGATCAGCTCGATCCGCCCCATGACCTTCGAGCGGAGGTCGGTGGGCACGTCGTCATGGCCGCAGCACCGCTTGACGAGCTTCTTCACGGCCTTCTCGAGGCCGTACTTCTCCAGGCACGGGGAGCACTCGTCGAAGTGCACCTCGAACTTGGCGCAGTCGCCGTCCGGCATCTCGTGGTCGAGGAACTCGTAGAGGTGGTCGAGAACCTCGGAGCAGTCCGTCTCATGCGGCTCTCCGCAGCTCATGAGTCCGCGCCTTTCCGATCGTGCGACTCGTCCGCCGCGGCGCCCGCGCCGGCCGGGACCAGCCCGCGCCCACGGGCGTAGTCCTCCAGCAGCCCGCGCAGCTGGCGGCGACCACGGTGCAGCCGGGACATCACCGTACCGATGGGTGTACCCATGATGTCCGCGATCTCCTTGTAGGCAAAGCCCTCGACGTCCGCGAGATAGACCGCGATGCGGAACTCCTCGGGGATGGCCTGAAGGGCCTCCTTGACATCGGAGTCGGGCAGGTGGTCAAGGGCCTGCGACTCGGCGGAGCGCAGACCGGTCGACATATGCGACTCGGCGCGTGCGAGCTGCCAGTCCTCGATCTCCTCGGCCGCGCTGCGCTGGGGCTCCCGCTGCTTCTTGCGGTACGAGTTGATGAAGGTATTGGTCAGGATGCGGTACAGCCATGCCTTGAGGTTGGTGCCCTCGCGGAACTGGTGGAAGGACCCGTACGCCTTGGCGTAGGTCTCCTGCACAAGGTCCTCCGCGTCGGCCGGGTTACGAGTCATCCGCAGCGCGGCCGAGTACATCTGGTCCAAGAAGGCAAGGGCATCCCGTTCGAAGCGCGCGTTGCGCTCCGAGGACGGCTCCTGCGACCGCTCGACCGGCTCTCCCTCGGTCACGCCGTCGGTACCTGCGTCGGTCCCAGTGACCTGACCCACCTCCTCCAGCTTCGTGTCGGGTCCGGATGTGGACCCGCTCGAATCGGAGAATAGACGACGATCCGGTGCGCCCGCCGCTTCGATCTTCACGGCCTGCGCCGCCTGCAGCTGAGACCAGTCCAGGTCAGCGGCCTGTGGACGGGCCGGGCAAGCAAGCGAACCCATGCGGGGGACTCCCTTTCCTCGTATTCCGCGTATCAGTGCCTCTTACACGGTGAGTACCGACAGCCCGTTCAACACGGATCCCTCCCGCCGCATTCCCACCCGGCGCCGGGCGCCCTTGGGCAGGTCAGCGGCCGACGGCCGACGGTCAGCCCAGGGCGCGCGGCAGCCAGTCGGTGACGGCCCCGGTGATCAGGGCGAGCGCCGCGGCCTCGTCGAGATCCGCCGACTTCGGCAGGCCGAAGACGTGGTCGCCGTACGGCACCTCCACGAGCTCCATGGCCGCGGGCAGCTCCGGGAACTCCTCCGGTCGCCCGAACGAGTCCCGGCCACCCTGGACGATCAGCGTCGGCACGCCCGTGGCCAGCAGTTCCTCGGCCCGGGACCGCTCCGGCTTGCCCGGCGTGTGCAGCGGGAACGACAGCGCCAGTACGGCCTTCGCGCCCAGCTCCGTCGCGGTCCGGCAGGCCACCCGCGCCCCGGCGCTGCGGCCGCCCGCCACGATCGGCAGCCCGGCCTTCTCCAGCGCGGGCCATACGGCACGCCATCCGGTGTCCAGGGTCGAGGGCGCGGGCGCGATCTTCTTGCCCGCCACCCGCCACGGCTGCTCGATCAGCGCGACGCTCACGCCGAGCCCGGGGAGCGCCCCGGCCAGCGCGCGCAGGTCCCGCGCCTCGATGCCCCCGCCGGCGCCATGGCCGGCGGCCAGCAGGGCATGGGCGCCGGGGGCGTGGTGCCAGGTGATCCGGGCGTCCCCGGCCGGGGTCGCCACCAGCTCGGTGGTCACCTGAGGTTCGTCCGTCTTCTTCGCGGCCATCAGAACAGCGTGCCCTCCTCCGGGGCCTCGAGCTCCTCGAGCAGCTCGGGGCCGTTGTTACGGACATCACTCACCCCGGTGGCCACCGGGTACGCCCGCAGCAGCCCGGAGGGCGGCGGCGCCAGCAGCGGCAGCAGGTCGTCGGGGTCGGTGCGGCCCGGGTCCAGCCAGGAGGCCCAGCGGTCCTCGGTGAGGACCAGCGGCATCCGCGGGTGGATCTCGGCGAGCGAGCCCGGCCCCTCGTCCCGGGCCGCGCCCCCGAAGGGCTCCTTGTCCGCCTCGGTGGTGATCACCGTGCAGGTGACCCACCACGCCCGGGGGTGTTCGTCCGGCAGCGTCCGGTCCCGCCAGAACTCGTACAGCCCGGCCATGGCCATCACGGAGCCGTCCACCGGGGTCACGAAGTACGGCTGCTTGCGGGGCCGCTTCCGCTTGCCCTTCTCCTCCAGCTGCCGCTCCCCCGCCGCGGTGACCCACTCGTAGTAGCCGTCCGCGGGCAGGATGCAGCGCCGCGAGGCGAACGGGCGCCGGTAGGACGGCTTCTCGTGCACGGTCTCGGCCCGTGCGTTGATCATCTTCGCGCCGCCCTCGGGGGACTTCGCCCAGGACGGCACCAGCCCCCACTTCAGCGCCCTCAGCTGGCGAACCGGGCACGGCTCGGTGGCGTCCTTAAGGGGGCGTTCGAGCACCGCGTACACGTTCTTGGTGGGCGCGACGTTCCAGTCCGGCGCCAGAGTCTCCTCCGGCTCCCACTTCTCCACTCCGAAGAGCCCGACGAGATCCTCCGGCCTCCGGCTCGCTGCGTATCGACCGCACATAGGTGCCACACTGCCACGACCCCTACCGACGCGAGGAGCCGCCCGCACATGGACGCAACGAACGCCGCCGATCTGTGGGACCGGGTGACCGGCGCCCAGCCCGACCCCACCACCTGGCTGGTCGTCTCCACCGGCGTGATCGCGTTCGCGGTCGTGGTCTTCCGTACGGCGTGGCGGATAGCCCGTAACGCCGTCACCATGGCCCATGAGGGCGGCCACGCCGTGGTCGCGCTGCTCAGCGGGCGGCGGCTGGACGGCATACGGCTGCACTCGGACACCTCGGGGCTGACCGTCTCGCGCGGCAAGCCCACGGGCCTGGGCATGATCCTCACCGCGGCGTCCGGCTACACCGCCCCCTCCCTGCTGGGCCTCGGCGGCGCCTGGCTGCTGGCGGCGAACCACATCACCTTGCTGCTGTGGGGGACGACGGCGCTGCTGGTCGCGATGCTGGTGATGATCCGCAACGCCTATGGCGTCCTTACGGTCGTCATCAGCGGGGCCGCCTTCTTCCTCGTCTCCTGGCTGACCGGGCCGGACGTCCAGGCGGGGTTCGCGTACGCCGTGGTGTGGTTCCTCCTCCTGGGGGGCGTGCGACCGGCCTTCGAGCTCCAGCGCAAGCGCCGTCAGGGCGGCGCGTACGACTCCGACCCCGACCAGCTCGCCCGGCTGACCGGCATTCCGGCCGGCGCCTGGCTGCTGCTCTTCCACGTGGTCTCGCTGTGCTCGCTGCTCGCCGGAGGGCGTTGGCTGATGGGGCTGTGACCCCGGCTGCCGGGACTGTGACCCCGGCTGCTGGGGCTTTGACCCCGGCCCCTGGGGCTGTGACCCCGTACGAGCGCCCGGCGCGCCACCGCCGGCACCTCGTTGGCTCCTTGTAGCAGCGCCGTGTTTCGACTGGGTTTCGCCACTTTCGATCAGGATTGGCACTCCGGGCGAACCACTAAAGTAAGACCCATGACCGGCATTGAGACCTCCCCGGGCGACCACACCGCCCTCTGGCCCGCTCCGACCGCCGATGGAGCGGTCGACGCGACCGTCACCGTGCCCGGATCCAAGTCGGTTACCAACCGCGGTCTGATCCTGGCCGCGCTCGCCGCCGAACCCGGCTGGCTGCGCCGCCCGCTCCGCTCCCGCGACACCCTCCTGATGGCCGCCGCCCTGCGCGCCATGGGCGTCGGCATCGAGGAGACGGTGTCCGACGGCGCCCTCGGCTCCAGCGGCCCCTCCGGCGGCGGGGAGGCCTGGCGGGTCATCCCGGCGGGGCTGCACGGCCCGGCCACCATCGATGTCGGCAACGCCGGCACCGTGATGCGCTTCCTGCCGCCGGTCGCCGCCCTGGCCGACGGCCCCGTCCACTTCGACGGCGACCCCCGCTCCCACGAGCGCCCGCTGCACGGCGTGATCGACGCGCTGCGCGCCCTGGGCGCCCGCATCGACGACGACGGCCGCGGCGCGCTGCCGATGACCGTGCACGGCGGCGGGGCGCTGGACGGCGGCCCGGTCCGCGTCGACGCCTCGTCGTCCTCCCAGTTCGTGAGCGCGCTGCTGCTGTCCGCGCCGCGCTTCAACCAGGGCGTCGAGGTGCGTCATATCGGCGCCGCGCTGCCCTCCCTGCCGCACATCCGGATGACCGTGGACATGCTGCGCGCGGCGGGCGCGCGGGTGGACACCCCGGAGGCGGGCGGCGAGCGGGGCGTCTGGCGGGTGGCGCCGAGCGCGCTGCTCGGGCGCGACCTGATCGTCGAGCCCGATCTGTCCAACGCGGCGCCGTTCCTGGCCGCCGCCCTGGTCACCGGCGGCCGGGTGACCATCACGGACTGGCCGGAGCGCACCACCCAGCCCGGCGACGAACTGCGCCGGATCTTCACCGAGATGGGCGGTTCCTGCGAGCTCACCGACACCGGTCTGACCTTCACCGGAACGGGCCGGATCACCGGGATCGACGCCGATCTGCACGAGGTCGGCGAGCTCACCCCGGTGATCGCGGCGGTCGCGGCGCTGGCCGACTCCGAGTCGGTGCTGCGCGGCATCGCGCATCTGCGGCTCCACGAGACCGACCGGCTCGCCGCCCTCGCCAAGGAGATCAACGAGCTGGGCGGGGACGTCACCGAGACCGAGGACGGTCTGCGGATCCGCCCGCGCCCGCTGCACGGCGGGATCTTCCACACCTACGAGGACCACCGGCTGGCCACCGCCGCCGCCGTCCTCGGCCTGGCCGTCGACGGCGTGCTGGTCGAGAACGTGGCGACCACCGCCAAGACCCTCCCCGACTTCCCCGGTCTGTGGGCCGGGATGCTCGACGCGACGACGACCTCGGCGCGGAGATCCTGAGAGCCTGGACTCATGCGCCGCTACGGCAAGCACACCGACGAGGACGACGTTCGGATCCGCCCCAACCGCAAGGGCACCCGGCCGCGCACCAACATCCGGCCCAAACACGAGGACGCCGCCGAGGGATTCGTACTCACGGTCGACCGCGGCCGGCTCACGGTCCTGGTCGAGGACCACACCATCACCGCCATGAAGGCCCGCGAGCTCGGCCGTAAGGGCGTCGTGGTGGGCGACCGGGTCGGGGTCGTCGGGGATCTCTCCGGCGGCAAGGACACGCTCGCCCGGATCGTCCGCGTCGAGGAGCGCTCCTCCGTCCTGCGCCGGACCGCCGACGACGACGATCCGTACGAGCGGGTGGTGGTCGCCAACGCCGACCAGCTCGCGATCGTGACCGCCCTGGCCGATCCCGAGCCGCGCCCGCGGCTGATCGACCGGTGCCTGGTGGCCGCCTTCGACGCGGGCCTGGAGCCGCTGCTCGTCCTCACCAAGTCCGATCTGGCGCCCGCCGACGACATGCTGAAGACCTATGAGCCGCTCGGCGTCCCCTATGTCGTCACCAGCCGCGACGAGCTGGCCGACGGCGACGCCGCCGACCGGGTGCGGGAGCGGCTGACGGACCGGATCACCGTCTTCGTCGGCCACTCGGGCGTGGGCAAGACGACACTGGTGAACGCGCTGGTCCCGGACCGCCAGCGGGCCACCGGCCGGGTGAACGCGGTCACCGGCCGCGGCCGCCACACCACCACCTCCGCGCTCGCGCTGCCCCTGCCGGACGCCAAGGGATGGGCGATCGACACCCCGGGCGTGCGGTCCTTCGGGCTGCACCACGTGGACCCGGCGCGGGTCATCCACGCCTTCCCGGACCTGGAGCCGGGCACCGAGGGCTGCCCGCGCGCCTGTAGCCACGACGAGCCGGACTGCGCGCTGGACCAGTGGGTGGCCGACGGCCACGCCGAACCGGCCCGGCTCTACTCCCTGCGGCGGCTGCTGGCCACCCGCGAGCGGCGAGAGGGCGACTAGGACCTGTCCGGCGGACCGTGCCGCCTGCGGCGGGCTGCTCCCCTTCCCGTAACTGGGGCTTCGCCCCAGACCCCGGGCTCCCCCAAACCCCGGACCGGGGCCCCGCCCCTTCCGCAGCATCGCCATGCGGCTCCGCCGCACGGCGGGGCCTCGTGCGAAGCCCGGGGCCAGGGATGGGGCCCCTGGCCCCCGAGGTCTGGGGCGGAGCCCCAGTTTCGGGAAGGGGCGGGGAGGGGAAAGGCCCGCCGCAGGCGGCAAGATCCGCCGGATACCCGCAGGGAGCGGCCGGACACCCGTAGGGGGGCGTGTTTGCCGCTCCACCCGGGCGGTAAATGGATAATCGCATCAAGCAATCGAGGCGACTCAGGCAATCCAGGCGACCGGGGACGCCCCGGGCGACGGCAGCCGACAGCGGCACGGGAGGGCATCTCTATGGCGTGGCTGCTGGTCGTGGTCGCCGGGCTACTCGAAACCGGCTTCGCCGTCTGTCTCAAGCTCTCGCACGGCTTCACCCGCCTCTGGCCGACCATCGCCTTCTGCGCGTTCGCGCTCGGCAGCTTCGGGCTGCTGACGCTGTCCCTGAAGAAGCTCGACGTGGGGCCCGCGTACGCGGTGTGGACGGGGATCGGGGCCGCCGGGACCGCCATCTACGGCATGGTCTTCCTCGGCGACCTCGTCTCCACGCTCAAGATCATCTCCATCTCACTGGTGATCGTCGGCGTGATAGGGCTCCAGCTCTCCGGTTCGGCCCACTGAGGCCGTCGGCGAACGGATCCCTACGCCCGCGGCGGGCCGCGGGCGTACGCGTACCACCGGGCGCCCCGTACCCCCCGGGCGGCTCAGGCCAGCACGGTGCGCACCATACGGGCCACATCCGCCGCCGGGGCGGGCGCCACCACGTATGACAGGGCCAGCCGGGCGACCGCCTCACAGGCCAGCGGCAGCTCGACCGCGCCGGGCGGCCAGTCGCCTTCCAGCAGCCGCACCGCGCGGTCCCGCGCCTCTCCGATCAGCTCGCCCGGCGCGGGCAGCCGCTCCGGCTTCCCCGGCGGTGTCGTCCTTACGGACGTCGGCAGCCGCTCGTTCCAGCGGCCCGTGAGCACCGCCCGCACCAGCGGGTTCTCGCTCGCCGAGCGGACCGTCCACACCGCAGCGGCGGCCAGCCGCTCCCTGGGTGCCACCGCGCCGGACACCCCGGACAGCGCCCGCTCGACCCCGCACAGATACGCGTCGGCCTCGCGTCGCACCAGAGCGCGGGCGAGACCGTCCTTGCTGCCGAACTCGTTGTAGAGGGTCTGCCGGGAGACCCCGGCCGCCGCCGCGACCTCGGACATCTTCACCCTCGGCCACGGACCGCGTTCGAGCGCGGCGAAGGCCGCGTCGAGTAAGGATTCACGCGCTGCGGGCATCGTCGCCTCCCAGAGCGGGCATCGTCGCCTCCCGGCCCGGCATGTGCCCGACAGAATTGACGGGCCGCCAGATGAAGTCAAGAGCCCCGCGCGGGCGGGCCGTCCAGCCGAAGTCCCCTGGTCGTTGTGGAGTCGTGTGGCTCCGCGTCTTTTCCTGTCGATACTGTTCGGCCATGCCCGACTACCACGATGACCTGCGTCTCGCCCACGTTCTCGCCGACGCCGCCGACGCGACCACCATGGAGCGGTTCAAGGCGCTCGACCTCAAGGTCGAGACGAA
The DNA here is from genome assembly GCF_047337785.1 of Streptomyces lacaronensis. Classification (NCBI taxonomy): domain Bacteria; kingdom Bacillati; phylum Actinomycetota; class Actinomycetes; order Kitasatosporales; family Streptomycetaceae; genus Streptomyces; species Streptomyces lacaronensis. Next base: position 4,458,963 of record NZ_JBLHDK010000003.1, read on the forward strand.
ACCCGATATGACGCCGGTGAGCGAGGCCGACAAGGCGGCCGAGGAGCTGATCCGCACCTCGCTCCAGCGCGCCCGGCCGCGCGACGCGGTGCTCGGCGAGGAGTTCGGCAGCGAGGGCAGCGGTCCGCGGCGCTGGGTGGTCGACCCGATCGACGGCACCAAGAACTATGTGCGCGGGGTCCCGGTCTGGGCCACTCTGATCGCCCTCATGGAGCGCGGTGAGGGCGGCGACCGGCCGGTGGTCGGGGTGGTCTCCGCACCGGCGCTGGGGCGGCGCTGGTGGGCCGCCGAGGGGCTCGGGGCGTACACCGGGCGCAGCCTGTCCTCCGCGTCCCGGCTCGCGGTCTCGAAGGTGGGCAACCTCTCCGACGCCTCGTTCGCGTACTCCTCGCTCAGCGGCTGGGAGGAGCGCGGCAGGCTGAACGGCTTCCTCGACCTGACCCGCGCCTGCTGGCGCACCCGCGGCTACGGCGACTTCTGGCCGTACATGATGGTGGCCGAGGGCTCGGTGGACATCTGCGCCGAACCGGAATTGTCGCTGTGGGACATGGCGGCCAACGCGGTGATCGTCCAGGAGGCGGGCGGCCGCTTCACCGGACTCGACGGTGTACCGGGCCCGAACAGCGGCGACGCGGCGGCGTCCAATGGGCTGCTGCACAGGGTGATGCTGGATTACCTGCGCTCCTGAGGAGCCTTCCGGGGGCTGGCCAGAGCATGAACCGGAGCGCGGGGCGCGCTCAGCGGCAGATCGGCTTCCGCGCGCCCTTGTTGGACCCACCAAGGCATGTGAACATGAGAATCCAGGACCTTGTGAACTTGTGAATCCTTTCTCTAATGGGATCCGGGATTCACCAAGGAGGTGGCTCCATCCATGCCCATGCACGTCCGTGACGCCATGAGCTCGGTGGTCCTCACCATCGGCCCCGCGCACACACTCCGCCAGGCCGCCCGGCTGATGTCGGCGCGACGGGTGGGATCGGCCATCGTGCTCGATCCCGACACCAGCGGCCTGGGGATTCTCACCGAGCGCGACATCCTCAACTCCCTGGGGGCGGGCCAGGACCCCGACCAGGAGGCCGCACACGACCACACCACCGCCGATGTCGTCTTCGCCGCCCCCGGGTGGACGCTGGACGAGGCGGCCCGCGCGATGTCCCAGGGCGGCTTCCGTCATCTGGTCGTCCTCGACGCGGGCGACCCGGTCGGAGTGGTGTCCGTGCGCGACATCATCCGCTGCTGGGTCCCGGCACCCCAGCCCGTACCGGCGTAAGGGCCCGGCGCACCGCGCCCGGCACCTGAACCGGCACTCGAAGCAGCACACGAAGAGGCCGGAGCCCAACGGCGTCCGGCCTCTTCGGTTGATACGGCAAGCGTCCGTCAGCCGCGCAGGGCCTGGACCGCGGCCTCCAGCCGCTTGCCGTAGTCGGCGTCCGCCTTGCGGAAGTTCTCGATCGCCCGCTGTGCGATGTCATCGCGGGAGACCTTGGCGATGAACCGCGCCAGATTCTCGATCAGGCGCTCCTTCTCGTCGTCCGACATCAGCCGGTAGAGGTTGCCCGCCTGGACGAAGTCGTCGTCCTCGGCGTGCGAGGGGGCCTCGTGGTCCCCGGTCCGGCCGGACACCGGGGACGGCTGCCACAGCGCCCGGCCGGTCTCGGCCGGGCCGCCGAAGCTGTTGGGCTCGTAGTTCTTGGCGCCCGCGTGACGGCCGTCGTACAGGAAGCCGTCCCGGCCGTACGTGCGCGCCTCGGCCGCGTGCGGGCGGTTCACCGGCAGGTGATCGGCGTTGATGCCGACGCGGTAGCGGTGGGCGTCGCCGTACGCGAACAGGCGGCCCTGGAGCATCTTGTCCGGGGACGGGCCGATGCCCGGCACGAAGTGGGCCGGCGAGAAGATCGACTGCTCGACCTCGGCGAAGATGTTCCGCGGGTTGCGGTTGAGCTCCAGCTTGCCGATCTCGATCGGCGGGTAGTCCTCATGCGGCCAGACCTTGGTCAGGTCGAACGGGTTGAAGCGGTAGTTCGCCGCGTCGGCCGCCGGCATGATCTGCACCTGCACGGTCCAGGTCGGGAAGTCACCCCGCTCGATGGCCTCGCGCAGATCGCGCTGGTGGCTGTCCGGGTCCAGACCGGCGGTCTCGGCCGCCTCCGCGGTGGTGAGGTTCTTGATGCCCTGGTCGGTCTTGAAGTGGTACTTCACCCAGAAGACCTCGCCCGCGGCGTTGTTCCACTGGTAGGTGTGCGAACCGTAGCCGTTCATGTGGCGGTACGAGGCGGGGATGCCGCGGTCGCCGAACAGCCAGGTCACCTGGTGGGTGGCCTCGGGCGAGAGCCCCCAGAAGTCCCAGACGTTGTCCGCCTCCTGCGAGCCGGTGTACGGGTCGCGCTTCTGGGTGTGGATGAAGTCGGGGAACTTGATGGCGTCCTTGATGAAGAACACCGGGGTGTTGTTCCCGACCAGGTCGTAGTTGCCGTCCTCGGTGTAGAACTTCAGCGCGAAACCGCGCGGGTCGCGCACCGCGTCCGCCGAGCCGAGGTTGCCGGCGACCGTCGAGAAGCGCAGGAACGTCTCGGTCTGCTTGCCGACCTCGGAGAGGAACGCGGCGCGGGTGTACTTCGTCACATCCGCGGTCACGGTGAAGGTGCCGTACGCACCGGCGCCCCGCGCGTGCACGATCCGCTCCGGGATCCGCTCGCGGTTGAAGTGGGCGAGCTTCTCGATCAGGTGCTGGTCCTGGATGAGAACCGGACCGCCGACGCCCGCCGTCTCGCTGTTCTGGTTGTCCGCCACCGGAGCCCCGGACTCCGTGGTCAGCGGACCAGTGATGTCGTCCTGGACCGTCACGTGCGCCTCCTGCGTACTCGCATTCTGTCCCTGGTCTGGGACTGGGTTCGATCCTACATTGGACATTGTCTAAGTCAAGAAGGCTTTGAGACTCGTACCCGGTCTGGTCAAGGACTCGTCCGCTGCTACCCTTGTCCTTATCTGACTGATAGGTGAATGGCATGAGTGACCTGCTGGAACGGCTCAGGGGACGCGGCTGGAGGCTGACGGCGCAGCGACGTGTCGTCGCCGAGGTCCTCGACGGGGACCACGTGCACTACACCGCCGATGAAGTCCACGCGCTGGCGGCCGAGCGACTGCCCGAGATCTCCCGCGCGACCGTGTACAACACCCTCGGCGAGCTCGTCACGCTCGGCGAGGTGATCGAGGTCAGCACGGACGGCAGGGCCAAGCGCTACGACCCGAACGCGCATCACGCGCATCAGCACCTGGTGTGCGCGCGCTGCGGCACCATCCGCGATGTCCACCCCTCCGGCGATCTGCTCGCCGACCTGCCCACCCAGGAGCGCTACGGCTTCGCGATCTCCGCGGTCGAGGTGACGTACCGGGGGCTGTGCCCCAACTGCGCGGCCTGAGGCCCGAGGGGCACGGCGCGAGCGGCGCGGATCACGACCGTAGGGCCGTAACAGCCGGCGAAGGCCCGCGACAGCGACCGTAAGTCCGCGACAGACGAAAGGCCCGGATCCTGGAGGATCCGGGCCTTTCGTCTGGTAGCGGGGACAGGATTTGAACCTGCGACCTCTGGGTTATGAGCCCAGCGAGCTACCGAGCTGCTCCACCCCGCGTCGTTGTGTAGCAACCTTAACCCGGGGTGGACACCAGGAGCAAACCGGTTACCGAGAGGGCGCCCTGAAGGGGCGCTGGGACTCAGGCCGTGAGCTCCTGCTGGAGCGCCTCCCGCAGCCGGGCCGCGCGCTCGGCGACCTCCGCGGGCCCCAGCTCGACCGCCCGCGCGCACCACCGCTGCCCCTCGGCGAGTGCCCCACGACGGGCCGCGAGCAGCGCGAGCCGCAGCGCGGCCCGGCCGTGCCCCGACTCTGCGGCACGCGTCCACCACAGGGCGGCCTCCGGCTCGCTGCCCTCCCGGGCCAGCAGCAGCCCCAGGTTGAACGCGCCGTTGCTGCTGCCCGCCTCGGCGGCCATGCGGTACCAGCGCGCGGCCTCGACCACGTCGCCGCGCGCGGCCGCGAACATGCCCACCCGCACCTGGGCCCGCCGGTGGCCCTGCCGCGCGGCGCGCTCGTACCACTCCTCGTACTCGGGGACGTGCGGCCCGGAGCCGTCGTCCGGCGGCGGGGTCGGGAAGCGGGTCCCGGACGAGCTGCCGAAGCCGGTGCCGGTCGCCGGGTCACCGCCCACCGAGGAGCGGTCCAGCAGCGCGGCCAGCCGGAAGGCGCCCTCGGCGCTGCCGCCGCCCGCGGCGCAGCGCAGATGGCGCTCGGCGCCCTGGAGGTCGCCCTCCCGCTGGAGGGCGAGGCCGACCTGGAGCGCGGCCTCGGTGTGCCCGGCGGCGGCGGCCCGCTCGTACCACTGCCGCGCCGCCCGGTCCTCACCCCGGCCCGCGTGCAGGATCCCCAGGTTGAACGCGGCGTCGACGCTGCCCGCCTCGGCCGCCTTGGAGAACCACGGCTCGGCGCCCGCCGCGTCGCCGCGCTGGAGCAGCATCACGGCGACGGCGTTGGCGGCCTCGCGGTGGCCCGCGTAGGCCGCGCGGCGGTACCACTGCTCGGCCTGGACGGTGCGGCCCTGCTCGGCGCAGAGCAGCCCGAGGTTGTAGGCGCCGTTGATGTCCCCGGCGTCGAGCGCGGCGCGGTACCAGCGCTCGGCGGTCTGGGTCTCACCACGGTCGGCGTGGAGCGCGCCCAGCGCGTTGGCGGCGTTGCCGTCGCCGTCCTGGGCCGCCCGGTGCCACCAGACGGCGGCGCTGTCGGTGTCGCCCGCGTCACGCAGCAGGAAGCCCAGCGCGCAGGCGGCCCGGGCCTCGCCGTCCTTGGCGGACATCAGGTACCAGCGCCCGGCCTCCTTGGTCTCACCGCGCTTCTCCAGCAGCGTGCCGAGGTGGAGGGCGGCGCGCCGGTGGCCGCGCGCGGCGGCCTGCCGATACCACTGCCCGGCCTCCTCCCGGCCGCCCCCTTCGGCGCCACGGCGGCGCTCGGCCGCCGGCTCGTCCGCCTCGTCGCCACGGTCGTCGAGGATGCGGGCGAGGCGGTACGCGGCCTCCCGGTGGCCGCGCTCGGCGGCCGTACGGAACCAGCGCTCGGCCCCGATGTCGCTGCGGTGCTCCAGCAGATCGCCCAGCGCGTACGCGCCCAGGGTGTGGCCGGACTCGGCGGACTGGCGCAGCCAGTACTCGGCGGCGGGCTCGTCGCCCCGCTCGCGGTGATGGCGGCCCAGGGCGTGGGCCGCGGCGGGGGATCCGGCGACGGCGGCTATGCGCCACCAGCCGGCCGCCTCGTCGGCATAGCCGCGCTGGTGCAGCAGAACGCCGAGGTTGTTGGCGGCGGCGCGATCGCCCGCCGCGGTGGCTCCCCGCAGATGCGGTTCGGCGCCATCGAGGTCGCCGCGGCGCAGCAGCAGCGCGCCGAGCGCGCTCATCGCGACGGTGTCACCGGCCTCGGCGGCACGACGGTGCCGGGTCTCCTCCTCGGCATCGTCGTGCGCGTGCGCAAAACGCCCTGTCTCCAACAGACTGACCCTGTCCCCCATAAATCCCATCGTGGCATCACCCGCGTCCGGCGTACACCTGGTATACCGCAGCCGAGGAGGTCACTTCAGCGTTTTGTCGACATGCCCACAGAGAGACAACCCAAACGCTTGTATCCGCATTCCCCGAGTGGACGCTCATACAACACACAACGAGGCCCGGATCCTTGCGGATCCGGGCCTCGTGTGTCAGTAGCGGGGACAGGATTTGAACCTGCGACCTCTGGGTTATGAGCCCAGCGAGCTACCGAGCTGCTCCACCCCGCGCCGTGGTGGAACCACCGTACCACGGCGCGAGGGGTCGGCCGCCCGGCCGTTCTCGCAGGTCGTCAAGGGTCAGCCGGCCTTCTTGTCGGAACCGCCGCCGGCGCTCTGGCTCCGTGGCTGGTTCTGCTGCTGCCCCTTGTCGCCGGCCGCCTTGTTCTCCGCCTTGGCGGCGCGGTCCAGCGCGTCCTTCAGATCCTCCTGGGCCCTGCCGTACGCCTCCCAGTCCTGCGGCTGCTTCTGGAGGGCGTCCTGGGCGTCCTGATAGGCGTCCGAGGCGTCCTTGAGGGCCTCCTTCACCGTCGGGTTGGTGTTCGACGGCGGCTCTTCCTGCCCGCCGTCTTCCGGTGGCCGCTGTTCGGACGACTCGCCGAAGACGGCGTCCAGGGCCTCGCCCAGGGTGTCCTTGAAGACCGTCTCCTTGCCGTAGGAGACGCCGACCTTCTTCAACAGCGGGTAGTTGGCGCTGCCACCGCGCGCGTAGACGGGCTCGATATAGAGGAAGCCGTTGTCCAGTGGCACGGTGAGCAGATTGCCGTACTCGATGTCGGAGTCGGTGCCTCTCAGGTTCCGGACGAACTCGGCGACTTCCGGATCACCGTTGAGCTCGCTCTGCACCTGTTGTGGACCGGGCACGTTGGAGGTGACCTTCAGCAGTCTTATCGTGCCGTAGTCCTTACTGTTGGCATCCGCGTCGATCGACATGAACGCCCCCAGGTTGGGACGCCCGTTGGGGGTGAAGGTCGTCGTCAGCGAGAACGTCTGCCCCTGCTGATCGGGCATCTTCATGCTCAGGTAGTACGGCGGCACCGCGTTCCCGTCCTTGTGGGTCGGGTCCTCGGGCACCTGCCAGGCGTCACTGCCGCTGTAGAACTGCGTGGGGTCGGTGACGTGGTAGCGGGTCAGCAGCTCGCGCTGGACCTTGAACAGGTCCTGCGGATACCGCAGATGCTCCATCAGCTCGCCGCTGATCTTCTCCTTGGGCTCGACCGTCCCCGGGAACGCCTTCTCCCAGGTCTTCAGGACCGGGTCCTTGGAGTCCCACTCGTAGAGCTTGACGGTGCCGTCATAGGCGTCCACGGTCGCCTTGACCGAGTTGCGGATGTAGTTGACCTTGTTCTGCTGCGCGACCACCGAGCGGTCCCCGTCGCTCAGCGAGTCGGCCGTGCTGTCGCCCAGGGTCGTCCGCGAGGCGTACGGATAGCCGTTGGTCGTGGTGTAGGCGTCCACGATCCACTTGATCCGGCCATGGACGACGGCCGGATAGGCGTCACCGTCGATGGTCAGCCAGGGGGCGACCTTCTCGACGCGCTCCTTGGGGGTGCGGTTGTACAGGATCCGCGAACCGTCCCCGATCGCGCCCGAGTAGAGGATCTGGGGCTCGCCGAACGCCACCGCGTAGGCGGCGCGGTTGACCGGGTTGGAGAGGCTGACCCCGCTCTTGCCCTTGTAGCTGGTGGTCCGCTCGCCGTTCTTCTCGTAGTCGAGCTCCTTCTGGGGGCCACCGACTATCGAGTACTGGTCGGTCTTCTCGCCGTAGTAGACCTGTTGCTTGTAGGTGCCGACACCGCCGCCGCTGGAGCCCTTGGTGGGCAGCCCGGACTCGGTGAAGTCCGGCGAGCCGGCCGGATCCGCGTTGGGGTCGGTCGTGGTGCCCTTCGCCGCCACCATGCCGTAGCCATGGGTGTAGGTGAAGTGGTCGTTGATCCAGTTCCGCTTGGGGATGCCGTTGAGGTTCAGCTCGCGCACACCGACGACGGTGTCCTGGTCCTTGCCGTCGGCACCCTTGTAGCGGTCGACGTCGAGCGTCGAGGGGAACTGGTAGTACTTGCGCTCCTGCTGGAGCTGCTGGAAGGTCGGCGAGATGACGCTGGGGTCGATCAGCCGGTAGCTGGCCGTCGTATTGGCGTCCTTACGGAGCTTGTCGCCGCCGCCGTCGCTGTCGTTCTTGCCGGAGTAGTCCGCCACCTTGGAGTCATCGATGCCGTACGCCTTGCGCGTGGCCTCGATGTTCTTCTGGATGTACGGCGCCTCCTTGGCCTGCTCGTTCGGCTGGACCTGGAACTTCTGGACGATCGCCGGGTAGAGCCCGCCGATCAGGATCGCCGACAGCACCATGAGCCCGAAGCCGATGACCGGCAGCTGCCAGGTGCGCCGCCACAGCGTGGCGAAGAAGAGCAGCGCGCAGATCGCCGCGATGCAGAACAGGATCGTCTTCGCGGGCAGATAGGCGTTGGCGTCCACATAGCGCAGACCCGTCCAGTTGCCCGTCGCCTTGAAGTCGCTGGACTTCACCGCGAGTCCGTAGCGGTCCAGCCAGTACGCCACCGCCTTGAGCGCCACGAAGACGCCCAGCAGCACCGACAGATGGCCGGTGGCCGCGGCGGTCGCGCGGGCGCCGGGGCTGGTGACCCGCAGGCCCCCGTAGAGGTAGTGCACCAGGGCCGCGGCGATCAGCGAGAGCACCGTGGCCGCGAAGCCGAAGCTCAGCAGGAAGCGGTACCAGGGCAGATCGAAGGCGTAGAAGGCCACGTCCTTGTGGAACTGCGGGTCCTTCTGGCCGAACGGCACCCCGTTGACCCACAGCAGCCAGATGCGCCACTGGCCGGCCGCCGAGGCGCCCGCGATCAGCCCCACCAGGGCGGTGACCGCGAGCAGCACCCACTTCTTGAACGGGGCGATGCCCATCCGGTAGCGGTCCAGGCTCTGCTGCTCCATGGACATCGCGCTGAGCGGCGGCCGCAGCCGATGGGCCAGCCAGATGTTGATCCCGACGGCCGTGGCCATCAGCACGCCGAAGACGAAGAACAGCCCGATCTTCGTCTTCAGGGTGGTACTGAAGACGGAAGAGTAATGAAGTGAGCGATACCAGAGCCAATCCGTCCAAAATCCGGCAAACATGACAAAGAGCATGGCCAACACGGCCAGCACGCCCAGAGTCATGAGCAGGGTCCTGGCACGCCGGGACGGACGGCCGACTCTCACCCGCGGCCCCGTCGGGCCTCCGCCGCGGTCCGGCATCTGGAAAGCCAAGGTGCGCACCTCGAAGTTCGCTGTCGATTGAGGAACCCTGAACTCCAGGGCCCACCTGTTGCAACTTACTCAGGCTTTACTCAGTTCCCGTTTCCGGGTCCGAACAGGGCACGATATGAACCATGTCCAACGCAACCCCCGGCACCGACCCGCTGGCCTCGAATCCACTGACCCGAGCCGTACTCGAAATCGACGACTACGCCTCGGGGCTCGGCTGGGACCAGCCCGCCCGGCTCTTCGCCCTTGTCGACACCGCCCGGCTGCGCACCGAGGAGCCCGGCCTCGCCGCTCAGCTCGGCCTTGACGAGGGCGGCGAGGAGATCGCCTCCCTGACCCCCATCGAGCAGGACGAGCTGCCCTCCGGCGCCCCGCTGGACGAGTTCCTCGCCACCATCGCCTGGCCGGACGCGGTGACGGGCTGCGCCCTGACCGTGGAGCGGCAGATGCTGCCGCCGTCCGCCGAGAGCTCCGTGCCCGAGGGCCTGGACGAGGCGGCGCTGGCCAAGTGGGTCGCCGACCATCCGGACCGCCAGGAGGTCCGGATGACCGTGGCCGTGCTGCGGGACGGCGCGCGTGAGTCGGCCCTGCGGCTGCGGGAGAAGGATTCCCCGACCGAGGTGCTCACCGGGGCCGGTCTGGTGCCGGGCCTGGCGGACGCGCTCGCCGCCACCTTCGCCACCGACTGACCGCCGCGATCTGACCCCGCAACGGGGGGCGCCGCTCAGCCCGTCGTGCACTTCGGCAGACCGGCGGTGTCCCCCTTACGGATCTTCTCGAGCGCCGTAAGGGCGTCGTCGATCGTGTGCACCTTGACCAGCCGCAGCCCGCTCGGCACGTCCTTCGCGGCGGCCGCGCAGTTCTCCTTGGGCGTGAGGAAGTAGCGGGCGCCCGCCTCGCGCGCGCCGATCGTCTTCATCTCGATCCCGCCGATCGGGCCGACCGTGCCCTTGTCGTCGATCGTCCCGGTGCCCGCGATGAACTTCCCGCCGGTGAGATCGCCGGGCGAGAGCCGGTCCACGATCCCCAGCGCGAACATCAGACCGGCGCTGGGCCCGCCCACGTCCGCCAGCTTGATGTCGATCCGGAACGGGAAGGTGTAGTCGATCCCGGCCTGGATGCCCACGATGGCGCGGGCCGGGCCCTTGTCCGCCTTCGTGGTGGTGATCGTGACGCGCTCCTCGCCGGTGGGCTGCTTGCCGCTCTTCTCCGCCGCCGCCACGTTCTTGGCCGGGACGACCGAGAAGACCACCTTCTGGCCCGGCTTGTGTTTGGTGACGAGCTTGGCAACGTCGTCGGGCTCGCGCACCGCCGTGCCGTCCACCGACTTGATCACATCGCCCGCGTGCAGCTCGCCCTGGGCCGGGGCGCCCTTCTGGACGGCGCCGACGATGACATGCGCGGTGACCGGCTTCTTCAGTGCCCGCAACGCCGCGACCTTGGCGGACTCCTGGGACTGGGTGAACTCCTCGGCGTTCTGCTGGTCCACCTGGTCCGGGGTCTTGTCGTCCGGGTAGAGGGTGCTGTGCGGCACGACCACGTCATCGTGCGCCAGCCAGCCGTAGACGGCCTCCACGAGGTTCATCCGGTACTCGGAGCCGGTGACCCGGACCGTGGTCATGTTCAGATGCCCACCGGTGGTCTCACAGCTCTTGCGGCCGGAGATCTGGAGCACGCACTCCCCGTTGTGCTCACCCAGGGTGTTGTACGTCGGCCCGGGCGACATCTCCGCGTACGGCACCGGGATCAGCACTCCGGCGCACAGCAGCGCGATCAGCATCAGAAGGGAGGCGAGCATCGTCGCAGTGCGGCGTGGCATGGAACGACAGTACGGGACGCGTCCGTCAGTCCACCGTCGGGGCCGTCCGTACGAGGGGCGGCGCGGACGGGGCGGCGGCCTCAGGCCGCGGCGTCCGAATCGGACGGCCGGCGCTCCATCGCTTCGCGGAAGCGGGCGTATCCGGCCAGCTCAGCTACATCCCCCCCGGACTTCCGTTTACCGGCTCGGGCGGCTATGCCGGCGTATATCGCCGCGCCTATCGCCGCGAACAACGGAATCAGCAACCAGAGAAGCGCAGCCACAGCAGCCTCCCGACCCCTTGAAAAATCGCGGTTCAGGACCGCGACTGACAGATGAGCAGATTAATCCTCTGCCAGGTCAACGCTTACGGCAGGGTGGGGGTTACGCAAGCGGAGTACACCCTTCCGTGCCCCCATGCGCATGCGCATTCCCGCTACGCGCCCACCCATTCTTCGCTCCACGCGCCCACCCGCCCTCCCGTCACCCGACCACCACCCCTCAACGAAGCGCTACGCGCCCACCCGCCCTCCCGTCACCCGACCACCACCCCTCAACGAAGCGCTACGCGCCCACCCATTCTTCGGTGCCGTCCGCGAACGTCTGGTGCTTCCAGATCGGGACCTCGCTCTTGAGGTCGTCGATCAGCCGACGGCAGGCCGCGAACGCCTCCGCGCGGTGCGGGCAGGAGACGGCCACCACCACGGCCAGATCACCGATCACCAGATCGCCCACCCGGTGCACCGCGGCCAGCGCACGCACCGGGAAGTCGGCCACGACCTTCTCGGCCACCCGGCGCAGCTCGGCCTCGGCGGTCGGGTGCGCGGAGTAGCCGAGGGCGCCGACTTCCGCGCCTCCGTCGTGGTTGCGCACGGTGCCCACGAACAGCGCCGTGCCGCCCGCCGCGGCATCGCCCACCGCCCCGAACACCTCGTCCACGGACAGCGGCGTGTCACGGACGGCGAGCAGCCGGATGGGGTGGGCGGCGGCGAGCTCGCCGGGGTGATCGTACGAATGTGCCATGTCGTCCATCGTGCCGTACCGTCCCGCCCTCAGGGAATCAGTGGAGCCATCGGCCTACCGGATCCCGGAAAACACCTTCCGGGGCCTTTGTCTCAGGCCCGGCGGCGCGCCTTGCGGGCGCGGCGCACGATCGCCGCGGTGCCCACCAGGGCCACGGTCGCGCCCGCGGCGCCGAGCGTCGTGGCGTCCTTACGGCCGAGGCGCCGCCCCGCGACGGTATGGCGGCCGGCGACCTCCTCCAGCAGCTCCGCCAGGACCTCCTCGTTGGTCCAGCGCGGCCGCCAGCCCGCCGCGTGCAGCCTGCTGCCGCTGACCGCCCAGGGGTGCATCGTGTACGCGAGATCTCCCGCCGGGGACGGCGTCAGACCGAGCCGGTGCAGCCGGGAGGCGGCGCCCAGGGCGACCGCCGAGGGCAGCTCCATGCGCCGGATCCCGGACAGCTCCTCGACCTCCTCCTGCTCCAGCCAGCCCTCGCACCCGACCGCCAGCTCGCCCTCGACCTTCTCCAGGGCGGCGTATTCCAGCGCGCCGACCAGGTCCTCCATATGGCAGAACTGCCAGGTGGGACGGGATCCGGCGACAACCAGCAGCCTTGGTGACTCAAAGTAGCGGGTGAGCGCGGTGTCCGTGCCGCCGACCAGGAGCGCCGGGCGCACCACGGTCACGTTAAGCCCCGGATGCGCCCGGGGCGCGCGCTCCCCGAGCCGCTCGATCTCCAGCAGGTCGCCGACGCCGGTGGCCTCGGCGGTCGCCCTCAGCTCCGCGTCCTCGGCCAGCGGCACGGCGTTGTCGGGGAGCGCCCCGTAGACCATCGCGGACGTGCACAGCACCACCCGGCGCACCCCGGCCGCGGCGGCCGCCGTCAGGACCGTCTGGGTGCCGCGCACGTTGTAGGCGGTGCGGGCGGCGGGGTCCGTGCCCAGATCCAGGTCGACGGCGAGGTGGACCACCACGTCGGCGCCGCCCAGCTTCTCGGCGATGGCCGGATCGCGGACGTCCAGCACATGCCACTGCGCCTCGGTCACCTCACCGCGGCGCTCGTCGATGGCCAGGACCTGCTTGACCTCTTCGGACTCCGCGAGCCGCTGCGTGAGCAGGGCACCTGGGCCCGAGGCGGCACCGGTCACCGCCACGACGGGTCGTCGTGCGGTGCGGGCCGTATCGTTTCGCGCAGCGCGAACTTCTCGGTCTGGGGAACTCACCGGGCGTCTCCAGCGGTTGTCTTCAGTACGCAGCGCATGCACGCATACGTACCAGGTGACGTCCATCCTGCCGCAGGGCGGCGATCAGCGAAGCACCGAGCCCGGAAACCGGCGAGGTGTCTAGGCTGGGTGGTGATGTCGGGCATCCGCCACCGGCCCGGGGCCGGTGGCCCAACGAGCCGAGGAAACCCGTGAGTGACACCCCATTCGGATTCGGCCTTCCGCCGGAGGAGCCGGAGGACGGCGACGACGGCAAGAAGAAGGGCGGCCAGGGCGGCGAGCAGGGCCCCGCGAATCCCTTCGGGTTCGGCGGCGGAACCGGCGGAGCGGGCGGCGCGGAGAATCCGTTCGCCGCGATGTTCGGTTCGCTGAACCCGGGCGACCTGGGCGCCGCGTTCCAGCAGCTCGGGCAGATGCTCTCCTACGAGGGCGGCCCGGTGAACTGGGACATGGCCAAGGACATCGCCCGCCAGACCGTCGCGCGCGGCACCGCCGACGGCAGCAAGGACGAGAGCGTCGGCCCCGCCGACCGCGCCGCGGTCCAGGAGGCCGTGCGGCTCGCGGACCTGTGGCTGGACGGCGTCACCTCGCTGCCCTCGGGCTCGGGGACCGCGGTGGCCTGGAGCCGCGCCGAATGGGTCGAGGCGACCCTGCCGGTGTGGAAGGACCTGGTGGACCCGGTCGCCGAGCGCGTCGGCGCCGCCATGGGCGATGTGCTGCCCGAGGAGATGCAGGCCATGGCCGGCCCGCTGCTCGGGATGATGCGCTCGATGGGTGGCGCCATGTTCGGCACCCAGATCGGGCAGGCGCTGGGCGTGCTGGCCGGCGAGGTGGTCGGCTCGACCGACATCGGGCTGCCGCTGGGCCCGGCGAGCAAGGCGGCCCTGCTGCCGGTCAACATCGCGGCGCTGGGCTCCGGCCTCGGCGTGCCCAAGGAAGAGGTCCGGCTGTATCTGGCGCTGCGCGAGGCGGCCCATCAGCGGCTGTTCGCCCATGTGCCGTGGCTGCGCTCGCACCTCTTCGGCGCGGTCGAGGGGTACGCCCGCGGCATCAAGGTCGACACCGCCAAGCTGGAGGATGCGGTCGGCCAGCTCGACCCGACCCACCCCGAGCAGCTGCAGGAAGCGCTCCAGCAGGGCATGTTCCAGCCCGAGGACACCCCCGAGCAGAAGGCCGCGCTGGCGCGTCTGGAGACCGCTCTGGCGCTGGTGGAGGGCTGGGTGGACGCGGTGGTGCACGCCGCCGCCAAGCCGCATCTGCCGTCCGCCGACGCCCTGCGCGAGACGCTGCGGCGGCGCCGGGCGAGCGGCGGCCCCGCCGAGCAGACCTTCGCCACGCTGATCGGCCTGGAGCTGCGACCGCGCCGGCTGCGGGACGCCTCCCGGCTGTGGGCCTCCCTCACCGACGCCCGCGGCCTGGAGGGGCGCGACGGCCTCTGGGCGCACCCGGACATGCTGCCGACGGCACAGGACCTCGACGACCCGGACGGCTTCGTCCACGGCGAGCAGCTGGACTTCTCCGAGCTGGACAAGATGCTCGGCGAGGCGGCGAGCGGTGATGAGGACCGTAAGGGCGGCTCCGAGGGTCCCGACCTCCGTAAGGGCCGCGAGAGCGGCGAGGACGACCGCGAGGGCGGCGACCGGGGCGACGGCGAGAAGTGAGTCTGCACCAGGACGCGGCGCGGGTGCTCACCGAGTGGCCCGCGCCCGATGCCGCCCAGGAGCGGCTGCGGCGGCTGTACGGCGACCATCTGGCCGCGTATCCGGACGGCATGTGGAAGGCGTGCGGGGACGGGCACATCACGGCGAGCGCGCTGGTGATCGACCCGGACCGGGACCAGGTGCTGCTCACCCTGCACCGGAAGCTGCGGATGTGGCTCCAGATGGGCGGCCACTGCGAGCCGGACGACAGCACGCTCGCGGGCGCGGCGCTGCGCGAGGCCACAGAGGAGTCCGGGATCGCGGGGCTGACGCTGCTGCCGGGCGGCCCGGTGCGGCTCGACCGGCACCAGACCCCCTGCGCCTGGCACCTGGACGTCCAGTACGCGGCGGTGGCGCCCCGGGGCGCGGTGGCGGCGATCAGCGACGAGTCGCTGGATCTGCGCTGGTTCGGCTACGACGAGGTGGCGGACGTGGCCGACGAGTCGGTGCGCCACTTGGTGACGCGCACCCGCGCGCTGCTCTGAGGAGCGCGTCGGGCCGCTCCGGGGAGCCTGTTGAAATGCGGGGCCCTGTTGAGATGCGGAACCTGTTGGAACGCGGGCCTGTTGGAACGCGGGCCTGTTGGAACGCGGAGCGGCCGCGGACCCGAGGGATCCACGGCCGCCGTGCTCCATCAGCGGTGACCTCGGTCAGTTGCTGAAGATATTGCCCTGGTTCTGACCGCGGGCGCCCTGCTGGCCCATGCCGAACTGCGCGGCCATACCGCCCCCGACCACCGCGTTCTGCGGCGGGAGCAGCTCGCTGGGCTGCACCAGGGCGTAGCCCTGGCCGAGGAAGCTGAGCTCCCAGCCCTCGCCGGTGTTGCCGCGCCGCCGCCAGACGCCCGAGGAGTGCGTCTGCGCCTGCATCTGGACCCGCAGCGAGCTGGACCAGGCGACGATGGCGTCCGCGTCGGCGTTGACGTACTTGTCCGGGGTGACCTGGAGCAGCAGCGGCTGTCCCGAGGTCATCAGCGCCACCTTGCCCTGGCCGGAGATGTTGAGGTTGTACTTGCCGGACCCGGAGATCCCGAACTGGCTGTCCACCGCGATCGACTCCCAGTGCAGCGTGGAGTCGATCGCGAGCACATAGGAACTGTCGACGGTCAGCCCGTCGTGGTCCACGTCCATCACATGGATGTGCTGGGCGAGGTTGGCGAGGTAGACCGTGCCCTGCCCGGAGCAGCGCATCAGGTCCAGGCCCTCGCCGGTACGGGCGCGGGCCCTGTGCTGCCCGGGCGTCTGGTACTCGCCGTCGAACTCGATGAGCCCCTGATAGGCGACCATGCTGCCCTTACGGGCGAGCACATCCTCGTGGCCGCTCAGGGCGACCCGCAGCAGATGCGGGTTCTGGAGCGCGTAGCGGTCCTGCGTCTGGGCCTCGGTGAAGGCGAAAAGCGGGCTCTGCATCTGGTGTCCCTCCCCCTCAGCCCCGGGCCCGGAGCCGGTCGGTGCTGTCCTCACTGGGCTGTACGACGACGAAGCCCTGCCCGGAGAAGCCGAGCTGATACGCCTCGCCGCTGCCCCGGCCGATCAGGGACGACGCCTTGAAGCTGCGCTTGCCCTTCACCTTGAGCCCGGAGGACCAGGCCACGAGCGCGTCCGGGTCCACATAGGTCTCGTCCTCGCCGCGGCCGCAGTCGACCACGATGGGGGTCCCGCGAGAGGTCAGGGCGACCCAGCCGGTGCCGGAGACGCCCACGTTGAACAGGCCCTGCCCGGCGAACTTGGCGATGCCCTTGACGCGTTCGACGCCCCACTGGAGGTGGGCGTCGAAGGCGAGGAGGTTGGTGCCGTTGACCGAGAGCGAGTCGCCGTTGAGGTTGATGCAGACGACGTTGGCCCCGTAGTCGGCGAGGTAGAGCAGCCCGTCGCCGCTGCACCGCATCAGCGGGGCGCCCTCGCCGGTCAGCCACTGGGAGGCCATCTGCCGTACCGCGGGCGGGTTGGGCTCGTACTGGACGAAGCCCTCGTACGCCACCATCGAGCCGGTCCGGGCGAAGAGGTCCTGGCCGCTCTGCATGGCGACCTTGAGCATGCTGGCGCCGTGGTTCTCCATACGGGCGGCGACCGGGGCGGGTGCGAAGCCCGAGATCATTTGCTGGTCCATATCGGGCTCCCTCAGACCTCGTAGGGCTGGACGACGATGAAGTTGCCGGGCGCGCCACGGAACTGGAGGTTCACAGTCTCCCCGCTGTGGCCGGGGTAGGCGCTGCGGCGCAGCCGCACCTGGCTGGAGATGATCACCTGGGCTCCGGCGGACCACGCCACGATGGCGTTGCTGTCGGCGAAGGTCGTCGGGGTGACGGGGAGGACGACCGGCGTGCCCTCGGTCTTCACCACGACGGTCCCGGTGCCCTGGAACTGCATGGTGAACAGCGCGCCGCCGGGGATGCCATGGCCCTCGATCCGGCGCACCTCGTGGTGCAGCGACTCGTCGAAGGCGAGCACGTTCTCGGCGGAGACACAGATGGCGTCGCCCTGGAGCTCGATCGGGTGGAGCTCTGCGGCGTTCTCGGCGAGGAAGACCTGGCCCTGGCCGGTGCAGCGCATCAGCTGCATCTCCTGGCCGGTCGCATTGCCGACGATCCGGCCGCGGAAACCGGCGCCCTTGTAGCTGAAGTCGACCTTGCCCTGGTAGAGCACCATCGTGCCCTGGCGGGCGAGCACGGGCTGGCCGCCGACGCCGAGGTCGACCCGCATCAGCCGGGGGTTCTGCGGCGTCCAGCGCTGGCCGGTGGGCGCCTCACGGTACTTGGAGAGCGCGGCCTGGAGCCCGGGCGCGCCCCCGCCCTGAGGGACGCCGCCCATGGGCTGCGGCTGACCGTAAGGAGCGGGCTGGCCCGACTGACCGGGCTGACCGGGGTAGGGCTGGGCGGGCGGCTGGCCGTACGGCGCGGGGGCGGGCGGGGCCTGGCCCGGCTGCTGGCCGAACGGGGGCTGCTGACCGGGGTACTGGCCCGGTGGTGGAGGCGGCGGTGCCTGCCCCGGGGGCGGCACCTGGCCGGGAGGCGGCACCTGGCCGGGAGGCGGCACCTGGCCGGGAGGCGCGATGGGTGCGGCGATGGTGGGGGCGCCGTGCATCTGCGGGGTGCCGGGGGCGGGCGGCTGAACGCCCTGCGGGGGCGTGCCCTGGGGCGTACCCGGAGGCGGCGTGCCCTGGGGCGGCGTGCCCTGGGGAGCGCCGAAGGCGGGGGCGGGCTGCGGGGCGGGGGCCGGAGGTGCCGATGGGGCAGGGGCCCCGGCCGGGGGTGCGAAGCCCGGTGCGGGGGCGGCCTGACCGGGCGGCGCGAAGCCGGGCGTGGCGCCCTGGGCGGGCGCGGGGGCGGGCTCCTCCTCGGCCACCTCACCGCCGAAGTTCTTGAGCAGCGCGTCCAGTCCCCCGTCGAAGCCCTGCCCGACGGCGGCGAACCGCCACACGTCCTTGAGGTAGAAGTCGCCCAGCATCACCGCGCGTTCGGTGCTGAACTCCGAACCGGTGAAGGAGTACCGGGCCACCTCCTCGCCGCCCGCGACGATCCGCAGGTAGCCGGGGCCGACCTGCGACATCTGCCCGGCGCCGTCGATGGTCGCGGTGAAGGAGAGCTTCTGGATGGCGGGCGGCACGCTGTCGAGCGTGACGCGGAACGAATCCGTGTCCCCGGCCTGCGGCCCGAGCTGCTGTATCGCTTCTTCAGGGGACTTCGGCTGGTTGAAGAAGATGAAGTAGCGGTCGTCCGACAGCCGCTCGTTCGCGTCGAGACCGAAGCAGCTGATGTCGAAGGTCAGACCGGGGCCGGCGATCTGCACCCCGACGTACAGATCCCTCCCGGCCGTCAGATCACTGATCCTGGCCTTGTGGCCGCGCTGGAATTCCCTGGCCATACGTTAGGACCGTCCCCCATCGCCGTACCGGTGTGTGCGTTGCGCGCCAGGCTAGCCGCTGCCGCCGACTATGAGCGACGCCGGGAACCAGGATGTGGTTCCCGCACGGCCCGGGGGCTCCCGGGGGCTCCGGGGGGGCTGATCCCTCACCGCCCGGGCGCGGTCGCCTTACGGCTGGTCGTCCGGGGGCCCTGAGAGGTGCGGCAACCGCGCGGCGGCGACCACCCCTTCGAGATAGCCCCGCGCCCGCTCGGTCCGCGGATACGCCTCCAGGAGCTGCCAGAAGCGGCGGCCGTGCCCCGGCACCAGCAGATGGGCCAGCTCGTGGAGGAGCACGTAGTCCACGACGTACTCCGGCATGCCCTGGAGCCGGTGCGAGAGCCGGATGCTTCCCTCGGCCGGGGTGCACGACCCCCAGCGGGTGTTCTGGTTGGTGACCCAGCGGACGGAGTCGGGCCGGGCCCGCCCGCCCAGGTACTGGCCGGAGAGCCACTCGGCGCGGGCGGCCAACTCCGCGTCGCCCAGCATCCGCTTGCTCTCCTGGGCCGCCAGCTTCTCCAGCATGACGCTCACCCAGCGCCGCTCCTCCGCCTCGGACATGCGCGCGGGGATGAGGACGACGGTGCGGTCGCCCTCGCGATAGGCGGAGACCGTCCTGCGCCGCCGGGTGCTCCGGCGGACCTCCACCGCGCTCGCGTCGGAGCTTCGGCTCTGCGGGCTCGGAACGGTGCTCGGTGCGCTCGCGGCGGTGCGGGAGACGTTCTGTCCCGCGGTGCGAGGGGGCGGGTCGGCGGACACGCCCCGACGTTACCCGCTGGCAGCCGGGGAAGTCCCGCCCCGCCGATGGTTGCGGACCGAACCACTCCACGGTGTGCACGGCTTGTACGACCGGCGTTCGTACGACTTATTCCACTGCCTGTGGACAACGCGCTGCGGGGTCCGGGCGCCGGCCCGCATGCTGAAGGCGGTTCAACGGGCAGCACATCAGACGGGGGGCAAGTCGATGCATCCGATGCTCAAGCCCGCGCTGCGGCGCGGCTGGCGGAGCCGGGACACGGTGCAGTTCGGGGTGGCCCGGGCGCATGCGGTGGTGATGGGGCCGGTGGACACGGCCACGAGCAGCTTTCTGGAGCTGCTGGACGGCACCCGCGGTCTGCCGCTGCTGCGGCAGGAGGCGCGGGCCATCGGACTGCCGGAGGGGCGTGCCGACGCACTGGTGGACCGGCTGGCGGCGGCCGGTCTGCTGGACGAGCCGAGAGACGGCGGCGAGCCCGCCGCGGCCCTGGACCGGCTGCGGCCCGACACGGGGGCGCTGTCGGTGCTGCATCCCGAGCCCGGAGCGGCGGCGCGGCTGCTCGCCGCGCGGCGGGCGACGCGGGTTCAGGTGCGGGGCGCGGGCCGGGTCGGGGCTGCGGTCGCGGCCGCGCTGTCGGGCTCGGGGGTCGGCCGGGTCGATGTGGTGGACGGCGGCTGTGTCGAGCCCTGGGATGTGGCTCCCGGCGGGCTCTCGGCCGAGCAGATCGGCGAGCGCCGGGATCTGGCGGCCCGCCGCGTGGTGCGCCAGGCCGCGCCCGCCCCACTCCCCCGCCGGTCGGCGCGGCTGCGGACCTCCGCGGCAGAGCGGGCCCCTTCGCGAGAGAAGGTCCCTTCAGGAGAGCGGACCGCCTCGGGAGGGCGGCCCCTCTCGGGAGAACGGATCGCCTCGGGAGAGCGGACCGCCTCGGCCGAGCCCGGGCTGGCGCTGGTGGTGATCGCCCCGCGTGACGGCCTCGCGGCGTACGCACCGGATCCGGAGCAGGCCCTCCCGCTGCTCGCCTCCGGCACCCCCCATCTCTACGCGGGAGTCATCGAGGCCACGGGGGTGGTGGGCCCGCTGGTGGTGCCGGGGATCACACCCTGCGCGGGCTGCGCCGCTGCGGGCCGTGCCGAGCGGGAGCCCGTCTGGCCAAGGATGCTCGCGCAGTGGCGGTCCGGTCGCCGGCGCACCGCCCCGGCCTGTGACACGGCGCTGGCGATGGTGGTGGCCGGGCTCACCGCGGTGCAGGCGCTGGCCTTCCTCGACGGCCGCCCCTCCGGGGGCGCGGGGGTCCGGTGGGAGCTTGCGCTTCCCTCGCCCGTCTGGGAGGCGTGCCCGATCGAGGCACATCCCGGATGCGGCTGTGGAGCGGCCGGGGAGGAGGATGCCGTATATGCCTCGGCCGCAGAGGCACCGCACGCGACAATGTCCGGGTGACCCACGTCCGCGGAGTGGGCACGGGGGCCCGGGGGCCACCTTCCGGGATGGCACGGCTGTAGTTGGAGGGGCGCATGACCGATCTGCCGCGCAAGGCGATCACCCGTACCGCCAAACTGGCGGCGCTGCCCTTGGGATTCGCGGGGCGCGCCACATGGGGGCTCGGGAAGCGGATAGGGGGACGGCCGGCGGAGATCGTCGCACGCGAGGTGCAGCAGCGCACCGCGGAGCAGATGTTCAAGGTCCTCGGCGAGCTCAAGGGCGGGGCCATGAAGCTCGGACAGGCCATGTCCGTCTTCGAGTCGGCGCTGCCCGAGGAGATAGCCAGGCCCTACCGGGCGGCCCTGACCAAGCTCCAGGAAGCGGCCCCTCCCATGCCCAGCCGCACGGTCCACGCGGCGCTGGAGGAGCGGCTGGGCCCGGACTGGCCGGAGCTGTTCCAGGAGTTCGAGGACAAGCCCGCGGCGGCCGCCTCGATCGGGCAGGTGCACCGGGCGGTCTGGCACGACGGGCGCACAGTGGCGGTCAAGGTGCAGTATCCCGGGGCGGGCGAGGCGCTGCTGTCCGACCTCAACCAACTGAGCCGGTTCGCCCGGGTGCTGGGACCACTGGTGCCGGGGCTGGACGTCAAGCCGCTGATCGCGGAGTTGCGCGAGCGGGTCGCCGAGGAACTGGACTACGAACTGGAGGCGGCGTCCCAGCGGGTCCATGCGGAGGAGTACGCACAGGACACGGAGATCGTGGTGCCCGAGGTGGTGCACCAGAGCGATCAGATACTGATCACCGAATGGCTGGAGGGGGTGCCGCTCTCCGAGGTGATAGCCGACGGCACACAGGAAGAGCGGGACCGCGCCGGGCAGCTGCTGGCCCGCTTTCTGTTCTCGGGGGCGTCCCGCACCGGGCTGCTGCACGCCGATCCCCATCCGGGGAACTTCCGACTGCTGACCGGGGACGCCCCGGACGGCCCGCCGGAGCGGTGGAAGCTGGGCGTCCTGGACTTCGGTTCGGTGAACCGGCTCCCGGGAGGGCTTCCCGAGCCCATCGGCATCGCGCTGCGCATGGCGCTCGAGAACGACGCCGCGGGGGTCTATGACCTGATGCGCGGGGAGGGGTTCGTCAAGCCGACGATCGAGCTCGACCCGGATGATCTGCTGGACTTCCTGCTGCCGATGCTCGAACCGGCCCAGGTCGACGCGTTCGTCTTCGACCGGCAGTGGCTGCGCAGCCAGGCGGCGCGGATGGCCGACCGTCACTCCCCCGTCTATGAGCTGGGCAATCAGCTGAATCTGCCGCCCGCCTATCTGCTGATTCACCGGGTGACGCTGAGCACCATAGGGGTGCTGTGCCAGCTGGGTGCCACGGTGCGGATGCGGGATGAGCTCGAGGCATGGGTCCCCGGATTCGCCGCGGACCCGGAGTCCGAGGACCCGGAGCCCACGGACCCGGAGCCCGAGGACCGCGCTGAAGAGGACGCCGAGGAAGGCCCCGCGGCAGACGCCGGGGAAGAGGTCTCGGACGGCGCCGAGGAGGAGGCCGAGGCCGCGGAGACCTCGGCCTGAGCTCGGAGTTCTCGGCCTGAGCGCGGACGCCTCGGGACAGCCGAAGGGCCGGTCCGATCGGACCGGCCCTTCGTGGTCAGGCGATGGGTCGGTGTAGGACCCGTCGGTGTGTGTTGTGTGTCAGCCCCGGCTCTGGCCGGTGCCGCACATGGTGGTGGTCACTGCATGACCGCCATGGCCAGGGCGCGGCGGGCGCGGAGCGAGGCACGCTCCGCACGCCGCTGCATCCGGCGGGCGGCCGCGAGCCGAACGGCCTGCCGTTCGGACTCGGCCTCCTGCAGCCGGTCGTGCATATGCGCACGGGCCAGGGCTTCTTGCATGAGTTGCATCTCTCGGTTCCTGTTCTGGCGCGCCTCGGGCGCACCGGAGGTATCTGGTGCGGGGGTTTCGGGGACCGGTGGGGTCATCGTCGGAACCTGCTTCATGGGGTCGTGCGTCGCTGGGCGATCGATGGTGCCGATGGTGCTCATGCCGCAACCGGGTTCTTACGCGGCCGACCACGCGGCCGCTTGCGGGCCACCACCACGCCCTGGACGAAGAGCTCGCCGCCCCAGACGCCCCAGGGCTCCCGGCGGTCCTTGGCGCCGGCGAGGCATGCCTCCCGCAGCGGGCAGGTCTGACAGAGCGACTTCGCGTACTCGACGTCGGCCGGGGACTCGGCGAAGAAGACCTCCGGGTCGTACGAGCGGCACGGAACGGCTACACCCAGGTTCTCGATGGCCTCATCGAGTTCGGTGAGGGCGGTGAGCGGGGTCAAGGAGTCCTCCGAGGAGTCAGGCGGGCGGTTCAGGTCGGTCGATGCGGACGGGGCGTGTGCGTTGAGTTGCACGGTGTGTGTTCCTCGTCTCTTCGGTCCGGCTGGTGGCCGGGCTCTGGCAAATCAAAAGGGCCGCGGATCCCGGTGTGGGTTCCGCGGCCCTGGAAGGTGCCGACCTGATCCTGGATCAGGCTGGATAACTCCAGGGTTCGAGCCTGCGGAAGGCCCACGTCTTGTGGTGCTGCTGCGTCGTCCGGGATTCGGCACCATTGGCCGCAAAGGCATAGGCCATTGCCTGTGCCGCTGCTGCTACCGCAGGTGCCTGGATCGGTCGCTCACTGAGGCGCGCCTCATTGGCTCCGGGCATACCGGTGCCAGGGAGCGCAGAGCCGAGCAGGCATGTGGCGACGACCGACCGATCGGCCTTTTTGATGGTGTTGATGAAGCTGATCACTGGTCTTCGCCTCCTCTCGGCGTCTCAGGGACCGGTCCGAAACCAGTCCGGGTGTTCAGTACAACACGGAATCCTCGGCTCCTGGAAGGGCCGTTGTCTTCCGTGCTCGGAAGGCTATGGGTAGCGCCTCCACGCGCGCAAACTATTTTTCCGTCGAGTTTTGCCAAGGGTCACCCGAATGGCTTCCCCCGGCATCGCCGTCGCCCTCGTCGTCGAGTGCGGAGGGCAGTTCCCTGCCCGCGCACAGCGCGAGAACATCGGCCCCGAACCGGTCCAGCTTGCGCCTTCCGACACCGGAGATGCGGGCGAGCTCCGGTTCGGTTCCCGGAACGGCCTCGGCGATCGCGAGCAGTGTCTTGTCGGTGAACACGCAGTACGCCGGCTGCCCCAGCAGCCCCGCCTGCTCCGCCCGCCAGTCACGCAGCCGCTCATAGAGCGCCTCGTCCAGCTCGGACGGACAGCCCTCGCAGCGCATCAGCTTCATCTCGCCCGCGTCGGTCAGCGCCCGGCCGCACACCCGGCAGTGGACCGGGCCGCGCCGCTTGCGCACCCCGCCGCCCCCGCCCTGGGCCGCCGCCCCGCGCTCGATCCCGCCGCCCCCGCCCGGGGGACGGGCGCCGACGGCCTGGGAGCCGGGCCGCAGCCCGTTGAGAAAGCGGGTGGGGCGGCGGGAGGCCCGGCCGCCCGGAGCCCGCGAGAGCGCCCAGGACAGCGTCAGATGACGGCGGGCACGGGTGACCCCCACATACAGCAGCCGGCGCTCCTCCTCGATCTGCTGCTCCGTCTTGGCGTAGGTGATCGGCATCATTCCCTCGGTGAGACCGACCAGGAAGACGGCGTCCCATTCGAGGCCCTTGGCCGCGTGGAGTGAGGCGAGGGTCACACCCTCGACGGTCGGGGCGTGCTGCGCCGCCGCCCGCTCATCGAGCTCCGCCACCAGATCGGAGAGCGTGGCCCCGGGGCGGCTCGCCGTGAAGTCCTCGGCGAGCCGCACCAGGGCGGCCAGGGACTCCCAGCGGTCGCGCACCGCGCCCGAGCCCGACGGGGGCTGGGGCGTCCAGCCACGGGTGCCCAGCACGGCCCGCACCTGGGACGGGATGTCCGCGTCCGCCAGCTCCGGGTCGGCGCTTCCGCCACGGGCCGCGCCGCGCAGCAACAGCCCGGCCTCGCGCACCTCGGGCCGCTCGAAGAACCGCTCGGCGCCGCGCAGCTGATAGGGCACCTGGGCATCGGCCAGCGCCTGCTCATAGAGCTCCGACTGGGCGTTGACCCGGTACAGGACCGCGATCTGGCTCGCCGGGATCCCGGCGCCCCCCTGCTCGACCGGGGTGATCAGCTCCCGGATCCGGCGGGCGGTGCCCTCGGCCTCGGCGGGCTCGTCCGCATAGGCGGCGTAGACCGGGTCGGGGCCCGCCTCCCGCTGGGAGACCAGCTCCAGCCGGTGCTCGGCGGCCCGGCCGCGGGCCTGGGACAGCAGCCCGTTGGCCAGGTGGACCACCTGGGGAGTCGAGCGGTAGTCCCGGATCAGCTTGACCACGGTGGCCCCGGGGTGGCGGGTGCGGAAGTTCAGCAGATGGTCGGGGGTGGCGCCGGTGAAGGAGTAGATGGTCTGACTGGCGTCGCCGACCACGCACAGGCTGTCCCGCTCGCCCAGCCACAGATCCAGCAGCCGCTGCTGGAGCGGGCTGACGTCCTGGTACTCGTCGACCACGAAGTGCTGGTACTGACGGCGTACCTGATCGGCGATGTCCTGCCGCTCCTGGAGCACACCGACCGTGAGGAGCAGCACATCCTCGAAGTCGATGACTCCTCGGTCGCGCTTCAACTGCTCATAGGTGGCATAGATCCGGCCGATCTCGGCGGCGTCCCGGGGGGCCTCCCGGCCGGACTTGGCGGCCACGGCCGGATAGTCCTCGGGCACGGTCTGGGTGACCTTCGACCATTCGATCTCGCCGGTCACGTCCCGCAGCTCATTGCGGTCCAGCCGGACCCGGCACCGGGCGGCGGCCTCGGCCACGAGCTGCACCTTGCGCTCGACCAGGCGTGGCACTTCACCGCCGACCGCCTTGGGCCAGAAGTACTGCAGCTGACGCAGGGCCGCCGAATGGAAGGTGCGCGCCTGCACCCCGCCCGCGCCGAGCTGCCGCAGCCGCCCGCGCATCTCCCCCGCCGCGCGGTTGGTGAAGGTGACGGCCAGCACACTGGCCGGCTGGAGCATCCCCGCGCGCACCCCATAGGCGATCCGGTGGGTGATGGCGCGGGTCTTGCCGGTGCCGGCCCCGGCCAGCACGCACACCGCGCCGTGCAGGGACGTCGCCACCTCGCGCTGCTCGGGGTCGAGCCCGTCGAGCACCGCGTCGGCGTCACGCGGGGTGGCCGCGTAGGCACCTGGCGTGGAGCCGTGCGGGAACAGAGTGGAGGACGTTGCTGCAGTCACCCCGCCATGCTGCCAGGTCCCCTGAGACGCCCGATGCCGGTTGTCCACAGCCATGGCCTTCCGGTCATATGAATCCGGGAATGACCGGCGGAAGGTGAGCGTTCACCTTCTGCCCACCCGCCACGACCCCGAGGAGAGCGAAGACCGATGTCCGGCACTGTGACGATGTACAGCACCACCTGGTGCGGCTACTGCCGACGCCTGAAGGGGCAGATGGACCGCGAGGGCATCGCCTACACCGAGATCAACATCGAGCAGGACCCGGAGTCCGCGGCCTTCGTCGAGAAGGCGAACGGTGGCAACCAGACCGTGCCGACCGTCCTCTTCCCCGATGGGTCGACCCTGACCAACCCGTCCCTGGCGCAGGTCAAGGCCAAGGTCGGGGCCTGAGCGGGCGGTCGCCGAGCCGCCCCCGCGGGCTCTGACCCGGCTCCCGGGCCACTGAGCCGGTCCCACGGGCTCCGCGTCAGCCCCGCGGGTCTGCGTCAGTCCCGCGGTCTCTGGCTCGGTCCCGCGGGCTCCGGCTCAGCCCCGCGGCAGCGGCTCGCCGTACCAGAGCTCGATCAGCCGGGCCGCGATCGAGATCCCGGAGGGAGGCAGGACCTCCCCGGACTCGATCGCGGCCCGCAGGTCGTCCCGGGAGAACCAGCGCGCCTCGTGGATCTCCTCCCCGTCCACCTGGATCCGGGAGGACGTGGCCCGGGCCATGAAGCCGAGCATCAGGCTGGACGGGAACGGCCACGGCTGGCTGGCCACGTAATCGACCTCGCCGACCGTGACGCCCGCCTCCTCCGCCACCTCGCGGACCACGGCCTGCTCGATCGACTCGCCCGGCTCCACGAAGCCCGCCAGCGTCGAGAAGCGTCCCTCCGGCCAGTGCACCTGGCGCCCCAGCAGCGCCCGGTCCTTGTCGTCCTTCACCAGCATGATCACGGCGGGGTCGGTGCGCGGGTAGTGCTCGGCCCCGCACGCCGGGCAGCGGCGGATATGGCCCGCCGCCGCGATCACCGTGCGCTGACCGCAGCGTGAGCAGAAGCGGTGCAGCCGCTGCCAGTTCTCCAGCGCGACCGCGTGCACCAGCAGCCCCGCGTCACGCTCGGACAGCAGCACGCCCGCCTCGCGCAGCCCGGCCGGGCGCGCCGACTGGTCCATCCGCCCCGGCAGGGAGTCCTTCTGGAGCGCGAAGTAGCGCACGCCCTCCTGGTCGGTGCCCAGGAAGTAGCGGTGGTTCTCGGTGGGCGGGGCCTCGAAGGACGGGGTCATGACGAGTTCGGTACGGCCGTCCGGGGTGTCGTCGACCAGGGCCTGGCCGCCGGAGACCACGAAGACGCGCGTCGTCGGGTGGCTCCACGCAGCGGCCAGCCACGCCTCGTCCAAGCGGTGGTGCGCGGAGCGGTCGATGCCGCTCGGAGCGCTGAGCGTGATCGGCCGGTCGGTGGCGTGGTCGGTCGAGGTGGTCACGGCTGGTTCCAACTCCCCCAGTGCAATGGGTGGTTCACGTAACAGAGCAAGCTATTCCCGTCCATTCTCGGCGAGCTCGGCCCAAAGGTGGGCGGCCGTCTCGGCGCCCTTCATGAGCAGACCGAGCTCGACCTTCTCGTTGGGTGCGTGCCAGCCGTCGGACGGCACCGAGATGCCCAGGAAGAGCACCGGAGCGCCGAGGATGTCCTGGAGATCGGCGGCGGGGCCCGATCCGCCCTCGCGGGTGAAGCGGACCTTCTGGCCGAAGGCGCGCCCCATGGCGCGGACGACCGACTGGAGCGCGGGGTGGTCCAGCGGGGTCAGACAGGGGCGGGTGGCGCCCCAATAGGTGATCTCATGGCGGATCCCGGCCGGGAGCAGGGCGGCGGCCCAGTCCCGCACGGCCGACTGGATCTTCTCCACATCCTGGCCCGCCACCAGCCGGAAGGACAGCTTCAGCTGGGCGGCCGAGGGCACGATGGTCTTTCCGCCCGGCCCCTGGTAGCCCCCGCCGATGCCGTTGACCTCGGCGGTCGGACGGGCCCAGATCCGCTCCAGGGTGGAGTACCCGGCTTCGCCGAGCGTGGCCCGTGAATGCGCGGTCCGCAGCCAGCCCGCCTCGTCGAACGGCAGCTCGGCGAAGAGCTCGCGGTCACGGTCGGTCAGCTCCACGACGCCGTCGTAGAAGCCGGGGATGGCCACCTTACGGTCGTCGTCATGCAGCGCGGCGACCAGTCGGGCGGCCTCGGTGGCCGGGTTGGGGACCGCACCGCCGAAGGAGCCGGAGTGGATGTCCTGGCCTGGGCCGTGGAGATCGATCTGGCACTCTACGAGGCCCCGCATACCGGTGCAGACGGTCGGGGTGTCCTCGGACCACATCCCGGTGTCGGAGACGATCACGGTGTCGCAGGCCAGCCGGTCGGCGTGCGCGCGGACCAGCTCGGGGAAGTGCGGGGAACCGGACTCCTCCTCGCCTTCGATCAGCAGCTTGAGGTTCACCGCGGGCGCGTCACGGCCGGTCACGGCCAGGTGCGCCCGTATCCCCAGGGTGTGGAAGAGAACCTGCCCCTTGTCGTCGGCGGCGCCGCGGGCGTAGAGCCTGCCGTCCTCGATGACGGGCTCGAAGGGGTCGGTGCGCCAGCCGTCCGCGCGGTCGGCGGGCTGGACGTCGTGGTGACCGTAGACGAGCACCGTAAGGGCGTCGGGATCACCGGACGGCCATTCGGCGAACACGGCCGGGGCGCCCGGTGTGTCCCATATCTCAGTCACCGGGAAGCCCGTGGCGGCCAGGTGGTCCCTGAGCCACTGGGCGCCGCGCCGGACGTCGTCGGCGCGGGCGGGGTCGGCGGATACGGACGGGATGCGCAGCCACTCGGAGAGCTCGGCGAGGAAGACGGCGCGATGGCCGTCCACAAAGGCGCGGACGGCGTTGTCCGTGTCCGGGGTGTTGCTCATGCATGTGAGCCTATCCGGCCCGCGGCCGGGCGAGGGCGGGGGCCTCCGGGCCGCTCAGGTGCGCTCGCGCTCGGTGACGGTTCCGGCATCGATACGGTCATTTCCGGTCGCGTCCGCGTCTCCGTCCCCGCCGATGTCCACGACTCCGTCCCCGCTGCCGTCCACGTTTCCACCGACTTCCGCGTCCACGCCGACGTCCACGTTCCCGCCGACGTCGGCGTCCCCCGGCTCCCCGAGCAGGACGCGCTCCAGCCCGGCCCGGCCGGGCAGCCCGGCGGGGCGGACCACCTCACCGCTGCGTACGTACACGAAGGCCGCCGTGACCGCCGACAGGGGCAGCCCGTGCTGTTCGGCCCAGGCGACGCGGTAGATGGCCAGCTGGAGCGGGTCGGCGTCCTGGGACCGGCCGGTCTTCCAGTCGACGATCTCGTAGCGCGGGCCGTCGTCGGGGCCCGTACCGGACTCGCGGTACACCGCGTCGATCCGGCCACGGACGGTGCGGCCCGCCAGGGTCAGCTGGACCGGCACCTCCACGCGGTAAGGGGTGCGCCGGGCGTACGGCGTGCGGGCGAACGCCTCCTTGAGCGCGGTCAGATCCCGCTCGTCGGCGATCTCCGCCTCGTCGTCCTCGCCGCCCGGCAGCTCGTCCGGGCCGAGGAAGGGCAGCGGCAGCGCCTCGAAGCGCGACTCGACCCAGGCGTGGAAGCGGGTGCCGCGCCGCGCGGCGGGGCGCGGCGGCCGGGGCATGGGGCGGGCCAGCTCCCGTGCGAAGCCGTCCGGGTCGGCGGCGAGACGCAGCAGCTGGGACGCGGTGAGCGTGCTCGGCAGGGGCACCTCGTGCACGCTCTCGCGGGCTCGGCGCAGCTCTCCGGCGAGCGCGTCCAGATCGCGGTCCCAGGAGCCGATCAGCCGGACCTCCTCGGGCGCCAGCTCGTCGTCGGCCGGTTCTGACGTGATGTCGGGCACATCGGGCTCCGGTGCGCCAGGTTCCGGCGCGCCGTAAGGGTCGGGGTACGGCGCGTCCTCGTACGAACCGTAAGGATCCTCCGGAGGCTCGGGCCACTCCGGGTCCTCCGGGGGCTCAAGCTCCTCCGGGGGCTCCGGAAAGAGTTCCCCGTCCGCCGAGGGGTGCCCCTCGTCCTGGGCGGTCGGCTCTCCCCGCGCCGTCTCGATGCGCGCCAGATGGGCGAGCACCACATCGGCGGCGCGGCGGCGGTGGCGCAGCGCGGCCGGGTCCAGCGGAAGCGGCCAGGCCCGGTCGGCCGCCGACTCCCGCAGGGCCGGGTTCCCCGCGCCCTCCTCCGGCGGTTCGGCCCATGCCTCGATCTCGCCGTACCCCGCCTCGCAGTGCTCGCGCAGCGCGTCCAGGAAGCCCGACGGGCCGCGCGGACGCTTCTGGGTGGGGCCCCACCAGTGCCCGGAGCCCAGCAGCAGCGAGCGCGGCCGGGTGAAGGTCACATAGCCCAGCCGCAGCTCCTCCGTCCGCTGATGCCCCTTCATGGCGTCCTTGAAGGCGGCGATCCCCTTGCTGTCCCAGGCGGTGACGTCCGGGAGGGTCCGCGCGTCCCCGCGCAGCTCGTGCGGCAGTACCTTCGCGTTCGCCGTCCAGGACTCGCGGGACTGTTCGCTCGGGAACTGCTTGGCGACGAGCCCCGGCACCGCCACCACATCCCACTCCAGTCCCTTGGCCTTGTGGGCGGTGAGCACCTTGACCGTGTTCTCGCCGCCGGGCAGGGCGTTGTCGAGCCCCTTCTCGTACTGCGCGGCGGTGCGCAGGAAGCCGAGGAAGCCCTGAAGGGTGGCCTCGCCGTCCACAGCCGCACCGCCCTCCCGGCCCGCGAAGGCGGCCGCGACGTCCAGGAAGTTGCCGAGCGTCTCGCGGCGGCGCGCGGCCAGGGCGTGCGGTGAGGCGGACAGCTCGACCTCGAGGCCCGTGGTGGCCAGGACCCGGTGGAGGACGTCCATCAGCGGATCGGCGAGCGAGCGGCGCAGCTCGCGGAGTTCGGCGGCGAGCCGGGCGAACCGGACCCGTGCGTCGGCCGAGAAGGGCAGCCCGTCGTCCGGGCCGCCGCCTGCTTCCAGGAAGGTGTCGAGGGCGTCGGCGAGGGAGATCACCTCGGCGGGGTCGGTGCCCTCGACGGCCTCGGCGAGCCGTCGGTCCGGATCGTCCTCCGCCCCGTCCGGCCCGCCGTAGGAGACCACCGCGCGGGCGCGGCGGCCGAGCAGCGCGAGGTCGCGGGGGCCGATCCGCCAGCGCGGCCCGGTGAGCAGACGGACCAGCGCGGCGTTGGCCCCCGGGTCCTGGAGGACCTCGCAGACGGCCACCAGATCGGCGACCTCCGGCAGGTGCAGCAGCCCCGACAGGCCCACCACCTCCACCGGGATGTCCCGCTCCACCAACGCGCCCTGGATCTGCGCGAAATCACCCGCCGTGCGGCACAGCACCGCGATCTCGCCGGGCGGGGTGCCCGTGCGCACCAGGTGGGCGATGGAGTCGGCGAGCCAGGCCAGCTCCTCGGCGTGGGTGGGCAGCAGCGCACAGCGCACCGCTCCGTCCCGCTCGGCGCCGGGCGCGGGGCGCAGCGCCTCGACGCCCTCGTGCATCGCGCGCAGCGGGGCGGCCAGCCCGTTGGCGAGGTCCAGGAGACGGCCGCCGCTGCGCCGGTTCTCGCTGAGTGCGAAGCGCTCCGCCGGGCGGCCGTCGGCGTGCGGGAAGTGCTCGGGGAAGTCGTCCAGGTTGGCCACGGAGGCGCCGCGCCAGCCATAGATGGCCTGGCAGGGGTCACCGACGGCGGTGACGGGGTGTCCGGTGCCGCCGCCGAAGAGGCCGGACAGCAGCAGCCGCTGGGCGACGGAGGTGTCCTGGTACTCGTCGAGCAGCACGACCGCGAACTGCTCGCGCAGGATCCGGCCGACCTCCGGGTGGTCCAGGGCCAGGGTGGCCGAATGGGCGATCTGGTCGCCGAAGTCGAGCAGATCGCGGCGGCGCTTCTCCTCGCGGTACGCCTCGACCAGACCCAGCAGCTCCTGGCGGGCGCGGGCGGCCTCGGGAACCTTGCGCAGCACCTCGTTGGTGAGCCGCGTGCCCTCAAGCGTCCGCAGCAGCTCGGTGTCGTACGCGCGCAGCCGCCCGGTGGGGACGAGGTGCTCGGCGAGCTCGGCGTCGAGCGCGAGCAGATCGGTGACCAGGTCGGCGAACGGGCGGGTGAGCGCCGGATACGGGCCGGGGGCGGAGCGCAGCACGCGCGCGGCCAGCTGGAAGCGGGTGGCGTCGGCGAGCAGCCGGGCGCTCGGTTCGAGGCCGACGCGCAGTCCGTGGTCCTTCAGCAGCTGTCCGGCGAAGGCGTGGTACGTCGAGATGACGGGCTCGCCCGGGGCCTCCTCGGTGGCGCCCGGATCCGGGTCCGGGTCCACGATGCCCGCCGTGACGAGGGCCTTACGGACGCGCTCCGCCAGCTCTCCGGCGGCCTTGTTGGTGAAGGTGAGGCCGAGCACCCGGTCGGGCGCGACCTGGCCGGTGCCGACCAGCCAGACGACGCGGGCGGCCATCACCGTGGTCTTTCCGGAGCCCGCCCCGGCGACGATCACCTGCGGGGCGGGCGGTGCGGTGATGCACGCCACCTGCTCCGGGGTGAACGGGATCCCGAGGAGTTCCTTGAGCTCCTCGGGATCGGTGATGCGGGCTGACACTCCAGTGAGGCTATCGGTGCCCACCGACACGCCCCGCCGCGCCGGTCGACGGCCGCCCCGGGGCCACGGCTCGACGGGCGACGGCGTCAGCCCGGTGCCACGCCGCCCCAGCCCCGTGCGAGACAGCGTCACTCGACCACATGACGCCCCTCCGCCCGCGCACTGCACGCGCCCCGGAAGGCGCAGCGCTCGCAGTGGTCGCCCGTGCTCGGGGTGAACCGCTCGTCCAGGACGCGCCCGGCCGCGGTGGCGAGCAGCTGCCCCACCCACTCACCGTCCAGCGGCTCCTGGGCCTGGACCTTGGGGACGTCGTCGCCGCCGTCCTTCTTGGCGGCGCCCTGCCGCAGCTGGACGAGCTCCGCGCCGCCCGGCTCGGGGCGCCCGCCGTCGAAGACGTCGTCCACGGCGCCCTCGCGCACCGCCAGCTGATAGGCCGCCAGCTGGGGGTGGTGCTCGACATCGCCACGGGTCACGGCCTGCTTACCGGTCTTGAAGTCGACCACATAGGCGCGCCCCTGGGCGTCCGTCTCGACGCGGTCCATGCTGCCGCGGATGCGCACCTTATAGACGTCGGCTTCGAGCGTGACGTCGAAGGAGTGCTCGCTGGCGACCGGGGTGCGGCCGCCGCGCTCCATCACATGCCACTGCAGAAAGCGCTCCAGGGCCGCCCGTGCCTGCTCCTTCTCCTGCCGTGACTTCCAGGGGGCGTCGAAGGCGAGCGCGTCCCATACGGAGTCCAGGCGCTCCATGAGGACCGCGAGATCGGCCGGGGTACGGCCGGAGGCGACCTCGTCGGCCAGGACGTGCACGACGTTGCCGAAGCCCTGGGCGGCCGTCGAGGGCGCGTCCGCCTTCACCTCGCGCCCCAGGAACCACTGGAGCGAGCAGGTGTTGACGAGCTGGTCGAGCGCGCTGCCGGACAGCGCCACGGGCCGGTCCCGGTCGCGCAGCGGGACCTCGCTGTGCGTCGGCTCGTACAGCCCCCACCAGCGGTAGGGGTGGGCGGCCGGGACCAGCGGGCGGCCCTCCTCGTCGCGCAGCGCCGCGAGCCGCGCCAGGCGGCGCGCGGCGGCGTCGCGCAGCGCCTCCGAGGCGTCCGGGTCGACGGTGGTGGCGCGCAGCTCGGCGACGAGCGCGGCGACGGACAGCGGACGGCGCGGCCGTTGGGTGACGTCGGTGGTCGGGACGCCCAGTTCGGCGAGGAAGCGGGAGGGCTGGTCCCCGTCCTCGGAGGCGGCCTTGACGGCGGTGACCACGAGCCGCTCCTTGGCGCGCGTCGCCGCCACATAGAACAGCCGTCGCTCCTCGGCCAGCAGGGCGCCCGGCGGCAGCGGCTCGGCCAGCCCGTCCCGGCCGATCCGGTCGGCCTCCAGGAGCGAGCCGCGCCGCCGCAGATCGGGCCACAGCCCCTCCTGCACCCCCGCGACGACCACCAGGGCCCATTCGAGCCCCTTGGAGCGGTGGGCCGTCATCAGCCGTACGGCGTCGGGGCGGACCATCCGGCGGGAGAGGGTGTCGGCGGCTATGTCCTGGGCGTCGATCTCCTCCAGGAAGTTGAGGGCGCCGCGGCCGCCGGTGCGCTCCTCGGCGCGCGCGGCGGTCTCGAACAGCGCGCACACCGCGTCCAGGTCGCGGTCCGCGTTCCGCCCGGCGGTGCCGCCGCGCTGCGCCGCCCGCTCCAGTCGGCCGGGCCAGGGGGTGCCGTCCCACAGCCCCCACAGCGCCTGTTCGGCGGTGCCGCCCCGGGCCAGCGCCTCCCGGGCCGTGCGCAGCAGCCGCCCGAGGTTCTGGGCGCCGCGCGCGTACGCCGGGTCGTGGACGGCCAGCCGCTCCGGCTCGGCGAGCGCCTCGGCGAGCAGGACGTCGGAGGGGCGCGGCACCGCCCGCCCGGCGGACCGCTCCTCCTCGCGCAGCGCGCGGCCCAGGCGGCGCAGATCGGCGGCGTCCATACCGCCGAGGGGCGAGGCGAGCAGGGTCAGGGCGGTCTCGACGCCGAGGACCGCGGACAGCCCGCCGCTGTCCGGCAGCGCGGCCGTGGCGGCCACCCGCAGCGCCGTCAGCAGGGGTGCCACGGCGGGCTCATGGCGCAGCGGGATGTCATCGCCGTCCACCTCGACGGGGACTCCGGCCGAGGTGAGCGCCCGGCGCACACCCGGGATCGAACGCCCCCCGGCGCGCACCAGGACGGCCATCTCACGCCAAGGCACCCCGTCCTCCAGATGGGCACGACGCAGGATGTCGGCCACATTGTCGAGCTCGGCGCCCGCGGTCGGGTACGTGTACGCCTCGACGCGACCGCCGTCACGGGTGGCCGCGAGCTCCCGGTGCGCCCTTACGGCTCGCGCGGGCAGCCGGGTGAGCGGCATCCGGCCGGCGATCCGCCGGGTGGCGGCGAGCAGCGCGGCCCCCGAGCGTCGGGAGACGGTGAGGACCTCCATGTCGGCGGGCCGCCCGTCCGCCCGCGGGAAGTCCTCGCGGAACCGGAGGATGCCGCCCACGTCGGCGCCGCGGAAGGCGTAGATGGACTGATCGGGGTCACCGAAGGCGAGCAGGGTCCTGCCGCCGCCCGCGAGCGCCCGCAGCAGCCGCCCCTGGGCCACGTCGGTGTCCTGGTACTCGTCGACGAACACCGCGTCGTACCGCCCCGCCAGCTCGGCCGCGACCTCCGGCCGCCCGGCCAGCAGCACCGCGCGGTGCACCAGCTCCGCGTAGTCCAGCACCCCCTGGCCGTCCAGGACGTCGAGGTACTCGGCGAGGAAGCCGGCCGCGGCGGACCAGTCGGGGCGCCCGGTGCGCTCGGCGAACTCCCCCAGCGACCGTGGGCCGAGGCCCAGCTCCCGGCTGCGGGCCAGCACCGCGCGCACCTCGTCGGCGAAGCCCCGCGTGGTCAGGCAGGCGCGCAGGTCGTCCGGCCAGCGGACGACGGCCCGGCCCTCGCTCGCCAACTCGGCCTGACCGGCGAGCAGCTCCCTGACGACGACGTCCTGCTCCGGTCCGGAGAGCAGCCGCAGCGGATCCACGAAGAGATCGACGTCCTGGTGGGCGCGGACCAGTGCGTAGCAATAGGAGTGGAAGGTCGTGGCCCGTGGGGCGCTCGCGCCGCCCAGGCGCGCGGACATGCGGTCGCGCAGTTCGACGGCCGCCTTACGGCTGAAGGTGAGCACCAGGAGCCGCTCGGGATCCGCGCCCTCGCGCACCCGGCGGGCCACCGCCTCCACGAGCGTCGTCGTCTTGCCCGTGCCGGGCCCGGCGAGCACCAGCAAAGGACCGCCCCGGTGCTCAACCACGGCGCGCTGCCGTGCGTCCGGGACAGGAAGGGCACCTGGCTCCGGCCGATGACGGAGCAGGCGGTAGACGCCCTGGGCCGACTGCCGTGAGGACGGCTGCCGTGCCTGCCGCTGCCGCGGAAGGGACGAGGGGGAGGAGCTCACGTTGGATCGCCGGTCCTGGTGGGTTCGCTGGGTGCGGGACAGCCTCTCATGCGCCGCGGGGCCTCACCCGTATGGCTGTGGATACCGCCGGTACGACCGCGAGCCCGCCGCAAACCGGTACGGCCCCGCGCTCACGGCACACCGATACGGCCGCACGCTCATCGGGCGCCCGTACGACCGCGAGCCCGCCGCGCACGCGTCCGGCCCCGCGCTTACCGCGCCCCGGCACGGCCCGGCGTCCACCGCCCCCGAGGACGGCCGCCCCGGTCCCGCCGCGCTTCCGAAAGCCGCCCCGCTACCGGCCGTGGTCCTGCCCGCCGCCGTCCCACCGCGCCCTGGCCATGTCGATCCGCGGCACATGGCCCTCGGCCGAGCGCGCCGCCTCGCGCAGCGGGGTGCCCTCCTCGCGGTAGTGGCCAAGGGCGCGCAGCTCATGGCCGGGCAGCAGCACACCGTCCGCGCGCACCACCCGCCACCACGGCACGGCGCCCCCGTAGAGCGCCATCACCCGCCCCACCTGGCGCGGGCCGCCCTCGTCCAGCCATTCGGCGACGTCCCCGTAGGTCATCACGCGGCCGGAGGGGATCAGCTCGGCCACCTCCAGCACCCGCTCGGCGTACTCGGGCAGCTCCTCGGCGCTGTCCCCGTCCTCCGGCTCCCTGTTCTCCCGGCTCATCCGCCCCATCCTGCCGCACCCCTCCGACAGCCCCGACGACAGCCGCGCCGCACGCCCCGCGGAACGCACCACCGCACGCCCCTCGCAGGGTGGCGGCGGGCCCGCTCCGGGCCGGGTCGCGGTTCGATCACGCATTGTGCGGGAATCCTCAGCAGGGCGTACCATTCGGGGTCCACGTCCCCGAAATGCACCCTGATGCCCCCCTCCGCAGCCCGGGCATGCCACCATCTTCCGGGCGGTGACTGGTGATACGAGATCAAGAAGAGACGGCGAAGCAGCAGGGTGCGCAGCCTCCCGAGGAGGAGGCCCGCACCCCGGAGGCGTTGCCGCACTCCACGACACCGTCCGGTCGGCCAGAGGCAGAGGCCCCGGGCTCGGGGGATGACTGCGGCCCGGACGGACCGGAGGGCCATGTGGACCGGGTCTCCGGCGACGAGCCGCTGCTGCCGGCCCGTGTGCACCGCCCCTCCGATCTGCTGCGGACGCTGCTCGGGATCCTCGGCATGGCCGTCGTGCTCGCCATCGCGGCCTTCGCCCACGGGACCACCGCCGGTCTGGAGAAGGACATCGGGCACGGCGCCGACCAGGCGCCCCCGCTACTGATCGACTTCGCGGGGCTCACGGCCGGGGTGGCCGTCCTCGTCCTGCCGGTGGCCTTCGCCTTCGAGCGGCTGATCAAGCGGGACGGACTGCGGATCGCCGACGGCGTGCTGGCCGCGGTGCTGGCCCACGGGGTGTCCCTCGCCATGGACCTCTGGGTCGCCAGAGGCGCCCCCGGCTCGCTCCGCGAGGCGCTCACCCAGCCCGCCCCCGGCGGCACCTTCAGCGACCCCGTGCACGGCTATCTCGCCCCTGTCATCGCCTATATGACGGCCGTCGGCATGGCCCGCCGCCCGCGCTGGCGGGTGGCCATGTGGTGCGTGCTGCTGCTCGACGCCTTCGCGGTGCTCGTGGGCGGCTACACCACACCGTTCTCGATCATCCTTACGGTGCTCATCGGCTGGGCGGTGGCCTACGGCACGCTCTACGCGGTCGGCTCCCCCAATGTGCGCCCCACCGGCCAGCACCTGCTCGCCGGGCTGCGCCGGGTCGGCTTCAACCCGGTCAGCGCCATGCGCGCCGAGGAGCCCGAGGACGAGCACGGCCATGGCGACCGGGGCCGCCGCTATCTGGTCACGCTGGAGGACGGCCCGCCCCTGGACGTCACGGTCGTCGACCGGGAGCAGCAGGCCCAGGGCTTCTTCTACGGCGTCTGGCAGCGGCTGACCCTGCGGACGATCACCCCGCCGCGCAGCCTCCAGTCGCTGCGCCAGGCCCTGGAGCAGGAGGCGCTGCTCGCCTACGCGGCCATCGCGGCCGGGGCCAACGCGCCCAAGCTGATCGCCACCTCCGAGCTGGGACCGGACGCCGTGATGCTCGTCTACGAGCACGTCGGCGGCCGCCCGCTGCACGCCCTGCCGGACGAGGCGATCACCGACGAACTGCTGGCCGGGGCCTGGCACCAGGTCCAGGCGCTCCAGTCGCGGCGGATCGCCCACCGGCGGCTGGACAGCGACGCCCTGCTGGTCGACCGCAACGGCACGGTCTTCCTGACCGATCTGCGCAGCGGTGAGATCGCGGCCGGTGACGTGGTGCTGCGGATGGACATCGCACAGCTGCTGACCACCCTGGGCCTGCGGGTGGGCGCCGAGCGCTCGGTGACCGCCGCCGTGGAGGTCCTCGGCCCGGACGCGGTCGCCGGAAGCCTTCCGCTGCTCCAGCCCCTGGCGCTCGGCCGGGGCACCCGGGCGACCCTGCGCCAGCTCGCGCGCGAGCGCGCCCAGCGCCAGCGGGAGGCCGTCCTGGAGGCGTCCCGCGCCGCCAAGGAGGCCAAGGAGGCCCGGGAGGCCGACACGCGGGAGGCACAGGAGGCCGCCGGGGGTCCGGAGGCGGCCGGCGGCGACCGTAAGACGGCCAAGGCCGAGAAGCAGGCGGAGAAGCGCGCCATCGAGGAGGCCCTGGAGGACGCCCGCGAGGAGGATCTGCTCTCCCAGATCCGGCAGCAGGTGCTGCTGGTGAGGCCCCAGGCGCCCATACAGCCCGAACGGCTGGAGCGCATCAAGCCGCGCACCCTGGTCAGCTTCTGCGCGGGGGCCTTCGCCGCGTACTTCCTGCTGTCCCAGTTCACCCATCTCAAGCTGGGCGCCCTGGTCGGCGAGGCCAACTGGATCTGGGTCGTCTTCGCGCTCGTCTTCTCCGCGCTCACCTATCTGGCCGCGGCGCTGAGCCTGCTCGGCTTCGTCCCGGAGAAGGTGCCCCTCGGGCGGACGGTGCTGGCGCAGGTGGCTGCCTCGTTCGTGAAGCTGGTGGCGCCCGCGGCGGTCGGCGGGGTCGCCCTCAACGCCCGCTTCCTCCAGCGCGCGGGGGTGCGGCCGGGGCTCGCGGTGGCCAGTGTGGGCGCCTCCCAGCTGTTCGGGCTCGCCAGCCATATCGTGCTGCTGCTGACCTTCGGCTACATCACCGGCACCGAGCGCACCCCGGCGCTCTCGCCGTCCCGGACGGTGATCGCCGGGCTGCTGACGGCCGCCGTCCTGGTGCTGGTGGTGACCGCCATTCCCGTGCTGCGGAAGTTCGTCTCCACCCGGGTGCGGTCGCTGTTCGCGGGCGTCGTGCCGCGCATGCTGGACGTGCTCCAGCGGCCCAAGAAGCTGCTCGCCGGCATCGGCGGCACCCTGCTGCTGACCGCCGCGAACGTGATGTGCCTCGACTCCGCGATCCGGGCGTTCGGCGGTGAGCTGAGCTACGCGAGCATCGCCGTCGTCTTCCTCGCGGGCAACGCCCTGGGGTCGGCGGCGCCCACCCCCGGCGGTGTGGGCGCGGTCGAGGCCGCCCTGATCGCTGGTCTGACCTTCGCCGGGCTGCCGTACGAGACGGCGGCTCCCGCGGTGCTGCTCTTCCGGCTGATGGTCTTCTGGCTGCCGGTGCTGCCCGGCTGGGTGGCCTTCACCCACCTCACCCGCAAACAGGCGCTGTAGCGCCGGTGACCGCCCGCGAAAGGGCCCGGTAGGGCCCCCGGGGTAGGACTCGCTGGGAAGAGGCGCCGTAGCGCCCGTAGAGGCCCCGCTGGAGCCCTCCCGCGGTCGCCGGGCAGCCGCAGGCCTCCCCTCACCCGTACGCCCCCACTGTGCGCGCGTGCGGCTGCCACGGAGCTCACGATGGCGGTACCCCCACCCACGGGAGAGCCGCCGTGTTCCGACCTCCGCGCCTCGCTGCGCTGTCCGCCGCCCTGCTGCTGACCGCCCTGGCCGCCGGATGCGGTGGCGACGGCGGACGGCCGGACACCTCGGCCGACCAGAAGCCGGACTGGGCCGGCTGCCCCGCCCCCTCCTCGAGCCAGGACGCGGCCGCCACCAAGGCCCCGGGCGGGGAGTGGGAGTGCGCGACGCTCCATGTGCCGCTGGACTACCGCAAGCCGCACGGCAAGACCATCGGCATCGCCATGATCCGCGCCAAGGCCACCGACCGGCGCCACCGGATCGGCTCGCTGATCTTCAACTTCGGCGGCCCCGGCGGTTCGGGCGTGGCCACCCTCCCGGCGCTCGCGGGCAGCTACAAGCAACTGCGCACCCGCTACGACCTGGTCAGCTTCGATCCGCGCGGGGTCGGCCGCAGCAGCGGGGTGCGCTGCCTCCCGGACCGGCAGCTCGACGCCTATTACGCCGCCGACTCCACCCCGAACGACAACGCCGAGGTGAAGAGCCTGGTCCGCCGGGTGAAGACCTACGCCGCCGGGTGCGAGAAGAACTCCGGCACGATCCTGCCGTACGTCGGCACCACCAACGCCGCCCGTGACATGGATCTCATGCGGCGCGTCCTCGGCGACAAGAAGATGCACTACTTCGGCGTCTCCTACGGCACCGAACTCGGCGGCGTCTACGCCCATCTGTACCCGAAGCAGGTGGGGCGTGCCCTCTTCGACGGGGTCGTGGACCCCATGCAGACGCCCGAACAGGGCGCGCTCGGCCAGGCCAAGGGGTTCCAGCGCGCCCTCGACGACTATCTGAAGGCATGCACCAGGACCAGCGCCTACAGCTGCCCCACCCAGAACCGGATCCGCACGCTGCTGAAGCGGCTCGACGGCCGTCCGGTGCGCGGCTACAGCGGCCGGAAGCTGACCGAGTCCCTGGCGGACGGCGGTATCGCGCAGTCCCTGTACTCGCGGGAGTACTGGCAGTACCTCACCCAGGGGATCGCCGCCGCCCAGCAGGGCGACGGCAGGATCCTGCTGGCCCTGGGGGACGCCATGAACGGACGCGGTCCGGACGGCCGCTACAGCACCCTCCAGTCCGCCCTCACCGCCATCACCTGCGCCGACTTCAAGCAGCGCTATACGGTCCCGGACATCGAGCGGAAGCTGCCCACCTTCCGTAAGGTCTCCCCCGTCTTCGGCGACATGATGGCGTGGGGCCTTACCCAGTGCACCGATTGGCCGGTACGCGGCGCCTGGACCACGCCCGACGTGAGCGCCAAGGGGGCCGCGCCGATCCTGGTCGTCGGCAACACCGGTGACCCGGCGACGCCGTACGAGGGTGCCGCGCGGATGGCGAAGGAGCTGGGCCCCGGGGTCGGCGTCCAGCTCACCTACAGGGGCGAGGGCCATGGGGCGTACGACAGCGGCAACGCCTGTGTCCGAAAGACGGTCAACGCCTATCTGCTCAAGGGCACGGTGCCTCCGAAGGGCAAGGTCTGCGCCTAGGGCCCTTCTGACGGATCTCCGCGGAAGAAGGACCCTAGGGCCGGGGGCCGCGGCCGGGCCCGCCGTACGAACGCCGCGCGAACCGTGACGGCTTTGAGAAGGGTTGCGGACGATTCCGCCCCCGCCTCCTCATAGGATCTCCGGATATGCCGAGTTCCCCACGCACCATACGGACCAGGGCGCTGGTCTCCATGACCGCCATGGTCACCCTCCTCACCGTCGCGGGCTGCGACGACGACGGGGGGAACGAGCAGGGCAAGGCGTCGTCCGAGCCCTCGGCGTCGGCCCCGGCCGCGCCTTCGGATTCCGGGCTGCCGGGCTCGCTCACGGGTCAGAAGCTCAACTGGTCGTCCTGCCCTGCCCCGACCGCGATGCAGGGCACCGGTGAGAAGCCGGGAAGCGAGTGGGAATGCGCCACTCTGAAGGCGCCGCTGGACTACGCGAAGCCCAGAGGCGAAACGATCGATCTGGCCATGATCCGCGCCAAGGCCACCGGATCGGGCAAGCGCATCGGCTCCCTGGTGTTCAACTTCGGCGGACCCGGCGGCTCCGGTGTCTCCTCGCTCCCCGGTTTCGCCGCCGCCTACGACACCCTGCGCTCACGCTATGACCTGGTGAGCTTCGATCCGCGCGGGGTCGGCGAGAGCGCCGGGGTGCGGTGCCAGAGCGATGCGGAGATCGACGCCTCGGACGCCGTGGACAGCACGCCGGACGACGACGCCGAGGTCAAGACCGCGATGGCGGACGCCAAGGCGTTCATCAAGGGCTGCGAGAAGCGTTCCGGCAAGGTGCTCGGCCATGTGGACACCGTGAGCGCCGCGCGTGACATGGACCTCATGCGGCAGGTGCTGGGCGACGACAAGCTGTCGTACTTCGGCATCTCCTACGGCACCGAACTCGGCGGTGTCTACGCCCATCTGTACCCGAAGCGGGTGGGACGCGCGGTCCTGGACGCCGTGGTCGACCCCACCGAGGACCCCGAGCAGGGCTCCTACGGCCAGGCGAAGGGCTTCCAGCTCGCGCTCGACAACTACCTCAAGGACTGCGCCAAGAAGGGCACGGCGTGCCCGACCGGTGGCGACCCGGCGGCGGGCGCCGACCGGATCGTGGCCTTCCTGAAGAAGCTCGACAAGAAGCCGCTGTCCACCGAGAGCGGCCGCAAGCTCACCCAGGACGGGGCGCTGAGCGGTATCGCCGCCGCGCTCTACGACAAGGAGAGCTGGAAGTACCTGACGCTCGGGCTCCAGGAGGCGATGCAGCTCCAGGAGGGCAATATGCTGCTCGCGATGGCCGATTCGATGTCCGGCCGCGACGAGAACGGCCACTACAGCAACATCAACGCCGCCAACGCGGCCATCAACTGCGTGGACGACAGGCAGCGTTACACGGTGACCGATGTGAAGGCGCAGCTGCCGCGCTTCCGCGAGGCGTCACCGGTCTTCGGCGAGTATCTGGCCTGGGGCATGCTCGGCTGCACCGGCTGGCCGGTGGACGGCACCACGGACACCCCGGACGTCAGCGCCGAGAGCTCGGCGCCGATCCTCGTGGTCGGCAACACCGGCGACCCGGCCACTCCGTACGAGGGGGCCCG
Source organism: Streptomyces lacaronensis (assembly GCF_047337785.1). NCBI lineage: Bacteria > Bacillati > Actinomycetota > Actinomycetes > Kitasatosporales > Streptomycetaceae > Streptomyces > Streptomyces lacaronensis. Next base: position 4,501,869 of record NZ_JBLHDK010000003.1, read on the forward strand.
GAAGATGGTTCAGGAACTGGGCAAGGGCGTGGGCGTCGAGGTCACCTACAAGGGGCAGGGCCATGGCGCGTACAACAGCGGCAACGCCTGTATGACGAAGACCGTGAACGCCTATCTGCTGGACGGGAAGGTGCCCGCGGGCGGCACGACCTGCCGCTGAGGGTCTCGCCGCAGCCGTAAGAGGGCCCTGCAGCCGTAAGGGCGCCGGATCGCCGTCGGCGCGGCGGTCCGGCCCCCTTACGGGCGGTGCGTACTTACGGGCGGTGCGTACCGGGGATCAGTAGACCGGCTTGTCGGGCTCGATCTGGTTGACCCAGCCGATCACGCCGCCGCCCACGTGGACGGCGTCGGAGAAGCCGGCGGACTTCAGGACGGCCAGGACTTCCGCCGACCGGACACCCGTCTTGCAATGCAAGACGATCTTCTTGTCCTGTGGAAGGTCCTGGAGGGCGCCGCCCATCAGGAACCCGTCCTTCGGGATCAGCCGGGCGCCGGGGATCGAGACGATCTCGTACTCGTTGGGCTCGCGGACATCGATGATGTCGATGTTCTCGCCGTCGTCGATCCACTCCTTGAGCTGCTTGGGAGTGATCGTCGAACCGGCCGCCGCCTCCTGGGCCTCGTCCGACACCACACCGCAGAACGCCTCGTAGTCGATCAGCTCGGTGACGGTCGGGTTCGGACCGCAGACCGCGCAGTTCGGGTCCTTGCGGACCTTGACCTGGCGGTAGGTCATCTCCAGGGCGTCGTAGATCATCAGACGGCCGACCAGCGGGTCCCCGGTGCCGGTGAGCACCTTGATGGCCTCGGTGACCTGGATGGAGCCGATGGAGGCGCACAGCACGCCCAGCACGCCGCCCTCGGCGCAGGACGGGACCATGCCGGGCGGCGGGGGCTCCGGGTACAGGCAGCGGTAGCAGGGGCCATGCTCGGACCAGAAGACCGACGCCTGGCCGTCGAAGCGGTAGATCGAACCCCACACGTACGGCTTGTTCAGCAGCACGCACGCGTCGTTGACCAGATAGCGGGTGGCGAAGTTGTCGGTGCCGTCCACGATCAGGTCGTACTGGGAGAAGATCTCCATCACGTTGTCCGCCTCGAGGCGGCCCTCGTGCAGCACGACGTTCACGTACGGGTTGATGCCGAGGACCGTGTCACGGGCGGACTCCGCCTTGGACCGGCCGATGTCCGCCTGGCTGTGGATGACCTGGCGCTGCAGGTTGGACTCGTCAACCTCGTCGAACTCCACGATGCCGAGGGTGCCCACGCCGGCCGCGGCGAGGTACATCAGGGCCGGGGAGCCGAGGCCGCCCGCGCCCACACAGAGCACCTTGGCGTTCTTCAGCCGCTTCTGCCCGTCCATCCCGACATCGGGGATGATCAGATGGCGCGAGTACCTGCGGACCTCGTCGACGGTGAGCTCGGGAGCCGGCTCGACCAGGGGTGGCAGCGACACGGGGACTCCGTAAGGGGAGGGAGCAGACGGTTCACCCCCGCGTGAGCGGGGTGGTTTTCTTCTCGTAACACTGCCACGCTCCATCTCATTCCATGACACGTGGTCCGAGTCGCGAGACGATTTCGTCCCAGTAGCCGGGCAGGGCCGTCCAGGGCGAATCGGTGCAGGTCCGCCCGTCGGGGTGGACCGTACGGTCGGTGAAGTAGATCGTGCCCGCGCCCTGCCAGCGGGCGATCCTCAGCGCTTCCTCGAGATGCCGGCGGGGAACGCCGTGCACCTGGTGGCAGAACCGTTCGGGCGGATACCCCGCGGTCCACTCGGCCACCTGGGACCAGCGGTAGTCGGGCCACGAGCCCCGGAAGGTCACCAGCTGATCGGCGAGCTCCATATAGCCCTCATGCGGATGGATGCCCTGGCCGAGCACCAGATAGGCCCCGCCCAGCAGCGCGCGCAGCGTGGCCACCGTACGGCGGACCTCAGGCATCCCGGGACGGTCCACCGGGCAGCGCTCCAGACAGAAGCCGTCGACCTGGTACCAGTCCAGGAAGTGGTTCGCGTCACTGATCACCTCGCCGAAGGGCCGGGTGCCGCACCGCAGGTCGAGATGGCCCAGCACCCGTACGCCCGTGGTGCGCAGCCGGGCCGCAGCCGTAAGGCAGTGCGGATCCCTGCGCGAGCCGGGGCCGCGGGCGATATTGAGGACCGCCCAGTGCAGGGGCGCGCCGGGGCGGGTGAGCTCGGCCCACTCGGTGGGCGCCACCAGGGGGTGGGCGTAGCCGGGCACTCCGAAACCGAGCCGGGCGGCGGTGGCCGGGGCCTCGTGCCCGGCGTCCGCGGGGATCAGATGCGACATGCCGCCTCCATCCAGATGTCGGCGAGCGACTCCTCCAGCGGAATCCTGGAGCGCCAGCCGAGCCGGTCGCGGGCGGTGCGCACATCGGCCTGCTGCCAGCTGCCGCAGCCGTCCGGGTAGGGGTAGGTGGCGGCGCCGGCGCCCGCCGGGCCGCCGCCGTGCTCGCCCGCCGCCTGGGGGTGGGCGAGCGCGTGGCCGTGGGCGGGCGCGTGGCCATGGGCGGTGGCATGGCCGTGGGCCGCGCCATGGGGGTGGGCGGGCGCCGGGACGTGCGCCACGGCGGCCGGGACGTGATGCGGTCCCCCGCGCCCCGGCGGGCTGTCGATCTCGTGCAGGGCGCCGCCGAAGCCCGCGACCCTGGCGAGCACGGAGGCCGCCTCGCGCAGCCTTACGGCGCGCCCGCTGCCGATGTTGACCACGCCCTGCGCGGCCGACAGCGAGGCCGCGTGGACCGCCCGCGCCACGTCCCGTACGTCCACGAAGTCGCGCTGCACGCCCAGGCCGCTCAGCTTGAGCTCGCTCTCCCCGGACTGCATCGCGCGCCGCATCGCCTCCGCGAGCCGCCCCAGCGGCGAACCGGCCGGGGTACCGGGCCCCACGGGCGAGAAGACCCGCAGCACCACCGCGTCCAGCCCGGAGCCCAGCACCAGCTCGGTCGCTGCGAGCTTGCTCACGCCGTACGGGCCGCCGGGGCGCGGCACGGCGTCCTCGGCGGTCGACGAGCCGGACTGCGAGGGCCCGTACTCGGAGGAGCAGCCGATCTGGACGAGGCGGGCGCCGCAGCCGCTGCGGCGCAGCGACTCGCAGACGGTGGCCACGGCGACGATGTTGTGCCGGGTGAGCTCGCGCGCCCCGCCGCGGGTCGCCCCGGCGCAGTTGATCACCACGCCGGGGTGGACCGCGTTGAGGAAGCGGGTGAGCGCGCCCGGACTGCCGTTGGAGAGGTCGAACCGCACATCGGCGTCGTCGCCGCGGCCGAGCGCGGTGAGCTGTACGGCGGGGTCGGCGAGCAGGTGTTCGGCCACATAGCGGCCGAGGAATCCGCCGGACCCGAGCAACAGGACTCTCATCGGTCGCGCCTCCCCGTACCGGCGCGCTGATCGGTCATGTCGCAGCTCATGTGGTTGCTCCTCGGACTCATTGAGGGGGAAGGACGGGGGGTGGCGGGTTCGGTGGGCGCCTTACGGGGCGGTGGGCCCCTGAGGGCGCGGTGGACGCCTTACGGCGCGGTGGACGCCTTATGGGGCGCGGTCCGGGGCGGTGCGGGTCGTACGGGTGTCACCAGCGCTCCGGCCGGTACGCGCGCCGGGGTCGCCGTGGGCGGAGGCCCGGCACAGAGCGCCGAACGCGTGGATCACCAGCGCGAGCGCGGCGGCGCCGCAGGCGGCCGCGGGGACGGCGGCCGCGCCCTGGGCGGCGGTCAGCCGTGCCACGGGCTCCCCGAGCGGCGCGGCGCCCGGCAGCCGGGCGGCCGCCGCCGTCGCCAGGGCCGCGGCCTGGACCGCGCAGGCCACGGCGACACCGCTGAGCGCGGCCCTCCGGAAGCCGTGGACGGCGAGCAGCCGGGCGAGGAACAGCAGCCCGCAGAGCGCCACGACGGCGGCCTCGGCCATCGAGAGGGGGGCGGCGGCGGGAGGCGATCCGGGCACCGTGAGCCGGGCCGCGAGCACCAGGGCCGCCAGAGCGCAGAGGAAGGCCGTCACCACGCCCGCGAACAGCGGGCGCACCCCCGCCGCGAACTCCTCCAGACCACGGCTGACCGCCAGCCTGCGGCGCGCCCTGACCGCGAACCAGCGGGCGCACCACGCGGCGGGCGCGGCGGCCAGGGCGAAGAGGACGGCGGCCTCGGCCGCGGGCACCGCGTCGTAAGGGCGGCGTCCGTCGAGGAGCCCGGAGAGCAGCCAGTCCCCGGCGGCGGCGTACCCGAGCAGCCAGCCGGTGCCGAAGGCGTGCGCCATACGGCCCCCGCGTCCGCTCCCATGGACGCGCAGGGGGCCACGACGCAGACACAGCCACAGCGCGATGACCGTCAGGGCCGCGCCGCCCGCGCCCAGGGCGAGGCCGACGGTGGTGTCCTTACGAATGGCATCGACGCGGAAGGCGGCGGAGGCGATCGCCGCGCACAGGGCACCCGGCAGCAGCCACAGCGCGGCGAGCGCCATCCGTTCGACCGGCGCGCGCCCCGGCGCCGGTGCGGCCGGGGGCGCGGGCTCCTCGGCGCGCGGCACCCGGGCATACAGCTCCTCGGCGAGCGAGAAGACATCGCGGTGCCGGAAGCGCGCGGCGGTGCGGTCCGTCACACCGTGGGCCTCCAGCCCGGCGGCGATCTCCAGCGGATCGACGGCGCGGGCGCACAGGTCGTGGTGGCGGTGCATCAGCGCCCGCACCGGATCGGCGGGCCCCCGCCGTCCCTTCCCCTGCCCCTTCCCTGCGCCGGTGCCGGTGCCGGTGCGCGCGGACGTCTCGTCCGGCCGCCGGGAGACCGGCACCCCCGAGACCGGCACCTCCGAGACCGGCACCCGCGAGACCGGCGCCCGGGCGGCCCCGGACAGGGCGCCGAGGCCGCGATCGGAAGCGAGGCGGCGATCGGGGGCGAAGCCGCGGTCCGAGGCGAAGCCACGATCGGAGGCGGGACTGCGGTCCGAGGCGAGGCGGCGATCGGAGGCGGGACTGCGGTCCGATGAGGCCGGGTCGAGCGGGCCGTTCCACCGGGAAGGCGTGGTCATGCGCCCTCCTCGGACGGGCGCGGGCCCACGCCCAGCGGCTCGCGTGGCGGTGGACCGGCCCAGGTGGGGGTGTGCTCCGGGGCGGGGCGGGAGGCGGCCGGGCCGGGCGGTCGATGCCCGAAGCCGTCACCGTCGCGGCCCGCGGTCCAGCGCCCCGGCACATGGGCCTCGGCGGGGCGGGCGAACGGCAGCGGCCCACCGCTCTCACCGACCTCCTCGCGCGGCACCGGGCAGTGCGACATCAGCTCCAGATAGATCCCGCGGAAGGCCGCGACGTTCTGCTCGACGGTGAACAGCTCCAGCGCACGGGCGCGCGCGGCGGCGCCCAGGCGCGCACCGCGCTCGGCGTCGCTCAGCAGCGCCAGGCACGCGTCCGCGAGCGCCCGGGGATTACGCGGGGGCACCACAAGGCCGGTGCCGCCGATGACCTCGCACACCGCGCCCACGTCCGTGGACACCGTGGCCCGTCCGCAGAACATCGCCTCGACCAGCCCGACCGGAAAGCCCTCGACCACGCTGGACAGCACCACGACGCCGCCCGCCGCATAGGCGTCGGCCAGGGTCGGCACCTCGGGGTCGCCGAGCCGCTCGAAGGAGACGGGGTTGTCACCGGCGGAGTGGGCGTCCGCCGCCTCGTCGGGGAAGAGGTGGTCGGCCAGCGCCCGGCAGTGGGCGGGATAGCCGTCCGGCTCCGGGTCCTCACCGCGCCGGGTCTCGATGATCCTCAGCCGGGCGTCCGGCTGCCACCGGCGCACCTCCGCGAAGGCGTGCAGCAGGGCGATGACGTCCTTGGGGGGCTCGATCCTGCCCACCCACACCAGCGTCCGGTCGTCGCCTTCGGAGGGGGCCGCGCCCTGCTCGCCGACCTCCGCGAACCGGGCGGCGTCCATGCCCGGGTAGACGGTGCGCAGCCGCTCCCGGTCGGCGCCGCACCGTTCCTGCCAGCGGCGGGTGTGCGTATTGCCGGGGGTGATCAGATCCGCCCGCGCGTACGCCTCGGCGGCCAGCCGGCCGTGGAACGCGGTCAGCAGGGACCGTACGGGCCCGGAGAGCGGCCGTCCGCCCTCGACACGGGTCGCACCGGTCGCACCGGTCGCACCGACCGCACCGGCCGCGCCCGCCAGATAGCACTCGCGCAGCCGTACGCCGTACTCGGTGAGCAGCAGCGGGGTGCCGAAGCGGCGCTTGGCCAGCAGCCCGGGGAGCACGGCCGCGCCGCCGGTCGCGGCGTGGCACAGATCCACCCCGGCCAGCCCCGGATCGCCGCCGGCCCCGTCGCCGTACCAGTCGAGCGACAGCGGGCGCAGTGCGCGCTCCAGGGCCTCGGTGACGGTCAGCAGATCGGCGACCCGCGCCCGCTGCGCGCCGTGCGGCGCCCCGAGGGCGCGGCAGGCCCGCTCCAGCGTCCTTACGGCGTCCTCGGAGCGGAGCGCGGCGGGCAGTCCGCCGTACTCCACGGCCAGGTCCGCGAGGCCGTGGAGACCATTGGCGAAACGGTCCGCCTCGTCCGTGGAGCATCCGGGCACGCCGGAGCCATGGGGCGCACCGGAGCCGTAAGGCGCGCTGATCGCCGCGGCCAGCTCCCCGAAGTGCTCGGCGAACCGCCGCCGCTGTCGGCGGCCGCCCCACCCGCCCCGCCGGGGCTCCGGCTCTCCCCACAGCGGCGCCGTGCACACCCGGCCGACGTGCCGCGGCAGCTCGCCCCAGCCCGCACCCTCCTGGCCGGGGTCGCGGCTGAGCGCGTACACCTCGAACTCATGCTGGGCGAGCCCACGCACCAGCCGGTCGCACCACACCCGCGCATCACCGGTCGCATACGGATAGCCACCCTCCGTAAGCAGTCCCACGCGCATGAGCGCACCCCCGATCTCCCAAACGGGCCGTTCGTCTGCCGTCGTCACCGGCGGCGGCCGCCGTCAGGCAGCGGGAGCACGTTATGCGCGCAGGGCCATGGCGCGATGGACGGTTGTCCGTCGCACCACCGGAAGGGGTGAACGCACGTGACCTATCGGGAATTCAGGCGTTGCGAGGCGCTATATGGGCCGGTGCGGGACCCTCAGCCCTTGGGGAACGGCCAGGCGTTGGGGCGGCAGGTGGCGCCGTCCGTCGACAGGAACTTGGTCTGCTGCATCATCACCGGCGCGAGCGCGCCCTGCTTGGGGCAGATCTCGTGGTTGTGGCCGAGACGGTGGCCCACCTCGTGGTTGATGAGCATCTGGCGGTAGGAGTGCATCTTGTCGTCGCCGAAGGTCTTGGCGCCCTGCGCCCACCGATAGGCGTTGATCATGACGCGCTCGGTGGACGCCGAGTCGCAGGAGACGTTGTCCTCGGTGGTGTCCAGACCGGACTTGGCGCACCACGCCGCCGTGGTCCCGGGGCTCGCGAGGGTGATCACGAAGTCCGCATGCCCGGACGCGACCCGCTCGAAGGTGCGAACGCCGCCGTGCCCCCAACTGCGGTCGTCGTTCAGCGTCTTGTGCACGGCCTCGGCGAACAGCTCGCCGTCGAGCGGCAGTCCCTTCTCCACATCGACGCGGTAGCGCAGCACCTGGCCGCGGCCGGGCGCCTTGTCGTGCCCGCCGACGGTCTGGAAGGCGCCGGATCCGCGCAGCTTGGCGTCGAGCGGAAAGAGGGCCGCCATCTTCTCGTCATAGGTGACGGGGGCGGGCGAGTTCGCCGAGCGGGCGGCACCGCGGCCGTCGTCGGCGCGGGCGCCGCGGGAGGCGGTGGCGGTGTCGTCGCCGCGCTCCGAGCCGCCCCGGGCCTGCGTCTCACCGCCGCCGCCCTGCGGTCCGCCGGCGACCTGTCCGGCGACCACGACGGCCAGCACGGTGGTCACGGCCGCCGCGGCGACACCGGTGAACGTGCGCCCCTTACCGCCCTTGGTGACACCGTGCGCCCCCTTGCCCGGGGGCTCCTGCTCGTCGTCGTCCGGCCCGCTCCCGCCGTCGCCGCCCGAACCGCCGCCGATCCCCCCGGAGGGAGTGGCCGCCCGCCGCGTACGGCGCTGCGGGGGCACGCCGCCCGGCGCACCGGCGGCGAAGACGTCGTCGCCGTCGCAGTCCAGGGCGTCGGGGGCGTCGAACGCCTCGATGTACTCCTTGCGCGGGCCGGGCATCAGACCGGCCGCGCCACCCGTGCCGCCCGTGGTCGGGCGCTGCGGCGGGTTCATGGTGCGCATGCCGTAAGGAGGCCGCTGACCACCAGGACCGCCGCGGCCACCAGGACCGCCGGGTCCACCGGGGCCCCTGGCCCCACCGAGACCGGCCGGACCGCCGGGTCCACCGGGACCTCTGACCCCGCCGAGACCGGCCGGACCGCCGGGTCCACCGGGACCTCTGACCCCGCCGAGACCGGCCGGACCGCCGGGTCCACCGGGGCCCCTGGCCCCGCCGAGACCGCCGCCGCGGCCGCCGATCGCGCCCCAGCCGCCGCCCGCCTCGCGCTGCTCGGGATGTCCGCCCCTGGTGCGCGCCGCGGGCCCGCCGGCTCCGTAAGGCAGTCTCGGCACACCCTGTGGCGGGGTGACCCCGGGATCGGGGGCGCCGGGCCCCGGGGCGGCCCGGCGGCGCCCGGTCCCCGGTCTGCCGCCGTCGGCCGCGGGGGCCTCACCGGGCGCGCCGTACTCGACGAACTCGGGGCCCGAGCCCTGACCCTGGCCGGAGCCCGCCGCGGCGGACCGGCGCTCCCGGCCCTCCTGGCTGCCACGTGCGCTGTGTTTACCCACGCGCCGCACCGCTCCCGTCCGCGCCGGACACCGGTACGGCCCCCCGCGCCTCCCGGCTGTCCCGGTCGTCTCGTTGATCAACGTCGTCGAGCAGCTCGCGCATCCCGCGCGCCACCGCCTCGGGATACTCCATCATCGCGACATGCCCGGCGTCCAACAGCGTCAACAGACGCGAGTCGCGGAAGGTGGCGTTGGCCCGATCCGCCATCCTTACGGACACCAACTGGTCGCGGCCGCCGTAGACGAGCAGCGTCGGGGCGAGCACCCGCTCGGCCTGACGCCACAGGGAGTGCTGACCGCCCAGGGTGTACGAGTCGACGACACCGCGTGCCGAGCGGGTGAGCGCGTCCCAGAAGTACGGAAGGCTGAGCCGGCGTTCGAACTCCTCCACCGCGTGGGCGAAAGCCTCCCGGGTGACCAGGGACGGATCGCCGAAGGTGAGCATCATCACCTCGCGGGTGCGCCGCTCCGCGTCCCAGTCCCTGGTCAAGCGGGTGAACAGCCGGGTCACCCCGGGCACCGCGAGCAGGCCGGTCGGCACCGCGGTGCGCTGCGGGCGCAGCTCGGGCAGCGCGGGCGAGACGAGCGTGAGGGTGCGCACCAGATCGGGCCGCACCGCCGCGACGCGGGTGGCGATCGCGCCGCCCATCGAATTACCGACCAGATGGACCGGTCCCCGGGCCTGCGCGTCGAGGTAGCGGATCACGGCGCGGGCATGGCCGGTTATCGAGTAATTGCCGTCGTCCGGCGGCGGGGAGTCACCGAAGCCGGGGAGGTCGAGCGCCTCGCCGTCCACCCGGTCGGCGAGCAGTTCCATGAGCGCGGACCAGTTCTGCGAGGAGCCGCCGAGGCCGTGGACGAAGAGCGCGGGCGGCAGCCCGGAGGCGGACGGCGGACGGCAGCGCACGGTCATCGTGAGCCCCGGAAGGGAGGCGGTTCGCAGCTTCTCCCCCGCTCCGACCCGCACGGGCCTCGCGGGCGGCACCGCCGCGACGATGCGGGCTTCCGGCGGCTCGGTCGAAGACATGCGGCAATGTTACGAGACGATCACGCGCGCGATCGTGTGTTCACGCTCACAGACCACGTAGCGTCCGAAAGTGACCTCTCCTAGGCTCGTAAGTCACAGGGGCGATCACCTTGCCACTGGCTCACCAGCCGTTGGCCGCCACTGGGCAGCCTTCGGTGGAAAGCCGCCGTAAGTGGGAACCCATCACTGGCGCCCACCACTGGCGAACCACCGGTGCAAAGCCGCCACAGGAACGAAGCCGCCACCGGAACAGGAAGGGAAGCCGCCGCAGGGAACAGGGAAGGGGAGTACATGTCCATCGACCCAACCGACCCCGACACCTTCGAGGACTCCGTGGAGAACACCGACGAGACCGCCGCGCGCGACGTCGAGGCTCCCGAGGCGGACGCCGTCGAACAGCACCGCGAGGTGATCTCCCGCCGCGACGAACGGCCCAGGACCGACGAGTCCATGGAAGCCAACGAGGCAGACCGGGCGGAACAGGCACGGATCGTCGAGGAGAACGAGGAGGACTACCGGTGACCAGCGTCATTTATGGGCTTTTCATAGAGTCCGGTACATGAAATTCTCCGCACGAACAGCGCGCCGCACTGTTACCCAAAAGTACGATGGCGGGCGCGATGGACATCGTGCACAGGGATCATTCATTGGGAGGCGGCGTGACAGCCATCGAGCAGACCGAGGCGCGCCCACGGGGTACGCGCCTGCCGCGCCGAGCCCGACGTAATCAGCTGCTGGGGGCGGCTCAGGAGGTCTTTGTCGCCCAGGGCTACCACGCGGCCGCGATGGACGACATCGCCGAGCGCGCCGGGGTCAGCAAGCCGGTGCTGTACCAGCACTTCCCGGGCAAGCTGGAGCTGTATCTGGCCCTGCTCGACCAGCACTGCGACGCCCTGCTCCAGGCGGTGCGCACCGCGCTCGCCTCGACCACCGAGAACAAGCAGCGGGTCGCGGCGACCATGGAGGCGTACTTCGCCTACGTCGAGGAGGAAGGCGGCGCCTTCCGGCTCGTCTTCGAGTCCGATCTGACCAACGAGCCCGCGGTGCGCGAGCGCGTGGACCGGGTCTCGCTGCAGTGCGCCGAGGCGATCTGCGAGGTCATCGCCGAGGACACCGGGCTGTCCCGGGACGAGTCGATGCTGCTGGCCGTGGGCCTCGGCGGGGTGTCCCAGGTGGTCGCGCGCTACTGGCTCTCCAGCGAGAGCGCCGTGCCGCGGGACACCGCTGTGCAGTTGCTCACCTCGCTGGCCTGGCGGGGTATCGCGGGCTTCCCGCTGCACGGGTCCGAGGGCGGCCACTGAGCGGGCCGGCCGAGCGGACCCGCCGACCCGGCGGGGCGGCTGGGCGCGGCCACTCAGCGGCCGGGGACCGTTCCCGGCCGCGAAGCGGCATGTTCGCGGCGGTGGGCGTGTTCGCTGCCGGCGTGCGCCCGCGACCCCCGGCGGGTGTTCCGGCCCGGCTAGTGTGTGCTGGGTACGGCGCGGATGGCCGCGCTACCCCAGTTGACCGTCGGAGGGACAAGGCCGTGGAGGTCAAGATCGGCGTGCAGCACGCGCCCCGCGAGATCACCTTGGAGAGCGGGCAGTCTGCCGAGGAGGTCGAGCGCCTGGTGGCCGAGGCGCTCGGCGGCAAGGCTCAGGTGCTGACCCTGGAGGACGCCCACGGCCGCAAGGTCCTGGTCCCGTCCGACCGGCTCGCCTACGTCGAGCTCGGCGAGCCGTCCGCCCGCAAGGTCGGTTTCGGCGCGGCCTGAGGATTCACCCACAGCGGCGGGGTCCGGTGGAACAAGACCACCGGACCCCGCCGCTGTTTGCGCTCGCACGCACGCCCCGGCCCGACATGCGCCACAGACCGCCCCCATGGACAGGGTTGCCTCCGGTCGGGCACGGGTAGGACGGGCGTGACCGACTCGTGATCACGTATCGGTCCCGGTCCGCTCACGGGAAGGACGCGCCAATGCTGTTCTGGGAAGCGCTCGCCTCGGTACTGATCGGTCTCGTCATCGCATACGGGGCGCTCCACCGGCTCCCCCGAAGGCTGCCCGCACGGCCCCTCGTCCTGTCCACCGGCCCCGCCTCCGCGCTTCTGGGCGCTCTGCTGACCCATACGGTGCTGGGCTCGGGGCACACGGCGGCCGTGCTGATCGTCGCGCTCGGCTTCGCGGCGGCGCTGCTGTCGCTGCTCATCCGCCCGGCCAGGACGCGCCGGCGTCGTTCGGTCCCTGCGTAGGGCCATAGGCCCGTAGAGGCAGGGCCGTGAGTCCAGGTGCTCAGCCCTGCCCGGCCGGGCTCCGGAGCGGCATCGGCCGCCGGAGCCCCCCGTTCCGTAGTCGTTCCCCAGCCGTTCGAACCTAGGCGGAGAGCCCCAGGGCGGCCATCCGCTTGGTGTGGGCCTCGGTGATCCGGGAGAACATCCGGCCCACCTCCGCCAGGTCGAAGCCGTCGGCCAGCCCGCCGACCAGCATCGTGGAGAGCGCGTCGCGGTCCGCGACCACCCGCTGGGCCTGCGACAGCGCCTCGCCCATCAGCCGCCGCGCCCACAGCGCCAGCCGCCCGCCGACCCGCGGATCGGCCTCGATCGCGGCCCGTACCTTCTCGACCGCGAACGAGGCGTGGCCGGTGTCGTCGAGCACCTGGAGCACCAGATCGCGGGTGTCGGAGTCCAGCCGGGCCGCGACCTCACGATAGAAGTCACTGGCGATCGAGTCGCCCACATACGCCTTGACCAGGCCCTCCAGCCAGTCGGACGGCGCGGTCTGACGGTGGAACCCGTCCAGCGCCGCCGCGAACGGCTCCATCGCCTCCGTCGGCTCCTCGCCGATCGCCGAGAGCCGCCCCCGAAGCCGCTCGAAGTGGTGGAACTCGGCGGACGCCATCTTCGCCAGCTCCGCCTTCTCCTCGAGGGTGGGCGCCAGCTTCGCGTCCTCCGCCAGCCGCTCGAAGGCGGCCAGCTCGCCGTACGCGAGGGCGCCGAGCAGATCCACCACGGCGGCCCGGTACTGCGGATCGGCGGCCGCCGTGTCCCAGTCCTGGGCGGCGATCCCGGTGGGCTCCGGGGCCTTCTCCCCGCCGCCCTTCCCCGGAGCTGCGTCGTCCCCGGCGCGGTCCCCGGTGGTCGCGGCGGGCGTCTCAGGCGTGTCAGGCGTCTCCATGGAGCGCACAATAGCCCGCTCCGCGCCCCGGGGAAGGCCCTGGTCAGCCATGCCCACGGATGCCCCGCGTCGGACAGCCCGGTCACAGATGCGCGCTTACGGGGTACAGTGATAAATGCGCCCGTCGAGTATCGGCGGGTTGTTCCACGAATGCGGATGCCCGGTCGGTGGCCCGATCGGCTCCAAACCCGACCGCCCTCCGCGCGGCGCGCATCACCTGTTGCGCACGGCAGGAGGGACCCGCTCGCGGCGTGTGCGCTCGAGCGAAGGCCGTGGTCCCGCGCCGAACCGGCCATCCCCAAGGCCGGTGCACCCGGGCGCCGTGCGACCCCCTTCGCCGCCTCCCGCCGCGCTCACAGAAGAGGCAAACATCCTGACCACCTTCCGAGAGCTCGGGATCCTCCCCGAGACTGCCGAGGCCCTGGAAGCCGTCGGCATCACGTCCCCGTTCCCCATCCAGGAGATGACGCTTCCGGTCGCCCTCTCCGGCACCGACGTCATCGGCCAGGCAAAGACCGGCACCGGCAAGACGCTGGGCTTCGGCCTCCCCCTGCTGGAGCGCGTCGTCGTCCCCGCGGACGTCGAGGCCGGCCGGGCCAAGCCCGAGCAGCTGACCGACACCCCGCAGGCACTCGTGGTCGTCCCCACCCGCGAGCTGTGCCAGCAGGTGACCAACGACCTGCTGACCGCCGGTAAGGTCCGCGACGTCCGCGTCCTGTCGATCTACGGCGGCCGCGCCTACGAACCGCAGGTCGAGGCCTTGAAGAAGGGCGTCGACGTGGTCGTCGGCACCCCGGGCCGGCTGCTGGACCTGGCGGGCCAGAAGAAGCTGCGGCTCTCCGCCGTCAAGGCGCTCGTCCTGGACGAGGCCGACGAAATGCTCGACCTGGGCTTCCTGCCCGACGTCGAGAAGATCATCCAGCTGCTGCCCGCCAAACGCCAGACGATGCTCTTCTCGGCCACCATGCCGGGCGCCGTCATCGGTCTCGCCCGCCGCTATATGTCGCAGCCCACGCACATCCGCGCCACCGCGCCGGACGACGAGGGCCAGACCGTCGCCAACACGACCCAGCACGTCTTCCGGGCCCACTCGATGGACAAGCCCGAGTTGGTCTCGCGCATCCTGCAGGCCGAGGGCCGCGGCCTCGCGATGATCTTCTGCCGTACGAAGCGCACCGCCGCCGACATCGCCGATCAGCTCTCGCGCCGTGGCTTCGCCTCCGGCGCGGTCCACGGCGACCTCGGCCAGGGGGCGCGCGAGCAGGCGCTGCGCGCCTTCCGCAACGGCAAGGTCGACGTGCTGGTGTGCACCGACGTCGCCGCGCGCGGTATCGACGTCGAGGGCGTCACCCATGTGATCAACTACCAGTCGCCCGAGGACGAGAAGACCTATCTGCACCGCATCGGCCGTACGGGTCGCGCGGGCGCCTCGGGCATCGCGATCACGCTCGTCGACTGGGACGACATCCCGCGCTGGCAGCTGATCAACAAGGCGCTGGACCTGCCGTTCAACGACCCGGAGGAGACGTACTCCACCTCCGACCACCTCTACGAGCTGCTGAGCATCCCCCAGGGCATCACCGGTGTCCTCCCGCGTGCCGAGCGCACCCGGGCCGGGCTCGCCGCCGAGGAGGTCGAGGACCTGGGCGAGACCGGGGGCCGTGGCGGCCGCGGCCGCCGGGCCGCCGCCCCTGCCGCGGAGGAGCGCCCCGCGCGCAACCGCAGGGCCCGGCGCCGCACCCGTGGCGGTGTGAGCCTGGACGGCGCGGGCGCCCCGGAGAGCGCGGCGGCGGCCGAGGCCGCCGCCGACACCGCCGAGGGCGCCACCGAGCCCCGTCGGCCCCGCCGGCGCCGCCGTACGCGCGGCGGCACGGCGACGGCCGGTTCCGAGGCGGCCACGGCCGCCGTCGACACGGCGGAGGCGGCCAAGCCGGAGGCGGAGCCCGCCGAGGCCGACGCGAAGCCGCGCCGCCGCCGCACGCGGGGCGCGAGGACCGCCGAGGCGGCCACGGCGGCTGTCGAGACGGCTGAGGGCGCCGAGGGCGCCACGGCGGAGTCGACGCACGCCGCCGAGGCGGCGGAAGCCGCAGTGACGGCCGTGACGACGGCGGAGGCTCCGGAGGCCGTGGAGGCCCCCGCGAAGCCGCGCCGCCGGACCCGCGCCAAGGCCGCAGAGGCCGTCGAGACGGCCGAGGGCACCACCGAGGCCGCCGAAGTCGCAAAGCCGCGGCGCCGTACGCGCGCCAAGGCCGCCGAGGCCGCCCAGACCGCCGCGGAAGCGGCCGAGGGCACGACGGAACCGGTGAACGCCGCCGAGGCCGCCGAGACCGCCGACGCCCCCGCCAAGCCGCGCCGTCGCACCCGTAAGGCAGCCGAAGCGGCGGAGGCCGCCGTGGAGACGGCCGAGGGCACGGCGGAGGAGGCCAAGCCCCGGCGTCGCACCCGTAAGGCCACCGAGACGGCCCAGGCTGCCGTGGAGACGGCCGAAGGTGCGACGGACGCGGTGAGCGCCACCGAGACCGCCGACGCCCCCGCCAAGCCCCGGCGTCGCACCCGGAAGGCCACCGAGACGGCCGAAGCCGCCGTCGAGACGGCCGAAGGGACGACGGAGGAGGCCAAGCCCCGGCGTCGCACTCGCGCCGCCGCCAAGGCCGACACCGCCGAAGCGCAGCCGGAGACGGAGGCCGCCGAGGCTCCCGCCAAGCCGCGGCGCACCCGCGCCAAGGCTACGAAGGCCGCGGAAGCCGCTGTCGCCACCGCCGAGGGCGCCGACGCCGACGAGGCCGCCGAGCCGCGGCGCCGCACGCGCGCCAAGGCCGCCACGGCGGCACCGGCGGCGGATGAGGCCGAGGCCGCACCCGCCAAGCCCCGGCGCCGTACGCGTGCCAAGGCGGCCGAGGCCGTCGAGGCCACGGTCGAGGGCTGACCCAGCACAACGGCACCATGGCGCTACGGCACGGCAACACGCCCAAGGGCCCGTCCCGCGACACCGCGGTACGGGCCCGCGGGCGTTCATGTGCCGTTTCCCGCGGGCTGTATAGCCTCGTCCCATGAGCAGGCCGCCCTTTCTCACACTGCCCGCGAGCGCCCGTGCGTACCGCCTCCGGACCGCGCGCGGCGAGTTCGCCGTCCATGACGCGCGGCCCGCTTCGGCGGCGCGCGGGACCGTCCTGCTGGTCCCGGGGTTCACCGGGAGCAAGGAGGACTTCATCGCGCTGCTGGAGCCGCTCGCCGCGGCCGGTTTCCGGGCCGTCGCCGTCGACGGCCGGGGTCAGCATGAGAGCCCTGGCCCCCGTAAGGAGGCCGCGTACGCCCAGGACGAGCTGGCCCAGGATCTGCTCGCGCAGGTCACCGCCCTGAGCGCGGCGACCGAGGACCCCGTCCATGTGCTCGGGCATTCGCTCGGCGGGCTGATCGCGCGGACCGCCGCACTGCGCGACCCGGGGGCGTTCGCCTCGCTGACGATCATGAGCTCCGGCCCGGCGGCCATCTCCGCCCCGCAGCGCGCCCGGATCAAGCTGCTGATCGACGCGCTGACCGTGATGGACATGGAGTCCGTATGGCAGGCGATGCGCGAGCTGGATCCGCCCGAGGCGGCGGATGAGTCGACACCGCCCGGGGTGGCGGAGTTCCTGCATCAGCGCTGGCTGGGGACCGTCCCGGAGCAGCTGATCGTCACCGGGCGGCAGCTGTCCGAGGAGCCGGACCGGGTCGATGAGCTGGCGGCGCTGCGGCTGCGCGTCCATGTGCTGTCGGGCGAGGCGGACTACGCCTGGCCGGTGCCGCTGATGGACGAGATGGCCGGACGGCTGGCCGCCCGGCGGACCGTGATCGAGGGGGCCGGGCACTCCCCCAACGCCGAACGGGCCCATCCCACCGCCGATGCCCTGATCTCCTTCTGGCGCGACGTGGGCTGAACACCAAGACGTGGGCTGAGCACTAGCACGTGGGCTGAGCACCAAGACGTCGGCTGGGCCCGAAGCCCACCCAAGATCCCGCGGGCTCAGTACTGCGCTTGCAGATGCTCCCAGAAGCCGT
Organism: Streptomyces lacaronensis; assembly: GCF_047337785.1. Classification (NCBI taxonomy): domain Bacteria; kingdom Bacillati; phylum Actinomycetota; class Actinomycetes; order Kitasatosporales; family Streptomycetaceae; genus Streptomyces; species Streptomyces lacaronensis. The sequence continues at coordinate 4,518,847 of NZ_JBLHDK010000003.1, forward strand.
CCCGCAGGGCCCGCCGCAGATCGGCGTGGGCACGCAGCGAGAGCCGCAGCAGCCCCTCCGCGTCGATCAGCAGCTCCTGGTCCACGGAGCCGGGCAGATACGGATGGCCCGGCAGCAGCTCGGCGAGGGTCTCACGGCCGCGTGAGGACAGCCACTGGGCGGCGATCTGCGCCCCGACGAAGCGCACCTCGTCCCGGGTCGGGGCGGGCCCGCACAGGGGCGCGTCGCCGTTCGGCTCGTAGCCGGTGGCGCGCCGGGTGACGTACGGCTTGCAGAAGTCGAGGTCGAAGGTGCGCTGACTGTCGACCTCCCACAGCAGCGGTTCGGCCTGGTTGCGCCCGTCGAGGGCCTCGATGCCCCAGAGGTGGACGCGTGCCCCGTAGCCCTGGGCCGCCTCGACGGCGGAGACCAGGTCCTCGTCGCCGCCGATCAGCACGGCGTCGCCGATGGCGCGGTGGCGGGCGAGGGACTCCAGGTCGGAGCGGATGAGCGAGTCGACGCCCTTCTGCTGGTTGTTGGCGTTGAGGTTGCCGAGCCGGACCTTGACGTCGGGCAGCTCCGCGATGCCCTGCTGCTCCGGGGTGTGGATCCGGCGCCGGGCGCCGTCGAACCAGTAGACGCGCAGCAGCCTGCTGTCCGGGAAGATCGTGCGCGCCTTGTCGATGAACGCCTCGATGAGCCCCTCGGCGTCCAGCTCGAACGCCCGGCGGTCCTCCGTGCCCGCGACCAGCCGCCCGGCGGCCGCATAGACATACCCCGCGTCCACGAAGATCGCGTGCGTCGAGGGCGTGGTCGCGACCTCGGCGAGTACGCGCTGCAGCAGCTCGTTCGTGCGCTCGATGCCCGCGACGATCGAGGCGAGGTCTTGTGGGCCCGGAGGCATGGTCTCACTCATACGCGGTTCATTCTCCGGGCGGCTCCGTGAGGGGCACAACCGGACCCCGCCCCGGCTACCAGCGGATACTTAGGCTGCGAAAAAATTTTATTAGCGTAGGGAATGTTTTCGGGGGACCCTCTGGTTGAACACGTACAGGAGGGCGCGGCAGCGACGCTGCGCGACTCCGTACACATCAGTTCTCCTTCAGGAGGATCAGACGAAGGGAGAAGCCTTGCGCTTCGAGATCATGCGCCTTGACGACATCGATGGCAGCGCCATCGAAAGCACTGTCGTAGACGCCGCCTCCGTCAACCGGATCGTGCAGCAGGCCGCCGCAATCGGCCAGCGCATCTACATCCGTCCAGCCGACACCGCCGCCCGGTAGTGCCGTAAGGCCCTCCCAGCCGCACAGAGCGTCGAGCGCCCCCGTACAGACGGTACGGGGGCGCTCACGCGTGTCAGGCGGTGTGGGCCACCTGGATGACGCCGTTGATGATCTGCTGGACCGCGATGGCGGAGAGCATCATGCCGGACAGCCGGGTGACCAACACCACTCCCCCCTCCTTGATCACGCGGATGATCAGCAGCGAGTAGCGCATGGTGACCCAGAGCACGCCATGCATGGCCGCGATCGCGGTCCACACCGCCATCTGGTCGCCGATCCCACGAGCGTGCTGGACGGCGAGGATCACCGAGACGATCGCGCCCGGCCCGGCCAGCAGCGGCATGCCGAGCGGGACGAGCGCGACATTGACGTCCTTGGTCTGGGTCGGCTCGTCGTTCTTACCGGTGAGCAGATCGAGCGCGATCAGCAGGAGCAGCAGCCCGCCCGCGATCATCAGCGCGGGGACCGAGACATGCAGATAGTCGAGGATCTGCTGACCGCCGATGCCGAAGACGGCGATGACGCCGAAGGCGACGGCCGCCGCCTGGCCCGCCATCCTGCGCTGCACCTTGGCCGGTCGGCCCGAGGTCAGCGCCAGGAAGATGGGCGTGATGCCCGGCGGGTCCATGATCACGAACAGGGTGAGGAAGAGGGAGCCGAAGACGGCGACGTCGAACACAGTGAATGGCCTTGCGGGGACGAGCAGCGGTGCGGTGCTGATGCGGTAAGGGAAACAGGGGGAAGACGAAGCAGAGGGGAGAGCGGGGTTCAGCCGCCCGCGCCCGGCACCGGGAAGGCCCCGGTCGCCCGGCGCACGATCTCCCCGTAGATCTCGGGGTCGGTCGTGTACTCGCCGAGCCGACAGGTCTTACGGCTGCCGTGATAGTCGCTGGAGCCGGTGGTGAGCACGCCGAGCTCGGCGGCGAGACCGCGCAGCCGGGCACGGGTGTCCTCGGCGTGGTCCATATGGTCGACCTCGATACCGTCGAGGCCCGCCGCCGCCAGCTCGCCGATCGCACTCTCCGGGACGCACTGGCCACGCTTGACCGCCAGCGGATGCGCGAAGACCGCGACCCCACCGGCGCCCTTGATCAGCCGGATCGCCTCGAACGGGTCCAGCTCGTGCTTCTCCACATGCGCCCGGCCGCCGTCGGCCAGCCAGTCCTGGGTGAAGGCGTCCGAGACGCTCTCCACGACGCCCAGTTCGACCAGCGCGGTGGCGACGTGCGGCCGTCCGACGGCCCCGTCCCCGGCGATCTCCGCCACCCGCTCCCAGGTGATCGGCACGTCCAGCTCGCGCAGCTTCGCGACCATCGCCCGGGCCCGGGGCACCCGGTCGTCGCGCACCAGCTCGCGCTCGCGCGCCAGCTCGGGCTCGGCCGGGTCGAAGAGGTACGCCAGCATGTGCAGGCTGACCCCGTTGAGACGGCAGGACAGCTCGGCGCCGGTGACCAGCGTCAGCCCGGAGGGCAGCGCCTTCGTCGCCTCCTCATAGCCGCCGACGGTGTCGTGATCGGTGAGCGCGACGACGTCCAGACCCTGGGCGGCGGCGTTCCGTACCAGCTCGGCGGGGGTGTCCGTACCGTCCGACGCAGTGGAGTGGGTGTGCAGATCGATGCGCACGGCACGGGCTCCAAGCTGCGTTCGGGATGGACCGAGGGGACGCCCCAGCATAACCACGCCCGCAGCTGCCCGCGTCGGCGGCCCTGACCTGTGCATGACGCACCAGCCCAGCGGCGAAGGCCGGCGGCGAAGGGGCTCAGGGCGAGAGCAGCCTCGGGGAGAGTGCCCCGCAGGGCACCAGGTCGACCTCGGCCCCCGCGTCCCGCAGATCGGTGAGCACCATCTCGTCGTACATCAGCAGCCCGGTCTGCTCGGGCCAGACGACCGCCCACAGCCACAGCCCGCACGCCTCGCCCGCGAAGACCGCGCGGTCGTCCGGGGTGCCCTCGACATGCCACAGCGGGGTGGGCCGCCCGGCGGCCAGCACCTTGACATGCGGCGGCTTGTCCACTCGCATCCCCGGCCCCGGATCGGGCCCCGGGAGGCCCGCGAAACGCGCGCCGAGGCCGACGCCCAACTCCTCGGCGATCAGCAGCAGCTCACCCGGGCCGCCCAGCGGTCCGGGGCCGGAGCAGGCCACGGCCGTGGCGCGGCCGCCACTGCGGTCGTCCCCGGCGCAGGCCACACCGGTGAACAGCCAGCCCACGGGCAGCGGCCACGGCATCCATACGGGCACCCGGGCGCGGTTGGTGACGACCACGAGTGCTTCGACGCTCGGCGGGACGACCGGCTGGAGGGGGTGCACCGTGCCGTGCACGCCGCACTGCCAGGAGTCGGCGAAGAGACCGGGCGCTCGCACCCGGCCACCGCACTTCGGGCAACTGGGTTCGCCCCTCATAGGGCCCCACGGTCCTCCCCGGTCGTCGCCGCGTCAAGGACGATCACCCGTCCGGAGGCCACTTCCCGCACCAGTTCCCGTCCGGCCCCGCCGCGGCCCTCGTCCCGCCCCGCCGCGGCCCTCGTCCGGCCCCGCCGCGGTTCCCGTCCGGCCCCGCGCCCGGGCCATCGCGGGGCTTCCGTACGGGTCTCAGCCCGACAACGGCACCCCGGTCCGCGCCGGGTCGCGCAGATCCGTGCCATGCCGCAGCCAGCGGTCCTGGAGGGCTCCGGCGCCATGCACCCGCTTCCACGCCGCCTCGTTCGCGGTCATCGGCAGCATCGGCAGGAAGCGCACCGGCTCCAGGGGCTCCAGCAGCTCCAAGTCCTCGACCAGGCCGCCCGGTTCCGCGACGAGGACGGAACTGAAGGGCGCCCCGGGCCACAGCGGCCCGCCGAGGTCCAGCGACGCGCCGGGGGTCACCACGACCCCCTCGACCTGGGGCGAGGCGGCCAGCACGGCGAGCGGGCGGAGCACCTCGTCGAGGACGGAGAGGTCGGGACCGGAACCGCCCGTCCTTACGGTCAGCACCAGCTCGGCGCGCGGCCCGCGCAGCGGATCGGCGACGGCGGCGGTCGGACTGGTCATCGGATGGTCCGACATGCCGAGCGTGGCGTAGCGGATCACATCGTTCTCATCGCGGAATCGCAGCACCTCAATGCGGTCCGCACCGACGAAGGTGACGGCGGCGCGGGCGTCCGGCTCACCCAGCGCGGTGATCAACCGGGCCTCGACCAGCTGAAGAACGTCTGACATGCGGTGAGCATAGATCGCGTATCGAACAGGCAAAGCGGCGACGTAACGGTTCAGCCGACTGATAGCCTTAATCTCTGCCCAGGGAGTTACAGATCGTCCCTCACGGGGGACCGGCCGGAGGAGGTGGGGCTGCGGTGGATCCTAGTCGACCGTGCAGTACCGACAGTTCTCCCGTCGTTTCCCCTTGGTATGCGTCTTCATGATCTGAGCCTTCCGTACCCCGCCGCTCGGCGGTGAAACACGCGAAGCCCACTCGCATCCAGGGCATCTGACGGTAGAGCGCCTTCGTACCGCTTTGTTCAGTTCCGAAGAACCTTCCGTCAGCGCCATCGCATGGAGCGCCGCCCGCTTTGCGGACGTACGGGCACCGGATGTCGTACGTCCACCTTCCGGGCGCTGCGCTGCGCCGCGCGCCCGCCGCTGACGGCCGGCCTGTGAAGGAGCCCGTCATGTCGATGATTCGTGACCTGCGCGCAGCCGTTCGGCCCGCCCTGCGCCGTTCCCGTACCGCCAGCGACTACGACGCGACGCGTGACCCGTCGGTCACCAGCGCCGTGGTCGACTGCGGGGTCTACCGCGACGGCATGCGGGTCAGTGAACATGTGAGCCCTGCGAAGGCCATGGAGCGGGTCCGCGAGGAGGGCGGGTTCGCCTGGATCGGGCTGCACGAGCCGACCGAGCGCGAGTTCGCCGGGATCGCCCAGGAGTTCGGGCTGCACCCGCTGGCGGTCGAGGACGCGGTGCAGGCCCACCAGCGGCCCAAGCTGGAGCGGTACGACGACACCCTCTTCACCGTCTTCAAGACCATCCACTACGTGGAGCACGCCGAACTCACCTCGACCAGCGAGGTCGTGGAGACCGGTGAGGTGATGTGCTTCACCGGCCAGAACTTCATCGTGACCGTGCGGCACGGCGGTCAGGGCTCGCTGCGCGCCCTGCGCCACCGGCTCCAGCAGGACCCGGAACTGCTCGCCAAGGGCCCCTCGGCGGTGCTGCACGCCATCGCCGACCAGGTGGTCGACGGCTATCTCGCGGTCGCCGACGCGGTCCAGGACGACATCGACGAGGTCGAGATCGACGTCTTCTCCGCCGCGACCTCCCGGCGGGGCGGCGACGCGGGCCGGATCTACCAGCTCAAGCGCGAGGTCCTGGAGTTCAAGCGGGCCGTCTCGCCGCTGCTGCGGCCGATGCAGCTGCTGAGCGAGCGTCCGATGCGGCTGGTGGACCCGGACATCCAGAAGTACTTCCGGGATGTCGCGGACCATCTGGCGCGGGTCAACGAGCAGGTGCTGGCCTTCGACGACCTGCTGAACTCGATCCTCCAGGCCAATCTGGCGCAGGCCACGGTCGCGCAGAACGAGGACATGCGGAAGATCACGTCCTGGGCGGCGATCTTCGCCGTGCCGACGATGATCGCGGGGATCTACGGCATGAACTTCGACTACATGCCGGAGCTGCGCTGGAAGTTCGGCTACCCGACCGTGCTCGTGGTCACGGTGGGCATCTGCTTCGCGATCCACCGCGGCTTCAAGCGCAACGGCTGGCTGTAGGGCCGGACGGCGGGCGGGCCCTCATCAGGTGGGTTGGGCCTCACTCATCAGGTGGTTGGGCCCTCACTCATCAGCCGGGCTGGACCCTCGCTCCTCAGCCGGGTTCGTTCGACGCGCCCTTCCCGTCCGCCATGATGACCAGCGCGAGCCCGCCGAGGATCACCGCGAGCGCCGGGTAGGCGGCGACGGGCGGCATCTGACCCAGCCACAGGGCCGCGATCAGGGCCGCCCCCGGCGTCTCCAGCAGGATCGCGGTCGAGGTGACGGACGGGCCGAGACCCTTGACCACCCGGTTGATGAGGGTGTGTCCCAGCAGCTGCGCGGTGACCGTCAGCGCGGCCAGCCGCAGCCAGGTGGTGCCGCTGTAGCCGCCGAGCTCCGCGCCCGCCACCAGGCAGGTCAGCAGCAGGAGCACGCTGGTGGTGGTGTAGCAGACGTAGGCGTACGCGGTGGTGCTCACCGAGCGGCGCACCTCCGCCCCGAGCAGCACGTACCCGGCCGCCGCGACCCCGCCCAGCAGGGCGAGCCCGTCGCCCAGCAGGGCACGCGGCGAGGCGGACAGGTCGACCCCGGTGAGGATCACCACACCGAGGATCGCCAGGCCCATGCCCAGCCAGGCGAGCGTGGGCGGGCGGTGTCCGCGCAGCCGCAGCAGCAGCGCCGTCCAGACGGGGGTCGTGGTCACCAGCGCGGTCGAGGAGGCCACGGAGGTCATGTGCAGGCTCGGCAGCCAGGCCCCGAAGTGCACCGCGAGCAGCGCCCCCGCCCCGGCCGAAAGCAGCGCCGTCCGGCGGCCCATCCCCCGCAGCTCGCCCCGGTGGCGCCACAGGGCGAGCGGGGTGAGCGCGCCGACCGCCATGGCGTTGCGCCAGAAGGCGATGGCGAGCGCGGGCGCCACCGTCGCGGCGGCCAGCGGCGCGGAGAGCGAGACCCCGGCGATGGCGACCGTAAGGAGCGCGACATCCACAGGACCGCTGTGGAAGCGGCCACCGCCACCGGGTGCGGTGGGCCTGGCGGCGAGGGCTGAGGCGCGGGCGGTACGGGCGGTGGGCACGCGGCCAGGGTAAGGCGCGTGGCCGTGCGACGGAACTGACATTTCACGGGCTGGGACGGGTGCGTGGCTGGCCTAGGCTGTCGGCATGACGCAGACGCCGATGGACCGTGCCCTTGTCGAGGAGGCGGCCAAGAAGTCCGCCCTCATCTGGGTCCAGGGCACCGAGGGTGCCCCGCGCGCCCTGTGGCACATCTGGCACGAGGGCGCGGTCTGCCTCGTCGGGGACGGGCCCGACGAACAGCCCCTCGAGGACCTCGGGCTGGCCGACGGCGGCAGCGCGACCGTGACCGTGCGCAGCAAGGACAAGGGCGGCCGCCTGGTGAGCTGGTCCGCGCGGGTGGTCGAGCTGACCCCGGGCGGCGAGGCGTGGACCGCGACGGTCGACGAGCTCAAGGGCAAGCGGCTGAACGCGGCGGACGCCGACCACATCGCGGAGCGCTGGGCCCGTGAATGCCGGGTGCTGCGGCTGGAGCCCGCGTCCGGGGCGCTCGCCGAGCACCCCACCGGCTCCCTGGCGGCGGCCCCGCTGCCGTCCCCCGCGATCACCCGCCGCCCGATCCCGGCGGCGCTACCCAAGCTCCTGGCCCGCCGCAAGAAGCGGGCCCGTGACGCCCGTAAGGACGCGTCCCAGCCATCCGACAACCGCGTCGGCGACCGTAAGGACGCGTCCTAGCCGACTGCAGGCCGTGCTGACGACCGTTAGGACGCGTCCTTGGAGCCTTTCCAGGCGCACCCACGCCTACGGCGTCTCCGGGATCCGCTGTCCGTAGTCGAGCACATGGCCCTTCTCCGGGGCGGTCAGCTTGAAGCCCTTGTTCCAGTCCGCGAGCCGGATCACCCCCGCGCCGCCCGCCCGCTGCAACCGCAGCGGATACGGCCTTCCCTCCAGGGAGACGTCGAGTGAGCCGCCCTCACCGGCCTTACCGGCGCTGATGGTGATCGTCCGCACGCCGTCCACCCGCCCGCGGTCACCCGTGGTGATCCTGCCGTGCAGCCCGAGCAACCCGTCGAGCAGCAGCTTCATATCGGTGAAACCGCTGAGCCGCTGGTAGGAGGGGTCGCCGGAGGGAACCTTCACATACTTGTTGTCCAGCTTGCCGGCCGCGTTGTCCGCGTCGCCGCCACCACTCTCGCCGTCGTGCGACCAGAAGCCCGCGTCGGCCTTGAGGTAGAGCTCCTTGCCGACGCGCAGCAGCTCGAAGCTGGAGCCCTTGGTGGACACCTGGCCCGTGCCGCCGTCGGCGTTGAGCCGCATGTTCAGTTTGTAGGTGGCTCCGCTGGTGACGAGGTTGCCGGAGAGCCGCACCGATTTCGCGCCCCCGGCCGCCTGACGGGCCTTGCTCTCGATCTTCGTGGCGGGGAGCTTTCCCACGCCGTTCGTCCCCGCGTCGGGGTCCTTCTCCCCGCCGCCGCCACACGCGGCGAGCGTGGCGGCCAACCCCGCGCACATCGCCGCAACGACAGCCCTGTTCCGGGTGCGCACGTCCGCTCTGCCTCCTGATGCCGGTGCAGTAGGGCAGCGTACCGGTGCCGCCCCACGCTGTCCGCCGGGTGCCGCGGTGCCCTCGCCCGGCGGCAGGGCAGGCGCGGGCACGTTAGCCTGAACCCGGTGAAGAGCGGATCATTGCCTTGAATGACCACGAAACCTGACAAGGAAGCCCCAGCCACGAGGGGAGGCAGGCCATGCCCGCAGGCACCCCCCGGATCTTCGTCTCGCATCTCGCGGGCGTCGCCGTGTTCGACCCGAACGGCGACCAGGTGGGGCGGGTGCGCGATGTCGTGGCGATGCTGCGGCTGGCCGGCCGCCCGCCGCGGGTGCTCGGCCTGGTGGTCGAGGTGGTCGGCCGCCGCCGGATCTTCCTGCCCATGACCCGGGTGACCGGCGTGGAGTCCGGCCAGGTCATCATCACCGGCGTGCTCAACATGCGCCGCTTCGAACAGCGCCCCACCGAGACCCTGGTCCTCGGCGAACTGCTCGACCGCACCGTGCGGCTGGTCGAGACCGGCGACCCGGTGACGGTCCTGGACGTGGCGATGAGCCAGCTGCCCGCGCGCCGCGACTGGGAGGTCGACAAGGTCTTCGTCCGCCGCGGCAGGACCCGCGCGCTGCGCCGCCGCGGCGAGGCGCTGACCGTGGACTGGTCGGCGGTCACCGGCTTCTCGCTGGAGGAGCAGGGGCAGGGCGCGGAGAACCTGCTGGCCACCTTCGAGCAGCTGCGCCCCGCCGACCTGGCCAATGTGCTGCACCATCTGTCCGCCAAGCGCCGGGGCGAGGTGGCGGCCGCCCTGGACGACGAGCGGCTCGCGGACGTCCTGGAGGAGCTGCCCGACGACGACCAGGTGGAGATCCTCGGCAAGCTCAAGGAGGAGCGCGCGGCCGACGTCCTGGAGGCCATGGACCCCGATGACGCGGCCGATCTGCTCTCCGAGCTCCCCGAGCCCGACAAGGAGCGGCTGCTGGATCTGATGCGCCCCCGGGACGCGGCGGACATGCGGCGGCTGATGTCGTACGAGGAGGGGTCGGCGGGCGGTCTGATGACCACCGAGCCGATCGTGCTGCGCCCGGACGCGACCGTCGCGGACGCGCTCGCCCGGGTGCGCGACCAGGACCTGACCCCCGCGCTCGCCGCCCAGGTCTATGTCTGCCGCCCGCCCGACCAGACGCCCACCGGGCGCTATCTGGGCATCATCCACTTCCAACGGCTGCTGCGCGACCCGCCGTTCACCCTCGTCGGCGCGGCCGTCGACTCCGATCTGCCGACGCTGCCGCCGGACACCCCGCTGCCCGTCGTCGCCGGCCATCTGGCCACGTACAACCTGCTCGCGGCGCCCGTCGTGGACGAGACCGGCTCGCTGCTCGGCGCGGTGACGGTCGACGACGTCCTGGACCATATGCTGCCGTCCGACTGGCGGGAGCGCGAGCTGCACGCCGGGATGGCCCTGCCGGAGGCCGCCGATGGACGGTGACGGCGGCCGTCTGGACCGGCCCAAGGCGCGGCGCCGCAGCCCGCTGCCGCGCTGGGACCCCGAGGCGTTCGGCAAGGCGTCGGAGCGGATCGCGCGCTTCCTGGGCACCGGGCGGTTCATCGCCTGGATGACGGCCATCGTGGCCTTATGGCTGCTCTGGAACATCCTGGCGCCGCCACGGCTGCGGTTCGACCCGTTCCCGTTCATCTTCCTGACGCTGATGCTCTCGCTCCAGGCGTCGTACTCCGCACCGCTGATCCTGCTGGCCCAGTACCGGCAGGCCGACCGCGACCGGGTCAATCTCGAACAGGACCGCAAGCAGAACGAACGGTCCATCGCCGACACCGAGTTCCTCACCCGGGAAATCGCGGCGCTGCGGACGGGCCTGGGCGAGGTGGCCACCCGCGACTGGCTCCGCGACCAGCTGGCGGACCTGCGCCAGGGGCCGGACGGCGGCCGGAGCGCCCCGCGGCCCGGCGGCCACGGCGAACCCCGGCTGAGTGAGGAACGCGACCACTGACGGCCGTCCGCGCCCCACCCACGGCGCCGTACCATCTCCATATGGCTACCGACACCCTCCCAGCACCGAGCGAAGACGCTGTACGCGCCGCGCTCGCGACGGTCAACGACCCGGAGATCCACAAGCCGATCACCGAGCTCGGCATGGTCAAATCCGTCGGGATCGCGGCGGATGGCTCGGTCGCCGTGGTGGTCTACCTCACGGTCTCCGGCTGTCCGATGCGGGACACGATCACCAGCAATGTGCGGACGGCGGTCGCCGGGGTCGAGGGCGTGACCGGAGTCACGGTCGACCTCGAGGTGATGAGCGATGAGCAGCGGCGTGAGCTGGCCGCCTCGCTGCGCGGCGGGCAGGCCGAGCGCGAGGTGCCCTTCGCCAAGCCCGGCTCGCTGACCCGGGTCTACGCGGTGGCCTCCGGCAAGGGCGGGGTCGGCAAGTCCTCGGTGACGGTCAACCTGGCCGCCGCGCTGGCCGCGGACGGGCTCAAGGTCGGCGTGGTGGACGCCGACATCTACGGCCACTCGGTGCCCCGCATGCTGGGTGCCGACGGACGGCCCACCCAGGTCGAGAACATGATCATGCCGCCGTCGGCGAACGGTGTGAAGGTGATCTCGATCGGGATGTTCACCCCGGGGAACGCCCCGGTGGTGTGGCGCGGGCCGATGCTGCACCGCGCGCTCCAGCAGTTCCTGGCCGATGTCTACTGGGGCGACCTCGATGTGCTGCTGCTCGACCTCCCCCCGGGCACCGGCGACATCGCGATCTCCGTCGCCCAGCTGGTGCCCAACGCCGAGATCCTGGTGGTGACCACGCCGCAGCAGGCCGCCGCCGAGGTCGCCGAGCGGGCCGGCGCGATCGCCGTCCAGACCCATCAGAAGATCGTCGGCGTGGTGGAGAACATGTCCGGGCTGCCCTGCCCGCACTGCGACGAGATGGTCGACGTCTTCGGCACCGGCGGTGGCCAGGTGGTCGCCGACGGACTCAGCCGGACCACCGGTACGACGGTGCCGGTGCTGGGCTCCATCCCGATCGACGTACGGCTGCGCGAGGGCGGCGACGAGGGCAAGCCGGTCGTGCTGACCGACCCCGACTCCCCGGCGGGCAGCGCGCTCAAGGCGATCGCGGGCAAGATCGGCGGCCGCCAGCGCGGCCTCGCGGGCATGTCGCTCGGCGTCACCCCGCGCAACAAGTTCTGAGCGGGCGCGCTCGGCCACGGCCTGCGGCTCAGGGGCGGTTTCCCGGGGAAACCGCCCCTGAGCCATACGTGCGCCCCTACCCGTCGTAGCGGGCGATGTCCTTCACGACGGCGAAGCCCAGGCCGTAAGCGCTCATCCCGCGCCCGTACGCCCCGATGTGCACGTCCTCGTTGGCCGTACCGGCCAGCACCCAGCCGTACTCCGACTCGCGGTAGTGGAAGTCGGTCGGCACCCCGTCCACCGGGAGCGAAAGCCGCGACCAGCTCTCGCCCTCCAGATCGTCCGCCAGCTCCCAGGCGATCGCGGTCTGCTGGTCCAGCCAGTCCTGGCGCAGCGCCCGCTCCATGCGGGTCGGCCAGGTGCACGACAACAGACCGGAGCCGGCCAGCCAGGCGGCCGAGGAGACCGAGGTGGCCTCCAGCTTGCCGGTGCCGTCGGCGCTGTCCCGCCCCGGACGGCTGGCGACGGTGACGACCACCGTGAAGCGCTGCTGTTCCATATCGGTCTCGACCCGCAGGGACGGCTCCTCGCCATGGCCGGTCGAGCCGTACTCGACGATGCCGTCCGCGGCCGCACCGACCTGCATCAGCCAGCGGGGGCCGGTGAACGCCTCGTCAAGCCCGTACCAGGGGAAGGCGGCCATCAGATAGCCGTCAACGCTCCGGCGGGCGTCGGCGGGCATCCCCTGCGCGGCCGCTGCCACCCCTCGTTCCCCTAGCCGACCCGTGGTCTCCATGTGCGCGCGGCCTCCTCGTTTGCCCTGCGTCGTGGGCGGCCCGCCCCCCTCGGGCGACCCTCACCCCGGACAAAGGGAGGATAGCCATACGGGTCAACCAGGCCGGGCATACGGGGGGATCAAGTGGCGTCGGAGTCGAAAGGCGGACGCTCCTCGCGTCCCGGCTCCTCGCGCTTGCGCAGCAGGTCAGGCGTGCTGGAGTCGTCCTTGGACAGGGACAGCGGGGTGCTGTCGGAAGCCCCTGAAGAGCCCTGCGGCGGATCACTCTCCCGGCCGTGCACCGCGTCGGCGACCTCCGCCATCTCCTTGCGGAGGTCGAAGCCGTTACGGATCTCCTTCAGGCCCAGCTCATCGGAGTCCAGCACGTGCTTGCGCACGAACGTCTTGGGGTTGAGGTCCTCGAACTCGAAGTCCTTGAACTCCGGCCCCAGCTCGGAGCGGATGTCCTCCTTGGCGCTGTCGGAGAACTCCCGGATCTTCCGGATGAACTGCGTCACGTCCCGAATCACCTTCGGGAGCTTGTCCGGGCCGAAGACGAGCACCGCAAGGACAACGAGCGCGACAAGCTCGAGAGGTCCTATGTCCAACACCTTGCAGCTCCTCAAGACGTCTGGGCCCCGGCCTGGGCCACTCAATACCGTACCTGGCGGTGGGGTCGGCGCGGGAGACGGCCGGGCCAACAACGGGCGTCAGCCGCTGCTCGCCGAGCCCAGGGTCAACTCCGTGGCGCGCTCCTTGCCGTCGCGCCTGACGGTGAGCCCGAGCCGGTCCCCGGGGCGATGGCTGCGGATCTTCACGATCAGCTCCTGGCCGCTGTGCACCCGGACGCCGTCCACCTCCGTGATCACGTCACCGGGCTCGATCCCCGCCTTGTCGCCGGGGCCGCCCGCGGTGACCGGCGCGCCGCCGCCGGCACCCTTGGTGTTCACCCGGGCGCCGTCGCCCGTGTAGCTCATGTCGAGGGTGACGCCGATGACCGGATGGGTGGCATTCCCGGTGTTGATCAGCTCCTCGGCGACCCGCTTGCCCTGGTTGATCGGGATGGCGAAGCCCAGGCCGATGCTGCCGCCCTGGCCGCCGCCGAGGCCCGAGCCGTCGTCGGCCGCCCGGATCGCGCTGTTGATCCCGATGACCCGCGCCTTGCGGTCGACCAGGGGGCCGCCGGAGTTGCCCGGGTTGATCGGGGCGTCGGTCTGCAGCGCGTCGACATAGCTGACGTCGCTGCCGTCCTCCTTCTCGCCGCCCGCGGTGATGGGGCGCTCCTTGGCGCTGATGATCCCGGAAGTGACCGTGCCCGCCAGGTCGAAGGGGGCGCCGATGGCCACGACAGGGTCGCCGACGCGCACCGAGTCGGAGTTGCCCAGCGGCAGCGGGGTGAGCCCGGAGACGCGGTCGACCTTGATCACCGCGAGGTCGTACCCGGTGTCCCGGCCGATCACCTCGGCCTTGGCGTCCTGGCCGCCGTTGAAGGTCACCGATATGTCGCCGTCCGCGCCGGCGGGTTGGACGACGTGGTTGTTGGTGAGGATGTGGCCCTGCTTGTCGAGCACGAAGCCGGTGCCGGTGCCCTCCTCCGCGCTGCCGCGCACATGGATGGTCACCACGCCCGGCAGCGACCTGGCGGCGATTCCGGCGACGCTGCCCGGGGACCTGGCCTCCTTCTCGACCGGGGCCTGCGGCAGCTTCACATCGACGCCCCCGGAGGCGCGGTCCCGTTCCGCGTAGGCACCGATACCGCCGCCGAGGCACCCCGCGATCAGGGCGATCAGCAGCACGGCGATCCAGGCGCCGCGGCGGGACACGGTCTTCCGCTCGCGCTCGGCGGGCGGCGGAACCACGGTCCAGGGGTCGTAGCCACCCCACTGGGCGCCCTGGGCGGGCTGCGCCATGGGGGCGCCCTGGTGGCTCTGGTGGCCCTGGTGGGGCTCTCCGGGGCCCGGAGGCAGCTGGGTGCCGTGCGGCGGGGTCATCCCGGGGTGTTGCGGCAGGGGCGGGGGCGCGCTCTGGCCCGGTACGGGCCCCGCGGCGGGCGGCACGGTGGTGCCGCCGTGGGGCGGGGTCATCCCGGGCGCCTGGGACGGCGTCTGTGGCGGCGCCTGAGCCATCCCGGGCGGGACATGCGTGCCCTGCGCGGGGGTCGCCACCGGATGCTGAACGGGCGGGGCCGGGGCCCAGGGCCCGGGGTCACCGTAGGGCGGGGTGCTGTACGGATCGGGCTCGTGCAACGGCCGGGGCGCCCGCTCCTCGGGTGCCGGGCCCTCCACGGGGGCGTCCACCGGCTCCGGCGCCACCTGCGCGGCGGCCGCCTCCGTACGCTCCTCGGCGCCCTCCGCCGCGTCGTTCGGCCGGTCGCCGGGTCGCGCGGCGGCCGGGCGGCTCCACCACCTCGGCTTCGGCTTGGGCCCAGGGGCCTTGGCCTTCGGCTCGTCCATGATCTCCTCTTTTGAGGGCTCGGTTCGCCTCCGGGGCGCAGAAGTCGCCCCCAGCTACCGCTGGGAGGTGCCCCCGGCCGGAAGACCCAAGCACCCCGGGCCAGAGCATTGCATCCGTCCGGGGGCATACATCGCCGCCTCCGGGTCGCGCTGCCCGGAGGCGATTCAATCAGGTCCGTCGGCACTCGCGCAGGGCGGACGAAAAGACCTCGTCATGATCGGCGAAGACACGGACGGCCCGAGACTGGGCGCCCTGATCGCCGTCGTACTGCTTCCGTACTGCTTCCGCGCTACTTCGGGGGCGCGCTGACCCCGAGGTACGGCGAGCCGCCCGACGCGGGCCCGGACGGGACCTCCAGCTGGGTCGGCCGGGGGGCCGGGGGCGTGGAGTTCGACGTCCGCAGCAGCTCCGTGACCGACAGAATCGGCTGTATCAGCGGATTCAGCGCCGCCACGGGCTGACGCAGGGACGGTGGGTACGGGGTGGCCGTCGGGGACGGGGCGACCGTGCTGGTGTCCGTGGTGGCCAGCAGGCCCACCTCCTGGCGGGTGCGCTCCCGCACGCCCGCGTTCACGGCGGTGTCGTCGCCCACCGGGGAGACCGCGGTGTCCGCGCCGTCGGCCGAATTGCCCGGGGGGTCGACCGCCGCGTCCAGCGGCAGGGCCGCGCCGAGCGCGAAGGCCGCCAGGGAGACCGCTCCGGCCGCCGCGAAGGCGAACCTGCGGCGCGGGGCGGGGCGCTCGACCTCATGGATCCGGAAGCCGCGCTGACGCGAGGCACGGGCCGACGCCGCCGGTGCGATCGCGGTGCCCGGGGGCATCGCGGGCACGAAGGCGAACGCCCGCTCCCGTCTCTCCTCCGGCTCCCGCACATCGCGCAGCTCGCGCACGTCCCGCGAGCCGCCGCGCAGATCGCGCGGGCCGAAGACGCCCGAACCCCCGAAGGGGGAGCCACCCATACCGTCGTCGCCGCCCGTGGCCGGCAGGCCCTGGAGGCGGGCCAGAAAGCCCTCCGACGGTGCCGGGGGCGCCGTCTGGGCGAACACGTTTTTCAGCCGACGCTGAGCATCGGCCTCCGCCTTGCACTTGCAGCAGGTGGCGAGATGGGCGAGGACGCGCTCCCGCGCGTCATGTCCCAGCTCACCGTCGACCAGAGCCGCAAGGCGGTCGCCGAGATGCTGCTCGGCGGGGGACGGACCGCCTGATCGGGTCACGCGATTCCGACCTCCCCGCTCAGCCGGGGGGCCGTGACACCCGGCGCCACCGCGGCGACCTCATGCTGCTGCCCGGTCCGCGCCGCGGGGGCGCGGTGCTGCAGCGCCTTGCGCAGATGCGAGCGGCCGCGGTGGATGCGGCTGCGCACGGTGCCCAGCTTGACGCCCAGGGTGGCCGCGATCTCCTCGTACGACAGCCCCTCGATGTCACAGAGCACCACGGCGGCGCGGAACTCCGGGGCGAGGGTGTCCAGCGCCTGCTGCACATCCGCGTCGAAGTGGGTGTCGTTGAAGTGCTGCTGGGGAGAGGGCTCGCGGCTGGGGAGCCGCTCCGCCGCGTCCTCGCCGAGCGCGTCGAAGCGGATGCGCTGCCGGCGGCGGACCATGTCGAGGAAGAGATTGGTGGTGATGCGGTGCAGCCAGCCCTCGAAGGTGCCCGGGGTGTACGTCGACAGCGAGCGGAAGACGCGGACGAACACTTCCTGGGTGAGATCCTCGGCATCGTGCTGGTTACCGGTGAGCCGGTAGGCGAGGCGGTAGACCCGTGCGCTGTGAGTGCTGACGATCTCCTCCCAGGTAGGAGGCGTCCACGCCGCGTCCGCATCCGTGGCGAAGGTCGCGGTGGTGGCGGACTCGGCGAGGGGCGCACCTCCCGTGCCCTTCGGGCTACGGGGGTGAGAACGGTCAGCGGTGTTGGTCACGGATTTCGGCTCGCCCACTGACCTGCGAAAGCGCTTCAGCACTCTCCGGTCACCGGTCGCAGCCGCACCTCCCCTATCGGCTCTGGTGGTGTCCAGTAGAGCCCCTACCATATCCACCTCGCCCGTTAGCTCCGGATAAGCATTTTTGACCTGCATTTGGTCGTGATCCATACGGTCCCCCCGGCCTCTACAACGCCTGGTCCCATCTGCGGGTTCCCGTGCGCAGCGGATACAGTCACCGTTGCGCCAACTACGGGGACAGGAGAGGGTCATTACCGGCAACCGGCAGACGAGCTGGGCGTTCGCCGACGCGTTCGTCGCCGAGGACGAAGCCCTTCACTGGGCCCGTGACCGGGCCCGGGAAGCAGGGCTGCGCTCGGTGTCGGCGGGCACCGGCGCCGCGCTGCGGCTGCTCGCTGCCACCGCCGACGCCAAGGTCGTCGCCGAGATCGGCACCGGTACGGGCGTCTCCGGGATCCACCTGCTGCGCGGAATGCGCCCGGACGGCGTGCTGACCACCGTGGACACCGAACCGGAGATGCAGCAGTTCGCCCGGCAGGCGTTCCGCGCGGCCGGGTTCACCGGGAACCGGGCGCGCTTCATCCCCGGCCGCGCCCTCGATGTCCTGCCCCGGCTGGCCGACGGCGGATACGACCTGGTCTTCTGCGACGGCGACCGGCTGGAGTGCCTGGACTACCTCGCCGAATCGTTGCGGCTGCTGCGGCCCGGCGGGCTGGTCTGCTTCGAGGGGGTCTTCACCAACGGGCGGACCGTGGACTCCGCGGCCCAGCCCACGGAGGTGCTGCGGGTGCGCGAGCTGCTGCGGACCGTACGGGAGTCCACCGTGCTCCAGTCGTCCCTGCTGCCGGTCGGCGACGGACTGCTCTGCGCGGTCAAGCGGGGCTGAATCCCACGGCCGGACGGGGCTGAATCGTCACGGCCCGAACGGTCGGGAACGGCCGGGAGCAGCCCGAACGATCGGGAACACCCCGAGCGGTCGGGAACACCCCGAACGGCCGGAAGCGACCGTCCGCCGCCTCCGGCGGAACCCCGTACAAGCGCTGCCCCGGCGGTCGGTACCTGACGTACCGGCCGCCGGGGCAGCGCGCGAGTGATGGTGGGCCGCAAGCCGTCAGCCGACAACCTTCTTCAGGGCGTCGCCGAGGGCGTCGGCCTCGTCCGGTGTCAGCTCGACGACGAGCCGACCGCCGCCTTCGAGCGGAACGCGCATGACGATGCCCCGCCCCTCCTTGGTCACCTCGAGCGGGCCGTCGCCCGTCCGCGGCTTCATGGCCGCCATGCTCGTTCCCCTTCCTGAAACCAGCTCATCGCAGCCGACAACCCAGGTGTCACCGGCATCGAACACGTTGCTTCCCCCTCATTATCCCGCATGGCACGACCCGATGACCAACATCGGTCGGCAACGCCTGTGCGAGGCGTTCCCCCAAAACCACCCAATTCGGGGAGGGGATCGCGGTACCGTACGCCCGCCGTCACCGAACGAAGGGTCGGTTCTTTGACGCAGGTCACATGTCGGTCGGTCATGATCTCCGGCATGCTGTGCGCTGACCGCCGCGGCGGGCCCCTTCCGGGCCCGTCGGTGCGGCCGCAGCCCGAGCCGCCCACCCGCCTCGCCCCACCGCCGGAGGACCGCCATGGCCGACGCCGTGCTCTACGACCTCACCGAGGGTCTCGCCACGATCACGCTGAACCGTCCCGACGCGATGAACGCCCTGAACATCGACACCAAGGAGGCGCTGCGCGACGCGCTGTTGCAGGCCGCGGAGAGCCCGGCGGTACGGGCCGTGCTGCTCACCGGCTCCGGGCCGCGCGCCTTCTGCGTCGGCCAGGACCTCAAGGAGCACATCGGCCTGCTGGGCGCCGACCGCGACGGCAGCGGCGAGGGCTCGACCATGAGCACGGTGGCGCTGCACTACAACCCGATCGTCACCGCGATCGCCGGGATGCCGAAGCCGGTGGTCGCCGCGGTCAACGGCGTCGCGGCGGGCGCCGGGGCGGGCTTCGCCTTCGCCGCCGACTACCGGATCGTCGCCGACACCGCCTCCTTCAACACCTCCTTCGCCGGGGTCGCGCTGACCGCCGACTCGGGGGTCTCCTGGACCCTTCAGCGGCTGATCGGCTACGGCCGGGCGGCGGATCTGCTGCTCTTCCCGCGCACCATCGACGCCCAGGAGGCGCTCGACCTGGGCATCGCCCACCGAGTGGTCCCGGCCGACGAGCTGGCCTCCGAGGCGGCGGCGGTCGCCCGGCGGCTGGCCGAGGGCCCCACCGCGGCCTATGCGGCGATCAAGGAGTCCTTGGCCTTCGCCGCGGGCCACACCCTCACCGAGGCCCTGGCCATGGAGGACGAGTTGCAGCGCCGCGCGGGGGCCTCGGACGACCACGCCATCGCGGTGAACGCGTTCGTGAACAAGGAGAAGCCGAGGTTCACCGGCCGCTGACGGGCCCCCCGCCCCGGCCGTCGGCGGCCGGGGGCCGGGGCGCTCAGACCGCGTCGCGGACGTGGCAGTCGGCCAGATGGTCGTTGACCAGGCCGCATGCCTGCATCAGCGCGTAGGCCGTGGTGGGGCCGACGAAGCGGAAGCCGTGCTTCTTGAGGTCGCGGCTGAGGGCCGTGGACTCCGGGGTGATCGCGGGGACATCGGCGAAGGTCCGCGGGACCGGGCGGCCGTCGGAGGCCGGGGCGTGGGACCAGATCAGCTCGCTCAGCTCACCGGGGGCCAGGGCTGCCGCGGCACGGGCGTTGGCGATCGTGGCGGCGATCTTGGCGCGGTTGCGGATGATGCCGGGGTCGGCGAGCAGCCGCTCCTCGTCGGCCTCGGTGAACTCCGCGACCTTCTTGATCGAGAAGTCGGCGAAGGCGGCCCGGAACCCCTCCCTGCGGCGCAGGATCGTCAGCCAGGAGAGCCCGGACTGGAACGCCTCCAGGGAGACCCGCTCATAGAGCGCGTCATCGCCGTGGACCGGGCGGCCCCACTCCGTGTCGTGGTAGACGCGGTAGTCGGCCATGGACTCGCTCTCCAGGCCCCAGGGACAGCGCGGCAGACCGTCCGGCCCCTCGACCACACCCTGCTCGCTCATGCGCCATGCCCTTCGTAACCGCGGCCCTCGAGGCCGTTTCCGTCAAAGCCGCGCCGCCCGAAGGCGTCGAAGCCCCTGCCCTCGAAGCCGCCGTCCTCCAAGCCCCTGCCCTCGAAACCGCCGTCCTCGAAACCGCGCCGCTCGGATCCGGGGCCCTCAAGGCCGCCCGGCCCGAAGCCATGGTCGCTCTGCGGGGCCGACAGCGGACCGGGACCGGGCCCGGAGGGCGACAACGGCTTCGGGCGCGGACCGGCGAGCGCCGTCTCCAGCTCGGCGATCCGGGCGTCGCGCTCGGCGAGCTCGGCGCCGAGGCGGCCCAGCACATCGTCCACGTCCGCCATCCGGTAGCCCCGCAGCGTCATGGGGAGCCGCAGCGACTCCACATCGGCGCGCGCCAGCGGCCGGTCCGCGGGCAGCGGATCGTCCAGCCGGTCCGGGGGCACGTCGGTGAGCGGGCCGTCACCACCGCCGACGACGGCGAGCGTGACCCCGCCGACCACAACGACCAGCGCGATCAGCAAGAACAAGAACACGGTGATCGTCTCCCCGTCAGATGCATGGTTGAGTCTGTGTCCGTCGGCCTCGATAACTGTCTGCCCCGATCGTGCCATGCCCCTCGGACAGTTATCGTCGCTGCCCGCAACCTGGAAGAAGACGTGAGGGAAGTTCAATGCTGCGGCTGGGACGACGTGAGTTCGGCGAAAACGACCGGGTGATCATGGCGATCGTGAACCGGACGCCGGATTCCTTCTACGACCAGGGTGCGACCTTCCGCGACGAGCCCGCCCTGACCCGGGTGGAGCAGGCGATCGCGGACGGCGCCGCGATCATCGACGTCGGCGGCGTCAAGGCCGGTCCGGGCGACGAGGTGAGTGCCGAGGAGGAGGCGCGCCGCACGGTGGGCTTCGTGGCCGAGGTGCGCAGGCGCCATCCGGACGTGGTGATCAGCGTGGACACCTGGCGCCATGAGGTCGGCGAGGCGGTCTGCGCCGCGGGCGCGGATGTGCTCAACGACGCCTGGGGCGGGGTCGACCCCAAGCTGGCCGAGGTCGCCGCCCGGTACGGCGCCGGGCTGGTGTGCACCCACGCGGGCGGGGCCCGGCCGCGCACCCGCCCGCACCGGATCGGCTACGACGATGTGGTGGAGGACATCCTGCGGGTCACCCTGGAGCTCGCGGAGCGCGCCGTCGAGCTGGGGGTGCGGCGCGACGGGATCATGATCGACCCGGGCCATGACTTCGGTAAGAACACCCGCCACTCACTGGAGGCGACGCGCCGGCTGGGCGAGCTGACGGAGACCGGCTGGCCGGTCCTGGTCTCGCTGTCCAACAAGGACTTCGTCGGGGAGAGCCTGGACCGCCCGGTCAAGGAGCGGCTGATCGGCACGCTCGCGACGACCGCCGTTTCGGCCTGGCTGGGGGCGCGGATCTACCGGGTGCACGAGGTGGCGGAGACCCGTCAGGTGTTGGACATGGTGTCGTCCATCGCGGGCCACCGGCCCCCGGCGGTCGCCCGCCGGGGACTGGCCTGAGTGGGCCGTTGAGGAGACGCGCGCCGTCAGGGGCCGGACTCCTTGGTCACCAGGTCGATCACCTCGTCGATGTCATCGGTGAGGTGGAACAGGTCCAGGTCGTGCGGGGACGCCTTGCCCTCGGCGATGAGGGTGTTGGTGAGCCAGTCGACGAGGCCTTTCCAGTAGGCGCTGCCGAAGAGGACGATCGGGAAGCGGGTGACCTTCTTGGTCTGGACGAGGGTGAGCGCCTCGAAGCACTCGTCGAGCGTGCCGAGCCCGCCGGGCAGCACCACGAACCCCTGGGCGTACTTCACGAACATCGTTTTTCGCACGAAGAAGTAGCGGAAGTTGACCCCGATGTCGACGTACGGGTTCAGGCCCTGCTCGTACGGCAGCTCGATGCCCAGGCCGACCGAGACACCGCCCGCCTCGGTCGCACCGCGGTTGGCCGCCTCCATCGCTCCGGGGCCGCCGCCGGTGATCACCCCGAAGCCCGCCTCCGCGAGGGCCCGGCCGATCCGCACCCCCGCCTCGTACTCCGGGGAGCCCTCGGGCGTACGGGCGGAGCCGAACACGCTGATCGCCCGGCCCAGCTCCGCCAGGGTGCCGAAGCCCTCGACGAACTCCGACTGGATGCGCATCACCCGGAACGGGTCCTCGTGCACCCAGTGGGTGGCCCCCTGGGTGTCCAGGAGCCGCTGGTCGGTCGTCTCGGGTCGCATCTGATGGCGGCGGCGCACGACCGGGCCCAGACGCTGCTCCCGCAGCGCTCGCTCTTCTTCGGCGTTGCCCACTGAGTGCTCCCTTCGCCAAGACCAAGATCTGGTCAAAGATCTGTGCTTCAGGGTAGGCCCCTTGGGGGGCATACAGCCGAAATCCGGGCCACGCTCACCCACCGAACCGCTGATCACATAGGGGCACGGTCGGCTAGCACCGCTAGGGGTGCGCCCGGCGAGCCATGCGGCGGAGCCGCGCGGCGATGCTTTCCCCTCCCCGCCCCTTCCCGATACCAGGGGCTCCGCCCCTGGACCCCCGGGGCCCGGACGAAGTCCGTCACGCGGCGGAGCCGCATATCGATACCCCGGGAAGGCGCGAAACCCCGGTGCGCGGCCGGGCCCAAGCCCCGGCACGGGGCCGGGGGCGAAGCCCCGGTGCGGGGTCTGGGGCGAAGCCCCGGCGGGGTCTGGGGCGAAGCCCCAGTCCTGGACCGGGGGGCGAAACCCCAATCCGGGACCAACCCCAGTCCGGGACCGGGGGCGAAACCCCGGTACGGGGCCGGGGCCCAAGCCCACTCCGAGGCCGGGGGCGAAACCCCAATCCAGGGCCGGGGCCCAAGCCCCACTCCGAGGCCGGGGGCGAAACCCCAATCCAGGGCCGGGAGCCAAGCCCCAGTCCGGGGCCGGGGGCGAAGCCCCGGTTTCGGGGTCTGGGGCGAAGCCCCGGTTTCGGGAAGGGGCGGGGAGGGGAGCAGCCCGCCGCAGGCGTCATGGCCCGCCGGGCGCGTCCTAGCTGGTCAGCCAGGCCCGCAGGCGCTCCTCGGCCTCCAGGACGGCGGCGACCGGAACGTGCTCCTCGCGGGTGTGGGCCAGCTTCGGATCACCGGGTCCGTAGTTCACGGCGGGCACGCCGAGCGCCGAGAAGCGAGCCACGTCGGTCCAGGCGTCCTTGGGCGCGACCTCCACCCCGAGCGTCGCCACGAGCGCGGCGGCCGACGGATGGGCGAGACCGGGCAGGGCGCCGGGCGCGCTGTCGGTGAGCTCGACCTCGAAGCCGGTGAAGACCTCACGGACGTGCGCGAGCGCCTCGTCCTCGGAGCGGTCGGGGGCGAAACGGAAGTTCACCGTCACCGTGCAGAAGTCGGGGATGACATTGGTCGCGTGGCCACCCTCGATCGTCACGGCGTTGAGGCCCTCGCGGTAGGTGAGCCCGTCGATCTCCGCCCGCCGGGGCACATAACCGGCCAGCCGGTCCAGGATCGGCGCCGCCTTGTGGATGGCGTTCTCGCCGAGCCAGCTGCGCGCGGAGTGGGCGCGCCGCCCCTGGGTGCTCACCCGTACCCGCAGCGTGCCCTGGCAGCCGCCCTCGACCTTGCCGTCGGTGGGCTCCAGCAGCACGGCGAAGTCCCCGGCCAGCCACTCGGGGTGGTTCCTGGCCAGCCGCCCCAGCCCGTTGAGCTCGGCGGCGACCTCCTCGTGGTCGTAGAAGACGAAGGTGAGGTCGCGGTTGGGCGCGGGCACGGTGGCGGCCATGCGCAGCTGTACGGCGACGCCGGACTTCATGTCGGAGGTGCCGCAGCCCCACAGCACGCCGTCGTCGTCGAGGCGCGAGGGCACGTTGTCGGCGATCGGCACGGTGTCCAGATGGCCCGCCAGCACGACCCGCTCGTCCCGGCCCAGGTTCGTGCGGGCCACGACGGCGTCCCCGTCCCGGTCGACGGTCAGCTGGGGCAGGGCCCGCAGGGCCTGCTCCACGGCGTCGGCGAGCGCCTTCTCCTCACCGCTGACCGAGGGGAAGTCGACGAGCCGGGCGGTGAGCCGGGCCGCGTCCAGGGACAGGTCGAGTGCTGGGTGTGCCATACCCGCGACCCTAGCCGGTCGGTCCGCGCCCCCGGCGGCCCCTGCCCCTGCTCCCCGGCCTCCTGCCCCCGGCCGCCGCCGCGAACGTGGCGTTCCCCACCCCGCGCCCGGGAACCGGAAACAGGCCGCGTGAGGCTCCAGTACCGTGTGGCCCGTGCCCCTGTCCGTCTTCTCCCACCGCGCCCGGCTGCTGCGGGCCGCGGTCGCCTGTGCCGTACTGCTGGGCCTGGCCGGATATCTGGCGGCGCAGCTGGTGACGGGCGGTGTGGGACCGCCGCGCTGTGTCGTACGGGCCAACGGCGTCCAGGTGCGGCTCTCCCCCGAACAGACCGTGAACGCCGCCACGATCGAGGCCGTGGCCGCCTCCCGCGGACTGCCCGAGCGAGCCGTCACCATCGCGCTGGCCACCGCCCTCCAGGAGTCGGGGCTGCGCAACATCCGCCACGGCGACCGGGATTCACAGGGGCTGTTCCAGCAACGCCCCTCCCAGGGCTGGGGAAGTGTGCGGCAGATCCGCGATCCGGTCTACTCCGCCGGGCAGTTCTACGACGACCTGGTGCGGATGCCCGGCTATTCGCGGCTGCCGCTGACCGTGGCGGCGCAGCGGGTGCAGCGCAGCGGCTTCCCTCAGGCGTACGCGAAGCACGAGACCGAAGCGGTGGTGCTGACCGGCGCGCTCACCGGGCGCTCCGGGGCGGCCCTCAGCTGCCCGGGGCCGCCCGACGACGGCGAGGCGGGCGATCCGGTGCGTGTACGGGCCGCGCTGAAGCGGGAGTTCGGCCCGGAGACGGAGGCGCGGCCGACCCTGGCCGGGCACGGCGGCGGTCAGCAGGCCGCCCCCTCGCCGCACACGGTGCTGGTTCCGGTGCCCAAGGCGGCGGCCCGGGGACGCGCCGGGCAGCGCGGCTGGGAGATCGCGCACTGGGCGGTGGCCCACTCGGACGAGTTGCGCATCGAACGTGTCTCTTACGGCGCGCACGAATGGAACGCGCGAAATTCCGGGGCGGGTTGGCGTCCGGCCAAGGGGATTTCGGGGGCGGAAGTACGGATCGACACCATGCGATAGCGCATCGAATCACCGCAGTTCAGAGCGGCTGATGGTGGATTGCGCGGCGCGTGCGGCGGAATAGTCCGGGCGTATTACACGCAGAACCGGATAATGCGACGCATTGCCAACTCTTTGCCTTGGGGCACCGCAACCTTCGCGAGGTTCACGCGGTATTCACAGCGTCCGAATCGCCAGACACAGACGCCAATTGTCCCCTCGTCAAAGGAGCACCATGTCCCTCCCTCTCACCCGTCGGATCGCCCGCACGGCGCTACTGGTCGCGGCGACCGCGGCTCCCGTGGTCGGTGCCGCCGGCGCCGCGAGTGCGGCGGAGCCGGCCCAGCCGCAGGCCTCCAACCTGGGGCTGTCCTCGCTGGACGCCGCCTCGGTCGGTGAGGTGGCCGACGTCGCCTCGCAGCAGGTCGGGAGCACGGCGGGTGAAGTCAGCGGCAAGGCCGGCGGGACCGTCAAGGGGATCCTGCCGGGCAGGGCCACCCCGGCGAACGTGACCCCGGCCAAGCCCGCGAAGCCCGCTGATGCCGCGCCCACCAAGGCTGCGCAGACCGCCAAGCCCGCCAAGGGTGTGAAGGCCGCCAAGCCCCACAAGGCCGCCAAGAGCGCACCGGCCAGGGCCGCCCACGCCAGGGCCGCCGGTCAGGGCGAGCCCCGGGCCCTCGGGCACGGGAAGGGCAAGGGCGGCGCCCACGCCAAGGGCAAGGGCAAGGCGGTGCGGCCCGCACGGCCCGCTCCGGCCGCCCCGGCCGCCCCGGCCGAAGCCCCGCAGGCGCCCGCGCCCAGTGCCCCGCAGGGCCCGGACCTCCCGGTCAAGGGCCTGCCGATCAAGGGCCTGCCGCTGCTCGGCTGAGCGTCGGCCCGGACGTACGCAGGGGCCCGGGGAGTTCTCGTACTCCCCGGGCCCCTGCGGGTCCATCAGCCCGTAGCGGGGTGTCCGGCGGACCACGCGGCGGAGCCGCGTGGCGAGGCTTTCCCCTCCCCGCCCCTTCCCGATACCAGGGGCTCCGCCCCTGGACCCCCGGAGCCCGGGACGAAGCCCCACCACACGGCGAAGCCGCATCCCGATGCCGCGGAAAGGGGCGAAGCCCCGGACCGGGGTCTGCGGCAGAGCCCCGGCTGCGAGGACCTGAAACAGACCCCCACCCGAAACCCGAGGCGAAGGCCCGAACCAGAACCTGCGGCGCAGCCCCGGACCGGGGCCCGAGGCAGAGCCCCGGTTACGAGGGCCCTGCGGCAGAGCCCGGACCGGGGTCCGGGGCGGAGCCCCGGTTGTGGGAAGGGGCGGGGAGGGGAGCAGCCCGCCGCAGGCGTACGCGTACCGCCGGCCCCAGTCGGCTTCCGGTTCTCAGCCCACCAGCCGGCGGACCGCCGCTTCCACGCGCTCATCGGTCGCCGTGAACGCGACCCGGACGTGCCGCTCCCCCGCCGCGCCGTAGAACTCGCCCGGGGCCACCAGGATGCCCAGCTCGGCCAGGGCACCCACGGTGTCCCAGCAGGGCTCGTCCCGCGTCGCCCACAGGTACAGCGACGCCTCGCTGTGCTCGATGCGGAAGCCGTGGCCCGCCAGCGCCGACCGCAGCGCGGCCCGGCGCCGCTCGTAGCGCTCGCGCTGCTCCGTCACATGCTTGTCGTCGCCGAGCGCCGCGGCCGTGGCGGCCTGCACCGGTGCGGGGACCATCATCCCGCCGTGCTTGCGGATCTTCAGCAGCTCGCCGAGCACCGCCTCGTCACCGGCGAGGAAGGCCGCCCGGTAGCCCGCCAGATTGGACCGCTTGGAGAGCGAGTGGACCGCCACCAGCCCCTCGAAGGAGCCGCCGGAGATCTCCGGGTGGAGCACGGAGACCGGATCGGTCTCCCAGCCCAGCTCCAGATAGCACTCGTCGCTGACCACCAGCACCCCGTGGGCGCGGGCCCAGGCGACCGCGGTGCGCAGCTCGTCCTTGGACAGCACCTGGCCGGTGGGGTTGGACGGGGAGTTGAGCCACAGCAGCTTCAGCCCGGCCGGGTCGAGCTCCGTAGGCTCGTCGTACGGCACCGGCTCGGCGCCCGCCAGCCGCGCGCCCACCTCGTACGTCGGGTAGGCGAGCCGCGGGAAGGCGACCCGGTCGCCGGGGCCAAGGCCCAGCTGCGTCGGCAGCGAGGCCACCAGCTCCTTGGAGCCGACCACCGGCAGCACCTGGGTGTGGGTCACCCCGGCCGCGCCCAGCCGCCGCTCCACCCAGCCGGTGAGGGCGTCGCGCAGCGCGGCCGTACCCCAGACCGTCGGATAGCCGGGGCTGTCCGAGGCGTCGGCGAGCGCCGCGCGGATCAGCTCGGGGACCGGGTCGACGGGGGTGCCCACCGAGAGGTCGACAATGCCGTCGGGGTGGGCCGCGGCGGTCGCCTTGTACGGTTCGAGCCGGTCCCAGGGGAAGACCGGGAGGCGGGCGGAGACGGGTGGCACGGGGTGGCTCGCTTTCTTCTGAACTGCCCGGGCCGTGGGGCCCGGGGAAACCCGCGGGAGCGCCGGGGAAACCCGCGGAGCGCCGGCGAGGGCCGGGAAACAGCCCGGTCCCGCAGGCCACAAGGCCATGCGGGACCGCCGACTGCTTCCGGGCGATGGCGCCGGGGCAGGGGTTTACTCGTCGTGCTCCTGCGGCGGAAGCGCGGCGATGAAGGGGTGGTCCCGCTCGATCAGGCCGAGCTTGCTCGCGCCACCGGGCGAACCGAGCTCGTCGAAGAACTCGACGTTCGCCTTGTAGTAGTCCTTCCACTCCTCGGGAGTGTCGTCCTCGTAGAAGATCGCCTCGACCGGGCAGACCGGCTCACAGGCCCCGCAGTCGACGCATTCGTCCGGGTGAATGTACAAGGACCGCTGGCCCTCGTAGATACAGTCGACGGGGCACTCCTCGATGCACGCCTTGTCCTTCAGGTCGACACAAGGCTGCGCGATGACGTAGGTCACGCTGTCGTTCCTCCTCGTTAGGGCTGCTATCGCGCGGGAGCGCGGCGTCGTCGATGCCCGCACCTAGTATCTCCGTTCTTGGGCACCGAGCGCACATGAGGGGCTGACAGAGCTGTGGATTTCACCACTGGCGGACGTCTCGAAGTCCGGATCACCCCGGATGACGTGGGAAAACGCGTCTCGGTCAGGCTTGTGACCGAAGATCGTGAGCCCGGCGCCACCTTCACCGACGTGGTCGGCGTTCTCACATCGTGGACTGAGGGCACGCTCTCCATCACCCGGCGTACCGGTGAGCCGGTACGGATCGCCGAGTCGTCCCTGGTGGCGGGGAAGGTGGTGCCCGCCGCTCCGGCCCGCCGCCGCGGCCCGGCGACGAGCGCGCCCGAGCTGGACCGGGTCGCCGCCCGGGCGTGGCCGCCGGTGACCAGCGAACCACTGGGTGAGTGGACGCTGCGCGCCTCCGGCGGATTCACCCGGCGCGCCAATTCGGTACTGCCCCTCGGCGACCCCGGGATGGGGCTCGACGCGGCGCTGCGCCGGGTGACCGAATGGTACGCGGCTCGGGACCTGCCCGCGTACATCCAGGTCAGCACGGGCGCCGAGGGCACCCAGGAACTGCTCGCGGCGGAGCTGGAGAGCCGCGGCTGGATACGGGAGGTCTCCTCGCGGATGGAGATCGCGGCACTCGCCCCCATCGGGGACCTGGACGCCGACACCTCGGCGGTGACGCTCTCCGGCCGGCTCGACGACGCCTGGCTGACCCGCTACCAGCGGTCGTCCGGCGAGCCCTCGCCCGAGGCGCGGACGGTGCTGTCGGGCGGCCCGTCGGTGTGGTTCGCGACCATAGCGGCGGCAGGGGGCGGCGCCCCGGCCGCAGGGGGCGGTGCCCCAGCCGCAGGGGGCGGCGCCCCGGCCGCGATCGGGCGCTGTGTCGTGGACGGCCGCTGGGCCGGGTTCACCGCCGTGGAGGTCGCCCCGGAGCGGCGGCGCCAGGGCCTGGCCAAGGCCGTGATGGCGGCGCTGGCCCGCAAGGCGCTCGACGAGGGCGCCTCGGCCGCGTATCTCCAGGTCGAGACGGACAATGGCGGGGCGCACGCCCTCTACGAGGGCATGGGCTTCACCGTCCACCACAGCTATCATCACTGGCGCGCGTCCGGGGAGGATCCGCGCTGAGCAGGGTACGAGGCGGCTATGCCACGGATGAACGACGTCTCCCGCCGCCGCTGGTTCGCCGACGCGGCCCGCGAAGAGCGCCCCGATCTGGCGCTGCTGTGCCTGCTGGTCGGCATGGAGGCCGACCCCGGCCTGGACGAGTCCGGAATCGACGAAGCGCAGATCGAGCTGGACCGGCTGGCCGGTCAGCTCCCCTTCTCCCCCGGCGGCCCCGAGGACTGGGCCGCCGCGCTGGCCCGCCTCCTCGGTGAGCGCCATGGCTTCCGGGGCGGCCCGGCCGACTACCGGCGGCTGGAGTCCTCGCTCCTCCACCAGGTACTGCGACGCCGCCGCGGGCTGCCGATCCTGCTGTCCGTGGTCTGGATGGAGGTGGCACGGCGGGCGGGCGCGCCGGTGTACGGGGTGGGGCTGCCGGGCCACTTCGTGGTCGGCTTCGGCGATCCTTACGGCGGCCATGTGCTGGCCGATCCGTTCGAGGGCGGGCGGCCGCTGTCCGCCGAGGACGCGGCGACGCTGGTGTCGGGGGCCACGGGCGCCCCGCTCGCGTCGTCGATGCTGACCCCGGCCGGCCCGCTGGACATCGTGCTGCGGATCCTCAACAACATCCGCGCCTGGGCGTCCGCCCGCCCCGAGCGCACCGATGTCCGGCTCTGGGCGCTGGAGCTGTCCCTGCTGCTGCCCAGCCACCCGGCCGAGCTGCGCTACGAGCGGGCCAAACTCCTCGTGGAGCGGGGTGAGTTCCTGACCGGCGCCAAGGAGCTGGAGGACTACGCGGAGGTCGTGGCGGCGGTGCGGCCCGACGCCGCCGAGACGATACGCCGCCAGGCCCGCGCCGCCCGCGCGATGCTGAACTAGGGCCCTTCTGACGGATCTCCGCGGCGTCGCGGCGTCCGGCACGCCCTCTCGCCCCACCGCGCGAAAACCCAAGTAGCTCCGCTACGAGGGCTTCCGCGCGGCACGCCGAGAGCACGCTCCCCCAGCTACCGCTGGGAGGTGCCCCCTGACGCCGCTCCTTCCTCCACGGAGATCCGTCAGAAGGACCCCAGGGGGCTGGGCCAGGGGGGCGCCCGACGGTTGGTGGCGCCTGTCGCGGGTTGCTCCCCTCCCGCCCCTTCCCGCCGCATCGATACGCGGCTCCGCCGCATGGCAGGGCCGCGCCCGAGGCCCCGGAGTCCAGGGGCCCGGTCTGGCGTGCGGTCAGGACTGGTCCAAGGCCCGTTCGATCGCGCGGCGGGCCCGGCCCGCGGCAGCCCGGTCGTGCTCGAGCTGCATGGCCGCGTTCAGCGCCAGTCCGGCGGCGACGATCTCGAACAGCACCTGGTCGATGTCGAACCCGGCGGGTAGCTCGCCGTTCTCCACCGCCGCGGTCAGGTCCACCCGCAGCTGTTCCCGCCAGCGCGACCACACCTCGGCCACCGCGTCGCGAACCCGGCCGGGGCGGCCGTCGTACTCGGTGAGCGCCGCGGTCATCAGGCAGCCGCCGGGCAGCAGTGGCGCTTCCAGGTAGCTCACGGAATTGGCGCACACCGCGCGCAGCCGCCGCAGACCCGGCGGCTCGGCCAGTGCGGGCTCGACCACCCGGTGCCAGAAGTCCACGAACGCCTTGTCCAGCGTGGATATCTGCAGCGTCTCCTTGGTGCCGAAGTGCTTGTGCACCCCGGACTTGCTCATCCCCAGCTCCTCGGCGAGCCGGCCGATGGTGATGCCGTCCAGCCCTTCCTCGGAGGCGATCTCGGCGGCACGGCCGAGGATCCGGCCCCTGGTGGCCTGCGCTTCGGCCGCTGAGCGTCGTGGTGACATATGACAAGAATAGCGTACGTCCGTTCGCTATTGATTTACCGAACGACCGTACGCTAAATTCCGCGGCAACCACCGCGACGAAGGAGTGCGAGATGCGGGTGCGACGACTGGGCTGGGCCGGACTGGAGATCGAGGCAGGCGGCAAGCGACTGGTGATCGACTACGTACAGGACCTCTCACCGCTGTTCACGGGGTGGAAGCCGGGCGTGGGGCTGGCGGCGCCGAGTGGGAAGGCCACCGCCGCACTGGTCACCCACCTGCACCGGGACCACACCGACGCGTCCGCGCTCGCGGACGCACTGACGCCCAGGGCCCCGGTGCTGCGACCGGCGCCCGGTCACGGCGACGACGTGGACAACGTGACGACGCTGCCGGCCGAGCACGAGCTGGCCCGGCACCACCTGGCCGCCGAGGTCGTGGATGCCTGGTCCACCCGCGAAGTCGGGCCGTTCCGCGTCACCGCGGTCCCCTCCGTCGACGGACTGGGCGACCCGCAGCTGAACTGGGTGGTGCAGGCCGACGGGCAGCGGGTCTTCCACGGCGGCGACACGATGTTCCACGGCTACTGGTGGCTCATCGCGCGCCGGTTCAGCCCGTTCGACGCGGTGTTCCTGCCCGCCAACGGCGCGGTGGTCGACGCACCGCACCTGCAACCGCCGAGCCCGCTGCCCGCCGCGCTGGACCCGAGGCAGGCCGCCGCGGCGGCGGAGATCCTCGACGCCCGGTACGCGGTGCCGATGCACTACGCGACGGAGCAGCCGGACAAGATCGCGGGCTACGTCGAGGTCTCCGACCCGGAGAAGGAGTTCCGCGCGCACGCCGGACGACGCGCACACGTACTGGCCGTCGGGGAATGGCTGGACCTGGCCACATGACCGGAAACGGGGACCCCCGGAAGAGCCTGGCCCGCGGTCGATCGTGTGCGGCGCCGTCGTGGGCGGCCGTCGGGCCCGGCTACAACCAGCCCTTGTCGCGGGCGATGCGGACGGCGTCGGCGCGGTTGCGGGCGGCGGTCTTCTGGATGGCCGTGGAGAGGTAGTTGCGGACCGTACCCGGCGACAGGTTCAGCGCACCGGCCAGCTCCGCGTTGGTCGAGCCGTCCGCCGAGGCGCGCAGCACCTCGCGCTCCCGCGCGGTCAGCGGGCTGGCCCCGTCCACGAGCGCGGCGGCGGCCAGCGTGGGGTCGATCACCCGCTCCCCGCGCAGCACCCGCCGTATCGCGTCCGCGAGCTGCGCCGCCGGGGCGTCCTTGACCAGGAAGGCGTCGGCGCCGGACTCCATGGCGCGGCGCAGATAGCCGGGGCGGCCGAAGGTGGTCAGGATCACGATCCGGATCCCGGGCTCGGCCCGGTGCAGCGCGGCGGCGGCCTCGATCCCGCTCATCCCGGGCATCTCGATGTCCAGCAGCGCCACATCGGGGCGATGGGTCCGGGCGGCGTCCACGACCTCGTCGCCGCGCGCCACCTGCGCGACGACCTCGATCTCGTCGTCGAGCCCGAGGAGCGCGGCCAGCGCCTCCCGCACCATGGACTGGTCCTCGGCCAGCAGTACCCGGATCACGCCCCGCAGCGTAGCCGCTCCGGCGGCGGCCAGGGCCCGCCGGTCTGCCCGCCTTCGCTACGGCGCGCCTCCCCACGGCAACGCCTGCTCTACGGTGCGGCCTTCGCTACGGCGCGGCCTGCGAGGGCAGCTCCACGCGGGCGCCGCGGGAGAGCGGGACCAGGGCCCGGAGGGTGAAGCCGCCGCGCTCGCCGGGGCCGGTCTCCAGGCGCCCGTCGGCCAGCTGGAGCCGCTCGGCCAGCCCGGTGAGCCCGTTGCCGTGCGGGCCGGTGGCGCCGCGGCCGTCGTCGGTGACGGTCAGGCGCAGCTCGTCGCCCGTCTCGTCGAGGGTCACCGCACAGCGCCGCGCCCCGCTGTGCCGCACCACATTGGTGACCGCCTCGCGCAGCGCCCAGGCCAGCGCCCCCTCCTGGTCGGGCGGAAGGTCGGGGTGGTGGGTGCCGGCCCGGCTCAGGTCGGCGACGATGCCCCCGGCGGCGAGGGCGGTACGGGCCCCGGCGACCTCGGCCTCCAGGGTGGGGCGTCGAAAGCCGCTCACCGCCTCCCGGACGTCCACCAGCGCCTGTCGGCTGACCCGCTCGATATCGGCCACCTGCCGCGCCGCCTGCTCGGGCTTGTCGGGCAGCATCCGCCCCGCCAGCTCGCTCTTGAGCGTGATCAGGGAGAGCGAGTGGCCCAGCAGATCGTGCAGATCGCGGGCGAGCCGCAGCCGCTCCTCGTTGGCGGCGAGCTGGGCCACGGTGGCGCGGGCGGCGCGCAGCGCCCGGGTGGTGCGGACCATCTGTCCCACCGCGCTCATCGCGAAGCCGCCGAGCAGCGAGGGGATGACCAGGGCGGACACCAGTCCGTGCGAGCCGCGCACCAGCACCCCGATACCCACCATGAACGCCGTGTTCAGCGGGATCGCCCAGCTCGACAGCCGCAGCGGCAGCACCGCCCCGAAGGCGACGGACACATAGACCGAGAGCACCAGCCAGTCGTCGCCCATGGTGAGGGTGAGCACGGCGGCGAGCACGCTGATCATGCCCAGCGCCCCCAGGACCGCGGCCCGGCTCAGCGCCCGCCCGGTGTGCCGGAAGACCAGCCCCAGATAGACGGCGACGAAGACCAGCAGGCCGAACCCGCCGCACACGGTGCCCAGGGCGGTGTGGTTGCCATCGGCCAGATCGCTCACCGGCGCGCCCATATAGGCCATCCAGATCCCGATCCACATCAGCTTGACCAGCGCCTGTTTGCGGTTCTCGGGGGCCTGCCCGATGGCGGCCACCCGGTCGTTCTCCGCGTCGTACGCCATCGCGTCGGCCCACCAGGTCAGCCGGCGGCGCCCGCCGGGGCGGACCTCCGGATCGCCGTCGGTCCACTCGGCCCGGTCAGCCATGGTTTTCTCTCCTCGGATCACGCCTCGGGCCACGCCCTCGGTCATGCCTTAGGGCGTCCCTCACGCCTTACGGGTGTCCCTCACGCCTTACGGGTGTCCTTGCGGTACAGCCATGCCGCGCCGCCCGCGAAGACCGCGAGGTAGCCGATGAGCAGCGCCACGTCCTTGGCGTGCGGGGCGCCGCCCAGCTCGATGGCCTGGCCGAGGGCGGTGTAGGCGTGGGTGGGCAGATAGTCGCCGATGTTCCGCAGCCAGTCCGGATACGACGTGGTGGGCATCCACAGCCCGCCGAGGATCGACAGACCGAAGTAGATGATCATCGTCAGCGGCCGTACCGCGTCCCCGCTCGCCAGATATCCGATGGCCACCCCGAGGGCGGCGAAGACCAGGGAGCCCGCCCAGACCGCGGCGGTCAGCGCGGGCCACTCCCAGACCGCGTCCAGCCGTACGCCCTTGGCGACGGCGGCCACCACGAAGACGATCACGATCGACGGCAGGGTGGTCACCGCTCCCGCGGCGATCTTGGCCCCCACATAGCCGCGTCCGGGCAGCCGGGTGAGCCGCAGCTGGCGGGTCCAGCCGCCCTCGCGCTCCTTGGCGATCCGCTCGCTGTTGCCCATCAGCACGGCGGTCAGCGCGCCGAACGAGGCCATCGCGACCATGTAGTAGAGCGGCATGGACAGCCGGGTGCCGGGCACCCGGTCGTCGGCGTCGCTGCTGCCCGCGATCATCAGGAAGAGCACGGACGGGTAGATGACCGTGAAGAACATGAACCTGCGATTCCGCAGGGTCCGCGCGATCTCCAGCTTGACCAGCGTCTTCATCGTGCGGACTCCTCAACGGCCGCCGCGGCGTCGGTGATGGCGAGGAACGCCTGCTCCAGGCCGAGGCCGGTGACCTCGAGCCCGTGCGGATAGAGCCCGAGCCCGTAGACCGCGTGGACGGTCGCGTCCGCGTCGGTCGACCGTATCCGTACGGTACGCCCCGAAATCTCGATCCCGGTCAGCGCGGGCAGGGCGCGCAGCGCCGCCTCGTCGACCGGTCCGTCCAGTTCGAAGGAGATCCGGCGGGCCCCGGCCATCGCCTTGATCTCGGCGGAGGAGCCGTCGGCCAGCACCCGGCCGCGGTGCAGCACGATCACCCGGTCGGCGATGGCGTCGGCCTCTTCCAGGTAGTGGGTGGCGAACAGGATGGTGCGGCCCTGCTTCGCCTGCTCCCGCATCGCGCCCCAGAAGGTCTGCCGGGACGAGACGTCCATACCGGTCGTGGGCTCGTCCAGCACGATCAGATCGGAGGCCCCGGCGGTGGCGAACGCGAAGCGCACCCGCTGCTCCTGGCCGCCGGAGAGCTTGTTCACCTTGCGGGAGGCGATCTCGGTGATCCCCGCGCGCTCCAGCACCTCGTCCACCGGATCGCCCTTGGGGTGCAGATCGCAGGCCAGCCCCACCAGCTCGCGGACCGTCACCTCCTCCATCAGACAGCCGCTCTGGAGCATCGCGCCGACCCGCCCGCGGTCGATGGCCTGGCGCGGGGTGGTGCCGAAGACCTCCACCCGGCCGGAGTCGGGGTGGCGCAGGCCGAGCAGCAGATCGAGGCTGGAGGACTTGCCGGCGCCATTGGGGCCCAGCAGGGCGACGGTCTCCCCCGGGTACAGGGTGAGATCGAGATCGGTCACGGCCCGCACACTGCCGTAGGCCTTGTTCACCTTCTCGAAGCGGACCACGGGCGGGGCGCCCGTGGTGGCGGCCCCGGTGCCGGGGGCGGAAACAGCGGTCGTCGCGGTCATGGCCATAAGACTGGCCGAGGGCGGGGCGCGCACGGCAGTGTCAGCGGTCGTGACCTGGAGATGACAGATGTCATGGGCGTGACGCGGCCCGGAAGAGGCTAGGGCGCAAAAGGTCGGGACATACCGCGGCCCCCGCCCGGTGCCGGGCGGGGGCCGCGTCGTCCGGCCGTGCGCGACGGGCCGGTCAGTTGTCCTTGCCGATGACGCCGATGCGCTCGCTGGGCGTCTTGCCCCGCAACGCCAGGCGCAGCGCCGACTCCACGTCCTCCGGGGTGACGGGCTTCTTGGAGCCGTCGCCCCGCTCCAGCAGGACGCCGTCGAAGGTGCTGCCGTAGAGCTGCTTGAGGACGGCCAGGTCGTAGTGCTCCACCAGCTTGCCGTCGACCACCCGCATGGAGAGGATCTTCGGCAGCGACTTGTCAGGACCGAACGGGATCGAGTGCTGGGCGTCCGTCTGGACCGTGGCCAGCCCCGACATCGCGGGCTCGGCGAAGCTCTTCAGCTTCCGGTCCACCTCGGCCTTGCTGACCGTGGGGCGCTTGATGGTGACCGGCAGGGTGATGGCCTTGTTCTGGCCGGTCTCGGCGCGCAGCTGGAACCCGTCCGAGACGGCCTTGACCGCCTTGTCCACGTCCAGCCCCTTGCCCTCCTTGCCGTACACCGGGACGGCCTTGCCGGAGGTGAAGCTGATGCCGCCCTCGCGGGCCGTGCCGGAGTGGCCCGCGAGCCGCACCAGGGCGTCCCGCAGCTTCTCCTCGTCGACGGTGACCGCCGGTTCGGCCTCATGGGTGCCGCCGAAGAGCGAGCCGATCACGGTGACCGGGTTATAGTCCCGGCCCGCGACGTCCCGGACCGTGGCCTCGGTGTCCAGCGCCAGGCCCGCGACGGAGGGCTTGATCTCCTTCTCCTGGCCGTCGACCGACACCGTCAGCGGGGCGGTGGTGCGCTTGCCCAGCGTGGAGTCCAGCTTGTCGACGGCGACCTCCTTGGAGGTGCCGCCGATGTCGACGCCGAGGACGGTGGTGCCGTTCGGCACGTCGGCGTGGTTCATCACCAGACCGGCCGCGTAGGCCCCGCCCGCGATCACGAACAGCAGGCCCCCGGCCATGACGACCTTGGACCGGCCCTTCTTCTTGGGCTTGCCGGCCTTCGGGGCGGACGGCGCCGGGGCGCTGTCGCCGCCGGGCGCCGAGGCCCCCGGACCGCCCGGAACGGGCGGGGACGGCGGCTTGGCCCGGCCCTCGGCCGAGGGCACCACGGGCACCCCGCTGACCAGCGTGTCGCTGGAGACCTGCTCCGGCGGCACGCCGCCGGTCGGCGTGGGCTCGGGGTCGCGGAACAGCGAGGGGGACGGATCGGCCCCAAGGCCGTCCGCGGACCCCGCCCCGGGCCCGGTCAGCGGGCCCACGCCGGTGGTGGCGCCGAGGCTGCCGGACAGCGGCGAGCCACCCGGCGGGGTCGGCGGCTGACCGGCCGGGCCTCCACCGGCCAGCGGGCCCACTCCGCCCGGAGGCGTCTGCGGGTCACCGCCGTACGGGCCGCCCGCGTGGCCCGGTCCGGGCGGGGCCAGCAGGTCGCTGTCGCGCGGGCCCGCCCCGGGGCCGGACGGCGGCACGTACATGTCGCCGGTGGCCGGGCCGGTGGTGGGTCCGGTCGGCTCGGGGTGGCCGGACGGGGCCTGGGCGTCGGTGAAGTACGGCAGATCGGCGACGGGGCCGCCGCCCTGCTGCGGCACCGGGAACCCCTGCGTGGTGTCGGGCGCCGGGAATCCCTGAGTGGTCTCCGGCGAGGGGAATCCCTGCGTGGTCTCCGGGGAAGGGAAACCCGGCGTGGTGTCGGGTGCGGGGAACCCCTGGGTGGTGTCCGGCGCCGGGAACCCCTGCGTGGTGTCAGGGGCCGGGGGCACCGGTGGCTTGGGGGTGCTGCCGGTGGCCGACGAGCCGCTTCTGGGCTTACGGGGCGCGAACCAGTCGCTGGTCCGCTCGCCGTCGCCCTTGCCGCTCTTCCTCTCCCGGCCCTCGGAGGGCTCGTTGGCCCCGCCGGACTCGGCCGGCACACCGCGCTCGGGGGTCGGCGAGAAGTCGGCCCGGGGCAGGGCGCTGGTGCGCTCGGGGGCGTCGTCGTCCCCGCCGGAGCGCGGCGCGGGCACGCCGTCCTCCGCGACGGGCGTGCGCATGACCACCGGCGGGATGGGCCGCGACCCCGGAATGTTGATCTTGATCCGGGTCGTCAGCGTGGTCTCGGTCTTCGGCTCCTCCGGCTTGGCCGCGGCACGCGCCTGCCCATCCTCGGCGGCGCCCTGCGGGGCCTCCTGCGTGGGGTTCGGCGAGGGGTACTGGCGGGATCCGTACGGCGGGGTGCCCGACGGGTAGGCGGCACCGCCGCTACCCTCCCGGGGCCCGGAGGACGAACTGTCAGATTCACGGCTCAAAGCAGGTTCTCCCAGTTAGCTCCGCCGCCCGTCAGACCTCGCGCGGGCGGCTCGGCGGCGGCACCACCATACTGGGCGGTGCGGACGCGCACTTGACGGCCGCCGGATCACCGCATCCGGTACGCCCGAGGCGCACCCTTCGCCGTGTGTCCGAAGGGCCTCCGAGTGCCGGGGACGTCGTGCCAAAAACGTCACGTCACTTACCAAGTCGGACCGGCGGGCCAGGAGGTTGCGGCACCAAAGGCAGCGTGGCACACATCACACCGATGAACATCCCGCCGAGGAGGAAAGCGTACGACCCCAGCCCGGCGCCGAAAAGAAAATCCCCTTCCGGACGGGAGGAAGTGAGCAGCAACACGGCCACCGTCCAGGCGCCCGCGGGCACTCCGCCGCCCATCCGGGCGCCCATGGCCTTGACCCCGCCGTAGCACAGGCCAGCGACCGCGAGCAGCGCGAGCAGCAACCCGCCGGGGAACCACGCCGCTTGGACCAGCGCGCCCGCGGCGCCCACCAGAACCCCGGCCACGGCGAGCAGGGCGTATCCGCCCAGGCGCGGGGCCGTCATGCCGTCACCCCCGCGAACAGGTCGTCCTCGCGCTCCGCCCCGGCCTCGCCCTTGACGAGCCGGTAGTGCTCGTGGAGGAACATCGGCTGGACCAGTTCGTTGGAGAGCGCGAAGAAGGGCCCGTCCACCGCGATCTGGCTGGCGTGGGCGCGCATCGCCGCGGCCTTCGCCCCGGCGTGGGGGACACCGTCGACGAACGCGGTGACGTCCGCGTCGTCCACGACCCCGGGGACGTCGTCCACCGTGGCGACGCCGGGGAAGAGGGAGTCACGGCCCTCGGCCCGCAGCCGGGCGAAGCCCTCCTCGACGGCCGAGCGCGGCACGCAGTTCCAGTAGACCTTCGCGATGTCGTGCGGCTCGCCGAGATCGGGGCGGAAGCCGGGATCGGCGGCCAGCTCCACGGCGCGCATCGCCACGCGGTGCGCCTGGATGTGATCGGGGTGACCGTAGCCCCCATTGGTGTCGTACGCCACAAGGACCTGTGGCCGGATCTCGCGGACCACGGCCACCAGATGTCCGGCGGCCTCGTCCAGGTCGGCCTGCCAGAAGCAGTCCGGCCGGTCGTTCTGCGGGGCGCCCATCATCCCGGAGTCGCGATAGCGGCCGGGCCCGCCCAGGAAGCGATGGTCCTCGACCCCCAAGGCGGCCATGGCGGCGGCGAGTTCGCCGATCCGGTGCGGGCCGAGCGCGTCGTCGCGGTCGGCGGCGAGATGCGCGAGGGCAGGCGGAATGACCTCGCCCTCCTCACCGAGGGTGCAGGTCACCAGGGTGACGTGTGCGCCCTCGGCGGCATATTTCGCCATGGTCGCGCCGTTATTGATCGACTCGTCGTCCGGATGTGCGTGCACCAGCAGCAGACGACGGGC
Source organism: Streptomyces lacaronensis (assembly GCF_047337785.1). Classification (NCBI taxonomy): domain Bacteria; kingdom Bacillati; phylum Actinomycetota; class Actinomycetes; order Kitasatosporales; family Streptomycetaceae; genus Streptomyces; species Streptomyces lacaronensis. Next base: position 4,558,432 of record NZ_JBLHDK010000003.1, read on the forward strand.
GGGAAGAACGGTCATGGGCACAGCCTACGATTCGCACACACGTGCCCATGGGTCGCACGCCCCGGCCCCGCTCGGTGGTCAGATCTTCACGCCGCCGATCATGTCCGCCACATTGGTGGTGAGGTCGTCGATCGTCGGAGCGACCGAGGAACTGGCCAGGTAGAAGCCGAGGAGGACGCAGACGATCGCATGAACCGCCTTCAGTCCTGCCTTGTTCACGAGCATGAAGACGATGATCAGCAGCAGCACTGACATCGAGATCGAGAGCGCCACAGCGGCTCACCTCCAGGTACACGCACTCGGACGGACAACATATTGATGCCACAGGGGGGCTACCCACTATGCGCAATCGATCATAACTATGGCGCTGCGCACACGACTCGGTGCACGGGAGCATGACAGGGGCGCATGCCTGATCGCACGAACTTCCCGGCTCAGGGGGCGACTTCTCGTTGGTTATGCGCCATCTCGCCGTCGTCCGGGGCCGCTTGGCACCCGCGCGGTCCCGGCCGGACCGTGCCGGGGGCAACGCCCACCCGGCCTACCGATCCGTACCCTCCCTCGCGATGATCCGACAGCCGTACGCTCCCCCTATGACCGGACAGCTCTCGTTCCCACGGCAGCACGCGCGCACCCAACGTTTCACCCTCGGGACACCGCGGGCCCTCGCCGTGGCCCCCGACGATTCACGCGTCGCCTTCCTGCGCTCCCGCTCGGGCACCGACCGCACCGGCCTGCTGTGGGTGTACGACCTCGCCGGGCGGCGCGAGTACCCCGCCGCCGACCCGGCCGAGCTGCTCGGCGGCGCCGACGAGGAGCTGTCCGCCGAGGAGCGGGCGCGGCGCGAGCGCAGCCGCGAGGGGTCGGCCGGGGTGGTCGGCTACGCGGTGGACACCGCGGTCGAGCGGGCCGCCTTCGCCCTCTCCGGACGGCTGTTCACCACGGACCTGCCCACGGGCACCACCCGCGAGCTGCGCGTCCCCGGCCCGGTCGTGGACCCGCGCCCCTCGCCCGACGGCCGCCACATCGCCTACGCGGCGGGCGGGGCGCTGCGGGTCACCGGCGCGGACGGCGCGGGGGACCGGGCGCTCGCGGAGCCGGAGGGGGACTCCGTCACCTACGGCCTCGCGGAGTTCATCGCGGCCGAGGAGATGGACCGCTCCCGGGGCTTCTGGTGGTCGCCGCGGAGCGACGCCCTGCTGGCCGCCCGGGCCGACGAGTCCCCTGTACGGCGCTGGTGGATCGCCGACCCCGCCCACCCCGGCCAGGAGCCCACGGAGGTGGCCTATCCCGCCGCGGGCACCGCCAACGCGGAGGTGCGGCTGGTTCTGCTCGGTCTGGACGGCTCCCGTACGGAGATCGAGTGGGACCGGGAGCGCTATCCGTACCTCGCGCGGGTGCATTGGTCGGCCTACGGTCCGCCGCTGCTTCTGGTCCAGGCCAGGGACCAGCGCAGCCAGCTCTACCTGGCCGTGGACACCGACACCGGCCGGACCAGCACGGTCCATGTGGACGAGGACGCGGTTTGGCTGGATCTTTTCCCCGGGGTACCGGCCTGGACCGAAGATGGACGACTCGTCCGGATCGCGGACGAAGGGGGCGCCCGGGTCCTGATGGTCGGCGACCGCAAACTGACCTCCAGCGCCCTCCAGGTTCGCGCCGTCCTCGACATCGGCACGGACGACGTGCTGTTCTCCGCCTCCACCGGGGCCGGTGCGCCGCTGCCCGAGCGGCCCGGCGAGATCGCCGTCCACCGCGCCTGGTTCCGGGGCAGCGGCGACCAGGGCGGCTGGGAGCCGGTCGGCAAGCGGCCCTTCCCCGCGGTCCACTCCGCCGTGCGCGGCGGTGAGGTGATCGCGCTGTCGTACACGGGTCTTGAGCGGCCCGGGGTGAGCGTGGAGCTCCTCCGGCCCGCCGACCACGGCGCGGCCGAGCGCCTGGCCGAGCTCGACGCGTACGCGGAGCGGCCGGTCATCACCGCCCGCCCCGAGCTCGTCTTCGCGGGCAAGCGGGACATCCCGTGCGCCGTGCTGCTGCCCAGCGGCTATCAGGAGGGCGACGGACCGCTGCCGGTCCTGATGGACCCCTACGGCGGCCCGCACGGCCAGCGGGTGGTCGCCTCGCACAACGCCCATCTCACCTCGCAGTGGTTCGCCGACCAGGGCTTCGCGGTGGTCGTCGCGGACGGCCGCGGCACCCCCGGCCGCTCCCCCGCCTGGGAGAAGGCGGTGCGCGACGACCTGGCCGCGGTCACGCTGGAGGACCAGGTCGAGGCGGTGACGGCGCTCGCCGGGCGCTATCCGCTGGACCTCGGCCGGGTGGCCATCCGCGGCTGGTCCTACGGCGGCTATCTGGCCGCGCTGGCGGTGCTGCGCCGCCCCGATGTCTTCCACGCGGGCGTGGTGGGCGCCCCGGTGACGGACTGGCGGCTGTACGACACCCACTACACCGAGCGGTATCTGGGCCTGCCGGACGAACAGCCCGAGGTCTACGCCGCCAACGCGCTGATGACCGACGAGGGCCTGTCCGGCGCGGCCGACACCGCACGCCCGATGATGATCATCCACGGTCTGGCGGACGACAACGTGGTGGCCGCGCACACCCTGCGGCTCTCCTCGGCGCTGCTGGCCGCGGGCCGTCCGCATGAGGTGCTGCCGCTGTCCGGGGTGACCCATATGACCCCGCAGGAGCAGGTCGCGGAGAATCTGCTCCTGCTCCAGGTGGACTTCCTCAAGCGGTCCCTCGGGCTGCGGTAGCGCTCCGCTGGAAGTGCCCTGACCTGCCGTCGACCGTCCGCGGCGCCGTCGTGGCTGGTCGCGCAGTTCCCCGCGCCCCTTCGGGGCGCCACCGAACCGCCGTCACCAGCCCGGCGGCGGCGCCGGAGGCGCGGACGGCGGCGGGGGCGTGGCGGGCGGGGTGCCGGGCGGCGGGGGCACCAGCGGCGGAGTGGCGGGCGGCGGCGGGGCGTAACCGCCGCCGTAGCCCCCACCGCCATAGCCGCTGCCGTAGCCCCCGGCCCCGGAGCCGTCCCCATGGCTCCCGGGCCCCTGGCCGTCGTAACCCCCGCCGTAGCCGCCGTAGCCGCCGCCGTACGCCGGGCCGCCTCCGAGGTCCCCGGCGCCCGCGGCGCCCTCCTCCATGCCCCGCCGCGCCAGCACGATCAGGGCGATCAGCCCCGCGATCGCCTCGAAGAAACCGGTGAGCACGCTGAGCACGCCCACTGTCGGCAGATCGCTGAGGTGGTCCACGTAGTCCAGCTTGATGTAGAGCGATGCCTCGCTGATCCCCGTGACCGTGACCAGGGCCGCCGCCACCATCCCCAGCGGGCGCGCCAGCGGGGCGCGCGCGAGCGCGGCGGCCGCCCCGGCCAGGGACAGCGCCACCGCCGCCCACGCGACCCAGGCACCGGGCGCCGACAGCAGGGTGGGCAACGTGTGCTTGCCGGTGAGCAGGTACTTGTAGATCTCCCAGCCGCGCTCCTGGGCCCAGTAGATCTGCCAGGCGGCGATGACGACCCCGATGGCGCCCAGGAACAGCGCGCCGACGACCGCCGCCCCGGGCGAGGGGCGGCCCGGCGGCCGGTCGGCGGGCGAGACCGGCTGCCCGGCCGGGGCGGCCAGGTCGGCGGGGCGGCGTGCGGCGGCCACGACGGCCAACAGCAGCCCCGCGAGCACCACCTGCGCCCAGGCGCTGGCATTCGCCCGGGTCTTCAGATCGCCGGGGATGCCCTGGAGCCAGTCGGAGTTCAGGTTCCACAGGCTGGGCAGGCGCACCGCGACGGTCACCACCGCGACCGTGCCGAGCGCGCCCGCGGCGGCCGGTGAGCGCAGGGCGGTGATCCCGACGACCGCGTAGACCAGCAGCAGCGCGAGGTCGAGCAGGGACGAGCCGAAGATCCCTCCGGTGGCCCGGAACGGCAGCCCCGCCCAGGTCCACCACAGATGGTTCGCCTCATCGGCCTTGTCCAGGTCGTGGATGATCCATCCCAGCGAGATCAGCCCGAGAACCGCGCAGACGAGCGCCCCGAAGACGCGCGCTCCGCTGTTGAGTATCCGTCCCTGCCCCATAGCCGTAGGTCTCCCCCGCCTCGCACCCCGGGCAACCGTCGCGAGCCGAAGAAAAATACCGATCGTAGAAGAAAAATGCGGATCGTGACCATCCGGAGACCGCTGGGGGACACGGTCGGCCGAGCCCCCGGAGTGGTGCGACCGGCCGGGGCGGCATGTCGCGCCCCGGCCGGTCCACGGCACCCGCACGGCCGTACGCAGTTCAGCCTGGCGCGTCCGTATATCGGTGTTGCGACAGATGAGTTGCCTGTGTGTTAACGCGTTTCCTGCCCATAGTCCATGCTTTGTCCCCCATGGGGGATCTCTGTCAAGCACGCCTGGACCTCGATCTGCCAAATCTTCGCTCAAGCTTCGAATGAGCGGCACATCCACCCTTCCCGGACCCTTGACTGTGCCGTTCCCCGATTGCGAAAGTCCGCTCAACCCGACACGCATGCACCACCCTGGCGAGCGGGCGGCGACATGACGCGCATAGACAACGTGAGTTGACGGTGTGACACCAGTGCGGGGGGACGCTACGCGATGACGAGTCCATCCCAGACCGGCGTGGTCGAGAAGACCGCACCGGGCGGCACGGAGGGCGAGGCGCCGGCCGGTCTGGCGCCCCGCCAGCTGATGTGGCGGCGCTTCAGACGCGACCGCACCGGTGTGATCTCCGCGTGCGTGGTGGTCTTCTTCTTCGCCGTCGCCGTACTGGCGCCGGTGATCGCCTGGCTGTACGGCAAGGATCCGTACACCACGTACGGACTGGACCGGCCCGAGCTGCTGGACCCCCTCACCGGCTATCCGATGAAGCCCAACGGCGGCGTCGACGGCGAGTTCTGGTTCGGCATCGAGCCCAAGCTGGGCCGCGATGTGCTGACCCAGCTCGTCTACGGCATCCGCACCTCCCTGCTGATCGGGCTGGCCGCGACCGTGCTGTCCACGCTCACCGGCATCGTGATCGGCGTGGTGGCGGGCTATACGGGCGGCCGCACCGACTACTTCCTCGGCCGCCTCATCGATCTGCTGCTGTCCTTTCCGCAGCAGCTGTTCTTCGTCGCCTTCATGCCGGTGGTCACCGCGCTGTTCGTCAGCCCGCAGAAGGAGACGCCCACCTATTTCCGGGTGACGGCCCTGGTGATGGTGTTGTGGCTGCTGGGCTGGATGCAGCTGGCCCGGCTGCTGCGCGGCCAGGTGCTCTCCCTGAGGGAGCGTGAATTCGTCGAGGCGGCCAGGGTGACCGGCGCCTCGCCGTGGCGGATCGTCCGCAAGGAGCTGCTGCCCAACCTCGTCACGCCCATCCTGGTGCAGTCCACGCTGATGCTGCCGAACTTCGTGACGACGGAGGCGGCGCTGTCCTTCCTCGGCGTCGGCGTGGTGGAGCCGACCCCCGACTGGGGCCGGATGTTCGCCAAGGGCGCGAACTTCTACGAGGGCGACATCACCTACATGTTCTTCCCCGGCATCGCCATGGTGGTCTTCGTGGTCGCCTTCAACCTGCTCGGGGACTCGGTCCGGGACGCGATGGACCCCAAGACCACGCGGTGACCGGGGGCCGGCGGGCCCAAGGCAGTGAACGGCAAGTCTTCCGTCCGATGAGGCAGGTGCAGTGACCACGATGACGCCCAAGAACAGTCGCAGAGCCCGTACCTACGCCGTCGCCCTGGCCGTGGGGGCCCTGGCGCTCGCGGGGTGCAGCAGCGGTGGCGGTGGCTCGAACCCCAAGGATTCGAACGAGCCCAAGATGGAGTCCCAGGACATCACCCTCGGCACCGCCGCCGACTCCACCGGACCGGCCAAGGACCTGCCGGGCGCCAAGAAGGGCGGCACCGTCACGGTGCTGCAGCGGGACGCCTTCGAGCATCTGGACCCGGGGCAGATCTATGTCAGCGATGAGCTGATCATGCAGACCCTCTTCAACCGGACGCTGACGAACTACCAGTTCGACGACAAGACGGGCAAGGCCAAGCTGGTCGGCGACCTCGCCACCGACACCGGCAAGTCCTCCGACGGCGGCCGCACCTGGACGTACACCCTCAAGGACGGGCTGAAGTACGAGGACGGCTCGCCCATCACCTCCAAGGACGTCCGGCACGCCATCGAGCGGCTCTACGCGCCGTTCGAGGCCGCCGGCCCGACCTATCTGCAGCAGTGGCTCTCCGGGGAGGGCCAGAAGTACCGCAAGGCGCTTCCGGACGGCCCCTACAAGGGCAAGCACCTGCCCAAGTCGGTGCTGGACACCCCGGACGACAAGACCATCGTCTTCCACTTCGACCAGCCGCGCGCCGAGGTGCCGTTCGCGGTCGCCATGCCCAACATCGGGGCGGTGCCGCCGGGCAAGGACACCAAGGAGAAGTACGACAAGGCCCCGCTGGCCTCCGGTCCGTACAAGATCCAGAACTTCAAGCCGGGCAAGAGCGTCCAGTTCGTCAAGAACGACCAGTGGGACCCCAAGACCGACTCGATACGCCATCAGTACGTCGAGAAGTTCGACGTCTCCTTCGGCCACCAGTGGGTGGACTCCACCCGCCGGCTCCAGGCGAACAAGGGCGCCGACCGGAACGGGATGACGTGGACCAACGCGGTCGACCCGTCGCAGATCTCCACGGTCCTCAAGGACAAGGAGGCGATGTCCCGGTCGCTGACCGAAACGCAGCCCTATGTGGATGTCGTTTCGATCAACGTTGATCGGGTCAAGGACAAGAAGGTGCGCGAGGCGATCGCCTGGGCCTTCCCCAGCGGTCAGTACCTCCAGCAGTTCGGCGGTCCGAAGGCCGGTGAGATCGGCGGCGGGCTGGTCGGCCCCACGCTCAAGGGCTACGACCCCGAGTTCGACCCGTTCCAGAAGAAGAAGTACCCCGGCGGCAACGCCAAGAAGGCCAGGGAACTGCTGAAGGAGGCGGGCAAGGAGAACTACGAGCTCGTCTACGCCTACGGCAACGGCGACACCCACCAGGACGCCTCGGTGGTCGTCGAGCGGGCCCTGGAGCGGGCCGGCTTCAAGGTGCAGAAGAAGGAGATCGACCAGTCGACCTATTACACGCAGATCGGAAAGGTCAAGAACAAGTTCGATCTGTACCGGTCCTCGTGGGGAGCCGACTGGCCGTCCGCCTCGACCGTGGTTCCGCCGGTGTACGGCGGCGACAACGTCTACGACGACTCCGCGAACTACTCGCACCTCAACGTCCCGTCGGTCAACGACGAGATCGGCAAGGTGACCAAGGTCAGCGATCTGAGCCGGGCCACCTCGGAGTGGATCAAGCTCAGCGAGAAGATCCTCACCGATGAGATCCCCGCCGTCCCGACCTTCTACAACCGGCTGTTCACCCTCTGGGGCTCAGGGCTGGGCGGAGTGAAGTTCAACTCGGTCTACGGCGCCGTGGACCCGACGGCCGTCTTCATCAAGTAGCCCCGGCCGCACCCAGGCAGCGCAGCGCCCGGCCGCGTCCGCTCCGGCGGACGCGGCCGGGAACCCTAGCGGAAGATCACCGACGTCATGTTGAGATTCCTCGCCCGCCGGTCCCTCGGCGCGATCGTGATCCTGATCCTGATCAGCGCGATCACGTTCTTCCTGTTCTTCGCCCTGCCCGCCGAACCGGCCCGGCTCGCCTGCGGCAAGAACTGCGATCCCACCTCGCTCGCCATGATCAACAAGAATCTGGGCCTGGACCAGCCGGTGCCGGTCCAGTACTGGAAGTTCATGGTGGGGATCTTCGCCGGTCGGGACTTCGCCGTGGGGCACTGCGACGCACCCTGCTTCGGCTACTCCTTCGTCAGCCAGGAGCCGGTCTGGGGCACCATCGTCGACCGCTTCCCGACCACCCTCTCGCTCGCCCTCGGCGGCGCCGCCGTCTTCCTGGTCTGCGGGATCGGCATCGGCATGATCGCGGCCTGGCGGCGCGGCACCTGGATCGACAAGTTCTTCAGCTCGCTGTCGCTGCTCGGCGCCTCGATGCAGATCTACTTCGTCGGGGTACTCGCCCTGGCCTGGTTCGTCAGCGGGCTGGGGATCATGGACCAGCCCGCCTACTACCCCTTCACCGACAATCCGGCGAAGTGGTTCAGCGGGATGCTGCTGCCCTGGGTGGTGCTCTCGCTGATCTTCATGGCCAACTACAGCCGGATGACCCGCTCCCAGATGGTCGAGCAGTTGCAGGAGGACCATGTCCGCACGGCGAGGGCCAAGGGGCTCTCCAGCCGTACGGTCTTCTTCCGCTACGCCTGGCGCGGCGCCATCGCCCCCATCGTCACCATCTTCGGCATCGACCTCGGATCGCTCCTCGGCGGGGCCATGGTCACCGAGTACACCTTCACCCTGCACGGCATCGGACGGCTGGCGGTGGAATCCGTCCAGCTCACCGATCTGCCGATGCTGATGGGCGTGATGCTGGTCAGCTCCGCGGCCATCGTGGTGTTCAACATCCTGGTCGACGCCGCCTACGCCTTCATCGACCCGCGCGTGCGCCTCGCCTGACAGACCCGGAGCTGCCGAGATGACCACACTCACCAAGCCCGACGACGGCGCGACGCCGCCACCGGCCCCCGGCGACGGCGCCTTCCTGTCCGTACGCGATCTGTACGTCCGGTTCTCCACCGAGGACGGGATCGTCAAGGCCGTCGACGGCCTCTCCTTCGACCTCGAACGCGGCCGGACGCTCGGCATCGTGGGCGAGTCCGGCTCCGGGAAGTCCGTCACCAACCTCACCGTGCTGGGCCTGCACGACCCGCGCACCACCACCGTCAGCGGCGAGATCCTGCTGGACGGGCAGGAGCTGACCGGCGCGCCCGAGCGCACCCTGGAGCGGCTGCGCGGCAACACCATGGCGATGATCTTCCAGGACCCGCTGACCGCCCTGTCGCCGTACTACACGGTGGGCCGCCAGATAGCCGAGCCGTACCGCAAGCACACCGGCGCCTCCAAGAGCGAGGCCCGCTCCCGGGCGATCCAGATGCTTCAGAAGGTCGGCATCCCCAACCCGCGGCTGCGGGTGGACGACTATCCGCACCAGTTCTCCGGCGGGATGCGGCAGCGCGCGATGATCGCGATGTCGCTGGTCTGCGACCCCGATCTGCTGATCGCCGACGAGCCGACCACCGCGCTCGACGTCACCGTGCAGGCCCAGATCCTGGATCTGCTGAAGGACCTCCAGCAGGAGTTCGGCTCCGCGATCATCCTCATCACCCATGACCTGGGCGTGGTGGCCAACACCGCCGACGACCTGCTGGTGATGTACGCGGGCCGGGCCGTGGAGCGCGGTACGGTCCGCGAGGTGCTGCGGGCGCCCCAGCACCCGTACACCTGGGGACTGCTGGGCTCCATGCCGCGGCTGACCTCCGCCGTGGACGAGCCGCTGAGCCCCATACCCGGCTCCCCGCCGAGCCTGCTCAGCCCCCCGCCGGGCTGCCCCTTCCACCCGCGGTGCAGCTACACCGACCAGGTGGAGGGCGACCGCTGCGCCACCGAGCGGCCGTCGCTGCCGGACGGCCGCGGCGCGGCCTGCCATCTGAGCGCCGAGCGGAAACAGACCCTCTTCACCGAGCAGATCAAGCCCCGGCTGGGCTAGGGACCAGGGCTTAGGAGCGCTGACGCATGAGCATCGAGTCGGGCACGCCCGAACCCCTCCTGGTCACCGAGAAGCTGACCAAACACTTCCCGATCATGGGCGGCTTTCCGTATCGGCGGAAGGTCGGGGCCGTACAGGCGGTGGACGGGGTCGATCTGACCGTGCACGCCGGGGAGAGCTTCGGGTTGGTCGGCGAGTCCGGCTGCGGCAAGTCCACCACGGGCCGGCTGCTGACCCGGCTGCTGGAACCCACCAGCGGCACGATCACCTACCGGGGCCGGGACATCACCCACGCGGGCCGCAAGGAGCTCGCCCCGATCCGCTCCGAGATCCAGATGATCTTCCAGGATCCGTACTCCTCGCTGAACCCCCGGCAGACCGTCGGCACCATCATCTCCGGCCCCATGGAGATCAACGGCATCGATCCGCCGGGCGGCCGGGAGACCCGGGTGCGCGAACTGCTGGAGATCGTGGGCCTCAACCCCGAGCACTACAACCGCTTCCCGCACGAGTTCTCCGGCGGCCAGCGCCAGCGCATCGGGGTGGCCCGCGCGCTCGCCCTGGAGCCCAAGCTGATCGTGGCCGACGAACCGGTCTCGGCACTGGACGTCTCCATCCAGGCGCAGGTCGTCAATCTGCTCCAGAAGCTCCAGCGGGAGCTGGGCATCGCCTTCCTGTTCATCGCCCATGACCTCGCCGTCGTACGCCACTTCTCGCAGCGCGTCGCCGTGATGTACCTGGGCAAGGTGGTCGAGGTGGGCGACCGCGAGTCCATCTACCGCCGCCCCCGCCACCCGTACACCCACGCCCTGCTGTCCGCGGTGCCGGACGCGGCGGTGGTGATGGCCGAGGAGGCCTCGGACGGCCCGGACGCCGTGGCGAACACCCGCAGGGAGCGCATCCGGCTCGCCGGGGACGTCCCTTCCCCCATCAACCCGCCCTCCGGCTGCCGCTTCCGCACCCGCTGCTGGAAGGCCCAGGACAAATGCGCGCGGGAGGAGCCTCCGCTCATCCGCCTGGACGGCAACCGCGAGGGCCACCTGTCCGCCTGTCACTTCCCCGAGGACCCGACGCTGGAGGCCCGCGAGGAGGACGTGGTGCTGGACCCGGCGCTGATCGCGGCGGAGTCGGAGGCCCTGCCGCGCAAGGAGCCGTGACAAGCTGAAACCAGGCCTCAGAACCGCGAGAAGGAATGCACCCGCCCGACGGCGGTGAACCCGCGGCGGCCGTACCAGCGCAGCGGCCAGTCGTCCTGGTCGGCGACGAGGAACCGCAGCGCGCACCCCGCGGCGGCCGCGCGGCGCAGCGCGTCGGCCAGGACGGCGCCGGCGTAGCCGCGGCGCAGATACGGCTCGGCGGTCGCCACCTCCTCGATCTGGGCGACTCCGGCGGCGGGCTCCAGATACAGATCGGCCCAGGAGGCGATCTCGCCGCTGTCGTCGTGGGCGGCGAGGAAGAGCACCTCCTCGGCCCCGGCCCGCCGGGCGGTGCGCCGCTCCACGAGGTCGTGCACGGTCTTCTCGTCCGCGTCCGGCATCCACCGCCACTGCTGTGCCGTCACCGCCCGCCGCAGCAGCCCGTGCGGATACGGCCCCAGCTCCCGCTCCACCACATCGGCCGCCCCGGCCTCCGGCACCGGCCCGGTGTGGACCATCAGCACCTCGGTGACATGGGTGTACCCGGCCCGTTCGAGCGCGGGCACACAGAGCAGACCCAGGGCCTCGTCATGGACCGTGATCCGGCGGTGCGGCAGGAAGGCCATGGCCTCATCGGCGAGCGCGGGCAGCCCCTCGGGGTCGGCGGGCCCGGTGATATGCAGCTGATTGTGCTCATGGGAGCGTGCGTACTCCCGGTGCAGCACCAGGAAACCGCCCGGCACCTCCCGCACTTCACCGGCCTGTCGACGGGCGAAGGAGATCCGGAAGTCGATGATGCGCTGAAGGTCGTTCTCCGACACGTCGCGATCATAAGCGAACCCGCCCAATGACGCGGCTTTCGATAACTGGTGAACGCGGATAACCCCCCAGGTAAAAGGAATTAAACGATCCACTACCTCCTGATGGAAAATGTCAACTCTTGATAGTTCTGTAGCGGATATTTACTGTCTAGCGCATGTCGGAACAGTGACTCCACTGCGTCCGGCCCCCAACGAGAGGGAGGTGTTCGCCATGCGCAAGCTGATCCTCACCGGAGCGCTCTTCGCCCGGCTTACTCGTAAGGACCGTCTCACGCTGCCGTACTCGTACTACTAAACCGGCGCGGGTGAGCGGGCGGTGGCCGCGGCGGCGATGCCGCGGCCACCGCCGTCGGCCACGATCCGAGGGGGACGTCCATGACCGCCGCTCCTTACCGCACCGACCTGCCGGGCCCCTCCGGGGACAAGTACCTCGGCAATCTGCACGCCTTCTCCTCCGATCCGCTGGGCTTTCTGACCGACTGTTCGCGCCGCTACGGCGACGTGGTCCGGCTCGGCGAGAACAACGTGCTGCTGACCGATCCCGGCGACGTGGAGAAGATGCTGGTCGACCGGGACTCCCTGTTCTCCAAGGCCAGCGCGGACACCCGGCGCGGCTCGCGGCGGCAGGGCTTCCCGCACTCCACCATGAACAGCGACGGCGACCGGTGGAAGGCCAAACGTCACCGGCTGCAACCGGCGTTCGGGCGGTCGCTGTCCACCAGGGCGGCCGAAATCGTGGACGCCCAGGGCGGGAAGCTGCTGGGCACCTGGCGGCCCGGCCAGGCCCGTACGCTCCAGGACGACATCGCCGTGGTGACCCTGCGGCTGGTCACCCAGCTGATGTTCGGGGACGAGTTCAGCGACCGGGACACCGCCGAAGTGGCCCGGCTGGTGGCGCCCATCATGGACCTGTCGACCTCGCCGGTCCTGCTGCCCGAGTGGGTGCCGACCCCGCGCAAGCTGCGCATCCGCCGCTCGATGACCCGCATCGACCGCACCCTGCGCGCCCTGGCCGCCTCCCCCGCCGCGAACGACCCGGAGCGCGCCCCCGTGCTGCACGCCCTCGTCCACGGCACTCCCGCCCCCTCACCGGAGGAACTCCGGGACGAGCTGGCCACCTTGATCATGGCGGGTTTCGAGACCACCAATGACGCGGTGGTCTGGACGAGCGTCCTGCTGGCCCGGCACCCCCGGATCGCCGAGCGGGTGCGGGCCGAGGCCGACGCCGCCTTCGCCACCACCCCCGCCGGGCTCGCCCGGATGGAGGCCCTGCCCTACACCCACGCCGTCGTCCGCGAGGCGCTGCGCCTCTACCCCCCGGTCTGGCTGACCAGCCGGGACGCGCGGGAAGACCTCGACTTCGGCGGCTATCTCATCCCCGCCGGGACCACCGTCACCGTCAGCCAGTGGGTGGCCCACCGCGATCCGCGCTTCTGGGAGGAGGCCGAGGCGTTCCGCCCCGAGCGCTGGCTGGGCGGCGGCCCCTCCTCGGTACCGCGCGGCTCGTACTTCCCCTTCGGACTCGGCCCCCGCGTCTGCGTGGGAGCCGCCGTGGCCACCACCGAGACGGTCCACCTGGTGGCCGACATCTGGCGCCGCTTCCGGCTGGAGCTGACCACCCCGGACCGCGTCCACCCCCGCCCGGCCCTCGCCCTCCAGCCGGTGGGCGCCGAGGTGGTCCCGCGCCCCTGGTGACCCGGCAGCCGGGCTCGCGGCCGTCAGGGCTCCGGGACGGGGCCGTAGACGGCCGTGGGAGCGGCCGTGGCCCAGGCCCAGTAGCGGTCGCCGTACGACATTGCCGGCCCGAGCGGGGACGTCCGACCCGGTGGACGGAGCAGTCGCGGTGCTCGCCGCGCGGCGGGAGGCGACGATCGCCACCTCCGGCCCCGACGACATTCGGCATTTGCTCGACCGGCTCGGCGGCCGGGGCAAGCGGGTGGCCGTCCAGCGGGTCTGAAGGCCGGCCGCCACGGCCTCAGGTACCCCACATCATGTTGGACAGCGCCACGAACAGCACAAAGGCGATGCCCACGCCCTGCGCGGCCTTGCCCCAGCCAGGCATGGATTCGCCCCGCTTGACCGCCGAGCGCTGCGCGGAGAAGGCGAACGCCAGCGCGATGAGGGCGAGGGGGCCGAGCACGATGGACAGCCAGTCGACTTGCACGGGGGTCATGGCGGAACTTCCTTACGTTCTCCTCGGCTACGGGCCGCCCATCCTCCTCGGGACCGCCGGGACCCCTCCCGAGGAGCGATGCCCCCGCCTTCGCCACGCGTCCGCGTCCGTACGGCTCGTTCCTAGGCGACTCGTTCCTAGGCGACCGTGAGCACGATCTTGCCTTGGATATGCCCTCGGGCGGCGCGTTCGTGCGCCGCTCGGGCGTCCGCGAGCGGGAACGTGCTGTCCACCGCGACGCGAACCGTGCCCGCGTGGAGCAGGAGGCCCAGTTCGGCGAGTTGCGCACCGCTCGAGCGGACCTGGGTGGCCGTGACCGTGACGCCCAGCCTCGCGTTCTCCTCGTCGTCGAACTCGCCGAAGTAGACCGGGTAGAGGGATCCGCCGCGCTTGAGGGTGCGCAGGAAGCGCCTGCTGTCGGGGCCTCCGACGGTGTCCAGGACGAGATCGACGTCACGGGCGACCTCCTCGGGCCGCTCCTTGGTGTAGTCGATGAACTCGTCGGCGCCGAGCTCGCGCAGGAACGCCTCGTGGGCCCCGGAGGCCACGGCGATGACGCGGGCCCCCTTCCACTTGGCCAGCTGGAGAGCGAGGTGCCCCACGCCACCGGCGGCGCCGTTGATGAGCACCGTGGTCTCGCTGTCGAGTGCCATCGGGCGGTGCCGGGCCTCTTGGAACGGCGAGGGATGGTCATGCCCGAGCTCGATCAGGAACTGCCACGCCGTCAACCCCGACATGGGCAGCCCGGCCGCGTGCACATGATCGATGGCGGCCGGCTTGCGGGCGAGGTCGGACGCCGGCGCGGTGACGTACTCGGCGTACGCGCCGCCCTGAAGAGCGATGGGGAAGCGCAGCAGGCCGATCACCTCGTCTCCGGCCGCGAAGCCGCTGACGTCGGCGGCGACGGCTGCCACGACGCCCGAGACGTCGGTCCCTGGTATCAGGGGGAGCTGGAACGGGGGCTTGAGCTCCGGAGGTACGTCGGGCATTCCCTCGCGTGCGTACCAGTCGGGAGGGTTGATGCCGACCGCGTGCACGCGGATGAGCACCTCACCCGGCGCCGGTTCTGGAACCGGCGCCTCCTCATAACGCAGCACCTCGGGGCCGCCGAACTCGTGCAGCCGGATCGCCCTCATCGTGCGTGTCAACATCATTTTCTCCTGCCCCGCCGCGCGGGATACGCTGATCGGATCAGTGGTCCATATTTCCGAACCACTGATCCGAATATATGGACCACTGGTCCGGATAGTCAAGGGGGACAGATGCGGGCCGACGCCAGGAAGAACCGTGACCACCTGCTCGCAGTCGCGGGCACCGTCATCGCCGAGCAGGGCGTCGACGCGTCGCTGCGCGACATCGCACGCAAGGCCGAGGTGGGGCTCGCGACGCTGCTCCGCCACTTTCCGACGCGCGAGGCGCTGCTGGAGGCCCTGCTTCACACGAGCTTCGACGAGCTGACGACAAAGGCGCACGAGCTCGAAACGTCGAGCTCGCCCGAAGACGCTCTCGCTTCGTGGCTGCGCGACTGCGTCGCGTGGACAACTGAGTATCGGGGCGTGACCGTGCTGATGGCAGCCGCCATCGAGGACACCGAATCCGCACTCCACGCTTCGTGCGTCACCCTGCGCGCAGCCGGCGCGCGGCTCCTCGCCCGCGCCCAGGCCGCGGGCATGGCGCGGACAGACATCGATGGCACCGATCTCTTCGCGCTGATCGCGGCGCTCGCATGGCTCGGCGACCAGCCCTCGCTCGCGTCGCGCGCCGATCGCCTCTTCGAGGTTGTCGCGAGCGCGATCCTGACGAAATGACGTTCCCCAAGGCCGGTCTCTCCACGGCCGGTCTCGCCACGGCCTGCGCCGGTCAGCGCAGGCCGCGGAAGAACGTCCGTACGTCACCCACCAGCAGCTCCGGGACCTCCATCGCCGCGAAGTGGCCGCCCGCCTCGAACTCCGACCAGTGGGTGATCGCATGCCATGGCCCGGCGAGGCGGCGGATCGCGGTGTCGCCCCGGAAGACCGCGACGCCGGTGGGGACCCCGGAGCGCTCGGGGGACGCACCCCAGGCCGAGGCCGCCTCCTTGTAGAGGCGGGCGGCGGGGCCCGCCGTGTTGGTGAACCAGTACAGGGAGACATTCGTCAGGACCGCGTCGCGGTCGAGGGCCTCGGGCTTGTCGCCATGGGCGGCGAACCAATCCACGTTCCAGGCCAGTTGGCCGACGGGCGAGTCGGCGAGGCCGTAGGAGAGGGTCTGGGGGCGGGTGCCCTGGACGGCGGCGTAGCCGGACAGCTCGCGGCGCCAGCGGTCGAGCCCGGTCAGGCGTGAGCGTTCGGCCGGGGTCAGCTCCCCCAGCCCGGCCGGGTCGGTCGGCCCCGCCGTCACCAGGGCGTTGACATGGACGCCGACGACCCGCGACGGCGCCACCCGGGCCACCTCGGGGGAGATCAGCGAGCCGAAGTCGCCGCCCTGTGTGCCGTAGCGCTCGTACCCGAGGCGCCGCATCAGCTCCGTCCACGCGGTGGCGATGCGGCGGATGCCCCAGCCGGGCTCGTGCGGCGGGGCGGAGAAGGCGAAGCCGGGAAGGGACGGGATGACGACGTGGAAGGCGTCGGCCGGGTCGCCACCGTGTCCGCGCGGATCGGTCAGCGGGCCGATGACCTCGGTGAACTCCGCGACCGAACCGGGCCAGCCATGGGTGATCAGCAGCGGCAGGGCATCCGGCTCGGGCGAACGGACCTGGAGGAAGTGCACCCGCTGCCCGTCGATCTCGGTCGTGAACTGCGGAAACGCGTTCAGCCGCGCCTCTCGGGCCCGCCAGTCGAACCCGGTGGCCCAGTACGCGGCCAGCTCGCGGACATGGTCGAGCGATGCCCCGTCGGACCAGCCGGCGCCCGGGAGCCGCTCCGGCCAGCGGGTGCGCTCCAGGCGGCGGCGCAGATCGTCGAGGTCGGCTTCGGGGACGGCGATGCGGAAGGGACGGATCTCCATGAGCCGCACGGTAGGCGCGGTCGCGGACGGGGAGTGTCCGCGACGCCCGGAAATCTTCGGTAACAGGGCTTGAAGGAGAGCCTGTTGATACGGGAAAGTGTTCGAGAAAGCGCTTGCCGAGCGAGGGACGTACCGCTCGGCTCGCGCTTCCCCAAACCTCCCTCACCTCCGGCCCCGCCACCCCGGACAGCGGTCATCGACGTGCGCCGTCGCCCCAGCGGATGTCAGATGGGCCTAAGGCCGATCTTGGACCGGATCGTCGGGAGGCGCCATGCGTCGCGGAGTCCCGTATTCCCTGCGTGCCCGGCCTTCCCTGGGCGCCCGGCACTCCGTGCGTGCCGTCGTCCTGATCGTGACGGCCGCGACCACCGCGACCACCGTGACCGCCTGCGGCGGCGGGGACAGCGGCTCCGCCGCCGGTGTCGTC
Organism: Streptomyces lacaronensis; assembly: GCF_047337785.1. Lineage (NCBI taxonomy): Bacteria > Bacillati > Actinomycetota > Actinomycetes > Kitasatosporales > Streptomycetaceae > Streptomyces > Streptomyces lacaronensis. The sequence continues at coordinate 4,575,587 of NZ_JBLHDK010000003.1, forward strand.
CGCTCCTCCTGGGGCGATCCCCCCAATCCGCTGGAGCCCGCCAACACCAATGACGTCCAGGGCGGCAAGGTCCTCGACATGATCTTCCGGGGGCTCAAGCGCTACGACCCGAGGACCGGCGAGGCCAAGAACGCGCTTGCGGAACGGATCGAGAGCTCCGACCAGCGGAACTACACCATCACCCTCAAGAAGGGCTGGCGGTTCGCCAACGGCGAGAAGGTCACCGCCGCGTCCTTCGTGAACGCCTGGAACTACGGCGCCCGGATCGACCACAAGCAGCGCAACGCCTACTTCTTCGAGTACATCGAGGGCTATGACAAGGTCCACCCCGCCTCCGGCGGCGCCCCCACCGCCAAGGCCCTCTCCGGACTGCGGGTCAGGAACGACCGGACCTTCACCGTCCGGCTCACCCAGAAGTTCTCCACCTGGCCCAAGACCCTCGGCTACAACGCCTATGTGCCGCTGCCCCGGGCGTTCTTCGAGGACCACGCCGCCTGGCTGAGGAAGCCCATCGGCAACGGCCCGTACCAGGTGCGGTCGTACGCCAAGGGCTCGGTGATGAAGCTGCGCGCCTGGGACGGCTATCCCGGCTCGGACAAGGCCCGTAACAAAGGCGTCGACCTACGCGTCTACACCGATAGCAACACCGCCTACACCGATCTCCAGGCGGGCAATCTCGATCTGGTCGACGATGTCCCGGCGCAGCAGCTGAAGTTCGTCCGCTCCGATCTCGGCAACCGCTACCTCAACCAGCCCGCCGGGATCATCCAGACCCTCACCTTCCCGATGTACGACCGCACCTGGAGCGGCCCGGCGAAGGCCAAGGTCCGCCGGGGCATCTCGATGGCGATCAACCGTGCGCAGATCACCGATCGGATCTTCCAGGGCACCCGCACCCCCGCGACCGACTGGACCTCGCCGGTGCTGCGCCGCCAGGGCGGCTATCAGCCGGGGCTGTGCGGGGACGCCTGCCGCTACGACCCGGTCCGGGCACGCAAGCTGATCACGGCGGGCGGCGGGCTGCCCGGAGGCCGGATGACGATCACGTACAACGCCGACACCGGCTCCCACAAGGACTGGGTGGACGCGGTCTGCAACAGCGTCAACACCGTGCTGCGGAACGACCGGGCCTGCGTCGGCAAACCGGTCGGCACCTTCGCCGACTACCGCAACAAGATGGCGGGGAAGAAGATGACCGGGCCGTTCCGGGCCGGCTGGCAGATGGACTATCCGCTGATCCAGAACTTCCTCCAGCCGCTGTACTACACCGGCGCCTCCTCCAACGACGGCCACTTCAGCGACACCGGCTTCGACCGGCTGGTGAACCAGGCCAACGCCGCCTCCGCCGACGGCCGGGCCATCGCCGGATTCCGGGACGCGGAGAAGATCCTCGCCGAGCAGATGCCCGCGATCCCGCTGTGGTATCAGAACGGCAGCGCGGGCTATTCGCGGCGGCTCAGCGAGGTGGCGCTCAATCAGTTCAGCGTGCCGGTCTACTCGCAGATCAGGGTCGGCTGAGCCATGGGCCGCTATACGCTGCGTCGGCTGCTGCAGATGATCCCGGTCTTCGTCGGCTCCACCTTCCTGATCTTCTTCATGGTGTACGCGCTCGGCGACCCGGTGGCCGCGCTCTTCGGCGACAAGGCCCCCGACCCCGCCACCGCCGCCCGGATCCGTAAGGATCTGTATCTGGATGAGCCGCTGTGGCGGCAGTACGCGCACTACATGGGGCAGATCTTCAGCGGCCACTTCGGTACGGCCTTCAACGGGCAGCCGGTGACCGAGCTGATGGCGAGAGCGTTCCCGGTCACCCTCCGGCTCACCCTCGTCGCGGTCGCCTTCGAGATGGCGCTGGGCATCACCCTGGGCGTCCTCAGCGGGCTGCGCCGGGGCCGGGGTCTTGACACCTCGGTGCTGCTGCTCACCCTCGTCGTGGTCTCCGTCCCGACGTTCGTCAGCGGCACGGTGCTCCAGTATCTGTTCGGCGTGACGTGGGGCTGGGTCAGGCCGTCGGTCTCGCCGGAGGCGCCGCTGAACGAACTGCTGCTGCCCGGGGTGGTGCTGGGGCTGGTCTCGCTCGCGTACACCACCCGCCTCACCCGTACCTCCATCGTGGAGAACGCCCGCGCCGACTACGTCCGCACCGCCGTCGCCAAGGGGCTGCCGCGCCACCGGATCGTCACCCGCCATCTGCTGCGCAACTCGCTGATCCCGGTGGTGACCTTCATCGGCACGGACATCGGCGCGCTCATGGGCGGGGCGATCGTCACCGAGCGGATCTTCAACATCCACGGCGTGGGCTACCAGCTCTACCAGGGCATCCTGCGCCAGAACTCGCCGACCGTCGTCGGCTTCGTCACCATCCTGGTGATCGTCTTCCTGCTCGCCAATCTGCTCGTCGACCTCCTCTACGCCGTGCTCGACCCGAGGATCCGGTATGCCTGAGCCCTTTGACACGCGCTACGACGTGACCGAGGCGATCGCACCGCCCGGGAGCGGCGGCGGCCGTCCGGTGGACCCCGCCGCCTCCGCCCCCCGGACGCTGAAGGGCGGGCCACGGCGCGGCCCCTGGCGACGCCTCCGGCTCCCCTGGCGCGGGGAGCCCGGCCGCCGCTCCGGCGGACCCCGCCGCTCCGGCGGACCGGCCGCGCCCACCGGACGGGGGCTGTGGACGGACGCCTGGCACGATCTGCGCCGCAATCCGATCTTCGTCGTCTCCGCGCTGATCATCCTCTTCCTCGTCGTGATCGCGATCTGGCCGCAGCTGATCGCGAGCGGAAACCCGTACCACGGCGACCTGGCCAAGGCGCAGGACGGCCCGGCCCCCGGCCACCCCTTCGGCTACGACCTCCAGGGCCGCGATGTCTACACCCGCACGGTCTACGGCGCCCGCGCCTCCATCACCGTCGGCATCTGCGCCACCCTCGGCGCGGCGCTGCTGGGCAGCGTGCTGGGCGGGCTCGCCGGGTACTTCGGCGGCTGGTGGGACGCGCTGCTCTCGCGAATCGCCGATGTCTTCTTCGGCATCCCGATCCTGCTGGGCGGGCTGGTCTTCCTGTCGGTGGTCACCAGCGGTTCGGTCTGGCCGGTGGTGGGCTTCATCGTGCTGCTGGGGTGGCCGCAGATCTCCCGGATCGCACGCGGCTCGGTGGTGACCGTCAAGGAACACGACTACGTCCAGGCGGCGCGGGTGCTCGGCGCCACCAGCGGCCGGACGCTGCTGCGCCATATCGCCCCCAACGCCGTGGCCCCCGTGATCGTCGTCGCGACCATCGCGCTGGGCACCTACATCTCGCTGGAGGCCACGCTGTCGTTCCTCGGCGTGGGGCTCAAACCGCCCACCGTCTCCTGGGGCATCGACATCTCCTCGGCCGCGACCCAGATCCGCAACGCCCCGCACATGCTGCTGTGGCCTGCCGGGGCGCTGTCCATCACGGTGCTCGCGTTCATCATGCTCGGCGACGCGGTGCGCGACGCCCTCGACCCCAAGCTGCGCTAGCCATGGCGGCCCGCCTGCTGGAGGTACGGGACCTCCGCGTCGAATTCCGCACCCGGGACGGGGTCGCCGAGGCCGTCGGCGGGGTGAGCTACGGCCTGGACGCGGGCCGCACCCTCGCCGTGCTGGGCGAGTCGGGGTCCGGCAAGTCCGTGACCGCCCAGGCGATCATGGGCATCCTCGACTCCCCGCCCGGCCGGGTCACCGGCGGCCAGGTGCTGTTCCAGGGGCGGGACCTGCTGACGATGGGCGCGGAGGAGCGCCGCCGGATCCGGGGCTCCGCCATGGCGATGATCTTCCAGGACGCCCTCTCCGCCCTCAACCCGGTGATCCCCGTGGGCGCCCAGCTCGCCGAGATGTACGAGGTGCACCGCGGGATGTCCCGCAAGGACGCCCGGCGGCGGGCGGTCGAGCTGATGGACCGGGTCCGCATCCCGGCGGCGGGGCAGCGGACCGGGGACTATCCGCATCAGTTCTCCGGCGGGATGCGCCAGCGCATCATGATCGCCATGGCGATGGCGCTGGAGCCGGACCTGATCATCGCCGACGAGCCGACCACGGCCCTGGACGTGACCGTCCAGGCCCAGGTCATGGAGCTGCTCGCGGAGTTGCGCCGGGAGTACGCCATGGGGCTGGTCCTCATCACCCATGACCTGGGCGTGGTCGCGGACGTGGCCGACACCATCGCCGTGATGTACGCGGGGAGGATCGTGGAGACGGCGCCGGTACGCGACCTCTACCGGCGCCCCGCCCACCCGTACACCCGCGGGCTGCTGGACTCCGTGCCGCGCGTGGACCAACGGGGCGAACGGCTCTACGCGATCAAGGGAACGCCGCCCAGCCCCCTCGCCCTGCCCTCCGGCTGCCCCTTCCACCCGCGCTGCCCGCGCGCCCAGGACGTCTGCCGCGCGGAACGGCCGCCGCTGTACGAGGTGGTGGCGGCGGGCGCGTCCCCGCCGGAGGCGTACCCGGCGTCCTCCGCGTCCCCCGCGTCCCCGACGGGCGCGCCCCAGGCGTCCTCCGCGTTCCCCGCGTCCCTGGTGTCCTCCGCGTCCGGCGGGCGAACCAGCGCCTGCCACTTCTGGAAGGAGGAGCTGCATGCCTGAGCGCATGCCTGAGCCCGACGGGCCGGTCCTGGAGGTCCGCGACCTGGCCAAGCTCTATCCCCTGACCCAGGGCGTGGTGTTCAAGCGGCGGATCGGCGCCGTCCGGGCGGTCGACACGGTCTCCTTCGCCCTGCGACGCGGGGAGACCCTCGGCATCGTCGGCGAGTCCGGCTGCGGCAAGTCCACCGTCGCCAAGCTGCTGGTCAGCCTGGAGCGGCCGACGGCCGGGACGATCCACTACCGGGGCGAGGACATCACCCGGCTGTCGGGCCGGGCGCTGCGGGCCGTCCGCCGCAACATCCAGATGGTGTTCCAGGACCCGTACACCTCACTCAACCCCCGGATGACGGTGGGCGACATCATCGGGGAGCCCTTCGAGATCCACCCCGAGGCGGCCCCCAAGGGCGACCGGCGGCGGGCGGTCCAGGAGCTGCTGGAGGTCGTGGGGCTCAGTCCGGAGCACCTCAACCGCTATCCCCACCAGTTCTCCGGCGGCCAGCGCCAACGCATCGGCATCGCCCGGGGCTTGGCGCTACGGCCGGAGGTCATCGTCGCGGACGAGCCGGTCTCGGCGCTGGACGTATCGGTGCAGGCGCAGGTGGTCAATCTGATGGAGCGGCTGCAGGACGAGTTCGGCCTGGCGTACGTCTTCATCGCCCACGACCTGTCGGTGGTCCGGCACATCGCCGACCGGGTCGCCGTGATGTACCTGGGCCGCTTCGCCGAAACGGGGACGGGCCCCGAGATCTACGATCACCCCACGCATCCGTACACCCAGGCCCTGCTGTCCGCCGTCCCGGTCCCGGACCCGGAGTCGGGCGAGCGCCGCGAACGCATCCTCCTGGCCGGCGACGTCCCCTCCCCGGCCAACCCGCCCTCCGGCTGTCGCTTCCGCACCCGCTGCTGGAAGGCGCAGGAGCGCTGCGCGACGGAGGTGCCGGTGCTGGCGGTGCCGACGGGCCTGGCGGGCCCCGCCGCCCACGCCTCGGCCTGCCACTTCGCGGAGGAGCGCGCGGGGGTCAGGGCATGATGTCGAAAATGCTCCCGCCGGAGTCGTTCCCCAGCCTCGTGCCCGGCCCCTGGGGTACCACCTTGTGCACCGGGTGGACACGCAACTGGACTTGGGGCGCGAACGCCTGCATGGCGGTGGCGAGCAGGGCGTGATCCACCTTCCATAAGGCGATGAACCGGCTGTTCCTGACCACCTCGTGCTCGATATGCGGCGCGATACCCGCGCTGAGCTGCGGGGTGAGCCCATGGTTGGGGCCGGGAGGGTCCGGCACGCCCGGCCGCAGCTTCAGACCTATCCGCCGTATCGGCCTCTCCGTGGTCTTTTTCGTGGACCACAGAACGACGGCTTCGATGTCCCGCCACGGCACGACGGCCGTGAACCGCCGGTAGCGCGTCACGGGGCCGCCCAGGGTGACGCCCGACTCATCGGCCCGGAAGGCCACCAGCCGCTTCCAGCCGACGCCCGAGAAGAACTGGAACGGTGTGCGGGTGTAGTACTCCTGATAGACCGGTGAGTGAGGGGCAGTCATGCCACGACCCTACGAGGCGCGGCGCGGCGCCGTCTCGCGCCTTCGGCGCATTTGAGCATGGGTCGGGAGGTGGGGGGCGGAGCGCCATCGCCGGGCGCCGGGCCGCCGGGGTTGGCGCCGGTGGCGGCGCCCGTGCTCGGGGGCCGAGGCCGTTGCCGGACTACCGGACCGGCTCCGGGTTGGCCGGGGGTGGGGTACCCCTCTGGAAAACGTTTGACAAATTAGTTGCAACACTCTGGCGAATGTATTTTTTTCGTGCATCTGTGCCAAGTGTTGGGGACAGGGGTTGGTCAGTCGTTGTGTTCGACGGTGTCGAGGGCCAGGCTCCACGGGAAGGTCTCGAGCAGCGCGCTGCCGGAGCCGGGGGCGTGGGGCTCTGGGCCGTGTCCCTTGCCGTGCAGGATGCTGACGCCTGCGGATCGCAGGTCTGCGATGTTGCGCCGGTAGGCGGGGTGCGCGGCCAGTGCCGCGTTGACGAACGGGAGTACGGCCACGGGGATGCCCAGCCCGATGGACTCGGCGAGGATGCCCAGCGCGTAGGTGTCGCTGATGCCCAGTGCCCATTTGTTGATGGTGTTGTAGGTGGCGGGGGCGACGATGATGGCGTCTGCCTGCGGGGTTGAGCGGGTGCCGTCGCCGGGTTTTCGGTATTCGCTGCGGATGGGCCGTCCAGTCTGGGCTTCGAGCGCTGAGACGTCTACGAAGGTTCGTCCCGCTGGGGTGGTGATGATCTGCACGTCCCAGGACCGGTCTTGGGCTTGCTGGATGAGCTTGCCCACGTGTGCGGCGGGTCCGGCGGCGCAGACGATGACGTAGAGGGTCCGCTGAGGTGGCGGTGTGGTCATGGACGGGCTCCGACTCGGGCGGCAAGCTCGGGCAGGCCGCGCAGTTCACCGCGTACGTCCTGGTGCTGGATTCGTCCGACCAGTGCCTTGACGGTCGGGCGGGTGCGGATCTCTTCGGGGGCGAGGTCCTCGGCGGTGCGCAGGGCCGCGTACGCCTGGGGGTATTTGTTCCATTGCTCGCAGGCCCTGGCTACGTCTACCCAGAGGGTCGCCTGGCGTTCACGGACGTTGATGGTGTCGATGTCAATCGCGCGGGCGTAGGCGAGTGCTGCTCCGGCGTCGCCAAGGGTGGTGGAGATGTTGACCCGGTGGAGAAGCACGTTGGTCGGGCCGAAAGCGGTCCATTGGCGGTTGGCGTCGCTGCCGAGCATACGGGCGGCACGTTCGGCCTCGTCGAGGAGTTCGGTTGCTGAGTCGCGGTCGGCTTGCTCGGCTGCGGCCACTGCGCCCCGCAGGAGGAGAGCACCGTAGATGGACTGGTGATCAGGCGAGTGTGTGATGGACTTCGGGTCGAGTCGCTGAGCGCGTGTGCGTGCGAGGTCGGCGGCCTGGCCGCCGTGTCCCATAGCCATGTAGGCATGGACAAGGATGCGGGCGCTGGCTGCCTGGGTGAGGGGGTCCTCGCTGGTCCGGGCTGCGTGCATGCTGCGGTCGGCGGTGATGGCTGCCGGGCCTCGGTCGCCGAGTTTGAGTAACAGGCTGGTTGTGGTGTGGTACAGCTCCGCCAGGCATGCATGCGCGGTTAGCCGGTCATCTCCGGTCAGGACCTCGCATGCCGCCTCGCACTCGGTGAGAACGCGCGGGAGATCGTTGGCGAGGGTCGTGTACTCGCACGCCTGGTAGGTGCGTTTCGCCCAGGTGACGGCTGTTCTGAGTTCGGCGGGGGTGCGCGGCTGCGGTTCTCCGACGCTGAAGGCGGAGAGGTGGTGCAGGAGGGGGGCGGCAAGCCCGGTGTGCTGTGGTGCGTTGCTGGCCCCTGCGGATGGTGTTGTGGCTGCGGCCAGCAGCGCGGCGCCTGACAGGCTCATGAAATCGCGTCGTAGCACGTGATCGTCTCCACGGTCCATGCCGATACGGGCCATCGGCCGTATGGCTCCAGACGCGGGGGTGTGCGATTCCCAGGGGCGAGGTGCAAGACCAAGTAACGCGCCGGGAATCCTGAGCCCGTCGGCTACAGCAATGATCTTGTCGATCGTGGTGATCCGGCCTTTGCCCTTGGTGACGACTCCGACCCGGTCGGTCTTCATTCCGCAGGCATCAGCGATTTTGGTGAAACTGATGCCGCCCCATTTGCGGGCGAGAGTGAAGACTGTCCCAAAGTCGTGGCAGGCGAGAGCCGCGCGCATGTCCTCACGTTCCAGGACGTGCGGCGGGAGTGCTGCTGGTGAGACGTAGTCGGTCATCTCGTGCCCCCGCGCATCTCTGACGTGATGAAGTATCGATCAGTGCCTGCGTCCCGAGCCTACCCATGATGGGTCTACTCACTATGGGTTAGAGACCGATCGGCGGCAGAGCAGTTGGCAATGCCACGTGCCGCGTCTCCTGAAGGCCCCCGGCGCTCGGCGGAATGCAAGGTGATCTGGGGCCGAGTCCACCCATGGTGGGTCTACCCATCATGGGGTAACGCGCAGACCACATAAACGGTGACGCTGGGAGATCAAGACCCCCGCGACGTTGCTGCGTCCGGGGGCGTGGTCAACGCTGCAAAGGAGCGTCAACAATGCGGAAGACTACCGCCCGATGTGTGGAATGGCTGTTACGGCTGCTGCTGCCTGCTTCAGGCCGCCACCGAGTCGCTGGAATCCGGCCAGGCATCCCGTGCGTGGATACGCCGACCATTCGCCTGGCACGCGTACCCCTGGCACACGCATGGGCGCCCCATGGTGCGGACGTCCCGGGCACTGGTCTTGTCCGGCCGTATGTGGTCGCACATGAGCGGGAGCGACAGCGGGGGGCCGTTGGACGCGGTGTGAAGGCGGTGGCGCTGTGAGTGTGCAACCGCGTTTGTTGCCGTGGCCTGGTCCTGCGGGACAGCGGTGCTATCTGGTCTCGGATGCGGACGGTGAGGGGTACCTGTCGCGGCTGGCTGACGAGATGGAGGCGGTTCAGCTTCAGATGGGCACTGAACTCATCGGCCATGCCCGCCTGATGCTCGGTGACCGGAAGACGGACGCCCGAGAGCTCCGCTACCTCTCCAACCGCCTGATCGAAGCGCTGCAAGACGCGCTCCGGATCGCGGAGAGTCGCGGCGGACGTCTGCCCGTGCCCGACGAGTCCGAGAGCGACAGCCCGGCTCAGAGGGGCGAGGGGGGCGCGGAATGAGTGAGGTGTCGGGAGGCTGGCAGGTGGGTCCGGCTCCGGGGCGTGGTCTGCGTCCCGGGAAATACGGTCTTCTTGAACTGCCGCTTCACGTGCTCCGGCCTGGCCGCACGTCGTTGGCGTCGCTGGTGCTGACGGTGGTGGAAGCGGAGCAGTTGCATGCCGCCTTGTGTTACGCGCTCGGGGGCGAACCTGCACCCGAGGACGCGCCGGAGTGCCGTCAGCCGGTCCGTTACCCCGGTGGCCGACAGCGGTACTAAGGGCTGCTTGGGCCGGATGACGCGCAACAACTGAAGAAGCAACACCGGACCACCCCTCTCGCCTGGACAGCTGTCGGGGTGGTCCGGCTGGGGATCGATGAACCCCGGTGCCGATGGTACCGGGGCCGTCGTCGTGCTCTCACTCGACGTGCCCGGTGATGGCTGGTCAGTTGGCTTGTACGGAAGGGGACTTGACGGATGTGCGGCCCTGGGGGCGACGGGTTCGAGGGAGAGGCGGCAGACCTGGAGGCGGGGATATGGGTGCGCGGAGTGGACTACCTGAGCGGCTGGCGGGACGCGAGAGAGGCCGCAACCGAGCTGGGGGATGCGCTGCGGCTCGTGGGTGTGGAATCGGCCGGGGTGCGGCTTCGTGCCGCTTCGGGCCCGGACGGCTCCGGGGTGGTGCGGCTTGAGCTGTCGGCGGCGTCGGCGCGTGAGGTGGCGGTGCTGGCGCGGGTGACGGCGGCCCGGTGGGGCAGGGCGGGGTGATCGGGGTGGCCGGTGGCGGGCGTGCGGTGCTGGATCGGCGCGCTGTGGGCACCGCCGCCGGCCGTAGCGGCTTTTGGGCGGGAGCTGCCACGGGGCGAGAGAACAGGGGGCCTTACGCTGGCCCGGCGAATCGGGCGGGTCTGTGATCCTGCCCGCGTTTGCGACCGATCGGCCCCCTGTTCTTGGAGGCTCGCCCCGTGGTGGCTGCCTAAAAGCCGCGTAGGCCGTCGGCCCCAGCCACAACGCCCCCGCCCCGAACGGCGGTCGGCTCCTCGGCGAACCATCGCGGGTGCGCTGGGAGTGTGGGCGGTGGGCGTCCGACGGGACCGGCGGCCACGCCGCAGCCCGGCGGGGCGGCCAGGCCGCCCGGCGCGCCGCAAGGCGCGCCCTTGAGTAAGTGAAGACAAGTTTCGACACCTCGCCGGTCTGCTGGCGGCCTGCTGGCTGTCGGCGAGGAAAGCGACTGGCCTTGCGTGCCAGTGACAGGCGCCCTGATCCAGGGGCGCACCGGAGAACGAAGGAGAGGGGCACTCATGATCGCCCGCTTTACATCATCGGTCTACACGCCCTGGAGGGTGCCCAATAACCGGCGAGAGAAGAGCAACCCGGATACCGCCGTTATCGTCCCCCGATCCGTCCATACCTCCGGCAGGGCCGGAACGGGAGGACCGGACGGAACAGGTGCCAGTCGAGATCTCCGGCGCGTCCGCGCTCCCTGCGGTCCCGGCAGACGACGACCTGGCCGACTGGGCATGGGCCAGGGAGCATGCGCGGAAGGCTCCCCGGTGGTCTGACCACACGTGGCGGCGCATGAACGCGATCTTCGGTATCGAGGTCGCACCCCACGCCCCCACACCTGGCCACCGCCCACGTGCCTCGTAACGGGGCCCCTGGGGGCTGGTCCTGCTGTCACTCCTCCTCGGCGTACAGCGGGACCAGCCGCTCCCGCAGGGGCACCCGCCTGCCCCTGCCGACCGGCAGCACGACAATGGCCGTGAACGCCCGCTCCACATACGCCCGCTTCTCCGCCAGCGTGATATCCGGCCGCGCCCACTCCACCGCGATATCCACCGGCTTCCCGCTGGAGACCAGCGCTTTGCGCTGCCACGCGTTGCGCTCCCGGCTCAGCCGCTTCTCCTCCGCCTCGTACTCGGACAGATCCCGGTAATACCGCTCCGCGCTGATCAACCGGTCCCGGCGGGCCTGCTTCAGATCCTCGATGTCCTCCCGGACACGTCCCAGTTTCTCCTCCTCCGGCCATGCGGCGGTGGCGGTCACGGCCTGCCGCCTCCCAGCCTCTTCCTGGTGCTTGGCGATCAGGAGTTTGCGCACCAGTTCATCGGCCTCCTCACCAGGGATACGGATACCGCCGCACCCCTGGCCACTGGCACTGTTGTGGCAGGAGTAGAAGTAGAAGCCCTCCGGTTTCTTCTGGCTCGGCCCGGCCTTGCCCGCGCGCAGCTTCGCCCCGCAGCCCTCCTTGCCACACCGCAACGTGCCGGTCAGCAGGTACGTGCGGGCGTTGTGGCCGCTGCCCCGCTTCGGGCTCGCCTCGATGATCGCGCACATCGCACGCCACTGCTCCACGGACAGGACCGGCTGATGCTGCCCGAGGACCGGTTTCCCGTCGTCGTCGTGGACGATCACGGTGTGGGCTGACTCGGTCTTGGTCTCGGGGTCGAATTCGTACACGGTGCGGGAGCGGTAGCCGCAGATACGCGGGTTGGTCATGATCTTCTTCAGGACCTGGACGTTCCACTTCTTGCCGTTCGCGGTTTGGATTCCGGCGCGGTTCCAGTCCGCGATGATCGTGTACCAGGGGCTTCCGTCGATCAGACGGCGGACCGCCTCCCGCAGGAGCTTCGCCTCGCCGGGGTCGAGGGTGCGGCGGTCCTCCTGCCAGCCGAACGGACGGCCCCCTCCGGCGGGGATTCCCTGCTGCTGCATGGCCCTGTGCTTCCGCTTGACACGCCGGGCGGTGTCCGCCGACTGCTTGTTCGCCATCGCCACGATCACCCGCGCCATGGCCCGGCCGTTGTCGGTCAACAGGTCCAGTGTGCCGGTGATGTCGATGATCGGCCGGTGATAGTGCTCCACCACCTCGATGGCGTCTTCCAGATGCCGGGTATCGCGGGTGAGCCGGTCGATGTCGTAGACGATCAGGCCGTCCAACGGCTCACCATTGGGGGTCCGGCCCGCTTTGACATCTTCCAGAGCAGCCTCGAACACCGGCCGCACCACGCGGTGCACCGCGCGTCCGTCGGGCAGTCGTATCCGCTTGCGCTTCCACGCTGAAGTGTCCGGCTCGGTGTAGGTGTGCACGTACCGGCCGCCGCGTGCCTCGACGAAGGCGCGGGTGTCCTTCTCCTGCTCGGCGGTGCTCTTGATGTCCTTGCCCGTGAGGAACCGGACCGCCCCCGGCCGGACGTCGTCGGTCTCCAACGGCTCGCCTTCGGCCTCCTCCGTGGACAGGCGCGTCAAGCCCGCCCAGTTCATCCCGTCCAGCTTGCCCCACTGCGCTCGTTGCACGAGTTCGCTCATGAGAGAAGAAACTACATTCGGCATTCCGCTGCTTGCGTGTGATCAAGCACTTTCGGGAGGGGTACCGGGGCCCGACTCACCCTTCGAGGTGATCGAATCTCCCCGCCTTCGCGGCCCGCAGAAACGCGCGGAGCGCGGCCGGGGTGGGGGCTATGACGACCTCCGGGTCGTCGCTCTCGCGGAGGCGGGGACGGCCGCCGGAGTCGGCGGAGAGTTCCACGCAGTTGGCGGCGTCCCCGGAGCTGAAGCTGGACTTGCGCCACTGAAGCGCGGACATGCGGACGTCCCCTAGAGCAGGGGATACAGGACGTGCTGGATGAGCCCGAGCGAGTCCTTCACCGTACGGCCCTCGGGCGCGGCCTCGGCGTCGATGGGAGGCAAGGCCAGATCGCTCAGTTCAGCGAACGACCGCCCGTATTCGGCGAACGATCGACGGTCATCAAGGTACTGGGTCTTGCCCAATTGGTCGACCAGCACCGTCCCCAGTTCCGCCGCGTCCGGTTCGATCAGCATGAACGGGTGGCTGAACGCGCTACGGCCTTCGTCGTCGAGCGAGATCACCTGGATCGTCACATTCGGCAGCCGTGACATCTCGATCAGCCGCAGGAGCTGATCCCGCATCACCGCTCGGCCTCCGTACAGCACGCGCAGCGCCGCCTCATGGATGATGGCGTGCAACCGAGGGGGTTGGTCGCCGGTGAGGACCTGCTGGCGCCGCATCCGGAACTCGACGGCCGTCTCCCGTACCTCGTTCGCGGCAGGCGAGAAAACACTGCGGTGGACGGCTGTGGCGTACTCGAAGGTTTGGAGCAGCCCTGGGATGAACAGCAGCTCGTAGTTGTGCAGAGCGACGGCCCCGGCTTCCAGCTCGGCCAAGTCGAGGTAGCTTGCGCCGAGAGTCGTGCGGTAGTCGCTCCACCATCCCCTGCCGGACTCCCGCCCCAGGGCCAGCAAGGCGTCAACAGGGTAGGTATATGTTCCACTGAGCGCCTGAGCCAGCTTCTGAAGCCGCTCGGCGGACAGGTTCGTCCGGCCCGCCTCGACGTTGCTGAAGTGCGGCTGCCGCATCCCCACTACCTGGGCCGCCTCGCCCACAGTAAGCCCTGCCGCCTCCCGCAGCCTGCGCACCTCGATGCCGAATCGGCGCTGCCGGTACGTGGGATCGCCCCTGAGCCCCATGCGGTTCCCCTCTCTCGTGCGGCGAGTGTTGCGCGGCGCACGCCCGAAGAGCCCTGGTCCTACGGCCTGTTCATCCCCCACGACCCACGCGCCGTGGGCGTCGTAGCCGTCGCCGTCCGACTTCCGGGTCACCGTATGGGACTCCGGCTGCGGGCTGCCGCAACCGGTGGCGGCAAATGCCGAGGACGAGAGCGGGCGCGGGCTCACGCTCGTCGAGTCGTGCTCCGACACCTGGGGGGTGCACGACTACACCGACAAGGACGCGGGCGTCACCGGCAAGGCCGTCTGGTTCACGCTGAACCCGCCCACCGCACGCCCCCACCAGCTTGGATGACCGTTGACCGAAGCCGAAGCGTTGCGGGCGTACCGGCGGGGCGCGTCGCGAGGTCGCGGCGTGAGCGATTCCGTGCGGCATTGGCCCGAGTCGGACGGGGCCTGAACGACGACGAGGGCCGCCCGGGACGTGGATCACGTCCCGGGCGGCCCTCGTCGTTCACACAGCGGCCCGCGCGGTAGCGCTAGGCGTGGACCACGTCCTTTTCCTCCGCGAAGTGACACGCCGACTCATGCGCCGCAGGCGAATCCGTGTCGGCGAAGCGCTCGGGGATGGCGAGGAGGGGGACCTCCTTGGCGCACTTGTCCTCGGCCTTCCAGCAGCGGGTGCGGAAGCGGCAGCCGGAGGGCGGGTTGGCCGGGGAGGGGACGTCGCCGGTGAGGATGATGCGTTCCCGGCCCTCGCGCGACTCCGGGTCCGGGACCGGGACGGCCGACAGCAGCGCCTGGGTGTAGGGGTGCGTCGGGTGGTCGTAGATCTCGGTGTCGGAGCCGATCTCGGCCATCTTGCCCAGGTACATCACGCCGACCCGGTCGGAGATGTGCCGGACGATGGACAGGTCGTGGGCGATGAAGATGTAGGACAGGTTGAACTCGTCCTGGAGGCCCTCCATCAGGTTGATGACCTGTGCCTGGACGGACACGTCGAGCGCGGAGACCGGCTCGTCGCAGATGATGATCTCCGGGTTGAGGGCGAGGCCGCGCGCGATGCCGATGCGCTGGCGCTGGCCGCCGGAGAACTGGTGGGGGTAGCGGTTGATGTACTCGGGGTTGAGGCCCACGACGTCCAGAAGTTCCTGGACCTTGCGGCGGCGGTCGCCCTTGGGCGCCACCTCGGGGTGGATCTCGAAGGGCTCCCCGATGATGTCGCCCACCGTCATCCGGGGGTTGAGCGAGGTGTACGGGTCCTGGAACACCATCTGGATGTTGCGGCGGACGGCCCGCAGCGCGCGGCCCGACAGCCGGGTGATGTCCTGGCCCTTGTAGAAGACCTCACCGGCGGTGGCGGTCTCCAGCGTCATCAGCAGCTTGGCGACGGTGGACTTGCCACAGCCGGACTCGCCGACGATGCCGAGGGTCTCGCCCTGGTAGAGGTCGAAGGAGATGCCGTCGACCGCCTTGACCGCGCCGATCTGCCGTTTGAAGAGGATGCCCTGGGTCAGCGGGAAGTGCTTGACCAGATTGCGCACCTGGAGGATCGGCTCACCGCGGTCGACCTTGGCCTCGAGCGCGGCGACGGCCTCGTCCTCGGTGGCCGCGTCGACCGTCTCCACCTCCGTGACGTTGGGGGTGGCGTCCGCGGCCGGTTCCATGGCCTTCTCGTTCTTCTCGGGGTCAGCCATGGAGGGTCTCCTTCCAGAAGTGGCAGGCGCTGCCGCGGCCCGGCAGCTCCGTGCCGTCCTGCTCGGTGACCGGCACCAGGGCGGGGACGTCCTGGCGGCAGATGTCCTCCGCCTTGGGGCAGCGCGGGTTGAAGGCGCAGCCCGTCGGGATCTTGAGCAGATTGGGCGGCAGCCCCTTGATCGCGTAGAGCTCCTGACCCTTGCGGTCCAGGCGCGGGATGGAGTCCAGCAGACCGCGGGTGTACGGGTGGGCCGGGCGCTTGTAGAGCTCGTGGACGGGGGCGGTCTCGACGATCCGGCCCGCGTACATCACGGCGATCTTGTCGGCGACGTCCGCCACCACGCCCAGGTCATGGGTGATCAGGATCAGACCCATGTGGTACTCGCGCTGGAGCTCCGCGAGCAGGTCCATCACCTGGGCCTGAACGGTCACGTCCAGCGCGGTGGTCGGCTCGTCGGCGATGATCAGGTCCGGCTCCAGCGCCATCGCCATGGCGATCATGATGCGCTGGCGCATACCGCCGGAGAACTGGTGCGGATAGTCGCTCACCCGCTCCCTGGCCGCCGGGATACGGACCCGGTCCATCAGCTCGATGGCCTTGGCCTTGGCCTCCTTCTTGGACAGGCCCTGGTGGACCCGGAACATCTCGCCGAGCTGATAGCCCACGGAGAGCACCGGGTTCAGCGCCGAGAGCGCGTCCTGGAAGATCATGGCGATCTTGCGGCCGCGGATCTTCCGGCGCTCCTCGCCCGCCATGGTGAGCATGTCCTCGCCCCGGAACAGGATCTGCCCCTGCGGGATCTTCCCGGGCGGCATGTCGAGGATGCCCATGATCGCCTGGGCGGTCACCGACTTGCCGGAGCCGGACTCGCCGAGGACGGCGAGCGTCTCACCGGCGCGGACGCTGTAGTTGACGCCGTTGACGGCCTTGGCGACACCGTCCCGGGTGTGGAACTCGACATGCAGGTCGCGGACTTCAAGCAGTGGGGTGCCATCGTCTCCGGCACCCTCGCGGACGGCGTCGTCCGCGGTCTTCTCGATGGTGGTCACGTACGCCCTCCTCAGCGCAGCTTGGGGTCGAGGGCGTCGCGCACCGCGTCGCCGAGCGTGATGAATGCGAAGACCGTGAGGCTCAGCATTCCGGCCGGGAACAGCATCACATGCGGGTTGTCCCGGATGGCGTCCTTGGCGTCGGAGATGTCGATGCCCCAGGAAATGGTGGGGTCGGCGAGGCCGAGGCCGAGGAAGGACAGCGTGGCCTCAGCGGAGATGTAGGCGCCGAGGGAGATGGTCGCGACCACGATGGTGGGGGCCAGCGCGTTCGGCAGGACGTGCCGGAAGAGGATCCGGCCGGTTCCGGCGCCGAGGGCACGCGCCGCGGTGACGTAGTCCGCCTGCTTGGCGGTGATCACCGAACTGCGCATCACCCGGGCGATGGTGGTCCAGCCGAGGAAGGCCAGGGCCGCGATCACGACGTACACCTTGCGCTCGGTGAACGCGTTCAGCACGACCATCGAGCCGAGCAGGAACGGCAGACCGAAGAAGATGTCGACGATCCGGGAGATGATCGAGTCGATCCAGCCGCCGAAGTATCCGGCGGCCATGCCCAGCAGACCGCCGAGGAGGGTCACCACCGCGGTCACACCGACGCCGACCATGATCGAGGCGCGGGTGCCGTAGATGACCCGGGCGTAGATGGAGCGGCCCTGGCCGTCGTAGCCGAACCAGTCGGCCTGGAAGAAGTGGGTCAGCTCGGGCTTGGTCAGGAAGTGGTTGGTCAGATCGCCGTTGCGCGGCTCGGCGCTGGTGAACATTCCGGGGAACGCCGCGATGGCCAGCAGCAGCACCAGCAGCACCGCCGAGATCCAGAACAGCGGGCGATGGCGCAGCTCGTACCAGGCGTCGCCCCACAGCGAGCGCGGCTTGCCCTGGGGGGCGGGGCCGGAAGCGGCGGTGTCCACCTCGGCCGGCGGGGCCACGGCGTCGACCGCCGTGTCGACTGCCGTGCCGCCGGACTGGGATTTGGTCATGTCAGGCATACCGGATCCTCGGGTCCAGGACCGCGTACAGCAGGTCGACGAGCAGGTTGATCAGCAGAATGACGAGGACGAAGATGGTCACGACCCCGACGATGGTGGTGCCCTCACGCTGCCCGAGCGCCTTGAAGAGCAGGTTGCCGACGCCCTGGACGTTGAAGATGCCCTCGGTGACCACCGCGCCGCCGACCAGCGCGCCGACATCGGTGCCGAGGAAGGTGATGACCGGGATCAGCGAGTTGCGCAGCAGGTGGACGCCGACGATCCGGCGGCGCGGCAGCCCCTTGGCGAGCGCGGTGCGCATGTAGTCGGCGCGCAGGTTCTCCGCGAACGTGGTCCGGGTCAGCCGGGCCACATACGCCATGGAGAGCATCGCGAGGACGAACCCTGGCAACAGGAGCTGCTGGAGGTCCATCGAGTCCTGGACGTTCGGTGGCAGCCAGCCGAGTTCGTCGGCGAAGATGAACCGGGCGAGGTAGCCGAGGACGAAGACCGGCATCGAGATGACGATCAGCGTGAAGATCAGGACGCCGGTGTCGGCGGCGCGGCCCGCCCTGAGACCGGCCCAGGCACCGAGCCCGATGCCGATGATGATTTCGATGGTGAGGGCCACCGCCGCGAGGCGGAGCGTCACCGGGAAGGCCATCCCCATTTCCTCGGAGACCGGACGGCCGCCGAAGGTCTTGCCGAAGTCGCCCTTGAAGAGGTCGACCATGTAGTCGATGTACTGCTTCCACAGGGGCTGGTCCAGCCCGAACTCATGGCGGAGAGACGCGACCTGCGCGGGGTCCGCGGCCTTGTCGCCCCACATCGCCCGGATGGGGTCACCGGGCAGTACGTGGACCATGAGGAAAATAATCAGAGTAGTCCCGATGAACACCGGGATCATCTGGAGCAGTCGCCTGGCGACATAGCGCCCCATCATGCCTCCATGCCGTTGGGGGGCGGCGGAGGCCACGTCTCGTCTGCGCCACGCGGGTGGGGGGATGAGCTGCGGGCCTCACGCCTGCGGGCCGGTGCCGCCGCCCCCCGGTTGAGAGAAGCGGCGGCACCGGCCGGCGGTCCCGATGATTACTTCTTCTTCACCTGGACGTTGGTGAAGATGGGGTCGCCGTCCTGGCCGTAGGGGATCTTCCCGAGGACCTTGTTGGACTGGCCGCTGTTGACCTTGTAGAACCACAGCGGGATCGCCGGCATGTCCTTCGCGAGGATCTGCTCCGCCTGCTGGTAGAGCTTCACGGTCTCGTCGAGCGTGGCGGCCTTGTCGGCCTTGTTGGCGAGCTCGTCGAACTCCTTGTTGGCGTAACCGCTGGTGTTACCGGCCGCCTTGGAGCCGTACAGGTCCCTCATGAAGTTCGAGTTGACCGGGTAGTCGAGCACCCAGCCACCGCGGTACATGGACTTGACCTGGTGCTTGTCACGCGCGTTCAGGTCGGCCTGGAAGTCGGGCTTGGAGTCTCCGGTGCAGTCGACGCCGGTGGCCTTGCGGATGCTGTTGCAGACCGCGTCCACCCAGGGCTTGTGGTCCTGGTCGGCGTTGTACTGGATCGAGATCTTGTTGCCCGGGACCCCGCCGCCCTCCTTGATGAGGGCCTTGGCCTTGGCCGGGTCGTAGGTGACCTGCTCCTTGAGGGCGCCGGCCTTGTAGCCGAGCACGCCGCGGGCGACATAGCTGTCGGCCGGGGTGCGGGAGCCGTGGAGCACGGTCTTGGTGATCGTGTCACGGTCGATCGCCATGGACAGACCCTGGATGACCTTGGGGTCGATGTCCTTGAACTGCTTGGTGTAGAAGGCCGGGACGACCGACTGGACCGCCGAGTACTCCTCGTCGATCGCGCGCTTGCCCAGGTCGGTCTTGTAGTTGGTCAGCGCGGTGGTCGGAACCTGCTCGATCCAGTCGAGGTTGTTGGAGCGCAGGTCCGAGTAGGCGGCGTCGGCGGTGGTGTAGTTCTTGAAGTCGATGCCGCCGTTCTTGGCCTTGTTCGGTCCCTTGTAGCCCTCGAACTTACGGACCTTGATCAGCTTCTTGTGGTCCCAGGAGACGAACTTGTAGGGGCCGTTGCCGACCGGCTTCTCACCGAAGCCCTTGGGGTCCTTGAAGAAGCCGCTGGGCAGCGGGGACCACACGTCGTAGCCCAGCTTGTAGGCGAAGTACGAGACCGAGCTGTTGAGCTCGATCTTGAACTCGTTGTCGTTGACGACCTTCAGGCCGGACATCTTGTCGGCCTTGGGCTTGCCCTTCTCGGGGTGGACGTCCTCGTAGCCCTTGATGTCCTGGAACCAGCTGGAGTTGGTCTGGTTGTTCGCGACGTTGGCGGACCAGTTCCAGGAGTCCACGTAGGACTTGGCGGTCACGGCCTCGCCGTTGTGGAACTTCCAGCCCGGCTTGAGCTTGACGGTCCAGACGGAGGAGTCCTTGTTGGGGGTGACGGACTCGGCGTTGATGTACTGGAGCTTGCCGGTGCCGGGCTCGTAGTCCACCAGCCCGGCGAAGATCTGCTTGAGGACGCGGCTGCCCTGGCTCTCCTTCGCGTTCGCCGGCTGCAGCGGGTTCTGCGGCTCGCTCAGCTGGGCGGTGAGTATCCCGTTCGGGTCCGCCGTGCCCTTGTTCATGTCATTGCTGCCGCTGTCGCTGTCGTTGCCACCGCAGGCGGTCGCGGCCAGCGCCACAACCGCCGCCAACGCGACCCACTTGGCGCTCTTGGCACCGCGCATGGGTTTGCCTCCTCAGGAGTCCACTGTCACTACGAGAGGGGGCGCCCGGAGACACGCTGACACCCCTGACAGCGAAAGGGACCGGAACCCCCCAGATGTGCTCGTAGGTCCGCGCTCCCCACAGCGTGTGACCCATTGACCCGAGCTCAATGGACCCCATGATTGAGCACGCCCGGCCCTTAAACCACACCTTATGGGTCTCGCTTTGGTCACAGCATCTACGCGCGGAGCTTTGAAATCCGGACAAAACTGCCCCAGACAGACACACGCGAAACGGACTGTTAACACATCATGCGGAGCTTGGACGCCGATATTCGGACAGAGCGATCCGGATAACCGCTTGACTGGCACGTTGCTGACATGGCAACGGCCCGGACCCCCGCCGCGGAGGCGGTGGGTCCGGGCCGTGGGCAGCTCACCGAGGCGCGGTGTCGCGCCTACGGTCCGTGATCGGCGCCGTAGTGCGCCTCGACACCGCAAGGCGCCTCGGCGCCGTAGTGCGCATCGGTCCTCGGTCGTGAGCCTCGGCGCCCCCGCGCCCGGGTGTGCGCGTCAGCGCTTGGCGCGAGCCGCGGTGCGGGCGCGCTCCTTCTGATCCAGCACCACCTTGCGGATCCGCACCGTCTCCGGCGTCACCTCGACGCACTCGTCGTCGCGGCAGAACTCCAGGGACTGCTCGAGCGAGAGCAGCCGCGGCGGGACCAGGGACTCGGTCACATCCGCGGTGGAGGACCGCATGTTGGTGAGCTTCTTCTCCTTGGTGATGTTGACGTCCATGTCGTCGGAGCGGGAGTTCTCACCGACGATCATGCCCTCGTACACCTCCGTGCCCGGCGAGGTGAACAGCACCCCGCGCTCCTGGAGGTTGGTCATCGCGAAGGCGGTCACCGCGCCCGAGCGGTCGGCCACCAGCGAGCCGTTGTTACGGGTCTTCAGCTCGCCGAACCACGGCTCGTGGCCCTCGTGGATGGAGTGGGCGATACCGGTACCACGGGTCGCGGTCAGGAACTCGGTACGGAAGCCGATCAGACCGCGGGAGGGAACGATGAACTCCATGCGGACCCAGCCGGAGCCGTGGTTGGACATGTTGTCCATCCGACCCTTGCGGGTGCCCATGAGCTGGGTGACCGCGCCCATGTGCTCCTCGGGCACATCGATGGTGATGCGCTCGATCGGCTCGTGGACCTTGCCGTCGATCTCCCGGGTGACCACCTGCGGCTTGCCGACGGTGAGCTCGAAGCCCTCCCGGCGCATGGTCTCCACCAGGATCGCCAGCGCCAGCTCGCCGCGGCCCTGCACCTCCCAGGCGTCCGGGCGGTCGGTGGGCAGCACACGCAGCGAGACGTTACCGATCAGCTCGCGCTCGAGGCGGTCCTTGACCAGCCGCGCGGTGACCTTGCGGTCCTTCACGGCCGACTTGTCGGCGCCCTTGCCGCCGGGGCCGCGGCCGACCAGCGGGGAGGTGTTGGTGCCGATCGTCATCGAGATCGCGGGCTCGTCGACGGTGATCAGCGGTAGCGCGATCGGGTTCTCCGGGTCGGCCAGGGTCTCGCCGATCATGATGTCCGGGATGCCCGCGACCGCGCAGATGTCACCGGGGGCTGCCACCTCGGCGGGCTTGCGGGTGAGCGCCTCGGTCATCATCAGCTCGGTGATCCGGACGTTGGAGATGGTGCCGTCGCGCTTGATCCACGCGACCGTCTGCCCCTTCTTCAGCTCGCCCTGCTCGACTCGGAGCAGCGCGATACGGCCGAGGAAGTTGTCCGCGTCCAGGTTGGTGACATGGGCCTGGAGCGGCGCGGCCGCGTCGTACTCCGGCGCCGGGACGGTCTCCAGCAGAGTGGAGAAGAACGGCTGGAGGCTGTCGCTGTCGGCCGGGACGGTGCCGTCCTCCGGCTTGGTCAGCGAGGCCACACCGTCACGGGCGCAGGCGTAGACGATCGGGAACTCGATCTGCTCCTCGGTCGCGTCCAGGTCCAGGAAGAGGTCGTACGCCTCGTTGACGACCTCGTCGATCCGGGAGTCCGGACGGTCCGTCTTGTTGATGCACAGGATCACCGGCAGCTTGGCCTGGAGCGCCTTGCGCAGCACGAAGCGGGTCTGCGGCAGCGGCCCCTCGGAGGCGTCCACCAGCAGGACCACCGCGTCGACCATGGACAGACCGCGCTCGACCTCACCGCCGAAGTCGGCGTGGCCGGGGGTGTCGATGATGTTGATGGTGACGGGGTCGCCGCCGTCCGCCGGGTGGTACTTCACGGCGGTGTTCTTCGCGAGAATGGTGATGCCCTTCTCGCGCTCCAGGTCGTTGGAGTCCATGACCCGGTCGTCCACCTGCTGGTGGGCGGCGAACGCGCCCGCCTGCTTGAGCATGGCGTCGACGAGGGTCGTCTTGCCATGGTCGACGTGGGCGACGATGGCGACGTTACGAATGTCGTGGCGCGTGGGCATGAAAGCGCGCTTCTCCCGGTTGTTGGGTGGCGGCGCGCTCCTTAAGCGGCGCGCCTTCCGCCGGGCTGATCACGCCTCGGCCTCACCCCCATGGTACGGGGACGGCGCGGGGACGAATGCCGCAGCCCGTCCCGCGGCCCGTTCCGGCGCACCTTTCCCCTCCCCGCCCCTTCCCGATACCAGGGGCTCCGCCCCTGAACCCCGAGGCCTGGAGCAGCCCCACCACGCGGCGAAGCCGCATACCGCCACTCCTCCCGGCACGCTGACGCGCCAGAGCGACGGAGCCGCAAATCGCTGCCGCGGGAAGGGGCGGAGCTCCGCCCCGGGGCCTGGGGCGGAACCCCAGTTGCGGACTCTGGGGCAGAGCCCCTCCCGGGGCCTGGGACAGAGCCCCCACCCGGGATCTGGAGCGGAGCCCCCACCCGGGCCTGGGGCAGAGCCCCTCCCGGGGCCTGGAGCGGAGCCCCCACCCGGGATCCGGGGCGGAACCCCCACCCGAGGCCTGGGCAGAGCCCCGCCCGGGGCCCGGGGCGGAGCCCCCACCCGGGATCCGGGGCGGAACCCCCACCCGAGGCCTGGGCAGAGCCCCCACCCGGGGCCTGGGCGGAGCCCCCACCCGGGATCCGGGGCGGAACCCCCACCCGAGGCCTAGGACAGAGCCCCACCCGGGGCCTGGGACAGAGCCGCCACGCGGGGCCTGGGACAGAGCCCCACCCGGGGCCCGGGGCAGAGCCCCACCCGGGGCCCGGGGCAGAGCCCCACCCGGGGCCCGGGGCAGAGCCCCACCCGGGGCCCGGGGCGGAGCCCCAGTTGCGGGGTCTGGGGCAGAGCCCCTCCCGGGCCCTGGGGCAGAGCCCCTCCCGGGGCCTGGGGCGGAGCCCCCGCCCGGGGCCTGGGGTGGAGCCCCGGTTTCGGGGAGGGGTGGGGAGGGGAGCGGCTCGCGGTGGGCGTCAAGGCTCGTCGGACGACCCCTAGCGACGGAAGCCGATGTCCTGGTAGCGGGGCGTGGCGAAGCCGAAGGCGCCCGCGTTGACCAAGCCCTTGCGCATCGCGATCAGCTGGGGGCGCTGATAGAGCGGAATCGATCCGGCCGCCGCCCAGATCCGGGCGTCCGCCCGGCTGACCAGGGAGCGCGAGGCGCCGCCGTCCAGTTCGGAGAGCGCCTGGTCGAAGAGCTGGTCGATCTGGTCGGTGCCCACCCGGGTGTAGTTCTGCTCGACGACCAGGGAGCCGTCTGCCGCGGGCTGCGGCTTGGCGTAGATGGGGCGGGCGTCGGTGGCCGGGTAGGCGGAGGCGGGCCAGGAGTAGAGGGCCAGGTCGTAGTCGCCGGTGGCGATGTGGTCCCGGAAGTAGCTCTCACCGGAGACCTTGGTGATCTCGGTCCGGACGCCGATCTTCTCCAGCATCCGCGCGATGCGCTCGCCGACCGTGCTCAGCCGGGCGCCGGCCTGGTCGTCGGGGAGGACAAAGTGCAGCACCAGCGGCCGTCCCTTCTTCCGTACGACGGCCGTCTCCCGGAGCCGTCCGGACCGCCCGGCGTCACCGGCCGCGGGCGGGGCGCCGGAGGCGGTGGCCGTGGCGGTGGCCGTGGCGGTGGTGGTGGCGGTGGTGGCGGTGGCGGTGGCGGTGGTGGAAACGGCGCCGGAGGCGCTCTCCGTGGCGGGATTCGTGGAGCTCGCGTCGGCGGTCGGGGCGCTGTGCCGGCTGCCCCGGTCGTCCGTCTTGCCGTCCAGCGCCTTCTGCCGGCCGGTGCCGCCCGCCCGCCAGCCCGCGTCGGCGAGCAGCGACTGCGCGGCGTTGGTGTCCGGGTCGCCGAGGGCGCCGCTGTGGTCCTTGTAGCCCGGCTGGCCCGCCATCAGCAGATGGTTGCCGAGCGGTTCGGACGGCAGCCCCATCGGCTTGAGCACCAGCTTCGCCAGGGCCTTCCGGTCGATCGCGCGGGCCACCGCGCGGCGCACCCGCTCATCGGCGAGCGGGCCCTTGGTGCCGTTGAGGGCGAGCTGGGTGTAGGCCGGGTCCAGGGCCTTGCGCAGGGTGAACCTGCTCAACGCCCGGGTCCGCGACCGGTTCTTGTCGGTGTCGCCGCTGGACGGCTCCGGCGCACCCGCCTTGCCCGGGGCCGAGGAGCCCCGCTTGGCGCCCGCGGCCTGCTTGTCCGGGGCGGTGGCCTGGATGCGCCGGGCGGTGGTCCGGTCCACCTCGGCCAAGTCCAGCCGCCCGGCGATCAGCGCCTCGGCCCGCTTCTCGGCCGGGACCGCCTGGAAGACCACCCGGCTCAGCCGCGCCCGGTCGCCCCACCAGCGGGGGTTGCGGACGAGGGTGACCTCGGAGTCCGTGACCTGGCGGACCATGAAGGGTCCGGCGCCAACCGCGAGCCCCTTGTCCGCGGCCGCGGTGAAGACCGCCGGGTTGCCCATCACGCTCTTCGGGTACAGCGGGGTGAACAGCGAGCGCCAGTCGGTGTACGGCTTGGCGAAGGTGACCTTGACCTCGTGCTCCTTGTCCCCGGGTTCGACCTTGGCGATCCGGTCGTATCCAGCGTTGCGCGCCGTCCCGTACTTCTCGTCGGTGCCGCGCAGCGCCTTCCACTGGGCCTGGAAGTCCTCCGCGCCGATCGGGCGTCCGTCGCTCCACACCGCCTTGGGGTTGAGCTTGAAGACCACGACCTGCTTGGGGTCGGTCGAGGTGACGTCGGCGGAGGTCAGATAGTCGCCGTTGCGCTGGGGCCGGCCGCGGGCGTCGAGGGTGTAAAGGGAGGGCAGCACGGCGCCCGCGATCCGCTGGGTGCCCGTGTCCGCGGTCTTCTGAAAAGCGTTGAGCGTGGTGGGCGCCGCGTCCAGGGCCCAGCGCAGGGTGCCGGTGCCGGCGGTCCCGGAGCGAGGTGCGGAGGCGATGTCCCAGGCGGCGCGCGGCGGCGGGCCGTCGTCCTCGGAACTGCAGCCGGTCAGTACGGGCAGCGGCAGCATCACTCCCGCGGCGAGCAGCATGGCGCGGCGGCTCCTGGTGATGGGCATGGCTCGTACCTCCGCAGGGTGACGGATATATGCGCATTTGGCATAGTGTGACGCTGATCGCATATACTCCTCACTCAAAGCCACGGTTCATGGGACAGCACGCCGAGAGGGCCATGGAGACGGCCATGAGGGGAAAGGATCACCCGCGCGGATCAATGCGGCGGGCGCGCGCTCCGGCGCGCGGCGGCGGAATCCCGCCGGTGACGGCGCCAATCCCGACAGATCCCTTCACAATCAGGACCGTGGCGCGTAACACTCGCTGTCGCATGAGCGTCGCCAACCGCAACCGCGGAAGTGAGGGCAAGTCATGTCCTTGAACGACGACTTGACGGCCGTCCAGCGCTGTCTCGATGACCTGGTCCGTTCCGTCTCCCGGCTGGAGCAGCGGGTGGGCGCCGGCGGGCTGGAGATACGCCGCGTCCGCACCGACGCGGACCACCTGCGCGAGAGCCTCGCCCTGCTGCGCGAGACGGCTCCCGTGGAGCGATCACGCCCCGAAATGGTTCCGGTCCCCGACGCCCCGTACGACAGCGCGCTGTGGTCGGACGTCGACGACGAGGGCCTCGGCGCGCGAGATCGCCACGCGCCCTAGGGACGGGTCGGCGCGCCTCCCGTCACGGGGTGCGTCCCCACCGTCCCCCCACACCACTCCACCGCGGAGTTCCCCTTGGCCACAGGCACCGACCCGCAAGCCACCACGCCCGCGCCCGCAGACTCCGGAACGGCCCCGCACGGCGTGCACAGCGCCTCGCGCGCCGCCATCCCCGGCCGCCATCTGCGCAGCGACCGCTGGTGGCTCTCCCCCGCCATCACCGCCGCCGGACTGTTCGCGTTCATCGTCTACTCGACCTGGCGGGCCTTCGCGGGGGACGACTACTACGCCGAGCCGTACGTCTCCCCCTTCTACTCGCCCTGCGTCGCCCAGAACTGCGTGCCCATGAAGGGCGGCGCCAACTGGGAGATCTTCGGCGCGTGGTGGGGCCTGTCCCCGGCGCTGCTGATCCTGATCTTCCCGCTGGGGTTCCGGCTCACCTGCTACTACTACCGCAAGGCGTATTACCGGGGCTTCTGGGCCTCACCGCCCGCCTGCGCGGTCGCCGAACCGCGCGCCAAGTACACCGGCGAGACCCGCTTCCCGCTGATCCTTCAGAACATCCACCGCTACTTCTTCTACTTCGCGGTGATCGTCGCGGGGATTCTCACCTATGACACCGTGCTCGGCTTCCGGGACGAGCACGGCCGCTGGGGCCATATGGGCCTGGGCACCCTGGTGCTGCTCGCCAACATCGCGCTGATCTGGGCGTACACCCTCTCCTGCCACTCCTGCCGCCATATCGTCGGCGGCCGGCTGAAGCATTTCTCCCGGCATCCGGTGCGCTATCGGCTCTGGGGCTGGGTGAGCGGGCTCAACGCACGCCATATGCAGCTGGCCTGGGCCTCTCTCATCAGCGTCGCCGTCGCGGACTTCTACGTCTATCTGGTGGCGAGCGGCGCCTTCGACGATCCCCGCTTTTTCTAGGAGAGGTGCTCATCCGATGACGCAAGTCGAGCGGCAGGCGTGGGACGTGGTCGTGATCGGCGCGGGCGGCGCCGGGCTGCGTGCCGCGATCGAGGCCCGCGAGCAGGGCATGCGCTGCGCCGTCATCTGCAAGTCGCTGTTCGGCAAGGCCCATACGGTGATGGCCGAGGGCGGCATCGCCGCCAGCATGGGCAACGTCAACGAGCGCGACAACTGGCAGGTGCACTTCCGCGACACCATGCGCGGGGGCAAGTTCCTCAACCACTGGCGGATGGCCGAGCTGCACGCCCAGGAGGCCCCGGACCGGGTCTGGGAGCTGGAGACCTGGGGCGCGCTCTTCGACCGCACCCCGGAGGGCAAGATCTCCCAGCGGAACTTCGGCGGCCATGAGTACCCCCGCCTCGCCCATGTCGGGGACCGCACCGGCCTGGAGCTGATCCGCACCCTCCAGCAGAAGATCGTCTCCCTCCAGCAGGAGGACAAGGCCGCCACCGGCGACTACGAGTCCCGGCTGAAGGTCTTCCAGGAGTGCACGGTCACCCGGATCGTCAAGGACGGCGACCGGGTCGCCGGGGTCTTCGGCTACGAGCGCGAATCGGGCCGCTTCTTCGCCCTGGAGGCCCCGGCCGTGGTGCTGGCCACCGGCGGTATCGGCAAGTCCTTCAAGGTGACCTCCAACTCCTGGGAGTACACCGGCGACGGCCACTCGCTGGCGCTGCTCGCGGGCGCCTCGCTGATCAACATGGAGTTCGTGCAGTTCCACCCGACCGGTATGGTCTGGCCGCCCTCGGTGAAGGGGATCCTGGTCACCGAGTCGGTGCGCGGCGACGGCGGGGTGCTGCGCAACAGCGAGGGCAAGCGGTTCATGTTCGACTACGTCCCGGACGTCTTCAAGGAGAAGTACGCCCAGTCCGAGGACGAGGCCGACCGCTGGTACGAGGACCCGGACCACAACCGCCGCCCGCCCGAGCTGCTCCCCCGCGACGAGGTGGCCCGCGCCATCAACGCCGAGGTGAAGGCGGGCCGGGGCTCCCCGCACGGCGGGGTCTTCCTCGACGTCTCCACCCGGATGTCGCCCGAGGTCATCAAGCGGCGGCTGCCCTCGATGCACCACCAGTTCAAGGAGCTCGCGGACGTCGACATCACCGCCGAGCCCATGGAGGTGGGCCCCACCTGTCACTACGTGATGGGCGGGGTGGACGTCGACCCGGACACCGCGGCCGCCACCGGCGTGCCCGGTCTTTTCGCCGCGGGCGAGGTCGCGGGCGGGATGCACGGCTCCAACCGGCTCGGCGGCAACTCCCTCTCCGACCTGCTGGTCTTCGGGCGCCGCGCCGGGCTCCACGCGGCCCGCTACGCCCAGGAGACCGCCGCCTCCGGCACCCGTCCGGTGCCGGACGAGGCGCAGCTGGACC
The DNA here is from genome assembly GCF_047337785.1 of Streptomyces lacaronensis. Taxonomy (NCBI): domain Bacteria; kingdom Bacillati; phylum Actinomycetota; class Actinomycetes; order Kitasatosporales; family Streptomycetaceae; genus Streptomyces; species Streptomyces lacaronensis. The sequence goes on from NZ_JBLHDK010000003.1 coordinate 4,604,187, forward strand.
TGGCGGCGGCCGAGGCGCTGCGCCCGTTCAGCGCCGAGGCCGGTGAGCCGGACGAGACCGCGGGCCCGGCCGGGCCGCCGGAGAACCCGTACACCCTCCACCAGGAGCTCCAGCAGTCGATGAACGACCTGGTAGGGATCATCCGCAAGGCCGAGGAGATGGAGGAGGCGCTGCACCGGCTGGCCAGTCTGCGGGTCCGGGCGCGCCGCGCCGGGGTCGAGGGCCACCGGCAGTTCAACCCCGGCTGGCACCTGGCGATCGATCTGCGCAACATGCTGCTGGTCAGCGAGTGCGTGGCGCGCGCCGCGCTGGAGCGGACCGAGAGCCGCGGCGGACACACCCGCGACGACTGCCCGGAGATGGACCGCGAATGGCGGCGGCTCAATCTGGTCTGCCGGCTCTCCGACCCCTCGGGCGGTCTTGCGGCCCCCGACGCCGGGCACGGCCAGATCCGGCTCGAGCGGCGTGAGACACCGCCCATCCGGCCCGACCTGCTGAACCTGTTCGAGAAGGACGAACTGGTGAAGTACCTGACGGACGAGGAGCTGACCCAGTGAGTGCGTACGAGGCCCACTTCCGGGTGTGGCGGGGCGACCAGGACGGCGGCGGTCTGAAGGACTTCCACGTCGAGGTCAACGACGGCGAGGTCGTACTCGACATCGTCCACCGGCTCCAGGCCACCCAGGCCCCCGACCTGGCGGTCCGCTGGAACTGCAAGGCGGGCAAATGCGGTTCGTGCAGCGCCGAGGTCAACGGGCGGCCACGGCTGCTGTGCATGACCCGGATGTCGGTGTTCGAACGGAACGAGACAATCACCATCACCCCGCTGCGGGCCTTCCCGGTGGTGCGGGACCTGGTGACGGATGTGTCGTTCAACTACGCCAAGGCCCGTGAGGTGCCGTCCTTCGTGCCCCCGGAGGGGCTGGGTCCGGGCGAGTACCGGATGTGGCAGGAGGACGTGGGCCGCTCGCAGGAGTTCCGCAAGTGCATCGAGTGCTTCCTGTGCCAGGACACCTGCCATGTGGTGCGGGACTTCGAGGAGAACAAGGAGGCGTTCGCCGGCCCGCGGTTCCTGATGCGGGTCGCGGAGCTGGACATGCATCCGCTGGACGCGGCGGCCGACACCGGTCTTGACCGCAAGAGCACCGCCCAGGAGGAGCACGGACTGGGCTACTGCAACATCACCAAGTGCTGTACGGAGGTCTGCCCCGAGCAGATCAAGATCACCGACAACGCGCTGATCCCGCTCAAGGAGCGGGCGGCGGACCGTAAGTACGATCCGCTGGTCTGGCTCGGCAACAAGATCCGCCGCCGGGGGCAGTGATCCCCTCCCCGCCCCTTCCCGATACCAGGGGCTCCGCCCCTGGACCCCGGTGTCCGGGACAGAGCCCCGTCACGCGGCGGAGCCGCATATCGACGCTGCCGGGAAGGGGCGAAGCCCCGACCCGGGGCCTGGAGCGGACGCCCCAGTTTCGGGGACTGGAGCGGATACCCCGACCCGGAACCTGGAGCGGATACCCCAGTTTGGGGTCTGGAGCGGATACCCCGGCCCGAGGCTGGAGCGAATACCCCAGTTTCGAGGCCCGGAGCGGATACCCCGACCCGGGGCCCGGAGCGAATACCCCAGCCCGGGGCCCGGGGCGGATGCCCCGGCCCGGGGGCTGGAGCGGACGCCCCAGTTTCGGGGCCTGGGGCGGATACCCCGGCCCGGGGCTGGAGCGAATACCCCAGTTTCGGGGCCTGGGGCGGATACCCCGGCTCGGGGGCTGGGGCGGATGCCCCAGTTTCGGGAAGGGGCGGGGAGGGGAAAGTTCCGCCGGAGGCAGTACCTCCGCTTCGTGTCGCGGGCCCGGGCCCGCCGCCGTAACGGGTCGTGGCCCCGTCACCACAGGCTGAGCAGCGCCTCCACCGAGTCCGGACTCGAGGACCGGCCGTCCGGAAGGGCCAGTTCGAACCAGACGGTCTTGCCGAGCGGCGTCCTGCGGCTGCCCCAGCCCGCGCTGAGCAGCCCGACCAGCTGGAGCCCGCGCCCGCCCTCGTCGGTGTCCCGGGCGCGCCGCCGCCGGGGCTGGACCAGACCGCCGTCCCAGACCTCGCACACCAGCGTGCGGTCCAGCAGCAGCCGCAGCCTGATCTCGCCCTCGCCGTACCGCAGGGCATTGGTCACCAGCTCGCTGACCAGCAGCTCGGTGGTGTCCACCAGATCGTCCAGACCCCAGGACTCCAGCTGCTCCCGGGCCAGTTCGCGGGCCCGGCCCACGGACTGCGGGGCGCTCGGAAGGCGCCAGTCGCCGACCGACTCGGCCGACAGCCCCTGGACCCGGGCCATCAGCAGGGCGATGTCGTCCTCGCCGTGGTGGGTGTCAAGGGTGCTCAGGACGTGGTCGCAGACGTCCTCGAGGGAACCGGCCGCGGCGTTCCCGCCGTCGGCGCCGTCCGGGGTGTTGAGGGCCGCGCGCAGGGCCTGGAGCCCCTCGTCGAGGGTGTGGTCGCGGGATTCGACCAGTCCGTCGGTGTAGAGGGCCAGCAGCGCGCCGTCGGGGAGCTCGACCTCGATCTCCTCGAACGGCTCGCCGCCCACGCCGAGCGGCAAACCGGGCGGGACCTCCATCAGCAGGGCGTCCTCGCCCGGCTCCACGAGGACAGGGGGCGGATGCCCGGCGTTGGCGAAGGTGCAGCGCCGGGTGACCGGGTCGTAGACGGCGTAGACGCAGGTGGCGAGGTAGACCTCGGTCAGATCCGAGGAGTCGTCGGCGGCCCTGCCGTCGCGCACGAGGGCGCGCGAGCCGGACCGCGCGCCGGCGTGCGAACCACCCGGTGTGCCGAGGCCCCGGGCGATCTCGTCCAGCGCGGAGAGCACCTCGGCGGGCTCCAGGTCGAGCAGGGCGAGGGTGCGTACCGCGGTGCGCAGCTCGCCCATGGCCACGGCGGCGCGCAGCCCCCGCCCCATGACGTCGCCGACCACCAGCGCGGTGCGGTGCCCGGGCAGCTCGATGACGTCGAACCAGTCGCCGCCCACCTCGGTCGCGGCGTTCCCCGGCAGATAGCGGCAGGCGATATCGAGCCCGGCGGCCTCCGGGTCGCCGGGCGGGAGAAGACTGCGCTGGAGTATCAGCGCGCGTTCATGTTCTCTGCGGTACAGCCGGGCGTTGTCGATGCTCACGGCGGCGCGGGCGGCCAGCTCGACGGCGAGCGCGCGGTCCCGTTCGCCGAACGGCTCGCTGCCCTTGGTACGGGAGAACTGGGCCAGGCCGACGACGGTGTCCCGCGCGACCATGGGCACCACGAGGGTGGACTGGAGCATGGCCCCGAGCTCCAGGGCCTCGCTGCCGTCCCGCCCGGGGACGACGCGGACCTGGGCGGTGCGCAGGGCGTGGGCGCACAGCGAGTTGAAGGGGTAGCGGTGCACCTCGCCGACCTGGATGGGCTTGGGGTCCTCCACGGTGTTGACGCGGCAGATGTCGCCGAAGGGGACCGGGCCGTCGGAGACCGCGCTGGCGAAGGCGACGCGGCGCAGCTCGGCGCTGCCGTCGGCGAGCCCGGGCGGGGCCTCGTCGCCGGAGAGCAGCCCCTGGTAGAGGTCGACGGAGGCCAGGTCGCAGAACTGCGGTACGGCCACGTCCAGCAGCTCGCGGGCGGTGGTCTCCAGGTCGAGCGAGGTGCCTATTCGGGCCCCGGCCTCGTTCAGCAGGGCCAGATTGCGCCGTACGCCCGCGGCCTCCTGCTCGGCGCGGCGGCGGCCGGTGACATCCGTGGCGAGACCGGCGACGCCGATGGGGCGGCCGGAGCCGCTGTGCAGCCGGTAGAGCGAGACCGACCAGCGGCGGCGGTCGGGGCTGCCCGGCGCCTGGCCCACGATGGGCATGTCGGTCAGCGACTGCCCGGAGTCCAGGACCTGGCGCAGGGCCGCGGCCAGCCGGTCGGCCTCGCCGCGCGGCAGCAGATCGTGCGGGGTCGTACCGCGGTACTCCTCGGTGGGGCGACCGAAAACCTTGGCAAAACGCTCATTGACGCGGAGGATCCGCAGATCGGTCCCGAAGAGGAAGAAGCCGAGCGGAGATTGACCGAAAACGGCCTGTGAAGAAGCAAGATCGGTTTCCAGCCCGCGCAACGCGCTGACGTCCACCGCGATGCAGAGCGCGGCCCGCTTCCCGTGCTCGTCCTGAGCGGGCATCACATAGACCTCGGCGATGCCATGCCCGCTCGGCGTCCGGGGGTTACGGTAGGGAACCAGCCCGGTCCACTCCCGGCCGTCGAGGATGTCGGCCACCGCGCGCTGGCCCGTCTCCTGGTACTCCGGCGGTACGAACGCCTCCACCGGATCCTTGCCGATGGCCTGGCTCGCCGTCAGCCCCAGCAATTCCGCGGCCCGTTCGCTCCACTGCGCGATCCGGCCGTCGGGCCCCAGCGCGAAGGAGGCGACCCGGATGTAGTCATAGATCGAGCCGGGAGGACTGCTCTGCCACACCGCCGACATCGAGGACATGGACGACATGTCCGGCATCGAGGACCCCTGTGGCATCGGCGACACCTGCGAACCCACCGTCTCCTCGGGCATATCAGCCCCCGCTGGCTTCTCGCTCATGCGCCCGTCCCCTCCGGCTCAGGTGCTCCGACCGGCTTCAGATAGCCGAGTATCCAGCACTTCGGCCATCCCGAGTACGGTCTTCACGATCACAGCACTATCTCAGCCCGCCATCAGTGTCCGTCCCGGCTTTTGGTGAAGCGCTCATGATCAGCGCTCCCCCTCACTCCTAACCGGACGGAGGCGGCTCGAACCCCATGGATTTTCCCGCGCGGGACGTTCTCAAGAGGTGCGTGGACGGGTCCCCTCGGTGGCCCCCGCCGCACGCAGCCGGCGGACCGCCTCCGCCACCGCGGGACGGTCCGCGTCCAGCCAGTCCACCTCGTCCGCCCGGTCCGGGGGGAGCCAGCGCAGCTCGTCGTGGTCCTGGAGCGGGCGCGGCTCACCGGAGCGCAGGGCCGCGGTCCATACCCGCAGCACATAGCCGGGCTTGAGGGGCCACTCCCCCGGCAGCGGTTCAAGCGGCTCGACCTCGACCCCGAGCTCCTCGCGCAGTTCGCGGACGAGCGCCGCCTGTGGGGTCTCCCCGGGCTCGGTCTTGCCGCCGGGCAGCTCCCAGCGGCCCGCGAGCTCGGGCGGGGCGCTGCGCCGCGCGGCCAGTAGCCGCCCCCGGTCGAACACCGCTCCGCCCACCACCACGCGCACGCTCATGATCGGCACCCTAGCCTGCGCGGAAGCACACCGGAGCCCCGGGGCGGGAGCGCTCCGGGGCTCTGGAAGAGGTACGCATTCCTGCGAACCGGATGTACGTATTTCCGCGGACCGAAACCGAATTCGGGCTTACCGGACTCGGGGCTTACCGGACTCGAGCTGACCGGACTCGGACTAACCGGACTCGGACTAACCGGACTCGGACTAACCGGACTGACGGGACGCGGCGGTCCGCTCGACCACGTACAGCTGCTCCTGGCCCTCGCCCTCCAGTCGGTCGGCCACCTCCTGGGCCTCCGTCCTGGTGGCGTAGCGCCCGACGCGGTAGCGGTTGCCGTTGCTGTCCTGGCGGATCACGAGCCAGGGCAGCACAGCGTTCCCGTCACTCATCTCCCCGCCCCCTCCGCTGTGGCGTGCCCGGGCGCACGACCCCGCGACACCGTTAAGGAAATCCCGATCCGCATATGCCCGAGCCTACGCCCTACCTTCACGCAGCGGATACGTATTCTTACCAGGAGGCACTCATCCGGCCATGTCTCAGACGCCGACTTCGGCCTTCACCCGATCGCCGTCGCCGCCCTCGCCCGCCTCGTCGGCCGGGGCGGCGCCCATCTCGCGCTCGGCCTCCAGCAGCGTCGGATTGCGCCATGCGCTGCGTACGCCCCAGAAGTAGAAGGCCAGTCCGATCAGCGCGACGATCACGATGTCCCAGCCGCCCGGCAGGTAGCCGCGGCCGCCGAACTCCGTGCCGCCGGCCCATGACACCGCCGCCATGACGAGCAGATACGTGACCATCCAGGCACCGGCGGCCAGATGCGGCCGCAGTTCCGCCCACGGCTTGCGCAGTTCGTACCAGGCCCAGATCGGCAGCCCGATCGCCATGATGAAGATGACCTTGCCGGTGAGCGGCCAGCGGGCCCAGTACAGCACCAGCGAGCCGAAGACCATCGCGATCGGCGCGATCACCGGCATCGCGCGCAGCCGCACCGGGCGCGGCAGCTCCGGGGAGAGGCGGCGCAGCGACATCACGGCCACCGGACCGGTGATGTACGAGATCACGGTGGCGACGGAGACGATCTCGGCGAGCGAGCCCCAGCCGCGGAAGACCGCGAGGAAGATGAAGGCGATCGCCAGGTTGAGCAGCAGCGCCGGGCGCGGAATGCCGGTCTTGGGGTCGACCTTGCCGAAGATCCCCGGCAGATGGCCGTTCTCCTGGACGCCCTGGATCATGCGCGAGGTGGTGGCCGCGTAGATCATGCCGGTGCCGGACGGGGAGATGAAGGCGTCCGCGTACAGCAGCATCGCCAGCCAGTTCAGGCCCCAGGCCAGGGAGAGATCGGCGAGCGGGGAGTTGAAGGAGAGCCCGGACCAGCCGCCGTGCCGCAGATCGGCGGCGGGGACGGCGGTCAGGAAGGCGATCTGCAGCGCGACGTAGATCACCAGCGCGATGAGGATCGAGCTGATGACGGCCTTGGGCAGCGACTTCCCCGGATCACGGGCCTCGCCCGCCATGTTGAGCGGCGACTGGAAGCCGTTGTAGGCCCAGACGATGCCGGAGACGGCGACGGCGGTGAACACGGAGCTCCAGCCGTTGGGGGTGAAGCCGCCGTTACCGGTGACATTGCCGGTGTCGAAGTGCGACAGCAGCAGCGCCCCGGCGGTCAGGGTCGGCACGACCACCTTGAAGACGGTGATCGCGGTGTTGGTCTTCGCGAAGAGGGAGATCGCGAACCAGTTGAGGAAGAAGTAGAAGAGCAGCAGCACGGACGCGAGCGCGACACCGCTGCCGGTCAGCTCCTTCCCGTCGTACAGCGCCTTGGCCCAGCCGAAGTCCCAGGAGGACATGTACTGCACGGAGGCCGTGGCCTCGCCGGGGATCACGGAGACGATGGCGATCCAGTTGGCCCAGGCGGCCAGATATCCGGCCAGCGAGCCGTGCGAGTACTGGCCGTACCGGACCATGCCCCCGGCCTTGGGGAACATCGAACCCAGCTCGGAGTAGGTCAGGGCGATGGTCAGGGCGACGGCCGCGCCGATCACCCAGGCCAGGACGGCGGCGGGCCCGGCCAGCGCGGCGGCGCGCTCGGCGCCGAACAGCCAGCCGGAGCCGATGATCGACCCGAGGCCCACGGCGGTGAGGGCCACCGGTCCGAGCGACCTTCGATAATGCGAGTGGGAACCCTGCTCCGTGCTCAAGTTCCTGGCACTCCTTTCGCCCCCCGACGACCGGACACAAACCGACCCATCGTAAGAGCGAAATGGATGATCCCCTTCCAGTAACCCCTTTCACCTGCACTGATGTGAGTTTTGCAACAGGGGCCGCGGGAACCGGGCTCAGTTCACGCACTCGCGGAAGGGGTGCTCACCTACGCACCGAGGGGTCGCCCACGGCGGGGCCGCCCACCGTGGGAAGCGGCATCAGCACCGGCTCGCCGGTGGGCGCCTTGCGGCACACATCCCCGCACTCGGCGTCCAGTGAGCAGCACAGCGAGCAGACGGCCCCCGCCCGCACCGGGCAGTCGGCGATGTCCGGCAGCTCGTACGCCGTCTCGCACGAGGCGCACAGGTGGGTGGCGGTGATGTCCGGGACGTCGGCGTCCGGCCCGTTCACCGGGTTCTTCCGGGCCAGGTAGTAGCGGCCCCCGGTGAGCCAGGCCAGCAGCGGGCAGAGCACCAGCGCGAGACCGCAGGCGATGAAGGTCGAGAACGCCTCGGCCACCTCCCCGAAGGCCCCGAAGAAGGCGACGATCGAGACCGCCGACGCGATCGCCATCGCGCCGAATCCGGCGGGGTTCACGGGATGCAGATACGCCCGCTTGAACTCGATGTACTTCGGGCTCAGCCCGAGCGGCTTGTTGATGACCAGATCGGCGGCGACGGCGGCTATCCAGGCGATGCCGACGTTGGAGTAGAAGCCCAGCAGCTTGTTGAGCGCCGCGAACATGTTCATCTCCATGAGCGCCAGCGCGATGGCGAGATTCAGGAAGATGTACCAGACCCGGCCGGGGTGGCGGTGGGTGACCCGGGAGAAGAAGTTGGACCAGGACAGCGAGCCGCTGTAGGCGTTGGTCACATTGATCTTGATCTGGGAGACCACCACGAAGAGCGCGGCGGCGGGCAGCGCGACCGAGCCCAGCCAGGGCTTCAGCGCCTCGATCTGCGGGGCGATGGGCTCCAGCGCATGGGTTTTGCCGACCGCGTCGAGCGCCACGAACGCGAGGAAGGCGCCACCGATCTGCTTGGCCGCGCCGATGACCACCCAGCCGGGGCCCGCGGCCAGGACCGCCAGATTCCAGCGCCGCCGGTTCTCGTCGGTCTTCGCGGGCATGAACCGCAGATAGTCGGCCTGCTCACCGATCTGTGCGATCAGCGAGAGCGCGACACCCGTGCCCAGGCCGTATCCGATCCAGTCGAAACCGGAGCCCGCGCCCTCGGTCCCGCCGAAGGAGGCGAACGCGCCCCAGGAGTCCGGCGCCTCGAAGGCCAGCACCACGAACGGCAGGGCGAGCCCGATCAGCCAGATCGGCTGGGTCCACGCCTGCACCTTGGCGAGCGCGCCCATGCCGCGGAAGACGATCGGGATCACGATGAGCGTGGTGAGCAGATAGCCGACCGGCAGCGGGATATGGAGGGCCTGGTGCATGGCCTGCGCCATGATCGAGCCCTCCAGCGCGAAGAAGATGAAGGTGAAGCTCGCGTAGATCAGCGAGGTCAGCGTCGAGCCGAAGTAGCCGAATCCGGCACCGCGGGTGATCAGATCCATGTCCAGGCCGTAGGTCGCACAGGCGCGGGCGATGGGGATACCGGTCAGGAAGATGATCGTCGCCGCGGTGAGGATCGAGGCGATACCGCTGGTGAAGCCGTAGGTGAAGACGATGGACGCGCCGATGGCGAAGTCCGCGAGATAGGCGATGCCGCCGAGCGCCGTGGAGGCGACCATGGTGGGCGACCAGCGGCGGTAGGAGTGGGGTGCGTAGCGCAGCGAGTAGTCCTCATGGCTCTCGTCCGCCGCCAGCCGGGCGTAGCCGCGCCGCGGGACGGTTACCTGCTCTCCCGCCTGGGTCGGCGCTCCCGCCTCGGGTGTGACCATATCGACCGCCCCGACCCCATCGACCGAATCGACATCGACCGCGTCCGTCATACCGGCTTCCCCTGTCGCTCGGGCCGTTCTCCTACGCCCGAGGACGGTAGGAGCCGGAGGTGACGGGCGGCCGCGATACGCCATTGCCGGGCCGTTACGGCGGCGGGGCGGCGGTTAACTCGCGGTAAGACGCCCCGGGACGGACCGCCCGGCTATCGGCGAGTGCCGACAGCGGGCGGACGGTCACCTCACCGGCAGCCGGTAGGCGATCCGATAGCGCTCGGCCAGCACCACCACATCGGCGGTCTCCACCGGTCGGCCGCCCGCGAAGTACGTACGCGAGACGACCATCACCCAGTGGCCCGGCACCCCGCCGAGCGCCAGCACCTCCTCGGCCCGGCCGGGGCGCGCGCCGACCTCCTCCGCCACGTTGTCCACCACCAGGTCGAGGGCGGCCATCCGGTCGACGACGCCGCGCCCGGCCAGCGGGCCCTCCTCGGGCAGCATCACGGGCGTACGGCCGGTGAGTTCGAGCGGCTCCCAGGAGGTGGAGAGCATCACGACCTCCCCCTGCGACCGGAACACATAGCGGGTGCGCATCACCCGCTGCCCCACCTCGACCCCCAGCCGCTCGGCGATCTCGCCCCCGGCCTCCTCCTGCCCGCTCTCGGCCTCCCAGGTGCCGGTGATCCGGTCGTCGCTCTGCTCCTGCCGGAACGGCGTGGTCTCCCCGGCGGTGTGGAACCCACCCCGGACCACCCGCCGCGGCACCGGCTGCGCCCGTACGTACGTCCCCGACCCGGAGCGCCCCTCGACCAGCCCCTCGGCCATCAGCACCTTGCGCGCTTCGAGCGCGACGGTGTCCGAAACCCCGTACTCCTCCCGGATCCTGGCCTGGGAGGGAAGGCGCGCATGCGGCGGCAAGTCACCCGCGGTGATCTTCTTCCGCAGATCGTCGGCGACGCGGAGGTATGCGGGCTGGTCACCAAAGGCCACGTGCACTCCCTGGGTTGACAGTCAGCAACAGCTTGGCAACTCAGGGTTGCCGATTGCAACTGGAGGCCAGAGCTTCACTAGAAGTGGTGAACTGCAGCTCAGAGACGTTTAAGTCGCCCAAAGTCGGTGAGCTGCCCGTCACCGGACAACCTCACCAACCTCACCAACCTCACCAACCTCACCGACCTTTGCGGCCGTGACGCGGTGTCGTGCCATCGGCGGTCCCGCACGTTTCGCCCCGTCGGGCGCATTACGCTCCTGAGGGTCAGCCGCCGAAGCGTAGGGACGTGAGATGGACGACGAACCGCTGCCGGAGTGGGCGGAATCCCCGGCGCCCGGGCCGGAGCGGGGATGAGCAGGTCACGCGCGGCGGCCACGGCGACTGGCCGCTTCTCGCGGGTGCTGCCCGGGGTGCTGCTCCTCGCGCTGTGCGCGGGGTGCACCGGTGGCGCCGGGGCTCAGGACGCGAGCGGGGCGTCCGGCGCCGGGGCGGGTGGCGCGGGGGTCGGCGACGCGCTCTTCCCACGGCTCGGCAACGGCGGCTACGACGTGCGGGGCTACCGCCTCACCCTCGACTACGCCCCCGGCTCGCGCCATCTCGAGGGCACCGCCCGGATCACCGCCCGCGCGGACCGCGCCCTGAGCTCCTTCCACCTCGACCTCGCCGGGCTGCGGGTGCGGAAGGCCACGGTGAACGGCCGTCCCGCCAAGGCCGCCCGCGGCGGCACCGAGCTGGTGCTCACCCCCGCCGCGGCCCTGCCCAAGGGCCGCACCTTCACGGCCACCGTCGTCTACGACGGCAGGCCGAAGACCCTCACCGGCGACGACACCGGGAAGGAGGGCTGGATCCGCACCCACGACGGCGCGGTGGCCCTCGGCGAGCCGACCGGCTCCATGACCTGGTTCCCCGGTAACCACCACCCCTCCGACAAGGCCGTCTACGACATCGCCGTCACCGTTCCCCAGGGCTACACCGCCGTCTCCAACGGGGAGCTGAAGGGCCAGGAGACGCAGGGGCGCCGCACCACCTTCCGGTGGCACAGCGGTGAGCCCATGGCGAGCTATCTGGCCACGGTCGCCATCGGCCGCTTCGGGATCCGTACGACGACCACCGGCAAGGGCCTGCCCGCGTACCTGGCCGTCGACCCCACCGAGGCCGCCGGTGCCAAGAACATCGCCGAACAGGTCGACGACGTCATCACCTGGGAGAGCCGCACCTTCGGCCCGTACCCCTTCGCCTCCACCGGCGCCGTCGTCGACCACCTCCCCGGCCTCGGCTACGCCCTCGAGACCCAGACCAAGCCGTTCTTCGACGCGGCCCCGGACAAGACGCTCGTCGTCCATGAACTCGCCCACCAGTGGTTCGGCAATTCGGTCACGCCCCGGGTCTGGAAGGACATGTGGCTCAACGAGGGCTTCGCGACCTACGCCGAGTGGCTGTGGGAGGAGGACCACGACGGCCGCACCGCCCAGCAGATCTTCGACGACTTCTACGACGGCACCGACGACGAGAGCGAGGGCATCTGGGACTTCCCACCCGCCAGCCCCCCGAGCGTCGCCAGCGTCTCCGACCCACCCGTCTACGGCCGCGGCGCGATGGTGCTCCACCAGCTCCGCCGGGCCGTCGGCGACACGGCCTTCTTCACCATCCTCCGCACCTGGCTCAAGGACCACCGGCACGGCAACGCCGACACCAAGCAGTTCATCGAGCTGTGCGAACGGAAGTCCGGCAAGGACCTGACCCGCCTCTTCGACGTCTGGCTGTACGGCGAGGGCAAGCCGAAGAAGCCCTGACGGCGGAGGGAAAGGTGACGCCGTCCCATCGCCCGGAACCGCTACCGTTGAGCCATGACCGCACTGCCCGACTGGATGCGCCCGCCGCGCGCGGAAGGCTGGTTCGCGGAGGACTTGGACCGCCTCCCCCAGGCGCCGCGCCACACCGAGCTGATCGACGGAGCACTCGTTTTCATGATGTCCCCGCAGAGGTGGTGGCACGGCCACCTCGTCACGATGCTCACCGTCGCACTCATGGAACAGGTACCCGCCGAGGCGAGGGTCGGCCGCGAGATGACGATCAAGCTGGATCAGCGCAACCGGCCCGAACCGGATCTGCTGGTGACAACGGCCGGCTTCGACAGTGACCGCACCTGGTTCGCGCCGGACGAAGTGCAACTCGTGATCGAGGTCGTCTCCCCCGAATCAGCCCACCGAGACCGCACGGTCAAGCTCCGCAAGTACGCCGAAGCCGGGATCCCCCACTACTGGTGCATCGAGGACGAGGACGGGGTGCCCGTCGTCCACGTCTATGAGCTCGACGAGCCGACCGGTGCCTATGCCCCGGCCGGGATCTTCCGCCACCACCTCCAGAGGACGGTTCCGTTCAAGATCGACATCGATCTGAGCAGGCTTGTACCGAACCGGAACAGCTGACGCGGGCCCTCACGGGCGTCAGCCCTGGGCTCAGGCGACGCTCAGCAGGGCGCTGGTCTCGGCGGAGGACATCTCGGTGGCGTAGACGCGGCTGCCCGGCTGGTGCTTGCGGCCGCCCTCGCCCAGGTGGCCGGCGTCCACGGGGTCGAAGCCGATGTCGCGGATCAGCCCGGCCACGGCGGCCTTGGCCTCCTCGTCGTTGCCGGACAGCGGGATGGCCACCCGGTCGGCGGCGCCCTTGGGGCGGGCGTGGTCGCGGAGGTTCTCCCAGTAGATCGCGTTGAACGCCTTGACCAGGTTGGCACCGGTGTGGGCCTGGATCTTCTCGCTCGAGGTGGTGGCGTCGGCGTCGAGCTCCGGGTCGTTCCCGTCCCGCTCGGGGTAGTAGTTGCAGGTGTCGATGACGACCTTGCCGCGCAGCGGCTCGGTCGGCAGTTCCCGGTAGCGGCCGTAAGGGATGGACACGACCACCGCCTCGCCGATCCGGGCCGCCTCCTCGGCGGTCACCGCGCGGATCGGGCCGCCGATGTCGGTCACCAGGTCGGCCAGGGTGTCCGGGCCGCGGGAGTTGGCGATCGCCACCTCGTAGCCGATCGAGGCGAAGTGGCGGGCCAGCGTCGAGCCGATGCGGCCCGCTCCGATGATTCCGATGCGCACGGCGTTGCTCCCCTCCTCGTCTGTGGTGGGTCCCCGGCGGGTTACCGGCACCCCGCGGATCATGCATTCGCCGTGGGCGGGATTGGCAGCAGGGGCGAGAGCGGATGGGCGACCGGGGCCCGCAAGAACGCCGTACGGTCCGTGCCCGGCCTCCAGGACCGGACGATCTCGGGGAACGCTAGACGTCGTCGCGGAGTACCGGTCGCAGCGCCTCGATCACTGCGGGATCGTCGATGGTGGAGGGCAGCTCGGTGTCCCGGCCGTCGGCGATGTCGCGCATGGTGCGGCGCAGGATCTTTCCCGAGCGCGTCTTGGGCAGGGCCGCGACCACGTCGACCCGGCGCAGCGCCGCCACGGGGCCGATCGTCTCCCGGACGGCGGCGACGAGTTCCGCGGCGATGTCCCGCGGATCGCGGGCGAGGCCCGCCTTGAGCACGACGAGACCGCGCGGCACCTGCCCCTTGAGTGGATCGGCGACGCCGACGACAGCGCACTCGGCGACATCCGGGTGACCGGCGAGCACCTCTTCCATCGCGCCGGTGGACAGCCGGTGCCCCGCCACGTTGATCACGTCGTCGATGCGGCCCATGACGTAGACGTAGCCGTCGTCGTCCTTACGGCCGCCGTCGCCGGTGAGGTAGTAGCCGCTGTGGGCGGACAGGTACGAGCGCACATACCGGGCGTCGTCCCGCCACACGGTGAGCAGCGTGCCGGGCGGCAGCGGCAGCCGGATCGCCACCGCGCCGTCGGCGCCCGGCGGCGCGTCGCGGCCCGTCGCGTCGAGGATGCGCACGTCGTAGCCGGGCATGGGCACGGTGGGCGAACCGGCCTTGAGCGGGTGCGGCTCCAGGCCCATGGGGTTGGCGACGATCGGCCAGCCGGTCTCGGTCTGCCACCAGTTGTCGACCACCGGAACGCCCAGCAGGTCCGTGGCCCAGCGATAGGTCTCCGGGTCCAGGCGCTCACCGGCCAGGAACAGGTGGCGCAGCGATCCGATGTCGTGGGCCCGCAGAAGTTCTCCGCGCGGGTCCTCCTTCTTCACCGCGCGGATCGCCGTCGGCGCGGTGAACAGTGCCGTCACGCGGTGTTCGGCGATCACCCGCCACAGCGCACCGGCGTCCGGAGTGCCGACGGGCTTGCCTTCGTAGAGCACGGTGGTGCAGCCGGTGAGCAGCGGTGCGTAGACGATGTAGGAGTGGCCGACGACCCAGCCGACGTCCGAGGCCGCCCAGAAGACCTCACCGGGGTGGGTGTCGTACACGTTCTCCAGGGACCAGCGCAGCGCGACCGCGTGGCCGCCGTTGTCGCGCACCACGCCCTTGGGGCGGCCGGTGGTACCGGAGGTGTAGAGGATGTACAGCGGGTCGGTGGCGGCCACTGGGACGCAGCCGACCGGCTCGGCGGTCTCCATGACCCGGTCCCAGTCGAGGTCACGGCCGGTCATCTCCGCTGTGCACTGGGGCCGCTGGCGGATGACACAGTGCTCCGGCTGGTGTTCGGCCAGCGCGAGGGCATCGTCCAGAAGCGGCTTGTACGGTACGACACGGGCCGGTTCGACGCCGCACGAGGCGGCGATGACGAGCTTGGGGCGGGCGTCGTCGATGCGCACGGCGAGCTCACGCGCGGCGAACCCCCCGAAGACGACCGAGTGGACGGCGCCGACGCGGGCGCAGGCCAGCATGGCGACGACCGCCTCGGGAATCATCGGCATATAGATCACGACGCGGTCGCCCTGGGCCACCCCGAGCCCGGTCAGCACCCCGGCGAACCGCGCGACCTCATCACGCAACTCCCGGTAGGTGAACGCCGTCTTACGACCGGTGACCGGGCTGTCGTACACCAACGCGAGTTGCTCACCGCGCCCGGCGTCGATATGGCGGTCCAGAGCGTTGTGGCAGGTGTTCAACCGCCCGTCCGGGAACCACCGGTACAGCGGGGCCCCCGACGCGTCGAGGGCCCGGGTCGGGGCGACGGTCCAGTCGATGGCACGGGCGGCGTCCAGCCAGAAGCCTTCCGGATCCTCCAGGCTGCGCCGGTACTCAGCCGCGTAGCCGTCCTGCTTCGGCGCCTGCGTCATGTCGATGCCCCTTCCCTCGTTCCGTTTTCCTCGTTCCGTCCGCGCCGTGCCGGGTGGTGCCTCCCGGCCGCGCCCGTACCGTACGAGCGGGTGCGTGTGCGTGCATGCGGGCGGCACCACGGTCAGCCCAGCGGATGTGCCCGCCGGGCGTCAGGGTCATTCCATCAGCCTGATGGTCCGCCGGCCCGCACCAGAGGGACGGAGCGACGGCCACGGGCCTGCCCTGAGCGACCATGATCCCGGCTGCCCGGCGGCATGCCTCCGCGCTGACGAAGTCATCGATACCGGTTGGCAGATGCGGACCGTACACCCGACCGGCGCGTCCGGCCGGGCGATGGCGGCGCGGGCCGGATCCGAGATGGCTTCGAGCCGCAGTCCCGTGGTCCGCACGCCGAAGACGATCGCGACCCCGGCCAGCAGCATCGCCGCGGCGACCGCGTCCAGGAGGGGAACCAGGTAGCAGGGGGCGACCCCCGTCGAGCTGCTCGGCCGTGTTCCGGGCGGACCAATACCTGTGGTGGCGAAATGAGAAATCGACGCAGCGCGCGAAGAAAATTTCTGACGTCGCAGACCGAGCGAAATGATTTAACATGCACAGCCACATGTGCCGTGCTACTGTTGCTTCCAGTTGCAGTTGTGGTTCCCAAAATTTTCAAGCGCCCTCACTAGCTTTCCATGCCAATGGCAATTCTTCTGCATTTCCGGTCATAATTCCGGGCTGGGCAATCATCGCGCGACGCGAATTCCGCACAGCGCGGGCTCCGGGAGGGTTTCGGCTTCATCGAGCAGGACGGTGGCGGCGCTGACGTGTTCGCCCACTACTCGATGGCCGAGAACATCGTTCCCTCCCGAAGCTGACGCACGCAGTGAGAAGCCGGGCCCCTTGGACGCGGGCCCGAATCGTCGCGCCGCAGGGCGCTGCCCCCCGTCACACCACGCTCGACGCCCCGGCCTCTCCGACCCGGATCGCGTCGCCCTCTTCAGGGTCTCAGCCGGTGAGCATTCCCTCCGGCCGAACCCGTTTCGGTATTTGTTCTGGCCCGTTCTTGCGATTCTCTGCGCCGCTGGGCGCTGCGGGAATTCCTTGATGCGTGCCGCTTCGAGGAAGGCTCCGCATGAACCGCACACGTACGAACGCCGGTTCCGTCCCCACCCGTGCCGGCGGTTCCGGCTCCCGAAAGGGCGGCAGCCGCTCGGGGGCTACGGTCTCCAAGCGCTCCGGTGGTCCGAACCGTTCGCGCGGTTACGGGGGCCGACCCGCCGCACCGCGGGGGGAGTTCGCCCCGCCGGTGACGAGCAGCCCCGCACTCCCCGCCGCCGAGACGTTCGCTGATCTCGAGATGCCCCGGCGTCTGCTGGCCGCGCTGGTCGCCGAAGGGGTGACCGTACCGTTTCCGATCCAGGCGGCGACCCTGCCGAACTCCCTGGCGGGCCGTGACGTACTCGGCCGCGGGCGCACCGGATCCGGCAAGACCCTGGCCTTCGGCCTGGCGCTGCTGGCCCGTACGGCCGGCCGGCGAGCCGAGCCCCGGCAGCCGCTGGCGCTGGTGCTGGTGCCCACCCGGGAGCTGGCACAGCAGGTCACCGACGCGCTCACTCCGTACGCCCGCTCCGTGCAGCTGCGGATGGCCACGGTGGTCGGCGGGATGCCGATCAGCAAGCAGGTCCGTGCGCTGCGTGGCGGGGCTGAGGTCGTCGTCGCGACGCCGGGTCGGCTGAAGGACCTCGTCGAGCGGGGCGACTGCCGCCTGAACCAGGTCGACATCACCGTCCTGGACGAGGCTGACCAGATGACCGACATGGGCTTCATGCCGCAGGTCACAGCGCTGCTGGAGCAGGTGCGCCCGAAGGGGCAACGGATGCTGTTCTCAGCCACTTTGGACCGCAACGTCGACCTTCTGGTCCGCCGGTACCTGGTCGACCCGGTGGTCCACTCCGTCGACCCGTCCGCGGCCGCGGTCACCACGATGGAGCACCACGTGCTGCATGTGCACGGCGCGGACAAGCATCAGGTGACGACAGAGATCGCGGCGCGAGAGGGCCGAGTGATCATGTTCCTGGACACCAAGCATGCCGTCGACCGGCTCACGAGCCACCTGCTGCAGAGCGGTGTACGGGCCGCCGCACTGCACGGTGGAAAGTCGCAGCCGCAGCGCACCCGGACCCTGGACCAGTTCAAGACGGGGCATGTGACGGTCATGGTGGCGACCAATGTCGCGGCACGCGGGATCCATGTCGACAATCTCGACCTGGTGGTCAACGTGGACCCGCCCAACGACCACAAGGACTACCTTCACCGGGGAGGCCGCACGGCCCGCGCCGGCGAGTCCGGTCTCGTCGTCACCCTGGTGACGCCCAACCAGCGCCGCGATGCGGTCCGTCTCATGTCGGACGCCGGGATCCGCCCGCGGACCACCCAGGTCCGCTCAGGCGAGGCCGAACTGAGTCGTATCACCGGCGCCCGCACTCCGTCGGGCATTCCGGTCGTCATCACCACAGCGGGGGTGGAGCGCCCCAAGTGCGGCGTCCCCCGCTCTCGCGATCGGCGCGGCCGTGCCGCTGGGGACCGCCGGACCGGCGAGGCGACACACCGTAAACCTCAGTGGCGGTCCGCCCTCGACGCGGCAGCCTAGAACCTTCCTCGATCAGGACTCTTGCCCATTCCCCAAGGAGGCACCTTTGACGCTGGTTCAGATGACGCCGCGCCCGGCGGATTCCACCACCAAGACCGTGGTCGACGCCATGGCCGCGCCCGGCCCGCAGGTCTGGGACGACATGACCGTGGAGGTGGCCTTGTCCGTCATGGCCAGTGCCCGTTCCGGGTACCT
Source organism: Streptomyces lacaronensis (assembly GCF_047337785.1). Classification (NCBI taxonomy): domain Bacteria; kingdom Bacillati; phylum Actinomycetota; class Actinomycetes; order Kitasatosporales; family Streptomycetaceae; genus Streptomyces; species Streptomyces lacaronensis. The sequence continues at coordinate 4,622,492 of NZ_JBLHDK010000003.1, forward strand.
GCTCGTCTATGACGAGGACGGCCGGTGCACGGGCCTGATCGCTCAGGACCAGCTCACCGCCGTCCGCGACAGCTCCGCGTACACGGATCGGGTCCGTCTGCGGGACATCCTCGGCGACAACGGCCCCTTCACCTCGCCCATGACCACGATCGCCGATGCGGAGCGCACGATGCGGCACGGGCGGCTCGGGGCCCTGCCCGTCGTCGACGAGCACGGCTGCGCCGTGGGCGTTCTCGCCCTCTCACGCTGATCCGCCCCCTCAGACCTTCTCCCGCCACCTGTGAGGCACCCATGCGTTGCGTCATCGCCCGCTTCCCGTTCGACCTGACCAAGAGTGCGGTGCTGGCGTCGATGAAGGGCGTCACGCCCGAGCTCGTCACGGGTGAGTCCGTGATCATCGGCCGCCGCCAGTACCCCGTGAAGCAGGTGGGCGAGGTCATCACCGGGCAGGACCGTCGTGACTTCACCGCCGGCGAAGTCACCAGGGCCATGACCCGTCTCGGCTTCACGTGCCGTGCCCTCCCCGAAAGCTCACCCGCGCGCGGCCTCACTCCGCTTGAGGAAGCGTCGGCTCAGCTCGGCACCCCCGCGCCCAGGTAACCGACGGGACAGGCGAAAGCCGAGACCAGGACAGTGTTGAGGGCTCGACCGGCGCGCGCCGGTCGAGCCCTCAACGCGTTCAGCGTCCGGTCGGCAGGACAGCGCCTCCAGGGCCGACCAGGGGTCCGTGACTCATGAGTCGGAGTAGCTGAAGTCGCCAACGGTCCAGCCGCTGACGTCCTTGATCGCGACGCGGTACATCCCGCCCGTCTCGGGGATCCCCATGCTGCCTTGCAGGATCCGGGCGACGTGAAAGTGCAGATGCGTGGGCGGCTCGCCGCGGGCGGGCCGGTCTCGCGTCTCGCCGGCGGTGAAGACGCCGGCGAAGGGGCCGAGATGGTCCGAGTCCCTCAGGATCTCCGACACACGCTGCCTCCACACGGCTTCGGGAGCCAACCGTCCAGTGATGACAGCGCCGCCGGTGACCACGGTCAGGGACATCTGATTGCTCTGCTCGGACTCCACTATGGCGGCCACGTCAACGAGCAGTTCGTCAGCGTTCGACATGAGAGCCGAGTTTATTCATGGGTCCGGCCGGCCGCACCCCACTGGACGCACCGGCGAACGGACCGACGACGTCTCCTGCCGGGGTGCGGCCCCTGAGCCGGCCGGGTGACCAGCCGCACGCCCGCTGTTACGGGCCACAGGTTATCGAGGGCCGATGCACGGCAAAATCTATGCTCACCAAAGTAGACATTGGGCTGTGGCATGGTTAAGGTTCTTCTCGTAGACAGAGTCGAAGGAGACCCGGCAGACACGAACTGGCGGGTAGAAGTACGTGAAGTTCCCAGGTCGGTGCGGCTGTGGAGTTGCGAAGCCAGGTAGTTCGCAGGAAGGCGACGGGACTGGCAGCCGCACCGGGTAGCCCGGAGTGGACAACTCAGCAAAGAACGGAGGAAGCGGACGCCATCAGGATCGCCCGGGTACGGAGAACCGGCCCGGGTACCGCAAGACCCCGGAATGGAAGGTGGTCCCCGGTCACGCATTCGCGATCCCCGCGATCCCGTCCTCCTCGGGCGGCGTAGCGGAAGACAGAAGGTCGGCCCGGCGGTAGGGCCGACGGATGGTGTTGAATTTCCTTCGGGGCCCTGGTGCGTACGGCACCAGGGCCCCTCGACGCGTTGCTCAACGAGGTGAGAATGACAGCAGACAATCCGCTCGGTGGTCGTCTGGACGACGACGACTACCCCGCCTACACCATGGGACGGGCAGCAGAGATGCTCGGCACCACCCCCGGCTTTCTCCGCGCCATCGGTGAGGCCCGCCTCATCACCCCGCTCCGCTCGGAGGGCGGGCACCGCCGGTACTCCCGCTACCAACTGCGGATCGCCGCCCGCGCCCGCGAGCTCGTCGACCAGGGCATGCCGGTCGAGGCCGCCTGCCGCATCGTCATCCTCGAGGACCAGCTCGAGGAAGCTCAGCGCATCAACGCGGAGTTCCGCCGCGCCGCGGCCGAACAGCACGACGACTCTCCATGAGCCCTTCCCGGCACAGTCGGCGCCGCAGCACGGAAGCGGCGCTGGTCCGCGTCCGACATCGGCATGCCAGGGGCCGGGGTCAAACCCGGTGAGCCGAGGACGGCGCCTCCCCCACCACCGACGGTCAGGCTCCTGACCGGGCTGCGGCGCGGCCGCGGCCGCGTTGTCCGACCCTGCCGTTCGCGAGCGCCGTCGAGGCGAAGAAGAGCGCCTGTGAGCGGTCGGCGCCGGGCCAAACCGACCCGGCATCGCCAGCCGCGCCTACCGCGGAAACCTCTCCAGGTCAGCGACGTGGTGGAGTTCACACATTGAAGCGGAACTCCACCACGTCCCCGTCCTGCATCACATAGTCCTTGCCCTCCATGCGCGCCTTACCGGCCGCGCGGGCCTCGGCGACGGAGCCCGTCTCGACCAGGTCCTGGTAGGAGATGACCTCGGCCTTGATGAAGCCCTTCTGGAAGTCGGTGTGGATGACACCGGCCGCCTCCGGGGCCGTGGCGCCCTTCTTGATGGTCCAGGCGCGGGACTCCTTGGGGCCGGCGGTGAGGTAGGTCTGGAGGCCCAGGGTGTTGAAGCCGACGTGGGCGAGGGTGGCGAGGCCGGGCTCGTCCTGGCCTACGGACTGGAGGAGCTCGAGGGCCTCGTCCTCGTCGAGCTCGGCGAGGTCGGCCTCCAGCTTGGCGTTGAGGAAGATCGCCTCGGCGGGGGCGACGAGGGCGCGCTGCTCGGCCTTGAAGGAGTCGTCGGTGAGCTCCTCCTCGTCGACGTTGAAGACGTAGAGGAAGGGCTTGGTGGTGAGCAGGTGCAGCTCGTGGAGGAGGGCGGCGCGCTCGCTGCCCTGGACGATGCCGGCGGAGAAGAGGGTGCGGCCCTCGTCGAGGATGGCCTTGGCCTCCTCGACGGCCTTGACCTGGGGCTGCTTGTCCTTCTTGATCCGGGCCTCCTTGACCAGGCGCGGGAGCACCTTCTCGATGGTCTGGAGGTCGGCGAGGATCAGCTCGGTGTTGATCGTCTCGATGTCGCTCTTCGGCGAGATCTTGCCGTCGACGTGGACGACGTTCTCGTCCTTGAAGGCGCGGATCACCTGGCAGATGGCGTCCGACTCACGGATGTTCGCCAGGAACTTGTTGCCCAGGCCCTCGCCCTCCGAGGCGCCCTTGACGATGCCCGCGATGTCGACGAAGTCGACGGTGGCGGGCAGCTTGCGGGCCGAGCCGAAGATCTCGGCGAGCTTGTCCAGGCGGGGGTCGGGGACGCCGACCACGCCGACGTTGGGCTCGATGGTGGCGAACGGGTAGTTGGCCGCCAGCACGTCGTTCTTGGTGAGGGCGTTGAACAGGGTCGACTTGCCGACATTCGGCAGACCGACGATTCCGATCGTGAGCGACACGTTGACGACTTCCCGTAGCTTCCCGTGGCGGGGATGTGAGGACCGATGACGGGCCCCGGTGGAGCCGGGGCCGGTCCACCAGTCTACGGGGCCGCCCTCGATCACCCGGCCGGGCTGACAATCGGTCGAACACACTGCCAAGGTCCTGCGAAGGGCGTGTCCAAGACCGGATTCCCGCCCTCCGGCGACCTAGGTTGGTCGGGTGGAGCATTACAGCACGCGTACGCCCCGCCGCGCGGCGGCACCGCCGCCCCGTCCTGCCGCGGACGACACATATCCGGGACGGGGCAGAAGCACGGTTCAGGGCCGGGGACAGCCCGGCGGCGCGGCCCGGGCGCCCCGGCCTGCCGCGCGTCGTACGGGGCCGTCCGGAGCGGCCGCGGCGCGGCCCGCCGTCCTGCGGCGGGCCCGGGGGCTGTCCCTCCCCGATCCCCGGCTGACCGGGCTGGGCGCCGGGCTGCTGACCACGCTCGCCATGCTCGGCGTCGGCTGCCTGGACGCGCTGCTGCTCTCCGGCTCGCCCACTGTCTACAGCGTGCTCTTCCTGCCCGCCTGCGCGGCCTGCGGACTGTGGGTGCGCCCGGCCGATCTGCTGGCGGCGCCGGTGACGGCGCCGCTGGCCTATACGGTCGGGCTGCTGCCGATCAACGAGGGCTCGGCGGGGTTCAGCGGACAGGCGGTGGGGGTGTTCACCGCGCTGTCGCTGCAGGCCGGCTGGCTCTACGCGGGGACGCTGCTGACCGTGGTGATCGTGCTCGTACGGCGGGCCGTGCTGGTCACCCGGCGTCGCCGGCAGCAGCGGCCGCGGCCATCCCGGCACCCACGATCCCCGCGTTGTTCTGAAGCTGCGCCGGCACGATCTCGGCCCTGACGCCCTCGATCAGCGGCAGGAACTTGTCCGCCTTGCGGCTCACCCCGCCGCCCAGCACGAAGAGTTCGGGAGAGAAGAGCATCTCCAGGTGATGGAGGTACTTCTGCACCCGGCGCGCCCAGTGCGACCAGCTGAGGTCGTGGTCGTCCTTGACCTTGGTCGAGGCCCGCTTCTCCGCCTCATGGCCGTCCAGCTCCAGATGGCCCAGCTCGGTGTTGGTGAGCAGATGCCCGTCGGTGAAGACCGCGCTGCCGATGCCGGTGCCGAGGGTGAGCACGATCACGGTGCCCTTGACACCGCGGGCGGCGCCGAACGTCGCCTCCGCGACCCCGGCCGCGTCCGCGTCGTTCAACACCGTGACCGGGCAGTCCAGCCGCTCGGTAAGGCGCGACGCCAGATCGGTGCCGATCCAGCTCTTGTCGACATTCGCGGCGGTAAGGGTGACACCGTCCTTCACCACGCCCGGGAAGGTCACCCCGACCGGCCGCCCGGACCAGTCGAAGTGCCGGACGACCTCCACCACACCGTCCAGGACCGCCTCGGGCGTGGACGGATGCGGGGTGAGCACCTTATGGCGCTCTTCGGCGAGCTCACCCCGGTCCAGGTCCACCGGGGCGCCCTTGATGCCCGAACCGCCGATGTCGATGCCGAACACCTTCGCCGCGGACGCCCCCGTGGCCCCCTGGCCGTACGTCACCGCTGGGACCCCTCGGGCCGGGCGGCGGCCGCCGACCCCTCGGGCTGGCTGGCCGCCGCCGACGTCTCCGGCTGACCGACGGCCGCCGCGGCCTCCGGCTGACCGACGGCCGCCGCGGCGGCCTCGGCCCGCAGGTCCCGGCGCAGTTCCTTGGGCAGCGAGAAGGTCAGCGACTCCTGCATGGGCTGGACGACCTCGACATCGCCGAAGCCGCGCTCGGCCAGCCACTCCAGGACGCCCTCGACGAGCACGTCAGGAACGGAGGCGCCCGAGGTCACGCCGACCGTGGTGACGCCCTCCAGCCATGCCTCGTCGATCTCGCTCGCGTAGTCGACCAGATGGCCCGCCCTGGCGCCCGCGCCGAGGGCGACCTCCACCAGCCGCACCGAGTTCGAGGAATTCTTGGAGCCGACCACGATCACCAGGTCGGACTCGGCGGCCACCTGCTTGATGGCGGTCTGCCGGTTCTGCGTCGCGTAGCAGATGTCGTCGCTGGGCGGGCTGATGAGCTGCGGGAAGCGCTCCTTGAGCGCGTCCACGGTCTCCATGGTCTCGTCGACCGAGAGGGTGGTCTGGGAGAGCCAGACGACCTTGGACTCGTCCCGCACCTCGACGTTCCCCACATCGTCGGGGCCGTCGACCAGGGTGATGTGCTCGGGGGCCTCACCGCTGGTGCCGATGACCTCTTCATGGCCTTCATGGCCGATCAGGAGGATGTCGTAGTCCTCCTTGGCGAACCGGACTGCTTCCTTGTGGACCTTGGTGACCAGGGGGCAGGTGGCGTCGATGGTGGCCAGCTTGCGCGTGGCGGCCTCCTCGTGGACCACCGGCGCGACACCGTGCGCCGAGAAGATCACGATGGAGCCCTCGGGCACCTCCTCCGTCTCGTCGACGAAGATGGCACCCTTCTTCTCCAGGGTCTGGACGACGTACTTGTTGTGGACGATCTCCTTGCGCACGTAGATGGGCGCGCCGTACTGCTCCAGGGCCTTCTCGACGGCGATCACGGCACGGTCGACACCGGCACAGTAGCCACGGGGGGCCGCGAGCAGGACCCGGCGGGCGGAGGTTGCAGTCATGTCCCCCATGGTAGGGGCGACGACCGCGGGCTCTGCCGGTTGGTGGGGCGATGGGCGGGTGCCATTGGTGGGGCCATAGGTGGGGGCGATGGATGAGGGCGATGGATGGGGGCGATGACCGCCGCTGCTGTCGGTGGTGGCCGATACCCTCGCGGTCATGGCTGTCAACACGTCCGCGGAGGCGCCGATCCCGGTCGGCGAGGTGTCCCGGCTGATCGGGGGCTGGATCGACCGGCTCGGCGCGGTCTGGGTCGAGGGGCAGATCACCCAGCTGTCCCGGCGCCCGGGCGCCGGTGTGGTGTTCCTGACCCTGCGCGACCCCAGTTACGACATCTCGCTGACCGTCACCTGCTTCCGCGCCGTCTTCGACAAGATCGCGGACACGGTCGCCGAGGGCGCGCGGGTCGTGGTGCACGCCAAGCCGGAGTGGTACGCGCCGCGAGGGCAGCTGTCCCTGCGGGCCGCCGAGATCCGCCCGGTGGGCGTGGGCGAACTGCTCGCGCGTCTCGAGCAGTTGAAGAAGGCGCTGGCGGCGGAGGGGCTGTTCGCTGCCGACCGTAAGAAGCCGCTGCCGTTTCTGCCGCAGCTGATAGGGCTGGTCTGCGGGCGCGCCTCGGCCGCCGAACGCGATGTGCTGGAGAACGCGCGGCTGCGCTGGCCCGCCGTCCGCTTCGAGGTGCGCAATGTGGCCGTGCAGGGGGTGCACGCGGTGCCGCAGGTGATCGAGGCGGTCAAGGAGCTCGACGCGCTGCCCGAGGTGGATGTGATCGTGGTGGCGCGCGGCGGCGGCAGCGTGGAGGATCTGCTGCCGTTCTCGGACGAGCAGCTGGTCCGGGCAGTGGCCGCGTGCCGTACGCCGGTGGTCTCCGCGATCGGCCATGAGCCGGACTCGCCACTGCTCGACCTGGTCGCCGATCTGCGGGCCTCCACGCCCACGGACGCGGCGAAGAAGATCGTGCCCGATGTGGGCGAGGAACTGATGCGCGTCCAGCAGCTGCGGGAGCGGGCGCTGCGCAGTGTGCACGGGCTGCTGGACCGGGAGGAGCGGGGGCTGACCGCCGCGCTGGCCCGGCCGTGCATGCGGGAGCCGCACCGCATGGTGGACGAGCGCGAGGAGCGGATCACGGCGGTGCTGGAGCGCGCCCGCCGCTGCATGGGCCATCTGCTGGACCGGGCCGACTCCGAGCTGACCCACACCCAGGCGCGGGTGGTGGCGCTCTCCCCCGCCGCGACGCTGCGCCGCGGCTATGCGGTGCTCCAGCACCCCGACGGCTCGGTGGTGCGGGAGGCCGAGGAGGTCACGGAGGGCGAGGAGCTTCGGGCGCGGGTCTCCGAGGGCGAGTTCCGGGTGCGGGTCGCTGTCGGACCCGCTGAATAGGGTGAGGGGTATGGCGAAGACGGACGAGCAGACCGGGCCGGACGGGCAGGCCGGGCACGACGCGCGGGCGGAGACCACGCTCGGCTATGAGCAGGCGCGGGACGAGCTGGTCGAGGTGGTCCGCCGCCTGGAGGCGGGCGGCACCAGCCTGGAGGAGTCGCTGGCGCTGTGGGAGCGCGGCGAGGAGCTGGCAAAGGTCTGCCGCCACTGGCTGGAGGGCGCGAGGGCCCGTCTGGACGCGGCGCTGGCGGAGGACGAGGCCGCCGAAGGCGCCGAAGGCGCCGAGGAAGCGGAGAGCGCCGGGGAGGGCTGACCGGCCACGGTCGGTGCCCCGTCCGCCGGGGACGCGGAAAGCCCCACCGAGAGCTGACCGGCCACCGCTCACCGCAGGCCGCCGAACGGCCACGCTCGACCGGCCCTCGGCGTCCACCAGCCGCCGCTGGCGCTGCTCGCCGCCGATCGGCCGCCGCACTCGGTCGCGCCGTCCGCCGAGCGCACGGAAAACCCGGCCGAGAGCTGACCGGCCACCGCTCACCGCAGGCCGCCGAACGGCCACGTTCGACCGGCCCTCGGCGTCCACCAGCCACCGCTGGCGATGCTCACCGTCGGCTGGCCGCGCTCGACCGGACCTCCGTGGCGACCGGCCGCCGTCGGCCGCACCCGACCGGCCCTCGGCGTCCACCGGCCGCGGGCGGCGATGCTCGCCGCCGCCTTCGAACGGCGGCGGTACTCGGTCGCGCCGTCGGCCTTCAGCGGGGGCCGACGGCCGCAGGGCGCCCGCCGCCGCCGACGTGGCGGGAGGCCGCGTCGATCGGGCTCCGCCCACCGACGGCGCCCCATCCACCACGCTCGACCGGCTCCGCCGGTCTTCGCACTGTGATTCAGAGCACCTTCCCCATCCCACACCATCATTTTAGTTGAACATTAATCTAAGTATCGTAGAGTGGAGCCCGTCAGCGATATCCCCGCTTATGCAGAGGTTTCTTCCATGGCACTCGTTCTCGACCCCGCCGCCCAGGACCTGCTCTTCCGCGAGGCCCGCACCGCCAATACCTTCACCGATGAGCCGGTGACCGAGGAGCAGGTGCAGGCGATCTACGACCTGATCAAGTACGCGCCGACCGCGTTCAACCAGTCGCCGCTGCGTATCGTGCTGGTCCGCTCGCCCGAGGCCCGTGAGCGGCTGGTCCAGCACATGGCCGAGGGCAACCAGCCCAAGACCTCGACCGCCCCGCTGGTCGCGATCCTCGCCGCGGACAACGAGTTCCACGAGGAGCTGCCCGCGCTCTTCCCGCACTTCCCGCAGGCCAAGGACGTCTTCTTCGCCGAGCGCGCCTCCCGTGAGCAGGCCGCGGCGCTCAATGCCTCGCTGCAGGCCGGTTACTTCATCCTGGGCATCCGCGCCGCCGGTCTCGCCGCCGGCCCGATGACCGGCTTCGACCCCGCCGGGGTCCAGAAGGAGTTCCTGGACGAGGACCACACCCCGCTGATGGTCGTCAACATCGGCAAGCCGGGCGAGGACGCCTGGTTCCCCCGTGGTCCCCGCCTGGACTACGACGACGTCATCACCACGGTCTGATCGACCGCTCGATCACGCTCGGTCAACCACGGGCCGTCACGCTTGATCAACCACGGGCCCTTGGCCCGGACCACCCGCCGGTCCGGGCCAAGGGCCCCACGTCTCCGCTCAGCCCTTCTTCTCGGTCAGCGCCTCGGCCATCTTCGTCAGCTGTCCGTACGACGCCGTCCCGGTGACCACCGTGGTCACGCCCGGCTCCTTGCGCACCAGCGCGTCGTACTTGTCGCCGTCGTAGCGGACCCAGTCCTTGCCGTCGATCCGCTGCGTCCGCTTCGTCTCCCGCGCCTGCTGGGTGACCTCCTCCACGAACGGCACGGGCTTGCCGTCGCTCTGCTCGACCGCGATGTACTCCTCGTTCTGGTCGAGGAAGCCGAGGTGCCAGAGCGCGCCGTCCTGCGCGGCGGCGGGGCGGTAGGTCACCGATGTCGCGCGCCAGCCCTTGGGCAGGGTCCCGGGATCGGGGGCGGCCACCGGGTACGGGGCGGCGCGGCGGGCCGTGGCCAGCTCCACGCGGTAGTTCACCGTCTTCACCCCGGCGCCCTTGGGGCCCTCGTCATGCGGGATACCGAAGAGGTAGATGGCCGCCGCGACGACGCCAATCGCCGCCAGCGACAGCACCATGTCCCGGACCGTCTCTTTGCCACGCATACCTGCCACGCCCCCTATCGTCCCTCATCGGGTCGCCGCATCTCGCAACAGGGCCGCGCTCATGCGTGGGGCTATCTGCTCACTTAGCCAATCAGCGGATAAAGTCATGAACACCCTCACCCTCCTGATCCCCCTTGCGGGGCGGAGGGGCCCTCACGGTCCGTCGCCGTACAGAAAGGTGCGCTCCGATGACCGAGCATCATCTCCCGTCCCAGCTCGAGGTCAGCCCCGAGGCTCCCGATCGCAACCTCGCCCTGGAACTCGTCCGGGTCACCGAGGCGGGTGCCATGGCCTCCGGACGCTGGGTGGGCCGCGGCGACAAGAACGGCGCCGACGGCGCCGCCGTCAAGGCCATGCGCTCCCTCGTACACACCGTCTCGATGAACGGCGTCGTCGTCATCGGAGAGGGGGAGAAGGACGAGGCGCCGATGCTCTTCAACGGTGAGCGCGTGGGCGACGGCACCGGCCCGGAGTGCGACGTGGCCGTGGACCCGGTGGACGGCACCACGCTCACCGCGAAGGGCATGGCCAACGCCGTCTCCGTCCTCGCGGTCGCCGAGCGCGGCACCATGTTCGACCCGTCGGCCGTCTTCTACATGGACAAGCTGGTCACCGGCCCCGACGCCGCCGAGTTCGTCGACATCACCGCGCCCCCCGGCGTGAATATCCGCCGGATCGCCAAGGCCAAGAAGTCCAGCCCCGAGGACGTCACCGTGGTGGTCCTGGACCGCCCCCGCCACGAGGGCGTCGTCAAGGAGATCCGGGAGGCGGGCGCCCGGATCAAGTTCATCTCCGACGGCGATGTGGCCGGGGCGATCATGGCCGCGCGCGAGAGCACCGGTGTGGATCTGCTGCTCGGCGTCGGCGGTACGCCGGAGGGCATCATCGCGGCCTGTGCGATCAAGTGCCTCGGCGGCACCATCCAGGCCAAGCTGTGGCCGAAGGACGACGAGGAGCGGCAGCGCGCCCTCGACGCGGGCCATGACCTCGACCAGGTCCTGGAGACGGACGACCTGGTCAGCGGCGACAATGTGTTCTTCGTCGCGACCGGCATCACCGACGGGGATCTGCTGCGCGGGGTGCGGTACCGCGCGGAGACCGCCACCACCCAGTCGCTGGTCATGCGGTCCAAGTCCGGGACGATCCGGCAGATCGACTCCACCCACCGGCTGGCCAAGCTGCGGGCCTACGCCTCGGTCGACTTCGAGCGGCCGAGCTGAGCGAGGTGACGGCGGCGTTCAGCCGACTGCGGCGTTAAACCGACGCCGCATGACAGACCCCTCATGAGGGTCCCCGCGCGAGAGGCCCCTCATGAGGGGCCCCGCGTGACAGACGCCCGCATGACCTGGGCCGGGTCCCGCCTCCCGGCGGTGCCCGGCCCAGGTCCCGAAGAGTTCAGCCAGCGGCGGCGACCCGCACCGCGCGCTGCAGCTCGGCCTCCCGCCGCCGACGGCGGGCCAGCACGACCCGGCGCTCGGCCGCGGTCAGCCCGCCCCACACTCCGTACGGCTCGGGCTGCAGCAGTGCGTGCTCCCGGCACTCGACCATGACCGGGCAGCGCGCGCAGACGCGCTTGGCGGCCTCCTCCCGCGACAGCCTGGCAGCCGTGGGCTCCTTGGAGGGAGCGAAGAACAGCCCGGCCTCGTCCCGTCGGCACACCGCCTCCGAGTGCCAGGGGCCGGCCTGATCCCGCGCGGGGACGCGCTGCGGGGGCACGGCGGCTTCCAGCAGGGGCTGATGCGGTTGCAGCACGGTCTACTCCTGACGACGGCTCCGGTGGTCACCCTTGCCCGCCTCGAGGTGTACGGCCCCCTTAGCACCCCCATCAGCCGTACGAGAGACGATGCACCAAGCCTTACCCGCTGTGCGCGTGCTTATGCACACCGTTGTCCCACCCGGAACTTCCCCGTGCACACCCCTTCTTCAGGGCTTATGCTCGCAGGTTCTTCAGCCGCTTGCCCCGCTTGGGCTTGGCCTCCACACCGCCGAAGACGGCGAACCCGGTGACGTGGATCACCGGTGCGTCGGGATCCTGTGCCTCGTACGTCGTGACGTCGAAACCGCCGAGGATGCCCGCGCCCGAACCGCGCAGCGAGACGTTTTCCGGGACCTTGATCTCCACCCCGCCGAAGGCGGCCACGACATGGATGACGATCTCCTGCTGCTCGAAGACCGCCTCGGTCAGATCGATCTCGACGCCGCCGAAGATCGCCAGGGCGTTCGTACGGCGCCTGACCCGCCAGCGGCCCTTGCGCGTCGAACCGCCGAAGACCGCCACCAGGTTCTCCGACTCGGGAAGGGAGCGCGGCCACCCCGACTCCGCGTCGCGCGCGGAAGCGGCGGAAGCGGAGGCGGCGCCGCGGGTGGGTGCGGCGGGCAGATCGCGCACCAGGGGTTCCAGCTCGCCGAGGGTCTTGGCGCGATAGACCGCGTCGATCCGCTCGGCGTGCTCCTCCGGCTGGAGCCGCCCCTCGGCGAGGGCCTCCCGCAGGATGTCCGCGATCCGGTCGCGGTCCGCGTCGGACGCGCGGAGATCCGCCTCCGCGGCGGGCGCGGGCACGGGCGCGGCAGAAGCGGGCGCCGGGGCCGACGCGGGCCCGGGCGCCGGAGCTTGGGCGGATTTGGTCAAGGGCACGGGCTGCTGCTCATCCACGGGCTCAGCGTACCCAGTCGCGATAGATCGCGACTAGGGGTAGAGGCGACTCGACGGCCCTGATCCGTCCCCTGCCGGGTCCGCCTCTGCTACTGAGCCTTACCTCACACCTTCCGTCCCGCGGCCCCGTTCTACGCTTATGGACGCGCTGTCGACGAAGTCAGCCCAAGCCCTGTCGAGTGAGGAATGGCCGCGATGCCAGAGTTTGCCTATTCGGACCTGCTGCCCCTGGGAGAGGACACCACGCCGTACCGTCTGGTGACCTCCGACGGCGTGAGCACCTTCGAGGCCGATGGGCGCACCTTCCTGAAGGTGGAGCCGGAGGCGCTGCGCAAGCTCGCGGCCGAGGCGATGCACGACATCTCGCACTATCTGCGCCCCGCCCACCTCGCCCAGCTGCGCCGCATCCTCGACGACCCCGACGCCAGCGCCAACGACCGCTTCGTCGCGCTGGACCTGCTGAAGAACGCCAACATCGCGGCCGCCGGGGTGCTCCCGATGTGCCAGGACACCGGCACGGCGATCGTCATGGGCAAGCGCGGGCAGAACGTGCTCACGCGGGGCGGCGACGAGGAGGCCCTCTCGCACGGTGTCTACGACGCGTACACCAAGCTCAACCTGCGGTACTCCCAGATGGCCCCGCTGACCATGTGGGAGGAGAAGAACACCGGCTCCAACCTGCCCGCGCAGATCGAGCTGTACGCGACCGACGGCGGCGCCTACAAGTTCCTCTTCATGGCCAAGGGCGGCGGCTCGGCCAACAAGTCCTTCCTCTACCAGGAGACGAAGGCGGTGCTGAACGAGGCATCGATGATGAAGTTCCTGGAGCAGAAGATCCGCTCGCTGGGCACGGCCGCCTGCCCGCCGTACCACCTGGCGATCGTGGTCGGCGGCACCAGCGCCGAGTACGCGCTGAAGACCGCGAAGTACGCCTCCGCGCACTACCTGGACGAGTTGCCCACCTCGGGCTCGCCGACCGGGCACGGCTTCCGCGACAAGGAGCTGGAGGAGAAGGTCTTCGAGCTGACGCAGAAGATCGGGATCGGCGCGCAGTTCGGCGGCAAGTACTTCTGCCATGACGTGCGGGTCGTACGGCTGCCGCGGCACGGCGCCTCCTGCCCGGTCGCGATCGCGGTCTCGTGCTCCGCCGACCGCCAGGCGCTCGCCAAGATCACGCCGGAGGGCGTCTTCCTGGAGCAGCTGGAGACCGATCCGGCGCGCTTCCTGCCGGAGACGACGGACGAGGAGCTGGTCAAGGGCGCGGGCCCGGACCTGGACGCGGTCGCCGTCGACCTCGACCGGCCGATGGACGAGGTGCTGGCCGAGCTGACCAAGCACCCGGTCAAGACCCGGCTCTCGCTGACCGGCACGCTGGTGGTGGCCCGGGACATCGCCCACGCGAAGATCAAGGAGCGGCTGGACGCGGGCGAGGAGATGCCGGAGTACCTGAAGAACCACCCGGTCTACTACGCGGGCCCGGCCAAGACCCCCGAGGGCTACGCCTCCGGCTCCTTCGGGCCGACGACGGCGGGCCGGATGGACGCGTACGTCGAGCAGTTCCAGGCGGCGGGCGGCTCGAAGGTCATGCTGGCCAAGGGCAACCGCTCCAAGCAGGTCACCGACGCGTGCGCCGCGCACGGCGGCTTCTACCTGGGCTCGATCGGCGGCCCGGCGGCGCGACTTGCCCAGGACTGCATCAAGAAGGTCGAGGTCCTCGAGTACGAGGAGCTGGGCATGGAGGCGGTCTGGAGGATCGAGGTCGAGGACTTCCCGGCGTTCATCGTGGTGGACGACAAGGGGAACGACTTCTTCCAGGACCCGGCGCCCCAGCCGACGTTCACCAGCATCCCGGTGCGGGGCCCGGGGCAGGCGTAACGGCTTCGGGGCGGCGGGGGACGACGGACGGGCCCCCGCCGCCCTTGCCCGTCCCATCCCCAGGGACTCCGCCCCTTCGACCCCGCCGGGGGGCTCCAGGGCCCGGTCAGCCGCTCAGCGCCGCCTCGAAGGCGCCCGGGCGCTGGGTGACGCCGCTGCAGCGGGTGTTGGGGACGACGTTCGCGGTCGGCTCGGGGGCCGCGGCACCGGCCGTGGGGGCGGTCGGGGTGGCGGACCGGGTCATCTCCGGGGTGCACGGCTGGTCCCGTTCGGCGGACCACATCGACAGCCGTCCGATCCCCTTCTCCGCGGCGAACCGCGCCAGACCGGCCGCGTCCTCCAGCGTGAAGGTCTCGCCCGTGACGTCGTTGACCCCGATCATCGGCGTCACGGCGAGGATCTTCCAGGCGGCGGCGTCGGACATGCCGAACACCTCGCGGATCCGGGCCTGGGCGGCGGTGGCCGCCTGGACGGCGTAGTCGCCCATGTCGCCGGTGTGGTCGCCGCTGTAGTTCATCGCCATGATGTTGACGCCCGAGAGGATGACCCCCTCCTGTTTGGCGGCCTCCAACTGGGCGACGCCCTGCGGGGTCAGCCCGTCCGGCATGGCGGGCAGGGTGAAGGAGATGTTCAGGCCCTCGTGGGTGCGCTGGATCAGCGCGAGCGCCTGGGCGCGGCGGGCGGCCGCCTCGGCGTTGGCGAGCGTCTCGCCCTCCAGGTCGAAGTCGATCCTGTTGGCCTGGTAACGCTCGATCACCTCGGCATAGGCGGAGGCGAGTTCGGGGACGTCGGTGCAGACGGTGGCGAGCTCGGTGCCCTCGGCGCCGCCGAAGGAGATCCGTACGTCGCCACCGGCCCGGCGGACGCCCTCGATCCGGGTCTCCAGCCCCTGGTCCTCCAGCGAGGTGCCGCCGTCCCACACCGGGGCGCAGCCGTCGCCCGCGACGACGAAGCCCAGCGAGAACTCCTTGACCCCGCGCGACGCCGCGGCGGCCATGTCGTACCCCGAGTCCGACCAGGCGTTGACGTACGGCACGAACTCGGCGGGCCGGCGCGCCGCGGGGGGCTGTGACGCCGGGGGCGGTGAGGGCGCGGCGTGTGGCTCGGGCGACTGCTTCTGGTGTCCCGCCCATACGGCGATGGTGGCGCAGACCACCGCGCCGGCCACGGCGATTCCGCTCATGCGGGGGCTGGCCCTCATGGCTCTGGCTCCTCCTTGTTGGTCCGGTACGCGGCGCCGGGGGCCCTGCCGCCCGTGCCGTTCTCCCGTCAAACCTCAACATATTCGGTGAAGCCTACTGAACTATGACACACCGCATGTTTGACTTATATGTCGCATGTCGTATTTTCTGCATTAGCCTCTTCCGTATGGATCCTCAGTCAGATGTGGCCGAGCGCGCGCCTTCGCGTCCCCTCCGCGCTGACGTGGCCCGGAAGGGGCCCGTGTTCGTGGACCTGTCCGGGCGCCGTGGCCGACTGGTACGACATGTGGGCGTCGTCGCGGGAGCCGCCTGCCTCGGCTATTCGGCGGTCCTGGGGTTGGGCTACGCGGGCGGTACGCCGTTCGCGCCGCAGACGCTGATCCCCGGACATCCCGTCTCCACCGAGGCGTTGGGCCGGGGGCCGAACCACACCCCCGGGGGGCGTTCGGGGCCCTCCGAGTCGCATGAGCGGCGTGACGCGCACGCGTACGGCCACGAGGACGGGTACGGGGACGACGCGTACGGGCCGACCGACCGTCAGCACCGGCGCGAGCGGCACGCCCCGGGCCGCCCGGAGCACCGGGACGCCCGGAAGCCCGTCGCCCTGCCCCCCATCACCACCCGCCCACGGCCCGCGCCGCCGCGGCCCGACCCGCCCAAGGCCCCCCGCTCGGCGCCGCGGCACTCCCCCGCGCACCACCGCCCCGGCGGCCGCGAGTCCGCCGCGGGGCACCGGCCCGGCGAGCACCACAAGGCCGGCCACACGCCGTCACATCCGGTCGGCCACCAGCCCGGCAAGCGGCCCGCGGGCGCCTCGCACACACCGGCGAAGCAGCACCCCGTCGGCGCCGAGCCGCCCGCCAAGGGCTCCGGCCACCCGCAGGCCCCCGGCCGCACCACGCGGCCCGGCCACGCCGCGTCCCCGCAGAAGCCCGAGTCCCACAAGCCCCCGCAGGCCGACGCGCCCAAGCCCCCCAAGGCGCCCGCCGGAGGCGGCACCCCAGACGATGGGCCGGGCGCCCCCGAGGCCGAGGGCGAGGCGCCATGAGCGGCGGCAGACCGCCGAAGCTGCCGCGGCCGCGCCGCCGGCTCCCCGCGCCCCGTCAGGACGGCGCGCCCCGTACGGTGTTCCGGCTGACCGGCCCCGGCCGCCGCGCCGCGCGCCGCACAGGCGGGCCGGGGGCCAGGGGCAAGCCAAGGCTCAGGCTCACCGGCAAGCTCAAGCTCACGGGCAAGCTCAGGAGCCGACTCCGTACCGTCAATCCGCGCAAGCTCCGCACCCGTACCCGGATGGTGCTCGCCCTCGCGACCCTGCTCGCGCTGGTGTGCACCCTGCTGTTGGACGGCTATCTGCACGCCGAGGTCGGCAACGACGCCCGGGTGTACCGCTCACACGCCTCGCGCACCGTCCCCGACCGGCTGCGCAAGGGCGGCCCGGTGATCACCTTCGACCGCCGGGGTAAGGCCACCGAGCACGCCATCCCGTCCAAGACCATCGCGCTGACCTTCGACGACGGCCCGGACCCGCGCTGGACCCCGGAGATCCTCGACGTGCTGCGCCGCCACAAGGTGCGGGGGACCTTCTTCGTACTGGGCCAGATGGTGATCCGCCATCCGGAGCTGGTCCGCCGGATGCGGGCCGCGGGCCATGAGGTCGGGGTGCACACCTTCTCCCATGTCGACCTGTCGTACCAGGACAAGGGGCGCATGGACCGCGAACTGGCCCAGTCCCAGCTGGCCCTGGCCGGTGCGGCGTCCATCACCAGCTCGCTGTTCCGCGCGCCGTACGCCTCCAAGGTCCGCGCGCTGGACGACCGCACCTGGCCGGTGCAGCAGCACATCGGCTCCAAGGGCTACATCAGCGCCTTCGTGGACACCGACAGCGAGGACTGGCAGCGGCCCCCGGTGAAGGAGATCGTCCAGAACGCCACCCCCGAGGGCGGGAAGGGTGCGTCGGTGCTCTTCCACGACGCGGGCGGAAACCGCGCCCGCACCGTGAAGGCCCTGTCGCTGTACATCGAGCGGATGAAGAAGAAGGGCTACTCCTTCACCACGGTCACCGGCGCGCTCGGCGCCCACGGCGCCAACCACCCGGCCCGCACCCTGCCGGTCTGGGAGGGCCGGGCGCTGATCTGGGCGGCCGCGCTCAGCCACAGCGCGCTGCCGTTCCTGATGGGGCTGCTGGGGCTGGTGGGCTTCTCGGTGATCGGGCGGCTGCTGCTGATGGTGGTCCTCGCCTGGTGGCACCGGCGCTCCCGGGAGCGCCGGCGCTGGAGCCGGGTGCAGGAGGTCACCGATCCGGTGAGCGTGATCGTGCCCGCGTACAACGAGAAGGAGTGCATCACGGGCACCCTGAAGTCGCTGTCCGTCTCCACCC
Organism: Streptomyces lacaronensis; assembly: GCF_047337785.1. Classification (NCBI taxonomy): domain Bacteria; kingdom Bacillati; phylum Actinomycetota; class Actinomycetes; order Kitasatosporales; family Streptomycetaceae; genus Streptomyces; species Streptomyces lacaronensis. Next base: position 4,640,319 of record NZ_JBLHDK010000003.1, read on the forward strand.
ACCCCATCGAGATCCTGGTCGTGGACGACGGCTCCACCGACGGCACCGCCGATATCGCCGAGGCGATGGGGCTGCCCAACGTGCGGGTGCTGCGGCAGGCCAACGCGGGCAAGCCCGCGGCCCTCAACCGGGGCATCGCCCATGCTCGCCACGAGCTGATCGTGATGATGGACGGCGACACCGTCTTCGAGCCCACCACCATCCGCGAGCTGGTCCGCCCGTTCGCCGACTCGCGGGTGGGCGCGGTGGCGGGCAACGCCAAGGTCGGCAACCGGGGGAGGCTGATCGGCGCCTGGCAGCACATCGAGTACGTGATGGGCTTCAACCTCGACCGGCGGATGTACGACCTGCTGCGCTGCATGCCCACCATCCCCGGCGCGATCGGCGCCTTCCGCCGCCTGGCGCTGCTGGAGGCCGGGGGCATGAGCGCGGACACCCTGGCCGAGGACACCGACATCACCATCGCCCTGCACCGGGCCGGCTGGCGGGTGGTCTACCAGGAGCACGCCCGCGCCTGGACCGAGGCGCCCAGCTCCCTCGGTCAGCTGTGGAAGCAGCGCTACCGCTGGTCCTACGGCACCATGCAGGCGCTGTGGAAGCACCGCCGCTCGCTGATCGACCGGGGGCCCTCGGGGCGGTTCGGGCGGGTGGGGATGCCGCTGGTGGTGCTCTTCCAGATCCTCACCCCGCTGTGCGCGCCGCTGATCGACCTCTTCACCCTCTACGGGGTGATCTTCCTGGACCCGGTGCGCTCACTGCTGGCGTGGGCGGCGCTGCTGCTGGTGCAGCTGCTGGGCGCGGCGTACGCGTTCCGGTTGGACCGGGAGAACTACCGGGCACTGGCCGTACTGCCGTTGCAGCAGATCGCCTACCGCCAGTTGATGTATCTGGTGCTGCTGCACTCCTGCGTCACCGCGGCCACCGGCGCCCTGCTGCCGTGGCAGAAGCTCAAGCGCACCGGCGAGGTGGACACCCCGCGGGCGCCCGAGGCCGTGCGGTGACCGGGCTCACCCGTTCGGCTCAGCGGGCGCGGGAACACGGCGTGACGTGAAGACGCTGTGCTGGACGGAGGTGTCCCCATGACCGACGAGAGCCACCGCGACGACAGCCCCCAGGAGGGCTACCGCGTCGAGCACGACTCGATGGGGGAGGTCAGGGTGCCCGCACACGCCAAGTGGCGCGCCCAGACCCAGCGGGCGGTGGAGAACTTCCCCGTCAGCGGGCAGCGCCTGGAGCGGGCGCACATCCAGGCGCTGGCCCGGATCAAGGGCGCGGCCGCCCTGGTCAACGCGGAGCTGGGCGTGGTGGACAAGGACGTCGCGGCGGCGATCTCGGAGGCGGCGGCCGAGGTCGCCGAGGGCCGCTGGGACGACCACTTCCCGGTGGACGTCTTCCAGACCGGCTCCGGCACCTCGTCCAACATGAACACCAACGAGGTGCTGGCCACCCTGGCGAGCGAGCGCCTGGGCCGCCCGGTGCACCCCAATGACCACGTCAACGCCAGCCAGTCCTCCAACGACGTCTTCCCCTCCTCCATCCACATCGCGGCCACCGCGGCCGTCACCGGCGATCTGATCCCGGCCCTGGCCCATCTGGCGGAGGCGCTGGAGCGCAAGGCCGCCGAGTTCGCCGGGGTGGTCAAGGCGGGGCGGACCCATCTGATGGACGCCACTCCGGTGACCCTGGGTCAGGAGTTCGGCGGCTACGCGGCCCAGGTGCGGTACGGGATCGAGCGGCTGCGCGCCGCGCTCCCCCGGCTGGCCGAGCTGCCGCTGGGCGGTACGGCGGTGGGCACCGGGATCAACACCCCGCCCGGGTTCGCGGCCGCCGTCATCGCCGAGCTGACCCGCACCACCGGGCTGCCGCTGACCGAGGCCCGGGACCACTTCGAGGCGCAGGGCGCGCGGGACGGGCTGGTCGAGACGTCCGGGCAGCTGCGGACCATCGCGGTCGGCCTCACCAAGATCGCAAACGATCTGCGCTGGATGGCCTCGGGTCCGCGCACCGGGCTCGCCGAGATCGCGCTGCCCGATCTCCAGCCCGGCTCGTCGATCATGCCGGGGAAGGTCAACCCGGTGATCCCCGAGGCCACGCTGATGGTCGCGGCGCAGGTCACCGGCAATGACACCACCGTCGCCACGGCCGGGGCCGCCGGGAACTTCGAGCTCAATGTGATGCTCCCGGTGATCGCCAAGAATCTGCTGGAGTCGATCCGGCTGCTGACCAATGTCTCCCGGCTGCTCGCGGACCGCACGATCGACGGGATCACCGCCAACGCCGAGCGGGCCCGGGAGTACGCGGAGTCCTCACCGTCCGTCGTCACCCCGCTGGGCCGCTACCTCGGCTACGAGGAGGCGGCGAAGGTGGCCAAGCGGTCGCTGGCGGAGCGCAAGACGATCCGCGAGGTGATGCTGGAGTCCGGCTATGTGGAGCGCGGACTGCTGACACTGGACCAGCTCGACGAAGCCCTTGATGTCCTGCGCATGACACATCCTTAGCCGGGCGTTGGTCCCCGGTTGCGTCGTAGGTCACGGCATCGCGGCCCGTGCGCACCTAAGATCTGCTCATGACAGCGGACATCGTGGAGACGACGGGGACGGCGGACACCGCCCGGTGGGCACCGGGCGACCACATTCTGTGGCGCTATCGGGCCAACGCCTCCGACCTCATCCACATCTGCCGTCCCGTGACCGTCGTCGAGGACACCGCCGAACTGCTCGCCGTCTGGCTCGCCCCCGGCACCGTCTGCGTCAAACCACAGCTCACCGACGGCACCTCGGTACACCACGAGCCGCTGTCCACCCGGTACACCAAGCCGCGGACCACCGCGCTGTCCCAGTGGTTCGGCACCGGGGTGCTGAAGCTGGCCCGGCCCGGCGAGCCGTGGTCGGTGTGGCTGTTCTGGGACCATGACTGGCGGTTCCGGAACTGGTACGTGAACCTGGAGGAGCCACTGGTCCGCGGGGACCACGGAGTGGACTCCGAGGACCACTTCCTGGACATCGCGGTCTACGCCGACCGCAGCTGGGAATGGAAGGACGAGGACGAGTTCGCGCAGGCGCAGCGGGCCGGGCTGATGGGTCCCGAGCAGGCGGAGCGGGTCCGGGCCGCGGGGCGGGCGGCCACGTCGGCCATCGAGTCCTGGGGAGCGCCCTTCCGGGACGGGTGGGAGAACTGGCGGCCCGACCCCGCGTGGTCCGTGCCCGCGCTTCCGGCGGACTGGGGCCGTACGGACAAGAAGCACACCTCGGCACACTCGAGGTCATGAACCTCTTGTCGTGTCCCAGTGTTTCAAACGTAGGATCGTCGTCCGGAACACTGCCCATGCGGGACACCAGAGGCCGGCGCAAGTCACGGGCGATGCGCGAGACCTGACGTAATGTCACAGGAGGGGGCGGAGTCGTGAGCGGTGAGGACGAGCACGGGGACGGTTACGAGGGCTACGAGGACTTCGACCGCCTCGCGCTGGACCGCAGCGGTCAGGCGGAAGCCTTCGACCACATCGGCGACCGCTACGACGACGCCTTTCCGCACAAGGAGGGCCAGCTCGACGCCGGCCGCTGGCTGGCCGAAACGCTTCCGCCCGGCTCCCGGGTGCTCGACGTCGGCTGCGGTACGGGCCTGCCCACGGCCCGTCAGCTGGTCGACGCGGGGCACGAGGTGGTCGGGATCGACATCTCCCCGGGGATGCTCAAGCTGGCCCGGGACAATGTGCCGGAGGCCACCTTCCACCATGTGGACATCGTCGATCTGCGGGTGGGCGGCCGGTACGGCCCCGGAGGCCCCCGGGAGCTCGGCCCGTTCGACGGCATCGCGGCCTACTTCACGCTGCTGCTGCTGCCCCGCCCGGAGATCCCGTACGCACTGCGGACCCTGTACGCCTGCTTGAGACCCGGAGGGCTGCTGGGGCTCGGCATGGTGGAGGCGGACATCGACGACTTCCCCATTCCGTTCCTCGGCAACTCGGTCCGGGTATCCGGTTATCTGCGGGACGAGCTGCGCCAGGCCGTCCGCGATGCGGGCTTCGAGATCGCCGGGGAGGACTCGCACGCGTACGCCCCGGCCAGCACGGACGTACCACCCGAGATCCAGCTCTATCTGAACTGCCGACGACGTGCCTGACACTCGGTGCGCCCACGAGACGCGGGCGTACGGCCCCGGACGGATGGAAACCCACGCGTGACGGAGCACCCCACCTCCCACAACAGGCGGCAGGCGGCCACCTCGGCCGCCGCCCCGGGCGCGGGCGCGCCCGACGACGCGCACGGCGCGGTCCCGGACCCGCGGACCGCCGTGCGGCAGACGGCTGCCCCCGGCCAGGAGCCGGGCGACGGCCGCCCGCGCCCGGCCTACCGCCCGGACGGCCCCGCCGGCCCGGCGGCCCACGACGGACCCCCGGGTCCGGTCGGGGAGCCCGCGCCCCACGCCAGAGGGCGCGGCGCCGCCCCCGAGCGCGGCGAGGGCGCCGACTGGACGGGGTCCGCGCGCCGTGGCCGCGGCAGGAGTGGCGCGGACGGGGCGGACGGGGCGGGGGAGCGAGGGGGCGCCGCCGCGGCGCGCGGTGGCGGAGGCAGGGAGCGCCGGAACACGGCGGAGAGCGAGCACCCGGCGCAGCCGGAGCACGGCACACCGGAGGGCGAGCCTGTGTGGGACGCGGATCGCAATGCCGCAAGAGGCGCGTCGCGCCGGCCGGGAGCGAACGGCGGCACCGGCCCCGACGAGCAGCCCCCGGCCGCCCAGGGCGACGGGCGCGGCCGGGGGGCGGCGCGCCGGGGCACCGGCGCGGGCGAGCATCCGGAGCGGCCCGGCGAGGCCCATGCCGCGGCCGCGCCCGGCGAGGCCCATACGGCGGCCGGGTCCGGCGAGACCCATACGGCGGCCACCACGGCGGGTGAGGTCGGCTACAGCGCACCGGAGGGCGGAGTGCCCACCGTCGCACCGGAGGGCGGAGTGCCCACCGTTCCGCCCGCGGGCGGCTCCGCGGCCGCCGAGGCGGCCACCGCGCGGGACCGGGGCGGCGACCGGCTGCGGTTCGTGGGGGCCGCCACCCGCCGGATCGCCCGGGGCATCGACCTGGACGAGATCGTGCTCGGCCTGTGCCGGGCCACCGTGCCCACCTTCGCCGACGCGATCCTCGTCTATCTGCGCGATCCGCTGCCGGTCGGCGACGAGCGCCCGGTCGGCCCGGTGGTGCTGCGGCTGCGCCGCACCGACCGGATCCCGCTGGACCCGGACACCGACAGCGGCCGGCTGTCGCTGCTGCCCTCCCAGCCGGACCTGTCGCCCGCCGTGGGCGGCGGCCCGGCCGCCGAGCTGTGCGAGGTGGAGGCGGGCGGCCCGCTGGCCGAGGTGCTGCGCGGGGTGCGGCCGGTCTTCGGCGACTCGCAGGCCGCCCGCGCCGCGCTGCCGGAACTGCTGGGCGAGGGGCCCTCGGTGGCGACCGGTCAGCGCACCGTGCTGGCGCCGCTGCGCGGCCGCCGCCGGGTGATCGGCGCGGCCGTCTTCGTACGCCGCCCGGATCGGCCGCCGTTCGAACCGGACGATCTGCTGGTGGCGGCCCAGCTGGCCACCCACACCGCGCTCGGCGTCGACAAGGCGGTGCTCTACGGGCGCGAGGTGTACATCGCGGACGAGCTCCAGCGCACCATGCTGCCCGACTCGCTGCCGCAGCCCACCGGCGTCCGGCTGGCCAGCCGCTATCTGCCCGCCGCCGAGACCGCGCGGGTCGGCGGCGACTGGTACGACGCGATCCCGCTGCCGGGCAACCGGGTGGCGCTGGTGGTCGGCGATGTGATGGGCCATTCGATGACCTCCGCCGCGATCATGGGCCAGTTGCGCACCACCGCGCAGACCCTCGCCGGGCTCGACCTGCCGCCTCAGGAGGTGCTGCACCACCTCGACGAGCAGGCCCAGCGGCTGGGCACCGATCGCATGGCCACCTGCCTGTACGCGGTCTACGACCCCGTCGCGCACCGCATCGTGGTGGCCAACGCGGGCCATCCGCCGCCGCTCCTGCTGCACCGGGGCGGCCGCGCCGAAGTGCTGCGGGTGCCGCCGGGGGCACCGATCGGGGTCGGCGGCGTCGACTTCGAGGCGGTCGAGCTGGACGCCCCGGCCGGGGCCACCCTGATGCTCTACACCGACGGTCTTGTCGAGTCGCGGATGCGCGATGTGTGGACCGGGATCGAGCAGCTGCGGGAGCGGCTGACCGCCACCGCCCGGCTCACCGGCCCCAACCCGCCGCCGCTGGAACCGCTGTGCGACGAGGTGCTGGACATGCTCGGCCCCGGCGACCGCGATGACGACGTGGCGCTGCTCGCGGCCCGGTTCGAGGGCATCGCGCCCAGCGATGTCGCGTACTGGTTCCTGGACCCCAAGGCGCAGACCGCCGGGCAGGCGCGCCGGCTGGCCCGCAGGGCGCTGGCCCGCTGGGACCTGGACGATCTGACGGACGCGGTGGAGCTGCTGGTCAGCGAGGTGGTGACCAACGCGGTGCGCTACGCGGAGCGGCCCATCACGCTGCGGCTGCTGCGCACGGACGTCCTGCGCTGCGAGGTCGGCGACGATGTGCCGCAGCTGCCCCGGCTGCGCCAGGCCCGGCCGTCCGACGAGGGCGGGCGCGGACTGTATCTGGTGAACCGGATGGCGCGGCGCTGGGGCGCGACCCGGCTGTCCACGGGCAAGGTCGTCTGGTTCGAGCTCGCGATGCCGTCCTGAGCCCGGCCCGACCCCGTTCGCGACGGGTCCCGCGCCGTACGGTCGCCGTACGGTTCAGGACCCGGCGCGGAGGTACGCCACGACCATGTCGCCGACCATCCGGCGATAGTGGGCGCGGCGCCCCGGGTCCAGGGGGTCGCGGCCGAAGAGGGTGCCGAAGGTGTGCTGGTTGGCCACCGGGAAGACGGCGAATGAGCTGATCATCATGTGGACGTCGACGGCGTCGGCGTCGTCCCGGAACACGCCCTGCTCCCGGCCGCGGGCGAGGATTCCGGAGATCAGGTCGATCACCGGTGTGCCCGCCTTGGCCAGCGTCTCGGACTTGGCCAGGTGCTCGGCCCGGTGGATGTTCTCGATCGACACCAGCCGGATGAAGTCGGCGTGTTCGGTGTGGTGGTCGAAGGTCAGCTCGGCCAGGTGCCGGATGGCCTCGGCGGGGTCCAGACCGGTGACGTCCACGGCCTGTTCGGCCTCGCGGATGCCGGTGTAGGCGCGCTCCAGGACCTTGATGTAGAGCTGCTCCTTGCCGCCGAAGTAGTAGTAGATCATCCGCTTGGTGGTGCGGGTGAGGGCGGCTATCTCGTCGACGCGGGCCCCGGCGTAGCCGCGTTCGGCGAATTCGCGGGTGGCGACGTCCAGGATCTCGGCCTGGGTGCGGACGGCGTCGCGGAGGCGGCTGTTCTTCGGCGGCTGATCGCTCATGCTGGGGCCACTCTACGTCCAGGGGGTTCACAAGAGGGCGGTCCCGGGCCTTTACTGTCCACGCTACTAACGAACCAGTTCGTACATTAGCCGGGAAGGCGGGAGGTCGCCGGTATGCGGGGCAGTGCGCGGCAGTCACGAGGCTCGGAGGAGGGCCGGGAGGGGCGGGAGTCCTGTCTGGTGGGGCTGGTCGGATCCGGAGTGGGCCCCTCCCTCTCCCCCGCCCTCCACCAGCGCGAGGCCGACCGCCACGGGCTGCGGTATCTCTATCGCCTGATCGACATCGATCCGCTGGGGCTCCGCCCGGAGGGGGTGGGCGAGCTGGTGCGGGCCGCCGCCCGGCTGGGCTTCGACGGGCTGAACATCACCCATCCCTGCAAGCAGACGGTGATCGAGCACCTCGACGGGCTGTCGGAGGACGCCGCGCTGCTCGGCGCGGTCAACACGGTGGTCTTCGGCGAGGACGGCCGGGCCATCGGCCACAACACCGACTGGTCCGGCTTCGCCCGCTCCTTCGCCCGCGGTCTGCCCGACGCGCCCACCGGCGAGATCGTGCTGCTCGGCGCGGGCGGGGCGGGCGCCGCCGTCGCCCACGCGCTGCTGACCGTCGGCGCCGACCGGCTGACGCTGACCGACACCGACCCGGCGCGGGCCGCCGGGCTCGCCGGGACGCTGGCGGCACGGTTCGGCGCGGCCCGGGTCCGTACCGTCGCGCCCGGCGGGCTCCCGGCGGCCGTCGGCGGCGCCGACGGGCTGGTGCACGCCACCCCCACCGGGATGGCCGCCCACCCCGGGCTGCCGCTGCCCGTGGAGCTGCTCCGGGCCGGGCTGTGGGTCGCCGAGGTGGTCTACCGCCCGCTGGAGACCCCGCTGCTGGCAGCCGCCCGCGCGGCCGGCTGCCGCACCCTGGACGGGGGCGGCATGGCCGTCTTCCAGGCCGTCGACGCCTTCCGCCTCTTCACCGGCCGCGAACCCGACGCGACACGGATGCTCACCGACCTCTCCGACCTGCTCGAGCTCCCCGCCGGAGGCTGATCATGCGCAAGTCCATCGCCACCGTGTGTCTCAGCGGCACCCTCGAGGAGAAGCTCACCGCCATCGCCGCCGCCGGTTTCGACGGGGTCGAGATCTTCGAGAACGACCTGCTGGCCAGCCCGCTGTCACCGGAGCAGATCCGGGACCGGGCCGCCGAACTCGGCCTCACCATCGACCTCTTCCAGCCGTTCCGCGACGTCGAAGCCGTGCCCGAGGACCTCCTGGCCCGCACGCTGCGCCGGGCCGAGAAGAAGTTCGCGGTCATGGAGCGGCTCGGGGCGGATCTGATGCTGGTGTGCTCCAGCGTCTCCCCCGCCGCCCTCGACAACGACGCCCTCGCCGCCGAACAGCTGCGGCTGCTGGCCGAACGGGCCGCCGCCCACGGCATCCGCATCGCCTACGAGGCGCTGGCCTGGGGGCGCCATGTGAACACCTACGACCACGCCTGGCGGATCGTCCGGCAGGCCGACCACCCGGCGCTCGGCACCTGCCTGGACAGCTTCCACATCCTCTCGCGCGGCTCGGACCCCAAGGGCATCGAGGAGATCCCCGGCGAGAAGATCTTCTTCCTCCAGCTCGCCGACGCCCCGCTGATGGCCATGGACGTCCTCCAGTGGAGCCGCCACTACCGCTGCTTCCCCGGCCAGGGCGGCCTCGACGTGGCCGGGCTGCTGGAGCACGTCCTGCGGGCCGGCTACGACGGGCCGCTGTCCCTGGAGGTCTTCAACGACGTCTTCCGGCAGGGCGACACCGCCCGTACCGCCGTGGACGCGCTGCGCTCGCTGATCGCCCTGGAGGAGGCCGCGGGCCGGACCGATCTGCCCGCCCCCGTCGTCCCCACCGGCTTCGCCTTCGCCGAACTGGCCTCCACCGGCCCCGAGCTGCCCGCGCTCCTGACCGGGCTGGGCTTCGCCCGCACCGGCCGCCACCACTCCAAGCCCGTGGAGCTCTGGGAGCAGGGCGACGCCCGTATCGTCCTCAACTCCGGCCTCGACGCCGCCACCGGGCACCCCGAACCGGCACTCGCCGCCATCGGCCTGGAGACCCCCGACCCGGCCGCCTCCGCGGGCCGGGCGCGGGCCCTGCTCGCCCCCGTACTGCCGCGCCACCGGGCCGTCGCGGACGCCCCGCTGGACGCGGTCGCCGCGCCCGACTCCACCGAGCTCTTCTTCTGCCGCACCGAACACCCCGACCACCCCAGCTGGACCGGCGACTTCACCCCGCGCGCCGCCTCCGCCTCCCCCGCCGGGATCACCCACATCGACCATGTGGCGCTCACCCAGCCCCGGCACCACTTCGACGAGGCCTCGCTGTTCTACCGCGCCGTCCTGGGACTGCGGCCGCACGAGTCCCTGGAACTGGCCGATCCGTACGGGCTGCTGCGCAGCCGGGCCGTCTCAGGGGCCGACGGCTCGGTACGGCTCGCGCTCAACGTCGCCCAGATCCGCCCGGGTTCGGGCCCGTCCGGCTCGCTGTGGCAGCACATCGCGCTGCACAGCCGGGACATCGTCGCCACCGCGCGCCGGCTGCGGGAACGCGGCGCGCCCCTGCTGCCCATCCCCGACAACTACTACGACGACCTCGAAGCGCGCCATGAGCTCGACCCCGGGCTCCATCGCACCCTGCGGGAACTCGGCCTGCTCTACGACCGGGACGACAGCGGCGCCTTCCTGCACCTGTACACGGCCACCGTCGGCCGGGTCTTCTTCGAGATCGTCCAGCGGATCGACGGCTACCAGGGCTATGGCGCGGCCAACGCGCCCGTACGCCTGGCCGCCCAGCACGCCCGCACCCGCTGAACCCCCCAATCCCCCCGTCCGGAAACGGCCTCGCCGTCCCCCGAGGAGCCGCCATGTCGTCAGCGTCGTCGACACCGTCCGCCCAGCGCCCGTCCCCCACCACCGCCCCGCCCGACTGTCTCGATCTGCCCGATCCACCACCGCTGCGCACGATGGTCGGACCGGGGGTCGTCGCCGTCGGGATCGGCATGGCGGCGGGCGAGATCATCCTCTGGCCGTATCTGACCTCGGTCGGCGGGCTCGGGCTGCTCTGGCTCGCGGTGGTCACCCTGGCCATCCAGACGGTGATCAACCTGGAGATCGAGCGCTACACCCTGGCCACCGGGCAGACCGTGGTCGCCGGTTTCTCCCGCTGGTCCAAGGCGTGGGGCATCCTGATCTGCCTGGCCGGGGCGTTCCAGTACGTCTGGCCGGGCTGGGCCACCTCCGGATCGACCGTGCTCACCTATCTGACCGGCGGCGGCGATGTCGTCTGGATCACCGTGGGCTCGCTGGTGGGCTTCGGGGTGGTGCTAACCGTCTCACCGGTGGTCTACCGCACGATCGAGAAGGTCGAGCTGGTCAAGGTCATCCTGACGCTGTTCTTCCTCGCCGTCGTCGCGGTCGCCGTCATCGGCTGGCACACCTGGACCACGGCGGGCGAGAAGACCGTCACCGGCGCCGGACGGATCCCGGGCGGCATCACCTTCACCATGATCCTCAGCGCGCTGGGTGCCGCCGGGGCGGGCGGGGTGCACAACCTGGTGCTCAGCAACTGGATCCGCGACAAGGGCTACGGCATGGGCGCCCATGTCCCCAAGCTGGTCTCCCCGATCACCGGCCAGTCGGAGGCATCGGGCGCCGACCGCTACGCCTTTCCGCAGGACGAGGCCAATCTGGCCCGCTGGCGGGTGTGGTGGCGGCGGGCCAACACCGAGCACATCGTGTCGTTCTTCGTGATCTGCCTGGTGACCATCGGGCTGATGAGCATGCTCGCGTACGAAACCCTCTTCGGACGCGACGACGTGGAGAACAGCCCGGAGTTCCTGCGGCTCCAGGGCGATCTCCTGGGGCAGCAGGTGGGCGACTGGCTGAAGATCCTTTTCTTCGCGGTGGCGACGGTCTCGCTCTGGGCCGCCTCCATCGGCCTGCTCGACATCATCGGACGGGTGGTCAGCGACTTCACCAAGCGCAACTACCTGCGGGATTCGGCCTTCTGGACCGAGGGTCGGCTGTACTTCGCGGTGGTGTGGGCCGAGGTCGCCATCGGCTCGGCGATCCTGCTGTCCGGGGTGAACCAGCCGATCGTGCTGCTGACCATCTCCACCTGCACCGCCTCCATCGTCACCCTCGTCTACACGGCGCTGCTGATCCGGCTCAACCGCCGCGATCTGCCGGCCGCCGTACGGCTGCGGGGGCCACGGCTGGGCATGATGCTGCTGGCCATCGGCTTCTACGGCTTCTTCGCCCTCGCGATGCTGAAGAGCCAGCTGGAGGAGAACTTCTGACGGCCGTACGGCGATGCGGCCCCGCGGTCCGGTGCGGGCGCGCCCTCGGCACGCCCGCACCGGCCGTCACTCCTGGTCTCTGCGGAGGATGCCGCCACCGTCGTCGTCGCCCGAGGCCGAGCTCGACGGGTCGGGCGGGCTCGGGGAGTCGGCGTCGCCCGAGGGCGACGCCGATGACGAGGCGCTTGACGACGCGCTGGACGACGGGCTGGACGACGGGGACGAGGAGGGCGACTCGCTGTTCGACGGGGACGAGGACGGGCTGGACGAGGGCGACTCCGAGGTGGCGCTCGTACTCGGCGACGTGGGCGGCTTGACCGCCGCCCCCATGTCGGTGTCCAGGTCGAACTTCGAGGCCTTCTCGCCGCGCAGCGCGGACTCGGTGTACGCGGCCCAGATCCTGGCCGGGAAGTCACCGCCGTTGACGCGGCCGCCGCCCGCGGTGCCCTTGAGCGAGACCTGCTTGCCGACGCCCTTCAGCTCGCCGAACATGCCGACCGAGGTGACCAGATCGGGAGTGTAGCCGGTGAACCAGGCCGACTTGTTGTCGTCCGAGGTGCCGGTCTTGCCCGCGACCGCCTGGCCCTGCTGCCGCACGGCCTGGCCGGTGCCGTCGTCGACCACCCCGGTGAGGACGGAGGTGACGGAGTCGGCGGCGCCGCGGCTGATCGCCTGGCCGTTGGTGGGATCGGGCAGCTGGGGCCGCTCGTCGCCCTTCTCGGCGGACTTCACGATCGCCGGAGTGACCTTCTTGCCGTGGTTGTCGAGGGTCGCGTAGACCCCGGCCATCTCCTTGGGGCTGGCGCCCATCACGCCCAGGGACATCGCGGGGCGCACGTCGAAGCCACCCGCGTCCTTGCTCATGCCCAGGTCGATGGCGGTGTTCTTCACCTTGTCCAGGCCCACGTCCACCGCCATCTGCGCGAAGACGGAGTTGACGGAGTTGTTCATGGCCTTCTGGACGGAGATGGGGCCGTAGGACTTGTTGTCCTCGTTCGGCGGGGCGAAGGCGGTGTCACTGCCCTTGACGGGCCGTCTGCTGGTGCCGTCGTAGATGGTGCTCGCCGTGATCGGGGTGCTGTCCTGGGTGGTGGAGCCGTTCTCCAGCCCCGCGGCCAGGATCAGCGGCTTGAAGGTGGAGGCGGGCTGGTAGTCAGAACGGGTGGCGTTGCTGGTCCAGTGCTCGGTGTAGCCCGCGCCCCCGTACATCGCCACGATGCCACCGGACTTGGGGTCCACCGAGACCGCGCCCACCTGAGCGTCGCCGTCGACCTTGCGCTTCTTCGGGTCCAGCTTGGACGTCAGCTCGGTGCGGACCGCCTTCTCCAGCGCCTTCTGCTTCTTCTTGTCGATGTTGAGGGTGACCGTCCAGCCGCCGGCCTCGAACTCTTTCTCGTCCACCCCGGCCTTGAACAGCTCGTCCTTGGCAGCTTTGATGAAGTAGCCCGCCTGGCCGTCGAGACCCGGGATGGGGCGGGGCTCGATGGGCACGGGGAACTTCATGCCCTCGCGCTCGCTCTTGGGCAGCCAGTCCTTCTCGACCATGTTGTTGAGGACGTAGTTCCAGCGCGCCTTCACCAGCCGCTTGCCCTTGGGGCCCGCCGCCGACCAGTCGTACTGGCTGGGCGCCTGGAGCACCGACGCGAGATAGGCGCCCTGCTCGACGCTGAGGTCCTCGACGTCCTTGTTGTAGTACGCGCGGGCGGCGGCCTGGATGCCGTAGGCGCCGCGGCCGTAGTAGCTGGTGTTGATGTAGCCCGCGAGGATGTAGTCCTTGGACTTCTGCTGGTCGACCTTGAGCGAGATCACCAGTTCCTTCAGCTTGCGGCTGACGGTCTGTTCCTGGCTCAGGTAGTAGTTCTTGACGTACTGCTGGGTGATGGTCGAACCGCCCTGTTTGCCCCGGCCCAGCGCGGTGTTGATGAGACCGCGGGCGGTGCCGGTGAACGAGACGCCGGAGTCACCGTAGAAGTCCTTGTTCTCGGCGGCGACAAAGGTGTGCTGCACCTTCTTGGGGATCTTGGACAGAGGCACCGACTCGCGGTTGACCTTGCCCTCCTTCGCCATGATCGAGCCGTCGCTGTACTTGTAGACGTTGGCCTCGGCCTTGGCCGCGGCGTTCGCAGGCGGAACCTCCACCAGCAGATAGAGGACGAAGAACGCCCCGACGAGCAGCGCACCGAGCCCCAGGACGTACCCCAGCAGCCACTTCCAGGTGAAGAAGCGGCGTATGCCCCCCGACTTCGCCGCCCGCTTGGCTCTGCGAGCGCCCTTCTGCCGCGCGCGTCGCTCTTCCGCTCTACCCATCGCTCCCGCCGCTCCAGTCCGTAAGCCCCCCAGGCCAGCTCATGAAACTAACACCGCAACAACCCTCAAATGCCCATCGATCTAGCTTTTTCCGAAGGTGACAAAAAGCACCCACTCCAAGGGAACTGACGGCTTACGGGCCTCAAGGGTTGCCACCGACCCGTAATGTGCTATCACTTTGCTAGACGCACCACCGAACGAAACGGGGAGCCCTCCATGTCCGACGCCACCTCAACCGACTCCGTGACCGAACAGGCCGACATACCGTCCCTCCCGGAACCGCGGGTCCGGGAGCGGCCCGCGCACAACGTCAGCGGCGGGCTGGCCCTGCTCGGGGGCCTGGCCGGACTCGCGGGCGGCGTCGGGCTGATCCTCGCGGGCGCCGCCGTCGCAGCCGGACACAAGGGCGCCTGGTCCACGCTGCTGATCGTCTCCGGCATCGTGGTGATCATCGCCGCGATCCTCACCATGTGCGGCCTCAACACCATCGCGCCCGGCGAGGCCCGGGTGGTCCAGCTCTTCGGCCGCTACCGCGGCACCATCCGCACCGACGGGCTGCGCTGGGTGAACCCGCTCACCAGCCGGGAGAAGATCTCCACCCGGGTGCGCAACCACGAGACCGCGGTGCTCAAGGTCAACGACGCCTACGGCAACCCGATCGAGCTCGCCGCGGTCGTCGTCTGGAAGGTCGAGGACACCGCCCAGGCGATGTTCGAGGTGGACGACTTCCTGGAGTTCGTCGCCACCCAGACCGAGGCCGCCGTCCGGCACATCGCCATCGAGTACCCGTACGACGCCCATGAGGAGGGCGCCCTCTCGCTGCGCGGCAACGCCGAGGAGATCACCGAGAAGCTCGCGATCGAACTGCACGCCCGGGTCGAGGCGGCCGGGGTCCACATCATCGAATCCCGCTTCACCCACCTCGCCTACGCCCCGGAGATCGCCTCCGCGATGCTCCAGCGCCAGCAGGCGGGCGCGGTGGTGGCCGCGCGCCGGCAGATCGTGGACGGCGCGGTCGGCATGGTCGAGGCGGCACTGGCCCGGATCGCCGAGGAGGAGATCGTGGCGCTGGACGAGGAGCGCAAGGCCGCGATGGTCAGCAATCTGATGGTGGTGCTCTGCGGGGACCGCTCCCCGCAGCCCGTTCTGAACACCGGCACGCTGTACCAGTGACGGACGAGAGCGAGCGGAAGGCACGGCAGCCGCGGCAGCGTAAACAGATGCTGCTGCGGCTCGACCCGGCCGTCCATGACGCCCTCGCGCGCTGGGCCAACGACGAACTGCGCAGCGCCAACGCGCAGATCGAGTTCCTGCTGCGCAAGGCGCTCGCGGACGCGGGCCGGCTGCCCGGCGCGGCGCGCCCGATCCCGCGCCGGGGCCGCCCGCCGCGGCGGCCCGCCGAGGGCACCGAGGGCGCGGACCCCACCGAGGGCCCGGAGGGCACCGGCCACGAGCCGAACCGACCCTGACCCCTGCCACACCTCACTGACCTGCGGTAACGCACCCACCATCACAGCTATACACTCCAGGTATACGCATGGTGTAGAGTGCTGGGCATGTCAATTGGCCACACCCTGCTCGGACTCCTCGAGGGCGGCCCGCGCCACGGCTATGACCTCAAGCGAGCCTTCGACGAAAGATTTGGACACGACCGCCCGCTGCACTACGGGCAGGTCTACTCGACCATGTCCCGGCTCCTGAAGAACGGCCTGGTGGAGGTCGACGGCATCGAGCACGGCGGCGGCCCGGAGCGCAAGCGCTACGCCATCACCGACGCGGGCATCACCGATGTGGAGAGCTGGCTCACCCAGCCCGAGAAGCCCGAGCCGTACCTCCAGTCGGTCCTCTACACCAAGGTCGTCATCGCCCTGCTCACCGGGCGTGACGCGGCCGATCTCCTGGACGTCCAGCGCGCCGAACATCTGCGGCTGATGCGCGATCTGACGCAGCGCAAGCGCGGCGGCGACCTCAGCGACCAACTCATCTGCGACCACGCCCTCTTCCATCTCGAGGCCGATCTGCGCTGGCTGGAACTCACCGCCGCCCGCCTCGGCCAACTCGCCAAGGCGGTGCGCTCATGACCCCGGCAGGCTCCTTGCTGATCGCCACGTCCCTGCACAAGACGTACGGTCGCACCCCCGCCCTGGACGGTGCCGACTTCTCCATCCACCCCGGCGAGGTCGTCGCCGTCATGGGCCCCTCCGGCTCGGGCAAGTCGACGCTGCTGCACTGCCTCGCCGGGATCGTGAAGCCGGACTCCGGCTCCGTCCACTACAACGGGCGCGAGCTGACCACCCTGTCGGACGCCGAGCGCAGCGGTCTGCGCCGCGGCGAGTTCGGCTTCGTCTTCCAGTTCGGCCAGCTCGTCCCCGAGCTGAGCTGTGTGGAGAACGTCGCGCTGCCGCTGCGGCTGAACGGCACCAAGCGCAAGGAGGCCGAGGCCCGGGCGTCGGCATGGATGGAGCAGCTCGAGGTCGCCGATGTGGCGCACAAGCGGCCCGGCGAGGTCTCCGGCGGCCAGGGGCAGCGGGTCGCCGTCGCCCGGTCGCTGGTCACCGGGCCGCGGGTGCTGTTCGCCGACGAGCCGACCGGTGCGCTGGACTCGCTCAACGGGGAGCGGGTGATGGAGCTGCTGACCGAGGCCGCCCGGGAGTCCCGTACCGCCGTGGTGCTGGTCACCCATGAGGCCCGGGTCGCCGCCTACTCCGACCGCGAGGTCGTCGTCCGCGACGGCAAGGCCCGCGATATGGCAGGGGTCCGATGAGCGGCCAGGACGCCCCGGCGGTGGAGCCCCGCTCCCGTGTCTCCGTCGCCCGCTGGGCCGCCGATCTGGCCATGGGCGGCCGGTTCGCGGTCACCGGCGGCCGGGAGAGCTGGGCCAGGACGATCATGACGGCGGTGGGCGTCGGTCTGGGGGTGGCGTTGTTGCTGCTGGCCTCCTCCGTCCCCAACATGTACCAGGAGCGCAATGATCGGGGCGACGCCCGCTCCGCGCTCAACTTCGGGGACACCGAGGTGAAGCCCGGCCCGGATACTCTCCGGCTCGGCGACGCGGGCACCACCTATCGCGACCGGGACATCGGCGGCATGGTCATGGCCCCCGACGGCAAGGGCACCCCGCCCCTGCCCCCGGGCATCGACCGGATACCGGCCGCCGGTGAGATGTGGGTGTCCCCGGCGCTGAAGAAGCTCCTCGGCTCCGACGAGGGGAAGCTGCTCCGGGACCGCTTCCCGTACCGCACCATCGGGGTGATCGGCGACAGCGGCCTGTCCGGCCCGACCGAACTCACCTACTACGCGGGGATCTCCCAGAAGGCGTTCGGCCACGTCAGCTCCGGCTATCACATCGACCACTGGGGCAAGGAGAAGAAGGGCAAAAGCGAGCCCCTGGACCCCGCGCTGCTGCTGCTGATCATCGTGGGCTGTGTGGTGCTGCTGCTGCCGGTGCTCATCTTCATCGCCACCGCGGCCCGCTTCGGCGGTGAGCGGCGCGACCGGCGGCTGGCCGCGCTGCGGCTGGTCGGCGCGGACATCCATATGACCCGGCGGATCGCCGCCGGTGAGTCGCTCTTCGGCTCGCTCCTCGGGCTCGCGGTCGGCACCGGGATGTTCCTGCTGGTGCGGGAGCTGGTCAGCGGCGTCGACGTCTGGGGCATCAGCTTCTTCGCGTCCGACATCGTGCCGAGCGCCCCGCTCGCCCTGGCGATCGCGGCGGCCGTGCCCGCCTCGGCCGTCATGGTCACGCTGGTCGCCCTGCGCGGCATCGCCATCGAACCGCTGGGGGTCGTGCGGAACGCCACGCCCAAGCGCCGCCGTCTGTGGTGGCGGCTGCTCCTGCCGCTCCTGGGCCTGGCCCTGCTGCTGCCGCTCGCGGGCGGCTTCGGGGCCGGCAGCGGAGGAGGGAGCGACTTGCAGGCATACCAGGCCGCGGCCGGTGCCGTCCTGCTGCTCCTCGGCATCACCGCGCTGCTGCCCTGGGTCGTCGAGGCCGTGGTGGAACGCTTCGGCGGCAGGGGCTCGGTGCCCTGGCAGCTCGCCACCCGCCGGCTCCAGCTCAGCAGCGGCACCGCCTCGCGCGCCGTCAGCGGCATCACGGTCGCCGTCGCCGGAGCCCTCGCGCTCCAGATGCTCTTCGCCAGCGTGCAGGCCGAGGACGCCACGTCCACCGGCCAGGACCCGACCCGCGCCCAGCTGATGGCGAACGTCCCGGTGGCCAACGGCACCCAAGCCCGCGACGCCTTCGACCGGTACCGCACGACCAAGGGCGTACGCGATCTGCTCGGTGTCACCGAGGACTACGTCTCCGATGTGCACCGCAGCAAGGACGACCCGTCGACGTACCCGGAAGAGGCCATCACCGTCGCCGACTGCACCACGCTCCGCGAGGTGGTCCGCATCACCAGCTGTAAGAACGGCGATGTCTTCCTCGCCGATTCGCCCAGCTACTACGGGGAAGGGGAGGGCTTCGCCAAACCGGGCGCCCAGGTCAACCTCGCCTACGGCGACGATGGTCAGCCGGACCTGAGCAAGAAGAAGCTGTGGACGATCCCCCGCTCGGCCACGAACGTGAAGCCCCGGCAGGACCCGGTGGGAGGCGAACGCACCGGCATCTTCGCCACCCCCGGCGCCTTCGATGTCGCCGACCTGCCGGACCCCCAGGCGGCGGCCATGATCCGGCTGGACCCGAAGGTGCCGGACGGGGTCGAGTATGTGCGCAACGCCAGCGCGGTGCTCTCCCCGACGATCGATGTCATGCAGCTCACCAGCACCGCCCAGTCGGATGCGTTCACGGTCATCCGCAAGGCCCTGTTCATCGGCGCCACCGCGACCCTGCTGCTCATCGGGGCCAGCATGATCGTGACCACCCTGGAACAGCTCCGCGACCGCAAGCGGCTGCTGTCCGTCCTGGTCGCCTTCGGCACCCGGCGCACCACGCTCAGCTGGTCCGTGCTGTGGCAGACCGCGGTCCCGGTGGTGCTGGGGCTGGCGCTGTCGATCGCGGGAGGGCTGGCGCTGGGCGTGACGCTGCTGAAGATGGTCGGCCGGCCGCTGGCCGTGGACTGGACCGGGCTCGCCACCATGACCGGCATCGGCGGCGGGGTCATCCTGCTGGTGACCCTGGTCAGCCTGCCGCCGCTGTGGCGGATGATGCGGCCGGAGGGGTTGCGGACGGAGTAGGCCGCCGCCCACCCCGATCCCGGACCGGGAGCCGCTTCCGCCTGCGGAACGGCCCCCGGCCCGGGTTTTTGGTGGTTATGCCACCCGTGCGGGTGAACTCCGATGGACGGGACGTTTCCGCAGCTCTCGCCCTACGATGATGGTCTCGACACCAGCCACCAGGAGGTGCCATGTCTGCCGCAGCGGTCGAGTACCCCTGTGACGGCCCGGAGCGGAACCTGCTCGAAGAAGCCGAGCGGATCTCCGCCATGCTCCCCGGCTACCGCGTCGAGATCATCGGGGAAGAAATCACCGTGACGCCACCGCCCGACATGCCTCACGGGGATTCGCTGACCGACCTCACGTTTGCCTTCGCGCCCGCCCACGGCAAGCTGACGCGAGTGGTCCAGGGTTCGGGCGTGTGGCTCCCCGACGGCCCCTTCGACTACGCCGTACCGGACCTTGCCGTGGTCGATGCCGACTACCGGGACCACTGCATCGAGCACAATTGCTACGACCCCACGATCTTCCGTCTGGTCCTGGAGGTCACCTCGAGCAACCTCGGCAACGACCTGAAGACGAAAGTCACCGCCTACGCGATCGCCAAGATCCCCGTCTACGTGATCGTCAACCGCACGAAGCAGCGCATCCACGTCCTGACGGATCCGATCGCCAACGAATACAACCACCATCGCGTCTGCGCCCCGGGTGAGCACATCACCCTCCCGGAGTCGATCGGCGCCGAGGTCACCCTGGACGTGGAAGCGGTCCTGGCAGCCGGGCGCCCCTGACACTCACCCCCGGGCGATCCGCACCGGCAGCGGCCGCAGCGCCTCCCGCAGCGCCTCCGCGAACGCCTCGAACTCCTCCGTGCGCGCCGCGCCCGCCCGCATGGCCAGGGCTATCCGGCGGGCGGGCGCCGGATCGGCGAAGTCGCCGGTGGCCAGATGGTCGTTGCGCGCGGTCTCCACCCGGAGCGCGGTGCGGGGCAGCAGCGTCACCCCGAGCCCGCCCGCGACCAGCTGCACCAGGGTGGAGAGCCCGGCGGCGCTGGTGGTCACCGGGGCGCCCTCGGTGCGGCCCGCCTCACGGCAGATGTCCAGCGCCTGGTCGCGCAGGCAGTGGCCCTCGTCGAGCAGCAGCAGATCCAGTTCCTTGAGCGCCTCGCGGGGGATGTCATCGCGCCCGCCCAGCCAGTGGTCCCGCGGGGTGACCAGCACGAAGTCCTCGTCGAACAGCGGCATTTCGACCACTCCGGGCGCGCCGAGCGGCACCGCGAGCAGCAGCAGATCCAGACGGCCGTGGGCCAGCCCCTCCAGCAGCGAGGCGGTCTGCTCCTCGTGCACCTGGAGATCGAGCCGGGGGTAGCGCTGATGCACCAGCCGCAGCACGGTCGGCAGCAGATACGGCGCCACGGTCGGGATCACCCCGAGCCGCAGCACACCGGTGAACGGCGCCCGTGCCGCCTCGGCCTCCTCCAGCAGCTCCCCGACCGCTTCGAGCACGGTGCGTGCACGGACCGCCAGCCGCTCCCCCGCCGGACTGAGCAGCACCTTGCGCGTCGTACGCTCGAGCAGCTGGACACCGAGTGCCTCCTCGAGCGCCGCGACGGCGCCCGAGAGCGCGGGCTGGCTCATCCCGATGGCGGCCGCGGCATCGCGGAAGTGCAGCTGTTCCGCGACCGCGACAAAGGCCCTGAGCTGGGAAATGCTCGGCTGGCGCGGTTTGCCGGACAGTGTGGGTGATGCGGCCACTGATAGCCACCTCCAATCAACCTCACCGAGTGTAGCTATTTCACTGATCAATGCACTCTGTGCCAGGGTGGAACCGTCCAACCCCAGGAAAACCCGGACGAGCGGGTCTTTCCTATGCGAAAGCTGCAAGGAGTACGCGTGCTCACCGTCGGTGACAAGTTCCCCGAGTACGACCTGACCGCCTGCGTGTCGCTGGAGAGCGGCAAGGAGTTCGAGCAGATCCACCACAAGTCCTACGAGGGCAAGTGGCGCGTGGTGTTCTTCTGGCCCAAGGACTTCACCTTCGTGTGCCCGACCGAGATCGCCGCCTTCGGCAAGCTGAACGACGAGTTCGCCGACCGTGACGCGCAGATCCTCGGTGTCTCCGGCGACTCCGAGTTCGTCCACCACGCCTGGCGCAAGGACCACGCCGACCTGCGTGACCTGCCCTTCCCGATGCTGGCCGACTCCAAGCACGAGCTGATGCGCGACTGCGGCGTCGAGGGTGAGGACGGCTTCGCGCAGCGCGCCGTGTTCATCGTGGACCAGAACAACGAGATCCAGTTCACCATGGTGACGGCCGGTTCCGTGGGCCGTAACCCCAAGGAGGTCCTGCGGGTGCTGGACGCCCTGCAGACCGATGAGCTGTGCCCCTGCAACTGGAGCAAGGGCGAGGACACCCTGGACCCGGTGGCCCTCCTCTCGGGAGAGTGAGCTGATTCGCCATGGCACTCGATGAGCTGAAGTCCGCGCTGCCGGACTACGCCAAGGACCTCAAGCTGAACCTCGGTTCGGTGATCGGCAACTCCGAGCTTCCGCAGCAGCAGCTGTGGGGCACCGTGCTGGCCTGCGCGATCGCCTCGCGTTCGGCGCGCGTGCTGACCGAGCTCGAGCCGGAGGCCAAGGCCAACCTCTCGCCGGAGGCGTACACCGCCGCCAAGTCGGCGGCCGCCATCATGGCGATGAACAACGTCTACTACCGGACCCGGCATCTGCTGTCCGACCCGGAGTACGGCAACCTGCGCGCGGGGCTGCGGATGAACGTCATCGGCAACCCGGGCGTGGAGAAGGTCGACTTCGAGCTGTGGTCGCTCGCCGTGTCCGCGATCAACGGCTGCGGAATGTGCCTCGACTCGCATGAGCAGGTGCTCCGCAAGGCGGGCGTGGACCGCGAGACGATCCAGGAAGCGTTCAAGATCGCCTCGGTGCTGCAGGCGGTCGGCGCCACCCTGGACGCCGAGGGCGTCCTGGCCGCGGGCGGCTGACGCGCACGGTCGCACCGTTAGTCGCGGAAGACCCGAAGGGCGCCCCACCGATCGGTGGGGCGCCCTTCGGTGTTCGTTCATCGGCCCATGCCACCGGGGCGGATCATCGGTCCCCGCCCTCCCCGGGCGGCAGGCCCGGCGGCGCGGTGGGCGCCGTACCGGAGGCGGTGGCGCCGTGCGGGCCCGGGACGGCGCGCAGTGCGTTCTCCTGGCTGTAGCCGCGCAAGTAGACGACGACCGTATTGGCGACCGCCACCAGCGGAACGGCCACCACCGCGCCGCCGATGCCGCCGATCAGCGAACCGGCCGCGACCGACAGCACCACGGCCAGCGGATGGACCCGCACCGCCCGGCCGAGGATGAACGGCTGGAGCACATGGCCTTCGATCTGCTGGACGGCCAGCACCACGATCAGCACCATCGCCCCCGTGAACACGCCCTGGGTGACCAGCGCCACGACCACCGCGAGCGCGCCGGAGACCACCGCGCCCACCAGCGGGATGAAGGCGAAGAGGAAGATGAAGACGGCCAGTGGCACGGCCATCGGCACATCGAGGAAGAACAGACCCACGCCGATGAAGATGGCGTCGATCAGCGCCACGATCACCGTGCCGCGCACATACGCGGTCAGCGTCGACCAGGCGCGCGGGCCCGCGCCCGCCACGCCCTCGCGGGCCTGGGCGGGGACCAGCTTGAGGGTCCAGTTCCAGATCTTCGGGCCGTCGTACAGCAGGAAGAGCGTGGAGAACATCGTCAGCAGGATGCCCGTCAGCACCTCGACGACGACCGTGACGCCCTCCAGCCCCGCCGAGGTGATCTGCTCGGTATTGGCGCCGACCGCCTCGCGCAGGCTCTTGGCCACGTGGTTGATCTGCTTCTCGGTCACATGGAACGGGCTGTGCAGCAGCCAGCGCCGCAGATCGTCGATACCGGCCTGGACCTCGCCCGAGACCTCGTCGACGTTCTCCATGACCTGCCAGACCACGAACCACACGACCAGGCCCATGACGACGAAGCCGGCGATGAAGGTGAGCGCGGTGGCCAGCCCGCGCGGCACACCGCGCCGGCGCAGCCGGGTGACGGTGGGCTCCAGCAGCGCGGTGATGAGGATCGCGACGGTGAAGGACAGCACCACCAGTTGGACGGAGCTGATGACCCGCATGAGCACCCACACCGTGCCGCCGAGCACCAGCAGCCGCCAGGCCGCCTCGGCTGCCACGCGGACACCCCAGGGCACGGCGGCCACCGGATCGGGTCTGGCGGAGACGGCGGGGGCGTAGGCGGGTGGGGCGGGCACGCTGGCCGGCTGCTCCGGCCGGGCGGTCTCGCCCTCCCCGGCGGCGCCCTCCGGGGTCTCGGGGCCGCCGGGGCTTTCCGGGCGCTTCCGGCCCTCGGCGCCCTCAGCGCTCTCGGCGCCCCCCCGCGGGCATTCCTCAGATGGTCCGGGCCCCGGTCCTGGCCTCGGTTCAGCTCCCCGTTCGGGCCCCGGTCCGGGCCCTGGTGGCGTTCGCGGGCCGGTGTCGCCGTCGCCCTCGCGCCCCCGCATCTCGGCCTGTTGGGATTCGAGCCGGTGGGCGAGCCGGGTAAGTCCGGTTCCCAGCCTGCCGACCCACTGCGGCAATTTGGACATTTCTCGTTTCCTACCCCCAGTTTCCCCCTAGGCCGTCAAGGAGACGTTACCTGCCGAGGATGCGCGAAACCCCCGACCTGAGCCGGGGGTTTCGTGAAGCGTTCGATCCTGTGCCGCCACCGGGCGGGGCCCGGTGGAACCGGCTCAGTAGTGGCCGTTGGCCTGCCAGAACGACCAAGCGTCACACGGGCTGCCGTAGCGCTCGTTCATGTAGTTCAGGCCCCACTTGATCTGGGTGGCCGGGTTGGTCTGCCAGTCGGCGCCCGCCGAGGCCATCTTGCCGGCCGGCAGCGCCTGCACCAGGCCGTAGGCACCCGACGAGGGGTTGGTGGCCTTGTAGTTCCAGGTGGACTCGTGGTCCACGATGTTGCTGAAGCACTGGAACTGGCCGCTCGGCACGATCTGCCGTGCCATCGCCTGGACCTCGGCCACAGTGTACGAAGCCTGCTGGGGGAAGCTGGAGGCGTCACGCGTGGCCGAACGGCTCGCGACTTCCTTCTTCTCCTTGGCCTCGCGCTGCTTGGCCAGCTTCTCGGCGGCTGCCTTGTCCGCGGCGGCCTTCTTGGCCTTCGCGTCCTTGGCCGCCTGCTTGCGGGCTGCTTCCTCTGCGGACTTGCGCGCCTCCGCGTCGGCCGCGGTGGACTGGACGTCCGCCTGCTGCGTCAGGGATGCGGTCTGCGCGACAGCCTGCTGCCCAGCAGGGATGTCCGCAAGGAGCGTCGAATCGGCGGCGGTCGCCTCGATCGGGTCGGACGAGCCCTGCTGCTGCTGTCCGCCCGCGGCGACGCCGACGACGGCGCCCACAGTGGTGACCGCGGTGGCCGAAGCCACTGCGAATCCCCGGACCGAAATCCGGCTCACTCGGTTTCCTTCCAGCATCGCCCGCTTAGGTGACCTCGCGGGCGCAATCGTGCCCCTGGCGCTGGCCTCCCCTTGTTCCGTCCCCGGTAGTGCGATGGGGTCGACTGGTCACGGGAGGCACGGGCCCGGTGGGAATCTCCCGCGGGAGATCCTCGAGGTGCTCGGGCGGCATACGGCGAACGCTGTTTAGTTCTGATACTGCTGGTGCTCGGTACCGCTGGGGGTACTGGTGTGCCGTATGCGGGGCCTGACAGAACCCACACACTGCCGGACGCGGAGCCCCCTAGGCAATTCCCCGCCAGGTGTGAAAGCTCACATCCTGTTTACGCCCTAGGATTTCTGGAAATCCCCGCGCACCAAGACGCCGCGCGGCTAAGCTCATTGGCCTTTCCGCGCGGCGCCCTGTGGCCGCAAACGACTCAACCGGCTCAGATGTGGCCATCCTCCAGCATTTCAGTCACCAGCGCCGCGATCGGCGAACGCTCGGAGCGGGTCAGGGTGACATGCGCGAACAGCGGATGCCCCTTCAGCTTCTCGACGACCGCCACCACACCGTCGTACCGCCCGACGCGGAGGTTGTCCCGCTGCGCCACATCGTGGGTGAGCACCACCCGGGAGTTGGCGCCGATCCGGGACAGAACGGTGAGCAGCACGTTCCGCTCCAGCGACTGGGCCTCGTCGACGATGACGAAGGCGTCATGGAGCGAGCGGCCGCGGATGTGCGTCAGCGGCAGCACCTCCAGCATGCCGCGCCCCACGACCTCCTCGATCACCTCGGCGCTGGTCACCGCGGACAGGGTGTCGAAGACCGCCTGTGCCCAAGGGCTCATCTTCTCGGCCTCGGTGCCGGGCAGATAGCCCAACTCCTGGCCGCCCACCGCGTACAGCGGGCGGAAGATCATCACCTTGCGGTGCTGACGCCGCTCCAGCACGGCCTCGAGACCCGCGCACAGCGCCAGCGCCGACTTGCCCGTACCGGCCCGGCCGCCCATCGAGATGATGCCGACCTCGGGGTCGAGCAGCAGGTCCAGGGCGATGCGCTGCTCCGCGCTGCGCCCGTGGATGCCGAACGCCTCACGGTCGCCGCGCACCAGCCGCACCTGGCCGTCCGGGGTGACCCGGCCCAGCGCGTTACCGCGCTCGGACTGGAGCACCAGGCCCGTGTGCACGGGCAGTCCGGCCGCCTCGGGGACGTACGCCGTCTCGGTGGCGAACAGGTCGTCCACCTGTTCGGCCGGGACGGCGAGCTCCGTCATCCCGGTCCAGCCCGAATCGGTGATCGCCAGCTCCGCGCGGTACTCCTCGGCGAGCAGGCCCACCGAGGACGCCTTGATGCGCAGTGGCAGGTCCTTGGACACGACGGTGACGTCGTACCCCTCGGCCTGGAGGTTTCTGGCGACCGCGAGGATCCGCGAGTCGTTGTCCCCCACCTTGCCGCCATGGGTCAGGAAGGCGGCGGGGAGGATGCCCGGGTCGGAGTGGTTGAGCTCGACACGCAGGGTGCCGCCCAGTTCCCCGATCGGGATCGGAGCGTCCAGACGGCCGTAATGGACGCGGTACTCGTCCAGCTGGCGCAGCGCCTGCCGTGCGAAGTACCCGAGCTCCGGGTGGTGCCGCTTGGCCTCCAGTTCCGTGACCACCACGACCGGCAGCACGACTTCGTGCTCGTCGAAGCGGGCCATGGCATTGGGGTCGGCCAGCAGGACGCTGGTGTCGAGGACATAGGTGCGCCGGTCGTGCTCGCGGCGTTTCTTGCTGGTCACCACGGGTGGACGAACCCCCTCGGGAGAGGTTGGGGTGCGACGGCGTCGCGGGAGTGAGGTATCCCCGCCGTAGACGGGGAACGGACCGGGCTCAGGCCCCACTGGGAGGGCCGAGCGCCGGCCCTCCGCGTCATACGCACGATCCGCACAGTCGTCCGTGTGCAAAGGGCCTCCCGGGCGAACGGCCCGATGCCGTCCGCTGGCAGTTCGACACCCAACTGGACAGGTGGGACAGGGCGTCGACCTGGAAGGGATATTCCCTCGAACGTGCGGGGACATGCAACGGCATATGACGGCGCGGATATGAACGTTGTGAAACCGGCGTGCTACACGGCCCGGGGCCGGACGCCGGCCGGCGTCCGGCCCCGGGCCGGTGAACTGCGGTGCTACTAACGGGAACTAGTTGCCGTACCTGCGATGACGGGCGGCGTAGTCGCGCAGCGCGCGGAGGAAGTCGACCTTGCGGAAGGCGGGCCAGAAAACTTCACAGAAGTAGTACTCCGAATGGGCACTCTGCCACAGCATGAAGCCGGAGAGCCGCTGCTCACCGCTGGTGCGGATCACCAGGTCCGGATCGGGCTGCCCACGGGTGTACAGGTGTTCGGAGATGAGGTCGATGTCGACGACCTCGGCGAGCTCCTCGAACGAGGTGCCCTTGGTGGCGTGGTCCAGCAGCAGCGACCGCACCGCGTCGGCGATCTCCTGCCGTCCGCCGTACCCGACGGCCACGTTGACCAGTATTCCGTCGACGTGCTCGGTGTCCCGCTCGGCCTCCTTGAGGACCGTCTGGGTGCGGGAGGGCAGCAGATCGCGGTTGCCGACGTGGTGCACCCGCCAGCGGCCGTCGGCGGCCAGGTCGCGGACCGCGCCCTCGATGATGCTCAGGAGCGGTACCAGCTCCTTCTCGGGGCGGTCCAGGTTGTCGGTGGAGAGCAGCCAGAGCGTGACGACCTCGACGTCCGTCTCGCTGCACCAGCCGAGCAGCTCCTGGATCTTGCTGGCGCCCGCCTTGTGGCCCTGCTCGGCGGTGCCGCCGGCGGCGCGGGCCCAGCGGCGGTTGCCGTCGAGGATGACTCCGATGTGCTTGGGCACCTGGGCGTGATCGAGGCGGCCTTCCACCCGGCGTGCGTAGAGCCCGTACACCAGGTCGCGCAACTTCACGTCTTCCAGCCCCTCAGTGCTTCACATGGCTCGCCATGGCAGTCCGCCCCAAGGCCGACACCCTACTGCGGGGCGGGGGGACTGGCTAACCGGGGCGACCGAATGATCGCATTCCGTCACGCTTCGTAGCCGACCGTGTGGGATATGTGCCGCCCTTTTGGGCCCCAGAAGCCCGAAATAGACCGGGCCGGTCCGTGGGGGGGAGTACGGACCGGCCCGAGGGGGGGTTTCCACCATAACGCTTCGTGAGGGGATGTCCATGCATCTCGGCGGGGTGGGCCTGCCGCGCGCCGATGTCATCCGGCGCCGAGCGCCCCCAGCACCAGTCCGACGCCCGCTCCGAGGATCATGAACGGGCCGAACGCCATCGCGGTCCGGCGCCCGGCCCGCCGGGTCAGCACCAGGCCCACGGCGCAGCAGGAGCCCAGCAGCAGCCCGGCGAGGGCGCCCACGAAGAGCACGTCCCAGCCGTACCAGCCGAGGGCGACCCCGAGGGTCAGCGCGAGCTTGACGTCGCCGAACCCCATCCCGCTCGGGCTGATCAGGAACAGCACCAGATACGCCCCGCCCAGCACCGCGCCGCCCAGCAGCGCCCGCGGCCAGGACCCGGCGCTGTGCGGCAGCAGCGCCGCCGCGCCGAGCAGCGCCGCGGCCCCGCCCGCCATGGGCAGGGTGAGGACGTCCGGCAGCCGGTTGACCGCCAGGTCCACCGCCGTGAGCAGCACTCCCAGCGGCACCAGCAGCAGCCACACGGCCAGCTCGGGGCGCGCGCCGACGGCCGCCGCCAGGCCCGCGCACACCAGCGCGGTGAGCACGGCGGCGAGCACCGGGCCCGTCCCGTAGTCCCGCTCGCCGTCCCGGCACCCGGTACAACGGGCGGGGCCCAGCCAGCCGCGCGCCGGGCCGGTGAGCGCGTGCCCGCGCGGACAAGCACCGCGCCAGGGCTCCTCCGGCTCGACGGCCAGCCGGTAGAGCGGGCGCGGTACGAGCAGCCCGGCGGCCGCGCCGTACGCGGCGGCGAGCACGATCAGCAGCGGTTGCACGGGCCGAGCCTACGGAAGCGCCCGGCCGGTGGAACACTGCCGGGACGGGCGGACGGCGTGGAACGGGCGGAGGGGGCGCGGGTCATGGGCCGCTGGCGGGACGGTACGGGGACGCTGCGCGTGGTGGGCGGCGCCGACGGCGCGGACGGCGGCCCGTGCGGCGGCTCGAACGGCGCGAAGGAGGACCCGGGGGGCGTGGCGGGCAGCGCGGGGCGCGTGGAGGGCATTCCGCTCACCATCGCCGCCTCCTACCGCGCCCGCGCCCGCGGGCTGCTCGGCCGGGACGGGCTGACCGGCGCGCTCCTGCTCACCCCGGCGAGCGGGGTGCACACCTTCCGGATGCGGTTCGCCATCGACGTCGCCTATCTGGACCGGCGGCTCACCGTCCTGGACGTCCACACCCTGCGCCCCGGGCGGCTCGGGCGGCCCCGGCTGCGGTCCCGCCATGTGCTGGAGGCGGAGGCGGGCGCGTTGGAGCGCTGGGGCGTGCGGCGGGGCGTGCGCGTCGTGATCGCCCCCGGCCCTTCAGCCCCGCCGCCTCCTTCTGTACGCTGACGTCCAGGTGCCATGGTTGGGGCACCCTCGATCGGTCATGGTCGGGACACCCTCGATCGCGGTCGAGATCATCGAGGTAGAGGTATAGGGGTAGGGGTAGCACGGTGACGACCACGGGCAAGATTCTGCGTTTCGACGAGTTCCGCGGCTACGGCTTCATCGCTCCGGACGACGGTGGCGAGGACGTCTTCATGCACGCCAATGACCTGCTGGACGAGAAGCACCTGTTCCAGCCCGGGTCCAAGGTGCGGTTCGTTCCCGAGTACGGCGACAAGGGACCCAAGGCTTCCGAGGTGCGCGTTGTCGAGCGTGCCGCGCCGGTCGTACGGCCCTCCGCCGGTCCGGACGGCGACGACACCATGTGCGACGTGCTCTCGGCCGCCGAGTTCCGGCAGGAGCTCACCGAGGCACTGGTCGAGGTGGGCGGCAGTCTGACCGCCGACCAGATCAAGCAGGTGCGCAGGCGGGTCATCGAGATCGCACAGGCGCACAACTGGATCGAATCCTGATAGCAGGCTGAGGGGCCGCTGCCGCGACGAACCGTCGCGGCAGCGGCCCTTCGGCTTTCGCAGAGCCTCAGCTTCCGGCTTTCGGTGAGCCTCAGCTTCCGGTGACCCTCAGCATCGCCCACATCGCCGCCGTCGCGGCCACCACGGTCGCCGGTGCGGTCAGCAGCCCCAGGCGGGTGAACACCCCCAGGTCGGAGCCGGTCTCCGGCTCGTGGCGGTGGACTATGCGCCGCCACAGCAGGGTGGCCAGGGAGCCGACATAGGTGAGGTTGGGGCCCAGGTTGACGCCGATCAGCACGGCGAGCACGGGTCCGGGGCCGCCCCCGGAGGCGATCGGCAGCAGCGCCAGCACGGCGGGCAGGTTGTTGATCAGGTTGGCCAGCACCGCAGCGACCGCCGCGATCCCCAGCAGCGCGGGCAGGCTCGCCCCGGTGGGCAGCACCTGGCCCAGCGCATCCTGGAGGCCGCCCGCCAGCACGGCCTGGACCACCACTCCGAGCGCCAGCACGAACAGGCAGAACAGCGGCCCGGTCGCGCCGATCGCCTCCCTTACGGTCGCCCGGCGGCGCCGCAGCGCCCTTACGGTGAGCACGAGTGCGCCCGCCCAGGCCGCCCACTGGGGATCCAGGCCCGCCAGCGAGGTCCCCACGAACCCGGCGAGGGTCAGCAGCAGCACGGTCACCGCGAACACCGGTACCCGGGGCCAGTCGGCGGGCGGGGGCTCGCTCGTCCCGGCGGCCAGGTCGTCGGCGAAGAAGCGGCGGAAGACCAGGTACTCGATGCCGATGGTCACCAGCCAGGCGGGCCCCATCAGCACGGCGAACCGGGTGAAGGAGACCCCACCGGCCTCCAGGGCGAGCAGATTGGTGAGGTTGGAGACCGGGAGGAGCAGGGACGCCGAGTTCGACAGATGGGCACAGGCGTACACATGCGGCCGGGACCGCGCCCCGAGCCGGGCCGCCGTGGCGAACACCACCGGCGTGAGCAGCACCACGGTGGCGTCCAGGCTCAGTACGGCGGTGACGGCGGCCGCCACGGCGAACACCCCGCCCAGGAGCCGGTCCGTACGGCCCGCGCAGGCCCGCGCCACGGCCTGCCCCGCCGCCTCGAAGAGCCCCTCGTCCGCGCACATCCGGGCCAGCAGCAGTACGGCGGCCAGAAAGCCCACGACGGGCAGCAGCTCCCGGGTCTCCGCCCAGGCCCGGGCGGGCGCGACCGCCCCGATGGCCACCACGATCCCGGCGGCGGGTACGGCCGCGACCGCTTCCGGCAGGCCCCGGGGCCGTACCACCGCGAAAGCCAGTGCGCCGAGGAGCAGAGTTACGGCAAGGGTCTCGGCGACGGCGGTACTCAGAACAAACTCCGGCGAAGGGTGCGATCAACACACCCATGATGCGGCATCGTGCGCCGCGGCCACGCTCGGCCGGTTCGGGGAGGTGGCCGACGCGTCGTGACGCCTGCGGCGGGCCGCTCCCCTCCCCGCCCCTTCCCGATACCAGGGGCTTCGCCCCTGTACCCCGGGTGCGGGGGCGGAGCCCCACCGCGCGGCGGAGCCGCATATCGATGCCGCGGGAAGGGGCGAAGCCCGGTCCGGGGCCTGGGGCAGAGCCCCGCCCCGGGGCCCGGGGCACAGCCCCGGTTTCGGGAAGGGGCGGGGAGGGGAAAGACCCGCCGGGCACCCCGCAGGTCGGCCGAAGCTCAGCCGGTCCTGGGGAAGCTGACCTCGACCCGGCGGTTGCGCTTGCGGCCCTCCTCGGTCGCGTTGTCCGCGATCGGGTACTGCTCGCCGTAGCCCCGGATCTCGTAGTTGACGGAAGGGTTCAGGTCCTCGGCGAGCGCCTGCTGCACCGCGTTGGCCCGTTGCTTGGACAGCACGATGCCGTGGCCCGCGGAGCCCAGGTCGTCGGTGAAGCCGAAGACGCGGACGCTTTTGGCGTTCTGCCGCTCGGCCTCGGAGGCGATCTCCTTGATCCGGGCCCGCGCGTCGCCGCCCAGCTTGGCGCTGTCCTTGCCGAAGAGCACCTCGGCCTGGAGGGCGAACTTCACCTTGGCGTTGGTGTCCTCCCGCCGCTCGTCGCCGTCGTCCGTCTCGACCACGGACTTGATGTCCAGGACCCGGCCGGGCGCCAGCTTGGCGCCCTCGGGCATCTTCAGATCGGAGTCCTTGGCGTCGATCTTGACCGGCGGGGTGGTGTCGGCGGGCGCGCCGGGGCCGCTGTCCGCGTGGGCGGGCGGCGCCGGGGCGGTGAGGGTGACCAGGAGCGCGGTGGAGGCCAGTGCGGCCAGCACGGGGCCGCGGCGCGCGGGGCGGGCCGTCGTCTGCGGTGTCATGGCGCGGCTCACCCGGAGAGGGTGATGCTGACGGACGGCATGGTCGGGATCTGGAAGTCGATTTCTTTGACGCTCTTCGGTGGGGCCGGGAACTGAGCGAACAGCGGGCGGCTCTCATTGGGCTTGATCCCGGAGAGCCCCGTGGTGCACAGACACTGGCCGTCGGTGTCCCTCAGGACGAGATAGCGCTTCTTGCCCTTCTCGTCGACCAGGGACGCCCCGGAGACGGACGAGAGGGACTTCACCTCGGTCTCCTTCGAGCGCCAGTCGATCGCGTTGAAGAGCCGGCTGCCGTGGTTGGTGACGGTGGCGTTGACGGTCACGAACCCGCCGTCGTCGCGCACCGCGGAGTGCAGGGTGACGACGACCCCGCCGGGCCCCTTCATCTCGCCGATGGTCTTGGAGGAGTCCGCCGCGGGCTCCTGCTCGTCGCCGTCGTCCTTGCCCGCGGTCGACGTCCGGTCCGCGGCGTCGTCGGGCTTCTTGTCGCCGTCGCCGTTGCCGCACCCGGCCACGGCGAGGGCCAGGGCCGCGGCGAGCGCCGTCGCGGCGGCCCCCCTCCGGGCCTTCGTCGTGTGCCGAATGCTCATCGCTCGCTGTCCTTTGCTCTTCTGCTCTTCGTTCGCTCGTCAGTCGGCCGTCAGTCGGCCAGGTGCACGGAGAAGAGGTCCTTGGCGTCGGGGAAGAGATCGAGACGCGTCGGGTCGATGGTCAGGTCGGTTCCGTCACAGAGGAGGTCGATGGGCGGCTTGTCGTCCTTGCCGTCGTCCTTACCGCCGTCCCCGCCCTTGCCGTCGTCCTTACCGTCGTCATCCTTGCCGCCGCCGTCGCCCTTGCCGTCGTCGTCGGGCCGCTCGGTCGGCGGGGCGGGCGGCTCGGCCGTGCAGCGCGGGGTGACGACCGCCTTGGCCGACGCCTCCCCGTACTTGCTCTCCGTGCCGGGGATGACGGTCTTGCCCACGGGCTTGTGCGTCTTCACGGTGACGGTGAAGGACGTCGGCAGGAAGTCGGGTCCGCGGCAGTCGGTCACATCCGCCCCGTTCTGGTCGGCGAACCACTGCGCCTGGTCACAGGCGTTGGTGCCGCCCAGTCCCCGTCCGTCCAGCAGGTCGTCCCATGCGCTGCCGCCCGCGATCGCCTCCAGGAACCCCTTGCGCAGCTGGTCGCGGTAGTCCTGGGCGGCCGCGAGGGCCGCCGCGTCGGCGGCGGTCTGTCCGCCGTTGCGGGTGGCTCCGGCCTGGCCGACGGCGAAGAGGGCGAGCGCCAGGAAGAGCAGGCCCGCCACCGCCGTGATGTAGATCGGAAATGCCTGCCCCGCGTCGCTCCTGAGATCTCGGCGCGCTGTCACGGGACCGGTCAGATGCCGACGACCTGTGAGATCTTGTCGGAGATGGCGTTTGCGATCATGCTGCCGAAGTCCGTGGTCGACAGGACCAGCACGATGGCCACCACCACGGCGATGATGCCCAGGTATTCGATCGAGGTCTGTCCCCGATCGTTCCGCATGACGCGCTTCCCCATTGTGTTCCCCTCCATGGGCTGCCGTCCCTCTGTGGTCCGGCGACTCAACCCCCGTGGTGTCGCTCGCGACACGAGCAAAGTACGCCGAAACAGCCGTCTCGGAACAGTGCCCTAGGAAGCATTGCCTTCCCCGTTCACCACGTTCGAACCGTGGACGTGACGACCAACCCCGACCGCGCATCCGTCTCACCCCCTCCCGCACCGAGGAGTTCTCCGTCGACGACTGTCCCACATTCAATTGCAACCGCGAAGGAGCTTCACCTAAACGAGACCGTCAGTCCCCGGTCACCGAGCCGAAGTCGGTGCCCGAGCCGATGAAGAACCCCGCGACGAGCAACACCATGGTTCCGGGCACCATGAAGGTCGTGATGACCATGGTCGCCTTCGGCACCGCGCGGGCCGCGCGCCGCCGGGCGTTCTGTGCGTCCGTGCGGCGCATGTCATTCGCAATGGCGATCAACGTTTCGACAATCGGAGCGCCCAGTTCCTCGCCCTGCTGAAGGGCGGTGACGAACTGTGCGACCTGTTCTGAGTCATTACGTTTACGTAGTTCCTCGAACGCCTGACGGCGGCTGACTCCCATGTCCATTTGCCGAAGTGTGATGCGAAGTTCATCCGCCCAGGGGCCCTCATACTTCTCGGCGACCCGGTCCAGGGCCTGACGGAAGCTCAAACCGGCGCTCACCACGACGGCCAGAACGTCCAGAAAGTCCGGCAACGTCCGCTCGATCGCGTCCTTGCGTTCGCGCACCGCCGCCCAGATGCCCACCTCGATCCAGAACAGCCCGAACGCCACCAGCAGCAGCGCCAGCAGGACTTGCCCCTTGAGCAGCATCACCAGCGCCCCGACGAAGCCGAGCGCCCCGTAGACCGCCCGCCGGGCCGCGTAGCGATCCACCGTCAGACCGCCCGGGTTGCCCGCCAGATCGATCCGGCGGCGGACCCGGGCCACCCGCTTCTCGCCCATCAGCCGCAGCACCAGCGGGGCGTAGCGCATGCCCAGCCGGTCGACGGCCGAGCCGACCACGGTCGTCCGGCTGGAGCCGACCTCCAGGGCCACCGCCAGATCGCTCGGCAGCTTGGCCTCGCTGCGGTACAGCGCGATGCCGTAGGCGATGCCCGCCACCGCGAGACCGGCCGCCAGCGCCAGCAGCAGTGCCATCTCCCCTAAGTCCCCTCTACCTGGATTCGCTCGTAGGTCGGTCTCGGACGGTCTCAGACGTCGATCTTGGACATGCGGCGGATGAGGAAGAAGCCGATCCCGTACAGGCAGAAGGCCACGACCACCGCCGCCTGCCCCCAGAAGGACGAGGTCATCCGGTCCAGCGAGCCGGCCGAGATCCGGTTCATCAGCAGCAGTGTCCCGATCCCCAGCAGCGGTACGACATAGGCGGTGACGGTCACCTGCGAGAGCTGGGTGCGCACCTCCCGCCGGGTCTCCTTGCGCTCCTCCAGCGTCTGGGTGAGGTTGCGCAGCGAGCTGACCACGGTCCCGCCCGCGCGGTTGGACAGCACCAGCGTGGTGACCAGCACCACCAGCTCCCGGGACGGCAGCCGCTCGGCCAGCTCCTCCAGCGCGTCGTCGATCGAGTGGCCGACGGCCAGCTTGGCCGCGACCTTGGCCAGTTCCTCGCCCGCCGGTGCCTCCATCTCGTCCGCCGCCATGCCGAGCGCGGTGCGCAGCGCCAGCCCGGCCTGGGTGGCGTTGGCCAGGATCCGCGACAGCTCGGGCAGTTGGTTGATGAAGCGCTCTATCCGCTTCTGGCGCTGCCAGTTGAGGAACGCGAAGGACCCCCACACGGCCACCACCGCCGCTATCGGGCCGAAGAACGCCGCGAGGAAGGACGCCGCGATCAGCCACAGCCCGGCCGCCGCCCCCGCCGTATAGACGAAGAACTCCCCCGGGGTGATCTCCAGGCCCGTGGCCGCCAGCCGCAGCTCCAGCTTCCGGCCCAGGGAGGTGGTGCGCAGCCGCCGGTCGACGCCCGAGAAGCGGCGCGCGCGGACGGTGCCCGGCAGCGGTCCCGTCTCCGACAGCCGGTCGATCAGGGCACGCTGCTGCTCCTTGCCGCGGACGTAGGTGTGCACGCCCACGACGCCCAGCGCGCCGCACACCAGCGTCGCGCCGAGGGCGGCCGTCGCGAGATGGTCCATGGGCCCTGCTACCTCCGGTCCCTGGGGTCGAACGGGGGTCGGTCCTGTGGGGGCCGGCCGAACGGGGGCCGGTCGTACGGGTCGTATCCGGCCGCGCGGGTGGCCAGCTGCGCCGGGAAGGCGGCCACGCCGAAGGCGGGCGGCACCGATTCGCCGGCCATGCGCAGCCGCTCGGCGACCCGCTCGGGCAGCGGGAAGTAGCCGAACCGCCCGTGCACCACCCGGTCCGCGCCCATCGGCTGGGCGTCGAAGCGGCAGACGGTGGCGATGCGGTACGCCTCGTGGCCATGGCTGTCGAGCAGCGCGATCTCGCTGATCCGCCGCGAGCCGTCGGCGTGCCGGACGAGCTGGACGATGCAGTCCACGGCGCTGTTGATCTGGTCCCGCAGCGCCTCGTAGGGGATCGCCACGTCCGACATGGAGGCGAGTGTCTGGAGCCGCATCAGCGCGTCCTCGGCGCTGTTGGCGTGGACGGTGGCCAGCGAACCGTCATGACCGGTGGACATGGCCTGGAGCATGTCGAGGGTCTCACCGCCGCGCACCTCGCCGACGATGATGCGGTCGGGGCGCATCCGGAGGGAGTTGCGGACCAGGTCGCGGATGGTGATCCGGCCCTTGCCCTCGACGTTGGGCGGCCGGGACTCCAGCCGGATGACATGGGTCTGCTGGAGCTGGAGTTCGGCGGCGTCCTCGACGGTGATGATGCGCTCCCCGTCGGGGATCAGCCCGGAGAGGGCGTTGAGCAGCGTGGTCTTGCCGGATCCGGTGGGGCCGGAGACCACGACGTTGAACTTGGCCCGCACCAGCGCCGCGAGCAGCATCAGCATCTGCTCGTCCAGCGTGCCCATGCCGATCAGCTCATGGAGGGTGTAGGCGCGGGGGAAGCGGCGGATGGTGAGCGTGGCGCCGGTGAGGGCGAGTGGCGGGATGATCACGTTGACGCGCTCACCGGAGGGGAGCCGGGCATCGACCATCGGATTCGACTCGTCCACGCGGCGGTTGACCGTGGAGACGATGCGCTCGATGGTCTGCATCAGCTGCTCTTCGGAGGCGAAGCGGACGGGGACCAGCTCGACCCGGCCGGCGCGCTCCACGAAGATCTGGTCCGGGCCGTTGACCATGATCTCGGTGATGGAGGCGTCCTCGAGGAGCGGTTCGAGCACCCCGAGGCC
The DNA here is from genome assembly GCF_047337785.1 of Streptomyces lacaronensis. NCBI lineage: Bacteria > Bacillati > Actinomycetota > Actinomycetes > Kitasatosporales > Streptomycetaceae > Streptomyces > Streptomyces lacaronensis. Next base: position 4,677,221 of record NZ_JBLHDK010000003.1, read on the forward strand.
CAGCGCCTCGTCCACCACCCGGCGGATCAGCTGGGAGCGCTCGCTGGTGGACAGCACCGGGCCCTCGCGGCTGATGATGTGGCCGAGCACCCGCTCCAGCCGGGAGCGGCGCTCGGCGGTGGAGAGCGACGACATCTCGGCGAGGTCGATCTCCTCCAGCAGCTTGGCGCGGTAGGCGGAGACGAGGTGCCCGTCCTGGCGCCCGCTGCCCTCGCCAGGCCCCTCGGGCGCGGTGATACGGGCCCGCAGGCTCATCGTTCGCCTCCCAACGCGGCCGACGCCAGCTCGCCCGTACCGCCGTCTCCGTCGTCGCAGGGCATGGTGGCGCTCTTCTCGGCGCTGCCGAAGTCAAAGCCGGGGATGACGGAGGGGATCTCCACGGTCGCGGTGGCCTGCGCCTCCCCGCCCCCGCAGCCCCCGCTGCCGATGCTCGCCCCATCGGCCAGCCACCCGCTGATCGCCGCCTTCCCGGCGGCCTGCGGGCTGGTCCGCGGCTCGTCCAGCGACGCCGTCCGCGCCGCCGCCCGCGCCGCGGTCCCGGCCTGCTGCGCGGCGTACGCGGCGATGCCGAGCTGTACGGCGGCGAGCGCGACGAGGATGAGGACCGGCAGAAAACCGAGGAACTCGAGGGACGCCGACCCGGTATCGGCCCGCCGCCGACGCGCCGCACCGGGCCGTCGACCCACCCGGGCCGGCCCCGCCGCCAGTCGGCCGCACCGCCGGTCGGCCTCCGCCGCGCCGCGAAGTCCCACCGATGGCGAGCCCTGCTCCCCGGGCCGCGAGGTGGCGGGCGAGGGGAGGTCCCCCCGCCGGGCCGTCGCCCCGCCCTGCCGCGCCGCGACGGCGCGAAGCGGCGACGCACGACCGGCCGCCCCGCGCCCCCGCCACCAACCAACCGCCCCGAGACGCCGCGCAACGGCCGCCGCGGTGGCAGCGCCGCCGCCCGGCGCCGCGGGCACGGCGGCCGGCGGCGTGGCCGCCCCCGGGCGGGCACGACGGCGGGGCGCCGTCGCGGGGCGTCCGGAGAGGGGAGGGTGGTGACGGGTCATCTCACTCTCCTCCGCCCGCCAGGTCGGTCTCGTCCGCCGCGCCCGCCGTGCCCGTGACCGTCCAGGGGAAGTCGGCGGCGCCCGGGAAGAGGATCGGGACGTGGAGCTTGACGGTGGCCTTGTAGACCGTGCCGTCGCCGCCGCCGCAGTCGATGTCGGCGGTCCAGGAGCCGGGGATGTCCTTCGCGGCCGCGTCCTGGCAGGCGCCCGCGCCCTTGGCGGCGCCAGCGCGGGCGCCCTTGTCGGCGGAGTTGCCCGCCAGCGAGTACGTGTAGCCCACCAGGACCAGCTGCCAGATGACCGCGAGCACGATCAGGGCCAGCGGCAGGACGCCGAGGAACTCGACCGTCACCTGGCCGCGGTCGCCGCCGCCCCGCTTGCGCAGGAAGCCCCTGGTGGAGGGCGGGGCGATCTCGTTCAGCGCGTCGGTGCCGTCGCCCACGCTGCCCTGCGCGGGGTCGCCGCCCGCCTCGATGGCGTGGCGCCGCCGCAGCCCCGGCAGGGCGCGCTCGCCGCCGCCTCCGGCCGAGTGGCCGCCCCGGTGGCCGGCGCGGCGGCCGCCGCCCGGGGGTGCCGCCTCCACCAGGCCCAGCTCACCGGCCAGCCCCCACAGCGCCTGCTTGACGGCCGACTTGGCGTCCAGGTCGTGCATCCGGCCCGAGTCGACGGCGGGCTGGAGCTCCTTGAAGCCGGCCGGGATCGCCGTGCGCGCCACCGTCGTGCCGGTGGCCCGCTGGACCAGCTGCGGCTGGATCTCCGCGCTGCGGGTGTGCCGGTTGACCACGGTCACCGTCTCCTCCGCCTTGCGGATCTGGAGCCGGTCCCACAGCCGGACCATGCGCTTGGCGGCGCGCACCGCGACCACGTCCGGGGTGGTCACCAGCAGCGCGATGTCCGCGAGCTCCACGGCGGCGGCGCCCGCGGAGGTCATCTGCGTACCGCAGTCGACGATCACGACCTCGAAGCGCGACCGCAGCGCGCCGATGACCTGCCGGGCGGTGCCGTCGGTCACCTCCTCGCCGCGTTCGCCCTCGCCCGGCGCGAGCAGCAGCCCGAGCCCGGTCTGATGGGTGAACACCGCGTCCTGGAGCACCCGCGGCGAGATGTCGGTGATCTGCGCCAGATCGGCGATCGAGCGCCGGAACTGGACGTCGAGGTACGAGGCGATGTCCCCGGACTGGAGGTCCATGTCGACCAGCGCGACCTTACGGCCCGCGGCCCGCGCGGCGAGCGCGAGTTGTACCGCGGTCACGGTGGTGCCCACCCCGCCCTTGGCGCCCGCGACCGCGACCAGTTTGCCGCCGGGTCCCGCGGGATACGGATCGCCACCGCCCCCGAGATGGCGCCGCACGCCCGTGGCCCACTGGGCGGCGCCCTGCACGCGGGCGACCAGCTCCTCGTACGCGAGCGGTATCCCTGCGATGCCGCGGGCCCCGGCGTCCATGGCGGCCGAGTACAGCGCGGGCCCGGCGTCGGCGGTCACCAGCACCACGCCCACCGCCGGGAAGCGCAGCGCGATCTCGCGGATCAGCTCCAGCGCCGGGGCCGGGCCGATGCGCTCATGGACGAGGACGACCTCAGGCAGCTCCTCCAGGGAGGCGGCGGCCAGCGAGGCGAGGGTGTCGAGCAGCAGGGTCGAGTCGCCCACCGGCGCCGACGGTTCGACACCGGGCAGCTGGCCGAGCAACCCGCTGAGGGAGTGGGCGGCGTCGGGGTCGCCGACCGCCGGCAGAATTCTGATCGTCACCGCGGCACCTCCTCACTCATTTGTCGCCGTCGAGGGTGTAGGTGCGGTCGTCGGGGTCTATGGAGGGGCCCCCGCCGGGCGCGACCAGCGCGAGCCGCACATGCGAGGCGAACGACTCGGCGTACGCGACGCGCTGGGCGTTCCTGGTGTCGAGCGCGAAGGTGATCGGCACGGCCTCGTCGATCCGCCGCTTGTCGTCCTGGTCGGGCTCCAGCGCGGCGATCTTGCCGAGGTCGAGCACCTCGGCGCCCGCGACGATCAGCTTGGAGACCGGCTTCTCGCCCTGGGTGTCGCCTTCGAAGGTGGCGTAGATGTTGACCCGCGCCCCCGGGGTGATCTTGCCCGCGACACCGGTGGCCGCGTCGACCATGATCGCGATCTCCTGCTGTCCGGGCTTCAGGGCGGGCCGGTTCGCGATCATGTCGCGCTGGAGCAGCGACCCCTTGGTCAGCTGGGTCACCGCGATCTTCCCGCGTAGCTCGTCGAGATCGGTGACGGCGGTGGAGGGCACATAGCGCTTGGGCATCGAGACCTTCTCGAACTCCCCCGCCTCCAGCGCCTTGTACGGCTTGACGTCCGAGGTGAGCTTGTAGGCCGTGGTCTCGGGGCCGACCTTCGACTCCACGTCGTTGACGACGGAGAGGACTCCGGCGAAGGCGCCGACGGCGCACAGGACCGACAGGAGCAGCAGGATGACTCCGCGGCGCTGGCGTGAATTCATGGGTCGCACAACCTCGTTCGGGGACGTTACCGGCTGGTCAGGGCGGGACGTTGGGACGTGAGCAGTGCGGAGATCTCATCGCCGCGGGCCACCGGGCAGGAGCAGAAGGCGCAGCGGTCGCCGATGAGTTCGAAGCCGCACCAGTGGCATTCCTCTCTCCGTACGGAGGCCACGAGCTGGTAGAGGACCGAGAGGTCGGGGATGGCCGCGGCGAACTCGATCAGCTTCGGGGTGCCCCACCAGCGCGCCGACTCGGCGGGCAGCGGCACTTCTTCCACGCCGCGTACGCCCCAGGCGGGGGCGAGGGCGCCGGTGATCCAGTCGTCGTGGCCCGCGCCGCCGCCCCCGTAGCCGTGGCTGCTGAGCTGGCCCCGGGCGATCGTCATGGCGGTGGCGTACCCGGGGGCGGGCAGCTCGGTCCCGCCGCCGACCTTGACCAGGTGCGGGGTGGGGTGGGCGAGCACCCCGAAGTGGGCACCGGGCACCCAGGACTTGACGTGCGAGGTGAGGCTGACCGGGACCCGGTCCAGCTTGGCGACGCTGCCCAGCAGGGCGCCCGCGTGGATGTAGTGGGAGAGCAGCCGGGCGGCGCACGCCAGCACGCCGGGGCTGAAGTCGGATATGGACAGCTGGCGCAGCTGACGGGCTAATACGGCGACGGCCAGCGGGGGCAGTTGCAGCGGCAGCAGCGCCATCCGGTCGCTCTCCAGGACGGAGCGCACGGTGTGGAGCCTGCGGACCACGGCCGCGGGGGTCGCGGCGGGGTAGAGCACGACGAGATAGCCCTGCTGGTCAAGGAGGGTCCCGACCTCGGCGAGGGCGTCGTCGAGTGACTGTGCGTCCGGCGGGCGGAGCACTACGGCCGACGGGGTCTGCCCGTCGGGCGGCGGAAGCACCAGCTCGCGGCCGGTGACTGCTATCGCGGTGGGCACGTCGGCTACCCCGTCTCACATCGGCGCCGAGCGGCGGCGGCCGCAGGTCGTTACTGCCCCTGTCTCTTACTGCCCCTGTCCTGGTGCGTCGTCACTTTATCCACGAAAACGGCGTGAGAGAACAGTTCCTCTGGGTTACGCACTCCAGGCCCGATCCTTCAGTGCGCGCATCCCCTTGACAAGGGCATTGGTCTGGACCACTTTACGTTCATACGGTGGCCACCGTCCGCAATCTCCTCCTTCACGCCGGCTTTCCCATGGATTCCCCCACGGAGGCAGTCATGGACCGTGCCCCACACCCCCGCCCCACCCGACTCAGACGCCGGTTCGCCCGGTTGACCAGCGCGTTCGCCACCATCGCCCTGGGCGCCACCGGTCTTGTCGCCCTCGGCGGCACCGCCTCGGGCGCCACCTCGGGCGCCACCTCGCGCGCCACCGAGGGCACCGCCGCGGCCGCCAACCTCGCCCAGAACCCCGGCTTCGAGTCCGGCCTCAGCGGCTGGACCTGCTCGGCCGGGAGCGGCACCACCGTCGCGAGCCCCGTCCACAGCGGCTCGGCCGCCCTCAAGGCCACCCCGGCGGGCTCGGACAACGCCCGCTGCGCCCAGACCGTGGCCGTCAAGCCCAACTCCTCGTACACCCTCGGCGCCTGGGTCCAGGGCAGCTATGTGTACCTCGGCGCGAGCGGCACCGGCACCACCGACGTCTCGACCTGGACGCCCTCCGCGACCGGCTGGCAGCAGCTCAGCACCAGCTTCACCACCGGCCCCGGCACCACCTCGGTGACCGTCTACACCCACGGCTGGTACGGCCAGCCCGCCTACTACGCCGACGACATCAGCCTGTCCGGCCCCGGCGGCGACCCCGGCGACCCGGTGCCGGGCGCGCCGAGCGGGCTGAAGACCGGCGCCGTCACCTCGTCCTCCATCGATCTGTCCTGGTCCCCGGTCACCGGCGCGACCGGCTACAACGTCTACCGCGACGGCTCCAAGGTGCGGTCGGTCGGCGGGACTTCCGCGACCGTGACCGGGCTGGCGCCGTCCACCTCGTACCAGTTCCAGGTCACCGCCACCAACGCGGCGGGCGAGTCGCCCAGGTCGGCCGCCGTCACGGGCACCACCTCGGCCGGAGGCGGCGGGGGCGGCGGCGCCGTGCCCAAGCACGCGGTCACCGGCTACTGGCAGAACTTCAACAACGGCGCGGCCGTGCAGAAGCTGCGCGAGGTCCAGGACCAGTACGACATCATCGCGGTGGCCTTCGCGGACGCCACCGGCACCCCCGGAGCGGTCGACTTCACCCTCGACCCCGCCGTCGGCTACGGCAGCGAGCAGCAGTTCAAGGACGACATCAAGGCCAAGCAGGCGGCCGGGAAGTCCGTCGTGATCTCCATCGGCGGCCAGAACGGCACGGTCTCGATCAATGACTCCAGCTCCGCGAACAACTTCGCCAACTCCGTCTACGCCCTGATGCGCGAGTACGGCTTCAACGGCGTCGACATCGACCTGGAGAACGGCCTCAACGCCACCTATATGACCCAGGCGCTGCGCTCCCTGTCGGCGAAGGCCGGATCGGGCCTGGTGATCACCATGGCCCCGCAGACCATCGACATGCAGTCCACGTCCAACGCCTACTTCCAGACGGCGCTCAACATCAAGGACATCCTGACGGTGGTCAATATGCAGTACTACAACAGCGGTTCCATGCTGGGCTGTGACGGCAAGGTCTACTCACAGGGCTCGGTCGACTTCCTCACCGCCCTCGCCTGCATCCAACTGGAGGGCGGGCTCTCACCGTCCCAGGTCGGCCTTGGCCTGCCCGCCTCGACGCGCGGCGCGGGCAGCGGCTATGTCTCCCCGACGATCGTGAACAACGCCCTGGACTGTCTGGCCCGCGGCACGAACTGCGGCTCCTTCAAACCGTCCCGTACCTACCCGGGTCTGCGCGGCGCGATGACCTGGTCCACCAACTGGGACGCGACGGCGGGCAACGCGTGGTCGAACGCGGTGGGCCCCAAGGTGCACGGTCTGCCGTAGCGTCACGCGGGCCCCTTTCGGGGGGACGCGACGCGGCCCCTTTCGCGGGGAGAGACCAAGGGGGCCGGGAGCGCAACCGCTCTTGGCCCCCTCATCCGCATTTTTCACCCTCACGGCCGGGGAAGACATCGCGCGGGCTTGACAACGCTATTGGTCTGGACCACCTTATACGCACGCCACAGGGGCCCCTGAACGCGCACTGGCACCACCTCCCCCACATCCCCCCACGTACGGAGGCTGTCGTGGTACGCGCACAGTTCACCAAGCGGCTGCTCGGAGCCGCCGCAGTCGTCGCCCTCGCCGCAGGAGGGCTGATATCCGCCGGTTCGGCCAACGCGTCCGAGGACCACCCGGACGCCGGGCAGCACAAGGCCGCCGCCGTCCCCGAGCACGCCGTCACCGGCTACTGGCAAAATTTCGACAACGGCGCGACGAAGCAGAAGCTCTCGGACGTCCCGGACGACTACGACATCATCGCCGTGGCCTTCGCGGACGCCACCGGCGCCCCGGGAGCGGTCGACTTCAAGCTCGACCCCGCCACCGGCTACAGCGACGAGCAGCAGTTCAAGGACGACATCAAGGCCAAGCAGGCGGCCGGGAAGTCCGTGATCATCTCCGTCGGCGGCGAAAAGGGCACCATCTCGGTCAGCGACGACGCCTCGGCCGACGCCTTCGCCTCCTCCATCACCGGCCTGATGGACAAGTACGGCTTCAACGGCGTCGACATCGACCTTGAGAACGGCGTCAACTCCACCTATATGACCAAGGCCCTCAAGGCCGTCCACGACAAGAAGAGCGATGTCGTGGTCACCATGGCGCCGCAGACGATCGACATGCAGTCGGCGTCCACCGAGTACTTCAAGACCGCCCTGGGGATCAAGGACTTCCTGACGGTGGTCAACATGCAGTACTACAACAGCGGCTCGATGCAGGGCTGTGACGGCAAGGTCTACTCACAGGGCTCGGTCGACTTCCTCACCTCGCTCGCCTGCATCCAGCTCGAGAACGGCCTCGACCCGTCCCAGGTGGGCATCGGCGTGCCCGCCTCCACCAGCGGCGCCGGCTCCGGCTATGTCGAGCCGGGCGTCGTCAACGACGCCCTCGACTGCCTCGCCAAGGGCTCCGGCTGCGGCTCCTTCAAGCCGTCCAAGACCTACCCCGGCATCCGTGGCGCGATGACCTGGTCCACCAACTGGGACGCGGCCAGCGGGAACGCCTGGTCGAAGGCGGTCGGCCCGCACGTCCACGGGCTGTAGGCGGCAGCGCCCGTAGACCCTCGGAGTGCGAACGACAGTTCGACGTACGCCGGTGCGCCCCGCCCATGGCAGGCGGGGCGCACCGGCGTACAGGTGTTCGCTAGGGCTTGGGCAGCACACAGCCCGCCAGGCTGAGGTCGATCTTGTTGCCGGTGGTCACGCACTTGGTGATGGGGTAGGTCTCCTGGGCGTAGTTGATGCCCTGGCGCACCGTCACCGTGCCGTTCTCGTCCACCTCGCACGGGTTGTTGAGGGTGCAGCGACCGCCGTCCTCGTTGCCCGTGTTGTTGACGGCCACGACCTTGCGGGACGCCGGGTCGACGACGGGAGAGCCCGACGTTCCGCCGATCGTGTTACAGGCGGAGGTGTAGCGGACCGAGTCCTTCCAGGTCCAGTCCCCCTCCTTAAGGCGATATGCAAATCCGTCGATATTGCAGGAGTAGATCTTCTTCCAGTAACCGGAGACCACATTGATGGCGGAGCCCTGGGTCGGGTGGCTGTCCGACAGCTGTAGCGCCTTGATGCCGTACGACGACTGGATCTGGGCGTACGTGGACGTCAGCTGGTACAGCGAGATGTCGGTGTCGGTCATCGTCGCGTACGCGACCTTGCTCGCCCGGACGGTGCCGGCCCGGCCGCCCGAGGCGGTCAGCAGGGTGAAGCTCCGGCTGGACGGCTGGTCGACGATCACCTCTCCCGCGCCGGGGAAGCCGCTCTCCAGGCAGTGGCCGTTGGAGAGGACGAGCGCGGGGTCGCTGTCGGCCGAGCCCGGCGTGCGGACGACGGAGCCGGAGCAGTTGCTGAGCGCCACCGTGCCGGTGAAGTCGACCGCCTTCGGGGCCTTGGCGGGGGACGCGGCCGTCGCGGGCGCCGCGCCCACGCCGACGAGGGTCGCGCCGCCCAGTAACAGGGCCGAGAGCGCACCGACGAGAGATCTGTTCATGCGGAGGGTTCCTTCCCTCGATGAGAGATTCCTTCGGCTTCGACCATTTCCCACCCTTGTGCATGTCATGCGCATGGCCGAACACTGGCGCAGCAGCCGCTCGCCCTTAACCCCCCAGGAGATGTCATGCGACGTCGCATCAGCGGTAGACGGGCCACCGCCCTCACCGCCTTGCTCACCCTCGCACTCGCCGCACCCATGGCAGCTCAGGCCGACGATCCCAGCCCACGGCCCGGCACCGAGCGCACCGCCCCAACCACCGACCGGGCCGCCGCCGACCAGGACGTGCGGCAGTACGAGGTCTCCGGCCCCGCCACCAAGGCCGACCGCTCCGCGGTCGCCGCCACCGGGGTGTCCATCGACGAGGTGGACGCCCGCTCCCTGGTCGTCACCGCCGACCCGGCGCAGGCCAAGCGGCTGCGTGCGCTCGGCTACCGGCTCACCGCGCTCCAGGGCCCGCCCGACCGCGCCGAGGGCAGATCGGCCAAGCCGTTCGACTTCCCGTCGGCCGATGCGAAGTATCACAACTACGCCGAAGCGAACGCCGAGATCAACGCGGCGGTGGCCAAGTATCCGTCCATCCTCAGCAAGCGCGTCATCGGAAAGTCGTACGAGGGCCGCGACATCGTCGCCCTCAAGATCAGCGACAACGTGGCCACGGACGAGAGCGAGCCCGAGGTCCTCTTCACCGCCCATCAGCACGCCCGTGAGCACCTTACGGTGGAGATGGCGCTCTATCTGGTGCGCCAGTTCACCGAGGGGTACGGCAGCGACTCCCGGATCACCAACGCGGTCAACGGCCGGGAGATCTGGATCGTCCCGGATGTGAACCCGGACGGCGGCGAGTACGACATCGCCACCGGCTCCTACCGCAGCTGGCGCAAGAACCGCCAGCCCAACTCCGGCTCGTCGTCCGTGGGCACCGACCTCAACCGCAACTGGGACTTCAAGTGGGGCTGCTGCGGCGGCTCCTCCGGCTCGCCCAGCTCCGAGACCTACCGCGGCCCCCGCGCCGCCTCCGCCCCCGAGGTGAAGGTCGTCGCCGACTTCGCCCGCAGCCGGGTCGTGGGCGGCAAGCAGCAGATCAAGGCCGCGATCGACTTCCACACCTACAGCGAACTGGTGCTGTGGCCCTTCGGCTGGACGTACGACGAAACCACCACCGGCATGACGCGGGACGACTACGACGCCTTCGCCGCGGTCGGCAAGAAGATGGCGGCGAGCAACGGCTACACCCCCGAGCAGTCGAGCGAGCTGTACATCACGGACGGCGCGATCGACGACTACCTGTGGGGCACCCAGAAGATCTTCGCCTACACCTTCGAGATGTACCCGACCTCCTCCGGCGCCGGCGGCTTCTACCCGCCCGACGAGGTCATCGACCGCGAGACCGGCCGCAACCGCGACGCGGTGCTCCAACTCGTGGAGAACGCGGACTGCATGTACCGGTCCATCGGCAAGGAATCGCAGTACTGCGCCTAGGCCAACGCCTGGGCCAGGCCGTACGGCGCTGAGGACGACCGCCCCGAGGGCGGTCGTCCTCAGCGCCGTTGTCAGCCGCTATGGTCATCGCCGCACGAGGGCAGGCGGGCACCCCTGCTCTCGGCGACCCGCAACATGTCGCGCAGCGCCTCACACAGCCGCTCGGCCCTGATCAGGGCCATAGCAGAGGAACACGAACATGGTCAGCGGTAAGCACACCACCCGCAATGCCTCCGCACTCACGGGGTGGTTCAAGTCCAGCCACAGCGGAGGCAGCAACGGCGACTGCGTCGAAATAGCCCGGGGGCACGCCGACGTCCCCGTCCGCGACAGCAAGAACCCCGACGGCCCTGCGCTCGTATTCGAGCCGTCCGCGTGGTCGGCGTTCGTCTCCGGCGTCAAGCGCGGGGAGTTCCCCACCACCTGATCCGAAAATCACGGCCCCCGACCGGCGATGATGCCGGCCAGGGGCCACCCGGAGCGTGAGCGTGTGCGTCAGCCGTCGTTCTCCGCCGACGGGATATAGGCGCCCGGCACGTCCCTCGGAGCGTAGATCTTCTTCTCACCCGGGTACGGCTTCGCCCAGTTGTGCGTCTCGTACCACGTGAGGTGGTTCATCTGGGCGGGGGGAGCGTAGTCCGGAACGGCGTTGGGACCGGTCAGCCGCTGCTTCGACTTCCACTGGTCCCACTCGGCGGCGACGTTCTTCATGTCCGCCGGCACCGAGGCCGACGGCACGGCCGCCGCCTTCGGGCTCTGCGCCGCGGGGGTGTCCAGACCACAGGACGGCGCGGTCTTCACACCGTCGGTCAGCGAGGTCCGGTTGGGCAGCGCCTTGAACGGCGTGAAGTCCGGGCGCTGGGTGAACGCCGAGGTCATCGGGGTGGCCGCGGTGTCCTTCTGGTTCATCGGCTGGATCCCGAGGATCTGCTCGATGGTCCGCATCATGTTGATCTGCGAGTAGTAGTGGCTGTCCACCGCGCCGTGCTTGGCCCAGGGGCTGATGACCTGGACCGGGGCACGGTGGCCGTCGACGTGGTCGAGACCCGCCTGGGAGTCGTCCTCGACGACGAAGATCGCCGAGTCCTTCCAGTACTTGCTGTGCGAGATCTTGTCGACGATCTGGCCCACGGCGAGGTCGTTGTCCGCGACCTGGGAGGCAGGGCTCACCGGGCCACCGGTGTGGTCGCTGGAGAGCCAGAACATGTTCAGGTTCGCCGGTCCGTTCTTCTCGAAGTCCTTCTTCCAGATCTGTGCCCGGTAGACGTCCGGGACGCTGGTGTCGAACTTCGGGAAGCCGTGCACCGACACGTCGTTGAGCGACGGGATCGGCGAGCTCGAGTTCAGCGGGTAGGCGGTGTCCTGACCGGTCGCCGCCATGTTCTTGGTGTCGCAGTACAGGTTCTGCCAGCTGGCGCCCGACGGCTTGGTCAGGAACTGCTGGAACTCACCGAAGTTCCGCACGGACTTGCCGGCCGCCTGCGCACCGGTCCAGATGAAGCCGGTCTTCTGGTGGCCGAGGGCGTCGTCCTCGGTGTCGTAGCTGCGGGTGTACTCACCGGCGGAGGACTCGGTGTACTCCGGGTTGTCGGACTGCATCAGCCAGTTGTGACCCTCGGCGGAGTTGGTGCCGATGTCGTACGTGTTGTCGTACAGGCCGAACTGCTTGGCCAGGGCGTGCTGGTTCGGCGTGACGTTCTCGCCGAACTCGGTCAGCGACGGGTCACCGTTGCCCTCCGGGATGTCACCGAAGACCTGGTCGTAGGTCCGGTTCTCCTTGACGAGCAGGAAGACGTGCTTGATCGTCGAGGGGTCGCCGAGCTTGGCCGGGACCGGCACCGGCTTGGCCGGGGTGCCGTCGGACTTCTTGAGCGACTCGCCGTTCCAGCCGTTCTGCTTGAAGACCTTGCCGGTGTAGGACCTGATCACGCTGTCGTCGGGCAGCGTGAACCGCTGCACGCTCGACGTGGTGTCGTGGGTGCCGCGACCGCCGGTGGCCTTACGGCGGGCGTCGATGCCACGGGTGTTGGAGACGTACACCTGGTTGCCGGAGGTGGTGATCTCCGAGGGGAAGTAGTCGGTGGGGAGCAGGCCGACGTAAGAGACCGGCTCCTGCGCGGAGGTGTACTTGTAGACGGCGACGGCGTTGGCACGGCCGAGGGTCACCAGCAGGTGGCCGTCGTCGGTGAGGGTCACCGCGTCGGGCTCGTAGCCCACCCGGGACTTGGCCCACGGCTGGGTGGAGATGGTCTGGACGACCTTGTCCTTCGCCGTGTCGATGACCGACACGTTGTTGTCGGCCGTGTTGGTGACGAACACCACGCCGTGCTTGGCGTACACGGCGGTCGGGTGCAGACCGACCTCGATGCTGGAGACCGCGGCGTCCTGGTTCGCCAGGTCGATGACGCTGACCGTGCCGCTGGTGGTGGCGGCGGTCTTCTGGTCGGCGAGTACCTGCGTACCGTACGAGTTGATCGTGGGCTCGCCGGGCTTGGCCGGGCGACCGCCCTCGTTGCTCACGTAGAGCTTGTCGCCGACGACGACCATGCCACGCGGGGCGTTGCCCACGTTCCAGCTCTGCTTGATGGTCCCGGTCGCGGCGTCGATGGCGACGACCCGGTTCTGGCCGTTGACCGCGGAGTACACGGTCTTGCCATCGGCCGAGAACACGGCCGCGCCCACCAGGGCACGCTTGGAGCCGTCCGCCGGGATGGTGACGGTCCGCGGGCCGGAGACGCCGCCGTCCGCGTTCACGGTGAACACGGTGTAGCCGTCCGGCTGGCCCAGCCACAGCTGCTTGCCGTCGGGCGAGTACGTCGGGCCTTCCTGGCCCACGTTGTTGCCGCTGATGCGGGGGTTCGACGACGCGGCACTGCTGACGAGCTGTTGCGTCTTCCAGTTCTTCAGGTCCACGATGGCCAGGGCCGCGCCACCGTCGGTGACCGAGGCGGCCATGTGCGTGCCGTCCGGGCTGACCGAGGACGACATGATCTTGCCCTGGTTGATGACAAGACGGTCGCCGTACGGGGCGATGTACTGGTTGCTGGAGACGACCTGGCCATCCTTGGTGACCTGACCGACCTGGTCCGTGCCGAACTGCTGGGTCTGCCCGAGCGCCGTGCCGGCGGCCACGAGGGCGACAGCGGTGGTGCCCGCCGTCAACAGCGGTATCCGTCGGCCGATGCGTCTGCTGATGAGGCTGATCCGAGCTTCCTCGACGAGCTTGCGGCGGCGAGTCACCTGCATGGAGCGTTATCCCTTCGGGGTGGTGTCGAGCAGTTCGACGTTGCCGTCGAACTGCCACAGCGGGTTCGGCGCGTCCCCATCGGGGGTCCGCACCAGGAAGTAGCCGTTCACTTCCTTCGGTCCATCGCCATCGGCCATGAACCGCCCGTCCGGAGTGACGTCGAGTTGGTAGATGGCCTGTCCTGGGGCCTCGACGCCGGGAAGATGCCAGGTCACGACGCAGCGCCAGTCGTTGCCCGGACCTTCCGCCGCGACCCTGGTGCTTCCCTTGTTGCACGACGCCGTGGCCTCCAACTGGGCCTCGGTGACGGCGGGTCGGTTGAGTTGGTCGGTCTGCATGCGGTACAGGTGCGCGAACGCCGTGGCGAGCGAGCGCTGCACCTTGTCCTGCTCGATCCCGGAGCCCGTCGCCGAGGTCGTCGCGGCGACGACCGCGAACGACGCGGCGGCCACCCCGACGAGCGGCAGGACTCCGACGGTGATCGCGCGGCGGCCCGAACCGTCGTGGGCCAGGTTGGTGAAGTCGCGCCGTACGAAGAGCACATACGCCAGCGCCGTCGCGACCACGGCCCACACGAGGCTGACGACGATGCCGATCAGCAGCGGGCCGAGTTGCTGGGGGCTGGTGAACAGACCGTTCCAGGAGATGAGGGCGTAGCTCGGCAGGGCGACGCGCACGGCCACCGGAAGCGGCAGCATCTGGGCGACCGCCATCGCGAGCGAGACGAGCACGGGCACCAGCAACCCCATCGGGGACCGTCCCAGCGTGACCGACCCGAGGAAGCCGAGTGCGGCGAGCGCCAGGGTCGGGGCGAGGACGCAGACCCAGGAGAGCAGGACCTGGACGGCGGCGTCCGACGGTGCCAGGAGATGGCCGTCGAGACCGACCAGCGGCTGGTTGCCGACCACGAGGAGGCCGCCGACGGTGCTGGAGACCGCGAGCCCGGCCACGAGCAGCAGCAGGACGGTGAGACTGGCCACCGCCTTCGCCATGAAGATCCGCCGGGGCGAGCGGACCGCGACGAGCAGATGGCGCCAGGTGCCGAGCCGGTCCTCGGAGGCGAACACATCACCGGCCACGACCGAGGTCAGCAGCGGGAGCGCCCAGGTCCCCGCGAACCCGAGCATCACCAGCGGCCCGGCCCACCCGGAGGCGAGCATCCAGCGCCCGAAGAGGGTGTCGACGGGAAGCGTGCTCTGCTGGCTCACCCCGGCGACGAAGAGGGCGGGAGCGATCCAGCAGGCGAGGACCAGCAGGCGGATCCGCCACTGGGAGACGAGCTTGACGAACTCGAAGCGACAGGCGCGGGTGACGGGGACGCGACGGCCCCCGGTCATCTGCTCGGGTTCCTGTTCCCGGCTCTGGGTGAGGGTCGCGGTCATCTGCCCGCCTCCTGCTGTTCGGTGAGGGCGAGAAACGCGGCTTCGAGCGGCGACACCACGGGAGTGAGCTCGCGCAGCGCGACGCCCCGCTCCACGAGCCGCGCCACGAATTGGTCGAGGGCGGGCACCAGGGCGCGTACGACGAGCGGTTCGGCGTCCCGCCGTACCCCGGCTTCGTCGACGACCTGGATACCCGGCGCGTCGTCCGCCAGCCGGCGCGCGGCCCGCGAGTCGGAGGTGAGCAGCCGGTAGTCGAGTTCACGGTTCTCGGTGGCCAGCTTGGTCAGCGGGCCGGAGAAGACGACGCGTCCGGCGGCGAGGATGGTCACCTCGGAGCACAGCGCCTCGAGGTCGTCCATGTTGTGGCTGGAGAGCACGACGGCGGTTCCGTCGGCCGCGAGCCGACTGAGGACACCGTGCACATGCTTCTTGCCCGCCGGGTCGAGGCCGTTGGACGGTTCGTCGAGCACGAGCAGCCGGGGCCTGGTCAGCAGGGCGGCGGCGAGCCCGAGCCGCTGGCGCATGCCCAGGGAGAAGCCGCGGGTACGGTCGTCGGCGACGTCGGTGAGACCGACCTCGGCGAGTACGTCGTCGATCCCCGCCGTGCGCGCGTCGTGGCCGCGGAGCGCGGCCAGCGCGGCGAGGTTCCGCCGTGGGGTGAGCGAGGGGTAGAGGGCGGGGCCGTCCACGAAGCCGGCGACACCGTCGGGAGCGTCGAGTGCCCGCTCGACCGGTGTACCCAGGATCTCCAGGCGACCGCTGTCGGCCACCGCGAGCCCCAGCAGAAGGCCGAGCAACGTCGTTTTTCCGGCGCCGTTCGGTCCGACCAGGCCGTGAATCTGACCCGGTGCCACATCGAGATCGATGCCGTCCAGGGCGACGACATCACCGAAGCCCTTCGTGATACCGCGAGCCCGGATTGCGCGGAGTTCTTCCATGGGTCCCTTCCTTCAAATGCCTCAAGGACCCTATGGATTGATCATGCTGCTTATGGGGATGGAGAGTTGAATGTATGCGGAACATGAAACGACGTGGCATTCTCGACGTCGCCGCCGAGCGGGAGTCCTCCGTTTCAACCAGCATTCTTTGCCATCATTTGATCAAAGTTGGATGCTCCCATGAATGAGTTGCAATGGTGAATGTTGCGGCGAATGCCAACTGGGCAGGGAGCGGAATTGAGCTGGCAGCGACGGCCCCCGAATCCCGGCGGTTTCCGCCGGGATTCGGGGGCCGTCGTCATGCGGGTGCCGTGCGCTAGATGACGACGCTCAGCAGGGCCGCCACCACGAACCCCGCCACCGACAGCACCGTCTCCAGGACCGTCCAGGACTTCAGCGTGTCGCTCTCGGTGATGCCGAAGTACTTCGCCACCATCCAGAAGCCGCCGTCGTTGACGTGCGAGGCGAAGATGGAGCCCGCCGAGATGGACATGATGACCAGGGCCAGATGGGCCTGCGAGTAGTCGCCGCCGGAGAGCATCGGGGTGACGATGCCCGCCGTCGTGACGATCGCGACCGTCGCCGAGCCCTGGGCCACCCGGAGCACCACCGAGATCAGCCAGGCCAGCACGATGACCGGCAGGCCCGCGCTGTCGAAGGCGTCGGCCAGGGCCTGGGCGACACCGCTGCCCTTGAGGACCGCGCCGAAGACGCCGCCCGCGCCGACCACCAGGAGGATGTTGCCCACGGGCTTGAGGGAGGCGGTGGAGACGGTCTCCAGGGACTTGCGGGACCAGCCGCGCCGGATGCCCAGCAGGTAGTAGGCGAGGAGCAGGGCGATCGTCAGCGCCACGAAGGGGTGGCCGAAGAACTCGATGACCGAGCGGCCGGTGCTCGGGTCCAGCGCGACGGAGGAGAACGTGGCGCAGAGGATCAGCACGAGCGGGGTGCCGATGATCGCGAGCACCGTGGCCACCGGGACCGGCTGCTCGGCCGGGGTGGCGCCGGAGGCGCGCTGCTGGGCCGCGACCGCCTCCCGGGACTCCTCGGCCGCCTCGACCATGTCCTGCGGTACGGGCACGAAGATGCGCTTGCCGATCCAGGCGGCGTAGCCCCACGCGGCCAGCACCGACGGGATGCCCACGACGATGCCCATCAGGATGACCCAGCCCAGGTCGACGTGGAGCAGTCCGGCCGCGGCCACCGGGCCGGGGTGCGGCGGCAGGAAGGCGTGGGTCATGGACAGGCCCGCGAGCAGCGGCATCGCGTACAGCAGGATCGACTTGCCGCTGCGCTTGGCGGCCGCGTAGACGATCGGCGCGAGGACGAAGATGCCGACGTCGAAGAAGACGGGTATGCCGAAGATCAGGCCGGTGAGCCCCATCGCGAGCGGCGCCCGCTTCTCCCCGAAAAGGCCGAGCAGCCGGGCGCTGAGCGCCTCAGCGCCGCCGGAGACCTCCAGGATCGCGCCGAGCATGGTGCCCAGGCCGATGATGATGGCTATGTGGCCGAGGATGCCGCCCATACCGGATTCGATGAGCGAGACGGCGTCGGACTTCTGGACCGTGCCGAAGAGTTCGGTGACCGAGAGACCGGCGGCCAGACCGACCGCGATGGAGACGCCGAGCAGCGCCACGAAGGGCTGTAGCCGGACCTTGATGATCAGGTAGAGCAGAAGGGCGATGCCGAGGGCGGCGACGGTCAGCAGACCGGCGGTGCCGTGGATGAGGGCGAGCAGACCACCGGTGTGGGGTGGGGTCTCGGCAGCGGGAGCGGCCGCGAGCAGCATGGGGAACTCCGGGATGTGGGTAGGGGGTATCGCCGCACGGCGGCGGGCCGCGCGCTGGGAAGACCTGGGTGCGGGTGATCAGGGCTCGAGCTTCCGGCGACGGGGACGGTGAGGACGAGTCAGGGGTGGAACCCGCGGCGGGCGGGGAAAGCTCCCGCCCGCCGCGGGGGTTCGGGGGTCGGCCGCCTCGGGCGGCGTCGGCCCGGGACGGCGAGGGCGTCAGCCCAGGACGGCGAGGGCGTCGATCTCGACGAGCAGACCGGCCGGGAGGCCGACGTAGACCGTCGTACGGGCGGCCGGGGCCTCCTTCAGGTCGGCGAAGAACTCGTTGTAGATCTCGTTGAGTTCGGCGAAGTGGCCGGTGTCGGTGAGGTAGATCCGCACCATCACCACGTCTTCCCAGCTCGCGCCGCCCTCCTCCAGCACGGACTGCACATTGCGCAGGGTCTGGAGGGTCTGCTCGCGCAGGGTGGGCCCGACGGGCGTGGGGGCCTGGCCCGGGACGGCGGGGCCGAAGCCGACCTGACCGGCGACCTGGAGGATGTTCCCCTTCTTCACGCCGTGGGAGAACTTGGCGGGCGGGGCGGTGTGCGTGGCCGGGGTGATCGCGGTCTTCTGCAGCTTCTCGGTCATGCGGAGGGCTCCTCGGCTCTCTTGTCGGGGGTTTCGTGCGAGGGGTCGTGCTCGTGCGAGGGGGTGGTGGCCGGCGAACCGGCCGTGCCGTGCGTGGCCTGTGTGGCATGTGCGCCGTGCGCGCCGTGCGCGTCGTGGGACACCGGGGCGCCGCCCGAGTATTCCCGGCTGATCTCCTCCGCCGTGCGGCGCACCAGCGGCAGCAGGGAGAGGAGTTCTTCGGCGCTGACGACGACGTTCGGCGCCGACACCGAGCAGGCGGCGACGACCCGTCCGTCCGCTCCCCGGATCGGTGCCCCGACGCAGTTGATCGACTCCTCGTGGCCGCCGAAGTCGGTGGCCCAGCCCTGGTCCCGCACGGTCGCCAGCTCCTTGAGGAACGCGGCGGCGCTGGGCGTCGAACGGGGCGTGTACGCGGGGTAGGTGAGCCGCTCGGCCAGGGTCCGCCGCTCGGGCTCGGGCAGATCGGCGAGCAGCAGCTTGGCCACGGCGGCCACGGTGATGGCCACGGGCTTGCCGATCCGCGAGTACATCCGCACCGGGTAGCGGCTCTCCACCTTGTCGATGTAGAGCACCTCGTTCTCCTCGTACACCGCGAGGTGGACGGTGTGCCCGCAGCGTTCGTTGAGCGCCACCAGATGGGGATGGGCGATCTCGCGCACGTCGAGGTTCTCGACCGCCTCCTGCGCGAGCGCGAAGAGGCGGGCGCCGAGGCGGTAGCGCTGGTCCTGCTGGCGATAGACCATGCCGTGCTCATGGAGGGTGCGCAGCAGCCGCAGCGCGGTCGACTTGTGCACGCCCAGCCGCGTGGCGACCTGCTCCAGATTGGCCGGCCCCTCCGCCAGCAGCGGCAGGATGCTCAGCGCTCGGTCGACGGTCTGGCTCATGAGTCGGGTACCTCCACCGCTGCGGTCTCGGCCCACTTTTCGGCGGGACTCGGCAGATCTGTCCAGCCGGGGCCGAATCGCAGTGTGCCCCACCGCGCGGCATCGAGTGCCACCAGGTGGTCGGCGTGCTCGCGGGAGGGCGGGGTGCCGAGGTCGCCGGGGACGGTGAGGGCGGCGGCGGCCATGAGGTGGCCGTGGCGCAGCCGTTCGGCGACGGGCAGTCCGCGCAGGGTGCCGGAGAGGAAACCGGCGGCGAAGGCGTCGCCCGCGCCGACGGGGGCGACGACGTCGACGCGCAGGGCGGGTTCGAAGGTGACGGTGTCCGTGCCCTCGTCCGGGCGGCGGGCGTAGGCGGTGGCCCCGGCGCCCCCCTGCTTGACGACCAGCACCTCCGGCTCGGGCAGCACGGCCCGTATGGCCTCCGGACCGCGCACTCCCCAGACCGCCTCGGCCTCGTCCTCGCCGACGAAGACGAGGTCACAGCGGCGGGCGAGGTCGAGCAGTACGGCAGGCCCGCTGTCGCCGCCGGCTCCCTCTTCCTCCTCCCTCTGCCAGAGCGAGACCCGGTAGTTGAGGTCGAAGGAGACGAGCGGACGGCCGGGGGCGCGGGCGGTCAGCTCGCGCATCAGCGCGCGGCAGTCGCCGGAGAGGGCCGGGGTGATCCCGGTCAGATGGAGCACCCGGCCGGACCAGGCCCGCTCCCGGGGGATGAGCGCGGGGGACATGGCCGCGGCGGCGGATCCGGCCCGGTAGTAGAGCACCTCGGCGAGCGGTTCCGAGGCGGCGGCGTCACCGCCGTCCCCGTCGGCCGTCTCGGAGCCGACGGCACGCTCCCCCGCCGTACGGAAGTAGATCCCGGTGGGGCGGCGCGGATCGTGCTGGACGTACGCCGTGTCCACACCGGTGGCCGCGATCTCCCGTACGAGGTGCTCGCCGAAGCCGTCCGTGCCCACCCGGCTGATCCAGCGCGCGCTGTGCCCGGCGCGGGCCAGGCCACAGGCGACATTGGACTCGGCACCGCCGATGCCCCGGGCGAACGAGGGAACATCCGACAGCCGGCCCGGACGGGACGGCACGAAGGTCACCATCGACTCGCCAAGACATACGACATCGACGCTGCGGAGATGGGACACGGTGGGTCTCGCTCCTCGTGGATGGACGGATGAGGGTCAGCCACACACCGTTGACCCGGTGCTGGGCGGGATGTTAGACAGCGCTAAGCGTTATGCGCAATGAACGTTGCAGATATTGCAACCGGAATCGTTATGGAGGCGCTCCATGGCCACCGACCACCGCGACCAGGCCGTCGCCGCCCTCGCGCGGGAGCGCGTCGACCACCGCTTCAAGGGGCTGCCGCCGAACGCCGAGGGCCTTACGGTCGGCGAGCTCGCCGCCGAACGGCGCTCCCTGTTCACCGGTGGCTTCACCACGCCCGTACTGGCGCTGTCGGCCGAGGCCCTTGAGCACAACCTGGTGGCGATGGAGCGCTACTCCGCCGCCCATGGGCTCGCCTTCGCCCCGCACGGCAAGACCTCCCTGGCCCCGCAGCTCTTCGAGCGCCAGCTCGCGCACGGGGCCTGGGGCATCACCGCGGCCGTCCCCACCCAGGTGCGGATCTACCGGGCCTTCGGCATCCGGCGGATCTTCCTCGCCAACGAGGTCGTCGACGCCGCCGCCCTGCACTGGCTCGCGGCCGAGCTCGACGCCGACCCCGGCTTCCGCTTCATCGCCTACGTCGACTCGGTGCGCGGTGTGGAGCTGATGGACGCGGCCCTGCGGGAGGCGGGCGCGCGGCGGCCGGTCGATGTGGTGGTCGAGCTGGGCGGCGGCGAGGGAGCGCGCACCGGGGTCCGTACGGAGGCGGAGTGCGCGGCGGTCGCCGACGCGGTCGCGGCCGCCGGGACCCTGCGGCTGGTCGGGGTGGCCGGTTACGAGGGCGAGGTACCGAAGGCGGACGGCGAGCGGGTACGGGCGTGGCTGCGCCGGCTCACGGCACTGGCGGCGGATTTCGACGCGGCGGGCCGCTTCGAGGACGTGGACGAGGTGGTCGTCAGCGCGGGCGGCAGCGCCTGGTTCGACGCGGTGGCGGACGTCTTCGCGGAGCTGCCCACGCTGTCCCGCCCGGTGCTGAAGCTGCTGCGCTCGGGTGCGTATGTCTCCCACGACGACGGCCACTACCGGCACATCACCCCGTTCAACCGCGTCCCGGAGGAAGGCGAGCTGCACCCGGCCTTCCGCCTGTGGGCCCAGGTCGTCTCGCGCCCCGAACCCGGCCAGGCCTTCCTGAACGCGGGCAAGCGGGACGCGGCCTACGACCTGGACATGCCCGAACCCCAGCTCATCCGCTCCGCCCGGGACTCCACCACCCGCCCCGCCACGGGCCTCACCATCACGGCCCTCTCCGACCAGCACGCCTGGGTCTCGGTCGCGGACGACACGGACCTGGAGGTCGGCGACTGGGTGGCCCTTGGCCTCTCCCACCCCTGCACCAGCTTCGACAAGTGGCAGCTGATCCCGGTGGCGGAGTCGGACGGCACGGTCACGGACTACATCCGCACCTTCTTCTGATCGTCGTGGGGCTTCCGCCCCGCCCCACACCCCGCCGGGGTGAAGCCCTCGTCCCGGCCCGCACGCCTCATGCAGAGGGAGACGCACCCCATGGACCTGGTCATTCGCGGTGCGGACGTCATCGACGGCACCGGGCGAGCCCGGTACCGGGCAGACGTGGCCGTCGACGGCGGCCGGATCGCGGCCATCGTGCCCGAGGGGAGTGGGGCGCGCCCCACCGCCCACCGCATGGTGGAGGCCGACGGCCTCGCCCTCTCCCCCGGTTTCATCGACATGCACGCCCACAGCGACCTCGCCCTGCTCCGCGACCCCGACCACTCCGCGAAGGCCGCCCAGGGCGTGACCCTGGAGGTCATCGGCCAGGACGGGCTCTCGTACGCGCCCGTGGACGACCGCACGCTCGCCCAGATCCGTACCGCCATCACCGGCTGGAACGGCGACGGCTCCGACATCGACTTCACCTGGCGCACCGTCGGCGAGTTCCTTGACCGCCTCGACCACGGCTTCGACGGCCGGGGCATCGCGGTCAACGCCGCGTACCTCATCCCCCAGGGCACCGTCCGCATGCTCGCCCTCGGCTGGGAGGACCGCGACGCGACGCCCGCCGAGGTCGAGCGGATGAAGGCGCTGGTGGCGGAGGGTCTTGAGCAGGGGGCGGTCGGCCTGTCCTCCGGGCTCACCTACACCCCCGGGATGTACGCCTCCGACGCCGAACTCACCGAGCTGTGCCGGGTCGTGGCCGCGTACGACGGCTACTACTGCCCGCACCACCGCTCGTACGGCGCGGGCGCCCTGCGCGCCTACGAGGAGATGGTGGCCCTCAGCCGGGAGGCGAGCTGTGCCCTCCACCTCGCCCACGCCACCATGAACTTCGACCTCAACAAGGGCCGCGCCCCCGAGCTGCTCGCCCTCCTCGACGCCGCGATCGCCGACGGCGCCGACATCACCCTCGACACCTATCCGTATCTCCCCGGCTGCACCACACTCGCCGCGATGCTGCCGAGCTGGGCGGCCGAGGGCGGCCCCGACGCGGCCCTCGCCCGCCTGCGCGACGACGCCGAGGCCGAGCGCATCCGGCACGTCATGGAGGAAGAGGGAGCGGACGGCTGCCACGGGGTGCCGATCAACTGGGACACCATCGAGATCTCCGGCGTGAACGACCCGGCGCTCACCGAATACGTCGGCAAAACGGTCGCCGCGAGCGCCCGCGAGCGAGCCGAGGCCCCCTGGGTGACCGCGCGTCGCCTCCTCCTGGACGACCACCTCGGCCCGACGATCCTTCAGCACGTCGGGCACGAGGAGAACGTTCAGGCGATCATGAGGCACCCCGCTCACACCGGCGGCAGCGACGGCATCCTGAACGGCGCCAAGCCGCACCCCCGCGCGTACGGCACCTTCCCCCAGTACCTGGGCCGCTACGTCCGTGAGCTGGGCGTCCTCACCCTGGAGGAGTGCGTGGCCCACCTCACCGCCCGCCCCGCGGCCCGCCTCCGCCTCCCCGACCGGGGCCAGATCCGCGAGGGCTACCGCGCGGACCTCGTCCTCTTCGACCCCGAGACGGTCGCGGCGGGCTCGACGTTCGAGGCCCCGCGCACCCTGCCGACCGGCATCCCCCACGTCCTCATCGACGGCCGCTTCGTCATCGAGGACGGCCACCGCACGGACACCCTGGCGGGCCGCGCGATCCGCCGCGCGTAGCGCGACAGCCCCTCAGGCGGCCGCGCCCTCGGCCGGGAGCTCCGCCGGGTACGGCTCGCCGAAGTCCGCCGAGCGGCTGACCTTCTCCCAGGCCGCCGCCTCGGCGAGCTGGCTCTGGGAGTAGTCCCGCGCCATGGTCGCCGCGTTCACGCCCAGCGGGAGATGGCTCGGGACTTCCCCGCGGTGGACGGTCCGTACGATGATCTCGGCGGCGCGCCGAGGGTCCCCGGCCGCTCCGTCGGTGCTCTGCCGCACCCGCCGGTTCATCTCCCCGACGGTCGAGTCATAGGCGTCGGGGATCGGGTGGACCGTCATCGAGGAACCGGCCCAGTCGGTGGCGAAGCCGCTCGGCTCGACGACCATGACGCGCACCCCCAGCGGCGCGGTCTCCGCGGCGAGGACCCGGCTGAAGCCGTCCACCGCGAACTTGGCCGCCTGGTAGGAGGCGATGCCCGGCGATCCGCCGACCCGCCCGCCGATCGAGGAGATCTGCACGACGGTGCCGGCTCCCTGCTGCCGCAGGGCGGGGAGCGCGGCCTTGGTGACGTGGTAGACGCCCCAGAAGTTCGTCTCGAACTGGGCGCGGAAGTCCTCGTCGTCCGAGGTCTCGATCGGCGACACATTCGCGTATCCCGCGTTGTTCACGAGCACGTCGACGCGCCCGAAGCGGGCGAGCGCCGCCTCGACGGCCTCGCGCGCCGCCTCGGGGCGGGTGACGTCCAGCGCGAGGGGGTGGACGCGGTCGCCGTACTCCCGGTACGCCTCCGCGAACGCCTCGGGGCGCCGGGCGGTGGCCACGACGCGGTCACCGGCCTCAAGAGCGGCGGTGACCAGGGCGCGGCCGAGTCCGCGCGACGAACCGGTGATGAACCAGACCTGTGAACCCATAACCTGTGAACTCATACCGTTAGTACAACACCGTTCTCTTATTTACGCAACGCCGTTCCCTTAAAGGTTCCTATGATGTCCCGCATGACTACGACGCCGGCCTTCCGACGTGCGCGCAGTGCCCAGGCCAAGCAGGCGCGGGAAGAGGCGATCCTGGACGCGGCCCGTGCCCTCGCCCGCGAGCGCGGGGTCCGGGACATCACCCTCACCGACATCGCCGGGGCCGTGGGGATGCACAAGTCGGCCCTGCTGCGCTACTTCGAGACGCGGGAGCAGATCTTCCTCAGGCTCACCGCGGAGGGCTGGCGGCAGTGGTCAGCCGAGCTGCGCGGCGAGCTGGAACGCCGGACGCACGCCACGGCCCCGGAGGTCGCCGAGGTCGTCGCCGCCACGCTGGCGGCCCGGCCGGTCTTCTGCGACCTGCTGGCCCAGGCGCCCATGAACCTCGAACGCAATGTGTCGATCGACTCGGTGCGCGACTTCAAACTGGTGACGCTCGAGGAGATCGAGCTGATCGGCGACGAGCTGCGACGGCTGCTCGGACTGACCGAGCTCCAGACCGTCGACCTCGTCGCCACGGCGACCAGCCTGGCCGGGGCGCTCTGGCAGATGGCCACCCCCGGCCCACGCCTACGGGAGCTCTACGAGACCGACCCCCGCCTCGGCCACGCGATCGTCGAGGTGGAACCCCGACTGCGCCGCGTCCTCACCGCGTTCCTCACCGGCCTCGACGCGGGCTCCACCACGACAGCCCCAGGCAACGCCTCATAGCTACCCGCTCCGCGAGGACCTCCGGGCCGACCTCGCCGTGACGGATCCCTGTCCTCACCCTGTGACCCAGCTCTCAACGCGGCCGTGCAGCAGATGCGCGAGCCTGCCCGTCGAGGAGGGGTGACAGGAAGGGAGGAGCGTGTGGATCTGGCAACCGAGTGGAAGCTGAGAGCCACCGGCCTCGACGAGGCCGGTTCGGCGCCGATCGATTTCCATGACTTTGTCGCGACGCGGTCTGCCGCGTTGTTCCGCGGCGCCCTCGTGCTGACGGGAAACCGCGAGGCGGCGGAGGACCTGGTCCAGGAAACCCTGGAGCGGGCCTGCCGCAAGTGGCGCACGATCGCGGCCAAGGATGCTCCGGACGCCTATGTCCGGCGGATCATGGTGAACCTGGCCAACGACCGGTGGCGGAGGTTCCGCCGCATGGTTCCGCACCAGGACAGCGGCGGCGACCGGGCGGCTCCCGGCGACGAGTACGGACGTATCGACAGCAGGGACCAGTTGGTCCGCGCCCTTCAGCAGCTGCCGATGCGCATGCGCACGGTCGTGGTACTGCGGTACTTCCACGACCTGTCCGACGCGGAGATCGCGGCCGACCTGAGAATCTCACCCAGCACCGTGCGATCGCAGCTCGTCCGTGGCATGGAGAAGCTCAGAAGTCAGTTCCCCGCACATTCCGGCCCTTCACCACAGCAGCCCACGGAAGGAACCCGATGACTTCACATGATTCGCGGCCTCCCGGCTGCACGGGCTACTCGCCCTTCGAAGAGGAATTGGTGAACGCCATGAACGACTATGTGAACGCCGCCGAGGCCCCGGACTTCGACACGGCCCGCATCGCGCGGGGTGCCCGGCGCAAGCGGGCCACGGCCATCTCCGGTATCGCCGCCGCCCTCATCGTGGTCGGCGGCGGCACCGCCCTGGCCTCCATCAACAGCGGTTCGGAGGCCTCGAAGCCCGCCGCCACCAGGGGCGCCGACACCACCGTGCTCTACAAGTTCAGCGACGGCGGCACCCTCCCCATCGAACTGGGCGGCAGGGACCAGGAGTCGGCCAGGGTGCAGTTCCTCAAGATGGGGGTCAAGGGCGAGTACGCCAAGGCGGCCACCGGCACGTGCAAGCCGGGCTCGGTGATCGCGGTCAGCCCCCACAGCCCGCAGACCGTGTCCAAGGGTGACACGGTCAAGGTGATCCTCTGCGCCGGCTGACCTGAGCCGGTCGGAGGTGATCCGAGACGCCCCGTCCCCGTTCCTCCCGGTACCGGTGCCGGGAGGGGCGGGGCGGGGCGGCTCCACCTCAGCCGCCCACCTCAGCCGCCCAGCTCAGCCCGCAGCTCCGCGTCCACGAAGCGCCGCAGGTGGCGGCGGGCGTCGGCCACGCTCAGGGCCGGGACCTGGCGGAGGCGGCGCAGGGCGAGGCCGTCGGCCAGGGCGGAGAAGCGGAGGGCGAAGTCGGCCGGGTCGTCGCAGTGGAACTCGCCCTCGGTCCGGCCCCGTTCCACCAGGGCCTGGATCTCGCCGTGCCAGTTCTCGTACCGTTCGGCCTGGCCACGGGCGAAGGCCTGGTCCCGTTCGCCCGCGTTCCAGTAGTCGAACCACATTCGCCAGTGCCGGTCCGTGTCCTCCGTGAAGAGCGCGTCGATGAGCAGCCGCAGCCCCTCCGCGCCACTGGTGGCCTGCCCGGCGGCGTCGCTCAGCGCGGCGTAGTAGCGCTCTATGTGGAGCACCATCGCCTCGGAGAGGACTTCCTGCACGCTCTCGAAGTGGTACGTGACCGTGCCGACCGACACCCCGGCCGCGGCGGCCACCTCGCGCACCCCCACCGCCTTCGTGCCGCGCTCGGCGATGAGCGGCACCGCGGCCTCCACGATCAGCCGGCGGCGCACCTCGGTGGGCTGCCGGGTGCGGGCGGACGCGGCGACGGCGCGGCGCGGTGGGCGGCGTTCGGATCGGGACGTCACGCGGACGTCCTCGGCGTGGTGCGGTGCCATGCGCGCGTGGCCACTGTCTCTCCGTTCGCCCGTGCCTCGATGCCGCTGTCCATGATGAATTCCTCCGCCGTGGCCCGCAGTTCCATGGTGGTGACGACTTCCGCCTCCCAGTCCCCGCGCCGCAGCCGGATGGTCCACCGAGAGCTTGCCACGGCCGACAGCGGATCGCCGGAGCGGATGCGGTAGGTCTCGCGGGCGCTCTCCTCGTAGCGCAGTCCGTCCGGATAGGTGCGGGAGCCGCCGTAGTTCGGGTCCACCTCCAGCACCCACTCCCCCGTGGCGACGTCATGGGTGACGGTGCGTTCGGGGCGGGGTTCGGCGGGCGGGTCGACGGTCACGGCGAGCGGCGGGGCCTGCTCGGGCTCCTCGAAGACGATGGGCGGGCGGCCCGCGTCGGCGCCCGGATCCCGTACGGGCAGCAGCAGCGCGCTCTGACCGGGCCGTACGGTCAGCCGGCCGCGTTCGCCGTGCGGCCAGACCCACGGCCAGTACGCGTCGGAGACCGCGACCCTGACGCGGTGGCCGGGCGGGAAGGCGTACCCCGTGGCGTTCAGCTCGAACTCCACGTCCTCGTACGTCCCCGGCCGCCACTCCACCGCCTGCTCCCGCCCCTTCCGGGACAGCAGGTTGAGCACCCCACGGGTGACCAGGGTGGAGGAGCCGTCGGGTGCCACGTCGCAGACCCGGGCGATGACATGGGCGCGCGGGGTGGCGCTGTCCAGCCGCAGCCGTACACGGGGGCGGCCCAGGATCTCCACCCGCTCGGTGAGCGGCGCCGAGTCGAAGCAGACCGAACGGCCGTCCTCCGCGCGCTGGTCGGGCGGCAGATCGGTGTCGTTGCCGAAGGGGAAGAAGCGGCCCGCGTCCAGCCCGGTGTGCAGCGGCGAGCGCACGATCACCGGCTCGTCGGCCGGGCCGCCGAGGGGACGTTCGTCCCAGCTGACGGACGGCGACGGCCAGGAGTGCTCGCCGACCCAGCGGCCCGGCATCGTCTCGTATGAGGTGGCGGGCGGTACGGGGTCGTTGATCCAGGCGCGGAGCCTCGGCTCGTCCAGCACACCGGTCGGCTCGTCCTTGAGCCACTGGTCCCACCAGCGCAGGGTCTCCTGGAGGAAGCCGATCGCCGGGCCCGGCGGCAGCCCCCGGTCGGGGTACTGGTGCGACCAGGGGCCGATGAGTCCGCGTACCGGCGCGTCGAGGTGCTCCAGCAGACGCAGCACCGTGTCCCGGTACGGATCGGCCCAGCCGCCGACCGCGAGCACGGCGGCCTCGATCGCGCCGTAGTCCTCGCAGACGCTGCCGTGCCGCCAGTAGTCGTCCCGCTCCTGGTGGGCGAGCCAGGTGTGCAGATACGGCTCCAGCGCGCCGAGCCGCTCCCGCCACATCGGCAGCCAGCGGTCCTCGCCGACGGAGGTGGGGTGCGGGGGGCGGGCCGTGAACGCGAGCATGGTCCCGGCCCAGGCGAGCATGTCGATGCCGAGGACGGCGCCACCGGTGTAGTGGACGTCGTTGTCGTAACGGTCGTCCGTGGAGCAGACGGTGACGATCGCCTTCAGCGGGGCGGGGCGCAGGGCGGCGATCTGGAGCGAGTTGAAGCCGCCCCAGGAGATCCCGAACATCCCCACCTTGCCGGTGCACCAGGGCTGTGCGGCCAGCCAGTTGACGACGTCGACGCCGTCGGCGAGCTCGGTCGCCGTGTACTCGTCGAGCATCACGCCCTCCGAGTCGCCGCTGCCGCGCAGATCGACCCGTACGGAGGCGTAGCCGTGCCCGGCGTACCAGGGGTGACGCTGCGCGTCGCGCGGGGCGGTCCAGTCGCTCTTGCGGTACGGAAGGTATTCGAGCAGGGCGGGGACGGGGGCGGTCTCGGCGTCCGCAGGGCGCCAGATGCGGGCGTGCAGCCGCGTCTGCCCGTCCCGGGTGGGGATCCACGCGTCCTCGACCAGCACCTTGTGGTCGAACGTCTCGCGGTACTTCACGTATCTCCTCTACCTGGTGTTGTGGTGCGGGTGCGGGTGCGAGCGCGGCTGCGGTGCGCCCGCGGCGGGCAACTCCCCCACCCCGCCCCTTCCCGAATCCGGAGGCGCCGCCCCGTCCCCCGCTCCTCAATCGCCGGAGGGGCTTGGTTTGCCCCACCCCCGGACCCGCTCCTCAAACGCTGGAGGAGCTCGCAGGTTGTGGGCAATCGTTCCGCGGAGGGGGCACCTCCCAGCGGTAGCTGGGGGAGGAACGGGTGGGCACAACCTGGCCACCGGGCCGCGCCTGGCGACGAAAGCTCAGGGGGCTCAGGCCCGATTCGGGAAGGGGCGGGGTGGGGGCTAGCCATCCACCGGCCGCCAGCGTCGCACTCGGTGGCCACCACCCACGTCGTCCCAGAGCGCCCCCGGCTCCGCCGCGTCCGCCCACTCCTCGGCCGAGACCACCGCCCCCACCCCCTCCGCCTCCGGATCCGGCTCCAGCGCCGCCGCCATCAGCGCCTTCGTGTACGGGTGGCCCGGAGCCGCGAAGACCGCGTCCGTCGGGCCCTCCTCCACCACCACCCCGTGCCGCAGCACCACCACCCGGTCCGCGATCCCCCGCACCACCGCCAGGTCGTGGCTGATGAACAGGCAGGCCAGCTCACGCTCCCGGCGCAGGTCGTCCAGCAGGCGCAACACATCGGCCTGTACGGACACATCCAGCGCCGTCGTGATCTCGTCCGCGATCAGCAGATCGGGCTCACCGGCCAGCGCCCGCGCGATACCGATGCGCTGGCGCTGGCCGCCGGACAGCTGGGCGGGGAGTCGGTCGGCGAACTCGGGGTCGAGGCGGACGTCGGCGATCAGCTGACGGGCGCGCGACGCCGCCTCGCCCCGCGACCCGGCCGTGCCGAAGAAGCGCAGCGGTCGCCGTACCGCATCGCCCACCGAGCGCCGAGGGTTGAGCGAGGTGTCGGCGTTCTGGAACACGAGCTGGACGGTGCGCCGCAGGGCGAGCGGGCGCCGCCGCGCGGGGGCCCTCAGGTCCCCGTCACCGCCGGGCAGGCCGTCGGATCGGCCACCGGACCCGTCTCCTGACGAATCGGCCGACGAGCCGCCGGGCGAGTCCCCGGCTCGGTCACCTGACGGGCCACCCGGCCCGCCCCCGGACGCCGCCCTCATCGTCCCGCCCGACGGCACCCGCAACCCCGCCAGCGACCACGCGATCGTCGACTTACCGCTCCCCGACTCACCCACCAGCGCCAGCACCTCACCGCGCCGCACGCTGAAGGACACCCCGTCCACGGCACGGCTTGCCCCGTAGTCGATCGTCACCTCTCGTACGTCGACCACGTCCACCGCGCCCACTGAGTCAGCCCTCGGCCGGATCTCCCGCGTGCCGTCCTCTCCCACCACCGCGAGCCCCGCGTCCGCGATGCGCGGGACGCTGGCCAGCAGTCGGCGGGTGTACGGGTCGGCGGGGGCGGCGAAGAGGCGGCGGGTGGGGGCGGCCTCGACGATCCGCCCGGCGTTCAGCACGCACACCTCGTCGGCCATCCGCGCGACCACGCCCAGGTCATGGCTGACCAGGACGGCGGCGAGGCCGAGTTCCTCGCGCAGGGCACCGACCAGGTCCAGCACTCCGCGCTGAGTGATCACATCGAGACCAGTGGTGGGCTCGTCCAGTATGAGCACCTTGGGCCGGGCCGCGATCGCCATGGCGATGGCGACGCGCTGCTGCTGCCCGCCGGAGAGTTCGTGCGGATAGCGGCGGGCGAGCTCGCGCGGGCGCTCCAGCCGCACCTGCTCCAACAGGTCGGTGACGGGCACCTCGCCGCCCGCCTCCGCGATCTGCCGTCCGATCCGCATGGACGGCGTCAGGGCGTGGCCCGCGTTCTGCGCGACCATCGCGACCGTACCGCCGCGCAGCCGCCGCAACTCCCGTGCGGCCAGTGCGAAGACGTCCTTGCCGGCCACCTCGACGCGCCCGCCCGTGATCCGGGAGCCGTGCCGCAGATGCCCCAGAAGCGTCGCGGCGACCGTGGACTTGCCGCTGCCGGACTCGCCGACCAGGGCCAGTGTCCGGCCGGGGCTCACCTCCAGCGAAACCTCCCGGACGACGGGCACCTCGCGCCCGCCCGAGCGGTACGCCACGGACAGCGCGTCCACCGACACGATGGGGGCCTTTGGAGACGTGGTCATCAGACGCCCTCCCTGATCCGGTCCACGCCCCACGCCTTGGACAGGCCGTCGGCCGCGAGGTTGAGCCCGACCACCATCGTGGCCAGGCCGATGATCGGCGCGAGGCTGGCCATCGGCACAACGGTGATCGCGGTGCGGTTCTCCGAGACCATCAGCCCCCAGTCGGGGGTGGGCGGATCCGCGCCGAAG
The DNA here is from genome assembly GCF_047337785.1 of Streptomyces lacaronensis. NCBI lineage: Bacteria > Bacillati > Actinomycetota > Actinomycetes > Kitasatosporales > Streptomycetaceae > Streptomyces > Streptomyces lacaronensis. Next base: position 4,708,524 of record NZ_JBLHDK010000003.1, read on the forward strand.
CCGAGGAACGACAGCGAGGAGATCAGCAGCACCACCCACGACGCCCGCATCGCGAACTCGACGCACACCACATCGCTGATGTTGGGCAGCACCTCGCGCCGCAGAATCGCCCAGGTGCTCTCGCCCCGGGCCCGCGCCGCGGTGACGTAGTCCTGGGGTACGACGGTGAGCGCGGCACCCCGCACCACCCGCACCACCTGGGGAACGCAGACGACGCCGATGGCCAGCACGATCACCGAGGACCCGGTGCCCAGCGCGGTGACGATCACCAGCAGGACGAGGATCGCGGGGATGGACAGCACCGCGTCCAGCACGCGCATGACCACATCGTCCAGCCAGCCGCCGCGCAGCGCGGCCGCACAGCCGAGGACGGTGCCGAGGGCGATGGTGATGAGGGTCGCGGTGACGGAGACGCCGAGCGCGTACCGCCCGCCGTAGAGCACCCGGGTCAGCACATCGCGGCCGTAACTGTCGGTGCCCGCCCAGTGGTCGGCGCTCGGCCCGAGCAGCGCGTGTGAGGCGTCGCCGGTGGTGGGGTGGTACGGGGTGAGCAGCGGGGCGAGCAGCGCGACCACCACATGAACGGCGACGATCGCGAGCCCGATGACGGCCGGGCGGGAGGAGCGCACCGTGCGCCAGGTGCGGGCGGCGAAGCCGGGTCGTACGGGCGCGGACGGCGACGGCGGCGCGGCGGACGACGGGACCGCGCCCGCGGGCTCCCTCACGGAGCTCTTCGGATCCTCGACGGAGCTCATCGGATCCTCCCTCCTCGGGTGCGGAGCTTGGGATTGAGGGCCATGGACCCGAGGTCGGCAGCGAGGTTGCAGACGACGTAGACGACCGCGCTGATGAGGGCGATGGCCTGGATGACCGGCAGATCGCGGTTCTGCACGGAGGTGAGCATCAGCTTCCCGATGCCGGGATAGTTGAAGACGTTCTCGACCACGGCGACGCCGCCCACCAGCCACGCCACGTTGAGCGCGATGACGTGCAGCGTGGGCAGCAGTGCGCTGGGCAGCGCGTGCCGGGTGACCACGCGCCAGGTGGTCAGCCCCTTGAGCCGGGCCGTGGTGACGTATTCGCTCGCCATGACGTCGATCACCGAGGTACGGGCCATCCGCACGATGTACGCGGCCATGACGATCGCCAGCGAGGCGGCGGGCAGCCACACCGCCGGGAGCAGCTGCCCGAACCCGGCCCCCGGCCCGTACAGCACCACGGCGGGAAGCACCGGCACGGTGACGGAGAAGGCGAGCACCAGCACCGTGGCCACGACGAATTCGGGGACGCTCATCCCGACCAGGCTGACCGTGGAGATCAGATGGTCGGGCCAGCGGTCGCGGTAGAGCCCGGCCACGACGCCGAGGACGACGGAGCCGGTGACCGCGAAGAGGACGGTGACGACGGCGATCATGGCGGAGTTGCCGAGGTACTGGGCGACCTCGCCGCCCACCGGCTTGGTGGTGACCAGCGAGGTGCCGAAGTCGCCGTGCAGGGCGCCCTTGATCCAGTCGGCGTAGCGCTCCCAGACGGGCTGGTCGAGCCCCATCTGCTTGCGCAGCGCGGCGACCGCGTCGGGGGTGGCGTCCCTGCCGAGCACCTGGGTGGCGACATCGCCGGGCAGCGCCTGGACGGCCAGGAAGACCATGACCGAGGAGAGCAGCAGGGTGCCGAGGGCGGCGACCACGCGGCGGAGGAGGAAGGAGAACATCACGCCCCCTTCAGCCCGATGTGCAGATAGTCGAACTCGAAGCCGTGCTCGGCGTAGCCGCGCACCTTCCGGGAGATCCCGACGAGCCGGTCGGCGAACATCGGGGTGATCGCCCCGCCCCGCTCGACGACGAGCGTCTGCGCCTGTCCGTACAGCTCACGCCTGCGGCCCTCGTCGGTCTCCCGGCGGGCCCGGTCGAGCAGCGCGTCGAACTCCTTGTCCGACCAGGCGGTCTCGTTGTACGAGGAGCCGCCGCGGAAGACCTGGTTGAGCAGCTGGTCGACGGGGCGCCCGGTGTACCAGTAGGTGGCCATGAGCGGCTTCTTCATCCAGATCTGGGTGTAGTACGAATCCGCGGCCGCGGTCTTGACCCGGATCCGGATGCCCGCGCGCCCGGCCGACTCCTGGTAGGCGAGGGCCATGGGCGTGAAGATCGGGTCGTACGAGGAGGTGTAGAGGTCCACCGCCAGCCGCTCGTGCCCGGCCCGCTTCAGCAGATGGCGGGCCTTCTCGGGGTCGTGGGCGGGGTGGGTGGCGATGTGGGCGGGGTCGTTCGGCGGGACGGGGTTGTCCCAGCCGGCCGTGCCCGCGCCCTGGAGCGCGGCCTTCAGGATGTGCGCGGGGTCGTAGGCGAGCTTCATCGCCTGCCGCACCCGCGGGTCGGTGAAGGGCTTCTCGGTGGTGAGCATCGGCAGCACGTACCACTGGGCGTTCTCGGCGCGGGCGATGGTGGCGCGGTCGGAGGCGGCGACGACCCGGGCGGTGGCGAAGTCGAGATTGGTCTGGGAGAGCAGATCGACCTGCCCGGCGAGCAGGGCGTTGGAGCGGGCCTGCATATCGGCCACGGTGTAGAAGTCGATCGCGTCCAGGACCGGGCGCCCGGCCCAGTGGTCGGCGTAGGCGGTGACCCGGCCGGGCCCGGCGGCGGTGAAGGAGGCGAGCCGGAAGGGGCCGGTGCCGATGCCGGTGCGGCCGATGGAGCCCGCGCTGCCCTCGGGCACGACGTAGCAGTTGTAGTGGGTGAGCAGGCTGGGGAACTCGGCGTGCGGGCTCTTCAGGGAGACGACGAGGGTGTGGGCGTCGGGGGTGCGCAGCCGCCCCGGGTCGACCAGCGGGGACAGCACGGGGGCCTGCGGGGACGCGGTCGCCTTGTCGAGGATGTGGCGCAGGGTGTAGGCGGCGTCGGCGGAGGTGAAGGCGCGGCCGTCGTGGAAGGTGACGCCGCGGCGCAGCCGGAAGGTCCAGGTGGTCGCCTTGGCGTCGGGCTCCCAGGACTCGGCGAGGTCGGGGGCCACGGTGCCGTCGGGCGCGATCCGCACGAGGCGGTTGTAGAGCGCGCCGAGGTATTCGTACGCGGACAGCGCGCTCGCGGGGTCGAGGGTCTCGGCGTCGGAGGCGGGCGGCCGGGCGATGCGCAGGGTGCCGCCGCGGTCGGGCCGCCCGGCCGGGCCTCGGGTGGGCACGGCCCTCGACGGGGAGGCGGAGGCGGCTCCCGAGCAGCCGGTCAGCGCGGCGGAGCCGCCGAGCGCGGCGACGGCCGCCGCGGCGGTGGTGAGCACCGACCGCCGCGGTATCCCGGCCGCGGCGGGGGCTGTGCGGTGGGAGAACTCGGACATCAACGGGGGCATGAACGGGGGCACCCTTCCCTTACTCGTTCAGCGGAACGATTGGGTGAAGTGCGTGAACGATAACCACGCAACCCGTTCGGGCCAACCCCTCTTTCGCGGAAATTAACACCAGAAACAGACTCGTTATCCGGCGCGACGTGCCGCTCCGGGGCGGCGCACGGGATCGCGACCGCCACCGCCCGGCGCCCCCGTACACCGTCCACGTGGCGAAAAACACCGCGCGGCCCTGGATACACCGCCGTAAGGTGGCCGACATGCAGGTGATCCAGTCCACGAAGCTCGCCAACGTCTGCTACGAAATCCGTGGCCCGGTGCTCGAGGAGGCGATGCGGCTGGAGGCGGCAGGACACCGCATCCTCAAGCTCAACACCGGAAATCCGGCGACCTTCGGCTTCGAATGCCCCCCGGAGATCCTCGAGGACATGCTCCGGAACCTCGGCGACGCCCACGGCTACGGCGACGCCAAGGGACTGCTGTCCGCGCGGCGCGCGGTGATGCAGCACTACCAGACCCAGGGCATCCACCTCGATGTCGAGGACATCTTCCTCGGCAACGGCGTCTCGGAGCTGATCCAGATGTCGATGCAGGGGCTGCTGGACGACGGCGACGAGGTCCTCGTCCCCGCCCCCGACTATCCGCTGTGGACCGCCGCGGTCTCGCTCGCCGGTGGCACCGCCGTCCACTACCGCTGCGACGAGCAGTCGGACTGGCTGCCGGACCTCGCCGACATCGAGCGCAAGGTCACCGACCGCACCAAGGCGCTCGTCATCATCAACCCGAACAACCCCACGGGCGCCGTCTACGGCGAGGAGATGCTGCGCGGCCTGACCGACATCGCCCGCCGCCACCAGCTGATCGTCTGCTCCGACGAGATCTACGACAAGATCCTCTACGACGGCGCGACCCACACCCCGACCACCGCCGTCGCCCCGGACCTGCTGACCCTCACCTTCAACGGGCTCTCCAAGGCGTACCGGGTGGCGGGCTACCGCAGCGGCTGGCTCGCGGTCTGCGGCCCGAAGTCGCACGCCGCCAGCTATCTGGAGGGGCTGACCATCCTGGCCAATATGCGGCTGTGCGCCAATATGCCGGCCCAGCACGCGGTGGCCACGGCGCTCGGCGGCCGTCAGTCGATCAACGACCTGGTGCTCCCCGGCGGCCGGCTGGTGGAGCAGCGGGACACGGCGTACGACCTGCTGACCCAGATCCCGGGCGTCACCTGCGTGAAGCCCAAGGGCGCGCTGTACGCGTTCCCCAAGCTGGACCCCAAGGCCTACAAGATCAAGGACGACCGGCAGATGGTCCTGGACCTGCTGCGGGCCGAGAAGATCATGATCGTGCACGGCACCGGGTTCAACTGGCCGGAGCCGGATCACTTCCGCATCGTGACGCTGCCCGCCAAGAAGGATCTGGCCGACGCGGTGACCAGGATCGGGAACTTCCTGGACGGATACGGCCAACCCTGATCTTTTAGTTACTGCTCAACTTTAGACAGAGTCTAAGTTAGGATGGCTTCCTCACCCCTTGGAGGCCATCCATGTACGAACCGATCCGCACCAAGTCGGTCCACAGCATGGCCGGGCCCACGCCCGACTTCCCGCACCGCTCCCGCGAGGAAGAGCTGGACATCCGGCTGGCCGGACATCTGACCGCGCTGCTCACCGTGACGGACGAGCTGCGCACCCTCACCCCGGACGCCACCCTCGACGACGCCGCCCAGCGCCTCGCCGAGCAGGCCACCCGCCTGCGCGACGGCCACGCCCCGCTGCGCGCGGCACCCACGTCGGCGGCCACGGACCCGGCGCATATCGCCGCCCTCCACCAGCGCGCCCACACCCTGGCCGGATGGGCCCTGGTCGTGGCCACGTCCCGTGACGACACGGCGGCCACGACGCTGGCGGCCGAGCGCATGCGCTCCCACGCGACCGCCCTGGGCCTGGCGGCCTGAGCGGACCCGGCCGAGGCCGAGGCCGAAGTGAGTTGACGACCGAAGAGGGGCGCACGGCCGGGGCCCGCGCCTGAAGCACGGGCCCGGCCCATGGAGCCCCGGCCCATGGAGCGGGGTGGCTCAGCCCAGGCGCTTCACCAGCGCGTGGTACTCGTCCCACATCTCCTTGGGCGTGTGCTCGCCGAAGGTGCCCAGGTGGTCGGGCACCAGCCCGGCCTCGTCACGCCAGACCTCCTTGTCCACCGTGAGCAGCAGTTCGAGCGAGGCCTCGTCGAGGTCCAGACCGTCGGTGTCCAGCGCCTCGGGCGTCGGCAGCACCCCGATCGGGGATTCCACACCCTCGGCCTTGCCGTCCAGGCGGTCGACGATCCACTTCAGCACCCGGCTGTTCTCGCCGAAGCCCGGCCAGACGAAGCGCCCGTCGGCGTCCTTGCGGAACCAGTTGACGTAGTAGATCTTCGGCAGCTTGGCGGCGTCGGCGTTCTTGCCGACCTCCACCCAGTGAGCCATGTAGTCGCCCATGTTGTAGCCGCAGAACGGCAGCATGGCGAACGGGTCACGGCGCAGCTCCCCGACCTTGCCCTCGGCCGCGGCGGTCTTCTCGCTCGCCACGTTGGCGCCGAGGAAGACGCCGTGCTGCCAGTCGAAGGACTCCGTCACCAGCGGAACGGCACTGGCCCGGCGGCCGCCGAAGAGGATCGCCGAGATCGGCACCCCCTTGGGGTCCTCCCACTCGGGCGCGATGATCGGGCACTGCCCGGCCGGCACGGTGAAGCGGGCGTTGGGGTGGGCCGCGGGCGTCTCGCTCGCCGGGGTCCAGTCGTTGCCCTTCCAGTCGGTCAGATGGGCGGGCGGCTCCTCGGTCATGCCCTCCCACCACACATCGCCGTCGTCGGTGAGCGCCACGTTGGTGAAGACCGAGTTCCCCCACAGGGTCTTCATCGCGTTGGCGTTGGTGTGCTCACCGGTGCCGGGCGCGACACCGAAGAATCCCGCCTCGGGGTTGATCGCGTACAGCCTGCCGTCCTCGCCGAACCGCATCCAGGCGATGTCGTCGCCGATCGTCTCGACCGTCCAGCCGGGGATGGTCGGCTCCAGCATCGCGAGGTTGGTCTTGCCGCACGCGCTCGGGAACGCCGCGGCCACGTACTTCGACTCCCCGCGCGGCGGGGTGAGCTTGAGGATCAGCATGTGCTCGGCGAGCCAGCCCTCGTCCCGCGCCATCACGGAGGCGATGCGCAGGGCGTAGCACTTCTTGCCGAGCAGGGCGTTGCCGCCGTAGCCGGAGCCGTACGACCAGATCTCCCGCGACTCGGGGAAGTGCGAGATGTACTTGGTCGGGTTGCACGGCCAGGGCACATCGGCCTGGCCCGGCTCCAGCGGGGCGCCGAGGGTGTGGACGGCCTTGACGAAGAAGCCCTCGTCCCCGAGGACGTCGAGGACCTCCCGCCCCATGCGGGTCATGGTGCGCATGGAGACCGCCACGTAGGCGGAGTCGGTGATCTCGACGCCGATCGCGGACAGCGGCGAGCCGAGCGGGCCCATGCAGAAGGGCACGACGTACATCGTCCGGCCGCGCATCGAACCCCGGAAGACGCCCTGCTCCCCGGCGAAGATCTCGCGCATCTCGTCGGGGTGTTTCCAGTGGTTCGTCGGGCCCGCGTCCGCCTCCTTCTCGGAGCATATGAACGTACGGTCCTCGACGCGCGCCACATCGCTCGGATCGGAGGCGGCGTAGTACGAGTTGGGGCGCTTGATCGGGTCAAGCCGCTTGAAGGTGCCCTTCTCGACGAGCTCCGCGCACAGGCGCTCGTATTCCGCCTCCGAGCCGTCGCACCACACCACCCGATCCGGCTGGGTGAGGGCGGTGATCTCGTCGACCCAGGAGACCAGCTCCTGGTGGTTCGTGGGGCTCGGGGTCGTCGTGAGGGAGGAAGCCACATTGCTGGGCGCCACGATCGCTCCATCCCGCCGGAACCGCACTCGCTCCGGCGTCTTGATTGAGGGTTTGGACGGATATGTGCACTCATATCCGATTATGGAGACAGCTACCCCTTGGGGGCTGCGACCCGGATGCTCAGCTCATCCGGTGCCGACCGCGCTCATTTGATCATCCGACTGTACGGGCCATCTGTCCAGTGGACGCCTTGGTGACCATCACCACTCGACATGGACCGGTAACTTACGGTGGCGTAGGTAGCATGAGCGACATGACTGCCGCCGCGCCCGATGCCGCCGTTGAGAATCCCCCAGGGCCCGAACCGGCCCCGCCGCTCCCCCTGAAGCCGATGCTGCGCGGCTGGCTGCATGCCGGCATGTTCCCCGCGGCGCTGGTCTCGGGCGTGGTACTGACGGCCCTCGCCGACAGTCCGCGCGGGCGCCTGGCCTGCGCCATCTACACGCTCACCGCCTGTGCGCTGTTCGGCACCAGCGCCCTTTACCACCGCGGCGATTGGGGACCGCGCACCGCCGCGGTGCTGCGGCGGCTGGACCACGCCAATATCTTCCTGATCATCGCGGGCACCTATACGCCCTTCACGCTGCTGCTTCTGCCACAGGGCAAACAACAGTTGCTGCTGTGGCTGGTGTGGGCCGGGGCGCTCGCCGGAATCGCCTTCCGGGTCTTCTGGGTCGGCGCCCCGCGCTGGCTGTACACCCCGTGCTATATCGCGCTGGGCTGGGCGGCCATCTTCTTCCTGCCCGACTTCCTGCGCACCGGCGGCATCGCCGTGATGACGCTGATCGTCGTCGGTGGGCTGCTCTACAGCGTGGGCGCGGTGATCTACGGCACCAAGCGCCCCAACCCCTCACCCCGCTGGTTCGGCTTCCACGAGGTGTTCCACAGCTTCACGCTGGCCGCCTTCGTCGTGCACTACGTCGGCATCTCCCTGGTGGCCTATCAGCACGCCTGATCATCCGGCGGATACCCCCGATAGACACTCCCGGTTGACACTTCCGACAGACACTTCTGATTGACAGCCCACATCTTTTGAGAGTTACTGTCACTTGACGGTAACTCTCGGAGGTGTGCCATGTCCGCTGCCCCGGACCCACGCCCGGATCCACGTCGCTGGTGGACCCTCGCGGCCCTCGTCGCCAGCACCCTGGTGATCGGATTCGACACCACGATCCTCAACATCGCCCTGCCGACCATGGCCTCGGCCCTCCACGCCGACATCGGCGAACAGCAGTGGATCGTCGACTCCTACACCGTCGTATTCGCCGCCGCGATGCTTCCGGCGGGCCTCCTCGGCGACCGGTTCGGCCGCCGCCGCATGCTCATCACCGGTCTGCTGATCTTCCTCGCCGGGGCGCTCATCGGAGCGCTGGTCTCCACCCCCGCCCCGGTCATCGTCGCGCGGCTGGTCATGGGGCTGGGCGCCGCGCTGGTCATGCCGCTGTCCATGGCCGTCCTGCCCACCTTCTTCGGCCCCGGCGAACGGTCCAGGGCGATCGCGGCCCTGAGCGCCGCGATGGGGCTCGGCATGCCGCTCGGCCCGCTCGTCGGCGGCTGGCTCCTCGACCACTTCTGGTGGGGATCGATCTTCCTGATCAACCTTCCCCTCGTCGCGATCGCCATCCTGGCCTGCCTCTTCCTGCTCCCCGAAACCCGCGACCCGGCGGCCCCCGGGATCGACCTCGTCAGCACCGCGCTGAGCGTCGGCGGGCTCATCGCGCTCGTCTGGGGCCTCATCGAGGCCCCGGCCCGGGGCTGGACCCATCCGCTGATCCTCAGCGCCTTCGCCGCGTCCGTCGCCCTGCTCACCGGGCTCACCCTGCGCGAGCGGCAGTCGGTGCGGCCGATGCTGGACCTGGGGCTGCTGTTCCGGCCCGCGTTCCTGTGGAACGCCGTCGCCATCACGCTGGTGGGCTTCTCGCTGCTGGGGCTGCTGTTCGTCCTGCCGCAGTACCTCCAGGCCGTCCTCGGCAACGACGCCTTCGGCACCGGGTTGCGGCTGCTGCCGATGATGGCCGGGCTCCTGCTGGCGGCCCGCGCCGCCACCCCGCTCGCCGCCCGCTTCGGCCCCCGGCCCGTGATCAGCGGCGGGCTGCTGGTGAGCGCCGCCGCCGCGTTCCTCGGTTCCCGCACCGAGGTGGGTGACGGCTACGGCATGACCGCGCCCTGGCTCACGATCACCGGACTCGGCTTCGGCCTCGGCGTCGTCCCGGCCATGGACGCGGCGCTCGGCGCCCTCTCCCGGGACCGCGAAGGCACCGGCTCCGGGCTGCTCATGACGCTGCGCCAAGTGGGCGGCACCATCGGCGTCGCCCTGCTCGGCAGCCTGCTCGCCGACGCGTACGGCACCCGTCTCGACACCACCGGGCTGCCACCCGCCGCGGCCGACGCGGCGGACGGCTCGGTGGTCGCGGCCCACGCGGTGGCCGGGCGGCTCGGCGATCCGCACCTCGCCGCTTCGGCGGACGCCGCGTTCGTCCACGGCATGGACGTGGCTCTCCTGGTGACCGCGTTCACCTCCCTGGCGGCGGCGGTGCTGGTCGCGATCCTCCTGCCCCGTACGGTCCCCGCCGATCAAGGCGCCATGGTCCAGGAGACCGCCGATGCCCGACAATGAGATCCATGGCTTCCGCACGTACGACGTCCGCACGGCCCAAGCTCGGGCTGCGCGAACGCAAGAAGATCCAGACCCGGCAGGCGATCCGGCGCGCCGCCTACCGGCTGTTCACCGAGCAGGGGTACGACGCGACCCCGGTGGACCGCATCGCGGAGGCCGCCGACGTCTCCCCCAGCACCGTCTTCCGCTACTTCCCCACCAAGGAGGACATCGTCCTCTCCGACGAGTACGACGATGTCCTGCTCGCCGCGCTACGGGACCGGCCACTGGACGAGCCGCCGGTCGCCTCGCTGCGGCACGTGCTGCTCGACCTGTTCCGGCAGTTCGCCGGTGACGAGCGGCGGGAGATGCTGGTCCGCCTCACCCTGATCCGCCAGGTACCGGGGTTGCGCGCCCGCATGAGCGAGAGCATGTCCCGGACCGGCGCCCTGCTCGCGGAGGTCCTGGCCGAGCGCAGCGACCGGTCGCCGGAGGACTTCGAGGTACGGGTCGTGGTCGGAGCCGTCCTCGGCGTCCTCCAGGAAGCGCTCTTCCACTGCGCCGACCAGGGCGCGGCGGAGGACTCGGCGCTGGCGGCCATGGAGGAGAGCATCGACCGCGCCTTGGACATGCTGTCCCAAGGCCTCCCGCTGTAGCCGCGGCCCGGCGCCCGGTCCCGTCGCGGCCCCCGAACGACTGCGTCGCGGCTTCCGGACCGGCTCCGTAGCGGGCCCGGAGCAGCCCCGTTACGGCCCCGTGCCCACGCACCGTACGTCGGCGGCGGGTCCGGCCCCGTCCCCGGTCAGCCCCCCAGCTTGGCTGTCAGGGCCTCGACATCGGCCGTGGGCGCGTCGCAGGTGAAGCCGCGGCAGACGTAGGCCGCCGGGCGGCCCTCCAGGAGGGGGCGGTCCTGGAGGAGCGGGACCTCGTCGGAGCCGGGCTCGCCGACCGCGACGACCGCACCGGGGGCGGTGGCGAGCAGCGCGGCGCGGTGCAGGGCGCGGGTCGCCGGGTCGTCGCCGGGGCCGACCACGGCCACCTCGCGCGGCCCGTCGAGCCGGGCCTCGGCCACGGCCAGTCCCCAGCCGATGAAGCGGGGCACCCGGGGGCCGAGGGCCCGCACCACGGCGAGGGCGCGCTCGGCAGCCTCCCGATGACGCGCTCCGCCGGTGATGGCGGCGTAGGACAGCAGGGCCCCGGCGGCGGCCGTCCAGCCGGACGGCGCCGCGCTGTCCGTCGGGTCCTGGGGGCGGCGGATGAGCGTCTCGGCGTCATCGGCGGTGTCGAACAGCGTGCCGTCCTCATCGGTGAACCGGCTCAGCACGGTGTCCAGGAGCAGCCCGGCGAACTCCACCCACGCGCCGTCGCCGCTGACCGCGGCGAGCGCGAGGAAGCCCTCGGCCACATCCCCGTAGTCCTCGAGCACGCCCGCGTGGCCGCCCGCGGTGCCGTCGAGCGAGGTGCGGGCCAGCCGCCCGCGCTCGTCCATGTGGACGCGCACCAACAGCTCGGCGGCCTCGGTCGCGGCGTTCACCAGGTCGGGGCGGTCGAAATAGGCACCGGTCTCGGCGAGCGCGGCGACGGCCAGCCCGTTCCACGCCGCGACGATCTTGTCGTCGCGGCCGGGGCGGGCCCGTAGCTCCCGGGCGGCCAGCAGCCGCTCCCGTACGGAGGAGACGCGGGCGGCGTCCGTCAGCCGCTCCCCGTCGGGCAGCTGGAGCACGGAGGTCCCGTGCTCGAAGGTGCCCTCCCGCGTGACGCCGAAATACCCGGCGGCGAGCTCCGCGTCGGCCTCCCCCAGCACCTCGCGCAGCCGCTCGGGGGTCCACACGTAGTACGCGCCCTCGACATGCCTGCCGGTGCCGTCGTCGCTGTCGGCGTCCAGCGCGGAGGCGAAACCGCCCTGTGCGGTACGCAGCTCGCGGACCATGAAGTCCGCCGTCTCCAGGGCGACACGGCGCGCGAGGTCCGAGCCGGTGGCCCGCCACAGATGGGCGTAGACGCGGCACAGCAGCGCGTTGTCGTACAGCATCTTCTCGAAGTGGGGCACGGTCCAGGTGGCGTCGACGGAATAGCGGGCGAAACCGCCGCCGAGCTGGTCGTAGATACCCCCGCGGGCCATCGCCTCGCAGGTGGCGGACACCATCTGGAGCGCGCCCTCGGAGCCCGTGCGGGCATGGTGGCGCAGCAGGAACTCCAGCGCCATGGACGGCGGGAACTTCGGCGCACCGCCGAACCCGCCGCGTGCGGCGTCGAATTCGCGGGTCAGGGCCATGAGCGCGCTGTGCAGATCCTCCTCGCCGGGCGGCTGCGGCGCGTCCGGGCCCAGGGCGATACCGCCGCGCTGGGACAGATCCTCCACGATCCGGCCGGCGACGTCCCGCACCTCGTCACGGCGGTCCGACCAGGCGGCGCTCACTCCCTCCAGCACCTGCCGGAAGGACGGCGTCCCGGGCCGGGGGCGGGGCGGGAAGTACGTGCCGAAGTAGAACGGCCGGCCCTCGGGGGTCAGGAAGACCGTCATGGGCCAGCCGCCCTGGCCGGTCGCGGCCTGCACCGCCTCCATGTACACCGCGTCGACGTCCGGCCGCTCCTCGCGGTCGACCTTCACGGAGACGAAGTGGGCATTGAGATAGTCGGCGGTGTCCTTGTCCTCGAACGACTCGTGCGCCATGACATGGCACCAGTGACACGCGGAGTAGCCGACCGACAACAGCACGGGTACGTCACGCCGCTCCGCCTCCGCGAACGCCTCTTCTCCCCACGGCCACCAATCCACTGGGTTGGTCGCGTGCTGAAGCAGGTAGGGCGACTGGGAGCTGGCCAGGCGATTCATACTCGCATCGTCGCACGCTCCGGACCGCCCGGCCCAGCACACCAGGCCGAGGGTCCCCGCGGCCTGGTGGCTGCTACTCCCGGGGGCAGGCTGGGCGCGGAGAGCCTGGCCATACTCCGTCGCATGGACGACACAACGCGCCGAACGGCTCCTTGGTACGGGTGCCCGTCGACAATCCCGAAGAGACGCGGAAGGCGAAGCTCGCCCCATCACCAGCGACGTCACCGCGGGGCCGGGCGGGACGAAGTACGCGCTCAGCGGTGGGCTGGCCCAGTTCCCCGCGGGCGAGCCCAACGGCGGGTTCACCCTGACCCCCGTCAAAACCGGTTGAGCCGAAGGCCGTTCCCCGGACGGCTCGCGGGCGCCAGACGGTTCGGCATGGGTCCATCCTCCCCACCCGGCAGACGGGCGAAGTCATCCACAGGGGAGTTATCCACAGGACTGCCGGAAAGGAGCCAGAAACGGAAGACTGAGGGCACTGCTGCAGGAGGGGGATCACCATGCCGGCGTCACTGGCGGTGCTGCGGGACAGCCACCGGACGGAAGTCGAGCGGCTGCTGTCGCGGGCCGTGGAGGAGGAGGTGCGCCGCTCGGGCGGGCGCACCGACGGCGGGGTGCTGCTCAGCCGGGCGCGCGGCGCGCTGGACGAGATGACCGCCACCGCCGCGGAGGAGTACGGGGCATATGTGCGCGCGCTGGACGAGTCGGAGGCGGGCAGCCGACCGCTCTCCGCCCGGCTGTCGCGCGGGCAGCTGGGCACCCCGGCGCTGGCCGCGGCGGTCGCCGCGGTGGCGGCCTTCGGCGCGGATCTCGGGTACGGCACCTCGGCGGGCACGGCGCTGGGCGCGGGGGTCACGGCCGCCGTGGCCGGGTCGGCCGCCGCCGTCGTCAAGCTCACCGCGAGCCACTGGCCGGCCGCCCACCGCCAGGCCGCGCTGCGCAACCAGCCCGGTGGCGCCGAGCAGTTGCGGCTCCAGTGGCTCACGGCGGTCGAGGTGCGGGGCATCCGGCCGTTCATCGACCAGCACCGGATGACCACGGCCGCCACCCGCCAGGGCGGTGGTTCGGCGAAGCGCACCGCCTCCGCCACCGGGCAGCCGAAGCTGCGCGGTGCGGACCGCAGCCAGGCGGCCCGCAGGCGCACCGTGCTGGAGCAGTCCTTCGCCCATCTCCCCGAGGCGGACGGCCCGTTCGCCGGGCGCCATGCCCAGATCACACAGATCGCCCAGTGGGTGCGGCAGGCCCGCGCGTCCTCCGAGACCAAGCCCACGGTGGTGCTGCTGGAGGGCCCGCCGGGCTCCGGCCGGACGATGCTGGCCGTGCGGGCGGCCCACCATCTGCGCGACGAGTTCCGCGGCGCGTGCCTGGTCGATCTGCGCGGCGACAGTCCCGAGCAGGCCCCGCTGCCCACCCGCGACGCGCTGCTGCATCTGCTCAACCGGCTCGGCGCACCCCGCGACCAGCTGCTCTTCCGGGAGCGCTCCTCGCCGGACCAGCACATCAGACGGCTCACCGAGCTGTATCACCAGTATCTGACCGGGCTGCCGGTCACCATCGTGCTCGATGACGCCCGCGACGCCGAGCAGGTGCGCACGCTGATCCCCGAGCGGTCCGACGGCCTGGTCCTGATCACCTCGCGCACCCCGCTCGGCCTGCCGGACGACCTCGCCGCCTGGGTGCACCGGATCGAGGTGGGCCCGCTGGACGAGCCGGGCGCCGAGGAGCTGCTGCGGGCCTCCGCCGAGGAGCCCACCGGCGCGGGCCCCTACGACGGGCAGTCCGTGGAGCGGATCGCCGAGCTGTGCGGGCGGCTGCCGCTGGCGCTGCGGATCGCGGGCTCCTCGCTCGGCCCCCGCTCCCCCGCCACCCTGGTCACCGACCTGGAGGCGTACGGCCCGGTGGGCGCCATCGAGCGCACCCTGTGGCTGCGCTACACCGACCAGCACGAGGGCGCCCGGCGGCTGCTGCGCCGACTGGCGCTGGCCGGGCGGGCCAGCCTGGGCGGCGCGGCGGCCGCGGCGCTGCTGGACGCCGATGAGCAGGAGGCCGGCCGCCATCTGGAGGCGCTCGGCCGGGCCGGGCTGATCCAGCATGTGCGCGGCAGCCGCTACCGCCTCCATGACCTGGTGCGCTCCTTCGCCCATGCCCGGCTGCTGGACGAGGAGCAGCCGGAGCAGCGCACCGCCGCGCAGGAGCGGCTGATCCGCAGCTATGCCGAGCTGGCGGACTCGGTGATCCGGCTGGTCGACGGCAAGACCTCCACCCGTGCCGACATCTTCGGCAAGGGCGCGGCCCATGGCTTCGCCTCGCTGGACGCGGCGCTGCGCTGGCTGGACGACGAATCGAGCTTCATCACCGCCGCGCTGCGCCATGCCGAGGGCGTGGACCAGTCCGCGGTGCTGCACCTCCTGGGCGCGCTGTGTGACTACTGCCTGCTGCGCGGCGATCTCTACCGGTTGGGCGAGATCAGCGAGCTCACCCAGGCCGTCGACCAGGGGCTGCTGATGCGGTCCGTGCAGTGGCGCACCGGTATCGCCGCCCGCCAGCTCGGCGAGCTGGACCAGGCGCGCACCACGCTCTCCTCGGTGGTGGACCTGTATTTCGAGGCCCAGCACCAGGCGGGCGCGGCCCGTGCCCTGTGCAGTCTCGGCATCACCCTGCACCACCAGGGCAATCTCGCGGAGGCCGCGGCGAAGCTGCGCGAGGCGCTGGAGCTCCAGCGGGCCGAGGAGCTGCGCGGCGACCGGGCCTGGACGATGCACGCCCTGGCGGCGGTGGAGCGCGACCGCGGCGGGCTGGCCGAGGCGCTGGAGCTGCTGGGCGAGGCCCTGGAGCTGCATGAGGAGAGCGAGAGCCTGCACGGCCAGGCGTGGGCACACTTCCAGCTCGGCCAGGCCTGTCTGCGGATGGGTGATGTGCCGCGCGCCGAGGCCGAGCTGGGGGACGCGCTGGACGCCTACAGCCGCACCCATGACCAGCGCGGTGAGGCATGGGCGCTCACCCAGCTCGCCCGAGCCCGGCTGGTGGCCGGGGAGGCGTCGGCGGCCGTCGACCAGCTGCGCCAGGCCCTCACCCGCCACCGGGAGAACGAGGACGCGCGCGGCGAGGCCTGGACGCTGTACTACCTGGGCCAGGCGCTGGAGGAGCGCGGCGACCACGACTCGGCGGTGCGCGAGCTGGAGCGGGCCCGCACGATGTTCAGCCGGATGCGGGATGTGTACGGGCTGGCGTGTGCCCGGCATCACTCGGCCCGGGTCACCCGCGATCTGCGGGCGGCGCAGACGGGCTCGCTGCGCAACAGCGGCTTCGCCCGGCAGCTGCTCCAGGACGCGCGGCAGGACTTCCGCCGGGTGGGCGTGGCCCATGGCGAGGCATGGTCCTGTGTCGAGCTGGCGGTGATCGACGCGGGAAACGGCAAGGCGCCGCAGGCGCTGGAGCTGGTGGACGAGGCGGCCGTGCTCTTCGCGGGGTACGGGGACCGGCGCGGCCGTTCCTGGGCCCGCTTCCTGCGCTGCACGCTGCTGCCGTTCGCCTCCGCGGGCGGCTCGGTGATCGGCACGGCGGTGGCCCAGGAGGAGCTGGCGGAGCTGCTGCGGGAGATGCGCGAGGAGGGCACGGCGGGCGATTCCCGGCTGGAAGGGTGCGCGGAGGCGTTCACGCTGGTGCTGGAGCGCGGCGTCGAGCCGGAGACGGGGTGGCAGGCATGGCAGCTCGGCATGGTGCCGAGCCGCCACTCGCGCGAGGTCATGGCCGTGCTGCCGGACCGGCCTCGCGCCTGAGCGCTCCGCAGGAAGTGCGTTGAGATGCCGTCGTTCGTCTGCCGAGGCGCGAAGAGGGGCCGGGCCGTGGGGTCCCGCTCGCGGGACACGCGGTCGGGCCCGGCCAGGGGTCAGGCCGTGCGCTCCTCGCCCTTGGTGCCCTTGGTGCCCTTGGCACCTTCGGTGGAGGCAGCCGCCGGAGCCTTGCCGGGCTCCTCCGGCGCCTCCTCGAAGTTCACCCGCTTCATGTGCTTGTTCATGGACTTCATCAGCAGCCACACCGCCCCGCCGATCACGGCGAAGACGATGAAACCGAGGACGCCCGGGGTCACCTTGTTCTCGTCCAGGTCCTTGGCGAGCGGGACAAGATGCGTCATGGCGAGGGTGCTGGTGGCGCTCATCATGGGCTCAATTGTTGCGGATGCCCGCGAAGAGGTCGTCCTCGGGGAGGGAAGTGTCCACGAGCGACTTCGCGAGCTCGTACTCCTCGGTGGGCCAGACCTCCTTCTGGATGTCCATGGGCACCCGGAACCAGCCGCCGTCGGGGTCGATCTGCGTACGGTGCGCGATCAGCGCCTTGTCGCGGATCTCGAAGAAGTCGGCGCAGGGCACATAGGTGGTCAGGGTGCGCTCGGGCCGCCCGAACGTCTTCCAGCGCTCCAGCCACTCCCCGTACGGCGAGTCCAGCCCGCGGGCCAGCAGCGCCTCGTGCAGCGCCACGGTGCGCGCCCGGTTGAAGCCCTGGTTGTAGTAGAGCTTCTGCGGCTGCCAGGGCTCCCCCGCCGCCGGGTACTTCTCGGGGTCACCGGCCGCCTCGAAGGCCACCATCGAGACCTTGTGGGTCATGATGTGGTCGGGGTGCGGATAGCCGCCGTTCTCGTCATAGGTGGTGATCACCTGCGGCTTGAACGTGCGGATCAGCTTCACCAGGGGCTCCGCCGCGGCTTCCACGTCCTGCAGTGCGAAGCAGCCCTCGGGCAGTGGCGGCAGCGGATCGCCCTCGGGCAGTCCGGAGTCCACGAAGCCCAGCCACTCCTGCTTGACGCCGAGGATCTGGCGCGCCTCGTCCATCTCCTTGGCGCGGACCTCGTGAATGTGCTCCTCGATGTAGGGGTCACCCTGGAGCTTGGGGTTGAGGATGGAGCCGCGCTCCCCGCCTGTGCAGGTGGCGACCAGCACGTCCACCCCCTCGGACACGTACTTGGCCATGGTGGCCGCGCCCTTGCTCGACTCGTCATCCGGGTGCGCGTGCACGGCCATCAAACGCAGCTGCTCAGTCAAGTTCGATCCTCAGTGATTCGTCGTGGAAGACGGCTTCTATAGTGACCTAAACCGGGGACGAATAATTCCGATCTCTCCCCCAGCAGGAGGAACGCCCATGGCCGCGGTACGCGAGGGGCTGCCCGACGGGCGTTACGGCCGGTCCGCGGACGCGCGTGCCGACCGGACGCTGAAGATCGTCGGCGCCGTGCTCGGTGCCGGGCTGCTGGCCCTGATCGCGTGGTTCGGGTACGACTACATCGCCGGTCAGGACGTCAGCGGCCGGTTGACCGGTTTCAAGGTGGTCGCCGACGATGCCGTCGAGGTCCGGCTGGAGATCACCAAGGACAAGGACGCCACGGGTGTCTGCACGGTGCGTACCCTGGACGAGTACCACGACGAGGTGGGCCGGAAGGACTTCACCTTCGGCCAGCCCCGGGAGGACATGGTCAAGGTCGTGACCGTGCGGACCACGGCCCGGGCGACCAGCGCCGAGTTGATCGGCTGCGAGCCTGTTCGATAATCGAACTGGACGTGTCGGGCGCCTGCCCCGATCTGACCAGCGCTGACGCGTTTCCTACGCGTTGCGCCCAGTTCCCTCCTCCCCGTTTCTTGCCGGAATTGTTAGGCTCGTGGTTTCGCCCGGCTACGAAGGCGCACCCTTCTGAGTAGGGCGTTCATTTGTATTCCCAGTACCGACGAGGAGCACCTGTGACCCAGACCAGCGAGAACGTCACCTGGCTGACCCAGGAGGCGTACGACCAGCTCAAGGCGGAGCTGGAGTACCTGTCGGGTCCCGCACGTGTCGAGATCGCGAAGAAGATCGAGGCTGCTCGGGAGGAGGGTGACCTCCGGGAGAACGGGGGTTACCACGCCGCCAAGGAGGAGCAGGGCAAGCAGGAGCTCCGAGTGCGTCAGCTGACGCAGCTCCTGCAGCAGGCGAAGGTCGGCGAGGCCCCCGCGGACACCGGCGTGGTCGCCCCCGGCATGGTGGTCACCATCGCCTTCGACGGCGACCCCGACGACACCCTGACCTTCCTGCTCGCCTCCCGCGAGTACGCGAGCGCGGACGTCGAGACCTACTCGCCGCAGTCCCCGCTGGGTTCGGGTGTGAACGGCAAGAAGGTCGGCCAGGACGCGGAGTACGAGCTGCCCAACGGCCGCACCGCCTCGGTGCGGATCCTGGAGGCCAAGCCCTACCAGGGCTGAACGCCCGGCGTGGAGCCCCGGCCGAACGGCCGGGGCTCCCCCTCGCCCCGCACTCCCGGAAGAGCCGGCTCAGGCAGTCGCCGAGCGGTACTTGCGCACCGCCAGCGTCCGGAAGACCAGGACGATCAGGGCCGAGTAGATCAGCGACGCCCAGACCGGATGCTGCATCGGCCAGGCACCGGACCGGGACAGACCGGGGTCACCGAAGAGCTGACGGCACGCCTGCACGGTGGCGCTGAACGGGTTCCATTCGGCGATGTGCCGCAGCCAGGGGGTCATCTGACTGGAGTCCACGAAGGCGTTCGAGATGAACGTCACCGGGAAAAGCCAGATCAGACCGCCGGAGGTCGCCGCCTCCGGGGTACGGACGGACAGCCCGATCAGCGCCCCGATCCAGGTGAAGGCGTACCCCAGGAGAAGCAGCAGGCCGAAGCCGCCCAGGATCTTCCCGATGTTGGTCGAATCCGCGAAACCGGGGCGCCAGCCCACGATCAGCGCGACGACGGCCAGCACCACCAGGGTGAGCGTCGTCTGCACCAGGTCGGCGAAGGTCCGGCCGGTGAGCACCGCGCCCCGGGCCATCGGCAGCGAGCGGAACCGGTCGATCAGCCCCTTGTGCATGTCCTCCGCGATCCCCGCGCCCGCGCCCGCGGTGGCGAAGGTCACGGTCTGCGCGAAGATCCCGGCCATCAGGAAGTTCTTGTAGACGTCCGGGTCGGTGCTGTTGCCGATCTTCATCGAGCCGCCGAAGACGTACGTGAAGAGGATCACGAACATCACTGGCTGAACCAGCCCAAAGAGGACCATCTCGGGAATTCTGGTCATCCGGATCAGATTCCGTCGGGCGATGACCAGGGAATCGCTCATCGTGCTCATTTCGCCTCCCCCTTCCCGGCGCCATGGCCGGTGAGCGAGATGAATACGTCGTCCAGAGTCGGGCGGCGCAGCCCGATGTCGTCGATCTCGACACCGCGGGTGTCCAGTTCGCGGATGACCTCGGCGAGCAGCTTGGCGCCGCCCACGACCGGGACGGTGACCTTACGGGTGTGCTCCTGCACCGTCGTCTCGCCCTTGCCCAGGACCCGCAGAACCTCCTCGGCGGCCGCGATGTCCTCGCGCTCATGCACCACGACCTCCACGCGCTCGCCGCCCGTACGGGCCTTGAGCTGGTCGGAGGTGCCGCGGGCGATGACCCGGCCGCGGTCGATCACGCAGATGTCATGCGCCAGATGGTCCGCCTCCTCCAGATACTGCGTGGTCAGCAGCAGCGTCGTACCGCCGGCCACCAGCTCCTGGATGACCTCCCAGAGCGCCTGTCTGTTCCGCGGGTCCAGACCGGTGGTGGGCTCGTCCATGAACATCACGGGCGGGCTGACCACCAGGGCCGCGGCGAGGTCCAGCCTCCTGCGCATTCCGCCGGAGTACGTCTTGGCGGTGCGGTCGGCCGCCTCCGCGAGGCTGAACCGCTCCAGCAGCTCGCTCGCGCGGGCTTTGGCCTCCCGCGCTCCCATCTGGTAGAGCTGGCCGACCATTTGGAGGTTCTCACGGCCGGTCAGATATTCGTCCACGGCGGCGAACTGGCCGGACAACCCGATGGAGCGACGGACTTCGTTGGGGTTCTTGAGCACGTCCACCCCCGCGACCACCGCCGTCCCGCTGTCCGGGCGCAGCAGCGTGGTGAGCACGCGCACCGCGGTGGTCTTGCCGGCGCCATTGGGGCCGAGCAGTCCGAGCACGGTTCCTTCCGGTACGTCGAGATCGACGCCGTCCAGAGCCTTTACGTCACCGAAGGTCTTCACCAGACCCTCGGCGTGAATAGCGCCTGACATGTTGGCACTCCCGGGGTTGGGTCAGTTCCACACTCAATCAAGGCATAAGTCCGCCCATAGGGGCAGCGCTCGGCAGCAACTGGACGGCAATCGTAACCGAGACGCGATACATCGCGACATACGCAAGGCAAATAAAACGACAGGAGCGCGGACGATCGCGTCGGCGCCCGGGGCCCCGGGCGGCCCTGGACAGCGATGGCGTCAGGCCCGCGAGAGCAGACCCGTTCCCGGCGTCAGGCCATCACCGTGTACCCGGCGCCGCGCAGCGCCTCCCGGACGTCCTCGCAGTGCTCCTGCCCCTTCGTCTCCAGGTGCAGCTCCACCTCGGCCTCGCTCAGCCCCAGCCGCGGGTTGGTGCGGACATGGCTGACGTCGAGCACATTGGCGTCCAGCGTCGACAGCACCCCCAGCAGCGTGGCCAGCGCCCCCGGCCGATCGGTGAGCCGCAGCCGCAGCGACAGATAACGTCCCGCCGCGGCCATGCCGTGCCGCAGGATGCGCTGCATCAGCAGCGGATCGACGTTGCCGCCCGAGAGCACCGCGACCACCGGCCCCTCGAAGGACTCCGGCGCCGACAGCAACGCGGCCACCGGGCTCGCGCCCGCGGGTTCCACCACCAGCTTCGCCCGCTCCAGACAGAGCAGCAGCGCACTGGACAGCTCGTCCTCGGTGACCGTACGGACCTCGTCGACGAGGTTCTCGATGATCTGGAACGGCACATCGCCCGGCCGCCCCACCTTGATGCCGTCCGCCATCGTCACGGGCGCGTCGATCGTCACCGGCCGCCCGGCCGCCAGCGACGGCGGATACGCCGCGGCGCCCTCCGCCTGCACCCCCACCACCCGCACATCCGGCCGCAGCGCCTTCACCGCCACCGCGATCCCGGCCGCCAGCCCGCCCCCGCCGATGCCCACCACCACGGTGCGCACCTCGGGGCACTGCTCCAGGATCTCCAGCCCCACCGTGCCCTGCCCGGCGATGATGTCCGGGTGGTCGAAGGGGTGGATGAAGACCGCGCCCGTGCGCTCGGCGTACTCCTTCGCCGCCCGCATCGTCTCGTCCACGATCTGGCCGCACAGCCGCACCTCGGCGCCGTAGTCCCGGGTGGCCGCGATCTTCGGCAGCGGTGCGCCCTCGGGCATGAAGACCGTCGAGCGCACCCCCAGCAGCGAGGCCGCGAGGGCGACGCCCTGCGCATGGTTCCCGGCGCTCGCCGCGACCACCCCGGCCGCCCGCTCCTCGGGGCTCAGCCCCGCGATCCGCACATAGCCGCCGCGCAGCTTGAACGACCCGGTGCGCTGGAGGTTCTCGCACTTGAAGTGGACCGGCGCGCCGACCAGCCCGGACAGATACCGGCTGCCCTCCAGCGCGGTGAGCCGGGAGACCCCCGAGAGCGTCTTCTGCGCGCTGCGGACGTCATCGAGGGTGATCGTCGCCTCGGACCCCCCGGAGGCGGAACCTCCGGATACGGAACCCGCGGACGCAGACGCAGACGCAGACGCGGGGGCAGGAGCGGGGACGGACCCAGGGGCGGGAGGGGTGGCGGGAGAGGTGAGGTGCGAGGCCGGGCCGGACCCGGAACCGGGCCCGTCCTCGTCGCCGTGTCGTGCAGCCATGGTCCCCAGTCTGGCAGCTCACCCCCGACAGGCCCCGGCGGGCCGAGCCGGTGGCAGGAGTTGGTGTCATGCACGTGCCGGGCCCGGTGTCATGCACGTGCCGGGCCCGGTGTCATGCACGTGCCGGGCCCGGTGTCATGCACGTGCCGGGCGCGGTGTCATGCACGTGCCGGGCACGGTCCGCCGACGGGCCACGGCGCCGCGGAACGGCTCAGAACGGCAGGTTGTGGCTCGAGGGCCGTCAGGTTTCTGCAGCCCCCGTACGGGCGGGCCCCCGGCCGCGTACTCTGTGCCACATCCCACAGACCACCGCATGAAGTGAGCCCTAGGCCATGCCCACCCAATCGGACATGACGACTCAACTCGACACCGGCGTACTGGACGCGCTCCAGCATCAGGTCGCCGTCTTCGCCCGCCGTGCGGAACAGACCCGGCTCGGCGGCGTCGGCCAGGCCCGCAATTCCATGGACCGAGCCGCGTATCTGCTGCTCAACCGGCTCGACCAGGAAGGCCCGATGGGGGTCAAGGCGCTTGCGGGGAGCATGGGCATCGACTCGTCCACCGTGACCCGCCAGGTCGCCCCGCTGGTCGACTCCGGCATGGTCAAGCGCACCTCGCACCCCGAGGACGGCCGCGCGGTCGTGCTGCAGCTCTCCCCGCGCGGCAAGGCCCGCCTGGAGGAGGTGCGTTCGTCACGGCGCGATCTGATGTCCCGCGTGACCGGGGACTGGACGACGGAGGAGCGCGATCTCTTCTGCGACCTCCTGACCCGCTTCAACACCGCCCTCTCCGTCGCGCACACCACGGTGCCCCAGGCGACGCCCGCCACCTGACCCCGGCGCAGACATCTTGACCAGGTGCCTGTGCCTGCCGTGTCCTGAAAGGAACGGGAGGCGGAGGGCGTGGTGCGAGAGCGGCGGGCAGCACGGGATGGCCGCCGGGCCCGGGAGTTCGAGGCATTCGTCGCGGGCGCGGGTGGCCGACTGCTGCATGCGGCCACGCTGCTCACGGGGGAGCCGACGGGGGACACCGAAGCCGCCGAGCGCCTGCTGACCGCCGCGCTCGCGCGCACGTACGCCCGCTGGGACCGGCTGCGCGGCGAGGATCCGTACGACCACACCCGCCGGACGCTGGCCGCCCTCTTCGCCCACCGCGGCCACCGCTACCGCCGCCCGCGCGGCGGCACCCTGGCCCGGCTCACCCCGCAGGAGCGGCTGGTGCTGGTACTGCGGCTGTACGAGGGGGTCGCGGAGGAGCAGACGGCGGCGGCGCTCGGGCTCCCGGTCGAGCGGGTCCGGGCGATCTGCACCCGCGCGGTCACGGCGATGCGCAGCGCGGCGGCCCGGCGCGGCACGACCGGAACACGACCGTCCGCCGGAACGCCACGATCCGGCGGAACGTCACCCTCCGGCGGGCAGCCTCCATCCGCCGGAACGCAGTCCTCCACCGGAACGCCACCATCCACCGGCAACACCGGCAACACCGGCACCACCGGCAGCCGGGCGGCCACCGGCGCGACGAGGGCGGGAGCGGAGACCGGGGCGGGAGCCGACGCCGGGGCGGAGGCCGGGGCCGCCCCATGAGCTTCCCCGACCGCAAGGAGACCGAGGTCCGCCGGATGCTGGAGGGCCCGCATCCGGCGCTGCCGCCGGATCTGGCGGGCCGGGCGGCCGAACGGGGGCGGCGAATGCTCCACCGCCACCAAGTGGTGCGCACCATCGGCTGGCTGCTGCTGCTCGCCGCGGTCGTCGCGTTCGGCGTCTGGGCGGCGCTCGTCGAACCGTGGGCCGCGCCGCCGCCCACCGACACCACCCCTCCCCTCGAGGGGTGGTGACACTCGAGGGGTGGTGACACTCGAGGGGTCGCGACCACCCTCAAAAGACCGCAGGTCCAGGCGTCAGCCCAGAGCTGGTCGTCAGCCCAGAGCCTGGCCCAGGTCCATCAGCAGATCGTCGACCGACTCGATGCCGACCGACAGCCGTACGAGATCGGCCGGCACCTCGAGCGCCGAGCCCGCCGCCGAGGCGTGCGTCATCCGCCCCGGGTGCTCGATCAGCGACTCGACACCGCCGAGGGACTCCCCCAGCGTGAACAGCCGCGCCCGGTCGCACACCTCGACCGCCGCCTCCTCGCCGCCCGCGACCCGGAACGACACCATGCCGCCGAAGGCCCGCATCTGCTTGGCCGCGATCTCGTGCCCCGCGTGCTCCGGCAGCCCCGGGTAGTAGACCTGGGTCACCTTGGGGTGCGCGGTGAGCATCTCCGCGATCCGCGTGGCGTTCGCGCTGTGCCGGTCCATCCGGACCGCGAGGGTCTTGATGCCGCGCATCACCAGCCAGGAGTCGAAGGGCCCGGCGATGGCGCCCATCGCGTTCTGGTGGTAGGCGAGTTCATCGCCGAGGCCGGTGTCGGAGACGATCAGCGCACCGCCGACGACGTCCGAGTGCCCGCCCATGTACTTGGTGGTGGAGTGCACCACGACATCCGCGCCGAGCGCGAGCGGCTGCTGGAGATAGGGGCTGGCGAAGGTGTTGTCCACCACCAGCCGGGCCCCCGCGGTGCGGGCGACATCGGCGACGGCGGCGATGTCGGTGATGCCGAGCAGCGGGTTGCTGGGGGTCTCGACCCAGATCACCTTCGTACGGGGGCGGAGCGCGTCCCGCACCGCCGCCGGGTCGGAGCTGTCGGCGACCGACCACTCCACGCCCCAGCGCTCCACGACCTTCGCGAACAGGCGGAACGTACCGCCGTACGCGTCGTTCGGGATCACGACGTGGTCGCCCGGCACCAGGAGCGTGCGCAGCAGGCAGTCCTCGGCGGCCAGGCCCGAGGCGAAGGCCAGGCCGCGGCGGCCGCCCTCCAGCGCCGCCAGGTTCTCCTCGAGCGCGGTGCGGGTGGGGTTGGCGGAACGGCTGTACTCATAGCCGCCCCGCAAGCCCCCCACGCCGTCCTGCTTGTAGGTGGAGACCTGGTAGATCGGGGGGACGACGGCGCCGGTGAGGGAGTCCGCCTCCTGGCCCGCGTGGATGGCGAGCGTCTCGAAACTCTGAGGATGCCCCTGGGGGTGCTGGTGGCTCATGCGCCCGAGCGTAACGCCCGACGCGCCCGTGCTGGATTCAACGACCGCCGGGACGCATAGGCTGGACCACAAGCCGTTCCGCACCACAATGCGTTCCGCACCACAAGCCGTTACGGGCCTTCACACGGGGACACCTCATGGAGCTTCTGATCTTCCTCATCGCCATCGTCATGATCGGCGGGCTGATCGTCGTACCGGCTGTGCGGCGGATGCGCGGGGGCCGCGGGGCCGTGCAGGGTGCGATGCGCGCCTCGGACCCGCAGGAGTACGGCTTCGTCCCGCGCGAGCGGCTGGACGTACGGCTGCCCGGCCCGGACCGGCAGCTGATCGACGCGCTGGAGGAGGTCCAGGCCCGGCAGGACTGGCAGCCGGCCGCCCGTCTGCTCGCACTCACCGAGGCCACCTCGGAGCTGCGCTGGCAACGGGTACAGACGCTGGCCGGGGCTGCCGCCTTCGAGCTCGCCCAGGCCCCCGGCCAGGGCGGCATGTGGCTGCGCACCTGGCGGGTGGCGGCCCCCGAGGACCCGGGCGCGGCGGCGGTGCACGCGGAGTTCCTGGTCCGCCAAGCGCTGCTCGACCCGTCCTCGCAGGACTTCCGGATGATCCTGGAGGAGGCCCGGGACGTCTGCCACGAGGCGGCCCGGCTGGCCCCGGAGGACCCGGTGCCACACATCGTCGAGCTCGGCGTGGCCCGCGGTCTGGCCTACCGGCAAGCCGACTTCGAGGAGCTGTGGACCAAGGTCACCAAGCTCGCCCCGCACCACATGGGCGCCCATCTGGCCGCCCTCCACTACTGGTGCGAGAAGTGGCACGGCTCCCAGGACCGCGCCGACGCCTTCACCCACGCGGCCGCCGCCTCCGCCCCCGCGAAGAGCCTCCTCCCCGCCCTCCCCCTCTTCGGCGTCTTCGAGCACCTGCCGGAGGCCAACCTCGTGCGCACCCTCTACCGCAGCGAGGTGATCACCAAGGCGATGGAGGGCGCCCTCTACGCCGTCCGCCAGGCCCCCGCCGACCACCCGGTGCTACCGCACGTCCGCCACCTGCTGGTCTTCTTCCTGGTCCGCGCGGAGCGGTACGCGGAGGCCCTGGAGCAGCTGCGCCATGTGGACGGCCACGTGGGCGCGGTCCCGTGGTCGTACGGGGTGGACCCGGCGGCCGAGTACACGGTCTACCGGGCGCTGGCGGTGGCGGGCTGGGAGGGCGGCGGCGGCACCCCGGCGACGCTGCCGCGATAGGAGGCCGTGAGCGGCCCGGAATTCCCAGAGCCCCGTACCCGTTGAAACAAAGGCGCCGCGCACTCGTAAACGCCGTAGAACTCGAAGACCACGAAGAAGACGAAGAACGTACGACTAAGACGAAGGACGTGGCAGCCGCCGCACCCGTCCCGCGAGGAGCCCGAAGATGCTGTTCAGCCGCCACCGGAACCACCTCCCCACCGCCGAGGAGGCGCTGAAGGGCCGCCCCGAACCGGGCTTCCGCGTCCCCGACCGCCACACGGTCCTCGGCAACCCCCTGACCGGCCCCTACCCGGAGGGCCTGGTCGTCGCCGACTTCGGCCTGGGCTGCTTCTGGGGCGCGGAGCGGAAGTTCTGGCAGGCCCCGGGCGTGTGGACCACGCTCGTCGGCTACCAGGGCGGCCACACCGAGAACCCCACCTACGAGGAGGTCTGCAGCGGCCTCACCGGCCACACTGAGGCCGTCCGCGTCGTCTTCGACCCGAAGATCACCTCCTACGCCGCCCTCCTGAAGCTCTTCTGGGAGTCCCACGACCCCACCCAGGGCTTCCGCCAGGGCAACGATGTCGGCACCCAGTACCGCTCGGCGATCTACGCCCACTCCCCCGAGCAGCAGTCCGAGGCCGAGTCCTCCCGCGCCGCCTACCAGTCCGTCCTGACCGGCTCCGGCTACGGCGAGATCACCACCGAAATCCTCCCCGCGGGCCCCTTCTACCCGGCCGAGCCCTACCACCAGCAGTATCTTGACCGCAACAAAAACGGCTACTGCGGCATCGGCGGCACGGGCGTCGCTTGCCCGATCGGCGTGGCCCCGGCGGACGGCTAGTCCGCCTGGTAGGGGCGGCTGTGTCGGCATGTTCGCGCAACGGCCCAAGATCGTGCGTCAGCAGCGCCTCCCGTAACGCGCGGCAGAGCCTGCCTGACTGGTGAACTGGCCTACTTCCGCAGTGTTCCGGCCAATGGGG
The DNA here is from genome assembly GCF_047337785.1 of Streptomyces lacaronensis. NCBI lineage: Bacteria > Bacillati > Actinomycetota > Actinomycetes > Kitasatosporales > Streptomycetaceae > Streptomyces > Streptomyces lacaronensis. The sequence goes on from NZ_JBLHDK010000003.1 coordinate 4,736,151, forward strand.
CACTCGGCGTGCATGACAGTGACCCATGCGTCACAACATGCACTGCATGGCGACTTCGGGGGCACGAAGCAAGACGCTGGGTGGGCTAGGCCAGTGGTGGGGAGTTCTGGCAGGTCTGCTTCTCATCGCGGCGTGGATCAACTCCTCTGCCGGACCAGCCGTAGTGATCGCGCTCTCGGCGATCACAGTCGCATGGTGCCTCTTCCAGGCGCCCGTGACATGCGGCGCTCCGGTGCGCGGCCGTGACGACGGTTGCCGGAACAACGCTTCTGGAATCCTTCTCGGATGTCACATCCGTCAGCACCGCTGGCAGAAGCTGAAAATTGCGTCGGTGGCTCTCGTTGGATGGGGCCAGCCGGCTGGCTGCCCCCATCCAACGCGCTGGATAGCAGTTTGTGCCTTCCGGGTCAGACGGTCAGTTGATCGAGGATGCCGGCCACCTGCGCCGGCTTGAGCAGGAACCCGACGTGGCTGGTGGCCAGGGTGTGCACGTCGTACGGATTATCGGGCGTCAAGGCGTCGGCTTCGGCGATCAGGCGGTCCTGCATGGCCACGGGAAGCGACCGGTCGTCGGTGAGACGGATGTAGGTGCGGGCGATGGTGCCCCAGGTGTCGGCGTGGCCGCGTGCGTCGGACATCATCACCGCTATGGACTCGTCCGGCTGCAGGATGTTGAGGAAGGCCCGGAACTGTTCATCGGTGGCGTCCGCCATCATCGCCGCCTTGAGCGCGGTCAGCATGACCGGGTCGGCGGTGCGGTAGTTGACCCGGCCGACGCCGAGTTCGGCAGGATTGCCGACGTTCAGCGCGGCCAGGGGGCCATCAGGTTGTCGCCGAACTCGGGGGCTCACCGACTCCCCGCTCGCCTTGAGGGATGCCGAGCGTGATCACCGCCGGCACGCTGTCGTCGAGCAGGTGATCAACGATGTCAACAACAGCGGCTTCGCCCACGCGCCGTCCGGTCACTTCCAGGCCAATACCACATGGCTCGCCCTGGCGGCCCTGGCACACAACCTGACCCGCGCCGCCGACGCCCTGGCCTCCGCGTTCCATGCCAGGGCGACCACCGCCACCATCCGTGACCGCCCGATCAACGTGCCCGCCCGGCCCGCTCCGCCCGCCGCCTCACCCCGCACCTGCCCGAACCCTCGTCCCGGAGCGAGGACCTCACACCCCATGTCCGAATCCGCAACTCAGCCCCAACACGGCCTGCACGACTCCGAAACGATCAACCGGGAATCAAGCCGGTGGATCCGGGGTGAGTCAGCGCACCAGGCAAGGGGGGCTCTCACAGTACCTGTATCACCAGGGTCTCCCAGACGTCCAAAACGCCTGTCAACCTGTTTGAGTCGAAAGCGCCGACAACACTCCATGGACACGCACTGCAGCTTTAACCCCATCAGTTCAATTCAGCTGCCCCGAATGCGCGACCGTGTCGGCGCATTCTTCCACGACAGAAGGGACGGAGACCAATGGTGGACAACCAATTCACCACTCAGACAGAACTTTTCGATCTGAGTGGGAAGTACGCCCTTGTCACTGGCGGCACCAGGGGCATTGGGATGATGATAGCGCGCGGCCTTCTCCAGGCGGGCGCCCGCGTCGTCATCAGCTCACGCAAGGCGGACACGTGCGCGGAGGCACAGCATCTACTGTCCGAATTCGGCGACGTTCGAGCAATCCCCGCCGACCTGTCCAGGCACGACGAATGTCAGCGCCTCGCTGATCTTGTCAAGGCCGACTCGGAACGCCTGGACATCCTTGTCAACAACGCGGGAGCGATGTGGCGCGAGCCGCTGGCGACGTTCCCGGACGAGGCCTGGGACGCAGTGATCGACCTCAACCTCAAGTCGCCGTTCTGGCTGGTGCAGGCGCTGCTCCCCGCACTTCGCAGGGCGGGCACCGCCGATGATCCCGCGCGGATCATCAACATCGGCAGTATCGCCGCCATCCACGTCGCCCAGTCGCCCAACTACTCGTACGCCAGCAGCAAAGCGGCACTCCATCAACTCACCAGAGTGCTTGCCAGAGAGCTGGGCCCACAGCACGTCACGGTGAACGCGGTAGCACCGGGAGTGTTCCCGTCGCAGATGATGGCGTCCACGCTCGATGCCATCGGAGACACGATCGCGGCGGCGGCCCCTCTGCGCCGGCTCGGCCGCGACGACGACATGGCGGGTATCGCCGTGTTTCTCGCCAGCCGGGCTGGGTCCTACCTCACGGGCACCATCATCCCGGTGGACGGCGGCATCGCGACGACCGCAACGGGTACCCCTTAGACTGCGGGACGGGCTTACGGTGAGGGGATGGCCACGATGGATCTACGCACCGAGATCCGGGAGTTTCTCAGCTCGCGTCGCGCCCGCATCGCACCCGAGCAGGCGGGCCTGCCCGCTTACGGCGGCAACCGTCGGGTCAAAGGTCTGCGCCGCGAGGAGGTAGCGCTACTGGCGGGGGTATCGGTCGACTACTACGTGCGCATGGAGCGCGGCAGCCTCGCCGGTGCCTCCGATGGCGTGCTCGACGCGCTGGCCTCTGCCTTGCAACTCGACGAGGCCGAGCGCGACCACCTGTTCCACCTCGCGCGCCAATCCAGGGCGCCCAGCGGCCCACGCCGGCGTAGGCCTGCCGTGACGGTGCGCTCGACGCTGCAGCAGGTGCTCGACGCGATCTCCGATGCGCCGGCCTGGATCGGTAACGGTCGTTATGACGTGCTCGCCATGAATAGACTCGCTCGCGCGCTGTATTCACCAGTGCTGGCCGACCCGCGACGGCCCGCGAACACAGCGCGGTTCGTCTATCTAAACCCCGAGGCGGCCAGAGATTTCTTTGTCGACTACGACCGAATTGCCGGTGACGTGGCCGCGAAGCTACGCATGGAAGCCGGCCGCAATCCGTACGACGAGGAGCTGATCGCCCTAGTCGGCGAACTGTCAACGTGCAGTGAGCTATTCCGGCAGCGGTGGGCATCTCAGGACGTGCGGCTGCACCGGTCCGGCCGCAAGCGTGTGCGCCATCCGATCGTGGGCCAGCTCGACCTGGACGTCGAGTCCCTGCAGCTGCCCGCCGAACCCGGCCTGTTCCTCAACGTCTACACCGCACCCGCGGGCACACCGACCGCTGACAATGTAGCGCTCCTGGCGTCGTGGGCGGCCACCCAACAGACGCTGGCGACCGAGTTCGAAGCACACAACGGATAGTCCAACCCCTTCAGCCGTACTAGTCAGCGGACCATGACGTGGGGCAACAATCTGCCGGAAAGTAAACACGGGAGACGACACCGTCCGCCGCACCCACGGCTACGCCAAACAGGGCGCTGACTACGGACATAGCAAGGTCAAGGGCCTGAATGCACGGCTCGGCGTCGTCTCCACACCCCTGTCCGCCCCCGTGATCGCCGCCACCAGGCTGCGCAAGGGAATTGACGCCCTGGGAAGGGACCTGGGCCCGCGGCTCAAGGACCTGGTCACCTGGGTCGACCGCCACACCAGCACCATCCATGCGGCCAAGGCCGCCTACGACGCCAACACACCAATCCCGCCCGCCGTGGCGAACCGACGCTGAAGCCGTTCGAGCCGACGACGTGCGCTTATCGGGCCATTGAGCCATTGAGCTATTGGGCGATTGGGCTAGGACAGCACAGGCCCGCCGGCACGGGCGTCTCCCGGCCGATCAGGACCAGCCGATCGGACCGGTGCGGTCGATGAAGCGTCCCGAGCCGGCGCCGGGCCCTTCGGTCGCGAGGCGGACGATCGCGTCGGTGCCCTCGGTGACGGTCTGGGGACCGGTGCGGCCGTTGAGATCGGTTGCCGTGTAGCCGGGATCGGCGGCGTTGACGCGAATGTCCTTCAGGCCCTTGGCGTACTGGGTGGTCAGCATGGTGAGGGCCGCCTTCGAGGCGGTGTAGAGGGGCGCGACCACCGAGGACTCGACCCGGGACGGGTCGTGGGTGATGGCGAGCGACCCCATCCCGCTGCTGACGTTGATGACGACCGGGTCCGGCGAACGGCGCAGCAGCGGCAGGAAGGCGGTGGTCGTCCGCACCACACCGAACAGGTTGACATCGAAGACGCCCAGAGCGTCCGCGCCGGACAGGTCGCCGGGATCGCCATGCGGACCGTGCACGCCGGCGTTGTTGATCAGAACGTCGATCGCGCCTTCGTACGCGGCGACGTCGGCCGCCGCGGCGGTGACGGAGGCGTCGTCGGTGACATCGATACGGACGAATCGCGCACCCAGCGTGGCGGCGGCTGCCGCGCCCCGCTCCGGATCGCGGGCCCCGACGATCACGGTGTGACCGAGCTCGATGAGGCGGCGGGCGGTCTCGTAGCCGAGCCCCTTGTTGGCTCCGGTGATGAACGTAGTGGTCATGGATCGATCGTCCGCGCGGCGCCGAGGCCGTACCAGGGAAGCTTCGACCGTAGGAACGGCAGTACCAGAATGGGGAGGGGAAGGGGCAGGATGGCCGGTATGGCGACGAAAGAGGGAGTCGGACTGGGCTCGACCATCCGCGCCTGGCGGGAGCGGCTGTCTCCGTCGGCCGTGGGGCTGCCGACGGGCCGGGCACGCCGCGCGACCGGGCTGCGCCGTGAGGAACTCGCCGAACGCGCCGGTGTCTCCGTCGACTATGTGGTGCGCCTGGAGCAGGGGCGGGCCACGGCACCTTCGGCCCAGGTCGTCGCATCCCTGACGCGCGCCCTGCGACTGACCACCGCCGAGCGTGACCACCTCTACCGCATGGCCGGGCTGGCCCCTCCGTATGACGATCGGATCCCGGATCGCATCCCGCCGGGCGTTCATCGCGTACTGCATCGTCTCGGGGACGTCGCGGTCGCCGTATTCGCCGCGGACTGGCAGATGATCTGGTGGAACGCCGGGTGGGCGGCGCTTCTCGGCGACCCGTCGGCGTCGCCACCGGCACTGCGCAACTTCGCCCGCGAGAGGTTCCCGATCGGCTCCGACCCCGTACGCATCGCCGCGTGGCCGGTTATCACGCGGAACGGCGACGACTCAGATCTCGCCATCGTGTCCGACCTGCGCCGCGCCACCGGCCGCTTCCCCCATGACGCGCGCCTGGCGGAGCTGATCCAGGCGCTCACGACGGGCAGCCCAACATTCGCCCGGCTGTGGGCGAGCGGCACGGTGGCCGCACACCGCGAGGACCGCAAGACGGTCGAGCACCCCGAGGTGGGCCCCGTCGACGTGGACTGCGACGTCCTGACCGACGGTGATTCCGAGTTCAAGATCGTGATCTTGACTGCCGTGCCCGGCAGTGCGGATGAGGCCAAGCTGAGGCACCTTACGGCGACCGGCGTCAGAGCAAGCCGTCCGATCTTGGAGGTCGAATGAACGAGGACCTTGGAGGTCGAATGAACGAGGACCCGCCAAGCGTCGTTGAGGCAGCGTTCCGTTAATACCGGTCGCAGGACCGCGAGGCGGCCCTCCCCCTTTACGCCGACGACTTCACGTTCACCAACCCCCAGGACGATCGCATCGACGCCCAGGAGCCTCCGCCGCTTCGGCCGGCTGCCCGGCCTCGCTACTGGCCGGAGGGCGTCGGTGCCGGTGCGAGGCCGTCTTCGACCAGGCCGGCGAGGACCGCTTCGCCCAGGGCGTGGACGGCGGACTGGGGGCGGACCATGACGGTGAACTCCTTGATGCGGCCGTCGTCGGCGAAGTGCAGCAGATCGATGCCGTGGATCTCCTTGTCGCCGACCCGGGCACGGAAGAGCAGCACCGCCGACTGGGCGGACGTGCCGTCGGTGCTGGTCTGCGCGGTGCCGGTGTGGTCGCCGATGTACCGGAAGTCCTGGAAGGTGCGCAGCAGGACCTCGAAGAGGCCCAGCACCATCGGCTTGCCCTCGAAGGGGGTGAACTTGACGGGGCTGTAGACGCGGATGTCCTCGGTGAACAGGTCGTCCAGGGCCGCGAGGTCCCGGTTGTCGATGGCGGTACGGAAACGGTCGGCAGTGGTCATCGCACATCCGCCTTCTTTCATAGTCATGGATGCGAGTAGTCACTTTCATGACTATCATGGTGGCGTGTCCGGCGACAGATGCATGCAGGGGCATGCAGAGACACAGAGGCATGCGGGACATGCAGAGGCACGGAGACATGAAGGAGGCGGTCCGATGGCCCTGCGGCACGCCGTGCTGGCGGCACTGCTCGATGGGGAGCTCAGCGGATACCAGCTGACCAAGGCGTTCGACATCGGCGTGGCCAACTTCTGGCACGCCCAGCCGCAGCAGCTCTACGCCGAGCTGACCCGCCTGGAGAAGGACGGGCTCATCGCGGGCCGGGCCGTGGTCCAGGAGACCCGCCCCACCAAGCGGTTGTTCCATGTGACCGATGCCGGGCTGGCGGAGCTGGAGGAGTTCACGGCGGCGTTCGCCAAGCCGACCTTCATCCGCGACGACCTGCTCGTCAAGGTCCAGGCCGCCGACCACGTCGACAAGGAGACCCTGATCGCCCAGCTCACCGAGCGTGCCACCTTCGCCGAGGCCAAGATCCAACTGTTCGGCAAGCTGCTGCGCAAGATGCGCGGTGACCGTACGGAGGAGGAGTTCCTGCGCCACGGCCACCGCATCGGCCCGTATCTGACATGTCTGCGCGGCCTGGCCCTCGAACAGGGCAACCGCGACTGGTGCGAGCGCACGATCACCGTCCTGCGAGAGAGGCAGCACAGCCGTGCCCGACACTGACGCGCCGTACAACCGCTACGTCGCACTGGGCGACAGCCAGACCGAGGGCCTGGGCGACGGGGACGACGTCACGGGTCTGCGCGGGTTCGCCGACCGCCTCGCCGAGCACCTCGCCCACGCCAACCCCGGCCTCGCGTACGCCAATCTCGCCGTACGGGGTCGCCTGGCCGCGCAGGTCCACGCGGAGCAGCTCGCGCCCGCCCTGGCCCTCCGCCCCGACCTGGCCACCGTCGTCGCCGGGGTCAACGACTTCCTCCGCCCCCGCTTCGACGCCGACCACGTCGCCCACCACCTGGAGGCGATGTTCGCCGCGCTCACCGCGCAAGGCGCCCACGTCGCCACGCTCACCTTCCCCGACCCCGCCCGCATCAGCCCCCTGGCGCGTCCCCTCACCCGGCGCGTCATCGCTCTGAACGAGCGCGTCCGCGAAGCCGCCCGGCGCCACGGCGTCACCGTCGCCGAAACCGGCCACCACCCCGTCGTCACCGACCCCCGGCTGTGGAGCCCCGATCGCCTCCACGCCAGCTCCCTCGGCCACCAGCGCATCGCCGCCGCCCTCGCCCACACCCTCGGCCTCCCCGGCGCCGACGACACCTGGAGCCACCCCCTGCCCCCGCCGGCGGTGCCCGCACCCACCGGATGGCGCGCCGCCACCGACGAACTCCGCTGGACCGCCGCCTTCCTCGGCCCCTGGCTCACCCGCCGCCTCCGCGGCCGCTCCTCCGGCGACGGCCGCACCGCCAAGCGACCGCAACTGGGGCCGGTGCGTGCCGAGGTGTCCGAGCCGAGGTCTCGCGGCGAGCAGGTCGGAGGAAGTCCGTAAGCGAAGGCCGGTATTCGAAAATGAATGGCCAAGGGGAATCGCGCGGCTTCACGCTGTACGCCATGAACGAAGCGCAACGCAGGATCCGTGCGCTCCACACGGCATCCACGATCACTGTTTACCAGGCGTACCCGCCGGAGATCGGCCTGCCCGCGGTTCGGCAGGGGCATTTCCCCGCCGCGTGGAAGCGGGACCGAATGACGTGGATCAAGCCGTCGTTCCTCTGGATGATGTACCGCTGCGGCTGGGGCACAAAGCCGGGGCAGGAGACCGTACTCGCCGTCGAGATCACTCGCACGGGCTTCGAGTGGGCGCTGCGCAACGCGTGCCTGTCGAGTTACGTACGTGGGCTGCACCCCGACCTCAGCACCTGGCGACGCCAGGTGAAGCGTGCACCGGCCCGCGTCCAGTGGGACCCCGAGCGCGATCTGCGCCTCCGGGCCCTGCCCTACCGCTCACTGCAACTCGGGCTCTCCGGTGAGGCCGTACGCCGCTACGCCGACGAGTGGACGGTCTCCATCAGCGACGTGACCCCGCTCGCCCAGGAGATCCACGCGCTCGTCGGTCGAGGCGACGTGGAATCCGCGGCCCAGAGGCTGCCTCAGGAGCGGGAGTACCCCGTCACCGACGGGCTGACGGCCCACCTGCGCTCGTAGGAACGACCGCGGCCGCCTCACCCACCCATCGCCTGCCGGGGGGCGGCCCCGTCGCTTCAGCCGTCCTGGCGTTGAGTCACGTCTCCCTCGAACGTCGAGTCGCGCACGACCTGCACGCCGGGCCCGTTCATCAGCTGCCGGGCCGAGCGGCTCTCGACACCCCGGAGTTGCTGGAGGCGCCGGGCGCCCGCGCCGTCGAGGCTCGTCTGCCATACCGCGAAGGCGGCAGCCAGAGTTACAAGCACGGCCGTAGCGGCCCACCACGCTGCCGTCCAGTTCTGTGTCAGCATTCCGGTGGCCACGTTCACGGCCGCCGCCACCACAACGGACCCGGCTGCTGCCACTACACGCATTACCGTCATTCCCATCACTGTCCCCCATCAGTTCCGTAGCATGACAATGCCGATTCTTCAGCATGGGGGACGTGCCGTGTGGGGCAAACGCTATCAATCGGTCAAAGACAACGAGGTCGGCGGCAATCTGACCGTGATCATGGGCGGCGAACCGGCCGCCACGGATCTGGAGCGCGCGGCGGACCGATTACGGAAGGACGTCCTGTCCAGGGCGTCGGTCTGGCTGCCGGCAACCCTCCATGGCCGTTCCATTCGGGGCTGGAGCGGCACGATCAAGGCCGACGGCTGCGCCGGAGGCGCCGTCAAGGTGACCCTGGCATTGGCGGGAGAGGTGCCGGTGACCTTCACTCTGAGGGACTCCGCGGATTCCCCCATGAAGGACCTGTCGGAGCCGGCCCGCCCGAAGCGCCGACCGGTCTCCCTCACCCTGCGGAGACTGGACGATCGGCCCTGCTCCCTCCTCGTCGAGTGGAGCGGCCCGGGCCTCGTTGATGACGGTCTGGAGCCCGCCCGCAAACGGCTCGGCGTCACCGCGTCCACGATGACTCACTCCGCCTTCGCGGAGTGAGCGGTTGGCTCCGAAGGTCCATCCTCCCGCTCGACCGGGTCAGCTGACGGCCGTTCGGGTCGCCGTGATCACCACTGTCGTGTACGGCATCGTGAAGCTGCCGCCCATCGCGTCGATGGCCGCGCCCACGCCCTCCAGCACCTCCGCCAGCTCGGCCGGAGGGAGCCGGGTGAAGGCGCCCTGAGTGGGGATCTGCTCGAGCCAGGCGTCCCGGGTGTAGGTCCACTCCCAGTCGAACCCCCACTGTTCCGGTTCGCCGAACGCGCCCGCCTCCCGTATCCCGTCGGCGGCCTTGGCGAGGATCGGCTGATACACGTCCGGGCCGCCCCGCGTCACCGCCCGGAAGTCGAACGGCGCGTCGGGCATCACCCGTCGGCAGACCGTGGCGAGGGCTTCCGCCAGATCGGCCGGGAGCCGGAACACGTTCCAGAACGCGGCCAGCCGGGCGCCGGGCCGCAGTACCCGGGCGGCTTTGGCCGCCCCTGCGACCGGGTCGATCCAGTGCCACGCCTGGCCCGCGATCACGGCATCGAATTCCCGACCGGCCGGATCCCAGGCTTCGAACGTCGCGACCTCGACCTCCGTCCCGAGCCGCCGCGCCACGTCGGCCATCCGGGCGTCCGGCTCGACACCGAGCACCGTACGGCCGGTCCGCTGGAACTGCCGGGCCGCGATACCGGTGCCACAGCCGACGTCGAGGACGTCGGGGCCGGGGCCGCCGGTGGCGATCCGGTCCACCATGGCCTGGGGGTAGCGGGGCCGGGCCTGGTCGTAGCGTTCGGCATCCGTGCCGAACGACTCCGCCATCTGCCGATGTTGATGGGGCTCGTTCCCGGAGAACGGTAAAGTGGGCATGCGCCCACTATGAGTGGGCACTTGCCCACTCGTCAACCGGGTGGGTTCACGAGCAAGGTGAGGGAGGGACGCACGGTGCCGACAGGGGTGGCCATGCGTGACGTACGCGAGCAGTTGTTCCAGGCCGCCGAGCGAGTCCTGCTCCGGGCCGGGCCGAGCGCGCTGACCAGCCGGGCCGTCACCACGGAGGCGGGCTGTGCGAAGGGCGTCCTGCACCGGCACTTCGCCGACTTCGACGCCTTCCTCGCCGAGCTCGTACGGGACCGCATCGCCCGGCTCGACCACCAGACCGCCGCCCTGCGCGACGCCGCCGGGACCGGTACCGTCGCCGGCCACCTCGCCGACGCGCTGACGACCCTGTTCGAGTCGGTCGCCGTGGGCCTCGTCAGCCTCGTCATCTCGCGGGACGAGCTACGCGCCCGCCTCCGCGAGACCACGCCGACCGGCCTGCCGCTCCTGACGGAAGCCACCGCCATGATCGCCTCCTACCTCACCGCCGAGCGGGACCGGGGACGCATCGCGGCCGACGCCGACATCGACGCGCTCGCACCCACGGTGATCGGGGCCGGGCACCTGCTCTTCGCGGACCGCGAAGCCGCGCCGCCGGACGCCGTGGCCGTCCGCAAGATGGTCACCACCGTCATCGCCGACGTCGTACGGGAGCCGTAGCCCCGTCACGACGATGTCCGCTTCGGGGACGATTTCTGGGTGGTCGAGTGAAGGCTGACCGGCACGTCCGCGGCACCGCCAAACGGGTCCGGCCCTCGCGGAACCGGCGAGCCACGCCCGCCATCGGTCAGCCGTACCCCCGTCGGTACGATCAGTACTGAACGGGAACCCATCCCACAGGGGAGCAGGTCATGTCCGAGTCGACCGTGTCCGCCCGAAGTGACTCGCCCGCCGTCGCGCTGGGCCCCACCGCGCTTGTTCTCGGCCTGTTCTCCGCCGTGGGCACATGGGTGCCCGCGCTCGTGCTCGTCACCCTTCCGTGGACGATCATCGCCGGGCCGCTCGCCATCGCGCTCGGAGCCATGGGTGTGCACCATGCCCGCCGCGGGGTCGGGCGCCTGTGGACCGCCATTGTCGGAACCGCCCTCGGTGTCATGGGGATCGGCGGCATCACCGCCCTTTTCTGGCCCTTCGGCGGCTGACTACACATTGGTGTCGAGCTCGGCGGCGGACGCGATGATGGCGTCGAGGACGGTGAGGACTTCCTTGCGGGGCTCGGAGCGGGTGGTGCGGTGCCGGGCGATCAGGCGGCGGGTCCCCAGGCCGGGCAGGGACACCGCCTTTACGCCGTCGGGCAGTACGCCCAGCACCGCCAAGGCGGGCACGATCGCGATGCCCAGACCTCCCGACACCAGCGAGAGCGCGACGTCGTAGTCGTAGTAGCTGTGGACCGGGGGCGCGGCCTTCAGGCCGTGCCGGGCCTGTTCGGTGGCGCTGTGGGCGGCCGCGTCCGGGTCGACCCCGAGCCAGGTGAGGTGCTCCAGATCCGCCGTACTGACCGGGACCGGCGTCGCCGCGGGCATGATCACCACCCACGGTTCCTCGAGCACCGGCACATCGCGGGTGCCGCGCGCGGCCCGGTGTCCGAGGGGGGTCTCGGCCTCCAGAACGATCAGGTCGACCGCACCCGACCGCAGCTCCTGCTGGGCCTTCTCGCCGTCCATCTCCCTGATCAGCAGTTCCAGACCGGGGAACTGCTCGCTCAGCCGGTGCACCAGCGGTACGAGCAGCATGCGGATCACCGTCTTGAAGGCGCTGATGACGACCGTGCCCGTCACATCCCCCTGCAGCGCCGCCAGCGCCTTGCGGGCGTCGGTCAACTCGGACTCGATGCGTTCCGCGGCTTCGGCGAGAACCCGGCCCGCCTGGGTGAGGACGGCTCCGCGGGGCTGACGGTCCAGAACGGTGACGCCGACCGCGGCCTCCAGGCGGGCGATCTGCTGGGAAACGGCCGACGGTGTCAGACGCAGGACATCCGCCGCCGCCAGCACCCCTCCGGCCCGGTGGACGGCCAGCAGCACGGCCAGTTTGCGTGCGTCGATATCCATTCAGTTCAGCTTAATGCCGGGGGAAGACAACTTCGATTGATCTGTATCGTAGCGACCGCCACTATGGCGGTATGGAGGAGTTGCTGCCCCCGGTCGCCACGGCGGCCGGGTGGATCGGTGCGCTGTGCACCGCCACGGCCTACGCCCTGGTGTCACGTCGGCGGATCGAACCGGATTCGCGCGCGTCCCAGTCGATCAACATGCTCGGTGGCGCACTGCTGGCCGTATCGGCGGCCGCCAATGGCGCCTGGCCATCGGTGACTTCGAACTTCGTGTGGGTCATCATCGGCATGCAGACCCTCGTGGGCGTACGCCGCGGACTGGGCGTGACCGACAGTCGCTAGCCCCGCGCAACGGCTACCACACCACCGGGACCTGCTCGAAGCTGTCCGTGAGCACTCCGGCGCGGCGCGCCAGCTCGGAGGACGGGACGGCCAGGGCGAGCTCGGGCAGGCGGTCCAGGAGGATCTCCAGGGCGATGTGCAGTTCGGTGCGGGCCAGGGCCTGGCCTATGCAGGAGTGGGCGCCGGCGCCGAAGGCGAGGTGGCGGTTGGGGGTGCGGGTCAGGTCCAGCTGGTCGGGGTGGGGGAACATCCGCTCGTCGCGGTTGGCGGAGGCGACGACCGAAACGGTGGTACTGCCCTTCGGGATCACCTCGCCGCCCAGTTGGGCGTTCTCCGTCAGGTAGCGGGGCATGCCCGGACCACGGTTGACGTCGAAGCGGAGCAGCTCCTCGACGGCCGGGCGGATCAGCGAGCGGTCGTCCAGCAGGCGCTGCCAGCGGGAACGGTCGTCGAGCAGGACCGGGACCAGCTTTCCGATCACGCTCGACGTGGTTTCGTGGCCGGCGTGCATCAGGCCCCGCGCGATCTGGACCAGGACCGCCTCGGGCGGGCGGGGGTCGGCGGCGTCGGTGATCTCGATGAGTTTGCTGAGCAGGTCGTCGCCCGGCGCGCTCCGTGTCCGGGCCACATGCTCGCCCAGATACGCCAGAAGCTCCTCGCGGGCGGTGCGGGTCTCCCGCTCGCCGTAGCGGTCCCCGCCGAACAGGGCGCCCGACCAGTACGCGAAGCGGTCCCAGTCCGCTTCCGGTACGCCCAGCAGGGCGCCGACGACCCGCGCCGGGAACGGGTACGCGAAACCCGTCCAGAGGTCGGCGGGGATCGGCCCGGCCTCCATGGCGTCCACCAGGGCGTGGCCGATGGTGACGATCCGGGGGCGGAGCGCGGCGACCCGCTTGGCGGTGAGCGCCTGGCCCACCAGGCGCCGCCAGCGCTGGTGCCGTTCGCCCGTACCGGTCCCGTCCGGCCCCGCCTCGCTCACATCCCGGGGGAAGCGAGGATCGGACAGCATCGTGTGCACGTCCTCGTACCGGGTCAGCACCCGCACCCGGGCGCCGGTGGAGCGCAGCGTCAGCTCAGGGATCGGGCACCCCTCCGCCCGTAGCGCCGCCCACTCCTTCGGGGGTTCGAGGGGGTGCTCCGTGGCGAACGGGAAGTCCCCGAGCGGGCAGCGTGCTTCCGCGCCTTCGGGCTTCGCGCTTTCCGCTTCCGCGCCTTCCGGTTTCGTCTCGTCCGCCACTTCTGCTTCACCCACGGAGCGCCTCCATAGCCGTACGACGTGCGGCGAACAGTTACTCACCACTCATGGGTGAAGTCAAAGAGGCTGCCGGTCATGGCGGTTGACGGCCTCGGCGGTGGTCTTCAGGTCGCTCAGCCACGCTTCGAGGCCCTGGCCCAGGGCCTCGGTCGCGGTGGGGACATCCGCTTCGACCTGGTCGCCCGTCCACGTTTCCTCGGTGTGGACGCGGACGCCTCCCCTGACCCTGGTGAAGGTCCACAGATGGACGCCCTCGTCGATGCGCAGCCCTTCGCCGATCGCGGGCCCGCTCCACCGGACGCAGGAGTCGCGCTTGAGCTGGTGGACGGTGGAGGTGATGTTCAGGGTGGTGGCGGGGGTCGTCGGGGTGGCGGGCGCCGGGGTGGTCCACCGGAACCGCGAACCCTTCCGGAGCGGGCCGGGGTCGAGGCGTTCCATGGTGAGGACGGGGGGCTGCCAGACCGGCCAGCGCTCCACGTCGGTCTGCAGCGCGAAGACGGTGCTCAGCGGCGCCTTGATCATGACGTCGGACTGGTAGCGGATCCGGGCGGTGGGGTCGACGCCCTCGCCGCGGCAGGTGGAGGGGCCGTTGTGGTGGGCGGCCTGAGCGGTCTTGGCCCTCGCGGGCGCGGCTTGGGTCTGCGGGGCGGCCATCCCTACGACGCCCGCGGCGGCGAGCGCGATCGTGAGCGCGGTGGTGCGTGCGGTGCGCCGGGACTGGTGGTGCGAGTTCGGTGTGGCCGACGGGCGAGTGCTGGACATGGGGTTTCCCTTCGTTGTGGGCGAGTTGTGGGCGAGTTGGGCAAAGCGGTCGGCGGAACGCGTCGCCGACGGGTCGCGCGACCCGCGGGTCATCCCCGCGCGCTGATCCTGAACACCGGGAAGCCGGGCGCGATCTCCAGCAGCTTCTCGTCGCTCGAATGCGCGTCGACACCGTCGAAGAAGCGGCCGACCTCCCACGCCCACTTCTTCAGGTACAGCCGGAGGATCTCCGGCTTCGCGCCGTCCTCCACCTCGACCGCGGTGAACGGCTCCACCCTGCGGCCCAGCCGCAGTTCGCCGCCGCCGGCCGCGCGCATGTTGCGCACCCACTGGGTGTGGCCGCGCGGGGCGACGAGGTAGCGCTCGCCGTGCAGGGTGAGCGGGTTGACCGGGGTGGTGCGCCACTCGCCGCTCTTGCGGCCGCGCACGGCCAGGATCTGGCTCCCGGCGAGGCCGATACCGATCTTCGTCAGGCGCTTGGCGAGGCCGTTGAAGATCCTGTCGAACGTGCCGGGCTTGAGGTTGCGGAGCTCGGTCATGTCATCCCTCTTCCACTCTCGATGTGCGAGAGCAGTGTTCGAGTGGCGAGAGCAGTGCTCTCTGTTGAGATCACTGAACACCGAACCCCGCCCAGAAGTCAAGAGCAGTGCTCTCGGAATCGTGCGCCGCTCTCGTTCATGGCACACTGGTCGGCATGAACGCCAGTCGGACAGCCAGGGACCGGGCTCGGGCGGAACTCACGCAGGAGATCAAGAACGAGGCCCGGCGTCAGCTCGCGGTGGATGGCGCCCAGAAACTCTCGTTGCGCTCGGTCGCCCGGGAGCTGGGCATGGTGTCATCGGCCCTCTACCGCTACTTCGCCAGCAGGGACGAGCTGCTCACCGCCTTGATCATCGACGCCTACGACGCGGTGGGCACGCAGGCGGAGAAGGCCGCGGAGGGGGGCGCGCCGCGGGAGCGCTGGCGCAAGGCCTGTCACGCGGTCCGGGACTGGGCGCGGGCCAACCCGCATGAGTACGCTCTGATCTACGGTTCACCGATCCCGGGATACGCCGCCCCGCAGGACACGGTCGCCTCGGCGGCGCGCGTACCGATGGTCCTGATCAGGATCCTGCGGGAGACGAACCCCTCACCCGCGTTCGAAGGCCCGCCCCTGACCGAAGGGCTGGCCGGTCAGTTGCGGGCACTCGGCGAGCAGGTCGCGCCGGATGGCGAGCGGATCGCGCCGGATCTGCCGCTGGAGACGCTCAACCGCGGCCTCGTGGTGTGGACGCAGCTGTTCGGGATGGTGAGCTTCGAGCTGTTCGGTCAGTTCGTCGGCAGCGTGGACCCCACGGACGAGTTCTTCGACCACACGATTGACCAGCTCGCCGACTTCCTCGGGCTTCCGCCGGCCCGTTGACGGGTCATGGGCGGCGGGCCGCCCACAGGGTGCGCTCGGCGCGGACGGTCAGGTCGTCGCGTCGCAGAACGCCGTCCGGGCCGTCGCTGTCGAGGAGGTGGTCGAGGGTGGCCAGGTCGTCGGGGCTCAGGCGCTCCGCCACATGGGAACGCATACGGCGGAGGAACGCCTGGGCGTAGCGGCCGGTGGGCTCGGGGAGCGGGGGACGCAGATCGATGGCGAAGGGGCGTTCCGTCACGCTGCCGAATCCGGCGCGGGAGAGGCGAGGGCCCCAGTCGGAGCCCAGTTCCGGCATCCGCTCGGCGTGCTCCTGGGCCTGTACGGCGTGACAGCGGGCTTCCAGGCCGGGCCGCCCTCGGCCGACGTCCTCGGGGAGGAAGCGCGGGAAGCCGGCCATCTCGATCATGGCCAGGAGACCGCCGGGGCGCAGCCGCTCGAAGATCTCACGCAAGCCACGGTCGGGGTCGGTGAGGTGGTGGACGGACGCCGACGCCCACACCAGGTCCACGGGGCCGAAGTCCGGCCACGAGTCGTCCAGATCGGCCTGGACGGTTCGGACGCGGTCCTCCACCCCGTGTGCGCGGGCCTTGCCCCGCAGATGCTCCAGGAGGTCAGGGGATCGGTCGACGGCGATCGCCTCGGCGTTCTCGAAGCGCTGGAGCAGGGCGAGGGTGCCGGTGCCGGTGCCGCTGCCCAGGTCGAGGATGCGGCGGGGTGGGTGGTCCCGCGTCAACTGGGCCAGCTGAGAGGTCACTTCGGACAGATAGGCGTGCAGGACTTCGGCGTCGAGGTCCAGGAGTTCGGCCCAGCCCGAGTCGTCCGCCCCGGCGGCGCTGTGTTGGTGGTGGTGCTGGTGATGGTGCCCGTGGTGGTGGTCCGTCATGTTTCGAGCGTAAGTGGGTCTTGCCTCAGCGACATACCATCTTGCGTATGACGCAAGAGGACAGCGCTCTCGACACCCTGGTTCGCAAGCGGATCAGGGGACTGCGTTCGGCCATGGGCTGGTCGCTGGACGATCTGGCCGCCCGCTGCTATCTGAGCCCGTCCACGCTGAGCCGGATCGAGACGGGGCATCGACGGATCAGTCTCGATCAGTTGAGCGCGATAGCGCGGGCCCTGGGGACCAGTCTGGATCAGCTGGTGGAGTCGACCGCCGACGATGACGTGATCATCCGGCCGCAGCATGACGCGGCGCGCGGGCTGACCACCTGGATGCTGAACCGCCAGCCCGGGGTCATCGTGGCCAAGCTGCGCCTCACCAAACCGGCTCCGACCGGGGCCGAGGCGCTGAAGGTGCATCCGGGCAGGGACTGGTTCACGGTCCTGTCCGGGGCCGTCACGCTCGTGTTGGGGGATCGGAGGATCGTCGTCGGGACCGGGCAGGCGGCGGAGTTCTCCACGATGATCCCCCATGCCTTCGGAGCGCACGGCGGGCCTGCCGAGGCGCTGGGCATCCTGGACCAGGACGGGCGCCGTACGCATCTGCGGTCACTGCCGGACGGGGGCGAGGATACGGAGGGGTGAGGGCGCCCCCGGCCCGTGATCTCGGTCTGCTGATCTCGGTCCGCGTCGTCGGCCGTTCCTCCGATACGTCCTGTCAGGCCGGGGCGGCGGCGGACTGGGCGCGGGAGAGGGCCACGTCGAGGACGACCAGGAGCGCGTCGCGGACCGAGCCCGTCTCACGGGCGTCGAAGACGATCAGCGGGACGTGTTCGGAGATGTCCAGGGCCCAGCGGACCTCGTCCAGATCGTGCTGGACCTCGCCGTCGAAGGCGTTGATGGCGACGGCGAAGGGGATGTCCTTGTGCTCGAAGTAGTCCACCGCCGCGTAACAGTCGTCCAGGCGGCGGGTGTCCACGATCACCAGACCACCGAGGGCCCCCTCGACCACGTCGTCCCACATGAAGCCGAAGCGGTCCTGGCCCGGCGTGCCGAACAGATAGAGCTTCAGCTTCGGGTCGATCGTGATGACACCGAAGTCCATGGCGACCGTGGTGGTGGTCTTGCCGGGGGTGTGCGTGAGGTCGTCCACGCCCGCCGCGACCTCCGTGATCAACGCCTCCGTGGTCAGCGGCCGGATCTCGGAGATCGCGCCCACCGCCGTGGTCTTGCCGACCCCGAAGCCACCGGCGATGACCAGCTTGACCGGCAGTGGCGGTTCTTCAACCGCTGTCGCGGAGTGAGCCCCGTGAGTCGGGGACGGCACGGAGACCATCGATAACCCTTCGCAGTACGGAGATGTCGTGGACGGTCCCGGCGTTCGGGACGTGGACCGCCAGATGTCCGGCGGCGCACAGGTCCTCCGCGAGGACCCGGACCACGTTGAGATGCAGACGCAGCCGGGCGGCCAGCTCCGCCACCGACTGGGGGCGTCGGCAGGCGGCGACGATGTCGCGGCGCTCGAAGGTGAGCGACCGCAGGGCGGACAGCCCGTCCGGCGTCGCCACGATCTGGGTCTCGACCGGGAGCGGTGGCGCGGCGCCGCTCCCGGACACCCTGCCCGCGGTCAACAGGAACGGGCGGACGGCGGAGGCGCGGGCGGCGGGCTCGGTCCGTTCGACGGGCTCGGTCCGTTCGGCGGCTTCGGTCGGCCCTACGGGCTCGGGCGGCTCCGGGGCGGCCCGGGCGTCGTCGTCCGCCACCTGCCCCGCCGCCTCCTGCGCTGCCGCTTCGTGCGGTACTGGTTCGTGCGGTACTGGTTCACCGGCGACCATCGCGACCCCCCTCCTCCATGCGCCGTGCGACCCGTCAGCCGACGGATCCGGCGCTCTTCTTCAGCTCCATGACGAGCTGCGGGGTGAGCGCGGTCCCGGCCCGGTTGGCGAAGAGGGTCATCTCATACGCGATGTTGCCCAGCTTCGCCTCCTTCGTGGTCACCACGCCGAGCACGGCACCGCAGCCGATGGACGACACCAGTACATGGCCGCCTTCGAGATCGATGATGACCTTGTTGAGGTCGCCGAGGCCGTAGTTGCCGGAGGCACCGGCGGCGAGGCTGGTGACGCCGGAGACGATCGCGGCGAGCCGCTCTGAGTCGGCCTGTTCCCGCAGTTGGGAGACGGCGATCAGCAGACCGTCGGAGGACACCGCGATGGCGTCGACGACACCGGCGGTCTGGGTGGCGAATCGGTCCAGCAGCCAGGTGAAGTCGGCCGCGGCGGCTCGCAGATCGGTGGCTTCGCGCTCAGCGGTACCGCTCTTATCTGTCGGCGTGGTCACTGCCCGACTCCTTCCGGGGTCGCTGATGTGTCGATGGCATGGCTTCGGCCGGGGTGGTGGCGGCGCTGTCCCGCTCCGCCCTGCGTACGGCCGCCTCGAACTCGTCGAGTTCGGAGCGGACCGCGTCGGCGTCGGCAGGACGGCGCGTCGCTGGGATCGCCCGGTCGGCCGGTGAGGTGGTCTTGTCGAGCGTCGCGCCCCGGACGCGGCGGCGGAGGGGTCGGGAGCCGGGGGCGGCGGCCGGTGTGGCGTTCGGCTCGTTCGCGGCGGGCCGCCCCTTCCCGGCGGTCGGCGCGTTCGCCGTCTCCGTCTCCTTCGCGGCGCCGGCCGACTCCGCGTTCGTACGGGACGTCGCCGGGACGCGCCGCGGCAGACCCGACTCCGTCACCGGCGCCGCCGGGCGCCGCTCGGGCGCGGTGGCGGAGGCCCGTACGGGCGGAGGTGTGGCGGCAGGCGCGGGCGCGGACTCCCGTCCGGCCCCTGCCGCGCCCCTATCCGTCCCCGAAGCCGTAGCCGTAGCCGTAGCCGACCTCGCGACCGCCGGCTCCTCCCCCGCTCCCCGCGCCACCAGCAGCGTCGACGGCACCCACACGCTGCCCGTGACCCCGCCGCCCGGCGTACGGCTCAGCGTGACCCGGATGCCCCAGCGCCGGGCGAGGCTGCCGACCACGAAGAGGCCGAGCACCTTGGTCGGTACGAGGTCGAGCCGCTCGCGCCGCACCAGGCGGGCGTTCTCCTCCTCGAGGCGTTCCGCGGCCAGGCCGAGCCCGTGGTCGATGACCTCGATCAGCGCGCCGCCGTCCGCCGTGACATCGGTGCCGGGCCGGACGACGACCTCGACAGGGGTGTCGGACGGGGAGAACGAGACCGCGTTCTCCAGCAACTCCGCCAGCATCAGCGTGAGGTCGCCGGTGATGTCGGGCGCGACGGTGGCCTCGGTCTCGGACCGCAGGGACACCCGCTGGTACCCCTCGATCTGGCCGAGCGCCGCGCGGATGACATCGGCCAGCGTCGTCGGCCGGGCGTCCAGCTCGGTCTCCCGGATTCCGGCGAGCAGCATCAGGCTGTCGGCGTTGCGCTGGAGGCGTACGGCGATGTGGTCGATGCGGTAGAGCCGCTCCAGGATGTCGGGGGCGGTCTCCTCGCGTTCGACGGCGTCGATCAGGGTGAGCTGGCGGGTGGTGAGGTTGCTGACCCGGCGGCCGACGTTGCCGAACATCTCACCGACGTTGCGGCGGCTGAGCACCTGCCGCTCCAGCAGCGCCGCGGCGGTGACCTGCACCTGGTTGAACGCCTCGGCCAGATCGCCGATCTCGTCGCGCACCGGGACGGGGATCGGGCGGGGCCGCAGCGGGGTGGTGTCGGTGGTGTCGTCGTCCTCGACCTTGGCGAGTTCCTCGTCGGCCACCTCGACCACCTGGTGGGCGGCGCCGGTGAGGGCCGCCAGGGGGCGTACGACGGAGCGCCGGACCAGGAACGAGAAGGTCAGCCAGGCGGCGAAGCCGAGGGCGGCGAGGGCGAGCAGGGCCAGCGCCCTGGACAGGGCTTCGTCGGAGACGCCGTCGGCCCGGTCGGCGATCTCGCCGATCAGCGAGCGGGCGATCCCGAGGCGGGCCTCGGCCTGCCGGTTGCCCTGGGCCATCGCGGTGCGCAGCTGCCGGGGCGACTGGCCCTGGAGGGAGCTGGGGTCGATCTGGAGCTCGGCGAAGCGGTCCTCGATGCCGTTCTCCTCGGCGTTCCGCTCGATGCCGTCGAGGCGCAGGACCTGGTCGGGGTCGGCGACCCTGGCGAAACGTTCCGACTGCTCCTCGTAGACCCGGTGGGCGCCGACCGCGCGGGTGTACTCGGTGAGGCCGTTGGCGTCCCGGGTCTGGGCGGAGAACACCCCGCCCTCGAAGGCCGCGTGGGCGGCGTCGGCGCGCATCACGGCGTCGACCAGCTCGATGACGGAGGACGAGGGGCTGTCGGAGAAGTGGTCGAGCCCGATGCCGTCGATGAGATAGCCGACGGCTGCGGCATACGCGGGGTCGATGCCGGCGGCGGGCACCGAGCCCCGTTCGACCTTGTCCCGCAACACGCTCAGGCGCTGGACGTAGTCGAGGGCCTGGGCCTCGTCCTTCGGCAGGGCGGAGCCGAACGCCGAACGCACATCGGCGGCCCGCTCATCGGTGACCCGCTGCGCCCGGCGGTAGTCGGCGGTGGAAGGGAGGGTGGCCCCGGGGCGGACCGACTCCTGTTGGACGGAGAGCAGGAGCGCCTCCCGGTGCTCGGTCTGCACGTCGTTGATCAGCCGGGCCACCTGGCCGCTGTCGCGCACCCGCTCGGCGATCCGGTTGGCGTCCAGGGCCTGCTGCACCTGGCCGTTCACGGCAAGGCCGAGGAGCGTGCCGACGACCGTCAGCGGCACGATCACCAGGACGTTGAGCTTCCGCCGGAACGGCCATCGGTCGAGGAGCGCGCCGAGGGCTTCCGTCTTACGACCCGACGTACGACCGGCCTGACGACCCGTCGTACGACCCGCCTTGCGGCCCGTCGTGCGCCGGGACCCCGAACTCGGCGGCGGCGCGTGTCCGGACGGCTCCTGGTCGGCTGGCGGGTCCGCCGTGTCCACAGACACCCAGGTCCTCCTTCGATGTGCTCCTGAGCGGTGACCGAGGTGTTGTTGCCGCCGATCGCCGACACCGGGAAACGGGACGTCGGCGAAGGCGATTCCGGCCGGAATGCGAGCGATGGATTCGCGCCACACGCCGGACCGGGCGTGAACACTACCGCCTGCGCGCGGACGCGCAAGGGATGGCCTCTCAACGGCCACGGAATTTCCACGGTTTGCTGGGTTTAGGTCATCTACGTATCCCCCGGCGCGCCGCCAACCGCCCAACCGGTGGCCGGGAGGTGGCCGCCCGGTGGTCATGGGGTGGAGGCCGGGGGCGGCGCGTGGGCTGGCTTGTTCACGACTGTGCTCGACGGGGCAGCGGATGGCGAAGGGGGCTGCCCGGCGCGGCGCCGCCACCCGTACCCTGTCTGCTCCCAGCCCCTGGCCCACCCCGGTCCATCCCTGGGCCGCCCCGGCCCGCCCACCGGCCCGAACCCTCCGTACCACTCCGTGCCCTGCGAGGAGACCCGTGCACCCCACCCGCAAGGCGGCCCTGACGGCCACTGCGCTGCTGGCCGTGGCCATCGCCGGCTGCGAGCCCGGCGCCGCCTCCACCACGACCCACCGGACCTCCGCGAAGCCCGGCTGCCCCACCGTCCTCTCCAGAGCCGAACGAGCCGTCAAGAAGGCGGAGGCCGTCGACGCCCCGTGGAAGGGACCCACCACCGGACCCGAGGCGGCCGGTCACGGCAAGAGCATCGTCTTCATCGCCCATGACCTCTCCAACCCCGGTCCGGCCGGAGTCGCCCAGGGCGTGCAGGAAGCCGCGTCGCTGCTGCGGTGGGGCGCCCGCACCATCAACGGCCAGGGCACGCCGGAGGGTTACCGGTCCGCCTTCAAGAAGGCGCTCGCCCTCAAGCCGGACGGCATCGCCATCGCCGGTTTCGACCCCGGCAGCGTCGCCGACGAGATCAAGGACGCCAAGGCGGCGGGCATTCCGGTGATCGGCTGGCACGCCGCCCCGACCCCGGGCCCGGACGGGAGCCCCGATCTCTTCACCAACGTCACCACCCGGGTCGAGGACGTCGCGAAGATCAGCGCCGACTGGATCATCGCCCGCTCGGACGGCCGCGCGGGCGTGGTGCTGTTCACCGACGGCACGGTCCCGTTCGCGAAGCGTAAGTCGGACCTGATCAAGAAGGAGCTCGCCACCTGCTCCGACGTCAAGCTGCTGAGCTACCGGAACATGCCGATACCCGAGGTCAACAAGCGCGCCATCGGGGAAGTCCGGTCCCTGCTCTCCCGCTTCGGGGACAAGTGGACGTACTCGGCCGCCATCAACGACCTGTACTTCCGGCACACCGCCGCCGCCCTGCGCGCCGCGGGCAAGGACGGCGCGGGCGCCCCGTTCAACATCGGCGCGGGGGACGGCGACCCGTCGGCCTTCCAGCGCGTCAACGGCGAGCGGTTCCAGGCGGCCACGGTGCCCGAGCCCCTCACCGAACAGGGCTGGCAGATGGTCGATGAGTTCAACCGCGCCTTCGCGGACGAGCCCGCCAGCGGATACGTTCCCTCGGTGCACATCACCACCGCCGCGAACAGCGGTGGTGCGCTGTCGTGGGACTCCGAGGGCTATCGGCAGGCGTATCGCAGGATCTGGGGGAAGTAGGCGACGGGAAGGGCCGGGGCTCCCAGCGGAAGCCCCGGCCCCAGGTGACCTGGTCCTGCCCGGACTCAGTCCTGGTGGACCTCGTTGCTGCCCGGCCCGCCGGAGAGCGTGTCATTGCCCCGGCCGCCCCACAGCACGTCGTTGCCGCTGTTGCCGTAGATCGTGTCGTCGCCGTCCTCGCCGTACAGCGTGTCGTCGTCCTGGTCGCCGTAGATGGCGTCAGCGCCCTTGCCACCGCGCAGGATGTCCTTGCCGGTGCCCCCGCGCAGGACGTTGTCCTCGGAGCCACCGGTGATGGTGTCGTTCCCGGCGTCACCGTGGCATTCCTGCGCGCAGTTGGTGATGGTGTCGTCGCCGTCGCCGCCGTAGGCGCCGAAGCCCATGACCCCGCCACCACCGTCGATCTTGTCGTCGCCGTCCTCGCCGTAGAACGTGGGCGCGGCGCTGCCCCGGAGGACGTCATCGCCGGCGCCACCGTGAATTCCGGCGTAGGCCGAACCATCGGGGTCGATCTTCGCGGTGTCGTCGCCGTCACCGAGATCGACGTCGAAGTTGTCGGAGTCGTCGGAGTTCTGCGGGATTTCCACCGCGCACTGGGCGACGGTGTGATCGCTCGCGGTCGGGTAGGTGCACTCGTCCCAGTTCGCCGCCTCCGGATCGATGGTGATGTCACCCTGGTCCCGGAAGGTGAGGACGTAATAGGACTCGAATTCCCCACGGCTGACGATCTGTTCGGAGACCGTCAGATTGTTCTTCTGTCCCGCGGCGGCCTTGTACCAGAGCTCGCCGTCCTCGTGGACGAGAGAGCCCGAGGTCGTCGGGGCCGCCTGGGCGGCGGGCGCCGCGAGCGCGGCTCCCCCCAGGGCGAGAGCGAGGGTGGCCGTAGCGGCCATGGTCCGGTACCTGCGCATAGGGAATTGGCCCTTCGTGCGATCAGTGCCGATGGGGCCGGTGAGAAATTCCGGTTGAGTCACCGGGTACCGGCTATCGGCGATGTGGTGTTTCCGATCGCCCCGATAGACCGTGATGGACGGCAAGCGGTTGCTCCGAAAATTCCCTAGTTTCCCGCGGTTTCCCGCAACCGCAGGTCATCGAGTTATTCGAAGCGAGTTGCACAAGGAATAACGACATCGCCGTAACCGGCCTTTCCGAGTCGCTTAACCCCTTGTTCACCCGGCCGGTCGCGGCGGGGGGGCCGCATCCGTTCGCCGGATCGCCGCGGAGGTCATCACACGGGAGGAGACGAGGCGGACCCGGACGTGGGTGGTGATCCACCGGCTGATCCGGATTCCAGTAAACATTTCCTGGAGAACATCTCCGAAATCTGTGGAGCTTCGGTGTATCCGCCTGCCAAGATCTCCCCTCATAACTTCCCCGTTGACTCAGGAATATCAGGGATTCTCGTGCGGAAAATGAATGCGGCCGCCACCGTGGCCATCGCGGTACTGGCTCTGGCGCTGACCGGCTGCGGCAAGGACGACGACAAGGGCGACCAGTCGTCCGGCGCCTCCGACAAGACGGCGTCCGCTCAGAAGGCGGACGACGCGGAACGCGGCACCGCCTCCGCCACTCCCACCGGTGCGAGCCCCAGCCCGAGCCGTACGAAGCCCGCCAAGAGCCCCAGTGCGAGCCCGAGCAGCCCCAGGGCCACCCGCGCCGCCGACGCCACCACCCCGGCCCCGCGCCGCACGACCCCGAAGACGCGGGCCCCCGCGCCGACCCGGGCGGGCGCCCCGGCGAGCGTGCAGGGCACGTGGTACTCCACGGTGCGCGACCCGAACGGTAAGCCGCTCGTGATGACCGTGAGCGGCGGTTCCCTCTCCGTGGGGTACCAGGGCAAGTCCTGCCCCGGGACGATCAGTGCGAGCATGGCCGTCACCATGAGCTGTCAGGGCGAGACCATCTCCGGTGGCCGCGCCGTGGTCAGCGGGGACGGCCAGAGCCTCACCGTCAACTGGCCGCAGGGCAACCCCGACCGCTACGTCCGCCCGTGAGCCGACTCGTGGCTGATGCGGCCCGTCAGTGGGATCGGCCGGTGTTGAGCCGGGCGGCCTGGCGGGTCAGATAGTCGCGTTCGGCGACGTTGGACGCCTTGTGGGCCGCCTCGGCGTACAGCCGGGCCGCCGTCGCCAGGTCGCCATCGCGCTCGTGGAGGTACGCCGCCACCGCCGCGTGGCGGGGCAAGGGGTATCCCCTGCTCGAAGAGCCAGGGGAGGAATCGTCCAGTTCCGCGAGCGCGGCCAGCCCGGCACGCGGGCCGTCGGCCTCGCCGACCGCCACCGCCCGGTTCAGCCGGACGACCGGGCTGTCGGTCAGACCGACGAGCTCGTCGTACCACTCCACGATCTGCACCCAGTCGGTCTCCTCGGCGGTGGGCGCGTCCGCGTGGAGGGCCGCGATGGCGGCCTGGGCCTGGAACTCGCCCAGCCGGTCGCGGGCGAGCGCCGCCTGGAGGATCTCCACCCCCTCGGTGATCGCCTTGGTGTCCCACCGGGAGCGGTCCTGCTCGGCGAGCGGCACCAGGCTGCCGTCGGGCGCGGTCCGGGTGGCGCGCCGGGCGTGGTGGAGCAGCATCAGGGCGAGCAGCCCCGCCACCTCGGGGTGGTCGATCGCGGTGGCGAGCTGCCGGGTGAGCCGGATGGCCTCGGCGGCGAGGTCGACGTCGCCCGAGTAGCCCTCGTTGAAGACCAGGTACAGCACGCGCAGCACGGTGGCGACATCGCCGGGCTGGTCGAACCGTATGCCGGAGACGGTGCGCTTGGCCCGGCTGATGCGCTGCGCCATGGTCGCCTCGGGCACCAGATACGCCTGGGCGATCTGGCGGGTGGTGAGGCCGCCGACCGCGCGCAGCGTGAGCGCGACGGCGGACGACGGCGTCAACGACGGGTGGGCGCACAGGAAGTACAGCTGGAGCGTGTCGTCCGCCGAGGCGGCCGGGCCGGGCGCCGGTTGCTCCTCGACGAGATCCTCACGCCGGCGGCGGGCCGCGTCCGCCCGGGTCGCGTCGAGGAACTTGCGCCAGGCCACGGTGACCAGCCAGCCCTTGGCGTCCCGCGGAGGGTCGGCCGGCCAGCCGCGGACCGCCTCGATGAGCGCGTCCTGTACGGCGTCCTCGGCCGCCGCGAAATCGGCTCCGCGGCGGACGAGGACGCCGAGCACGCCCGGCGTGAGGCTCCTGATCAGGGCCTCGTTCATCCGCGTCACTTGAAGGTGCACTCCGTGGTGCTGGGCTTGGCGGCCAGGAACGGGCGCACCTCCAGCCACTCGTGGATCGGCTTCCCGTCCTTCCCCGGAGCGGCCGACAGCTCACCGGCCAGTTCGACGGCGCGCTCGTGGCTGTCGACGTCGATCACCATCCAGCCCGCGATGAGGTCCTTGGTCTCGGCGAACGGACCGTCGGTGACCGGCGGACGCCCCTCACCGTCGTACCGCACCCACGACCCCTCCGGGGCGAGCGCCTGACCGTCGACGAACTCGCCGGTCTTCTCCAGCCGGGCCGCGAAGTCGTTCATGTACTGCACGTGCGCCGAGATCTCCTCCGGCGTCCACTGGTCCATCGGCACGTTGTTCACCGGAGCCGGGGCGCCGCGGTAGTGCTTCAGCAGCAGATACTTGGCCATCGTGGTTCTCCTCGATGCGGATGCGACCCATTGTGGTCGCGTTCATCCCAGGGACGGAGCCGGTCACGCGTTCTCGACATCCCCGCCCGAAATTTTTTTGGAATCTTGTAGACCGGCCTCGACAGCCCCGACTCCCGCCGGACCCGCCCGTGCCTCCGTGCGCCGCCGCTGTTCCTCGATCCGGTGCAGCACCGAGTCCAGATGGGCCTCGGAGGCCGCTCGGGCCGCCTCCGGGTCGCGGGCCTCGATCGCCCGCAGGATGGCCTGGTGCTCCTCGATCGTGGCGCGCCGGCGGGCGGCGGACAGCGAGGTCTTGCGCCGACCGGGCTCGCCGATCTCGTAGACCCGGTCCAGCAGCCGCAACAGCAGGGGGTTGCGGGTGTACTGGGCGATGGCGCGGTGGAAGGTGCGGTCCAGGTCGGTGAACTCCTGGCGCGTGGGCTCCCGTCGCATCGCGTCCAGCAGGGTGTGCAGCTGGACGATGTCGGAGGGGGTGGCCCGCCGGGCGGCCCGCGCGGTCACCGAGGGCTCGATGCACGCGCGCACCTCCATGACCTGCAACAGCTCCGCCGTGGCATCGAGCCCCGAGGCCAGGACGTCGCCGCGTGGAGTGGCCCCCGGGTCGAGCACGACGGTGCCGGAGCCGGGGCGCCGGGCGACCAGTCCGCGCGAGGCGAGCGCGCGCAGCGCCTCGCGGACCGAGCCCCGGGAGACGCCGAGGCTCTCCGCGAGCTCCCGCTCCGGGGGGACGCGGGAACCGGGCGCCAGCTCTCCGCTCAGGATCAGCCGCTCCAGGCCGACGGCCAGGGCGTCCGGCCTCGACAGGGTGGAGTGCCGCAGTTGCCGCCAGTCCATCTCCTGGCTTTCCTCCGCCTTCTTCAGCTTTCCTCAGCTTTCCGGTCCGGCCGGTGCTCCAGAGTCTCACACCCGGCGGGCGCCGCCCCCGGCGTCCACCCGGCGCCCGCCCGGTCGCCGACGCGCGTGTCCCGGCCACCGCCGCGAGCGGATTTAACCAGGTGGTGACGGGCGGGCAACCGGAGCCGCCGGGTCCGCACGCTAGCGTCTGCCCACATCAATTTGGTCCTACCAATAGACCAACTGCTGTCCCTGCGCCATCCTGGCCGCACCGCAGCGCGCGCCCCGACGTCCCCAGCAGTGAGGCACCCCGCCATGCGCCAAAGAACGAGCGGACCCAGCGACCGGCCCCCACCCACCCGCCACCGACCGCGCGCCGCCGCCCTCGCCGCCCGGGTGCTGTGTGTGCTGGTCGCCGGCGCCACCGCCGGCTGCGCCTCCCTGGCCTCCCCCACGGCCGAGGTGGGCGCCGACCGGATGACCGACCCCCGGCCCGCCCGCGACGGCGGAACGCTGACCATCGCCCTCAAATCGGACCCGGACAAGCTGGACCCCACCCTGGCCAGCACCGCCGTGGGCCGGACCGTGTTCACCGCGATGTGCGAGAAGCTCTACGACGTCGACGCCGAGAACCGGATCGTGCCGCAGCTCGCCGCCGCCCCGCCCACGACCGGCGACGGGGGCCGCACCGTCACCGTCAAGCTGCGGCGCGGCGTCCGGTTCGCCGACGGCACCCGCATGGACGCCAAGGCGGTCAAGACCTCCCTCGACCGCCACCGCACGCTGGCCGGTTCCGTGCGCGCGAGCGAGCTGAAGCCCCTCACCTCGGTCCAGGCGGTCGGCGACGACACCGTACGGCTGCGGCTGACCAAGCCGTACGTCCCGCTGCTCGCGCTGCTCGCCGACCGCGCGGGCATGGTGATGTCCCCCACCGCGCTGAAGCGCTACGGCAAGGGCTTCGCGAGCCACCCCACCTGCGTGGGCCCGTTCCGCTACGCCGAGCGCGTGGTGGGCGACCGCATCGTGCTGGACAAGGACCCGAACTACTACGACGCCGACGCGGTCCATCTGCGGCGGGTGATCTACCGCACCATCACCGACGGCAACGTCCGGCTGGCGAATCTCCAGTCCGGCGACATCCAGGTGGGCGACCAGATGGACCCGGTCCAGGTGGGCCGGGCGCTCACCGAACCCGGGCTCCAGCTGTTCCACTCCCCCTCACTGGGCTACTACGGACTGACCCTCAACATCGGCAATACGAAGGGCGCCGGGGCGCCGCCGGGCCGGATCGACACCCCGATCGCGCGGGATGTGCGGGTGCGCGAGGCGTTCGACCTCTCCCTGGACCGCGACCTGATCAACACCATCGTCTTCCAGGGCCGCTACCGGCCCACCTGCGGCCCGCTCCCCTCCGGCACCCCGTACGCCACCGGGTCCCGCTGCCCGGCCCGCGACCTGGCCAAGGCCAAGCGGCTGCTCAGGGCCGCCAAGGTGACCACCCCGGTCCGGGTGCGGCTCCAGATCAGCACCACCCCTGAGGACAACCGGCTGGGCCAGGTCATCCAGGCCATGGCCAAGGAGGCGGGCTTCGAGGTGAGCCTGACGCCGACCGAGTTCGCCACCGGCCTGGAGCACTCCCGCGCGGGCGACTTCCAGGCGGCGACCACCAACTGGTCGGGGCGGCTGGACCCGGCGGGCAACATCGACGCGTTCGCCGGCACCGGCGGCGCCCAGAACTACGGCGGGCTCTCCGACCCCGCCATCGACCGGCTGATCGCCGAGGGCGGTGCCACCGCGGGCAAGCCCGCCCGCAAGAAGATCTACGCCCGACTGGTGGAGCGCGTCCGCGCCGCGCACACCGTGCTCTATCTGATCCAGCCCACGAACTACGTCTCCGTGACGAAGGAGGTCGCCGGGCTGAAGGTCTTCGGCGACGGGCTGATCCGGGTGAAGGACGCCGGATATGTGAAGGGAGGGAGCTGATGTCGTATCCGATCCGCCGCCTCGGCGAATCGCTGATCACGCTCTTCCTGGTCAGTGTCGTGGTCTTCGCCGGCGTACGGGCCCTGCCCGGCGACACCGCCACCGCGCTGGCCGGGGAGGAGCCCACGCCCGAGGCGATCGCCCAGATCCGCGAGAGCTACGGGCTCGACGACAACATCGTGGTGCAGTACCTGCGCTATGTGCGGCACGCCGCCACCGGCGACCTCGGGGTCTCCTCCCGCACCGGACTGCCGGTCCTGGACTCGGTGATGGAGGCGCTGCCCGTCACCCTCGAACTGTCCGCCCTGGCCCTGCTGCTCGCGGTCGTGGTCGGCGTGGGCGCCGGGGTGGTGGCGGCGGTCCGGCGCGGCCGGCCCGAGGAGTGGCTGGTCAACGCGGTGGCGCTGCTGGGGCTTTCGGTGCCCGCCTTCTGGCTCGGCATCGTGCTCGTCCTCGCCTTCGCCATCGCCGTCCCGGTCTTCGCCGCCTCCGGTTTCGTGCCGTTCGGCGTGGACCCGATGGAGAACCTGCGCCATATGGTGCTCCCGGTGATCGTCCTCGGCTCCGGTCTGGCGGCGGTCGTGATGCGGCAGACGCGCGCGGCCATGCTGGGTTCGCTGTCCGCCGACTACGTGCGCACGGCGCGCGCCAAGGGGCTCTCCCGGCGTCAGGTGATCATGGGCCATGCCCTGCGCAACAGCCTGGTCACCGTGGTGACCGTGCTCGGACTCCAGCTCGGGCACCTCATCTCGGGCGCGGTGGTCACCGAGCAGATCTTCGTCCTGCCGGGCTTCGGCAAGCTCACCATCGACGCGGTCTTCTCCCGCGACTACGCGATGGTGCAGGGCGTGGTGCTGTTCACCTCGACCGCCTACATCCTGGTCAACCTCCTGGTGGACCTGGCCTATTCGGTGATCGACCCCCGTATCCGGCTCGGAGGTGCCCAGTGAGCGCGGCCGCCACCGCCCTTCCCGCCGCCGAGGAGCGGGAGCGGGCCCCGCTCGCGCCGCTGTCCCGGCTGCGGCTGCTGACCCGTAACAAGCTGGCCCTCACCGGGGCCGTGGCCGCCGCGTTCCTGGTGCTGATCGCGGTGTGCGCACCGCTCATCGCGCCATACGACCCGACCCGCCCCGACTTCGCCGCCGCCCTCCACGAGCCGGGCTGGGCCCACTGGCTGGGCACCGACGACCTGGGCCGCGATCAGCTCTCCCGCGTCGTGTACGGGGTGCGGGCCTCGCTGCAGATCGGGCTGCTCGCGGTGGCGCTGGCCTTCGCGGCGGGGGTGCCGCTCGGGCTGCTCGCGGGCTACTACGGGCGGTTCGCCGACTCGGTGGTCTCCCGGCTCACCGATACCCTGCTCGCCTTCCCCTTCCTGGTGCTGGCGGTGGGTCTCGCCACCATCCTCGGGCCGTCCCTGATGAACGCCACGATCGCGGTCGGCGTCTCGCAGATCCCGGCCGTCATCCGGATCACCCGGGCGGAGACGCTACGGCTGAAACACCTCGACTATGTGGCGGCGGCCGTCGCCAACGGCGGCGGGGACGGCACCGTGCTCTTCCGCCACATCCTCCCCGGCGCCCTGTCCGCGCTGACCGTCCAGGCCACCGTGGGCATCCCCACCGCGATCATCGGTGAGGCGCTGCTGAGCTTCCTCGGCCTCGGCGTCCAGCCGCCGTCCCCCTCGCTCGGGGTGATGCTCTCCAGCGCCCAGGCGTATATCGCCGCCGCGCCCTGGATGGCGGTCTTCCCGGGCCTGGCGATCATCGCCGCGACGCTCGCGTTCAATCTGCTCGGGGACGGGCTGCGCGACATCCTCGACCCCCAGGGAGACAGCCGATGACCACGTCCACTGCGCCCCCTGCCCTGAGCGTGCGGGACCTGTCCGTGGTCTTCCGCACTCCGACCCGCGTGGTCCACGCGGTGGACGGGCTGTCGTACGACATCGCCGCCGGTGAAGTCCTGGCCGTGGTCGGCGAGTCCGGCTGCGGCAAGTCCGTGACCTCCACCGCCGTGATGGGGCTGCTGCCGCCCACCGCGAGCGTCGGCGGCTCCATCCGGCTGGGCGGACGGGAGTTGGTGGGAGCGGACGAGAGCGAGTTGCGGGACGTCCGCGGCCGGGAGATCGCGATGATCTTCCAGGAGCCGATGACCTCGCTGAACCCCGTCCTCACCATCGGCCGCCAGGTCGGCGAGGTCCTCAGGCGCCATCAGGGGATCGGCCGCCGCGAGGCGCGCGAACGGGTCGTGGACCTGCTCGACCTCGTCGGCATCCCCGCCCCCGCCCAGCGGGCCCGCGACTATCCGCACCAGCTCAGCGGCGGAATGCGACAGCGGGTGATGATCGCCATCGCGATCGCCTGCGACCCCGCCGTGCTCATCGCCGACGAGCCCACCACCGCGCTGGACGTCACCGTGCAGGCGGGCATCCTGGAGGTGCTGCAATCCCTCCGGGAGCG
This sequence comes from Streptomyces lacaronensis, assembly GCF_047337785.1. Lineage (NCBI taxonomy): Bacteria > Bacillati > Actinomycetota > Actinomycetes > Kitasatosporales > Streptomycetaceae > Streptomyces > Streptomyces lacaronensis. The sequence goes on from NZ_JBLHDK010000003.1 coordinate 4,768,322, forward strand.
GCTCGGCACCGCGATCGTACTGATCACCCACGATCTGGGCGTGGTCGCCGACACCGCCGACCGGGTGCTGGTGATGTACGCGGGCCGGGGCGTTGAACAGGCCCCGGTGGACGAGCTGTTCGGCGCGCCCCGCCATCCGTACACCCGCGGGCTGCTCGGCGCGGTGCCGGTGCCCGGCCGACGGCGGGCGGAGGGCGGGCGGGGACGGCTCCAGGAGATCCCCGGACTGGTGCCGAGCCTCGCCGAACAGCCCGACCGCTGCACCTTCCAGCCCCGCTGCTCCTACGCCGACGAGCGGTGCGGGGAGCACAGGCCCCCGCTGCGGGCGCTGCGGCCACCGCGCGAGCGGGACGACAGGCGCGAGGGGTACGAACGGTATGAACCGTACGAGCGCTCTGAGCAACCCGAGCAACCCGAGCAACCCGAGCCACACGAGGCCGCGTGCTGGTATCCGGTGCCGGTACACCCCGAACACCGCGCATGCCCCGAAGAGGAGGCCGCCTCATGACCGCCGCCGTCGCGCCCGCGCAGGCGTCACGGAATGACGCCGTGCTCGACATCAGCGGCCTGGTCCGCCACTTCACCGGACCCGCCGGCACCGTCAGGGCGGTCGACGGGGTCAGCCTCAGCATCGGCCGGGGCGAGATCGTCGGCCTGGTCGGGGAGTCCGGCAGCGGCAAGTCCACCGTGGGGCGGTGCGCCGTACGGCTGGACCGGCCGACCGCGGGCCAGGTGACGATCAACGGCCGCGATGTGACCCGGCTGTCGAAGCGGGCGCTGCGTCCGCTGCGCAAGGACTTCCACCTGGTGTTCCAGGACCCGTCCTCCTCGCTCGACCCCCGGATGACCGTGGGCGCCATCGTCGGCCAGCCGCTGCGGCTGCACCGCCTGGCCTCCGGCGACGCGCTGCGCGACCGGGTCGCCGAGCTGCTGGCCCAGGTGGGGCTGCGGCCCGAACTGGCAGGGCGGCGGCCCCATGAACTCTCCGGCGGGCAGCGCCAGCGGGTCTCCATCGCCCGCGCGCTGTCGGTCGATCCCCAGCTGCTGGTGGCCGACGAGCCGACGTCCGCGCTGGACGTCTCCGTCCAGGCGTCCGTGCTCAACCTGCTGGCGGACCTCCAGCGGGAACGGCGGTTCGGCTGTCTGTTCATCACCCATGACCTGGCCGCCGTCGAGTACCTCGCGGACCGGATCGCCGTGATGTACCTGGGGCAGCTGGTGGAACAGGCCCCGGCCGCCGAGCTGTTCGCCGACCCCAAGCATCCGTACACCCAGGCCCTGCTGTCCGCGGCCCCGGTGCCGAACCCGGTCGCGCAGCGGTCACGCGCCCGGATCGTGCTCAGCGGGGAGCTGCCCAGCCCGCTGGACCCGCCGAGCGGCTGCCGCTTCCACACCCGCTGTCCGCTCGCCGTCGACCGCTGCCGCACCGAGCCGCCCGAGCTGCGGCGGCTTGCGGGGGGCGGCGGCCGTCGCCAGGTCTCCTGCCATCTGGTGGCGGACGACGGCACCGCGCCCGACGCCTCGGCCCCTGAGGAGGCCTCAGTCCCCTGAGGACCGTAAGACCTGCCCGCGCACCCGCACCCGCACGAGACCAGGAGCCTGCCGACATGTTCACCACCCGGCCCACCCTTCAGGGCACCCATGGCATGGTGTCCTCCACCCACTGGCTGGCCTCGCAGTCCGCCATGGCCGTCCTGGAGGACGGCGGCAACGCCTTCGACGCGGCCGTGGCCGCCGGGTTCGTCCTGCATGTGGTCGAACCGCATCTGAACGGGCCCGCCGGCGAGGTGCCGATCATCCTCGCCCCGGCGGGCGGCGAACCCACCGTGCTGTGCGGCCAGGGCCCGGCCCCCGCCGGAGCCACCATCGACCACTACACCGCGCTCGGCCTCGACCTCGTCCCCGGCACCGGCCCGCTCGCGGCGGCGGTGCCCGGTGCGTTCGACGCCTGGATGGTGCTGCTGCGCGACCACGGCACGAAGCGGCTCGCCGAGGTGCTGCGGTACGCGATCGGCTACGCCGAACACGGCCACCCGGCGGTCGAGCGGATCGGGGAGACCGTCGAGACGGTGCGGGAGCTGTTCGAGACCGAGTGGACGACCTCGGCCGAGCTGTATCTGCCGGACGGGACGTCCCCCGCCGCCGGACGGCTGCTCACCAACCCCGCGCTGGCCGCCACCTGGCGGCGGCTGATCGCCGAGGCGGTGGGGGCAGGGCCGGGGCGCGAGACCCAGATCGAGGCCGCCCGCCGGGTCTGGCGCGAGGGCTTCATCGCGGAGGAGCTGGCGGACGCGGCGGCCCGGCCCGCGATGGACTCGTCCGGCCACCGCAACGCCGGGACCATGACCGGGGACGACCTGGCCGCCTTCGAGGCCACGTACGAGCCGCCGGTCCGCCACTTCTGGAACGGCTGGACCGTGTGCAAGGCCGGGCCATGGAGCCAGGGTCCGGTGCTGCTCCAGCAACTCGCCCTGCTGCCGGACGGGCTGAGCGAGGCCGACCTGGGCACGCCCGACTTCCTGCACCTCCTGATCGAGGGCGGCAAGCTGGCCATGGCCGACCGCGAGGCGTGGTACGGGGACGCCGCCGACGTTCCGCTGCCGGAGCTGCTCTCCCGTCCGTACAACGACGAGCGGCGGGCGCTGATCGGCGAACAGGCCTCGTACGAGCTGCGCCCCGGGCACCCCGGGGGCCGTACGCCACGGCTGAGCAAGCAGGCGCTGGCCGCCGTGGCCCGCGCCGCGTCCGGGGCGGGCGGACCGGCCGCCGGGCCGGGCGGCGGCGAGCCGACGGTCGGTGGAGGGGACCTGGGCCTGGGGCTGGGGGGTCCGGCCGCCGGCTCAGCGGGCACGGGCGAACCGGCGGTCGGGCCGGACGGGGTGACCCGGGGCGACACCTGCCACCTCGACGTGGTGGACCGCTGGGGCAACATGGTCGCGGCCACGCCCAGCGGCGGCTGGCTGCAATCCAACCCCGTCATTCCCGCGCTGGGTTTCCCGCTCGGCACCCGCCTCCAGATGACCTGGCTGGACCCCGGCCTACCCAACTCCCTCACCCCCGGCCGCCGCCCCCGCACCACGCTCACCCCGTCTCTCGCGCTGCGCGACGACACCCCCGTCATGGCCTTCGGCACTCCCGGCGGCGACCAGCAGGACCAGTGGAGCACGCACTTCTTCCTCGGCGTCGCGCTACGGGCGCCGGTGCGCTCCGGGCTGGATCTGCAGGGGGCCGTCGACGCCCCCAACTGGCACCAGGAGTCCTTCCCCGGCTCCTTCCACCCCCGGGCGATGACGGCGGGCCGGGTGGTCGTCGAGTCCCGCGTCGGCGAGCCCGCCGTCGCGGAACTCCGCCGCCGGGGCCACGACGTCGTGGTCGGCGACCCCTGGTCGGAGGGGCGCCTGTGCGCAGTCGCCCGCGACCCGGAGACGGGCGTCCTGCTCGCCGCCGCCAACCCGCGCGGCGCGCAGGGGTACGCGGTGGGGCGGTGACCGCCTCGGGGCGGCGGGCGCGCCGGCCGGTGCGCTGATCGCGGCGACGGCCGACTCGTCGACCCCCGGGGCCTGCGGCGGAGCCCCACCACGCGGCGGCGTGGTCGCCGGCGGGCGTACCCGCTGGGGTCCGCGGACCGCAGCTTCTCGGCCCGCTTCAGCGGGTCGTGGCCGGGGCCGACGCCATCGGCCAGGACCACATCGCCCTCGATGTGGCCGGTGCGCAGGCGATCAGAACTAATGTGCTGTTTCATGCACACCCCGCCCTCCGACGTGCCCAACGACCGCGCCGACCGTGCCGATGACGTTCTCGCCCTCGCCCGGCTGGCGACCCGACGCGGGGCGGTACGGGAGATGCTCGGCTGGCTGGCCCGGCGGACCGGGGGGCCGGCCGTGCTGGTCGGGGACACGGGGCGGGTGCTGGCCGGGCCGGGCGGGGAGCACGACCCGGCGGTGGCGCGGCTCGCCGTCGGCGCCGCCGCCGAGGCCGCCGTCGAACTGCACCGGCGCGGGGCGGCGTCCGCCGTGCTCGGCGGGGGCGAGGGGCCCCCGGTGCATCTGATCGCGCTCGACACCGGCCCCAGGACGTATCTCGCCGTCGTGGGGCCGGACGATCCGCACTGCGGAACGCTGCTCGCCGACGCCGCCCGCACCCTCGCCCTGTGCTGGCGGCTGGAGCAGTCCGAGCGGGCACGGCGGCGGATCGAGTCGGCCGAGGAGCACAGCCGGGAGGCGGTGCTGCATCTGCTGATGGTGGGCAGCGTGCCCGCCGCGCAGCGGATCGCCGGGACGCTGCGGCCTCCGCTGCCCACGGTGGTCCAGATGTATGTGATCGAGTGCCCGCACGCCCGGCGGCGCGAGATCGTCCGGCGGATCGACCGCGAGGCGGAGGGCGGGGCGTGGATCGTGCCGTGCCCGGTGCGTCCGAACCACGTGCTCGCGCTCGTACCGCCCCAGCCGGGCCCGGGTCCGGGTCCGGGTCCGGGTCCGGCGATGGTGAGCGGTGACCCGCACGGCGGCCCGGCGCCACTGGACCTGCTGATCGTCCGGTTGGTGCCCGAGTGCCGGGTCGGGGTGAGCGCGGCGGTCGCGCTGCGGGACACGCCGACCGCGTACGAGCAGGCCATCCACGCGCTGGCGGTGGCCCGCAACGCGCCCGGGCGCCGTGCGAGCTTCGGCGGCGACGTGGATGTGACCGTCCTGGCGGGCCCGGAGGGCTATGTGTGGGCGAGCGAGCTCCTGGCGCCCTGTCTGCGGTACGCACCGGCCCGCCGCGCCGACCCGGGACCGCAGGAGCTGCTGGGCACGCTCGGGTCGTGGCTCAGCTTCGGCGGGGCGGCCAGCCGCCATCTGAAGATCCACCGCAATACGCTCGCGGCGCGGATGCGCCACCTGGACGAGCTGCTGGGCGTGGAGGTCAGCCGCAGCCTGGCCGCGCAGTCGGCCGCGTGGCTCGCGCTGCGGCTGCACACCGCGCCCCAGGCCTCGGCGGCCCGCGCCCAGGCCCCGCCGGGGCACACCGCCACGCTGGACGCGGTGCTGGGCACCCCCGCCGCCGGGACCTGGGCCCGGGCCCAGCTGCGCCCCCTGGAGCAGGCCGGCCCGACGGCCGGGCTGGAGACCATACGCACCTGGCTGCGCGCCGACGCCCGCCTCCCCGCCGCGGCCACCGCCCTCGGCATCTCCCTCCCGGGCGCCCGCAAGCGCCTGACCAGGGCGGAGGACGTCCTGGGCCGCTCCCTGCTGACCGCGCCGAGCGCGAAGTACGAACTATGGCTCGCGATGCGGGCCCTCGGCTCGCTCTGAGACGATCCCTGGCGGCCGGGGGCGGCGACGCGGGCGCGCTCACCGTTAGCCGCCGTACTCACCGTTCACCAGAACACTCACCGTTCGAAGGGGAACCGCCCGGCGGGCTCACTGTGCACATCGTTCCTCGCCGCGGGTGCCGCGGGCGCGTACTGTCCTGGACAAGCCACGACGGGCCGCGCCGGGCCCCGCCTCTCGCCGAGGGCTGAGCGCGCACTCCCCCACCCGCACGGCACCGCACCCGGCCAACCCGCCGGGCTCATGAGCCGGGGCCGGCCGCCGCGCGACGACGGGGGTGTCGCGCGCGGCCCGCCCCTGTCCCCCTTGCCTGAGCGATCAGCCGAGAACCTCGATCGCGCAGCGCGCCCATGGTGCAGCGACTCAGCCGGGCGTCACCGGCCCGACTCCCCACCTTTTCCATGCACGGCGGCCCCGCAGGCAAGCAGGCTCAGGACAACCGCCCGGTACGGCCGCCAGGTCACGCCCCCAGGCTCGCCCTCACGACCCCAGGATCGACGTCAGGAACTCCCCGGTCCACGCCAGCAGCTCCCGCCCCACCACCGGCTTTCCGCCGATGCGGGCGGTGGCAGGGCGGGGCACCAGGACCTGCTTGGTGGCGGGCTTGATGATCGAGCGCTGGTGGAGGCGCTTGAGGCGCAGCTCCTGGGATTCGCGGAGCTCCACCGGGGAGAAGCGGATGTTGGAGCCCTGGAGGGTGATGTCGGTGACGCCGCAGGCGCGGGCCAGCAGGCGCAGACCGGCGACCAGGAGGAGGTTCTCCACCGGCTCGGGGAGCTTGCCGTAGCGGTCGGTGAGCTCCTCGCGGACGGCGCGGATGTCGTCCTCGCTGTTGGCGGAGGCGATCGCCCGGTACGCCTGGAGGCGCAGCCGCTCGCCGGGGGCGTAGTCGTGCGGGACGTGCGCGTCGACCGGAAGCTCGATCTTGACCTCCAGCGGCGCCTCCACGGGCTCGCCCTCGCCCGCCTCGATCGAGGCGCGGTAGTCGGCGACTGCCTCGCCGACCATCCGGACGTAGAGGTCGAAGCCGACGCCCGCGATATGGCCGGACTGCTCGCCGCCGAGCAGATTGCCCGCGCCGCGGATCTCCAGGTCCTTCATCGCCACATACATGCCCGCGCCCATCTCGGTGTGCTGCGCGATCGTGGCCAGCCGCTCATGGGCGGTCTCCGTGAGCGGCTTCTCGGGCGGGTAGAGGAAGTACGCGTAACCGCGCTCGCGCCCTCGCCCGACCCGGCCGCGCAGCTGGTGGAGCTGGGAGAGGCCGAAGTTGTCGCCGCGCTCGACGATCAGGGTGTTGGCGTTGGAGATGTCGATCCCGGACTCGACGATGGTCGTGGAGACCAGGACGTCGAACTTCTTCTCCCAGAAGTCGACCACGACCTGCTCCAGCGCGCTCTCCGACATCTGCCCGTGGGCGGTGGCGATCCGCGCCTCGGGGACGATCTCGCGCAGCCGGGCGGCGGCCCGGTCGATGGACTCCACCCGGTTGTGGATGTAGAAGACCTGGCCCTCGCGGAGCAGCTCACGCCGGATCGCGGCGCCGATCTGCTTCTGCTCGTACGGACCGACGAAGGTCAGCACCGGATGGCGCTCCTCCGGCGGGGTGGTGATCGTGGACATCTCGCGGATGCCGGTGACCGCCATCTCCAGGGTGCGCGGGATGGGCGTGGCGGACATGGTCAGCACGTCCACATTGGCGCGGAGCTTCTTCAGCTGCTCCTTGTGCTCGACGCCGAAGCGCTGCTCCTCGTCCACGATGACCAGGCCCAGATCCTTGAACTTGGTTTCGGAGGAGAAGAGCCGGTGGGTGCCGATGACGATGTCGACCGAGCCGTCCCGCAGCCCCTCCAGCACCGCCTTGGCCTCGGTGTCGGTCTGGAAGCGGGAGAGCGCCCTGACGTTGACGGGGAACTGGCCGTACCGCTCGCCGAAGGTGCCGAAGTGCTGCTGCACCAGCAGGGTCGTGGGCACGAGCACCGCCACCTGCTTGCCGTCCTGGACCGCCTTGAAGGCGGCACGGACCGCGATCTCGGTCTTGCCGTAGCCGACGTCGCCGCAGATCAGCCGGTCCATCGGAACCGACTTCTCCATGTCCTCCTTGACCTCGGCGATGGTGGTGAGCTGGTCGGGGGTCTCCACGTACGGGAACGCGTCCTCCAGCTCGCGCTGCCAGGGGGTGTCCGCGCCGAAGGCATGGCCGGGCGCCGCCATCCGGGCCGAGTAGAGCTTGATCAGGTCGGCGGCGATCTCCTTGACGGCCTTCTTGGCGCGCGCCTTGGTCTTGGTCCAGTCGGCGCCGCCGAGCCGGTGCAGGGTCGGCGCCTCGCCGCCCACGTACTTGGTGACCTGCTCCAGCTGGTCGGTGGGGACGAAGAGCCGGTCGCCGGGCTGGCCGCGCTTGGCCGGGGCGTACTCCACCACCAGATACTCGCGGGTGGCGCCCTGGACGGTGCGCTGCACCATCTCGATGTAGCGGCCCACGCCGTGCTGCTCGTGGACGATGAAGTCGCCCGCCTCGAGAGTGAGTGGATCGATCGTCTTACGGCGGCGCGCGGGCATCCGCGCCCCGTCCTTGCCCGCGGCCTTCTGCCCGGACAGATCCGTCTCGGTCAGCACGGCCAGCTTCAGGGCCGGGTCGATGAAGCCGTAGTCGATCGAGCCGCAGGCCACATGCACCACGGACGGCGTGATCTCGGTGAGGTCGCCGTCCAGCCGGGCCGCGATCCCCTCGCCGCCGAGCACCTCGACGGTGCGGGAGGCGGGGCCGTGGCCCTCGGTCACATAGACCGTGCGCCAGCCGTCGGCCAGCCAGCCCTTGGTGTCGGCCAGCGCCCGGGCGGTGTCGCCGCGGTAGCTCTCGGTGGCGTGCATGCCGAGCTTGACCGTATGGGCGTCGAGTTCCTCGTCGGCCGCGAAGGGGCTCACCGACCACCACATCATGCCCAGCTCACGGGCGTGGTCACGGACGTCCGCGATGCTCCACAGGGAGGCCGCGCCGACGTCGATCGGGGCCTCTCCTCCCCCGGCGGTGGCCGCCCAGGACGCCTGGAGGAACTCCTGGCTGGTGGCCACCAGGTCCGCCGCCCGGGTGCGCACCCGCTCCGGCTCGCAGACGACCGTCATGCTGCCCGCCGGGAGGACGTCCAGCAGCAGCTCCATGTCGTCCACCAGGACCGGGGCCAGGGACTCCATGCCCTCGACCGCGATCCCCTCGGCGATCTTGCCGAGCAGTTCGCCCAGCTCGGGATGGGCCTCGGCGAGGGCCGCGGCCCGCTCCCTTACGTCGTCGGTCAGCAGCAGCTCACGGCAGGGCGGGGCCCACAGCCCGTGCTCGGCGACCTCCAGGGACCGCTGATCGGCCACCTTGAAGTAGCGGATCTCCTCGATGTCGTCGCCCCAGAACTCGATCCGGAGCGGATGCTCCTCGGTCGGCGGGAAGACGTCCAGGATGCCGCCGCGCACGGCGAACTCGCCGCGCTTCTCGACCAGTTCGACCCGGGAGTACGCGGCGGCCACCAGCCCGTCCACGATCTCCTCCAGATCGGCGGTCTGCCCGGCCCGCAGGCTCACAGGATCCAGGTCCCCGAGCCCCTTGACCTGCGGCTGGAGCACGGACCGTACGGGCGCGACCACGACCGAGACCGGACCGGCCGCCGGGTCGTCCGGGCTCGGATGGGCCAGCCTGCGCAGCACCGCGAGGCGCCGCCCGACCGTGTCCGAGCGCGGGGAGAGCCGCTCATGCGGCAGCGTCTCCCAGGACGGGTACTCCACCACCCCGTCCGGCGGCAGCAGCGAGCGCAGCGCCGCCGCCAGATCCTCCGCCTCCCGGCCGGTGGCCGTCATGGCGAGCACGGGACGGCCCGCGGAGCGCGCCAGCGCGGCGATGGCGAACGGACGGGCGGCAGGCGGGCCGACCAGATCGACGTGGGGGCGATGACCGTCGGCGGCGCCGCGCACCGCCTCGGCGAGCGCGGGGTCCCTTACGACGGCGTCGAGCAGACCGGTGAGGCTCATAAAGGGCTATTCCATCCCGGAGACGGACAACGCGAATGACCCGACACGTGTCACGGGCCGGGGGTCTTCCAGAGTACGGCCACCCGCCGACAGCCCGCGCCGGACGCGGTCCGCCCCTCCGCCTACCGCGCACCCCCGGTGCGGGATCAGTTACCGGGGGTCGACCCGCGCCCTTCGCGTGGCGGCGCCAGGATCACAGAGGCCAGGGAGTCACCTGGACGATGTACAGGCGTTCCCGCCGCACGACCGTCAGATACTGGAACATCGACCTGCGCGCGTGCGGTCTGCATGATCTCCCGGATCTCATCCATGGCCGCCTGCCACTTCGGATCCTCTTTCTCGAGCGTCTGAGCGGCGTGCTCGGCGGCGTGCAGGCGCCGCGCCACGTCGGGAAACCGCTCGCTCTCGATCACCGTGGGCCACTTCAGCTGGAACATGGCGATCGGCCCGAAGCTGTTGGACTGGGTGGCCATCGTGAAGACCGTGTCCCGCTCCGACGTCATCTCCGCCAAGCGGGAGGGTGCGACCTGCGCCAGCGCGGCACGCAGCGCGGGGAAGGTCTTCTCGGGTCTGGGGATCAGCGCCCCACCGTCGTGAACCGGCTGCGTGGTCATTCGCCTCTGCCCTCCTAAAGTGCCTCGCTCACCGTACGGCAAGCGAGGGTGCCGGATGGGTCGGTTGCGCCCTTGGAGCGGCCCAGAGCCGTTCGTCTGTTTTACGCGGCCTCGGCCCGCGCGAAGGTGGCACCGGCCCCCGGGTCGAGCCACACCAGCCGGGCGGAGATCCCCTCGCGGCGGCCGTAATGCCGCACCGCCCGCTCCGGCGACTGGAGGGACATCGTCACGATGCCGCCCACCCCGATCACGTGTGCGCTGCCGTCGTCGTACGCCATGCCCCAGGCGGCGACATGCGCGTCCGCGTACTCGGTCTCCAGGTCGTATTCCTGCACCACGGCGAACAGGCGCGGCGCGGTGTCGCGTACGAGTGCGCACACCTCCTTGTCGAAATCGAACGGCGCTGAGCTGGGGCCTTGGGCGGCTACGGTGGCCATGGAAGTCTCCCGTCAGGAGGAGGAGTTGAGCAGGTCGGCGCGGAGTCTGCGACGCAATGCCCCGACCGAGCAGGCGAGTTACACCGTACGGCCCGCGTTGGACTACAGTCCAACGTATGGGTTCTTCCCAGCCCAACACCCCTCGATCGGGTGATAACCGGGGCATGCCCAAGCAAGGAGAGACGAACAATGGCCCGGCTCAAACTCCCGCCCACCGTGCGGCAGCGACGCCTCGGCACCGAATTGCGCCGCCTCCGCGAGGGCGTGGAACTGTCAGCGACCCAGGCCGGTGAGCTGTTCGGAGCCACCCAGTCGCGCATCAGCAACATCGAGGCAGGCGGCTATGCGGTAAGCGCCGATCGGGTGCGCGCCCTGGCCCGTCTTTACGAGTGCGCCGACGAGCAACTGATCGAGGCGCTTACGGGCATGACCGGTGGGCGGACCCGAGGGTGGTGGGAGGAGTACCGCGAGATCCTTCCTGCGAGCATGCTCGACCTGGCCGAACTCGAGTACCACGCCGCGTACATGCGGATCGTGTCCGTGTTCCACATGCCCGGGGTGCTACAGACCACGGAACACGCTCGGGCGCTTATCAGTGACGCGCTGCCCGCGCTGGCCTTGTACGAGGTGGAGCACCACGTTTCGTTCCGCGTCAAACGGCAGGCGGTGCTCTACGGGGAGCGGCCCACCCCGCTGACGGCGATCGTCCATGAGGCGGCTCTGCGCATGGGCTTCGGCGGGTCGGCGGTGGCTCGCGCTCAGCTTGAGTACCTGATCAAGATGAGCGAGCGGGAGAACATCACCGTGAAGGTGGTCCCGTTCGGCGCGGGAATCTTCCCCATGTCCGGGCAGGGCATCATTTACCTCGGCGGAGAAGTCCCGCGACTCGACACCGTCCAGCTCGACTCGGACCACGGCTCCGAGTTCCTGGACGCCCAGCCGCAACTGGCCCGGTATCGCAACGTACTGGACCGGATGGAAGCCTGCGCCCTCAACCCCGCCGAGTCACGCGACAGGATTCGCCGCATCGCGCAGGAAATCTGACGAAGGAGCACGCGTGCCCACAGACAACTGGCGAAAGTCGTCGTACAGCCCGAACGCGGGGAACTGCGTCTACGTCGCCACCGGGGACAACCACACCGTACGGCTGCGCGAGAGCGACGTGCCCGACACCATCCTCGCCACTACCCCCGCCACGTTCGGGGTCTTCATACGCGCCGTCAAGGCAGGCGACCTCGACCGCCTCAGCACGGGCTGAGCCGAAGCCCTGTCCCGGTGCGCTCCCCCGTGGGCGCACCGGGACAGGGGGCGTAACCGCGTACCGCACAGCGCACAGCGCAGCGTCACGCCGCGCGGCGGATTTCCTTGATCTTGAGCATCCGCGTGATGACCTTGTCGAGCTCATCGTCCTGGAAGACCTTCTTCCAGTCGTCCCGCACGATCGACTCCCGTCCGTAGTCCATCGCGATCAGGCAGGCGTCGGAGAACGGGTTGTCGCCCTTGAGGGTGTTGGCGAGGGCGACCTGGGTGTGGCCCAGCAGCATCGCGCGGGCGGCCGGCTCCGGGACGCCCACGGTGTGGACGGTCTCGTGCAGGGCCTCGGTCAGCAGCGCGCCGACCATGCAGGCGATGGTCTCGACGAGCGTGGGCTCCAGGACGGCCAGTTGCTTGACGGTCACCCAGTGGACGTCCACGACCGGGGCGTACATCGTGCGGATCACGGTCTCGGTCAGCTCGCGCGCCGCCGCGTCCTCGGACTCGAAGGCCGCGACGACCTCCTGCGGGGCGGCGATCCCGCCGAAGGTGTCGGCCCACTCCTCCTTGGTGGTGCGCTCCAGGAAGACCGACGGGTGGCAGGGGTGCGCACAGGCGTTGGCGACGTCGTCGCGCCGGGCGAGCAGGCCCGCGTACGCGGCGGCCGGGTCCAGGGTGAGGACGACCGAGCCGGGCCTCATCACCGGCACCAGTGCCTCGGACACCGCGCCGAGTACGCGGTCGGGGACGGCGAGGATGACCACGTCCGCCTCGGCCGCCGCCTTGTCCGCGTCGATGACCTCGCGGCCCAGCTCGGCCAGGGCCTCCTGGCCCTTGGGGGAGTTCTCGCTGAACAGAACGCGGAAGTCGCTCTTCTCCAGGTTCGCCGAGACGCGCAGGCCCATCTTCCCGGCGGCGCCGATGACGGCGACGGTCGTGGGCTCGGTGGCGGGGGTGGCCATCAGGTGCTCCTCATCAGGGTGTTCAAGGTGCGGACACTGGCTTGGGTCCACTGGTCTTCGAGCCGGGCGGTCTCCTCGAAGCCGCCCTGCCACGGGAGCCAGTGCTCCACGATCTGGTTGACGCCCCTCGCCTCCGGGCCGACCGCGGCGATCATGCGGTCGTAGTCGAGCAGCCCCTCGCCGAGCGGGCAGCCTGCGAGGGTGAAGCCGACCCAGCCGTCCCGGCGGGTGAAGGCGAAGTCCTTGACGTGGATGTTGACCACGTACGGGGCGGTGCGGTCGATCACATCGGCCGGCCGCTCCAGGCGGGCCACGCTGTTGCCCGGGTCCAGGCAGACGCCGAGGTGCGGGCTGTCGACGGCGGTGACCACGGCCAGCAGGTCGTCCGTCGAGACCTGCTCATACGTCTCCAGGCCGAGGGTGACCCCCCGCGCGGCGTAGCCGGGCACCGCCTCGCGCAGCAGCTCGACCGCCTCGGGGACGGTCGGCCGGTGGTCATGGGTGTTCAGCATGGAGCGGACGAAGGTCGCGCCCAGCTTCTCCGCGAGCTCCAGATACCTCAGCAGATGCCCGGGGCGGACGCCGCGGGTGCCCAGCTCCAGCCGGATGCCGAGTTCCCCCGCGAGGGCGCGCAGGTCCGCCAACTCGGCGTCGGAGTAGGTCTCGATCAACGGGTAGTCGCAGATCTGGAAGACGCCGACGCCCAGGTCACGGGTGCGCCGGAGCATGTCCGCCACCGTCAGCGGCCGGGGTGCCTTCGAGGAGATCTGCCAGAAGAAGGCGTAGCTGCTCAGTCCGATGGCCATCTCACACCACCCCCGCCACGGTCGTCCCGTGCAGGGCCGCCGCCTCGTCCAGGATGGCCTCGAACGCGCCCGGGTCATGGGCGAAGCGGCCCAGGAAGAGCCCGCCGACCTCGGAGCCGAGCCGGGTGAGCAGCCCGGGTCCGGCGCTGCCCCCGTAGACGACCCGGCCGCCCGCGAGCTCCGTCCGCTCCGCCAGCCGGGTGCTCAGGGCGGTGCACACGGTGCGGATGTGCTCGGGCGAGGCGGGCTCGGGGGCGCCGATGGCCCACTGCGGTTCGTAGGCCACGATCACCGGGCCGAGCACCCCGGCCCGTCCGGCCACGGCGAGCGCGGACTCGACCTCGGCGGCGCAGCGCTCGGCCGCCCGCCCGGCGTCGGTGCGCTCCGGCTCACCGACGCACAGCACGGGGGTGAGGCCGTGGCGCAGCGCGGCGGCGGTCTTGGCCGCGACGACCGTCTCGTCCTCGTGGAAGAGGCGGCGCCGCTCGGCGTGGCCCACCTCGGCGTAGGCACAGCCGATCTCCTTGAGCTGGGCGCCGCTCACCTCGCCGGTGAACGCGCCGGGCTCCTCGGCGCTCAGATCCTGTGCGCCGACCCGGACCCCGGTCCCGGCGAGCAGTCCGGCGGCCGGGACCAGCGTCGGGAAGGAGGGCAGGACGAACGTCTCCACGAGGCCGCCGGTGACGGCCGGGTGCCGCTCGGCGATCGCCGCGACGCGACGGCACCAGTTGAGCGTCTGGTGGTGCCCGAAGTACATCTTCAGGCTGACGCCGATGGTGACGGGCGGGACGTGAGGGGAGGACATCAGGCGGCCGTGCCCTCTTCGTAGGCCATGCCCTCTTCGTAGGCGCACATCAACTCGACCTTGGCGGCCGAGGCCGAGGAGGTGTCGAAGCGGTAGGTGAGCCACTCCTGGGCGAGGCGGCGGGCGAGTTCGAGACCCACGACGCGCTGGCCGAAGGTGAGTACCTGGGCATTGTTGCTGAGGATGGCGCGTTCGACGGAGAAGCTGTCATGGGCGGTGACGGCCCTGATGCCCTTGACCTTGTTGGCGGCGATGGCGACCCCGAGTCCGGTGCCGCACACCAGCAGCGCCCGGTCGGCCTCGCCCGCGGCCACGAGTTCGGCGGCGGCGATCGCGACCTTCGGGTAGGCGGTGTGCCCGTCGGCGTCCACGCCCACGTCCGTCACGGCCGCGACGAGCTGGCTGGCCTCCAGGTCCTTCCGCAGAACCTCCTTGTAGTCGTATCCGGCGTCATCGGATCCGACGACGATGCGGAGCTTGTCGTTCATCTCAGCCTTTCCTGGCGGTGGTGTCGGCGGTGGTGTCGGCGGTGGTGTCGGCGGTGGCTTCGGAGGTGGTGTCCGGGGTGGTGTCGACGGCGCTGTTCCCGGCGAGCGCGCCGTGCACGGCACGGACGATCAGGGCGAGGGACACCGCACCGGCGTCGGGGGTGCCCAGGGACTTCTCCGCGTGCGGCCGGGCGCGACCCAGCCGGGGCAGGAGTTCGGCGGTGGCCGTGGCGGCGGCGTCGGCGGCGGTGGCCGCCGTGTCCCAGGCGGCGGCCAGCGGCGCTCCCCCGCCGACCGCGTCGCTCAGCGCGTCGGCGAACGGGACCAGGGCGTCGACCATCGTCTTGTCGCCGGTCTCCGCCTTGCCGAGCCGCATCACCCCGTCCGCGGCGGCGTCCACGCCGACGCTGACGGGGTGCGCGCCGGGCGGTTCGGTGTCGCCGAGGGCCGTACCGAGCGCCCGCAGGATGACCCCCCACAGCGCCCCGGAGGTGCCGCCGGCCCGGTCGGCCCAGGCGTCGGCGGCATGGTGCAGCAGGGTGCCGACGCCCGCGCCCCGCTCCAGGGCCCGCCGTCCGGCCGCGTGCGCGGCCTCGGAGCCGCGCCGCATGCCGATGCCGTGGTCGCCATCGCCGGCGACCGCGTCGATGCGGCCGAGTTCGTCGGCGTGAGCCCGGATGGTCGTCTCGATGGCGCCGAGCGCCGCCAGCGCGGTGCGGGCCGCGGCACGGGAAGGTTCGCTCGACACGGGGACGGCGAAGTCCTCGGGGACGGCGGCGTCCTCAGGGACGGCGGCGTCCTCGGCGAGCTCCGTGTCCGCGCTCGCGGTCGCGGACGGGGCGGGTGCCGCGACCGTTCCCTTGCGGTAGGCGGGGGCGTCGGCCGGGGCCGTCCACAACGGCTCCAGCTCATCGGTCAGCCAGAAGAGGGTGAGCGAGACGCCCGCCATGTCGAAGCTGGTGACCAGCTCGCCCACCTCGGGGTCGACGGTTTCGACGCCCGCCTCGGCGAGCAGCCTGGCCACCCGGCGGTAGACGACGAACAGCTCCTCATACTTGACCGAGCCCAGGCCGTTGAGGATCACGCCCGCCCGCTGTCCGCGCGGGCTCCCGACGCCCTCCGGCAGCTCGCCGAGCAGGGTGGAGACCAGCAGTTCGGCGGCCTCGTCGGCGCTGGGCACGGGGCGCTCGGCGAGCCCAGGCTCCCCGTGGATGCCCAGGCCCACCGCCATCCGGCCAGCCGGGACGGTGAACAGCGGGTCGTCCGCGCCGGGCAGGGTGCAGCCGGAGAAGGCGATGCCGAACGAGCGGGTCCGTGCGTTGGCCAGCTTCGCGAGGCGGACCACCTCCACCAGGGGCAGCCCCGCCTCGGCGGCCGCGGCGGCGGTCTTGAACACCGCGAGGTCGCCCGCGACCCCGCGCCGCTTCTCCGACTCCCCGGCGGCGGCGCTGGAGACGTCGTCGGTCACGGCGAGCGTCGCGCAGGGGATGCCCTCGGCGGTGAGGCGCTCCGCGGCCTGGCCGAAGTGCAGCACATCGCCCGCGTAGTTGCCGAACGCCATCAGCACCCCGCCACCGGTCTGAGCCGCCCTGGCCACCTGGCGCACCTGCTGGGCCGAGGGCGAGGCGAAGACATTGCCGACCGCGGCGCCGTGCGCCAGGCCCTGCCCCACCAGACCGGAGAAGGCCGGGTAGTGGCCCGAACCACCGCCGACGACCACGGCCACCTGGCCGGGGGCGGGGGCGGTGGCCCGGACGACGCCGCCGGGGACGCGCCGGACCAGGCGCCGGTGGGCGGCGACGAAGCCCTCCAGGGCCTCGTCCGCGAAGGCGGCTGGGTTGTTGAAGAGTCGTGTCATGGCTGGCGGTCTCCCGGGGCCGCGGAGGGGTGATCGGTGCGCTGGGGGTGGACGGCGAGCGGGGTCAGTGCCCGGCGGTGATCAGCTCCTGTTCGGGGGCGGGGGCCGTGGGTCCGCGGCGGGCGGCGAGCAGGACCATCAGCACGGCGGACAGCACCATGAAGCCGCCGACGAGGAAGAGCGGCGCGTAGTAGGAGCCACTGAGGTCCCGCAGCCAGCCGGTGATGTAGCTCGCGGCGAAGCCCGCGACGTTCCCGGCCGTGTTGATCAGGGCGATACCGGCGGCCGCGGCGCCTCCGGTGAGGAACCGGGAGGGCAGCGACCAGAAGGCGGGCAGCGCCGCGAAGATCGAGCAGGCGGTGATGGTGATCACGGCGACGGTCGCGGTCGGCGAGCCCATGGACAGGGCCAGCGGAATGCTCACACCGCCGACCACCGCGGGCCCGGCCACATGCCACGCGCGCACCCCGTGCCGGGTGGCGTGCCGGGACCAGAAGAAGAGGACGATCGCGGCGGGCAGATAGGGGATGGCGGTGATCAGCCCCTTGTCCATCACGCTGAAGTGGGTCCCGAACTGGTCCTCGAAGCCGCTGATGATGGTGGGCAGGAAGAACGCCAGGGCGTACAGGCCGTAGATGAAGCCGAAGTAGATGACGGAGAGGACCCACACCCGGCCGCTGCCGAACGCCGCCCTCAGCGGCGCACGCTCGCCGTGGCCGGCGGTCTTCTCGGAGTTCTCCCGCGCCAGCGCGCCGGTCAGCCAGTCCTTCTCCTCACCGGTGAGCCACTTGGCGTCGGCCGGGCGGTCGATCAGGTAGAACCAGGCGATGACGCCGAGCAGGATCGCGGGCACCGAGACGCCCAGGAACATGAAGCGCCAGCCGTCGAGGCCCAGGAACGAGCCGTGCTGGTTGATCAGCAGCCCGGCCAGCGGCGCCCCGATCACCGTGGTGAGCGGCTGGGCCAGGTAGAACAGCGCGAGGATCCGGGTGCGGTGGCGGGCCGGCACCCACTGGCTGAGGAAGAGGATCGCGCCGGGGAAGAACCCGGCCTCGGCGACCCCCAGCAGAAAGCGCAGGGCGTACAGCTGCTCGGTGGAGTTCACCCAGGTGAAGAGCAGAGAAACGATTCCCCAGGTGACCATGATCCGAGCCAGCCAGCGGCGGGCACCGAACCGGTGCAGCGCCATGTTGCTGGGCACTTCCAGCAGGATGTAGCCGATGAAGAAGACGCCCGAGGCGAGCCCGAACTGAGCGGCGCTGAGGCCCAGGTCCTCGCCCATGCCGTTGGGCTCGGCGAAGGAGACCGCGGTCCGGTCGAGGAAGTTCACGAAGAACATCAGGGCGACGAACGGGACGAGTCGGATCGCGATCTTCCTGATCGCCGATCTCTCGACGTCCGTCGTGACCGGGGTGACGACAGGGGTGCCCATAGCGGCTCCTCACTGGGCGGGACGGCGTTGTCCGGTGGAGTGAGCCTCACGCTAGCCACTCATCGAAAATTGGTCACCAATTAACCAAAGTGATGAGCATCGCTTTTACCGCAGGCCAATAGCCTCTTGACAGAACCCCGCCGGACACATAGCCAGGAGCCGGAGACGTCCGCTCCGGCAACTGGTGATGTACTGGTGGGTCCAGCCAGACCGCTAAGGGGAACGCCACGTGAGCGCTGAGTCCGACCAGCCGAACTTCACCGCCTTGCTGCGTCCCGTCGTCCGGGAGTCGTCGGTGAGCGAGGTGGCCAAACGGCTGCTCGACCACCTCTCCGAAGGCCATCTGCGGCCCGGCACCCGGCTCCCCGCGGAGCGTCAGCTCGCCGAGGCGCTGAACGTGGCCCGGTCCAGCGTCCGTGGCGCGCTGTCCGCCCTCGACGTCCTCGGCATCATCGAGATCCGTCCCGGCTCCGGGTCCTACGTCCGGGCCGGCACCTCGGAGTTCCTGCCCCGCGCCATCAACTGGGGCCTGATGCTGGGCCAGCGCCGCACCCATGACCTGGTCGAGGTGCGCACCTTCATGGAGGGCATGTCCGCCCGCCTCGCCGCCGAGCGCGCCGAACCCGCGGACGTGGACCGCCTCGAGGCCCATCTGGAGCACATGCGCGAGGCGGGCAGCGATGTCACGGCGTTCATCGACGCCGACATCGCCTTCCACCTGGAGACGGCGACCATCGCCCGCAACTCCGTGCTCAGCGACATCCTGCACAGCATCCGTTCGCTCCTCCAGGTCTGGATGGAGCGCGCGGGAGACATCGAGGGCACGGTGGCCGGCACGCTCAAGGAACACGCCGCGATCCTCCAGGCCATCCGCGACCACGACCCGGAGGCCGCCGAGCGGGCCATGGCGGAACACATGCACTGCGCGAGCGAACGGCTGTGGTCCTCGCTGAGCCCGCAGGAGCGGGACGAGGCGGGAAAGGGCGCCTGAGCGCTCCGCCGCGAGTGCCCTGAGCCGCCGTCCGCCGCAGCTGCCCTGAGTCGCCGTCGATCGTCCGGCGGTCCCGCGTCCGGCCCATCACGACAGGCGGCCGGACACGCCCTGTGATCACACTGATGCACATGGCAGAGCGAGACCCGCGCCCGTCGCCCACCAAGACGAGTACCCGGCCCCGGGCCCCCAAGCCGGCCGAGGCCGCCCGGCACGCGTGCGAACAGCTCGCCTCGCTGCTCGTCCATGAGCCCGAGGGCGTCAGCGGCGTGGCCCGCCACGAGGACGGCTGGCTCGTCAGCGTGGACGTTCTCGAGGTCGCCCGGATCCCCGACACCACCAGCCTGCTGGCCACGTACGAGGTGCGCGTCGACGAGCGGGGCGAGCTCCAGGAATACCGGAGGGTCCGTCGCTACCGGCGCGGTGCGGCCGACGACTGCTGAGACGACAGCCGAAAGGACGCTCCGAGATGCCCACTGGCACTTATACGGAAGAAGTCGTCTGCGTCCAGCGGACCGGCACCCTCTACGACTGCCTGGAACTCATCCTCGACCGGGGCATGGTGATCGACGTCTTCATCCGGGTCTCCCTCGTCGGCATCGAGATCCTGAAGATCGACGCCCGGATCGTGGTCGCCAGCGTGGACACGTACCTCCGCTTCGCGGAGGCCTGCAACCGCGTGGACCTCGAATTCGACCGCAGCAGCACGACCGTTCCCGAGCTGCTGGGCGGGGTCGCGAGCGGCGGCGGGAGTCCGGCCGGGCGGATGGCCACTGGCCTCGGCAGGAAGAAGGCCAAGAAGGCGGTGGCGGGCGTGGGCGAGAAGGTCAAGCGGGCCGTCGGGGCCGATGAGGAGGAAGAAGGGGAGCGGGAGGAGCGGGAGAGCCGCCCCCGGCGGCGCACCGCCCCGACCCGCCGCCGTTCCGCTTCTTCGGAGGAGGGCTGATCCATGACCGCGCCCGCGCCCGCACCGCAGAGCGTGTACGTCTACGGCGTCGTCCGCGCCTCCCATACGGTGCCGCCCGGCCGCACCGGAGTGGGCGAGCGGCCCGCCCCGGTCCGTACCGTCCGGGCCGGAGCGCTGGCCGCGGTGATCAGCGACGCTCCCGCCCGGCTCCGCGCCAAGCGCCGCGACCTCCTCGCCCACCAGGACCTCGCCCTGACGCTGGGGCGGGACGGGCCGGTGCTGCCGATGCGCTTCGGGATGGTCGCCCCCGACGAGGAGTCGGTGCGGCGGCAGCTGCTGTGCACACAGAACGACTGCCTGGCCGCGCTCGAACGCGTCGACGGGCGGATCGAGATGAACCTCAAGGCGCTGCCCACCGAGGCCGACCTGGGCGCGCTGGTACGGGAGGACCCCGAGGTGGGCCGGTTGCGCACCGCCGCGCGCCGGGCCCCGGGGTACGAGGCCGACGTGCGGCTCGGCGAGGCCGTGGCACGCGGGCTGAAGCGCCGGGCAGTGGCGGCCGCCGCCACGGTGCTCGCGGAGCTCTCGGCCGTGGCGGACGCCACGGTGCACGGCCCGGAGGTCGAGGGATGCGTACTCAACGCCTCGTTCCTGCTGGACCTGCGCGAACAGCGGGGGTTCGAGGGCGCCGTGGAACGCCTCGCGGCCGCCCACCGCGACCGGGTCGAACTGCGCCTCACCGGCCCGCTGCCCTGCTACAGCTTCACGGAAGGCCGGGCCTGAGATGGGCGTACTGAGCCAGGTCGTCCTCTTCCCGCTGGCGCCGGTGCGCGGGGTGGTGTGGGTCGCGGAGCGCGTGCGGGACATGGCGGAGGAGGAGATGTGCCATCCGTCGGTGCTGCGCGCCCGGCTCGCCGCGCTGAACGAGGCCCTGGAGTCGGGGGCGATCGGCCCGGAGGAGTTCGACCGGGAGGAGGACCGGCTGCTGGATCTGCTGGAGCGCTCGGGCGGCCGGGGAGGAAGGGCGAGGGTGCGGACGCCATGACTGAACGCGACCTGGCCCACCCCTCGTCCGTGACCACCGAGCGGCACCCCTCCGACCTCGCCGAGATCCTGGAACGCGTCCTGGACAAGGGCATCGTGATCGCCGGTGACATCAAGATCGACCTGCTGGACATCGAACTGCTCACCATCCGGCTGCGGCTGTTCATCTCCTCCGTGGACACCGCCCGCAAGGCCGGAATCGACTGGTGGGAAACCGATCCCGCGCTCTCGTCGCGCGCCGCGCGGGACACCCTCGCGCAGGAGAACGCGGAACTGCGCGAGCGGCTTCACGCCCTGGAGTCACGGATCGGCGCGGAGGAGCTCAGCACGGTCGGCGCGGCCGAGGAGGAGAGGCGCCCATGACCGAGGCCCCCACCCTCGTCTACGCCTTCGCGGTCTGCCGGGGCGGCGACCTCACCGCACCGGCGGGGCCGTTGGCGGAACTCCCCGGGCTCGGCACCGGCGCCCCCGTCCGTACGGTCGCGGCGGGCCCGCTCACCGCCGTGGTCCAGGACGTGCCCCCGGCCGGGTACGACGAGGAGGCGCTGCGGCGGCGGCTGTCCGACGGCGCCGAGCTGGAGCGCTGCGCCCGCGCCCACCACGCGGTGATCACGGCGGTCTCGGCGCTCGCCCCGGCCGTTCCGCTGCCCCTGGCCACGGTCTATCTCGACGACGGCCGGGTCCGCGAGGCCCTGGGCGACCGGGAGACGTCCTTCCTGACCGCCCTGGACCGGATCGCTGGCCGGGTCGAATGGGGCGTCAAGGTCTACGCCCCCACGGGACCGCCACCCGCCCCGGAAGCGGCCCCGGCGGAGGGCCCCGGTCCGGCCAGGAGCGGCCGCGCCTATCTGGACCGCGTCCGCACCCGGCAGCGCGGCCGCGAACAGCGCCACACCCTGGCGCTGCGGGCCGCCGAGCGGGTGGACACCGTCGTCCGGGGCCTCGCCGTGGCCGCGCGCCGACTGCGCCCGCACGGCGTCGAGGTGACCGGGAAGCACCGCACCCATGTGCTGAACGCGGCCTACCTCCTCGACCTGGGCCGGGAGCGCGAACTGCGCGCCGCGCTCGCGTCGTTGCGCCGCGACGAGACGGACGTCCAGATCGAACTCTCCGGACCGTGGGCGCCCTACTCCTTCGCCGACGGCGGGATCACGGACCCGGGGGCGACCCCATGACCAGCCCGCCCACCGGGGACACCACCCCGGCGAAAGCGCTGTGGGAGACGACCCCCGCCGCCACCGCCCGCAAGGAGTCCCCCGAGTGGGGAACCACCCCCGCCGAGGCGCTGGGCCCGCTCGGCGTCCCCCTCGTGGACCTCCTGGACCGGGTGCTCGCCACCGGCGTCGTCATCAGCGGCGACCTGGTCATCGCGATCGCCGAGGTCCCCCTCGTCCGCCTCTCCCTGCACGCCCTCCTCTCCTCGGTCAACGAACGGGTCCGGGCCCCATGGACCGACAGCGGCCCACTATGAGCGCGCCGATCCCCGCCACCCCCTCCCGCGTGGACATCGACCGCGACTCGGTCGGCCGCGACCTGGTGGCCCTGGTGCTGACGGTCGTCGAACTCCTCCGCCAGCTGATGGAGCGCCAGGCCATCCGCCGCATCGACGCGGGCGGCCTCACCGACGACCAGATCGAGCGCATCGGCACCACGCTGATGCTGCTCGACCAGCGCATGACGGAACTGTGCGACCAGCACGGCCTGACCCCGGAAGACCTCAACCTGGACCTCGGCCCCCTGGGCACCCTGCTCCCCCGCGACTGAGGCAGGGGCCGGTCAGCCGCCGAGGGCTTCCGCCATGCGGTCGAGGTCGGCGAGGAGGGCGGCCAGACGCCGCCGCGGGAGGGCGTCGACCATCGTCCGTTCGATGGCGTAGACGGCGGACCGGGCCGCGTCGAGGCGTTCGCAGCCGTGCTCGGTGAGGTGGGCGGGGAGCGCGCGGCCGTGGTCGGTGGTGGCGGGCCGGGAGATCAGGTCCGCGTCCTGGAGGCCGCGGAGGACGACGTTCATGGACTGCCGGGTGACGAACGCGGAGCGGGCGAGCTCGGCGTTGGACAGGCCGGGCCGCTGGTCGAGGAGTTCGAGGCAGGCGTACTGCGGCACCGTCAGCCCGTGCTCGCGCAGCGCCTTGTCCATGGCGCCGCGCAGCGCCGCGGCGGCGCGTTTGAGGCGGTAGCCCACATGCTCGGTGACGTCGTCGGCGGGGTGCGGCGGGGGCACGGGCGTCCGGTCTTCCATGTCAGGATTTTGACATAGGAGGTGGCCGTGCGTACAGTCCATGCATGTCAAAGTCCTGACATCGAAGTCACTGACTCAGCCAACAACCGGGGAGGCCCCATGCCCACCACCATCGACGGCCCCGACTTCATCGCCTTGCAGGTGCGCGACGTCGAGGCGGCGGCCGCCTTCTGCGAAACCCATCTGGGCCTGCGGCGGGCACCGGCCTCGCCGCCCGGCGCGGTGGTGTTCGCCACCGAGCCGATCCCGTTCGCCGTCCGCGAGCCGCTGCCGGGCGTGAACCTCGACGACGCCGCACGTCCCGGCCTCGGAGTGGCCCTGTGGTTCCGCACCACGGACGCCCAGACGCTGCACGACCAGCTCGCCGCCGCCGGGGTGCCCATCCTCAGCCCGCCCCAGGACAGCCCCTTCGGCCGCACGTTCACCTTCATCGGCCCGGAGGGCTACGCCCTCACGGCGCACGGAGGCTGACCGTGACCGCCGTCGTCCCGCGTCCGCGCCGCGCACATCGGCGGCCCCGCGCCGTAACCCCACCGAAGAGCCGGGTCGTGACCACACCGAGGAGCCGGTCCGCCCCCCGTCCGCGGACCGGCTCTTCGCCGGTGACCGACAGGGTCAGCCGTTCTCGACGACCATCACCGCGTTGCCGTCCGCGTCCCGGAAGCTGAACATCGGCGGCACCGGGGCGCCCCAGCGCTGGACCTCCGAGTCGGTGTCGACACCGCGCCCGCGCAGCGCCGCGTGGTCGGCGTCGATGTCCTCGGAGGTGAGGATGATGCCGGTGTCGTAGCCCGGCCCCTGCCCGCCCTCGCGCGGCAGAACCAGCGCGATCCCGGTCGGGGCGCCCGCCGGGGCCACCTCGATCCAGCGGTGACCGTCGCCGAAGGGGATGTCGGCACGCTTCTCGAAGCCGAGCGTGCCCACGTAGAACTCCAGCGCCCGGTCCTGATCGGCGACGGTGACGGCGACCCGGCCCACCTCGGTGAAACGGGCGCCTTTGGCGGTCTCGGTCATGGTGATCTCCCTTGGGGTGATGCGTTCACCTCCCAAGACCCCGGACCGCCCCGAAACTCATCGGTCCCCCGGTCAGCGGTTGACGAAGGTGAGGCTCTTCTCGTCGTAGCGGGTGCCGGCGACCTGGTCGGCCGGGGCGGCGGCGTCGATCGCGGACAGTTCCTCGGGGGTCAGCTCGAGGGTGGCGGCGGCCAGGTTCTCCGCCAGGTACTTCTGGCGCCGGGTGCCCGGGATGGGGACCACGTCGTCGCCGCGGTGCTGCACCCAGGCGAGGGCGAGCTGGCCCGCGGTGACGCCCTTCGCGGCGGCCAGTTCGTCCAGCTTCTCCACGATGGCCAGGTTCTGCTCGAGGTTGCCGTCGGCGAACCGGGGCTGGGTGCGGCGTACGTCGCTCTCCGGCAGGCCGTCGGTCGAGGTGTAGCGACCGGTGAGGAAGCCGCGGCCGAGCGGGGAGAAGGGCACGAGGCCGATGCCGAGCTCACGGCAGACCGGGACGATCTCGTGCTCCAGGTCCCGCGTCCACAGCGACCATTCGCTCTGCAGGGCCGCGATGGGGTGCACCGCATGGGCCCGGCGGATGGTCTCCGCGCCCGCCTCGGACAGTCCGAGATGGCGCACCTTGCCCGCCCGCACCAGCTCGGCCATCGCGCCGACGGTCTCCTCGATGGGGACGTCGGGGTCGACGCGGTGCTGGTAGTAGAGGTCGATGTGATCGACGCCGAGCCGCCGCAGCGAGGCGTCGCACGCCTGGCGGACATACGCGGCGTCCCCCCGGATCGCGGTCGGCTCCCCCAGCCGGTTGGCGAACCCGAACTTGGTGGCCAGCACCGCCTGATCCCGCCGCCCGGCCAGGGCCCGGCCGAGCAGCTCCTCGTTGTGCCCGGCGCCGTAGAAGTCGGAGGTGTCCAGCAGCGTGACGCCGAGGTCGAGGGCGCGGTGGAGGGTGGCTATCGACTGGGCGTCGTCGGAGTCGCCGTAGCCGTGGCTCATCCCCATGCAGCCCAGGCCCTGGGCCGTGACGGTCAGTGCCCCCAGGCGGCGGATGGGCAGTTCGGACATCGGGTGCCTCCCTCGTGGTTGTGACGATCACGCTAGGAGTTGGAGCGCACTCGAAGTCAAACCAGCGGAACCCCTGGAATCCGACGCCCGGAATCCGACCCCGAGACACACGGCCGGCCCGGTGCGCTCCCCCGTCGCGCACCGGGCCGGCCGGTCGGCCTGCTGCCCATCCCCCCATGGAGGGCAGCGGGCCCGTTTCCCCCGTTGGCCGCTCCCCCGCCGGTTATTCCGTGGCGATCGCGTTCAGGACGTTCATCCGCGCCGCCCGGAAGGCCGGGACCAGGGCCGCGATCAGGCCCACGACGGCGGAGCCGATGAAGACCGTGATGATCGTCGGCCACGGGATCTCCAGGGTCTTCAGACCCTCGAGTGCCAGCAGCTTCTGCGCCGTGGTGCCCCAGCCCATGCCGAGCCCGAGGCCCAGCAGGGCGCCGAAGAGGGCGATGACCACGGACTCCAGGCGGATCATGCGGCGCATCTGGCGGCGGGAGACGCCGATGGCGCGCATCAGGCCGATCTCGCGGGTCCGCTCGACGACCGAGAGGGCCAGGGTGTTCACCACGCCGAGTACGGCGACGATGATCGCGAGCGCCAGCAGGCCGTAGACCAGGTTGAGCAGCTGACCGACCTGGTCCTTGACCTCCTTCTTGTAGTCGGTCTGGTCGCGCACCTTCACCGACGGGTAGTGGTGCAGCTGGGACTTGAGGGAGGCGTACGCCTGCTTCTCCTGGCCGTCCTTGGCCTGCGCCAGCATCATGACGTCCGCCGGGATCAGCTTGGCGGGGACGTAACGCTCGACGGTGGCGATGTTGAGGTAGATCGCGCCCTTGTCGAGGCTGACGTCGTCCGAGGTGATCGCGGCGACGGTCAGCTTGGCGGTGCGGCCCTCCTTGAACGCGACGGTGAGGGTGTCGCCCCGCTTCACCTTGTGGTCCTTGGCGAAGCCCTCCGGCACGGACATGGCGTCCTTGCCGTACGCGGCGGCCAGGTCGCCCTCGACGACCGGGGTGCGCAGGTCCTCGGCGTACGTCGGGCTGGCGGCCGAGAGGTCCTTGGTGACCGTCTTGCCGTCGGGCAGGGTGAGCTTGGTGCCCTCGATGTCCTTGGCCTCGCTGATGTGCTTCAGGCCCTTGGCCTGGCGTACCGCGTCGGCGATCCCCTTGGTGATCGGCTGGCCGGTGTCGGACTGGACGATGAAGTCCGCGCCCACCGACTTGTCCAGCTCATCGGTGGCCGAGGCGACCATCGAGGAGCCCACCACCGACAGACAGGCGACCAGCGCCAGACCGATCATCAGGGCCGCGCCGGTGGCACCGGTGCGCCGCGGGTTGCGCAGCGCGTTGCGCTCGGCCAGCCGGCCGACCGGGCCGAAGATCCGCAGCACGACGGTGGCCAGTACCCGGACCACCAGACCGGCCAGCAGCGGGCCGATGACGATGAAGCCGATGAGGGTCAGCACCACGCCGAGGCCCAGGAACATCGAGCCGTCGACCGCCTTGTCCGCGTTTCCCGCGACCACCAGGGAGGCCGCGCCGCCCGCGGTGAGCAGGGTGCCGATCGCGCCGCGGATCCATCCGGCCTTGCTGTCCGCCGGGGTGCCCGCGTCGCGCAGGGCCGCCATCGGGGAGATCTTCCCGGCCCGGCGGGCGGGGATGTACGCCGCGATGACGGTGACGACGACGCCGATGCCGATGCCCACGATGGGCGTGGTGGCCTTCACCGTCAGCTGGTCGGTGCTCAGGTGGAGCCCCGCGCTGCCCATGATCTTCATCAGGCCGACCGCGAGGCCGACGCCGCCGAGGACGCCGAGGATCGAGCCGACGACGCCGAGCAGCAGCGCCTCGATCAGCACCGACCGGTTGATCTGCTTCCGGCTGGAGCCGATGGCCCGCATCAGGCCGATCTCCCGGGTGCGCTGGGCGACCAGCATCGAGAAGGTGTTGACGATCAGGAAGATGCCGACCAGGACGGCGATCCCGGCGAAGCCGAGCATCGCGTACTTCATCACGTCCAGGAACGAGCCGATGTCGTCCTCGGCCTCCTTGCTGGACTCGGCCTTCGTCTGCACCTTGACCCCGGTGCCGAGGTCGGCGACGACGTTCTTCTTCAGCTGGTCGTGGCTGACGCCCGCCTGGGCGGTGAGCGAGTAGCTGGAGTAGACCCCGGGGGCGCCGAGCAGCTTGCGCTGCGCGGTGTCGGTGTCCATGTAGATCAGCGTGGCGCCGGGGTTGGTCACCTGGAACGTGGCAATGCCGACGATCTTCGCGCGGAACTCGCCCGGGATGGCGATGATCCGCACCTCGTCGCCCAGCTTCAGCTTCTTGCTCTCGGCGGTGTCGGAGTCGACCATCACCTCGGTCGGGCCGCGCGGGGCGTGGCCGGAGGTGATCTCGACCGAGCGCTTCTCGGTCGGGTCCCAGTTGGTGCCGATGGTCGGGGCGCCGGTGTCCGAGCCGATGCTGTTGTCGTTGCGGTCGGCGGCGGTGACGGACTGGCTGGTGGCGTCGCCGAGCACCGACTTGACGCCGTCCACCTGCTTCAGCCGCGCCAGCTCCGAACCGGGCAGGGTACGGATCCGGCCCTGCCGGGTGTCCTTGTCGCTGACGCCCTTGGGGCTGACCGTGACATCGGAGGCCGTGCTCGCGAAGAGCTTGTCGAACGTGGCGTTGGTGGTGTCGGTGAAGACGAGCGTGCCGCAGACGAAGGCCACCGACAGCAGCACGGCGATCGCCGACAGCGCCATCCGCCCCTTGTGGGCGACGAAGTTGCGCAGTGAGGTCTTGAGAACGGTCATGACACCCGTCCTCGCGCGTCGAAGTGCTTCATGCGCTCCAGGACCAGATCGGCCGTCGGGTTGTACATCTCGTCGACGATCCGGCCGTCGGCCAGGTACAGCACCCGGTTGGCGTAGGAGGCGGCGACCGGGTCATGGGTGACCATCACGATGGTCTGGCCCAGCTCGTCCACCGACCGCTTGAGGAAGCCCAGCACCTCGGCACCGGCCCGCGAGTCCAGGTTTCCGGTCGGCTCGTCACCGAAGATGATCTCGGGGCGGGCGGCGAGGGCACGCGCCACGGCGACGCGCTGCTGCTGACCGCCGGAGAGCTGGTTCGGACGGTGCTTGAGCCGCCCGGCCAGGCCCACGGTCTCCACCACCCGGTCCATCCAGGCCCGGTCGGGCTTGCGGCCCGCGATGTCCATCGGCAGCGTGATGTTCTCGATCGCGCTGAGCGTGGGCAGCAGGTTGAACGCCTGGAAGATGAAGCCGATCCGGTCCCGGCGCAGCTTGGTGAGCTTCTTGTCCTTCAGCTTGGTGATCTCGGTCTCATCGATGAAGATCTGCCCGGAGCTGACGGTGTCCAGACCGGCCAGGCAGTGCATCAGGGTCGACTTGCCGGAGCCGGACGGGCCCATGATCGCGGTGTACTGCCCCCGCGCGATGTCCACGTCCACCTGGTCCAGCGCGACCACCCGGGTCTCCCCGGAGCCGTACGCCTTGGTGACCTGACGTGCGCGGGCGGCGACGGCCGTATGTCCTCCGCTGCCCCCGGTCCTGGGAATCGATACAGCCGTTGTCACGGTCTTTCTCCTTCGGTGTCCGATCGGCGATCTCTGTTCCCCGATCGCCGCAATAAGACTGCCGCGATCCGGGAACCTCCGCGATGGGGAATGACTCCCTCTCAGCGGTAGGGCTAGCCCCACCCCTTAAGTCGCGCAGCCCGTAGCAACCATATGAAGTGGGGACGACAGGCTCCTCATCCGCCCGGACGAACCGGGAGTAGGAGTACAGGGTGGGCATCCCCTAGGGGAGTGAGTCCTGGGTCTGACCCCGGACTCGGGGTCGATGGTGCACCCTCCCGCCACGTCAGGCTCAAACCAGGCCGTCTGGACAGCCCGGATGCGTTCTTCCGCCAGCCTGCCCCGGCATGGAATCGTGGGTCGTACAAGAATCGTGCGCACGCGAGTCCGTCGTACGAACAACAGGGACACGTGCCGGCGCGGACCGGCGGAGGGAGCTCGCCACCGTGGGCGGCACCGCACGACGGCCGATGGACGCGGACCCCGGGCCCGCCGCACCCCAGCTCCACTCCGAGACCCCGACCCCGAGCCACCGCCGCCCCGTCGTCGCCGCCCTGATGCTCGGCATGTCGCTGGCCGCGCTGGACTCGACCATCATCTCCACCGCCGTCCCGCAGATCGTCGGCGACCTCGGCGGCTTCTCCGTCTTCTCCTGGCTCTTCTCCGGCTATCTGCTCGCCGTCACCGTCTCCCTGCCGCTGTACGGAAAGCTCTCCGACACCTTCGGCCGCAAGCCCGTCCTGCTCGCGGGCGTCGTGTTCTTCGTCATCGGCTCGCTGCTGTGCGCCGGGGCCTGGAACATGGCCTCCCTCATCGCCTTCCGGGTCGTCCAGGGGCTCGGCGGCGGGGCGCTCCAGGGCACCATCCAGGTCGTCGCCGCCGACCTCTATCCGCTCAAGGAGCGCCCGAAGATCCAGGCCAGGCTCTCCTCGGTATGGGCGCTCTCCTCCGTGGCGGGCCCCGCGATCGGCGGAGTGCTCGCCGGATACGCCGACTGGCGGTGGATCTTCCTCATCAATCTGCCGGTCGGCGCCCTGGCGTTCACCCTGATCACCCGGCATCTGCACGAACCGCGACGGCACCGGGAGAGCCGCCCCCGGGTCGACTGGGCCGGGGCGCTCGGCGTGTTCCTCAGCGGCGGGCTGCTGCTGACCGCCCTCGTCCAGGGCGGAGTGGCCTGGGACTGGCTGTCCGCGCCCTCGCTCACCATGCTCGGCGGCGCCGCGGTGTGCGCCGCGGCCACCGTATGGATCGAACGGCGCGCCGCCGAGCCGATCATCCCCGGGTGGGTCTGGCGCCGCCGCACCATCTCGGCGGTCAACGTCGCCTTCGCCGCGCTCGGTCTGCTGATGATCGCCCCGACCGTCTTCCTGCCCACCTACGCCCAGTCGGTGCTGGGGCTCGGACCGATACCGGCCGGGTTCGTGCTGTCCACGATGACGCTGAGCTGGCCGATCGCGGCCGCGCTCAGCAGCCGCGTCTACAACCGCGTCGGCTTCCGGCGCTGCGCCATCACCGGGATGACGGCCGCCACGCTGGTCCTGGCCGCCTTCCCGTTCCTCCCCTACCCGGGCGCCGCCTGGCAGCCCGCGCTGATCATGCTGCTGCTCGGGGGCGCGCTCGGGCTCTTCCAGCTGCCGCTGATCATCGGGGTGCAGTCGTCCGTCGGATGGGCCGAACGCGGCACCGCCACCGCCTCGATCCTCTTCTGCCGCCAGGTCGGCCAGAGCGTCGGGGCGGCGCTCTTCGGCGCCGTGGCCAACACCACGCTGGCCTCCCGGCTCACCGATGCCCCCGACGCCATCCGGCCGGGGCTGCCCGACGACCTGGACTCGGTCTCGCGCGCCCTGGAGCACCCCGGCGCCCTCACCGACCAGGCGGCCGACTATCTGCGACGGGCCGTGGACACCGCCGTCGACCACGTCTATCTGGGCTCGGCCACGGCCGCGCTGCTGGCCCTGCTGGCCCTGGTCTTCCTCGCCCCGCGCCGCTTCCCGGTCCGTACGGAGGCGGACGCGGAAGCGGAAGCCTGAACGGCGGCCGGAGACGGCTGCGGCTGCCGGTGCGCGGGTCGGTCGGCGGTTCTCCGGTGGGTTCAGGACTCGTGGTGCGGGGCCGCCGCCGCGTCCTCCGCCACCGGCTTACCGGTCAGCGCCGCCAGACTGCCGCGCACATGCTCCAGATGTGCCTTGAGCTCCTCGCGCCGCTCCACATGCTCGCGCAGCGTCCGCTCCGTCTCCCGCGCCAGCCGCTCCTCCCGGGCCCGCGCCTGGGCGATGATCTCCGCCGCCTGCGCCTGCGCGTCCTCCTGCCGCAGCCGAGCGGCCTGATCGGCCATCCCGTACTCCCGCTTGGCGTCGGCGAGCCCCGCCTGGGCGTACTCCTCGAGCTGGGCCAGCCGGGCCGTCATCGCGTTGTCCCGCTCGGCCAGTTCGCGGCCCGCCGCCTCCCACCGCTCGGCGTGCTCCCGCTCCTGCTCGGCCAGGATCCCGGCGGTGCGCTGCCGCATCTCCTTCAGCTCCGCCAGCGCCTGGGCCCGCCACTCCTTGGCGTCCTGGCGCGAGACGGCCCGCAGCTCGTCCACATCCACCTGGGCCGACTCCAAGGTGGCGCGGGCCGCCACCTCGGCGGCCTCGCGGACCAGCTCGGCCTCGTCGCGGGCGGCGTCCCGCACCGTACGGGCCACGGCCTGCGCGGCCTCCCACTCCTCCTGCGCCGTCGCCTCGGCCGCCGCCCGCAGACAGACGACCTCCTCCTCGGCCGCCATCAGGATCAGCTGGGCCCGGTCGCCGAGGGACTCATAGGTCTGGGGGGCCAGTTGGGAGATCACCTCACGCAGCCGCTCCGCCTCGGCGGTCAGCT